>NZ_CP152342.1:900000-4977500 GCF_045291395.1 Acidovorax sp. SDU_ACID1
ATTCACATTACGGCATAACGCGCGAGGTGAAAGACCTCGCAAGTCTTTGAACTCAAATGGAGGCTTCTCGCAAGAGAGGTCAAAGTTATAGGGTCAAGTGACTAAGAGCATGTGGTGGATGCCTTGGCGATGATAGGCGACGAAAGACGTGATAGCCTGCGATAAGCTTCGGGGAGCTGGCAAATAAGCATTGATCCGGAGATTTCTGAATGGGGAAACCTACCCGCAAGGGTATCGCTGACTGAATACATAGGTCAGCGAGGCGAACCGGGTGAACTGAAACATCTCAGTAGCTCGAGGAAAAGACATCAACCGAGATTCCGAAAGTAGTGGCGAGCGAAATCGGAGGAGCCTTCTAGTGATAGCACGACTGTTAGCAAAGCGGCATGGAAAGGCCGGCCATAGTGGGTGATAGCCCCGTATGCGAAAACAGACGTGTGGTACTGAGCTAGAGAAAAGTAGGGCGGGGCACGAGAAACCCTGTCTGAACATGGGGGGACCATCCTCCAAGGCTAAATACTCATCATCGACCGATAGTGAACCAGTACCGTGAGGGAAAGGCGAAAAGAACCCCGGGAGGGGAGTGAAATAGATCCTGAAACCGCATGCTTACAAAAAGTCGGAGCCCTTAGGGGTGACGGCGTACCTTTTGTATAATGGGTCAGCGACTTACATTCAGTGGCGAGCTTAACCGAATAGGGGAGGCGTAGAGAAATCGAGTCCGAATAGGGCGTTCAGTCGCTGGGTGTAGACCCGAAACCAAGTGATCTATCCATGGCCAGGATGAAGGTGCCGTAACAGGTACTGGAGGTCCGAACCGACTAGTGTTGCAAAACTAGCGGATGAGCTGTGGATAGGGGTGAAAGGCTAAACAAACTTGGAAATAGCTGGTTCTCTCCGAAAACTATTTAGGTAGTGCCTCAAGTATTACCTGCGGGGGTAGAGCACTGTTTTGGCTAGGGGGTCATGGCGACTTACCAAACCAAGGCAAACTCCGAATACTGCAGAGTACAGCTTGGGAGACAGAGCACCGGGTGCTAACGTCCGGACTCAAGAGGGAAACAACCCAGACCGCCAGCTAAGGTCCCTAAAATTGGCTAAGTGGGAAACGAAGTGGGAAGGCTAAAACAGTCAGGATGTTGGCTTAGAAGCAGCCATCATTTAAAGAAAGCGTAATAGCTCACTGATCGAGTCGTCCTGCGCGGAAGATGTAACGGGGCTAAGCCAGTTACCGAAGCTGCGGATGCACAGTTTACTGTGCGTGGTAGGAGAGCGTTCTGTAAGCCTGTGAAGGTGTCTGGTAATGGATGCTGGAGGTATCAGAAGTGCGAATGCTGACATGAGTAGCGTTAAAGCGGGTGAAAAGCCCGCTCGCCGTAAGCGCAAGGTTTCCTACGCAACGTTCATCGGCGTAGGGTGAGTCGGCCCCTAAGGCGAGGCAGAGATGCGTAGCTGATGGGAAACAGGTCAATATTCCTGTACCGATCAATAGTGCGATGTGGGGACGGAGAAGGTTAGCTCAGCCAACTGTTGGATATGTTGGTTCAAGCCTGTAGTCGTGCCCGGTAGGCAAATCCGCCGGGCTGAGATGAGGGGTGATAACGAGTGTGCTTGCACACGAAGTGAGTGATACCCTGCTTCCAGGAAAAGCCACTAAGCTTCAGCTATTGACGACCGTACCGCAAACCGACACTGGTGCGCGAGATGAGTATTCTAAGGCGCTTGAGAGAACTCAGGAGAAGGAACTCGGCAAATTGATACCGTAACTTCGGGAGAAGGTATGCCGCAAGTAGGTGAACTTGTACAAAGGGAGCCCAAAGCGGTTGCAAAAAATCGGTGGCTGCGACTGTTTAATAAAAACACAGCACTCTGCAAACACGAAAGTGGACGTATAGGGTGTGACGCCTGCCCGGTGCTGGAAGATTAAATGATGGGGTGCAAGCTCTTGATTGAAGTCCCAGTAAACGGCGGCCGTAACTATAACGGTCCTAAGGTAGCGAAATTCCTTGTCGGGTAAGTTCCGACCTGCACGAATGGCGTAACGATGGCCACACTGTCTCCTCCTGAGACTCAGCGAAGTTGAAATGTTTGTGATGATGCAATCTCCCCGCGGAAAGACGGAAAGACCCCATGAACCTTTACTGTAGCTTTGTATTGGACTTTGAACGGATCTGTGTAGGATAGGTGGGAGGCTTTGAAGTGAGGTCGCTAGATCTCATGGAGCCAACGTTGAAATACCACCCTGGTGCGTTTGAGGTTCTAACCTAGGTCCATTAGCTGGATCGGGGACAGTGCATGGTAGGCAGTTTGACTGGGGCGGTCTCCTCCCAAAGTGTAACGGAGGAGTTCGAAGGTACGCTAGTTACGGTCGGACATCGTGACGATAGTGCAATGGCATAAGCGTGCTTAACTGCGAGACTGACAAGTCGAGCAGATGCGAAAGCAGGACATAGTGATCCGGTGGTTCTGTATGGAAGGGCCATCGCTCAACGGATAAAAGGTACTCTGGGGATAACAGGCTGATACCGCCCAAGAGTTCATATCGACGGCGGTGTTTGGCACCTCGATGTCGGCTCATCTCATCCTGGGGCTGTAGTCGGTCCCAAGGGTATGGCTGTTCGCCATTTAAAGAGGTACGTGAGCTGGGTTTAAAACGTCGTGAGACAGTTTGGTCCCTATCTTCCGTGGGCGCTGCAGATTTGAGGAAGCCTGCTCCTAGTACGAGAGGACCGGAGTGGACACACCTCTGGTGTATCGGTTGTCACGCCAGTGGCATCGCCGAGTAGCTAAGTGTGGAAGAGATAACCGCTGAAAGCATCTAAGCGGGAAACTCGTTTCAAGATGAGATCTGCCGGGGCCTCGAGCCCCCTGAAGGGTCGTTGTAGACCACGACGTTGATAGGCTGGGTGTGGAAGGCGTGCAAGCGCTTGAGCTAACCAGTACTAATTGCCCGTGCGGCTTGACCCTATAACTTTGACTGCCCATCCACAGGCGCAGTTCATGACTAGTTATGCCAAGCACGCAATCAAGTTAAAGAGTCGACTCTATGAATTCGCCGCTGTGGCATCGCGCCGCAGCAGCACCAAGTTATGCCTGATGACCATAGCAAGTTGGTACCACTCCTTCCCATCCCGAACAGGACAGTGAAACGACTTCGCGCCGATGATAGTGCGGGTTCCCGTGTGAAAGTAGGTCATCGTCAGGCTCTTACAGCCCAAACCGCCCCCCTGTACCTACGTGCAGGGGGGCGTTTTGCTTTGGAAGGAAAACATGCAGATTCAGGAAATTCTCTATTCGCAGGGTTTTGGTACTCGCCGTGTCTGCGCAGGGTTGATCCAGCAGGGATTGGTGGCTGTTTATCAGAATGGCTCTAGAGAGTCTGCGGTTTGCACGGATGCGGCTGCAGAGTTCGAGGAAGAGGGGTTGATGTTGCGTGTTCAAGGCGTGGACTGGGCGTACCACGCCAAGGCTTACCTGATGCTGCACAAGCCCGCCGGGACGGAGTGTTCCCAACGCCCTTCCGCCTATCCGAGCATCTATACCTTGCTGCCAGCCCCCTTACGCCAACGGCCGGGCAAGGGCGCCGTGAATGGCGTGCAGGCGGTGGGACGGCTGGACCAGGATACGACAGGCTTGGTGCTGCTCAGCGATGATGGGCAGTTCATCCACCGGATGAGTTCTCCCAAGAAGTATGTTCCCAAGGTGTACGAGGTGACGACCAAGCATGCCGTGGAAGCCGTTCAAGTCGAACGCCTGTTGAGCGGCGTGGTGCTGGACGACGATCCCCTGCCCGTGCGTGCGGCAGCTTGCGTGCTGAAAGGGGAGCGGCAGATGGACCTGACATTGACCGGGGGCAAGTACCACCAGGTCAAGCGGATGGTCGCCGCGGTTGGCAACCGGGTGGAGGCACTGCATCGCTCGCGTATCGGCGGCCTGGCGCTGCCCGAGGATCTGCAGCCTGGGCAATGGCGCTGGCTGAATGAGGAAGATTTGGCGCTTTTGAAGTAGGCATGCGCCATACGCAAGAAGGGCGTCAACGCTGCATGCCGTGTTCGCGTTGATGTCGCTGGCGTGCATGTCGTCGCGCCGAGTGATCGTCCGGTTCCGCGGGCGTGTCGTGCCGAAAGGGGCCGGGTGATGAAGGGAATGTACAAGCACATCGTTGGCGCGTGGATTGCCGCGGTGGCGACGCTGGGCGCGCACGCGAATGCGGAGCCGCCGGTTTTCGTGCTCAACTCCCTGCAGGCGGACATCAGCGTCATCGACCCTGCCACCTGGGCGGAAACGGCGCGCATTCCCACGGGCAAGGAGCCTCACCACCTCTATCTCACTCCAGACGAGAAATCGCTGATCGTCGCGAATGCCCTTGGCGACAGCCTCACCTTCGTCGACCCGCGCACGGCGCAGGTGCAGCGCACGTTGCGGGGTATCGTCGATCCGTACCACCTGCGTTTCTCTCCTGACATGAAATGGCTGGTGACGGCGGCGAACCGGCTGAACCATGTGGATTTCTACCGGTGGGACGGCACGGATCTCACGCTGGTGCAGCGCGTGCCCACCAGCAAGACGCCAAGCCACCTGTGGATAGACAGCGGCAGCCGCACGGTGTATTCGACGATGCAGGACAGCGATGAACTGGTCGCCATCGACATTGCTACCCAGAAGATCCGGTGGCGGACCAAGACGGGCGCCATGCCGGCTGATGTGTATGGAAGCCCGGACGGCAAGCAACTGTTCGTCGGCCTCACGGGCAGCGACAGCGTGGAAGTCTTCGACATCTCGGGGGAGGTGCCGCGCAGCGTGCAACGCATCAAGACCGGCAATGGCGCCCATGCCTTCCGTGCAGCCGGCGATGGCATCCACCTGTACGTGAGCAACCGGGTAGCCAACACCATCAGCAAGATCGACATGCGGGCCGGGCGCGTGGTGGACAGCTTCCCCGCGCCGGGCGGCCCGGATTGCATGGATGTCTCGGCGGACGGGCGCTTCCTGTATGTCAGTGCGCGCTGGGCGCGCAAAATGCTGGTGATCGATACCAGCGAGCGCAAGGTGGTCCGTGCCATTCCCGTCGGAAAATCGCCCCACGGCGTATGGACGCTGCGGCATGCTGCGCGCTGAGGTGCTGCGCGGCCTGCAGGCGCTGCGCACACGGTGGCATCGGATTAGTATTGCTGCATTATTGATAGCTGCTGGCGCTTTCCCTGTAAGCGCTATAGCCGAAAATGCCTGTGATTCCACTGTATACCTGACGTTCGACACCGGCCACATGGGAGTCGCGCCCCTGGTGGCAGAGGTGCTGCAGCGCCAACAGGTGAAGGTGACCTTTTTCGCTGCCAGTGAACGCACGCAGACCGGTGGCGGCAGTCTGGATGGGCACTGGGCCGCGTGGTGGAAAAGCCGGGCAGCCGAGGGACATGAGTTCGCATCCCACACGCTGGACCATGTCTACTGGCGGGCCGATGAAGGTTCGGATGGCAAGCCGTCGTTCCGCG
This sequence comes from Acidovorax sp. SDU_ACID1, assembly GCF_045291395.1. Classification (NCBI taxonomy): domain Bacteria; kingdom Pseudomonadati; phylum Pseudomonadota; class Betaproteobacteria; order Burkholderiales; family Comamonadaceae; genus Acidovorax; species Acidovorax sp. SDU_ACID1. The sequence goes on from NZ_CP152342.1 coordinate 905,493, forward strand.
TGCGTCCTTCTGCCGGGCCGCAGGCGGGACAGGAGTTCACGCTCACGGGAGCGCAGTATTGCGCGCAGATCGACGCGGCTGCCCGCAGGCTGCGGGACATTACGGGCAAGGAGCCGCTGCCCCTCTTCCGGGCGCCCGGCGGCAAGACTTCGCAGCGTCTGCTGGCTACTGCCCAGGCGTGCGGGTATGCCCATGTGGGCTGGTCACCCGCGGGCTTCCTGGGCGACGAGCTGCCTAGCGAGCGCTACAGCAACCGCGCTCTGCTGGAGCAGGCGCTGCGCACCATCCGCGATGGCGACATCCTGCTGGCGCATCTGGGCATCTGGTCGCGCAAGGATCCGTGGGCGCCGGCTGTGCTGGAGCCCCTCATCAAGGGATTGAAGGAGCGGGGGTTTTGCTTTCGCACCCTGCGCGACCATCCCGGCTATGCTGAATGGATACGGCAACGGTAAGACACCATGGCATGGCTGACCCAACTCTTTGACGCCGCGCAGCAGTGGCTTTTCGAGGCCGTGGTGCAGCCCGTGCTGTTCGCGCTGGGGCAGGCCGGCGTGCTCGAGGATGCCTATGCCGCCACGGGCTGGCTGCTGGTCGGGCTGCTGCAATTGGCGGTGATGCTGGTGGTCATCGCTCCCCTGGAGCGCTGGAGACCGGTGGAGCCGGTGGTGGACCGAGCTGCCATCCGTACCGATGTGCTGTACACGCTCATCCACCGCCTCGGGGTGTTTCGCCTGGTCCTGTTCTTCTCTGTCGAGCCGCTGTGGGACGGCCTGTTCGGTGCGCTGCGCATCCAGGGGCTGAGCACGTTCCAGCTGGATGGACTGTGGCCTGGCGTGACCGACAGGCCCCTGGTGAGCCTGCTGCTGTACCTGCTGGTGTTCGACTGCGCCGACTATGCCATCCACCGGGCCCAGCACCGCTGGGACTGGTGGTGGCGCCTGCATGCGCTGCACCACTCGCAGCGCCAGATGACGATGTGGAGCGACAGCCGCAACCATTTGCTGGACGACCTGCTGCGCGACACGCTCCTGGTCTTCGTGGCGCAAGCCATCGGCGTGGCGCCGGGCCAGTTCATCGCGATCGTGGCGCTCACGCAGCTCAGCGAGAACCTGCACCATGCCAACCTGCGGCTGGGATTCGGTGCGCTGGGCGACCGCCTGTGGGTCAGCCCGCGCTTTCACCGGCTGCACCACGCGATCGGAGATGCAGGCGTGCCTGCCGCGGAGGCCCGCGTCCCGCCAGGCTGCAACTTCGGTGTACTGCTGCCCTGGTGGGACATGCTGTTCGGCACGGCGAATTTCGACCGCCGCTACGAGCCTACGGGCGTGAGCGACCAGGTACGGCCGGGCCCGGACGGACGGTTGCGGGACTATGGCCGAGGGTTCTGGAGGCAGCAGTGGCGCGGGCTGCTGCGCCTGGCTGGGCGCGCCTGAGCGTTGCCTGCAATGGCGCTATGCTTGGCCGGCATGGGACCTCTTCTTGATTCCTTTTGGCGCGCGGCAGGATATTGCCTGGTCCCGCGCGTCGTGGCGCTGTCGCTGCTGCCGCTGCTGCTCATCGCCGTCGTGGCCGCCGCGTGCGGCTATTTCTTTGGGCGCCGGCGGTGGCCTGGGTGCAGGGCGCGCTCGAGAATGCGGACTGGCTCGGCATGCTGTGGGGCTGGCTGCGTGGATTCGGCGCCGGTGACCTGCCGGGCGTCTTGGCACCGGTGCTCGTGGTGCTCGCGGCCACGCCGCTCATCGTCATCGTCTGCGTACTGGCGGTGGCCCTGCTGATGGCGCCGGCTGTGGTGACGCTGGTTGCGCAGCGGCGTTTCCCTGGCCTGGAGCGCAAGCGGGGCGGCTCCTTTCTCGTCAGCGTCTTGTGGTCGCTGGGCTCCACCCTCGCGGCTCTGGTGGCGCTGGCCGTGTCCGTGCCGCTGTGGCTGGTGCCGCCGCTCGTGCTCATCCTGCCGCCGTTGATCTGGGGGTGGCTCACCTACCGGGTGATGGCTTTCGATGCGCTGGCAGAGCATGCCAGCAAGGAAGAGCGCCAGACGCTGTTCAAGCGCCACCAGTGGAGCCTTCTGCTGATCGGCGTGCTCAGCGGCTTCCTGGGTGCTGCGCCAGGCATCGTGTGGGCCTCGGGCGTGGTGTTCGCCGCGGCGTTCTTCGTGCTGGTGCCGATCGCCATCTGGATCTACACCCTGGTGTTCGCCTTTTCCTCCCTCTGGTTCACCCATTTCTGCCTGGCTGCCCTGCAGCGGCTGCGGCAGGAGCGCGGAGAGCCCCTTCCCGCTCCTGCGGATGCGCAGGCGCCGCCCCTGCTCGACAATCCCTCACCATGACGCCTTCCTTCGGTCTCATCATCGTCGGCGACGAGATCCTCTCCGGCAAGCGTGCCGACAAGCATCTGCCCAAGGTCATCGAGCTCCTGGCGGCCCGGGGCCTGGGGCTGGCCTATGCGGACTATGTGGGAGACGACCGGCCCCGCATCACCGCCGCGCTGCGCAAGGCGTTCGCCTCCCCGGACATCGTCTTCAGCTGCGGCGGCATCGGCGCCACGCCCGACGACCATACCCGCCAATGCGCTGCCGCCGCGCTGGAGCTGCCGCTGGCGCCGCACCCCGAGGCGCAGGCCCTGATCCGCGAGCGCATGCAGGACGTGGCGCGCGAGCAGGGCACGGCCTTCGAGCCCGAGCGGCCGGACAACCTGCACCGGCTCAACATGGGCGTGTTCCCGCAGGGCGCACGCATCATCCCCAACCCGTACAACAAGATTCCCGGCTTCTCCTGCGACGGACCGGGCGGCGGCATGGTGCATTTCGTCCCGGGCTTTCCGGTGATGGCCTGGCCCATGGTGGAGTGGGTGCTGGAGCGCTACTGCGCCCGGTGGTTCAACCGCCGGCCGCAGACGGAGCATTCCGTCGTGCTCTACGGCGCGATGGAAGGCGCCCTCACTCCGCTGATGGAGCGCATCGAGGCCGAGCATCCCGGCATCAAGGTCTTCAGCCTGCCCAGCGTGGACCATCCGGTGCACGGACGCCACGTGGAGCTGGGCGTCAAGGGCGATGCAGACAAGGTGCCGGCAGCCTGGCATGCGCTACGCACAGGACTGCACGATTTTGGTGCGACCATAGGCCCTGAAATGGTGCGGCATTTGTGATGGCGGCTGCCATCTAGAATCCGGCACTCTATTGGTGCGTTGTCGCCGAGCTTGCGTCAAAGACCTGCGCGGTTTTACCGCCGGGCAGGGGTGGCGGTGCTGGCATGCAATCTGCTTTTTCTGCCTCGTCATTTTTGATGAGCACTTCTATTCCTGGAGAACCCTGATGGCCAAGACCGTTGCAGACGTGATGAAGATGGTGAAGGAGAACGAGGTCAAGTTCGTGGACTTCCGCTTCACGGACACCCGTGGCAAGGAACAGCACGTGACCGTGCCGGTTTCGCATTTCGACGAAGACAAGTTCACCTCCGGCCATGCGTTCGACGGTTCCTCCGTTGCCGGCTGGAAGGGCATCGAAGCCTCGGACATGCAGCTCATGCCCGATCCCAGCACCGCCAACATCGACCCGTTCTTCGAGGAAACCACGCTGTTCCTGCAGTGCGACGTGGTGGAGCCGGGCGACGGCAAGGCCTACGACCGCGACCCGCGTTCCATCGCCAAGCGCGCCGAGGCCTACCTGAAGGCCTCCGGCCTGGGCGACACCGCCTACTTCGGCCCCGAGCCCGAATTCTTCATCTTCGACGGCGTGCGCTGGAGTAACGAGCCCGGCAAGGTGTTCTTCGAGATCGAGGAATACGAGGCTCCCTGGAACAGCGGCGCCAAGCTCGAAGGCGGCAACCGCGGCCACCGTCCCACCACCAAGGGCGGCTACTTCCCGGTGCCGCCGGTGGACAGCACGCACGACATGCGTGCCGAGATGGTGCTGGTGCTGGAGCAACTGGGCATTCCGGTCGAGGTGTTCCACCATGAAGTCGCGGGCGCCGGCCAGAACGAAATCGGCACCAAGTTCAGCACGCTGGTCGAGCGCGCCGACTGGACCCAGGTCATGAAATACGTGATCTGGAACGTGGCCAACGCCTATGGCAAGACGGCGACCTTCATGCCCAAGCCCTATGCGGGCGACAACGGCTCGGGCATGCACGTGCACCAGTCCATCTGGAAGGACGGCAAGAACCTGTTCGCGGGCGACGGCTACGCCGGCCTGTCGGACTTCGCGCTGTACTACATCGGCGGCATCATCAAGCACGCCCGTGCGCTCAATGCCATCACCAACCCCGGCACCAACAGCTACAAGCGCCTGGTGCCCGGCTTCGAGGCACCCGTGAAGCTGGCCTACAGCTCGCGCAACCGCTCGGCGTCGATCCGCATCCCCTACGTGGCCAACCCCAAGGGCCGCCGCATCGAGGCGCGCTTCCCCGATCCTTCAGCCAACCCTTACCTGTGCTTCTCGGCCCTGATGATGGCCGGCCTGGACGGCGTGGAGAACAAGATCCATCCCGGCGAAGCCGCCACCAAGGACCTGTACCACCTGCCGCCCGAGGAAGACAAGCTGGTGCCCACCGTGTGCCACAGCCTGGACCAGGCGCTGGAATCGCTGGACAAGGACCGCGGCTTCCTGACCAAGGGCGGCGTGTTCTCCGATGCCATGCTCGACGCCTACATCGAGCTGAAGATGGGCGAGGTGCAGCGCTTCCGCATGGCACCGCACCCGGTCGAATACGACATGTACTACTCGCTGTGATTTGCGCGGGAGGCCAATCTCGCTCATGGTAGAAAAAAGGCGGCTGCGAGCCGCCTTTTTGCATCGAGGGCCCGCATGCAATCCCTGCCGGTCCGGGCGGCCGTGATTGGCTGCATGGGGTGATTGGGGGATACTCGACCGCCATGCATGCGGCACGCATGCCCCGTGAGGATTTCCATGAAGAACACATTGCTCGCCTTGACCGCCGCCGTCGCCGCGCTCCAGCCCGCCTGGGCGCAGGACCGCATCTACCGCTGCGGCAACGAATACACCAACAACGCCACGCAGGCCCGGGAGCGTGGCTGCAAGCTCGTGGAAGGTGGCAATGTGACGGTGCTGCAAGGTTCGCGTCCGGCGGCAGCCCCGGCGGCGCCTGCAGGCGGCGGGGGCTCCGCCAGCACTGCGCCCGCGAACACGCCACGCGTGGACACGGCCGACCAGCGCGCCCGCGACGCCGACGCGCGTGCCATCCTGGAGGCCGAGCTGCGCAAGGCCGAAGCGCGCCTGGCCGACCTGCGCCGGGAATACAACGATGGCTCGCCCCAGCGCACCGCGCTGGAGCTGCGCAACCCGCAGGGCTACATTGAGCGCACGGCCGAGCTCAAGGCCAGCGTGACGCGCGCCGAGGCCGACGTGGCCGGCATCAAGCGCGAGCTGGCCCGCCTGAACAAGTAAAACGCGCACGAGGGCACGATCATCCAGCAGCCGCCCACCACTTCCCCGGCGCCCGCGCCGCCGTCCGAGCGCTACCAGGCGCTGGACCTCGTCTCCACGCTGATCGCCGTGCTGCACCCCGACGGCAACACGGCGTTCGTCAATGCCGCGCTGGAAAACGCCTTGGGCCTCTCGCGCCGCATGCTCGAAGGGGCGGACTTTCCGCACTGGTTCACCGACCCCGGCATGCTGCAGCACGCGCTGGCCGGGGCGCGCGGGCAGGACTTCGCCGCGCTGCGCTTCGAGGCCGTGCTGCGCCGCCCGCAGCAGGAGCCGCTGCCCGTGCACGCCAGCGTGGCCGTGGTGGAGCCGGGCGGCGACGTGCTCGTAGAGCTGTGGCCGCTGGAGGCACAGGCCCGCCAGGACCGCGAGGAACGCCTGCGCGAGCAGGCGCAGGCGCACAAGGAGCTGATCCGCAACCTGGCGCACGAGATCAAGAACCCCCTGGGCGGCATCCGCGGCGCGGCGCAACTGCTGGAGATGGAGCTGGACCGGCCCGAACTGGCCGAATACACCCAGGTCATCATTCACGAGGCTGACCGGCTGCAGAGCCTGGTGGACCGCCTGCTGGCGCCGCACCGCCATCCCCACCTGGTGGGCGACGTGAACATCCACGAGGTCTGCGAACGCGTGCGCGCCCTGGTGCTGGCCGAGCACCCGCAGGGCCTGCGCGTGCTGCGCGACTACGACACCTCCATCCCCGAATTCCGGGGCGACCGGGCGCAGCTCATACAGGCCGTGCTCAACATCGTGCAGAACGCCGCGCAGGCGCTGGCCGGGCGCATCGCCACGGGCGACGCGGAGATCACGCTGCGCACCCGCGTGGCGCGGCAGATCACCTTCGGCCGCCAGCGCTACCGGCTGGCACTGGAATTGCATGTCATCGACAACGGACCGGGTGTGCCCGACGCCATCAAGGAGCGGATCTTCTATCCGCTGGTGACGGGCCGGGACGGGGGATCGGGGCTGGGCCTGACGCTGGCGCAAACCTTTGTGCAACAGCACCATGGCTTGATCGAGTGCGAGAGCGCGCCGGGCCGCACCGACTTCCGCATCCTCATCCCGCTGCCCTGAGGTCCGCGACACGCAACAACGGAGCAAAGACTGTAATGAAGCCGATCTGGATAGTGGATGACGACCCCTCGATCCGCTTCGTCCTCGAAAAAGCGCTGGCCCGCGAGAACCTGCCCACACGCAGCTTCACCCAGGCGCGCGACGTGCTCGACGCCCTGGCCGAGGTGGCCGCGGGCGAGGGCGCGCACCAGGGCCCGCAGGTACTGGTGAGCGACATCCGCATGCCCGGCGGATCAGGCCTGCACCTGCTCGAGCAGGTGCGCAAGCAGCAGCCGGGCCTGCCGGTCATCGTCATGACGGCTTATTCCGACCTGGACAGCGCCGTCTCTGCCTTCCAGGGCGGCGCCTTCGAATACCTGCCCAAGCCCTTCGACCTGCCCCGCGCGGTGGAGCTGATCCGCCGCGCCGTGGAGGAGAGCCAGCGCGAGGACGTGGCCGAGCTGCAGCACGCCGCCGCGCCCGAGATGCTGGGCCAGGCCCCGGCCATGCAGGACGTGTTCCGCGCCATCGGGCGGCTGTCCCAGAGCGTGGTCACCGTGCTCATCACGGGCGAGTCGGGCGCAGGCAAGGAACTGGTGGCGCGCGCGCTGCACCGGCACTCGCCCGTGGCGGACGGGCCGTTCATCGCCATCAATACCGCCGCCATCCCCAAGGACCTGCTGGAGTCCGAGCTGTTCGGCCACGAGCGCGGCGCCTTCACCGGCGCGCAGACCCAGCGGCGCGGCCGCTTCGAGCAGGCCGAGGGCGGCACGCTGTTCCTCGACGAGATCGGCGACATGCCGTTCGACCTGCAGACGCGCCTGCTGCGTGTTCTCTCGGACGGCCAGTTCTACCGCGTGGGCGGCCACGCCGCTGTGAAGGCGCACGTGCGCGTGATCGCCGCCACGCACCAGAACCTGGAGCAGCGGGTGAAGGACGGCGCATTCCGCGAAGACCTGTTCCACCGCCTCAACGTCATCCGACTGCGCCTGCCCGCGCTGCGGGAGCGCAGCGAGGACGTGCCCATGCTCACGCGCCACTTTTTGCAGCAGAGCGCGCGCCAGCTCGGCGTGGAGCCCAAGCGCATCTCCGAGGGCGCGCTGGCGCTGCTCACACGCTTCGGCTTCCCGGGCAATGTGCGCCAGTTGGAGAACATCTGCCACTGGCTCACGGTGATGGCGCCGGCCCAGGTGATCTCGCCGCAGGACCTGCCCCCCGAGGTGCTGGACGCCTCCTCCGGCTCCGCGTCCCTGCCGGTGGCGGCTCCGGCGCAACCCGCCGTGCCGGTGGAGGCGCCTCCCTTCGCCCCGGTGCCGGTGGTGGCACCCGCCGCCCCCGCACCCGTGCAGGCCCTGCCGCTGGCCGGTTGGGAGCCTGCGCTGGAAAGCGAGGCGCAGAAGCTCCTGCACGATGGGCTGCCCGACGTGTGGGGTGAACTCTCGCGGCGCTTCGAGTCGCAGCTGATCCGCACCGCGCTGCACCTGACCCACGGGCGGCGCATGGAGGCGGCGCAGCGCCTGGGCATCGGCCGCAACACCATCACCCGCAAGATCCAGGAACTGGGTCTGGATGCACCGGATGAAGGGTGAAAATAGGCTCTAGCGCTTGCCAGTCAAGCACAAGCAGCTCCTTTATTTGTAGCTTGCGGCTGTGGGAAAAGCGCTGCCTGCGGGTGGGCGGCGCGTCCTACAGCCGGGTCGTCCGCCTGCTGACCCGACGGGGGCGGGCCGGCTTTGAGAATGGCTCCATTGTTCAACCAACCGGAGTCGATTCATGTCGGATTTCAAGGATGACAACCGAGACCCCCTGACCAACGAACCGGGGGCGCACCCCATCGGGACGGGCATTGGCGCTGCGGGCGGTGCCGTGGCCGGCGCTGCGGCAGGCTCGTTCGGAGGGCCTGTGGGCGCCGCGGTCGGTGGCGTGGCCGGTGCGGTGGTGGGCGGGCTGGCGGGCAAGGCTGCAGCCGAGTCGATCGACCCCACCGCCGAAGACGCCTACTGGCGCGACACCTACGAACGCGAGCCGTACTACGTTGCCGGCCGCACGTATGACGAATACCGTCCCGCCTACGAGCTTGGCTGGAGCGCCGTGGGCCGGTACGAGGGCGACTTCGAAGCTGTGGAGCCCCAGCTCTCGCGCGATTGGGGCCATGCCCGCGCCACCAGCCCGCTGGAATGGGAGCAGGCCCGTCCCGCGACCCGCGCCGCGTGGGACCGCGCCCGTGGCAGCGCGCTGACCGGCTCTGCCGTGGCGAGCGAGACGGTGCTGGTGGACAACGAGGACGTGGTGGACGTGCTGGACGACCTGCTCGAATGCAGTCGCGACGGCGAATACGGCTTCCGCACCTCGGCCGAGCGCAGCGACAGCCCGGAGCTCAAGCAGATCCTGTTGCGCCATGCCGGCGAATGCGCGACCGCTGCCGCTGAACTGGAGCGCGAAATCCGTTCCTATGGCGGCGAGCCCTCGTCGGGCGGCACCGTGGCCGGCGCGCTGCACCGCGGCTGGGTGTCGGTGAAGGCGGCCTTCAGCAGCAACGACGACAAGGCCGTGCTGGAAGAATGCGAACGCGGCGAAGACGCCGCCGTGGCACGCTACCGCAAGGCCCTCAAGGCCACGCTGCCGGCCTCCGTGCGCGCCCTGGTGGAGCGCCAGGCCCAGGGCGTGCAGCGCAACCACGACGAAATCCGCGCCCTGCGCGACCGCCAGCCCTGACGGCTGACGGCTTCAGCCCAGCGTCACCACCACGGGTGCGTGGTCGCTGGGCTGCGGGTTCTTGCGCGGCGCGCGGTCGATACGGCAGGCCGTGACCTCGCCGCGCAGCGCATCGCTCACCAGCACGTGGTCGATGCGCAGCCCGCGGTTCTTCTGAAAGCCCAGCATGCGGTAGTCCCACCACGAATAGCTCTTCTCGGGCTGCTCGAACAGGCGGAACGCATCGGTCAGGCCCAGCTCCAGCAACTGGCGGAAATGCGTGCGCTCCTCCACCGTGTGGTGGATGGTGTCCTTCAGGCCCACGGGGTCGAACGAATCACGGTCCTCGGGCGCCACATTGAAGTCGCCCACCAGCGCCAGACGCGAGTGCGCCAGCATCTCCTCGCGCAGCCAGCGGTGCAGGGCGGTAAGCCACAGCATCTTGTAGTCGAACTTGTCCGTGCCCGGGGCTTGCCCATTCACGAAGTAGCAGTTCACCAGCCGCAGAGGGCCCTGCGGCGTGTCCAGCGTAGCGGCGATCACGCGCGCCTGTGCGTCGTCGTGACCCGGGATGTTGCGCACCACGTCGCGCATCGGCGTGCGGCTGAGGATCGCGACACCGTTGTACGTCTTCTGGCCGAAGCACACGGCGTGGTAGCCGGCAGCCTCGAACGCATCGTGCGGGAATTTCTCGTCCACTAATTTCAGCTCTTGCAGGCCGATGGCATCCACAGGGTTGGCTTGTAGCCAGGCCAGCACTTGCGGCAGGCGGACGGACAGGGAGTTGATATTCCAGGTGGCAATTTGCATGTGAAGTGGAAGGATGTTGAACGAGTACGGCTCCGAGCCGGGGGTGTCATTGGGGTGGGGTGCGGCAATTCCTGTTCACAGTCCGCCCAGCGCATTCACGGTGAAGGCCAGGACCCCCATGTTGAAAAGAAATGCCATGACCGAATGGCCCAGCACGACCTTGCGCATGTGGGCCCCGGTGACCGCAATGTCGGAGGTCTGGAACGTCATGCCCAAGGTGAAGCTGAAATAAAGAAAGTCCCAATAGGTGGGCGCAGGGGTGTCGGGCACTTGCAGGCCGCCCCTGTCTCCGCCGCTGTCCTGCAGGTAGTAGAGATGGGCGTAGTGCAGGGCGAAGACGGTGTTGGCGAAGATCCATGAAAGGGCGAGTGCACCGACGACGAGGCTGATGCCTTGCCAGTGCAGGGACGCCTTGCCCGCAATGAGCGTCCCGATACTGAACAGGATCACCAGGGACAGGAGTGCGGTGATGGCCAGCAGAACCGCGCGGTTGGCATCGTTGGCCTGGGCTGTGCGGCGCATGGAGCCGGGGTTGTCGTTCAGCAGCGGCAACACCAGTCCCAGGAAAACCAGCGCCGCGGTATTGAAGCCCAGAAGCAACGCGATGCGTATGTCTGCAAAACGGGTGCTGCACACCGCGAACGCGATCACGAACGTGGCGCCGAATGCGAGAAACCGCAGCGGGGCGATGGTGCTGCTTACCCGGTCAAGCATCGTGGCTGGCTGATTCAGCAGGGTCGAACCACGTCAACATTGCACCTTCTCCTGGGACTCCCGCATGGGAGGGCAATGGTAGTGGGACTTTGCGAAGGACGCGTGCCTTTTGGCGCAAGTCCCCAAAGGCTTTTTTGTGGATCTGTATCAAAATTGCCTCCAGCGCTTATCCAGCAAGCGCAAGCAGCTATCAATCAGGTAGCGCCAGGCTCCAGCCACCGCCGCGCAGCGCCCATCACGCATTGAGTCAGCCTGTCCAATGCTTGCTGCGCGCTGCGCGGATGGGCCCAGTAGAGCGGCACGTCCAGCGTGCGGCCCGGCAGCAGCTCCACCAGCGTGCCGTCCTGCAACTGCCGGTCGATCAGCACCGTGGGGTGCATGCCCCAGCCCATGCCGATCTCGCAGGCGCGCACGTAGCCGAAGTTGGACGGCAGGAAGTGCCGCGGCGCCTGCGTGCGCGAAGCCAGGCCGTGTGCCTGCATCCACAGGTCCTGCAGACGGTCCTTGCGGTCGTAGATCATGATGGGCGCGCGGGCCAGTGCGGCGGGTGTCACGCCGTCGGCGAAGTGGCGTGCGGCGAAGTCCGGGCTGGTGGCGGCCACGTAGCGCATGGTGCCCAGCGGCCAGGTGTTGCAGCCTGCGATGGCTGTGCCGGTGGCGGTCACGGCGGCGATCACCTCGCCTTCGCGCAGGCGCTCGCCCGTGTGTTCCTGGTCGTCGATGCGCAGGTCCAGCAGTTCGTTGCCGCCGGCGGTGAAGGCGGCCATGGCCTCCATGAACCAGGTGGAAAGCGAATCCGCGTTCACCGCCAGCTTGAGTGTGGGCGCAGGAGCGGGGGCATCGGGCAGCAGGTCCGGATTGGTGCGGCGCAACTGGTTCTCGAGCAACGCCACCTGCTCCACGTGCAGGCACAGGCGCCGGCCCGCATCGGTGCCCGTGCAGGGCGTGCCGCGCTGCACCAGCACCTGGCCCACGCGCTCCTCCAGCTGCTTGATGCGCTGCGAGACGGCCGAGGACGTGACGTGCAGGCGCCGTGCGGCGCGCTCGAAACTGCCCTCGCGCACCACGGCGGCCAAGGCTTCCAGAGCAGCATAGTCCAGCATTCAGTTTTGCTAAAGATTGGTTAGAAGTTTGAAGTTTACTTAAACCAGACGGAGGCCTACGATGCCCCCATGTTCACCACTGCCGTTTCCTCCTCCTGGCTTGCGGGCTTCACCGTCTGCCTGTCGCTCATCGTCTCCATCGGGGCGCAGAACCTGTATGTGCTGCGCCAGGCGGTGCAGGGCCGGCACGTGGGCGTGTGCGTGGCCTGGTGCGTGGCCAGCGACGCACTGCTGGTGGGCCTGGGTGTGGCAGGCATGGCGCAGGTACTGGGCAGCTCGCCCACCCTGGCGCATGCCCTGCAACTGGGCGGCGCGCTGTTCCTGCTGGCCTATGGCCTGTTCGCGTGGCACCGCGCTTTTTTGCGCCCGACGCGGGGCTTCATGCTGCGGGCAGCGGCGTGGCCCGCGGCGTGCTGGGCGTGGTGAGCGGACTGGCGGTCATCACGCTGCTCAATCCCCATGTGTACCTGGACACGGTGCTGCTGATCGGCTCCATCGGCGCGCGGCAGGATGGCAGCCTCAAGTGGGTCTTCGTGCTGGGTGCGGCCTCGGCCAGCCTGGTGTGGTTCGTGGTACTGGCCTTCGCGGGGCGGCGGCTGCAGGGCGTGTTCGCCAACCCGCGTGCATGGCGGGTACTGGATACGCTCACCGGCGCGATGATGTTCGTGCTGGCGTGGTGGGTGTGGCAGTCGGCCTAGAACGTCGCCGGCGAGTTGACCCAGAGGATGCGAGCCACCACTTCGCCGGCATTGCGGTAGCCGTGGGGCACCTGGCTGGAGAACGCGAAGGCATCGCCCGGCTGCAGGATGAAGCGTTCATGCCCTAGCTGCAACTCCACGGTGCCTTCCAGCACGTAGCCCATTTCTTCGCCGGTGTGCTCGATCTGGCCGTCGCTGGCCTCCCCCGGGTCGATGATGTGGATGTTGGCCTGGAGCAGGCCGCCGCGCTGGGGCAGCACCAGCCGCTCCAGGCCGAGGCCGCCGCTGCGGATCACGGGCCGCTCGCCCTGGCGCAGGATGGGGCCGGCGTTGGGCGAGCCTTCCGCGGTCAGGGCCGCGATATTGGTGTTCAATGCCACCGCCAGCCGGTGCAGCATGGCCAGGGACGGGGTGGCCGACCTGCGTTCGATCTTGGAGATCAGGCTTTCCGAGCATTCGGCCCGCTGTGCCAGCTCCAGCAGCGTGAAGCCGGCGACCAGCCGCGCATGCCGCAGACGCACGCCCAGCGTGCTGGCGGGGTGGGACGGGTCGGGGGCTGGGGCACGGGGCTTGCGGGGCGTCACGGGTGGGGTTTTCAGCTAGCGATTGGCCAGGGCGGTCACCGTGTAGGCGAGGGCTTGTGCGCCCAGGAACAGGTCGCGCGGTGCCGTGGCTTCGGCCGCATTGTGGCTGATTCCCTTTTCGCTGGGCACGAAGATCATCGCCGTGGGGCAGTGGTCGGCCAGGTACATCGCGTCGTGGAAGGCGCCGGAGGTCAGCGCCAGCGGTGCGGGCAGCCCGGCCCGGGCGCTGGCGCGCCCGGCCGCTTCCTGGATCAGGTCCAGCATGGGCTGCGGGAAGTGCGTGGGTGCGCGCTGGAAGAAGCGCTCGATGGTGACGGCACCCTGGGATGCGGCCGCCTGCGCATGCAGGAACGCCTCGAAACCGTCGAGCACGCCGTCGTCCAGGCAGCGCATGTCCACGGTGAAGTCCACCTGGCCCGGAATCGTGTTGACCGAGTTGGGCGTGACCTGCCAGCGGCCCAGGGTCAGTCGCAGCTGGGCGGCGCTTTGCGAGGCTGCGTAGTCGTAGAGCTTTTGCGCCAGCGGCACGGTCGCGGCCATCGCGTCGCGGCGCTCGTCCATGGGCGTGGTGCCGGCATGGGCCATCACGCCGTGGCACGACACGGTGAACCAGCGCACGGCCTGGATGCCCGTCACCACGCCGAGCGGGATGCCGGCGCGCTCCAGTACGGGCCCCTGCTCGATGTGCAGCTCCACGCAGGCCGACAGGGGGCGCTGCATGGCGCAGCGGGGCAGGCCGGGCGCCTGCGCGAGGGCGGTCTGCAGTGCATCGCCGAAGCGCACGCCGTCCTTGTCCGTGGAGCCGAGGTAGCCCGGCAGCCGGGACGGATCGACGAAGGCACTGGAGCCCATCGCGCCGGGGCCGAAGCGGCTGCCTTCCTCGTTCGTCCAGGCAACGACCTCGATGGGGCGCAGCGTCTCGATGTCTGCGTCGTTGAGCGCGGCGATGGTTTCCAGCCCGGCCAGCACGCCATAGGCGCCGTCGAGCTTGCCGCCCACGGGCTGGGTGTCGCCGTGGCTGCCCGTGAGCACGGCCGGCAGCGCGTTGTCCGCCCCGGGCGGCGGAAGAACAGGTTGGCGCAGTCGTCGATCATGACCTCGCAGCCCAGGGCGCGGGCCTGGTCGACGAGGTGGCGGCGCGAGGCGAGGTCGATGTCGGTGAGCGTCTCGCGGGATACGCCGCCGTCCGCGCGGCCGCCGAATGCGGCCAGCGCGGCGATGGAGGCCTGCAGGCGGTCGTGGTTCACGGCGTCCTGCGCGCGGGCCGGGGCGTCGAGGCTGGGTGGCTGGTTCAAAGAGGTCTCCTGTGGGATGGTTATGCCAGGGTACGCTCCAGCGCATGTGCTGCGCTCAGGGCCTGGGCATCGTGGTAAGCGGGGGCGACGAGCGTTACGCCCACGGGCATGCCGTGGGCGCCCGTGCCCACGGGGACATGGACGCAGGGATTGCCCAGCAGGGACCACATGCGGTTGAACACGGGATCGCCCGTGGCCTCCAGTCCCGCCGGGGCGATGCCTTCCGTGCTGGGGGCGAGCAGTATGTCCACCTGGGTGAACACGGCGTCCAGCGCATGGCGCGCAGCGCGTGCCTGCGCTTGCGCCGCGAAGAAGCGCATGCCGTCCACCTGCCGGCCGCTGGCCAGCACGGCGGCAAAGGCCGGGCTGAACAGGTGGGAGTCTGTGCGCAGCTCCGGCGCGAAGGCAGCGGCGGCCTCGTGGCCCATGATGTCGACCTGCGCGGCATTCAGCGAGGCGAACGTGTCGGGCAGGATGACCTCGGCCACGCGCGCACCGCCGCGTGCGAGCACGTCGGCCGCCTGTTGCAGAGCGCGGCGTGTGTCGTCGCCGGCCCGGTCCCCATGCGGCGTGCGGCACAGCCCGATGCGCAGCCGCCCGATGGGCTGGGGCGCGAGCGGCAGACCGGCCAGCGTGCCGACCAGGAAGGCGGCGTCGTCCACGGTGCGCGCGATGGCGCCCACCGTGTCCAGGCTGGGCGAGAGCGGCTTGATGCCGGCGAGCGGCAGGGTGCCGTGCGTGGGCTTGTAGCCCACCACGCCGCAATAGGCCGCGGGGCGCACGATGGAGCCCGCCGTCTGCGTGCCGAAGGCCACCGGCACCATGCCCGCCGCCACGGCGGCGGCCGAGCCGCTGGACGAACCGCCCGGCGTGCGCGGCGCGTCCAGCGGCGCACGCGGGTTGCGCGTGGGGCCGGGCTGGAAGGTGGCGAATTCGGTGGTCACGGTCTTGCCCATGACGAGGGCGCCGGCGCTGCGCGCCATCGCCACGCAGCCCGCATCCACCGGCGGCCTATGCCCTGCGTAGATAGGCGAGCCGTAGGTGGTGGGCATGTCGCAGGTGTCCATCAGGTCCTTCACCCCGATGGGCAGGCCGTGCAGCGCGCCGGCCTGTGGCGCCTCGTCCAGCGCACGGGCCTGCGCCAGCACCTGCGCGGCATCGAAGTGCTGCCAGGCCAGCACCTGGGGCTCACGTTCGTGGACGCGCTCGATGAACGCCTGGGCCACGTCCTGGGCGCGCAGTTCGCGGCGCGCGAGGCGGGCCACCAGTTCGCGGGCGGGCCATCCAAGGCAGTCGTGCATGGGGTTCCTTTCCTCAGCCGAAATAGGCGGCTTTCACTTCGTCGTTGGCGGCCAGCGCATCGGCCGTGCCCTCGGCCATCACGCGGCCCTGCGAGAGCACGTAGCCGTAGTGCGAGATGGCCAGCGTCTGGCGCGCGTTCTGCTCCACCAGCAGCACGGTGATGCCCAGCGCGTTGATGTGCTTGATGACGCTGAAATTTTCCTTCACGTACAGCGGCGACAGGCCCAGCGAAGGCTCGTCGATCACCAGCAGCCGGGGCTCGGCCATCAGGCCGCGGCCGATGGACACCATGGCCTGTTCGCCGCCCGACATGGTGCCGGCGAGCTGCACGGCGCGCTCCTTCAGGCGCGGGAAGATCTCGTACACCTTGGCCAGACGCTCGCGCACCCGCGCCGAGTCCTTTTCCAGGAAGGCGCCGAGCGCGAGGTTCTCTGCCACCGTCATGCGCGGAAACACCTTGCGCCCTTCGGGAATGCAGGCGATGCCGCTGGCGATGATGCGGTGCGTCTTCTCGCCCGCGAGGTCGCGGCCGTTCCACAGGATCTGGCCCTGGCGCGGCGGCGTGAGCCCCAGGATGGAGCGGATCAGCGTGCTCTTGCCCGCGCCGTTGGCGCCCAGGATGCAGGTGATCTTGCCCGGCGCGACGTCGATGCACACGTCGTGCAGCACGTTCACCTTGTCGTAGCCCGTGGTCAGGCCTTTCACGGTCAGGGCGCTCATACGGTTTCCTCTCCCAGGTAGGCGGTCTGCACTTGCGGGTCGGAGGTGATCTCCGCATAGCTCCCTTCGGCGAT
The DNA here is from genome assembly GCF_045291395.1 of Acidovorax sp. SDU_ACID1. Classification (NCBI taxonomy): domain Bacteria; kingdom Pseudomonadati; phylum Pseudomonadota; class Betaproteobacteria; order Burkholderiales; family Comamonadaceae; genus Acidovorax; species Acidovorax sp. SDU_ACID1. The sequence continues at coordinate 921,980 of NZ_CP152342.1, forward strand.
CTTCTTGCCGTAGTTCAGGACGACACAGCGGTCGGTGATGCGCTCGATGACGTTCATCTCGTGCTCGATCAGCACCACGGTCAGGTTGCCGAGCTTGCGGCGCACGTCCAGGATGTCGCCCATCAGCGCGTGCGTCTCGTCGTGCGTCATGCCGGCCGAGGGCTCGTCCAGCAGCAGCAGGCGCGGCTGGCTCAGCAGCGCGCGGCACACCTCGATGCGGCGCCGGTCGATCATCGTGAACGTCTCCACGGGCTCGAACATGCGGCTCACCAGCGGCGGGCTGAAGATGCCCAGCAGGCCGCGCACTTTCTCCACGTAGGCCTCGTACTCGGCGCGGAAGGCACGGCGCCGCAGCAGGTTGAAGACCAGCCCGTGCTGCATGTGCTGGTAGTCGCCGATGACGATGTTGTCGAACACCGTCAGCGGCAGCGACAGGCGCGAGCGCTGGAAGGTACGCGCCACGCCGCTGCGGTAGACCTCCTGCGGCGTCTTGCCGATGATCTCGCCGCCTCGGTAGGCGATGCTACCGCTGCTGGCCTTGTACAGGCCCGTCAGCACATTGAAGAACGTCGTCTTGCCCGAGCCGTTGGGGCCCAGCAGGCCCAGCACCTCGCCCTCATGGATGGACATGTCGAGATGGTCGAGCGCCGTCAGGCCGCCGAAGCGCATGGTCAGGCCCTTGACCTCGACCAGGGTGGGTGTCTGGCTCATCGTGCGGCCTCCTGGCTGAAGAACAGGCGGGTCTTGCGCGGCAGCAGGCCGTCGGGGCGGAACAGCAGGATGGCGATCACCAGCGCGGCGTAGAACAGGAAGCGGTATTCCTGGATGAACTGCAGCTTCTCGGGCAGCACGAGCACGATCACCGCGGCGGGCAGCAGCCCCACGGCGTTGCCCAGGCCGCCCAGGATGACGATCGACAGCATCAGCAGCGAATCGGCGAACGTGAAGTTGTTCGGCGCCACGAAGCCGGTCAGCATGCCGTACACGCTGCCCGCGATGCCGGCGAAGCAGTTGCCCATCATGAAGGCGATGACCTTCCAGCGCGCGATGTGCAGGCCGAAGGTGGCGGCGGCCGTCTCGTCGGTGCGCACCACGTCCATGGCGAGGCCGACCCAGGAGCGCTCCAGCGCCTTCACCAGCAGGAAGATGCCGCCGCACACCACGAGGCTGAGCAGGGCGTAGCTCACGTAGAACGATGCCTCGTGGCCGAAGACGGTGAAGCCGTCGTTGAGTGCGTAGCCGAACAGCGTCATGCCTGGCACCTGCAGGCCCTGCGGGCCGCCCAGCACGTCGTTCACCTCGATGAAGGTCTTGAACAGGATGCCGAAGGCGATGGTCACCAGCGCCGCGTAGTGGCCGCGGGTGCGCAGCACCGGGGCGATCAGCACCGAGCCGATCACGGCGGCGATCGCGCCCGAGATCACCACGATCAGCAGGTGCGGGATGCCCGTGTGCGTGGCGAGCACCGCCGTGGCGTAGGCGCCGATGCCGAAGAAGGCCGCGCCGGCGAAGTTGGCCACGCCGGAGAAGCCGAACTGCAGTGTCAGCCCCAGGCCTGCGGTGGTGTAGAGCAGCACGGCGCAGATCATGAGCAGCGCGAAGTGCTGGTCGTAGAACAGCGCGATCAGGGCGAGCACCGAGCCCGCGGCCCAGAGGTTGGCCTGGCCGGGGCGCAGGGCGCCGGCCGTGCCGATCTGCCCGGCGATGCCGCTCTTGCGTGCCAGCGCGATCGCGATGGCAGCCAGGGCCAGCAGCGCGCCGACGGCGGCCTGCGATTCGGCGTGCAGGAACAGCCACATGTACACGGTGAGGGCGATGCTGGCGCGCGCCAGCACCAGGGTGGGATTGTGGGGTTGGCTGGTGGTCATGGTGTCACACGCGCTCGCTGGATTTTTCGGCGATCAGGCCAGTCGGCTTCCAGGCCATCAGCACGATGACCACGGCGAAGGCGAACACGTCCTTGTACGCACTGGGAATGTCGGGAACCAGGGCTGGCAGCGCCGCGCTGCCCAGCACCTGCAGGCCGGCGAACAGAAAGCCGCCGAGGATGGCGCCGTAGACGTTGCCCAGGCCGCCGAGGATGGCGGCGGCGAAGCCGATCACGCCCAGCAGCAGGCCGATGTTGAAATTGATCTCGTTGTAGTACAGGCCGTTCATCACGCCCGCCAGGGCCGCCATGCCGGAGCCCAGTGCGAAGGTGAGCAGCACCACGGCCTCGAAGTTGATACCCATGAGGCGCGCGGTCTCGCCGTCCTGCGCCACGGCGCGGATGGCCATGCCAAGGCGCGTGCGCGTGATGAGCAGGTGCACGCCCACGATCACGGCAGTGCCCGCAGCGAGCAGCATCAGGTTGTCCACCCGCAGCGAGAGGCCGCCCAGCTCGATCGAGCTGGTGGGCAGCAGGCGCGGGAAGGGCTTGGGGTTCGAGCCGTCCGGGTAGAACAGCCGCACCGCCTCGCGGATCACCGTGCCCAGCATCAGCGTGGCGAGCAAGGTGTTGAGCGGCGGCGCCTTGCGCAGCGGCAGGATCAGGTATTTGGCGATGGCCGCGCCTAAAGCGCCCGTCACGCAAATGGCGCACAGCACCACCGCGAGCAGTTGCAGCCAGGGCGAGCCGAAGTTCAGCATGGTCATGCCGACCGATGCGGCCAACCCGGCGAACGCGCCGACCATCAGCACGTCGCCGTGCGAGAACTTGATCACGTCCAGCACGCCGAAGAACAGCGTGAAGCCCACGGCGACCATGGCATAGATCATGCCGAGCATCAGGCCGTTGAAGATGTATTGCCCGAGTTCACTCATCCGATTCCCCTTGTCATGCCGCGGCCCGCACGCGGGCGGGCCGCTGCGTCGTGCTTACAGGCCGGCGAGCTTCTTCTTGCCGCTGGCGTAGGCGCTGTCTTCCCAGATCACCCACTTGCCGCCGTCGACCACGTACTTGGTCACGAGCGGCACGATGTTCTGGCGGTGGTCGTCGAAGGTCACCTTGCCGATCACGGTGTCGGCATCCTTGGTGGCGTTGAGCACGTCGCGCACCTTCTTGCGGTCGGGGCCCACCTTCTCCACGGCGTCGATGATCAGGTTGGTGGCGGCGAAGGCGAACGGGCCGTAGGCCTCGGGCGGCTCGCCGAACTTCTGCTGCTGGTACTGTTCGGAGAAGAGCTTCCCGCCCGGCAGCTTCTCCAGCGGTGCGCCTTCCAGGAAGGCCAGCGAGCCCTCGGCCAGCTCCGGGCCCACGCCCTGGATGTAGGCGTCGGACATCACACCCGAGGTGCCCTGGAACTGCGCCTTGATGCCCAGCTTGTCCATCTGCGTGCGGATGCGCACGCCCAGGGGTGTGAGGCCGCCGAAGTAGATGACGTCCGGCTTGAGCTCGCGGATCTTGGTCAGCTCGGTCGTGAAGTCCTGCTGTTCGGCCGTGACGCCGAACGTGCCCACGATGGTGCCGCCGTCCTTCTTCAGGTATTCGCTGAAGTACTTGTTGTGGCCTTTGCCGTAGTCGGTGGTGTCGTGGATGACGGCCCACTTCTTGTAGCCCTGGCCGGTGACGAACTTGGCCGCCACCTCGCTCTGGTTGATCATGGTGCCGTTGACGCGGTGGACTTCCTTGAAGTTGTTCGCGTAGGTGATGTCGGGCAGCACGGCGCCCCACACCACGGCCGGCATGCCGAAGCGGCTGTACACGCCCACGGTGCCCATGGCCACGGCGGAGCAGAAGTGGGTGACGCCCGCCACGATGTTGCGGTCGGCCGCGACCTTGGTGGCGACCTGCACGCCCACGTTGGGGCGGCATTCGTCATCCTGCGTCACGAGCTGGTAGGTGTACTTCGCCTTGGGGTCCGCATTGCGCAGGCGCACGGCCAGCTCCGCCGAATTGCGGCCGCCCAGGCCGATGGCCGACACGCCGCCGGTCAGCGGGCCGATGAAGGCGATCTTGACGACGTCCTTGGCTGCTGCGGGCGCGCTGCCCAGGAGCATGCTGGCGGAGGCGGCCAGCATGGCGGCCGCGATGACGGAATGTTGCTTTGGCACCTTTTTCCCCTTTGAAGTGAGCGCTGGATGGGTTTCAAGCCAATTGAAAATTTGTGCAAGTCATGGGCACTAAATTCAAGTGACTTGAAAATTATGCAAGCAGCATGCCAACCTGGGGGTGCCGAAATATGCTCGGTAACCCGCACTGTTGCGGCCTGGCGGCGGGCCAGGGCGCGCAGGAACACCGCGGCTGCCTCACGCTGGTGCAGCCGCATGCCTGGCTTTGGGGCGTGGTGCGGCGGGAATAAAAAAAGCGCTGCAGGAGCAGCGCTTCAGGGATGGAGCGTGGAGAGGCTCAGAACGCGGGCACCACGGCGCCCTTGTACTTGTCCTGGATGAACTTCTTCACCTCGGGCGTGTGCAGCGCGTTGATCAGCTTGGCGATGGTGGCGTCGCCCGCACGGTCGGCGCGGGCCGCCACGATGTTGGTGTAGGGCGAATCGGCGCCTTCGATGAACAGCGCGTCCTGCGTGGGGTTCAGCTTGGCCTCGATCGCGTAGTTGGTGTTGATCAGGGCCAGGTCCACGTCGGCCAGGGCGCGCGGCAGCAGCGGGGCTTCGAGTTCCTTGAACTTGAGCTTCTTGGGGTTCTTGGCCACGTCCAGCGGCGTGGGCGTGAGGCTCTTGGAGTCCTTCAGCTCGATCAGGCCCTGCTTGGCCAGCAGGATCAGCGCGCGACCGCCATTGGAGGGGTCGTTGGGGATGGCCACGATGGCGCCGTCCTTGAGCTGATTCACATTCTTGATCTTGCTGGAGTAGGCGCCGAAGGGCTCCACGTGCACCTTGCCGTTGGGAACGGCCACCAGGCTGCTCTTGCGGTCCTTGTTGTAGCTGTCCAGATAGGGCTGGTGCTGGAAGAAGTTGGCGTCGAGCTGCTTGTCCTGCACGGCGGCGTTGGGCTGCACGTAGTCGCTGAATTCCTTGATCTGCAGGTCCACGCCCTGGGCTTTGAGCTGGGGCTTCACGAAGTTCAGGATTTCCGCATGCGGCACGGCCGTGGCGGCCACCTTGAGCACGTCGGCGGCCTGCGCGCCCAGCGCGAGGGTGGCCAGGGCAATGGCGGAGAGGGTTTTCTTCAGCATGGCGATCAGCGTCCTTTGAATGGGTTACTCCACATCGCCGCTTCATGCAAGAGGGCGATTGCTAGGGCGCAAGTGTAAGACGGGCACACGCCCGGCAATTCGTTTTTATTTTCATATTCATATATGGCGCCATATCTTTATGGAGGGAATTTATGGCGAAATAGGGCTGCGGCGCTTTACTGGAAAGCGCTGGCAGCTATGAATAGGGGAGCGTTGGCGCGCGTGCGTTCAGCGCAGCACTTCCAGTAGCCGGTCCAGCCCGCCCTGGTTGATCGCCACCTTGGCCTGCGCGCGCACGGCGGGCTTGGCGTGGTAGGCCACCGAGAGGCCCGCGGCGCCCATCATCGGCAGGTCGTTCGCGCCGTCGCCCACGGCGATCGCCTGGCGCGGGTCTATGCCCATGAGCGATGCCACCTCCAGCAGCGTGCGGCGCTTCTCGGCCCCGTCGCAGATGTCGCCCCAGGGCTGGTCCACCATGCGGCCGGTGAGCTGGCCGCCCTCGACCTCCAGCACGTTGGAGCGTGCGAAGTCGATGCCCAGATGCGTCTTCACGCGGTCGGAGAAGAACGTGAACCCGCCCGATACCAGCAGCGTGGCCAGGCCCGCGGCCTTGGCGGTGTCGATCAGTTCCTTCGCGCCGGGGGTGAAGCGCAGCCGCTCGGCGAACACGCGCTCCAGGTGGTCCATGCCCACGCCCTTGAGCAGCGCCACGCGCTGGCGCAGGCTTTCCTTGTAGTCGGCGATCACGCCCTGCATCGCCGCCTCGGTGATGGCCGCCACCTCGGCCTTGCGGCCCGCGGCGTCGGCGATCTCGTCCACGCACTCGATGCTGATGAGCGTGGAGTCCATGTCGAACGCGATGAGCTTGTAATCGGCCAGGCGCAGCGGCGGCGCGATGCCCTGCACGACGAGGCCGGGGGCGAATTCGGTGGGGGTGGCGTGGGCGGTCATATGCTTCTGAAAAGATAGCTGCCTGCGCTTGTTCCACAAGGGCAAACAGGCAAAAAGACTAAAAATCGGATGGGAGCGCGGATTATCGCCGCCCCGCGCCCGGTTGCAGGCTGCGCTGCGCGCGCTGGCAGATGCGCTGCGTGGCGGCGCAGCCGCCATCCTGCAGCCACTGGGCGCACAGCGCGCGCACCCAGTCGGGCCGGTCCTTGGCTGCGTCGTTGAGCCAGTTGGCTACCGAGTCCTGCACGTAGGCGCTGGGATCGGCGCGCAGCGGCACCAGCAGGGGTAGTGCGGTGTCGGGGCGGCTCTTGAGGTCCGCGATGTGGGCGCACCAGACGCCGCGCGGGCGCAGTGCCTCGCTGGCGAAGCGGCGCAGGCGCTCGGAGGGCGCATCCGTCCAGGCGGCCAGCAGCGCGACGGCCTCGGGCAGCTGCCGCGCGAGGTGCGGGCGCACGGCCATCCAGGCCCATTCGCGCACGCCGAAGTGCGCATCGTCGGCCAGCGGGCGGATGGCGGCGAGCCGCGTGGGCAGGTCCAGCCCTGGCTGCGCGCCGACCATGAAGCAGGCCCAGCCGCGCACCGTGTCGGCGGGGTGGACCCTGCAGGTGCCGATGCCGGGGCTGCCCAGTGCCTGCAGCAGCAACGCGCCGATGCGCTCCATGCGCTTCAGGATGCCGAGGCGGCACGCGTCCTCGGCAGCGGCATGGAGGGCGGGCGGCAGGCCGGGGAACACGCTGCGCAGCAGCTTGGCCTGGTCGAGTACCAGGCATTCGGCGAGGGTGGCCGTGGGCAGCGTGCCGCGCGAGAGCGCGTCGAGCACGCCGGCGGGAATGTCCGCGGCGCGCGTGGCGCCCTTGCGCTCAGGCGGCGCCATGTGCCGCTGCGCCGGTGTTGGCGGCCACCTTGTCGAGCAGCCGGGCCAGCTGCGTGCGTTCGGCGGCGGTCAGGTTGCCGAACAGGCCGGCGATCCACTGGCCGTGCTGCTCGAACAGCGTGCGGGCGAACTGCCGGCCCTTGCGCGTGAGCCGGATGCGCAGCGCGCGCCGGTCGCCGGGCTCGGCATGGCGCTCGGCCAGCGCCCCTCGCTCCAGCCCGTCGAGCAGGCCGGTGACGGTGGCGCGCGTGACGCCCGCCTGCCCGGCCAGCAGGTTGGGCGCCAGGCCGTCGGGCGCGGCGTCGAGCAGGAAGAGCATGACGAACCGGCCTTCCGACAGGCCGTGCGGGGCCAGCAGCGCGGCGCAGTCGCGGTCGATGCGCGCGGCCAGCGACAGGGTCTGGAAGCACAGGCGGATGCCTTGCAGGTCGGGAAGCTGCCGCCGTTCGGCCTCCTGCAGCAGAGCGAGGTATTTCTGTTCGAGCACCATGCCGCGATCATACGGTATGGCGGCTAATCATCAGGTGCTATCGCTGGTCCAGGTACAGCCGGTCGGACCAGGTGGCCAGCCACTCGGGCTTGAAGGCAACGAACACCGCGCACAGCATGCCGGTGACCACCGCGTCGCCCCAGGCCATGAGCCAGCGCGCCACCAGCGAGAGCTGCTCGCCCACGCCCGGCAGCACGTGGCCCACCCACTGCGACAGCGTGCCGGCGGCGAACACGCACAGTGCCGTGCCCAGGAAGCCCCGGCCCAGCACGTAGACGAACAGGCGCGCGCCGCCCAGCGCGCGCGTGCCGGAGAGCCGGCGCACCGCCGCGCCCAGCAGCACCGCCAGCGAGGCCGGCACCACGCCCTGCCACACGGCCAGGCCCAGCGCGTCGCCCCAGGCCAGGCCGGGCGAGACCAGCGCGGCGATGCCGCCCACCGCCAGCAGCGTGGGCACGGCCAGCGGCCAGCCGAGCATGAGCAGCACCAGGCAGGCGCCCGACCACTGCAGCTGCAGCGGCATGCGGTGCAGCGTGGGCAGCGCCCAGGCCCAGGGCAGCAGCGCCAGGGTGGCCAGCAGCGGCGTCCACAACGCGGCGGGCGCGCCATGGGTTTCGTGGGCCAGGGGCTCGCGGCTGGCCAGCAGCCGCCAGGGCCGCGCGGCCAGGGCGAGGGCCAGGGCCAGCAGGGCGAGGGCGGCTTCGATCCACATTGCTATGGTTTAAGTAGCTGGTCGCGCTTGATGGATAAGCGCTGGAGGCCGATTTGTCTCATATTTTCCTCTACGCTCCCAGCGGCTTTCCCAGGCTGCGCAGCACGTCGCGCACCATCTGCGCGCGGTCCTTGGGCTCGGGCAGCTCGCGCTCGATGCGCAGCTTGTCGTTGCCCGCGAGCTTGATGTGCTTGTTCTTCTGGATCAGGTGGATGATGGCCATCGGGTCGATGGGCGGCTGGGGCTTGAAGGTGATGGTGATCACGCCGGGCGCCGCGTCCACCTTGGCCACGCCGTAGGGCGCCGACAGCACGCGCAGGCGGTGCACGTCGATGAGCGACTGCGCCTGCGGCGGCAGCTTGCCGAAGCGGTCCACGATTTCCTCCAGCAGCGCGTCGATCTGGTCGCCGGTCTTGGCGGTGGCGAGCTTCTTGTAGAACGACAGGCGCAGGTGCACGTCGCCGCAGTAGTCGCCCGGCAGCAGCGCGGGGGCGTGCAGGTTGATGTCGGTCGCTGCCTGCATGGGCGAGAGCAGGTCGGGCTCCTTGCCGGCCTTGAGCGCCTTGACGGCCTCGGCCAGCATGTCGTTGTAGAGTTGGAAGCCCACCTCCAGCATGTTGCCGCTCTGGTTCTCGCCCAGCACTTCGCCCGCGCCGCGGATCTCCAGGTCGTGCATGGCGAGGTAGAAGCCGCTGCCCAGCTCCTCCATCTGCTGGATGGCGTCCAGCCGCTGCTGCGCCTGCTTGGTCAGGCCGTCCATGTCGGGCACCATCAGGTAGGCATAGGCTTGGTGGTGGCTGCGGCCCACGCGGCCGCGCAGCTGGTGCAACTGCGCCAGGCCGAACTTGTCGGCGCGGCTGATGACGATGGTGTTGGCGGTGGGCACGTCGATGCCGGTCTCGATGATGGTCGAGCACAGCAGGATGTTGTAGCGCTGGGCGACGAAGTCGCGCATCACGCGCTCCAACTCGCGCTCGGGCATCTGGCCGTGGGCCACGGCGATGCGGGCCTCGGGCAATATCTCTTCGAGCTTCTGGCGCCGGTTCTCGATGGTTTCCACCTCGTTGTGCAGGAAGTAGCACTGGCCGCCGCGCTTCAATTCGCGCAGCACGGCCTCGCGGATCACGCCCGTGCCCTCGTTCCTCACGAAGGTCTTGATGGCCAGGCGCCGCTGCGGCGCGGTGGCGATCACGCTGAGATCGCGCAGCCCTTCCAGCGCCATGCCCATGGTGCGCGGGATGGGCGTGGCCGTGAGCGTGAGCACGTCCACCTCGGCGCGCATGGCCTTCATGGCCTCCTTGTGGCGCACGCCGAAGCGGTGTTCCTCGTCGATGATGAGCAGGCCCAGGTTCTTGAACCTGGTCGATTCGCTGAGCAGCTTGTGCGTGCCCACGACGATGTCCACCGTGCCGTCGGCGATGCCCTTGACGGCCGCGGTGATCTCCTTGCCCGAGCGGAAGCGCGAGACCTCGGCCACTTTCACCGGCCACTTGCTGAAGCGGTCGCTCAGCGTGCGGAAGTGCTGCTCGGCCAGCAGCGTGGTGGGCGCGAGGAAGGCCACCTGCCTGCCCCCGGCCACGGCCACGAAGCAGGCGCGCAGGGCCACCTCGGTCTTGCCGAAGCCCACGTCGCCGCACACGAGGCGGTCCATGGGGCGCGGGCTGATCATGTCCTGCACCACGGCGTGGATGGCGGCCTTCTGGTCGGCCGTTTCCTCGAAGCCGAAGTCGCCCGCGAAGGTCTCGTAGTCCTGCGGCGAATAGCGGAACGCATGGCCTTCGCGCGCGGCGCGGCGCGCGTAGATGTTGAGCAGCTCGGCGGCGGCGTCGCGCACCTGTTCGGCGGCCTTGCGCTTGGCCTTTTCCCACTGGCCGCTGCCCAGCTTGTGCAGCGGCGCCTCGTCGGCCGAGACGCCGGTGTAGCGGCCGATGAGCTGGAGCTGGCTCACGGGCACGTAGAGCACGGCCTTGTCGGCGTATTCCAGGTGCAGGAATTCCTGCAGGGCGGGCGTGCCGTCGGGGTTCTTCTCGCCCAGGTCCATGTTGACGAGGCCCCGGTAGCGCCCGATGCCGTGCTGCGCATGCACCACGGGGTCGCCCACGTTGAGCTCGGAGAGGTCCTTGATGAGCGCCTCGACGTCGCTCGCCTGCTCCTGCTTCTTGCGCCGGCGAGTGGTGGCACTGGCGGCGAACAGCTCGGTCTCGGTGACGAGGTCCAGCCCTTCCTCCAGCCATGCGAAGCCCGTGGCCAGCGCCGCCGTGGCGATGCCCACGCGCTCCTCGGGCGTGGCCTGGAATTCGGCCAGGCTGTCGAACGCGGGCGGATTCAGGCCCGATGCGCGCAGGAAGTCCAGCAGGCTTTCGCGGCGCCCGTCGCTCTCGGCCAGCAGCAGCAGGCGCTGGCGGGTGGTGCGGATGTGGGCCTGCAGCCGGGCCAGCGGGTCTTCCGCGCCGCGCACCACGGCGAGGTCGGGCAGCTTCTGGAAGTGCGCGTTGTCCTGCACGTCCTCCACGCCGGGGCGCAGCGCCAGTTGGGCGTGCGGCTTGGCCTCGCCGTAGAACTGCTCGGCGGAGAGGAACAGCGCATCGGGCGGCAGCACGGGGTAGTCCGGGTCGCCCTGGATCAGGCGGTAGCGCTCGCGCGTGTCTTGCCAGAAGCGCTGGAACGGGGTTTCCAGGTCGCCGTGCAGCACCACGGTGGCCTGTTCTCCCAGATAGTCGAACACGGTGGCCGTCTCGTCGAAGAAGAGCGGCAGGTAGTACTCGATGCCCGCCGTGGCCACGCCGTTGCCCATGTCCTTGTAGATGCGGCTGCGCGTGGGGTCGCCCTCCAGCAGCTCGCGCCAGCGCTGGCGGAAGCGCGCGCGCGCCGCGTCGTCCATGGGGAACTCGCGGCCCGGCAGCAATCGCACCTCGGGCACGGGGTAGAGGCTGCGCTGGCTGTCGGGGTCGAAGGTGCGGATGGAGTCGATCTCGTCGTCGAACAGGTCCACGCGGTAGGGCTGCGGCGAGCCCATGGGGAACAGGTCGATCAGCCCGCCGCGCACCGCGTATTCGCCGTGGCCCACCACCTGCGAGACATGCTGGTAGCCGGCGAGCGTGAGCTGCGCGCGCAGCTTGGCCTCGTCGAGCTTCTGCTTGGTTTTGAAGTGGAAGGTGTAGCCCGCCAGGAACGCGGGCGGCGCGAGGCGGTAGAGCGCCGTGGTCGCGGGTACGAGCACCACGTCGGCCTCGCCCTGCGAGATGCGCCAGAGCGTGGCGAGCCGCTCGCTGATCAGGTCCTGGTGCGGCGAGAAGCTGTCGTAGGGCAGCGTCTCCCAGTCGGGGAACAGCGCGCAGCGCAGGCCGGGCGCGAAGAAGGCCATTTCGTCGATGAGCCGCTGCGCGTCGGTGGCGTCGGCCGTCACGATGGCCGTCGGGCGGCCCGCGGCCTTCTCGCGCTCGCCCAGGCGGGCCAGCAGCAGGGCATCGGCGCTGCCCACGGGGCGGGGCAGGGTGAAACGTTTTCCGGGGGAGAGTTTGGGCAGATCCATGCAGGTGTGCCGCCCTGGCGCTTGAGGCTCGGGGCGCAAGCGGCTGATTCTAGAATGCCCGCCCATGACCGACCTGCCGCAGCCTTCCGCATCCAGGCGCCACGCGCCGGCCCGCTTCTGGGGGCTGGTGCCCTGCGCGGGCACGGGCTCGCGCGCCGTCGGGCCGGGCGGCAATGCGGCCTTGCCCAAGCAATACCAGCTGGTCGCGGGCCAGCCGCTGGTGCTGCACACGCTGGCCGCGTTCGCGGGCGTGGCGCGGCTCGCGGGCACGCTGGTGGCGGTGGCTCCGGGCGACGGCTTCTTCACCGCGCACACGCATCCCGCATGGTTCGCCGTGCCCTGCGGCGGCGCGGCGCGCGCCGATTCGGTGCTCGGCGGCCTCAAGGAGCTGCAGGCGCGCGGTGCGCTGGATGACGACTGGGCGCTGGTGCACGACGCCGCGCGCTGCCTCGTGACCACAGCGCAGATCGACGCGCTCATCGACGCCTGCGAGCACGATGCCGTGGGCGGCCTGCTGGCGCACAAGCTGGCCGACACGCTCAAGACCGCCACCGACGGCCCCGGCGGCGTGCGCGTGGCCGCCACCGTGGATCGCAGCGACAAGTGGCTCGCGCAGACGCCACAAATGTTCCGCATCGGCGCGCTGCGCCACGCGCTGGAACAGGTGGGCGCGGCCGCCACCGACGAGGCGAGCGCCATGGAGGCCATGGGCCTGCGCCCGCGCCTGGTGCCGGGCGGCGCGCAGAATTTCAAGGTGACCTACCCCGACGATTTCGCGCTGGCCGAGGCGGTGCTCGCGCAGCGCATGCACGGTGCCACGCTGGCGCGCTTCGGCGGCGCACGCGGCGAAGCGTCGGGAGAATCGGTCAAGACCATTTTTCCTCCAAGCATTGACGGAGCACGCATGGATTTCAGGATTGGCGAGGGTTGGGACGTTCACGCGCTGGTGCCGGGCCGGCCGCTGGTCATCGGCGGCGTAACGATCCCCCACGCGATGGGTCTGCTCGGCCATTCCGACGCCGACGTGCTGTTGCACGCCATCACCGATGCGCTGCTGGGCGCGGCGGCGCTGGGCGACATCGGCAGCCACTTTCCCGATACCGATGCGCGGTTCAAGGGCGCGGATTCTTCCGTGCTGCTCGCCGAGGCCGCGCGCCGCGTGCGCGAAGAGGGTTACGCCATCGGCAACGTGGACAGCACCGTGATCGCCCAGGCGCCGCGCCTGGCCGCGCACATCCCCGCGATGCGCGCATCGATCGCGCGCGCGCTGGGCGTGGAGACGGGCCAGGTGAACGTGAAGGCCAAGACGGCCGAGCGCCTGGGGCCCGCAGGGCAGGGGTTGTCGATCGAGGCGCGCGCGGCGGTGCTGCTGCAGCGCTGAAAACCGCGGCTAGCCGCCGCCCAATTGCCCGGTCAGCGTTTGCGCCGAGTGCCGCAGCGCATCGACGAACCACGGCTGCATCCGCTGCTCCGGCGCCGTGAGCGTCAACGCGCCGACCAGCTCATGCGCCGCATTCCACACCGGCGCGGAGACGCCCACCAAGCCGGGGACACGGTCTCCCGTCACCATCACGTAGCCGTCGCGCCGCACCTGGTCGTATAGACGGCCCTTGGCTCCGGCGCAGGCCATCAGCACGCGGCCGCCCGCGCCGCGGTCCAGCGGGAGCAGGTCGCCCGCCCGCACGTGGTCGCGCAGCAGCTGGGGCGAATCCACGCGGTAGAGCACCAGGCGCTGGTCGCCTTGCCGGACGTGGAACGCGACGCTCTCCCCGGTGCGCTCCGTCAGAGCGCGCATTTCCGGCAGCACCAGGTCTTCCAGCGAGAAGGACGCCGAATAGACCGACGCGAGCCGCGCGACTTCCGGGCCCAGCCCCCACAGGCCGTCCGCCGTCTTCTGCACCAGCCGCCCATGGGCGAGCGACGCCAGGACCCGCAGCACGGTGCTCTTGTAGAGGCGGGTGCGCTCCGCCAGCTCCGTGACGCTCAAGACCTTGTCGCCCGACCGGAATGCGGCAAGCACGGTGATGGCCTTGTCGACGGCCGCCGCGCCGCCCGGAGCGGCCTGTTCATCGGCGAGAGAGGCGATCGTGGACTTCTTCGGCATGGGCCCGAGGGTAACGGGAAAACAGGGAGGCTCCGTTTGACAGGCCGGTGAGGCGCTTCTATCATTGTTCTATAGATTGGATCTATGTTCTAACTTATAGAACAAAACAAGAATCGCAGGAGACAACGCCATGAGCAGCGGCAATTACCTGGCGGTCCGTCCGGAGTGGCTGGCACTGGGGCCGGAAGAGGTGCTGGAGCCGGATGTGCCCATCGTGGACGCGCACCACCACTTCTACGACCGTCCCGGCTGGACCTACCTGGCAGACGAATTCCTGGCGGACGTGCAGACGGGGCACAACGTGCGTGCGACGGTCTACATGCAGGCCCAGACCCGGTACCGCGAGGACGGGCCTGCGCAACTGCGGCCCGTGGGCGAAACGGCCTACGTGGCAGCGGCCGCCGAAGCATTGGCTGCGGGCGGCGTCCGCGTTGCCGCCGGGATCGTGGGGCATGCCGACCTGCGCCAGGGCGCGCGGGTGCGGGAGGTTCTGCAGGCGCACATCGCGGCGGGGCGCGGCCGCTTTCGCGGCATCCGGCACCTCACGGCCTGGGATGCCGATGCCTCGCTGGTGAACCCGCTGTCGGCGGCTCCCGCCCGGCTCCTGCTCGACCGGGCTTATCGGGAGGGCGTGGCGCAGCTCGCCCCGCTGGGCCTGTCGTACGGCGCGTGGCTTTTCTTTCCGCAGTTGCCGGAGCTGCTGGACCTGGCCAAAGCGCTCTCAGACACGCCCGTCATCGTCAACCACTGCGGCGGCATCGTGCGCATCGGCGCCTATGCGGAACGCCGTGCGGAGGTCTTCGGCCTCTGGGCGCAGTCGATGCGGGCACTGGCGGCGCTGCCCAACGTCTTCGTCAAGCTGGGCGGGCTGGGCATGCGCATCAATGGCTTCGGCTTCGAGCAGGGCGAGCGCCCGCCCACCTCCCAGCACCTGGCAGACACCTGGAAGCCCTGGATGCACACGCTCATCGAGGCCTTCGGCGCCGAGCGCTGCATGTTCGAGAGCAATTTCCCTGTCGACAAGGGCTCGTACGGCTACGCCACCGTCTGGAACGCTTTCAAGCGCCTGGCGGCCGGCGCGAGCGCCACGGAGCGCCAGGCGCTTTTCGAGGGCACTGCCCGCCGCGTCTATCGGCTTGGCTGAAGGCCGTTCCTTTTCTTCTTTCCACCACTACCACTCAGGAGACATCCATGCCAATCGACAACGTACGCCGCCACATGCTTCTGGCGGGCGCCGCCAGCGTGCTCGGCGCTCCTGCCTTCGCACAGGGCAAGCCCATCACCATCATCGTTCCCTATTCGCCCGGCGGGACGGCAGACCTCTCGACACGGGTGATCGCGCAGTTCGCGGCGCCGAGCGTGGGCTCGCCCATGGTGGTCGACAACCGCACCGGAGGCGGCGGGCTCATCGGCTGGGGGCTCGCCTCGCGCGCGGCTCCCGACGGCAACACGCTGCTGACGGTCGAGCTGGCCTACGCGATTGCCGCAGGCTTGCTGCCGAACATGCCTTTTGACCCGCTCAAGGCTTTCTCCCAGATCACGACGGCCGTCAAGGTGCCGCACGTGCTGGTGGTGAATCCGAACGTGCCCGCCAAGACGGTGCAGGAGTTCATCGCGCTGGCCAAGGCGCAGCCCGGCAAGCTCAACTATGGTTCGGGAGGCAATGGCACCAACACCCATCTGGCCGGCGAGCTGTTCAAGAGCGTCACAGGTACGGACATCGTGCACGTGCCCTACAAGGGGGCCGGCGCGGTGCTTGCCGACCTGATGGGCAACCAGGTGCAGGCGCTGATCACCGCGGTGCCCACTGCGCTGTCGCATGTCCGCAGCGGCAAGCTGCGGGCGCTGATGGTGACCGGTGCGCAGCGCAATGCGCTGCTGCCCGACGTGCCTTCAGCCAAGGAGGCGGGCATCCCGGCGATGGACATTGACTACTGGGTCGGGCTCGGCGCACCGGCAGGCACGCCCCAGCCCGTCGTCGACAGGCTCGGCAAGGCCATCAATGCCGCCCTGGCGCAACCCGAGGCCAGGAAGAAATTCGCCGAGATGGGGCTCACCGTGGTGGGCAACACGCCCGAGCAGGCGACGCAGTTCGTGAACAGCGAGATCCTGCGCTGGAGCGCAGTGATCAAACAGGCCGGCATCAAGCCGGAGTGAGCATGCCGATACAACCTCTGCAGGGCGTTCGGGTGCTGGACCTGACCAATGTGCTTGCCGGCCCTTTTTGCTGCCACCAGCTCGCGCACATGGGCGCGGACGTGATCAAGGTCGAAACCCGGACCGGGGGCGACCTGGCACGCCAATTGGGCGCGGATGTGGAGCTCAACCGCCGCCACATGGGCGTGTCGTTCCTCGCCCAGAATCCCGGCAAGCGCTCCATCACGCTCGACCTCAAGAAGGACAAGGCCAAGCAGGTGTTCCGCCAGCTCGTGCGCACGGCGGACGTGGTGGTGGAGAATTTTCGCCCGGGCGTGATGGACCGCCTGGGTCTGGGCTATACCGACCTGCTCCAGGAGAACCCCAGGCTCATCTACTGCGCGATCTCGGGCTTCGGCCAGTCGGGGCCGCTGCGGGACCTGCCTGCCTATGACCAGATCATCCAGGGCATGTCCGGGGTGATGAGTGTCACCGGCGACGCGGATTCGGCGCCGCTGCGCGTCGGCTACCCCATCGCCGACACCATCGGGGGCATCACGGCGGCCTTCGCCGTGGCGTCTTCCCTGGCCGATCGCCAGCGGGCCGAGGGTGTCTTCATCGACGTGTCGATGCTGGAGGCCACGATGGCCACGATGGGCTGGGCAGTTTCCAACTACCTGGTGGCGGGCCGCGTCCCGCAGCCCATGGGCAACGACAACGTCACCGCGAGCCCCTCCGGCACCTTCAGGACGGGCGACGGCCTGCTGAACATCGCCGCCAACAAGCAGGAGCAGTTCGAGCAGGTGTGCGAGGTGCTGGGCCGCCCCGAGTGGAAGCAGGATGCCCGGTTCGCCGATCGCCATGCCCGGCTGAAGCACCGTGCCGAGCTCACGCAGTCGATGGAAGCGGAAATGGCCGCGCGCTCCGCCGACGAATGGTGGCGGCTGTTCAACGCGGCCGGCGTCCCCGCCGGTCCGGTGCTGACCGTGCCCCAGGCGCTGGACCACCCCCAGATCGCCACACGCGGCATGGTCGCCACTTACGAGGACGTGCCAGGCGTCGGCCGCGATGTCCGGCTGGTGCGCACGGGCTTCAAGCTCAATGGCGAGGCGCCCTCCGTCGCGGCCCCTCCGCCCCGGTTGGGCGAACATACGGACGCCATCCTTGCCGAACTGGGGTTCCAAGAGGATGAGATCGCGTCCCTCAGGCAACAGGAGGCCATATGAGCGCAACAGCAGAAGAAGTGAAGCGAGGCGTGCAGGACTGGTGGCGCACGTCCATCATCGACATGGCGCCGGGCAGCATTCGTTATCGCGGCTACCCGATCCAGGAGCTGATCGGCAACGTCAGCTTCGCCCAGATGATCTGGCTGATGACGCGCGGAGAACTGCCGTCCGCCGGCGAGGCGCGGCTGCTGGATGCCGCGCTGATGGCCGCGGTGGACCACGGGCCCCAGGCGCCGAGCATCGCCATCGCGCGCATGGCCGCCACGTGCGGCGTGGGCTTGAACAACGCGATGGCGTCTGCGGTGAACGTGCTGGGCGACGTGCACGGCGGGGCGGGCGAGCAGGCCGTCGAGATGTACGTGGACATTGCTCGGCGCATGGATGCCGGCGAGAAGCTGCAGGTCGCTGCCGGTGCGGGGCTCGACGAGGCCATCGGCCGCCATGGAAAGTTCGTCTCGGGCTTCGGCCACCGGTTCCACCCCATCGACCCGCGGGCGCCGCGCCTGCTGGAGCTGGTGGACGAAGCTGCGCAGGCGGGCGTGGTCAGCGGCCGGTTCGCGCTGATCGGCAGGGCCGTCGAAGACGTGCTGGCCTCGCGCAAGGGCGGCCGGCGCATCCCCATGAACATCGACGGCGCCACGGCCGTGATCTATGCCGAGCTGGGTTTTCCGGCTCCGTTGGCGCGCGGGCTTTTCTGCCTGTCGCGCTCCGTGGGCATCCTGGCGCACGCCTGGGAGCAGACGCAGCAGGGCGGGCGCAACAAGGGGCCGATACCCCGCGAATACCTCTGGAGCTACGACGGCCCCGCGCGGCGGCCGCTGCCCGGCTCCGAAGGCTAGCCGGCTACACGGGCCGCGCGGGCTTGCGCGCTTCGGGCGGCAGGTGGCGCTTGATCTGCGGGCGCTGCAGGCGCTGCTCCGGCCCCTGGCCGCCCGGCAGGTCGGCGGCGCGCTGGAGCTGGATGTGCGCCACGAGGCCGCCCGACGCGGAATTGGCCAGCGCGAAGATGCCGCCCATGCGCTGCACGGTCTTGTCCACGATGGACAGGCCCAGCCCCGCGCCGGCCGCGGCGGTGCGTGCCGAGTCGCTGCGGAAGAACGGCTTGGTGAGGCTGGCGAGTTGCTCCGGCGGGGCGCCGGGGCCGTGGTCGCGCAGCTTGACCAGCACCCATTTCTCGCGCGCCTTGGCGGCGATGTCCACCGTGGTGATGCCGGTCTCGCGGTCTTTGCCGTAGCGGCGGGCGTTCTCCAGCAGGTTGGAGATGACGCGCGCCAGCTCCACCTCGTCGGCCAGCACGTTCAACTCCTCGGGCACGTTCATGGTGATCTGCAGCTCGCGGTGGTCCTGCACGGCGTAGACGCACGAGGACACCACGCCGTGCAGGTTCACGGGGCTGAGCGTCACCGTATCGGGACGCGCGTAATCGAGGAACTTGTCGATGGTGGCGTCGAGCTGCACGATGTCGGCCACCATGTGCTCGCGCGCCACCTCGTCGAGCACGCTCATCTCGGTTTCCAGGCGCAGGCGCGCCAGCGGCGTGCGCAGGTCGTGCGAGATGCCGGCGAGCATGACCGCGCGGTCCTGCTCCAGCTTGGCGAGCTTCTGCGCCATGCGGTTGAAGCCGATGTTCACTTCTCGGATCTCGCTGGTCACCGCCTCCTCGTCGAGCTGGCTGGCGGCGAAGTCGCCGTCGCGCACGCGGTTGGCGGCATACGAGAGCTGCTTGAGCGGCCGGTTGATGAGCCGTGCGATGGCCGCTGCGCCCGCCAGCGACAGCGCGCCGGCCGTGATGAGCCAGATCAGCCAGGTCCTGCCGCTGGCGGCCGACAGGCGCGAGCGGTCCATGAGCAGCCAGTTGAGGTCGCCGTTGATGGTGAAGCCTACCCACAGCCCGTTCTCGCCGTTCACGCTGCTGGCCACGATGGTGCCGGGGCCCAGGCGCTGGGTGAGCTCCTCCGTCAGCCGCGCACCCAGGGCGGAGGGGGGCAGCAGCTCGAACTTGTCGCCGGGCTCGCGCGGCAGGATGCGCACGCCTTCCTGGTCGGCCATGGTCTTGAGCAGGGAGACGCGGGCGATCGCATCGGAGTGGATCAGCGCGGCGCGGCTCAGGTTGACCAGCGAAGCGATCTGCTGGGCCGTCTGCAGCGTGCGCGGCTCGAACTCCAACGCGCGCAGCGTCTGCAGCCACGCCAGGATGCTGCCCACCAGCAGCAGCGACAGCAGGAAGAAGGTGCGCCAGAAAAGATTCAGCCCCACGCGCGCGCGCTGGGCCCGCTGACTGGCAGGCGCTTCCAGCGGTGCCGGACTGGTCGCATCAGGAGGAGGATGATGGCTGGCGCTCATAAAAAGGCTTGATCGCTTGAAACCGGCGCCCGCCATGCCAGCAGCCGCCGCGGAGCTGGCTCCGCCAGGCCGCGGGCGGCCCAGGGGAGCTTAGTTCGTGCCGTCCGGCACGAACACGTAGCCCACGCCCCACACCGTCTGGATGTAGCGCGGGGCGGCGGCGTCCACCTCGACCAGCTTGCGCAGGCGCGAGATCTGCACGTCCAGGCTGCGGTCGAAGGGCTCGAATTCGCGCCCGCGCGCCAGCAGCGCCAGCTTCTCGCGCGACAGCGGCTGGCGCGGGTGGCGCACCAGGGCCTTGAGCATGGCGAATTCGCCCGTGGTCAGCGGCAGTTCCTCGCCATTCTTCTGCAGTGCGCGCGTGCCCAGGTCGAACGTGAAGGGGCCGAAGGTCACCACCTCGTTGTCGCCTGAGGGCGCACCCGGCGCCTCCTGCGGCGGACGGCGGCGCAGCACGGCGTGGATGCGCGCGAGCAGCTCGCGCGGGTTGAAAGGCTTGCCCAGGTAGTCGTCGGCACCCACCTCCAGGCCCATGATGCGGTCCACGTCTTCGCCCTTGGCGGTGAGCATGATGATGGGCGTGCGGTCATTGGCCGCGCGCAGGCGGCGGCAGATGGACAGGCCGTCCTCGCCGGGCATCATGAGGTCCAGCACGATCAGGTCCACCGTCTCGCGCAGCAGGATGCGGTTGAGCGCCTTGCCGTCTTCCGCCACCATGACCTCGAAGCCCTCCTGCGTGAGGTAGCGGCGCAGCAGATCGCGGATGCGCGCATCGTCGTCCACCACGAGCACTTTGTCGGTACGGTTGGTCGTAGTTGCCATGTTGTGATCCCGGTCCAATTTGTAACAGAGCCGATTCTGACCAGCTTGCAGCGCGAAGTTCGCGTTTTTCCGAGGGCTTTGACCAAGTGTTACAGGTTTTGCGCCACGTGCCATCGACATTACCTGCACGTCACCAAAACGGCCGTTTCGGCGGCTACGCTTGTATGTCAGCGGATGGCGCATCCGCGTGTAGGCCCTCATGGGCAGGAAGGGAAAATCAATGAAGAATGCTGCAAAAATAATAGCTGCTGCCGCTTTGCTGGTGGGCGCTTCTGCGGGTTTTGCTCAGAACGGTGGCGCATCCGTGCCGCAGAATGTGCTGCAACTGTCGGCTGCGGGCACCGTGGAAACCCAGCAGGACCTGCTGGTGGTGACCTTGGCCGCCACCAGGGAAGCGCCCGACGCGGCGGCAGTGCAGACGCAGCTCAAGCAGGCGCTGGATGCGGCCCTGGCAGAGGCGCGCCGCCAGGCCCAGCCGCAGCAGATGGATGTGCGCACGGGCGCCTTCAGCCTGTACCCGCGCCACGGCAAGGATGGCAAGATCGCCGGCTGGCAGGGCCGCGCGGAACTGGTGCTGGAAGGCCGCGACTTCCCGCGCATCACCGGCACGGCGGGCAAGGTGCAGAGCATGGCCATCAGCCAGATCGCATTCGACCTGTCGCGCGAGGCACGCGCCAAGGCCGAGACCGAGGCGCAGTCCCAGGCCATCGAGGCGTTCAAGGCCCGCGCCACGGAGCTGGCGCGGGGCTTCGGCTTCGGCGGCTACACGCTGCGCGAGGTGGCGGTGAACAGCAACGAGATGTTCCCCGGCCCCCGCCCGCGCATGATGGCCATGAAGGCTGAAGCTGCATCCTTCGCCGATGCGCCCGTGCCGGTGGAGGCGGGCAAGGCACAGGTGGTGGTCACCGTGTCGGGCTCGGTGCAGTTGCGCTGATATTTCAAGCCGAATCGGCCTCTAGCGCTTATCCAGCAAGCGTGAGCAGCTATTGAAGCAATAGCGACGGGCAAGCCCTACTGCACTGGCGCCACCCAGGCCAGCAGACGCCGCGCAAGGGCCGCCCCGCCGCGCTGGCGTCGTTCCCCTGCCCGGCGAAGCCGAGAGCGGGGGAAGCCGCGTAGCGGCTCAGGGGGTGTTCTCTTACTGCGCCGTCCAGCCGCCGTCCATGTTCCAGGCCACGCCGCGCACGTTGTTGGCTGCCGGCGAACAGAAGAACACGGCCAGCTCGCCCAGTTCCTCGGGCGTGGTGAACTGCATGGAAGGTTCCTTCTCTCCCAGCAGCAGCTTCTTGGCGTCTTCGTTGGACAGGCCATGCTCGGCGGCCTTGGCGTCCACCTGCTTTTGCACCAGGGGCGTGAGCACCCAGCCCGGGCAGATCGCATTGCAGGTCACGCCGGTGGTGGCGGTTTCCAGCGCCGTCACCTTGGTCAGGCCGACGATGCCGTGCTTGGCCGCCACGTAGGCGGATTTCTGCGCCGAACCCACCAGGCCGTGGACCGACGCCACGTTGATGATGCGCCCCCAGCCTGCGGCCAGCATGCCCGGCAACGCCAGGCGCGAGGTGTGGAAGGCGCTGGTTAGGTTGATGGCGATGATCGCGTCCCACTTCTCCGCCGGAAAGTCCTGCACGCTGGCCACGTGCTGGATGCCCGCGTTGTTCACCAGGATGTCCACGCGTCCGAACTGGGAGGCGGCGTACTTGAGCATGTCCTCGATCTCGGCGGGCTTGCTCATGTCGGCGCCGTGGTAGGCCACGCGCACGTCCGACGCGCTGCCCGCGGCCAGCACCTGCGAGCGGGGGCCGTCCACATCGCCAAAGCCGTTGAGCACGATGTTGGCGCCCTGGCGGGCCAAGGCCAGGGCGATTCCGAGGCCGATGCCGCTGGTGGAGCCGGTGACGAGTGCGGTTTTGCCTTTCAGCATGAGAGTCTCTCCGAATGAATTAGGATGCAATCCAAGCATTATCGAGCGCTGCATGACGGTACCGTTTCCATGATTCAACCTACGCTGAAATACGTACCGTGCTCCGGCCCTGCCGCCGTGGGCTCCGCAGAAGAAGGCCACCGCATGGCCTATTGGGAATGGAATGCCACGGGCGACGCGGCGCATCCGCGCGTGGTGGTCTGCGCGCACGGCCTCTCGCGCCAGGGCCGCGACTTCGATACCCTGGCCCGTGCCATGAGCCTTCACGCCCGCGTGGTCTGTCCGGATGTGGTGGGCCGGGGCCAGAGCGACTGGCTGGCCGATCCCATGGGCTACCAGATCCCGCTGTATGCCGCCGACATGCTGGCCCTGCTGGCGCACCTGCACCATCAGGCGCCCATGCGCATGCTGGACTGGGTGGGCACCAGCATGGGCGGGCTCATCGGCATGGTGTTGTGTGGCCAGCCGGACCTGCCGATGCCCGTGCCCGTGCGGCGCCTGGTGCTCAACGACGTGGGGCCGACCATCGAGTGGCAGGCGCTGGAGCGCATCGGCCAGTACCTGGGCCAGCCCGCGCATTTCGAGACGCTGCAGCAGGCGGCCGATGCGCTGTGGGCCATCTCGCGAAGCTTCGGGCCGCACACGCCGCAGGAGTGGCTGGAACTGTCGCGCGCCATGGTGCGGCCTGGTCCGCAGGGCGGGCTGGCGCTGCATTACGACCCGGCCATCGCAGTGCCGTTCCGCACCTTGACCGAGGAGGCCGCCCGTGCCGGCGAGCAGCAGATGTGGCAGCTCTATGAGCAGATCACGGCCCAGGTGCTGCTGTTGCGAGGGGCCGAGTCCGACCTGCTGTCCGCGCAGACGGCCCAACACATGGCGCAGCGCGGGCCGCGTGCGCGCGTGGTGGAGTTCGCTGGTGTAGGCCACGCGCCCACGCTGGTGGCGCAGGGCCAAGTGGATGCCGTAGTGTCGTTCCTGCAGGGCGACGGCGTGGAGGGTGCCGCATGAGAAGCAGCGCCATCGGCCACATGCCTCTGGGGCAGGGCGGGGCGGCTGCCGCGGGCCGGCCCGAGGCCGTGCCGCAACTCATCGCCGCCACCGCGCAGACCGAACCCGGCCACGACGGCGCATTGGTGCGCGCGCGCGCCTTCGCCGAACCGCTGCTGACCGGCGAGACGCTGGGTACGGGGGAGAACACCCTCGCGCATGCGGATGCCGTGTCCGCCATCCTCAAGAACCTGGGCGGCTCCGAGACCATGCAGGCCGCCGCCTATCTGGTCTATACCTGCGCGCACCTCAACAGGCCGGAGGAGGTCATCGCCAAGGCATTCGGCGACAACTTCGCCGCACTGGCCGTCGAGACCACCAAGCTCATGCGCGTGCAGCAGCAGGCGCGCGAGGCGCAGGTGGCCGGCCTGCAGGTGGACGATGCCGCCACGCATACCGAGAACGTGCGCAAGATGCTGCTGGCCTTCTCGCGCGACCTGCGCGTGGTCATGCTGCGGCTGGCTTCGCGCCTGCAGACGCTGCGCTTCTATGCCGCGACCAAGCGCGCGGTGTCGCCCGGCATTGCGCGCGAGGCGCTGCAGGTGTTCGCACCCCTGGCCAACCGGCTGGGCATATGGCAGATGAAATGGGAACTGGAGGACCTGGCCTTCCGCTTCCTGGAGCCCGACACGTACAAGGAAGTGGCGAGTCTGCTGGACGAGAAGCGCGTGGAGCGCGAGCTCTACATGGAGCAGGTTCGCAGCCGGCTGGAATCCGAGCTGCGCGCGCGCAGCATCAGCGCCAGCGTGCAGGGGCGGCCCAAGCACATCTACAGTATCGTCAAGAAGATGCGCGGCAAGTCGCTGGGCTTCGACCAGGTGTTCGACATCCGCGCGCTGCGCGTCATCGTGCCCAGCGTCAAGGACTGCTATGCGGCCCTGAGCTGGGTGCACAGCCAGTTCAGTCCCATCGAGGCCGAGTTCGACGACTACATCGCCAGGCCCAAGCCCAACGGTTACCAGTCGCTGCACACCGTGGTGCGCGACGAGAGCGGCAAGGCCATCGAGATCCAGATCCGCACCCAGGCCATGCACGACCACGCTGAGCACGGTGTGGCCGCACACTGGGCCTACAAGGAGGCGGGCACCAAGGGCTACGCGGGCGTGTCCGCCAGCAGCGAATACGACGCCAAGATCGCCGTGCTGCGCCAGCTCCTGGCCTGGGAGCGCGACTTGGTCGGCGGCGCGAGCCGCAGCGGCCTGTTCGAGGACCGTATCTACGTGCTCACGCCCGATGCCGCCGTGGTCGAACTGCCGCAGGGAGCGACGCCCGTCGACTTCGCCTATGCCGTGCACACCAACGTGGGCCACCGCTGCCGCGGCGCGCGCGTGGACGGCGCCATGGTGCCGCTCAACACGCCGCTGCAGAACGGCCAGACGGTGGAGATCACCACCGTGAAGGAGGGGCGCCCCTCGCGCGACTGGCTCAACCCGGAGCTGGGGTATCTCACCAGCAACCGGGCCAAGGCCAAGGTGCGCGCATGGTTCAACGCGCAGGCCACGCATGCCACCGTCGCGCGCGGGCGCGAACTGGTCGAGAAGCTGCTGCAGCGCGAAGGCAAGACGGCCGTCAAGCAGGGCGACCTGGCCGTGCAGCTGGGCTTCAAATCGGCCGAGGCGCTGTTCGAGGTGGTCGGCAAGGACGAATTTTCCCTGCGCTCCATCGAGACACTGCTGCGCCCGCCCGAGCCCGTGGCCGAGCCTGAAGACCAGCTGCTGATCCGCAAGGCGCGGACGGACAGCGTGCCCAAGGGGGGGTGCTGGTCGTGGGCGTGGACTCGCTCATGACGCAGCTCGCCAAGTGCTGCAAGCCCGCGCCGCCCGATGAGATCCGCGGATTCGTCACGCGCGGCAAGGGCGTGAGCGTGCACCGCGCGGACTGCAGCAACTTCCGCGAGATGGCGGCGCGCAATGCCGAGCGCGTCATCGATGTGGAATGGGGCCGGCCTCAGCTGCAGGCGGCGGCGGTCTACCCGGTGGACGTGGCCGTGGAGGCCTCGGACCGGCAGGGCCTGCTGCGCGATATCTCCGAGGTGTTCGCGCGCGAGAAGACCAACGTGATCGGCGTGCAGACCCAGTCCGTCAAGGGCACGGCCTGGATGACCTTCACCGTGGAAGTGTCGGACGCGGGCCGCCTGAACAAGGTGCTGGGCATCGTCGGCAGCGTTCCGGGCGTGCGTTCCGCGCGGCGGCGTTGAGCATTGCGCCGTTTACTGGAAGCGGCCTTTTTTACTGCTACAATCTCGCTTCTCGAATACACACAGGCGCGTAGCTCAGCTGGTTAGAGCACCACCTTGACATGGTGGGGGTCGTTGGTTCGAGTCCAATCGCGCCTACCAATCCTTCCCTCTGAAGAACACCAGACTTCAGGCTTTCAGGGAACTGCCGGGGAACTTTCAACGCTTCCCCATCCGATCAAGCCGCCTTTTCCCGGGCGGCTTTTTCTTTTTCAGCGCTGCTTCCAGCTTGGCCTTTTCCCGGCCACGGTCGGCCCCGTCGATCCACTTGGCGTAGACGCTGAAGAGCATCTTGGCGTTCTTGTGCCCCATCTGGCGGGCGATGTACGCCGGGTTCACCCCGGCCGCCAGCGCATTCGCCGCATAGGTGTGTCGCGTCTGATAGGCACGGCGCCGCCGGATGCCAAGTCGTCTCAGGCACGGGTCCAATAGTGGTCGCGCTGGCTGCGCTCGTCGTGCCATGGGCGGTTGGTCACCGGATTCTGGAAAATCTCCGCATCCGGGCCGCCCATGAAGGTCCAGGGCTTCATCGCCTGCAGCGCTGAGATGGCGTCGGCCACCAGGTCCACGTCCCGCGCGTTGTAGGTCTTCAGGTCCTTCAGTTCGCCAGCCGTACGCGCGCGCTCCACGCGCACGGTTTCGTGGTTCCAGTCCACGTCGCCCCACCGCAGCGCGATCAGTTCCTCCGGCCGCATGCCAGTCAGGAACGCGAACACGAAGTAGGCATGCACGCGCGGGTCAAAGCGTTCGCGCATGTCCGCGAGGATGCGCTCCATCTCGCCTGTGGACAGAGGGTCGGGGGCTGCCGCCTGGTGCTTGCTGTTCTCTATCCCCTCCATGGGGTTCTCGGCTTTCAGCTCCCGGCCAGCCAAGGCAAATACCCCGCGCAGTGGGATCAGGTAGTTGTTGAGCAGCTTCGCCGACTTCCAGGGGTAGCTGCCGACTTTCGCCGCAACCGTGGCATGCGTGATGCGCTCCATCGGAGTGTCCGCGCCCAGCAGGCTCTGCCAGATGGCCAGGGCGTTGCCGTACTGGCTCAAGGTGTTCTTGGCCAGCCGGCCCTTTGTCTCAAGCCACAGGGCACACCACTGCCCGAAGTTCCTTTCGGTGGTGGCTGGCCCGGCGCTCGCGGCCCTGGGGCTGTCCGGGAAATACTCGGCCAGCACGAACGTGCCGTGCCGCAGCTTGTCGCGGATCTCAGCAGCCACGCGGTGGGCGTACTTGATGTTCGCCGCTGTGGGTAGGGCGGGCTTGCCGGCCACCGTGAGCGTTTCGCGGCAGCGCTGGCCATCGTGCACAAAGAAGAGGCGGATGCTCTTCTCGCGGATCTCTACTCCGTTTCCAGAACCCATGCCTCAATCCCTTTGGTGTCGATCCAGATGCGACCATCGCGCCCGCGGCGCCACTCCCTGTTTTCCACCCACAGGCCGCGCTCGATGCGCTTCTCGACGGCCGCTGGTGTCAGGCCCGTCATCGTCGCGCACAGCTTGATCGTGACGAAGCGCGCCGATTGCACGTAGGGCTGTGCTTCCACGCCGGTGGTCATGCTCCTGCACCTCCTGCAGTTTCTTGCTCGACCTGCAGTTTTTTGGTGGACCTGCAGTTTTTCACCTCGCCTGCACCCTGCTGCAGCGCCAGCACCTTGGGGCGCAGCTCCTCCAGCACCGACAGCCGTCGCTCAGCGGACTCGCGGAACGTTGAGCTGTCCTTGAAGCGCACGCCGAACTGCCGTGCAAGGGTGGCAACACCCCGGTGGAAAAGCTCGTCCCAGTCGTCCTGGAACCGGAGCCAGTTGCCGCTGTTGTCCTGGATCACGCACAGTTGCTTGCCGTCATGGATGCGGGCACCGCGCCCCGCCATCTGGACGTGCTCGGAAAAGCTCTTCTTAAGCGGACGGGCCAGGATGACGTGCTCCACGTCGGTCTGGTCGAAGCCCCGACTGAGAACCGCCACCGAGATGACTACCTTGATGTCAGTGTCTGGCCGCGCGAAGTCAGCCAGCACCTGGTCGCGGTAGTCACGGCCGCCGGCATGGCCGCCTTCAAGCTGGATGTATTCGTATGACCTGCCAACCCGCCACCTTCAATCACACGCGCGGCGCGAGCTTCCAAGTCCTGACGCGCATTCCCAGCCGCTTCGCTGATGGGTACTTCGTGGGCTGGGATGTCAAGGCGCAGGCGCGCACCGAAAAGGGGGCGCTGCTCGCCACCCTGGAAGCCACCTGGGAAGACCCGGACACCACGCGCGTCCTGGCATTGCGTTGCCTGGACACCTCGGGGTGGGAGGTCGGGCCTGCGTCCTTCGACGTGCGCATGACGGCCCCCGATGGCTTCGTGCTCTACACGACGCCCTTCCGCTTTCATGTCGTCAAGGGAGTGACCGCCGATGCCTAGCGAAGTCATTGACCTGGAAATCGTGTTGCCCGACGTGCTGCAGCTGCGGCTCGTGCAACCGCCCAGCCAGCTTCCCGCAGACATGGCGGCCGTCATCGTAGGGCCGCCGGGCCCGCCATCGCCCCCTGGGGCATTCGAGTGGAACAGCACCAACTGGTAAGGAGAAACCAACATGGCACAGTTCAAAATCTTCCGCGAAACCGCGCTGCCTGGCAGTCTGCAGCCCTATGCGGTCTACCTGATCGCGCCCGCCGCGAAGCCCGACTACGTCGAGATGTACGTCACGAATGCGGCCGGCACGGCCACGCGCCGCATGCCCACCGAGAACGACATCCAGACGATGATCAACGCCGCTGTGGCGTCGGGCAATTCCATCCAGGTGGTGGCCGACATCGCTGCACGCGATGCGCTGGCGCCGACCGGCTCCTGGCAGGTGTTCGTCCGCGACGCGACGGGCGACCCCTCCGTGAGCGCCGGCGGCGCGATGTACTTGTGGGACACCATCAACACGGTGCGGGTGAAGACCGCCGAGACCGAATCTCTCGACCTGTCGCTGGACTGGGCCGACCTGACGGGCAAGCCCACCAGCACGCCCGCGAACATCGATGAGGCCGTAACCAAGCGCCACACCCACGCGAACAAGACCGAGCTGGACAAGATCGGCGAGGACGGTAACGGCGACCTGACCTATGGCGGCCAGCCGGTAGCCACCCAGTGGAACAGCACGGGCTGGTAAGCCATGGCCCAGTTCCGCGCCGCAAAAGTCGTCAGCGCGCTCCCCGGCACGCTGGCTCCGAACACGATCTATCTCGTGCGAACTGGCACGGGGTTTGATCTCTATTGTTCGGACTCGACGGGTGCCATCGCGCACAAGCACAACGCCGTCACGGCCGCGGAGCTGGGCATGGCGGCCAGCAGGAACATCGGTACGAGTGGCGCCACGGTGCCGCTTCTCGACGCTGCCAACACCTGGGCCGCAACGCAGCGGCTCAGCGCGCCCGCGTCGGCCAAGGTGGTGCACTTCGGTGAAGGCGGATATTTCAATGCCGGCAATTCCGGCTCCGCCAAGACCATCAATTTCGCCAACGGGCAGAAGCAGGTGCTGACCTTGACGGCGAACTGCACCGTGACGCTGACCGCCCCCGGCCCTGGCAATTACCAGATCATCCTTGCGCAAGATGCCACTGGAGGGCGCACCGTTACCTGGGCTGCGCAAGGCGGCATCGTCGCTTTCGTTGGCTCTGCGGCGGCGCCCGCGATCAATGCTTCGGTGAATGGATACACCATGGTCTCGCTGTTCTTCGACGGCGTGACGAACGGCAATGCGTGGCTCGCCGCTGCCAAGGTGAACGCCTGACATGCCGAGCGCTGCACTTACGCTCACAGGCCTGTCCGGACCGTTCACGAACCTTGCTTCGCTGACGACGGATAACACCACTGAATCGGTGGCCACTACGGCGGCCAACGCATCCATCAACCTGTCATTCAGCACCAACGCGGGCTCTGTCATCCCGGCGGGCAACGTGGTGCTGGGCATCGAAGTGATCATCAAAGGCGGCCTGCCATCGAACCAGGTCACCGGGAACAAGATCGAGTTCACGGCCGCCATCAGCATGCCGGCCGTGAACCTCACCGGCGTGCAAGCTGCCTACACCCGAGGCGGTGCAGCGAATCCCATGGGGGTCACAGACAAATCGCAGCTCGCCGCGCTCGTGCTGCGCTTCACTGCCGGTCCGCAATCCACTACGTGGTACATGCGCTATGTCGGAATCACGATCCACTACGGACCGCCGCCAGACCCGACGCTGCTGAGCGTCGATATTTACCCGTCCTCGATCATTTGGGCTGAGGGATTCACGCAAGCCGAGTTCGCAAAGGCGATCGATCCCTATCCCTCCGCGACGTCTGGCGTGTACACGGGCAGCACGCCGGTGAACGGCACGATCGGCGGCAACGTGCGCATGCCGTTCAGCGCCCATCTCCCCGCGGACGCTGTGGTGCAGTCCCTCTCCATCTTCGTGATGGCCAGGACCAGCGTGGCGGGCCACATGCAGTTCGGGTTCTTCACTCCATACAACCCTGCAGGGCCTACCTCGGTGTGGATAGCGGAACCGCGGCAGAACATCGTCACGACCGATGCCTGGTACGAGTTCGGCATGACCGGCGCCGAGCTGCTGGCCGAAGGGTGGACCACGGCAAAGCTGCGCGACGACGCGAACAACGAGTGGCGCTTCGGCCTCATATCCACGAACGCGACTTCCACGACGACGACGTGGCACTACGTGCTGGTTCGCGTGTTCTACAAACTGCCGGCCCCCAGCAACGTCCTTTTCTTCGGGGAGAACTTCTGATGTTCTACGAACCCACCACCGGCCGCGAGTTCGCATCGATTTCGGTCTTCCGACTGGCATATCGCTCCACCTCGTTCGGCGAACTCGCCACCGAAGCAGAGCGCAACGCGGCGGGCCTCTACACCCTGACGGACGAGCAGCCCGAGCACCACCCCGCCACGCATGTGCTGCAGCCGGGCGGCATCGAGGCGCGCGGCGCAGCGTGGGTGCGTGTCTGGCAGGCCCAGCCGCTGCCCGTCGAGGACGTGCGCGCCAACCTGCAGCGCGCTGTCACGGACATGCGCTGGCAGCGCGAGACGGGCGGCATCACGCTGCCCGGCGGCGTCACGGTCGGCACGGCGATAGACGATCAGAACCGGATCACCAGCGTGATCGCGAACGCCCAGGCCGCGGGCGTGGAGTCGGTGGACTTCAAGGCTTCCAGCGGCTGGTTGACGCTCACCGTAGCGGAAGTGCAGGCCATCGCCGCGGCCATCGCAGTGCACGTCCAAGCCTGCTTCAGCTCGGAACGTGCCCACCATGAGGCGATCGCGGCGGCCAGCGCCGATGACCTGCAGGTCTACGACATCGAGGCGGGCTGGCCCAGTTCATCCGAGGAGATCGCATAGCCATGAACGAAAACGAAACGAAAGTGGCGGCCTTCAAGATTGCCTTGCTCACGTTCGCGGGAGCAGTCGCCGAGATCACACTGGAGCGCTGGCTGACCATCGCAATCCTGGTCTACACCCTCGCGCAACTCTACTTCTTGGTGCGCGACAAGTGGTGGCGGGACCCGCAGCGCAAGGCCCGTAAAGGGCGCAAGGAGTGCGAAGGATGAGCGCCGTCCCAGACAAGCTGCGCGCCAGCCTTGCCGCGCTGGCGCTGCTGACCAGCATTGGCGGTGGCACCTGGGCGGTGAGCGAGGCCGCCCGCCTGGAGTCCGAGCGCAATGCCTACATCCAGGCCGTGGCCACCGACCCCACCACGAGCGCGGCCGTGAAGGTGGCCATGGTCATGGGCTCTTACTACGAGAGCAGCGGCAAGCACATCGGCACGCCCTATGTGGACAAGCTGGGCAAGGGCCAGCCCCTGACGGTGTGCAACGGCATCACGGGCGAGGGCGTGGTGGCGGGCCGCTGGTACAGCCCCGGCGACTGCTACCTGCTGGAGCGCAAGCGCTATCTGCAGGCTGAGCGTGAGGCGCAGGCGCTGTTGACGTACTGGCGCGGCTATGACCCGTTCGTCCAAGGCACGTTCATCGACTTCGTGCACAACAAAGGCAGCGCGCACCTTGCCGCCAGCACGATGCGCCGCAAGGCCAACGCCGGGGACTTGGCGGGCGCATGCCGCGAGAACCCGCGCTGGAACCGGGGCACGGTCAAGGGCGTGTCCACGGTGCTGCCGGGCCTGCAGTTGCGCGGCGACGCCAACGACGAGATCTGCCGCGAGTGGCGCGTGGGAGGCATGCCATGAACCCGATCCTGCTGGCCATGTGGTGGTACTGGTGGAGGGGCCTTGATCGAACTGCGCCCCATCACCAAGGCTGACGCCAGCAGCTTCATCAAGACCCACCATCGTCACCACGGCGTGCCGGTGGGCGCGTTGTGGTGGCAGGCGAGCCACGACGATACAGGCGATCTCGTGGGGGTGGCCGTCACGGGCCGCCCGGTGGCGCGTGCGCTGGATGACGGCCTGACATGCGAAGTCACGCGGCTTTGCACAGATGGCACACCGAACGCCTGCAGCATGCTCTACGCGGCATCGCGGCGGGTTGCGGAGGCAAAGGGGTTCCGGCGCGGCCTGACTTACATCCTGGCCAGTGAGGGTGGCGCCAGCCTGCGCGCTGCAGGGTGGCGTCCACTGTGGCGCGTCAAAGGCCGCTCATGGGATTGCCCGAGCCGGCCACGCACTGACAAGCATCCCACCGAGGACAAGCAGGCCTGGGGCTGGGGTGCATGGCCGAAGGAGGCCGAATGATCCTCGACAAGCTCAAGGCCTACGGCTTTCAGGTTGCGTGCATCGCACTGCTGGCCTTGGTGCTGGCGCAGACATGGCGGCTGCACAGCGAGCAGATGGCGCATGCCCAACTGCGCGCCACCGTGGCCGAGGCCGAACGCGCGCGCGCCACCGCCGCGCTCAAGCACGAGGCCGCAACCAGCCTTAAAGAATTCGGCCATGCAGCCGCTACCCGGGAGATATCCGATGCCTTCACGACTTCGCAACCTGTGCGCGACGCCATTGCTCGCGCTGATGCTGCTCGCACTGACCGGCTGCGCACAGACGCCGAGCGCCGAGCCGCCACTTATCGCGCGATGGCCGAGGCCGGCGCCGCTGCCTGCCGCGATCTTGCAGATCGACACGCAGCCCTCGACGCGCACGTTGTCCGCGGGGCAGGAGTGGTTGCAGGACTCCGAACTGATCTTGTCCGGCGCGATGCCGAGGTAGTGCTGCTGCGCGGGCAGATCGACATTGACAGGGACCTGCTGCAGGACACGCGGCTGATGAACTCCGATAAATGATCGTCAAATTCAATTGGAGTTTTTTTATCATCCGGCCCCTAATCTTCTCGCGTCTGCCACGCTATGGCTGATTTATCAAAGAGAGGGTAGCAATGAAGAGGTTCATCATTGGGATAGTAGGTGGCTTGTTGGCTCTGGGGGCACATTCGCAGATATGGATATATTCACCAATATTCAAAAATGCTGGAATGTATGAGCTGGATGACTGTAGGGTGCCCGAGGGAGTCAAGTTTGCTAGATTTTATTCTTCGCCTCATAATCAAACAAAAGTCGAGCGATATGTGAAATTCCGCAATGAGGTTGAGACATATAAAATGGTGGGAACTCCTACGGCAAAAAATCCGGAGAAGGTCATCGTCCACGGACCGACTCAGACGCAAAAATGCACGACTGGTGCCGATCCCTATGGAAAATACCAGTCCCTATCGTTCAAGCTGCGGACATGGAACTTTTATAGTACACCGACTGGAAATCATATCGCCATGATGATGCGTGGCGCTTACAGCAACATGGATGTGGTTGGTCAAGAGCAGTATACCGGGGCAGGTCTGGCGCTATTCGGATCATCCGATCCTGGTGGTAGTGTGATGGGGGAGTATTTTCGGCATCCAGGCGGTAATTATATGGAGCCGATAAGCGCTGCGCAGAAACAATTTAAATTGAATGATGGAGTGACTTATCAATTCAACGTGCATTCGGCTCCTACTGGAATCTCCTATTCCGTAACAAATACCATTACAAATGAGGTGCTGCCATGGCATCACTTTGCAACCTACGATGTCAATAACCCGTCAGCACGTCCCATGCTATTTGATTCGGGAATGGTCTTCGCAGTGCTGTGTAACGATGGTGTTGGCGCTTCCTGTATGGATGGGGGTGGCGAGTTTTCGGTGGATATCTGGGACATCCACTCTGGATGGTTCACGCCGTAGTCGGTGCGACGCTCCTCCTGAGAGGGGCGCCGCGGCTCTTTGGGGGCAGGCGGCCGGGTTCTCGCCTTCCAGCGTGCGTAACGCCTACGAGGGCAAGGCCGCCATCGTGGGCCACGACCGCGCGCTGGCTCAGATCGGCGAGTTGGAAGAAGCCTACTTCGAAGTTCGGCTGGCCTGATGGATCAGGTCGCCATCGCCGTGCTCGGCGCGCTGGCCGCCTGGCTGTCCCAGGCCCGTGGCGCGCAGGCGCGGCGGTGGGCGCCCGTCTTTGGCATGCTCGGGCAGCCGTTCTGGTTCTACGCTTCGTGGAAGGCCCAGCAGTGGGGCATCTTCGCGGTGTCGGTGCTGTACGCGCTGGCGTGGATGAAGGGGCTGTGGGTGTACTGGATAGCGCCCCAGCAGGGCGGGGTGGATACCATCCAGCTTTCACCCGACAGCAAGCGCCCATGATCCTGACCCTTCAAATCAGCAAGATCGAGCCCGGCCACTACCACGCTGCAGTCCTGAACGGCCGTTCGGAGATGGATGAATGGGAAGCCTCCGGCATCGGGGAGACCATCCGGCAATGCGCCCAAGTGAAGATGCCCGAGCTGTCGGGCTTTCACATCTGGTATGAGCACGTTTGCGCGGGCACGGTGCCGCTCCAGAAGATGCGCATCGGCCCCGAGGGCATCGCGCAGCGGCTCATGACGCTCCATGGCTCCATCCGGGGCTGAACTTGCTGGATATTGGGTTGGTTGACAGTTCGCCGAATCTGCAAGGTTCGCAGGTTGACAGATCGGCCGTTCTGCAAGGTCGAGCCCCACCTCGACCCTCCCAGATTTCGAAATTTCGAAATTTCGAAATTTTTGGGACAGAGCAAAGGGATCAGAACTGATCTGACCCTTTTGCAACTCGCTGAAAGATAGTCGCAAAGCGTTGCACTCCACAGTGCATCGCCCGGGGGCAGAGCACCACCTCGACTCTGGGCGTGTTAATTTTCCCCGCCTACGTTGTAGGTCTAAAAAATTAACATGGGCGGCTACGCGCGGACCGGTGTCCGCTCCTGCGCCGGGTGAGCGCGGCAGGCCACTCGCTCTCGCGCCGCGCCCGGGCGGCGCTACCCTCGCGTTGGAGCCGCGCCAGAGCAAGGGTAGAACGGCAAGCTACCAACTCCCGCGCCGCCCTCCAGGGAACTCTTTGGGGAACTTGCTGTAGATCGTTGTCGGGGGATGGGGTGCGCTTTCCTCTGGAGCCCCGACATTTTCCGACTACAATGCCCCTCAGAAGTGGTTCGAGTCCAATCGCGCCTACCATTTTCTCTCCTCGTGGAAGTGACCAGCTTCCACGGCACGCAGGAGAGTTCAGCCTTCCTTTTTCCTTTCGCCTTGCGACGTCTTGGTGCATTCGTGCGCCAGGTTGCTATCCCTGTGCCGGGCGCGGGGCTTGGGGAAGCGCCCGGCAACTGGAAGCCGACGCGCTACAATAGGAGGCTTTCCCGCAAAAAACGTCGCCCGGCCGCATCCAAAGCAATCTTCAACTAGCAGCAGTCCTCAGGAACCGTCTTCCCGAGGGCTCCCGGGCGACCCGCAACCCATCGGAGAACCCAGTGCTTTTGTCTCTCAAGGGAACCTTCCCTCCCGCCATCCTGGCGCTTGCAGACGGCACGGTCTTTATCGGCAACTCGATCGGTGCCACCAGCACCACCGTCGGCGAAGTGGTGTTCAACACCGCCATCACCGGCTACCAGGAAATCCTCACCGACCCCAGCTACTGCCAGCAGATCGTCACCCTGACGTATCCGCACATCGGCAACTACGGCGTCAACAGCGAGGACATCGAGGCCGACAAGGTCCATGCCGCAGGCCTCGTCATCAAGGACCTGCCCCTGGTCGCGAGCAACTTCCGCCAGGCCGAGACCCTGTCCCAGTACCTCGTGCGCACCGACACGGTGGCCATCGCCAACATCGACACGCGCAAGCTGACCCGCCTGTTGCGTGAGAAGGGGGCGCAGAACGGCGTCATCGTCGGGCTGGCCCTGGGCGAAGCCGTGACGCAGGCGCGCATCGACGAAGCCGTGGCGGCCGCCCAGGCCGCGCCGAGCATGAACGGCCTGGACCTGGCCAAGGTCGTGAGCACGTCCGCCACCTACGCCTGGGACCAGACCGAGTGGAAACTGGGCGAGGGCTACGGCACGCAGGACGCGCCGCGCTTCCATGTGGTGGCTTACGACTACGGCGTGAAGCTGAACATCCTGCGCATGCTGGCCGAGCGCGGCTGCAAGCTCACCGTGGTGCCGGCGCAGACACCCGCGGCCGACGTCCTGGCGATGAATCCCGATGGCGTGTTCCTGTCCAACGGCCCCGGCGACCCGGCTGCCTGCGCCTATGCCATCGCGGCCGTGCAGCAGATCGTTGCCAGCGGCGTGCCCACCTTCGGCATCTGTCTGGGGCACCAGATCATGGCGCTGGCCGCTGGTGCCAAGACCTTCAAGATGGACAACAGCCACCACGGCGCCAACCATCCCGTGAAGGACCTGGACAGCGGCCGTGTCAGCATCACGAGCCAGAACCACGGTTTCGCGGTGGACATGGCCACGCTGCCCGAGACGCTGCGCGCTACCCACATCAGCCTGTTCGACGGCACGCTGCAGGGGCTGGAGCACAAGGACAAGCCCGCCTTCTGCTTCCAGGGCCACCCCGAGGCCTCGCCGGGCCCGCACGACATCGCCTACCTGTTCGACCGCTTCACGGCGCTCATGCAGGCTGCCAAGGCCAAGTGAAGGAAATCCTGGCGCCATGAAACTCTTCAGCTTCCCGGCCGCGGCGCTCGAGAAGGCGATCCACAAGCGCATGCTCACGCTGCCCGCGCCGCACCGCGAATGGTTCGCCGAACGCTGGCAGCAAAAGCCCTACAAGAAGGCGTTCGTGGAGAACAAGGCCATGCCGCTGGTCACGCTGATCGCCAAGGGCAAGACCTGGGATAACGCCACCTTCGCCGAAGGCCTGCGCGAATGGGGCGTGACCTTCTACGAGGCCGAAGCCGAGGTGCTGCGCCCGCTGGTGCAGGGCGATGGCCTGATCCAGCTCATGCAGAAGAACCTGCCCGCCGAGCGCGCCCAGGCGCTGCTGGACCGGCTTGACGCACGGCGCCCCGTGGCAGTTTCCGCCGCCACCGACTGAACCGATACACCATGCCAAAACGCACAGACATCAAGAGCATCCTCATCATCGGCGCCGGCCCGATCATCATCGGCCAGGCGTGCGAGTTCGACTACTCCGGCGTACAGGCCTGCAAGGCGCTGCGCGAGGAAGGCTACCGCGTCATCCTGATCAACAGCAACCCCGCCACGATCATGACCGACCCGGCCACGGCCGACGTGACCTACATCGAGCCCATCACCTGGCAGACGGTCGAGAAGATCATCGCCAAGGAGCGGCCCGACGCCATCCTGCCCACCATGGGCGGCCAGACCGCGCTGAACTGCGCACTGGACCTGTGGCGCAACGGGGTGCTGCACAAGTACAAGGTCGAGCTGATCGGCGCCACGCCCGAGGCCATCGACAAGGCCGAGGACCGCCTGAAGTTCAAGGACGCGATGACGCGCATCGGCCTGGGCTCGGCGCGCTCGGGCATTGCGCATTCGATGGACGAAGCCTGGGCCGTGCAGAAGAACGTGGGCTTTCCCACCGTCATCCGCCCCAGCTTCACGCTGGGCGGCACGGGCGGCGGCATCGCCTACAACCCGGAAGAGTTCGAAACCATCTGCAAGCGCGGCCTGGAAGCCTCGCCGACCAACGAGTTGCTGATCGAGGAATCGCTGCTCGGCTGGAAGGAGTACGAGATGGAGGTGGTGCGCGATAAGGCGGACAACTGCATCATCATCTGCTCCATCGAGAACCTGGACCCGATGGGCGTGCACACCGGCGACTCGATCACCGTGGCACCGGCGCAGACGCTGACGGACAAGGAATACCAGATCATGCGCAACGCGTCGCTGGCGGTGCTGCGCGAAATCGGCGTGGACACGGGCGGCTCCAACGTGCAGTTCTCGGTGAACCCGAAGGACGGCCGCATGATCGTGATCGAGATGAACCCGCGCGTGTCGCGTTCGTCGGCGCTGGCTTCCAAGGCCACGGGCTTCCCGATCGCCAAGGTCGCGGCCAAGCTGGCCGTGGGGTACACGCTCGATGAACTCAAGAACGAGATCACTGGCGGCGCGACGCCCGCGAGCTTCGAGCCGAGCATTGACTACGTGGTCACCAAGATTCCACGTTTCGCGTTCGAGAAGTTCCCCGCCGCCGACAGCCGCCTGACCACGCAGATGAAATCCGTGGGCGAGGTCATGGCCATGGGCCGCACGTTCCAGGAATCGTTCCAGAAGGCCCTGCGCGGCCTCGAAGTGGGCGTGGACGGCATGAACGAGAAGACGCAGGACCGCGAACTGCTCGAGAAGGAACTCGGCGAGCCCGGCCCCGAGCGCATCTGGTACGTGGGCGATGCGTTCGCCATGGGCCTGTCCGTCGATGAAGTGCACGACCTCACCAAGATCGACAAGTGGTTCCTGGTGCAGATCGAGGAGATCGTGAAGATCGAACTCGATCTGGACAAGCTCGCGGAAGAAAAGGGCGATGCCGCGCTGGCCGCCCTGGATGCCGACACGCTGCGCGCGCTCAAGAAGAAGGGCTTCTCCGACCGGCGCCTCGCCAAGCTGCTCAAGACGACCGAGAAGGCCGTGCGCACTGCCCGCCGCGCATTGAACGTGCGCCCGGTCTACAAGCGCGTGGATACCTGCGCGGCCGAGTTCGCCACCAACACGGCCTACATGTACTCGACCTACGAGGACGAGTGCGAGGCAGCGCCCACGGACAAGAAAAGATCATGGTGCTGGGCGGCGGGCCCAACCGCATCGGCCAAGGCATCGAGTTCGACTACTGCTGCGTGCATGCGGCACTGGCGATGCGCGAGGACGGGTACGAGACCATCATGGTCAACTGCAACCCCGAGACCGTCTCGACCGACTACGACACCTCAGACCGCCTGTATTTCGAGCCCCTCACGCTCGAAGACGTGCTGGAGATCGTGGACAAGGAAAAGCCCGCG
The DNA here is from genome assembly GCF_045291395.1 of Acidovorax sp. SDU_ACID1. NCBI lineage: Bacteria > Pseudomonadati > Pseudomonadota > Betaproteobacteria > Burkholderiales > Comamonadaceae > Acidovorax > Acidovorax sp. SDU_ACID1. The sequence goes on from NZ_CP152342.1 coordinate 960,743, forward strand.
GGCGTGATCGTGCAGTACGGCGGCCAGACGCCTTTGAAGCTGGCACTGGGCTTGGAAGCCGAGGGCGTGCCGATCATCGGCACCTCGCCCGACATGATCGATGCCGCCGAGGACCGCGAGCGCTTCCAGAAGCTGCTCAACGACCTCGGCCTGCGCCAGCCGCCCAACGCTACGGCCCGCACCGAGTCCGAGGCGCTGGAAAAGGCCGCCGCGCTGGGCTACCCCCTGGTAGTGCGCCCCAGCTACGTGCTGGGCGGCCGTGCCATGGAAATCGTGCACGAGCAGCGCGACCTGGAGCGCTACATGCGCGAGGCCGTGAAGGTGAGCAACGACTCGCCCGTGCTGCTCGACCGCTTCCTGAACGACGCCATCGAGTGCGACGTGGACTGCCTGCGCGACCCCGAGGGCAAGGTCTTCATCGGCGGCGTGATGGAGCACATCGAGCAGGCGGGTGTGCACTCGGGCGACTCCGCGTGCTCGCTGCCGCCGTACTACCTCAAGCAGGCCACCATCGACGAACTCAAGCGCCAGACCGCCGCGATGGCGCAAGGGCTGAACGTGGTCGGCCTGATGAACGTGCAGTTCGCCATCCAGGAAAAGGACGGCCAGGATGTGATCTACGTGCTCGAAGTGAACCCGCGCGCTTCGCGCACGGTGCCCTTCGTCAGCAAGGCCACGGGCATCCAGCTCGCCAAGGTGGCCGCGCGCTGCATGGCGGGCCAGACGCTGGCGGCGCAAGGCATCACGCAGGAAGTGACGCCGCCATACTTCAGCGTGAAGGAGGCCGTGTTCCCGTTCGTGAAGTTCCCTGGCGTCGACACCATCCTCGGCCCCGAGATGAAGTCCACGGGCGAGGTCATGGGCGTGGGCAAGACCTTCGGCGAGGCGTTCGTCAAGAGCCAGCTCGGCGCGGGCACCAAGCTGCCCACCTCGGGCAAGGTGTTCCTGACGGTGAAGAACGGCGACAAGCCGCGCGCCGTGGCGATCGCGCGCCAGCTGGTGGAACTGGGCTTCGAACTCGTGGCCACCAAGGGCACGGCGGCCGCCATCGCCGAGGCCGGCGTGCCGGTGACGGTGGTCAACAAGGTGACCGAGGGCCGCCCGCACATCGTGGACATGATCAAGATGGGCGAAATCGCCATGGTCATCAACACGGTGGAAGAGCGCCGCAACGCCATCGCCGATTCGCGCCAGATCCGCACCAGCTCGCTGCTGGCGCGCGTGACGACGTTCACGACCATCTTCGGCGCCGAGGCGGCCGTGGAAGGCATGAAGTACCTCGACAAGCTCGATGTGTACTCGGTGCAGGAGCTGCATGCCCAACTGGCCTGACGGCCTGGCTTGATCTTGCCGCCGCACGCGGCATAATCAAGCGCTGAACTGAAACCGCCGCCCGGCAACGCGCGGCGGTTTCCTTTTCACGGAGACTTTTTCCCATGGCCACCATTCCCATCACCAAGCGCGGCGCCGAGAAGCTCAAGGAAGAGCTGCACCGCCTCAAGACCGTCGACCGGCCCGCGGTGATCAACGCCATCGCCGAGGCGCGTGCCCAGGGCGATTTGAGCGAGAACGCCGAGTACGAGGCAGCCAAGGACCGCCAGGGCTTCATCGAGGGCCGCATCCAGGAGGTGGAGGGCAAGCTCTCCGCCGCGCAGATCATCGACCCCTCGGCGCTCGACGCGGGCGGCCGCGTGGTCTTCGGCGCCACCGTGGAACTGGAGGACGAGGACAGCGGCGACACGGTGAAGTACCAGATCGTCGGCGAGGACGAGGCCGACCTGAAGCTGGGCCTCATCAACGTCTCCAGCCCCATCGCCCGCGCGCTCATCGGCAAGGAAGAGGGCGACACCGCCGAAGTGCAGGCCCCGGGCGGCGTGCGCCGCTACGAAGTGGTGGCCGTCAGCTACCTCTGAGCATGTACGAACGCCTGCCCGTGCTGGCCGCCGCCCTCTGGTGGGGCAGCCTGTCGGCCATCGGCTTCGTGGCCGTGCCGCTGCTGTTCGCGCACCTGCCCACGCCGGCCATGGCGGGCCACATGGCGGCCAAGCTGTTCGCGGCGCAGACTTACATTTCGATAGCGGCTTGCGCTTGCCTGCTGGTGCTTTCCAAGCGAAAACATGCCGAAAAGACCGAACAATGGGCGCAAGCAGCTATGGTTTTTGTGATCCTCGGCCTGCTGCTGGCCCTGCTGGTGCAGTACGGCGTGGCGCCGCGCATCGTGGCGCGCGAGAATCTGCGGCTGTGGCACGGCGTGGGCAGCGGCATGTATTTCGTCCAATGGCTGTGCGCGGGCATCACGTTGTGGAAGACGGCGAAGCAAGGGAGTTAGCCATGGAATCCCAGGTCATCCGTATCGAGGGCAGCGACTGGCAGGCCGTGCAGGGCAATGACGCCTGGCGCGCGGCGCTGGAGGCCGGCAAGGTGCTGTTCTTTCCAAGCCTGGGCTTCGAACTGCAGCCCGAGGAGCGCCCGCTGCTGCGTCCCGACGTGCGCGACCCCGGCGCGCGCAACATCAGCCTGAACGTCGACGGCAGCCTCAAGGGCGCGGCGGGCGACGCCGCCACGCAGGCCCTGCTGGCGGGCATGATCGGGCGCTTCCGCCAGCAGGCGCTGGGCCTGGTCGATGCGCTGCTGCCCCACTACACCTCCGCGCTGCGCATGGCGCCGACCAGCTACCGTCCCATGCAGGTGGAAAGCCGCCAGCAGTCCTGGCGCGCCGACGACCGGCGCCTGCATGTGGACGCCTTCCCTCGCGCCCCAACTACGGCGAGCGCATCCTGCGCGTGTTCGCCAACGTCAATCCCGACGGCGTGCCGCGCGTGTGGCGCGTGGGCGAGCCCTTCGAGACGGTGGCGCGCACGTTCCTGCCCAAGGCCAAGCCGTATTCCGCATGGCAGGCCAAGGTGCTGCAGGCGCTGCATGTGACCAAGTCTTTGCGCAGCGAGTACGACCATCTGATGCTGCAACTGCACGACGGCATGAAGCGTGACATGGCGTACCAGCAGAGCAGCCCGCAGGAAACGGTGCCGTTTCCCGCCGGATCGGTGTGGGTGTGCTTCTCGGACCAGGCCACGCACGCGGTCATGTCGGGCCAGTACATGCTGGAGCAGACGCTGCATCTGCCCGCCGACCACGCCTACGACAAGGAGGCGAGTCCGCTGGCGATCCTCACGCGGCTGACAGGCAGGCAGTTGGTCTGATCACTTGCGCCATCACTCACGCCAGTGCCGGTCGACCCAACTCGCTGGCTTGATGAACCCCATGCGCTTGTTGCGCCGCCCCGCCAGCGCATCGGGCGGGTTGCATTCGCCGTGGAAGATCATGATGCGCGCACCGGCGGGCACGAAAGGCTCGTGCCAGTAGTTGGCGGGCCATGCCGGGATGCCGTGGTACTTGAAGCTCGGGCACCAGCCCTCGGGCCAGTACGAGAGCTTGCCCTGCCGGTTCAGGAATTTCGAGAGGAACGTCTGCTCGTTGCGGTAGTTCGCCTGCACCTCGTCCATGTGCTCGCGGAAGTACGCGAGCACGTCGGCATGCGCACCCAGCTCGAAGCGGTAGACCGACGAGTTGCCCGTGATCCGCCGGCCGAAGCGCCAGAAGCGCGGGTAGTCGTGGATGATGAGGAACTCGCCCGGCTGCTCGAAGAATGCGTCGAGCGAGCCGACGACCACCACGTCCACGTCCAGGAACAGCGCGGTGCCGCGCAGGCCGTGCAGGTCGGCTTCGAACGTGGTGAGTTTCTTCCACGCGCCGTCGCGCTGGCCCGGCGCCAGGTGCAGGTTCAAGGGCGGAATGGGCAGGCACTTCACCTCGGGGCGGATGCCGGTGCCGTCGTCGGTCAGGCAGACGAAGTTGAACTCGCCGCTCAGGTGGCGGCGCACCATGGCGTAGAGGCGGTTGACGTACTCCGGGCCGTACTTGGTGCCCCATTTCATGCAGAGCACATGGCGCTGGGCGGCAACCCGTTGGGCGGCGGTCACGTCAGTCCGCCTGGCGCTTCTTCACCGATTTCTGCTTGGGCTTGGCGCGCTTGATCTGGCCGCCCGCCGTGAGGCGCTGGTTGCCGAGCACGCGCAACTGCTTCACCTCGGGCTTCTGGCCGGCGCGCTTGCTGAACTTGAGCACCTTCACGTCGCGTGGACCGGGCATGCGGTCCTCATCGACGGCCTTTTCCTTGGCCGGGATCGGGCGCCAGAGCACGAGCAACTTGCCGATGTGCTGGACGGGCGCGGCGTTCAGGTCGTCGGCCAGCTTCTGGTACATGGCCTCGCGCGCCGCGCGGTCGTCGCCGAACACGCGTACCTTGATGAGGCCGTGGGCGTTCAGGGCCGCGTCGATTTCCTTTTGCACGGCGGGCGTGAGGCCGTCGCCGCCGATCAGGACCACGGGATCGAGGTGGTGGGCGTCGGCGCGGTGTGCGCGGCGCTCGGCGGGCGTCAGTTGGATTTGGGGCATGGGCCGTATTATCTCAATCACATGAAAGCCCAGACGAAAAGCAAAAAAGTGAACAAGGCGTGGCTCAACGACCACGTCAACGATCCTTACGTGAAAGCCGCGCAGAAGGACGGCTACCGCGCGCGCGCCGCCTACAAGCTCAAGGAGATCGACGAGCAGTTCGGCCTCATCCGGACCGGCCACGTGGTGGTGGACCTGGGCAGCAGCCCCGGCGCCTGGAGCCAGTACGTGCGCCGCCGCCTCGCGCCGGGCGGTGCGGCCGCGGGAAGGCTCGACGGAGCCATCATCGCGCTGGACATCCTGCCCATGGAGCCCATCGAGGGCGTGACCTTCCTGCAGGGCGACTTCCGCGAAGAGGAGGTGCTCGCGCGCCTGCAGGAGGCGGTGCAGGGCCGCGCGGTGGATGTGGTGGTGTCCGACATGGCGCCCAACCTCTCGGGCGTGGAATCGGTGGACGCGGTGCGCATCGCGCACCTGATCGAACTGGCCGTGGATTTCGCCGTGCACCACCTCAAGCCCGAGGGGGCGCTGGTCGTGAAGCTGTTCCACGGCAGCGGCTATACGCAGCTGGTGCAGCTCTTCAAGGAGACCTTCCGCGTGGTCAAGCCCGTCAAGCCCAAGGCGTCGCGCGACAAGTCCTCCGAAACCTTCCTGGTGGGCATCGGCCTCAAGCACCCCGCCTGACCATGGCCCGGGGCGGGGTTAATCGCAGGGCCTGCCGGATTGAAAAGCCTAAAATGCGCCCCAAATGCCCTAGGACGCCGCCGTGACACTGTCGTGGCTGTCCATCCGTTTCTGAAATCTGGAGTTCCGCTTGAACAATCAGTGGTTTTCAAAAGTCGCCGTCTGGCTGGTCATCGCCATGGTGCTGTTCACGGTGTTCAAACAGTTCGACACCCGTGCCACCGCGGGCGCCGGAACCGTGGGCTATTCGGAATTCCTGGAAGAAGTGCGCAGCAACCGCATCAAGAGCGCCACCATTCAGGAAGGCCAGGGCGGCACCGAGATCGTCGCCACGACCAACGACGATCGCAAGATCCGCACCACGGCCACCTACCTGGACCGCGGCCTCGTGGGCGACCTGATCAACAACAACGTCAAGTTCGACGTCAAGCCGCGCGAGGAAGGCTCGCTGCTCATGACCCTGCTCGTGAGCTGGGGCCCGATGCTGCTCTTGATCGGCGTGTGGGTCTACTTCATGCGCCAGATGCAGGGCGGCGGCAAGGGCGGCGCGTTCAGCTTCGGCAAGTCCAAGGCGCGCATGCTCGACGAGAACAACAACACCGTCACCTTCGCCGACGTCGCGGGCTGCGACGAGGCCAAGGAAGAGGTGAAGGAAGTCGTCGATTTCCTGAAGGACCCGCAGAAATTCCAGAAGCTCGGCGGCCGCATTCCGCGCGGCCTGCTGCTGGTCGGCCCTCCGGGCACCGGCAAGACGTTGCTGGCCAAGTCCATCGCGGGCGAGGCCAAGGTGCCGTTCTTCTCGATCTCCGGCTCCGATTTCGTGGAAATGTTCGTCGGCGTGGGCGCGGCCCGCGTGCGCGACATGTTCGAGAACGCCAAGAAGAACGCCCCCTGCATCATCTTCATCGATGAAATCGATGCCGTGGGCCGCCAGCGCGGCGCGGGCCTGGGCGGCGGCAACGACGAGCGCGAGCAGACGCTGAACCAGATGCTCGTGGAGATGGACGGCTTCGAGACCAACCTCGGCGTGATCGTCGTGGCTGCGACCAACCGGCCCGACATCCTCGACGCGGCCCTGCTGCGTCCCGGCCGTTTCGACCGTCAGGTCTACGTGACGCTGCCCGACATCCGTGGACGCGAACAGATCCTGGGCGTGCACATGCGCAAGATTCCCGTGGGCCAGGACGTGAACCCCGGCATCATCGCGCGCGGCACGCCGGGCATGTCGGGCGCCGACCTCGCCAACCTCTGCAACGAGGCCGCCCTGATGGCCGCGCGCCGCAATGCGCGCACCGTGGAGATGCAGGACTTCGAGAAGGCCAAGGACAAGATCATCATGGGCCCCGAACGCAAGACCATGGTCATGCCCGAGGAGGAACGCCGCAACACGGCCTACCACGAGGCGGGCCACGCGCTGATCGGCAAGCTGCTGCCCAAATGCGACCCGGTGCACAAGGTCACCATCATCCCGCGCGGCCGTGCGCTGGGCGTGACCATGAGCCTGCCCGAGAAGGACCGTTACTCCTACGACAAGGAGTACATGCTCAACCAGATCGCCATGCTCTTCGGCGGCCGCATCGCCGAGGAAGTGTTCATGCACCAGATGACCACGGGCGCTTCCAACGACTTCGAGCGCGCCACCAACCTGGCGCGCGACATGGTCATGAAGTACGGCATGAGCGAGGCCCTGGGCCCCATGGTCTATGCCGAGAACGAGGGCGAGGTGTTCCTGGGCCGCTCGGTCACCAAGACCACCAACATGAGCGAGCAGACCATGCAGAAGGTGGACGACGAGGTGCGCCGCATCATCGACGAGCAGTACGCACTGGCGCGCAAGCTCATCGAGGACAACCAGGACAAGATGCACGCCATGGCCAAGGCCATGCTGGAGTGGGAAACCATCGACGCCGAGCAGCTCGACGACATCATGGCCGGCCGCGAGCCCCGTCCTCCGAAGGATTGGACACCGCGTACGCCGCCCTCCGGCGGCGACGGGACGAGCGGCGGCACGCCTGCCGTGAAGCCCGATCCCGCGCCTTCGGCGGCCTGATTCGCCGCAACACCATGGAAACGGGGCCTGCGCCCCGTTTTTCTTTCCCTCCTTTTCCGACGACCATGCTCTGGCAGACCTCCCGCTTCGCCGTGGACCTGGCGCGCCCGCAGGTCATGGGCATCGTCAACGCCACCCCCGACTCCTTTTCCGACGGCGGGCAGCATGCCGGCGCGGCGGCGGCGCTGCGGCACTGCGAGCAACTGCTGGAAGAGGGCGCCGACATCCTGGACATCGGCGGCGAATCCACGCGCCCCGGCAGCCCGGCCGTGCCTCTGCAGGAGGAACTGGCCCGCGTGCTGCCGGTGGTCGCCGGCGCCGTGCGGCTCGGCGTGCCCGTATCGGTCGATACCTACAAGCCCGAGGTGATGCAGGCCGCGCTGAACCTGGGTGCCGACATCGTGAACGACATCTGGGCCCTGCGTCAGCCGGGCGCGGCCGAGGCAGTCGCGCGCCACCCCGCCTGCGGGGTGTGCCTCATGCACATGCACCGCGACCCGCAGACCATGCAGGCGGCACCCATGGAAGGCGACGTGGTGCCTCAGGTGCTATCGTTTCTGGAGCTGTCCGCGCAGTCCCTGCAATCGCTGGGGGTCGATAAGGCCCGCATCGTGCTGGACGGCGGCATCGGCTTCGGCAAGACGGTGGCGCAGAATTTCGCACTGCTCGCCCGCCAGCGCGAGCTGCTGGACCTGGGCTACCCGCTGCTGGCCGGCTGGTCGCGCAAGTCGTCGCTCGGCGCGGTCACCGGCCTGCCGGTCGAGGAGCGCCTCGTGCCCAGCGTCGCCGCCGCCGTGCTGGCGGTGGAGCGGGGCGCGCGCATCGTACGCGTGCACGACGTGCGCGCCACCGTGGCGGCGCTAGCCGTGTGGCGCGCCATGCAGCAAGAAGAACCTACGACAACGACACGAGGAGCCCTCCCATGACACGCACCTACTTCGGCACCGACGGCATCCGCGGCACGGTGGGACAGCCTCCCATCACGCCCGACTTCGTGCTGCGCCTGGGCCATGCGGTGGGGCGCGTGCTGCGCCGCACGCAGGAGCGGCCCACGGTGTTGATCGGCAAGGACACGCGGGTGTCCGGCTACATGCTGGAGAGCGCACTGGAGTCCGGCTTCAACTCCGCCGGGGTGGACGTGGTGCTGCTCGGGCCGCTGCCCACGCCCGGCGTGGCCTACCTCACGCGGGCGCAGCGCGCCAGCCTGGGAGCGGTCATCAGCGCCAGCCACAACCCCCATCCGGACAACGGCATCAAGTTCTTCAGCGCCCGGGGCACCAAGCTGCCCGATGCCTGGGAGGCGGAGGTGGAGGCCATGCTCGCGCAGCCGCCCGCGTGGGTGGACTCGGCCGCGCTGGGCAAGGCGCGCCGGCTCGACGACGCCGCAGGCCGCTACATCGAGTTCTGCAAGAGCACCTTCGCTTCGGATCTCACGCTGCGCGGCATCAAGATCGTGGTGGACGCAGCCCATGGCGCGGCCTACCACATCGCGCCCAAGGTGTTCCACGAACTGGGCGCAGAGGTGATCGCCATCGGCTGCGCGCCGGACGGCTTCAACATCAACGACGGCGTGGGTGCCACGCACCCCGAGGCGCTGGTGCGCGCCGTGCGGGCCAACCATGCCGATTACGGCATCGCGCTGGACGGCGATGCCGACCGCCTGCAGATGGTGGACGCCACCGGGCGCCTGTACAACGGCGACGAGCTGCTCTACCTCATGGCCTCCGACCGCCTGGGCCGCGACGAACATGTGCCCGGCGTGGTCGGCACGCTGATGACCAACATGGCCGTGGAGCAGGCCCTGGTGCGGCGCGGCGTGAAGTTCCTGCGCGCCAAGGTGGGCGACCGCTACGTGCTGGAGGAGCTGGCGCGCCAGCGCTGGCTGCTGGGCGGCGAGGGCTCGGGCCACCTGCTGGCGCTGGACCGCCACACCACCGGCGATGGGCTGGTGAGCGCGCTGCAGGTGCTGCAGGCCTGCGTGCGCAGCGAACGCACGCTGGCCGAGCTGCTGGCCGACGTGCCGCTGTTCCCGCAGGTGCTGCTCAACGTGCGCCTGGCGCCCAGCCAGGACTGGAAGGCCAACCCCGTGCTGGCCCAGGCCATCCGCGACGTGGAGGCCGAGCTGGGCGACCACGGCCGCGTGCTGGTGCGCGCCAGCGGCACCGAGCCGCTGCTGCGCGTCATGGTGGAGGCGCGCGACGGTGCGCAGGCCAGCCGGTGTGCTCAGCGCCTGGCCGATGCGGCAAAAGCCGGTTGATGTATCGCTCCTGAAAAGTGAGCTGTTTGCGCTTGCTGGATAAGCGCTAGAGGCCGATTTGGCTTGGATTCAGCCGCGCCGCTGGAGCAGGTAGCTCTCCACGTTGGCGGCCGGCAGCGGCGGGCTGAAGTAGTAGCCCTGGGCCTCGTCGCAGCCCTGGCTGCGCAGGTAGGCCAGCTGGTCTGCCGTCTCCACCCCTTCGGCCGTGGTGCGCATGCCCAGGGCCTGGGCCATGCGGATGATGGCGCTGACGATGGCGCGGTCGTTGCCGTCGTGGTCCAGGTCGCGCACGAAGGACTGGTCGATCTTCAGCTTGTAGAGCTGGAAGCGCTTGAGCTGGCTCAACGACGAATAGCCTGTGCCGAAATCGTCCATGGCCAGGCGCACGCCCTTGGCATGGAGCTGCTCCATGGTAGACATGGCCGAATGCGGATCGTCCACCGCCACGCCCTCGGTCAGCTCCAGCTCCAGCAGGTGGGCCGGCACCGAGAATTCCTGCAGCAGGCGGTCCACCAGGTCCAGGAACTGGGGCTGGCGGAACTGCACGGCCGAGAGGTTGACCGCCATGGTCAGCCAGGGCATGCCCGCCGCGTGCCAGGCGGTGAGCTGGACCAGTGCGGTGCGCAGCACCCATTCGCCGATCTGCAGGATCTGCCCGCTGTCCTCGGCCACGGGGATGAACTCTCCCGGCGACACCTGGCCCAGGTCGGGGTGGTTCCAGCGCAGCAGGGCCTCCACGCTGCGCACAGAGCCCGTGGCGATGGACACCTGAGGCTGGTAGTGCAGCGTGAACTGCCCGCGCTCCAGCGCGCGGCGCAGGGCGTTATCCAGCTGCAGCGCGCGCGTGGACTGGGCCTGCATCTCGGGCGTGAAGAAGCGGAAGGCGTTGCGCCCGTCGGCCTTCGCGCGGTACATGGCCGTGTCCGCCGCCTGGATCAGCGTCTCGAAGTCGCTGCCGTGCTCGGGGAACAGCGAGATGCCCATCGAGGGTGCCACGCACAGCTCGTGGTGCGCGATCTGGAAGGGCTGGCGCGCCGCCTCCTGCACCTTGGCCGCCACGCGGGCCGCGCCCTGGGCGTTGGCGCCGGGCAGCAGCAGCACGAACTCGTCGCCGCCCAGGCGTGAGACCGTGTCGCGCTCGCGCACGATGCCGCGCAGGCGCTTGGCGATCTCCACCAGCAGCGCGTCGCCCACCCGGTGGCCCAGCGAATCGTTCACGTGCTTGAAGTTGTCCAGGTCCAGGAACATCACAGCCAGCGGGCTGCCGCTTTCCTGCGCGCGGCGGATGGCCTCCTGGCTGCGCTCGGCCAGCAGCACGCGGTTGGGCAGCCGGGTGAGCGCGTCGTAGTGCGCCAGCCAGTAGATGCGCTCCTGGTCCTGCTGGCGGTCGTGGATCTCGCGGTGCAGGTCGCGCACCGTCTCGCTCAGCTCGCGCGTGCGGTCGCGCACCTGCTGCTCCAGGTCGCCGTGCATCTGCGCCAGCGCGGCCTGGATGCGCAGGCGTTCGCTGATGTCCATGGCGATCCAGATCGAGCCCTGGGCCACGTTCTGCGGGTCGATGGCCTTGCTGCGCACCTCGCATACGATGGCCCGACCGTCCTTGGCGCGCAGCGTCATCTCGCCCTCGAAGCTCAGGCCCTGGGCCAGGGGCGCGTAGCACTTGCGGCCGGCCTCCTCCCAGTCGGCGTCGCTCAGATACCAGCGCCGCGTGGACAAGCCCAGCAACTCGCCCGGCGCGTAGCCCAGCATCTGCTCGAAATGGCGGTTGCAGCGCGTGAGGCGCCGCTCGCGCAGGAACACGATGCCCACCATGGCGTGGTCGAACAGCACCTGCTTTTCCCGCAGGGCGGCATGGAGCAGGGCCTGGGAGCGCTTCTGCTCGTCGACGTCATCGACGATCCAGATCGAGCCTTCGGAGGTGTCCAGCGGGTTGATCAGCCGGCCCGTGAGGTGGGCCCAGAACAGCTGCCCGTTGCTGCGCCGCATCTGGCGCTCGGTGCGGAAGGCCTGCCCCTGCGACAGCACCGCGAAGGCGGCCCGCCCCAGTTCCCGGAAGGCGTCGCGGTTGGGATGCATGCCCTCGCTGCTGCGCCCCACGGCCTCGGCGGTGCAGGACAGCCCGAAGATTTCCGCATAGCGCTGGTTGCAGCGCACCACCACGCGGTGGCGGATGAAGACGATGCCCACCCCCGCGCTGTCCAGCAAGGTCTGCTGCTCGCGCAGGATGCGCTGCAACGCCATCGTGGAAGACTGCTCTGGCTCCAGCGCCAAGGCGTCCGGCAGGAGTGACATGGACCGGGCGTCCGTGAAAAAGGAAAGGGATGGGGGAGGGTGGAGGAAAACATTAATTTGTACCAAATTGTTGCATCCGAGGCAAGAGGATTTACACCTTCCGCCGCGCGGCGCGGGCGGTCATCGAACGGACATGCGGCCGACACCGCCCTGTCACGCCCGCCCGGCACAGTCCCTGGCAAGAGGTGCGGGGCCTGGCGGACCGAGGGTCCGGGAGCGCCGGCCTTGCACACAAAGGAGTGCCGTATGAGTGACTTGCCTAATCCCACCATGCCCCTGAGCCCCGTCAGCCTGCCCAGGGGGTCGCTTCACCGCCCATGCGGCACGCCGGGTCTGGGCGTCGGTGCGCAGCCGCACGGCGGCGTGGAGGTGGCGTGGGCGCGGCACCTCGATGAAGTCCGCGAAGCGCAGCGGCTGAGGTTCCAGGTCTTCGCCCGGGAGATGGGCGCGCGGCTGCAGACGCCGCTGCCCGGGCACGACGTGGACCTGTTCGACGACTACTGCGAGCACCTGCTGGTACGCGACGCGGCATCGCGCCAGGTGGTCGGCACCTACCGGGTGCTCACGCCCGCGCAGGCGCGCCGCGTGGGCAGCACCTACAGCGACACCGAGTTCGACCTGACCCGCCTGCGCGGCCTGCGCGAGCGCATGGTGGAGCTGGGCCGCAGCTGCGTGCACGCGGAGCACCGCCAGGGCGGCGTGATCATGGCGCTGTGGGGCGCGCTGGCCGACTTCATGGTGCGCAACCGGCTCGACACCATGATCGGCTGCGCCAGCATTCCCATGCTGCACGGCGGCATCGTGAGCGGCGACGTGGCCGCCAGCCTCTGGCGGCAGCTGCGCCAGACGCACATGGCGCCCATCGAGTACCACGTGCTGCCGCGCCTGCCCCTGCCGGTGGAGCGGCTGGACGACAGCCTGCACGTCGAGCCCCCCGCGCTCATCAAGGGCTACCTGCGGCTGGGCACCAAGGTGCTGGGCGCCCCCGCGTGGGACCCGGATTTCAACACCGCCGACCTGCCCATGCTCATGCGCCTGGCGGACCTGCCGTCGCGCTACCGCCGGCATTTCCTGGGCCAGTGAACCGGCGCCCGGCGGCGTCCTGTATGACAAACAGAAGTCCGTGTCATGAAGCTGTCACCAGAACGACCAATACTGGCGGCATCGCCCGTCCTCCGGTTTCCGACATGATGCCCCTGCTGCCCTCCTTGCCCTCCGCTGAACATGCCGTGGATGCCGAGGCGGGCGCGGGCCCCGTGGCGTCCAAGCCGGCCGTGCCCACCGCGCGCGTGGCTCTGCTGGACCGGGACCGCAGCATCCTCGCCTTCAACGAACGGGTGCTGGACTGGGCGGTGCGCGAGGACGTGCCGCTGCTCGAGCGCCTGCGCTACCTGTGCATCGTTTCGTCCAACCTCGACGAGTTCTTCGAAGTGCGGGCGGCGGCCCACCTCGGCGCGGCCCAGGAGGGCAGCGCCAAGGGCGGCTACAGCGCCGGTTCCTTCGCGGCGCTGGCGGCCCAGGCGCACGAGCTGGTGGCGCGCCAGTACGCGCTCTACAACGATTCGCTGGTCCCGGCGTTCGCGGCGCGCGGCATCCGCATCGTCTCCCACGGTGAGCGCACGGCGGCGCAGCGGCGCTGGGTGCGTGAGTATTTCCGGCGCGAGGTGCGCCCGCTGCTGATCCCCGTGGGGCTGGACCCGGCGCACCCGTTCCCGCAGGTGGCCAACAAGTCGCTGAACTTCATCGTGCGCCTGCGCGGCGGCGACGCCTTCGGGCGCGAGAACGAGATCGCCATCGTCAAGGTGCCCCGGGCCCTGCCGCGGCTCATGCGGCTGCCCGCGCACGTGGCGCCGGCGGGCCTGCAGTTCGTCAGCCTGTCGAGCATCATCCGCACCCACCTGGCCGACCTGTTCCCGGGGCGGCAGGTGTATGAGTTCTCGCAGTTCCGCGTCACGCGCCACTCGGACCTGGCGGTGGACGAGGAGGACGTGCGCAATTTGCGCACCGCGCTGCGCCAGGGGCTGCAGCACCGCCACTACGGCCAGGCCGTGCGGCTGGAGGTGTCGGCCGGCTGCTCGCCTTTCTTGGCGGACTTCCTGCAGTCGCAGTTCGGGCTGCCGGCGGAGGCGCTGTACCGCGTGCACGGCCCCGTCAACCTGGTGCGGCTGGGGCAGCTCGTGGACCTCGTCAACGACCCGGCGCTGCTGTTCCCTCCGTGGCGGCCCGCGTGGCCCGCGCAGCTGCCGCAGGCCGGCGCCATCCTGGCGCGGCTGCGCCGGCGCGACCTGCTCATCCACCAGCCGTTCGAGAGCTTCGACGGCGTGCTGGCCTTCCTGCGCGAGGCCGTGGGCGACCCGCAGGTGCTGGCCATCAAGCAGACCATCTACCGCACCGGCGCCGATTCCGAGCTGATGGAGCTGCTGCGCGAGGCCGTGCGCCGCGGCAAGGAGGTGATGGCCGTGGTGGAACTGAAGGCCCGCTTCGACGAGGAGGCCAACATCAACTGGGCCGAGGCGCTGGAGTCCATCGGCGCGCAGGTGGTCTACGGCGTGGTGGGCCTCAAGACCCACGCCAAGATGCTGCTGGTGACCCGGCGCGAGGGCGGCGGCCTGCGCCGCTACGGGCACCTGTCCACCGGCAACTACAACCCCCGCACCGCGCGCCTGTACACCGACCTGAGCTACCTCACCGCCGACGAGCAGACCACGGCCGACATGGACGCGGTCTTCGACCACCTGGCCAACCAGAACCGCCTGCCGCAGCTGCGCCGGCTGGTGCTGGCCCCCTTCGACCTGCAGCGCCGCATGATCGAGAAGATCGACGCCGCGGGGCTGGCGGCCGAGCGCGGCGAGGGCGGGCGCATCGTCGCCAAGATGAACGCGCTGACCGACGAGGCGCTGATCCACGCGCTGGTGCGCGCCGCCCGGCGCGGCGCCAGCGTGGACCTGATCGTGCGCGGTGCCTGCATGCTGCCGGCGCAGGTGCCCGGCGTGACCGACAACATCCGCGTGCGCTCCGTCATCGGCCGCTTCCTGGAGCACACGCGGGTGTTCTATTTCCGCAGCGGCGTGCAGGAGGATCTGTACCTGTCCAGCGCCGACTGGATGAACCGCAACATGCTGCGCCGCGTGGAGATCGCCTGGCCCGTCACCGACCGCAAGCTGCGCCAGCGCATCATCGACGAGTGCCTGGTGGCCTACCTGCACGACGACCGCGACGCCTGGACGCTGCAGAGCGACGGCCGCTACACGCGCGCGCCGTGCGCCCTGGACGGCACGGGCGCGCAGAACGCGCTCATGGCGCGCTACGCGCCGCCGCCCCTAAACCACGGACAACCATGATGGATCTCATACTCTGGCGCCACGCGGAGGCGGAAAACGCACCCGACGGGGGCGAGGACCTGGAGCGGCCCCTCACGCACCGCGGCGAGAAGCAGGCCGCGCGCATGGCCGTCTGGCTCGACCGCCAGCTGCCCGACGGGCTGCGCGTGCTGGCCAGCCCCGCGCGGCGCACCGAGCAGACGGCGCGCGCGCTGGGCCGCAAGGTCAAGCTGCGCGCCGAGCTGCTGCCGGGCGGCAGCCCCGACGAACTGCTGGAGCTGGTCCAATGGCCGCGTGCCCGGGGCGCCGTGCTCGTCGTGGGCCACCAGCCGCTGCTGGGCCAGACCGCTGCGCGCCTACTGGGGCTGCAGGCGCCCCTGTGCGCCATCCGCAAGGGCGCCGTCTGGTGGCTGCGGCACCGCCAGCGCCAGGAAACCGAGGAAACCCTGCTGATGGCGGTGCAGTCGCCGGACTTCCTTTAGCTACTGGAACAATAGCTGCTTGCGCTTGCTGGAAAAGCGCTGGAGGCTATTTGGGCTGTTATTTGCGCGACGCCTTGGGGCGGCCGGTCTTGATCG
This sequence comes from Acidovorax sp. SDU_ACID1, assembly GCF_045291395.1. Classification (NCBI taxonomy): domain Bacteria; kingdom Pseudomonadati; phylum Pseudomonadota; class Betaproteobacteria; order Burkholderiales; family Comamonadaceae; genus Acidovorax; species Acidovorax sp. SDU_ACID1. The sequence continues at coordinate 976,379 of NZ_CP152342.1, forward strand.
CCGGCACGGCCTGCAGGGCTGCCAGCAGCGCCGCATCGTCCAGGCCGGACAGCAGCTTCAGGCCCGCGCGCAGCAGCTCGCTCTTTTTCGCGGGATGGGCTTGCGCCGTCGTGCGTTGCTTGAGCGTGTCGATGGCCGCGTACTCGTCCTTGGGGATCGTGAAACTGTCGCGCACCAGCTTGGGCTTGCGGGGCTTGGCGTCCTTGTCGGCGGGAGCGGGGGCCGGGGCCGGTGCGGGCGGGGCGGCCTTCTTGGCCGCAGCGCGCGGGGCGGCCTTGGGTTTCGCCCGGGTCTTGGCGGCAGGGGCTGCGGGAGTGGCCGGCGCGCGCGGCGTTTCGGGTGTGGCGGTGGACATGGTCGAGGTGTTGAAAACGATATAAACAGTTTATACCGTTTTCAACCGGCGCGCCATCACGCCAGCTCGGCCACGAACTCCCACGGTGTCTTCTGCCAGGCCTGCGCCTCCTCGCGCAGCAGGTGGGCCGACTGCGGATAGGCGGCGGCCCAGCCCTGGCGCGAGCGCACGGTGCAGCGGTTGCCGTCCAGCCGCAGGGCCAGCCCTTCCACGTCGGGCGTGCGGCGCGCGTGGCACAGGGCGATGGCGGTGCGCAGGCACATGAGTTGCAGCGCGAACACCGCGTCGCCCAGGTCGGCCTCCAGCTTGCGCACCTTGCCGCGGTGGCCCAGCACCAGCAGGCTCAGGCGGTGCAGCTCGGGCAGGGCGAAGCCGGCGGCGTCGGTGTGGTCGAGGATGTAGGCGCCGTGGCGGTGGTAGTCGCTGTGCGAGATGCGGCAGCCGATCTCGTGCAGCCGGGCCGCCCATTCGAGCTTGCGCGCGGCACGCTCGCTGCCGGCGGGCGCGGCCTGGGCGAAGAGGCGGCAGGCCAGCTGCGCCACGCATTCGGCATGCGCCTCGTCCACCGCGAAGCGCAGCATGAGCGCGCGCACGGTGGCCGTGCGCAGGTCGGTGCCGGGCTGCTCTCGGTCCAGCAGGTCGTAGAGCGCGCCCTGGCGCAGCGCGCCCTGGGCCACCGTCATCTGGTCGATGCGCAGCAAGTCGAAGATCGCGCGCACGATGCTCACGCCGCCGCCGATCACCGCGCGGCGGTCCTCCTTGAGGCCTTCCATGCGTACGCGGTCGGCATGGCGTGCGCGCAGGAGCTGGTCGAGCAACCAGTCCAGCCCGTCGCGCGTGATGCGCCCTTCCTCCCAGCCGGCCGCGGCGAGCACGGAACCGACGGCGCCCACCGTGCCCGACGAGCCATAGGCCACGTCCCACAGGTCGCTGCGGTAGGCCTGGGCGGCCTCGTCCAGCACCGCCTGGGCGGCGATCTCGGCGGCCTGGAAGGCCTCGCGCGTGAACGCGCCGTCGGCGAAATAGCGCGCCGACCAGGCCACGCTGCCCACGCGGTAGGAGGCCACGGCGCTGGGCGTGAACTGCTGGCCCAGGATCAGCTCGGTCGAGCGGCCGCCGATGTCCACCACCAGCCGGCGCTCGTCCGACTGCGGCAGCAGGCGCGCGACGCCCTGGTAGATGAGCCGCGCCTCCTCGGGGCCGGAGACCACGTCGATGGGAAAGCCCAGGATCTCGCTGCCGCGGCGGATGAAGTCCTCGCGGTTGCGGGCCTCGCGCAGCGTCTGCGTGGCGACGGCGCGCACGTGGCCGCGTTCGAAGCCCGACAGGCGCTCCGCGAAGCGGGCCAGGCAGTCCCAGCCGCGCTGCATGGCGGCGGGGGTGAGGTTGCGGTCTTCGTCCAGTCCGCCGCCCTGGCGGACGGTTTCCTTGAGGTATTCGACGCGGAGGATGTGCCCGTGGTCGAGGCGGCCGATTTCGAGGCGAAAGCTGTTGGACCCGAGGTCCACGGCCGCCAGCAGTGTTCCGTCTTGCATGGGTAGGCTGGTTGATTGCGGCGCAGCATAACGCAAGAAAAAGACGGTGCCGCGCACGCCGGCAGGCAAAAAAAGCCCAGTCAGGCGACTGGGCTATGAAAGGATCCCTGAAACGGTGTTTCGAGAGGATCCAAGGAGACAACCGGAGTGCCTTGCGGGAACGCCGCAAGGCAGTTGATCAAATTATAGGGGTAAACCCTCGCAAATCAAGGTCCGCGGGGTTAACGCGATCAGCGCTTGCGGGGAGCGGCGGCAACGGCCGTCTTGGCGGCGTTGGCAGCGCTGCTGGCCACGGCGTTGAAGTTGGCTTCGGCCACGTCGCTGGCTTGCTTGACGGCCTTCTGCACCGACTCCAGGGCGTTGTTGGCGGCGGAAACGGCGCTCTTGAACACGGCCACGGTGGTTTCGGAACCGGCGGGGGCGTTCTTGGCGGCGGTGTCCACCAGGTTGCCGAAGGTGCGCTGGGCTTCAGCGGCCTGGGCTTCGAAGGCCTTGCCGAACTCGGCGCCGGTGCCGGAGGCGATTTCGTACAGGTGGCGGCTGTAGGCCAGGGTCTTCTCGGCCAGGGGCTGGAACAGGTTGGCTTGCAGCGACAGCAGCTCTTGTGCGTCCTTGGCGGACAGCACGGCCTGGGTGTGGGAAGACACTTCCGACAGGGCGGCGCGGGAGGCGGTCACGTTCAGCTCGACGAGCTTCTCGACGCCTTCGAAGGCCTTGTTCGTCAGGCCGAACAGGGTTTCGAGGTTGGCTTTGTGGGCGGCCAGAACTTGTTCAGGGGTCAGCGACATGTCAGATCTCCAGATGGAAGGCCCTCGCGGGCGGGTTGAGACTTCTGCCCTGACTGACCTCTCGAGTCATGTTGCAGTGCAGCATGGAGCGAATTTTAGGGAAGCGGCCCGCAGATGCAAGCCCTTTTTGTTGCATTGCAGCATTTTTAGGGGCGACACCCCAATATGGCCCCTATGCCTGCTGGCGCAAGGCGGGCGGCCGCGCATGTCCGGCGCTGGCAGAATCCAGGGCCCATGAATGCGCCCCTCGCTCCTTCGCCCGCCGCGCCGCGCCCCATGGCGCAGCCGCGTGACGCCTACCGCGTCTTCCGCGCCATCGGCACCCGCTGGATGGACAACGACGTCTACGGCCACGTGAACAACGTCGTCTACTACAGCTGGTTCGACACGGCCGTGAACGCCTACTTGATCGAGCAGGGGGCGCTGGACATCCACCAGGGCGAGACGATCGGCCTGGTCATCGAGACCCAGTGCAACTATTTCGCGCCGCTGGCCTTCCCGCAGACCATCGAGGCGGGCCTGCGCGTGGCGCGGCTGGGCGAGAGCAGCGTGCGCTACGAGGTCGGCCTGTTCGCGCAGGGCGCGCCGATGAGCGCCGCCTGCGGCCATTTCATCCATGTCTACGTGGGGCGCGACGACCGCCGCCCGCGCCCGCTGCCGCCCCGGCTGCGCGAGGTGCTCGAAGGGTTGCGCATGCCCGCCTGAACGGGGGTTATGCGTTGGTGACAGAATCGGGGCAGAGAGACAAATCCCCTACAGCACCGCGGCCGCCGGCACGCGCGTATCCATGATCATCACCAGCCTGCTCGACACCGACCTGTACAAATTCACCATGATGCAGGTAGTGCTGCACCAGTTCCCCGGCGCCCAGGTCGAATACCGTTTCAAATGCCGCAACCCGGGCGTGCAGCTCGCGCCCTACGTGAGCGAGATCCGCGACGAGATCCGTGCGCTGTGCAGCCTGCAGTTCCAGGACGCCGAGCTGGCCTACCTGCGCTCCCTGCGCTTCATCAAGAGCGACTTCGTCGATTTCCTGGGGCTGTTCCGCCTCAACGAGAAGTACATCCGCGTGAGCGCGCTGCCCTCGGGCGAAATCGACATCACCATCACCGGGCCCTGGCTGCACACCATCCTGTTCGAGATTCCGGTGCTGGCCATCGTCAACGAGGTCTATTTCCGCAACACCCAGAAAGTGCCGGCCTTTCCCGAGGGCCGCCAGCGGCTGGACGCCAAGATCGCGCAGCTTCACGAGCACGGCCTGGAAGACCTCAAGATTGCCGACTACGGCACCCGCCGGCGCTTTTCCCGCGCCTGGCACGAGGAGGTGCTGCGCGTGCTGTGCGCGCGCCTGGGCGTGCACGAGCAGCGCAGCGGCGCGCCGGGGCAGTTCGCGGGCACGAGCAACGTGCTCTACGCGATGAAGCTGGGTCTGACGCCGCTGGGCACCATGGCGCACGAGTACCTGCAGGCCTGCCAGTCGCTGGGCCCGCGCCTGCGCGACAGCCAGGTCTTCGGCTTCGAGATGTGGGCCAAGGAATACCGCGGCGACTTAGGGATCGCGCTGTCGGACGTGTACGGCATGAGCGCCTTCCTGCGCGACTTCGACCTGTACTTCTGCAAGCTGTTCGACGGCGCGCGCCACGACAGCGGCGACCCCTTCGCCTGGGGCGAGCGCCTGCTGGAGCACTACCGCAACAACCGCGTCGACCCGCTGACCAAGACGCTGATCTTCAGCGACGCGCTCACCGTGCCGCGCATCGTGGAGCTGCACCGCCAGTTCCACGGCCGCTGCCAGCTCGCCTTCGGCATCGGCACCAACCTGACCAACGACCTGGGCTACGAGCCGCTGCAGATCGTCGTCAAGATGACGCGCTGCAACGGCCAGCCCGTGGCCAAGCTCTCCGACGCCCCTGGCAAGAACATGTGCGACGACGAGAAATATCTCGCCTACCTGCGCCAGGTGTTCGACATTCCCACGCCCGCCTGAGGCTATTGTTTTCATAGCTGCCCGCACTTGCTGTGCGGGCGCTGCAAGCTTTTTTCGAAGAATATGAAGACACTCCGTACCCCGCTGCTCGCACTGGCCGGCATGGCGCCCGCCCTGGCCCTGGCCGCCGACATCGACGGCAGCCAGCTCTCCGTACTGTGGGGCGTGCCCTTCGCCGGCATCCTGCTGTCCATCGCGCTGATGCCGCTGCTGGCGCCAGTGTTCTGGCACCACCATTTCGGCAAGGTGGCGGCGGGCTGGGCGCTGGCCTTCCTGCTGCCGTTCGCCGCCGTGTTCGGGCCGGGCGCGGCCGGCGCGGGCCTGGCGCATGCCCTGGTGGCCGAATACATCCCCTTCGTGATCCTGCTCACGGCGCTGTTCACCGTGGCGGGCGGCATCTACATCCGCGGCAACCTGCACGGCAGCCCCTTGCTGAACACCGGCATCCTCGCCATCGGCGCGGTGCTGGCGAGCTTCATGGGCACGACGGGTGCTTCGATGCTGCTCATCCGCCCGCTGATCCGCGCCAACGACAACCGCAAGCACGTGGCGCACGTGGTGGTGTTCTTCATCTTCATCGTCTCCAATGCCGGCGGCTCGCTCACTCCGCTGGGCGATCCGCCGCTGTTCCTGGGCTTCCTCAAGGGCGTGGATTTCTTCTGGACGGTGCGCCACATCTTCCCCGAGACGCTGTTCCTGGTCGGCGTGCTGCTGGCGCTGTTCTTCGTGCTCGACACCTGGTTCTACCGGCAGGCGGGGGAGGTGGGCCGCAGCGATCCCACGCCCGACACGGCGCCCCAGGCCCTGGGCTTCGACGGCAAGGTGAATTTCATGCTGCTGCTGGCCGTGGTGGCGCTGGTGCTGATGAGCGGCCTGTGGAAGTCGCCCGTGGAATGGTCCATCGCCGGCACGCCCGTGGGCCTGCCCGGCCTGGTGCGCGACGTGGGCCTGATCGCGGTCACATTGGCTTCGCTCGCCCTCACGCCGCGCCAGGTGCACGAGGACAACCAGTTCAACTGGGGGCCCATGCAGGAAGTGGCCAAGCTGTTCGCGGGCATCTTCCTGACCATCATTCCCGTGATCGCCATGCTCAAGGCGGGCGTGAACGGCCCCTTCGGCGCAATCGTCTCCGCGGTCACGCATGCCGACGGCTCGCCCGATCCGGCCATGTATTTCTGGGCCACCGGCGCGCTGTCGTCCTTCCTGGACAACGCGCCCACCTACCTGGTCTTCTTCAACACCGCCGGGGGCGACCCGGCCACGCTCATGACCACGCACGCGGCCACGTTGGCGGCGATCTCGGCCGGCGCCGTGTTCATGGGCGCCAACACCTACATCGGCAACGCGCCCAACCTCATGGTCAAGGCTATCGCCGAAGACCGCGGCGTGAAGATGCCCAGCTTCTTCGGCTACATGCTGTGGTCGGGCGCCGTCCTGGTGCCGCTGTTCATCGCCATGACCTTCCTCTTTTTCTAACATCGCAAACACGCTCTAACCAGGAGACCTCCATGTCCAAGCCCCGCATCCTCGTCACGCGCAACGTGTTCCCCGAAGTGATCGACCGCCTGGCGCAGCACTTCGAGCTGGAGACCAACCCGCAGGACGACCTGTGGTCGCAGGAGGAACTGGCCCGGCGCCTGGCCGACAAGGACGGCGCCTTCACCACCGGCAGCCACCGCATCGACCCGGCCGTGCTGGCCGCCAGCCCGCGCCTGAAGATCGTCGCCAACATGGCCGTGGGCTACAACAACTTCGACGTGGAGGCGATGACCGCCGCCGGCGTGCAGGCCACCAACACGCCCGACGTGCTGACCGAGACCACGGCCGACTTCGGCTTCGCGCTGCTCATGGCGACCGCGCGGCGCATCACCGAGAGCGAACACTACCTGCGCGCGGGCCAGTGGACGCGCTGGAGCTACGACATGTTCGCGGGCGGCGAGGTGCACGGCAGCACGCTGGGCATCCTGGGCATGGGCCGCATCGGCCAGGGCATCGCCAGGCGCGGCGCGCACGGCTTCGGCATGAACGTGATCTACCACAACCGCTCGCGCCTCTCGCCGGAGCTGGAGGCCGAATGCAAGGCGCGCTACGTGGGCAAGGACGAGCTGCTCGCGCAGGCCGACCACCTCGTGCTGGTGCTGCCTTACTCGGCCGCGTCGCACCACGCCATCGGCGCGGCCGAGATCGCGCGCATGAAGCCCACGGCCACGCTCATCAACATCGCGCGCGGCGGCATCGTCGACGACGCGGCGCTGGCGACGGCGCTCAAGGAAAAGCGCATCGCCGCCGCCGGCCTGGACGTGTTCGAGGGTGAGCCCAGCGTGCACCCCGGCCTGCTGGAGGTGCCCAACGTGGTGCTCACGCCCCACATCGCCAGCGCCACCGTGCCCACGCGCCTGGCCATGGCCAACCTCGCGGCCGACAACCTGATCGCCTTCTTCGAGAAGGGTGCGCCGCTCACGCCCGTGAACACGCCGGCCAAGGTTTGAGTGAAATACGCCTCCAGCGCTTGTGCAGAAAGCGCTGGCAGCTACTGAAAAGATAGTGACCGAATGACCCTGGAGATCTACGCCGCGCTGGCCCTGCTGGTGCTGATCGCGGTGCTGCTCATCGTGCTGCTGCTGCGCCGCCCGCGCGTGGAGCTGCCGCCCGAGTGGCCGCTGCGCCTGCAGGCGCTGGAGGCAGCGGTGCAGGCCACGCAGTTGGCCGTGGCCAAGAACGACGGCGCGCTCGACGGCATGGGCCAGCAGCTGCGCGGCTTCACCCAGGCCACCCAGGCCACGCTGGACGAACGCCTGGCGCAGTCCGCGCAGGAGTCGCGCACCAGCCGGGGCGAGCTGCAGGCGGCGTTCTCGGCCCTGCAGGCGCGGCTGGAGCAGCACCTGGCGCAGGCGCGCGTGGACGCGGCCGAGGCGCGGCGCGAGCAGTCCGAGCTGCTCGCCGCCTTCCGTGCCGAACTCACGCAGACGGCGCAGGCGCTCACCGCCGACAGCCTGAAGTCGCGCGACGCCATGGCCGACAGCACGCAGGTCTTCGGCCAGCGCATCCAGGAGCGCTTCGAAGCCCTCACCGCCGCCACGCGCGGCACGCTCGATTCGCTCAAGGGCGACCTGCACGGCCAGCTCGCCGCCATGTCGGCCGCGCTCAAGGACCAGCTCGACGCCAACACCCGCCAGCTCACCGGCCTCGTCGCCAGCCAGCAGCAGGACGCGCAGGCGCTGCGCGGCGCGCTCAACGAGCGCCTGGCCGCCATCCAGCAGGACAACGCCGCCAAGCTGGAGGAGATGCGCCGCACGGTCGATGAAAAGCTCCACGCCACGCTGGAGCAGCGCCTGGGCGAATCCTTCAAGCTCGTCAGCGACCGGCTGGAGCAGGTGCACAAGGGCCTGGGCGAGATGCAGACCCTGGCCGGCAGCGTGGGCGACCTCAAGCGCGTGATGACCAACGTGAAGACGCGCGGCACCTGGGGCGAGATGCAGCTGGGCGCCATCATCGACAACGTGCTCACGCCCGAGCAGTTCGCACGCAACGTCAAGACCCAGCCCGGCAGCGACGAGCTGGTGGAGTTCGCCATCCGCCTGCCGGGCAAGAGCGACGAGCAGCCCGTGTGGCTGCCCATCGACTCCAAGTACCCCGTGGAGCACTACCAGCGCCTGCTGGACGCGCAGGAGGCGGCGGACAAGGGCGCCATGCAGGCGGCCGGCAATGCGTTCGAGGCCTCGATCAAGTTCGAGGCGAAGAAGATCTTCGCCAAGTACGTGGCCCCGCCGTACACCACCGACTTCGCCGTGCTCTACCTGCCCACCGAGGGCCTGTTCGCCGAGGTCATGCGCCGCCCCGGCCTGGTGGAGGCCGTGCAGAACGACTGCCGCGTGATGATCACCGGGCCGGCCAACCTCGCGGCCATGCTCAGCAGCCTGCAGATGGGCTTCAAGACGCTGGCCATCGAGAAGCGCTCCTCCGAGGTCTGGAGCGTGCTGGGCCAGGTGAAGACCGAGTTCGCCAAGTTCGGCGACGTGGTGGAGGCCACGCGCAAGTCCATCGACGCGGCGGCCAAGAAGTTCGAGCAGGTGGACGTGCGCACGCGCGCCATCCAGCGCCGACTGCGCGGCGTGCAGGAGCTGCCGGCGCCGCAGGAGCAGGAGCCGCCGCCGCCCCAGTCCGGCCTGCTGTTGGAAGACGAAGGCGATTGACGTGGGCTGGACGCTCGCCCGCCTGATCGCGGCGCAGGTCTGCATCCACGCCACCATGGCCGGAATGCGCATGGCCGCGCCGCTGCTGGCGCTGCGCGAAGGCTACAGCGCGGCGGCCGTGGGCGTGCTGCTGGCGCTGTTCGCGCTCACCCAGGTGTTCCTGGCGCTGCCTGCGGGGCGCTATGCCGACCGGCACGGCCTCAAGCGCCCGGTGCGCCACGCGGTGGTGGCGGCCTGCGTGGGCGCGGGCGCGGCGCTGGTGTGGCCCACCTTCGCGGTGCTGTGCGCGGCGGCGCTGCTCACGGGCGGCGCCACGGGCGTGGCCACCATCGCGCTGCAGCGCCACGTGGGCCGCGCCGCGCACGACGCCACGCAGCTGCGCCAGGTGTTCAGCTGGCTGGCCATCGGGCCGGCGGTGTCCAACTTCCTCGGGCCGTTCTGCGCCGGCATGCTCATCGACCATGGCGGCGCGCTGTGGGGCCTGCCCGCGGGCAGCGACGCAGGCTACCGCGCCGCGTTCCTCTTCATGGCCGTGCTGCCGCTGGCCACCTGGTTCTGGGTGCGCGCCGTGCAGGACATGCCCAGCGTGATCGCCGCCGGCGGCCGCGCCCGCGCGCGTGGGACCTGCTGGGCGAGCCGGGCTTTCGCCGCCTGCTCATCGTCAACTGGCTGCTGTCCTCGTGCTGGGACGTGCACACCTTCGTCGTGCCGCTGCTCGGGCACGAGCGCGGGCTGCCCGCCTCGGTGATCGGCACCATCCTGGGCGCGTTCGCCGTGGCCGCCGCGGTGATCCGCGTGCTGATCCCGCTGGTGGCCGAGCGCCTGCGCGAGTCCACCGTGGTGGCCTGGGCCATGGTGGCGGCGGCGCTGCTGTTCGCCGTCTACCCGCTCATGCCCACGGCGCTGCTGCTGGGCGCGTGCTCGGTGCTGCTGGGCTTCGCGCTGGGCTCGGTGCAGCCCATGGTCATGAGCATGCTGCACCAGCTCACGCCGCCGCAGCGCCACGGCGAGGCGCTGGGCCTGCGGCTGATGACCATCAACGCCTCCAGCGTCGCCATGCCCATGCTGTTCGGCACGGCCGGCGTGCTGATCGGGGTGAGCGGCCTGTTCTGGATCGTTGGCGCCGCCGTGGGCGCGGGCTCACGGGTCGCGCGGCGGCTGCAGGATGCGCCGCCCCTTGCGCATCACAGTTCGTAGAAGGTGCGGATCAGCGACCAGGCCTCGGCCGGGTCGTCGGTGTAGTGGAAGAGCTTCAGGTTCTCGGGCGAGACCGTGCCTTCCTCGACCAGCGCCTCGAAGTTGATGAGGCGCTTCCAGAAGGCCGTGCCGAAGAGCACGATGGGCACCGGCTTGGCCTTGCCCGTCTGCACCAGGGTGAGCACTTCGAACAGCTCGTCCAGCGTGCCGAAGCCGCCGGGGAACACCACCAGGGCCTTGGCGCGCATCATGAAGTGCATCTTGCGCAGCGCGAAGTAGTGGAACTTGTAGCAGAGGGAGGGCGAGATGTAGCGGTTGCCGCTCTGCTCGTGCGGCAGCGTGATGTTCAGGCCCACGTTCAGCGCGCCGGCCTCGTGCGCGCCGCGGTTGGCCGCTTCCATGATGCCGGGGCCACCGCCGGTGCAGATGTACATGCGCTCAGGCAGAGGGCGGCTCTCGCTGTATTCGGCCACCAGGCGCGCGAACGTGCAGGCCTGCGCGTAGTAGTGCGCGTTCTTCACGGCGCGCTCTGCGCGCGCGATGCGCTCGGCGTCGCCGCTGGCCTGCGCGTCGGCCAGCTGCTGCCGGGCGTCCTCGGGTGCCACGAAGCGCGCGCTGCCGTACACCACGACGGTGTTCTCGATGCCCTGCGCCGTCTGGCCCAGGTCGGGCTTGAGCAGCTCCAGCTGGAAGCGGATGCCGCGCGTCTCGCGGCGCAGCATGAATTCGGGGTCGGCGAAGGCCAGGCGGTAGGCGTCGGCGTGCAGCGGGTTGCCGGCGACGGCGAAGTTGTGCAGCTCGGCCCAGGCGTCGGCCAGGCGGCTTTCTCGGAGGTTGGTATTGGCGTCCATGGGGAGAATTCTAGTGAAATTGGCCGCTAGCGCTTATGGTGCAAGCGCAGGCAGCTACGCAATTGATAGCTTCTTCAGGCGCGGCGCGCGAAGGTGGCGAAGCAGTAGGGCAGGCCGCCCGTGCCCACGTGGCGGCTGCGCGCCGTTTCCACCCATTCGGGGCCGAGCACCGGGGCGTGGGCGTCGCCCTCGTAGTCGCGGCCGATCTCGGTGACCTCCACGCGCGCGGCCAGCGGCAGGGCCTGCGCGTAGATCTGCGCGCCGCCCATGATCCAGGCGGTGGCCGCGCCGGACTGCTCCGCCAGCGAGAGCGCGCCATGCAGGCTGGCTGCGCGTTGCGCTCCGTTCGCATGCCAATCGGCCTGGCGCGTGACGACGATGTTCGCGCGTCCCGGCAGCGGCCGGAAGCGCGCGGGCAGCGAGTCCCAGGTCTTGCGCCCCATGATGACCGGGTGGCCCTGGGTGAGCGCCTTGAAGTGCGCCAGGTCTTCCGGCAGGTGCCAGGGCATGGTGCCGTTGGCGCCGATCACGCCGTTGGCGGCGCGGGCGTAGATGAGGGCGAGTTCCATCGGTGGTCTAGGTTGCGTCGGGGATGACGGCCAGCAGGTCCGTGATCCCGACATCCACCCCGGCCTGGAACAGCAGCGTGCTCGCCTGGCCGCGGTGGTGGGTCTGGTGGTTGAAGAAGTGCTGCACCAGCGCGCCCAGGGGCTTGGAGTGCGCCTGGCCCGCCATGTTGCGGTAGGTGAGCGGTGCGGCGAGCTGCTCCGGCGTGAGGGCATGGGCCCACTGGTCGATGACCTCGTCCAGCGCCGCGCGGTAGGCCTGCAGGCCGTCCAGGGCCGGGGCCATCTCCTGCCGCAGCGAGGCGGGTGCGGGAAAGCGTGCCAGCGCCTCGCGCAGCGCTCCGGCCTCGGGATGCTGGGCGAAGCGGTGCAGCCAGATCGTGTCCCCGGCCGCGATGTGGTTCAGGGTGTGGAAGACCGAGCCGAAGAAGGCACCCCGGTCGCGCATGGCCTCCCGCGGCGGCAGCGTGCGCGCGGCGTCGTACATCCGCTGGTTCATCCAGCGGTTGTAGCGGGCCATCAGCACGGCGGTCCCGGGCGTCATGGCGTGTGCGGCTACACGGCCACCGGCGCCTTGATCGCCGGATGGTGTTCGTATTCCAGCACCTTGAAGTCCTCGTAGGCGTAGTCGAAGATGCTGGGCGGGCGGCGCTTGATGTGCAGCGTGGGATAGGGGTAGGGCGCGCGCGCGAGCTGCGTGCGCACCTGCTCGAAGTGGTTGCTGTAGATGTGGCAGTCGCCGCCAGTCCAGATGAAGTCGCCCACCTCCAGGTCGCACTGCTGCGCGAGCATGTGGGTGAGCAGGGCATAGCTGGCGATGTTGAAGGGCACGCCCAGGAAGATGTCGGCGCTGCGCTGGTAGAGCTGGCAGGAGAGCCGCCCCTCGGCCACGTAGAACTGGAAGAACGCGTGGCAGGGCATGAGGGCCATCTGGTCCAGCGCGGCCACGTTCCAGGCGCTCACGATGATGCGGCGGCTGTCGGGATTGGCCTTGAGCTGCTCGACCACCTGCGCGATCTGGTCGATGTGCCCGCCCTCGGGGGTCGGCCAGCTGCGCCACTGCACGCCGTAGACGGGGCCCAGGTCGCCGTCGGGCCCGGCCCATTCGTCCCAGATGGTCACGCCGCGCTCCTGCAGCCAGCGCGCGTTGCCGCTGCCCTGCAGGAACCACAGCAGTTCCAGGATGATGGACTTCAGGTGCACCTTCTTGGTGGTGACCAGCGGGAAGCCCTCGCGCAGGTCGAAGCGCATCTGGTGGCCGAACACGCTGCGCGTGCCGGTGCCGGTGCGGTCGCCCTTCGGGCAGCCGTGCTCGTACACGTGGCGCATGAAGTCTTCGTACTGGGTGCGGATGGGGCGTTGCGTCATGTCGTGCATCGAAAATGGCTCCAGCGCTTGCAGGGAAAGCGCTGGCAGCTATGGTTATGGGAGCATGCAGCCCGGGTTCATGAGGCCCTGCGGGTCCAGCGCGCGCTTGATGGCGCGCATCATCGACAGCGCCACGGGCGACTTGTACAGCGCCAGCTTGTCGGCCTTGAGCGCGCCCACGCCGTGCTCGGCCGAGAACGACCCGCCGAACTGTGCCACGGCGTCGTAGACCAGTGCGTTCACGCGCGCTTCCTGGGTGTCCAGGAAGGCCCGCGCGTCGCCGCCCTCGGGCGCCTGCACGTTGTAGTGCAGGTTGCCGTCGCCCAGGTGGCCGAAGTTGACCAGGCGCACGCCGGGGATCTCGCGCGCGAGCAGCGCGTCGGTGTGCTCCACGAAGGCGGGGATGCGCGACGCGGCCACGGAGATGTCGTGCTTGATGTTCAGCCCTTCCTCGGCCTGGGCCAGGGGGATGTTCTCGCGGATGTGCCACAGCTCGTGGGCCTGCGACAGGCTCTCGGCCACCACGGCGTCGAGCACGCAGCCGTCCTCGAAGGCCAGCTCCAGCAGCGTCTCGAAGCGCTGGCGCGCGTGCTCTTCGGACTCGCTGTCGCTGTTTTCCAGCAGCACGTAGTAGGGCGGCGCGCCCTTGAGGCCGGCGAAGGGCACGCGCAGCTGCGGCATGTGCTTGATGACCAGTGACAGTGCGAACTGCCCCATCACCTCGAAGCCCGTGAGGCCCGCGCCCAGGTACCGGTGCGCCAGGCCCAGCAGGCGCACGGCCGCCTCCATGGACGGCACGGCGGCCCAGGCCGTGAGCTGCGCCGCCGGTTGGGGAAAGAGCTTCATGGTGGCGGCGGTGATGATGCCCAGCGTGCCCTCGCTGCCGATGAACAGGTCGCGCAGGTCGTAGCCCGTGTTGTCCTTGCGCAGGCCCGACAGCCCCTCCCACACCTCGCCCTGCGGCGTGACCACCTCCAGGCCCAGGCACAGCTCGCGCGTGTTGCCGTAGCGCACCACCTGCGTGCCGCCGGCGTTGGTGCCCAGGTTGCCGCCGATGGTGCAGCTGCCCTCGGCCGCGAGCGACAGGGGGAACAGCAGGCCTTCCTTCTCGGCCGTCTCCTGCAGGCTCTGCAGGATGCAGCCGGCCTCCACCGTCATGGTGAGGTTGTCGCGGTCGATGGCGCGTACGCGACTCAATCGCGTGGTGGACAGCACCACCTGCGTGCCGCTCCCGTCGGGCGTGGAGCCGACAGATAGGCCGGTGTTGCCGCCCTGGGGAACGATGCTGGCACCTGCCGCCGCGCAGGCGCGCACCACGGCGGCCACCTCCTCGGTGGAGCCGGGGCGCACCACCGCCAGCGCGCGGCCCTTCACGCGCTTGCGCCAGTCCTGCTCCCAGGCGGTGAGGTCGCCGTCGGTGAGCACATGGGGCGCGCCGACGATGGCGCGCAGGGTGTCGGTCAGAGGGGTGGTCATAGCGGTTCGGTGGCAGGAAGGGAACGGGCCTTGGCGGCACGCAGGCGCAGCCGCACGTGCAGGGCGCAGGCGGTGAACAGCAGCAGGCACAGCGCGATCTCGGCGGCGGCCAGCCAGCGTCCGGGCGCGGGATCGCTCCAGGCGCGCACCACGCCCTCGGTGAAGTACAGCCACACCACCAGGCTCACCCAGCGGTAGGTGTACATGCGCCGCTTGAGCAGGCCCGCCAGCGGCACGGCCAGGGGCAGCGCCTTCAGCGCCAGCCACGAGCCGCCGGGGCGCAGGGGCGCGAGCCACAGCTCCCAGGCCACGCACAGCACGATCAGGCCCAGCAGGCTGCCCACGGCCAGCCAGCGCGTGGCCGCCACGTCGGGCGCGGGGGAGGGAGTTTGCGGTTGCATGGGGCTGGCATCATATCGGCCATGCCCTTGTCCCTACTGCCCGCCGCGCGCCGCCTCGAAGTGTGGCTGGTGGAGTTGTCGCATTTCCCCTGGCGCACCACCGCGCAGACGCTGCGCGAGCGCTACCGCGAGGACCGCCTGGGCCTGACGGCCAGCAGCCTCACCTTCACCACGCTGCTGGCGCTGGTGCCCTTCGTGACCGTGGCGCTGGCCGTGTTCACGGCCTTCCCCATCTTCGGGCAGATGCAGATGGTGCTGCAGCGCTGGCTGGTCGACAGCCTGGTGCCCGACAGCATCTCGCGCCCCGTGCTGGGCTACCTGACGCAGTTCGCCGCCAAGGCCAGCGGCCTGGGCGTGGCCGGCTTTTCCATCCTGATGGTGACGGCGCTGGCGCTGATCCTGACCATCGACCGCACGCTCAACACCATCTGGCGCGTGCGCCGCCTGCGCCCGCTGGGCCAGCGCGTGCTGATCTACTGGGCCGCGCTCACGCTCGGGCCGCTGGTGCTGGGGGCGAGCCTGGCGCTGACCACGTCGGTGGCGGGCGCGGTGTCGCGCGGCCTGGGCGAGACGCTGCCCGGCGGCGCGCGCTTCCTGTTCGACACGATCGAGTTCACCGTGCTGGCCGCTGGCATGGCGGCGCTCTACCGCTACGTGCCCAACACCCAGGTGCAATGGCGCCACGCCTGGGCGGGCGGGGTGTTCGTCTCGGTGGGCATGGAGCTGGCCAAGAAGCTGCTCGCGCTGTACCTGGCCTCGGTGCCCACCTATTCGGTGCTCTACGGCACCTTCGCCACGCTGCCCATCCTGCTGCTGTGGGTGTATGTGGCCTGGGTGATCGTGCTGCTGGGCGCGGTGGTGGCCGCCTACCTGCCCAGCCTGCTGGCCGGCGTGGCGCGGCCCGCGGGCGGGCAGGGCTGGGCCTTCCTGCTGGCCGTGGAGGCGCTGCAGCAGCTGCACGCGGCGCGCGGCGTGCCGGCCCACGGCCTCACCGCGGTGCAGCTCGCGCAGCGGCTGCGCGTGGACGTGCTGCAGCTCGAACCCGTGCTGGACGCCTTCACCGGCCTGGGCTGGGTGGTGCAGGTCAACGAGACGGCCGCCGGCGCACCCGGCTCGGTCGACGCGCGCTACGTGCTGCTGGCCGACCCCGCCACCACGCACATGGAGCCGCTGGTGCAGCGCCTGCTGGTGGAACGCGCCGAGGCGCTGGAGCGCTTCTGGGGCAACACGGGCATGGAAGTGCTCAAGCTCGCAGACGTGCTGCAGCGCGGCGACGCGCAATCACTGCCGCCTCCTTTGCTCTTGAAAAGATAGCTGCTTGCGCTTTATGGATAAGCGCTAGAGGTCGATTTCATTCAAGTCCTGCGCGGCCGCCGCGCCGTGCAGCACCGCCCCCTCCAGCGTCGCGGGGTAGGGCCCGGCCACGTAGTCGCCGCAGGCCTGCAGGCCTGGCGCGATGCGGCGCGGCGGGCGCTGCAGGCCGGGCGTGCAGGCGAAGGTGGCGCGCTTTTCCACCACCGTCTGCACCACCCGCAGGCCGTGCAGGCCCAGGTCTTCGGCCGCCTGGGCGAGCACCTGCGGTTCCAGCGCGCCGCGCTCGCCCTCGAAGGCGCTGACCACGAAGGCCAGCACGCCGGCCGGGCCGCCGAGATGCGCGCGGTCGAACACGAACTGCGCCGGCCGCCCCGAACGGCTGCGCAGCGCGAGCATGGGATGCGGCAGCAGCGGGTCCTGCGCGCCTATGTGCTCGGCATACACGGTGGCGATGGCGCCAAAGCGCAGCGCCGCGGCGGTGGCGGCCCATGCGTGCGCCGCGGGCAGGCCGGTGCCGGCCGCGAGGCGCGCGGCCTCGGCGCTGCCGGTGGCGAGGACCACCGCGTCGAACGGCTCGCCGTCCACGTGCCAGCCGCTGTCCTGCGCAACGGCCTGTACGCGCCGGCCCAGGTGCACGGTATGGCCGCGCGCCCGCAGCCACTGCGTGGCGGGCTCGGGCAGCAGCGCGCCCAAGTCGGCGCGCGGCAGCAGCAGATTGGAGCCGCCGCGCCCGCTGAACAGACTGTCCCGCAGCACACGCAGGAAGGTCTGGCCGCAGGCTGCCTGCGCGGGAGTGTTGAGCGCGGAAACGCACAGCGGCTCGATGAACTCGCCCACGAGCCGCGGCGGCAGGCCCGCGCACAGGTCAGCCACGCTGGCGCCCGGGGCGCAGCGGAATCCCGCCAGCTGCCAGCGCGCCGCGCGCGCGAGCAGGGCAAGCCGCTCGCCCGTGCTCCAGCCGCGCGCGCGGACGATGCCGGAGAGCGCGTCCCAGGGCGGCGGCGCGTCGGGCAGGGTCAGGCCCGTGCCGTCGGGAAAGACGAGCGCCAGCGGCAGGCGCAGTAGCGCGGCATCGGAGTCGGCGCCCAGCTCGCGCATGAGCCGCAGGCATTCGGCGTAGGCGCCGATGAGGATGTGCTGGCCGTTGTCTAGCGTGATGGAGCGGCCGTCGGCCAGTTGCGCCGCCACGGCGCGCGCGCGCCCGCCCGGCGTGCGGCTGGCCTCGAACACGGTCACGCCGTGGCCCGCCTGCGCCGCGCGCACGGCGGCGGCCATGCCGCCCCAGCCCGCGCCGATGACCGCGACTTTCACAGGATGCCCAGCGCTTGTACTTTCCAGGCGAGCCAGAACTTGCGCAGCGGCGTGAGGCTGGTGCGCTGGTGCAGCACCTGGAAGCCGTCGGCCTCGATTTCGCGCAGCAGCGTGCGGTAGATGCTGGCCATCATCAGGCCGGGCTTCTGCGCGCGGCGGTCGGCTTTGGGCAAGGTTTGCAGCAGGGCGATGGCCTCGTCGTAGAGGCGGTGGGCACGCTCGGCCTGGAAGCGCATGAGCGCGGTGAAGCGCTCGGAATACTCGCGCTTGGTGATCTCGTGCGCGCGCACGTCGAACTGCTGCAGCTCGCTGATGGGCAGGTAGATGCGCCCGCGCATCGCGTCCTCGCCCACGTCGCGGATGATGTTGGTGAGCTGGAACGCGAGGCCCAGCTTGTGCGCGTATTCGGTGGTGCGCGCGTCGGTCTGGCCGAAGATGCGCGCGGCCACCTCGCCCACCACGCCGGCCACCAGGTGGCAGTAGCGCGCCAGGCCCGCGAAGTCGAGGTAGCGCGTCTGCTCCAGGTCCATGCGGCAGCCCTCGATCACCGCCTGCAGGTGCTGCGCCTCGATGCCGTAGAGCGCGGCGTGCGGCATCAGCGCCTGCATCACCGGGTGCGTGGGCTGGCCCGCGAAGGCCTGGGCCACCTCGCCCTGCCACCAAGCGAGCTTGGTGGCGGCCACGCCCGGGTCGCTGACCTCGTCGACCACGTCGTCCACTTCGCGGCAGAACGCATAGAAAGCCGTGATGGCCGCGCGCCGCTCGCGCGGCAGGAACAGGAAGGCGTAATAGAAGCTGCTGCCGGATGCGGCGGCTTTTTGTTGGACGTACTGCTCGGGGGTCATGTGGGGCGTGATTGTCCCATGGCGCGCGGGCGGCTTGGCCCCACGCAGGTTATGCATGAAAAATGGCTCCAGCGCTTACGTAGCAAGCGCAAGGAGCTATTGTTTCAGGAGCTACATGCGCATGGCCCGCGCCAGCATGTGCAGCCAGTCCAGCGGGCCGAGCACGGGGCGCCGGCACAGGTTGGCGCCGTGCAGCGCGTCGATCCTGTCGAGGATGCGCAGGCCGCCCTGCACCACCAGGCGCAGCTCCCAGCCCGCGCGGCCCGGCAGGCGGTGCACCAGCGGCGCGCCGGACTGCATGAGCGCGCGTGCCCACTGGGCGTTGTCCTGCAGCAGCCGCGTGGTGGCGGGCGTGGGGCGCAGCGCGGCCAGCTCGGCGCGCGACACGCCGTGCGCGGCGCAGTCGGCGTCGGCGAGGTAGTGGCGCCCGCGAGGAATGTCCACGCTCAGGTCCTGCCAGAAGTTGATGAGCTGCAGCGCCGAGCAGATCGCGTCGCTCTCGCGCAGCGCCGCTTCGCCCTGCACGCCGTACAGGTGCAGCAGCAGGCGTCCCACGGGGTTGGCCGAGCGGCGGCAGTAGTCGAGCAGCGCGGCGCGATCGGGATAGGTGGCGCCGCGCGCGGTCATCTCCACGTCCTGCGCGAAGGCGCTCAGCAGGTCGTGCAGCAGCGGCACGGGCAGCGCGTGGCTGCGCAGCACGCGCTGCAGCGGCAAGAACACGCCCGCCCAGCGCGGGGAGGGCGCGCGGCCCTCGGCGATGGCCTGCAGGTCGGCGCCGTAGGCGGCCAGCGCGGCCAGGCGTTCGGGGGCGGGTGCGTCGCCTTCGTCGGCGATGTCGTCCGCCGTGCGCGCGAAGGCATAGAGGGCGGCGATGGGCTGGCGCAAGTGCGGCGGGCACAGCAGCGAGGCGACGGGGAAGTTCTCGTAGTGCGTGACCGGCGCCGCCGTGGCGTGGAGCGGTTCGGGGGAGGAAGGCACGGGGCGCAATGTACCCGATGGCTCCTTAGAACGTGTTCAAAGTCTTCTGAGCAAGAGGCCCAGGAAGGCCAGATGGACGAACTGCAAACTGGTGTTGAGCCAGCGCTCGCAGTTCTTCCATAGCCTGCGGTTCTTCTCCAACCACGCAAAGCTGCGCTCGACAATCCAGCGCTTGGGCATGACCTTGAAGGTGTGCAACTCGCTGCGCTTGGCAATCTGTACCGTCACGTGCTCGCCCAGGATGCCCCTAACACCCTGCGAGAACGGCTGGCCGACATAGCCGCTATCGCACAGCAAGCTTTGCACCCGGCCCAAGGTGGGCTTGCAGCGCTTGAGCGCCCCCGATGCCCCTTTGCGGTCCGTCACCTCGGCCGTGGTCACCGCCACCGCATGGGGCAGCCCTTGCGTATCCACCGCGATGTGGCGCTTGATCCCCGAGACCTTCTTGCCCGCGTCATAGCCCCTCAATGCCGCCGGATCCGCGTTCTTCACGCTCTGCGCGTCCACGATCAAGAACGCGCTGCAGGCGTTGCGACCCAGTTTCTCGCGGGCCGCGCCAACCTGATTTTTTTAAAGCCTGCTCCAGCAGGCTGCCACCTCGCGCGGCTCGCTCCAGATGGCCCAGTACGAATGCACCGTGCGCCATTTCGGGTAGTCACTGGGCAGCGCTCTCCACTGGCAGCCCGTGCGCAGCAGGTACAGCACCGCGCAGAACACCTCGTACAGGTCTATCTTGCGCGGCGCTGTCTTCTTGCGTGCGCTCTCCAGCAACGGCTTGATGATCTCGAATTGTTCGCGACTGATGTCGCTCGGGTAGCTCTTTCTCACCCTGCGAGCTTCTCATATCGACAGAGACCTTGAACACGTTCTAAGAAGGGGTGCGTCGAATTCTCATCAAATAAGAGCAGGATAAGAAGTAGGAACGAGAACGGTTCGTACCCCGTTTAACGCTTTTTCCACGGGCGTTCTGCTAACGTGCCCGGCGGCCAGCGCATGCGCCCCGAGACCTTGATGCCCCATAGAAAACCCCAGCAGATTCCCTACACCGTCCTGATCGTGGAGGACGAGCGCGCCATTGCAGAAAACCTGCTGCTGGTCCTGGAGGGCGAAGGCTTCATCGCCGAGACCACGCGCGACGCGAGGACGGCCCTGGACAGGCTGGCGCGCGACCCCTTCGACCTGGTGCTCCTGGACATCGGCCTGCCCGGCATGGACGGTTACCAGATGCTGCGGCAGATGCGCGAGGCCATGCAGCTGGCGACGCCGGTGCTGGTGTTGACGGCCCGCTCCGCGCTGGAGGACAAGTCGCTGGGGTTTTCCGGCGGCGCCGACGATTACCTGGTCAAGCCGTTCGCGCTGGAAGAGGTGGTGATGCGTGCCAGGGCGCTGCTGCGCCGCAGCAAGCAGCTGTCCGACACCGCCTTCGTGCTCAGCCACGGTCCGCTGCGCTATGGGGTGGCGCAGCAGCTCGTGACCGTGGACGGGCGGGAGGTCCGGCTGCCGCGCAAGAGCCTCATGGTGCTGGAGCTGCTGATGCGCTATGCGGGCCGCGTGGTGTCGCGCCAGCGGCTGGAGGACTACCTGTGGCAGGGCGAGCCGCCCTCGGCGGAGGCCCTGCGCGCGGCCAGCTCCATCTGCTGCGCAAGGCACTCAATGCCCACGGCTACGACGGCATCGAGACGGTGCACAACATCGGCTGGCGGCTGGCGAGTCCGGACAGATGAAGAACAAGTCCATCGCCGCGCGCACCACCTTCGTGCTGACCTGCCTGGTGAGCCTGGCCGTCTGCCTGTCGGCGCTGCTGGCGTACCTGGCCTACGTCCGCATCCAGGAAAACATGATCGACAAGCTCATGGAAACCGAATCCGGGCGTCTGGTGGCGCGGGTGACGCGGTTCGGCGGCGACTGGACGAAACCGTTCGAGCGCGACATGGGCCCCTCGATGTACGCCTGGGGCGAGTCGGACAGGCACCCCGCCGACAGCATGCCGGCCGAGCTGCGCTCCCTGCCCTTGGGGCTGCACCATCTGGACCAGGGCGAGAGCACCTGGCACGTGGCCGTGGCGGATGCCCTGGACGGGCGGCTCTACGTGCTCTACGACTCCATCGTCATCCGCCACCAGCTGAGGGATTTCGCGCTGGCCCTGGTGGCCATCGTGCTGGGATGCTCCCTGCTGGCGCTGCTCGTCAGCCGTTCCGTCGCGCGCTGGCTGGTCACGCCGCTCAACCAGCTGACGGAGCGGCTGACGCGCTGGGTGCCCAGCTCGGCCAGCGCCGTAGCCCGGCAGGGCAACGAGGCCGATAGGCTGGTGGAGGTCTTCAACCGGGTGCAGGATCAGGTGGATGCGGCCATCGCGGACCAGCGCGAGTTCTCCGCCAACCTGCACCATGAGATCCGCACGCCGCTCACCGTCATCCGCAGCGACACGGAATTGATGCTCAAGGGCAGCGTCAAGGACCCCGAGGGCGTACGCCTGCGGCTGGAGCGCATCGCCGGGCTGGTGCAGGAAATCAGCCAGTCGCTGGAAAGCACCTACAACCTGGCGCACGCGCGTTTCGAGGACGAGGCCCGCGTGCACCTGCGCTCGTGCGTCGACGACGTCTTCGAGAACCTGCGCCTCGAAGCCGGGAAGGCCGGCCTGGCCTTCGTGAATGCGGTGCAGGCCGGGCACGAGGCCACGCTGAGCCGCCACGCGCTGATGACGGTGATGCGCAACATCATGCGCAACGCCATCCTGCATGCGGCGCCGGCCACGCTGGTGGTGGAGTCCACGGCGGAGGGCCTGCGCTTCACGGACACGGGGCCGGGCATCGAGCCCTCGGAGCTGGGCAGCGTCTTCGAGCGGTATTTCAGCAACCGCCGGGCCGACCAGCGCGGCGGCGAAGCGGCCGCCAGCGTGGACCAGACGGGCCTGGGGCTGGCGATCGCGCAGCGCGTCTGCGTCATGCAGTCGTGGCGCCTGGAGGTGCTCTCGCCCGTGGCCGAGGGGCATGGCACCTGCTTCACCCTGGCATTCGCTTGACAGGCGTGGGGATGCTCTCGTAGATTACTAACCGGTCAGTCAGTAATATGCGGGATAGGCGCTGGCGTGCGGCGCCATCTCCCTTCGTGCCACTTCCACGGTTTCTCCCATGCGCACACCTTCCGTATCGCGGCCTGCCTGCAGGCGTCTTTTGTCCTGGGGCGCGCTCGCGTTGCCGCTGCTGCTGGTGGGCTGCTCGCGCCCGGCGCCGCCGCCCGAGCCCGTGCGCGCGGTGAAGCTCGTCACCGTGGGCGAGGCGCCCCTGCAGACGCATCTGGAATACGCGGGCGAGGTGCGCGCGCGTGTGGAGTCGCGCCTGGGCTTTCGCGTGGCGGGCAAGATCGTGCAGCGCCAGGCGGAGCTGGGCCAGCGCGTGCAGGCGGGCCAGGTGCTGGCCCAGCTCGACCCGCGCGACTACGCGCTGGCAGCGCAGGCCGCGCGTGCGCAGGTGGCGGCGGCGGCCACGCAGCGCGACTTGGCGGCGGCGGATTTCGAACGCTTTTCCAAACTGCGCGCGCAGAACTTCATCAGCGGCGCGGAGCTGGACCGGCGCGAGGCCGCGTTGAAGGGCGCGCAGGCCACGCTGGACCAGGCGCGCGCGCAGCTCGCGGCGCAGGGCAACCAGGAGGAATACACGCGCCTCGCGGCCGACGCGGCGGGCGTGGTGACGGGCATCGACGCCGAGCCGGGCCAGGTGGTGGCGGCAGGCACGCCGGTGGTGCGCATCGCGCGCGACGGCCCGCGCGACGCGGTGTTCTCGGTGCCCGAGGACAAGGTGGGCCAGCTGCGCCCGGGTCAGCCGGTGCGGGTGCGTGCGTGGTCGCAGGGTACGGAGATGCCGGGCGAGGTGCGCGAGGTGGCCGCCAGCGCCGACCCGGTGACGCGCACCTTCCTGGTGAAAGTGGCGGTGCAGGGCGGCGGCGTGCCGCCGCTGGGCGCCACGGTGTACGTGGCGCCGCAGGCGCTGGCGCGGGAGGGTGTGCAGGCGATCAAGCTGCCGACCAGCGCGCTGCGCCAGGAGGGCGGGCAGACGGCGGTGTGGGTGTTCGAGCCCGCGGGCGAGGGCGATGGCGCGGGCGGCACCGTGCGCTCGCAGCCGGTGCGGATCGCCACGGCCGACGGCAACGAGGCCGTGGTGGCCTCGGGCCTGGCGCCCGGCATGCGCGTGGTGGCCACGGGCGTGCACGTGCTGGCGTCGGGGCAGAAGGTGACGGTTTACCAGTCAAAATCGGCTCATGCGCAGGCAGGACAAGCGCAAGCAGCTATCAATGCGGGAGCGAATGCCTCCGCAGCCGCACGCTGAGGGGCCGCCATGTCGATCGAGCCGAAGGGGGCTTCAACCTCTCCAAGTGGGCGCTGGAGCACGCCGCGCTCACGCGCTACCTGATGGTGGTGCTGATGGTGCTGGGCATCGCCGCCTATTTCCAGCTGGGGCAGGACGAGGACCCGCCCTTCACCTTCCGCGCCATGGTCGTACGCACCTACTGGCCCGGCGCCACGGCGCAGCAGGTGGCCGAGCAGGTGACCGACAAGATCGAGCGCACGCTGCAGGAGGTGCCCTACGCCGACAAGATCCGCAGCTACAGCAAGCCGGGCGAGTCGCAGGTGATCTTCGAGATCAAGGACTCCAGCAAGCCCGCCGAGGTGGCGAATGTCTGGTACACGGTGCGCAAGAAGATCGGCGACATGCGCTACCAGCTGCCGGGCAACATCCAGGGGCCGTTCTTCAACGACGAGTTCGGCGACGTGTACGGCGTGATCTACGCACTGCACGGCGAGGGCTTCAGCTATGCCGAGCTGCGCGACTTCGCCGACGACGTGCGCCAGCGCCTGCTGCGCGTGAAGGACGTGGCCAAGGTCGAGCAGTTCGGCGTGCAGGACGAGAAGATCTGGATCGAGGTCTCGCAAAAGCGCCTGGCGCAGCTCGGGCTCGATTTCAACGGCGTGCTGCAGCAGCTCGGCAGCCAGAACGCGGTGGAGAGCGCGGGCGCCATCCAGTCGCCGCAGGACGTGGTGCAGGTGCGCGTGGGCGGGCAGTTCGCCAGCGTGGAGGAACTGCGCGCCATGCCGATCCGCGGCGCTCAGTCGGCGGCGCAGCTGCGGCTGGGTGACATCGCCGAGGTGCGGCGCGGCTACGTGGACCCGCCGGCGGTGAAGGTGCGCTTCCAGGGCCACGAGGTCATCGGCCTGGGCATCTCCATGGCCAAGGGCGGCGACATCATCGCGCTGGGCAAGACGCTGCGCGCCACCGCGCAGGAGATCCAGGCGCAATTGCCCGCTGGCGTGCAGCTGGCGCAGGTGCAGGACCAGCCGGCGGCGGTGGCCAGCTCGGTGAACGAGTTCGTCAAGGTGCTCATCGAGGCCGTGGTCATCGTGCTGGGCGTGAGCTTCGTGTCGCTGGGGCTGCACAAGGGCGGTCGCTTCGGCTGGTACATCGACTACCGGCCCGGGCTGGTGGTGGCCATCACCATCCCGCTGGTGCTGGCCGTGACCTTCCTGGCCATGCACTACTTCGGCATCGGGCTGCACAAGGTGTCGCTGGGCTCGCTCATCATCGCGCTGGGCCTGCTGGTGGACGATGCCATCATTGCCGTCGAGATGATGGTGCGCAAGATGGAGGAGGGCTACGACAAGGTGCGTGCCGCCACCTTCGCCTACGACGTGACGGCCAAGCCCATGCTCACCGGCACGCTCATCACGGCGGCGGGCTTCCTGCCCATCGGCATCGCCAAGTCGGTGACGGGCGAATACACCTTCGCCATCTTCGCCGTGACGGTGATCGCGCTGGTGCTGTCGTGGATCGTGTCGGTGTACTTCGTGCCCTACCTGGGCACTCTGCTGCTCAAGGTGAAGCCGCACGATCCCGAGGCGCCGCCGCACGAGCTGTTCGACACGCCGTTCTACGCGCGCTTCCGCGCCATGGTGGACTGGTGCGTGCAGCACCGCTGGCTGACCATCGGCGCCACGCTGCTGATCTTTGCGCTGGGGCTGGTGGGCATGGGCAAGGTGCAGCAGCAGTTCTTTCCCGATTCGAGCCGGCCGGAGGTCATGGTGGACATCTGGTTTCCCGAAGGCACGTCTTTCCTGGCCAACGAGGCCGTGGCTCGGCGCCTGGAGCAGCGGCTGATGCACGAAGAGGGCGTGGAGAGCGTGGCCACCTGGGTGGGCTCCGGCACGCCGCGCTTCTACCTGCCGCTGGACCAGGTGTTCCCGCAGACCAACGTGTCGCAATTCATCGTGCTGGCCAGGAGCCTGCGCGAGCGCGAGGCCCTGCGCCTGCGCCTGCCCGAGGTGCTGGCCCAGGACTTCCCCGAGGTGCGCGGCCGCGTGAAGCTGCTGCCCAACGGGCCGCCGGTGCCATACCCGGTGCAGTTCCGCATCGTCGGCAGCGACCCGGCGGCGCTGCGCCTGCGCGCCGACGAGGTCAAGGCGGCGATGCGCGCCAACACGCAGATGATCGGCGTGAACGACAACTGGAACGAGTCGGTGAAGGTGGTGCGCCTGGAGGTGGACCAGGAAAAGGCCCGCGCGCTGGGCGTGTCCAGCCAGTCCATCGCCCAGGCCGCGCGCACGCTGTTCAGCGGCACCGCCGTGGGGCAGTACCGCGAAGGCGACCGGCTCATCGAGATCGTGCTGCGCCAGTCGCCCGACGAGCGCGAGGCCATCTCCGACATCGGCAACGCCTACCTGCCCACGGCCTCGGGCCGCTCGATTCCGCTGACGCAGATCGCCCGGCCGGTCTTCACGTGGGAGCCCGGCGTGATGTGGCGCTGGAACCGCAACTACGCCATCACCGTGCAGGGCGACGTGGTGGAGGGCCTGCAGGGCGCCACGGTCACTGCCCAACTGCTGCCCGGCCTGCGCGAACTGGAGGCTGGCTGGCACGCGGCGGGCGACACGGGCGTGCGCATCGAGGTGGCCGGCGCGGTGGAGGAGAGCAGCAAGGGCTCGGCCTCCATCGTGGCCGGGGTGCCGGTCATGCTGTTCATCGTGTTCACGCTGCTCATGCTGCAGCTGCACAGCTTCAGCCGCTCGGTGCTGGTGTTCCTCACTGGGCCGCTGGGCATCGCGGGCGTGGCGGCGGCGCTGCTGTTGCTGGGGCGGCCTTTCGGCTTCGTGGCGCTGCTGGGCGTGATCGCTCTCATGGGCATGATCCAGCGCAACTCGGTGATCTTGATCGACCAGATCGAGCTCAACCGCGCGGCCGGCGTGCCCGCCTGGGACGCCATCGTGACCGCCACCGTGGGGCGCATGCGGCCCATCGTGCTCACGGCCGCCGCGGCGGTGCTGGCGATGATTCCGCTGTCGCGCAGCGTGTTCTGGGGCCCGATGGCCGTGGCCATCATGGGCGGTCTCATCGTCGCCACCGTGCTAACGCTGCTCGCGCTGCCGGCCATGTATGCGGCCTGGTTTCGCGTGCGCCGCGAGGAGCCCCCGCAGGCAGGTTAAAATCTGCTGTTTACCTATTTCACCGGGGTGGCCGTGCTGCGAGCCATCCGGGTGGCATGAGAGAAGCGCGGGTGGCGAAATTGGTAGACGCACCAGGTTTAGGTCCTGACGCCAGCAATGGTGTGGGGGTTCGAGTCCCCCCCGCGCACCACAAGCGAAGGCCGAGGCGCAGCCCGGCACACATCCCCGACCCTAGGAATTACCATGGCCGTCACTGTTGAAACCCTTGAGAAGCTCGAGCGCAAGATCACGCTGAGCCTGCCCGTCGCCTCCATCCAGTCCGAAGTGGACTCGCGCCTCAAGCGCCTGGCCCGTACCGTGAAGATGGATGGCTTTCGTCCCGGCAAGGTGCCGATGAGCGTGGTGGCCCAGCGCTACGGCTATTCGGTGCAGTACGAAGTGCTCAACGACAAGGTGGGCGAGGCCTTCTCCCTAGCCGCCAACGAAGCCAACCTGCGCGTGGCCGGCCAACCCCGCATCACCGAGAAGGACGGCGCCCCTGAAGGCCAGGTCACCTTCGACGCCGTGTTCGAGGTGTTCCCTGAAGTCACGATCGGCGACCTGTCCACCGCCGAGGTGGAGAAGCTGTCGGCCGAGGTGACGGATTCCGCCATCGACAAGACCGTCGAGATCCTGCGCAAGCAGCGCCGCACCTTCGCCCAGCGCGCGCAGGGCGCTGCCGCCGAGGATGGCGACCGCGTGACCGTGGACTTCGAAGGCAAGATCGACGGCGAGCCCTTCCAGGGCGGCAAGGCCGAGGACTTCCAGTTCCTGGTCGGCGAAGGCCAGATGCTCAAGGAGTTCGAGGACGCCGTGCGCGGCATGAAGTCGGGCGAGAGCAAGACCTTCCCGCTGGCCTTCCCCGAGGACTACCACGGCAAGGACGTGGCTGGCAAGACGGCCGACTTCCTGGTCACCGTGAAGAAGATCGAGGCCGCGCACCTGCCCGAGGTGAACGAGCAGCTCGCCAAGTCGCTCGGCATCGCCGACGGCACGGTGGAAGGCCTGCGCGCCGACATCAAGAAGAACCTGGAGCGCGAAGTCAAGTTCCGCCTGCTGGCCCGCAACAAGCAGGCCGTGATGGAGGCCCTGCTGTCCAAGGCCGAGCTGGAGCTGCCCAACGCCAGTGTCCAGGCCGAGGTCGCCCGCCTGCTGGAAGCGGCCCGTGCCGACCTGAAGCAGCGCGGCATCAAGGATGCCGACAAGGCCGAGATCCCCGAGGACGTGTTCCGTCCCCAGGCAGAGCGCCGCGTGCGCCTGGGCTTGGTGGTGGCCGAGTTGGTGCGGGCCAATGAACTGCAGGCCAAGCCCGAGCAGCTCAAGGCCCACATCGACGAGCTGGCTGCCAGCTACGAGAAGCCCGAAGAGGTGGTGCGCTGGTACTTCGGCGACCGCCAGCGCCTGGCCGAGGTCGAGGCCGTGGTCATCGAGAACAACGTGGCCGAGTTCGTCCTGGGCAAGGCCAAGGTGAACGAGAAGGCCGTGTCGTTCGACGAACTGATGGGCCAGCAAGGCTGATTTCCCCCGCCTTCTGACATCTGGGGCTTGTGCCGGCGCGCGCAGGCCCCAATTCATTTCTGGGTACAGTACGGCGACAGAAATTGGAGAAACACATGAGCGCACTGGAAACGCAGGCCCTGGGCATGATTCCCATGGTCATCGAGCAATCGGGCCGCGGCGAGCGGTCCTACGACATCTATTCGCGCCTGCTCAAGGAGCGCGTGATCTTCCTGGTGGGCGAGGTCAACGACCAGACCGCGAACCTGGTGGTGGCGCAGCTGCTGTTCCTCGAGAGCGAGAACCCGGACAAGGACATCTCCTTCTACATCAATTCCCCTGGCGGCAGCGTGACGGCGGGCATGGCGATCTACGACACCATGCAATTCATCAAGCCCGACGTGTCCACGCTGTGCTGCGGCTTCGCCGCGAGCATGGGGGCCTTCCTGCTGGCCGCCGGCGCCAAGGGCAAGCGCTTCTCGCTGCCCAACTCGAAGATCATGATCCACCAGGTGCTCGGCGGCGCACGCGGCCAGGCGACCGACATCGAGATCCATGCGCGCGACATCCTGCGCACCAAGGACCAGATGAACCGCATCCTGGCCGAGCGTACGGGCCAGCCCATCGAGAAGGTCAAGGCCGACACCGAGCGCGACTACTTCATGACGGCGGACGAAGCTAAGGACTACGGCATCGTCGACCAGGTCATTTCCAAGCGCCCCTGAGCGTCCGAGGCGCCTGCGCGCGGCGTTTCCCCTTGCGGGAAACGCCGTTTTTATTTCGTTATCATCTTGACAACATCCCCTGTCATAAGGCATTGCCCCCATGGCCGAGAAAAAAGGCTCCTCCAGCGAAAAAACCCTTTACTGCTCTTTCTGCGGTAAAAGCCAGCACGAAGTGAAGAAGCTGATCGCCGGTCCGTCGGTCTTTATCTGCGACGAGTGCATTGACCTGTGCAACGAAATCATCCGCGATGAGCTGCCCGCAGGCGAAGCTACACGCGAAGGGCGCGGCGACCTGCCCACGCCCGCCGAGATCAAGGCCAACCTCGACAACTACGTGATCGGCCAGGAAAAGGCCAAGCGCACGCTGGCCGTGGCTGTCTACAACCACTACAAGCGCCTGCGCCACAAGGACAAGGCGGGCAAGGACGACGTCGAGCTCTCCAAGAGCAACATCCTGCTCATCGGGCCCACGGGCTCGGGCAAGACGCTGTTGGCCCAGACGTTGGCGCGCATGCTCGACGTGCCCTTCGTGATGGCCGACGCGACCACGCTGACCGAGGCGGGCTATGTGGGCGAGGACGTGGAGAACATCGTCCAGAAGCTGCTGCAGAGCTGCAACTACGAGGTGGAGCGCGCCCAGCGTGGCATCGTCTACATCGACGAGATCGACAAGATCTCGCGCAAGTCCGACAACCCCAGCATCACGCGCGACGTGTCGGGCGAAGGCGTGCAGCAGGCGCTGCTCAAGCTCATCGAGGGCACCATGGCCAGCGTGCCGCCGCAGGGCGGGCGCAAGCACCCGAACCAGGACTTCCTGCAGATCGACACGACCAACATCCTGTTCATCTGCGGCGGTGCCTTCGCGGGGCTGGAGAAGGTCATCGAGAACCGCACCGAGGCATCGGGCATCGGTTTTGGCGCATCGGTCAAGAGCAAGAAGCAGCGCTCGCTGACCGAGGTGTTCCAGGACATCGAGCCCGAAGACCTGATCAAGTTCGGCCTGATCCCCGAACTCGTGGGCCGCATGCCCGTGGTGACGGCACTGGCCGAGCTGGGCGAGGACGCGCTGGTGCAGATCCTCACCGAGCCCAAGAACGCCCTGGTCAAGCAGTACAGCAAACTGCTCGCCATGGAGGGGGTGGACTTGGAGATCCGCCCCGCGGCACTCAAGGCCATCGCCCGCAAGGCCATTGCCCGCAAGACCGGCGCGCGCGGCCTGCGATCCATCCTGGAGCAGTCGCTGATCGGCACCATGTTCGATCTGCCCAATGCTTCCAACGTGGAGAAGGTGGTGGTGGACGAGGCCACGATCGAAGAAAACAAGGCGCCCCTGCTGGTCTATCGCGAGGCGGCCAAGACGGCCTGAGGCCGGGGCGCGGTCAGCGCCTCTTTTCCCACCGGGCGGCCGGTCATCGGCCGCCGGGTTGAAATTTCCCGCCCATGGACCATATTCCATGGAGCTTCTTGAGGATTGCCCATGTCCGGACACACGCCCCTGCCTGCCGACCCCATCGACCTGCCGCTGCTGCCGCTGCGCGACGTGGTGGTATTCCCCCACATGGTGATCCCGCTGTTCGTGGGACGCCCCAAGAGCATCAAGGCCCTCGAAATGGCCATGGATGCGGACCGCCGCATCATGCTCGTGGCGCAGAAGGCTGCCGCCAAGGATGAGCCGCAGGTGTCCGACATGTTCGATGTCGGTTGCGTTTCCACGATCCTGCAGATGCTCAAGCTGCCCGACGGCACGGTCAAGGTGCTGGTCGAAGGCTTGCAGCGGGCCCATGTGGCTACGGTGCATGACGGCGATACGCTGTTCACGGCCACGGTCACGCCCGTGCAGCCTGCAGGCGAGGAGCACCGTCCCAGCGAGATCGAAGCGCTGCGCCGTGCGGTGATGCAGCAGTTCGACCAGTACGTCAAGCTGAACAAGAAGATTCCGCCCGAGATCCTGACTTCGATCTCCAGCATCGACGATCCCGGCCGCCTGGCCGACACCATTGCCGCGCACCTGCCGCTCAAGCTGGAGAACAAGCAGCTCGTGCTCGACTTGGCCGACGTCAAGGGCCGTCTGGAAAACCTGTTCGAGCAGCTCGACCGCGAGGTGGACATCCTCAACGTGGACAAGCGCATCCGTGGCCGCGTGAAGCGCCAGATGGAAAAGAACCAGCGCGACTTCTACCTGAACGAGCAGGTCAAGGCGATCCAGAAGGAACTGGGCGAGGGCGAGGAAGGCGCGGACATCGAGGAGATCGAAAAGAAGATCAAGTCCGCGCGCATGCCGGCCGAAGCGCGCAAGAAGGCCGAGGGCGAACTCAAGAAGCTCAAGCTCATGTCGCCCATGTCGGCCGAAGCGACGGTGGTGCGCAACTACATCGACGTGCTCACCGGCCTGCCGTGGAGCAAGAAGACCAAGATCCTGCACGACCTCGCCCATGCCGAGGACGTCCTCAACGAGGACCACTACGGCCTGGAGAAGGTCAAGGACCGCATCCTCGAATACCTCGCGGTGCAGCAGCGCGTGGACAAGGTGAAGGCCCCCATCCTGTGCCTGGTGGGGCCGCCGGGCGTGGGCAAGACCTCGCTGGGCCAGTCCATCGCCAAGGCGACGGGCCGCAAGTACGTGCGCATGGCGCTGGGCGGCATGCGCGACGAGGCGGAGATCCGCGGCCACCGCCGCACCTACATCGGCGCCATGCCGGGCAAGGTGCTGCAGAACCTGAACAAGGTCGGCACGCGCAACCCGCTGTTCCTGCTTGACGAAATCGACAAGCTGGGCACCGATTTCCGGGGCGACCCTTCCAGCGCTCTGCTGGAGGTTCTGGACCCCGAGCAGAACCACAAGTTCGGCGACCACTATGTGGAGGTGGACTTCGACCTGTCCGACGTGATGTTCGTCGCCACGTCCAACTCGATGAACATCCCGCCGGCGCTGCTCGACCGCATGGAGGTCATCCGCCTGTCGGGCTACACCGAGGACGAGAAGACCAACATCGCCATGAAGTACCTGCTGCCCAAGCAGATGGCCAACAACGGTGTGAAGGACGAGGAACTGCACGTGGCGGAAAGTGCCGTGCGCGACATCGTGCGCTACTACACGCGCGAGGCGGGCGTGCGCTCGCTGGAGCGTGAGCTGTCCAAGATCTGCCGCAAGGTGGTCAAGGGCCTGCAGCTGAAGAAGCTGGAGCCGCGCGTGGAAGTGACGGCGGACAACCTCGCGGACTACCTGGGGGTGCGCAAGTACAACTACGGCCGGGCTGAACAGCAGAACCAGGTGGGCCAGGTGGTGGGCCTGGCATGGACCGAGGTCGGAGGCGATCTGCTCACCATCGAAGTGGCCACCATGCCCGGCAAGGGAAACATCATCCGCACGGGTTCGCTGGGCGATGTGATGAAGGAGTCGGTCGAGGCCGCGCGTACCGTGGTGCGCAGCCGCGCCAGGATGCTGGGCATCAAGGACGAGGCCTTCGAGAAACGCGATCTGCACATCCACGTGCCTGATGGGGCCACGCCCAAGGATGGACCGAGCGCTGGCATCGCCATGACCACGGCCATCGTCTCTGCGCTCACGGGTATTCCGGTGCGCGCCGACGTGGCGATGACCGGGGAGATCACGCTGCGCGGCGAGGTCACGGCCATCGGCGGCCTGAAGGAAAAGCTGCTCGCCGCGTTGCGCGGCGGCATCAAGACCGTGCTGATCCCCGAGGAAAACGTCAAGGACCTGCAGGAGATTCCGGACAACGTGAAGAGCGGCCTAGATATCGTGCCCGTCAAGTGGATCGACAAGGTGCTGGATGTGGCGCTGGAGCGCAAACCCGTGGCGCTGACCGATGACGAGATCGCGCCTGCGGTGGCAGCGCCCCAGGCTGACGCGGCGCAGCAGCGCTCGGTGAAGCACTGAGGCACGAAGAAATCTGGAATTTTCCTGAGAGCCTCCAAAAATAGGCTACAATTCATTCCATCGATGCGGAACGTTGTAGAATGTGAGGCTTCGGTAAATGCGGGAATAGCTCAGTTGGTAGAGCGCAACCTTGCCAAGGTTGAGGTCGTCGGTTCGAGACCGATTTCCCGCTCCACTTTTCAGGAAAAGGGAGGCGATTGCTTCCTTTTTTCGTCAGGAGTGGTGCCGGTTACGGCGCGATAGCAAAGCGGTTATGCACCGGATTGCAAATCCGTTTAGCCCGGTTCGACTCCGGGTCGCGCCTCCAGTTTCAAGCATTGCATGGAAATGCAGCGCTTGGCAGTGAGGGCGGCACCAGGGAATCAATGCCAAGCATATTGTCGATGTGCTATAATTGAAATCTTGCCAAAAGGCAAATGCGGGAATAGCTCAGTTGGTAGAGCGCAACCTTGCCAAGGTTGAGGTCGTCGGTTCGAGACCGATTTCCCGCTCCAAGATTCGAAGGGAAGCCCAGGCTTCCCTTTTTTATTGGCCGCTTGGAATGCCCGTGTTTGCGCTGCGGCGCCGGCCCGGTTACGCTGTCCGGAAGACCAATATGCGGCCGAGCCCCGATGGTGAAATTGGTAGACACTGCGGACTTAAAATCCGCCGCTTTCCTGCAGAGGGGCGTGCCGGTTCGACCCCGGCTCGGGGCACCATGAAGATTCGATATGTCACATTACAACGCTCCTTTTGAGATCCATGTCCACGGCCAAGTGCAGCTGCGGGCCGATGTGGGATTCGACCAGCTTCAGGAGGCGCTGCGGCCGCTGTGGAAGTACGCGGGGGCTCGCTCGCTGGCCGATGGTGCAGCTAGCGCCTATGAGGAAGAACCGGGCATCCAGTTCGACGCCAAGGAGCATGTGCTGCAGGTCTGCTGGACGGTGCCTGGCGACGAAGATTTCCGCCAGTCTCTCGACGAAATGTGCATGGGACTGAACGAACTCGCAGAGCAGGGCGCGGCCATCGAGGTCACTTT
Source organism: Acidovorax sp. SDU_ACID1 (assembly GCF_045291395.1). Classification (NCBI taxonomy): domain Bacteria; kingdom Pseudomonadati; phylum Pseudomonadota; class Betaproteobacteria; order Burkholderiales; family Comamonadaceae; genus Acidovorax; species Acidovorax sp. SDU_ACID1. Next base: position 1,010,153 of record NZ_CP152342.1, read on the forward strand.
CTACGACACCGAGTTCGATGAGGACGAAGCGGACGACGATGCCGAGGCGCGCGACGATTTCGTGATGTTGTTCGTCGGCCCCACGCCGGCGGCGATCATGCAGGTGCAGCGCGACCTGCTGGTGCAGGACGTGGTCAATCTCATGGAGCGCCATTTCGATGGTTCCGAACTCGGCGGTGTAGTGTCCGAAATCGACAAGTTGTTTTCGCAGCGTTTCGATGCCCTGGTGAATTCGCTGGAGATCGGCAAGCCGCCGCGCGGCACGGGCGGGCAGGGCGGCAGCGGCCATGGTGGCGGCGGACGCCGCCCACGTCATCTGCATTGATACCGGAGGTCCGCTGCCTTTGCCGCGGATTCTGAATAAAAAGCGCCTCTAGCGCTTATTCCACAAGCGCGGCCAGCTATCAATGAGATAGCTGGCCGCTCTCGCATTCCCTCAGTCGGTTTCCTCGAACACCAGGGAGGGCGGCGCCATCACCCGCGCCGTGTCGGCCAGATTGGCGATGAGGCGGTTCGCAAAGTAGCTGCTTTGCGTATCGGGCTCCAGGGCGGCCACGGCCAGGTTGGACAGGGGCTGGTTGAGCGACACGAAATAGCTGCCCGCCGGGACGTCGATGGCGCTGCGCACCGGCGTGACCTGCGCGCGGATGATCTGCCCGCTACCCGCCACCGTGCCACGCACGTCCTGGCGATCGGCGGTGTCGCGGCTGTTTTCCTGGTAGATGTCGGCCAGCACGGAACCGGGCTCGGCCACGCGCATCACCTGAAGTCCCAGCAGCTTGAGGCGTTCCACGGCATCGGCTGCGCCGGCGCCCAGCCAGTAGCCGCAGGGGCGCGCGCGGTGCTTGAGGGCGCGCAGGCGCAGCGACGAATCCCAGTCCACGCGCACGGTCTTGTCCGCTCCGGTATCCGGGTCCAGCATGAGCAGGTCGTGCTGCGTGGACGTAGGGCCGGCTTCGACCACCACTTCGCCGCGGCAGGCCTGCGCGGCGGTGTCGCGCGCGACGAAGGAGCGCACCTGTTCCAGGTTGCCGGCGCGCTCCACGGTACTGCGCAGCGTGCTCGTCAGGGCCGTGACCTGGGAATGCACGCGCCGCTGGATGTGCGTGCGGCCGATGCCCACGCCGCGGGTTTCCACGAGCAGGCTGACGGCATTCTTCAGCCCGTTCACGTTGCGGCCGGTGTCGGGCCGGGTGCCGCCCATGGAGACCCGCAGGTCGTCGGGTCGGGTGGAGGTGGTGTAGTACCACTCCTGGCTCAGGCCGGCGTCGCCCAGCGCCTTGACCAGGGGCTGTTGGTACCACTCCAGCGCGGCCTTGGTCATGAATTCCGGCACGTTGGCCGTGGTGGCATGCTGCAGCAGCACGTCGTAGCGCTGGATGGCTTGGAATTTCTCCAGGAACCGGCCGGCCACGGTGTATTCGTGCGCATCCACGATGGCGATGGGGCGGTAGTTGCGCACCAGCCGCGCCAGCGCCCGGGCCTCGGGGGTCTGCAGCAGCAGGTGGTCGCGGTTCATGTCGATGCCGTTGGCCGTGGTGCGCTGACCGGCGTCTGCGCCATCAGGGTTGGCGCGCGGAACGAGGATGACGTTGATGCGCTCCAGCATGGGTTCGAGCAGGCCTTGCGCCAGCTCGCGCGCCAGCACCAGCAGGGCCTCGCTGCCTGCGGGTTCGTCACCGTGCTGCTGGCCGATGAGCAGCACCGTGGGACGGCCGCTGGCATCCAGCGCCGCCACGTCGGTGCCCTTGGCCCGGGTGAGCACCAGCGCGTGGATGGGTTCACTCCGCTGCGACAGCCCCAGGTCGAGCATCTGCGCGCGTGTCGTGCCGCGCTGCGCTGCCGCCAGCTGGCGCAGCCACTGGGTGAGTTCGGCGTTGGTGGTGAAGGCGCGGCGTCCATCGGCCAGGCCGGGGGTGTCGTAGCGCACCGGCGGGTCGGGAAAGCGGGCCGCGACGGCGGCACCGTAGGGCAGCTCGGCCGCCGGGGCGTCCACCGCGCCGGGGGTGATGGGACTTTCCGAGACCGGAGCGGTGACCGCCCCGGGGCGCGGTGCCGTGCCCAGCGGCGGCGGCACGGTGCGTGTCGCAGGAGGCTGCGAGACGGTTCCAGGTGACGTGGAAGCATCGGGCCAGGGCGGCAGCGGCGTGCTGGAGCACGCCGAGAGCACCGCCGCGGCCAGCAGCGCCGCGCCGCGCCGCAGCGCGGGGCGCGAGGGAAGGGTGTCCATGAGGCTGCGCGGGGAGGTCGTCGGCATCATCGTATGGCGTGGAAGTGGGTTGCTTGGGCGATGTTAACCACCTAGAAAAAAAGCCCGGCGCTGCCGGGCTCGTTCAGAAGAGGCGTTTTCAGCGGCCGAAGCCGCCGCCGCCGCCACGCGGGCTGCGTGAACCGCCGCCGCCTCCGCTGCGGAAACCACCGCCGCCGCCGCGGCGGCCGCGGTCGGCCATGCTGTCCACGCTGGTGCGCATCGGATCGGGCTGGCCGCCTCGGCCGCCGGCGCCATGGCGCGGGCCGATGCCGAGGTGGCCCAGCTGGGTGCCCAGGTGGGCGTTCTCGCTGCGCGGCTGGCTGTCGTCGAAGCGGCGGTTGCCGCCGCCGTTGCCACCGGCATTGCCGTTGCCGCCGGCGCTGCCGCCGCGGCGGCGCCCGGCGCCGGCGCTGGGTTGCTGTTGCTGGGCGCGCTGGCCGGCGGGGCGGTTGCCATTGCCCTGCGGGCCGCCGGCGCGCTGGCCTTCGCCATTGCCCCCATTGCCGCTGCCTTGGCGGCCGCCGCGCGGCGAGCCTTGGGTGGCCTTGTTGGTACGGATGCGCTCCATCATTTCCTGGCGCGCGGCCTTGGCGGCGGCCTGCATGACATCGCGGCCCGGCGGCTTGCCGGCGCCGCCCCAGATGGTCTGGCGGCCCATGGCGATGGGCTCGGCCTTCTCGCCCTCGTCAGGCCCGAAACCCTCGATCACCTGCACGGGGATCTCCTGCTTGGTGAAGCGCTCGATCTCCATCATGAAGCCTTCCTCGTCCATGCAGACCAGGCTCACGGCCTGGCCTTCCTTGCCGGCGCGGCCGGTGCGGCCGATGCGGTGCACGTAGTCCTCGGGCACGTTGGGAATTTCGTAGTTGACGACGTGCGGCAGGTCATCGATGTCGATGCCGCGCGCGGCGATGTCGGTAGCTACCAGGGCGCGGATCTCGCCGCTCTTGAAGCCCGCCAGCGCCTGCGTGCGGGCGCTCTGGCTCTTGTTGCCGTGCAGCGCCATGGCCGTCACGCCGTTCTTGGTCAGGTAGTCGGCCACGTTGTTGGCGCCGAACTTGGTGCGCGTGAAGACCAGCACCTGGCTCCAGTCGTGCTGCTGGATGATGTGCAGCAGCACCTGTTTCTTCTTGGCGCGGCCCACGGGGTGGATCACCTGGCTGATGCGCTGCACCGTAGTATTGCGCGGCGTGACCTGGACGCTCTGCGGGTTCTTGAGCAGCGTGCCCGCCAGCTCGCGGATCTCGTCGCTGAAGGTGGCGGAGAACAGCAGGCTCTGCTTGGAGGCGGGCAGCAGGGCCAGTACCTTCTTCACGTCGTGAATGAAGCCCATGTCGAGCATGCGGTCGGCCTCGTCGAGCACGAGGACCTCGACCGTGGACAGGTCCATGAAGCCCTGCTGCTGCAGGTCGAGCAGGCGGCCCGGCGTGGCCACGAGCACGTCCACGCCCTTCTTGATGCGGTCGATCTGCGGGTTCATGCCTACGCCGCCGAAGATCACGGTGGAACGCAGGTCGAGGTATTTGCCGTAGTCGCGCACGGACTCTTCCACCTGCGCGGCCAGCTCGCGCGTAGGCGTGAGCACCAGGGCGCGCACGCCCTTGCCGCCGAACTTGCTGGTGGGAACGCTGCCGCCGGCCAGGCGCTGGAGCAGGGGCAGGGTGAAGGCGGCGGTCTTGCCGGTGCCGGTCTGTGCGCCGGCGAGGAGGTCGTGTCCTTCCAGGACGATGGGGATGGCCTGGGCCTGGATCGGGGTCGGGGTCTCGTAACCCTGTTCGTGCACGGCCTTCAGGATGGCCGGAGCCAGCTTCAGTTCTTCAAATGTCATGTAGTCAAGATGCGCCCATCCGGGGCGCTGGGGTATCGGTCTGTCGTGGCGGCTTTGCGGGCCGCCGAGCCAGTGCGTCAGGCCGATAGGTTCAAGGGCGGGAGCCCGGAAGGCGAGCTTCCATCGTCCCCAGCTTCTGTGCTGATGCCCCGGGCGACTGGAGCCCAAGACGAACGCTATTGTCGCATGCGCCGATAATCTCTGTTTGCGCGCCCGTTTACGGCGCCTTCTTTTCCACAGTTCCCCTGAAGAAATCCATGGCCCAGTACGTTTTCTCGATGAATCGCGTCTCCAAGACCGTGCCGCCCAAGCGGCAGATCTTGAAAGACATCTCGCTGTCCTTCTTCCCCGGCGCCAAGATCGGCGTGCTGGGCCTGAACGGCTCGGGCAAGTCCTCGCTGCTCAAGATCATGGCCGGGGTCGACAAGGAGATCGAGGGCGAGGCCATTCCCATGCCGGGCCTGTCCATCGGCTACCTGCCGCAGGAGCCGCAGCTCGACCCCGAGCACACCGTGCGCCAGGCCGTCGAGGAAGCCATGGCCGAGGTGAACAACGCCCGCGCCCGCCTGGAGGAGGTCTACGCCGCCTATGCCGAGCCCGATGCCGACTTCGACGCCCTGGCCGCCGAGCAGGGCCAGCTGGAAGCCATCATCGCCGCCGCCGGCACCGACTCCGAGCATCAACTCGAAATCGCCGCCGACGCGCTGCGCCTGCCGCCGTGGGATGCGGTGATCGGCCAGCTCTCGGGCGGCGAGAAGCGCCGCGTGGCGCTGTGCAAGCTGCTGCTGTCCAAGCCCGACATGCTGCTGCTGGACGAGCCCACCAACCACCTGGACGCCGAATCCGTGGACTGGCTGGAGCAGTTTCTGCACCGCTTTTCCGGCACCGTGGTGGCCATCACCCACGACCGCTACTTCCTCGACAACGCGGCCGAGTGGATCCTGGAACTGGACCGGGGCCACGGCATTCCCTACAAGGGCAACTACTCCGATTGGCTGATCCAGAAGGGCAACCGCCTGGAGGCCGAGCAAAAAGGCGAGGAAGCCCGCGCCAAGGCCTTGAAGAAGGAGCTGGAGTGGGTGCGCCAGAACGCCAAGGGCCGTCAGGCCAAGAGCAAGGCGCGTATCGCCCGCTTCGAGGAACTGAGCGACTACGAATACCAGCGCCGCAACGAGACGCAGGAAATCTTCATCCCCGTGGCCGAGCGCCTGGGCAGCAAGGTGATCGAGTTCAAGAACGTCTCCAAGGCCTTCGGCGACCGCCTGCTGATCGACAACCTGTCGATGAACATCCCGGCCGGCGCCATCGTCGGCATCATCGGCCCCAACGGCGCGGGCAAATCCACGCTGTTCAAGCTGATCGCGGGCAAGGAGCAGCCGGACTCCGGCGTGGTGGAAATCGGCCAGACGGTGAAAATGGCCTTCGTGGACCAGCACCGCGACGCGCTGGCCAACGACAAGACCGTGTGGGAAGACATCTCGGGCGGCCTGGACATCATCAACGTCGGCAAGTTCCAGATGGCCTCGCGCGCCTACGCCGGCCGCTTCAACTTCAACGGCCAGGATCAGCAGAAGAAGGTCGGCAATCTCTCGGGCGGCGAACGCGGCCGCCTGCACCTGGCCAAGACGCTGATCCAGGGCGGCAACGTGCTGCTGCTGGACGAGCCCTCCAACGACCTCGACGTGGAAACCCTGCGCGCGCTGGAAGACGCGCTGCTGGAATACGCCGGTACGGTGCTGGTCATCAGCCACGACCGCTGGTTCCTGGACCGCATCGCCACTCACATCCTGGCCGCCGAGGGCGACAGCCAGTGGGTTTTCTTCGACGGCAATTACCAGGAGTACGAGGCCGATAAGAAAAAACGATTGGGCGAAGAGGGTGCCAAACCGAAGCGTATGCGCTACAAGGCGCTCAAGTAATCGCTTACAGGTAGTAGCATCGGGCGGCTCCCTCCGCCCATTTCTTGCATTCCCTCACCATGTCCCTTCCAGCGTCCCGCGCCAGAACGGTTTTTCGCGCATGCGTCGTCAATGCCGTCCGGGAAAGCGAGACACTCATCGGGAAATTGATCGAAGTCACGCGTAACGCGCTGACCGAGGAGGAATCGAACGGCCGCGACGTCCGTCAGCGTGCGCTGGTGGGCGATGCGCTGCGCCAGCTCCAGGGGCATGCGGCGACGCTGGTCAAGGGCTACCCCACGGCGCTGCTGGAAATCTTCGCCGAGGGGCCGTCGCAGCCCAAGGCGCGCCAGGGCCGGGATGGCGGCATGGATTTCGGCGAGCTGGCCTTGATGGACGACGCCGACGTCATGGCCCAGGTGGAGCTGTCGCGCGCGCAGCAGATCGCCGTGCATGCCACCGAGGCCTCGCTGGCCGAGCTCAACACGCTGGTGAGCGCTGCGCAGGGCCTGCACAGCGTGCAGCCGGAAAGCAACCCCTTCCGCCCCGAGAACTACATCCGCGCGCTGCAGCAGGTCGTGAGCGAGACCGGCGTGTCCGGCGACGTGCGCCAGCTCTGGATGCGGCACATGCGCGAGCAGCTGGGCGCGCTGCTGGTCGACACCTACCAGCGCGCCGCCGAGAGCCTGCGCCAGCATGGCGTGGAGCCCGTAGGCTATGCGGTGGCGGGCGCTGCGGGCGTTCCGCGCAGCGCCTACGGCGGCTATGCCGGCGGCGGTGCTGCTGCGGGCTACCCGGCGACGGCCTACGGCGCGGAGGCGGGCGCGCGCAGCGCCTATGGCGGCGGCTATGGGTCAAGCTGGGGCTCTGCCTCCGCAGGCGTGCCCCTGGCGCCCGAGGCCGAGGAGGCCCTGCTCACCGTGGGCATCCTGCGGCAGATGCTGGCCGGCGGGGGTGACCCGTTCGCCTACGACGCCATGCGCAGCGGCCACGCCCCGGTTGGCGGCGTGCCGGCGATGGTGCCCGTGGCGCCTCCCAGTGGCTACCTGCCGCCTGCCGCAGCGGAAGCCATGGAGGACATCGCGCAGCTCGAACGCCTGGTGGGCCGCCTGTCGGCCGCGCAGGCGGCACCCGTGGCCACCGGCTGGAACAGCGGCATGGCGCCGGCTGCCGCCGCGGTGCCGGCCTCGCCCGCGCGCACGGCGCACGAAGTGGTGGGCCGGATGATGGAGAACATCGCCCAGGACTCGCGCCTGCTGCCCTCGGTGCAGCGCGCGGTGCAAAGCCTGGAGCCCGCGCTCAAGCAACTCGTGCTGCACGACACGCGCTTCTTCTCCGACGACCAGCACCCGGCGCGGCGGCTGCTCGACGAGCTGACCCAGCGCAGCCTGGCGTTCCGCAGCGAGGATGCCCCCGCGTTCAGCCGTTTCATGCGGCTGGTGGATGAGGTGGTAGGCCATCTGTCCGCCGTGGAGATCCGCGACGCCGCGCCGTTCGACCACGTGCTCAAGGCCCTGGAAAAGGCCTGGACGGCCCAGGAGCGCCAGCAGCGCGAGCGCCGCGAGGCCAAGCAGCGCGAGCTGTTGCAAAGGGAGCAGCGCGAGTTGCTGGCCGAGCAGTTCGCGGCCGGATTCCGTGCGCTGCCCGATGCGGCCGGCGCGCCCGAAGACTGGCTGGCCTTCGTCACCGGCCCGTGGGCCGATGTGGCAGCGCTGGCGCGGAGCAGCCAGCAAGGCGGCGAGGGCGACCCGGGCGGCTGCCAGGCCCTGGCGCCCCTGCTGCTGCGCTGCGCACAGCCCGACCAGCTGCGCGCCGACCCCGACGGCCTGGGCGCCGCCCTGGCGAACATGGCGCCTGCCGTGCGCCAGGGGCTGGAAAGCATCGGCCATCCTGCCGAACGCATCGCCCAGGTGCTGGAGTGTCTGGCGCAACTGCAGCAGCAGGCGCAGGAATACGCGGCCGCCGTGCCTGCGGACGAGGCGCAGGACGCAGAGCCGCCGCCGCCCGCCGAGCCGCAAGTGCCCGAACCCGCCCCGGCCGAGCCTGCTGTGGCGGGCCCCGTCCTGCGCGTGGGCCAGTGGGTGGAGGTGGTGAACAACCAGCGCGTGGTGCGCACGCAGCTCACCTGGTGCAGCCCGCACAACACGCTGTTCCTGTTCACCGGGGCCGATGGCAGCACGCAGTCCATGACGCGGCGCATGATCGACAAGCTGGCGGCGGAGGGAGCGTTCAAGCTGCTGTCCTCCCAGCCCGTGGTCGCGCGCGCCCTGAGCGACGCGAAGAGCGGCGGCAGGTCCAAGCCCAAGGCGCGCTGAGCCTACGTGCGCGGCAGGCGCTTGCGCACCAGGTGGATGTGGTTGCGCAGCGCGTACAGCTCGTCCGCATAGGACAGCGGCACGCTCACCTTCTCCACCTGCGCCTCCAGCCGGTCCAGCCGCTCGCGCAGTTCCTCGGGCGTGGCGCGGGCAGCCTCCAGGTCGTCCTCCACCTCGCGCAGGTGGCCGTACCAGCGGAACACGCGCGAGCGCACCCGGAACTGGTAGAGCGGCGGCACCACGCGCGACAGCGGCAGCATCACGGCCAGCAGCAGGCCCAGCACCAGCCACATGCGCTCGACGAGGTTGGCGATCCAGAACGGCAGGTAGCGCTGCATCAGCGGCGCGGGTTCGTTGATGGCGCGCTCGCCCTCCTTGGCGATGGGCAGCTCGGCGTGCCGCGTGTTGGGGAACTCGCGCGCGCGGTTGAACCAGCCCGCGCCGCCGTGGATGGTCTGCGCCGCCTGTGCGAAAAGCTGCAGCAGCGCGGGGTGGGTGTCCTCGCGGGCCAGCAGCGAGGTGGTGGAGGCCACCAGCCGTACGTCGCGCGGCGGCACGTTGGCCGCCAGGTCGACCACGCCGCGCGGCAGCAGCACGGGCGTGAGGAAGGGGAAGCGCCGGCTGTACGCCTCGTTCTGCGCGAAGCCCATGAGCTGCACGCCAGGGGTCTGCAGCAGCATCTGCACCATCAGCGACTCGGGGGCCGAGGCGAACACCAGCGCGTCCAGCCGGCCCGCGAGGAACTCCACCGTGGCCGGCGTCTGCTCCATCTGCGTGAGCGTGAGCGCACCGGGGCTCACGTGGTTGGCCTCCAGCAGCCGTTCCATCAGCGTAGGCACGCCGCTGCCGGGCGACCCCACGTTCACGCGCAGGCCGTGCAGCCGGTGCAGGCCGCCCTGCTGGCCCGCGGGCTGGATGCGCCGCGCGACGCCTTCGCGGTAGAACAGCCAGATGGGCTCGACGAACAAGCTGCCCAGCGAGACCAGCGCATCGCTGTCCTCGGGCCGCAGTTCGCCGGTGCCGCCCTGCACGAAGGCCAGGTCCGCGCGGCCCTCGCGCAGCAGCTGCAGGTTGGACGAGGAGCCGTCGCTTTGCAGCAGCTCCACCTCGATGCCGTTGGCCGCCAGCGCATCGCGGTAGCGCTGGCCGAAGGTCTCGTAGGCGCTCTGCGCGGGGCCGGTGGCCAGCACCACCTTGCGCGGCGGCGTGGGATTGAGCCACCAGTAGGCCGCGACCGCCAGCCCTACGCCCAGCAAGGCCAGCGGACCGGCGGAAACCAGCAGGTCGCGCAGCGACAGCAGCAGGGTGCGCAGACGGCGCGACATGCGTCCCATGCTCAGCGCGCCAGGTCCGCGTGGCAGGGCAGCACCAGCCCCTCGGCCGTGGTGAGCGTGCGTGCGGCCAGGACGGCGCGCACGGTGGCGCGGGCCACGGCCTCGGCCGCCATGGCGGCCAGCACCAGCATGCCGGGGTGGCGCGGGGCGCGGCTGGTGGCCAGGGCGAACAGCGTGTCGCCGTCGAGCTGGGTGTGCGCGGGGTTGGTGGCCCGCGCCAGGCCGTCGTGCCCCGCCACGGCCAGGCGCTGGGCCTGGGCCTTGGTGAGCGCGGCGTCGGTGGCGATCGCGCCGATGGTGGTGTTGGTGCCCGCCAGCAGCGTGTGCGGCGGCTCGCCGCGCAGCAGCGCTCGGCGGATGTCGCGCAGGGCGCGGCCGTCCTCGGTGCGCGCACCGGCCAGGGGGAGGCCGGTGTCGGGATCGACCACGTCGCCCACGGCGTTGCAGGCGATCAGCGCGCCCACCGTCACGCCGTCCACGGTGACGGACGCGCTGCCCACACCGCCCTTCATGGCGTGCTGCATGCCGAAGACCTTGCCCACGCAGGCGCCCGTGCCCGCGCCCACGTTGCCCTCGGCGGGCGGCGCGCTGATGGCGGCGGCGCAGGCGGCGTAGCCCGCGGCGGCGTCGGGCCGCACGCGCGCGTCGCCCACGTGCAGGTCGAACAGCACGGCGGCGGGCACGATGGGCACCAGGCCGGCGCCCACGTCCAGCCCCACGCCGTGCTCCTCCAGCCAGCGCATGGCGCCCGAGGCCGCGTCCAGCCCCCAGGCGCTGCCGCCCGAGAGCATCACGGCATGCACCTGCTGCACGAGGTTGGCGGGCTCCAGCAGGTCCGTCTCGCGCGTGCCGGGCGCGGCGCCGCGCACGTCCACCCCGGCCACGGCGCCCGCGCGGGCGATGATGGCGGTGCAGCCCGTGGGGCGGCGGGTGTCGGTGAAATGGCCTACCTCGATGCCGGGCACGTCGGTGATCGCGCCGCAGCGGTGGTCGGTGGGATGGGGCATGGTGCGGCAGTGCTGTGGAAGGAAGGCGCAACCATAGCCGAAGACGCGCGGCCTGGCGGGAGAGGCCGCGGGTTTCGAGTCAAATCAGGCTGCAGCGCTTGAGGGGCAAGCGCAAGCAGCTATCGAAGAATGAGCGAGTCAGCGCACCGCCTCGATGCGCGTGACCACCAGCGCGCCGCCGGCGTCGCGCGCCTGGAAGCGCACCGCGTCGCCCGGCTTGAGCGCGGCGCCCTGCGCCGGGTCCTCCAGCGTGAACACCATGGTCATGGGCGGCATGGACAGGGGCTTGATCTCGCCGTGGCGGATCGTGACCTTGCCCGTGCGGGCATCCCAGCGGGTGACGACGCCGTCGGACCATTCCTGGGCCTGCGGCGCAGCGGCGGGCGGCGCGGCGTGGTCATGGCCGTCATGCACCTGGGCGATGGCGCCAGCGGCGGCGCACTGCAGCGCGATGGCCGCGAGAAGAGGGCGGAAGAAGGGCATGGCGGTCAACGGTAGCTGGTGAAGACGCGGGTGGAGACGTCGCTGTTCATGAGGTTCTTGGTGACCAGCAGCACGTCGTACGGGTCCTTGCGGCCCTTGTACTCGGGGCCGTCCATGCCGGGGCTGCCCACAGGCATGCCGGGCACGGCTAGGCCCAGGGCCTTGGGCTTTTGCTGGAGCAGCTTGCGCACGTCGGCCGCGGGCACGTGGCCTTCGAGCAGGTAGCCGCCGGCCAGCGCCGTGTGGCACGAGCCCAGGCGCGTGGGCAGGCCCAGCCGGGCGCGCACGGCGGCGTTGCCCGTCTCGTGCACGGTGACGGCGAAGCCGTTCTGCTCCATGTGCGTGACCCAGTCCTGGCAGCAGCCGCAGCTCGGGTCTTTCCAGACCTCCACGGCGGTCTTGGGTGCGCTGGCCAGGGCGGGCAGGGCGGCGCCGGCGATGCCGGCGGCGAGTGCGGCCATCCATTGGCGGCGGCGGGGGCGGAAGGTGTGCATGGGGGGACTCCGGAGGTGAAAGAAATCAGGGCGTGACGGTGAAGGTGCCGCGCATGCCGGCCTCGTAGTGGCCGGCGATCAGGCAGGCGAAGTCGAAGCGGCCGGCGCGGTTGAAGCGCCAGACCAGGTCCTGCTGGCGGCTCGGCGCCACGTGGGCCATGTGGGGCTCCTCGTGCTCCATGCCGGGGTGCCGGCGCATGGCCTCGGCATGCGCGTCCAGCGTGGCCGGCGTGCCCAGCACCACCTCGTGCAGCACCTGGCCCCGGTTCTCCACGCGCAACCGCACGGTCTCGCCGCGGCGCACGCTGAAGTGCGACGGCGTGAAGCGCATGTCGTCCGTCATGCGCAGGGTGATGGTGCGCCGCGCGTCGCGGGCCTGGCCGGCAATGCCCCAGTCCTGCTGCTGCGGGGCGAGGGCCGCCGAGGCCGCATGGCCGCCGTGCGCAGCGGATTCGTGGCCAAAACTGGCTGTAGCGCACGCCCATAAAGCGCAAGCAGCTATGAATTTGAGAGTTTTCATCGGAGGGTTTCCAGGAATCAATGGTGGTTGTGGTGGCCGCCCTCGGGCTTGCGCACGCGGGGCGCGCCGGGGGCCTGGCCGGGCAGGGCCTGGCGCGGGGCCGCGGCATCGGCAGGCGCGCCGGTCCATTCGCGCGCCACGGTGTCGTGCGGGTGCTGGAAATCGCCCGGGTCGCGCCAGTCGTTGGCACCCAGCCCCTTGCGCACCTTGAGCGTGGTGAACATGCCGCCCATCTCCAGCGGGCCGAAGGGGCCGGTGCCGGTCATCATGGGGTGGGTGTTGTCGGGCAGCGGCATTTCCATGGCGCCCATGTCGGCCATGCCGCGCTCGCCCATCACCATGTAGTCGGGCACGATCTTCTGGATCTTGCCGACGAGGCCCCGGTGATCCACTCCGATCATGGTGGGCACGCCGTGGCCCATGGCGCCCATGGTGTGGTGGCTCTTGTGGCAGTGCAGGGCCCAGTCGCCGGGCTCGTCGGCGATGAATTCGACCTGGCGCATCTGGCCCACGGCGACGTCGGTGGTCACCTCGGGCCAGCGCGCGCTTTTGGGCACCGGGCCGCCGTCGGTGCCGGTCACCTCGAACTCGTGGCCGTGCAGGTGAATGGGGTGGTTGGTCATCGTCAGGTTGCCCACGCGGATGCGGACACGGTCGCCCTGGCGCGCCACCAGCGGGTCGATGGCGGGGAACACGCGGCTGTTGAAGGTCCAGATATTGAAGTCCGTCATCTCGTTCACGCGCGGCGTCATCGCACCCGGCTCCACGTCGTAGGCGGCGAGCAGGAAGGCGTAGTCGCGCTGCACGTCGGCAATCAGCGGGTGCCTGCCCTTTGGGTGCGTGATCCACAGGCCCATCATCCCCATCGCCATCTGCACCATCTCGTCGGCATGCGGGTGGTACATGAAGGTGCCGGGGCGGCGCGCCTCGAATTCATAGACGAAGGTCTTGCCCGGCGGGATGTGCGGCTGCGTGAGGCCGCCCACGCCGTCCATGCCGTTGGGCAGGCGCTGGCCGTGCCAGTGCACCGTGGTGTGCTCGGGCAGGCGGTTGGTGACGAAGATGCGCACGCGGTCGCCTTCCACCACCTCGATGGTGGGGCCGGGCGATTGGCCGTTGTAGCCCCACAGGTTGATGAAGAAGCCGGGTGCGGCTTCGCGCACCACGGGCTCGGCCACCAGGTGAAATTCCTTGACGCCGGCGTTCATGCGCCACGGCAGCGTCCAGCCGTTGAGCGTGACCACGGGGCGGTAGGGGCGGCCGTTGGGCGGCGCCAAGGGCGCGGCGGTGTTGGCCGAGGATTGCGAGGGCGCCTCGGGCAGCGCGGCCAGGGCCGCACGGCCGACGGAGGCGGCGGCCACGGCGGTGGCCGCGCCGGAGAAGAAGTTGCGGCGGTTCATGTCAGGGGCTTTCGGGGAGTGCCACGCCGGACGACGTGTCGGGCGAGGTGCCGGTGAGGGCCAGTTGCAGGTCGGTATCGGCCAGCCAGAAGTCGCGCTGCGCCTCGGTGGCCGTGGCGACGGCCTGCGCGGTGTTGCGGGCCTCGGCCAGCAGGTCCCACACGCTGATGAACATGCCGTTGTAGCGCAGCACGGCTTCGTCCTGCATGAAGCGCGCGAGCGGCAGCACCTCGGCCTGCTGCTGGCGGGCCAGGTCCCACGCGGTGCGGTAGCGCAGCCAGTGGCTGCGGGCTTCGCTGCGCGCGCGCAGGGCGGCATTTTGCAGTTGCGCGGCGCCGCGCTGCAGCTCGGCGCGCGCGCGGCCGGTGGCGGCGCCGCCCCAGTCGAACAGCGGCAGGGGTACGTCCAGCTCCCAGCCGCGCGTGGTGTCGGCGTGGCCCGTGGCGCGCTCGGTGGTGGTGTTGCGGCTGTAGCTCAGGCCCACGTCGCCCAGCACCGCGCCCAGGCCGGCCCAGCCGTTGCGGTCGGCCAGGGTGTCCAGGTCGCGGCGCAGCGCGCGCAGATCCAGGCGCTCGCGCAGGGCGGTGGCTTCGGCGTCCTGGCCGCCCTGCAGGCCGCTCGCTTCGGGCAGGGCGGGCAGCAAATCGGGCAGGGTGAAGTCGGCTTGCATGCCCCACAGGCCCATCAGGCGCGCGAGCTGTTCATGCTCCAGCGCGGCGTTCAGCCGGGCGCGCGCGAGCTGGGCGGCGGCCTCCTGGGTGATGGCGATCTCGCGCGCCTGCTGCAGCTTGCTGAAGTTGCCCGCGCGCGCCATGCGCTGGGCCAGCGCACTGCCGGCCTCGGCGGCTTCGTGCATGCGCTCGCGCGCGGCCAGCGTCTGCCGCGCGGCCACGGCGCGCAGCCAGGCGCGGCGCGTGTCGGCCGCCAGCAGCAGCACCTGCTGCGCGGCGTCCAGCGTGGCGCGCTCCATCTGCCAGCCGTGCCAGCGCGTGCGCCAGGGCAGTGTGACGAGCTGTGCGAGGCTGAAGCCGACCTGGCGCTCGATCTCGCGCTCGTGCCCGCTGGTGAAGCGGCCCAGCGTGAGCGTGGGGTTGAACAGCGTCAGCGCCTGGGCGCGCTCGGCGTCCTGCGCGGCCAGCCCGGCCAAGCGGGCCTGCAGGCCGGGGTTGTTCAGCAGGGCGATGCGCACGGCGGTGTCGGCGTCCACCGGCTGCCGCAGCCATTGGGCGATGTGGTCGCGAGCCTGTGCCTGGGCGGATGCGCCGGTGGGCGGCAATTGGGCATCGGTGGGCAGGCGTTGCTGCACATGGGCCTGCACGTCGCCGCGCAGGCCGTCGGGGGCCACGCTGGCGCAGCCTGCGAGCAGCGCCGCCACGGCCAGGGGAAGGAGGCGCTTCATGGCTGGTGTCCGTGGTGGTGGTCGTGGGGGGCGGCGGGGGCGGCAGGGGGAATGGGCTGCTGCGCGGCCTCCCAGCGCACGATGTCGGCATGGCCGCGCGGGAAGGTGGCGACGGCGGCGTTGGCGGCGCGCCAGTCGTCGGCCTCGGCGATCACGCTGCCGCTTTCGGGCAGGGGCGCGTGGCGCAGCGGTGCGGCGGGCGCGTCGGCTGCAGAGGCGGGCGCAGGCGATTGCGCTCCGGCGGACAGGGCGAGCGCGCCGGCGGCCAGGGCCGCGGCGGCGCGAAGGTGCGCAGTGCGCATGGGGTCATCTCCAGGAACAAGGACGGGCGCGCGCCCGCCATGCGGCGGACGCACCTCGGGTGTCGATGCTCAGGAAATGGGCGGCTTGATGGCCTGGGCGGACTGCGCGCTGGCGAAGTGCGCGCTGCCGTGCGGGTGCAATGCGCTATCGCCCGGAGGCAGGTGGGGCAGGGCGCCGTGCACGGCCGAGAAGGCGGAGTGGCAGATGCCGCAGGCCGAGCAGCCGGCCGGGTGGTCCGCATGGCTGCCCTGCGCGGCGGCCGTGGTGTCGCCACAGTGGGTGGCGGTGCTGTCCACCACCGCATGGTGGCCGTGGTGCTCCTGCTGTGCTTGCGCCTGGGGCACGGCTGGTACGGGCATTACGCCCATGGCCATGGCGTCGCCCAGCAGGCCGCGCAGGACCAGCAGCAGAACGAGGCCCAGGGACACAACGCGGCGCATGGTGGGAATGATACCGGCGTGGGGCTTGGGTTGCTCCAAGGGCCTTGAAAGAGAGGGGCGTCAGCGCGCCCTGAGGGCGCATGAGAATAATGCCATCACTTGAATGGACGAAAAACATCGCAGGCGGTGTCTTCAAAGGAGCTTCTCATGCATTCGTTTCTTGACCTACGAACCCGCGCTTGGCGACCAGCGGTTGTGGCTATCAGTCTTTTCGTCGCCGCCTGTGGAGGCGGCGGAGGCTCGGATGCTCCGGCGCCGCAGCCCGAGCAGCCGCAGCCACCTGCGCTCAGCCTGTTTTCCGGCGCCGCCGCCATTCCCGGCAGCCAGGATGGCGCTGCCGCCGATGCGCGCTTTCGCAGGCCGCTGGCGCTGGCTATCGCACCTTCGGGAGCGTTGTATGTGGGGGACCTCAATCCCAGTGGGCAGGCCTTGCGGATCATGGATGAAGATGGTGCCGCCAGTTCCGTGCCGGTGAGGAGGACGGATGACTTGCGGAACATCGGGCCTTCATGGCGGGCGATGGCCGTGGACGGGCAGGGCAATGTCTATACGGCCTCGGAAGCCATGCTTCGCGATGACCCGCGTGCGGTTTTCAAGATCACCCCGGCCGGGGACGCCGCGGTGCTGGCCGATCTGTCGGCCTGGATAGGGCCGTTCAGCCGTACCGATGGTGCCTATACCTACGACTACCACTACAAGGGTGCCATCAACGGTTTGGCGGTGGATGCCTCTGGCAATGTGTACGCCTCGGGCGTCAATGGCGTCATCCTGCGGATAGACCCGCGCGGCGGGGCCGCCGTGTTCGCCGGCAGCCCGGGTGTTCTGGGGCATGTCGATGGGAATGCCGCCGACGCGCGCTTCGGTGTCCTGGGGAACATGGCCTTTGATCCGGCGGGCAACCTGTATGTGGTGGATGGTCTGCATGACGGCATCACCGGCATCGGCCCCACCATCCGCAAGATTTCGCCCGCAGGCATGGTCAGCACCGTTGCCGGCCGCGCTGACCAGCCCGCCGGGCTTGCCGATGGACCGGCTGACAGCGCCCGTTTCTCGGGGGCGGAGCGGACCAGTTGGATGCATGGGTTCACCAACCAAGGGGAGGACTTCGGCAACTACCCCGTTGCGTGGGGCGGGACGGCCAGCCTGGCCTTGGACGGCAAGGGCAACCTGTACGTGACCGACCCGGTCAACAGCGTAATCCGCCAGATCACGCCGAACGGCCAAGTTTCCACGGTCGTGGGGCAGGCCGGGCAGCGGGGCTTTGCAGCGGGACCGCTGCCGGGCGTGATCGACTTGCCTGTGGGCATTGCCGTGCGGGGCTCCAGGCTGTACTTCACCACTGGCAGTGCGGTGGCGAGGGTGGGACTGCCGCAATAGCAGGAGCAGCTGCGTGATCGGGTGAAATTGGCCGCTAGCGCTTGACCAGCAATCGCAGGCAGCTATTAAAACAGGAGTTAGCTCCCGATCACGCTCCGAGCACCCAGCGCTCAGCAGGGTGTTCCCATGTAGCGCCCCGGCCGGTGGTTCATCGCCAGCACCAGGTTCAGCGCGACGGCGCCCGCCACCGACCAGAGCACGCGCATCGGCTCCACGGTGGCCAGGGCCAGCAGCACGATGCAGCAGTCCACGGCCATCTGCACCTTGCCCGCGCGCCAGCCATGGCGGTCCTGCAGGTACAGCGCCAGGATGCCCACGCCGCCCAGGCTGCAGCGGTGGCGGAACAGCACCAGGAAGCCCATGCCCATGATGAGCCCGCCGGTGAGCGCCGCATAGAGCGGCTGGAACTGGCTGATCTGCAGCAATTGCGCCTGCAGCTCCGACAGCACCGACAGCAGCGCCACGGCCGCGAAGGTCTTGAGCGTGAACTCCAGCCCCAGCTTGCGCAGCGCCAGCCAGTAGAACGGCAGGTTGAGCGCGAAGAACAGCTTGCCGAAGCCGATGCCCGTGGCGTAGTGCAGCACGAAGGCCAGCCCGGCCATGCCGCCGGTCAGCAGGCCCGCGCTGGCCAGGAAGGCCACGCCCACCGAGATCAGCGTCACGCCCACGCCGATGGCCACCGCGTCCTCGGTGCGGGAGTGGGGAACGGCGGCGGGAGCGGCGGCGGTGCGGGAGGACATGGCGTGTGTTGCGGGCGCGCGATTGCACCACGGCGCTGCGGCAGCCTGCCTTGCGGTGGATCAAGGCGGGCCGCCGCCAGGGCGCCGGATGCTATGGAAAGGAGAGCTGCTTGCGCTTGTGAGATAAGCGCTAGGAGGCGATTTTATTCCGAACCCGCCCAGCGCCGCAGGCGCAGCCCGTTGGCCACCACCAGCAGGCTCACGCCCATGTCAGCCACCACCGCCATCCACATCGTGGCCTGGCCCATGAGGGCCAGCGCGAAGAACACCGCCTTCACGCCCAGCGCCAGCGCGATGTTCTGCCACAGCACGCGGTGGGCGCGGCGCGAGAGGCGCACGGTGTCGGGGATGCGGCGCAGGTCGTCGTTCATGAGCACGACGGAGGCCGTCTCCATGGCCATGCCGGTGCTGTGCGCTCCGCCCATGGCTATCCCTAAGTCGGCGCGGGCCAGGGCCGGGGCGTCGTTGATGCCGTCGCCCGTCATGGCCGTGGGGCCGTCGGTGCGCTGCAGCGCGGCCAGGGCGTCGAGCTTGTCCTGCGGCAGCAGGCCGCCGCGCGCGTCCTGGATACCGGCCTCGCGCGCCACGGTCTGCACGGTGGCGGCGTTGTCGCCGGAGAGCACCACGGGGCGCACGCCCACGGCCTGCAGCTGGGCGACGGCTTCGCGCGCATGGCTGCGCAGCGGGTCGGCCACGGCGAAGAGGGCGAGCACGGTGTCGTCCCGGGCCAGCAAGGTGACGGTGCGGCCCTGCTGCTCGTGCGCCAGCAATGCCTGCTCCAGCGCGGCGTCGGCCAGCCCCATCTCGCGCACCAGGCGCAGGTTGCCCAGCACGTGGCGCCGGCCGTCGATGGTGGCTTCCACGCCGCGCCCGGGCAGGGCGCGCACGTCCTGCGCGCCGTGCGCCTCCTGCGCCGGCAGGCCGGCGGCGATGGCGCGGGACACGGGATGGTCGGAGCGGCTGGCCAGCTGCCATGCGGCGGCGGCGATGGCTGTGCCATGGGTGCCGTCCTGGCCGCCCAGCACCTGCCAGTCGACGAGGGTCGGGCTGCCGGTGGTCAGCGTGCCGGTCTTGTCCAGTGCGATGGCGCGCAGGCTGCGCGCGGCCTCCAGCGCGCTGCCGCCCTTGATGAGGATGCCGCGGCGCGCGGCGGCGGTGAGGGCGCTGACCACCGTCACGGGCGTGGAGATGACCAGCGCGCAGGGGCAGGCGATGACCAGCAGCGCCAGCGCCTGGTAGGCGGCCTGCAGCCAGCTCCAGCCCAGCAGCGGCGGCGCCAGCAGCGCCAGCAGCAGGGCCAGCACGAAGACGATGGGCGTGTAGACGGCGGCGAAGCGGTCCACGAAGCGCTGGGTGGGCGCGCGCGAGGCCTGCGCCTGCTCCACCGCGTGCACGATGCGCGCCAGCAGCGTGCCGCCAGCGCGGGCGGTGACCTGCATCAGCAGCTCGCCGTGCTGGTTGACGCTGCCGGCGTACAGCGGGTCGCCCGGCGCCTTGTCGGCCAGCTGGCTTTCGCCGGTGATGGGGGCCTGGTTGACGGCGCTCTCGCCCTCGGCCACGGTGCCGTCCAGCGGCACGCGCGCGCCCGGCGCGATGCGCACATGCGCGCCCAGAGGCACCTGCTGCACCGGCGTGCGCACGGCGGTGCCGTCCGGCTGCAGCACGTCGGCGGTTTCGGGCGCGAGATCCAGCAGGCTGCGGATGGCGTTGCGCGCGCGGTCCATGGCGCCGTCCTCGATGCGCTCGGCCGCCACGTACAGGGCCATGACCATGGCCGCCTCGGGCCACTGCCCGATCAGGAAGGCGCCCGTGACGGCCACGGCCATGAGCGCGTGGATGCCCAGGCGCAGACGTGCTAGGTCCTTGAGCCCCGCGCGGTACACCCCCAGGCCCGCGAGCGCGATGGCCGCCACGGCCAGCAGCATGCCCGGCGTTTCCTGCTGCAGCCAGTGCGCGGCCTCGGCGCCCATGGCCAGAGCCAGCGCCGCGGCGATGCGCGGCCAGCCGGGCAGGGCGCCGTGGTCGTGGCCGTCATGGCCCGCGCCGGCGCTGCAGGCGCAGCCGCCGCAGGCGGCGGCGGGAGATGCGGCGGCCTCGTGGCCGTGCGCGTGCCCATGCGCGTGGCCCGGGGAATGGGGGGGGATGGGAGGAGTGGCTTTGGGTCATGCCATGATTGGAAACCTTGAAGTTGCTTGAAGGTCAAGCCATGCAGCACCGCATCGGAGACGCCGCCCGCCTGTCGGGCGTGCCTGCCGCCAACATCCGCTACTACGAGAAGGAGGGCCTGCTCGCCGCCCAGGCGCGGGCCGACAACCGCTACCGCCTCTACAGCGACGACGAGGTGCACCGCCTGCGCTTCGTGCGCCTGTGCCGGGCCATGGACATGTCCCTGGATGAAGTGCGCACGCTGCTCGCGCTGGATGCAGGAGGCACCGCCGACGGCCACGCCGCCTGCGCCACGCTGGACGAGCACCTGGGCCACGTGCGCACGCGCCTGGCCGAGCTGCACGCGCTGGAGCAGGAGCTGCGCGCGCTGCGCGGCCGCTGCGACGGCACGGGCGGGCAGTGCCACGTGATCGAGGCGCTGCACGCACGGGCTGACGCCGAGCCCGTGCCGCCGCCCGCGCCGCTGGCGCGGCGCCATGTGTGACTGCATTGCTATTCGATTGATAGCTGGTTGCGCTTGATGGATGGGCGCTGCGGGGCTTTTTGATACATGGGAACACCCTGGCTCGCCTATGATGCGCGCATGAACGCGGCCCCCCTGATCCTGCCCCTGCCCGAGCGCGCCTGGCGCGTGGCGCGGCGCTGGGCCGTGGCGTGGTGGCGCATTCTCTACCTGGGTGCGGTGGTCATGGTGCTGATGCTCTCGCCCTCCAGCTACTCGCGCGCCACGCGCTGGCGGCTGGCGCGCCATATGTACCAGGACACGGCGCCCATCCTGCTGGGCTTCACCGTGCTGGCGGCGCTGTTGTGCCTGGTCATCACGCGCATCGTGGTGGTGACGGCGCAGAGCTACGGCCTGTCGCGCTATGCGCTGGAGATGGTGATCCGCGTGCTCGTGCTGGAGCTGATCCCGCTTACCGCCGCGCTGTTCGTGGCCATGCGCGCCACCATCCCCAACGGCACGCAGCTCGCGCTGATGCGCCAGTCCGGCCGCCTGGAGGCGTTGCGCCAGCGGGGCGCCGACCCGGTGCGCATGGAGCTGATGCCGCGCGTGGTGGCCGGGGTGTACGCCAGCATCACGCTGGCGGCGCTGTCGTGCGTGGTGGCGCTGGTCATGGCCTACCTGGGCGTCTACGGCTTCAACACCGCGGGGCTGCCCGGCTACACGCGCATGTTCGGCCAAGTGTTCACGCCGCAGATCACGCTGGTGTTCGCGCTCAAGACCGTGTTCTTCAGCCTGGCGGTGGCGCTCATTCCCATGGCGGCCGGGCTCTACGAAAGCGGAGACGCGGGGCGCGCCCTGCAGCCCGATTCCGAGCTGGGCGGGCTGGCGCGCATGTTCGCCGTGCTGCTGCTGATCGAAGTCGCCTCGCTCATGGGCAACTACTACTGACGATGAACGACCCCCGTACTCCCACGCCCGATGGCGAACTGCTGCGCCCCGTGGCCCACCTGCGCGCCAAGGCGGCGGCGCTGCTGCTGTTCACGCTGCTGCTGGTGGCGGGCTCGGTGCTCTATCTGCTCTATGCGCGCGGCGCGTTCGAGCCCACGCAGCGCCTGGTGCTCACCGCCGACGACTCCGAGGGCGTGGCCGTGGGCATGGACATGACCTTCTCGGGCTTCCCCATCGGCCGCGTGCGGCGCATCGAGCTGGCGGGCGACGGCAACGTGCGCATCCTGGTGGACGTGGCGCGCCGCGATGCGCACTGGCTGCGCCAGTCCAGCGTGTTCACGCTGGTGCGCGGCATCGTGGGCGGCACCACCATCAAGGCCTACAGCGGCATCCTCACCGACCCGCCGCTGGAGGATGGCGCCGAGCGCCCCGTGCTGCGCGGCGACGCCACGGCGGAGATCCCGCAGCTCATGTCCAACGCGCGGCAGCTGCTGGAGAACCTCAACGCGCTCACCGCGTCGGATTCGGCCCTGGGCGGCGCCGTGGGCAACGTGCGTGCTCTCACCGAGCGGCTCAACGCGCCGGGCGGCGCCCTGGGCGTGCTCATGGGCAACGAGCAGGACGCGAAGAAGATCGTCACCACCCTGGAGCGCACCAACCAGCTGCTGGCTCGCATCGACGGCATGGCCGCCAAGGCCGACAGGCAGGTCTTCGGCGCGGGTGCCGATCCCGGCCTGGTGCCGGAGGTGCGCGCCGCCGTCGTGCAACTCCATGCCCTGCTGGCCGATGCTCGCCAGAGCCTGACCAAGGTGGACGCCGTGCTGGCCGAGGCCCAGGCTGTGGGCGCCAACGCCCGCGAGGCCACCACCGACCTGGGCCTGCTCCGCGCCGAGGTGGAGGCGAGCCTGCGCAAGGTGGAGGGCCTGGTCAACGAAGTCAACCGCAAGTGGCCCTTTGCGCGCGACACGGAGCTGAAGCTGCCATGAAACAACACCCCCTGAGTCGCTTCGCGCCTTCTCCCCGCTCTCGGCTTTGCCGGGCAGGGGAACGCAGCCAGCGCGGCGGGGCGGCGCGGCCGGCTCAGGCCCTTGCGCGGCTGCCCGCGTATGGGCTGCGCCAGCGGTTCTGCTGGCGGCATTGTTGGCCGCCTGCGCCTCCAAGCCCCCGGTGCCTGACTGGCAGATGAACGCCCACGGTGCCGCGCAGAAGGCGGTGGAGGCCTACCTGTCCGGGGACAGCCGCGTCGCCGACCTGGAATGGGCCCGCGCACGCAGCGAGGTGTCGCGCACCGGCAGCCCCGCGCTGCTGGCGCGCGTGGAACTGCTGCGCTGCGCTGCCCAGGCCGCAAGCCTGGAGGTCGCGCCTTGCGACGCCTTCGAGCCCCTGCGCGCTGATGCCGGCCCTGCCGAGGCGGCCTATGCCGACTACCTCGCCGGCCGCGCCACCGCGCAGCAGGCCGCGCTGCTGCCCGAGCCCCAGCGCGCGGCCCATGCCAGCGTGGCCGCCATCCCGGGCATCGCCGACCCGCTCGCGCGCCTGGTGGCCGCAGGCAGCGCCCTGCGCGCCGGCCGTGCCACGCCCGAGACCCTGGTCGCCGCCACCGATGCCGCCTCCGCCCAGGGCTGGCGCCGGCCGCTGCTGGCTTGGCTGCTGCTGCGCGCCGATGCCGCCGACCAGGCGGGCGACGCTTCTTCGGCCGCCGCGCTGCGCCGCCGTATCGCGCTGGTGGAGAGCGGCGGGCAGAAAAAAGCCGCCCGTGAGGGCGGCTCAAGGAGGAGACATCGGGAAATCGGGTCAGTCGAAGACTTCGGCGGGTACCAACTGGTCGAGCTGGCTGTGTACCTGCGAGTCGGCCGCCTGCGCCGTGTGGCGCGGCTCCAGCGTCATGCCGTAGGCCGCCAGGGCCAGCAGCACGGTGAGGGCGAAGGTGGCAGCGGCATGCGATCCAGGGCGGCGACGGCGGTTCATGGCGGAAACCTCTGAAAGGGCAGGTCGAAAACGGGTATGCCGCTATTGAACCAGCGCCACGCCGCGCGCTGTGTCAGACAGTCTTGACAGAGGCTTGTGGCACCCAGGTTTGAAACCGCACTTACACCCCGCTACAACCGCACCGGCGGCACGCTGCCCAGCAGCCGGATCAGATCCTGCTGCCGCACCGTGCCCGTCTTGGCGAAGATGGCCGAGAGCTGCGAGCGCACCGTGCTCACCTTCACGCCCAGCGCGCCGGCCATCTGCGCCGGGCTGGCGCCGCGCAGCAGCAGCGGCAGCACGCGCGCCTCGGCCGCCGACAGGCCGAACAGGCGCGTGACGAAATCAGCCACGCCTTCGGGCGCATGGCCCTGGCGCGTGAGCAGCAGCATGCAGGCGCCGGGCTGGGCGGCGCGCGCCTCGCCGCCGGCCTGCGCGCGTTCCTCGATGGGCAGCGCCAGCGCCATCAGGGCCTGCGGCCCGTCGCCCAGCACCAGGCCGCCGCCCTGGCCGCGCGCGGCTGCATGCACCAGCCGGCCCAGCGCGTCGCGGGCTTCCACGCGCACGGGCAAGCTGCCCATCCACTGCGCCAGCGCCGGTGCGGCCGCCAGGGCGCGCGCGGCATGGTTGGCGTAGAGCGCCTGCGCTGCGGGGTCGAGCATCACCAGGCCGAAGTCCAGCGCATCCAGGAAGCGATGCAGCAGCGACACCTGCTCCTGCAGCCGGCGCGTGGTCCAGTGCAGGTCGAAGGCGCGCAGCATGTGCGGGTAGAGCAGGTGCAGCCGTTCCACGTCGCGCGCGTCGAAGTCGGGCTGGTCCGGGTGGCGGAACAGGTTCAGGATCATCGGCGGCGCCAGGCCCGGCACGCTGCCGTCGGAAACCACCGCCGTCAGCATGTGCTCCACGGGGTACAGCAGCATGTATTCGCGGTAGAAGCGGCTGGCGCACAGCACGGGCGCGGGCACGAGGTCGGTGCCGCGGAAGATGCTGCCCTGCACCAGCACGTTGCGCGCCATGCACGCGTGCAGCCAGGGGTTGTGCTGGATCCAGTGCTCCGCGTAGGCGCGTTCCAGCGCCTCGGGCAGGTTCCAGGCGGCATAGAAGCTCGCCGCGTGCGGGCCCTGGCCGTAGGTGGTGCACCAGCAGGCCACGTCGGCCTTCAACGCCTGGGCGATCGCCTGCACCACGCCATGCCAGGCTTCGTCGCGGCCCACGGCGCCGTACAGGGCGGTCTGCACGCGGTCGAAGGCGGCGAGCGACATCTCGCCGTCCTGCACCAGCGGGGCGGCCGCGTTCGTTGTGGTCTGTGCCGACTCTGCCATCAGGCCCTCGCTCTCCCGGCCCGCCGCGGGCCGGCCACCGGCGATTGTGCGGCCGGCGCCGACACGCGCAAACCGGTGTCCAGCGGAGATATGTGTATAAAAATTGCCTCCAGCGCTTGTGTACCAAGCGCAAGCAGCTATTTAATCAATAGCGGTTGGCTTGCCCCAGACGGCGTGCGCCCAGCGCCGCGCAGGCCAGCGCCAGCAGCATCAGCGCCCATTCGCTGAGGGTGGGGATGGCTGCCGTGGCTCCGCCGCCGCCGGGGGGCGCGGCCAGGGGGTGACGGGTCCGGCCTGCGCGCTCGCGGGGCCGGGGCCGTGGCTGCTTTGGGCCGTGGCGGTGCAGTCGTATGCCGTGCCGGGCACGGCGGTCACGGTGAGCGGGCTGGCGCCGCTGGCCTGCACGGCGGCGCCGCCGCCCACGGGGGTGCAGGTGGCGGTGTAGCCGGTAACCCCCGCGCCAACGTCGGCGGGCGCGGCGATGGCGAGCGCGATCCGGGCCGGGCCGGGCGTGGCGACGGTGATGGCGGGCGCGCCGGGCAGGTTGACCAGCCGTTCGATATGGGGGTGCGTGCCGCCGCCCGCCGTGGTGAAGTTGCCGATGACGACGAGGCTGTGGTCCGCCTGCTCCACCACGTCGTACAGCCCGACTCCCAGGGCTGGTGTGAAGGCCACGTTCAGCGTGGTGTCCACTACGCCGGCTCCGCCGGTGTTGAAACGCGCCAGCCCGGTGATGGGCTCGCCGCCGAAGGACGTGAAGCTGCCTGCCGCCAGCACGGTGCCGCCGCCCAGGGCCACCAGCCGGTTGACTGAAGACCCCGTGGTGACGCCCAGGGTGAACGTGGGCGTGTCGGCGCCGCTGCTCACGTTCAGCAGCGCGAGTCGGCTTTTCGTCGCGCCGCCAATGTTGGCGAAGCTGCCGCCCGTGAGGATGCCGCCGCTGCCGGTTTCCAGGATGGCGGTGTATACGGTGGCATTGGCGTCAGGGTTGAAGCTGTTGTCCAGCGCGCCCGCGCTGTTCAGGCGCGCGATGCGGTTGCGCGTGGTGCCGTCCACCTGCGTGAACTCGCCCGCGATGAGGATGTCGGAGCCGTCGAGCGTGATGTTGCGCACCATGCCGTTGATCTGCAGGTCGGGGAAGGTGCTGTCGAAGCTGCCGTCCACGTTCAGGCGGGCCAGCCGGGCATGGGTGGGGTTGCCGTCCACGGTGACGAAGTCGCCGCCGATCAGGAGCTTGCCGTCGGCCTGCACGGCCATCGCTGCGACGCCGCCGCCGCTCAACGTGGCAGGGGGCGCAAAGGCCGTGTCCAGCGTGCCGTCGGCCAGCAGGCGGCCAAGGCTCGCGCGCGGGACGCCGTTGAGCGCGGTGAAGCCGCCGCCCACGAAGATGGAGTCGTCGCTCTGGACGAGCAGCCGGTAGACGCTTGCGCCGGCGTTGATGTGAGCAGTGAAGGCCGTGTCCAGCGTGCCGTCGGCATTCAGCCGGGCGAGGCGGGTGCGCGGCTGGCCCGATGCGGTGTCAAAGGCGCCGCCGATCACCAGTTGGCCGGCGGACTGGCGCGCCAGCGCGTTGATAGAGGCGTCGGTACTGCCCTGCCAGGTGGGGGCCGCCTGCCATGCGGCCTGGGCAGGGGCGGCGGCCAGCAGGGCCAGCGCGGCCAGGGCGGGGGCGGCGCGCCGCACGGCACGAAAAGAACGCGAAACGGTGGACTGCACGGTGTTTTCCCCTCATGGAACATGAACGCGGCGATGGTTGCAAACGCCGCGGGGAAAAACATCCGTCAAATGAAGGAAAGCGCGCGGGTCATCCCGGACGCAGCGCCTGCGCCAGCCGCGAGGCCGTCAGCGCCCGGGCGGGCGGCCAGGCGTCGGCCGCCGCGCCGTGCAGCCAGCAGGCATGGGCGGCGGCGGTGAAGGCATCGCCGGGCATGCGCGCCAGCAGCGCGCCGGCCAGCCCGGCCAGCACGTCGCCCGTGCCGCCGGTGGCCAGCAGCGCATTGCCGGTGGGGTTGACGAGCGGCGTGTGCCCTGGCGCGGCGATCACGCTGCCGGAGCCCTTGAGCAGCACCGTGCAGCCGAAGCGGCCAGCGAGTGCCTGGGCGGCGGCGAGGCGGTCGGCCTGCACGGTGGCAGTGTCGGTGCCCAGCAGCCGCGCGGCCTCGAGCGGGTGGGGCGTGAGCATGGTGGCCGGGCCGCGCGCCTGCAGCAGGCGCTGGAGCGCGCCGTCGGCCGCGATGGCGTTGAGCGCGTCGGCGTCCAGCACCAGGCGCCGGGCCTCGCGCAGCACCTGCGGCAGCACGGCGGTCACGGCCGCGCCGCCGCCGCAGCCGCAGACCACGGTGAGGCGGGCGAGGTCGAGCGCATCCACCCGGCGCAGCATGATCTCGAGTTGCTGTGCGAAGGCGGCGGTGGCTCCGCAGTCCAGCAGTGCCGCCATCACGCGCCCCGCGCCGCCGTGCAGGGCCGCGCTGGCCGCGAGCAGCGCCGCGCCGGTCATGCCCATGCCGCGTGCGTGCAGGCCCTCGCCGCCGACCACGGCCACGTCGCCGAAGCTGCCTTTATGGCTGGCATGCGCGCGGGCTGCGCCGTGCGGCGCACCGGCCAGCCAGGCCGTGGGAGCGTGGGGGGCGGGCACGCCCAGGTCGTCGAGCCAGACGGTGCCTGCCGCGTCGCGGCCATGGGCGGTGAACAGGCCGGGCTTGAGGGTGAGCAGGCTCAGCGTATGGCTCTGGCTGGCCGGAGGCCGGGTGGGCGCGAAGCCCGGCGCCCACTGGCCGGTGTCTGCGATCAGGCCCGAGGGCAGGTCCACGCAGAGCGTGGGCGCGGCGTTGGTGCGCAGGTGCTCCAGCCACTGCAGCAGGCGCGGGTCGGGCGCGCGCGAGGAGGGCCCCAGGCCGATGCCG
The DNA here is from genome assembly GCF_045291395.1 of Acidovorax sp. SDU_ACID1. Lineage (NCBI taxonomy): Bacteria > Pseudomonadati > Pseudomonadota > Betaproteobacteria > Burkholderiales > Comamonadaceae > Acidovorax > Acidovorax sp. SDU_ACID1. The sequence continues at coordinate 1,037,694 of NZ_CP152342.1, forward strand.
AGCAGCGCGTCCACGCACAGGTCCTGCGGGTCGAGGGCGGGCGGTGTGTCGATGAAGGGCACGCCCGCATCGCGCGCACGCTGCCACGAGCGGCGCGCATCGGGTGGCAGCGCGTCGGGCCGGCCCAGCCAGGTCACGGCCACGGGGTGGCCCGCGCGGTGCAGCAGTGCGGCGGCCTCCAGTCCGTCGCCGCCGTTGTTGCCGCCGCCGCAGGCGATCCAGATGCAGCGCGCGTGGGGCGCCAGGGCCAAGGCCAGCCGGGCGGTGGCCTGGCCGGCGCGCTGCATCAGCGTGTGGGGCGGCAGCGCGGCGGCAGCCGCGGCTTCGATGGCGCGCGTGGCGGCGGTGCCGTACAGGGCGTGGGGTTGGGCGGTGGGGATGCGCAGCATCGGCGCATTGTGGTCAGAAGCGGTTCAGGGCGAAAGGCTGCAGGTCGATGGCGGGTGCCTGCTGCGCGATCTGGTCGGCCAGGGCGCGGGCGCTGCCGCAGGCCTGGCTCCAGCCGCAGGCGCCGTGGCCGGCGTTGAGCCACAGGCCGGGCACACCGCTGGCGCCGATCACCGGGGCGCCGTCGGGCAGGGTGGGGCGGGCGCCCCGCCAGACCTGCACCTGGGGCGACGAGGTGAGCGCGCCGCCCGGGAACCAGCCCGACAGGGCGAGGTAGAGCGTCTGCAGCGTGGCGTCGCGGTGCATGCCGTCGCCATGGCCGATTTCGGCGCCGCCGGCCACGCGCACGCGCTGGCCCTGGCGGGTGATGGTGATGCGGTGCAGCGGGTCGATGACGGCGCCCTGCGGCGCGTGCGAGTCCTCGCGCAGCGGCGCGCTGACCGAGTAGCCATGCACTGCGGCCATCGGCAGGCGCAGCCCCAGGGGGCGCAGCAGGGCGGCGCTGGCCAGGCCCGCGCAGAGGACGACGGCGTCGGCGCGGCGGGGCGCATCCTCGCCGGCGATTCGCAGGCCGGCGGGCTGGGCCTGGAGCGCCTGCACGCGGGCGTTGAAGACGAAGCGCACGCCCAGCTCCTGCGCCACCTGGCGCAGGTATTGGGCGAACAGGCGGCAGTTGGCTGATTCGCCATCGGGCGCGTGCACGGCGCCGGCCAGCGGCACGTCGGTGCTCAGGCCGGGCTCGATCAGGCGGGCGGTGTCGGCGTCCACGTCGCGCAGGGCCACGCCGGCCTCGCGCAGGATGCGCAGCGCGGGCTGCACGCGCTCCACGTCTTCGTCCTTGCGCAGCAGCACCAGGGCGCCGCGGCTGGCCTCGATGTCCAGCTGCAGCCCTTCCGCGATCTCATGCGTGCGCGCCAAGCTGTAGCGCCCCAGGCGCTCCAGCGCCGCGAGCCGCTCGGCTGTGTCGGGACGGCGCCCGGCCTGGGCCCAGCGCCACAGCCAGGACAGGCCCTCGCGCCCGGCGCCGCGCACCAGGCGCAGCGCGGGCTCGCTGCCCAGCATCAGGCGGTGCAGGGGGCCGCCGATGCCGGGTGCGGCCCATGGAATGAGCAGGGACGGGGCCAGCAGCCCCGAGTTGCCGAAGCTCGCCTCCTCGGCCGCAGCGCTGCGCTGCTCGTAGACGGTGACTTCATGGCCGTCACAGGCCAGTTCATAAGCGGTGGCCACGCCGACGATGCCGGCGCCCACGATGGCGATCTGCATGGGTTTTTAGTGTTTTCGGGCTCCAGCGCTTACAGGGAAAGCGCTGGCAGCTATGCATTTTGATGTCCATTGCCGCGCCAGGCTGCGCGCGGCAATAGGGGAAACATGGGGGTGTGCTAGAATCCTTGGGTTTTGCCGGGTGCTGCGCGCAGGGTTTTCTGTGGTGCGGCTGCGGTGAAACCAATCGCAAACCAGCCCTTTCAAGGTGCTGCGGCCCTCAGGCTGCGGTTATTGGGGCTGGATTTTAGACCCAACCTTCGGAGAAACCCTATGTCCGTCACCATGCGCGAAATGCTGGAAGCCGGTGTCCACTTCGGCCACCAAACCCGCTTCTGGAACCCCAAGATGGCCCCCTACATCTTCGGCCATCGCAACAAGATCCACATCATCAACCTGGAAAAGACGCTGCCGCTGTTCCAGGACGCGCAGAAGTTCGTGCGCCAGCTGGCCGCCAACCGTGGCACCATCCTGATGGTGGGCACCAAGCGCCAGGCGCGCGAGCTCCTGGTGGCCGAGGCGCAGCGCGCCGGCGTGCCTTTCGTGGACCAACGCTGGCTGGGCGGCATGCTGACCAACTTCAAGACCGTCAAGACCTCCATCAAGCGCCTGAAGGACATGAAGGCCCAGCAGGAAGCCGGCCTGGAGTCCATGAGCAAGAAGGAACAGCTCATGTTCACCCGCGAGCTGGAAAAGCTCGAGAAGGACATCGGCGGCATCCAGGAAATGAACGCGCTGCCCGACGCCATCTTCGTGATCGACGTGGGTTACCACAAGATCGCCGTGGCCGAGGCCAAGAAGCTGGGCATCCCGCTGATCGGCGTGGTGGACTCCAACCACTCGCCCGAGGGCATCGACTACGTGATCCCCGGTAACGACGACTCGGCCAAGGCCGTGGCGCTGTATGCCCGCGGCATCGCCGACGCGATCCTCGAAGGCCGTGCCAACGCCGTGTCCGACGTGGCCAAGGCCGTTGCCGCCGAAGGCTCCGACGAGTTCGTGGAAGTGCAAGAAGCCGCTGCCTGACCTCAGGCGCATGCGACGCGTCGCAAGAAAAGCGGGGCCCCTGGTGAGCCCCCTTTTTTTAACGTCAAGACAAACTGAAGAATTGGAGAAAAACGATGGCTGCTATTACCGCAAGCATGGTCGCTGAACTGCGCGGCAAGACCGACGCCCCCATGATGGAGTGCAAGAAGGCCCTGACCGAGGCCGACGGCGACATGGCCAAGGCAGAGGAACTGCTGCGCGTCAAGCTGGGCACCAAGGCGGGCAAGGCCGCTTCCCGCGTCACGGCCGAAGGCGTGGTGGCTTCCTTCATCGATGGCAACGTGGGCGCGCTGATCGAAGTGAACAGCGAGACCGACTTCGTTTCCAAGAACGACAGCTTCATCGCCATGGCCAATGCCGCCGCCAAGCTGATCGCGCAGAAGAACCCCGCCGACATCGAGGCACTGGGCCAACTGGCCTACGAGCAGGATGGCTTCGGCCCCACGCTGGAAGACGTGCGCAAGGGCCTGATCGGCAAGATCGGCGAGAACATGTCCTTCCGCCGCTTCAAGCGTTTCGAAGGCTCCAGCCTGGCGGCCTACCTGCACGGCTCGCGCATCGGCGTGGTTGTGGAGTTCGACGGTGACGCCGTGGCCGCCAAGGACGTCGCCATGCACGTGGCCGCCATGAAGCCCGTGGCCCTGACGAGCGCCGACGTGCCTGCCGACCTGATCGCCAAGGAGCGCGCCGTGGCCGAAGGCAAGGCCGCCGAATCCGGCAAGCCCGCCGATATCGCCGCCAAGATGGTCGAAGGCTCGGTGCAGAAGTACCTCAAGGAAGTCTCGCTGGCCGACCAGGTCTTCGTGAAGGCGGCCGACGGCAAGCAGACCGTGGCCGCCATGCTCAAGGCCGCCAATACCACCGTGAAGGGCTTCACCCTCTACGTCGTGGGCGAAGGCATCGAGAAGAAGGCCGACGACTTCGCCGCCGAAGTGGCGGCGCAGGTCGCGGCGGCCAAGTCCGCCGCCTGATCCTCGCAACCCCTGTCCGAACCCCCCTGTCCTTGCCTTACGGAGAATTGCCCATGACCCCCGCCACGCCAGCCCACAAGCGCATCCTGCTCAAGTTGTCTGGCGAGGCCCTCATGGGTGACGATGCGTTCGGCATCAACCGCGCCACCATAGTGCGCATGGTCGAGGAGATCGCCGAGGTCACGCGCCTGGGCGTGCAGGTGGCGGTGGTGATCGGCGGGGGGAACATCTTCCGTGGCGTGGCCGGCGGCTCCGTGGGCATGGACCGCGCCACCGCCGACTACATGGGCATGCTGGCCACCGTCATGAACTCCCTGGCGCTGGCCGATGCCATGGACAAGCAGGGCCTCACCGCGCGCGTGATGTCGGCCATCGGCATCGAGCAGGTGGTCGAGCCCTACGTGCGTCCCAAGGCGCTGCAGTACCTCGAAGAAGGCAAGGTGGTGGTGTTCGCCGCCGGCACGGGCAACCCCTTCTTCACCACCGACACGGCCGCCGCGCTGCGCGGCGCCGAGGTGGGCGCAGAGGTGGTGCTCAAGGCCACCAAGGTGGACGGCGTCTACACCGCCGACCCGATGAAGGATCCGTCCGCGACGCGCTACGCCAAGCTGTCGTTCGACGAGGCCATGTCGCGCAACCTGGGCATCATGGATGCCACGGCCTTCGCGCTGTGCCGCGACCAGAAGCTGCCGATCCGCGTGTTCTCCATCGTCAAGCACGGCGCACTCAAGCGCGTGGTGATGGGCGAGGACGAAGGCACATTGGTGTACGCTTGACCGCTTTGCCGCACGCCTTGGGCTGCAGCAAGTGCAGCAGGAGAAACACATGACCATTGCCGACATCAAGAAGAACGCAGAGGCCAAGATGGAGCAGTCCATCGCCGCCTTCAAGAACAACCTGTCCAAGATCCGCACCGGCCGAGCCAACCCGGCGCTGCTGGACACCATCCACGTCGAGTACTACGGCTCCATGGTGCCGCTGTCGCAGGTGGCCAACGTGTCGCTGCTCGACGCGCGCACGATCAGCGTGCAGCCCTGGGAAAAGAACATGGGCGCCAAGATCGAGAAGGCCATCCGCGAAAGCGAGCTGGGCCTGAACCCCGCGTCCATGGGCGACCTGATCCGCGTGCCCATGCCTCCGATGAGCGAGGAGCGCCGCAAGGAAATGACCAAGCTCGCGCGCAGCGAGGGCGAGAACGCCAAGGTGGCGGTGCGCAACCTGCGCCGCGACGCCAACGAAGGCGTGAAGAAGCTGGTCAAGGACAAGCTGGCTTCCGAGGACGACCAGAAGCGCTGCGAGGCCGACATCCAGAAGGCCACCGACAAGCGCATCGCCGAGATCGACACCTTGGTTGCGGCCAAGGAACAGGAAATCATGGCGATCTGATCCGCCCGCTCGGATCGGTCGGGACGCCATGTCCGCAGCAGCCAAAGAGGCTCCGGGAGCCATTCCCCACCACATCGCCATCGTCATGGACGGCAACGGCCGCTGGGCCACGCGCCGCTTCCTGCCGCGCCTTGCGGGCCACCGCCAGGGCGTGGAATCGCTGCGCCGCTGCGCGCGCGCCTGCGCCGAGCGCGGCGTGGCCGTGCTGACGGTGTTCGCCTTCTCCTCCGAGAACTGGAACCGCCCGGCCGACGAGGTCTCGGGCCTCATGGACCTGCTGGGCAAGGCCCTGGCGCGCGAAGTGCCGCAGCTGTGCCAGGACGGTGTGCGCCTGCACTTCGTGGGCAACAAGGCGGGCCTGTCCGACAAGGTGCGCGCAGGCCTGCAGCAGGCCGAGGCGCTCACGGCCGGCAACGGCCGCCTCGTGCTCAACGTGTGTTTCAACTACGGCGGCCGCTGGGACATCGCCCAGGCCGCGGCCGCCCTGGCGGCACGCGGCGAGCCGATCACCGAGGCCAGCCTGCACGCGGCCATGGGCATGTCCCACGTGCCCGACCCCGACCTGCTGATCCGCACCGGCGGTGAGAAACGCATCAGCAACTTCCTGCTGTGGCAGGCCGCCTATTCCGAGCTGTACTTCAGCGACCGCCTGTGGCCGGATTTCGACGAGGCCGCGCTCGACGAGGCCATCGCCGACTACGCGGGGCGCGAGCGCCGCTTCGGCCGCACGTCCGACCAGGTCCAGGCCACAGTGGCCTGACCCTCACGAAAGGAGCCCCCGTGCTCAAACAGCGTGTCATCACCGCCCTGGTCCTGCTGGCCATCCTGCTGCCGGCCCTGTTCTATCCGTCGCCCACCGCGTTCGCGGCCGTGGCGCTGGTGCTCATGGCTGCGGGTGCATGGGAGTGGGGGCGGCTCAACGGCCTGGGCGGCGGCGCCAGCCTGGGCCTGGGAGCCGTGTGCGTGGCACTGTGCGGCGCAGCCTGGGCCACGGGCTGGCTGCAGCAGCCGCTGCCATGGCTCTGGGCCATCGGCGGAGCTGCATGGGTGCTGGGCGGCGCGCTGCTGCTGCGCGGCGGCGTGGAAGGCTGGCCGCGCGTGCCGCGCCTGCTGCGCGTCGTGGGCGGCGTGCTGGCGCTGTGGCTGGCATGGCTGGCCGTGGCGCAAGCGCGCGTGGCGGGCATCAACTACCTGCTGTCGGTGCTCACGCTGGTGTGGATGGCCGATATCGCCGCCTATTTCGCGGGCCGCGCGTTCGGGCTGAAGTTCACCAGGAACAAGCTGGCCCCCGCCATCAGCCCTGGCAAGAGCTGGGAAGGCGTGTGGGGCGGCATGCTCGGCGTGCTGCTGCTGGCCGTGTGCTGGACGCTGGCCGATACGCATTGGCAGGCGGCCGTGCCCAGCTTCTATTCGCTGCTGGCGCGGCGCGGCTGGTGGCTGCTGGTGCTCGGCGCGGTCTTCATGGCGGCGATGAGCGTGGTGGGTGACCTCGTGGAATCGCTCATCAAGCGCAGCGCGGGCGTCAAGGACAGCAGCGGCCTGCTGCCGGGCCACGGCGGCGTGCTCGACCGCATCGATGCGCTGCTGCCCACGCTGCCGCTGGCCCTGATGCTCTCTCACTACGCCGCCGCATGAAACAACGCCTCACGGTGCTGGGCTCCACGGGCTCGATCGGCACCAATACCCTCGACGTGGTGGCGCGCCACCCCGGTCGCTACGAAGTCTTCGCGTTGAGCGCGGCTACCCAGGTGGACCTGCTGCTCGCGCAGTGCGCGCAGTTCCGCCCGCGCTACGCGGTGATGGCCAGCCCGGAGCACGCACGCCAGCTCGCCGAGAAGCTCAAGGCCAACGGCCTCGCAACCGAGGTGCTTCAGGCGCAGGATGCTCTTGAGGTCATAGCATCGCACGACGAGGTGGACACCGTCATGGCGGCCATCGTCGGCGCGGCGGGCTTGGCGCCCTGCCTGGCGGCCGCGCGCGCTGGCAAGCGGCTGCTGCTGGCCAACAAGGAGGCGCTGGTCGTCGGCGGCGCGTTCTTCATGTCCGCCGTGCGTGAAGGCGGCGCGACGCTGCTGCCGATTGACAGCGAGCACTCGGCCATCTTCCAGTCGCTGCCGGACGACCCCGCCACCTGGGCCGCGCGCGTGGAGCGCATCGTCCTCACCGCCTCGGGCGGGCCGTTCCGCACCCGCGCGCCGGCGTCGCTGGATACCGTCACGCCCGACGAGGCCTGCGCGCACCCCAACTGGGTCATGGGCCGCAAGATCTCGGTGGATTCGGCCACCATGATGAACAAGGCGCTGGAGGTGATCGAGGCACGCTGGCTTTTCGACCTCGCGCCCGAGCAGATCGACGTGGTGATCCACCCCCAGAGCGTGATCCATTCGATGGTGCAGTACCGCGATACCTCGGTCGTCGCCCAGCTCGGCACGCCCGACATGCGCGTGCCCATCGCCTATGGCCTGGCCTGGCCTGAGCGCATCGCCAGCGGCGCCGCGCCGCTGGACTTCACCCGCCTGGCCGGCCTGACGTTCGAGGAGGCCGACGCCGTGCGCTTCCCCGGCCTGCACCTGTCCTGGCAGGCACTGCGCGCCGCGCCCGGCACCACGGCCGTGCTCAACGCGGCCAACGAGGTGGCGGTGGCCGCGTTCCTGGAGCAACGCATCCGCTTCGACCAGATCCACGCGCTCAACCTTGCAACTTTGGAGGCGGTGCAACCCTCCAACCCGGATTCGCTGCCGGCCCTGCTGGCCCTGGACGTGCAGACGCGCGCCGTGGCGCAGGAACTGGCACGGCGCTTCGGATAAGTGAGCTGCCTGCGCTTGCCATATAAGGGGTTCAAATGGTTTTGAATGTGAAACCCATGTGTGACAAGCGCAACCAGCTATGATTTTTGAAAGGGAGTCGGCATGCTGCTGACCATCGTCGCCTTCATCGTCGCGCTGGGCGTGTTGATCGCCGTGCACGAATACGGCCATTACCGCGTGGCCGTGGCCTGCGGCGTCAAGGTGCTGCGCTTCTCGGTGGGCTTTGGCAAGCCGCTGCTGCGCTGGCAGCCCCAGGGCTCGCCCACCGAGTTCGTCGTCGGCGCGTTTCCGCTGGGTGGCTACGTGAAGATGCTCGACGAGCGCGAGGCGCCCGTCGCGCCGCACGAGCGCCACCTGGCCTTCAACACCCAGCCGCTGCGCGCGCGCGCCGCCATCGTCGCGGCCGGGCCGCTGGCCAACCTGCTCCTGGCCGTGCTGCTCTATGCGGCCGTCAACTGGATCGGCGTGGAGGAGCCCAAGGCCTACGTGGCCAGCCCCGTGGCCGGCTCCATCGCCGAGCGGGCGGGCCTGCGCGGCGGCGAGCTGGTGCTGAGCGCCGCCGTCGGCGAGAGCGAGCCGGAGGACGTGCGCTCATTCGAGGACCTGCGCTGGGCGCTGACGCGCGGCGCGCTCGACGGCGAGAACGTGCGCCTGGCTGTGCAGGCCGCGCCCGGCGCGCCGGCGCGCGACGTGCTGCTGCGCCTGGAAGGCATGGACGTGCGCGAGGCCGACGCGCAGCTCTTCCGCCAGATAGGCATCGCCGGCCCGTGGACGCGCCCGCTGCTCGGCGAGGTGATGCCCGGCGGCGCCGCCGAGCGCGCGGGCCTGCGCGCGGGCGACCTGGTGCAGCGCGTGGGCGCGGTGGATGCGGTGGACGGCGCGCAACTGCGCGAACTCATCCGCGCCAGCGTGCGGGACGGGCAGCCGCTCGCGCAGCGCTGGAGCATCGAGCGCGGCGGGCGCATGCTCGACATCGAGGTCACGCCCGACCTGGCGCAGGAGTCTGGCGGCGCGGTGGGCCGCATCGGCGCCTACGTGGGCGCCGCGCCCGAGATGGTGACCGTGCGCCACGGCCCGCTGGAGGGCGTGTGGAAGGGGATGGCGCGCACCTGGGAAATGTCGTCGCTCACGCTACGCATGATGGGCCGCATGGTGATCGGCGAGGCCTCCATCAAGAACCTCAGCGGCCCGCTCACCATCGCCGACTATGCGGGCCGCTCGGCCAGCATGGGCCTCACCCAATACCTGGCCTTCCTGGCCCTCATCAGCGTGAGCCTGGGGGTGCTGAACCTGCTGCCCGTGCCCGTTCTGGATGGGGGGCACCTGATGTATTATCTTTGGGAAGGGGTGACCGGGCGCGGCGTCTCCGAGGCCTGGATGGAGCGTCTGCAGCGCGGTGGCGTGGCGGTGCTCCTGCTCATGATGTCCATTGCCCTGTTCAACGATGTCACCCGGTATGTCACCCGGCTCTTTGGCTAACCTTTTTGCCGCATGCGCGCTGCCATGGCGGCTCCAGCTTCATTCATGAGAACACACATCAATCGCCTGGGCGTGCGCACGGCATCGGCCGTAGCGGCCATGATCTTCGCGGCCAACGCGGCCTGGGCCCTGGAGCCGTTCAAGGTTCAGGACATCCGCGTGGAGGGCCTGCAGCGGGTGGAGCCCGGCACCATCTTCGCGTCGCTGCCGCTGCGGGTGGGCGACGAATACAACGACGACAAAGGCGCCGCGGCCATCCGCGCGCTGTTCGCGCTGGGCCTGTTCAAGGACGTGCGCCTCGAAGCTTCCGGCAGCGTGCTGGTGGTGGTCGTGGAGGAGCGCCCGACCATCGCCGACGTCGAGTTCGCCGGTACCAAGGAGTTCGACAAGGACACGCTCAAGAAGGCCATGCGCGACGTGGGCCTGACGGAAGGGCGTCCCTACGACAAGGCGCTGGCCGACCGCGCCGAGCAGGAGCTCAAGCGCCAGTACATCAACCGCAGCCTGTACGGCGCCGAAGTGGTCACGACGGTCACGCCCATCGAGCGCAACCGCGTCAACCTGACCTTCACGGTCACCGAGGGCGGGCCCGCCAAGATCAAGGACATCACCATCGTCGGCAACAACGCCTTCAGCGATTCCACGCTCAAGGGGCTGTTCGACCAGGACACCGGCGGCTGGCTGAGCTGGTACACCAAGAGCGACCGCTACTCGCGCGCCAAGCTCAACGCCGACCTGGAAACCCTGCGCTCGTACTACCTGGCGCGTGGCTACCTGGAATTCCGCATCGACTCCACCCAGGTCGCCATCTCGCCCGACAAGCAGGGCATCTCCATCACCGTCAATGTCACCGAAGGCCAGAAATACGTGGTGTCCGGCGTGAAGCTGGAGGGCAGCTACCTGGACCGCGACGACGAGTTCAAGTCGCTCATAACCATCCGCCCCGGCGAGCCCTACAACGCCGACCGCGTGGCCGAGACCACCAAGGCCTTCAGCGACCATTTCGGCAACTTCGGCTTCGCCTTCGCGCGCGTGGAGGCCGTGCCCGAGATCGACCGCGAGAACGCCCGCGTGGCCCTGGTGCTGCGCGCAGAGCCTTCGCGCCGCGCCTACGTGCGCCGCATCAACGTGAGCGGCAACAACCGCACGCGCGACGAAGTCATCCGCCGCGAATTCCGCCAGTACGAGGCCTCCTGGTACGACGGCGACAAGATCAAGCTCTCGCGCGACCGCGTGGACCGCCTGGGCTTCTTCACCGATGTCAACGTCGAGACGCAGGAAGTGCCCGGTGCGCCCGACCAGGTGGACCTGGTGGTGAACGTCACCGAAAAGCCCACCGGCTCGCTGCAGCTCGGCGCGGGCTTTTCCAGCGCGGAGAAGATCTCGCTGTCCTTCGGCATCAAGCAGGAAAACGTCTTCGGCTCGGGCAACTACCTGGGCGTGGACGTGAACACCAGCAAGTACCGCCGCACGCTGGTCTTCTCCACCACCGATCCGTACTTCACCAAGGACGGCATCTCCCGCACGCTGGACCTGTACTACCGTACGGCCAAGCCCTACGAGGACCAGGGCGGCAACTACCAGCTCGTCACCGCCGGCACCAGCGTGCGCTTCGGCGTGCCGTTCAGCGAGACGGACACGGTGTTCTTCGGCGGCGGCGTGGAGCAGACCAAGATCAAGGCGGGCACCAACATCCCGGCGGCCTACCTGGCCTATGCCGAGGAATACGGCACCACCAGCATGTCCGTGCCGCTGACCATCGGCTGGTCGCGCGACGACCGCGACAGCGCGCTGGCACCCAATTCCGGCCGCTACCAGCGCCTGAACTCCGAATGGTCGGTGGCGGGCGATGCGCGCTACGTGCGTGCCAACTACCAGATCCAGCAGTACGTGCCGCTGAACAAGCAGTTCACGCTGGCATTCAATGGCGAGCTGGGCATGGGCAAGGGCATGAACGGCCAGTCGTTCCCCGTGTTCAAGAACTTCTACTCGGGAGGCCTGGGCTCGGTGCGCGGCTTCGACCAGGGCACGCTGGGCCCGCGCGACGTGACGGGCGCCTCGCTAGGCGGCCCCAAGAAGGTCACGCTGAATGCCGAACTCATCGCGCCGTTCCCCGGCGCCGGCAACGACCGCACGCTGCGCTGGTACGCCTTCGTCGATGCGGGTAACGTGTACGGCGAGCACGAGAATTGGGAGATGAGCGAAATGCGCGCCTCGGCGGGCCTGGGCATCTCCTGGATCTCGCCGCTGGGCCCGCTGCGTATCGCCTATGCACAGCCCGTGCGCAAATTCGCTGGCGATAGAATCCAGAAACTGCAATTCCAGATCGGAACGTCTTTCTAATGAAATCCTTTTCCCGCCATATTCCCCTGGTCTTCCTGCTGGGCACCCTGGCCACTGCCGTGCCTGCGCAAGCCCAGGAGTTCAAGGCCGGCTTCGTGAACACCGACCGCATCTTCCGCGAGGCCAGCACCGCCAAGGCGGCGCAGGCCAAGCTGGAGCAGGAATTCTCCCGCCGGGAGAAAGAGCTGGTGGACCAGGGCAATGCGCTCAAGTCCGCCACCGAGAAGTTCGAGCGCGAAGCGCCCACCATGGCCGAGAGCCAGCGCGTTTCGCGCCAGCGCCAACTGGTCGACCAGGACCGCGACTTCCAGCGCAAGCGCCGCGAGTTCCAGGAAGACCTGACCGCACGCAAGAACGAAGAGCTGGGCCAGGTGCTTGAGCGCGCCAACAAGGTGGTCAAGCAGGTCGCCGAATCGGAGAAGTACGACGTCATCCTCCAGGAGGCCGTCTACATCAACCCCAAGCACGACATCACCGACAAGGTGATCAAGGCGATGAACGCTGCTGCCGGTAACGGCGGCAAGTGATGCATTGGCTCAGGGCGGGCAACGCGTGAGTGTGCGGCTCGGGCAGATCGTCGACGCGCTCGGCGGAAGCCTCGAAGGGGGCGACAGGGACACGGAAATCCTGCGCATCGCCCCTCTGGAGTCCGCAGGGCCAGGCGATCTGGCCTTCCTGAACAACCCCCGCTACCAGTCGCAACTGGCCGCCTCCCGGGCGGCCTGCGTCATTGTGGCGCCCGCGATGCGGGCCGTGGCGCTGCAGCGCGGCGCCTGCATCGTGGCGGACGAGCCCTATGTCTATTTCGCCCGCGCCACCCAGTGGTGGAAACGGGCGCAGGGCGGGGGCGAGCGCGCGGGCATCCACCCCAGCGGCGTCGTGGACCCCGAGGCGCACGTGCACCCCACGGCATGGATCGGCCCGCTGTGCGTGGTCGAGCGTGGCGCGTCCATCGGCGCGCACACGGTGCTCAAGTCGCGCGTCACGGTCGGCGAGCGCTGCAGCGTGGGCGAGCGCTGCATCCTGCATCCGGGCGTGGTGGTTGGCGCAGACGGCTTCGGCTTCGCGCCGCAGAACGGACAGTGGGTGAAGATCGAGCAGCTCGGGGCCGTGCGCATCGGCGACGACGTGGAGATCGGCGCCAACACCTGCATCGACCGCGGCGCCCTGGGCGACACGGTGATCGAGGAGGGCGTCAAGCTCGACAACCTGGTCCAGATCGCCCACAACGTGCATATCGGCCGCCACACCGCGATGGCTGGCTGCGCGGCCGTGGCAGGCAGCACCAAGATCGGCGCGCACTGCACCATCGCCGGTGCCGCGCGCATCGTGGGGCACCTGCAATTGGCGGACAATGTGCACGTTTCCACCAGTACGGTGGTCACGCATTCGATCTCGCAACCCGGGCAGTACACCGGGGTGTTTCCCATGGACGACAATGCGAAATGGGAAAAGAACGCGGCCACGCTGCGCCAGTTGTACCGGCTGCGTGAGCGCATCAAGGCTCTCGAACAAACACGAAAAGACGGCTAGGCCGCATCGAAAAATGATGGACATCCACCAAATCCTCAAGCTCCTGCCCCATCGCTATCCGTTCCTGCTGGTGGACCGGGTGGTCGAGCTCGAGCGCGGCAAGCGCATCCAGGCGATCAAGAACGTCACCATCAACGAGCCTTTCTTCACGGGCCACTTTCCTGCCCGCCCGGTGATGCCCGGCGTGCTGATGCTGGAGGCCTTGGCCCAGGCCGCGGGCCTGCTGTCGTTCGACATGATGGGCGAGGCCCCCGGCGACGACAAGGTGTTCTATTTCGTGGGCATCGACGGCGCGCGCTTCAAGCGCCCCGTGGAGCCGGGCGACCAGCTCATCCTCGACGTGGAGCTCGACCGCATCAAGGGCGGCATCTACAAGTTCAAGGGCGTGGCCCGCGTGGGCGACAGCGTGGCCTGCGAAGCCGAGATCATGTGCACCATGCGCACGGTGGCCTGATCGGCCCTGGAATGCCGTGAGCGCGATCCATCCCACAGCCATCGTCGATCCCGCCGCGCAGTTCGCTGGCGATGTCTCGATCGGGCCTTACGCGGTTATCGGGCCGCACGTGGCCATCGGCGCGCGTACCACGGTGGGCGCGCACTGCGTGATCGAGGGGCACACCACGATCGGCGAGGACAACCGCATCTTCCAGTTCGCCTCGCTCGGCGCCGCGCCGCAGGACAAGAAGTACGCGGGCGAGCCCACGCGCCTCGTGATCGGGCACCGCAACACCATCCGCGAGTTCTGCACCTTCAACACTGGCACCGCGCAGGACCGCGGCGAGACCGTGATCGGCGACGACAACTGGATCATGGCCTACGTGCACATCGCGCACGACTGCGTGGTGGGCAGCCAGACCATCCTGGCCAACAACGCCACGCTGGCCGGCCATGTGCACGTGGGCGACTGGGCCATTATCGGCGGCCTGACGGGCGTGCACCAGTTCTCGCGCATCGGCGCGCATGCGATGGCCGGGTTTGCCAGCCACGTGTCGCAGGACGTGCCGCCTTTCATGATGGTGGACGGCAACCCGCTGGCTGTGCGCGGCCTCAACACCGAGGGCCTGCGCCGCCGGGGTTTCTCGCCGCAGCGCGTGGCGGGCCTCAAGCAGGCCTACCGGCTGCTGTACCGCCAGGGCCTCACGCTGGAAGCGGCGGTAACGGCCATGCAGGAGGCGGGGCAGGCGCACCCCGAGGCCGTGCAGGACATCGCCCTGCTGCGCGATTTCGTCGCCGCATCGCGCCGCGGCATCGCCCGCTGAAGGGGCGAGGGCATGCAGCATCCGCCACAGTACTCGCCAAAGGTGGCGATGGTGGCCGGCGAAACGTCCGGCGACTTGCTGGCCGGCCTGCTGCTCGATGGCCTGCAGGCCCAATGGCCCGGCGTGGCGGGCCACGGCATCGGCGGCGCGCAGATGCAGGCGCGCGGCTTCGATGCCTGGTGGCCCAGCGAACGGCTGGCCGTGCACGGCTACAGCATCGAGCTGGTGCGGCGCCTGCTGGGCATCCTGAAGATCCGCAAGGACTTGCGCGCGCGGCTGCTGGCGGACAAGCCCGACGTGTTCATCGGCGTGGACGCGCCCGACTTCAACCTGGGCCTGGAGCGCGGCCTGCGCGCCGCCGGCGTGAAGACGGTGCATTTCGTCTGCCCGTCCATCTGGGCGTGGCGCGCCAACCGCGTGGAGAAAATCCGCGCCAGCGCGGACCATGTACTGTGCATCTTCCCGTTCGAGCCCGAACTGCTCGCGCGTCACGGCATCGCCGCGACCTATGTGGGCCATCCGCTGGCCAGCGTCATTCCGATGCAGCCCGACCAGCAGGCCGCACGCGCCCAGCTGGGGCTGGCGAAGGACGACGAGGTGCTGGCCATCCTGCCCGGCAGCCGGTCGGCCGAGGTGGCCTACATCGCCAAACCCTTCTTTCAGGCTGCAGCGCTTATCAGGAAAGCGCGGCCAGCTATCAAACTGGTAGTGCCCGCCGTGCCTGCGCTGCGCGCGCGCATCGAGCAGATCGCGCGCGAGTGCGGCGTGCTGGAGCAGCTCACCCTCGTCACCGGCCAGTCGCATGCCGTGCTGGCGGCCTGCGACTGCACGCTGATCGCCAGCGGCACGGCCACGCTGGAGGCAGCGCTCTTCAAACGCCCCATGGTCATCGCCTACCACATGCACCCGATCAGCTGGCGGCTGATGCGGCGCAAGCAGCTGCAGCCCTGGGTGGGGCTGCCCAACATCCTGTGCCGCGATTTCGTGGTGCCCGAACTGCTGCAGGACGCCGCCACGCCCCAGGCGCTGGCCGACGCCGTGCAACAGTGGCTGGACGCGCCTGCGCGCGATCCGGCCCGCATGGCTTCCCTCGAACGACGTTTCACCGCGCTGCACGAAAGCCTGCGGCGCGATACCCCCCGCCTTGCCGCCGATGCGATCCAGAAAATCCTCGCTTGAACAGGGCTGCCTCGACTGGCACCCGCCCGGCTTGGTCGCGGGCGTGGACGAGGCCGGGCGCGGCCCGCTGGCCGGGCCTGTGGTGGCCGCCGCGGTGATCCTGGACGACCTGCAGCCCATCGCCGGACTGGCCGATTCCAAGGTGCTGAGCGCCGCACGCCGCGAGCAGCTCTTCGACGAAATCCGCGCCAGGGCCCTTTGCTGCAGTGTCGCAGAGGCCAGCGTGGAGGAGATCGACCGCCTCAACATCCTGCAGGCCACCATGCTCGCCATGCGCCGCGCGGTGCAGGGCCTGCGCCTGAAGCCCGTGCGCGTGCTGGTGGATGGCAACCGCCTGCCGCCGCTGGACGTGCCGGCCGAGGCCATCGTCAAGGGCGATGCGCTGGTGCAGGCCATCTCGGCCGCTTCCATCCTTGCCAAGGTCACGCGCGACCGCTGGTGCGCGCAGCTCCACACGGAGTACCCGCAGTACGGGTTCGCAGGCCACAAGGGCTACGGCACCCTCGAACACATGGCTGCGCTGCAGGCGCACGGCGCCTGTCCGCAGCACCGCCGCTCGTTCGCGCCCGTGGCGCGCGCCCTTCAGGCCGTTTCCGCATGACTGCCACGCCTCTCACCATCCATTCGCGCGACAACGCCTTCGTCAAGGACCTGCGCCGCCTGTCGCAGGACAGCACCGCCTACCGCAAGCAGGGCCGCGTGTGGCTGGAAGGCGATCATCTGTGCAGCGCGCTGCTGGCGCGCGGCCGGCGCCCGGCCTTGGCCGTGTTTTCAGAGTCTTTTTGGCCTGTAGCGCCCGAGCAGTATGCGCGAGCAGCTATCAAGAACATAGTCATCGCCGATGCCCTGTGGGCCGACATCAGCGCACTGGAATCGCCGGCGCGCATGGGTTTCGTGCTCGACATGCCCGCCGCTGCGGCGCTGGATGCCGATGCGCCCACGGTGGTGCTCGACCGGCTGCAGGATGCGGGCAACGTGGGTTCCATCCTGCGCAGCGCCTCGGCCTTCGGCTTCACGCAGGTGGCTGCGCTCAAGGGCACGGCGCTGCTCTGGTCGCCCAAGGTGCTGCGCGCGGGCATGGGCGCGCATTTCGCGCTGCGGCTGGTGGAAGGCCTGGACGTGCAGCACATCGACATCCTGCGCGTGCCGCTGCTGGCCACCAGCTCGCACCAGGGCGACTGGCTGCACCGCGCTGCGCTGCCGTGGCCGTGCGGCTGGATCCTGGGGCACGAAGGGCAGGGCGTGTCGCCCGCGCTGCAAGCGCGGGCGCGCCTGCACATCCGCATCACCCAGCCGGGGGGTGAGGAGTCCCTCAACGTGGGCGCAGCCGCTGCCATCTGCCTGCATGCGAGCGCGGCGGCGCGCTGCTGAGCCTGCTCTCAGTCGGTGCCCGTCAGGCAGGGCACGTTGATGTCCTTCTTGAACAGCCGGCAGTTCGCGGCAAACGACGCCTCCACGCCCGCGTTGCGGTTGCGCTGGAGTTGCGCCAGCTTGTTTTCCTCGTAGCGGGGATGGGGCGGAACGCCCTCGGGGCGGTCCAGGCTCTCGGCCCACACGGAGGCATAGCACACGCTCTTGCTCGCGCATGCGTGCTCCGCAGCCCGCCGCACGTAGTTGCGGTCGCCGGCCTTGTCCGTGGGCACCATCACGTAGACATGGATGCCATACTGGCCGATCACCTGGTCTTGCTGGGCATGGGCCTGGAACGCGCAGAGGGCGCACAGGAAGGCCGTCAGTGCGAGGAACTGCTGTTTCATGTTTTTTCGGGATGGCAAGGATGGGGAAGAAGTGCTCAGCCCCTGGCTGGGGCGGCCGTGGATTGTGCACGCTGGACGGGGCTACTGACGTGCCGCAAGCATGCAAAGCAAAATGACCACCACGGTGATGCTGGGCGTTGCCCAGACGCTGGCCTGGGCATCGTCGTACTACCTGCCCGCCGTGCTCGCGGACCCCATGGGCAGGGACACCGGAATGTCCTCCTCCGGCATCTTCGGCGCCTTCTCGATGGCATTGCTGTTCGCCGCAGGGATCGGCCCGTGGGCCGGGCGCGCGATCGACCGCTTCGGCGGGCGGCCGGTGCTGGTCCTCAGCAACCTGGTGTTCGCAGCCGGCTTGGCTGCGATGAGCCAGGCCTCCCAGCCCGTCCATGTCTTTACCGCATGGGCAGTGATGGGACTGGCCATGGGCAGCGGGCTCTATGAGGCGGCATTCGCCACGCTGGTGCGCCTGCATGGCCAGGAAGCCCGCCGCGCGATCACCGGGATCACCTTGCTGGGCGGTTTCGCGAGCACCGTGGGCTGGCCCCTGTCGGCCTATGTGGAAACCACCGCCGGCTGGCGCAGTGCCTGCCTGGTGTGGGCGGGGCTTCACCTGTTCCTGGGGTTGCCGCTGAACGCGATGCTGCCCAAGGTGGTGCGGGGCGACGCCGGGGCCGCCGAGACAAGGCCCGCGCATGCCGATG
Organism: Acidovorax sp. SDU_ACID1; assembly: GCF_045291395.1. Lineage (NCBI taxonomy): Bacteria > Pseudomonadati > Pseudomonadota > Betaproteobacteria > Burkholderiales > Comamonadaceae > Acidovorax > Acidovorax sp. SDU_ACID1. The sequence continues at coordinate 1,055,806 of NZ_CP152342.1, forward strand.
CCCATCAGCCGGGCGTGCCCGTCGCACGCCAGCGGCGTGCGGCCTTGCTCATGGCCTGCGTGTTTGCCATCGCATGGTTCAACAGCACCGCCATGGCAGCGCATCTGCCCAAGGTCCTGCAGGCTTGCGGAGTGGCGGCGGCAGCGGCCATCGGCATCGCGGCGCTGGTGGGGCCTGCGCAGGTGGGAGGGCGGCTGATCGAGTTCACCGTGCTCAGGCATGCGCACCCGCTGCTGTCTGCGCGGCTGGCCACCCTGGCGCATCCGCTGGGCGTGCTGGTGCTGGTGCTGCTGGGTGGGTATGCGGCGCCGGCTTTCGCCGTGCTGCACGGCCTGGGCAACGGCATCCTGACCATCGCCATCGGAACACTGCCGCTGCTGGTGTTCGGTGCGCAGGGCTACGGGCAGCGGCAGGGACTGCTGATGGTGCCGGCCCGCGTCGCCCAGGCGGGCGCGCCTTTCCTGTTCGGGCTGGCGGTGGAGCAGTGGGGCGCGGGCGCCCTGGCGTTCTCCGCGCTGCTGGGGGTGCTGGCGTTCGGCGCGTTGGCCGTCCTGGCGTCCGACATGCGGCAGGAATGAGCCGGAGCCATCCCAGCGCCCGTCAATCCAGTGTGACGTGCGCCTTGCGCACGATGTCGCGGTACTTGGCGATCTCGGAATGGATCAGCGTTCCGAATTCCGCCGCCGTTCCACCCGCAGGTTCCAGCCCCATCGACAGCAGCTTTTGCTGTGTGTCCGGCTGGGCCAGCATGCGGCGCAGTTCCGCATTGAGCTTTTCGACGATGGGCTGGGGTGTTCCCCGGGGCGCGACGATGCCGTACCAGGTGCCGTCCTCGAAGCCGGGCAGCGCTGCTTCCGAGAGAGTGGGAACGTCCGGCAGCGCGGAGACGCGCTGCTTCGACGACACACCCAGGGCGCGCAGCTTGCCGGACTTCACGAAAGGCACGAGCGTGACCAGGTTGTCGAACTGCGCATCGGTGACGCCTCCCAGCAGGTCGTTGGTGGCCGGAGCGCTGCCCTTGTAAGGCACATGGGCCACGTCGATCCCGGCAGCGAGGGCGAAGCTCACGCCGCCCAGGTGCTGGGCCGTACCCGTGCCGCCGTTGCCGATGGCGATCTTGCCTGGCTGGCGCTTGGCCAACTGCACGAAATCGCGCGCGGTGGTTGCGTCCACCTTCGTGGGATTCACCACGAGCAGCAGCGGTGCGCGCACCAGCAATGCGACAGGCTGGAAGTCGCTGGCGGAGTCGTAGTTGAGTTTGGGATAGAGCGATGGATTCACCGCCATGAACCCCGCTGCCGCCAAGGTGAGCGTGTAGCCGTCGGGCGCTGCCTTGGCGCCCGCTTCCGCGCCGATGTTGCCGCCCGCGCCGGGACGGTTTTCCACCACTGCCGGCTGCCCCCAGGCATTGGAAAGCTGCTGGGCCACCATGCGGCCCAGCGTATCCGAGGCTCCCCCGGGGGGAACGGAACGATCACGCGCAGCGGCTTGTTCGGATAGTCGGCCTGTGCCATGGCCGCGCCGGGCAAGCCGAGCGCGCAGCAGAGAGCCGTGGCAATGGACAAGAGTTGGCGTCGTGGCGAGTGCATGGTGGCTGTGCCTTTCTGGTGCGGCCTGGGGTCAGTCGATCTTTGCGCCGGAGGTCTTGACGACCTGCGCCCAGCGCTGCGTTTCGGAGGCGATGAAGCTGCGGAATTCCTCCGGGCTGCTCGGCATGGGGGTGACACCCATCTTGGCCAGCTGGGCCTGGAAGTCGGGGGCGTCGATCGCCTTGCGCATTTCACCGTTGAGCTTGTTGACAATGTCTTTCGGCGTGCCTGCAGGCGCCAGGAAACCGAACCAGACGGTCATGTCGAATCCGGGCAACGTTTCCGAGATGGCAGGGATTTCCTTGGCGGCTGCGGAGCGCTGCATGCTGGAAACGCCCAGTGCGCGCACACGTCCGCTTTCGACTTGCGGCAACACGGCAGGCATCTGGTCGAACAGCATCTGCACTTGCCCTCCGATGAGATCCTGCATGGCGGGGCCGCCGCCCTTGTAGGGCACGTGCGTGAGTTCGACTCCGGCCGCGGACTTGAGCATCTCTGCCGCAAGATGGCTGGACGTGCCATTGCCGTTGGACGCGTAGTTGAGCTTGCCGGGATGGGCCTTGGCATAGGCCACCAGTTCCTTGACGTTGGCGGCCGGCACCGACGGATGCACGACGAGCAGGTTGGGCACGCCGGCATATCGGCCGATGGGCGTCAGGTCCTTGATGGGATCGAAGGGCATCTTGGCGTAGAGCGCCGGGTTGATCGCCAGCCCGATCGGTCCCATGAGCAGGGTATAGCCGTCGGGTTCGGACTTGGCCACGACCTCCATGCCCACGTTGCCGCCCGCGCCGGGGCGGTTGTCCACGACCACGGGCTGCCCCAGGCTCTGTCCCATGCGGTCTGCCAGCAGGCGCGCCAGGATGCTGGTCGTACCTCCTGTAGCGAAGGGCACGACCAGGCGGATGGGCTTGGTGGGATAGGCCGCGGTGCTGGCGTGCGCAATGCCTGCCCCCGTCAGGGTGGCGGCGGCAGCGATGAGCAGCGCGCGGCGGCGCAGCGGTGAAGAAAAGGTCATGGCGTTGTCTCCTGGTTTGTTTTCTGGAAGTGGGGTGGCGCGTCAGTCCACGCTGTAGCGGTCCACGAATTCCTGTCGCACCGTGATGCCCAGGCCCGGGCGATCAGGGATTTCCACGTAGCCGTCCTGCACGGTGAACTGTTCTTCGGCCAGTTCCTGGAGCAGCGGGTTGGCTCCCACGGAGTACTCCAGGATGAAGCCTGCGGGCGATGCGGCAGCCACGTGCATGCCGGCAGAGAAGGCGAGCGCGCCGGTCCACAGGTGCGGCGCGAGCTTGATGTTCCATGCGGCGGCAAGCGCGCCGATGCGCATCGCCTCCGAGATGCCGCCGCAGATGGCGAGGTCGGGCTGGAAGACATCTGCCGCGCGCAGTTGCACGAGGTCACGGAAATCGAAACGGTTGAATTCGCTCTCGCCGGCCGCGATGGGAACGGCGGTGGCGGCACGTACCTCGGCCATGCCGTGCTTGTCGTCGGCCGTGACGGGCTCTTCGAACCACAGCAGGTTGCAGTCTTCCACCAGGCGGCAAAAGCGCTTGGCCTCCGCTACGGTGTAGGTGCCGTGCGCGTCGCAGGCCAGGCCGATGTCGGGCCCCAGGGCTTCGCGCGCGGCGCGCACCCGGCGTGCCGAATGGATCGGATCGCCGTCGATCACGCCCACACGCATCTTCACCGCCTTGAAGCCGCCGCGTGCGACATAGCCCAGCAACTGCTCGCCGATGTGCTGCGCATCGGCCCAGCCGCCCGATGCATAGGCGGGCATGCGTTCGGATTTGCGCCCACCCAGCAGGCGCCAGACCGGGGCGTTCAGGTGCTTGCCCAGAATGTCCCACAGCGCCATGTCGATGCCGCTGATCGCGGCCACCGAGACACCGCGGCGGCCCATGATGGGAAACACATGGCCATGCGCCAGTGCGTAGTGCCCCCGGCAGCCGTTGTACATGAGCTCCCACAGGCGGTTGATGTCGCGCGGGTCCTCGCCCACCAGCGCGGGGCCGAACTTGTGGTTGATGATGGCCACGACCCCGTGGCTGTTGCCTTCGCTGCCGACTTCCTCCTTGGCTTCGCCCCAGCCGACCAGGCCGCACTCGGTTTCGATGCGCACGAGGACCGAATCAAACGACGCGACGCGGCCGAAATCCGAGACGTGCTGCTTTTCGTAGGGAATGGGAACGTGGAGCCATCGGGCCTGGATGCTTTTGATCTTCATGGGACAAGGAGCAGGGGGTGGAACAAGAAGGGGCTAGCTGCCGAGGCGGGCCCAGTGCGCGCGAATGGCGCTCTCGGCCTCCGGGTTGCACAGGTGGCGTGGCAGATGGCCTGCCTGCATCTGCAGCAGCTGTTCGGCTACGCTGGCGCTCATGCGCTGCATGCTGTCGCGGGTAATGCCGGCCAAGTGCGGTGTGAGGCGCACGCGCGGCAGCTCCCGCAGCCGCGATGCGCAGGGCAGGGGCTGGGTCTCGAAGACGTCCAATGCCGCGCCTGCCACCTGGCCGCTTTCGAGCGCTGCGATCAGCGCAGGGGTGTCGATCACCGCGCCGCGCGCCACGTTCACGATGAACAGGCCCCGTTTGGCATGCGCCAGGGCATCGGCGTCGACGAGGTGGCGCGTCGCGTCGGTGAGCGGGCAGGCCAGCACGAGGAAATCGGCCTGGCGGAGGGCCTCGGCCAGGGATGTGCAGGGGATCGGGTCGCCAGCGGTTGCAGTGCTGCGCCGTACGCCGAGCACACGCATGCCGAAGCCTGCGGAGCACATTCCTGCCAAGGCGCGGCCGATGGCTCCCAGGCCTACGATGGCGACGGTCTTTCCATGCAGGTCGGGCAGATGCTCGGCCGCGGCGCGTGGGGCGTTCCATTGCCCTGCGCGCAGCAGGTCCTCCATTTCCGGGAGCTGCCGCGCCAGGGAGAGCATCTGCCCCATGGCGTATTCGGCCACGCTGCGCGCATTGACGGCCGGCACGTTGGCAACTGCCACGCCTTGGTCGCTGGCCTTGTCCACGGGGATCATGTCCAGGCCTGCGCCGTGGCGCACGACGCCGCGCAGCGCGGGAGCTGCGGCGAACAGATCGCCAGGCAGGGGTGCTCGTACCACGATGTACTGCGCGTCTCGAGCCATCGCGCGCAGGGTGTCGGCGTCGGTGGCGGGCGCATGGCGCAGCTCGAACTGGAGTGACAGCGCTTGTTCCACGCCGGCCTCCATGGGGTTGGTGAGCAAAACGATGGGCGGCGGCATGGCGCTTCAGGCCTGCCCTGGGCGGGCGTTGGCAGGCTGCACGTGGGCCATCCAGTAGCGCTCGACGTTGCCCAGGTGCTGGTTGAGCACGTCCAGCGCCTTGCCCGTGTCTCCCTGCGCGATGGCGTTGCGCAGCGCCGTGTGCTGGGTGATGGAGCGCTTGGCATTGCCGGGCTCGCCGAAATACTGCTCGCGCCGCGCCCGTGACGCCAGCCAGAAGGAGTTGGCTGCGCGCTGTATCAGCCGGTTGCCGCTGGCGGCACACAGCGCCATGTGGAATTGGGCGTCTTGCTCGCTGAGCGATTGCCCGGCGGCATGGCGCGCCCGCGATGCGGTGAGGATCAGGTCCAGGTGTTCCATGTCCTGCTCCGTGCGGCGCTGGCAGGCCAGGGTGACGGCCTGGATTTCGAGCATGGAGCGGAACTGGTTGAGATCGAGTACGTCGGCGGCCGACACTGGCATGCCCAGGTCCGATTCCAGCACCACCATGTCGAGCGAGGCTTCTGTGGCGATGTCCTTGAGGTAGATGCCCGATTGGGGGCGCCGCTCGAGCACGCGCATCGCCTCCAGCGTAGCCAATGCCTCGCGAAGGATGCCGCGGCTGACCTGGAAGCGCTCGGCCAGTTCACGCTCCGAAGGAATACGTTCGCCCGGCTGGTAGCCGCGTTCGCGGATGAACGGAAGGATGCGGGCGAGGACTTGCTGGGTTTCCATGGATCGGCGTTAATTTGGTCTAACCAATTTGGTTGAACCAATTTTGCGACCAAGACATACTTTTCTGACTACGGGTTATCCCGGGCCACGTTGCGTGCAGTGCTGATCGAGGTAGATGGGATGGCGCCCGGCGCAGCGGAGCGATTCCCTGGAGGGCACTTGGCCTGGAAATTCGCCCGATGGACGAGGGTGCTTCAGGCGCAGGCGACCTGGTTGCGCCCCGTGCGCTTGGCTTCGTAGAGCGCGCGGTCTGCCATGTCCACCAGCATGGCGCTGTAGGCATTGAATGCTCCGTCGCTTGCGCAGGCCATGCCGATGCTGACGGTCACGCCCATGGGGCCGGTCCGCTCGTTGCCATGTACGAGGTCCTGCACCGTCTGCCGGATGGACTCGGCCAGTTCCCGCGCACCCTGGGCGTCTGTGCCGGGCAGCAGCACGGCGAACTCTTCGCCGCCGTAGCGTGCCACCAAGCTGCCCGTGCGCTGCACCTGCTGCGCCAGCACGCTGCCGACACGTTTGAGCACCTCGTCGCCGAACGGATGCCCGTGCGTGTCATTGAGGTGCTTGAAGTGGTCCACATCCATCATGAGCAGCGCCAGCGTCGTGCCCGCGCGTTGCGCGCGGCGCCATTCCGCCTCGAGCACCTCGTCGAACCGGCGCCGGTTGGCCAGCCCGGTCAGCGCATCCGTCACGGCCAGCGACTCCAGGCGCGAGGTCAGCAGCCGAAGCTCTTCCTGCTGCCGCCGCGATTCCGTCACGTCCATGTGCGAGAAGAAGCTGCAGCCGTTGGCCTGGGTGCCGCGCAGCTCGACAATGCGCACCCAGCGGTCGTGCGGCAACGCCAGTTCGTAGGGAGCACCGGAAAAGCGCTGCCGCTCCTTCAGTGCCGCGAGGCCGGCGGTGTAGCGTGCCGTCGGCTCTTCGCCGAGCCATGCACCCGCATAGATGTCGCCGAAGTGGCGCCGTGCCAGGTCCGCGATGCCGGACAAGCCGTAGAGCACGAGGAAAGCGTGGTTGGCCCAAATGGCCAGGTCGTGCTTATCGACCATCAACACGCCGTCCGCCAGGCTCTCCAGCGCCGTCGCCGCGTCAGGAGAGATGGACGCCGGCAAAGGCGCCACCTGGGGGTTGAGCCGGTCCTGCATGCCCGTGAGCAAGGGCTGTGTCTTGCGCCACAAGCGCACGCGGCCGTGGCCTCCCAGCGGCAGGGACGCCACCCGTACCCGGTAGCCATGGTGATCGAACTCGTAGGAGCGCTGCTGGCTGCGGTGCCGCAGAACGCCATCGTCAATGTAGCGCTCCATCGAAGGCAGTTCCTCCTCGCTCAGCCTTTGCCGGTAGAACCGCCGCAGATTCTCCCGGTAGTGCTCGCCAGGGTAGACGTGCCCCGCGTGTTCGGGGAAGAACTGCAGGAAGGTATCGTTCCAGAGGAGCGTCCGGTCTTCTTCGTCGAAGACGCACAGGGCGACTTCGAGTTGGTCGAGCGCCGTAGCCAGGGTGCGCAAAGCGGCTTCGTCGGATGTGTTCACGGCGGAGTTCCACGGGATTGAGCGCTGTCTTCCGAAGCAAGGAGCGCGAGCGATGGGCACTGGTTGGATTTCGGTGAGCTATTGTGCGCTACGGCGCGTCCACATCAGATCCGCTTCATCTTCATGTCTTAGGCTTGCCACATGCGCATCCTCCTGATCGAAGACGACCCTTCCCTGGGCAGTTCCCTGCAGTCATGGCTGCAGATGGATGGCTACGCGGTGGACTGGCTGCAGCGTGGCGACCAGGCGGCCACTGCGCTGGCCACCCATGCATACCAATGCGTGCTGCTGGACAGGGGACTCCCTGGCCTTGACGGCGATGCCGTGCTCAAAGCCCTGCGCAGCGCCGGTGCGTCCCAGGCGCAGTTGCCGGTGATCGTGATCACGGCGCGCGATACGTTGGCCGACCGCGTGCAGGGCCTGGACTTGGGTGCGGACGACTACCTGGTCAAGCCTTTCGACCTGGAGGAGTTGTCGGCCCGGGTGCGTGCGGCTCTGCGGCGGGGCGCGGCGCAGCAGGCACCGCAATTGCGCCATGGTGCGGTAGCCCTCGATCCGGCAGCCAAAAGGGTAGCGCTGGACGGGGCTCCCGTCACGCTGACCGCGCGCGAATTCGCCGTTCTGCAGGCCTTGATGCGCCATCCCACCCACATCCTGAGCCGCGCACAACTGGAAGAAGCCTTGTACGGCTGGGGCGAGGAGGTGGAAAGCAACGCCATCGAGGTGCACGTCTACAACCTGCGCAAGAAGCTGGGCAACCGCTTCATCGTGACGGTGCGCAACCAGGGCTACGGATTGGCGCCCGCATGAAGTTCTTGCGATGGCTGCCGGAGGGCCCTCGGCCAAGCACTCAGCGCAGCGCACCGCCGGGCAGCAGCTGGTCGTTGCGGCGGCGCCTGTTGCTGGCGGTGATGGGTGCCAGCATCGGCCTGTGGCTGGTCAGCCTGGCCATCGTTGTCAGTGTGGCCTGGGCCGCCACTGGAGACGTTCTCGACGATGCATTGGAAGAAGGCTCGCGCCTGGTGCTGCAGCTGGCGCCCCAGGGCGAAGGGGCCGCAGGCGCATCTCGGGAGCCGCGGATGGAACATGGCGAGGTGTTGAAGCTGCGCATGTACTACCAGCTCGTGGCACCCGATGGCCGCGTGCTGCTGCGCGGGGAAGACACTCCCGAGAAGGCATTCGTGCCCCATGCCCGGTACAAGGAAAAAACCTCGGTCTGGGTCGAGGGAGAACTCTGGCGCGTGTACGTGCGTCCCGGTCCGCGCGGCATCACCGCCCAGGTGGCGCAGCCGATGGAGGAACGCCTGGAGATGCTGGAAGACATGGCCGAAGACCTGGCCTGGCCCGCGCTGACGCTGCTGGCGTTGCTGGGCTTGCTGAGCTGGGCATTGATCCGGCGTCTGTTGCGGCCGCTGGAGGACGCGGCGATGCGCATCGATGCCAAGTCACCGCACGATCTGGCGCCTGTGCAGGCACACAATCCGCCGCGCGAGCTGCAGCCTATTCTGGATGCGCTGAATGCGCTGCTGGCGCGCCTGGCTACGGCGCTGGATGGCGAGCGGCGTTTCACGGCAGACGCCGCGCACGAGCTGCGCACGCCGCTGGCCGCGTTGCGCATGCGTGTGCAGCTCATCGAGCGCGAGTTGAAGCTGCCCACGACCCATCTGCGGCAGCTGCGAGCCGATCTGGACCGCTGCACGGCACTGGTGGAAAGCCTGCTGGCACTGGCCCGTCTGGAGCCTCAGGCCGAGGGCCTGGTGCGTGAAGCCGTGGACCTGAATGCCTTGCTCGATGGCTTGAGTCTGCCGCCGAACGTCCGGGTGGAACGGGCCCTGGCCGTACCCCACCTGCGGGCAGCCCCCGCCTTGCTGAACAGTGCGCTGCGCAACCTGATCGACAACGCCGCGCGCTATGGCCGCGTAGGGGGCCGGGTGCGTGTCGAAACCATGCAGTTGCCGCACGGCGGTATACGCCTGGCCGTGCGCGACGACGGCATGGGTGTGCCGTCCGAGCAGCGGGCGCGCCTGGGCGAGCGGTTCTTCCGGGTGCTGGGCACCGGCCAGACTGGCAACGGCCTGGGCCTGTCCATCGTGGCGCGCATCGCGGCGCTGCATGGAGCGACTCTGCATTTCGAAGAAGGGCTGGAGGGGCGGGGGCTCGGCGCGGTGCTCGACTTCCCCGCGGACTGAAAGCACATCAGATTGCCTTCAGGTTCGCGCTTTCCAATAGCGTTGTTCCGCAACCGGCGGAGCTTCTTGCAACCACGGAAAAAAGGAGTTAAACCATGCGCTACATCGCTTCCACACTGGCGGTTGCCGCCGCAATGGCCCTGGGCGCTACCGTCGCCATTGCCCAGCCCTCGGGTTACACGGGTCCCAGCAACGCCCCCAAGGCCGTCGTTCCAGGCACTTACACAGGCCCCAGCAACGTGCCGCTGATGACGGTCAAGCAACTGCTCGACACGGGCCGGGACGACCAGGTCGCCCGCCTGCAGGGGCGCATCGTGTCGTTCGAAGGCGATGAACGCTACATCTTCGAAGACGCCACCGGCCGTATCACCGTGGAGATCGACAACGAGGACTTCCCGCCAGGCCAGACCGTGAGCGCCGAGCAGCGCGTGGAACTCGTGGGTGAACTCGACAAGGGCCTGCGCAAGACCGAGTTCGAGGTGGACCGCGTTACTCTGCTGCCCTGAGCTCGTGGCGGCCACGAATCGGCTGGCCGTCCATTTCGAGGAGGAACCTGATGAGCACCGAAGAAATCCGCGCCATCCTTACCGTTTGCCTGCTGGCCTCGTATGCGGACGGTGCCAAGCATGACCGCGAGCGCGAGCAGATCCGCCAGGTGGCGCAAGGCCTGGCGCAGGACCAGCAGGTCAACTTGCCAAGCTTGTACCAGGACGTGCTGGTGCGCCGCGTCCAACTGGCCGACGTGCTTCCGCAACTGGCCAGCGCAGAGGCACGCCTGCTGGCCTATGAAATGGCCGTGTGCGTATGCGAGGCCGACGGCCAAGTCAGCGCGCAGGAGCAGGCCTTTCTTGTCCAGCTGAACGAAGCCCTGGGGCAAGAGCCTACGGCGTTTGCTGCGCAGGCCGAGGCATTGGCCTGCGCCCCCTTGCAGACTGCCGCCGCAGCCACGCCGGAGATGGAGCAGGCAGGCCTGCCGGCCCCGCATCCTGCTGTCGTCGATGCGCTGCCTGGCACCACGGCACAGCGCCGCACCGGTACGTTGTCTGCCGCCGACATGGACCGCAAGATCCTCCATGCGGCGATTCTCAACGGTGCCATCGAATTGCTGCCTGAGAACCTGTCCACGCTGGCCATCATTCCGCTGCAGATGCGGATGGTCTACCAAACCGGCCAGAGCTACGGCTACGAACTGGACCGCGGCCACATCAAGGACCTGTTGGCGGCCCTGGGCGTAGGGCTGACCTCCCAGTACCTGGAAGAGGCCGGGCGCAAACTGCTCGGCGGCCTGCTGGGCAAGGCGGGCAAGGGTCTGTTGGGTGGACTGGGACGCCAGGCCGTAAGCATTGGCATGAGCTTCGCTGCCACTTACGCACTGGGCCATGTGGCCAACCAGTATTACGCGGGTGGACGCGCGCTGGGCACGCAAATGCTGCGTGATGCCTACCAGCACGTCATGGCCGATGGTCGTCAACTGCAGGTGCAATACCTGCCGCAAATGCAGGAGATGGCGCGGGGGTTGAATACCGCGAAGATCATGCAGATGGTGCGGGGCGGTTGATTCGGTCCCGGTCGAAATAGGGCGAATCCTCCGTTTGAATAGCAATCGCCCCGTCCGGCTTTGTGCCGGACGGGGCGATTTTTCTTCAGGAAACGATCTGTCAGAACCTGTCGAGGTTGCGTCCAAAGTCTGCAGCAGCATCCAGCTTGCGTAGCTAAGCGCAGGAACTGGTGCGGGCTGCCGGCGTCTTCAAGCTGGATATCGCGCTGCGCGCGTCGCCGGCCGCCTTGCCTCGTCAGGATGCGGTAGTTGGGGCGCTGCCGGCCTGAATTTCGTGCTGTCGCTCTGTAGAATACGGGCCGGGTGTTAGCTGCATGCCGCAGCGGGACAGGTTCATGCGTCGGTCGGGCCGCCACGCGGAGTTCTGACGACCATGCACCGCCACACCCCACGGCAGGATCTGCCGCGCGCCCAACTTCTGGCCGAACGCGCCTTCGCCACCTTCGACCGTTTCCTGCACATCGAAGCCGCTAGCGGCATCGTGCTGCTGATCGCCGCCGCCGTGGCGCTGATCTGGGCCAATTCACCGCTCGCCCACAGCTACCACGCGCTCTGGCACCTGCCGGTGTCGCTCGGCATCGGCGGCTTCACGTTCTCCCAATCGCTGCACTTCCTCATCAACGATGGCCTGATGACCGTGTTCTTCCTGGTCGTCGGCATGGAAATCCGCCGCGAAATCCACGAAGGCGCCTTGAGCAATCTGCGCCAGGCCAGCCTGCCGATCATGGCGGCGCTGGGCGGCGTGGCCGTGCCCGCGCTGATCTACGCCGCCTTGAACACCGACCCGTCGCGGCTGCAAGGCTGGGCCGTGCCCACGGCCACCGACATTGCCTTCGCCGTGGGCGTGCTGGCGCTGCTGGGCCGGAGCATTCCTTCCAACGTGCGCGTCTTCCTGCTGGCGCTGGCCATCATCGACGACATCATCGCGGTGCTCATCATCGCGCTGTTCTATTCGGGAGGGCTGGACCTGTCGGGCTTTCTCGTCGCCGCGATGGGCATCCTCGTGGTACTGGGCTTCCAGCGCATGGGCGTCGGCTCCGCCTTCGCCTATGTACTGCCCGGCGCCATCGTCTGGATCGGCCTGCTGATGACCGGCGCGCACCCGACGCTGGCCGGCGTCGTGCTCGGCATGCTGACGCCGGTGCTGTCACGGCCCACGCGCGAGCGCCCGCTGGACATGGTGGCGCACGCGGCTCAGAAACTGCGCGACCACGATGACGCGAAGGAGGCGCACCACCTGGCCGTGCCCCTCCGGCAACTGCGGCTGGCCCAGCGCGAACTGCTGCCGCCCGTGGTGCGCGTGCAGACGGCACTGCACCCCTGGGTGGCGTTCGGCATCATGCCGCTGTTCGCGCTGGCGAATGCGGGCGTGAGCATGGGCGGCATCGACCTGTCCGCGCCCGGCCCACAGTGGGTGATGGCCGGCGTCGCGCTGGCGCTGGTGCTGGGCAAGCCGCTGGGCGTGGTCGGCGTGAGCTGGCTCATGGTGCGCCTGGGCTGGTGCCGGCTGCCGCCCGGCGTGACCTGGGGCGGCATCGTCCTCATCGGCCTGCTGGCGGGCGTGGGCTTCACCATGTCCATCTTCATCGCCATGCTCGCGTTCGACAGCGAGGCCCTGCTGGGCGCGGCCAAGCTGGGCGTGCTGGCCGGGTCGCTGGTGGCGGCCTTGGCCGGACTGGCCTGGGGGGCCGTGTACCGGCGCGCACACGACGCCGCGCACGCTGCGCCTGCGACACCCATCGGCGTCTCGACCAACGTGAAGCAGCCATGAGGCCCGTCGTGGGTGACGCCTGCGAAACCCGTCTCGTGGCCTGATTCACGGATAATGCCAGTATGCACGCGCTGCGCACCTCCTCAATGCTTGTCCGCCTGATCCTGGCGTGGTTCGTGTTGATGCTGGGTGTCGCGGCTGCGTCGCCCCTCGTCCATCCCAAGACGATGGAAGTGGTGTGCTCCGCCGGCGGCGGCGTGAAGATCGTCTACACCGACGCCGATGGCGAGCCGGTGCAGGCCAACCAGCACACGCTCGACTGCTCCCTGTGTCTTCCTGCCGGCGCCCCCGTGCCGATGGTCAGCGTTGCGCTGGACATGCCCCAGCCCCTGGCACACGCCCTCAAGCCCCTTGTCTCGGCCCACATCGCCGCGCTCGTGGGCGCGCCTCTGCCCCCACGCGGGCCTCCGTCTCTCACCTGATCCGACGCGCCGGCCTGGCCCGTTCGGGCAGGCTGCCGCACCTGAGCGCGGCCCCGCCGTGCCATGCACGGCCGGACCGCCGACCGAACATCGGTCGCTGCACGGCAGCACGGGCTCGGACGGCTGACGTTCACACGCCTGGCAGCAAGCGCTGCCGTCGCGGCATGGGCACGCCCGCATGCCCGCTGCGCACCCGCCTGCAAGCGGCCAAGGCAACGATCACCACCCCAACGAGGAGCAGACACGCATGGACACCCATTCCCGGCATCGGCGCTACGCCATATGCGGCGTATTGGCCTGGCTGCTGGCCGTGGCCGGATGCCGCAAGCCCGCCGCAGCTTTTCATGGCATCGACGTCACCGGCGCCGATTACGGCTCCGACTTCCGGCTGAACGACCCCGAGGGGCGCAAGCGCACGCTGGCGGACTTCAAGGGCAAGGCTGTGCTGATGTTCTTTGGCTTCACCCAGTGCCCCGACGTGTGTCCGACTGCCCTGGCGCGTGCCGCCGAGGTCAAGCGCCTGCTTGGTGCCGACGGCGAGCGCCTGCAGGTGCTGTTCGTCACCCTCGATCCTGAGCGTGACAAGCCCGAAGTGCTCAAGGCTTACACCGCGGCCTTCGATCCCAGCTTCATAGGCCTGCACGCCGACGCGCCACGCACCGCCGAGACCGCCCAGCACTTCAAGGTGTATTTCAAGAAAGTGCCCACCGGCAACTCCTACACCCTGGACCACTCGGCGCTCAGCTACGTCTACGACCCATCAGGACGATTGCGTCTCGTGCTGCGCCACGAACAGAGCGCGCAGGAGTACGCAGACGATCTGCGCCAGCTTCTGCACTCGGCTTGACCCGCATTTCCACCATCACCCAGGAGATCACCATGCAACTCGCCATTCGCACCACCATCGTCGCCATCGCCATGCTCGCGGCTACAGCCCAGGCCCAAGTCACCGTCAAGGACGCCTGGGTGCGCGCTACCGTGCCGCAGCAAAAAGCCACTGGCGCCTTCATGCAACTGCAATCCGCCAAGGGCAGCCGGCTCGTCTCGGCCAGCTCGCCCCTCGCCCCCAACGTCGAGGTGCACGAGATGGCGATGCAGGACAACGTGATGAGGATGCGCCAGGTGCCCGCCATCGAACTGCCCGCAGGCAAAACGGTAGACCTCAAACCCGGCGGCTACCACATCATGTTCATGAACCTGACCCAGCCCGTGAAAGAGGGTGACACGGTGCCATTGACACTGGTATTCGAGGGCAAGGACGGCCAGCGCGAGACCGTGGAGGTCAAAGCGCCCGTGCGCCCGCTCAACAGCAACGCGGCGCCCGCGATGCACGGCGGCCACAAGCACTGACCGGTTTCGCAACCTGCATCGACCCAGCGGTATTCACCGGCCATCAACGCGCAGCGCATGCACAAGCGGCCTTCGGCACTCCGCTGTCCTTCGTGGCGCATCCGCTGCGTCCGGCTGGTCGTGCTCGCGCTGCTCTGGGGATGGTTAGCGGGGCCGCTCGTGCAGGCCCTGAGCCCCTCCGAGAGCGGCTGGGTACAGATATGCACCAGTCTGGGCACCAAGTTCGTTCAGCTCGACCAGGACGATGGCGCATCCGCGCCCCAGGACAGTCAATCCGCCCCTTCGGCGTTTCTGTCCACCGACTGCCCCTATTGCCGTTTGCATGCCAGTCTGGGGCTGGCGCCGGCCGACGTCCAGATACCGGTGCTTCCCAGCGCAGTCCATGCGCCGCCGCTGCCACCGGCAAAGCGCGCCGTATCTCCCGATCCTCCCTGGCCCCCGGCGCTGCCACGCGCGCCGCCATCGACGACCTCTGCTTGAACCGCCCGGCCTGCGCATGAGCGCGCAGCGCCGTCCCATGTGCTGCCTGCCTCGTGGGGCAGCGACAGGAGTCGTCCATGAACTTTTTCGCCTTCACTTTCAGTATCCCGGCGCGCCCGAGCGCGCACTCCTCTCCATTCCCTTCAAGCTACGCATTTCGCCACCGGCTTCTCGTCAAAAGCCTGTGGGTTGCACTGGGCGTCGTGCCTGCGGCAGTTCGTGCACAGTCCGAGCCGGCCACGCTGCCCACCGTGGTCGTCACGGATTCCACGCCCGAGGCCAACGGCAGGCTGAACCTCGACACGCCGTCCAGCACGGCCAGCCGGCTCGGCCTGACACCGCGCGAGACACCTGCCACGGTCACGGTGGTGGACCGAGCCACCATCGAGGCCCGGGGGGCGCAGGATACGCAGGAGGTCCTGCGTGCGATTCCCGGCGTCACCGCCCACAACGCGCCCGGCAACATCGGCGTGAGCTACCGGGGTTTCAGCGGTGCTTCGCTGAGCCAGCTCTTCAACGGCATCAACGTGCAGTACACCATCGCCGCACGGCCGGTGGACAGTTGGATCTACGACCGCGTCGAGGCCGTCGGCGGTGCGTCCAGCTTTCTCTATGGCGCCGGCGGCGTGGGCGGCACGATCAACTACATCACCAAGCTCGCCGAACGCTACGACATTTCCGAGGCCCAGGTGCGCCTGGGCACCCGTGGCCTGAAGGAGGCCTCCGTCGGGCTGAACCGGCGCATCGCCGGCGATGGCACGGGCAGCGCGGACCACTATGCCCGCATCGACCTGAACCACCGCGACGCCGACAGTTGGACCGAGGGCACCGGCACGCGATCGACGCAGTTCGCGACCTCGCTGCTGTCGGTCCTGGGGCGCGGCTTCACCCATACCCTGGCCTATGAGTTCCAGGACGAGAAGGTGGATCGTCCCTACTGGGGAACGCCCTTGCTCAACCCCATCGCCGGGACACTGCGTATCGACGATGCGACGCGCTTCAAAAACTACAACAGTGCCGATGGCATTTACGCGCAGCGTGTGCAGTGGCTGCGCTCGATTGCCGACTGGCGCGTGTCCGACGCCCTGCAACTGAAGAACACCTTCTACGTCTACGACGCCTTGCGCGACTACCGCAACGTGGAGAACTACCGCTTCGATGCCACCAACACTGCGGTCATCCGCTCCAGCACCTTGCTGCAGCGGCACGATCAGAACGTCATTGGCGACCGGATCGAGGGCACATACCAAGGTCAGATCGCGGGGCGCCGCAGCGATTGGGCTTTCGGGCTGGACGTGAGCGTCAACAAGCAGACTCGGTTTCCCAACAGCCTCTCGGGCACGGTCAGCACAGTCAATCCGTACCGCTTCGTCACCGAGAATTTTTTCAACATTCCGGGCATGACGCCGGGCTTCCGACCCGACCGGGACAACAAGGTCACGACCACCGCTCTGTATCTGGAGAATCGCACGGCCCTCTTGCCCACGCTGAACCTGATCACCGCGCTGCGGCACGAGCGCATCGACCTGGATTTGACCAACCGGCGTGAAGTCACGGCTGCCAATCCCGCGAGCTTCCAGCGCCGTTACCACCCGACCACCGGCCGCATCGGCCTAGTCTGGGACATTGCGCCGGGCGCCAATGTCTATGCCCAATATGCAACGGCCGCCGATCCTCCTTCGGGCGTCCTGTCCACTGCATCATTCGCGGACGTGCGCAACAACAGTGAACTGACGACGGGCCGGCAGGTTGAGGTCGGCACCAAGCTGGACTTCTGGCAGGGCAAAGGCACGGCCACGCTGGCGGCCTACCGCATCACGCGCAAGAACATCGCCACCCAGGATCCGAACAACAGCGCGCTCACGGTGCTGGTGGGCGAACAGTCGTCCCAGGGGATGGAACTGTCGGTCGGCCTGCAGCCTACCCGGCAGTGGGCGATCCAGGGCAACGTGACCTATGTCGATGCCCGCTATGAGAACTACCAGCAGGGCGGCGTGTCGCTGGCCGGCAGGACACCGGCCAATACCCCCTCCACGGTGGCGAATCTCTGGATGTCCTACGCATTCACCCCGGCGCTGCAGGCCAGCGTGGGCGTGCGCCATGTCGGCAAGGTCTATGCGGATGCGGCCAATACCCTGCGCTGGCCGGCCTACACGTTGATTGATCTCGGTCTGAGCTATCGGGTCAACCGCAACGTCTCCCTCGTCGGCCGCATCCGCAACGCCACGGACAAGCGCTATGCGGCCAACCTGACAAGCACGATGGCCTATCTGGGCGCGCCGCGCACGGCCGACGTTAGCGTGCGCGTGGCCTTCTAGGAGCGCGGCGATGCGAACCCACGCGAAGCGCTGGCTGTTCCTGATCCACCGCTGGCTGGGCATCGTCGCCTGCGCCTTCTTCGCGATGTGGTTCGTCTCGGGCGTGGTCATGATGTACGTGGGCTATCCCAAGCTCACGGAGACCGAGCGGCTGCAGCATCTGCTGCCGCTGGGCACGGGCAGCGGGCTCATGGCGCCGCGCGAGGCGCTGGACGCGGCCGGCGTCGCCGGGCCGCTCAAGGAACTGCGGCTGTCCGCGTCCAGCGGCGGCCGCGCGGTCTACCTCGCGGTGCCGCTGGGGGCTGGCTCCGCCGCGGGCATGCGCAGGGTATCGCCGGGCAGCGGCGTGGTCACGATCGACGCTCGCAGCGGTGCCCGCCTGCAGGCTGTCGATGCGCCGCTCGCGCTGGCGAGCGCCGCGAGCTATGCCGGCCCCGGGGTGGGGCTGGACTACCGGGGCACGGTCGGCGAGGACGCCTTCACCCACTCCCGGGGCCTTGATGCACATCGGCCGCTGCACCGCGTGCAACTGGCCGATGCGGATGCCACGCTACTCTATGTGTCGAGCCGCACCGGAGAAGTGGTGCGTGATGCGCCCCGTGCCGAGCGGCTGTGGAACTACGCCGGTGCCTGGATCCACTGGCTGTACCCATTCCGGGGCAATGCTTTCGACCGCTACTGGGCCGACATCGTGAACTGGCTGTCGATCCTCGGCATCGCGATGGCGCTGACCGGCACCATCGTCGGCGTGCTGCGCTGGCGCTTCACGCAGCCCTATCGCAGTGGTTCGCGCTCACCCTACCAGGGGCGCATGATGCGCTGGCATCACATCTCGGGGCTGCTGTTCGCGCTCGTGACCATCACCTGGATCTTCAGCGGGCTGATGTCGATGAACCCCTGGCGCGTTTTCGACAACGGGGCGCGGCCACTGCGCACCGAAGCGCTGCAGGGGGGCCCACTGGTGGTCACGGCGCAGGACGCCGCGCCGCAGGCGCTGCTGGCTGCGACCGGCGGCGCGGTGCGTGAGCTGCGCTGGGTGCGCACGCTGGGCCAGACCACGGTGCTCGCCCAGGGCGCCATCGGCAGGCCCACGTTGCTCGACAGCCATACCGCGTTGGCCCGCGCCTTCGACCCCGAAGCGCTGAGGGTGGCCGCGGCACGGCTGCTGCCCGATGCGGTCGCACGCATCGAGGCGCTGGCGGCCTACGACCTCTACTACTACGCACGCGAGGCGCACACGATGACCGGGGGCGCCGACAAGCCGCTGCCCATCCTGCGGGTGGTCTTCGATGACGCGCATGCCACCTGGGTTCACGTCGATCCCCACACAGGCGCCGTGCTGGGCCGCACAGACAGCAGCCGGCGCGTCAGCCGCTGGCTGTTTGCCATGCTGCACAGTTGGGACTGGCTGCCTTTGCTGGAGCGCCGTCCGCTGTGGGACAGCGTGCTGATCGTCCTGAGTCTGGGGGGCACGATTCTCAGCCTGACTGGTGTGGTGATCGGCTGGCGCAGGCTAGGCGTGAAGATGCGTGCTATGCGCTGAGAGCCTGTTCAAAGTCTCCCCGAGGGCGTGAGAATCTCGGGGAGTGAGAAAGAACTATCCGAGCGACATCAGTCGCGAACAATTCGAGACCATCAAGCCACTCTTGGAGAGCGCGCGCAGGAAGACTGCGCCGCGCAGAGTGGAACTTTACGAGGTGTTCTGTGCAGTGCTGTACCTGCTCAGAAGCGGTTGCCAGTGGCGCATGCTTCCCGAGGATTTTCCCAAGTGGCGCATGGTGCATGCGTACTTTGCCATCTTGAGCGAGCCGCGCGAAGGCGGTAGCTTGCTGGAGCAGGCCTTAAAAAAATCAGGTTGGCGTGGCCCGCGAGAGACTGGGGCGCAACGCCTCAAGCGCGTTCTTGATAATGGACGCGCAGAGCGTGAAGAACACGGACACGGCGGCTTCGAAGGGCTATGACGCGGGCAAGAAGGTCTCGGGCATCAAGCGCCACATTGCAGTGGACACCCAAGGGCTGCCGCATGCCATTGAGGTGACCACGGCAGAAGTGACAGATCGCAAAGGGGCGCTACAGGCACTGCAGCGCTGCATACCTGCTTTGGGCCGGGTGCAAGGTCTGCTGTGTGACAGCGGCTATGTGGGTAAACCGTTCGCCCAGGGCGTCCAAGACATTCTGGGCGGACACGTCAGCGTGCAAATTGCCAGGCGCAGTGAACTGCATACGTTCAAGGTGATGCCCCAGCGCAGGGTGGTCGAGCGCAGCTTCCCGTGGCTGGAGAAGAACAGGCAGTTGTGGAAGAACTGCGAGAGACGGCTCAACACCAGCCTGCAGTTCATCCACTTGGCGTTCTTGGCTCTACTGCTCAAAAGACTTTGAACGGGCTCTAAGATCCGCTAACGAAACCTATCATTCGCCCCAGTTCAAGAATTGTTGAGGCGGATGGCAGTCAAGAAGGAAGTGAGCGCAGCGCTGTGGTCGGGGATACAGCCTCTGCTGCCGGATGTCTCGAAGTCGCCACGCGGAGGCCGTCCCCGGCTGAGCAATGAACTCGCGCTCAACGGCATCTTGTTCGTGTTGCGCACGGGCACACCCTGGGAGTATCTGCCTCAAGAACTGGGCTTTGGCAGCGGCATGACGTGCTGGCGCCGGCTGCGAGAGTGGCAGGCCGCAGGGGTGTGGCACCAACTGCATCTGCTGTTGCTGGCCGAATTGCGAGGTGCCGGCCGGCTGGACTTCAGTCGGGTCAGCCTGGACGGGGCCAGTGTGTCCAACTCCGGGGGGATCGTACACGGGGCCCAACCGACCGACAGGGGCAAGCTCGGCAGCAAGCGCCACCTCGTCACGGACCGGCAGGGTATCCCACTGAGGTTCTGCGTCACGGGCGCCAACCGGCATGACTCGGTGGTGTTGGAGGAACTCGTGGACGCCATCCCTCGCGTCGCGGGCAAGCGCGGCCGACCGCGCAGCCGGCCCGACAAGCTGCACGCCGACAAGGGCTACGACTTCAGGCAAAGAGGCATCCAAAGCCGCATCGCTCGCCGGGGCGTCGAGCGCAATGACCGGCTCGGGCGTCATCGCTGGGTAGTGGAGCGCACGCACGCCTGGCTGGCGGCCTTCGGCAAGTTGCGCATTCGCTTCGAGCGCACTGCCAGACTCATGTCGCCCTGCTTAGCCTCGCCTGTTGCGTCATCTGCGCTCGTACTCTGCCAGCCTTTTGTTAGCGGCTCTAAGCCAATGCATGGGAGCATTACTGAAGTGGGTGTGAAAGGCGAACTGCTGAATGGCCGGCTCAACACGTCCTTCGCGCTATACCGCGTGGTTCAGAAGGATCGTGCGGTACGAGACAGTCGCTACCCGGCTAGCGAAACGCTGTTCGCCGGTGCGTGCTGTTACGTCAACTCTGGCGAGGTGGTGAGTCAAGGCTTGGACGTGGAGATCAACGGCGAAGTCGCACAGGGTGTGAACTTGTATGCCGGCTACACCTACAACCACAACCGCAACAAGACCGAGAACGCAGTATTCAGCACCATTACGCCAAAACACTCGTTGAAGTTCTTCGGTGCTTGGCAATTGCCTGGCGAGGCCTCGGCCTGGAAGATCGGCGGCGGCGCCACGATCAACAGCAAGCAGTATGTGACAGGCACGGCTGCCACCTGGAATGCCGCCGCGCAGAACTGGAGCGGCGCGCTTCGGCACCGTTCGCCTAACCCAGGGCGGCTATGCAGTCTGGAATCTCATGGCCGAATATCGCTTCGATCCGCGCTGGACGTTGACGCTCAATGTCAGCAATCTATTTGACAAGTGGTACTACCGGACGGTAGGCAGCTCTGCCTTGGGCAACTATTACGGCGAACCCCGCAACGTACTGTTGACGCTGCGTGGCTGGTTCTGAGGCACAGAACGGGCGATGACGGTGAACGTGCATCACTACAATGAGATCGATTCTTATTTGTATTGTTCCGCTGCGCGCGTTTGTGCATCGGCCGCCCATGTCCACCGTCGAACCTTCCCTGCACCGCGCAGTCGCCATTCTCTACATTGATCACCATAGCTGGCTGCAGGGCTGGCTGCGCCGCCGGCTGAACCATGCCGGCGATGTGGCCGACCTAGCGCAAGACACCTTCGTGCGCCTGCTCACCGCGCCCGCCGCGCCGGCCGATGCCCCGCTGCGGGAGCCGCGCGCCTACCTGGCCACGGTGGCGCGTCGGCTGCTGCTCAACCACCTGCGCCGCCAGTCGCTGGAACAGGCTTACCTGCAGGCGCTCGCCGCGCTGCCCGAGCCCCGGGCGCCGTCGCCCGAGCAGCAGATGCTGGTGCTGCAGGCGCTGCAGGAGATCGACGCCATGCTCGACGGCCTGCCGCCCAAGGTGCGCGCGGTTTTCATCCTGTCCCAGGTCGAGGGCCTCACCTATGCGGCCATCGCCGCCGAGCTGGGCATCGGCCTGCGCTCGGTCAAGCGCTACATGGCCCAGGCCATGGCCGAATGCATCCTGCTGTCCGCATGAGTGCCGCGGATGCCGCCGCGCCGCTGTCGCGCCAGGTGGCGCTGCAGGCGGCCGAATGGTTCGTGCTGCTGCATTCGGACGAAGCCAGCGCCTCGGACCGGCAGGCCTTCGAGGCTTGGTACGCCCAGGATCCCGACCACGCCCGCGCCTGGCAGCGCGCCCTGGCCGTGAGCCGGCAGGCCGGCAGCGTGCCGTCCGCGCTCGGCGCCCCGGTGCTGGGCCGCGCCCGGCACCGCACCGGCCGCCGCGAGGCCGTGCGCGCGCTGGCGCTGTTGATGGTGGCTGCGCCGGCCGGCTGGCTGGCCTGGCGCCATGCGCCGCAGTGGACGGCCACGCATGCCACGGCCACGGGCGAGCGGAGCGAGTGGCGGCTGGCCGACGGCAGCCGCATCGTGCTCGACACGGCCAGCGCGGTGGATATCGAATTTGATAGCGGCCAGCGCTTGCTGCGCCTGCGCTCGGGGGCAATCTGGGTTGAAACCGCGCCCGACCCGCAGACCCCCGCGCGCGCACTGGCGGTGGAGACACCGCAGGGCCGCGTGCGCGCCATCGGCACGCGCTTCGCCGTGCGGCTGGAGGCCGCACGTAGCCGTGTGGCCGTACTGCAGGGTGCCGTGGAGGTGGCGCCGCGCGCGGGCGCGGCCGTGCAGCGCCTGCAGGCCGGCCAGCAGGCCTGGTTCGACCCCTGGGAGGTGTCGGCCGCCGAGCCCGCGCCCGCCAGCGCGGGCCAGTGGGCGCGCGGCGTGCTCGCGGTGGACGACATGCGGCTGGACGACTTCGCGGCGGAGCTGGCGCGCTACCGGCGCGGCTGGCTGCACTGCGACCCGGCCGTGGCCGGGCTGCGCATCACGGGCGCCTTCCAGCTCGGGGACACCGGCGCCGTGCTCGGCAACCTCACGCACCTGCTGCCCGTGCAGGTGCTCTACCGCACGCGCTACTGGGTCACGATCGCGCCAGCGGGTGCGGAGCGCTGAAAAAACGGCCCTGCGCTGGCCCCTTTGCGCTTCGGGGCGTGTCCTGTTCGATGGCAAGCAATTTCATCGACCGGCATTTCCCGAAGGAAACACAGACCATGGCCTCCCAGCCCAGCGCACCTTTTACCCTTCATCCCATCGCCCAGGCCGGCCTGGCCGTGCTGATGGCCGTGGGCCTCGCGGCCACGGCCCTGCCGGGCGCGGCCCAGGCCCAGCAGGCGGTGCAGGCGCCCGCGGCGGCGCAGCGCCAGTTCCAGGTGCCGCCGGGGCCGCTGGCCGGGGCGCTGACGGCTTTTTCCGCCGATGCGGGCGTGAACGTGAGCGCGCCGCCCGCGCTGGTGCAGGGCAAGCGCACGGCGGGACTGCAGGGCCGCTACACGGTGCGCGAGGCGCTGGAGCGGCTGCTCTCCGGCTCCGGCCTGCAGGCGCAGGCCGCAGCAGGGCAGGGCGGCTATGTGCTGGCGCCTGCGCCCGCGTTGCGGCCATCCGCGGCTGCCGCCAACACCGCCACCTTGTCGACGGTCACCGTCACCTCGCAGCGCGATGCGGCGGAAGGTCTGTATGCCGCTCAAAGCCGTGCCTCGGGCACCAAGCTGGGCACCACGCTGATGGAAACGCCGCGTTCCATCTCCATCGTGAGCCAGGAGCAGCTCAAGACCCAGGCGCCCAAGAGCATCGAGCAAGCACTGTCGTATACGGCCGGCGTGTCCACCGAGGTCACCAGCGCCGATGTGCGCATGACCGGCGCCATCATCCGCGGCTTCAGCGACGGGAGCTCCTATTACAAGGACGGCCTGCGCCAGTTCGCGGCCGGCACATATGGTTCGTTGAACGACGAGATCGATGAGCTCGAAAGCATCGAGGTGATCAAGGGCCCGGCCTCGGTGCTTTTCGGGCAAGGCCGGACGGGCGGGGTGGTCAACGTCGTGTCCAAGCGGCCCGAAGCCGATCATGTGAACAGTGTGGGCGTGACCTATGGCCGCTACCACCGCGCACAGCTCACCGCTGACCTGGGCGGCACGCTGGACGAGGCGGGCGACGTGCTCTACCGCCTCAATCTCAAGGGCCGTGACAGCGATGGCCGTACCGTGGGCGCGCGCGACGACCGTATCTCGGTTGCCCCGTCGCTGCGCTGGAGGCTCTCAGGCCAGACCCAATTGACCGTGCTGGGCAGCTACTCGCGCGAACGCGGCACGCCAAAGTCCTGGTGGCCCAGCCTGTTCACCTACCCGCAAATCAAGGACGTGCCTGCACGCCTGACGGCCGGCGATCCGGCCTTCGACCGCTTCGACCGCGACACGAAATCGTTGGGCTATGAGCTGGGCCACCAGACCGACAGCGGCTGGCAGCTGACGCAGAACCTGCGCTACTCCACCATCGACATCGACTACCGCCATATCTACGCCATGGATGTGCTGGCCGACGGCCGCAGCATCTCGCGCGCCAACCTGGCCCAGCGCACCAAGGGCACCACCCTGGCCGTGGACAGCCGCGCGCAGAAGGATCTGCGCTGGGACGCGGTTCAGCACCGCCTGGTCGTGGGCGTGGACCACAACCGCTACAAGGAGCGCGGTGGCTTGGGTTTTGGCTGGGACGTGCCCAACCTGGACCTGAACCATCCGGTCTACGGCCAGACCATTGCCATGCCCGAACTGGAGGACAGCCGTTCCACCCTGCGCCAGACGGGCATCTATACGCTCAATCAGTTCCAGTGGAACCGCTGGATCGCCAAGCTGAGCCTGCGCCACGACACGGCCCGCACCACGCAAGGCAGCATGACCCAGCCGCGTATGTCCGACAGCGCCAACACGGGCAGCGCGGGTGTGCTCTATCAGTTCGACAGCGGCTGGGCGCCGTACGCCAGCTACGCCACGTCCTTCGACCCGACCACGGGCCTGGCCTATGACGGCAGCGCGTTCGCACCGCGCCGTGGCAAGCAGTACGAGGTGGGTGTGAAGTACCAGCCCGCAGGCAGCGACACCTTGCTCACGGCCTCGGTGTTCGACCTGCGCCAGACGAACGTGACCACGCAGGACCCGGACCACCCGCGTTTCAGCATCCAGACCGGCGAAGTGCGATCCACCGGCGTGGAACTGGAGGGACGTGCAGGCCTGACACGCGAGCTCAGTGCCCTTGCCAGCTATACCTACCTTGATCCGCGCACCACGCAGAGCACGTGCGCTGCGGAAATCGGCCGTCAGACCCTGCAAACCACACGCCACATGGCCAGCGTCTGGCTGGACTACCGTCCGCACGCAGTGCCAGGCCTGATGGTCGCGGGCGGCCTGCGCTACAAGGGACGTTCACCCTACAACGTCGCGTCCGACGGCAGCCTCAACTTCAATGACGCCGTAACCTTGGCCGATCTGGCCGTGGCCTACGAGACGCCCCAGTACCGCATCGCGCTGAACGTCAACAACCTGTTCAACAAGACCTACTACGCGGGCATCTTCCGTGGCGTGGACCGCGAGGCGACCCTGAGCTTCAAGTACTACTGGTAGGCACTGCCGCGGGTTCCGGGGGCTGCCGGCGGTCCCAATAGAATAAGAATGATTCTTGTTTTATTGTGGGCCAGCAGTCCCGCAGTCACGCCGGGAACCGCCATGCCCTCCGCCCACAGCCCCCTCCACCGCGAAATCGCCACCCTCTACACCGACCACCACGGCTGGCTGCAGGGCTGGCTGCGCAAGAAGCTCGGCGACGTGCACCAGGCGGCCGACCTGGCGCACGACACCTTCGTGCGCCTGCTGGCGCGCGAGGAGCCCGTGCAGGCGCGCGAGCCGCGCGCCTTCCTGACCACCGTGGCGCAGCGCGTGGTGGCCAACCACTACCGGCGCCAGCAACTGGAGCGCGCCTACCTGGAGGCGCTGGCCCAGGCGCCGCAGGCCGCCGCGCTGTCGCCCGAGGAGCGCGCGCTGCTGCTGGAGGCGCTGGACGAAATCGACCGCCTGCTCGACGGCCTGCCCGCGCCCGTGCGGCGCGCGTTCCTGATGGCCCAGCTCGACGGCATGAAGCAGGCCGACATCGCCCGCGCGCTCGGCGTGTCGCTCACCACCGTCAAGCGCTACCTGGTGCAGGCGGGCATGCGCTGCTACTTCGCGGTGGCGCCGTGACGGTGCCGCCCGCGGTGGCGCGCCGCGCCGTCGAATGGTGGCTGCTGCTGCAGGACGGAGACCTGCCCGAGTCCCTGCGGCGCGCGTGGCAGGCCTGGCGCGCGGCCGATGCGCTGCACGAGCAGGCCTGGCAGCACATCGCCGCCGTCAACGAACGGCTGGCGGGCCTGGCCGCGCCGCAGCAGGCGGCCATCGCGCGCGCGGCGCTGGCGCCGCGCGGCCCGGCGCGCCGCCGCGTGGCGCAGACCCTGGCCGTGCTGGCCTTCGGCGCGGGCGTGGCGTGGCAACTGGAGCAGCGCACGCCCTGGCGCACCTGGGTGACCGACGTGCGCACGGCGCGCGGCGAGCGCCGCCGCCTGGTGCTGGAAGACGGGACGCAGCTCGTGCTCAACGGTGCCAGTGCGCTCGACATCGCCTACGGCCCCGCATTGCGCCGCCTGCGCCTGCTGGAGGGCGAGGTGCTCATCACCACCGCGCCCGACAGCCACCAGCCCGCGCGCGGCTTCGCCGTGCAGACCGCCGCCGGCGAGGCCCAGGCCCTGGGCACGCGCTTCGCCGTGCGCGCGCTGGCCGGGGGCGATACGTGGGTCGGCGTGTTCGAGGGCGCCGTGCGCCTCACGCCGCGCGACGCCGCCGCCAGCGCGCTGGTGCTGCCCGCGGGCCGGCAGGCCACGCTGCAGGCGCAGGGCGTGTCGGCCCCGGCCGCCGTGCACGAGGACAGCACGGCCTGGACCGAGGGCATGCTGGTCGCACGCGGCCTGCCGCTGCCCGACCTGCTGGCCGCGCTGCAGCCCTACAGCGCGGCGCGGCTGGTCTGCGCGCCCGAGGTGGCGCACCTGCGGGTGTCAGGCACCTACCCGCTCGACGACGTGCCGCGCGTGCTGGCCGCGCTCGGTGCCCTGCCCGGGCTGCGGGTGCGCACGCTCGCGCGCTGGTGGGGGCGGCAGGAGGTGGTGGCCGAAGCCGCGCCCCGGTGACTCTGCAAAAAAGAGAGCTGCTCGCGCTTGCTATTCCTGGGTTTCAGTACAAAAACCTATTGGATTCTTTGACTGGCAAGCGCGAGCAGCTCTCTTTTTTGATAGTGGCACTCGCCGTTGCGAAAAAATTGCGCGCGCGGTGGGCTGTTTTGGCAACTCGCGGGACATGGAAGGGGAGTGCGGCCCCGCGCCGCGCCCGCCCGGCGCGCAGGCGCCTTGCCCTTCCTTCCTCCTGACCACCATGGCCCCTCTTTCAGCCCCCCGTTTTCCGCTCTACCCGCAGGCCCGAGCCTGCCGCAGCCTCGTGCTGGCGCTGGCCTGCGCCAGCCTGGGCGGCAGCCTGCATGCCCAGGCGCCCGGCGCATCCTCCGGTGCCGAAGCGGCACGCAGCTACAGCATTCCCGCCGGTCCGCTCGAAGACGCGCTCAACCGGTTCGGGCGCGACTCGGGCCTGCTGCTGTCCTTCACCCAGGACCAGGTGCAGCGCCTGCGCAGCCCGGGGGTGCAGGGCAGCCACACGGCGCGCAGCGGCCTGGACGCCTTGCTGCGGGGCACGGGGCTGGAGGCTGCGGCGCAGGCGCAGGGCGGCTACGTGCTGCGCGCGGCGCCCCGGGTCCGGCAGACGGCGCCTTACGGCGGCGATGCCGCGCTGCCGGAGGTGCGGGTAACGGCCGAGGCGGTCTCCAGCCCCATCACCGAGCAGACCGGTTCGTACACCACCCGGGCGCTGTCCATCGGCAAGATGCAGCAGTCGATCCGCGAAACACCGCAGTCGGTGACGGTGGTGACGCGCCAGCAGATGGACGACCAGCGCATGACGGCGATCGAGGACGTGATCGTGCAGACCACCGGCGCCAGCAAATCGCAGCGCAACTTCGGTTCGCACACCTACACCATGCGCGGCTTCGTCATCCCCGACGACAACTACCTGATGGACGGCGTCTCCAGCGGCGCGCTCAGCCCGACGGGCTGGGTCCCGATGGACTCCGCCATCTTCGACCGCGTCGAGGTGCTGCGCGGCGCGGGCGCCCTGGCGGTGGGCGCCGGCGACCCGAGCGGCGTGGTCAACATGGTGCGCAAGCGCCCGCGCGCCGAGGCGCATTTCGAGATCGCGCAAAGCATCGGCTCGTGGAACAACTACCGCACCGAGATCGATACCGGCGGCCCGATCAACGCTGCCGGCACGGTACGCGGCCGCGTGGTCGCGGCGTATACCGACCGCGACTATTTCTATGACGTGGCCCACACCCGAGAGCCCTTGTTCTATGGCGTCATCGACGCCGACCTGGGCAGCCGCACCAGGCTCACCGGCGGCTACCGCCACCAAACGGTGGACACGCCGGGCTACACCATCTACGGCCTGCCCAGCTACACCACGGGCGCCTCGCTGAACCTGCCGCGCTCCACCTCGCTGGGGCAGAACTGGAACCGCCACAAGGCCCAGACCGACGACTTCTTCGCCGAACTGTCGCATGCGTTCGATGGCGCCTGGGTGGGCAAGATCACCGCCAACCACGGCAACAGCGACTACACGCAAAAACTGAGCACCGCCCGCGGTGCGATCGACCCCACGACCATGACCGGCGCCAGTACGGTGAGCCAGTATTTCTCTCGCCGTGATCTCGACTACAGCGGGTTGGACGCCAACCTGACCGGCAGCTTCCAGGCACTGGGCGGCACGCACAAGTTCCTGGTGGGCGCGATGTGGTCCCGGCAAGACACGTTCATCGGCAATACCACCGTGCCGCAACGCATTGCCGTCGACATCTTCAACTTCAACCATGGGCTGATCCCGGAGCCGGCCAACCCGGCGAGCTACGCCAACCGGCAACAGCAGCGGGTGGAGACCGCGGGCCTGTACGCTAGCACCCGCCTGGAGCTGGCCAAGAACCTGCACCTGAGCCTGGGCGGCCGGCTCAACTGGTACCAGTCCCGCACCGACAACCTGGTCACTGGCACGGTGCTCAACGACTACCAGGAAGACGCCCAACTCACGCCCTATGCAGGCCTGGTCTATGACCTGGATCCGAATTGGTCGGTCTACGCGAGCTACGCCGACACTTTCGTGACGCAGTCGCAATACCTCTCGGCCACGGGCGGCAGCTTCGACCCCGCCGTCGGCACCAACCTCGAAGCCGGCGTGAAGGGCGAGTTCTTCGATCGCAAGCTCAACGTGGCCTTCGCGGTGTTCGACATCAAGAAGCGCAACATGGCGCTGTACGACAACAGCACGCTGCCGTCATGCCCGGGCGGCATGATCATCACCACCGGTGATTGCTATCGCGCGGTCAGTGTGCGCAGCAAGGGCTTTGACGCCGAGGTCGGGGGCCAACTCGCACACGGCTGGCAGATTGCCGGTGGCTACACGTATCTGACGAGCAAGGACTCGTCGGGCGCGCCGCTCACCAGCGATGCACCACGCAACCTGCTGCGCGTATCCACCAGCTACAACCTGCCGGGCGATTGGTCCGCCTGGACCGTTGGTGCGAATGTGGCCGCGCAGAGCCGGGCCTATGTCGAGACGGTCAAGAACCCCGGCCACACCGTGCTGGACCTGCGCGCGTCCTACCGCATCAACCCGCACTGGACTGCGGCGCTCAACATCAACAACGTGACCGACAAGACCTACTGGTCGGCGATCGGCGGCACTATCGGCGGCAGCTATTACGGCGCCCCTCGCAACGCCACGCTGACCCTGCGCGGCGCGTTCTGACGGCGAGGCCGCGGGTGGCAAGGTGATATTGAGAATGATTCTCCTTACCATGGTTATGATGCCGCCCCATGGAACTGTCCGCCTCCTTCACCCGCGCGCTGCTGGCGGGCTTCGACCGCGCCTATGCCGACCTGCTGCGCGTGGCCACGCGCAGCACGGGCAGCCGCGAGGAGGCCGGCGACCTGGTGCACGACACCTGGCTCAGGCTGGCCGAGCATGCGCGCGGCCTGCCTGCCGAGCGGCACGGTGAAGCGCCCCAGGCACCGCGCGATGCCGCTGCCTACCTGGCCGTCATGGCGCAGCACATGGCGCTCGATGCGCAGCGCCGCCGCCAGCGCCACGGGCGCTACCTGGACGCGGCGGTCCTGCACGAGCAGCTGGCGCCCAGCCATGCGCCCGACGCGGCCGACTCCGTCATGTACCGCCAGGCGCTGGCCGCGCTGGAGGCGGCGCTGGCCGGCCTGCCCGCGCGCGGCCGCGCCGCCTTCGTCGCGCACCGCGTGCACGGCGAGCGCCAGCCCGAGATCGCCGCGCGGCTGGGGGTGTCGCTCAATACCGTGGAGCGCGACCTGATCCAGGCCCAGGCCTGCATCGAGGACGCGCTGCACCGCTGGCGCGGCACCCGGCCCGGCAGCGCCGACACCCGGCGCGCGGGCCGGCGGCGCAGCCTGGGCGCCTTGCTGGGGCTGGCCGGCATGGGCGTGGGAGGCAGCGTCGGCTGGCGGCAGTGGCAGCTCTACCGCGACACCCATGTGCAATGGCAGGCCCATTGGAGCAGCACGCGCGGCCAGTTGGCGCGGCACGGCCTGCCCGATGGCTCCAGCGTGCTGCTCGACGCCCAGAGCAGCGCCGAAGTCCGCTACTTCGCGGTGCGGCGCGCGGTGACGCTGGCGCACGGAGCCGCGTTCTTCGACGTGGCGCGCGACCCGGGGAGGCCCTTCACCGTGCAGGCGCGCGGCGTGCGCGTCACGGTGCTGGGCACGCGCTTCGGCGTGGAGGTCGCCGCGGGCGCCGATGGCCGGGAGCGCGTCACGGTGCAGGTGGAGTCCGGGCGCGTGCGCGTGGAGCCTGGCGCGGGCGGCCAGGCCTGCGAACTGGGCGCGGGCCAGGGCCTGCAGGTGGAGGGCGCCACTGTCACGCAGACCCAGGCGCCGCCCGGCGACGCGGCGCTGTGGCGCCATGGCGAGCTGGCCTTTGCTGGCAGCACGCTGGGCGAGGCGCTGCAGCGGCTGTCGCGCTATGCGCCGTTCACGCTGGCGGCCACACCGGAGGCGGCCCGCCTGCCGCTGAGCGGGCGCGTGCGCATCGCGCAGGCCCGTGCCTGGGTGAGGGCGCTGCCCCGTGCGCTGCCGGTGCAGGTGCGGCAGCAGGCCGATGGCGGTCTGCTGGTGGCAATGGCGCGGTAGTTTTTTTCAGGAATTTTCTCGGCCGGTCGTCTAGGCAGTGATCCCTTCGGATTTGCCATCACTCACTGTCAAGGACGAATTCCATGCCTTCGCTTTTCTTCCGTTTCCGCCGCGCCCCGCTGGCCCGGGCCGCACTGTGCCTGGGCCTGGCCCTGCCGCTGCACGCCGCCCTGGCCCAGACGGCGGCGCAGCCCGTGCGCTTCGATATCGCCGCGCAGCCGCTGGCCAGCGCGCTGGACCAGTTCGCGCGGCAGGCGGGGCTGCAACTGGTGTTCAAACCTGACCTGGCGGCCCAGCGCCAGGCGCCCGCCGTGCGCGGCGAGCTGCCGCTGCGCCAGGCGCTGGATGCGCTGCTTGCAGGCAGCGGCCTCGACGGCCAGGTGCGTGACGGCACGCTGACCGTCCAGCCTGCCGCGGACTCCAGCGGCAAGACCCTGGCCGAGGTGCGCGTGCTGGCCCGCCGCGCGGGCGATGGCACGACCGAAGGCACGGGCGCATATACCAGCCGCGTGACCAGCATCGCGTCGAAGACGGACCAGTCGTTCCGCGAGATTCCCCAGTCGGTGTCGGTGGTGACGCGCCAGCAGCTCGACGACCAGCGTGCGACCGACGTGACCGAGGCGCTCAAGCTCACGCCCGGCATCGTCGTGGCCAACACCGTGGGCGACTTCTATTCGCGCGGCTTCCAGGTCACCAGCATGCAGGTCGACGGCGGCGCGCCGCTGGCGCTGGGCGCCTACACCTACTCGCCGCAGCAGAACATGGCGTTCTACGACCGGGTGGAGGTGATGCGCGGCGCTTCGGGCCTGCTGGGCGGGGTGGGCGACCCGGGCGGCATCATCAACATCGTGCGCAAGAAGCCGCTGGCGCAGCGCCAGGTCAAGGTCGAGCTGTCGGCCGGCTCCTGGAGCCGGCGCGGCGTGGAGCTGGACGCCACCGGTCCGCTGGCCGAGGACGGCAGCGTGCGCGGGCGCGCCGTGCTGTCCTACCAGAAGGGCGACTCGTACATGGACTGGCGCAGCAGCGAAAAGCCCGCGCTGTACGGCGTGCTGGAGGCCGACCTGACGCCCGACACCCTGCTCACCGTGGGCGGCAGCTATGGCAAGCAGCACGAGAACGGCGACTATGCGGGCCTGCCGCGCTACACGGACGGCCGCAGCCTGGGCCTGCCGCGCAGCACCAACTTCACCCAGCCCTGGGCGTACTACGACTACGAGACCAAAGAGTTCTTTGCCCAGCTGGAGCACCGCTTCTCCAACGGCTGGAAGGCCAAGCTCAACGCCTCCCGCGTGGAAACGGAACTGGACCGCAACTGGGTCTACATGGGCGGCGCCATCCATCCGCAGACGCTGGCCGGCGCGGTATGGCGCGGCGGCCATATCCAGTCGGGCAACACGCAGGACATGGTCGATCTGAGCCTGGGCGGCACCTTCGGACTGATGGGCCGCACGCACGAGGTGCTGGTGGGCATGGACTGGCAGCGCGTGGACAGCTTCTGGCAGACCGGCAACTTCCCCGGCAGCGGCACGGTGGCGAGCAACCCGTTCGACCCCAGCGTCTGGACGCCGTCCACGGACACCTATTTCAATACCCGCTACGGCCCCTGGGGCCAGAAGCAGGTGGGCGGCTACGGCGTGCTGCGCCTGCACCCCACCGACCGGCTGCACGTGATCGTGGGCGCGCGGGCCAGCCGCTACGACTTCGCGCAGGCGATCTGGAGCATGGACGCCAGCGGCAACCGCATACCCTGGTCGGACACGCCCTTCAAGGAGCCCACCAAGGTCACGCCCTATGGCGGCGTGATCTACGACCTGGGTGGCCAATGGTCGGCCTATGCCAGCTATGCGTCCATCTTCAACCCGCAGGCGCTGAACATGGCGGGCCCGCCGCCGGGCACGCCGCTGCCGCCGGTCAAGGGGGCTAGCTACGAGGCCGGCCTCAAGGGTGAACTGATGGACGGCCGGTTGAACGCGACTTTCAGCATCTTCAACGTGGAGCGCACCGGCTCGGCCGCCGTGGACCCGAACTACGAGACCTCCAACAACCGCTGGAGCGGCAATTGCTGCTATATCGCCCAGGGCAAGGTGACGAGCCGCGGGTTCGACATGGAAGTGGGCGGGGAGGTGCGGCCGGGCTGGCAACTGGCTGCGGGTTATACCTTCAACAACACCAGGGACCACAGCACCGCGAAGACCTACAGCAGCATCACGCCGCGCCATCTGCTCAAGCTCTCCACGGCCTACACGCTGCCGGGTGCGCTATCGCAGTGGCGCGTGGGAGGCAGCGCCACCATCCAGAGCACCCACTACGTGAGCGGGACGGCGCTGTCTGCCAGCGGGGCGTCTGTGCCTTTCGACTTCACCCAGGACGGCTATGCGCTGTGGAACGCGATGGTGCAGTATCGGATCGACCCGCGCTGGACGCTGACGCTGAACGTCAACAACCTGTTCGACAAGACCTACTACCAGACCCTGGGAAGCACCTTCAGCAACAACCTCTATGGTGCGCCGCGCAACGCGATGCTGACGCTGCGCGGCTCGTTCTGAGCCATCTGGCAAGGGGCCGCGTCATTTGCGATGGCCCTTTTTGGGTTTTCGTTTGTCATGTATGGAGAAGGGCCGTGTTTTCGGCCCGGCCCGACCGTAGAGAAATCCGGCCGCCCCTGAGGGGCGCAGCCCCGAGCAGCCACCCCATGACCCGTTTTCCTGCCGCCCTCCCGGGCCTGTCCATCCTCTCCCGCCTGTTGGCCGCCGTGCTCGGCGGCTATCTGCTGGCCAGCGCGCTGGCAGTGTTCCTGCCAGCGGCGCTGCCCGGCCCGCGCGCCGAGGCCGTGCTGGTGGGCGTGCAGTGGAGTTTCGCGCTGCATGTGCTGGCGGTGGTCTGGGCGTTCTCGCCGCTCTCACCGGCTCGGGTCTGGTGGGGTCTGCTGGGGTTCGCGGCGGCGCTGGCGGGCCTGGCGGCGGTGATCGGGCTCTGGACACGCGGGGGGCTTGAGCGGTGGCCCGGCAGAAAAATGCATCCGGCGCGGGGCAGGGGGCTTTCGCCAGGCCCAGGCCTGGCTGCATACCTGGTGCGGGCTGTGGTTCTCGTGGCTGCTGTTCGCGGTGTTCCTCACAGGCACGCTGGCCGTGTTCGAGGAGGCCATCACCCACTGGATGGCGCCCGAGCACCACGCCGGGGAGGCCGCGACAGCCCAGGCGCCCGCGGGCGCGGGCCGCGCGCAGCGCCTTGCCTGGGGGCTGGCCTACATGGAGCAGCACCACCCGGGTGCCGGGATGTGGGAGCTGTGGCCCGCGAACGCCGAAGGCGCGGGCGAACTGCGCGTGTACTGGTTCGACGACCAGCGCCAGTACGCCTCGGCCGACCTGGACACTGCCACGGGCCGGCCGCTGCCCGCGCGCGCCCAGGGCGCCGCGCGCGCCACCCTGGGCGGCCACCATTTCGTGGACTTCCACTACGAACTGCATGCCGGGCAGGCCGGGCTCTGGGTGGTCGGCATCGCAGCCATGGCCATGCTGGTGGCGCTGGTCAGCGGCGTGGTCACGCACCGGCGCATCTTCAAGGACTTCTTCACTTTCCGCGCGCGCAAGGGCCAGCGCAGCTGGCTCGACGCGCACAACACGGTGGCTGTGCTGACGCTGCCGTTCCAGTTCATGATCGCCTACACGGGCATCGTCCTGTCGGGCATGACCTTCATGCCCGCGGGCATCGCGGCCCATTTCGGCGTTGGCAGCGAGGGCACGCGGGCCTACCTCGCCGCGCTCCATGAGTCCGGCAAGCCCCGGCCCTCGGGGCAAGCCATGGCAGTGCCCGCGCTGGAGCCGTTCGCACAGCGCGGGCAGGCACTGATCGGCCAGCCCGTGCGGGCCGTGGTCATCGACCACCCGGGCGATGCCGCCGCGCGCATCGGCGTCTATGGCTGGAACAGCGGCGACAGCATGCGCCAGCGCCTGAGCCCCACCAGCGGCATGGCGATGTTCTCGGCCGCGACGGGCGAGGTGCTGCAGGTGCGCCTGCCCGGCGGGGTGGATGGAGGGACGGCCTCGCTGGCACAGTCCGTGATGGGCGGCCTGCACATGGTGCAGTTCGGCGGCCTGGCGCTCAAGTGGCTGTATTTCCTGTGCGGTCTGGCAGGCAGCGCGATGGCGGCCACGGGGGCCATCCTGTTCATGGTCAAGCGCCGCGGCAAACACCTGGGCGAATTCGGCGCTGCAACGGCGCGCGTGTACCGGCTGATCGAGGGCATGAACGTGGCGGCCATCGCGGGCCTGGGCCTGGCCTGCATCGGCTACCTGTGGGCCAACCGGCTCGTGCCCGTGGGACTGGCGCATCGGGGCGACTGGGAGCTGGCCGTTTTCTTCGGCGTCTGGGGGCTGGCCCTTGCGCATGCGCTGGTGCGTGCGCCTGCGGCCGCGTGGCGGGCGCAACTGGGCCTGCTGGCCGTGCTGTGCCTGTCGCTGCCGATGCTGAACGGGCTGTCGATGGGCGACCACCTGCCTGCGCAGGTGCTGCGCGGCGACTGGGAGAGCGCGGGCGTGGAGCTGTTCTGCATGGCGGCAGGGCTGGCAGCGGCCGGAGCCTGGCACTGGCAGAGGCGCCGCAGCGCGGCAACCGGGCGGCCACGGCCGGCGGGCGATGCCGGGGCGGAGGTGCGCACATGAGCCCGCTGCACGCTTCGTTCCTGGCGCTGGCCTCGGCCTATGCGGGCATGGCGGCGCTGGCCTTCGCCATGGACCGCCACCATGCGCAGCTGACGGGCGCGCAGGAGGTGCCATTGGCGCGCCAGCGGCTGCTGCGCTGCGCCGGCGCGCTGCTGCTGGCTGCGGCGGGCATCCCGTGCGTCCTGGCCTGGGGCGCCACGGTGGGGCCGGTGGCCTGGCTGGGCTGGCTGTCCGCCGGGGCTCTGGGCGCAACGGCATTCATCGGCGCCGCGGCGCGCGTGGCGGCCGGGGTGGCATGCGCCGCAGCGGCCGCGGCGGTGCTCGGACTGGTCCACGGCGTGTGAGGAAAGTGCAATGAAACATACCCAGCTGCGTTGGGCAGCTATCGCGGCGGTGGCCGCGCTCGCCATCGGTGCGGGCTTCTGGTGGGCCCAGCGCCCGGCTGTGGCCTACCAGACCGAGACGGTGGCCCGTGCAGACATCGAAGCCACCGTGACGGCCATCGGCACGCTGCAGCCGCGCCGCTACGTGGATGTGGGCGCCCAGGTGTCGGGCCAGGTCACGCGGCTGCGCGTGGAGCCCGGCGCGCAGGTGGCCAAGGGCGATCTGCTGGTGGAGATCGACCCCAGCGTGCAGCGCGCCACGGTGGACGCGGGCCGCGCCCAACTGGCCGGGCTGCGCGCGCAGCTGGCCGAGCAGCAGGCCCGGCGCCGGCTGGCCGAGCAGCAGCTCGCGCGCCAGCGGCAGCTGAGCCGCGACGGCGCCACGCGCGAGGAGGACGTGCAGACGGCCGAAGCCAACCTGGCCATGGCCGTGGCGCGCATCGGCCACCTGAGTGCGCAGCTTGACCAGACCCAGGCCACGCTCCAGGCCGACGAGGCCCGCCTGGGCTACACGCGCATCTATGCGCCCATGGCCGGCACCGTGGTGTCGGTGGAGGCGCGCGAAGGCCAGACGCTCAATGCCACCTACCAGACGCCGAACATCCTGCGCATCGCCGATCTGTCGGCCATGACGGTCTGGACCGATGTCTCCGAGGCCGACGTGCGCCGCGTCCGGCAGGGCATGCCGGTGTACTTCACGACGCTGGGCAGTGCCGGGCAGTCCAGGCCCCGGCGCTGGAGCGGCACGGTCCGCCAGGTGCTGCCCGCGCCCGCGGCCAGCCAGGCGCCGGCCGGCGGCACGGCGGCGTCGCCCGCGCCCGCCACCAAGGCCGTGGCATACACGGTGCTGTTCGACGTGGGCAACGAAGACGCCGAGCTGATGCCGCAGATGACGGCACAGGTGGTCTTCGTCACCGCCGACGCGCCGCAGGCACTGACCGTGCCGCTCACCGCCGTACAGGAGCGCGAGGACGGGCAGGGCCATGCGGCGCGCGTGCTCGACGCGCGCGGGCAGCCCGAGACTCGCAGCGTGAGGCTGGGCGTGCGCAGCCGCCACCAGGCCCAGGTGCTCGAAGGCCTGGCCGAAGGCGAGCGCGTCATCGTGGGCGAGACGCCGCTGGAGCGTGGTTTGCGGTGGCTCCAATGGTGATGAGCGGAGCATTGGATGCCGATGCGCCGCTGATCGCGCTGCACGGTATCTGCAAGCACTACGGCGGCGAGGGCGGGCAGCCGCGGGTGACGGTGCTGCACGGCATCGACCTGCAAATACATGCCGGGGAGTTCGTCGCCGTGGTGGGCAGCTCGGGCTCGGGCAAATCGACGCTGATGAACATCCTGGGCTGCCTGGACCGTCCCAGCGCGGGCAGCTACCGCTTCCAGGGGCAGGACGTGGCGCGGCTCGACGCCGATGCGCTGGCCTGGCTGCGGCGCGAGGCGTTCGGCTTCGTGTTCCAGGGCTACCACCTGATCGCCAGCGAAAGCGCGAGCGAGAACGTGCAGATGCCTGCCATCTACGCGGGCCTGCCCAAGGAGGAGCGCGTGCGCCGCGCGCAGGCGCTGCTCGCGCGCCTGGGGCTGGGCGAGCGCCTGGGCAACCGGCCCAACCAGCTCTCGGGCGGGCAGCAGCAGCGCGTGTCGATCGCGCGCGCGCTCATGAACGGCGGCCAGATCATCCTGGCCGACGAGCCCACAGGCGCGCTCGATTCGCACAGCGGCGCCGAGGTGATGGCGCTGCTGCGCGAGCTGGCCGACGCCGGCCACACCATCATCCTCATCACGCACGACCGCGCCGTGGCGGCGCAGGCGCGCCGCGTGATCGAGATCAGCGACGGGCGCATCGTCGGCGACAGCATGGTGGGCCGCGGGCGGCTGGCGCAGCCGCTGGCGCCCCGGTGCCCGGAGGCGGCCGGCACGCCCTGGCCGGCCGAACTGCTGGAGGCCGCACGCAGCGCCTGGCGCGGCATGCGGCTGAACCGCGTGCGCACCAGCCTGACGCTGCTGGGCATCGTCATCGGCGTGGCCTCGGTCATCGTGATGCTGGCCATCGGCGAGGGCGCGCGGCGCAAGGTGGTCGAGCAGATGGGCACCATGGGCACGGCCATCCTCTACATGGGCAGCAAGCCGCCGGCCACGGGCGGGCCTGCGGGCCAGATCACCGAGGACGACTTGGCCGCCCTGCGCGAGCTGCCCGAGATCCGGCGCGTGATGCCGGTCATCGGCGACCCGGTCACGGTGCGCTACGGCAATGCCGACAAGCAGGTCTACGTCTTCGCCGCGAGCGAAGAAATGCCGCTGGTGCACCACTGGAGAACTGCCCTGGGCCGCTACTACACCGAGGCCGAGGACCGCGACCTGGCACCCCTGGTGGTCCTGGGCCACAAGGCGCACAGGCATTTCTTTCCCGATACGCCCGACCCGCTGGGCCGGCAGCTCATCATCGGCACTTCGGCCTTCGAGGTCATCGGCGTGATGAGCGAGCGCGGCGCGGATTCCGGCGCGCAGGACTATGACGACATGGTGTTCATTCCCTACCGCTCGGGCCGCGCGCGCGTCTACCAGGCGCAGACCCAGCCCGACTACGTGGTGATCGAGGCGCGCAGCGCGCAGGTGGTGCACGAGGCCGAGCAGGCCATGCTCCGGCTGCTGCTGGCGCGGCACGGCGGGCGCGAGGACTTCGGCATCGGCAACGCGGCCGCGCGCATCCAGGCCGAGGCCGCCACGCGCGAGAGCATGGCCGTGATGCTGGGCCTGATCGCGGCCGTCTCGCTGGTCGTAGGCGGCATCGGCGTGATGAACGTCATGCTGATGACGGTGCGCGAGCGCACGCGCGAGATCGGCATTCGTATGGCCGTGGGCGCGCGCCAGGGCGACATCCTGCGCCAGTTCCTGACCGAGGCCAGCCTCGTCACCCTGGTGGGCGGCCTGGCCGGACTGCTCGCGGGCCTGGCCGTGGGCGTGGTGCTCATCGCCTCGGGCGTGCCCGTGGTGTTCTCGGTGCGGGCCATGGTGGGCGCCTTTGCCTGCGCGGTGGCCACGGGGCTGGTGTTCGGCTACATGCCGGCGCGCACGGCGGCGCGGCTCGATCCGGTGCGTGCGTTGGCGGGGGAGTGAGATGCAAGGCATGAGCAAACCCGGGCAGCACTGGGCCCGCTTCGCAGGCATGGCGCTGGCCGTCGCGGCGCTGGCAGGCTGCGGAGTGCCCAGGGCCGTGCAACAGCCGCCAGCGGCAACCCTGGCGCCCACGCATTGGCCGCATGCCGAAGGCGCTGCGGCAGAGGCCATCGCGGCGCAATGGTGGCAGGCCTTCGGCAGCGAGGAACTGGACCACCTCGTCGCGCTCGCCCATGCCCGGAGCCAGGACATCGCGGCCTCCGCGGCACGGGTGCGCCAGGCGCAGGCTGCGGCGCATGCGGCCGGGGCGGCGCTGTGGCCTGCGCTGGAGGGCGGACTGAGTGCCCAGCGTGCCAGCAGGGCAACGGCCACCGGCGGGCAGGCCAGTCTCTACGGCGCTTCGCTGGTGGCAACCTACGAAGTGGACTTCTGGGGCCGCAACCGCGCCGCGCACGAAGCCGCGTCGGCTGCCTGGCAGGCCAGCCGCTTCGCCCGCGACACGGTGCGGCTCACGGTGACAGCGCAGGTGGCCCATGGCTGGCTGCAGGCCGTGGCCCTGCGGGAGCGCCAGCACATCGCGCAGCAGAACCTTGCCACGGTCGAGCGGTTTCTGGCCCTGGTGGAGTCGCGTGTGCGCGCCGGCGCGGCGTCGCCGCTGGAGCTTGCGCAGCAGCGCGGCCTGGTGGCTGCCCAGAAGCAGATGCTGGCCGAGCTGCGCGGCCAGGGCGAAGGGGCCGCGGTGGCGCTGTCCTTGTTGCTGGGCCAGGCGCGGCGCATCGATCTGCGCACGCCATCGCTGCAGGCGCTGGCGTTGCCCCGGGTGGGCGCCGGCCTGCCGGCCCAACTGCTGGAGCGCCGCCCCGACATCGCCCAGGCCGAGGCGCTGCTGGCCGCTGCCAGCGCAGACGTGCAGGCCGCGCGCGCGGCGCTCTGGCCCCGGCTGACCCTCACGGGCAGCGCGGCAGCGAGCGCGGGCCGTGCCGCCGACTGGCTGCACGCGCCCGTGGCCACACTGCTGGCGGGGCTGGCAGGGCCCATCTTCGACGGAGGCCGTCTGGCGGCGCAGCACGACGCCGCGCAGGCCCGGCGCGAAGAACTATTGGCGAATTACCACAAAGCCATCGTTGCGGCCTTCACGGATGTCGAACTGGCCCTCGATGCCTCCGCCTCCCTGGAGGAGCAGGCCAGGGCGCAGGACGAGGCGCTCGTGCAGGCGCGTGCGGCCCTGGCGCTGGCGGAAAGCCGCTACCGGTCGGGGGCGGAGACGATGCTGGCGTTGCTGGACGCCCAGCGCGTCGTGACTGCGGCGCAAGACGCGCAGGTGCAGATCCGGCTCGCGCGGCTGCAGGCGGCCGTGTCGCTGTACCGCGCGCTCGGAGGCGGCTGGCGCCCGCCCGAGGCTACGTCCATGGCACAGGCGGAGCCATTGCCATGACGGTATCGGGGAACGCCCTCCAGCGGCTGCGTGAGGCGGGCGTGCGGCCCACGGTGCCGCGCATCGCCGTGCTGCAGGTATTCGACGATCTCGGGGACCAGCCGCTGTCCGTCGAAGAGGTCTTCCGTCGAATCTCCGAGCGCGGGCTGCGTGTGAGCCTGGGCACGGTCTATCGCTCGGTGCGCCAGATGGAAGCACAGGGGGTATTGCACTCAGCATACCCTGCGGGAACCAAGCGGCTTTACCGGCTGCAGGGCGCGGAGCCGGTTGCAGGAAAGACGGCCACGCCCTTGTGGCTGGTGAACCGCAGCAATGGCGAGCGGGTGCAGGTGTCCGACAGCGAACTGCTCGCCAGATTGCTGATGGCCGCGGCGCGTTCCGGGCTGGTGCTGAACGGCAGCCGGATGGCCGTGGAGTTCGACGGCACGCAGTAGCCTCGGAAATA
Source organism: Acidovorax sp. SDU_ACID1 (assembly GCF_045291395.1). Classification (NCBI taxonomy): domain Bacteria; kingdom Pseudomonadati; phylum Pseudomonadota; class Betaproteobacteria; order Burkholderiales; family Comamonadaceae; genus Acidovorax; species Acidovorax sp. SDU_ACID1. Next base: position 1,096,702 of record NZ_CP152342.1, read on the forward strand.
AAAAAGCTGCATCAGAGGTGATGCAGCTTTTGTCATGTGCCGATCGCCTGAGGCGACCGAACTTACCCAACTGGCGGAGAGGGCGGGATTCGAACCCGCGGTGGGGATTAGCCCACACACGCTTTCCAGGCGTGCGACTTAAACCGCTCATCCACCTCTCCGAAGCCCGCTATTGTAGCAGGACTTCGGGCCGCGTTCGGGAAAGAACCAGGCGCGAACCGCCGGCCGTCTCACCCGACGATGCGGCCATCGGTGGTCAGCATGCTTTGCGTGACGTGGGTGGTGGCAAGGCGGCGGCCTTCGTAGGCGACCACGAAGCCGCCCACCTGGACTTCCGAGCGCTTCCTGAACGCGGCCAGGGCGCTGGCGCGGTGCAGCGGGCCGGTGACGGAGGCCAGGACCTCGGCCGTGTAGCGGGCGGCGATGAAGCCTGCCAGTCCTTGGGGGGACGGGGGTTCGTCGTACAGCCGGGCCATCACCTCGCGGTAGGTCCGCACGACGGGCAGGCTGGCGGTGACCAGCGGCACGGGCTGCGTGGCGATCACCGAGACGTTGCGGTGCAGGCCGCCCATTTGGGCCAGCACCTGCAGGTTGACGTCGGCCAGCGCGATCACGTAGCACTGGCGTCCCTGGGGCAGGGCCATGCGGCGCACGTAGTCGTGCAGTTCGGGCGTGCCGCCCACGAAGAGGACGATGGCGGGTGGCGCGGGGTGGCGCTGCGCCGCGGGCAGGGTCTGCATGCGCAGCCCCACGGCGGCGCCCGCCTGCGTGACGGAGTCCTGCAGTTGCCGCTGCAGGTCCGCATGGGCGAAGACCACGCCCGCCTGCTGCACGCCCATGACGGACAGCGATCGCACGGCGTGGGCGATCTGGGCCTGGTAGTTGGGAAAGATGCCGAAGACGGTGTCGCCGGGGTCCTGCCACTGGCGGTGCAGCCACGGCGCAGCGTGGGGCAGGGGCGCATCCGCGGGCTGCAGCGATGCGATGGCGGCGGCGGTGCCGTCGCCCACGCAGCCGGAGAGGGCGACGCAGACCGGGTCTGCGTGCGCCGTCTGCCATGCAGCGCGCAGGCTGGCGGCGGAGCCGTCGGTTTCCAGGACCAGGTGCTGCACCGGCTTGCCGCGCAGCCCGCCCTGGGCATTGAAGGCGGCCCAGGCGGCGCGGGAGCCGACGAGGAAGTCGCGGCTCACGTCCTGGTGCCGGGCCGACAGGTCCACGATCTGCGCAACGGCGATGCTGCGCATGTCCTGGGCGCGCGCGGGCATGGCCGGCAGCGCCCAGGCGGCGGTGGCCGCGCCGGCGGCCTGCAGGACGGCGCGGCGGCGCGGCGCGGGGAGGGCGGCGATGGCCATGGCGCTGCGGTGGCCCGTGCTCACTTGCGCGGGGGCATCAGCACGCGGTCGATGGCGTGCACCACGCCGTTGCCGGCGCGGATGTCGGCCTGCTCCACAAGGGCGTCCTCCACCGTGAGGAAGGCGCCTGCGCGCGCGAGCGTGATGTCGGAGCCCTGCAGCGTCTTGAGCTTGCCGGCCTTGGCGTCGGCAGCGGCCAGGCGGGCGGCGACGATGTGGTGCGACAGCACGGCCTTGAACTGGGCCTTGTCGGCCTTGAGCGCCTCCAGGGTCTTGGCGGGCAGGGCCTGGAAGGCAGCATTGGTGGGCGCAAAGACGGTGTAGGGCCCCGTACCGTCCAGCGTGGCCAGCAGGCCGGCCTCGCCGGCGAGGCGGTGGAAAGTGCTCAGTGCGGGCGTGCGCGCCAGGGCGGCGGACACCGTGCCGGGCGCGGAGGCCGGGGTGGCGCAGGCGCCGAGGGTGGCCACGGTGGCCAGGGCCAGGACGGTTCGGAGTGCAGAGCGGCGGAACATGGTTTTCTCCCGTGTGGTGGGTCTGTGACCGACGGCAGTCGGCGGCGGGAGCGTACGCTGCGCATGCGACAGCCCCGTGACAGCGGCCGGCCGCGCCGCTGTGTGACGGTCATCCGGGGGTGTCATGTCGATGTCACAAACGCCTCCTAGAGTCACGGCATAGCGTTTTTTCAACCAAGAGGCTCTTTCATGAAACTCTCCGCGATTCGGGTTCTGGTGTCTGGTGTGGTGGCGATGGGTGCGTTCTCTGGCGCCTGGGCGCAGCAGGAAGCGACGGGCGCAGGCGCCAGCTTCCCCGCGCCGCTGTATTCCAAGTGGGCCGCCGACTACCACAAGGCCACGGGTGTGAAGATCAACTACCAGTCGGTGGGCTCCGGCGCGGGCCTGCGCCAGATCGAGGCCAAGACTGTGGATTTCGGCGCCTCCGACGCGCCGCTCAAGGACGAAGAGCTGGCGGCCAAGGGCCTGGTGCAGTTCCCCACCGTGATAGGCGGCATCGTCCCCGTGGTGAACATCAAGGGCATCCAGCCTGGCCAGCTCAAGCTCAGCGGCCAGGTGATCGGCGACATCTACCTGGGCAAGATCACCAAGTGGAACGACGAGGCCATCAAGGCGCTGAACCCCGGCCTGGGCCTGCCCGACGCCACCATCGCCCCCGTGCGCCGCGCCGACGGCTCGGGCACGACCTTCGGCTTCACCAACTACCTGTCCAAGGTGAACGCAGAGTGGAAGTCCAAGGTGGGCGAAGGCACGGCCGTGAACTGGCCCGTGGGTGCCGGCGGCAAGGGCAATGAGGGCGTGGCCGCCTTCGTGGGCCGCCTGCCCAACTCCATCGGCTACGTGGAATACGCCTACGTCAAGCAGAACAAGCTGACCTTCGCGCAGATGCAAAACAGCGCCGGCAACTTCGTCTCGCCCGACGAGTCTTCCTTCAAGGCCGCCGCCGCGGGTGCCGACTGGGCCAAGAGCTTCTACCAGATCCTGACTAACCAGCCCGGCAAGGACGCCTGGCCGATCACCTCCGCCACCTTCATCCTGATGCACAAGACGCAGGACAAGCCGGTGCAGGCCGCCACGGCGCTGAAGTTCTTCGAATGGGCCTACAAGGGCGGCGACAAGACCGCGTCCGACCTCGACTACGTGGCCATGCCCGAGAGCGTGAAGGGCGTGATCATGAAATCCTGGGACGGCATCAAGGACGCCTCGGGCAAGGCCATCGCCCTGAAGTAAGCTGGCGCCACCGGCCTGCCGCCCGGCGCGGCGGGCCGCCCCGATTCCTCCCATCACACACAAGGCAACCGACGTGTCCACAACGCTGCCAGTCCACCAGGCGCCGCCGCGCGATGCGGAGCGCGGCGCTTCCCGAAGCTCCCCGCCGCCGCGCTCCTCCATGGTTTCGGGCGTGCTCGCAGACCGCATCTTCGGCTGGATGGCGCGCGGCGCGGCGCTGCTGACGCTGTCGCTGCTGCTGGGCATCCTGGCCTCGCTGGTGTACGGCGCCTGGCCTTCCATCCAGCAGTACGGCCTGGGCTTCCTGACCAGCAGCGCCTGGGACCCGGTGCAGAACGAGTATGGCGGCCTGGTGATGATCTACGGCACGCTGGCCACGTCGCTCATCGCGTTGCTGATCGCCGTGCCGGTGAGCTTCGGCATCGCGCTGTTCCTGACCGAGCTGTCGCCCGCCTGGCTCAAGCGGCCCCTGGGCACGGCCATCGAACTGCTGGCGGCGGTGCCCTCCATCGTCTACGGCATGTGGGGCCTGATGGTGTTCGGCCCCATCCTCGCCACCTATGTGCAGCAGCCGCTGCAATCGCTGTTTTCCGGTGTCCCCTACCTGGGCGCGCTCGTCTCCGGCCCGCCGGTGGGCATCGGCATCCTGTCGGCCGGCATCATCCTGGCGATCATGATCATCCCGTTCATCGCCTCGGTGATGCGCGACGTGTTCGAGGTCACGCCCGCGCTGCTCAAGGAATCCGCCTACGGCCTGGGCTCCACCACCTGGGAGGTGGTGTGGAAGGTCGTGCTGCCCTACACCAAGTCGGGCGTGCTCGGCGGCGTCATGCTCGGCCTGGGCCGGGCGCTGGGCGAGACGATGGCCGTCACCTTCGTGATCGGCAACATGAACCAGCTCAATTCCCTGTCGGTGTTCGAGGCGGCCAACAGCATCACCTCGGCCCTGGCCAACGAATTCGCCGAGGCCGGCGAAGGCCTGCACCAGGCCTCGCTGATCTACCTGGGGCTGGTGCTGTTCTTCATCACCTTCGTCGTCCTGTCGCTGTCCAAACTGCTGCTGGCCCGCCTGAAGAAGGGCGAAGGAGCACGCGCATGAGCACCTCACGCCAACTCATCTCCGCCGCCGAACTGGCGCAAGTGCGCGCCCAGCGCTACGCATCGCGCAAGCGCCTGAACGGCATCGCGCTGACCCTGTCGCTGCTGGCGATGGCGTTCGGCGTGTTCTGGCTGATCTGGATCCTGTGGGAGACGATCCGCCTGGGCCTGGGCGGCCTGAGCGTCGCCCTGTTCACGCAGATGACGCCCCCGCCCAACGAGGCGGGCGGCATCGCCAACGCCATCTTCGGCTCCTTCGTCATGGTGCTGCTGGCCACCTTCGTGGGCACGCCCATCGGCATCATGGCGGGCGTCTACCTCGCCGAATACGACCCGCGCGGCTGGCTGGCCAGCACCACGCGCTTCGTCAACGACATCCTGCTGTCGGCGCCCAGCATCGTGATCGGCCTGTTCGTCTACGCCGTGGTCGTGGCGCGCTTCAAGAGCTTCTCGGCCTGGGCCGGCATCATCGCGCTGGCGCTGATCGTGATCCCGGTGGTGATCCGCACCACCGAGAACATGCTGGTGCTGGTGCCCGCAAGCCTGCGCGAGGCGGCCTACGCGCTGGGAACGCCCAAGTGGAAGGTCATCACCCTGGTGACGCTGCGCGCGGCCCGCGCGGGCGTCATCACCGGCGTGCTGCTGGCCGTGGCGCGCATCGCGGGCGAGACGGCGCCGCTGCTGTTCACCGCGCTCAACAACCAATTCTGGAACGGGGATCTCTCCAAGCCCATGGCCAGCCTGCCGGTCACCATCTTCAAGTTCGCGATGAGCCCCTACGAGAACTGGCAGCAGCTGGCCTGGGCCGGCGTGTTCCTCATCACCCTGGCCGTGCTCGGCCTGAACATCCTGGCCCGCGTGGTCACCCGCCAGAAGTAAACATCCGGGAAGAACCCCATGCCCACCACCCTCAAGACCCCAGAGCCGCTGCCGTCCAAGATCGCGGTGCGCGACCTGAACTTCTACTACGGCAAGTTCCACGCCCTCAAGAACATCAACCTCGACATCCCCGAGAAGAAGGTCACCGCCTTCATCGGCCCGTCGGGCTGCGGCAAGTCCACGCTGCTGCGCACCTTCAACCGCATGTTCGAGCTCTACCCCGAGCAGCGCGCGCAGGGCCAGATCCTGCTGGACGGCGAGAACCTGCTCACCAGCAAGGAAGACGTGGCGCTGATCCGCGCCAAGGTCGGCATGGTGTTCCAGAAGCCCACGCCGTTCCCGATGTCCATCTACGACAACATCGCCTTCGGCGTGAAGCTCTTCGAGAGCCTGAACGCCACCGACATGGACGACCGCGTGGAATGGGCGCTGCGCAAGGCCGCGCTTTGGAACGAGGTCAAGGACAAGCTGCACCAGAGCGGCGCCGGCCTGTCGGGCGGGCAGCAGCAGCGCCTGTGCATCGCGCGCGGCATCGCCATCAAGCCCGAGGTGCTGCTGCTCGACGAGCCCTGCTCGGCGCTGGACCCGATCTCCACCGCCAAGATCGAGGAACTGATCGCCGAGCTCAAGGACGACTACACCGTGGTCATCGTCACCCACAACATGCAGCAGGCCGCGCGCTGCAGCGACTTCACCGCCTACATGTACCTGGGCGACCTGGTGGAGTTCGGCCGCACGGAGCAGATGTTCTTCAAGCCGCAGCGCAAGGAGACAGAGGACTACATCACCGGAAGATTTGGATGACCCCCCTGAGCGGCTTCGCCGCTTCCCCCTCTTTGCTTCGCTACGCTGCGCAGTGGGGGACGCCACCAGCGCGGCGGGGCGGCCCTTGCGCGGTGGCCCTCGCCAGGGTTGCGCCAGTGGCATGCGATGTGGGCAAAGCATTGCGTCATTGGGCGTTGATTTCAAGGAAAAAGACATGACCGACAAGCACCTTTCCTCCCAGTTCGACAGCGAACTCAACAGCATCTCCGCCCGCGTGATGGAACTCGGCGGGCTGGTGGAATCTCAGATCCGCCAGGCCATTCACGCGCTGTCGCACTTCAGCATGGAGGCGGCCGAGCAGGTCGAGCAGCTCGAGCGCCGCGTGAACCGCATGGAAGTGGAGATCGACCACGAGCTGTCCACCGTCATCGCCCGGCGCCAGCCCACGGCGCGCGACCTGCGCCTGCTGATCGCCTTCTCCAAGGCCATCGCCAACCTGGAGCGCATGGGCGACGAGGCCACGCGCATGGCGCGCATGTGCCGCTCCATCATCGAAAGCGGCGCCGCGCGCTCGCTCCCCTCCAGCGACCTGCGCGTGGCGGCCGACCTGGCCTCGGGCCTGCTGCGCAAGGCGCTGGACGCGTTCGCGCGCCTGGACACCAAGGCGGCGGTCGCCATCCTCAAGGAAGACGACCTCATCGACCACGAGTTCGACGGCTTCGTGCGCAAGCTCATCACCTACATGATGGAGGATCCGCGCACCATCTCCGCCAGCCTGGACCTGCTGTTCCTGGCCAAGGCCATCGAGCGCATCGGCGACCACTCCAAGAACGTGGCCGAACTCATCATCTACCTGGTCGAAGGCAAGGACGTGCGCCACACCACGCTCGAGGAAATCGAGTCGGCCCTGGCCTGAGGAAGGGCACACCACCGCATGAAGAAACTCCCCCGCGTACTCATCGTCGAGGATGAAGCGCCCATCGCCGAGCTGGTGGCCGTGAACCTGCGGCACAACGGCTTCGCGCCGATCTGGGCCGAGGACGGCGAATCGGCCCAGCGCGAGCTCGACGCAGTGCTGCCCGACGTGATCCTGCTCGACTGGATGCTGCCGGGCGCCAGCGGCCTGCAGCTCGCGCGCCGCTGGCGCAGCGACGCGCGCACCAAGCAGATCCCCATCCTGATGCTTACCGCGCGCGGCGACGAGCCCGACAAGGTCTCCGGCCTGGACGCCGGCGCCGACGACTACATCACCAAGCCCTTCTCCACGCAGGAGCTGCTGGCGCGCATCCGCGCCGTGCTGCGCCGGCGCGCGCCCGAGCAGGTGAGCGACAGCGTCGCCATCGGCGAGCTGGTGCTCGACGCCGCCACCTACCGCGTCAGCTACCAGGGCCAGCCGCTCAAGGTGGGCCCCACCGAATTCAAGCTGCTGCACTACCTCATGAAGCACTCCGAGCGCGTGCACAGCCGCGCGCAGCTGCTCGACAAGATCTGGGGCGACCACGTCTTCATCGAGGAGCGCACGGTGGACGTGCACATCAAGCGCCTGCGCGAGGCCCTGGGCGGCGCCGGCCGCATGGTGGAGACCGTGCGCGGCGCGGGCTACCGGCTCACCGGGCAGGTGCAGGCCGATGCGCAGGACGGGATGCGCGCATGAGCGCGCGCTTCAAGAATGTGAGCTGCTTGCGCTTGATGCACAATGGTTTCAGGTGCTTTTTCATCTGAAACCCAGGGCTGGAAAGCGGCACCAGCTCCTTTTTGAATAGCGAAACCCTTCCGCCCCATGCTGCTGCGCTTTCTCTTCTTCTTCCTGTGCCAGGCGGCGGGTGCCGCCCTGGGCTGGTGGCAGGCCGGCCCCTGGGGCGCGGTGGCCGGCGCCTGCGCGGCGGCGTGGGTCTGGTTCGCGTGGGACCTGTGGCGCGGCGCCCGCGTGCTGGCCTGGATGCGCGAGGGCGATCCCGCCCGCGCCCCCGCCTGCGCGGCATGTGGGGCGAGGCGGCCGACCGCGCACGCCGCCTGGTGCGCCAGGGCAGTTTGCGCGAACAGGCCAGCGACGCGCGGCTGCAGGAGATCCTGGCCGCGCTGCAGGCCTCGCCCAACGGCGTGACGCTGCTGGATGCCGAAGGCCGCATCGAATGGTGCAACCAGATGGCGGAGGAGCACTTCGGCATCCATTTCGAGCGCGACGCGCTGCAGTCCATCGGCAACCTGGTGCGCGACCCGGACTTCAGCGCCTACTACGCCGGGCACGACTTCACGCGCGACGTGGTCCTGCAGGGCCGCGCCAGCACCCCCTCGCGGCCGGTGCGCATCTCCATGCACCTGCATCCCTATGGCGACGGCCGCAAGCTGCTGCTGTCGCGCGACATCACCGCGCTGGAGCAGGCCGAGGCCATGCGGCGCGACTTCGTGGCCAACGTGTCGCACGAGATCCGCACCCCGCTCACCGTGCTCATGGGCTTCGTGGAAACGCTGCAGACCCTGCAGCTCGGCGCCGACGAGCGCGCGCGCTACCTGGGCATGATGTCCCAGCAGGCCCAGCGCATGCACCACTTGGTGCAGGACCTGCTCACCCTCTCGCGCCTGGAAGGCAGCCCCCTGCCGGGCCTGGTCGACTGGGTGCCCGTGGCCTCGCTGCTGCGCCACTGCGAGGACGAGGCGCGGGCGCTGTCGGCCCTGCTGACGCAGGGCGCCCCCCAGCCGCACCGCATCGCCTTCCCCACGCCCGATGAGGCCCAGGCCGCCGGCCAGGTGGCGGGCATCGCGGCCGAGCTGCAGAGCGCCCTGGCCAACCTGGTCAACAACGCCGTGCGCTACACGCCCGCGGGCGGCAGCATCACCGTGGCCTGGGAAGCGGGAGAAGGCGGCGGCGCCCGCTTCAGCGTGAGCGACACCGGCCCCGGCATCGCGGCCGAGCACCTGCCGCGCATCACCGAGCGCTTCTACCGCGTGGACCGCAGCCGCTCGCGCGACACCGGCGGCACCGGCCTGGGCCTGGCCATCGTCAAGCACGTGGTGCAGCGCCACGGCGGCACGCTGCACGTGCGCAGCGTGGTGGGGCAGGGCAGCGTCTTCAGCGTGGATCTGCCACCGATGCGCGTACGCCGCTGAGCACGCGCCGCAGCACATAGGCCAGCAGCGCCCAGAACACCAGCGCCACCACCGCCAGCGCCGCGGCGCTGGCCGCCCAGAAGGGCGCGGGCGAATGCAGCGGCTCCCAGCCGCCCAGGCCGTGGTAGGCCAGCGCATAGCCGCCCGCCAGCCCCACGCCCCACAGCATCACGCTGTAGACCGCCAGAGGCGCCAGCGTGATGCGGTAGCTGCGCAGCACGAAGATGCACAGCGTCTGCAGCGCGTCGGCCACGTGGTAGGCCGCCACCCAGGCGAGCAGGGCGGTGGCCAGGCGCACCACGTCGGCGCTCGTCGAATAGAGCGCGGCGACGGGCTGGCGCGCTATCAGCAAAATAGCTGCCAGCGCGCAGCCCATCAGCGCTGCGAGCCAGAAACCCTTCCATGCCACGGCGGCGGCCTGGTGCTCGTCGCCCGCGCCGCGCCAGAAGCTCACGCGCGCGCTGGTGGCGATCGCCAGCGACAGCGGCACCATGTAGAGCACCGCCGCCAGGTTGGATGCGATCTGGTGCGCACCCGCCGCCAGCGCCCCCTGGCGCGCGATGAACAGCGCCATGAGCGTGAACGAGGTCACCTCCACCAGGATCGACAGCCCCGCCGGCAGCCCCAGCCGCAGGAAGCGCGCGAGCTGGGCCGCGTCGGGCCGCTCCAGCGGCCGCCACAGGGCCAGCGGCGCATACAGCGGCTGCGTGCGCAGCATGCGCCAGCCCAGCGCCATCAGGCCGTAGTTCACCGCCAGCGTGGCCCAGGCGCAGCCCGCCGCGCCCTGCGGCGCCAGGCCCGCGCCGCCGAAGGTGAACCAGATGGACAGCGGCACCTTCAGCGCCAGCGACCCCACCTGCAGCCAAGTGACGAGCTGCGGTCGGCCCAGCGCCTGGTTGAGCGTGGAGTAGATGCGAAACAGCAGTGCGGGCGGCAGCCCGAAGGCCAGGATGGCGAGGTATTCGCGCACCTGGCCGCGCAGCGCCTCGGGCACCTCCGTCCAGCGCAGGATGGCGTCGGGCGACAGCAGCACCGCCATGCCCAGCACGCAGGCCGCGGCCCACAAGTAGAGCGACTGGCGCAGGCTGGCGCCGATCTCCGCCTGCGCCCGCGCGCCGCGCTGCTCGGCCCAGACGGGCAGCAGCGCCTGCAGCACGCCCATGAGCGCCACGTAGACGCTGATGAACACGGCCGAGCCGATCGACAGCGCGGCCAGCGATTCCTGCGAGTGGCGCCCGGCGACGATGGTGTCGGTCACCCCGAAGGCCATGACGGCCAGTTGCCCCGCCAGCACCGTGACGGCGTGGCGGGCGATGACGGACAGCTCCTGCATGTCAGTCGGTGATGCGCTGGAGGATCAGCAGCCGGTCGGTGCGCTCGGTGGGGCGGGTGGCGCTGGCCACCTTGCGCCACTGCCCCGGGGGCAGCACGGCGCGCACGGGCGGCTCGGCGGCCGCATCGGCCACCACCCAGCCGCAGGCCTGCGCCTGGGCGGGGGCCACCATGTCCAGGCCGCCGTGGAAGGCCAGCGCGGCGGTCTGCGCGCGGCTCAGGCCGTAGCCGGCCACGCAGCCGCGTGCGCCCGCGGCGTCCAGCGCGGCCGTCACGCGGGCCACCTGCGGCGCGAAGCTGCGGCCGTAGTCCAGCAGCGGCAGCCACAGCGTCATCAGCAGCAGCCAGCCCAGCGTGGCTCCGCTGGCAGGCAGCACCAGGCTCTTCCAGATGGCGGCGCGGTTGCGCGCGGCGCGCCACCACACCAGCGCGCACCAGGCCAGCGTGGCCGCCAGGGCCACGCCGAAGGCGAGCAGCGAGAACGCGGGCGCGTAGCCCGGCGCCAGCTTGGCCACGTTGGCCGCGGGCTTGGCCGGCACGCCGGTCTGCACCGCCACCCAGATGACCCAGATGGCGATGGCCGAGATGCTGAAGAACAGCAGCGTGAACCAGTCGATCAGCGCCGAGATGCTGCGCCTGAGCGTGGGCAGCGCGAAGGCCGCCAGCACCGCGAAGGCGGGCAGCCCCAGCAGCAGTGCGCGGTCGGCCGGCCGCGTGGTGAGGGTGGCCAGCGCCGCCACCAGTGCGAACCACAGCGGCAGCAGCAGGTGCCGGTGCCAGGCGCGGCTGGTGATCTGGTGGCGCCAGCGCCACAGCGTCCACAGCGCGAGCGGCCAGGCGGGCCAGCTGAACCAGGTGAACAGGCGCAGCAGGCTGTGCCATTCCTTGGCGTCGTCGGCGCTCACCACGCGCCAGTCCCACAGTCCCAGCGCCCATGCCAGCGCCGCCGAAGCCAGCACCAGCCCCAGCAGCGCGCCGGCTCCCGCGGCGCGGGCGCGCAGCGTGGCGCCGCGCTCGCGCCACACCAGCCAGGCGCCGCCCAAGCCCAGCAGCGCCGCCAGCGCGGGCGCGCCGCTCAGCACCAGCCCGAACAGCCCCGCCGCTGCGGCGGCCGCCGGCCCGCCCATGCGCCAGGGCATGGCGGCGGCGGCGAAGAACAGCAGCGCCGTGCAGGCGAGCTGGGTGAGGTGGCTGGTGATTTCGTGCGAGAGCTGCGCCAGCCCCAGGCAGGCGATGAGCGCGAGCAGGGCCGCGTCGGCCATGGCGCGGGCGTAGTCGGCGGGCTGGGCCTCGCCGCCGAAGGCGAAGGCCACGGGCTGCGCGCCGGGGCTGCGCGCCAGGTAGTACATGCAGTACCAGGTGGCGGCCAGCGTGACGGCCAGCAGCGCGGCGAAGGGCAGGCGCGCGGCCACGTCCATGGGCAGCCAGCCGCCCAGCGCCTGGATGGCCCAGGCGCCCAGCCAGTAGGGCAGGGGGCCGTCGGTGTCGGGCGGCATGCCGGCCAGCAGCGGGTTCATCCACGGCGTGCGGCCCAGGGCCAGCTCGCGCATGTAGCCGAAAGCAGCCATGTCGGCGTTGCGCCAGGGGTCGCGCCCCACGAAGCCCGGCACGGCATAGGCCAGGCACAGCAGCAGCAGCGCCCAGCGCGGCAGCGGCCGCACGGCGCTTTGGGCAACGATGGCGGGGGTGGGATGGTTCACGCGGTGGACAAGGCGGACAACGGGACCGCTGGAGGATAGCCAAGAAAAAGGGCAGCTCGGCGAACCGGCTGCCCTCGATCGGCAAAACCTGGAGAGAGGCGTTGCTTACTTCTTGCCGAAGCGGTTGCGGAAGCGCTCCACGCGGCCGCCCATGTTGTCCACCGACTTCTGCGTGCCGGTGTAGAAGGGGTGCGACTCGCTGGAGGTATCCAGCTTGAACAGGGGGTATTCCTTGCCTTCGAAGGTGTCTTTTTCCTTCGTGTTCACGCAGGAACGGGTCACGAACTTGAAGCCGTTGGACAGATCGACGAACAGCACTTCGCGGTAATCGGGGTGGATGCCTTCTTTCATAGCCTTTTCCTAAGTCAGCGGGAGCCGTGCCAGCCATGCGCAACCGGTTTGCGCATTCGAAAACTTGGCGTACTTTCCGCAAAAAGCCCGCCATTATCGCATATCAGTTTTCCATAGCGCTGCGCGCCACCCGCAACGATGAAACTGGCGCGACCCAAGCGCGGGCAGCCGCGAAGCGGCTCAGCGGGTTGCCGTTTCATCTCAGGCCATGGCGCCCAGGGCCTTGCGAAAGCGCGCCAGCGCCAGCGTGAACAGCACCGCGCCGATCACGGCCAGCGCCAGCAGCTGCGGCCACACCACTTCCAGCCCCGCGCTGCGGTATAGGATGGCCTGGCCCAGCTCGACGAAGTGGGTGGTGGGCGCGGCCAGCATCAGGTCGCGCACGGCCGCCGGCATGCTTTCGCGCGGGGTGGTGCCGCCCGAGAGCATCTGCAGCGGCAGCACCACCAGCACCATGAGCAGCCCGAACTGCGGCATGGAGCGCGCCAGCGTGGCCATGAAGATGCCCATGGACGTGGTGGCGAACAGGTGCAGCGCCGCGCCCGCCAGGAAGAGCGCGCGCGAGCCCTCGACGGGCACGGCCAGCCAGCCCTGCACCACCAGCAGCAGCGACACGGCGGCGGCGGCCAGCACCACCAGCGCCATGGACCAGACCTTGGCCAGCATGATCTCGGCCGGCGTGACGGGCATGACCAGCAGGTGCTCCACGGTGCCGTGCTCGCGCTCGCGGATGAGCGCCGCGCCGGTGAGGATGATGGAGAGCATGGTCACGTTGTTGATGATCTGCATCAGGCTGCCGAACCAGGCCTTGTCCAGCGCCGGGTTGAAGCGCATGCGCAGCGCCAGGTCGACCGGCGGGGCGCTTGCGCCCCGGTAGCGCTGCGCGAATTCCTGCACCTCGGCCATCACGATCTGCTGCACGTAGCCGCTGCCGGTGAAGGCCTGGCTCATGCGCGTGGCGTCCACGTTGAGCTGCAGCTGGGCGCCGCGCCCGGCGAGCACGTCGCGCTGGAAGTGGGGCGGGATGTCGAGCACGAAGGTGTAGCGGCCCGCGTCCATCCCGGCGTCCATGGCCTGCATGCCGATGTGCTCGGGCGCCTTGAAGTGCGGCGGGTAGAACGCGCCCGCGATGCGCTGCGACAGCTGCGATCCGTCTTCGTCCACGATGGCGATGGGCGCGTTGTGCAGCGTCTCCGGCATGGCCTTGGCGGCCGTGTAGACCGAGACGGTGAACACGTAGACGATGAGCACCAGCATGGCCGGGTCGCGCAGCAGGCTCCAGAGCTCCTTCACGCCCAGGCGGTAGATATTGAGCAGGTGCCGGCGCATCACTTCTCCTGCTTCTTCAGCAGCAGAATCGCCACCGCCATGATGACCGGCACCGACACGGCGAGCGCCAGCAGCGGCTGGCCCAGGTCGCCGAAGGACAGCGCCTTGCTGAACACGCCGCGGCTTATGGTGAACATGTGCGTGGCCGGGTAGACCTCGCCCACCAGGCGCGCGCCGCCTTCGAGCGAGGAGACCGGGTCCATCATCCCCGCGAACTGCACGGCCGGGATCAGCGTGCCGATCATGGCGAAGAACATGGCAGCGATCTGGCTGCGGGTCACGCTGCTGGCCAGCAGCCCCATGCCCGTGGCGGAGACGGCGTAGAGCACGGCCGCCAGCAGCAGCGTGGCGAAGCTGCCGGTGAGGGGCACGCCGAACACGGCGGTCGCCATCAGCACCATGAGCAGGAAGTTGAGCAGCGCCAGCAGCACGTAGGGCAGCTGCTTGCCCAGCAGGAATTCGGTGCGCGTGACGGGCGTGGCGTAGAGGTTGAGGATGGAGCCCATTTCCTTCTCGCGCACCACGGCCAGCGCCGTCAGCATGGCGGGCAGCATGAGCAGCAGCAGCGGGATCACGGCCGGCACCATGGCCGGCAGGCTGCGCACGTCGGGGTTGTAGCGAAAGCGCGTCTCGATGCTGGCGAGCGCGCCCGGCCGCTGCCCCGTGCGCTCGTGGAGCTGCGTGGCCAGCCAGTGCTGGTGCATGCCCTGCACGTAGCCCTGCACCGTCTCGGCGCGCATGGGCATGGCGCCATCGACCCAGGCGCCGATCTGCACAGCGCGCCCGCGCAGCACGTCGCGCCCGAAGCCGGGCGGGATCTCGATGGCCAGCGACAGCTCGCCGCTGCGCATGCGCCGGTCCAGCTCGGCGTAGTCCGCGATGGGCGGGCGCTCGGTGAAATAGCGCGAGCCCGAGAGGGCGTTCACGTAGCCCTGGCTCACCGTGGTCTCGTCGCGGTCGAGCACGGCGAAGCGCAGGTTCTCCACATCCATGCTGCTGCCGAAGCCGATCACCAGCAGCAGGATCAGCGAGCCCACCAGCGCCAGCGTGGCGCGCACCGGGTCGCGGCGCAGCTCCAGCGCCTCGCGCCACGTGTAGCTCAGCAGGCGCTGCGGGCTGAAGGCGCGGTGGCGGATCGCTCCTGTTTCGGGAGCTGGTTGCGCTTGTTGTTCCTGGGTTTCAGATGGTTTCTTGCCTGAATCCCTTTCTGGAGAAGCGCTGGCAGCTATGCTTTTCGATTCGCCTGCCGCTTCGAGCAGGTAGCCGATGAAGGCCTCCTCCAGCGTCGCCGCGCCGCGCTTGGCCACCAGCGCGGCGGGTGCGTCGCTGTCGAGCACGCGGCCCGCGTGCATCATCGACATGCGGTCGCAGCGCTCGGCCTCGTTCATGAAATGGGTGGAGATGAAGATGGTCACCCGGTCGCGGCGCGACAGCTCCACCAGCAGGCGCCAGAACGCATCGCGCGCGACCGGGTCCACGCCCGAGGTGGGCTCGTCCAGGATCAGCAGCTCGGGCCGGTGCACCATGGCCACGGCCAGCGACAGGCGCTGGCGCATGCCCAGCGGCAGGCGCGCGGGCAGCTCGGCGTGGGCGTCCTGCAGGCCGAAGCGCTCCAGCATCTCCGCCACGCGCGCGGGCACCTCGCCCTCGGGCACGTGGAACAGGCGCGCGTGCAGCACGAGGTTCTGCTCCACCGTCAGCTCGCCGTAGAGCGAGAACGCCTGCGACATGTAGCCCACGCGCCGGCGCGTGGCCATGTCGTGCGGGTCCACCTCGCGGCCGAACAGCCACGCGCGGCCGCTGCTGGCGGGCAGCAGGCCCGTGAGCATCTTCATGGTGGTGGACTTGCCGCAGCCGTTGGAGCCGAGGAAGCCGAAGATCTCCCCGCGCCGGATGCGCAAATCCACGCCATCGACCGCCACGAAGTCGCCGAAACGCATGGTCAGGCCCTGGGCCTCGATGGCGATGTCGCCCTCGTCCTCCCGCAGCGGCGGGATCACCACGGGCGCGTGGCCGCGCTTCTTCGCCTCGGGCAGCAGCGCGACGAAGGCGGCTTCGAGCGTGCCGGTGCCGGTGCGCGCCAGCAGCTCGGCCGGCGTGCCGGTGGCGAGCAGGGCGCCGTCGTCCATCGCCACCAGCCAGTCGAAGCGCTGCGCCTCGTCCATGTAGGCGGTGGCGACCAGCACGCTCATCTGCGGGCGCGACGCGCGGATGCCGGCGATCAGGTCCCAGAACTGCGCGCGGGCCAGCGGGTCCACGCCGGTCGTGGGCTCGTCGAGGATCAGCAGGTCGGGGTCGTGGATCAGCGCGCAGCACAGACCCAGCTTCTGCTTCATGCCGCCCGACAGCTTGCCCGCTGGCCGCGCCAGGAACGGGTACAGCCCGGTGCTGCGCGTGAGCGCGTCGATGCGCGTACGCCGCTCGGCCGCGCCGTGGCCGAACAGGCGCGCGAAGAACTGCAGGTTCTCCTCGACCGACAGCGTGGGGTAGAGGTTGCGCCCCAGGCCCTGCGGCATGTAGGCGATGCGCGGGCAGACGCGGTCGCGGTGCCGGCGGCTGCGCATGTCGCCGCCCAGCACCTCGATGCGGCCCTCCTGCATGGCGCGCGCGCCGGCGGCCAGCGCCAGCAGGCTGGACTTGCCCACGCCATCGGGCCCGATCAGGCCGATCATGCGGCCCGGCGGCACGTCCAGCGTCACGCCGCGCAGGGCCTGCGCCTCGCCGTAGCGCAGGCGCACATCCCGCAGGCGGATGACGGGCTCCATCGCAAACAGGTTCTCAGGGGTTCGCGGCCGCTTGCAGATGCACGGGCCAGTCGCGGCTGGCATCCAGCCGGACCCAGGCCTGGCCGGGCAGGCCGGTCTTCACCTGCTCCAGGTGCTTGCGCAGCAGCTCAGGCGCGATGCGCGCCTTCACGCGGAACATGAGCTTTTGCCGCTCGCTGGCGGTCTCCACCGTCTTGGGCGTGAACTGCGCCGTGCTGGCGACGAAGGACACGGTGGCCGGGATCACGTACTGCGGCGCGGCGTCGAGCACGATGCGCACCTCGCTGCCCAGCGCCACGCGGCCGGCCACGGTCTCGGGCAGGAAGAAGCCCATGTACACGTCGGTCAGGTCGACCAGGTTGAGCACCTTGCCGCCGCCTGCCAGCACCTCGCCGGGCTGGGCCAGCAGCAGCTGCACGCGGCCGTCGCGCGGCGCGGCGAGCTGGCTGTCGTCCAGGTCGGCCACGATGCGCTGCACCGTGGCCTCGGCGGCCTGCACGGCCGACTGCGCGCTGTCCACCTGCGTGCGCGCGGCCTGGATGGCGGCCTGCGCGGCCCGCGCCTGTGCCTGCGCGGCCTTCAGCGCGGCCTGCATGCCGCGTACGCGCGCGCGGTTGTCGTCCAGCTCCTGCAGGGGCATGGCGCCCTGGTGCGCCAGCGCCTCGGAGCGCACGGTGCGCCGCTGGGCGGCGTCCAGGTCGGCCTCGCGCTGCACGATCTGCGCCTGCGCGGCGGCGTGCTCGCTCTCGCGCAGCGCCACCTGCGCGCGCGCTGCCGCCACCGCCTGGCGCGCCTGCTCGCGCCCGGCCTCGGCCTCGCGGCGCTGGGCCAGCAGGCTGTCCACCTGCATGCGTGCCAGCGGCTGGCCGGCCTGCACGAAGTCGCCCTCGCGCACCAGGATCTCGGCCACGCGGCCCGCGTACTTGGTGGCCACATCGACCTCGGTGGCTTCGATGCGGCCGTTGCCGCCCGCCAGGCCGTCGTTCTGGTGCGCGGCATCCCACTGCCGCCAGGCGTAGCCACCCGCGAGCAGCAGCGCCACGAGCGCGGCCGCCAGGACGAGGGCCTTGTTCCGGGAAGAAAGCTGTGTCATGCGCGCTCCAGTATGCCGGCGGGCGCCTTCGGCGCCTTGATGCGAGTCAAAAACAAAAGCCCCGCGAGGAGCGGGGCTTGCGTGCGTGGAGCGCGGGGCGGAGGGTCAGCCGCCGCGGCGCATGGCTTCGAAGAATTCCACGTTGGTCTTGGTTTCCTTCATCTTCTTGATCATCAGCTCCATGGACTCGATCTCGTCCATGTTGTACATGAACTGGCGCAGGATCCGGGTCTTCTGCAGGATCTCGGGCGGCAGCAGCAGCTCTTCGCGGCGCGTGCCGCTCTTGTTCATCTCGATGGCCGGGAACACGCGCTTTTCATACAGACGGCGGCTCAGGTGGACTTCGCTGTTGCCGGTGCCCTTGAACTCTTCGAAGATCACCTCGTCCATGCGGCTGCCGGTATCGACCAGCGCGGTGGCGATGATGGTCAGCGAGCCGCCTTCCTCCACCTTGCGCGCCGCGCCGAAGAAACGCTTGGGGCGCTGCAGCGCGTTGGAGTCCACACCGCCCGACAGCACCTTGCCGGAGGAGGGCACCACGTTGTTGTAGGCGCGGGCCAGGCGGGTGATGGAGTCCAGCAGGATCACCACGTCCTTTTTCAGCTCCACCAGGCGCTTGGCGCGCTCGATCACCATCTCGGCCACGTGCACGTGGCGCGCGGCGGGCTCGTCGAAGGTCGAGGCGATGATCTCGCCCTTGACCGTGCGCTGCATCTCGGTCACTTCTTCGGGACGCTCGTCCACGAGCAGCACCATCAGGTGCACATCGGGGTTGTTGGCCGTGATGGCATGGGCGATGTGCTGCATCATCACCGTCTTGCCGCTCTTCGGGGGCGCGACGATCAGCGCGCGCTGGCCGCGGCCGATGGGGGCGATGATGTCGATGATGCGGCCCGTGATGTTCTCCTCGCCCTTCATGTCCCGCTCGAGCTTCATCTGCTCCTTGGGAAACAGCGGCGTGAGGTTCTCGAACATCACCTTGTGCTTGTTCTGCTCGGGCGGGCCGCCGTTGACCGAATCGAGCTTGGTCAGCGCGAAGTAGCGTTCGCCGTCCTTGGGCGTGCGCACCTCGCCTTCGATCATATCGCCGGTGTGCAGATTGAAGCGGCG
Organism: Acidovorax sp. SDU_ACID1; assembly: GCF_045291395.1. Lineage (NCBI taxonomy): Bacteria > Pseudomonadati > Pseudomonadota > Betaproteobacteria > Burkholderiales > Comamonadaceae > Acidovorax > Acidovorax sp. SDU_ACID1. The sequence goes on from NZ_CP152342.1 coordinate 1,115,326, forward strand.
CACCTGGCTGGGACTGATGTAGATGTCGTCCGTGCTGGCGGTGAAGCTGGTGTCGGGGCTGCGCAGGAAGCCGAAGCCGTCGGGCAGGATCTCGAGCACGCCGTCGGCGAAGATCTGCTCGCCTGCCTTCGCGCGCTTCTTGATGATGGCGAACATCAGCTCCTGCTTGCGCATGCGGCCGCCGTTTTCGATCTCAAGGGCTTCCGCCTGCTTGAGGACTTCAGACACGTGCAGTGCCTTGAGTTCGTTAAGGTGCATGAATGACTCCTGAACGGAGTGGATATGTCTCTTGACTGGAGGGGAGTTGGCTGCGTGCCGTGCGGGCTGGGTTACCCTGGCGAGCCTGTGACCTGGAACCAGCCGCTGGTTGGGTTGCGTGCGGCGAGGCGATCAATGCGGATTATGACAGGAAAATTCCGGGCCCTTGCAGGGCAGGTGCGCTGGCGGCCTGGCACGGGGCCGCCGGCGCGGGACATCAGGCCAGTTGCTGGTCGATGAAGGCGGTGAGCTGGGCCTTGCTCATGGCGCCGACCTTGGTGGCGGCCAGCTCGCCGTTCTTGAACAGCATCAGCGTGGGAATGCCGCGGATGCCGAACTTGGCGGGGATCTCGCGGTTCTCGTCCACGTTCATCTTGGCGATGGAAAGCTTGCCCTGGTAGGCGGTGGCGACCTCGTCGAGGATCGGGGCGATCATCTTGCACGGGCCGCACCACTCGGCCCAGTAGTCCACCAGCACCGGTGTGCCGGCCTTGAGCACGTCGGCTTCGAAACTGGCGTCGGAGATATGTCGGATGAGTTCGCTGGCCATGGCGCGTTCCTTGGGTTCCTTGAGAGGCGGGGCGTATAAAGTCGGGCATTGTGACAGAAACGCAAACCCTGCACCCCGGTATGGCCGGTGACTGCGACGCTATGACAGTCATAGCGAAAAACGATGGCGCCGATGCCTGCTGGCGCACCGTCTTCGACAGCGTAAGGGCCCATGCGCAGCAGTGCGGCGTGCACCTGGCGGGCGCCGTGGTGCTCGTGCCCTACGCCCAGCTCATGGCCGAGGCGCGGCGGCAATGGGCGCGCCTGCACCCCCAGGGCTTCATGCCGCAGTTCGAGACCACGCGCAACTGGGCGCGGCGGCTCGGCGCCCCGCTGCCCGAGGGCAGCGAGTTCGCGGGCGATGTGGCGCGCGACGCCGTCACCGCCCGCGCGCTGCTCGAGCGCGCCGGCCTGGCCGCCCACCGCGAAGCCCTGGCCGATCCGCTGCTGGAGATGGCGGCCCAGCTCGCCGCCGCCGCGGCCGCCGCCGGCCCGCACGGCCGCGCCGCCTGGGCCGACGCGGCCCGCGCGCTGCTGGCCGCCGGCGGCGACGGCGGCGCGCTGCGGCTGGAGGCCGCTGCCGCGCGCATCGCGCTCGAATGGGTGCTGGCCTCGCGCCACGCCACCGATGTGCTGTTCGACCCCGGCGTGCGCGCCAGCACGGACCTGCTGGCCGTGGTGCAGGGCTTCCACCCCGACCCGCTGGCACAGGCGCTGCTGGCGCACTGGGGCGACGCGGGCCTGGCCGTTGCGTTGCCCGCGCCCGCGGTGCATGGCCGCGCCGCGCTGCACACCGCCGCCGACGCGGAAGACGAGGCCCAGCGCGCCGCCGCCTGCGTGCTGGCCCACCTGGCCCAGGGCCGCGCGCCCGTGGCGCTGGCGGCCACCGACCGCGCGCTCACACGGCGCATCAGCGCGCTGCTGGACGGCGCGGGCGTGCCCGTGCACGACGAGAACGGCTGGACGCTGTCCACCACGCGCGCCGGGGCGCAGCTCATGGCCCTGCTGCGCGCCTGCACCTGGGACGCGCCGGCCGACGCCGTGCTCGACGCGCTCAAGCAGCTGCCCGCCGTGGAGGCCGCCGCGCTGCGCGCGCTGGAGCACGGGCTGCGCCGTGCCGGCCTGCGCCAGTGGAGCGCGGCCGTGGCCGCGCTGCAGGGCCGCGCCAGCCAGGCCCAGGCCGCTGCGCTCGCGGCGCAGGCCGACGCCTGGCGCGCGCCGCTGCGCGCCGCGCGGCCGCTGGCGCAGTGGCTCCAGGCGCTGCGCGAGCTGCTGCAGCAGACCGGCCTGTGGGACGCGCTGGCGCACGACAGCGCCGGCGAGCACGTGCTGGCAGAACTGCGCCTGCCCCAGGGCCTGGAGGCCGACCTGGAGGCGCTCGATGGCGCGGGACGCCGCCTGGCGCTGGCCGAATTCACCCGCTGGGTCGACGCGGTGCTGGAGACGGGCCGCTACCGCCCCGAATACCTGGCCGGCGCTCCCGTGACCGTGCTGCCGCTGCCGCAGCTGCTGGCGCGCCCCTTCGCCGCGCTGGTCCTGCCCGGCTGCGACGAAAAGCGCCTGCAGACCGCGCCCGAGCCGCCCGGCGTGTGGACCGCCGCGCAGCGCACGGCCCTGGGCCTGCCCACGCGCGAACAGCTCGCCGTGGTCCAGCGCGCCGCCTGGGCCCATGCGCTCGGCACGCCGTGGGTGGACATCCTCTGGCGCGCGGGCGACGAGGGCGGTGAGCCGCTGCTCGCCAGCCCCCTGGTGCTGGCGCTGCAGCTCGATGGCGCAGCCGCCCCGGGCGGCGATGCGCGCGCCGCGCGTGCCATCGCCGCCGCGCCCGTGCCGCGCCCGCTGCCCGTGGGGGCGCAGCTGCCCGTGCCGCGGCTGTCCTCCTCGGCCTATGCGGACCTGCGCCACTGCCCCTACCGCTTCTTCGCGCTGCGCCAGCTGCGGCTGCAGGAAGAGGAGGAGCTGGACGCGCAGATCGACAAGCGCGACTTCGGCACCTGGCTGCACGCCGTGCTGCAGCACTTCCACGAGGCATTGCGCGACGCGCCCGGAGCGGACCGCATCGCCCTCATGGACGAGGCCGCCGCGCGCGCCACGCGCGAGCAGCAGCTGCACGCGGGCGATTTCCTGCCCTACGCCAGCGGCTGGCCCCAGCTGCGCGCCGGCTACCTGGACTGGCTCGCCGGGCACGAGGCCACCGGCGCCGCCTTCCAGCGGGCCGAACTGAAGGCCAGCCAGCCGCTCGGCGCGCTGGAACTCGTGGGCACGCTCGATCGCGTGGACCGGGTGGGCGGGGAAGGCGGCACGGCCCTGGTCATCGACTACAAGACCGAGAGCGATGCCGCCACGCGCCGCCGCATCCAGGCGGGCGGCGAGGACACGCAGCTCGCCTTCTACGCCGCGCTCATGGGGGACGACCACCTGCGCGCCGCCTACGTCAACGTGGGCGAGCGCGGCGACACCCGCCTGCACGAGCAGGACGACGTGGTGCTGCTGCGCGACCAGCTCGTCGAAGGCATCGTGCACGACATGGCCCGCATCGCCGACGGCGCGCCGCTGCCCGCGCTGGGCGAGGGCGCGGTGTGCGACTGGTGCGCCGCCCGCGGCCTGTGCCGCAAGGACTTCTGGAATGCATAGGAACCCCCCTGGGTGGCGGACAACGGAAATGACAGGCCAAGCCGCGTACGAACACAACGGCCAGCCGGTCAGCCGCGAAGCCTTCTACGCCATCGCCTGCGACCCGCGCCGCAGCGTGGCCGTGGAGGCCTGCGCCGGCGCGGGCAAGACGTGGATGCTGGTGTCGCGCATGCTGCGCGCGCTGCTGGAGGGCAGCGCGCCGCACGAGATCCTGGCCATCACCTTCACCAAGAAGGCCGCGGGCGAGATGCGCCAGCGCCTGCAGGAGTGGCTGCAGGAGTTTTCCGGGAAGCCGCTGCCTGATCTGGAAAAAGAGCTGATTGCAAGGGGAATCAGCCTCCAGGCCGCACGGGACAAGCGCGAGCAGCTACAAAATTTGTACCGCCAGACGCTGGAGGCGGGCCGCCCCGTGCAGATCCGCACCTTCCACAGCTGGTTCGCCGCGCTGCTGTCCACCGCGCCGCTCGCGGTGCTGGAGCAGCAGGGCCTGCCTGCCCACTACGAGCTGCTGGAAGACGACGCCGAGGCCGTGCGCGAGGTCTGGCGCCCCTACCTGCAGGCCGTGGCGGACAGCCCCGCGCTGCGCGCCGCCTACGAGGAATGCGTGGCGCGCCATGGCCGCTCGCAGACGCACAAGGCGCTCGAAGGCGCGCTGGCCAAGCGCGTGGAATTCACGCTGGCCGACGAGGCAGGCGTGGTCGACGCATCGGTGGAGCCGGTGGAGGCGCTGTTTCCCGACCTGGCGGGCGAGGGCGGCCCGCTGCAGGCCCTGGTGCTGCGCGAGCGCGAGGCCCTGCTGGCCGCCGCGCTGGCCCTGGGCCGCGCCAGCGCGCGCACCTATTCGGACAAGGGTGTGGCGCTGGAGATGGCCGTGACGGCGCAGGACGGCGACGGCGTGGCCGCCGCCCTGCTCACGCAGAAGGGCGAGCCGCGCAAGTTCAACGACAAGCTGGCCGGCATCGAGCAGGTGCGCCACGCCCAGGCACTGTGCGAGCGCGCCCTGGCCGCGCGCCGCCAGCACGAGGCCTGGCAGCACCAGCGGCGCATGGCGCTGCTGGCGCGCGCGCTCATCGCGCAGTTCGCCCAGCTCAAGCGCGAGCGCGGCTGGGTGGACATGAACGACGTGGAGCGCACGGCGCTGGTCATGCTGTCCGACCCCGTGCTCAGCGGCTGGGTGCAGGAGCGCCTGGACACGCGCGTGCGCCACCTGCTGGTCGATGAGTTCCAGGACACCAACCCGCTGCAGTGGCAGGCGCTGCATGCCTGGCTCTCGGGCTACGCGGGCACGGGAGGCGGCCAGCAGGCGCCCAGCGTGTTCATCGTGGGCGACCCCAAGCAGAGCATCTACCGCTTCCGCCGCGCCGAGCCGCAGGTCTTCCTGGCCGCGCAGGCGTTCGTGCGCGAGGGGCTGGGGGGCGACCTGCTCGCCTGCGACCACACGCGGCGCAACGCCACCGGCGTGATCGACGCCGTCAACCACGCCATGCTGGCCGCGCAGGCGCAAGGCGAATACGCGGGCTTTCGCGCGCACACCACCGAATCCGCCGACGCGGGCCGCCTGCTGTGCCTGCCCGCCATCACCGCTGACGACGGCGGCGGCGCGCCGCCGCAGGACGCGCTCCCGGCCTGGCGCGACAGCCTGACCCAGCCACGCCACGAGGCCGAGGAAACCCTGCGCATGCGCGAATGCGCCCAGGCCGCTCAATGGGTCGCCGCGCAGATCGCCGCCGGCGTGCCCGCGCGCGAGATCATGGTGCTCGCACGCAAGCGCGACCGCCTCGCCGCGCTGCAGGACGCGCTGCGCGCCCAGCACATCCCATGCGTGCAGCCCGAGAAGGCCGAATTGGGCGATGCGCCCGAGGTGCGCGACGTCGTCGCGCTGCTGGACGCGCTGGTCTCCCCGGGGCACGACCTGTCGCTGGCGCGTGCGCTCAAGTCGCCCCTGTTCGGCGTGGATGACGCAGCGCTGGTGCAGCTCGCCCTGCTGCGCCGCCAGGACGAGCGCGCCAGCTGGTTCGATCTGCTGCTTCAAAAAAGAGAGCTGCTGCCGCTTGCCCTGCAAGCGCTGGGACCCGATTTGATGCAATACCAGCAATGGGTGGCCGCCTGGCCGCCGCACGACGCGCTGCACGCCATCTACCGCCACCGCGACGTGCTCGCGCGCTATGCCGCCGCCGCGCCCGCCACGCAGCGAGGCGGCGTGCTGGCCAACCTGCGCGCGCTGCTGGCCGCCGCGCTGCAGCAGGGCGGTGGGCGCTACCTCACGCCCTATGCCTTCGTGCGCGCCATGAAGCGCCCCGGCACCCACGCCCCCGGCCGGGTGGATGCGCAGGCCGTGCGCCTGCTCACCATCCACGGCGCCAAGGGGCTGGAGGCGCACAGCGTGCTGCTGCTGGACACCGACGCCCGCGCCCAGAAGGCCGAGACCATGGGCGCGCTGGTGGACTGGCCGGGCGAGCAGCCCGTGCCGCGCCGCTTCGTCTTCCTGGCCAGCGAAACCAGCCCGCCGCCCAGTGCGGCCGAGGTGCTGGCACTGGAGCAGGCCGAGCGCCAGCGCGAGGAGCTCAACACCCTCTACGTGGCGATGACGCGCGCCAAGCACTGCCTGGCCTTGTCCTGCGTGCAGGCGGCCCATTCGTCGCCGGGCAGCTGGTGGAACCGGCTCGCCCCCGGCATGCAGGCTGCTCCCGCGCCCAAGGCGGGCGATGCCATGGCCGACCACGCCGCAGCGGCCGTGCTGCCCGAGCTGCCCCCTATGCGGCGCCCGCCCAGCCTGCGGCGCCCGATCCGCAAGACATCTCCACCCCGCAGACGCGCCTGGGCGAGGCCATGCACCAGTTGCTGGAGCAGGCCGGCGTGGCCGGCGCACCCCTGGCGGCCCTGCGCGCGCAGGGCTGGTCCGGGCGGCGCCTGGCGCAGCTGGCGCGCGACTTCGACATCGCGCCGCAGGCCGCGCGGCACGCGGCTGACCTCGCGCAGCGCGTGCTGCAGGGGGAGGGCGCCTGGGCGTGGGACGCGGCGCAGGTGGAGCGGGCGTTCAACGAAGCGCCGCTGGTCCACCAGGGGCTGCGCCTGCGGCTGGACCGCCTGGTGCGCCGCCGCGCGCAGGCGGGGCGGCCTGCCGCGTGGTGGGTGCTGGACTACAAGAGCGCGGCGCGGCCAGAAAGCCAGCCGCAGCTGCAGGCGCAGTTGCGGCAGTACCGTGCCGCAGTGCGCGAGATGGCGCCGGGGGAGGCGGTGTTCGCGGCGTTCCTGACGGGGGATGGGCGGATGGTGGTGGTGGATGGCGTGGCGCAGGGGGAGTTGTTCTGATTATCAAAAAGAATAGCTGCCAGCGCTTGCTGCATAAGCGATAGAGCCTGTTCTTATCAAGAATTCTCAAGGCGGCACGCCTCCTGGGTACCATCACCCGCAATGCAAAGACTTTCCATGACCGATTCCCTCTCCTGCGACGTCGCCGTCATCGGCGCCGGCCCCGCAGGCCTGATGGCCGCCGAGGCGGCCGCCAGCGCAAGCCTGCGCGTGCACGTGTTCGACGCCATGCCCTCCGTGGGCCGCAAGTTCCTGCTGGCGGGCAAGGGCGGGCTCAACCTCACGCACTCCGAGCCGCCCGAGCCCTTCCTCACGCGCTACGGCGCGCGGCAGGAGGCGCTGGCGCCCTGGCTGAGCGCCTTCGGCGCCACGGAGCTGCGCGCCTGGGCCGATGCGCTGGGGGCCGAGACCTTCGTGGGCACGTCCGGCCGCGTGTTCCCGAAAGACATGAAGGCCGCGCCGCTGCTGCGTGCCTGGCTGCACCGGCTGCGCGCGCAGGGCGTGCGCTTCCACATGCGCCACCGCTGGCTGGGCTGGACGGACGAGGGCGCCCTGCGCTTCGCCATGCCGCAGGGCGAGGCGGCGGCGCAGGCGCGCGCCGTGGTGCTGGCGCTGGGCGGCGGCAGCTGGGCGCGACTGGGTTCCGACGGGGCCTGGGTGCCCTTGCTCGCGCAGCGCGGCGTACCCGTGGCGCCCTTGCTGCCCGCCAACTGCGGCTTCGACGTGCCGCGCGTGGACGCGCCGGCGGGCGAGACCCGGCGCGACTTCTTCCGCGAGCTGATCGGGCGCGGCCCCGCGCCGGCCGTGGGCTGGACGCCGTTCTTCGCCGAGCGCTTCGCGGGCCGGCCCTTCAAGCCGGTGGCCTTGTCCTTCACCGACAGCCAGGGCCGCCACTTCGCGCGGCGCGGCGAGTTCGTCGCCACGGCCACGGGCGTGGAGGGCAGCCTGGTCTACGCCGTCTCCAGCCTGCTGCGGGGTGAGATCGAAGCGCACGGCCATGCCACCTTCCACCTGGACCTGCTGCCCGACCATTCGCCCGAGCGCGTGCTGGCCGAGGTGCGCCACCCGCGCGGCGCGCGCAGCCTGACCAGCCACCTCAAGGGCCGGCTGGGGCTGGAAGGGATCAAGACGGCCGTGCTGTACGAGCAGCTGGGCAAGGACGGCATGCAGGACCCCGTGGCCCTGGCGCACGCGATCAAGGCGCTGCCCATCACCGTGGTGGCGTCCCGGCCGCTGGACGAGGCCATCAGCACCGCCGGCGGCGTGCCTTTCGAAGCGCTGGACGAGCGGCTCATGCTGCGCGACCTGCCCGGCGTGTTCTGCGCGGGCGAGATGCTGGACTGGGAGGCCCCCACCGGCGGCTACCTGCTCACCGCCTGCTGCGCCACGGGCCGGGCGGCCGGGGAGGGTGCGGCGGGCTGGGCTCAGAACTTGGTGCGGTAGTAGACCATGGGCCCGCCGCCGCGCGCGCGCAGCACCAGGCGCGAATGGCCTTCCAGCTGCACGCCGATGGCGCCGAACTCGGGCACGAGGCCGCGCGTGCGCGAGGTCTTCCACTGCACCTCCAGCCGCGTGCCGTAGCTGGGCTGCTCGCGGTGCCAGATCATGCCCATGGCGTCGGGCTCCTGGCCGGGCCGCGCCGCACGGGCCCAGGCGGACATGTCCAGGTGGCGGCCGCTGCCCAGCGGCGCGCGCCAGCGCACGCCGATGTCGGTGCCCCACGGCGCCATCGCCGTGGTGTGCGGCCGCAGGTCGGCCTGGGTGGGCAGCGCCATGCCGAACGTGAAGCCGAGGCTGCCGGCGCGGCCGGGGCGCATCCAGCGCGTGACGTCCAGCCGCAGGGATTCGCCCATCGTGTCCAGGGGCGGGGTGCTGCCGGAGATTTCCAGGGACGGCAGCGCCTGGGAGGGCATTGCGTCGTTGGCGGCCATGGCCGCGGCTGCCATCGCCGTATCGGCCAGCGACGTTTCGGCCATGGCCTGGCACAGGGGACCGCCGGCCAGCAAACAGGCTAGGCACAAGCGGCAAGTGCGTGTCCGTGCTGTTGCGAGCGGTGGCATGGCGTCACTCCTGGCGTGAAGGGCGGTCGATGCCTTTCAGTGTGAGAGCGCGCGGATTTTGCGGAGTTCCAGCCAGGCGCTTTGGTTTGTAGGACGCCACCGCGGCGAGGGCTCCTCGGGGAATTGATCCAGGTCAGGTTCGGTTCGGAAGCCGCGAGGTTTCGTTATATTTGAATATATATTGCGAAAGATAAAGCAGGGCGGCGCCACCGCACGGCCAGGCGGTGGCGCTTGTTTTTGTCTATCGCTATATACAATTTTCTATAGCGAACCAAGGAGATGAGATGGCAGCGAGGGTATCGGCGGTGAAATGGGCGCACAGGCACGGCGGGGCCGGCCCGGTGCTGTTGGCGCTGGGGCTGTCCGCGGGCGCGGTGCAGGCCGCGGACGGGGTCTTCGAGCTGGGCACGGTGACGGTGGTGGGAGCCCCGGTGCCCGGCCGCGCGCCCGGCGAGGCCGTGCTGGGCCAGGAGGAGATCGCGCGCAACAACGCCGACACCGTGTCCGAGGCGGTGCGGCTGCTGCCCGGCGTGAACCTCTCGCGCGTGGGTGCGCGCAACGAGGAGATGATCTACCTGCGCGGCTTCGATTCGCGCCAGGTGCCGGTCTACGTGGACGGCGTGCCGCTCTACGTGCCCTACGACGGCTACGTGGACTTCAGCCGCTTCACCACCTTCGACCTGGCCGAGATCTGCGTCGCCAAGGCCGATGCCTCGCTGCTCTATGGCCCGAACACGCTGGGCGGGGCGATCAACCTCGTCACGCGCAAGCCGGTCAAGCCGTTCGAGGGCGACGTGCGCCTGGGCTTCGGCGCCGGGCAGACGCGCAAGGCGGCGGTCAACCTGGGCGGCAACCTGGGCGCTTGGTACTACCAGCTCGGCGCCTCGTACCTGGACGCCGACAGCTTTCCGCTGCCCAAGGGCTTCAGGGACTACAAGCGGCAGCCCACCGACACCGGCAGCCGCCGCGAGAACGCCTACCGCACGGACGAGCGCCTGTCGTTCAAGCTGGGCCTGACGCCCAACGCCACCGACGAATACGCGCTTGGCTACGTGCGCCAGGAGGGCGAGAAGGGCAACCCGGTCTACACCGGCCAGTCCGCGCAGCGCAACGCCGTGCGCTACTGGCGCTGGCCGTACTGGGACAAGGACAGCGTCTACTTCCTGAGCACCACGCGCATCGGCGCGGACAACGTGCTCAAGACGCGCCTGTACCACGACACCTACGAGAACGGGCTGGACATCTACGGCGATGCCACCTACACCCGCCACGACCCCACCAGCGCCTACAAGGACACGAGCAAGGGCGCGACCATCGAGTGGGCCAATTACAGCCTGCGCCACCACGAGCTGCGCTTCGCCGCGCACTACAAGGTCGACGAGCACGACGACGCCGGCCAGTTCTACCGCGACGTGACCACCTCGCTGGTGGCCGAGGACACCATCGCCCTGGGCGACCGCTGGCGCTTGAACCTGGGCGTGAGCCACGAGAAGCGCGATGCCAAGGAGGTCTATTACTGGCCCAAGGGTTCGGCCGACGCCACCAACGGCCTGGCCAAGCTGAGCTACGCGCTCACGCAGCAGGGCGACGAGGTGTACGCCGTCGTCTCGCACAAGACGCGCTTTCCCACCATCAAGGACCGCTACTCCGCCCGCATGGGCCGCGCGCTGCCCAACCCCGATCTCCAGCCCGAGAACGCCAACCACTTCGAGCTGGGCGTGAGCGGCCAGCCCTGGGCGGGCGGCAAGGGCCAGGCGGCCGTGTTCTACAGCCGCGTGAACGACCAAATCCAGACCGTGGTGGTGCCCTCCGGCGCCTGCGGCGGCACCACCTGCGACCAGGCGCAGAACGTGGGCCGCACGCGCAACCTGGGGCTGGAGCTGTCGCTGGCGCAGCAGCTCTCGGCCCAGTGGAGCGCGAACGCCAGCTACACCTACCTGAACCGCACCAACCTCAGCGACCGCCGTGTGACGCTCGTCGATACGCCGCGCCACCGCCTGTTCGCCGCCGTCAGCTGGCTGCCCGGCGCGCAGTGGGAACTGCGCGCCACGCTGGAGGCCGAACAGGGCCGCAGCGTGAACTTCGACGGCGCCTACCGCCAGCTGGGCGGCTTCGGCACTGCCGGGCTCAAGGCGATCTACAGGCCCGCGAAGGACGTTGCGGTGGACTTCGGCGTGAACAACCTGGCCGACAAGTGGTACGAGCTGGCCGACGGCCATCCCATGCCCGGCCGCTTCTGGTACGTCAATGGCAGCTACCGTTTCTGATCTCGCGGCCGTCGTCTACTCCGGCGACATGGCCCACGGCGACGCGGCCGACGCGCTGGTGCGGGACTTCTGCCAGGGCCTGCAGCGCGCCGGCTGGCGCGTGGGCGGGCTGGTGCAGCGGCGCCTGCCGGCCCCGGGCGGCGGCAAGCCGCTGCTGGAGCTGGAGGACGTGCGCACGGGCCAGGTCTTTCCCATCTCGCAGAGGCTCGGGGCGCTCTCGCGCGCCTGCAGCCTCGACACCGGCGGCGTCGCCCAGGCCAGCGGCGTGCTGCGGCAGGCGCTGGCCGACGGCGTGCACCTGGCGGTGACCAACCGCTTCGGCGAGCTGGAGGCCGCGGGCGGCGGCTTCGCGGCCGAGATCGCGGCGCTGGCGGGCGGGGGCATTCCCGTGCTCACCGTGATCGCCCACAAGCACGTTGATGCCTGGCGCCGCTTCACGGGTGGCGTGGGCGAGGAGTTGCCCGCGCGCCCGGCCGCGCTGCGCGACTGGTTCACGCTGGCGGTGCCCGCATGACGCTTCCTGCGGTGCGCCGCCGCCTGCTGCTGCAGCTGCCGCTGGCGCTCGCCGCCGCGCGAGCGCAGGCGCGCGGGCAGGCGCCCGGCGGGCAGGACGTGGTCGTCGCGCGCTTCGGCACGCTGCCCGCGCCCGAACGGGTGCGCAAGGTGTTCGCGGCGGGGCCGCCCGCCGGCGTGCTGGTGGCGGCGCTCGCGCCCGGCAAGCTCGTCGGCTGGCCGCTCACGCTCGGCGACGAGGCGCGCGCGCTGCTCGGCCCGCCGCTGCGCACGCTGCCGCACACGGGGCGCCTGTCGGGGCGCGGCAGCACGGTGCCGCTCGAATCGCTGCTGCAGTGGGCGCCCGACCTGGTGCTGGACGCGGGCACGGCCGATGCCACCTATGTCTCCGGCGCGCGCCGCGTGAGCGAGCAGACCGGCCTGCCCACGGTGCTGATCCAGGGCCGCATCGCCGACCATGCCGCGCAGCTGCGCACGGTGGGCCGCCTGCTGGGCGCGGCCGGGCGCGGCGAGCAACTGGCCGCCGAGGCCGAGGCGGCCATCGCCCTGGCCGGCCGGGTGCGCGCCAGCGTGCCGCCGGCCGAACGCCCGCGGGTCTATTACGGGCGCGGCACGGACGGGCTGGAGACGGGCCTGTCCGGCGCCATCAACGTGGAGCTGCTGGACTTCTGCGCGGGCCGCAACGTGGCGGCCGAGGCAGGGCAGGGCTCGCTCGCGCGCGTGTCGCTGGAGCAGATCCTGCTGTGGGACCCCGAGGTCATCGTCACGCAGGATGCGGCCTTCGCGCGCCGCGTGCTCTCCGACCCGCTGTGGCGCGGCATCGCCGCCGTGCGCGAGCGGCGGGTGCACTGTGCGCCCGCGCTGCCCTTCGGCTGGCTGGACGGGCCGCCCGGCATCAACCGCCTGATCGGCGTGCGCTGGCTGCTGGAGCGCCTGCACCCGGGCCACCCGGCGCTGCGCGCGCTGGAGCCTTTCCCCGAGGCCGTGGGGCGCTTCTACCAGTCCTTCTACGGCGCCAGCCTGGCGCCGCAGGAGGTGCGAAGGCTGCTCGATGGAATATGAGCCAAATCGGGCTCCAGCGCTTGCTGGTCAAGCGCAAGCAGCTCCTGTTTCAATAGCGATGCCGCTGCGCTGGCTGCTGGCCGTGGGGCTGCTCGCGGCCGTGGTGCTGGTGGCCTTCGCCTCGGGCAAGTTTCCCGTTGCGCCGGGCGAGCTGTGGCGCGCCGTGGCCGCGCGCCTCATGGGGGCCGAATCAGGCCTGCCTGCCGCCGTGGAGACGGTGGTGTGGAGCATCCGCCTGCCGCGCGTGGCCGCCGGGCTGCTGGTGGGCGCGGCGCTGGCGGCGGCGGGCGCCACCTACCAGGGCATGTTCCGCAACCCGCTGGTCTCGCCCGACATCCTGGGCGTGTCGGCCGGCGCCGGGCTGGGCGCGGTGGCGGCCATCTACGCGGGCCTGCCGATCGTGGCGGTGCAGGCGCTGGCCTTCGTGGGCGGGCTGCTGGCCGTCGGGGTGGTGCTGGCGGTGGCAGGCTTGGTGCGGCGGCACGACCCGGTGCTGGTGCTGGTGCTCGCGGGCGTGGCCGTGGGCGCGCTGCTGGGCGCGGGCATCTCGCTCGTCAAGATCCTGGCCGACCCGATGGCGCAGCTGCCCACCATCACCTTCTGGCTGCTGGGCGGGCTGAACGCCGTCACCGCCGCCGACTTACTGGCCACCGCGCCCGCGCTGCTCGCGGGGCTGGTGCCCATGGCGCTGCTGCGCTGGCGCATCAACCTGCTGGGCCTGCCCGATGAAGAAGCGCTGGCGCTGGGCGTGGCCGTGGGCCGCCTGCGCCTGGTGCTGGTGGCCGCGGCCACGCTGGCCACGGCGGCGGCGGTGTCGCTCACCGGCATCATCGGCTGGGTGGGGCTGGTGGTGCCGCACGTGGCGCGGCTGCTGGTGGGGCCGGAGTTCTCGCGGCTGCTGCCCGCGTCGCTGCTGCTGGGCGGGGGCTTCCTGGTGGCGACGGACACGCTGGCGCGCACCGTGGCGCCGATCGAGGTGCCGCTGGGCATCCTCACCGCGCTGGTGGGCGCGCCGTTCTTCCTGTTCCTGCTGGCCCGCCCGGGGAGGCAGGAATGAGCGCGGTGCTGCAGGCGCAGGCCCTCTCCATCGGCCACGGCCGGCGCTGCGTGGCGCAGGGGCTGGCCTTCGCGCTGGCGCCCGGCGAGGTGCTATGCCTGCTGGGCGCCAACGGCTGCGGCAAGACCACGCTGCTGCGCACGCTGCTCGGCCTGCTGCCGCCGCTGGCGGGCGAGGTGCGCTGCAGCGGGCAGAGCGTGGCCGCCTGGCCCCGCGCGGCTTTCGCGCGGCACGTGGGCTACGTGCCGCAGGCGCACGCGGGCCTGTTCCCCTTCACTGTGGAAGACGTGGTGCTCATGGGCCGCGCCGCGCGCGTGGGGCGTTTTTCCGCGCCGGGCGCGGCGGACCGGCAGGTCGCGCGGCACTGCCTGGAGATGCTCGGCATCGCCCACCTGCGCGTCAGCAGCTACACGGCCATCAGCGGCGGTGAGCGGCAGCTCGCCCTCGTCGCCCGCGCGCTGGCGCAGGAGCCCGCGCTGCTGGTGATGGACGAGCCCACGGCCAGCCTGGACTTCGGCAACCAGATCCGCGTGCTGGAGCACATCGAACGCCTGCGCGCGGGCGGCATGGCCGTGCTCATGACCACGCACCAGCCCGAGCACGCGCTGCGCGTCGCCGACCGCATCGCGCTGCTGGGCGGCGGGCGGCTCGCGGCCATCGGCACGCCCCGCGCCACGGCCACGCCGGCGGCGCTCGCCGCGCTCTATGGCGTGAGCGAGGGCGCCGTGGCCGCCTCCCTCTCGCCGTTTCTCCGCCGGATGACCGCATGACCATCGAAGCCATCGACTTCGGCCGCCTCTACCGCGACCACCTCGCCATCGCTGCGCGCACGCGCAAGACCGCCGCGGCCTGGGACGCGCGCGCTGCCGGCATGGCCGCCCGCGCGCTGCACAGCCGCTATGCCGACGCATTCGTCGCGCGCATGGACCTCGCGGGGGCCGAGTCGCTGCTCGACGTGGGCTGCGGCCCCGGCACCATCGCGCTGGCCGTGGCCGGGCGGCTGCAGCGCGTGGTGGGGCTGGACTACAGCCGGGCCATGCTCGACGCGATGCAGGCCCAGGCGGCTGCGCGCGGCCTGGCCCACGTCGAGACCCTGCACCGCGCCTGGGAGGACGACTGGAGCGACGTGCCCGTGTGCGACATCGTGGTCGCCTCGCGCTCCACCCAGGTGGACGACATCGCCGCCGCGCTCGCCAGGCTGCATGCCCAGGCGCGCCGGCGCGTCTATCTCACGCACCTGGTGGGCGGGCACTTCACCGATCCGGCCATCCAGGACGCCATCGGCCGGCGCGTGCCTACCGTGCCCGACTACATCTACGTCGTGAACATCCTGCACCGCATGGGCATCCACCCGCGGCTGGACTACCTCGTGCAGGAAAGCCGGCTGGCCGACGCGCAGGGTTTCGACGACTTCGCGCGCCGACTGGCCTGGTCGGTGGGCGAGCTGAGCGTGGCGCAAACCGCGCGCCTGCTGGCCTGGTACGAACGCGCCACGCCCGCCCAGCGCGCGGGCGAGCCCATGCGCTGGGCCTTCATCTCCTGGGAGAAAACGCCATGCTGAACGCCGAGTCCGACAGCCTGCTGGCCGAGCTGCACGCCGACGTGCTGGACGCTAGGGCCTGTTCACACTATTTTTGCCAGATGCGTTGCGATGAAAAAGGGCCAGGCGCTAGGCGCCAAACGAAGCTGGGGTGCCACCCCAGCGAGGTTTGGCAACGCCGCGGATGGCCCTTTTCCATCGCAACCCGAAGGGAAGGCTGCGAAAACCGCGCCACTCGTCGTTGCGTTCCTAGCCAAGGCCCCGGCCGTGGCGTCGTCACGCGCCTAGATTGGCGCGGTTTTCGCAGCCTTCGCACTGGCAAAAATAGTGTGAACAGGCCCTGGCGCCGTGGAACACCTGCGCATCGCGCGCGCCGTGCTGGGCATCTTCTTCACCGGCGTGCAGCTCGACAACGGCGTGGGCGGCCTGTGCGCCACGCCCGTCAAGAGCGTGCCCGAGGCGGTGTGCTGCCCCAGCTCGGCGCGGGCCATGCCCGTGCCCGGCCGCATCGCGGGGCGCAGCGCGGCCGAGGTGCTGCGGGACCTGTACCGCCCGCAGGACCTGCGCCGGGCGCTGGCCATCGCCACGCTCAACGCGCTGGCCGAAACGCTGTGGCGGCGCGATGGCCCGCCGCCCGGCGCGCGGGTGGTGGCGGGCGACGCGTTCGACGCGCTCGCCATCGCGCCCAGCCAGCGCGTGGCGCTGGTGGGCGCCTTCCCGCCGTACCTGCGCGCGCTGCGGCGCAGCGGCCAATCCTTCCACATGCTCGAACTCGACCCCGCCACGCTCAAGCCCGAGGAGCTGCCGTTCTTCGCGCCTGCCGAGCGCGCGCCCGAGGTCGTGGCCGAGGCCGACGTGCTCATCGCCACCGGGACCACCCTGGTCAACGGCACGCTCGACGGTCTGCTGCGCCACCTGCGCCGCGGCGCACAGGCGGCCGTGGTCGGCCCCACGGCCACGCTGCGCGCCGCGCCCTTCGCACGCCGGGGCGTCACCGTGGTGGGCGGCACGCGCGTGCATGCGCCCGCCGAACTGCTCGACCTGCTGGCCGAGGGCGGCTCGGGCTACCACTTCTTCGGCCAATCGGTGGAGCGCATTTGTCTTTGCTTGTGAAAGGAGTCCCCATGCGACGTTGTTTCCTGGCCTGCCTGGCCTTTCTCGTGGCCGCGAACGCCTGGGCGGCCGACACCCTGCTGGTCGCCGCCGGTGCCGGCTACCGCCGGCCGGTGACACAGTTGCTGGAGGAGTTCACGAAGACCACCGGCATCCGCGCCGAGGCCAGCTTCGGCAACATGAAGCAGGTGGAGACGCAGGCGCGGCAGAACCCCGACATCGCCCTGATGATCGGCGACCGCGCCTTTCTGAAGCCCATGGGGCTGGCTGAGCGCTTCCAGCACCTGGGCACGGGCAAGCTGGTGCTGGTGGCCGCGCGCGGCCAGGCTCTGGGCGCCATCGCCGACCTGCGCGAGCCGCGCTTCGCGCGCATCGCCATGCCCGACCGCGCGAAGGCCGTCTACGGCAACGCGGCCGCCACCAGCCTGGAGCGCCTGGGCCTCGCGCAGCCGCTGGCCGGGCGGCTGCTGGAGGTGGCCACCGTGCCGCAGGTGGGCGCGTACCTCGCCACGGGCGAGGTGGACGCGGGCTTCGTCAACCGCACCGAGGCGCTGGCGCTTGCGGGCCGCGCGGGCGATGCCATCGACGCGCCAAAGGACTGCTACGACCCCATCGAACTGAGCGTGGGCGTGCTCAAGGGCCGCGCCGACGGGGCTGCCGTGCGCGCCTTCCTCGGCTACCTGGCCTCGCCCGCCGCGCGCAAGCTGCTCGAACGCCACGGGATGTGAATGTTCGGCTGTCCGGGCGCGCCGCTGCCGCTCACCTTCGGGGTGGTGGCATGGAGCATGGGCCTGCTGCTCGTGCTGGGCACGGCGCTGGCGTGGCTGCTGGCGCGCCGGCGCTTCGCGGGGCGTGGCCTGCTCGACGCGCTGGTCACGCTGCCGCTGGTGTTCCCGCCCATCGTGCTGGGCTACTTCCTGCTGATGCTGCTGGGGCGCCAGGGATGGCTCGCGCAGTGGCTGCCGCCCGCGCTGCGGCCCGAGATCGTGTTCACGCAGACGGGGCTGGTGGTGGCCGCCTTCGTCGCCGGGCTGCCGCTCATGGTCAAGCCCGCGCAGGCGGCCTTCGCGGGCATACCGCCGCGCCTGCGCGAGGCGGCGGCGCTGCTCGGGCACCGGCCCTGGAGCGTGTTCTGGCGCATCGACGTGCTGCTGGCCCGCCGCGGCGTGGCGGCCGGGCTGGTGCTGGCCGGCGGGCGCGGGCTGGGCGAGGTGGGTCTGTCGCTCATGCTCGGCGGCAACATCGCCGGGCGCACCGAGACGCTGTCGCTGGCCATCTACAACCACGTCATGGACGGCAACCTGGCCTGTGCCAACGCGCTGTCGCTGCTGCTGGCGGGCATCGCCGCGCTGGCTTTCTTCGTACTACGTCGCTGGGGAGCGCTATGAATTCCGTGTTTTTCGACCATGCCACGATCGACGCCTGGATCGCCGAGGATGCGCCGCTCGTGGACCTGACCACCTACCTGCTCGCCGTGGGCGGCCGGCAGGCGCGCATGCGCTTCACCGTCCGCGGCGAGGCCGTGGCCGCCTGCACCGAGGAGGCCGCGCGCATCGTGCAGCACTGCGGCGGCGCGGTGCAGGCCGTGACCGCCAACGGCGCGCGCGTGGCGGCGGGCGACGTGCTGCTGGCCGCCACGGGCGATGCGGCCGGCCTGCTGCGCGCCTGGAAGGTGGCGCAGAACCTGCTGGAATATGCCTGCGGCGTGGCCGGCGCCACCGCGCGCATGGTGCGCGCCGTGCAGGCCGCCGCGCCCGGCGTGGCGGTGCTCACCACGCGCAAGCACGCGCCGGGGCTGCGCCGCATCGCGCTCAAGGCCACGCTCGCCGGCGGCGCGTTCCCGCACCGCCTGGGCGTGGGCGAGACGGTGCTGGTGTTCCCCCAGCACCGTGCGCTGCTCGGCGGCTGGGACGGCGTGGCCGGGCGCCTGGCCGCCGTGGCGCATGCGCTGGCCGAGAAGAAATGCGTGATCGAGGCCCACTCGCTCGACGACGCCCTGCGCGCTGCGGGCGCGGGGGCGGACGTGGTGCAGTTCGACAAGGCCACGCCCGAAGACCTGCGCGCATGGTGCCCGCCGCTGCGCGAGCGCCATCCGCACCTGCGGCTGCTGGCCGCGGGCGGCATCCACGCGGGCAACGCGGCGGACTACGCCGCCAGCGGCGTGGATGCGCTGGTCACGAGCAGCCTGCACTACGCCCCGCCCGCCGACGTGGGCGTGAGCGTGGAAGCGCTGTAGGCGGCTTCTCTACACTAGCGTCTTTCAGCGAAAGGGGCGGCCATGGCGGCAGAGGAGCAGGGCGGTGGGCGCATCGAATTGCGCGGATCGGTGTGGATGACGGTGGACGGCCGCAGCTTGGGCGGCCCGGGCCGGGTCGAACTGCTGACGCACATCGCCACGCACGGCTCGATCACCCGGGCGGCCAAGGCCATGGGCATGAGCTACAAGGCCGCGTGGGATGCCATCGACACCATGAACCAGCTCGCCGGCGAGCCGCTGGTCGAGCGGCTGGTGGGCGGCAAGGGCGGGGGCGGCACGCGCCTGACCGACCGGGGAATGCGGCTGGTGCGCAGCTTCGGCGTGATCGAGCGCGCGCACCGCCGTTTCGTGGACCAGCTCAGCGTGCAGGCGCAGGGCGTGGCCGATGATTTGCTTTTGATACGGAGGATGGGAATGAGGACGAGCGCACGCAACCAATTCTTTGGCACGGTGTCCCGCGTGACCGCCGGCGCCGTGAACGACGAGATCGCGCTGGAGGTGCCCGGCATGGGCGCGGCCATCGTGGCCATCGTCACGCACGGCAGCGCGGTGGACCTGGGGCTGGTGCCGGGCGCCGAGGCGTTCGCGCTGGTGAAGGCGTCGTCGGTCATCGTGGTGACCGACGACCACGGCGCGCGCTTCTCGGCGCGCAACCGGCTGCAGGGCACGGTCTCGCGCGTGCAGAAGGGCGCCGTGAACACCGAGGTGGTGATCGGCCTGCCGGGCGGCGGCGCGGTGGCCGCCATCGTCACCAACGAGAGCTGCGACGCGCTGGGCCTGGCGCCGGGCGTGGCGGCGTCGGCCCTGTTCAAGGCGTCGAGCGTGATCGTCGGCGTCCCGGCCTGAGACCCCTGCGCGGGGTCAGCGCGAGCGCAGGGTGCCGCGCTCGTCGGCGATGACCACCTCCACGCGGCGGTTCAGCGCGCGGCCCTCGGGCGTGGCGTTGCTGGCCACCGGATACGACTTGCCGTAGCCGCGCGTGGTGATGCGGCTGGCATCCACTCCGCGCATGGTCAGCGCCTGCTGCACGGCCTGGGCGCGCCGTTCGGAGAGCGTGAGGTTGGTCGCGTCCGAGCCCACCGAGTCGGTGTGGCCTTCGATCAGCAGGCGGCGGTCGGGGTACTGCTTGAGGAAGTCCGCGAGCGTATCCAGCCGCGGCCCGGCGGTGGGCAGCAGTTGCGCCTTGCCGAACTCGAACAACACGTCGCCCAGTGTCACCAGCAGGCCGCGCTCGGTCTGCTGCGCCTGCAGTTCCTTCAGCCGGGCCTCCAGCGCGGCGGCACGTGCGTTGGCCTGTGCGGCCTGGGCATTGGCCTGCGCGGCCTGCGCCTGGGCGCTGCCCACCTGGGCCTGCGCGGCGGCGGCCTGGCCGCGTGCGGCTTCGGCCTCGCGCGTGCGGGCGTTCAGGCGCAGGCGGTCGGCTTCGGCGTTGGCGTCCTTCATCTGGTCCTCGGCGGTACGGGCCTGGGTCAGGGCCGTGGCGGTAGCGGCGCTCTGGCGTGCGAGGTAGGCCTGGTGGCGGGCCTCGGGGCCGTCGGCATCCTTTTGCCAGGCACTGTCGGCGCGGGCCAGCGCGTCGGTGGCGTTCTTCAGCTCCAGCGGGGCGCGGCGCGCCACCTCGGGGTTGGACGCGGCGGTGTTGACCATCGTGCGCGCCTGGTCGAGCTCGGGCGGGGGCTCGCGCGTGGCACAGGCGGACAGTGCCAGGACGGCGGCCATGGCGATGGCGCCGCTGGCAAGGCGCGGCGCGCGGGAATGCGGGAAGGTGATGCGTTCAGTCATGTCGGAACTCCGTGTAGGGCTTGGGCGAAGAAGGGGCGGTTACCGCGGGGAGCGGCGCTGCAGCTCATCGCTCAGGGCGCGCACGGAGTCCTGCACCTCGCGCACCGCGCGCTCGCTGCGCGTGGCCTGCGCCTTGGCCTCGGCCAGGCGTGCGTCGGCCTGGGCCTGCTCGGCCAGGCGGCGGGCTTCGTCGTAGTCCTTGTTGTCCATGGCGCGCTGGGCATTGGCGAGCTTGTCGCGCGCCGCCTGCAACTCGACCGGTGCGGCCGCCGCCGTATCGGGCGTGGTGGTGACGCGGTCCACCGTGCTCTTGGCCACGGCCATCTGCTCGCGCGGAGCGGGGGTGCTGGAACAAGCGCCGAGCGCCAGGGTTGCGGCCAGTGCGGCCCACAGGGGCGCGCGTTTGGCGGAAAGGGCGAGAGGCATGGTTTTTCTCCTTGATCGCGTTGTGTGCCGGGCCATTGTTGGCGTGCACTGCAGGGCGCGCGCGTCGGCCTGGGGGTGCACATCGGCGTCGGTTTGGTCCGACTTTCGCGTAGGAGAAAAAAGAAAGAGGTGACGAGCCTTACCCCCGGCACTGGCTCCACAGTTAGGGCTGCTTGGTTCCCCACCTGACCCGGTTGGCCGCTTCACCATGCGGGGAGGCCCGTCGGGATGGGATTCTACCCCCTGTGGCGCTTCGCGCCTTCCCCTTCTCTCGAATTGCTGCGCAATGCGGGAAGGGGGATGACACCGGCGCGGCGGGGCGGCCCTTGCGCGGTGTCTCTCGCAAGGCGCGCGCCGGTATCGGGCGGCGTGGGTCATAGAATCACCCCCCATGTCTTATCTCGTGCTCGCCCGCAAATACCGTCCCAAGACCTTCTCGGAGATGGTGGGCCAGGAGCACGTGGTGCAGGCGCTGACCAACGCGCTCACGCAGCAGCGGCTGCACCATGCCTATCTGTTCACCGGCACGCGCGGCGTGGGCAAGACCACGGTGTCGCGCATCCTGGCCAAGTCGCTCAACTGCCAGGGGGCGGATGGGCAGGGCGGCATCACTGCCACGCCGTGCGGCGTGTGTCCCGCGTGCACCGACATCGACAGCGGCCGCTTTCCCGACTACACCGAGCTGGACGCGGCCTCCAACCGCGGCGTGGACGAGGTGCAGGGCCTGCTGGAGCAGGCCGTCTACAAGCCGGTGCAGGGGCGCTTCAAGGTCTTCATGATCGACGAAGTGCACATGCTCACGAACACGGCGTTCAACGCCATGCTCAAGACGCTGGAGGAGCCGCCCGAGTACCTCAAGTTCGTGCTCGCCACGACCGACCCGCAGAAGGTGCCGGTCACGGTGCTCTCGCGCTGCCTGCAGTTCAACCTGCGCCCGATGGCGCCCGAGACGGTGCTGGAGCATCTCACGCGCGTGCTGGCGCAGGAGAGCGTGCCTGCCGAGCCGCAGGCGCTGCGCCTGCTGGCGCGCGCGGCGCGCGGATCGATGCGCGATGCGCTGTCGCTCACCGACCAGGCCATCGCCTTCGGCAGCGGCCAGCTGCAGGAGGCGGGCGTGCGCCAGATGCTGGGCAGCGTGGACCGGGGCCATGTGTTCCGGCTGATCGACGCGCTGGCGCGCGGCGACGGGAAGACCGTGGTGGAGACCGCCGATGCGCTGCGCCTGCATGGCCTGTCCGCTGCCTCCACGCTGGAAGAGATGAGCGCCGTGCTGCAGCGTATGGCCGTGCTGCAGGCCGTGCCGCAGATGGCCGTGGACGCCAGCGACCCCGAGGCCGCCGAAATCGCCCGCCTGGCGGCCGCCATGCCTGCCGACGAGACGCAGCTGCTCTACAGCATCTGCCTGCATGGCCGCACCGAACTGGGCCTGGCACCCGACGAATATGCCGCGCTGACCATGGCGCTGCTGCGGCTGCTGGCCTTCAAGCCCGCTGCTTCGGCTGAAAAAAACTCTGACGCCGCCTGAGCCGGCTGCGCCGCCGCGGGTGGCACCTCAGCCGGCCGCACCTCAGCCGGCCGCGGCGCCTGTGCCTGCCGCACCGCCGCAGGCCCTGTCGCCCGAGGACGTGAACCAGGCCGTCAGCGAAGCGCTGCACGACGCCGCTCCCGACACCGCCCGCAGGGCGGAACCCGTGCGCCTGCCTGTGCGGGCACCCGAGGATTTGAGGCGAAATCAGCCTCCAGCGCCTGCCAGCCAAGCGCAAGCAGCTCCTGAAACCGTAGCGATCCCGGTGCGCTCCGCGCCCGAGCCCGGCGTACGGCTGCAGCCGCAGGGGGTGCCTGCGGGCGTGCCTGCATCGGCCCGGCTCGTGCCGACCGAGGAGGGCGACGTCTGGCATGCCACGGTGCAGCAGCTCATCGCCCAGGAGGCCATCACCGCGCTGGTGCGCGAGCTGGCGCTGCAGTCGCAGCTCGTCGCGCGCGACGCAGACCACTGGCTGCTGCGCGTGGAGCGCGAATCGCTCAACCAGCCCACGGCGCGCGAGCGCCTGCGCGCCGCGCTGGAGGCGGCGGGCCACGCGCGCCAGATCGCCGTGGAGGTGGGCAAGGTGATCGACAGCCCCGCACTGCGCAATGCCCACGCTGCGGCCGAGCGCCAGCGGGCGGCCGAGGAGATCGTGCATGGCGATCCCTACGTGCAGCGGCTCATGCGCGACTTCGGGGCGAAAATCGTCCCAGGCAGCATCAAGCCCGCATAGAACAAGCCCCCCTCTCCCGGGGAAACGGATCAACCAGAGAAAGCAAAGGAAACACCATGTTCAACAAGGGACAGCTCGCCGGCCTCATGAAGCAGGCCCAGGCCATGCAGGACAACCTCAAGAAGGCGCAGGACGAGCTGGGCAGCATCGAGGTCGAGGGCGAATCCGGCGCCGGCCTCGTCAAGGTGCTGATGACCTGCAAGCACGACGTCAAGCGCGTCACCATCGACCCGAGCCTGCTGGCCGACGACAAGGACATGCTCGAAGACCTGGTGGCCGCCGCCTTCAACGCCGCGGTGCGCAAGGCCGAGGAAACCTCGCAGGAGAAGATGGGCAAGATCACGGCCGGCATGCCGGGCCTGCCCGGCGGGATGAAGTTCCCCTTCTGACCTGTGCAGGGCGCATGTCCGACACCAGCTCCCTCGACGCGCTGATCCAGGCGCTGCGGCGCCTGCCGGGCGTGGGCGTGAAGTCGGCGCAGCGCATGGCCTTCCACCTGCTGCAGCACGACCGCGAGGGCGCGCAGGTGCTCTCGCGCACGCTCGCGCAGGCGGCTTCGAGCGTGCGCCACTGCGAGCGCTGCCACACCTTCACCGAGGGCGCGGTGTGCGAGGTCTGCCTCGACCCCGGGCGCGACGCGACGCGCCTTGCGGTGGTGGAGACGCCGGCCGACCAGTCCGCGATGGAGCGCACGGGCGCGTTCAAGGGCCTGTACTTCGTGCTCATGGGGCGGCTGTCGCCGCTCGACGGCGTGGGGCCGCGCGACATCGGCGTGCACAAGCTGCTGGAGCGCGCCAGCGACGGCGTGGTGCAGGAGGTGATCCTGGCCACCAGCTTCACCGCCGAGGGCGAGGCCACGGCCCATGCCATCGGCGAGGCGCTCAAGCGCCGGGGCGTGCATGTCACGCGCCTGGCGCGCGGCGTGCCCGTGGGCAGCGAGCTGGAGTACGTGGACCTGGGCACCATTGCTCATGCGCTCGCGGACCGGCGCTGATGATGCTCTTCAATCGATAGCTGCTGGCGCTTGTCTGCCAAGCGATATAGGCCAAAAACACTACCAATCACCATGAACACGACGATGCACGTGGCACGGTTCACCGTGGCCTATTGGTGCGTACTCATCGCCGCGCTGCTGCCCATGGCCTGCGCACTGCTGGCCAAGCGCGGGAGCTTCCGCGGCAAGGACAACCACGACCCGCGCGCCTGGCTGGCCCGCCAGACGGGCTGGCGCGCCCGCGCCAACGCGGCGCAGGCCAACAGCTTCGAGGCGCTGCCGTTCTTCATCGGCGCCGTGGTCATCGCGCACCAGCTCGGTGCGCCCCAGATGATGCTGGACATGCTGGCCTTCGTGTTCGTGATGCTGCGCATCTCCTACATCACCATGTACGTGGGCGACATGCCCACCGTGCGCAGCGCCGTCTGGGCCGCCGGGCTGCTGGTCAATATCGCCATCCTGCTGCTGGGCTGGCGCTGACGCGGCGGGCGGAAGGTACGTAGTTCCCCGACAGGGTTCCCCCCATACCGCAAGCGCGCGGGGTCGGGCACGATTGCTGCACTGCAACATGCAGTGTTGTTTCCATAGTCATCAGGCCATGCCTCCCTTGTCCATCAGCCGCCGCCGGTTCGGCCAGTGGTGCGCACTGTCCGCCATGCCCGCCTGGGCGCGCGCGCAGCCGCGTGCGGGCGAGCGGGTGCGCATCGCCGTGGGCGGGCAGAGCGTGCTGTACTACCTGCCGCTCACCGTGGCGCAGGAGCTGGGCTTCTTCCGCGACGAGGGGCTGGACGTGCAGGTCCAGGACCACCCGGGCGGCGCGCTGGCGTTGCGGGCCGTGCACGAGGGCGAGGCCGACGTGTGCTGCGGCGCCTACGACCACGTCATCCGCCAGCAGCCGCAGGGCGCCGTGCTGCGCAGCCTGGTGCTGCTGGGGCGCACGCCGCAACTGGCGCTGGCGGCCTCGGTGCGCAACTGGCCGGTACGCAGCGTGGCGGGCTTCAAGGGCCTGCGCGTGGGCGTGACGGCGCCGGGCTCGTCCACGCAGTTCCTGGCGAGCCTGTGGCTCAACCAGTCGGGCGTGCCGCTGGACCAGGTCACCTTCGTGGGCACGGGCACCGCGGCCTCGGCGCTGGCGGCCCTGCGCCAGGGGCGGGTGCATGCGCTGTGCCACGCCGACCCGGTGCTCACCATGCTGGAGCAGCGCGGCGAGGTGCGGCTGCTGGCCGACACGCGCACGCTGAAAGGCTCGGCGGAAATTTTCGGCGGCTCCATGCCCGGGGCCTGCCTCTATGCGCCGCAGGCCTTCGTGCAGCGCCAGCCGGCCCAAGTGCAGGCGCTGGCCAATGCGCTGGTGCATGCCCTCAAGTGGCTGCAGACGGCCAGCCCCGCGGACCTGGTGCGCGTGGTGCCCCAGCCGTTCCTGCTGGGCGACCGCAGCGCCTACCTGGCGGCCTTCCACAAGGTGCGCGAAACCCTGTCGCCCGACGGCCTGATGCCCGACGACGGCCCTGCCACGGCCCTGCGCGCGGTGGCCCGGCTGCAGCCGGAGTTTTCGCCCACGCGGGTGGACCTGCACAAGACGTTCAGCAACGACTGGGTGCGCAAGGCCAAGCTCAAGTTCCAGATCTGAAAGGGGTGTGCGGCGGCGCTAAAGTGGGCGGTTTCACGTTCACAGGAACCGCATATGTCGTTCAACCTCAGCATCGGACCGCTCGTCTCCCTGATCGCCGGGATCCTCATCCTGGTCATGCCCAAGCTGCTCAACCTGATCGTGGCGCTGTACCTGATCGCGATCGGCATCCTGGGCCTGGTGGGGGCGCACAACCTGCGCCTGTAACCAGGTTCCAGTCAGCGCTTGCGCTTGGAGGGCGTGCCGCCCTTGGGCGTGGTGGCGGCCTTGCCGCCACGGGCCTTGGTGGCCACGGCCACCGGCTGGCGCGGGCTGGTGCGCGCGTAGGAGGTCTTGCTCAGGCGCACGGGCAGGTACATCACCACGGCCTCGCCGGCCTTGAAGGCGCTGGAGGCCTTCACGTCGTTCCAGTCTGCCACGTCGGCGGCGCTGACCTTGTAGCGCCGGGCGATGCTGGCCACCGTGTCGCGCTTGCCGGCGCGCACGGTAGTGCGGCGCGTGACGATCTCGGGCGTGAAGGCGATCTGGCCGTTGTCCGCCAGGTGGCCGGACACATCCTGCCGCGTGGTGGTGGCGCGCGGCACCATGAGGGCCGAGCCGGCCTTGATCATCATGCGCGGCGGGATGCCGTTGAGCTGCCGCAGGTCGGCCTCGCTCATGCCGGTGCGCTTGGCGGCGGCGGACACGCTCATGGTCGAGGGCACGGTCCACACCGTCCAGCTCGCGTACTGGCCTTCGCTGTAGGCCTCCAGGTTGCGGCGGAACACCTGCGCATTGTCCCAGGGCAGCAGGATGCGGGGCATGCCGGCGGCCAGGATCACGGGGCGGTGCAGCGAGGGGTTGAGCGCGCGGAAATCCTCCTCGCGGATGCCGGCCAGGCTGGCGACCAGCGACACGTCGATGTCGCGCGTGATCTCCACGCTCTGGAAGTAGGGATGGTTCTCGATCAGCGGCAGTTCGGTGCGGAAACGCTCCGGGTCGGCCACGATGTTCTTCACGGCCTGCAGCTTGGGCACGTACATGCGCGTCTCGGCGGGCATGGTGAGCTCGGTGTAGCCGGTGCCCAGGCCCTGCTTCTCGTTGCGGGCGATGGCGCGCGCAACGCTGCCTTCGCCCCAGTTGTAGGCGGCCAGGGCCAGGTGCCAGTCGCCGAACATGCCGTAGAGCTTCTGCAGGTAGTCCAGCGCTGCGCGCGTGGAGGCGAGCACGTCGCGCCGGTCGTCGCGGAAGGCGTTCTGCTTGAGGTCGAAGTAGGTGCCCGTGGCGGGCATGAACTGCCACATGCCCGCCGCCTTGGCACTGGAGACGGCCTGGGGATTGAACGCGCTCTCGATGTAGGGCAGCAGGGCCAGCTCGGTCGGCATGCCGCGACGCTCCAGCTCCTCGACGATGTGGAACAGGTACTTGCTGGAGCGCTCGGTCATGCGCTGCATGTAGTCGGGCCGCGTGGCATACCACTGCTCGCGGTCGCGCACCAGTTCCGTGTCCAGGTCCGGCATGGAAAAGCCCCGGCGGATGCGGTCCCACAGGTCGGCGGGGGCACTGATGCCGGCCACCGCATAGGCCCCGGCGGCGCCCGGCGTGATGGGCTGCAGCGGCCCGGAGGGGTAGAGCGGCGTGTGGGCGGCGGTGCCGGCCTCCGCGGGGGCGCCGCCGCTGGTGGTGTCGGAAGGGGTGCCGGTGGTGGCGCAGCCGGCCAGCCACAGCAGGCTGGCGAGCCACAACAGGTTCAGAAATCTCATCGAAACTCGTTCTTCCATTGGCGCAGCGCGGCCAGCACGGCCACGGCGTCATGCGGGTCCACGCCTGCGTCGAACGCCCGGGCCGCCTGGGCGACCGAAGCTTCGCGCGTGCGCAAAAAGGGTTGATGCCGCGCTCCGTGGCCATGCGCGCGGGCAGCGTGGGCTGGCCCGCGCCGCGCAAGGCTTCGCAGGCGGCTGTGTACTGGAGCAGCGCGGCGTTCGCAGGTTCCACGGCGCGCGCGAATTTCAGGTTGGAAAGCGTGTATTCGTGGGCACAGCATACGCGCGTATCGCCGGGCAGGGCGGCCAGCGCATCCAGCGACGCGAGCATCTGCGCCGGTGTGCCCTCGAACAGCCGCCCGCAGCCGCCGGAGAACAGCGTGTCGCCACAGAACAGCACGGGCGCGCCATCGACATCGGCGCAGTAGTAGGCGATATGCCCCGCCGTGTGGCCGGGCACGTCGAGCACCGTGAAGCGCAGGCCCAGCACATCCACCGCGTCGCCCTGCGCCAGGCGCGTGAGGGGCTCGGGCATGGCCTCGCGCGCGGGCCCGTAGACCGCCGCGCCGGTGGCCTGCCGCAGCGCCTGCACGCCGCCCACGTGGTCGCCATGGTGGTGCGTGACTAGAATCGCCTGCAGCGGCAGTCCCAAGCGGGAGAGCGCCTGCAGTACGGGCGCGGCATCGCCCGGATCCACCACGACCGCGCCTTGCGTGTCGTGCAACATCCAGATGTAGTTGTCGGTGAAGGCAGGCAGCGGCAGCAAGGTCATGAGCGGCGAAATTATGAATTCGCTGCGTGCAATAGGCGTTGCCATATGGGGGCGAATTTTGGTTCGCGTTCTGTCTCGATGTCTGCGATTGCTCGTAGAGGGTCGGTTTGGGCTTGCTGCGCTAGATAGGCCACTTCTGAGGCGTTCGGCTGCAATTTCCCTTTGGCAACGGCTGATAGCCTGCTTGCGCTGATGCCCATTTCTGCGGCCATCTGCTGCTGCTCTTTTCCTGAACGAATTTTTGCAATAGCTATCAATTCTGCGGTTCGCATAGCAAACTCAATCGTTAAATTCACGATCAATCGCTATAATCAATATCACGATCAGTCGTGAATTGTGCGATTGATGGCGAATTTAACACGTATGGAGCCAGCCATGCCAGCCTTGCAATTGCAATTGCCCGAGATAGCCGCGATGGATGCGGCAAACGATTGCCATCCTCCCGTCTTTGCGGGTGCATCCGCAGCCCTGCTGGCTCAGGTTGGCGGCGAGGGTGGCAATCAATGCGAGCCCGGGAACGAAAAGCGACGGGGGCGCAAGGCAGTCCATGCCAGCGCTGCCGCCCGCAAGGCTGCCTATCGCGCCGACAAGGCCCGCATCGATTTCACCGACAAGCCCGAGATTGCCTCCACGCTGTCCGAAATCGCCGCCGACCTGGACTGCAGCAAAAACGAGTTGCTGCAGTCCATTGTGCGCTTCGCCCTCACAAACCGGAACTGGAAGCAGGTCGGCCTGTACGGTGCCCGCCGCAATGGGGTTCTGCAATGAGCCCCGAAGCCAAACGCGACCTGCAATACCGCTGCCGCCGCGCCCTCGCGGCCCCGGTGCCAGCCTCTATCCGCGACGGCAACGCCCGCTCCGCCGCCGACTACAAAACCGCCGCGCAAGCCTGCGCCGCGTACCTGCGCGACGGCAAGACGCCTGATCGCGCCCGTCTGCACGTCTTGCGCCTGGAGGGCGCGCAGGGGTTGCTTCCATGACCGGCATCTTCACGGATCCCGCCATCGGGGCCGGCGCCGGTCGCCGTGGCCCCTATGAGGCCCCGCGCGGCGCGACGTTCATCCGCCGCCAGCGCGTGGCAAAGGGGCTGACGCAACCCGAAGCCGCAAAGCATTGCCGCGTGTCTCTGCGCACATTCCAGCGCGCGGAATCGGGCGACTATGTGGACCCGTCCACGCGCCGCGCCATTGAGCGCGGATTGGGGGCGCCATGGTGAAACCCGCCACGTGCCAGGCACAAGCCGCGAAACCCGCCACTGCGGCCGCGAGCGTGACGCACGTCCTCACCCACTTTGCGCGCGTCCTGCCCGCCCCCTCTTTGGAGACAAGCCGGGGCCCCGCCAAAGCGCGAATAGCGCGTCGAGCGCAGCGAGCTTGGTGGGGGCGGGGTATGGGGTGCCAAACCCCATGTCAAGCCATGCGCGGCCCGTGCCCCATGCCCTGGGCGCTGCCGCCAGTTCACCCGCGCAAGGGATCGTCACCCGAATGGGCCAAGACCCGCATGCGGGGCTTGGTGGCGAAGCCATAGAGCCCGGTCACCGCGCCAGCGGTGATGCGCCCGGCTGCTCCTCCTGCGGCCAGTGCACCGCATCGACCACCGGCGCGGACGCCGATGCGGGCGCGCGCGCATGCAGGCGGAGCGCGGGCGCGCGCGCCGAGGCGGGGCAGGCGCAAGCCCTCCCCGATGGTAATCACGGGGAGAACCTTCAATGACCCGCCCGACACGCTCCGTGCTGAACAAGCACAGCAAAACCTGCGCCCTCGTCCTTGAAGGCAACGAAATCAAATTCCGCCTTCTGGCCGAACGTACTGAAACCGGCAACGTGGTGCATGTGGATTGGGTGCGCTTCACTTGTCTGCTGCGCAACGCCCCCATGCCCGGCGTTGAAACCCTGTTCCCTACGCCCACGCCCGACGTGGACATGGAACCCGTCAGCGAACAGGAGCGCACTGAACGCGGTCAGCGCCTGCTGCGCCTTCGCAAGCTCCTGGCCAAGCTCCCGAACGCCGAATTCGCCCCTAGCGCGCAAGCGATGGAATTGGCCGAACGCGTAGCGGAAACCTTGGGCGAAGACTTCACCGTCGCCCCCGAACTGCGCAAAGGCCATGACTTCTACCGTCACCGCTGGAGCATCGAGCGCAACGGCAGTGAAGTCGGCTGGGTCGGCTTCCTCGCCAGCGGCGACAGCCCGCGCCAGCAAGCGCAGGCCAAAACCATGCACGTCAACCTCTACGGCACGGCCTGCACCTTTGCCCAAAACGGCTGGCGCGATCACCTCGCAAACCTCATCGATGACGTGGGCGGCACCCTGACCCGCATCGATCTCGCCCTGGACTTCTTCGAAGGCATCACAGGCGGCATGGAGCGCATCAAGCGGGACTACGAAAACGGCCTGTGCGACGTCGCAGGCAAGCGCCCGAAATGCAACATGGTCGGAGACTGGTGCAACGGCAAGGCGCGCAGCTTCTACATGGGTAGCAAGGAAGCGGGCAAGCAAACCAACTTCTACGAAAAAGGCCACCAGCTCTTCGGCGAGAAAGACGCCACCAGCTGGCTGCGCGCGGAACTGCGCTACGGCAACAAACTGCGCGTCCTCGGCACCGACATGCTGCGCCGCCCGCAAGACTATTTCGCAGGCGCCAGCGACTACCACGCGGCCATCCTGCGCGAAGCCAAACCCGCCATGCAGGCCCTGCCTGAGCCCGTGCCGTGTGAGGCAAAGCTCGCGGCCCAAACCATCGAGGCAGAAGTCACCCGCAACGTGCGTTGGCTGCGCGACGTAGCCGCACCCAGCATGGCCCTGGCCTTCGAACACCTCGGCACTGATGCCTTCCTCGAAATGGTCACGAACCAAAACGTTCCCGGCCGTCTTCGCCGATTCAAGCAAACCGAAATCCGCCGCGCCTACAGCAGCGCGCACCACAGAACCCGCAAGGCCGCAAGCGCTGGTCACGCATTCGCACAAGCCTAAACCCCGACCACAAAGGAAGCACCATGCAATTCAAATCCGAAGTCATCGTTCACGGCGTCAAGGAAAGCCAGGGCAGCATCGATGGCCGCGCATTCAGCAGCACCACGTTCCACTGCGAGGTGGACCTTGCGGAGAACTCTGCAGGCCGCTCCATCGGCCGCGCCACGCGCCCCTTCAAACTGGGCGACGCGAAGGAATTCGACAAGTGGGCGCACCTCGGCCAGTCCCTGCCCCTCAAGGCCATCGCCACCTTCGAAATGGCAGCGGCAGCACAGGATGGCACAAAGATGGTCCTGGTCGACATCCGCCCCCTGGAGCAAGCCAAACCCACTGCCCCGAAGGCGGCGTGAGAGGCTGGCATGTACGTCATCCAATCGGCGTTCACGGGCTGCTTCCTGGCCCCCTCGTATGAGGACGGACAGCCCGAATGGGTGTTACTGCTGCGCGAGGCTGTAGCGGTCGAAGACCTCGAAACCTGCGCGCAGCTGATCGAAGACCACGTAGAGCCGTGCCACCAAGTGCAGGTCGTGGACCTGTCCAAGTTGCATCGCCCTGTAGAGCTTTAACCCGATGTATGGCACCTGACCATTAAGCGCCAAACATCGCAATTCGTTCCCGGAGTCGCAAATGTCATTCAAGTCTGATGCACATCGCCGGTGGTGGTTCGCTAATCGCGGTGGCGGTGGCGGTGGTTCGGTTGGCGGTGGGTCTGCCCCGTCGTTTTCTAGTCGTGATCTGGATGGTGAACGTCAGGCCATCTCGCGCCAAGTCGAGGAAATGGACGAATGGGAGCGCCAACGGGAGCGCGAGGCCATCTCGCGCCAAGTCGAGGAAATGGACGAATGGGAGCGCCAACGGGAGCGCGAGGCCATCTCGCGCCAAGTTGAGGAAATGGACGAATGGGAGCGCCAACGGGAGCGCGAGGCCATCTCGCGTCAAGTTGCGGAAATGGACGAATGGGAGCGCTTGCGCAAGTGATGCGCGATGAGGGGTTGTGAGCTATGCCAAACGTAATGACTGAAACCGAACTGCAGCACTTTGCGCTGTCCATCTTGAAGCTCGCATTCGCTGGCGGCGTCCTCGGTGCCATCTGCTGGTCCCTGGTCATGCGCATCGTCGCGGACGCTGCGGACGCCATTCAGGACTGGGAAGACAAGCGCACTCGCATCGGTGCAGCCCGCGCCCGTGCCCACGTGCGCCACATCAACGGGGCCAGCCTTGGCTGATCCCCAAACCATCGAATGCACTGGGGCCTGCACGGTCACCGTGGTGCATGAAATCAGCCTTCCCGTGCTCGATCTGAGCCCGGCAGAAGGCGCAGCAATCAGCAGCGCCGTCCTGCTGGTGTGGGCCGTTGGCTATGCATTCCGCGCGGCCATCCAAGCCTTGAAAACTGACGGCAATTCATCAACCACTGAGGAGTAAATCCATGAACCGCATCAACACCCAAACCCGCCGCCTCGCAGCAGCCGCAGCAGCTTGTGCCCTGGCACTGGCAACCAACGCCGCTCATGCGGCCATCGATGTCACGGCAGTCGTGTCGGAGATTGGCGACACCGTCGCCCCCATCGGTCTGATCGGCGCCGCCGTCCTGCTGGTGGTGGTCGCCATCGCCGCATTCAAGTGGGTGCGCCGCGCCATCAGCTAAGCGGCTGACAAAGCGTCCCTGGCCGGCCGGCAGGGGCCTTTGCCAAAGCGCCCGAGGTGGGTGCTTCGTCAAGGGAGGGGCACATGGGCCTGTTCGTCATCATCGCAATCCTGGGGGCGGCATGGCTCATATTCACCGCCTAATCCTGGTCGTGTGCCTGCTGGCGTGCACCTCGCTAGCCTATGCGTTGGCGCCTGTTGTCACTTACCCGGGCGATACCTGTACACCGGCGCAGTATCCCCGGCACTACGCCAATAACCCTGACGTTACGTCGGCGACGTGGGTCTGTGGATTTGAGGGGCGCCCACAGCGGGAGTGCGGTTGGTCATATGTCTCGCCCAAATATGGATGGGATGGGTCTAGTGCAAAAGGGGTGTATTCGGGTGCGTGCAATAAGCCTGAGCCCGTCTATAGCTGTCCTGATAACTCCACGATGAGCGGGTCGGGTGCGGCTGCTACCTGTGTCTGTGACGACGGCTACGAGGAAAAAGACGGACAGTGCAGGCTGAAAAACCCGTGCGCCCACAAGGGGCCGGGTTGGTATGAGGAGGGCGGTCAGTGCACGCGTAAGTGCGAACCCGATGAGGTCCGCGTTAACGGCCTTTGCGTCAAGGAGCCCGAGTGCGATGAGGGGCAGACACGTGTTAACGGTGTCTGCAAGGCTAACAATTGTGAGCGGGGTAAGGACATGGGGTCTTACGCCATGAGTAGTAATTCCACCGAGTTTCTCTGCGAGGACAAGTGCCTTGTCCGTGTCGTTGCGGATTTCTCGGCTACTTATACCCGTGGGGATGGCACCGTGGTGACTGATATCGTCGGTAGCGGTACGCAAACGGGCGCGTCGTGTACCGGTGGTACGGGTGGTTCGGGTTCTGGTGGCCCTGGCGGTTCTGGCCCCGGAGGGTCTGGTCCTGGTAATGGTGGAGGCAATGGCGGGGGTGGCGGCGGGACTGGTCCTGGCTCGGGTGGCACCGGCGGCGGAACCGGTGGCACTGGTGGTACCGGCGGCGGAACTGGTGGCACTGGTGGCACAGGCGGCGGAACTGGTGGCACTGGTGGCGGAACTGGTGGCACTGGTGGTACCGGCGGCGGAACCGGCGGTGGGAACAATGGCGGTAATGCTGGTGGTGGCGGCGGTGGCGGCAGTGGGAGCGCGATCCCTGGGGTAAAGAAGCCGCCGGGCGAAGACCCCGGGCCTGATGGCGCGTGTCGGCCCGGCACCAAGCCTGTCGGCGGTCGTTGCTATCCGACTGAGCCCAAGCCTCCGGACAGTGATGGCAAATGTCCTGATGGATATGTCAAGGTCAATAGCCAGTGCATACCCCTTGTGCCGAATCCTGGCGGTGGCGGTGGCGGTGGCGGTGGCGGTGGTGGTGGCGGTGGCGGTGGTGGTGGCGGTGGCGGCGGTAGTGGCAATGGTGAGGGTGACGGTGATGGCTCGGGCTTCGGGGGCTCGTGCGAAGCCGGCTTTGCGTGTGAGGGCGACGCGATCCAGTGCGCTATTGCGCGTGAACAACATCGTCGTAACTGTGTGCTGTTTAACGATCCCTCCGATGAATCTCGGCTGTATGACCAGCACAAGGGCAAAGAGGGCAATCAAACCGGTGATTTGCCGGGTAACCAGTCGATTGACCTGAATGGCCGTATCGATACCTCTGATGCCATCGGCGGCGGCTCCTGCATCGGCGATCTGAGCATCTCCGTCATGGGTCAGTCCGTTAGCCTGCCGATTAGCGGCATCTGCCCGTATCTCTCCATCCTGGGGAACGTCCTCGTGGCCGTCTCCCTGCTCCTGGCTGTTCGCATCGTCGGAAGGGGTTGACCATGCCTGTATTCATCGCCGCCATAGGTGGCATGCTCATTAATCTGGTCGGCACCCTGGCTGGCCGCGTGCTTATCGCCTTGGGCATCGGTGTAGCTACTTTCACGGGCGTGAACGCGAGCCTCACGTGGCTCAAGGATCAGGCCGTAAGCTCCATAGCGTCTCTACCCCCTGAGGTGATGGGCATGCTCGGCACCATGAAAGTGGGAGTGGCCATCAGCATCGTCACCAGTGCCATCACGGCCCGCCTGATCCTCAACGGCCTGTCGGGTGACACCTTCAAGCGCTGGGTGCATACGTAATGCTGTACCTCATCACGGGCGCCAATGGCGCAGGCAAGACGCTGAACACCCTCAAATGGGTCCGGGAACGCCAGCTCAAGGAAAACCGCCCCGTCTGCCATAACGGACGATTCGAACCCGTCGAGGGCGGCGAGCTGTCGAGCTGGAAAAAGATCGACATGAAGGAATGGCAGTCCGAGCCGGACGGCACTATTTTTCTTGTCGATGAATGCCATAACGACTTCCCGCTACGACCACCCAGCGGCACGCCCCCGGACTACGTTCGCATGCTCGCGGAGCATCGGCGGCGGGGTTTCGATTTCTACCTCGTCACCCAGCACCCCCAAAACATCGATAGCTTCGTGCGCCGCTTGGTCGGCCCGCCTGGATGGCATCGCCACCTCAAGCGCTCTTTCGGCGTGGACATGGTGAGCGTGCTGGAGTGGTCTGCCGTCAACCCTAATTGTGAGAAAGACGGCTCCGGCAAGAATGCCAGCGTCAGCATGCAGGCTTACCCGAAAGAGGTTTATGGCTGGTACAAAAGCGCCAGCCTGCACACGGGCAAAAAGCGCATCCCGGCGAAAGTCTGGGTGCTGGTGGCATGCGTCATTGCGATCCCCGTCCTTGGCTGGTTCGCCTTGTCTAAGCTGCCCGGCGTGGGCGGGCAGAAGGCGGTGGTGCAGCAGCCCAAACCCGCCACTGCGGCCGCAGTCGCGCAAACCAGTGCGCCCCCTTCACCCATGGGTCAAAAGCTCTCTGCGGTTGATTGGCTGGACCTGCGCAAACCTCGCCTGAAAGACTTCCCCCATACCGCGCCTGCCTATGACGAAGTCGTCAAGCCCGTGCATGCGCCATACCCTGCCGCGTGCGTGATGATGGGCAAGACATGCAAGTGCTACACGCAGCAGGCCACGCTGATGCAAGTCAGCGGCGACGTGTGCGTGCAGATAGTCAAGCAGGGTTTCTTTGTCGAGTGGCAGCAAGCCCAGCTCACGTCGGCGGCAAACCCGCCATCCAGGCCAGCGCCGATATCGGCACCAGCACCGATGCAGCAGCAAGCGGCGCCCGTCATCAATGTCAACGTGCCCCCCATGCAGCAGCAGGGTGCCCAGTTGTCGGAGTGGGCGCAGGGGTTGGCTGCGCGCAACGCGCAAGTGCGCTCTGAGCTGGTGCGTTAGTCGGCGCGCATTTCTTGGGTGTGCTCTGTCTCGCGCACTAGTGCCCATCGGTAGCCCGGTGGGGCGGGTGGCTTTTCATGAGTTCGCTTGTTCATGCCTGATTCTTTGATGCCATCCCTCACTGCTGCTTTGATGCAGTGGTATGTCAACCAGAACAGGATGATGGTGATTGCGATGGTTATGGATAGTTCGAATATCAGGATTCGAATCCCTAGTTCCTGCAGATTTCGAATGTACGCGTCTATATTCATGGCCTTGCACCTCCCTTGCTGGTCGTTGGCTTTTGGGGCTATTCCTGCCCCTCTTATCGATGGATGGCGCCAGTGTATTCCGGCCAATATTTGGCGTTTCGTTCCCGGCGACGCATAGGAGGTTGAATGCTGGTGGGGTATGCCCGCGTATCCACGCGTGAACAAGAAACGAGATTGCAGCTTGACGCATTGAGGGCGGCGGGTGTGCGGCGCATCTTTGAAGAAAAGGCCAGTGGCGCCGCGCAAGACAGGCCCGTGCTTCGTGAGTGTTTGGCTTCGCTGCGCAAGGGTGATGTGCTGGTCGTCTGGAAAGTCGATCGTGTGGCGCGATCGCTCAAGCATCTGCTTTCCTTGCTCGATCAGCTCGATGTGGTGGGCGCTCGTATCAAGTCGCTGAATGAGCCGCTGGATACGTCCACGCCGTTGGGTATGTACCTGATTCAGAGCCTGGGCTCGATAGCTCAGCTTGAGCGGTCGATGATTCGGGAGCGAGTGATTGCTGGACAGGTTGCGGCTATTTCACGTGGTCAGCGTCATGGTAGGCCGCGTACCTTGACGGATGTGCAGGAAGATGAGGTTAGGAGGCTGGCGGCGCAAGGGGTGCGGCAGGCTGATATTGCGCGACAATTGCAGGTCTCTCGCGCTGTGGTGGACCGGGTGATGAATCCGTGGCGCCCTCGTTATGCCCCACAAAGGCCCGTGCTTGGGCCGTTGCTGAATGCCTGCACAAAGCGCTGAAGTAATAGGTTTGCACCATTGGTTCGACTCCCCTCCCGGCCGCTATCTGCTGGCCTGGGAGCAGGAGCGCCATGATGAACTGGTGGCCGACATCTTCGGCTACCACGCGCTGCAGCTCGGCATGCCCGGCCTGCAGGGGCTGCGCGCCAACCGCATGCCGCACCGCTGGCTGGCCCTGGACTCCGCCCAATCGCTGCTGCCGGGAAGCGAAGCCCCCGCGCTGCTCGCCGATGCCGTGGCGCTGCCGTTCGCCGAGGCCAGCCTGGACCTGGTGGTCATGCCCCATACGCTGGAGCTCAGTGCGGACCCGCACGCGGCGCTGCGCGAGGTGCACCGCGTGCTGGTGCCCGAGGGGCGCGTGGTGGTCAGCGGCCTGAACCCCTGGAGCCTGTGGGGTCTGCGCCAGCGCCGCGCCCGGCTGTATCAGCGCCTGGGCGCGGGCGGGCGGCTGTACCTGCCCGAGGTGGGCGAGTTCATCGCGCCGGGGCGGCTGCGCGACTGGCTGCGGCTGCTGGGGTTCGAATTGGAGACGATGAGCTTCGGCTGCTACCGCCCTGCCGTCGCCAGCGAACGCTGGCTGCAGCGCTATGGCTGGATGGACGCGCCAGGCGCGCGCTGGTGGCCGATACTCGGGGCCGGCTATGTGGTCGTGGCCGTCAAGCGCGTGCAGGGCATGCGGCTGCTGGAGCCTTCGTGGCGCAAGGCGCCGCAGGCGGCCGGCGCGCAGGTGCAGGTCGCGCGGCGCGTTCCGCCCGAACCGCAGTGAAAAATTCGCAGGAGTGTTTTTTGAATCAGGTGGTGATCTATACCGACGGGGCCTGCAAGGGCAATCCAGGTCCCGGTGGCTGGGGGGTGGTGCTGCGGTCCGGCGCGCTGGAAAAAGAACTGTTCGGCGGTGAATTAGGAACGACCAACAACCGCATGGAGCTGATGGCCGTGATCCAGGCCCTCGCCGCGCTCAAGCGTCCCTGCGCGGTGCAGCTCTACCTGGACAGCCAGTACGTGCGTCAGGGTATCACCCAGTGGATCCACGGCTGGAAGAAGAAGGGCTGGCGCACGGCCGGCGGCCAGCCGGTGAAGAACGTGGAGCTGTGGCAGCGCCTGGACGAGCTGGCGCACGGCGCGGGCCACGCCATCGACTGGCACTGGGTGCGCGGCCACGCAGGCGATCCGGGCAACGAGCGCGCGGATGCGCTGGCCAACAAGGGCGTGGAGCAGGCGCTGGGGCGCTGATGGTCTTGGAAGCCGGCGCTGGGCGGACGCCAGCGCCTTGCTGCGGTCAATCCGTGTTGCCGGGCTCCACGATCAGCCCAGCCTGCAACGGCCGGATGCGCTCGTCCTCGTAGTAGCCGCCATATTCCGTGTACCGCAGGAAGGCGCCCGCGCAGCGGGGGCAGCGCCACAGTGTGCAGCGGGTGTACGGGTGCCAGCCCAGGGCGATGGGCGCATCGGTCGACCAGAGGCTGGTGCCGTGCGGGTGGTATTCGTCAAGCTGCTCCCAGTCGGCTGCGCTGCCCAGGGCGCCCACGCACTGCAGGTGCGAAGTCTGCATCGCGCCGGAAATGGATTCCCAGCCGGGTTGCTGCAGCGCAGTGCAGTCTGCGCAGCGTGGATGCGCGGCGGCCTCGGCCGCATGCGTTTGCAGTTCGGCTGCGGTGAGGGGCGCGGAGCCGGTCACGGGGCGGTGCTCTGCAGCGCGTCCTCGATCTCGCGCGCGGTCTGCGGGCGCACGAGGCGCGCCGTTTCCTGGCCATCGCGCAGGAACACCAGCGTGGGCCACAGCTTCACGCCGAAGCTGCGGCCCAGGCGCTGGCCGGAGCCGTCTTCCACCTTGACGTGCTGCACGTCGGCGCGGTCCTGCAGCGCCTGGGCGATGAGCGGCTGCGCGCGCTGGCAGTAGCCGCACCAGGGGGTGCCGAACTCGACGACGGTGGCGCCCGGCAGCCGGTCCACGGCGTCGCGTGCGGGGGGCTGGGCGAGGTGTTGGCTGGCGTAGGGCATGGCGGTTCGCAGGAAAGATCGATGCGTTTCAGGGTAGCCGGGCGGCGGGGATGGCCGTGTCAGAGGGCGCCGTCAAACATCATCACCTCCACTGTGTCGCCCGCGGCCACGGGCCCCTGGCCGTGGTGCAGTACGACGAGGCCGTTGGCCTGCACCATGGAGCTGAGCACGCCTGAGCCCTGGTTGCCGGTGGTGCGCACCTGCAGCGTGCCGTCGGCCGCCGCCGTGACCACGCCGCGCTGGTATTCGGTGCGGCCGGGACGCTTGCGCAGGGGCTCGGCGGCCACGGCGCGTAGCAGCGGCGGGGCGGGGCGCGTGCAGCCCATCATGCGCAGCAGGGCGGGGCGCACGAAGGCGAGGAAGGTGACCATCACGGCCACCGGGTTGCCGGGCAGGCCGAACAGGATGCTTGCGTTTCCATAGCTGCCAGCGCTTGCTGCATCAGCCCTGGAAGGCGATTCGGCTTGTATCCTGCCTGCGGCCATGGGGCGGCCCGGGCGCATGGCGATGCGCCAGAAGGCCACGTCGCCGAGTTCCTGCAGGACGGCGTGCATGTGGTCGGCATCGCCCGCGCCTGCACCGCCGCTGGTGATGATGGCGTCCGCCTCGCGGGCGGCCCGCGCAAGCGCGGCCCGCAGCAGCGCGGGGTCGTCCCGCACCACGCCCAGGTCGATCGCCTGCACGCCCAGGCGTGCGAGCAGGCCGAAGAGGGTGTAGCGGTTGCTGTCGTACACGGCGCCCTCGCGCGGCGGCTCGCCCGGGCTCAGGATTTCGTTGCCGGTGGAGAAAAAGGCCACGCGCAGGCGGCGGTAGACGGTGACGCTCTGCAGGCCCAGGCTGGCCGCCAGGCCCAGCGCGGCGGGCGTGAGCAACTCGCCCTGCGGCAGTGCGACGCGGCCCTGCAGCAGGTCTTCGCCCTTCAGGCGGCGGTTGTCGCCGCGGCGCAGCAGGCCGGGGGCGACGCGGATGCGGCCGTCGGGCTCGGCGGTGGCCAGCTCCTGCGGAACGACGGTGTCGAGCCCGGCGGGCATGACGGCGCCGGTCATGATCCGCACGCACTCGCCCGGTGCCACGGCGGCCGCGCCCGCCGCGCCTGCGAAGGCGGTGGCGCCCACGGGGCGCAGCACCAGGGGCTGGCCGCCCTGGAGCTGCGCGCCGTCGAAGGCATAGCCGTCCATGGCGGAGTTGTCGTGCGGCGGCACGGACATGGGAGAGACCACGTCCTGCGCCAGCACGCGGCCCAGGGCGTCGAAGAGGGCCACCTCTTCGGCCTGGGCGACGGGCTGCGCCAACTGGCGCAGGAAGGCGGTCACGTCGTCGGCGCGCAGGGCCTGCGGGTCGTAGCCCGGCAGGCTGGCGGCGATCTGGGCGATGGTGGTCATGGGTGCTCCAAAGCGTGCAGTTCTGCCAGGGTGTTGGCGTTGTCGAAGGCACGCGGGTCGTCGCCCGGCTGGTCGAAGGCGGCAAGGGTGCCGCCATGCCGCGCGGCCCACTGGCGCACCTTGCGGCCGCCCCCGGCGACGAACTGCCGCAGGTCGGGCAGCAGCGCCGCGCGCAGCAGGCAGAACACGGGCTGCGGGAGCCCGCCGGCGTCGGCCGCCAGCACGGCGCCGGCGCCGGTGCGCGCGGCAGCCTGGGCCAGGCGCGCGGCCAGGTCGGGGGGAACAGCGGCGTATCGCAGGGCACGGTGAGCAGCCAGGGCGTGCCGCAGCGCTCCAGCCCGGCGACGAAGCCTGCCAGCGGGCCGGGGTGGCCAGCCAGCGTGTCGGGCCAGACGGGAGCGCCGAAGGCGGCGTATTCGGCCAGGTGGCGGTTGGCGTTCAGCGCCACGGCGCCCACCTGGGGTTGCAGCCGGCGCAGCGCATGCAGCGCCAGCAGGGTGTCGCGAAAGGGTTGCAGGCCCTTGTCCACGCCGCCCATGCGGGTGCCTCGGCCTCCGGCGAGCACCAGGCCCGTGATGTCATGGGCGGGAATGGTCATCCGCCGATGTAGCTCATCTCGACGCGCCGCTGGCCCGCACCGGCCTCGGCTGGCAGGCTGGCGCGCAGCTCGGAATAGCGGTCGCTGCGGCCCTGCCAGATGTCGGCGATGGCGGCGGAGATCTGCGCGTCGCTCACTTCGCCGCGTAGCAGGCGGCGCAGGTCCCAGCCCTGAGTAGCGAACAGGCACAGGTACAGCCGCCCCTCCATGGACAGGCGCGCGCGGTTGCAGTCGCCGCAGAAGGCCTGGGTGACGCTGCTGATGACGCCCACCTCGCCCAGGCGCGGATCGTGCCGGCCGTCGGGCCCGGCATAGCCCCAGCGCTGCGCGGTCTCGCCCACGGCCGTGGCGGCCAGCGGCACCAGGGGCAGCTCGGCCTGCAGGCGCGCGATGACGTCGGCCGAGGGCAGCACCTCGTCCATGCGCCAGCCGTTGGTGGCGCCCACGTCCATGTATTCGATGAAGCGCAGCGTGATGCCTGTGCCGCGGAAGTGCCGCGCCATGCGCACGACCTCGTGGTCGTTGGTGCCGCGCTTGACTACCATGTTGACCTTGATGCGCTCCAGCCCCGCGGCCTGCGCGGCCTCGATGCCGGCCAGCAC
Source organism: Acidovorax sp. SDU_ACID1 (assembly GCF_045291395.1). Classification (NCBI taxonomy): domain Bacteria; kingdom Pseudomonadati; phylum Pseudomonadota; class Betaproteobacteria; order Burkholderiales; family Comamonadaceae; genus Acidovorax; species Acidovorax sp. SDU_ACID1. Next base: position 1,157,024 of record NZ_CP152342.1, read on the forward strand.
GTCGGCCACGGGAAAGTCCATGTCGTTCATGCGGCGGAAGATGGCGTCGTCCAGGCTGTCCAGGCTGACGGTGACGCGCCGCAGCCCCGCGTCCTTGAGCGCGCGGGCCTTGCGCGCCAGCAGCGAGCCGTTGGTGGTCAGCGTCAGGTCGGGCCGGCGGCCCTCCACGGTGCGCAGCCCGGCGAGCTGGGCGACGAGCCGCTCCAGGTCCTTGCGCAGCAGGGGCTCGCCGCCGGTCAGGCGGATCTTGCGCACGCCGTGCGCCATGAACAGGCGTGCCAGCCGCGTGATCTCCTCGAAGCGCAGCAGGTCGTCGTGCGGGAGGTAGCGGTAGTTGCGGTCGAACACTTCCTTGGGCATGCAGTAGCTGCAGCGGAAGTTGCACCGGTCGGTCACGCTGATGCGCAGGTCGCGCAGGGGCCGCCCGCGCAGGTCCGCCAACTCGCCGCTCGGCGCGGCGGGCACGCCGCTGCGCACGGTGGGCACCAGCACCGTGCTGCGCTGGTCCACCACGGGAATCACACGTTCAGCCATGGGCCAAATTGTGCCCCAAGGGGGCGCGGGGGGTGGCCCAGGCAGGGCGGAATTTGATGTCGGTCAATCGGCCGGGGCCGGGGCCGCCGTTTGACCGGCATCAGAAGCGCCGCGCGGCTGCGCTCCCAGAATGGCGGGCATGCCCAGCCACCGCTCCACTCCCCCGCCTCCCTCGCACCGTCCTGCCGGCGCAGCCGCCGCGTCGCCATGCGCACGCTGGCCGCGGCCTTCATCGTGCCGGCGCTGCCGCTGTCCGCCCAGGCGCGCATGGCGCTGGCGACGGCCATCAACCGCACGGCGCGCTTTCGGGCTCTGTCGCAGCGCGCGGCCAAGGCCTATGGCCAGCTGCACCTGGGCGTGGTGCCCGAGCGTGCGCGCGACGTGCTGGGCCATACGCGCAGGCAGGTGCTGGCCGGCTTCGAGGAGATGGATGGCCAGGCCTGGCCGCCCGAGGTAGCGCGCCAGCTGCAGGACGTGCGCCGCAGCGCCGACCGGCTGGACGCGCTGCTGGGCCAGGCGCCCAGCAAGGAGGGCTTCGCCGCCGTGTCCGCCCAGTCCGATCAGATGATGGCGGCGGCCCACGCCGCCACCGAGGCGCTGGAGAAGCTGGCCCATGCCCCCACGGCCCGGCTGGTGAACACGGCGGGCCGCCAGCGCATGCTGTCGCAGCGCCTGGCCAAGAACTACGAGCTGATGGCCGCGGGCCTGGACGGCCGCGCCGTGCGCGAGCAGATGGCGGGCGATGCCGAGGAATTCCAGCGCGCGCTGGCCCAGCTGGCCAAGGCCCCGATCTCCACGCCCGCGATCCGCCAGGCGCTGGAGCAGGGGCAGGCCCAGTGGGTGTTCTTCGACGCGGCGCTCAAGCGCCAGCCCGATGCGCGCGGCCTGGACAACGTGGCCACCACCAGCGAGCGCCTGCTGGAGCTGATGGACAGCCTCACGGCCCTCTACGAGGTCGCGCTGCGGGATGTCCTGGGTTGATTGCTATACGAAAAATAGCTGCTCGCGCTTGATGGGCGGGCGCTGGAGGCTGTTTTGGCTGATATTCTTCGCGCCCGCTCACGCCGCCTTCGGAGGCGATGCCGGGCGCGGCACGTGGCCGTAGAACTGGGGGTAGTGCTCCTGCACGCCGCTGCCGTTGAAGTCCCAGCCCGTGCACTGGCCCAGGTGGCGCGGCGGCGCGTCGCCTTCGCTCTTGAAGGCGCCCTGCACGGTCTGGAAGGTGGCGGTGGCCAGGTTGAACAGCAGCTCGCGCAGGTGGGTGCAACTGGCCACGCCGCCCAGGCGGGACTGGATGGCCTGGCGCCAGCCGCGCGCCATGCTGCAGCCCACCATGGATTGCAGCGCGCGCTGGGCCTCGGGGCAGTCGCCCAGGGGGTGGGCGTCCATGGCGGACTCGATGGCGCGCACCACGAGGTCGCCGTCCACCGTCACGCGCAGCCACATGTGGTGCACGGGCTCGCCGGCGCGGCGGATGCGCTCGGGGTTGCGCAGGGCGGGGCGGTCCTGGGCCTTGCTGTCGTGCAGCTCGCCCTCGATGTCCCACAGGCCGTCCTCGCGCGCGAACCCCTGGTAGGTGACGCGGCGAACGTGTTGGGCGGTGCGGGGGGCGGGGGGCGACAGAGGCATGGACAACGCGAAAACCGGGAGAGGGGAGAGTAGAGGCCGGCGGTGCAGGGGCGGCGGCAGGCCGCCGCTGCACCGCGCGGGGCCGTTCAGCCGTGGCGGATGGCCACGGTCTTGAGGGTGGTGAAGCCGTAGAGAGCCTCGAAGCCCTTTTCGCGGCCGTAGCCGCTGGACTTCACGCCGCCGAAGGGCAGCTCCACGCCGCCGGCCGCGCCGTAGTTGTTGATGAACACCTGGCCGCTGGCGATGCGCCGCGCCATGCGGAACTGGCGCGCGCCGTCGCGCGTCCAGATGCCGGCCACCAAGCCGAAGGGCGTGGCGTTGGCCAGGTGGGCGGCTTCGTCTTCGCCCTCGAAGGGCATGGCGGCCAGCACGGGGCCGAAGATTTCCTCCTGCGCCAGGCGGTGGTCCACCGGCACGTCGCGCAGCAGGGCGGGGGCCTGGTAGAAGCCGGTGTCGGGCGCCTCGTCGACCACCGTGCCCTGGGCTACGAGCGGGATGCCGGCCACCTGCGCGTCGGAGAGGAAGTCCCACACGCGCTGCTGCTGGCTCTGGCGGATCAGCGGGCCCAGGTCCAGGTCCATGGCGGCGGGGCCCACGCGCAGGGCCTCGAAGGCGTGGCCCAGGCGCTCCAGGAGGGGTTCGTAGATGGCGCGCTCGATGAGCACGCGCGAGCCGGCCGAGCAGGTCTGGCCCGCGTTCTGCACGATGGCATTGACCAGCACGGGCACGGCGGCGTCCAGGTCGGCGTCGGCGAAGACCACCTGCGGGCTCTTGCCGCCCAGCTCCAGCGTCACCGGGCAGTGGCGCTCGGCGGCGGCCTGCTGGATCAGCGTGCCCACGGTGGGGCTGCCGGTGAAGCTGATGTGGTGGATGCCGGGGTGGCGCGCCAGCGCGTCGCCCACCTCGTGCCCGTAGCCGGTCACGATGTTGAGCGCGCCGGCCGGAAAGCCCACCTCCGCCGCGAGTTGCGCCACGCGCAGCAGGGACAGGCACGCGTCTTCTGCGGGCTTGACCACGCACACGTTGCCCGCGGCCAGCGCGCCGCCCACGCAGCGGCCGAAGATCTGCATGGGGTAGTTCCACGGCACGATGTGGCCGGTCACGCCATGCGGCTCGCGCCAGGTGAGCACGCTGAAGCCGTCGGGGTAGGGGATGGTCTCGCCGTGCAGCTTGTCGCAGGCGCCGGCGTAGAACTCGAAGTAGCGCGCCAGGGCCAGGGCGTCGGCGCGGGCCTGTTTGGTGGGCTTGCCGCAGTCGCGCTGCTCGATGGCGGCCAGCTCCTCGGCATGCTCGGTGATCTTGGCCGACAGACGCATCAGCAGCCGCCCGCGCTCGACCGGGGCGGTCTTGTGCCACACGTTCTGGTAGCACTGCTGCGCTGCGCGCACGGCGGCGTCGATGTCTTCCGCCGTGCCGCGCTGGATCTCGTCGAAGGGCTGGCCGTCGGAAGGATCGATGACCGGGAGGGTGCGGCCGGACGTGGAGGGCACGCCGGCATTGGCGATGTAGTGGAGCTGCATAACCCCCGGATTGTGCGGCAGATGCGCGCGCCGTGCTGGCGCGCGCCTGCGGCGCGCCCTAGGCGTGGAACTTGACCACCAGCGGCACGATGAGCAGCGCCACGATGTTGATGATCTTGATGAGCGGGTTCACGGCCGGCCCGGCCGTGTCCTTGTAGGGGTCGCCCACGGTGTCGCCGGTCACGGCGGCCTTGTGGGCCTCGCTGCCCTTGCCGCCGTGGTGGCCGTCCTCGATGTACTTCTTGGCGTTGTCCCACGCGCCGCCGCCGGTGCACATGCTGATGGCCACGAACAGGCCCGTGACGATGGTGCCCATGAGCAGCCCGCCCAGCGCCTTCGGGCCCAGCACCAGGCCCACGACGATGGGCACGGCCACGGGCAGCAGGCTGGGCACGATCATCTCCTTGATGGCGGCGCTGGTCAGCATGTCCACCGCGCGGCCGTACTCGGGCTTGGCCGTGCCTTCCATGATGCCCGGGATCTCCTTGAACTGGCGGCGCACCTCCACCACCACGCTGCCGGCCGCGCGGCCCACGGCCTCCATGGCCATGGCGCCGAACAGGTAGGGGATGAGCCCGCCGATGAACAGGCCCACGATGACCATCGGGTCCGACAGGTCGAAGCGGATCGCCTGGCCGAAGCTCTCCAGCTTGTGCGTGTAGTCGGCGAAAAGCACCAGCGCGGCGAGGCCCGCCGAGCCGATGGCGTAGCCCTTGGTCACCGCCTTGGTGGTGTTGCCCACGGCGTCCAGCGGGTCGGTGATGTCGCGCACGCTGCCGGGCAGCTCGGCCATCTCCGCGATGCCGCCCGCGTTGTCGGTGATGGGGCCGTAGGCGTCCAGCGCGACCACGATGCCCGCCATGCTCAGCATGGACATGGCGGCCACCGCCACGCCGTAGAGTCCGGCCAGCGCGTACGACACCACGATGGCCACGCACACGAACAGCACCGGCCATGCCGTGGAGCGCATCGACACGCCCAGGCCCGCGATGATGTTGGTGCCGTGCCCCGTGGTCGATGCCTGGGCGATGTGGCGCACGGGCGAATACTGCGTGCCCGTATAGAACTCGGTGATCCACACCAGCGCGGCAGTCAGCACCAGGCCCGTGGCGCAGGCGCCGAACAGCCGCCCCTGCGCGCCCGTGCCGCCCAGCGCGTTGTCGGGCACCACCCAGGCGGTGACGAACCAGAACGCGACGAGCGAGAGCACGCCCGCTACGCCCAAGCCCTTGTAGAGCGCGGGCATCACGTTTTTCATGCCCGGCGAGGCCTTCACGAAGAAGCAGCCGATGATGGAGGCGACGATGGACACGGCCCCCAGCGCCAGCGGATAGGCCACGGCTGCCCCGGGCGCCGCGCCGATCAACAGCGCGCCCAGCACCATGGTGGCGATGAGCGTCACGGCGTAGGTCTCGAACAGGTCGGCCGCCATGCCCGCGCAGTCGCCCACGTTGTCGCCCACGTTGTCGGCGATCACGGCGGGGTTGCGCGGGTCGTCCTCGGGGATGCCGGCCTCCACCTTGCCCACGAGGTCGGCGCCCACGTCCGCCCCCTTGGTGAAGATGCCGCCGCCCAGCCGCGCGAAGATGGAGATCAGCGACGAGCCGAAGGCGAAGCCGATCAGCGGGTTGAGCACGCTGGGCAGCGGCGCGCCCGGCGCGGCGCGGCCCAGCAGGAACCAGGCGAAGCCCGTCACCCCCAGCAGGCCCAGGCCCACCACCAGCATGCCGGTGATGGCGCCGCCGCGGAAGGCGACGTCGAGCGCCGGCCCCATGCCCTGCGTGGCCGCCTGCGCCGTGCGCACGTTGGCGCGCACCGAGACGTTCATGCCGATGAAGCCGCACGCGCCCGAGAGCACCGCCCCGACGACGAAGCCCGCCGCCGTCAGCACGTCGAGGAACGCGCCGATCAGCACCGCGAGCACGATGCCCACGAGGGCGATGGTCTTGTACTGCCGCGCCAAGTACGCGGCCGCGCCGGTCTGGATGGCGCCCGCGATCTCCTGCATGCGGGCGTTGCCCGTGTCCTTCGAAAGAATCCAGCTGCGCGCCCAGATGCCATAGGCCACAGCGATCAGTCCGCACACCAGCGCCAGCACGAGAGGGGAGGTCAGGCCCGTCGGTCCATTCATTGCAGAGTCTCCTCGTTGGGTTGCACGGGATGGAAGCGCAACGCATGGGAAGTGCTTCCGCTGCGTTGCTTCCTCGTGCTCCCGCGATCACCGGTGGAGACGATTGGCCAACGGATGCATTTAACGCCAAACCCGGCGCTGCAAGCAAGCCGCAAGCATCAAGCGCCTAAAATCCGCCCGTCGTTTCATACCCCAACCCCTCAAACATGTCGCTCAACAACGTCAAGCCCGGCAACAAGCTCCCCGAAACCTTCAACGTGGTGATCGAGATCCCCGCGGAATCCGATCCCATCAAGTACGAGGTGGACAAGGAGTCGGGCGCCGTCTTCGTGGACCGTTTCCTGACCACGGCCATGTACTACCCTTGCAACTACGGCTACGTGCCCCAGACCCTCTCGGGCGACGGCGACCCGGTGGACGTGCTGGTCATCACCCCCTATCCGCTGCACCCCGGCGTGGTCGTGCCCTGCCGCGCGCTGGGCATCCTGAAGATGGAGGACGAGGCCGGCGTGGACGGCAAGGTGCTGGCCGTGCCCACCACCAAGATCCTCAAGATGTACGAGCCCTGGAAGACCGTGGAGGACGTGAACCCCATGCGCCTGAAGGCCATCAGCCACTTCTTCGAGCACTACAAGGACCTGGAAGAAGGCAAGTGGGTCAAGGTGCTGGGCTGGGAAGGCGTGGACGCCGCGCACAAGGAAGTGCTGGAAGGCGTGGAGAACTACAAGAAGTCCCTGGGCTGATTGCTCCGGTTTCCATAGCTGCCAGCGCTTGTGCATCAAGCGCTGGAGGCCGAAAAGGCCATGAAAAAAGGCCGTCCGGAAGGGCGGCCTTTTTGCATGCGCATCCGCGTTCACATCAGCAGCGTGACCACGACGATGACGGTGCCGATGGCCAGGTTCACCCCCACCCCGGCGCGGATGCGGGCCAGCGCCTGGCCGCTCTGGGGCCAGTCCGCCGCGGCGACGGCGTGCTCCAGCCGGGTGAAGGGCGCGAAGTAGAGGTAGGCGAAGATGCCCATCATCACCACGCCCAGCGTGGCCATGATGCTCCAGTCGCGCGGCATGGCAAACGCGCCCTCCGACAGCACCGACACCGTGCCGATCATGCCCAGCCCGGTGGACAGCGCCACCACCACGGCCACGGCCACGGCCGCGAAGAAGCGGCGCAGCACCCCATGCATCAGCCGCACGCGCTGGGGCGGCTCCAGCTCCTGCACGGCGGGGCGCAGGAAGAAGTGGGCGAAGACCATGCCGCCGATCCAGACGATGATCGACAGCACGTGGGCGAGCTTGAGGGCGTTGTAGAGCATGGCGGGCGCATTGTGCCGCCGCGCCGCCCGGCGCGGGCCATGCACCGGTGCGCCGCAGGGTTGATGCTTGTCCGCCGTCAAGCGGCGGCCAGGGCGGGGCGCAGCGCCTGCGCGGCCTGCACCATGTGGCGCAGCGCGGCCTCGGTCTCGGGCCAGCCGCGGGTCTTCAGGCCGCAGTCGGGGTTCACCCAGAGGTTGCGCGCGGGCACCACCTCGGCGGCCTTGCGCAGCAGGCGCGCCATCTCCTCCACGCCGGGCACGCGCGGCGAGTGGATGTCGTAGACGCCGGGGCCGATCTCGTTGGGGTACTTGAAGCTGCCGAAGCCACGCAGCAGCTCCATGTCGGAGCGGCTGGTCTCGATGGTGATGACGTCGGCGTCCATGGCGGCGATCTCGGGCAGGATGTCGTTGAACTCGCTGTAGCACATGTGGGTGTGGATCTGCGTCGTGTCCTGCACGCCGCAGGCGCTGATGCGGAACGCCCGTGTCGCCCAGTCCAGGTAGGGCTTCCAGAGCGCGCGGCGCAGCGGCAGGCCCTCGCGGATGGCGGGCTCGTCGATCTGCACGATGGCGATGCCGGCGGCCTCCAGGTCCGCCACCTCGTCGCGGATGGCCCAGGCGATCTGCTCGCAGGTGCGGCTGCGCGGCTGGTCGTCGCGCACGAAGGACCACTGCAGGATGGTCACCGGCCCGGTGAGCATGCCCTTCATGGGTCTGGCCGTGAGGCTCTGGGCATACACGGTCCAGTCGACCGTCATGGCGCGCGGGCGGGCCACGTCGCCGTAGAGCACGGGGGGCTTGACGCAGCGCGAGCCGTAGCTCTGCACCCAGCCGTTGGCCGTGAACGCGAAGCCCTCGAGCTGCTCGCCGAAGTATTCGACCATGTCGTTGCGCTCGGCCTCGCCGTGCACCAGCACGTCCAGGCCCAGCGCCTCCTGCGTGCGCACGGCGCGTTCGATCTCGGCGCGCATCTGCGCCTGGTACTCGGCCTCGCCCAGCGTGCCCCGGCGATGGGCCGCGCGCGCGGCGCGGATGGCGGGCGTCTGCGGGAACGAGCCGATGGTGGTGGTGGGCAGCGGCGGCAGGCGCAGGCGCGCGCGCTGCGCCTGCTGGCGTGCGGGGAAGGGCGAGCGGCGCCGGTCGCAGCCTTCGGGCGCCGCATCCAGGCGGGCGGCCACGGCGGGGCGGTGCACGCGCGGGCTGGCGCGGCGGCTGGCGATGGCGGCGCGCGCGGCGGCCAGGCGCGGGTCGGCATCGGCCACGCGGCCGTCCAGCAGGCCGGCGAGCAGCGCCACTTCGCCCAGCTTTTCGGTGGCGAATGCGAGCCAGGTGCGCAACTCGGGGTCCAGCGCATCCTCGCCCGCCAGGCTGACGGGCACGTGCAGCAGCGAGCATGAGGGCGCCACCCACAGCGGCCCGGTGTGCTTGGCGGCCACGGGGCGCAGCAGGGCCAGGGCGGCGTCGGGGTCGGTGCGCCAGATGTTGCGCCCGTCCACCACGCCCACCGACAGCACCTTGTAGCCCGGCAGCCAGTCGGCCACGCCCGTCAGCTCCTGCGGGGCGCGCACGGCGTCCACGTGCAGGCCGGCCACGGGCAGCTGGCAGGCCAGGCGCAGGTGGCCCTCCAGGGGCGAGAAGTAGGTGGCCAGCAGTACCTGCGGGCCGGCCTTGCCGAGCTGCCAGTACGCGGGCTCGAAGGCCTGTGTCCAGGCGGAGGGCAGGTCCAGGCCCAGGATGGGCTCGTCGATCTGCACCCACTCCACACCCTGGGCCTTCAGGCGCGCGAGGATCTGCGCGTAGACGGGCAGCAGGCGCTCCAGCAAAGCCAGCCGGTCGAACGGCGCCTCGCCCTTCTCCTTGGACAGCCACAGGAAGGTGAGCGGCCCCACGAGCTGCGCCTTCACGCGGTGGCCCAGTGCCTGGGCCTCGGCCACCTCGTCGAACAGGCGCTCGCTGGCCAGGCGGAACGCGGTGCCGGCGTGCAGCTCGGGCACGAGGTAGTGGTAGTTGGTGTCGAACCACTTGGTCATCTCCAGCGCGGGCTGGCCTTCGCCGGAATGTGGCGCGTGCGCGCAGCCCGCGCCGCAGGCCTCGGCGCCGTGGCCTTGCACGCCGCGCGCCATGGCGAAGTAGCGCGCCAGCTCCGGCGTGCCGGGCGCGAAGCCGAAGCGCGGGCTCTCGCAGCCCAGCATCTGGATGTGGTGGGCCATGTGGTCGTAATAGGCGAAGTCGCCCACCGTGGCGAAGGCCAGGCCCGCGTCGCGCTGGGCCTGCCAGTGGCGCGCGCGCAGCTGGGCGCCCACGGCTTCGAGCGCGGCGGCGTCGATCTCGCCGCGCCAGTGGCGCTCCAGCGCCGTTTTCAGTTCGCGCTGCGCGCCCATGCGGGGAAAGCCCAGCGTGTGGGTGAGGATGGGGGAGGCGGCCATGGTCCGGAAGTCCTTGTGCAAGAGAAAACCGCGATGGTCGGCCAAGCGCGTTTATGATTCAAACGAAAGTTTTGTCTTGTCAGCTTGAATATTTTTAATGATGCAGTCCATCCTGGAAGTCCGCCACCTGCGCACGCTGCAGGCCCTGCGCGACAGCGGCAGCCTGGTCCGGGCGGCGCAGCTGCTCAACCTCACGCAGTCGGCGCTGTCGCACCAGATCAAGCTGCTCGAGGACCGCTACGGCACGCCGCTGTTCGAGCGCAAGTCCGTGCCGCCGCAGTTCAGCGCCACCGGCGCGCGCCTGCTGCAGCTGGCCGACGCCGTGCTGCCGCAGGTGGAGGCGGCCGAGCGCGACGTGGCGCGGCTGTCCCAGGGCCAGGGCGGGCAGATGCGCATCGCCGTGGAGTGCCATACCTGCTTCGACTGGCTGATGCCCGCCATGGATGCCTTCCGCGCGCGCTGGCCCGAGGTGGAGCTGGACATCGTGAGCGGCTTCCACGCCGACCCAGTGGGCCTGCTGCACCAGGGCCGGGCGGACCTGGCCATCGTCTCCGAGCTGGACGCCGGGGAGGCGGGCGCCGTGGACTACCACCCCCTGTTCGGCTTCGAGATCCGCGCGCTGCTGGCCCACGGCCACCCGCTGCTGGACAAGCCCTTCCTGCAGGCGCAGGACTTCGCGGACCAGACCCTCATCACCTACCCGGTGCCCGACGAGATGCTGGACCTCGTGCGCCAGGTGCTGGAGCCCGCCGGCGTGCGCCCGCCCCGGCGCACCACCGAGCTGACGGTGGCCATGCTGCAGCTTGTGGCCAGCGGCCGGGGCGTGGCCGCCCTGCCGCTGTGGGCGGTGCAGGGCTACCTGGACCGGGGCTACGTGGCCGCGCGCCCCATCGGCGCGCGCGGGCTGCGCGGCGAACTGCACGCGGCCTGCCTGCCGCAGCTCTCGCCCAGGCCCTTCCTGCAGGACTTCGTGCGCGTGACGCGCGAGACGAGCTTCGTCACGCTCAAGGGCGTGGAGCTGCTTTAGTTTTGATAGCCGCTTGCGCTTGCTGGGTAAGCGCTAGGCTTGAATCTGCCTTCAGGCGGGAAACAGCATCGCCTGGACCCACAGGGGCAGCGGCGCAGCCAGTTCCGTCACTTCCTGTGGCGTGCGCAGGGCGACCAGCCGTGGTCCGCCGGCTTGGGTGTCGGCGGCATCGTACAGATAGGCCACGTCGGCACGGCGTACGGCCTGCGCCAGCAGCGCCAGCGTGCGTGGGTAGCGTGCCAGGATGCGCTCGGGCGGCACCGGGTGGCCGCCTTCACGCACGCGCTGGGCCACGCGGTCCAGCAGCCGCGCAGGGTCGTCCAGCGCCACCACGTGCAGGGCCACCGTGAAGCCGTGGCGGCGGGCATGGTCGAGCAGCTCCAGCTTGGAAGGGTGCGAGAAAACCGTCTCGCTGGCGAAAGGCGTGCGCGCCGCGATGAGCGCCGCGCGCCGCGCATCGGCCCAGGCGCGTGCGGCTTCGGAGCGCTGCAGTGGGTCCGCAATGTGCTGCAGCGCGTTGCGCTCGTGCAGGTCGGCGTTCACGAACTCCAGCGGCGGCCCCAGCAATCCTTCACGCACCAGAGCGCGGTACAGCGTGGACTTGCCCGCGCCGTTGGGGCCTGCCAGCAGGTGGAACCAGCAGGGCGCCGTGACCATGCGCGTCAGCGTGCGCGCGACTGGTTTTCACGCACCACCTCGCGCACGCGCTCGGCCAGCGAGCCGCGTGCCTGGGCGGCCAGCAGGCGGCTGGTGAGCGCATCGATGGAAGTGGGTGCCGTGGCCTGCTGCGCGGCGGCCTCGTACTGCTCGATGGCGGCACGGGCCTCCTGCACGCTCAGGCCCGTGTGCTCGACCACCTGGCCGAGCGTGGCCCAGTATTCGATCTGGCTGGCCACGGAGCGGCGCAGGGGCTGGGCGGCCTGCCGCGCCTGCTCCACGAGGGCCCCGGGCAGCTTGACGGAGGCGAAAGCAGAATGGGCCATGAAGTGCTCCTTTGGCGCATTTTGCGCCAAAACGCCTGCCCTTGCCAAAAATCAACGGTACCGCTGCTCCAGCGCATCCCAGAACGGCTTGCCTACCAGCCGCTGGCGCTCGGCGAACGGGGCGACCAGCGCCGGGTCTTCGCGCACCTCGCGCGCGTCGCGCAGTTGGGTCAGCACCTTCTGCATGCCGGCCACGGCGCCCTGCAGCGCGGCGTTGGCGTAGAGCACAAAGCCGTAGCCGAGCTGGCCCAGCTCGTCGGCGCCCACGATGGGCGTCTTGCCGCCGATGACCATGTTCATGAGCTGGGGCGCTTGCAGGCGCTGGGGCAGGGCGCGCACGTGCTCCGCCGTGGTGACGGCCTCGACGAAGAGGATGTCGGCGCCCGCCTCGGCGTACGCTTGGGCGCGCTCCACGGCGGCGTCGAAGCCGTGCACGGCCGCCGCGTCGGTGCGGGCCATGACCAGCAGGCCGTCACGGCGCGCATCCACGGCGGCGCGGATCTTGCCGACCATCTCGCTGGTCTCGATCACGGCCTTGTCGTTGAAGTGGCCGCAGCGCTTCGGGCTCACCTGGTCTTCGAGCTGGATGCAGTCCGCGCCCGCGCGCTCCAGGGTGCGCACGGCGTGGTAGGTGTTGAGCGCGTTGCCGAAACCGGTGTCGGCGTCCACGATCAGCGGCACCTCCACCGCGTCGCGGATGCGGGCGGTGTGGTCGGCGATGTCGGTCAGGCCCATGAAGGCCTGGTCGGGCAGGCCGAACCACATGTTGGTGACGCCCGCGCCGGTGACGTAGATCGCCTCGTAGCCCAGGTCGGCGACGACGCGGGCGGAGAGGGCGTTGAATGCGCCAGGGACGATGACGCCCCGGCGGGCTTCGGCGAGGGCCTTGAGTTGCTGCTTGGTGTTCATGCGGATGCTCGGAAAGTGTCGGCCGGAATGCGCACGAATCCTTCCATCAGGATGCGGGCGCTGCGGCTCATGAGGGCCTTGGTGACTGTCCACTGGCCGTTGGTTTGCTGTGCTTGCGCCCCCACGCGCAAGGTGCCTGAGGGATGGCCGAAGCGCACGGCGTTGCGCGTGCCGCCGCCCGCCGCCAGGTTGACCAGCGTGCCGGGAATGGCCGCCGCCGTGCCGATGGCCACGGCGGCCGTGCCCATCATGGCGTGGTGCAGCTTGCCCATGGACAGGGCGCGCGCGAGCAGGTCGATGTCGCTCGCTTCGATGCGCTTGCCGCTGGACGCGGTGTAGCCGGCGGGCGGGGCGACGAAGGCGATCTTGGGCGTGTGCTGGCGCTGGGCCGCCTCGGCCACGTCGCGGATCAGGCCCATCCTGACGGCTCCGTGCGCGCGGATGGCCTCGAAGCGCGCGAGCGCGGCCGGGTTCTCGTTGATGTCGCCCTGCAGCTCGGTGCCGGTGTAGCCGATGTCCCTGGCATTGAGGAAGATGGTGGGAATGCCCGCGTTGATGAGCGTGGCCTGGAAGCTGCCGACACCCGGCACCTCCAGCGTGTCCACCACGTTGCCGCTCGGGAACATCGCGCCGCCTTCGTCGGCCGGCTCGATGAACTCCAGCGGCACTTCGGCGGCGGGGAAGGTCACGCCGTCCAGCTCGAAATCGCCCGTCTCCTGCACCTGGCCGTTGCTGATCGGCACATGGGCCACGATCGTCTTGCCGATGTTCGCCTGCCAGATGCGCACGGTCACGCTGCCATGGATGGGAATGCGCGCCGCGTCGATCAGCCCCAGGTGGATGGCGCAGGGACCCACGGCGGCGGAGAGGTTGCCGCAGTTGCCGCTCCAGTCGACGAAGGGCCGGTCGATGCTGACCTGCCCGAACAGATAGTCGACGTCGTGCCCGGGCCGCGTGCTGCGGGAGAGGATGACGGCCTTGCTGGTGCTGGACGAGGCGTTGCCCAGGCCGTCGATCTGCTTGCCGTACGGGTCGGGGCTGCCGAGCACGCGCAGCAGGATGGCGTCGCGCTGCGGGCCGGGCGGGGGCAGGTCCTTCGCTTCGAAGAACACGCCCTTGCTGGTGCCGCCGCGCAGGTAGGTGGCAGGGATGCGGATCTGTGGTGAATTGCTCATTTTTCAGTAGCTGTTCGCGCTTGCGCATCAAGCGCTGCAGGCCGATTGGGCCAGAAAGTCCTGGGCGAAGCGCTGCAGCACGCCACCCGCTTCGTACACCGAGACTTCCTCGGCCGTGTCGAGGCGGCAGGTGACGTCGACGCGATCGGTCTGGCCGTTCCTGCGGTGGATGACCAGCGTAAGGTCGGCGCGCGGCTGCAGGTCGCCCTCCACGTCATACGTTTCTGTCCCGTCGAGTTGCAGCGTGAGGCGGTTGACGCCCGGCTTGAACTCCAACGGCAGCACGCCCATGCCGATCAGGTTGGTGCGGTGGATGCGCTCGAAGCCCTCGGCCACCACCGTTTCCACGCCCGCCAGGCGCACGCCCTTGGCGGCCCAGTCGCGGCTGGAGCCCTGGCCGTAGTCGGCGCCGGCGATGATGATGAGCGGCTGGCGGCGGTTCAGGTAGGTCTCGATGGCCTCCCACATGCGCACCATCTGGCCTTCGGGCTCGATGCGGGCCAGCGACCCCTTCTTCACCTGGCCATTGACCACGGCCATCTCGTTGACGAGCTGCGGGTTGGCGAAGGTGGCGCGCATGGCGGTCAGGTGGTCGCCGCGGTGCGTGGCGTAGGAGTTGAAGTCCTCCTCGGGCAGGCCCATCCTGTGCAGGTACTCGCCGGCGGCGCTGTCCAGCAGGATCGCGTTGGACGGTGACAGGTGGTCGGTGGTGATGTTGTCCGGCAGCAGGGCCAGCGGGCGCATGCCCCTGAGCGTGCGCGGGTTGGCCGCCAGCGCGCCCACGCCTTCCGTGTCCCAGTAGGGCGGGCGGCGGATGTAGGTGGACTGCGGGCGCCAGTCGTACTGCGGCGCGGCTTTTTCGCCGTCATCGACACGGATGGTGAACATCGGCTCATAGACCTTGCGGAACTGCTCTGGCTTGACCGCCTTCGCGACGATGGCGTCGATCTCCTCGTCGCTGGGCCAGATGTCCTTCAGGCGGATTTCCTTGCTGTCCACCACCGTGAGCACGTCGTTCTCGATGTCGAAGCGCACCGTGCCCGCGATCGCATAGGCCACCACCAGCGGCGGCGAGGCCAGGAACGCCTGCTTGGCATACGGGTGGATGCGCCCGTCGAAGTTGCGGTTGCCCGAGAGCACGGCCGTGGCGTAGAGGTCGCGGTCGATGATCTCCTGCTGAATCTTGGGGTCGAGTGCGCCGCTCATGCCGTTGCAGGTGGTGCAGGCGAAGGCGACGATGCCGAAGCCGAGCTTTTCCAGATCGCCGAGCAGGTTCGCTTCCTTCAAATACAGCTCCACGGCCTTGGAGCCTGGCGCGAGCGAGGTCTTGACCCAGGGCTTGCGCACCAGGCCCAGCCGGTTGGCGTTGCGCGCCAGCAGCGCGGCGGCGATCACGTTGCGCGGGTTGCTGGTGTTGGTGCAGCTGGTGATGGCGGCGATGATGACGGCGCCGTCGGGCATCAGGCCGCGCGCTTCTTCCGAGCGGGCCATCTCCAGCTTGATGGGGCCCGCGATGCCGCGGTCCACCAGCGCCGACGTGGGCAGGCGGCGGTGCGGGTTGGACGGGCCGGCCATGTTGCGCACCACGCGGGACAGGTCGAACGCCAGCACGCGCTCGTACTGCGCGGTTTGCAGCGCCGTGCGCCAGAAGCCCGCCTGCCTGGCGTAGTTCTCGACCAGCGCGATCTGTTCGGGGCTGCGGTCGGTGAGCCTGAGGTAGTCGATGGTCTGCTGGTCGATGTAGAACAGCGCCGCCGTGGCGCCGTACTCGGGGCACATGTTCGAGATGGTCGCGCGGTCGCCGATCGAGAGGCTGTCCGCGCCCTCGCCGAAGAACTCCACATACGCGCCCACCACCTTCTCCTTGCGCAGGAACTCGGTCAGCGCCAAGGCGATGTCGGTCGCGGTGATGCCCGGCTGGCGCCTGCCGGTGAGCCTGACGCCCACGATGTCGGGCAGGCGCATCCACGAGGCGCGGCCCAGCATCACGTTCTCGGCCTCCAGCCCGCCCACGCCCACGGCGATCACGCCCAGCGCGTCGACGTGCGGCGTGTGGCTGTCGGTGCCCACGCAGGTGTCGGGGAAGGCCACGCCGTCCTGTACGTAGACCACGGGAGACATTTTTTCCAGGTTGATCTGGTGCATGATCCCGTTGCCCGCCGGGATCACGTCCACGTTGGCGAAGGCCTTCTTGGTCCACTCGATGAAGTGGAAGCGGTCCTCGTTGCGGCGGTCCTCGATGGCGCGGTTCTTGGCGAACGCATCGGGGTCGTAGCCGCCGCATTCCACGGCCAGCGAGTGGTCCACGATGAGCTGCACCGGCACGACGGGGTTCACGGCAGCGGGGTCGCCGCCTTCTTGCGCAATCGCATCGCGCAGGCCGGCCAGATCGACCAGCGCGGTCTGCCCCAGGATGTCGTGGCACACCACGCGCACCGGGAACCAGGGGAAGTCCAGCTCGCGCTTGCGCTCGATGAGCTGGCGCAGGTAGCCGTTCAACTGCGCCGGGTCGGCGCGGCGCACCAGGTTCTCGGCGTGCACGCGGGCGGTGTAGGGCAAGGTGTCCCAGGCGCCGGGCCGGAGGGACTCGACGGCCTCGCGCGCGTCGAAGTAGTCAAGCGCCGTGCCGGGCAGGCGCTTGCGGAATGCGTTGTTCATCATCGTGGAGCGAGGCAGGGATCAGCGGCGTTGTTCGATCGGGACGAAGGTCTGGTCTTCCGGGCCCGTGTAGTTCGCGCTGGGCCGGATGATCTTGTTGTCGATGCGCTGCTCGACGATGTGCGCCGCCCAGCCGCTGGTGCGCGCGATCACGAACAGCGGGGTGAACATGGCGGTGGGCACGCCCATCATGTGGTAGCTCACGGCGCTGAACCAGTCGAGGTTGGGGAACATTTTCTTCACTTCCCACATGACCTGCTCCAGCCGCTCGGCGATGTCGTACATCTTGGTCGAGCCCGCCTCGTCGGACAGGCGCTTGGCCACGCCCTTGATGACGACGTTGCGCGGGTCGCTCACCGTGTAGACCGGGTGGCCGAAGCCGATCACTACTTCCTTGGACTCCACGCGGCGTCGGATGTCTTCTTCCGCCTCATCGGGGTTGTCGTAGCGCTTCTGGATCTCGAAGGCCACCTCGTTCGCGCCGCCGTGCTTGGGGCCGCGCAGCGCGCCGATGGCGCCGGTGATGGCCGAGTACACGTCGCTGCCCGTGCCCGCCACCACGCGCGCGGTGAAGGTCGATGCGTTGAACTCGTGCTCCGCATAGAGGTTGAGTGAGGTGTGCATGGCCCGCTCCCATGCTGCACTGGGCTTCCTGCCGTGCAGCAGGTGCAGGAAGTGCGCGCCGATGGAGTCGTCCTCCGTCTCCACCTCGATGCGCTTGCCCGAGCTGCTGAAGTGGTACCAGTACAGCAGCATGGAGCCGAGCGAGGCCATGAGCCGGTCGGCGATGTCGCGCGCGCCCGGCAGGTTGTGGTCGTCCTTCTCGGGCAGCGCGCAGCCCAGGGCGGAGACGCCCGTGCGCATCACGTCCATCGGGTGGCTGGCGGCGGGCAACTGCTCCAGCGCCTGCTTCACGCTGATGGGCAGGCCGCGCAGCGCCTTGAGCTTGGCCTTGTACGCGGCGAGTTCGGCGCGCGTGGGCAGCTTGCCGTGCACCAGCAGGTGGGCGATTTCCTCGAACTCGCAGACCTCGGCGATGTCCAGGATGTCGTAGCCGCGGTAGTGCAGGTCGTTGCCCGTGCGGCCCACGGTGCAGAGTTGCGTGTTGCCGGCGGTCACGCCCGAGAGGGCGACGGATTTCTTCGCCTTGGGGGCGGCGGTCGTGGTGGCGGTGGTCATGTGGTCTCCGGTTTCAGGTAGGCGTTGGCGATGGGCGCGGGGCGGCCGTGGGCGTCCACGGCCACCATCTCGAAAACCCCTTTCAGCACTTCTTCGGTCGGCGTGCCCGGGGCCTGCGCGAGGCCGGTCACGCACACGGTGAGCGAGCTGCGGCCCACGCGGCTGACCCAGGCGCGCAGCAGGAGCTGCTGGCCCACGCCCACGGGGGCGAGGAAGTCCACGCGGGTCACGCTGGCCATCACCACCTCGCGCTGCGCCGCCCCGCGCGCGGCCAGGAAAGCAGCACGGGCCATGCGGTTCAGCCCGTTGCCGGCGAACAGCGTGCCGTGGTGGTTGGCATCTCCGGGAAACACCATGTCCGCCGTCTCGGCGGTGCCTTGGGGGTTGTCATGCTTCGCAATCTACGCACAATAGCTCCCCCGCATAAGGCCTGAATTGGCGAATGGTTGTGAACTTTTCCCCCGGGTTTTGCGAATATTGCGAAAGATCAGCAAGAGAGAGCGATGAAAAAAACCTTCATGGGCGTGCGCCTGCGCCGCCTGCGCGAGGAGCGCGGCATGACCCAGGTGGCGCTGGCGCGCGCGCTCGACCTGTCGGCCAGCTACCTGAACCAGATCGAGCAGAACCAGCGCCCGCTCACCGTGCCCGTGCTGCTCAAGATCAACGCCGTGTTCGGCGTGGACGTGCAGCGCTTTTCCGACGACGACGAGGCGCGCCTGATCGCCGGCCTGCGCGACGTGATGGCCGATGTGGCCGCCGCCAGCCCGGGCGATGCGGTGTCGCTCGCCGAGATCCGCGAGCTGGCCGCCAACATGCCCGCCGTGGCGCGTACGCTGCTCGCCCTGCACGAGGGGCGGCGCGAGGCGCGCGAGCGGCTGGAGGCGCTGTCGCAGCACCTGGGCGACGACCGCGCGGGCCCGGCGGCGCAGGCGCCCATGGCCTACGAGGAGGTGCGCGACTTCTTCTTCGCCCGGCACAACCACATCGCCGAGCTGGACGACGCGGCCGAGCGCCTGGCCTTTGAATGGCGCCTGCCGCCCGGCGCGCCCGAGCCCGGTTTGCTGCACCGGCTGGAGACCGCCCACGGCGTGCGCGTGGCGCTGCTGGCCGAGCCCGGCCCCGGCCACGAGGGCGAGGCCACGCAGCGGCGCTTCGACGCGGCCGCGCGCGTGCTGTACCTGTCGCCCGCGTTGCAGGGTGCGCAGCGCGCCTTCCAGATGGCCACGCAACTGGCCTTCCTGGAGATGGAGCCGCAGCTGCGCCGCATCGTGCAGGGCGCGGGCCTGTCGGGCGATGCGGCGCGTTCGCTCGCGCGCATCGGCCTGGCCAACTACTTCGCGGGCGCGCTGCTGCTGCCCTATGCCACCTTCCTGCACGCGGCCGAGGCGCTGCACTACGACATCGAGCGGCTGGGCCAGCGCTTCGGCGTGGGATTCGAGACCGTGTGCCACCGCCTGTCCACCCTGCAGCGCCCCGGCGCGCGCGGCGTGCCGTTCTTCTTCATCCGCGTGGACCGCGCGGGCAACATCAGCAAGCGCCAGTCGGCCACGCACTTCCACTTCAGCAAGATCGGCGGCACCTGCCCGCTGTGGAACGTGTACGAAGCCTTCGCCCAGCCCGGCCGCATCGTGCGCCAGCTGGCTCGCATGCCCGACGGCCGCGCCTACCTGTGGATCGCGCGCACCGTCACGCGCAGCGCGGGCGGCTGGGGCGCGCCGGACAAGACCTTCTCGGTGGCGCTGGGCTGCGACGTGCAGCACGCGGACCAGCTCGTCTACGCGCGCGGGCTGGACCTGGCCGACCCCGGGGCCGCCGTGCCCATCGGCATGGGTTGCAAGGTGTGCGAGCGCACGGCCTGCCCGCAGCGGGCCTTCCCGCCCATCGGGCGCGCGCTGGAAGTGCAGGAAGACCGCAGCAGCCTGGTGCCGTACCGGGTGGCGTAGCGCTATCGAATAAGGAGCTGCTCGCGCTTTTTGGATAGGCGCTGGAGGCCTAAAAGGCTTGAATCCAGGTCAGGCCAGCTTCTTCTGCCAGAACATGGCTTTGCCCATGTCCGGGTCGAGCTCGTAGTCCGCGAAGCCGAAGGCGCGGTAGGCGCGCTGCGCCACGGCGTTGCCCTCCAGCACCTCCAGGGTCAGCTTGCAGCACTGGCGCTCCCGGGCGCACTCCTCGGCCTTGGCGAGGATCTTTTGTGAGAGGCCGCGGCCGCGGAACCGGGGCGCGACCGCCATGTCGTGGACGTTGAGCAGCGGCCTGCAGGCGAAGCTGGAAAACCCCTCGATGCAGATCGCCAGGCCTGCCGGCTCGCTGCCGACGAACGCCAATACCGCCAGGGCCTGCGGGCGCTTGTGCAACTCGGCAACGAGGTTGTCCTTCACGAACTCCGGAAGTGGGGCGCCGCAGCCCATGGCGTCTTGCGCATAGGCGTCGAGAAGCTGCACGACAGCTTGGGCGTGCAGTGGGTTGTTCCAGTCTGCGATGACGATGGTTTCCATGGTGTCTGTGGAAAGTTTGCTATTGAAAGAAGAGCTTCTTGCGCTTGGTGGGAGAGCGCTGGCGGCCAAAATGCATCGGAATCTGCGGCCTACGCGAAGTAGGGAATCAGGGGAGCGTCGTACGGCTGGTACAGCGGATGGACAGGCGCGCCACTCTTGTTCTTGCCGAAGCAATAGACCTTCGCGGGGTCGCACACGTCTCGCAGGATGTCTTCCACCGCCTGCCCGCGCCCCGACGCGTGTCCGGGATTGCCCCAGCCCACGACGACGATTCTGGCCTTGGCCGCAATGCGCCGTATCCATTCGTCGTTCTCGGGAAGGTTGACCACGGCGGCCTTGACCAGGTCCGCCGAGCGGGTGCCGCGAATGGACATGGCGTTGAGTTGGTAATAGGCACCGACACCCCAGTACTCCCTAGCCCGGCGCACCATGCCGTTGACGGTGCGGTCGCCCGCGTCCTCCGCCGCGCCGGAGGGGTTCATGCCGATGCCACATGCGTAGTCCTGCGCATCGCCCCAATGCCGAAAGAGGGTGAACCGATGGGTTCTGCAGGTGCTGAAAACCGTGCGTTGCGCGACCAGTGGGTCTATGGGGTGGATGGGAGGCGGGGCCGCCGATCCGAGGGCGGCGGTAGATAAGCGGGACATTCGTGGATTCCTCGGGTCAGAGTTTGGCCGGTGGTTCATCGTCCACCGACGCGCTCCACCGGTCGCCCCAGCCGCGCTCCAGCGCGTCCATACTGCGCCGGTCGCGTTTGGTGGGGCGGCCTTCGCGCAGGCTGGCGGCGGGTTCGGGCGCCAGGCGGCGCGCCTCGGCGGCCTGGGCGCGGGCTGCAAGGCTGTCGGCGGTTTCTTCGTAGAGCTGCTGCGCCACGGGGGCGGGGCCGCGGTAGTTGCTCAGGGCGCGCACGACCACGGTGCGCGCCACCGGACCCTGGCGCAGCGCCACGGTGTCGCCCACGCGCAGCTCGCGCGAGGCCTTGGCGGCCTGGGCGTTGACGGTGACGCGGCCCTTGGCCGTTTCTTCGACCGCCAGGGCGCGTGTCTTGTAGAAGCGGGCGCACCACAGCCACTTGTCCAGGCGCATGGATTCGGGAGGAGGGGTCATGGCGCAATTGTCGCCAACGGCGCCAGGGGCAGGCGTACGACGGCATCCAATCCGAGGATGCGCGCGCCCTCGCGGCGGTTGGCCAGGGCGATGGTGCCGCCCAGGGCCTGCACGATCTCGCGGCAGATGGCCAGCCCCAGGCCGGAGCCGGTGCGCACGTCGCCGGCCGAGAAGGGCTGGAACAGGCGCGCGGCCAGCTCGTCGTCGATGCCGGGGCCGCCGTCGGCGATGGTGAGGATGGCATGGCGGCCATCGCCGTGGCGGCCGTCGGCGCGCAGGGCGATGGCCAGCTCGGTGCCGGGCGGGGCGTGGCGGATGGCGTTGTGCAGCAGGTTGCGGCACAGCTCGCGCAGCATCCATTCGTGCGCATGCACGGGGGCGGCGCAGGTGTCGATGCCGAAGTCCAGGTCGCCCTGGGCGACGAGGGGCGAGAGCTCCAGCGCGATCTCGCGCAGCACCGCGTCCAGGCGCGTGACGGGCACGGCGCCCTGCTGGCGCAACTGCTCCACCTTGGCCAGGGCCAGCATCTGGTTGGCGAGCTGGGTGGCGCGGTCCACGGTGTCGCCGATCTCGTGCAGCGCCTGCGGCGCGGGCGTGTCGCCGCGCAGCGCGGACTGCACCTGTACCTTGAGCACGGCCAGCGGCGTGCGCAGCTGGTGCGAGGCATCGCGCACGAAGCGCTGCTGGTGCGCGAGCAGGTGCGACAGGCGCTGCATGACGGCGTTGGTGGCGTCGATCAGCGGCTGCAGCTCGCGCGGCGCGGCGGGCGCGGCGATGGGGGCCAGGTCGCCCTCGGGGCGCGCGCGCAGGTCGGCGCTGAGCTGGCGCACGGGCCGCGTGGCGCGCTGCACCACCAGCACCACGAGCAGCGCGATCAGGCCCAGCAGCAGCGCCTGGCGGGTGAGGGTGGTGCGCAGGATCTGCAGCGCGGCGGCCTCGCGCAGCTCCAGCGTCTCGGCCACCTGCACCACGGCCATGCCCCGGCCCTCGCTGCTGGCCACGGGCTGCAGCAGCACGGCCACGCGCACGGGCGCGCCGCGGAACTGGTCGTCGTAGAAGTCCACCAGCGCCGCATAGGGCGGCCGCGCGGGGATGGCGCCGCGCCACACGGGCAGCTCGGCGAAGCCCGAGACCATCTCGCCGTGCAGGTTGGAGACGCGGTAGAACATGCGGCTCTGGTTGTCGGCCTCGAAGGCCTCCAGCGCCGCGTAGGGCACGGTGGCGTGCAGCTCGGCCAGCTCGTCCCAGCCGCGCACGTCGAGCTGTTCGCTGATGGTCTTGGCCGATGCCAGCAGCGTGCGGTCGTAGGCCGTGTGCAGCGCGGCCAGCGCCTGGCGGTGCAGGCTGTAGGTGTTGACGGCGACGAACAGCAGCGTGGGCAGCAGGATACCCACGAGCAGCTGGCGGCGCAGCGAGCGGGGGCGGCTCACGCCTCGGCCTTCAGCAGGTACCCGAGGCCGCGCAGCGTCATCAGCACCACGCCGGTGCCCGCGAGCTTCTTGCGCACGCGGTAGACCACGACCTCGATGGCCTCGTACTGCACGTCGCTCTGTCCGGGAAAGACCAGCTCGTACAGCCGCTCCTTGGCCACGGCGCGCCCGGGCTGGGCCAGCAGCGCGCGCAGCAGGGCCAGCTCGCGCGGGGTGAGGTCCATGGGCGCGTCGTGGGCATAGATGGCGCCGCTGTCCTTGTCGTGGCGCAGCACGCCCAGCGTGGCGGCGGCGGGGGCGGGCCTGGCCTCGGCCGCGTCGCTGCTGCGGCGCACCAGGGCGCGCAGGCGCGCCTCCAGCTCGTCCAGGTCGAAAGGCTTGGGCAGGTAGTCGTCGGCGCCGGCGTTCAGGCCCAGCACGCGGTCGCCCACGGTGCCGCGCGCGGTGAGCAGCAGCACGGGCGTGCGCAGGCCGGCGGCGCGCGCCTGCTGCAGCACCTGCAGGCCGTCCAGGCCGGGCAGGGTCAGGTCGAGCACCACGGCGTCGGGCGGGCGGGCGCGCCACTCGGCCAGTGCGGCGCGGCCGTCGGACAAGGCGGTGATGGCCATGCCCCGGCGCGTGAGCGAGCGCTGCAGCGTGGCCTGCATGGTGGCATCGTCTTCGACGAGGAGCAGTTGCATGGTGCGCGGATTGTCCCGCCTGCGGCGCGGGGCGGCGGCGCCGGCGGAGCGTGCGCGGATGCGTGATAACCCCTAGCGCCAGGACAGCGGTTTGACAGCTTGCGCGCGCATCATCGTCCGGTCGGTTCAACCAATGATGCACAAGGAGACTCCATGCGCCGCGACACCTTCCTGAAATCCCTGGCCGCGCTGGCCGCCGCCGGCAGCCTGCCGCTGTCGGCCCAGGCGGCCGTGGCCGTCAAGATGATGATCCCCGCCAACCCCGGCGGCGGCTGGGACACCACCGGCCGCGCCCTGGGCAAGGCGCTGCAGGACGCGGGCGTGGCCTCGTCGGTCACGTACGACAACAAGGGCGGCGCGGCCGGCGCCATCGGCCTGGCGCAGTTCGTCAACGGCAGCAAGGGCGACCCGAACGCCATGATGGTGATGGGCGCCGTGATGCTCGGCGGCATCATCACCGGCAAGCCGCCCGTGGGCCTGGACCGGGTGACGCCGCTGGCGCGCCTGACCAGCGAATACAACGTGTTCGTGCTGCCCGCCAACTCGCCCTTCAAGACCATGGCCGACGTGGTGGCCCAGCTCAAGAAGGACCCGGGCAGCGTGAAGTGGGGCGGCGGCTCGCGCGGCTCCACCGAGCACATCGCGGCGGCCATGATCGCGCGCGAGGTGGGCGTGGACCCGGCCAAGATCAACTACGTGGCCTTCCGTGGGGGCGGCGAGGCCACGGCGGCCATCCTGGGCGGCAACGTGACCATCGGCGGCAGCGGCTACAGCGAGTTCGCCGAGTACATCGCCGCGGGCAAGATGCGCCCCATCGGCGTGACCTCGGGCACGCGCCTGCCGAGCGTGAACGTGCCCACGCTCAAGGAGCAGGGCATCAACGTCGAGATCGGCAACTGGCGCGGCGTCTATGGAGCGCCCGGCATCTCCAAGGCCCAGCGCGATGCGCTGATCGCGCTGATCGAGAAGGCCACCAAGAGCAAGGCCTGGGCCGAGGCGCTGCAGAAGAACGACTGGACGCCCGCGTGGCTGGCCGGGGATGCGTTCGCCAGCTTCGTGGACCAGGAGTTCGCCAGCTTGCGCGCCACCATGGTCAAGTCCGGCATGGTGTAAGCAGGTACACCTCCCTGAGGCCCTGCGGGCCTTCCCCCGCTCTCTACGCGCTTCGCGCTCCGGGCAGGGGGACGCAGCCAGCGCGGCGGGGCGGCCCTTGCGCGGCTGCCCGCGCTTGGGCCACGCCAGTTTCATGCGTTGTGGGTGATGCTTGCTTAGCCCCCTTTTCCAGGAGCCGTTCATGTCCGAACCTTCCCTCACCGGCGCCGACGAGGCGCCGGATTGCATTCCCTCGCCGCGTGCGCAGACCGTCGTCGGCGTCGGCGTGCTGCTCGTGGCCGCCGGCATGGCTTTCGGCGCGCTGCAGATCTCGTCCGAGGCCGGCTACGGCGGCGTCGGTCCCAACTTCCTGCCGTGGCTGTGTGCCGTGGTGCTGGCCGTGTGCGGCGCCTGGCTGGTGTGGGAGGCGCGCACCGGAGGCTTTCGCGAGGCGTCCGATCCGGGCGGGCAGCCCCGGGCCGATATCGGCCCCTTCGTCTGGGTGTCCGCGGGCCTGCTGGTCAATGCGGCGCTGATCGGCACCGTGGGCTTCATCGTGAGCTGCACCGTGTGCTATGTGCTGGCCGTGCAGGGCCTGCGCCGCGCGGGGCGCCAGCCGCTGGCGGGCACGCCCGCCACCTGGGCCAAGGACGTGGCGACGGGGCTGCTGATCTCCGCGCCGGTGTTCTGGGCCTTCACGCAGTTCCTGGCGATCAACCTGCCGGGTCTCACTGAAACGGGGTGGCTATGAACCTCTTTATGGCCCTTTTATGGGGTACGTTGCCCCGCCACGGCAGTGGCTGCAAAGCGCAAACCGCAGACGGGCTGGTGGCCCGGCGAGGATTTGCAACGCGGCAGACGCTGCCGTGGCAGGGCAACCCTTCGGGCATGGCAGCAAACGGCCACGCTCGTTGTTGCCCACCTTGCCCAGGCCGCCAGCATGGGCTGCGGTGGGCGCCTAGATCGTGGCCGTTTGCTGCCATGCGCACCCCATAAAAAGGCCACAAAGAGGTTCTCAATGGAAATCTTCGACGCACTCCTGGCGGGCTTCGCCACCGCCATCACCCCTGCCAACCTGTTGTGGGCCCTGGTGGGCTGCGCCCTGGGCACGGCCGTGGGCGTGCTGCCCGGCATCGGGCCGGCCGTGGCCGTGGCCATGCTGCTGCCCATCACGGCCAAGGTCGAGGTCACGGCCTCGATGATCTTCTTCGCGGGGATCTACTACGGCGCCATGTACGGGGGATCGACCACCTCCATCCTGCTCAACACGCCGGGCGAGACGGCGAGCATGGTCACCGCCATGGAGGGCAACAAGATGGCCAAGAGCGGCCGCGCGGGGGCGGCGCTGGCCACGGCGGCCATCGGCTCCTTCGTGGCGGGCACGGTGGCCACGGTGGTGGTGACGCTGTTCGCGCCCTCGGTGGCCGAGTTCGCCGTGAAGCTGGGCCCGCCCGAATACTTCATGCTGATGGTGCTGGCCTTCACCACCGTGAGCGCGGTGCTGGGCCAGAGCGCGCTGCGCGGCATGACGGCGCTGTTCCTGGGCCTGGCGCTGGGCTGCGTGGGCATGGACCAGATCTCGGGCGCCGCGCGCTACACGGCGGGGCAGATGGAGCTGCTGGACGGCATCGACATCGTGCTCGTGGCCGTGGGCCTGTTCGCCGTGGCCGAGGTGCTCTACGCGGCGCTCTACGAGGGCCGCGTGGTCGAGACGCAGAACAAGCTGAGCCGCGTGCACATGTCGGCGCGCGACTGGAAGCGCTCCTGGCCCGCATGGCTGCGCGGCACGGCCATCGGCACGCCGTTTGGCTGCATCCCCGCGGGCGGCACGGAGATCCCCACCTTCCTGAGCTATGCGACCGAGAAGAAGCTCGCCAAGGGCGAGGACAAGGCCGAGTTCGGCGGCAAGGGCGCCATCGAGGGCGTGGCCGGCCCGGAGGCCGCGAACAACGCCACGGTGACGGCCGCGCTGATCCCGCTGCTCACGCTGGGCATTCCCACCAGCAACACCACGGCGGTGCTGCTGGGCGCGTTCCAGAACTACGGCATCAACCCGGGGCCGCAGCTGTTCAGCAGCTCGGCCGCGCTGGTGTGGGCGCTGATCGCGTCGCTCTACATCGGCAACCTCATGCTGCTGGTGCTGAACCTGCCCATGGTGGGCCTGTGGGTCAAGCTGCTCAAGGTGCCGCGCCCGCAGCTCTACGCGGGCATCCTGATCTTCGCCACGGTGGGCGCCTACGGCATGCGCCAGAGCGCGTTCGACCTGTTCCTGCTGTACGCCATCGGCGTGCTGGGGGTGGTGATGCGGCGCTTCGACTTCCCCACCGCGCCGGTGGTGGTGGGCATGATCCTGGGGCCGCTGGCCGAGGCGCAGATGCGCAACGCCGTGGCGCTGGGAGAGGGGAGCTGGTGGATCTTCCTGCAGCGGCCCATGTCGCTGGCGCTGGTGGTGATCGTGCTGGCCGTGCTCATCGTGCCGCGCGTGCTGCGCCACTGGGCGGTGCGCAAGGCAGCTCGCCGCCACCACTACCAGTCCGCCGACGACATCGTCTGACGGGCCAGCACCCGGGGGCTTGGCCGCCCCCGGGACTCCCCACCAGAGAGTGTGCTTGCACGGGCGCGGAGTGTAGCACGTGATTGAGAATCGTTCTTGTTAATAATGGTCAACATGGGGCGCCGCGCTACCATCGCCCCATGCCGCTGAACACCGACGCCTCGCCCCTGCCGCTGGATGCGCAGGGCATCCTGGAACTGGCCGCGCGCTCCATGTTCCAGCTCTTCTCCAGCATGAGCCAGGGCATGTTCCTGGTGGACCTGAGCGGGCGCATCGTGTGGGTGAACGAGGGCTACCGGCGCTTCCTGCCGGACCTGGGCGTGGGCTCCGTCAACGACTTCGTGGGCCGCATGGTGGAGGAGGTGATTCCCAACACCCAGATGCGCCGCGTGCTGGAGACGGGCCAGCCCGTGCTGGTGGATCTGCTCACCAACAAGGCCGGCACCTTCGTGGTCAGCCGCATTCCGCTGCGCGGCGACGACGGGCAGGTGATCGGCGCCATCGGCATCGTGCTGTTCGACCACCCCGAGACTACGCTGCAGCCGCTGATCGGCAAGTTCGCCCGGCTGCAGCGCGACCTGGACGAGGCGCGCCGCGAGCTGGCCGCGCAGCGCAGCCGGCTGCCCGCGGGGCAGGGCGCGCGCCGGGCCAAGCACACCTTCGCCAGCTTCGTGGGCGCCAGCCCCGCAGCTGTGGAGGTCAAGCGCCAGGCGCGCCGCGCGGCGCAGTCGCAAAGCCCGGTGCTGCTGCTGGGCGAGACGGGCACGGGCAAGGAGCTGCTGGCGCATGCCATCCACGCGGCCTCGGCGCGCGCCGCCGGGCCCTTCGTGAGCGTGAACATCGCGGCCGTGCCCGACACGCTGCTGGAGGCCGAGTTCTTCGGCGTGGCGCCGGGCGCCTACACCGGCGCCTCGGCCAAGGGGCGCGAGGGCAAGTTCAAGCTGGCCGACGGCGGCACGCTGTTCCTCGACGAGATCGGCGACATGCCGCCCAGCCTGCAGGCCAAGCTGCTGCGCGCGCTGCAGGAGGGCGAGATCGAGCCGTTGGGCAGCAACCAGCTCGTGCCGTTCGACGTTCGCGTGGTGGCCGCCACCTCGCGCGACCTGGCCGCGCTGGTGCGCGAGGGGCGCTTCCGCGAAGACCTGTTCTACCGCCTGCACGTGCTGCCCATCCGCGTGCCGCCGCTGCGCGAGCGGCGCTCGGACATCCCCGCGCTCGTGGAAGCGCTGGGCGAAGACCTGGCCCTGCGCAGCGCCGCCGCGCCGCCCGAGCTGCTGCCCGACGCGCTGGCGCTGCTGGCAGGCCAGGCCTGGCGCGGCAACATCCGCGAGCTGCGCAACGTGCTGGAGCAGGCGGCCATGCGCAGCGACACCCTGGCCATCGGCGCGCAGCAGCTGCACGACGTGCTGCGCGAGAGCGGCGTGGAGCCCGCCGCCCCGGCGCCTGCGCTGGAGCATGCCGAGCCCGACGAGGCCGCGCGCCTGCTGCGGCCCCTGGCCGTGCAGGTGGCGGAGCTGGAGCAGCGTGCCATCGCTGCCGCGCTGGCGCTGCACGGCGGAAACAAGCTGGCCACGGCGCGGCACCTGGGCATCTCACGCGCCACGCTGTACGAACGCATGGAAAACCCTGATAAATAATCAGGCAATTGTCTGTTTTTCAGGCATTGATTTGTCTCAAAAACAAACAAAACCAGTGGCTTTTGCGCCATTTCGCAGAAAAACCGCCTGCAGACAGGCTGGCATGGTGTGTGCAATCACGGGGCGGCATTGCCCAACGATTCAAGAGGAGACACACATGCACCATCGCCGCACCTTCGCCGTCCGCGCCTGCGGGCTGGCCGCCGTCCTGGCCGCCGCGTGGGGGCCGTCCGCCGCCATGGCCCAGCAGGAGATCCGCATCGCCCACGTCTACAGCAAGACCGGCCCGCTGGAGGCCTACGGCAAGCAGACGCAGGCGGGCCTGATGATGGGCCTGGAATACGCCACCGGCGGCACCATGGCGGTGGCCGGCAAGAAGCTGGTGGTGATCGAGAAGGACGACCAGGGCAAGCCCGACCTGGGCAAGAGCCAGCTCGCCACCGCGTATTCCGACGACAAGGCCGACCTGGCCGTGGGCCCCAGCGCCTCGGGCGTGGCGCTGGCCATGCTGCCGGTGGCCGAGGAGTACAAGAAGGTGCTGATCGTCGAGCCCGCCGTGGCCGACTCCATCACCGGCGACAAGTGGAACAAGTACATCTTCCGCACGGGCCGCAACTCCAGCCAGGACGCGATCGGCAACGCCGTCGCCATCGACAAGCCCGGCACCACCATCGCCACGCTGGCGCAGGACAACGCCTTCGGCCGCGACGGCGTGAAGGCGTTCAAGGACGCCATCAAGAAGGGCAAGCTGGTGCACGAGGAATACCTGCCCGCCGCCACCACCGACTTCACGGCCGGCGCGCAGCGCCTGATCGACAAGCTCAAGGACCAGCCGGGCAAGAAGGTGATCTGGATCGTCTGGGCGGGCGCGGGCAACCCGTTCAAGATCAACGACATGGACCTGAAGCGCTACGGCATCGAGATCGCCACGGGCGGCAACATCCTGCCGGCCATGGCCGCCTACAAGGGCATGCCGGGCATGGAGGGCGCCACCTACTACTACTTCGGCATCCCCAAGAACCCGGTGAACGAGGCGCTCGTCTCCATGCACTACAAGCAGTACAAGACGCCGCCGGACTTCTTCACCGCCGGCGGCTTCTCGGCGGCCATGGCCATCGTCACCGCGCTCAAGAAGACGAACGGCGACAGCAGGAGCAACACCCTCATCAAGGCCATGGAGGGCATGAGCTTCGAGACGCCCAAGGGCACCATGACCTTCCGCAAGGAAGACCACCAGGCCATGCAGAGCATGTACCACTTCCGCATCAAGAACGACCCGGCCTTCGCCTGGGGCGTGCCGGAGCTGGTGCGCGAGATCAAGCCCGAAGAGATGCAGGTGCCGATCCGCAACGGCCGCTGATCCACTCCTGTTTTGATAGCTGCCAGCGCTTGTCCATCAAGCGCTGGAGGCCATTTTCATTCAAACAATGCTTGCAACCCAGGACCTGACCGTGCGCTTCGGCGGCCACGTGGCGGTGAACGCCGTGACCTGCGCCTTCGCGCCGGGCACGCTCACCGCCATCGTCGGCCCCAACGGCGCGGGCAAGACCACGTACTTCAACCTGATCTCGGGCCAGCTCAAGGCCACGGCGGGCACGGTGTCGCTGGGCGGGCGCGACCTGACGGGGCTACCCGCCTCGGCACGCACGCGCGCCGGGCTGGGCCGCGCGTTTCAGCTCACCAACCTGTTCCCCCACCTCAGCGTGCTGGAGAACGTGCGCCTGGCCGTGCAGGCCACCCGGGAGGGCGCGCACCGGCGCGGCCTGAACCTGTGGAGCGTGTGGAGCGACCACCCGCAGCTCACGGCGCGCGCCCAGGAGATCCTGCGCGCCGTGGCGCTGATGCACCGGCAGGACGCGCCCGTCGCCAGCCTGCCGCACGGCGACCAGCGCAAGCTGGAGGTGGCGCTGCTCATGGCGCTGGAGCCGCAGGTCTACATGTTCGACGAACCGACGGCCGGCATGAGCCACGACGAGGCGCCCGTGGTGCTGCAGCTCATCCGCGAGCTGAAGAAGGACAAGACCAAGACCATCCTGCTCGTGGAGCACAAGATGGACGTGGTGCGCGAGCTGGCCGACCGCATCATCGTGCTGCACAACGGCACGCTGGTGGCCGACGGCAACCCGGCCGAGGTGATCGCCTCGCCCATCGTGCAGGAGGCCTACCTGGGCACCGCCGCGAAGGAGGCCGCATGACCGCCAATCTGCTGGAGCTCTCCGGCGTGCACACGCACATCGGCGCCTACCACATCCTGCACGGCGTGAACCTCGCCGTGCCGCGCGGGCAGCTCACCATGCTGCTGGGCCGCAACGGCGCGGGCAAGACCACCACCCTGCGCACCATCATGGGCCTGTGGCAGGCCAGCCAGGGCCGCATCGTGATGGACGGCGCCGACATCGCCGGCTGGCCCACGCCGCGCATCGCGCAGCAGGGCATCGCCTACGTGCCCGAGAACATGGGCATCTTCGCGGACCTGACGGTGAAGGAAAACCTGCTGCTGGCCGCGCGCGGCGCGCGCACCGCCGCGCAGATGGACGAGGCGCGGCTGGACTGGATCTTCGGCCTCTTTCCCGCCGTGCAGAAGTTCTGGAACCACCCGGCCGGCAAGCTCAGCGGCGGGCAAAAGCAGATGGTGGCCGTGGCCCGCGCCATCGTCGAGCCGCGCGCACTGCTCATCGTGGACGAGCCCAGCAAGGGCCTCGCGCCCGCCATCGTGAACAACATGATCGACGCCTTCGCGCAGCTGAAAGCCAGCGGCACCACCATCCTGCTCGTGGAGCAGAACCTGCACTTCGCCAAGCGCCTGGGCGACCACGTGGCGGTGATGGACGATGGCGTGGTGGTGCACGCCGGCCCCATGGCCGCGCTGGCCGCCGACGAGGCATTGCAGCAGTCGCTGCTGGGGCTGGCGCTATGAGCGGATACAAGCCAAATCAGGCCACAGCGCCCGCCAGTCAAGCGCAACAAGCTATCAAAAAAGAAGCAATGGCGCGTGACGTCGACTGGCTGCCCATCGCCCTCGTGCCCGCGCTGATGCTGGCCGTGCTGCCCTTCATCGGCTCGGCCAGCACCTGGGCCACGCTTACCGTGGCGGGGCTGGCGATGGGCATGATCGTGTTCATCATCGCCTCGGGCCTCACGCTGGTCTTCGGCCTCATGGACGTGCTGAACTTCGGCCACGGCGTGTTCATCGCGCTGGGCGCGTTCGTGGCCACCAGCGTGCTCGGCGCCATGGGCGACTACACGCAAAGCGCCGAACTCTGGCGCAACCTGCTCGCCGTGCTGCCCGCGATGGTCATCGCCATGCTGGTGGCGGGCGCGGTGGGACTGGCGTTCGAGCGCTGCATCGTGCGGCCCGTCTATGGGCAGCACCTCAAGCAGATCCTCATCACCATGGGCGGCATGATCATCGGCGAGGAGCTCATCAAGGTCATCTGGGGCCCGCAGCAGATCCCGCTGCCGCTGCCCGAGGCGATGAAGGGCGCGTGGATCGTGGGCGACGCGGCGGTGGAGAAATACCGCGTGCTTGCCGTCTGCGTGGGCCTGGGCGTCTTCGCACTGCTGGCGTGGACGCTCTCGCGCACCAAGGTGGGCCTGCTGATCCGCGCGGGCGTGCAGGACCGCGAGATGGTCGAGAGCCTGGGCTACCGCGTGCGGCGCCTGTTCGTGGGCGTGTTCGTGGCCGGCAGCGCGCTGGCAGGCCTGGGCGGGGTGATGTGGGGCCTGTACCAGCAGAACGTGGTGCCGCAGATGGGCGCGCAGGTCAACGTGCTGATCTTCATCGTCATCATCATCGGCGGGCTGGGCAGCACCGGCGGTGCGCTGATCGGCGCGCTGCTCGTGGGGCTGATGGCGAACTACACGGGCTTTCTCGTGCCCAAGGTGGCGCTGTTCTCCAACATCGCGCTCATGGTGGCCGTGCTCCTGTGGCGGCCGCAAGGTGTGTACCCCGTAGCGAACCGTTGACCATGATGAACCGCATTCTTTCCGGCGACTATCCGCGCAGCAGGGTGCTGGCGGTGCTGCTCGTGGCCGTCCTCCTCGGGCTGGCGGCGGCGCCCTTCGTCTTTCCCGGCGTGAAGGCGCTCAACGTGGCGGCCAAGGTGCTGGTGTTCGTGGTGCTGGTGGCCAGCTTCGACCTGCTGCTGGGCTACACCGGCATCGTGAGCTTCGCGCACACCATGTTCTTCGGCATCGGCGCCTACGGCATCGCCATCGCCACCAGCCGCATGGGCGCCACCTGGGGGGCGCTGGCCGTGGGGCTGGGCGCGGCGCTGGCGCTGTCGCTGCTGCTGGCGCTGGCCATCGGCCTGTTTTCGCTGCGCGTGCGGGCCATCTTCTTCGCCATGATCACGCTGGCCGTGGCGGCGGCGTTCCAGACGCTGGCTTCGCAGCTCTCCGACTGGACGGGCGGCGAGGACGGGCTGACCTTCAAGCTGCCGCTGCTGCTGTCGCCCAGCTTCGAGCCGTTCGAGGACGAGGTGCTGGGCGTGCTGATCGACGGGCGCATCGTCACCTACTACCTGTTGTTCGCGGCCGCCGTGGTGCTGGTGCTGGCGCTGCTGCGCATCGTGAACTCGCCCTTCGGCCGCGTGCTGCAGGCCATCCGCGAGAACGAGTTCCGCGCCGAGGCCATCGGCTACCGCGTCGTGGTCTACCGCACCACGTCCAGCGTGCTCTCCGCCCTGTTCGCCACGCTCGCGGGCGCCATGCTCGCGCTCTGGCTGCGCTACAACGGACCGGACACCTCGCTCAGCTTCGAGATCATGATGGACTGCCTGCTCATCGTCGTGATCGGCGGCATGGGCACCATTTACGGCGCCGTGATCGGCTCGGTGCTCTTCGTGGTGGCGCAGAGCTACCTGCAGGACCTGCTGCGCATCGGCTCGGAGGCCGCCGCCGGCCTGCCGTGGCTGGCCGCGCTGCTCTCGCCCGACCGCTGGCTGCTGTGGCTGGGCCTGCTGTTCGTGCTGTCCGTTTACTACTTCCCCACCGGCGTGGTGGGGCGCCTGCGTTCCCTGCGCGCCCGCTAGCGGACGTGCCTTTCCGTCCCTGCATGACAACCATTACCCCCAAGGAGACAACATGCGAGTGAACGAACGAGTGACCATGCGCTGCACCGCGACGGCCCTGGCCGTGGCGGCGCTGGCGGCCTGCGGCGGCGGCTCTTCCGGGCCGTCGAACGAACTGCCCAAGGGCATCAAGGAGATCGGCGCCACGGTCTACCCCGCCACCACGGCGGGCACGGGCGCCACGGCGGCCACGCAGGACCTGCTCACGGGCGGCATCGGCAAGACCGGCCTGGGCGCGGCCGCCGCGCCGGCCTATGCCGACCCGGCCCGCCCCACGGCGGCCGAGCTGCGCCGCAACGCGCTCTATTCCAACTACCGCGGCATCCTCGACCCGCTGCCCGCCGGCGGCTACGGCACGCTGTACGGCCCCAACGTCACGGCCGGCGGCCAGGTGACGGCCGGCGAAGGCCTGATCCCGGGACGCGAATACGTGGCCGTGCTCGACGACGGCTCGGGCCGCAAGCAGACCGTGATCGCCGTGCAGGTGCCCGACAGCTTCAGCGCCAGCAACCCCTGCATCGTGCTCGGCCCCTCGTCGGGCTCGCGCGGCGTATACGGCGCCATCGGCACGGCGGGCGAGTGGGGCCTGAAGAAGGGCTGCGCCGTGGCGCTGACCGACGCGGGCAAGGGCGTGGGCCTGCACAACCTGGCCGACGACACGGTGAACCAGATCGACGGCACGCGCGCCACGCGCAGCGCGGCGGGCGCATCCAGCTTCTTCACCGCCCTGGGCGAGGCGGCACGCGCGGCCTACGACGCGGCCTTCCCCCACCGCATCGCCATCAAGCACGCGCATTCGCAGCAGAATCCCGAGAAGGACTGGGGCAGCGACACGCTGGCCGCGGGCCGCTACGCGCTGTACGTGCTCAACGCGCGCTACGGCACGGCCACCGACCCCGTGCCGTTCACCAAGGGCAACACGCTGGTGATCGCGGGCTCGGCCTCCAACGGCGGCGCGGCCTCGCTGCGCGCGGCCGAGCAGGATGGCGACGGCCTGATCGACGGCGTGGTGGCCTCAGAGCCCGTGACCGAGATGCCCACCATGAGCGGCTACGGCATCCAGTTCGGCGGCGCGGCCGTGGCGGGCTACGGCAAGACGCTGGCCGAATACACCACCTACGGCAACATCTACCAGCCCTGCGCGGCGCTGGCGGCCGATGCGGCGCTGAACGAAGTGTCGATCTACAACTACATCGGCCTCACGGCCATGACCGCACGCGCCACGGCGCGCTGCGACGGCCTGGCCGCCAAGGGGCTGGTGAACGGCGCCACTACGGCCGAGCGCGCGGCGGACGCGCTGGCCAAGCTGCACGCCTATGGCTGGACGGCCGATAACGACACCATGCACAACGCCCACTACGGGCTGGGCAACGGCCCCATCCTCTCGGCCATGTACACCATGGCGTACGGCCGCTTCGCCGCCGACGCGAACCTGTGCCGCACGAGCTTCGCGGCCGCCAATGCCACGGGCGACGTGGTGGCCGCCGCACCCGCAGCGCTGGCGCAGAGCTTCGCCACCGCCAACGGCACCGCCAACGGCACGCCGGCCACCGTGGTCTACAACGACTCGGTAGGCGGCGCCAAGGCCTGGCAGTTCGCCGTCTCGCCCTCCACCGGCGCGGCCGACCTGGGGCTGGACAACGCGCTGTGCCAGCACGCGCTGGTGAGCGGCAAGGACCCGGCGACGGGCGCCGCGCTCACGGCGTCGAGCACGCCCACCAAGGCCGACAGCGACAAGGTGCGCGCGGGCATCGCCGAGGTGCTGCACAGCGCCAACCTGCGCGGCAAGCCGGCCATCATCGTCGCGGGCCGCAGCGACGCGCTGGTGCCGGTGAACAACAACGCGCGGGCCTACACGGCGCTCAACCGCACCGTGGAGGGCGCATCGAGCAAGCTGCGCTACATCGAGGTCGTGAACGGCCAGCACTTCGACGCCTTCCTGCCGTTCGCGGGCTTCGACACGCGCTTCGTGCCGCTGCACCCGTATTTCAACCAGGCCATGGACGCGATGTGGGCGCACCTCAAGAGCGGCGCCGCGCTGCCCGCCAGCCAGGTGGTGCGCACCACGCCGCGCGGCGGCACGCCGGGCGCGGCGCCCGCGATCACCGCGGCGAACGTGCCGCCGTTCGTGGCCGCGCCCGCGGCGGCCGACCAGATCGGCTTCGCGGGCACGTCCATCACGGTGCCCCGCTGACGCCGGCATGAAAGCGTTGCGCATCGGCATGCGCGCCAGGGGGCTGCTCGCCGCCCTGGCGCTGTGCGCCCTCGGCGCCACGGGCCGCCCGGCCCTGGCCGCCGAGGTGGTGGTGGGCCAGGTGGCGCCGCTGTCGGGGGTGCTGGCCTCCACGGGCCAGCAGATGGTGCTGGGCGGCAAGATCTATTTCGACTGGGTCAACGCCCAGGGCGGCGTGCACGGCGCCACCATCCGCCAGGAGGTGGTGGACGACGGCTACAAGGTGCCCGAGACGGTGCGCCTCACGCGCGCGCTGCTCGCGCGGCCCGAGGTGGTGGCGCTGTTCGGCTTCGCGGGGACGGCCAACGTCACGCAGCTGCTGGCCGACGGCGTGCTGGAGCAGGGCGGGGCGGCATTGGTGGCGCCCTACACGGGCGGCGAGTCGCTGCGCAGCCCGTTCAACCCCTGGATCTTCCACGTGCGCGCGGGCTACGCCGACGAGGCCGAGCACATGGTGCAGCAGCTCGCCACGCTGGGCATGGACCGCGTGGCCGTGATGTACCAGGACGACGGCTTCGGCCTGGCCGGCCTGGCCGGCCTGGCCGGCGTGGAGGCGGCGCTGGCCAGGCGTGGGCTCAAGCTGGCGGCATCGGCGGGCTACGAGCGCAACACGGACCAGGTCGAGGCGGCGGCCCAGGCCATCAAGGCCGTGGACGCGCAGGCCGTCATCATGATCGCCATCAACAAGCCCGCGGCCGCGTTCGTCAAGCGCTACCGCGAGGTGGGCGGCGGCGCGCAGCTCTACAGCATCTCGGTGGTCGATCCGGCGGAGATCGTGAAGATCGCCGGACTGAAGAACGCGCACGGCCTGGGCATCAGCCAGGTGGTGCCGTACCCCTACCGGCCGCTGCTGCCCGTGGTGCGCGAATACCAGCAGCTCCTGAAGAAGTACGCTCCCGGGGCCGAGGTGAACTACACCAGCTTCGAGGAGTTCCTGGGCGCCAAGGTGCTGGTCGAGGCGCTGCGCCGCGCGGGCCCCGCGCCCACGCGGGCCAGGGTCGTCAAGGCGCTCGAATCGCTGCAGGGCTTCGACCTGGGCGGCGTCTCCGTCGGCTACTCGCCCACCAGCCGCGTGGGCTCGCGCTACGTCGAGGTCACCGTGATCGGCGCCAACGGCCGGCTCATGAAATAGCTTTCTTCCCTGCTCCCACAAGGCGGTCCACCATGTCTCCCTCGTCGCACTACGCCACCTGCGCCGGCTATGAAATCCACTACATGGACTGGGGCGCGCCCGATGCCCCGGTGGTGATTGCCTGGCACGGCCTGGCGCGCACGGGGCGCGACATGGACGAGATCGCCGCCCACCTGGCCGGCCGCTACCGCGTGATCTGCCCCGACACGGTGGGCCGCGGCCTGAGCCAGTGGGCCGCGCGGCCCGACGAGGAGTACCGCCTGGCGTTCTACGCGCGCCTGGCGGGCGACCTGTTCGAGCGGCTGGGCATCGAGCGCGCGCACTGGCTGGGCACCTCGATGGGCGGCGCCATCGGCACCGTGTGCGCCGCCGGCCGCGCCGAGCCGCGCCTGGCCGGACGCATCCGCAGCCTGCTGCTCAACGACAACGCGCCGCGACTGGCCGACGCGGCGCTTGCGCGCATCCGCGCCTACGCGGGCCAGCCGCCCGCGTTCGGCACCGTGCAGGAGCTGGAGGCGTTCTTCCGGCAGGTGTATGCGCCCTATGGCTGGCTCAGCGACGCGCAGTGGCGGCGCCTCACGGAAACCTCCACGCGCCGCCTGCCCGACGGGCGCGTGACGCCGCACTACGACCCGGCCATGGTGCGGCAGTTCACGGCGCACGAGAACGACTATCTTGTGTGGGACGACTACGACCGGCTTGCCATCCCCGTGCTGTGCCTGCGCGGCGCAGACTCCGACCTGGTGCTGCGCGAGACCACGGCCGAAATGCTCGCGCGCGGCCCCGGCGCGCGCGGCCTCGCCCAGGTGGTCGAGGTGCCGGGCTGCGGCCATGCGCCTGCGCTCAACGTGCCGCAGCACTATGCGCTGGTGGACCGCTTCCTGGCCGATGCGGAGGCGCGGGGCTTCTGATCGCTCCTGAAACAGGAGCTGCTTGCGCTTGATGGATAAGCGCTGGAGGCCGATTCGACTATGAGTCCACCCAGCCCGCCAGGTGCCTCTGCGCGATGCGGGAGAGGGCGCCGATCCAGGCGTGCCCGTCGTTCAGGCAGGGGATGTAGCGGAACTCCTGCCCGCCCGCCTGCAGGAAGGCGTGGCGCGCCTCCTGGTTGATCTCCTCCAGCGTCTCCAGGCAGTCGCCGGTGAAGCCGGGGCACATCACGTCCACGCGGCGCAGGCCGCCCTGGGCCATCGCCACCAGCGTGGGCTCGGTGTAGGGCTCCAGCCACTTCGCCTTGCCGAAGCGCGACTGGAAGGTGAGCAGGTACTGCTCCGGCGCCAAGCCCAGCGCCTCGGCCAGCAGGCGCGCGGTGGCGCGGCACTGGTCGGCATAGGGGTCGCCCAGGCGCACGTTGCGCTCGGGAATGCCGTGGAAGCTCATCACCAGCTTCTCGGCCGGCCCGCCGCTCCGCTGCCAGTGCGCGCGCACGCTGTCGGCCAGCGCGGCGATGTAGCCGGGGTCGTCGTGGTAGTCGTTCACGAAGCGCAGCTCGGGAAAACTGCGCGAGCGGCGCACCCACGCGGCCACGTCGTCCACCACGCTGGCCGTGGTCGTGCCCGAATACTGCGGGTAGAGCGGCAGCACCAGCACGCGCCGCACGCCTTCATGGTGCAGCGCCTGCAGCTGCGCGCCGATGGCCGGCTGGCCGTAGCGCATCGCGGGCAGCACCGCTACCCGCACGCCGGCCTCGCCCAGCCAGCCGCGCAGCATCAGCGCCTGCTTGTGCGTCCACACGGCCAGGGGCGAGCCCTCGGGCGTCCAGATCGTCGCGTACTTGGCGGCGGACTTCGCCGGCCGCGTGCGCAGGATGATCCCGTACAGGATCGGCAGCCACGCCGCGCGGGGGATCTCCACCACGCGCGGGTCGCCCAGGAACTGCGCGAGGTAGCGCCGCAGCGCGGGGGCGGTGGGCGCGTCGGGCGTGCCCAGGTTGCAGAGCAGGATGGCGGTGTGTGCAGACATATGGGCCGCGATTGTGGCAGGCCCTGGGCGGGTCTAGGCATGCCACTGGCGTCGCCAGGCCAGCAGGCCCAGCAGCACCGCCAGCAGCGCCAGCGCCCATTCGCCGAGCGTGGGAATGGGCGCTGCGCCGCTGGCCGCCGCCAGCACCGAGATGCCGCCCGGATCGACGATGCGGCCGTTGGGCGTAGGCACGCCGTCATCATCGCCCGTGCCGCCGTCGGTGAGCGTTAGCACCGCCGTGTTCGCACCCAGCACGGCGCCTGCGAACGGTGCCCACGTGCCGCCTTGGCGCTTCCAGTACTGCGCGCCCTGCAGCGGCGTGCCAGGGGGATAGGTGACAGTGACCGTGGCGGGTGTTGCGTCGCAGGCGTGCAGCACGAAGTCCAGCACCCCGTGCGGGAAGCTGCGCGTCGCGGGCGCTCCGGCGCTGGCGGCGGACACGAGCTGCACGCTCTCGAACGCGCATGTGCCGCTGCCGCCCGCCACCGCAACGTCCACGGTGCCCGTGCCCGTGGGCGACGGAGCCGAGAACGCCTTGGGATCCGCCAGCGGCGTCGCCGGGTTCGATGGTATTGCCGACGTGGCGCTGCCCGCGCCGTTCGTGGCCTCCACGGCGAAGGTCTGCGTCTGCCCGTTGGGCAGGCCGGCGAACGTGCAGCTGGTGGCCGTGGCGGGGTTGGGCACGCAGGTCTGCTCGCTCGGCTGGGCCGTGACCACGTAGCCGGTGATACCGCTGCCGGTGTCGGCAGGCGCCTGCCACGTTACCGTCACCTGCCCGCTGCCAGTGGGCACGGCCTGCACGCCCGTGGGCGCACCGGGAGCCACCTGGCATGCGGCGTGGGTGTGGGAGCCGGAGAGCGCGCCGTTGGAGCAGCTTCGGGATTCGGCCGTGCAACTGCCGCCCGCCGGCTCGGCGGCGTTCAGGTAGGCGGTGACGGACTGGCCGTGGGCGACGGGCTGCCCGTTGAAGGTGCAGGACGCGGCCGCCGAGACAGAACAGGTGGCATAGGCATGGGAGCCGGAGAGCGCCCCGTTGCTGCAAGTCCTAGTTTGCTGCTGGCAGGTGTTGCCGAAAGGCACCGAGGACTGCGCATATGCCGTGACCGAGCCACCATGGAGAATCGGCATGCCGTTGAACGTGCACGACGCCATGGGCGTCACGCTGTTGCTGATGCTCGATATGGCCGTGCCGCCTTCGGCATTGGCTGCCGTCACGGTAAAGGTATAGGCCGTGCCATCCACCAGCCCCGACACCACGCAACTGCTGTCGCCCGGCCCCGCCGTGCAGCCGCTGCCGCCGTTGACGGTGTAGCCCGCCAGCGCGCTGCTGCCGCTGGATGCGCTGGGTGTCCAGCTCACCGTGGCCTGGCCAGTGCCCGGCGCGCCCAGCGCGGCCTGCACGCCGGTGGGCGCGGCGGGGGCGATGACTTGGCGGGTGACGCTAACGGTGTAGGTGCGGGTGGATGTTGCGTCGCCAGACGTGACCACGACGCTCAATGTGTTGCTGCCGGGGTTCAGCGCGATGGCGCCCGAGGGGGCGCCGTTGGCCACAGCAGTGCCGTTGACAGTGATGGCGGCGTCGTTGATCCACCCAGTGGGCGTGAGCGTGGCGCTGGCGGCGCCCTGCACCGTGGCAGCGTAGTTCAGCGTGCCGGTACTAAACGGGGGGTCATAGCCACGGGGCTGCCGCCCACAGCCAATGCCAGATCCAGCAGGCGCGATTCACTGGAAACTGCCCCGTTGGTGCTTTTGAACACGCTGCTGCCCAGGGTACCGGCATAGATCGTCGTGGGTGTCACGGGGTCGACAGCCAGGGAATACAGGGCGATATTGGCCAAGCCCGTCTTTGCGGCCGACCAATGGGCGCCTCCATCGACGCTCTTGAAAACGCCGTCACTGGCGCCGGCATACAGTGTCGAGGGCGTGGTGGGGTCGATGGTCAGCGCGTAGGGCGTATCGGGCAACCCCGGCTGGGCACTTACCCAACTGGCGCCCCCATCGGTGCTTTTCAGCAGCCCGACAAAGCGCACGGCTGCATACACCGTCGCAGCACTGTCGACCACCAACGGGGCTACTTCCCCACCGGATCGGCTCACCGTCCAGTTCGCCCCTGCGTCCGTACTTTTGTAAATACCGCCCGTATTGAGACCCGCATAGAGCGTGGACGGCGAGGTGGGATCAATGGCCAGTGAATACACGTACTCGGCCGGCAGTCCGGTACTGGACGGCAGCCAGGCGGCGCCTCCGTTGGTGCTCTTGAACACGCCGATGTTGGTAGCCGCATACAGCACGGCCGGCGCCGCCGGGTTGATGGCCAACGCGAGAACCGTGAAGGTCGTCATTCCGCTGTTGGATGGCGTCCAGGACGCGCCGCCGTTCACGCTTTTATAAATGCCCCCGCTCCAAGTCCCTGCATAAAGCGTCGTGGGTGTACTCGGATCCATGGCCAATGCGCGTATGTCGGTAACCGTAAGACCCGTGTTGACCGCAGACCAGTGCATCCCGGCATCGTTGCTCTTGAAGACACCACCCGCCTGGATGCCGGCATAGACGGTAGAAGGCGAGACCGGATCAATCACCAGCGCACGCACCGTACTGTTCGTAAGGCCAGTATTCGCCATTGCCCAGCTGGCCCCGCTATCCATACTGCGGAATACGCCTCCAGAAGCGCCCATGTACACATTCGATTCATGAGTGGCCACTGATCTCACTCCAAGGCTCGGCCAATCCCCGGGCCCATGTTGAGCCCAAGTCAACCCGGCATCCAGGCTTCTATACAAACCGCCTGCGGTGCCTGCATAGACCGTCGAAGAGGCCGCAGGGTCGATGGCGATGGACATCGGCTGTTGGAACAATCCACCGTTCGCCGCAGACCAATTGGCCCCGCCGTCCACGCTCTTCATCATCAAAATCCCCATGCTGCCTCCCGCATAGAGCGTGGCAGGGTTGGCGGGATCAATCGCCAGGGCATTCACGCTGCCAGTCGCCAAGCCTGTGGCCGACCAACTGGCGCCAGCGTCGACACTTTTGAAGACACCCCCGCCCGATGTGCCCACGTATAGCGTTGTAGGCGTGACGGGGTCAATCGCCAATGCAGCCGAATAGGTGCTCGTCAGCCCGACGCTGGCAGCCGCCCAGTTCGCGCCGCCATCAACGCTCTTGAACACGCCGCCGTAGGTGCCTGCATACAAAATAGTGGGCGAAGCGGGGTCGATGGCCAGTGACAGCACGTAGGCTCCTGCAAAGCCGGGGCTGGCAATCGCCCAGTTCATGCCCCCATCCGTGCTCTTGAAAACCCCGCCGCCACTGGTGCCGGCATACACCGTGGTCGAAGCCGTGGGATCGACGGCGACGGCAGCCACTAACCTGCGCGTCAACCCGTTGCTGGCAGGCGCCCAGGTCGCACCGGCATCGGTGCTTTTGAACACTCCGCCACCTTCAGTGCCGACATAAAGGGTCGTGGGCAGATTGGGGGCCACGGCCAATTGATTGATCCAGCCGCCTTCCGGCCCCGAGGTCTGCTCCCAGGCATTCGCCGCCCAGGCCGCCGCACTGCCGCCCAGGCCCAGGCACAACGCCAGCAGCCAGCGCAGCCACCAGACAATGAATTGGGCGTATTTTTGGCTTCCTACGCTTGCTGGGTAAGCGCTAGCAGCTCTCATTTTTGAAATCATCTTTGAAGTCCATGGCGAAGTGCTCAGAACTATCCGTGTGCCCAAGGCTGTGCGCCATCCCGCATTTGTGGGATGGCGCCTCCATGGGGGCCTGGGTAGCCTGCATTGTGGAGACGGAGAGCGCATCCGCTGCATCCACCCCGACGATTCCGAGCTCAAGAAAGGCACGCAACCATGAAAAGAAACCAACCCACCACCCTGTGGCGCTGCACGGCAGTCGCCAGCGCTGTCATCGCCCTTGCCGCCTGCGGCGGTGGGAGCGACGGCAGCGGACCCTCCACCCCGCCGCCCGCAGGCCCCAGCACGCAAGAGCTGGTGCAGAAGTACGTGCAGGCGAACGAGGCGCTGCTGGCGCAGCGCATGCCCGACGGCGGGGCAGAGCGCTATTCCCTGGTGGATGCGTGCTATCTAGGCAACGGCAGCACTAAGGCCATGCTGGTGGCGAACTGGAGCGCTGCGCAGGCACAAAACTCCGCTTACTTGGTGGGCCGCAAGATGGCCAACGTGCAGATGTTGGCCGAGCGCAAGACCACCAACGCCGACGGCTCAGCTCGGCATGAGGTGGACATCGGCTACGACGAGCAGTACACCGACGGAACGTCCGTCACGGGGCAGGTGCAGACCCTTGTCTCAGGCAGCAGCAGCGGTAGCTGCGCCACGCCGCAGACGGGCGAGGCCCTGCGCGAGTTGGGCAACCGTCGCGTGGCAGCGGTGAGACTGGTGTCGCGCAACCGCCTGCAGGTATTCCGCAAGCTGGCGGATGGCGCGCCGGCCAACACGCCGTACCAGTTGCGGCGGGAGGTGCTGTTCAGCGTGACCGATCCCGCCAAGGTGGCTACCTATGCCGTGGTGTCCTGGGCTTCGGGCAAGGCGGGTGCAGCACCCCATTCGCTCAAGCTGCTGTCGCCGCGCATCGCCCGCGATGCGGCCGAGATGCAGGGCTTGGTTGGCAATGCCAACTGGACGGACGGCGACAGCTTCCGCAACTGCCGCTCGAACGCCGACAACACTGAAGCCAATGCCGCCACGGCCGATTGCACAAAGCTGGGTGCGCGCACCGATGCGTGGGGTTACAACGTGCACCGGTTCGATGCCGAAGGCTTTGCCGGGGGCGACGCCGTGATTGCCAGTTTGGGCCTGGACAAGGCAGGCGCCGATGTGACCTTCGCCCTCTATGCCGACGACGGCTGGAAGACCGTCAACGGCCAGCAGGGCAAGACACCCATCGCCACCTACGTTGTGAAGCTCAAGAACCCTTCGTACCCCTTCGCGCAGTTCGATGTGGAGGCCTTCCCCCGGTTCCTGGATCTCTCGCCCAGCGAAGCCGAGATCGTGGCGGCCTTCAAGGCTAGCGGTGGTACAGCCCAGGCCGAGTTGCAGGCGGCAAAGCCTCCGGCTGGCGGGTTGCCCATGGCGCGATCGGCGCTGTACTCCTTCCGCCAGGGACCCAAGGACGCATCGGCCAGCGGCCCGGCCGTGGTGCGCACGGCCAGCATGCCGGGCACGGTGGCGGCGGACGGCAAGACAGCCTCCATCCCCTTCGGTGGCAAGCCGGATGGCGCATCGGCCACCACCTATGCCGAATTCGGCCTGACCTATACGGACCGCAATGGGCGGGACATGCACTTCACCTTGGAAGCCCAGTAAGGCACAACCCCGGCAAGGGCGGCGCACGGTGGCGGCGCTCCTTGCTGCACTCTCAAGACTCAATGAAGGAAACCACCATGAAGCAATTCCTGTCGACCACTGCCATGGCAATGGCCCTGCTCGGCGCCAGCGCCACTGTCACCGCACAAACCACCGCCTACCCCGAAGGAGCCGAACTGTTGACGCAAGAGGCGCTGCGCGAGGCTTTGGCGGACAAGGTGTTCTCGACGGCCCCGGCCCAGGGTCCCAAGTGGCAGTGGCAGTTCAAGGCAGACGGCCGTTTCTACCTGAGCGTGGGCAACTACTCCGACT
This sequence comes from Acidovorax sp. SDU_ACID1, assembly GCF_045291395.1. Lineage (NCBI taxonomy): Bacteria > Pseudomonadati > Pseudomonadota > Betaproteobacteria > Burkholderiales > Comamonadaceae > Acidovorax > Acidovorax sp. SDU_ACID1. The sequence goes on from NZ_CP152342.1 coordinate 1,201,534, forward strand.
CCGGCCAATGGAGCACCAAGGAAAGCAGCCTGTGCCTGGACTCGGGCAAGAACGTGGGCTGCAATGAAATGCGGCGCAAGGACGGCGTGCTCTACCTGAAGCGCAACAGCGGCGAGGTGGTGAGTTTTCAGCTGAAATGACGCATGGAGGCTGAGAGGCGAAGGCCGCCATGAGCCGTCGAATGGCAATAGGCCGTCAAGCGAATTGCAGCGTTTGCAGCAACTGCACCAGCTCCGTCTGCCGTCGGCAGCCCGTCTTGCGCAGGAGGTTCTTGTGGTGCGAGCGCGCTGTGTGCCAGCTCATGCCCTCGATGGCGGCGAAGTCCTTGACGGTCTTGCCGGCTGCCAGCAGCAGCGCCAGGCGCGTCTCGGTGGGTGACAGGCCCAGCATGTCGCCCACCAGCCGAGGGTCCAGGCTGGATGCCGCGCCTGGCATGGCGGCCACGACCAGCGCCATGGGCGCTTGCATGCCGGCCCAGGCATGGCTGGCCTGCAGTGGCAGCACGGCCGCCACCAGCCGCTGTGGACCGTCCGTCAGGGCGATGGCCCCGGCCTTGGCTGGCGTGGCGCATGCGCCGCGCACCAGCTGTTCCAGCCGCTCATGCGCCGTGCCCACGGCGCACCGCAGCCGGCCGTGCTGCGCGCCCAGCGCGCCCGGAAGGGCCAGCAGGCGCTCGGCGGCGGCGTTGGCGTGATGGATGCGGCATTGCGCGTCCACGACCACGATGCCCTGGCGCAGGCTGTCCAGCGCCGCCATGCCCAGGTGGGCGCTGCGCGACAGCGTGACCATGCGCGCGCGCAGCTTGGCCGCGCGGGCGATGTCGGGCACCAGGCGTTCGATGAAGCGTTTGTCATCGGCGGAATACGGCCTGGCGTCTCTGGGGCGCATGAAGCTGATGATGTCGAGCGCGCTGCCTTCCAGGCGCACGACGGTGCCCGCCGTGTGCTTGAGGCCCAGGGGAATGAGCCAGTCTGCATAGACAGGGTTGCGCAGCGCTTCCCGTGCGCTGAAATGCTCATGGTCGAGCATGACCCCGCCCGTCGCGAGGCGCAGCGTGGCCGCCAGGCGCGGGTCATTGCCGGCATGCTGGGTTTCGTATTCGGCCATGTGTCTGGCGTGCAGCCCGAACTGCTCCAGGTTGCCGGCGCTCTCGGGCGTTGGCGCGCTGCTTTCGTCCAGCGTGAAGCTGTGGAAGACGCCCGCCTGCAGCCGGGTACACATCGCATCCATGGCCGCGTGCCAGGCCTGGGGCTGCAGCACCCCGTCGTAGAAAAGTCCCGCGATGGCCTGGGTTTCGCTCTGCATGTGTGTCAGCCGATGCGCAGCGATTGCAGAAGAGCCACCAGCTCCAACTGGCGGCGGCAGCCTGTCTTGCGCAGGAGGTTCTTGGCGTGCGAGCGCGCCGTGTGCCAGCTCATGCCTTCGGCGGCTGCGAAATCCTTGACAGTCTTGCCGGCTGCCAGCAGCAGCGCCAGCCGGGTTTCGGTAGGCGACAGGCCTAGCATTTCCCCAATGAGGCGCGGGTCGAGGCCACCGGGGGCGCCAGGATCGTGCAGTACTGCCAACGCCAGAGGGGCCTGGTGCAAAGCCATCGGATGCCGGGCATTGATCGGCAGAACGGTAACCACGAAGCTGCGCGCGCCGGGCGCGGGTTGCAGTGCGCCTGCCATTCCCGTTCCCTGGCGGGTGCAGGCAGCGGCCACCATGGATTGCCATCGCACCTGCGCATTGCCGTCCTGGCACGACAGGCGGCCGTGCCGTATGCCCATTGCGCCAGGGCGGGCCAGCATGCGGTCGGCGGAGGGGTTGGAATACTGGATGCGGCACTGCGCATCCACCACGGCAATGGCTTGCGGCAGTGCGTCGAGTGCGGACAGCCCTAGCGCCGCATGGCGGGCCAGTTGGCCGGCACGGGCTCGGAGGTGCGACGCGCGGACTACATCAGGCACAAGATGCAGCGCGAAGTTGCGGTCGTCATTGTTGAAGTGCGACCTATCCGCAGCGCGTATGAAGCCTACATACTGCTGCACACTGCCTTCTACACGCAGCATCAGGCCCATGGTGTATTTCATGCCCATGGGGACGAGGCAGTCTGCGTAGAGAGCACTGTGCGACATATAGCGATCGCTGAAATGCTCGTGGTCCAGCATCATCTCCCCCTGGCCCAGGCGCATCATGGCGGGAACACGCTCGTCCGTCAGGGCATAGTGCTGTTCGTAGTTTCTTACTCCCTTGTCATCGTTGGCACTGGTGATGCTCTCCAGCACAGCACCTTGCTGGATGTCGACGGTGAGCTGGTGGAAGTTCAAACCACCGACGGCCATCTTGAAGGCTTCCATGCCGTCATACCAGTCCTGTGTTGACAGCACGCCGTCGTACAGCAGTCCGGCGATGCGTCTTGCTTGTTCTTGCATGGCACTCCCCTTGCCTGTGTCATTTTAGTAACCAGTTGTTGGTGGTTGGGCCTTGGGTTTTCCCGGGCTGGCTGGCATTGCCCTTGCTGAAAGGCGCTCGGGCTGCGCGGGATATGCTCGCGGCCATGACGCAATCCGCAGGGACTCATCCCCACAGCATGGACGTGGGCCGCATCCGCGCCGTCACCCTCGACCTGGACGACACGCTCTGGCCCGTATGGCCCACCATCGCGCGGGCCGAGGCTGCGCTGGCCGACTGGCTGGCCGTGCATGCGCCCGCCACGGCAGCGATGTATGCCGATGCCAAGGCGCTGCGTGCCGTGCGCGTGCAGGTGGAGGCGCTGCGCCCCGATCTGCTGCGCGACCTGAGCGCGCTGCGGCGCGAGTCCATCCGCCTGGCGCTGACGCAGGCGGGCGACGATCCGCGACTGGCCGAGCCCGCGTTCGATTTCTTCTTCGCCGAGCGCCAGCGCGTGGACCTGTTCGACGATGCGCTGGAGGCGCTGGAATTCCTGGCGGCGCGCTATCCCGTCGTGGCGGTGTCCAACGGCAACGCCGATGTGCACCGCATCGGCATCGGCCGCTATTTCAAGGCCAGCCTGAGTGCCACGGTGCTGGGCGTGGCCAAGCCCGATGCGCGCATCTTCCAGGCGGGCGCGCAGGCCGCGGGCGTGGCGTGCGGCGCGGTGCTGCATGTGGGCGACGATGCCTTGCTCGATTGCCGCGGCGCGCTGGATGCCGGCATGCAGGCCGCGTGGCTGAACACGGCCGGCGCCGCCTGGGCGCACGAGGGCGCGGCGCCCCACGCTACGGTGCCCAGCCTCACCGTGCTGTGCCAGTGGCTGGCGTAGCGCGGCCGAGCCTGCGCAGCGCCCACTTCTCCAGCTCCGCCGCCGCGAACACCCCTGCGCCCGCGAGCAGCACGCGCAGCCATTCGCCGGGCGACAGGTCGGTGGAGCCGAACACGGCCTGCAGCCACGGCGCGTGCACGAAGGCCAGTTGCAGCAGCGCGCACACGCCGATGGCCAGCAGCACCTGCGGGTTGCCCAGCAGCCCTTCGCGCGAGAGCGCGCTGCGCAGGATGTGGCGGCTGTTGAGCAGGTAGAACATCTCGGCGGCCACCACGGCGCAGACGGCCATGGTGCGCGCGGTCTCCAGGCTCGAACCGCGCCCCAGCTCCCACAGGAACAGGCCCAGCGCCGCGCAGGCCATGAGCACCGACACCATCACCACGCGCCACACGAACAGGCCCGACAGCAGCGACTCGCGCGGGTCGCGCGGCGGGCGGCGCATCACGTCGCTCTCGGTGGGCTCGAAGGCCAGCGCCACGCCCAGCGTGCTCGACGTGACGAGGTTGATCCACAGCACCTGCGCGGCGGTGAGCGGCAGCATCAGCCCGAAGGCGATGGCGAAGAACACCACCAGCGCCTCGCCGCCGTTGGTGGGCAGCATGAACAGGATGAACTTGCGCACGTTGTCGTAGACGCCCCGGCCCTCGCGCACGGCCGCGCCCAGGGTGGCGAAGTTGTCGTCGGCCAGCACCATGGCGGCGGCGTCCTTGGCGGCCTCGGTGCCGTTCCTGCCCATGGCGACGCCTACGTCGGCGCGCTTCAATGCGGGGGCGTCGTTGACGCCGTCGCCCGTCATGGCGACGACTTCGCCGCGCGCCTGCAGGGCCTGCACCAGGCGGATCTTGTGCTCGGGGCTGGCGCGGGCGAAGACGTCCACGCTGTCCACCACCTCGCGCAGCGCTTCGTCGTCCATCAGCTCGATCTCTGCGCCGGTGAGGGCGGGGCGGCCCAGGCCGATGCCGAGCTGCGCGCCGATGGCACGGGCGGTCTCCCCATGGTCGCCGGTGATCATCTTCACGCGCACGCCGGCCGCGTGGCATTCGGCCACGGCGGCCATGGCCTCGGGGCGCGGCGGGTCCATGCTGCCCAGCAGCCCGAGCAGCGTGAAGCCGCCTTCCATGTCGGCAAAGTCCAGTGCGTGCTGCCGGGCAGGAACGCGCCTGGCGGCGATGGCCAGCACGCGCAGCGCGCGCGCTGCGCAGTCGTTGGCGGCGCGGCGCCAGTAGTCGTGGTCCAGCGGCTCGCAGCCTTGCCCGCTGTGCTGTGTGTTGCACATGTCCAGCACGCGCTCGGGCGCGCCCTTGACCAGGATGAGCGCGTGGCCCGCGTGGTCGTGGTGCAGCGTGGCCATGAAGCGGTGCTCGGACTCGAACGGGATCGCGTCGATGCGCGGTAGCGCCGCGTGCGTGGCCGGGCCGTCGAGCCCGGCCTTGAGGGCGAAGGCGAGCAGCGCGCCCTCGGTCGGGTCGCCCGTGAGCTGCCAGCCCTCGGCGCCCTGGTGCAGCGCGGCGTCGTTGCACAGCAGCGCCACGCGGGCCATGCATTGCAGCGTGGGGTGCTCGGCGGGCGGCACGGCCGCGCCGCCCACGTGGAAGCCGCCCTGCGGCGCGTAGCCGCTGCCGGTCACGTCGTAGACGTGGCTGGCGGTCACCACGCGCTGCACCGTCATCTCGTTGCAGGTAAGGGTGCCGGTCTTGTCCGAGCAGATCACGGTGACCGAGCCCAGCGTCTCCACCGCCGGCAGGCGGCGGATGATGGCGCGGTGCTGCGCCATGCGGCGCACGCCCAGCGCCAGCGTGATGGTCATGATGGCGGGCAGCCCCTCGGGGATGGCCGATGCGGCCAGCGCCACGGCCATCATGAACATGTCGGCCGGCGCCTGCCCGCGCCAGAGCACGCCGATGGCGAAGGTGGCGGCCACGAACAGCAGGATGGCCAATGCCAGCCAGCGGCTGAAGCGCGCGATCTGGCGCAGCAGCGGCGTGGTGCCCGTTTCCACCTGCGCCAGCAGCGCGCTGATGCGGCCCAGCTCGGTGTGCGAGCCGGTGGCCACTACCACGCCCGTGGCCGTGCCCGCGGCCACCAGCGTGCCCGAATAGAGCATGCCGTGGCGGTCGCCCAGCGGCGCGTCCCCGGCCACGGGGGCGTCGTTCTTGTCGCTGGGCACGGATTCGCCGGTCAGCACCGCCTCGTCGGCGCGCAGGCTCCTGGCCGAGACGATGCGCAGGTCGGCCGGCACCTTGTCGCCGGAGGCCAGCAGCACGATGTCGCCCGGCACGAGCTGCGCGGCGGCGACCAGTTGCCGCTCGCCGCCGCGCAGCACCGTGGCCTGCGGCGAGAGCATGCGGCGGATGGCGTCCAGCGCCGACTCGGCCTTGCCCTCCTGCACGAAGCCGATGAGGGCGTTGATGACCACCGCGCCCAGCAGCACGCCGGTGTCGATCCAGTGCCCCAGCCCGGCGGTGACGGCGGCCGACACCAGCATCACGTAGATCAGCACGTTGTGGAACTGCGCCAGCAGCCGCAGCCATGCGGGCCGGCGCGGCGGCGCGGGCAGGCGGTTGGGGCCGTGCACGGACAGGCGCCGCGCGGCCTCGGCGTGCGGCAGGCCGTGCTGCGCGTCGGTGGCCAGGCGCTCGGCGGCGGCGCCGGCGGGCAGGGCGTGCCAGGGGGTGTCGCTGTGTCCGGTCGGTGGTGTCGATGGCATGCGGTGGCCGCGTGCCCGGCGTTGCGCGCGCCAGGCCACGCGGGTGGTGGAGGGCGGAGCGGCCCAGTCTAGGGCGCGGCGCCGGGCGGCGCGGCAATGCCCCAGGGCGCGGGGCGGGAAACCGCCGCCCTCACACGCCGCATGCTGCTGAATTGATAGCTGCTAGCGCTTTCTGGATAAGCGCTGCAGCCGTTTTTGATTCACATCAAAAAATCGCGCAATGCGAACAGCGTGGCGTCGGGCGCCTCGCTCATCTGGTGGTGGCCCACGGGCAGGTGCGCCACCTTCACGGGCACGCCGGCGGAGCGCGCGGCCTGGATCAGGCCCTGAGCGGCCTTGGGCGGCGTCATCTGGTCCTGCGTGCCCAGCGCGAACAGCACGGGGCACTGCAGCGCGGCGGCGGCCTGTTCGCCGCCGGCATAGCTGTCGCAGGCCACGAAGCCGCGGTGGAACACGTTGACCTGCGGGTTGCTGCGCAGCACGCGCCGGCCCAGCGCCATGCCCGCGCCGTAGACCCAGAAGCCCGCGCCGGAGGGCGGCGCGAGCGTGCTGCGCGAGAACACGTTGACCATCTTGAGCGCCTTTTCGGGCGCGTTCAGCGCGGCGTCGATGAGCGCGGGCGACACCTTCATCGGGAACGCCGTGCCCACCAGCGCCAGGTGGCTCACGCGCGCGCCCAGGCGGCTGGCGGCTTCCAGCGCGATCAGCGAGCCCCAGCTGTGGCCCACGAGCGCGGCGCGGTCGATGTGCAGCGCATCGAGCAGCGCGGCGATGAAGTCCGCCGCCTGCTCCACGCTGGCGGGCGCCTCGCCGGCGCTGGCGCTGTGGCCGGGCAGGTCCACGGCCAGCACGTTCCAGCCGTGGTGGGCCAGGTAGCGGCTCTGCCAGCCCCAGACGCTATGGTCATTGAGCACGCCGTGGATGAGCACGACGGTGGGCTTGGCCGCGTCGAAAGGCTTGCCGCCGGTGTAGCAGAAGGTGCGGGCGCCGTTGACTTCGATGTACATCAGGCACCTGCCTTTTCTGCTGCTTTTTCCGCGGCCTTGAGTGCGCGCTGCAGGTCGTCGATCAGGTCGTCGGCATCTTCCAGGCCGATCGACAGGCGGATGGTGCCCTGGCCGATGCCGCCCGCCGCCAGCGCCTCGTCGCTCATGCGGAAGTGCGTGGTGCTGGCCGGGTGGATCACCAGCGAGCGGCAGTCGCCCACGTTGGCGAGGTGGCTGAACACCTTGAGCGTCTCGATGAACTTCTTGCCCTGCGCACGGTCGCCCTTGAGGTCGAAGCTGAACACCGAGCCCGCGCCGCGCGGCAGCAGCTTGCGCGCGAGCGCGTGGCTGGGGTGCGATGCGAGCAGCGGGTGGCCCACGCGCGCCACGAACGGGTGGCTGGCGAGGAACTGCACCACCTTCTCGGTGTTGCGCACGTGGCGCTCCATGCGCAGCGGCAGCGTCTCGATGCCCTGCAGGATCAGCCAGGCCGTGTGCGGGCTCATGCAGGCGCCGAAGTCGCGCAGGCCCTCGCGGCGCGCGCGCAGCAGGAAGGCGCCCACCGTGGATTCTTCGCTGAACACCATGTTGTGGAAGCCTTCGTAGGCCTGCGTCAGCTCGGGGAAGCGCCCCGAGCCTTCCCAGTCGAAGCTGCCGCCGTCCACCAGCACGCCGCCGATCACGGTGCCGTGGCCGGAGAGGAACTTGGTGGCCGAGTGGTAGACCAGGTCGGCCCCGTGCGCGAAGGGCTGTATGAGCCAGGGCGAGGTGAGGGTGGAGTCCACCAGCAGCGGCACGCCGGCCTCGTGCGCGATCTGCGCCACCGTGGGGATGTCCAGCACCTCCAGGCCCGGGTTGCCCACGGTTTCGCCGAAGAACAGGCGCGTCTCGGGCCGCACCGCCGCACGCCAGCCGTCGATGTCGCCCGGCTTGACGAAGGTGGTCTCGATGCCGAAGCGGCGCAGCGTGTAGTGCAGCAGGTTCTGCGACCCGCCATAGAGCGCGGTGCTGGCCACGATGTGCCCGCCCGCGCCCATCAGCGTGCTGACCGCCAGGTGCAGCGCCGCCTGGCCGCTGGCCACGGCGATGGCCCCCACGCCGCCTTCGAGCGCGGCCACGCGCTGCTCCAGCACCGCGTTGGTGGGGTTGCTGATGCGGCTGTAGACGTGGCCGGGGCGCTCCAGGTTGAACAGGGCCGCGGCGTGGTCGCTCGACTCGAACACGAACGAGGTGCTCAGGTGGATCGGCACGGCGCGCGCTCCGGTGGCGGGGTCCGGCTGCGCGCCCGCGTGCAGCGCGAGCGTGTCGAAGCCGGGGTCGGAATATCCGGGCATCCATGTCTCCAAAGTGGTGAATTCGTGCGCCATTGTGGGGGATTTGTGGGCTATATTTTCCGGAGCACCGCTATACCGAGTACGAGAGAGACACATCCCATGAAAGTCAGCGACATCCTGCGCGTCAAAGGCAACACCCTCTACACCGTCACCCCCGACGAACCGCTGGCGCGCGCGCTGGAGACCATGGCCGAGAAGGACATCGGCTCGCTCGTGGTGATGGAGCACGGCGACCTGGTGGGCATGCTCACCTTCCGCGAGGTGATCCAACTGCTGGTCAGGAGCGGCGGCAGCGTGGGCACCACGCTGGTGCGCACGGCGATGGACGACGCGCCGCTGACCTGCACCATGGAGACCGACATGGACGAGGTGCGCCGCATGATGCTGGGCCGCCATGCGCGCTACATGCCGGTGATGGACCAGCGCATGCTCATGGGTGTGATCAGCTTCTACGACGTGGCCAAGGCCGTCGTGGACGCGCAGAACTTCGAGAACAGGATGCTCAAGGCCTACATCCGCGACTGGCCGGAGGAAAAGGAAGCGCCCTCCGCGAGCTGATCGCGCAATAAGCGTCGAAACGGCTGCCAGCGCTTGCTGTACAAGCGCTGGCAGCTCTTTTTGGGGAGCACAAGCAGGCATGGGCAGCAACAGATTCATCCACGGGGCGGCATGGGCGCTTTGCCTGTCGCTGATCGCGGGCTGCGGCTCCAGCGCGCCGCCGCCGCTCATGGACATCGCCGTGATCGGCTTCAACGACTTCCACGGCCAGCTGGAGCCGCCGCGCCAGGCCGTGCCCGTGCCCGCGGCCACCGGCGCCGCGCAGGTGCCGGCGGGCGGGGCGGCCTACTTCGCCAGCGCCATCGCTGCGCTCAAGGCGCGCCACCCGCACCACGCGGTGGTGTCGGCGGGTGACATGGTGGGCGCGTCGCCGCTGGTGTCGGCGCTGTTCCTCGACGAGCCCACGGTGGAGGCGTTCAACGCCATCGGCATCGACTTCCACGCCGCGGGCAACCACGAGTTCGACCGGGGCTGGCGCGAGCTGCTGCGCCTGCAGCACGGCGGCTGCGACAAGCACACCCTGCGCGAGCCGTGCCAGATCAGCCGGCCCTTCGCGGGCGCCGGCTTTCCCATCCTCACCGCCAACACCCTGCAAGAGGACGGCCGCCCGCTGCTGCCCGCCACCGGCATCAAGCGCTTCACCGAGCGCGGCGCCACGGTCACCGTGGGCTTCATCGGCCTGACGCTGCGCACCACGCCCACCATGGTCACGCCCGCCGGCGTGGCGGGCCTGCGCTTCGCCGACGAGGCCGAGACGGCCAATGCGCTCATCCCGCTGCTGCGCGCGCAGGGCGCGGACGTGATCGTGGCCGTGATCCACGAAGGCGGCAGTACCACCGCGCCCGTCACCGAGCCGGGCTGCGAAGGCCTGAGCGGCGACATCGTGCCCATCCTGCAGCGCCTGAGCCCCGAGGTGGACGTGGTCGTCTCGGGCCACACGCACCGGGCCTACATCTGCGACTACGGCCGCGTCGATCCCGCGCGCCCCTTCCTGCTCACCAGCGCGGGCGTCTACGGCACGCTGCTCACCGAGATCCGCCTGGCCGTGGACACGCGCACGCGCCGCGTGGCGCGCAAGAGCGCGCGCCAGGTCATCGTGCAGGGCGAGGCGTTCACGGGCGCGCAGGGGCGGGTGGCGCTGCACCCCGGCTTTCCCGTGTTCGCGCCCGATGCGGGCGTGGCGAGCCTGGTGGAGCGCTACCGCGCCGCCGCCGCGCCGCTCGTGCAGCGGCCCGTGGGGCAGGCCGGCGGGCCCTTCCTGCGCCAGCAACTGCCCTCGGGCGAGTCGGTGCTGGGCAACCTGATTGCCGACGCGCAACTGGCCGCCACGCGCGCGCCCGAGCGCGGCGGGGCGCAGATCTCCTTCATGAACCCCGGCGGCGTGCGCGCCGACCTGGTGCCCGATGAACAGGGGCTGGTGCGCTACGGCCAGCTCTTCGCCGTGCAGCCCTTCGGCAACAGCCTGGAGGTGCGCAGCTACAGCGGCGCGCAGCTGCGCGAGATCCTGGAGCAGCAGTTCGACAGCGGCACCAACACCGTGCAGCGCCCGCGCGTGCTGTCGGTGTCCGAGGGCTTCGGCTACCGCTACGACCTCTCGCGCCCGCGCGGCGAGCGCGTGTCCGGCCTCACGCTGCACGGCGCGCCCATCGCGCCGGGCGACACGCTGCGCGTGGTCGTCAGCAGCTACCTGGCCTCGGGCGGCGACAACTTCACCATGTTCACCGAGGGGCGCGACGCGGTGGGCGGCGGGCAGGACCTGGATGCGCTGGAGGACTACTTCCGCACGCACAGCCCCGTGGCGCCGCCGGGCGCGGGCCGCATCGTGCGCGCCGGTTCTTGAATGAAAAAGGGCTGTAGCGCTTGTCCTGCAAGCGCGAGCAGCTCTTTTTTTAGTAGTGTGAGCCGCTCTGGGATAATCGCGCCCCTATGAGCGGCAACACACTTGGCACCCTTTTTTGCGTCACCAACTTCGGTGAATCCCACGGCCCGGCGGTCGGCTGCGTGATCGACGGCTGCCCGCCCGGCATGCAGCTTTCCGAGGCCGACATCCAGGCCGACCTCGACCGCCGCCGCCCCGGCACCAGCCGCCACGTCACCCAGCGCAACGAGCCCGACGCGGTGGAAATCCTCTCGGGCGTCTACGAGGGCAAGACCACCGGCACGCCGATCGCGCTGCTGATCCGCAACCAGGACCAGCGCAGCAAGGATTACTCGAACATCGCGCAGAGCTTCCGCCCCGGCCATGCCGACTACACCTACTGGCACAAGTTCGGCATCCGCGACCCGCGCGGCGGCGGCCGCTCGTCGGCGCGCCTGACGGCGCCCACCGTGGCGGCGGGCGCCGTGGCCAAGAAGTGGCTGGCCGAGAAGTTCGGCACCCGGTTCCGCGCCTGCATGACGCAGATCGGCGAGTTGCCGATTCCCTTCGAGGGCTGGGAGCACGTGCCGCACAACCCCTTCTTCGCCCCCGTGGCCGACGTGCAGGCCTACGAGGACTACATGGACGCATTGCGCAAGGCGGGCGACTCCTGCGGCGCGCGCATCCGCGTGCAGGCCACGGGCGTGCCCGTGGGCCTGGGCGAGCCGCTCTACGACAAGCTGGACGCCGACATCGCCCACGTGATGATGGGCCTGAACGCGGTGAAGGGCGTGGAGATCGGCGCGGGCTTCGCCAGCGTGGCGCAGCGCGGCACCACGCACGGCGATTCGCTCACGCCCCGGGGCTTCGCGAGCAACAACGCGGGCGGCATCCTGGGCGGCATCAGCTCGGGGCAGGACATCGAGGTCAGCCTCGCCATCAAGCCCACCAGTTCCATCATCAGCCCGCGCGAGTCCATCGACATCCACGGCCAGAGCACCGAGGTCGTCACCAAGGGCCGCCACGACCCCTGCGTGGGCATCCGCGCCGCACCCATCGCCGAGGCGCTGCTGGCCCTGGTGCTCATGGACCACGCGCTGCGCCACCGCGCGCAGTGCGGCGACGTGGCGCAGCCAGTGCCGCCGATTCCGGCCAGCATTTGAATGAAAAAGGGCTCCAGCGCTTGCCAGCCAAGCGCTGGCAGCTATGAATGAAGGAGCGCGGGGCTACTTGCGCACTTCGTCGACGAGCGCACGGAACTCGTCGATGTCCTCGAAGCTGCGGTAGACGCTGGCATAGCGCACGTAGGCCACCTTGTCGAGCTTCTTCAATTCGCGCATCACCAGCTCGCCGATGCGGCTGGAGAGTACCTCGCGCTGCGCGAGGTTGAGCAGCTTTTCCTCGATGCGCTCGATGGCGCTGTCGATCTGCGTGGTGCTCACCGGGCGCTTGCGCAGCGCCAGGTTGAACGAGTCGAGCAGCTTGCTGCGGTCGTATTCCACGCGGCGGCCGTCCTTCTTGACGATGGCAGGGAAGTTGACTTCCGGCCGCTCATAGGTGGTGAAGCGCTTGTCGCAGGCGCTGCAGCGGCGCCGGCGCCGCACGAAGTCCCCGTCCTCGGACACGCGGGTTTCGGCCACCTGGGTGTCCGGGTGGCCGCAGAAAGGGCACTTCATGGCGGCGGGGCGTCGGGCGCCGGGTCAGCGGTAGACCGGGAAACGGCTGGTGAGCGCGTTCACCTTGGCGCGCACGGCCGCGATGTGGGCCTCGTCGCGCGGGTTGTCCAGCACGTCGGCCAGCAGGTTGGCGGTGATGCGCGTTTCCTCTTCCTTGAAGCCGCGCGTGGTGATGGCGGGCGTGCCTACGCGGATGCCGCTGGTCACCATGGGCTTCTCGGGGTCGTTGGGGATCGCGTTCTTGTTGATCGTGATGTGGGCCTGGCCCAGGGCAGCCTCGGCCTCCTTGCCGGTAATGCCCTTGGCGCGCAGGTCCACCAGCATCACGTGGCTCTCGGTGCCGCCGCTCACGATGCGCAGGCCGCGCTGGATCAGCGTCTCGGCGAACACCTTGGCGTTCTTCGTGACCTGCTGCTGGTAGGCCTTGAACTCGGGCGAGAGCGCTTCCTTGAAGGCCACGGCCTTGGCGGCGATCACGTGCTCCAGCGGGCCGCCCTGCAGGCCGGGGAAGATGGCGGAGTTGAGGGCCTTCTCGTGCGCGGCCTTCATCAGGATGATGCCGCCGCGCGGGCCGCGCAGGCTCTTGTGCGTGGTGGAGGTCACCACGTCGGCATGCGGCATGGGGTTGGGGTATTCGCCCGCGACCACCAGGCCCGCGTAGTGGGCGATGTCCACCCAGAAGATGGCGCCGACTTCCCGGGCGATCTTCGCGAAGCGCTCGAAGTCGATGCGCAGCGAGTAAGCCGACGCGCCGGCGATGATGAGCTTGGGGCGGTGCTCGCGCGCCTTGGCTTCCATGGCGTCGTAGTCGATCTCTTCCTTGGCGTTCAGGCCGTAGGAGACCACGTTGAACCACTTGCCGCTCATGTTCAGCGGCATGCCGTGCGTGAGGTGGCCGCCTTCGGCCAGGCTCATGCCCAGGATGGTGTCGCCGGGCTTGAGGAAGGCCATCAGCACGGCCTGGTTGGCCTGCGAGCCCGAGTTGGGCTGCACGTTGGCGGCCTCGGCGCCGAAGAGCTGCTTGATGCGGTCGATGGCGAGCTGCTCGATCACGTCCACGTTCTCGCAGCCGCCGTAGTAGCGCTTGCCGGGATAGCCCTCGGCGTACTTGTTGGTGAGCTGCGAGCCCTGCGCGGCCATCACGGCGGGGGAGGCGTAGTTCTCGCTGGCGATCAGCTCGATGTGTTCTTCCTGGCGGAGGTTCTCGGCCTGGATGGCGGCCCACACCTCGGGGTCGGTTTGTTCGACAAGAATGTTGCGTTGGTACATGGCAGTCAGATGAACGGGTGTGTCCCTTGGGAATCTTCAAGGGCTGCCCAGGCGAACGACGGATCGCGCGGTGCGCGGTACGCTCCCCAGTGGTTTGCAAAGAGGTCTTTGCCGGATTTCCACGTCAGCGGCGGGCCTGGAGGGGCGCCGCGCCTATCGCCAGTTGCGTACCCCGCTAGTGTAGCGGACGGCCGGCAGGTCAGACGCCTTCCAGCAGGGCCACCTTCTGCGCGGCCGGCTGCGCCGCGGGCACGGCGGCGTCGGGCGCGGCCTTGGTCGACAGCGTGGGCGGCGTCACCAGGGCCGGGGGCGTCGCCGGGGCGCGGCCGCCGGCCACCTGGCGCAGGCGGAAGTGCTCGGCCAGCACCTTGGCCGCATAGCCGCCGTCCTCGGGCAGGTTGGCAGCGCCCACGTAGTAGCGCAGGCCGCCCTCCAGCGAGCCGGCGCGCGCGATGCACTCCTGCAGCACCCGCACGCCCACGCGCAGGTTGGCCACGGGGTCGAATGCGGCGAAGCGGCCGCCGAAATCCTCGTACTTGTCGGTGTGCACGCGGGTCATCACCTGCATCAGCCCTTGCGCGCCCACGGGGCTCTGGGCGAAGGGGTTGAAGCTGGACTCCACGGCCATCACGGCCAGGATCAGCGTCGGGTCGAGCTTGGTGCGGGCACCGATGTCGTAGGCCTCGGCCACCAGCACGGCCAGGGGCTCCGGCGCCACGCGGTACTTCTTGCTGAGCCAGTACGCCACGGCGGCCTGCTCGCGGGGCAGGTCCTTGGGGTTGCTGGCGGTGGCGCGTTCGCTGGCGCCGGGCTCCACGGGGAAGCCGATCACCGCGACCTGGCGCGCCTGGAGCCAGCCCATGAGTTGCTCCTCGCCTGCCTGGCGCAGGTCGGGGCGCGCCGTCAGCGCGATGGCGGCGAAGGCCACGGCCAGCCCGAGGAGGGCGAAGCCGCTGTGGGTTACTTCAAGAAAACCGCTGGCCACATCGGCCGCGAAGGTGCGCACGCCGGCAACCGCTTTTCCTGACTCTGTCATAGCTCTTCCTTTCTGAGTCGAGTCCCGAGGGGCGCTGTGGCCCGAAGAAGCTCGGAAGACTCGGTCTTGCCAGGCGGTGTTGCCCGGTGGGGTGTGCCATCGATAGCCTGTGTCTGGCGCGTCGCGCCGGGGAAAGGGCAGGCTGTGGTAGCCGGGATGGCAGCGGATGAGGGTTTCTGCTGAGGTCCGTTTTTGGAGCTGGCGGATTCTAGGAGTTCCTCAAATTCCAGGTCAATACTGATGATTGAGGTTTTTAGAATTAAAAATTCTATACAACTTGTAAAAAAGCACAGTTTTTGACGAATTTCAGGCCGGCGGGCGCCGCAAATGAAACACGCAATCGTGGCGCTGCTGCCATTGAAAGAAGCTGTTGGCACCTGCCGTGCAAGTCTGGTACCTTATCCCTGCCTGATCGATTCAGGCATCCGCCGGATGAGGCAACGTCTTCTGGATGGCTTGCATGCAGTGCACCGTCCAGCCAGGCCGCCCCATTCTTGGCACCCCCTGGAGGCAATCGTTGCCTCCTGCACCGTGGACAGCTATCTCCATGGCGCAAAAAGATGGCAAGAGACCTTGTGTCTGCCATCAAGCCCGGTGACCGGAGAATTCCGCTCACCGGGCTTTCTTTGCGGTTTGCGCTTTTTTACAAGGCCAACCCACGGATTTCTGATGCAATCGCCGGATGCGTCAGAGTATGGGGGCCGTGTGTTCCAGTTTGTAAAAGAGATAGGGCGTCGTCCATGGGCGCGGCGGGTAGCCTGGTGCGTGGGCGCGCTGTTGGTCTTCTGGGTCCTGGCATGGGTGGCGGTGCCTCCCATCGTGCGGTCGCAGATCGAGCGCCACGCATCCGAAGCCCTGGGCCGCGAGGTCACCGTCGCGGGAGTCGACTTCTCGCCCTGGACGCTGGAGATGACCCTCCACGGCCTGTCCATCGCGTCGCAGGGAGCGGGCAAGCCCCAGGCCCAGGTGGAGCGTATCTATATAGATGCGGAACTGCAATCGCTGTGGCGCCTGGCGCCGGTGGTCGATGCCATCGAGGTGGATGGGCCGGTGTTGCGCGTCGCGCAGACGTCGGCGGGGCACTATGACGTGGACGACATCTTGGCCCGCTTCTCGCAGCCGCCGGAGCCTGAAGATCCGCAAGCGAAGCCTGCGCGCTTCGCGCTCTACAACATGGTGCTGCGCGGAGGCTCCGTGGATTTCGACGACCGCACGGTGGACAAGGTCCACACGCTGCGGCAGGTGCGCCTGGACGTGCCGTTCCTGAGCAATCTGTCCGCGGACCGCGAGGTCAAGGTAACCCCTCGGCTGGCGTTCGAGCTCAATGGCAGCGCATTCGATTCGGCCGCGCAGGCCACGCCCTTCGCCGACGACCGCGAGGCCGAGGCCCGCGTGCGCATCCAGGATTTCGACCTGGCGCCTTTCGCGGGCTACATCCCGCACTCCGTGCCGCTGCGCCTGCGCGCGGGCGTGCTGGACGCCGATCTGCGGGTGCATTTCGAGCAGGCCGCCGCGCCGCGCGTGAAGATCGCGGGCTCCCTGGCGCTGCGCGGCGCCGAGACCACCGATGCGCAGGGCGGGCGGCTGCTGGGCTTCGACGCGCTGCGCGTCGTGCTCAAGGATGTGCAGCCCCTGCAGCACCAGGTGGATATTGAATCCGTCGATTGGGAAGGCGTGCGGGCGCTGCTGCGCCGGGACGCCTCCGGCGCCGTGGTGCTCCCCGGCATGGAGGCATCGGCGCCCGCCGAAGCGCCCGCCGTATCGGCCGAGGCGCCCTGGCAGTTCCGGCTGGGGCGGCTGAGCCTGCGCGACGGCGTATTCGACTGGGAGGACGAGAGCCTGCCGGGCGGGCGTGCCACTTGGAAGGCCGATCAGCTGCGCATGGACGCCACGGCCATCGCTTGGCCCCTGCACCAGCCCCTGCAGTTCCAGGCCAGTGCGCAACTGTCGGGCGGCGGCGTGCCGCAAGGCGGTGCGCAACTGGCGCTGCAGGGCCAGGCCGCCGGCACGCGCGCGCAGGCGGCCGTTTCCATCCGCGGCCTGCCCGTCGCCATGGCGGGTCCGTACCTCGCCGGCGTGCTGAAGCCCTCGGTGGCGGGCACGCTGGACGCGGACATCGGCCTGGCCCGGGACGGCGAGGTGCTGGCCGCCAAGGTGGCCCGCCTGTCGCTGGACAAGGCCAGCCTGTCCTGCCCCTCCGGCACGCGCTGCGAGACGCTGCGCCACGGGGGCGTGGCGGTCGCGGCCAAATCCGCCCTGGTGGAGCTGGGGCGCCTGGAAGTGGCCGACGCCTGGGTCCTGCCGTCGCAGCGCCGGCTGTCGCTGGCGCGCGTGGCGCTGCAGCAGCCGCGCCTGCTGGTGTCGCGCTCCGGGCAGGGTGGCTGGATGTTCGAGGAGTGGCTGGCCGTGCAGCAGCAGGCCCCGCAGGCGGCGAGTGCCGGAGCCGGTGCACCGTGGTCGGTGCAGGTGGAGTCGGCCGAGATCGCGGGCGCCGACGTGGCCTTCCGTGACGCGGCCGCGCCCCGGCCCGTGGCCTTGAACCTCTCCGCCCTGCAGTTGCGCGCGAGCGGCTTCGCCTGGCGGGACGGAAAGATGGCGCCGTTCCCCGTGCACCTGCAAACCCGCGCTGGCGCGGGCCGCGCCGAGGCGGGGCAGCTCACGCTGGACGCCACGCTGTCCATGGCGCCCGGCCTGGCGCTGCAGGGCAAGGTGCGGGCGCGCAACCTGCCGCTGCATGCCTTCGAGCCCTATGTGAGCCAGGACCTGAACGTGGACATCCGCCGCGCGGACGGCAGCTTCACTGGCGACGTGCGCTATGCCGATGCCAAGGCCGGCCCCTCGGTGGCGGTGAAGGGCGACCTGTCCCTGGACGATGTACGCGTGCTCGCTGCGGACGGGGAGGGCAGCCAGGCCCCGCGCGTGGCCGAGCAGGGCGAGGAGTTGCTGCGCTGGAAGTCGCTGGGCCTGCGCGGCGTGGCCTTGGGCATGGAGCCAGGCAAGCCTTTGACGCTGGACGTGCAGGAGACGGCGCTCAGCGACTTCTTCGCGCGCATCATCGTCCAGGAGAGCGGGCGCATCAATCTGCAGGACATCCGCAAGGAGGCTGCCGCGGCCGAGCCGCAAGAGGCCCGGGAGCAGGCCACCGACCCCCTGGCCCCCGTGATCCGCTTCGGCCCCGTGGCGCTGGCCAACGGCGCGGTGCACTTCACCGACCACTTCATCAAACCCAACTATTCCGCCAACATCAGCGACCTGGGCGGCCGGCTGAGCGCGTTTTCTTCCGTCGCCACCACGCCGGGCGGCGGGCCGCAAATGGCCGACCTGGAACTGCGTGGCCGCGTGCAGGGCACGGCGTCGCTGGAGGTGACGGGCAAGCTCAACCCGCTGGCCAAGCCCCTGGCGCTCGACATCCAGGGCCGCATGCGCGACCTGGAGCTGCCGCCGCTGTCGCCCTACAGCATCAAATACGCCGGCCATGGCATCGAGCGGGGCAAGCTCAGCATGGACGTCGCCTACAAGGTCCAGCCCGACGGGCAGCTCACGGCCAGCAACAAGCTGGTGCTCAACCAGTTGGCGTTCAGCGACCCCGTGGAGGGGGCTCCCGCCAGCCTGCCGGTGCGCCTGGCGACGGCCCTGCTCGCCGACCGCAACGGCGTGATCGACGTGGACCTGCCCGTCAGCGGCTCGCTCAACGACCCGCAATTTCGCCTGGGAGCGGTGATCCTCAAGGTGATCGGCAATCTCATCATGAAGGCCGTGACGGCGCCGTTCTCGCTGCTGGCAGGCGTCTTCGGCGGCGGAGACGAGCAGGGCGCGGTGGCTTTCGCCGCCGGCAGCTCGGCGCTGGACGACGGCGCGCGCCAGCAGCTCGACAAGATGGCCCAGGCGCTGGTGGAGCGGCCGGCCCTGCGGGTGACGGTGGTGGGCTGGGCCCAGCCGCAGGCTGAGCAGGAAGCCTGGAAGCGCATGCGCCTGCGGGACCTGGCCATGGCGCAAAAGCGCCGCGCCGCCGTGCGCGACGGCGGCAACGCCGCCGAGGTCACCCCGGTCAGCGATGCGGAATACCCCGCGCTGCTCAAGGAGGTCTACCGGCGCGCCGACATCAAGAAGCCCCGCAACCTGGTGGGTATTGCCAAGGACCTGCCGCAGCACGAAATGGAGGCGCTGCTGCTGCAAAGCATCGCCGTGCCCGGCAACTCCATGCAGGAGCTGGCGCTGGCGCGCGGCGTGGCCGTGCGCGACTACCTCGCCAGCCGCCAGGTGCCTCTGGAGCGGCTGTTCGTGGGGGCCAGCAAGCTCACCGACGATGGCGCGCAGGGCAGCGGCCCGAAGGCCGAACTGACGCTCGCGGCGCGCTGAAACACGATCTTGCAGCACACGGCGGCCCCTGCCGATAGAGTGGCGCCTTGTACTGCGCTGCACACGCCCGATGTGGGGTGGTGCGCAGGCATTGGCGCCTTCATGACGTGGCGCAGAGTCGGCTTCCGGTAAAACCGGGCGAAAATAGCGGTTTCGCCTTCCACCATCTGCGCGCAGCGTGGCGGCAGGCTCCGGCACGGGCGGCGCAGGCCGCCCGTTTCTCACCACAAGAACCCATGTTCCCTTTTTCTTCTCGCAGCAAAATGTCCGACGCACCTGAAGCGACCCCGGCCCCGGCCAAGACCTCCGAGCCGCATCCTCTCGACGCGTTGACGGGCGGCGCCTTCTCCGCGCCCACGTCGGGCGAGCGGTCGGCACGCATCCGCGAGTGGCTCGCCACCCAGCCCGCCGCCGACAAGCTGCAGGAGGTGTTCAAGGAGCTGAGCGCGCGCGACAAGGGCGCGGCGCGCGCCGTGCGCGAGCGGCTCGACGAAATCCGCCGCGCTGGCGCGCAGGAAGCCATCGCCGCCGAATGGGCCGCCAAGGCCGAGGCCCTGCTGGCGTTGCCCAAGCTCAACATCGCCGACGCCCTGGCGTGGCAGCGCGACGCCGCCAAGGCCGGCGCGCCGCTGTCGCGCGAGCCCCTGTCCGTGTTCAAGACGCAGCTGGCCGACCGCGTGAAAACCATCGAAGACCTGCAGCACCGCGTGCAGGTGCAGCGCGAAGCGGCCGTGCTGCTCGCGCAGCGCATCGAAGTGCTCTCCACCAAGCCCTGGCGCGACGCGCAGGCGGCGCTGGACGTGCTGGGCGCCGACGTGGGCCGCTGGCGCGAGCAGGCGCAAGAGCTCACGGGCGACGCCGCATGGCCCAGCGTGGAGGCGCGCTTCCCCACGCAACTGGAGGCATCGCAGAGCCAGCTCCAGGTGGTGTGGGAAGCCTTCCAGTCCGCCCTGGCCCAGACCGCGGCCGCTGCCGAGGACGCGCAGGCCCCCTGCCGCCCGTGCCCGTGTGGGCCGACGAACTGCGCGCCGCGCGCGGCCTGCCCACCGAGGCTGCCGCCGCGGCGGCCAAGGCAGCCCCCGCCAAGCCCAAGGTGGACCCGCAGCAGCGTGACAAGGCCATGCAGGCCGTGCGCGAGGCCCTGGCCACGCTGGAGAAGGAAACGGCCGAAGGCCACGGCAAGGCCAGCGTGGGCGCCGCCGCCGCGCTGCGCGGCGTGCTCAAGGTGCACGGCCGCGTCATCGACAACGAGCTGGAGCAGCGCGGGCATGCGGCGCTGGTGGCCGCGGGCGAGCTCGAAGGCTGGCAGCGCTGGAGTGCCGACCAGGTGCGCGAAGACCTCGTGGCGCGTGCCGAGGCGCTCCTGCAGCGTCCCGAAGGCCAGGCTTTGGGCGGGCGCAAGATGCAGGAGACGCTGCGCCAGCTGCGCGAGCAGTGGAAGCAGGCCGACCAGGGCGCCCCCGCCAACCACGGGCTGTGGAAGAAGTTCGACGACGCCTGCAACGCCGCCCACAAGGTGGTCGAGGCCTGGCTCGACAAGGTGCGCACCGAGGCCGCCGAGCACCGCGCGCAGCGCCAGGCGCTGATCGACGAGGTCAACGCCTGGGCCCAGGCGCAGCGCGAGGGCGCGGCCGCCGACTGGAAGGCCGCGGGCCGTGCGCTGCACCAGTTTGCCGAGCGCTGGCGCGCCGGCGGCCATGTGAGCGAAAAGGTCTTCGCCGAGCTGCAGCCGGTGTGGAAGCAGGCCCTGGCCGCTGCCAGCGCTCCGCTGGACGCCGCGCAGAAGGCCAGCCTGGAGCGCCGCCACGCCATGATCGAGGAAGCCACCGCGCTGGGCGCCGCGCCCGCGCTGCGCATCGATGCCATCAAGGCCCTGCAGCAGCGCTGGCAGGCCGAGGCGCAGGCCGTGCCGCTGGACCGCAAGCAGGAGCAGCGCCTGTGGGACGCCTTCCGCAAGCCCATCGACGAGGCCTTCAACCGCAAGAGCGCGCAGCGCGAACGCACCGCTACCGAGCTGAGTGCGCGCGACCGCGCCGTGCTCGACGCCTCCAAGGCGCTCGAAGCCGCGAACGCGGGCGGCGACGCCCAGCAGATCCGCTCTGCCATGGCCGCGCTGGAGGCTGCGTTGCGCAGCCAGGCAGAGGCGCAATCCGAGGAAAAAACGGCTCCAGCGCAGGAAGGGGAAGGGCCCGCGCAAGCAGCGCCTGAAAGCGCAGCAGGAGAAACGGCCGAGGCGCCCAAGGCTGCGCCGCGCCCCGTGGTCGCCGTGCGTGGCGACGACCGCCCCGGCATGAAGAAGGACGCTCCCGCAGCGCCCGGCCGCGGCCCCGCACGCCCTGGCGACCGCAGGGACGGCCGCGGCCCGCGTGAGGGTGGCGCGCGCGAGGGCGCAGGGCGCATGGGGGGGATCGCGGCGGCCGTTTCGGCGACCGCGAGCCGCGCGGCCCGCGCCTGGGCGATGCGGCCTTCCGCGCCCAGCGCGAGGCCATGGACCACGCCCAGGCCGCGCTGCGCAAGCTGGCCGCGCAGGCGCATGGCGAAGCCCTCACGCAGCTGCTGGCGGCCTGGGAGAAGCGCGACGCCGCGCAACTGCCCAGCGCCCAGGAACTGGGCGGCCCCGTGACTGCCGCCGTGCGCGGCGCATGGGCGCAGTCGCTCTCCGCAGCGCCTGCGGGCGATGCCGCCGAGGCGCTGCTGCGCCTGGAAATGGCGGCCGAAGTGCCCACCCCCGCCGAGCAACTGCCGGCGCGCCGGGCGCTGCAGCTGCAGCTGCTGACCAAGCGCAACGATCCCGCTCCTGCCCAGACCTGGGGGCAGGACACGGCGCGCGTGCTGGCCGCCCCCAGCGACACGGCCAGCGCGCGGCGCCTGCAGAGCGCCCTCAAGGCGCTGCTGCGCAAGAGCGGAGCGCGTAGCGCGCTCCTGAAAAAAGAGCTGCCTGCGCCTACTGGCTGGGCGTTTCAGGTTCAAAAATACCTGAAACCCTTGTGCAGCAAGCGCAGGCAGCTCTCTTTTGTGATGTGCGCAGGCATGAAAAAAGCCGCTGTGGCGACACAGCGGCTTTTTGTATTTGGTGCCCAGGAGAGGACTCGAACCTCCACGATGTTACTCGCTAGTACCTGAAACTAGTGCGTCTACCAATTCCGCCACCTGGGCATTTCAGGGAAGCCACGATTATAGGACAGGTTTTTTGGCCTTCCAGTCAAAAACCGAAAAATTTCTGCGGCGGCCGTGCGTGGCCTGCGGCGGGGCAATAAAAAAAGCCGCTTTCAGCGAAAGCGGCCTTTTGTAGGAAACCCTGGCGGGTTCTCGTTAAACTTGGTGCCCAGGAGAGGACTCGAACCTCCACGATGTTACTCGCTAGTACCTGAAACTAGTGCGTCTACCAATTCCGCCACCTGGGCATTTCAGGAAAGACAGAGATTGTATATCAAAAAAAATCACTCCAGTGCACCCGCGCCGCAGCTCTCGTTGGATGAGATCGAAGGCAGCGTGCAGGGGCACCGGGACGGGCACGGTTTCGTCCTGCGCGACGACGGGCAGGCCGACATCTACCTGCCTCCCAACGAGATGCGCGCCGTGCTGCACAAGGACCGCGTGCGCGTGCGCATCGTGCGCCACGACCGTCGGGGCCGGCCCGAGGGCCGCGTGGTCGAGATCGTCGAGCGGCTGCCCCAGCCCATCATCGGCCGCCTGCTGCAGGAAAGTGGCGTGTGGCTGGTGGCGCCGGAGGATAAGCGCTACGGCCAGGACGTGCTGATTCCCAAAGGCGCCACCGGCGCGGCGACGCCCGGCCAGGTGGTCGTGGTCGAGCTGACCGAGCCGCCCGCCTTGTTCGGCCAGCCCGTGGGCCGGGTGGTCGAAGTGCTGGGCGAGGTGGACGACCCCGGCATGGAGGTGGAGATCGCGGTGCGCAAGTACGGCGTGCCGCACGAATTCTCCGAGGCCTGCCTGGCCGAGACCAAGGCGCTGCCCGACAAGGTGCGCGCCAAGGACAAGCGCCAGCGCGTGGACCTGACGGACGTGCCGCTGGTCACCATCGACGGCGAGGACGCGCGCGACTTCGACGACGCCGTGTACTGCGAGCCGGCGCGCGTGGGCCGCGGCAAGGGCTGGCGCCTGCTGGTGGCCATCGCCGACGTGAGCCACTACGTGGAGACGGGCAGCGCGATCGACGTGGATGCCTACGACCGCGCCATCAGCGTGTACTTTCCCCGGCGCGTCATCCCCATGCTGCCGGAGAAGCTCTCCAACGGCCTGTGCTCGCTGAACCCGCACGTCGAGCGCCTGTGCATGGTCTGCGACATGCTGGTGACGGCCAAGGGTGAGATCCACGCCTACCAGTTCTACCCGGCAGTGATGCTCAGCCACGCCCGGTTCACCTACAACGAGGTGGCCGCCATCCTGGCCAACACCCGCGGGCCGGAGGCCAGCCGCTACAAGGAGCGCGTGGACAACCTGCTACACCTGCACGACGTGTACCGCGCACTGCTCGGGGCGCGCCAGACGCGCGGCGCGGTGGACTTCGAGACCACGGAGACGCAGATCGTCTGCGACGACAACGGCCGCATCGAGCGCATCGTGCCGCGCGTGCGTACCGAGGCCCACCGGCTGATCGAGGAGGCCATGCTGGCGGCCAACGTCTGCAGCGCGGACTTCATCGGGCAGGCCGACCGCCCCGGCCTGTACCGCGTGCACGAAGGCCCCACGCCGGAAAAGCAGGACATCCTGCGCTCCTACCTCAAGGCCATGGGCGTGGGCATGACGATCGGTGACGACCCGCGTCCGTCGGAGTTCCAGGCCATCGCCGATGCGACCAAGGAGCGGCCCGACGCGCAGCAGATCCACACCATGCTGCTGCGCTCCATGCAGCAGGCGATCTACACGCCCGTCAACAGCGGGCACTTCGGGCTGGCCTTCGAGGCCTACACACACTTCACCAGCCCCATCCGCCGCTACCCCGACCTGCTGGTGCACCGCGTCATCAAGTCCGTCCTGGGCAAGAGCCGCTACGTGCTGCCCCAGCTGCCCACGCCGGGCGAGGCGCAGTTCAAGCTGGCCAAGCGCCTGGCGGCCTCCAAGGCGTCGGACGGCGCCAAGCCGCCGCGCGGCAAGGCAGCGGGCAGCAGCCGCGAGATCGAGGCATGGGAGGCCGCCGGCCTGCACTGCAGCGCCAACGAGCGCCGCGCCGACGAAGCCAGCCGCGACGTGGAGGCCTGGCTCAAGTGCCAATACATGCGCGAGCACCTGGGCGAGGAGTACAGCGGCGTCGTGAGCGCGGCGACCAGCTTCGGCATCTTCGTCACCCTGGATGCGCTGTACGTCGAGGGCCTGGTGCACATCACCGAGCTGGGCGGCGAATACTTCAAGTTCGACGAGGCGCGCCAGGAGCTGCGGGGCGAGCGCACCGGCATCCGCTATTCCATCGGCACGCGGGTGCGCGTGCAGGTCAGCCGCGTGGACCTGGACGGGCGCAAGATCGACTTCCGCCTCGTGCGCGACGAGATGGACGGCATGCCTGCCAAGCCCGGCAAGGCCGCGAAAGGGCGAGAATCGCCCGTGCGTGCTCCGGTGGACGATGCCAGGGCGTCCGCCCCGGCGCGCGGGCAGGCCCGCAGCGGCGCACGCGGCAAGGCGGACAAGCCCTCCGGCCGCAAGCCCGAAGCCGGAAAGGCCGGCCGCGGCGGCAAGGGCCGCCGCTCGCGCGGCTGAGTCTTCTGCACCTTGCGGGCGCTGCCCGCATCCCCACCACCCTTTGAGAACAAGAGGCATCGCCATGAGTGAGACTTCCAAAATCGCCATCGTCACGGGCGCCGGCACCGGCATCGGCAAGGCGGCTGCGCTGGCCCTGCTGGGCAACGGCTGGACCGTAGCATTGGCCGGCCGCCGCGAGCAGCCGCTGCTGGACGCCGCGGCCGAATCGGGCGCCGGGCAGCGTGCCCTGGCCGTGCCCACCGATGTGTCGGACCCGCAGGCCGTGCGCAGCCTGTTCGACCAGGTGGTGGAGCGCTTCGGCCGCGTGGACCTGCTGTTCAACAACGCCGGTGTGGGCGCCCCCGCCGTCCCCCTGGAAGACCTGCCGGTGGAGCAGTGGAAGAACGTGGTGGACATCAACCTGAACGGCATGTTCTATTGCATCCAGAACGCCTTCCGCGTGATGAAGGCGCAGGCGCCGCGCGGCGGGCGCATCATCAACAACGGCTCCATCTCCGCCCACACGCCGCGCCCCAATTCCATCGCCTACACCGCCACCAAGCACGCGGTGATGGGCATGACGAAGACGGCCTCGCTCGACGGGCGCAAGTACGACATCGCCGTGGGCCAGATCGACGTGGGCAACGCGGGGACGGAACTGGCCCAGCGCATGACCCAGGGCGTGATGCAGGCGCACGGCGCCGTCGCACCCGAGCCGCTGATGGACGTGAACATCGTCGGGCAGTCGGTGCTCTACATGGCCAACCTGCCGCTCGAAGCCAACGTGATGTTCCACACCGTCATGGCCACGAAGATGCCGTTCGCCGGACGCGGATGAGCGCGCTCCTCCGGGCGCTGGCGGTGTGGGCCGCCATCCTGGCGCCGTCTGCCTGGGCGGCCGATGCGGACCATCCTCCCGTGGAGTCGATGGCATCGCGCGTGCTGGCATGTACCGCGTGCCACGGGCGCGAAGGGCGGGCCACGCCGGGCGGCTATTTCCCGCGCATCGCGGGCAAGCCCGCAGGCTATCTCTACCATCAGCTGCTCAACTTCCGCGACGGGCGGCGCAGCTACCCTCCCATGTCGTACCTGCTGGAGCACCTGACGGACGACTACCTGCGCGAGATCGCGGAGCATTTCGCCGCGCTGGACCTGCCTTATGCGCCGCCCCCCAGCCTGCGCAGGCCCCTGCCGCCGTGCTGCAGCGGGGGCGCGCGCTCGTGCTGCAGGGCGATGCCGGGCGCGACCTCCCGGCCTGCGTGCACTGCCATGGAGAGTCTTTGACCGGCGTGGCGCCGTTCATTCCCGGCCTGCTGGGCCTGTCGCGTGACTATGTGAACAGCCAATTGGGTGCCTGGCAGACCGGCCAGCGGCGCGCGCAGGCGCCCGACTGCATGGCGCAAGTGGCCCGGCAGCTCTCGGTGGAAGACGTGAGCGCCGTGTCCGCATGGCTGGCCTCCCAGCCCGTGCCTGCGCAGGGGCGGCCGGCTACTGCGCTGGCGATGCGGCTGCCGTTGCCCTGCGGCGGCGTGCCGCAGCAGCTGCAAGCGGCGGCGGGAGGTGTGCGATGACGTCCCGCCTCGCGCTCTGGGGGGCAGGCCTGGCCTGCGCCGTGGCCGTCGCGGCGGCGGGCGTGTGGGCGCTCAACCGCCTCGACGAGGCGCCTCTGCCCGCGCAGGACGCGCCCGTGTCCTCGGCGCCCGAAACCATCGCGCGGGGGGAATACCTGGCGCGTGCGGGCAATTGCATCTCCTGCCATACGAGCCCGGGAGGCGCCGCCTTCGCGGGCGGGCGGGCGATCGACACGCCCTTCGGCTCCATCTACGCCTCCAACCTGACGCCGCACGATGCCACGGGCATCGGCCGGTGGACGTCTTCCGAATTCTGGCGCGCACTGCACAACGGCCGTTCGCGCGACGGCCGCCTGCTGTACCCTGCGTTTCCCTATCCCAACTACACGCGCGTGACGCGCGAGGACTCGGACGCCATCTTCAGCTATCTGCGCAGCCTCGCGCCGGTCGAGCAGCCCAGCCCTGCGCATGCGCTGCGGTTCCCGTACAACACGCAGGCCGCGCTGGCGGTCTGGCGGGCATTGTTCTTCCGTCCCGGCGTGCTGGACGCGCAGCCCGGGCAAACCGACGAATGGAACCGCGGTGCCTACCTGGTCCAGGGACTGGGCCATTGCGCTGCATGCCACACGCCGCGCAACGCCCTGGGTGCCACGCGCGAGGGGGCGGCCTTCCAGGGCGGGCTGATGCCGGTGCAGAACTGGTATGCCCCTGCACTGAATTCCGCGCGCGAGGCCGGGCTGGCGGCGTGGCCGCTGGAGGATGCCGTAGCGCTGCTCAAGACCGGCGTGTCTCCCCGGGCGGCCGTTTCCGGCCCCATGGCGGAGGTGGTGTTCCGCAGCCTGCAGTACCTGAGCGAGGAGGACCTGCGTGCCATGGCCACCTATTTGCGTGGCTTGCCGCAGGCGCAGGACGCGCCCCTGCCGGTGGCCAGGCCATCGCAGAAGGTCATGGAGCGGGGCGAGCAGGTGTATGCGCAGCACTGTGCGCAATGCCACGGCCGGCAGGGGGAGGGGAGCGCCGGCGCATTTCCCGCGCTGGCAGGCAACCGCGCGGTGGAGATGCCGGAAACCGTCAACCTGGTGCGCGTGCTGCTGCAAGGCGGCTACCTGCCGGCCACCCAGGGCAACCCGCGTCCCCATGGCATGCCGCCTTTCATGCACAGCCTGGGCGACGAGGACATGGCCGCGGTGCTTTCCTACATCCGCGCAGCCTGGGGCAACCAGGGCTCCAGGGTGGATACCATTGACGTCCACCGCGGCCGGGAGCGGCGCGGCCATTGACATCGAGCACCTCCTCCATGGGCCCACCTGCCGAACCGAATGCGACGACCCCTGCCTCTTCCATGCGGGAAGGGTTGTGGGTCATCTGCCTGTGCGCGCAGTGGTGCGACGTGTGCCGCCAGTACCGCGCCGGTTTCGAGGCCCTGGCCCGCGAGTGGCCCGGGGCCCGGTTCCTGTGGGTGGATGTGGAGGACGAGGAAGGCGTCGTCGGCGACGTGGACGTGGAGACTTTCCCCACGCTCCTGATCGGCGACGGCCGGGGCGTGCGCTTCCTGGGGCCTCTGCTGCCGCAGGCCGGCGTGCTGGGGCGGCTGCTGCAAGGGCTCGGCAGCAAAGGGTTTTCCCCTGTGGCGGACGGGCCTGCGGAAGCGCTGTTGCGGCGCATTGTTGCCAGCCGCGCTTGAATGCAAGATGCGTGCCGCGATCCTTTGCATCGCGGGGCATTAGCGAGTACAATACTCGCTTCACGACCAATCGGGCGGGTACCAACCGCCCGTTTTTTTTGGGCGTTTGCTTTTCAGTCCCGGCCGCCACGAAGGCGAGGGCAGGCCGGGCATTTCATCTGGAATTGGACAGAGCGCACACAAGTGGCATTGCAGCAGATTGTTGAACAGACCGTGGCCGGGTTGGGCTATGACCTGGTGGAGATCGAACGCTCCGCAGGGGGGCTGCTGCGTATCACCATCGACCTCCCGTGGACTCCCGTGCAGGAGGGCGAGCCGCCCGCCGCGGAGCAGTTCATCACCGTGGAAGATTGCGAGAAGGTCACGCGCCAGCTCCAGTTCGCGCTGGAGGTCGAGGGCGTGGACTACAAGCGCCTGGAGGTGTCCTCCCCGGGCATCGACCGCCTGCTGCGCAACGAGCGCGACTTCGAGCGCTTCGAGGGCGAGATGGTCGACATCACGCTCAAGGCCCCGCTGGGTGCGGCGGCGGGCGGGCAGGTGTCTGCCAACCGCAAGAAATTCCGGGGCACGCTGGAGCGCGTGCAGGCCGGTGGCTGGCAGGTCGTGTGGAGCGACGAGCCGCCCCCGAAGCCAGGCCAGCGCGTGAGCAAGAAGCGCGTGCCGCCGCCGCTGCAGGCGCTGGGGTTCACGTTCGACGAGCTGCGCGAGGCGCGGCTGGCGCCCATCGTGGACTTCAAGGGGCGGGGCGCCAAGCCCGGGACCGAAGGCTGAGAAACCGAACAGTGGGGCCGCCGTGCATGGCCGGGGCCCACGAGAGATTGAGAAACAGGAGAGTCGTCGCATGAATCGCGAATTGTTGATGTTGGTGGAAGCCATTTCGCGCGAGAAGAACGTCGAGCGCGATGTGGTCTTGGGCGCGGTGGAGTCGGCGCTGGCGCAGGCCACGAAGAAGCTGTACCAGGGCGAGGTGGACATCCGCGTGGCCATCGACCGCGACAGCGGCGAGTACGAGACTTTCCGCCGCTGGCTGGTGGTGCCCGACGACGCGGGCCTGCAGAACCCCGACGCCGAAGAACTGCTGATGGATGCGCAGGAGCGCGTCCCCGACATCGAGGTGGGCGAATACATCGAGGAATCGGTGGAGTCCGTGCCCATCGGCCGCATCGGCGCAATGGCCGCCAAGCAGGTGATCCTGCAGAAGATCCGCGACGCCGAGCGCGAGATGCTGCTCAACGACTTCATGAGCCGTGGGGAGAGGATCTTCACCGGCACCGTCAAGCGCATGGACAAGGGCGACATCATCGTCGAGTCCGGCCGCGTGGAAGGGCGCCTGCGCCGCAGCGAGATGATCCCCAAGGAGAACCTGCGCAACGGCGACCGTGTGCGTGCCATGATCATGGAGGTGGACCTGACGCTGCGCGGCGCGCCCATCCTCCTGTCGCGCTCGGCGCCCGAGTTCATGATCGAGCTGTTCCGCAACGAAGTGCCCGAGATCGAGCAGGGCCTGCTGGAGATCAAGAGCTGCGCCCGCGACCCGGGCAGCCGCGCCAAGATCGCCGTGCTGTCGCACGACAAGCGCGTGGACCCGATCGGCACCTGCGTGGGCGTGCGCGGCACACGCGTGAATGCCGTGACCAACGAGCTGGCAGGCGAGCGCGTGGACATCGTGCTCTGGTCCGAGGACCCCGCCCAGTTCGTGATCGGCGCGCTGGCGCCGGCCAACGTGTCGTCCATCGTGGTGGATGAGGAAAAACATGCCATGGACGTGGTGGTGGACGAGGAGAACCTCGCCATCGCCATCGGCCGCGGCGGCCAGAACGTGCGCCTGGCCTCGGACCTCACGGGCTGGAAGATCAACATCATGGACGCGGCCGAAAGCGCCCAGAAGCAGGCCGAGGAAACCGACGCGGCCCGCAAGCTGTTCATGGAGAAGCTCGACGTGGACGAGGAGATCGCCGACATCCTGATCGAGGAAGGCTTCGCCAGCCTCGAGGAGGTGGCCTACGTGCCGCTGCAGGAAATGCTGGAGATCGAGAGCTTCGACGAAGACACCGTGAACGAGCTGCGCGCCCGCGCCAAGGACGCGCTGTTGACCATGGAAATCGCCCGCGAGGAGAGCATCGGCACCGTCTCCCAGGATCTGCGCGACCTGGAAGGCCTCAATGCCGAGCTGATCGCCAAGCTCGCCGCCGGCGGAGTGCATACGCGTGATGACCTGGCCGATCTGGCCATTGACGAATTGACCGAACTGACCGGCCAGACCGCCGAGGATGCCAAGGCCTTGATCATGAAGGCGCGTGAGCACTGGTTTGCCGCGGGGCAAGAGTAAAGGTCAGGGAGGTTCGAACTGAATATGTCGAGTAACACTGTTGCCGAGTTCGCTGCAGAGCTCAAGAAATCGCCTGAAACCCTGCTGGAGCAGCTCAAGTCTGCCGGCGTGGCCAAGACGTCCGCGGTCGATGCGCTGAACGAGTCCGACAAGCAAAAGCTTCTGGCCTATTTGCAGGCCAGCCACGGTACCGTGGGCGGCGACCGCAAGAAGATCACCCTGGTGAAGAAGTCCACCAGCGAGATCAAGCAGGCCGACGCCACGGGCAAGGCGCGCACCATCCAGGTGGAAGTGCGCAAGAAGCGCACCTTCATCAAGCGCGACGACGCTGCCGAGGCGCCCGAGGCACCCTCCGCCGAGGACCAGGACCTGGTTCGCCGCGAGGAAGAAGCGCGCCAGCAGGCCGAACTGTTCCGCCGCCAGGAGGAAGAGCTGGCCACACAGCGCCAGGAGCGCGAGGCGCGCGAGCGCCGCGAACGCGAGGCCGAGGAGCGCGCCGCCGCCTATGCGGCCCAGCAGGCCGAGAAGAAGGCCCAGGAATCCGCCGAGCGCCAGGAAGCGCAGCGCGAAGCCGCCGCCGAGGCCGAGGCACGCAACCAGGCGCAGGCCGAGGCGCGTGCCAAGGCCGAAGCCGAATCCAAGGCCCGCGCGGCCGAGGATGCAGCGCGCGCGGCCGACCTGGACGAGCGCCGCCGCAAGGCCCTGGCCGAGGCCGAGGCCATCCGCGCCATGATGGCCGCGCCCAAGAAGGTGCTCGTGGCCAAGAAGCCCGAGGAGGCCAAGCCGGCCGCCAAGGCAGCCACCCCCGCGGCCGATGCCAAGAAGGGCACGCTGCACAAGCCGGCCACCGGCACGGGCGGCGCCCGCGCGGGCGCGCCTGCCGCTCCGGGCGCGGGCAAGGAAGTGAAGTCCGCCAAGCTCTCGTCGAGCTGGGCCAACGACACGACCAAGAAGAAGGAAATCAAGACCCGCGGCGACAGCAGCGGCGGGGTGGGGCGCAACAACTGGCGCGGCGGCCCGCGCGGCCGGCGCGGCAACGACCGCGACGACCAGCGCCAGCAGCAGGCGCCGGCCGAGTTCCGCGCGATCGAGGTGCACGTGCCCGAGACCATCACCGTGGCCGAGCTGGCGCACAAGATGGCCATCAAGGCCTCCGAGGTCATCAAGGCGCTCATGAAGATGGGCCAGATGGTCACCATCAACCAGCCGCTGGACCAGGACACCGCCATGATCGTGGTGGAGGAAATGGGCCACAAGGCCGTGGTCGCCGCGCTGGACGATCCGGAAGCGTTCACCGCCGAGGAAGTCTCCGGCCACCAGGCAGAGGCCCTGTCGCGCGCGCCTGTGGTCACCGTCATGGGCCACGTGGACCACGGCAAGACCTCGCTGCTGGACTACATCCGCCGCTCCAAGGTGGCGGCGGGCGAGGCCGGCGGCATCACGCAGCACATCGGCGCCTACCACGTCGAGACGCCGCGCGGCATCGTCACCTTCCTGGACACCCCCGGCCACGAGGCCTTCACGGCCATGCGTGCCCGCGGCGCCCAGGCGACCGACATCGTCATCCTGGTGTGCGCAGCCGACGACGGCGTGATGCCCCAGACCAAGGAAGCCATCAAGCACGCGAAGGCGGCTGGCGTTCCCATCGTCGTGGCCATTACCAAGGCCGACAAGCCCGAAGCCAACCCCGACCGCGTCAAGCAGGAGCTGGTGGGCGAGCAGGTGGTGCCCGAGGAATACGGCGGCGACTCGCCCTTCGTGGCCGTGTCGTCCAAGACCGGCATGGGCATCGACGAGCTGCTGGAGCAGGTGCTGCTGCAAGCCGAAGTGCTGGAGCTCAAGGCCCCGGTGGACGCCATGGCCAAGGGCCTGGTCATCGAAGCCCAGCTCGACAAGGGCCGCGGCCCCGTGGCCACGGTGCTGGTGCAGTCCGGCACGCTCAAGGTGGGCGACGTGGTGCTCGCGGGCCAGACCTTCGGCCGCGTGCGTGCCATGACCGACGAGGACGGCCGCTCCACCAAGGAAGCCGGCCCCTCGATCCCTGTCGAGATCCAGGGCCTGACCGAGGTGCCCCAGGCGGGCGACGAGTTCATGGTGCTGTCCGACGAGCGCCGTGCACGCGAGATCGCGACCTACCGCGCGGGCAAGTTCCGCAACACCAAGCTGGCCAGGCAGCAGGCTGCCAAGCTGGAGAACATGTTCGCCGATATGGCAGCGGGCGAGGTGCAGAACCTGCCCATCATCATCAAGGCGGACGTGCAAGGCTCCCAGGAAGCGCTGGCGCAGTCGCTGCTCAAGCTTTCGACCGACGAGATCAAGGTCCAACTCGTGTATGCGGGCGTGGGCGGCATCAGCGAGTCCGACGTGAACCTGGCGATCGCCTCCAAGGCCATCGTGATCGGCTTCAACGTGCGTGCCGACGCAGGCGCGCGCAAGCTGGCCGAGAGCAACGGCGTGGACCTGCGCTACTACGGCATCATCTACGACGCCGTGGACGAGCTGAAGGTGGCCATGTCCGGCATGCTGGCGCCCGAGCAGCGCGAGGAAGTCATCGGCACGGCCGAGATCCGCACAGTGTTCGTGGCCTCCAAGATCGGCACGGTGGCCGGCTCCTACATCACCTCGGGCATGGTCCATCGCAACGCACGCTTCCGCCTGCTGCGCGACAACGTGGTGGTGTACACGGGCGAGGTCGAATCGCTGCGCCGCATCAAGGACGACGTCAAGGAAGTCAAGGAAGGCTTCGAGTGCGGTATCAAGCTCAAGAACTACAACGACATCCGCGAGGGTGACCAGCTGGAGTTCTTCGACATCAAGGAAATAGCACGGACGCTATAAGCAGGACGACGGGAAGGGCACGCTATGCAGATCATTCACAGAATGTGGCGTGAGCACCGCGGCTTCATGCTCTTCGTGGGGCTGATGCTCGTGTTCCGCTCGGCCGTGGCCGACTGGAACTACGTGCCCTCGTCGTCGATGAACCCGACCCTGTACGCGGGCGACCGCGTACTCGTGGACAAGCGTGCCTACAGCCTGCGCGTGCCCTTCACGCTGCACGAGGTGGCGCGCTGGGGTACGCCGCAGCGCGGCGACGTGATCACCTTCGACTCGCCGGCCGACGGGCTCAACCTCATCAAGCGTGTGGTGGCCGTGGCAGGCGACGAAGTGTCCATGTCGAACAACCAGCTGTTCCTGAACGGCCGGCCGCAGCCGCGCACCCTGGTGGATGTGCAGCGCGACATACCCACGGAGCAGGGCTTGCTGAAGGCCGAGGTCTGGCACGAAGCGCTGGACGGCCACATGATCGAGGTGGCCCGCCTGCCCGGCATGAACCTCTACACCGGCTTCGCGCCGGTGCGCGTGCCAGAAGGCCACGTGATGGTCATGGGCGACAGCCGTGACAACAGCAAGGATTCGCGTTTCCTCGGCTTCATCGACGTGCGCCGCGTCACCGGCAAGGCCGTGCGCGTGGTGCTGTCCCACGATCCGGACCATATGTACGTGCCGCGCGTGGACCGCTGGTGGCAACCCCTGCATCTTTGAACCGCCATGGCAGCCAAGAAATCATCCACCCCTAACCGCGGCTTCAAAGTCGCGGACCAGATCCAGCGCGACCTGACCGAGCTGATCCGCGAGTTGAAGGACCCGCGCATCGGCATGTGCACGCTGCAGGGCGTGGAGGTTACGCCCGACTACGCGCACGCCAAGGTGTTTTTCAGCGTGCTCGTGGGTGATGCCGATGCCACGCAGGAGGCGCTGAACCAGGCCGCGGGATTCCTGCGCAACGGCCTGTTCAAGCGCCTGCACATCCACACCGTGCCCACGCTGCACTTCGTGTTCGACCGCACCACCGAGCGCGCGGCCGACATGAATGCGCTGATCGCACGCGCGGTGGCCTCTCGTTCCAAGGACGACGACGACGCATGACCGAGCGCGCTCCCCGCATCCGGGTGCAGCGGCGCCCGGTGCACGGAGTGCTGCTGCTCGACAAACCCCTGGGCCTGTCCAGCAACGACGCCTTGCAGAAGGCGAAGTGGCTACTGCGCGCCGAGAAGGCGGGCCACACGGGCACGCTCGATCCGCTGGCCACGGGCGTGCTGCCGCTGTGCTTCGGCGCGGCCACCAAGTTCAGCCAGTTGCAGCTCGATGCGCCCAAGACCTACGAGGCCATCGCGCTGCTGGGCGTGACGACCGCGACCGGCGATGCCGAGGGCGAGGTGCTGCAGCGGCGGGCGGTCGACCCCGCGCAGCTCACGCCCGAGCGCCTGGCGGCCGTGCAGGCGCAGTTCACCGGCCCCATCCGGCAGGTACCGCCGATGCACAGCGCGCTCAAGAAGGACGGCAAGGCGCTCTATGAATACGCGCGCGCCGGTGTGTCCGTGGAGCGCGAGGCGCGCGACGTGACGATCCACGCATTGGAACTGACCCTGACGCAGGCTGGGCAGGCACAGCCAGCTATCAAGATGGTAGTGACGTGCAGCAAGGGCACCTACATCCGCACGCTGGGTGAGGACATCGGCGCGGCCCTGGGCTGCGGCGCGCACCTCACCTTCCTGCGCCGCACCGACACCGGGGGCCTGGGCGTCGCGCGCTGCGTGACGCTACCCGCGCTGGAGGCCATGGGCGAGGACGAGCGCCTGGCCTGCGTGCAGCCGGTGGAGACGCTGCTGGCCGGGCACGTGCCTGTCACGCTCGACGAAGACAATGCAGGCCGGTTCCTCTCCGGCATGCGCCGGCGCGGGCCCTGGCCCGATGCGCCGGCCGTGGCCGTGTTCGGCACGCGCCCACGCGCGCTGCTGGGCGTGGCACACATCACGCGGGGCGAGCTGATCCCTGGCCGGCTGCTCTCTCCCATCGAAATACAACAGATCCTGGAAAGCGCGCCGCGCGCTGCCAACGCGGCACATTGAAGGCAACAACGCTATGAGCAAACAAATCCGCAACATCGCCATCATCGCCCACGTCGACCATGGCAAGACCACCATGGTGGACCAGCTGCTGCGCCAGTCCGGCACCTTCGCCGCCCACGAGAAAGTCGTGGACACGGTGATGGACAACAACGCCATCGAGCGCGAGCGCGGCATCACCATCCTGGCGAAGAACTGCGCCGTGAGCTGGAACGGCACGCACATCAACATCCTCGACACGCCCGGCCACGCCGACTTCGGCGGCGAGGTGGAGCGCGCGCTCTCGATGGTGGACGGCGTGGTGCTGCTGATCGACGCGCAGGAAGGCCCCATGCCCCAGACGCGCTTCGTGACCAAGAAGGCGCTGGCCCTGGGCCTCAAGCCCATCGTGGTGGTCAACAAGGTGGACAAGCCCGGCGCCAACCCCGACAAGGTGGTGAACGCCGCGTTCGACCTGTTCGACAAGCTGGGCGCGACCGACGAGCAGCTCGACTTCCCCGTGGTCTATGCCTCCGGCATCAACGGCTGGAGCGCGCTGGAGCAGGGCGCGCCGGGCGAGCAGTGGGGCCCCGACATGTCGGCCCTGTTCGAGACCATCCTCAAGCATGTGCCCTCGGTCAAGGGCGACCCCTCCGCGCCGCTGCAGATGCAGGTGTCCGCGCTGGACTACTCCACCTTCGTGGGCCGCATCGGCGTGGGCCGCATCACGCAGGGCACGCTCAAGGCCGGCCAGGACGTGCTGGTCATGGCCGGCCCCGATGGCGAGAGCTACAAGGGCCGCGTGAACCAGATCCACCAGTTCCAGGGCCTGGACCGCGTGCAGGTGACCGAGGCCGGCCCCAGCGAGATCGTGCTCATCAACGGCATCGAGAACGTGGGCATCGGCGAGACGCTGACCGACCCGGCCAACCCGCAGCCGCTGCCCATGCTCAAGATCGACGAGCCCACGCTGACCATGAACTTCTGCGTGAACACCTCGCCGCTGGCGGGCCGCGAAGGCAAGTTCGTGACCAGCCGCCAGCTCTGGGACCGCCTGCAGAAGGAACTGCGCTCCAACGTGGCCCTGCGCGTGAAGGAGACCGACGAGGACGGGATCTTCGAGGTGTCCGGCCGGGGCGAACTGCACCTGACCATCCTGCTGGAGGAAATGCGCCGCGAGGGCTACGAGCTGGCCGTCTCCAAGCCGCGCGTGGTCTTCAAGGACATCGACGGCGAGCGCTGCGAGCCCATCGAGCTGGTGACCGCCGACATCGAGGAAGGCCACCAGGGCGGCGTGATGCAGGCGCTGGGCGAGCGCAAGGGCGAGCTGGTGAACATGGAGCCGGACGGCCGCGGGCGCGTGCGCCTGGAATACCGCATCCCTGCGCGTGGCCTGATCGGCTTCACCAACGAGTTCCTGAACCTGACGCGCGGCTCGGGCCTCATCAGCAACATCTTCGACAGCTACGAGCCGCACAAGGGCGACATCGGCGGGCGCAAGAACGGCGTGCTGATCTCCATGGACGACGGCGAGATCTTCACCTACGCCCTGGGCAAGCTGGACGACCGCGGCCGCATGTTCGTGCGCGCGGGCGACCCGGTGTACGAGGGCATGATCGTCGGCGTGCACAACCGCGACAACGACCTCGTGGTGAACGCCACGCGCACCAAGCAGCTCACCAACTTCCGCGTGAGCGGCAAGGAAGACGCGATCAAGATCACGCCGCCCATCGACCTCACGCTGGAATACGGCGTGGAGTTCATCGAGGACGACGAACTCGTCGAGATCACGCCCAAGAGCATCCGCCTGCGCAAGCGCCACCTCAAGGAGCACGAGCGCAAGCGCGCCAGCCGCGAGGGCGCATGACGCTGCGCGCCGGCTGACCGGCCCGTGGCCCGCAGGGCGAGCCGCTCCGCAAGGAGGGCTCGCCCTGCGCGCATCCGGGCCTGCGCAAAGCGGGCTGCGCGGCTACCGTGCGGCGCTGCACACAGCGATGCAGACAACGGCCTGTGGCAGCGACTGCGCGGGCAGCGCCAGGGCCATGCGGTGGACCTGGTGCCGGCCGTGTTGGTGGGCGCAGCACTTTCGTCGCTGGCCACCTTCCCGCTGGCCTGGCCGTTCCAGGCCACGAGGCACGACCTGGCGCTGCTGGCCTTGCTGGGTCTGGTCCAATTGGCGATTCCGTGCGTGCTCGTGGTGTACTGTGCGCGCGTGCTCAAGGCGCCCGAGGTGGCGCTGCTGGGTCTGCTGGAGGTGATCTTCGGCATTTTGCTGGCTTGGGCGGGTGCGGGTGAGCGTCCGGCCCCGGCCGTGCTGATGGGTGGCGCGCTGGTGATCGGCGCGCTCGTTTTCAATGAACTGCTTGGATGGAAGGAACAACAATGACGGAGATGACGGCGGAAGTCGTGACCGAGGTGCGCGGCCGCGTTGGCTGCATCACACTGAACCGCCCGAAGGCGCTCAACGCCCTGTCGCTGGGCATGGTGCGCAGCCTCATGGCCACGCTGCTGGCCTGGCAGAAAGATGACCAGGTGCTGGCCGTGGCGATCCGCGGCAACGGCCGCGAGGGGCCGTTCGGCGCGTTCTGCGCGGGCGGCGACATCCGCTTCCTGCACGCGGCGGGCAGCAGCGGCAACCCGCAGCTCGAGGACTTCTTCACCGAGGAATACGCGCTCAACCACCTGATCCACACCTTCGGCAAGCCCTACATCGCGTTCATGGACGGCATCGTCATGGGCGGCGGCATGGGCATCAGCCAGGGCGGCACGCTGCGCGTGGTGACCGAGCGCACCAAGATGGCCATGCCTGAGACGGCCATCGGCCTGTTCCCAGACGTGGGCGGCGGCTACTTCCTCTCGCGCTGCCCGGGCCGCGTGGGCGAGTGGCTGGCCTTGACGGGCGACACCATCGGCGCGGCGGACGCCATCGCGTTCCAGCTGGCCGACGGCTTCCTGCCCTGCGGCGAGCTGGGCGCCGTGTGGGAGCAACTGGGCAGCCAGCCGTTCTCCGACGGCAAGGCGGTGCAGGACTTCGTTGCTTCCAAATTCGTAGCTGCTGGCGCTTGCCAGGTAAGCGCTGGAGCCCAAATCGACCAATATTTCGGTCTGGGCGGCGTGCCCGCCATCATCGCGGCGCTGGAAGCCGCGTCGGGCGAATGGGAGCGCGCCACGGCCGCCACCCTGCGAAAGCGCTCGCCGCTGATGCTGCACGTGGTGCTGGAGCAGATCCGCCGCGCGCGGGGCATGGGCCTGGCCGACGACCTGCGCATGGAGCGCGACATGGTGCGCCACTGCTTCTACCTGCGCCCCGGCCAGAGCGAGACCATCGAGGGCATCCGCGCGCTGGCCGTGGACAAGGACCACAGCCCGCAGTGGGCCCCCGCGCGCATCGAGGACGTGACGCCCGCGATGTGGCAGCCGTTTTTCGACAGCCCCTGGCCCGTGCACGCGCATCCGCTGGCGCCGCTGCGCGACTGAGGAGGGCACCGTGAAAAAAGCCGCACAACCGTGCGGCTTTTTTCATGCAGGCGGCAGGGCCGTCAGGGCCGCGCCACCTTCCAGACGCCGTTCACGCCGTCGCCCAGCTTCTCGCCGGGCCTGGTGTCCTTGGCGAAGTAGTAGAGCGGCTGGCCCTTGTAGGCCCATTGGCGGGTGTTGTCGCTGCGCACGAGGATGGTGTAGTCGCCCTGGGGCTGCGCGCCGGACGCCACGGCCAGCGGCGGCCAGTTGACGGCGCACTGGTCGTAGCAGGCGGAGGCGCCGCTGCCCTGGGCATCCCGGGTGAAGAAATACAGCGTGCGGCCGTCGGGGCCGATCAGCGTGCCGTCGGCGGCGCGGGTGGGCGTGCTGGGCTTGGCGTGGTGCATGCCGCCGGTGCCGCAGGCGGCCAGGAGGGTGGCCGACAGGGCAATTGCGGCGAGGGAAAGCTTGCGGGTCATGGACGGGCTCCTTGCTGGAGTTGGCGGAGCCTTCGACTGTAGGGGTGGGCGGCGCTGCCCGGCTGTCGGACGGGTGCCCGAGATGCTTCAGCGGTGGCGGCTCTTCATCGCGCGTTCCACCTCGCGCTTGCCTTCGCGGTCCTTGATGGTGTCGCGCTTGTCGTGCTCGGCCTTGCCCTTGGCCAGGGCGATTTCGCACTTGGCGCGGCCGTCCTTCCAGTGCAGGTTCAGCGGCACCAGCGTGTAGCCTTTCTGCTCCACCTTGCCGATCAGGCGCTTGATCTCGTCCTTGTGCATCAGCAGCTTCTTGATGCGGGCGGCGTCGGGGCTCACGTGGGTGGAGGCGGTCTTGAGCGGGTTGATCTGGCAGCCGATCAGGTACAGCTCGCCCTCCTTGATGACCACGTAGCCGTCCGTGAGCTGGGCCTTGCCTTCGCGCAGCGCCTTCACCTCCCAGCCGTGCAGCACCATGCCCGCCTCGTAGCGTTCCTCGAAGAAGTAGTTGTATGCCGCCTTCTTGTTGTCGGCGATGCGTGACGATGTTTCGGGTTTCTTGGCCATGGGTCCTAGATGCGGATGCCATAGGAGGATGCAATGCCTCCCTACAATGGTCATCCGTCTCGCGCCATGGATTTTAGGCGCTCCGCCTTCATGAAAACAGTCAATAAGTCCGTCCTCATCTGGTACAGCCCCGAAGAAATGTTCGCACTCGTGACGGACGTGGAGAAGTATCCGCAGTTCCTGCCCTGGTGCGACCACGCCCGGGTGCTGGAGCGTGACGAGCACGGCATGAAGGCCGAGGTCGGCATCGCGCTGGGGGGCATCCGCAAGTCCTTCGTCACGCGCAACACGCACGAGGCGGGCCGCCGCGTGAAGATGGAGCTGGTCGAAGGCCCGTTCTCGCAGCTGGACGGCGACTGGCACTTCCACCCCGTGGGCGATGGCTCGCAGCGCGCCTGCAAGGTCGAACTGCAACTGCGCTATGGATTCGACAACCGGGCCCTGGCTGCCCTCGTGGGGCCGGTGTTCGACCGCATCGCCGCCAGCTTCGTGGATGCGTTCATCCAGCGCGCGGAGCAGGTCTATGGCTGATGCCGTGGGGGCTGTGCTGCGGATCACCGTGGCCGCCGGGCTGGTGCCGGGCGGGGTGCGCGAGTGGACGCTGCAACTGCCGCCGGGGGCTACCGTAGCCGACGCCTTGCGGGCGTGCGGACTGGAGATGGGCGACAGCCGCTTCGCCTGCGGCATCTGGGGCCGCGCAGTCCCGGCCGACGAGGCGCTGCGCGACGGCGACCGCGTGGAGTGGTGCCGCCCGCTGCGGGTGGACCCCAAGCTGGCGCGCCGCCAACGCTTCGCGAGCCAGGGCGCACGCGCGGCGGGCCTTTTCTCCAAGCGCCGGCCGGGCGCCAAGGCCGGATACTGATGCGAAAAGGCCGCCTCCCGGGCGGCCTTGCGGTTCCAGGAGAGGGGCTTAGAGCGTGTCTACGCTCTCACCGGCAGTCGGAGGCGATGACCTCGTCGGCGCGGCGCAGCTCCGCGGCGCGCGTGGCGTCGTCCATGTAGCCGCGCTCACCCTGCGCGTTCACATGGCCCACGAGCTGGCCGGGCGCCAGCGCGGCCTTGGCGCGCTTGGCGCGCGCGCAGTTGTCGGCGCGGGCCCTGGCCATGCGGTCTTCTTCAGCTTTCTTCTTGGCGGCCTCGGCGGCATCGGCCTTGGCCTTGTTGTCCTCGAGCTGCTTGTCCTTGCCGCTGATCTGCGGCGCGGCGGCCGCCGAAGCGGGCGCCGCCGCCGGTGCGGCGCGGCCCAGCGTGTGCGGCTGCTTGAGGATGTTCTTCTCGGGAACGTCCTGCGGGGGCGGCCGGTCGCTGAAGACCTTGCGCCCATCCTTGTCCACCCATTGCCATTGCGCCGAGGCGCCCATCGCCCAGGTGCAGGCAATGGCCAACAGAA
This sequence comes from Acidovorax sp. SDU_ACID1, assembly GCF_045291395.1. Classification (NCBI taxonomy): domain Bacteria; kingdom Pseudomonadati; phylum Pseudomonadota; class Betaproteobacteria; order Burkholderiales; family Comamonadaceae; genus Acidovorax; species Acidovorax sp. SDU_ACID1. The sequence goes on from NZ_CP152342.1 coordinate 1,242,635, forward strand.
GCAGCTTGCGGGATCTCATGCGGCAGAGTGTAGCGGCGGCACTGCGCTGCCACCAGCGGCGCCCCGGCGGAACGTGTCGCGCCGCGGGTACAATCCTTCTTTTGGAGCTTTCACATGCGCCTTCTCGGAAAAGCGCTCACCTTCGACGATGTGTTGCTGGTGCCAGCGTACTCCCAGGTCCTGCCCAAGGACACCTCCCTCTCCACGCGCTTCACGCGCGACATCACCCTGAATCTCCCCCTCGTGTCCGCCGCCATGGACACCGTCACCGAGGCGCGCCTGGCCATCGCCATTGCGCAGGAGGGCGGCATCGGCGTGATCCACAAGAACATGACGGCGCAGGAGCAGGCGGCCGAGGTTGCCAAGGTCAAGCGCCATGAGTCCGGCGTGGTGCGCGACCCCGTGGTGATCACGCCCGAGCACACGGTGTTGCAGGTGCTGGAGCTGTCGGAGAACCTGGGCATCTCGGGCTTCCCGGTATGCGACGGCGGCAAGGTGGTGGGCATCGTCACCAGCCGCGACGTGCGCTTCGAGACGCGCTACGACGTGAAGGTGCGCGAGATCATGACGCCGCGCGAGAAGCTGGTCACCGTCAACGACAAGGACGGCACCACGCCCGCGCAGGCCAAGGCGCTGCTCAACCGCCACAAGCTGGAGCGCCTGCTGGTGGTGAACGATGCCTTCGAGCTCAAGGGCCTCATCACCGTCAAGGACATCAACAAGCAGACCACCTTCCCCAACGCCGCGCGCGATGCGGCCGGCCGCCTGCGCGTGGCCGCCGCGGTGGGCGTGGGCGAGGGCACCGAGGAGCGCGTCGAACTGCTGGTCAAGGCCGGCGTGGACGCCATCGTGGTCGACACGGCCCACGGCCACAGCAAGGGCGTGATCGACCGTGTGCGCTGGGTCAAGCAGAAGCATCCGCAGGTGCAGGTCATCGGCGGCAACATCGCCACGGGCGCCGCTGCGCTGGCGCTGGTCGAGGCCGGCGCGGACGCGGTCAAGGTCGGCATCGGCCCGGGCTCGATCTGCACCACCCGCATCGTCGCCGGCGTCGGCGTGCCGCAGATCATGGCCATCGACAGCGTGGCCACGGCGCTCCAGGGCACGGGCGTGCCGCTGATCGCCGACGGCGGCATCCGCTTCTCGGGCGACATCGCCAAGGCGCTGGCCGCAGGCGCATCCACGGTGATGATGGGCGGCATGTTCGCCGGCACCGAAGAGGCGCCCGGCGAGGTCATCCTCTACCAGGGCCGCTCCTACAAGAGCTACCGCGGCATGGGCTCCATCGGCGCCATGCAGCAGGGCTCGGCTGACCGCTACTTCCAGGAAGCCACCACCGGCAACCCCAACGCCGACAAGCTTGTGCCCGAGGGCATCGAGGGCCGCGTGCCCTACAAGGGCTCAATGGTGTCCATCGTCTTCCAGATGGCGGGCGGCGTGCGCGCGGCCATGGGCTACTGCGGCTGTGCCACCATCGAGGAGATGAACAACCAGGCGGAGTTCGTGGAGATCACAGCCGCCGGCATCCGCGAGTCGCACGTGCACGACGTGCAGATCACCAAGGAAGCCCCCAACTACCGCGCGGACTGATACGCCGCAGCCCGCAGGCCCGAACACCTGGCTGCGGGGTTCGGGCCTGCGGACTGATACGCCGCAGCCCGCAGGCCCGAACCCCGCAGCCAGGTGTTCGGGCCTTTGTCTTTCCCGACCCGCCGCTCCGCCATGCAACACGACAAGATCCTCATCCTCGATTTCGGCTCCCAAGTCACCCAGCTCATCGCGCGCCGCGTGCGCGAAGCCCACGTCTACTGCGAGGTGCATCCCTGCGACGTGAGCAGCGACTGGGTACGCGCCTTCGCCGCCGACGGCCGGCTTAAGGGCGTGATCCTCTCGGGCAGCCACGCCAGCGTGTACGAGGTAGACGACCGCGCGCCCGACGCGGTGTTCGAGCTCGGCATTCCTGTGCTCGGCATCTGCTACGGCATGCAGACCATGGCGACGCAGCTCTGCGGCAAGGTGGAGGGCTCGCACACCCGCGAATTCGGCTACGCCGAAGTGCGTGCCCATGGGCACACCGCGCTGCTCAAGGACATTGCCGACTTCACCACCGCCGAGGGCCACGGCATGCTCAAGGTATGGATGAGCCATGGCGACAAGGTGACCACGCTGCCTCCGGGCTTCAAGGTCATGGCCTCCACGCCGTCGTGCCCCATTGCGGGCATGGCCGACGAGGCGCGCCGTTTCTATGCCGTGCAGTTCCATCCCGAAGTCACGCACACCGTGCAGGGCGCGGCCATGCTCACGCGCTTCGTGCGCGATATCTGCGGCGCCAATGCGGACTGGATCATGGGCGACTACATCGAGGAAGCGGTCACGAAAATCCGCGAGCAGGTAGGCGACGAGGAGGTCATCCTCGGCCTGTCGGGCGGTGTCGATTCTTCCGTCGCCGCAGCGCTGATCCACCGTGCCATCGGCGACCAGCTCACCTGCGTGTTCGTCGATCACGGCCTGCTGCGCCTCAACGAGGGCGACATGGTCATGGAGATGTTCGAGGGCAAGCTGCACGCCAAGGTCATCCGCGTGGATGCCAGTGACCTGTTCCTGGGCAAGCTGGCCGGCGTCAGCGAGCCCGAGGCCAAGCGCAAGATCATCGGCGGCCTGTTCGTCGATGTGTTCAAGGCCGAAGCCGCCAAGCTCAAGGCCGGCGACGCGGGCCACAAGGGCGCGACCTTCCTGGCCCAAGGCACCATCTACCCCGACGTGATCGAGAGCGGCGGCGCCAAGAGCAAGAAGGCCGTCACCATCAAGAGCCACCACAACGTCGGCGGCCTGCCCGAGCAGCTGGGCCTGAAGCTGCTGGAGCCGCTGCGCGACCTGTTCAAGGACGAGGTGCGCGAACTCGGCGTGGCCCTGGGCCTGCCGCGCGAGATGGTCTACCGCCACCCGTTCCCCGGCCCCGGCCTGGGCGTGCGCATCCTCGGCGAAGTGAAGAAGGAATACGCCGACCTGCTGCGCCGCGCCGACGCCATCTTCATCGAGGAACTGCACAACTTCCGCGACGAAGCCACCGGCAAGACCTGGTACGACCTGACCAGCCAGGCCTTCACCGTCTTCCTGCCCGTCAAGAGCGTGGGCGTGATGGGTGACGGCCGCACCTACGACTACGTCGTCGCCCTGCGCGCCGTGCAGACCAGCGATTTCATGACGGCCGACTGGGCGGAACTGCCCTATGGGCTGCTGAAGAAGGTGTCGGGCCGCATCATCAACGAGGTGCGCGGGATCAACCGGGTGACCTACGACGTGAGCAGCAAGCCGCCGGCGACGATCGAGTGGGAATGAAATACCTTCACGTCAGGTCGTCCCATGTGGTCCCGCTTTTCGCTGAAAAGCCCGCCCTGACAGTGAGTTAAGTCCTATACGGTCTCAAGTCGCCTCAGCAAAGCCCCCGGAATTTGGCGGTATTGTTGGCGGTACCGGAGAGCAACCCCTTGGACGACCTCGGTTGATACCGTCAAATGCCTTGACGGTATCAGATTCGATGGATTCGTCGGAGGACAAGATGCTCACTGACTTGAAATTGAAGGCCCTCAAGGCCACGGGAAAGATCTACAAGGTCGCGGACCAACAAGGCCTCTACGTCGCGGTGACGCGAACCGGCGTCGTCAGCTTCCGGTTCGACTACCGCATGGGCAAGCGCCGCGAGACTTTGGTGATCGGTCAATATGACTCGAACCTGGGGGCACGCAACCCACGTGCCCTGGATGAGCTGGACTACGGCATGTCCGTCAGCTTGGCCGAGGCTCGACTGCTACTCACGCGGGCGGCTCGGAGCGTGGAGCAAGGGGAGAGCCCTTCGCGCGGCAAGGTCGAAAAGCGGATCAAGGCCGCGGAGGCCCTGACGTTCGGCGGCTGGGCGAAAAAGTATTTCGAAGACGCTGACCTAGCCGACTCGACCAAGGCCATGCGGAAGTCGGTCTATGACCGGCATCTGGAGAAGGAGTTTGGCCGGCTAAAGCTCGAGGAGATCACGCCGGACATCCTGATGGCGCGATGCGAGAGGATCAAGGCGAAGGGCGCAGCGGCGCCAGCTGTTCATGCACGGGACATTGTGCTGCAGGTGTACCAGTACGTGAAGGCGCGGGGGATGAAAATCGAAAATCCCGCGGAGGCGATCAGGCCCAGCGCTATTGCCACGTTCAAGGCTCGGGATAGGGCCCTTTCGCCGAAGGAAATTCACGTGTTCTTCAACGCGCTTGAAGAAACGGGGACTGCATCGACATTGCGTTTGGCTGTCAAATTCATGCTGCTGACGATGGTCCGTAAATCGGAATTCATCCAGGCGACGTGGGAGGAGGTGGACTTCGGAACAGCCATTTGGACGATTCCGAAGGAGCGCATGAAAGCGGGTCGCCCTCATAACGTCTATCTCAGTCAGCAGGTACTCGATATTCTGGTGGCTTTCAAGACTTGCTTCGGGTCCAGCCAGTACTTGCACCCCGGACGCTATGAGATGAATCGGCCGATCAGCAACCCAGCGTTGAATCGAGTCCTCGAGGTCACTGTGCAACTGATTCGCGATCGCGGAGAGGAGTTCGAATCCTTTACCGTGCATGACCTGCGCCGCACGGCCAGCACCCACTTGCATGAGGCTGGATTCAATAGCGACTGGATTGAGAAATGCCTTGCCCACGAGCAGCGGGGCGTGCGGGCGGTCTACAACAAGGCGGAATACGCCGAGCAGCGTAGAACAATGCTCCAAGCTTGGGCCGATATGGTCGATTCATGGATCATGAATGGGCCCAGCCCTGTGAAGCCGTTGAAGCTGGCCTATTCCTCTGAGCCTGGGGCGGATGACGAGCGTCAGGTGGCTTTGATGCAGTCTGTGTGAGGAGCAATGCTTCCGCTTGGGTGGAGGCGGCGTCTTCTCGATGGCAGAAGGCCCATCAAAGGAGTGAAACATGGCACGTAGGACGATCGCACATGTCCCTATGGCGTTTCGGCCGCTCACGGGGCCGTTGCAGTTCAGTGGCGACTGGCCAGGTGTATTTCTGCGTGGTGACGAATGCGGCGAGTATGGGCATGCCATCGGGGTTGTCCGTGACGCCGTCAAGCGGCAGATCGAAGCAGGAAACTGTCCCGAGAACACCGATACAGAGTTGCTGCGCGCTCTGGCTTCGTTGCAAGCGTTGTCATCGTTGCTTAAGTCCTGCCGCTTGGCGCCGCCGCAAGCAGCTGCGATGGTTGAAGGTCGAGGGCGTGACGAGGCCGTGGCCAAGGTGGCGCGATAGCAAGTAGCAAGCGGCAGGCGCGGGGATGGGCTGCAGGAGGCCAGGACGGGCTGCCTTGCTATGCCGCTGGTCAAGGACGGTTGGCTTGCGAATTAGAGCCGAGTTCTCGCACCGTGTTAGATATTTATATAAGATTTCTAACAAAGGAGATCATTATGACCGTGTCGCAAGCCATTCGGGAGCACATTGCCGCCCAGCCGGCAGGAGAGCCGTTCACCCCTGCGCTTTTCACTGGTTTGGGGTCACGTGCGGCCATCGATCAGTCATTGATGCGTCTCGCCAAGGCCGGCAGCATCGAGTGTGTCGGGCATGGTCTGTACATCGTTCCCAAGCCCAGCCGTTTCGGCATCAAGGCGCAGCCGGCCCCTGAGGTGGTGGCGAAGACCGTTGCCCAGACCGAAGGGGCGACAATCGAGATTCACGGTGCGGAGGCTGCGCGGCGTTTCGGTCTTACCACCCAGGTGCCAGCGCAGGCCGTCTTTTACACGACGGGCTCGTCGCGTGCGATCCGACTGGGCAAGATGGTCGTCCGGCTTCAGCATGTTGCCCCGCGCAAACTGGTGCTGGCAGGGCGGCCGGCTGGTCAAGCGCTGTCTGCGCTCTGGTACCTGGGACGCCACCAGGTAACGCCTGACATGTTCAGGCGCATTGCGGAAAAGCTGCCTTCCGGGGAGTTCCAGGCCCTGTGCGAGGCCAAGAGGTCGATGCCGGCCTGGATGGTGGCAGTCCTGAACCGCTATGAGCGAGGCGAGGGTATGAATGCCTCATCAGCGAGGGCAGGCTGAAAAATTGCGTCGTTCCTGGATGCCATTGACGCTGTCTTGGTGACGGCAAGCGTGCCGTTGTTGTGCTCTTCGGCGGCAGCACGTCTGATCAAATCTTTATCGCCGCTCCGTTCACGGCTGCGATTCGCAGTCTTGTTGTCTGGCCCATTCATCGGGGGTCACGATCAGGTTGGGAAACTCATCGCGCATCGCCAAGAGATCACTGTCGCCCGTGATGAGGAGTCGGGCTTGACCTACACGTGCCAGCACGAGAAACATCTGATCTTTCTCGTCGCGGCAGGCTGGTAGGGTAGGCCACGGCTGTGGTAGCTGGACGGCCTCGGCGAAAGGCAGGAAATCTTCCACCAGTTCTTGCCGATCTTCGGCTGTCAGCTTGAACTTCGGATACGCAAGCACACGGAGCAATTCACTGACCGTTTCCTTGCACACCAGGGGTTGCAGTTGCTTGTGTTGCCAGGCCCGACGTATCCATGCGAGCCGGCCGGACGTGAACAGCAACGCCGAGAGTACGACATTGGTATCCAGCACAACGCGGGTCATTGGCGGGCCCAAGAAATTGCGTCTTCTACGTCCTGTTCGGTAATGCCGAGCCGTTGCAACTGGTCGCGGACGGCTTGCGCTCGCTGTACGCGAACTGGGGTCAGTACGATTCGGCCATTCTCCACGACGACGTCAAAGTATTCGGCTGCATCTACTTCCGACACAACGGCCTTGGGCAGCGTGATCTGATTCTTCGAGGTCAACTTAGCAAGCATGGCAGCACTCTGGGGAGGGGAATTAAAGGAAATCTTACTTCCTTACTGTCCTAGATGCAAGTTGCGCTGCCGCCAAGGGCAACCGACGTCGCCCCCGCGGGCGTTGCGATCGGGGGCTAGCAAACGAGGCTCGGGGCTGTTTCAGATCCTCTGTCTGACGGGCGGATTGCGACTGGTACCTGAAGGGCCGTTGCTGGATGTGTTGAGGCAGGACTACCCTGCGATGCAGGCGGCGGAAATGGTTCTGCGGCGACACCATGCCATCCCAAACGCATCGTCGAGCGTTTGCACGCCTTGGAGCGGGGAATCAACGTGATACGCTGGATGCAGGTGGTCCAGAGCGCGGCTGTCTAGTTCCTTAGGAACCCGCGTGCGATCATGTCGACGTGGTCTTGACCTGAAGGCGTCTCTGGTCCGGGTATCTGCAAGGAGGCTCTATGCGAAAAGCCATCTTCCTGTTCTTCCTGCTGCTGGGCATCGGCATTGGCCTGCTGTCGGCCTGGCCCGATGGCTGGGGCTTGCGCATTGTCATGATGGCCGTTGGAGCCCTGTTTGGCGGCGCGATCGGCGGAGGGCTATCGCAGATCGGCAAACGGCAATCTGGACGTCGGCGGTTGCTTACCGAGGAAGAGATCGAACCGATCCCCGGAGGAGGCTCATCAGGTCGTGATCTCGCCGCGAACTACTGGAGAGACAAAGGGCTTCCGCCCTTCACGCGCATGCCTGACGCTGAGCCGGACAAGCATATGTACGACCCTGATCGTATCGGGTGACCGGTCACTTCCGGAGCGCATCCTTCACCGCGTCCTTCGCATCTTCGATAAGTGGGCTGGCATCTTCTACGGCCTGCTTGCCCGTCTGCCTCATCAACGAACGTTCGGAGGCCAAGGTGCCGTCGGGAGTTTCCCTGATCTGTGCTTTTTGCTCGAAAGCCTCTTGGTCAGAGCCTGTGGTTGTCCGAATGCGCCCACCTTCTTCTCGGATGGAATTGCGCACAAAGGATGGAGCGCCAGCGGCAGGAACAGTCGAAGACAGGGATCTGTCGAACTGACGCACTTCGGTTTGGTTCGCTCGGTGACGGCCGCTGATATCCGCTCCGATCGCGGGATCTCCTGTGTTGCGTAGGTGCTGTGCACCAAGATCCCCGAATGTGGTGGGCACGGCGGTTCCATCCGAGAAAACTTGATGGGGACGTAGTGACTGCCGGGCCAGTTCTGCCTCCATGAGGACGCGTGCCGATGCACTATTGCCGCCATACTGTTCCGCGTAGCGCCTAAACATCTCAAGGTTGTGCGGGTCCTGGGCGATATCAATCGAGATGGTTTCGCCGCGCTCGTAGGCGGTCGAGACCCGTTCGGAGAAGGACGTTCGTTCTGAGAGGCTGGCGTCAGCCCGCTCCGAACGCGTAGCGGTTGAGGATAGGCGAGAGGATAGATCCTGCGCCTCGCGGGCGTCGCTGGAGACGGCATTCACGAAGCTCGTATCGCGGGAGGTCCGGTCGCCGAACTGTTTGAACTCCGCGAACTGGTCAGAACTCATGCTACCGAGCACCTTGCGTTCTTCTGAGGAGAGGCCTGAGGTGAAGTTCTTGTCTGCAGTGGCATTCCCTTGGAGGCCAAAGACTGGCGTGTTTATCCCAAGCCGGCCAGAGGCACCCATCGCGATGCGAGCCACCTGCGCCTGCGTCAAACCAGTGGAGTCCGCCACGCTCTTGCTGATCTGGTCCAGCCGGTTGATCGTTTCACCGAACTGCTCGAAGCTGCTCGACGTGGAGCCGCTGCTGCTGCGTGACGAGCGCAGCTTCGCGAGGCCCTTGGTGAATGCCTCGGTCAGCACCGCCGACCGCTCATTGCTGGCTGCCACCGACTCGCTGCGCGCTGCGTCGGCTTGGCGGCTCGCGTCCTGCACGTCCTGTTCGGACACCCGCATGGATACGACCCGCGAGGCGAAGCCTTGGTTGCGCAGCAGGCTCATCGCCGTCCGACCCGTGAGGGCGTTGGACGAGAGGGTGTTGCCGGAGAGGTCGTTTTGCCAGCTCGACATGAAGGCCGATGTGCGGTTCGGCGCGAGCTGCATCTGATCCATCGACACATTGCCCATGGATGTATTGCCCACGGTTGATGCCGAGGTCGATCCCGAGAGCATGGCCTGCAGCCCTGACAGGCCGCCCACCAGGGCCGTGCCGAAATTCTCCATGCGCTTGAGCGCCGCCCAGGCCACGAAGGGGATGCTGATCGCCAGGTAGCCCACGATGGCTTCGCCCGAGATCGCGCGCGAGTAGATCACCGAGGAGGTCTGCAGCGCTAGCGCCTTCGCCCCGGTTCCAAGGTCCGCTGCGGCGGCCAGGTCGTAGGCGGCGTAGATCGAGGCCATGTAGTTCAGGATGGCGTAGAGCGGCGGCCAGAGCTGGATCCAGATCAGGATGGCCGCGTAACCCTTGAACGCGATCATGGTGTCCCGCCCGCTGGTCAACAGGAGCAACAGTACGAACAGCGGGAACATGGCATAGGTAACGGCCTCGATCACGTTGCGAAACACCGGCAGCGCCTGCTCGGCTACCTTGCCGTAGTTCAACCAGGTGGCGTTGATCTGGGCCACGGCCTGTGCCCGCCCCACCGCCAAGACCATGGCCGCAGGGTCATTGACCTTTTGCCCGACGATCTTGCCGGTGTCCTCGACGGCGTTGAGCATGGCGTTCTGCCGGATGATGTCGGCGGCCGTGGCCGATGCGCTGGCGATGCTGTTTTTTGCGTAGGCCTGCTGGATCTGTCCGGCGATCACTGCGGCAGCGGCCGTGGTCGGCAGGGTTGGGTTGAGCTGGAAGGCCAGCCGTCCCTGGATGCGCTGGATCTGCGCCGGCAGCCGGCCGTTCAGGTTCAGGTAGACGTTCGGGCAGGTATCGACGCCAGCGCTCCCGCCTGTGAGCGTGCTGAAGCGGGCGGGGTTCGGCGAGGCCATCAGCGCCCACACGTCGTCGGCCGCCGAGAAGGTCGCCGGATCCAGCGTGCCATCGACCAAGTCGTAGGTGGTGCAGTTGTGGATGAAGTTCACCAGATCGGTTCGGAAGGCTGGATCCTGGAACACCACGTTGCCCGTCTCGCGGATCAGCCGGTTGCCGAACATCAGGCCGTTCTGCTCGTAGGTCAGCTCGGCGGGCAGCGCGCCGACGCCCGGGATGACCTGGAAGGCCGTCTCGAACAGGCCGGTCAGCGTGTGGCCGATGGTGCTGGTCAGGCTGCCGAGCACCGCCACTCCGAAGGGTACGTTGTCCACGACCTTGACGGCCGAACTGCCAGTCTTGTCCACGATGCCCACCGTCACTTTGGGCACGATCAGGACGCTGAAGACGAGCACCGCGGTGGCGAGCCATTTCCACCCCTGTAACTTTTCGGGCGCAAAGGCGTAGGCGATCAGGGCCGCCACAAACCCGCAGAACGCCACTGCCGCGACCGCCGAGGCATAGTCACCAGAGGCATGGATGGCCGCTGCCGCGTTGAAGACACCGAACAGGCTGTCCGAGTTCTGGTAGGCGTAGATCTCCCACATGGCGGCCTCTCTTCTGGGCCTACCGGGACAGGTAGGCGGCCTGCTGGCCGAGCATGTCCATCACATGCTGCGGCATGCTGGAGCGCAACTGGCGCTCCAGCTCCTCCAGGTGGCTGGCTGCCGCGCGGAACGAGCCGACCTTCTGGTACAGCAGGCTTTTCTCCTGGGACAGCTGGAGCAGCATCGCCTGCGCGCGCTGCCGAACCTGGCTTGCCTGCTCGCGTTGGGTCTGTTGCAGCGTGTAGTCCTTGTCCAGGGCTGCCATGCCCAGGCGCAGGTTGCGCTCCAGGAACACGTAGGCGTAGTCGGCCGCGATCACGTCGCGGTACTGGCTGATCAGGCTGTCGGCCAGGCCCGAGCCCGGGATGCTGGTGCCGATCGAGAGCATCTTGTAGACCGGCTCGGTGGTCTGGTTGACGAAACCCACCTCCGCCGAGTTGTTCGGGATAGGCGTGCGAGATGCGATCTTGTCGGCGATGGAGCGCATGAGCGTTTCCACGCGCGAGGTGAACGGGACGTGGTCGTAGTTGGTGTTCAAGGTCACCGCGTCGCAGTTGGTGTAGTCGTTGCAGCGCAGCAGGTGCTGGACGACGTTGCCGCCGCTGCCTGCCGCCTGACCGTAGAGCAACTGGCTGATCGAGGTGAGGGTGGGAGCGACGGGGTCCGGATCGCGGTTCGCTTCTTCCGGGTAATAGATGATGGTGCCGACCATGCTCATGATCAGCTCGCGCTCGGCGTCGTCGAGATAGCTGCCGGTGTACTGCAAGGCCTTCCAGGTCAGGTTGCCGACGAAGGGAGCCTTGTTGCGCAGATTGGCGTCGCCCGAGGAACGCGCGGAAGACAGGATGCTGGAGCGGTCGCTCGAGCAGCGCCGCCGCGCGGCGTCCCGGTCGCTTTCCATCCCCATTTCGATTGCCAGGTCGGCGCAGGTCTCCTGAGAGCTGTAGCCCACGGCCTCGGCTGCCGTGCTGACGATGGCCTTGGCCGTTTCGCAGGAGTTGATGCGGGCGTTGTTGATCCAGGTCTCCAGGCCCTTGGCCCACTTGGTCAAACCGCCCAGCAGCGGCGAGACGGCCTCGAGCGCGAGCTGGAAGGCGATCCCGGGCAGCGCCGCCGTGATGTTCTTGAGGAGGTTTTTGAACTCCTCGGCCGAGATGTGACTGAAGCTGCCGCCGAAGATGTCGATCCCGCCGCAGCCGGCCTTCGCGCTCGGGAACTGGATGGCCGCGAGCTGATAGACCTTGTTCGGCGAGCGCATCATCAGGTTACCGCCCGTGTAGGTGTTGTAGGTCTGGCCGCGGAAGGCGCCGGGTGCCGTGTAGTTCCCGATGGCTCCGAGGTTATTGAACATGTCGTTCACTTCGGAATTCAGGTCGCCGGCGCGGCTTGGGAAGGACACGGCGAGCACGACCAACGCGGTGGCGATGGCGATGGTTTTTCTGGCGGGTGTGACGGGACGGGCGTGTTTCATGTCGGCCTCCTAGGGCAATGCAAGATGCTGGGTCGCGCTGGGAACCATCGCTTCGGTTTGTGGTGACGAGACGATGGCGATGCGTTCTAGCAGCTGCGATTCGGAGAGCACGCCGAAGCCGATCGGCGTGATCTTTCCCGTGTAGGGCTGGGCGAGGAACACCGCGGGAACCTGGGTGACCTTGAGCGTGGTGGCGATGCCGTTGTCGGGGCGCGCGTTTGGAAAGCCCGGCATTGGGCCACCGTCTACGCTCACCGCGACGACCTGGATGCCGTAGCGGGCCTGGAAGGCCGCCAGCACCGGCGCGAAAGCGTGGCAGTAGGGGCAGTCCGACCTGTAGAAGAAGAACAGCACGTGGTCACGGCCCAGCTCGGTGACGGAGCCGGAACGTTCCTCGCGCTGCTGTTGCTCGAACACTTCCAGTGCCTTGGCGTTGACCGGTCGCCCCTGCAGGGTCGGGTCGAGCGCAGGCGTGGCCCAGGCCACGCGCTGGGCCACGTCGGCGAAATACGAGGCGCGGTTCACGACCTGGGATTCGAGCTCCATGTAGCGACGCACGTTGGCCTCGGTGGGCCGCATGATCGCGATGTTGCGGAAGTCCTCCAGTGTCTTCTGAAGCCGCTCGAACTCGACCAGCTCGGGCGGCCGTGGCGGCGAGGCCACCGGTCGCTGCGCCTGCGGCGTGGGGGCCACTGGCAGGTCCTCGGATTCTGGGTCTTCGTAGAAGTGCCACCCGCGCCACCGGTCTGACCAGTAGGGTGCGGATGGCGCGAGGGACAGCTCCGGCAGGGTTTCCTGGCCTTGCGCTGCTGCGGCGGCCAGGCAGGCCAGGATGCCGGTGGCGATGCGGTAAAGAGGATGAGGGTGGCGGCTCCACATGGGCAGGCCCTCACGACAGCGACTTCGGCGGCAGGCCGTCGAGGCAGTAGTTGATGCTGAACTCGATCGTCTGTTTCCGGGGGGCGGGGACATCAGGCAGCCGCACGCCTTCCTGCCAGAACAAAACCTTGAGCCTGCTGCAGCCGGGCTGCTGATAGCGTTTCTCGGTGGACACGTCGATGTAGATCGGCGAGGTCGCCTGGAAATGCCGGGTGATCGCATCCGCCGTCTCGCCGATGAGCACGCCATAGGCGGCGCCGGTTGAGGATTGCAACGCGGCGAGCAGGACTGGCCGGGCGTCGGGAACGGGCGTGCGCACAGTGTCAGCGCACTGGGCGGCATCGGCCGCGCAGGAGAGGTACAAGAGCGCGGCTACCGCGCGGCATATAGGATTCACTGGCATCTTCCCTCGCCGTAGTAGCATTCGTTCACGCGCGCCGCATTGCCGCTTTGGATCGCGCTCACGTTGGGCAGGTTGGGTACGATCGACGCGTAGAATTCCGTGAGATCCATCCGCGCGAAATCCAGGCTCTGAAGCTGGGCGATCGTGAAGCCCGAGCAGTCGGGCGCTTTCGCTGCGCCCCATCCCTTGCCGACCTGCTGCCGGCCCTGTTCGTTGATGATGCGTGCAAGTACGGAGTTGAAGCAGCACTTGCTCGTCGTGTGCTCGATGCACGAAACGCAATGACCGAACACCCGGATGCACGACGAGCAGTAAGTGCCGATGGTGTGGCACAGCCGTGCGCCTTCCTTCATGGCGAGTTTCCCTTCTTCCGCATTGCAGGACATCATCGACATCACGGCGTAGATGACCACGGCGATGGCCAGGCTCCACGGGTCGAAGGCGACGACGATGCTTTGGCCGGAATAGAGCACGGCAGAGCCCGCCGGCAGGGCTGTGCCGTTGATGGCGACCGTCACCCCATAGGTGGTGAAGCTGCCGGAGAAGCCGCCGCCCAGGAGCAGGGCCTGCATACCCTGGTAGAGGAACTGGCGGTTGCCAGAATTCATGAGCACGTCGAACACCAGCCGCGAGCCGACACCGAACATGCTCTGGTTGGTCATGCCCTTGCCGGCCGAATCCGACGCGCAGCAGTTCTTGAGCAGCCGGTCGCGGCAGCTATTCGACTCGCCGCTGAACACCCGCAGATTGTCGGTGTCGAGGTAGACACCAGCTTCGCGCGCCGCCTCGAGAAAGGACATCGAGCGCGCGAAGTCGGCGTCGTTCGTATAAGCGGTGCTGAAGCAGCTACCCGCAACGCAGAACACGTTGGCCGGGCAGTTGGTGGCCGTCACGGCCGAGCCCGCGGCCACCGGGCAGGTATAGCGGTTCTCGGTGACCTCGCAGGTGCCGGTGGCCGGGTTCGCCTGCTGGCAACTGGTGCCCGCCGGCGTGCAGCCGGCCGCGGCCAGCGGCGCGCACTCGTCGGTGGGCGCGCCAAACTGGCAGGACAGTGCCGTCTCGTAGCGCCAGCAGGCCCGGCTGACCTGGGCGCCGTCGACTTCCTTGATCGACGGGCCGTCGACGCAGCGCGCCGCTCCGATGACGGCGCAGCGACTGTCGGCTTCAAGGCTCGGGCACTGATCATCCCATTGGTCCGATTCGGTGACGGTTGTGTGGGGCCGCTCGTAGGCCAATGTCATCTGCGGGATTGATCCGTAGGCGGGATTCAGGCGGAAACCGACCACGGCCCGGCTCGAATGTGTCGTCCAGTAGTAGCCCCGTACCGTTCCAGTGACGTCGTAGCCGTAGTGTTGCGAAAACCGCTGTGTGGGTGCGTAGCAGGTGGCCTGATCCAGATAGAACGTCTGGCTGTCGCCCGCATCCCCTCCACCCCCGACGGTGTAAGTGATGTTGTCGCCGCTCTGTGTCCCGGCGGGGCAGCTGGCATATTCCTCAAGGAATGGTCGCTCGTTCGTGCATGCGTAATCGCCCGCATCGCCGCCGGAGCCTGTGCAGATCTGTCGGTACTCCTGGGCTATGAAGCCGGTCAGGCGGCAGTTGTCGCCCGTGCAGCGGTTGTTCGCCACCCAGAAGCCGTTCTGACCGCCACCCCACCACCCGCCAGTTCTCGGCAACTGGGCCACCATCTGCGGGAACACCAGGGCTGTCGTCATGTCCACGTCGAAGAAGGCCAGCGGCACACCGCCGCTCGTGACCCGGAAATGCTGGGCCGAGGCCGGCAGGTCGGGCTTGCACTGCACGGCCATGGCTGTGCTACCGGAGGCGGCCTGCGCGAACCAGTCACCGGGCGAGCAACTGCTGGTGCGCGTTACCGACACGGACAGCGTGCGCGCGCAGGACTGGCCCGTGGTGCCACTGTACTGCCGGCACACGCGGGTCTCCGTCGCGGGCGTGGCGACGGTGTCAACCTGGCAGCCGCTGTAGTACGAGGCGATGTCTTCCAGCGTCGTCGAGGGATTGCTGGCGATGCGCCGCGCCGCCAGCACGGCGGGGTCGTAGGGCGAGACGGCCTCACGCGGCGTGTTGGCCGAGGCGCGCGCGCCGAGCAGGGCCTGGCAGGTCGGGTCGTTCGGCGTGAGCGCGCAGGCCGCGAGCTGGGCGCTCGCCGGCCCCGAGAGGTTGGGCTGCCCGAAGTAGCTGCTCTGCGGCGCCGTCGTGGTATAGCCGGGCACCACCGACGAGGCGCTGGACGTGTCGATGGCGCCGCGCGCCACCGGGTTCGCCGCCTGGCCCGCCGCCGTACCCTCCGCGTGCGGGTCGGCGCCGGCGGCTGTCTGCGTGGCGAGAAAGCTCGCCAACGTGATCCAGACGACGGCTTTGCGCAGCAGGGACACGGCGGTGGTGAGCATGCAGGCCTCCTAGTTCCTCAAGCGCGCCAGGAAGGTGTCCACATCGGCGCGAAACGCCGGCGCGGCGCGCTGCATGTGGTCGAGCGCGTAGTCCAGGCTCACATCCCCGGCCGTCAGCAGGAATGCCTCCGGTGGCGCGCAACTGCCCGCAGCGCAGGAGACGGGGCGTGTGCCGTCGCGCACCAGGACGAAACTGGGCACGCGTGAGATAGCGAAGCGGTCAAAAGCCTGGGGATCTACCTGCACAGCGACGTTGCGTTGTCCGATCAGGGCCTGGACTTGGGCCACGGTCTCGCGCAACGATCCGCTGGCGAACCCGCGCAGCATGACCGAGGCGCGCGCGCGTTCGGCTTGGGCGATCAGGCGCTGCAGCGTGGGCCGGGGCATCGAGAGGCTGATGAACACGAACAGGCCAGGGCCGCTGGCCAGCCCCTGGGCGGCGTCCATCGCGTCGGCCTGCGAGGCGTAGCCACGCGCCAGCGCCTCGAGGTCGATCGGCGTGGACGTCACCGGCTGCGGAAGGGCGTCGATGCGTGGGGCGGGCGGTACTGCCTGCATCTCGACATCCGGGGGCGTGCGGTGTTTCCGACGGGCTTCCTCGATGTCCCGGTCGGTGATGGTCGGCTGCTCGCGGCGTACGCGCTCGATGTCGGCCTCCGTGATGTTCGGGGGGCTGGAAACGCCAGTTGCGCATGCCGCGTGCGCGGCTACACCGGCCAGCAGGAGCGCGAGCATGCTTCGAAGGATGAAAGGGAGGTCAGTAGCCGACACAGCAGTTCCTTTTTCTGAACAACATGAAGGCGAAGTCCTCGCCGCGCACCGGGTATTCCTTGCCGGCGCCCCAGGAGATGGTCTGGCGGCCGAACGGCTGGCAGCACTTGCCGGCTTCTTTCTCGGTCGCGGGGATCGGGTACGTGAGCTGGGTCTTGTAGGCGGACTTGTCCATGACCGGCTCGAAGTACGGCCCGCACAGCCCGGCTTGGCCGTGCCAGCCCCAGGCGATCAGCTCGCGGTGCATCTTGGCGGTCAGGCGCTGGGCCATCAGCGCCGCCGTGCGCACGCCGCCGAGGTGGTAGGGCACGTGGCCGTTCATCGGGTACAGGCCGCCCTGACATCCCGCGCACCAGAACATTTCCCGGATCCCGAAACCCAACGAGGCGGCCACGCAGTCGGCTGCGCAGGCGGCGATGGCCACGGGGTTGGCGAACAACACGGCGTCCGGGTTGAGGATCAGCGTGAGTTCGTCGTCGGCCCAGAGCGGATCGACCTCGGTCAGGTAGGCCAGGTCAAAGGAGCCTTTCTCCAGGCAGGGAAAGTCGGTGACGACCTCCAGGTAATAGAGGACTGGGTTGATGTAGAAATGGGCTTGGTAGAAGCTGCCGCCGTCGCCGTCCCCTTCGGGCTGGGTGAAGCGGGCGGCCTCGGGCGCGGGCAGACCGGGGTCGAGATCGACGCCGCCGAGCGAGGTGAGGCAGAAGGGCTTGCGCACCGCCTCGACGTGGCGTGCGGGCTCCCAGAAGCCGATCGACAGCCCGATGACAGGGTTGACGCCGCAGGTGCACAGTGGACTCGACGGGTTGTCGATGTCCTCCTGGCCGCCGAAGTTGCCGATGCGCGCGCCGCCGATGCTGATGGGCAGGATGCAGCTCCAGCAGATATCCGTGATCGGGTTCGGGAACTTGCCGGTGCAGGTTGCGGCGCCTGCAGCGAAGGCTGCAGGGGCCACCGACAGGAGAAGCGCGGCCAGCATGCCAGCCAGAAAGGTGCGAAGGTGGCGGCTCATTGG
The DNA here is from genome assembly GCF_045291395.1 of Acidovorax sp. SDU_ACID1. Classification (NCBI taxonomy): domain Bacteria; kingdom Pseudomonadati; phylum Pseudomonadota; class Betaproteobacteria; order Burkholderiales; family Comamonadaceae; genus Acidovorax; species Acidovorax sp. SDU_ACID1. The sequence continues at coordinate 1,259,959 of NZ_CP152342.1, forward strand.
GGCACCTCCAGTTCGTCGATGCGCAGCCGCTGGCCTTCCTGCGACACCAGGGCCGGAACCTGGGCGATACCGAGCCGGCGCGTCAGCACGCCCTGCTGGTCGTAGTAGACGGGCGTGCGCCAGGCCTTCATCAGATCCAGGTAGGAGCCTCCCGTCAGGATGGGCTTCACCTTGCCCCGGTAGTGGTCCATCAGCGAGCGGGCGTGGCGTACCTGGCGAGCGTCGCGCGCATCGAAGAACAGCAGGTGGCGTGAGAGCGACACCACCTCGAGCGGGTTCTTGCGTGTGCCGGCGGCGAACAGTAGTTCCCCCTGCGCGCCGAGGACGTTACGGTCCAGCGTGAACGTCGGGTCGAAATAGAAGGTCCGGGGACGCAGGGTCGTGTGTACGCTCGCGACGGGCAGCGGGTTGCGCACGCTGTCCGTGCCGCGGGTGCGTGCTTCTTCTTCGATCCGGGCCAGCTCGCCCGAGCGTTCCTTTTCGCGCAGCCGCTGTTCGATCATCTGCAGCAGGTGCGGCTCGGCAATGTCGTAGGTGGGGCCGAGCGTGCCGAGATCGGTCGCCCACGCGGCCGGGCAAGCTAGCGCGGCGGCGATGAAGATGGCTCGGGCCTTCATCGGGCACTCCCCGGTGGGCAGGGCAGTTGCGCGACCAGCCGGTCGCGCGTCGCCGTGTCCTTCAGATGGGCGGCGCGGATCAGGCCCATCAGCGTGGGATTGCCTTCGCCCTCGGCCATAGCGCGCCGCAGCTCGGCCGTGCTCATGGCGTGGCGGCAACGCAGCTGGACGGCCGCGACGTAGGTGCGCGCGCCGTCTTCCGCGGCCGGGGCGATCTGCAGCAGCAGGCCAAGGTAGTCGGCCAGCGGCATGTCGTCGGCCGGGGCGGTGGTTGCCGGCAGGGCGCCGAAGGCCGGGCTGGTCTGCGCCAGGGCGCTGGTGCCGGCCAGAGCACCAGCGACCAGGAACGCAGCGGCGGGGGCACGACGGGACATGGCTGGTCTCCTCAGAAGATGGGCACCACGACGCCCAACACCTGGTCGGCACGCACCAGGCCGCTTTCGCGGTAGCGCGAGTCGAAGCTGTTGGGGCCGATGCCCTGCACGTAGAAGTGGTCGGGCGGGATCACCACGGGTGCGATGGGGGCCAGCGGATGGCCGTCGAATGTGCGGGTCTTGGCCTGACCGACCGGCTCGCCGTTGATGAATACCGTGCGCTCGATGACCGTGACCACATCGCCCGGAATCCCTCGCACCCGTTTGAAGAAGGGCTGGCCACGCAGGCCCGCGTAGTGGCTCTTGGCTTCGCCCGCGAACGCGAAGACGATCAGATCGCCGCGCGCCACGGGATGCTGCTGGAACTGCATCAGGGCAACGTGGTATGGCAGGCTGGGTGTCCAGTTGACCAGGATCGGCACGCGCGGCGTCGGGTCGATGAAGAGCCGCACGTAGGCGAACCCCCAGATCGTGAACAGCGGCAGGTACAGATACCAGCGCCGGCGCATGTGGCCGAGGAAGGCGACGAACTCTCGTACGCACCTGCGCCCCCATCCCAAGGGGACCGGGCCGGAGGTGCTGGTGGTTGGGCGCGGTTCCGTGTTCATCGCCGATCCACCTTTCTGCGAAGCATGGGTGTCAGGTCCAGGCTATGCGGCGCGCCGGCGACGGTTCCCTTGATGACCACCAGGCAACCGCATTCCTGTGGCAGTTCGTCGAGGGCCGCGGGCAGGCGCTGCGAGAAGTCCCGCGCCAGCGCGAGCGCGCGTTCCCGCTCAGCCTCGCTGCCAGTCTGGGTCAGCAGGTGGGTGAACTCGGTTTCCTTGGCCCGGTACACCTCGGACAGGTCCACGATGCCGACAACAAGAGCCGGACGCAGCACCAGCCGGTCGTAGAGCGCGATGCCGGTAGCGACTAGCAAGGCCGCGACCAATGCGTGGAGGGCGGCGGCCTTCACAGGACATGCCCCCGCTGCCGCAGTAGCTCGGTGATGGCCTCGTCGATCGACAGGCCCTGGGCGCGCAGCGCGTCGATCGGGGCGTTGTCTTCCAGTTTGTTGCTGAAAAGAAGGTGCGTGGCCGGATCCAGGATGTTGCGCGCTACGCCTTCGCCGACCGGCGAGGAGATGTACAGCTCGGAGAAGGCACCCGCCTCGGTGCGCAAGGAATTGAGCAGCCGCTTCTTGGGCTCGTCCATCGACAGACGGCCCTTGCGGTCGAGCATCTCGATGGATTCGGGCTTCTGGCGCAGCAGGAACACCCAGTCGCTGCAATTGAAGGCGGCTTCCATCTGCGCCGAGCCGTAGTAGTCGTCGGCGCTCTGGGTCGCAGTGCCGAGTGCCCCGCCATACTTGCGCGCGCGCCGGGCTGCCTCCTCGACCACGGCGGCCTTGACCGGATCGTCTGCCCCAATATCGCCCAGTTGCTGTTTCAGCTCGTCGATGAACAGCACCTTGCGCCGGTTGCGCGTGAGGTACATCTCGCCGGTAATCTGGTGCAGCAGCAGGATGTTCACCACCGCGTGCAGATCCGGGCGGCGCTTGAGTTCCTCATTCTCGATGACGATGAAATCGTTGCTGAAGTCCACGTTCGCGCGGCCTTCGAAGAAGCGCTCGTACTGCCCGCCCTTGGCATAGGGGTTGAGCATGATGGCGAGGTCCTTGATGCGCTGGTCGTTCGTGGCGCCCAGTTCCTCGATCGTCCCGGTCTTGAAAGCATCGCGCAGGCCGGTGATCGTGAGGTCGCGGCCGTACTGCCGCCAGAGCTTGAGCACCATCGCAGAGATCGCCTTGTACTGGACCTCCTCCAGCGTGTGCTGCATCGAGGCCATCTTCGAGATGCCCGGCACCAACATGTCGATGTCCTCGTTGATGTCGTGGACAACCGTGAAAGGGTTCAGGCAGAGATCCACGTCGGGTCGGAACTCGATATAGGTCCCATTGGCCTTCCTGCACAGCTTCTCGAAACTGCGCCCAAGGTCGAGCATCCAGACCTTGGCGCCAATGGCGCGGTAGGACCAGGCCAACTCGTTCATCAGCACCGACTTGCCCGAGCCGGGCGCGCCGATGATGGCGAAGTTGTAGTTGCCGAGATCGTTGTCATAAATGTCCAGTGTCATGAGCTGGCCGCGCCGGCCGCCGAACACCAGCGCCGGCGTGCGCGTGCCGCGCCATTCGGCGATCAGCGGCGCCATGTGGATGGCATTGGCCATGGTCTTGCGTGTGACCCGGCGCATCTTGGCTAGGTCGCGGTGGAAGCGCGGCGTCAGCGTCATCGGCAGGCTGGCCAGCAGGGCTTGGCGGTGCATGTAGGCGTCGGCATTGAGCCCGAATCCGCGCGCCCGCCAGATCGCGTTCGCGGCTTCGTGCGCGGCGGCTGCCTTGCCCGGGTGCGTGAAGATCGCGAGCTGGTGGTACAGGCTCACGAGGTTTCCACCGGTGTCGATGGCATTGGCGGCGGCCGTCCAGTCGTCGAGCTTCTTCTTCACATCCGGCATCACGTCGGCCATCTTCGATTTGGCGTTCTGCGTGGCCCGCACGTGGTTCGCCATCACCGAGGTTCGGGTGGCATTCGGGTCCAGCATGTGCACGCCCAGCGTGATGAGGAAGGGCGCGCTGTACTGGAGTGCCGGCTGCATCAGGTCGCCGATGAGCGATCCCATCTGCCACAACGCGAAGCGGTCGGGGAAGCTCTTGATCGAGTAGAAGCGCGCCTCCAGCACGTCGGGGCTGGTTTCCTTCCAGAGCGTGAGGCCGGACGGGTGCGGATCCTGGATGGTGTCGAAGTCGATGATCTGGTCGCGTATCTCGCGGCCGTCGTCGTAGTTCAGCCAGCGGTCGTCGTCGTGGTTTAGGTCTTCTTCATCCGAGTGGGCGATGCGGTCGGGGTTGGTGAACATCGCGCACCAGTTGATGAGGTCGGCGGCGTCGCAGACGCGGCTGGGCAGCATGGCCGAGCGCAAGGTCGCGGCCATCGAGTCGCGCAGGGCCAGCAGCGCGTCACGCCGATTCAGATCGCTCGCGTCGCCCGGAAAGGCGACGCTCAGCATCAGCCGGAAGTCGCGCAAGGTGTAGTGGAAGCCCGCGGTGAGCGAGGTCTGGGTGCCCTGCAGCAGATGGTTGACGCGCTGGCGCGCGAGCTTGCGGAACAGGTTCTCGTCGGGCACGGGACGCCCCCAGGGACGCGCCTTCTCGGCTTGATCCTCATCCTCGACACGCAGGTTGGTGTACTGGCGCAGTTGATGGCGGATATGGGGTGATGCGAACAGGTGGAACTGCAGCCCCGTGTCGGCAGGGCAGTTGGCGTACAGCGACACCAGGACTTCGGCCATGCGCTCGTCGGCACCCGACTGCGGCATCAGCTCCAGCACGAAGCCCATGCCGTCTCGGTTGACGAAGATGCGTTCGTCGGCGAGATAGGCGGAATAGGGCAGCCAGCCTGCGAACTGCTCGGCGGGCGTGTCCGCCGCCGCGCCGAGGCCGAACACTGGCAACCGGCCCGAATGGGGGCTGCCCAGTGAGGAGAATGGGATGCTCATTGGGGGCTCCCGGCAGGGCGGCCGACCGGGGCCGCAGGTGGGTTGTTCAGCATCGGGAACCCGCTGGTCCCCGTGGGACGCTGGACGGGTAGGGGTAGCGCCGCTGCGGCGTCGGTTGCCGCGTTGGCTTCGCTCGCTGGCTTGGCTGGCGGCGGGCGCAGCGGTGCATAGCGTTCACGGATGGCCTGCCGGATGTGGTCGATCTGCCAGCGGCCGTTGTCGATCTGCACATAGACATGGGCCTGGTCGAACAGGTCGCCGTCGATGTCTTCCCAGGGCTTTATCCACAGTCGCAGGTAGCGCGCCTGCGAGCGCAGCGCCTGGGGCTGGGGCGTATCGGCATTCGGCGTGAGCAGGGCGGCGGGTGGCTGCCGCGTCGGCGCGTCGGTGGCCGGGGCCTGCGCTCCACCTTGCGTCTTGCTCGCAGCCGGACCCGAGGCGCGGCGCTGGCTGGGCAAGTTGTCGCGGATCGCGTTCTCGTAAGTGCCGGAAACCGAATCGCAGGCGACACCTTCGGGCGCGGCGCAGGCGTACTTGGAGCCGCCGTCCAGGCCGGACATGTTCACGCAGGCGGCCAACGGCAGGAGCAGGATCGCGGCGCTGGCGCGCGAGAGCGGGCCGGTCATGGCTTCTTCTCGGTGGATGGTGGCTGCGTCCCGGCAGCGGCCAGCCTGGCTTCGAGCACGGCGCGACCCACGAAGCCATCCGTGCGCGTGCCATCGGCCCAAAATAGGGTGGGCGTGCCTTGCACGCCGAGCTGGCGCGCGAGCGCCAGGTTGCGTCCAATGGGATGTGGGCAGTTTGTGGAGGCGTCCTGCGCGCTCGCGTCGCCCTGGAGCATCCACCGGTGCCACGCCTGATCGCGGTCGGCGGCGCACCAGATCGCGACCGGCCGACCTTCGCCCTGGAAGGGCACGAGGAAGGTGTAGATCGTGACGTTGTCGATGCCGGCGAGCTCGGGCTCAAGCTGTTTGCAGTAGATGCAGTTCGGGTCGCTGAACACGGCGACCTTGCGCTGGCCGTTGCCGCGCACCGTCTTGATCGCGTCGGTGACTGGCAACTGATCGAAGTCCACCCTGGCGGTAGGGGCGGTTTCGGCCTGGAGGAGGGCGTCCTGGCCGCCCGCGCGTTGGGCCAGTTTCGGGCCCGTGACGTCGCGCATGGTCTGGGTGTCGAACAACCGGCCGAAGATGAAATAGCGCGGGTTTCGGGCGGTGACGTAGGCGACATTGCCGTTCATCCACACCTCGTAAAGCCCTTCGACGTCGGTGCGCGACACCTCGCTGAAGGTCGTGCCGGGGTGGTTCTTGCGCAGCACGTCGAGCAGCTGGGCCTTGTCCTTCGAAGCGGCCTGTGCGCCGATGGACAGCGCGCATAACAGCGCGGCGGACAGGAGCGGCAGGGCGCGGCAGCGCCGGCCGCCCAGGGCGTCAGTAGTTACCATCATCGGAGGCCTCCAGGTAGCGGGTTTCGGGGGAAGCGGACAGGCGCGCGGCGTTCGCGGCCAGATCGGTCATCGGTACGTCGATGCGCACGCCCTTGGTGACTACGACGTCGATTTCGCGCCCGGCGTCGACCTCGATCACGGGGAAGGTGTTTTCCGCGAGCTTGATGTAGTACTGGGCCAGCCGGTCCAGGGCCTTGCCCACGCCTTGACCCAGGCCGGCGCGGTAGGCATCGGCACTGTTGTCGGCGCTGGCGATGCTGCCGAGCGCCGAGGTGCTGTAGGTGGTGTTGGCAGTGGACAGCCCCTGGCCGATGCCGCTGACCACGCCCGCGAGCAGAGCATTAGCCAGCATCTGCCCCTGTTTGGTCACCAGTCGCCCGCGCATGCCGACCTTGCCGTCCTCGCCGTACACCGTGCCCTGGATGCGGACTTCCAACGTGGCGCCGTCGGTGCGCACGCACGAGAGGTTTTCGGTACGGAGATACGCGCGCTCGGAGCTGATGTCGCCGTAGCCGGCCGCGATCACGAAACACTCCTTGTACTCGCCGCGAAAGCGATTCGGCAGGACCGAGTTGTCCGAAAGCCGGATGAGGACGGGATGAGGATTGCTCTGGGACTGCCCGCCAGTGGGCGCATCCAGACCGCCCAGCAGCGTGCCGCGGGTGAAGCTGACAGGCAGGAAGGTGGAGACCGTCTTGCCACTAGCTGCGCTGCCGCCGCCGTCCTGGCGCGCACCGCCATCGGCAGCTGGTGCGCCCGTTCCCGCTCGGGAAGATTGGGCGAGCGAAACGCGCGCGATGACTGGAACAGGAGGGGCGGGCGGCTGCGGCGGCTGGCCAGTGGGCAGCGCGCCTGCGGAACCGGCCGCCGGCGGTGCCGGAGGCAGGCTCACGGCGGGTGGCATCGTCGTCGGCGTGGGCGGAGCTGGGGCCGGTGTTGGGACTGGGCGTGCCGGCGGGGCGTTCGCCGACTGCTGGCTGGCGGTCAGCCGCTGCTCGAGTTCGGAGAAGCGCTGCATCGTGCGCGCCTCCCAGGCCTGCCTGTCCTTGTTGAGGCGGCTCTGCTCCTCGCGCTCGGTCTCGTACTGGGCCAGCTTGCGGCCGGCTGTGCCGACCCACTGGTCCACTGGGTTGACCTGACTGCCCGGCGGCATCACGCCGATGTTGGTGACGTCGCTGGATTGGGCCGTCGTACGGCCAGCCTGTGGCTTCGGCGAGCCGGTGAACGCGAACACGAGCCAGAGCACGCCGACGCCGCCGGCGACGATGGCACCCAGCAACGCGTACTGGCGCTGGCGCGGCGTGAGCCGTTCCAGCAGGCCACGCAGGGCGGACGATGGCGGCGGCTGCATGCCGGGGGTGGGATCGCATCGTCATCGCACACCTCCGCGGCGGATCACATACACGCTGGTGCTTTCGCCCGGACGCAGGTTGTGCTGCTCGATGGCGATGCCGCTGATTTCGCCCTGTGCTGTGTTGCCGGGCCGGTCGAATTCCTGTTCCGCCAGCACCATCAGGGCTGAACTGACGTTCTGCAGAAAGTACTTCTCGCCGACGTAGCCGCGGCCTTCATAGGTGCGCCGCAGCGAGAGCTTGGCCTCCTTCCAGAGTTGGACGTCGCGGGACGTTTCCTCGACACGTAGGTCGGGCGGCACGCGGTCGGAAGCCATCGCGACCAGCATCGCCTTCATCGCCCGGATGTGGCTCGGTGCCGGGCCGGAGGGCGCTGCCGGGCTCGGCTGCAGGGCCCAGGGTGTCTTGTCGCGGATCACGATGGTGTCGGCCGGCGTGTCCGCACGGCGCAGCAGCAGCGTGTAGGTCGCGCGCGCCGAGGACACGAACAGGTTGATCGGCTTGGACGAATCGCCGGCAGGCCGGATGTAGACCTCGCCTTTGTCGCGATCGCACTCGACCACCACGTCGCCCGACGGATTGACCGCCGGGGACGCGGCGACGGGGCTGGCCATGCCCGGTGTGGCGGCAGCAGGCGGCAGCCCAGCCGCGGCGCAATGGCTCGAATGGATGTTGCCGAACACATCGGTGATCGGCGCCCCTTCGATCCGCACGCGGGTCGGCTCCTTCATGGAAATGATGGCTTCGACGGCCACACCGTCGCTGGCCTCCACGAGCTGCAGCGCATGGGCCTGCAGGCCGAAGGACATGGCCGTCACGGCGATGATCCGGCGGGCATGGATGGACAGGTCGTTCCGCCGCGCGCGTTCGGCGTGCGGTGGGGCGGGAACGTGTCTGCAAGGCTGCTGTCGCGCTGCGTCGGCAACGGCGCCGGGCTGGACCTGGGCAGTCGCCTGCGCGGCGATGCGCTCACTTGACTGCATAGGGCACCTCCTGGAAGCTGGCGACGTGCATGCGTGCGCCGGAATAGGTGAATTCGATGCGGTAGGCCTTGAGGTCGTTGGCGGTCTCGAATCCGTTGATCAGCGTGCGCAGGCGTCCGCGCACGACCAGGGTCTGGGCGTCTTCGCTGGCGACCAGCTGCTGGGGTGCGAAGGACGTGGCGGCGTTGATGCGCTTGAGGCGCTCGGCCTCGACCTCCTGGCGCGTCTTGAGCGCGCCGTACTGCTTGGGATCGACGTAGCCGAGCAGGATGTCTTTCTTCCAGTCGATGGTGCCGGGGCTGACGTCCAGGATCAGCCAGGCGACGAAACTGCCCATCTGTTCCAGGTACTCGCCGGATGCCTTGTCACTCGTGACCCAGAAGGTCTTGTTGAGGGTCGGAGGAACGACCACGGTGCGCACGGTGCCCAGCAGGCTCAGGATCACGATGAGTGCGAGCACCTGGCCTGCTGCCAGCGCGCCCACCGCCAGCCCCAAGCTTCGGTTGCGCCGGCGCAGTTCCTTGAGATCGCCGTTGAGCCGTTCGAAGTCCATGACGTTGCTCCGCTCAGCCGACCATGCGGCGGACATGCGATGGCGGCGTGGCGCGCATCGACGTGACAGGGTTCGCGGGCAGGTGCCAGTAGAGCCAGTGGATGGCGAAGGCCGGATGCTTATCCGTCTTGAGCCGGGAGATCCAGCGCGAGACGGCGATCCCGACCGCCATGCAGACCGCGAAGGCCAGCTTGCTGCCCGTCAGGTAGCCGATGAAGAACATCAGCAGGACCGGTGCGGCGACGTCGACGTCCCAGAAGCCCAGTTTCCACTGGTCATCGAGGCGCCGCGGAATATAGGTGTCCGCTTGCATGGAGACCTCCGGGATGAGGGGAGCCCGGGGCTCAGATGACCGCGCCCATGATGGCGCCGGCGATCACCAAGCCGACCGCCCCGAAGATGGCCAGGCCGACATAAAACAGCACAGGTCCGAAGTTGCGCAGGGCCGACAGCGAGATGAGCGCCACCACGAAGCCGACGAAGCCCACCAGCGCCTTGATGCCGGGGCCGAGGTCGGCGATCTGGGTCAGCGCGGAGGTGAGCGGCCCGGTGATGCCGGTGAAGGTGACGAGGTCGAGCGCGTGGCTCGGGAACGCGATCGCCAGGCCAATGCAGGCGAGGACCAGCAGGGCGAGGAAGCCGGAAATCTTGCGTGCGTGGGTGCGCAGCGAAGTCGGCGCGGAAGAGGGCAGGACGGCAGTGTTCATGGGAAAGCTCCAACAAGAGGGCAGACTAGGGACGGGTGGAATCGGGTGTTGGTGCGGGTGTCGATGGCGGGTCGGATGCGGGTTGGAGAGAACTCGGGATGGGCCGAGACTCAGGCGGGACGTCGCTGTCCAGCCGGTAGCGGATCTCCACGCGGCGGTTGCGCGCGCGGCCGGCCGCGTTGTCGTTGGCTTGTGCGTAGCAGCAGGCGCCTTGGGCGTCCACAGTGGTCACCGGCGCGATCCCGGGCGCCAGCGCGAGCAGCTCACGCAGCACCGCGTCGGCACGGGCTTTGGCAAGCCGTTCGTTCACCGCGGTCGGGCCAGTGCTATCGGTCCGGCCGCTGACCTTGACCTGCCGGGCCTGCGCTAGTCGCGGCGCGAGTGCGCGCAAGGCCTGGCGCGCATCCGGGCCCAGCCCTGCGCTGGCAAAGGCGAACTGAATGTCGATCTGCTGGAGCGCGGCCTCTTCCTGGGGGTGGCCGGCCTGTGCGTGCGCATGGCCACTTGTCTCGCGGTCGTTGGCAGGAGAGCCTTGTAGCGGGGCGGGCGGTGCGAGTGCATGGGCTGGCGGCGAAGCGAGGATCGGCAGTGTCTTCGGCGTGCGCTGGGGGCAGGCGTCCGTCCTGCATGTTTCGAACGCGGCTTCCCGGCCGTAGCCGACCTGGGCTAGGCGCTGCGGCACCGGGCTGCTGGGCATGGCTGGCGTAGGGAGGGGTGTGGCCGCGCAGCCTGCGATCAGCAGCGCTGCGCTGGCCAGCACGCCGCGCATGGGACGTCGGGTCAGGCGGCATGTCATGGTGCGACCTTCACGTTGACCAGAGGTGTCGCGCTTTGGCCGCGCGCCGGCGCCGGCCCTCGCTGGCGATTGCCGGAGGAAACCGAGGGTAGGTGGCGGTAGACGCGCCAGGCATAGGTGGCGCGGGCCCGCGTGCAGTCCTCGCCCTTGAGCTGGCTGCAGGCGGCGTTGTAAGCTCCCACCGCGTTCCAGGTCACGCCGTGGCGAGCGAAGTTGTCGGCCAGCAGCCAGGCGCCGACGTGTAGGTTCACGCACGCGTCGTACAGATCGGCTTCGCGGATACCGAACCGGGCCAGCTTCGGCAGATGCCGGCTGTTGATCTGCATCAGGCCGATGTCGTAGCTGCCGGTGCGTTGCTGGTGTCCCCGGTTCACGGCACGGGGATTCAGATCCGATTCCGTCCGGGCCACGGCGTAGAGCAGCTCCGGCGCGATGCCATAGCGTTGCGCCGCCGCGTCCCAGCACGGCTCGGCCTGCAGGACGCCAGGCAGCATTGCGACGATGAAAGCGACGGCCACACGCATCGAAGACCCCCACGGGATTCGGGACGGACCCGCCGGAAGGCGGGGCATGGGGTGTGGACCAGCGGACTGGCCAGGGTCTTGGCGGGTGAGGCCGGCAGGTGCCGGTCAGGGTCGAAGCGGGTGGCGGCGCATCGCCGCAGCTTCAGCGCAGGCGCTGCAGTGAGACGTGCGAAGCCGTATGGCGCTCCACCATGTTGCATCGGGCCTGGCGCAGCACGGAGGCGCCCGTGCTGTCATCGAACTGGCACAGGGCCACGCAGGCCGTCGTCAGTTGGTCGAGCCCGAACTTCGGGTTCGGATGCCGGTTCGCTGGCGAGCATTGCAGGTCATGGAGCAGTTCGTATTGGGGGCGCCAGAGCGATTCACGTCGCCGCGGCGTGGTCGGCGAGCGCATCACGAGGGCCGTGCCCAGGAACTCGAAGATCCGCTCCGCTGCATCGTCCTTGCTGAACACGAGGGCGACGCAGGCGCTCAGCAGATCCGGGAAGCGGAACGTCGGCGCGACGTTGTCCTCGCTGCGCAGCAGCGCGTAGAGCCAGTTGTGCTCTTCGATCCAGAGCCGGGTTTCGACAACCTCGCTCGGGTCGGCGGCAACGGCAGCCGGACGGGCCGGGTGACTGGTGCTGGGCGTGGTGGTGTACATGGCGTCCATCCTTGTGCGATCGGTGTGGTGAACACGCTCATGAGCGCATGGACGAAGCGTAGGCGCGGGCCAGGTGGGTGTCGCCTTGGAATGGACGACTTATGGGGGGTGTTTCGCCATCGGCGGCCAATGAGCAGAAGGCCGGGGGGCTTGGGCAGGGCGTTCAGGGTTGCGGAGAGAGTGATTATGGTGCAAAATAAGTGCATATGAACTGCATAGAGTGACGCCATGAGCACCGTCCTGCAACAGCCTTTTGTCGAGCAGTTCCGCGAGCCGGACACGCCCTACCTGTCACCGGCCCGGATCGGGGAGTTCTTCGGCTTCCAGATCCAGGAACTGGCCGAGCGTGCCCACGTGCACCGCAATACGCCTACCGCCCGACCGCAGGCGCCGCAGTTGCAGAAGTATCTGCAGGACATGGTGCGGGTGCTGGCGGTGGCCTCCGAGATGACCGGCGACGAGAAGCGCGCTGCCTTCCTGTTGCGCAACGAACCGTTGCGCGCCTTCGGCTACAAGACGGCTGATGCACTGGTCCAGGAAGGGCGGACCGATGACGTCATCGCCTATCTGGAGTCCATCGCCGGCGGTGCCGCTGGATGATTCTGGACACGACCCTGGGCGAAGCCAAGGACGCCGCCTACTACCGCGTGATCGGCCCAGCCTATGCCAGCACGCCGCTGTCCGGCATGGGTGCGGCGCGTCGGGGCGGCCGGTTCAACCGGCCCGGCCAGGAGGCGCTCTACCTGGCGATGGACGAAGTCACCGCGCTGGCCGAATACAAGCAGGACAACCCCTGGCTGCCGCCGGGCACGATCTGCACGTTTCTTGCCCGCGGGTTGCGGGTGGCCGATTTCAGCAGGGGCTTCGACCCGGAACGTTGGCCGCCGCTGTGGGCCGATTTCGCAGTGGACTGGCGGGCCGAGTGGTTCGGCAAGGGCAATGAGCCGCCGACTTGGTATATGGCCGACGACGTGGTGGCCGCAGGGTTGGATGGCATCTTGTTCCCGTCGCAGGCCCATGCTGGGGGCACCAATCTCGTGGTGTACCGAAGTTCGGTCAGGCCCGCCTCCCAGCTGCGTGTTTATGACCCGAACGGTGTGCTGCTAAGAATCGCCTCGCCCGGAAGCAGGTGATCCGAGCCAAGGCCGGGCTCGCCACTTCTAGGTCGAGGATCCTTGCCTGTCGAAGGTGGCTAGACCCGTCAGGACTGGAGCTTCCGCATCGAATAGCAACCAGACAATACCGGCCCGCTCGGCAAGCTCGGTAATCACGTCCAATTCGTGCTCAGCCGGAACGCGCTGGCGTGGTGCACCCACATAGACAAGGCCGCCAAATTCAGTGGGATAGGCATTCACGGACAGCGCGTTACGCCGAAGCAGGGCCCGCGTCGCGGGATGTAGATGCGACGATGACAGCGAGACCAAGGGCTCCGCCAGTTGACGAAGACGTTCTGTGAGCACGGTGTCCATGTATGCGTGGCGAGTCCAGCTTTAACGGGAACAGTCCAGCCTTTAACGGAAAACGACACACAGTTTGGAGGGCGGTTTCATAGGGCGTGTGGAAGATCATCCGTGGTTTGATTGGCATCATAAACCCACTATGTGGAAATGCCTATTACCTCACCCCGGTACGCCAATGACCCGGTGCTCGTTGCATTGGGCGAGGCCATCCGCCGCAGCCGACGCGTACGGGGAATTTCTCAAGAGGAACTCGCGCATCGCAGTGAGATCGACCGGTCCTACATGAGCAGCATTGAACGCGGCGGCCAGAATCCGGGGATTATTTCCGTGGCGCGGATCGCGCGCGCGTTGGAAATGTCCGTGGCGGAACTGATGACCGAGGCTCAGTTGTAGCGCCTGCCTGCACCCATTCTTTTCCCTATGCATGGCGATGAAAGTTCGCCACGGCCCGACCAAGCAGCAGCGCCACCGTGATCGGAGCGGCTGCCATGGTGGCGGGGTGCAGCTCCACGGGAACGACACAGGCGATGACCGTCGCGCAGACCGAGATGATCAGCAGGGAGCACCACACGGCGAACATCTCGGGATCGTGCTGCAGAAACTCCTTGGCCCGGATGACACGCACCAGGCCCCCGTCGATACCGGCGACGAGCGCCAGGGGCAGTAGCCAGGGCAGCCACTGAAGCAGGGCGGAGAGTCGATAGCTCGCGAGCATCAGCAGCGCGTCCACGGATCGGAAGTAGGCATTGTTGAACAAGCGCTGATTGACCGAAGCCATCTCGCTGGACACGGCGCCATTGAGCCCGGCGGAACGGGGCATGTCGCGCGCCGTCGGGATCGGGCTGGCCGACGCCGCGCCTGATTGCATCTGCATGGCGCGGTCCAGCATCCGGTAGGCGGGCTCGGCTCCCCAGAAGGCGACGGCCGCCTCATGCTCGCTGCGCAGTTGATCGAGGAATCGCTCGGGCGGATGGGCCGAAGGGACGTAGAGCACGAGCACGAGCAGCGCGACGAGCGAGACGATGGAGACGCCGCGGATCATGACCGGGCGCCCCAACTGCCCGAGGCAGGCCCGCGATCGGGGTCGATGATCGGAAAGCGTCCCTTGATGATGCGCCCGCCCGAGACCGATGCGAAGAATTGCAGGTTCGGCAGCTTGCCGAGGATGTCGGCGGGGACCAGTTCCTCGAAACTCTCGGTGAGCTGGGTCGAATAGCTCGACGAGAAGTCTCCGAGGTGGGCGTCGGCGCCGTGGCTCAGACCCACGCGCACCGTGTGGATGGCGGTCTTGCCGAAGGTTTCGACCACGAAGTCCTGGGTCGGGCGGTCCTTGGTGCGCAACGCGATCAGGTTGTTCAGGTTGCCCAGCGCCATGCGTGCGGCATCCTCGCTACCCAGGCGCCGGGCGAGGTCGGCCAGGGTCTGCATCGCGCAGGTGGCAAAGATGCCGCCCTCGGCGCCCTTGTTGAGGATCTCGATCAACGGTTGGTTGATCACGTTCGAGACTTCATCGACGAACAGCGAGATGCGCCGGTACTGCCCCAGGTTATATCTCATCCCCGCGCGCGCGGCCTGGTCGGCCAGTGCCAGCGCACCAATGGCGCTGGCCACCGACGGGTCGGGCAGCGAGTCCAGGCACATGTAGAGAACATGTCCGCCTCGCTCGACCTTCTCGAAGTTCATGATGGGGCGCTGGTCGCTGGCATCGAAGGGGTCCGGCGAGAGGCTGCGCCCCAGATCACCCGACGTCAGCATGGACAGGATGGGCAGGAGGTTCGCGGTGATCTTCTGGTAGTGTTCCCGGTTATGCCTGTAGGTACGCACCTGGGCGTCGATTACCTTGTTGCGCTGGTTCTGCGCGACGTGGTGCTCGTAGTAGGCGACGAAGGCCATCAGATCGGCGCTGGCAGCCTCCGAGGGACGCCGCATGTTGCCCTTGTGCGCGTCGTGCAGCAGCTTACGCATGTCGGGTAGGTCGCGCCAGCCGTTGCCGAGCAGGTTCTCATAGAAGCGGCGCAGCGATGCTTCCAGCACGGGCTCGATACCGCCTTCGATGTAGGCAGTCAGCTTGCGCAGGTTCGGCCGCTCCTCGAGTTCCACCAGGCCCTGCACCACGACGTTCACGGCGTCCCACCCGAATGCGCTGAAGGCCCCGGCAGTATCGGGCGGCATGATCGCCTGGATGCGCGAGGCGATCTCGGTGGGTTTCTGCCAGTTGAAAGTGAAGTCCAGCCGCACGCCGCGCTCAGGGAAGGCCGGGTGGAACTCCATGAAGGTATCCGCCTCCCGGTAGTCAGCGCAGGCACGCTCCACGATCCGTTTGAGCCGCCGGCTGTTCTTCGGGTCGATGACGATGACCACGTCGCCGCGGCGAACGGCCTGCGTGATGAGGTTGGCCAGCGCGACACCTTTGCCTGACTGGGTGGTTCCAACCAAGAGCGTCCCGCCTTCAAAATTCTGCAGCGGGCGGCGCAGCAGGTGCTCGAAGGGCTCGACGCCATGGATATAGGGGAGGCCGATCTCGGCGTCGGGCTGGGCGTCGTGGCCCTGGCCCAGCGCGCGCTGCAGCCAGGGCGGTACGGCGAACTCCCGATAGTCCACTTTCGAAAGCTCGTAGAGTCGCTGCGCGTGCACCGGCTGCCACTCGAAGCCGAAGCCCAGGAACACTTCGGATGGATTGCTGCTCAGGCGAGCGAGGTCCTCGGGACTGATGACCTGGATGCGACGCCCGCCCAGCGAGCTGCGCAGACGCAGTACGCGCACGGCCTGGCCGATCCGGTGCAGCGCCATGGTCGAGCAGCCGGTCGCGAGCGCAAGCGCCGGCAGCGGCGGGATGATCCCAGCGGCGGCAACGCCGGCGAAGTAAGCGGCTGTCGACAGCCACGCCAAGCCCGCATGGGCCTCGAAGGCAGGCCGCCAGGGCATCTCGTAGCGCCGCACCAGCATGTCAGTGCCCTCGGCGCTGCGCGGTAGCCGGCACGTGGGTTGTGAGGCCGGCCGGTGCGAAAAGCGACTGGTCCAGCCCCTCCACGTGCGCTGGCGCGAGGATCAGACCGATCACGGATTCATCCCGGATCTGGCGCGATACCGTGGGTGGACCGCCGGCGGCAGCGCGCTGCAGCATCTTGGTGTCCTCCAGCGCCCGAATGGCGATGCCAGGCTGGACGCCACGGCGCTCAAACTCCGCCAGTGGTACGAAGACACCTTCCGCCACAGTACAGACGTCTGATGCACTCGCTGCATCGTTGAGTGTTGCGACCGCTTCCGCGAGCGCGTGCCGAACGGACGGGTTCAGGCGCATCGGCGCCTTCAGGCTGATGGCCGCTACAGGCGGGCCCGGTGGTTCGACGGGGGCGGTGGGTTCAAGGGGGCTAGGGATTGCCGCGCCTGCCGTTCCGTCGAGTAGGGACAGCTGTTGTGCCGGGGCGATGGCATGGGTTGTTGTCAGCGGCGGCTCCGTCGATGCTGCTGCAGGCGTGGGCGTGGGCGTGGGCGTGGGCGTAGTCTGCGGCCCGGGGGGACGCGGGGGTGGGAGGAACGGTGGAGGGGAGATCAGTCGGGGGAGCGATCAGCTTGCCCTGAAGCGCGGCTGGCATCGGGTCGAGGCCGGTCAGGATGATCGCGGGCGTGGACAGCTTCACCGCTTCAAGCGGCGTCTTGGCTCCGGGGGAAGGATCGGCCAGGTCTGCCGCGTGGCATCCGGTGCGACGAAGACCGCGGCTTCGAGCAGCAGGTCGAGCAGCGTGTGCGGGGACTTCGGGATACCGGCGAGCTGGTCGCTCTCCAACAGCGACAGCACATCCTCGGCGGCACCGGGCCAGACGAGAAACAATCCCTCGGGGCCGAACCAGACTCGGCTTTTCTCGCGGTTGGGTGTCCAGGCGGAGTGGCCAGCGGCCAGCCGGCGCAGGGCGTCCACCAGGTAGCGCTCTAGGTGCGAGCCGTACTGCGGTGTGCCGTAACGATCCGCGCTGGCCAGCAGGTTGCGGTCGATAACGAGCGCCATCGACCGCCGGACGAGTTCGTCAAGCACGTTGTGCTCGCGGTATTGCGGCACCCCTCCGATACTGGCCATGAGCTGCGGCAGGATGATCGCGTTGCCCTCGCCGAGCGACTGCAGCACTTCGGCCGGAATCACATGGGGCAGGGCGAACAGGCCAAGCCCGCGCGACTCCTGCGCGTTGGGACGCCAACGCACGAAGTAGCGGTCGGCGCGCTGCTGCGCGAGCCAGTCGGTCAGGCCACCCAGGAAGGCGGGCCATTCCTCGCCATCCGCCGTGGTGACGATCAAATGACTGAGCACGCGGTGTAGTTCGCAGCACAGGCCGCCGATGTAGGTGGCGATGCGCCAGCGCGGCTCGAGCGCCCGGCGCTCCGTGATGGTGGCGCGGCCCGAGAAGATGTGGGCGTCCGTGCCCTGAAGGCTGAAGAAGGCGGTCTCCAGGCCGAGCTGGAGCAGCCCGCCCGGGGTGTGGAAGTAGTTGTTGGCGGTAGCGGGGAGCAGATGCACGAAGCCGGCGTAGCCGCGCACCAGCGGCATCAGTTCGCGCTCGAAGGTCGGGCGGTCGGCACCAAAGCACAGCTTGGTCCGGTTGAGCAAATGCTCATGGCTTGCCAGGATGGCCGGCAGCGGCAGCGCCTCGAACCCCGGGTCCGAGGACGCATAGCGCCCGGCGCCGGTGCCTGAGAGCGAATCGGCGGCCATTGCAAGGTCTCCCTGCCCGGTAGGGCGTCTGGAGCCTTCATTGTTCGGTCGTACTCAGGTTTTCGCCGCTGGAAATTCGAACGATGTCGGGGGATTTCGGCATCGGCGCCAGGCGGTGCTTCGATGAACTGCATCCATACCAGAGCATCCTGGGGGTAGGCGGGCGGTGTACCGGGGAACGATGTCGCGAGATGGGGGTGGCGTCCATGCCGGTCGACGAGGCGGCAGAAGGGGCAACTGCGGTCCATTGCGACTTCGGCACCGATTGCATCGAGGTACTCGCTGCCGCACCGGGGGCACCTCAACACGTGGAAGCTTGCGGACTTCGCAATCCATCTTCCGTCCGTGTTCGCCGCCAGATCGAAGGCTCGGTCAAAACTGATGCGATAAGGAGGTCGGTAAACCGATTGATAGTAGCGATAGGCTGCAATCAGGGCCTCAGGTGCCGCGAACCCCATGAGGCGCAAACGATGGAAATTGGCTGCGACGAGTGAAGCTTCGGTCTGGTCGAAAAGATTGGCTCTGTGATACCACTCGCGCGTATCGGGGGCGCGTCCCCTCGGCGGTTCTTTGTCCGTGAACAGCAGATGCAGCAATTCACGCGGGCGCAAGCCGGTGAGATGGTGGATCGTGCGAATGCGGGCTCCCAGCGTGGCGCAGATGTGAGCCAGTTCCAGCGCCCGCACGCGATGGTCAATGCGGGATGGCATTGGCATGGCTACGGCCGCCCTGTGGTTGGAAGGCTCGGCGAGTGTGCCGCTGCCAGGGTGCCGACCAGCGCGGGAGGCGCGTCGAGCAACTGCACCAGGTCGCTGCGTGGGATGAACAGGGATGTCTGCCCGACCGCGTGGACCAGGGTCCACAGTCCCTCGGGTGTGATGGTGAGCAGTCGCTCGGCCTGCTCGGCATTCAGGGAGAACTTGCGGCAGGTTTCAACCTTGTCGCGCTCTGCGCCCAGGCGGATCGCGTAGAGCATTCGCAGGTTCGTGGCTTGCACATCGGATAGCAGCAGGTGGCACATGATCGTCTCCTTGACGATTCCCGGCGGGGGGCATCAGTGGTAATTCACAGGTTCCTCGGTCTCGGACTGGCTGGATTTATGACTACTGACAGCATATGCTCAGGAAATGTACTTGGAAGGCCCGGAACTGCTGCAAGCATCGTCGCCACCCGAAACCGCCCGGATTCCCCGGTGTTATCGAAAATGAGCACATCCGGTAACAGAAGTAGCGGTAGAACACCAACTTTTCCAGTACACGAGGAAAGATTCATGCCCGCGAAAAGTCCTCTCCCGACCAGCGCACAGAAGCGCGTGGTCCGGTCTGGCCAAATGGCAACTGGCGATGCCCGACGAAAAGGGAGAGCGTTGCAGCACACAGTCCCCCGCTCGACGCCAGCGGCGCTGGACTTGATTCCGGGTTTGCGCAAACGGCTGCAAGCACGGCTCGCCGCTTTGGGCATTCCCGAGGAGAGGACGGTTTCGCACGTGGCCAGACTCACGCATCGCGCGGTCCAGAGCGTGCGCCGCTGGTTTGATGCACGAGATCCAGGGTTGCCCGATCTCGAGTCCTTCGCCCGGTTGTGTGCCTGCCTCGGTTGCAGCGCCGACGAGATCATCGGCATGACGAGCGAAGCCGGAGCTACCTCGAAGCGGATGAGACGCTTTACCGAAGTCGCCGACTGCATCCATTCGATGGCCGATGTGCTCGCGCAGCACGACAGCCTGGGCGTGCCGATGCGCGTTCCAGGAGACGAGATGGCGCCTTACCTTCTCGAAGGTGATCTGGTTTTCGTCGATATGTCCGCCAACCGTCTGGCTGGAAATGGTGTCTATGCGCTCGAGTGCAGAGGCAAGCTCATCATCCGCCGTGTGGAGCAGAAGCTCGGCGACGGCTTTCTTCTCAAGTGCGACAACCAGGTCTACAGTCATCAAGAGTTGAAGAACCATGCCATGGCGAGGCGCCTGGGAGTCAAAGTCGTCGGCAAGGTCTACGGTGCCGTCAGCGCTCGGGTTTTCTGAGCCGGGCGCCGCGCCGCGGCATCCGTTCGTCGAGACAGGGGAAGGGCGAACCCTTCCCCGTCTCAACTACCAGCCCTTATGCCGCTTCGGCCAGCGCCTTCCACTCCTGCGGCTTCAACTCGATGAGCTTGCCGCCAAGTGCCTCGAACTCGGTCGCCCGGTCGTAGTCCTCGACTTCCTGGCTATAGTGCGTGACTGCGTTGACCAGACCGTAGCCCGACAGGTCGCCGCCCGCCACCAGATGCCGCAGTACGCCGGAACGCTCCACGTCGTTGAGCGTGTAGCGCTGCGCCAGCACTTCGACGGTCTGGACGGGATCTCCGACGAGCTTGATGCCCATCGTCTTCTGCATCTTCACCGCCGCCTGCCGGAAGGTGACGTCCGACACCGCGGCCTGGACCACGTCGCGCACCTTCAGGAAGAAGGCCTTGTCGTCAGCCTGCAGGGTGTCGTCCTGGTAGACCGTGACGCCTTCATCCTCCTGCCCCATGGAGCGCCCGACGTGCGTCTTGCGCAACGAGCGGTCCGCCACGATCAAGCCGTTGCGGCACACCAGGCGGTACAACAGCGGCTGCACCGACAGCGTGCCCTGCCCGACCTCAGAATTCGAGATCGCGATGCCGGCCTGCACGACGTCACCGGGCGCCATCTCGAACGTCAGCCGGGACGTAACGCACTTTATGTACATGCGCGTCTCGGTCAATTCCACCGATTCGAACTGAATGCCGGGCAGGTTCTGCAGGATGGGCAGCGCGTGCTCGGCCAGGTCGTAGTTGTCGAGCCGGCGGTAGCGGTCTGACAGCACAGCGCGCACGTTGCCGTCGAGCGTGCGCAGCAGGCGGCGGTCATCCTCGCTTTGCAGCCAGGTGTTGACGTTGCGGTCGAGCAGCTCGGGCTGGTTTTCGCGCATGCGCTCGAAGTACGCATACGGGATGCCCAGCTTGTCGGCGAGTTGGCGGCGCGCCAGCGACGTGACGCCGTAGCTGGCGGGGCCGCCGGCTTCCTCGACCACCAGGCGGGTGCCGCCGTTCTCTCCGGTCGTGTGCCGCACCAGTGGCGAGGGCACGATCAGGTCTTTCTTCGTATCGAGCTGGCGTTGCAGTTCATGGGCCAGGCTCACCAGGGTACGTCCGCTTTTCATGGCAATTTCCTTAGATGGATGAAAAACGGGGACGGCTTTTCCCTCACGGGGACGCGCGTCCCCGCGGGGTATGAAATGGCATCGGTCAGGACCGGTACCGCGAAGGCGCAACGGGTTGCGCCGGATCTCCAAGGCTGCCTTCACCGCGTATGGGCGGTCTGGTCTGGCAGCGACCAGGGGAAAATGAACCTTTTCGCCGCGGGCGTGTGCGAAAAGCACGCACCCGCGCTGAAAAGGCGGGGATGCGGCATCAAGCCGCATCCCACTCAAGATCAGGCGACGCGCAAGTGGCGCGCCTCCTGTCGCCGACGCCAGACGTCGGCCCAGTCCGTGCCGGGATGCCGGGGCAGGAACACGCGGACCGTGCGCGGGCCGCTGTGCGCTTGCTCGCGCTTGATCCGGCGCGCGAGCGCGAACGCGCTCGCCTGTCCAGCGAAGTCTCCGTCGGCATCGTTGTCGCCGTAGACGCAGATGACCCGCACGGTGTCAGGCACCCAGAGCCTCTCCAGGTTGCCCGAGCCGAGCGCGCACCACACCGGCTTGCCGGTCGCCAGCATGACGGCGATGCCGGTCTCGATACCTTCGCATACGGCCAGTTCCTCGCCGACCTCGGCCAACCGCACCGCGGCACCCGAGAAGCCGCCGCTCAGCACCTTCTTCGCATCCGGCGCGTCGAGCTTGCGGCCCGCGTGCAGGTAGGTACGGTGCAGCGTCACGGCGCCTTGGGCACCTTCCACGCGGGCCAGCATGGCCGGGTGATCCGCGACTTTGCGTGCCTTGGCCACTCCTTCCTTCTGGTAGTAGCCCAGCGCCGGGTGGAACCGCAGCGATGGCGGGTACTCGGGCAGATCCAGCCCGCGCCCCCGCAGATACCGGTCCACTTCGTCGCCGACCGTCACCGGACGTGCATCGTCCCAGATCCGCTGCACTAGCTTCTTCATGCGTTCGGGGGCCGGATCTGCGGATGGCGAAGCGGGGGGCAGCATGCCCACCGCTTTTTCCACCGCGCAAAGGGCCGTATGGAAGTCCATGCCCTTGCATGCTTGCAGAAGCTTGAACCCGCCGCCCGGGCCGCACATGCGGCAGTGGTAGTTCCCTTCGCCGAACTTGTCGGTGTACTGGAACCGGTCCACGCCGTCCTTGCAGACGGGGCAGGGCATGGGCTTGCGCTTGAGCATGCGATCTTCCAGTCCCAGGGCGCCCAGGATCTCGGTCCAGCGTCCGTGCGCGCGCTGCTTGACGGCATCCACGCGGGCGGCGTATTCCTCGCTACGCATGGTGGCCTCCATCGGGAGGAGGCAGCACGGGCTGGCTTTCCAGCAGCGTCACCGTGTGGCGGTTGCGCTGGGTTCCGTCGCCGCCGACCATGATCTCGAAGCGCCGGCCGCGCAGCAGGGGATACCGCCCCAGCTCCAGTTCGCCAAGCAGCGAGTCCAGCGTGCTGACCGGGTCGGTCGAACTCAAGCGCCGGATCAGATCAGCCAGCGCATCGCAGTCGGCCTCCATGTCATCCTCGCGGAAGCGCTCACTGTCGTCGATGTAGCTGGACAACTGGCGCACGGGTTCGCCGGACGTTTCTCCGGCGGGGACCAGGATGTTGCCGCCGTGGCAGACGCCCGCGTCGGTGATTTCGGCCTCGTCGTCTCCGAGGCGGATACGAACCGCCCGGCAAAGGATGACCTGGGCCCATACCCACCGGCCATCAAAGGACGTGGAGTCCAGAACGTCAAGTGCCTCAACTTCGGCTTCCTCCACTTCGATGCGTCGCACGAACGGGTGGATCCAGTGGCCTTCGTCGAGGACGTAGTCCCTGAACACCAGCCAGCCGCGTTCCCGCGCGAGCATCCACTGTGCGGCGTTGTCCTCATTGATCGAGTCGATGGCGACGAGGGTGGCTCGCCCTTGCTCGATGTCTGCACGGCTGGGTGCCGCATCCGGTTTTTCCAGGTAGCGCCGGTCATCCTGCTCCGCCTGGATGGGGTAGTCGACGATGCGCTTGAACAGCTTGGCCGGCAGTTCGTCCATCGCATTGAGCAGATCGATGTGCCCCCAACTGCGCATGGCGCGGTAGTAGGTGTCCACGAACTGCTGTGGCGGCAATTGCGTCTTGGCGACCTCCAGGATTTCCCGCCAGCACTGCTTGAGCTGGCGTTGGATGCGCTGAAGCTGCTGATCGCTGTCGATCAGGACGTCCCGATCGGGCAGCCTGGCCGTGAATTCCCGCGCATCGAGATGCACGACGTTGACACGGGACTGATCGAAGTAGACCGGATTCTTGACGCAGAACCCTTGCAAGAAGACCAAGGTGTCCTGCGTTTCCCGGCCGTCGCGATTGCCGGCGATGTGAACCGAACCGATCGGCGTCTGCACCATGGCGATCCTGTCTCCGGCGTAGCGCCGTTCGAGGGGTTGGCCGTTGAACACGACATCGACCGGGAATCCCAGGCACAAGGTCTCGATCTTCGTGTCGAGGCCCGCGAGGTCGACGTCATGCAGTTCGATGCAAGTCCCATCGACGGCTTCGTCCGTGGTCTCGACGTCGAACCGCTCGCGCCGCAGCGCCGCCGCGGTCTCGATCACCACGCGCTGCCGTCCCGACGCGACGAGAACGCGCGCCGCGGCATACAGGCATTTCGTGAACCCGGCGCCGAAGGGGCGTTCGCGCTCCGCGATGACGTCGTCCCAGCCGGACTCGTTGAAGCTCAGCAGCTTCTGGAAGTCGTCGATACCGCGGCCATCATCGCGAACCGTCAGCGTCTTGCTCTGCGCGTCATAGTCCACTGTTATGTGCAACGCGCCGGCGCGGCGTGCGTTCTGTAGCAGTTCCGACACCAGCGTGAAGCGGTCGGTGAAGGCATAGCGCTGGTTGCGCAGAGTGCCTTCTTCATTGATGCGAACTTGGATCTTCATGGAGATCTCCGGTGAATGCCGGCGCACCACCCCGGCGGGGTGGTCCCGCCGGCGGTGGGGTACAAATTCAGTCGGCGTCCCTGGAATCGAACAGGACGGGGACGGTGAAGAGCTGGCCGGTGGCCAGCGCCTCGGCAAGGCTGTGGCCCTCGAACTCCCGAGGCCGCAGGTGGCGGATGTCCAGCACCCGGCCGGTGTCATCCAGACGTTCCACCTTGAAGCCCAATGGGTGCCAGTGGACCCGGTAGGCCAGATGGTCAGCCCCGGCAACGACGAAGCAGCGGCCGGCCTGGCCGGTCAGCACCTCGCTTTCCTTGATGAGGAATTCGATGTCGCTCAGCGTCTGCACCGGGAGCCAGACAGGTGCGGTCGCGACATGTTCGGATGTGCGGTACATGGTGTTGCTCCTCAAGGCGCATCGGTGGCGCAGGGCCATTCCGATTCCCTCGCTACGCTGCCGCGAAAGGCAGTGCCGACGGATCGGGTGTTGGGGGGTGACGCCATGCCGGACTCCAGGCAGTGCTGCCGGACATAGTCACGCTGGGCCTCTTCCAGGGCGACGGCATCTTCGTAATCGAAGTGCCCGGCGACGCCCCAGGCCATGAGGATCGCCAGCAGGCAAAGAATGTCCTTCCAATGCAACATGGCGGACTCCTTTCAAATCGGGTTGAGAAGCCGGGTCGGCGCTTGGCGCCGCCCGGTTCGGGGAGAGTCAGACGAAGAGGTCGCCCTCGACGGCGATCCGCTTCACTTCCTCGTTGATCCATTGCGGATTGCGCGCGAGCCGCGCCTCGACCCATTCGGGATGGGTCATCACGGCTTCGCGAACCCAGGGTGGGTAGCGCAGCAGGGTGTCCTGCAGCCAGCGTTGGCAGGCTGCATGGATGTAGTCGCGCACTACCTCGACATCGACCGCACCGCAATACGGCGCGGGCGAAAGAGGGCTGCAACCGATCACGCGAAGGCACGACGCGAACGAGAACGGCTTGTCGTCCTTCTCGCGCTCGGTGAATACCCAGCGCAGCGTGTCGAATTTCTCCTCGAGCGGCGCTTCAGGGTCGGCCAGTCGCGCGACTTCCTTCAGCAGCCGCCAGTGCAGTTGCACGACGTCTTCCTCGCTCCATTCGACGGACGATTCGTCATCGCCAGCGGCATCGAATGCCGCTGTGGAGGCAATAGTGCGCGTACCTTCGGCACGCAACCTCTCGAAAACGGAGAGAAACGTGGGCGACGAAAAATTTCCTTCGCCGTATTCGGCGCCGATCGGCGCATGGGGATAGGCCTCGAAGGAGGCGGCATGGGTCAGCATCGTTGGCTCCTGGATTGAAGGAGGCAACGCACACCCGGCAGGGAGGCAAGATGCCCCCGTAGGGTGGATGACATGGCGGATCCGCTCGGAGGACCCCGAGGGAGGATCGAGAACTTCAAGGCTGGCTTGTGGGCGACGTGGAGCGTCGCTGAACCGGTGTGCCAGCTACCGGCAGGGAAAAGGCTTTCGGCGCAGGAGCCGGTGGGAGTCGAAGAGGCAGACTCCCGCCTCGAAAACCTTCGGCCGGGGCAGGAGGCCACGCCGCATCCCATGCCCAGGGCACAGGACGGCGCGATGCGGCGCCGGGGTGCGGCCCGCGCATGGCGGGGCCGCGTCGGCGAAATCTCCAGGGCTTGCCAGATTGGATGCAGGGCTAGCTACTGCATGGAGGTGAAGGTACGGGGGGAGACAGTCGCGTCAACGGGTTGGTGGGGCTATTTCGCGGCCGATGCCGAAAGCGTCCCGAGATCATGGTCGTTTCGCGTGGCGGACAAGCCCAACCTTGCGGATGATTCGGGAAAGGCGCATCGCGCCAGGAGAGTCCGAATGGCCGACATCGATTTCGTGAAGCGTGACCAAGGTGGCGTGAACGCACGCATCATCGCCAGGGAAAGCAAGGCGGACTTCCGCCGGGTGGAGGCCGCCAGCGTGAAGTTGAAGGCCAGCTTCGCGAGCGCGGAGGGCAAGCGGATGTTTATCCGCTACTTCAATACCTTCCAGTTGAGCAGCCATTTCATCTCGGTGATCTCCCGCACACGGCTGAACCACGACGACGTGACGAAGGTGGAGATGCTCATCCGCGCGCAGACGGAGAAGGTCACGGAGGAATTGAACAAGGCGATTGACGGCGCCGAAGCGTTGTTCACGAACCATGGCATCACGAGCGTGGCGACCTACGACACCGTGCCGCTCGATCTGGAAGTCGGCGTCCTGTCCTCCAGCAGCCGACGCTACCTGGACGTGCTGACCAAGCTCGACCAGTTGATGCCACTGCTGCAGACACTGGAGATCCACGAAGTGATCACGACCCAGGCCGTGGACATCGAACGGGCCGCGCTCAAGCGCAAGGTTCGCGATGTCGCCAACGGTGCGCGCAACTTGGCAACGCGGCTGCGGCGCGAGATGAACGCGCTGGACACCCATCGGGGGGCGGAATCTACCGAAGCGGATGACGATGGCGGAGCACCGATGCCGGCAGCCCTGCCTGCGCCGGAGGATGCTGCACCTGGCGCTGAATCCGTCACTGACATCCCCGCTTCCCCGGAGCCGGCGGGGGACGGCGATACGGTCGCTTCCGAGCTCACCTAGTCCCAGGGTGTTTCCAACCGAAAGCGGCCGCGTCAGCGGCCATTTCCCGCGCTCAGG
Source organism: Acidovorax sp. SDU_ACID1 (assembly GCF_045291395.1). Taxonomy (NCBI): domain Bacteria; kingdom Pseudomonadati; phylum Pseudomonadota; class Betaproteobacteria; order Burkholderiales; family Comamonadaceae; genus Acidovorax; species Acidovorax sp. SDU_ACID1. The sequence goes on from NZ_CP152342.1 coordinate 1,286,402, forward strand.
CATGCTGCGGGTCTTGGCGAGGCTGGCCAGCCGGCCTAGAGTGGCGTCAGCGGTTCGAAATGCCCCGGCTTCCACGCGGCTTCCCGGGCTCGCCGTTCGTCGCAGTCGTCACCTGCCACCTGGCAATACCTTCCCATAGCGCTGTGCCCGGCACGCCACTTCTTGGCGCTGCCCGGCTTCTTGATCCCCATCCGATTTCTTGCCTGCGTGCGGCCGCGCAAGCATCGCAACAGAACCCCCTGTCTGACCGGAACGCCGGCGGGGGGCGTGGAGACATGCGTTCCTAGGCAGCGGACATTCTTCGACCACCAACCGCTGCGACCGAGCAGGTCACTCCCTTACTCCTGCGGCAAGCGCCGAGGAATGGATCTGATCATGCCAACCTCTACATTCCCCAATGGGTTTACCGCTTACGATAAAGTCGTTTACGACGACAACGGGACGATGCCATCGTTGCCGGAAACTGGCTTCGTTCGCCAGAAGCTGCTGCTGCGCTTCGTCCCCTTCTCCAAATCGACGCTCTGGAGACATGTGGCCACGGGTTTGTTTCCAGCACCCGTCAAGTTGTCCGACGGCGTGACTGCATGGCGCGTCGAAGAAGTCCGTCAATGGATTGACGGCCGGCCGCGAATCAAATCGTCGTGAGGAGGGCTGGCGGGAGGGCCAGACGATGCCTGTGAGCCCTTGCCGGGCCGTACGGGCGAACCTCGCCAGGATGGATCTTCACGCCAGATTCAATTTGTCGAGCAGCGCCGACAGGCGGTCCCGGTCATGCCCCTCTAGCGCCTTGAGCGGGGCAGGCAGGCTCGGATGCTGGGCGTCGCCGCGCAATTCCGCCGCGGCCGCGACGACGCGCAGGCTTCCATACTGGCGGAACAGTGCCCACAGGGGCTCCAGACGCGCGGACAGGCGCGCGGACTCGTCGGTGTTGCCTGCCTGGGCGGCACGGGTGATCGCCAGCGTTGTCTCGGGGAACAGCCCACCAATGACCGAGTACCAGACCTGGCAGCCGGCCGCCAGGCCGGTGGCGGCCGCGGCGTCGCCGCTGATGCCGATGGTGACATGCGAAGGGAGCTGGGAACGCAGGCCATCGACTCTAGCCTTGGCAGCGGCAGGATCGGCAGGGACAGGCGGAATCTTGATGGAGGCAACATGGGGCAGCCGGGCGATGCGGGCGTGCAATTCGTCGCTGAAGTCGAAGTGCGTGGTGCTGGGATTGTCGTAGACCACCAGCGGCACGGACAGTGCCCGGTCCACGGTCTCGAACAGGCCGAAGACCTCGTCGGCGGTCAGCTTCTGGTAGGACACCGGCGCCAGCAGGACGGCGCTTGCCCCTGCTTTCTGCGCGTCTTCCGCCAGCGCCAGCGCGTCGCGAGTGCTCAGTGCTCCCACGCCAATGATCACGGGCACCTCGCCGGCGTGCTGGATGGCAAGGCGGGCGATGCGCTTTCGCTCTTCGCGTTCCAGGTAGGCGTAGTTCCCGGTGGAGCCCAGGGTGCAAATTGAATCCACCTGCGCAGTGGCAAGCCGCTCGACCAGGCGAGCGAATGCGGGTTTGTCAACCTGCCCGTCGCGAAGCGGTGTCAGGGGAAATGCGCTGAGGCCAGAGAACATGGAAGACTCCATCGTAAGCGTTGAATTGAGAATAGGGGCTGCCTGTGTGTGACTCGAACGGGGGGCTACCCCCGTCGCCGGTAGAGGGCGGAATCAGCGGGGCCGCTCAAGCTGCCAGTCGAGGTGCTTGCGGATGGCGGGCCACTCGTTTGCAACAATGCTGTAGACACAGGTGTCGCGCAGGAGGTCGCCATCCACGATTTGGTGGCTTCTGAGGATTCCGTCCAGTTTGGCGCCAAGCCGCTCGATGGCCATGCGACTCTGGCGATTCAGTGCGTTGGTCCGGAATTCGACGGCAATGCATGACAGGGCATCGAACGCCTGGCCGAGCAGTAATTTCTTGCACTCGGTGTTGACCGGAGACCGTTGTACCGAGGCCCGGTACCACGTCGAGCCGATTTCCAGTCGCCTATGCCTGGATTCGATGTTCATGTAGGTCGTCATGCCCAGCGCCTTCCCGGTGTGTCGTTCTTCGACCAGGAAGGGTTGCATGCTCCCCGCTTCTTGCAACGCCAGCCGCCTCGCGATCTCGGATTCGATTCGCTCCGGCGCCGGAACGCTCGTGTACCAGAGCTTCCACAACTCGCCATCCGCGACTGCTTCTGTCAGCGCTGAGGCGTGACTCGGGTCGAGCGGTTTCAGGACCACAAATTGCCCAGTCAACTCGAAAGGCTTTATCCAGACGATGGCGTTTTCTCCATTGATTGAAACTACACGGTATGCAAAGCCCGGTGAACTGGATTGATGCCGTGACAGCGAGACTGCCGATTACCTGGAGAGATTACTCATCGAAGGGTAAGAGAACCTTTTTCGCAAGCATCCGCGCACGTCGATGCGAGGCATTTTGATTAATTCCTGGAATATCTGGTAGGTCCAGTATTGAATGGTTTTCATGGACCAGAATGGAGAGGGAAATGGTCAAGGAATTTCACACGTCTCAGTAGGCTGGTTTGCAACCCGGCCTCGGCCGAATCTCGCTTGAGCCGTTGGTCATGCTAGTTGTGCGTTGGCCTCAGAAGCTGTGAACGAATCCGCCTCGCCCGCTTGAACCGCCCTGATGACGCCCCTCGTCGTTGCAAATGCTCGCCATAGCCCGAGCTATGGCTGCGCTTTGCGCCTCGACGGGTGCCGCCCTGGCGCGCCGCTCGGACGCGGCGGATTCGTGCACAGCTTCTCAGCCCTCGGCCTTGACCACCAGCACCGGCATCGGCGCTTCCTGCAGCCCGCGCTGGGTTATGCTGCCCAGCAGCAGCTTCTCGATTCCCGAACGGCCGTGTGAGCCCATGACGATGAGGTCGGCTTTCAAGGCCACGGCGGTGTCGACGATGCCTTCGTGCACCACGTGCCCGTCGATCACGCGCTGGTCGCTGTGCAGGCTTTCGGCCGCCAGAGCGGGCATGTCGCGGGCCAGGTCGGCATTGGTGCTGGAGGTGGCGGCCGCCAAGTATTCGTTCTGGCCCAGCGTGTAGTCGGCGCCCACGCCGATGAAGGGGTAGCTGTCGATCACGTGGATAACGTGATGCGGCTGCCGAAGGCCAGCGCCACGCCGCTGGCCTTGCTCACGGTCATCATCGAAGTTTCGGAATCGTCAACGGGGACGAGGAGGTGATTGAACATGGACGTACCTCTCTCTGGTCGGAAATCCCCCGAACTTGACCCCGAGCTTCCGCAAGCCTCTGTGGGACGCCCATTTGGCGGGCTGACACAGCGAAATGTGGCGAATCTGCAGCCGCAACGAGGCCCCTATTCTCCCTGGAAGGCGCCCGCGCGGCAGGTCAGCACCAGCGTGTCGCGCCAGCCCGGCTCGCCTTCGGTCAGCGGCTGGATGGGCGTGGATTCGTGGATCATGCGTTCATCGTCCAGCAGCATCAGCGCCCAGGGCTGCTCCAGCGTGAAGCGCTCGCCGCGCCGGCCCTCGAAGATGCGCGTCTCGCCGCCCTTGATGCCGTGGCGGCCGACCAGTGCCACGGCGACCAGGTCCACGCCGTCGCGGTGCGCGCCTTCGGGCGTGGGCCGGCCGATGCCGCCCTCGGTGTCAATGCGGAACTGGTGCGCTTCAATGTACCAGCGCTGCTCACCGCGTAGCGCGCTGGCGGCGCCCGCCAGTTGCAGCAGCAGCGCGCGCCAGACCGGCAGCGCCACGGTCGCCGCCTCCATGGGCGCGAACCAGCGCTGCATGCCGCCATGCAGGGCGTTGTATTCCACGGGCTGCCAGTGGGCGCGGTGCGGCGCCGCCTCCAGCGCGCCGCCTTCGGCGACGAAACAGGCATGCCGGCGCTGGCGGTAGCGGCCGCTGTCCTTGAGGTATTCGTCGGTCGGCAGGCCGTCCCAGTCGGCGTGCAGGGCCTCCAGTTCGGCCAGCGGGCGCTGCAGCCAGTCGGCGATTCCCTTGGGGCTGAGCACCGCATAGCCCTGCTGCTTCAGTGACGTGCCCAGTTCCTCGGGCGGCGTGTAGGGCGGGCTGAAGGTCTCGTGGGCCATGGGCTTCTCAGAAAGTGTGAACGAACCGCGCCCCTGAGGGATCATTCATTGCATGAGCACGGCGAAGACCAGGGACACGGGTGCGCGCCGTGTCCGCCCGCGCAATACGACCCGCGCGCCGACTGGCGTCTTGGCCAGGATCTTGGCGTCGGCCAGCATCGTTAACAGGTGGTTCGTTCACGGCTTATCAGTTTTTAGTAAGCGGTCGATGCGCACGGAGATTTCATCGATCTGCGCTGCGTCGCACACCAGCGGCGGCAGAAGGCGAATGGTCCTGTCACGCGTCACCGTGATGAGCAAGCGCTCCCGTTGTAGTGCGTGTCCCACCAGTTCATTGCATGGCCGATCCAGTTCAATGCCCACCATGAGCCCATGGCCACGGATGGCGACGATATTGGGATGGCCCGCGAGCCGTTGCTGCAGATCAGCGAGCAGTCGTTTTCCCATGAGCGCCGCATTCAGGGGGATGTGGTCTCGATCCATGATGTCGAGTACGGAGCAGCCCACACGGCTGGCGAGCGGATTGCCGCCGAAGGTTGAACCGTGGTGGCCAGGGGTGAACAGTTCGGCGGCCTCGCCGCGCGCCAGGCAGGCACCGATCGGAAACCCGTTGCCCAGGCCCTTGGCGAGCGTGATGACATCCGGCATCACGCTGGCATGTTCGAATCCGAACCAAGCGCCGGTGCGACCCATGCCAGTCTGCACCTCGTCGACCATGAACAGCCAGCCGTGCTCGTTGCACAGCCCGCGCAACCCGCGCAGGTAATCGTGCGAGGCGACCCGCACGCCCCCTTCGCCCTGCACTGGCTCGACAAGCACTGCAACGATGCCGGGCGTGTCAGCCGCAGCCGCATGCACGGCATCGATATCGTTGTAGGGTACCCGCAGGAAGCCGGGCATCAGCGGCTCGAAGCCCCGATGCACTGCCGGATTTCCTGTGGCTGCCAGGGTTGCGAAGGTGCGCCCATGGAAGCTGTTCTCCATCACCAGCACCTGCGGTTGCGCGGCGCCGAGGCGGTGAGCATGCAGGCGGGCCAGCTTCAGCGCGGTCTCATTGGCTTCCGCACCCGAGTTGCAGAAGAAGGCGCGTTCCATGCCGGAGAGGGCACACAGCCGTTCGCCCAGATGTTGTTGCCAAGAGATCCCGAACATGTTGGACGTGTGCAGTAGCAAGCCTGCCTGTTCGGCGATGGCAGCGGCAATCTCGGGATGGGCGTGGCCAAGGTTGGTCACGGCCACGCCGGCGATGGCGTCGAGATATTCGTTTCCTTGGTCATCCCACAACCGCGCGCCTTGGCCGCGAACGAAGGATACGGGTTGGCGTGCATAAGTCTGCATCAAGTGGGGGGTGGGGGAGGGCATAACGGTTCAGTCGTCAAGGGAAGTGGTGGTGAAGATGAGGTCGGTGCTCAGTACCCGGATGCCGTCTGGGCCGCTTTCCAGAAGGCGTCGTTCGCCGTTGGCGATGAGTAATTCGAGCCGATAGCCATCGGCCGCGGGTAGGCGCGCGGCGATGTCCTCGACGGCCTCACGCGACCAGGGCGTGCTCGATTCGAAGTGGCCAAGCGGTTTGTCGTGGCGCCGGATGACGAGTCGATAGGTATGCATGGATCAGTTTGTTTGGGATATGTGCAGTGGTTGAGGTAGCAGCAGTTCGGCGCTACGCACCATGTTGGTGCGATCGACCACGGCCACGGTGCGTCGACAAGCCCGTTCAGCCGCCTCGAACAGAGGAAACCCGGCCAGCAGGTGGGCACACAACTCCGCGCTGAATAGGTCGCCGGTGCCTTTGGGCGAGGCTTCGATGCGTGGGTGCCTGATGGTCCTGGCCTCGTCGCGAGTGATGATGGCAATCTGCATTTCGCCAGGCGCCCAGGCGTCGGGCGCCGCGCTGGTGACAACCACCCATTGGAGTTGGCCGACCAGCACGTTGCGCGCGGCGACGACGACGTCCTCTAAGCTGCCAGCGGCGTGGCGGGTGAGGTACTCCAGCTCGAAACCGTTGGGCGTTAGGCCATAAGCCCGAGGTAGCAGGAGTTGGCGACAGGCATCGGCCAAACCAGGGGCGACATACACCCCGTGATCATGGTCGCCGATCACTGGATCGACGATGACTCGCAACTCGGGGCGCTCGACCCGAACTTCGTCGATCCATTGGGACAGCACAGTTGCCTGTTCTGGGCTGCCTAGATAGCCGACCAGGATGGCGCGCAACTGGCGCAAGGCGCCGCGTGCCTTCAGATCTTCCAGATAGCCAGCGAACCACTCGACGGGCAGTGGGCCACCATGGAGTGTCGGATAGTGCGGTGTGTTGCTAAACAGGACGGTTGGAACTGCTGCGACGTTCAGTCCATGCGCATGGAGCACCGGGACAGCCAAGCTGTTTCCGACGCGGCCATAGACGACCTGCGACTGGATCGAAACCACGTCAATGGGAAGCGGCTGTAGTGGTGGCTGGTGTCCCGTCCGGCTTGGGTCGAAGGATTCCGTCATTCAGCGGACCCTCCCACGGGCTTGTCTATGCCATCGAGCCAAGCACCGACGACAGCCGTGGCGGCAGCTGCCAGCCGGTCTTGCTGTGCCAGTGCCTGGGCGCGCAGGGTGCGCGGGTCGATGCCGGCCTGTCCCAGTTCGCAGGCGTGGCCGACCAGCCAGCGCTCGATCTGACGGATGTCGGCTTCCAGATGGAACTGCAGGCCAAGCACCGTGGCGCCGCGCGAGAACGCCTGGTTCTCTCCAATCTCCGTGCGGGCCAGCCATTCTGCGCCGTCCGGGATGTCGAATTGATCGCCATGCCAGTGCAACACCGGTGTATCACCCAACGCCGCGAGCACGGACGCTCGGCCGCCTTCGGTGAGTTGCACGGGGCTGAAGCCGATTTCCTTGACACCCAGCGCATAGACCTTAGCACCCAGGGCGCGGGCGATCAGTTGCGCACCCAAGCAGATCCCCATGATCGGCAAACCGGCCGCGAGCCGGCGCTGCACTACGGCCAACTCGTCTACAAGGAACGGATGAATGCCGTCGTCGAAGGCGCCTATAGGGCCGCCGAGCACGACCAGCAGGTCGGGTGCCAGCGTATCGACGGCGGACAGATCATCCACGGTGGCATCGACATAGTGCACCGTGTAGCCGCGTTTTTGCAGCAGCGGCTCGAGTGTGCCCAGGTCTTCGAAATGGATGTGGCGGATGGCAATGACAGTGCGTGTCATGGGGAGGTCCTATCAGGAAGAGGGGGTGATTCGTGAGAGGTCATCCGCGGGCACGGGCACGGCCGCCGGGCGACGGGAGACGGGAGACGTATACGCGGTTCACGAGTGCTTCGGTGCACAGCGTCATTACCGCCGCCCAGATCGCGAGATAGGTAGGCCACCGCCCGACGTCGATACGCTCGCCAATCAACACCGCCACGGCCACCAGCAGAAGTGGCTCGACATAGCTCAGCAGACCGAACAGCGCCAGTGGCAGCGACTGGCTCGCGGCGATCATCGCCAGCAGCGCCGCGGTGCTGACGAGGCCCAAGCCAAGCACTGCAAGCCACAGTCCCATTCCGAACCCGGATACGTCGGCTTCACCGCTGGCGGCAGGAACAACCCCGAGTGCCGCGTACAGTGCGACGGGAAGACTGAGAGCCATGTCCAGCCACAGTCCGGCCAGGTTGTCGGTTTCCAGATGGCGGCGCAGCATGTAGTAGGCGGGGAAACCCAGTGCCACCACGAATACCGGCCAGGATGCCTGCGACAATCCTGTCAGTTCATGGGCGACTCCGATGGTCGCCAGCAGGCTGGCCACTAGCTTCCACCGCGACAAGAGTTCCCGGTAGAACAGCCGTCCTGTCAGTACCAGGGTCAAGGGCAGCAGGAAGTAGCCGAGCGAAACGTCCAGTGCATGGCCGTGAATGGGGGCCCACACGAACAGCCAAAGCTGGACACCAAGCAGCAGTGACGACAGCGGTAAGAGCACCCAAAGAGCGGGGCGCGCGCCCATGCGCAGGCAGAGACTCCTTAACTGTGCGCCTTGACCTCGCAGCAGAAGAAAGAGGGTCAGCAGTGGGAAGGTCATCGCGATGCGCCAGCCATAGACCTGCCAGCTTCCCAGCGAGGACAACAGACTGGCGTAATAGTAGAGCAGCGCGAACAACGCCGAGGCCGCCAGTGAAAGACCGACGCCTGTGGCTGCTGATGCCGGATGGACGGCGTTCACTGATCGGGCTCTCCGTCCGGGGCCGTCGGCCAGTAGTACGAGTCTGGCGTCAATCGCGCGCCGAAGATTGCCTGGCCGACGCGTACGATAGTTGCACCTTCCTCGATCGCGATCTCGTAGTCGCCCGACATGCCCATGGACAACTCGTCCAGATCGATGCCGTGCGGTGCGTCATGACGCAGTTGGTCGCGCAGTTCGCGCAGCAGCACGAAACACTTGCGCACCCGTTCGGCTTCGGCGGAGAACAGCGCCAGCGTCATCAGTCCACGCACACGCAGTGCGGAGAACGCGGGTAGCGCGCGCAGGAAGGCCGGCACGTCGTCGGGATTCAGACCGTATTTGCTGGCCTCACCGGAAGTATTGACCTGTACGAACACGTCGAGTGCGCGACCCTCGGCCTGCAGGCGACGTTCCAGCGCCTCGGCCACGCGCAGGCTGTCGAGCGCCTGGAACTCTGAGGCGAAGCGGGCCACCAGTTTGGCCTTGTTGGTCTGCAGGTGGCCGATCACGGACCACTGCAGGTCGCCCAGGTCCTGCATCGCCTCCCACTTGCGGTAAGCCTCTTGCGGCTTGTTCTCACCGAGCAGACGGCAACCCGCCGCATAGGCAAGGCGCAGGCTGGTCTCGGGCTTGGTCTTGCTCACCGGCAGCAGGCGCACGCTGGCCGGATCGCGCCCCGCGCGCTGGCAAGCAGTGGCAATGCGTGCGTGGACTTCCGCGAGGTTGTGGCGGAAGTCCTCCACGGACTCGGCTTGCGGCCAGCGGCCATGCTGGTCGTGCTGGGTTTGCGTCTGAGAAGATGATTCGGTGTTGTCGATGTTCACGGCGGCAATCTCGATGCAATAGGTGCCAAAGTCAGGCTAAGTCGAAGCGGTCCAGGTTCATCACCTTGTCCAGGAGCTCACAGAATTCTGTATGAGCCTTGGGAAACTCGGCGCGATGGTCAAACTCGCCACCCAGCGAATTGGACCGAACGAATGCTGCCATAACAGATCTAGGCGCAGCTGATAAGGCCACCAGCCACGGTTTGTCGTGCCGCCGCGTGCGGTTCGCATGGAAGCGCTCCCAATGAGCGGGTAGTTGGTTTCGTTGGTCATGGGCTCTGCAGTGGGGGGGAATATATGGCCGATCCGTTGTTAATGTGCTATTGTCCTATGCCAAACTTTACCACGTCCTAGTAATTTCATGCGCATAGTCGGTAAAACTTCAGCGGAAATTTTTGACAGCATCCGTTCCTTGACGCAGACGGGCGCGCTGGTGCCAGGTCAGGCTTTGCCGACCGTGCGGGAACTGGCGGCAAAACTGGGCGTCAACCGCAATACGGTGTCGATGGCCTACCGACGGTTGGTCAATGGCGGAATCGCGGTGACTCAGGGACGCTTGGGAACGGTTATTCGGGGATTGCCAGGCGCGGGCGAGCAGGAGGGCGTTGCGCCTGGCTCACCGTTGATCGACTTGGGCAGCGGCAATCCAAACCCCAACCTGCTGCCGGATATTCGGACTGCCTTGGTACGCCGTCCGTACCGGCCACGCCTGTATGGCGAATCGCCCGTTGACCCCGATCTGGAAGATATGGTTCGTCCGTGGCTGGGGAGGGACTGTCCGACGCCGTTCGAGATCAATCTGACACACGGTTCGGTGGACGCTGTCGAGCGGCTGCTGTCGGCTTACCTGGTGGCAGGCGACAAGGTCGCGGTGGAGGATCCTTGCTTCATCAGCAGCGTTAACACGCTGCGCACGGCCGGCCTGCAAGCAATTGGCGTTGCCGTGGATCAGCAGGGGATGTCGGCTGATGCTCTGGCATGTGCGCTGGCCCAGGGCGCAAAAGCCGTGATCGTGACGCCGCGTGCGCATAACCCGACCGGTTGTAGCCTGGACTCGGAACGTGCACATGCGTTGCGATCCGTACTCGCATGCTACCCGCACGTGCTGGTGATCGTGGACGACCACTTTTCGTTGCTGGCTGAGAGCAGCTACCACGACGTGATTCCGCCTATGGTCGGCCATTGGGCGCTGGTGCGATCCGTATCGAAAACGCTTGGGCCGGATCTTCGAGTGGCGTTCGTCGCCAGCGACCGCGAAACCTCGCGGCATCTGCGCCTGCATCTGGCGCGTGGAACCAACTGGGTGAGCCATGTGCTGCAGGACATCGTTCTTGCTTGCATGACCAGGCCGCAGGCACGTGACCGGATGAAAGAGGCTCGGGTGAGCTATGCCCGATGTCGGAGCGTCATGGCGAAGGCGTTGGCTGGACAAGGCCTTAACGTCTGGGATCCTGCGGACGGCCTGAACCTGTGGTTGCCCTTGCGCGGAGCGAGCGCCTCGGCAGCGTCGGCGCTGGCGCGTCATGGCTGGATGGTGCGCGGCGGCGAGATATTTGGGGTTCAGACGTCTTCGCATGGGCTGCGCATCACGATTTCCACCCTCGATGAAGGAGCGGCGCATGCGTTTGCACTGGATCTCCGACACGTCCTGGAGCCGACATGACGCCCAGACGAGCAAGAGACGACAGGGGAGCCAGAAAGCTGAACCAGGCATGGGGCGAGGTGCGTGCATTTCTTGCCAGTGCCTGCAATACCCAGATGGCTTCAGTTGTCGGGTCTATAGCAACCAACAGCATCCACATCACCATGAATACATCGAACCATTCCCGGCTTCCCTCTGACCTTCCCAAGCCTGTAGATGACGGTGCGGCAAGACATCTCGAGGGACTGCACCTGCCGAGCGTCATACTTGCCAGCTCCGATGGCACCAGCATCGACCTTGGTTCCTTGAAGGGTAGGTGGGTTATCTATGTCTATCCCATGACGGGGCGCCCGGGTGCGCCTTTGCCGGACGGGTGGAACGATGTTCCCGGTGCGCGTGGCTGCACATCGCAGTCTTGCAGTTTTCGGGATCACCACAAAGAACTCCTCGGCCTTGACGTCGGGGTGCTCGGGCTGAGCGCGCAGGCGTCCGACGAGCAGTGCGAGGCCAAAGACCGACTGCATCTTCCCTTCGAGCTCTTGTGCGATGCCTCCCTGAAACTCAAGCAAGCACTGCGGTTGCCAACCTTCGCGATTGACGGTATCGAGCTGTACAAGCGCCTCACATTCATCACCGAGGACGACCGAATTAGCAAGGTCTTCTATCCAGTGTTTCCCCCTGACCGCAACGCGGACGAGGTTCTCTCATGGCTGCACAACAACACCACCCGTTCGGCCTGATGCCGGTGCGGGCTTTGCACACTGACAGGGGCACAACGTGAAACAGCATCTTCATTCGCTGGCGCCGACGTGGGAGGTGGCGCAGTGGTTCAACACCGAGCAGCCGTTGAGCCTGGAGTCCCTGCGCGGAAAGGTGATCGTGGTAGAGGCTTTTCAGATGCTGTGTCCGGGGTGCGTGCTGCACGGCCTGCCACAGGCCGCCCGCGTGCGCCAGGCGTTTTCTCCTGTGCAAGTCGAGGTGCTCGGGCTGCACACTGTCTTCGAGCACCATGAAGCCATGACGCCGACGTCGCTACAGGCTTTCCTGCACGAGTATCGAATCGGCTTCCCGGTCGGCGTGGATCAGCCCGATGGCCGCGGTGGACCGCCGCGGACCATGCAGGCCTATGGCATGCGAGGCACACCGACGCTGCTGATCATTGATGGACATGGGCGGCTGCGGCACCATCACTTCGGCCAGATTGCTGATCTGTCACTGGGCGCGGAGATCGCAGAGTTGATATTAGAGAGCAAGTCTTTTTCCGGCCAGGACGTGTCACCTTGAAGATCTTGAGGAGCCGCCTCAGCGGTGGGCGGATGTCCCGGCGATGCGTGCATTCCAAAGCCCTGATGACGGATCCGGTTTCGTTGTGCCTAAGCAGTCGCTGGCTCGCGTGCTCGTTCCTTTACCTGTGCGTCGAGCCCGCATCACGCAGGGAATCAGGGGTGGTTGGTAGTCGGGAAACTGACTACATAGGATGCTTTCAGCCAGTCTAAGATAAAATTGTCCTCGAGAACCTCATATATTGGCATGGGACAATGTTGAAAATCATCGGGAAGACCGCTCTTGAGATATCCGACCACATTCGTGCGTTGGTGCAAAGTGGCGACCTTCAGCCGGGCAGTCCGTTGCCTCCTGTGCGCGAACTGGCCGACGAACTCGGCGTCAATCGCAATACGGTCGCGGCGGCCTACCAGCGTCTGGCCAAGGGCGGCATTGCGATCACACAAGGCCGCCTCGGTACCGCCATCTGCGAACCGCCACGTGCGGGTGAGCAGGAAGGGCTGAGTACCGGGACAAAGCTGATCGACCTTGCTGATGGGAACCCTGATCCCCGAAGGTTGCCGGACCCTATGAAGCTGCTTGCAGCGAATGTGCCTCGACCGTATCTGTATGGCGACGACACAATGCTGCCCGAACTGCAGCAGATAGGGCGGGAATGGGTATTGTCAGATTGCCCGCCAGGCGGAGAACTGGAGCTGACTCATGGCGCGGTCGATGCCATTGAACGCTTGGCTGCAGCTCATTTGGTGCCGGGAGACAAGGTCGCGGTCGAGGATCCCTGCTTCCTCGGTACCATCAACGCCTTGAGGTTGGCGGGCATGCAGGCGATCGGAGTGGATATTGACGACGCGGGCATGCGGCCAGAGGCACTGCAAGCGGCCCTGGATAAAGGGGCGCGGGCAGTGCTGGTCACGCCACGTGCTCACAACCCGACAGGTTGCAGCCTCTCCAAGCGCCGGGCTGATGCGCTTAAGCGGGTTCTTGCGGCTCACCCGAACGTGCTGGTTGTCGTTGATGATCACTTCTGGTTGCAGGCAGAGACGCCGTACCACTCCATCATCCCTGCCACGACAATGCGATGGGCGCTGGTTCGATCGGTGTCCAAGGGGCTTGGGCCGGATATGCGAGTGGCCTTCGTGGGGTGTGACACGGCCTCCGCGGAGCGGCTCCGCAGCCGATTGGCGCCGGGCATGACATGGGTCAGCCACATTCTTCAGGCCATTGTCGCGACAGCGCTGACCTCCAAGGCCGTGCGCAAGGATATAGACGGTGCCCGTGAAGCTTATGCGGGTTACCGAGACGAGTTTTGCAGGGCGTTGCATGTCGAGGGCATCGATGCTCCGCCAGCTTCAGGAGGGCTCAACGTCTGGGTGCCGTTGCCCTGCGATGAAAAGGATGTGGCCTATGAACTGGCGAAAAAGGGCTGGCTGGTCCGACCGAGCGGAGCTTTCGATGTCCAGGGGCAGTCCCGGGCTCTCCGCATTACCGTATCCAAGCTCCAGCCGGAACAAGCACAGCGCTTTGCTCGGGACTTAAAAGCATGCCTGATCTGAATCACATGCGCAGCACAGCAAACCCGGGTGCTCGTTGAGCGGCAGAAATACTACCTTGCAATTGGCACAACCAAGCTATCTGAAACCTGGAGCAAAGATGGTTTAACTAATGCTGGGGGCAATGAGCGGCGCAAAAGATCCAGTTTCAATCCATTATCTTCGACTCAAGGTAGGATTTTACGGAATCTACGCAAGCTTTGATGTGTGGTAAATACTGAAGATCATGCTGTACGCTGACAAACAACGGTACCGTCAGTTGCCGCTCTTCCACAATTCTCGTAAGGCCAGCTTCCTGCGCGTTTGCATACGAAGGCAAGATAACAATACCTACACCTTCCTGTGCTGCTGACATCTGAGAAAACATGCTGGTTGCGCGAAAGCGGATTCTGGGATTTTTGATGATGCCCTCGAGCCATCGTGCCGATGGCAGATAAACCGGGTCATCAATGTAGCTGATGAAACTCTCATTGTCGGACAAATCTTCGGCACTCGAAATGACGCGACCCTTGAGATAATTCTCGCTGGCGTAGAGGTGGAACGGGACATCCGCAACTTTGTAGGTCACCAGAGACGCGGCACTGGGCTCGAAAAAGCTGACGAATATGTCAGCCTCTCGCTTGGCAACGTCCACATAATTGGACGAGGTTACCAGATGGATTTCCACGCCTGGATGCCGGTCTGCCACATCCTTCGCCATGCGAGCGATCAACAGGGAACCCACACCCTCCATCGAGGCGATGGTGACCAGCCCTCCCACGACCTGGCCTTGTGAAGTGAGTCCTTGGATTTCGTGAAGCGCCGTTTCCATGCGCTCGATCCGGATGAACACTTCTCGCCCAAGCGAGGTCAGCACCAACCCCTTGGGATCACGTTTGAAGAGGGTGCTGCCGGAGCTGAACTCTACCTGGGCAAGACGTCGGCTGACCGTCGACTGGTCCACGCCCAGTCTCTTGGCGGCTGCCGCAAGAGAACCGCACCTGACTGTCTCCAGCATGGCACGCAGCTGATCCCACCCAAGCTGGTCTAAGGAAAGAAATTTGGTTCCCACGGAGGAAGAGGCCCAAAGCTTCGGTCTAGTGACGGAAACTTTCCAGTCTACAGGAACCATACATTTTACCAATTGATGTAAACCATGTAAGCCTGAGGGCTCATGCCGTCTCCGACAGGATGGCTACCGCTCAGACGGCCTTCCTCCCGAGGCAGAGCACTCAAAGGAGCAAAGACAGCCGTAGGCCGTTGCCACGCCTGTCTTTGCCTAGACGCCGGACTGCACTTACTTCGTACGCGCGGCCTTGATCTTGGCAACGGCTTCCGCAACCTTGTCAGCACTGGCACCCTGCACGCGAGCATTCACACGTGCCGTACCGAAACCGACGAACAGCACGATCTCGTCCGCGGCCGGGGCGCCCGGAATGGAGACCTCGATGCCATCCATGGCATCGTAGTCCCAGGCGTCGTCTGCGCCGCCGAACACCACGTCGATGGTGCTGCCCGCCGTAGCGACTTTCGAGTTTCCTGGAATCAGGGCTGGGCCGGCTCCCAAACCGGTGCGCAGCGCCAGACCCAGTCGCGGGTGAATCAGCGCTGCACCGTGCTCGGCTTCGCCTGCGCTACCGATGATGACAGCCTTACCGTAGGCGCGCGGCCAGTTCTCGGTGGTGAAGCCAGCCAGCGCTCGTTGGGTCAGGATGGTGCCCAGCTCGAAGGAGATGGCGGCGAGGTGGTCCAGCTCTTCGGACGAAGCGGCTCCCTTGCCTGCATAAGGATTCTTGAAGACTGCACCTGCGACCACATGACGGGCTGGCTTTTCGGCGATTTTGCCGCCTTCGCTGAGCGTTTCCCGGTCGATGACATAAATCTGACGAATAGCCGGGATGGATGTATTTCCCATGATTATCTCCACTACTTCTTTGGATGTTCGAAGAACTGCGATCGGCGAATTCCGATTGCTCGTCAGACTTTATCGGCAGGTATTTGAGGCGTCAGCTTGGAAAAGTGCAAGGCCCCTTGCACTTTTCTAGACGTTTGCATGTGTGGTCTGCGGTTATCTTCGAGGGGTTCGAGAGTTCAACCAGTTTGTGGCCCGCGAGACGCAGCGGCTACAAGTATCTAATTTTCAGTGCCAACCTATCGAAGGCAAAAGGAGCCAACCATGAACGCGGTCAGCGATTTGAAGATTACGAAGATCCACCATTGGATCGGCGGACAGAAACATGATGGAGTTGATAATAAACTCTCGAATGTTCATAACCCTGCCACGGGCCAGATTTCGGGCCATGTGCAGTTGGCGAGCAGCGCGGAGGTGGACGCCGCCGTGGCATCGGCCAAGGCCGCGTTCCCGGCCTGGGCGAATCTGCCTCCGCTGCGCCGCGCGCGCATTCTGTTCAAGTTCCTGGAACTGCTGAACCAGCACCGCGACGATCTGGCCCGACTCATCACCGCCGAGCACGGCAAGGTGTTCACTGACGCGCAGGGCGAGGTCACGCGCGGCATCGAGATCGTCGAGTTCGCCACTGGCATCCCCCAACTGCTCAAGAGCGACTTCACCGATCAGGTCTCGACCAACATCGACAACTGGACGCTGCGCCAACCCCTGGGCGTGGTGGCCGGCATCACGCCGTTCAACTTTCCTGTCATGGTGCCGGCCTGGATGTTCCCGGTGGCCATCGCAGCGGGCAACACCTTCGTGCTCAAGCCCAGCCCGATCGATCCGAGCCCGAGCTTGCTGATCGCAGAGCTGCTGCAGAAGGCCGGACTTCCCGATGGTGTTTTCAACGTGGTCCAAGGTGACAAAGACGCCGTCAATGCGCTGTTGGAGCACAAGGACGTGCAGGCAGTATCTTTTGTCGGGTCCACGCCGATCGCCAACTATATCTACGAAACCGGTGCACGGCACGGCAAGCGCGTACAGGCGCTCGGCGGTGCGAAGAACCATCTGGTGGTATTGCCGGATGCCGATCTGGATCAGGTCGTCGATGCCTTGATCGGCGCGGCCTACGGTTCCGCGGGCGAACGCTGCATGGCCATCAGCGTGGCCGTGTTCGTCGGCGATGAGACCGCGGAAAAGGTCATTCCCAAGCTGATCGAGCGCACCAAGACCCTCAAGGTCCTCAACGGCACCAACCTCGACGCGGAGATGGGACCCATCGTCACGCGCGCCGCACACGAACGCATCAGCAGCTACATCGATCTCGGCGTGAAGGAAGGCGCCAAGCTGCTGGTTGACGGCCGGCAGTTCGACGGTAGGGTGGCGGGAGAGGGAACTGACACGGACACATCCGGTGGCTTCTGGCTGGGTGGCACGCTGTTCGATCACGTTACGCCCGACCACCGCATCTACAAGGAAGAGATCTTCGGCCCCGTGCTTGCCAGTGTGCGCGTGAAGAACTTCGGCGAAGCGATCGATCTGATCAACAACCACGAGTTCGGCAACGGCGTGAGCATCTACACGCGTGACGGCAACGCAGCGCGTGAGTTTGGCCGCCGCATTCAGGTGGGCATGGTAGGGATCAACGTACCGATTCCCGTGCCGATGGCCTGGCATGGCTTCGGCGGCTGGAAGCGTTCGCTGTTTGGCGACGCACACGCCTATGGCGAGGAAGGTGTGCGTTTCTACACCAAGCAAAAGTCCATCATGCAGCGGTGGCCCGACAGCATCGCCAAGGGTGCCGAGTTTTCGATGCCGGTCTCGAAGTAACGGACAGGCTTACAAGGTCATCATCCAGCGGGTTGCACCGTGCCCGCTGGAGGCAACAGGAGAACTTTACCCACCTCCATTCACTACATCATCGAACCTAGGCAAGGCATGCCACCCGTCTGCGCCAGGTAAACACCGTTTCAGGTGGCCCACATCATCGTTGAAACCAACGCTGGTACGCGGCAAAAAAATAGGCCAAAAGCGCCAGCAAAAAGTAGGAGACAAATCATGAACAGGAAGTACTTGCGCGTTGCGGGTGCCATCGCGAATTGCACCGTGGCTGCTTTATTGACCCTCAATGCAGGGGCTGCCACTGCCAAAGATCTCGTCAAAATCGCATTCATCGGTCCGCTGACCGGCGGTGTTTCATCCACCGGCCTGGGCGGACGCAACTCGGCGCAACTGGCGGTCGATCAGCACAACGCCGATCCCAGCAAGAAGTACCGGGTCGAGCTGGTCAAGCTCGATGACGAATGCAAGCCTGCCGTCGGGGTGCAGGTCGTCACCAGGGCGGCCACAGATCGCAACATCATCGGCGCCGTCGGCCACTACTGCTCGGCAGTGGCCATCGTGACGGTCGATACGTTCCATCGGTTCGGCCTGCCGTTGGTGATCTGGGGTGCGGTGCTGCCGGAGATCACCTACGGCAATAGCTTCAAGGAGATCCATCGCGTCAATGGCACGATGATCAATGAAGGCAAGCTGGCTGCCGAGTACGTGCAGAAGGCTGGCTTCAAGCGGGTCGCGCTGATTTACGACACGACCGACTACGGTAAGGGCCAGAGTGTGCATTTCATGAACGCCCTCAAGCAGTTCCCTGACATCACCGTCACCGGGTCATACGGGGTAGATGTGACGCAGCAGGACTTCTCCGCGGAACTCACCGCCGCGCAGCGCGGCAAGCCCGATGTCATCTGGTTCGGTGGGCTGACGCCGCAGGGCGTTTCCATCAAGGCGCAACTGCAACGCATCGGTATCGCCACGCCTTTCATCGGTGTCTCGGGCATCCTCAACGAAGGTTTCATTGCCGGGCTGGGGTCAGCAGTCGCCGAAGGTGTCGTGTCGTTCCACAACGGTGCTCCGATCGAAAAATACGCCAAGGGCAAGGAGTTCCTGACGGCCTATGCTGCCGCAGGATTCAAGGAGGAGCCTGATGCTTACGGCCCCTTTGCGTACAGCGCTACCAAGCTGCTGATCGACGCCATCGAGAAGGTCGGCCCCAACCGGGCCAAGGTGCGCGACGAGCTCAATACCACGCGCGACTACGAAAGTCTGGTGGGCACCATCAACTTCGACGACCACCGCCAGAACATCACCAACGCCCACCAATATGTGGTGCAGGACGGCAAGTGGGTCTATTGGGCCGATAGCAAGTACGCCAAGGAGCAAAAGTAAGCACGCAGCAGAGAGTCGTAAACCACCAACCTAGGGAGCATACGACATGGAATTGTCCTTTGCCTTCCAGCATCTGGTTAACTTCCTCATGCTGGGTCTGATCTATTCGATCGTTGCCGTGGGCTTCTCGCTGTACTTCGGAGTCGTCGACGTCGTGCAGTTTGCCCATGGCGATGTGTTGGCGCTGGGAGGATACGCCGGCCTGGCCGGAATCCTGCTGGCCACGGCCGCTGGTGCTGGCGGAGTAGGCTCGATCATCGGCATGATCGTCCTGGCCGTCATCGCCACGGGTGCTGCGGGGGTCTTGATCGGGCGCTATCTGGTCCTGCCCCTGCGGCAGGCACCTCACATCAACGTGCTGCTGATCACGCTGATGACTGGTACGGCCATTCGCGAGGCCCTGCGCCTTTTCGTGCCTGGCGGCTCAAACCCCAACCCATTTCCGATGGTGTTGCCTGACACGCTCATCAGCTTCGGGGGCGCCAGCATGCGCGTGAGCAGCATCATCATTCTGCTGGCAGGGGCCGCGGCAATCTTCGGTACCCATTTCCTGCTCAACCATACACGCCTGGGTCTGGCCGTTCGTGGTGTCGCCCAGGATGAAGAGACTGCCCGGTTCATGGGCATCAACTTCAAGCGGGTGGTGATCCTGACTTTTGTGCTCGGCTCCAGCCTGGGGGCACTGGCCGGGATCATGTCGGGACTGTACTACCGGCAGGTCATCTACAACATGGGGGTGATGCTCGGTGTCATCGGCTTCTGCTCCGCCGTGGTGGGCGGGCTGGGAAGCCTGCTGGGGGCCGTGCTTGGCGGCTTCCTGTTCGCCGGGCTGCAAACCTTCGCCACCGTGGCACTGCCGATTCCCAGTGCGTACAAGGATGTTTTTGCTTTCACCATGATGATCTGCATCATCGCCATCCGGCCCACAGGTCTGCTGCGCGAGCGTTTCCAGGAGCGGGTATGAACCAGAGAACCACAACGACCTTACCGATCGCTGGACAGCCGATGGCTACTACCCCTGTCCCTCGCGCACTGGCGGCGCAGCCTTTGCCATTCATCCTCACTGTCGTGGCGGCCACAGGCATTCTGGCGCTGCTTCTCGCCTTCGAGTCAGAGCTGGCCTTGGCAGGCACGCTCCTCGCGGCTGCTGCCCTATGGTGGGGCGGTCAACGAAGCGGCGTGCTCGGCAGGGCAGGGGTCTTTGCCGACTGCCACCCACGCCTGTCGCGTGCGATCTTTGTCGCCGCCGGTGCCGTACTGCTGTTGCTGTTTCACCAGGAGCACTATGCGCTCTTGATGGTGGCCACGGTATTGCTCTATGCCGCCGCGTGCGCTGGCATCAATATCCAGACCGGCTTCGCGGGGATCGCGAACTTTGCGGGCGCGGCATTCTTCGCTTGCGGTGGCTACACCGTGGCCGTGCTCACAAAGAACACAGCCCTGCCGCATGTTCTGGCAATTCTGGCGGGCGGCGTGGTGACGGCAGCCATCGGCGCGATCCTGCTGCTGCCAGTGCTGCGCACCCGCGGGTACTACTCGGCGTTGGTGACCATTGCCTTCGGCATCCTTTGCAGTTCCTTCCTGCAGGTCAATGAACATCTGGGCGGTGCGCAGGGTCTCCAACTGGATGCGTTGAACATACTGGGATGGGACATGGGCCAGGGCCTGGAGATCGCCGGCCGCGAGGTGTCGTTCTATTTTGGCTATGCACTGCTGGCCCTGGCGGTGTTCCTGCTGGCATCCCTGCTGGCCCACGCAGTGGAATGGTCGGCCATCGGCGTGAACTTCGACGCCGTGCGCAATGACGAACTGGTGAGTTCCACCTTCGGCATCAACCTGCAGCGCTGGAAGATCACCGCGTTCCTGTTGGGAAACTTCCTCATCGGAATTTCAGGTGCTGTGTACGCGGGCCTGACCAGCTTCGTCAGTCCGGCGGGTGCGACGTTCGAGCAATCGCTGCTGCTGATCTCCATCGTGATTCTTGGCGGCATCGGCAACAGTTGGGGTGCGCTGCTGGCGGCGGCTCTGGTGGTGCTTGTGCCTGAGAAGTTGCAATCCTTGCAGGAATACAGGATTCTGATTTTCTCCGCGGCTGTCGTAGCCATCCTGCTGTTCCGGCCCAAGGGGCTTGTGCCGCGGCGCATGCGCGACTTCTCGGTCAAGGGGGGCACGCGATGAGTCAAGCCATTCTTTCATGCCGCGATGTGACCATGCGCTTTGGCGGCCTCGTGGCGCTGGACTCCTTCAGCCTGGATGTGCATGCTGGAGAGGTGGTGGGTCTGCTGGGACCGAATGGCTCCGGTAAGACGACATTCTTCAATGTCATCACCGGCCTCTACAAGCCCGCTGGGGGCAGCATCCGTTTTGGCGACGCGGACCTTTTCGGCAGGCCGCCGGCGGAAATCAATCACGCCGGAATCGCGCGCAGCTTCCAGCGCTGCCGTCTGCTGTTGGAACTGTCGGTGTTCGACAACCTGCTGTTGGGCGCGCACAACCGGCTCCACAATGGGCTGCTGCGTAATCTGTTTGCCCGCAAGGCGACACAGCGATCCATTACATCGTTCATCGGTACGGCGCGCGACTTGTGCGCACGCTTCAACCCCTACATCGCGGACCGCCTGTTCGAGCCTGCCGGCTCATTCAACATGATCGACCGCCGCCGCATCGAACTGTGCAGGGCCCTACTGGGCGAGCCTCGGCTTTTGCTGCTCGATGAACCTTCCGCAGGCATGACACATGAGGAAACCTTCAGCCTGATGGACGACGTGACAAGTTTCCAACGCCAGCGCCCGGATCTGTCCATCATCCTCATCGAGCATGAGATGCAGGTCATCGAGCGTGTCAGCCAGCGTTGCGTGGTGCTGAACTTCGGCAAGAAAATCTGCGAAGGCAGCTATCGCGAGGTGACCAATGATGTGCAGGTGCGCAAAGCCTATCTGGGAGACGACGTATGAGTGAAGCGATTCTGACGGTAGAGAACCTTGTCGCGGGCTACGGCAACGCCAATGTGCTCAACGGCATCTCCGTGCAGGCGCAGGATCGCGCCATCACCTGCCTGCTGGGCGCCAATGGCGTGGGTAAAAGCACGCTGATCAAGGCGATCTTCGGTTTGGTGCCTGTTCGACAGGGGACGGTGCGATTCCTGGGACAGGACATCACGGGCTGGGAGACGCATCGCGTGGTAGCTCAGGGCCTGGCCAGCATCCCGGAAGGGAATCGTGTGTTTCCACGCATGTCGGTACTGGACAATCTCATGGCCGGTGCCTACCTGGAGCGCTCGCGTGCGAAGATCGCCTCGCGCCTTGAGCGGGTCATGGCACTTTTCCCCAGGCTGGCTGAACGGCGCGACCAGTTCGCAGGCACCTTGTCCGGGGAGAGCGTTCGATGCTGTCGATCGGCCGCGGGCTGATGAGCAGTCCGCGCCTGCTCGTCATCGATGAGCCTTCGCTGGGTCTGTCGCCGCTTTTCGTGAAGGAGAACTTCAAGCTCATCCGAGAACTGGGCAGCGAGGAGTGCACCATCTTGCTGGTGGAGCAGAACGTCCGGCAAACGCTGGAGGTCTCCCAGTACGGCTACGTGATCTCCCAGGGCAAGGTGGCATTGGAGGGGTCCAGCACGGAACTGCGACAAAGCCCTGAGGTCAGCGAAGCGTACTTTGGTGGGGAGACAGCGAGCCACTGACAACAGGCCCGCTTCTGCCCTTGACAGGGGGGCTCGGAAAGATGAGAGCAATCCAAGGTGTGCCTGCACCTTGGATTTTTCGTTTCTAGAGCCTGCATCTGCCTCCGTCTGGCAGTGCCGTCACTGCAGGAATTTTTGACCTATGCCAAAATAATGGATGACATGGTTGAAACACGGATTTTCGCAACACCAGTTGGAAAGGGGAAGTTCGCCATCGTGAAAGGAAAGTGAGAATGACCTACTTCTTGTGGGCACTGCCGATGTTGACAGTATTTGCCGCGATCGTCAGCGGCCGTGCCAACACCACCATCGCAGCCGTCCTTGGCCTGCTGGTAGCAGTTCCCGTCACTTTGCTTCTTGGTCCGGTGGCATTTGATACAGCGCAGTTGGGTCAGGCGTTGTTGCGCGGCCTTTGGGTCGGGACGATCATTGTTCCCTACATCCTTGGTGGCTTGCTGTTCTGGCAGGTTGCAGCACGGGGGGCGTCCACTCACGCTGGAACCACGACGGCGCCAGTGCAGGTGCCCTTGGGCAATCGACGGTTGGTGTTTTTTGCCTGCTTTCTGGTAGGGCCGTTCGCCGAATCGGTAACCGGCTTCGGTGTCGGAATGCTCGGCACCGTCATGCTGATTCGCCACCTCGGATTCCGGCCCAGGCAGCTCATGGTATTTGCGTTGTTGAGCCAGACGGTCATTCCGTGGGGAGTGATGAGCAGTGCCACATTGCTGGCAGCTGCCTATGCTCGGGTGCCAGTTGTGCAGTTGGGCGTTTACTCGGTCTTGCCAGTCGCATTGCTCATGCTCATCTGGATGCCTCTGTTTTGGAGAACGGCACGCGGCGCAGGTGTGGGCGCACCACTGTCCGAACACGTCCGGGAATCCATCTGGGTAGCAGTCAGTCTGGGACTGTTGACTGTTGCCACACAATATCTGGGGCCAGAAGCGGCATTGTTGGCTGCTTATGGGCCGTTGATCGTAATTCGATACTTGCTGGATTTCCGTCCAAGGCGGAAACAGGCCATCGCTGCAGCGCGCAACGTGCTCCCGTACATCGTTCTGATCATCATGCTGGCATTGACGCGGCTGCTGCCGGATGCCAGGAACACACTCGCCACCTTGCTTGCGCTGACCCCATTCGACGATCTGCCGACCTTGTCCCCATTTTTGCATGCCGGAAGCTGGCTGATCGTGGGCACCTTCGCGACGGCTGCCGCACGCCAGCAGGTGCATGTGCTGGTGCCAGAGGCGCAGGCAGCGTGGCGAACAGGAAAGCAGGCAGTCCTCACGGTATTCCTGTTTGCCATGATCGCGGAAGTGCTCACCGCGTCGGGCATTGCCGACGCATTTGCCACTGGCACGCTTGCCGCCTTGGGAGAGAAGGCAATCCTCGTCACGCCGCTGCTTTCGGGGACGCTCAGTATCCTCACCAACAACGCCAACTCTTCCAGCATTTTGTTCCTGCCGGCACAGGTCGCCTTGGCGTCCCAAGCGGGTTTGAGCGTGCTGGCCGTTGCCACACTTCAGCACGTTACCGCAACGGCGATGTGCATCTTCTCGCCGGTGCGAATGTCCATTGCTGCCGGCCTCGCGCACGGCCACGGTCAGGAGCGCCTGGTTTACCGGGAACTTCTGCCTGCGATCATTGCGGCCTATCTTCTACTCTTGACGATGGCGGCGTGGGTCATGACCACTTAAATCCGATGCTCTCCTTTAGCCTTATCTGATCATTCTTCAAACGAACGAGTCGCGAATAAGGATTTATCCGTAAATAATATTGACGGGCAGGCTGATCTTCCGCAAGGCGATGATGGCAGCGGCTAGATGGTTTAGAGCGAGAAAGGTGTGCTCCAGCTTTTCGTAGCGCACCGGCAGCTTGCGGAATCTGTTGAACCACCTGCGCATTCCACTGATCGCGGGCACTCATTCCAGACGATGGCGGGCAGCAGTCCACGCTGATCGCGGGCAGCGTTCCACGCGATGGCGGGCAGCCGCGCGCGGCCCGGAGTGACGGCGGCGATGGTAGTGCAGGTGCCCGCGATCAGCGTGGAACGCGGGGTGTTTCGGTTATCCACGCGGCGCGCAGCGCCGGGTGGGTAACCGGGTGCGCGGCAGGCGATGAGAGCGTCTTGATGAGGTGCTTGGCAGCCTTGTCCACGGCGGCGGTCGGCGCCTGCAACGAACCGACCGCCGCGGTGGGCAAGGCGGTGCACGCGACGCCACGGTGGGCATGGCGGCGTGCTGCGCGCAGCGCAGGTGTCAGCCGACCTGGCCGACGTCCTGGGCCACGGCGTCCTCGGCGGTGCTGGCGGCGCGGCTGCGCCGCATGGACTCGCCCTTCAGCGCGATCTTGTGCGCACCGTGCACCACGCGGTCCAAGATGGCATCGGCCAGCGTGGGCTCGCCCAACCAGGCGTGCCAGGCAGTCGGCGGTAACTGGCTGGTGATGATGGTCGCACGGCTGCCCACGCGGTCGTCCAGCAACTCCAGCAGATCGCTGCGCTCGTTGGCGGCAATGGGCGTGAGCGCGAAGTCGTCCAGCACCAGCAGTTGCACGCGCGCCAGTTGGCCGAGCCGGCGCTTGAAGCTGCCGTCGCCATGGGCCACGTGCAACTCCTGCAGCAGCCGCGCGGTCCGCGTGTACAGCACGGCGTGGCCGGCGCGCGCGGCCTGGCGCGCCAGCGCGCAGGCCAGCCACGTCTTGCCGCAACCGGTGGCCCTGGTCAGCAGCACGCTGCGCCCATCGCGCACCCACTGGGCCGTGGCCAGCTCGGCCATCAGCGCCCGGTTCAGCCCGCGCGAGGCGCGCCAGTCGATGTCCTGCATGCAAGTGCTCGAGACCTTGAGCTGCGCGGCCTTGAGCAGCCGGGCCAGCTGCTTGTCGTCGCGCCAGTCGACCTCGCTGATCATCGGTCTTGAGCATCTTCCACGGTGGATTTCAGTTCCTTTTCACGCTCAACGTGGCCGACACCTTCGCTGAGCTGCAGCGAACTGCCGGGGAAATCCGGCGCTGCCCAGGGTTCACAGCGCCCGCCCAGATGGCGTGCAAGGAAGGACTCGCACAGCGCATTGAAGGACATCCGGTTCGCTTCTCGTAGGAAGCCATGGCCTTCGTCAGGGTACAAGGCGTAGCTGACTTCGATCCCATTGCTTCTCAGGGCCGCCACCATTTGTTCGGATTCCGCCTGGCGTACGCGCGGATCATTGCCGCCCTGCGCGATCAGCAGCGGCGCGCGGACGGCGGCGGCGTGATGCAATGGCGAGCGCTCGCGCAGGCGCGCTTTTCCTTCCTCCGTCCGCGGGTCGCCGATGACCCGGTATTGCCTGGCGCGGTGCGCCTCCCAATAGGCCGGAATGGAATCCAGCAAGGTTTCCAGGCTGGAAGGTCCAAAGAGGTCGATGCCGCAGGCATAGCGTTGGGGATAGCGGGTCAACGCCGACAGCACGGCGTACCCCCCGTAGCTGCCGCCAAAGATGGCCAGGCGGGCGGGGTCGGCGATTCCCCTTGCCACAGCCCAGGCCACGGCGTCTTCCAGGTCCTCGTCCATCTTTGCGCCCCATTCGCCGTCGGCCGCATTGACGAAGGCTTTGCCGAAGCCCGTGGAGCCCCGGAAATTGACGCTCAACACCGCATAGCCCCGGTTGGCGAGCCACTGGTGCATTGGCTTGTAGCCGAAGGTATCGCGCGACCACGGACCGCCGTGCACCAGCAGCACCATCGGCAGGGGCGCGGCGGCGCGTAGCTCGCCGGCTTCCGATTCCACGGGCAGCGTGAGGTAGGACACGAGGTTCAGTCCGTCGCGCGAACCGATTACCGCGGGCTGCATGCGGGCCAGCCGGACGCCGGACAGTCGAGGGCGCACATCCAGCAAGTGGGTCAGCGACCGGCCAGCGCGGTCGTAGAGCCAGACGGCCGGCGGCGCAACGTCGCTTGACACGTTGATCAGCCAGAGGCTGTCATCTTCGGTATGGCCGCTCAGACGCCACTCGCCTTGTACGCTCGCCGACAGGAAATCGACGTCGCCCTTCAGCGCATCGTCCAGCACGCGCAGCCGGTACCGGTCATAGGTCACGCCGCAGGCAAGCGGCCGGTAATCGCGCGGATCGCTGAGGATGCCACCAATATCGGCGCGATCGTCCTCGGCCAGTACCGTCGTCTCCCCGCTTTCCAGGTCGATGGCACACAGCGCGGCGGTGTTCCTCCCCCGGCTGTCGAAGAAGTAGAGTGTCCGGCCGTCGGCGCTCAGGTGGGAGGGGCCGGAACCGCGGGTATCTTCGTGCGCCAACTGGATCCAGGGCTGCCAGCAGCCATCGGCATCGGGTCGCAGGATGAGGCTGCCGCCATCGGCCAGACTTCGGGCCGCCAGCCGAACGCGGTAGTGGTCGTCGAGCAGGTAGCCCGCGAAGCCGGTGTTTTCCTGCAGCAGGGTCAGCTTGCCGCTGGCCAGCTCCAGCAGGTAGAGGTCTGGATAGCGTGGGTCGCGCTCGTTGAGCGTGATGACGATCTCGGCGCGGCGTACGCGACTGACGGCCTGGATCGAGGTGCGCACCCCTGGCTTGAGGGGCGTGAGTTCACGGCTGCCGCCGCTGCCGGCGTCGCCGGCGAAGAGGCGCCAGTTCTCGTCACCGTCATGGTCCTGCGCATACAGGAGCGTGCCGGGCAGGTAGGACCAGCTGAACTGCTGAATGCCGCGGCGCCGGTCGAAGGTGATCTGGCGGGTCGCCCCGGGATTCGCGCGCGGCGCGGCCCAGACGTTCATGACGCCTTCGTCGTCGGCGAGCCAAGCCAGCCACTGGCCATCCGGGCTGATGCGGATGAGCCCGCGCGCCGGATTGGCGAACAGATCGGCCCTTGGGATCAGGGCCGGCGGCTCTGGCGCCACGCCTTGCATGGCTGCGGCCCACAGCAGGTCCAGGCCGATGTCCCATTGCCGCGCAGCCTGGGCCTTCCTATACCGGCCGGGCAGCATCGCATGGTCGTACAACGCCGGGTCCTGCTCGCGCAGCAGCTTGAAAACGTCGATGTGTTCGTGCTCCTGACCAGGCAGGGCCTGCGCCTTGGCCTGGCGATGAAGTTCCTCCAGCCTTTGCCGGACGCGCTGCTCATCGTCTGCCGTCCAGCCTGGCGGATCGCTCCTGGCAGCGCGCGCGCTGCTCGCCCATGCCCATTGCCGCAAGGTGTCGGAGACGGCGGTGCGCGAGGTCCGTGGATCCCAGGCGGCAGCCTCGATGACCGCGCCGAGGGCAGCCTCGACGTCCGTCTTGGCGAAGCCGTCGGTCTCTTGGACAGCCTGCCGGCGCACGCGCCGCCACTCCGCTGGCTCGACGCGATCGCCCCGGAGGCAGGCGAGATGCAGCGCGGCCACGGCCTGCAGTATGCCGGCCAGAGGCTCGGCGCGAGCCTGCGCGAACGAGGCCAATCCATGTGCCGGGTCTAGCAGCAGTACGAGAATGCAGCGGCTACCAGCCAGGGACAGGTCGATTCCGGCGGGCACGGCCTCGAGCAGTGCGACGGCGCGCCGGATCCCCGCGGCCAGATCCGGCGTGTTGGCCAGCACGCCGTCGAGCGCCAGCGCGAGCCACGCCGGCAAGCCCAGGCACGGCTGCCATTGCTCAACGTCCTCGCTTTGCAGCAGGCTGCCCACGAGACTGCCCGTCCTCCCGTCCCAGTGGATAGGGCGTGCAGACCATTGCCCTGCCTGCTTGAGCGTCCGCAGGCGATCCATGGTGCGCTGTTTGCAGTCCGGGTCGGCCTTGTAGGCAAGCAATGTCATCTCAAGTCTCCAGGTGCCGGTCGAGCAGTTGCGCGATGCGGGTCTTGGAGACCAGCCCGGGCAGGCGTTCGCGTTCGATGCCGTCGGCGAACAGAATCATTGTGGGCAGTCCTTTCACGCCCAACCGTGCGGCGATCTCTTGGTTTTCGTCCGCGTTGAGTTTTCGAATGCGAACCTCGCCCGCGTACTCCCCTGCCACGTCGTCGAGGATGGGTAGCAGTTGCTTGCATGGACCGCACCACTCGGCCCAGAAGTCGACCAGAACCAGGCCGTCGGCCTGCAATACCTCGTGGTCGAAGCTGGATGTCGTGACGGAAAGCACCTTGTTGGTCATGGAATAAGCGATCTCTGAAGGCAAGACTGAAGGAAATGGAAGAACGACGCTCAAGCGGAGATTGCCGCCGTAGCCGGAGGACCGGATTCCGGTCCAGATCCCGGGGCGATCTCGAACACATGATCGTGGAAGCTGGCCAGCGATTCACGGTGGGCCACGCTGACGATGGCAGTTGCGGGCAGGCGCTCGATCAGCGTCCCGTAAAGGGCGCGCTCGCTCGCGGGATCGAGCGCGCTGGTGGCTTCGTCCAGGAAGAGGAAGTCGGGCTTGTGCAGCAGGGCGCGGGCAATCGCCAGGCGCTGCTGTTCGCCGCCGGACAGCTTCTGCTGCCAGCGAGCCTGCTCGCCGAGCGTCCCGGCCAGACCGTCGAGCTGGACTGCCGTCAACACCTCGAGGCAGGTCTGATCATCGAACGACTGCTCATCGCCGGGATAGCACAACCCCTCCTTCAGCGTTCCATAGGGGATGTAGCTGCGCTGAGGCAGGAACATCAGCTGGTCGCCGGGCGGAACGTGCACCTTCCCGCGGCCGTAGGGCCACATGCCGGCGATCGCGCGCAGCAGCGTGCTTTTGCCGGCCCCGGAGGGGCCGCGGATCAGCCAGCGCTCGCCGCGTCCGACCTGCAGTGTCGGTACGCTGGCGATGTGGCCGCCATCAGGACGGGACAGCGCCACGGCTTCGGCGCGGACTTCCGAGCCAGCTTGGCGGGCGATCGCGATGTGCCGCGGCAGGTGTTCCGCCTGGTGGATGGCGGCCGAGAGGTCGCGCAAGCGGTTGCCGACGGCGCGCCATTCGGCGAACCCCACATAGGCCTGTGTGAAGAAAGACAGGCTGCTGTTGAGCGTGTTGAACGCGCCAGTGATCCGGGTGACGTCCCCCAGGCTGATCGCGCCGGATAGATAGCGCGGCAGGGCGCCGACGGTCGGCAAGATGGAGCCGGCCTGGACGTACATGTCTCGCGCCAGGACCATTTTGCACGTCCGAATCATCACGTCGCGCCAATTGCTCTTGACGTTCTCGAAGGCGCCGATCAGCCGCCGGTATTCACGCTCCCCGCCGTCATAGAAGGCGATCTGCTCCGCGTTCTCACGCAGTTGCATGCCGCGATAGCGGAAATCGGCCTCCACGGTCTGCCGGCGGTTGAACAGCCCGATCAGAGGCCGGCCGACCAGGTGGGAGATCAGCAGGCCGCCCAATGCGTAGGCGTAGGCGATGTAGACCATGTAGCCGGGAATCGCGAAGTCGCGTCCACCCACGCTGAACTCCAGCGTCCCGGACAGCGTCCACAGCACGACAGTGAAGGTGACGGTGGTCACCACTACCCGGATCGTGCCAAGCGTGAGCGTCAGGGTCAGCTGAATGAACTGCTCGACATCTTCGGCGATGCGCTGGTCGGGGTTGTCCACGCGGCCATCGCGCTCGATGCCGTAGAAAGCGCGATGGCGGGTCCAGGCTTGCAGGTACCACGTGGTCATCCAGCTGCGCCACTGATACTTGAGGATCTCATAGCCCAGGTACCCTGACAGCAGCCGCATCAAGACCCCCAACCCGCTGACGCCGAGCGCCAGCAGCAGCACCTGCCACAGGCCCTCCCACTTGCGCGCGACCATCGCATCGACGACCTGACCATCGAGCTGGTTCTCCCAGACCGAGATGTAGACGCCGGTGAACATGAGCACCAGCAGAACCGTCAGGAGAATCCAGCCTTTCCAGCTTTGGCGGGACTTCCAGTAGGGCAGGAGGATGCCCAGCACGCTTGGACGCTGGTCGGAAGAAGGCACAGGCTTCATACGCCGGCGCCGTCCTTGCAGCAAAGATGCCGGCGCTGCTCGCGGGCGACTTGGGTTCGGATGGACGGCATGTTATCGAACGTGTTTTGGAGCATCAGAGGCTCATGCGGAATGTCAGAGTCGCCGTGCGTCCCGGTTGGACCGGGACATAGAGCGTGGAATTTGAGTAGCCATACAGCTCTCGGTCGAATAGGTTCTTCACGCCAAGGCGCAGCGACCAGTTGTCGCGCACATAGGAAATGCCGGCATCCACCCGTGCGCCGCCCGGCGCCATGGGGTCGCTCGCCAGCGTGCCGATGCGCGCCGTGCTGTATGCCGTCAGGCCCGCCGAGACGCCGAAGCCGCGCAGGGCCTCGGACTGAAAGTCGTAGGTGGTCCACAGGCTGGTCTGGTGGCGCGGTTGCGCGCCCGAAAGCCTGGTACCGTCGGTCAGGTCCTTGTCCTGGATGTAGGTGTAGTTGAACAGCAGGTTCCATCCCGCGGTCAACTGGCCGGAACTCTCGAGTTCGAGGCCCCGAATGCGCCGGCCGTCGCGCTGGGCATAGCAGTTGTCGGCGCGATTGAGTTCCAGGCGATTGCTTTGATCCAGCTGGAAGAGCGCGGCGCTGAAACCGAATGCGCCATCTTCCGAGCCGTGCTTGAAGCCGATCTCCTTGTTCACGGTCTCTATCGGATCGAAGTCGGTGCCGCCGCCGCACGGCCTGACGGTGACGAACTGCGGTGAGAACCCTTCGGCATAGCTCGCGTACACCGACGAGGTCGCGCTCAGGTTGTACACCAGGCCCGCGTTCGGCGTGGTCTGCGACATCGACCGCTTCTCCTCGGAGGTGACGCGATTGCTCAGCGGCTGGATGTTCTGGAACGGACCGCTGTCGTACTTTGTCCTGCGCAGGCCCAGCGTGGCGCTCCAGTTCCCGAGCCGGATTACGTCCTGGACGAACAGTGCGCGCTGCTCGCTCTCGGTCGAATAGATGCTTTGCAGCGTGCTGGCATCGCGCACCAACCTGACGAACGGGAACTGCTCGTCTTGGTATACGGGGACCGACTGGCCACTGCCCGAATAGCCGTAGACGTTGGTGCGCCGGCTGGTGTGATTGATGCCGGTCGACAGCGTGTGCGCCAGCGGGCCCGTGGCGAAGCTCAGGCGCAGATAGTGATCGCCGCTTGTGCTCCGGTAGTTCTGGCGGTCGCTGGTGTTGCCGTAGCTCAGGATCATGTTCGCGGTGCTGATCGGAAAGCGCGGCTGAAACAGGCTCAGGTCCTGCATCGTCAAGGTGCGCTGCAGGCGGCTCACCACCGTGACGGAAGGCGAAAAAGCGTGCTCCAGGCTATAGAAAACCGCCTTGCTGCGCAGGCGCACCCCGGCATCCTTGGCGCCCAGGCGCATTTTGGGGATGGGCTGAATGGCGCCGTTGAGCGCGAACGTATAGAGCCCCTGCCGGGACAGGGAGTCGTCGTAGGAGGCGCCCACGTTCAGATCGGTGGCATCGTCCTTCCAGCGCAGCTGCGCCGACAGGTAGTCGTTCTCGGCGCCGTCGTACCGGGCCACGCTGCGGTCGGCTCTCGCCGTGGCGCCGATGAGACGGAAGCTGAGCTTCTTGTTTTCGGTGACCGCCCCGGCCAGATCCACCGAGCCGCGCTTGTCGCCGAACGACCCGTACTGCAAGGCTACGTCGCGCACCCGCTCCGCTGTCGGCTTCTTAGTGACGATGTTGACGGCGCCGCTCAGCGAGTCGCCGCCCGAAAGGATCGCCTGAGGACCTTTGAGCACCTCGAGCCGATCGATGCTCGCGATGTTGGTAGCGCTGGAGAAGGGGTCGGTCACGCCATTGGACAGGGTGCTGGCCTGGCTGAAGCCGCGAATGGTGTAGGTCGGCAGGCTCTGCGCGTTTTCACGCGTCACGACGCCGGCGACGTTCTGAAGCACCTCCTGCACGCTTTGCGCCTGCTGGGTCTCGATCACCTTGGCCGTCACGATGGTCACGGCCTGCGGTACATCGAGCAGATCGGCATCGCTGCGAGTCGATGTTTCGGACCGTGATGCCCGGAAGCCGGTCTCCGCTTCGCCGCGCGTCGCGGTGACCGTCACGGCGTGCATCTGAGGCACGAACACCGCCACGTCGCCGTTGGCCAGCGTGGTCATCGTCAGGCCGCTTTGCGCGATTGCTTCCTGCACCGCCGTTGAGACGTGCCGGCGTCCCTGGATGGCTGGAGCCTCTCGACCCTGCACGTCGCGGGTCTCGAAGCGGATGCTCCGGCCTGTTATCCGGGCAATTTCCCTGAGTGTGGCGGCCAGTGGCCCTGCCGGGATCGCGTAGTCGTGGACCGCTTTCTCGCCCTGGCTTGCGGACGACACGGCCGATGAGGCCTGCGCGAACAACGGCGGGCTCACGCCCAGCAGGGCTGTGCAAAGCGCAGTCATGACGAAACCATGGGACACCGCGGTTGTCGAAGCGACCGCTCTTAACTCATCTGTTCTGAACACATTGCCCTCCGACAATTGCTTATGCATGTGTTTCGCTGTCCTTTGCGATCAACTGTCACACACAAAATTGTTTTCAATTGAAAACCACAGAGCTCTATGTTCAGCTACTTTTACAGGTAGATGTTATAAAATAATAGAATATACATACTCCTTCTGGACGTTCTTTATAGCATCTGTTTGATACAGTTCTGAAGATATGAAAAATCGTAGCTGGATATGCATGTGGTGTTCTGGTCAGTTGGGGCCTTGAGTAGAACACTTTGCGTCAATGGGCTATAATCCATCGGGTTCAACGCCGCCTATCGGCTGCGCTACTCCTCCCGGGGTTGGTCTCATCGGCCCTGCTGGCTCGTGGCGCGGTTCCCTGACTTTGGAGACCTATGACCCGATCCCGCACCAAGACCGGCACCCGTGCCGGGATGGGCGATTCCGCCACTCGGGCGCGCTCGCTGGTCAATAGGCTGTCCAGCGAGGTCCTGCGCCGCATTCACGAGGGCGCGCTGCCGGTGGGGACGCGCCTGCCTTCCGTGCGGGGATACGCCAAGGAGTGCGGCGTCAGCAACGAGACCGTGCTGCGCGTGTACGACAATCTGGTGGCCCTCGGGTACCTGGAAGCGCGCCGAGGGGCGGGCTTCTTCGTCGTGCGCAACCGGATCGAATCGGATACACCCCGTGCGGCCTGGTCCGGTAATCTCAGGCCGGACGAGGCGTGGCTGCGTGTCCTGTTCGAGAGCGGCGCAGACAGCACGGGCCTGGGATCTGGACTTCTGCCCGCTGACTGGCTGGACCAGCCAGCCATCGGCAAGGCGCTTCAAACTCTCTCGGCAGGTCCGGCCCAGTTCCTTTCGGGCTACGCGGATCCAGGTGGATACTGGCCGTTGCGGGAACAGCTGCGGCTGAAACTGCATGAGCAGGGCATCCCGGCGAAGTCGTCGCAGATCATCACAACGGCAGGGGCCACCGATGCGCTGCACCTCACCATCTGGGCGAACTTCTTTCCCAGGAACTACGTCCTTGCCGAAGACCCGGGGCCGTTCCTGCAGATCCAGAGAATCCTGGCCGGCGGCATGGAGGTCATGCGCGTACCGCGCCTCGAGGACGGGCCGGACCTGGAGGCCTTGCAGGCGGCATGCGAGAAGCACAAGCCGCGCGCGTTCTTCTGCAGCTCCGTGATGCAGAACCCCACGTCGACCAGCCTGACCCCTTACAAGGCCCATCAGGTCCTGAAGATCGCCGAAGCCCACGACCTGCTGATCATCGATGACGACACCTATGGGGATCTGCTACCGCCGGCCGCGGCCGGCAGCGTGGGGCGCCTGGCGGCCCTGGACCAACTGGACCGGGTGATCCATATCGGCAGCTTCTCCAAGACGGTGGCGCCCGGCCTGCGTTCCGGTTTCCTGGCGGCCAGCCCTCGACAGATCGAGCGCATCTTGCTCTATCGCACAGTCGGGGCCATTCATGGCACCCCGCTGACCGACCTGTTGATGCACCACCTGTTGGCGAGCGGACGGTACCGGTCCCATTGCGAGGCCGTGCGCACACGGCTGGATGCAGCGCGCGGCCCGGTACAGGACGCCCTTGCTGCGCTGGGGTGCCGCATTGCGCCCATGGCGTCCGGCATGTATCTCTGGGCCTCTCTGGGGCCAGGGGTCGACGCCCTCGCAGTGTCCCGGAAACTGGCTCCCTTGGGTATCCAAACCGCGCCGGGTCCCGTGTTCTCCCGCGCGCCAGAGCACACCTCGCACATGAGGTTCAATGTCGCGTTCGCCGAGACCAGCACGGACTGGGCGAAACCGCTGGCCGAAGCCATCGAGGCATCCAGAATGCCTAGCCCTTAGCGGTTGTTCCCCGCTACTTGGTGGGTTGGGCATGGTCGCCAATCCCGTCTCAGGGATCTGCAACAAGCAACGCTAGCGCGGCTCGCGCATCAACCGCGCCGCCAGCGTCTCCCAGGCCTTCATGGCCTCGACCTGGGCACTGTCCATCTCGCTGCGGATCTCGGTCACCGTTTCCAGGTGGCCCGCTTCGGCTTCTTCCCAGATGAAGTAGCGGCGCAGCCGGTGCGGCTCGCCCTGGGCGAACACGATGGTCCCGAACAGGGCCGGATCGCGGTCTGGGAAAGGATTGTGGTCCAGGCCCAGGAACACCGTTGGCAGGAGGATGGACCACCTCAACTCACGTCGCTACACACCACGCGGCCGCGTAGCACTCGCGTCCTAAAGTGATTGCACTAGGCCCATACCGTTTCGAGCGCGCCCCAGGCGGCAGCGATGACCGGTTCTGCCATGCGCTCGGCCCGGCAGACAAAGCTTAGCTCGCAGTCGAGTGACACGCGGTCGGCGACGGCCAGGCCCCGGGCCTGCGCCTCGCGGATCGCGATCGAATCGCGCACCAGCGACAGGCCCACGCCGCTGCGCACCAAGTCGAGCATTGAGGCCTCCTGGTCGACCAGCGCCACGCGACGCGGCTCGAGGCCAGTGACAGAACCGGACCCGAACACGCGGCGCTGCAGGCGGTTGTGCACGCTGGACGGCGGCGTGCCCAGCCATGGCAGCGCCGCCAGGGCCTTCCAGTCTTTGCCGCGCACCTGCGGCCCCCAGCCTTTGGGCGCGAGCACGCGGTAGGTGAAGCGCGTGAGCACCTTGCGCGCCCAGGGCGCCCCTACTGGATCGTCGGGCAGGTCGAGGAAGAAGCCCACGTCGAGCTGGCCGCTGTCGATGAGGGCCAGGACCTCGCCGCTCATGTTCTGGTGCAGCACCGTGTCGATCTGCGGGCTCGACTCGACCAGGTGGTGCAGAAAGCTCCCCAGGCGCGTGAACTCGGGGTCGAGGATCGTCCCGATGCGCAGGCTTCCGCGCACCGCTGTGTGGAGCGCGGCCGCGGCGCTGGCGAACTCGCCCAGCCCGGCAAGCGCCTTGTCGGCCAGCGGCAGCAGCGCGGCGCCGTCGGGTGTCAGTGCCATGCCTTGCGGCGTGCGCTGGAACAGCTTGAGCCCGGTGACCTCGGCCAGGGCCTTGAGTTGCAAGCTGACTGCGGGCTGGCTCAGGTGCAGCCGTTCGGCCGCGCGCGACACGTTGCCCTCGCGCGCCACGATGGTGAAGGCGCGCAGGGCCTGGGGGTCGACGGGCAGATGAGGCCGGGACGGCATGTCTACCATTATTTGTGATCCTTATTGAATATTGGGCAATTTTTCATTGGATTTATTCGTTTTTCCTGTTGAAACTAACGGCTTTACAGGAGACCATTATGAGCATTTCCAATATTAATCACTTCATCGGCGGTGCGGTGGTTACGGGCACCTCGACCCGTGCGCAGGACATCACCAACCCCGCCACTGGCCGTGTGACTGGCCGCGTGGCGCTGGCCAATCGCGCTGACGTGGATGCTGCTGTGGCCGCCGCGCAGGCGGCCTTCCCCAGGTGGGCCGATACGCCGCCGATCCGCCGAGCCCGCGTGCTGTTCAAGTTTCTGGAATTGCTCAACCGCTACAAGGATGAACTCGCCCATGCGATCACCGCCGAGCACGGCAAGGTGTTCACCGATGCGCAGGGTGAGGTCACGCGTGGCATCGAAATCGTCGAGTTCGCCACGGGCATCCCGCAGCTGCTCAAGAGCGACTTCACCGACCAGGTCTCCACCAACATCGACAACTGGACGCTGCGCCAGCCGCTCGGCGTGGTGGCGGGCGTGACGCCCTTCAATTTCCCGGTGATGGTGCCGGCCTGGATGTTCCCGGTGGCCATCGCGGCGGGCAACACCTTCGTGCTCAAGCCCAGTCCGATCGACCCCACGCCCTCACTGCTGTTCGCCGACCTGCTCAAGCAGGCTGGCCTGCCCGATGGTGTGTTCAACGTCGTGCAGGGCGACAAGGAGGCGGTGGACGCGCTGATCGAACACCCCGACGTGCGGGCCGTCAGCTTCGTCGGTTCTACACCGATCGCCAATTACATCTACGAGTCCGGCGCGAAGCACGGCAAGCGCGTGCAGGCCCTGGGCGGTGCGAAGAACCATTTGGTGGTCTTGCCCGACGCCGATCTCGACCAGGTGGTGGACGCGCTGATCGGCGCAGCCTACGGCTCCGCCGGCGAGCGCTGCATGGCGATCTCGGTGGCAGTGCTGGTGGGCGACGTGGCCGACCGTGTCGTACCCAAGCTCGTCGAGCGCACCCACAACCTCAAGGTGCTCGACGGTGAGGACCTCACGGCCGAGATGGGGCCGATCGTCTCGCGCGCCGCGCACGAGCGAATCAGCAATTACATCGCGCTGGGCGTGCAGGAAGGTGCGCAACTGCTGGTGGATGGCCGCGGCTTCGACGGCAAGGCCGCCGGCGCGGGCACGCGCACCGATACCTCGGGCGGTTTCTGGCTGGGCGGTACGCTGTTCGACCACGTGACGCCCGAGATGCGCATCTACAAGGAAGAGATCTTCGGTCCCGTGCTGGCCGTGGTGCGCGTCAACGACTTCGCCGAAGCGGTGAACCTCATCAACGCCCACGAGTTTGGCAACGGCGTGAGCATCTACACGCGTGACGGGCACGCGGCGCGCGAGTTCGGCCGCCGTATCCAGGTAGGCATGGTCGGTATCAACGTGCCGATCCCGGTGCCGATGGCGTGGCACGGCTTCGGCGGTTGGAAGAAGAGCCTGTTCGGCGACACCCATGCCTATGGCGAGGAGGGGGTGCGCTTCTACACCAAGCAGAAGTCCATCATGCAGCGCTGGCCCCAGAGCATTGCCAAGGGCGCCGAGTTCGCCATGCCTACGGCCAAGTAAGGCTTTCCGGCGCGTCGACAGTGCTTGCTTCCGTTCATGGGAGCGGCGCAGTGGCATCAACAAGAAAATGACATGGAAGCGAGACAAGCGTGAGCACGAACACCAGCTTCGACTACATTGTCATCGGCGCCGGTTCGGCCGGTTGCCTGATGGCCAATCGCCTATCGGCCAACCCGCACAAACGGGTGTTGCTCATCGAGGCTGGGGGCAAGGACGACTACCACTGGATCCATATCCCGGTGGGTTATCTCTACTGCATTGGCAACCCGCGCACCGACTGGTGCTACCAGACCGAGCCGGACACCGGCCTGAACGGCCGCACGCTGCGCTACCCGCGCGGCAAGACGCTGGGTGGCAGCTCCAGCATCAACGGCATGATCTATATGCGCGGCCAGGCACGTGACTACGACCAATGGGCCGAATTCACCGGAGACGACACCTGGTGCTGGGATCAGGTCCTGCCTGCCTTCAAGCGCCATGAGAACCACTTCCTGGGCGACGAGGAAAATGCTGCCAAGCGCGACGCTGCTTTTTCGGACTTCCATGGCCACGGTGGCGAATGGCGTGTGGAGAATCAGCGGTTGCGTTGGGATATCCTCGACGCCTTCGCCGAGGCCGCGCAGCAGGCGGGAATCCCGGCCACAGCCGATTTCAACCGGGGCGACAATGAGGGAGTGGGGTACTTCCAGGTGAACCAGAAGGCAGGTTGGCGCTGGAACACGGCCAAGGCTTTTCTGCGGCCGACTTGTCACACCCGGCCGAACTTCGCGCTTTGGAGCAAGGCGCAGGTCACGCGCCTACTCACACAATGCGAGGCCGATGGCAGCGTACGTTGTACCGGGGTGGAGGTCTGGGACGGCAAGCAGCAGGTGTCGGTGAATGCCGCCGAGGAGGTGGTGCTGTGTGCGGGGGCAATTGGCTCACCACAACTGCTGCAACTGTCTGGGATCGGCCCGGCCGCACTGTTGCGCCAGCATGGTATTGAGGTGGTTTCCGACTTGCCCGGCGTGGGGGCGAACCTACAGGACCACTTGCAGATTCGCACGGTCTTCAAGATCAACGGAGCGGACACACTCAACGTGCTGGCCTCTACGCTTATAGGCAAGACCCGCATCGGGCTTGAATACCTGTTCAAGCGCAGCGGACCGATGAGCATGTCGCCGTCGCAGCTCGGAGCGTTCACCCGAAGTGATCCGGGCCAGCGCTACCCCAACCTCGAATACCACGTACAGCCGCTCAGCTTGGATGCTTTCGGCGACCCGCTGCACGCTTTCCCCGCATTCACTGCAAGCGTGTGCAATCTCAACCCGACCAGCCGCGGCACGGTGCAGATTCGAAGCCATGATCCTCAGGTGGCGCCGGCCATCGCGCCCAACTATCTCAGCACGGCCGAGGACCGCCGCGTCGCGGCCGATAGCCTGCGCGTGACGCGCCGTATCGTGTCGCAGCCTGCACTCGCCCCTTATCGACCCGAAGAGTTCAAGCCCGGGCGCCAGTACCAAACCGATGAGGAACTCGCACGGCTGGCTGGCGACATCGCCAGCACTATCTTTCACCCTGTGGGCACTACTACGATGGGGCGTGCAGACGACCCCGCAGCAGTGGTCGACAGCCACTTGCGCGTGCGCGGCGTTGCCGGACTGCGTGTGGTTGATGCGGGCGTGATGCCAACTATTGTTAGTGGCAATACCAATAGTCCAACGCTCATGATCGCAGAGAAGGCCGCGAGTTGGATTCTTGCTGGACAATAGGGAGTCGGAGTGGAGTAGACCATGACAAGGGCCGGCTTTTATCGATCGGTGGTCCTCCGCGCAGCAGACACAATCCGGTGACAGGGAAGAACGCTGGCAGCCATAGATAATGGTGGTGGAAGATGCGAGTGATAGGGTGTTGCAGGCTTAGAGGAGAGTTGATGGCCCGCGGATTCTCATCGCTAAGCCAGCTCGCTTGCGGGCCTGCGGCGTTGGTGGGGAAGACGCTGCAGCAATGATGGCTGCGAGCCGCTTCGCGGCGCTCATGATTTGCTCCGTTGGGAATGCTCCCAGGCCCAGCACCAGGCCAGAGCGCCGGTTGTTTTGCGCACACATGGGCGACAGCGGGCGAACCGCCACGCCAGCGCGGGCTGCTTCGATGGCGACGGCTTCGTCGTCGATATGCGGGGCCAGCCAGAGCACCGAGTGCATGCCTTGGTCGCTGGGTTGCAGCCATGCTAAGTCACTGGGAAGCACATCTTCTAGGATCTGCGAGAGCTGGGTGCGACATTCCGCGT
Source organism: Acidovorax sp. SDU_ACID1 (assembly GCF_045291395.1). NCBI lineage: Bacteria > Pseudomonadati > Pseudomonadota > Betaproteobacteria > Burkholderiales > Comamonadaceae > Acidovorax > Acidovorax sp. SDU_ACID1. Next base: position 1,326,197 of record NZ_CP152342.1, read on the forward strand.
AGACGCCACGGATGCGTCGGATGTGCCGGTCCAGATGACCCTCTCCGATGAAGGCCGAAAGCACATGCTGGTCCGCGCTTGGCGGGTGCCGATCCAGCAGGGCGCGTGCACCGCAGAATGCATCGACGAGGCGCGGTGGGACGATGGCGTAGCCCAGCCGCAACGAGGGGAAGAGGATCTTGCTGAAGGTTCCGAGGTAGATGACGCGATCCGGATCAAGGCCCTGCAGCGACGGGAAGGGGTGCCCGGCGTATCGCAACTCGCTGTCGTAGTCGTCCTCCACGACCCAAGCTGCGTTGGAACGCGCCCAATGCAGCAACGCATTGCGCCGGGCCATGCTCATAGGCATGCCCAGCGGATACTGATGCGATGGGGTAACGAAGGCGGCCCGCGCGTCGGGCTGTAGTCGCAAGCCAGCTTCGATGTCCATGCCTTCGGCATCTACCGGAACGCGAACCATGCGGCCCTTGGGCTCCAGGGTTTCCAGGATCGCTGTGATCCCTCGATAGGCTGGATCCTCCACCCAGGCCGTATCCTCGCTTCCGAGCAGTACCAGGCAGGCAAGATACAGGCCCTGCTGTGTGCCCGTTGTCACGATGATTTGTTCAGGCTCGCAGTGAACCGAGCGTGATCGCCGGACGTAGTCGGCGATCGCCTTGCGTAAGGGGAGGACGCCCTGGGGATCGCCGTATCCGTCTGGGGCGCCTTTCCCATGTGAGCGAATGCGATTGCCAAGGCGACGCCACACAAGACCAGGTGCTGCCGGACCCACGGGCACTGAAATGGCGAATGGCACGGGCGGCAACGGCATGAACTGCCGGGCAACCTGAGCAAAGGCGCTGGCTGGAGACGGTAGCGGCGGCTGCTTGCCCCGCATAGATCCTTTGCGTGGTCCAGATGGCGTGCGCTGCGTACCGGCCAGGGATAGTGCGACTCGGGTACTGGCGCCCGGGCGGGAGTCAAGGAAGCCTTCCGCTTGCAGCTGTTCGAACGCTTCAACAACCGTACCGCGTGCAACACCTAAGGATTTAGCGAGAGCCCGTGTCGAGGGTAGCAATTCGCCGGGTTTGATATCCCCGCCTCTAACGGCTTCGCGCAGCTTTTGTGCCAGTTGGCGACCCAGAGGGCCGGCGTTGCGATCCAACTCGCCGATCGACGGTATATGAGGGGACTTGGCGGTCCTTGCCATTTTTTCTGGTCCTGAAAAATAGACGGAAACTGGACCAGTTATGTAATCCAGTCCAAGTGATACTAACGGCAATCGCAGGCCTGCTCAACCGCCTGCCCAACAACAAACAGCAAGGACCCCATGGCTGACCCTGAGGAGACAACAAGTACCGCTGTATTTAAGAGCTGGCTCTGTGTGCTGTGCGGTTTCGTGTACCACGAACAGGAAGGACTGCCCGACGAAGGCATCGCGCCGGGAACCCGCTGGGCAGATGTGCCCGACGACTGGGTCTGTCCTGAATGCGGTGCTGGCAAAAGCGATTTCGAGCTGGTCGAGATCTAGCCGTTTGAGCCAGATCCGGCGCAAGAACCTTCTGATTCCCTACTAGAGCACCGATATGTACGTTCCTCCCCATTTCGACGAATCGCGGCCCGAAGTGCTGCATGACATCATTGCCAAGCATTCGCTCGGCATTCTTTTCACCCATGGCGAGAGCGGTCTGGATGCCAACCACCTTCCATTCGAGCTGAATCCGAAGGAGGGTGCCCAGGGCGTGCTCCATTCTCACGTGGCGCGCAACAACCCTGTGTGGCAAGACATCGCCAGCGGAGACGAAGTGCTTGTGGTCTTCCGCGCTGCGGATGCCTACATCTCGCCGCAGTGGTTTCCCAGTAAGCACGAGTTCCACAAGCAGGTGCCGAGCTGGAACTACATCGTGGTGCATGCCTACGGGAGAGCGACCATCCGCGACGACGAGCGCTACGTTCGTGGCATGGTCGCGCGCCTTACCCGAACCCACGAGGCGAGCCAGCCGGTACCGTGGAAGATGACGGACGGTCCTAAGGACTACATCGACATGATGCTCAAGGCCATCGTCGGTATCGAGATCGAAGTCACGCGCTGGGTCGGCAAGGCCAAACTGAGCCAGAACAAGGAAGTCCGCGATATCCAAAGCGCCGGAGAAGCGTTGAAGGCGAAGGACGAACACCTGATCGGCGACGCCATGGTGGCCGCCGCCGCCGTCAAGGCCGGGCAGTAGTCCAGAACCGCCGCGCCGAGGAACGAAAGATGAGTGCTCTCCAAGCCCCGATCACCATCGTCGGTGCAGGCCACAGCGGCGCCAAGGCCGCGGCCGCGCTGCGCAAGCACGGCTGGACCGGCGGCATCCGCCTGATCGGTGCGGAACCACATCTGCCGTATGACCGACCGCCGCTGTCCAAGGCGGTTCTCCTGGGGAAGAAGACGAGCGAGCAGTGCGCTTTCTACCCCCGCTCCTGGTATGCGGAGAAGGAGGTGGACCTGATGCTCGGTAGCCCGGTCGTTCGGATCGACCGGGAGCGGGGCCGACTGGAACTGACCGACGGCAGCGATCTCGCGTACCACCGGCTTCTGCTGGCCACAGGCTCCACGCCCAATCCGCTCACCCTGCCGGGGGCAGACCTTGCCAACATCTGGCCGTTGCGTGCGCCGGACCATGCGAACGCCATCGCCGGGGCGCTCCAAGAGGGGCGCCGCCTGGTGGTCATCGGCGCCGGTGTCATCGGTCTCGAGGTGGCCGCGGCCGCGTTCGAGCGCGGCTGCAGCGTGCAGGTGCTGGAGCTGGCACCGCAGGCCATGGGCAGGAGCCTTCCGGCTGCCGTGTCGGAAGCCGTCGTGGCCGAGCACAGGCGGCGCGGCATCGACGTGCGGTTTGGTGTGCAAGTGGTGGGCTTCGACGGCCACGACGCCGTGGAGGCGGTGCGGCTGACCACAGGCGAGATACTGGCCTGCGATGCGGTCGTGTACGGCGTCGGCGTGCGGCCCAACAGCGATCTCGCGGCCGCGGCCGGTCTCGGTGCGCCCAACGGCATACGCACCAACCGCTATCTCCAGACCGAGGACGAACGGATCTTCGCGTGCGGCGACGTCTGCCTCTATGACAGCGAGCGCTACGGGCAGCCGGTCCGGCTGGAGAACTGGCGCAACGCCGAGGACCAGGCCGATACGGTGGCCCGCAACCTGCTTGGCGAGAACCGCGCGTTTGACGAGGTTCCCTGGTTCTGGAGCAATCAGTTCGATTTCGCGCTGCAGGTTGCCGGGCTGCCCGCCCTGGGTTGCCGCACCGAAGTGCAGGGGATCGGCCGTTCGCGGCTGTTCCTTTCCTCGGATGCCGACGGCGTGCTGCGCGGCGTGAGCGCGCTCGGCGCGATACGGGACATCGCCGCGCCGATCAAGGAATACAAGGGGGTGCTTGCCACCATCTAAGGAATAACCGAGGCGCGTAAAGCGCCCAGAGCACAGATCCGGGGCGATCAACGCCACGAGAACATAAAAGGAGACAAACATGACCATAACGCATTCGGCGGGAGCCCCGCCATTCCTGACTGTCGAAGAGGCGCAAGCCCATTTCGACAGCCGCGCAGCCCTGTACAACGACCGGAACGTCGAAGCCATACTCGACGGGCTCGAGGACGACGCCGAGATCCACTACGGCGATCTCCCGGTCATGCACGGCAAGAAGGCCTTTGAACCCGTACTCCGCAAGCGACTGGAGTCGTTCACCTGCTACCACCTCCAGAAGACGGTCCGTCTCGTGCAGGGCAATGTGGTCCTGACCGAACTGGACATTCAATGGGCCGGTGAGGCGTCCCAGGGGCAACCCCGGCGGACGCGGGCCTTTGAAATCCTGACCTTCCGCGGCAAGAAGCTGGCCAAGTGGGAGCTGGTCTCCAGCCCCAGGCCTCCCAACCTCCCGTAGCCCCGCCTCGCCCGCTCGGCCGCACCGCAGTGCGGCACGACGGATGGTTTCCTCCATGGCACCTCGATCGTCGCCAGGGAGAGTCATGCCCGTGCCCGCCTGCACTGGCCCATTTCCATGTTCGGTTTACTGGAGATCCCCGATGAAACTGCTCTTCAAATCCCTGGTGTGTTGCCTCTGCACCTGGCTCATGTTTCCGACTTTCGCGGTGGCGCAGGACTGGCCGTCGCGCCCCATCACCCTCGTGGTTCCGTATTCCGCAGGCACAGGCATCGACGGGCTGGCGCGAGCGCTCGCGAACAACCTGGGCAAGAGCCTGGGCCAGCCTGTCATCGTCGAGAACCGCCCTGGTGCGGGGACCAACATCGGCACCGCTGCCGTCGCCCGCGCCAAGCCGGACGGGTACACCCTGGTGATCGGTGCCAACTCCAGCTTCGCCGCCAATAAGAGTCTCTATCGCCACCTTGGATTCGATCCACAGGCGGACCTGACGCCGGTGGCGTTCCTCGGGACTGGCGCGATGGTGGTGCTGGCCACGCCGGCCTCCGGGATTCGCAGCATGGAGGAGCTGGTGGCGCTTGCGAAGTCGAATCCCGAGAAGATCAACTTCGGAGCGGCCAATACCACCGCCAGGGTCTGGATCGAACTCATCACATCCGCAGCTGGTATCAAGGCCCAGACCGTCCTCTACTCGAATGCCGGAACCATGCTGAACGACCTGGTCGGCGGCCAGATTCCGCTCTCCGTGGAGAACACGGGCACGTCCAGAGCCTTGGTCAGCAGCAAGAAGCTGATACCTCTCGCCGTGACGTCCAAAACGCGAGGGAAGTTCAACGCGACCGTTCCGACGCTTTCGGAACTCGGCATCACGCAACTGGAGGTCGATCCTTGGTTCGCGGTGTTCGCGCCGAAGGGAATGCCCAGCGAGATCGTCAAGCGATTGAACGCCGAGATCAATGCACTCCAAGGGCACGCCGACTACATTCGCGCCAAGGATTTTGTCGAGTACGCCGGCGGTGGCTGGAGCCCCGAGGAACTGGGCGCTTTCCAGGCGAGCGAGATCACGAAGTGGCGCGAACTTGTGGACCGAACGGGCATTCGTTTGGATTGAAGGGCCTCATGTCTTGTCCTCCGCAGCGAGTGCGCGCCACCCGTGTGCGGAGATGCCGAGTGTGTCTGATAAACATCGAAAGGAAGCGGAAATGGCCGATCAATTTGCAACTGTCCAGAAGACGGAAGAACCCATCACATGGGATGCGGCGGAGGCGGCGCTGAAATTGTCCGAGGAAAGATTCCAGGCCGGCGACGTCGAGGGACTGGTTTCGAAGTACCACGACGATGTGATCATCCGGTTCGCGTCGCTGCCCGAGTTCCGTGGAAAGGAAGCCGCCCGACGCTGGCTCCAGAAGCGGCTTGAGCGGCAGCTCAACTACACACTGAAGAAGGAACTGCTCGCCATCGATGGTCAGAAGGTGACCCGGAGCTGGACCGGCCACTGGGTCGATTCGCAGACCAGGAAGAAGATGGAGGGGCGGGGCATCGAGTTCCTCCAGTACCAGGATGGCAAGCTGGTTCTGTGGGATGCCTGCTTCCACGTTTGGGAAGAGGGCAAACGGCTGGAAAACGAATACTTCGATCTGGCGTAAGGGAGCCCCGACGAGGTCAGCTCCCGGGCAGTCTCCGCTTTCCGATTCCGACCCACTGTGCGGGCTGGGCGTGCCGAGTTGGTCGCGCTCTTCCGGTCGCCCGAGGTCTCGCCGGTCGAGGTCGCTCGCGCGGCCCTCGCTTGCGCCGAGGCGGTCAGGCGCCAGTCATCGTCGAGAAGATCGTCGCCCAGCTCAAGGATATCCGCCGTGCTGCCGTGGCGGTCCTGCTGGTGGAGCAGAACCTCGAGGTCTGCACCCAGCTCGCCGACCGTCACTACATCATTGAGCAGGGGGCGATCGTGTACCAGGGACTTGCGTTCAAGGATTTATGTCAATAGAATATTTGTCCTAGGTCAAAATTCGCGCTGTGGCAAAATGGCTATGCGGCGGATCGCAAATCCGCTCAGGTCGGTTCGAATACAGCACGCGGCTCCTTATCCGTGATTCCGAAGATTCCTCTCTTCTGTTGGCCGGCAGGGAAGGTTGGCTTGGGGAACTTGTCTTTTTCAAGGATGTATTCGCCATGTCACTCTTCGACGCCGTCGAAATGGCGCCGCGCGACCCGATCCTGGGCCTGAACGAACAATTCGCCATCGACACCCACCCTGACAAGGTCAACTTGGGCGTGGGTGTGTATTGCGACGACAATGGCAAGGTGCCGCTTCTGGCGTGTGTGAAGAAGGCCGAGGTCGACATGATGAAGGCGTCCAGCGCCCGCGGCTACCTGCCGATCGACGGCTTGGCGGCCTACGCCGCCGCCGTGAAGGCGCTGGTCTTCGGCGTCAATAGCGAGCCGGTGAAGTCCGGTCGTGTGGCCACGGTGCAGGCCTTGGGCGGCACCGGTGGCCTGAAGATCGGCGCCGACTTCCTCAAGAAGCTCTCACCGGGCGCCAAGGTGCTGATCAGCGCCCCGAGCTGGGAAAACCATCGTGCCCTGTTCAGTCAGGCGGGTTTCACGGTCGAGGCCTACCCTTACTACGACGCCGCCGCGCGTGGTGTGAACTTCGAGGGCATGCTGGCCGCGCTGAATGCCGCCCCCACCGGTACCATCGTCGTGCTGCACGCCTGCTGCCACAACCCGACCGGCTACGACATCACGCCCGCGCAGTGGGATCAGGTGGTGGCAGCCGTCAAGGCGCGCGGCCTGACCCCTTTCCTCGACATGGCCTACCAGGGCTTCGGCAATGGCATCCGGGAGGACGGCGCAGCCGTCGGCAAGTTCGCCGCCGCTGGCCTGACCTTCTTCGTCGCCACATCGTTTTCCAAGAGTTTCAGCCTGTACGGCGAGCGGGTGGGCGCTCTGTCCGCGCTGTGCCAGGACGGGGACGAGGCAGCGCGCGTGCTGTCGCAGCTGAAGATCATGGTGCGCACCAACTACAGCAATCCGCCAATCCACGGTAGCACCGTGGTCGCGGCGGTGCTGGGCAACCCCGAGCTGCGTGCTCTGTGGAAGCAGGAATTGGGTGAAATGCGTGCTCGCATCAAGGCGATGCGTCAGAAGCTGGTCGAAGGCCTCGCGGCCGCCGGTGTGAAGCAGGACATGAGCTTCATAACCGAGCAGATCGGCATGTTCAGCTACTCAGGCCTGACCAGGGAGCAGATGGTGCGCCTGCGTAGCGAGTTCGGCGTCTACGGCACCGACACGGGCCGCATTTGCGTGGCTGCGCTCAATAGCAAGAACATCGACCACGTCTGCCAGGCGATTGCCCAGGTTTCCGGCTGATCCTAGCGAGTTGCGGCTCGGTTCTCGCCGATTCCGCACCGGCCCATCCGTCCGTGTCGCTGTCCGTGTGCGTTCGCCGGCGTGCGGGCCGGTCAGCCGTATCGACGTCTGCCCCTGACTAAAAAGTCAAATCGCGCACCCGTTGATCTCGACCAAATCCATGAAACTGTCATCTCTCGAAAAAAACGGCATGCTGATGAAACCCGACGAAACACTTGCATGCCCTTGGACGCTTTCTCGTCGAGCAAATGTCATGCAATCCTCGGTGCTGCGCGAAATGCTCAAGGTGGGCGGACCCGGCATCATCAGCCTGGCTGGTGGATTGCCTGCACCCGAGACTTTCCCCATCGATGCCTTCTCCGCCGCCTGCGAGCGGGTGTTGCGGAATGATGGCGCGGCCGCACTGCAATACGCCGCTAGCGAGGGCTACGGCCCGCTACGCGAGGCCGTGGCCGCCATGCTTCCCTGGAACGTGGCCCCGAACCAGGTGCTCATCACGACGGGCTCACAGCAGGGGTTGGATCTGGCCGCCAAGGTACTGCTCGATCCCGGCAGCCGCATGCTGGTGGAGATGCCAACTTACATGGGTGCGCTGCAGGCCTTCGGCCCGATGGAACCGCAGCCCGTAGGCGTGGCCAGCGACGGCGAGGGCGCGCTGCCCGACGATATGGCTGACAAGGCCCTGGGCGACGGCATGCTGGAGAACAAGGCGCGCTTCGCCTACCTGGTGCCGAACTTCCAGAACCCCACTGGCCGCAGCATGGGGGAGGCGCGGCGCACGGCCGTCATAGCCACCGCGGCGCGGACCGGCCTGCCGTTGCTGGAGGACAACCCTTATGGCGAACTGTGGTTCGACCAGCCCCCGCCCGCACCGCTGGCCTCTCGCAATCCGGAGGGCGTGCTCTATTTTGGTTCCTTCTCCAAGGTGCTGGCGCCGGGTCTGCGGCTGGGCTTCCTGGTGGCGCCCAGAACGCTGTATCCCAAGTTGCTGCAGGCTAAGCAGGCGGTGGATCTGCACACGCCAATCTTCACGCAGCGCGTGGTGGCCGAGGTAATTCGGGACGGTTTCCTCGGTCGCCATGTGCCCGCCATCCGCGCTCGCTACAGGGTGCAGCGCGATGCGATGGTGGCCGCGATCCGGCGCGAGATGCAAGGGATGGATGTGCAGTTCACCGTGCCTGCGGGTGGCATGTTCCTCTGGCTGCGGCTGCCAGTTGGCATTGACACAGGAAAGATGCTGTCGGAATCGATGGCGCGCGGTGTCGCCTATGTGCCCGGTGCGCCGTTCTACAGCGACGGGACGGGGCTGCGAGAGCTGCGCCTGTCGTTCGCCACAGTCGGCCCGGCGCAAATCGATATCGCCATTGCAGCGCTGGCGCGAACTCTGCGCGAGGCGCTGGACCAAAGTATTGGCCCGCAATAGGCTACGCGGGCTTGTTTTCTTATATATATGCCAATATAATGTTTGGCATATGACAAAATGGCGCGGTGGCAGAATGGTTATGCAGTGGATTGCAAATCCGCTCAAGTTGGTTCGATTCCAGCCCGCGCCTCCACAGACTGGTGACCTCGAAAACCTTCTTTTTCACTGGCAGGTGAAGCCGGTCCGAAGGGGATTGAATGGGACGAACTCGCACTAACAAAGCCGCAATCTCGGCAACGGATGCGGAGATTGTTGCTGCCCTGCTCGGCAGGCCGTTGCCACCCGATCGGCGACTACTTTCAACCGATGGGCATTTGATGGATCTGGCCCGCTTGGCGGGACGATCGGTGGTCTATGTCCATCCGATGATTCGCCGCCCCGGCGCAGCGTCACCTCTGGGATGGGAGCAAGCACCTGGCGCGCGCGGTTGCACCGCGCAGTCTTGTGCCTTTCGCGATGTCTTTGTCGATCTGATGAGCGGCTCGCACGTATTCGGCTTGTCGATCCAGCCGAGCACCGAGCAGCGCGAGGCCGTGGCTCGGCTGCATCTGCCGTTTCCGCTGCTTTCGGATGCAGACCTGAAGTGGAGTTCAGCGCTCGGCTTGCCTACTTTCCAGGTGGGACAACTCCGTGTCCTGCGCCGCTTGACTCTGATCGTGCGGGACGGCCGTATCGAGCACGTCTTCTATCCAGTCCCCGTTCCCGAGGAAAACGCCTTGACAGTGCTGCTCTGGCTGCACGAGCATCCGCTTTGAACCGTCCTCCTTCTTTTTTCAATCATCCCGCCCGCGGGGCCACGCCCATCACCCATCACGTATGGCCGCAGGCTCGCTCCCGGACTGACCTTCCCGTTTGTTCAGCGCCGCACCAACCTGTCGAGGTCGGGGTGCGGATGATGAATGCACCTGGCCGCATCCCTGAATTGGGTACGACACCTTTCGCACAACATGCGCCGCCTGACATCGTGGCGCGCCTCAACAGCTTGCTGTCCGTGAGTACGACCGATCTTCACGGAGCTGCCGCTGGCATGAATGAAGTAGTGACATGGGCGTAGACCGATCTCGGCATCAGCCAGCTGCGACAGGATTTTTCTGCCAATCTGGTGGCAGCTACATCAGAGTGGCGTTGGTACATGCTGTTGAGGAGTTGGAGAAACTCGATCTTGACATAATCGAACCATCGCAACTTTGGAGATAACGATGGCCTCTACCGGCCCTAGCTGCTGATCGGGGGCTCCTTTGCCTATCCAAGGTTCAGGTAGGCGAGCTGGTTGCCCAGCCCGCCCAGCGCGTCGAATCGGAATACGATGCCGACAGCAGGGAGCCATCGGCAGCCTTGATCACGTCGCAGCGGCCACGCATTCCTCCAGCATGTCCAACCGATCCTGCCCCCAGAACAGCTCGCCGCGGTAGACGTACGAGGGCGAGCCGAAGACGCCGGCCTCATCGGTGTAGCGCCTATACCGCTGCTCGGTGGCCGGCTTGCCGGCTTCCCGCAGCAGCAGATCAGCGTCCTGGTGCTGCTCGCGCAGGATCTCGCGTAGCGTGGTCTCGGACGAGATGTCCCGGTCCTCGCACCATTCGGCGTGCAGGATGGCTTTATAGAGACCTGCGACCGGAAGCCCGGCTTGATCGGCCGCGATGACGATGCGCGAGGCCAGGTCGGCGTTCGGGCACATGTGGGCCGGCTGCGGGTTGATGTGGATGCCTAGCCTGCGGCACCAGCGCTTGAGTTCGGCGATGCGGTAGGCTTGGCGCTCCGGCGCGCGCTGGCCCAGCAGGACACCGCCCGTGCGTGAGTAGACGTTCGGCAGGTCAACGGGCTTGTACCGGATTTGCACCTCCTGCCGCGCGGCTAGCGCCTCCAAGCGATCGGCGCCGAGATAGGCCCAGTCCGAGTTCATCCAGAAGTAGTAGTCGATGTGGCGCGAACTCATGGCCGGGCTCCTCCGTGCGTGGAGGCTTCGCGTGAGGCGGTGGGCAGCGCGAAGCGGGACGGTCCGTGCATCAGCAATGCACTGATGATGGCGATGATGCCGAGCGCGCTCAGGTACCACACGATGTACTTGGGATCTCCGTCGCCGTAGGCCAGCAGCGACGTGGCGACGATGGGGGCCAGGCCGGCACCGATGGCGGCTCCGATCTGGACCGGCATGGAAAGCCCGGTGTAGCGCACCTCCGGTGGGAACTGCGCAGAGAACAGACCGCCCTCAGGGCCCCACATGGCGGCATAGACCACGCCGATAGCGATTACCACCGCCCATTTGATCGTCATAGGATCCAAGGTCTGCAGCATGGTGAAGTATTTGGGCGCGAAGACAAGGATACCGACCCCGCCGGCGATGAACACCCACTTGAAACTGAATCGGTCGCCCAACATACCGAACAGCGGTATGGTGAAGAGCCCCGCCAGCGCACCCCAGACAGTGGCATCAAGCATGACGGTGCGGGCGATGCCCAGTTGGGTCGTTGCGTAGGACAGCGAGTAGGTCACCACGGTGTAGAACCAGGTCGTCTCGGCCAGTTTGCTCCCCACCAGCAGCAATGCCTCCTTGGGGTACTGACGGAGCACTACGAGGGCTGGAGCCTTCACCTCGTGCCCCTTGGACTTCACGTGTTCGAAGTCCGGCGACTCTGCCACTTTGATCCGGATGAACCAGCCAACCGCAAGCAGCAGAATGCTCGCCAGGAAGGGCAGTCGCCAGCCCCAGGACAGCATGTCCTCTTCGGGCAGCGTTGCGACGGCTCCCATCGCCAAGGACGACAGGATCAAACCCGGAGCGACACCTGCCTGGGGAAGGCTGCCGAAGAAGCCCTTCTTGCCTTCGGGTGCGTGTTCGACCGCCATCAGGATCGCACCTCCCCATTCACCACCCACGGCTAGGCCCTGCAGAATGCGCATCAGGGTAAGCAGGATCGCTGCCCAGTAGCCGATGCTCTCGTAAGAAGGGATAAGGCCGATGATGATGGTAGGAACGCCCATCAGGAGCAGCGTCACGATCAGCATCGACTTGCGTCCGATCTTGTCGCCGAAGTGCCCGAAAACGATCCCGCCCAGCGGTCGGGCGAAGAACCCCACCGCGTAGGTCGCGAATGCTGCCAGCGTGCCGGTCAGTGGGTCGATCGCCGGGAAGAAGATCTTGTTGAAGACCAGGGCTGCGGCGGTGCCGTAAAGGAAAAAGTCGTACCACTCGATGGTGGTTCCCATCATGCTGGCCAGGCCAGCGGTAACGTATTGGCGGCGCGACCGCGCCGCCTGGGGTGCAGGCGTAGTCATCGTGACTTCCTTTGTGAAATGAAATTGGGGAAGTCAGCTGGTCACTTGACCGCCAGGGGAGGGATGCCGTGCGTCTGGCGCGACCAGTAATCGAAGGTCGCGTTGACAATCGAGGGCTTGAGCAAGTAGTCATGTGCCTCGGCAGCGAGCTTGTCGTCGACCGGCGTCAGCGGACCGAACGCCGACTGCGCACGGACATGCAGGCGAGCAGCACGCTCCAGGTAGACCGACAGGTAGGTAGCTTCTTCACAGCTTGCGCCCGCGGTCAGGTAGCCGTGGTGTGCAAGGATGATGGCGCGCTTGTTGCCCAGCGCCCCGGAGATGATCACTCCTTCCTGGTCAGCAATTGGGACTCCAGGCCACTCGGCGAGGAAGGCGCAGTCGTTGTGCAGTGGTGTCATGTCCATCTGCGCGATCACCAGTGGCTGGCGCGCCGCTGCGAGCGTGGTCGCCCAGGGCGAATGCGTATGGATGATAGAGTTCACATCGGGGCGCGCTTCGTACACCCAGAGGTGGAAGCGCGTGGCGGGATTGGCCATGCCTTCGCCGCTCAGTGTGTTGAGGTCACGGTCGACTTCGATGAAGTCGCCGGGCTTGGCCTCATCGAAGCCCAGACCGAAGCGCAGGGTCCAGTAGGCACCGGGGCGTTCCGAGCGGACACTGATCTGACCGGCCAGGCCGGCCTCCTGCTCGGTCATCGCCAGAATCCGGCAGGCATAGGCCATGGTCTCCTGCGTGCTGCGCTTGGCCTTGTGCAGGTGCTTGGCCATGTCTTGCGTCGCTCGCTGGTCGAAGTACGTTTTCTCTCGCAATGGGGCATTCATGTGTTGTCTCCTTTTGATGTTGTTGCCGGCTTACATGCCTACAATCACCCCATAGTGTGTTGATCTATGTCGAAAATCTCCATGAATCGAGGCTCATACCAGCTATTCCATTTGGTTGTGTCGCAGTCCGCCTGCCACGTGCATGACGCACTGCAGCAGACCCGCCGTCAGGGGCGACAGAGGTCCCGCTGGCGTGATCGCCACGGCGCGGCGGCGTAGGGGAGGGGCTTCGATGGGAACGTAGCGAAGGCCGTTGTCCGCCAGTAGCTTGTTCGGAATCCGCGAAGGCAAGATGCAATCACCCACGCCCGATGACACCAGTTTGAGCATGGCATCGACCGTCTCGGCCTCGGTCGCGTAGGTCGCCTGCAGGCCGGCGCTGTGGAGCATGCGGCGCAACGCATAGTGCGGCGGAAAGCCCACAAGGCGCAGTTTCATCTCCGACAGATCCTGCGGGCCGACCAATGGGCTGTCCCGGGGCACAATGAGCGACATCTCATCGTCAAACAAGTGGTGGGAGATCACGCGGTCCGTGTCTACCGCGACGTCATAGACCAGCCCTAGATCCGCTTTGCCGCTCTCGACCAGAGCGACGACCTCGGGTGAACTTCTTCCCAGGAGCGAGAGATTCGCATTGGGGCGTGTGCTGACAAATCGAGCGACGACGTCCGCGGTGAAGTAGTAGCTCAGCGTATGCACTGTCGCCAGGTGGACGGTGCCGTGGGTGAAGCCACGTTGCCGGACGCCTTCGACAGCTTGGTCGATCTCCCGGTATGACGCCCGCAGTACGTCATAAAGCCTCGCGCCGGCGTCCGTCAATTCGACGCCTCGACCCGTGCGGACAAACAAGGGTAGACCCAGGCTCGATTCCAGTCCAGCCAATTGCTTGCTGAGCCCGGATTGCGTCTGGTCGAGAACCTCGGCGGCCTTCGATAGCGAGCCGAGTTCGGCGATGCGCAGGAAATAGCGCAGAGATCGGTCGAGTGTTTCTATCGCCATGCCGGCTCATGGTCGCGGCTTACGAAAGCCGTTGTGCAGGGTAGTTCAACTGCGTTCCTGCTCGAGGCTTCCGCCGCCGAGGCGGTTCCTCAATGCCTGCGCGTGCTTTTCCAACTCGCTGAACGGCGGCTCCTTACGCGGCCAGATCAAGCCGACGCCATCGTCGGCATGCCGGGGAACCACATGCAGGTGGAAGTGGAAGACCGTCTGCTCGCCTTCGCGGCCATTTGCCTGGAACAGCATCAGCCCTGGGCAGCCGAAGGCGTCCCTGGCTGCGGTAGCGATGCGGTGGGCCGTTGCCATGACCGCTTGCGCCTGCACGGAAGGGATATCGAAGATGTTCGTCCAGTGCTGCCTGGTCGCGACGAGGACATGGCCTGGATTGACCTGGCCGATGTCCATGAACGCACAGGTCAGCTCGTCTTCGTAGACCTTGGCGGCTGGGATCGCACCTTCCACGAGGCGACAGAAAATGCACTCTCCTGGCGGGGAGTCGTCGATGAAATTCGGCATGGTGTCTCCTTTTTCTTTTTCTGGTTTCGACCGCTAGCCCGCCGACGTGGTAGCGCCGTGAGGTAGCAGGCCGAGTCCTTTCTGGCCGTACTCGTGGTGAACTTCGGAAATCACGACGCGAAAGCCGTCGAGCCATTTCTCCTGCTTTGCCTTCGCCAGTTGGTGTGTCGGATCCCGCACCAGTTCCTGCAGCGCTTCCAGGCTGTTCCAGTAGTAGACATTGCAGATGATGCCCGTGGCAGGGTTTTCCCAGGCTTCCTCGCCCAAGTAGCCGGCGATGCTGCGCGCTTTGCACGCGATGGCTTGGTCCAGGACATGGAACTCGTCGTCAAACTCCTTCTTGGCAAAGATGAAGGTAGAGGAAAACATCGCCATGAGAGAGCCTTTCATCGTGCTGTATCAGACCTCGGAAGGACATCCGCCAGAGTGGAATGGGCCAATCGATGAAGGTTGCGCGACTCCTTCCAACTCACCGCGTCACCTTGGCCTGGGTAGGGCCTTTCTGAGAGGGACTTGTTTTTATTTGGATTGTGTCATATGACAAATTTCAATGTAACATATTCCGAGGTGAGTTCGTGTCCGTGAGCTGGGTGATGGATAACTGCAATGGTGGGCCAGCAGCCCGTTGTACGAGAATTTCAATCTTGCGGTTCTCACTAGGTGCTCGTAGTTTCAGTTGGACAGCGCCCGCAGCACGTTCGCCAATTTCTTGATGGCGACCTCAAGTTCATGCGGTGCATAGGCAGCAAACCCCATGAGGAATCCGGCTTTGTGGCGGACCGACGCATGAAGTGCCATCAATCCCAACAGATCAATACCTGCGCGACGTGCCGACGCCACGGCCTCGTGCTCGGGAATGTCTCGAATGAACACGCAAGGCATCTGCATGCCCCCCGCAGGTATCCGCGGCTCCACAAACTCGGCCAGGTGCTCGCGTACCAGCCGGGCCAGCACGTCGCGCCGTTCGGCATACACGGCCCGCATCGTGCGGACATGAGCCCCGTAGTGGCCGCCCTCCATGAAGCGCGCCAGTGTGAGTTGCGGAATCGTTGCATTGTGGCCGTCCAGCAAGGTGCGGGCCACCGTCATGGGCGCCACAAGCGAAGACGGCAGCACCATGTAGCCGATGCGCAAGCTGGGAAACAGTGATTTCGTGAAGGTGCCGATGTAGATCGTCCGCTCATACGGATCAAGTCCCTGGACGCAAGCTGTAGGCTTGCCTGCGTAGTGGAACTCGCTGTCGTAGTCGTCCTCGATGATCCAGCTCTGATGCTGCCTCGCCCATTCAATGGCGGCAAGTCGCCTGTCCAACGCCAGTGTTGTCCCCGTCGGGAACTGGTGCGATGGCGTCAGAAACACCGCTTTGGGCTGACCACCCGGAGCGGTCGCAGCCTGGGTCAGGTATTCCACTCGCATGCCGTCGGCATCAAGCGGTACAGGCACGCATTGCAGCCCGGCGGCATCGAACGCCTTGCGTGCGCCGTGGTACACGGGATCTTCAATGAATATCTGGTCACCGGCATCGAGCAGCACAGTGGCGCACAGGGTCAGGGCCTGCTGCGAACAGGTCAGCACCAGTACTCGCTCAGGCGTCGCACGTGCTCCGCGTTCAAGATTGACGTAATCGGCGATGGCGCGGCGCAACGGCTCCATGCCCTGGGGTGGGCTGTGTAGCAGCGCCAAGGTGCCGTACTCCTTCAACACCTGCCTCTCCAATCGCTCCCAGCTCTGGAGCGGAAAGCTGCGCGTCTCCGGGACGCCAGGCGCAAACGGTCGAGGCATCAGGAAGTCTCGCACGCCGCCGCTCTTGAACATCGCGGTCCCACGCTGACTGAGGCGCGGCGCGGCTTGATCCCCCTTGGCCGCGCTTTCCCCCGACCCGGCAAGCGCTGTGCCCGCTCCGACACGAAGCTGCCGCTGCCCACACGTCGCTCGATGAATCCCTCGGCGTGCAACTGACTATAGGCCGACTCGACCGTATCGCGGGAGACCTCCAACGACTTGGCCAAGGCACGTGATGCAGGCAATGGCCTGCCCACGTCGAGGGCACCGTCGAGGATCAGTTGGCGGATGCCCCGCTGGATGCGTGCATGCAGCGGCAACGTCCCGTGCGCCGGATCGCTGATCCATGCCTTGACGGATTCAAGTTGGGCATGCTTAAACAATTGGTATGGCTCTTATCGAAAAATTGGTATGAACACACCGACCATTTTAAGATAAAGACAAAGTCTCGCCAAGTTTGAGCTGGAAGAATTTGCAAAGCGGGCAGATCTCCCCACTAACTGGACGGGGCTAATGAAATCGGCAGGAAGGATAGGCGCACGGAGGCCACAGAATCAGACCTGTGTGCGGTTGGCCTATGCGTCCGCATGAGACAATGCAATCAAGGGCGTGCGATCAAAGCTGGTTGGTGCCTCCCCAGGAATTTTCTTTATATGCCATGGATCTTCGACAGTTAAGGCAGTTCGTGGTGCTCGCTACGGAGCTAAACTACAGACGGGCCGCGGAAAGGTTGAATATGACGCAGCCCCCATTGAGTATCGCCATTAAGCGGCTTGAGGAAGATCTCGGGGTGAAGCTCTTCGAGCGGGATCGCCTTGGAGTGCGCTTGACTGTACCCGGAGGTGTGTTCTTAGATGAAGCTTGCCGGCTGCTTGAAAATGCAGAGATCGCCGTGCAAACCACTCGGGATGCAGATAGGGGGCGTATCGGGACTTTGCGGCTTTGCTCCGTTCCAAGCGCGGCGATACTGCTGCTTCCTCAAATATTGCCGGTCTTCACCCAGCGGTTCCCATCTATCCGAATAGCGCTTAGCAGCGGCAGTACAGTCCAAATCCTCGGTGACCTGCAGCAAGGTGGACTGGACGCAGCCTTTGTCGTGCCGCCCGCATCTAAATACCCGGAAATTGAGTACGTCCAAATGCCGCGCCAAGAACTCCTGCTCGCTGTACCGAGCGCTCACAAGGTTGCGCAGAGGCGCCATGTCAAGCTGAGTGACCTCGGAGATGAACCCCTCGTGGCATTGGCACACTCGGATAGCCCTGGTTTTGCTGGAGAAATAATGGCGTCTTGTCAGCGTGAGGGTTTTCATCCAAAGATATTGCAGGAGTCCTCGCACGCTTTGGTGACATTGCCGTTGGTATCTGCCGGACTGGGGATGGCTATCGTGCCTGCCGCACTCAAGCGCGTCAACCTCGATAATGTGACCTATGTTGAATTACACAACTCTTTCGGAGCCCCGCTTTTTTATGCAATGGCACTTGCATATCATCGAAAGAATATAAATCCCGCAGTTAGGCAATTTATAGCGACTGCCCGGGAGATATTTTCTCCCGAGCAAACAACTTCCATCGGAGCGTAGCTGACCTTATTGCTCTTTACGATTACGTAGCAACGAAGACCATCTTTCCTGCTCTCGTTTCACCCGCTCCTCGAAAGCCGTCTGAGAGCTGTCGACACGCTCGCTTCCCCTGCTGTAGATCTTTTCATGTGCAAGTGGCGAAGCTGCCACGGCGGAAATTGCTGAATTCAACCGCTGGACAATGTCTGCCTGTGTGCCCGCCGGCACGGCGACGCCAGACAGAGATCCACCCTCTAAGTCCTTGCCGAGCACTTCCTTCACGGTCGGTATCTCGGGCAGGCTTTCCAACCGGCGCTTCGAAGTCACCACAAATGGGCGGACTTGACCTCCTTGTATGAAGCTTCCAACCGTCGCTGCGGAGATCGCGGTAGCGTCCGCCTGCCCTCCGATCATCGCTGTAAGGGATTCAGAGCCGCTCTTGTACGGTACTTGAAGCCACTGGGTGTTAGTGGCCTGCTGGAAAAGTTGTAGGACTTGATAATTGTCAGAGCCTTCCCCCGCAGTCGAGAACGACAGCTTGCCCTTGCCACCAGCGGCAGCCTTCACCAAGTCTCCCAGCGACTTGTAAGGGCTGTTGGCGCTGACGGCCAGGATATTTGGTGTGTGCGCGAGCATCGCGACATAGGTGAAATCCTTCTTTGGATCATAAGGAAGTTTCGGATATATCCATGGATTCACCGCGAACATACCGTTCGTGATCACCAAAAGCGTATAACCATCGGGTCGTGCTTTTGCAACAGCACTGGCTGCAATACCACCACCGGCACCGGGTCGATTTTCTACAACAACCGGCTGGCCGAGTTCTCGGCTCAGCCCTTCTGCAAACACTCGGGCAGTGATGTCTGTGACGCCACCGGCGCCAAACGGCACCACTACCCGTATAGGTTGAGTGGGATAAGTATCAGCCTGGGCGGGCGCAAAAGCGACCATTCCAACTGCGAGTGCTACAGCAGCGAAAATACGGTTTCGCATCATTTAACGATCTCCATGGTTTTTAGAATCGATTCCAGCTTTTTTCGATGATCTGGGTGAAGCGGCATGAGAGGTGGACGAAGTTTCCCGCTGCTCACACCACTTAATTCCAATCCAGCGGCGACTGTGCGTGGCAGTCCGAAGTCCATTAGAAATCCAAGCAGGTTGCGCACCTGATTGAACCAACGCGCTGCCTCTGCGTCATTATTCTCGATGATACTGTGATAGAAATTAAGTATCCATGGCGCGCAGATGTTGGGGGCCGCTGTGCACCAACCAACTGCCCCATCCCGGAAGCCTTGTTGGGCCATGCTATTGAGCCCAACAAATATTTGCACATGGTCGGCACACGCATTGCGCAGTTTGGCTATTTTCGTCGGATCCGGGCTGGCCTCTTTGATGAGACTGATGTTGGGAAGAGATGTCAACCTGTGAAGAAAATCCACTGTCAGATCTATTCCCGTTGTAAACGGATTGTTATAGGCCATGACGGGAATTGATACGGCCTCCGCAACTGAGCGGAAATAAGTGAAGATCTCTTCCTCGGTAAGTTTCCAGTATGTACTCGGTAGAACCTGGATGGCCGACACGCCTGCAGCTTCGGCTGCGCGCGCATACCGTACGGTTGCTTCGGTACCAAGACTGGAGACGCCTGCCAAAACCGGAACACGCCCAGCGCAGGCTTCGACAGTTCGGGCAATAACTGTGTGCCGCTCTTCATCTGAAAGATACGGTAGGCAACCCACGCTACCAAGCGGTGCGATACCATGAACGCCTGCATCTATGAGCCGCTCGACATGCAATGCGAGAAGTTCACCGTCTACAGAATTATCTTCGGCCAACGGTGTTAACAGATATCCTATGATGCCACGTAGTTTCATTGCTTGCTTGTGCATTGGTTTCAGTTACCGCAATGATGAAAGAGTGGCGTGGTTTCGTCCAATTTTGAATTTGTGTGTACCTGATATCTTTTGGAATTGGATGCGGAATTACGTCATGTTTGAAGAGCATATACATTAAGTATCGCAGCACGGTAGGCGTGTCTATCTCGGTGGCTGGGTGGGTATCCTAGGAAGCGATCTCGGCAACCTGCTATGGACTTGTTCATGTACCTTGAGGACAGCCTAGCCCTATCCGAGGTTTTCCACACTTTTGTCGCCGCTGCTTCATTTTTAGTGCAGCGCGCTGACTGTCCTCGAATAGGCTTCGGATACTCAGGTTCGACGGCCTGAGCGTGAGCGCGGCGGTGCGGGGCGCTTCTGCAGCCAGTCCACTACGAATTCACCCGATTCTTGAATATGGGTTCTCATTGCATGCCTGGCTGCAATGGGATCACGAGCAACCATGGCTTCCACAATCGCGGAATGATGCTCGATATTTTTCCTCATGCGGGAATCGTACATACCTAGGACCGTCATGTTTAGGATGTTACGCGTATAGTCCAGATGAAGTTCCCGAATGATGCGCTCCAGCGATGCGTTGCCCGAGGCGCTGTAGATCAACGCGTGAAATTCCTGATTCTTGATAACCCAATGGCGCATGGGCTCTGCGGCCTCCCGACAGGGTAGGCCCCCTGCTGCATTTACGGCATCATACAAGGCGCGGACGGAGTCCGTGCATTCGGCATGCACCGCTTGCAAACGTTGCAGATCAGCATCCGATATCCATTGCACCGCCAACTCCGTTGCCATTCCTTCAAGTTCACCACGCAGCCAGTAATTGGCACTGATGTCTTTGGCGGTGGGAGCTACCACCGTGGCTCCGAAGCGCTTTCTCTGTACGACCAAGCCCTTGATCTCAAGTTGCCGAAGCGCTTCCCTTACCGGCGTGCGGCTGACCTCATATTCTTCAGCCAAAGTTTCCTGACGCAGCTTTTGGCCAGGCGCGTAGGTTCCGTTGAAGATCTTGCTAGCAATCGACTCCACAAGGTTTTGCAACAAATCCTTGTCATTGAGGTCTTCGTCGTCCATACCTACGCTCCTGGCGGTACGTGAAGGAGAGCCAGTCTGTTGCGTCAGCGAGTGCCAAAAAAATCCTTCCATTTAGCAACCTCCTGTCGCATACGGCCTTGAAATGCCTCAGAACCGACTGGCATTGGCTGGCTGCCCTGTGCAAATAAATTCTTCATACCTTCACCCTTGAGCACCTTGGCCATTGCATCCTCAAGCCGTCTGATGACGGGGGCCGGAGTATTGGTCGGAGCAACAAGCCCGGAAATCGACCCTACATCAAACTCTTTTCCGAGTTGTTCTTCAACCGTAGGAATCTCTGAGAACTGAGGTACTCGCTGGCTGGAGGTCACGCCAAGCGGCCGCATCTTGCCTGAATCAATGAAGGGACCAACAACCACGGTCTCCACGGCGGTGCTTTGCACGGCGTCCGACAGCAAGGCGTTTGCTGCCTCGGCGCCGCTCTTGTGCGGCACGTGCAAGAAGGTGGTATCCGTTGCATGCTGGAGCGATGCGAGCACTTGGTGAATGGAAGTGCCAAGTCCAGAACTGGCGAAGGTGACGTTCTCTCGCTGCTGTTTTGCTTGGGCTATGAGTGCGCTCAGATCACGGATCGGGGACTTCTCGGACACCACCAATACCAGCGGAGTATTGGCGATCATGGAGATATACGTGAAATCCTTCAAGGCATTGTAATTGAGCTCTTTGTTGATGAGAGGATTGACTGCAGCCATCCCGTTAGTAATCACCATCAACGTGTAACCATCCGGCTTCGCTCGCGCGACGAGGCCAGCAGCGATGTTTCCGCTGGCACCTGGTTTGTTTTCCACCACAACTGGCTGCCCCAATTCCTCCTGAAGCAGTTTTGCGACCGTGCGCGCCGTCACGTCTGTGATGCCACCTGCCCCGAATGGAACCACAAGCGTCACAGGGCGTGTGGGCCAGTTTTCGGATGCGTTGGAAATGCCGACAGTACTGATCGCGAGGGCGGTGCCGATTAGCACTTTCTGAATAAAAAAGGTAAACATATTTTGTCTCGTGGTGATTGTAGCTTTTCTGTAAACAGTCTATGGGCCGCGGAGTCTTCCGGGAGCCCATAAGACATCGCTCACCATATGCTGATGACGGCTTCTTGCAGTTAGTGCTCCAGATCCTTGTCCGTTATCTCTGGAACATCACCTTTAATATTCATTCGGCCTTCATACACCGGGCGCCCCCCGGTTGTCGGGCCCTGGTATTGCACGAAGAAAATGGTGCCGCCCGTTTCGGTGGTGAGCTCCTCCTCGATGTGGGGGTCTGGATGAAACACAACTGTGCCCGGACCGAAGGGCTTGTCGCCCATTTTGAATTCCCCTTCAATCACATACCAAACCTGTGCAAAATCGTGCTTATGGAGCCTGAAGCCGGCGCCAGGCTCATAGCGGAGGAATCCTGCGTTGGGTTCGGTCGGGGCTTCGGGACGCGTATGAAACAGAAATTTGGTCTTGTTCTTAAAACGCCCCATCTCCCACTCCATGTCCTCGGGACGACGGTATTGAGGCATCCGGTGAACAAACGAAGTGACGTCCTTACCATCTGTGGTCATCTTGATACTCCAGTTGTGAATAGATGAGCCATTCTATGAACGCTCTAAAAAAAATACTGGATACAAAAACGAGGCGGCACATGTCTTCCTTATCAATGGAGCCACCGCCGCGACCGACGTGCCATGGAGGGTCTCCTCTGCTGGCACACGCTTCTGGGAGCTCAACGGGCGGAAGCTTGCTCACAACAGACATGCCCTTGAAGGCGGTTTCCTCAATCTGGACCGCGACAAAGCCGTGAGGTTGTTCTTTCGTCCCGGTTGGAAGGGTTTGGACTTAACAAAATCTGAAAATTGGTCTGCTAACAATGTTAAAAATGGTGGGGCACAACGAGCCATTTTCCGATTAAAAAGTAGCTTTCCAACAAGGTCTAAGAGCCGATCTTTTAGGAGTTATGACAAGACCATGTCCTCCGCTGCCCCATCTTCATCTGTCCGTCTGAGCGATCTCACCCATCCTGTCGTAGCCGGCCTGATCTCGGTCATCGTCAACTACGGTGGCACGTTCATTCTGGTGTTTCAGGCCGCCAAGGTGGCTGGCCTCAGCCCCGAGCTGACGGCTTCGTGGGTCTGGTCGATTTCGATTGGCGTGGGCGTGACCGGGATCTTCCTGAGCTGGATCTCCCGTGAGCCAATCATCACGGCCTGGTCCACGCCGGCAGCGGCGTTCCTGGTCACTGCGCTGGCGACCACGCCCTATGCGGAAGCGGTCGGCGCCTACCTGATTTCGGCCGCCGCGTTTGTGGTGCTCGGGCTGTCCGGCTGGTTCGAGCGGGTCATCCGCATGATTCCGCCGGGCGTGGCCGCCGGATTGCTGGCCGGCATCCTGCTCCAGTTCGGCATCGGCGCCTTTGGCGGCATGACCGTCGATCCACTGCTCGCAGGGCTGCTGATCGTGGCCTACTTGGTGTTCAAGCGTTTCAGCGCGCGCTACGCGGTGGTGGGCATCCTGGTGCTGGGGCTGGCCTTCCTGCTGGTCCAAGAGCGCGTTGATCTGTCCGGGCTGAGACTGGAACTGGCTACGCCGATCTTCACCATGCCCGCGTTCTCGCTCAATGCCTTGTTGAGCGTCGCGCTGCCGCTGTTCCTGATCACCCTGACCGGGCAGTACATGCCAGGCATGCTGGTGTTGCGCAACGATGGGTTCAAGACCAGCGCCAACCCCATCGTAACCGTCACCGGGCTGGGTTCGCTGCTGATGGCACCGTTCGGTTCGCACGCCTTCAACATCGCCGCCATCACGGCCGCCATCGCGACGGGCAGAGAAGCCCACGAAGACCCGTCCAAGCGCTGGATCGCCGGTATTGCCGCAGGTATCTTCTACGTGTTGGTCGGGGTGTTCGGGGTCACGCTCGCCGCCGTGTTCATGGCCTTTCCGGCGACCTTCATCACCACGTTGGCCGGTCTGGCGCTACTGGGCACGATCGGCGGCAGCCTCGCCGGTGCGCTGGTCGATCCCAAGGCCCGCGAAGCATCGCTCATCACCTTCCTGGGTGCCGCTGCCAACATCAACTTGCTTGGCATTGGTGGTGCCTTCTGGGGCCTGGTGATCGGGCTGACGGCCTACGCCGTGCTCAACGGTCGGTTGCCGCAGCGAGCATCAAGGCCTGTCGTCGCACCGCAGCACGTCAACGGGCAGTCAAGCTGATGACCGGGCCTTCGGATAGCGCCGATCGCCATTGCCACCCAGGAGGAACTGACGACATGACCACGATTCTGAACGACAAGCAACCCGACACAGGAGGCTTCTTCGGCCACTTCGGAGGGAGTTTCATCAGCGAGGCCCTGGCGCAGGCAGTCGAGGAACTGGCGGCCGCCTGGCAGCATTATCGCGACGATCCCGCGTTTGTCGCCGAATATGAAGAAGAACTGGCCGATTACGTCGGCCGTCCGTCACCAATCTACTACGCCCGGCGTCTCAGCGAGGAAACGGGCGGTGCCCGCATCTTCCTCAAGCGCGAGGACCTCAACCATACCGGCGCCCACAAGATTAACAACGTGATTGGACAGGCCATGCTGGCGAGGCGCATGGGCAAGCGGCGCATCATCGCCGAGACGGGTGCAGGCCAGCATGGTGTTGCCACCGCGACGATCTGCGCGCGCTACGGTCTGGAATGCGTGATCTACATGGGCAGCGAGGACATCGAGCGGCAGCGCCCCAATGTCCAGCGCATGGCGCTGCTTGGCGCAACCGTGGTCCCCGTGACCTCCGGCAGCCGCACACTCAAGGACGCGATGAACGACGCGATCCGCGATTGGGTCACCAACGTCGATGACACCTTCTACCTGATCGGGTCGGTCGCGGGCATGCATCCGTACCCGACGATGGTGCGCGACTTCCAGACCGTGATCGGCAAGGAGTGCCTGACCCAGATGCCGGTACTGCTCAAGCGCCTGGGCATGGCGAAGGAGCACCCCGATGCAGTGATTGCTTGCGTGGGCGGCGGCAGCAACGCCATCGGCATCTTCCATCCGTATATCGAACACGAGAGCGTGCGCCTGATCGGTGTCGAGGCGGCGGGCCTGGGACTGGACACGGGCCGGCATGCTGCATCGCTTCAGTGCGGCAGTCCCGGTGTCCTGCACGGTAGCCGCTCGCTCATCCTCCAGGATGACAACGGACAGGTGCAGGAAACCCACAGCATCAGCGCCGGGCTGGATTACCCCGGCGTCGGGCCGGAACACGCCTGGCTCAAGGAGATTGGCCGCGCCGAGTACGTCGGTGCGACCGACGACGAGGCGCTGCACGCCTTCCATCAACTGAGCCGCACGGAAGGCATCATTCCCGCGCTCGAAGCCAGTCACGCCGTAGCCCATGCCATCAAGCTGGCGGCCACCTTGCCCATGGAGCAGGCCCTGCTGGTCAACCTGTCCGGCCGGGGCGACAAGGACATGGAGACGGTCATGGCGCAGGCCAACGCGCCTGGAGGAAAGCTATGACCCGGCTCGATCCCACCTTCCGGTATCTGCGGCGAGAGGGGCGCAAGGCGTTGATCCCCTATGTCACCGCGGGCTACCCCGGCGCGGACATCACCCCGGCGCTGATGCACGTGCTGGTCGAGGCCGGTGCCGACGTCATCGAACTGGGCGTGCCGTTCTCTGATCCATCGGCAGACGGTCCCACGATCCAGGCGGCCAGCGAGCACGCCCTGCGCCAGGGCATAGGGCTGCCGCAGGTGCTCGACCAGGTGCGGCGCTTCCGCGAATCGGACACCGAGACCCCGGTGGTGCTGATGGGCTATGCCAACCCCATCGAACGCTATGACCTGCTGCGCCAGCCGGGCACGTTCGCCACGGACGCGGCCAAAGCCGGAGTGGATGGCGTGCTGGTGGTCGATTACCCGCCCGAAGTATCTGCTGACCTCGCGGCACAGCTACGCCAGCACGGCCTCGATCTGATCTTCCTGCTTGCGCAGACCTCCACCGAGCAGCGCATCCGGCAGGTCGCCAAGCGGGCCGGTGGCTACGTCTATTGCGTGTCCATCAAGGGCGTTACCGGTGCTGCCACACTCGACATGGCAAGCGTGCGTGACACGCTGACACGCATCCGCCGTCATGTGCACATCCCTGTCGGGGTCGGGTTCGGTATCCGTGATGCCAGCACCGCCCGGGAAGTCGCCCAGGTCGCCGACGCCGTGGTGATCGGCTCCTGGCTGATCGAGAGCCTGGCCGGCAAACCGGCGGCCGAAGCGCTGGCCGCGGCCAGCGACCTGGTCCGCGATGTGCGCCGGGAACTGGACAAAGACGTGCCGGAACAAGACTCAACCCCAAACCCCAAGCATTCCAAAACCTAGGACGAATCCCATGTTCGACACTTCGCTGACCCTCGCCGATTTCGACCCCGAGGGGCCCAAAACGTGCGGCTCGTCTCGGCGGGTGAAGACATGCCATGCGTGGCATGTCTTCACCCGCCGAATGGGAGGCTCCTTCAGTATTCACGGCGCAGCACGTCCATACGTCGCCATTTGTCCTAGGTCAATAGTATCATTGATGTCTGAAGGGCACCCGAAAGTGTCAACAGGGGACACCGGATAGTCCGGCCTCTCGCGCCGGGCTGCCGCCATCCATGCAGGCCTCCATTCATTCAACCCACTAGGACCACATTTCCATGTATGACACCTCCCTCAAACTCGCCGACTTCGACGCGGAACTGGCCAAGGCCGTCCATGACGAAGAAGGTCGCCAGGAAGATCATGTCGAACTGATCGCCTCGGAAAACTACGCCAGCCCGCTGGTGATGGCCATCCAAAACTCGGTGTTCACCAACAAGTATGCCGAGGGCTATCCGGGCCGCCGCTATTACAGCGGCTGCGAGTACGTGGACGTGGCCGAACGCCTGGCGATCGAGCGGGTCAAGGAGTTGTTCGGCTGCGACTACGCGAACGTCCAGCCGCATGCAGGCGCCCAGGCCAACACCGCGGTATTCCTGGCGCTGGTCGCGCCCGGCGATACCGTGATGGGCATGAATCTGGCCCAGGGCGGCCACCTGACCCACGGCAACCCGGCGAACTTCTCCGGCCGGTTCTACAAGATCGTTCCGTACGGACTCGACCCCGAGACCGGGCTGATCGACTACGACGAGATGGAGCGTATCGCGCTCGAGAGCCGGCCCAAGCTGCTCATCGGAGGGTTCTCCGCCTACTCGCGCTACAAGGACTGGGCCCGCATGCGCAGCATCGCCGACAGGGTCGGCGCGATCTTCTGGGTGGACATGGCGCATGTGGCCGGCCTGGTCGCCGCCGGCGAGTACCCGGACCCGCTACCGCATGCCCACGTCGTGACCAGCACCACACACAAGACTTTGCGCGGTCCGCGCGGCGGCATCATCCTCGGCAAGGGTCAAGACGAAGGCTTCTACAAGAAGCTCGACTCGGCGATGTTCCCCGGTGTTCAGGGCGGCCCCTTGATGCACCAGATTGCCGCCAAGGCGATCGCGTTCAAGGAAGCCCTGCAACCCGAGTTCAAGACCTACCAGAAGCAGGTGGTGGCGAACGCAAGGGCCATGGCTGCGGTGCTACTCGAGCGCGGCTACAAGATAGTCTCCGGCGGCACGGACAACCACCTGATGCTGATCGACCTGTCCGACAAGCCATATACCGGCAAGGATGCGGACGCGGCCCTGAGCGATGCCTATATCACGGCGAACAAGAACTCGGTGCCCAACGACCCGCGCTCCCCCTTCGTGACTTCTGGACTGCGCATCGGAACACCGGCCGTGACGACCCGCGGCTTCGGCGTCGCCGAATGTGAAGAACTGGCAGGCTGGCTTTGCGACGTGCTGGACGCCCTCGAAGCCGGGACCGGCGAGCGGGTGCGGTCGCGCGTGCGTGAACAAGTGGTGGCGCTGTGCCGCCGCCATCCCGTGTATCGCGCAAACTGATCTCTATCGTCTTCGATTCCAAGCGTTGCACAGCACGGAGGAGGATCTCAAACGCTTGGAGACTCTTGGATCATTAATCAGCGTTCGTGCCTGGCCGCCGTGTGCTTAACCTTTGGAGACCGCTCAATGCTCGACCAAGCCCTGAAAGACCAGCTCAAGACCTACCTGGACCGGATCAACCGCCCTGTGCTGCTGGTCGGTGCGCTGGACGACAGCGACGCATCTCAGGGAATACGCGAACTGCTGGCGGAGATCGCGTCGCTGTCGGGCAAGATCAGCGTCACGGAGCGGCGAGGCGAGGGCGGCCGCGTCCCATCCTTCGCTGTCCGCTCGCCGGGGCAGCACATCGAGTTGGCCTTCGCAGGCCTGCCAATGGGCCAGCAGTTCACGTCGCTGGTGCTGGCGCTGCTGCAGGTCGGTGGCCACGCCCCCAGGGAAGCGCCGGAACTTCTGGAGCGGGCAAGGCGCCTGAAGGGGGCTTACAGCTTCGAGACCTACTTCGCCCAGGACTGCCAGAGCTGCCCGGAGGCGGTGCAGGCGCTGAACCTGCTGGCCATCCTGAATCCGAGCGTGAAACACGTGTCGATCGACGGCGCGCTGTTCCCCGACGAGGTCCGGCAGCGCGAGATCCAGATGGTGCCGAAGATCTACCTGAACGGCGAATTCTTCGACAACGGCCGTATGGGCCTGCAAGAACTACTGGACAAGCTTTCCGCCACGGCGGGCGGTGTGCAGGCTCCCACGGCCTGACCGGTAGTAGACGATTGCCCGGAGCCCGGCCAGTTGCTTTCCGGGTCCACGGCAGAAGCATTACCAAGGGAAAAGGGATGACGGTTTCCATGTGGACCAGTGCCGGGCTCATCGCATTGACAATCGGCCTGTGGGCGACGGCAAGGCTACCGGAGTACCTCTCCGCGCTGCTTTTCCTCTCGGCAGCGGTGGTCCTCCATCTGGCGCCGCCGGACGTCCTGTTCTCGGGATTCTCGTCGGCTGCTTTCTGGCTGGTGCTCAGCGGGTTCGTGCTTGGTGTCGCCATCCGCAAGGTCGGGCTGGCCGATGCCGCGGGCTTCCCCTTGTCCACGATGCTCATGGTGCAGGTCATCGGCTATACGACGCCGCTGCTGCCGTACCAGGCAGCCCCCATCGTGGTTGCCATGGGCATAAGACGGGGGTGCCGGCGAGGGGTGGCCTGCGGCTTTGCCTGGCGCTGGCCATCGTCACCTTCCTGCTGCTGGTCCCGATCGACTACGCCTGGTTCAGACAGCTGGGGTGGATTGCCCGCCGATGAGGCGAGCGCGTGGCTTGAGGATCGCTCCGCAACGGCTACGGTGCTGCTTCCCCGACGACGCGCTGCACCGCGCGGAGCAGCGTCTGCAGCTCATCTTCGGGGATGGTCAGCGCAGGCGTCAGGTAGACGATGTTGCCGAAGGGGCGGATCCAGACGCCGGCATCGACGAGCCGGTGACGCAGCGCCTTCTGGTCTCCGATGCTGTGCAGTTCTACCACGCCGATCGCCCCGAGGACACGCACGTCGCGCACCCAGGGCCGGTCGGCCAGCGGCGCCAGTCCGGCCCGCAAGGCGCGCTCGATTGCCGTGACCTGCGCCAACTTGGGGTGCTGCTCGAACAGGTCCAGTGAGGCATTGGCCGCCGCGCAGGCCAGGGCGTTGCCCATGAAGGTGGGGCCATGCATAAGGGCATGCGCGGGATCGTCCGACCAGAAGCCGTCGAAGACCCGCCGGCTGGCCACCGTGGCGGCGAGCGGAAGGGTGCCGGCGCTCAGCGCCTTGGACAGCACCAGGATGTCGGGAAAGATCGGCGCTTGCTGGAAGGCGAACATGCTGCCGGTACGCCCGAAGCCGGTGAATACCTCGTCCAGTACGAACAACAGCCCGTACTTGTCGGCCAGCGCGCGCAGTCGTGACAGGACGTCGGCGGAGTGCATCAGCATGCCGCCAGCCCCTTGCACCAATGGCTCCACGATGATGCCCGCGAGCTGGCCGGCGTGCCTGGCCAAGTGCTGCTCCAGCGCGGCGTGGCTGCTTTCGTCGCATGGTAGTGCCAGTAGGTCGTGCTGCACCAGCACGTC
The DNA here is from genome assembly GCF_045291395.1 of Acidovorax sp. SDU_ACID1. NCBI lineage: Bacteria > Pseudomonadati > Pseudomonadota > Betaproteobacteria > Burkholderiales > Comamonadaceae > Acidovorax > Acidovorax sp. SDU_ACID1. The sequence goes on from NZ_CP152342.1 coordinate 1,355,838, forward strand.
TTTGAACGTCGCGTGCATCCCGTCGTCCTGGTCGCCAATGGCCATCGTGCCCAGGGTGTCGCCGTGGTAGGCCCCTTTGAACGCCACGAAGCGCGTCCGCTGGGTCTCTCCCCGGTTGATCCAGAACTGCAGGACCATCTTCAGAGCGACTTCTACCGCGACCGAGCCGGAATCCGAGAAGAACACCCGCTCCAGGCCACCACCGAGCAGGCGAGTGAGTCGGGTCGCCAGTCGCAGGGCCGGTTCGTTCACGAGACCTCCGAACATGACGTGCGGCATTTCGGCGAGCTGGTGTTGGATTGCCTCCACGACGTGAGGCGGGTTGTAGCGGTGGCATGCGGACCACCACGAAGCGATCCCGTCGATCAACGTGCGCCCATCGGCAAGCTGGATCCGGCTCCCTCGTGTCCGAACTGCGGGGAGCGGCCCGACAGCGCTCTTCATCTGCGTGTAGGGCAACCAGACATGGTTCAGCCCTTCGTCGCGCCAGTTCGCCTCCTTGTGAGGTTGCACGGAAACTCCTTTCTGATGACCTGTCTTCGGGGTGTGGAATAAGGCTTAGTTTATATATAACATTGGCCTATGACAATTGTTGGAGCAACAGTGTTTCGAGCGTAGTGACGTCTGTGGCGGGATGCTATGAAATAGTGGAAAGCTATCAATTAGATGTGAAAGTTAGATTGGACACATCGCCAGAGCTGCGCGAAACTTTGTCCTATGACATTGATTTCTATGAAATGTGTCATGAACCGTACAACCCATCCCTGAAAGGAATCCAACGATGTCCGTTCTCAACACCGAAATCCTGCCGTTCACGGCAGACGCCTACCACGACGGCAAGTTCGTCAAGGTCTCCGACACCGACCTGAAGGGCAAGTGGTCCGTGGTGGCGTTCTACCCGGCCGACTTCACCTTCGTCTGCCCGACTGAGCTGGAAGACCTGGCCGACAACTACCAGGAGTTCCAGAGGCTGGGTGTGGAGGTGTACTCGGTCTCGACCGACACCCATTTCTCGCACAAGGCCTGGCACGATAGCTCGCCGGCCATCGGCAAGATCAAGTACGCCATGATCGGTGACCCCGACCACCAGATCTCGAAGAATTTCGATGTGCTGCGCCCCAGCGGCCTCGCCAATCGCGGCACCTTCATCATCGATCCCGAGGGCGTGATCCAGGCCGTGGAGATCACTTCCGAGGGCATCGGCCGCGAGGCCTCCGACACGCTGCGCAAAGTCAAGGCCGCCCTGTACGTCGCCGCACACCCGGGCGAAGTCTGCCCGGCCAAGTGGAAGGAAGGCGAGAAGGCCCTCGCGCCGTCGCTGGACCTGGTCGGAAAGATCTGAGCCGTCCCCCTGCTGAGGCAGGGGAATGCAACCTCAGCCAGCGTCCGCCGATCCCGCTCCTGCGGTTTCGGAGGGCCTCGCTAGGACCCACCTCCATTTCACCGAGGCGACCCCGCCAAAGGGTCGTCGTGCTCACCCGTTGCCCGCTACCAGGAGTTCCCCCATGTTGGACGCCAACCTCCAGAACCAGCTCAAGGCCTACTTGGAAAAGGTCACGCGCCCGATCCTGATAGATGCCTCTGTCGGCGACGACGCCAAGTCACACGAGATGCTGGACCTGCTCAACCAACTGAGTTCGCTCAGTGATCGCATCACCCTCAACGTCTGGCGCGACGACGCCGAGCGCAGGCCGTCGTTCGGCCTGACTTCGCCCGGCCAGGACATTTCGCTGCGTTTCGCCGGCATCCCGATGGGGCACGAGTTCACCTCGCTGGTTTTGGCGCTGCTGCAGGTCGGCGGGCATCCTTCCAAGGTCGCCCCCGCAGTGCTGGAGCAGGTGAGGAACCTGGAAGGCGAGTACAAGTTCGAGACCTACTTTTCGTTGTCCTGCCAGAACTGCCCGGATGTGGTGCAGGCGTTGAACCTGGCGGCGGTGCTGAACCCCCGCATCAAACACGAGGCGATCGACGGCGCGCTGTTCCAGGAAGAGGTCGAGGCGCGCCAGATCATGTCGGTGCCGACCGTCTACCTCAATGGCAAGCTGTTCGACCAGGGCCGCATGAGCCTGGAGCAGATCGTCGCCAGGCTCGACACCGGTGCGGCTGACCGCAACGCGAAGAAGATCGCCGCCAAGGCGCCCTTTGACGTGCTGGTAGTGGGCGGTGGCCCGGCCGGCGCGGCGGCGGCGGTCTACGCCGCGCGCAAGGGCATCCGTACCGGCGTCGCCGCCGAGCGCTTCGGCGGGCAGGTCCTGGACACCATGTCCATCGAGAACCTAATCTCGGTGCCGGAGACCGAGGGCCCGAAGCTGGCCTCGGCGCTCGAGCAGCATGTGCTCGCCTACGATGTGGACATCATGAACCTGCTGCGCGCCGAGCAGTTGGCGCCGGCCGGCGATGACGGCTTGATCAAAATCCGGCTGGAGAACGGCGCCACGCTGAAGTCCCGGACGGTGGTGCTGTCCACGGGCGCGCGCTGGCGGCAGATGAACGTGCCGGGCGAGAACGAGTACCGCAACAAGGGTGTCGCCTACTGCCCGCATTGCGACGGCCCGCTGTTCAAGGGCAAGCGTGTGGCTGTGGTCGGCGGCGGCAACTCCGGCGTCGAGGCGGCGATCGACCTGGCCGGGATCGTGTCGCACGTCACCCTGGTCGAGTTCGGCGAGCAGCTACGCGCCGACGCGGTGCTGCAACGCAAGCTCGCCAGCCTGCCCAACGTGAAGATCATCACCAGTGCCCAGACCACCGAGGTACTAGGTGATGGCGGCAAGGTCAGCGGCCTGGCCTATCAGGATCGCGTCGGCGGCGGGAGCCACCGTATCGAGCTGGAAGGCGTTTTCGTGCAGATCGGCCTGCTGCCCAACACCGAGTGGCTCATGGGCACGTTGGCGCTGTCGCCGCGCGGAGAGATCGTCATCGACGAGCGCGGACAGACCAGCGTGCCGGGCGTGTTCGCCGCTGGCGATGCCACTACCGTGCCGTACAAGCAGATCGTGATCGCGATGGGCGCTGGCGCCACCGCCGCGCTGAGCGCTTTCGACCATCTGATCCGAACACCTGCGCCCATCCTTTAACCCTATGTTTCAGGCGTTTGAGATTTCAATCGCCTGGATCAAAGGACCCAGTTGGTCGAGGACCACTCGGGGTATGGGGTGCCTCTGTCAGCAACGGACGCATGGTTGCCATACATGTGCGAGACCGCACTGGTCTTCACGGAGGCAAATGGTCAAGCACGGATCAGAACTACGCCCAAGAGTAAGAAGACCGCCCCTGCGAGCCTGATAGAACTGATCGAATGCTGGGCAAGGCCGAACAGCCCGAAGTGGTCGAGCACCATGGAGCCGAACAACTGGTCCACCACGATCAGCGCGAAGACAATGGCGGCACCGTGCCGGGAAACCGTCAGGATGGCTGTCGCAATGAAAAGTGCACCAAAGACGCCAGAGGTCCGCGTGAACCAACTGTCCGGCTTCAAGTTTATGCCGGTTCAGGCTGCTGGGCTGGATTCATTGAAAAATCTCACCATCAGCCGGTGGTGGGCATCAGCGTAGCAATGTCACGCCCGTTTTCTCCTGAATTTCCTCGAAGGTGACGCCTTCTGCCAACTCGACCAGCTTGAGTCCTTCCGGTGTTACATCCAGCACGCCAAGATCGGTAACGATGCGGTCAACCACGCAGGCTCCCGTCAGAGGTAGCGTGCATTCCGGAAGTATCTTCAGTTCGGTCGTGCCGTCCTTCTTCTTGACCACATGCTCCATCAACACGATCACGTGCCTGACGCCGGCCACGATGTCCATGGAGCCTCCCATGCCCTTGATCATTTTGCCGGGAATCATCCAGTTCGCCAGATCACCCTTTTGGCTGACTTGCATCGCTCCAAGAATAGTGACGTCCACTTTCCCACCACGGATCATCGCAAAGCTCTGGTCGGTGCTGAAGATGGACGAGCCGGGGATGGTGGTAATGGTCTGTTTGCCGGCATTGATAAGATCGGCATCCACTTCACTCTCGGTCGGAAATGGGCCGATTCCAAGCAGGCCGTTTTCCGATTGCAGCCATACCTCAACATCGTCGGGAATGTGATTGGCAACCAAAGTCGGTAAGCCAATACCCAGGTTGACATAGGCTCCATCATTGAGCTCGCGGGCGGCGCGCGCCGCCATTTGGTCACGATTCCAGGCCATGTCAGTTCTCCTCTTGCCGGGTGGTACGCTGTTCAATGCGCTTTTCAGGATGGGGGTTCAGCACGATGCGGTGCACGTAAATGCCAGGCAGATGGATGTCGTCTGGCTCAAGCTCGCCGATTTCCACCACTTGCTCGACCTCGACGATGGTGATCTTTCCGGCTGTGGCCATTGCTGGGTTGAAGTTGCGAGCTGTAAACCGAAAGCGTAGGTTTCCGGCCTTGTCGGCCACAGCGGCTTTGATGAGCGCCACGTCAGGTACCAGTGACTTTTCCAGCACGTAGGTCCTTCCATCGAAGTCGCGCAGTTCTTTACCTTTCGCAACCACAGTACCCACGCCGGTCCTTGTGAAGAAGGCAGGAATGCCGGCGCCGCCGGCCCGTAATTTTTTCTCCTAGCGTTCCTTGCGGTGTGAACTCGATCTCCAGCTCTCCTGCCAGGTACTGGCGCTCGAACTCCTTGTTGCCGCCAACGTAGGACGCAATCATTTTCTTGATTTGATGTGTCTGCAACAGTTTTCCCAAGCCGAAGTCGTCCACGCCGGCACCGTTGGAAATCACCGAGAGGTTTTTGACATTGCTGTCGCGCAGGGCATCGATGAGCGCTTCTGGAATACCGCAAAGGCCGAAGCCGCCGACAGCGATCAGTTGACCATCAGACACCACGTCCATCAAAGCTTCGGTGGCTGAAGGAAAAATCTTGTTCAAAGTGGTCTCCCGAAGGTGTAGAAAAAACTGTACTTGGCTACGGGCCAGGTCTGAGAGCATGCCGCTCCGCCTCCGATCAAGAGGCCTGCATCATCTCATATGTCATAGGACAATGATTGTATCAGTCTATGCTGTTTTATGGAGCAGTCCGTGACATTCTTGGCGCTCATCTGAAGGGCGGTTGCTCGCCTCCTTTCAGATCCTCGCCTCAGCTCCAGGCACACCGATAGGGGCTTACGCAGATCATTCCAGTGCACTAGGTGATGGAGGCTGACCGCCCGCTTGCTGCAATACCTGCGCAATCGCATCAGTCGTTTTCTCGACCTCTGCGGCCGTCAATGTGGGGTGCACCAGGAACATCAAGCTGGTATGCCCCAGAGCCTTGGCCGCCGGCAGGGGCGGGGTAGGGCGCCAGTCGGTGCCATCGAAGGCCCTTTCTAGGTACACCTCTGAGCAGGATCCGGGGTAGCAGGGCACGTCCAAGGCCTGAATGGAATCCATGATGCGGTCACGTGTCCAACCTTCCGCGAGTCGCTCCGGCCGCACGTACACATAACACTTGTAATGCGCGTGTTCAGTGCCTTCCGGCAGCGTGGGGACGCGCATCACCGGGTGCGCCCGGCACGCCTGCCACACGGCCTCGGCATTGGCAGTACGTCGTGCTGTCCAGTCAGCCATGCGGCGCAGCTGGATACGGCCGATGGCGGCTTGAACTTCCAGCATGCGCCAGTTGGTGCCAAAGCTCTCATGCAGCCAGCGGAAGCCCGGTGGATGCTGGCGGTGGTAGACCGCCTCGTAGCTCTTGCCGTGGTCCTTGAACTCCCACATGACACGCCACAGAAGCTCGTCACTCGTGGTGACCATTCCGCCTTCTCCGCCGGGAGTCATGATCTTGTCCTGACAGAAGGACCAGGCGCCTACGTGCCCGATGGCGCCGACGGACCGTCCCTTGTAGCGTGCGCCATGCGCCTGCGCGCAGTCTTCGATCACCTTGAAGCCGTGCTTGGCCGCCAGCGCCATGATCGGATCCATGTCGCATGGCCAGCCGGCCAAGTGGACGCAGATGACGGCGCGTGTGCGTGGTGTGAGAACCCGCTCGATGGTGGCGGCCGAAAGGTTGCCGCTGTCGAGTTCTACATCAGCGAATACTGGTGTGGCGCCCGCGTTCACGACGCTGGACACGCTGGCGATGAACGTGCGCGGCGTAACAACCACTTCGTCGCCCGGGCCGATGCCCAGCGCCTTGAGCGCTACATCGAGCGCCAACGTGCCATTGGCCAATGCCACGGCGTGCGGCACGCCAACCCAGGTGGCGAACTCCTTTTCAAATTCACGACATTCCTGCCCAGTCCAGTAATTGACCTTGTTGGACAGCAGCACGCGTCGCACGGCTTCGGCTTCTTCAGTGGTGAAACTTGGCCAGGGAGAGAAAGAAGTATTCAGCACAACATTCAACCTTGATGAAGAGGGAGAGGTGATCGGGGCGCGCATCGCTGTGGCGTCGGCAGCACGCCGCATATGGCCACTGCCCCTCCATACCGACCAATCACCGAGGCCGGCTCGGTAGCTTTGTTCGAACCGCCCCCGAACCTCCCTGAACCAGCTTGAACCGACCTACGGCGATCCTCGGTCAAGCGTCAAGAGATGAGAATGCGCGGGCGAAGTCAGCGATCAGATCCGCCTCAGCCTCGATACCGGCCGACACGCGTACCAGACCGTCGGAGATGCCCATGGACTGCCGTTTATCCGGACCCATCTCGAAAAAAATAGTATGCGCTGCCGGCAGCGCCAGCGTGCGGTTGTCGCCGAGGTGGCTGGACTTGACGACAATGCGCAGCGCATCAAGCAGCGCGAAGGGGTCAATGCCTTCGCGCAACTCAAAGCTCAACAGGCTGCCGAAGCGGCCCGTACTGCGGCCGCCGAACAACTCCCGTGCTCGTAGGTGTTGGGGGTGGCTTGGCAGGCCGGGGTACAGCACGCGGCGCACGCGGGGTTGGCCTTCGAGCCAGCGTGCAAGCGCAAGTGCATTGCTGCTGGCACGTTCCACGCGCAGGTCCAGCGTTTCGGCGCCAATGGCGATGCGATGGGCCTGCTCGGCGCTTAGCGTGCCTCCGGTGTCGCGCAGCCCCTTCTTCTTGATTTGCAACAAACCCCAACTGTGGGGTGGACCTCCTTGGTACGCAGGAAGAATGTTTGGATAGGCCGTCCAGTCGTATATGCCAGTGTCGCTGATGCTGCCGCCCAACGCGTTGCCATGGCCGCTGATCGACTTGGACAGCGAATGGACGACCAGACCTGCGCCGACGTCGTGACCGCGCAGCATCACCGGTGTAGTCATGGTGTTGTCAACGACGTAAAGCAGACGATGCTCGTGGCAAAGTCGACCGATACCCGCAAGGTCAGCCACCTGAGTTCCGGGATTGGCAATGGTCTCAACGAAAATGAAGCGCGTCTCGGGGCGTAGCGCAGCGGCCACGGCGCCGACCTCGGTCGCATCGACGAGGCTCACCGCTACGCCGAGGCGGCTGAGTGTGTCAAGCCAGCTTGCGGTGTTGCCGAACAGGTAACGGCTTGCGATGATGTGGTCGCCTTGGTTCAGTAGCGCCAAGCTCATCGCGCTGATGGCAGCCATGCCGGTGGCGAAGGTCACAGTGCCTACGGCGCCTTCCATGAGATTGATCTTGGTTTCCAGCGCGGCGGTGGTCGGGTTGCCCTGGCGACCATAGACAAATCCGCTCTTGCCGCCCTGGAATACGTCTGCCAGATCACGCGCGGTGGGGTAGCCGAAAGTGACGGCATTGTGCGAGGGCTTGTGGACTGCACCATGCTCCACACCGCCACGTCGGTCAGAATGCAGAATACGGGTGCTAGGGTGCTCGTTGTTCATGGGCAGCTCTTGGTGATGAACCATCGAAAGCGATGCCCTGTGAATGTGTGCTGCCAGCGAATGGCTCGCAACAGGGACGTTCAGATCGCAGCTGCTCGCGGAGATTCGGCCCTTTCTAGAAGTCAGTCCCTCAACAAGGTGCGTAGAGCCGGTAGGAATCGCATCTTCTAAGCACATAGATTGGAGGCGCGGGCTGGAATTGAACCAGCCTAGGCGGATTTGCAATCCACTGCATGACCACTCTGCCACCGCGCCTTCTATTTATGTCCTATGTCAAAAAGTATAATGGCCTATCTGGAAATGTGCAAGCCAATTATCAGATTTCTGCATGCCTTCTGCCGGAACAGCCGGTGGTCTACGGCCGAGTTCCACCCGCTGACTTCTCTCTCGTCTATCTGATTTGAGCTGGAAGGCTTGGCTCACAACCACGCGGAACCTGTGCCTGCGTGACGGGATCGCCGTCGATGAGCGCGACTAGATCAGCGTAGTGTGCGTGTATGTGGTGCGACTGATGCTCCGACTGAGGGGTACGCATAGGTCGAGATCGCGATGGGTTTGACACTACCGTCTTGCCAAAGCGAAGTTGATAGCCCGATCGGCACAGCGACACACACCTATGAGCACGCCGCTGACGGTCCAGGCCGACTGACGACGGCCGGTACTGCGATCAGGGCTGTGGCTCCTGCCGTCTGCGGGTACACATATGGCCGCTGCCGGCAATGTTTTAGAGATGGGCGACCCCTCCTGAAAAGTAGCGACCTGCCGTTCGTCCGTTCGACTGGGGGTGGCTTCGTTTCTGGAAATTGTCCTAGGACATATGCAATAATGACTAAGGGCAGATCGGAGGTGACGGCGTCCATGTGTGGCGAATGAGGCTTGGTGGCCCCGAGAGCCGTAGTGTGCCCTCCAACTGCCAGAACGCGCGATTACCAAGTAGTGACCTTATCTCCACACAGGACAGCCCATGCAATTCCACTTCCCTATCGTCATCATCGACGAGGACTTCCGTTCCGAGAACACGTCCGGCCTGGGTATCCGGGCCCTGGCCGAAGCGATCAAATCGGAAGGATTCGATGTCGTGGGAGCAACCAGCTACTACGATCTCAGCCAATTCGCTCAGCAGCAAAGCCGTGCCAGCGCCTTCGTCCTATCAATCGACGACGAGGAGTTCACGTCGGATATCGATACCGCGCCAGCCTTGCAGAGCATTCGGGCCTTCATCAGCGAAGTTCGGCGGCGCAACGCGGAGGTGCCGATCTATATCTACGGCGAGACCAAGACTGCTCGCCACATGCCCAACGACATCTTGCGGGAATTGCATGGGGTCATCCACATGTTCGAGGACACCCCGGAGTTCGTTGCCCGGCACCTCATACGTGAGGCGAAGAACTACCTTGACGGGATCCGGCCCCCGTTCCTGAAGGCGCTGCTCGACTACGCAGAGGACGGCTCCTATTCTTGGCACTGTCCTGGCCACTCGGGCGGCGTGGCATTTCTGAAAAGCCCGGTGGGCCAGGTCTTCCACCAGTTCTTCGGCGAGAACATGCTGCGTGCCGATGTTTGCAACGCGGTGGAAGAGTTGGGGCAACTTCTAGACCATAACGGCGCCATCGGTGCTTCCGAGCGCAACGCGGCGCGCATCTTCAATGCCGACCACTGCTTCTTTGTCACAAACGGCACGAGCACCAGTAACAAGATTGTCTGGCAGCACGCCGTGGCACCGGGCGACGTGGTGGTGGTGGACCGTAACTGCCACAAGTCCATCCTGCATAGCATCATCCTGACCGGCGCGATTCCCGTCTTCTTGCGCCCGACCCGCAACCACCTGGGCATCATTGGGCCCATCCCGCGCGAGGAGTTTTCGACCGAGGCCATCAAGGCCAAGATCCGTGCCCATCCGCTGCTGGCCGGTGTGGACGTCGACCAGGTCAAGCCGCGGGTACTGGTGCTGACGCAATCCACCTATGACGGCATCCTCTACGACACCGAGGTCATCAAGACCGCGCTCGACGGCTACGTGGATGCGCTGCATTTCGACGAAGCTTGGATTCCGCATGCCGCATTCCACCCCTTCTACGGCAGCTACCACGCGATGGGCAAGAAGCGCGCGCGCCCGCGCGAGTCCATCGTGTTCTCGACGCAATCCACGCACAAACTGTTGGCGGGTATCAGCCAGGCCAGTCACATCCTGGTGCAGGATTCAGCTACACGGGGGCTCGACCGCCATCTCTTCAACGAGGCTTACCTGATGCACACCTCCACGTCGCCCCAGTACGCCATCATTGCCAGCTGCGACGTGGCGGCGGCGATGATGGAGCCCCCTGGCGGCCGCACCCTGGTCGAAGAAAGCATCGTCGAGGCACTGGATTTCCGGCGTGCGATGCGCCAGGTGGGTGCGCAGTTCGCCGAGGACGACTGGTGGTTCAAGGTCTGGGGACCGGAAGCACTCGAGCAGGATGGTATCGGATGCGCCACGGACTGGATCATCGCAGGCGACGAAGCCGATACCGGATGGCACGGCTTCGGCCCGCTCGCTGGTGGGTTCAACATGCTTGATCCGATCAAGGCCACTCTCGTCACGCCGGGACTGGATCTGGAGGGACGGTTCGGTGAGACCGGCATTCCGGCATCCATCGTGACGAAATTCCTGGCCGAGCACGGGGTGATCATCGAAAAGACCGGGCTCTACAGCTTCTTCATCATGTTCACTATCGGCATCACCAAGGGGCGCTGGAGCTCGTTGGTGACAGCATTGCAGCAGTTCAAGGACGACTATGCACGCAACGTCCCGCTGTGGCGTGTGCTGCCGGATTTTTGTCGCAAGTACCCGCTCTACGAGGAGACGGGCCTACGCGACCTGTGCCAGCGCGTGCACGAAGTGTACGCCCGGCATGACATTGCCCGGTTGACGACTGAGATGTATCTGACGGAGGCGGTGCCGGCGATGAAGCCCAGCGACGCCTACACGCACATTGCCAGCCACAAGACCGAGCGTGTAGACATCGACCACTTGGAAGGGCGCATCACTACCAGCCTCATCACGCCTTACCCTCCGGGCATCCCGTTGCTGGTACCTGGCGAGGTCTTCAACCGAACGATCGTCGACTACCTCAAATTCTCGCGCGAACTCAACCGCCTTTGCCCGGGCTTCGGCACCGACATCCATGGTTTCGTGGAACAGTCCGGTGAGGATGGTAAACCGCGCTACTACGTGGACTGCGTCGCCTAGCTGCATAGAGACCGGTTCCAACATGCCTCGCCCGATCCAGGCGGTCATCCATCACGCCGCGTTACGGCACAACCTTCAGGTCGTGCGGCAGCATGCTGGTTGTGCAAGGGTATGGGCCGTCGTCAAGGCCAATGCCTATGGCCACGGCATCGAGCGTGTCTACGCAGAACTCAGGGCAGCGGATGGGTTTGCGCTGTTGGATTTGCAAGAGGCCGTACGCCTTCGCCGCCTGGGCTGGCTTGGCCCCATTCTCCTGCTAGAAGGGGTGTTTGATCCCGAGGACCTGGATATCTGCTCACGGTTCAATCTGTGGCACGTCGTGCATTGCGCAGAGCAAATCGACATGCTCGCATCCCACCAAACGTATGTTCCCCACCATGTGTTCCTGAAGTTGAATAGCGGCATGAACCGTCTCGGGTTGAAACCACGTCACTTTCGAGACGCATGGAATCGACTGACGAACCTGCCGCAGGTGCGAGAGATTTCGATGATGACGCATTTCAGCGATGCCGATGGAAAGCCTGGAATACAAAAGCAGTTGGTGGAGTTCCGCTGCGCGACAGAGGGCCTGCGCGGAGAACGCAGCGTCTGCAACAGTGCGGCGACATTGCGATTCGGCGAAAACGCGGGCACTGCTCAGGACTGGGTACGTGCCGGTGTGGCTCTATATGGCGGCTCACCGGACTTCCCGGACAGGTCGATCGGGCATTGGGGATTGGAGCCTGCGATGAGTCTGCGAACACGCATCATTGCAGTACAGCATCTCCAGTCTGGGGATACCGTTGGTTATGGTTCCAGTTTTACGGCGAAAGCGCCTATGACGATTGGTATCGCAGCTTGCGGCTATGCCGATGGATATCCGCGGGCTTGTCAAACCGGAACGCCGGTCCTGGTTGATGGGATTGCAAGCCGAACGATAGGCCGTGTGAGCATGGACATGATTGCCGTTGATCTCTCCGCGTCCGTGAATATCGGCAGGCCTGCGAAACATGGCAGCGAAGTCGTTTTGTGGGGACGGGCCAGCGCGGAGTTTGGAGGCACGGTGCTCGCAATCGATCAGGTGGCCGCCCATGCAAGAACCATTGGCTATGAGCTGATGTGCGCTGTGGCCAAGCGCGTACCTTTCAAATTCGAGGTTGACTAGGTTTGGCGCGTGACGTCCCGGGTAGCGCATGTGAAATCGAACACGCTTTTTCTGCCAAGCAGGAACATTGGCGTTCCGCCCGAAGATTCTTCATTCAAATCAAAGGGCGCCTCAACAGCAGCACGCAAAGCGTCAGCATGATCGTGGCAATGAGTGCATCAAGAACACGCCATGCCTGGGGCTTGCGGAAAACCGGCTGCAACAAACGTGCGCCATAGCCGAGTGTCGAGAACCAGGTCGCACTGGCAATGCAGGCACCGAGGCCGAATGCCCACTGGGCCATTCCAGGGTAGTTCATGGAGAGACTGCCGACCAGCACCATCGTATCGAGATAAACGTGCGGGTTGAGAAAGGTGAAGGCAAGGCATGCCAGCAGCGCACGACGCCAGTGCTGCTCACTGGCATGGGTCGGCATCAGCGCACCACTGCCACAGCATGCACGTCGTGCTGCCTTCAGTCCATACCATCCAAGGAATGCAGCGCCACCGAAGCGCAGCACCAGCAGCAACTCAGGCCATCCGCGCACTAATGCGCCAATACCGGCGACACCGCAGAGTATCAGAACGATATCGCCCAGCGCACAAACTGTGACGACTAGGCCAACATGGCTGCGCTGTAGTCCCTGCCGTAGGACAAAGGCATTCTGCGCACCGATGGCGATGATGAGGCCAGCTCCGGTCGTAAAACCGGCAGTCGCTGCCGCGAGGATCATTGGAAGCTCTGAGCGGTGAGAAAGCTGTCATCTTGACTGCTCGCTCCTTTTAAGAAAAGCTACTTCTCCTTCATACAATGAAGAAAAACTAATCTCAAAGGTGTTTGCCGTGGACCTTATCCATCCGCAACTAGCCGCGTTCGCTGCGGTGCTGGAAGAAACCAGTTTCGAAGCCGCGGCTCGGCGGCTGTCCGTCACGTCATCGGCCGTATCGCAGCGCATCAAGGCGTTGGAGGATCGCCTTGGGCAGGTTCTCGTGGTCCGTCAGACGCCTTGCCGCCCGACTCCAGCCGGTGAACGATTGTTGCGCCGCGTCCGACCCATGCAGGCGCTGGAGGCCGAGGCACTGGCCGACTTCCTCCCCGAGGAAAGCACTGCAGCATCGGGACATCCGATCGCTATCGCAGTCAACGACGATTCCCTGGCCACGTGGCTGCTGCCGGCGTTGTCCATGCTGCACCGGGGCCGTGGCTATCTCTTCGATCTACATGTGGACGATCAGGACCACACCCTCGAGTTCCTGCGCAACGGCTCGGTACTTGGTGCCATCACCGCTGAATCGGTGCCTTTAAAAGGCTGCGAGGTATGCCCTCTCGGCGCGCTTCGCTATCGGGCCATTGCGTCGCCGGAGTTTGCGATGCATTACTTTGGCGATGGCATGGATGCTGCGGCATTCGCTCTTGCTCCACTGATCGTGTTCAACCGCAAAGACGAATTGCAATGGCGATTTATGAGGCGGATCACTCGCGCTCGGCTGAAGCCCCCCATACACTACATGCCCACTTCCACGGGCTTCATCGAAGCTGCCGCACTGGGCCTTGGCTGGTGCCTGGCGCCGGAATCGTTGATCAAGCCAGCAGTGGATTCGGGACGCATCGTCGTCATTGATCCCGGGCGATGGCTTGACGTGCCGTTGTTTTGGCAGCATGCCGCAGTGCGCTCCAGTACGCTGCAGCAAATCACGCAGGTCCTGCGCCAGGCTGCAGACAAGGTGTTGCTCAAATAGAGGATGGTGCACCACTGGTGGTGGCGCTGCCTTCCATGCACACGCTGATGAGCACCGAGTCGGTATCGCAGCTACGGAGTCCACTGGCATGCCAAGCCCGATGCCGATGGGGGGCTTCTGTGCGCAGCGCGGTGCTGCGGCCGTTTTTGGCCTGGGTGATTTGCCCATTCATGAAGCATGGTCACCTCGAGATGCAGCTTTGCCGAGGCCACTCTTGCGCGGTATTCCAGCCGTACCTGGGACCGTACCACGCGATAGGCTGGTGATCGCCTCCTCGCACATGCCGTTGCAGCGAGAGGGGCATAGGAGGTAGCACGCTATGCCGGACATTCGATAGGAAGGGCGGGTGTTTATAAGATATACTTCAAATGTATCTTTTGGCTTGGAAGCCTACTGGTCACGGAGCACATCCATGTCTGCCGATCTGTGCACGGAAGCTGAAATCTCGGAGCTGGTCCATGCCTTCTATGCGAGGGTGCGGCAGGACGAGGTGCTCGGTCCGATCTTCGACGCCCATGTCGACGACTGGGATCATCACCTGGCCAAGCTGGTGGATTTCTGGTCATCGATCCTGCGGCGCACAGGACGTTTCAGCGGCAGCCCGATGACCAAGCACGCTGCACTGTCCGACTTGAGCGCCGAGTTGTTCCACCGCTGGCTGGCGCTGTTCCGGGAAACGGCGGCAGAACAGCCGAACCGGGCCATGGCCGCACAGGCCTGTGCGATGGCCGAGCGGATCGCGCAAAGCTTGTGGCTCGGTTATCAGCTGAACCGCAGCCCCGACGCCATGCCCACGGAGCTTGTCCATGGCTGAACTGCTGCGGATCGAGGAACCGCCACCGACGCCGTCGCCGGCACCTTCGCCGCAGTGGTCGGCCTTTCTCGAACTGGGGTTCCGGCCGCTGTACCTGGCTGGGTGCTTCTGGGGCGCCTTGTCCGTGGCGTTGTGGATCTTCGCGCCGGGATTGCTGACAGCCCGGCTGCCCGGCGTGATCTGGCACGCCCACGAGATGCTCTGGGGCTTCGTCGCCACCATCGCCGTCGGTTTTCTGCTGACGGCGGGCACGAACTGGACAGGCATCAATCCGCTCAAAGGCCCTGCGCTGGGCGGGCTGGGTTTGCTGTGGGCTCTGGCGCGCGTGGGTTACCTGGTACCCGGTTCCGTGCCGTTCTGGCTGGCAGCGACTTGCGAACTGCTTTTCTTCGCCTGGGCCGCCGTGGCGCTGGGGAGGGCGGTTTACGGTGCGCGCAGCCGGCGCAACTACGGGGTGCCGCTGCTCGTGCTGGCCCTGGGCGTGTCTGATGGCCTGTTCCTGCTGGCCGTGTGGCAGGGCGACTACGCGCTCCTGATGCAGCACCTCGGGACCGGGCTGCTGATGATGGCGCTGATCGCGCTGCTGGTGGCGCGGCGGGTGATCCCGTTCTTCGCCATGCGCGCATTGCCGGGGCTGGAGATGCCCATGCACACGCGCAGCGGCCACGTGCAGCTGGCCGCGAGCGGGCTGGCCATCATGTGCGGCCTGCTGGGGTGGCCGCAGGCATCTGCCGCGCTGCTCGCTGCGGCCGGTGCCATCGCGTTGATCCAGGTGGTGGCGTGGAAGCCCTGGGCCGTGCTGCGGGTGCCGCTGCTGTGGATTCTCTACCTCGGCTACGCCGCGCTCGGCGCCGGTCTGCTGGTGGCGGCGGCGCAGTCGGCCGGGTGGGTGCTGCGCATCGCCTGGCCGGTGCACGTGATCGGCGTGGCCGGGTTCTCGGTGCTGATCATCGGCATGGTCACGCGCACCGCGCTCGGCCACCTCGGTCGGCCGCTGCGCGCCGATGGTCTGATCGTGGCGTGCTACGGGCTGGTGATCGCCGCCGCCGCGCTGCGCCTGCTGGCCCTGCTGCCGACGGCGTGGACGCAGGCCCTGCTGCACGCCTCGGTCGGTGCCTGGGTACTCGGTTTCGGGCTGTACCTGTGGCGCTTCCTGCCCATGATGATCCGACCGCGGATGGGTCAGCCGGCACCGGCCATCCGGTCGGCGCCGCTGCCTGCGCGGGCACCTCGATGACGGGAGCCAACCGATGCGCCTGACGACGATGGCCGACTATGCGCTGCGCCTGCTGATGTACGTGGCCCAGCGACCGGAGCGCCTGTGCACGATCGCCGAGGTCGCGCAGACCCACGCGATTTCCGAGGCGCACCTGATGAAAGTCACGAACCTGCTCGGGCGCTCGGGCTGGATCGAGACGGTGCGGGGCAAGGGCGGTGGCATGCGCCTGGCTCACGCGCCGCATGACGTGAATATCGGCGCCGTGGTGCGGACCATCGAACCCGACTTCGATCTGGTCGAGTGTTTCGCCACCGGGGGCAACTGCATGCTCACGGGCCAGTGCCGGCTCGCCGGCGCCCTCGGCGGCGCCCTGCAGGCCTTCATGGCCCACCTTGACGGATTCACGCTGGCCGACCTGCTGCCGGCACCCGATCTGCCGCCAGGGGCGGGGCGGCCCATCCGCTTCGAGCAACGGAGGCTGGCATGAGCTACGGCGCGCTGCTGGCGCTGCACCTGCTGGCGGCGATCGCCTTCGCCGGCACGGTGTTCTTCGAGGTGGTGATGCTGCACACGGTGCGCAAGCACACGCCGCGCGAGACGATGCGCGTGGTCGAGCGCGCGGTCGGCGACCGGGCCACGACCGTCATGCCCTGGGTGCTGCTGACGCTGTTCGGAGCGGGGGCTGGGCTGGCCTGGGAGCACAGCGCGACGCAGGCCGAGCCGCTGGCCAGCAGTTTCGGCCTGCTGCTGGCCGTGAAGATCCTGCTGGCGCTAAGCGTTCTGGGCCACTTCGCCACGGCCATGGTGTGGCGTCGCAGGGGCGTCCTGCGCGGAACGCGTTCGCGCGGGCTGCATTGGAGCGTGTTTTGTCACATCCTGGCCATCGTGTTGCTGGCCAAGGCGATGTTCTACGTGACGTGGTGACGGCATGGCGTTTACCGACTACTACTTGGTGATCAAGGCAAGCCATGTGGGGCTGGCGCTGCTCAGCGGCGGCCTGTTCGCCTGCCGGGGTGTCGGCGTGCTGCTCGGTGCGCGGGCGCCCATGGCACCGCTGGTGCGGCGGGGCAGCCAGGTGATCGACACCGCCTTGCTGACCGCGGCCTTGCTGCTGCTGGCGACGCTGGAACTCAATCCGTTCGCGACGCCGTGGCTGCGGACGAAGCTCGGTTTCCTGCTGGCCTACATCGTTTTCGGGTCGCTGGCGCTGCGGCGGGCTCAGTCCCGCGCAGGCAAGGCCCTGGCATTCATCGCCGCCCTGGTGTGCTTCGCGACGATGGTCACCGTCGCCCGCACCCACGAGCCGCTCGGTGTTCTGCGGATATTCCAGGAAACGTCCCTGTCCGCGCCCGCAGCCTCCCGCATGCAGTCCTTCCTCCAGAGGGGCGTAGCGGTTCCTTGCCTGCGATTACCCCGGGCCAGGCCCGGCGAGGCCACTGTGTCGTCCTCCAACTCGACCTTTTCACCCCTTCATTTACCTACTCACGAGAAAACCCCATGCTGACAGATAGCCAACGCGACATCATCAAGGCCACCGTCCCCCTGCTGGAGAGCGGCGGCGAAGCCCTCACCACGCACTTCTACAAGCTGATGCTTAGCGAGTACCCGCAGGTGCGCCCGTTGTTCAACCAGGCGCACCAGGCCAGCGGCGCCCAGCAGCGCGCGCTGGCCAACGGCGTGCTCATGTACGCGCGTAACATCGACCGCCTGGAAGTCCTGGGCCCGCTGGCCGCGCAGATCGTCAACAAGCACGTGGCGCTGCAGATCCAGCCCGAGCACTATCCGATCGTCGGCGCCTGTCTGCTGCGCGCCATCCGCGAGGTGCTCGGCGCAGAAGTGGCCACCGACGCCGTCATCGAGGCCTGGGGTGCGGCCTATCAGCAACTGGCCGGCATCCTCATCGATGCGGAGCGCCAGGTGTACGACGCGCTGGCGGCGGCACCGGGAGGCTGGCGCGGGGCGCGCCCGTTCCGGGTCGTGCGCAAGGTGGCCGAGAGCGCCGAGATCACCTCGTTCTATCTCGAACCCGTGGACGCCCGACCCGTGGTGGACTTCAAGCCCGGCCAGTACATCGGCCTGCGCTTAATGGTCGGCGGCGAGGAGGTCCGCCGCAATTACTCGCTGTCGGCTGCACCGAACGGGCGCAGCTATCGCATCAGCGTCAAGCGCATTCCCGGCGGCAATGCCAGCGCTTTCCTGCACGACCAGGTTCATGAAGGTGCCATGCTGGATCTGTTCCCGCCTGCGGGGGAGTTCACGCTGACGGACAGCGATAGACCGGTCGCGCTGATCAGTGGCGGGGTGGGCATCACGCCCACGCTGGCGATGGCCAAGACGGCCTTGGACGCCGGCCGGCCCGTGGTCTTCATCCACTACGCCCGCAACGCCCACGTCCATGCCTTCGGCGACGTGCTGCGCGAATGGAGCGTGGACCATCCGCAGTTCCAGTCCTATGTCGTCTACGAGCAGGCCCCGGCCACGGACCAGCCGGCCCCGCATGCGGTGGGTCGGCCGAGTCGTGAACACCTGGCTCAATGGCTTCCGGCCGATCAGGAGTACGAGGCGTACTTCCTTGGCCCAAAGCCCTTCATGGCTTTCATCAAACGCACATTGCGCGATCTGGGTTTGCCTGACGAGCGCAGCCGCTACGAGTTCTTCGGCCCGGCAGAGGCGTTGAGCTAGGCACCAAGGCGCTTTGTGTCGACCACCAAGACATCGTGATGCGGACAGCGTTCCAGGCTGATAGCGGAAGGTCTTTCTGCCGAACCGAGGTGGTCGGCTCTGCCTGTTCGCGGCCGTTTCGCTGCTGCTGGCAATGTTGGGGCGCGAACCGTTCTCCACGCCGTGGCGGCGGATCGAGTTCGAACTGCTCGCGCGGCAGTGGGCGTGTTCCCGAACCGGCAAAGCACCGGCATTGGTTGCGGTGCTCGCGTGTTCCGCGAACAGGGTCGTTGTCGTTCGTACCCCCGATCCGCTCGATCTCATGGGAGGCCTGCATCGGGCCTCTATGTCGCTCGCGATGCGCTGCGACCACCCATCGGGAGGGTGGCTATCTTCTTTGCGCGATCTTTGATAAATTGTCATGGGACATAATCTATTATGGCTGTGACAATTGAAGGCGATCACGGACCGGGCCGTTCTAGCCCCGGAAGTCAGGAGAGAAAGACGATGACGAAATCCGCTCTGCCGGCCCGAGTCGCCGGATCGCTCACGAGGTCATGATGGACAGCGCCGTCCTGAGCCTCCTGGGGGCCTTCCTGCTTTCGCTGATTGGCCTGTTCGCCTTCATCTGGTCGCTGCGCAAAGGACTGCTCGTCGAGAACCCTGGCGCCGCTTCGGTCATCTTCGCGCGTGGCGAGATCGGCCGTATCGACGATCCTGCGATCGGCGAGACGGCGCAACACGAGATGCAGGCGGCGGCCCGCGCCGGACCTGTCTCCGCGATTGACCACGACGAGATCCAGGACCGGGTCGCGGCGGATCGTTCGAGCGCCTTCCCCGTGTTCATGTTCATCGCCTTCGCGTGCTTCTGGCTTCTGGTCGGTTCGGTTGCCGGGCTGATCGCCTCGGTCAAGCTGCACGAGCCGGACTGGCTGGTGCAGGAGGCGTGGCTGACCTTCGGACGTATCCGAACCGTACATCTGAATGCGGTCATCTATGGATGGTCGTCCAACGCGGCGCTTTCGGTCATCCTGTGGTTGCTGCCGCGGTTGCTGCGCACGCGGCTACATGGCGCGCTGTGGGTGATGCTCGGCGGCACTTTCATCAATGCGGGGATCGTGGCCGGTATCGGCGCCATCGGGGCCGGTTGGTCGGATGGCATGGAATTCCTTGAGATTCCCTGGCAGATCGACATCTTCATCTTCGCCGGCGTCGCGCTCGTGGTTCTGCCCGCGCTGTTCACACTGGTGAACCGCCGAGTCGAGCACCTGTACGTGAGCGTCTGGTACACCGTCGCGGCGCTGCTGTGGATCGCGGTGCTGTTCGGCGTCGCCAACTTGCCCGGCGTGCACACGGGCGTGCAGCAGGCCACCACCAACTGGTGGTACGGCCACAACGCGCTGGGCCTTTGGTTCACGCCGGTGAGCATCGGCACGATCTACTACTTCTTGCCCAAGATCATTGGCCGGCCAGTCGTCTCGTACAACCTGTCGCTGCTGGGATTCTGGACGCTCGCCTTCTTCTATGGCCAGGTCGGCGGCCACCATCTGATCGGTGGCCCGGTACCCGGCTGGCTGACGACACTGTCCATCGTGCAGAGCGTGATGATGATCATCCCGGTGATCGCGTTCACGATCAACATGCGCGGCACGCTCAAGGGCCAGATGCACCTGGCGCGCTATTCGCCGACCCTGCGCTTCATGATGTTCGGCGGGCTGATGTACCTGGCGTCGTCGGTCGAAGGCTCGCTGGAGGCCCTGCGCAGCGTCAACGCGGTGACGCACTTCACGCACTTCACCGTGGCGCATGCGCACCTGGGCATGTACGCCTTCGTGTCGATGGTCATGTTTGGCGCGATTTACTTCATGCTGCCGCGCGTACTGGACTGGGAGTGGCCCTATCCCTGGCTGATTTCGCTGCACTTCTGGCTGGCGGCCATCGGCATCGGCATCTACGTGGTGGGCCTGTCCATCGGCGGCTGGCTGCAGGGGCTGGCCATGCTTGATGCTGCACGCAGCTTCAACGAGTCGATGACGCTGACGCTGCCCTGGTTGAAATCGCGCAGCGTGGGGGGCGCACTGATGGTGCTGGGGCATTTCGTGTTCATCGGCCACTTCTTCGCGATGGCCTTGCGTTTCGGCCCCGAGCGCACAGGCGCGGCGCTGTTCCGCTCGCCGAGCGAGGTCTTCCCGAGGCTGTCCCATGGAAAATGAAGTCAAGCTGGCGGCGGGTGCCATGGTGGCGCTGGCCGTCGCCACGGCGGCGCTGGTTGTGATGCCCTATATCCAGGTGCGCGACATTCAGGCCCCTGCTGCGCTCAAGCCCTATACCGACGCGCAGCTGCGCGGCCGCGAGGTCTACATCGCCAACGGCTGTGTCTCTTGCCACAGCCAGCAGCCGCGCGACCGCGCCTTGGCGCCCGACTTCTCGCGCAATTGGGGACGCCCGTCGGTGCCCTCCGACTACGTTTACGACAAGCCACATCTGCTGGGCACCATGCGTACCGGTCCGGACCTGCTGAACATCGGCGCGCGCCAGCCCAGCAAGGACTGGCACCTTGGGCACCTGTATCAGCCGCGCGCCTACGTGCCCGAGTCGATCATGCCGGCCTATCCCTTCCTGTTCCGGATCAAGGATGCCGCCGAGGCGGGCGAAGAGGCGGTGCCACTGCCGCCGGGCCACGCGCCGGCCGGTAAGGTGGTGATCGCGACGCAGGAAGCGCTCGACCTCGTGAAGTACCTGCAGTCGCTGGACCGCACCTATCCAGTGCTGCCGGCGCCCGGGACACCCTGACGCCGAGGAGTCTGCATGAACACGCCCCGCCATCCCCGGCCATCTGCTCAGGCGCGCGAGAACGCCGAGCCTTCGGAGCGCACCCGCCCCATGCCTCTGTTGGCCGGCGCCGTCACGGTGGCAATGGTGTTGTTCGGCGCCGGCTACCTGTTGTTCTCGGACTCGTTCGGTGCCGCCAGCCTCGGCGACCGGCGCACCGTGGCCGACCTGTCCGCTGCCAAGGCCACCAGCGGTGCAGCTGCGGGCCAGCTCGACGGCAAGGCGTTGTACGCGGCGAATTGCGTGGCCTGTCATCAGGCGACAGGCAAGGGACTGCCCGGCGTGTTCCCGCCGCTCGACGGCTCGGAATGGGTGAAGGGCGATGCGCGAACGCTGATCAATATCCTCCTGCACGGCGTCAGCGGCGAGATCGAGGTACAGGGAACGACCTACACGGGCATGATGCCTGATTTCAAGCGGCTCGGCGATGCAGAGATCGCGGCACTGGCAAGCTACGTGCGCGCGCAGTGGTCCAACTCGGCCAGCCCGGTTGCCGCGGAGCAGGTCGCAGCCGAGCGCCAAGCGGTGATGCGCGATACGCCTTTTGCCGGCGGCGCGGAACTCAGAGCACTGATCGGCGAGAGCAAGTGATGGGACGCACGGCCTGCCTCGGACTCGCAGTCGCGTTGCTCGGCTACCTGGCCGGCGCATGGCTGACGCTGGACTTTCGCGTATGGACGCAAGAAGGCGCACGCCGGCTCGCGATCGTGCAAGCACCGGTGGCTGCACCGGAAATGACGGTCCATGGGCCCGGCCTGGAGGCCGCGAGCCTACCGGCGCTGCTGCGTTCGGGCGGCGGCATCACGATCGTCGATTTCGTCTACACGCGCTGCCCGACAGTTTGCCTGGCGCTTGGATCGACCTTTCAGCAGTTGCAGTCCGCGCTTGTTGCACAAGAGGCAGAAAAAGGCTTTGCGGCGCCGATCCATCTGCTGTCGATCAGTTTCGACCCTGAACACGACTCGCCAGAGGTTCTGTCGGCCTACGCCGGTCGGTTCCATGCGGACCCGGACCTTTGGCGTTTCGCGGTGCCCGTGCGGAAGGATGAACTGCGCCCGCTGCTCGACCGCTTCGGGGTGGTCGTGATTCCAGACGGCATGGGCGGCTACGAGCACAACGCTGCCTTGCTTGTCGTCGACGGCTCGGGTCGGTTGGTGCGCATCTTCGACTACACCGAAATGGCCGCAGCCCTGGTGTTCGCTCGCCACCTTGCCGGGGGAGGCGAATCATGATGAACGAGGCAGGCCGTTGGCTGGCACGTCACCAAGCCGTGACGGGACTTGCCTTGCTTGTTGCCATGGCCTTGCCGCCCCTGCGGTCGCTGCTCGAAGCACGCATGTCCTCCCACATGCTGCTGCAGTTTCCAGTGCTGCTGCTGGCGGGCGCGCTGCTCGCCGGTGCCATCCCTCCCGCAGTGCGTCAGCGATTGCAGGGATGGAATGCCCACGGGATGGCGGGACTGGTCTTTGCGGCTTTGGTCTTGGCTCTGTCGATGGTGCCGCGCCTGCTCGACCTGGTGCTGGTCAACCCGCTCGTGGAGGCCGTCAAGTTTGCGGCCCTGCTCCTGTGCGGTGTTGCGCTGCGCGGTTCATGGCGTCGCGCGGGGCTCGGGTTGCAAGCCTTCTTCCTCGGGAACACGCTCCCGATGATGGCGGTCGCTGGTTGGCTCTACGAGACGGCATCCGTGCGGCTGTGCAATGCCTACCGCCTGGACGAGCAAGTGTGGCTCGGCCAGACACTGAGCTGGACTGCAGCCGGGATCGCGGCACTCTGGCTTGGTCGGATCACCTGGCGCATGTCCCGTCAGGATCCAAGGGATGCCCTAGCTATCACACACGGGGCGCTTCTCGCCGGGGCCGGCCACACACAGCGGAGCCCTGATGCAAAGCCTGGGACAGGTCGACCGATGCAGGCTGTTCACAAGTGAAAGGCCGATGATGACGCACGTCGTCACGGAATCCTGCATCAGATGCAAGTACACCGAATGCGTCAACGTGTGCCCGGTCGATGCTTTTCGGGAAGGTGTCAACATGCTGGCGATCGACCCTGACGATTGCATCGACTGTGCACTGTGCGTGCCTGAATGCCCGGTCGATGCCATCTTCTTCGACGACGATCTTCCGGCAGATCAAAGCGACTTCCTCGAAACTAACGCGCGGCTGGCGAAACGCTGGCCACTCATTGCGCGCGGCAAGGGCGCCTTGCCGGACGCGGAACTCTGGGCTGCCGTGGCCCACAAGCGGAATCTGCTGGAAGAATGAAGCGGGTTGGATGCGGATTCGGCGGCGGACCCCGGTTTGTGCGGCCGGCGCTTCAGATCCATCGCTCGAGTGCCCCGTCACCTGTGCGCCACGACTGAACCTCGCAACATCGCCGGCGCAACGGAATCTCGCGATTCAGGATGGCCAGTAGTGATCCGCCAGCAGCGCAGCAAAAATGCCCGCCAGGTGCCACAACGACCACCGAAAGGTCCGCATCGCCAGCGCGTCGGAGTAACGTCGGCAAAGTTGCCAGGCGTGAATGCAGAACACACCGCTCAGCAACACTGCCACGCACAGATAGCGCCATGAGCGCATGCCGAGCAGGGTCGGCAGTGCGCACACCACCAGCAGCAGCACCGTGTAGAGGAACACGGCGCGGCTGGTGTAGTCACGCCCGTGCGTCACTGGCAGCATCGGCACGCCGGCCCGCCGGTAGTCCTCGACACGGTACAGCGCAAGCGCCCAGAAGTGCGGAGGGGTCCAGACGAAGATGATGAGAAAGAGCAGCCAGGCCTCGGCCGATACCTCGCC
Source organism: Acidovorax sp. SDU_ACID1 (assembly GCF_045291395.1). Taxonomy (NCBI): domain Bacteria; kingdom Pseudomonadati; phylum Pseudomonadota; class Betaproteobacteria; order Burkholderiales; family Comamonadaceae; genus Acidovorax; species Acidovorax sp. SDU_ACID1. The sequence goes on from NZ_CP152342.1 coordinate 1,380,025, forward strand.
CTGCATCGCGGCCCATCCGAGGACCGGGGGCATCGCCCCCGAGGCGCCGCCCAGCACGATGTTCTGCGACGTGCGGGGCTTGAGCACCACGGTGTAGACCACGGCGTAGCCGACGAAAGCGGCCAAGGTCAGCCACAGAGTCAACAAGTTGACGTAACGCCACAGGATCAGGCTGCCGGCCGCGCAGAGCACGCAGAGGACTAGCAGCACCTGCCCATCCTTGAGTTCGCCCCGGGCGGTGGGACGCCACGTGGTGCGCCGCATGCGGGCATCGATTTGTTTCTCGACGAGGCAGTTGAAGACGGCTGCGGCCGAGGCGACCAGCCAGATGCCGAGGCAGGCGAGGGCGATGCGCCCCCACTGGGCGGCGGTGGGCAGGCCAGGCAGCGCGAGCAGCATGCCAATGCCGGCACAGAACACGATCAGCTGGACAATCCTCGGCTTGGTCAGCACCCAGAACCGGGACCAGCGGAACCGGGCGTCCTGAAACCTGCCGGCTGGACTCACGGCGGTGCTTCCTGCAGCATGGTGCGCAGCACACCCAGCAGTTGATCCACCTGCTGGTCGGTGCCCACTGTGATGCGCAGGAATTGCTCGATGCGGTCTTGACGGAAATGCCGCACCAGAATCTTGGTCTCGCGCAGGGAGGCGGCCAGCCTAGCAGCATCATGCCGGGGGTGGTGTGCGAAAACGAAGTTGGCCAAAGAAGGCCGCACCTCAAAGCCCAACTCCGCGAGGCCTGCGGCCAGTCTGGACCTGGAGGAGATGATGACCTGCCGCGTCTTCTCAAAGTGCGCGACATCGTCGATTGCCGCGATGGCACCTGTCTGGGCCAGGCGGCCCAGCGGGTAGGAATTGAAGCTGTTCTTCACGCGGTCGAGCGCTTCGATCAGCGCTGGCTGCCCAATCGCGAATCCCACGCGCAGGCCAGCCAGCGCGCGCGACTTCGAGAGCGTCTGCACGACGAGCAGGTTGGGATGGCGGTCAACCAGGCCAACAGCCGTCTGTCCGCCGAAATCCACATAGGCTTCGTCAACCAGCACTACGCGCCGGGGTTCGAGCAGGAGCAGTTGCTGAATCTGGTCCAGGGCCAGGCCTTCGCCGGTCGGTGCGTTCGGGTTGGCGACGACCACGCCGGCGACGTCGCCGAAGGTGCGGGCATGCGTGGCGAAAGCGCCCACATCGACCCGCAGCGCCTCATCGACGGGGACCAGTCCGGCGTCGATGCCGTACAGCCGGCAGTACACCTCGTAGAAACTGTAGGTCACGTCGGGGATCAGCAACTTGCTTCTGCCGTGCCGGAAGAATGCGCAGAACGCATGGGCCAGAACCTCGTCAGAACCGTTGCCGACGAAGACCTGTTCTTTCGGCACGCCAAGTCGTCCAGCGATCGTGGCACGCAAAAGCCGCGCTTCCGGGTCCGGGTAGAGCTCCAAGCCCGACGAGGCAGCACGAGAGATCGCCGCGATAGCCTGGGGGGAGGGCGGATAGGGGTTCTCGTTGGTGTTCAGCTTGATCAGGCCGTCAATTGCAGGCTGTTCGCCAGGCTGGTATGGCCGCAGGTCACGGACCGGCGGGCTGAGGAAGTCGTGGTTCATCGAAGTCATCCCATCTGCCGTTCGAATTCGCGCAAATAGCCCACGAGTGCATCGACGGCCGCATCGGTCATGGCGTTGTAGAGGCTGGCACGCATACCGCCGACGGACTTGTGCCCTTTGAGTTGAAGCAACCCGCGCTCCCGGGCGCCGTCCAGGAAAGCCGCCTCATGCCGCGTATCGGCCAGGAAGAAAGGCACATTCATCAGCGACCGCGCGGTCGGCGCGACCCGGTTGGTGTAGAAGGCGCTGGCGTCGATCGCGGCATAGAGCTTGCCGGCCTGTCTCCGATGGCGGATCTCCAGCGCAGCGACCCCGGTCAATTCGCCTTCGCGCTGGCGCCGCATCCATTCCACCATCAGCCCGAGGAGGTAAATGCCCCAGGTCGGCGGGGTGTTGTACATGGACTGGTGCCGTGCGGCCAGCTCGTAGTTGAATGCGCTGGGGCAGATCGGCAGTGCGCGCCCGAGCAGGTCTTCGCGCACGAAGACCACCGTCAGACCCGCGGGCCCAAGGTTCTTCTGGGCGCCGGCGAAGGCCAGCCCGACCCGCTGCCAGTCGAAGCGCCGTGACGCGATGTCGGACGAACAGTCCACGACGAGCGGCGCGCGTGAACCGAGGGCCGCCAGATGGGGCAGTTCGGCGAACTGCACGCCCTGGATCGTCTCGTTGCTGCAGACATGCACATAGGCGGCATCGGGGCTGAGACGCCAGCGCGATGCAGGGGGAATGCTGGTGAATCCATCCGGTTCGGCGGACGCGGCAACATGGGCGGTGCGCACGTACCTGCGAGCCTCATCCCAGGACTTGCTGCTCCAACTCCCGGTGAGCAGGAAGTCGGCCACGCCGCCGCCGGAGAGATTCAATGGCACGATGGCGTTTTCGCCGATGCCGCCGCCCTGCAGGAAGAGGATGTGGAATTCTTGGGGGACATCCAGCAGGATTCGCAGACCGGTGATCGCGTCTTCGTAGATCGCGATGAAGTCGCTGCCGCGGTGGCTCATCTCCATCACGCCCATGCCGCTGCCACGCCAGTCCAGCATCTCGCCGGCCGCCTGGAGCAGCACCTCTTCCGGCAGCGCGGCAGGTCCAGCGCCGAAATTGAATGGCCTTTGCCGCAGGCTGTTCATCGCAGCATTCCGGCGGAGCATCTACCGCCTGCCTCAGGGGCTGCACGGCTGCGTGCCAAGGTCAGCAGAACGTCGCTCACCTCGGCGAGGGTGCGGTCAATGACGTCATCGTCATGGGTGATGGACACGAAGCCCGCCTCGAAGGCCGAGGGTGCGAAGTAGATGCCGCGGGACAGGCAGCCGTGGAAGAAAGCGGCGAAGGCGTTCAGGTCGACGGCCGTGGCTTCGGCGAAGCTCGCTGGGGCATGCGCTCGAAAGTACAGGCCGAACATGCCGCCCACGCCATCAGCAGACAACGGTACTCCGGCACGACGGCCGCACTCGCGTAGCCCGACCACGAGACGTTGGGTCTGCGCCGCAAGCCGTTCATGGAAGCCCGGCGCGTCGATCAGCCGCAGTGTGGCCAGACCTGCGGCCACGGCCACCGGATTGCCGGATAGCGTGCCGGCTTGGTAAACCGGCCCCAGTGGGGCGATCCGTTCCATGACATCGCGCCGCCCGCCGAAGGCGGCCAGAGGCATGCCACCGCCGATGATCTTGCCCAACGTCGTCAGATCCGGACGAATGCCGAACAGCCCCTGAGCGCCTTGCGGGCCGACGCGAAAGCCCGTCATGACCTCGTCGAAGATCAGCAGGGTGCCATGGGCTGTGCAGAGCTCGCGCAAGCCATCCAGAAAGCCTGGCGCTGGTCTGACCAGGTTCATATTGCCAGCGATCGGCTCGACGATGACGCAGGCGATCTGGTCGCCATGTCGTACAAATGCTTCGCGCACCCCGTCCAGGTCGTTGTAGCCCAGCACCAGGGTGTGCTCGATGAACGCGCGCGGCACGCCGGCCGAATCGGGATGGCCCAGCGTGAGCAATCCCGAGCCGGCCTTGACCAGCAAGCTGTCGGCATGGCCGTGGTAGCAGCCCTCGAACTTGATCAGCTTGGGGCGGCCGGTGTAGCCGCGGGCAAGACGGATCGCGCTCATGGTGGCCTCGGTGCCGGAGCTGACCAGGCGAACCTGCTCCAGGGACGGCAGCCGCGCAGCCAGTGCCTCGGCCAGGACGACCTCCGCTTCGGTCGGAGCGCCGAACGACAGCCCGTCCACGGCCGCCTGCCGCACCGCCTGCACGACGTCCGGGTGGGCATGGCCGAGGACTGCCGGTCCCCAGGAGCCGACGTAGTCGATGTACCGGGTCCCTTCGCCATCCCAGACATAAGGGCCGCTGGCACGGCGCAGGAATCGAGGCACGCCGCCGACCGCCTGGTAGGCGCGCACGGGAGAGTTGACGCCACCGGGAATCACCTTGCGTCCCCGCGCGAACAATTGATCATTCGTTGATGCCATGCCCTTGCTGCCACCTGAAAAAGGACCGCCGCGCGCACAACAGAGCACGATGGTTTAAAGTATGATTTTGTCCTAGGACATTGTATATTATGACACAGGATATTGCACCAGGTACCCGGCATGGTCGAATGTCTTCAGCGGTGGTGATCCAACGCCTTGCCCCAATGCGTCTGCTGACCCGTTGCGCAGGCGTGTTGGCGAGCTGTCGCTGGCCATGGATTGCCCAACCCCTGATCCGTGCTTTCGTGTACCGCCACCGCATCGACCTCGACGAAGCCTTGCACAGCAATCCTGGTGCTTACCGCAGCTTCAATGAGTTCTTTGTCCGAGCGCTGCGGCCCGGCGTACGCCCCTTGGCGATGGCGGAGTGGACCAGCCCTGCGGATGGCAGGGTGAGCCAGCTGGGCGGCATCCGGGCAGGCCAGATGATCCAGGCCAAGCAACGCAGCTACAGCGTCGAGCAACTGCTTGGGGATACGGCGCTGGCACGCCAACTGGAGGGGGGCACCTTCAGCACGGTCTACCTGAGCCCGCGCGACTACCATCGGGTGCACATGCCGTGCGAGGGACGCCTGCTGGGGATGCGCCACGTACCCGGCACGCTGTTGTCCGTCCGGCCCGACATCGTGGAGGGCGTCGACGGATTGCTCGCACGCAACGAGCGGGTCGTGTGCTGGTTCGAGAATCCTCGGATCGGTGTCTTTGCCGTGGTGCTCGTGGGCGCTGCCATCGTCGGCAGCATCGCCACGGCCTGGCACGGGGTGGTGGCTCCACCCCGGCGATCGAAGATCCGCCAGTGGCTCTACGGGGAGGACGATTCCGTGCACCGGGCACGGAACCTCCTGCAAGGCGAAGAGATGGGACGCTTCCGCCTCGGTTCCACGGTTGTGGTGCTGATGCCGGGCAGCGCGTGGGACTTCGCCCCGCAATGGGAGATTGGCGAGCATGTGCTGATGGGCCAGGCCGCCGCCACCCGGCCTTGAGTCAGCAGCTGCCGCCTGCGGTTCGCCGACACGCGGGGTGCCATTGGCGATGACAGTCCGGAATCACCGACGCGCCGACAGCCTGTAGCTTGACGACAGTTAGGAAGGGTGCCGCGGCGCCAAAGCAAGCCGGTGCGAGGTGCTCGTACACCTGGTGCGCTGGTTGGCTCGACGCGGCTGGCGCACATGGCGGGAAGCTGTCGATACGAAGCCAGCACGGCTTCCTCCACGCTGCCTACGCGCCCGCATCCGGCCGCGTGGCTGCGTAGGCCTGCATGTTCGCCAGGCTGACCCTCAGCAGCGGAGCAGGCAGGCCTGCCCCGCGGGCGCGGACCAACATGTCTCCGATGATGTGGTCATGCTCGGTCTGCCGGTTCCCAGTCATGTCCCGCAGCATGGATGCGGTTCCCGTCGAGCGCTTGTCGGTCAGCGATGCGATCATCTCGGCCCTGGCGGGCGGGCGTGGGAAGTAGCCTTCGGCTGCGGCGACAGAGATGCATTCGTCCAACATTTCGCGCGTGATCGCATCACCTTCATCCGTCGAGGAGATCGCGCCGACGGTTGTGCGCATCAGCGTCGTCATGCCCGCGTAGGTTGCGAGAAAGACGAATTTCTCCCACAGCTCCTGCATGATTACGTCGCTCAGCACGGGCTCGAAGCCACCCCTTGCCAACAGCTCGTGCAGGCGCCGGGCGCCGGCCCGCTGCTGCTCGGTGCGTGCGCCGAGCGTCAACCTTTGCAGTCTGTTGAGATGGAGGATCTCACCGGAGGGTGCCATGGTCACGCCAATGTGGCACAGGCCCCCGAGGACATGTTCTTCGCCAAACCGTGCGTCGAGAGCATCGAGATGGCCGATCCCGTTGAGAAGCGGGAGGATCAGCGTATCCGCACCGACTGCGGGCGCTATGGCGTCCATGGCACTGTCCAGATCGTAGGACTTGCAGGCCAGCACTACAGCATCGAACGCCACGCTTGGCTTCGTCAGGGCCTCGACCGGGATATCAAGATCGCCCAAAGGGCTTCTGATCACCAAACCACTGCGGGTGAGCACCTCGGCGCGCGCTGGCCGAACCAGAAACCGGACGTCGACACCTGCCGCCGCCATTCTGCCGCCGAAGTAGCCTCCGATCCCGCCGGCGCCAAGCACTAGGACTTGCATGGTTGATCCTCCCATCCTCAGATTGGTTGCGAAATCCCGATCGGCTGATACCCCTGCCACGCGGGTGCTGCGGACTGGCCCTGGGGGTTCTCGCGCAAGTGGATGTGCAGTCCCCCCAACTTCCCCAACAGGACGCAATCGTCTACGCTTGAGAGATTGTCCTTGTGTAGGGTGTTGGCCCCGACGAGCAGGACGTCGAGCGCTCGGCGCTTGGCCCGGGCCGCATCCTCGGCGACGAAGAGGCCGAACTCGTGCTGCTCGACCAGGGTGTCGGGCCGGTATCCCCCGACATTGACGAAGTACAGCCGCTTGCTTCCTGTGAACGGGGTGGCGTGCAGCTGGACGTCATACCCGTCGGCCCAGGTGATGATGCTGTAGCCGTCCACATGCAGCTTGTGCTTGTCGCCGAACCAGGCCTCACGCAGCAGCGGCCAGGCATCTTCCGGATGCTGCACGGCAGCGAACTGAACGTCATGCACCTCGATGTTCGATTTTCCCGCGTTCCCACCCACGTAGAACATATGGAGCTGGATGGGTGGTGAGTCGGTGGGCGGCTGTCTCATGTCTTGGGATGGTGTCCATGGGGTGAGGCGGAGGATGGGGCATCTGATGGTCGACGCCGCTGCTGTGCCCGGGGATTCGCGGCCACGCGTTCGCGCAGTTCAGCCGATGTTTTCTCGAGCCAATCTCGCGGAGGCATTCCGACCTTGGCTCTGAATGCGCGTGACAGCGCCGAAGGGTTCGCGTAGCCGAGCTCTTCGGCCAGGTTCTTGATGGGGCGGCCCTCGCGCAGCCGGCTCTGTGCCAGGGCCATGCGCCAGTCGGCCAGGTAGTCGCCTGGCGTTTGGCCCACCACTTCCCGGAAGGTGCTGGCAAACGCCGTGCGGGACATGCCTGCACGCTCGGCCATGCGTTCCAGCGGCCAGGGCTCTCCGGGGGTGTCGTGCATGGCCGTCAGCGCGCGCGCCAGGCGCGGATCCGACAAGCCGGTGATGAGGCCCGCATGCACGCCGGCCTCCTGTGGGTGGTCGAGCAGCCAGCGCAGCAGTTGGATCACGACCACCTCGAACAGCCGGTTGGCCAGCAGCCGTTGGCCGCAGCGCACGCGGTCGGTCTCTGCGAACAGCAGTCCGAGTGCTGCATCAAGGCCGGGCACCCGCGCCAGCGGAAGCGCGATCAGAGGCGGGAGCGCACGTGCAAGCGGGTGGGCGGTGCCGCCCTCGAAGCACAGTCGCGCGCAGGTGAAGTCGGAGCCTTCTGCCGGCGGGTTGTGGAAGAGATGGGTCAAGGGGCAGGGGTAGAACAACAGCGTCGGCTCGTCGAAGCGTATCGATTTCGGCACCTGCCGCGCGCCTGGGTGCCGTACCTCCAACTGGCCGCGGCGCAGCACGTGCAGGTAGCCATGTCCTTCACCAGCGTCGAAGTGGCTGCGTCCGCACAACGCGCCCGAGTAATGCAACTCCGCCTGGACCCGGAAGCGTTCCAGGATGCCCGAGAGGCGGTCGATGGGAAGGGTGACTGACATCTGGACGAAATGGTATTTTCTAAGGACTGATTGATCCAAATCATACATCCAATGCGTCCATACTGCCTAGGCAGGCCGAGTCCACAGACAGGGTGCGCCCCGCAATCTCCCGCTGGGGCTTGCCTGACCGGCTGGCTTCCTTTCCTTTGGCCAAAACCTCTTTAGGAGATCCACATGCCTCGCGTCAACATCCAGACCGAACACGCCCCTGACGCCAGCCGTCCGCTGCTGGTCCAGATCGATCAAGCCTTCGGTGCTACGCCCAACATGTTCAAGGCCGTGGCCAACTCGCCTGCCGCTCTGCAGAGCATGTGGGCGGCCTTCGGCGCCCTGGGTGGCGGCACGCTCGGCGCCAAGCTCGGCGAGCAGATTGCCGTGGCCATCGCCAATCGCAACCACTGCGAGTACTGCCTGGCGGCGCACACGGTGCTCGGCAAGAAGGCGGGCGCATCGGCCGACGAAATTGCCGCCGCCCAGATCGGGCAATCCAGCGATGCCAAGACCGCTGCGGTGCTGGCCTTCGCACTCAAGGTCGTAGAGCAACGCGGTCAGGTCAGTGATGCCGACGTTGCCCGCCTGCGGGAAAACGGGTTCGGCGACGAGCAAATCGTCGAGATCGTGGCGCATGTTGCACTGAACCTCTTCACCAACTACGTCAACGTCGCCCTGGATGTTCCGGTCGACTTTCCCAAGGTCGCCCTGAAATAGGCTTGCACTCGCCTCACCACTTCAGGGGTGGGGCTTGGTTTCTTCCAGGGCGTGGCCTTCAAGGTCGCACCCCTGGAAGGTGGCATCACACGCCACCGTATTGCATGACCGCCGAGCGCTAGTTGGTGGAGGACAGACTCGCGGCGGCGACTTGTGAGGATTCTCTCACTATTTTATGATTGTCCTAGGTCAATAATGAAATAGTGTTGGGATTTTTCGACATGCCGTTCATCTTCCGACGCAGTTCTAACTGTGTTGCTTTCGCGGGAACTGACCTGTCTGCCAAGGAATCCGTTCGCCGTGGCTACGACCCCAGCCTGCCAGGAGTGATGAGTTCCTGCTGCGCACGTTGGCTGACGGGCAATGTAGGCTGCAATCACGGCTGCGCTTGGCAGACTTGTGTTCTGACGCAGCATGGAGCGTAGAACTCCTCCGAACAATTCCGAAGCGATAGGCTCCCTGTCTTCGACGACTTCCTGCTGGCGCCACATTCGTGCCCAGGTACTGAGCTTCCTGCGCGCGCTGTGGCCGGCTGCCCAGCCCATCAACGCGAAAGAGAAATGGCGGGCCTGCTGCGGCGCTGTGCTGGGCATTGTCATGGCTGCCGTCGGCTCGCAATGGATGATGGCCGACGCGGCCATCGCACACGGACACACCATGTTGGCCTTATGGCTGGTCGCCCCGATGGGCGCGAGCGCCGTATTGGTGTTTGCCGCGCCCGCCAGCCCCTTGGCCCAACCCTGGTCGGTTCTCGGTGGGAACACGTTATCGGCGCTGATCGGCATCGCACGCGCCCGCTGGGTGCCGGACGCCACCCTGGCAGCCGGTTTGGCCGTGGGGTTGGCGATCGCGCTGATGTTTGCATTGCGCTGCCTTCATCCTCCAGGCGGCGCTTCAGCCCTTCTCGCCGTGCTGGTCGGTGTGACCGACTTCGGCTATGTGCTCAGCCCGGTACTGCTGAATTCCACGCTGTTGGCGATCGTCGGTGTGGTTTACAACAACATCACGCGAAGGCCGTGGCCACATGTGCATCGACCTCAGTCGGCCGGTGCGACGGGAGGCCGGTTCTCGGCGGCTGATCTGGATGCCGCGCTCGTGCGCTACAACCAAGTGGTCGATATTGACCGCGACGATCTGGAAGACATTCTGCGCCAGGCCGAGGCAGCCGCCTATCAGCGCCTGCTGGGCGACCTGCGCTGCAGGGACATCATGACGCCGAATCCCGTCACCGTGCATTTCGAAAGCTCGCTGCGCCACGCTTGGACGCTGATGCGCGAGCGGCGCGTGAAGGCATTGCCGGTAGTCGATGTCCAGCATCATCTGGTCGGCATCGTGACGGTCGCGGACTTCATGAAACAGGTGGACCTGGATGTCCATGAGGGCTGGAGTTGGCGGCTGCGAAAACTGGTCCGCGCATCACGCAACACAGCCGCAACAACCGGCATCGTCGGGCAGATCATGACGCGCAGAGTGAGCGTGGTGAGCGACGATCGTCCCATCGTGGATCTGGTGCCGGTCTTTTCCGACGATGGGCATCGTCACATCCCCATCGTCGATGCTGAGCATCGCCTGGTGGGCATCGTCACGCAATCCGACCTTATCCGCTCGCTTTACCGCGCCACGATCGGTAGGGCCTGATCGCTCTTAGCCCACGCTTACCACCGATCCAGTGGCACTCGGATACTCGTGCGCCTGGCCGACCTTTGCCCCGCTCAACCTGCCTTGGAGGCGGGCCGAACACAATCGGCATTGCGCGGGTCTTTCAGGGAGCGCCTGGCGTAGTACTCGAACGCGATGGTGTTGCGCTTGGGGCGCAACACCCAGTCGTGGGCCTCGGCGCCGAGGGTGGGATCGATGGGCTGGATGGTCCCGGCGCCGCTCGCCAGGAGCTGCATGCGGGCGGCCCGCTCGAAGGCGATGGCGAGCACGCAGGCTTCCTCGACGGTCGAGCCGGCGATCAGGAGTCCGTGGTGGGACAGCAGCAGCGCGTGCTTGCTGCCCAGGGCGCCGGCGATGAATTCACCTTCCTCGTTGCCCACCGGAATTCCCGGCCACTTCGCCACAAAGGCGACGTCGTCGTAGAGCACGCAATTGTCCATGTGCGAGACGATCAGCGGCTGTTCCAGCATCCCGAGCGCCGCGGTGTGGAGCGCATGCGTATGGATGATGCAGTTCACCTCCGGCCGTGCGCGGTAGACCCACGAGTGGAAGCGGTTGGCAGGGTTGGGCATGCCGTTGCCTTCGAGCACGTTCAGGTCCTCGTCCACGAGCAGCAGGTTGTCCTCTGTGATCTCGTCGAAGCCGAGGCCGAGCTGCTGCGTGTAGAACTTGCCGGGCACGTCCGTTCGTCCCGTGATCTGGCCTGCGAGCCCGGAGTCGTGTCCGTTGTCGAACAGGATTCGGCAAGTCAGTGCGAGCTTCTGGCGCAGGGAGTAAGCACTGTCCTGGAACTGCCGGTCCATGCGGTGGGTGGATTGCGCCACCAGGGTGGCTTTGTCGAGTTGGAAAGTATTGGATGGGGTCATGGCTAGGCCTCTGTGATCAGGGACGTTCTTCGATGGAAAGGTTGCGTTCGGGCTGTCCGGGAAACAGCGGCTGGTAGCCTGGCAGGTGTTCCACGCGCTGCAGCCAGGCCTGGATGGCTGGGTAGGGCGCCAGCGAGATGCCGCCCATCGGGGCCATGCAGGTGTAGGGGTACAGCGCCACATCGGCGATGCTCGGAGCGTTCGTTGTGGCGACCCAGCCGTCCCCGCCCTGGTGCTGGAGTTGTGCCTCCTGCACCGCCAGCGCGGCGCGTGCCGCCGCCGCATGGCTGACAAAGGGTTCGGCGCTCGGGTCACCCCGGCGGTGCAAGGCCAGGTGGAGCCGCAATTGCGCGAGCGGCTTCATGTGGCGGTCTTGCTCGAACGACAGCCAGCTCAGAACCGTGGCCTGCGCCAGACGGTCCTGGGGCCACCAGGGGGTTCCCTGGGCCAGGTAGTGCAGGATGGCGAGCGATTCGGCCAGATGGCTGCCGTCGGGTAGGCGCAGCACGGGCACGTGGCCCATTGGCGCGACAGCCAGGAACTCCGGCCGTGCCAGATCGCCCCGGTCAATGGAGAGGGTACGGCGCTCGAGCGGGATGTTCAGCAGGCTGGCGAGCAACCGGACCTTCCAGGCGTTGCCGGATCGTAAGGTGTCATAGAGGAGCATGGGACGGGTCGTCCTATCAGTCGAGTTTGGTGCCGGCGGCTTGGATGACCTTGGCCCACTTCGCGGTTTCGCTGGCGATGTGCTGCTGGTATGCGGCGACGCCAGTCGGCAGAGGCTCGATGCCCATCGCGGCAAGCCGCGATACGAGTTCCGGACGCTTGAGCGCTCGGGCCAGCGCCTTGTTCAGCACCTCCACCTGGGCGGCGGGCGTTCCCGGTGGGGCCACCAGGGCATTCCAGGAGCCGAGTTGGAACTGCGGCAGGCCCTGCTCGGCACTGGTCTTGAGATCGGGCGTGACCGGGCTGCGCTCGGCCGCGGCGAGGGCCAGCATCTTGAGCCGGCCAGCCTTGGCCTGGGGCTCGATGACGGGCAGTGCGTCGATCACGATGTTCACCTGCCCGCCGACCGCTGCGTTGACGGCCTCGGCCCCGCTTTTGAAGGGAATGTGTACGATGTCGGTTTGGGTGGACAGCTTGAAAAGCTCGATGCCCAGATGCGGCGAGCTTCCGTTCCCCGCCGAGCCGAAGTTCAGGCGTCCGGGATGGGCCTTCGCATAGCGGATGAACCCCTGCAGGTCTTCCACCCCGTCGATGCTATGGACCGCCAGCACATAGGGCGAGTTGCTGACCAGCGAAACCGGGGTCAGTGCGGTTGGGTCATAGTTGAGCTTGCGGTAGAGCATCTTGTTCACGACCTGGGTGCCCACGGTGCCCAGCAGCAGCGTGTAGCCGTCGGGGGGGCGCTCGTGATCGCCTGGGCGGCGATGGAGCCGCCAGCGCCAGGACGGTTCTCGATCACGATCTGCTGGGACAAGGCTTCTCCGAGGTACTGTCCGATCAACCGTCCGGCGACGTCGGTGATGCCGCCCGCACCGAAGGGGATGATCAGCCGGATCGGTTTGTCGGGGTAGGCCGCATCGGCGGCGTACGCCATCTGCGGCACTGCCGTGGCGATGCCGAATAGGGCGAGGAAGGCCAGTGCCCGGCGGCGTTTCACTTGCGTCATAACATGTCTCCTTATGTGAGAGCGACAGGAAGTCACCCGGGTGTTGATCTATGTCAAGAAACAAGTGTAGTTTAGGACACAAGTGTCCTAAGGGAAAGATATGTCGGTGAAATTGAAGTTGCTGCGCGTGCAGGCGGGCCTGACGTTGGAAGAACTCGCCCAGGCTGCCGAGCTCACGCGCAGCTATATCTCTAAGCTGGAGAGGGGCGTTTCGGAGCCGTCCATCGGGGCGGCGTTGCGGATCTCGAAGGCCCTGGGTGTGAAAGTGGAGGAGCTTTTCGGCCAAGCGCCGGAAGATGACCCTGTGTCGATCCATCGCGCCTCCGAGGGCAAGGAGGGTAAGCTCCAGACTCCGCGTATGGTCTCTGGCACCCTGCCTGGGCACAGGATGGTCGCGTTTGTGATGACACCCACCGACGAGCCGGTTCGCGACCATCCCATGAGTCATCATGAAGGTGAGGAAATCCTTTACGTGCTCAAGGGCAGCGTCACGCTGCAACTCGCGCGCCGCACGGAGACGCTATGTGCCGGGGACAGTGCCCACTTCAACTCCAGCATCCCGCACAAGATCACCTCCGTTGGAAAACAACCCGCATCGGTGCTGCTGGTGATTGCCGCAGAGCCGTAGTGAACCTGCGTGCACATTCTGTGTCTTCGGTTCGTCGGCGGCGTGGTGTTGAGACCACCCATGCTGACGCCGGCTGGAGCGTGTGCGGGCGTTCAGCTTGGCACAGCTCCGCGATCGTGTCGTATCAAGACCAGGCACAGCGGCTGCGGCGCCAACTTTACCGCCTAACTGCCAAGCAAGCGGACCAAACGTCGAGTCTTGGCAACGGGAGCTGAAGCCGCGAGTTTGGGGGCGTTCTTATCACCGCGGCCACTTCTCTTGTCAACACGGGGGCCGCTTGGTACTATTTCCTTGAGGACACAAAGTGTCCTGGTTGCAGCGTTGTTCTGAACCATTTTGCAGCCGGATTTTCACAAGGATCCTCATGTCTCATTCGACCATTCTGCATGCGCCGGCCAGCGGGCACCCCGTCGCGCCCGTATGGACTGGTGCTGTGCGGCATCTGCACATTACGCCGCGCGCTTTCCTTCCAATGGAAGCGTTCGACGAACTCACGCTCATCGCCGGCAAGGGCATCGTGGGGGACCGTTACATGATTGGTCGGGAAACCGGGTTCTATTCGCACAAGCCGGAAGAGGGGCGGCAGATCACTCTTTTCGAGATCGAGACGCTGGAGGCGCTGGCACGCGACGCGAGGATCGAGCTTCTGCCGCACGAGCATCGACGCAATGTCACAGTGCAGGGCGTGCCGCTGAACCATCTGGTCGGCCGCCAGTTCTGGGTTGGCGAGGCGCTGCTCGAGGCGACACGGCTGTCCACACCATGCCGCCATATCGAGGAAATTCTCGGCAAGGCCGTGTTCGACCCGCTGATCAACAGGTCAGGGTTGAATTGCAGGATCCTCAAGGGGGGCATCATCCGTGTGGGCGATGCCGTGCGCGGCGCGTGACATGGCAAAGCCGATCAAGCATCTTCAGACGCTCGTGCGGCAGATTGAGGAGCCGCTGCCGGGAGTCAAACGCCTCGTGTTGGCTGATGAGGACGACTGGCGCCTGCCGGCGTTCAAACCTGGAGCACACATCGATCTGCATCTTGGCAACGGGCTGGTGCGGACCTACTCGCTGTGCAACGATCCGAGTGACTGCAGGCGATATGTGGTGGCTGTCAAGCGCGAGGAGGTCGGCCGCGGCGGATCGCGCCACATTCATGATGTGCTTCGAGTCGGAGACTCCATTGGCGTCTCGGTGCCGCGCGGCGGACTGGAACTCTTGCCGCAGAGCATGAACGTGTTCATCGCGGGCGGAATCGGTGTGACGCCCTTTATCTCCGCGATCCTCGCCCTGGAGCGGGAAGGCAAGGCGAACTACATCCTGCATTGGGCCAGCGCGGGAGAACCGAGCCTGATCGATATGCTGGGTCCGGCACTCAAAGCCGGGCGCGCACACCTTTACAACACCCACACGGGAAATCCACCCGACATCCGTGCCATCTTGCAGGCTTGTGGCGAAGATACCAAGGCGTTCTGCTGCGGGCCGGGCCGAATGCTGGACGCCTTCGAGGCCGCAGTCGCCGGTTGGCCGGAGCATCGCAAGCACGTGGAACGCTTCGTAGCGCCAAAGATTATCCCGATGTCGACGGACCAACCCTACGAGGTGGTTCTTGCCAAGAGCGGGCGCGAATCGGTGGTGCTGCCGGAAGTGGGTCTGCTGGCCACGCTGGAGGCGATGGGGGCCGATGTTTCCGTGTCATGTGGCGGCGGCATCTGCGGTGCGTGTCGCACCCGCTGGCTCGAGGGACCGCCGATTCACCGCGACCGTGTGCTGAGCCCCGAAGAGCGCGAGCACGAGGTCATCGTCTGCGTGGCGGGATGTTCGGGGCGGCGGCTGGTACTCGATCTGTAGGTTCCACGGCAATGAACAGCGAACGCGCCGGAGGAGTTGGGGGTGCCATGCGGCGTGGTCGGGCCGTGCCAGAGTCTTCTGCTGAATCAACTCTTGGCAATTCAGGGGCTGCAGGTCGGGCTACGGCAGACCGATTTACGGAACTGGCATTGCATCTCAAGTATCTGCGCGTCCAGGGCGGTATGACGCTGGAGGATCTGGCCCGGGATTCGGGCCTGACCCGCAGCTATCTGTCGAAGATCGAACGGGGTGTATCTACGCCTTCCATCGAGGCAGCATTGCGCATCGCGACGGCGCTGGGCGTGACGGTGGATCGTCTTTTCGGCCAACAGCTAGAGGAAGACATCATTTCCATCGTCCGAGGCAACGGCTCCATTGCAGGCGGTTTGTCAACCCATCTGTCGCTGGTGGCCGGACTCCGCAACGACCGTGTGATGCGCGCGTTCATCGTGCGGCCCGGGAAGACACACAGGCGGGGCCGCATCATGAGCCACCACGAAGGCGAGGAGATCTTGTTCGTGTTGAGCGGCGACATCGAAATACAGATCGGGGCCCGCAGGGAGCGATTGCGCCCCGGCGATTGCGTCCAGTTTGACTCGACAATCCCGCATAAGTTGATCGCGCTGACCGACAAGCCAGCATCCGCGCTCGTGGTGATTGCCGCCACGGCGTGACTTCAGGTGGCTCGGCGTTTCGCAATAACACCTCACTTGGCTGCGGCATTGGCATGCTCAAGCATTGTGGAGAAGGCCTGCGGCGCCAAGTCGCTTCGGGCATGAAACTGCCTTCCACAGTGCTGGGTATCTGCCAGGTCTGCGCCGCGAAGACGACAGCGCCTGAATGGTCGCATACGCACCATGCTGGTCGACTGTGCTTAGTAGCCGCGACTTCTGCTGGCACCCACCGAAAGCTGAGCCTGGCCTCCCTGTTACGTTATGAACAGGCTGGACCCTAGCGTTCTCGCGATGCGACAGGCTCAGCAGGCAGCAGCAGAATGATGGACGCGGTGCAGATCGCAATGCCGGCCATGACCAAAAACAGGGTCGCAAAGCTCGACGCCTTGACCACGGGCCCCAGTAGCCAGACTGCGAGCGAGCTGATGCCGAACGAGACGGTCAGGCGCATGCCGGCCACGCGCGACCGCACGCTGTCGTCCACGTACCTGACGATCATAGCGTCCGTGAAGGGGATGCAACCGAAGATGCACACCATCGCGCCGATCAGCGCTGCGAAGAGCCACCACCCGCTGGCCAGGGCCGAGAGGATCAGCCAGGGGATCTGTGCCAGCACCATGCAGAGGTACAGGCGCTTGAGCGGGACCGTGTCGATCAGGCGGCCTACGACCACCTGGGCCAGCGAGGCGATCGCGTAGACCACCGCCAGCAGCAGGCCGATCAGCGCGGGGTCCGCGATCACGCCCTGGAAGCGCTCGGTCAGGAACTGCGTGTTGCCATTGGTGGTGAAGTTGAACAACAGGCTGCCGGTGACGGCCGCTGCCGTCATCACGACGAGCGCGCGCGCGAGCTGGCCGGGCGGCAACACGACCGCCGGCGGCTTGCGGGTGCGGCCCGGCGCTTGGCCCTGGGGCGGGCATAGCAGCCAGAACGCAATGCCGCAGCCCAGGGAGATCAGGCCTGGCACGGCGAAGGCGGCACGCCAGCCCCACCACTGTACGAGAAAGCCGGTGAGCAGGGCGGCGCCCGCCACGCCCAGATTCCCCGCCAGGCCATTGATGCCGATGACCGCACCGGGTCGACGGGCACGCTGCACCAGCATCGGGATGCCCACCGGGTGATAGATCGACGCGAACAGGCCGATCAGCGCGAGGCTGCCCGCCAGTTGCCAGGGCCCTTGGGCCAAGGCCGTCAGCAGCGCCGCGGCACCCAAGCCGAAGAAGAAGACCAGCATCATCGGCCGCCGACCCCACAGGTCGCCCAGGCGCCCGGCGGGTGCGGAACCCAATCCAAACAGAAAGAAGGCGCCGACCCCGTAGGGCATCAGGTCCTCCCAACGGGCGTAGCCGAACTCGGCGGCAATGGTGCCGACGGCGGTGGCGAAGATCAGCAGGAACAGGTGGTCGAGCGCGTGGCCGACATTTAGCAGCAGCGCCACCGCGCGGGGATGATCCTGGGCGACGGCGTGGCCTGGCGCAACCGATGATGAAGTGGTCGTAGTCATGCCAGCAGTCTGCCGGATTTGAAGCTATCCGTCTTTCGATGTTTCTTGGTAAATTATCGCGAAATGGACACGCTGACCTTGCAAGCCGGACCGGGTGTCCGGTCCCCCGTCGTTCTACCCGCAGCAGCCGAGGCACCCATGCTGGTGGCTCGTCGGGTCTCGTTCCCCGCGGGGGCACATCTTCCGGAGCACCAGCACGTGCGCGGGCAGTTCCTGTTCGCAGCGGCCGGCACCATGTTCGTTCGCACGCCGGGCTATGCCTGGCTGGTGCCGCCCAGCCGGGCCTTGTGGCTTCCCGCCGGCACGGAGCATTCGATCGACGCGCATGGCGAACTCCACATGCGAACCCTCTACCTCAACGCAGCCAGCGCCGCGCGGCTGCCGCCCAGCAGCGTCGTGCTGGAGGTCACCGCGCTGCTGCGCGAACTGATCATGCGGATGACGTCACCGGAAATCAACGGCGACGACCAGGCCGTCGCGTTGATTGGCCAGCTGGCGGTCGCCGAGATCGCCCGGCTACCGCGTTGCGCGCTTGAGCTTCCCATGCCTGCCAGCCTGGATCTGCTGCAGCTGTGCGAACGGGTCTTGGACGATCCAGTGCATGGGGGAGAAGGATTCCTGCCGCCGGGGAGCGCGCGTACGCTGTACCGGCGCTTTCGTGCAGAAACCGGACTGAGCTTCGTGCAATGGCGCAGGCAGGCCTGCCTGCTTCATGCGGTCCGTCTCCTGAGTGGGGGAATGTCCGTCACCCGCGTCGCCCTGGACTCGGGCTATGAGAGCCTGAGCGCGTTTTCGACAATGTTCCGGCGCACCCTCGGCGTCACGCCTCGCACATTCCTGGCGCGTCTGGCTGGCGAGGTCGACGTGCAGTAGCGGTGTCGCCCGATCCAGGAAGACGTGAGCGCGTACAGGATGAATGCCGCTGCGCCCGGCGGCCTGTGCCTGCCGCGTGAAGCGGCCAAGCGATTATTGGGTCACGTGCACTAGCGTGGTGATCGCACCATAGCAGGCAATGGCGAGAATGCTGATGCAGGTCGAGCAGGAGATGATTCTGGCGGATCTGCCCGTGCCGACATAGTAGGTCTCCATGACAATGATGTTTGCCGCAGGCGGCAGGAAGCACAGCAGGAAGACCGTCGCCTTGTTGTTGTAGATGGCTTCGGCATGGAATGTCCAGGCCAGGTAGATGATCACCAGGCCGATCACCGCCCAACTGACCGCTCGCCACAATGCTTCCACGAGCTCATGCTTGAAGTCGCTCAAATTCATTCTTGTCTGCGACAGCCAGATGCCCAATATCGCCATGCCCAGAAAACTCATGGTGAACGTGGCAGCTTCATGCACCGGGGAAAGATAGTGGCTTATCGCGGAGTGCAGCGGCATCAGCACGATGCCGAGGGCGACAGACAGAACCGGTGGCGAGATCAGAAGTTTCTTCGCCAGCAGGGCATTGGATTCTCCCGTGTGAGGCGACAGCAGCATGAATCCCAGGGAGTTCCCCATTACCGAACTGCCCACGTAGGCGGCGATCATTATTGTTGTGGCACCGTCGCCAAACAGGGTGCTGGCTATCGGCAGGCCCAGCCATCCGATATTGAGATAGAAGAAGCAGAGATTTCGTAAGGGGTCAGGGGAGAACCAACGGGACACCCGCATCATGACCATCATGGCGACCACGGTGCCGATGATCACCACATACATCTCGTTGAATTTGGTCGCCACGTTGTAGGTGATGACGAACGGAATCACATACCGGGTGAGAAGCGTGGAGGCTCGATGCCTGATGCCGGGGCGGTAACGACCAACTCCCCAGCCGAGAATGAGATAGAGCACCGGAAGAAATAAGCTCATTCGACTCTTCTTTCGCAGCTCCGGATGATGCAGGGGCTATACGCGGTGCGCCCGCCGACCGTGCATGCAAGCAGTCCATAGGCGCCTTCGACGCTATCGGCGGAAATCCAGCCGGAGAGCACGATGCTCAGGCACACCTGACACACGGTTGATCCTTTCGTTGAAGACGTGATACGGACAAGCGCTGACCTCGAGCCGACGGCACGTCTTGCGGGTACGCTGGATCCGATGGGCCACGTTCGTGGCTCCGGCCCGACATGCCTGCGCACGACCAGGGGTCCGGCAGGAACACGGGCTGGCGGGCGCGGGGAGAAGCCTTCTGCCAACCATGCTTCCTCGCTTGGTACTTTGCGGCACCTGCCGGATGGGAAGGCGCGTCTGCTGGCGCGGGTTCGGCGCGCCATTGTGGACTCACGCTGCTGGTTGCTGCGGGCAGTCCACGAAGAGCTTGATCGTGCCTCGTTAAATAATGGCCTAGGTCAAAAAATAATGTAACATAGAACATACGGTCATAGTGAGCAGCGCTTGAGGCGCGCTTACTGGTTTCTGCCTCGACGGCAGGGGCGCCCAGGGCGGAATCGCCAGTTCCGAAAGCGACACGCAGCCTCTCTGTACGTTCTGGCGCCCAACGACTTCTTGGCACGTCCCGACTCGCCGGTAGATAGCACATGAGGTGTCTGGGCTATGGGATGCAGGCAAGAGCGACTTCGAGATGATCGGGGTTTGATCCTCTCGGTCTCGCCGTTGGCTGAACCTGGGGCGCCATTGCAAGTTGGAGCAGACATCTCCCATCGAGGCGATGCCAGATGCTGGGCGCTCACTGCTCATCGTGGAGCAGCCAATGCCGAAACCACCGGCATTTCGTCGCAATTTCGGCTGGCGCGAACGCCGGATGATGCTCAGCATGTGCTCATGGATTCATGGAAATGACCAGGAGTTGATGGCGTGCAAGAGCAAAAACGACTCGACGATGCGCCGGCGGAACCGAAGCGGGACTGGACGCTCTCGGTCGAGATGCTGCGCGCCGTCCTGGACGATCAGACCTATGAGTCCGTCGCCGCGCTGCACGGCCTCACCCGCACGGCCGTCGAAAGGCGCATCAAGGCAGTTGCGCGCCGTTTGACCAGGATCATCGGCATTGACGGACTGAATGAGGACGGTGCTGCGTTCGTGAGCCGGTTGCGCAGACACCGGCTTGCGGTGTTGACGGCGCTGGACTCGCTTGACACCTTCGACGTGCTATCGGAACCGGACCAGGGCAATCCCCGAATCCTGACCGCAGACGAGATCACCACGGGGGCAAGGCGCATCCGCAATCGCAGCCACCAGCCGCTCGAAGACCTCGCGCTTTACTACATGCTCTTCGCCACCGCGGCCCGGCCGCTTGAGATCGCGCGGCTGGAGGTGCGCGACTACCTCGACACCCAGGGCCAGGTACGGCGAACCTCGCAAATCCGCGCGGCAGTGGCGATCACTGGCCGGCCTCGTCCCGTGTATTTCCGCAGCGCGCACCTGGATGCGGCGATGGACGACTACCTGACCGATCGCGCGCGCCGTGGACTGGGCGTGGGCATCGAAGAACGGTTTCGAGGGCTTGCCCAGACCAGTCGACTGTTCCTGTCGTCAACCGGAACGGGGTTCAAGATCACGCCCTACGGTGAGGAAGGGCAGAGGCGGTTCCTCTGCCGGGCGATCCAGGAGACCTACCGCAAGCTGTTCCGCTACGCGGGTTTCAAGGGCGTCACTGCATTGACCGTGCGCCACACGGTGGCCGACCGGCTCTATGCCAGGGGTGCGGACGAATCCCAGGTGGGCTTGCTGTTAGGGATCGCGGAACGCAGTGCAGTGCGCGAGCAGTTCCCGCGCCGGCAGCCGACGATGGACGAACTCACCCAGGACCTGGTGTAGCGGCGATGGACGAGAACACGCCCGACCTCCCGGCCAGCGGCCAGCGATTCGCCATCCGCGGCAGCGTCTTCGCCGCGGACGATCCGGGCCTTCAGGAGGCGCTGGCGCAGATCCATGACACGGCGGAGCGCCCGCGCTGCCTGTGCGTGCGGGGCGGCATCGATATGTATGTGGCGCGGCACTGCCGCTACGTGGTCAAGCGCATGCCCGAAACTGGCAAGCTACACCATCCATCGTGTCCGTCCTACGAGCCGGACAGCGCATATTCCGGCCTGGGCGAGCTGACGGGTGACGCGGTGCTGGAGACACAGCCGGGCCGTGTCGAGTTGCGTGTGAACTTCCCCTGGGCCCGCGTCGACGGACGGTCCATCGCGCGCAGCGAACCGAAGGAACCTGCGGAAGTCTCCGTGCCGCGCCGCCGCATGTCGCTGCGCGCGGTGCTGCACTTCCTGTTCGAGCGCGCCGGGTTCAATCGCTGGACGCCGGCCATGGCGGGGCGGCGTAACCAGGCGGTGCTGCGCAAGTACCTGCTCGAGGCCGCCACCGAGATCGACATCAAGGGGGTTGCGCTATTGGAGCGGCTCTATGTGCCAGAGCCCTTCAACGAGACGTCCAAGGCCGAGATCGCGCAGCGTCGCCGCGAGAAGCTGGCCGTCCTGCAGCCCCGTGACGGCCAGGCGCCTCTGGCACTGGTGGTCGGCGAGTTCAAGGCCTGCGACCGCCTGGACCCGGCCAGCCGCATCTGGATCAAGCACATGCCGGATGCGCCCCTTTTGATGGCCACGCGCAGTTGGGATCACCTGGCGCGCGTCAACGCCGCACTGCTGGAAGCGCGCGACGCCGACACCGGCCATCGCGTGCGGCTCATCATGGCCGCGCTGATCCGCGCCCGCCGCGAGTTCACCTACGAGATCGACGCCGCGACGCTGATGCTCATCAGCGAACAGTGGATTCCCGTCGAGGGCGTGCACGAGCTGCCCCTGATCGACATGCTGGTGGCGCGACAGAGGCGCTTTCTCAAGCCGTTGCGCTATGACGCGCCCCACGCGGGCAGCTTTCCGAACGTGCTGCTGCTGGACGCCGGGCCGAGCCCGGTTCCCCTGCACGCCATGAGCGCATTCGTCACCTCGAAAGAGCGGATGGCGAAGGAGAAGGCGGTTGCATCCCAGAACTGCTGGGTCTGGTGGCCCGACAAGGCCATGCCGGCGCTGCCCGCGCCCGCTTCTTGACGCACGGGGCGCTCGTTCAGTCGCAGTGCCCGGCTACCGGAGGGGTTGAAAGCGCCTTGGCGCGCGAGAGCATGAAGTGTCGAATCCCCGACGTCTCATCAAGGAGCGCCGCATGGCACACCCGATCGTCAAGGTGCAGGATGGGCCGCTCGCCCTGCACACCCTGCTGGGCCAAGGGCCGGCCCGCATTCCCACGGGCGGCAAGATCCGCCCGGGCATCATGGTCCTCACGCGCAAGGCCGCCGAACGGCCCGAGGCCCAGGCCATCTATGCCCGGGGCGTGGCCGAGGGCCGCTCGTTCGAGGATATCGAACGCGCGCTGGCCGAGGCCCTCCCGCAGCTCAAGTCGCCGCTGGCCCCCCGCAACGTGCCGTGGTTCACGGTGCGCGCTTCGGATTTCCCGAACCCGGAGATCGCGCAGCAGATCCTCGACGCCTACGGCGAGGACCGCGGCCAGGGGCGCCGCCTGTACCGCTTCCCGGTGGTCTTTCCCTCGGACCACTGGCAGACCGTGATGCCGCACGAGCTGGCGACCTGGAGCACCCACGAGAAGCGGTTCTGGTCGCAGTATTCGCCCGACGGGCAGGTGCGGCACTGCATGCGCCACGCCCCGGTGCCGGTGGACGCCACGGGCCGGCGCACGATCCGTATTTTCGGCGGGCGCAAGACCGTGGAGCGAGAGGAGAACGGCGGCCGGTGCGAACCCGAGTCCTGCCCCGAATACCAGGCCCAGCAGTGCAACCTTACAGGGCGCTTTCTGTTCTTCATCCCGGGCGTGCGCTCGATTAGCGCGCTGGAGCTGCCGACCACGAGCTTCTACGCGATGAGCAACGCGATCCAGCGCTTCCAGGCGGTCGCGCAGATGCGCGGCGGCCGGATTTCAGGCTTCCTCGGCCGCGATCGCACGACTTTTTTCTGACCAAGGTGCTCAAGGAAGTCCCTCACATCGACGAGCATGGCCGAGCCGTGCGGGTGCCGCAGTGGATCATCGAACTCGAGGCCCCGGTGGACGTGACAGCGCTGCTGCGCGACCACGAGGACGAGGAAGCGGCTATCCAGCAGGCCCGGCTGGCGACGCAGGTGCTCGAAGGCGCCGGACCGATCGACTGCGGCGCCGTGGCGGCGGCGGTGGCGGCCGATCCGGCCACCGTGGACGCCGACGTCCTTGGCGGTGACGGCCAGTGCCGGGACGAGGCGCCGGCACGGTCGGGACCCCCGACGCTCGAGCAACTGCTGGCGCGCGCGCAGGCGATGGGCCTGGCGCCGGAGCGCTTCAATGCCTACGCCGACCGCCGCTGGGGGCGAGGCTGGCGGATCAACCCGCATGGCCGCGGCAGGGCCTGGGACGAGCTGGATCGCTACCGCAACGACCTGCACGGCTACCTCGACAAGATCGAGACCGAGCTGCGCACCGCCACCATCCCCATCCCGTGAAGGAGGAACAAACCATGCGCATTGCCCACTTTTCCGACCTGCACTACGGCACCAAGACCCTGGCCGAGGCCGACCGCTGTTTCGGCGCGGCCATCGACCAGGCGGCCGCGCTCGGCGCCGAGGCAGCCGTGATCTCCGGCGACGCCACTGACCATGCGCTCGACCTGCACGCGCCGGCGTCCGCCCGGCTGGCGGCGCAGGTCCGCCGGCTCGCCGACCATTGCCCCGTGTTGATGCTGCAGGGCACGTATTCGCACGAACCGCCCGGCACGCTGTCGGTCTTCCGCTCGCTGGGCGGGCGACACCCCATCCACGTGGCCGACCGGATCGGGCAGGTTGCACTCACGCGCCAGCGGCGCTGGGTGGGCTCGGCCGGCTGGTGCTTCGATGCGTTGCCCCACGACGCGGCGGCCGTGTTCTCCTGCCTGCCGACCGTCAACAAAGCCACCGTCGCGGCCACCGTTGGTCCCGGCGATGCGGCCCAGGCGGTCGGCGACCAACTCGCGCGGCTACTCGAGGGCTTCGCGCCGACGCACCGGCTGGCGCGGGCGCGTGGCCTGCCGACGATCGGTGTCTCGCATGGCACGGTGTTCGGCTGCGTGAGCGAGCACGGCGTGCCCATGGCGGGATTCGACCACGAGTTTACAACCGGCGCACTGTTCGCCGCCGAGGTGCAGGCCTTCATGCTCGGCCATATCCACCGGCACCAGGCCTGGGCTCAGTCAGGCGGGGCAGGCGACCAGGTCATCGCCTACGCCGGCTCGATCGGGCGCTTCCACTACGGCGAGGAAGGCGAGAAGGGCTTCCTGTTCTGGGACGTCGAGGCCGAGGCCGCGTGCTGCACGCTGGTGGCCACGCCGGCGCGCCGCACCGTCGACATCGTGTTCGAAGGGCGGCCGGACATCGAGGCGCTGCGCGAGGCGGTGGCGCGGCAGGACGTGGCCGGCGCCAGCGTGCGGGTGCGCTGGACCGTGGCCGAGGAGGACCGCAGCGCGGTGGACCGCGAAGCGATCCAGCGCGTGCTCGCTGGCGCGGCGGAAACCAAGCTGGAGGGCCGCATCGTTCCCGTGGTGCGTACCCGCGCGGCCGGGATCTCGCAGATGACGCGGCTGGAGGACAAGCTGCGCCTGTGGGCGCGAGTCTCCGAGGTGAATGCCGAGCCGCTGCTGGCTTGCCTGGCTGCACTGGCCGAACAGTCGCCCGAGGAGCTTGCCGCACAATTGCTCAGGGATGGGGAGGACGAGGCGACGCAAGATTTCGCACCAGAGGCTCAGGCGCGGATCAGGTTGCGGGGTGGGGCGGGCGTGTTCAGTGAAGCAGCGGTTCAGGCCGAGTGAGTGGGCTCACTTGCCCGGGCGCTGGATGGGGGCGGTTCATGCAGCTTCTTGCTCCAGCTGCAATGCAGAAGCACCGCGCCGCGTCGGTGCCGGCCTGCAGCTGGCGGTCAGCGCAGCGTTTCCAGCAGGACGCCGGCTACGGTTTCGAAATCCCCGAAAGCCTGCTCGAACGTCGGTACCTCGCCGCCGTAGATCAAGGGCAGCAGATTCCTGCTGAATTCCGCCTGGATCCTGGCGTCGCTGCGGGCTTGCCGGAGTGCGCCGCTCAGAACCTCGCATGCGGCCGCCGCGAAATCCTGGAACTGCGTGCCGAATTCCTTCTGGTCGACCGCGACGAGCGCGGGGAAGGCGCGTCGAGCGGCGGCGAGGGCATTGGGTTGACGCAGGTGGATGCAGCGTACGTCGTACAGATGCCGGACCAGCGCCGTGTCCCAGTCTTGTCGCAGCAAGCCGGCGCGGTGCTGGGCGTAGCGCCGCAGGAAGGACAGTACCTTCTCCGCGATGGTCTCGGCCACCACCACGGTTGCCACGTCGAACGTCGTTCCTTCACGTCCAGCCAATCGATCGGCCAAGCTGCCGACTTGGCAAACGACCGTCTGCAGCACGGGTGCGCGCGCCGTCAGCTCGATCTGCAGATGCGGGCGCAGGCTGGTCACGGAGGCGTAGTGGCGCGCATAGGACCACTCGCTACAGAAATAACGGTTGGCATTGAACGCCTGCCCCCTGGTCTTGTCCTCGACCAGCCCGATGCCGACGAGGGTCTTGGACACCAGGGTCTTGAGATCGGAAAGACGCCGACGCACTTCGGATTTCGATGGTGGGGTTGCGTCCGATAGCACGATCTTCAGGTCGGCGTCCTCGGACATGCGCTCGATCAGCCCATGGGCCTTGGACAGGCTGGTTCCTCCGCACAGCACCAACGCCACGCCATCGGGGCGCAATGCGAACAGCGCTCGAAGCGCTTCGGTCAGGTGCTCGTCCTTCTCCAGCAGGCCTGCCGTGATTCCTCCTGGACCGGCTTCCGCGGCGAGCGCGTCGATGAGTTCCAGCCGCTCAGGCCGCAATACCCTCATGCGCGTTCGTACTGAACCGCCTTGCCGTTGAAGCTGAGCTTGCGAGCAGTGCGGCGCTTGCCGATATTGAGGACGATGCCGGCGGGCAGCTGGGTGCTGCGTCCCGCGTTGTAGTCCTGGGCCAGGCGGCTGGGCAGCACGTCGATGCCCAGCTTGTTCAGCGCCTCTGGGGCCAGCACTTCCAGGGGGCGCACGGGAATCGGTTTGCCCGTCAGCACGCTGGGCTTGGCCTTGGCGTAGACACCGACCCCCAGGCGGACGAACACACCGCCGAGCAGGAGCTGGCGCAGGGCACGCCCGACCTGCGCGGTGCTGCCGAAATGGTCGAATTCGCTGCGCAGGAACACCTCGTCGCCACGGTTGGCGACGGAGCGTTTGATGCGATTGAGCGTGTCCATGTGTGTGCCCGCAAAAAGATGGTCTCTTGACCTTCATTTTACCTGTCTTGTGGATTTTACGTAAGTTGTTATTGCAAAAGGATATTTGTTTGCAATTCCCGATCATCAATGTGCCGGCGGTACGGGGATGCTTGGGCAGGGCTCTTCGGTGGCATGACGGGGCTTGATGCGCGAAAAGGCGGTGCGAACCTGTCGTCACGACAACCGACAGGGGCGTTTCATGCAACTCCTTTCTCTCACCCTCAAGGGCTTTCGCGGCATCCGCGACGGCCTTGGCCTGGATACCTTGACGCTGGATTTCGAGGCCTCGTGCGATGGGGCCGAACTGGTGGCCATCGTCGGCGCCAACGGGCGCGGTAAGAGCACCGTGCTGGACAACATGCATCCCTACCTGAGCATGCCGTCGCGGACCGCGGCGGCGGGCGCGGGCGGGTTCAGCTACTACGATCACGTGTTTCTCCCTGAGAACGAGAAGGATCTGGTCTGGGCACTGGAGGGGCGTTGCTATCGTTCCCAGGTGGTGATTCGACTGAACGGGCGGCGGCGTACCGAGGCCTTCCTGTTCGAGCTGTCCGAGGCGGGAGCCTGGCGGCCAGTCGCGCTGGACGACGGCACGGTGGCCGATGGCAAGGTCGAGACCTACACCCGCTGCGTGGAGCGGCTGTGCGGCAGCGCTGACACCTTCTTCACGTCCGTGTTCGGCGCGCAGGGCAAGCGCCACCTGAGCGACTACCGCAACGCGGAGATCAAGACGCTGCTGGCGGACCTGCTGGGCCAGGAGGCTATCCGCGACCTGGGCCGCAAGGCCGCCGACACCGCGAAACTGCTCAAGGTTGGCCTGGTGGCGGTGCGCCAGGAGATCGTCGGCATGGACGCCGAGGGTGACCGGCTCGCGCGGGAGGTGCAGGCGGGGGCCGATGTGCCGGCACGTATCGAGCGGGTGGATGCCACGCTGCGCCAGGCGACGGTGACGCTCGAGGGTGCCCGCGAGGCCTGCGTGCGGGCTGTCGCTCAACGTGACCGGTGCCGCGCCGACGATGCCCGCCGGACGCAACTGCGCGCCGAGCGTGAGGCCGTGCGGTCGGCGGCGCGCACAGCGAGCCAGGAACTCGACGCGCAGGAGCGCACGGAACGTCAGCGGCTGGACCGGCTCGGCCAGCGCATGGCGAAACAGGCGGCGCAGGCCGCGCAGCAACGGGAGCGGTTGCACGGTGTGCAGACGCAGTGCCTCGCGCTGCTGGCGCGCGAGCCGGCGATCCAGCGGGCGGCTCGCCGCTTGCCGCTGGCGGAGCGGCTGCTGGCGCTACGTGCCGACCGGCTGGCGGCATGTCGCCAGGACGCCGCGGCCTGGGAGCAGGCGCAGGGAGCGCTGCGGCTGCTGGCCCAGCGCGTGCAGGGCATCGAGCGTGAGGCCGGCCAGGCGGCTCTGCAGGCGCAGTCGTTGGCCCGTCGCTTCGGGCTGGCGGCGGAGGTTCCCTGCAGTGGTACCCCGCTTCAAGGGCGCTGCCAACTGCTCGAGGATGCCCACGAGGCACAGGCGCTGATCCCGAGCGCCCAGGCCGTGCTGCAACGGCTGGCCGACGAGAAGGCGGACGTGGAGCGGGAGATTCGGGCGGTACGTGCCCGCGCGCAGGCGCTGGCTTCGGTGGAGGTGCGGGTAGCCGAGGCGCAGCGGCGCCTGGAGTGCGCCCGGGAGCGCGCCGCGCGGTGCGCGCTGCTGGGGGCCAAGATCGACGAGATGCGCGCGGCGCGCCAGCGACTGGCCGACAGCCAGGCGGAACTGGCGGCGCTGGCGCCGGTGGACGAGGGTGGCGGCATGTCGCCGGCCGACGCCGAGGAACAGGAAACCATCGGCGTTGCACTGAGTGGCATCGAGGAACGGCGCGGGCGGCAGTCGGCGCAGGTGCAGCAGGCTCTGGCACGGCTCGATGCGGTGCTCGCGACCCTGCCGCCGCCGTTCGAGGCGCGGATGCTGGCCGATGCTGAGGCCGCCCGCGATCGGGCCCTGGCCGCACACGCGGCGGCAACGCGCGGCCAGCAGGAGGCACAGCGCCAGGCCCAGGCGCTCACCCTCGCGCGTGAGCAGCAGGCGTTGCTGGAGGATCGGCGGACGAAGGCGACACGGCGCGCCGCACGCATCGAAAGTGCCATGGGCGACTGGATCCTGCTCGCGCGCTGCATGAGCAACGACGGACTGATCGCGCTGGCGATCGACGACGCGGGACCGGCCTTGTCGGCGCTGGCCAACGACCTGCTGCTGGCCAGCTACGGTCCGCGCTTCACGGTGTCCATCCTCACCCAGGCCGAGACGGCCAAGGGCGAGAAGCGCGAGGACTTCGACATCGTGGTGCACGATGCCGAATCGGGCGAGAGTAAGAGCGTGCGCCTGATGAGCGGAGGGGAGCGGGTCTGGATCAATGAATGCCTGGTCCGGGCGGTGGCGCTGTACCTCGCCCAGACGGGCGAGCGGCGCTACGAAACGCTGTTTTCCGACGAGGCGGATGGTGCGCTGGACCCGGCACGCAAGCGCATGTTCGGGGCGATGAAGCGGGAGGTGCTGCGGCTGGGTGGCTACCGCCGCGAGTTCTTTATTTCGCAGACGCCGGAGCTTGCGGGGATGGCCGACGCCGTGATCGACCTGGAGGCATTGAAGGCCGACAGCTTGCCGGCCCCGTTCACCTACGGCGATGGAGTTATTGCGGAAGACAGAATGGAATAACCCATCCTACCCAGTGGGTTGCGCGGGCGCGAACACCGGGAGGCCCTCCAGGAGTGGTGCTTCGGCATCGAAGAGCAGCCAGGCCACTCCGGCTTGCTCCGCGGTGTCGAAGATGAATGCGAGGTCGTTTTCGGCCGGTCGGCGGTGGCACGGCGTGCCGACGAATACGAATCCGCCATATTCGGTGGGATAGGCGTTCACCGACAGTTCGTTCTCCAGTAGCTTTTGGCGCGTGGCGGGTGTCAGGTGCGACAGTGAAAGGGCGGCCAGCGGCTCGGCCAATTCGCGCAGGCGCGCGGCACTGGTGGTGTGCATGCTGTGCTCCTCATGGGTGGCGGTGCCGGGCTGGGCTGGCATTGCGGGGGCGGTGGGCCGCTCGGCAATGCCGCGCCTCGGGCGCCGGCTCTTGATTGGGGCTTCGGCTTTGGAAGCCCAAGGACCATTCCCCGGACGTACTGGGCGGCCAGGGAAATACGGAGGTTGAGTCTTCGCCTACATCAATCCGTGTTCCGCCATCGATAGCAGATCGCCGCCTGCGACGATGAAATGATCGACGCAGCGGACATCCACCAGCGCGAGCGCGGCCTTCAGCGTTTGTGTCAGTACCTCGTCGGCGCGCGATGGCAGGGCAGATCCACTGGGGTGGTTGTGGACCAAGGCCACGGCGGCGGCATTGCGTGCCAACACCGACTTGATGACCTCGCGCGGGTAGACCGAGGTCTGGGTCAGGGTGCCGCGGAACATCGTTTCGACATCGATCAGACGGTGATGGGCGTCGAGAAAGACGACCAGGAACACTTCGTGCTCGAGATGCGCGCAGCGCAGGCGCACCCACTCGCGGAAAGTGGCGGGGCTGGCCATCAGCGGCCGGTACTGCCAGTCGTTGCGCAGGCTGCGGACCAGCAATTCGCGGGCGATTTCCAGGATGCGTCGCAGGTGTGGCGAATCGTGGATCTCGGCGGGATGCCGGGTTTTGCAGACACTCGGGGCAAAGTCCGCTGACGCGGACCCGCGGCGGGTGAGCCCGAGCAGCTCGTCGATGAGCGATTGTTCGCTCATGGTGGTCAAGTCCATGGCGGTCTCCTTGTTCGAAAAAAAGAGAACGCCACACCCCTCGGGGATGGCGTCCCCGTTGGGAAGAAGGTGCGCAACAGGTGTCGGCACAGTGGTTTGGGCAGGTATCGACTGCGACGCCGGCCATGGGCCGGTGCGCCTCCATCAGGAAGCAGGGAAGTCTCCAGTGTGGGCCTGCTGCCGGTGGGCTGCAAGCCGGATATGTCACGCGCTGCCGGGAACTCCCGGGCAGGCGGGTCGTTCCTGGGTGGCGAATATTGGGTGGCTGTTGCAGTGAACCGACAATATGAACGGGGCTTCGGGTTAACCCGACCTGAAGAAACAGCGGAGTGTGATTGCAGTGTCAGCACAGAAATTTTTGTGCTGCACGCTGCCAGTGCGCCCACAAACCCTTGCAATTGCGCCACGATGACGTTGACGCGAGGCGATATCACCATGATCCGATTGGGCTCCCAGATCCGACTGACCCGCTCCGAAATCGAGCGGCTTCAGTGGTTGACCGCCATCGAGCCGGTCGGCATCCGCACGGTCGCCGATCTGCAGAACTATGTCGCGCGGTGCAAGGCCCATTACTGGGGCAGCTCGCTCGATACCCAGTTCCTGCACTGGATGATCGACAAGGAGGTCGCTCTCTGGCTGGCTGCCTGAGGGGTGTTGGGGAGGGGATGGGAAACGAGGTCGGGTGGGGAGTCCCGTACCGTTCCCCCGGCGAAGGCCGAGGGAACGGGGGGACGGGCGGCCGATGAATCAGCCGCCGGCTCGAACCGCCTGCGGTTGCGCTTCCGCTGGAGCGGGCGCAGTCGCCTGAGGTTGGCTCTCGGCCTTGCCCTTGAATGCCTTTCGAGCGGCACGGACTTTTGGGTCCGAGGCGAGTTGCTGGACCTGGGCCGTCGCCGGCTCGGCGGACACCTCGGGCAGGCAGGCCACGGCGATGTCGCCGCCGCGGCCGATGGCACGGCGTGTGGCCGATGGCGCGCGGACGAAGAGGCCGCGAAGCAGCCAGCGCACGAACTGGCCGATGCGCTGGTTGCGCACCTCGCGGGCCTTGTGCAGGCGCAGCGATTCGCGGCAGCACAGATACAGCGCGAGGTGCTCGCGCTTCATCTCACCGTCGGCATCCAACTGCTGCAGCACTTCGGCGGCAATCGCCGGGTCTTTGCGGGCGCGCTGGTAGAACGATACCCAGGCGCGTTCTTCCTCGACGCTGATAGCCGTGCGCCGTGGCCGGGCACGGGACGCATTCGCGGTCATGGTCTTTCTCCTTGGTTGCGGGAAGCACGCGCCATCCCCATGGGGAGACGTCAGACTCCCAGGGGTTGTGGCGGTGCGTCACTTTGCTAAGCTGGCTACCCACACGCCTTGGAGACCCACACATGCTTCGTGCAGGCCTTTCTCTCCGGTTCACGTCCACCGAAATCGATGAACTCCGACGAATCGGCATCGACGTCGGTGGGGCGCGAACACAGGACGATCTTGACCAGGCGCTGGCCCGATGGGCCGACACGCTGGCCGAGGAACGTCCGGATCTGCTGGACCGGATCGCCGAGGCGTTGGCCCAGGAGAAGGGAGCCTTGCTACCCGCGCGTCTGACGCGCGAGCGCTGAGGCGCTTCGCTGGGCGTTGGCCTTGGAAATTGCAATCCAGCGGTCGGCGATCCGGTCGAGGTAGACCAAATCGTCGGACTCGATCTCGCCTGTCATGCGCAGACGGGCGATCACCTCCTTGACCAGGACCGGATCGCTCCGGGCCAGGTCGACAACGGTCGCGGCGATGCGCCGCCGGTAGAGATCGACCGTCATGGCGGTCAACCTTCGGTGGCGCATGCTGCGCACGAACGGCCGTCGCACCCGCAGGGGTAGCGCTTCGGCAGAAGCAGCGCCGGCAGCACGCGGCGCGGCGCGGGCATGGGTCGGGCAAGCCCGGACCCGCCCAACAGCACCGGCACGCGGCGCGACTCTCTCGTCACAGGGACAGCGAACATGGGGTTCTCCTTCGGAAAGAAAGGGGAACGCCCAACCCTGGCGGGGACTTGGGGTCCCCGTTCGGGAATGCTCCGCCGATGGCGGAGCGGTTCAGCGCAGGCCAGGATGGCCCGCAATGGGTGAAGGCCTGCGACCTTGCGGTGCAAGCCTTCGCTCGATGGCAGACAGCGCGAAGCTGCATACCATGCGTCTAGCGCCGGCGCACGCGCCGACAGGAACTCACGACCGACAAGGCGGCCGCCCCAGCCGAAGCCGAGGAACTCGAGGGCAGGTGACGACTGCGACGCCAGCGAGGCTGGACTTCAGGGCAGCCGAAGCTGCCGATGAAGGCTTTGCGGACACGATGTCCACGGGAAGCCACGCCAGTATGCGGCTGCAGGAGCCAGATGGATGATGTTGTGCGTGGTCGCCACCCGAAAGCGCCGCCTTATCGGGGGGTTATCGGGCTCCTTGGTCAGCCTGCCCATCGTAGGCTGCCTGCGAAGCGGCTGAGCGCTGGCTTGTCGGCAAAGGCCCGGCATCGCGGAGTTCGTTTTCTGTTGGACCATCCGTAGCCACTTGCATGCATCTGTATCCGGCTGTGAGCGCGCTCAGGAACTCTGCAATGAGAGGCTCCGTATCTCGGTCGCGCTGGACAACTGCCTGCAGCTCGCGCACCGCCCAACCGTCTGTAACTTTGATGACGCTTCCGTAGCCTCGAGCAGCGCGGGGCTCTGCCTCATCGAGGGGAAGAACGGCTATTCCAGCCCCTGAATGGACGAGGCTGCACAGGGCATCAAAATTGTGTGTGTGTGCGCGCACCTTGAGCCGCTGATGGGAAGCTTCGGCGGTTCGCGTGATGAACTGCTGCAACGGATTTCGCTCGCCGAGCCCAACAAATTCGTATTGCAAAGCTCGCTCAAAAGCCACTGAAGAGTAATCCATCAGCGGATGTTGAGGTGGGACTAATAAGACCAGATGTTCCAACTTGAGAGGGATGTAAACCAAGGCATCTTCGCGAATTGGGCCGCTGAGAACACCAATATCGGCTTTCGCGGTTTTAATCGCATTAGTGATTTCACGCGCGGAGGATTCCGCCAAAGTACAATCGAGGCCGGGATGCTGAAGAATGAACCGTTCGACAAAGGTTGACAATTCGTTGACGCTGATCGTTGAAGCCCAAACCTTGATGGACTGCATCGGCTGATTTCTACCAATGTCAATTTCTTGGACTAGTCGATCGTAAGCCGCAAGGATGGCACGGGCATGTTCAAGGAAGGAGAAGGCGGAGGCGGTTGGCGCCAGCCCATCGCTGCAACGTCTGAACAACTGGATGCCGAAAGCATCTTGGATTTTTTTAGACGTGCACTGGCGGCCGGCGGGGATAAGAAAGTGCGTTCGGCGCCAGCCGTTAGGCTCCTCGATTCAACGATATGAACGATCAGCTGCAAGTCGACCAGATCGCACTTGTAAGCCATGCTGGTCCCATAGATTTGTGGATGCGCTTCCTCTCATGATAATTTGTCTGAGTCAATGACAATACAGGGTAAACACTGAGTGTCCCTTGCTGGCTAACGACTGAGACCTTCACAGCCGACAGCCGCGCGCTTGCACGGGGCAGTCTCCTCGCTGTTTAGGGCACATGTGCCGCAATCTGTAAAGGTGCACATACATCGCCTGCCATGGGAAGGGTTCTTGCCACATCTGCCACGCCGTCCAAGTTCAGGATCGCGTCAATCAGGCCGTCGATACTGGAAGGTGACAACACGCCTTCCGTGTTGCGGCGGAATTTTCCTATCAGCTCATCATCGGTCATGTAAGTTCCCGGCTCTGGCGACCGGCTGCCCTTCGGATAAAGCTTTCGGCGAACGAACGTCTGTCCACGTGCGCGCAATTCCACCCATGCCGGGCGGCTGCTTCCACTCGCGGCAAGTAACTGGGCGTAGTCCGGATGTACCTCCGTAGTCACTTTGTCCATCAGGGCCATGACAGACCGGCTAAATACGAGCTGCGAGTCAAGCCACGCACGCCCGTGCGCTGGTCGATGAGCACTCATTGCAATACCGTGCGCCATGCTGAACACGGCGTCGTGCACACGCTCGATCTTGCGATTGAGCCACACCGGCTGTTCCGTGAAGCCTTCGACGTAGACTTTGATCGCCTCGATTTCCTCGGGCCTGATGTCATGTTGATCGACGATCTCGATCACGCAGTCCATAGATCCGTGCATGACGCGGCAATGCGCATACGACTTGTACGAAGTCATGGAAGGAAACAGCCATTCCTGGCCCAGTCCGTTAACGAGATGCTCCGGTTCCCACTTGGACGTGCCGATGAATCGGGCGTAGCCGAACTCGGAATCATCGAGCACCCGTAGGTCTCCCCGATGTCCCAGTTCGCCGAGCTGCGCTGCGGTCAGGATTTGGTGTGCCAGCACGCCGGCGGCTGTTCCCTTTATCGTGGAACTCGGTGCGTGCTGGGACCACGCGACCTGTGAGTTCACCGGCGAAATGCTGCCGGCGATACCGAGGGAGTTTGCGATGATCTCCCTGCTGCTCTTCATCAGCCTCCCGATCGCCGCGGTTCCGCCGAAGATGCTGCTCGTGAAGCCGAATACCTTCGGTGGATTGGCTTTGCCGTCCTTGGTATCGCGCAGAGTGTCCATGGCCTTGCCGAAGCGCAGACTCATTTCGTGGGAGATCGCCACTGCCGTGATCACCTCCTTCCCGGAAGCCCCAAGGGATTCGCCGACTGCCAGTATGCCAGGCAGGACGTAGGGGGTTACGTGCCCCGGCGGCACCACGCAGTCCATATCCAACGTCGTGATGAGTTCGGCATTGGCAAAAGCCGCGCCAAACACGGACAGGCGATCTGAGGTACCGATGACGGTGGACTCTTGGGTGCCAGCACCAACGCGGCGAGCAAAGGCAATCCCCATGCGTCCGTGATCAAGTCCGGTAGCTGCGACCGCGCAGCCGATGGAATCAAGCACGATGCGCTTGCACTCCCGGGTCACCTCACCAGGCAGGTTTTCGAAGTGGCTGCTAACAGTGAAGTCGGCCAAGCGTTCGACAATGGTTTTCGGCATCATTCATTCTCCTTATCGCATGCCTCGAGATGTGTAACCTCGCACAGGAAGCTGCGTCACATGGTGTGCAACTGCTGCTCGACACTCACTCGACTTTGACCCCGGCGGCTTGGACAACCTCGCCCCACTGTCTGTAGTCGTTCGAGACCATACGAGAGAAGTCTTCCGGACTGCGGCTCTTCACGGCAACCAGCCCTTGTGCCTCCAGGCTCTTGAGCACCTTGGGGTCGGAGAGGGCGGCATTCAATGCCATGTGCAGTTTCTCAATGACGGCCTGGGGGGTCCCCTTCGGTGCGGAAATTCCCAGCCACGCACCTTGGCGCAGGTTAGGTATTCCTTGTTCCTCAATGGTCGGGATGGAGGGCGCGAACGAAACCCTCTCTGGGGCACTGACGCCTAAAGCCCTGAGTTTTCCTGATTCGATGTGCGGCCGCGCAGCTGACAGTGTCTCGAACATGACGTCCACGTTTCCGGCCATCAGATCGATCAGACCTTTGTGGTTGCCGCTATAGGGGATGTGCTCAAGGGTCGTCGCCCCGATCCTGTGGGCTAGCAACATCATGAGCAAGTGGCTCAACGTGCCGGAGCCACTTGAGGCATACATCAGTGTTCCGGGTT
This sequence comes from Acidovorax sp. SDU_ACID1, assembly GCF_045291395.1. Classification (NCBI taxonomy): domain Bacteria; kingdom Pseudomonadati; phylum Pseudomonadota; class Betaproteobacteria; order Burkholderiales; family Comamonadaceae; genus Acidovorax; species Acidovorax sp. SDU_ACID1. The sequence goes on from NZ_CP152342.1 coordinate 1,415,993, forward strand.
CCGACTTCACAGTACGCACGAAGTCTTGCACGGACCGGAGGTCACGTTTTTGACCGCTCAAAAGAACGAGCGGCACCCAGGCGCATTGCCCGACATGAACAAAGCTGTCCGGGGACGTGTAGCCCAGGCTTTTGTACAGATGAGGATTGATCGCCACGGGTGCACTCGCGGAGAGGATGATCGAGTAGCCATCTGGCTTGGCCTTCAAGAACTGCGACATCGCGAGGCTGCCCGACACGCCTGGCTTGTTCTCCACAACGATGGCCGTTCGCAAATGCGTTGCCATACTTTGCGCTACGACGCGCGCGGCGACATCCGATGCCGTTCCTGCGGGAAAACCCACGATCAGGGTAATCGGTCTTTCAGGGTAGCCCGCCGCGAACGCTACGTTGGCGACTGCCCCAGAAATGGAAAGTAGGAGCATCAATACACGCACGCCAAGATCTTTCATACTCAACTCCATTGGTTGGGTGGCCGGTCCGAACTGCGGCTGCTGGTTTCGATGACAGGAGTTCTGCTACCTCCAACGGCACCCGCCGTTAGCTGGTGAGCACACCACATGGGCCACGGCGCTAAAGTTCCGGGTCGCATCCTTCCCGAAGCACCACGGCCTCGATCTTGTCGAGGAAGAAGTCGCTTTCGCCGTCTGGCAGCATCTGATCCAGCGCACGGCGCGCTTCGCTGACTCCGGCCAGCCGGTACAGAACCCACGATGCAAGGTAGAGCGCAGCGAGGCAACCCCCTGCTGTCGCGACGTTTCCATGTGAAACGAAGGGCTGGTCAAGGACCTCGATGCCCATGCTTTGCAGCTCGCCCTTAGCCGATTTCGTCGTCGTCGCGCTATGTCCCTGCAACATGCCAGTCTTGGCCAGAATCAGGACACCAGAACACTGAGAACCGATGAGCTGGCGGTCTGGCGCGAATCGCAGGGCATTCATGAACTCCGGTGACTGCAGGCAGTTGCGCGAGCCCAGGCCACCGGCTATCAACACCACATCCGAGGAGGCGATCGCATCCAGGCCGGCATTGGTTTCCACCGCCACGCCGAGCTTCGAGCGATGTACCGGGGCGGTCCCGACGATGTTGACATTCCAGTCTTTTGCATTGACGCGGTTAAGGACGTCCAGGGGAATGAACACATCGAGGTCCGCGAAACCATCATGGACAAGCAGAGAGATCGTTGTCATCGTCGTTCCTGAAAAATTGGCTTGGGGTTCGTGAGGGCTCGTGCCGAGCGGCGGATCTCCGTTTTGGGGTTCCTCGCGGGGGCGGCTGCCCCGGCTTTCATTTGCGGCTGGAGAAGTACTGGGCCAGTTCCTGGATGGCCTCAGGGCTCAGGGGCTCGGCCATGGAACTCATGACCGGGTCGTTGCGCTCGCGGGACTTGAAGGCCTGCAGCTGCTTGACCAGGTATTCCACTTTCTGCCCGGCCAGGTTGGGATACAGGCCCACCGCGCTGATCCCGTCGGCGCCATGGCATGACGCGCATAGGGGTAGCATGGTGGAGACGTGGGGCGAGAGCGTGTCGGGATTGCCGCCGTCGATGACCGCGGGCTTGCCGTCGGCGGCCAGCGCCAGCGCCGCGGCCTGCGAGAGCATCAACGCCACGAGTATGCTGAGAAGCGATTTCATGTCCGTGGTCCTCCAGTCAGAATTTGCGGGTTTCGGACAGGCCGATGGTCAGCCAGCGGGTGCGTGCACGCGAGAAGATGCCCGACGGGCTTTCCATCTTGTGTTCGGCCACCAGCTTGAGCGTCTTGCTGTCGTAGATCTTGAGCCGATCGCCCCAGTAGCCCGAGCTCACGTAGAGGTAGTTGCCGGTGCGGTTGTAGTCAGGGAAGAAGGCATGTCCACCAACGTCCAGCGTTTTCGTGACTTCCAGCGTGTTCTTGTCGATCAGCTGTATCCAGGCGGCGCGCTTGTCCTTGTCCACGATGTCAACTGCGACATACGGTGCGTTGGGATGGGCGGCGGGCGATTCGGTGGCGCCGGCGACCGGGATCTGCTTGACGACCGAGAAGTCCTTGGTGTCCCACACCGTGACTACCGAACCCTTGTCGCAAGTGCCGATATTGGTGCCGAACGCGAGGAACCGGCCGTTGACCTCCGTCACTGCGCCTGAACCGACGTGGGGCTGGCAGCCGGTCGGAATGTCGCGCACGACCTTGTCGTCCTTGAGGTCGATCGCGATGATCTTGTTGTCGTCATAGGACGCGACCATGGAGTAGCGGCCGTCCGGCGTCAGGAAGGTGTCGTGCAGCATTCGGCCGACCTTGGTCAGCTTGGTCACGGGCATGTCGGGCTTGTCCGGGTCGATGATCCAGATCTGGCCGGCCTGGCGCAGCGTGAGCGCGAACTTGTTGTTGATGCGGCTGCCAATGACCGGGCCGCCCGCCGACTTCACGAATTTCCCGTCCGGATCCTCGCCTTCAAGGTCCATGTATTTCACGGGCTCCAGGGTGTCGGCCTTCAGGATGGCCACGCTCTTGGGCACGAACGAACTGATGGCCAGCCACTTGCCGTCGTTGGACAGCGCGATGCCGGGGCCAGTCAGGCCGACCTTGGCCTTGCGCACGATCTGCAGGGTGTACAGGTCGATCTTGTAGACCGTGCCATCGTCGCTCTTGAGCCATGCCCAGCGCTCGGCGACCGGGCTGAAGTCCATGATGTGGGGCGCGACTGGCGTGGCGATTTCGCCGACTATCTTGTTGGTCTTGCCGTCCAGGAAGACGGTGCGCGCGTTGTTACCCTCGTCGCCGCGGCCATAGCGCCCGCGCGCCATCACCACCATCAGGTCGTACACCGTGTCGATGGCGTAGGTCGGCTTGTTGGGGAGGGTGGATTCGTCCACCAGCACTTCCACGCTGGCGCGGATCTGCTCCAGCCCCCATTTTGGGTCGGAGGCGCCCTGCGTTTTGATGAGATGGGCGATGGACCGGATTTCCTCGTCCGAGAGCCGGCCCACGAAGGGCGGCATCAGGGTGTCGGGTATGCCGGTCATGATGGTGCCGCGCAGCGCCGCTTCGCTCTGCACCAGCCGGTTGCTGGTCAGGCCGGGTGCGATGTAGCCGCCGCGATCGGCGCCGTGACAGACGGCGCAGTTCTGTTGGAAAAGCTGGTTTGCCTTGATGAGGTGTTCCTCGCTCGGCGCACCCCAGGCGGTGCCGGCCGAGACGAGTAGCAAAGTCGCGCTCAATAGCTTGGTGTGCATATCGATCTCTCCCTAAAGATTCTTGCCGGAACGCCGGCCTATGCACTGTGTCACCATCGTTGCCGGTGGATAAGGTATGGGTCCCGGGCATGTGATGGTTACGGTTTCATTGTTTCTGTTTGACCTAGGACAAAGTTGGTTCGCGCGCGGGAGACTACCGTGATAGTGCGAGGAACGGGTTTGGTCCTCGTCGCCCCGAGGGGCGATATCGTTTTCATCCGGTGGTTGCCCATCATGTCACTACCGCTTTCCCTATCCAGGTTGAACGCGAAACCTGTCAAGCAGCAGATTGCGGACCAGATTGCATCCTTGATCCGCGCCGGACGATTGCAGGAGGGAGACCGGTTGCCGGCGATTAATCGCCTGTCCTCGCTACTGCAGGTATCGAAAAACACGGTGCTCGGGGCTTATGAGCTTCTGATCGATTCCAACCTCATCGAGAGCAGGCCCAGCCGGGGGTACTTCGTTACCTTGGACCGAGCCCTGCTGGTCAATCCGAAGACCCCGGATTTCGTGCTCGACCGCCCGGCCGTGTACGCGGCCGCCGCCAATTCCGCGCTATCGAGCGGGGTCTGGGGAGAGACGCCGGCGATTCCCCCGCGCTATGACTTCAAGGTCGGCAGGCCCTCACTCCACGCGTTTCCCCGACGCCAGTTCATCACGCTGTCGAACCAACTGCTGCGCCACGTCAGCTGTGCGATGGCGGAATACGCACCGCCCGCGGGGCTGTGGGGCCTGCGGGTCCAGATCGCCGACTACCTATCGGCCTCCAAGGCGCTGAAGGTCGAACCGGAACAGGTGCTGATCACGGCCGGCAGCCAGGAGGCGCTGAGCCTGATCGCCTCGCACTTCCTGGACCGCGATGGCGCGGCGGTGTTCGAGTCCCCCTGTTACACCGGCTTCAGGAACCTGGTGCGGCGGCACGGCGCCGTGGCCGTCCCCATCCCGGTCGACGAGGAGGGCCTGCGCACGTCGCTGCTGCCCGAGGGGCCGGTCCGGCTCGCCTACGTCACGCCGTCGCACCAGTATCCCCTGGGCTACACCATGTCGATGGCTAGGCGCCGCCAATTGCTCGAATGGGCTGGTCGCAGCGGTGCGCTGGTCATCGAGGACGACTACGACGGGGATTTCTGCTACGACTCCGTCCTGCCGCTACCCCTGGCCGCGATAAGCCCGGCGCAGGTCATCTACCTGGGCACGTTTTCCAAGACGCTGGGGCCCGGCCTGCGGCTGGGCTACATGGTCTGTCCGCCCGCGTTGGTGGACGCTTTCGTCGAGCGCAAGGCCTTGCTCAACAACGGCAGCCCCTGGCTGACCCAGGCCGTCCTGGCCCGCTACTTCGATGAGTGCTGTTTCGCGCGTCATCTGCAGTACCTGCGGCGGCGCTACCAAGAACAGCGAGACGAATTGCTGCGCGGGATCGGGGCCGTGTGGGGCGGGGAGGGCACGGTAAGCGGCCAGAACTCGGGCATGCACCTTGCCTTCGAGCTGCCCGCGGACAGCCCGGACGCCAACCTGATCTCCACCGCTGCGCTGGGGTATGGCGTGAGGTTGTATCCGCTGTCCCATACTGCGTCCAGCGAGGTCGACGACGCCAATCCCCGCCATCTGCTGTTCGGGTACGCAGCCCTGGACATCGATGAAATCGCCCAGGCCATGTCCAGGGTGAACGTGGCCTGCAGGCAGATGGAACGGGCGCGTCCCGAGCCGATGGAGGCCGGCGCGCTGCCGCTGCCCTGCGGCAGCGCCTAGCACAGTTCTCCCGAATCTGGTAGGGATGGCCGGGCGCGGCGGCGCATCGCCGCATCCCTGTACGTCGCAGTGTCGATGCCCGTAGAATTGTTTGTCCTATGACAAATTCCTTGTGTCGTCCAGCCTGGCGGGCTGCCCGCGGGCGGATGTTTTCCTGGAGATCGTCCGATGTCTCTACTCGCAGCAGGGTCCGTCTCGCCGCATCCCGACCTGTCCGCACCCGGCGCCCTGGTCGGTGACGTCCGCCCCCTCAGGCGGCTGACCCTCGCCGATGCGGGGTTCTTCATCGTTTGCGCGACGTTCGCCGTGTATGCGCTGGTGGCCTATGGGCAGGCGCTCAACGGCTACGAAAAGGCGATGCTGGTGGGCGCCGTCCCGGCGCTGGCCTGGCTGGGATGGTTGTGGCGCCCCTTGCGTCGGCTTGCGCTGGCCTGCGGGGCCAGCGCGTTGCTGGCCGTCTGGCTGTACTCGGGAGGTGGGGGGCTGGAGCAGGGCGATCTCGGCCAGGCCGAGAGCGTATTCCTGCTCAGGTACCTGCTGGCATCACAATCGGCGATTCTCTGGATGAGCTGCCTGTTCGTGCTGGGCACCATCTGCTATTGGGCCGGCCTGGCGCGGCCCGCGCTCGCCTGGCTGGGCACCGCGCTGACGTGGGGCGGCGTGTGGGCGGGCCTGACCGGCCTGTTGGTCCGCTGGCGCGAGGGGCATCTGCTGGGGCCGGACGTAGGGCACATTCCGGTCAGCAATCTGTACGAAGTCTTCGTCTTCTTCGCGCTGGTCACGGCGTTGCTCTATCTTTACTACGAGTTCCGCTACGCGACGCGGGCGCTGGGCGGATTCGCGATGCTGGCGGTCGCCTCCATGGTCGTGTTCCTGCTCTGGTATTCGCTCACGCGCGACGCCCATCAGATCCAGCCGCTGGTGCCCGCGCTCCAGAGCTGGTGGATGAAGCTGCACGTGCCGGCCAATTTCGTCGGCTACGGCACGTTCTCGCTGGCGGGCACGGTGGCGTTCGCCTACCTGGTTAAGCGGCACGGGCAGACCCGTTCGCGCAAGCCCCTGATTCCGGTCTTCGGCCTGGGCGCGGTGCTTTGCGCCGAACCGCTGATCTTCGGCTCGCGGGGCTTCTCGCCTGTCTGGATGCTGTACTTCGGGGTCGGCGCCTTGCTCGTCGGGGCCGTGCTGACGCTGCGCGGGCCCATCTCGCGCCGGCTGCCCTCGCTAGAGGTGCTGGAAGACATCATGTACCGCGCTATCGCGCTCGGGTTCGCCTTTTTTACCGTGGCCACCGTCCTGGGCGCGTTATGGGCGGCCGATGCCTGGGGCGCATACTGGCAATGGGATCCCAAGGAAACCTGGGCCTTGATCGTGTGGTTGAACTACGCCGCCTGGCTGCATATGCGCCTGATTAAGGGGCTCAGGGGAGATGCGGCCGCCTACTGGGCGCTCGCTGGCCTGATCGTGACGAGTTTTGCCTTCCTGGGCGTGAATATGTTCCTGTCGGGCTTGCATTCGTACGGCAGCCTGTAGCGGTTCGCTCGTCAAGTGTGGCGGCGAGGGCAGCGCGACGCACTTCATCCTGTGGGTCGCCCGTGGCGAGTGCCGCAAGTTGTGGAGATGCTGGTCCATACCGGAGGTAGCCTAGAACGCCGACACCTTCGCGTCGCAGCGCGCCGTCCGGCTGGCTGAGCGCGTTCAGGGCCGGGCGTGCGGCTTCAGGTACACGCAACTCGCGCAGCGCTCGCAACCGAGTAATAGGCCGTGTTAGAAAGCAATGCAAAATGGTCGTCCACAATCAACAGCAAGTGCGGGTGTTTGGCCAGTAGGCGCATTAGCACGCGTGCGCGCTTCTCGCTCATGCTGTACCCCGTAAGGTTGTGCGCCCGCAGCGTCAGGATCACGGCACTGGCTCCCTTCGCGAGTGCCGCCTCCAGCGCATCGGGGCACATGCCTTCGGCGTCGACGGAAACTCCAAGTGGCTGCAGCCCGGCCGTACGCAGCAGATTGATGCTGCTCAGAAAGCATGGATTCTCGACCGCCACCTTGTCGCCAGCCACCAAGTAGGAGCCGAGCACGCGTTCGATGGTACCAACCGCGCCTTGGGTCAGATCCACCTCGAAGGGCGTCGGGCAGTCTGCACCGAACCACTTGCGGACATAGTCTTTCAGTCCTGGATTGACAGTCGGTTCGCCATAAAGCCTGGGGCTGTAAAGCCGGGCCTGTAGGGTCACGGCAGGGTTCGGCGGCCAATCCGGGTTCGGATTGCTGCGCAGCTTGCAGCTCGCAGTTCGACATAGCTGCGTACCACCTCGGCGACCACCGATACACGCGCCATCTCTGCTTCGGCTTCGGCACCTTCTGCCGCCGCCCGTGCCGCCGCCACCCCGGCAGAGGCCCGTCCGAACAGATTGATTTCCCACGCCGCATCGAACCCAGCCTGCCAATCTCCACTGCTGCGTCCTTCCTCGCGCAGCAACAGGCCGTCTGGAGATAGCTCGCTACGTTGGAGATCGATGTTGCCCGGGCCCGAAAGCCGTTGCTGCCGTTGTCTGCTGGCACCGGCCACGATCTGAGGGCGTTGCTGTGCGGCGGCAGGTCGGACCAGGGCGCGAGCCGCGCGAAAACGATGTCCGGCTTGCGCCAAGTTCAGATTCGACACCAGCGTCTGCGCCACCAGCGCATCGAGCACCGGATCGTTGAAGGCACTCCACCACGTCGCCGGGGCTGCGCCTGGTGTGGTGGTCAGCACACCGCGATGACGCCAATCGGCCGCCAAGGGCTGCGCAGCATCGGGTATTGGCCCCAAGGTAACGCAGCCGCTCAACAGCGTCACAGCGATGAAGACAGCGGTGCGGCGAAACATGCCACGCGACGAAAAAGGGAGGGAGTAGTGCATGAGGAAATCCTTGATGACGGAATCGCTTGACACGTTCTGGGCTGCCCTTAATAATAGATAGACTACTTAGTCTAACAAATGAAAACCAAATGCAGGGCCTTTGCAGTGATGAGTGATTCCGCCCGAAGGACGACCCCCGACGCGTTGCAGCCGATCCACGCCAGTCAGACGGCGGTCGATCTTCTGGTCGGGATGGCGCGGTCGCCGACAACGTTGCCGGGATGGCGTTCGATTCTGTCAGCGCATGCACCGACGCCGGGACGGATCGTCCTGGCCGCACTGGCATGCGCCACCCTGTACGCCGCATTGGTCAGCCTGCCCCCAATGCTGTTGCTCGCGGACCTGCGTTGGCTGGGCAATGAGGTCGGTGAGCGTTCTCTGTTGGAACTGACGCAATCCGTATTGCTTGCAACCATCGTCTTTGCCTTTGTCTGGCTGGGGTGGCGTTCGCCATCCGACCGGCGCTTTGCCGTGCTCGCCGCGGGTCTGTTTGCCTGCATGTTGATCCGCGAGAACGATGCCTTGCTGGATGGCATCGGCGACGGGGTGTGGCAGGGAATGGTCGCGGGCGTGGCCAGTGCCTGCCTGGTGCATGCCATGCATGATTGGCGCGGCACTTTGTGCGGCATGGCGAGGCTGCTGGTCTCGCGGGCCGGTGTCGGCATGCTGACCGGACTGGTCGTCGTGCTGGTCTATTCACGCCTGCTGGGAATGGGACTGCTCTGGCAAGGACTGCTCGACGCGCAGTACATGAAGCTGTTCAAGAACGCGATAGAAGAAAGTGCCGAGCTACTGGGCTATGTGTTGATCCTCGCTGCGAGCATGACCTATGTCGGCGGCCGACTGGTCGGCCAGAGACGGGCAAAGTCAGTACTGGTCCCGAACACCAAGGAGTAATGCAATGCGCAAGATCGACCCCGAAAAACAGGAGGCCAAGCGCCGCCACATCCTCGATGCCGCCGTGGCCTGCTTCGCCCGCAAGGGTTTCCATGGCACCTCGACCAACGAGATTTGCGCTGCCGCCGGGATGAGCCCAGGCAACCTGTTCCACTACTACCCGAACAAGTCGGCCTTGATCGCCGCCATTGCCGAGGACGATCGCAACGAAATGAATGCGCGCTTCGCTCGCCTGGCCGATGAAGATGATGCAATCACCGCCATCGAAAACTTGGCGATTGAGTTGCTGGAACAATCGGCCGATCCAGTCTATGCCCGCATCAGCGTCGAGATCGCGGCCGAGACGATGAGCAATTCAGAAATCGGCAGCCTGTTTGCCGAGAACGAAGCCCGGATCAAGGCCGACTTGGCGGCGCTGTTGCAGCGCGGGATCGCCAAGGGCCAGATCGACTCCGCAATCCAACCGGAGCTTGCGGCCACCTGGCTGATTGCCTTGGCCGATGGCGCTGTCGGCCGTGCGCTGATGGACCCGGACTTCAAGGCCAGCACACATACCCCTGTGCTGCTGCGCATGGTGCGCCGCTTCCTGGAGCCGCCTGCCGGTTAAGCGACTGAATCGCCTCCCGGCGCTTTCCCTCGACTGCTCGATTCTTCCTCCGGCACCTGACTGACAGGCGGCCGTAGGCCCCGCTTTGTCTGTCAAAACCGAAGGAACCCTCCATGAGCTCGTTTTTCTCTTTCTCTCTACGTCCCACACGCATCCGCAAACTGCTGGCGACCGCGCTGGCAACGGCGGGCTGCATGGCAACCATGGCCGCCCACGCGCAGGATGTTCCTGCCACGCCAAGCCTGTTCGGCGAAAAAACCGAGGTCATCGTCGGCCTGGGTGCAGGCGTGATGCCGCGCTACCTGGGAGCCAAGGACACCAAGGTGCTGCCGGTGCCGACAGTGGCGGTGTATCGCGGCATCTTCTTTGCCGACAGCGTGCGCGGTTTGGGTGCCGAATACATGACCGAATCCGGCTTTTACGTCAGTTCGGCACTGAGCTATGACTTCGGCCGCACCGAGAAGGACAGCGACAGGCGACCCGGCTCGAAGACGCTCGCGGGTATGGGCGAAATCAAGAGCAGCGCAGTCATCAACGTGCTGGCGGCGCAGCAGCTCACGTCTTGGCTGGCCGTCAATGCCGAGGCCGAGTTCCGCGTGGCGGGGCAAGACAAGCGCGGCAACCGTTACCGGCTGGGGCTGGAAAGCACCGTTTTCGATGGTGCCCAGGACACAGTCACCGTGGGCATGAACGTGCATGCGGCCGACCGCGACTACAACCAGACCTACTTCGGCGTCTCTCAGGCCCAAAGCCAGCGCAGCCGCTTCGCGGAGTTCACGCCCAAATCCGGCATCTACGCCTATTCGCTGACGGCCGACTGGACGCACGACTTCAATAAGCACTGGTCGCTGTTTGCCGCCGTCAACGTCATGCAGTTCAGTGATCGTGCCAAGGACAGTCCGCTGGTCGAAGAGAAAACCGGCGTCACCGGCACCGTGATGCTGAACTACAGCTTCTGACGCCAGAAGCCCGCAAAGAGTCTGCGCCATGAGCCTGCTCCCCAAGCGTCGTCGCGCGCCGATCTTGGGCGTGATCGCCGCCAGCGGCAGTTCGCTGTTCGGCAACAGCGTGGCGGCGGTCGCGCTGCCCTGGCTGGTGCTGGGCATGACCGGCAGTGCCGCCTGGACCGGGGTGGCCGCTGCTGCCGGCATGCTGCCGCTCATTCTTGGTTCGTTCTTCGGCGGCACGCTGATCGACCGCTTCGGCGCACGGCCGGTGGCGGTCAGTGCGGATCTGGCCAGCGCTGCCAGCATGGCGCTGATCGTTTGGCTGGCAGGCCACGAACGGCTGGGCCTGGCGACCTTGCTGGCCCTGATCGCCTTGGGCGCGCTGTTCGATGGGCCGGGGATGACCGCGCAGGAGTCGCGTTACCCCGAGTTGGCGCGGCTGGCCCGCATGCCGCTGGAGCGCGCAACGGCGTTGAACAAGCTGGTCGGCAGCCTGGCCAACATCGTGGCCCCGGCTGCGGCGGGCCTGGGCATTGCGCTGTTCGGACCGGAACGGACCTTGCTTCTGACGGCCGGATGCTCGCTGATGGCAGCGGTGCTGGATCGGTTGTCCCTGCCGGGCCGACGCGTGCGCCGCATCAGCCAGGACACCAGCCGATCCGCCGACGTGCTGGCTGGCGCGCGTTTCCTGCTGGGCGATCCCTCGCTGCGCAGCTTGCTGCTGCTCGGCACCACCGTGGTCGGCCTGTTCGGTGCGCTCGATGCGGTCGTGATGCCGGTGCGCATCCGCGAGGCCGGGTTGGCGGCCAGCTCACTGGGCTGGTTCCTGGCCGCAGCTGGTAGCGGTGCAATTGTCGGCGCACTGGCCTTTGCCCGCTTTGGTGCGCGTCTGGGATTGCGCCGCATCGTGCTTGCTTGCCTGACGCTGGAGGTGCTGGCGTTCTTCCTGCTCACCTTGGCTCATGGCGAAGGCCTGCGGCTGGTGGCCGGTGTCTTGGCCGGACTGGGCTCCGGCCCGCTCAACCCCTTGCTGACCACTGTGCTGCTGCGGCGTGCGCCCGTGGCCATCCGCAGTCGGGTACTGGGTGCATCCACCGCTGCGGCACTGGTCGCGACGCCCTTGGCGGTGTTGCTGGCCGGTGGCGCCATCGACCTGACTGGCAGCCGCCCGGTGCTCGCCGCGATGGCGGTGGTCGCCGTGATCCTGCTCGCTACCGCCACTTGGCTGCCGGGCCTGCGTGGACTGGACAGCCCGGTCCATTCGTCCGCTTCCGAACTTCCTACCGCCGGACAACGCTGATGAATCGCCACACCGCTGCATCTTTCACTTCTTTTCGCTTGCCACTACGTGCATGGCTGATCGTGTCGGCCGCGCTGGTGGCGCTCGCACTGACCGTCATGTGGGCGTGGCCCGACGCTTCCGACGCACCAGCGGACGATCCACCCATGCGCGTCACCGCGGGCGTGGCAGGCCCGGCCACGGTCACACCCACGCTGCGCCTGAGCGGCACGCTGGTGGCGCGGGAAGACATCGCAATCGGCACGGCGTTGCAGGACCAGCGCGTGGCGCAGGTGCATGTTGACGTGGGTGAGCGTGTACGTCGAGGCCAATTGCTGGCACGTCTGGAGACCACCAACGTGCAAGCACAACTGCAGCAGGCCGAGGCCGCTTTGTCGCGAGCGCAGGCGGCATTGCGCGAGCAGCAAGCACTGGACGCAGAAGCCCGTGCCACCTTGGCACGCATAGAGCCCTTGACGCGCTCGGGCGCGGTCAGCGCACAACAGGGTGACGAGCAACGTGCGCGTGCCGCTTCTGCCGCCGCCAGTCTGCAAGCCGCCCGTGCCGACGTACAGCAGGCCCAGGCGCAGGTGGCCGAGCAACGCAGCCAGCGCGCCAGGGCCGACATCCTTGCGCCCGTCGATGGCGTGGTGTCCATGCGCACGGCCCGCGTGGGGGCACTGGCTGGCGCCGAGCCGTTGTTCCGGTTGATTGGCGAGGGTGAAATCGAACTCGATGCCGAAGCGACCGCTACCGATCTCGCTCAGCTTGCCATCGGCATGGCGGCGACGGTGCGCCTGGCCGATGGTGAGGATGACCTCGACGGCACGGTGCGCTTGATCACACCCGAACTCGATCCACGCACGCGTCTGGGTCGGGTGCGCGTGATGCTCGACGCGACCAACGCCCGGCAGGAAAGATGGCGTGCAGGCAGTCACGCCGAGGCCCGCTTTACCCTGCCTGCGCAGACTCTGCCGGTGGCCGTCCCCGCACGCGCCGTGACGACCAATGCAGAACGCCAGTCCAGCGTGATGCTGGTGGATGCGCAAGGGCGCGTGTCGCAGCGCGCCGTCACGCCAGGCCGCCGCCATGGCGATCTGCTTGAAATCGTCGCCGGGCTCAAGCCGGGCGAGCGTGTGGTGCAGGAGGCCATCGCCTTCGTGCGTGATGGCGATGTGGTCACTGTTGCGAATGACCGCGAGGATGGAAACACGCCATGAGCCTCCAGGTGTCTTCCTGGGCGATCCGCCGCCCGATCCCGACCATCGTACTGTTCCTGGTGTTGTCCATCGCCGGATGGATGGCCTTCGTCAAGCTGCCGGTCAATGCCAACCCGCAGGTGACGTTTCCGATCGTCACCGTGTCCATCGCGCAGCCGGGCGCCGCACCCAGCGAACTGGAAAACGCGATCACGCGCCGGGTCGAGGCCGTCGTGGCCGGGCTGGCTGGCATCCGCCACCTCAGTTCCTCGATGAGCGACGGGCTGTCGCTGACGACGGTGGAGTTCCAGCTCGGCATCGACCCGGACCGCGCCACCAACGACGTGCGCGATGCGGTAGCACAGATACGTTCCGACCTGCCGCAAGGCATCCTGGAGCCGGTGATCGCGCGCGTGGATGTCGAAGGCGGCGCGCTGTTCCACTACGCGGTGCGCGCCCCGGCCAAGAGCCTGCCGGAACTGTCCTGGTTCATCGACGACACCGTCAGTCGCGCCTTGCTGGCCGCACCGGGCGTGCAACAGGTGCAGCGCCTGGGCGGCATCGGGCGCGAGGTGCGCGTCGAACTGTTGCCGGACCGGCTGGACGCGCTGGGCATCACGGCAGGACAGGTCAATACGCAACTGGCGCAGTCCAACATCGACGTGCCCGGTGGCCGCGCCACGCTCGATGGGCGCGAGCGCGCCATCCGTGCCCTGGGCAGCGCGCTCAGCGTGGAAACCCTAGCCGAACGCCCGATTGCATTGCCGGATGGACGCTGGGCGCGGCTGTCGGATTTGGCGCAGGTCAGCGACGGTGGCGCCGAACCCCGTACCCGCGCCCGCCTCGATGGTGAAGAAGTGGTTGGCTTTGCGGTGTTCCGCACGCGGGGCTCCAGTGATACCGTGGTCGCAGCAGGCGTGGAAGCGGCGATCAGTGCGCTGCAACGCTCACACCCCGATGTGCGCATCGAGCAGGTGTCCAACACCGTGGACTACACCCGCTCCAGCTATCGCGCCGCGATGACTACGCTGATCGAAGGCGCACTGCTGACCGTGCTGGTGGTGTTCCTGTTCCTGCGCAGTTGGCGCGCCACGCTGGTGGCCGCCATCGCCTTGCCGCTGTCGATCCTGCCGACCTTCGTGGTCATGGCTTGGCTGGGCTACACCCTCAACAGCATCACCTTGCTGGGATTGACCCTGGTGATCGGCATCCTGGTGGACGATGCCATCGTCGAGATCGAGAACATCGAGCGCCACCTGGACAAGGGCAAGCGTCCGTTCCAGGCCGCCATCGACGGGGCCGACTCCATCGGCTTCGCGGTGATCGCGATCACCGCCACCATCGTCGCGGTGTTTCTGCCGGTCAGCTTCATCGGTGGCACCATCGGCCAGTATTTCAGTCAGTTCGGCGTCACCGTGTCGGTCGCGGTGCTGGCTTCGATGCTGGTGGCGCGACTGGGCACGCCGTTGCTGGCGGCCTATCTTCTTTCCCCCAAAGCCGGAGAGGCGGTGCATCAGGCCGCTGCGTCCGGCGGCCTCATGGCCCGCTACCTTCGTCTGCTGGACTGGGCCTTGCATCATCGCCGCGCCACGTTGCTGGCCGGTGCGGCGTTCCTGGCAGCATCGCTGGCACTGGTGCCACTGCTGCCTTCGGGCTTTCTCCCCGTCAATGACCGCAGCCTGGCGCAGCTCGACGTCACCCTGCCACCTGGCACGCCGCTGGCCGAGACCGATGCCCGCCTGCAAATGCTGGCCGACCGCATCGCACAGCGCCCGGAAGTGGCCGCGATCTTTGCCACTGCAGGCGGTGACGATGTGGCGCAAGGCTCGCTGCTGATCAAGCTGGTGCCGCCTGGCGAACGCAAGCTGGACCAGAAGGCCTTCGAGCAGACCTTGCGCCAGCAACTGGCGGACGTTGCCGACCTGCGTGTGGCCGTGCGGGGTGAAACCGCCGCGCGCGAGCTTTCCGTGATCCTGGTGGGCGATGACCCGGATACGCTGGCCGAGGCCGCCCATGCACTGCGCCGCCAGATGCGCGATGTCCCCGGTATCGCCAACGTGCAGGTCAATGAGCCGTTGCCGCGCCCGGAGCTGCGCGTCGAGCCGCGCGTGGATGAGGCCGCCCGCGCCAACGTCGCGCCGCTGGCCATCGGCGACACCCTGCGCATTGCCACCGTCGGCGACCTCGACGCGAACTCGACCCGCTTCAACTTCGCCGACCGGCAGGTGCCGGTGCGCGTGGCGCTGGCCGAATCGGCCCGCGACGATCTCCACACCCTGCGCCGGCTGCGCGTCGCCACCGAAGACGGCGGCACCGTGCCGCTGCATGCCGTGGCCGACCTGCGATACGCCGATGGCCCCTCGCGCATCGAACGCTTCGACCGCCAGCGCCGCGTGTCGGTGGATGCCGATCTGGTGGCCGGCACCACACTGGGGGAGGCCCTGGCGGCCATCGAAGCCCTGCCCGCCCTGCGCGATCTGCCGGCCGGGGTGCGCCAGGTCGCGTACGGCGATGCCAAATACATGGCCGAGATGTTCGACAAGTTCGCCACCGCCATGGGCTTTGGCGTGCTGATGGTGTTCGCGGTGCTGGTGCTGCTGTTCCGCGACTTTCTGCAGCCGATCACCATCCTCACGGCCTTGCCGCTGTCGCTGGGCGGTGCCATCGGCGGATTGTTGTTGTACGGCGCCGCGCTCGACCTGCCTGCCGTGATCGGCATCCTGATGCTGATGGGCATCGTCACCAAGAACTCGATCCTGCTGGTGGACTTCGTGATCGACAAGCACCGCCACGGCATGCCGCGTGCGCAGGCGCTGCTGCAATCGGGCGCCGAGCGTGCCCGGCCCATCGTCATGACCACCATCGCCATGGCCGCGGGCATGGTGCCCGCCGTGTTCGCCAGCGGTGCCGATGCGGGCTTTCGCGCGCCGATGGCCATTGCGGTGATCGGCGGCTTGGTCACCTCGACCCCGCTCAGCCTGGTATTCGTGCCGGTGGTCTATTCTTTGATGGACGACTTGCACCAATGGTGTGCGCCGCGACTGACTCGGCTGACTTCAGTGACGGCACAGGACAGGGATGCGGCAGACCAGAACCGTACCGCGCTTGCTGCCACGCGCTGATGCACAAGCAGCCGCCGATATGCCCGTACCATGCCTGCATCCCGTAAGAAATCTCACCGCCTTTGCTTCATCGCCGATTCGCTGAACGTGCTCATCGCCTGTGAACGGGTCATCACCGTCGCGGAGAACACGTTTGCCACGCACCCCACCCAGGAGGCCACACATGGCAGTCCCACAGAGCAAGGCTGAACTGCTGCACACCATCGACACGCAGTTCGGCAAGTTGAAGGAGGCGCTGCACGCCATCCCACCGGAGCAGGTGTACACGCCCGGCATGGAAGGCCACGCCAAGGGCACCCAGATGAGCCCCGCTAACCTCGTCGCCTACCTACTGGGCTGGAACGAGTTGGTGCTCAAATGGCTACAGCGCGATGCCGACGGCCAGTCCATCGACTTCCCGGAGACCGGCTTCAAATGGAACGAACTGGGCAGGCTGGCGCAGAAGTTCTACCGCGACTACGAGGTCCTGCCCTGGCCGCAGTTGCTGGACCGGCTGACCGCCGCCAAGGCCGCCATCGTCGCCCGCATCGAAGCCAGCGACGACGCCGCGCTGTATGGGCGCCCCTGGTACGGCAAGTGGACCCAGGGCCGCATGATCCAGTTCAACACCGCCTCGCCCTACGCCAACGTGCGCAACCGGCTGCGGGCGTGGCGTAAGGGGCAGGCATGAACGTTGACTCCGATTCACCCCTTGGGCCTGATCGGTCGCGGCTGTTCGGCACGGCGATGCCGCATGCTGCACACGTGGCCAAGGGACCCCTGGGCTGCACCACCTTTTCAACGAGACTTCCATGAACAACGCTTTCGACAGCCCTTTCAAGGGCAAGATGCTGACCGAGCAGGTGACCAACCGCAACATCCAGGTGGGCCGCTACAGCTACTACTCCGGCTACTACCATGGCCACGCGTTCGACGATTGCGCGCGCTACCTGCTGCCCGACCGTGACGACGTCGACCGTCTGGTCATAGGCAGCTTCTGTTCGATCGGCACAGGCGTATCCTTCATCATGGCCGGCAACCAGGGCCACCGGTACGACTGGGCATCCTCGTTCCCCTTCTTCTACATGCAGGAGGAGTCGGCCTTCGCCACGGCGCGCGACGCCTTTCAGAAGGCGGGCGATACCGTCGTCGGCAGCGACGTCTGGATCGGCGCGGAGGCCATGGTCATGCCTGGCGTACGCATCGGCCATGGCGCCGTGGTCGGCAGCCGGGCAGTGGTCACGCGCGATGTTGAACCCTACGACATCGTCGTCGGCAATCCAGCCAAGGCGATCCGCAAGCGTTTCGACGACGACACGATCGCCATGCTGCTGGAGATGCAGTGGTGGGACTGGCCGCTCGCACAGATCCAGCATGCCATGCCACTGCTGTGCTCGTCCGACATCGCCGGCCTCTACCGCTACTGGCAGGGCTTGGCCGTCCAGCCCTGAACGAGGCGCACAACATGACGACAACGCCCGATGCCGACCTCGAACACATGAGCCACGAGCAGTTGATCGCCGAGGTGAAGCAACTGCGCGCCGGCATCCGAGCCCATCGCGACTGCTCCGGCCACGACCTGTGTTGGTACCACCCGCACCTGTGGGCCTTGCTGCCCGAGCAGGCCGGGCGCCAACCCGAAGTGCCCGACTGGCCGCAGTTCATGCGCGGCTGCGTCCGCTACCGCGCCTCGCTGGATACGCAACTGCCAGACGCGCCACGCACCCGCCGGGAATTCGGCGAATGACACACGACACCAACACCCGCCATTGAATGCCGCCACATGCCTCTGCACATCGCCACCCCCTGCATCGAATCCCACCCCCTCAGCCAGGCCGCGGGCCGCCGCGTCTGGCTCAAGCTGGAGAACCTGCAGCCGCCTGGCTCGTTCAAGATCCGCGGCATCGGCCTGGCCTGCGAGGCGCATGCCCAACGCGGCAAACGGCGCTTCGTGTCCTCGTCCGGCGGCAATGCGGGCATCGCCGTGGCCTATGCCGGGCGCCGCCTCGGCATTCCGGTGACCGTGGTGGTGCCCGAAACCACCACCGAGCGCGCCCGCGCCCTGATCCGCGCGGAACACGCCGACCTCATCGTGCACGGCAAGGCCTGGCACGAGGCCAACGCGCTGGCGCAGTCGCTGCTGGGGAAGGACGACGCCTTCCTGCACCCGTTCGACGACCCGCTTCTATGGCAAGGCCATGCCAGCCTGGTCGATGAGGTGGCGCAGAACGGACTGACGCCGGGCGCGGTGGTGCTGTCGGTCGGCGGCGGCGGCCTGTATGCGGGCGTGGTCGAAGGGCTGCGCCGCAACGGCTGGGGCGACGTGCCCGTCATCGCGGCGGAAACGCATGGCGCGGATGCCTTCGCGCAATCGCTGGCGCAGGGCGAACGCATCGCGCTGGAGGCAGTCACCAGCATCGCCACCTCGCTGGCCGCCAGACAGGTCTGCGAACAGGCATTCGCGCTGGCCCGGCAGCACCCCACCCGCAGCGCCACCGTCACCGATCTTGCCGCCGTCACTGCCTGCGCGCGTTTCCTGGACGACCACCGCCTGCTGGTCGAGCCAGCCTGCGGCGCCAGCCTGGCGCTGGCCTACGCCAACCATGCCGCGCTGGGCGATGCCGAGGACGTGCTGGTGGTCGTCTGCGGCGGCGTCACCGCGACGGTGCAGCAGTTGCGGCAATGGCGGCAGGCGCTGGCCGAGCACGGCTGAACAGGCGTGGCCGTTGCGCATGACCTGCATCGCGGAATACTCCTTCGATGCAGGAAGTGGGGTTCGCTGAAACACTGCCGAACCGTGTGGACGGCGACGAAGGTGCTACGCGACATGCCTGCCTCAGCGGTCATCCACCTCAACGGCCTGATTGGTAACGCCCGTCCCCCATCCCAGCGCCTTGTACAGCGCCACCACCTGCATCTGCGAGGCCGCTTCTTCCTGCGCGATCTGCCGGCGCAACTGGAACAGCGTGCGCTGGTTTTCCAGCACGGCCTGGTAGCTGCCGGAACCGGCGCGGTAGCGCGTGTCGGCAATGGCGAACGCGGCCTGAGCGTGGCTGGCCGACTGCAACAGCGCGGCGAGCTGGCGCTGCTGCTCGGCGAACGCGGTCACGGCGTTCTCGACGTCCTCCTGCGCGGTCAGCAGTGCCTGTTCGTAGCGGGCCAGCGCGCCTTCCGACGCGGCCTCGGCGCCGCGCAGGCGGGCGCGAGCGTTCCCCAGCCGCAGCGCGGGCCACGACACTGTCGGCGCGATCTGGAAGGCGCGCGAGGCGGCGCTGCCGAGATCGCCGTCGCGCAGAGCGAAGAAGCCGAGGAAGCCGCCCAGGTCGATGCGCGGATACAGCTCGGCAGTGGCGGCGCCGGCGTCGGCGACGCTGGCTGCCAGCAGGCGCTCGGCCTGCACCACGTCCGGCCGCACCAGGATCAGGCGGTTGACGTCGCCCAGCGGCAATTGCCGGGCCAGTGGCGCGAAGCGGGCGTCGGTGGGGTCGGGCAAGCCGGCCTCGCCAGGGCGCTGGCCGGCCAGCACCGCAAGGCGGTGGCGCGCCTGTTGCAGCGCGGCGGTCAGCGGCGGGAGCGCCGCCTCGCTGCGCAGAAGGTTGGCGCGGGCGTTTTCCACGTCTTCTGGCAGCCCGGCACCAGCGTTCTGGCTGGCTTGCGCAAGCCTGACCGTCTCGCGCCAGTTGTCCACTTCCTGCCGCGCAACATCCAGTTGGCGCCGCTGGGCCTGCGCCTCGAACCAGGTGCGCGCGACCTCGGCGGCGATGCTCAGGCGGGTCAGTGCCAGTTCGGCCTCGCTGGCCTCGGCGCGTGCCACGGCGGCCTGCTGCAGCCGGTCCAGGCGACCGAACAAGTCGATCTCCCACTGCACATCGAAGCCGGCCTGCCAAGATTCGGACAGGGTGCGCGCGCCGCTATTGCTGGCCTGCTGCTGGATGCCACGAGCATAACCTGCACTGCTGGTCACGCCCGGCAGGCGGTCCAGCCGGCGCTCGTTGAAGATCGCACGCGCGGCCAGCAGGTTGGCCCGGGCCTGGCGGATGTCGTGGTTGTGCGCCAGCGCGGCGTCGATCCAGTGGTTGAGGCCATCGTCCTCGAAAAAGGTCCACCAGTCGGTGAGCATGGCCTCGGCCGTGCCCACCGCAAATTCCGCTGCTTGCGGGCTGGCCAGCGCGATGGCTGGCGTATCGGGTTTGACGTACTTCGGTCCCACTGCGCAACCCGACAGCGCTACAGCCAGCGCTGTTGCCCCCATAAGGCGAACTTTCATATGGCTTGTCCTCATGCCGCCGCTCCTTCGGCTTGTTCGATCTCGGCCAGTTGGCGGCTACGGGCGCTTTGAACCCGGTGGTCTCGCGCCAGCCAGGTGTAGATCGTCGGCAGCACGAACAGGGTGAACAGCGTACCCACCAGCATGCCGCAGACGATCACCACGCCCAGGCCGAAGCGGCTGTTGGCGCCAGCCCCGCTGGCGAACAGCAGCGGCACCACGCCGAAGGCCATCGCGCCGGTGGTCATCAGAACCGGGCGCAGGCGGATCTGCGCGGCGCGGACGATGGCCTCGGTCCGGCCCAGGCGCTCCTTCACTTGCAGCTCATTGGCGAATTCCACCATCAGGATGCCGTGCTTGCTGATGAGGCCAATCAAGGTCACCAATCCGATCTGCGTGTAGATGTTGAGCGTGGCCCAGCCCAGCGCCAGCGGCAGCAGCGCGCCGCAGATCGACAGCGGCACAGCGATCAGGATGATCAATGGGTCGATCAGGCTCTCGTACTGTGCGGCCAGCACCAGGTAGATCACCACCAGGGCCGCGAGGAAAGCGAAGACCAGCGCGCTTCCTTCCTGCACATACTGGCGCGATTCGGACTGCCAGTCATGGCTGAAGCCGGGCGGCAGGTCGGCCACCGCCTGTTCCAGAAATCCCACGGCCTGGCCCAGCGATACGCCAGGTGCGGGTATGGCCTGCAGGGTGGCGGCATTCTGCTGGTCGAACTGGTTGAGCCGGTTGGGCTCCACGCCCAGGTCCAGCCGCACCACCGTGGACAGCGGCACCAGGGTGCCATCGCCGGTACGCACGAACTGGCGGGCCAGCGCCTGCGGCGTCAACCGCTGGTCGCGCACGCTCTGCGGGATGACATCGTAGGAACGGCCGAACAGTGCGAAACGGTTGATGTAGTTCTCGCCGACCAGTACGCCAAGCGAGTCGCCAATGTCCTGCAGGGCGATGCCCAGGCTGCCGGCCTTGGCCCGGTCGATCGTGACCTGCACCACGGGGCTGTCGTACTCCAGGTCGCTGTCGACCACGACGAACAGGCCACTTTCGCGGGCACGCTGCTTCAGGCCCTCCATCGCTTCGTACAGTATCGGGTAGTCCTGCACGCTGCGCAGCACTAGTTGCACCGGCAGGCCACCACTGCCGCCCGGCAACGGCGCGACCTGGAAGGCGAAGATGCTGCTGCCCGCGATGCCGCCCGCGGCACCCTGCAGCTCGGCGACGATCTCCGGCTCCTTGCGCTCGCGCACTCCCCACTCGGACAGGTTGATCCCCCCGAAACTGGCGGCGGGGCCATCGGTGCCATTGATGATCCAGGTGCCGGTCGTCTCAGGGATGGATGCCATCACCCGGTGCAATTCCTCGCCAAATCGTTCGGCATAGTCCAGGCTGGTGTGCTGCGGCGATTTGATGGCCGCCAGCACCGCCGCCTGGTCTTCCGGGGGAGCCAGTTCTCGCTGCGGCATCTGGTAGAGAAAAGGCAGGCTCAGGCAGACCAGCAGAGCGAAGCCGCCGCTCAGCCAACGCTGCCGCAGCGAGAAGCGCAGCACTTTGCCGTAGCGACGCGCCAGACCGCCAAAGACCGCCTCGGCCAGCCGTGCCATGCGTCCCTGTCCGCCGTCCTGATGACTGGATTTCAGCAGCAGAGAACTCATCACCGGCGAAAGCGTCAGCGCCACCACGCCCGAGACAATCACGGCTCCGGCCAGCGTCAGCGCGAACTCGCGGAACAGCGCACCGGTCAGTCCACTCATCAGACCGATCGGCGCGTAGACGGCCGCCAGCGTCAGTGTCATCGCGATCACCGGCCCAGCAATCTCGCGCGCACCGATCAGCGCCGCCGCCACGGGTGTCTTGCCTTCCTCGATATGGCGATGCACGTTTTCCACCACCACGATGGCGTCGTCCACGACCAGCCCGATCGCCAGCACCATCGCCAGCAAGGTCAGCAGGTTGATGCTGAAGCCGAAGGCCAGCATCAGCCCGGCGGCACCCAGCATCGACAACGGAATCGTGACCACCGGGATGATGACGCTGCGCAGCGACCCCAGGCACAGCCAGATCACCAGCACCACGATCAGCACGGCCTCCAGCAGCGTGCGCAGCACTTCGTCGATCGAGGCCTCGATGAAGCGGGCCGTCTCGTAGGCCAGATCCATCCTGACACCCGGCGGCAGCGTCTTCTCGATCTCCGGGAGCAACTGGCGGATGCCATCGACGATGACCAGCGGATTGCCCGCGGGCGTCGGGAACAACCCCAGGTGGACGGCGGGCTCGCCATCCATCGTGGCGCTGGTGTCGGTGGCCGCTGCGCCCAGCTCCACCGTGCCCACGTCGCGCAGGCGCACCAGACCATTGCCGTCGTTGCGAATCACCAGATCGCGGAATTCCTCCACGCTGGTCAGGTCGGAGTTGACCCGCACATTGGAGATCACGTACTGCCCGCGCACCTGGCCCGGCGCGGCCTGGTAGTTGTTGCGGCGTACCGCCTCGGCCACATCCGTGGCGGTCAGGCCGCGCCCGGCCAGACGGTCGGCATCCAGCCACAGGCGCATCGCCAGCCGCTGGCCGCCGAAGGTCTGCACCTTGGCCACACCGGGGATACCGGAAAACAGCGGCTCGACCACGCGCGACAGGTAGTCGGTCAGTTCTGGCGTGGACAGGCTTCCAGTGGAAAAGCCAACGTAGGCCACTGCCGTCGAATCGCCGGCCGACAGCTCGATCACCGGGTCGTAAGCCCGTTCGGGCAGGCGGTAGCGAACCTGGTTGACCTTCGCCATGGTCTCGGTCAGCGCCTGGGTCGAGTCGCGGTTCAGTTCCATCCGCAACGTGACCGTGCTGCGGCCCTGCACGGACGAGGACGACAGGTAGTCGATGCCCTCGACCGAGGACACCGCCTGCGCGATCGGCTGGGTCACGAAGCCCTGCATCAGCTCGGCGGAGGCGCCGGGGTATTCGGTACTGACCGTGATGGTTGAGGTTTCCAGCGTCGGATACTGCCGGATCGGCAGCTTGCCCAGCGCGAACAGGCCCAGCAGCACGATCAGGCTGCTGACCACCAGCGCCAGCACCGGACGGCGCACGAACACGTCGGTGAAGGTCATGATGCCTGCTCCTGCGTCTGGCCCTGCGCCGCATCCGCCTCAGGTTCGGGCGCAGCGCCTCCGCCATGCAGCGTGTCGTGCGCCACCGGCTCGACGGGCATGCCGTCACTGAGCTTGAGCTGGCCGGACACCACCACTTGATCGCCTTCCTTCAAACCGGAGACGATCTCCACCCGGCCCTCCCAGCGCTCGCCGGTCGTCACCGCGACACGGCGCACGCTCAGGCCCTGGTACTCGTTCGGCTCGGCCACGAACACCGTCTGTCCGTAGGCGCTGTAGCTCACCGCGGTTTCCGGCACAGCCAGCACCGGCGTGGGCTGCCGGGGCAGCACGCGCACGTTGGCGAACATGCCGGCCTGCAACAGTCCTTCCGCGTTCGGAAGGGCGGCCTGCACCTGCACCGTGCGCGAGCTGGCGATCAGCGGATCGACCGCCGTGACCTGTGCAGCAAAGCGGCGCTGCGGCCAGGCATCGACGCGGACCTCGACCGGCTGGCCCGGCTGCAGTTGCGCGACCGTCTGCTCGTCCAATGCGAAGTTCACGTTGATCGTGCCGGCATCGACCAGGCTGGCGATGGCATCGCCGGCCTGGAGGGTCTGCCCCTCGTGCACACGACGAATACCCATCGTCCCGGTGAACGGCGCGCGGATCGCCTTCTGCGCGATCACCGCCTCGATCCTGCGCAGTTCGCCCTGCGCCATGTCATGTGCCGCCTGGGCGTTGTCGAGCTGCTCCTGCGTGGTCACCTGGTCGGCGCGCAACTGACGGGTGCGCGCCAGCACGCTCTCGGCATTGCGCAACTGCGCGCGCAGCCGCAGGCGCTCGGCCTGCTCGGGCGCATCGTTGAGCTGCACCAGCAATTCGCCCTGCTTGACCCGCTGCCCGGATGCGAAGGCGATGCGGGTGATGCGCCCGGCGGTTTCCGCCGCCAGTTCCACCTGCTGCGCCGCCTCCAGTTCGCCGACGCCGTGGAAGGCGCGCGGCGCCTCGGCACGCTCGACCGTGGCCAGCGCCACCTTGGTGGCCGGCCAGCCGCCCCCTTCGTCCGCGCCCGACGTGCAGGCCGCCAGCCACACGGTGCACACCAACACCAGACTGCGTGAAATCATGCGCGCGCTCATGCCCGCCCCTCCAGCCGGCGACGCAGGCGGCTGGCAATCGCCGCTGCGATCAGGCCGCCGATCACCGTGGTGTGCTCCAGCGCCCAGAACATCGCCTCCTTGGCGTGCGCCTCCGGCAGTGCCCAGAAACGATGCACCACTACGATGGTCAGCAGCAGGAATAGCGCCAGCGCGCCGGCCCCCAACCCAAGCGCGCGATCGAGCAACAGCAGCACCGAGCCGCCAAGCAGCACCACGATGGTGGCGATGTTGAACAGCCAGTCCGGCTCCAGCCCCGCCGCGCGCATTTCCGCGAGCCCGCCCTGGAAGTCGATCAGCTTGGCCAGGCCGGATGAAAGAAACACCACCGCCAGCAGGATGCGGGCGGTGATCCACAGCCAGCGGCTGTCCAAAGCGTTGTCGATGAAGGGGCGCATGCGCGTTCACTCCTGATGAAAGAAGCGGCCACACACGCGCAAAGGCACGACGACCGCATGGGTTGCAGGGAGATCGGCAACCGCGGTTGCCAAATGAAACGCTGTGAACTATAAAACCTCAAGTTAAGTTTAGGTCAAGCACATGAACGCGAAGAAACCAATGGATTTTTCAAGGCTGATGACGGTGGGCGAAGTGGCCCATCGCGCGGGCGTGCCGGTCTCCACCATCCATTTCTACGAATCGAAAGGCCTGATCGCCAGCACCCGCAACGCCGGCAACCAGCGCCGCTTTCCGTCGGTGGTGCTGCGCCACATCGCCGTTATCAAAGTGGCGCAGCGCACCGGCATTCCCTTGGAGGAAATCAAGGAAGCGCTGGGGCGCTACCCGCCGGGCAGCAAACTCAGCGCCGTGCAGTGGCAGGAGCTGTCGTCACGTTGGCGCACGAGTCTCGACGAGCGCATCCAGAAACTCACGCGCCTGCGCGACGAGCTGGACAGTTGCATTGGCTGCGGCTGCCTGTCGCTCGATGAGTGTCCGCTGCGCAATCCGCTGGACGTACTGGGCGAGCAGGGGCCTGGGCCGAGGATTCTGGAGCGGCCCTGATATCGATACCGCCTACGGAAGCGATCAGCGAGAGATCCCGCGATGCCGTCCGATCTCCCACAGCACCCTGTCGCCACGCATTGTCGCGGCGACAGGGTGCCCCAGCCGTTGCTCAATCACGGGCCGCCACGGCACCAGACAGGGCCCCCCATGCCGTCATCGAGCCTATCGTGTAGCGTCGGGGCTTTTCAGAACTTCTGCAGTGTCTCTGATGGCGTGTGGGGCGTCTTGCCATCGCCGTAGAATCGCTGTCGCGTGGTCTCGGTCACACGGTTGCACAACACGTCGCCCAGCGTTGCGTGGTCGGTCTTGCATTGCTGGCGTAGTTCCTTCAAGCGCACCGGGTCGGCGGCCAGTTCGTCAACAGTCGGCACGTTGGCCTGCGTCGGTGTTTCGGATTGACCACAGGCCGTGAGAACCGCTGCCAACAGCAAAGGTGTCATTCCCTTCATAACTCGATTTCCTCCTGGGGATCGGGTTCTAGCGGCAGCGCGGGCCTTGTGCCTTCGGGCAGGTCGATGGCCTGCACCCGTTCCATGAATCGCGACAGCACTTCCGACACTTCGCCCTCGCGCCGCAGCAGGTAAGTCGTCAGCATGGGTGAGCGTCCGGCCAAGGGCCGGGCCACCACACCAAGCTCTCGGCTTGCCGTGATGTGCGGCCCGCCAGCCAGCCCCAAGGGGGCGGATCGCGGCTGGATGGCTGGGCTACGGAGCATCGCTCACGGGCTGTTCCGTGGCGATGCGCGCGTCGGCCCCGAAGTCGAGCTCGCTGAGCAGGTAGTGCTGGCCCGAGGATTGGGACTTGACCTCCATCGACTGCTGCGTGTGGACGCGCATGACTTCGCAGGCACCCAGCCGGCGCGTGGCGACTAGGTCGCCGGCGCACAGGACGCCCTCGCGGGTGAGCCGGACCAGGCGCAGCGTGCCTGGCGGGATCTCGTCGGGTCGGACCGGCTCGGTGTAGGAGTCCAGGCGCTCGATCGTGACCCTGGCCCACAGCGGCAGGTAGTGGTACGGGGTTGGTCCCATGTCAGCGTTCCTCCGGTGCGTCCGGCAAGGCCTTGACGGGATCCGCGCCGAAGCGGGCCAGGAGACCGTCGATCTGTGGAATGCCGAAGTCCCATGGCTCGAAGCTGCGGCCGTTGAGGCCAATGCCCTCGGCCCGGACGACGTGTAGCGCTTCGACCTTGGTCTCGCGTAGGTCTGAATGCGTTCAGTCATGCTTCGGCGGACAAGCACGAGTTGCCACAAGCCCGTCGGCATTGGCCACGTACGCTGACAGGCGATCGTCCCGGCACAGCCCCTCGAAGCTCACGGGTGACGCAGCGGACAGGGCGGTTCGATCCAGACGCTCATGTCCGTCGACGGACACTTGCCGTTCCCATATTAGCTTTTGACCCTAAAAAAATTGACGTTCCCGGGGCGGGGGCGGGAAACCTGCCTAGATCGGCCGCCAGTCGTCCCCACCCGGGTCATTAGACGACGGGCGCCCCCACGCCTCCAGGAAGCTGAGCGCCTGGGTCCACCCTTCGACCCGTATCGGCCAATTCACCGTACGATTGTGGGACGCGTCGAACAGAACCCCCTGGCCGCCGAAATGGGTGAAATGACGAGCGCAGTCGTCGACCAGCAGGTCGGCGGACACGATGCTCTTGTCCCCACAGAAAACGATGTTCAATGGGTGGATGAACGGAAAGTGCTCCTGCAGCCAAGCATACTTGGCGGCGCACGAGGCTGGATACTCCATCGCCGCCGTGACGATGAAGATTTCGAATCTGCCCATCAGCCGATCCAGCGCAAGTTGGCTGCCGGGCATGACGTTGAGATGCCGGAAGATTTCGCCTTCATGCAGCATTTCTTCCAGTCCCCGCGCATGTTCGGCGCTCACCAGTGACGGCAGCGGTGTCCTCGCCAACTGTTCAGCCGACCAGCAATAGCCATGGGTGTCCCGATACCAGGCCGCCAGAGCGGCATGGGTGTCCGCAAGCACTTCGTCCACATCGACTGCAAGCCGATACTTCTTCATCCGTTTCTCCTGTCCATCGTTCATCGAAAATCACCACCTGTCACCGACCACACACCGTTTGCCGTTGAGCACGCGGAATTGGGAACGCACCAGCCTGGCCGGACGCCGGGATTCAAGCCAGGTCACCAATGAGCTAGCCGACGGGTGGTCTTGTGCAGTCAATGATAGGACAATATACTATATTGGCATAGGACATAACTGAGGCGGCAGAGAGGCTGTGCAGCGGATTGCGACTCCGTACAGACTGGTTCGAATCCAGCCAGCGCTTCCATCAAGATCGGAACGGCCCAAGCCGAACGCCACGCTATCCAGCTGCGATACGACAAGCGTCTCCGTAGCTGGTGCCATCGCTGGTAGCGATGGCATAGCGGCATAGGCTGGCTACCGCAAGTTAGACCGGTGGCGATTGGTCTCGAAGACGATTGTGCCGTTAAGCAGACTGGCCAATGCACTGACGTTCGGCGCGCCGGTCAGGGCGTCAGTGGCGTCGTAGTAGTTGTTTGGTATGTACTGGCTCCAGGTCGAATAGTGCGGAGCCAGTCCGTGCGGACATGGCATCCGCAGGGGAAACACCCGGCGCGGGATGGCGTCGGGTGCTGAGGGTGTTACTGGGTCGCCGGGATCACTCGCCGAAGTCGGTGGGATCTCCCAGGGCCTTTCCTGACAGTCGCACCGATGCAGATGCAGGTGCTGCAGCAGGCCGGCCCACAAAGGGCCAACCTGGCGTCCAACCTCAACATCGCCGCGTTCGACCTGGGCAACGCATTTAATCTGCACCGTCTGCCTGCCATGCTCTCCTTGGCTTTGCTACAGTTCGTTGCGGCAAGCATTCACCAGCAATTGGTGCACTCGCGTGTCGTTGCACAGTTCGGTATGGAAGCTGCAGCCGATGGCGTGGCCCTGGCGCACCAGCACCGGGTCGCCATCGCACTGCGCCAGCACTTGCACGGCTGCGCCGGCGTCCACGATGCGCGGGGCGCGGATCAGCACCAGTTCCATCGGGCCGCCGGGCAGGGTGGTGTCGGCCTGGCGGATGCGCGAATCGCGTTGGCGGCCGTAGGCGTTGCGTTGCACGGTGACGTCCAGCACGCCCAGGCTGGGTTGGGTTGGTTGCACGCTGCACGCCAGCAGGATCAGGCCGGCGCAGGTGCCTAGGCAGGGGCGCGTGGTAAGAAACTGCTGCAACGCGGGCCAGAAATCGCCTTGCTGCAGGAAGTGCAACTGCGTGGTCGATTCGCCGCCCGGCAGGACCAGGCCATCCAGGCCGGCCAAATCCTGCGGCTGGCGCACCTCGCGCGTGGCCACGCCCATGCCATGCAGCATCCGTTGGTGGGCGGCGTAGGCGCCTTGCAGTGCCAGTACACCGATGGTGGGGGATGCCATCGATTGTCTCAGTCGCCGCGCGCTTGCAGCAGGGCGGTGGGCTCCAGCGTGGAGACGGCCAGCCCCTGCATGGTGCTGTCGCAATCGGCGCTACATTCAGTCAGGATCGCGGCTTCTTCGTAATGCGTGCAGGCGCGCACGATGGCGCGAGCGCGTTGCTCGGCCTGCGCCGGCGTGGCGAATTCTTGCCCGTTGTTCATGAAGATGCCGGAGCCCACGAATATGGCCTGCGCGCCGAGTTGACGCAGCAGCGCGGCATCGGCCGGCGTAGCGATGCCTCCGGCCGAGAAGTTGGGCACCGGCAGCGAGCCGCTCTCGGCCACCTGGCGCACCAGTTCCAGCGGCACACGCAAGTCCCGCGCGGCGACGTACAGCTCATCGCCGCGCAGTGCGGTGAGGGCGCGGATGTCGGCCAAGATCTGGCGCATGTGCTTGACGGCGTGTACAACGTCGCCGGTGCCAGCTTCGCCCTTTGTGCGGATCATCGCCGCACCTTCGGCGATGCGGCGCAGCGCCTCGCCCAGGTTGCGCGCGCCGCAGACGAAAGCCGTCTCGAACGCCTGCTTGTCGATGTGGTGGACTTCGTCGGCAGGCGTGAGCACTTCACTTTCGTCGATGAAATCCACGCCGAGCTGCTGCAGCACCTGCGCTTCGGCGAAGTGGCCGATGCGGGCCTTGGCCATCACGGGGATGGAGACGGTGGCCATGATGTCCTGGATCAGGCGCGGATTGGCCATGCGCGCCACGCCGCCTTGCGCCCGGATCTGCGCCGGCACACGCTCCAGCGCCATCACCGCGCAGGCGCCGGCAACCTCGGCGATGCGGGCCTGCTCGGCGGTGCAGACGTCCATGATGACGCCACCCTTGAGCATTTCGGCCAGGCCGATCTTCAGGCATTGGGAGTCGCTGAGCGGCGTGGTGGGGGCGGTTGCAGAAGAGGTGGTGGATACAGTGGCGCTAGACATGCGGCTTGTCCGTCAAAGGTGGAAAACGCCTCATGATAGGAATCGCCATGCGTGAGTGGAAGGTACGATTTCAGTACAATTCAACAAAACCGTACTGCTCAACGATCGGTACGGTTGTTGTGTGCACGATGCCATCCTTTTCGCCATCTATTTTCCATGTCCCAAGCGCCATCACCTGCCGAGACTCCGCCTGCTGCCGAGGGGACTACCGTGCCCACCCGCGTCGAGCAGGTTATGCGCGATGTGCGCCAGCGCATCGAAAGCCGCAGCCTGTGCGCGGGCAAGCGCCTGCCGTCGGTTCGGGCGCAGGCCGAGGCGTTGGGGGTGGCGCGCTCAACGGTGGTGGAGGCCTATGCCCGATTGGTGGCGCAAGGGCTGATTGAGTCGCGGCCCGGCTCGGGCTTCTACGTCGGGCGCCAGCTCACGCCGTTCAGCGTGGCCGAAGTGCAGCCAGGCCTGGCGCCGCACAGCGATCCGGTGTGGGTGACGCGCCAGTCGCTGCTGGCCGATGCCGCCAGCCTCAAGCCCGGGTGCGGCTGGCTGCCCGAGACGTGGATGCCCGAGCAGGACATCCGCCGCGCCCTGCGCACGCTCTCGCGCCGCGCGCTGGCGCCGTTGACCGGCTACGGTACACCACAGGGCTCGCCACAATTGCGCCAGTTGCTCTCGCACCGGCTGGCCGAGCGCGGCATCCGCGCCGCGCCGGCGCAGTTGATGCTGACCGAATCCGGCACGCAGGCGGTCGACCTGTTGTGCCGTTTTCTGCTGCAGCCGGGCGATACCGTGCTGGTGGACGATCCGTGCTACTTCAGCTTCCAGGCGATGCTGCGCGCGCACCGCGCCGAGGTCGTCAGCGTGCCCTACACCCCGCAGGGCCCGGACGTGGCGGCGCTGGCGCAATGCCTGGCGCAGCACCGCCCGCGCCTGTACCTGACCAATGCCGCGCTGCACAACCCGACCGGCGCCAGCCTCAGCGCCGCGGTGGCACACCAGGTGCTGGTGCTGGCGGCGCAGCACGAACTGACCATCATTGAGGACGATGTGCTCGCCGATTTCGAGCACCATCCGGCGCCGCGCCTGGCGGCGCTGGATGGCCTGCAGCGGGTGGTGTACGTTGGCAGTTTCTCGAAGACGCTGTCGGCCTCGGTGCGGGTAGGCCACATCGCCACGCGGGCGGACTGGATCGGGCAACTGGTGGACCTGAAGTTGGCCACGGCATTTGAATCCGGCCACTTTTCGGCCGAGTTGCTGCACACGCTGCTGGCTGGCGGCACCTACCAGCGCCACATGAATGCCTTGCGTGCAAGGCTGGCCGATGCGATGGGGCTGACCATCGAGCGTCTGCGGCGTCTGGGCATCCAGCCCTGGCACCAGCCGCAGGCCGGGATGTTCCTGTGGTGCCAGTTGCCGGACGGGGTCGATGCCGCTATCTTGTCGCAACATGCGCTGCAGATACATCGCATGGTGCTGGCGCCCGGCAATGCATTTTCCCTCTCGCAAGGCGCTGGCTGCTTCATGCGCTTCAATGCCTCGCAAAGCCTGGTGCCGGCGATCTACACCGCGCTGGCGCACAGCATGGATGCGGTCAGCACCTGAGAAAAGGCATGCTGAACCGGCTTCAGGCGCCCATCCAGCGGCTGTTGCGCCGCCCCAGTGCCAGCTTCTGGATGCGCCGATGCGGGGTGGAGCGGCTGACGCCCAGCACGCGTGCCAGTTCGGTGACGTTGCCGCCGCTGGGGCGGCGCACAGGACGCCCCTCGCGGGCGAGCCGGATCAGGCGCAGCGTGCCTGGCGGGATCTCGTCGGGTCGGACCGGCTCGGTGTAGGAGTCCAAGCGCTCGATCGTGACCCTGGCCCACGGCGGCAGGTACTGGTACGGGGTTGGTCCCATGTCAGCGTTCCTCCGGTGTGCCCGGCAAGGCCTCGACGGGCTCCGCGCCGAGGTGGGCCAGGAGGCTGTCGATCTGTGGAATGCCGAAGTCCCAGGGCTCGAAGCTGCGGCCGTTGGGGCCAATTCCCTCGGCCCGGACGACGTTCAGCGCTTCGACCTTGGTCTCGCGTAGCCGGTACAGGCCTTCGATCACGAACTGTGCATCGCGGCCGCCGAGCAGTATCTCGAGGTCGATGCCCACGCTGATCTTGGTGGGCAACGAAGACATCACTGGCCGCAACGACGACTTCGCCATGCTCACGCGCATCGAGCATGACAACATTCCTCTCGGTCATTACCTGGGAGCGGTGGCGATCCCGATGGTCAAGGGCGCGCTTGGCCTGAAGAGTCTGATCAATCCGGCCGAGATGGTTTCGTTCTGATGGGTAGGCAGGTTGTGCATGCTTCGTGCGGCGCACGAGGGAGAGGGCAGTCATCAGGCCTTCGCCTGTGCGCCTAGATGTGAAGATTCAATAGGTTGTATGCATGGTTCATCCGAACTGGGTTTGAGAAACTGGAAGTCACCACAACACCCAGGATTCTCAGGAGCCCAGCCGGATGAACACGCATAAGCATGCCCGATTGACTTTCCTGCGTCGACTCGAAATGGTCCATCAGCTGATTGCCAAGCAGTTCAGCGTCTCTCAAGCGGCTCAGGCCTATGGGGTAACTGCGCCCACGGTGCGCAAGTGGCTGGGGCGGTTCCTGGCCCAGGGCGAGCCAGGGCTGGCCGATGCGTCCTCGCGTCCCGCGGTCTCGCCCAGGGCGATTGCGCCGGCCAAGGCGTTGGCCGTCATCGAGTTGCGTCGCAAACGCCTGACCCAATCCCGTATCGCCCAAGCCCTGGGCGTGTCAGCCAGCACCGTCAGTCGCGTGCTGGCCCGTGCCGGGCTCTCGCGTCTGGCCGATCTGGATCCGGCCGAGCCGGTCGTGCGCTACGAGCATCCTGCCCCGGGTGAGCTGCTACACCTCGACATCAAGAAGCTCGGGCGCATCGTGCGACCCAGCCACCGGGTCACAGGTAACCGCCGCGATGGCGTGGACGGCGCCGGCTGGGACTTCGTGTTCGTCGCCATCGATGACCACGCCCGCGTGGCCTTTACCGACATCCATCCCGACGAACGTTTCCCCAGCGCAGTCCAGTTCCTCAAGAACGCGGTGGCCTACTACCAACGCCTGGGCGTGACCGTGCGCAGACTGCTGACCGACAACGGTTCGGCCTTCCGTAGCCGGGCCTTCTCTGCCGCCTGCCGTGAACTGAGCATCAAGCATCGCTTCACCCGGCCCTATCGGCCACAGACCAACGGCAAGGCAGAACGATTCATCCAGTCGGCCTTGCGCGAGTGGGCCTACGCCTACACCTACCAGAACTCACAGCAACGAGCCGATGCCATGAAATCCTGGCTACACCACTACAACTGGCATCGCCCGCACCAAGGCATCGGCTGCGCTGTACCCATCTCCAGACTCAATCTCGATGGATACAACCTCTTGACGATTCACACCTAGATATGCAATGCGACAAAGTCCATGAACCTTGGTATCGGAAGTCGTCTCCGTGCCCGAGCGGCAGGTGGCTGGCAAGTACGAGGCAATCGTCGCCAGCCTGGGCGACGCGTTCCAAGGCGCACGCCTTCATCAGCCATGCGATAATGGGCCGGCGCTGGCTTTCCGCTACGCCGCGTACACGTCCGCGAGCATGCGCCGCACGGCCGCTGCATCGTGGCCGGCTGGTCCTGGGGCGGCGAGATCGCGCTGGAGAAAGCCCGGCAATTGGCGCCGGACAGGAACGTGGCGTAGGTGGGCCTCATCGATGTGATGGCGCGCCCGGACCGCGCGCCGATCCGTCTGACACACAAGTAGCGGCAGCGCGTCCAGACGATCCGGGAGGCCTGGCTGGCGCGCTCCGCCATGCGCGGACACTGGGCAGCGTTGTTCGTCGACTTGCCCGGCTGGCCGGCACGGGCCGGGAGAAAGGCCGGGCGGGCTGTCTTTACCAGCGGTAGGATACCGAGCCCACGATGCGCCGCTCTTCGCCGTAGAAGCAGTTGTACGTGCACGTTGCGTAGTTCTTGTCGAACAGGTTGTTCGCGTTCACGGCGAAGCGCCACGGCCCGTACGTGTAGCTCGCCATCGCGTCGACCAGCGTATAGCTTGCCACGGTCAGGTCGTTGCGGAACAGCGCCGGGGTCTCGCCGATGTAGCGCACCCCCGCGCCGACGCGCAGCTCGGGCAGGCCGAGGCTGCCGAAGTCATGATCGACCCAGAGGGAGGCCGCATGCTTGGGCACGCCGCCGTTGCGCTGGCCGGCCAGTTCGGGGGTCCAGGGGCTGGTCTTGGTGGTTTCGGCGCTGGTGTAGGTGTAGTTGGCGATGACCCGTGTGTTGCGCGTGACCGCCGCGCGCGCCTCGAGCTCGAGACCGCGCGCTCGGACTTCGCCGATCTGGGCGTAGGCCGTCCAGTCGAGCGGGTCGGGGACGGTGATGTTGGTGCGGGTCAATTGGTAGAGGGCGGCCGAAAGCAGGGTGTCGCTGCCCTTGGGCTGCCAGCGCACGCCGACCTCGAACTGTTCGCCTTCGGTGGGCTTGAAGGAATTGCCCAGCCTGTCCTTGCCGGCCTCGGGCTGGTAGGACTGGCTGTAGCTGGCAAAGGGCGCCACGCCGTTGTCGAACAGGTAGACCACGCCGAGGCGGCCGGTGTTGGCCGACACGCTTTCACGCGTCGGCGGCGTGACGCCGTCCTGCGGCGTCGTGCGCGTGCGGAAGCGCTCGTGGCGCAGGCCGCCGAGCAGCACCAGACGGTCGTTGATCTTGACCTGGTCCTGGAGATACATGCCCACGCTCTCCTGCCGGGTGTCGTCGTAGTAGTAATTGCGACGAGCCGTCGAGCGGTCGACCGAGAGATCGTAGGCGGGATCGAAATAGCTCTGCGGCGCGCCGCCCGTCACGTCGTAGTTGAAGAAGTCGGTGCCCCATCTCGAATTGCTCGTGTCCACGCCGGCGAGCAGCGTGTGCGCGGCCGGCCCGGTATCGAACTTCGCCTCCAGGTAGGTGCTGGTGGTGAGCCGGCGCGAAGCGTCGTCGCGGCTCAGGGCGAAGTTGCGCTGGCCGCTGGACTGGTCGGCGGACAGGCCGGTGGGGCCGCCGTCGTACATGGCGGTCTTGGTCTTCGTGTAGTTGCCCACGTGCCGAAGCTTGAGCGTGGCGTTAAAGGCATGCTCGAAGTCGTAGCCCACCGACCGGCTGGTGCTGTCGTAGCGGTTCCAGCCCGGGATGCCGGGGAAATAGCTGCGCGCGATCTTGCCGTTGGGGTTCGGCCACACGGTGCCTTCGGCGGGCAGGCCGTTGACGTAGATCGTGTCGCGGTTCAGGTACTCCGCCCGGATCGTCAGGGACGTGGCGGCGGAAGGCTGCCAGCGCAACGCGCCGGCAAAGAAGTCGCGGTCGTCGGGCACATGGTCGACGAACGCGTCGCTCTCGCGCTTGAGGAAGGTGGCGCGATAGGACCAGGCCGAAGGCTCGGTGTCGCTGCCGCCGATGGGTCCGCCGAAGTCGCCCGACACCTGCTTGCGATCGAAGGAGCCGTACTCGACATTGAGCTCGCGCAGGGGCGTGCGCGTGGGGCGCTTGGTGACCAGATTGACGATGCCGCCCGGCGCCGTGGCGCCGTAGAGCAGCGAGGCGGCCCCCTTGAGCACTTCGACGCGCTCCAGGCCGTAGGGCTCCTGCTGGCCGTCGTAGAAATTGACGGTCAGCGGCATGCCGTCGCGGTAGATGCTGCCGGCGGCGGCTTCGAAGCCGCGGATGATGAAGCCGTCGCCCGTGCGGTCGGCCGCCTCGGTGCGAGGGATCACACCCGCCGTATAGTTCAGCACCTCGGAGAGGTCGCGCGTGTTGCGGGTTTCCATTTCTTCGGCGCCGATCACGGTCACCGACTGCGGGGTTTCAAGGATGGGCGTGTCGGTTTTTGTGCCTGCCGTGCTGCGTTCCGCTGCGTAGCCCTTGACTGGACCCTCACCCGACTCGGCTTCGCCGATGACCCAGATGGGGGGAGCGTGGGTGGGTCGGCGCTGGTGGACGGCGCACTGACCACTGCTGCAGTACGTAGCTCATAGTACCCTTGCGCATCCGCCTTTGCCTCAAGACCGGTGCCAGCCAGTAGGGCTGCGAGCGCGGTGCGGGGGGTATAGCGGCCTTTAACGCCCGGACTGTTCTTGCCTCGCGCGAGTTCGGTGCTGCCGGAAAGCAACACGCCGGATTCGGCGAGGAAGCGCACCAGCACCGTGTTCAATGGTCCGGCCGGGATGTCGTAAGTACGCTGGCCGGTTGTTGCGCCGGCTTGGCCGCCCGCAGCAGGCGCCGCCTGTTGCGCGTGCGCCTGGTCGGCCCAGCCAGCACCGAAAACAATCCCGCCGACCATGGCCAGATGTACGGCCAGCACCATGAGGCGCAGGACGAACCGCAGTGGCTGCGCGGATGTGGAACGATGATGAGTTTGGTGACGAGACATGCTGACCCTCTTTTTCCTCGGTTCGATTGATTGATTCAAGCGGTGGACCGGGACTCATCACCACCCACGCTTTGCATCCCGACTTGGCCTATGGCCGACCAGATGTGCTGCGAGCTGGGCGTAGCTTGTGCATGGCAAACGCCTCTCTGTGCTCAGCCTGGTGGGCCGGTGCAAGGGGGCATGCGGCAGTGGCTGCATGAGCACCGCCTGCTTTGACAGCAGGCGGCGCCATGGCGACGCGTCAATCCTTATCCAGTAAACCGGATGAGGCGGAAAAAAGTGGAAATGGCTTTGGCAGATTTCCGTAAAAAGTGCATCTACGCCTGGCCGCTGCGGAGCGGCAACATCTTCAGTCCGGCGACCGGGCCGCCACGGAGAGGTAGCCCATGTCGAACTTCATCAACGGTGCCGTGGCGTACTTCTGCTGCAAGTAGGCCAGCAGAGCGGATTCGTCATTGCGGTCGATATCGGCGTCCAGGACGAACGCCTCCCCCTCGGCTCCCGTGCCACAGGGTCTTCGATGCCATTTCCAAATGTACTTACCACGGCCGACGACTTGAGCCCCGCATGGTTGGGTGACAAGGGGGTTCAGGCACAGCATCGCGGTGATCGACGTTCCCGAGAGGTGGGCGGCCACAGCTTCGTCGAGGACCGCAGCATGGCGATGAAAGCCACTATTCCTGAAGAAGTAGCACGTCCTGTGGAAGGACTGGTTCATCTCGAAGATTTTCGTTGTGCCGTACAGGGTCGATGAACTGCTGGTACTTCGCTTCGGCCTGCATACCCATGGCAGTGAACCAGATCAGCCGGAAATCGTGGGGCTGACTTGCCGATGACTGAAGCTGTCGGGCCGCCTTCGACACAATCCCTGAAAGGCGGTTGTTGCGCACCAACGGCAGCGAGGTATCGTGAATCTCTCCCCTGCCGAGAACCTGGGCGCGTTGCTCAAGATACGCGGCGTCATCGAGCTTCTTTTTTCTCGCTCAGGACCTTGGTCGCACCGAATGACGCGAGGAAACCCGACTTTTCCTTGCTGGATGTCGGAATGTCGTCAACGGTGACACTTCAGTGTTCGAGCAACAGACGCGCATAGGATGCAATGGCCATGTTCGACGCGCATCTCCGACTTCAAGCCGTCTTGGCAAACAGCGCCACCGCCGGCAGCCTCTTGAAGTGGGCATCGCAAGTGAGCAATTCCGCCCCCTGGTGGCGCGCCGTCGCGTAGACGATGGCATCGGCGGTGGCCAGCTTGTATTTGCGATGCAAGTCTGACGCCAGAAGGGAGATGGCAGTATCCAGGGGCACGACGACGCACTTCTGGGTATACGCGATCACCTGGTCGGCCTGTTCTTCGCCGAGTTCACGCACCAGCCACTTCGACAGTTCGAGCTACACGATGGTCGGCATGATGCACTGCGCTTTTTCCGGGAACTGCTGGCCCAGTTGCTTGCCCAGCACGCCGCCGGTGAACCATTCGATCCAGGCCGAGGTGTCGACCACCCGCAGCGGCGGCGCCATCAGTAGCGGTCCTTGCGGTCGCGATAGCCGTCGGTGCGATGCTGGCCAGTTCATCCAGTTCGGGCACCGGCATGACCAGCACGCCCTTGCCCTTGGGAGTGAACAGGAATTCCTGCCCGGCTCGGCAGTGCTTTTCTTTGCACACGGCTTTGGGGATGGATATCTGGAACTTGCTCGACAAGGTGGCGGTAACGGTCATTTTCGCACCCTTGTTTCATCAATAGATTTTTGGTAAGAGTACGCGCCTTTGCATTGGGCAGCCAACCACTTCCGTCCAAGATCTGTTGCTCACTATCGACCGAAAGAAACGCCGCGGGCTCTGACCTGGCCGATCCGTGCCGAATAGAAGCCGCTACTCGGGGCGCGCCTCGATGGTGGTCCACCAAGGCAGCGGGCGGCGCACCTGAATGGGCAGCGTGCGCTGGAGCATGGCGAGCGTGCGGTCCACGTCGTCCAGCGGGTAGCTGCCGAGCACGGCAAGCTGGGCTACCTCGGGCGCCACGGCCATGTGCCCGCGACGGTAGCGGGCGAGTTCAGCGATCACCTCGCCCAGCGGGATGTCCTGCGCCAGCAGGACGCCGCGAGACCAGGCTTCGCGCGCCGGGTCGGCTGCCGCCAGTGCGTCCAGGTTTTCGGCGGTGAAGCTGACCTGCTGGCCGGCGCTGACGGTGCCGCTTTCGGTACCGGCGGCCAGGGCGACCTGGACCGCACCTTCGTACACTGCCAGTTGGGTGCGGCCGTCTTCGCCTAGCCGCACGTTGAATCGGGTGCCCAAGGCGCGCATGCGCCCGTGCGCGGTATCGACGACAAAAGGGCGGCCCGTCGTGTCGATGGCGGTCTGTACGAGGATTTCGCCGCTGCGAAGGTGCAGCCGGCGTAGGCCGGCGCGGTAGTCCTGGTCGAGCGCGGTGGCGCTGCCGATCCACAATTGCGTGCCATCGGCAAGGCGAACTTCGCGCCGTTTGCCGGTGGCGGTGCGATAGTCCGCGCCCCAGGCCAACAGGGTGCCCATGACGCCAGGCTGACCCCACATCGTCCAGCCGAGCATCGCACCAGTACCAGCCATAGCGGCCACGCTCAGAATGACGCGACGTCTGGACAGTCGGGCGCCGACCGTCTGCAGAGTGTCGGCGGCCAGCCGCGACGAGGCGTCACCCTGCAGAGGCTGAAAGCGGTGGCTGACATGCTCAACTAAGGCCCAGGCGGTACGGCTTTCCTCGTTGGCAGCCAGCCAGTCCCGCCAGCACGCCTTGTCGGCGTCGGTGGCGCTGCCGGATTGCAGCAGCGAGAACCATGCGGCGGCCTGTTTCATGGCCTCGTGCGAGGGCACGGCGAAGTTGGCCTGTTGCGGCAGATCGAAGGGAGAGGCGCTCATGGCAAGGCGGTGGCGCCCTGCGCCAGGCTGCGCGCTTCGAGCTGCATGCAGTGCAGCATGGCCCGGGTGATGTAGTGACCTACCATGCGCGAGGACACGCCAAGTTCGCGCGCGACTTCCTGATGCGTCATGCCGCAGGCCGTGGCCAGGACGAAGGCGCGGGCGGCCTTGGATGGCAGATGGCACAGCATGCGGTCTACCTCGTACAGTGCCTGCAGCACCGCGACCTGCTCTTCGGCCGAGGGCGCAAACGCCTCGGGCCGGATAGCAAGGGTTTCCAGCCAAGCACGTTCAAGCTCGCGATGCCGCCAGAGGTCGATGCACAGTCCGTTGGCGATGGTGCGCAGGTAGGCTCGCGCTTCCGGGTCGCTGTCGAAGGACCGGGGGCGAACGATCAATCGAACAAAGGTGTCCTGGGCGAGGTCTGCCGCATCGCTGGCGTCGCCCAGCCTGCGGCGCAACCAACCCTGCAGCCAACTGTGATGGTCACTATAGAGATTTTCGACGTGTTGTTGCTGAAGCGCGAACTCTGCGGTGCCCACGATACCCTTCCTGCGCCCGGATGGCCGACAGGAAGTTGGGCTCAAGGGCAAATGAGAATTAACCGCATTCTATAGGATTCGCAGGGTGAATACGACGGAGCGGGCAGGGAAGCGCTCGGTGCACTCCCGATTGCATATTGTGCGCTGAAGCACTCTCAATCTTTGGCACCGCCGGCAATCGCCTACCCGAGACCCGGTCCGCACTGGCGCTCGATGGTAAACGCAGGCCGGCCTGCCGTGCTCGTCCAGCACAAGCCACGACGGGTCCAGCGCCAGGGGGAACACTTGGTGCAGCAGCATGGTTGCGGCGACAAAGGGCGGGAGCACCGCGGCCAGGTAGTGGTTGCTCCAGACCGGAAACACGGCCCGCGGATCCGCAGAGAGCCTGCTCAAGCTGGGCCACAAGCGGTTTCGGTATCGCGAGCACGAGCTCGCCGCTCGCGAGTTCGCGAGGCTTTTGTGCTGCGGCCACTGCGCCCCTGCTTGTCAACGCCCGTGCCGCTCGATATGACTCCTATAGGACACAAGTGTCTTTGTCGGGGCTTGACCTGCCTTTCGGCCGGTTCGCAAAAGGATTCCTATGCTCCATTCGACCTCTCCGCATATCCTGCCCGGCGATCACGATGTCGCGCCGGCATGGAAGGGCGTCGTGCGCTTCTTGCACATCACTCCCCGCGCCTTCCTTCCTATGGAGTCGTTCGACGAAATCACCCTCGTCGCTGGAAAGGGAAT
The DNA here is from genome assembly GCF_045291395.1 of Acidovorax sp. SDU_ACID1. NCBI lineage: Bacteria > Pseudomonadati > Pseudomonadota > Betaproteobacteria > Burkholderiales > Comamonadaceae > Acidovorax > Acidovorax sp. SDU_ACID1. Next base: position 1,456,379 of record NZ_CP152342.1, read on the forward strand.
CGTGGGCGACAGATACATGATCGGCCGGGAGGCCGGCTTCTATTCGCACAAGCCGGAGAAAGGACGGCAGATCACCCTGTTCGAGATCAAAACGATGGAGGTGCTGGCCCGGGATGCGATGATCGAGCTTCTGCCACAGGAGCACCGGCGCAACGTCACCGTGCAGGGTGTGCCGTTGATCCACTGTGACCGTGTGCTGAGTCCCGCAGAGCGTGATTTCGTCCGGGGAGGTCGCGTGCCGTTCGGTGCCATGATTCTGCATAGGCCGGCTGCGCCGACCGACAAGCCAGCGCCCGCCTTCGCGGTGATTGTCGCTACGGTATGGCCTGGACTGAGCGGCGCTTTGTGCTTACGCGCTGCTTGGGGCCTGACCTTCCTGCGGGTTGGCCGGCTCCGCAGGCAGCAGCAGAACGACGGATGCGGTGCAGATCGCTATGTCGGCCATGGCCAGAAAAAGGGTCGTAAAGCTCGAAGCCTTGATCATCGGGCCCAGCAGCCACACCGCGAGCGAGCTGATTCCCAGCGAAATGGTCAAACGCATGCCCACCGCGTGTCCCCCTTGCTGTCAATCAATGCAGTGCGGATCGATGGCGAGAGCCTTTCGTGCGTAGTATTCGAACGTCCGTTTGGATCGCTTGGGAGTCAGGATCCAATCCCGGGCTTGCCTGCCCAACTCTGGATCAATAGGCTTGATGGTCCCCGACGCCATTGCCGCGAGCTGAAGTCTCGCGGTCCTCTCGATGTGATGTGCCAGTACATAGGCTTCATCCATGGACGATGTCGCAACCAGCTGACCATGGTGCGCCAAAAGTATCGCCTTTTTATCCCCCAGCGCTTCTGCAATGAGTTCCCCCTCTTCGTTGCCTACAGGAATCCCTGGCCAATGTGGAAGGAACGCGCAGTTGTCATAGAGTACGGCCGAATCCATGCAGGTTACCTCGAGCGGGACTTCGAGCGTTGATAGCGCTACGATGTGAAAGGGGTGGGTGTGCACAATGCAATTCACATTCGGCTTCTGTTTGTATATCCAGATATGGAACCTATTGGCCGCATTGGCCATTCCGTCGCCTTCGAGAACGTTGAGATCATCGTCGATCAGCAACAGATTGCTGGCCGTTGCCTCGTCCATGCCGATGCCGAATCGCTGTGTGTAGTAGGTGTTAGCTTGAGGACCTCGAACGGAAATCTGCCCAGACATGCCAGAGTCGTGTCCCGCGGCGTGAACCATGCGACAGAGCAAAGCAAGACGCTGGCGTAGGGTCCATTGCGGCCCATCCGAAAAATGCTTTTCCATTTGCGCAAGCGCTTTCTCGGCCAGCTCATCCTTGGAAAGCTCGCAGGTGTTCTTCATCGACGTATCCATCTGATCACTCCCCTTTAATTCCATTGGCCTTGATGACCTCGGACCACTTGGCACTTTCTGACTTTATGAATTGCCTGAACTCGGCAGGCGTACTCGCAACCGGAACGGCTCCCTGGTCCGCCAAGCGTTTCACGATCTGCGGATCTTGCAAAACACGCCGAACTTTGAATGCCAGCAGATCAACGATGGTCTTGGGCGTACCTGCGGGCGCGAACAGGCCATACCAGTTCTCGGCTACCACGCCGGGATAACCCAGTTCGGTCAACGTCGGTACATCGGGCAGAAGCGGCGATCGCTGAGCGCCCAAGGTCGCCCAGAGTTTCACCTTTCTCGACTTCACAAAAGGCTGAAACGTGAAATAGGTGTCGATCATGATCGGCACATGCCCAGCGACCAGGTCGGTTACGGCCGGCCCGCCACCTTTGTATGCGATGTGCTGAAGAGGAATGCCGGAAGCGCTTGCTAGCCTCGCACCAGACAGATGGAACACGGTCCCCACGCCCGAACTGGCGATGACTCCTACGGCAGGATCTTTGCGCACCGTCTCGGCGAAATCCGCAAACGAAGATTCGGCGCGGTCGCCAGAAGCCGCCAACACGATCAGCGCGCTGATCATTTGCGTGATCGCTTCGAAGCCTTCGATTGGATCGACGTTCGTTCTGTAGAAGTTCGGCGCGATCACGTGGTTTGCAGGACCAACCAACAAGGTGTAGCCGTCAGCGGCCGACCTGCCAGCATAGTCTGACCCGATCACGCCGCCAGCGCCTGGCCTGTTTTCGATGATGACCGGCTGACCCAGCTCCGTAGAAAGCCGTTGCCCTATCAACCGAGACGTTGTGTCCGCTCCACCGCCAGGCGGAAACGGAACGACAAGGCGTACCGGCTTGGCCGGATATTCCTGCGCTGCTACCCAAGGGGCGAAGCCGCTTCCAAAAATTAAGAAACAGGCTGTCAAATAAAGTGACGCTTTCTTCGGCATAAAACCTCCCCTTATGGAGTTCTAGTTGTCACGGTTGATTTGCGTTATGGTGTACTCGGGACGGTAGATCCACAATCTGGAAATTTCTTTCAAGGCCATCGGATTTCCCGAAAGCGATAGAAGAGCGCCATGAAACTAGATTTGCAGGACCTTAAGCTGGTTGCCGCGATAGCACAGTCGGGCAGCATCACCGCGGGCGCTGCCGCCAGTCATTTGGCGACCGCCTCAGCAAGCGAGCGGCTCAAGGTTCTTGAGACCAGCCTTGGAGCCGCCATGTTTCATCGGGAACCGCGGGGGGTCACTCTGACAGCAGCCGGCTCTGTGCTCGTCCGCCATGCGCATGCATTGCTAGCTCAGGTCGACGTGCTGCAACTCGAGCTATCGCATCTAAAACAGGGGCTTCAGGGGGAGGTTCGCGTCGTGACGAACTTCGTGGCCAGGGCTCGCTTGCTAGATACGGCATTGATTGCCTTTCTGAAAACCAATCCACGCATCAATGTCGTGTTGGAGGAGGCGTCGAGTGCCGATGCTTTGAAGATGATCCAACAAGGAAAGGCTGATCTAGGCGTAGCGGCACTGAGCGATGCGCACGCTGACCTTGCATGCCGTCAAATGTTCATCGACCAGCTGGTCGCCGTGACGACACGAACTCATTTAGTCACCACACGAAAGGAAGTGCAGTTCGCAGAGCTGCTGAACTACGACTTTCTGCCATTCAGCGCCAGCTCTGCATTGCAAAGCTATTTAGACTCGAAAGCTTTGGAGCTTGGCCGTGACCTTAAAGGCAGGATTGCTGTAAATAACCTTTCGACCCTTTGCCGAATGGTGGAAGCTGGTGTCGGGGTCGGTGTTGCTCCCTACAGCCTGGTGGCTTCCTTGCGCCGTACATTAGCCATCGCACTTACGCCAATCCAGGAGACCTGGAGCAGGCGCAGAATCGGCATCTTCTGGAAACCAGACATGCCTCGCGACTGTTCAGCCTATCGCTTAATCGACTGCCTGTCAGACGTCATGCTGCCGGACGATCGCTCATCGTAAATATTGATGGTGCTCTAGATCGACTAGCACTTAGCTTGGCACGGCTTCGTCTGCTCGTGCTTGTTCGGGCGACTGCGGATGGGAGCGAAAAACCCCTACCACCTTGCGGCGGTAGGGGCGAACATTACGCGGCTTAGCGTCCCGCGTCGGTGTCGGTGCGGCTGGTGCCGACCTCGTCCTTGTCGAGCTCCAACTGCTTGAGCAGTTCGCGCTGGCGCACCAGCAGTTCGGTGAGCTTGCGCTTATGCTCGAACGGCCGGGCCAACTCCAGCTGCAGATCCTCCCGCCGCCGCTGGTCTTGCGCATGCAACGCGACGCGGCGCTCGACCGCCTCGATCGTCATCGGCAGGTTGCCATCCGGGAACACTGCCCCGGTGTCGTAGGTGAACATCCAGCGTCGGCCATCGATGATCCGGTAGTACTTGTCGTACACCCAGGGCGATGACTTCTTCGGATGCCTGCGCTTGGCCCATTGCCACACTGTCGTCCACACCAAGTGGTCCAGCTTCTGGAAGGTGTCCTTTACGGGTTGAGAAACGGTCCGCCAGGTGGCGGCGCAAGACGGTGCAGCGGAGCTGCGCTGAGCGGGTAACGACCGCTACGCCCGAGCGGACTCGGGATCGCCGGATGGCGAGTGCGGGCCAAGGCCCGGAATGCAGGGCCAGTCTGCCCGAACCAGCGAAGTCCGTGCCGCGGAGATCATGTTCCGCCCGCGCAAAGGTCCACCCTGGCGGGCGATTTGCGGTGGCGACGTCAGAGCCTGCCCCCGCGCTGCAGGAACAAGGGCCGGCCCAGATCCCAGCCCAGATCGCCGGACGCCAGCACGGAGATGCGGTGCGGCGCTATGGCCTCAAGGCTGGAAACCTCGTATCCGGCATCTTGGTGCAGGGCAAGCCCGCGCACGTCGACGCACAGTAGCGCAGCCTCGCCGGGGTGGGGCCACGCCTCTCCGTAGAGCCAGTGGCTGTCGTGCATGGCCGTCCAGGACGGGAACATGAAGACCGCCGCCACGGTTTCAATCTGAGCTGAAAGCGGCCCGATCCTGGGCTGCAGCCCCTCGCGCAGGATGCCGGCAACAAAGATGGCGGCCGTCACATGCAGGCAGGCAGACAGGTGCGTATAAACAGGGTTCATCGCAAAGACCTCTCGAATGAAAGATTCGGTATCGGAAAAAGAAGCACCGATCCGAGGCAGCGGACCGGTGTGGATCAGGCGATCAGCGTCAGACTGACGGTGCCTGTTGCGAAACCGGATCGAATTCCGGCAGGAGCGCCGCAAGGAGGGTGGCGCCGCCGATGCATTCCCGCTCCAGCAAGGGCGCGATGCGCGCACGCTCCAGGTGCAGCGCCAGGTCATCGTTGCTCGCAGGATCGGACGCCAGCGCTTCGTAGAGGTTGTAGCTGTCGTCATCGAGCATCGACTCGACGTGAGCCTGTGCCATGTCGCCATCCCACTCACCGCCAGGGAACGCTTCCCTGGGTAGCGGAACCGATGGCAATCGTTCGGCCGCCTCGGCCCGCAGGGACATCGTGCGGTAGTACCCGCCGCTGTCGTCGTACTCGTACGACACCGTGATGCACAGGCGGAACTCGGCCAGCCACGGATGCATGCGGAACGCCCGGGCGAGGAGGAGCGCGGCATGGCCGCGCCACATCCGCCCACGCTCGGCCTTCACCGCGCGGTAGCGCTGTTCCATGCTCTCGCATAGCGCGTTGGGATGGATGTGGCCGTCCTGGTGCAGCAGATAGTCAGCTTCGGTATCAGCCATGCCGCCTCCTTTGCACCAGCCGGTGGTTCCCCTCGGAAAACACGATCGCGTCCTGATGCGTGTGCTGGAGCAGGGACAGCCATCAGGGCGGTGTATCGCAGATCGCGTGCTGGTCGCCCATGCCGTCATTGGCGCTGACGTGCACCTCCAGGCAACGCTCGCACGCCAGCATCTCGGTCACAAGCGCGCGCTCCAGGCATCGGCTGTGATGCGCCACGATGTTCAGATGTGACAGGTCGAGCGCATACGGCACCCCGGACTCAAACACGGCGCGGTACTCTTGCCAATTCGACACCAGCCAGGTATCGCCTCGTGACGGGTAGTGACCCTCGACACCCACGGGGCAGCCAAACAGGTCGGCGCAGCGCCGAGTGTTGTCGAGCATATCCAGAAGGCTCGATTCCGCGCGCCGTCCCGCATGCGCGGTGTAGGCCGGCGCCCGCAAATGCCGGCTCACACGGGCAGCCCGTGCGAACCAGTCCGCATGCCGATCGAAGCCGCTGAGGTCGGAGATGCGACGCTTATCCAGCACATGCACGTTCGCGTGTAACCGGAAGCGGGTGCCAGGGTGGGCCGTGAGCAAGGCGTCGGCGAGGTCTTCGTCCAGGCGGCCGAGGTTTTGCGGCACCAACTGGACGTGGTCGGTACGCAGTAAGCCGAATAGCGGTTCGGTCGGCGGCTGATGCAACCGTGCGGCTGCCGCTTCATGGCGCAGGCCCGGCCAGCAGCCGAGAGAGACGCGGGCCTTCATAGGACGGTCACCGTGCTTTCCGAATCGGTGAAGTATGCGTGGTGCTGGACGATCACCTGCGCGTCCTGCACGTCGAAAATCACCTCGCCGGAAGCGCCGTCGCCATCTTCCCAGCCACCGTGCAATTCTTCGACCAGCGCCATCGCCAGGTCGGTGAGCGCATCGTCCAGGCGGTGCTCGGCCTCGATGAGGTGCTGGCGCCACTGGCCATCCACGTAGTTGTCGGCAAACTGCCGCAACAACAGGCAGGGCATGGGCTCCAGCGCCGTCCCATCGGGCCGCTCGAAGGAGACGCCCTCGGGACCACCGGAATCTCCCGTACCGCAGTAGCTGACGGTGGCGCGGTGCAGACCGGCCGCCGCCAGAAGCTCGAACAGCGCCGAGCGGGTCTCGGCGCGCAGATGTTCATGGGAAGGCAAGCTACCTTCCTGGACTGTCACATCGTTCATGTGCTTACTCTCTGGTGAAAGAGGGCACACGCGCCCCAAGGGACATGTGCCCCTCGGGTCATGAAAAGGCTCACCGGTGGACGGCGGGCCGCTGTGGTGGCGCCGCGGTATCGCGACGCCTTGGTGGGCCGCTGGCGAACCGCCAGTGGATCCTGTGTTACCCGGCGTACAACACCGTCGGTGGCCGGTCGGCGTGGTGTTCGACGAGCCGGTTGCCGGCATTGAAACACTGATCCAAGTAAACCTGCTCGATCATGCTGGCGGGTACCTCGATGCCGAGGGCGGCGAGCTTGTCGGTGACGGTGTTGATGTCCGTCCAATCCAACCTGAGTTCAAGCAAGCTATCGTAGATGAGCGGGTGTTCCTCGCTGGGCATTTCGCTGTCGCCGCGGACGACGTACAGGAATAGCCTGCCCAGGGGATGGTCGTAGCCGGCGACCACGATCGCTGGTTGACCCTCGTGTTGCAGTCGGGCGATGTGGCGGCTCATGAGGGCTCCTTGTCGTCGAAGACTGGGACGCCGTCCACGGCGAGCGCGTCGCAGTCGAAATTGATCCATACGATGCCGGCGCGCCGGGCGATGGCGATGAGGGCGGCCAGTTCGGTCTCCTGCGGCGTGTGTTCTCCCCTCGGATCGACGTAGACGAAACCGCCGTAGTCGTTCGGATAGGCAGTGACGGACAATCCGTCGTCGGCCAGCCGCTGGCGTGTCGAGGGACGCAGGTGGGCGATCGAGATCGCCACCAACGGTTCCATGTGCGATTGCAGGGATGGGTCAGGGGGACGTTCCATGGCGTGCTCCTTGGGGTCTCGTGCGCTGAGGGACGTCGACGGTATGGCTGGGTGTGGTGGAATTCGATGCCGCATTGGCGGCAGCGGAACCAGGTGCTCGCGCCCAGCGATCCGAGCAGGATGCCTTCGCCCTGGCAGACAGGGCAGGCAGGTGTGGAGGTATCGGGTATGCCTACCTCCCGTCAGCGCGGGCGGGCCAGCATGTGGCCACGAATGGGGGATTTCATGGGGTTCTCCTTGCATGGAAGCAGGGAGCACCGGCCCCCAGCGGGAACCGATGTTCCCGGCGGGACAGGCGCGCGGTGCGCGCGATGGACAGTGGGCAGGTAACGCCTGCGGCGCCCGGCAGGAGCCGGGGAGCTTCCCGATGGAAGCGAAGACAGATCCATTGTGCACCGTCGGCGCGGGTTTGCTGCGACGGCACGGTCCCTCGCCCGTGCAAGCGCCGAGTTCGGACGGGCCTTGTGTGTGGCGTGCGACCGACCGCGCCTGACGGCACCGACACGGGTTGAGTTGCTGGCCTGCCCACGGGTGTGAGGCGGGCTCGTACGGGACGATCCGATGTTCAGGAGGCGCGCAGGCCGTACACCTCGAACCAGCTCCAGGCATGCAGGGTGCCGGCATACCTTTCGACCAGCTCGAAGTAGGCCCCCAGATGCTCGGCCGGCACATCGTCGAGCACGGCGCAGGTGGTGCCGTACCGCTGTTCCTCGCGCGGCTTCAGGCCGCGCTCGCACAACTCGGCCACCGCGGGATGGTCGCGTGGGACGCGCAGCCGGGGGCTCCAGCGGCCCTCCCGTGCCGTGTCCTTCGTGTCGTCAAGCAGGCGGCGGATGCGGCGGATGTAACTCTCAGGCGTGCAATCACGTCCGTGTGGCTTGAGGTCCCCGCCTTCGCAGGTGCCGGCAAAGTACACTGCTTGCTTCATCACCTGTGCGCGGGTGCCAGCCATGCAGGCTTCCCACGAGCGTGCCCGGCGGCCGCTATTCGCTTCGTACAGGTTGTTGTCGCCGCCTTCGACGGCGACGATGAAACGGTCCTCGGACAGCCCGAGCGGCAGACCTGCCACGCGGAACGCCACCCACTGGTATTCGATGCGGTAGCTCATGCTGCGTTCTCCTCGAACAGTGCGGGTTGGCGGCTGGCATCGGGCAGGATGCTAGGCCCGGTTCCTCTAATAGGCAGCAGGGATGCCGAGACACGGCCTTCGGCGTCGCGGCGGTCCATGACCATGGCTTGGCCGTAGAACGCGTCGCGGGCGGCCTGGAGCTCGCGCAGGTCCAGCGCGAGTTCGAATCCCGATGCGCCGCTTGCCGTGGGGCCGAGCACGAAGCGCGCCTCGTAGGTGGCTTCCAAGTCGTGGAAGTCCTTGAATGGCGAGCTGCTCCAGACGCGTGAGGCGAGCCGGGCGGGGGCGAGGGCAGCGCCCAGCGTGATCACGATCTTCAGCCCGTGCTGCGTGGCCAGTTCCTCTGGCGCGAGCGCGCACTGCATGGCGGTGCGCCACAGACCCAGGTAGGACTCGGGCGTGACGATGCGCTGCCGCACCCGCAGGGTGCCGTCCACCGTGCGCATCGCGCGGTCGCCGCACAGGTGGTCGATGAGCCGGTAGGCCGGAAGGTAGGGTAGTCCGGCGCTTCCGGTGTCCAGGATGGAAGGGATGGCGGCGTGCCCGTCGCCATCCCATACGATCGCCACGAAATGCGGGCTCTCATAGAACGTGGCGTCCAAGGGAAGCGCGACGACCGCACGGGCGAGTTCGTTCAAGGGCGGCTTGACGGCCGCCGGTGTGTTCTCTATCGACATGATGGAATCTCCGAAGATTGATTGGCCAGGATGCGACCGCGGGGCAGGGCGTGCTGTGCGGAATCGGGGCCGCTGTGGGCGGCCCCGAAGACGGGTACTGCCGGATCCAGCGGCTGGCGCCGTCCCCCAGGCTGTCCTGGCACGCGGCAGGCGCAGCGTCCGAACGGCGGCGAGGATCGCCGCTTGCTCGATACCGTCGAAGCAGACGGAAGGGGCCGGATGGCGGGATGAAGGCGACGCCTGCCCGCGAAGGGGTGGCATCGCGGCCGGATGGCTGGGCTACGGAGCATCGCTCACGGGCTGCTCCGTGGCGATGCGCGCGTCGGGCCCGAAGTCGAGCCCGCTGAGCAGGTAGTGCTGGCCCGAGGATTGGGACTTGACCTCGATCGACTGCTGCGTGTGGACGCGCGTGACCTCGCAGGCACCCAGCCGGCGCGTGGCGACCAGATCGCCGGCGCACAGGACGCCCTCGCGGGCGAGTCGGACCAAGCGCAGAGCGCCCGGCGGGATCTCGTCAGGTCGGACCGGCTCGGTGTAGGAGCCAGCGAACCGGCGGCGGCAGATGTGGCGGGCCGACTCGCGCGTCTGCCCATCGACGGTCTCGCCGTAGGTCTTCGCGTAGGCTTCCAGCAGTTCGTCGAGCATGGGTTCGGTGCGCAGATCGGCGCAGGAGTCCAGGCGCTCGATCGTGACCCTGGCCCACAGCGGCAGGTACTGGTACGGGGTTGGTCCCATGTCAGCGTTCCTCCGGTGTGCCCGTCAAGGCCTCGACGGGCTCCGCGCCGAAGCGGGCCAGGAGCCTGTCGATCTGTGGAATGCCGAAGTCCCAGGGCTCGAAGCTGCGGCCGTTGGGGCCAATTCCCTCGGCCCGGACGACGTTCAGCGCTTCGACCTTGGTCTCGCGTAGCCGGTACAGGCCTTCGATCACGAACTGCGCATCGCGGTCGCCGAGCAGTCTTTCGAGATCGACGGCGTCCTGGGCCGGCGCGTCCTGCGCGCCGGTGGTGCTGGGTGATTGCATGGTGTTCTCCAAGAAAACGGGAACACCGCCCCCTGGGGAACGGTGTTCCCGGGGGGATGAGCGAGCGCGGATGCACTCGGTGCGAGGCAGGTAACGCCTGCGGCGCCTGGCCACGGCCAGGAGGGGCTTCCACGATGGAAGCGTCAAGCCCCTCCATGGTAGGTCAGCGGGGCCCAGCGCTGTGAAAGGCTGCTCGCTTGCTCACGAGGACGCCCGGCTTGACAGGACCTTTTCCGTGGTGCTGGAGCTATATCCCCAAGCTTTACTTACGCGATGTGCAGGGGCGAATATCGTTCGTGATTCCATGAGCATCTATCATGCGATACAGGTGCGCTCGACTGATACCCAGCAGTTCCGCCGCCCGGCGCTTGTTCCCTTTGGCCTGCACCAGTGCGGACTGGATCTCCGATCTGGCTAGATGTTGAATGCGTCGCTTCAATGATGAAGCGGCGGCTCCAGAATTTGCTCGATCCACGTAGGTTTCATTTTCAACAAGGAGAAGCTTGCCGGTCACGAGCAGCCGCGTTAGGACATTCTCCAGTTCTCTGACGTTGCCGGGCCACGAATAGTGGGCCAAGCGTTCGCGGTCGCTTGCCGTCAGCTTTGGACGGGGTTTCCCGAGACGGGAGGCAATGCGTTCCAGTAATTGGTCGGCAAGAGGCGTGATGTCGCTCCGTTCACGCAACGCGGGCACATCGACTGTCAGAACGTTCAAACGGTGATACAGGTCTTCGCGGAAGCGGCCTTCTTTGATCTGCTGCGGAAGCGACCGGTTGGTTGCACAAATGACTCTCGCATTGATGGTCACCGGGGCTGTCCCCCCCACTCGGACAATCTCATTGGTCTGCAGTACACGCAGCAGGCTGGCCTGGAGCGACAGCGGCATATCGCCGATTTCGTCCAGGAACAGGACGCCATCCGTTGCCAGCTCGAATTTTCCAGGTTTGCCATGCTGACGGGCACCCGTGAATGCGCCACCGTCGTAGCCAAATAATTCGGCCTCGATCAGTCCGCTGGGGATGGATGCGCAGTTGACCCATACAAAGGGGCCAGTGGAACGGTCTGACAAGGCGTGAACCACATGCGCCGCCAGCTCTTTCCCAGTACCTGTCTCGCCGGAAACGAGCACTGGCAACTCGTACTGCGCAACCAGTTCAAGGGAGGCGCGATAGGCATCCATGCGTTCCCCATGGCCGATGACATCGTTCAACGTGAACCGGGATCGCCACAGCTTGCCACCGTGGGGCAACGAGAGTTCAGTCTTGAAAACGCGCCCGTAAGTTGACTTGAGCAGGCTTACATCCGAAAAAAGCGCAAAACCAACGGCGCCAATGATTTCTCCATTGCGCCGCACCGGCACCTGTTTTGTCACCAGCTTGTGTCCTCGCACTTCCAGCGGGTAGCCGACCTGGGTTTGCTTTCCTTGGGCCACCAAATGCAGTTTTGTGGCCGGGCCGATCACGTCGACGATGTGGCGTCCCACGAACTCCTCGGGACCCCCGCCAAGAACCCGGCAATAGGGTTCATTGATAAGGATGATGATCCCTGTTGTATCCACAACGACCAGGCTATCTGAAACGTGGTCGAGCACCAGTTTCAAAAACTCTGCTTCTTCGAATGGATCGAGAAGCCGTTCTGAAAGTGCCATTGAAGTCCCTTTCTGAGTTGCCGCTGCCAGTCGGGCAACGAATCTAAAGTGTCTCTTATCATAGACCATGCGGTCTCTTAATAGAGACGCTTTCTTGTTGATACGGGCTCCTCATCGCAGTCCGTTTGCGTAGGGGTAAGAGGACTCCCAAATAAAACAACAGGTTATGAATCCATCTCCCTGAATGAACGGTCTTGGCACAGGGTTTGCTTTAAAGGCATGGGCCCGGACATTCGCCAGGCTCAAAGGGACTGCAGAAGAAGCCTTCAGAGGACCTCCAGTCTTTACCAAAACCAAACCAAAGGTGGAGTGAGACAAATGACAAGTATCGAGACGCTGAGTATTGGAGACACCGTGGTCCAGGTGTCGGGCCGGGGAGCACCACTGGTGTTCGTCCATGGCTTCACGACCACAGCCGAGTTCTGGCGCGAGCAGGTCGAGCCGTTCTCGGCCAGCCATCGCGTGATCCGCATCAATCTGCCCGGACACGGCGTTTCGCCTCGACCCGAGGGACGCGCCTACACCATCGAGGCATTCGCCGATGACGTCCTGAAGGTCTACCAGGCCCTGGACATCCAGGATGCCGTGCTTGTCGGCCTGTCGATGGGTGGCGCCATCGCCCAGCAATTCGCACTCACCCACCCCAACAGTGTGCGCGCGCTGGTGCTGGTCGACACCACCCCGCACGGACTGGGTGAAGACGTCAACGTGGACAACGTGCTCAAGGCGATCGAGGAACTGGGTGTGGTGGCCGCCAGCCAGAACGTCATCGACCGCTCCTTCGGCAGTGCCACGAGCGCGCAACTGCTGGCCTTTGCCAAGGCGCAAGTAGCCCAGACTCCGGCCTTCGTCGCGCGGCAGGCCATCGTCTCGCTCAACGCCACGGACAGCCGCGCACGCCTGGGCGAGATTCAGGTGCCCACGCTGATCCTGGTGGGCAACGAAGACATCATTACGCCGCCGTGCGAATCCGAGGTGCTGGCAAAGGGCATCCCCAACAGTCGGCTGGAGATCATTGCTGACGCGGGGCATTTTCCGATGCTGGAGCAGCCCCAGGCCTTCAACCGTGTGCTGGCCGACTTCCTGGCTCAGCCGACCATCTGATCGGAGGCCGCCATGCAAGCTCAATCTCTGGCATCCAACCTCCCCTCGGACCGCGCCCATCAACAGGGGACCAAGCGCGTCGTCTTTGCCGCGGCGCTCGGCACGGTGTTCGAGTGGTATGACTTCTTCATCTACGGCTCGCTCGCCGCGTTTTTCAGCACGCTGTTCTTCCCGAAGGGCAATGAGACCGCTGCCTTGCTCGCGGCCCTGGCCACCTTCGGTGCGGGCTTCGTGTTGCGCCCCTTCGGCGCCATCGTCTTCGGCCGCCTTGGCGACGTGGTCGGGCGCAAGAAGACCTTCCTTATCACGATGCTGGTGATGGGCTTTGCCACGGCGGGCATTGGCTTGCTGCCGACCTACGCCGCCGTGGGCTGGATTGCGCCGGCGCTGCTGGTGACGCTGCGCTTGCTGCAGGGGCTGGCCGTGGGCGGCGAGTTCGGAGGCGCGGTCACCTATGTCGCCGAGCATTCCAGCCCGAACAAGCGAGGCTTCACGACGAGCTGGATCCAGATCACCGGAACGCTGGGGCTGTTCCTCTCCCTGATCGTGATCGTCCTGTGCAAGACGTCCATGTCGGAAGAGGCGTTCGCTAGCTGGGGCTGGCGGGTGCCATTCATTGGCTCGATCGCGCTCTTGCTGCTGTCGCTCTACATCCGCCTGAAGCTGCACGAGTCGCCGGTCTTCGAAGAGATGAAGAAACAGGGGCGCACGTCCAAGAATCCCATTGCAGAGACGCTGGGCAACGGCAAGAACCTGCGCATCGTGCTGGTGGCCATCTTCGGCATCGTCGCAGGGCAGGCCGTCATCTGGTACACGGGCCATTTCTACAGCCTGTACTTCATGACGACAACGCTGAAGATGACGCACGCACAGGCCGATCTCTACCTGCTCAGCGCGCTCATACTGGGCACGCCGTTCTTCCTGTTCTTCGGCTGGCTGTCCGACAAGATTGGGCGCAAGTGGATCGTTCTCACCGGGTGCGCGCTCTCTGCCGTGTGCTTCATGCCGCTGTTCCAAGCGCTGGCCACCTACGGAAATCCGGCGCTTGCCGAGTTTCGTACCACGACGATGGTGACGATCAGCGGCAACGACTGCCGCGAGGACCAGTCGGTGATCGGACAGTTGTTCAAGCCGCAGGCCACGACGCCCTGCACGCGAACGAAGGCGGTGCTGACGGCCCAGGCCGTGCCATACACCGTCCAGGCGAGCACGGACCCGTTGAGCATCCAGATCAATGGTGAGAACCTGCAAGACCCCACCGAAGCCAGGTTGCTGGCCGCTCTGGCGGAGAAGGGGCTGCCGCCCGCCAAGGCGCCGGTGCAGCCCAACGGCCCCATGGTGGTGGCCGTGCTGTTCGCACTGATCTTCCTGGCCACAATGGTCTACGGGCCGCTGGGAGCCTTGCTGGTCGAACTGTTTCCCGTGCACATCCGCTACAGCGGCGTCTCGCTGGCCTTGCAACTGGGCAATGGTTGGATTGGCGGCTTCGCGCCTTTCGTTGCCACTGCAGTGGTCATCGCCACCGGCAATATTTTTGGGGGGCTCTGGTATACGGTGGCCTTTGCGGGTCTGACAGCCGTCATTGGCGCGTTCCTCCTGCCGGAGACGCGCAATCGCGACCTACGCCAATAGCGCTCAGCATCGCCGACACAGTAGCAGGCACTGCATCTCCGTGGCATGCGGTGCCTGCCTCCCTTCCGGCGGGGCCGGATGACCAACATGCTGGCTTCTTCGGCTCATGGTCTTCCTATTCTTTCGGTGCTTTCAGGAGTTTTGGGGAACTCCCCGAACGACACGAGAGGCGGCATATCGCACAGGACCTTTAGCGGCGTATCTTTCGTGGCGCTGCACCGACGCGGGAATCGCAGCACCGGGTGAAAAGCCCATCGCCACCGTGCGCCGCGATGCCCGGCTGCGGTCGCCCAACTCCTAGGCTGGCTTGACCACGCGGATGCGCACAGTGGCCGCATCCGTGCCAGACGCACTAAACGCTCCAGGCAACAACGCCTCGACGTGGGTGCCGAGGCGCTCGACGAAATCCCAGAACGCGCGCTGCGCCCGCGTGCGGCCCGTGCGCCAGACGGGCGGCATCGGGCTCACCAGCATGCCACCGGGCCGCAGGGAGCGCCACATGTGCCTAACGTGGGCGATGTACTGACCGCGCGTGAAGGGCGAGTTGGCGATCACCGCGTCGCACAGGCCGATGTCGGCGGGGCTCAGCGCCAGGAAGTCCTGCTCGAGCTCCTCGTCCCCCTGCACGGACTGCACAGGCTGCGCGCCACGGCCCAAGTATGACTCGGGCTTGGCGATGTGCTGCCTCACCCGCATGGCGCCGTCGACGGGACGCATCGCGCGATCACCACATAAGTCGTAGCTGCACCGGATGGCTAGGAGGCGCGGCGGCCAGGAGCTCTCGGCACCAAGAGTCCGCGGACGGGGAAATGTCAAGGGAAATCTAACTGCCAAGCCTCTGTTCGCTCTCACTCAATAACTGACATGAGAGATTGACACATAAGATTGACATGTCAGTTTTTGCGATTTAGCATAGAACGCATTGGAGAGTTAGGCATGAACTTGAAGTCCATCATCGACACCTCGACCTTCAGCACAATTCACTCCCTGGCTCGGAGCATCGCGGGCACGAGCGTGGCTGGTTGGCCGTTCAGCCGCAGTGATAAAATCCCCAGAGTCACGCCGTTCATCCTCAGCGCGGCGCGAGAAGAATTACGGTCAGCGACCAGGGCACATTTCGGCCCAACCCTGCTTCCGGTTGAGGGGTACCAACGCTCAAGTCGTGTAGCCACTTTCGCGGTGACTACTGAATGCGCGTTGGATGAGGTGCTTGTCAAACACGGTCCGCATGTCGAAAACTGCAGTCAAGGAGAGATCCGCCGTCGAATTGGCCTACAACGGCATTATCGACTTGGTGTTGAACCGCAACCTGAGGCCTGGGGAGCGGACTTCAGTTTATCTGCTGGCCGAGACATTACAGCTTGGCCGCACTCCGGTTCGGGAGGCGATCAACCGGCTGCAGCACGAAGGGTTTCTCTCCGTTGCCGGACGCAGCGGGACCGTCGTCAACAGTGTCGACCCCGCGCAAGCGCGCCAACTTTTTGCCCTGCGTCTCTCCTTGGAGATCTTCGCGACGGAATATGCGGTGGCCAATTTGGCGGACGATTCACTCAAGGAACTGACGCACCTAGTCAGCAGACTTGGAGAGGCGGGGACAACTGCGGAATTCGTGCGGTTCAATACCGAATTTCACTCGGCGCTAGTCGATCTTGCCGGCAATCCGACGCTAAGCAGGTTCTATGCCCAGTTGCAAATCCAGTTGCTCGTCGTCCCATATTTGGCGGAGCGCGGTGCCAACCCCGAAGCAATCCAGATGCGGCATGGGGAGCATCAGGCAATCCTATCCGCACTGGGCAAGCGCGATGTGGCCGCTTTGAAGGCCGCTATTCGCAAACACATTCATACTACCGAGCGTGCGATTCTGGGCAATTAGTCCGGTCTGTAGGACTGCACGCGTACTATGCGTTTCTTAGCCGTCTTCCTGGCGAAGAAGGGCTGGCGTTATGCCAGTCCCGTTATATCTGCTCCAAGATTTTAACCAACGTCAATAACAGGGATCGACGCCCTGATTATAACCATGGTCGTCGACCATGGGGCAGAGACTACTCGCGCCAATACAACTTGAACGGCGCCAGATCTCGCATGAATTCACCCGATCAAGAAAACTCGCTATAGGCTTGCTTTACTCGAGAGTAACGAGTTGTCATTCTGCGCAGACTTCATTCTGCCGAGGATGGTGGTTGGAAAATGCGTTGTACACCGGACTAAAAGGACCATTGCAATGGATTTCGTTGAAGCTCTTAAAGAGCGCATGGATGAGATCGCGAGCGCGTGTACTGCGTGTGGAAAATGTTTCACCGCTTGTCCCATGACTGAGCCAGTCGGTATCGCTTCGGCAGAACCAACCGGCGTGCTCCATGGAATGATTGATCTGCTTCGCGGGGGCGAAGGTACGGATGAAGCAGTCCGATGGGGTGCCGCCTGTTCGAGCAGTGGTTTATGTGTCGAAGCATGTGATTACGGCGTGGATCCGCGCATGCTGGTTCGCCTTGCCAATTATGCCCGATTGCAGCGCATTGGAGGAGCTGCAGTTAAATCAAACGCCATGAAATCTTTCCGGGCAATGGCGAAAACCGTGAGAATCGTGTCCAGGTTGCAACTGCCGAAAGCCGAGATTGACCGGCTCCAGCCTGCAACCGGTGTACGCGTCATGACCAGTACACCAGATGTCGCCCTGTACACCGGATGCAACATTCACAAGACTCCTCACATTCTGGTTTTGTGTCTTGATGTTCTGGAGCGTATTGGCGTGACTTACCAGGTCATTGGCGGTACCTCTGCATGTTGCGGAGTTAATCAGTTCCGCGCCGGTGATGGTGAAACCTCTGGTCGGGCTGGTCTCAGCACACTCACCCAGATTCAGGCTATTGGTGCGCAGAGGAAGGTCTCCTGGTGTCCAAGTTGCCAATCGCAGTTCGACGAGATCATCATCCCGAACTACGAGAAGATGACACAGGACACCTCATTTCATCTGCAGCCGTTCTATGAGTATCTCGAAGAGCGCCTGGAGTTGCTACGTCCTCACTTCAAGAAAACAGTCAATAAGACGGTTGCCTTGAACGAACGTCCGGGCCTGCCGGGCGTGACTCGGGCGGTGAAGAACATCTTGCAGGCCATTCCTGGTATCAAACTCGTTGAATTGGACGTGCCGCGAGTAGGGCTGATGGTCAATTATTTGACAGTCACGCCCAAATTTAAAGACCAACTTCGCGAGAAAGAGTTTCGGGCTGCAGCAGATGCTGGCGTAACCACCTTGGCGACGGTGTTCCATGCTTGCCATCGGGAACTCTGTCATTACGAGAAGGACGTTTCCTTCGAGATCATCAACGTGATGGAAATCATCGGGGAGAGTATGGGCTTGCATGCAGAAGACATCTATAAGCGCATCAAAATGATGGACGACATAAATCACATGATCGACGGATGCCGGGAACTCATCGCTGAGCATAACCTGGATATTGATGAGGCCCGCGATATTCTCCTTGCTGACCAGCTAGCAGCGAAGCCGCTGCAAGGAGAATTCATGGAGCAAGAAGAGCATTCTTAGCTTTAGCTAAGTGGAGATCGACATGACAAGCCTCACCTTTATCTTGCCCACTGGCGAGATACGCGAATTTGCCGTCCAGGAGTGCACTACTGCAATGCAAGTCGCTCGACTGAACGGGGTGGCCGGCATTGAAGCCGAGTGTGCAGGTGCTCTTTCTTGCGGCACTTGCCATGTCTACGTCGAGGACGCAGACATAGCCAAGCTACCAGCACCTTCGGACCAAGAGCTGGAAATGCTGGACCTCGTGGCCGCGGAGCGCAAGCCCACCAGCCGGCTATGCTGCCAGATTCATCTGGACAGCGGGATACAGAGTTTGGTGCTGCAGGTGCCTGACACGCAGTACTAACAGCAGAAGAATCAAAATAGATAGGCTGTCATCATGAAAAATATTGTGATACTTGGGGCAGGGCACGCCGGATGTCAGTTGGCATTTGCATTGCGAGAAAATGGCTTTCAAGGGAATCTCACGCTGGTGAATGGGGAAAACGCGCTCCCATATCATAGGCCGCCACTATCAAAAGGTTTTCTGAAAAATGGCAGGAGAGATGGACTGCTGTTACGCGGTGAGAACGCTTTCGCAGACCATGGGATTAGTTTGGTCGTCGACGTTGCCCGAGAAATCCGGCCTGCCAGCCGCGAAGTGCAGCTGGAGTCCGGTGCATTGCTGCCATATGACCACCTTGCACTGGCGCTTGGAACGCTCAATCGCTCGCTCGACATACCAGGGGGCGACAAAGGGGTGGTATATCTGAAGAGCCTTGCTGACGCAGAAACGCTCCGCGCTCGTCTAATAGACGCAAACACAGTGGTGATCATCGGGGCTGGATTCATAGGACTCGAGGTAGCGGCGTTAGCGGCAAGCGAAGCAAAGGTGGTGCATGTCATCGATCTTGCGGATCGTGTCATGGCTCGAACGGCTTCCGAGGAGATCTCAGGCTACTTCCAACGTCGCCATCAAGAAGCCGGGGTTCTTTTCCACCTAGGTGCCAGGATCATTGATGTGGTTCGGAATGGCAGCATGGTATCGGGGGTGTCCCTCAGTACAGGCGAGACGATCGAAGCAGATCTGGTGGTGGCGGGTCTCGGCGTCATTCCCCACACCGCTATGGCACAGGCCGCGGGGTTAGCAGTCGACAATGGGATTGTGGTCGATGAGTACTTGGCATCGAACGATCCCTATATTTCCGCGATCGGCGACTGTGCACGGTTTCCGACGCCTCATGCTTCCTGCCCTATTCGCCTGGAGAGCATACAGAATGCGCACGATCACGCACGCAACCTTGCCAAACGGCTTACGGGCGACGCTCAGCCTTATACGGTACTGCCTTGGTTCTGGAGCGATCAGGGCGACGACAAACTGCAAATTGCCGGTCTTCCCGGGGTAGCGGATCAGCGCGTCTTGCGCGGCTCGCCAGAGCAAAAGAGATTCTCGGTATTCAGCTTCCGCGGCGGCCAGTTGTTTGCTGTCGAATCGGTAAATCAAGCGACAGATCACATGTTGGCACGAAAACTGATTAGCACCGGAACAAAGGTGTCACCAGAGATGGTGGCAGATATGAACGTGCGGCTCGCCGACCTGATCAACCACAAAGGAGGAGCGGCCCATGTCCGTGCCACAGTTTGAAGGCGTTTTCCCATACATAGTCTCTCCCATGAATACGGACGGGACAGTACGCACTGAGGTATTGACGACGCTCTGTGATGATCTGATCCACAAAGGTGTGCATGGTCTCGCCGCTCTTGGATCAACCGGTGAGTTCGCTTACCTCAGTCAGACACAGAAGGAAGCAGTTGTTCAGACGGTCGTTCAGGCCTCACACAAGCGTGTGCCTGTCATTGCGGGCGTGTCTTCGACAACCACGGCAAGTGCTGTCGACCAAGCTCGTGCCTATCAAAAACTGGGTGTCGACGGCCTTATCGCGACAATCGATTCTTATTTCCCGCTAACAGTCAAAGAGGTCGAAGGTTACTTTCTGGCAATCGCTGAGGCAGTAGATCTGCCCATCGTCATCTATACCAACCCAAATTTTCAAAAAACCGACTTATCGCTCGATTTGATTGGGCGCCTCGCGACACACGATCGGATACGTTATATCAAGGACGCTTCCTCGAATACGGGACGTCTGTTATCCATAATGGAGCACTGCAAAGGCAATATTGAGGTGTTCGCTGCGTCGTCGCATATACCGGCTGCTGTGATGCTGATTGGTGGCCGTGGGTGGATGGCGGGGCCTGCCTGCCTGCTGCCAGAACAATGCGTACAGCTGTATGAGTACTGTAAGGAGCAAGATTGGCGTCGGGCCATTACGCTTCAGAAGAAATTATGGGCGCTAAATGAGTCGTTCAATCGATTCAACTTGGCAGCTTGCGTTAAAGCGGGTCTTTCAATTCAAGGATATGAGGTTGGAGATCCACTGCCGCCGCAGGCCCCGCTTCCCGCAGAAGGGAAGGAGAACCTCAGGCAACTACTACACGCCTTAAAAATGTAGCAAACACGCAAAATGGAGAACAACTGCTTTTGATGTTGCAACCTATATAGTGTCTTTCAAGAAATCGTCTCAAAAAAAGCAATGACAATCAGAGAAAGGATTTCCCCTTATCTGAACAGTATGACTTACCAAAAACACAATTTTAATAGAGGTAATAAATGTCATATCTTAATTCCACCAAAGCAGGGTGTACACGGCGACGATTTATAGGAGGGATGGCCGCGATAAGCATGACGCCAATACTGTCATGGGCCAAGGGTTTTCCATCTGGTCCGATACGTATATTCGTCGGATTTACTCCGGGTAGTCCTTCCGATGTTTTGGCTCGAGGCCTGGCTGACAAACTCTCCAAGGCATCGGGGCAGACTTGCATAGTCGACAACAAGCCTGGAGCAGGAGGTTTGCTTGCTGTCAAGAGCTTGCTACAAGCACCGGCCGACGGGCACAGCTTGCTCGTGGTGTCTGCATCCCATGCCGCTGCGCCGGCTGTGACCCGCAATCTGGGCTTTGATCCAGCACGTGATCTCGCAGCCATCACTCGTATCGCTAACGTGCCAAGTCTCCTAGTGGTGAGTCCGAAGCTAGGTGTTTCAACGTTGCAGATGCTGCTAGACAGGTTGAAAAAGGAGCCAGGTGCACTGAATTTCTCCTCGCCCGGCACTGGTAGCGCAAATCATTTTGCCGCGGAGCACTTGCTCGCACTGGTGAAAGCCAAAGCCACACATATACCGTATAGAGGGGTGCCGGAAGCGGCGTCGGCAATTGTCGCGGGCGATTGTCATTTTTCATTCATCCCGGCGCCGAATGCGCTTGCGCTTGTGGAAAGTGGCAGATTACAGGTGCTTGCGACAAGCACGGGCACGCGTGCACAGGCCTTCCCGAGCATCCCGACGGTCGCCGAAGCTGGCGTATCCCAATATGAGTTCGATCCGTGGTTTGGTGTTCTCACGCAGGCGGCAGTTCCTGCCCAGGCGCTGGACCGGCTGATTGCAATGTCAATTGAAGGGTTGAATTCTCCCGATCTACGAACCCGTTTTAACGTGATTGGAGCCGAGATCTCAACACTTCCGGGTAATCAGTTTGATATCTATATACAGCAGGAAATCGCCAAGTTCCGGCACATAGCCTCGGAGGCGGGTATCGTTCCGACTTGAGGACGCCATTTTTTGGGGGGGAGCCCAGGGGGGGGGGGCGGTCCGCAGCGGTCGATAGTGGGGTGCGGCGGGCGGCCATGGGCTTCCTAGTCGATATGAAGGGGGGAGTGGCCGCGGGCAGGCGGCGTTATTTAGTCGGCCCTGCAAAACCCCGCCATCTCGCATGAACACTGGGTTTGCGCCCGTATCGAGCGGGTGACCAATCTTGCGAGATTAGAGCTCAGAGTCTGATTTCTGGGAGTTTTTGCAAATGCCCCAGCCCGATAACACCACCTTGTTCCGCACAGGACGATCTGTTCGGCCCCTCGCTGCAGGCCACAAGCGCCGGCGTTGCTGCTACAGGCAGAAGGGCCTCGCTCGGTCGGCGATCCCGCTCTGTGTTGACAACAGCAACACGGCGATTTATGATGTGTATCTGTTGTACATACGTTAAAGGAAAAGCCCATGCGTGACGCCTCTATCAATCTGCGAGCCCTGCCCGAGCAGCGCGACTTGATCGACCATGCTGCACACCTGCTGGGCAAGAATCGTTCGGATTTCATGTTGGAAGCGGCATGCGAGCGGGCGAAAACTGTCGTGCTGGACCAGGTTTTTTTCAGTCTGGACGACGACAAATTCCGGCAGTTCACCGCGCAGCTCGATGCGCCGCAAGGCAGCAATTCGGGTCTTGAGCGCCTGCTGGCCGTCAAGGCCCCGTGGAGTACGGACAAAGCGTGAGCATGCGACTTTCTGCACCACAGTCGCTCAGCGCCACGCATCGGCTCGATGCCTTCAACTGCGGCGAGTCCTCGCTGGACGATTGGCTCAAACGGCGCGCGCTGGCCAACCACCAGAGCGGGGCGAGCCGCACGTTCGTCGTGGCGGATGATGAACAGTGCGTGCTCGGCTACTACGCTTTGGCGGCAGGGGCGGTCTCGCACCAGGACGCGACGAGTGCAGTCCGGCGCAATATGCCCGATCCGGTGCCGGTGATGGTGCTCGCAAGACTCGCGGTGGACGTTCGCGCCCAGGGTATCCAACTTGGCGCAGCCTTGCTTCAAGACGCCGTCTCCCGCGTGCAGTCTGTCGCGGAAAACGCCGGCGTCCGGGCGCTGCTCGTGCATGCGTTGAACAATCGGGCGAAGCAGTTCTATGAGCACTACGGCTTCCGGGAGTCTCCGATACACCCGATGACGTTGATGCTCCCCTTGAGGCCACACCTCCTCTAGGCGGTTGGGGGTCGCGCATGCGGTACGCTCGGCCAAGGACATTCACGTCGCGGCTTGCGCATACCACTTGATTGCGGCTGGCGCCTACGCGCAACCTCAGGTGGTTGCGCTGGTGACGCGCAGCACCAAGGATTCTCGTAAGAGGGAACTCACGAAGCTGGGCATTGGGCTGAGAAAGCCGGACGAGTTTCTAGCGACGCTATTCCAGAGCCAGCAGCAGGCCTTCAGTACGGCGTTCCTTGATTTTCGTGCGGACCTGCGTTCCCGGCCGCAATCGGACGTTCTGATCGAGCGGTTGAGCAAGGATGGACAGGTGCAGACTGCGGCAGTCTTGGAGACCGCCGTTCGGTCCGGGGCAGCAAAGCTCTAGCTACTGGTAGCTTCCACCGTGTACTAACGACTTTTTTTCAGAGTTATGCAAAATCCCGAATGGGTTTTAATAGATAGCGCAAAACACCTATAGGAATAGCCATGGTGCAAACTGTTGAACAAGCGAAAGCCGCACTGGCGTCCGCCGAAGCTGAATACTTGAGCGAGTTAGAGCGTGACGCCGAGCGTAGTGAAGGAAGCGGTGCTCAGGAGCGCCGTCGAGAAGAACACCAACAGTCGCTGCGTGACGCGATAGACCAGTGCAAACGCGATCTTGATGCAGCAATGGCCAACGCGGCAAAAGCAAAGGATCCCAGTGAGCGTTCAGCGGGGACGGCCTAGTTGGGAGTTCCGGTACGTTATTTGTCATGTGCTTCGCGGATGGCAGCCATATGACTGTGGCCGGGTGAAGGCTTTCCAACGAAATGACCGCCTACTTCGAGACCGTGTGAGTCATTTCTCGTTCTCCCTCCACGGGGAGTCCCGGCCATCGTAGGCGGGCGGGGAGATTGCGCCGGGAGCCTCCCCTTGAAGGCGTCGCGCGCCGCGAGAAGCTGGGTGCATGCTCAGCGACGACGAAAAATCCCTCATGCAGCACTGCCTGCGCGCCCTGCGCGAGCACATGCCCGGCTTCGCCACGCGGCGGGTGCAGTTGGCGATGATGGCCGAGGTGGCGCACACGCTGGCCTTGATCGGCCAGGAGCCGGCCCCGGCGGATGCCGGCCAGCGCATCGCCGTGATCGAGGCCGGCACCGGCATCGGTAAGACCGTGGGCTACCTGTTGCCCGCGATCGCGCTGGCGCACGCGCGCGGGCGCAAGCTCGTCGTGTCATCCTCGACCGTCGCCTTGCAGGACCAGCTCATGGCCAAGGATCTGCCGGCGCTGCAGGCGCACCTGCCGATCGGCTTCCGCTGCGCGCTGGCCAAGGGGCGCCGTCGCTACGTCTGCCCGGCCAAGCTGCTCGCGCCGGAGGCGCAGCGGACCGTGGTCGGTGATGGCGTGGAGGGGCCGCATTCCACGGAGGACCACCCGGTGCGCCTGGAGGGCCGCTTGGCCCAGGCGTTCCAGCGCGGCACCTGGTCGGGCGACCGCGACGACTGGCCCGCCGCCATCCCCGACGGCCTGTGGCAGCGGCTGAGCACCGATCGCCAGGGCTGCCTGGGCTCCCGCTGCCCGGAGTACGCGCGCTGTCCCTTCCAGACGGCGCGGCAGCACCTGCAGGAGGCCGAGGTGCTGGTCGCCAATCACGACCTCGTGCTGTCCGCGCTGGACATGGAGCCGGGCGTGCTGCTGCCCGATCCCGCCGAGACGCTGTTCGTGCTGGACGAAGTCCACGGGCTGCCCGCCAAGGCCGCGGGCCGGGACGCCTCGCGGCATGCGGTGCGCGCGGCGGGACGCTGGGTCGAGGACGCCGCGGCCGTGGCCGAAGATGCCGGGCATGGCCTGCGGCTCGATCGCGGCCTGGCGGCGGCCGTGGGCGGGCAGGGCGAACGCGTCTGCGCCGCCCTGGCCGCGTTGCATGAGGAACTGGTTAGGCATTGCCGTTTCCAGGGAGACGAGACTGTCCACCGTTTCGCGCATGGTACGCTGCCGCCCGGGGTGGCGGACCAGGGGGCGGCCCTGCGCGAGGCGGCCGCCGGCCTGCACGATGCCCTGGCCGCCGCGCGCGACGCCGCGCTGGCGCGGGCGCAGCGGGATGCGGGCGCCGCGCAGCCGCACGTCGCGGCGCTCGGCAGCTACCTGGGCCACGTGGAGCAGCTCATCGCCACCTGGGATGGGATGCTGCGGCCCTGCGGCGATGCGGAGCCGCCGACGGCCCGCTGGGTCGAACGCCTCGGGCGTGGTGCGAGGGATGCCGATTTGCGGGTGTGCGCGTCGCCCATCGGCGCCGGCCCGCGCCTGCGCCGGCTGCTGTGGGACCGGGCCGGCGCGGCGGTGCTGACCTCGGCGACCTTGCGTGGTTGCGGCAGCTTCGACATGTTCCTGGAGGAGTCCGGTCTGAACGCCTTGCCCGGCGTGCACCTGCTGGCGCTGCTGTCGCCTTTTTCCTACGAGACCCAGGCCGAGCTGCACCTGCCGGCCATGCGCACGCACCCGCGCGACGCGGCAGCACATACTGAGGAGGTGGCGAGGCAGTTGCCCACCCTGCTTGCGGCCCAGCCGGGCGCACTGGTGCTGTTCGCGTCCGCCCGCCAGATGCACCAGGTGGCGCAGGCCCTGCCCGAGGCGCTGCGCTCGGAGATCCTGGTCCAAGGCAGCCTGTCCAAGCGGCAGCTGCTCGAGCGGCACAAGGCCCGGATCGACCAGGGTCTGCGTTCGGTGCTGTTCGGCCTCGCGAGCCTGTCCGAGGGCGTCGATCTGCCGGGCCGGTACTGCACCCATGTGATCATCGCCAAGTTGGCCTTCGGGGTGCCCGACGATCCGGTCGAACAGGCGCGGAGGGAGTGGATCGAGGACCAGGGGCGTTCGGCCTTCGACGAACGCAGCCTGCCCGAGGCGGGCATCCGGCTCGCCCAGGCCGTGGGCCGGCTACTGCGCACGCCGCAGGATCACGGCACGGTGACCGTCCTGGATCCGCGGCTGGGCACTACGGCCTGGGGGCGGCGGCTGCTGGCCGGACTGCCCCCGTTCCGGCTCGTGCAGGGGAAGAGGGCAGTACCTGTGCGAGAGGCAGCCTGAGGCAGTATGTCGGCGGTGCCATTCACCTCGGAGATAGAGAGGGCCGACATGCTAGTCTGTATGGCACACACGGCATGCAGAGAAAGGACGAATCATGGATGAGGAACAAGCCGCCCGGCAGCTGGCACGACAGGTCAAGGCGTACGCTGAGGGGAGGGCGAAGGACGTCGCCCGTGGCGCGGAGACGCCACGGCTGGCGGCGTTGTTGCTGCAGAAGTATGGGCGCGGCGTCGCCGACGCGGTGGCGACGATCTACGACAGTCCTCGCGCGGCAGACGCCATCAATCGTATGCTGGACGAGGAAACGGCCAGGATCGATCCCGACTGGCGCGGGCACGACCGTGAGCGCTGGGGAGGGCGTCCAGCCGACGTAGTGGTCCGGGACGGGACGGACTTGCACGGATGACATCTCCGTGCGAGGTACATGGGCTGGTCGGGGTGGGTGCAAGGTTTGCATAAGCCGTGGCACGGCATGCATTGGTGAGGTTACCCGAGGCGGGTGAAAAATAGACTGCGGTTACGGGGAATTTGCCGAGCAGGTATCCGGTATCCGGTATCCGGTAGCCGGTCGCAGGAAGGAAAGTACATGGACGAGAAACAGGCGCTTGAGCAACTGGCACGGCAGGTCAAGGACTACGCCAAGGGGCTGGGCAAGGATGTTGCCCGCGGCGCAGAGACACGCCAATCCGCCGTGTTGCTGCTAAAAGGGTACGGGCGAGGCCTCATCGATGCGGTGGCGCTGATCTATGACAGCTCGCAGGCAGTCGATGCCCTCGGCTATGTGCTGGACGGGGAGATATCCAAGATCGACCCCGATTGGCGCGAGCACGACCGCGAACTGGGGGACAGGCATACGGTCACCGCGGCGGCCCGGGACGGTACGAGCGAACAACGCGGATGACGTCTTCGGTAAATCTCAAGGTACGCGACCGGAGGCCGGTGCGTACGATACCGCAGGACCTAAAGGCATTCCTGCTGGCCCACGGCTGCCGTGAACTCCGGTTTGTCGGCGCCGTGGTCTGCGGCTTGCGCAGGTTCAACTTCACCACGGGGCTGGTGGTAGGTTTGACGTTCGAAGGCTACGAGCGGCGCTACTGCTACGAGTATCAGAAGGACGCGCGGTCGGCCCTGGCAGCCTGGGACGGCCTCGAACATCCGGGCGGTCCTTGGATCAAGTGCAAAGGTGCGGGCATCGATCTGCTCAACCCGGCATTGGTCGTGTAGCGAGAGAACGTCGGGCGTTGGGCCGCCACCGCTAGCGCCCTTCGGCAACGAACCTGGCGATTTCTCCATCGTCATCCCAGTCCCTGTGCATGTTGCACTCGACCATGTGGTCCCTGAGCGACTGCAAGGCTTCGTCAAGCTCCTGCTCGGCGTCCTTGCATCGGTCCGAACCGATGCCAAGCGCGCCGGCCAGCGCTTGGGCTTGTGCCAACTTCTCTTGCAGGGATGTTCGCTCCTGCATGGTTTCGATCAGCTCGCTGGGGTTCCCGTACGCTTCGGTCCGAGCTATCTCGCCGCGTATGGACTGGATGCCTTCGCGGACTTCGCTCAGATATTTTTCGATGTGGGCAAGTGCCGCCTCGTTCGCTGCGGCCGTGATGAGTTTCGCGCTTTTCTTGTCGAAACGGTCCTTGGCAACGTCGAAATCGATCCGGACCGCCCCCTTTTTCGTAGGGGGATAGGCCTTGTCCAGACGGACATGGTGCAGGTACATCCGTTCCTTCGACAGATCCACGAGCACCACGAAGACGGGCAGGTCCAACTCGCGCCAGTAGGCCAGTTGTCTTTCGCTGACATACCGGCAGCTTTGCTCTTCCACGTTGGTGGCCTTCACCTGGAAGGCGACGAAGCTGCCTGTGCTCGTTCCATCCTCGTTGAGGATCTCGACCTGGGCGTCGATGCCGATGTCGATGTCCAGCAATCGGCACGGCCACTTGAGCACGCTTGCCACCTTGTAGGCGAAGAAGAACTCTCCCGCATCGCCATTCGCTGCCTTCTCTGGGTATTTCATCGAACTCCTCGCCTCCCTGGCCGATTGCCTTGGCCTACCTTGATGTGACGCCGGCCCTGCCGGAGGGCATCCATCGGTAGGGGCGTCGTCGGGTTTAAGGGGAATTGTCCCTTGCGCGTGGCCGCGCTGCCACAGCACCTAAAGGGCGGTCCCCCGTGTCAGTCCTTGATGACGCCGAAGCGGCCCGTAAGGTGTTCCCAAAGGAGCCCACCCATGCCTTCTGCTACAGCCCTCCATACCGCACACAACGGTTTCGCCACGGCTCGCCACCGCGTTTCCGGCATTCCGACCGGCGTGGCCCCAGTCTCACCGGCACCTCCCGCAACCGCCGTCCGCTGCCGCCTGTGCACCTGCCTGCTCGGCGCAGAGGACGACGACGATTCGGCACTTGAACTGTGCGGCTCGTGCCGGCGCCGCCCCGAGGCACGCCGCCTGGGCTTGCCCGTGCCGCCAGCCGCCGAGCGGGCTGCTGCCGTGGCCAAGCCCGCGCGCGACTTCACCGAGGCCGAGCGCGCGCTGATCCGCAAGATCCACGGCTTCATGCCGGCGCAGCAACTGCTGGCCCTGCTCAACGAGCGATTGGCCTGCGACCTCGGCCCCGACGCCACGCCCTACAGCATGGAGCAGCTGCACACCGCGATCGGCGGCCTCGCATCACCGGCGCCGGCCGGCGGCCACGGCTGGGCCGCGCAGCGCAAGCTGATCGCCCAGGCGCGCAGGGCCGGCCTATTGGCCACCGTCACCGAACAGCTCATCGACGATTTCGCGGTCGTGTTTTCCCTCAACCCCAAGCAGGTGCTCGTGCTGCGCGACACCCTGCTGCAACCCCAGGAGGATGCCTGATGCAACACGCCGTCATCCAACGCGACGAAATGCTCACCGCCCAGCTCGAACTCGGCGGCGCGCCCATCGACCTCGCCGAATACGCCACCACCGGTCTGCTGGCCGTCGCGGTCGGTCCGCGCGGCATGGGCAAGACCAACGCCGGCCTGCTCATGGCCGAGCAGCTCGCGGCCCAGGGCTGGGTCAGCGTGCTGATCGACCCCGAGAGCGAAATGGAGTCCCTCTATGGCGCCGCCGTGCGCGACGCCGCCCACCTGGGCACGCTGCTGGAGACCCGGGAGCAGCCCATCGTGGTGGTTTGCGCGCGCGACGCCACCGAGTTCCTGCCCCACGGCCGCGCCATCCTCGACGCCGCCGAGCGCTGGCGCAAGCCGCTGTTCGTGATGATCGACGAAGGCCAGTTGTTCAGCGCCACCAAGAAGCGCCGGGAGGACGTGGGCGAGGCCGCCGAGATCATCAACGAGTTCGCGGGCCGGGGCCGCAAGCGCGCACTGGACCTGTTCATCACCGCCTTGCGCTACACCGGCACGCTGCACCGCTCCATCTTCAGCAACAAGAACCTGACGCTGATCGGCTGCCAGGAGGACCCGACCGCCTGGGCGGCGCTCGCGCCCCAGTTCCGCGCCTCGCGCATCGAGTTCAACGACCTCAACGCGCTGGCACCGGGCGAGTTCTTCTGTTTCTCGCGACGCGGCGTCGAGAAGGTCAGGATGCCGATGGCCGACGCCCTGCGCCAGGTCGCGCCCAAGGCCCGGCCGGTGCGCCGCACGCTGCCGGCCACCTTCAGCCAGTGGGACCGGGCGATGCGCGCGATCCCTACCGAACGCCTGCGCGCGCTGTCCGACCCGCTCGTGGGCCTGCTCGGGGCCATCGCCGGGCTGTCGAGCCAGCAGATGATGGCCGGCGCCAGCGCGCTGCAGGACGAACTGGAGACGCGGTGATGGCCGCGAACGACGACACCAGGGCCGCGCCCCGCTGGCAGGATTTCGTGCTGGCACACGGCTGGCGCGCGGCGCGGCACGAACTGGCCGCGGTGCTCGGCGTGCCGGCCGACGCGGTCGAGGCGCTGCGGCGCACTGGCGCTTGTGCGCGGCTGGCGCAGCCCCACGACTTCCCGACCTTGTTCGCGCTCTGGCATGGCCGCCCGCCCATGGAAGACGACTGGCCGGCGCCGCGCAAGGGCGGACAGGGCGGCTACGAATGGCAGGCGCCAGAACTCGCGCTGCTGGCCAGCCTCGTGGGCCAGATCGGTATCCCCGAGATCGCCCAGGTGCTTACTGCCCGGCTGCGCGAACGCACCGGGGACACCAGGGCCCAACGCAGCGCCACGGCGGTGCAGGTCCGCACGAACCTGATCGGGCTGCAGAGTAGCGACGTGCTCGGCGGCATCACGGTCGCCGACGCGGGCCGCGAGGCCGGCTCCACTGCCGTCATCCATCAGGCGATCCGCAAGGGCACGCTGGCCGCGCACAAGACCGGTCGGCTGCTGGTCATCCCGCACGACGCCTGGGCGGCCTGGAAGGCGCAGCGGTCCGTGCCGCCCGCGGGCCATGTGCGGCTGACCACACTGCGCCAGCCGCTGGGCATCCGCAGCGACAAGCTGTCCGAGTTCGCCCGCATGGGCTACGTGCCCGGTGCGGTGCGCTGCAACCCCTTCGGCGCCAGGGGGCCGTCGACGCAGTACGGCACCTGGTACATCGACCCGCAGGTGGCGGACCGGCTCGTGGCCGACCGCCGCGCTGGGCGCCCGATGCCTTGGCACGGCAAGCCCTTGCTTGACAACCTGCGCATCACCTACCGGCTCTGGCAGCAGCGTCGGCATCCGCCCGGCTGCCGCGCCTGCGCGGAGATCTGGGGCGAGCAGGGCGCGCCCGCGGACTTCGACGACTACCTCGCGCGCTACCCCGCGCTGACCCAGGGTGCCAAGCGCCACCTGACGATGCCCTGGTCGCCGGGGCTGACGGTGGCCGAGACGGCGGCCCATGCCGGGCGCGGCCCGCAGCATGTGCGGCGGGCCATCGCCAACGGGGTGCTGGCGGCTTCTCCGGTCGCGGGGGTGCTGCGCGTGACACGCACCGACGCCACGCGCTGGATAGCGCGCCACTGCCCGAGCGGCGATGGCGAGAAGTCCTGGATCGCGGTCAGCACGGCCTGTCGCCAGTACCTGTTCACCGAGCGGGAGCTGCGCCAACACATCGCCGGCGGCCGGTTGCGCTCCAAGGTGGGCACCGAGGGCGCGATGCGCGGCATCGCATACGTGCCGCGCCAGCAGTGCGCGCAGTTGCGCGAGACGCTCGGCTTCACCGAGGAGGAGGCCGCTCGGCGCGTCGGCGTGAGCGTGGAGCGGCTGCGCGCGCTGCTCGACGGGTTGGTCTGGCGCCGGGCCGAAGGCATCCCGCTGGCGACGGTGCAGGCGGCGATTAAGCGCCGGGACTCCCAAGAGGGGTACACGGTGGAGGAAGCCGCCGAACTGCTCGGCGTGCCGCTGGCCTGGGTGAAGGCGCGCAAGCGCGACGGGACGGTGCGGGTGTCGCAGGCCCGCTGGGATCGGCAGCGCCAGTACCTCAGCGCGCCGATGCTGGAGCGCCTGCGCGAGGCGCTGCGCCGCCCGGCCCCGCAGGCCAGCACGCCGTCCGGCGACTGGCTCCGGCTCGGCGACGCTGCGCTGGAAGCCGGTGTGTCGGCGGCGACGATCCAGCGCTGGGCAAACGAGGGCGAACTCGAACGACGCGAAGCCACCGGCGGCCACCGCTACCACCGCGAGGCGGTGCGTGCCCGTGCGCGTCGCTACTGGGTTCAGGTGCGCTTTCACCGGGCGAAGCCGCCGGCCTGGCTGGCAATGGAGCAGCGCGCGCGGGAGTCGGCGGAGGTCGCCCCGTAGCCGAGCCGGCGCGGCGATGGGCGCCGGCTCGGCGCCGTTGACCCGGCCCGATCCGGCGCGAAGCTGTTCCTGACGACTCGCAGGGGCGAGTGCAAGGGAACGCCTGTGGCACATAAGACAATTTCGGCGCCGCGCGGACCGTTCGGTGCCGACCAGGCGCAGGCGCTGGTGAAACTGATCCAGACCACCGCGCACCGCTGGGGTCAGCACGAGGTGTTTTCGGACTTCGTGGAGCTGGCGGCCCTGTCCATCAGCAACGCCGTGGACCGCCGGCAGGCCGAGCCCCGGGAGGCACGCTACCTGGAGATCGCCAAGAAGTACTCGACGCCGGATTTCGAGCGCTTCCCGCAGATGCTGGGCCATCTGACCCTGGCCATGGAGGCGTGCGGCATCGTCGGTCAACTGGACGACGTGCTCGGTCGCATCTACATGCAGCTCGAACTGGGCAATGAGCGGGCTGGGCAGGTTTTCACGCCTTACCACGTCTCCCGGATGATGGCGATGCTGCTGATCGGCGACGGCGCGCAGGCGCGCGAAAAGGGATTCATCGACGTCATGGAGCCCGCCTGCGGCGCGGGTGGGATGGTCATTGCGATGGCCGACGCGTTGCGGCAGGCGGGGCTCAACTACCAGAATGCGATGCATGCCTCTTGCATCGATATCGACGCCCGCTGCGTTCACATGACCTACCTGCAGGCATCGTTACTGCACATCCCAGCGACCGTGCTGCACGGCAATTCGCTGTCGGGCGAGGTCTGGAGCCGCTGGTACACGCCGGCGCACATGCTGGGCGGCTGGCGTGCCCGTCTTCATGCCCGGCGCCTGCGCGATCCAGCGCCGGTCGTGGTCGAAGATGCGCCCGCGCCAGCCCTGGCACCGGTACCGGCCACCGATCCGGCGCGGCAGACACACCGCAGGCCGTCCGTGCCGCTGAGCGTGGTGCAGCAGCTCAGTCTGTTCGAGGAATGACGGACGGGACTGTGGCGTGGGTGGGCTTGCCAGTCGCCGGGCGACGGGCTTGAACCCTGCGCGCGGCGCGAGATGCTGGTCGAGACCGCCAAGGTCAAGCGATCAACCGTACCGACACTACCATGAACTCCATCGAATTCTCCGAGGAAGTCCGCCGCCAATTGCGCGCCGACGGTTACGAGGTCCGTCAAGGCAGTGAGGCCCGAAGCGAGGAGCACGCCGGCAAGCACGGGTTCACCTTGACGAGGCCGGGCTGGGCCAACGCCGAGCACGATCCCGCGCAGGGGAGCGAATGGGAGGCCTGGGCCGCCGCCCTGGCACATCGGCTCGCCGAAGGCACGATCCCGCCGCCCCCAGCCGGAGCCTTGCCGCTTCCGGCGATGGGCCCGTTCTTCGCGGCACACCTGCCCGACAGCGCCTTCGATGCAGACGCCCGGGCGGCACGCTTCGGCATCACGCACGAGGCCGCACGGGAGCAGGTGGAGCAACTGCACAGCCAGACGGTCTACGTGAACGAGCGCTACCAGGTCAACGTGCAGATGATCCCCGCACCCTTCGGACCGGACGCCGGCGACATGGTCTGGCTGTCCATCAAGCGCTGCGACCTCGAGGCGATCCACGACTGGCGCGAGCTGCAGGCGATCAAGAACCAGATCGTCGGCGACGAGCACGAAGGCTTCGAGGTCTATCCCGCCGAGTCGCGGTTGGTGGACTCCACGAACCAGTTCCACCTGTGGGTGTTCGCCGATCCGAAGGTGCGGTTGCCGGTGGGCTTCCGCGCGCGGGAGGTGATGGATGCACGGGCGGCGGCGTCGGTGGGCGCCAGGCAGCGGCCTTTCGCCGGCAGGCGGGAAGCGCAGCCGCCGGCGGCCGATGCTTGCGGTGGATCCGCTGAGACGGGAGAGCATGAATGGCCGAGTTCAAGCTGACGCCGCCGCTGGTGCGGCAAGAGATCATCGCCCGCCGACGCAGGGGAGGGGCGGGAGGCGTGGTGGATCGAGACGTCGAGTGGCTGCAGTGGCTACAGCGCGAAGCAGCCTCGCTGCCCGGCGGCTACGTCAAGAAGATCGTATGGGGCGAGGAAGACGGCTATCCCGAACACGCCTGGGGTTTCGTTCAGTGGACAGTTCGTCCTTTCGTCCAGGGCTACGGTTGCGACGGCACAACCGACCGCAACGTGCATCTCGTGGCGCTGACGCTGTGCGGCATGCTGGGCATCGACTACCAGCGCTGCTACCGCGATGCCTATGCGGACAACGACTATGCCTGGATCGACGCGCTGCCCGATGACGCGAGCTTGGTCGAGGAAACCCGTCTGCCGGCCGAACCATCGCTGGACGCCATCGTGCTGATGCTCGCCGACCTGGAGCAGATCAACAACCGTTCGCTGGTCGCCGTTCTCGCCGGCGTGCTGGAAGAGTGGGACTTGCTGCCGACGTGCTACTGGGAGCGCAAGGATGCCGCCAAGGCGCGCGTGCGCGCTGTGATCGGAGCCGGTCTCAGGGCGTGACGTCTGCGTCGTGCGGTAGCGTGGCCTCGAACGTCTCGTGCTGCGCGCCGTGCAGCCGCAGTTGATCGGCGTTGGCGCAGGACCGCATGCTCAGACGCAGCGCGATGTTGTTGCCCCGCCCCAACTGGTGGTTCAGCCACCCGATGCAATGCGCGTCCTCAGTTTCGTGGCAGGCCATGACGCGCAGTGGTGCGCCCGGCGTCGGCAACTCGCCAGGTGTGGCGATAGTCGATGCCAACGCCGCGTGCTTGGTGGCGCAGTAGCCATTCGGAATGTCGTGGGGATCGACGTCCACACGCCACGGGCACTTGCGACATTGCGCGGTCCGCTTGAGCTTCCAGTCGGTCACCGCACGCCTTCCTGGCTCAGGCACGGCTGCACGGCATCGTCAGTGGCACTGACACTGAGCGGTGCGCCGTAGTCGAAGCAGCCATCGCGGGCGTCGATCACCTCGGCGTCGTGTTCCATGTCCCAGGCGCAGTCCGGATGGTAGGCGAAGTGGTAGAGCCCCGGCGATCCGTCGTCCAGGTTCCCTTCCACATGAACCGCTTCGCCTTGAATGACGGTCTCGCAGTAGCAGCAGCGCAAGCCTGGGCCAGCCGGACGCAGGAGGCGGGACATTTCGACGAGGTGGACATTGCACATGTTCGCATTGTGGCCCAGGGTGCCCAGGTGGAAGGGCGCATTGATCAAGTGCGTCGCCGACTGGGCCGGGGCGGGTGTCCTGGCGTCGGCGTTCCACGCTGCCGTGGAGGCGGAGGGCAGGCTTCCCACATGCGCGTGTACGTTCTGGGAGCAGAGTAGCTGAAAAACCTGCTCTTGTGCATGCGGGGTTCGATGGGAACCTGGACACATGAACACCCCGACATCTTCCCCAATCGGGCCGCTGTACCACGGCACCCGCGCCGCGAGCGCACGTAGCATCCTGCGCGATGGATTCCGGCGCTCGGCTTCGCGCAGCTACACCGGCACGGGTGTCTGCCTCAGCGAGGCGATCACCGTGGCCTACGAGTACGGCATGTACGAGACGGGCGGCTGCGTGCTGGAGGCCCGGCTGGCACCGATGGCGTGCTGGACTGACCGGATCGACGGCGAGGACGGCCGATGCACCACCGGCGAAGCCTGGGATTGGTTCTTTGCGTGCACGCGCCACGATGCGGTGCGCAGCTTCGGCGGCAACGTCTGGGTGGTCTGGAACCCGGCCGTCCTGGTGTCGGTGCGCAGGCTGTCACACCGTGAGGCGATCCGCCGGCTGTGCGCTGCGTTCGACGAGGACGGCCCGGACTGCGGCTACAACGGCGTCGCCTCGGAATACGCCGCCATCTGGTGGGGCGGCGAAGCGCTGGACCCGAACCTGACGCGCTTCCCCGAGGAAGAAAAGCGGCTGCGGCAGTCCCTGCAGCGCTTCGTCGGCCGCAGTCGGTCGGCGCTCGCCGCCACGCTTTGCGCGCAGTCGGCAGGGGCTTGATCGTGCAGCAGATCGAACTGCCCGGGCTGGCGCTGGCAGTGCCGAAGGCGCCGGCCTTGTCCGGTGTCGCGGTGCCGGCGCGCTTCGGCATCGCGCTCGACCCGATGATCGATCTGGCGCTGGCGGGCCATGCGCCGGTCTACGTGGGCGTGAGCGGCGGCAAGGACAGCCAGGCCCTGGCCTACCGTGTCAGGGAGCATCTAGACGCCATCGGCCATACCGGCGTGCGCGCGCTGATCCACGCAGATCTCGGGCGCATCGAGTGGCGCGACTCGGCGCCGGTGTGCGAGCGGCTGGCCGAGCGTCTCGGCTGGGAACTCGTGACGGTGCGCCGCCCGGCAGGCGACATGGTGGACCGTTGGCTGTCGCGCTGGGCGGCCAACGTCGAACGCTATCGAACCCTGTCGTGCGTGAAACTGATCATGCCCTGGAGTTCGGCGGCTCAGAGGTTTTGCACCAGTGAGATGAAGTCCCAAATCATCGCCCGCGCGATCCGTGCACGCCACCCCGGCGGGCCGGTGGTTTCGGCGGTCGGGTTGCGTCGGGACGAGAGCGCGGCGCGGGCACGCCGGCCGGTGGCCAAGCAGGACGCCGGGCTGACGCGAGTGCGGGTTGTGGGGCTCGCCTGGAACGCCATCCTCCACTGGCCGCGACAGGACGTGCTCGACTACATCGCCCGGTGCGGCGGGGTACTGCACGAGGCGTACCGGATCTACGGCAGCACCCGCGTGTCCTGCGCCTTCTGCGTGCTCGCCTCACGTGGCGACCTGCGGGCGTCGGCGCGCTGCGAGGACAATGCGGCGGTCTACCGCGAACTGGTCGAACTCGAAGCGGGCAGCACCTTTTCGGTCCAGCCGGGCCACTGGCTGGGCGATGTCGCGCCGGAACTGCTCACCGCCGAACTGGGGTCGCAGCTTGTCGAAGCGAAGGAGCGGGCCGCGCAGCGGCAGGCCGTCGAAATGGAGATTCCCGCGCATCTGCTCTACGAGGCGGGTTGGCCGACGTGCCTGCCGACACTCGCGGAGGCGCGGCATCTCGCGTCGGTGCGCCGGCGCATCGCGCAAGTGGTCGGGATCGCCGCTGACTGCCTGGACGGTGAAGCGGTCCAGGCCCGCTATGCCGCGCTGATGCAGGAGCGCGTGCAACGACGGTCGGCATGAGCCACCGCAAGCCGTCAGGCCGGCTTGACGTCCGCCCGCAAACTGGATATCTTATTGATATCCAAAAGGAGTCTCCCATGCCTTCCCGCAACACTGTGAACCAGATCGCCTTCCGCTACCGCTCGGTGGACAGCGCCACCGGCGTCACGCGGGAGACCGCCAAGCGTCTGGCCGAGCACCTCGGCGTCGACGAGACGCAGGCGATCCACCGCGCGCTGCATGAACTGGCCGTGCGGGTGCTGCCGCAGTACGAGGCCGACGACGGTCCGCTGACGGTCGCCCAAATCCGCCAGATCAAGAAGCGGGTTCCGCAGGGAGAAAAGCGTTCGGTACGGTCGAGCCTGTTCGACATGGAGACGGCGTGATCCATCCGTGGTGGGGCGAACCCACCGCTGGCGAGATCGTCTGGTGTCATTTCCCCGATGACGTTCATCCCCGGCCGAAGCCTCGGCCCGCGTTGATTCTGGCTGTGTTCGACGACGACGCGTCGCAGTTCACGGTGCGGGTCGCTTATGGCACCAGCCAGCGCACGACGACGCTGTATCAGGGCGAGTTTTCCATCCTGCGCGAGCGCAACCCGGCCGCATATGCGGCCGCAGGGTTGAGCTACGACACCAAGTTCAACCTCAAGCGCGCCCTGGATCTGCCCTATAGCGCCGAATGGTTCTCGGTGCCACCCGCCGCCCCCCACGGGCAGACGCCCAAGCTGGGTGTGCTGCACCCCTCTTTGGTCCGCGCGGTTCAGGCTGCTTTCCGCGCCGCTTCCGAATGACCGGCTGAGGCCGGTCGCCATCGCTCTCCCATTACCCCGGCATCCCGCAGCGCGGATGCCGCCGCGGACTTTCACCTGCGTTCAGTTTAGGTGCTGGTGGGTCAGCTGCCGGAACGGGGGGCGCAGCGTACGGCTTGGATCGACCGCCAACACCTCGCACCGCCCGCTGGGCCATAGCAGTTCGCCGCGGGTGCCATCGACCGTCAGTACGGCGCGATCGAAGATGCGTTTCGACGGCTGGCCGCTGCTGACCACTTCCAGCGACGTGACCGTGTTGCCCTCGATCCAGAGCCATCGGCTCTCTTGCTCCGGGGGCAGGTCGGGCCGCGCCAGCTCGATCTCGGCGAGGCTGCCGTGGGCGGCGTCGAGCAGCTGGAGGATGGTGTGGTGGACGGACATGGGCAGGAGAAAACCGGGAGGCAGGACAGGCCCCCCCATTGTCCCCAAGGCGCAGGGTGGAGCGAGGTATCGAGGGGGCCGCAGGCGAAATCCCACCCAATCAGCCGCCATTGCGCGTGGCGGCCGTGCGTGGATCGGGAGATGCTGGGGAGCGCGTTCGTATCGCCGCTGTCCGTGTCCGAGGTGTCTCACCGGGACGCACGGGGTTGAGCGCCGCGTCACGCGTGTTTTCATGAAACCGCGAGTTCGGGCCGGTCGCGTCCGACGCATCGGGAAGGAGTTGAAGATGGTGACCAGAACGGGATGTGATGGTGCCGCCGGTGGCGGCTCCCACCTGCAAACGCCCCGGCGTTACGCCGCGCTCCGGCGCTTGCGGAT
The DNA here is from genome assembly GCF_045291395.1 of Acidovorax sp. SDU_ACID1. NCBI lineage: Bacteria > Pseudomonadati > Pseudomonadota > Betaproteobacteria > Burkholderiales > Comamonadaceae > Acidovorax > Acidovorax sp. SDU_ACID1. The sequence continues at coordinate 1,494,571 of NZ_CP152342.1, forward strand.
CAGGCCGACGTTGCGGGCCAACGATCTGCCTTATCAGGAAATCGGCGCTTTCGTGCTCGGCGTGCGGCAGGAGCAGGGCGTCGTCGCGCGAGTGTTGGAATTCATGGTGCTCACCGTCAGTCGTCTGGAAGAAGCCTGCCAGGCCGCATGGTGCGAGTTCGATTTCCAGGCGCGGGTCTGGACGATTCCGGCCGAAAGGTTCAAGAGCGGCAAGGTGCATCACGTGCCCCTGGGCGACGCGGCCATCGCGGTGCTCGAACAGGTTCGCGGCTGCGATCCGACCTGGGTGTTTCCGGGTATCGGGAAGGAGAGGGGCCGGCATCTGGCGTTCAAGAAACTGCTCGACCGCCTCGAGTGGCCCGTCACTGCGCTATATGGGGCACGCACGGCCTTCCGGGACTGGGCGCAGGCCCGGACGCAGTACCTTGAAACCAGGGCGGCCGTGGCCCGGTGCCTGGGGCACAAGACCGCAGGGCAGGAAGCGCCGATCGCCAACTACGCCCATCCCGACCGCTTCGAGGACTGCCGCGCCCTGATGGAGGACTGGGCGCGCTGGTGCGCAACGGTGCGGCCCGCCCGCTGAGTCGATAGCCTTGAAGCCCGCATGCCGCATGAAAGCATGGCCGCATCGTTTCAAGGAGACCCGACGATGACGACCTACCTGACCGCGATGGCCTCGGCCCTGGCCATGCGCGACCTCTGCCAGCGGCAGATCGACAACAATCGCCCCCTCGACAGTCTCATCCTCGATGCCATCGTGGAGCGGGTGACGCGGGACACGGCGGCCTTGCTGCCGTGTGCGGATGACGTGTTCCAAGGCATCGCCCAGGCCATTCAGGCGCAAAGCGAATGCACAGCAGCCGACGCCTTTGTGCAGGTGCTGCACCTTTTGGACGCCAAGAGCTTGTTCGCCTATACGCGGTGGCGGCACGGCGGCTGGTACGTGGTGGGGGTCCGCTATCCTAACGGGGCCTGCGGTTGCGTGAGCAATAACTATCCCGACAAGAAATGGCGGATCGTCTGCGACAGGCGAAGACAGGGCTTGAATGAGCAAGGCGACGTGATCTTCCGCTCGCGCGACGATGCGGCGCGTGCAGAGCAAGTGCTGGCGCTGGAGGCTTGGACGGCGGCGGTTCGCTCGCCGGACTGACCGATGTTTCCGAGAGCTTGTCCCGCTGCGTAACGCCCTTGAAAGCGTGCGGTGCGGCGGGACTATGACTGCATCGCAACCGATGCAGCCAGCCAGGAGAAACCATGACACTGCCCATTCAGCCCACCTTGAAGATCCGCCAGATCGTTCAAGGCAAGAACCCCCGCGAATACTTCGACCCGGCCGAAATGGCCGAACTCGAGGAAAGCATCCGTGCCCTCGGCGTGATCGAGCCCATCGTGGTTCGGCCCATTCCCGGTAGCGATCTCTACGAGATCATCGCTGGCGAGCGCCGCTGGCGCGCCGCCAAGAACGTGTTCGGTGACGACTACGACATGCCGATCACCTTCAAGGCGGTTGGCGATGCCGATGCCGAGGCGATGGCGGTCAGCGAAAACTACCACCGCGCCTCGATGTCGGCGGCCGAGGAAGCCCGCGCCGCGCAGCGCCAGCTACACCGCAACCACGGCGACCGCGAGGAAACCGCCCGCGCCATGGGCTGGTCGCCCGATGTGCTGGATCGCCGGCTGGCGCTGCTGACCTGCACCCCCGAGGTGCTCAAGGCGCTGACCGAGCGGCGCATCCAGATCGGCCACGCCGAACTGCTGGCGGGCATCGCGCCCGACAAGCAGGACAGCGTGCTTGCCGGCATCGTCACGCACAAGGTGACGGTCGCGGTGCTAAAGGCCCAACTCGGGAAATTCGCCCGCAAGCTGGCCGACGCGATTTTCGACACCGCGCCCTGCGTGTCTTGCCCGCACAACTCGGCCCGGCAGGCCGGCCTGTTCGTGGAATCCCTGGGCGAGGGCTATTGCCAGCATCCGAGCCATTTCGAGGAACTGACGCAGCAGGCCGTTCAGGCCCGGGCCGACGCGCTGCGCGACGAGTACCCGGTGATCCGCATCGTGAAGGCGTCCGACGGCTTCGCGCCGCTGCCGGTGGGAGCGGATGGCGATCTCGGGGTGGGCGAATCGCAGTACGCCGCCTGCCAGGGATGCCAGTCCTTCGGCTGCGCCGTCTCGGCGATGCCGGGCAGCTATGGGCAGGTGACGGCTTCGCTCTGTTTCGACGCGGCCTGCAATAGCCAGAAAGTCGCCCTGTGGCGCAAGGCGCAGCGCGAGGCATTGCAGGAGGACACGCTCGCCGCCGATGCGGCCATGAAGCCCGGAACGTCCCGTACCGCCAAACCGACCCGCGCCAAGCCCGCCGCCAAGGCCTCCAACCAGACCCCGCAGCGTGTCGTCTCGCACCGCCTGTCCGAGTGGCGCAAGTGGACCGCCCGCGCGCTGATGAAGCAGCCGCAGCGCAACCAGCGCGTGCTGATCGCGCTGGCGCGCTACGGCCATGCCGGAGATGCACGGGTGATCGAGTACGGCGTGGCGATGAATCGGATTGCGGGCGGGTGGACCAGCGAATCCGGCTGGGGGCTGGCGTCGCACCTGTCGCGGGCCGACCAGCTCGCGCCCGAGCACCTGGACCCGTTGGTGCAGGCCGTCGCCGCGTCCGCCGCCTTCGGCGTGACCGAGCGCGACTTGCTGGCGCTGCTGAACTACCTGGAAGTGGAGGAGGCGGACTACTTCAAGTGGGACAAGGAATTTCTCGATCTGTTCACGATGAGCGAACTGGAAAGCCTCGCCGGGGAAGTCGGTTTGAAGAAGGCGATGGGCTCGCGCTTCAAGGTCGTGCGGGCGGCGCGCAAGCCGGAGTTCATCGCGGCACTGCTCGGCGTCAACAGCTTCGCCTACCAGGGCACGGTGCCCGCCGTGATGCGCTACCCCCGGCAGTCCTTGGGCGGCGCGGCCCGGCCCGAGGGCCATCGCGCCAGCCTCGCGCAGGCCGAGCAGGAGGCGCTGGAAGCCGAACCCGCGTGACGATGCAGGCCCTGGACGCGGCAGTACCGGGGCCTAGCATGGACGCATGCCCCTGAACCCTTCAAGGAGACCCCAGATGACGATGTTCGAGGAACTGTATGCGCTGGCGCTGAACGCCACGCTGACGATGACGGTGAGCGCCGACGAGAAGTCCGGGCGGCTGACGGTCAATGTCATCCCCAAGCCCCGCGCCGACGCAGCCGAACCGGCGCTCGCGCAGCCATTGAGCCTGACGGCCACGCCGCAGGAGTTCGATACCGGCTTCATCGACGCCTTGTGCGGCTACCGCGAGACGCGCCAGAGCCTCGCGCAGCAGGTCGAGGCGACCAAGGAAGTGATCGAGGCGGCGAAGGCCGCATCCGTGAAGAAGGCCAGCGAGGCGACGGCCAAAGCCAGCGCCGCAAAGGTTGCGCCCAAGCCTGCGCCCGCCGCTTCCAGTCCCGCGCCTGCGCTCGCATCCACCGATGACGATGACGATGGCGGCGACACCCCGGCATCCGGGTTTGTCGCCGCCCCCGCTGCGGCCAGCGGCGACTCCTTCGACCTGTTCGGCTGAAGGCGCAATGGCGGGTTGAAAGCGGCGGACGCACTGAGAAACTGATCCGTAAGGCGGTCGTGGGGACCGCCGCTACCCACCGACACAAGGAGAGCGACACCATGTCGATTGAAGTCAGTCCCATCGTGCGGACGTTCACCTACCAAGGCATCATGCTGCCGGACGTGCCCGGCCTCGCGCCCGGCGAAGTGCGCAACCTCTACAGCGCGCAGTACCCCGAACTCATCAGCGCCGAAATCGACGGTGGGGAAGTCGTCAACGGGCGGCAGGATTACACCTTCCGCAAGGCGGTCGGCGTCAAGGGGGCCACGCGCAGCGGCGGGCGGCTCGCCGCGCTGCGCCAACGCGTGCAGGACGAGGCCGAAGGCCGCAGCGGTTCCGACCCCCGGCTTGACCTTGCCCTGACGCGGCGGGTATCCCAGGCCTGCGCACAGGCGTGGAGCGGTTTCGCGGAACTGGACAACGCCCGGCATGCGAATGCCCGCGCCGCCGTCACCATCACCAGCGACATGCTCGCGCCGCTGCCATGAACGCCGTCCACCAGCCGTCTCCAGCGTCCGCCATGCCGCTGACGCTGCCCCGCCTGTCGGGCGCGGTGCCGCGTACCGTGGTGCCGGGCGTGCTGGCGGCGGCGAACACGCGCATCGCTCGCTTCCTGATCGACGCGGGCGTGTTCGGCGAAGCGGATATTCCCGAGTCCTGGGACGATTCCCTGCGGGCGTGCGAGCAGGCCATCGCCGCCCGCATCCGCTGCGAGATCGGACCGCTGCATTGCCTGCGGCCCGGTTTCGGGATGCACGTGCTCGACGCGGACGGCTTCCCCATCGGCGGCTACAGCGTGGGCCGGGCTTCCGACAAACCCCGCGTCTATACCGCCGTTGAGGTCTATTGGGGGGAAACCAGCGAGCAGGCATGGCCGGTCGGGCAGCGGCTGCAAGCCTTGGAGGCAGCCCTGCCGGGCCTGGGCCGCACGGTCCTGCAGGCATTGCGAGAGGGCTGCGCCCAGGTGTATCCGCTGTTCACGCCCGACATCGCCTGCGACGTGGCCAGCATGATCTACTGGTGCGGCGAGGAAAACGAGGAAATCGCCCTGGACATGAACTGCGGCGGTGACGAGGAAGAACGCGAGGCCATGCGCCGCGACATGCTGACCCGCGCCGAATTGGACGATACCTATCCTGAATGGGCACGGCAATGGATGGGGCGGACGGCGAAGAAGCGCCCCGGCCGCTGCAGCCTGCGCCGTGCCGTCAAGACCCTGACCGACCCCGGCCTGCGCCAGATCGCCGCCGATGCGCTGTCGCTGTCGCGGCTGCAATGCGATGACACGTTCCGCCCCGAGATCGAAGGCGAGTACGTGGGGTTCGGTGCCGTCCTGTCCTGGGAGGACGGCGACCTGACCACGCGCATCTACGACGACTTGCTGCAACTGGCCCACCAGAGTGAGTTCTGTGAGCGCATGGGCGAATTCACCATCGCGCTGAACGACCCCGGCGCACTCGGCGCATGGGTGCGGGCGATGCGTCCGCGCTTCCGGGCCATCGGCCTGATCGACCGCTTGATTCACCAACTCGCGGGCTGAGACTGTGTTCAGGAGGCCATCGACCATGAACGAAGCGGAATTCCATATCCACGCGCCATCGGACGGCGTGCTGGCGCTCGACGCCGCTGTGCTGATCTACCGAGGCGCATCCGGCGGCGCGCTGGCCACGCTGCATGACGTGCATCACGTGGATGGCGAGGCCGTCATCGGCGCGGGCCAGCCGATGACGCCGCGCAAGGCCATCGAACTGTCGCGGGCGTTGCTCAAACGCGTCGCCCACGGCGGCTTCCTGCCTGCCAACGTGCTCTATATGGACGGTGACTTGATTCTCTGGTGGGAGCCTCCGGCGCGGCGGCATGTCACCTTCCGGGTCGCCGACAGCCACGCCGACCTGTTCGGCGGCAGGGAGCGTGGCGAATCGGTGCCGCATCCGGGTTTGATCTTCGCCGCATCCACCCGCGTTTGGCGGGTGTGGGCCGTCAAGGGCCGCGAGCGTCCGACGCCGCAGACAGCGCTCTACCAGGCTCCGTATTTCAACGTCGACGGGCAGGGCCAGATTTGCCAGGGCAATGTGCCCCGGCCCGAAGGCACGACCATCGACAAGATCCAGACCTGGAACGACGCCTTTTTCCGTTCCTACTTCACCCACCCCAACGTCCCGGCCAAGCTGGTCAAACACCGGGGCGGCGCCTATGCCTTCTGGCGCGAACTGCTCGACGGCCGATTCGAGCGATTCCCGGAGCGCGTGCTGGTGCCCGCCAAGAGCACCCTCGGGGCGCTACTCGGTATGAAGGAGAAACCATGATGGACCCGCGCGATGTTGCCTTGCAGGCCAGTTGCCCGGTCGTGACCGCGCCCCGCTTTGGAGAACTGTCGGAGATGGCCAACGGCCAGCGCCTGATCGTTGCCGCCAATGGCCTGTTCGTGCAGGTGCGCCTGGATTGGCTGGATTGCGTTCAGCGGCTCACACCGGCCATCGGCCTGCCGCTGCCCTATGGCCCGCTGGATGAACGGCTGCGGTTCGCCTTCGGCGTGCTGCCCATCCGGCTCATCGAGGCGTTCGTGGACGCGGGCCGCAAGGGGCTGCCTGACGAAGTCGCCGGTGTGCTGATCTACCAGCGGTCCACGCGCAGCCTGCGGCTGGCTCTGTGCGAGCCGCTGTACGCCTCGCCGGGCCGTATCGAGTACCGGCGTCCCGCGATGGCGGACGACGAAACGGTCGCGGTCGATCTGCACACCCACGGGTGCGGCCTGCCGTTCTGGTTGGCGGACGACGATCGCGACGACCAGGGCATCAAGGTCGCTGGCGTGTTCGGATGCCTCCATCGGCCCAGGCCGCTGGCCGAGTTCCGGCTGGTGCTCAATGGGCGGTACAAGGCGCTGCCCCATCCTTGGCAGGCCGTGCCTGGGAAAGCGGTCGATGCGGACCTCGACCCCGGCCTTGAGCCGGGCCTGATGCACCGGATACTGAAACGGTGGCATACGAGAGGACTTCCATGGAACACCTGATCGACCCCAATCTCATCGACCGCCGCGTCACTGTGCATCTGGTGGGTGTGGGCGGCAACGGCGCGCAGATGGCGGCCTGTCTGGCACGGCTGGACATCGCCATGCGCGCCCTCGGCCACCCCCACGGCCTGCACGTCACGGCCTTCGACGCCGACCGCGTGAGCGAGGCCAACGTGGGGCGGCAACTTTACAGCGCCGTTGACGTGGGTCGCCACAAGGCCATCGTCACCATCCACCGGCTCAATCAGTTCTACGGCCTGGACTGGCAGGCGCAGCCTCTGCGCTACGAGGCCTACCAGGAGAGCCGCAGCCTGCGCCAATCCTGCGACCTGATGATTAGTTGCGTGGACAGCCGGGCGGCGCGGCGCACCCTGCACGAACTGACATTTGATGCCTACGCGGGCTGTCCGTACTGGCTCGACCTCGGCAATACCGAGGCGACCGCACAGGTTGTCCTGGGGCAGCCGCTGGGCAGGCGTGCGGAGCGCAGGGCGGGCCGGTGCCCGCGCCTGCCTTGCGTCACCGAACTGTTCCCGGAACTGCTGGACGACACGACACCCGAGGACAACCAGCCGTCCTGCTCGGTCCGCATGTCGCTGGCGTCCCAGGGGCTGTTCGTCAACGATGTGGCCGTGCGGTTCGCGGCGCAGATGCTCTACGAACTATTCTCGAAAGGACGGCTGTCGGCGCATGGCGTGGTCATCAATCTGGACTCGAAGCGTACCGGCCCGATAGAGGTCGATCCCCGCACCTGGGCTCGGTTCGGCTTCCATGCCGAGGACGCCGAGGAATCTCAACAACCCCAAGAAACAGCGATGACGGAGTAAATGGCATGAGCATGAAGCAATGGAATGTGCGCGTGGAACGCGGCGGCGAAGCGGTGCATATCGGGCAGGTAGCTGAAACCACGGAAGCCCTGGCGCGGTGCGCCGCGCTGTCGCGCTACGGCGTTTCCGAAGATGAAGTCGAAGCCGGTGGCGTCAGGCCGCGCGGCGAGGCCATCTATCCCGACGAGGCGTTCGAGGTTTCGCCCGCGCTGTAGGGATGGACGCCGGTATCGGCGGCGTGCCGAGAATGGGCCTTGGCGCTGGCAGGTTACTATTACTTGGTAGGAGGCATGGGACGGCTGCTCTCTATGCCTCGCAGATTGCCCTTCGTGACGACAAGGTTCTATGGCCCGAAAACTCACTATCCTCGAAATCAACCAGCAGATCGCCAAGCTGCAACAGCAGGCCGACGAGGTCAGGCTTGCCGAGAAAGCGGAAGTCGTGGCCCGCATCAGGAAGGCCATCCCGGTCTACGGCATCACGCCGGTCGATCTGTTTGACGCGCCCGCCAAGCGAGGAGGGCGCAAAGCCAGCGGGAAGGCGACCGTGAAGGACGAATCCAAGCCTACAAGGACGGGGCGCATCAAGTACCGGGACGATGCAGGCCATACCTGGTCGGGCTACGGTCGCAAGCCGCAATGGCTTGTTGCCGCGCTGGCCAGCGGCAAGACCGAAGCCGACCTGCTCGCCTGAACCACCGCCCTCGCGGCGCATCACGTGCTCGGCTGGCGCGGCAGGACCGCGCCGATGTACGCGCCCGAGGCGCGCATCCTCGAATGGCCGGCTCGTTCGGCCACCGCCAGTCTGGCGGCACGATCCACGTCCGCCGGCACCGGTCCCCCGCCGCGCACTGGCGAGGCACTGCCTGACTGGCTCTCGTAGAAGTCGTTCAGGTTGCCATGCCGCAGGCCATGCCCTGTGACGCCAGCCTGCCGCCGCGTGATCCCGAATTTCTCCAAGGCGTAGTCCAACCGGCGCAGGTTGCGCTCGAGGCTGTGGGCCGGGTGGCCCATGTGTGCATCGCGGCTCGTGACCAGTGAGCGCGCCAGCGCCACCGCCGACCGCTGTTCGGGCGTCTCCAACGCCACCCACCGAACGCGCCCGCCTTTTCCTTTCACCCACACATACTCATCCGCCTTGCACTTGTCCATTGGTAGCCCGGTCTGCTCGAAGGGCATGACGTGTTCGTAGGGCCGGAACATCACGGATTCCTTGCGACGCAGCGCCAAGGTGTGCATGAGGCGCAGCGAGGCGGCCACGCGTGCGTCGAACACGGCCACCTCGGCCAGCTTCGCTTCTACGTCCACCCCTTGCGCGGCCCAGCCCTTGTCGCGCTGCGCGTATTCGTGCCGCTCGTATTCCTCCAGGCTCAGGCCGTAGTGGGCGGGGCCACGCACGAAGCCGGGCTTGTCGAGCCAGGACGCGAGTCCGCGCAGGAAGCTCAGGTAAGTCTGGATGGTCGCCGGTGCCAACTGCTCGCGCTGCCACACCTGCACCATCGCATGCACATGCTTCTGGCCCAGGTTGCGCGGGTCGGGCGGTGTGCGGAACCCGGCCTTACGCTGGAGGTCGCGGAAGAACTGCCGCAGGAAGCGTGCCCGCTCGTGGCGTGTCTTGTGTGAGACGGTTTTCTCCCGGGCCGTGTGCTGGCTGTTGAACAGCGTGATGAGCACGTCGAGCACTTTCATCGGATCGGCCCTGCCAGGCTGGTAGCGTGCCAGCACTTCCTTCGGTGACTTTCCCACCCAGTCCTGGCGGCGGGGCGGGTCAGAGCCTCGGATGCGGCCAGGGCTTACCGGGTCGACGGTGCCTGGGCGTGAGATGCGGGGCATAGCAGTTCTCCATCAAAGGATCGGCCCACCGCCCGAACGGCTCGCCGGCTGGAATCGAAGGGCTCGCCGCAGCGGACGGATTCCGTCATCCGCTGCGGCGCGTGGTCTGGCGATTGCCGGCGACGCGCGACCACGGTGTCGCGCCGCCTCCCCAAGGGTTGTGCCGGGTGCGCTTGCACGCGCCGGCTCGGTCGGTCTTAAAAATGAAAACGTGATCCAACTCCGCCCGCGCATTTCTGCGACCACGGAGGGGGTTGACGCGCAACCGCCTCTAAGGGCGTGCTGCCGCGTCGGCGCGAAGGTCTGGCCTCGCGCCCGCTTGGGGGATCAGTCCTGGTGTGCGTAGCGCCATCCGCTCGCATGGGGCCACCCCTGACCGAAAGTCCAGGGCGGTGTCGAGCGTCTGAGCGGGGACCAGCAGGGAGCCCATGAGGGCAAACACAACTGCTGGCGGCGTGAAACACGCGTGCTCGGTGATGGCGGGATCGGGAGTCGGCATCGGGTGCCGGTCCGGGAGATCGACGGTCTTGACGCGCTTCGGGGAGCGCCCAGCCGCATGGCTGGCGATGGTCAGAGGCCTGTTCACTACGAAAGGAAACCTCGGGGCGGTCGCCTCGGGGGCGACGGCCACCCCGGCTCGTGGCTGGGGCTTGAAGGGCAGGTAACGACTGCGACGCCTTTTGCTCCATCAAGGAGCGGGCCAAGGGTGGCCCTCGGGAGTCTGTAGTGGATGACGAAAGCGGGTTGCGCGTCAACGGCCGTGCGGTAGTGCGACGACATGGGACGTCGGTTCGCCCTGGCGCTTGCGGCAACGCGACGGCGTGATAGGGGCGATCTAGCGTCCCAAACGCCCGCAGAGCGTGTCTGCGCGCGGGCTTGACAAGGGAATGCTCTGCCTCTGGTCCCGGATGAGGGTCTCAAGACGCTGGAGGGGGTAACGCGACGGCGTGCGTTGGCGCGGCGCGGGCGGGGTTGACGAGTGTCGAAGTGGTGAGACCGTGGTGACACGCGCACGATTTGCAGCGGAAAAAACCGGCGGTGGATGTCAGTGCGGTGTCGCCGCGATCCCTGTGGAGTGACAGCCGAGAGCCGCCGATGCCGAAACCCGGTCCATTCCGTGCGGATTGCGCGTGGCGTGGCCGCGTCGGTTTGCCGATGCTGGCTGACAACTTTCTTCACCAGGAGCACTCTTATGGAATTGATCGTCCGAGCCGTGGATGTCGGATCCGGCAACACCAAATTCGTCACTGGCGTCGCAGGGGCCGACATCCGCTGCGCCAGCTTCCCCTCCGTGGCTTATCCGTCCAGCGGCGAGACGCCGCACTGGCCGGCCAGCGAACGGCGCAAGACCGTCTGCATCCCGGTCGGGCCGCTGTTCTACGAGGTTGGCCCCGATGTGGGCCTGGCGGCCGACACTTTTCGCGCCAAGCAGCTGCACGACGACTACATCGACTCGCCCGAGTACATGGCGCTGTTGCGCGGCGCGCTGAGCCTCATGAAGGTGCCGCACATCGACCTGCTGATCGTCGGCCTACCGGTGGCGTTGTTCACCCTCAAGAAGACGGCGCTCGAAAAGGCCATGACGGGCAGTCATCCGGTCGGCAACGGCAAGACCGTGACGGTCGCCAAGGCGATGGCCGTGGCCCAGCCCCAGGGGGCGCTGGTCCACTATGCCGCCGAGCACGAGAAGATGGCGAGCATCGGCAACGAGCAGAGCCTGGTGATCGATCCCGGCTCGCGCACCTTCGACTGGCTGGTCACGCGCGGCATGCGCCTGGTGCAGAAGCAGTCGAATTCGATCAACCGCGGCATGTCCGACGTCCTGCGGCTGCTGGCCGATGAGGTATCCAAGGACATCGGCACCCCGTACCGCGACTACGATGCGATCGACCTCGCGTTGCGCACGGGCAAGGCGCCGGTGATCTTCCAGAAGTCCTACGACATGAAGAAGCACCTGCCGTTGGCCGAGAGCGTGGCCCAACAGGCGGTCTCGACCATGCGGCAGTGGATCGAGACGCCGGAGAGCCTGCAGAACATCATCCTGGTCGGCGGCGGAGCTTTCCTGTTCAAGAAGGCGGTGAAGGCGGCTTTCCCGAAGCACCGTATCCACGAGGTCAAGGAGCCGATGTTCGCCAACGTCCGGGGATTCCAGGTCGCGGGGCAGAACTACGCAGCCACCACGCTGGCCACCAGCCGGGACCGTGGGGCAGGGGAAGTCGCATGAACGGGAAGACGCAACAGGAGCCGAAGCCGATTCGGCTGGTGTTCGAGCTGGCGCGCGCGGACAACCCTCGGCTGTATGACGAACTTGTGCGCTTTCCCCAGGGGGCGAAACGGGTCAACCGGTTGCGTGTGCTGGCATATGACGGGCTGCTCGCCCAGTACGGGGTTTTCACCTCGGTCGGGGCAGGGGGCGTACCGATTGCGACGCGGATTGACACGGCACCGGCAGGATCGGCCGCAGTGACCAACGCGGTTTTCGAACCTGGATTTTCCGAGTGAGGTGGTCATGGCACAACGTAGATCAGGCCGGCGTGGCGAGGTAAGCGCCACGGATTTGGCCAAGATGGGGTTCTGCGAGAAACGGGTGCAACTCGCGCATCTGTACGGCGAACGCACGACGGCCGAACAGCGCAAGGGTATGGCCCGTGGGCAGGCTGTGCATCAACGGTATTTCGAAGAGGGTGTGGCAGCCACCGCGGACCGCCGTTGCTTCGTGGCGACCTGCGTTTTCGGCCCCGACGCAGCGGAAACGCAGGTGCTTCGCACCTACCGCGATGTGGTGCTCACGCGACGACGCTGGGGACAGTGGGCGGTGGCAGCGTACTACCGGACTTCGCCGACTGTTTGCAGGGTTCTGGATCGTTCCCCTGTGATGGCGGCATGCGTGCGTGCGGTGCTGCGCATCGTGGTCGCAGGGTGCCGCAACACGCTGACCGGAGGTAAATCATGGAAAACCTGAGCTTTGTGGCATTGGGCGTGGCGTTGCTGCTGGTACTGATCTGGCGATGGGCCAGGAAGAGCGGGGCGGCCGAGCGGGCGTCGAGGCCCAGGGCGTTGGCCGGGGCCGAGCTGGTCTACATGGAGAAGCTCTTTCGCATTAAGGCCCCTATTCGATTGGTGGCAAAGGTCGATCGCGGATATCGGCTGCCGGGAGGTTCGCTGGTGCTGGTGGAGCTGAAGATCCGGCGGCAGGATCGCCCGTACCTGTCCGACGTCATCCAGCTGTCGGCGCAGCGGCTTGCGATTGAGGCGCAGACGGGAGAGGTCGTTGAGCCCTATGCGTTCGTTTCCATCCCCAAGTCCGGGCGCCTTGGAAAGGTCAAATCGCACCGTGTTTTGCTGTTGGATGCGGAAAGTGTCGCGCGCATCTACGAAAGGAGAGAGGCAGTTCTCGCAGGTGTAGTCGCCCCTTCTTACGCTTCGTCGGAGCGGGCGTGCCACGGATGTGCTTTACGGCCCATGTGCGATCGGTTCGCCAAAACCAGCAGATGATGGGTGCCCCAAGCCATCCAGTTGCTTCACCTCAAGATTGGAGTTGCTTGCGCTCAAGTTTTGACCTCTAACTGACCTTGGGCGCCAAGAAGAAAACTTCGCACGTATTCTGCCCTGGTGGCAACCAGGCAGCCATGGTTCGAAGGCCAGCCCCAGACGACGCCGGTGACTTTCGCGAAATCCGGTGTCCAGGCGATTCCGCGCATTCTTGCCTCGACAAATCCTGTATTCCACACCGTTGATCCACTGAGTCCCGGGGGGAGCGGCAGGTTCTTGTCACCAATTACGGTGGATGCCAGATCAGGTCGGTAGTCGATACCGAAATGAAACCGGGGGAGAAGCGGTTATCTTGCGGGAGTTCAACCTCCCGTGCGGTATAGCAAGTTCCGTTTGCAAGGAGCGTGTTGAAGTGGAAGGCCACATTGCTGCCTGAAAAACCGGTGAACGTGAGCAGTTCGGTTTCTACCGGAGCATGGCAGATGGAGATTTGGTCGATTTCAATGGCCTTTGACCCGTGTGGAGAGGTCGACCAGGCATCCATGGAGACAGGCAGGAGTGCAAGATCGAGCGGCGCTGGATATTCGCAGTGGTCGCCGACGACCCGCCGAATATCGTCTTGATCTTCGAATTGATATGCCAATATCCTGTTGTCGCTTCTGATGCACGCGACATGTTGGTTGGTGAGTATGGAAACCTGGCCGTCAAATCGCAAGTAGGAACCGCTTCCCCAGCCGGCTCCGTGACTCTCATGGTCCTCAAAAACCGCGACTCGATATTGCCGGAGATAAGCGGTCATCTCTCGGACGACACGTGGCATTTCGGCATTCCATTCGGCTTCAGTAAAGAGGAGGGATTGGGTCATGTTTTGGCTTTTCCAGTTATGGCCACGGAAACCTTGCTGGGGTAAAGTACAACGATTCTGTAGATCGAGCGTTTTGACGTCAGGTCGGTGGCGGTGAGTGACCCGTTGTGCCGTGTGCCAGTGGGCTTTGGTGAGACTTCATTAGACAGCGTGGGACTGGTTTGACGGTATCAAAGAAGGTGTCCGGGGCCCGTCAGCGCCGATACCGTCGAGGTACCGGATGTTCCAAGCCTCTGATACCGTCAGGTCTACCGTGGCGGTGCAGGCAAGGTGCCGACGTCACACGGATACGGTCTATCTAGACGCCCGTGTGGTAGCTTGACAGTGGGCTTTGGTGGCACTGTATGGCACGACACGGGACTGGTTTGACGGTATCAGAGGCGGTGTTCGAGGGGCTTCAGCGCCTGCTACCGTGTAGAAGCGGTCGGTAGCCCCGGCGCCGATACCGTCAGCCCCTCTGAAAATGCCGTCGCCGATACCGTCAGGCAGGGGCCGAAAGTCGCTTCTGATACCGTCAACTCCCCGGCTCAAGAGGCTGCGAGGCCTGCTGGAGGGGCCCAACTGAGGGTGAGAGAAGGGGGATGAAGGGATGGCCAGGTCGATGGGACAACATGAGCCTTCATAGAGGCAGCGGGATGAACTTGCCAAGGCACGTCGATTTGTCGGTATCGCTGGCGGTATCAGAAGCCCCTCATCGGGCTGGAAGCCTTGCTACACAACGGTTTCCACGGGGCTATTGACAATCGAGTGGGAGTGAATTTACGTCCTTCGGGGACTATCGCCAGCTATCCGAAAAACCGTCGTAACGTATTGATTTAGAAGGGAATACGTCGCGGCAGCTATCGGTGGCTATTGCCGGCCAGCAAAAACGGTTGACGGTAGAGCTGACGGTAAGAACTGAGGCCGAATTAAGACACTCTCGTTCACTATTCAGACTTTTACCGTCTTTGACGGTAAAAGCCTTCTCGGGAAAGCTTATTTCATGCGGCTTTCCGGGCATCAGTGGGTCTCCTGGTCCTTGACGGTAAAAGCCGTCGCAAAACAGGAAAAATACCTCGATGCTGACCGACACAGCACTGCGCAATCTGAAGCCTAAGTCGTTGACTTATAAGGTTTCTGACCGGGACGGGATGTACGTGACGGTATCGCCCGCAAATACCGTCACCTTCCGCTACGACTACCGCCTCAACGGCCGCCGCGAGACCTTGACGATCGGCCGCTACGGGGCAAGCGGCATTTCGCTGGCGATGGCGCGTGAACTGCTTCTGGAGGCGCGCAAAGCCGTTCTTCAGGGCATATCGCCCGCGCTGGAGAAGCAACGCGACAAGCGCCGGGTTCGCGCCATCAAGACCTTCGGCGCGGCGATGGAGACGTACCTCGCCCATACGAGATGGGCCGACAGCACCCGCGCCGTGCGCAAGCACATCATCGACAGGGACATCCTGCCGGTTTTCCAGAATCGCCTGCTGACCGAAATCCAGGCCGAAGACCTTCGGATTCTGTGCAACAAGGTCAAGGAGCGCGGGGCGCCAGCCACAGCGGTGCAGATCCGGGACATCGTGAAGCAGGTCTACGTCTACGCCATCGCCCACGGTGAAAAGGTGGTCAACCCGGCCGACAGCGTGGGGCCGTCCTCGATCGCCACCTTCGTGCCGAAGGATCGTGCCCTGTCGCCGCTGGAAATCCGTTTGATGGTGCAGCAGTTGGAGTCCGTGGCGACCTATCCGACCATCAAGCTGGCGCTGCGCTTGATCCTGCTGACGCTGGTGCGCAAGAGCGAACTGATCCAGGCTACATGGGATGAGGTCGATTTCGAGCGCAAGACCTGGACGATTCCGAAGCAACGGATGAAGGGTCGCAATCCGCACGTGGTCTATCTGTCGTGCCAGGCGCTCGACATCTTCGTGACGCTGCACGCCTGCGCGGCTGGCTCAAAGTTCGTTTTCCCTTCTCGCTACGATGCAGAGCGGTGCATGTCCAATGCGACCTTGAATCGCATCACGATGCTCGTGGCAGAAGGCGCCAAGGCCAAAGGTCTGCCGCTACAGCCGTTCACCGTCCACGACCTGCGCCGCACTGGCTCGACGCTGCTGAACGAAATCGGCTTCAACCGCGACTGGATCGAGAAGTGCCTGGCGCACGAGGAGGGGCGTTCCTCGCGCTCGGTCTACAACAAGGCCGAATACGCCGAGCAGCGGCGCCACATGCTGCAAGAGTGGGCCAACTTGGTCGATGCCTGGGGCGGTGGACAGACCTATGGGCCGAAGCTGATGCCGGAGAACGTGGTCGTGCCGGCGCTGAGCGCGATCGCGTAGGAGGGCCGCATCATGGGTTGCCTTGAATCGGTCTTTGCAGGGTTGCGCCAGGTTTGTTTTTTCGAGGAAGCGATCACTTTGAGTGATCGAAAACGAGGGAATCTGAACTTCTCGCTGATCGGCGATATGTGGCCTGATCCTGTCTCGGCAAGGTTGTCACTTGACAACCTTGCCGGCCATCCTCATACTGGAGGTCACTGATGGCTCGTTCTCCTCATCCCAAGAAAGAGGTCGAGGAAGCTCTCAGGCACGCCGAAGGGCAGGGCTGGCGCGTCGAAGTCGGCGGCAGCCATGCCTGGGGGCGGATTTATTGCCCGTACAACGATGAGGAATGCCGCTGCGGCGAGTTCTGCATCACCAGCGTGTGGAGCACACCGAAGAACCCCGGCAACCATGCTCGCGCCTTGCGGCGCGTCGTGGACAACTGCACCACGCACCGCAAGCAGCACGAGGCTGACGATGGTGCCAAGGAGTAGCGCGATGGAATACACCTTCACCCTGAAATACCAGCTCGCCGACGACGACCGCGACACGGAGGCGCTGGTGGAGCGCCTGGGCGAAGCCGGGTGCGACGATGCCCTTGTCGGCATCGGGCAGCCGGGGCGCCTGGCGCTGGAGTTCACGCGCGAGGCGGTCGATGCGGATGAAGCGGTGCGCAGCGCGCTGGCCGACGTGCGCCGTGCCGCGCCTTCGGCCAAGCTGATCGAGGTGGCACCGGATCTGGTCGGGCTGACCGACGTGGCCGACATCGTGGGCGTGTCGCGGCAGAACATGCGCAAGCTGATGCTGGCCCATCCGGGGAGCTTTCCGGCGCCGGTGCATGAAGGCAGTGCGTCGATCTGGCATCTGGCGGACGTGCTGGCTTGGTTGCAGGCCAAGGGCAGCTATGCGCTGGCCAAGGACGTGCTGGAGGTGGCGCGGGTGGCTTTGCAGGTCAATGTGGCGAAGGAGGGGCGGCGCTTGCCGCGCACGGCGTCCAAGGAACTGCAAGCCCTGGTTGGCTGAAAGCTGCCGCTCGGCTTCATGCTTCGCTCTAACCCGCCCGAACAGGGCGGGTTTTTCGTAGGTGGACATCCGGCTTGGTGATGTGGCTGCGAGGTGCCTGTTTTCGTTCTTCGACCCATGCCTCCACTTCGGCCAAGTCCCACACCACGCAGCGCGGCGTCAGGTTGAAGCGGCGCGGAAACTCGCCGCGGCGCTCCATTTCGTAGATCGTCGTTTCGGCGAGGGGAACGATCAGCCGCAGTTCATGGCGGCGGATGGTGCGCCGGAAGGGAAGGGGGCTGCGCTTCGGGAACTGCGGCAGTGCTTCGTAGGCTTCCGTGCCCGGCAAGGGAAGCGTGACCTGCCCCCGTTAGACGTGCCAGTCCCGAGTTAGCGAGTCCAAGGTTGTGGAGACTACTTGATCTCCGGTGATTGCCTTGCATCGCCAGCGCGCTGGCGATGCAAGGCAGCAAAGCTGGCCGGCGAGATGCGCCCCAGTGAACTGTGGGGCCGCACCTCGTTGTAGTCACGCCGCCATCGGGCCACCTCCTGGCGAGCCTGCACCAGCGTCTCGAACCATTGCTCGTTCAAGCACTCATCCCTGAATTTGCCGTTGAAGCTCTCGATGTAGGCGTTCTGGGTCGGACAGCCTGCATCGTTGAGCAGGTGCCGCACGCCTCGTGCCGCTGCCCACGCAATGAAAGCCCGGCTGGTGAACTCCGGCCCCTGATCGGTGCGGATGGCCAGTGGATAGCCTCGGAACTGCGCGGCCTGGTCCAGCAAGCGCACGACGTACTCGCCGCCCATGCCGTGATCCACCGCGATGTCCACGCACTCGCGGCTGAAGTCATCGACCACCGTCAGGCACTTGATGCGCCGGCCATTGGTCAGTGCGTCCATCACGAAGTCCGTGCTCCAGGTGTCATTGACATGGCGGCTGCTCACCAAGGGCTGACGCTCGCCCGTGGGACGCTTGACCTTGCGGCGCTTGCGCACCGACAGGTTGGCCAGCTTGTACAGGCGCCACACGCGCTTGTGGTTCACCTGATGGCCTTCCAGGGCCAACAGGTCATGGATGCGCCGGTAGCCGAAGCGCCGGCGCTCATGCGCCAACTCGACGATGCGCGTGCTCAGGCTGGCTGTGGACTCGTTCATGCTGGGCGGCTCCCGGTAGCTGGTTCTGGACAACCCCGCATAGCGACAGGCGCGGCGCTCGCTGATGGACAGTTCTTGAACCATCCTGGCAGCGGCCTCGCGCCTGGCCTGCGGGGTCAGCGCTTTACCCCGAAGCCCACCTTCAGCGCTTCGATGTGTAGATGGGCCTCGGCCAGCAGTTTCTTGAGCTTGGCGTTCTCGCCCTCGATCTCGCGCAGCCGCGTGGCCTCGCTGGCCTGCATGCCACCGAACTTGGCACGCCACTTGTAGAAGGTCGCATCGCTGAAGCCGCCCAGGCGGCACAGTTCCTTGACCGGCATGCCGCCCTCGGCCTGCTTGAGAAATCCGATGATCTGCTCGTCGGTGAATCTGCTCTTCTTCATGTCCGTTCTTCCTCTGAAAACGGACTCTACTAACCTTCAACTGGTACGCCCTATGGGGAGCAGGTCACCGCAGGCGAACTGCTTCGTGTCCTTGCCGAGGATCCGAACGTCGATGCGCAGCGTGTTCGTGCCCTTGTCTGGAAATGGCATAGCGAAGGTTTTGTCACCGAGGGGTGGCGAAAGGACGTGGCTTGGGCTCTTCAGGATCTGGCGAAACGTGATGAAGGTTTGATTGACGAGGATGTCGCGTTACTGGAGTCGTGGATCGTCAACGACTCACTGCGCACCAATGAGCGGATTGCGGCAAGACTCAACTTGGAACAGCGCAATCGTGAAATGAATAGCAATCGCAAAGCCGAGACGAATGCTATTGTGTTCCGCCGAATTCCAGGAGGCATGCGCATCCTTCCGCAAGACAACTTCACTTTGCTGGCGGCGATCGCTGCTGGTTTGCTGGGGCGCGCGGAGCCAGACTGGGATGGGTGGTTGTCGGCCTTGGAACGGCATGTCGATCGTGCCGAAGATCCGGCTATCTGGACCGCCTTGTTGATGTTCCGTGGTGCACCATTGTTTTGGGCGGATCGCCCACGTGCGACGCGACTCGTGAAATCGATCTGGGATAGATTTCCAGACGCATTCTCGGACAAGTATCTCTCGGACTTCCTTTGGCACAACCGTGATCTGGTTACCGGCGAGATGATGAAGGTGATACGAGATCGTTGGCTAGTTAGCGACGATGCTGGGAACCGGCAAGCTGCCGGCGAATTGCTGATGGCGACAGTGCTCCTTAACCCTGAAGACGAGATTGCATCAGTGCAGTTGGAGCAGATCTTGGTAGGGTCGGGCACGGCAGAGCGTCTAGGCGCTCTGTTCACAGCGTCAGCCGCCTGGCGCGAGGCTTCTTTGCGTCCAGGGGCACACCATGTGTTGATGCGGTTTGCGCAACAGGCCGTTGGGCATGAGGCGTCGGCAATCGCCGGCGCTGTGTCTCATTGGGAACCATCGGTGGCGGACGCATTTACCAAAGAGTTTTTGGACGCCGTTGCAAGCAATCCTGCGGTGCTGCGTGTTTGTCTCAATAGGAACTTCACGCGCGATCTGCAGGAGTTGCTTCTCAGCCCAGGCTTCGAGGAATTGGTCCTTGAGCTAGCGGAACGCTGCACGGAACTCATGTTCGTGCAAGGCGAGTCGCGCGTGCGGATGCCATACGGCGAGAGCTTTGTATCCATCGCCATCGCACTCCAAAGATCCACGGATCCGCTTCGTAGCCGAGCAATGGATCTGTACGAGCGGTTGTTGGATGGAACTGCGTATGGGGCCGAAGAGGCGGCTGCAGCTTCGCTCTCGCGTTCTTAGCACAGACCTTGCCCTGAAATTTACCGACGCTAGATGGCGGTAGCCCAGCCCCAGTTGAGCGTCTGCTAACCGGCCGATAAAGCACGTTCGTTTGGCCTTCTCGGTCGTCAGCAACCGCTGCATAAGCGACCTTTAAGCTGATTCGACCAATGTCCCCCTTCGGGCCCAAAGCTGGGGTCGTGTGCAGCGACAAGAATGAGATCCTAGAAATGATGCCATGCGTCGACCGATCGCTGAGTCCGTTCTATGTCCACTGGCTGTCTTCGGCACTCGCCGGAACCAGGAGACATCAGGACATAGTTCGGCACCGGACATAGTTCCGCCTATGTCCAGCTCAACATAAGCGGAAGAACCCTCTCGGCATTTACGTCAACGGCCTGTCGTGGAGCCGCGAACTGGATTCTTCCGAAGGAGCAAAACCATGAACCTGTCTTTCCGCTTTTACGCTTTGCCGTTGATGCTCGCTGCCCTTGCGGGCTGCGCCACGCAGGGCAAACCGCCGCCCGTGATCTCGCTCGATGAGCCGGTGCAGGCCCAGCCGCTGCCCGAGCCGCCGGCGCCGATAGAGGTGGTGGCCGTGCCCGAGGTGCTACCGATGCCGGCGCAGTTGAAGCCGCTGCCCGAAGCCGAGGACGCCAAGCCCACGCCGGAGCCGGCCGACGAGAAGGTGCGCGTCGCGCGGGCCAATGCCGAGGCCCGCGTCGCGCCCACGCGCGAGGGCTACGTCAACGCGATTCAGGTGTGGCCCTTCACGGATGGGGCGCTGTATCAGGTCTATGCGGCCGTGGGCCGCGTGACCGTGGTTTCGCTCCAGCCGGGCGAGGAACTGGTGACGGTGGCCGCCGGCGATACCGTGCGCTGGATCGTGGGCGACACGTCCAGCGGCAGCGGTGACGAACTGCGCGTGAACGTGCTGGTCAAGCCGATTCGCTCGGGCCTCAAGACCAATCTCGTCATCACCACCAGCCGCCGCACCTATCTGCTGGAACTGTCCTCTACGGAAAAGACGTGGATGGCATCCGTGTCGTGGGAATACCCGCGCGACCGGATGCTGGCCTTGCAGCGCCAGGCGCAGGCGGCCAGCGCCGCCGCACCCGTGGACTCTGGCTTGTCGCTGGAGAACCTGCGCTTCCGCTACGCGATCAGCGGCAGCAATCCGCCCTGGAAGCCGCTGCGCGCTTTCGATGACGGCGAGAAGGTCTATATCCAGTTCCCGCCGGGCATCGCCCAGGGCGAACTGCCGCCGCTGTTCGTCATCGGCGCGCAAGGTGACGGGCAACTGGTGAACTACCGTTTCCGCTCGCCGTACTACATCGTGGATCGCCTGTTCGGCGCGGCCGAACTGCGCCTGGGCGGGGACAAGGGCGACGTGGTGCGGATCGAGCGCACGGACGGAACGCGGAGGAACTGAGCATGAGCCAGGACGATTCCCCTGACCTTGCGCCGCAGGCGGGCAAGGTCGCGCCCGAGGCGGTGGCGCTGCGCGCCCAGCCGCGCCCGGTCACGCGCCTGAACCGGCGCACGCTGGCCATCCTCGTCGGCGGCCTGTCGGTCGCCGTGCTCGGGGCCACGATCTGGTCATTGCAGCCGCGCCGGCGCGGCGTGGGCGAGCAGACCGAACTGTACAACGTCGATCGCGTATCGAAGTCCGAGGGACTGGATGGCCTGCCTTCCGACTACTCGAAGCTGCGGAAGGTGCCCGAGTTGGGGCCGCCGCTGCCGGGCGACCTCGGCCCGGCCATCGTGAACTCGCAGCAGCCAGTCGTAGCCGCTTACGCGGCCCCCGGCCACGATCCGAATGACGCCTTGCGCAAGGAAGCGGAGGCCGCTGCGGCTTCGTCGGTGTTCTTCCGCTCCGGCGGCCAGGGCCAAGGCCAGGCCGCAAGGGTGGCGCAGGCGGCGCCGGGTGCTGCAAGCGCGCTCGCAGCCTTCGACCCGCTCGCCGCCGGGCCGGCCTCGACGGCGGCCCAGCCCGCCGACCCGACCGCCACGCAGAACCGGCAAGACCAGAAAGAGGCATTCCTGAAAGCCGGCTCTACGGAAACCAGCAATTCCGGCAACCTGGCGCTGCCGGCGTCGCCGTATCAGGTGATGGCCGGTACGGTGATCGCCGGGGCGCTGGTCACAGGCATCAAGTCCGATCTTCCGGGCGATGTGATCGCCACCGTCACGGAGCCCGTCTATGACACGGCCACGGGCAAGTTCCTGCTGATCCCGCAGGGATCGCGCATCCTCGGGCGCTACAACAGCCAGGTCAGCTATGGGCAGAGCCGCGTGCAGGTGGTGTGGAACCGGATCATCCTGCCCGACACGTCCTCGCTGACGCTGGACAACCTTGTGGGCACCGATCCGGCGGGCTACGCCGGACTGGAGGATGACGTGGACTGGCACTGGAAGCGCATCTTTACCGGTGCGGTGCTGACGACGCTGCTGGGCGTCGGCGCCGAACTGGCCGCGCCGGAGAACCGCCAGGACGGCAACCGCATCGTCATCGCCGCGCGTGACAGCGCCCAGGACAGCATCAATCAGGTCGGCCAGGAGATCACCCGGCGCAACATGAACATCCAGCCCACGTTGACGGCACGGCCAGGCTTGCCGGTTCGGGTGATCGTGGCGCGCGACCTCGTGTTGCGTCCTTACCAACCCATGTTCTATCAGCTTGGAGGTGCGCGATGAGTACCGCCCGAAAACTCCGCCTCGGCCCGTTGCCGTCCAGCGGTAGCACGAAGCTGACTTTCACCTGCCCGGCCAGCCTGAAAGCCGACCTGGACGCCTACGCCGCACTGCACGCGCAGACGTATGGCGAGGCCGTCGATGCAACGACGTTGATCCCGCACATGCTGGAGGCGTTCATTGCTGGGGATCGAGGATTCCGGCGGGGCAGGGGAGACGACACCCGATCGTCTTCCCGCACGGCTGCGCCGAAGGGATGAGATTTTGAATATGTTGCCGTTGTCGTATCCAAACTACGACTGGGTTCGCCATATCAAATTGACTTCCGCTTGGGAAAGTTGTAAAAGTCGTAGTATGACTACGACTAACTCAAGCAAGCTAAACGCGCTCTACACCCGGCTGGCACCGGGAGCGCCGCTGACCTCGGAGGACTTGGCGGCGTTGGGCATCTCTGCCGACCTGGCCGTTCACTACGTCCGGGCAGGGTGGCTGACGCGCTTGGCGCGGGGGGTTTTCTGCCGCCCGAACGATTCCCCGGCGCTCCATCCCAGCCTGCTGCTGTTGCAGCGCCAATTCGAGGGGCTGCACGTCGGCGGCAAGTCGGCGCTGGACTGGTATGGCGTGCGGCAGTACGTGTCGCAGCAGCCAGTGCTGCACCTGTATGGCTGGAAGGCTGCGCGCTTGCCGGACTGGTTCACCGAACGCTTCCCGGCCGAGTACCACCGCAAGCGGCTGTTCGACGAGCAGCCGGATGCCTTGCTGCACGTCGGCCCGTTCGAGCAGCGCAGCGGGGCGCCGCAGGTGTCGGCGCCAGAGCGCGCCTTGCTGGAACTGTTGAGCGAAGTCGGCGTGCGCCAGCCGTTACAGGAAGCCCGTGAACTGGTGGAGAGCGCCTATAGCCTGCGCGCTGACGTGCTGCGCGAGCTGTTGCAGCACTGCACGAACGTCAAGACCGTTCGGCTATGCCTGCAACTCGGCCGCGAGGCGTCACTGCCTTGGGCAGCCAAGCTCGATCCGGCCACGCTTCCGACGGGTAGCGACCGGCCCTGGGTGTCCCGGTCGTCCGACGGCCTGCTGGTGCTCAAGCCATGAACCAGACCTATCTTGATACCGCGCGCCTGCTGACGCAGGTGGCGCCGCTGGTGTTCGTGGACGACACGTTCGCGTTGAAGGGCGGCACGGCGATCAATCTGTTCGTGCGCGACATGCCGCGTCTGTCGGTCGATCTCGATCTGGTTTTTCCCGATCACACGCTGCCGCGCGACGAGGCGTTGGCGCGCATCAACGAGGCCGTTCGGCAGGCCGCCGAGCGGTTGAAGAAGCGGGGATTCCAAACACACGCACCAGCGGCAGCAGCAGGAGAGACGAAGTTGCTGGTGCGGCGCGGCTCGATTCAGGTCAAGGTCGAAGTCAACTTCGTCATGCGCGGCACGGTTCAGCCGGTGCGCCGCGCTTCGCTGACGCCGGTTGCCCGCGACGTGTTGATGGCCGATCTGGAGATTCCGGTGGTGTCGCTGGAGGACGTGTACGGCGGGAAGCTGGTGGCGGCACTGGATCGGCAACACCCGCGCGACCTGTTCGACGTGATGCAGCTCTTTGCGCATGAGGGCATCACGCCTGGCATCCGGCGTGCCTTCGTGGTCTATCTGTCCAGCAGCAATCGGCCGATCCATGAAGTGCTGTTCACGCCGCTGCGAGACATCCGGCACGACTACGAGCACAACTTCCAAGGCATGACGGCCGAGCCCGTGCCGCTCGATGCGCTGCTGGCTGCCCGCGAGCGCATGGTGCGCGAAGTCCAGCAGGGCTTGAACGACGACGAGCGGCGCTTCTTGCTGTCGCTGGCCGCCGGCATGCCGGAGTGGTCGCTGCTGGGCATTGCGCACCTCGAACATCTGCCGGGCATCCGCTGGAAGCTGCGCAATCTGGCGCAGTTGCAGAAGGCCGATGCGAGGAAGTTTGCCGAGCAGGCAGACCTGCTCGCCAAGCAGCTATCTGCGCTATCCTAGAAGGCGATTGATGATGGTGCTGCCAGCGTCGTCACCCCGCCAATCGCCCCATCTCCCGCGCCAGCAAAAGGTGTCCGATGCAGACGGTAAAGGCGACGGTAAGGCACTATTTCGATCACCGCAAATCCCTTTAACCACGCGGACTTACGTGGCTCATTGATGATCGAGTGGGAATGATCGGGCCGCAGTGAGCCAAGCCTGCGCTCCAGCGGCAGCCGGTGCGCAGGCGCGAAAAGGCCTGGAAGCTCAACGCAGCACGGCGAAGTACCGCTCCAGCGGCTCGCGCGCCGTGCGGGTGCGGTTCACTGGCGCCTGCGTGTCTTCCCAACCCAGCGCCATTCCGCACACCACCACCTCTGACTCCGCGAGCCCCAGTGCGCTTCGTACCACCGCGGGATAGCTCGCCAACGCCCCGATCGCGCAGCCGGCCAGCCCGTGTCCCTGCGCCGCCAGCATCAGCGCGTGCAGGCACATGCCGAGGTCCATGAAACCGCCCGCGCCGAAGTCCCGGTCGATGGTCACGACCAATGCGACGGGCGCGTCGAAGAAGCGGAAGTTGCGCTCGAACTGCGCGGCACGTCCCGCCTCGTCGCCCCGCGCCACGCCGATGGCGCCGTACAGCGCCTGGGCGGCGGCCACCTGCCGCTTGCGCAGCGCGAGCGGCATGGGCCGGGGAAGTAGCCGTAGTCCTCCTGCTCGGGCACGCCATCGCGCCGTGCCTGGGCCAGCGCGCTGCACAGCCGCTCGCGTGCGGCGCCTTCCACGGCCCAGAAGCGGCCGGGTTGCAGGTTGGCGCCGCTGGGTGCGCGGCGCGCCACGGCCAGCAGATGTTCGAGAAGTTCCGCCGGCACGGCGCGTGGCAGGAAGGCGCGCACCGAGTGGCGTTCGCGCGCCAGCAGGTCGTGGGCCGAGGGGGTCATGCACCCTCCCTGGGCATGGACACCCATGCGGCCGTGCCTAGCCCGCCCGCGCCCGCGATGCAGGCCATGCCGCGCGGCGCTGCGCTGGGTGTGGCCTGCAACTGCGCCAGTACGCGCACCAGCGCGATCGCGCCCGAGGCGCCGATGGGGTGGCCGCGCGCGAGTCCGCCGCCCTGGCGGTTGACGGTGCCGGGCGGCAGGCCGAGTTCGTCGCAGAAAGCGATGCCCTGCGCGGCGAAGGCGTCGTGCAGTTCCAGTGCGTCGAGCCGCGCCAGCGGCCAGCCGCTGCGCGCCTGCGCGGCGCGGGCCGCGGCGGCGGCGCAGAGCATGGGGACTTCGGGCGCGCCGCCCACGCTGGCGGCGCCGTGCCACAGCGCGCGCGCTCGCAGGCCCAGGCGTGCACAGGCTTCGTGCGTGGCCAGCAGCAGCAGGGCCGCGCCGTCGGCTCTGGGCGAAACGGCGGCGGTACCGACGGCGCAGGCCCCCCGCCCGCCACGGCGGGCATGCGCGCGGCGCTGAGGCGCTCGCGCGGGTAGGTGTCATGCGCCAGCCCGTTCAGGGGCACGATCTCGCCGGCCATCGCGCCGCGCGCGGCAGCGGCGCGTGCGTGGCTTGCGGCGGCCCAGGCGTCTTGGGCAGCGCGGGTGACGCCGTGGCGCTGTGCCCAGGCAGCCGCGGCTTGCAGCATGCCGGGGTCGCGTTCGGGCCAGGGGGCGAAGGGCGGGCTGTCATAGGGCACCGGCGCGGCGCCGTGCTCCAGCGGGCGGTGGTGGCGCAGCGGAGCGCGGCTCCAGGCCTCGGCGCCGCCGGCCACCACCACTTGCGCCTGCCCGAGCGCGAGCAGCCCGCAGGCGTGGGTGATGGCGTCCAGCCCTGCGCAGCATTGCGTGTCCACGGTGGCGGCGGGCGTGCGCTCGGGCAGCCCCGCGGCCAGCGCGAGCATGCGCGCGGGGTTGCCGCCCGCGCCCAGGGCGTTGCCGAGTACCACGGCATCGACCCTGTCGGCGGGCAGGCCGCTGTCGGCGAGCAGGCGTGCGAGGAGCGGCGCGGCGAGGTCGTGCGGCTGGCAGCGCGAGAGCGCGCCGCCCACGGGCGCCACCGGCGTGCGCGCCCAGGCGAGGATGGGAAAGGGCGCCTGGCTCATGGCAGGCGTGCGAGGGATGCGTGGCCGCCCGATGCCAGCGCGCGTGCGATGGCCGCGTGGTCGGTCTTGCCGCTCGCGGTCTGCGGCCATGGGCCCCGCCACAGCCACCAGTGGCGCGGCGTCTTGAAGGGTTCGAGCTGCTCGCGGCACCACGCGGCCAGCAGCGGTGCCGGGGGCGGCTCGCCCTGGCATTGCAGCACCGCGTGCACGGCCATGCCGCGCAGTGCGTCGGGCAGTCCGTGCAGGCTGGCCTGGACCACGGCCGGGTGGGCCGCGAGGCAGGTTTCGATTTCCTCGGGGAACAGGTTCTTGCCCTGCGTGACCACCATGCGGCTTTCGCGCCCGCACAGGTGCAGCAGGCCGGATGCGTCGAGGAAGCCCACGTCGCGCACCGAGAGCCAGTCGCCTTCGCGCAGCGCGGCCGTGCCGTCTGCCAGGTTCACGTAGCCGGTGAACAGCATGGGGCTGCGCACCCAGATCAGCCCGGTTTCGCCACGGGGGAGCGGGGCAGTGCCGGGATGGGGTCCGATGTGCAGGGCCACGTTGCTGAAGGGGCGCCCCACGGCCTGCGCGGGGGCCTGCGCGTCGGCGTCCATCCAGGCGATGTAGCTGGCTTCGGAGGCGCCGTAGAACTGCACGATGCGCGCGCGCGGAAAGAGCCGCCGCAGCTCAGGCGTGCGCTCGCGCATCCAGCGCGCGCCGCTGATCAGCACCAGCCGCACGCCCTCGATGGGCGCGAGCCGCCTGCGCTGCGCCCATTGCAGCATCAGCACGAGCTGGCTGGGCACGGCCACGAGCAGCGGCGTGCCGCCCGCGGCCAGCGTGGCGAGCGCGCGCGGCGCGGAAAAGCGCTCCTGGACCTCGGCGCCCGCGCCGCTCCACAGGCCCAGCAGTGCGCCGAAGAGGAACAGCGAGTGCGACATGCGCCCGGGCGCCAGCACGCGCGTGGCGGCGTCGGGGCCGAAGTCGCGCAGCGTCACGGCGAAGCTCTCGGCCCAGGAGCGGTGGTGGCGCTCGAAGCCCTTGGGCAGGCCCGTGCTGCCCGAGGTGAAGCCGACGTAGAACGGCGTTTCGGGTGTGGGCGGCGCACCCGTGTGCGCCCGTGCGGGCAGTTTCGCGGCGATGGCCTGGGCCACGGCGGCGGGCCAGTCGGCATCGCCCATGGCGGCGCAGCGGCCGCTGGCGATCACGGCGAGGAAGTCCACCGCGCGCTCCAGCGTGCCGCCTTCGCCTTCGAGCAGCACCGTGGCCGGAGCGCTCCGCGCATCCAGGCGCGCGGCGCGCTCCTGCACCAGCGCGTGCAGCGCGGCGAAGGTGAGGTGCCGCTCGCCATTGGCCAGCGCCACGGCTGCGGGGCGCTCGTGCGCCCAGCGGGCCAGCGGGGTATGCACGAGGCGTTCGTCCGCCATGCTCAACGCGCGCGGTTGCCGAAGGGCCAGTCCGGCAATGCCTTGGCCACCGTGTGCACCACGAGCGCGCACAACATGCACTTGACGAGGTCGCCCGGCACGAAGGCCAGGTCCACCATGAAGGCCTGCGCCAGCGGCATCTGCGCCACCAGCACCAGCCCGGCGATGCCCATGGCATGCAGGCACACCAGCCCGCCGAGCACCGACGCCACGAAGGCCGACAGCGCCGTGCGCAGCGGCGTGGCGTGCGGCAGCAGGCCCATCACGGCGCCTGTCACGCCCGCGGCCACGCCGTAGCCCAGCAGGTAGCCCGCCGAGGGCGCCATGAACACGCCCAGTCCGCCGCGCCCGCCCGCGAGCAGTGGCAACCCCGCCGCCACCGCGACGAGAAACAGGGCCATGGACTGAAAGCCCTGCCGCGCGCCCAGCAGGCAGCCCGCAAGCATCACGCCGAGCGACTGGATGGTGATGGGCACGCCCAGCGGCAGGTCGATCTTGGGGATCAGCCCCATGACGGCCATCAGGGCGGCGAACAGCGCGACCAGCGCCATGGAGTGCGAGTGCGTGCGGGTGGCGGCAGCAGGCATGTGTGAAGCGTTCTGTGTAAAAAAAAACTAACTGCCCAGCCGGGCGTCTATGGCATCGGCCACGCGGCGCGCGCTTTGCAGCATCTGCACGGTGAGCGGCGCGATCAGCCGCAGGCCGCCCGCGCAGCCGGTGCGCAGGCGGTGGGCATCGTCGAGCTTCTTCCACTGCGTGAAGAAGTGTTCGGTGAAGCGCAGCATGAGCGCGAGCTGCAGCGACACGCGCTGCGGCTGTAGGCCCAGGTGCGCCAGCGGCGCGAGCAGCGCGTCGAGCACCGCCAGCAGATCGGTGGGCCGCGTGGTCACGGTGAGTGCCACGCCCAGGGTTGAGGCGCAGGCCAGCCGCAGCGCGCTCATGGCGGCCACGTCGGGCCGGCCCGTCCACAGGTGGAAGGCGGCCACCAGCAGCGCCGCGGTCAGCACCGACGCCATGAGCCGGCGCGCCACGCGGGTGGCCTCCCCCAGGCTGGCCCACAGCAGCAGGCAGCCGCACGCCGCGGCGGCCAGCACCCAGGGGCTGTCCACAAGGAACAGCAGCGTGCCGAACACGGCCATGCAGGCCAGCTTGAGGCCGGTGGGCCAGGCGTGCAGCCACGCAGGTTGTGCGCTGTAGAGGCTGCCCATCACGCCTCCTTCCTGCGCGCTGCCACTTCGGCCGCCACGGCGGCCTCGTAGGCGGCGCAGACCTCGCGCCCCGGCCCGTCGGCCTGCACGCGGCCCTGTTCCAGCCAGAGCACGCGCGGGTAGTGGCGCACGTGCTCCAGCACATGGGTGGAGACCAGCACCTGCTGCGCGCAGGCGCCGATCTCGTCGGCCAGCCGCGCCTGGCCGGGCAAGTCCAGGCTGGCATAGGGCTCGTCCAGCAGCAGCGTGCGCGGCCCCGCGATCAGCAGCGCCAGCCAGCACACCTGCTGGCGCTGGCCCTGGCTCAATGCACCCACGGCGCGCGGAGCCCAATCCTGCAGGCCGCGCGCGGCCAGAAAGGCGCGTGCCTGCGCGAGCGCCTCGCGCTTCGGGGTGCCGCGGGGCTGCAGGCCCAATGCCAGTTCCTCTTCCACCGTGGGAAAGAGGATCTGGTCGTCCGGGTTCTGGAACATCATGCCCACGCGCCGTGCGCGGGGCCCGCCCGGCGGCAGGGTGTGCAGGTCCTGCCCCTGCGAAAGCACCTGTCCTGCCTCCGGCGCGTCCAGCCCGCACAGCAGGCGCAGCAGGCTGGTCTTGCCCGCGCCGTTGTGGCCGATGAGGCCGATGCGCTCGCCGTCCAACTGCAGGTCCAGGCCATCGAACACCTGTGTGGCTCCGCGGCGCAGGCGTACGCCCTGCACTTCGAGCAGTGCAGTCGTGGAGGCGGCGGCCGGGCAGTCCATGGCGATAGGTCGTGTCAGATCGAAATGCATTTTATGCACACGCATCTTTCTGCAAAAGATGTTCTTCTTTCATTAAATGTGGAAAAACGAGTGCATTCATCCTGCCGTATCTACGCGCAAAATGGGCCTGGTTTGGCGTCTGTTTGCCTGCAACTGCTGCACGTTGCTGAAAGTGCCGTTTCCTTGCCGCCTTCTCGTGGCAATCTGTCGTCTTTTCTCTGCATTGGCTCGGGCACAATGGGCTGCAATCCGCTACGTATGCCTGCTTTGCGGGGTGTGCAGCGGTTTCCTTTACTGAACTGCGTGGGAGAAACACATGCGGCCACCGTCCCTGAAGCGAATCCGCCATTTCCTCCCCGTCCCGTGCGTGCGCATGGCTGCGGCGGCTGCCGTGCTGCTGGGTGCCACGGGGGTGGGGCATGCGCTGGATTTCAATGCCCGCCCGCCGAATGCGCCGGACCAGCGCCCGGCCTTCAAGGGCCAGACGCGGGCGCCCGCCATCGATGAGAGCGTCCGGCTGCACGCGCAGGTCGTCGCGCGGGGCTTGGTCCATCCCTGGGGGATGGAGCAGCTCCCCGATGGCCGTTGGCTGGTGACGGAGCGCCCGGGGCGGCTGCGCCTGGTCTCCGCCGATGGAGCGGTGTCCGATCCGGTGGCTGGCCTGCCGCCCGTGGACGCGCGGGGGCAGGGCGGCTTGCTGGATGTGGCGGTCGGCAGGGACTTCGCCCGGACGCGCCAGGTCTGGTGGAGCTACGCCGAGCCCCGGGGCGAGGGGCGCAACGCGACCGCGGTGGCCACGGGCATCCTGTCCGAGGACGGTCGCCAGCTCACGCAGGTGCGTGTGGTCTTCCAGCAGCAGCCCGCGTGGAGTTCCACGGCCCATTTCGGCTCGCGGCTGGTGTTCGGCCGCGACGGCATGCTGTTCGTGACGACCGGCGACCGCTCCCTGCCGCAGCCGCGCGTGCTGGCGCAGGACGTCGGCACCCATCTCGGCAAGGTGCTGCGCATCGATCCGCAGGGCGGCGCAGCGCAGGGCAATCCCTCCCTGCAGGGTGGGCGGCCCGAGGTCTGGTCGTATGGGCACCGCAACCTGCAGTCGGCCGCGCTGGATGCCGACGGCAACCTCTGGACGGCGGAGCATGGCCCGCGCGGAGGGGATGAATTGAACCGGCCGCAGGCCGGTTTGAACTATGGCTGGCCGGTGATCACCTATGGCCTGGACTACAGCGGCCGCCCCATCGGCGAAGGGGTGACCGCCCGGGAGGGCATGGAGCAGCCCGTCTACTACTGGGATCCGGTGATCGCGCCTGGCGGCATGGCCTTCTACCAGGGCGGCTTGTTTGCCGGATGGCAGGGCGATCTGCTGATCGGGGGGCTGGCCAGCCAGGCGCTGGTGCGGCTGAAGCTGGCCGGTGGGCGTGTGGTGGGAGAGGCCCGGTACCTGCAGGGGCAGGGCCGCATCCGGGACGTCGCCGTCGCCCGGGACGGCGCGATCATGGTGCTGACCGATGCCCCGGATGGGGCCCTGGTGCGCGTGACGCCCGCGCGCTGAGCCGCTTGTTTAAGCCGACAGCGCGGCCAGCGCGCGCTGGGTGATTTCTTCCACGCTGCCGGTGCCGCTGATGGAGCGGTACTTCGGCGCGCTGGCGGGATCCTGCCGGGCCCAGCTGGAATAGTAGTCCACCAGCGGGCGGGTCTGGGCGCTGTAGACCTCCAGGCGCTTCTTGACGGTGTCTTCCTTGTCGTCCTCGCGCTGGAGCAGGTCTTCACCGGTCACGTCGTCCTTGCCCGGCACCTTTGGCGGGTTGAACTTCACGTGGTAGGTACGGCCGCTGGCGGGGTGCGAGCGGCGGCCGCTCATGCGTTCGATGATCGCGTCGAACGGCACGTCGATCTCCAGCACGTAGTCCAGCTTGACGCCGGCGGCCTTCATGGCATCGGCCTGCGGGATGGTGCGGGGGAAGCCGTCGAACAGGAAACCCTGGGCGCAATCGGGCTGGACGATGCGCTCCTTCACGAGGTTGATGATGAGGTCGTCGCTCACGAGCTGGCCCGCATCCATGACCGCCTTGGCCTGCACGCCCAGCGGCGTGCCGGCCTTCACCGCGGCGCGCAGCATGTCACCGGTGGAGATTTGCGGAATGCCGAACTTCTGGCAGATGAACGTGGCTTGCGTCCCCTTTCCGGCGCCGGGCGCGCCGAGCAGAATCAGTCTCATGGGAGGTCCTCTGGTGATTTGAAATCAGTGGGCACGCGACCGCGCCGGAGGGGGTGCGTGCCTTATTTGTTGCATTCGAGCATAGCACGCGATCCCTGCGCGAGCCTGACGCGCCTCCTCAGGCTGCAAGCAGGGCGCGCACGCGCTCCAGGTCGGCGGGCGTGTCCACGCCGGGGCCGGGGGCGTGGGGCGTGACGTGCACGGCGATGCGGTGGCCGTGCCAGAGCGCGCGCAGCTGCTCCAGCGATTCCAGCGCCTCGGTGGGCGCGGGCGGCAACTGCGGAAAGCGGCGCAGGAAGCCCACGCGGTAGCTGTAGATGCCGATGTGGCGCAGCGGTGCGAGGCCCTGGGCGCGGGGCTCGCGCCACCAGGCGCTGCCCGGCGCGGCGTCGCGCGCATGGGGGATGGGCGCGCGGCTGAAGTAGTGGGCGAACCCCTGGGCATCGAGCACCGTCTTCACCACGTTGGGGTTGGCGAAGTCCTGAACGCTGTCGATGGGGTGGGCGGCGGTGCCCATGGCCGCCTGCGGCCTGGCTTGCAGCAGGGCGGCGACGGCGTCGATGAGGCGCGGGTCGATCAGCGGCTCGTCGCCCTGCACGTTGACCACGATGCCGCCGTCGTCCAGGCCCAGCAACTCGCAGGCCTCGGCCAGGCGGTCGCTGCCGCTCGGGTGGTCGCTGCGGGTGAGCAGGGCCTGCACGCCGTGGGCCTGGCAGGCCTGCACGATGCGCGCGTCGTCGGCGGCCACCACGCAGCGCGCGGCCGCGCTCTCGGCCGCGCGGCGCGCCACGCGCACCACCATGGGCAGGCCGGCGATGTCCGCCAGGGGCTTGTCGGGCAGGCGCGTGGAGGCCAGGCGCGCCGGGATCAGCACCGTGAAGGGTGCCGTGCTCACTGCCCCAGCTCCGCGTCGGTCAGCGTGCGGGCTTCGGTTTCCAGCAGCACGGGGATGCCGTCGCGCACGGGGTAGGCCAGGCGCGCGCTGCGCGAGACGAGTTCCTGGCGCTCGCGGTCGTAGGTGAGGGGGCCCTTGGTGACGGGGCAGACCAGCAGTTCGAGCAGTTTGGGGTCCATGGCGGTGATCCTCAATGGGACAGGGATGATAGGCGCGCGTCCAGCGCGTCGAAGAAGGCGGGCGGTATCTGCACGGCCAGGGGCACGGCCAGCGCGTCGGGGTGCGCGGGCCAGAGCTTGGTGGCGTCTTTTTCGGTGCAAATCAGCCTCAGGCGCTTGTCTGGCAAGCGCTGCCAGCTAGAAAAATCATAGTGATCGGGCAGGGCTTCCTCCCGCTCGGGCGCCAGGCCTCGCGCGCGCAGCATGGCGAAGAAGTCCTGCGGGCGGGCGATGGCCGCCACGGCGTGCAGCGGCTGGCCGCGCAGCGCGGCCAGGGGCACGCGGGCGCCGGTGGCGTCCACGGCCTCGGGGGCCAGCGTGCGTGCCAGCGGGTACTGCGGCGCGGGGCTACTCGGCGCGGGGCCGGTATGCAGCACCAAGTCCACCGCGCGCGGCCAGGGCTCGCGCAGGGGGCCGGCGGGCAGCAGGAAGCCGTTGCCGATGCCCTCGTCGTTGAACACGCAGATCTCCACGTCGCGCGCCAGGGCCAGGTGCTGCAGGCCGTCGTCGCAGACGATCACGTCGGTGGCGGGATGGGCGGCGAGCAGCGCGCGGCCGGCGTCAAGGCGGCGGCGGGCCACGAAGACCGGTGCGCCGGTGGCGCGGGCGATCAGCGCGGGCTCGTCGCCCACTTCCGCGGCGCTGCTGCCGGGCAGGGCCTCGCGGCAGTCCTGCGTGCGGCGGCCGTAGCCGCGCGAGATGACGCCCGGGCGCCAGCCGCGCGCCTGCAGGTGGCGCACCACGGCAAGGGTGACGGGGGTCTTGCCCGCGCCGCCGGCGATCACGTTGCCCACGACGATGACCGGCACCGGCAGGCGCTCGCTGCGCAGGAGGCCCCGGCGGTAGAGCTGGCGGCGCAGCGCGGAGAGGGCGCCGTAGGGCAGCGACAGCGGCCAGAGCAGCCAGGCCAGCGGGCCTCGGCCCTGCCAGGCGCGGCGCAGGCGCTGCGCGGCGGCCATGCGTGTCACTTGCCGGCCGAGGCCGGCGTTTGCGTGGCGAAGGTGATCTGCGACAGGCCCACGCGGCGCGCGGCCTCCATCACCGTGACCACGGCCTGGTGGGGGGCGGAGGCGTCGGCGCTGATGATGACCACGCTCTCGCCCCCGGCCGGGGCGGAGGCCGCCAGGGCGCGGGCCACCAGCTCGACGTTCCTGCCCTCCAGCGTGTCCTTGTTCACGGCATAGCGGCCGTCGGCGGCCACGGACACGATGATTTCCTTGGGCCGGTCGCGCAGCTGCTCGGCATTGGCCACGGGCAGGGTGAGCTGCAGCTCGGTGAACTTGCTGTAGGTGGTGGTCAGCATCAGGAAGATGAGGATCACCAGCAGCACGTCGATGAACGGGATCAGGTTGATCTCCGGCTCATCCTTGGCGCGGGGGCGGAAGTTCATGGCGCCAGGCGCCCCAGGTGGCGCACGAACCGCTCGGCGGCCAGCTCCAGCGTGAGCAGGTATTCGTCCACGCGGCCGCGGAAGTAGCGCCAGAAGATCAGCGCGGGAATGGCGACGATCAGGCCGAACGCGGTGTTGTAGAGCGCGATGGAGATGCCGTGCGCCAGTTGCGCAGGGTTGCCGCCGCCCGCGCCCATGCCGCCGGCGCCGCCTTGCGAGCCGAAGATCTCGATCATGCCGATCACCGTGCCCAGCAGGCCCAGCAGCGGCGCGGCCGATGCGATGGTGCCCAGGGCCGTGAGGTATTTCTCCAGGCGGTGCGCCACGGCGCGGCCCGTGCCTTCCATGGCGGCGCGCAGGTCGGCCTCGGTGCTGCGGGGGTTGGCCTGGAGCGCGCGCAGGCCGCTGGCCAGCACCTCGCCCAGCGCGGAGTTCTGCGCGAGCTGGTTCACCACGTCGGGCGTGGGCACGGAGCGGGAGGACACGGAGATGGCCTCGTCCAGCAGCTTGGGCGGAGCGACGCGGGCCGTCTTGAGGGCCATGAAACGCTCGAAAATCAGCGCCAGCGCCACGATGGAGCAGGCAATCAGGGGCCAGATGGGCCAACCGGCGGCTTGTATGATCGACAGCAATTCTCACTCCGCGCACGATGAAAGCAGCGGGGGATTATGGCGCAGCTTGCGAAGGCCCCCGCGAGCGCACCGCCCGGCGCCGGCACGCTTGCTGACGGCGGCCTGACTCACATTTTCTGTGGATAACTTTGTGGGAAACCGCTTGTACAGACAGCGCCAGGCGGCACCGCTGCGTGGTTTGCTTGGGTTGATGAAAAAATACGCAGCAAAATTTTCATATAAATCAATGACTTGCATGTGGATGCGTGATTTGCGGCCGATGCGGCTGTCTTGCTGCAGCGCCGCTCCCGCTGGCGCGGATCTGTGGACTAGTGCGGCCCCCGCGCCGCGCGCCAGGCCTGGAGCGGCCTGTGTTTGAGCGCCCGAACGCAGGCGTGGCGCCGCTTGTCTGGGAAGTCGGGACGCTGTGCCGCGCCATTGCTGATGCCCTGGAGGCGCGCTTCAACCCTGTCGCGGTGCGCGGCGAGATCACGGGCTTTTCGCGCGCGTCCAGCGGGCATTGCTACTTCACGCTCAAGGACGCGCAGGGGCAGGTGCGCTGCGCCATGTTCCGCCGCGCGGCCAGCCAGCTCGACTTCGTGCCGCGCGACGGCGAGCTGGTGGAGGTGCGCGGGCGCCTGGGCGTGTACGAGGCCCGGGGCGACCTGCAGCTGATCGTGGAAGGGCTGCAGCGCGCGGGGCAGGGCGCGCTGTTCGAGCAGTTCCTGCGCCTGAAGGCCCAGCTGGAGGCCGAGGGCCTGTTCGACCCTGCGCGCAAGCGCCCGCTGCCGGTGCTGCCGCGCGGCATCGGCCTCGTCACCTCGCCGGGCGCCGCCGCGCTGCACGATGTGGTGACCGCGCTGCGCCGGCGTGTGCCGCACATCCCCGTGGTGCTGGTGCCGGCGCTGGTGCAGGGGGCGCAGGCGCCCGCGTCCATCGCCGAGGCGCTATCGAAACTGTATCGGCTGGCGCAGGAGGGGCAGGCGCTGGAGGCTGCTTCGGCCGTCGACGTGATCCTGCTCGTGCGCGGCGGCGGCTCCATCGAGGACCTGTGGGCCTTCAACGACGAGCGCGTGGCCCGCGCCATCGTGCAGAGCCCCGTGCCGCTGGTGAGCGGCGTGGGGCACGACACCGACTTCACCATCGCCGACTTCTGCGCCGACCTGCGCGCGCCCACGCCTACGGCCGCGGCCGAGCTGGTGGCGCAGCCACGCGCCGTCTGGCTGGGAGCGCTGGAGCTGCTGGCCGGGCGGCTGCAGGATGCCGCGCAGCGGCAGATCGACCTGGGCCACCAGCGGCTGGACGGGGCGGCGCAGCGCCTGGGCCGGCCCTCGGGCTTCGTGGGGCGCCAGCAACTGCAGCTGGCGCGGCTGGCGCAGTGCATGCGCCACGGCATGCTATTGAAAACGCAGCGCCTCGCGCACGCCAGCCAATCGCTGCAGGCTGATTTCCCGCATATCGTGCGTGGCGGCCTGGCGCGCAGCGCCGAGCGGCTGGAGCGCGCCGCGCTGCGCCTGGATCTGCTGGACCCGCGTCTGGTACTGCAGCGCGGCTACGCGCTGCTGACCGATGCGCAGGGCCGCGCGGTGACGCGGGCCGGCCAGGTGCGGCTGGGCGACACCGTGCATGCGCGGCTGGCCGAGGGCGAGCTGGACCTGGCGGTCACGCCGCGGCGGCTGATCTGAGAGCGTATTCAAGGTTCTATCGTGGTGCCCGTTGCCCCGCAAAGGCAGTAGCTGCAAGGCGCAAACCGCAGACGGGCTGGTGGCCCGGCGAGCATTTGCAACGCCGCAGATGCTGCCTTTGCGGGGCAACCCTTCGGGCAAGGCAGCAAACAGCCGCACTCGTCGTTGCGCACCTTGCCCAGGCCGCCAGCATGGCCTGCGGTGCGCGCCTAGATTGCGGCTGTTTGCTGCCTTGCGGTCACCACGATAGAACCTTGAACACGCTCTGAATCCCGCAGGCGGTGGCGGGAGTCGCCCGCCGCCTACAACGCCGCGTGCGGTTCCTTCCTACAATGCCCGTTGCTGCGCCGCTTGCCGGCGCTTCGCACATTCCAAACCCCACGAGAAGGACTTGACCATGGAACACACCCTGCCTCCGCTGCCCTATGCCATCGACGCCCTGGCTCCCTACTACAGCCAGGAAACGCTGGAGTACCACCACGGCAAGCACCACAACGCCTATGTGGTGAACCTGAACAACCTGCAAAAGGGCACCGAGTTCGAGAACATGGCGCTCGAGGAGATCGTGAAGAAGTCCTCCGGCGGCATCTACAACAACGCGGCCCAGATCTGGAACCACACCTTCTTCTGGAACTGCATGGCGCCCAATGGCGGCGGCGAGCCCACGGGCGCCCTGCTGTATGCCATCAACAAGAAGTGGGGCAGCTACGCTGCGTTCAAGGAAGCCTTCGTCAAGAGCTCCGTGGGTAACTTCGGCTCCGGCTGGACCTGGCTGGTGAAGAAGACCGACGGCACTGTGGACATCGTCAACACCGGCGCCGCCGGCACGCCGCTGACCACCGAGGACAAGGCCCTGCTGACGGTGGATGTGTGGGAGCACGCCTACTACATCGACTACCGCAACCTGCGCCCGAAGTTCGTCGAGACCTTCCTGGACAAGCTGGTGAACTGGAAGTTCGCCGAAGCCAACTTCGCCTGACCGGCGCGGCCGCTTCTGCCAAGGGGGCCCGGAGAGCGATCTCTGGGCCCTTTTTTCGTGGGGCGCGGGGCAGTCTTGTAGAAGACTTGCAAAAAAATCCGGCTTTTCCGTCCCGATTTTTCATATCGCAATATTTCATTGCGGAAAACGGGACTTCCGCGCGGGCATCTCAAGCACAATCCCACAGGTCACCGCCATGGCCGCGCGCCGGGTCGCCCGACAGCACCGATCCCCCTGTTTTTTGTTCACCTGAGAGACGAGATGAGCACCCAACAACCCACCATCATCTACACCCTGACCGATGAGGCGCCGCGCCTGGCGACGGCTTCGTTCCTGCCCATCGTGCGCGCGTTCGCAGCGCCGGCTGGCATCAACGTGGCCGAGAGCGACATCTCCGTGGCCGCGCGCGTCCTGGGCCAGTTCCCCGAGGCGCTGAACGATGCGCAGAAGGTGCCCGACACCCTGGCCGAGCTGGGCAAGAAGACGCTGCAGGCCGACGCCAACATCATCAAGCTGCCCAACATCAGCGCTTCGGTGGCGCAGCTCAAGGCGGCCATCAAGGAACTGCAGGGCAAGGGTTACAAGATTCCCGACTACCCCGAGAACCCTGCGACCGAGGAAGAAAAGAGCATCCGCGCGCGCTACAACAAGTGCATCGGCAGCGCCGTGAACCCGGTGCTGCGCGAGGGCAACTCCGACCGCCGCGCGCCCAAGGCCGTCAAGGAATACGCGCGCAAGCACCCGCACAGCATGGCCGAGTGGAGCCAGGCCTCGCGCTCGCACGTCTCGCACATGCACGCGGGCGACTTCTACCACGGCGAGAAGTCCATGACGCTGGACCGCGCGCGCAACGTGAAGATGGAACTCATCACCAGGAGCGGCAAGACCATCGTGCTCAAGCCCAAGGTCGCGCTGCAGGACCGCGAGGTGATCGACTCCATGTTCATGAGCAAGAAGGCGCTGCTGGCCTTCTATGAAAAGGAGATCGAGGACGCGCGCAAGACCGGCGTGATGTTCTCGCTGCACGTGAAGGCCACGATGATGAAGGTGTCGCACCCCATCGTGTTCGGCCACTGCGTGCGCATCTTCTACAAGGACGCGTTCGAGAAGCACGCCAAGCTGTTCGACGAGCTGGGCATCAACGTCAACAACGGCATGGTCGATCTCTACAACAAGATCGCCACGCTGCCGCAGAGCCAGCAGGACGAGATCAAGCGCGACCTGCACGCCTGCCACGAGCACCGCCCCGAGCTGGCGATGGTCGATTCCGCCAAGGGCATCACCAACTTCCACTCGCCCAACGACATCATCGTGGACGCCTCCATGCCCGCCATGATCCGCAACGGCGGCAAGATGTGGGACGCCAACGGCCGTCTGAAGGACGTGAAGGCCGTGATGCCCGAGTCCACTTTCGCCCGCATCTACCAGGAGATGATCAACTTCTGCAAGTGGCACGGCGCGTTCGACCCCAAGACCATGGGCACCGTGCCTAACGTGGGCCTGATGGCGCAGCAGGCCGAGGAATACGGCAGCCACGACAAGACTTTCGAGATCTCCGAGGACGGCGTGGCCAACATCACCGACCTCGACACCGGCGAAGTGCTGCTCTCGCAGAACGTGGAGCAGGGCGACATCTGGCGCATGTGCCAGGTGAAGGACGCACCGATCCGCGACTGGGTGAAGCTCGCCGTCACGCGCGCGCGCAACTCGGGCATGCCGGTCGTGTTCTGGCTCGACCCGTACCGTCCGCACGAGGCGCAGCTCATCACCAAGGTGAAGATGTACCTGCACGAGCACGACACCACGGGCCTCGATATTCAAATCATGAGCCAGGTGCGCGCGATGCGCTACACGCTGGAGCGCGTGATCCGCGGCCAGGACACCATCAGCGCCACCGGCAACATCCTGCGCGACTACCTGACCGACCTGTTCCCGATCATGGAGCTGGGCACCAGCGCCAAGATGCTTTCCATCGTGCCGCTGATGGCCGGCGGCGGCATGTACGAGACGGGCGCGGGCGGCTCGGCGCCCAAGCACGTGCAGCAGCTCGTGGAAGAGAACCACCTGCGCTGGGATTCGCTGGGCGAGTTCCTGGCGCTGGCCGTGTCGCTGGAAGACCTGGGCCTGAAGAACAACAACCCGCGCGCCAAGCTGCTGTCCAAGACCCTGGACTCCGCCACCGGCAAGCTGCTGGACAACAACAAGAACCCCAGCCCCAAGACCGGCCAGCTCGACAATCGCGGCAGCCAGTTCTACCTGACCCTGTACTGGGCGCAGGAACTGGCCGCGCAGACCGAGGACAAGGACCTGGCTGGCAAGTTCGCGCTCCTGGCCAAGCAACTGGCCGACAACGAGCAGAAGATCGTGGAGGAGCTCAATGCCGTGCAGGGCAAGCCTGCCGACATCGGCGGCTACTACCTGCCCGACGTGGCCAAGCTCGACGCCATCATGCGTCCCAGCGCCACCTTCAACGCGGCGCTCGGCGTCCTCGCTTGATGCGGCGCTGACCGGCCCGCTCCCGGCGCACGACCGGCCTGCCCGCAAGGGCGGCCGGTTTTTCTTGAGTGGTGCTATGAAGAAAGGAGCTGGTGGCGCTTGATGGCTGGGTAATTCAGATGAGAATCACATCGAAACCCTTGAGAAAGAAGCGCAAGCAGCTCCTGAAACAGGAGCTAGCGCGCCGAGAACGGCTGGCCGCCCAGCTTGGCGCCCGCCTTGAGCCCGCGCTTGGCGAACCAGCCCTGGTTCATCTCCAGCACGTAGCGCACCGGCTTGGCCGAGCAGTGCGAGGACTCGTCCAGCGGCTTCATGTCGGCCAGGTTGACGATGGTGCCGTCGTCGGCGACGAAGGCCGCGGTGAGCGGCAGCAGCGTGTTGCGCATCCAGAAGCACTGCGTGGCCGGCTGCTCGAACACGAACAGCATGCCCTCGTGCTGCGGCATCTCGCGCCGGTGCATCAGGCCGGTCTGGCGCTCCTGCGGCGCCTGGGCCACCTGGGCCTCGATGCGGTGCATGCCGGCGCGCAGCTCCACGCGGGGCAGGTGCATCTGCGCGCCCTCCTGCGCCAGCGCCACGGCCGAGGCGGCCAGCCCGAGGCCGACGGCCAGCAGGCGGGGCAGGATGGAGCGCGAGGAGGAAGGCGGGCGGATAGGTGTCATGGCAGGAAGCTCGGGCGGAAAGGCTACTAGCGTAGCAGCCGAAAAAAGCCCGCGCAATAAGGCGGGCCGGTGCGTGCAAAAAAGAGCGGTCAGGCGGCCTTGCGCTGCTTGTGGCTCTTCTTCTTGGCCACCTTGTGCTTGGCCGGGGCCTTGGCGTGGTGGTTGCGGGCCTTCGATGCCTTGGCGGCCGGGGCTGCCAGGGCGGCGGGCTGCGCGGAGACGGCGGGCGTGGCGGGATCTGCTTGGGCGTAGGCGCCCGAGGCGAGCAGACCACCGATCAGGAGAGCGAGGAGTTTTTTCATATATGCCAGTTCCTTGAGGGAGGTCGGTGACAGCCATGCGCTCGCGCGCGTGGCGCGCGCCGCGGGAGGAAGAGGCAGGCACGCCCTGGATCAACGGCCGGCGCGCCGCGCCGTTGACAAGCCCTAAAATCTTCGGGCCTTACACCGGAGACCGGAGACAGTTCCATGACCAGCTACCAGCACATCCAAGTACCCCCCGAAGGCGGCAAGATCACCGTCAACGCCGACATGACGCTGAGCGTGCCGGACCAGCCCATCATTCCCTTCATCGAGGGGGACGGCACGGGCGTGGACATCACGCCCGTGATGCTGCAGGTGGTGGACGCGGCCGTGGCGCGCGCCTATGGCGGCCGCCGCAAGATCCACTGGATGGAGGTCTACGCGGGCGAGAAGTCCACCCGCGTCTACGGCCCCGACGTCTGGCTGCCCGAGGAAACGCTGCACGCGGTGCGCGAGTACGTCGTGTCCATCAAGGGCCCGCTCACCACGCCGGTGGGCGGCGGCATCCGCTCGCTGAACGTGGCCCTGCGCCAGGAGCTGGACCTGTACGTGTGCCTGCGCCCCATCCAGTATTTCAAGGGCGTGCCCTCGCCGGTCAAGGCGCCCGAGAAGACCAACATGGTGATCTTCCGCGAGAACTCGGAGGACATCTACGCCGGCATCGAGTTCGAGGCGCAGTCCGAGAAGGCCAGGAAGCTCATCCAGTTCCTGCAGGACGAGTTCGGCGTGAAGAAGATCCGCTTCCCCGAGACCTCGGGCATCGGCGTCAAGCCGGTGTCGCGCGAGGGCACGCAGCGCCTGGTGCGCAAGGCCATCCAGTAC
Organism: Acidovorax sp. SDU_ACID1; assembly: GCF_045291395.1. Lineage (NCBI taxonomy): Bacteria > Pseudomonadati > Pseudomonadota > Betaproteobacteria > Burkholderiales > Comamonadaceae > Acidovorax > Acidovorax sp. SDU_ACID1. The sequence continues at coordinate 1,536,793 of NZ_CP152342.1, forward strand.
GCCATCGACAACGACAAGCCCAGCGTGACCCTCGTGCACAAGGGCAACATCATGAAGTTCACCGAGGGGGCCTTCCGCGACTGGGGCTACGAGCTGGCGGCGAGCGAGTTCGGCGCCGAGCCCATCGACGGCGGCCCGTGGATGCGCCTGAAGAACCCGCGCAACGGCAAGGAGATCACCATCAAGGACAGCATCGCCGACGCCTTCCTGCAGCAGATCCTGCTGCGCCCGGCGGAGTACAGCGTGATCGCCACGCTGAACCTCAACGGCGACTACATCTCCGACGCGCTGGCCGCGCAGGTGGGCGGCATCGGCATCGCGCCGGGCGCCAACCTGTCGGACTCGGTGGCCATGTTCGAGGCCACGCACGGCACCGCGCCCAAGTACGCGGGCAAGGACTACGTGAACCCCGGCTCCGAGATCCTCTCGGCCGAGATGATGCTGCGGCACATGGGCTGGACCGAGGCGGCCGACCTCATCATCCGCGCGATGGAGAAGGCCATCCAGAGCAAGAAGGTCACCTACGACTTCGCGCGCCTCATGGACGGGGCCACGCAGGTGAGCTGCTCGGGCTTCGGCCGCGTCATGATCGAGGCCATGCAGGACTGATGCGCTGCCACGCCTCGTAGGCGGCCAGCGCCGTGTGCATCTGCACGGTGTGCGCGAAGCGGAACGCCTCGCCGTGCACTGTCTCGTCGGGGAACTCGGTGATGAGCGTGACGGGCGCGTCGTGCCGGTTCTCCGACTGCATGCAGGCGATGCCGTCGATGACCTCGAAGGGCAGCGGGCCCGCGTGGCGCTCGTACAGCGCCCGCTGGCGCGCGTTGTATTCGGCCAGCCCCGGCACCTGCCGCAGGGCGGCGCAGACGGCCTCCAGCAGCGCGCGCGCAGGCCGCTCCCAGCCCGCGTGGTGGCGCAGGATCAGGAAGAAGCCTTTGGGCAGCATCCACTGCTCGAAGCCGCGCGGCACGTAGCCCGACAGCGGCCGCGTCCACTCGTGCGCGGGGTAGCCGTGCAGGTTCACGTGCAGGTGTGCGCCCGAGAGTGCCAGCGCGGCCTGGCGCGCCTCGCGCTCGAAGAAGGGCGGCGCGTCGCGGTACTCCACGTCGTCGCCCAGCGCGGTGTAGCGCGCCGCGTGGTGCATGTGGCCCGGGTGTACGGCGCACAGCTCGCGGTGCAGGGCGTAGCCGTCGGGGTTCTCCAGCGCGATCAGGGCCAGGTGCGTGCCCGGTCGCGTCAGCAGCGCCTGCGCGGCGCGCAGCGCGCCCACCACGCCGGAGGTTTCGTTCGCGTGCTGGCCCGCGCTCAGGAACACGGGCGCCTGGGTGCCGCGGTGGTACCGGCCCCAGACGGTGCGGCCCTGGCGCGTGCCCGCCGAGAAGGGCTCGCCGCCCCCGTCCTGCAGGTGGCGGTGGATGCGCGCGGGTGGCGGCGCGGTGTCCAGCGTGTCGAGCGGCTGGCCGTCGGTGGCTGCGTGCCAGGCGGGCGCGGCCTGCGCGTCCTGGCTGGCGGCATCGAAGCGCTGCAGCGCGACGCGCACGCGCGGCGCGCCGGCGCCGCCGCGCACGTCGGGCACGATCTGGCCGGGCTGCAGGCGCCGGTCGCCCGGCAGGCGGCCGCTGTGGCGCTGGAACCATTCCAGCAGCGAGAAGTACAGGTCTTCGTGCACGGCCTCGGGCAGGCTGACGCTCTCGCCGGCCCAGGTCAGGTGGTGCTCGAAGCCGGGCAGGTCCACCTGGATCTGCAGGCGCTCGAAATACGGCTCCTGCGCGGGCCAGGGATGGCCCAGCACGGCCTGCAGGGCGTGCTCGAACGCCTGCTCGGCGTCGGTGTGCACGGGCGTGTCCAGCAGGTCGGCCGCGCCGGCGCGGGTGCCGGCGCGCAGCCAGCCGGTGGGCGACAGCGTGGCGGCGCCCAGCACGTCGGCATGCATGCGGTTGGGGGCGAAGACGCGCTGCTGCGTGCGCTGTCCGTCGCGCCAGAGCAGCTCCACGTCGTAGTGCGGCTGCGCGTCCTCGCGCGGCTCGAAGCGGGGCGGTTCGGCCAGGGGCAGCGCGGCCAGCGGGTAGGCCTCCAGCAGGAAGCGGTGCGCGGGGCCGGCCTGCGCGCGCGGGTAGCGGATGCGGGCCGTGGCCAGGCGGGCGGTGTCCACGTCCTCCAGGAAGTGGTGCAGCAGCGGCTTGTAGGCGCTGTGCAGCCGTGCGTGCACGCCGGCCTGGGCCAGCTGGCGCTCGGCCTCCTGGCGCTGCGCGCGGCCCTCGAAGAGCCAGCCTTCCACGTGGCGGCCGTGCCAGTGGGGGTGCGAGAAGCGCTGCACCCATGCGTGCAGCGTGCGGTCGAACGTGCGGTCGAGAAGGACGGCCTGCGGGCCGGAGGGCGCGGGGGTGGAGGGCATGCGGCGGGGCGGGGAAGGGATGAGCGATGATCGCCCATCCATTATGGGGAAACGTGACGGCGGGACGATGCACATGGCGACGAAACTCTGGCAGTTCTGGGTAGACCGGGGCGGCACCTTCACCGATATCGTGGGGCGGCGCCCGGACGGCGCGCTGGTCACGCACAAGCTGCTGTCGGACAACCCCGGCCATTACCGCGACGCGGCCGTGGCGGGCATCCGCGCCCTGCTGGGCCTGGGGCCGCACGAGCCCGTCACCCCGGACCGCGTGGAGTGCGTGAAGATGGGCACGACGGTGGCCACGAACGCGCTGCTGGAGCGCAAGGGCGAGCCCACGCTGCTGGTGACCACGCGCGGGTTCCGGGATGCGCTGCGCATCGCCTACCAGAACCGGCCGCGCCTGTTCGACCGCCGCATCGTGCTGCCCGAGCTGCTCTACAGCCGCGTGATCGAGGCGCAGGAGCGCGTGGGCGCGCACGGCGAGGTGGTCGAGCCGCTGGACGAGGAACACCTCAAGGAGCGACTATGGGCCGCCTACGACGCCGGCCTGCGCAGCGTGGCCATCGTGTTCATGCACGGCTACCGCTACACGGTGCACGAGGAGGCGGCGGCGCGGCTGGCGCGGCAGGCGGGCTTCACCCAGGTCAGCACCTCGCACGGCACGAGCCCGCTGATGAAGTTCGTCAGCCGCGGCGACACCACGGTGGTGGACGCCTATCTCTCGCCCATCCTGCGCCGCTATGTGGAGCAGGTGGCGGCCGAGATGCCCGGCGTGCCGCTCTACTTCATGCAGTCCTCCGGCGGGCTCACGGACGCGCACCGCTTCCAGGGCAAGGACGCGATCCTCTCGGGTCCGGCCGGCGGCATCGTGGGCATGGCGCGCACGGCGGCGCTGGCCGGCCACGCGCACGTGATCGGTTTCGACATGGGCGGCACCTCCACCGACGTGAGCCACTTCGCCGGCACGTTCGAGCGCGAGTTCGAGACCCAGGTGGCCGGCGTGCGCATGCGCGCGCCGATGATGAGCATCCACACCGTCGCGGCGGGCGGCGGCTCCATCGTGGAGTTCGACGGCGCGCGCCTGCGCGTGGGACCGCACAGCGCGGGCGCCAACCCCGGCCCAGCGAGCTACCGCCGCGGCGGGCCGCTGGCGGTGACGGATGCCAACGTGCTGGTGGGCAAGATCCAGCCTGCCTGGTTCCCGCGCGTGTTCGGCCCCGCGGCCGACCAGCCGCTGGACGCGGATGTGGTGCGCGCGCGCTTCCAGGCGCTGGCCGCGCAGGCGGGCCGCAGCGCGCAGGACTTGGCGCACGGCTGCATCCAGATCGCCGTGCAGCAGATGGCGGGTGCCATCAAGAAGATCTCGGTGGCGCGGGGCTACGACGTCACGCGCTACACGCTGCAGTGCTTCGGCGGCGCGGGCGGGCAGCACGCCTGCCTGGTGGCGGATGCGCTGGGCATGCAGCGGGTGCTGGTGCATCCGCTGGCCGGCGTGCTGTCGGCCTACGGCATGGGCCTGGCCGACCAGAACGTGATGCGCGAGCGGGCGGTGGAGGCGCGCCTGGCGCCCGAGGCCCTGCCGGCCATCGCCGCCGCGCTCGACGTGCTGGCCGAGGCCGCGCGGGCGGAGATGGCGGGCAGCGGCGCGCCGGGCGCCGGCGTGGCGGTGCACCGGCGCGTGCACGTGCGCTACGAGGGCTCGGACGCCGCCCTGGTCGTGCCGTTCGGCGACCTGCCGGCCATCGTGGCGGCCTTCGAGGCCGCCTACCGCCAGCGCTTCGCCTTCCTGCTGCAGGGCAAGGCGCTGATCGCGGAGGCCGTGTCGGTGGAGGCGGTGCTGGCCGGCGACGCGCCGGCCGAGCGCACGCTGCCGCTGCATGGGCCGCGCACGGTGCCGCGCCGCGACACGGTGCGCATGTTCACCGTGGGCCTGGATGGCGCGCCCGCGTGGCACGACGCGGCCCTGGTGGTGCGCGAGGACCTGCGCGCGGGCGACGTGCTGCAGGGGCCGGCCGTCATCGCGGAGAAAAACGCCACCACCGTGGTCGAGCCCGGCTGGCAGGCGCACCTGACCGCGCTGGACCACCTGGTGCTGGAGCGCTGCGTGTCGCGCGCCGAGCGGCATGCGGCGGGCACCACGGCCGACCCGGTGCTGCTGGAGGTGTTTAACCACCTGTTCATGAACATCGCCGAGCAGATGGGACTGCAGCTGCAGAACACGGCGCATTCGGTGAACATCAAGGAGCGGCTGGACTTCTCGTGCGCGCTGTTCGACGCCGAGGGCCAGCTCATCGCCAATGCGCCGCACATGCCGGTGCACCTGGGCAGCATGGGCGAGAGCATCAAGACCGTCATCGCGCGCAACCGCGCCGGCATGCGGCCGGGCGACGTGTACGTGCTCAACGACCCGTACCACGGCGGCACGCACCTGCCGGACATCACGGTCATCACGCCGGTCTACATCGGCGCGGATGCGGACGGGGAGGGCGCAGCGCCCACGTTCTACGTGGGCAGCCGCGGCCACCATGCGGACGTGGGCGGCGCCACGCCGGGATCGATGCCGCCGTTTTCCACGCGCATCGAGGAAGAGGGCGTGCAGATCGACAACTTCAAGCTGGTGGAAGGCGGCGTGCTGCGCGAGGCCGAGATGCTCGCGCTGCTGCAAGGCGGCGCCTACCCCAGCCGCAACCCGCAGCAGAACCTGGCCGACCTGAAGGCGCAGATCGCCGCGAACGAGAAGGGCGTGCAGGAGCTGCGCCGCATGGCCGGGCAGTTCGGGCTGCCGGTGGTGCAGGCCTACATGCGCCATGTGCAGGACAACGCGGAAGAATCCGTGCGCCGCGCCATCACGCGCCTGGCCGCGCGGGTGAAGGACGGGCGCTTCACGCTGCCGCTGGACAATGGCGCGCAGATCCAGGTGGCCGTACGCATCGACGCGGCCGCGCGCAGCGCGGTGATCGACTTCACCGGCACCTCGCCCCAGCAGGCCAACAACTTCAACGCGCCCACGGCCGTGTGCATGGCGGCGGTGCTGTATGTGTTCCGCTCGCTGGTGCAGGACGCCATCCCGCTCAACGCGGGGTGCCTCAAGCCGCTGCAGGTCATCATCCCGCCGGGCTCCATGCTCCACCCCCATCCGCCCGCGTCGGTGGTGGCGGGCAATGTGGAGACGTCCACCTGCATCACGAACGCGCTGCTGGGGGCGCTGGGCGTGTCGGCGGCCAGCCAGTGCACGATGAACAACTTCACGTTCGGCAACGCGCGCCACCAGTACTACGAGACGATCGCCGGCGGCAGCGGCGCGGGGGCGAGTTCGACGGGGCAGGGGCGCTCGTGGGCGGCTTCGACGGCACGAGCGTGGTGCAGACCCACATGACCAATTCGCGCCTGACCGACCCGGAGGTGCTGGAGTTCCGCTTCCCCGTGCGGCTGGAGGGCTATGCCATCCGCGCGGGCTCGGGCGGCGCGGGCCGCTGGAAGGGCGGCGACGGCGGGGTGCGGCGCATCCGCTTCCTGGAGCCCATGACTGCGGGCATCCTGTCCAACGGCAGGCTGCACGGCGCCTTCGGCATGGCCGGCGGCGTGGCGGGCCGGCCCGGCATCAACCGCGTGGTGCGCGCCGACGGGCGGGTGCAGGTGCTGGAGCACATCGGCCAGGCCGCGATGGAGGCCGGCGACGTGTTCGAGGTCCACACGCCGGGCGGCGGCGGCTTCGGCTCGCCGGTTTGAGTGAAAAATGGCTGCAGCGCTTGTCCAACAAGTGCGGGCAGCTATGATTTCAGGAGTCCCGGTCTTCGCCGCTGCCGGTCATGCGGCTCAGGCTCTGCGGCACCGCCTCGCCGGAGCGCCGGGCGCGGAAGAGGGCGGCGCGCATCAGGAAGATGCTGGTCACGGGCACGGTGATGGCGACGAACAGGGCGATCAGCAGCACGTGCAGCGCCAGGAAGCCTTCCTGCACCGAGAAGTACACGAGCGCGCCGTGCATCACGCACCAGCAGCCCATGGTGGCGATGATGGAAGGCGCGTGCACGCGCTCGAAGTAGCTCTTGAGGCGCAGCAGGCCGAGCGAGCCCATGAACGCGATGAGCGCGCCGCACAGCACCACCGCGGAGATGGCGATGTCCAGCCACAGCGGCAGGGGCTGGCCGTTCATTCGATCACCTCGCCGCGCAGCAGGAACTTGGCCATGGCCGTGGAACTGGCGAAGCCCAGCAGCGCGATCAGCATCGCGGCCTCGAAGTAGTTGGTGCTGCCGTAGTAGATGCCCAGCACCAGCATGAACAGCATGGCGTTGAGGTACATGCAGTCCAGCGCCAGCACGCGGTCTTGCGCCGAGGGGCCCTTGAGCACGCGCACGAGGCACATCACCATGGCCAGGGCCAGGAGGAACAGGGCCACGGGCAGGGCCCAGGAAAGCACGGGACTGCTCACTCGAATATCTCCATCAGCGGGCGCTCGTAGCGCGTTTTGACATGGTCGATGACGGCCTGGGCGTCGTCGACCTCCAGCACGTGCAGCATCAGCGCGGAGCGGTCCAGCGACAGTTCGGCCCACACGGTGCCGGGCGTGATGCACACGATCATGGCCAGCACGGCCAGCGCATTCGGGTCGCGCAGCTCCAGCGGGATCTTCACGAACGCGGGCGGATGGCGGCGCTGGGAGGGCAGCAGCAGGAAGCGCACCACGGCGATGTTGGACTGGGTGGTGTCCACCATGACGGCGAAGCACAGGCGCAGCGCCGTGCCCAGGTGGCGCACGCGCACCTTCTGCGGGCGCAGCTCCTTGAACAGCACGGGCAGGCCCAGGGCCAGGAGCAGCGCCAGGATCATGTGGCCCGCGCTGACCGAATGGTTCAGCAGCAGCCACATCACGAACAGGCCCAGCGAGATCAGGGGCGCGGGAAAGAGCTTCTTCATCATGGCGCGGCTCCTTCGGGGCGGCCCTCGATAGGGCGGCCCTCGGCGGCGGCCGTCGTGGGGCCCGGCTTGGGCGTGGCGGACATCACCGCGCGCACATAGGTGCCCGGCGCGTGCAGCGCGTTGGCGGTGGCTTCCGTGAAGCGCATCACGCCGTCGGCCTGCATGGTGAGCGCCACGCAGATGCCCAGCAGCACCGCGATGGGCATGCCTTCCATCACGCGCAGCCGGGGCGTGGGCCGGTCGTGGCTGGCCCAGAAGTGGCGGATGCCCGAGCGCGTGAGCGCCATGAGCGCCACCAGGCCGGTGCCGATCATCAGCCCCAGCAGGCCCCAGCCCCAGGGGCCGAGCTGCGTGCCGGCCGAGGAGCCCAGGCCCAGCGGGTTGAGCAGGGCCGTGAGCATGGCGAACTTGCCCACGAAGCCCGACAGCGGCGGCATGCCGGCGATGACCAGCGTGCACATGAGGTAGGTCAGGCCCAGGAAGGCTGCGGCGGCGGGGATCACGCGGCCCACCAGCACCTCCTCGTCCTCGTCGAGGTTCAGGCCCGTGGAGGGCACCAGCTCGGGGGTGAGGAAGGGAGCGTCGTCGTCCATCTCGTAGGGCGCCAGCGTGGAGCCGTCGTTGCGCCAGCGGTCGATCAGGTCGGCCAGCAGGAAGAGGGCGCTCACCGCCAGCGTGGAGCTGGGCAGGTAGTAGAGCAGCCCGGCGGTGAGCCCGTTCTGACCGAAGCCCGCCGCCGCCAGCAGCGTGCCGGAGGACAGCACCGCCGCATGGCCCGCCAGGTGGGTGAGGCGCTGCGAGCCCATCATGCCGATGGCGCCGAAGGCCATGGTGGCCATGCCTCCGGCGACCAGCCACAGGCTGCCGAACAGCGCCGAGGGGCCGGCCTCGCTGCTGAACAGCAGCGTCCACAGGCGCAGCAGCGTGTAGACGCCCACCTTGGTCATGATGGCGAACAGCGCGCCCACGGGCGCCGTGGCGGCGCTGTAGGCGGGCACCAGCCAGAAGTTGAGCGGCCACACGGCGGCCTTGATGAGGAAGGCCGTGGCGAGGATGGCCGCCGCGGCGTGCAGCAGGCCGCGGTCGGCGTCCGACACCTGGGGCACGCTCTGCGCTAGGTCGGCCATGTTGAGCGTGCCGGTGATGCCGTAAAGCATCGAGGCGCCGATGAGGAACAGCGAGGAGGCCGCTAGGTTGATGGCGATGTAGTGCAGCCCCGCCTGCACGCGTGCGCGCCCCGAGCCGTGCAGCAGCAGGCCGTAGGAGGCCGCGAGCATGATCTCGAAGAACACGAACAGGTTGAACAGGTCCGCCGTGAGGAAGGCGCCGCCCAGCCCCATGAGCTGGAGCTGGAACAGCGTGTGGTAGTGCACGCCGGCGCGGTGCCAGCGCGCGCCTGCGAACACGATGGAGCACAGGGCCACGATGCCGGTCAGCACCAGCATCAGCGCCGACAGGCGGTCCAGCGCGAGCACGATGCCGAACGGTGCGGGCCAGTTGCCAGGCAGGTACACGCCCATGGTGGCGGGGGCGCCGGCCTGGTGCGTCCAGACCAGCAGGGCGATGGCGATCAGCAGGCCCGCCAGCGTGGAGAAGATGTTGAGCGTGAGCTTGAGGCGCTGCTTTTCCTCGCGCAGCAGCATCATGAACGCGGCCGTGAGCATCGGCAGGCCGATGGGGGCCAGCATGAGGTGCGGCATCAGCGTGGAGGTGAAGTCGGCCAGGCGGCTCATTGCATCTCCTGGACGTCGCGTGAGAGCGTGCCGTCCACGTGGTCGGTGCCGGCCATGCCGCGCGAGGCCAGTAGCACCACGAGGAAGAGGGCCGTCATGGCAAAGCCGATGACGATGGCCGTGAGCACCAGCGCCTGCGGCAGGGGGTCGGTGTAGTGCAGCAGGTCCTGCGGCACGCCGGGCCGGAGCACGGGCTCCTTGTTGACCTCCAGGCCCAGCCGCCCCATGCTGAAGATGAACAGGTTCACCGCATACGACAGCAGCGACAGTCCCATGATGACCTGGAAGGTGCGCGGGCGCAGCAGCAGCCAGACGCCCGAGCCGGTGAGCACGCCGATGGACAGGGCCAGGATGGTTTCCATCAGCGGGCTCCCTGCGGCGCGGGGGCAGCCGTCTCGTCGTCGTAGGCCACCACGGCGGCCAGGGCTTGCTGTTCTTCTTCCATGAGTCGTGCGTGGTAGCGGTGGCCACGCACCGACTGGTGGGCGATGGCCGTGAGGATGAGCAGGGTGGCGCCGACGACGAGCGAGAACACGCCCATGTCGAAGAACATGGCGCTGGCCACGTGGATGTCGCCCAGCACCGGCAGGTGCAGGTGGGCGGTGTGGCTGGTCAGGAAGGGGTAGCCCGCGGCGATCGCGCCCAGGCCGGTGGCCAGCGCCAGCAGCAGGCCCGTGGCGATCCAGCGGCGGGGCATCAGCGGCAGGTGTGCCTCCACCCACGAGGTGCCCGAGACGATGTACTGCAGAACCAGCCCTACCGAGAACACCAGCCCGGCCACGAAGCCGCCGCCCGGCTGGTTGTGCCCGCGCATGAACAGGTAGAACGCCACCAGCGCGGTGAACGGCAGCAGCAGGCGCACCAGCACGGCGGGCACCATGAGGTAGCCGACGGCCGTGTCCTGCGCGTTGCGCGGGTTCAGCAGGTCGGTCTGCAGGTCGGCAGGCAGGAAGCGCTGCTGCTCGGGCAGGTCCATGGTTTCGCGCGCAGGGCGGAAGCGCCGCAGCAGCGCGTAGACGGTGAGCGCCACGATGCCCAGCACCACGATCTCGCCGAAGGTGTCGAAGCCGCGGAAGTCGACCAGCATCACGTTGACCACGTTGGTGCCGCCGCCCTCGGTCAGCGCGCGCTCCAGGAAGAAGGTGGAGGTGCTCTCGGGGAAGGGGCGGCTCATCATGGCGAAGGCCAGCCAGGCCATGCCGCCGCCGGCGCCGACGGCCAGCAGCAGGTCGCGCAGGCGGCGCGCGCGCGCCAGCATGGGGCGGGGGTCGGCGGGGGGCAGGCTCTGGTCGCGCTTGGGCAGCCAGCGCAGGCCGAGCAGGATGAGGATGGTGGTGACGATCTCCACCGCGATCTGCGTGAGCGCCAGGTCGGGCGCGGAGAACCACAGGAAGGTGATGCAGGTGCACAGCCCGGCGCCGCCCACGAGCGTGAGCGCGGCCATGCGGTGGTACTTGGCCTGCCAGGCCGCGGCCAGCGCGCAGCTCACTCCGACTATCCAGATCACGACGAACGCGGGGGACAGCGGCAGCGTGCCCCGGTCGCCCAACTGCACGCCCAGCTTCCACAGCGGCAGGGCGCCCGCGCTCAGCGTGGCGAGCACCAGCCACAGCATCTGCCACTGCAGCCGCTGTGTGGACAGCAGGCGCCGCCCGCTGCGGCCCCAGCGCGTGAGCAGCGTGAGCGAGGCCTCGAAGAAGCGGCGCCCGCTGATGCGCCACATGAGCGGCGGCGCGTCCACGTGGCCCTGGTTGCGCTGCCAGCGCAGCAGCAAATACAGCGCCGTGCCGCCCGCGAGCGCCACCAGGCTCATCACGAAAGGGGTGTTGATGCCGTGCCACACGGCCAGGCTGAAGGCCGGCAGCTCGCCGCCGACCACGGGCAGGGCGGCGGCGTCCAGGTATTTGCCCACCGACCAGGCGGGAACGATGCCCACCACCAGGCAGGCGCAGACCAGCAACTCGACCGGCACGCGCATCCAGTGCGGGGGCTCGTGCGGCGTGTGCGGCAGGTCGGTGGCGGGCGGGCCCCAGAACACGTCGGCGATGAAGCGCAGCGAATAGGCCACGCTGAACATGCCGGCCACCGTGGCGGCCACGGGCAACGCCATGGCCACGAAGGGCGTGGCGTCGAGGAACACCGTCTCGGCGAAGAACATTTCCTTGGACAGGAAGCCGTTGAGCAGCGGCACGCCGGCCATGGCCGCGCCGGCGACCGTGGCCAGCGTCGCGGTGACCGGCATCATGGTGCGCAGGCCCGACAGGCGCCGGATGTCGCGCGTGCCGCTCTCGTGGTCCACGATGCCCGCGGCCATGAACAGCGACGCCTTGAAGGTCGCGTGGTTCATGATGTGGAACACCGCCGCCACGGCGGCCAGCGGGCTGTTGAGGCCCAGCAGCAGCGTGATCAGGCCCAGGTGCGAGATGGTGGAGTAGGCCAGCAGCCCTTTCAGGTCGTGCTGGAACATGGCTGCGTAGCCGCCGATCAGCAGCGTGAGCACGCCCGCGCCGCCCACGAGCCAGAACCAGGGCTCGGTGCCGCCCATCACGGGCCACAGGCGCGCCAGCAGGAACACGCCCGCCTTCACCATGGTGGCCGAGTGCAGGTAGCTGGACACGGGGGTGGGCGCGGCCATGGCGTTGGGCAGCCAGAACTGGAACGGGAACTGCGCGCTCTTGGTGAACGCGCCCAGCAGCACCAGCACCAGGGCCGTGAGGTACAGCGGGTGGTCGCGCACCAGCTCGGCCGAGCCCAGCACGCGGTCGAGGTCGTAGCTGCCGACGATGTGGCCCACGACGAGCAGGCCGGCCAGCAGGCACAGGCCGCCGGTGCCGGTCACGGTGAGCGCCATGCGCGCGCCGCGGCGTGCATCCTCGCGGTGGTGCCAGTAGCCGATGAGCAGGAACGAGAACAGGCTGGTGAGTTCCCAGAAGAACACCAGCTGGATGAGGTGGCCCGAGAGCACCACGCCCGCCATGGCGCCCATGAAGGCGAGGAAGAACGAGAAGAAGCGCGGCACGGGGTCGGCCGGCGACATGTAGTAGCGCGCGTAGAGCACCACCAGCGCCCCGATGCCGAACACCAGCATGCTGAACATCCAGGCGAAGCCGTCCATGCGCACGACCAGGTTCATGCCCAGCGCGGGCAGCCAGGCGATCTCCTGGCGCAGCACGCCGCCGTCCGCCACCTCGGGGAAGTACATCGCCGTCTGCACGGTGCAGAACAGCGCGATCAGCCCCGCCAGCGTGGACTCGGTGTTGCGCGCGTTGGCGGGCAGCACGGCGGCCATCAGGCTTCCGACGAAGGGCAGGACGATGAGGAGAATCAGGGACATGGGTGCCTGATTCTACGGGGAAGCTCCGCGCGCGCTGCTATGAAAACCCGAGCAGCTACCGGCGATTGGGTCAGCGTCTGCCCATGGTTTCAATGGCCGGGTGCCGTGGAGGGGGGCCGGCGGGCCGCCTGCGGGTACGCGGCGCCGTTCACGGTGAGGCCCTCGGCCGACAGCCGGCCGGCCGCCGCGGGGCCGATGCCCTTGACGCGGGCGATGAGGTCGCGCCAGTCGCTGAACGGCCCCCGGGCGCGCTCGGCCAGGATGCGGCCGGAGAGCGCGGGGCCGATGCCCTTGACGCCGTCCAGGTCGGCCACGCCCGCTTGGTTCACTTCCACCGCCGCCAGGGCGCAGGCCGCGTGCAGCAGCAGCGCGCCCAGGCACAGCAGGCGCCGCGGGGCGTTCACAGCTCCTCCACGCGGCGGGCGGGGTAGCTGTCCCAGGTCTGGCAGCCGGGGCATTGCCAGAAGTGCTGGCGCGCCTCGAAGCCGCAGGCCGCGCAGCGGTAGCGCGTGAGTGGCTTGGCGGCCTGCTCGAGCGCGCGCTGGATCTGCGGGTGGAACTGCTCGTGCGCCAGCGTCTCGCCGGCCAGCCATTTGGTCGCGGCCACGAGCGAGGGCTCTTTTTCCAGGTGGCGCACGTACCAGCCGCGCGCGTCCTGGGGCGTGCTGCCGCCTGTTTCCAGCGCCACGATGGCGTCCAGCAGGTCGAGCGAGGGCATGTCCTGGTAGTGCGCCTGCAGCAGGGCCAGGGCCTGTTCGGCGCGGCCGGTGGCCTGGGCGGTTTCCACGAGCAGGGGCGCGGCCAGGGGCAGCGCGGCGGGGGCCGCCTGGGGCAGCTCCAGCAGGGTGTGCAGCGCCGCGGCGGCGTCGCCCGTGCGCTGCTGCAGGCGCGCCAGCTCGATGCGCGCGCGCGGTGCGCGCGGCGCGATCGCGATGGCCTGCGCGAGCAGGGCCTGGGCGGCGGCGGTTTCCCCCGCGCGGCCTGTGCCAGGGCCTGCTCGCACAGGTAGTGGGCCTGGCGGGTGCTGAAGTCGCCCTGCTGCGCGGCCTGCATGCGCTGCGCGATCTCGGTGGCCTGGGGCCAGTCGCGCGAGCGCTCGTAGATGGCCAGCAGGGCCATGCGGGCCTGGGCCTCGAAGGGCGAGCCTTCCAGGCGGCGCAGCGCGTCTTCGGCGCGGTCGAGCAGGCCGGCCTTGAGGAAGTCGAGCGCCAGCGCGTGCTGGGCACGCTCGCGGTCGGCGCGGGAGAGGTCGCCGCGCGAGAGCAGGTGCTCGTGCACGCGCACGGCGCGGTTGTATTCGCCGCGGCGGCGGAACAGGTTGCCCAGGGCGAAGTGCAGTTCGGTGGTGTCGGGGTCGTTCTGCACGGCCTCGATGAAGGCGTCGATGGCCTGGTCCTGCTGTTCATTGAGCAGGTAGTTCAGCCCCTTGAAGTAGGCCTTGGGCGCGCGGCGGTTCTCGTCGCGCAGCTGGCGCAGGTCGAAGCGCGAGGCGAGCCAGCCCAGCCCGAAGGCCAGCGGCAGCCCCAGCAGGAGCCAACTGAGGTCAAATTCCATGGATGGTCGGGGGCAGGGCGGACTCGGGCGCGGGCGGGGCCGCCACTGCGGCGGCAGGCTGCTCCGCCTGGATGCGGCGCACCGCGCTGCGGTGGCGCCACCAGCGGGGCACCATGCCCAGCACGCCGACGGCGACGCCCAGCGTGAACGCGGCCAGCACGATCAGCACCAGCGGCGCGTTCCACCGGGTGCCGAAGAAGAAGTGCACCGTGGTGTCCTGCTGGTTGTTCAGCGCGAAGGCGAAGAGGGTGAAAAAAATGGCTGCCTTGAGCAGCCACAGGAGGTATTTCATGCGGCTCCCCAGTGGTGGCGAGATTCTACGGTCTGCCACCCGCACGGTGCCGTTCGCGGCGTTTTAGGGGTAAAACAAGGCTCCAGTGCTTGTCCAGCAAGCGCAGGCAGCTATGGTTTTTGCTGTTCCGGCGCGCCGGTGCGCTGGTCCACGGCCTCGCGCAGGGCCTTGCCGGGCTTGAAGTGCGGCACGCGCTTTTCGGGGATCTGCACGGCTTCGCCGCTGCGCGGATTGCGGCCCATGCGGGGCGGGCGGCGGTTGACGGAAAAGCTGCCGAACCCGCGGATCTCGATGCGGTGCCCGCGCACCAGGGCATCGCCGATGGCATCCAGAATGGTCTTGACGGCGTACTCGGCATCGCGCTGGGTGAGCTGGCCGAAGCGGGCGGCCAGTTCTTCGACGAGGTCAGATCGGGTCATGGTGTTCTCGGGTGCGTAGCGGGGCAAAAAGCAGCGGGCGCCGTGGCGCCCGCTGCGGTGGCCGCCACCCCGGAGGATGGCGGCCGGTTCAGTGCCTGGAGACAGGCTCCGGCTTACTTGTCGGAGTTGTCCAGCTTGGCGCGCAGCAGGGCGCCCAGGCTGGTGGTGCCGGCGTTTTCCTTGGCCGACTGGGCCGACAGGTGGGCCATGGCGCCTTGCTCGTCGGCCATGTCCTTGGCCTTGATCGACAGCTGGATGTTGCGGGTCTTGCGATCCACGTTGACCACCACGGCGGTGATTTCGTCGCCTTCCTTGAGCACGTTGCGGGCGTCTTCCACGCGGTCGCGGGAGATTTCCGAAGCGCGCAGGTAGCCCACGATGTCTTCGCCCAGGTCGATCTCGGCGCCGCGCGCGTCAACCGTCTTGACCTTGCCGGACACGGTCTGGCCCTTGTCGTTCACCGTCACGAAGGTGGTGAACGGGTCGCCGTCGAGCTGCTTGATGCCCAGGGAGATGCGCTCGCGGTCCACGTCCACGGCCAGCACGATGGCCTCGACTTCCTGGCCCTTCTTGTAGTTGCGCACGGCGGATTCGCCGGGCTCGTTCCACGACAGGTCGGACAGGTGCACCAGGCCGTCGATGCCGGCAGCCAGGCCCACGAACACGCCGA
The DNA here is from genome assembly GCF_045291395.1 of Acidovorax sp. SDU_ACID1. Classification (NCBI taxonomy): domain Bacteria; kingdom Pseudomonadati; phylum Pseudomonadota; class Betaproteobacteria; order Burkholderiales; family Comamonadaceae; genus Acidovorax; species Acidovorax sp. SDU_ACID1. The sequence goes on from NZ_CP152342.1 coordinate 1,552,109, forward strand.
AGTCGGTGATGGACTTGATCGGGCCCTTGACGCGGTCGCCGCGCTTGGTGTTCTGCGCGAATTCCTGCCAGGGGTTGGCCTTGCACTGCTTCATGCCCAGGCTGATGCGGCGCTTGTCTTCGTCGATCTCCAGGACCATGACTTCGACTTCGTCGCCCAGCGACACGAGCTTGGAGGGAGCGACGTTCTTGTTGGTCCAGTCCATCTCGGAGACGTGCACCAGGCCTTCGATGCCGGGCTCCAGCTCGACGAACGCGCCGTAGTCGGCGATGTTCGTGACCTTGCCGAACAGGCGCGTGCCCGAGGGGTAGCGGCGCGACACGCCCAGCCAGGGATCGTCGCCCATTTGCTTGAGGCCCAGCGAGACGCGGTTCTTCTCGGTGTCGAACTTGAGGATCTTGGCCGTGATTTCCTGGCCGGCCTGCACCACCTCGGAGGGGTGGCGAACGCGGCGCCATGCCATGTCGGTGATGTGCAGCAGGCCGTCGATGCCGCCCAGGTCCACGAACGCACCGTATTCGGTGATGTTCTTGACCACGCCCTGCACGATGGCGCCTTCCTTGAGCGTTTCCATCAGCTTGGCGCGCTCTTCGCCCATGGAGGCTTCCACCACGGCGCGGCGGCTCAGCACCACGTTGTTGCGCTTGCGGTCGAGCTTGATGACCTTGAACTCCATCGTCTTGTTTTCGTACGGAGTCAGGTCCTTGACGGGACGGGTGTCGATCAGCGAGCCGGGCAGGAAGGCGCGGATGCCGTTGACCAGCACCGTCAGGCCGCCCTTGACCTTGCCGGAGGTCGTGCCGGTCACGAAGTCGCCGGATTCCAGCGCCTTTTCCAGTGCCAGCCACGAAGCCAGGCGCTTGGCGGTGTCGCGCGACAGGATGGTGTCGCCGTAGCCGTTCTCGATGGAGCCGATGGCCACGGACACGAAGTCGCCCACCTGGACTTCGATCTCGCCCTGGTCGTTCTTGAATTCGTCGATCGGCACGTAGGCTTCGGACTTCAGGCCAGCGTTCACGACGACGAAGTTGTGCTCCACGCGCACGACTTCGGCGGTGATGACCTCGCCCGGACGCATTTCGGTGCGTTGCAGCGATTCTTCAAACAGGGCGGCAAAAGATTCAGACATGTATTTCCTCAAGCCACGGACAGGTTTCCGGCGGCACCATTGCCACCGTTTCTAAGACTGCCTGCGGAGGTTGTGCGGTGGTTGCACCGCGGGTCAGGGTGGATGAACCGCACGGCCGGTGCGCTGTCAGGGCGCGGAGGGAGCCGTGCGGGCCGTTTGCCGGCCGTGCGGACGTGTTACGTGCCGAACGGCTGGCGTGCCTGCCACCAGTCCAGCACCTGCGCCACGGCCTCGTCGATCGTGAGCGCGGAGCTGTCCAGCAGCGCGGCGTCTTCAGCGGGCTTCAAGGGCGCGACGCTGCGGGTGCTGTCCCGTGCGTCACGCGCTTCCAAGTCCGCGCGAAGGTCGGAGATATTAGCCGAAATCCCCTTGGAAATCAACTGCTTATGGCGCCGCTCGGCGCGGCAGGCGGCGCTGGCCGTGAGGAAGACCTTGAGCGGCGCCTTGGGAAAGATCACCGTGCCCATGTCGCGCCCGTCGGCGACGAGCCCCGGCAGGCGCCTGAAGCCGTGCTGCAACCCTACCAGGGCCTCGCGCACGGCGGGCAGGGCGGAGACGCGCGAGGCGTTCATGCCCGCTTCCTCGGTGCGGATGGCGTCGGTCACGTCGTCCTCGCCCAGCAGGATGCGGCCGCCCTCGAAGCGCACGGGCAGGCCACGCGCCAGTTGGGCGATGCGCGTCTCGTGCGCGGCGTCGATCGCCAGGCCGGCGCGCAGGGCGGCCAGCGCGGCGATGCGGTAGAGGCTGCCCGAATCGAGGAAGTGGTAGCCCAGCCGCTCGGCCACCGCCGCCGCCACCGTGCCCTTGCCCGAGGCGGTGGGGCCGTCGATGCACAGCACGGGGATGCGCGCATCCGGCGAGCGGGCCACCTGGAACAGCGCCTCGAAGTAGTCGGGGAAGGTCTTGGCCACGCACTGCGGGTCTTCGATGCGCACGGGCAGGCCCGCCGGGTTGAAGGCCGCGAGCGAGAAGCACATGGCCACGCGGTGGTCGTCGTAGGTGTGGATGCTGGCGGCGCGCCAATCGGCCGCGGTGGCGGGCGGGGTGACGCGCAGGTAGTCGGCGCCTTCCTCGACCGTGGCGCCAAGCTTGCGCAGCTCGGCCGTCATGGCGGCGATGCGGTCGGTTTCCTTGACGCGCCAGCTCGCGATGTTGCGCAGGGTGGTGGTGCCCTCGGCGTAGAGCGCCATCACGGCCAGGGTCATCGCCGCGTCGGGGATGTGGTTGCAGTCCAGGTCGATGGCCTTGAGTGGCCATGCGCCGCGCGAGACGTGCAGCCAGTTGGGCCCGCCTTCGACGCGCGCGCCCATGGCCTGCGCGGCTTCGACGAAGCGGATGTCGCCCTGGATGGAGTCCAGTCCTACTCCCAGGATCTTGATGCCATTTTGGCCATCAGCGCCCGTGGATAAAGCGCCAAGCGCTATGAAATAACTAGCGGAAGAGGCATCCGCCTCGACATGGATGCGCCCTGGCGAGCGGTAGCGGCTGCCCGCGGGGATGGTGAAGCGCTGCCACGCCTCGTGCCGCACGGCGATGCCGAAGCGCGCCAGCAGCTCCAGGGTGATGTGGATGTAGGGCCTGGAGATCAGCTCGCCCATCACCTCGATCACCACGTCCTGCGTGCGCGCCACCAGCGGCAGCGCCATGAGCAGCGCGGTGAGGAACTGGCTGGACACGTCGCCGCGCACGCGGATAGGCGCATCCAGGCGCAGGAGCGGCACGCCGCCGCCCTGGGCGATGGACAGGGGCGGGTAGCCCTCGTTGCCGAGGTAGTCGATGCGGCAGCCGAGCTGGCGCAGGGCGTCCACCAGGTCGCCGATGGGGCGCTCGTGCATGCGCGGCACGCCCGACAGCGTGAACTGGCCGCCGAGCAGCGCCAGCGCCGCGGTGAGCGGGCGCATGGCCGTGCCGGCGTTGCCCATGAACAGCTCGGCGGGCGAGCGCGGCACGGCTTGTCCCAGGCCGGTGATGCGCACCAGGCCGCCGCCGGCTTCCTCCACGGCGCAGCCGAGCTGGCGCAGCGCGTCGAGCATGACGCGCGTGTCGTCCGAGGCGAGCAGGTCGTGCACCTCGGTCGTGCCCTCGCTCAGGGCGGCAAGCAGCAGCACGCGGTTGGAGATGCTCTTGGAGCCCGGCAGCCGCACGTCGCCGCCGGCGTGCGCCAGCGGGGGCAGGTCGAGAAACGCGGTGCGGTACATCAGGCTTCCTTGTGTGGCTGCGCTGCGCCCTTGCGCTGCGCGCCCATGCGCCAGTGGGCGCGGGTCTGGCTGGCCAGCGTGATCAGGTCTTCCAGCGGCTGCTCGCTGCCCTCCTGCATGGCGGCCTCCAGGTCGTGCAGCGCCTTCTGGAACAGGCGCGACTGGGCCAGCACCTCGGCGCTGTTGGCGCGCAGGATGTCGCGCCACATCTTCGGGTCGCTGGCGGCGATGCGCGTGAAGTCGCGAAAGCCCGGGCCCGCCAGCGAGAGGAAGTCGTCGGCCTCGGGCTGCGCGGTGATGCTGCCCATCATGGCGAACGCCAGCAGGTGGGGCAGGTGGCTCACGGCGGCGAAGGCGGCGTCGTGCGCCTCGGGCGCCATGCTGCTCACGCGGCAGCCCAGCTGGGTCCACAGTGCCTCGGCGCGCTGCAGGTGGGCGGTGAGGGTGCGCTCGGTGGGGGTGAGGATGACCTGGCGGCCGTGGTACAGCTCGGCGTCGGCATGCTCCACGCCCGATACTTCGCGCCCGGTGATCGGGTGGGCGGGCACGAAGGAGGCGACCTGGCTTTGCAGCGCGCGGCGCGCGGCCAGCACCACGTCGGCCTTGGTGGAGCCCACGTCCATGATGAGCATCTGCGGCGTGACCAGGTGGCGGATGGCCTTGAGCGTCGATTCGGTAGCGGCCACGGGCACGGCCAGCAGCACGATGTCGGCGCCGGCGGCGGCCAGCAGGGCCGAGGGCGCCTCCACGTCGATCACGCCGAGCTGGCGCGCGCGGTCGGTGGTGGAGGGTGACTTGCTGTAGCCCACCACGCGCTTGACCAGGCCTGCCTTCTTCATCGCCAGGGCGAACGAGCCGCCCATGAGGCCGCAGCCGATGAGGCCGAGTTGCTCAAACATGGCGGCCCTTCCTCACGCGGCCACCGGGTACGTGCCCAGCACCTTGTAGAAGGCGGCGAGCTCCTGTAGCTCGGCCAGCGCGGCGGCGACGTTGGCCTGGGCAGGGTGGCCCTCGATGTCGATGTAGAAGTAGTACTCCCACTGTCCGGTGCGCGCGGGGCGCGACTCGAAGCGCGTCATGGACACGCCGTGCTTCTTGAGCGGCACCAGCAGGTCGTGCACGGCGCCGGGGCGGTTGGGCACGGAGATGATGAGGCTGGTGCAGTCCTTGGCCGAGGGGGCGGGCGTGGCCAGCGTGTGCGGCAGGCAGATGACGGCGAAGCGGGTGCGGTTGTAGGCGTCGTCCTGGATGGCGTGGGCCACCACGTGCAGGCCGTACTGCTGGGCCGCGCGCTCGCTGGAGATGCCGGCCCAGGCCGGGTTGGTGGCGGCCAGGCGGGCGCCCTCGGCGTTGCTCGACACCGGGCGGCGCTCGGCATGCGGCAGGTGCTTGGACAGCCAGGCCTGGCACTGCGCCAGCGCCTGGGGGTGGGCCAGCACGGCCTCGATGCCCCCGGCCGAGGGGATCTGGCGCAGCAGGTTGTGGCGCACCAGCAGGCTCACCTCGCCCACGACGTGGCAGGGGGTGTGCAGGAACATGTCGAGCGAGCGCGTGACCACGCCCTCGTTGGAGTTCTCCACGCCCACCACGCCGTACTGCGCGCTGCCCGCGGCGGTGGCGTGGAACACCTCGTCGAAGTTGGCGCAGTACATCAGGTCGGCCGCGCCGCCGAAGTATTCGATGGCCGCCTGCTCGCAGAACGTGCCCTCGGGGCCCAGCACGGCCACGCGCTGGGGCGACTCCAGCGCCAGGCAGGCGGACATGATCTCGCGCCAGATGGCGGCCACGTGCGCGCCCTTGAGCGGGCCGGGGTTGGCGCGGGTGATCTTCTCGATCACCTGGGCCACGCGGTCGGGGCGGAAGAAGGGCGTGCCCTCGCGTTTCTTCAGCTCGCCCACCTGCTCGGCCACGTGGGCGCGCTGGTTCAGGAGGGTGAGCAGCTGGTGGTCCAGCGAGTCGATCTGCACGCGCAGGTCGGCCAGGGCGGGACTGGCCTGGGGGGTGATGCTTGAAGGGTTGTCTGCCATGGTTTTGATAGCTGCCTGCGCTTGCTGGTAGTGGGTTCTGGTATGAAAACTACCTGAAACCCTGGTCCTTCAAGCGCAAGCAGCTCATTTTTTATGAGTGGTTTTCAGGCGGCGCTGCGCTCGAAGTCGCGCATGTAGTCCACCAGTGCCTGCACGCCGGCCAGCGGCATCGCGTTGTAGATGCTGGCGCGCATGCCGCCCACGGACTTGTGGCCCTTGAGCTGCAGCAGCCCGCGCTCCCTGGCGCCGGCCAGGAAGGCGTCGTTGCGCGATTCGTCGCGCAGGAAGAAGGGCACGTTCATGCGCGAGCGGCAGGTGGGCGCCACCTTGTTCACGTAGAACTGCGACTGGTCGATGAAGCCGTAGAGCAGCGCGGCCTTGGCGATGTTGCGTGCCTCCATCGCCGCCACACCGGTGGCGCCGCCCTCGCGCTGGCGCTTGAGCCATTGGAAGGTGAGCCCGGCCACATAGATGCCCCAGGTGGGCGGCGTGTTGAACATGGAGCGGTTCTCGGCCACCACGCGGTAGTCGAAGGCCGTGGGGCAGGCGGGCAGGGCGTGACCCAGCAGGTCCTCGCGCACCACCACCAGCGTCAGGCCGGCCGGGCCCAGGTTCTTCTGCGCGCCGCCGAAGGCCAGGCCCACGCGGCTCCAGTCGACGGGGCGCGAGGCCACGTGCGAGGAGAAGTCGATGACCAGCGGCGCGTCGCTGCCGAGTGCGCGCAGGTCGGGCAGCTGCTGGAACTCGACGCCGTGGATGGTCTCGTTGCTGCACAGGTGCACGTAGCTCGCGCCGCGCGAGAGCTGCCAGGTGGTCGGGTCGGGCAGGGTGGTGAAGTGGCTGTCCTCGCCCGATGCGGCGGTATGGACCTCGGCCGCGTACTTCTGCGCTTCCTTGCGCGACTTCTGGCTCCACGCGCCCGTGACCACGAAGTCCACCGTGGCCGCGCGCGAGAGGTTCAGCGGCACGATGGCGTTCTCGGCCAGGCCGCCGCCCTGCATGAACAGGATCTTGAACTGCGGCGGGATGGCCAGCAGCTCGCGCAGGTCGGCCTCGGCCTGCTCGCAGATGGCGATGAATTCCTTGCCGCGGTGGCTCATCTCCATCACCCCCATGCCGCTGCCGTGCCAGTCGAGCATTTCGGCGGCGGCCTGTTGCAGCACTTCCTCCGGGATGGCGGCCGGGCCGGCCGAGAAGTTGTAGGGGCGGTTCATGGTCTATGGGTCAAATAGGCCTCCAGCGCTCGGCTGGCAAGCGCTGGCAGCTATGGTTTTTGAAAATTCACTCGTCGGCGGGCGCGGGCGCATCGCCCTCTGCATCGGCGGCGTTGGCGTCGTTCTCCACGATGCGCTGCAGGCCGCCGAGCTTGGCGCCCTCGTCCAGGCTGATCAGCGTCACGCCCTGCGTGGCGCGGCCGAGTTCACGGATCTCCGACACGCGCGTGCGCACCAGCACGCCGGTGTCGGTGATGAGCATGATCTCGTCGTCGGCATGCACCAGCGTGGCGGCCACGACCTTGCCGTTGCGCTCGCTCTGCTGGATGGCGATCATGCCCTTGGTGCCGCGCCCGTGGCGGGTGTATTCGGTGATGGGGGTGCGCTTGCCGTAGCCGTTCTCGGTGGCGGTCAGCACGCTCTGCGTTTCGTCTTCGGCCACCAGCATGGCGATCACGCTCTGGCCGTCTTCGAGCATCATGCCGCGCACGCCGCGCGCCTGGCGGCCCAGCGGGCGCACGTCGTTCTCGTCGAAGCGCACGGCCTTGCCGCCGTCGCTGAACAGCATCACGTCGTGCTGACCGTCGGTCAGCGCCGCGCCGATGAGGTAGTCGCCTTCGTCCAGGTTCACGGCGATGATGCCGCCCTTGCGCGGGTTGCTGAATTCGTCGAGGGCCGTCTTCTTCACCGTGCCCATGCTGGTCGCCATGAATACGAAATGATCGGCCGGGAAGCTGCGGAACTCGCCGGTGAGCGGCAGCACCACGTTGATCTTCTCGCCCTCTTGCAAGGGGAACATATTGACGATGGGCCGCCCGCGCGAGCCGCGCGAGCCCGCGGGCACTTCCCATACCTTGAGCCAGTACAGCCGGCCGCGGTTGGAGAAGCACAGGATGTAGTCGTGCGTGTTGGCGATGAAAAGCTGGTCAATCCAGTCGTCTTCCTTGGTCGCCGTGGCCTGCTTGCCGCGCCCGCCGCGCTTCTGGGAGCGGTATTCGGACAGGGGCTGGCTCTTGATGTAGCCGGTGTGGCTCAGCGTCACCACCATGTCGGTGGGCGTGATCAGGTCTTCGGTGGAAAGATCCTGCGCGCTGTGCTCGATCAGGCTGCGGCGCGCGCCCAGCTTGGTCTGGCCGAACTCCTGGCGCACGGCGGTGAGTTCCTCGCCGATGATGGTCGAGACGCGCTCTGGGCGGGCTAGGATGTCGAGCAAGTCCTCGATCACGGACATCACGTCCTTGTACTCGGCGACGATCTTGTCCTGCTCCAGCCCGGTGAGGCGCTGCAGGCGCATCTGCAGAATCTCCTGCGCCTGCGTGTCCGAGAGGCGGTACAGGCCGCCCGCCTGCATGCCGTACTCGCGCTCCAGCCCTTCGGGGCGGTAGTCGTCGGCATTCACCACGCCGCCGTCCTCGCGGGTGCGCGTCAGCATCTCGCGCACCAGCTGGCTGTCCCACGAGCGGGCCATCAGCTCGGCCTTGGCGACCGGCGGCGTGGGCGATTCGCGGATGATGCGGATGAACTCGTCGATGTTCGCCAGCGCCACGGCCAGGCCTTCCAGTACGTGGCCGCGCTCGCGCGCCTTGCGCAGCTCGAACACGGTGCGCCGCGTCACCACCTCGCGGCGGTGCTGCAGGAAGACCTGGATCAGCTCCTTGAGGTTGCACAGGCGCGGCTGGCCGTCCACCAGCGCCACCATGTTCATGCCGAAGGTGTCCTGCAACTGTGTCTGCTTGTACAGGTTGTTGAGCACCACCTCGGGCACTTCGCCGCGCTTGAGTTCGATCACCAGGCGCATGCCGGACTTGTCGGACTCGTCCTGGATGTGGCTGATGCCCTCGAGCTTCTTCTCGTGCACCAGCTCGGCCATGCGCTCCTGCAGCGTCTTCTTGTTGACCTGGTAGGGCAGCTCGTCGACGATGATCGCCTGGCGCTGGCCCTTGTCGATGTCCTCGAAGTGGCACTTGGCGCGCATCACCACGCGCCCGCGCCCCGTGCGGTAGCCCTCCTTCACGCCGTTGATGCCGTAGATGATGCCGGCCGTGGGGAAGTCGGGCGCGGGGATGATCTCCATCAGCTCGTCGATCGACGCCTCGGGGTTGCGCAGCAAGTGCAAACAAGCGTCAACCACTTCGTTGAGGTTGTGCGGCGGGATGTTGGTCGCCATGCCCACGGCGATGCCGGCCGAGCCGTTGACCAGCAGGTTCGGCAGGCGGCTGGGCAGCACCAGGGGCTCCTGCTCGCTGCCGTCGTAGTTGGGGCCGAAATCGACGGTTTCCTTGTCGATGTCCGCCAGCATCTCGTGCGCGATCTTCGAGAGGCGGATTTCCGTGTAGCGCATCGCCGCCGCGTTGTCGCCGTCCACCGAGCCGAAGTTGCCCTGGCCGTCCACCAGCATGTGGCGCAGCGAGAAGTCCTGCGCCATGCGCACGATGGTGTCATACACCGCGCTGTCGCCGTGCGGGTGGTACTTACCGATCACATCGCCGACGATACGGGCCGACTTCTTATAAGGACGGTTCCAGTCGTTATTGAGCTCGTGCATCGCGTAGAGCACGCGCCGGTGCACGGGCTTGAGGCCGTCGCGGGCATCGGGAAGCGCCCGGCCCACGATCACGCTCATGGCGTAATCCAGATAGCTGCGGCGCATCTCCTCCTCGAGGCTGATGGGCAGGGTTTCTTTGGCGAACTGGGTCATGGCGGCAGGCAGCAGGCAGGGAAGAGGGCGGCGGGAAAAGTCCATTTTAGGTGCAAGACTGTGTCGCGGCAGAGCAACATAACCCCGGGATTGCGCTTTCGTCCTACGGTTCTGGCCCGGCCAAAGCCGCCTTTGCGTTGTTACGTATGGCACAATCAAATCAACGTTTTTGGTGATGGTCACTGACGACGTCCATGATTCGCAGCGCGGCTGCGGCTTTTTCCCCAAGAGGAGAACCATGAAGAAACTGAACAAAGTGGCGATGTTGTTGGCCTCTGCCGTGATTGCAACCTCGGCTGGCGCCCAAGTGAAGGCCGCAGACGGTGGCAAGGTCATCGACAACTGGCAGAACGGTTCCGGCGAACTGGTCTGGAAGAACGGTACCAACGAACTGTGCTGGCGCGATGCCAACTGGACGCCTGCTACCGCTGCTGAAGGCTGCGATGGCGCTCTGGTGAAGGCTGCTCCCGCTCCCGCCGCTGCACCTGCTCCGGCTCCCGCCGCTGCACCTGCTCCGGCTCCCAAGCCGGCTGCTCCGGCTGTGGCAAGCAAGGTGACCTACGCCGCCGACGCTTTCTTCGACTTCGACAAGTCCGTGCTGAAGCCCGAAGGCAAGGCCAAGCTGGACGATCTGGTCTCCAAGATCCAAGGCATCAACCTGGAAGTCATCATTGCCGTGGGCCACACCGACTCCATCGGCACTGACGCCTACAACCAGAAGCTGTCGGTGCGCCGCGCCGAAGCCGTGAAGGCCTACCTGGTCTCCAAGGGCATCGAGAAGAACCGCGTCTACACCGAAGGCAAGGGTGAGAAGCAGCCCGTGGCCGACAACAAGACCAAGGAAGGTCGCGCCAAGAACCGCCGCGTGGAAATCGAAGTGGTGGGTACCCGCTCCAACTGATCTTCTCCACGATCGAAAAAAAGCCCCGGAAACGGGGCTTTTTTTATGGCCCGAAGCCTCCATGGGACAATGAACGCATGAATGAATCCGTGAATGCCGACCCGGCCGAACTGGCCAAGTTTTCGGAGCTGGCGCATCGCTGGTGGGACCCGGACAGCGAGTTTCGCCCCCTGCACCAGATCAATCCTCTGCGCCTGGACTGGATCGACCAGTTGGCTCCCCTGGATGGACGCAAGGTGCTCGATGTGGGATGCGGCGGCGGGATTCTGGCCGACTCCATGGCGCGCAAGGGCGCGGAGGTGACGGGGATCGATTTGGCCTCCAAGGCACTGCGCGTGGCACGCCTGCACGCGCTGGAGGCGCAAACGCCCCGCATCCAGTACCGCGAAATCAGCGCGGAAGCACTGGCGCAGGAGGCGCCCGCGTCCTTTGACATCGTGACCTGCATGGAAATGCTGGAGCATGTGCCGGATCCGCATTCCGTGGTAGCCGCCTGCGCGCAACTGGTCAAGCCCGGCGGCTGGGTGTTCTTCTCCACCATCAACCGCAACGCCAAGGCATTCGCATTGGCGATCGTGGGAGCGGAATACGTGCTCAGGATGCTGCCGCGCGGCACGCACGAATATGCCAAGCTGATCCGCCCGAGCGAGTTGGCCGCTGCCTGCCGTGCTGCGGACCTGGATGTAGTGCAGACGCGCGGCATGCAGCACAACCCGCTCACGGGACGGTACTGGCTCAGCAGCGACACCAGCGTGAACTACCTGTTCGCCACACGGCGTCCCGCCGCATGAGTGCCTTCGCATCGGCGGGTATCCGCGCCGTGCTGTTCGACCTGGACGGCACGCTGATCGACAGTGCGCCGGACCTCGGCTCTGCCGCGGACCAGTTGCGCGTCCACCGCGGGCTGCCTTCGCTGCCGCTGGACGCCTATCGCTCCATGGCCGGGGCGGGGGCGCGGGGCATGCTGGCGGTAGCGTTCGGCATCACCCCTGAACACCCGGACTTTCCCGCCTTGAGAGAAGAGTTCTTCACCAACTACGAGCGCTGCATCCACGACCGCACCTATGCGTTCGAGGGGGTGCCGGAACTGGTGGCGGCACTGGGCCGCAATGCGCTGCAGTGGGGGATCGTCACGAACAAGGCGACACGCTTCACTTCGCTCATCGCGCAGCGCATGGCGTTGTTCGGCACTGCGGGCGCTGTCGTGAGCGGAGACACGACCCCGCATTCCAAGCCCCATCCCGCCCCCTTGCTGGAGGCCGCTGCACAGTTGGGCGTGGCGCCGCAGCACTGCATTTACGTGGGCGACGATGAGCGCGACATCGTGGCCGGGCGCGCGGCCGGCATGGGTACGGTCGCTGCAATGTACGGCTACCTGGGCGCTCACGGCGCCCCGCAGGGCTGGGGAGCGGATGCGATGGCCGAATCTCCGCTCGAGGTCTTGAAACTGCTGGGACTGGACTAAAATAGATGCCATGGGGCTGTCCCGGTTTCGACGTGGGTTCGGAATCGGCGTGGTGCATGTCGAGCTTGAGTGACGCTCGTAAATCTCCATTCACTAAAGTAACTGCAAACGACGAACGTTTCGCACTCGCCGCTTAAATACCGGTGAGCCTTGCAACAGCACGCTGATGGGCTGGGCAAGGGGGCCGCAAGGCCTCCCGGCTGCAAGGGAATTCACATCAGCTGGTGGCATGCCGGGTACCTTGGCATGGCACGAGATTCAAGGGTGCTGGCATCCCGCATAGCGTGCGTCTGTGCGATGGGGGATGCGAGATTCAAAACAGAACGCTAAACATGTAGATCTGCCCGAAGAAGGCTTGCGGACGCGGGTTCAATTCCCGCCAGCTCCACCATAACCCCATCCAAGGGCGTCCACACTAATCCAGTGGACGCCCTTTTTCATTGGTGAATCAACAACTTGCAGTCCATGGCCGTCTACAGCCGTCCATGCCCAGCCAAGCAAAAGTGGGGGTACAAGTGGGGGTACAAACCCAGAAATCTGGTGAAATCGGTGTTTTGTACCCCCACTTCCCTCTGTAGAAGGTGGTTCGCCATAGGGGAATCTGTACCCCCACCGGCTGCCTTCATCCTTCGTTTTGTACCCCTGACTGACCTTGAGTGCCGCAACGCCGTATGTCCCCCCGAGAGCAAGCAAGCACGATTCAGTGATTCGGCCGGGCTCTACCTGCAGGTCAGCCCGAACGGCTCCAAGCGCTGGTTTCTCAAGTACCGGGTCAACAACAAGGAAAAGCAGTTCGCTCTAGGCAGCTACCCAGCGGTTTCCCTGACGGCTGCCCGCCGGGCCAGGGATGCCGCCAAGCACCAAAAGGCCACCGGGGTCGATCCGGTGCAGGTCCGCAAGGTGGAAAAGCTCAAGGCGACGAACCCTGAGGGAGACTCTTTTCAGGTGGTCGCGCTGGAATGGCACGCCAAACAGAGCCCGGTTTGGAGCGAGGGCCATGCTGCGCGAGCACTTCGCCAGTTCGAACGCGATCTGTTTCCATGGATAGGCGAGCGCAGACTGGTCGATATCAAGCCCGTAGAGCTGTTGGCCACCCTGCGAAAGATCGAAGAACATGGTGCGATAGAGACAGCAGACCGGGGTTTGATGCTTGCCAGACAGGTGTGGCGCTATGGCGTGGCCACAGGACGGGTAGGGCGGGACATCACTGGCGACCTCAAGGGAGCGCTGTCGCCATACCGGGGGAGGCATTTCGCTGCCATCACCGACCCGGCCAAGCTGGGGGAGCTGTTGCGCGCCATACAGGCGTACCGGGGCGGGCCTGTCGTGCGCGCTGCATTGCAGCTTGCCCCCCTTCTGTTCCAGCGGCCGGGCGAATTGCGCGCCGCCACCTGGGCCGAAATCAATTTGGATGCCGCGCTTTGGACGATCCCCGCCGCTCGCATGAAGCGCGGCAAGGATGGCAAGGAGCATGGCGAGCCACATCTGGTGCCTTTGCCCAAGCAAGCCGTGGCCGTCTTGCAGGAACTGCACCCGTTGACCGGCCGGGGCGCCATGGTGTTCCCAGGCGAGCGCAACCACGACCGCTCCATCTCTGAAAACTCAGTGCTTACCGCATTGATCTCCATGGGCTACACGCCCGATGTGCACACATGGCACGGCTTCCGGGCCACAGCCCGCACCATGCTCGCGGAGCGCTTGGACGTGGACCCCTTGGTAATCGAGGCCCAACTGGCCCACGCCGTCAAGGATGCCAACGGCCGCGCCTACAACCGCACACAGTACATGGCCCACCGTAAAAGATGATGCAGCGATGGGCCGACTACTTGGACGAACTGCGCGCCAGCCAGCGCTGAACCACTCCGCCAGCATTGCAGGGGCTGCGCCCACCTATACCCGCCGCCCTGCGGCTGACATGCAGTGCTGCGGTCGATGGCATACCAGCGTGTCGGTGCGAAAACGGCACCCCCTCTAGAACGCACCAGAACGCCCGCACAGCGAGGCCCACCCTATGCGCTGCCGCGCCGCCCCCTGCTGGCGGGCCTGCAGGCTCGCCCCAGGCGTACAACCACGCAACCCCGCAGCGCGCCACCGCAGCCCCGCCTCGCCCCCGGGCTTCGTGTGTCGTTTTTGTCGGGGGGTACTGCTTCAGGCGAGCAAAGAAGTTCTCGATCAGGTGACGCGCCTTGCCTTGTATAGATGCCGCTCGTATTCGCGCTGCACGGTGCGTGTGCGAATGCTGGGAATGACCACGGCCTTGCCTGCTTGCAATAGGGGCTCAACCACTCTTTGCTGCGCGTCATAGGCTTTGTCGGCGATGACCATCTGCGCATCAATGTCCTTGAGCAGGACATCGGCACCCTCCAGGTCCGATGCCTGGCCCGCCGTAAGCACAAAGCCCGTGGGATTGCCCAGCGCATCCACTGTGGCGTGGATCTTCGTGCTCAAGCCTCCCCGGCTGCGTCCGATGGCTTGCGCTGAGGCCCCCCTTTGCCGCCTGCGCTGTGCTGGTGGGCTCGCACGATGGTCGCGTCGATCATGGCGTATTCGTTGTCGGCGTTCTGGGCCAATACTTCAAACAGGCGTTGCCACACACCGCGCCGGCTCCAGCGCATATGGCGCAGGTGCACCACGCGGAAGTCCCGAATCGCTCGGGCAGGATCGCGCCAGGCAATGCCCGCGCGATAGCGGTAGAGCACCGCATCGACGAACAGGCGGTTGTCTTTGGCAGGCGCTCCAACGTGCCCGGCCCTGCCGGGCAACAGGTCTTGGATTTGCAACCACTGCTTATCTGTCAGGGCGTATCTGCGGTTCATGCTCCTGATAACGGAGCAACATCAGAGTCTGATGACACGCCCTAGGGTGCGCGGGCCTGCTGGGCTATCTCTTCGCGCCGGCGCGCCGCGCGCCAGCCGTCATGTCGCCGTTGCGCCGGCGGCGGGCAGACCCGCGCCAGCTCAGCCTGTCCGAGGTGCAGCCATGACCAGAGAGACTGTTGGCCAACTCATCGCCCGAGTGATGGCGCAGTACTCCTCCTCGACGCTGGTGCCCAGCTCCGCCTGCTTGAGCGCAAAGGCAATCTGATCCTCAGTGAACTTGCTCTTCTTCACGACATACTCCTGGCCCGATTCGGGCTTTCATCATGCCGGTCGTTCTGTTACTGAACGGTACGGAAACCTGGAACAGGGTCAGTCACTACCCTGAATGGGGCACGGGACTGGTCAACGCAAACTAGGTTGCAGCCCCCGCCGTTAATCCTGCCATATTGGAGACTATGCTTTCAGATCTGTGCGGCAACTGTTAGAGATTAGATGGATGCGCTGCTATGGTAAATAGCGCCACGCCCGAGAATGAGGGACTGGCTATCTACCGCGCGCCCTTCAGCCGTTCAATCTCAAGTCTCAGCAATTCAATCGTCTCCTGCTGCTGCTTTAAGAGTGTGTGAAGCCCCTGAATCGCAGCCAGTGCCGCTCCATCTGCATCGATGGTATTGATCGTGGTGTCGTTTTCCCCAAGGCCAAAGGCAGCACGGAAGTCCTGCGCCGTTGGACCTATGTGGCGAATCGCTGGATCTTGAGTTTTGTAATTCCAGGTCTGAATGGGAAGGGCAACCACCTGTTCAAGCACTGCCACAGGATCCACGTCGGCAAAATTTTCCTTCTTCGCCTTGTCACTGATGCTGCTCCACGAGCCGCCACCTGCTGCCACCTCTACGCCAGAAGTCATGTTCTGAGACGTATACAGTTTGATTCCACCGCATCCGCGAGCTACAAACTGGTTATTGGCCGTGGAGCGTACGGCATCGGACGAAAAGCCTGCACAGCCATCTCCGATCACCACGCTGCCTTGGTGATGCGCCCAAGCATTTTTGCCGATAGCAAATGCGAAATTACCGTATGCTTGGTTTTGAAGCCCTATTGCAACGCCAAAGCTGCCCGATGCAACAGAAGGCCCTAAAACAACGGAGGCCAAGCCTGACGCAATCGAGCTGGGCCCGAGAGCTAATGCATCATCGTTGGTAGCTTGGGCTCCAGAACCTAACGCAATGGCTCCCACTCCGCTTGCTGTGCCATTGAAGGCGAAGGCTCGAGCTGCGCTTGCCGTGCCATTGTTGCCCCACGCAACGGACTCGCTGCCCGATGCCGTTGTGGCCAATCCTGCTGCGAAACTATTGTTCCCTGACGCCCGGGAGTTTTCTCCAAAAGCAACAGAGCCCGAGCCAATGTTATTTTCGTCCCAGTAGGTGCTACCAAAACTGCCGACGCTGCCTGCGCGAAAGGCATATTTGCCGGGATACCACATCATTCGAGCGCCAGCACCCGTGGCTGGCACTTGGCCATTGGCTATGTCGCCCCCCACAGTGAATGCGCCATCGTCCGACAGGCGCATCACGGTGCCTGCTCCAGCGTTGTACCCAATATTGATCAGTGCATCGTTTCCAGAGCCGATCCCTTGGAGCGAGGCGATGCTGACCAGGGGCAGAAGTGCACTCGACTGGGTGGCGGCAGGAGACAATTCCACCAAGGCATTTCCGGTGGCAGCACCGCGTGCAGCAAGTAGAGACCAGTTAGCGGAATTGATCGGAGATGCGCTGGTGCCACTTGCATTGGCCACGGCAATATAGGAAGAACCGCCATATTCGACAGCGTCACCAGGGGCATAGGCGGCCGCGGCAGACCACTGGCCACGCCAAGCCAAGCCTGCAGGCCCTGTAAGCCCCGTAGCACCTGGCATACCGGGCGTTCCCGGGGCGCCCGCTGCGCCAGCAGGACCGATCGGGCCCTGTGGGCCTGCGGGGCCCACTGCGCCGGTATCGCCTTTCTCGCCCTGTGGCCCTTGAGGACCAGCGAGAGCTGAAGGCGCACAGCGGCCCAAGACACCAGTGCCATCGTGGCAGACCACGCTCGAGAAGGTCGGCGATGCTGCCGGCAACTCTGGGATACGCACCCCATCCCCTGAGACACGCAGCACAGGTGTGTTGGGCGCGGAATTAATAACGACCCCCTCCCCCGGGGGAGGGGTGATGGAAATATCTGCCGCGCATGCGGAGCCCGCCAACAGAGCAGCGACGAAGGAAAGCAGGTGCTTCATGGTTCTGTGGGGAAAAGGGTTTGACCGATTGAGAGGAATTGTGAGGATAGTAGACAATCGTCAAATCTTACAGCTTCAAGTTGTGTTATTTCGCGGCTGTTGCCTAAGCAGGCCCAGGAGAATTTCGATGAGAGCAATGCTGGGCCTTCTGGTCATCGGTCTGACAAGCGCGTTGCTGCTGTGTGCTCACGCGTCAGCGCAATGGCACGTTCCACCCGTGGCATCGATGAAGGTGCAACTGCAGGCGTACTCGATCTTTCCTGCACTGAGCTCACAGTGGAGGGTGAATTGGACTTAAGTGGAGGGTCTTTAGCCCTGGATGCCAATGCAACGTTTGCCAGTAGCGCAAGCGTCACCGGAAATGGCTTGATTTCAGTGGGTGGGGACTTGGTGACGAATGGCTCTCTCGACCTGGATGCTGTCAGCGTGGTGCTCCGGGACGGGTGCAATGCGGCCAACAGCAGCCGTGTCGCCGGCAGCCTGCGGTTGCGAGACCTTACGCTGAGCAGCAATACGGGCCGCACCTTCGTCATACCCGAAGGCATCAATATCACCGTTCTCGGAATGTTGACCATTCAGGGAACTGCAGCGCTACCCGTGCGACTATTGCCGTCGGGAGGTACTGCAGTAATTGCGCTTGGCCCTTCGGCAACGCTCGTGCGGACTTTTGCAAGCGTGCCTCCCACGGTTCTGATTGAGGCAGGTGCGCCTCCTGGCGCGGCGCCAATTCCCACTTTGAGCCAATGGGGCCTGATCGGGATCTCGGCTGTCCTTATGGTAATGGGGCTGGGATGGATGCGACGCAAAGGGCAGCCAACTTGCATCGGTTTCCTACTCCGGTGAACGGGTAGGAGGCTTCAACAGCGTCCACGCCTCCACATCGAGAGCCTGCGCGAAGCGCTCGATATTCGACAGAGACACATTCCAGCGTGATCGCTCCACCGCAGACACGTAAGTCCTGTCCAACTCGTACTCCATCGCCAAGCGCTCTTGCTACCAGTCCTTGTCCGTCCGCTTGAGGCGTACCCAGTACGCGAGCACAGCGCGCAAATCGCCCGGATCGGGCAATCGAGAAGGAGGCTGGGGCTTGGCTGGCATTCCCCGAGCATGCGCTCTTCGGTCACGCGGCGCAGTTCGGCCTTCAGGCGCCGCAGTTATTCTGTTCGCGAAACCTGAGCCCGCTGCTCGGCCTTCGGCACCGAATAGGCTGTGATCTATTTGTACAGGCTGTGCTGGCTCACGCCGATCCGAGCAGACACAGCAGCCACCCGGTGGTCTCGCTCCGTGATCTGTTCTACTGCCTCGATCTTGAATTCTTCCGGGTAGGGTCGCTTTGCTGTCATGGCACCTCCTATTGGGTCTCAGGTTTGAGGCTCAGAGGTGTCTAGGAAACCAGGGAGGATTCACCCGGGGCGATTCAACTTGCTCATGGCTTAATACTCTCAGAGTGTTGAGCCTCCGCGAAAACCGAGGGGTTCAAATCAGGCTGGGCGACTGAAATTGAGCAGGGCTAAATGTAGATCGTGCGGACCCTGCAAAGCATTTACTGAGCCTATAGATCAGGCGGCCCGGCCGCCCATGTACAGCTCGCGCACCTGCGGGTCGTGCAGCAGCTCGCGCGTGGTGCCGGTGAGCGCCACGGTGCCCATCGAGAGGATGTAGGCACGGTCGGACATGCGCATGGCCTCCATGGCGTTCTGCTCCACCATGAGGATGGACACGCGCTCCTTGTCGCGCACCTCCACGATGGCGGCGAACACTTCCTGCAGCACCTTGGGCGAGAGACCGGCCGAGGGTTCGTCCAGCAGCAGCAGGCTGGGGCTGGGCATGAGCGCGCGCGCCAGCGCCAGGATCTGCCGCTCGCCGCCCGAGAGCGAGGCGGCGGGGGCGTTGATCTTGCGGCCCAGCACGGGGTACAGGTCGCACAGTTGCACCATGCGCTGCTGGCAGGCCTGCGGCGGCATGTAGTGCCCGCCCACCTGCATGTTCTCGCGCACGGTGAGGTTGGCGAACACGTTCTCGGTCTGCGGCACGAAGCCCAGGCTGCAGTGGCGGATCTTGCGGTGGACGGGCATCTGCGAGCGGTCCTGCCCCTCCAGCGTGACGGTGCCGCTGCGCGGCAGCAGCACGCCGGCGATGGTCTTGAGCAGCGTGCTCTTGCCGCAGCCGTTGGGGCCGAGCAGGGTGACGATCTCGGCCTTGTCCACGTGCAGCGAGATGCCCTTGAGGATGTCCACCTCGGGCGTGTAGCCCGCGACGATGTTGTCGATCTTGATCATCAGGCGGTCTCCTCCACGGCCTTCGGTTCCACGCTGCCCAGGTAGGCTTGCACCACGTGTTCGTTCGACGCCAGCTCGTCGGGCCGGCAGCTGGCCACGATGCGGCCGCGGTCCAGCACGATGCAGCGCGTGCACACTTCGCGGATGAAGTGCATGTCGTGCTCCACGATCACCAGCGTCATGCCCTGCGCGTTCAGGCGCTGCAGCGCGGCCACGATGTCGCGGCGCAGGTTGGGGTGCACGCCGGCCGTGGGCTCGTCGAGCATCAGCAGGCGCGGGTCGCCCATCAGCGCGCAGACGATGCCCAGCAGCTTCTTCTGCCCGCCCGAGAGCGCCGAGGCAGGCAGGTCGCGCACGCGGGTGAGCAGCAACTGCTCCAGCAGCGCCGTGGCCTTGGCGTGCGCGGCGGCCTCCGCCTGCCGGCTGCCCGTGGTGCCCAGCAGCGTGCCCCATACGCCGTGGTGCGACGTGGCGGCGGCCATGGCCACTTCCATGACGGACATCCGGCGCGGCATGGAGGGCAGCTGGAACGTGCGGCCCACGCCGGCGGCCACGATGCGGTGCGCGGGCACCTGGTCGATGCGCCGGCCCTCGAACTCGATGCGGCCGCGGTCGATGGCTTCGAAGCCGGTGATGGTGTTGAGCAGCGTGCTCTTACCCGAGCCGTTGGGCCCCAGCAGGCCGACGATCTCGCCGGGGGCGATGTCGAACTCCACGCCGTGGAGCACCTGGTTGCCGCCAAAGGCCTTGGCGACGTCGTGAACGCGAAGCAGGGGGTCATGGGATCTTCCGCAGTTTTTCAGGAACCAGGCCCTCGCTACGCCACAGCAGGCAGGCCAGCAGGATGGCGCCGATCAGGCCCAGGCGCAGCGCGCCAGCCACGTCGGAGTCGAAGCCGATCCAGTCCTTGGCGAAGGGCACGAGCACGTGCGCGGCCTGCACGGTGACCACGCCCACCAGCACGCCCAGCGTGTTGCCCAGGCCGCCGATCATCACCATGGTCCACAGCAGGAAGGTCTCGGAGGCCAGCATGTACTCGGGCCCCGCGAAGCTCATGTAGTGCGCGTAGAGAAAACCACCCAGCGCGGTGACGGCAGCGCTGGCCATGATGGCGCGGGTCTTGAGCGTGCGCAGGTTGTAGCCCAGGCAGGTGGCGAACTGCGGCTCCTCGCGCATCAGCCGCAGCGCGCGGCCGAAGCGGCCGTTGCCCAGGCGCGCGCACAGCCACGCGGCGGCGGCCAGCACGCCGAGCACCAGCGCCAGGAAGGCCACGGCGTTCCAGGGGCGCGGCAGGCTGTCGAACAGCGCGGGAATGGCGCTGATGCCGTTGGCGCCGCCGGTGAGCCAGCCCTCGTTGGTGGCGATGGTGCGCAGGATCTCGGCGATAGCCAGCGTGGCGATGCCCCAGTAGTCGGAGGCCAGCTTGCGCCCCAGGCCCGCCATGAAGGCACCCAGCAGCATGGCCAGGCCCACGCCTAGCGCCAGGCTGGGCAGCGGCGCCCAGCCCAGGCCGAAGCCGATGCCCGCCGCGTAGGCGCCCAGGCCCGCGAAGGCGATGTGGCCGAAGTTCAGCAGGCCCGCGTAGCCCGCCTGCAGGTTCAGGCCCAGGGCCATCAGTGCGTAGATGCCCGCGATGGTGACGGTGGAGACGGCGAAGTCAAACACGGCGGACCTCCCGGTCGAACAGCCCGTAGGGCTTGAAGAGCAGCGCCAGCAGCAGGATCAGGAAGGAGCCGGCCGAGATGTAGCCCACGGGCATGAAGGCCAGCTCGCGCCCGAGCAGGGGGCCGAAGTTGAGGTTGGTGACGGCGGTCTCGGTCAGCGCGATCAGCAGCGCGCCGAACACCGCGCCGATGGGGTTGCCCAGCCCGCCGAGGATGGCTGCCGCGAACACGGGCAGCAGCAGGTCGTTGCCCAGGTTGATGTGCGCACCGGTCGAAAGCGCGAGCATGCTGCCTCCCAGCCCGGCGATGGCGCCGCTGGCGAAGCTCACGCAATAGGTGATGCGCTCGGCGTTGAGGCCCGAGGCGTTGGCGAGCATGGGGTTGCTCGACAGCGCGCGCATGGCGCGCCCCAGCCGCGTGTGGAACAGCACCAGCATGAAGAGCGCCAGCAGCACGATGGTGGTGCCCATCAGGTAGAGCTGCGTCCACGCGATGCGCGCACCGCCGATTACCAGCGGCTCCACGCGCGGCAGGTTGAACATGCGTGGGAACGACCCGGCCAGCCCCTGCATGATGGCGATGACCAGCATGGCCACGGCCAGCGAGCCGATCATGGCGATGGCAGGCCCGCCGCGCAGCAGGCGCTGGAATACCAGCACCTGCAGCCCCAACGTGAGCAGCCCCGCCGCCACGCTGCCGGCCAGCAGTGCGCCGACCAGCGGGAAGCCGCTGGACTGCAGGGCGTAGCTCACATAGGCGCCGAACATGGCGTACTGCACGTGCGCCACGTTGGGAAATTTCACCAGTCCGTAGAGCATGCTCAGGCCCAGCGCGATGAGCGCCAGGTCGGAGGCACGCAATACCGTGTCGACGAGGAATTGAAGCATCGGGGATCTCGGGCAAGGGGAGCGCAGGCCGTGCAGGCCTGCGCGAAAGGGCGTGGGTCAGCGCGGCGCGAGCTTGCCGCCTTCGAACTTGAGCTTGTCGTAGGGCGGGTCGACGCGCTGGCGGTCCTGGTCGAAGCGGATCGTGCCGGTCACGCCGGGAAAGCCCGTCGCGCCGATCTCCTTGAGCGCGGCCTGGATGGCCGCGGGCGTGGTGGCCTTGGCCTTCTCGATGGCGGCGGCGGTGAGCAGCACGCCGTCGTAGCCGTAGCCGGTGTAGGAGGTCTTGAAGCCCTCGGTGTACTTGGCCTTGAACGCATCGGCATAGGCCTTGCCCGCCGCACCCTGCACCGAGCCCAGCTCCATGCCGATCTGGCCGTTGGCGATGGCGGGCGGCGTGTCCGACAGGCTCATGCTCATGAGGATGGCGTACCAGGGCGTCTTGCGCAGGCCCAGTTCCTCGGCCTCGCGGTTGATGACGGCTGACTCCTGGCCGTAGGCGGTGTAGACATAGGCGTCGGGGTTGCTGCGCGACATCTGCTGCAGCTCGCGCCGGTAGGTGGACTGGCCGGCGGTGTAGAGCACCTCGGTCACCACCTTGCCGCCGAGCTTCTCGAACTCGGCCTTGTAGCCTTCGAGCACGCCCTGGCCGTAGGCGTTGTTGGGCGCGATCACGGCCACCTTGCGGTAGCCCTGATCCCAGGTGTCCTTGGCCGAGAACTGGTTGCCGAAGTTCTCCAGGCCCACCAGACTGAACGAGGTGGCGCCGAGCTGGCGGATCTTGGTGCTGCTGCTGGCGATGTTCAGGTGTGTCACGCCTTCCTTGACCAGGTACTGCGCCATGGGCAGGGTGATGCCGGAGGAGTATTCGCCCATCACCACCGGCACCTTGTCCACGGTGGCCAGCTTGCGCGCGGCGTTCAGCGCCGTGGTGGGGTTGCCACCCGAGTCCTCGATGATGATGTTGAACTTCTTGCCGAGCACGCCGCCCTTGGCGTTGACGTGCTCCACACCCAGCATGATGCCGCGGCGCACGTCTTCGCCCACCGTGGCGTTGGCGCCGGTGAGCGACAGCACGGCGCCGATGTTGACACTGTCCTGCGCCCAGGCGGCGGTGCCGGCCAGGGTGAGCAGCGAAGCCGCGGCCGCGATGCGGGCGCGGCGGAATCCGGGAACGCGAGAGGAACGCATGGTGAACTCCTGTGGTGAGGGAAGGGAATGCCGTGGGGCGATGGGGAACTCAGATGTCGAACAGGCGGCCGAACTGCGGCAGCGCATCGCGCACGCCGGCCAGCCGCAGCGCGTGCCAGGCCATGGCGGAGTTGCTGGCGACGACGGGCTTGCCCAGTTCCTGCTCCACGCTGTGGATCAGCGCGGCCATGCGCAGGCTGGTGCACGAGACGAAGACGGCATCCACGTCGCCGTGCCCGCCGGTGGCCAGGATGGCCGCGCGCAGCGAGGCGGCGTCGATGCGCGCCACCTCGTTGTCGTTGCCGTGGTTGAAGGTGCCGATGCGGCTCACTTCCAGCCCGCAGCCCTGCAGGTGCCGCTCGAAGAGCTGGTTCACGCTCTGCACGTAGGGCGTGATGAGCGCCACGCGCCGGGCCCCCAGCGCCTTGAGGCCTGCCACGGCGCCGGTGATGGGCGTGGTGACGGCCACGCCGGGGCGCGCATTGCGGATGCGCTGGGCCACCTGCTCCTCGCCGATCACGATGGAGCCCGAGGTGCAGCCGAAGGCCACCACCTGCAGCGGCACGTCGGGCACGATCAGCTCCACGGCGGCGGTGATGTCCTTCTCCATCGCGGCCAGCGTGGCCGGCGAAATGTCGGGCGAGTTGTACATGCGCGACTCGAAGAAGGCCACGCCGGGCAGGTCGATGATCTGGCGCCACTCGTGCTCCAGCGTCTGGTCGGTGGCCAGCACCACCAGGCCGATGGCGGCGCGGGCCATTACGCCCTCGTCCATGGTGAAAGGCAGCACCGTGCAGGTGCTCTTGGGGGTGGCGGTGTCGTTCATGCGAGGGTCATTCCGGTGATGTCGATGGCCGGCTTGCGGCCGTCCATCAGGTCGGCCACGATCTGCGCGGTGCCGCAGGCCATGGTCCAGCCCATGTGGCCGTGGCCGGTGTTCAGGAACAGGTTGCGGTGTCGGCTCGCGCCCAGGATGGGCGTGTTCTCCGGCGTCATGGGGCGCAGGCCGGCCCAGTAGTCCGGCTGGCTCCAGTCCGCGCCGTTGGGAAATAACTGGCGCGCCGCACGCAGCATGGGCTCGAAGTCGCGCGGGGTATGGCGCGTGTCATAGCCGCTGAACTCGGCCGTGGCCGTGAAGCGCAGCCGATCGCCGAAGCGCGCCCAGGCCACGAGGTTGTTCTCGTCCACGCCCGCGAGCGTGGGCGGCAGGTGCCCCGCGCCGATGGGGAAGGTGACCGAGTAGCCCTTGACCGGATAGATCGGCAGGCTGTAGCCCAGCGGCCGCGCCAGGATGGGCGAGTAGCTGCCCAGCGACAGCACATATTCGTCCGCCGTGACCGGCCCCGCGCTGGTGTGCACGGCCGCGATGCGGTCGCCCTGCGCCTCGATGCGGTCGATGGACGTATCCATGAGGAAGCGCACGCCCGCCGCGCGACAGCGCTCGGCCAGCGCGCGGGTGAACATGCGCGCGTCGCCGCTCTCGTCGCTGGGGCAGTAGATGGCGCCGGCGATGTGCTCGCGGGCCGCGGCCAGCGCGGGCTCGCGGGCGACCACGCCATCTGTGTTCAGCACGTCCAGGCGCATGCCGCCGTCCGAGAGAATGCGCATGTTGGCCTGGCCGCGCTGGAACGAGGCGGCGTCGCGGTACATGTAGAGCGCGCCCTGGCTGATGCGCTCGTACTCCAGGCCCTGAGCGGCCGTCAGCGCCTGCAGCCGCTCCTGCGAATAGCGGCACAGCACCAGCTTGCGGCTGGTGTTGATGCGCGAACGCTCGGCCGTGCAGTTCTGCAGGAATTTCCACAGCCAGACCCACATGTGCGGGTCGGCGTTGAGCTTCAGGCGCAGCGCCTGGCTGCTGTCGCGCAGCGAGCGCCACAGGATGCCGGGCGCGCGCGGCGACGCCCAGGTGTACGAGTGGCCCGGCGCGACCATGCCGGCGTTGGCATAGCTGGTCTCGGAGGCCGCCAGCGGCTGCCGGTCGATCACCGTCACCTGGCGGCCCTGTGCGGCCAGATACCAGGCGGTGGTGATGCCCGCGACGCCGGCTCCCAGAACGACGGTGTGCATGGAAAGGGTTTCCTTGCGGCCGTGCGTCAGAGGGCGGCCACCACGCCGATTTCCACCGTGTAGGGCGGGAAGGCGAGGGCCGATTCCACGCAGGCGCGCGCCGGCGCATGGCCTGCGGGCACCCAGGCGTCCCACACCTCGTTCATCTCGGCGAAGGTCTTGTGGTCGGCGAGCCAGATGGTGGCCTGCACGATCTTGGTCTTGTCGCAGCCGGTCTCAGCCAGCAGCGCGTCGATCTTGTCCAGGATCTGCTTCGTCTGGCCGGCCACGCTGGCCGAGGTGTCGTCGGCCACCTGGCCCGCCAGGAAGACGAAGCCGTTGGCCACCACGGCCTGGCTCATGCGGTTGTTGGTCTTGATGCGCTGGATCGTCATGCGAGGAATCTCCGGGTCGTTGAACAAAGGGCTGCCTTCACCAAGTGAAGACAGTTGTGCAGTCACTTCTATCCACTACCAAGAAGCGTGCCAGGTACAGGCAGTCTGGCTGGTCTGTTACTGCTATGGCGCATGCAAGTGGCTGATTTGCAAGGAAAATGTCCTTTGCAAGGTGCATTGCGCTGTTCCTGCAAAAGCCTCATCTGATTGATGGATATCAGTGTCTAATTAAGTGTAGACACTTGTGACTTTTCAGGTCAATGCAACGAGCTAATGGTTTTCACCGACACGGTGCACGGAGAACCAGCCTGGTGCGATGGCTGTCGCCACGGGCATGCGAACGCTGGCCGGGTGGCCGCAGGGCAGGAGGAACGGGAGGAGGACGGCGCCCTAGGCGAACGCGGAGCGCACGGCCGCGAAGGCGGCCTTCACCGGGCCGTCCTCGGCGCGGTGGGCCTGGGTGATGAACGACAGGTCGGCCGAGGTGGTGAGCTTGCGGACCACTACCGTGCCTTCCGTCTGCGCGGTTTTCAGCGCCACCGAGTCCCGTGCCAGCGTGAGGCCCACGCCGGACTTGACGAGGCCGAGCATCGACGCTTCCAGATCGACTTCCGCCACGATGTGCGGCTTGACGCCCGCCTGCGAGAACTTGCGCACCAGCATGCGGTGGTGCGTGGAGTGGGGCGGCGTCCAGATCCACGGCAGCGCCGCGATCTCCGCCCAGCCCTTGCCCTTGACGCGCTCGCGCCAGCCCTTGGGGGCCATGACGTAGTAGGTGAAGGAGGTCAGCCGCAGGGCGAGGATGTCGTCCGCATCCACCTCGTCGTTGCGCGGGCCGAGGTAGTAGCCTGCGTCCAGCGCGCCGCTGCGCACCTGGCTCAGCACCCAGCCGGACATGCCGTGGCGCAGCACGGTCTGCACGCGCGGGTAGCGCTCGACGAGGTGTTGCAGCGCCTGTCCGAGGCGGATGGTCTCGGGTGTGAGGACGGTGCCCATCGTCAGCCGGCCGGAGACGTCGCTCTGCATGTGTCCGGCGCGTCCCTCGAATTCGCCGATGGACGCCAGGATCTTCTCGGCCAGCGGCAGCAGGACGGCGCCGCTCGCACTGATCTTCAGGCCGCGCGAGGTGCGGTCGAACAGCGCGACCTTCAGGCTTTCTTCCAGCCCCTTGATCTGGAGGCTGACGGCGGGCTGCGTCAGGTGCAGGCACTGCGCCGCCCGGGTCAGGTTGCCCTCCCGGGCGATGGCGACGAAGGCGCGGATGTGCTGGAGGTCCATGGGATTGGCAAAAGCGCGCGCCCGGCCGGGGCGGCGCGCGGGTCAACGGGCGCGGGCGAGCAACTGGCGCGCCTGCTCCAGGACGGGGGCGTCCACCAGCTGTCCATCGACTTTAATGGCTGCGCCGCCCGCGTGCGCCGCGCCATCGACCACGCGCCGTGCCCAGGCGAGGTCTTCGGCGGAAGGCGCGAAGAGCGCATTGATGGGGCCGACCTGCGACGGATGCACGCAGAGCTTGGCGCCGAAGCCGAAGCGCTGGGCCCGGCGGATTTCGCCCTGCAGCGCCTCGCCGTCGTCCAGCGCCGTGCACACCCCGTCGACGGGGAGCTCCAGGCCGGCGAGCCGGGAGTGCATGAGGATGAGCGAGCGGAAGTGGTGCAGCGGCACGTCGGCGTCGGTGATGCCCATGTCCAGCATCAGATCGACCGTGCCGAACATCATGCACCGCACGGCCGGTGCGGCCGCGATGGTGTCGATGCGCGAGAAGCCCCGCAAGGTTTCCACGAGCAGGTAGAGGTCCTTGCCGGGCAGGGCATCGGCCAGGATGCCCAAGGCCTGCGCGCAGTCCGGCTTGGGCACGACGATGCCGTGCAGGCCCAGCGTGGCGCAGAGGCGCACATCTTCATCGTGCCAGGGAGTGGTCCTGGCGTTGATGCGCACCAGCAATTGCGTGCCCCGCGCATCGCATGCGGCCTTGAGGGCCCCTGCCTGCGCCGCGAGATGCGCGCGGGCCCGGTCCTTGTCGTCCGCGTTGACGGCATCCTCCAGATCCACGATGACGGCATGGGCGCCCGTGTCCACGGCCTTGGAGAAGCGGTCGGGCCGGGTGGCGGGCACGTACAGGAAGGAATGCATGCGCGTGCTCATTGGGGCCTGATGTGGGCGGCCTGGATCAGCCCGCCCCATTTCTTGATTTCCGCATCGATGAAAGCGCTCCAGTCCTTGGCGCTGCGCGGGTCCGGCAGCAGCCCGCGCGCGAGCATCTGGTCGCGCACCTGCGGCGTGTTGACGATGCGGGCGACATCCGCGCCGATGCGCTCGACCACGGCGGGCGGAGTGCCCTTGGGAACCATCAGCCCGCCCCAGCTCACAGCCTCGAAATCCGGATAGCCGAGTTCGGCGATGGTGGGCACCTTCGGCAACTGGGGCATGCGTTCGCGCGTCGCAACCGCGATCGGGCGCACGGTGCCTGCCGCGATGTGGGGCAGGGCGGATGCGACGCTGTCGAACAGCAGCTCGACCTGGCCGCCGATCAGATCCTGCATGGCTGGTGCGCTGCCCTGGTAGGGAACGCCGACCAGATCCAGTCCGGCGCGGTGCCGGAACAATTCCATCGACAGGTGCTGCGTGGTGCCGATAGGTCCGCCGTGGGCGACCGAAACCTGCCCCGGCTTGCTGCGCGCGGCGGCGACCACGTCTTCCAGCGAGCGGTAGGGCGATTTGTTGTTGGCCACCAGCATGATCGGCCCGAGGTAGACGCCGGTCACCGTATCGAAGTCCTTGACGGGGTCGTAGGGCAGTTTGGGAAACAGGCCCGGGTTGATGCCGACGGTGGACGACGGCCCGAAGACGATGGTGTAGCCATCGGGGGCCGCGGCCTTGCCGGCCGCCATGGCGGGAATGCCCGCGCCGCCGCCCTTGTTTTCCACGAAGACCGATTGCTTCCACTGCTGGGTCAGCCCATCGGCCAGGATGCGGGCCGAAATGTCCAGCGCATTGCCGGGCGGCGTGGGCACGAGGATCCGCACAGGCTTGCTCGGCCAGTCGGTCTGGGCGTGCACGGCAGGTGCAAAGGCGAAGGCGGCGAGCAGCGCCAGGCAGGTTCTTTTGTCCATGGTTGTCTCCTTTGTTGTGAGAAGGGTGTGCCGGTCAGGGCCTCAAATCACGCCGGCGCTCCGGAGTTCGGCGCGCTCCTGCCCGGATAGGCCCAGCAGTTCGCCGAAGACGGCATCGTTGTGCCCGCCCAGCGGCTGCCCGAGCCACTCGATGCCGCCGGGCGTGCCGGACAGTTTGGGAATCACGTTCTGCACGGCGAGCGGCCCGATGCGTGAGTCGACCAGGGTGATGTTCTCGCGCAGCTTGTACTGCGGGTCTTCGAAAATGTCGGCCACGCTGTAGAGCGTGGCGGCGGGCACGCCGCCCGCATCGCATTCGGCGAGCAGCTCGGCGCAGTCGCGCTGCGCGGCCCATTCGGCCACGCAGGCGTTCACCGCGCCGCGTTCGGCCAGGCGCGCCTGCACCGTGCCCCAGGCCTGGGGCGAGGCCAGCTCGGGCCGTCCCATGACGTGGGCGAGGCGCTCGAAGATCTTGTCGTTCGTGCAGGCGATGGCCACCCACTTGCCGTCGCGCGTCTGGTAGTGGCTGTGCGGCACGACGTTGACCGTGTCGGCCCCCTGGCGTTCGCGCACCTGGCCGGTCTGGTGGTAGACCGGCACCATCTCGTCGAGCACGCGGAACATGGACTCGTACAGCGCCAGGTCCACGCACTGGCCCTCGCCGGTCTGGTCGCGTGCGCGCAGCGCGAGCAGCACACCGATGGCGCCGTACATGCCCGAGCCATAGTCCGCGAGCGACGTGGAGCCCGGCGTGACCGGTACGCGCCCTGGCTCCCCCGCGAGGTAGGCCAGGCCCGAGAACGCGTGCGCCACGCGCGCGAAGCCGGGGCGGTTGCGGTACGGCCCTTCCTGGCCGTAGGCGGAGATGCGCACGAGGATGGCGCGCGGGTTGATCTTCTTGATCTCGTCGTAGCCCAGCCCCCAGCGCTCCAGCACGCCGGGGCGGAAGTTCTCCACCACCACGTCGCTGTGCGCGACCAGGTCACGCAGCAGGGCCTGCCCGCGCGCGTCGCGCAGGTTCAGCGTCACGCATTTCTTGTTGCGGCTTTCGTTGAGCCACATGAGCGTGTCGCCGCAGGCGGTGGGCGTGCCGAAGCGGCGCAGGGAGTCGCCCGTGCCGGGCGGTTCGACCTTGATGACCTCCGCGCCGAATTCGCCGAGGATGGTGGTGCAGAAAGGGCCGGCGACGAAGGTCCCCAGGTCGAGGACGCGGATGCCGGCCAGCGGCTTCTTGGAGGGGGCGTGTGCTTGTGTCATGTCGGATTCCAGGGTGGAGGAATCCTATGAACACGCCCCTGCCGGCGTCCATTGAGTTGTTTTTAACTGCGCCATAAGTCCCGCAAATACCGCTGGCGCAGTGGGGCGCTTCAGCCGGCGGAGGCCGTCTCTCGCAGCAGCCAGGCGCGGAACGCCTGCAGCGCCGCCGTGGGCGGGCGCGACTTGAGGCGGCACAGCCAGTATTGCCCCAGCGCGACGGTGTGGCCGAAGGGCTGCGCCAGCCGGCCCTGGCGCAGCTCGCGCTCGAACATGCGCACCGGCAGCAGCGCCACGCCCGCGCCCAGGGCGGCGGCCTCGGCCAGCGTGAGCGAAGAGTCGAACACCGCGCCGCGCAGCACCGGGCAGGGCGCGCCCGCGGCATCGAACCAGGCGGGCCACTCGTGGGCGCGGTAGCTGCGCAGCAGCACCTGGGCTGCCAGGTCGGCAGGGTGGTGCAGGCGCGCGGCCAGTTCGGGTGCGCACAGCGGCGCCAGCGGCGCGGGCAGGAGCCGCTCGGCATCGGTGCCGTGCCAGGCGCCGTCGCCGAAGCGGATGGCGCAGTCCAGCCCTTCGCCGGCCAGGTCCACGCGGTTGTTGTTGGTCAGCAGGCGCAGGTCCACGAACGGGTGGGCGTCCTGGAAGCCGCGCAGGCGCGGCAGCAGCCAGCCCACGGCGAAGGTGCCCACCACCCCCACGGTCAGCACCTCGCGCGGGCGTGCGTCGGCCATGCGGGCCAGGGCCTGCGCCATGCGCGCGAAGTTCTCCGTCAGCACGGGCACGAGCTGCAGGCCCTCGTCCGTCAGCGCCAGCCCGCGCGGCAGGCGGCGGAACAGCGGCTTGCCCAGCCGTTCTTCCAGGTTGCGGATGTGCTGGCTCACGGCCGTCTGCGTCACATTCAGCTCCTCGGCCGCGCGCGTCAGGTTCAGGTGGCGGGCTGCAGCCTCGAAGGCGCGCAGAGCGTTCAGCGGCAGGTGCATGGGTGCAGTTTTTCTGGGGTCTGGGCGCGATTATTGTCGATGGTCAGGCGACCGTGGCGCCGCTATCGTCGCGCCATTCCAACCCAGGAACCGAGGAGGAAATATGCAAAGACGGATGGTGATGGCGGGTGCGGCGCTGCTGCCGCTGTGGGGCTGTACACAGCCCAGGACCAAGAAAAACAGGGAGGAAGCCACGGCCCTGTTCGAACGCGAGGCGCGCCGCCTGGAGGCACGCGTGGGTGGCCGGCTGGGCGTGGCGGTGCTCGATACGGACACCGGCGCATTCGCCGCGCACCGGGGCGGTGAGCGCTTCGCGCTGTGCAGCACCTTCAAGCTGCTGCTGGCGGCGCAGATCCTGCGCCGCGTGGACGAGGGGCGCGAGCGGCTTGACGCGCGCGTGCGCTTCGGCCGCGGCGACCTCGTGGAGTATTCGCCCCGCACGGAGCCGCACGCGGGCGGCGAGGGCATGACGGTGGCCGAACTCTGCGAGGCCGCCATGGTGCTGAGCGACAACACCGCCGCCAACCTGCTGCTGCGCCGCCAGGGCGGGCCCGAGGGACTGACGGCCTGGCTGCGCACGCTGGGCGACGCGCACACGCGGCTGGATCGCACCGAGCCCACGCTCAACGACGTGCCGCCCGGCGAGGTGCGCGACACCACCACGCCGCTGGCCATGCTGCGCACCCTGCAGACGCTGGTGCTGGGCGATGCGCTGGCGCCGGCCTCGCGCGAGCGGCTGCAGGGCTGGCTGCTGGGCAACCTGACGGGCGACAGGCGCCTGCGCGCGGGCATGCCGCCCGGCTGGCGCGTGGGGGAAAAGACGGGGACGGCACAGGGCACAGGCAACGACGCGGGCGTGGTCTGGCCCGCGCAGGGTGCGCCGGCCGTGGTGGCCTGCTACCTCACCGAATGCCCGGCCGCACCGGCGCTGCGCGATGCGGCCATCGCCGAGGCGGGGGCGCTCGCGGCCGCGTGGCTCAGAGCCGCTTGACCAGCACCTGGCTCTTGCGATCCCAGTTGTACTTGCGCTTGCGCGCGTCGGGCAGCCAGTCGGGATCGACGGGCGAAAAGCCGCGCTTGATGAACCAGTGCATGGTGCGCGTGGTGAGCACGAAGATGCTCGACAGCCCCAGCAGCCGCGCGCGCTGTTCGATGCGCTTGAGCAGCTTCTCGCCGTCACCCGTGCCCTGGCTCTGCGGCGAGACGGTGACGGCGGCCATCTCGGCCGTGCCGGCCTCGGGGTAGGGGTAGAGCGCGGCGCAGCCGAAGATCACGCCGTCGTGCTCGATCACGGTGTAGGCGGCGATGTCGCGTTCGATCTCGGTGCGGTCGCGCTTGACCAGCGTGCCGTCGCGCTCGAAGGGCTCGATGAGCTGCAGGATGCCGCCCACGTCGTCGATGGTGGCCTCGCGCAGCTCCTCCAGCTTTTCGTCGATGACCATGGTGCCGATGCCGTCGTGCACGTAGATCTCCAGCAGCAGCGCGCCATCCACCGCGAAGGGCAGGATGTGGCTGCGCTCCACGCCGTGCTCGCAGGCGCGCACGCAATGCTGCAGGTAGAAGCCCACGTCGGTGGGCTGCGCGGGCGGGGGCAGTTGGGCCAGCAGCAGGCGCGCGGCGGCCAGGGGCAGCTCGGTGTCGATGGGGTTGTCGTCGCCCAGCGGCTCCAGCGGGCGGGTGGCGATGCCGGGCAGCTCGGTGAGGAAGAGCAGCTTGTCGGCCTTGAGCTCGCCCGCCACGCGCGTGGCGACTTCCTCCATCGCCAGGTTGAACGCCTCGCCCGTGGGCGAGAAGCCGAACGGCGAGATGAGCACCAGCGCCTGCGATTCCAGCGCGCGGCGGATGCCCTCCACGTCCACCTTGCGCACCAGGCCGGTGTGCTGGAAGTCCACCCCGTCCATGATGCCCACCGGCCGCGCGGTGAGGAAGTTGCCCGAGATCACCCGCACGCGCGCGCCCGCCATGGGCGTGTTGGGCAGGCCCTGGCTGAAGGCGGCCTCGATCTCGTAGCGCAGCTGGCCCGCGGCCTCCTGCGCGCAGTCCAGCGCCACGGAGTCGGTCACGCGCATGCCGTGGGAGTAGCGCGGCTCGTGGCCCTTGAGGCGCAACTGCTCGTTGACCTGCGGGCGGAAACCATGCACCAGCACGATCTTCACGCCCATGGCCTGGATCATGGCCAGATCCTGCACGATGCTCTGCAGCTTGCCCGAGGCGATGGCCTCGCCCGTCAGGCCCACCACGAAGGTCTGGTTGCGGAACTTGTGGATGTAGGGCGCCACCGACCGGAACCAGGGCACGAAGGTGAAGTTGAAGACGGCGGACATGGCGTGGGCTGCAAAAGCGGAGCGCGCAGTGTAGCGGCTGCATGGGGCCTGGATTTGATGCTATCGATACAATAGCTGGCTGCGCTTGCTGCAAGCGCACATGAGGCGATTTTTCCGATGAAAGCGCCGCGCGCCAAGCGCCCGCAGCTATGGAAATGCTAGCGCCTGTTGCGCGGCCCCCACGCGGGCGGCGACGCCGCGGCGGCAAACCCGCTGGCGGTTCTTGCCGATAATGCTATACATTTTGAAACGACTTGCGGCCGTGATGCCCGGAGAGCCATGCGATGACGCCCGACCAGCCCGTGGGTGAGGTGCCCGAAGGAGCCCGCTCCGCGGCTTTGCCGTGGCATGCGCGCATCGACGTGCCGCTTACCCTGCTGATCGTGCTGGTGTGCGGCGCCCTCATCGCCGGGCTTTGGCTGACCACGCTGCAGCGCATCCTGTCCGAGCGCGAGCAGGCGGTGGCCGCGGCGATGAAGTCCAACTCCAACCTGGCCATCGCCTTTGAGCAGCAGGTGTTCCGCACGCTGAAGTCCGCCGAGCAGGTGGCCGCCTTCGTGCGCGAGCAGTACCGGCGGGAGGGCTCCAGCATCGACCTGGGGCAGTGGGTGATGCAGCACGTCATCCGCGAGTCGATGTTCAACATCGTCAGCGTGGTGGACGCCAGCGGCGCCATCGTCAGCAGCAGCCTGCCGACGGGACACGTGAACTATGCCGACCGTGCCTTCTTCCAGGCGCAGCAGCGCGCCGAGAGCGACGAGCTGTACGTGAGTGCGCCGGTGCTCGGCCGCGTGACGGGCCGCTGGCAGATCCCCATGTCCATGCGCATCACGCGGCCCGACGGCGGCTTCGGCGGCGTGGTGGTGGTGTCGGTCGATCCGGTGAACTTCACCGACTTCTACCGCCAGGCCGACCTGGGCGGCCAGGGCCTGCTGGAGCTGGCGGGCACCGACGGCATCGTGCGCGGCCGCAAGACCGGCGGGCAGGCCAGCTTCGGCGGCGACGCGCAGGGCCTGGCGTGGTTCCAGCGCCAGGCGTTCGATTCCGAGGGCGGCTTCGTCGACGGCGGCGAGGGAGTGGATGGCGTGGCCCGCATCCTCAGCTACCGCGCCGTGGCTGGCTACCCGCTGATGGTGGCCGTGGGCACGGCCTACGACGACGAGATGGCGCCCGTGCTGCAGCGGCGCGCCGTGTACCTGGTGATGACGGCCTGCGCCAGCGTGGCGCTGCTGGTCTTCGCCGCCGTGCTGATCCTGGTGCTGCGGCGCCAGCGCGCCGTGGCCGATGCGCTGCGCACCAGCGAGGCGCTGTTCCGCGCCACCTTCCACCAGGCGGCCATGGGCATCGCGCACATCGCACCGGACGGACGCATCCTGGGCGCCAACGACAAGTTCTGCCGCATGCTGGGCTACAGCGGCGACGAGCTGCGCAAGCGCACGGTGTTCGAGCTCAGCGACATGGACCGGCGCGAAGAGGCGCGGCAGTTCCTGGCGCACCGGCTGTCCGCCCACGCGGCGGTCTTCTCGCCAGAGATGGAGAAGACCTACCGGCGCAAGGACGGCACGGTGCTGTGGGTATGCGAGGCGCTCGGCGTGGTGCGCGACATTCAGGGGCGGCCCGAGTTCCTGGTGGCCGTTACGCAGGACGTCACGGCCCGCAAGGACCTGGAGGCGCGCCTGTCGCACGACGCGCTGCACGACGCGCTCACCGGGCTGCCCAACCGCGTGATGTTCCATGACCGGCTCTCGCAGGTGCTGGAGTCCGCACGCCGCTACGGCCGCCGCGCGGCGGTGCTGTACATCGACCTGGACGGTTTCAAGGCCGTCAACGACAGCCGTGGCCATGCGGCCGGCGACGCCCTGCTGCAGCAGGTGGCGCGGCGCCTGGAGGACTGCGTGCGTGCGGAGGACACGGTCTCGCGCTTCGGCGGCGACGAGTTCGGCATCGTGCTGGCCACGGTGAACCGGGAGCAGGACTGCGAGACCGTCGCCCTCAAGGTCATCCAGGCCCTGTCGATGCCGTTCCAGTTGCAGGGCGATGCGGTGAGCATCTCGGCCAGCGCGGGCGCGGCGCTCTACCCCCTGCACGGCACCGACGCCGAGACCCTGGTGGCCCACGCCGACCGCGCCATGTACGCGGCCAAGCACCTGGGCAAGAACCGCTTCAGCTGGGAGCCCTCGCCGCGCGGCAATGCGCAGCGGTTCTGAGGGAGTGCTATCGAATCAGGAGCTGGTCGCGCCTGCTATTCCAGGGTTCCCAAGGTGATGGGCACCACGGACAAGGACAGTCCAGCGCAGGCAGCTACGGTTCTGATAGCGCCTGCCCGCCGCCGCGGGAGCGCGTCGCGCCGGCGCAGGCCCCAGCGCTCCACCGTGTGGTACGACAGCGCAGCGAGCAGCAGCGAGACCGCCAGCCCCAGCACCACCACGGCGGGCCAGGGCAGGTCGGCGCGCAGGTAGCGCACCACCGGGTAGTGCCACAGGTACACGCCGTAGGACAGCCGGCCCAGCAGCACCAGCGCCGGTGCGCCCAGCGCCTCGTACACCGCGCCGCGGCGCTGCAGCACGGCCACCAGTACCAGCAGGGTGGCGCATTCCACCACCGTCATGCCCCAGACCATGGCGTTCATGTCGTCCCAGCTCTGGGCCATGAGCAGCGGCACGGCCAGCACCAGCCACATGCAATGCGCCAGCCGCTGGCGCAGCCAGAGGAACCAGGCCGGCTGCTCCAGCACCAGGGCGGCCAGCAGGCTGCCCATCAGCAGCCCCGTGGCGCGCGTGTCGAAGCGGAAGAACACCTCGTAGAACTGCTGGCCTTGCGCCACCCACAGCACGCGCCAGGCCCAGCCCAGCAGCCACAGCCCCAGCACCGGGCGCCACAGCTGCCCCGGCGGCGAAAAGCGCACCAGCAGCACGAGCAGCGGCGGCCAGGCGAGGTAGAAATGCTCCTCCACCGACAGCGACCACATGTGCAGCAGCGTGTCCGGGCTGTCGAAGAAGGCGATGCCGTAGTCCGCCAGGTAGAGCAGCGACACCAGCGCATCGGAATAGACGTGCGCCAGGCCGGGCCACAGCAGCGGCGCGAATGCGCAGTACGCCAGCAGGAACAGCGCCAGCGCCGGCATCAGCCGGTACAGGCGCCGGCGGCAGAAGCGCCAGTAGTCGATGCGGCCCTCGCGGCGCAGTTCCTGCAGCAGCAGCGAGGTGATGAGAAAGCCGCTGAGCACGAAGAACAGATCCACCCCGTAGAACGCGCCGTCGAACATCGGCGCGTGTGCGTGCGAGAGGATCACCAGGACGATGGCCACGCCGCGCAGCCCGTCCAGCGCGGGGTTGTAGGGAAGGGCGGCCGGGCCGCCCGCATGAGGGGGATTGCTGTTGTTCTTGGTGTGCGCCAAAACCTGAAACTCCGTTGACGGCGCCGGGCGCGCAGGTCCCGGCGAAGCGGCGGATTCTAGAGAAAATCAGGGTTTGCGCGGATTGCCAAGTGTTAATGGGACGATGTCCTACAGGGCGCCACGATCAGGGCGCAGCGGACTCCAGGGCGAACAGCGGCACGTCGGCCCGGCGGCTCAGCCACACGCCGCCGCCCATCTCCCGCGCATGCTCCGACAGCCCCCGCCGGTACAGCGACGCGCGGTGGCGGAACAGGCGCGGGTCGGTCAGCGTCTCGTCGATGATGTCCTGCTCGTAGTCCTCGCGCGTGACCGCCTCCACGTACAGCGCGCCCTGGCACAGCCGGCCCAGGTTGGCCAGCGCGGCCTTCAGGTCGGCCGGGCCCAGGTAGGGCAGCACGCCCTGGCAGATGACGAAGTCGAAGGGCGCCGTGGCCCGGTAGTCGACCACCGAGCCGCGCTCCCAGCCGTAGCGCTGGCACAGGTAGTCGCTGTACTCCACGCCATGGTAGGCCGCGCCGGGAAAGTGCCGCTCCACCGCCTCGCGCCACAGGCCGATGCCGCAGCCCACGTCCAGCACGCGCCGCACCGGCACGCGCAGGTACTGCAGGTAGGCGCAGACGAAGTTGCCCAGCCGCTGCGTGTGCTGCGCGTCCACCACGCGGGTTTTCTTGTCGAAGTAGTAGCGCTGGTAATACGCCTCGTCGAACCATTCATCGCTTGCCGATTGCACGCTGGGCTTCTCCTGTTGAAGCAGCGAGTATCGGCTACAGGGGATGGCTGGCCAGGCGCGCGGCGTCGGGGATGTGGATGTCGCGCTTGTCGATGCGGATCAGCCCGGCCGATTCCAGGTCGTGCAGCACGCGCGAGAAGTATTCGGGCGTGATGGACAGCCGCGAGGCGATGGTGGCCTTGCTCACCGGCAGCGACACGCTGCGCGCGCCGGGCGGGTGCGCCGCTGCCTGTGCGGCAGTGGCGGCCAGGGCCAGCGCGGCGGCGTCTGCGGCGTGCTCGGGCAGGGCGTGCAGCAGGTAGCCGATCACGCGCTGCGCACCGCTGTGCAGGGTGTAGGTCTGCACGTCATGCACCAGCCCGTGCAGGCGCCGGGAGATGCCGGCGAGCATGCGCATGGCAAAGCGCGGGTCGTTGCCGATCTCGCGCACCACGGCGTCCTTGCCGACGGACAGCAGCAGCGTGTCGGCCAGCGCCTGGGCGTTCACGATGTAGGGCTTGCCGGTGAACATCAGCGCCTCGGCGAAGCTGATGCCGGGGCCGGCCAGCTCGATCACCTTCTCCTGCCCCGAGGGCGAGAGCGCGAACAGCTTGACCTGGCCCGTCACCGTGACGTGGAACTCCTCGCATGGCTGGCCCACGTGGAAGATGCCTTCGCCGCGCGCATAGCGCCGCAGGCGGCAGCCCGTGGCCAGGCGCTGCAGCTCGGGCAGCGTCATCTCCTGGAACAAGGGCAGGGCCGCGAGGTAGCGCGCGATGTCGAGGTGCGAAATATCCATGCGCCGGATTGAAGGGGAATTCGCTCTGTACGTTCGTGACGTGCGTCAATGCGACGTGCCTTCGCTGCGCGTGATCTTGTTCCACACGTTGTATTTGCCCACCGGCTTCTTCATGGGCAGGCGCTTGACCTCCTGGAAGGTGGCGGCATCGAAGACGACGAGGGCGCCGTCCATCTCCCACACGCTGGCCAGGGCGTAGCGCCCGTCGCGCGTGAACTCGATGTGCGCCAGCGTCTTGCCCGGCTCGCGCACCTGGGCCACCGGCTCCAGCGTGCGCTTGTCGATGATGGTGAGCGTGTCCTTGGCGGCGGGGCTCATCATCGAATCCGTCCAGGCGTAGGGCGTGTCCTCGTGGCTGCGCATGAAGAAGCCGGGGCCGGGCGTCTTGAGGGTGCGCACGGTCTTCCAGGTCTTCATGTCGATCACGTCCACCGCGCCGCCGCCCAGGTTGGGGCTGGCCAGCACGGTGGTGCCGTCCCACGCGAAGGTGATGCCCGAGCCGAGGTGCGGCATGCCGGCGATGGGCAGATCGGCCACCTTGCGGCGGATGTCGAGGTTCACCACCTGGGCGCTGGCCGCGCCTTCGCCCTGCTTGGGGCGCGTGGCGCCGAGCACGTGGCGGTAGCTCTGGTCGAAGAAGAAGTCGTCCAGCGGCTCGCTCAGGGGCGTGCGGCGCACGCCCAGGTAGCCGGGCTTGGCGATTGCTTCGCCCATCTTGTAGTCGTGCACCAGGCCGTCGTGGATGGGCCCGGCCTGCGGGTCGTAGGAGATTTCCCAGATCTCGGGAATGTCCTTGAGCGCCACCACGAAGCTGTGGCGCGGCGTGGCGTCGTAGACGGCCGAGACGCGCGAACTGGCCTTGCCGTCGAGCGTGGCGGCGCCGTAGGTCTTGACCAGGTTGAGGTCGGCGTCGAACAGCGCCAGCGTGTGCGGCAGGTAGTTGGCGGCCATGACCCAGCGCCCGTCGCCGCTCACGGCCACGTTGCGCATGTTCAGGCCGGCGCGCACCTCGGCCACCACGGCCAGGCGCCACAGGTCGTATTTAGTGATCCAGCCGTCGCGCGAGCCGAAAAACACGTAGCGTCCGTCGGGCGTGAACTTGGGGCCGCCGTGCAGCGCGTAGCGGCTGGCGAAGCGCGTGATGACCTCGAAGCGGTCGCCGTCGAGCAGCGAGACGTGGTGGTCGCCGCCCTCGACGACGACGAACAGGTTCATCGGGTCGGCGTCCCACTTGGGCTTGACGGGTTCGTCGGCCGGCAGGGGCGTGAAGCTGCGCGAAGCGCGGATGTCGGCCTCGCCCCAGCGCGGCGCGGGCACCACGGGCGTGCGCACCCAGGCGGCCAGGGCGGCGATTTCGTCCTGCGTGAGCTGGTCCGCGAAGCCGGGC
The DNA here is from genome assembly GCF_045291395.1 of Acidovorax sp. SDU_ACID1. Lineage (NCBI taxonomy): Bacteria > Pseudomonadati > Pseudomonadota > Betaproteobacteria > Burkholderiales > Comamonadaceae > Acidovorax > Acidovorax sp. SDU_ACID1. The sequence goes on from NZ_CP152342.1 coordinate 1,591,254, forward strand.
ATCTGCGTCGCCGGGCGGCCTTGCTGGATCACGCGCAGCACCTCGGCGGGGCGCGTGCGCTCCAGGCTCTCGGGCAGCAGCGCCGGCCCCATCAGGCCGGTGCGCTGTGCGCCGTGGCACACGGCGCAGTGCTGCTGGTACAGGGCGGGGGCGTCGGGCTTGGCGGGCGCCGGGGCCTGGGCCAGCGCGGCAAGGGAGGCGAGGGCGGTAACGGCGGCAAGCAGGGGGCGGAGGGTTTTATGCATGGGCGATCTCGATGGTGCGGCGCGCGTGCTTCTTCACGGGCGCCTCGAAGGGCGTGCTGGCGGCGCCCACCTCGGCATCGCCGAGGTAGCAGCCCGGGTCCTCGAACCATGGGTTGCCGGTGAGCTGCTGGGCGCGCACGCGCGTGTTGCCGTTGCAGATGGCAAGGTACTGGCACGCCGCGCAGCGGCCCTGCACGGGGCGCGGGCGCTGCTTCAGGCCGGCCATGAGCGGGTCGCTGGTGTCGTTCCAGATCTGCGAGAACGGGCGCTCGCGCACGCTGCCCAGGTCGTGGTGCCACCACATGGTGTCGGGGTGGACGTGGCCCAGGTTGTCGATGTTGGCCACCATCTGGCCGCTGGCGTTGCCGCCCCAGGCCACCAGGCGCTGGCGCAGTGCGCCCTCCCACTGCGGCAGGCGTTGGCGCACCCATTGCAGCAGGTAGGGGCCGTCGGCGTCGTTGTTGCCGCTCACGTAGTCGTCCAGGCTGCCGGCCTGGGCGGCGGCCCAGGCGTGGTCGAACAGCAGGTCCATGGCGGCGCGCGTGGCCTGGTGGTGCGCATCCTTGTCGCGATGGATATTGCCGCGCCCGGCGTAGTTCAGGTGCGAGAAGTAGAACTTGTTGGCGCCCTCGTCCTGCATGAGCTGCAGCAGCGCGGGCAGGTCGTGCGCGTTCAGCGCCGTCATGGTGAAGCGCAGGCCCACCTTGACGTTGTGCGTGGCCAGGTGGCGGATGGCGGCCAGGCTGCGGTCGAACGCGCCGTCGAGGCGGCGGAACTTGTCGTGCGTGGGCTTCAGCCCGTCGAGGCTGATGCCCACGTAGTCGAAGCCCGCGCCCGCGATGCGCGCGGCCAGGGGGCGTCGATCAGCGTGCCGTTGGTCGAGAGACCGATGTAGAAGCCCAGGTCGCGTGCGCGCGCGGCGATCTCGAACAGGTCGGGCCGCAGCAGCGGCTCGCCGCCCGAGAGGATGAGCGCGGGCACGCCGAAGGCCTTCAGGTCGTCCATCACCGCGAAGACTTCCGGCAAGGACAGCTCGCCCGCGTAGTCGTGGTCGGCCGAGAGCGCGTAGCAGTGCTTGCAGGTGAGGTTGCAGCGGCGGATCAGGTTCCAGATGGCCACGGGGCCGCGTGCGTGGCGCTCGCGCGGCGTGGGGTATTGGCCGGTGGCTTGTGCCTGGGCGAGTTCGCGCAGGTACTGGCTGATGCGGAACATGGTTCAGTCCTTTAATCGGAGGCCGGTCTTTTTCAGGATGGCGGTGGAATACAGGATGTCGTGGCCACGGCAGGCATCGCCCAGCAGCGCGGCGATCTCGCTGGCCTGCTGCGCCACGCTTTCGCGGCTGGTGCCGTGCAGCATGGCGAACAGGTTGTAGGGCCAGCCGGGCAGGTGGCGCGGGCGGCGGTAGCAGTGGCTCACGCCCGGCAGGGCGGCCACGCGCGGGCCGAGCGCGGCCACCTGTTCGTCGGCCACGTCCCAGACGCTCATGCCGTTGGCGGTGTAGCCCAGGCGGTAGTGGTTGGGCACGGCGCCGATGCGGCGCACCAGGCCCTGGGCCAGCATGTGTTCCAGGCGTTCGCGCACCTGCTCGCCGGGTACGCCGAGCATGGCGCCCACGGCCTCGTAGGGGCGCGCCACCAGGGGCAGTCCGCCCTGGGTAGCGGCGATCAGCGCGCGGTCGAAGGCATCAAGCGCCATGGGATGCTCCTGCGAGGGGCAGCGGAGGCAGGCGCAGTTCCACGAAATACTCCTCCTCCTTGGGAAACGCGTGCACGGGCAGGCCCGTGGTGGCCTCGATGCGCGCGAGCGCGTCGGCCGCCTGCGCGGGGGATTCGGCGGCCACGACGAACCACATGTTGAGCGCATGCGTGCGCCGGTAGTTGTGCGCCACTTCTGGAAAGGCGTTGACGGTGGCAGCCACGGCGCCGAAGCTTTCCTCGGGTACGGCGATGGCGGCGAGCACGAACTGGCCGCCCGCGCGCTCGATCTGGAACAGCGGGCCGAAGCGCGTGAGCACGCCCTGCGACAGCAGGCGCCGCAGGCGCACCAGCACCCGCTCCTCGGTGCAGCCCAGCGCGGCCGCCACGGCGGCGAAGGGGCGGTCCACGAGCGGAAAGCCGCCGTGCAAGTGGTCCACCAGGAGTGCGTCGTCAGGGCTCAACATGGGCGGGCTCCTGGAGTTCGGGCGCCGGGCAGGCATGCGGCGCGTGGTGGGCGAAGCGGCGCGCGCCGGTCTGCTTGAAGCGCCGCAGCGAGAACAGCACGGCGCTGGGATAGGCCTGCAGGCCGGCCTGTGCGCTGGCGTGGGCGAGCGCCGCATGCACTGCCTGCCGGTTGCGTCCGTGCACCATGCAGTACAGGTTGAAGGGCCAGCCGTCCGCACGGGCGCGCCGGTAGGCCAGCGTGACGCCTGGCGTGTGCGCCAGGGCCGCGCCGTGGCGGTCTACCAGCGCGTCGGGCACGTCGAACACGGCCATGGCGTTGGCGGTGTAGCCCAGCTCGTGGTGGCGCACGACGACGCCGAAGCGGCTGAGCTGGCCCTGGGCCAGCCAGCGCGACAGTGTGTCCAGCACGGCCAGCGTGCTGCCGTGCAGCTGGTCGGCCCAGACGTCGTAGGGCCGCAGCGTGAGCGGCAGGCCTTCCTCGGCCAGGGCGGCGAGCGGCCGGTCGGCAGGCACCAGCGGGGCGGCCGCCGCGGGCGTGGGCTGCGCGGCGCCGGCCAGGTCGGCATGCAGGTCGAAGGCGGTGTCGATGCGGTAGGGGCGCAGCATGGGCAGGCGCAGCACCGGCAAGGCCGTGGCCTGCTCGATGGAGCGCAGCAGGCGCTCCACCTGCTGCGCATCGCGGCCGGTGGCGACGAACCAGAGGTTGGTGGTGTGCTCGCGCTCGTAGTTGTGGTTGACGCCGGGGTGTGCCGAGACGGTGGCGGCCACGCCGTCCAGGCGCGCGGGCGGCACGGTCATGGCGGCCAGCAGCGACGCGCCGCCCGCGCCCGGCGCGAACACGGCGCCGATGCGGCTGAGCGCGCCGGCCTGCCACAGCCGCGCGTAGCGGCCCAGCACCTCGCCTTCGTCCAGGCCCAGGGTCCGGCCGATGGCTTCGAACGGCCGCTCGCACAGCGGAAAGCCGCGCTGCCAGGTGTTGAGCAGCGCCAGGCCCAGGGCATCGCCGGCAGACATTCAGAACCCCATGCGCTGTGCGCGCGCGGTGAAGAAGATGCCGCTGGGGGCATCCACCGGCAGGCTGGCCTGCGCCTGCAGCGTGTGGGTGTCGTAGACCTGTACGCGGTTGTCGTCACGGCAGCTGATCCACACCGATTCGCCGCGCGGCGTGAACTCCATGTGCAGCACGGCCTTGCCGGGGCGCAGCGTCTCCACCACGCGCTGGCTGGGCGTGTCGATCACCTGCACCCGGTGGTAGTCGGGGACCGAGAAGTTGACCCACACCTGGCGTCCGTCGGGCCGCGCCATCACGAACACGGGCTGGCCTGCGACGGGGATGCGGCCGGCCTCGGCCCAGGTGTCGGTGTCGACGACGAGCACTTCGTGGCGGCCGACGGCCGGCAGGTAGGCGTGCCGGCCCGCGATGGCCCAGCCGCGCAGGTGCGGCATCTTGTACACGGGCAGGGGCTGCTGGCCGCGTCCGTAGCCTTTCATGATGCGGCGCGCGCGGGGTGCGGCGTCCCACAGGTCCACCATGGCCAGGCCGTCTTCGCCGAACAGTCCGGCGATGTAGTGGCGGCCGTTGGGCGAGACCAGGGCGTCGTAGGGCTGCTTGCCGATGTCAGGCAGGGTGGCGATGCGCGGCTGGCGCGGGTCGGCGCAGTCGGCGATGCAGATGGCGCCGGCGTCGAACAGGCTGTAGATGAAGCGCCGCTGCGGCAGGTCGGCCAGGCCGACCACGCGCGAGCGTTCGCCGCCCGGGGTGAGCGCGGGCACGTCGGCCAGCAACTCCAGGGTGGCGGCGTCGAACACCTTGATGCCGCCGGGCGTGTAGTTCTGCGCCACGACCAGGCTGCCGTCGGCGCTGATGGCGCCGCCGATGGAGTTGCCGGCCTGCATCACGCGGTGGGTGATCTGCTGCGCGAGGATGTCCACGCGGGTCAGGCCGCCGTCGCGGCCGAAGACGTAGGCGTAGCGCGCATCGCGCGAGAACACCACCGAGGCGTGCGACAGATCGCCCAGCCCGGTGACGCGGCCCATGGCGGCGCGGCGGCTGGTGTTGACGAGGGTGAGCGCGCCCTGGGCGCGCTCGACGACCACGCCCAGGTCGCCCGTGCCTTGCAGCGTGGGCGCCGGCGGCGGCGAGGCAGGAGAAGAGGTGGCCGCGCAGCCGCTGGCGAGCAGCGGCGCGCTGGCGGCGAGCGACAGCAGGTTGCGCCGTTTCATGGGAGTCATGGAGCCGGGCTCCTGTTTTCTTCGGGAAAGCCGCTGGCCAGCCGCTCGGCGATCCACCGCGCCTCGCTGCCCTGGAGCAGGGCGCTCCAGGGCGGCATGGGGGTGCCGGGAATGCCGTGGGTGATGACGGCGGCCAGGTATTCGGGGGGCTTGCCGGTCAGGGCCTCGCGCGTGAGCGCGGGGCCCAGGCCGCCGGTGAGGCGCATGCCATGGCACGAGCCGCAATCCTGGCGCACCATGCGCACGAGCTGCGCGCTGCGCTCGGCCGTGGGCACCGCGCTCTGCGCCATGGCTTGCGCCGCGCAGACGGCCCCGGCGAGGAGGAGGATGGCGGGACGCACCATGACAGTCCTCGTCGACGTCAGTAGACGTCGTGCATGGTGTTGTAGACGTTGAACTTGCCCGTCGGCGTGACCAGCTTCGCATCCTTGATCACGGTCTTGCAGGTGCGCGTCTTGTCGTCGACCACCACGATGGCCGATTCCTTGTCCTTGGCGCTCCACACCGAGAACCAGACCTCGTCGCCCTTCTGGTTGTACTCGGGCTGTACCACGCGCTTGGCGCCGTCGTCCTTGAGGTTGGCGCAGCCTGCGATGTCGATGATCTGCGGCGCTTTGCCCAGGTCCTTGATGTCGTACACCGCCACGCTCTGGCTGATCTTCGGGTCGGGGTTGAGTGCCGTGTCCACCCACAGGTTGGTGGATTTCGGGTGCGTCTTGATGAACAGCGAGCCGCCGCCCTGGCCCTTGAGCGACTGCACCACCTTCCAGGCGTTGGCCTTGTGCCTGGCCGGGTCGGTGCCGATGATGGCGATGCTCTCGTCGCCCAGGCCGGAGGTGGACCACACCGGACCGAATTTCGGGTGCACGAAGTTGGCGCCCCGGCCCGGGTGCGGGATCTTGCCCACGGGCACCAGCGCGGCCAGCTTGCTGGTCTTGGTGTCCACCACGGCGATCTTGTCCGACGCGTTGGCGGCGGTCAGGAAGTAGCGGCGCGTGGCGTCGAAGCCGCCGTCGTGCAGGAACTTGGCCGAGTCGATCTGCGTGGTCTTGAGGTTCTCCAGGTCGGTGTAGTCGACCATCCAGATCTTGCCGGTCTCCTTGGCGTTGACAAGGAACTCGGGCTTCTGGTGGCTGGCCACGATGGCGGCCACGCGCGGCTCGGGGTGGTACTCGTTGTCCACGGTCATGCCGCGGGTGGAGACGATCTTGCGCGGCGTGAGCGTATCGCCGTCCATCAGCACGAACTGGGGCGGCCAGTAGGTGCCGGCGATGGCGATCTTGTCTTCCCAGCCCTTGAACTTGCTGGTCTCGACGCTGCGGGCCTCCAGGCCGATCTTGATCTCGGCCACGTTGTCGGGCTTTTCCATCCACAGGTCGATCAGGTTCAGGCGTGCGTCGCGGCCGATCACGTAGAGGTAGCGGCCCGAGGCCGACAGGCGCGAGATGTGCACCGCATAGCCGGTCTTGACGATGTTGATGATCTGCTTGGTGTCGCCGTCGATCAGCGCGATCTCGCCCGCGTCACGCAGCGTGACCGAGAAGATGTTGTTGATGTTGTAGTTGTTCATCTTCTTCGCGGGCCGCTGGGCGACGGGCACGTATTCCTTGCGCGACTTCTCCATGTCTGCCAGCGAGAACTCCGGCGGTGTGGGAGGGTCTTGCTGCACGTAGCGCGCCATCAGATCCACGGTGGCCTCGTCGAAGTCGCCCGACGTCAGCCAGTTGGGCATGCCGGCGGGCGAGCCGTAAGCGATGAAGACCTTCAGGTAGTCCGTGCCTTTGCCCAGGGTGATGTCCGGCGTGAGCGCCTTGCCGGTGGCGCCCTTGCGCAGCACGCCGTGACACCCCGCGCAGCGCTCGAAATAGATCTGGCGGGCGCGGTCGAACTCGGCCTGCGTCATCGCGGGCGCCTTGGGGTTCGTGCTCTGGTGCATGGGCACATCCGCCAGAGGCGAGCCGCCGGCCTGGTAGTTTTTCTCGGCCTCGGAGACCGGCTTGGCGTCCTGCGCCATCGCGGTGGCCGACACCAGGGTGGCGGCGGCAAGCGCGACCAGCCTGGCGATCCTCTTTGCTGTCATTGTGGGTCCTCTGCGTCACGGATCAGCGCATGGGTGGTCCCCCGGCGGATGCCGCGGGCCCTCTCGCGAGGTCGCTGTCCATTCCCTCTTCATGCGAGTGGCTGTGATCGTCGCGCCGGCCCGCGCGCCTGTCCTTGAACTGGTTCAAGGACGGAAGCACGGGGCCTTTGAACAATCGGCACCACCACGATCCGCGAAGAAAGAAGACCTGTATGAGCTTCATAGAAGACGCGCGCTGGTTCGCAGCGCCTCCCGCCGCCGGGGCGAACGCCGGTCCCGGGCGCGTGACCCTGGTGGGGGCCGGCCCCGGCGACCCCGAACTGCTCACGCTGCGCGCCGTGAAGGCGCTACGCGGCGCGCGCCTGGTGCTCTACGACCACCTGGTGGGCAAGGAGGTGCTGCGCTACGTGGCCGACGATGCCGACCTGATCTACGTGGGCAAGGAGGCCGCTCATCACACGCTGCCGCAGGAATCCATCATCGACCTCATGCTGCGGCTGGCGCGCAGCGGGCGCAGCCTGGTGCGCCTCAAGGGAGGAGATGGCTTCATCTTCGGCCGCGGCGGCGAGGAGGCGCAGGCCCTGGCCGACGCCGGCATCGCCTTCGACGTGGTGCCCGGCATCACCGCCGCCCAGGGCGCCGGCGCCTGCGCCGGCATCCCGCTCACCCACCGCGACCATGCGGCCACGCTGGTGTTCGCCACCGGCCACCTGCAGGGCGACGGAGAAGTGGCGCTGGACTGGCAGGCGCTGGCGCGCCCGCGCCAGACGGTGGTGATCTACATGGGCATCGGCAACCTGCCCGTGATCTGCGCCGAGCTGGTGCGCCACGGCCTGCCGCAGGACACGCCGGCGGCGCTGGTGGAGCAGGCGTCGCTGCCGGGGCAGCGCTGCATCGAAGGCACGCTGCAGAGCCTGCCGCGGCTCGCCTTGCAGCACCGCGTGCGCCCGCCCGCGCTGATCGTGGTGGGTGGGGTGGTGGCCCTGCGCCCGCAACTGCTCAAGGGCTTGCAGGCCATGGCCGCCTGAGCGGGCGGTTTCGGGCATCATCCGGGCTTCACTTGGCGAAGCCCATGCAACAAGACATTCTGATTAACTGGTCGCCGCAGGAGACGCGCGTGGCCGTGGTGGAGAACGGCGCTGTGCAGGAGCTGCACGTGGAGCGCACTCTGGAACGCGGTCTGGTCGGCAACATCTACCTGGGCAAGGTCTCGCGCGTGCTGCCGGGCATGCAGTCGGCGTTCATCGACATCGGCCTGGAGCGGGCCGCCTTTCTGCACGTGGCCGACGTGTGGCACCGCCAGGAGGGCGGCGAGGCGCCCATGTTCGCGCGCAAGAACGAGCCGCCCGTGCCGATTGAGAAGCAGGTGTTCGAGGGCCAGTCGCTCATGGTGCAGGTCATCAAGGACCCCATCGGCACCAAGGGCGCACGCCTGTCCACCCAGGTCAGCATCGCCGGGCGGCTGCTCGTCTTCCTGCCGCAGGACGACCACGTGGGCGTCTCGCAGAAGATCCCGGCCGACGAGCGCGACGCCCTGCGCGCGCGCCTGCAGGCGCTGGTGGGCGACAAGGCCGCGGGCGGCGGGGGCGGCTTCATCCTGCGCACCAACGGCGAGGACGCGAGCGACGAGGAGCTGGCCGAAGACATCGCCTACCTGCGCAAGACCTGGACGGGCATCCGCCAGGCGTCCCTGAGCCGCCCGCCCACGTCGCTGCTCTACCAGGACCTGAGCCTGCTGCAGCGCGTGCTGCGCGACATCGCCAGCGAGGAAACGCAGTCCATCCGCATCGACTCGCGCGAGCAGCACGCGCTGCTGGCCGCCTTCGGGCGCGAATTCATGCCCGCCGCGGCTTCCAAGCTGCAGTTGTACAAGGGCGAGCGTCCGATCTTCGACCTGTTCGCCATCGACGAGGAGGTGGCCCTGGCCCTGGGCCGGCGCGTCCAGCTCAAGTCCGGCGGCTACCTCATCGTGGACCAGACCGAGGCGCTCACCACCATCGACGTGAACACCGGCGGATACGTGGGCGCGCGCAACTTCGACGACACCATCTTCAAGACCAACCTGGAGGCCGCCGGCGCCATCGCGCGCCAGCTGCGGCTGCGCAACCTGGGCGGCATCGTGATCGCGGACTTCATCGACATGCTGCGCGAGGACCACAAGACGGCCGTGCTGGCGGAGTTCCGCAAGCAGCTCGCGCGCGACCGCGTGAAGACCATGCTGGGCGGCTTCTCGCAGCTCGGCCTGGTGGAGATGACGCGCAAGCGCACGCGCGAGTCGCTGGCCCACATGCTCTGCGAGCCGTGCCCCACCTGCCATGGCGTGGGCGAGGTGAAAACCGCGCGCACCGTGTGCTACGACATCCTGCGCGAGGTGCTGCGCGAGGCGCGCCAGTTCAACCCGCGCGAGTTCCGCGTGATCGCCTCGCCCAAGGTGGTGGAGCTGTTCCTCGACGAGGAAAGCCAGCACCTCGCGGGCCTGTCGGACTTCATCGGCAAGCCGATCTCGCTGCAGGCCGAGAACGCGATGGGGCAGGAGCAGTACGATATCGTCCTGCTCTGAAGCGGCCGTTTTTCCGGGAAAGCATCTTTCGTGTCTGGATCGACCACGGGCGCCGCGGCGCCGCTGCGCGCCCGCGGGGCGCTGGCATGTCTCTGGGGCCTCGCGGCCGTGTTCGTGGTGCTGGGGCACGACGGGCGCCGCGTGGCGCAACTGCTCATCCTGTTCCTGCCGCTCATGGCCTGGCTGGCCTGGCCGGTGCGCAGCCCGGCGGTGCGGCGATGGCGGCGCGTGCTGGCGTGGGCCGGCTTCATGTGCTTCGCGTTGGACGGCGCGGCCCGGGGATTCCTGCTGGATGCCTACCAATCCGCGCCGGACAGCTCGCTGGTGCTCGGTGCCGCGGCCAACACCAATGCGCGCGAGACGGGCGAGTACCTGCAGGCGCACTGGCGCACGCTGCTGCTGTGGCTGGCGGGGCTGGCCGCAGCCGGCGCGTGGAGCTGGCGCCTGGCCGCGCAGGCCGGCGCGCAGGGCACGGGCCGGCTGTCCCGCGGCCTTGTGGTGCTGCTGGCCGTGGGCCTGCTGGTCGGCGCCCTGGGGTATGCGAGCAAGCCGTGGCGCCGGCTGCACCCTGTCGTTTTCTGGGCCGGCTGGAGCCAGTCCGTGCAGGCCTTGCGCGGCACCCTGGGGGACCAGGAGGCGTTCCGGCGCGCGGAGCTGGCGCGGGCGCGCGCCGCGGCGCCGTCGGTGGCCAGGGAAGGGCCGTCCACCGTGGTGATGGTGCTCGGGGACAGCGTGAACCGGGACAACATGTCGCTCTACGGCTACGCCAGGCCCACCACGCACCGTCTGGAAACCCAGGTGCGGCAGCTGGGCGACCAGATGCTGACGCTGCGCCACGCCTGGTCCGCCGATGCCAGCACGCTGCCCGCGCTGCGCAACATCTTCGGCTTCGGCGGCCTGGGCCGGCAGGATGCGCCGCCCCACCTGCTCGCGCTCGCCCGCGCGGCGGGCTACAAGGTCTGGTGGGTGAGCAACCACGACGACGTGGCCGTGGAGCAGACGCATGCGCGGCTGGCCGACGTCGTGGACTTCATCAACCGTACGCCGGGCCGTTCCACCATGTCGCTGGACGGCGAGTTGCTGGACGAGCTGCAGAAGGCGCTGGAGGACAGCGCGCCGCGCAAGCTCATCGTGGTGCACCTGCTGGGCACGCACCCGCACTACCGGCTGCGCTTTCCTGCCGATGCCAATCCGTTCGACGATGCGCCCGACAGCGTGGAGCGCGAGCTGGAGCGCCAGGGCCGGCCCTACTGGGTGCGCCGCCTGCGCCAGGACTACGACGCGGCCATGCTCTACCACGACTTCGTCGTCTCCGAGACGCTGGCGCTCACGCGCAACGCCGGCGGCAACCCGGGCTACCGCGCCTGGATGTACCTGTCCGACCATGGCCAGGAGGTGGGCCATGCGACCGACCATGCCGGCCACAGCCCCGGAACGGCCGCGGGCTACCGCATCCCCGCGCTGCTGTGGAGCAACGATGCGCCGCGCCCGGAGCGCGCCGCCATCGCCGCGCGACCCTTCCGTGGGGACTGGGCCGGCTGGACCATGGCCAGCCTGCTACACCTGCGCTGGCCCGGCCTGCAGCCCGCGCGCGACGTGCTGGCGAAGGACTATGTGTGGCAGGCACCGCGGTTGCCCATCGCCATCTCCGCGTATGACCGGTGACGGAGGTTTCATATGAAAATGGCGTCAAACCCTTATCCAGCAAGCGCAAGCAGCTATGAAAACAGGATCCGACAGGGGCAGTGAAGCGTCCGCCCCCGCCGTACGCGACCTGCCTCTGGCAGGGCCGGGCGGTGTCGTGCTGCATGGCCGCCTGTGGCAGCCCCAGGGCGGCGGCGCCCGTGCGCCCATGGTGCTGCTGCACGACTCCCTGGGGTGCGTGGCGCTGTGGCGGGACTTTCCCGCGCAGCTGAGCGCCGCCACGGGCCGCGAGGTGCTGGCCTACGACCGCTGGGGCTTTGGCCGCGTCCGACGCGCGCACCGGCCTGCCGGGCACCGGCTTCGTGCGCGAGGAGGGCGAGCAGGTCGTGCCGCGCCTGCTGGCGCAGTGCGGCAGGGAACGCGCCGTGCTGCTGGGGCACAGCGTGGGCGGCGGCATGGCCGCCTTCGCCGCGGCCCACCTGGGCAGCGCGTGCGAGGCGCTGCTCACCGTGTCCGCCCAGTGCTACGTGGAGGAGCGCACGCTGGAGGGCATCCGAGCGGCCGAGGCCGCCTTTGCCGACGAGGCCGAGATGGACCGCCTGCGCAAATACCACGGGGACAAGGCGCGCTGGGTGCTGGACGCCTGGACGCGCACCTGGCTGTCCCCCGCCCACGCCGGCTATTCCATGGAGCCCGCGCTGGCGCGCGTGCACTGTCCCACGCTCGTGATCCACGGCGCCGAGGACGAATACGGCTCCCCGCAGCAGGCCGAGCGCATCGTGGCCAGCGTGCGCGGCCCCGCCGAACTGGCGGTGCTTCCCGGCTGCCACCACCTGCCGCACCGCGAACGCGCGGCCGAAGTGCTGGAGCGCATCGCCGCGTTCCTGGCGCGCAGCGGCTCGCAGGCCTGACTTCCATGCCCTCGCGGCGCCATTTCCATCGTCTATGACCCCGATGTCCAAAGCACCCGGCACGCTCGATGCCCTGGCCCCCTTGCTGTTCGTGATGCTGTGGAGCACGGGCTTCATCGGCGCGAAGCTGGGCCTGCCTTATGCCGAGCCGCTCACCTTCCTGACGCTGCGTTTTGCCATCGTCATCGTGCTGATGCTCGCGGTGGCCGTGGTGGCGCGGGCCCCCTGGCCTGCGTGGGGCAGGAGCTGGGTGCACATCGGCGTCGCGGGCCTGCTGGTGCATGGCGTGTACCTGGGCGGCGTGTTCATCGCCATCGGCCAGGGGCTGCCGTCGGGAATCACCGCACTGGTGGTGGGCCTGCAGCCGCTGGTCACGGCGCTGGCAGCGGGGGCGCTGCTGGGCGAGAAGGTGCGGCCCGTGCAGTGGGCGGGTCTGGCGCTGGGCTTCACGGGCGTGGTGCTGGTGGTGGCGGGCAAGGTGGCCGGGGTGCCGGTCGGGGCGGTGGCAGGCATGCTGGGCCCGGCGGTGGTGGCGCTGCTGGGCATCACGGTGGGCACGCTGTACCAGAAGCGGTTCTGCCCGTCGTTCGACCTGCGTACGGGCACGGTCATCCAGTACCTGCCCACCCTGGTGGCAACGGCAGCGCTGGCCGCTGCCACCGAGACCATGGCCGTTCAGTGGACGGGTGAATTCGCCTTCGCGCTGGGCTGGCTGGTGCTGGTGCTCTCCGTGGGCGCGGTCAGCCTGCTGAACCTGCTCATCCGCCGCGGCGGGGCGGTCCATGTGGCGAGCCTGTTCTACCTGACGCCGCCGGTCACGGCCCTGGTCGCCTGGCTGCTGTTCGGCGAAACGCTGACCGGCTGGGCGCTGGTGGGCATGGTGGTGGCAGCTACCGGGGTGTGGCTGGCACGCCGGTAGGTGCTATTCAAAAAGGAGCTGCTTGCGCTTGCTGGAAAAGCGCTGGAGCCCGATTGGGCTCAAAGCTTGCGCAGCCGCTCCAGCGCCGCGCGCAGCGTCTCGTCCTGCTTGGCGAAGCAAAAGCGCACCACGCGCTGGTCGAATCCGTCGCCATAGAAGGCCGAGAGCGGAATGGCCGCCACGCCGATCTCGCGCGTCAGCCATTGGCAGAAGTCGGCTTCGGGCAGGTCGCTCACGGCCGAGATGTCCACGCATTGGAAGTAGCTGCCGGTGCTGGGCAGCAGCTTCAGGCGCGAGCCCTCCAGTCCCTGGCGGAACAGGTCGCGCTTGGCCTGGTAGAAGGCGGGCAGATCCAGGTAGGGCGCGGGGTTCTTCAGGTATTCGGCCAGCCCGTACTGCATGGGTGTGTTGACGGTGAACACGTTGAACTGGTGCACCTTGCGCAATTCCGCCGTGAGCGCGGCGGGCGCGGCCACGGTGCCGATCTTCCAGCCGGTGACGTGGAAGGTCTTGCCGAAGCTGGAGACGATGAACGCGCGCTCGGCCAGGCCGGGAAAGCGCGCGGCGCTCTGGTGCTGGGCGCCGTCGAAGACCATGTGCTCGTAGACCTCGTCGGAGATCAGCAGCACGTTGGTGGGTGCGAGCAGCTCTTCGAGCGTGCGCATGTCGGCTTCGGTCCACACGGTGGCGCTGGGGTTGTGCGGCGTGTTGACGATGATGAGGCGCGTGCGCGGGGTGATGGCGGCGGCTATTCTTGCGAAGTCGGGACGGAAGGTGCCGGGAGTGAGGGGCACGCGCACCACCACGCCGCCGGCCAACTCGATGTTGGGCACGTAGCTGTCGTAGCAGGGCTCCAGCACGATGACCTCGTCGCCCGGCTGCACGCAGGCGAGCACGGCCGTCAGGATGGCCTGCGTGGCCCCGGCGGTGATGGTGATCTCGGTGTTGGGACAGTAGCGGCGCGCATGCAGCGTTTCGATCTTCGCGGAGACGGCCTCGCGCAGCGGGGCCACGCCGGTCATGGGCGGGTACTGGTTGTGCCCGGCCTGCATGGCGCGGGTGACGGCGTCCAGCAGCGCGGGGTCGCAGGCGAAGTCGGGGAAGCCCTGGCCGAGGTTGACAGCCTGGTGCTCGGTGGCGAGCGCCGACATGACGGTGAAGATGGTGGTGCCCACGTTGGGCAGGCGGCTGGGGAAGGTGGGGGTGGTCATAGTTCGTAGTCGTTCACGTGGCCGGTCATCGCGCGGGCGATCAGGTCGCGGCTCAGGCGGTCGCTCAGCAGTTCGGCGAACTTGTAGACGAAGTTGCGCAGGTAGGCGCCGCGCTTGAACGCCACGCGCGCCACGCTCTGGCCGAACAGGTGGCCGACCGGACGCACGACGAGGTCGCCCGCTGGGTCGCCCCGCATCGCCATCTCGGCCACGATGCCGATGCCCAGCCCCAGGCGCACGTAGGTCTTGATGACGTCTGAGTCGATGGCCTCCAGCACGATGCGCGGCTGCAGCTTGCGCGCGGCGAAGGCCTGGTCGATCTTGCCGCGGCCGGTGAACGAGGGGTGGTAGGTGATGAGCGCCTCGTGCGCGATGTCGTCCAGGCCGATGCGCTCCTTGCCTGCCAGCGGGTGGCTGGGCGGCATGACCAGCACGTGCTGCCATTCGTAGCAGGGCAGGGTGACGAGGTCGGGGTAGTCGGCCAGCGACTCGGTGGCCATGCCGATCTCGGCCACCTCGTCGATCACCATGCGCGCCACCTCGTGCGGCGTGGCCTGGTGCAGGCTGATGTGGACCTTGGGATAGGCCTCGCGCAGCCTGGCCACGGGCATGGGCAGCACGTAGCGCGCCTGGGTGTGCGTGGTGGCGATGGAGAGGGTGCCGCTGTCCTGGGCGCTGTACTGCTCGCCGATGCGCTTGAGGTTGCCCACCTCGCGCATGATGAGCTCGATGCTCTTGAGCACGTGCTGCCCCGGCTCGGTCACGCGCTTGAGCCGCTTGCCGTGGCGCGCGAAGATGTCCACGCCCAGCTCGTCCTCCAGCTCGATGATGGCCTTGGAGACGCCGGGCTGCGAGGTGTGCAGCGCCTTGGCGGCCTCGGTCAGGTTGAGGTTGCGGCGCGCGGCTTCCTGAACGAAGCGGAACTGGTGCAGATTCATACTGAAAAGCGGCTAAGAAGTCGCATCATTATGCTGCATTCATCTAACGAATGGTGGCCTCGTGGGTGGTTTCGCTGGCGATGTGTGCCATCAGCGCGACCATGCGCTCGTCCTCGCCGACCGGGGTCTGCAGGTGCAGGCGCAGGTGGGGGAATGCGCGGGCCAGCTCCTCCACCATGCGGGGCAGGTCCTCGCGGGCGTGGCGGCCCGTGCCCAGGAACAGCGGAACGATGGTGATCTGCGTGGTGTCGGCCGCCAGCTCGCCCACGGCGCTGGCCAGGTCGGGTGTGCACAGCTCCAGGTAGGCGCAGCGCACGGCGCGGTGCGGCTGGTCTGCCTGGATGCGTGCGCACACGGCTTCGATGGGCCGGCGCCATAGCGGGTCGCGCGAGCCGTGTGCTAGCAAAATAATAGCTGTTTGCGCTTGCTGCATAAGCGTTAGGGGCTGAAAAGGCTTGAGGTCCGGCTACCTTCTGAGCACCAGCCAGCCGAACGCCGCCAGCGAGAGCACGGAGTAGATCAGCCCCGGCGCCGCCGCCGTGAGCCAGGGCGACCAGTTCTGCAGGTTGCCCGCGAAGCCGAACACGTTGTTGAGCAGGAAGAAGCTGATGCCCGCCATCACGCCGCCGAACACGTAGCCTGCGATGCCGCCCGAGCGGAAGTGCAGGTAGGCGAAGGGCAGCGAGAGCACCACCATCACCAGGCAGGAGAGGGGGTAGAACACCTTGCGCCAGAACTCGATCTCGTAGCGCTGCGCGGCCTGGCCGTTGGCCTCCAGGTGGCGGATGTAGCGGAACAGGTCGATGGTCGCCATCTTGTCGGGCTTGAGCAGCGAGGCGGCCACCATCTCGGGGCTGATGCGCGTGGGCCAGTGCAGCGTGGGCTCCTGCAGGCGGCTCACGCGGACCTCGTCGGCGTCCTTGCCCCCTCCGCGCTGGAACACGCTGCGCTGCACCTGCGACAGGTTCCAGCCCTCGCTCGCGTCGTCGAAATCTCCCTGTTCGGCCTGGATGGTGGAGGCCACGCGACCATTGCCGTCGAACTCGAAGATGCGCACGTTGCGCATCTGGCCATCGGGGTCGATGGCACGCACGTTGACGGCGACGGAGTGGTCGCCCTGGCGCTCCTTGAGCCACGCGCCCGTGGCGCCGGTGCTGATCTGCCCTAGCCGCCGCGCCTTGACCAACTGGGCCGCGCGCTCGCTGGCGGGGGCGATGTAGTCGCCGATGGCGAAAGTGACGACGACGAACGCACCGCCCAGCAGCAGCAGCGTGCTCAGTGCCCGCCAGGGCCCCAGGCCGCTGGTGCGCATGATGGTGAATTCGGAGCTCTGTGCCAGCCGGGCCATGACGAAGATGGTGCCGATCAGCACGGTGATCGGCAGCAGCTCGTACAGGTGCTTGGGCTGGCTCAGCGCGACGAACAGCAGTGCGTGCGAGAGCTGGTAGTCGCCCAAGGGCGTGCTGCGGCCCACCCAGCGCAGCTCGTCCACCATGTCGAAGAAGAAGAACAGTGCCAGGAAGGCGAGCGTGGCGAAGGCCACGCTGGCGACGACCTCGCGGTAGATGAAACGGCGGATGGTGATCATGCGGCGCTCCGCCCGCGCCGGAGCATGCGCGGCGACCAGTGGTTGTGCCGGGCGGCCAGCAGCAGCAGGCCCAGCAGCAACGTGCCGCCGTGCAATGCCAGCATGAAGGACGGCAGGCCGAGGCGGCCGGCGGCGATCCAGCTCTGGCCCACGGTCATGAGGTTGTAATAGACCACGAAGGCGAACAGCGCGAACACCAGGCTGCCGCTGCGCCCGGCGCGCGGATTGACGACGGCCAGCGCCAGCCCGAGCACGGTGAAGTTCAGCACGGCGAAGGCCAGTCCCAGGCGCCAGCCCAGCTCGGCGCGGTAGGCGGGCAGGGGGCTTTGCGCCAACTCGTGCGTGTCGCGCGTCTTGGCGGCGGCCTCTTCCCGGTCGCCCGGCGCGGCGGAACCGATGCGGGTGCCGTATTCCTCGAACTCGCTGATGCGCAGGCCCGGCTTGTCGAGCAGGGTCTCCAGCCGCTGCCCGTCGCTCAGCAGGGCCAGGCGCTCGCCGTTGCGCACCTCCAGCCGCGCGCTGCGCGCGGACGTGACGGTTTCCCGGTGCGGCTCCGTGGTGGCGATGAAGATGTTGTTGGCCGCGTTGGCGTCGGGCGAGTCCTTGTCGATGAAGAACACGCGCGTGCCGTTGGAGGATTCCTGGAATTCACCCGGCGCGATGCGGTCCACGTCGCTGCGCTGCTCGTACTGTTCCTTGAGCTCCTGCACCTGCCGGTTGGCCCAGGGCCACACCGCCAGAGACAGCGCGGCCACGGCCAGCATCACCGGCCAGGAAAATCGCAGCAGTGGCGCCAGCAGGCTCATGAGCCCCCGGCCGGCGGAGAACCAGATGACCATCTCGCTGTCGCGGTACATGCGCGAAAGCGTGCCGACCACGGCGATGAACAGGCTCAGGCTCAGGATGGTGGGCAACTGCCCCAGCACGGTGAAGCCCATGACGAGCATCACGTCGGACGGGGCCACGCTGCCGCGCGAGGCTTGGCCCAGCGTGCGGATCAGCATCATGGTCATGACCACGGTGATCAGCACCACCAGGGTGGCGCCGAAGCTGCGCGCCAGCTCCTTGCGAATGGACGAATCGAATAACATTGGTTCGAAGGAAAACGCTGATTATGAACTTCGAACTGAAGACGCTTTCACTGTCCGCCGCTGCCGCGCATCCGTGCGATCTGCTCGTGGTGCTGGTGCCCGAGGGCTTCAAGCCGCGCGCGGACGCGCTGTCGTCGCTGGCGGCCCATGCGCTCAAGGCGGGCGACCTGGACACCAAGGCGGGCAAGCTGCTGCCGCTGTATGCACCCCTGGGCGTATCCGCGCGCAGGGTGGCGCTGCTGGGCTGCGGCGACGGTACCGCGCGCGCCGTGCGCCAGGCCGTCCTGGCGGCGGGCGCGATGATCAAGGCGCCGTCCGTCAGGCGACTGGCGCTGGTCTTCGCGGCCGCGCCCCAGGCGGGCGCGGTGGGCGCGGCGGTCCGGGCCGTGTCGGAAGCCAGCTATGTCTATACGGCCACCAAGAGCAAGGCCGAACCGCGCGCACTCGCGCGCGTGGCCGTGGGGGTGGCCGATGCCGCGGCGGCGCGGGCCGAGTTCGCCACGGCCACGGCGCTGGTCGCCGGCACCGAATATGCGCGCGAATGGGCCAACCGCCCCGCCAACCACGCCACGCCCACGCTGGTGGGCCAGGCTGCCAAGGCGCTGGCCAAGCACCCGGGCATCCAGTGCAAGGTGCACGGTCCGGCCGAGGTCGCCAGGCTGGGCATGGGCGCCTTCCTGGCCGTGGCGCGCGGCTCGGAGGAACCGCTGCGCTTCATTGAACTGCGCTACGAGGGCGCGGGCAAGACCCAGGCACCGGTGGTGCTGGTGGGCAAGGGCATCACCTTCGACACGGGCGGCATCTCCATCAAGCCGGCCGCCGAGATGGATGAGATGAAGTTCGACATGGGCGGCGCGGCCAGCGTGCTCGGCGTCTTCCGCGCGCTGGCGGACCTGCGGCCGGCCATCAACGTGGTCGGCCTGATCCCCGCGTGCGAGAACATGCCCGACGGCAGGGCGGTCAAGCCCGGCGACGTGGTGACGAGCATGAGCGGGCAGACCATCGAGATCCTGAACACTGACGCCGAGGGGCGGCTGGTGCTGTGCGACGCCCTGGCCTATGCCGCGCGCTTCAAGCCGGCTGTCGTGATCGACATCGCCACGCTCACGGGGGCCTGCGTCATCGCCCTGGGCGGGCTGCGCAGCGGCCTGTTCGCCTCGGACGACGGCCTGGCCGAGCGCCTGCTGGCGGCCGGCGACGCCGCGCTGGACCCCTGCTGGCGCATGCCGCTCGACGACGAATATGCCGAGGGGCTCAAGAGCAACTTCGCCGACGTGGCCAACGTGGCCGGCCGCGCCGGAGGCTCCATCACGGCGGCCAAGTTCCTGCAGCGCTTCGTCGGCAATACGCCCTGGGCGCACCTGGACATCGCCGGCACGGCCTGGAAGGGTGGCGCGGCCAAGGGCGCCACCGGCCGGCCCGTGGGCCTGCTGGTGCATTACCTGCTGGGTATCGAAGCGGCAGGCTCTGCCCGCAAGCCCGCCAGGCGCGCGGCCCGCGTGGGATGAACATGACCGAGGTGGCGTTCCATTTCAATGCGCCGGACAAGCTGGCCTATGCCTGCCGGTTCGCGCGCAAGGCGGTGCGCCGCGACATGCGCGTGGTGATCACCGGTTCCGAGCAGGACCTGCGCCAGCTCGACCGCATGCTGTGGGCCATGGCGCCGACCGACTTCGTGGCCCATTGCCTGGACGAGGCGGACGAGGAGCAGCGGATGGCGTCGCCGGTGCTGCTGGTGCGCGCCACCTATGACATGCGCCAGTGCCGGCACCGCGAGATGCTGCTGAACCTCGGCGATGCGGTGCCCGAAGGGTATGGCGAATTCGCCAAGCTGGTCGAGGTGGTGAGCCGCTCCGACGAGGCCGACCGCAGCAGGGCGCGGGAGCGGTGGCGCCACTATGCATCGCGCGGCCACCAGATCGTGCGCCACGACCTGGTGCTCAAGGAGGGGATGTGATGTCCACCCCGCCGCGCATGCCGCCCAGATTCGTGCCCACGCTCACCGATGTGGTGCACCTTCCCGAAACCGCAGTCCTGTCCGAGGCACAGGCGGCACCACCGCCTGCGGCGGTCCAGGAGCCTGTTCCTGTGCCCGCTGAAGCGCCGGTGGCGGGCAGTCCGCTGCCGCATGGCATCGAGGAATATGTGGTGCACCGTGTCATGCAGCGCGTGGACGTGGTCCTGGACCAGCGCTTGCGCGAAGCCATCGCCCTCGTCGTGCAGGAGCAGACGCGCTCCATGGTCCCTCGTCTCAGGGAAGAAGTGGAAGCCGTCGTTCGCCATGCTGTTTACGAGGCTGTGGCGGAAGAATTGGCGAACGGTTCAAACGTCTCGTAGCTGACAGGGTATTCCCCTGTGTCGTTTCCTGGAAACTTCATCGTGTTCCCTAGTGATTGGGCATAGGAATTGCGATATGTTTCTCCGCGTTGGACACAACCATATTCCAGCGTCTTTTTATTGGAGATCCATATGCAACTGAAGTTGAAACTGACCGTGGCTGCTGCGATCGCAGCGGTTGCTGGGATGGCCGCCGCTCAAGAGGTGGTGAAGATCGGCCACGTGGCCCCGGTATCGGGTGCCCAGGCACACTACGGGAAGGACAACGAAAACGGCTCGCGCATGGCCATCGAGGAGTTGAATGCGCAGGGCGTCACCATCGGCGGCAAGAAGGTCAAGCTGGAACTGCTGGCGGAAGACGATGCGGCCGATCCGAAGCAGGGCACCGCTGCCGCACAAAAGCTGTGCGATGCGAAGGTGGCGGGCGTCGTCGGCCATCTGAACTCGGGCACCACGATTCCGGCTTCCAAGGTGTACAACGACTGCGGCATCCCGCACGTCACGGGCGCGGCGACCAACCCCAACCTGACCAAGCCCGGCTACAAGACCACCTTCCGCATCATCGCCAACGACAATGCGCTGGGTTCCGGCCTGGCTGTCTACGCCGCCGAAACCCTGAAGCTCAAGACCGTGGCCATTGTCGACGACCGTACGGCCTACGGCCAGGGCGTGGCCAACGTGTTCAAGCGCGTGGCCGCCGAAAAGGGCATGAAGGTGGTCGATGAGCAGTTCACGACCGACAAGGCCACGGACTTCATGGCCATCCTGACGGCCATCAAGGCGAAGAACCCCGACGCCATCTTCTTCGGCGGCATGGACCCGCAAGCCGGCCCCATGCTCCGCCAGATGGAGCAACTCGGCATGGCCAACGTGAAGTATTTCGGCGGTGACGGCGTTTGCACGACCGAGATCGCTAAACTGGCGGCAGGCGCCAAGACGCTGGGCAACGTGGTGTGCGCGGAAGGTGGCGCTTCGCTGGCGAAGATGCCTGGCGGCACGGCCTGGAAGGCCAAGTACGATGCCAAGTACCCTAACCAGTTCCAGGTGTACAGCCCCTACACCTACGATGCCACCATGCTGCTGGTCGATGCCATGAAGCGTGCCGGTTCGTGGGATCCCAAGGTGTACATCCCTGAACTGCTGAAGTCCAATTACAAGGGCGTGACCGCGAATATCGCATTCGAGCCGAATGGCGAGATGAAGAATCCCGCCATCACGCTGTATGTCTACAAGGACGGCAAGAAGACGCCGCTGAATTAATCAGCCGGTTATTTGTGCATTGCCGGTCCGACCAGGACCGGCATTAAAAAGGGGCTTCGATCGAAGCCCCTTTTTGCATCGCCTTCGGGTTATCGGTATCAGCGCCGGACCTGCAAGGCGCCGGGATTGACGATATTCGTCGGTGTTCCCTTGATGTAATTCACCACGTTGTCGAAGGCGGCACCGAAATAGAGCTCGTAGCTGTCCTGCTCCACGTAGCCGATATGCGGGGTGCAGATGCAGTTCTCCAGCCGCAACAGGGCATGGCCTTGCAGGATCGGCTCGCTTTCGAAGACGTCCACGGCCGCCATGCCGGGACGGCCGCGGTTGAGCGCGGCGATCAGCGCATCAGGTTCGACGAGTTCGGCGCGCGACGTATTCACGAACAGGGCGGTGGGCTTCATGCACGACAGATCGTCCAGCGTGATCATGTTGCGCGTCTCGTCCGTGAGGCGCACGTGTACCGACACCACGTCGCATTCCGCGAAGAACTCGGCGCGCGTGCTGGACACCTGCAGCCCGTCGCTGAGCGCCTGCGCGCGCGAGGCCTCCCGGCCCCAGACCCGCACGTTCATGCCGAAGGCGCGGCCGTAACTGGCGACGATCTGGCCAATGCGCCCGTAGCCCCAGATGCCCAGCGTCTTGCCACGCAGCACGGTGCCGATGCCGAAATTGGGCGGCATGGCGGCGGCGCGCAGGCCGGATTGCTGCCAGGCCCCATGCTTGAGGTTGGCGATGTACTGGGGCAGCCGCCGCATGGCGGCCATGATCAAGGCCCAGGTCAGTTCGGCAGGCGCCACGGGGGAGCTGACGCCTTCCGCGACGGCGATGCCGCGCTCCGTGCACGCCGGCACGTCGATATGCGAGCCTACCCGCCCGGTCTGGGCGATCAGCTTGAGGCGGGGCAGCTTGTCCACCAGCTGGCGGTTGATATGGGTGCGGTCGCGGATCAGGACGATGATGTCCGCGTCTTTCAGCCGCACCGACAACTGGCCCAGGCCCTTGACTGTATTCGTGTAGACCTTGGCGGAATACGGGTCGAGGCGGGGTGCGCAGTGGAGCTTGCGCACCGCGTCCTGGTAGTCGTCGAGAATGACTATGTTCATTGGGTCCGGTACATCTGCACGATGGTCGGCCATCGTGTTCAAAAAATGGTCGATGCGGCCGTCTTTTCGGCGCCAAGGTCGCATTGTCGTTGATGAAAAAGGGGGTGGCCGGGCCGCCCCGGCAAATCACGCAGGAATCGACACAAGGTTACAAAACGCCTCGGTGGCTCCATGGCAGGAGCGCGACAGGAATTGGCAGCTTGTCGAGAGAGGGCCACGGCCGGACGGCGTACTCTCGCGTACTTCCATTCCATTGACTGCCCATGACTGCCAAAAGCGCCACGCTCGATGCCCCGATGCCTCCGTCCGCAAGCGAGGCACAGCCCCAAGGCTTCCTCATGCCCATCGTCGGGGGCGCAGCGCTGGCCCATCTGCTCAACGACATGATCCAGGCCATGCTGCCTGCGATTTTCCCCATGCTCAAGGCGAACTTCTCGCTGAGCTTCGGGCAGATCGGGATCATCGCGCTGGTCTACCAGGCGACGGCATCGCTGCTCCAGCCGTGGATCGGCCTGTACACGGACAAGCATCCCAAGCCTTACCTGCTCCCTTCGGGAATGGTGATGACGCTGATCGGCATCGCGCTGATTGCCACCGCCGGAAGCTACCCCATGCTGCTCGTGGCGGCGGCCGTCGTAGGCGTGGGCTCCGCCACGTTCCATCCGGAAGCTTCGCGCATCGCACGGCTCGCATCGGGCGGGCGGTTCGGCACCGCCCAGTCGACCTTCCAGGTGGGCGGGAACACGGGCACTGCGATCGGACCGCTGCTCACGGCCGCCATCGTCATTCCGTATGGGCAATCGGCCGTCGCATGGTTCATGCTCGTCGCCCTGGCCGCCATCTTCGTGCTGTACCGCCTGACGGTTTGGGTGCTGCACCACGGCAAGGCAAAGGCCAAGAGCCTTGCGAAGAGCCACGGGGAAGGCCTGGACCGGGCGGGCGTCATCCGTGCCGTGACGGTCATCTGCATCCTCATGTTTGCGAAATTCGTCTACATCGCATCCTTCACCAACTACTTCACGTTCTATTTGATCCAGCGCTTCGGCTTGAGCGTTCAGCACAGCCAGGTTTTCCTCTTCCTGTTCCTCGCTGCGGTGGCGGCAGGCACGTTTGTCGGCGGGCCCGTGGGCGATCGCATCGGCCGCAAGGCGGTCATCTGGATTTCCTTTCTCGGCGTCGCGCCCTTTGCGCTTGCGCTGCCCTATGCCAACCTGTTGTGGACGGCGATCCTGGCCATTGCCGTCGGCCTGGTGATGTCCTCGGCATTCGCCGCGCTTGTGGTGTATGCCCAGGAGGCCGTGCCCGGCCGCGTCGGCCTGGTGTCGGGCCTCATGTTCGGGCTCATGTTCGGAATCGGCGGCATCGGCGCAGCCGGAGTCGGGGAACTGGCCGACAAGCATGGAATCGTCTGGGTCTACGGCGTGACCTCGTTCCTGCCACTGCTGGGATTGGCGACGGCATTCCTGCCCAATACCCGCAAGAAGAAGCTCTGACCTCGGTCATTCAGGCCCGCAGGGCACTACACCGTGAGCAGGCGCCTCAACCAGTCCAGGAGCACTGCCGGCAGATGCTCCGTGCGGGGCAGCAGTGCGAAATGGTGCGCGCCGAAAATAAAGGGCAGGTAGTCCGCCGCATGCCGGTCCACCGTCAAACAAAAGGGGGCGACGCCTTGTAGGCGCGCTTCGGCGACGGCCTGCCGGACATCCTCGATGCCGTATCGCCCCTCGTAGTCGTCGATATCGTTGGGCTTGCCGTCGGAGAGCAGCAGCAGCAGCCGGTGCGCCGCAGGGGTCTGCAGCAGGGTGGTGGATGCATGCCGCAATGCAGCGCCTGCGCGCGTGTAGTGCTCGGGCTCCAGCCCCGCGATGCGCAGGGCGACCGGAGATCCGTACGCTTCGTGGAAGCGTTTGACGTTGCGGACGGTGACGCCCTGAGGGCCTTCGCCCGAGAAGGCCTGCACGGCGAAGGGCGCACCCATGCCGTCGAGTGCGACGCTCACGAGCAGCAGTGCCTCGCGTGCCACGTCGATCACCCGCCGGCCTGGTGCGATCCACGCATCGGTGGAGCCGCTGACGTCGATCAGCACCATCACCGCTAGGTCCCGCCGCGTGCGCCGTTCACTGCAATAGCGGTGCTGGGACAAGGGCAGTCCGGCGGCAAAGTCCGCATGTGCTTCGACACAGGCATCGAGATCGATGTCGTCGCCATCGAGTTGTCGGCGCACGCGTGTCCGGCGGCTGCGCAGCAATTCGAATCGCCGGCGCACCTCCTGCAGCATCGCTTGCCGCTCGGCCAGCGTGTCCTGCAGCCAGCGTGCGGGGCCGTCAGATGCTTCGAACACCCGCACAGTGGCACCCGGAATCCGATAGGACCCTGTGCGAAAGTTCCATTCGGGATACTGCAGCGTGAGCGCATCGCGCCTTTCCGCATGCCAGGCTGCCTGATGTGCCAGCCTCTCGGGAGGATCGTCGCTCAACAGTACTTCCTTGGCACGCTCCGAAGTCGAGACGAGCCGCGCTTCGGGCAGCTCGGACAGTGCATCGGCAAACTCCTCTGCCGCTGTCTTGGCGTCCCGGTCGCTGGGTCGCTGCATGCCCATGGGGTCTTCGGCCTGCTCGTGTGGCTGAGCCGTCTGTACCATCCAGGCGCCCGATCCCCCTTCGTCGTCTTCATCCTCGCGTGGTTGACGCGCTTGCGGGCGGCGTGCCAAGCGTGCAGAACGTACGGGCATTTGCGGCGGTATCTGTTCGGCCGGCGGATTGTCGCCGGCGCAAGCCCTGGCCAGCGGGGCCGGATTGCGCATCTCTCCCAGCCATGCGTCCCGCCACAGCCACCGCTGTAGCCTGCCTTCCCCCTCTGCGGGAACGAACAGCGGCATCAGCTCCTGCGCGCGCGCCATCACCTGTGCCGCGCTGGCGGGCAGGGGGATCAGCCATTGCCTTGGGCCGCCTGCCTGCGGCAACGTGGAAAGCTCTGCAGGGTCGTACGCCAGCGGAGCGCCTGCAGGGGCAGCCAGGATGGCACGTGCCAATCTTTCCAAGCTGCGAAGGGCGCGTGGCAAGGTGTCTGGAGAAGGGCGCTCCTCCAGCGCAGCCTGGTGCAGGCGCTCCAGCGGCGCAGCCATGCCCGGCAGGAGAGCGATCAGCGCACGATCGGCCGCATGGGCTTCCAGCAGAGAAAACAGATCGCGCAACAACGGTCGGTGCGTGCTTGCGTGCAGGGGCGCCCCGCCTCGTCGTGCGCGCATCGCTTGGACCAAGGCCAGCACGCGGTAGCGTTCCGCTGCCATGGCGGGCGGCAGGGAGGCGGGCATTGTGCGAGGCAGCCATACGTGCGTTCCATCGGTGCCCGGTAAGGCCGAGGAGCGTGGCGGTGGCTCGTTGCGCACGAACCATCGGCGCAGGAATGTCACCGGTGCGGGCTCCTGCGCCGTCCGTAGCGAAAGCCCATCGCCGAAGGCCGCGCGTATCAGCAGGTCCAGCCGATCGGCGGAGTCCGCCAAATGCGATGAAGCGGGGCTTGTGTCGGGGCGATGCCTGCGCCACAAGGCCTGCGCGAAAGTCGTCGCGTGTCTCGCCGCGTCGGTGATGACGTCTTCGGCCTCGGCCATGGCTCACACGAAGGTGGCATCCACGAGGTCGCGCATGGCCCCCACCAGTGCGGGCTCGTCGGAGAGCGGGGACACTACGGCGCGGTAACAGGCTCGGCGCAATTCGATGCCACCTGCGGCCAGTTGCGCCGCGGCGACCAGCAGGCGCGTACTGGGCACTTCCGCCAAGCCGCGGTCCTGCAGTGCACGCAGGCGCACGGCCAGCTGTACCAATGCGCGGGCATCTCCCAGGGCCACGCCGCCCTCTTGCGCAACGATCTGCGCCTCCGCGTCTGGTGGTGGGAAATCGAAATCCAATGCCACGAAACGTTGCCGCGTGCTGGGCTTGAGGTCCTTGAGCATGCGCTGGTAGCCCGGGTTGTACGACACCACCAGGCCGAAACCGGGTGTGGCCTGCAGCAGCTCGCCTGTCTTGTCGATGGGCAGCATGCGCCGGTGGTCGGTGAGCGGATGCAGCACGACCACAGTGTCCTGCCGCGCCTCCACCACCTCGTCCAGATAGCACAGGGCGCCCTCGCGCACGGCACGTGTGAGAGGCCCATCCTGCCACACGGTGCCGTCATGGCGGATGAGGAACCGTCCCACCAAGTCGCTGGCGCTCAGGTCGTCATGGCAGGAAATGGTGATGAGCGGCCGTTGCAGGCGCCAGGCCATGTGCTCCATGAAACGCGTCTTGCCGCATCCCGTGGGCCCCTTGAGCATCACGGCCAGGCCCTGTGCGTGGCATCGTGCGAAAACCTCGACCTCGTCGCCGCTCGGCACGTAGTAGGGCGCGGCGGAGCCGGCTGCTGGCTGGGCGCCGGCCGGTTCATGTAGTGGCGGCAGTTCTGTTCGCATCGAGTGGATGGTTGGGGGCATCGGCGCGCAACGGTTCCAGCCGGGGCGCGTAGCGGAAGAAGTCGATGATGAACAGCGCGACCCCGATGGTGAAGATGGACGCTGTGATGATGAGCATGACGAAGTGCACCTGGATCTTGAGCTGCGCATCCAGGTAGCCCATTCCCATGATGCGTTCGAGGTACACCTGTCCGATGCCCGCCGTGGCAAACGACAGCGTCATGCCGAACATGCCGGCCATCTGCATCCAGAAGGAGAGATAGCCCATGGACGTGCCTTCCTCGGGTCGGCGCGTGAAGGAGGGCAGGGCATAGGTGATCATCGCCAGCACGATCATCGCGTAGGCGCCATAGAAGGCGGCGTGGCCATGCATGGCCGTGATCAATGTGCCGTGCGTCCATTTGTTGACGCTCGGAAACGTGTGTGCCAGCCCCAGGAGCCCCGCTCCGAACAGCGTGTAGACCGCGCTGCCCACGGTCCAGTGCAGCGCCAGCTTGTTGGGATGGGCCATGCCCGAACGCCGTATGGCGAAATACGCATACATCGCCATGCCCACCAGTGCCACAGGTTCCAGCGCGCTGAAGATGCCGCCGATCGGCAGCCAGTACGACGGCACGCCCACCCAGTAGTAGTGGTGCGCCGTGCCCAGGATGCCGGCAATGAAGACGAGCCCGACGATCACGTACAGCCACTTTTCCATCACCTCCCGGTCGGCGCCCGACAGGCGGATGAGCAGATAGGCCAGGAAGCCGCCCTGGATCATTTCCCACACTCCCTCCACCCACAGATGGATCGTCCACCACCGGTAGAAGATGGAAACGGTGTAGTTCTCGTAGTACAGCAGTGCAGGCAGGTACAGCACGGCGGCAAGGCCCAGGCCGCCCAGCAGCACGCCTTCCGTCGTGGTGAAGCGTCCCGACTTCCGGATGGTCATGCCCACGTTGTAGAGAAACATGAGCATGACGATGACGATGACGATCTTCGACGGCAGGGGCTGCTCCAGCAGCTTGTTGCCGGTGCCCCAGCGGAACAGGTAGCCGACCACCGTGGCCAGGCCCATCAGGGTCCACAGCACGAGCTGGACATAGGCGATCCGCGTGCTGTGGAGTTCGGTGCGGGATTCATCCGGCACCATCCAGTACGTGGCGCCCATGAAGCCGCAGATCACCCACACGATGAGCACGTTCGTGTGGATCATCTTGGTGACGTCGAACGGCAGGATGTAGAGCAAGGGATCGGGCCCCAGGTATTTGGTGGCCGACAGTAGCCCGAACACCAGCTGCAGGCCGAACAGGGCCACGGCCACGGCGAAGTACCAGTAGGCGACGGCTTGTGACTTGTATCTCATGGCGGACTCCCGGGAGAACCTGGCGCTGCGATGGTGCGGACCTGCCTGCACACACCATCGGTTGGCCTATTTCAACGACATCAAATAGGCCGTGAGCTGGTCGATCTGCTCCGGCTTCAGGTCTTTCGCATACGTTGTGGGCATGAACGAGGTGCCGTCTGCCGAATACATGGCGCCCGGCACCAGGTGTGCGCTGGGTTCCGCGATCGATTCGTGGATATGGCCGCTCACGTCGTGCGCCTTCCCCTTGTACTGGCCTGATGCCAGCAGTGATTCGGTACGACCCTGCAGGCCTGCCAGGGACGGGCCTGCCATGTCGACACCGGGTGCCGTGGAGTGGCACGCGGTGCACGCCGGTGTGGCAGAGCGAAACAGCCGCTCGCCGAGGGCAATGGGATCTTCCTGGCCACTGACGGGACGTGCCCCCGGGGGCGCGTCGCCTACGCCGCGGTCTGCGGCAGACGCATCCGTCTGCTGGCTGGCGCTTCGGTCGCTGCCCGGCAGGGCTGCTCCGGTAACGAGGATGGGCCGCGGGGGCCAGCCCTGGTTGTCTACATTGCTCACCCAGTCGAGGAAGGCGATGAGGCCCGCGATATCGTCATCGCTCAGATCCTGCTTGGGCATGAGGCGCCGATGGCGCTTCTCGTCGTAGAACTTCGACGGATCCTTGAGGTAGGCCTTGAGGTAGGCCTCTCCGCGCAGCTTGGTGATCTTGGTGAGATCGGGGGCGTAGTAGGCGCCTTCGCCGAACAGGGTATGGCAGTTGATGCAATTGTTCTTGTGCCATACGTCCTTGCCGAGCGTGACGGCAGGGGTGATGGCATGGGCGTTGGTGAGGCGGTCGAATTGCCGGTGGCTGTCCAGCGTCAGTCCTAGGAAGACGAGGGCCGAGGCGGCTGTGGCACCGATCGCGAACAGACGGGTTTGGCGCTTGTTCATTGCGCGCCTCACACGCCGATGCCGGACCAGTAGGTGAGCGCAATGATGCCGCCGTAGCAGATCGCGCCCACCATCAGCAGCACTACCGCATACGAGACCAGTTTGAACGGTACAAACTAAGCTTTCATGTGGGGCTCCCCTCTGTCTCACTCCTGCTGGAGTGGCTAGGTGTCGTTGCGCACCAATGTTGGGAACGCCGCATGCTCAGCGGTGTAGGACAAAGGCCCGAAAACTCTGGAGGGCGGCGCCAGTGGCCTGGCGGCCGCAGCCGCCAGCGCTTCAGGAATTGGCCGTGATGCCGGTTTGCCTGGCCACCGCCTGCCAACGCGCGATTTCCTCTCCGAGGAATTTCGAGAACGCTTGCGGACCGACCTGCATGGGGTCGATGAATGCTGCCGTCAGCTTGGCCTTGACATCGGGCAGTTCGACCGATTTCGCAAAGGCTGCGCCCAGCTGTTGCAATACCTCAGGCGGCGTCTTCGCCGGAGCCAGCACGCCGTACCAGGCGCTGGCGACGATACCCGGCACGCTTTCCGAGAAGGTCTGCACCTGCGGCAGCTTGGGATGGCGCGACGGGCTGGCGATGGCGAGAACCTTGAGCCGTTTCGCCTCGATGTGCGGCATGCAAGCTGGAACGGAGTTGATCACCAGCGGAATCTGCCCGCCGACGGCATCGCTCAGAGCAGCGCTGCCGCCCTTGTAGGGCACGTGTACAAGATCCATACCAGTCTTCAGCTTCAGCGTTTCCAGCAGCAGATGCGCCACCGACCCAGCGCCGGTGGTGCCCACTCCGGCATTGCGCACCTGGTCGCGCGGCAGCGCGAGCATGTCCTTCAGCGAGTCGGCCGGGAAGGAGGGGTGGGCCACAAGCAGTTGGGGCGACGAGCCGACGAGGGTGATGGGCGCGAAGTCCTTGATCGGGTCGAACGGAATCTTGGGCTGCACCGCGGGATTGGTCGCAAATGCGGCATCGGTGAGCAGGAGGGTATAGCCGTCCGCAGGGCCCTTGGCCACCGCGTCGGAACCGATCAAGCCGTTCGCGCCGGCTTTGTTGTCGACCACGACCGACCATCCCAACGTCTCGGTCAGGCGCTGTGCGATGGTCCGGGCAACCATGTCGGCACCCCCGCCCGCCGCGTACGGCACGATCAGCCGGATGGGACGGTTGGGAAAACCGTTTGCGAATGCGGAACCACTCGTGGCGCCAGCGGCGTGCGCGGCGGCCAGGGCGACGAAGTGGCGGCGGGAAATGGAGGGCATGTTCACAGCTCCTGCGATCTAGGGTTGAGAAAAGGAAAGCGGAGACCCGCAGGCGCCGATGTACTCACGCTCCACGGTGGGACCGATCTGCAGCGCCAGATCGATGACACGGGCGGCACGCTGGAAGGCGCAAGCCTCTTCCGGGGAGATCACGGCTCCCTCCTGCCGGCCAATGATCACTACCTCGTCCCCCACCTGCGCATCAGGCAGGCTGCTGAGGTCGATGCGCGTGTATTCGAGCGCGGGCTTGCCGAGGACAGGCGCCCGCTGGCCGCGCACCAGCACGCTGGCAGCATGGACGCGATGCATGCCATCCGAGTAACCGATGGGCAGCACGCCGACCCGCATGTCCTGGCGCATCGGGAAGGCTGCTTGTTGCAGGTGCTCGGTGCGCTCGACGGTCCGCACGGCGAGAAGGCGGGTGCGCAACTGGGCGAAGGCCTGCGCCGGCCCTCCCGACAGGGAGGAGAACAATGCGGCGCCGGGGTCCACCGCGCTGAGTGCCATGGATGCGCCGGCCATCCGCAGCACCTTCGAACTCGCGAGCGCGAACCACGGCACGTCGATGCCATCGGCCCGCAGTTCCTGGTGCAACCCGACGAAGCGGTCGTATTGCCATTGCATGCACTCGCGCACGCCTTCCCCGTCGCCGTGCTGCACGTTCGGGTGCGCATGCACCGCAAACAATTCCATCCGTGGATGCGCATGCACCCGCCGGATGAATTCACGCGCCTGCGACAAAGGCACGCCGATGCGCTCGGGCCCGATGTCGACCTTCACGGCAACGCGCACTCGGGCCTTCAGGTGCTGTGCGAAACCGGCGAAGGAGGCCTCGTCGTGCAACGAAGGCATCAGCGAATATTCCTCGTGGACCGCGACGCTGCCGGCGTCCGCCAGAGTGCCTGCGTACACCAGGATCGGCGCGGTGATGCCCGCTTCGCGCAGGGCGACCGCGTCGTGCAGGCTGGACATCGAGAGCGCGTCGGCGCCGTTCTCCAGCACCGTCAGCGCCACGGGCAAGACCCCGTAGCCGTATCCGCCGGCCTTCAAGGTCGCGATGAAAGGGCGGCCCTGGCCGATGACGGTGCGGATTTCGCGGGTACAGGCCGCAACCGCGCGCAGATCTATTTGGAAAACGTTGGGCCGATGGAGCATGGCCCGCACTGTCGCCCTGCGGCCGAGTGCTGACAAACGATGATTTTGGGCTGTATGCATGACTTAAAATCATGCGTATGCCGCGCAGTTCCAGCCGTGAGCTTCTTCCACCGCTATTGGCCGTGCGCGCCTTCGAGGCGGCAGCGCGGCGCCTCAGCTTCTCGCTGGCTGCACAGGACCTGCATGTGACGCAGAGCGCCGTCAGCCGCCAGGTTCGGCTGCTCGAGGACTTCCTCGGCTACCGGCTCTTCGTGCGCCTCACGCGCAGCGTGGCGCTCACCCCGCAGGGAGAGGATTTCTTCCGGGCGGCACAGCAAAGCCTCGATATTCTCGAAACGGCGACCCGCCGCGGACGGGAATCCGGAG
Source organism: Acidovorax sp. SDU_ACID1 (assembly GCF_045291395.1). NCBI lineage: Bacteria > Pseudomonadati > Pseudomonadota > Betaproteobacteria > Burkholderiales > Comamonadaceae > Acidovorax > Acidovorax sp. SDU_ACID1. The sequence continues at coordinate 1,623,053 of NZ_CP152342.1, forward strand.
GCCGCTGCACGCTCAAGATCAGCATCACGCAATCGCTGGCTTTTGAGTACGTGCTGCCGCGGCTGCCTGCGTTCTCGGCGGCGTGGCCGGATATCGAGGTGCGGGTGCTGACATCGACCGCGCCCGCGGATTTCCAAAGCGATGAATTCGACGCTGCGATCCGGCTCGGCCCGTTCCCGGGCAAGCGCTATCTGCGCAACCAGCCGCGCATCCCGCATGAGCTGGTGCGCAGTTGGAACGGCGTCGCGGCGTTCCAGCTCTGGGACGAGGTCCTCACGCCGGTGGCCAGCCGCCGCTTGATCGCGCCAGGTGCGTTGCACTCGCCCGCCGACCTCTGCCAATTCACCTTGCTTTCCGTGGCTCCCCGTCCCACTGCATGGAGCGACTGGTTCCGTTCGCGCGGCGAGACGCTGCCTGCCAAGGTGGCGACGAGCGACTTCGGGCACTTCTTCATGACCTTGGACGCGGCGCGCGCCGGGCGTGGGGTGGCATTGGTGCCCACGCTTTTCCTGCGCAGCCTCGATCCACTGTCCGACCTGTTCTGCCCTTTCGCGTCGAACGTGCCCAGTGCGGGCGAGTACTACTTCCTCTGCCGCGAAGAGACTGCCGCACGCGGACCGGTCGAGGCGCTCATCGCCTGGCTGCAGGCCGATGCGCGCGAGTTTGCCGATGCGACCGTGCAGTTCCCGCCGCGATAGGGCGGCCTTCGGCGCTTACTTCATGGTGAAGCGCGCGGTAGCGGCCTTGCCATGGACCGTGACGACCGCCACGGCCTTGGTGCCGGGCCCCACCTTGAAGCTTCCGGTGGCCTGCAGCCTGTCGCCAGCCGGCTGGAGCTCGACCTCCTGCTTGTCGGTGCCGGTCAGCAGCACGACTTTCGCGCGGGCCTGCGAGACATCGGCAGGCTTGCCGTGGTCGCGCACATAGAGCTGGATCGTGTCGGGCCGGGCGACGAGTTCGTAGTCCACGTCCTTGACCTCGACCACGACGCCGCCGTGCATCGGCTGGTGTCCGTGGGCATGGTCGTGCTTGCCGCCCGCGGCGAAAGCCGCGCTGGCGAGAGTCAGGGTGATGGCAGCGACAGCAGCATGCGTCTTCATGGTGTTTCCTTTCGGGTGGATGGAAAAAACGGGCATTGGGGAAATCACAGCGCCTCGGCGTCCTTGTCGTTCTCCAGCCGCTCGGCATCCTTGCGACCGAACAGCCAGAACATGGCGGGTGTGAGGAAGGTGTCGAGCAGCGTCGAGCTGATCAGGCCGGAGAAGATCACCACGGCCACCGGGTGCAGCACCTCGGTGCCGGGCTGCTCGGCCTCGAACAGCAGCGGCGCCAGCGCGAAGGCGGTGACCAGCGCCGTCATCAGCACCGGGGAGAGGCGCTCCAGGGAGCCGCGCAGGATCATCTTCCGGTCGAAGCGCTCGCCCTCGAAGCGCATCAGGTTGATGTAGTGGCTGACCTTGAGGATGCCGTTGCGCACCGAGATGCCCGCCAGCGTGATGAAGCCCACGAGCGCGGCCACCGACAGCGGCTGGCCCGACAGCGCGAGGCCGATCACCGCGCCGACCAGGGCCAGCGGGATGTTCACCATGATCAGGGCCGAGAGCGTGGTGGATTGATAACGGCTGTACAGCACCACGAACATCAGCGCCAGCGACACGATGGACAGCAGGCCGACGAGCCGCGCGGCTTCCTCCTGCGCCTGGAATTGTCCGCCCAGCGTGATGAAGGCTCCCTCGGGCAGCGGGGTTTCGGCGACGACCCGGCGGATGTCCGCAACGACTTCCGACAGCGCGCGGCCCGAAGCGTTGGCCGACAGCACGATGCGGCGCTTGCCATCGTCGCGGCTGATCTGGTTGGGGCCGTCGCCGTCCTCGATCGTCGCGACCTTGGAGAGCGGGATGTGGCCCGCCGGTGTTTCGATCAGGATCTGGCGCAAGCCCTCGATCGACCGCGCCGCCTCGGGCAGCTTCACCACCAGCGCGAAGCGCCGGCCTCCTTCGACGACCTGCGCGATCTTCTCGCCCTCGACCAGGCTCTGCAGCGTGGCCAGCACCTGCGGCGCGGGCACGCCGTACCGTGCGGCCGCGGCGTAGTCGATGTGCACCTTGATCTGCGGCGCCAGCACCTGCTTTTCGACCTGCAGGTCGGCGATGCCGGGAATAGCCGCCAGCCGCTGCCGCAGCGCCTCGGCCTGCCCGCGCAGCGCGTCCAGGTCCTCGCCGAAGATCTTGATCGCGATCTGCGAGCGCACGCCCGAGAGCATGTGGTCGATGCGGTGCGAGATCGGCTGTCCGATCTCGATGGCGGCCGGCAGGTTGGCCAGGCGTGCGCGGATGTCGGCCCGCACCTCGTCCATGCTGCGCGTGAGTTCGGCGGTGGGCTTCAGGCCGACGTCGAGTTCGCTCACGTGCACGCCCTCGGCATGTTCGTCCAGCTCGGCGCGGCCGCTGCGCCGCCCCACGTGCGTGACCTCGGGCACCTGGCGCACCAGCACCTCGGCCTGGCGCGCCACCGCGGAGCTCTCCGGCAGGGTGACGCCCGGATTCAACCGCAGGCCGATCAGCAGCGTGCCTTCGTTGAACGGCGGCAGGAAGGTCGTCGGGAAGAAGGGCACCGCCGCCGTGGCCGCCACGACCGCGATGGCCGCGGCGGCGAGCGCGGCCCGGGGTCGCTCCAGCACGGCCTCCAGACCGCCCCGGTAGCGCGCCTTCAGCCAGGCGAGCACCCGGGTGTCGCCATGGTCCAGGTGCTTCATGCGGGGCAGCAGAAAGAAGCTCAGCACCGGCGTGACCGTCACCGACACCACCAGCGAGGCCAGCGTCGAGACGATGAAGGCGATGCCCAGCGGCACGAACAGCTTGCCCTCCAGCCCGGGCAGCGCGAACAGCGGGATGAAGACCAGCACGATGATCACCGTGGCATAGAGGATGGCCGAGCGCACCTCCATCGTCGCGCGGCCCACCACTTCGAGCGGATGCAGCCGCTTGCCAGGGTGCCTGGCGCGGTCTTCCTTCAGGCGGCGCAGCACGTTCTCCACGCCGACGACCGCATCGTCCACCAGCCCGCCGATGGCAATCGCCAGGCCGCCCAGCGTCATGGTGTTGATCGACAGGCCGAACCAGCGGAAGACCAGCGCGGTGATGAAGATCGACACGGGGATGGCCGTCAGCGCGATGATGGTGGGCCGCAGCGTGCCGAGGAAGAAGAACAGGATCGCCGCGACGAACACCGAGGCGCCGATCAGCTTGCCTTGCAGCGTGGTGATCGACGCCTCGATGAAGCTGGCCTGGCGGAAGGTGACGCGCGGCGCCTCCATGCCTGCGGGCAGCGAGCCCTGCAGCCCGGCCAGCGCGTCCTCGATGGCCGTGGTCAGGGCGATGGTGTCGGCAGTGGGCTGCTTCTGGACGCCCAGGATCACGGCCGGCTTGCCCTCGAAGCCCGCGTCGCCGCGCTGGATGGCGGCGGCGAAGGTCACTTCGGCGATCTGGCGCAGCACGATGGGCTGCCCCTGGCGGGCGGTGAGCGCGAGGTTCTTCAGGTCCTCCAGGCGCGACGTGCGGCCGATGTGGCGGATCAGGTATTCGCGCCCGTTCAGCTCCAGGAATCCCCCCGACGTGTTGGCCGAAAAGCCCTTGAGCGCCGCGGCGAGCTGCTCGTGCGAGATGCCCAGGTCGGCCATGCGTGCCGTGTCCGGCTGCACCTGGAACTGCCGTACCTCGCCACCGATGGGAATCACCTGCGCCACGCCCGGCACCGACAGTAGCCGGGGGCGCAGCACCCAGTCGGCGTACTCGCGCACGGCCATGGGGCTGATCTTCTGCGGGTCGACCGGAATGGCGATCTGCATGATCTCGCCCATGATGGAACTGATGGGCCCCATGCGCGGCACGACGCCTTCGGCCAGGCCTTCCTCCATCGAGGCCAGCCGCTCGGAGACGAGCTGGCGGGCACGGAAGATGTCGGTGCTCCAGCCGAAGGTGACGTAGAGGAAGGACAGGCCGGCCGACGAGGTCGAGCGCACCGACTCGACGCCGGGCAGCCCGTTCATGGTCGTCTCCAGCGGGAAGGTGATGAGCTGCTCCACCTCCTCGGCGGCCATGCCGCCGGCCTCGGTCATGATGGTGACCGTGGGCTTGTTGAGGTCGGGGAACACGTCCACCGGCGTGCGGGACAGTGTGAAGGCACCGTAGGCCATCAGCACGACGCTGGCGATGATCACCAGCAGCCGGTTGGCCAGGCTGTTGTCGAGAAGCCACTTGAACATGCGGGCTCCTTCAGCGCACCTGGTTGATCAGCGTGGCCCCTTGCGTGGCCACCCGGTCGCCGGCCGCGAGGCCCGACGTGACCGCCGCGTTCACGCCGTCCAGCGGCTCGGCCGTCACGGGGCGCGGCTCGAAGCGCTCCGGCGCGGTCTTCACCCAGACGATGGTCTGGTTCGCAGGGTTCTTCATCAGCGCGGCCACGGGCACCGCGATGCCCTGGACCGTGGCCTTGCTCTGCACGAAGACGCGCACCGGCTGGCCCACGGCCAGCGCCGACAGCGCGGGTCCTTCGGCGCGGAAGGCGAGCGGCAGCGCCTGCTCGCGCAGGCTGCGCGCGGCGCCGATGAAGGCCAGCGGAACGCGCTCCTGGCCGATGGCCAGCGTGGCGCTGCCGATGTCCGCGCCGACCGCCGGGTCGAAAGCGAGCGCCTCGATGCGCAGCCGCGCCGGGTCGATCACCTCGAAGACCAGTTCGCGCGCATCCACCACCTGGCCGGCCACCGCGTTGGCCGAGGCGATCACGCCGGAGACGGGCGCCACCAGGGCCTCGCGGGTGGAGAGCCCGGCGCCGACGGCGGCGATGCGCTCGGCCAGGCTGCGGGCCTCGCTCTCGGCCGCCTCGATGTCCTTGCGCGGCACGGTGTCTGCCAGTTCCTGCAGGCGTGCGGCGCGCTTGTCGGCCAGGCCTTTGGCGGCACGCAGCTCGGCCAGTTGCGCGGCCTGGTTCGAGCGCTCGATGGGGGCGGCCGACGGGACGACATAGGCCAGCACCTCGCCCTTGCGCACTGCCTGGCCGGGGTTCGGCAGCCCGCGCGGACCCGGTTCGATGCGGCCGGCGCTCGTAGGCTGGACCTTGCCCCCCGCGTTGGGGTCCATGGCCACCTTGCCGTTCAGTTCGAGCGCGCGTGGCAGCGCGCCTTCCTCGGCGCGCAGGGTGCGCACGCCGAGCTGCGCTGCGCGGGCTTGGGCAGGAACACGCTGCCATCGGGCAGGCGCTGCGGGCCGTTGGCGTTCGGCGCTGCGGGATTGTCGCCATGGTCGTGACCTTCGCCGGCGAAGGCGCAGGGGAGCATGCTCAGCGACAGCGCGGCGGCCAGGGTGAGAACTATGCGTCGCGCGGTCATGCGGCACCCCCTGCGCGGCGTTGGCGGGAGGCCGCCGTGCGGCCGATGGCGACCAGCACCGCGAGCGCTGCAGCCGCGCCGGCGGCCCAGGCCGCATAGCGGGCCCAGGGCCTGGAGGGTGCAGTGGCGTCGGCGTGGGCGTGCTCGTGGAGGTCGAGTTCGCCGGCCAGCAGATCGACGTCGCTGCCCGCAGTGACTGTCGCCGTGATCGGCAGCACGCCCGGCTCGGGCTCGGCAGCGAGCATGAGTTCATAGGCATCGTCATGCGGTTCGGCCTGGAGTTTTTCGCCGGCGATGTCGAGTTCGATCCGCGCGCCGGTCACCGGCGCGTTGTCGTCGGCGCGGTCGAGCCAGAGCGTGATGCGCTTGCCGTTCAGCACGCCGACGAGTTCGAAGAGTTCCGACGCGGCGGCAAAGCGCGGCAGCGCGGGGCCGGTGGCGGCGGGGACCGCGTCGCCGTGGTCGTGGCCTTCGCCGGCGCGCGCCAGCGGAGACAGGAGGAGGGCGGCGATGCCGAGCACCGCCAGCAGGGATGAGGGTTTCATGGTCGAGGTTTCGAAAAGAGATTTGCTACTTGTTTGATAGCTGCTCGCGCTTGATGAATAAGTGCTGGAGGCCAATTTCATTCATATCCTGCCGCTCACTGCGGCAGCAGGCCCAGCGCTTGGCGCCAAGTGGAAATGGCCGCGGCCAGCTCGATGCGGCTGCGCGCGGCCTGGCGCTCGGCATCGAAGGCCTCGTTCTCGATGCGCAGGCGCGTGGGCAGGTCGGTTTCGCCCAGGCGGAAGGACTTGTCGAAGAAGCCGCGTGTCTCGCGCGCCAGCGCGGCGCGGCGTTCGGCGGCCGCGAGCTGGGCGCGTGCGGCATGGACGCGGGCGACGGCGGCCTCGCCCTCGGACTGCAGCCGCGCACGGTCGAGCGCGAGCTGCGCCTGGGCTTCCATGGCGTCGGCCCGCGCCGCCGCCACGCGGCTGTCGTGGCGCGGCCCTGCGCCCAGGGGGATGCGGATGCCCAGCGTGACGGTGCGGCCGTAGCGCTCGTCGAACGACCCGCGCTCGCGTGTGGCGGACAGGGTCAGCTCCGGGTTGGCGCGCGATTGCGTGGCCGCCAGCGCTGCGGCGCGCTCGGCCACGGCGGCACGGTCCTGCAACTCGGCCAGCGCCGGGTGCGGCGGTGCGTCTGCCGATGCAGGTTCCGGCTCATCGGGGGCAGGGTCCGCAATCGCTGTGATGGCCGCGCCGCCGGTCAGCGCCCTCAGCTGTTGGAGTGCCGCCGTCGTTGCGGCCTCGGCCTGCGCCACGGCGGCCTCGGCCGCGGCGACGGCGCCGTCGGCCTGGTGCCGGTCGGCCCGCGCCAGGTCGCCGGCCTGGGCGCGCCGCGCGACGTCGGCGGCGATGCGGCGCGCGCTGTCCCATTGCCCGCGAGCCATCTCTGCATCGATGCGTGTGCGCTGCCAGCTCCACCAGGCCTCGCGCACCGTGGCGGCTAGGCGCAGGCGCGCGGCCTCCACGCGGCTTTCCAGGGCGGCGGCCGCGCTGTCCGCCAAGGCGCCGTTGCTGCGCCGCTCGCCGGGCAGCCACAGGGGGATGGCAATGGCCGCTTCGAGTTCGCGCGCGCCATCGTTGCGCGTGAACCGGTCGGACTTGGCCGCGACTGCGAGTGCGGGCGGCTCGGGTGTCCATGCGCCCGCGGCGCGCTGCTGCGCCTGCACGGCATCCCGGCGCGCAGCCAGGGCCTGTGCCTCGGGCTGGCGTGCCCAGGCCGTCTCATAGACATCTTTCAGGCTGGCCGGTGCTGGCGTTGCCTGGGCAAAACCGCCGGCGCCCATGCCGGCCAGGGTAAGGGCAAGCAGGGCCTGCCGAAGATGGTTCGGTATTCGTGTTGTCGGATACATCCGATGCTCCAGTGTTGAGGACGGGACACGGGAGACCGGCAAGCAGCGGCCGGGCGGGCAGCGAAGGGGCTGCGCGCTCGGGCGCGAACGGGATGGAGGAGAAGGAGGGTCCCGCCTCGCCGGTCAGGCGAGGGGAGCCCATTTGGGACGTTCGGGGCGGACGGACGCCAAGGCCGCCCACGGGTCGTCGATGGGCTGGACAGACGGGCCGGGAATCCGTTCCAGGGGCAGCGGCGCCAGCCCGATCAGCAGGCCCGCGCATTGCCCATGGCAGTGCCCGCAGTCATGGTGCCCATGGGGCGCCCCATCGCTGCCGGCGTCCTGGGCCTGCGGCGCATCCGCCAGCACGGAGGCATGGCCGTGCGCGCTGGGGTCGTGGTGCCCGAGGTGGTCCGAGGCCGCCGCGCCCGGTGTGTGGACGCAATAGCCCGCCGCCACCGCCCAGGTGGCCTGGGCGGGCATGAGCACGAGCAACAGGATGGCGAGCCAGCGGCGCATCGAAAAAAGTGTAGCAGCAGCGAGGGAGGCGCTATTTCAAACCTTGAAGCCACTCCAAGGTCAAGCTGCAAGGTTTTTCTTGGTGAAAACCCCTATTTGCATGCGATTGCAAGGCGCCAAAAGTATGCTGCATTCGTATGCAACCCGTCCCAACCCAGAGAACCTCATGATCAGATACCTCAAACGCGGCAAGGCCATGCAGATCCGTGCCGAAGACGATGCCAAGGTGCGCGCCACCGTGGAAGGCATCATCCAGGACATCGAACGCCGAGGCGACGAAGCCGTGCGCGAATACAGCCGCAAGTTCGACCAGTGGGACCCGGCGGACTTCCGCCTGTCCCAGGCGGAGATCGAAGCGGCGCGCAAGAGCCTGTCCGCGCGCGAGATCGAGGACATCGCCTTCGCCCAGAAGCAGGTGCGCAACTTCGCGCAGATCCAGCGCGACTCGATGCGCGACGTGGAGGTGGAGACGTACCCCGGCGTCGTCCTCGGCCACAAGCACATCCCGGTGAATGCGGTGGGCTGCTACATCCCGGGCGGCAAGTACCCCCTGCTCGCATCGGCGCACATGAGCGTGCTGACGGCCAAGGTGGCAGGTGTCAAGCGCGTGGTGTCCACCGCGCCGCCGTTCCAGGGCAAGCCGCATCCGGCCATTGTCACGGCCATGGCCATGGCGGGGGCGGACGAGATCCTCGTGCTCGGCGGCGTGCAGGCCGTGGTGGCAATGGCGGTGGGCACGCAGAGCATCGCGCCGGTGGACATGCTGGTCGGTCCCGGCAACATGTTCGTGGCCGAGGCCAAGCGGCAGCTGTTCGGCCGCGTGGGTATCGACCTGTTCGCGGGGCCGACGGAGACGCTGGTGATCGCTGACGAGTCGGTGGATGCTGAGATGTGCGCCGTGGACCTGCTGGGCCAGGCCGAACACGGGCCGACGTCGCCCGCCGTGCTGCTGACGACCAGCGAAAAGCTCGCCCGGGACACCATGGCCGAGGTGGAGCGGCAGCTCCAGATCCTGCCCACGGCAGCGATCGCGGCGCAGAGCTGGGCGGAGTACGGCGAGGTGATCGTCTGCGACAGCGACGAGGAAATGCTGGCGAAGGCGGACGAGCTGGCCTCCGAGCACGTGCAGGTGATGACGCGCGACCCGGACTACTTCCTGCAGCGCATGACCAACTACGGGGCGCTGTTCCTCGGGCCGCGCACCAACGTCAGCTTCGGCGACAAGGTCATCGGCACCAACCACACGCTGCCCACGAACAAGGCGGCCCGCTACACGGGCGGCCTGTGGGTGGGCAAGTTCCTCAAGACCTGTACCTACCAGAAGGTGCTGACGGACGAGGCCAGCGCGCTCATGGGCGAATACTGCTCGCGCCTGTGCCACATGGAGAACTTCGCGGGGCACGGCGAGCAGGCCAACCTGCGCGTGCGCCGCTATGGCACGCGCGCCGAGGTGCCCTGGTACCAGCCCGTGCCGGCCGAGGCATGAGCATGCTGCCGCGCACCCCCAGCTTCAGGCTGGACGGCAAACGCGCCCTGGTCACGGGCGCGGGCCGCGGCATCGGCCTCGCGGCCGCGGCGGCCTTGGCGCAGGCGGGCGCCGCCGTCACCCTGGCTGCGCGATCGGAAAACGAGTTGATCGCCGCTTGCGAGCGCCTGCGAGAGGAAGGCGGCCAGTGCGACTACCTGGTCCTGGACGTGACCGATGCGCGGGCCGTGGACGAGCGGCTGGCGGGGCTGGGCGCGTACGACGTGCTGGTCAACAACGCCGGCATGAACCGGCCCAAGCCGCTGGCGCAGTTGGAGAACGAGGACATCGACGCAGTGCTCGACCTCAACGTGAAGGCCGCGTTCTACGTCACCCGCGCGGTGACGCGGCGCATGGCCGCAGAGGGCATCTGCGGCAGTGTGATCAACGTGTCGTCGCAGATGGGGCACGTCGGCAGCCCGCGCCGCACCCTGTACTGCGCGAGCAAGCATGCCGTCGAAGGCATGGGCAAGGCGCTGGCGTGGGAGCTGGGCCCTGCGGGCATCCGTGTGAACACGGTGTGCCCGACCTTCATCGAGACCGACATGACGGCGCGCATGTTCCAGGAGCCGGGCTTTCGCCAGTGGGTCATGGAACGCATCGCGCTCGGGCGCCTCGGGCAGATGGAAGAGGTGATGGGCGCCTTCGTCTTTCTCGCCAGCGATGCCTCCAGCCTGGTGACCGGCAGCGCGCTGATGCTCGACGGCGGCTGGACCGCGGCATGAAGACCAACGTCACGGCGCAGGACGTCGCCCGGCTCGCGCAGGTGTCGCAGTCGGCGGTGAGCCGCACGTTCACGCCCGGCGCCAGCGTGTCGGAAGAAACGCGCGGCAAGGTCATGCTGGCGGCCCAGACCCTGGGCTACCGGCCCAACGCGCTGGCGCGCAGCCTCATCACGCGGCGCAGCCGGATCATCGCGCTGGTGATGAGCTACCTGGAAAACCAGTTCTATCCGCTGGTGATCGAGAAGCTGTCGCAGAAGCTGCAGAAGCAGGGCTACCACGTGCTGATGTTCATCAGCGACCTCGACGAAACGGATGGCGTGCTCACCGAGATCCTGCAATACCAGGTGGACGGCATCGTCATGGCCTCGACGACGCTGTCCACCGCGCTGGCGAAGACCTGCGCCGACGCGGGCGTGCCCGTGGTGCTGTTCAACCGTGTGCCCGACATGAGCGCGCTGGCGCGGCACAGCACCAGCTCCGTGACCTCGGACAACTACAAGGGCGGGCGCATGGTTGCGGAGCTGCTGCTGGAGCGGGGCTACCGGCGCCCGGCTTTTCTGGCGGGCCTGGAGAACTCCTCGACGAATCAGGAGCGCGAGCGCGGTTTCAGCGATGCGTTGAAGGAGGCGGGCCATGCGCCGTACCGCCGGGCGGTCGGCCACTACAGCTTCAGCGGCGCCCAGGAAGCCACGCGCGAGCTGTTCGGCAGCGGCCAGCCGCCCGACGCGGTGTTCGTTGCCAACGACCACATGGCCATCGCCGCGATGGACGTGCTGCGCCTGGAACTGGGCCTGCGCGTACCGCAGGACGTCGGGGTCATCGGCTTCGACGACGTGCCCCAGGCGGCGTGGGGCTCCTACCGCCTGACCACCGTGGTGCAAAGCGTCGAGGACATGGTGAGCGCCACCGTGGATCTGCTGCATGAGCAGATGCAGGGCGATGTGAATTCCCGCAACGTCGTGGTTCCCTGCCGCATCGTCGAGCGCGATTCGGTGCGGACCCACGCGGTCTGATCAATCAAAGGAGAAAATTTCGTGTCCATCCATCAACGGCGCCGCCGTTCCCTGAGCGCCGCGCTGGCCGCGGCTTGCGCCACGCTCGCATTCCTGCCTGGCCTGGCCTCGGCGGACAACTGGCCCAGCAAGCCCGTCAAGTACATCGTGCCGTTTTCCACCGGTGGGGTTTCGGACGGCGTGGCCCGCCTGATCGCCCAGAAACTGGGCGAACGCCTGGGCCAGCCGGTGGTGATCGAGAACCGCCCGGGCGTCTCGGGCATCGTCGGCACACAGGCCGCCGCGCGCTCCCCGGCCGATGGCTACACCCTCATGGGCGGCACCATCACCACGCACGCGGTCAACCCTTTCTTCAACGACAACCTGGGCTACGACCCGGTCAAGGATTTCGCGCCCGTCAACCTGGTGGGCATGGTGAGCAACGTGCTGGTCGTGCCTGCCGGCAGCCGCTTCAATTCGGTCGCGGAGATCACGGCGGAGCTCAAGGCCAAACCGGAAAGCCTGACCTATGGAACGGCGGGTGCCGGCACGTCGCAACACCTTTCGGGGCAGCTCTACCAAAGCCTCACGGGCACCCGGCTGCGCCAGATTTCCTACAAGGGGGCTCGCAGGCCATGGTCGATCTCGTGGGCGGCCAGATCGACATGGTGTTCGAAACCGTGGCCGCGGCGCGGCCCATGATCGACGGCAAGCGCGTCAAGGTGCTGGGCGTCACCTCGAAGAAAGCAGTGCCCAGCCTGCCGGGCGTGCCTTCCCTGGACGAGGCCGGCGTCACCGGGTTCGAGATGCAGTCCTGGCAAGGCGTGTTCGCCCCGGCCGGTACGCCCAAGCCCATCGTCGAGCGCCTCGGCAAGGAAATCGCCGCCATCGTGGCCAGCCCCGACACGCAGGAGCGGTTGCGCAATCTGGGCGTGGAGCCCGACGGGCGCACCGCCGAGCCGTTCGCCGCTTTCCAGCGTGCCGAAATCGCCAAATGGGAAAAGGTCATTCGCGACGCGCGAATCCAGGCCGAATAAACCGCAATCCTGAGGAGACATTCCATGTTCGATTCGTTCAAACTCGCGCGCCGACCTTTGCTGCGGGCGTTCAAGGCCGCCGTGCTCGGCGCATCCCTGGGCGCCGTGGCCGCAGCGGCGCAGACCACCGGCCCGCAGGGCTATCCGCATACCGGCCGCGTCGTGATCGTGGTCCCGTTCGCCCCTGGAGGCGCCACCGACATCATCGGTCGGCTCATCGCGGATGAGCTTGGCAAACGCTGGGGAACGGCGGTGGTGGTCGACAACAAGGCCGGGGCGGGCGGCGGCATCGGTACGGAATATGTCGCGCGCGCCAAGCCCGACGGCTATACCCTGCTGCTGGGCACGCAGACGGCCCTGGCGGTGAATCCCCACCTGCTCAAGAAGATCAGCTACGACGTCGAGAAGGACTTCGCTCCGATCACGGAGCTGGCCGACACGCCGCTGGTGCTGCTGGCCAGCAAGAAATCCGGCGCGCGCAACGTGCCGGAGCTGGTGGCCGCCATCAAGGCCAAGCCGGACGCCGTGTCCTACGGCACCAGCGGCAACGGCACCTCGCAGCACCTGACCACGCTGATGATGCTCGAGCGCATCGGCGGCAAGGCCGTGCACGTGCCCTACAAGGGCAGCAGCCAGTCGCTGGTGGACCTGGCGGGCAACCAGATCGACATGCAGTTCGACAACATGGCCACGGCGCTGGCGTTCGCGAAGAACGGCCAGGCGACGGCGCTTGCCGTGACCAGCCGCCAGCGCTCGCCCCTCCAGCCCGATCTGCCGACCCTGGACGAAGCCGGCGTGCCCGGCTTCGAGGCCGTCACCTGGCTGGGCCTGCTGGCGCCCGCGGGCACGCCGGCGCCCGTCGTTTCCTTCCTCAACCAGGAGGTGGTCGCCGTGCTCAAGAGCGCAGGGGTGAAGGAGCGCATGGCCGCGCAAGGCTTCTCGCCCAGGCCGATGACGGCGGATGCCTTCCGCCAGTTCATCCGCGAGGAGACTGTCAAGTTCTCGAACCTGATCAAGGCCAACAACCTGACCATCGATTGAGGTGCCCGCATGCTGACACCCGACCTTCTCCAGGCGCTGCGCGCGGTGGATACGCCGACGATCTGCAACGCGCTGGAAATCGCCATGGGAAGCCGTGTGGCGCACGGTTTCACCTACGGCACGCTCGTCGCCGCACCGCAGCCGCTGCCTGCCGTGGTAGGCATTGCCCGCACGGCCCGCATCCGTGCGAGCAGCCCGCCCCAGATCGACCCCGCCACGGTGCGGGCCACGCGCCTCGCGTACTACCGGCACGTGGCGGGCCACCCGCAAGGGCCCGTGATCGTCGTCATGCAGGACATGGACGACCGGCCCGGCACGGGTTCGTTCTGGGGCGAGGTCAATTCCGCCGTGCACGAGGGGCTGGGCGTCGCCGGCGTCCTGACCAACGGCTCCGTGCGTGACATCGGGGACCTCTCGCCCAATTTCCCGATCCTCGCCGGCAGCGTGGGGCCATCGCATGCGCATGTGCACGTCGTCGATTTCGGACAGCCCGTGGAGGTGTTCGGCCTCACGGTGAACGATGGCGACGTGGTCCATGCCGACCGGCATGGCGCAGTGGTCATCGCGCCCCGGTACCTGGCGCAGATGCCGGAGTGCATCGAACTGGTCAAGCGCAAGGAAGCTCCCTTGCTGGAGGCCGCACGCAGCGGCCGGTTCGACCTGGGCATGCTCGAAGCGGCGATGCGCCACGCCGATGAAATCCACTGACCTTCTCCCCTCACTTCTTCACACCCGTCAAGCCCATGGAAATCCGCCACCCCCTGGATACCCGACTGTCCGCACTGCTGCGAAGCGACCGCCGTTTGAGAGGCCTCTTCAGCGGCCTGCCCAGCCCTGCCATCATCGAGATGTGCGCCTACGCGGGATTCGAGTTCGTCATCATCGATAACGAGCACGGCTGCGCGGATCTGGAAACCACCGAGAACATGCTGCGGGCGGCACGGGCCAGCGGCATCATTCCCGTGGTGCGCTGCCTGCCCCAGGATATTTCGCGTGTGCTCGACATGGGGGCGGGCGCGGTGCAAATTCCCATGGTCAGCTCTGCCGCGCAGGCGCGCGGCCTCGTCGAGCAGGTGCGCTACCCGGCGGTGGGGCGCCGCGGAAGCGCCTTCAGCTCGCGTGCCGCAGGCTATGGCGCTTTCGGAGGCATCGAACACACCAGGCGCAGCAACGAGGGCATCTCCCTCATCGCCATGATCGAGACGCCCGAGGGTGTCGAGAACGCCCAGGCCATCGCTTCCGTGGAGGGTGTCGATGCGGTGTTCGTCGGCCCGAACGACCTTGCGCATGCGATGGGCCACAACAACGACTGGGCTTCGCCGCCGGTGGAAGCGGCGATCGAGAAGGCGCTGCGGGCAGTTGCCGCGGCCGGCAAGTGCGCGGGAACCATTGCGCTGACGCCCGAAGCCGAGGACAAGTATGCCGGCTGGGGCGCGCGCTACTTCGCCAACGTGGCGACCAGCATCATCACCCAGGCACTGCGCAAGGCCGCCAGCCGGGGGCAGGAGGACATCTCCATCCAGTACTGACGGCGTCTCAGGCGTGCCGGCGCTTCACAGGCCCAGGAACTTGAATGGCGCCGCCGGCTGGAAGGCGCGCGTGGCGTCGCCCGCGTAGGCGTGGCTCTGGTTCGGCCCCAGGTCGAGCTTGAGCACCTTGCCGCTGCCGCTGCTGAAGTCCACGGCCTTGAGATCGACCCAGAACGTGTTGGGCGTGAGGGCGGATTCGAAGAAATACAGCTTGCGCTGGTGGTCGAAGACCGTGCGCCAGCGGGTGGACGAGATGTTGGGCTCGCCGGGCGTGGTGAGGCCGTAGGGCACCGAAACGTTGCGGATTACGCTGAAGACGCTGGCCAGTGCCTTGTTCGGGTCCGGGTCCTTGGGAATGGCGTTGACGTAGAACGCCGCCCGCGCGAAGCGGTCGGCCGCGCGGTTGGTGCCGGGCAGCATGGTGGTGCCGCCGATCTGCTGCCAGTAGGTGTTGAGTGCCAGCTGCTGCTCGAACACCGGCGAGTTGGTCATCACCTGGTAGGTACGGCTGTGGTGGATCACCTGGCGTCCGCCGATGTATTCGACGATGGCGCTGTCGCCGCTGGCGTCCGACATCGACAGGTGCAGCGTGGTCAGGCGGTTCTCGCCCGGCACGTTGTCGGTGACCAGGGTGAACGGCTCCTTCTCCAGTGCCGCCACGGCCTCCTGGACGGTGGCGAAGTTGTCCAGCACGTACTGCGCCCAGGCGGCGATGGTCAGGCCGGGCTTGCTCTGCGCATCGAAGCGTGGGTACTGGGACTCGGCCAGCCACAGCAGGTTGGCGTGCAGCCCGGCTTCGTTCACGCCATCGGTGGTGGACACGTCGTAGCCCGAAGTGACGATGCTGCCGTAGCGCGAAGTCCAGCGCAGCGAGTTCGGACCGGCCTCGCCGTTGCGGGCCATGCCGCGCGGCAGTACCCAGAGGTTGCTGGTGATGTCGCTCTTCCAGTCCATCGACCGGGCGGTGACCACCTGGCCGTGGGCGCCATGGAACACCAGCCGCGTACAGGCCCAGGCGCCGGTCAGCACGGACACGCTGGTCAGGCCCGCCAGCAGTGAGCGGGTCAAGAGGCAAAGAACTTTGTTCGGCTTCATGCGCATACTCCCTGAACGCCATTATGGATACCACCGTGCAGGCGGCGCGTGCGTCGCGCCGGAGACTGCGCACTGGGGCTCCCACTGATGATGCGCATGCCGCGAGTCCCTAGGCTTGCGTGGCATCAGATAGGAGCCCATCGCATGCGACCCCACCACGCGTTCTGGCCCAGCCGCCTTCCGCAGGCGATCACCGTGCCGGCCACCTCCCTCTGGGACAACCTGGCCGTGAATGTGCGGCGCTATCCGGACAAGCCGGCGCTGGTTTTCCTCGGGCAGGAGACCAGCTACCGCGCGCTGCACGACGGCGCGCAGCGCCTGGCAGCGCGGCTGCAGGCCCTGGGAGTGCGCAAGGGCGACAGGGTGGTGCTGTTCATGCAGAACTGCCCGCAATGGGTGCTGGCGCATTTCGCGATCCTGCGCGCCAATGCCGTCGTCGTGCCGGTCAATCCCATGAACCGCGCGCAGGAGCTGCAGCACTACCTCCTGGACTCGGAGGCGCGCGTGGCCATCGCCACGGCCGACATCGCGGGCGAGCTGGCCACGGCCAGCGCCGCGCTGCCCGAAGGCCAGGGGCTGCAGCACCTCATGGTCACGCAGTATGCGGATGCCTTCGATGCCCCGTCGCTATCACCGCCGGACATGCCCGACACATGGCGGGAATGGCTGTGCACGCACAGGCCCTTGCCCCTGCTGCACGGGGGGCAGGTGCATGCATGGCACGAGGCGCTGGACAGTGCCGGCGCGCCTGCGGCGCTGGAGGTCGGGCCCGGCGACCTCGCGGTGCTGCCCTATACCAGCGGCACCACGGGACTGCCCAAGGGATGCATGCATCCGCACCGCAGCATCATGCACAACGCCGTCGCCGGCAGCCTCTGGGGCGGCGCCACGGCCGAAAGCGTGGTGCTGGGCGTGCTGCCCCTGTTCCACATCACGGGGATGGTCAGCGTCATGCATTGCGCCATGTACTGCGGCGCCACGCTGGTGCTCATGCCGCGCTGGGACCGCGACCTGGCCGGCCGGCTCATCTCACGCTACCGCGTGACGAGCTGGACCAACATTCCCACCATGATCATCGACCTGCTGGCCAGCCCGCATTTCGCGCAGTACGACCTGTCGAGCCTGCAGTACATCGGTGGCGGCGGTGCGGCCATGCCACAGGCGGTGGCGCAGCGGCTGCTGGAGCTCTACGGATTGCGCTACGTCGAAGGCTATGGCCTGACGGAAACCGCGGCGCCCTCGCACAGCAACCCGCCTGACCGCCCCAAGCAGCAATGCCTGGGCATCCCTTTCATAGGCACTGACGCGCGCGTGGTGGACCCGCAGACGCTGCAGGAAGTACCGGTGGGCGAGCAAGGAGAGATCGTCATCCACGGCCCCGAGGTCTTCTCGGGCTACTGGAAGCACCCCGAGGCCACGGCGGCGGCGTTCATGGAGCTGGAGGGCAGGCGGTTCTTCCGCAGCGGCGACCTGGGGCGCATGGACGAGGAGGGCTACTTCTTCCTCACCGACCGCCTCAAGCGCATGATCAACGCCAGCGGCTTCAAGGTCTGGCCGGCGGAGGTCGAGGCGCTGATGTTCCGCCACCCCGCAATCCAGGAGGCCTGCGTGATCGCCGCCCAGCACGACTACCGCGGCGAGACGGTCAAGGCCGTCGTGGTGCTGCGCGCCAGCCACCGGGACTTGGTCAGCGAGGAGGAGATCGTCGCCTGGTGCCGCGAGCACATGGCCGTGTACAAGGTGCCGCGCCTCGTGCGCTTCGTGGATGCGCTGCCCAAGTCCGGCAGCGGCAAGGTCATGTGGCGCCTGCTGCAGGAGGCGCAGAACGCAGGGCAGTTGTAGCCCGCACGGACGTCCTGCGCCAGCGGTTAAGCTCCAGCGGCATGGCGCATGTCACTTTTTCCCCTCCCTACGTTCCTCCGGGCCAGGTCGTGCCGCAACTGCGCGACCGCGGCTATGCCGTCCTGCAGCCCAACGACACGGCCCTGTGGGCCGGGTGCACCCTGGCCGAGTTGCAGGCGCTGGCACAGGACTGGGACGATTTGCCGCCCGACGATTTCCTGAAGGATGGCGGCCGCTACCGCCGCCGGCGCCACTCCTGCTTCGTCGTGGACGGGGATGCAGTGCAGCAGGTGCCGCACCGCGCGCATTGGCAGCCGGTGGAGTACAACGCGCTGCACGGCGGCATGCAGCGGTGGTTCGCGCCGATGAAGGAGCAGGCCGTGGTGCTCCCCGCATGGCAGCGGCTGATGCATGCCGTGGCGGGTCTGTCGCAGGCGGCCCTGGCCTCGCGGCCCGAGCGCTGGTACATCGAGGCGCACCAGTTCCGCATCGACACCGAGGGCGGCATCGGGCGCCCCACGCCGGAGGGCGCGCACCGCGACGGCGTGGACCTGGTGGCGGTGTTCCTCGTCGCGCGGCACGGCGTCAAGGGGGGCGAAACGCGCATCTTCGAGGCCGCGGGCCCCAACGGCCAGCGCTTCACCCTGAACGAGCCATGGTCCTTGATGCTGCTCGACGATGCGCGCATGATCCATGAAACCACGCCCATCCAGCCGCTGGAGGAAGGCGGCGGCTGGCGCGACACGCTGGTGCTCACCTGCCGGCGCGCAGGCTTCCAGGGCGACGGCGAGCCGTGATTGATTGATGCGCGTCAAGCCGCCGCGCGCGTGATGGCGCCACACTGGACCCCACCACTTCTCTCAACTCGCAAAGGAGATTCCATGTTCAAGCACATCCTGGTTCCCGTGGACGGTTCGGAAACCTCCATGAAGGCCGTGGCCAAGGCCGCGGCGCTGGCCAAGACCTTCGGCAGCGCGGTCACCGCGCTGTACGTGATCGACCCCTATCCGTTCACCGGCGTGGGCGCCGATTTCGCCTATGGCCAGGCGCAGTACCTGAGCGCGGCGACCGCCGAGGCCAACACGGCCCTGGATGCCGCCAAGACCGCCGTCACGCAGGCCGGCGTGGCCACGGTGAATACCATGGTGGGCGAGGGCCATGCGGTGCACGATGGCATCGTGCGCGCCGTCGAGAGCGTGGGTGCCGACCTCATCGTCATGGGCTCCCATGGCCGCCGCGGCCTGGAGAAGCTGGTGCTGGGCAGCGTCACGCAGCGCGTGCTGGGCGTGGCCCACGTGCCGGTGCTGGTGGTGCGCGACTGAGCGCACACCGCGCCCTACAAAAAACGGCTCCCGCGGGAGCCGTTTTTTTCATGGGAAGCGCCGGCAGGATCACTCGATCTTGGCGCCCGAGGCCTCCACGATGCCTTTCCACTGCGTGTACTCGGTCTTGAGCAGCGTGCTGAACTCGGCGGGCGTCATGGCCTGCGCCTCGGCACCCTGGGCCTGGATGGCGGCCTGCACGTCGGGCTGGGCCAGCAGCTTGTTGACCTCGGTGTTGAGCGTCTGCACCACCGCCGCGGGAGTGCCGGCGGGGGCCAGCAGGCCGTACCAGGTGCTCACGTCGAAGCCCTTGAAGCCGGACTCGGCCACGGTGGGCACGTCGGGCGCCGAGGAACTGCGCTTGGCCGAGGTCACGGCCAGCGGGCGCAGCTTGCCCGACTTGATCTGGCCCATGGCCGAGGGCAGGGACGAGACCAGCAGGTCCACGTTGCCCGCCAGCGCATCCATGAGCGCGGGGTTGGAGCCCTTGTAGGGCACGTGGCTCAGCTTGATGCCCGCAGCCTGCTCGAACAGGTGGCCCGCGAGGTGGATGGAGGTGCCGTTGCCGGGCGAGCCGTA
The DNA here is from genome assembly GCF_045291395.1 of Acidovorax sp. SDU_ACID1. Classification (NCBI taxonomy): domain Bacteria; kingdom Pseudomonadati; phylum Pseudomonadota; class Betaproteobacteria; order Burkholderiales; family Comamonadaceae; genus Acidovorax; species Acidovorax sp. SDU_ACID1. The sequence goes on from NZ_CP152342.1 coordinate 1,642,518, forward strand.
GGTGATGGTGCCGGGCTTGTCCTTGGCGGCGGCGACCACGTCGGCCAGGGTCTTGAAGCGCGAGGTGGCGCTGGTGGCGATCACCACGGGCGTCCAGGCCACGTGGGCGACGGCCGTCAGGTCCTTGGTCGGATCCCAGGGCAGGCTCTTGTACAGCCAGGGGCCGATCACCAGGTTGTCCTTCTGGCCCATGACGATGTCGTAGCCCGTGGGCGCGGCCTTCACGGCCTCGGTGATGCCGATGGTGCCGCCCGCGCCGGGCTTGTTGTCGGCCACCACGGTCCACTTGTTGGCCTCGGTGAGCTTGGCTGACACCAGGCGCGACAGGATGTCGGTGCCGCCGCCGGGCGGGAAGGGCACGATCAGGCGGATGGGCTTGGACGGATAGGCGCCCGCTGCGGCAGGGGCCGCGGTCTGGGCTTGTGCGGCGCCCAGTGCGCAGGCGAGCACGCCCAGGGAAAGAAGGTGTCTGCGGTGCATGGGGTGAGTCTCCTTGGAATCGGGGGAAATGAAGCCGGTGCGCATGATGGCGCAAACGCCCGCGCGGCAGCCGTGCCGATGCGGGCGCGCGCCATCGCCATTGGCGATGGCGGGTGTCAGATGCGTTCGAAGATGGCCGCGATGCCCTGGCCGCCGCCGATGCACATGGTCACCAGCGCGTAGCGGCCCTGGATGCGCTGCAGCTCGTGCAGCGCCTTCACGGTGATGACGGCGCCCGTGGCGCCGATCGGGTGGCCCAGCGAGATACCCGAGCCGTTGGGGTTGACCTTGGCCGGGTCCAGGCCCAGGTCGCGCGTGACGGCGCAGGCCTGGGCGGCGAAGGCCTCGTTGGCTTCGATCACGTCCAGGTCATTGACCGTCAGGCCGGCCTTCTTGAGCGCGAGCTGCGTGGCGGGCACGGGGCCGATGCCCATGTACTTCGGGTCCACGCCCGCGTGCGCATAGGCCACCAGGCGCGCCAGCGGCTTGGCGCCGCGCGCCTGGGCGGCCTTGGCCTCCATCAGCACCACGGCGGCGGCCGCGTCGTTGATGCCCGAGGCGTTGCCCGCCGTCACCGTGCCGTTTTCCTTCACGAACACGGGCTTGAGCTTGGCCATGTCTTCCAGGGTGGCGCCGGAGCGGAAGTGCTCGTCGGTGGCGTAGGCCACCTCGCCCTTCTTGCTCTTGAGCATCACGGGCACGATCTGGTCCTTGAAATAGCCCGCCTGCGTGGCGCGCTCGGCGCGGTTGTGGCTCTCGACGGCCAGCTTGTCCTGGTCCTCGCGCGTGATGCCCCACTTGGCCGCGATGTTCTCGGCCGTCACGCCCATGTGGATGGTGTGGAAGGGGTCGTGCAGCGCGCCGATCATCATGTCGATCATCTTGAAGTCGCCCATGCGCGCGCCCCAGCGGCTGGTGAGGCTGGCGTAGGGAGCGCGGCTCATGCATTCGGCGCCCGCGCCGATGGCCACGTCGGCGTCGCCCAGCAGGATGGACTGGCTGGCGCTCACGATGGCCTGCAGACCCGAGCCGCACAGGCGGTTCACGTTGAACGCGGGCGTGCCCTCGGCGCAGCCGCCGTTGATGGCCGCTACGCGGGAGAGGTACATGTCCTTGGGCTCGGTGTTGACCACGTGGCCGAACACGACGTGGCCCACGTCCTTGCCCTCCACGCTGGCGCGCGCGAGCGACTCGCGCACGACGGTGGCGCCCAGTTCGGTGGGCGGCACGTCTTTCAGGCTGCCGCCAAAGGTGCCGATGGCGGTGCGCACGGCGGAAACGACGACGACTTCACGGGACATGGTGTTCTCCTAGGGTGTGATGGTTGTGAATGAAATCAGGCTCTAGCGCTTGCTGGATAAGCGCAAGCAGCTATCGAATGGGTAGTTTCAGGCCTCGCGCACATCGGCCACGGGATTCGCGCCGAAGTCCGCGCGCTGCAGCCATGCGAGCACGCGGGCGGCCGCGCCTGCGGGCGAGGCGAGCATGCCGCCGGCCTTGAGGTTGGCGAAATTCTGCACGTCGGGGAAGTCCGACGCATCGGCGCCGCGCAGCTGCACCTGCATGTCGGTGTCGATCACGCCGGGCGCCAGCGAGCAGACGCGCGCGCCGTGGGGCTTGGCCGCTTCGTCCAGCGCCAGGCAGCGCGTGAAGTGGTCCATGCCCGCCTTGGCGGCGCAGTAGGCGGCCTGCGAGGCCATGGCCTTGCGGCCCAGGCCCGAGGAGATGTTGAGCACCTTGCGCGGCACGGCCCAGCCTTCGGTTGCACCGAGGAAGGCCGCGGTGAGCTGCATGGGCGCTTCCAGCCCCACGCGCAATGCGTTGGCCAGGTCGGCGGCATCGCTGTCCGACAGGGGGGCGATGCGCGGGATCACGCCCGCGTTGTTGATCAGCGTGGCGCTGGCGAAGCGGCCGGCCTGCTGGCCGGCCAGCCAGTCGCGCAGGCGCCGGGCGGCACCGGCGCCGTCGGCCAGGTCCTGCGCCCATTGTTCCAGCTGGGCGCCCTCCGGGGCGTGGAGCTGGCCGCTGGGCTGGCGCGACAGGGTGATGAGCGTGTGGCCGGGCTGCAGCAGCTGCCGGGCCATCTCCAGGCCCATGCCGCGCGATGCGCCGGTGAGGATGGTGAGGTGCTGGGTCATGCTGCGATGGTAATGCAGCCCGCAGGCTGCTCTGCTCATGGATTGATAGCTGGTTGCGCTTGTCCATCAAGCGCTGGAGGCAAAAAACACTAGAAATCCGGCGGCTGGCTGAAATGGCAGTCGTGGCCCAGGGCAGGGTGGGCGAAGCGCAGCGCGCTGGCATGCAGCAGCAGCCGGGGCGCGGAGGGCAGTGCGCCTGCGGGCGCGTAGAGCGCGTCGCCCACGATGGGGTAGCCGATGGCGGCCAGGTGCACGCGCAGCTGGTGCGTGCGCCCGGTGAGCGGCTGCAGCTCGAGCCGCGTGGTGCCTGCCGCTGCGTCGTGGTGCAGCACGCGCCAGCGCGTCTGGCTGGGCTTGCCGTGCGCCAGGTCGACCTTCTGCATGGGGCGGCGAGGCCAGTCGCGCGCGAGCGGCAGGTCGATGAGCCCCCAGCCATCCGGCGTATCGCTTGCGCGCAGCTGTCCGTGCACGACGGCGTGGTAGCGCTTGTCCACCGCGCGTGCGGCGAAGGCATCGCCCAGGCGCCGCTGCGCCGCGGCGGTGCGTGCCATCAACACCAGGCCCGAGGTGGCCTGGTCCAGCCGGTGCACGACCAGCGCGCCGGGCCATGCGCCTTCGGCGCGTGCGGACAGGCAGTCCTGCTTGTCGTCGCCGCGTCCGGGCACGCACAGCAGGCCTGCGGGCTTGTGCAGCACCAGCAGGTCGTCGTCCGCGTGCAGGCACTCAATGCCCATGGACGAGGCGGTCCACCGTGGCGCACAGTTCCTGCACGTCGTTGGGCTTGTGGATCAGCGCGCGGGCGCCTTCGGCCAGGGCGGCCTGCTCGATCTCGGCCGTGACGTAGCCCGAGGCCAGCGCCACGGGCAGGTCGGCGCGGATGGCCAGCGCCGCGCGCACCAGGTCGATGCCGGAGTAGCCGGGCATGTTGTAGTCGGTCACCAGCAGGTCGTAGCGTGCGGGGTCGCTCTGCAGCGCCTGGGTGGCCTCGTGCGGGTCGGTGAAGCCGCTCACGGCATAGCCGCGCCGGCGCAGCAGCCGCTGCACGAGGAAGACCAGCGCCTCGTCGTCGTCCACGTACATCACGTGCCGCTGGCGGTCGCCTGCTCCCGGCGGGGTGTGCGGGCTTGCCGGTGGCACCGGCGCGGCCGCCTGCGCGGGTGCGGCTGCCACGGGCCCCTGCGCCACGGGGAAGTACAGCGTGAAGCGGCTGCCGTGGCCGGGGCTGCTGTGCACGTCGATGCCGCCGCCGTGCGTGCGCATCACGCCGTGCACCACGGCCAGGCCCAGGCCGGTGCCCTGGCCCACGGGCTTGGTGGTGAAGAAAGGCTCGAAGATGCGCGAGAGCGTGGCCGCGTCCATGCCGGGGCCGTCGTCGCGCACGGTCACGGCCACGTAGCCGCCTTCGGCCAGGCCCAGCCGCTCGCGCAGGCGCGGGTCGGGCTGCAGCGGGGCGGCTTCCAGGTGGATGTGGCCGCGCCGCGGGCCGATGGCGTGGATGGCGTTGGTGCACAGGTTCAGCAGCGCCTGCTCCACCTGCGTGGCGTCGGCCAGCACCGGCGGGAGGTCGGGCGGCAGGTGCATGGACAGCTCGATCTCGGGCGGCATGGTGACGCGCAGCAGCCGGTTGGTGTCGCGCGCCACGTCGGCCAGCGAGACGGCGGCGCGCCGGGGCGGCTCGTTGCGGCTGAAAGTGAGGATCTGGCGCACCAGGTCGCGGGCGCGGCGCCCGGCCTTCTCGATCTCCAGCAGGCTTTCCATGCCTGCGGAGTCGGCCGCGTAGCCGGCCTTGGCCAGCTCCACGTTGCCCAGGATGGCATGCAGGATGTTGTTGAAGTCGTGCGCGATGCCGCCGGCCATGGTGCCCACGGCCTGCATCTTGTGCGACTCGCGCAGCTGCGCCTCGAGCTCGGTGCGGCGCGCCTCGGCGCGCTTGCGGCCGGTGAGGTCGCGTGCGAACACGGTGGTGGTCTCGCCCTCGGCGTGGCGCTCGAAGGAGACGCTGACCTCCACCGCCAGCTCCTTGCCGCCGGCGGTGAGGGCGGTCATCTCGCCCAGTCCCGCCTGCGTGGTGAGCTGCGCGAAGGCCAGCACCTGCCCGGCGGTGGGCAGGAAGCGCACCAAAGGGCTGCCCAGTGCGTCGCGCGTGGAGCACTGGAACAGCATGGCGGCCATGGGGTTGAAGACGGTGATGCGCTGGTGCTGGTCCACGCAGATGATGGCGTCCAGCGCGGAGTTGATCACGGCCTCCAGCCGCAGCTCGCTGGCGTGCAGCTGGGCGTTGCGCTCCTGCAGCGCCTGCGCGCTGCGCTGCAGGGCCTGGCGCTCGGCCAGCAGGGGGCCCTGGTCGATCACGGCGCACAGGAACTGCACCAGCGGGGGCTGGGCGTCCTGCTGCGGCTCCTCGATGCGGGCGATGTGCAGGTCGCCGGTGATGCGGCCTTCGCGGCCGATGTGGAACACGACCTCGGTGGCCTCGGCCGTGCCTTCGCGGCGCGCTGCGTCGAACGCGGCGCGCACGCGCGGCGCGTCTCCGGCGCTGACGAAGGGCATGAGCGAGGTCAGGGGGCGGTCGGCCTCGCTGGGCTGGAACGAGCGGTGCGCCATGGAGTTGGCCTGCACCACGATGTCGTGCTCGTCCAGCACCATCAGCGACAGCGGCACGCTGGAGAACAGCGTTTCGAAGCGCTCGGAGGCGCTCTCGGCCGCGGCCTGGCTGTAGCGCAGCACCTTGTTCTGCGCTTCCAGCTCGGCCTGCGAGGCGCGCAGCTCGGCGATCAGCGCGGCCACCGCGCCGCTGGCGCGCTCGATGCCGCGGCGCTCGTCCTGGCTGGACGGCGCGGCGGCGGGTGCCGGCGCACCCTGTTCGGCGCGCAGGAGGAAGGACAGGTCGGGGCGGCTCATGGCGGCTGGTGGTGGTGCCCGGCGCGGGCCTGCCAGTGTACGCGCTGGGTGGGTGCGGCTTCAGCCACAATCGGCGCTCCAGCCCCACCGCCGCCGCGCCGACGATGATCACCTTCCACAACCCGCTGCACCAGGGCCACGCGCCGCAGCATGAATTCTTCCGGGGCGAGCGCGTGCCGTGCTTCGAGAAGCCCGCCCGCGTGGACTACGTGGAAGCCCGCCTGCGCGCACGCGGCCATGCACTGCAGGCGCCCGGCGAGGACAGCGTCGCCGTGCTGGCCCAGGTGCACGCGCCGCGCTACCTGGACTTCCTGCGCACGGCCTGGCAGCAGTGGCTGGCGCTGGACGCCGCCAACGCCCAGGTGCAGCCCTTTCCCTCGGTCTGGCCCGTGCGCACGCTGCGCGACGACGTGGAGCCCGCCAATTTCATCGCCCGCCTGGGGCTCTATTCCATGGACAACGGCACGCCCCTGGCTGCGGGCACCTGGGCCGCGGCCAAGGCCGGCGCCGATGCGGCCGCCAGCGCCGCGGCCTGCGTGGCCGCCGGCGCGCGCGCCGCGTTCTGCTGCACCCGCCCGCCGGGCCACCATGCGGGGCCGGACTTCATGGGAGGCTACTGCTTCCTGAACAACGCCGCCGTGGCGGCCCAGTGGCTGCGCCTGCACGGCGCCGCGCGCGTTGCCGTGCTGGACGTGGACTACCACCACGGCAACGGCACGCAGAGCATCTTCTACGAGCGCGCGGACGTGCTGTTCGCCAGCATCCACGGCGATCCGCGCACCGAATACCCGTTCTACCTGGGACATGCCGACGAGACCGGCGCCGGGCCGGGCGCGGGCTGCAACCTGAACCTGCCGCTGCCCGCCGGCACCGGTTTCGCCGCGTGGATGGCCGCGCTGGAGCAGGCCTGCGCGCGCATCGCTGCGCACGGCGCCGATGCGCTGGTGGTGTCGCTGGGGCTGGACACGTTCGAGGGCGACCCCATCTCGCGCTTTCGCCTGGCGGCGGACGACTTTCCGCGCATCGGCGAGCGCCTGGCCCGCCTGGGGCTGCCCACGGTGTTCGTGCTCGAAGGAGGCTACGCGGCGGCGGAGCTGGGGAGCAATGCAGTGAATGTGCTCGAAGGTTTCGAGCAGGCTTGAAGAAGGGAAACAGAACATGAGTGAGACCGTCGACTGCGTCGTGATCGGCGCCGGCGTCGTGGGCCTGGCCGTGGCGCGCGCGCTGGCGCTGCAGGGGCGCGAGGTGCTGGTGATGGAGGCGGCTAACGCCATCGGCACCGAAACCAGTTCGCGCAACAGCGAGGTGATCCACGCGGGCATCTACTACGCTGCAGGTTCGCTGAAGGCCCGGCTGTGCGTGCAGGGCAAGGAGCTGCTGTACGACTACTGTGGGCAGCGCGGCCTGCCGCACAGCCGCTGCGGCAAGCTCATCGTGGCGACCTCGCCCCAGCAGGAAGCGCAGCTGCACGGCATACGCCAGCGCGCCGGGGCCAATGGCGTGCACGACCTGCAGTGGCTCGCGCGGGACGAGGCGCGCGCGCTGGAGCCCGCGCTGGAATGCGTGGCGGCCCTGCTGTCGCCCAGCACCGGCATCGTGGACAGCCATGCGCTCATGCTTTCCCTGCAGGGCGATCTGGAGAACGCGGGCGGCCTCGTGGCACTGAATTCGCCTCTGGAGGAGGCACAGAAAGCGCAGGATGCTATTGAACTGGTAGCGAAGGACGGCACTTGCCTGCACGCAGCGCTGGTGGTCAACGCCGCAGGCCTGCATGCGCCGGACCTGGCGCGGCGCATCAAGGGGCTGGACCCGGCCCACGTGCCGCGTGCGGCCTATGCCAAGGGCAGCTACTTCACGCTGGCGGGCAAGGCGCCCTTCAGCCGGCTCATCTACCCCGTGCCCGAGGCCGCGGGCCTGGGCGTGCACCTCACGCTGGACCTGGGCGGGCAGGCCAAGTTCGGCCCCGACGTGCAGTGGGTGGACGGTCCCGACGACCTGGTCGTGGACCCGCGCCGGGCCGACGGCTTCTATGCGGAAGTGCGCCGGTACTGGCCGGGCCTGCAGGACGGGGCGCTGGCCCCGGGCTACGCGGGCATCCGCCCGAAGATCAGCGGGCCGCACGAAAGCGCCGCCGACTTCCTGATCCAGGGCCCGGCGGAGCATGGCGTGCCGGGCCTGGTGAACCTGTTCGGCATCGAGTCGCCCGGCTTGACCAGCGCGCTGGCCATTGGCGCGCACGTGGCCGGCATGGTGGGTAAGCCCTGAGGGTTGCGGAGAATCAGCGGCGCCAAGCCTTGCATTGGCTAAGATGGGGCGTACGCCTACACCGGCCCCGCGTGCGGCGTATTACCGTAATGTCCTGCTATGAAAGGCTTGTCTATGACCTCCGCATCCGAAACCATTTCCAACGCACAGGGCGAGCTCGAACGCCTCGTCGGCGACCTGCGCAGCCTGCTGGCCAGCAAGGACCTGGACGGCATTCCGGAGATCAAGCAATTGCGCCAGCGTCTGGACGACGGCATGCATTCCGTGCGCGATTCCGCCGTGCGCGCAGCGCAGGACGCGGCCGCCCAGGCCAAGGAGGCCGCTGCCGCCGCCGACCGCTATGCGCACGACGAACCCTGGCGCGTGGCCAGCGCGGCGCTGGCCGTAGGCGCGCTGGTGGGCTTCCTGCTCGCACGCCGCTGATTCGGGGAACCTGCGCATGAACTGGCTCTCCCTGCTGGGTCTGGACGGCTGGCTGGCGCGCTGGCGCGCCGCCGTGATCGAAGGGGCCATCGCGGCCGAAGACCGTATCGAGCTGGCACGGCTCGAATGGGCGGACCAGAAACGCAGGGTGGCGCAGATGGTGGCGCTGGCCATCGTCCTGGGCGCACTGGCCGTGGTGGCGCTGCTGCTGCTGGCGCTGGCAGTGCTGGTGCAGTTCTGGGACACGCCGCACCGCACGCTGGTGGCCTGGCTGCTGGCGGGCGGTAGCGTGGTGGCCTGCGGTGTCGTGGTGGCTTGTTTGATGTCCACCGTGCGCCAGGCAGGCAACGCCTTCGCGCTCACGCGCAGGGAACTCGCCAACGACTGGCAGGTGATCAAGGAGCAGCTGTAGCCATGGACACGAACCGACCGGCGGCAGCGCCCGCCAGCCCGGAACAGCAGAAGGTGCTGAACCGCATCCTCGTGCAGCGCGAACGGCTGAAGGCGCGCCGCACCGCCTACCGTCAGAGCCGCGCGGTCATGGCCTCCGAAGGCGCGGGCCGCGTGGAACCCGGCGCGCCGGTGGCCATGCGCGTGCTCGCGTTCGCGCGTCTGCATCCCCTGGTCACGGCTGCCGCCGTGGGCGTGGCCGTGATGGCCGGGCCCGCGCGGCTGATCCGCTGGGCGGGCATGGTGATGCCGCTGGTGGCGCGCCTGCGCCGCGGCTAGGGGCCTGTCATCAATCAAATCCCCCACGCGAGGGGTAGCCGGGCGGTGCAGTGCTAGGCGTGGCGAGCGCCGTGTAGCTTTGCTACACAAGCAAGCCGCAACGACGCAATGCGCCGCCCGGCTGCCTCTCCCTGCGGGCTGGCCTCGCAATGCGGCGTCTGCTTTGTCGCGCGGCTTGCCAATAGCTACGGCTATTGACTGCGCCGCGCTTCGCGCATCCATCCGCGTTGCGGGGCCAGCGCGCGGGGGATTTGATTGATGGCAGGCCCTCATCAGCGGCGCATGTCCCGCAGGGCCCGCGCGGCCCTGGAAACAAGCGCGGGGCCCTCGTAGATGAGGCCCGTGTAGATCTGCACCACATCCGCGCCCGCGCGGATCTTGCCCACGGCGTCCTCTGCGCTCAGGATGCCCCCCACGCCGATGATCGGGAACGACGGGCCCAGCGCCGCGCGCAGCTGGCGGATCACCGCGTTGCTGGCCTCCAGGACGGGTGCTCCGCTCAGGCCTCCGGTCTCGCCGGCATGGGGCAGGCCCTGCACCGCGTCGCGGGCGATGGTGGTGTTGGTGGCGATCACGCCGTCCATGCCGTGGCGCTGCAGCGTGGCGGCGATCACCGCGATCTGGTCCGCGTCGAGGTCGGGCGCGATCTTCACGAAGATGGGCACGCGGCGGCCCTGCACGGCGGCGAGCTGTTCGCGGCGTTCCGCGATGGCCGAGAGCAGCGCGTCCAGCGCCTCGTCGCTTTGCAGCGCGCGCAGGTTCTGGGTGTTGGGCGAGCTGATGTTCACCGTGACGTAGTCGGCATGCGGGTACACGCCCTCCAGGCAGGCGAGGTAGTCATCCGTGGCGCGCTCGATCGGTGTGGCGGCGTTCTTGCCGATGTTCAGGCCCAGCAGCAGTGGCTTGCCTTGCGCCAGGTTGCCCTGCGCACGCACCTGCGAGCGCTGCACGTTGGCGATGAACGCATCCAGCCCCTCGTTGTTGAAGCCCAGGCGGTTGATGAGCGCGTTCTTCTGCGGAATGCGGAACATGCGCGGCTTGGGGTTGCCGGGCTGGCCCTTGGGCGTGACGGTGCCCACTTCGACGAAGCCGAAGCCCATGGCGGCCAGCGCGTCGATGCAGCGCGCGTTCTTGTCCAGCCCGGCAGCCAGGCCCACGCGGTTGGGAAAGGTGAGGCCCGCCAGCTGCACCGGGTCGCTCACTGTCTCATTGCACCAGGCCCATTGCAGCGGCGTGCGCTGGCCGCGCGCCAGCATGTCCATGGTCAGTTCGTGGGCGGCTTCGGCATCCATGCCGAAGAGGAAAGGGCGGGCGAGTGCGTAGGGCAGGAGGGACATGCGGATAATCCAGGGTTCACTTCTTTGGATTTTCCCCCATGACGACACCCGCTCCCCTCTCCCAAGACGAACTCAAGACCCTGGTGGGCCAGGCCGCGCTGCAGTACGTGGTGCCGGGCGAGGTAGTGGGCGTGGGCACGGGCTCGACGGTCAACAAGTTCATCGACGCACTGGCCAGCATGAAGGACCAGGTGCGCGGCGCGGTGTCCAGCTCGGTGGCGAGCACGGAGCGGCTGCGGGCGCTGGGCATTCCCGTGCTGGACGCGAACGAGGTGCGCTCGCTCGCGGTCTACATCGACGGCGCCGACGAGATCGACGGCCGCGGCTACATGGTCAAGGGCGGCGGCGCGGCGCTCACGCGCGAGAAGATCGTCGCGGCGCTGGCGCAGCGCTTCGTGTGCATCGCGGACGAGTCCAAGCTGGTCGAGGTGCTGGGCGGCTTTCCGCTGCCGGTGGAGGTGATTCCCATGGCCACCGCGCAGATCGCGCGCCGCTTCGAGTCGCTGGGCGGGGAGGCCACGCTGCGCCTGAAGGACGGCCAGCCGCTGGTGACCGACAACGGCCAGCACATCCTGGACGTGCGCGGCCTCACCGTCAGCGACCCGCTGGCCTTCGAGAGCGAGGTGAACCAGTGGCCCGGCGTGGTGACGGTGGGCGTGTTCGCGCACCAGAAGGCCAGCGTGTGCCTGCTGGGCACCGCGCAGGGCGTGAAGACGCTGTCGTTCTGACTCAGAAGATGATGCCGGCCGGGTTGGACGGCGCCGGGCCGCTCGGGGCTGCTGGCGCCGGCACCGGCGCGCGGCGCGGCGCGGACGCAGGTGCCTCGGCCGGCGCGGCGGGCGGCGGCACGGCGGCCACCAGCGGCGTCGCGGCGGGGCGGCGGTAGCTGGGCGGCAGTTGCGACTGGGCGGGGTAGCCGGCCGCGTCGAGGTACTGCGTCCATTCCACGTCGGAGAAGCCCTTGAGCTGCTGGCCGCCGATGGTGCCGAACGGCAGGCTGGCGCTGCCGCTCAGGCGCTGCAGCGCCTCGATGTCCTCGTTGGTGTTGACCGTCTTCTCGGTGAAGGGCACGCCGCGCTGGACCAGCAGGGTACGCGCGCTCGCGCAGGGCGCGCAGTCGCTGCCGGTGTAGAGCGTGACGGGAAAGCGCGAGGCCACCTGGCGCAGCGCATAGGGCAGCGTGTCGCCCGCGCCGGCGGCGCGTTGGCCGCCGCCGAGCGGGGTGGCGGATGCGCTGGAATCGGGCGCGCGGTCGGAGAACGTCACCTTGCCGTCGGGCCCCACGATCTGGTACACCTGCTGGGCGTGTGCGGCGCCGAGGGCCAGGACGGCACAGCCCACGGCGGCGGCAAAGCGGAAGGGGGTCATGCGGGCGCTCCTGTTCTCGCGGGTGATTTCAAAAATCATAGCTGCTTGCGCTTTTCTGTCAAAGGATTGGCACTGAAAAGCGGCGGAACCTCTTGGCTGGAAAGCGCAAGCAGCTCACTTTTTCCTCATGCCATGCCCTGGTGGCGCAGCAGCGCGTCCAGGCTGGGCTCGCGGCCGCGGAAGGCCTTGAACGATTCCATCGCCGGGCGGCTGCCGCCGGCTTCCAGGATGGCCTGGCGGTAGCGGCGGCCCGTCTCTAGACTGGGCTGACCGTCGGCCCCGGCAGTTTCCTCGAAGGCGGCGTAGGCATCGGCGCTCAGCACCTCGGCCCACTTGTAGCTGTAGTAGCCGGCCGCGTAGCCGCCCGCGAAGATGTGGCTGAAGGTGTGCGCCGTGCGGCTGAAGGCGGGCGGTTGGAGCACCGCGACTTCGCTGCGCACCTGGTCGAGCAGGGGCTGCAGGTCCTTGGAAGGATCGTGCTCGGTGTGCAGCAGCATGTCGAACAGCGAGAACTCGATCTGCCGCAGCGTGCCCATGCCGGCCTGGAAGTTCTTGGCCGCGATCATCTTGTCGTAGAGCGCGCGCGGCAGGGGCGCGCCGGTATCGACGTGGGCGGTCATGTGTTTGAGCACGTCCCACTCCCAGCAGAAGTTCTCCATGAACTGGCTGGGTAGCTCCACCGCGTCCCACTCCACGCCGCTGATGCCGGAGACGTCGCGCTCGTTCACCTGCGTGAGCATGTGGTGCAGGCCGTGGCCGAATTCGTGGAACAGGGTGATGACGTCGTCGTGCGTGAGCAGCGGTGGCTTGCCCTCCACGCCGCTCGCGAAGTTGCAGACCAGGTGCGCCACGGGCGTCTGCAGCGCCCCGGTGTCGGGGCGAAGCCAGCGCGCGCGCGCGTCGTCCATCCAGGCGCCGCCGCGCTTGCCCTGGCGGGCGGGCTGGTCGAGGTAGAACTGGCCCACCAGTTGGCCGCCGCGCTCGATGCGGTAGAACTCCACGGCGGGGTTCCACACGGGCGCCTCGTCGCGGCGGATGGCCACCTCGAACAGCGTCTCGACGATCTTGAACAGGCCCGCGAGCACCTTGGGCGCGGTGAAGTACTGCTTGACCTCCTGCTCGCTGAAGGCGTAGCGCGCTTCCTTGAGCTTTTCGGAGACATAGGGCCAGTCCCAGGGCTGCGGGTCGGCCAGGCCCAGGTGTTCGGCGGCGAAGGCGCGCAGGTCGGCCACGTCCTTCTCGGCATAGGGGCGGGCGCGGGCGGCCAGGTCGCGCAGGAAGCCGACCACCTGCGCGGGCGACTGGGCCATCTTGGGCACGACGGAAACCTCGCCGAAATTGGCGTAGCCCAGCAGGGCGGCTTCTTCCTTGCGCAGGGCCAGGATCTCGGCCATGACGGCGGTGTTGTCGAAGCGCTTTCCTTCCCCCTCGGCCTGGTCGGAGGCGCGCGTGACGTAGGCGCGGTAGAGGCGCTCGCGCAGGGCGCTGCTGCGGGCGAACTGCATCACGGGCAGGTAGCAGGGCATCTTGAGCGTGAGCTTGTGGCCGTCCCTGCCCTCGGCTTGCGCCGCGGCGCGCGCGGCCTGCACCACATCGGCGGGCACGCCTTCCAGCTCATCGGCGCTGGCGTAGTAGGCGAAGGCGTCGGTGGCGTCGAGCGTGTTCTCGCTGAACTTCTGCTGCAGCTCGGCCAGGCGTTCCTGGATGGCGGCGAAGCGCTCCTTGGCCGCGCCCTGCAGCTCGGCGCCCGAGAGCACGAAGTTGCGCATGGCGTTGGTGTGGGCCTGGCGCTGCTCGGCGTTGAGCGTGGCGGGGTCGATGGCCTTGTACTTGGCGTAGAGGCGCTCGTCGGCGCCCAGGCGCGTCCAGAACTCGGTGACGCGGGGCAGGGCCTCGTTGTAGGCGGCGCGCAGCTCGGGTGTGTCGGCCACGCTGTTGAGGTGGCTCACGGCGCTGAAGGAGCGGCCCAGTTCTTCCGTGGCCACGTCGAGCACGCGGGCGATCGCGTTCCACTCGGCGGGGAAGCCGGGCGCGGTGACGGTTTCCAGCGCGGTGTCGGCACGGCGCAGCAGTGCGTCCATGGCCGGGGCCACGTCGGCGGGGGTGATGCGGTCGAACGGGATCGGGCCCGAGAAGTCGAGGAGGGGATTGCTCATGCGGGTATAGATAGCGTCGGGGCCCAAGGGTTCAAGCAAGGCGTTCGGCGGCTTCGAGGGTGTTGACCAGCAGCATGGTGATGGTCATGGGGCCGACGCCGCCGGGCACGGGGGTGATGTAGCCGGCGACTTCCTTCACGCCGTCGAAATCGACGTCGCCGCAGAGCTTGCCCTCGTCGTTGCGGTTCATGCCCACGTCGATGACCACGGCGCCGGGCTTGACCATGCCGGCCGTCAGCACGTTGCGCTTGCCCACGGCGGCGACCACCACGTCGGCCTGCCGCGTCATCGCGGCCAGGTCGGCCGTGCCGCTGTGGCACACGGTGACGGTGGCGTTGGCGGCCAGCAGCATCATCGCCATCGGCTTGCCCACGATGTTGCTGCGGCCGATGACCACGGCGTGCTTGCCGCGCAGATCCTTCATGCCGATGGATTCGAGCATCTTCATGCAGCCGTAGGGCGTGCAGGCCTTGAAGCCGACTTCGCCCACCATCAGCGCGCCGGCGCTGGCGACGTGGAAGCCGTCCACGTCCTTCAGGGGCGAGATGGCTTCGATGACCTTGTGGTCGTCGATGTGAGCGGGCAGCGGCAGCTGCACCAGGATGCCGTGGATGGCCGGGTCGCCGTTCAGCGCCTCGACGCGCGCGAGCAGCTCGGCCTCGGTCATCGTGGCCTCGTACTTTTCCAGCACCGAGTGGAAGCCTACGTCCTCGCAGGCCTTGACCTTGTTGCGCACATAGACCTGGCTGGCCGGGTTCTCGCCCACCAGCACCACGGCCAGGCCGGGCGTGATGCCGCGGTTTTTCAGCGCGGCGGTGCGCGTTGCGACGTCGGCGCGCAGTTGGCGCGAAAGGGCGTTGCCGTCGATCAGTTGGGCTGTCATGGTGGTGGAAGCGTCCGGATTACAAATGAAAAAGCTGCCTGGCGCTTGTGGAGCATGCGCAGGCAGCTATGGAAAGGAGAGCGACTCAGGCCTTGGCCGCGCTTTGTCCCAGGGCGATCTTGAGCAGGTCGGCCACCGTATTGGCGTTGAGCTTTTCCATGATGTTGGCGCGGTGCGCCTCCACCGTCTTGATGCTGATGCCCAGATCGTCGGCGATCTGCTTGTTCAGGCGGCCGGCGACGATGCGCTCGAGCACCTGTGCCTCGCGGCCGGTGAGCTTGGACAGCAGCGCGTCGCGGCTGGCGGCCTGCTGGTGGTCGGCGAAGGATTCGCGCGCGTGGTCCAGCATGCGCTCGACGAGGCCGAGCAGCTCTTCCTCGTTGAAGGGCTTCTGGATGAAGTCCAGCGCGCCCTTCTTCATGGTGTTGACGGCCATGGGCACGTCGCCGTGGCCGGTGATGAAGACGATGGGCAGGGGCGACTTGCGCTCCACCAGGCGGTCCTGCAGTTCGAGGCCGGTCATGCCGCCCATGCGGATGTCCACGATCAGGCAGGCGACTTCGCGGGGGTCGTAGCGCGCGAGGAAGGATTCGGCCGAATCAAAGCAGCGTACCCGGTAGTCCTTGCCTTCCAGCAGCCACTGGAGGGAGTCGCGGACGGCTTCGTCGTCATCGACGACGTAGACGGTGCCTTTTTTCGGAAGCAAGCTCATGCAGTAGTCCTTGGCGTGGAGGTGGATGTTGCTACGGTATTCATAGTGGCATCCGCAGCATCGGCCAGCGGAAGCCAGAAGGTGAAGCGGCAGCCGGTCACTTCCGTTCCATTGTAGAGGTTCTCCGCATGCATCCTGCCCTGGTGCGACTCGACGATGCTGCGGCACAGGTTCAGGCCCATGCCCATGCCCTCGCTCTTGGTGGAGAAGAAGGCCTCGAACAGGTGGGCCAGCACTTCGGGTGCGAGGCCCTTGCCGGTGTCCTGCACGGTGAATTCGATCACGTCGCGGCCGTCCACCTGGCGCGGCACCACGCGCAGCTCCACGCTGCGGTGCGCGGGCGGACGGTGCGCATGGGCGATGGATTCGGCGCCGTTCTTCATGAGGTTGACCAGCACCTGCTCGATGAGGATGGTGTCGGCCATCACCTTGGGCAGCCGCGCGGCGACGTAGTGGGTCAGGCGCACGTTATGGCGGCGCAGCTCGATGTCGGCCAGCTCCACGGCCTCGGCCACCATGCCGGCCACGTCGGCGAGCTGGCGGTTGGGCTCGCTGCGCTTCACGAAGGCGCGGATGCGCTGGATGATCTGCCCCGCGCGCTGGGCCTGGTGGGCGGTCTTGGAGAGGGCTGAAAGCAGGGCATCCTGCGTGATCTGGCCGCTTTCGATGCGCGAGACCATGCCGCTGCAGTAGTTGCTGATGGCGGTGAGCGGCTGGTTGAGCTCGTGCGCCACGCTGGAGGCCATCTCGCCCATGGTGATGAGGCGGCTGACGGACTGCGCACGCTCGGCCTGGCGCGCGGCCTGCTCCTCGGCCAGGCGGCGCGGCGTGATGTCGGTGGCGATCACCATCTGCGCGAGGCGCCCATCCACCCAGTTGAGGTAGCGCGAGCGCACTTCCAGCCATTTGCCCAGGTCGGGCAGGTAGATCTCGGCGTTCTCCGAGCGCGCGCTGGTCAGCGTGTCGGTGGGCAGGCCCATGAGCCCGTCCTCGTCCTCCACGCCGCTGTCGCGCGGCGCGGGCAGCACGCCGGCCTGGGCCACGAGCTGCAGGTGGCCGTTGGTCTGCGAGCCGAACCACTGGCGGTACAGGCGGTTGGCGAACAGCAGTTCCTCGCTGCCCAGCGGCGCCACGGAGACCGAGGCGTCCAGCGCCTCCAGCACGATGGTGAAACGCTCGTGTGAGGCGGTGAGCTGCTCGCGCACGCGGTTGGGCTCGGTGATGTCGGTCATCGACGTCATCCAGCCCGCCTGCTGGCCGCGCGCATCGACCAGCGGCGAGACGTAGAGGCGCGCGTCGAACAGTGTGCCGTTGCGGCGCTTCACGCGCATCTGGAAGCCGCCGATCATGGCCCTGCCCGAAAGCTCGTCGCGCAGCCGGGCGTGCAGGGTTTCGTATTCGCCCTCGGGCCAGTAGCTGAAGGGGGGCGTCTGGCCGACCAGTTCGGCCTCGGTCCAGCCCGTCATCTGGCAGAAGGCCGCGTTCACGTAGGTGATGCGGCCTTCCATGTCGAGCGCGCGCATGCCGGTGAGCATGGAGTTCTCCATCGCCCGGCGGAAGTTGGTCTCGGCCACCAGGGCCTGCTGGGCCTGCATGCGCCGGCGCGTGTGGCGCCAGGTGGCGATCAGCAGCCAGGCGGTCATCACGCTGAGCGTGCCCACGAGCCAGAACAGCCCGCTGCCCACCACGCCCAGCGAGGTGCGGTAGGCCTGCGCGCGCAGCACCAGGCCGTTGCCCACGGGGGACACGGGCACCTCGTAGCCGTTGGCCTTGGCCGTCCAGGGCAGGCGGGCGCCGGGGCGCGGGGCTAGCGGCGTGCCGGCCAACACGTGATCGTTGCCGTCGAGCAGGGTGACGGCGTAGCGCGCCAGCACCTCGGTGGGCGTGCCGTAGCGCAGCAGGCTGTCGATGGAGTATTCGCTGAGCACCACGCCGCCGAACTTGCCCTGGGACGACAGCGGCACCTGCAGCTGCAGCAGCGGGGCGGCCTCGCCGCTGCTGCCCGTGGGCTGTGCGTAGACCGGCTGCTGCAGATCGCGTGCCAGCCCGAAGGTGTCGGCCGTTTCTCCGGCCTTGAGCACCTCGCCGGCCACGCGCAACTGGCCACTGGTAACCGTGGGCGCCGCGTGGCTGGCACGGATGCGGCCGCGCTCGTCGATCCAGGTGATGGCCTGCAACTCGGGGTACTGGCTGATCAGGCCCTCGGCGCGCGCCACGAAATCGGCGCGCTCCAGGTCCTGGTTCGACAGGTCGCGCGCTATGCGCATGATTTGCTCCTGCCTCTCCAGCAGGCGCAGACGCACGCGCTGCTGGGCGTATTCCACGTCGCGCTTGAGGGCCTCTTTCTCGCGCTCCACCTCTTCTGCGCGTAAATACCAGAACGCAGCGATGATGGCTGCAAGGAACATGAGAACGGCCGCCAGGGGTGCCAGGGCGGCAAAGCGGTCCTGCCGGTGAGGAGAGAGGCTGCGCCACCAGGTACGCCACCAGCGGGCCGGAGTGGGCACGGCGGATTCGGGCTGCTCGGCAGATGGCGGGTGGGAGTCCATGGAGTGGAGTTTAAGGGAGGGCGTTGACGCTATTTCATCTGGAGAAATATTGTGCGATTGCAACAAATTTTCTCAATATGAAAATCAAAAGCACTATTTGAAATCTTGGAAAATTGTGAGAAACTTGCGGGCATAACCCGTTTACGCCATCGATACACAAGGAGACATTGGCATGTCCGATCCGACCCAAGGCTCGACCACGAAAGACACCGATCAACTGGAAACCCGAGAGTGGATGGAAGCACTATCGGCCGTGATCGACAAGGAAGGGCCCGAGCGCGCGCACTTCCTGCTGGAGCAACTGCTCGAACATGCACGCCAGAACAGCATCGACATGCCGTTCTCGGCCAACACGGGCTACGTGAACACCATCGAGCCGGACCAGGAAGTGCGCTGCCCCGGCAACATCGCCATCGAGAAGCGCCTGCGCGCCTACATGCGCTGGAACGCCATGGCCATGGTGGTGCGCGCCAACCGCCTGAACCCCGCCGACGGCGGCGACCTGGGTGGCCACATCGGCTCCTTCGCCTCGGTGGCCAGCATGTTCGGCGCCGGTTTCAACCATTTCTGGCATGCCGAGAGCGAGAACCACGGCGGTGACCTGCTCTACATCCAGGGCCACAGCGCCCCCGGGATCTATGCCCGCGCCTTCCTCGAAGGGCGCTTGACCGAGGAGCAGCTCGACAACTTCCGCCAGGAAGTGGACGGCAAGGGCCTGTCCAGCTACCCGCACCCCAAGCTGATGCCTGAGTTCTGGCAGTTCCCCACTGTCTCCATGGGCCTGGGCCCGCTGATGGCCATCTACCAGGCACGCTTCCTCAAGTACCTGCATGCGCGCGGCATCGCCAACACCGAGAACCGCAAGGTCTGGGTGTTCTGCGGCGACGGCGAGATGGACGAACCCGAGTCCCTGGGCGCCATCGGCCTGGCGGCGCGCGAGAACCTGGACAACCTGGTCTTCGTCATCAACTGCAACCTGCAGCGCCTGGACGGCCCGGTGCGCGGCAACGGCAAGATCGTTCAGGAGCTCGAGGGCGAGTTCCGCGGCAGCGGCTGGAACGTCATCAAGTTGCTGTGGGGCAACGGCTGGGACGCATTGCTGGCGCGCGACAAGAGCGGCAAGCTCAAGCAGCTGATGATGGAGACGCTCGATGGCGACTACCAGGCCATGAAGGCCAACGACGGCGCCTTCGTGCGCAAGAACTTCTTCGGCAAGTACCCCGAGACGCTCAAGCTCGTCGAGCACATGACCGACGAAGAGGTGTTCGAGCTGCGCCGCGGCGGCCACGAGCCCGCCAAGGTCTACGCCGCCTTCCACGCCGCCAACGCGCACCAGGGTCAGCCCACGGTGCTGCTGGTCAAGACCGTCAAGGGCTACGGCATGGGCAAGGCCGGCGAGGGCAAGAACACGGTGCACCAGACCAAGAAGCTCAGCGACGAGGACATCAAGTACATCCGCGACCGCTTCAACATCCCGATTCCCGACAGCGAGCTGCCCAGCCTGCCGTACTACAAGCCGGCCGACGACACGCCGGAGATGAAGTACCTGCACGAGCGCCGCAAGGCCCTGGGCGGCTACCTGCCCAGCCGCCGCGCGAAGGCCGAAGAGAGCTTCACCGTGCCCTCGCTCGAGACCTTCAAGGCCATCCTCGAACCCACAGCCGAGGGCCGCGAGATCTCGACCACCCAGGCCTACGTGCGCTTCATCACGCAGCTGCTGCGCGACCAGGCCATCGGCCCGCGCGTGGTGCCCATCCTCGTCGACGAGGCGCGCACCTTCGGCATGGAAGGCCTGTTCCGCCAGATCGGCATCTACAACCCCAAGGGCCAGCTCTACACCCCGGTCGACCGCGACCAGGTGATGTACTACAAGGAGGACAAGGCCGGCCAGATCCTGCAGGAAGGCATCAACGAAGCCGGCGGCATGGCCAGCTGGATCGCCGCCGCCACGAGCTACAGCACGAACAACCGGATCATGATCCCGTTCTACGTGTACTACTCGATGTTCGGCTTCCAGCGCATCGGCGACCTGGCCTGGGCGGCCGGCGACATGCAGGCGCGCGGCTTCCTGCTGGGCGGCACGTCGGGGCGCACCACGCTCAACGGCGAAGGCCTGCAGCACGAGGACGGCCACAGCCACATCCTGGCGGGCACCATCCCCAACTGCGTGAGCTACGACCCGACCTTCGCGCACGAAGTCGCGGTGATCATGCACGACGGCCTCAAGCGCATGGTCGAGCGCCAGGAAAACGTCTTCTACTACATCACCCTGCTCAACGAGAACTACGCCATGCCCGGCCTGCAGCCCGGCACGGAGGAGCAGATCATCAAGGGCATGTACCTGTGCAAGCAGGCGCCCGCCCTGGCCCAGGACGCGCCCACGGTGCAACTGCTGGGCAGCGGCACCATCCTGCGCGAGTCGTTCGCCGCGCAAGAGCTGCTGGAGAAGGACTGGGGCGTGGCCGCCGGCATCTGGAGCTGCCCGAGCTTCAACGAACTGGCCCGCGACGGCCAGGCTGTGGAACGCTGGAACCTGCTGCACCCGGCCGATGCGCCGCGCACTTCCTTCGTGGCCGAGCAGCTGGGCAAGACCACGGGCCCGGTGATCGCCTCCACTGACTACATGAAGAACTACGCGGAGCAGATCCGTCCGTTCATCCCGGCCGGCCGCACCTACAAGGTGCTGGGCACCGACGGGTTCGGCCGCAGCGACTTCCGCAGCAAGTTGCGCGAGCACTTCGAGATCAACCGCCACTACATCGTCGTGGCCGCGCTCAAGGCCCTGGCCGAGGAAGGCAAGGTGCCCGCCGCCAAGGTGGCCGAGGCGATCCAGAAGTACGGCATCAATACCGAGAAGACCAACCCGCTCTACGCTTGAACCGGAGACAACAATGGCATTGGTAGATATCAAGGTTCCGGACATCGGCGACTTCGACGAGGTCGGCGTGATCGAACTGCTGGTCAAGGCGGGCGATACCGTGAAGGCCGAACAGTCCCTCATCACCGTGGAGTCCGACAAGGCCTCGATGGAGATCCCCTCCAGCCACGCAGGCGTCATCAAGGAGTTGAAAGTCGCGCTGGGTGCGAAGGTCAGCGAAGGCACGGTGATCGCCGTGCTGGAAACGGCCGACGCCGGCGCCCAGGAGCCCGAACAGGCCCCAGCGCCCGCTGCACAAGCGCCGGCAGCTCCTAAAGCAGAAGCGCCCGCCGCCGCGCCTGCCGCTGCGGCCGGCCCGCTCGAGGTGCGCGTGCCCGACATCGGCGACTTCAAGGACGTGGCCGTCATCGAGCTGCTCGTCAAAGTGGGCGACACGGTGAAGGAGGAACAGTCGCTGTTCACCGTCGAATCCGACAAGGCATCGATGGAAATCCCGTCGCCCGCCGCAGGCGTGGTGAAGGAGCTGAAGATCAAGATCGGCGACAAGATCAACATCGGCGATCTCGTGGCCGTGCTGGAAGGCGCGGCGGGCAGTGCGCCTGCCGCCGCACCCGCACCTGCGGCCGCTGCGCCGGCGCCCGCATCTTCATCGCCCGCACCTGCCGCTGCCGCCGCACCCGCGACTGCCACGGCTGCCGTGCCCGCGCACCAGCCCGGCACGCCCGCGCCGGGCCTGCCGCACGCATCGCCCTCGGTGCGCAAGTTCGCCCGCGAGCTCGGCGTGCCGCTGGAAGAAGTCAAGGGCTCCGGCCCCAAGGGGCGCATTACGCAGGAAGACGTGTCCGCGTTCACCAAGCAGGTGATGGCGGGCGCCGTGCAGACCAAGGCCCAGGCGGCCAAGGCTCCTGCAGGCGGCGGCTCCGGCGTCGGCCTCGACCTGCTGCCCTGGCCCAAGGTGGACTTCGCCAAGTTCGGCCCCATCGAGCGCAAGGAGCTGTCGCGCATCAAGAAGATCAGCGGCGCGAACCTGACGCGCAACGCGATCATGATCCCGGCCGTCACCAACCACGACGATGCCGACATCACCGACCTCGAAGCCTTCCGCGTCTCCACCAACAAGGAGAACGAGAAGAGCGGCGTGAAGGTGACCATGCTCGCCTTCCTGATCAAGGCCAGCGTCGCCGCGCTGAAGAAGTTCCCCGAGTTCAACAGCTCGCTGGACGGCGATGCGCTGGTCTACAAGCAGTACTACCACATCGGCTTCGCGGCCGACACGCCCAACGGCCTCGTCGTGCCCGTCATCAAGGACGCCGACAAGAAGGGTGTGCTGCAGATCAGCCAGGAAATGGGCGAACTTGCCAAGAAGGCGCGCGACGGCAAGCTCGGCCCGGCCGACATGAGCGGCGCCACCTTCACCATCTCCAGCCTGGGCGGCATCGGCGGGCGCTACTTCACGCCCATCATCAATGCGCCCGAAGTCGCCATCCTTGGCGTCTGCAAGAGCCAGACCGAACCCAAGTGGGACGGCAAGGCCTTCCAGCCGCGCCTGATGCTGCCGCTCTCGCTCACCTGGGACCACCGCGTGATCGACGGCGCCGCCGCCGCGCGCTTCAACGCCTATCTGGGCCAGATCCTCGGCGACTTCCGCCGTGTGCTGCTGTGAAAGGACGACTGACATGGCAGTGATCGACATCAAAGTACCCGACATCGGCGACTTCGACGAAGTCGGCGTGATCGAAGTGCTGGTGAAGGCCGGCGACACCATCAGGGCCGAGCAGAGCCTCATCACCGTGGAGTCCGACAAGGCCTCCATGGAAATTCCTTCCAGCCACGCGGGCGTGGTGAAGGAGCTGAAAGTGAAGCTCGGTGACAAGGTCAGCGAAGGCATGGTGGTGCTGACGTTGGAAGCCGCAGGCGCCGCGCCGGCCCCCGCGCCCGCATCCGCGCCTTCGGAGCCCAAACCGGCTCCAGCGCCCGCAGCGCAAGCGCCGGCAGCTCCTGCACCTGTAGCAAGCAGCTTCGGCGGCACGGCTGACCTGGAATGCGACGTGCTCGTTCTCGGCGGCGGCCCCGGCGGCTATTCGGCCGCCTTCCGCGCGGCCGACCTGGGCCTGAAGGTCGTCATCGTCGAGCGCTACGCCACCCTGGGCGGCGTGTGCCTCAACGTCGGCTGCATCCCGTCCAAGGCGCTGCTGCACGTGGCCGCCGTCATCGATGAAGTGGCCCACCTCGACAAGGCGGGCATCAGCTTCGGCGCGCCGCAGGTCAACGTGGACACGCTGCGCGGCCACAAGGAAAAGGTCATCGGCAAGCTGACCGGCGGCCTGGCCGCGATGGCCAAGATGCGCAAGGTGACCACGGTGCGCGGCTTGGGCAGCTTCGTCGGTGCCAACCACCTCGAAGTGGAGGAAACCACGGGCGCCACCGGGCAGGAAAAGACCGGGAGCAAGAAGGTCATCGCCTTCCAGCGCGCCATCATCGCGGCGGGTTCGCAGGCCGTGCGCCTGCCGTTCATGCCCGACGATCCGCGCGTGGTCGACTCCACCGGCGCCCTGGCGCTGGCGGGCGTGCCCAAGCGCATGCTGATCCTGGGCGGCGGCATCATCGGCCTGGAAATGGGCACCGTCTATTCCACGCTGGGCGCGCGCCTGGACGTGGTGGAAATGATGGATGGCCTGATGCAGGGCGCCGACCGCGACCTGGTGAAGGTCTGGCAGAAGATGAACGCCCACCGCTTCGACAACATCATGTTGAAGACTAAGACCGTAGGCGCCGAGGCCACGCCCGAGGGCATCAAGGTCAGCTTCGCCCCGGCGGAAGAGGGCGGCACCGCCCCCGAGCCGCAGGTGTACGACCTCGTGCTGCAAGCCGTGGGCCGCACGCCCAACGGCAAGAAGATCGGCGCGGAAAAGGCGGGAGTGGCCGTCACCGATCGCGGCTTCATCGACGTCGACATCCAGATGCGCACCAACGTGCCGCACATCTTCGCCATCGGCGACATCGTGGGACAGCCCATGCTGGCGCACAAGGCGGTGCACGAGGCGCACGTGGCGGCGGAAGTCATCGCCGGCGAACTCAAGGGCGACAAGGCGCTGGCATCCGCCGCGTTCAACGCCCGCGTGATCCCGAGCGTGGCCTACACCGACCCCGAAGTCGCCTGGGTGGGTCTGACCGAAGACCAGGCCAAGGCCCAGGGCATCAAGGTCAAGAAGGGCCTGTTCCCCTGGACGGCTTCCGGCCGCGCCATCGCCAACGGCCGCGACGAGGGCTACACCAAGCTGCTGTTCGACGATTCCCCCGAGGCCCATGGCCACGGCAAGATCCTCGGCGGCGGCATCGTGGGTACGCATGCGGGCGACATGATCGGCGAGGTGGCCCTGGCCATCGAGATGGGCGCGGACGCGGTGGACATCGGCAAGACCATCCACCCGCACCCGACACTGGGCGAGAGCATCGGCATGGCCGCCGAGATCGCGCACGGTTCCTGCACGGACGTGCCGCCGCAACGCAAGTAGCTGCTGCAGACGCCGCAGTGGGCCGCGCATGCTCCGCAAGGGCTGCGCGGCTTTTTTGTCCGGGACGCCGCCATGAACCAGGAAACGACGAGATCATGCTTCAAGGCAAAGCTGCTTCGCCCGGCCAAGGCGGCCAAGGGGGATGCATGGGCGTTCGTGGTCCTGCCCAGGTCCGCGAGCGAGAAGCTGCCCAGGCGTGGGAGAACGACCGTGGAAGGCACACTCGGCGGCCACCCTTTCCAGGCCACCCTGGAGCCGGACGGCCAGCGCAGCCACTGGCTGAAGGTGAGCCCATCGCTGCTGGCGGCTTGCGGTGCGGCGGCGGGCGACATGGTCGAGCTGGAGATATCCGCCGTGGCCGGGGAGCCGGAGCCGGAACTGCCGCCCGATTTCCGGCAGGCTCTGGCCGGCTCGCCGCAGGCCAGCGTGGTGTGGGACGCGACCACGACGCTGGCCCGGATCGACTGGATCCACTGGATCGAGTCCGCGAAGCAGGCCAAGACGCGCAAGAGCCGCATTGCGGATGCGTGCGACATGCTGGCCTCGGGAAAGAAGCGGGTCTGCTGCTTCGACCCCTCGGGCTTCTACAGCAAGAGCCTGAGCGCTCCGCAGGCGGTGGATTAGGTGCCGCATGGTGGCTATAGAATTAATAGCTGCTAGCGCTTGAAGGATAAGCGCTGGAAGCCATTTCTTTCAATAAACCCGGTGCCCGTTGCACGGGCGCAAGCAAGGAGACCCCCATGTTCAAGAAGATCGGCCTGGCCCTGGCCGCATGCACGCTCTCGGGCGCCGCGCTGGCGGCATGGCCCGAGCGGCCCATCACCCTCGTCGTGCCGTTCCCGCCCGGGCAGGCCACGGACATCTTCGCCCGCGCGCTGGCTGAGCGGCTCGGCACGCGTCTGGGCCAGGCCGTCGTGGTGGACAACAAGGCGGGCGCGGGCAGCAACATCGGCTCCGAGCAGGTGGTGCGCGCCAAGCCCGACGGCTACACGCTGCTGGTGGCCGGCAGCGCCATGGCGGTGAACCAGACGCTCTACCGCAAGGTGAACTTCGACCCGCGCAAGGACCTGCAGGGCATCACGCTCATCGCCAAGGTGCCGCTGGTGTTCCTGGCGCACCCGGGCAGCGGCATGAAGTCCATGCAGGACCTGGTGAACAAGGCGCGCGCCGAGCCCGGCAAGCTGAGCTACGCCAGCGCCGGCATCGGCGGCACGCAGCACCTGAGCGCCGAGATGGTCAAGGCCCGCGCGAAGATCGAGATCGAGCACATCCCCTACAAGGGCAGCGGCCCGGCGCAGGCCGACTTCCTGGGCGGGCAGGTGCCGCTGATGGTGGACTCCGTCACGGCGGGGCTGGCCAACATCCAGTCCGGCAAGGCCGTGGCGCTGGGCGTGACCTCGCGCACGCGCTCGTCCAAGCTGCCCGACGTGCCTACCATCGACGAATCGGGCCTGCCCGAGTTCAAGGGCTTCGAGGCCGTGGGCTGGCTGGGCCTGATGGCGCCCAAGGGCACGCCGCAGGCGATCGTGGACACGCTGAACCGCGAGACGGTGGACATCCTGCGCAGCGCGGAGATGCAGAAGTTCATCCGCGACCGCGGCTCCGAGCCCACGCCCACCACGCCGCAGGAGATGGACCAGTTCGTCGCCAGCGAGATCGTGGAATGGGGCGAGGCGGTGAAGCAGTCCGGCGCAACGGTGGACTGATCTGCTATCTATTAGATAGCTTCCTGCGCTTCGTGGATAAGCGCTGCGGGGCGATTTGGCTTGAAACCGTCAAGCCGCGACGGTCCGCACCGCGTAGCCCTTGCCGCTGGCGATCACCTCCAGCAGCCGGTCGATGTTGGGGTGGTTGCCGGGGTGCTGGCGCGCGTCCTCGGTGTGCTCTGCGAACAGCTCCAGGCCTTCGCGCGCCGCATCGGGGGTGATGCCGCCGTGCTTGGCTGCCAGGGCGGCGTAGACGGTGAGCGAGCCGGTCTTGCCCGGCTGGTTGGGGATGGTGGCCACCACCTGGCCCGCACCGTCCAGCAGTTCGAGCGCGGACAGGTGGGCGATGGAGGGCAGCTGGCGCAGGTTGTCGGCGAATGCCATGGGAGGATTCCTTGGGTGAAGAGGCGAAAGCCTCGTACCCTAACTCAAAAAAGATAGCTGCCCGCGCTGGCAGAATAAGCGCCCCACCATGCAAGCCCTGCTCGACGCCATCGCCGCCATGCCTCTGCCCGAGGACGCCTGCCGCATCTTCCACGGCCGCGGCGGGCTGCACGCGGGCTGCGAGCAGTGGGCGCTGGACGCCTATCCGCCGGTTTTCGTGCTCACGAGCTTCGCCCCCGTGGACGAGGGGCAACTGGCCGCCGTCGGCGATGCGCTGCAGGCGCGCTGGGCGCAGCTGGCGCCGCGCGAGCCTCTCTCCTGGGTGTTCCAGCACCGCGGCGAGGCCCTGCGCAGCGAGGGCTGCAGCCCTAACTTGCCGATGACGCGGCTGATGGCCGGCAGCGTGCCCGATCCGCACATGGTGACGGAGCAGGGCGCGCGCTTTCGCGTGCACGTGCTGCGCGGGCAGAACCACGGCTTGTTCCTCGACATGGCCGAGGGACGGCGCTGGGTGCGCGCCCACGTGGCCGCCCGGCCCGGCGCCAGGGTGCTCAACCTGTTCGCCTACACCTGCGCCTTCTCGGTCGCGGCGCTGCAGGGCGGGGCGGCGCAGGTGGTGAACGTGGACATGGCCCGGGGCGCTTTAAGCACGGGCCAGCAGAACCATCAGCTCAACGGGCTGGGCGCGCGCGCCAGCTTCTTGGCGCACGACGTGTTCAGCTCGTGGGGCAAGATCACGCGCGGCGGGCCGTACGACCTGGTGATCGCCGACCCGCCCAGCTACCAGAGGGGCAGCTTCGTCGCCACCAAGGACTATGCGCGGCTGGTGCGCCGCCTGCCCGCGCTGCTGGCGCCGGGCGGCCACGCGCTGCTGTGCCTGAATGCGCCCGAGCTGGGCGTGGACTTCCTGCGGGAGTAGGTGCGCGAACTGGCGCCGGGCCTGATATTCGTGGAGCGGGTGGGCAACCCGCCGGCTTTCGCCGACGTGGACCCGGGCCGCGCGCTCAAGGTGCTGGTCTTCCGGCAGGACAGTGCGCCATGCGGCTGAACCTCTATTCCCTGCAGCTTTTCGTGGCCGTGGTCGAGGAGGGCACCATCGCCGCCGCGGCCGAGCGCGAGCACATCGCCACCTCGGCGCTGAGCAAGCGCATCTCCGAGCTGGAGCGCCTGATCGGCACGCCGCTGCTGATCCGCCAGTCGCGCGGCGTGGTGCCCAGCGAGGCGGGGCGCACGCTGGCGCGCGGCGCCCGCACGCTGCTGCATGGCGCGGAGGACCTGGCCGCCGAGGTGCGCGACTTCGCCAGCGGCGTGACCGGCCATGTGCGCGTGGCGGCCAACCTGTCGTCCATCACCCAGTTCCTGGCACACGACATCGCGCGCTTCCTGGCGCTGCATCCGCGCGTGAAGGTGGAGCTGGAGGAGCGCATCAGCAGCACGGTCACGCGCATGGTGCTGGACAACGCGGCCGACATCGGCGTGTTCGCCGAGTCGGACGACGCGCGGCAGCTCCAGGTGCACCCCTACCGGCAGGACCGCATGGCGCTGGTGGTGCCGCGCGGCCACCCGCTGGCCGGGCGCGGGGCGGTGGACTTCGCCGCCACGCTGCAGTACGAACACGTGGCCATGCACCGCGGCTCTGCCGCCAACAACATGCTGGCGCGCGCCGCCGCGCAGGGTGAGCAGGGCTTCAGCCCGCGCTTCCACGTCACCTCCTACGACGCCATGATCGCCATGGTGAGCGCCGGCCTGGGCGTGTGCGTGGCGCCGGTGGCTGCCGTGCGCCGCTACGTGCAGGAGGGCATCGCGCTGGTGGACCTGAACGACGCCTGGGCGCGCCGCCAGCTGCTGCTGGGCGTGCGCCCGGACGACCAGCTCGGCGCCGCGGCGCGGCTGCTGCTGGAGCACCTGCGCGGCCCGCTGGCGTGACGTGACGCATCGCTGAACGAGATGCCGCCGTGCGGATTTGCGACGCCATGGCTGGCGCCCCGGCTGCACCATGGGCTGCGACAAGACCGAAGGAGACATCCCCCCATGACGTGCATCACCCGACGGCAGGCGCTGGCGGCCGCCCTGGCCGCAGGCCTGGCGCCGCACCTGCAGGCGCAGACCGCGGCCGCGTGGCCCGCGCGGGCCATCCGGCTCATCGTTCCGTTTCCGCCCGGCGGCGGCACGGACTTCCTCTCGCGCGTGGTGGCCACCAAGCTGGCCGAGTCCACGGGCTGGACCGTGGTGCCGGACAACAAGGCCGGTGCAGGCGGCACCATCGGCATCGGCGAGGCGGCCAAGGCCGAGCACAGCGGGCATACCCTGGTCATGGGGCAGCTCGACAACCTCGTGATCGCGCCGCTGTTCTACAAGAGCCTGCCCTACGACGCGCAGCGCGACCTGTCGCCCGTGGCGCTGGTGGGCGACTCGCCGCTGGTCTACGTGGTGCCCACGGCCTCGCCTTACAAAAGCCTGGCCGACCTGATCGCGGCGGCGCGCAAGGCGCCCGACACCGTCACCTACGCATCGCCCGGCGCGGGCACCATCACCCACCTGTCGGTGGAGTTGCTCGCGCACCAGGCGGGCATCCGGCTGCGCCACGTGCCCTACAAGGGCTCGGGCCCCGCGCTCGCGGACACGCTGGGCGGCCAGGTGCAGATGCTGGCCGCGTCCATCCCTTCCGTGCTCACGCAGCTCAAGGCGGGCAAGCTGCGCGCCCTAGCCGTCACCTCGGCCGGGCGCAATCCCGTGCTGCCCGACGTGCCCACCGTGGCCGAGCAGGGCCTGCCGCAGTTCGACGTGACGACCTGGTACGGCCTGTTCGCCCCCAAGGGCGTGCCCGGCGGCGTGGTGCAGCGGGTGAACGCCGAGGTCAACCGCCTGCTGCAGACCGACGAGGTGCGCGGCGCCATCAGCGCCCAGGGCGGCGAGCCGCGCCCGCTCACGCCCGAGCAGCTGGGCGAGCGCCTGGCGCAGGACGCGAAGAAGTGGCGCGCGGCGATCGCGGCCACCGGGCTCACGCTGGAGCTGGGCTGACGTAGCCCAGCTCTTGCAGCACCTCCCGGCTGTGCATCCCCAGGTCGGGTGCCGGCCGGCGCACCGCGCACGGCTGCCGGGCGAACTTGACGGGAAAGCCGGTCATGCGCACGCTGCCGTGGCCCGGATGCTCCACGTCCAGCACCATCTGCTGGTGGGCCACCTGCGGGTCGGCGAACACCTCGGCCAGGTCCTGCACCAGGCCGCAGGGCACGCCGGCGGCGTTGAGCACCTCCACCCAGTGCGCCTTGCCGCGCCGCACCGTCACCTGGTTGATCAGCGCGTTGATCTGCGGGCGGTGGCGCACGCGCAGCGCATTGGTGGCGAAGCGCGGGTCCTCCAGCAGCGCCTGCAGGCCCAGCGCGTGCATGAGCTTGCGGTACACCGCATCGTTGGACGGTGCCACGGCGATCTCGCCATCCGCCGCGGCGAACAGGCCGTAGGGCGCGACCAGCGAATGGTCGTTGCCCGTCACGGGCGGCAGCCGGCCGCTGGCCAAGAAGTTGGCGCTGGAGAACGCGCCGTAGCTCACCAGCCCGTCCAGCAGCGCGGCTCCCACGCGCTCGCCCTGGCCAGTGCGCGCGCGGCGCACCAGCGCGGCCACCGTGCCCAGCGCCGCGTAGTTGCCGGCCACGAGGTCGCTGATCGGGACCGCCGTGCGCATGGGGCCGGACTGCGCATCGCCGTTGAGGCTCATGAAGCCGCTCATGGCCTGCGCGATGAAGTCGAACGCGGGCCGCTGGGCGTAGGGCCCGTCGGCGCCGAAGCCGGTGATGCTGGTGTGGATGACGCCGGGCGAGAGCGCCTGCAGCTGCTCCCAGCCCAGGCCCATGGCCTCCATCACGCCGGGGCGGAAGTTGTCCACCACCACGTCCGCGTGGCGGATCAGGTGGCGCAGCGCGTCCAGTCCCTCGGGGCTGCGCAGGTCCAGCACCACGGAGCGCTTGTTGCGGTTGAACGCCGCGAAATACCAGCTCATGCCGTCGACGACCTCGCCCTGGGCGCGCACGGGGTCGCCGTCGGGTGTCTCCACCTTGATCACGTCCGCGCCGAGATCGGCCAGCAGCATGGTGCAGAACGGCCCGGAGATGATGCGGGTCAGGTCGATGATGCGGATGCCTTCGAGTTGCATGGCGCCGACTATCCCGCAAACGCCACCCCCGGCGCGTCGCGTTTGCGCGCGTGCGCGTCGCGAAGCGCGATGGCGGCGCGAAGAATGGAGAGCGGGGGCCCGCGTGCCGCGTCCTATGCTGCAGGCATGACGGCGCGCACCTATCCTCCCCGGGTCTCCATCACCGAAGTCGGCCTGCGCGACGGGCTGCAGATGGAGAGCGAATTCATCCCCACCGCCACCAAGCTGCGGCTGCTGGAGGCGCTGATGGACGCGGGCGTGCGCCATTTCGAGGCCACCTCCTTCGTCTCGCCGCGCGCCGTGCCGCAGCTGCGCGACGCGGCCGAGCTGCTGGCCGCCGTGCGCCGGCGCCCCGGCGTGGTGCTGGCCGTGCTCGCGCCCAACCGGCGCGGCGTGGAGCGCGCGCTGGACGCGGGTGCGGACGAAGCCGTGGTGTTCGTCTCGGCCTCCGAGAGCCACAACCAGAAGAACCTGAACCGCAGCGTGGAGCGCTCGCTGCAGGACATCCGCGAGATCGCTGCCGCCACGCTGGGGGCGCCCATCCGGCTCAAGGGGGCGATTGCCTGCGCCTTCGGCTGCCCGTTCGAGGGCGACGTGCCCGTGCAGCAGGTGCTGGCCATCGCCCGCACCTTCGCCGACCTGGGCTTCGCCGGCCTGACGCTGGGCGACACCACCGGCATGGCTACGCCGCCGCTCGTGGCATGCACGGTGCAGGCGCTGCGCGAGCATCTGCCGCACCTGCCCATCGCGCTGCACTTCCACAACACGCGCGGGCTCGGCCTGGCCAACGTGATGGAGGGGCTGGCGCACGGCGTGGAGCACTACGAATCGTCGCTGGGCGGCATCGGCGGCTGCCCGTTCGCGCCGGGCGCCACCGGCAACATCTGCACCGAGGACACGGTGCACCTGATGCACGAGCTGGGCATAGACACCGGCATCGACCTGGAGCGCCTGGTCGCGGTGGCGCACGACCTGCAGCGCGTGCTGGGGCGCGACCTGCCGGGGCAGGTCATGCGCGCCGGCCCGCGCCTGCGCCTGCATGCGCTGGACGAGCAGCACGCGGCACAGGGTTAGGATTTCAGGCCAAAAGCCCTTCAGCGCTTGCCCAGCAAGCGCAAGGCGCTATCTATTGGATAGCGCCAGCACCGCTTCCCACTCGTGCGGCTCCACCGGCGTGATGGACAGCCGGTTGCCCCGCTGCAGCACGCGCATGTCCGCCAGCGCGGGGGTGGCACGCAGCTCCGGCAGGCCGATCAGGCGCGTCTTGCGCAGGGCCTGCACGTCCAGCAGCAGCCAGCGCGGCTGGCCAGGGGAGGACTTGGGGTCGTGGTAGGGCGAGCCGGGGTCGAACTGCGTCGGGTCCGGCCGCGTGCCGGAGGCCACGCGCGCGATGCCGGCGATGCCGGGCTCGGGGCAGCTCGAATGGTAGAAAAGCACGCCGTCGCCCACCTGCATCGCGTCGCGCATGAAGTTGCGCGCCTGGTAGTTGCGCACGCCGGTCCAGGGCACGGTGGCGCCGGGCGCGGCCAGGGCATCGTCGATGGAGCATTCGTCGGGCTCGGACTTCATGAGCCAGTAGCGCGGTGCATGGGGAGCAGGAGCGGTCATGGCCGCATTCTGGCAAAACGCTGCGCAGGCGTCAGGCCGCCTGGGGCGGCGGCAGCGGCAGCTGTGCCTGCTGCACCACGCGCACGCAGTCGCGCAGGTGCTGCTCGCCCAGGTAGCGCAGCGTGGCGTAGCCCAGCGCGGCGGCCGCGGCCTGGCCTGCCAGGGGCACGAATTTGGCGGCCTGCCGGGCCGACAGGCGCAGGCCCACGGCCTGCGTGGCGCGCAGCACCAGCTCGCGCGTGACGAACTTGCCGATGAGCACCGAGCCCACCATGGCCACCGCCTTCTGCACCTGCTCGCGCTTTTCGGGTGCGAGCAGATCGAGCTGCGCCGGGGTGAGGCCGAATTCGGCATTCACCAGCGGGATCAGCCGCGAGAGCAGGGCGGCATCCACCGCCCAGTCCAGCCCCGGCACGGGCACCACGCCCGCGGCGGCGGCCACCAGCGCGCGCCGGTGCAGCAGCCGGCGGCTGCGCTGCACCGCGGCCAGCAGCGCCGGGTCGTCGCCGGCCAGGGCGTGGGCGCTGGGAGTGCGGCGCAGGGCCATGGCGTGACGGATCAGCGGGTCAGGACTTGCGGCGCACCAGGTCGTACAGCACCAGGAGCACGATGGCGCCGATCACCGAGGCGATCCAGCCCGCGGCTTCCCCCTGCGCGTACCAGTTCATGGCGATGCCGATGTAGGTGGCGATGAACGAGCCGGCAATGCCCAGCAGGGTGGTCATGAACCAGCCGAGCTTGTCGTCGCCGGGCTTGAGGGCGCGGGCCAGCAGGCCCACGATGAAGCCGACCAGTACGGTGCCGAGAAAAGTCATCATGATGGAAAACGCCTTCGCAGTTGTGAGGATTGGAGAGTCGCCACACTCTAAGGCCGCGCGCAGGCATGCGCGTGTCGGACAAGGGGGCGCGGCCCTTGCCAACTGTCAACGATCTTCAATGGAGGGGGCGGGAGCGGACGCTCAGGGCTGGCGCGTCGCGGCGGCCAGGGTCTCGTCGGCTTCGTCCAGCGCAACGCGGCGCGCGCCGTTGAAGCGGCGCTGCCAGTAGGAAGTGCGCATGTCCTCCACGCGCACCTGCGCGCCCGAGCGGGGGGCGTGGATGAACTTGCCGTCGCCCAGGTAGATGCCTACGTGGCTGAAGGCGCGGCGCATGGTGTTGAAGAACACCAGGTCGCCGGGCTGCAGGTCCTTCTTCTCGATGGTCTCGGTGGCGGCGGCCTGCTCGTTGGCCCGGCGTGGCAGCACCAGGCCCTTGGCCTGCTCGTAGATGGTGCGTACGAGGCCGCTGCAGTCGAAGCCCGTCTCGGCGCTGTTGCCGCCCCGGCGGTAGGGCACACCGATGAAGCCCATGGCGGTGGTGACCAGCTCGGAGGTGCGGTCCGCCACGTCGTGGCGCACTTCCTGCAGGTGGGCGATCAGGTTGCGTTCCGTGCGCGCACCGTCCATCTCATCGGCGGGAGCGGCGTAAGCATTTGCGCAAAGGAGTAACAGGAGGCACAACCAACGGGACATGGGGCGCGAGGGTAACACGGGTCGGGGCTTTTTCTCACCCCCAAAATGTTGCAAGCCTTTGATTTTGGCCGATTTCATGGGGCCGCCGAGGCCGATAGGCAGCCTCTTGCGGCCCGGGGCGGCCGGGTGCCGCCCGGCGTCAGCCCTTCTTCTGCAGCATCTTGATGACGCTGGAGAAGTCTTCGCCCCCGTGGCCCGCGATGCTGTGCGCGGCGTAGATCGCACGCGCCATGCCGCCCAGCGGGGTGCTGGCCTTCACGGTCATCGCGTTCTCCTGCGCCAGGCCCAGGTCCTTGAGCATCAGGTCGGTGCCGAAGCCGCCGGTGTAGCCGCGCGTGGCGGCGCTGGCCTCCTGCACGCCGGGGTAGGGGTTGTAGACCTCCAGCGCCCAGTTGCCGCCGGAGCTGCGGCGCATGATTTCCGAGAGCACCTTGGGGTCGAGCCCGTTGGCCACGCCCAGGGCGATGGCCTCGCTGGTGCCGATCATCAGGATGCCCAGCAGCATGTTGTTGCAGATCTTGGCGGTCTGGCCCGCGCCCACGCCGCCGGCGTGGAAGATGTTCTTGCCCATCTTTTCCAGCAGGGGTCGGGCGCGCTCCAGGGCCGCGTCGCTGCCGCCGACCATGAAGGTGAGCGTGCCGGCGATGGCGCCGCCGGTGCCGCCGGAGACCGGCGCGTCGATGAAGTCGATGCCCGCCGCCTCGGCCGCCTTGGCGACCTTCTGGCTGGCGGCCGCGGCGATCGTGGAGCTGTCGATCACCAGCGTGCCCTTGGCGATGCTGGCCAGCAGGTTGCCGCTGCCGAGGAACAGCCCCTCCACATGCTGGCTCGCGGGCAGCATGGTGACGACCGCCTCGGCGCCCTGCACGGCCTCCTGCGCGCTGGCCGCCGCCTGGCCGCCTTCGGCCTGGACCTTTGCCAGGGCGTCCTGGCTCAGGTCGAAGGCCTTGACGCTGTGGCCGGCCTTGATGAGGTTGATGGCCATGGGGCCGCCCATATTGCCGAGGCCGATGAATGCGATCTGCATGGTGTGTCTCCTGGTGGTGTGAAAACTATGGTTTTGATAGCTGCTTGCGCTTGTGCATCAAGCGCTAGAGCCTGAGAAGGCTTGAAATCATTTCTTGCGCCTGCGGGGGGATGCCTTGGCCTGCGGGTTGTAGGCGATGGCGGCGTCCACCCAGTGCACCCATTGCGCGCGCGTGGCGTAGCCGGCGGGTTCGACCCAGAAGTAACCCGGCATGCCGCCGCGCGAATCCAGCTCGCGCACCGCGGGCTGCTCGGCGGTGGCGGCGTGATCCTGCGGAGGCAGGCGCACCAGCAGGTCTTCGCCCTTGACGGCCAGGCACAGCTTGCCGTCCACCATGAAGGCGTGGCAGCCGAACAGCGTGCGCTCTTCCACCGTGGCGTGCGCGCCCAGGCGCTCGGCCAGCGCGTCCTGCACCGCGCCGATGAGGCGCAGGGTTTCCGGAGCGATGGGGCGCGCGGGCATGGGGCCTAGCGAATCACGTCCGGCGCATCGCCGTCCAGCATGCGCCGGCCGATGATGACGCGCATGATCTCGTTCGTGCCTTCGAGGATCTGGTGCACGCGCGCGTCGCGCAGCAGCCGCTCCAGCGGGTATTCGCGGATGTAGCCGTAGCCGCCGTGCAACTGCAGCGCTTCGTTGACGATGTTGAATCCCGCATCGGTGGCGAAGCGCTTGGCCATCGCGCAATAGGTGGAGGCGTCGCGCGCGCCCGCGTCGAGCTTGGCTGCGGCCAGGCGCACCATCTGGCGCGCGGCGACGAGTTCGGTCGCCATGTCGGCCAGCTTGAACTGCAGCGCCTGGAAGCTCGCGATCGGCTTGCCGAACTGCTTGCGCTCCTGCATGTAGCGCTGTGCATGGCCCAGCGCGCCCTGGGCTGCGCCCACGGAACAGGTGGCGATGTTGATGCGCCCGCCGTCCAGCCCCTTCATCGCTATCTTGAAACCCTCGCCCTCGCGGCCCAGCAGGTGATTCGCGGGGATGCGCACGTTGTCGAAGCTGATCTGGCGCGTGGGCTGGCTGTTCCAGCCCATCTTTTCTTCCTTCTTTCCGTAGTGGATGCCCGCCGCGTCGGCGGGCACGGCGAAGGCGCTGATGCCGGCCGCGCCCGATTGGCCGTCGCCCGTGCGGGCCATGAGCACCAGCACGTCGGTCGCGCCCGCGCCGCTGATGAAGGCCTTGCCGCCGTTGATGACGTATTCGCCGCCCACCAATTCCGCGCGGGTTTTGATGGAAGCGGCGTCCGAGCCGCTGCCGGGTTCGGTCAGGCAGTAGCTGGCTAATTTTTGCCCGCTGGTGAGTGCCTCGCCCCATGTGGCGCGCACTTCGTCCTGGCCCCAGGTGCCCAGCATCCACGTCGCCATGTTGTGGATGGTGATGAAAGCCGTGGTGCTGGGATCGACGGCGGCCAGTTCCTCGAATACCAGCGTGGCGTCGAGCCGGGGCAGGGCGAGGCCGCCGATGCTCTCGGGCGCGTAGAGGCCGCAAAAGCCCAGTTCGCCCGCCTTGGCAATGGCTTCGCGCGGAAAGATGGCCTCGGCGTCCCACTGCGCGGCATGCGGCGCCAGCTCGGCCTGCGCGAACTGGCGGGCGGTGTCGGCAAAGGCGCGCTGGTCTTCGCTGAGTTCAAAGTCCATGGTGTCTCCTTATGGTTTTTCTCCGTGGTGCAGCCAGTGCGCCAGCGCCGCGCGCCGCGCCTCGGTCTGCGCCGTCAGGCACTCGTGGTACAGGCGCGGCCATTCGGGGCGCGATTCCGCCGCGCGCTGCGCCTGCTTGCAGTGCGTGATGCGCTCGCGCTGCCAGGCCGCGTGGTCCTGGCGCAGGGCGGGGCGCTCGTGGGCGGAGAGCGCGCGCATCACGTCGCCGTACAGGATCTGGATGGCCGTGTCGGCCTGCTGGTAGCTTTGCACGGCGCAGGCGCTCGTCTCCTCCACCGTGCCGCCGGGGCGGCAGGCGCTGCCCGCCTGCGCCCAGGCGGCGGGGCCGCCGAGGCACAGCAGGGCAAGGACGAGGGCCGCGCGCGTGCCGGTCACTTCAGGCTGATGGTGGTGTTCACGCCGTGGCCGGTGGTGCTGTCGTCGAACCAGCGCGCGGTGACGGTCTTGGTCTGCGTGTAGAACATCACCACCTGCTTGCCGTAGGGGCCCAGGTCGCCGAGCTTGGAGGCGCGGCTGCCGGTGAACGAGAACAGCGGCACGGGCACGGGGATCGGCACGTTGATGCCCACCTGGCCCACGTCGATGTCTTCCTGGAACCTGCGCGCCGCCGCGCCCGACTGCGTGAAGATGGCGGTGCCGTTGCCGTTGGGGTTGGCGTTGATGAACTCGATGGCCGCGTCGATGTCGTCGGCGGCCACCAGGCACAGCACGGGGCCGAAGATTTCCTGCTCGTAGATGCTCATGCCGGCCTTCACGCCAGAGAACACCGTGGGGCCGACGAAGTTGCCCTTCTCGTAGCCCGCCACCTGCGGCTTGCGGCCGTCCAGCTCCAGCGTGGCGCCGTCGGCGATGCCGCGCTCGATCAGCCCTTCCACGCGCGAGAGCGCGGCGCAGCTCACCAGCGGGCCCACGTCGGTGCCGGCCTCGGTGCCGCCGCTCACCTTGAGCGTCTTGGCCTTCTCGACCAGCTCGGGAATCCACTTCTGCGCCTCGCCCACCAGCACCGCCACCGACAGCGCCATGCAGCGCTGGCCCGCCGCGCCGAAGGCCGCGCCTGCCAGAGCGTTGAGGGTCTGCTCCTTGTTCGCGTCGGGCATCACGATGGCGTGGTTCTTCGCGCCCATCATGCATTGCACGCGCTTGCCGGCGAGGCTGGCGCGGTTGTACACATGGGTGCCGACCTTGGTGGAGCCCACGAAGCTGATCGCCTTGATGTCCGGGTGGTCGCAGATGGCGTTCACCGCGTCCTCGCCGCCATGGATCACGTTGAGCACGCCGGGGGGAATGCCGGCTTCGAGCGCCAGCTCGGCGAGGCGCATCGTCACCATGGGGTCTTGCTCGGAAGGCTTGAGCACGAAGGTATTGCCCGTGGCGATGGCCATCGGGAACATCCACAGCGGGATCATGGCCGGGAAGTTGAACGGCGTGATGCCCGCGCACACGCCCAGCGGCTGCAGCACGGTGTAGGTGTCCACGCCGTTGGCGACGTTGTTCGCCAGCTCGCCGAGCTGCAGGTTGCCGATGGCGCTGGCGTGCTCCACCACCTCCAGGCCGCGGAACACGTCGCCCTCGGCGTCGGGCAGGGTCTTGCCCTGTTCGGCCGTCAGCAGCGCGGCCAGCTCCTTCATGTTCTCGCGGATGAGCTGCTGCAGCTTCAGGAAGATGCGGGCGCGCGCGCCGATGGGCGTCTTCTTCCAGGTCTTGAAGGCTTCCTTGGCCGAGGCGACGGCGGCGTCGATCTCGTCGGGCGTGGCGAACGGCACGCGTGCCAGCACCTCCTGCGTGGCGGGGTTGACCACGTTGCGCCATTGCGTGGTCTTCGATTCGACCAGCTTGCCGCCGATCAGCAGCTTGACGGTGGGGGCCTGCACGGCGGTGGTGGAAGCGTCCATGGGTCTGTCTCCTGGAGAAGTGGAATGAATATAGCCATCGTATGTGTGCGAAATTCTTCATGCAATAGACAATCGCGCACTCCAGCTTTGCAAAATTGCACATTCGCCATGGATTGGGACAACCTGCGCTACTTCCTCGAACTGGCCCGCACCGGCACCCTGGCCGCCGCCGCGCGCCGCACGGGCGTGGAGCACACGACCGTGGCGCGCCGCATCCAGGCGCTGGAAAAGCAGATGGGCGCGCCCCTGTTCGCGCGCGAGGCGGCGGGCCACCGGCTCACCGAAGCCGGCCGCCACCTGCTGCCCGCCGTGGAGGCCATGGAGACCGCCGTGCTCGGCGTGGAGCGCGCCGCACCCGCCAACGCGGCCAGCAGCGGCCCCTCTGGCCTGGTGCGCGTGGGTGCCACCGAGGGCTTCGGCACGCTGATCCTGGCGCCCCACCTGGCGCGCCTCACGCAGCAGCATCCGCAGCTGTCCATCGACCTGCTGGCCGTGCCGCGCATGCTGCACCTGTCGCGGCGCGAGGCGGACATCGTCATCTCGCTGGAGCGGCCCAAGCGCGGCTCCGTCATCGTCACCCGGCTGGCCGACTACCGGCTGTGCCTGTACGGCCAGCGCGAATACCTGGCGCGCCTCCCCTGGTGGCGCGGCCCGAGGACCTGCGCCACCATGCCTTCATCAGCTACGTGGACGACCTGCTGTTCACCAAAGAGCTGCAGTTTCTCGACCAGCTGCACCAGCCCGAGCGCTTCGCGCTGCGCAGCACCAGCATCACCGCGCAGTACGAGGCCGTGCGCGCCGGCGCGGGCCTGGCTGTGCTGCCCGCCTTCCTGGCCGACCGCGACCCCATCCTGGCGCGCGTGCTGCCGCAGGAGGCGCGCTTCACCCGCACCTTCTGGATGAGCATGCCCGCCGAGGCCAAGCACCTCGCGCGCACGCAGGCGGTGTGGGGGTTTCTGAAGGAGGTGGGGCAGCGGGAGGCGCAGCGGTTGATGCCGGCGTGAGGCTTTTTATGATGGCGCGCCCCACTGCAAAGGAGACATGCATGGCTGCTGCGAAGCAATCCACCCTCAAGCGGGCGAGGAACCCGATGCCCCCGTTCGTGCGGGAGGCGCTGGACGGCGAGGGGCTGATGCCGGCCTACGAGGCCCGCCCGCCCTACCAGCGCAACGACTACCTGGGCTGGATCTCGCGCGCCAAGCTGGAAGCCACCCGGCACAAGCGCCTGCGGCAGATGCTGGACGAACTGCGCGGCGGAACGGCCTACATGAACATGGCCTGGTCGCCTGGCAAGCGGCCGCAGGGCTGAAGGCCCGGCGGCCTGCGCTCATATCCGTCCCATCAACAGCAGGATCAGCAGGATGACCACCACCAGCCCCAGGCCGCCCGACGGTCCATAGCCCCAGTTGCGGCTGTAGCCCCAGGTGGGCAGGGCGCCGACCAGGATAAGGATCAGGATGATCAGCAGGAGAAGCGAGATCGACATGGCGGTTCCCTCCAAGAGGCGGTGTTGACGATGTCTTGCATTCTTCGCAGGCCACCCGCACGCGCAGGACGGCAGGCGGCGCATGGCCGCGTCAGGGTTTTCCGACGCGGCCTGTGGGCGCGGCCGGCGCATGGGGCGGGACGGGTGCGCATGCGGGTAAAGCGCTTTTGTTTTCATAGCTGCCTGCGCTTGTTGGACGGGCGCTGCAAGGCATTTTCGCCATGAACTGCGCGGGGTGCGGCGCGGTGGCACACTCGGGCGCTACCCGCTTGCCCGCCCATGTCCATGCCGCCGCCTTCCTCCCCGTCTTCCGCCCCGCCACGCCGCGCGCTGCTCTGGCTGGTGGCGCTGGGCTTCTTCATGCAGACGCTGGACGCGACCATCGTCAACACCGCGCTGCCCGCCATGGCGCGCGACCTGCAGGAAAGCCCGCTGCAGATGCATTCGGTCATCGTGGCGTATTCGCTGGCCATGGCGGTGCTGATCCCGGCTTCGGGCTGGCTGGCGGACCGCTTCGGCACGCGGCGGGTGTTCATGTCGGCCATCGCGCTGTTCGTGCTCGGGTCGGTGCTGTGCGCGCTCTCGCCCACGCTGCCGC
Organism: Acidovorax sp. SDU_ACID1; assembly: GCF_045291395.1. Classification (NCBI taxonomy): domain Bacteria; kingdom Pseudomonadati; phylum Pseudomonadota; class Betaproteobacteria; order Burkholderiales; family Comamonadaceae; genus Acidovorax; species Acidovorax sp. SDU_ACID1. The sequence continues at coordinate 1,682,872 of NZ_CP152342.1, forward strand.
TGCTGGTGGGCGCGCGCGTGGTGCAGGGCCTGGGCGGGGCGCTGCTGCTGCCGGTGGGGCGGCTGGCGGTGCTGCGGGCGTTCCCGCGCGACGAGTTCATCCGGGCCATGAGCTTCGTGGCCATCCCGGGGCTGGTGGGGCCGCTGATCGGGCCCACGCTGGGCGGGTGGATGGTGGAGTACGCGTCCTGGCACTGGATCTTCTGGGTGAACGTGCCCGTGGGCGTGGTGGGGTTCGTGGCCGCGCGCCGTTTCATGGCCGGGGGCGACGCGCTGGCCGTGCGCGCGTTCGACGCGGTGGGCTACGGCCTGCTGGCCTTCGGCATGGCGGCGGTGTCGCTGGCCGTGGAGGGCATGGCCGGGGGCGGCGTGCGCGGCGCGTCGGCGCTGGTCATGCTGGTGTTCGGCCTGGCCAGCCTGGCGGCCTACTGGCTGCATGCTTTGCGCAGCGGCAACCCGCTGTTCGCGCCGGGGCTGTTCACCGTGCGCACGCTGCGCGTGGGGCTGCTGGGCAACCTGTTCTCGCGGCTGGGCAGCTCGTGCATGCCGTTCATGATCCCGCTGGTGCTGCAGGTGAGCCTGGGCTTCGCGCCCCTGCAGGCCGGGCTGATGATGCTGCCCACGGTGCTGGGCAGCATGGCGGTCAAGCCGCTGGTCACGCGCCTGGTGCGGCGCCACGGCTACCGCGAGGTGCTCGTGGCCAACACCTGCATGCTGGCGCTGCTGATCGCCAGCTTCGCCTTCCTCACGCCGGGGCAGCCACTGCCGCTGCTGGTGCTGCAGCTCGCGCTGTTCGGCAGCGTGAACTCGATGCAGTTCTCGGCCATGAACACGGTCACGCTCAAGGACCTGGACACGGTGCATGCCAGCAGCGGCAACAGCCTGCTGTCGATGGTGCAGATGCTCGCCATGGGCATGGGTGTGGCGGTGGCGGGCGCGGTGCTGGCGAGTTTCGAGGGCTACTTCAGCCAGGGCGAGACGCTCTGGGCTTTCCGCGCCACCTTCGCCTGCATGGGCGTGCTCACGCTGGCGGCCACGGCGCTGTTCCTGCAGCTGCCGCCGCACGAGCCGCCGCGCCCGCGCCCGCTGGGGCCTGAGGAGCAGAGCTGATCTGCTATGGTTAGCGTAGCTGCCAGCGCTTGATGGACGGGCGCCACAGCCTTTTTTCGCATAACAGATGTTCATCGCCATACCGCTCGAGAACAAGCCCACCTGGCGCTCGCCGCCGTGGATGACGGTGCTGCTCATCGCCGTGCAGTGCCTCATCTACTGGGGCTGGCAGGAAGGAGAGCAGGCGGCCGTGCAGCGCGCCGCGGCGCGCTACGCCGCCACGCCGCTGCCCCGGCTGGAGCTGCCGCCGTTCGTCGAGCACCTGCAGGCCAGGGCCCGGGGCGACCGGCGCGACGGGGCATTCGCCGAGGCCGCGCAGGGCCTGTACCGCAAGGGTGCCCATGCCGAGCTGTACCGCCTCATGTGGGACGAAGGCGCGTTCCGCAAGCGCCTGCTGGCCGGGGAGGTCATCCGCCCGGGCGACGAGGCCTATCCGCGCTGGAAGGCTGCGCGCGAGGCCTTCGCGCCGCAGGAGCCCGCGCCGTTCACCCAGCGCTGGGCCATGAGCTACGAAAGCGGCGCGGGGTGGCAGCCCGTGCAGGCGCTCACGTCCACCTTCCTGCACGGCAGCACGGGGCACCTGGTCGGCAACATGGTGTTCCTGTTCCTCTTCGGCTTCACGCTGGAGATGGCGCTGGGGGCCTGGGCCTACCTGGGCTTCTACCTGCTGGGGGGCGTGGGGGCGTCGTTCTTCGCGCTGGCGTTCTACGCCGGCATGGGCGGCTACGGTCTGGGGGCCTCGGGCGCGGTGTCGGCGCTGATGGGCATGTACGCGGTGATGTACCGCATGCGGCGCATCCGCTTCTTCTACATGGTGCTCTTCTACTTCAACTACGCGCGCTGGCCCGCGCTGGTCATGCTGCCGGTGTGGATGGCGTTCGAGCTGGTGCAGCACTTCGTGGGCGGGCGCGGCGTGGCCTACATGGCGCACTTCGGCGGGCTGCTGACGGGCGCGCTGTCCATGGCGCTCTACATGAGGCTGCGCCGCGTGGACGTGCCGGCGCAAGGCGCGGCGCCGGCGCAGCAGGCCGCATCCGTCCGGCCCCTGCAGGAGGCCATCGCCCGCGCCCGCCGCTACAGCGACGCGCTGGACTTCGAGCGCGCGGCGCCTGCATGGCGCGGCGCGGCCCGCCTGGCGCCGACGGACGCGCAAGGTGCTGTGCGCCTGGTTCGACAGCGCCCGCCACGCTCCCGGCAGCGACGACTTCCACGCCGCCGCGCGCCTCATCTTCAAGCTGCCGGCGCGCACCGAGGACGAGCGCCGCCTGCAGCACGCGAGCTTCGTCACCTACCGCGAGCGGGCCCGCCCCGGCGTGCGCATGAGCGCCGACACCATGCATGGCCTGGTGCGCTGCTTCGTGCGCCTGGGCGAGCTGGCGGACGCCGAGCGCCTGTGCCGCGCACTGGAGCCGCACCGCAGCCACCCGCAGTGGCCCGACACGCTGGCGCTGCTGGCCAACGGGCTGGCGCAGGCGGGTCGCATGGAGTCGGCCCGGGCCTGGCTGCCGGCCCTGCAGCGCGACGCGCCGCAGGAGGCGGTGACCCGGTGGCTGGCAGGCCGCGCAGCGCAATGAACAAAGGGGAAACGCATGCATGGACCTGATCCGCAGACCAGGCACCCCATGCAGCGCCTAGCGTTCAGGCCGCTGTGGCCGTGCTGCCGAGCTGCTCGCGCAGCACCCATGCGGCTTCCTGCGTGCAGGGGTGATCGGGGTAGCGGCCCTTCATGCGCATGAACACGCGCACGGCGCGCTCGGAGTCGTTCAACCCCTGCTGCAGGGCGCGCACGATCAGCTCCAGCGCCTCGGGGACGCGCCCGTCATCGGGGAACTGCTTCTCGAACCCCTGCAGCAAGGCCAGCACGTGGCGCGCCTGCTGGGCCTTCCAGGCGTGCCGGGCCAGGGCCAGCGTGGCGTCGGGCGCGGCGAGCTGGAAGCCCTTCGCGCGCTTGTAGCAGGACGTCCAGACCTCCAGCGCCTCGCCCGTGAGCTGCTGGCGCAGCAGCACGGGGATGAACTGCTGCGCATGGGTGGCGAGCGCGTCCGGCCGCTCGGCCACCTTGAGCACGCGGTGGTAGCGGCGGTGGTCGGCCAGGTCGTCGGCGCCGGTGCGCAGCCATTCGCGGGCGGTGGTGAGGGCCTCGTGCATGTCGCCGGCCTGCACCCACTGCAGCACCTGCGCGTCGCGCCGCCTGGCCTCGGCCGCGGCAGGGTCCTGCACCGGCGCGGCGGCGCCTTCGGGCGCGCGCACGGGGCTGATGTCGAGCGCGCGGTGGTGCTGGTACATCACGTAGCCGATCATCGCGGCCATGACCCAGGTGAAGTAGATGACGGCGAAGCCGATAGCCGGCACCACCACCGCACGCGGCACGATGGCCGCCAGCAGCCCGGCGGCCATCGGCATGCCCTGCATCAGCAGGAACAGGAAGAAGCACAGCAGCAGGTAGGACTTGCCGATGCCCGTGATCGTGCCCAGCAGCTCGAACGGGTTGATGGCCGCGCGCAGGCTGCAGGTGTTGATGAGCACCATCACCGTGGCGGGCAGCAGCAGGGAAGACACCACGTTGCCCAGCACGCCCAGGCGCAGGCTGACGTGCGCCAGCCAGCCGATCGCCAGGCCGTGGACGACCATCACGGCAAAGAGCTTCCACGGCAGCCACTTCCATTCGTCCTGCACCAGGTCGCTGCGGTAGTCGTCGCTATGGGTCACGCCCACCGAGGCCAGCGCCGCCACCTTGAAGGCATAGCGGCTTACCGCCAGCAGCAGGCCCAGCAGGACGAAGGGCGCGAACAGCCCGCCCAGCAGCAGCGCCAGGCAGGCCAGGGCCAGCAGGGCGGCGTAGAGCAGCGGCTCGAGCTGCAGCGGGAAGAGGAAGAAGCTATTGAGCCGCTGCCAGAAGGGCGGGATGTCCCAGCGGGCGGAGTCTTCGTCGTCGTCGTTGAGCGGGGCCGGACGGGGGGAGGGCATGGGTCGGGGTAACGGTTTGTGACATGCGACTATGCCTCATCCAGGTCGCCGCCCATGAACCCGCCGCTCTGGTGCGCCCACAGGCGCGCGTACACGCCGCCCTGCGCCAGCAGCTCGGCGTGCGTGCCTTGCTCCGCGATGCGCCCGTCGTCGAGCACGATCAGTCGGTCCATCGCGGCGATGGTGGACAGGCGGTGGGCGATGGCGATCACGGTCTTGCCGTGCATCAGGCTGTCCAGGCTGTGCTGGATGGCGGCCTCGACCTCGCTGTCCAGGGCGCTGGTGGCTTCGTCCAGCAGCAGGATGGGCGCGTCCTTCAGCATCACCCGCGCGATGGCCACGCGCTGGCGCTGGCCGCCCGAAAGCTTCACGCCGCGCTCGCCCACCTGGGCGTCGTAGCCGCTGCGGCCCTTGAGGTCGGTGAGCTGGGCGATGAAGTCCGCCGCCTCGGCCTTGTGTGCGGCGGCGCGCATCTGCTCCTCGGTGGCGTCGGGGCGGCCGTAGAGGATGTTGTCGCGCATGGAGCGGTGCAGCAGCGACGTGTCCTGCGTGACCATGCCGATGTTGCCGCGCAGGCTGTCCTGCGTCACGCCGCGGATGTCCTGCCCGTCGATGGCGATGCGCCCGCCCTGCACGTCGTGGAAGCGCAGCAGCAGGTTCACCAGCGTGGACTTGCCCGCGCCCGAGCGGCCGATGAGGCCGATGCGCTCGCCGGGGCGGATGGTGAGGTTCAGGTGGTCGATGACCTGCCGCCCGCCGTCCTTGTAGGCGAAGCTCACGTCCTCGAAGGCGATTTCGCCGCGCGGCACCTGCAGCGGCCGGGCATCGGGCGCATCCACGATGGTGCGCGGCCGGGTCAGCGTGACGATGCCGTCCTGGATCGTGCCCACGTTCTCGAACAGGCCCGTCATCTGCCACATCACCCAGTGCGAGTAGCCCATCAGGCGCAGAGCCATGGCCGTGACCGCCGCCACCACGCCGGGGCTGGCCTGGCCCTGCGACCACAGGGACAGCGCCGTGCCCGTGCTGCCCAGCAGCAGCAGCGTGATCATCAGGTGGTTGGCAATCTCGAACTGGCTCACCAGCCGCATCTGCGCATAGCCGGTGCTTTTGAAGGCCTCCATGGCGCTGCGCGCGTATTCGGCCTCGCGGCGCGTGTGGGCGAAGAGCTTGACGGTGGCGATGTTGGTGTAGGCGTCGGTCACGCGGCCGGTCATCATCGAACGCGCGTCGGCCTGCTCCTTGCCGATCTTGCCCAGGCGCGGCACGAAGTAGAAGCATGCCGCCACGTAGGCGGCCAGCCACAGGGCGAAGGGCAGCATCAGCCGCCACTCGAAGCTGGCCGCCAGCACCAGGATGCCGATCATGTAGACGCTCACGCCCACCAGCACGTCCACCACCAGGAACACCACTTCGCGCACCGACAGGGCGGTCTGCATGATCTTGGTGGTGATGCGGCCGGCGAACTCGTCGGCGTAGAACGACATGCTCTGGCCCAGCATCAGCCGGTGGAACACCCAGCGCAGCCGCATCGGGAAGTTGATGGCCAGCACCTGGTGCATGACCGAGGTGTGCAGCGCCAGCAGGCCGCCGCTGGCCAGCAGCACCGCCGCGATGCCCAGCGCGGTGGCGCGCTGCTCCTGCCAGAACTGCGCGGGCGAGACGGTGCCCAGCCAGTCCACCACGTGGCCCATGATGGCGAACAGCAGCGCCTCGTAGAGCGCCAGCAGCGCGGACGTCGCCGTGAGCAGCGCGATCCAGCCGCGCATGCCCTGCGTGCACGCCCACAGGAAGGCGAAGAAGCCCTTGGGCGGCGGCATGGGTTCGGCCGCGGGATAGGGCGGCACCTGCGCCTCGAAGAAACCGAAGAAACGAGATAGCACGGACAAAACTCCTTGTGCCGCCGATGGTAAGTACCTGGGCGCGCAGGGGTTGGCGTGGGGGCATCGGGGCGCGGGCGGCGGGCAAGTGTTGCGGCGGCGCCGCACCTTGCAGGCCGGCGCACGGTTTTCATGGCGGCATGCGCCCGGCACGCGCGCTGCCGGCCAATCGGGCGCGCAAATGCCGCTATGCTCTGCCCACACCCGACCGGGCATGATGCCCGGCTCCTCTCTTCTTCCCCCACATGACACCGCCCGCCGATTCGCGCCGTTCGCCGTGGCATTGGCTGCCCAGCCTGGCGATGGTGCTGGCGGGCTGCGTGGCGTGCTATGCGCTGTGGCAACAGCAGCGCACGTCGATGACGGCCATCGCGCAGGCGCGCTTCGAGCAGCAGGCGCGCTCGTTCGCGGAGGCCCTGCAGCGGCGCATGGAATCGCACGTGGACCTGCTGCACGGCATACGCGGCCTGCTCACCGTCAACCCGCAGCTGCGCCGCAGCGAGTTCGAGCGCGTGGCCAGCCAGCTGGAGCTGTCGCGCTACCACCCGAGCGTGAAGAACGTGAACTTCACGCGCTACGTACCCGGCCCCGAGCGCGAGGCGTTCGAGGCCCGGGCGCGTGCCGACGCGCACCTGGACGGCAGCATGCCCGGCGGCTTCGCCATCCACCCGCCCCGGCAGCGGCCGGAATACTTCGTGGTGGACTTCCTCTGGCCCCGGGAAGGCAACCCGGGCGTGGAAGGGCTGGACATCCATTCGCAGCCGGCCAACCTGGAGGCCATGTACCGGGCCCGCGACACCAGGGCGCTGGTGGCGTCGGCCCCGTTCGACCTGCACCAGGAGACGGAGCACCGCGCGGGCATCATCATCCGCGTGCCGGTGTTCGCGGCCGGTCCCGGCGCGGCGCCGCGCTTTCTCGGTGCGGTGGGAGTGAGCCTGCGGGTGTACGACGTGGTCCAGTCGCTGCGCGGCGAGGGCTACCTGCAGGGCCTGTCGCTGACGATGGCGGACGTCGGCCCGGCCGACGCGGCCCAGCCCGGCCCCGCCTATCCCCTGCTGACCGCCCAGGAGACACCCTGGTACACGGACATGCGCCGCGAGTCCGACGTGCAGGTGGGCGGGCGCCGCTGGCACCTGGAGTTCCAACCCACTGCCAGCTTCCTGTCGCCCTACGAAATGCAGCTGCCGGGCGTGCTCGCCTCCGGCGGGCTGCTGGTCACCGCGTTGCTGACGGCCCTGGTGGCTCTGCTGGTGCTGCGGCGCGCCCAGGCGCTGGACCACGTGAAGGTGGCCGACACGGCCCTGCGCGACAGCGAGGAGCGCTTCCGCGCCGTGTTCAACCAGGCCGCCGTGGGCATGGCCCAGGCGGACTCGCGCGGCGGACGGCTGGTGCGCGTGAACCAGAAGTTCTGCGACATCCTCGGCTACGAGGCGCAGGAACTGCAGCAGATGCGCCTGCAGGACTTCAGCCACCCCGAGGACCTGCAGGAGGGCCAGGCCCTCCTGGAGCGCATGCTGGCGGGAGAGATCTCCGAGTTCCACATGGAGAAGCGCTACCGCCACAAGGACGGGCACTTCGTCTGGGCGGACCTCACCGCGTCGCCGCTGCGCATCGACGGCGGGCGGGCCGGCTTCTACATCGCCGTGGTGCAGGACATCAGCGAGCGCAAGCAGATGGAGGATGCGCTGCGCGGCAGCGAGCACCACCTGCGCAACATCCTGAACCACATGCCCGCCGGGGTGAACCTGGTGCAGAACGGCGCCATCGTCTTCCGCAACGACCGCCACGTGCAGATCTGCGGCTACGGCGCCGAGGAGGCGCCCGACGTGGACACCTGGTGGCGCCTGGTCGTGCCCGACCCGCAGCAGCGCCAGCGCGCCCAGAGCGAATGGCGCACCGCCTGCGCGCAGGCGCAGGATGGCGAGGACGGCGCCATCCGTCCGGTGGAATGCGTGATCACCGCCAAGTCCGGCCAGACCCGCACCATCGAGCTGTCGGGCATGCGGCTGGGCGACAGCCATATCGTCACCATGGTGGACCTGAGCCAGCGCAAGGCCGCCGAGGAGGAAATCCGCTACCTGGCCTACTACGACCCGCTCACCGGCCTGCCCAACCGGCGCCTGCTGCTCGACCGCCTGCAGCAGGCCCTGGCCTTGAGCGCGCGGCACCAGCGCTGCGGCGCGGTGCTGATGCTGGACCTCGACCATTTCAAGACCATCAACGAGACCCAGGGCCACGAGATGGGCGACCGCCTGCTGCGCGAGGTGGCCGACCGCCTGCGCTGCTGCGCGGAGAAGGACGACACCCTGGCACGCCTGGGCGGCGACGAATTCGTGGTGGTGCTCACCGACCTCGACGGCAACCCGCAGGAGGCCGCGGCGCGCGCCGAGGAAGTGGGCACGAGGATCCTGGCCGCGCTGCGCGGCCCCTTCCAGCTCGACGGGGAGCAGCACCACACCACGCTGAGCGTGGGCATCACGCTGTTCCAGGGCCTGCGCGAGTCGGTGGACGAACTGCTCAAGCGCAGCGACCTGGCCATGTACGAGGCCAAGGCCGCCGGCCGCAACACGCTGCGCTTCTACGACCCGCAGATGCAGGCCGCGGTCGCGGCGCGCGTGGCGCTGGAAGCGGACATGCGCGCGGGCCTGGAGGGTGGCCAGTTCGAGCTGTTCTACCAGCCCAAGATGGTCCACGGCCGCATCATCGGGTCCGAAGGCCTGCTGCGCTGGCGCCATCCGGACAAGGGCTTCATCCCGCCGTCGCAGTTCATTCCGCTGGCCGAAGACTGCGGCCTCATCTTGCCGCTGGGCGAATGGGTGCTGGGCACGGCCTGCGAACGCCTGGCGCGGTGGAGCGCCCACCCGGTGCTGGGCCAGCTCACGCTGGCCGTGAACGTGAGCCCGCGCCAGTTCCACGAGCCGTCCTTCGTGCCCCAGGTGCTGGCCGCGCTGGCCGGCTCGGGCGCCGAGGCGCGCCGCCTGAAGCTGGAGCTGACCGAGGGCCTGCTGCTGCAGGACGTGGAGGACACCATCGCCAAGATGGTGCAGCTGCGCGGCTACGGCGTGGGCTTCTCGCTGGACGACTTCGGCACCGGCTACTCGTCGCTGGCCTACCTCAAGCGCCTGCCATTGCAGGAGCTCAAGATCGATCAGAGCTTCGTGCGCGACGTGCTCACCGACCCCAACGACGCCGCCATCGCCCGCACCATCGTCGCGCTGGGCACCAGCCTGGGCCTGCAGGTCACCGCCGAGGGCGTGGAGACCGAGGCGCAGCGCGTCTTCCTGGAGCGCAACGGCTGCCATGCCTGGCAGGGCTACTTGCTCAGCCCCCGCTCGCGGTCGCCGACTACGAGGCCCTGGTGCTGGAGCACGCGTCCCGTGCTTGAGATCTCCAAGACCCTGGGCCTGTTCCTCGCCACGGCGCTGGCCGAGATCGTCGGCTGCTACCTGCCATGGCTCTGGCTGCGCCAGGGCGCCAGCGCCTGGCTGCTGCTGCCTGCCGCCGCCAGCCTGGCCCTGTTCGCCTGGCTGCTCACGCTGCACCCGGCGGCCGCAGGGCGCGTGTATGCGGCCTACGGCGGCGTCTACGTGGCCGTGGCGCTGGCATGGCTTTGGGCGGTGGACGGCATTCGTCCCGGCCCGTGGGACTGGCTGGGCGTGGCCGTCACCTTGTGCGGCATGGCGATCATCGCCTTCGCTCCCCGCTGAAAAACTTCTGTTTTGATAGCTGCTTGCGCTTGATGGACAAGCGCTGGAGGCCGATTCGGCGTAGAACCCTGTAGCGGCCGGGTGCAGGGGGCGCCACGGTATGATTCCAGCCTTCCCGCCACCGCCGTCATCGCCGCTGCAGCAGCCCCGTGCGCCTCAATTCCATCAAACTCGCCGGCTTCAAGTCGTTCGCCGAGCCCACCAACTTCATGCTCCCCGGCCAGCTCGTGGGCGTGGTGGGCCCCAACGGCTGCGGCAAGTCCAACATCATGGACGCGGTGCGCTGGGTGCTGGGCGAATCCAAGGCCAGCGAGCTGCGCGGCGAGAGCATGCAGGACGTGATCTTCAACGGCACCACGCACCGCAAGCCCGCCAGCCGCTCCAGCGTGGAGCTGACCTTCGACAACAGCGACCACCGCGCGGGCGGGCAGTGGAACCAGTTCACCGAGATCGCCGTCAAGCGCGTGCTCACGCGCGACGGCGCCAGCAGCTACTACATCAACAACCAGCCCGTGCGCCGGCGCGACGTGCAGGACGTGTTCCTGGGCACCGGCCTGGGCCCGCGCGCCTACGCCATCATCGGCCAGGGCACCATCAGCCGCATCATCGAGTCGCGCCCCGAGGAGCTGCGCCTGTTCCTGGAGGAAGCCGCGGGTGTCTCCAAGTACAAGGAGCGCCGCCGCGAGACCGAGAACCGCCTGGCCGACACGCGCGAGAACCTCACGCGCGTCGAGGACATCCTGCGCGAGCTGAACGCCAACCTCGAAAAGCTGGAAAAGCAGGCCGAGGTGGCCGCCAAATACAACGCGCTGCAGCACGACGCCACGCTCAAGCAGCACCAGCTCTGGTACCTGAAGCGCGCCGATGCCGAGGCCGAGCAGACCCGCGTGCGCAACGAGGGCCTGCAGGCCGTGAACGACCTCGAATCGCGCATGGCGGACCTGCGCCGCGTGGAGGCCGACCTGGAGACCATCCGCCAGGCGCACTACGAGGCCGGCGACCAGGTGAACCAGGCCCAGGGCAAGCTCTACGAGGCCACGGCCGAGGTCGGCAAGCTGGAGGCCGAGATCCGCTACGTGGTCGAGGGCCGCCAGCGCGTGGAGCAGCGCCTGGTGCAGCTCGCCGAGCAGATCGCCCAGTGGTCCGCCCGCAAGGAAGAGGCCGAGGCCGAGGTGGAGAACATCGAAGGCTCGGGCATTCATGCGGAGGAGCAGGCCGAGCTGCTGGCCGCTCAGGTCGAGGAGCAGGCCATGCAGCTGCCCGACCTCGAAGAGGCCCTGCGCCAGAACCAGCAGCGCAGCGAGGAGCAGCGCGCCGCCGTGGTTCAGGTGCAGCAGCAGATACAGGTGCTGGCCGCCGAGCAGCGCAGCCTGGACGAGCAGAGCCGCCAGCTCGAAGCGCGCCACGAGCGCCTGCGCACCGACCGCAACGCCCTGGCCGCGCCCGACGAGGCGCGCCTGGAGAACCTGCGCCAGCAGCTCCAGGAGGCGCAGGAGGGCGCCGAGATGGCCGAGGCCCGCCTGGCCGAGCTGCAGGACAGCGTGCCGCAACTGGACGAGGAACGCCGCGCGCGCCAGCAGGCCGTGAACCAGGAGGCCGCGCGCCAGGCCGACCTGTCCGCGCGGCTGGAGGCGCTGAAGGCGCTGCAGGAAAAGGTGAAGGTGGACGGCAAACTCCAGCCCTGGCTCGCCAAGCACGGCCTGGACGGGCTGCAGGGCCTGTGGAGCCGCATCCACATCGAGCCCGGCTGGGAGAACGCGCTGGAGGCCGCGCTGCGCGAGCGCCTGGCCGCGCTGCCCGTGGGCCAGCTCGACCGCGTGCGCGGCTTTCTCGGCGCGGGCGGGCAGGACGCGCCGCCCGCCAAGCTGGCCTTCTACAGCAGCCCCACCGCGCCCGCTGCGGAAGGTGCGGCCGGCCAGCCGCGCCTGGCCGACCTGCTGCGCGTGCACGACGCAGGCCTGCGCGCGGTGCTCGCGGGCTGGCTGCAGGGCTGCTACACCGCGCAGTCGCTCGACGACGCGCTCGCCCGCCGCGCACAACTGCAGCCGGGCGAGGCGGTCTACGTCGCCAGCGGCCACGCGGTGGATGCGTACAGCGTGAGCTTCTACGCGCAGGACTCCGAACAGTCCGGCCTGCTCGCGCGCGCTCAGGAAATCGAGCACCTTGAAAAGGAGCTGCGTGCTCAGGCCCTGATCGCCGAGGAGGCGCGCACGGCCCTGGTGCGCGCCGAGGCCGCGTATGCCGATGCCTCGCAGCGCCTCGTCGCCGCGCGCCGCGAGGCCACCGAATCGCAAGGCCGCGCGCACGAGCTGCAGGTCGAAACCCTGCGCCTGTCGCAACTGGCCGAGCAGGCCCGCGCGCGCAGCGCGCAGATCGGCGCCGACCTGTTCGAGGTGGAGGCCCAGCTGTCCGACCTGCAGGAGCGCCGCGTCTCCGCCGAGGCGCGCTTCGAGGAGCTGGACATGCAGCTCGCCGACAGCCAGGAGCGCCACGCGCAGCTCGGCGACCGCGTGATCGAGGCCGAGCGGCGCCTGGCCGAATGCCGCGAGCAGCAGCGCACGCTGGAGCGCCAAGCGCAGGAGGCGCAGTTCTCCCAGCGCAGCCTGCAGGCGCGCCGCGCCGAGCTGGCGCGCACCATCGACACTGCGGGCTCCCAGGCCCGGTCGCTGGCCGACGAGCGCCAGCGCGCCCAGGATGAGCTGGGCCGCCTGACCGATGCCGCCGCGCAAGGCGGGCTGCAGCAGGCGCTGGACTTGAAGATGGAGCGCGAAGGCCAGCTCGCCGCCCAGCGCAGCCAGTACGACGACCTGACCGCCCGCCTGCGCGCGAGCGACGAGCTGCGCATGCAGCACGAGCGCGCGCTGGACCCACTGCGCCAGCGCATTACCGAATTCCAGCTGAAGGAACAGGCCGCGCGCCTGGGCCTGGAGCAGTACGGCACCTTGCTGCAGGACGCGCAGGCCGACCTGGAGGCCGTGGCCCGCTCCATCGAGGAAGGCAACGTGCGCGTCGGCGGCCTGCAGAGCGAGATCGACCGCCTGCACCGCGAGATCGCCGCCCTGGGCGCCGTGAACCTCGCCGCGCTGGACGAGCTGACCCTGGCGCGCGAGCGCAAGACCTTCCTGGACGCGCAGACCGAAGACCTGACGCTGGCCATGACCACGCTGGAAGACGCGATCAAGAAAATCGACGGCGAGACGCGCACGCTGCTGTCGGGCACGTTCGACACCGTCAACCACCACTTCGGCCGCATGTTCCCTGAGCTGTTCGGCGGCGGCCAGGCCAAGCTCATCATGACGGGCGACGAGATCCTCGACTCCGGCGTGCAGGTCATGGCCCAGCCGCCGGGCAAGAAGAACCAGACCATCCACCTGCTTTCGGGCGGCGAGAAGGCGCTCACGGCCATCGCGCTGGTGTTCGCCATCTTCCAGCTCAACCCCGCGCCGTTCTGCCTGCTCGACGAGGTGGACGCGCCGCTGGACGACGCCAACACCGAGCGCTACGCCAAGCTGGTCGCCAGCATGTCCAAGGGCACGCAGTTCCTGTTCATCAGCCACAACAAGATCGCCATGGAAATGGCCGAGCAACTCATCGGCGTGACCATGCAGGAGCAGGGCGTCTCGCGCATCGTGGCGGTCGACATGGAATCCGCCTTGTCAATGGCAGAGGCTTGAACCATCCCATCATGAGCAACTTCCAACTCGGACTCATCATCGCCGGCGGCCTCGTGCTGATCGTCGTCGTCGCCTACAACGCCTGGACCACCCACCGCAACGCGCCCAAGCGGCCGCAGCCGAACCCGCCCGAGGCCGCGCAGGACGGCGCGCCGCGCCAGGAGCCCGCGTTCGACGGCCCGGCGCTCGCGGTGGGCGAGGGCGGGGGCATGGAGCCCAGCCTGGACGGCCACGCGATCCACGTGCAGGACGCCCTTGACCTGCCCGTGCCGCCGCCCGAGCGCCGCGGCGGGCTGGACGCGCTGATCGACGCCATCGCCCCCGTCGCCGCCGAGCAGCCGGTCTCGGGCGACGCCGCCCTGGCGGCCATGCCGCCCACGCGCCGCGCGGGCAGCAAGCCCTTCGCCATCGAGGGCCTGAACGAGGCCACCCGCCAGTGGGAAACGCCGCAGCCCGGCCAGCGCTACCAGCAGTTCCAGGCCGGCGTGCAACTGGCCAACCGCGTGGGCGCGCTCAACGAGATCGAGTTCTCCGAATTCGTGATGAAGACCCAGGGCTTCGCCGACGCCATCAACGCCGCGCCCGACTTCCCCGACATGCTGCACGAGGTGGCCCGCGCGCGCGAGCTGGACCAGTTCGCCAGCGACCACGACGCCCAGCTCACCTTCGTGCTGCGCGCGCGCCAGGCCGCATGGAGCCCCGGCTACGTGCAGCAGCATGCCGCGCGGCTGGGCTTCCTGCCCGGCGCCATGCCGGGCCGCCTGGTGCTGCCCGCGAGCGGCCCCGGCCTGCCGCCCATGCTCACGCTGGCCTACGACCCGCAGGCCGCCATGTCCGACGAGCCCGAGCAGTCCGCCGTGCGCGACGTGATCCTGAGCCTGGACGTGGCCCAGGTGCACCGTGCCGAGCAGCCCTTCGCGCGCCTGCGCGAGGCCGCCGCCGCCCTGTGCCAGGCCATGGACGGCGTGCTGTGCGACCAGAACGGCACGCCGCTGCCCGCCATGACCATGGAGCCCATCGCCGCCGACCTGGAGCAGCTCTACGACACGCTCGACCAGCGCGAGCTGTCGGCCGGCTCGGTGCTGGCGCGGCGGCTGTTCAGCTAGGAGCCGGCATGATCGACCTGCGCGCCCACGATGTGCGCTCCTTCCTCCCGGCCCAGGACTTCGCGCTGTCCAAGGCGTTCTATACGGCCCTGGGCTGCACCCTGGAGTGGTCGGACGACGGCCTGGCGCTGTTCCAGCTGGGCGGGGCGCGGTTCTACCTCCAGCGCTACTACGTGAAGGAATGGGCGGACAACTGCATGCTGCACATTTCCGTGCAGGACGCGGCCCAGTGCTTCGCGGACGTCTCGCGGCTCATCGACACGGGCCGCTTCCCCGGCGCCCGCGTGGCCGCGCCGAAGCAGGAGCCCTACGGCGCGTGCGTGACCTACGTCTGGGACCCTTCGGGCGTGCTGCTGCACCTGGCCCAGTGGGACCGGGCCTGACCCTTCCTGGCATGTCTGAACAATCCGACCTTTTTCAGCTCCAGCGCCCAAGGGGCCTGCGCTGGTAGCCAGCAAAATCGAAGCGCTGCGCGACCAGCTCAACCAGTGGGCGCACGCGTACTACGTGCTCGACGCGCCCAGCGTGCCCGACGCCGAGTACGACCGCCTGTTCCAGCAGCTGCAGGCGCTCGAAGGCGCCTACCCAGACCTGGTCACGCCCGACTCGCCCACGCAGCGCGTGATCGGCGCGGTGATGGAGGGCCTCACGCCCGTGCGCCACCAGGTGCCCATGCTCTCCATCCGCACCGAGACCGACACCGAGGCCACCGGCGCCGAAGCGTTCGATGCACGCGTGCGGCGCGAGCTGAAGCTGGCGCCCGATGCCCCGCCCGTCGAATACGTGGCCGAGCCCAAGTTCGATGGCCTGGCGATGAGCCTGCGCTACGAGCGCGGCCGCCTGGTGCAGGCCGCCACGCGCGGCGACGGCGAGGTGGGCGAGGAGGTGACGCACAACATCCGCACCATCCGCCAGATCCCGCTCACGCTGCCCAAGGACGCGCCGCCGGTGCTGGAGGTGCGCGGCGAGGTCTACATGCGACGCGCAGACTTCGAGCGGCTCAACGAGCGCCAGCGCGAGCAGGGCGGCAAGACCTTCGTGAACCCGCGCAACGCGGCGGCGGGCGCGGTGCGCCAGCTCGATTCGGGCATCGCCGCGCAGCGGCCGCTGTCGTTCTTCGCCTATGGCGTGGGCGAGGTGGAGGGCGCGGAGTTCGCCACGCACTTCGCGCTGCTGGAGAAGCTCAGATCATGGGGTTTTCCGGTCGCAGCGCAGGTGCAGATTGCGCGAGGTGCTACGGAACTCATAGCATTCCACCAGCGCATCGGCGCCGAGCGGGATCAGCTGCCCTACGACATCGACGGCGTGGTCTACAAGGTCAACAGCCTGGCGCTGCAAAGGCAGCTCGGCTTCGTGACGCGCGAGCCGCGCTGGGCCGTGGCGCACAAATACCCGGCGCAGGAGATGATGACGCGCGTGGAGGGCATCGACGTGCAGGTGGGCCGCACCGGCAAGCTCACGCCCGTGGCGCGCCTGGCGCCCGTGTTTGTGGGCGGCGTCACCGTCACCAACGCCACGCTGCACAACCTGTTCGAGCTGCGCCGCAAGCGCGTGCGCGTGGGCGACGAGGTCATCGTGCGCCGCGCGGGCGACGTGATTCCCGAGGTGGTGGGCGTGGTGCCCGCACCGCGCGCCGGCTACGTGCCCAACTTTCGCATGCCCGCGCAGTGCCCGATCTGCGGGAGCAGCGTGGTGCGCGAGCCGGGCGAGGTCAACCACCGCTGCTCCGGCGGCCTGTTCTGCCCCGCGCAGCGCAAGCAGGCGGTGCTGCACTTCGCCCAGCGCCGCGCGATGGACATCGAGGGCCTGGGCGAGAAGCTGGTGGACCAGCTCGTCGAGGGCCATGTGATCCGCGTGCTGCCCGACCTGTTCCGGCTGGGCCTGTCGAGCCTCAGCGAGCTGGACCGCATGGCCGAGAAGTCCGCGCAGAACGTGCTCGACGCGCTGCAGAAATCCAAGCGCACCACGCTGCCGCGCTTCCTGTTCGGCCTGGGCATCCGCCACGTGGGCGAGGCCACGGCCAAGGACCTGGCGCGGCACTTCGGTGCGCTGGACTCCATCATGGACGCGAGCGTGGACCAGCTCCTGCAAGTGAACGACGTGGGCCCTGTGGTGGCCGAGGCCATCCACACGTTCTTCGCCCAGCCGCACAACCGCGAGGTGGTGGAGCAGCTGCGCGCCTGCGGCGTCACCTGGGAAGAGGGCGAGCCGCAAGAGGGTGCCACGCTGCCCCTCGCGGGCAAGACCATCGTGCTCACCGGCACGCTGCCCACGCTGGGCCGCGACGAGGCCAAGGACTTGCTCGAAGCCGCGGGCGCCAAGGTAGCCGGCTCGGTCAGCAAGAAGACCCACTACGTGGTGGCCGGCGCCGAGGCAGGCAGCAAGCTGGAGAAGGCCCAGGCGCTGGGCATTCCCGTGCTGGACGAAGACGGCCTGCGTGCGCTGCTGGACGGGAGCCTGTAGCGCATGGTGCTGTCGCGCCGCACCCCCGGCTGGGCCTGGCGCTGGGCAGCGGCTCCGCGCGCGGCTGGGCGCACATCGGCGTGCTGCAGGTGCTGCAGGAGGAGGGGCTCAAGCCCGACGTGGTCTGCGGCGCGTCCATCGGCGCGCTGGTGGGCGCGGCCTACGCGGGCGGCGAGCTGGAGCGTTTCGCCGACTGGGTGCAGGGCCTGGGCATGCGCGACGTGTTCGGCTTCATGGACTTCAACCTCGCGGGCGGCATGCTCAAGGGCGAAAAACTCATCGCCTTCTGGCGCCGCCACTTCGCGGATTTCGACATCGAGGACTCGCCGCTGGCCTTCGGTGCCGTGGCGACGGACCTACATTCGGGCGCCGAGGTGTGGCTGCGCGAAGGCTCCATTGCCGACGCGGTGCGCGCCTCCATCGCGCTGCCCGGCCTGTTCACGCCCGTGGCGCGGGCGGACGGGCGGCTGCTGGTCGACGGCGGCATCGTCAACCCCGTGCCGGCCTCGCTCGCACGCGCGATGGGAGCGGACATCGTCATCGCGGTGGACCTGAACACCGACATCCTGCACCGCCACATGCAGCCCTTGGCCGTGGTGCAGGACCCGCCGCCGGAGCAGCCCGGCGCGGTGCCCGAGCCCGAGCCGGCCGCCAGCACCGACTGGATGAGCCGCCTGCGGTTCTGGGCACCTGCCGGGGCGCCCGCAGCAGGCCCGGCCGTGGCGCCCCTGCCGCGCAAGCCCTCCGTGCTGGACGTGGTGATGACCAGCGTCACCATCATGCAGATGCGCATCACCCGCAGCCGCATGGCGGGCGACCCGCCCGAGGTGGTGGTGGCGCCCAGCCTCGCGCACCTGGGCCTGCTGGACTTCCACCGCGCGCCCGAGGCGATCGCCGAGGGCCGCCGCGCCGCACAGGCTGCGTTGCCGCAGTTGCGGCGATTCATGGGGTGATAAGTGGTTGATTGGCAATAATTGGCCGTATAAAAATCAATTTTTGAATTTTTACGGCCAATGGACTACCTGCCCCTTTCCGACAACGCCGCGCGCCAGGTGATCGATGCGGCCACCGTGTTCGACGAGCACGCACGCGTCGCGCGGGATGCGCGTACCTGTGCGGGCGGCATGTACTGGAAACGCCAAGGGGAGTACGAATACCTGGTCAAGACGCAACCGGACAACCGCCAGACCCGCATCGGCGCGCGCAGCGCCGAGACTGAAGCCACCTACGCCGCTTTCACGGAGCGCAAGGCGCAGTGCCAGGCCCGGCTGCAATCGCTGCGCATGGCACTCAGGGATGCCGAGCGCATGAACAAGGCGCTGAAGGTCGGCAGGGCTCCGGCCTTGCTCATCACGCTGCTGCATACCCTGGCCGAAAGCGGCCTGGACCGGCACTTCGCGGTGGTCGGCACGCATGCCCTCTACGCCTACGAGATGGCTGCGGGCGTGCGCATCGTGCAGGGTGCGCTGGCCACGCAGGACGTGGATCTGCTCTGGGATGCGCGGCGACGTGTGCAATTCCTGGCGGACATGCAAAGGCTCGATGTGTCCATGCTCCAGGTGCTGCAGCGTGCCGACCCGAGCTTCCGTCGCAAGGAAGGCCAGAACGAGACGGCCATCAACGCCCAGGGTTTCGAGGTGGATTTCCTGCGCCGGCAGCCCGAAGGCGACGATCCGCACCCATTCCGCTTCTCCAGCGACGAAGAGGACCTCTGGCCTGTGCAGGCTCGGCGCGCCTCGTTCCTCACGAGCGCCGCGCGCTTCGAGCAGGTGGTGGTTTCCGCCACGGGGCGGATGGCGCGCATGCGCACCATTGCGCCCGCAGCCTTCGTGGCCTTCAAGCGCTGGATGGCGGCCGAGGCGCCGCACCGCGAACCCATCAAGCGCCGGCGCGATGCACGCCAGGCGGATATCGTGCAAGCCCTGATGGACGAGGGATTGCTTCTGAATTGATAGCTGCTTGCGCTTGTCGAATAGGCGCCAGAGCCCATTTTGACCATGAATCCATCCGATATTCCCCGCACCGCCTGGCAGGCGCTGCGCCGTTTTCTGCGCAAGCCCGACCGCCTGTGGTCGCAGCACACCCTCGCGCTGTTCCTGGCGGCCGTGCCTGCAGCAGTGCTGCTCTACGTGCTGGCGCTGGTTCCGTTCACTCCGGCGATCAGCGACATCCGCAAGGCCAAGACCGACCAGCCGGCGCAGCTCGTCTCCAGCGACGGGCGGCTGCTGGCCGAGTACAAGTGGGTCAACCGCGAGTGGGTGCCGCTCGATGCGATCGCGCCCGCGGTGGTGGACGCGCTGATCGCCACCGAGGACCACCGCTTCTACGAGCACTTCGGGCTGGACTGGCGGCGCACGCTCTCGGCCGTGGTACGCACGGCGGGGGGCGACCGGCAGGGCGGCTCGACCATCACGCAGCAGCTTGCGCGCAACCTGTATCCCGAGGAGATCGGCCGCGCGCCCACGCTCACGCGCAAGCTCAAGGAGGCGATCACCGCGCTCAAGATCGAGTGGAGCTATTCCAAGGACGAGATCCTGGAGACCTACCTGAACACCGTGCCCTTCCTCTACAACGCCTATGGCATCGAGATGGCGGCGCGCACGTATTTCGACAAGTCGGCCGACAAGCTCACGGTGCTGGAGAGCGCCACGCTGATCGGCATGCTCAAGGGCACGGCCTACTACAACCCCGTGCTCAACCCCGAGCGCGCACAAGCACGGCGCAACACGGTGCTCGCGCAGATGAAGAAGCGCGGCAAGCTCGCGGCCGCCGAATACGACACGCTGGCCAAGCGTCCGCTGCGCATCCGCTTCGAGCGCCAGAGCGAGGTGGCGGGCCTGGCGCCGCACCTGGCGCAGCAACTGCGGCGCCAGCTCATCGACTGGGCGGACCGCAACGGCTACAGCCTGTATTCCGACGGGCTCGTGGTGCGCACCACCATCGACGGCCGCCTGCAGGAGATCGCCACCCAGGCCGTGCAGCGCCAGGGCCGGGCGCTGCAGGGCGTGGCCGACGGGGCTTGGGCGCCGCGCGGCGTGTGGGGCCCCAAGAGCACGCTGGTGCAGCAGCTGGTGCGCGAGTCCGCGCGCTACGAAAAGGCCGTGGCCGCGGGCGGCGAGCCCGATGCGGTGCTGCAGGACCTGCTCCAGGATGCCGCCTTCCTGCGCGAACTGCGCGCCGCCAAGACCCGCGTGCAGGCCGGCTTCATGGCGCTCGACCCGCGCAGCGGCGCGGTGCTGGCCTGGGTGGGCAGCCGCGACTACGGCAGCGACCCGTTCGACCACGTGCAGGCCGCACGGCGCCAGCCGGGCTCCACGTTCAAGCCTTTCGTCTACGGCGCGGCCTTCGCCAAGGGCATGCTGCCCACCGACACGCTGCTGGACACGTCTGTCGAGATCCCCCTGGGCGGCAAGCGTGTCTGGCGCCCCACGGACGGCAATACTCCGCCGAGCGAGGGGCCCATGCAATTGCGCGACGGGCTGGCCTATTCCAAGAACACCATCACCGTCCAGCTCATGCAGCAGGTGGGCCCCGAACGCGTGGCGCAGCTCGCGCGCGCCATGGGCGTGCGCGAGTCGAAGCTGGAGCCCGTGCCCGCGCTGGCGCTGGGCACGAGCGACGTCACGCTCAAGGAAATGGTGGCCGCCTACGGCACCATCGCCAGCGCAGGGAGCTACCGGGCGCCGCAGGTCATCACGCGCATCGAGGACAAGGAGGGCAGGCTGCTGGAGGAGTTCAAGGCCGCGCCGTCCGAGCGCGCCCTGGGCCTCACCGCGGCGCAGGAACTGCGCGACGCGCTGCGCGGCGTGGTGGACAAGGGCACGGGCGCGGCCATCCGCAGCCGCTACGGCATCACCGCCGACGTGGCCGGCAAGACCGGCACCACGCAGGACAACACCGACGGCTGGTTCATCCTCATGCACCCGCAGCTCGTGGCCGGAGCCTGGGTGGGCTTCAACGACGCGCGCATCACCCTGCGCAGCGACTACTGGGGCCAGGGCGCGCACAGCGCTTTGCCGATGGTGGGGGACGTGTTCCGCCAGGCGCTGCGCGCCAAGCTCATCGACGCGCGCGAGCGCTTCGTCGACGAGGAGGAAAGCTCCTGGGCCGGCCGCACGGCGGGGGCCGTGAGCGCCCTGCGCAACTGGGTCTACGACCTGTTCGGCCGCCCCACCGGGGAGCAGGCCGGCCCGGCAGGCGCGCCCGAGCCCGAACTGCCGCGCGCGCCCGCGCCCCCGGCCAGCGCCGCCAGCGCGCCTCTGGAGAGCGAGCGCCCCGAGATCACCGACGCGCCCCTGGTGCCGCTGCAGGAAGTGGCGCCGCGCGCACCGGTGCCCGTGGAGCCGCCCGTGTGGATGACGGAGCCCGACGGGCCGCAGCCCGAGCCGGGCATGGTGACGACGGAGCCGGTGCACCGCGGCGTGGTCGTGCCCAGCCCGTGGGAAAGCCCGCCGCAGTAGACCCTAGACGATGTCGATGCAGTGCATGCCGAAGCGCCCCGCGCGGCGGTCGGCGAAGTAGCGCTCCAGCGTGGCCTTCACCGTGCGGAAGGCCAGCTCGTCCCAGGGAATCTCGTCTTCGGTGAACAGGCGCGCCTCGATGGTCTCGTAGCCGGGGTTGAACCGGTCGCTGAGCAGCGTGGCCAGGTAGAACAGGTGCACCTGTCCCACGCGCGGCACGTTCAGCACCGAGAACAGCGGGCCCATCTCGATCTGCGCGCCCGCTTCCTCGTCGGTCTCGCGCGCCGCGCCCTGCGCGGTGGTCTCGTCCAGTTCCATGAAGCCCGCGGGCAGCGTCCACTTGCCCCAGCGCGGCTCGATGTTGCGCTTGCACAGCAGCACGCGGTCGCCCAGAGCGGGCACCGTGCCCACCACGTTCAGCGGGTTCTCGTAGTGGATGGTGCCGCAGGCGGGGCAGACGGCGCGCTCGCGCGTGTCGCCGTCGTCGGGCACGCGGTAGACCACGGCCGATCCGCACGCGCGGCAATGCTGGATGGGGCGGCGGAAGGTCATGCTTTCTTTTTGAATCAAAAACGGCTCCAGCGCCCGTCCATCAAGCGCTGGCAGCTATGGTTGTGGTAGCGGTCAGGTGAGCGCGACGCGCAGGGAGCCCAGGCCGTCGATGCCACCTTCCAGCACATCGCCGCGCACCACCGCGCCCACGCCTTCGGGCGTGCCGGTGAAGATCAGGTCGCCCGGCTGCAGCGTCCATGCGGCGCTGAGGTGTTCGATGGTTTCGGCGATGTTCCAGATGAGCTTGTCCACGTTGCTGCGCTGGCGGTCGGCGCCGTTCACCTGCAGCCAGATGGCGGCCTTCTCCACGTCGCCTGCCTGGGCCACGGGCGTGATGGGGCCGATGGGCGCGCTGGTCTCGAAGCCCTTGCCGATGCACCAGGGGCGGCCCTGCTTCTTCATGTCGTTCTGCAGGTCGCGGCGGGTCATGTCCAGGCCCACGGCGTAGCCCCAGATGTGCTGCAGCGCGTCCTGCGCCTTGATGTTGGCACCGCCCTTGCCGATGGCGACGACCAGCTCGATCTCGTGGTGCAGGTTGGCCGTGAGCGTGGGGTAGGGCATGTGGCCCGTCTCGCCGGCGGCCACGGGCAGCACGGCGTCGGCGGGCTTCATGAAGAAGAAGGGCGGCTCGCGGCCGGTGAATCCCATTTCCTTGGCGTGCTCGGCGTAGTTGCGGCCCACGCAGTAGATGCGGTGCACGGGGAAACGGTCGGCCGTGCCGGCGACGGGCACACTGGCCTGGGGAGCGGGGAGAATCACGTAGGAAGTCATGGAAAGCCAAGCGTTTCGAAGGAGCATGCAGTGTGCCACGGTGCCTTATGCTGCGCTCCATGAAGCTCTACAACTACTTCCGTTCCTCGGCATCGTTCCGCGTGCGCATCGCGCTCGAGATCAAGGGCCTGCCCTACGAATACCTGCCGGTGCACCTGGTGAAGGGCGAGCAGCACGCGCCGGCCTACGCCCAGCGCCAGGGCGACGCGCTGGTGCCGGCGCTGGAAACCGATGACGGCCACCTGCTCGCGCAGTCGATGGCCATCATCGAATACCTGGAAGAAACCCACGCCGCGCCGCCGCTGTTGCCGCCGGACGCGCTGGCCCGCGCCCGCGTGCGTGCGCTCGCGCAGATGGTGGCCTGCGAGATCCACCCGCTCAACAACCTGCGCGTGCTCAAGTACCTCAAGCACCAGCTGCAGGTGACGGACGAGGCCAAGGACGCCTGGTACCGCCACTGGGTGCGCAGCGGCCTGGAGGCCTACGAGCGCCAGTTCGCCCTGCTGGCCGCGGAGCGCGATGGCGCGGGCCTGCCGCCCTCCGTCTACAGCTGGGGCGACACGCCCACCTTGGCCGACTGCTGCCTGGTGCCGCAGATCTTCAACGGCCAGCGCTTCCAGGTCGACATGGGCGGCCTGCCGCGCACCATGGCCGCGTTCGAGGCCTGCATGCAGCTGCCCGCATTCCAGCGCGCGCAGCCCTCGGCCTGCCCCGACTGCGAGGGCTGACCCCCGTGGCAGCGCAGCCCGCCGACTGGCTCAGGCCCGACTGGCCCGCGCCCGCGCACGTCCACGCCGTGTGCACCACGCGCGCCGGCGGCGTGAGCGCCGCGCCCTGGGACAGTTTCAACCTGGGGCGCTACGCGGGCGACGCCCCCGCTGCCGTGCGCGCCAACTGGGCCACGCTGCAGGCGGTGCTGAGTGCGGAAGGCCCCGCGGATGGCCGCCCCGTGCGCCCCGTGTACCTGCGGCAGGTGCACGGCACGGTCCTGCAGCCTCTGCTGGCGGACACGCCCGACGGCATCGAGGCCGATGCCTGCACCACTGCGCAGGCCGGCGTGGCCTGCGTGGCCATGGCCGCCGACTGTCTGCCCGTGCTCTTCACCGACCGCGCCGGCACCCGCGTGGCGGCCGCGCATGCGGGCTGGCGCGGGCTGGCGGCGGGGGTGCTGGAATCGGCTTTGGAGTCATTTCAGCCTCCAGCGCTTGCTGGCCAAGCGCAAGCAGCTATGAAAAAAGAAGCGATCGAGGCGGCGGACGTCATCGCTTGGCTGGGCCCTTGCATCGGCCCCACGGCGTTCGAGGTCGGCCCCGAAGTGCGCGAGGCTTTTTGCGTGCAGGACGGCGCGGCTGCTGCGCACTTCCGGCCCCAGGCCGGCGGCAAGTATCTGGCCGACCTGGCTGGCCTGGCGCGCCAGCGCCTTCGCGCGGCAGGTGTGGAGCGGCTCTACGGCAACGACAGTTCGCCTGCGTGGTGCACCGTGGGCAACCCGTCACGGTTCTTTTCCTACCGGCGGGACAACCCCGCTTCGGCGCCAGTGGGCGCATGGCCGCCTGCATCTGGCTGGCCGGCTGACGGCGCGGCCTGCGCCTCCGCCGTGCGCTCGGCCTGCTCGCGCGCACGCAGCGCGCGCTTGCGTGCCGGCGTGCCCAGGATGTAGAGCACCAGGCCCAGGGGCAGCAGCCCGTAGAGCACGAACGTGACGATGGCGCCCAGCACCGTGCCGTTGGCGGCCGTGGCTTCGGCCACGGCCATCAGCAGGGTGATGTACAGCCACGCAATGACCACCAGATACATGAACGGACAGGAAACAAAGGGTTTTGGAGGGGCCTTGGTGAATGCCATGGCTTGCGGGGCGGTTCCGGGCTCGGCAACAATGGTTGCCATGGCTCGCGGGCGAGGGCCCGCGCCATGGCACATGCATTCACAAGGAGGCAGCATGGATTCTGACGCAGGCTGGGCCGAAGGCGCCCGGCAATTCCAGCAGATTTTCGGTGACGGCTGGACCAAGATGCTGCAAGCATTGCAACCCGTGGACATGGGCGCCCTGTCCACGGCCCTGAAGCCGCACCAGCCCGTGGGCTTCGCGCCCGGCAAGCTGGCCGAGCTGCAGCAGCAGTACATGGAAAGCGCCCGCGCCCTGTGGAGCCAGGGCTGGCAGGCAGCGCCCCCGCAAGGCGGCGACAAGCGCTTCAGCGGCGACGGCTGGGCGCAAAACCCCCTGTCGGCGTTCTCCGTGGCGGCCTACCAGCTGCAGGCACGCACGCTCATGGGGCTGGTCGATGCCGTGGAGGCCGACGACAAGACCCGCGCGCGCATCCGATTCAGCGTGGAGCAGTGGCTGGCCGCCATGGCGCCCAGCAACTTCCTGGCCTTCAACGCCGACGCGCAGAAGAAAGCGCTGGAAACCCAGGGCGAGAGCATCGCCAAGGGTGTGGCCAACCTGCTGCACGACCTGCGCCAGGGCCACATCTCCATGACCGACGAAAGCCGCTTCGAGGTGGGCCGCAACGTGGCCACGACCGAGGGCGCGGTGGTGTTCGAGAACGAGCTGTTCCAGCTCATCGAATACAAGCCGCTCACGCCCAAGGTGTACGAGCGTCCTTTCCTCATGGTGCCGCCGTGCATCAACAAGTTCTACATCCTTGACCTGCAGCCCGACAACTCGGTGATCCGCTACGCCGTGTCGCAGGGCCACCGCACCTTCGTGGTGAGCTGGCGCAACCCGGACATGTCGCTCGCCGACAAGACCTGGGACCACTACATCGAGGACGCGGTGCTCACCGCCATCGCCACCGTGCAGCAGATCACGGGCGCGCCGCAGATCAACGCCCTGGGCTTCTGCGTGGGCGGC
Organism: Acidovorax sp. SDU_ACID1; assembly: GCF_045291395.1. Taxonomy (NCBI): domain Bacteria; kingdom Pseudomonadati; phylum Pseudomonadota; class Betaproteobacteria; order Burkholderiales; family Comamonadaceae; genus Acidovorax; species Acidovorax sp. SDU_ACID1. Next base: position 1,708,415 of record NZ_CP152342.1, read on the forward strand.
ACCATGCTGGCCAACGCCCTGGCCGTGCTGGCCGCGCGCGGCGAGGAGCCTGTGGCCAGCGCCACCTTCCTCACCACGCTCATCAACTTCTCCGATACCGGCATCCTCGATGTCTTCATCGACGAGAGCTTCGTGCGCCTGCGCGAGATGCAGATGGGGCAGGGCGGGCTCATGAAGGGGCAGGAGCTGGCATCGACCTTCAGCTTCCTGCGGCCCAACGACCTGGTGTGGAACTACGTGGTGGGCAACTACCTCAAGGGCGAGACGCCGCCCGCGTTCGACCTGCTCTACTGGAACAGCGACGCCACCAACCTGCCCGGCCCGTATTACGCCTGGTACCTGCGCAACTTCTACCTGGAGAACAACCTCATCCAGCCCGGCAAGCTCACCGTCTGCGGCGAGAAGCTGGACCTGCGCAAGGTGAAGCTGCCCGTGTACATCTACGGCTCGCGCGAGGACCACATCGTGCCCATCGGCGCGGCCTACGCCTCCACGCAGGTGCTGCCGGGCAAGAAGCGTTTCGTGATGGGCGCCTCCGGCCACATCGCGGGCGTGATCAATCCGCCGGCCAAGAAAAAGCGCAGCCACTGGCTGCGCGAGGACGGCAAGCTGCCGGCCACGCTGGACGAGTGGGTGCAAGGTGCCACCGAACTGCCCGGAAGCTGGTGGGACGACTGGGCCGCCTGGCTCAAGGGCCATGCGGGCAAGCAGGTCGCCGCGCCCAAGTCCTACGGCAAGGCGCCCAAGTTCAAGGCCATCGAGCCCGCGCCCGGCAGCTACGTCCAGCAGAAGGCCTGAGGGTTTTCCGCGGCATTGATTACGCAATAGTCCTGACAGCAGGCAGATTCAGAATGCATTGCAGGGCCTGCGCCGCCACGTGCGCGGGTCCCGCCAAATACGGCCTTTCGGCCGGATGAAAGAAAGGAAGACATCATGGAAGACATCGTCATCGTCTCTGCCGTACGCACGCCTGTGGGCAAGTTCGGCGGCGCACTCGCCAAGACGCCCGCCACCGAGCTGGGCGCCCTCGTTATCCGCGAGGCGCTGGCGCGTGCGCGGGTGGCTCCCGACCAGGTGGGCGAAGTCATCATGGGCCAGGTGCTCGCGGCCGGCTGCGGCCAGAACCCTGCACGCCAGGCCATGATGAAGGCCGGCGTGGCCAAGGAAACCCCCGCGCTCACCATCAACGCCGTGTGCGGCTCCGGCCTGAAGGCCGTGATGCTGGCCGCGCAGGCCGTCGCCACGGGCGACAGCGAGATCGTCGTGGCCGGCGGCCAGGAAAACATGAGCCTCTCGGCCCACGTGCTCAACGGCTCGCGCGACGGCCAGCGCATGGGCGACTGGAAGCTGGTGGACACCATGATCGTGGACGGCCTCTGGGACGTCTACAACCAGTACCACATGGGCATCACCGCCGAGAACGTGGCCAAGCAGCACGGCATCACGCGCGAGATGCAGGACGCGCTGGCCCTTGCCAGCCAGCAGAAGGCCGCGGCCGCGCAGGACGCCGGCCGCTTCGCCGACGAGATCGTGCCCGTATCGCTGCCGCAGAAGAAGGGCGACCCCATCGTCTTCGCGGCCGACGAATACCTCAACCGCAAGACCAATGCCGATGCCCTGGCCGGCCTGCGCCCCGCCTTCGACAAGGCCGGCTCCGTGACTGCGGGCAACGCCTCGGGCATCAACGACGGCGCTGCCGCCGTCGTGGTCATGAGTGCCAAGAAGGCTGCGGCCCTGGGCCTCAAGCCCCTGGCGCGCATCGCGGCCTTCGGCACGAGCGGCCTCGACCCGGCCACCATGGGCATGGGCCCGGTGCCCGCATCGCGCAAGGCGCTGCAGCGTGCAGGCTGGAACGTGGGCGACGTGGACCTGTTCGAACTCAACGAAGCCTTCGCCGCGCAGGCCTGCGCTGTGAACAAGGAGCTGGGCGTCGACCCCGCCAAGGTGAACGTGAACGGCGGCGCCATCGCCATCGGCCACCCCATCGGCGCATCGGGTTGCCGCGTGCTGGTCACGCTGCTGCACGAAATGCAGCGCCGCGACGCCAAGAAGGGGCTGGCCGCGCTGTGCATCGGCGGCGGCATGGGCGTTTCGCTGGCGGTGGAGCGCTGAGCAGCCAGACGGGCCCTGTGCGAGCAGGGCCTCCAGGCCTACAGGCCGCGCCCTCGGGCGCGGCTTTTTTCATGGTCCCATGGCAATGCATGGTGCATCCATAACCCGTCATCATCGCATGCCTGAGGGCCTCCAAAATCTCTGCGGCGCCCCGTGTTTTCCTCGACGGAAACACCGCGATTCTTGGGTAGAGTGGCACTTGGAACACATTCCGTTTTGCCAAACCAGGAGAGCACAATGAGTCAGAAGATCGCGTACGTCACAGGAGGCATGGGGGGCATCGGCACTGCCATTTGCCAGCGTCTGCACCGGGATGGTTTCAAGGTCATCGCAGGTTGCGGCCCGACGCGCGACTACGAGAAATGGCTGGGAGAGCAGAAGGCACAGGGCTACACCTTTCATGCATCGGTGGGCAACGTGGGCGACTGGGACTCCACCGTCGAGGCCTTCACCAAGGCCAAGTCCGAGCACGGCAGCATCGACGTGCTGGTCAACAACGCCGGCATCACGCGCGACCGCATGTTCGTCAAGATGACGCGCGAGGACTGGGACGCGGTGATCGAGACCAACCTCAACAGCATGTTCAACGTGACCAAGCAGGTCGTGGGCGACATGGTGGAGAAGGGCTGGGGCCGCATCGTCAACATCAGCAGCGTGAACGGCGAAAAGGGCCAGGCCGGACAGACCAACTACTCGGCCGCCAAGGCGGGCATGCACGGGTTCTCGATGGCTCTGGCGCAGGAGCTGGCCACCAAGGGCGTGACCGTGAACACCGTGAGCCCGGGCTACATCGGCACCGACATGGTCAAGGCCATCCGTCCGGACGTGCTGGAAAAGATCGTGGCGACGGTGCCGGTCAAGCGCCTGGGCGAGCCCAGCGAGATCGCATCCATCATCTCGTGGCTTTCCTCGGAAGAAGGCGGCTACGCCACGGGGGCGGATTTCTCCGTCAATGGCGGCCTGCACATGGGCTAAGCATGCAGGCATGCGCCCGCTGCCGGGCGGGCACGAAAGCCGACAAAGGGAACGCAGCGCGTTCCCTTTTTCATGTCGGCCATGATTTTTCATATGGTGAGTGAAGTTTTGCCAAATGAAAAATGAATCATGCTGCATTGCCGCAAAATTTCTCGATATGAGAAAATATATTTCGTATCATAAAAATATAAAGTTATGTTATTGATTTTTAAGTAAAAAAATCATGTCTTCTATAAGACATAAGAGCTTGTTCAGGTCTTATAGAAGACTTAAAGTTGTCTCCAAGGGCATCGCACCGATGCCCCCGATGAACCAACCCTTGGAGAGCAACCATGTCGAAGTCCCTGAACGCACAACTCAGCCGTGAACAACAGATCGCAGCCCTCGAAAAGGACTGGGCCCAGAACCCCCGCTGGAAGAGCGTCAAGCGCGGCTACAGCGCCGCCGACGTGGTGCGCCTGCGCGGCAGCCTGCAGCCCGAATACACGCTGGCCCAGCGCGGCGCCGAAAAGCTGTGGGAGCTGGTGAACGGCGGCGCCAAGAAGGGCTACGTGAACGCCTTCGGTGCCATCACCGCCGGCCAGGCCATGCAGCAAGCCAAGGCGGGCCTGGAAGCCGTGTACCTGTCGGGCTGGCAAGTGGCCGCCGACGGCAACACCAGCGAAACCATGTACCCCGACCAGTCGCTGTATGCCTACGACTCGGTGCCCACCATGGTCCGCCGCATCAACAACACCTTCAAGCGTGCCGATGAAATCCAGTGGGGCCGCGGCGTGAACCCCGGCGACAAGGAGTTCGTCGACTACTTCCTGCCCATCGTGGCCGATGCGGAAGCCGGTTTCGGCGGCGTGCTGAACGCTTTCGAGCTGATGAAGAACATGATCGCCGCCGGTGCCGCAGGCGTGCACTTCGAAGACCAGCTGGCCGCCGTGAAGAAGTGCGGCCACATGGGCGGCAAGGTGCTCGTGCCCACGCAGGAAGCCTGCGAGAAGCTGATCGCCGCGCGCTTCGCCGCCGACGTGATGGGCGTGCCCACCATCGTGCTGGCTCGCACCGATGCCGAGGCCGCCAATCTGATTACCAGCGACCACGACGCCAACGACAAGCCCTTCCTGACCGGCGAGCGTACGCAAGAGGGCTTCTACCGCGTGAAAAACGGCCTGGAGCAGGCCATCAGCCGCGGCGTGGCCTACGCCCCTACGCCGACCTGGTGTGGTGCGAGACTGGCGTGCCCGACATCGGCTTCGCCCGCGAATTCGCCCAGGCCGTGCTGGCCGCATGCCCTGGCAAGCTGCTGAGCTACAACTGCTCGCCCTCGTTCAACTGGAAGAAGAACCTCAACGACAAGCAAATCGCTTCCTTCCAGGAAGACCTGTCCGCGCTGGGCTACAAGTACCAGTTCATCACGCTGGCCGGCATCCACAGCAACTGGTACAACACGTTCAAGTTCGCCCACGCCTACGCAGGCGGCGAAGGCATGCGCCATTACGTGGAAATGATCCAGGAACCTGAATTCGCCGCACGCGAGCAGGGCTACACCTTCGTGTCGCACCAGCAGGAAGTGGGCGCGGGCTACTTCGACGACGTGACCACGGTGATCCAGGGCGGCTCCTCGTCGGTCAAGGCGCTGACGGGTTCCACCGAAGAAGAGCAGTTCCACTGATCGAGCCACCAGGTGCCCGATAGGGCACTGGAAGGTGAAAAGGCCACCCGTCGGGTGGCTTTTCTTTTTTGAGCGGCGTTGAAGCTTCCCTTAGCTGGGCTTGAGCTTGGCCCCCGGCAAACCCAGTGCAAAAACGGAATTCGGCACGTTCTGCGCGGGCAACTGGGTCTTGACGGCTCGTGTGCGGGAAGGGGACGAAACTACCTGCATGGTCTGTAGCGCCCTGTCGCCAGCTTGCTGCTGTGCCAGCAGGTCGGCGACGGTGATGGATTGCAGGTATTCCATCACCCGGGAGTGGAAGTTGGCCCACAGCTCAGCGGTCATATCGCCGCCGCCGGAAGGGGAGGCGCCTTCGTCCTGGCCGGCTGGCCGGGGCATGTATTTCTCCGAGGCGAGGACGATGTCCGCGACCGACAGCTCCTGGGGCGGGCGCAGCAGCGTATAGCCGCCGCCGGGGCCGCGGATGCTGGAGACGATGCCTGCGCGGCGCAGCGCGCTGAAGATGTCCTCGAGATAGGACAGCGAAATGCCCTGGCGTGCACTGATGGAGGGAAGGGCGACGGGCTGGCCGTGGGAGCGCAGTGCCAAGTCCGTGAGGGCGGTGACAGCCAGCTTGCCTCGGGTGGTCAAACGCATGGTGTGGGGTTCCTTGTCGTGAAGGGTGGCGGGCAGGGCCGCTGCTGCTGCGCCGAAGCGCTGTGGCCGGGCCATGCGGCCCTGCGGTGGCCCTGAAGAGCAGATGGATGTGCGTGCGCCGCGCCTGTAAGGCGGCAGGCCGGGCCGGCGGATGGCCGGGCAGTGCCTCAGGCGCGCTGCATGCGGCCCGCGCGGGGAGGCCTGTGCCTTTTCTTCGGTAGCGGGGCAGGCAGTGCTTCGGCCAGTGTGGCGGGGCAGGGGAAGGGCGCAAGGCCGGAGGCGGCCTGCGGCAGGCGGATGTACTGGTCGTCAGGCAGGTCCTGCCGGTCGTCCATGAGGCCGTGGCCGCGCAGGTCGGCGGAGGCGTCCTTCGCCACGTCTTCTGCGGTCTGGAGCGCGGGGCCTGCGGAGGCATCGTCCAGCAGCATGGCATGCGTGCACACCTGGGGTGGGAGCACCGCCGCCGGCGTCTTGCCGAAGGCGGATACACCCACGCTCAGGAGGAAATGGAGGGTGAAAACCGCAATCAACCATCTCGGCATGGTAGGTAAATTATACGGACCCCTCTTTCCAGGCCCATGCCCGTGGCCAGGGGAAGCCGGCAGAATGCGGCCATGAGCGCCCGCCCCGCACCCCGAACGCCCGCCCGCCCGGCGGCTCCGCCGTGCCGGCGCTGTACCAGCAGATCAAGGACTTCATCGTGCGCGGCATCCAGGACGGCTCTTGGCGCGCGGGCGACCGTCTGCCTTCCGAGAACGAGCTGGTCACGCGCTTCGGCATGTCGCGCATGACGGTGAACCGGGCGCTGCGCGAGCTGGTGGAGCAGGGGCGCATCGTGCGCGTGGCCGGGGTGGGCAGCTTCGTGGCGGAGGGCAAGCCGCAGTCCACGCTGCTGCACATCGCCAACCTGGCCGAGGAGATCCGCCAGCGCGGCCACGACTACCTGTGCGAGGTGCTGCGGGTGGAGCGCGTGTCCGCGCCGGTGGAAGTGGCTGCGGCGCTGGACCTGCGAGCCGGCGCCTCGGTGTTCCATGCGGTGTGCGTGCACCGGGAGGACGGCGTGCCGGTGCAGTTGGAAGACCGTTACGTGAACCCGAGGATGGCGCCCACGTTCGGGGCGCAGGATTTTTCGCGGCTGCAGCCCTCGGAATTCCTGGTGCGCAACGTGCCCTTCGACCAGATGGAGCACGTGGTCGATGCCGTGCTGCCCACACCCGAGCAGGCCGGGCTGCTGGCGATCACGCCCGGCGACCCCTGCCTGCTGCTCACCCGCCGCACCTGGTCGGGGGGCGTGCCGGTGACGGTGGTGCGCTGCCTCCATCCCGGCAGCCGCTACCGGCTGGGCAGCCGCTTCAGGGCCGACGGCCCCCCGCTCGTGGGGTAGGTGCATGCGGGTTGATCCTGTATATACAGGATCGCTTTTCCATGCTCCAATACCTTCAATACGGAGCAACCATGCCGTTTTTTCGCGTCATCTTGTCTATACAGGAAGAATAATGACCTCCTTGCCCACCCTCGTGCTCCGACCCGGCCAGGTCTCCCTGGCCGAACTGCGCCGTGCCAGCGCCGGCGGCCTGCGGCTGGCGATGGACCCGGAGGCGCTGCAGGGACTGGCAGCGGCGCAGGCCACCGTGGACCGCATCGTGCGGGAGGACCAGGTGGTCTATGGCATCAACACCGGCTTCGGCAAGCTGGCCAGCACCCGCATCGCCGGCGACCGGCTGGCCGAGCTGCAGCGCAACCTGGTGCTGTCGCACAGCGTGGGCACGGGCGAGGCCTTACCTGACCCCGTGGTGCGCCTGGTGCTGGCCACCAAGGCAGTGAGCCTGGCGCGCGGCCATTCGGGCGTGCGGCCGGCGCTGGTGGATGCGCTGCTGGCACTGGCGAATGCGGACGTGCTGCCGGTCATTCCGGCGCAGGGCTCGGTGGGAGCGTCGGGCGATCTGGCTCCGCTGGCGCACCTGGCCTGCGTGCTCATCGGCGAAGGCCAGGCCAAGGTGCAGGGCCGCGTGGTTCCCGGCCGCCAGGCCCTGGCCGCCGCGGGGCTGCAGCCGTTCGTGCTCGGGCCCAAGGAAGGCCTGGCGCTGCTCAACGGCACGCAGGTGTCCACGGCGCTGGCGCTGGTGGGGCTGTTCGGGGCCGAGAGCGTGTTCGCCGCAGGGCTGCTGTCCGGCGTGCTGACGCTGGAGGCCATCAAGGGTTCGGTCAAGCCGTTCGATGCGCGCATCCATGCGGCGCGCGGCCAGCCTGGGCAGATCGCCGTGGCGGCGGCCATGCGCGCGCTGCTGGAAGGCAGCGAGATCGACCCTTCGCACCCCCACTGCGGCCGCGTGCAGGACCCGTACTCCATCCGCTGCGTGCCGCAGGTCATGGGCGCCTGCCTGGACAACCTGCAGCACGCCGCGCGCGTGCTGCGCACCGAGGCCAACGCCGCGTCGGACAACCCCCTGGTCTTCGCCGACACGGGCGAGGTGATCTCGGGCGGCAACTTCCACGCCGAGCCCGTAGCCTTCGCGGCGGACATCGTCGCGCTGGCGCTGGCCGAGATCGGCGCCATCTCCGAGCGGCGGCTGGCGCTGCTGTTGGACACGGCACTGTCCGGCCTGCCGGCCTTCCTGGTGCGCGACAGCGGCGTCAACTCCGGCTTCATGATCGCGCAGGTCACTGCCGCGGCGCTGGCGGCCGAGAACCAGTGCCTGGCCACCCCGAGCAGCGTGACCAGCCTGCCCACCTCCGCCAACCAGGAGGACCACGTGTCCATGGCCACCTACGGCGCGCGCCGCCTGGGCGGCATGGTGCGCAACGTGGCGGTGATGGTGGGCATCGAGGCCATGGCCGCCGCGCAGGGCATCGACCTGGAGCGCGTGCCCGCGCCCGGCAGCGCGCACCGGCCCTGGCTCCGCAGCTCGCCGCTGGTGGAGGCCGAACTGGCCGCCATCCGCCAGCGCGTGGCCTTCCTGGAGCAGGACCGCTACCTCGCACCCGACATCGAGGCCATGCGCGGCTGGGCCCTGCGCGACGGGGAGGGCGCGGCGCAGTGGCCCGCTGCGCTGGCGGGCGTCCTGCCCAGCCATGCGCAGGCATGATGGCCGCGCCATCCACCACAAGCAAAGGAGCCCTGCCCATGACGACCCCTTCCTCCCATGCCGCCCGCATCGACGCCTGCGTGGACGATGCCACCGTGCAGGCCTTCCAGCGCGACGGCGCCGCCGTGGTGCGCGGCCTGCTGAATGCGCAGGAGCTGGCGCTGCTGTCCGAGGCCATCGAGGCCAACCTCGCCGCCCCCGGCCCCCTGGCCAAGGTGGCCAGCCGGCCCGACGACCCGGGCCGCTTTTTCGAGGACTTCTGCAACTGGCAGCGCATCCCGGCCATCGAGCGCTTCATTCGTGAAACGCCGCTGGCATTGCTGTCGCAGCGGCTGATGGGCTCGCGCACCGTGCGCCTGTACCACGACCACCTGCTGGTCAAGGAGCCCGGCACGCGCCAGCGCACGCCCTGGCACCAGGACCAGCCCTACTACAACGTGGACGGCGGCCAGAACATCAGCCTGTGGATCCCGGTCGATCCGGTCTCGCGCCCGTCCACGCTGGAGTTCGTGGCCGGCTCGCACCGCGGCCCGTGGCTCATGCCGCGCAGCTTCATGGACAACCAGGCCAAGTGGTTCCCGGAGGGCAGCCTGGCCGACCTGCCGGACATCGAGGCCGCGCGCGACCGCTTTCCCATCCTGGGCTGGGCGCTGGAGCCGGGCGACTTCGTGTGCTTCAACATGCTCACGCTGCATGCCTCGGCCGGCGTGCAGGGGCCCGGCCGCCGGCGCGTGTTCTCGCTGCGCTTCCTGGGCGACGACATGCGCCATGCGCCGCGCGCCTGGAAGACCTCGCCGGACTTTCCCGGCCTGGCCGAGGTGCTGCCGCCGGGTACGGAAATGGACCACCCGCTCTTTCCCCGCCTGGTGGGGTAGGGCATGCGTTTGATATGAAAAAGCCCTGCGGCCCCCTTCCAGCAAGCGCGGGCAGCTATTGATACGGTAGCGGGCAACGCCCCGCGCCGACGAAGGAGACATGCATGAACACCACCACCGACCCGCGCCTGGACCCCACCCGTGAAGTGCGCGCCCCGCGCGGCAGCACGCTTACCTGCAGGAACTGGCTGATCGAGGCGCCGTTCCGCATGCTCCAGAACAACCTGGACCCCGACGTGGCCGAGAACCCGCAGTCGCTCGTGGTCTATGGCGGCATCGGCCGTGCCGCGCGCGACTGGCAGTGCTTCGACCAGATCCTGGCCTCGCTCAAGGCCCTGGGCGAGGACGAGACGCTGCTCGTGCAGTCCGGCAAGCCGGTGGGCGTGTTCAAGACCCATGCCGACGCGCCGCGCGTGCTGATCGCCAATTCCAACCTCGTGCCCCAATGGGCGAACTGGGAGCACTTCAACGCGCTGGACCGCCGGGGCCTGTTCATGTACGGCCAGATGACGGCCGGCTCGTGGATCTACATCGGCAGCCAGGGCATCGTGCAGGGCACCTTCGAGACCTTCGTGGAGGCGGGCCGCCAGCACTACGGCGGCGACCTGGGGGCCGCTGGATCCTCACGGCCGGCCTGGGCGGCATGGGCGGCGCGCAGCCGCTGGCCGCCACCTTGGCCGGCGCCTGCTCGCTCACCGTCGAATGCCAGCAAAGCAGCATCGACTTCCGCCTGCGCACCCGCTACGTGGACAAGCAGGCGCGGGACATCGACGACGCCCTGGCGCTCATCCGGCACCATACGGCCAGGAAGGAGGCCGTCTCCATCGCGCTGCTGGGCAATGCGGCCGAGGTGCTGCCCGCGCTGGCCCGGCGCGCACGGGCCGGCGCCATCCGCCCCGGCCTGGTGACCGACCAGACCTCCGCGCACGACCTGGTGCATGGCTACCTGCCGCCCGGCTGGAGCGTGGCCCAGTGGAAGGCCGCGCAGCGCGACCCGGCGCAGCATGCGCGGCTGGCCGAGGCGGCGGCCCGGGGCTGCGCGGTGCACGTGCAGGCCATGCTCGACTTCCAGGCACTGGGCATCCCCACGGTGGACTACGGCAACAACATCCGCCAGGTGGCGTTCGACCAGGGCGTGCAGAACGCCTTCGACTTCCCCGGCTTCGTGCCGGCGTACATCCGCCCGCTGTTCTGCGAGGGCAAAGGCCCGTTCCGCTGGGTGGCGCTCTCGGGCGACCCCGAGGACATCTACCGTACCGACGCCAAGATCAAGGAGTTGTTCCCCGACAACCACCACACCCATCGCTGGCTGGACATGGCGCGCGAGCGCATCGCCTTCCAGGGCCTGCCGGCGCGCATCTGCTGGCTGGGCCTGGGCGAGCGCCACGTGGCGGGCCTGGCCTTCAACGAGATGGTGCGCAAGGGCGAGCTGAAGGCGCCCGTCGTCATTGGCCGCGACCACCTGGACACCGGCTCCGTCGCCAGCCCCAACCGCGAGACCGAGGCCATGAAGGACGGCACCGACGCCGTGAGCGACTGGCCGCTGCTCAATGCGCTGCTGAACACCGCGGGCGGCGCCACCTGGGTCAGCCTGCACCACGGCGGCGGCGTGGGCATGGGCTATTCGCAGCATGCCGGCATGGTGATCGTGTGCGACGGCACCGAGGCCGCCGACCGGCGCCTGGCGCGCGTGCTGGTCAACGACTGCGGCTCGGGCGTGATGCGCCATGCCGACGCGGGCTACGAGCTGGCCGTGGCCACGGCGAAGAAGTTCGGCCTCACGCTGCCGATGGTGCCGTGAGCCTGCACCGCTTCACGCTGGGCGGCGTGCCCGCCACGCCCTGGAAGAACGGCGGCGGCAGCACCCGCGAGCTGCTGTGCTGGCCGCCGGGTGCGGGCCTGGAGTATTTCGACTGGCGCGTCTCCGTGGCCACCATCGCGGCCGACGGGCCTTTCTCGCGCTTTCCCGGCATCGACCGCCACATCCTGCTGCTGGAGGGCGGCGGCGTGCACCTGCAGGGCGAGGGCATCGACCACCGGCTGGCCACGCCGCTGCAGCCCTTCGCCTTCAGCGGCGATGCGGCGCTGCACTGCACGCGGCTGGACGGCACCTCCACCGACTTCAACGCCATGGCGCGGCGCGGCCGCGGCAGCGCCACGGTGCGGGTGCTGCAGGGCGAATCCTGGGCGCTGGACGGCGCCACGCACCTGCTGCTGCTGGCCGTGCGCGGCCACTGGCGCCTGGGGGAGGAGTCCTTGGCCGCCGGCAGCGGCGTCTGGTGGGCAGGCACGCCGCGCAGCGCGCACCTGGTTCCCGGCGGGGGCGATGCGCAACTGGTGGCCGCCGGCTGGCAGCCTGCAGCTTTGGCATCAAAAGCGCCTCCAGCGCCCGCCCAGCAAGCGCAACCAGCTATGAAAGTTGATGCATGACCACGACCACCTTCGCCTCGGCGTCCAGCGCCGACGGGCTGTGGACCGGCCTGCGCGCCATGGACGGCGCGCCTCTCGCGCTGGCTGTGGAGGCCGGCCAGGTGCAATGGATGGGCTTGCCCGGCACCGAGCCTGCGCGCTTCGCCCAGGTCGTGCGCCATGACGGTGGCGGCGCTCTGGTCACGCCCGGGCTGGTGGACTGCCACACGCACCTGGTTTACGGCGGCCACCGCGCCCACGAGTTCGCGCTGCGCCTGGCCGGGGCCAGCTACGAGGAGATCGCCCGGGCCGGCGGCGGCATCGTCTCCACCGTGCGCGCCACGCGCGAGGCCGGCGAGGATGTGCTGTTCGCAAGCGCCAGCGCGCGCCTGTCGCAACTGCTGGCCGAGGGCGTGTGCGCCGTCGAGGTCAAGTCCGGCTACGGCCTGGCGCTGGAGCACGAGCGCAAGCAGCTGCGCGTGGCGCGGCGGCTGGCGCAGGCACACGGCGTGGCGGTGCGCACCACCTTCCTGGGCGCGCATGCGCTGCCGCCCGAATACGCGGGCCGCAGCGGCGAATACATCGACCTCGTCTGCCGCGAGATGCTGCCCGCGCTGCACGCCGAAGGGCTGGTGGACGCGGTGGACGTGTTCTGCGAGCGCATCGCCTTCTCGCTGGAGGAGACCGAGCGCGTGTTCCAGGCCGCGCGGGCGCTGGGCCTGCCGATCAAGCTGCACGCGGAGCAGCTCAGTGACATGGGCGGCGCGCAGCTCGCGGCGCGCTATGGCGCGTTGTCGTGCGACCACGTGGAGCATCTCTCGCAGGCGGGCATCGACGCGATGCGGGCCGCCGGCACCGTCGCCGTGCTGCTGCCCGGCGCCTACTACACGCTGCGCGACACGCACCTGCCGCCCATCGCCGCGCTGCGCGCCGCCGGCGTGCCCATGGCCGTCGCCACCGACCACAACCCTGGCACCTCGCCGGCCCTGAGCCTGCTGCTGATGGCGAACATGGCCTGCACGCTGTTCGGCCTGACGGTGCCGGAGGCGCTGGCGGGCATCACCGCCCACGCCGCACGTGCGCTGGGCCTGCAGGACACGCACGGCACGCTGGCCGTGGGCCGCCCGGCCGACTTCGTGCTGTGGAACGTGCGCGAGGCCTCCGAGCTGGCCTACTGGTTCGGCCAGAGGCCGGTGCGCTGCGTCGTGCGCCAGGGCCGCATCGCGGAGGGTGCACCGTGAGCGCGGGCCGGCTGTTCGCCGCCCATGCGCTGCTGCCCGCCGGCTGGGCGCGCGACGTACTGCTGGCATGGGACGGGCAGGGCGCCTTCACGCAGGTGCAGGCCGGCGCGGCCCGGCCGGCCGGCGTGGCCGAGGCCGCCGGTCCCGTGCTGCCCGGCATGCCCAACCTGCATTCCCACGCCTTCCAGCGCGGCATGGCCGGCCTGGCGGAATACCGCGGCAGCGGCGAAGACAGCTTCTGGAGCTGGCGCAGCCTCATGTACCGCTTCGCGTGCAGGCTCACGCCGGCGCAGCTGGAAGCCATCGCCTACGGCCTTTACGTCGAGATGCTGGAGGCGGGCTACACGGCGGTGTGCGAATTCCACTACGTGCACCACGACACCGGCGGCCGCCCCTACGCCGACAGCGCCGAGATGGCCCTGGCCGTGCTGCGCGCCGCGCGGCGCGCGGGCATCGGGCTCACGCTGCTGCCGGTGCTCTACCAGAGCAGCGGCTTCGGCGCGCAGCCGCCGGGCGACGGGCAGCGGCGGTTCATCCACGCCACCGACGCGATGTTGCGGCTACTGGAGCGCCTGCGGCCGCTGTGCGCAGCGCAGGGCGCCCGGCTGGGCCTTGCGCCGCATTCGCTGCGCGCCGTGCCGCCCGCCGCGCTGCGCGAGGCGCTGGCGGGTCTGGACGCCCTGGACGCCACCGCGCCCATCCACATCCACATCGCCGAGCAGGAGCGCGAGGTGGCGGACTGCATCGCCTGGAGCGGCCAGCGCCCGGTCGCCTGGCTGCTGGACCATGCCCCGGTCGATGCGCGCTGGTGCCTGGTGCACGCCACCCACATGGACGCCGGCGAAATCCGCCGCGCCGCCGCGAGCGGCGCCGTGGCCGGCCTGTGTCCCTCGACGGAGGCCAACCTGGGCGACGGCATCTTCGATCTGCCGGCCTGGACGGAGGCCGGCGGCGCCTGGGGCGTGGGCTCGGACAGCCATGTGTGCGTCAATGCGGCCGAGGAACTGATGCTGCTCGAATACAGCCAGCGCCTGGCCACGCGCCGGCGCAACGTGGCGGCCGGCGCGCACCAGCCCGAGGTGGCCACCGCCATGGTGCTCGCCGCCGTGCGCGGCGGCGCGCAGGCGGCGGGGCGGCCGGTCGCCGGGCTGGCCGTGGGCCAGCGGGCCGATTTCGCCGTGCTGGATGCGGCGCACCCGGCGCTCGCGGGCCTCGCGGCGCCGCAGATGCTGGCAGGCCACGTGTTCGCCAGCCACCGTACCAGCGCGGTATGCGGCGTGCATGCCGGCGGCCAGCCCGTGGTGGTGGCGGGGCGCCATGCCGGCCACGAGGCGGCCCGGGCCGGCTTCATCGCCGCACGGCGACAATTGATTGAGGAGTCCCCATGAATTTCCACACCGACCAGCCGCCCTTCCGCTTCCGCCAGGGAACCCGGCCCCTGCTGATTTCCATGCCCCACGTGGGCACCCACGTGCCGCCGCAGCTTGCCGCGCGCTTCACCGCCGAGGCCCGCCACCTGCCCGACACCGACTGGCACCTGGAGCGGCTGTACGACTTTGCCGACGGGTTGGGCGCCTCGGTGCTGGTCGCCACGCATTCACGCTACGTCATCGACCTGAACCGCCCGCCGGACGGTGCCAGCCTCTACCCAGGCCAGAGCGTCACCGGCCTGTGCCCGGTGGACACGTTCGACGACACGCCGCTGTATGCCGACGCAGCCGATGCGCCCGGCGACGCCGAAATCGCCGCGCGCCGCGATGCACTCTGGCAGCCGTACCACGCCCGGCTGGCGCAGGAGCTGGAACGCCTGCGTGCGCAGCACGGCATCGCCATGCTGTGGGACGCGCATTCCATCCGGTCGGTGCTGCCGCGCTTCTTCGCCGGCAAGCTGACCGACCTGAACCTGGGCACCGCCGGCGGCGCGAGCTGCGACCCTGCGCTGGCGCAGGAACTGCTGGCCATTGCCCAGGCCGCACCGGGCTACACGGCCGTGCTCAACGGCCGTTTCAAAGGTGGCCATATCACGCGAAGCTATGGCGACCCGGCACGCAAGGTGCACGCCGTGCAGCTGGAAATGACCCAGTGCAGCTACATGCAGGAGCATCTGCCGTTCGACTACCTGCCCGAGATCGCCTCGGGTGTTCAGCCCCACGTGCGGCGCATGCTGCAGGCCATGCTCGCGTTCGCGCAGGCCAACGGCTAAGATCCATGTCCATGGACACCCAATCCCTCGTTGCCCAAGAGCCACCCCGGGAAGCCCCCTGGGGCTGGAGCGATCGTTTTCGCATGCCTCTGTACCGGCCCGGGACACGCGTGCGGCTGCGCCGCGGCGGAAGCTGGGAAACGGTGAGCCATGTGGCCTTGCGCCGCCATGACCTGGCGGTGTACCTGGTGGGCCACGCCGAGCCGGCCGACCCCCTGGAGCTGGAGCTCGAGCCCACGGTGTTCACCACCGTGCGCGTGCCCGAGCCGCATTGACGGCCTGAACCGCGTCAGGCGCCCGGCCGCTGGGCCATGGCCTCGCCCAGGCGGACGGGGCGGGCCGCCGCCCAGCCGGCGGTGAACTGCACGGCGCCGCGCGAGAACAGCAGCACCACGGTGGAGCCCAGCTGGAAGCGTCCCATCTCCTCGCCCTGCCGCAGCCGGATGTCCTGGTCCGCATAGTCCCACCGGCGCAGCTTGCCGGTGCGCGGCGGATTCACCTGTCCATGCCACACGGTGGCCATGCTGCCGACGATGGTGGCGCCCACCAGCACCAGCGCCATGGGGCCGAGCGGCGTATCGAACAGGCAGACCACCCGCTCGTTGCGCGCGAACAGCCCCGGCACGCCCCGCGCCGTGAGCGGGTTGACGGAAAACAGCGCGCCCGGCACGTGCTCCATGCGCAGCAGCCGGCCGTCGCACGGCATGTGGATGCGGTGGTAGTCGCGCGGGCTCAGGTAGATCGTGGCGAAGCTGCCGCCCTGGAACTGCGCAGCCAGCGTGGCGTCGCCGCCCAGCAGGGCGGTGGTGGAGTAGTGGTGGCCCTTGGCCTGGAAGATCTGGTCGTGCTCGATGGCACCGAGCTGGCTCACTGCCCCGTCCACCGGGCAGATGGCGGCCGCATCCGCCAGCGGGCGTACGCCGGGACGCAGCGCGCGGGTGAAAAAGTCGTTGAAGCAGGCGTAGTGCGCGATGTCGGGCTCGGCGGCCTCGCTCATGTCCACGCCATAGCGCGCGACGAAACGGCGGATGGCCGCCGTGGTCAGGCGGCCTGCCCGTGCCGATGCCAGACTGCCCGCCAGGGCGGTCAGCGCCTGCTTGGGCAAAAGATACTGGGGAAGAACGGCGAGGCGGTCGGACACGTAGGGGCAATCCTTGCGAAAAAGGCCGGGCCATTCTACTGGCGGGCCCGGGCGCCCAAGGCCGTGCGCTGCTGCGGGCATACCCGCAGCAGCGCACGGCGGCCGGGAGAAACCCCGCGCCTGCGGCAAGGGCCGGCACGCCAGATAATGCCAAGCTTCCCTGAAGCGCCGCGGCGCGACGAGGCGCCCCCTTCATGCCACCTTCACCCGTTTCCGATGTGTCCTCCGAAGCCAGGCCTGAGGAGGCCGGCATGCGTCGCGCCCTGGCCTGGCTGCGCCGCTTCTGGCCTGCGCCGGTGGGCGTGGACCGGCGCGAGCGCCTGCGCATGGTGGGTGGTGTGGCCCTGGGGGTTGCCGTGGTGGCGCTGTTTGCCCATTGGTATGGTGCGGCGCTGCCCGTCCCGTGGATGGTGGCATCGCTCGGCTCCAGCGCCGTGCTGGTGTTCGGCATGCCGTCGAGCCCCTTGGCGCAGCCGTGGCCGGTGCTCGCGGGCAGCGCCCTGTCTTTCCTGATCGGCGAGGCCTGCGCCGCGATGGTTCCAGAGGTGGTGCTGGCTTGCGGCCTGGCCGTCGGCCTGGCCGTGGGTGCGATGCTGGCCCTGCGCTGCCTGCATCCGCCCGGCGGCGCCCTGGCGCTGTTCGGCGTTCTCAATCCCCACGAAAACCTGCAGGTGGCGCTGTTTCCGGTGCTGCTCAACGTCGCAATCTTGGTGCTGGTGGGCATCGCCTACAACCAGTTCACGGGGCGCAGCTATCCCCATGCCCAGGCGCGCAAGAGCGCTCCCCGGGGGGACGGGCGCCTTCACGTCCGCCGACCTGGATGCCGCGCTATCGCACTACAACCAGGTGCTGGACGTGAGCCGGGCCGACCTGGAAGGGCTGCTGCACCTCGCGGGCAAGGCCGCCTTCCAGCGCACGCTGGGCGAGTTGCGCTGCCAGCAGATCATGTCGTCGCCCGTGCATGCCGTGTCGGCCGACGCCTCGCTCAAGGACGCCTGGGCGCTCATGCGCAAGGAGGCCATCAAGGCGCTGCCCGTGGTGGACGGAGAGCGCCTGGTGGTCGGGATCGTCACCGTGTCGGACTTCATGCGGCTGGCCAACCTCGACGTGCACGAGGGCATGGGCCAGCGCCTGCGCTCGCTCATCCTGGGGCGCCCCAAGCGCCCCGACCAGGTGCAGAACCTGATGGCGTCGCCCGTCATGCAGGTGCACGCGAACCAGCACGTGATGGACCTGGTGCCGCTTTTTTCCGTGGCAGGGCACCACCATATCCCCGTGGTGAACGAGCAGCGGGAGCTGGTCGGGATCATCACGCAGACGGACCTGGTCAAGTCGCTCGCAGCGGCCGTGGCAAGGGCCTAGCTGCGCGGGGCGGTCCACATCGCAGTACAATTCTGCGGCTCATGCACAGCGCCACAGCGCCACGCCTGTCCGTGAAGCCGCTCCTGCCGGCTTTTCCGCCCCCTACGCCCGGGGGCGAATGACGCTCCCCTGCCTGCACTGCACCGTGCTTCAAGCCCATGAACGGGCTGGAGCGGTCGTTGGTGATGGCCGGGCGCGGCAGAGTGCGTTCGCAAGCATTTGTTATTGAAACCGATGGACCACAACACATGGCCAAAGAAGAACTGATCGAAATGCAGGGTTCCGTGACCGAAGTCTTGCCGGATTCGCGCTTTCGCGTGACGCTGGACAACGGACACCAACTCATCGCCTACACCGGCGGCAAGATGCGCAAGCACCACATCCGCATCCTGGCGGGCGACAAGGTGTCGCTCGAAATGTCTCCCTACGACCTTACCAAGGGCCGCATCACGTTCCGCCACCTGGCAGGCCGCGGCCCTGCGCCTTCGGGCAACCGCTGAGGCGTTGGCAGGGCTGCAAATATCGCGCCGTTTCCCCCGAGTGGACGGATCTGGCGGGTTAGAATGCGAGCTGTCGGAGCGTAGCGCAGCCTGGTAGCGCATCTGCTTTGGGAGCAGAGGGTCGCGAGTTCGAATCCCGCCGCTCCGACCATCGTATACAAGGGGTTGGCTCTTCAGGAGCCAACCCCTTTTTTCGTCATGGGTGCTGGAGGGGGCATGGCAGGACACGGCGGATGGAGCACAGGCGCAGCGGTGCGCTACGACCGGGTGGATGCCTTGCGCGGCGTCGCCATGGTGTGGATGACGCTCTTTCACTTCAGCTTCGACCTGAGCCATTTCGGCTACTGGGCGCAGGATTTTCGCGGCGATGCCTTCTGGACCGTGCAGCGCACGCTGATCGTGAGCCTGTTCCTGTTCTGCGCCGGACTGGGACAGGCCGTCGCATGGCACCGCGGGGTGGGCGGGCTGCGCTTCGGCAGGCGTTGGGGTCAGATCGCCGGCTGCGCACTGCTGGTGACGGCGGGCTCCTACCTCATGTTTCCCCGCAGCTTCATCTACTTCGGCGTGCTGCACGGCATGGCCGTGATGCTGCTGGTGGCGCGGGCCACGGCGGGCTGGGGGCGCTGGCTGTGGCTGGCGGGCCTGCTGGCCGTGCTGTCGCCCTGGGCGGCCGGGTGGGCGCTGTCGGGGCCGCTGTCCACATGGGCCGCAGCCTTCGACGGCCGGGCGCTGAACTGGCTGGGCTGGGTGACGCGCAAGCCGTTCACCGAGGATTACGTGCCCGTGTTCCCCTGGCTGGGCGTGATGTGGTGGGGCATGGCATGCGGCCAGGGGCTGCTCGCACGGCGGCCTGCTTGGCTTGCCGGGCCGGTGGGCGGCGCGGGCAGGCCGCTGGCCGCGCTGGGGCGCTACAGCCTCGGCTACTACATGCTGCACCAGCCGGTGATGATCGGCGCGTTCCTGCTCATCGGCTGGCTGCGCACATGAAAAACGCGGCACATGGCCGCGTTTGCAGGGAGCGCAGGGCAGGGTGGTTATTCCACCTTGGCCTTGGCGCGCAGGTCTTCCTGGAACTTGATCAGCTTCTGCTGCTGCAACTGCTGGGCGATCTGGGGCTTGACCTCGTCGAGCTTGGGCAGCTGGGCCTCGCGCACGTCGTCCAGGCGGATCACGTGCCAGCCGAACTGGCTCTTCACCGGCGCTTGCGTGGTCTTGCCCTTTTCGAGCTTCACGAGGGCCTCGGTGAACTCGGGCACGTAGCTGCTGGGGCTGGCCCAGTCCAGGTCGCCGCCGCGGGCGCCGGAGCCAGGGTCCTTGGACTGCTTCTTGGCGATGTCTTCGAACTTGCCGCCCTTCTTGAGCGAGGCGATGATGGCCTTGGCCTCATCTTCCTTCTCCACCAGGATGTGGCTGGCCTTGTATTCCTTGCCGGCGTTGGCGGCCACGAACTTGTCGTATTCGGCCTGGATCTCGGCGTCGGTGACGGGGCTGCTCTTCTGGTAGTCGGCGAACAGCTCGCGGATCAGGATGGTCTGGCGGGCCAGTTCCATCTGGGCCTTGTAGTCGGCCGAGGCTTCCAGGCCGCGCTTTTGCGCTTCCTGCATGAAGATTTCGCGGGCGATCACTTCTTCCTTGATCTGGCTCTCGATCTCGGGGGTGATCGGACGGCCCGAGCGCTCCACCTGCTGCTTGAGGACTTCGGCGCGTTCCTTCGGGACGGCCTTGCCGTTGACGATGGCGAGGTTTTGCGCGGCAACGGGCAGAGCCATCGTGCCCAGCAGGGCGGCGGCCACGAGGCCGGACAAGAGCTTTTTCTTCATTGGGAATCCACGGAAATAGGAAATGGTGTGCGGGTGGTGGCCCGCGAGCCTTCAAATAGGGCTGGGGTCAGAGGATTTCAATCGCAATGGCATGGGCGCCACGGTCGATGAAAACCTGCAGCGCATCATACACAAGCCGATGCTGTGCCACGCGGGGCCTGGCTGTAAACAACGGTGACGCGATTCGCACCCGGAAATGGGTGCCGAAACCGGTGCCGTTGGCCCCGGCGTGGCCCTCGTGCAGGCCGCTTTCGTCGATGACCTGCAGTTGCGTGGGGGACAGCGCCTCCTGCAGGCGCTCGGCCATGGCTTCGGCGGTGATGGCGAACGGCTGCTTCATGGCTGTGCGTCCTCGGGAGTGGCTTCCTCTTCCTTGAGGTAGCGGCCGAGGTACAGGGCCTGGGCGATGACGAAGGCGAACATGAGCCCGATGCCACCGAACAGCTTGAAGTTGACCCAGGTGTCGGTATCGAAGGTGTAGGCCACCCAGAGGTTGAGCACGCCCATGGCGGCGAAGAAGCCCGTCCAGGCCCAGTTCAGGCTGCGCCACACGGGCTCGGGCAGCGTGATCTGCGCGCCCATGAGCGATTTGATGAAGTTCTTGCGCAGCAGGAACTGGCCCACGAGCAACGCCGCGCCCATGAGCCAGTAGAGCACGGTGGGCTTCCACTTGATGAAGGTCTCGCTGTGCGCCAGCAGCGTCGCGCCGCCGAACACCACGATCACCCCCAGGCTGAGCCACTGCATGGGCTCGACCTTGCCGTGGCGCATGCGCAGATAGCCGATCTGCACGATGGTGGCGGCGATGGCCACGCCCGTGGCCGCGTAGATGCCCCAGACCTTGAAGGCCGCGAAGAACAGGATGATGGGAAAGAAGTCGATGAGCAGTTTCATGGCGCCGGGGATTCGAAGTCGAGCGAGGCGGAGTTCATGCAGTAGCGCAGGCCCGTGGGGGCTGGGCCGTCGGGGAAGACGTGGCCCAGATGGGCCCCGCATTGTGCACACACGGTCTCGGTGCGCAGCATGCCGTGGCTGCGGTCCTCGATTTCGCGGATGGCGCCGGGCATGGCCTGCGAGAAGCTGGGCCAGCCACAGCCCGCGTCGAACTTGGTGCCGGAGTCGAACAGCTTGGCCCCGCAGCAGATGCAGTGGTAGCTGCCGTCGGCCCAATGCCCCTCGTACTTGCCGGTGAATGGGCGCTCGGTGGCCGCGCGGCGTGTGACCTGGAAAGCGCCGGGCTCGGCGCCTTTGTCCTGGAGCAGCGCCTGCCACTGGGCTTCGGTTTTCTGGATGGGGTAGGTCATGAGGAGCAGCTGATGGAAATGGAAGACGCCCAGTCGGGCGGAAAGCCGGCGTAGGCCTCGTGGCCGGGGTGTTCGTCGAAGGGGCGCGCCAGCAGCGTCTGCAGGGTTTGGAGTTCCCGGAGGTCGCCGAGTTTCGCTGCGCGGATGGCCTGCTCGCCCAGGTGGTTGCGCAGCACGAACCGCGGGTTGTTCTTGAGCATCAAATCGGCTGCCAGCGCTTTGCCATCAAGCGCAAGCAGCTCCTGATAAGAGAGCAGCCAGGCGTCGAACGCGGCGCGGTCGGCGAACAGGTCGCGCACGGGCTCGAAGGCGTCCTCGGCCACGGCCTGCGACAGGCGGCGCCAGAAGATGGGGTAGTCCACGCGGCCCGCCGCCAGCAACTGCAGCAGCGTGTCGATCAGCGCCGCGGCGCCAGGATGGGCGGAGCGCAGCCCGAGTTTGGCGCGCATGCGCTCGATGAACTGCGCGGCGAACACGGCTTCGTAGGTGCCCAGCGCCTGCTGGGCCACGGCCACGTCGTCGATGAGCGGCAGCAGCGCCTGCGCCAGGCAGTGCAGGTTCCACCAGCCGATGGCGGGCTGGCGGCGGAAGGCGTAGCGGCCCTGGCTGTCGCTGTGGTTGCAGATGTGGTTCGGATCGAACGCATCGAGGAACTGGAAGGGCCCGTAGTCGATGGTGAGCCCCAGGATGCTCATGTTGTCCGTGTTCATCACGCCGTGGCAAAAGCCCACGGCCTGCCACTGCGCGATGAGCGCGGCGGTGCGCTCGCTCACGGCCTGCAGCAGCGCAGCGCAGGCGTTGCCGCTGGATGCATCGGTTGCACGGCATTGTGGGTAGTAGCGGTCGATCACATAGTCCGCCAGGGTGCGCAGCTCCTGCAACTGGTTGCGCGCGGCGAAATGCTCGAAATGCCCGAAGCGGATGAAGCTCGGTGCCACGCGCGTGACCACGGCCGCGGTTTCGGCCTCTTCGCGGTACACGGGCGCGGGCGAGCCCGTCACGCACAGCGCGCGCGTGGTGGGGACGCCCAGGGCATGCATGGCCTCGCTGCACAGGAACTCGCGGATGGACGAGCGCAGCACGGCGCGGCCGTCGCCCATGCGCGAGTAGGGCGTGAGGCCGCTGCCCTTGAGCTGGATTTCCTGGCCCTGAGCCGTCTCACCCAGCAGGATGGCGCGCCCGTCCCCGAGCTGCCCGGCCCAGACACCGAACTGGTGGCCGCTGTAGACGCTGGCCAGCGGCCGGCTGCCGGGCAGCAGCGCGTTGCCGGTGAAGGCCTGCAGCGCCGCGTCGCTGCCCATCCAGCCGGCGGGCAGGCCGAGCAGGGCGGCCATGTCGGCGCTCGTGCCCACCCAGTAGGGAGCGGGCAGGGGCGTGGGGCGCAATTCGGTATAGAAGGCGGGGCCGAGGCCGGCGAACCCGTGGCGCCAGGCCAGGGGGATGCGCCTTCGGCGGTGGCTGGCGGGTGCATGGCGCGATTGTCGCCCACGGGCTTTTGCCCCCCGGGCGGCAAGGCCTTGGGGAGTCAGGCGTCGGCGGTGTCGGAGATATAGGCGGCCAGTGCCGCGTCGTCCACGATGGCCACGCGCCCGAAGTCCAGCGAGACGATGCGCAGGGCTTCCAGCTGCCGCAGGACACGGTTCACCGTCTGCCGCGACAGCCCCGCGAGGTGGCCCAGCTCTTCCTGCGTGAGGTGGATGCGGCGCGTGCTGCGCCAGAACAGCGGGCTCAGGTACAGCGCCACGCGGTGCTCGGGTGAGCGCATGCGGCCCGCCTCGATGATGGCCATGGCCTGGCCCAGCCGCATGTTCAGGTGCGCGGCCAGGCACTGGTTGAACGCCAGGCTGGTCTCGCGCAGCCGCTGGAACAGCGGCAGGGGCAGGCACATCAGCTGCGTTTCGCGCAGCGCGACCACGCGGTAGCGGCGCGGCTCGGCCTTCATGGCCGAGCCTTCGCCGAACCATTCGCCATCGGGCACGCCGAGAAAGGCCGACTGGCGCCCCCGCGCCTCGGGGCTGTGCAGCATCACCAGGCCGGAAAGCACCGCGTACCAGCCCCCGACCTCGGCGCCCGCTTCCAGCACCGCCTCGCCCTTGGCGCCCCGCAGCGTGTGCACGCCGTCCTGCAATGCCTGCCGCAGCGAGGCATCCTGCGCCGCGAACCAGGGCTGCGCGGCGAGGAAACGGTGGGCGGGAGGCGTGGTGGCGAACATGCCGGCCATTGTGCCGCGCAGCCCTGGCGCCGGCCGGGTAAACCCCCGTGATCTGTCAGCGGCGCGACAGGTGTTGGCGCCGTTCGCCAAGCCTTGCAGACTGCCGTGCCGAACGCGCATGCCGAGGTTTAGGATAAGAGTTTCGTTTCCATCACAACAAGGAGCACACATGCTGGGCCTCATGCAGAGCCAACCCCTCTTGATCTCGTCGCTGATCACGTTCGCGGAGCGGCACCACGGCGATGGGGAGATCGTCTCGCGCCGCGTGGAGGGGGACATCCATCGCTACACCTACCGCGACCTGGCGCGCCGGTCTCGGCAGCTGGCCAATGCGGTCGAGGCCCTGGGCCTGCAGTCCGGCGACCGCGTGGCATCGCTCGCGTGGAACGGCTACCGCCACATGGAGATGTACTTCGGCGTGAGCGGCTCGGGCCGCGTGCTGCACACGATCAACCCGCGCCTGCACCCCGAGCAGATCGCCTGGATCATGAACCACGCCGAAGACCAGGTGCTGTGCTTCGACATGACCTTCCTGCCCCTGGTGCAGGCCGTGCATGCCAAGTGCCCCACGGTCAAGCGATGGGTGGCGCTGTGCGACGCCGACAAGCTGCCCGCGGACTCCGGCATTCCCGGCCTGGTGAGCTACGAGGCCTGGATCGGCGGCGTATCGAGCGAATACCAGTGGCCCGTGTTCGACGAGAACTCCGCGTCCAGCATGTGCTACACCAGCGGCACCACGGGCAACCCCAAGGCGGCGCTGTACAGCCACCGCTCCACCACGCTGCACGCCTACGCCGCCGCGCTGCCCGACGTGATGAACCTCTCGGCGCGCGACGCGGTGCTGCCCGTCGTGCCCATGTTCCATGTCAACGCCTGGGGCATCCCGTATTCCGCGGCGCTCACGGGCTGCAAGGTGGTGTTCCCCGGCCCCGCGCTGGACGGCAAGTCGGTCTACGAGCTCATCGAGTCCGAGGGCGTGACCTTCGCCGCCGGCGTGCCCACGGTGTGGCAGATGCTGCTGGGCCACGTGCAGGCGGGCGGGCTGAAGTTCAGCTCGCTGCAGCGCACGGTCATCGGCGGCTCGGCCTGCCCGCCGGCCATGATCACGGCCTTTCAGGAAGGTTACGGCGTCACCGTGCTGCACGCCTGGGGCATGACCGAGATGAGCCCGCTGGGCACGCTGTGCTCGCTCAAGAACAAGCACCTGAAGATGGACAAGGATGCGCAGATGCACATCCTGCAGAAGCAGGGCCGCGCCATCTACGGCGTGGACATGAAGATCGTGGGTGCCGACGGCCGGGAGCAGCCCTGGGACGGCAAGACCTACGGCGACCTGCTGGTGCGCGGCCCCTGGATCCTGGACACCTACTACAAGGGCGAAAGCCCCCTGGTGAAGGACGAGCACGGCGTGGGCTGGTTCCCCACGGGCGACGTGGCCACCATCGACGCCGACGGCTACATGCAGATCACCGACCGCAGCAAGGACGTGATCAAGTCCGGCGGCGAGTGGATCAGCTCCATCGACATCGAGAACATCGCCATGGCCCACCCGGCCGTGGCCATGGCCGCGTGCATCGGCATGCCGCACCCGAAGTGGGACGAGCGCCCCATCGTCGCCGTCACCAAGCGGCCGGGCAAGGAGGTCACGCGCGAGGAACTGCTGGCGTTCTACGAAGGCAAGACGGCCAAATGGCAGATCCCCGACGACGTGGTGTTCGTCGACGCGATCCCGCTGGGTGCCACCGGCAAGATGCTCAAGACCCGCCTGCGCGAGCAACTGGCGGGCTACAAGCTGCCGGGCCTGTGACGGCGGCGGGCGCACCGCGCGGCCATGCGCCTCAGCGGTGCGTCACGTCGGCGATAGCTGCTAGGGGCAATCCCTGAACGGTGCCCGATGGCAACCCTGTACGCTGCGGCGTACCCATTCTTATAAAGGAGACGAGGCATGAAGTTTACTATCAAAATGGTAGCTGCTGGCGCTTTGGTGGCTTGCGCTGGCGGCGCATTCGCTCAAAAGGGCGAGACGGTCAAGATCGCCTGGCTGGACCCCCTGTCGGGCCTGATGGCGGCGGTGGGAACGAACCAGCTCAAGAGCTTCCAGTTCGTCGCCGAGGAGTTCAACAAGAAGAACGCGTCGGGCGTGAAGTTCGAGATCATCGGCATCGACAACAAGCTGAGCCCGCAGGAAACCACGAGCGCGCTGCGCTCGGCCATGGACCAGGGCGCGCGCTTCGTGGTGCAGGGCAACGGCTCGGGCCCGGCGCTGGCCATCATCGACGCGTTGGAGAAGCACAACGCGCGCAACCCCGGCAAGGAGGTGGTTTACCTCAACTACGCCGCGGTGGACCCCGACCTCACCAACAGCAAGTGCAGCTACTGGCACTTCCGCCTGGATGCCGACACCTCCATGAAGATGGAGGCCATGACCACCTTCATGAAGGACCAGGCGGAGGTCAAGAAGGTCTACCTCATCAACCAGAACTACTCGCACGGCCACCAGGTCTCCAAGTACGCCAAGGAAAACCTCAAGCGCAAGCGCCCCGACGTGCAGGTGGTGGGCGATGACCTGCACCCCCTGGCGCAGGTGCGCGACTTCTCGCCCTACATCGCCAAGATCAAGCAGTCGGGCGCCGACACCGTGATCACCGGCAACTGGGGCTCCGACCTGGCGCTGCTCATCAAGGCGGCCAACGACGCGGGCCTGAACAACGTCAATTTCTACACCTACTACGGCGGCGTGACGGGCAGCCCCACGGCCATGGGCGCGGGCGCGGCCGGGCGGGTGTACATGGTCTCGTACAGCCACCTGAACCTGCCGGGCGACATCGGCCGCATCGTGGGCGAGTACAAGAAGAAGTTCAACGACGACATGTACACCGGCGCGGTCTACCACGCCTTCTCCATGCTGGACGCGGCCTTCGTGAAGGCCAAGTCCACCGACCCCGCCAAGGTGGCCGCGGCCATGGAAGGCATGAAGTTCAACAGCTTCAACGGCGAGGTCGAGATGCGCAAGACCGACCACCAGCTCCAGCAGGGCCTGTTCGTCAACCGCTGGGAAAAGGCCGGCGGCAAGTACCCCGTAGATGCGGAGAACACCGGCTACACCTTCGTGCCCGTGAAGTACTACGAGCCCTACGTGGCCAGCACGCCCACCTCGTGCCAGATGAAACGGCCCTCCTGATTGCGATTCCTGGTGTGAAGACCTTTGGGGCCCGACTCTCCTCGGGCCTTTTTTTCACCTGCCACGAAGTGTTTCCATGAATCTCGAGTTTTTCGTGATCTCCCTGCTGAACGGCGTCAGCTACGGGCTGCTGCTGTTCATGCTGAGCTCGGGGCTGACTCTGATCTTCAGCATGATGGGGGTGCTCAATTTCGCCCACACCAGCTTCTACATGCTGGGGGCGTACTTTGCCTACACGCTGTCTGGCGCCATCGGCTTCTGGCCGGCGCTCTTCGCCGCGCCGCTGCTCGTCGGGGCGCTGGGGGCGCTCTTCGAGCGCTACGCGCTGCGCCGGGTGCACAAGTTCGGCCATGTGCCCGAGCTGCTGGTCACGTTCGGCCTGTCGTACCTGGTGCTGGAAGTGGTGCAGCTCGTGTGGGGCCGATCCACCGTGCCCTATGGCCTGCCCACGCAGCTCCAGGGGCCGCTGTTCACGCTGTACGGCACGCAGTTTCCCAAGTCGCGCTCGTTCATCATGCTGGTGGCGGTGCTCATGCTGGTGTCGGTGTGGCTGGTGCTCACGCGCACGCGCATCGGCCTGGTGATCCAGGCCGCGCTCAAGCACCCCCACATGGTGGAGGCGCTGGGCCACAACGTGCCGCGCGTGTTCATGCTGGTCTTCGGCGGCGGCTGCGCGCTGGCGGGCCTGGCCGGCGTGATCGGCGGCAACACCTATGTGACGGAGCCGGCCATGGCCGCGTCCGTGGGCTCCATCATCTTCGTGGTGGTGGTGGTGGGCGGCATGGGCTCGCTGGCCGGGGCGTTCCTGGCCTCGCTGCTCATCGGCCTGGTGCAGACCTTCGCCGTGGCGCTGGACTATTCGCTGGTGCATGCCTTTGCCGGGCTGGGCGTGCAGGTCACCGAGCAGACCTTCGGCTACCCGCTGCTCAAGCTCACCATCTCGCAGGTCGCGCCCATCCTGCCGTACCTGTTCCTCGTCCTGATTCTGATCTTCCGGCCCAAGGGCCTGCTGGGCACCCGGGAGGATTGAAGGCCATGCAAACGACTTCCTCCCTGCCCGCGGCCGCCGCGCCGCGCGCCACCCGCTACTACCGGTTCAAGCCTCTGAACGTGGGCCGGATCGTCCTTTGGAGCCTGTTCGCCCTCGCGCTCATCGTCGCGCCGAAGGTGTTCACGAGCGGGCTGGCGCTGACCATGCTCTCGCAGATCGGCTACGCCATCATCATCTGCCTGTCCTACAACATCCTGCTGGGGCAGGGCGGCATGCTGAGCTTCGGCCATGCGGTGTACACGGGGCTCGGCTCCTTCATCACGGTGCATGCCATCAACATGGCGGGCGCGGGCACGCTGGGCATTCCCCTGGTGCTCATGCCCATCATCGGCGGGCTGGCGGGCATGTTCTTCGCCGTGGTGCTGGGCTTCGTGACCACCAAGAAGTCGGGCACCACCTTCGCCATGATCACGCTGGGCATCGGCGAGCTGGTGGCCTCGATGGCGTTGATGTTCCCCGAATTCTTCGGCGGCGAGGGCGGCATCACCACCGACCGCGTGTACGGCGGCAGCGTGTTCGGCATCACCTTCGGACCCGCGATCCAGGTCTATTACCTGATCGCGGCATATTGCTTCGTCTGCACGGCGCTGATGTTCGCCTTCACCGGCACGCCGCTGGGGCGCATCCTCAACGCCGTGCGCGACAACCCCGAGCGCGTGGAGTTCATCGGCTACAACACGCAGCGCGTGCGCTACTTCGCCTTCATCATCGCGGGCTTCTTCGCGGGCGTGGGCGGGGCGCTGGGGGCCATCAACTTCGAGATCGTCACCGGCGCCGACAGCGTGAGCGTGGTGCGCTCGGGCGGCTACCTGCTGTTCACCTTCCTGGGCGGGGCGACGTTCTTCTTCGGGCCCATCATCGGCGCGGTGCTGCTGGTGCTGGCCTCGGTGTTGCTGTCGGAGCTGTCCAAGGCCTGGCTGCTGTACCTGGGGCTGGTGTTCCTGTTCATGGTGATGTATGCGCCTGGCGGCATCGCCAGCCTGATCATGATGAACCTGCGGCTGGCCAAGTACGGCAAGCTGCGCGGCATCATCAGCGCCTACCTGGCGCTGGGCGGCACGGCCCTGGTGGCGGTGCTGGGCGCGGCCGCGATGATCGAGATGACCTACCACCTGCAGCTCAACGCGGCGCTGGGGCCGCAGCTCACGTTCCTGGGCGCCACGCTGGACGCCCACAGCGCGGGAAGCTGGTTCGGCGCGGGCTTCGTGTTCGTGACGGGGCTGGGGCTGTTCGAACTGTGCAGGCGGCAGTTCCTGCGGCAGTGGGGCGAGATCCAGGAAGAAATCGAGCACGAGATCAAGCGCGGGGAGGCGGCGTGATGACGACGGACCACCAAGCGGCCTATGCGCTGGAGCTGCGCGACCTGCGCAAGAGCTTCGGCAAGACCGAGATCATCCGCGGCGCCCAGCTCGCCGTGCAGGCGGGCGAGCGCGTGGCCATCATCGGGCCCAACGGCGCGGGCAAGTCCACGCTGTTCAACCTGATCAGCGGGCGCTTCGCCCCCACCAGTGGCGAGGTGCTGCTGCACGGCGCGCGCATCGACGGCAAGAAGCCGTTCGAGATCAACCGCATGGGCCTGTCGCGCAGCTTCCAGATCACCAACATCTTTCCCAAGCTCAGCGTGTTCGAGAACCTGCGCTGCGGCGTGCTCTGGAGCCTGGGCTACCGCTATGCGTTCTGGCGCTTCCTGTCGAAGCTGCAGGACGCCAACGAGCGCGCCGAGCAACTCATGGAGATGATCAAGCTCGAAAAGAAGCGCGACACGCTGGCCATGAACCTTACCTATGCCGAGCAGCGGGCGCTGGAGATCGGCATCACCATCGCGGGCGGCGCCAGCGTCATCCTGCTGGACGAGCCCACCGCCGGCATGAGCAAGAGCGAGACCACGCGCTTCATCCACCTCATCAAGGAGGTGACGCAGGGCCGCACCCTGCTGACCGTGGAGCACGACATGGGCGTGGTCTTCGGCCTGGCCGACAAGATCGCGGTGGTGGTCTACGGCGAGGTGATCGCCTTCGATACGCCCGAGAACGTGCGCGCCAACCCGCGCGTGCAGGAGGCCTACCTGGGCTCCGTCATCGCGGCGCAGCAGGCGGGGGGACACTGATGCTGAAAATCGAGAACCTGCACGCCTACTACGGCAAGAGCCACGTGCTGCACGGCGTGGCGTTCGACGTGCGGCCCGGCGAGATCGTCGCGCTGCTGGGGCGCAACGGCTCGGGCCGCTCCACGGCGGCCAAGGCCATCATGGGACTGGTGGACTGGGAGGGCGGCATCGACTGGAAGGGCCAGAGCCTCGCGGGCAAGAAGGCCTACGAGATCGCCCACCTGGGTCTGGGCTACGTACCCGAGAGCCGCGACGTGTTCCCCAACCTCACCGTGCACCAGAACCTGCTCCTGGGCCAGAAGGGCGCTGGCCGGGGCAGCCGCTGGTCGTTCGACGACATGTACGCCATGTTCCCGCGCCTCAAGGAGCGGCGCAACATCGAGGCGGGCGTGATGTCCGGCGGCGAGCAGCAGATGCTCACGCTGTGCCGCACGCTCATGGGCGACCCCGACCTCATCATCATCGACGAACCCACGGAAGGACTCGCGCCAAAAATAGTGGAGCTGGTGGGCGAATACCTCACCAAGCTCAAGGAGCGGGGCATCTCCGTGCTGCTGATCGAGCAGAAGCTCACCATCGCCATGACTATCTCCGACCGCGCGCTGGTCATGGGCCACGGCAGCATCGTCTTCCAGGGCACGCCCGACGAACTGCGCGCCAACAGCTACGTGCGCAAGGAGTGGCTGGAGGTTTGAAGCCAAAAGCGCCTCCAGCGCAATCCCATCAAGCGCAACCAGCTATGCAAACCATAGCGCTAGCGCGCGGAGCCCCTGCGGGCGGTGCGCCTTTGTCCCCCCTGAGACAAGGGCGTGCACCCGACTCCCCCTAGACTTGCGGAAAAAAGCGCACGAGCGTACTTTTCTTTCATCCACCGAGATCCAAGAGGAAACGACAGCATGACGGCTGAATACCAGGTCCACGGCGACGTGGCCGTGATCACGCTCAACAACCCGCCCGTCAACGGGCTCGGCCTGGCCACGCGCCGGGGCATCGTGGAGGGCCTCGACCGCGCGCAGGCCGACGCGGCCGTCAAGGCCATCGTCATCACCGGCGCGGGCGGCGCCTTCTCGGGCGGCGCGGACATCAAGGAGTTCGGCACCGACAAGTCGCTGCAGGAGCCCAACCTGCATTCCGTCATCAGCGCCATCGAGCACTGCGAGAAGCCCGTGGTCGCCGCCATCCACACCGTCTGCATGGGCGGCGGGCTGGAGCTGGCACTGGGCTGCCACTACCGCGTGGCCGCGCCCGGCTGCAGCGTGGCGCTGCCCGAGGTGAAGCTGGGCCTGCTGCCTGGCGCGGGCGGCACGCAGCGCCTGCCGCGCGTGGTGGGCGTGGAGGCGGCCCTGAACATGATCGTGAGCGGCGAGGCGGTCAAGAGCGAATTCATCGGCGCCGTGCCTGGCCAGAAGCTGTTCGACAAGATGGCCGCATCGCCCGAATCCCTGGCCGAAGAGGCCCTGGCCTTCGCACGCAGCGTGGCCGATGCGCGTCCGCTGCCGCTGGTGCGCAACCTGCCGTGCAAGCACCCCGAGGGCGACGCCTACTTCCAGTTCGCGCGCAACATGGTCAAGGGCATGGCCAGGAACTTCCCCGCGCCCGCCAAGTGCGTGGACGCGGTGGAAGCCGCGACGAAGAAGAAATTCGCAGAGGGTCTGGCCACGGAACGGGAGCTGTTCATCAACCTCATGTGGACGCCCGAGTCGCGCGCGCTGCGCCACCTGTTCTTCGCGGAGCGCGCGGCCAGCAAGATCCCCGACGTGCCCTCGGACACGCCCAAGCGCGACATCAAGAAGGTGGGCGTGATCGGCGCGGGCACCATGGGTGGCGGCATCAGCATGAACTTCCTGAATGCGGGCATTCCCGTAACCATCCTGGAGACGAAGCAGGAGGCGCTGGACCGCGGCATCGCCACGATCCAGAAGAACTACGAAGCCCAGGTGAAGAAGGGCAAGCTCAAGGAAGACAAGTACCAGCAGCGCATGGCGCTCCTGTCCACCACGCTGAGCTATGACGACCTGAAGGACTGCGACCTCATCATCGAGGCCGTGTTCGAGGAACTGGGCGTCAAGGAGACCGTGTTCAAGCAACTCGACAAGGTGGCCAAGCCCGGCGCTATCCTGGCTTCCAACACCTCCACGCTCGACGTGGACAAGATCGCCGCGTTCACCCAGCGCCCGCAGGACGTGGTCGGCATGCACTTCTTCAGCCCCGCCAACGTGATGCGGCTGCTGGAAGTGGTGCGCGGCAAGCACACCGCCAAGGACGTGCTGGCCACCGTGATGGCGATCGCCAAGAAGATCAAGAAGACGGCCGTGGTCTCGGGCGTGTGCGACGGCTTCATCGGCAACCGCATGATCGAGCGCTACAGCCAGCAGGCCGGCTTCCTGCTCGACGAGGGCTGCACGCCCAGCCAGGTGGACAAGGCCATCGAGAAATTCGGCTTCGCCATGGGTCCGTTCCGCATGGGCGACCTCGCGGGCAACGACATCGGCTGGGCCATCCGCAAGCGCCGCGCCGTCGAGCAGCCGGACATGAAGTACAGCAAGACGGCCGACCTGCTGTGCGAGAAGGGCCGCTTCGGCCAGAAGACCGGCAAGGGCTGGTACGACTACGCGCCCCGCAAGCGCGACGCGATTCCCAGCCAGGAAGTGCTGGACATGATCGAGCAGCACCGCAAGGACGCCGGCATCGCCCCGCGCAAGGTCAGCGACGAGGAGATCGTGCAGCGCCTCGTGTATTCGCTGGTCAACGAGGGCGCCAAGATCCTGGAAGAGGGCATCGCCAGCAAGTCCGGCGACATCGACATGGTCTACCTCACGGGCTACGGCTTCCCCATCCACCGCGGCGGCCCCATGCACTACGCGAGCGAAGTGGGCCTGTTCAACGTCGTGCAGGCCATGCAGCGCTTCGCCCGCAACCCGCTGGACGATGCCCGCGCCTGGCAGCCCGCGCCGCTGCTGGCGCAACTCGCCGCCGAGGGCAAGGCCTTCGCCTGAACGTCATCGATAACAAGGATTTGAAGCAATGACCTCCGCAGTGATCGTTTCCACCGCCCGCACGCCGCTCGCCAAGAGCTGGAAGGGCTCGTTCAACATGACGCACGGCGCCACGCTCGGCGGCCACGCGGTGCAGCACGCCGTGCAGCGCGCGGGCATCGACGGGGCCGACGTGGACGACGTCATTATGGGCTGCGCCAACCCCGAGGGCGCCACCGGCATGAACATCGCGCGCCAGATCGCGCTCAAGGCAGGCCTGCCCGTCACCACCTCGGGCATGACCGTCAACCGCTTCTGCTCGTCGGGCCTGCAGACCATCGCCCTGGCGGCCCAGCGCATCATCGCGGGCGAGGCCGACGTGTTCGTGGCCGGCGGCGTGGAAAGCATCTCCTGCGTGCAGCAGGAGATGAACCTGCACATGATCCAGGACCTGGCCCTGGCCAAGCAGAAGCCCGAGATCTACTGGAGCATGCTGCAGACCGCCGAGCAGGTCGCCAAGCGCTACAACATCGGCCGCGACGCCATGGACGAATACGGCGCCGCCAGCCAGCAGAAAGCCTGCGCCGCCCAGGCCGCCGGCCTGTTCGACGCCGAGATCGCGCCCATCACCGTCACCGCCGGCATTGCCGACAAGACCCTGGGCCTCATCACCAAGCAAGTCACCGTGAGCAAGGACGAAGGCACGCGCGAGGGCACCACCTTCGACGCCATCCACGGCCTGCGCTCCGCGCTGCCCGGCGGCCTCATCTCGGCGGGCAACGCCAGCCAGTTCAGCGACGGCGCCGGCGCCTGCGTGGTGACCAGCGAGGAATACGCCAGCAAGAAGGGCCTCAAGCCCCTGGGCCGCTTCCTGGGCTTCGCTGTGGCGGGCTGCGAGCCCGACGAGATGGGCATCGGCCCCGTGTTCGCCGTGCCCAAGGTGCTCAAGAAGCTCGGTCTCACCGTGCAGGACATCGACCTGTGGGAGTTGAACGAAGCCTTCGCCGTGCAGGTGCTCTACTGCCGCGACAAGCTCGGTATTCCCGCCGACCGCCTGAACGTGAACGGCGGCGCCATCGCCCTGGGCCACCCCTACGGCGTGAGCGGCCAGCGCCTCACGGGCCACGCACTCATCGAAGGCAAGCGCCGCGGTGCCAAGCGCGTGTGCGTGACCATGTGCATCGGCGGCGGCATGGGCGCGGCGGGCGTGTTCGAGGTGCTGTAAGCGCCGGACAAGCCCTGACCGGAACCCCCAGCGCCCCGCGCAGGCCTTTGGCTTGCGCGGGGCATTTGCTTTGCTTTTGATAGCTGCTGGCGCTTGCTGGGTATGCGCTGGAGCCGTTTTTTGCCATTCATTAGGGCAGGCCCGCCTGAATGCCATGCGCTGCCGCAGGTTTCCAGCGCGTCTACAGGTGGAAGTCGCCCGCCGCTTCCGGCTGGTACAGCACTTTCCTGATCCGGATGTGGCACGTCCGGTCCGGAATGCGCCAGTTGAAGGCATCGCCCTCCTTGTAGCCCAGGATGGCCGTGCCGATGCCCGAGCACACCGAGAGCTTGCCGGCACCGTCGTCCGCGTCTTCGGGGTAGACCAGAGCGACTTCCACCTCTTCGTCATCCACCTCCAGCAAGGCCTTGGAGTTCATGGTGACTACGTCCTGCGCCACCTGCACGGGATCGACGACGATGGCACGCTCCACCTCGTGCTCCAGCTCGAAAATCTCCGCGCCCATCGCCACCTCGATCAGGCTCCTGAGCCGTGCCTTGTCGATCTCGGTGATGTAGATGTGGGAAGTGTGCGCGGGCGGGCTTTCGTGCAAGAGCTGCAAATAGCGATGCGCGGGCAGGGCAAGCGACTTCATGGCCGGCGTCTCGCTCTCCAGCACAAAGCCGCTGTGCAGGAACGCCTGGAGCGACCGTGCATTGTCGGGGTGGATCTTGGCGATGAGCTTGTCGGCCCGCATGTCGAAGAAGGCGAGTTTCATACCCTCGCGGATCGCGCTGGTGCCAAGCCTGCGGCCCCAGTTGTCGCGCTGGCCTATGACCAGCACCATCTCGCAGTCCCGACCGTTCTTGACCAGGCGCACGAAGCCCACGGGCACGTCATGCCGGTCGTAGGCCATGAAGAATCGGCCGCCCTGGTTGAACAGATGGGTCAGGACGGGGAACTGAACCCGCCCGATAACCTGCTCGATGAAGCGGGAGACATGGCGCGAGTCGCTCAGGTAGCGCGTCACGGCCTCGTCCTCCAGCCAGTCCATCAGCGTGAGCGCGTTGGCCCGGGTGATCTCCGGGCACAGGGAAACGAAAGGCTTGTTCATCTTCACCCCGGTGGGTTTCAAGAATGAAAGCCTTTCATGGCCTGGGCCATGACGGTTCTTTCGGGAGAGGCTGATTCTAAGAGGCGGGGCAAGTGCATGCTGCCTTGGGCTCGTGCAGTACTGCGCTTTCGAGGTCCGCTTTAGGCTGGTTGCTGCCGCTAAACCCGCGGTTGTTGAACGACTGCTGCGCGACCAAAGCAGACTCTGGACGAAACGGTGGTTCAGCGCCCAAAAGCAGCCGCTCACAACGGCGTACCGCCGAGTAGAGGCACATGCCGTCGCGCAACGTTTGTAAGACTCCATTACCGTTAGGATTGAGCCAATTCATTCGTGCTCAGTTGAGTTTCGTCCGCTCCGTCCGTCGCCGCGTTGAGGTGACGGCTTGGCGGTAGCTGGAATATCGTAGAGGTGACCTTGTCTCCATCGTCTGAACAAGCCTTTTCGCGCTCGCGCCCCAAGCTGATGGCCCTCGGCTATCGAATGCTTGGTTCCGTCGAAGAGGCTGAAGACTTGGTGCAGGATGTATGGCTGCGTTGGCATGATGAAGCCGAAAATCAGCGTGAAGTGGTGCTCGTTCCAGAGGCTTGGCTTGTCACGGTTACCACCCGCATGGCAATTGACCGCTTGCGTGCTGCCAAGCTTCGACGAGAAGCCTATCCTGGCCTCTGGCTTCCCGAGCCACTGATCAGCGAAGGTCCGGCCTCCCCGGAGCAAATCCACGAAGTTGCTGATGACGTTTCCATCGCATTCCTGGTGCTGCTCGATTGCCTGACGCCAGAGGCACGCGCGGCATTCTTGCTTCGGGAGGTCTTCGACGTCGACTACGAGCATATTGCCGCAGCCATAGACAAGAGTGAGGCGGCATCCCGTCAAATCGTGCACCGTGCGAAGCAACGGCTAACGGCAGCGCGCGGCTCAGAGCGACAGAGGTCGCGAACCCCGCCGAAGGAGCAGTACGCGCTTCTGCATCGTTTGATACAGGCCATCATGGACGGTGATTTCAGCGGGATTCGCGCCTTGCTGGCCGAAGAGGCAGCTCTGGTAGGCGACTTTGGCAATAAGGGGCCAAGCTTGCGCCATCCCTTGAGCGGCGCCCAGCGTATTGCCCAACTGTATTACGCGCACTACCTGCGGCATGGCAGAAACATGCGACTGGAACTGGCCTTCTTGAACGGTGAATGGGCTCTCTTGCGCTATCTACAAGACGAACTGGAGTCCATCCAGGCCTTTGAGTTCGAAGGTGGTCGCATCGCGCATGTGCGGATACAGCGCAATCCGGAGAAGTTAGCCAGCCTCAAACGCTACAGCGACTTGCTGACAGCGCCAAATCCTCACTGATCGAACCCGTCCGAGGAGCAAAACAACGCTCGCAGCGCGCGGTTGTTCGCCGCGATTTTCTTCAACAGGTGTCACAGAGCCCTCATGTCAAACGTCTTGTGAGCAGGAGGTCGCGGTCGGCCTCCGCCCCTCATTGACATTGAAGGAATCTGATCTATGAATCGCGCTGTATGGTTTCAAGCCTCCCCTGAAGGTGCCAAGGCTGTTGGAACGCTGCACCACTTCGTTACCAAGAGCACTGGCCTACCGAGTTTGCTGACTCACCTAGTCTTCCTGCGTGTGTCGCAGATCAATGGTTGCGCGCACTGCATCGACATTCATACGCGTGACCTACTTGCTGAAGGCATGTCGGTTGAAAAGATGGTACTCATCCCTGTCTGGCACGAGGCCCAATACCTATTCTCTGAACAGGAGCGCGCGGCGTTGGCGTGGAGCGAGGAAGTAACGCTGGTGAGCGAGACTCACGCTTCAGATGAGGCCTATTCGGCCGCATTGGCCGTGTTCGGAGAAAAGGATCTGGTGGATCTGACTCTCACGATTGCAGCCATGAATGCTATCAATCGCATGGGCATAAGCTTCCGTATGAAGCCTCGTGCCAAGTTGTAAGGCGGCGGACAGGCCGCGATTACGGGGCTGAGCGGCCCGCTCCAGGCGCGCGTTTTGGGTGCCAGCAAGCGACCGCTCCTGGCCCCAAAGCAACCGTCGCCGTCTCGTCCGGGATCGTCAGCAACCGCTGCGGAGCCGCCGCTGCTCAATTGCTCTCAAACCGGAGCAACACTCCCCGGGTTAAACGCCAAGGCGATCTGTGCCTGTCCTTCTTCCTCGTCACCCAGCGGACAGCCTCGCCCCAACCCCTCCCTCCATAATTTCGTGCATGACCACACCCCTGCGCGCCACCCTCGAATTCCAGCTCTACGACTGGCTCCAGGCCGAGTCCCTTGCCACCCGCGAGCGGTTCACCGACCACTCGCGCGAGACCTTCGATGCCGTCCTCGACACCTGCGAGCGCATCGCGCGCGAGAAGTACGCGCCGTTCAACCGCACGGTGGACACGCAGGAGCCCCAGTTCGACGGCGAGAAGGTCATCCTGCCCCAGTGCACCCACGATGCGCGCGTGGCCTATGCCGACAGCGGCATGCTCGGCGCCGCGCAGGACTACGCGCTGGGCGGCATGCAGCTGCCCTATGTGGTGGAGTCGGCGGCCAACAGCTTCTTCGGCTGCGCTTCGATCGGCATCGGCGCCAACCTGCTGACCACCGGCAATGCCAACGCCATCCTGGCGCACGGCACGCCGTTGCAGCAGCAGGTGTTCGCCGCCAACGAGTTCAACGGCCGCTGGGCCGGCACCATGTGCCTGAGCGAGCCGCAGGCGGGCTCGTCCCTCTCCGACATCGCCACGCGTGCCGAGCCGGACGGCGAGGGCTCCGCAGCCGACCCGCTGGGCCCGCGCTACCGCCTGCGCGGCAACAAGATGTGGATCAGCGCGGGCGACCATGAGCTGACCGAGAACATCGTCCACCTCGTGCTCGCCAAGATCCCGGGGCCGGACGGCAAGACCATCCCCGGCGTGAAGGGCATCTCGCTGTTCATCGTGCCCAAGAAGCTGGTGGACGCCGAAGGCCGCCTGACCGGCGAGCGCAACGACGTGGCCCTGGCTGGGCTGAACCACAAGCTGGGCTGGCGCGGCACCGTCAACACGCTGCTGAACTTCGGCGAGGGCAAGTACCCCGTGCGCGGCGGCGCGGGCGCCATCGGCTACTTGGTCGGCCAGCCGGGCGAGGGGCTCAAGTGCATGTTCCACATGATGAACGAAGCGCGCATCTCCATCGGCATGGCTGCCACCATGCTGGGCTTGGCGGGCTACTACGCGAGCCTGGACTACGCCAGGACGCGCCTGCAGGGCCGCCCGGTGGGCAGCGGCGGCAAGGACGCCAGCGCTCCCCAGGTGCGCCTGATCGAGCACGCCGACATCAAACGCATGCTGCTGGCGCAAAAGAGCTACTGCGAGGGCGCGCTGGCGCTCAACCTCTACTGCGCGCGCCTGGTGGACGAGGGCCGCACGGGCGATGCGCAAGCTGCCGCCGATGCCCGGCTGCTGCTGGAGGTACTCACCCCCATCGCCAAGAGCTGGCCCAGCGAGTTCTGCCTGGAGGCCAACAGCCTCGCCATCCAGATCCACGGCGGCTACGGCTACACGCGCGACTTTCCCGTGGAGCAGTACTGGCGCGACAACCGGCTGAACATGATCCACGAGGGCACGCACGGCATCCAGGCCGCCGACCTGCTGGGCCGCAAGGTGGTCATGCAGGGCGGGGCGGGGCTGCAGCTGCTGGCGCGCACCGTCAACGCCACCATCGAAAAGGCGCTGCAGCGGCCCGAGCTTGCCGCCTACGCCAACCAGCTCGCCCAGGCCCTGCAGGACGTGGGCGGCGCCACCAAGGCCGCCTGGGCCACGGGCAACGCGGGTGAGGCGCTGGCCAATGCCGTGCCCTACATGCAGGCCTTCGGCCACCTGGTGCTGGCCTGGATGTGGCTGGACATGGCGCATGCCGTGCTGTCTCGCGATGCTTCTCTTTCCATAGCTGCCAGCGCTGGCCGGATGGTCGCCTGCCGCTATTTCTTCCACTATGAGCTGCCGCGCATCGGCGCCTGGCTGGAAGTGGTTCGCCGGCGCGACGGCACCTGCACGGACATGGCCGAAGACGCCTTCTGACCCCAGGCGACAATGCGCGCATGTCTGGCCGCAAGACCCTGCTCATCGTCTACCACTCGTTGACTGGCGGCACGGCCCAGATGGCCGAGGCGGCGCGGGCCGGCGCGGAGGGCGAGCCGGCGGTGCAGGCGCGGCTGCTGCACGCGGCGCAGGCGGGGCCGGACGATGTGCTGGGTGCCGACGGCTACCTGTTCGCCACGCCCGAGAACCTGGCTGCCGTCAGCGGGCAGCTCAAGGACTTCTTCGACCGCTGCTACTACCCAGCGCTCGAGCGCATCAACGGCCGGCCCTACGCCAGCCTGGTCTGCGCGGGCAGCGACGGGCAGAACGCGGCGCGGCAGATCGCGCGCATCGCCACCGGCTGGCGCCTCAAGCCCGTGGCCGACCCGCTCATCGTCTGCACCCACGCGCAGACGCCCGAGGCCATCCTGGCGCCCAAGCAGATCGGCGCGGACGATCTGGAGCGCTGCCGCGCGCTGGGAGAGGCGCTGGCGGCGGGGCTGGCGCTGGGCGTGTTCTGATCTACACTCACGGTCCATGTCCTCCTTGCCCACGCTTTTGCTTCGTGCCCAGCCTACCGCTGGCCTGCGCGTGCGTTCGGGCAATCCTCCCCCTCCCATCCTCCGCATCCTGGCTGGCTGACCGGCCCGCCATTTCCTTGTGCATGCAGGGCCTGCGCCCGCGTGCTGGGTGTGTATTTGACGGATGGGATTCCCATGTCTTTCTCGTATCGAAAATTCCTGGCCTCCTGGGGGGCGATGTCGCTGTTCGTGCTGCTCTGGGGCAGTGCGGCGATCTTCACGCGCTGGGTGCTGGACCATGGCTCGCCCTCGGCGGTGCTGCTGGCGCGCTACGGCATCGCCTGCCTGGCGTTGCTGGCCGCGCTGCCCTGGCGGCGCGGGCCCTGGCTGCCGCAACCGGGGACGCGCGGCACCGTGGCCCTGGCGGGCCTGCTCATGGTGGCGTGCTATTCGGTGTGCTATTTCCAGGCCATGGCCCACGGCATCACGCCGGGGCTGATCGCCACGCTGCTCGGGGTGCAGCCGATCCTCACGCTGCTGCTGGTAGAGCGGCGCTTTGGCGCGGCCCGCCTGGGCGGCCTGCTGCTCGCGCTGGCGGGCCTGGGCCTGGTGGTGCGCCAGAGCCTGCTGGCTACGGGCTTCGACGCCACCGGCCTGGCCTTCGCACTGGGAGCGCTGGCTTGCATGACGGTGGGAGCCATCGTGCAAAAACAGGTACGGCAGGCGCCGCTGCAGGTGCTGCCGCTGCAGTACGCCGTCACGCTGGCGGTGTGCCTGGCATTCGCGCAGGTGCAGCCGCTGCGCTGGGACGGCAGCCTGGGGTTCTGGCTGCCCGTGCTGTTCCTGGGGCTGGTGATCTCGGTGGTGGCGCAGTGGCTGCTGTACCGGCTGATCCAGGGCGGCAGCCTGGTGAACGTGACCACCCTGTTCTACCTGGTGCCTGCGGTGACCGCGCTGCTGGACTACGCCGTGCTGGGCAACGCCCTGGGGCTGCTGGCCGTCCTGGGCATGGTGTGCATCCTGGCCGGAGTGGTGCTGGTGCACCGGCAGCCCGCAGGCGCGGGCTGAGAAGGTGTGAACGAACCCGTCATGCCCGCTCGTTCCGCAAAAACGCACTCCATCGGCGTTGCAAATGCTCGCCATAGCCGAGCTATGGCTGTGCTTTGCGCCTTGATGGAGCACGTTTGTGCGGCCCGCTCGGCCACGCCCGATTCATCCACACCTTATGAGCCGTCAGGCAGGCGCGCGCATCACCCGCGTGTAGTGCGCGGGCGCCAGGCGCGTGGTGAGCACGCCGACCGCCAGCACGGCAGCGAACTGCGCCAGCCAGCCCGCGCGAAAGCCCCCGTGGCCTGGTGCAGCCGGGCGACCGCCCAGGGCGCCATCGCCGCGAGGATGAAGCCGCCGCCTTGCATCAGCGCGTTCAGCGCCCCGGCCTGCGCCGGATGGGGCAGGTGGTCCAGCGCCACCACCATGTTGAGCGCGAAGCAGCCGCCCAGGCCCACGCCCAGCACGATGGCGGTGGCCTGTGGCGCGGCGCCCGGCCACCAGGCCAGCAGCGCGAAGCCGATGGCCTGGCAGGCCAGGGTGAACCCGATCCACGCGCGCCGGTCGAGCCGGCGCGCGGCCAGCGCAGGCAGCGTAAGCGCCGCGGCTGCCTGCGCCACCGACAGCACGGCCACCAGCAGGCCGCTGCGTGCGGAGCTCCAGCCCAGTGTCTGGTAGTAGGGGGCCAGCCAGGCCACCACCGATGCGTATCCGCCGTTGACCAGGCCGAAGCAGGCCATCAGCAGCCAGGTGCGCGGGCGGTGCAGCAGCCAGCCCGTGCCGTCCTGGACCGGGGCCGTGGCAGCCGCAGGCGCAGCAGGGGAGGGTTCGCGCAGCGTGTGCCAGGCCAGCGCCAGCGCGGGCAGCACGGGGGCGGCCCACATCGCCAGCGCCGCCTGCCAGCCCAGGCCCCACTGCAGGGCCAGCGGCGAGAGCTGCGCGCCCAGCGCCCCGCCGCCCATCAGCGCGGCGGAGTACACGCCCATCATCTGCGCCACGCCGCCGGGCGATCGGCGCTTGATCAGTCCAGGCAGCACGCCCTGCACCAGCGCCACGCCGGCGCCGCACAGTGCGGCGCTGGCCAGCAGCACCGCCGCGCTGGCGCCGCCCAGGCGCAGCAGGCAGCCCAGGGCGACGAGCAGCAGCGCGCCCGCCACGCAGGCGCGCGCACCCAGGCGGCGCAGCGCGGCCGGCGCGGCCCAGGCGCCTGCACCCATCAGCGCCATGGGCAGCAGCGTGAGCCAGGCGAGCGCCGACAGATCCATGCCCGTGCTGGCCTGGATGGTCTGGCCCAGCGGGCCGACGGCGGTGAGGAAGGGGCGCAGGTTCAGCGTGACCAGCACCACCGTGGCCAGCCACAGCAGCGCGGCCGTGCGCGGCGCTTCACGCGCCATGGGCTGCGGGCCAGGGGGCGTCGCCGTAGAGCTGCGCGGGGGTGATGCCGGTGTCCAGCCGTGCGATCGGCAGCGGGGGCGGGTCCAGCGGCATACGCAGGCGCTGGTACGCGCCTTCGCTGGACAGCCCGTAGGGCGCGGCGTCGTGGTTGTCGAAGGCGTAGAACACCCGCTCGGCGCCTGCCATCACCAGCGCGGCCAGGCACATGGGGCAGGGGTGGCCGCTGGCGTAGATGGCGCAGCCCGCCAGGCTGGGGCGGGCCAGCGCGCGCGTGGCGGCGCGCAGGGCCTGCATTTCGGCATGGGCGCTGGGGTCGTGGCTGTGCACGATCTCGTTCACGCCGGTGGCGATCACCTCGCCGCCGCGCGCCAGCACGGCGCCGAACGGGCGGCCGCCCTGGGCGCGGTTGTCATGGGCGAGCTGCACGGCTTGGCGCAGCAAGGCGGTATCGGTGGGCATCGGCTACTCCTGAAATGAGAGCTGGCAGCGCTTGTGCCACCAGCGGTGGAGC
Organism: Acidovorax sp. SDU_ACID1; assembly: GCF_045291395.1. Lineage (NCBI taxonomy): Bacteria > Pseudomonadati > Pseudomonadota > Betaproteobacteria > Burkholderiales > Comamonadaceae > Acidovorax > Acidovorax sp. SDU_ACID1. The sequence goes on from NZ_CP152342.1 coordinate 1,751,111, forward strand.
CGATTTTAGGAAGAGGCCAATAACCTTGCCGGCGGGTTATCGCCGGAATTGCCCGCTGGCGTCGATGATGGACAGCTCGACGAACGAAAGGCCCGTGCGGTCGCCCGGGCCGTAGCCCAGCTCCAGGCCGCCCAGGTCGTAGTGGCCCATGCCCGACAGCGCCGCCACGATCTTCTCGCGCGTGGGCTTGGGGCCGGCGCGGCGCAGGCCTTCCACCAGCACCTTGGCGGAGGCGAATCCCTCCATCACCGATGGCGACAGCGTGGCGCCCTTGGCCTTGGCGAGCGTGGCAGCCTCGCGGTTGATGGAGTAGCTCATGGAGCGCTCGTTGGGGAACACCTGCGTCACGATCACGCCGCGCACCGCGTCGCCGAGCTGCTTGGTGAAGCCCGAGGAGGCGTTGTTGGACACGGTGATGACCTGCATGGCCGAACCCGCCTGGCGCAGCGCCTTCACGCCGCCGCTGACGGCCACGCTGGAGCCGATCCAGATCACGGCCTGGGCGTCGGCCTTGATCAACTGGGGCACGATGGCCGCGAAGTCGGGCTTGCTGCGGTCGGCCTTGATGACGGCCACGGGCTTGAGGCCCGTCTTCTGGAAGCCCTTCTCGGCGCCGGCCAGGCAGTCCTCGCCGAAGCTGTCGTCCACATGCACCACGGCCAGGCGCCCCACGCTCAAGGTGTGCAGGTGCTCCACGGCCTTCTCGGTCTCCGCCTGGTAGCTGGAGCGCACGTTGAAGACCAGCGGATTGACCGGCTGGTGGAACACCATGGCGCCGGTGGAAGGGGCGATCAGCGCGATGTTGTGCTTGGCCAGGTGGGGCAGGATGGCCTCGGTGTGGGGCGTGGCACGGCTCATGAAGAGGGCCAGCACGTTGTCCTGCTCGATCAGCCGGCGGGCGTTCTCCCCGGCCAGGGGGGCTCGAACTTGTCGTCCAGCGTGATCAGCTTGATCTGCTCGCCGTGCACCCCGCCCTTGGCGTTGACGTGGTCCAGGTAGAGCCGCACGCCCACCAGCGTCTCGCCCACGCTGGCCGCCACGGGGCCGGTGACGGCGGTGGTCTGGCCGATCAGGAGTTCGGCGGGCGCCTGGCTCGCGGCCAGCGCGGTGAACAGGGCGGCGGTGGCGCGCAGGGCGCGCTTGCGCAAGAGAAGAATCGGCGTCATTGGGGTCTCCGTATAAGGTAAGAGTCTATTCAGATCTGCAACCAAACCCTGCATGGCCCTGGAGGACGCTTGACAGGCCCTAGTCACGCCCCGGCAGCGCCAGCGCCACGCCCGAGGCCGTGAGCAGCAACGCGCCCGAGAGCCCGAATGCCAGCCAGTGGGTGCCGAAGTGCTCGTAGCCCCAGCCGCCGAGCCAGGAACTCACCATGGCCCCCAACTGGTGGCCCAGGTAGGCCCAGCCGTAGAGCATGCCCACCAGGCGCACGCCGAACGCATCGGCCAGGATGGCGGACGACAGCGCAATACTGCCCGCCCAGGCAATGCCGCCGATCACCGCCGTGCCGTACAGCTCCAGCGTGCTGCCTGCCAGCAGCAGCCCGAAGAAGCCCAGGCCGCGCACGCAGTAGATGGCGGCCAGCAGTCGGCGGCGCGGCAGGCGGTCCGCCAGACGGCCGAGGAAGACGGTGCTGGGGATCGCCACCAGCCCGATCAGGCCGATGCCCAGCGCGCTGGTGGTGGCGTCGAAGCCGTGGTCCATCAGCATGGGCATGCCGTGCGTCCCCAGCAGGTTCATGCTGAAGCCGCAGGCGAACAGGCCCAGGGTGATCTTGGCGAAGATGCCCGTGCGCATGGCCTCCAGCATCGTCACGTGTCGCGCGGCCGGCGCCTGCGGGTTGGCGGCGGCGGTGCCGGGCAGCGGAGCGTCGCCTTCGGGCGGTGCCTCGTCACGCATGACGAAGAGCGCCAGCGGCACGGCCATGGCGGTGAACAGCGCCGCGAAGCCCAGCAGCGTAGCCTGCCAGCTCGCATGCTGCAGCGCCATGCCGAGCAGCGGCGTCATGACTGCGATGCCCGCCATGGAGCCCGTGGAGAGGAAGAACAGCGCCATGCCGCGGCGCCGGTGGAACCAGCGGCTGATGATGGGCGTGAGCGCCACCGGGCTGGTGAACCCGGCGCCGATGGACATCAGCACGCCGAAGCTGGCCAGCAGGCCCCAGGCCGTGCGCGTGTTCGCCGCCCACAGCGTGGCCAGCACCAGGATGGCCGTGCCCGCGAGCAGCACGAAGCGCGTGCCGTGGCGCGCCACCAGCCAGCCCGCCAGCGGCATCGCCGCGCCATAGCACAGCATGCCCACGGCCACGATGCCCGACAGCAGGCTGCGCGAGAAGCCCAGGTCGTGCGCCATGGGCAGGAACAGCGGGCCCAGCCCCAGGCGCATGCCCACGGTGAGCAGCGTCAGCAGCGTGGCGGCGGCGACGATGTTCCAGCCGAAGTACCAGCGTGGCGCCGCCGCGCTGCCTTGGGCCGGGCTCTTGCCGGCCGCCGTCATTTGCCCCAGGAGTCCTTCAGCCCCGTCACACGGTTGAACACTGGCTTGCCCGGAGCATGGTCCTTGCGGTCGGCCACGAAATAACCGAAGCGCTCGAACTGGAACTTCTCGTCGGGCTGCGCAGAGGCCAGGGAGGGCTCGACGTAGGCCGTGGCCACTTTGAGGCTGGCCGGGTTGAGCAGCGCCAGATAGTCCTTGCCGCCAGCGTCGGGCTGCGGGTCGGTGAACAGGCGGTCGTACAGTCGCACTTCGGCCTGCAGGCCGTCGGCCACGCCCACCCAGGTGATCGCCGCCTTCACTTTCACGCTGTCGGCGCCGGGCGTGCCGCTCTTGGTGTCGGGCACCACGGTGGCCAGCACCTTCGTCGCGCGGCCGTCCGCGTCTTTTTCGCAGCCGGTGCACTCGATGACGTAGCCGCCCTTGAGGCGCACCTTGTTGCCGGGAAAAAGGCGCTTGTAGCCCTTGGGCGGCGTTTCCTCGAAGTCCTCGCGCTCGATCCAGACCTCGCGGCCCAGGGTGAAGCGCCGATCGGGCACGGTCTGGCCCTCTGCGGCGTGGGGCAGGGCGGGGAGATGGCAGTGCTCCAGGTGGGTGTCGCTGCCGAACACCTCGGCCCAGTTGGTCAGCTCCAGCTTGAGCGGGTCGAGCACCACCATGGCGCGGTGGGCCTTGGATTCGAGGTCTTCGCGCAGGCAGCCTTCCAGCGTGCCGTAGTCGATCCAGGAATAGTCCTTGGTCACGCCGATGCGCTCGCAGAAGAGCTGAATGGCCTCAGGCGTGTAGCCGCGACGGCGCAGGCCCACGATGGTGGGCATGCGCGGGTCGTCCCAGCCGCTGACGATGCCGTTGTCCACCAGGTGCTTGAGCTTGCGCTTGCTGGTGATCACGTAGGTGAGGTTGAGCCGCGCGAACTCGTACTGGCGCGGCTGGGGGCGGGCGATCAGGCCGCCTTCGGCCAGCCGCTCCAGCAGCCAGTCGTAGAACGGGCGCTGGTCCTCGAACTCCAGCGTGCAGATGCTGTGGGTGATGCACTCCAGCGCGTCCTCGATGGGGTGTGCGAAGGTGTACATGGGATAGATGCACCAGCGGCCGCCCGTGTTGTGGTGCTCGGCGTGCTTGATGCGGTAGATGGCCGGGTCGCGCAGGTTGATGTTGGGCGAGGCCATGTCGATCCGGGCGCGCAGCACGGCGGCACCGTCGGGCAGCTTGCCGCCGCGCATCTCGCGCAGGCGCGCCAGGTTCTCCGCCGGGGTGCGGCTGCGGTAGGGGCTGTCCACGCCGGGCTTGCCGAAATCGCCGCGGTTGGCGCGCATTTCCTCGGGCGTCTGCTCGTCCACGTAGGCATGGCCGGTCTCGACGAGGTACTCGGCTGCGCGGTACATGAAGTCGAAATAGTTGCTGGCGTAGTAGAGGTTCTCCCGGCCGGAGGCCTCCTTCCAGTCGAAGCCCAGCCAGTGGACGGCATCGATGATGCTGTCCACGTACTCCTGGTCTTCCTTCTCCGGGTTGGTGTCGTCGAAGCGCAGGTGGCACATGCCGCCGTAGTCGCGCGCCAGGCCGAAGTTCAGGCAGATGCTCTTGGCGTGGCCCACATGCAGGTAGCCGTTGGGTTCGGGCGGAAAGCGGGTGCGGATGCGGGCGGGATCGGGCGCGCCGCCGGCCTGGTGCGCGGCGTCTCCCGGGGTGCCGGCCCAGCGGTTGTGGGCATGCGTGCCCTGGGCAAGGTCGGCTTCGATGATCTGGCGCAGGAAATTGCTGGGCTTGGCCGCGTCGGGCGCGGAATCGTTGTGGGCGGGGGTGCTCATGCCCCAATTTTAGGCGTGCGGGTGAGGCGCTTCAGCGAGCGGCGGCTACTTCCGGAAACAAGATGGATGCCCGTTCATGCCATCCTACCGGCCATGTCGTGCGTTAGACAAGGGAACCGCCCTGCCTGCACGGCACGGCGGGAGAGGCGCCCGCCTGCGGGTGGGCCTCTTCCCATCAGTTTCAAGGAGATTCTCATGACCCAACGTCGCTCTTGGTTCGCTGCCGCCGCTTCGGCAGGCGTGGTCCTGGCCCTGTTGGCGGGGCCGGGCATAGCGCAGGCGCGCAGCGATGTGTATTGGTCCGTCGGCGTCGGAGCCCCCGGGCTGGCCGTGGGGGTGGGCAATGCCGCCCCCGTCTACTATGCCCCACCGCCGGTGTACTACGCACCGCCGCCGCCCGTGGTGTACGCGCCTCCCGTGTACCGCACGCCCCGTCCCGTGTACTACGCACCGCCCGTGGTGTATGCACCGCCGCCCGTGTACTACCGCGGGCCCGGCCATCGCCACTGGCGCGGCCATGACCACCGGGGCCCGCGCCACTGGCGCTGAACCCGCGTTCCATCCCCTCTGCACACACGGCGGCCCTTCGGGGCCGCTTTTTTTGGCCGGGCGGCCGCCCGCATAATCGGCCGTGCCCCGGGGCGCACGCCCCACCGCCCATATCAGCATTCCCATGACCCCAACCGTCTACGTTCTCAACGGCCCCAATCTCAACCTGCTGGGCACGCGCGAGCCGCAGGTGTACGGCTCGCAGACCCTGGCCGACGTGGAGCGGCTGTGCGCCGCCACCTGCGAGCGCCTCGGCCTGTCGCTCGTGTTCCGCCAGAGCAACCACGAGGGCGCGCTGGTGGACTGGATCCACGAGGCCGGCCGCCTGCACGCCGAGGGCGGGCTCGCCGGCGTGGTGCTCAATGCCGCCGCGTACACCCACACCAGCGTGGCGCTGCTCGATGCCGTCAAGGGCACGGGCGTGCCGCTGGTGGAGCTGCACATCAGCAATGTGCATGCGCGCGAGAGCTTCCGCCACCACTCCTACCTGTCCGGCGTCGCGCGGGCCGTGATGTGCGGCTTCGGCGTGCGGGGCTACCAGCTTGCCATTGAGGGTGTGGCGCAATGGTGACCGCTGATCCGATCGCGGCCCTGGAGGGCCAGGCACGGCGCGAGACCACGCCCTGCGGCGAGGGCGACACCGTCTGGCACGTCTGGGGAGACGCCCGGGCGGGCGAGCCGCCGCTGGTGCTGCTGCACGGCGGCAGCGGGAGCTGGACGCACTGGGTGCGCAACATCGGCGATCTGGTGGCCGCCGGGCGCGAGGTGTGGATTCCCGACCTGCCGGGCTTCGGCGACTCCGCCGCTCCGCCCGCGGGCAGCGATGCGGATGCGCTGGTGGCGCCGCTGGCCGAGGGCCTGCGCATGCTGTTCGGACCGCGTCCCTGCGACCTGGTGGGCTTTTCCTTCGGCGGCATGACGGCCGGCCTGCTGCTGGCCGAGCACCCCGAGCTGGCGCGCCAGCTCGTGCTCGTGGGCGCGCCCGCCATGGGCGTGGTGCCCCAGCGCCAGTTCGAACTCAAGGCCTGGCGCCACCTGCCGCCCACGCAGCAGGTGGAGGCGCACCGCTACAACCTGGGCGCGCTGATGCTGCAGGACCCGGCGCTCATCGACGGGCTGGCGCTGGACCTGCACGTGGCCAACGTGGTGCGCGACCGCATGCCGCGCCGCAGGCTGGCCCACACCGACATCCTGGCGCGGTCGCTGTCGCGTGTGGCGTGTCCCGTGCATGCCATCTACGGCCAAGGCGATGCGCTCTACAAGGAATGGATCACGGCGCTGGAAAGCGCCTATGCCGCCGTGACCCCGGACCTGCAGGGTTTCACGCTGATTGCGGACGCGGGCCACTGGGTGCAGTTCGAGCAGCCCGAAGCCTTCCGCCAGGCCTTGCTGGACGCGCTGGCGCAGGGCGCGCGGCGGCTGCAGGGCTGACTACTTACCCCCGCCATGAAGATCCCTGCTGCCAGCCACGGCACCCCCGCGCTGCCCCGGCGCACCGTTGCCGGGCCGCAGGTGGACGAGCGCGAGGTCGAATGGACGGCCATGCGCGCCCAGGGCGCCGGCGGGCAGAACGTCAACAAGGTGTCCAGCGCCGTCCACCTGCGGTATGACGTGCGCGCTTCCTCGCTGCCCGACGATGTGAAGGCACGCCTGCTGGCGCTGCGCGACGGCCGGCTCACGCAGGAGGGCGTGTTCGTCGTCAAGGCCCAGCAGTACCGCACGCAGGAGGCCAACCGCCTGGATGCGCTGCAGCGCCTGCAGGCGGTGGTGGACAGCGTGGCCCGCCCCCCGCGCGTGCGCCGTGCGACCCGGCCCACCTATGGTTCGCAGCAGCGGCGCCTGGCGTCGAAAAGCCAGCGCTCGGACGTCAAGGCGCTGCGCGGCAAGGTGCGGGATTGACCAACCGACCGAATGCCTATGCTGGACCTTGCACTTTCCTTCCTTCACCGTCCCGCCGCTGCCGGCGTGTCCCACCCTTGGCTTCTGGTGCTGATGCATGGCGTGGGCAGCAACGCGCAGGACCTGTTCGGCCTGGCGCCCTATGTGCCCGCTCCGTTCCATGTGCTCAGCCTGCGGGCGCCTTACCGCATGGGTCCGGACGCCAACGCCTGGTTTGCCTTCAGCGTGAACGCCGACGGCTCGCGCAGCATCGATGAGCCGCAGGAAGCCGCCAGCCGCGCCCTGGTGGCGCAGACCGTGGAGGCCGCCGCGCGCCAGCTCGGCGTGCCTGCCGGGCGCGTCGTGGTGGGCGGCTTCAGCCAGGGCGGCATCATGGCCCTTTCGCTGCTGCTCACGCGGCCCGAACTGCTGCACGCCGCGCTGGTGTTGCACAGCCGCCTGCTGCCTCAGGCGCTGCCGCATGCTGCACCGGCGCAAGCACTGCGCGGCAAGCGCCTGTGGGTGAGCCATGGGCTGCAGGACAACGTGATCCCGCTGGCCAGCGCCCACGCGATCCGCGACCATGCGGCCACGCTTCCGTTGGAGATGGCGTACCGCGAATACCCGGGCATGCACGAGATCCGCCCCGCCGAGCTCCAGGGCGCGATGGAGTGGCTGCAGGGCTTGGTTGCGGCGCCGGGCGAGGCGCTGTAACGCTTTGCAGCACCTCCGTCCTGCAGTCTTGTCGGGCTTTGGCGCAGGCGCATCAGGCGCAAGGCGCTATTAATTCGGTAGCTGGGGAACGTTGGCGCGTTCCCGGCGTCGCACGGTGGTGTGGCAACGTCCACGCGCCGGCCTGCTTGCCTGTCTCTGAAAGGACCCCTGATGCCCGAACGCGACCCCAGCGAACTCCGCCCCCGCCCTGAATCTTCTTCCGCCTGGATCGTGGCCGGCGTCGTCGCGGCGGGACTGGCGGCTGGCGCGGCGTGGTGGTTCTGGTGGCGGCCGGCGCATGCGCCTGCTCCTGCTGCGGTGGTGGCGGCCCCGCCCGCCGAGGCGCCCGTGCCTGCGGCCTCCGCCCCTGGGACCGAGGCCTCGGGCCCGCAGAATCCGGTAGAGGCGCAGCCCGTGGCCGAGCCGCTGCCCCCGCTGGCAGAGTCGGATGCGCGCGTGGCCGCAGCGTTGAACGAACTGCTGGGCGCGCAGAAAGTCGCATCCTTCCTGCAGATCGACGGTTTCGTGCGCCGCGCCGTCGCCACCGTGGACAACCTGCCGCGCCCGCAGGCGCCGTCGCGCATGTGGCCGGTGCAGCCGGCGCCCGAGCGTTTCACCGTGGAAGGCCCGGCCGACGCGCAGGTCCAGACCATCGCTGCGGCCAACGCGGCCCGCTACCACGCCTTCGTCACGTTCGCCGAGTCCGTGCCGATGGATGGCGCCGTCAAGCTCTACACCCAGCTCTACCCGCTGTTCCAGGCGGCCTACCAGGAGCTGGGCTATCCCAAGGGTTACTTCAACGACCGGCTGGTGGCCGTGCTGGACCATCTGCGCGCCGCGCCCGAGCCGAACGGCCCGCTGCACGTGCAGCTGACGCAGGTGCACGGCGAGGTGCCGTCCACGCGCCCCTGGGTGCGCTACGAGTTCGCCGACCCCAAGCTCGAAGCGCTGTCGGCCGGCCAGAAGATGCTGGTGCGCATGGGGCCCGACAATGCGCGCCGCCTGAAGGCCGTGCTGGCCGAGCTGCGCCGCAGGGTGGCGACCGGCGGCGTGGCGAACGCCGCCGGCGAACGGTAGCGGAGTTCACTCCCGCTCCGTCGTTGCCTGCACAAGCTCCTGCGTCACGCGGATCTCCACCCCGATGGGCGACATCTGCGCCGCCGCCTGGAAGGGGGCGGCGGGGCTCGCGGCCGGATGCACCCGGCGCCGCCAGAGGAAGAAGCCGGTCAAGGCCACGCTGAGTGCCAGGAACGAGAGGAAGAAGCCCCGCGCACCCGCGGCGTCCATGACCTGTGCAATCAGCAGCGGGCTGGCGGCGGAGCCGGCCGAGTTGACGAGCAGCAGGCCCTGGATGAGGCGCACCAGCTCTCTCGAAGAGGCGCGGTCGGTGGAGTGGCTGACGGCGACGGGGTAGATCGCGAACACGCTGCCGCCCAGCAGGAACAGCAGCAGCGCCAGCAGAATGCGCGAGTCCGGCAGCACCAGGATGAGCAGCGACAGGGCGGCGCAAGCGGCGCTGAGCACGATCAGCACGCTCTGCCTGTCCTGCCGGTCGGACCAGCGGCCCACGGGGTACTGCAGCAGCATGGCGCCGAGGATGACGCAGGCCATCAGGTGCCCCACTTCCGCCACGCTCATGCCCACGCGCTGCAGATAGATGGGCAGCAGCGCATAGATGGCGGCGATGGCGATGCCCGAGCCGAAGCTGCCGATGAAGCCGGTGGGCGTGGTGCGCAGCAGATGCTGGGGCATGAGCGGCTCGATGCGGCCCATCTGCGGATCCATGCGCGGCAGGATCACCATCGGCAGCACCGACAGCGAGGCCAGCATGCCGGCCATCATGAACGGGGCCGTCGGGCCCCAGGCGTCGAGCGCACCCAGGCTCATCTGGCCCGCCATGCCCGATCCGTACAGCGCGATCATGTAGATGGCGAGCAGCCGCCCGCGCATCCTGGCATCGCCTGCCAGCAGCAGCCAGCTCTCGACGATGAGGTAGATGCCGACGATGGCCCAGCCATTGACGAGCCGCAGCACGAGCCAGGCCCAGGGATCGAAGAACATGCCCTGGAGCAGGAACGTGACCGCGGTCAGGCTGGCGAAGCTGCTATAGGCCCGGATGTGCCCGATGCGGGCGATGAGCCGGTCGCTGAACATCGCCCCCAGCGCCAGGCCGGCGAAGTAGGAGGAGGCCACGCATCCGATGACGATGTCGCTGACGCCGGCATCGTCCAGGCGCAGGGAAGTGAGGGAGGAGATGGCCCCGTTGCCCAGGCTGACCAGAAACAGCCCGAGCAGCGGCCCGGGGACCAGCGTCAGCAAATGCCACGGCACGGCAGTCTCGTGAGGGGATGGGGAAAAGAGGGAGGGAAAACCCGGAGAAGGCGCGATTCTAAGAGCGCTTGCAGCGGCGCGCATGCCGCCCCGCCATCAACCCCGCGCTGCGGGCAGTGGCAGCGCCGTCTTGTAGCGCACCTGCTTGAGCGTGAAGCTGGTGCGGATCTTCTCGATGCCCGGGATGGGCGTGAGCTGGTCCAGGATGAAGCGCTCCAGCGCCGAGATGTCGGCCACTGCCACGCGGATCAGGTAGTCGCTGTCGCCGGTCATCAGGTAGCACTCCATCACCTGGTCGTGCTCGGCGATGCTTTGCTCGAAGGCCGCCAGCGCTTCCTTGCTCTGGGTCTTGAGGCTGATGCTGATGAACACGTTGAGCCCCAGCCCCAGCGCGGCGGCATTGGCCAGCGCCACGTAGCGCTGGATGACGCCCGCTGCCTCCAGCGCCTTGGCGCGTGCCAGGCAGGGCGAGGGCGACAGGTGTACGCGCCGGGCCAGTTCCACATTCGAGAGCGAACCGTCGGCCTGGAGTTCGGCCAGGATGCGCAGGTCGATGGTGTCGAGTTTCATGTGCTGTGATTATTGGGTTTTGCGGCATGAAATTCTGCAGCATGTGCGGGAAATAAGCCAAACGGCATCTCATTTCGGCCACGCCGCCGTACAGTGTGCGCATGAACGCCCCCATGCCCCTCACCGCGCTCCACGCCACCGCCAACGACACCGACCCGCTAGAAACCGCCGAGTGGCGCGACGCCTTCCAGGCCCTGGTCGCCACCCAGGGCCCCGAGCGCGCGCGCTTTGTGCTGGACGAGCTGGTGCGCATGGCCCATGCGCACCGCGTGGGCTGGCAGCCGCAGCTCAACACGCCCTACGTGAACACCGTGGCCGCGCAGGAGCAGCCGGCCTTTCCGGGCGATCTGGCCATCGAGGAGCGGCTCGCCTCCATCATGCGGTGGAATGCGCTGGCCATGGTGGTGCGCGCCAACCAGGCCTATGGCGAGCTGGGCGGGCACATCGCCAGCTATGCCAGCGCGGCCGACCTGTTCGAGACGGGCTTCCACCATTTCTTCCACGCCCGCGAGGGCACGGGGCCGGGGCAGCACCGGGGCGACCTGGTGTTCTTCCAGCCGCACAGCGCGCCGGGCGTCTATGCGCGCGCCTACCTCGAAGGGCGGCTGACCGAGCGCGACCTGGAGCACTACCGCCAGGAGATCACCGGCACCGCGGCGGGCGCGCAGGGGCTGTCGAGCTACCCGCACCCGTGGCTCATGCCCGAGTTCTGGCAGTTTCCCACCGGCTCGATGGGCATCGGCCCGATCAGCTCGATCTACCACGCGCGCTTCATGCGCTACCTCACGCACCGCAACCTGCTCGACTGCCAGGGCCGCAAGGTGTGGGGCGTGTTCGGCGACGGCGAGATGGACGAGCCCGAGAGCATGAGCGCGCTGACGCTGGCGGCGCGCGAGCGCCTGGACAACCTGGTGTGGGTGGTCAACTGCAACCTGCAGCGCCTGGACGGCCCCGTGCGCGGCAACGGCCGCATCGTGGACGAGCTGGAGCGCCTGTTTTCCGGCGCGGGCTGGAACGTGGTCAAGCTGCTCTGGGGCAGCGACTGGGACGGCCTGTTCGCGCGCGACCTCACCGGCACGCTGGTGCGCACGCTGGGCGGCACCGTGGACGGGCAGATGCAGACCTTCGCCGCGAAGGACGGCCGCTACAACCGCGACCACTTCTTCCACCAGAGCCCCGAACTGGAGCGCCTGGCCCAGGGCATGACCGACGAGCAGATCGACCGCCTCAAGCGCGGCGGCCACGACCTGGTGAAGATCCACGCCGCCTACGCCGCGGCCGCCGCCCACCGGGGCCGGCCCACGGTGATCCTGGCCCACACCAAGAAGGGCTACGGCATGGGCACGGCGGGCCAGGGCAAGATGACCACGCACAGCCAGAAGAAGCTGGGCGACTCCGATCTGATCGAATTCCGCAACCGCTTCAACCTGCCTGTGAGCGACGCGCAGACCAAGGCCCTGGCCTTCTACAAGCCGGCCGAGGACAGCCCCGAGATGCAGTACCTGCGCGCGCGCCGCGAGGCGCTGGGCGGCAGCCTGCCGCGCCGCGACACCGCGTGCGACGCCGTGCCCGTGCCGGCGCTGCAGCAATACGCGCAATTCGCGCTCGCGGCCGACGGCAAGGAGATGAGCACCACCATGGCCTTCGTGCGCATGCTCGGCACGCTGCTCAAGGACGGGCAGCTGGGGCCCCGCATCGTGCCCATCGTGGCCGACGAGGCGCGCACCTTCGGCATGGCCAACCTGTTCAAGCAGGTCGGCATCTACAGCAGTGTGGGCCAGCAGTACGCGCCCGAGGACATCGGCTCCGTGCTCTCGTACCGCGAGGCGCTGGACGGCCAGATCCTGGAAGAGGGCATCAGCGAGGCCGGCGCCATCGCCAGCTGGACGGCCGCCGCCACCAGCTATAGCGTGCACGGCCTGGCCATGCTGCCGTTCTACATCTACTACTCCATGTTCGGCTTCCAGCGCGTGGGCGACGCCATCTGGGCCGCCGCCGACCAGCGCGCGCGGGGCTTCCTGCTGGGCGCCACGTCGGGGCGCACCACGCTGGGCGGCGAGGGGCTGCAGCACCAGGACGGGTCGAGCCACCTCGTGGCCGCCACCATTCCCAACTGCAAGGCCTACGACCCGGCCTACGCGGGCGAGCTGGCCGTGATCCTCGACGCGGGCATGCGCGAGATGCTCGTGGAGCAGCAGGACGTGTTCTATTACGTCACGCTCATGAACGAGAACTACGCCCAGCCCGACCTGCCCGAGGGCGCGGCCGAGGGCGTGCTGCGCGGGTGCTATCTCTTGGATAGCTGCTCGCGCTTGCTGGATAAGCGCGAGAGCCCGATTTCACCTGAAAAGCAGGTGGCCTTGCTGGGTTCGGGTGCCATCCTCACCGAGGTCGTGAAGGCCGCCGCGCTGCTGGCCGAGGAGGGCATTGCCGCCACCGTGGTCAGCGTGACGAGCTGGAGCGAACTCGCGCGCGACGGCAGGGCCTGCGAAGCCATGGAAGGCAAGGGCGGCGGCACGCCGTGGCTCGCGCAGGTGCTGGCCGGCACGCACGGCCCCGTCATCGCCGCCACCGACTACGTGCGGGCCGTGCCCGAGACCGTGCGCGCCTACCTGCCCGAGGGCCGGCGCTTGCACACGCTGGGCACGGACGGATTCGGGCGCAGCGACACGCGGGCCGCGCTGCGCGCCTTCTTCCACGTGGATGCACAGGCCATCGCGCAGCGGGCGCGGGCAGCGCTGCTAGCGCGGGCATCGTGACCGTTTCCGGGCCGGACGGCGGTGCGTCCGGCCGGCAAGGTTGTCACGCCAGCGCGGCCTGCGCCACGCGTTCCACGAAGGCCGCCGCCTGCAGGGTGCGCAGGTCGTCGCCGTAGGCGCCGATCACCTGCACCCCCATCGGCAGACCGCGCGGCCCCCGGGCGGCGGGCACGCACACACAGGGCACGTGCATCAGGCTCCAGAGCGCGCCGAACTGGGCGGAACCCGAGTCGGCGATGCCTTCGTCCGCCTCGCCCTGGGCGGGCGGGTAGAGCAGCGCGTCCACGCCGTCGAACAGGCGCGCCAGCGCCTGGCGCCCGGCCAGCGCGCGCTGGCGCATGGCCAGGTACTCCGCGCCGTCGATGCCTTCGCCGCCCGCCAGGCGCGCCTGCAGGCGCGGGCTGAACTGCGCCGCGTGGTGCTGGCGCTCGTGCGCCAGCGACTGGCGCGCCTCGAACGCGAACAGGCGGCCCTGCAGGTCGATCAGCGCCTCCAGCCCGGCCGGCAGCCACAGGCGCCGGACTTCGGCGCCCGCGCGCTGCGCGGCGGCGGCCAGGCTTTCGATGGCCTGGGCCATCTCGGGGTGCACCGCGTCCCACTGCGACGACAGGCACAGCGCCAGCCGGGGGCGCTCCAGCGGCTGGGCCTGTGCACGCACGCCCTGCAGGCCGAAGCCGCAAAGGGCCGCGTCTTCCACCGTGCGCGCCAGCAGGGTGACGGTGTCCTGCGAGGGGCTCAGGGGCTTGAGGCCGGCCACGTTGAGAAAGCCGAAGGTCGGCTTGTAGCCCACGATGCCGCAGTAGGACGCCGGCCGCACCGTGGAGGCCGTGGTCTGCGTGCCGAAGGCCACGGGCGCCATGAAGTCGGCAACGGCCGCAGCCGAACCGCTGGACGAGCCGCCCGGCGTGTGCGCCAGGTCGAGCGGGTTGCGCGTCTGGCTCGGGGTCTGCGTGGCGAACTCGCTCGTGGCCACCTTGCCGAGCACCAGCGCGCCGAATTCCCGCGCCCGCGCCACGCAGGCGGCGTCCGCCACCGGCTGGTGGCCGGCGTAGATGGGCGAGCCGTAGGCGGTGGCGAGGTCCCGGGTGTCCAGCACGTCCTTCACGGCGAACGGCAGGCCGCGCAGCGGCGCGGCCGCGGCGCGGTCGGCGGCGCGGGCCTGCGCCAGCGCGCGGCTGGGGTCCACGGCGGTGAAAGCCTGCACCGCGCCGTTGCGCTCGGCGATGCGCTCCAGGCAGGCGCGTGTGAGCGCCTCGCTCGTGAGGCGGCCTTCCTCCATGGCGCGCAGGGCCTGCAGGGCCGTCAGGCGGTTGGGCGGCGTCATGGCAGTGCTGTGTGCGCTCATTGCGGGGTGATGCCTGCGTCGCGGATGGTCTTGGCCCAGCGGTCGTGCTCCTTGTGCACGAAGGCCGCGAACGCCTCGGGGCTGTTGCCGATGGGTTCGGCCCCCTGGGCGAGCAGCGATTCCTTGACCTTGGGGTCCTGCAGGATGCGCACCACCTCGTGGTTCAGCCGCTGGATGATGGGCTGCGGCACGCCCGCCGGGGCGAACAGGCCGAACCAGCCTTCCACCTCGTAGCCGGGCACGCCGCTTTCCGCGATGGTCGGCACCTCGGGCAGCAGCGGCGTGCGCCGGGCGGACGTCACCGCCAGCGCCTGCAGCTTGCCGGCGCGGATGTGCGGCAGGCACAGCGGCAGGTTGCAGAACATGGCGCTGACGCGCCCGCCCATCACGTCGGTGACCGGGGCGCTGCCGCCCTTGTAGGGAATGTGCAGGAAGTCGGGCACCTGGGCCATGGTCTTGAACAGCTCGCCCGACAGGTGCATGCTGCCGCCCGCGCCGCTGGAGGCGAAACTGTACTTCTCGGTGCGCGCGGCCTGGATGAAGTCCTTCACGTTGCGCGCCGGCACCTGGGGGCCCACGACCAGCACGTTGGGCATGGACGCGACGTTGGTGATGGGCGTGAAGTCCTTGAGCGCATTGAACTTCAGGTTCTTGTGCAGGCTGGGGTTGATGGCGTTGGTGCTGGCGGCGCCCATCATCAGCGTGTAGCCGTCGGGGGCGGCCGCGGCGGCATAGGCGGCGCCGATGTTGCCGTCGGCGCCGGCCTTGTTTTCCACGACGACGGGCTGCCCCAGCGCATCGCCCAGGCGCTGGGCCACGATGCGCGCCAGCAGGTCGGTGACGCTGCCCGCGGCGAAGGGCACCACCATGGTGACGGGCTTGGCCGGGTAGCTGGCCGTTGCGGGGGGCTGGGCGCTTGCCACGGCGGCCAGGGCGAGGGCGGCCGACGCCACCAGGGCGCGGCGCAAGCGGAAAGGATGGAGGGACATGGCGATGGGATGTAAAGGGTGGGTGGAAGGCAACGTTGCGCTGCGGAGGCTACGGCTGCACCACTGATATGTCTAATATAAAATTCTCTAACTATTGAGTCGTAGATCGGCATAATCATGCTTTCCCGCAACCTGCTGGCCTTCATCGCGGTGGCCGAGGAACTGCATTTCGGCAGGGCCGCGCAGCGGCTGCACATCAGCCAGCCGCCGCTGAGCCAGCAGATCCGCCAGTTCGAGGAAGAGGTGGGCGCGCCGCTGCTGGTGCGCACCACGCGCTCCGTCCAGCTCACGCCGGCGGGCCGCCTGCTGCTGGAGCGCGCCCACCTGCTGGTGGCCGAGGCGGATGCCGCCCTGCACGCCGTGCGGCGCCATGCGCTGGGCGACGAGGGCGTGCTCACGCTGGGCTTCACCCACAGCACGGTCTACCGCGTGCTGCCCCAGGCCCTGCAGGCCTTCCGCCAGGCCTGTCCGGACGTGGTGCTGGAACTGCGCCAGCAGACCTCCGACCTGCTGGTGGAGGACGTGCGCAGCGGCCGCCTGGACGTGGCGCTGCTGCGGTTTTCCGCCTCCATGGACAGCGCGGGCCTGGTGTCGAGCGTGGTCTCCCACGACCCCATGGTGCTGGTGCTGCCGCTGGGGCATCCGCTGGCCGCGCACGAGCGCGTGCCGGTGCCCCACCTGCAGGGCCTGCCCTGGGTGGGCTACGAGCCGCAGGGTGCGCGCTATTTCCACGAACTGGAGGAAAAGCTCCTCGCCAGCGCCCAGGTGCGCCCCCACGTGCGCCACCACAGCCTGCTGCCCACGCTGCTGGCGCTGGTGGAAGCCGGCATGGGGGCCGCGCTGGTCCCCCTGTCCGCCGTGCAGGGCGGGGCCGGGCGCTTCGCATGGCGGGAGCTGGCCCTGCCCGCGGGCGGCGCGCCGCTGGACGCGGTGCTGTCCTGCGTCTGGAGCGCGGACAACTGCAACCCGGTGGTGCAGCGCTTCCTCGCCTGCCTGCCGCAAGCCTGACCGGGGCGGCGGAGAAGGGCGCAGGCATTAGAGTGGCAGGCCCTGCCATGTACGGATAACGACACGATGCCCCTGCAGTTCCAGCCCGTGGCTTCCGGCGCCCGTCTGGCCGACCAGGTCGCCGACGCGCTCGCGGCCGAGATCCGCAGCGGCCGGCTGGCGCTGGGCGACCGGTTGCCGACCGAGGCCGTGCTGGCCACGCAGTTCGCCGTGAGCCGCACCGTGGTGCGCGAGGCCGTGTCGCGGCTCAAGTCGCTCGGGCTGGTCGATTCGCGCCAGGGCAGCGGGGTCTACGTGCGCGCCGCCAGCGCCGAGCCGCTGCGCTTCGAGGGCGCGCACCTGGCCTCGCGCGAGGCGGTGATCCAGCTCGCCGAGCTGCGCCGCCCGCTGGAGTCCGAGGTTGCCGCACTGGCGGCCGAGCGCCGCACGGCGCAGGACATGGCGCGCATCCGCGAGGCCATCGCGGCCCTGCGTCAGGCCGTGGCCGATGGCGGCAGCGGCGCCGAGCAGGACCTGGCCTTCCACCTGGCGATCGCCGAGGCGGCGCACAACCCTTTCCTCATGGGCACGCTGCAGTACCTGCACGGATTCCTGCAGGGCGCCATCCGCGTTACGCGGGCCAACGAAGCGCGCCGCGACGACTTCGCCCGCGAGGTCGCCAGTGAACATACGCGCATTGCGGACGCCATCGAGGCGGGCGAGCCCGCCGCCGCACGGGACGCCGCCAAGACCCACATGGACAACGCCATCCGCCGCATCCGGCAGGCCGACCCCGCGTTCTGGCAGCAGGAGGGTGCGCAGTTGGCCCGCCCGCTGGTCGAGCGGCGCAAGGGTTAACCCGTATCCGTAATGTGCTCTCAAATTTGTATGATGACCTGACAATTTCAACTTCCACCGCCATTCCCGCATGAGCAACGTATCTCCACCTACCGTCGGCCTCGTGGGCCTGGGCGCCATGGGCCTGGGCATGGCCCAGTCGCTGCGCCGCGCGGGCTTCGCGCCCCATGTGTTCGACCTGCGGCGCGAAGTGGCGCAGGACTTCGCCAAGGACGGCGGCACCGCCTGCGAGACGCTGGCCGAGCTGGGCGCGCGCTGCGACGTGGTGGTCTCGGTGGTCGTCAACGCCGCGCAGACCGAAAGCGTGCTGTTCGGCGACGATGGCGTGGCCGCCAGCATGCGGCCCGGCAGCCTGTTCGTGATGTGCTCCACCGTCGATCCCAACTGGTCGGTGGCGCTGGAATCGCGCCTGGCCAAGCAGGGCATCCTGTACCTGGACGCGCCCATCTCCGGCGGCGCCGCCAAGGCCGCGAGCGGGCAGATGACCATGATGACCGCCGGCACGCCCGATGCCTATGCGCGCGCGGGCGGCACGCTCGACGCCATGGCCGCCAAGGTCTACCGCCTGGGCGACAAGGCGGGCGCGGGCAGCAAGGTCAAGATCATCAACCAGCTCCTGGCGGGCGTGCACATCGCCGCCGCGGCAGAGGCCATGGCGCTGGGCCTGCGCGAGGGCGTCGATCCGGCCGCGCTCTACGACGTCATCACGCACAGCGCGGGCAACAGCTGGATGTTCGAGAACCGCATGGCCCACGTGCTGGCGGGCGACTACACGCCGCTGTCGGCCGTGGACATCTTCGTGAAGGATTTGGGGCTGGTGCTGGACGTGGCGCGCGCCAGCAAATTCCCGCTGCCGCTCTCGTCCACCGCGCACCAGATGTTCATGCAGGCCTCCACGGCGGGCTTCGCACGTGAGGACGACAGTGCGGTCATCAAGATCTTCCCGGGCATCACACTCCCCTAGAAAACTCCTGTTTTCATAGCTGCTCGCGCTTGATGCACAAGCGCTAGAGCCCGATTTGGCTTGTAACTCCACACACAAGGACCCCTCCCATGAACATCCTCATTACCGGCGGCAGTGGCTTCCTCGGCGCGCGCCTCGCGCGCACGCTGCTGGCCCAGGGCAGCCTGGCGCTGGCCGGCGCGCCCGCGCAGCCCATCCAGCGCGTGGTGCTGGTCGACCGCGTGGCGCCGCCTGCTGACCTGGCTGCCGATGCGCGCGTGCAGCCGCTGCTGGGCGACCTGGGCGAGCAGCTCGCCGCCGGCGCGCTGCCGCTGGGCGAGGTGCAGGCCGTTTTCCACCTCGCGGCAGCCGTCAGCGGCGAGTGCGAGGCTGACTTCGATCTCGGCATGCGCAGCAACCTCGACGCCACGCGTCAATTGCTCGAAGGCTGCCGCCGCGCGGGCCATGCGCCCGTGTTCGTGTTCTCCAGCTCCGTGGCCGTGTTCGGCGATTCGCCCGAGCAGCGCTTGCCCGAGGTGATCGAGGACACCACGCTGCCCACGCCGCAGAACAGCTACGGCATCCAGAAGTTCATCGGCGAGCAGCTCGTGGCCGACTACACGCGCAAGGGCTTCGTGCAGGGCCGCAACGTGCGCCTGATGACGGTGAGCGTGCGCCCCGGCCGCCCGAACGGCGCGGCCTCCAGCTTCCTCTCGGGCATGCTGCGCGAGCCCCTGGCGGGCGAGCGCGCGCGCTGCCCCGTGGCGCCCGAGACGGCCGTGGCGCTCTCGTCGCCCGGCAACACGGTGCGCGGCATCATCCGCGCGTCGACGGCCAGCAGCACGGAGTGGGGCGCGCGCACCGCCGTCAACCTGCCCGCGCTCACCACCACCGTGGGCGAGATGGCCCAGGCTTTGGCCCGCGTGGCCGGCAAGGAGGCCACCGCGCTCATCGACTGGGAGCCCGATGCGCAGATCGCCAAGATCATCACGAGCTGGCCCAGCCGCTTCCAGCCGAAGCGTGCGCAGGCCCTGGGCCTGGCGGCCGACGAGAGCTTCGAGGCCATCCTGCGCGACTACGTGCGCGAGAACCCGCAGGCCGTCAAGCTCGCGGTGAAGGGATAAGCCATGAGCAAGCTGCTGCTCGGCTGCATCGCCGACGATTTCACGGGCGCCACCGACCTCGCCAACAACCTTGTGCGCGCAGGCATGCGCGTGGTGCAGGCCATCGGCGTGCCGGAGGACCCGCTGGCGGCGGACGTGGATGCCGTCGTCATCGCGCTCAAATCGCGCACCAACCCCGTGGGCGAGGCCATTGGGCAATCGCTCGCCGCGCTGCGCTGGCTGCAAGGGCAGGGGGCGCGCCAGATCTACTTCAAGTACTGCTCCACCTTCGACAGCACCGCGGCCGGCAACATCGGCCCCGTGACCGAGGCGCTGATGGATGCGATGGGCACGGACTTCACCATCGCCACCCCCGCCTTCCCCGACAACAAGCGCACCGTGTTTAAGGGCTACCTGTTCGTGGGCGACGTGTTGCTGAGCGAGAGCGGCATGCAGAACCATCCGCTCACGCCCATGACCGATCCGAACCTCGTGCGCGTGATGCAGTCGCAGTGCCAGCGCAAGGTGGGCCTGATCGACCATGCCGTGGTCGCGCGCGGCGCGGCGGCGGTCACCGAGCGCATCGCGCAGCTCCAGGCCGAGGGCGTTGCCATCGCCATCGTCGATGCCGTCTCCAATGACGACCTGCTGCGCACGGGCCCGGCGATCGCGGCGCTGCCGCTGGTCACGGCGGGCTCGGGCGTGGCGATCGCGCTGCCGGCCAACTTCGGCCTCGCGCCGTCGCCTGCCGCGAGCGTGCTGCCGCCCACGGGCGGGCTGCGCGCCGTGGTGTCGGGCAGCTGCTCGCTGGCCACCAACCGGCAGGTGCAGGACTTCATCGCGCGCGGCGGCGCGGCGCTGGCCATCGACCCGCTGCGCATCGCTGATGGTGCCGACGTGGCGGCCGAGGCGCTCGCCTGGGCCGCGCCGCTGCTGGAACGCGGCCCCGTGCTCGTCTATTCCACGGCCGACAGCGGCGCGGTGAAATCCGTGCAGTCGCGCCTGGGCGTGGAAGAGGCGGGCGCGATGGTGGAGCGCACCATCGCAGCCATCGCGCGCGGCCTCGTCGAGCGCGGCGTGCGCCAGCTCGTGGTGGCGGGCGGCGAGACCTCTGGTGCCTGCGTGCAGGCGCTGGGCATCACGCAGATGCAGATCGGCCCGCAGATCGACCCGGGCGTGCCGTGGTGCCATGCGCAGGCGCTGGGCCAGGGCCTGCACGTCACGCTCAAGTCCGGCAACTTCGGCGGCGACGACTTCTTCACGCGCGCGTTCGAGGTGCTCGCATGACCGAAACCCAGGCGCGCGAGGAGATCTGCCGCGTCGGCCGCAGCCTGTTCGAGCGCGGCTACGTGCACGCCACGGCCGGCAACATCAGCGTGCGGCTGGGTGACGGCGGTTTTCTCATCACGCCCACCGACGCCTGCCTGGGCTTTCTCGATCCCGCGCGCCTCGCGCGCCTGGACGCGCAGGGCCAGCAGGTGAGCGGCGACCGCGCGAGCAAGACCATCGCGCTGCACGCGCGCATCTACGCCGCCGCGCGCGCGTTCGACGCGCAGACCGCCTGCGTGATCCACACGCACAGCACGCACTGCGTGGCCCTCACGCTGCAACCCGCGGAGGGGGAACTGCTGCCCGCCATCACGCCGTATTTCGTGATGAAGGTCGGCCACGTGCCCGTGATCCCCTACCACCGCCCCGGCGCGCCCGACGCCGCCGAGGCCGTGGCCCAGGCCATCGCGCGCTACGGCGCGCAAGGCACGCCGCTGCGCGCCGTGATGCTGGAGCGCCTGGGCCCCAACGTCTGGCACGACACTCCCGCCGCTGCGATGGCGACGCTGGAGGAACTGGAGGAAACGGCGCGGCTGTGGCTGCTGTCGTCTCCCAAGCCCGCCGCGCTCGACGCGGCACGCATCGACGAACTGCGCGCCACCTTCGGCGCGCGCTGGTAAGGAACAAGACATGCCCCGCTTTGCCGCCAACCTCTCCATGCTCTACAACGAGCATGCCTTCCTTGACCGTTTCGCCTCCGCCGCCGCAGACGGCTTCAAAGGCGTCGAATACCTGTTCCCCTACGACTTCCCCGCTGCCGAGATCGCCAAGCGCTTGAAAGACAACGGCCTGCAGCAGGTGCTATTCAACGCCCCGCCCGGCGATTGGGCCGCGGGCGAGCGCGGCCTGGCCTGCCTGCCGGGCCGCGAGGCCGAGTTCCGCGACGGCTTCGCGCGTGCGCTGGACTACGCCGCCGCGCTCGACTGCCCGCGCATCCACGTGATGGCCGGCCTGCTGCCCGAGGGCCAGACGCGCGAGGCGCTGCGCCCCACCTACATCGACAACCTGCGCTGGGCGGCGGAGCAGGCCGTGAAAGCGGGGCGCAACGTGCTCATCGAGCCGATAAACACGCGCAACATCCCCGGCTTCTTCCTCAACCGCCAGGACGACGCGCACGCCATCGTGCAGGCCGTGGGCGCGCCCAACCTGCAGGTGCAGTTCGACCTGTACCACTGCCAGATCGTCGAGGGCGACGTGGCGATGAAGATCCGCCAGTACCTGCCCACGGGCCGCGTCGGCCACTTCCAGATCGCGGGCGTGCCCGAGCGGCATGAGCCCGATGTGGGCGAGCTGAACCACCCCTACCTGTTCTCCGTCATCGACGAGGTGGCCGCGCAGTGCGGCTGGCAGGGCTGGGTGGGCTGCGAATACCTGCCCGCGCGCGGCGCCGTGCCCGGCGGCACGACCAAGGGCCTGGGCTGGGCGCGCGGCTTGCTATAAGTAGGAGAGCTGCCAGCGCTTGCTGGACAAGCGCTGGAGGCCTATTTGGCTTGAAGTTCCTGTGCGGGGCGGAACAGCGCGTCCAGTACCGGCAGCAGCGTGGGGAATTCCTGCGCGAAGCGCTCGCGGTGCACGAAGTAGGCCTCGCAGGCCACGGCGAAGAATTCCGCCGGGGCCGTGGCGCCGTAGGCATCGAGCCAGGGCCACTCGCCGCCGAAGCGCTCGGCGATGATGACCCGCTCGCGGAACTGCTCGTAGGCCGGCTCCCAGGCCGCGCGCCAGGCGGCGTGCGCGGCACGGGCGTTCGCCGTGCCCATGAAGCCGGGCGGCAGGGGCGGGCTGCCGTCGGCGCCGCCGTTCTTCATGTCGATCTTGTGCACGAACTCGTGGATCACCACGCTGGTCGCGTGCCCCTCGCGGCCCGCACCTTGGACGGCGGGCCAGCTCAGCATCACCGGGCCGTCCTGCATGGCTTCGCCGAGCAGCACCTCGTCGTAGTGGTGCACCACGCCGGCTTCATCGACGGCCTTGCGGCGCGCCACGGCCTCGGCCGGGTGCACGACGATGCCCACGAAGTCGTCGTACCAGGCCAGCGCCTGGCCGGGCTCGCCCCAGTGCAGCAGCGGCAGGCAGGCCTGCGCGGCGATGGCCACGGCCATGGCATCGGTCACCACGAGGCCATGCGCGCCCGTGAATTCCTTGCGGTGCAGGAAGAGGGCGCTCAGCGCGCGCAGCTTGCCCTGGTCGGCCAGTGGCAGCGCGGAGAGGAAGGGGTAGCTGTGCAGCGTCTGCAGCCACAGGTCGGCCCCGATGTCGGGAATGGGGGCCACGGTGGCGCGTACGCGCCGGGCCAGGCGGGTGAGAAAGGCGGGCATCGCCCCTACGTGGTGGTGAGCGGCAGGCGCTGCAAGCCCTGGGGCGTGAGGCGCAGCACGCCGGCGCGTGGCGCAGGGGCTTCGAGATCCCAGTCGGTGAGCACGTGGCGCGCGAGGCCGGGGGCGAGTTCGTGGTCGGCGGGCAGGTGCGTGTGGCCGTGGACCAGCGCATCGGCGCGCGCGGCGCGCAGCCATCGAACAGCGGCGGGGCTGTCCACGTCGGCGTAGACCGCCATGCCCGACTGCTTGCGCGCTTCGCTCTCGCTGCGCGCGCTGCGGCCCTGGGCGCGGCGCTCCGCGAGCGGGCGCGCGAGCAACTGCGCCTGCCACTGCGGATTGCGCGCGAGGGCGCGAAAGCGCTGGTATTCCACGTCATTGAGGCACAGCGCGTCACCGTGCGAGAGCATCCAGCGCCTGTCCGCGAACGTGAGTACCGTGGGATCGGCCAGCACCGGGATGCCCGTGCGCTGCGTGAAACCCTCGCCGACGAGGAAATCGCGGTTGCCGTGCATGAAGAAGACAGGCCGCAGCGCGGCGGCCTGCGCGAGCAGCGCGCAGCATTCGCTCTCGAAACTGCCGGGCTCGTCGATCGCATCGTCGCCCACCCAGACCTCGAACAGGTCGCCGAGCAGGAACACCGCGTCGGCGGGTGTCCCGTCGAGGTAGTTCGCGAAGGTGCGCAGCGTGGCGGGGTGGGCGCTCTCCAGATGCAGGTCGGAGAGGAAATCGACCGTGCGCCACCCGGCTGGCGCGGCCAGCTCGGCCATCGGCGGCACGGCCTCGGCCATGGCTTACAGCGCCACGGCCTTGTCGATCACCACGGCGTCGAACGGCACGTCGTCGTGGAAGCCCTTGCGCGTGGTGCGCACCTTCTTGATCGCGTCCACCACGTCCTGGCCCTTGACCACCTTGCCGAACACGGCATAGCCCCAGCCCTGGCCGGAAGGCGCGGTGTGGTTCAGGAAGGCGTTGTCCACCACGTTGATGAAGAACTGGGCCGTGGCGCTGTGCGGATCGCCCGTGCGGGCCATGGCGATGGTGTACTGGTCGTTCTTCAGGCCGTTGGCGGCCTCGTTCTCGATGGGGTCGTCCGTGCCCTTTTGCTTCATGTCGGGCGTGAAGCCGCCGCCCTGGATCATGAAGTTCTTGATGACGCGGTGGAAGATGGTGCCGTCGTAGTGGCCCTTCTTCACGTAGGCGAGGAAGTTCTCGGTGGATTTGGGCGCGTTCACGGCGTCCAGCTCCAGCGTGATGACGCCGGGGGTGGCGGTCTCGGCCACGTTGATGGTGACGTGCAGTTCGACTTGCGGGTTGCTCATGGAGGAAGTCCTTTCGTTTACTTGACCAGCGTTGCGGATTGGATGACGACGGGCGTCGTGGGCACGTTCTGGTGCATGCCCTTGTTCGCCGTGGCCACGGCCTTGATCTTGTCCACCACATCCTTGCCTTCGACCACCTTGCCGAACACGGCGTAGCCGTGGCCGTCGGGGTTGGGGGCGTTGAGCATGTCGTTGTTCTTCACGTTGATGAAGAACTGCGAGGTGGCAGAGTTCGGGTTGCCCGTGCGGGCCATGGCGATGGTGTACTGGTCGTTCTTCAGGCCGTTGGAGGCCTCCAGCGGGATCGGCGCCTTGGTGGGCTTTTGCGCCATGTCGGCGGTGAAGCCGCCGCCCTGGATCATGAAGCCGTCGATCACGCGGTGGAAGACGGTGCCGTCGTAGTGCTTGTCCTGCACGTAGGCCAGGAAGTTCTCCACCGTCTTGGGCGCCTTGGCCGGGTCGAGCTGCACCACGATGTCGCCCATGCTGGTGGCGAGCTTGACCTTGGGTGCGGCACCCTGTGCGCTTGCTACGTTGACCATAGCTGCCAGCGCAAGGCCGGCAAGCGCCAGGGCCGTATTTCTTCTGGAAATCATGCAGAGGCTCCTTGAGAAGTGCGAAAGAAAGGAAGGCGGCCCTGGGGGAAGCAGGGCCGCGGGACCGCGTCAGCGGCCGAGAGCAGGCTGGGGCTTGGCCGCAGGCAGCTCGCGCAGGAGCTTGAGCTTGGGAGCCACGGAGGCACCCACGGCCGGGTCGAGCTGCTGCGCGCGCGCATAGGACTGGATGGCCAGCCGGATGTGGATGTCGCCCAGGTTCTCGTGCGCGGTGGCATAGCCGGGGTTGGCGCGCACGGCCATCTCCAGCGCGGCGCGGGCCTTCTCCAGCTGGTTCTGGCCGGCGTAGAGCACGGCCAGGTTGTTGTAGGGCTCGGGCAGCTCGGGGTATTGCTCGGTGAGCTGCACGAAGCTGTCGATGGCCTCGGCCTGCTGGCCCGCATCGGCCTGCGCCACGCCGCGCAGGAAGCGCAGCTGCGGGTCGCGCGGGTTGGCGGCGATGCGCGGCTCCAGCTGGGCCAGCGCCTCGCGCGGCTTGCCCTGCTTGATGAGCTGGGAGATGCCGGCGTACTCGTCGGCATGCGCCCAGCCGGCTCCCGCCAGGGCGGCCACGGCCAACAGGCGCAGCAGGCGGTGGACAAGGGGTCGGGCGGGTGTCATGGAGAGGGAAAAAGAGGGGTGGGAAGGCCTGCGCCAGAGGGCGCGGCGCGGGCTTATACTGCGGCGCATTGTAGCCGAGGGGGTGTGCGCAGCCGCCGCCCCCGGTGGCGCCGGCCCGCTGCCGTGCGGCGCCCGGTTCGCCCACCCCGAGAAGAAACCCATGAGCTTGCGTATCTACAACACGCTGACGCGTGCATTGGAGGAGTTTTCCCCGCTCGAGCCGGGCCATGTCCGCATGTACGTGTGCGGCATGACCGTCTACGACCTGTGCCACCTGGGCCATGCGCGCTCGATGATCGCCTTCGACGTGGTGCAGCGCTGGCTGCGCGCGTCGGGCCTGGCCGTGACCTACGTACGCAACATCACCGACATCGACGACAAGATCATCCGCCGCGCCGTGGAGAACGGCGAGAGCATCCGCAGCCTGACGGACCGCATGATCGAAGCGCTGCACCAGGACGCCGACGCCCTGGGCATCGAGCGCCCCACGCACGAGCCGCGCGCCACCGAGTACGTGCCGCAGATGCTCGCGATGATCGGCACGCTGCAAGGCAAGGGCCTGGCCTACCAGGCCGCCAACGGCGACGTGAACTACGCCGTGCGGCGCTTTCCCGGCTACGGCAAGCTGTCGGGCAAGTCGCTCGACGAGCTGCAGGCGGGCGAGCGCGTGGCCGTGCAGGACGGTAAGGCCGACCCGCTGGATTTCGTGCTCTGGAAGAGCGCCAAGCCGGATGAGCCGGCCGAGGTGAAGTGGCCCAGCCCCTATGGCGAGGGCCGTCCGGGCTGGCACATCGAATGCTCGGCCATGGGCTGCGAGATGCTCGGAGAGAGCTTCGACATCCACGGCGGCGGGGCGGACCTGCAGTTTCCGCACCACGAGAACGAAATCGCCCAGAGCGAGGGCGCCACGGGCAAGCCCTTCGCGCAGGTGTGGATGCACAACGGCTTCATCAACGTGGACAACGAGAAGATGTCCAAGTCGCTGGGCAACTTCTTCACCATCCGCGACGTGCTCAAGGAATACGACGCGGAAACGGTGCGCTTCTTCGTCGTGCGCAGCCATTACCGCAGCCCGCTGAACTACAGCGACGTGCACCTGGACGACGCCCGCGCCGCGCTCAAGCGCCTCTACACCGCGCTCAGCCTGGTGGCGCCCGCCGTGGTGGACGTCGATTGGACCGAGCCCCATGCCGCGCGCTTCAAGGCGGCCATGGACGAGGACTTCGGCACGCCCGAGGCCGTTGCCGTGCTGTTCGACCTGGCCGGCGAGGTGAACCGCAGCAAGTCGCCCGAGGCCGCAGGGCTGCTCAAGGCGCTGGGCGGGTACCTGGGCCTGCTGCAGGACGATCCGCAGGCGTTCCTGAAGGCGGGTGCGGCGCTCGACGAATCCGCCATTCAGGCCCAGATCGCCGCGCGCGCGGCTGCCAAGGCCGCCAAGGACTTCGCGCAAGCCGACCGCATCCGAGCCGCGCTGCTGGCCCAGGGCATCGTGCTCAAGGACGCGCCCACGGGCACCACCTGGGAGGCGGCGCAGTGAATAACGCATTTGCAGTCGAATTGGCTTGCAGCGCAGGCGGGGTAAGCGGTGGCAGCTATTAAAAAGATAGTGAACGAGGCGCCGCAGCTCACGCCGCCGGCCTACTGGGACGACGCGTGCAAGCACCTCGTCAAGAAGGACCGCGTGATGCGCCGCCTGATCCCCGATCTGGGCGACGTGGCGCTGGCCCAGCGCGGCGACGCCTTCACCACGCTGGCGCGCAGCATCGTGGGCCAGCAGGTGTCGGTGGCGTCCGCGCAGCGCGTATGGGACCAGTTCGCCGCGCTGCCGCGCAGCATGACGCCGCGCAACGTGCTCAAGCTCAAGGTGGACGACATGCGCGCGGCCGGCCTGTCGGCGCGCAAGGTGGACTATTTGGTCGACCTGGCGCTGCACTTCGACAGCGGCCGCCTGCACGTCAAGCAGTGGGACGCGATGGACGACGAGGCCATCGTGGCCGAACTGGTGGCCATCCGCGGCATCGGCCGCTGGACGGCGGACATGTTCCTGATCTTCCACCTGGCGCGCCCCAACGTGCTTCCGCTGGACGACGCCACCTTGATCCAGGGCATCAGCCAGCACTACTTTTCGGGCGATCCTGTGAGCCGCAGCGATGCCCGCGAGGTGGCGGAGGCGTGGAAACCCTGGTGCAGCGTGGCGAGTTGGTATATTTGGCGATCGCTCGCGCCCCTGCCGGTGGACTACTGATCCACCGCCCTGCAGCAGCAGCGAACGACGACGGGCCGGACGAGCCCGAGGAGAAAACATCTTGGCGAAAAAGACCTTTCTGGATTTCGAGCAGCCCATCGCGGAGCTGGAATCCAAAATCGAAGAACTGCGCTATGTGCAGAACGAGAGCGCGGTGGACATCTCCGAGGAGATCGACCAGCTCAGCAAGAAGAGCCACCAGCTTACCAAGGACATCTACAGCGACCTGTCGCCCTGGCAGATCACGAAAATCGCCCGCCATCCCGAGCGTCCGTACACCATGGACTATGTGCGGGAGATCTTCACGGATTTCGTCGAGATGCACGGCGACCGGCACTTCGCCGACGACCAGTCCATCGTCGGCGGCCTCGCGCGCTTCAACGGCCACGCCTGCATGGTGATCGGCCAGCAGAAGGGCCGCGACACCAAGGAGCGCGCCGTGCGCAACTTCGGCATGAGCAAGCCCGAGGGCTACCGCAAGGCTCTGCGCCTCATGAAGACGGCCGAGAAATTCAAGCTGCCCGTGTTCACCTTTGTCGACACGCCCGGCGCGTACCCCGGCATCGACGCGGAGGAGCGCGGCCAGTCCGAGGCCATCGGCCGCAACATCTACGAAATGGCCCAGCTCGAAGTGCCCATCATCACCACGGTGATCGGCGAGGGCGGCTCGGGCGGCGCGCTGGCCATCAGCGTGGCCGACCAGGTCATCATGCTGCAGTATTCGATCTACTCGGTCATCAGCCCCGAGGGCTGTGCTTCCATCCTCTGGAAGACCAGCGACAACGCTAGGGATGCCGCCGACGCCATGGGCATCACGGCGCACCGCCTCAAGGCCCTGGGCCTGGTGGACAAGATCGTCAACGAGCCCGTGGGCGGCGCGCACCGCGACCACAAGCAGATGGCCGCCTTCCTCAAGCGCGCGCTGGGCGATGCCCACCGCCAGCTGGCCGACCTCAAGGCCCGGGAATTGCTGGAGCGCCGCTACGAGCGCCTGCAAAGCTACGGCCGCTTCACCGACACCAAGGCCGACAGCCGCTGACCCCGCCGGGGCAGGGTTCCCGACCATCGCCTTGCCCTGTATCAAGATGTAGGATGATTTCCTCGCGGCCGTGGAACGCGCTGCGCATGGAAGGAGTCCTGCATGTCACTTGGGAAAACCCTCCGGGGCCAGATCCTGCTGCTGTCGCTGGCCTGCCTGGTGGCGGCGCTGGCGGCCCTCACTGCGGCCAACTACGCATCGGTGCGCTCGCATGCCTATGCGTCGCTCGCGGCGAACGCCCGGGCCTTGGCGCACAGCCACATCGAAACCCTGCGTGACTGGGCCAAGGCCAAGGCCTCCATCGTGGAGGCCGCCGGCGCGGCCCTGGACGAGGCGGACCAGCCCAGGCCGCTGCTCATGCTGGCCAAGGCGGGCGGATTCGTCACCACGTACATCGCCCATGCGGACAAGCGCATGGCTTTCTCCACGCCCCAGAACCTGCCGGCCGACTACGACCCCACCTCGCGCCCCTGGTACCGGCAGGCGGCGCAGGCCAGCGCGGCTGCCATCACGCCGCCCTATGCCGACGCGGGCGGCAACGGCCTGGTGGTGACCTTCGCCCGCGCGGTGCGCGAGGGCAGCGCCATCCGGGCCGTGCTGGCGGGGGATGTCTCGCTGGCCTCGGTGATCGCCAACGTCACGTCCATCAAACCCACGCCGTCGAGCTTCGCCTTCCTTGTGGACGGCAGCGGCGCCATCATCGCCCACCCGGATGCCAAGCTCGCGCTCAAGCCCGCGACGGAGATCGCGCCCACGCTCAGAGCGCAGGGCCTGGCCGCCATGGCGCAGGGAGGCGAGCTGCAGGCCCTCGACCTGCAGGGCCATGCCGTGCTGCTCAGCGTTTCGGCGGTGGCCGACACGCCGTGGCTGTTGGCCATCGCGCTCGACCGGCGCGAGGCGCTGGCTTCCATCGCCGGCATGCTGCAGGCGTCGGTGTGGGCGAGCATCGCCGTGCTGGCCATCGCCACGGCCGTGCTGGCCGCTGTTTTGGCGCGGCGCCTGCGGCGCCTGACGCTGGTGCGCGACGCCATGCACGAGATCGGCGAGGGCGACGGCGACCTGTCGCGGCGCATCGACGCGCACGGACAGGACGAGCTGGCGCAGATCGCCGGCAGCTTCAACAACTTCGCGGGCAAGCTCGCGGGCGTGCTGGCACAGATCCGCGACGCCAGCCACTCGGTGCGCCTGGCTTCCGAGGAGATCGCCACGGGCAACCAGGACCTGTCGAGCCGCACCGAGCTCACGGCGTCGAGCCTGCAGGAGACCGCAGCGTCCATGCAGCAGCTCACAGAAACCGTGCGCCATACCGCGGACGCGGCACGCCAGGCCAACCAGCTCGTCGCGCAGGCCTCCGGCGTGGCGCGGCACGGTGGGGAGGTGGTGGGCAACGTGGTCAGCACCATGGAGCAGATCCATGCCGCATCGCGCAAGATCAACGACATCATCGGCGTGATCGACGGCATCGCGTTCCAGACCAACATTCTGGCGCTCAACGCGGCCGTCGAGGCCGCGCGCGCGGGCGAGCAGGGCAGGGGCTTTGCCGTGGTGGCGGGCGAGGTGCGCAGCCTCGCGGGCCGCTCGGCCGAGGCCGCGCGCGAGATCAAGGCGCTGATCGGCTCGTCGGTGGAGCAGGTGGAGAGCGGCTCGCGCCTGGTCAACGATGCGGGTACGACCATGGCCGACATCGTGCAGTCCGTGCAGCGCGTGACCGACATCATGGCCGAGATCACCGCCGCCACCACCGAGCAGAGCACCAGCATCGGCGAAGTGGGGCAGGCGGTGGACCATCTCGACCAGATGACCCAGCAGAACGCTGCCTTGGTCGAGGAAAGCGCTGCCGCGGCGGCCAGCCTCAAGGACCAGTCGGTGCGCCTGTCGGAGGTGGTGGGCACCTTCCGCCTGCACGACGACCGCCAGCCCGCGCGCCTGCCCGCACCGGCGCATTGAACGGGGCGGCCGATAATCGGCCGCCATGACCATCCTGCAGCCGAGACCTGCGTGACGCTGGCGTTCGACGCGGCGATCCGCCGCTTCGCTCCCCGCCTTCCCCTGGCCGTGGGCCTGAGCGGCGGTGCGGATTCCACGGCGCTGCTGCTGGCCTGCGCCGAGCGCTGGCCCGGGCAGGTGCATGCCTTCCACGTGCACCACGGGCTGCAGGCCGCGGCGGACGGGTTCGAGCAGCATTGCGCGGCCTTGTGTGCGCGCCTGGGCGTGCCGCTGGCCGTGCGGCGCGTGGATGCCCGGCATGCCCCGGGCCAAAGCCCCGAGGACGCCGCGCGCCAGGCGCGCTACAAGTCTTTTGAGGCCCTGGCGCTTGATGGACAAGCGCTAGTAGCTATCAAAGACATAGCGATCGCACAGCATGCGGACGACCAGGTGGAAACCTTGCTGCTGGCCCTGTCGCGGGGCGCGGGCATCCCTGGCCTGGCGGCCATGCCCGCGCGCTGGGAGCGGGGCGGCATCGCCTGGCACAGGCCCTTGCTGCGCGTGGCCGGCGCCGACATCCGCGCATGGCTGCAGGCGCGCGGCGAGCGCTGGGTGGAAGACCCGAGCAATGCCGACGAGCGCTACACGCGCAACCGCATCCGCAGGCAACTGCTGCCCGCGCTGCAGCAGGCCTTCCCGGAGTTCCGCGACACCTTCGCGCGCAGTTGCGGCCATGCCGCGCAGGCCAGCGAACTGCTGCAGGAATTGGCCGAGACCGACTTGGCCGCCGTGGGCCAGCCTCCCCGCATCGCCGCGCTGCGGGCCCTGAGCCGCGCGCGCCAGGCCAATGTGCTGCGCCACTGGCTGCGCACCGTGCATGGCACCACGCCCACAGCCGCGCAATTGGGCGAATTGCTCGACCAGATCGCCGCCTGCACCACGCGCGGGCACCGCATCCGCATCAAGGTGGGGCGCGGCCACGTGGTGCGCGAGAACGAGTCGCTCGGTTGGTACAATCAGCAGGTTTTGGACCTCATTTCCGCACGGGGCGACGGCGCGCCAAAACCGCATGACTTTTAGCGCCGTGAACCGATGCCCCCGTCACTGCAAGATATTCCATGGCACTGATCGTTCATAAATACGGCGGCACCTCGATGGGCTCCACGGAGCGCATCCGCAATGTCGCCAAGCGCGTGGCCAAGTGGGCGCGGGCGGGCCACCAGATGGTGGTGGTGCCCAGCGCCATGAGCGGCGAAACCAACCGCCTGCTGGGGCTGGCCAAGGAACTCGCCCCGTCGAAGGCCGCCTCGGCCTACCACCGCGAGCTCGACATGCTGGCCGCCACGGGCGAACAGGCCTCCTCGGCGCTGCTGGCCATCGCGCTGCAGTCCGAAGGGGTGCCGGCCGTGAGCTATGCCGGCTGGCAGGTGCCGGTGCGCACCGACAGCAGCTATACCAAGGCGCGCATCGAATCCATCGACGACAAGCGCGTGCGTGCCGACCTGGACGCGGGCCGGGTGGTCATCATCACCGGCTTCCAGGGCATCGACGGCGATGGTCACGTCACCACGCTGGGCCGGGGTGGTTCCGACACCTCGGCCGTCGCCATCGCCGCGGCGATGAAGGCCAGCGAATGCCTGATCTACACCGACGTGGACGGCGTCTACACCACCGACCCGCGCGTCGTGCCCGAGGCACGCCGTCTGGCGACCTTGAGCTTCGAGGAAATGCTGGAGATGGCGAGCCTGGGCAGCAAGGTGCTGCAGATCCGCTCGGTGGAGTTCGCCGGCAAGTACAAGGTGCCGCTGCGCGTGCTCTCCAGCTTCACGTCCTGGGACATCGACATCAACGAGGAAGCCAAGTCCGGCACCCTGATCACCTTTGAGGAAGACGCACAAATGGAACAAGCCGTCGTATCCGGCATCGCATTCACCCGCGACGAAGCCAAGATCTCCGTGCTCGGCGTGCCCGACACGCCCGGCATCGCCTACCAGATCCTGGGCGCGGTGGCTGACGCGAACATCGACGTGGACGTGATCATCCAGAACATGAGCAAGGACGGCAAGACCGACTTCAGCTTCACCGTCAGCCGCAACGACTATCAGCGCACCATCGAACTGCTCAAGGACAAAGTGCTGCCCAAGCTGGGCGCCGAGAGTGTGGTGGGCGACGACAAGATCGCCAAGGTGAGCATCGTGGGCATTGGCATGCGCAGCCACGTCGGCGTGGCCAGCAAGATGTTCCGCGCGCTGAGCGAAGAAGGCATCAACATCAAGATGATCTCCACGTCCGAGATCAAGACGTCGGTCGTGATCGACGAGAAGTACGTCGAGCTGGCCGTGCGCACCCTGCACAAGGCGTTCGAACTGGACCAGCAAGCTGCCTGAATCTGCTGGAGCGGCCTGAAAATCAGGCTACAATAGCGGGATTGGAAACGTGACCGAGTGGCCGAAGGTGCTCCCCTGCTAAGGGAGTATGGGGTGTAGAGCCTCATCGAGGGTTCGAATCCCTCCGTTTCCGCCATAGGGCTTTTAAAATCAACAGCTTAGCTAATTTTTTGGGATTTGTCCCACATAAAAGCCCACAAAAAGCAGAAGCTGCAGTCCCATAGGATCGCAGCTTTTTTGCTTTTGTTCCGTCATTTCTTAGGCTTAGATGAGGCAGCTAGGATTAGAGTTAGAGCCTTTCTGCCCAGGCATCCTTATCTGTATACGCTTGCAGTAAACGAGGCCTCAGCCTAACCGGGGCCAGACGGCGCCGGCAGTTGGTGCGCTTGCTGGTCAGCGAGCGCCAACGTAAACACGTGTCGCATCCGCAGGTCGTGCAGGATATTGCGGAACTGATGGATGTGCTGGTGAAGCAACTGAAGATGCTGGATCGAAGGATTGCGGAGCACCTGGCTCAATACCAGTCCGATCTGGCCGCATTGCTTAAGAGCGTCAAGGGGGGGGGGGGCGGCGACGGCGGCAACGCTGATTTCCGAGCTGCCGGAACTTGACTAGCTCGAGGCCAAGCAGATCTGCGCGCTGGTGGGTGTTGCGCCGATGAACCGGGACTCGGGCCAGGCGCGCGGCAAACGCATCATTTGCGGCGGACGGGCCACGGTCAGGAGTGCGTTGTACATGGCCGCCATGGCCGCCATCGTCGCCATGCGCCACAACGCCGTGATACGGCGATGCTACGAGCGCCTGCTGGCGGCTGGAAAGCCGAAGAAGGTGGCTATCGTGGCTTGCATGCGCAAGCTGCTGGTCATCATGAATGCGATGGTCAGAACCGGGCGGCCATGGAATGATCACCTGGCACAGTCCTGAAAGTGGCGGGTTCAGACGGCGTGGCTGTCTGCGCGGAAGGTGTCAGAGCCTGTGGCCCTTGGCGTCCACCACCGCCTCGCCGTCTTCTTTGCTGAACGCGCCACGCTGCGGCTGTGGCAGGATGTCCAGCACGGCCTCGGACGGCCGGCACAGGCGCGTGCCCAGTGGCGTGACCACGATGGGCCGGTTGATGAGGATGGGGTGCTGGAGCATGAAGTCGATCAGTTGTTTGTCGTTCCACTTCTCGTCAGCCAGGCCGAGTTCCGCGTAGGGCGTTCCCTTCTCGCGCAGGACGGCGCGAACGGGCACGTCCATGGCGGCGATCAGCGCCGTGAGCGTGCTGCGGTCGGGCGGCGTCTTGAGGTACTCGATGACCGTGGGCTCTTCGCCGCTGTTGCGGATCATGGCGAGCACGTTGCGCGATGTGCCGCAGGCGGGGTTGTGGTAGATCGTAATGGTGCTCATGGGCATGTCCTGGCGGTTATCGGGAGGATAGGGTCGGGCTGCACTCGTACCAGCCGCGCGAGCGATTGACCACGCGCACCACCAGCAGCATCACCGGCACCTCGATCAGCACACCAACCACCGTGGCCAGAGCTGCGCCGGACTGGAAGCCGAACAGGCTAATGGCGGCGGCCACGGCCAGCTCGAAGAAGTTGGACGCGCCGATCAGCGCCGAGGGGCAAGCGATGTTGTGTTTCTCACCCAGCCGGCGATTGAGCCAGTAGGCCAGACCGGAGTTGAAGAACACCTGGATCAGGATGGGCACGGCCAGCATGGCGATCACCAACGGCTGCTGCAGGATGGCCTGCCCCTGGAAGGCGAACAGCAGCACCAGCGTGAGCAGCAGCGCCGCCATGGACAGCGGGGCTATGCGCGACAGCGCGGCATCGAAGGCGGCCTGTCCCCGGCGCAGCAGCGCGCGGCGCCAGAGCTGGGCCAAGACGACCGGCACGACGATGTAGAGTGCCACTGACACCAGCAGCGTGTCCCACGGCACCGTGATGGCCGACAGGCCCAGCAGCAAGCCGACGATGGGCGCGAAGGCGAACACCATGATGGTGTCGTTCAAGGCGACTTGCGACAGCGTGAACACCGGATCGCCGCCCGTCAGCCGGCTCCAGACGAAGACCATGGCCGTGCAGGGCGCGGCGGCCAGCAGGATCAGGCCGGCGACGTAGCTGTCGAGCTGGTCGGCGGGCAGCCACTGGGCGAAGACCTGGCGGATGAAGATCCATGCCAGCAGCGCCATCGAGAACGGCTTGACCGCCCAGTTCACGAATAGCGTCACGCCGATGCCGCGCCAATGCTGCCCCACCTGGCCCAGCGCGCCGAAGTCCACCTTGAGCAGCATCGGGATCACCATCACCCAGATCAGCAGGCCCACGGGCAGGTTGACCTGGGCGACCTCCATGCGGCCGATGGCCTGGAACACGCCGGGCGCGAGCTGGCCCAGGGCAATGCCGGCGACGATGCACAGCAGCACCCAAACGGTCAGGAAGCGCTCGAAGACGCTCATGGAGGAGACGGCCGGCGCGCGGCCGGCCGTTGTGGCTTGGGTCATGGGCAGCTCGCGTTAGCAGCAGGAAGAACGGGAGGGCCCGAGCAGCACGCCGGGGCGACCGCGGGCGCGGCTTGCTGCGCTTCGTTGAAGACCGGGATATTGCCCAGCGTGTGGAAATGCTCCCAGGCCACGCCCTGCGGGTCGGTGACCCAGTGCTTCTCGCTGCGCGCGTAGCAGCAGGTCGTGGTGCCTTCATCCAGCAGCGCCATGTCGGCCGCTTCGGCGCGGGCCTTCAGCGCCGCCAATTCCTCGGCATCGTCGGTCTGGATGCCCAGGTGGTCGATGCCCGGCTTGCTGCCGCGCGTGGAGATGGCGAAGTTCACCGGCGGGTCTTCAAGCATCCACTTTGCGTAATCGGCTTCGATGCGGGCCGGCTGCGCGGCGAAGAGCTGGGAGTAGAAGCTGATGCTGCGGTTCAGGTCATCGACGTGTAGGTGGACGTGGAAGCGTTTCATGGAAGCCTTTCAGCAGGAAGTGCAGGAGGGAGATGCGGACGCAATGACCTCGCAGGTGCCGCCCTGGCAGCAGTGTTCGGTCAGGTAGCCGAGCAGCCCGTTCATCTGGGAGAAGTCGGCGCGGTAGATCAGATTGCGGCCCTGCTGTTCGACCGTGACGAGGCTGGCATGGGCCAGTTCCTTCAGGTGGAAGGACAGCGCGTTGCGGGCCACGTCAAGCTCGTCGGCCAGCACGCTGGGCGTCAATCCTTCGGGGCCGGCAACAACCAGGGCGCGGAACACGCGCAGTCGCTGGGCATGGGCCAAGGCACCGAGGGCGGAAACAGCTTGGTTTTCATTCATTATTCAATAATACAACAATCATTGAATAATTGTGGAAAGGCCATTCCGACCAGGCCCGTTCGCTTGAAAACGCTTGACTTGCAAGACAGTTACTCACACTGACTACATCAGCTCCAACGCGGTGCTGCGTCTCCGACTCGGGGAAGGACGATGCCTGTATTTGGCTAGTTCAAAAGGGGGCATGATTTCTGGCTCCTCCTCGAAATGCAGTGCTATTTGCACGCGCGCTATTGGTGGGCAACACAACTCGCTGGCCGTCACAGCGGCCTGATTGGCATGGTCAGATGCTGTGCGTTTTTAGCTTCGTCGTGATCGTGCAGCGTCGTTATGGGTGCCCTGCCATGTCCAGTGGACACTTGCGCAAGAGTCGTACTAGGGTATGTCATCAATCAACCCTGAGAAAGTGACGGGGTTACTGCCACTTACGCGAGCCACACCATGGATGCGGCCAGATGGATGGCCCCCAAGAAGTTACGAGCCGTCTTGTCGTAACGCGTGGCAATGGCTCGGTACTGCTTCAGACGCGCAAAGAAGTTCTCGATCAGATGCCGGGCCTTGTAGAGGTCTCGGTCATATTCGCGCGGCTTCTTGTTGGTCACCCGTGAAGGAATCACCACCGCCTTGCCCTTGCTCAGCAACGGCTCGATCAGCCGAGCATGGGCGTCGTAGGCCTTGTCGGCAAGGATGGTCTGGGCAGGTGTGTCCTTGAGCAGGACATCGGCGCCCTTGAGGTCATGCGCTTGCCCAGGTGTGAGGAGAAATCCTGTCGGATTGCCCAGCGCATCGACCGTGGCATGGATCTTGGTGCTCAGGCCGCCTTTGCTGCGCCCGAGAGCCTGCTTGTCCGGATCCCCCTTTTGCGCCAGCGCTGTGCTGATGGGCGCGCACGATAGTGGCGTCGATCATCGCGTACTCGTTGTCCGCATCCTGTGCCAAGACATCGAACACCCGCTGCCATGCGCCGCTTTGGCTCCAGCGTGAGTGACGGGTGTGCACCACGCGGAAATCACCAAAGCGCGCGGGCAGATCCCGCCAGGGAATTCCTGCTCGGTATCGGTACAGCACTGCATCTACGAATAGCCGGTTGTCTTTTGCCGTCGCTCCGGGCTGCCCAGCCTGGCCGGGCAAGAAGTCCTTGATGCGCTCCCATTGCCCATCACTGAGGACATATCTTTTACTCATGGCCGCTACGTGGCGCTGGGGCTGTGAATTTCAACTGAAGGGACTTTGATTGATGACACGCCCTAGTACGGCGTCAGTAGGCCAAGCCCATGCCGGCCAGCCTAGGAGGCGCGCTGGTCATCTTTAGCCATCCAGACAACGGCTCCAGGCAGCACGTAGCGAAGGCTGAAGATCCGCTACAAGCTCTTCACCAAAAGGATGCTATTGCGGCGTCGATAACGCCCGACGGTCCAGGTCGGCCGAATAGACCAGCGCAGGAATGACCATACCGCCCAGCGCCATCAGAATGAATGCGCAAAACGCCGATGACAAGCGGAACAGGCAAATGTCAGAACGCGTGGTAACTATGGACGAGCGGCGAATTGGCCCTGCCTAACAGCTACGACGATGAGCAGCGCGACCGCTGCTGGTTCCGATGTGCAGAAATCGCTAGAGGGACGAGTGCGCTCCAACCAGGAATGGGGGCATGTGATGAGTTCTCCCGCTTGGTCTTCAAATATTGCTTGGTAGCCCGACCTGCGCGTTGAATTATTCCCTCCAGCATGTAGTAACACCTGCACAGCCTTTTCATAGGAGAAGTGGTGCCGAAATATTGCCTTCTCTAAATTAAGATTATTCAATTCAATTATTTTCCTTGTTAATTAATATTCATTAATGTATGAAAATAATTTCAAATCATGTTGAATCTGATGTTTGCTAATGATTTTTTTCATCTAAAAGAAATTTTCTCCTCTCTGTGATCTCGGTGAGGTAATGCTTGTGCTTTGCTTCTGAGTTTATTATGACATCAATAACTTCTGCCTGTGTTAAATCATACTCTTTGGATAAGGCCTTGAGCTTGGATATGGTTTTATTTGAGAGTAGTAAATTGCATTGTTTTTTGTCCTTTTCTTTTTCTCTTCGTTGCTGCTGATTCCATATTTTCCGAAAGCTTGAGCTAAAAAGCTCCTTGCTATGGTGATGTCTAAGTCTTGGATCATCCAGAATTGATAGCAATTCGTCGTAGTTTTCTGGTTTTTGATAATAGGTGGTGATATCTGGGGATTTTCCATTTAGCCATTTCCAAAAAGAATCTATCTTGTCTTGTGTGTTTTCTTTTTCTATCCAGGAAAAATGTTGATCATGGGAGCTGTATCCTTCCCAAATGCTTTTCAATATATTGTTTTGCATTACGAGGAGTGACGGATGATGGAATGTGGATGCCCAATAATCGAAAGCGGCTACGCTTAAATCTCTTCTTTGAAGGTGAAAAGGGAAGTTAATGGGAGCTGTTGTCGGCGGTAACATCCCGGTTGTTATTTTTGAATTTATGTCTTCATTGATTCTTTGTGTGATCCATTTGGTTTGCCGCTGGCTGTCTTTAATCCAGTTAAGATTTTCTATTGGAATGACTCGATGGAGCAATTTGTATTCTATTTCTTGTTTGATTTCCGGATGATTTGATAAGCAACTCTCTATTAATTCTTTTGAGCTATCTTTCATTTCTCGCACGTTTATGGAGATGAATTGTTGATCTAATTGAGCGAGCGAGAGCCAGATGAATGATTCGGCACGTCGAGATCGGTTGATGCTGTCAAGTATTGGAAAGGAACGGGCGTGCTGATCATGAACTGCCATATTTATTTCCTGAGTTAATTCAGAGTCAAAAAAGAAATATTTTAGACGAAAATTATGAGGGTTCTAGAAGCATTCTTGAAGTAAGGAAGTTCTTCTTTCGCGGTGTCAAAGGGCGGTATCCCATGATACACATGCTTTTCTGCTGTGGATAGCTCAATGGTACGACGAGCGCTCCTCCGGGGAGAAGTGGACATTCTGCAGAGTGTATGTTGAGAGTGCGAATGTCACTGGTCCGATCTGATATAGATGGGTGAAATTTACTTGTGAAGTGAATGCTTTGTACGAACCACATGAGTTACAAAGCATGAAAATACTAAGACTGCCTGAAGTGATTTCTCGAACAGGCTTGCCTAGATCGACGCTGTACTTGTACATAAAACAGAATCAATTCCCTAAACAAGTTAAGATAGGAGTTAGATCCGTAGGCTGGATCAGAACGGAAGTGGAAGAGTGGTTGTTTCAAAGAAAAGAACAACGGGATGCTTGTTAAATTTCCTATTTTTATAGAGCGATTTTTCCCTTGATTTAAGGTGTTTTCTTGGGAGATCTGCAGCTTATCACCCTTGAGTATGGGGTTGCTTGCTGTGTTTATAAATAGGTATTGGTAGTATTAATTAATAATTAATATTAATTAATATTAATTGAATGACTGGGGATGAGTGCTAAGTAGGTGCTGGTGTCTTGCGATTTGATTATTTTTGAGGTGACTATGAAATGCGAGAATATTTCTCTAAATAAAAATCATCATCTTTATGTGGGAAGGCAATATGAGTCGCTACCATTGATAAGTGGGAGTCAGCCAATGATAAGGGAGTATCTGGAAGTTCTCAGTCGCGTCGTTGAAAACGCGATGGCGGAATATTGTAGGGTGTTTGCATTTAGATTTGATCTTCATATGCCTAAGGGCATCGAGGCTTGCTCTGTCGACTGGAATAATTCAATGATTTCTAGATTTTTGAACTCCTTGAAAGCTAAGATTAGGCACAATAGGAAGGCTGCTGAATATGATGGATCTGTTGTTCATCAAACCAGAGTTAGATATTTTTGGGTGAGGGAGGTGGGTGATCTAGGGCGGGTGCATTACCATTTTGTAGTTTTGCTGAATGGAAATGCTTTCAATTGGCTTGGCTTGTACCAATTGGGTAGAGAGAATATGGTCAACCGCATCTGGGAGGCTTGGGCCAGTGCACTGCATGAAACAGTGGAATGCGCAATGATGCTGGTGCACTTTCCCGTGAACCCTACATACAACCTTTTTCGCAGCGACCCTGCAACGATTGCAGCATTCTTTCAGCGTGCGAGTTATCTGTGCAAAGCCAGGACCAAACAGTATGGTTTAGGTCACCATGGCTATGGTGCGAGTCGAGGTTGATTGAAAGTATTTGAAAGGCGATTTAACGCAGTTAGAGAATTTGATTCAAACAAATTTCAGTCATATATCCCATTCATGAGTCTGTTGCAGTCCGCCGTCTCCTACGCGCACTGCAGCAGCTCCTTTCCCTCTTTCAAAGGAGTCCTCATGATCCCAGTGTCTTCTTCCCCTTTAGAAAACCTCGCGGCCTTCGGGCTCACCTTCATCGTCGGGGTCTTGGCGGCCTTGTCGCTGACCACCTACTACCGGCGTGTCAAAGGCGACGCATCCGCCTATCGTTGCCGCTATCCCCCGGAGCCGAACCCCCCGCCGATGGACGCCACGGGCGCCTGCGCTGCCCAAGCGCCCCAGCGGGGAGCCGCGCCATCGTGACCTCGCACCCCCGCGGCTGGGACCTGCATGCCCCCCACGGCATGGAGGATGACGAGCCCGGCGATGGATATGCATGCGCCGGGGCAGGACAGAGCCTTCAGCCCGGCACCTGCCATCCCCCGTGCTGCAGCCATTGCCGCTCCACGCGCGTGCAGCGCCGCGAACTGGCAGGGCGCGCCAGTGCCTTGCTCGGCCTGCTCGCCGGCGGGCTGGGCGGGAGCGTCAAGGCGATAGAGACCATGCGGCAGTACGCACCCGATATCGACAATGCCCAGGTGCGGTGGATCGCGCTGCTGTCCGCGGCCCTGCTGGGCGCGCTGGCGGGCGCGACCACTGGCTGCGGCATCGGCGCGGCCTTGGGCGAGCGCATCGATACCCATGTATGGCCGCGCTATCGCTGTCTCCAATGCGGCGGGACCTTCACCGCCTGATCCCCCGCACGCCACCTTTCTTCATCTTTGAACGAGCCAGCCAGCGCGCCTTCCGCGGTGCGCTGGCTTTTTTGTTTGCTTTCTTCCAAGGACTCTTTCCATGTCCCACCTCATCGACACCATGGCCTACACCGGCCAAACCCCCTGGCACCAGCTGGGCCACGCCCTGCCCAAGCGCCAATCCATCGACGTCTGGGCCCAGGCCGCCGGCATGCACTGGCAGATCCAGGAAACCCCCGTGCGCTACCTCGCCACGGAGCATGGTGGCGCAGGCGCTTCCTCCCTGTACGGCGAGGCCCTCGAATTCCCCGAGCAAAAGGTCCTCTACCGCAGTGACACCCAGGCCCCCCTGTCCGTGGTCAGCCAGCGCTACAAGGTCGTGCAGCCGCGCCAAGTGCTGGAGTTCTACCGCGACCTCTCCGAAGTCGCCGGGTTCGAGCTGGAGACCGCCGGCGTGCTCAAGGCCGGGCGGCGCTTCTGGGCCCTGGCGCGCACCGGCAAATCCACCGCCCTCAAGGGCAACGACCTGGTGCACGGCTACCTGCTGCTGGCCACCTCGTGCGACGGCACCCTCGCCACCATGGCCATCCCCACCAGCGTGCGCGTGGTCTGCAACAACACCCTGGCCGTCGCCCTGCAAGGCGCCAACCAGGCCGGCGCCGTCCGGGTGCCGCACTCCACGCGCTTTGACGCCCAGGCCGTCAAACGGCAGCTGGGCATCGCC
Source organism: Acidovorax sp. SDU_ACID1 (assembly GCF_045291395.1). Classification (NCBI taxonomy): domain Bacteria; kingdom Pseudomonadati; phylum Pseudomonadota; class Betaproteobacteria; order Burkholderiales; family Comamonadaceae; genus Acidovorax; species Acidovorax sp. SDU_ACID1. Next base: position 1,793,195 of record NZ_CP152342.1, read on the forward strand.
GTCGGCCAGTGGGACAGCTTCATGTACCGCATGAAGACCCTGGCCGAGCGCAAGGTCAAGACCCACGAGGCCATGAACTACTTGCTCAAGGTGATCTGCCAGAGCGAGCAGCCCGGCGAAGGCACCGGCCTGGCCAACGAACGCGCCCTCAAGAAAGTCCAGGCCCTCTACGAAGGCCACGGCCGCGGCGCCGAGCTGCAGGCGGCCAAAGGCACCGCCTGGGGACTGCTGAGCGCCATCACCGAGTACGTCGACCACGAGAAACAGGCCCGCAGCCAGGACAACCGCCTGGACAGCGCCTGGTTCGGCCAGGGCGCGGCCATCAAGCAGCGCGCCCTCGACCACGCGCTGCAGCTGGTGGCCTGAGCTGCGGCGCTTCGGCGCCTTCCATTCCTTCCCAACTCTCGCACGCGCTGCGGATCTTCCCCTCAGAGGGGAGGGTCCGCGTGCCTGTGCGCCTCTATTGCAGGAGAACCCCATGTCCACCCCCGACCCCCATCCCCCATCCATTCCCCGCCCACGCCCCGCACTGCGCCTGGTCTCCACCCGCACCATGGAGCGTGGCGACTGGCTGCGCCTGCGCCGCGAAGGCATCGGCAGCTCGGATGCCGCCGCCGCCGTGGGCCTGAACCCCTACCAGTCCCCGCTGGAGCTGTGGATGCACAAGAGCGGCCGGGCCGAGATGCTGCCCCCCGATCCCGAAGACCCCAGCGGCCCCACCTACTGGGGCGCCGTCCTGGAGCCCATCGTCGCCGCCCACTACACCCGCACCACGGGCCACAAGGTGCGCCGCGTCAACGCCGTGCTGCAGCACCCCCGGGTGCCCTGGATGCGCGCCAACATCGACCGCGAGGTCGTCGGCACGCAGGACGTCCAGATCCTCGAATGCAAGACCACCGGGATGAACGGCATGCGCCTGTGGCGCGAGGGCGTGCCGCACTACGTGCAACTGCAGGTCATGCACCAGCTGGCCGTCACCGGCAAGCAGGCCGCCGACGTGGCCGTGCTGGTGTGCGGCCAGGAACTGCGGATTCACCGCATCGAGCGCGACGAGGCCCTCATCGCCCGGCTCATCGCGCTGGAGGAACGGTTCTGGGACCATGTGCAATCCGACACCCCGCCCCCGGCGGACGCCTCGGACAGCAGCGCCCAGGCCCTGCGCAGCCTGTACCCGCAGGACGCGGGCGACACCGTCGACCTCTCGCAGGACGAAGCCAGCAGCCAGGCCTTCGCCCAACTGCTGCAGGTGCGCGAACTGCTCGCCGGCTGGCAAGCCCAGGAAGCCCTGCTCAAGCACCAGATCCAGCAACGCATGGGCACCGCTTCCCATGCACGCCTGGCGGGCGGATCGGTGAGCTGGAAACGCGCCCAGGCCCGCCAGGAGTTCGACGCGGCCCGCTTCATCCAGGACCACCCGGACACCGCTGCCGCGTACCTCGCCAGCAAACCCGGCACCCGCCGCTTCCTCGTGCACACCGATGGGTAGGAGCGGGCAGAGCGGCCCATCGCAGGAATCCTTACCGATCCCCGCGGTGCATTCCTCTCCCACACCCACCTCACCCACCTCACGGCCCCTCCCATCGCGGGAGGGGCTTTTTACTTTGGAGAACACCATGATCAAAGGACTGATGCTCACACCCCCGTGGTGGGGCGCATCTCGATTGGCCGCACCGTCGAGCGTCAAGGCCGGCGCCTGCCGGAAAAAGACGACGAATTCACGCTCACCACCCAGGTGCAGACCCGAAGCGGTTGGGCCTTGCACCCCCTGGATGGCGTATTGCGCGCAGAGCTGCAGGAGCGCGCCTTGATGGCCACCGGCATCGAGGTCAAGGAGCTGCCCGGCACCGCCGATGCAAAGTCTCGCGCTCGTAAGAAAGAAACCGCTCCAACCCAGGCAGCCCAGGAAACCGCACCGCCAACGGCTGCCGCACCCCATGCCCACACCAAGCTGCGCAGCATTCCCGTGCGCCTGCTGTTCAACGACCCCGGCCTGAACCTGCGCGCGAGCTACACGCTGTTCGACCGGGCCACGGCCCGGCCCCTGTGCGTGGGCGACGGCCAGCACTGCAAGCGGGTGACGCACACCGGCGTGGAAAGCCTGCCCTGTCCCGGGCCGGACCACTGCGCGCTGGGCATCGAGGGCGGCTGCAAGCTGTTTGGGCGCTTCAACGTGCGCATCGACCATGCGGCCAACCAGGGTGACGCGCTGAGCACCTTCGTGCTGCGCACCACCAGCGTGAACACCGTGCGCACGCTCATGGCGCGCATGCGCTACCTGCATGCGCTCTCTGGCGGGCTGCTGGCCTTCCTGCCGCTGGAGCTGCGCCTGCGGGGCAAGTCCACGGCGCAGTCGCACCGCGCGCCGATCTACTACGTGGACCTGGGGCTGCGCGCGCAGATGCCGCTGGGCCTGGCCGTAGTGCAGGCGCGCGAGGAGCGCGAGCAGGCACGGGCGGGCGGGCTGGACCTCGAGGCGCTGGAGCGCGCTGCGCGCGAGGGCTATGCGCTGGGGCTGTTCGAGGAGACCGGTGAGGACGCCTCGGCGGTGGTGCAGGAGTTCTATGGGCAGGGGAAGGACGCGCAAGCGGGGGCGCAAATGGAGCAGGGGGAGCAGGGCGGCAGCGCCCCGCAGATCCCAGGGGAGCCGCAGCGCTCGGAGCTGGCGGCGCGGCTCGAGGAACGCATGCGCCGCGCGCAGATCCCGCCCCTGGCTTCTCCACCCGAAGGCGAGCGCCATGGCTGAGGCAGCACGGTACGAATCCGCAGGACTGGTGCACCGCTTCATGCCAGGGCTACGCTTCGATGGGCTGTGGCGGTATGCCGTGCGCGAGAGCGAAAGCACTCTGCGCTGGGACGAACTGCCGCTCGAGTCGGAGGTATCGCGCGCATCCGGGGACCCGGAAGGCGCCTGGTGGTGCGTGCGCCGGTGCGTGGCAGTGCTGGGCCAGCGGGCCTGGCGCCTGGTGCGCCCGCCGCAGGCGCTGCAGCGCTGTCCGTCCATCGCGCAGGTGGAGAGGGTGCTGCAGGCCATGCTGCCAGGTTGGGACCTGGGGGCAGAGCAGGGCAGGGGCCCGGCATCGATGAACGCCATCATCCGAGCCTTGGAGCAGGGCGGTTGCGCGCTGGTGCGGCTGGTGCTGCAAAGCCCCCGGCGACAGGGCGTGTGCTGGGCCTGGGTCGTGGGGGTGGAGATGCGGGCCCGGGCGCCGGTGCAGGCCCATGAGCGTGCGCTGCTGGTGGTGGGAGCGCCATGGCATGCGCCCTGGGGCTGTGGCTATGGGGCGCGGCTGATGCCCGGCGAGCACGGGGCCTGGGTGGTGCGCAGCACCGAGGGGCAATGCGTGGCCTGCGAGGCCGTGGAGGTGGTGGTGCTCGAGCCGGCGCCTTGATGGACAGACGGATCCCGTGCGTGCATGTGCATGCGCGGGATCCGTCGTGTTGTGGGGGAGGTTTTTTTGCGAAGAGCAGCTCAGAGATCAAGTGAAATAAGGGTTTGGCGCTATCCTATTTGCATTTACACCCATGGAAAGTCGATGAGTATCTACCAAGAATTGCTGGAGCAAAAGAAAGCCCTGGACCAACAGATTGCCACGGCGCGCAAGGCCGAGGCCAAGCAGGCGTTGGAATCCATCCATGCGCTGATCGCGGAGTTCGGGTTCACCTCGCAGCAGGTGTTTCCGTGGAAATCGCAGGTCAAGAAGGTGGTGGCCAAGTACCAGGATCCGGAGACAGGGGCGACTTGGAGTGGAAGAGGGAAGGCGCCGAAGTGGATTGAGGGGAAAGAGCGGGCGCGGTTCTTGGTTCAGAGCAGTGCATGAGATAGCTGCCTACCAGCACGGGGAACGGTTTTGTCTGCGTCATGCTGGACTTAGATACGCGAAGTTGGCGCCTGAGCCTTTGCTGTTCCTCAGCTAATCATGCAGTATGGGCGTTTCCCGCCATCCATGTTTTGAGAATACCCCATCGATGAAGGCCACAACGAAGCGGGTGCAGGCTGAGCGCGTTGCGAACTGGTCCCGATTCCACGCAACCTTCGACGCGGCCGAATTGATAAAAACTATCCCACTGACATTTCCTGGCAACTACCATCGCCGCCAACCAACAATTAGTCAGCGCCGCCTCTCAGTGGAGAGGGTGGGATCAGACTCAAGCTAGTACTTCTGGCCACATCAGCGATGGCAGCAATGCCAATCCATACCGCTGCGCATTGCTTCGTCGGAACAGATACCTGAAGGAGAGACATGCTTCCGCACTTTTTCGTCACCCACCGCGCGCGAAGTGCCTACGCGATGGCAACGGTGACGATAGCCGCGTTTGCTGCAGGCCTGCCGCTCCCGGCCTTCGCCTCGCCGGGCTGCAGGGCGGTCCACGGTGTCTCCGGCAATCTCAATGCGACGAACGACAGGCTGCTGCCTTTCGGCTACTTCAACGCAGGCGACCGTATCTCGGTCAACTTCTCGGGACCGGCCAGCGGCGCCTTCAAGTTCAGCCTTATCGGCGAGAACGAACAGGACGAGCGCACGTCCACTCCCGGCACCGTGGCGGTGGATGTGTCCAGTTCGCAGGGGCTGATCTATGCCGTGGACCTCTACCTCTCGCCCGGGGCCTCGGCCAGCCTGGCCTACCAGGTGTCCTGCGACTCCGCACTGCCTCAGCTGGCCCAGGTCTCCCCGGCTTCGGGCTCAGGCGGCATGGTCACGCTCACGGGCACGGGCTTTTACGGCACCACTGCCGTGCGCTTCGGTTCGCTGCCTGCCCCGTCCTTCATCGTGGACAATGCTGGCCGCATCATGGCCAAGACGCCGCCGGGCGTCGGCACGCAGACCGTCACGGTCACCACCGATGCGGGCACCACCTCCAACCCCGTCACCTACAGTTTCCAGGTGCCTACCATCGCCCTTGGCCCCACCACGCTGGCCGACGGCACCTACCAGAGCGGCTACAGCCGGCAACTGCAGGCCAGCGGCGGCACCGGCCCCTATGCCTACGCCGTCACCGCAGGCCAGCTTCCCACCGGCCTCCTGCTGAACCCAGTCACGGGCATTATCTCTGGCACGCCCAACGCGGCAGGCGATTCCAATTTCACGATCACCGCCACAGACGACATCGGCTACACGGGCAGCCAGCCCTACAGTATGACCATCCAGCGGGCAGCGCAGACGCTGGCATTTTCCAGCACGCCTCCCGCCGCGGCCATCGTGGGGGGAGCGCCCTATGTGCCCACGGTCAGTGCCGGGGCATCCGGCCAGCCCGTGGTGCTGTACATCGATGCGGCCGCCAACGCGGTATGCCGGTTGCAGGGCGGGGGCATTGCCTTCACGGGCGCAGGCACCTGCATCATCAACATCAACCAGGCCGGCTCGGCCAACTACGCCCCGGCCCAGGCCCAGCAAAGCTTTGCTGTGGGCAAGGTCAGCACCCAGACCACGCTGGCCGCTTCCACGGCTACCGCGGTGGCGGGCCAGCAGGTGGTCTTTACCGCCAACGTGGCGCCGGCCGGTCCGAACATGGGTGGCGTGGTGGCCTTCATGAATGGAGCGACGGCCCTGCCCGGCTGCGATGCGGTCCCTTTGGTCACCGGACAGGCGCAATGCACTGCTTTTGTGACCCCGGGATCGCACTCCATCGTGGCCATGTACGGCGGCGATGCGAATAACTTGGCAAGCCAGAGTCAGCCGTCGGCAGTCATTGTGAGCGCACCCGCCCCGGTGCCTTCACTCCAATCATGGACCACGGCGCTGTTGGCATTGCTCATGGCAACGGCAGCCGCTCGGGTTGGACGGCGTCGCGTACGGATGGTCGATGACCAGGTCGCTTGCGCGGAAGTTATGGGCGTGAATGAGGGGTGCGCTCGTGAGCAAAGCGGCTGCGGCGGTGAGCGCCATGGCGCGGCGCGTAAAATGGCGAGGTGACATGGAAACTCCTTCACTGGATTGAGAACGATGGCCGAGCCGGGACTTCATGGCCGGCGGCACTCGGGTTGATTGACGGGTGGCTCGAATGGGCTGGAGAACCGTGCGCTGCAGAGGAAGCTGTGGTCCGTCAGCGTCTTCAGAAACGCCACCAGATCGGCGCGCTCCTGTGCATTGAGATCGATCTGGTTGATGAGGTCGTTCTTGTGGGGGTTGGCCCTACCGTCGCCGGCATGCGGGCCCTCATTGACCTGGCGGCCACCCGCTGCATAGAAGTCCACGACCTCCTCCAGGGTGGCGATGCTGCCGTCGTGCATGTAAGGCCCCGTGACCTCGACGTTGCGCAGGCTGGGAGCTCGGAATGCCCCCATGTCCTCTGAGCGTTGGGTGAGCTCGAACAGCCCCCGGTTAGGCTCGGGGAAAGCACCAGTTCCCCCGAGGTTGTAGAGGCCGGTGTTGTGGAAGGGCGTGTCGACGAGGCGGCTCTTTGCGTGGATGGTCTGGTCGTTGAAGTTGAAGCTGCCATGGCAGTGGAAGCATTCGGCCTTCTCTCCGAAGAACAGTTCAAGGCCTCGCGTCTGCGCGGCGTTGAGCTGCGCCTTGCCCTGCAGGTGGCGGTCGTAGAGGCTGTCACCCGAAAGCAGGGTTCGCTCGAAGGCGGCGATCGCCTGGATGATGTGGGTCCACCGGACCGGCGTCTTGTCTCCGGGAAAGGCCAGCGCGAAGCGTCGGCGATAGTCCTCATCGCCCGAGAAGCGCGCAAGCACTTCGGCTTTGTTGCCATCGTCGATGCCCATTTCCACGGGCTCGGTGCCGAACAACGGCACTTCCATCTGCTGCTCCAACGTGACCAAAGCAGGATTGGCCCAGGTGAACGTCGGGTGGTAGACCACATTGGCCAGGCCTTGCGAATTGCGGGGGTGAGTCTGTCCGGTTGACCCGACCGCCAGGCGCCGTCCGTCCGTGAATGCGCGGGAAGGATCGTGGCAGCTGGCACATGACTGCGTGCCATTGCCGGACAGGCGTGGGTCGAAGAAGAGATGGCGCCCCAACTCGACCTTTTGGGCCGTCATCGGGTTGGCCTGCGGAATGCGTGGCTCGGGAAAGAACGCCGGGAGCGTCCATGTCCAGACCGTGCTGGTGGCCATGGCCACCGTGGTCAGGATCGCAGGCACGACGGCAGCGATCATGCGACGGTGGCGCCGCATTTGCGAGCGGGCAGAAGCGCCATGATGAGCGCTTTGCTGAGCCTTCATTTTGAAAGCGCCCTGAAAACACCTGATCGTCGCGCGTCGGTCGATTGCGGGCTGGATTTTCCAGAGGCCATATCGATGCCGAGTGCCGCGAACAACGGTGCACACTCTGGGTCGCTCAAGGCAGACATGCACCCGAGGGCGCCACCGCCATCCCGCCCCACGTCATTGCCCGCGAAAAGCTCAGCGAGGTCAATGGCGACCTGATCAACGGAGGCATCGAAGCTGCCAAGTACCACCTCGGCGCGGTTCGAGCGCTCGCAGTGCACTGTCTCGCCTGATACGGGGTTCCCTCTGCAACCCGTTGTTCCCAGGTGGAACAGGAATGATCGCCCGGGCGCTGCGCCTGATGTCGTGCGCACTACGCCGCCGACCGGGTTGATCTCGAACTGCATGAACTTGCGTCCGACCTGCCAGGCCCAGGCCATGGCTTGGACGTCGAGTGGCGGGTCCGCGCTCGCATAGTCGGAATGGTTGAGGTTGTGTGGAACTCCGACGGTGAAGCGCAAGCCCCGATAGCGGCCCGCGGGCAGCGTACCGGTGATCTCGGGATTGGTTTGCGAACCTGCGGTCGCACAGGCGCCTTGACCATCCGCCAGGTCGATCAAGGCGACCTGTCCACGCTGCCACTCGCCTGGAGTCAGGCGAAGTGGCTCAGGTCGGCCAGCCTCATCGATGAGTGCTACGTCGCTGACGTAGAAGCGGAGGTCTCGCAACTCGGCGGAGGACGCCGGCTTCCCCAACCCGCTGATGGTCTTGCCGCACCGTACGGGCTCAGTGCCCGTCATGGCGGCAAAGCGAATCGAGACCGTTTGTTCCGCTTTCGCTGTTGCACCGGGGTCCGTGGTTCCGCACGCCGAAAGTGTTGCTGCCGCAGCCAATAGGAATGCCCCTCGCGAGCCTCGAAGAAATGAACGTGAATTCATGTCTATCTCCCTTACAGATCTGCACGCAGGGCAAGGCTGACATTGCGTGGCTCGCCGTACGTGTTGTACGTGTTCGTGCCTCCCAGACGGGTGTAGTAGGTGCGATCCGTGAGGTTGTTCAGATGAAGGCTCAGCGTCACTTTCGGTGTAATGCGGTAGCTCGCCATGGCATTGACGACGGCGTATCCACCCTGGCGGCGGACGGCCGAGCTTCCAGTCCCGGAGGCGCTTTCGCTGACCACATTGGCGCCAAGCCCAAGGCTGAGGCCGCGCAGCAGACCATCGCCAAAGCGTCGGACGCCCCAGAGCTTCAATGTGTGACGCGGATCCCAGGTCGTGAAAGGAAGTCCCGCGTTGTTTCTGTCCCTGAGATAGACCGTGTCCAGCCGCGCATAGCCGGCCTGGATCTCATAGCCCGGGGCGGGGCGGCCCGTGACTTCTATCTCCCAGCCTTTGCTTTCGACTTCGCCGGCATTCAGGTAGTAGCCTGTATTGACCGGGTCGGCGTAGGAACGATTGCGGTCCCTGAGCTGGAAATATGCTGCAGAAGCCTGCAGCCGGCCTTCAAGGAACTCGGCCTTGGCCCCCACTTCGATCTGGCGACCGGAGCGTGGATCGAGCGTGCTGCCGTCGACGCGCTGCTGCGTTTGGGGAAGGAAGATGTCGCTGTAGCTGGAGTACGCGGTCCAGTTCGGAGCGAAGTCATAGAGTACGGCGCCATAGGGTGTGAACTCCCCGTTGGCTTTCGCCCCCTGCGTCCAGTTGGTCGGCGTGGCCGGCGCGATGCTACGGCTCTTGACGTTGAAGTCGCTCACTCGCCCGCCGAGCACGACGATCAAGGGATCCGCAATACTGAGCCGTGCCTGCCCATAGAAACCGCTCTGGCTGGTTCGCGTGTCACCCCCGAGGTTGTAGGCAAGGTCGAAATCCGGCACCAGGCTGGATTGCCCGAAGGGAACACCCGTGACCGCAGTGGCATTCACTCCGGCATAGACCGAGGACAGGTTCTCCCGGTTGTAGCCGGCAAGCAACGTGTGCCGCCGCCCGAACAGTACGACAGGCCCCGTCGCGTAGAGGTCCACGGCATTGCGCTCGTAGGTGTAGTCGCGGACCCGCCGGGCGTAGGTCAGCGTTCCGGTCGTGGGATCGACGCCGGAACTCGGATAGCCGTCCTTGAAGTAGAAATCCTGTGGCCGGTGGCTGAGCTTGCCCTTGAACAGCCATCCGCTGTCGAGCCGGCGCTCCAGCTCGGCAGTGTACTCCTGGGTCTGCCAGGCGTAGCGGGTCCAGTCGGCAATGGTGTTGGTGGAGCGAGGCGCGTTGATCAAGCCGCCCGTGGTCCAGGCTGGCAACCCGAAGGAACTGGCGCGGGTGTTGTCATCCTGAATCGCTGCCGAGAATGACAGTGTGGTGGCCCTGGCGATGTCCCATTCCAGCGTTCCGTAGGCTAGCCAGCGGCGCGTGTGGGTCTTGTCGTAGAAGTAGTCCCGGTCCTGGACTGAAAAGACGGCGCGCCCGCGGAGGCTCTTGTCCTCATTGAGCGGGCCCGTCACGTCGAGGTTGCTGCGGTAGTTGTTCCAGCTTCCCGCCGATGCACTCGCAGAGATGCCGAACTGCGGCTTGGCCCGCTTGCGCACCAGGTTGACCACGCCGCCCGGGTCACCACTGCCCGAGAAAATGCCGGCAGGACCACGCAAGACCTCAACACGCTCGTAGAGGTCGAGGTCGAATTGTTGGTAGCCTGACAGCGCGCTGTACGCGGGCACTCCGTCGTAGCTGACGCCCAGCGAATAGCCGCGGGAACGCATCTGGCTCTGCGTGCTGTCGTTGGCGATCACGGTGACCCCGTTGGCCTGGTTCAGCGCTTCCTGCACGGTGGACAGGTTCTGGTCTCGAATGCGCTGCTCGGTGATCACCGAGACGGACTGGGGAATCTGCCGGACCGGCAAGGGCTCCTTTCCGCCGACTGCGACAGGGCTGGTGTAGCCGTCGGAAAGCGCATCGCCGGTGACTTCGACGACGGGCAGCGTTCTCGCAGTGGCATCCTGCGCTTGGGCCGGAGTACCAAAGACTGCGAACAAGAACAGCGCCGCGCAGGTGACGGGATGTCGCGCGCCGGGGACGCATGAAGTGTTCTGCGTGGTGCGCTGCTGACTTTTGGAAGATCGGGTTGCACGCATCACGGCCGGACCTCCGTGGCTGCGATGGGAACCAGCAACATTTGGCCAAGGTGCTCGACATGCCCGGCACCGATGGTGCCTGCCTTCAGCTCGTGCCCATCTGCGTGAATCACTGCGGCGGCGTAGGCGGCTGCGACAACCGCGAGATGCGTGAGGAGGAACAGTACGGTGGTGCGGCAGCGAGCGGCACCTGCTGCCAGGGGTTCGTGCGCGGGGTCAGGCCGCGCGTTGAAGAAAGGCGCGCGCAGGCGCACCTCGGGAGAGATTTGCATGAATGACTTCCTTGGAGTCACCGGCTGAGGCAGGCGACGAGAACTGAACCGAGCGAAGATGCGCTGCAGTGGGGCGTTCAGGCGGAAGTCGTGGGTGGAGCCCGGGCGAGTGCCGGTCGCCAGATCGGCGCCGGCCTGTGCGGCTCTTCTCGGGGAAGGCTGAACGCCACAGGCTGGCGTGGACGCCGGACGACGTCTGGAATCGTTTCAGGCGGCAGCGCCAGGCTGAGATGCAGCCTGCAGTACGGACATTCCGACAGGGTGCTGGCTGATTTGCTATCTCTGGATGGAGCGTCTTTCTGCGCGTCGTCGATGCGGACCAGCTTGGTGCCGATGCCGCTGCATACCTGGACCCATGTACCTTCGCCGGCCTGAGATGCCGGAATGAGTACGGGACCCAGGGTGCCCCAGAGCAACGCCAGCGCAACCATCCACACGCAATACAAGCGCGTGGATGGATGGCGGAGAAAGGCGCTGGCGCGGCGCATGGGGACTTGGATTTGCTCTGGTCGTCAGTGCTTGCTGTGCTCGCCGCCCGTAGGCTGCATGCCGGTGTTGAGCGCGCGCACCGGTGCTGAAACGTTGACGGATTCACGCTTGCCGTCGCGGCCTTCGAACACCAGCGTGAGAGGTACGGTGCCGCCTTCCTTCACCTGCTGCTTGAGATTCATCAGCATGACGTGGTAGCCACCAGGCTTGAGTTCCACCGTCTTTCCTGCCGGCAGTTCGATGGCCCGCACTTGGCGCATGCGCATGACGTTGTCTTGCATCGCCATCTCGTGCACTTCGACGTTCGGGGTGACAGGCGAACTGGCCGACACGAGGCGGGTGTCGGTAGGTGCCTGGATCTGCATGAAGGCTCCAGTGGCCTGTTGCTGCGGAACCGTGGCACGGACCCACGCGTTGCTGACGGTGACTTGGGCGTGTGCCGTGTGCACGAGCAACGCGGCAGCGACGGAGAGCGAGAGGCGAGTGATATTCATGGGTGGTCCTATGGATGGGTTTAGGCGGGGTGCAGGAGCTGGCGCAGGTCGGCTGCGTATTCCTCGGCGCTTTGCGTATGGCGCAGCACGAGGCGAAGCTTGCCGTCCGGGTCGTAGACATAGCTGAGCGCGCTGTGGTCCATGGTGTAGGAGGACCCTGTCGGCACTTTCTTGTAGAACACCTTGAAGTCCTTGGCGGTCTCTTCGGTATGCTTGAGATCACCATAGAGGCCCAGGAAACTGGGGTCGAAAGCCGCGGTGTAGGCCTTCAGGATTTCCGGCGTGTCGCGCTCAGGATCGACCGTAACGAAGATCACCTGCAGTCGGTCGCCGTCCGCACCGAGCAACTGCTTGACCGTGGCGGCGCGAACAAGGGCTGTTGGACAGACATCTGGGCACTGAGTGAAGCCGAAGAACATCATGATGGCCTTGCCCTTGAAGTCGGCCAGCGTGCGGGTCTTCCCATTCGGATCCGTCAGGCTGAAATCCTTGGCATAGGTAGCGCCGGTGATGTCGACACCATGGAATTGCTGCGAAGGAGCCCTTTTGCAGCCAGCCAAAGACAAGCCTATCAGGCCTGCAGCGCCAAGCATCGCAGTGCGACGCCCTCTGCCTTCGAATGGTTGTGCTGTGGTCACAGGCACCCCTGTGATTTCGACGGTGGGGTAGGAGAAAACGTCAGAGAAACGCGCGCCTCTGCCAGAGGCGGCGTCCTGCTCGACCACGACAAGATTGGATGCATTGCAACCCTCTACGGTGAGAAAAGCGAACGTGGATCGGCGTGTGCCGACGCGCCAGAAGGTCGCGCAGGCCGGCCAAGACGGACGTAGGCATGCGCGGCATGGGCCGAGAATGACTTCCTCAGGCAGCGGAGCAGGCCGGCCATCCAGGGATGGAAGGACCGGCCGAGCCAGCCATGGGCTACGTCAGGAGCTCAGATGAGAGTCGGCGGGCCGCGTGGTGGCAGCGGGGCGCCAACGAGTGCTGCGATATGCGCGGCGACTTCAGGGCGCAGTGCATGTGCCAGCGGTTGTGGCAATGCGAAGGAGATGACCGGCGGAACTGCAGGTAGCCCGGCCGGAAGGCACAGGGAACAGTCGAGCGTGTGCTGTCCCAACTCCAGAGTCTGGCCGTCTTCGCTGGTGACGATCATTTTCATGACGCCACCTGTCGTACAGACCATCTCCGTCTTCGTCGGATGGACGATCGGAGATGCAATGGCGGAGCCCAGCATCAACACAAACAACGCCAGGACAAGGCGAGTCAGTGTTGAGGATGAACGCAGCACATGCATATCGTCACATTATCTACAGAATGCTTAACGGCTGGTGCTTGGCGGAGTGCCGTGGGACGTTTTGTCCTGATCTGGCGCAATTGGTCATATGCCTTCGCTTGTGATGTCCGATATCCATCAAGCGGACCACAAATCAGGCGGCTGGTTCAGGGCTATCGCTCTTGCCATGAGGCTTCATGGTTGCAGAAACTGTGAAAGGCAAAGGTCCATGTCGGCGATTGCCGCGCTTGACCAGGCGTCGCGCTCAAGGGGGTGTGTGATCGGGCGCGAACCTCAATCCCACGCCAGGTTCGGTGATGATGTAGCGCGGCGAGGAAGCATCGTCGCCCAGCTTCTGACGCAGCTTTCCAACCAGAATGCGCAGGTAGTGTGCATCTTCCTCGTGGGTGGGGCCCCACATCTCGCGCAGCAATTGAGACTGGGTGATGAGTCGGCCTGGTTGCTGCACAAGCAGCGACAGCAGCGCGAACTCCTTGCGCGTGAGCCCGACCGGCTGTCCATGCAGCTTGACTTCCCTGTTGGTGACGTCGACTCGCAGGACGCCGTCATCGTAGGCTTGCGCGGTGTCGGCAGGGACGGCGGCGTTGCGCAGCAGCGCACGCACGCGCGCCATCAGCTCTCCGATCCCGAAGGGTTTGGTGACGTAGTCGTTGGCGCCTGCGTCCAGTAGGGCAACCTTCTCTTCTTCACCGGAGCGCACGGTGACCACAATGACCGGCACCCGTGACCACTGCCGCAACTCCCGCAAGACGTCCCGGCCGTCGATGTCAGGCAGGCCCAAGTCCAGCACCACGATGTCCGCGCCCTTGCTGGCGAGCTGGGCGAGGCCTTGCTGGCCGGTCTCCGCCAGCAGGGTGGCATAGCCCTGCGATCGCAGGCTGATGTCGATGAACTTGCGGATCTGCGGCTCGTCGTCGATGACGAGAACGCGCGGGGCCAGTGTCGAGTCGCGCTCTTGCCTCATGTCTTCAACTCCCGGAGGGCGGCCGTTCGCCCGTGGGCAGGATGATGCGTACTGTGGTTCCGCGGTCGTTGTGGCCCGGCAGGGCTTCGACCTTGCCCATGTGGGCGCCCACGATGCCCTGCACGATTGTTAGGCCCAGACCGGTTCCCTGCTTGCCACGATCGCCGCGCTCCACACTGTAGAACATGTCGAAGATCCGGCGCCGCTCGTCGGCAGGGATGCCTGGTCCCTGGTCGGTGACGTCGATGCGCACCGTGTCGCCCTCTGTCAGCTTGGCCTGCACTTTGACAGGTTCGCCAGTGGGCGAGAACTTGGCAGCATTCTCCAGGACGTTGAAGATCGCCTGTTCGATCAATGCGGGATGCACGTGGATCAGGCCGATCTGGGGATCGATCTCGCTCTCCATTCTTACATTTGGCTCGTAACGCTGCAGGCGGCGTGCTGCCGAGCCCACGAGCTCGTCCACTCCGATCCAGTCCCGCTCCAGGGTCAGTCCCTGCTGCCCCAGGCGGGTCATGTCGAGCAGATTCTGGATGTACCGGTCCAGTCGTTCGCCCTCCACACGGATGGTGTCCAGCAGGCTGCTGCGGTCTTCAGGGCCCATGTCCTTGCCGTACTGGGCCAGGCTATCGGCGGCCCCGATCATCGAGGCCAGCGGGGACCGCAGGTCGTGCGACACCGAGGACAGAAGCGCTGAACGCAGGCGCTCGGTCTCCCCCGAGACGCGGGCGACCTCCAATTCCGAGACCAACCGTGCTCGCAGTGCCGCCTGACCGATGTCCTCCGTCATGCTCTCTGCCAGGCGCCGCTGTTCGAATGAAAGGCGCCCCATCGCCGATGGGAATCGCAGTCCAACGACCCCGATCGTGTCCTGATCCGAGCGGATCGGCAGGAACCACCAACTGGAATTCGTGAGCGTGTCGGTGTAGCGGCCGCTGGGTTGACCATGCTGCTGGCTCCAGTCGGCGGCCACCATGTCTTTCTCCGTCAAATCATTGGTTGCGGCAGCAGGTCCGGATTCTCCGTTGATGCGCAGCCAGGTCTGCGCGCTCAGGGTCGATTGCAGAACGGATGCGCTGGCCGTGATGACCTGTCCAAGGTCGGCAGCCTTGGAGAGCTGCCGCGCCAGGTTCTGCATGGCCGTCGCATGCGTGTTCGCGGCCCGCAACGACACGACCTGCATGCGCAATCTTGAAGCCAGGCGACCCGCGATCAGCGCCGCGGCCATGAACAGCAGGACGGTGGCGACGCCCCGTTGCGCGCTGATGAGGAAGGTGAACCGTGGCTCGATGAACAGGAAGTCGTACGCGATGAAGCACAGCACCGCAGTAACTACCGCAGCCACCATTCGCGTACGCGAGGCGACGAGCAGCACGGCGATCAGGAATACCGTGGAAAGATCCTCGAGGTCAACGAGCCGCTCGGCGATGGCGGCCGCCGCGATCGCGCCTAGGGTTGCCAGCACGATCAGCGCAGGTTCCCCTTTGGCCAATCGCTCGCCTGCCAGGTCCTGAAAGCGACGGCCGCGCTGCCGTGCTTGCGGCGTGCTGACGATCGTCAGTTCGTACCGTGCGCCCCGTTGCAGCAACTGCTGCGTCAGCGTGCGGTTGAAAATGCGGGCGATCGGTCGCTCGCGCGTGCGGCCGATCACTATGGAGCGCGCGCCGCGCGCGGCCGCGGCATCCAGCAGGGCTTGAGTGACATCGGTGTTGTGCAATACCTCGGTTTCGCCGCCCAGGTTGCGCGCCAGAGCAAAAGCCTTGTCGAGTTCCATCTGGCGCTGCTGCTCGACGTGTGCCAGCGAGTGGCGCTGCGCCGCAGATCGATCCAGGTCTTCAGCGTGCAGCGCAGCATCGGCGGAGTGTCCTGTGTCCACGGTCACGACTGACCACGGCGCGCCTCGGCGCTCCGCGATGCGCGCGCCGGCGCGCACCAGGTATTCCGACTGACCCTTGCCGTCAATGGCGATGAGAACGTGGCGCTGGATCGCGATGTCCGCCAGTCCACGGGCGGTGCGCTTTTCGCGCAGGTCCGTGTCCACGTGTTCGGCCACGGTCTGCATCGCCAGCTCACGCAGCGCCGTGAGATTGGACGGCGAGAAGAAGGCCTGCAGGGCCTGCGCTGCCTGCTCGGGCAGGTAGACCTTGCCCTGGTTCAGGCGCTCGATCAGCTCGCGCGCCGGCAGATCCACTAGGCGGATATCCCGCAGGCGCTCGAACACCGCGTCCGGCACCGTCTCGCTGACCCGGATGCCGGTGATCTGGTGCACGACGTCGTTCAGGCTCTCCAGGTGCTGGATGTTCACCGTGGTGTAGACGTCTATGCCCGCGTTCAGCAATTCCTCGACGTCCTGCCAGCGGCGCTCATGGCGGCTTCCGGGCGCGTTCCGGTGTGCCAGTTCATCCACCAGGGCAATGGCTGGCTTGCGGGCCAGCAGGCCATCAAGGTCCATCTCCTCCAGAGTCCGTCCCTGATAGTCGACCTGCTTGCGTGGTAGCTGCGGCAGCCCCTCCAGCATGGCCTGGGTCTCACTGCGACCATGCGTCTCAATGATGCCGATCACCACATCCATGCCCTGGCGATGGAGCTCGCGGGCACGTGCCAGCATGGCGTAGGTCTTGCCGACGCCGGGAGCGGCGCCCAAGAAGACGGTAAGCCGGCCCGCAGCCTGGCGCCGCAATTCACCGATCAGCGCGTCGGCTTGCTCCGTGTTATCTGCTCCCATGGCTTTCTGTCCCCGTTGTTGGTGATGATGGTGATCGGCAGAAAGGCCCTATGCATCAGCAGGACCGTCTCAAAGGTAGCGCGCCGCATACAGGGCCAACTGCTCGGCCGAAGGCGTCAACTGGAAAAGGATAGCGACCCTGCGATTGGCACCCTTGCCCAAGTAGAGCGCCAAGTCCACGGCGCGCGTGCCCTAGACCGCGATGCGAAGGGGCGTGCGTAGGCTGGAGCAAAACAGACGTATGGCTGCTCGCCCAACGTCGTTGGCCGGAAACGAGGAGGACGCTTGCTGGCAGGCAGGGCAGCAGTACAGCACCAACTCGATGCTCGTGCTGCTACAGATCGCACTCATGAACAAGGCTACTCCCCGGACATCCGGAGCGGCGGGTACAGCGCTACCGCAGGACGCTGCACGCTTCAAAGCGGCCAACGTTCGAAAGTTTCTTTGACCTGGATTTCGCCCTGGCACCCTTGCAACGCCTTTCTGAATTGCTGATCCGAGAACAGGGACGCCAGATGGGCCAGGACGTCCAGGTGGTCTTGGGTCGCCGGCGACGGCACCATCAGAGCCACGACGTTCGACACGGGTTGGTTGTCCGGAGTGTCGAATGCCAGCGCGGGCGCAGGGCGTACATAGACGAGGCGGATGCGATCCAGCTCTCTGATCTGCGCATGCGGAATGGCCACACCGTGGCCGAGCGCGGTCGAGCCCGCGAGTTCGCGACGCTGCAGGGATGACGCCACGGAGTCGGCTGGCACCCCATGCGCCGTCTCCATATGCTTGCCGATCATCTCGAACAACTGCAGTTTGCTTGTCGCGTGGACATCCAGAAGGATGTCCCTGACCGCCAAGTACTGGCTCAGTACGCTCATCCGGGTTGTCTCTCATTGGCTTGCAGCCGGTTTGGCTGCAGTGGCGGGTTGCGGCGCGGCCGCCAGTGCGTCTAGGGCCAGGTTCAGGGTCAGGACGTTGACGCGTGGGCTGCCCAGCACGCCGAACTGCCGGTCCTGCGTGTGCTCCGCAACGACTTTTTGCACGACTTCGGAGCCGAGGCCCCGTACGCGCGCCACGCGTGCGATCTGGATCGCCGCCCCCTCCGGACTGACGTGCGGGTCGATGCCCCCGCCGGACTGGGTGAAGAGATCTCCGGGCACGGTCGAGGGATCGACGCCTTCGCGCTGAGCCACGGCCGCACGCGCTTCCTCCAGGCGCTTGCGCAGATCCGGGTTGGTCCGCGCCTGGTTGCTGCCGGCCAGCGCCATAGGGTTGTAGCCGGCCGCCGAGGGACGCGGTTGGAAGTACCTGTCGCTCGCAAAAGGCTGGGACACCAGTTCGGAGCCGATCACCTTGCCAGCCTGCTCGATCACACTGCCGTTGGCCGTGCGCGGGAACAGCGCCTGCCCGAGACCGACACCGGCGAGCGAGTAGAGAAATCCGAAGCCGGCCAGCGACAGGATCGTCAGCCCGATGGCGCCGCGCCAGGCGCCCCGGTCCACCAACGGGGGAGTGGCTGCGCCGGAATTGCGCGCGTTGGCGGCCAGGGATGCAATCATGGTCATGGAAGAACTCCTCACAGGTTGAACAGGGCCGCCAACACGACGTCGATCAGCTTGATCGCGAGGAAAGGCAGCAGGATGCCACCCACGCCGTAGATCAGCATGTTGTTGCGCAGCAGGTGGGTCGCGCTGGCGGGCTTGAAGCGCACGCCGCGCAGCGCCAGCGGGATCAGCGCCGGGATGACGATCGCGTTGAAAATCAGCGCCGACAGCACCGCGCTCGACGGGCTCGACAGGTTCATGACGTTCAGCGCCGCCATCGACGGGATCGCAGCGGCAAACAGCGCCGGCAGGATGGCGAAGTACTTGGAGACGTCGTTGGCCAGCGAGAAGGTGGTCAGCGCACCGCGCGTGATCAGTTGCTGCTTGCCGATCTCAACGATCGCCAGCAGCTTGGCCGGGTCGGAGTCAAGATCGACCATGTTGCCGGCCTCCTTAGCCGCCTGCGTGCCGGAGTTCATCGCCAGGCCCACGTCGGCCTGGGCCAGCGCCGGTGCGTCGTTGGTACCGTCGCCGACCATGGCCACCAGGCGCCCGCCAGCCTGCTCGGCGCGGATGCGCGCAAGCTTGTCTTCGGGCTTGGCTTCGGCGATGTAGTCGTCCACGCCGGCATCGGCGGCGATGCTGGCTGCCGTGAGCTTGTTGTCGCCGGTGATCATCACTGTCTTCACGCCCATCTCGCGCAAGCGTGCAAAACGCTCCTTGATGCCCCGCTTGATGACGTCGGAAAGCTCGATCACGCCGAGGATGTGGCGGCCGTCGCTCACCACCAGCGGCGTCGCGCCCTTGCGCGCCACGGCGTCCACGCGCGCCTGCAGCTCTGCAGGCACCCGCCCGTCGAGCGCCTTGACATGGCTGCTGATGGCATCGATGGCGCCCTTGCGGATCACGCGTCCGCCCGGCAGGTCCACGCCGGACATGCGTGTTTGCGCAGTGAAGGGGACGAAGTGCGCGTGCTCTGGATCGACGAGTTTCTCGCCTTTTTCGCGGGCAAGCTTCACGATGGATTTGCCTTCGGGCGTCGGGTCGGCCAGCGAGGCCAGCAGGGCAGCCTGGCGCAACTGCGAGGCATCCACGCTGGCCAGTGCATGGAAGGCGGTTGCCTGGCGGTCGCCGTAGGTGATGGTGCCCGTCTTGTCCAGCAGCAGCACGTCCACGTCGCCGGCCACCTCCACGGCCTTGCCCGACTTGGCCAGCACGTTGGCCTGCAGTGCGCGGTTCATGCCGGCAATGCCGATGGCCGGCAGCAGGCCGCCGATGGTGGTCGGGATCAGGCACACCAGCAGCGCCACCAGCAACACGACGTTGACCTGCACGTCCACGAAGCCGCCGATGAAGGGCAACGTGACGACCACGATGAGGAAGGTCAGCGTCATCACCGCGAGCACGATGCCCAGGGCGATTTCGTTGGGCGTCTTCTGGCGGTTGGATCCTTCAACCAGCGCGATCATGCGGTCCAGGAAGCTGTTGCCCGGTTCGGCCGTGACACGTACGACGATGCGGTCGGAAAGCACCTTGGTGCCGCCGATCACGCCGGAACGGTCGGTACCGGCTTCGCGCAGCACGGGAGCCGATTCACCTGTGACTGCGGCCTCGTTGATGGTCGCCAGACCCTCGACGATCTCGCCGTCGGCGGGAATCAGCTGGCCTTCTTCCACCACGACGCGGTCGTCCGGGCGCAGTTCCGCGGCGGGGACGCTGGTCTCGCGCCCCGACTTGTCCAGGCGGCGCGCCACGAGGTCTTTGCGCGCGCGGCGCAGGGATGCCGCCTGACCTCGCCCGCGCGCCTCGGCCACGGATTCAGCGAAGTTCGCGAACACGACGGTGATGAGCAGGATGATGGTTACCGCCCAGCCGAAGCCCGTGCGGGTCCAGCCCGCGAAGGTCGCCGCGGCGGTGACCAGCGTGCCGAGCCACACCACCGCCATCACCGGATTCTTGATAGCGTGTTGGGGCGCCAGCTTCTTGAAGGATTCGATGAGCGCGGGCAGCAGGCCCCGGTCCGCGTCCACCGGTGTTTGAGTGTGTGTGGTGGTCATGTGAGACTCCCTTTCAGCGGGCGAGCAGTTGCGTCAGCGCGAGGTGGTCGGCGATGGGCCCCAGGACCAGCACCGGCATGAACTGCAGCAGCGTGAGGATGATGACGATGCCGATCAGCGTCAGCGCGAAGGTCGGCGTTTCGACATGGAGCGTGCCCGAGCCCTCGGGGGCGCGGCGTTTGGCTGCCAGCATCGTGGCGATGGCCAGCGGAATCACCAGGGCGGGAAAGCGACCGGCGGCCAGCACGATGGCGCAACTGACGTTCCACCACATCGTGGCGTCACCCAGCCCCTCGAAGCCGGAGCCGTTGTTGGCAAACGCTGAGACGTACTCGTAGAACACCTGGCTGATGCCATGGAAGCCCGGGTTCGAATTACCCGTGAGGCTGGGCACCGCCAGCGTCACTGCAGTGAAGCCGAGGATGACCAGCGGCTGCAGCAGCACCAGGATGGCCAGCAGCTTTACCTCAGGCCCTTCGATCTTGCGGCCGAACAGCTCCGGCGTGCGGCCGGTCATCAGTCCGGCCAGGAAGACAGACAGCAGCAGATAGACGATGAACTGCTGCAGCCCGCAGCCTACGCCGCCCCAGATGGAATTGATCAGCATATTGACCATCGACACCATGCCGGTCAGCGGCGCGGTGGAGTCCAGCATCGAGTTGACTGAACCGTTGTTCACCTGGGTGGTCACGGATGCCCACAGGGCGGAGGCGTCGGCACCGAGCCGGACTTCCTTGCCCTCCATCAGGGCGATGTCGGTGGCCGTGGCGGAATGGCCCTCCGACCACAGGGACAGACCTACGGACACCACGGACATGGCCAGCATCGTGCCGAACACCATTGCGCCGAACTTGCGGCGTCCCGTGAACGGCGCGATCATGAAGATGATGCTCACCGGAATCAGGCAGATCGCCAGGGTTTCCAGGAAGTTCGACAGGGGCGTGGGATTCTCCAGCGGTACGGCGCTGTTGGGGCCATACCAGCCGCCGCCATTGCTGCCGAGCTGCTTGATGGCGACCATGGGCGCGACCGGGCCCAGCGGAATCTTCTGTTCCTTGAATTCGGCTGTGGCCTCAACGGGTGTTGCCACATGACTGGCAGCCAGCGTTGCCGGAACGCCTTGCCAGGTCAGAAGCACCGACCACACCAGGCACAGCGGCAGCACGATGCGCAGCGTTGCGCGGACCACGTCGGCCCAGTAGTTGCCGACATCGACCGCTTCCACCGGTGTAGCCGTCACGCCTTCACCGCGTTCCATGGCCTGGCGGCCGCCTAAGAGGCCGCGCAGGGTGGCCGCCACTATTGCCAGCCCCATCACGGGCGTAATGACCTGCAGTCCAACGATGCCCGTCATCTGCGACAGGTAGGACAGCTGTGCCTGGCCGGAGTAATGCTGCTGGTTGGTGTTCGTCAGGAACGACACCATGGTGTGCAGCGCGAGGTCCCAGCTCATGTTGGGTACGCCATCGGGGTTGAGCGGGAGCCAGGCCTGGGTCATGAAGATGATCCAGACCACGATGGCCAGCAGCAGGTTGGACAGCAGGAAGGCACCGGCGTAGCCGCGCCAGCTCATGCCCGCATGGGGGCGCGTGCCCAGCGCAGCGTAGATCGGGCTTTCGATCCAGCCGAACAGCGTGTCGCCGCGCATCGGCGCGCCGCGCATGACCGCGGCCAGATAGCGCCCTAACGGCCAGCCAAGCGCGATAAGCAGAATGAGAAGCAGAAGAGACTCAGCCATGGTGTAGAACTCCGTGGATGCCGTTAAGACAAGGGGTCAGGACCATCGTCGGCCCCATCAGAAAGAGGCCTGCAGCGCCAGCTCCGCGCGCGTGCCCGCCATGCCGGGGAACAGCCGCTTGGCCACCGAGTCGGTGCCGTGCAGCGTCAGGCGTGCCTCGAACGGCGCCTTGAAGGCCCACACGACGCCGACCGAGCCATGCGTGTAGCTGTCCGCGTAGGCGCTGTCGAGGATGTAGCGGGCCAGCGTTCCCTCCATCCGCCACTGGTCGTTGATCGGGTAGCGCGCACCGACCAGCGCGTAGGTGCCGCTGGTTTTGCTGGCCATCGCGTTCGTGGAGTGCCCCACGGCGAGCCAGTAGTTGTCGCGCCAGGTGACGGCGGCGTTGACCTCGTTCCAGTTCAGGCCGACGTCCGAACCGGGGTACTGGTAGCGCAGGTAGTAGACGTCCAGGGCCCAGTCCTCCGCGAGCTTGCCGCTCCAGCCCAGCGCGATGTCGAATTCGCTGGTGGCGCCGTTGTCCGGCTTGAACTTGACGTTGGATCCCCACACGGAAGCGTATAGGCCCGACTCGTGGGTGTACTTGAGGCCGCCCTGGATGGCCGGCTTCTCGCGCGTCTGCGAAGTGCCTCTCCACACGTAGTCCGAGGTGAGGCCCACATTGCCGGTGAATTGCGCGGCCGCTGTCGAGGGCAGCGCGGCCATTGCCGCGACGCCCGCTGCGGCGAAACCTGCCCTGAATTTGAATTGCCCGAGGCGCATATTGTTCTTGCAAGCGAATGGCGAAATTGCCAGCCTGCAGTGTTCAATGAGGCCGCGTAAAGAATCCATTCACAATGGCCGCCTGGGCATAAATTCTTCGTAAATTCTCGCGGACAGGCTCGTGACGAGCGCGCTTGGAAGCGCGGGCTCGCATTGCAATATCCTCGTTCAGGAGCGGGCTGGGGCATTCATTCCGCGCGGAGAATTTACGTCGAATTTACGACGCGTTCTGACGCGCGGAGATATGGTTTCGAGGGTTTGGAATTTCGATCCTTGATTCAATGCCGCAGTACCTGCAAGACATTTTTTTGTTCTCTGCGCCATCGGTTGCTTCGCAGCATGGTTTCGCATATTGCGCTCGCTTCTGGACTGGCATGTGCGCCGTTCGGCCTTGAAGGCCGACAGCACCGCGAACCATGCGTGAGCTTCTGCACTTCCTGCTGGCCGTCTCTGCCTTCCTGGTGCCGCTGTTGGGCGCATGGCTGTTTATCTGCCTTCCCGACATCACTTGTCATGAGCGCAGCGGCATCGTTTTTCTGGGTCGTTGCGGCGACCAAGGTCTTACTTTCCGTTCCCATCCAGATCGGCGCCGCGCGCAAGCGAACACCTGAGCGCCTCAAGATGGCGTTGGGTCAGCGCAAGGACGACTGGCTGGCAATGGCCGTCATGGTGGTGGCACTTGTTTGCGACGAATATCCATTGACTGGCTGGATGTACCTCAAGATCAAGTCAGCCATGTACGAGCTGTTTGGCTTCACGCCCAATGTTGCTGGCTGGACCTACCTTTTCGGGACGGTTCTGCTTGCGTGGCTGGTGCAAAGAACAATGCTGCGCCTTCGGTGCATTCAATCGCGTTAGGACGGCGCCGTACGAAGCGCCGCGCAGCCGGCAACTGGACAGGTCCTCGCTCAAGAATCTGTGCGAGTGGAAAGCGGCCTGACCGCTCCGGCTGGGGGACACTTCGCACGAAGTTGCTTCGCGTACACCGCCCCCCACACAAGGCCCAGAAGAGCTGCCATCAGCGACCCCAACAACACACCGAGCTTTGCAGCGCCCAAGAGGCTCTCATCATCGAAGGCAAGCATCGCGATGAAGATCGACATGGTGAATCCAATGCCTGCAAGAAGGCCGATCAGGACGATGCCTTCCCATGACACACCTGGAGGCAGCCTGCAAAAGCCAAGTCGCACCATGATCCAGCTTAGGCCGACCACGCCAAGCGGTTTTCCGAGAACCAGTGCCAGCGCGACGCCCACCATGATCCACCTCGGGTTGTCCGCTGAAAGATCGATTCCAGACAGACTGACACCAGCGTTCGCCAGAGCGAACAGCGGCATGATGCCGAAGGCTACCCAGGGATGCAGCGCTGTTTGCACCCGAACCACTGGCGGCAGCATTTCGCGTTGAGCCAGGCGAAGCTGCCGCAGCGGTTCTGCGAGTCGGGCTGTGTCCTTTGTTGCTTCATTGCCCTCGCGCCCGAGCAAGTCCTGGGCAATGCGCGACACCATGTCGAGTGGGCGTTCACGCATTCGCACCGGCAGCACGGGAGTCACCAGCCCCAGCACCACTCCTGCGAGCGTCGGATGTGCCCCGGTCATCAACAAGCCGCCCCAGATGATGGCTCCTGGCACAACATACGCATAGGCTGACCCAACACCGATCTGTTGCAGGCTCAGCACTATCAGAATACCTCCGGCAGCCACGGCGAACCCACTGTAGTCCAGCCCGCCCGAATAGAAGAAGGCGATGATCAATACTGCAACGATGTCGTCGATGATGGCCAACGCGAGCAGAAAGACACGGACGTTGCCGGGAATGGAGCGGCCAAGCAGCGCCAGTACACCCACGGCGAATGCGATGTCGGTTGCGGTGGGAACGGCCCAGCCATGTCGGCTGTCGGGCCCCATGTTCAACAACAGGTAGATCAGGGTGGGCACTGCCACGCCTCCCACGGCAGCAGCCAATGGCAAAGCGGCTTGCCTGGGACTGCTCAATGCGCCCTCGTGGATCTCGCGGCGGATCTCCATGCCGACAACCAAGAAAAATATGGTCATCAACGCATCGTTGATCCAGAAATGCAGGGATTGAGCGAAGACCAGATTTCCCAGCCCAATCGACAGTGGCGTGTGCCAGAGCGCGTGGTAAGTGGGCGCCAGCGGAGAGTTGGCCCAGATCAGGGCGAAGGCCGCTGCGATCAACAGCACGATGCCGCTGACAGCCTCAATATGCAGAAAGCGGTCGAAAGTCGCGAAAGCGCGTTCAGCCAGAAGTTGGGCGCGCGGCAAATTCTGCCGTGACGGGTATCGAGTCATGGTCGCAAAAGCTCCGCGCGGCGGCCCGACCAACGCATGAACCTGTTTGCTGCGACATGCAGCCAACACCCGCGACTATTTTACCTGGCGGCTACCCAAGATGCCGCGCAGGCTAGGGGCAACCTGTTTTCGGCGACAACGGGATCGAACAGCTTGAGCGGGTCAGATCCTTGTTCCTCGCGTATGCACAAGGCCTGCCGTGATACCTGCCCAATCGAGGTCGAGCGCACGTTGGCGAACCCTGTCGAAGTACGCTTACATACGCTCATCACTCTGTGAGGATTGAGCCATGAGCATGTGTGATGCAGCGACATCTATGCGCGGGCTGTGGGTGCAAGATCTGTCTTGGCTCTCTTGCGAGACACCCTCTTGCGCCGCCAGATCATGAGGCCTGTCGCGCTCAGCATGGCTACCATCAACCCAACCACTGTGACGGCGGCTTGCAACGGGCAGCCCCACATAGCGGCCATGTGCAGTCCGGCCAGCCAGCCGGTGATCGTGTCGCCGCTGGCGGCTCCTGTCGGAAACCAGACTAGGCGCAGTTCGCCGGTATTGGCGTCGAAGGCGATGACGGTACGACCTACTCGTTCCCGCACGTCCAGACTGCTAAGCACGTAGTAGCTGAACAGCGCGCGCCGCGTGTCGTAGTACAGCAGGTCTTCGCGTTCCACGGAGAACCCCCGTGACAAGGCCTGTTGTCCCATCAACTGCCGGCCGACCTCCAGTGCCTCTTGCCAGCTCAGACCGGGCTGCTCCTGCGGCGCGGCCAGTACCGGCAATGAGCGTGCGGTGGCCTGGAACGACAGGCCGCCGCCTTTCATGACCGCGTCGTAAGCCGGTGTCAGGTTGAACGCCACGCTGCTCCACGCGAAGACGAAAAGCATGGCCCATACCCAGAGGCCACCCGCCCGATGAAGATCGAACGTGAGTTTGTAGCGACCGCCGTGCCAGCGTACCCACCACGACGGCACCCACCGCCGCAACCAGGACTTGCCGGCTGTGCCGCCGGTCCGCCGCCGCGTGCTCGGGGCGGCCGGCAAGGTCAGCCACAGACCGAAGAAGCAGTCCACTGTCCACAGCAGCGCCGCGGCGCCCAAGGCCAGCGTGCCCGCCAGATCCAGTGCCAACGAATGGTGCAGGCGATAGATTAAGGGCATGACGTACTGGCCACCGCGCGCGACCTGGCCCAATACGCGGTCGCCGAGAACTTCGCCGGTATAGGGCTGCACCAGCACTTGAACTATCGGCGAGGCAGGCTTGCTCGCGTCGACTAGACTTGGCGCGACAAAGAAGACGGCCGACCTCCCCGGAGGCTGGCTCAGCGGGATATGGTTGACCTGCCGCTGCGGATACATCTGCGCCAACCGAGCACGCAGTGCCAGGGGATCCAGCGCTTTCTCGGCACCGGGGAACGGATATGCCGTCAGCAACTGTGGCGCGAGCAAGGCATCCAACTCGTCATACCAGGCCAACAGCGCGCCGGTGAGGCCTGCGACCAGCAGAAAGCCCGCGGTTACCAGCCCGATCCAGCTGTGCAGCCGCGCGATCACCGACCGTAGACGCACGCCTAGCTCAGAAATCGATCGTTGCCGAGAGATTGACAGTGCGCGGTGCCGACAACACGATGCCGCCAGAACCCGCGCTGCCCTCCCAGTAGTTGCTGTCAGCGACGTTCAGAACGTTCGCACGCAGCGTGAGGGGCCGCCCCAGCGCCCGTGTCTCATATCGCGCGCCGACGTCCCAACGTGTCCAGCTGGACAGCCTGAGGGTGTTGGCGGCATTCACATATTGCTTGCCGGTGGACAGCACGCGCGTGGTCAGTGTCAGGCCGCTTAGGAACGGAGCATCCCACTCCAGCCCGGCGTTGGCGATCCAGCGAGGTGCCACGATGGCGTCCTTGCCATCGTTGATACCGCCCTGAGTGCGCGCCTGCTTGGCTTGCAGGTATGTCATGCCGCCCAGCAGCCGCACGCCGCGTGCCAGTTCGCCGAATGCGCTGAATTCCATCCCCCGGTTGCGCTGCTCGCCATCCATCACGTAGCGGTAGGCCAGTGGCATGCTGCCGGGCACGGTGATCGCGTTGGGCTGCTTGAGCTCGAACAGCGACAGGGCGCCGATCATGCGTCCGAAATCAACCTTGATGCCCAGCTCCTTCTGCTTGGTCTTCACCGGCGGGAAGACCTCGCCGCTGTTCTCGGCATCAGCGGGGGCCGTGGTACCCGAGCTCAGGCCCTCAATGTAGTTGGCATAGAGCGACACATTGTCCCAGGGCTTGACCACCAGGCCGACCGCGGGCGAATTGACCGCGCGCTCATAGCCGGAGGTGCGCGGATTCACGGGAGCAGTCGCTGCGTAGTTGTCTGTGGTGACCTTCTGGCGGCGCACACCCAGAATAAGGCGCACCGCATCGTCGTTCCAGGAAATGCTGTCGGAGATACCCACCGACGACAGCCTCGTTTCAGACGCCTCGCGGGTATCGAGGAAGCCCGCGAATGGCGCGCCGGCATACAGCGGGTCAGCAACGACGGCGGGGTTGTAAAGATTGGAAGCGAAACCGGCCCATTGCGCGAAGCCATAGCCGGCCCTGGTGTCCAAAGAGGATGCCACCAAGTTGACTTCATGCCGCGCCCTCAGCGCGTCGAACTTCACCCGGGCTCCGGTCAGGGCCGATCTGGACTTCGAGGTTTCCGGATAGTTGACGGGCGAAGTGGAAAGATCACCCGCCGGATTGAGGATGCGGGACTCGGTGCGGTAGTTGCTGTGCCGGTGGTCGCGCGCGCCCGCTGCGCCGTAAATCATCAGCGAGGACGACACGTCAAACTCCGCCTGCACAACCTGGTAGTCGTCCACGTACTTGCGGCGCTCCCAGTCCTGCGCGAAGCGCGCACCCGTCTTTGGCGCGGCGGGAATCGCCGTGAGTGCTGGCGCCAAGCGATACCCTACGGCGGCGGAACGTGCGTCGTCGGACTGGTAGCCCAGATCCAGCGAAGCGCGAAGCCGCTCGCCTCGATAGTCCAGCCCCACGGAGGCAGCCCCCAACTTCACTGACTGCCCCGCCGTTGCGGTATCTCCACTGCGATATACGCCATTGGCACGAACGCCAAGCTGGTTCTGCTCGCCAAAGCGCCGGCCCACGTCCACGTGTGTACCCCAGAGCGAATCGGAGGCGTAGGTGGCCGTCAGGCGTGTGATGGGTGCGTCGGTAGCGCGCTTGGGCACCACATTGATAGCGCCGCCCACGCCCCCGCTGGGCGCCATGCCAGTCAACAGCGCGCTCGGGCCTTTAAGCACTTCCACGCGTTCCACCGTTTCCAGCGACAGCGTGCCATAGGGCAGCACGCCATACAAGCCGTTGAGCGAAATATCCCGGTTGCCCAGCCCGAATCCGCGCAGGAAGAAGTTGTCACCTCCGCCCACACTGGTGTTGCGCCCGCGCGAGCTCATGCGCACAGCCGGGTCGTTGTCCAGCACGTCTGAGAGCGTAGCCGACTGCTGGTTCTGCATCAGCTCGCTGGTGTAGCTGGCCACATTGAAGGGCGTGTCCATCACGTCCTGATTGCCCAGCAGACCCAGCCGGCTACCCCGCGCGACCTGGCCGCCTGCGAATGGCGGGGGAAGCTCGGCATGGGATTCATTGCGGGCTGTTACGGTGACGGTCTCCAGAGTTGCATTGCTGATCGATGGCTGCAACGGAGCGGATCGCAGAACATAGCCACCGCCGGATGTGGCTGCAGCCTCCAGCCCCGAGCCCGCCAGCAATTGAGCCAGGCCGTCACGCACACTGAAATTGCCTGACAAGCCTCGGCTCGTCTTACCCGCCGTGAGCGCCCCGTCGATCGACAGCATGATGCCCGCCGTGGAGGCGAAGCGATTGAGGACCTGGTCCAGCGTGCCTGCAGGAATCTCATGCCGCATCACCGGCGAGGCTCTGGCTGCAGTTTGGGCTTGGACCGCTGGGGGCAGCGCCATGGTGCTTACTGCCAGGCAGATCATCAGCGCTGCGCGCGCCAGCGGCGAGGGAGAGAGAGGGGCGGGAAAAGCGAGCGGCGTGTTGGGTTGGCTGCAGTTGCGCTGATACATGTTCTTCCTTTCCGAGGGTTTCGCGGCCACCTCATACCTGCGTGAGGGCCTTACCTGGTATCCCGGACGAAAAGGAAAAAGTGCTACGGCAAGCGAAAGAAAATTTAGCTCGACCTGAGAAATCTGCCCATGGCGCTGGTTCTAGCCTGGCCTCGCGCGCACCGTCACCCAGTAGCGGGTCAGGCGATCGATACGCACTGGCAGTGCCTGGGCCAAGGTCGACAGAGCCAGATCGGTATCGTCGAGCGGGTACACGCCGGAGACGACGAGGTCCTGAACGGCAGAGTCGCACCGCAGCAGGCCGCTGCGATAGCGGGCCAATTCGGCCAGAAAATCCTGCAGCCGCATACG
Organism: Acidovorax sp. SDU_ACID1; assembly: GCF_045291395.1. NCBI lineage: Bacteria > Pseudomonadati > Pseudomonadota > Betaproteobacteria > Burkholderiales > Comamonadaceae > Acidovorax > Acidovorax sp. SDU_ACID1. The sequence goes on from NZ_CP152342.1 coordinate 1,822,542, forward strand.
TTCTGCCACCATCAGGCCACGTGTCCAGGCCGAATCGCCCGCTATGGATGCGACGGGCGACTCCACCACCGTCTCTGAAAACCACAGACGCTGGCCCGTTCCAAGCCGCACCGGAACCGAACCAGCAAGGTGTGGCTGAACCAGCACCGCACCATCTTCCACGGACGCCATGGACCGCCCATCGGACAGCCGAACCGCGAAACGCGTGCCGATGGCTTGCACGGTACCATGTGGCGTATGTACAGTGAACGGCCGATGCGCAAGTCCCTCGGCGGCCCGCGGGTCTGGCGCCGTCGCGATGAAGACCTCGCCCGCTCGCAGGAGTACGTCGCGCGCTTGCGCCGTGAACCGCAGGTCGATCGCACTGTACGTGTTGAGCACTAGGCGCGTGCCGTCGGGCAGCAGCAGATCCCTGCGCTCGCCCCGGCTCGTACGGTGATCGGCCAGCATCGATTGAATCGGTGGCGTGCTCCGCGCTGCGTAGGCAGCCACGCCCGCTCCTGTGAACAACCCCACGGCCCGCAACAGCGTGCGACGGGTGGCGGCTTGGCGGGCTGCCCCCGCCGCACGCAGGGCATCGCCTTCCACCGGTCCAGTCAGCGACCGGACGCGATGGCTAGTTCGCTGCACCTGACTCCATGCCCGCACATGTTCAGCGTCCTGCGCCAGCCAGCGGTCGAATGCAGCGCGCTCGTCTGCCGTGACCTCGCCCGACCAGAATGTCACCTGCCATTCCAGCGCCCGCTGTATCAGAGACTCGGGAACGCGGGCTGATTCCATGGAGGACGATGCGTGCTTGGCGCTCACAGCCCGTTCACACCGTCCGACGCCTGCATTTCTGCATGAAGCAAATGGGTCGCGCGCAGCATGTATTTGCGCACCGCGGCGAATGAAATGCCCATGGTTTGGGCAATTTGGGAGTACGTCAGCCCATCGAGTTGCGATAGCAGGAACACTTCTCGCACTTTGGCCGGCAGGGCACCGAGTACGCGGTCCACCAGCAGCAGTTCCTCGATGACCAGCGCACGCTGCTCGGCCGAGGGTGCTTGCGCCTGTGGCAGGTGCGCCAGGGCATCCATATAGGCGGCCTCCACCAGACGGCGGCGGTGAAGGTCGATCACCAAGCCTTTGGCGACCTGTGTCAGGTGGGCGCGTGACTGATCGGCCTCCGGTGTACGCCCCGTCAGGATGATGCGAAGGAATGTATCGTGCGCCAGATCGGCCGCGTCACCCGCATGGCCCACGCGCCGGCGCAACCAACTCTGCAGCCAGCCGTGGTGGTCGCTGTACAGCGTGTGGATCTTGAAGGAGGTTTCGCCGGAGGACATGCAAAAGCTGCTCAGGTGGGCAAGAGAGGGCAAACAGTAGAAAATGAGAACAATTCTCATTGTATCCATCTCCTCCGCAGAGCACGGTGCTGCGTCGGTCCCGGAGGTCTGCGTAGCATCTCCTTTGCATGAATTGGGTTGCTGCCGGGGCTGAGGCAGTGCCTGCGCGATTTGAACGTTGCGTTCTTGCCAATCGTTAGCCGGCGCAGACGATTAATTTGGAAGAGAAGGAGGCCTCTCCAGAGTTCTCCCCGGGGGGCGGTGATTTGCTCTTGCCGTCCCGGCCACGAATTCTCCTTTTCCTCCGCTCAATCGTTTCCGAATCTGTCTTTGGCCGCCCCCTAAACCAGCCCTGACCCTTGCGTCGGCGGCACCTGCTCGTGCCGCTCCGGAACGGAATGTCAGGAGGCAAGGATGCAGGGAACGAGTGTGCTGTTTGGTGAGGTGATAGCGGTGCTCTGCATCGTCATCGCCGGCGTGTGGGGTGCCACGCAGTGGACCGCCGCCGCCCTGGGCTATCAGTTGCGCCTGGGCTCGCCCTGGTTCGACCTCTTCGGCACGCCGGTCTACCATTCGCGACAATTCACACTGAATACCACCAAACGCCACCGTGCCTTCCACCCTCGTTCAAACCCTGCTCTCTTATGGCGCGCAGCTGGATCAGCTTTTCGACCTCGCCGACAACTCGCCGCGGTTGCTTCGCTATGCCGATCTGAAAATGGGCGATGCAGTATGGTCGCGTATTGTTGTCGCAGAGCACGAGCGCGTTCCTCGGGTGAACCGCCCCGGTTCCGGGGCGGTTCACCCAGCTGTGGGTGGCCGACATGACCTATGTGCCGACTTGGGCACGCTTCATCTACATGGCTGTGGTGATGGACGTCTTCAGCAGGCGCATGGTCGGTTGGTCGATGGGCGAGAGGATGACCGCGGGGGCTCGTGCTGGCGGCGCTGAACATGGCGTTGGCCCAGCGCAAACCCCGAGACATCATCCACCACTCGGACCAGGGAAGCCAGTACACCAGCCTGGCGTTCGGACAACGGTGCGCCGAGATGGGCAGCGTGGGTGACGCGTACGACAACGCCATGGGCGAGAGCTTCTTCGCCACGCTCGAGTGCGAGCTGATTGAGCGCCGCAGCTTCCGATCAAAGGCAGAGGCGAAGGTCGCGTTGTTCAGCTACATCGAGGGTTGGTGCAACCCGCACCAGCGCCATTCCGCGCTGGACTACCGCTCCCTGTGGAGTTCGAGCGCCGCATAGTCGTCGAGGCGCGTCCGACAACGGAGACCAACGAGGAAGACCGAATCCCGGCTTGAGAATCAAGCCGATAACGTGGAAGCGGGGCAACTTCAACTTCAGATAGCCTGCTGAAGATGAGTAGGCCGTTCAACTGCCCAGAGCAAGCTGCGCAGTAAACAACTCTGCAGGCTTGGGGTGCCCAAAAAGATACCCCTGCGCCTCTTTGCAGCCATGGTGATATAGTCTATCCCGCTGTGCCTGCGTTTCTACGCCCTCGGCAATAACCTCTAGATTGAAGTTTCGTGCAATGTCCAAAATGGCGCGCACAACTGCATCGTCCTGCTTTGACTCTACAATCTGCTGAACGAAAGCGCGGTCGATCTTGATGCGCGTCAGCGGATAATGCTTGAGAAGGCTGAGTGACGCATACCCTGTGCCGAAATCATCAAAAGCGATGCCTACGCCAATTTCATGAAGTGCTCGAAGGGGAGGTAGAACAATGGTTTCGTTATCGAGGGCGATATTCTCTGTGATCTCCAGTTCCAGAGCGTGAGCGGGCAGGGCATGCCGAGTTAGAGCCTCCAGTACTTTATTGTATAAATCTCCAGCGCGAAATTGTGCGCCAAACAAATTAACTCCCACGCGAAATTTCTGTAAACCTGCACTCCGCCAGAGTGCTGCTTGAGCGCAAGCCTTATCCAGAATCCAATCTCCGACGATTGCGGCCAAGGGGCCATTTTCTAGCACTGGAATAAATTCCCTGGGCGGAAGCAAGCCGCGGCTGGGATGCTGCCAGCGAATCAACGCCTCGGCGCCGACAAGAGCACCGTCTTCGATGCAAACCTGAGGTTGGTAATACAGCACCAATTCCCCGTTCTCAACTGCATGATGTAATTCGCTGTCATACAGTCTGCGTGAACTGGCTGCGGACCGTAGCTCCGGTTCGAAGACCAAAGCATGTCCTTTCTTGTTCGCCTTAGCATGGAAAAGCGCAAGATCAGCATTTGCAATGAGTTCAGTCGCTTCGCTCGCATGTTGAGGTATCAACGCGATGCCACAGCTCACTGCAATGTGAAGGTTATGCCCGTCCACCTCAATCGGACGTTTGATCACTGCGATCGCCTCATCAGCGATTCTTTGGGCTTTCTCCACTGCATTAATATTGCATAGATGTATAGCAAATTCATCGCCACCAATACGGGCGACAACGTCTTCAGTCTTGGCGAGACTGCGCAACCGGTGTCCAACCTCGCAGAGTATGCGGTCTCCGACAGCGTGTCCTAAGGTATCGTTGATGTCTTTGAAGCCATCGAGGTCCAGCATCAGAGCCGCGCTAGGTCGCCCTGTCGAGATGCTGTCTTCAATCGATCGCTGATAGAGTCCGCGGTTGGCCAGCCCGGTGAGCATGTCGAAATTCGCCAAACGAGTGAGTTCCTCCTGTTGTTTGAGCCGCTCACTGATATCTTGGACAATGGCCCCAAATCGGATCTGATCATTGTCTACCCACAAGGATGCGGCCAACTCCACAGGGAACTCTGAGCCATTCTTGCGCATACCTGTGACTTCTATGGGCGCATCGGATTGCTCTCCCAGTAGAGCGACTGCCGCGGCAATGCGCAATCGAAATGCTGCGCGCTGGTGAGCGGGCATCAACATTTCGATGCTCCGCCCCATCAGTTCGGCAGGCTGATAGCCAAACATCTTTGTTGCCGCCTCGTTCCAGGCGATGATTCGACAATCTGCGCCGAACGAAACGATCGCTGAAGGAGAGTGCTCTGCCAAGGCATCGAACCTGGACGTTCCCTTGTGTCCAGCCATTCCTATGCGACGCAACTCCAACTTGTCGCAGACGATTCGGGCCAGTTCACGCAAAGCCGTCTTGTCGGAGTCGGAAAGGCCTTCTCGGGGTTGGTGATCAATGACGCAAAGCGCACCGAGAGGCCATCCCTTGGGCGAAACAAGGGGCACGCCTGCATAGAACCGGATCCCAAACGCCCCTTGCACCAACGGGTTGTCATGAAAACGCTCATCAAGCAATGCGTCCGGCACCACCATGACATCGTCCTGAGCAATGGCATGGGCGCAAAACGACAGATCCCTGCGCATGTCGGTATCACCGATGCCTTTGCTGGCGGCGAAGAATACATGGTCATTTCCGACAAGATTTACAGCTGCAACAGGTACACTGAAAATCCTGGTGGCCATGGTCACGATGGGTTCTAAGCTGGGCAGTTCCTTGCCCTCGTCGAATTCATACTCCGCCAATGCTGCCAAGCGGAGTGGTTCGCTTTCGAGAACTGGCGGGCATTGCATGGACATCCTCCCACGACAAGTAAAGTCAAGAATTTAGAGCAAATGACTTCGCTCCTCAAGTCGGGAAAGGCGCTTTCTTTACTTGGCATCGCGGGAGGGGTATCCACCCTCCGGTCGCCTAGGCCGCTACACATCTGCGAGCGCAGCTAGCCTCACAAAGATATCCGCAGTACGCCTCTTCTGTGCCTTGAAGGCCACAAAAACAGGTGCGGCTGGAGCCAGCAGATGCCACGGTTTAGCAGTGATTCGGTTGACTTAGCTCCCGGCCCGAGAAAAGATGCGTGCTTGCACCAAAAGGTCACTCATGCGCTTTTCGCCTTCCTTGTTTCCAAGCACCGCGACGAGACGCTCTCACGTGTCCGACCTGATCAGTCTCAGCTGTTTGATCTTCGGCGCGAGCTTGCTGGGCATTGCCACCCGGCCTGACGGCTTCTTCGCGGTCTTCTGGCCGGCCAACGCGCTTCTAGCGGGTGTAATGGTGCGACGCCCAGAATTGACAAAGGCGCAAGGCTGGGTCGCTGCAGGGCTTGGTTATATCACTGCCGATCTGATTACTGGTAATTCCCTATTTGCTACTTTGTGGCTCACTTTTTCCAACATTGCAGGTGCTGCAGTTGCTGCAGCGCTGTTATTGCGAACCGACGAAGCCACATGGCGCATGCAGCGCCAGCTCTCGGCGCTGTATTTATTACTTGCATGCAGTGCGGCATCTGCTGTTGCAACGATTACTGGCTGCGGTGCCGGATCCATAGTTTTTAATACTTCGCTGCATGTGGCTGCCATGCTCTGGTTCAGCACGGAATTGATGAACTACGTTCTCGTATTACCGGTATTGCTGACCATGCCCGTCTCTTGGCAAGAGATACGGACAGGCACAGCACAACAGATGCCTCCTTGGCTGCGTTGGGGCCCATTAATCTCGGTGGTGCTTAGTGAAATCAGCGCCTTTCTTCTGGGAGGTCCTGGTGCTATCGCCTTTGTAGTTCCCGCGTTGCTCTGGTGCGCGTTGACCTACAAAGTGTTCCTTGTAACTCTCCTGAGCATGACGGTTTGCTTCTGGAAGACGCTGGAAGTGGCTTCTTACGCCTTTGTTTTTACCCCCGACCATTTGCCCTCCGTATTCTCGTTTCGGATGGGAGTCACTTTACTTTCGCTGGGGCCTCTCGCTGTCGCATGCGCGAGCGCTGCACGCAATGATGCACTGCAAAAACTTGACAAAGCCGTGAATCTGGATTTTCTTACTGGCGCTATGACTCGGCGTGCTTTCATGAGTGGTGGTGAAAGACTGCTTGCACGGCTAGCAAGGGAGAAGGATTGCGTAGCAGTGATGATGATCGATATTGATCACTTTAAAAATATCAACGATGCACACGGTCATGGCGCCGGAGATGTCGTGCTCGCCGGTTTCGCGTTGACCATTTCTCAATTGCTGCGGCCGGGCGACCTGTTTGGCAGGCTGGGTGGAGAGGAGTTTGCGGTGCTTCTGCCCCGAACCGGGCAGGAGAGTGCGCTCGCTATTGCGGCCCGGCTTGTCAACGCAGTGCGCAACACAGCCAACACCTTGCCAGATGGAATTTTGGTGTACATAACGGCAAGCATCGGTGTAATACAGGTCTCGGTTATCTCAGCCGACAACACGCTCGACAGCCTGCTCAAAGCAGCTGACAAGCGACTGTATCAAGCCAAGCGTAACGGACGCGATCAGACCGTGGCGAGCTGATGGGTGGGCGCTCCATGCCGGTAGCGCGGCGTAATTCGCAAAAAAGCGAATCGGGTTTTTCCAGCTCGCTGAAGGGCTTTGTGGCGTATCGAAAAGCCCATAAAACAGAGAAGGTACCCCCGGACAGAGTGCCTGGCGGGGCACGGCATACACATCACGACCCTAGACGAGCGAGGAGGCGCTGCTGTCCGATTTCTGGCTTCATGGCACACTGCCGCCCGCATGTTCTTGTCATCTCCCTCAATCACTTTTCGTCTCAATAGAAGTAGACACATGGGCAACGTGCGGTTGTCCCATGTCATTGCCCTGGGCCTCGCTGGGATTGTGGGTGCATGCGCGCTTTACTGGGCAATGCTGTTGGAGGGGCACAAGGTGCAGCGCTCCCACTTGGAGCAGCAGACCCAGCTGCGAGCCTCGCAAGTGGCACGGGCTCTGGCAGCGCAAGTATCGGCACTTTTTTCGGGGTTGGACTACGCTACGCGCAACTTGGCATCGGCATACGAGGCCCGTGACATGAGTGCGTTTCTGTTGGCGCAAGAAACCTTGCGGCGCACTACCCCTTCGGGAGCCATCCTTCAAGTCGCAGTTGCAGACAGCAACGGCAAAGTGGTGTACTCCAGTCTGCAAGGTACTAATGCGCTGGCAGTCGGCATCGGCGACCGAGAGCATTTTCAGGTGCACAAACAAGGCGCCGTTCAAGGATTGCATGTAGGGCGGCCCATACTGGGACGGGTCTCTCAACAGTGGTCCATACCACTGTCCCGAGCGCTGATGCGCAACGGTCGCTTTGATGGGGTTCTGGTCGTTGCGCTGTCGCCCTCCTATCTCTCGAGCTTTTTCCGGGATGTGTTCGGGCAGCCCAATGACGTCGTGCTGCTGCTGAGAAACGACGGCATGTACCTGGCGCGTTCTCATGGAGAGCAGAGTGTCTTGGGCACGTCGGTGCCGCCGGAGCGGCAATTTCTCACCGATGTGTCGCATCAGTATGGCGCCTACGAGGTGGTGGCCCAGGTTGACGGCGTAAGGCGCTACTACGCATGGAGTCGTACACCAGGATTTCCGATGGTCGTGAGTGCAGGCCTAGACAAACAAGCCGCCCTTGCTCCCTTGCTCCCTTCATTGAAAACTAGCCTGATTCGCAACGGCGTGGCCACGGCGGTGCTATTGCTCGGTGCTTCGCTGATTGCCTGGCTCGCTGTTCAGCGAGCTAGAGGTCAAGCCCAATTGGCCGAGCGCGACGCTCTGCTGCGTAAACTGGTGGAGCAGGTGCCTGGTGCTTTGTTTCAGCTCAAGCGTAGTGCCAGTGGGGCGCACAGCTTTCCTTTCGCTGGGGCTGCCCTCTACCAATTGCATGGAGTCCGTTTTGCAGGCAGTCCCGGTGACACCACTGACCTTGTTCCAATGTTGCACCCTGATGATGCGCATCGGGTGCTGCACTCAGTGCAGGCCTCGGCTCGCTATCTGAGTCCTTGGGAACAAATCTACCGCCTGAAACTTGCCAACGGTACTGTCCGGTGGATGCACGGCCATGCCAACCCTGAACGCACGCCCGATGGCGGCGTGCTTTGGCATGGCTATATACACGACATATCAGAGGAACGTGCCACCCAGGAAGCTCTGCGTGAGAGCGAGGAGCGGGTCCGTCTAACTGTCGACGCAGTGAAAGACGGCATGTGGCAATGGGATGTTGTGGAGGATAGGCTCGTATGGGACGCGCGTTGCCAATCGATGCTGGGCAATGGCCATGAAAAACGCCAGGGCAATCTTCAGGACTTCTATGCAATGGTCCACCCTCGTGATCTGGAGCGTGTCCAGACAGCTTTGAGTAGCAATCTGGAGCGTGATAGTGAGTATCGGCAGGAAATAAGACTGCGCACCGCCAATGGTGGATGGCTATGGGTCGAGACTCGAGGGCAAGTCATCAACCGTGACGATCACGGGAAGCCCTTGCGTATGCTTGGCATGCACAGTGACATTAACCGCCGAGTGGAGTCCGAGCGTTTGGTAAGGGCCTTGCTTGATCAAAGCAGTGCGGTCATTTTTTTGACCTCGCCGAGTCGGTACATCGTGCATGCCAATGACCGCGCGATACAACTTTTTGGGCCATTGCAAGGCCAAAGCGTACGGATCATTCATCCCAACCAAGAGAGCTTTGAGAGGGTCGCTGGCCATTACCCCGAACTGCGCATTCAGGGATGGTCTCGCTCAGAAGCCCAACTGCAGCTTCAGGATGGATCGCTGCGCTGGTTTGACATGTACGGCACGCTGCTTGATCCCGAAGACCCAGAGGGCAACGTGATCTGGACTGCGCATGATGTGGATGATCGCCATCGTGCGCAAACTGCACTGGTAACGGCTCAACAACGGCTTCTCGCACTCATTGACCATTTCCCCGGCGGAGTGCTGCTCGATGATCCGAAGGCACGGCAAATCGTGGCGGCTAATGCGACACTGTTCCAACTACTGGGCGTCGATGGCTTTTCGGCAGAGAAGGGGAAGGGCTCCCGCGCTGCTTTAGCATTGTTACTGCCTCTTGCCATCCGAGAAATGCTGCTGCCAGTGGATCCACAAGCAGCTGTTCAACTGGGCACAGAATTGCAGTTTCCCGATGGCCGAATTCTGGAAATGGATCAAGTGCTGTTGCAGGCACAGCAGCGCAGTCTGGGACGCATATCCATCCTGCGGGATATCACTGAAAGCCGTCGCCGACAGTCAGTACTGGAGCAATTGGCTGCGACAGACACTTTGACAGAATTGCCCAACCGCCGGACATTCATGGCCCGCCTTACGGAAGAATTTCGAGCGGTGAGAGATGGTCGCCATCCCGCAGGCGCCATAGTAATGTTGGATATTGATTATTTCAAACGTATCAACGATACATATGGGCATGCTGTGGGGGATGAGGTACTCAAGGATTTGGCGGCGTTGATGCGCAATAGTTTGCGCATCACCGATATGCCTGGCAGGCTGGGGGGAGAAGAGTTTGCTATTTTGCTGCCAGGCACTGAAGTGAAGCAGTGCTTGGCACTGGCTGAGCGTTTACGACAGTCGATTGAGACTCATCCTACACAGTCCTCGGCTGGTGAGATTGCCTACACAGTAAGCTTTGGCGCCTGTGTGCTGAATATGCAGACGCGTGGGCCGGACCAGTGCCTCGCTCGAGCTGATGAGGCACTCTACCATTCAAAGCGGACAGGGCGAAATCGGGTCACTCTTTGGACTGAAGAAATGGATAAACTGGTCTGATCAGAGAGGCCAGTCCATACCATTATAAAGATGTGAATTTCTGCATAATGAGCAGATAGCTATCCCGTATTGCGTTGTCCGTCAATGGCTTTAAGCACTAACTCTTTCTGGAAAAAGGCGTCACTCATAAACACCAAGCCGCGGCCGAATACCGCTCGCACAGGCAGCGCCAGTCCCGTGGACTTTAGCGTCTTGCGCCGCAATCGAGACAACTGGGCTTCAATGCGATGAAAGTTATCCTGGGAATGAACTGCTTCCGTGACCCCGATGAGCGTCTCCTTGGTGACCAGAACGTCTTGCGTTGCCATCAAGCAGGTCAGAAGCTCTGACTCGCGGCTCGTTAGAGGTACGGCTTTCAGGTTTGGCGCAATTAATCGATGCGCAAACGTATCTAGTTTCCACGACCTGAACTGTTGGGCTCTCATGCTTGATGGTGATAGCCGACGCAACTGGGAGCGAATCCCTGCCGCCAACACCCGTAGATCGGTGGTCTTGCCCACGCACTGCAGGGCACCTGCGTTGAGTGCAATGGTGCGGCTTTTTGCATCGCAAAGGGTCAGCGCAACCACAGGAATGTTATGTACCGCCAGTCTTTTGACCAGATCCAAGTTGCTTCCGGGCCTCTCCAGTTCTACAACCACCAAGTCAGCACGCTTACGCAGCAGATGTCCGTAGAACCTCTCGGCCGACTCGACATCCCAAGCCTGCATGCCCGCATCAAGCAGGAAGCGGGAAACATTGGAACGAATGGCTTCGTCTTGGGCGACCACCGCGATCGTGGATTTTGAGGATGATAAAGATACTTGGTGTGGCATGCTGACTCGCTGGCGAGGTGGGCGACTGGCTTCACTTCGCGCACCATGCATGTTAGTTCTCAAAGGATCGCGTTTTTTTCTGATTGACAGAGATTAACAGACGTAGTCCACTCTTTTGAGCGTTCGCGCATGGCTGGTGTCCAGATAGGGCGAGGGATTGCATGTTTGTTCGCTCTTTCTTGGCAGGACCTCTAGAGGGAAATGTGAAAGTATCTTTGGATTCGAGTCCTTGTTAATCTGTGGGTATTTATTTTAATGATTAATCCTTATCCTATTCCTGAAAATGAGAATGCGCGGCTGGCAGCTGTTGAGGAATACCACCTCATTGACACACCTCCAGAGCAGGATATTGACCGGCTGGCAGGACTCGCCTCCAGAATATTTGATGTTCCGATCGTTTTGGTCTCATTGATGGAACGCGATCGACAATTCTTTAAATCTCATATCGGATTTGATCTTTGCGAAACAAGCCGAGAGATCGCTTTCTGTGCTCATGCAATTATGCAAGATGAAATTCTCGTCGTTTTGGACGCAGCAAAGGATCCCAGGTTTTCTGCAAATCCATTGGTGTTAGGGGCGCCTTTTATTCGCTTTTATGCGGGAAAGCCTCTCGTTACGTCATCAGGTGAAAAAATTGGAACCGTTTGCCTAATTGATGCGAAAGTGCATACGGAATTTTCTGCCGAGGATAAAAGGAATCTGACTGACATAGCAGCGCTTGTCATGGACAGGATGGAGTTGAGGCGAATTGAACATCTTCGCACTGTGAGTCAAAGCCGCTTCGAACGTATTGCTGAAACATCGCCTGATGCTATTGTTTGCTCCGATTCAAAAGGGGATGTGACTTTTTGGAACAGATCGGCGGAAAGGCTTTTTGGATATACCAGTGAGGAAATGGTCGGTTGCACCAGTCGGGTGATTGTTCCTGATAGTTGGATAAACATATATATTGCCGAGATAGAAAGGCTGCGCAATGGTGAGAAATTGGAGCTTGCTGATCGTACAATTGAGCTGTCGGGACTTCGAAAGAATGGGAGTGAGTTTCCTGCAGAATTTTCTCTGTCGACTTGGCAGGAGGGAGAGGCGACAAGTGTTGGTGCCATCGTGCGTGATGTTACTGAGAGGCGGAGAAATGAAGAGCGATTATTCCGGCTCGCTTCTCTTGATGCATTAACAGGAATTCCAAACCGAGGTGCTTGGCAGGACTGTCTTAAAGAAGTCGTGGAAGCTGCGCAGCCTGCAACTGTGCTGCTTTTGGATCTCGATGGATTCAAGGAGGTCAATGACTCGCTCGGCCATCCTGCGGGAGATGCCGTCCTGCGTGAAGTGGCTGGACGCCTAATGTCTTTTAGTGAAGACACGATTATGGCTGCACGCCTGGGCGGTGATGAGTTTGTCGTGCTGTTACGTGGCAACGACGAACGCTATGCCAACGCCATGGCGTCACGTCTCGTCTCGCTGATCTCGCGCCCCTACGAATTTGCCGGACAACACATCGAGATAGGTGCGAGCATTGGAGTTGCTCTGGCGCCACAGCACAGCGCGCGCTCTGAAGATCTGCTGCGAGCTGCGGACCTTGCACTTTATAGAGCCAAAGCGTCAGGTAAGGGACGGTATGAGATTTTTGTTCCAGAATTGCGAGAGGTAGCAATCGCACGCCGTGCTTTCGAGCAGGAACTTAAGTTGGCTTTTGAAAGAAATGAATTCGAATTGTTTTATCAACCGCAGTTTTCTACGGCGGATCAGACATTGACTGGAGCAGAGGCGCTTATCCGCTGGCACCATCCAAAACGTGGACTTCTTTCTCCGGCGTCGTTCATTGAGGTTTTAAGTCAAAAGCCGTCTGCTGCGGAGATCGGCACATGGATTTTGCGCACTGCGTGCTATCAAGCATCTCAATGGAGGCTTCAATATCCGGAATTTCGCATGAGTGTCAACCTATTTGAGGCACAGTTCCGTTCCGGGCATTTGCTACACACTGTGAGCCAAATATTAGATGAATTCTTGCTTCCTCCTCAATCGCTTGAGCTTGAGATTGTTGAAAATATAGTACTGAAAAATGATGCTGGTACATTGAACCTTCTCCACGATCTGCGCAGAATAGGTATTGGTCTCGCATTTGATGATTATGGGACAGGGTTTGCATCCCTTAGCTTGCTCAAACGTTATCCGGTGTCACGATTAAAAATTGACAAGTCTTTTATAAGTGATGTTCACGCTAATCCTGAAGATGAGGCCGTAGTAAGGGCGGTGCTTTATCTTGGACGCAGCTTTGGCATGGAGGTGATTGCCGAGGGCGTAGAGACGGATGAGCAATTGGATTTTCTCAAGCGTCACAATTGTCCTGAAATTCAGGGTTATTTACTTGGGAGGCCGGTTTCGGCATCTGTGTTTCAGGAGTTATTTTTGAGGCGGCAGCAGAAATAAAAAACAGTCAAAATATATTTTTTGAGATCCATGTGTGAATCATATTTTCAGGTCTTAATCGTGTTGGCGACGAGGATCTGATGACGAAGGATGATTGACTTTTTTTGAAGGGCGTGGTTGTTTTGTTTATTAGATTTCAGCTGCAATGCTGATTGTGTAGTAATATCGGTCTGCGCGATAATAGGAGTGGAATACCACCAATGGCGTCCCGTCCGCATGCCTGAAGAAGCGGGAGAGGAAAAGGATTGGTGCGCCGACTTCAACATCCAGTATCTGAGCTAGTTCTAGTGTTGCCACCATTGCGTCTATCTCTTGACGCTCTTCTAGAATTTCTAATTTCAGTTGCTTTTTCAAAAATTCAAGAATAGACATTTCTTGAAAGTCTGCGTCCTTCACCGCTTGACCCACATTGGGCGTGAAATAGGCGTGATGCAGTGCCAGCGGTCTTGCCTCAAAAAATCGCACGCGCGTGACTAAGTAGACCCGTTCGTCCGTCAGGCGCAGCAGTTGGTGACCCCTGCATCCGACACCATGCCGGAACTCAGGATCTTTGACTTGGTGTCGAGCTTGAGCGTCGTGTAATCCTCGCTGAGCCCGGTGAGACGCTTTTCGAGGCGGGGGGCAGGGTGCTTGAGCAAGAAGGTGCCCTGGGACCGTCTGCGATCGATTAGCCCCTCATCGTCGAACCAACGGAGCGCCTGACGCACCGTCTCTCGCGAAACCTCGAACTCCTCGCACAGTTCGCCTTCAGTAGGCAGCCGGTCGCCAATCTGGTAGTCGTTTTGTAGACGTTTGCGCAAGATCTCGCGTAGTTGGAGGTACTTGGGAAAGGGATTAAAAAACGCTCGCTTCTTTGGGGGAAGCGCTCTGGGCTTTGTCATGGAAGAACTATAGCTGTCCGCTGCAGGAACACGGCGTGAACCCCCCGGCTTTCGCGGAGGCCGATTAGCTTGAGTCAGCCGTACTGGCCCGCTGCTCAAGATTGCGATAGTAGGTGGTCTCGAACTCGGCGTGCGGAACGTAGCCCAGCGGGGCCATCAGCCGATGGTTGTTGAACCATGACACCCATTTCAAGGTCGCTACCCTACAAGGACCTAACGGACTTCGCGCCGGTGAGCGACATTCTCAGCATCGGGTACATGCTTGCCGCCGCGCCCGATATCCCGGCCACCAATCTGCGCGAATTCATCGCGTTGCTGAAAAACGATCCGACTCGCTATTCCTATGGCTCATCCGGTATTTCTACGGCGCTGCATCTCATGGGTGAGATGTTTAACAAGGAGGCGGGCGTTACTTCGCTGCATGTCCCGTACAAAGGGGGAAATCAGGTTCAGCTTGATCTAATGAGTAGCCGAATCAGCTTTGCGTTTCTTCCGACGGGTGCGATGGATGCAGTCAAGGCGGGAAAGCTCAAGACCTTCGGCTTTGCGTCGGATCGTCGCGATCCTGACTATCCGAATCTGCCGACCTTGGACGAAGGAGGGTTGAAGAACTTCAAGGTGTCGGTCGGTTTCTACCTCTTGGCTCCGAAGGCGACCCCTCCGGGCATCGTGAGTCAGCTTAATGGAGCGGCTAACAGCATTGTAAAAAGCGAAGCTTTCTATGCACGTGTGAAATCGCTGGGCGGCGTGAAGATTTCGGCCGTAGGCTCGTCGGCAGAGATCCAACAGCGCATGATGGCCGATCAGGCTCGTTGGGATCGCCTTATCCAAGATGCAAACATCAAGCTTGAATAAGCTTTCAGTAAAGTTAGGTTTATCCATGATCAAGCTCACGGTTCAATATCCTTCAGTGCCTGGTAGCCGGTTCGATTTCGACTACTACCAGACCCGACATCTTGAACTTATCCGGAATCGGCTAGGCGAGAGTTGCATCAGGCTTTCATTCAGCCGAGGTTTGTTTTCTGTACCTGAAGGTGGACCGCCGGCTTTCATAGCATCGTGCGACATTTTTTTCGCGAGCATAGAGATATTCCAAGAAAAGTTTCTACCTAATGCTCCTGAGTTCCGTGCGGATAATGTCAACTACACAGATATCGTCCCCATCCGACAACTTTACGAATATCTTTCGGATGATTTTTAAAAGCTCGTGTCGAGTTCTTTCTAATTGCTGAGCAAGTTAATTGTCGCATCCCCGACGATTGTATGGATCCTAAACGCTATCATGGCCAGCGCAGCCCCGAAGGAGGTGGTAGAGCAGCTTGAGCCTCTGATTCCCGCCTTTCACCCCCTCCGCCAAAGGCGGTCTGTATTGACCCAGTAAAAACCTGCACAGGTCTTAAACTGAGAAGAAAGAGACCTGAGCATGAAGAACGACGAAGAAATCAAGCGCTGGACGGCCATGCGCTGCTGCTTGCGCGGAGCGATCGGATCCTTGCCCTCGCGCAGCCCGTCATGGATGTCCCGCGCCTTGTCGCGGGCCTCGGACAGTCCCACCGCAGGGTAGGCGCCGATGCCGATGTCCCGGCGCTTGTCTCCCACCTGGATCCTTAGCACCCAGCCCCGGTGGCCTGCGCTCACCCGCAAGTGCAGGCCGGGCACGCCGCCGACGGCGTGCCTTCCTTCCATCTTGATCGCTGCGACAGCGCGCTCCGACAACTGCTTGGCCACCTTGGGCATGGGACTCTCCGCCATAAATTCCTGTCCCACATTGTGCCCACAAAAAACATTGGCTGTGGCTGAATCTGGTTGAACCTCGTTGGACGAGGTTAGTGGGAAAAATCCTTTAAAATCAGTAAGTTGTTGATTTTCCCTGGACGACTCTGGACCTTAATTTAGCGGACTCCGTTTCCGCCAGTTGGCTTTGATAGCCGACAATTAGCGGTATATGAGCTTTGTCTCGTATAAGACCGCAAAAAAGCAAAAGCTGCTACCTTGACGGGTTGCAGCTTTTTGTTTTTAACCTAACCCTATCTTCATAAGAGCGCTGTTCTGCGCAGCGCCTGCAGTACAGGTGCAAGGGGCAGCGCAGCCGTAGCCTTGGCGGAGTGATTTCAATCTTCAATCGCGTGTAGATACACGAATTCCCTTGAGTAGGTGGCGCATCGAGTCTTCCACTTGCCCATCGGGAGGCTCTGGCGGCTTTCCGTTCGCCATCAACCGTTTCACGGCGACAAGCAGGGTGTCGAGATCAAAGGGTTTAACCAGGAATTCATCGTATCCCTGGAAAACCCGTCTCACGATGTCCTCGCTCGTAGCGCTCATGAATACAAATGGAATGTGCTTCAGCGCTTCGTCTTGGCTAATGATCTGCCCGAACTCGCCGCCATTCATGATGGGCATCATGAAGTCGGTAAGGATCAATGACGGTTTTTCGCCGCTTCTGATGATTTCGAGCGCCTGCTTGCCATTGGATGCTATTGCAACTCTATAGCCTTCAGCTTCAAGCAGGAGCTGCAATATCTCGGCATTCCCGTATTCGTCCTCGACGATAAGAATCATTTCCATCGAGACGATCTTTCTCTTAGACAGTAAAGGGCCTCTCAACCCAGAGGAGGCGAAACGAAGACATCTACAGAAGTCTGATCGGTTCCGCCGCCGCGAACTTTCGAAATCGCAAGTACCCGCTGATTGACTCGCCTGTCTTTTGCGGAGACCGGATCAAAAATAAATACGTTATCGAACCAGCCAGTTACTCCGTCCGCCAGCGGTGTTCCGGCCGCGACGGCCAGCGCATCAGGATCCACGGTAAACAGGGAGGTCACTTCCCTGCGGCGCAGTTCCAGTAGCAAGCGCCCGAGGAAACGGTAGCCGCGCTCCGGAAATGCCAACGTGTCAGCCAAACCAGCGATACCATCTACTACAAGCCGGCGAATCTTTAGTTCATCAACCAGCCGCAGCAGTTTGTGACCCATTTCATCCATCGATTCGTCCTCGTGGCCCAGGTTTTTGATCACCAATGCGCCAGATGTAATGGCTGCCTCGATCCCAAGGCCCACGTCGGAGCCCAGTCTCCGAAGGTCGGCTGCTAATTCCGTACAAGAAAGCACCAGCCCTCGGCTGTCAGTGTCGGAAGCGGCCGCAAAAGCGAGTGCCAAGGTGGTCTTGCCAGTGCCAGTTTGCCCGATAACGGCCGATGCGCTGCCGGAGAGCAAGCCATTGCCACGTAGGACATCGTCGAGCGCATGCAGACCTGTGGAAATCTTGGCCTTGCCCAGTCTGGCATTTGCGTCGACCAAAGGCAGGCTTTCCAGGCGTGGGAAAAATTGGAGGCCCTGTGTCGAAATACAAAAGGTATGTTGGCCACGGATGATCTGGCTGCCCCGAAATTTGCGCACATGCATCCTGCGTTCTGCGCGCCAGTGAAAACCGTGGTCCTCGAATGCGAAGATGCCATCCACCATCGTCTGCTCTGCACTCAGCGCGTTTCCATGGCCGCTGGTGAGCACGAGGCATGTGCAGGACATGGCACTCACCAGGCTCTGCAGTTCATGGACGAACTGGCGAACGGAATCGTTGGCCATCGACTCCAGCCTGTCGACTACCAAGCCATCGATCACCAGCAGCGATGCGCGGTAACGCATCAGTTCCCCGCGCAGCAGGCTCACGACGGCCTTCAGCCCGCCTTGCTCGAACTCGCGGTAGCCGCTGACGTAGAAAACCCTCGCACTCACCTCCTGCTGATCGAAAAAGATCTGCTGCTCCATGTGTTGCAGCATGCGAGCATGGGACTCGGCCAGCATGGTGACGTACAGCGTGCGGATCTCGCGCCTGGCAAGGGTATACGCAATCTGGTTGGCCAATGTCGTCTTGCCGACCCCCGGGGGGCCTTCGAAAATGTAGACTCCTCCCTCGAACAACCCGCCGTTGAGTATCTCGTCCAGGCCGTCGACAAGGGTGGGCATGCGTTTCATTTGTAGTGATGTGGTGTTGTTGGAAGGTCCGCTCGTGCACACTGCGGGCATGGGTAGAAGATTGTTGCAGTTCTGATTCTAGCGGAGCATAGGCTCTGCGGAATGGTGAAACAGCTTGCTCGCTCTGACTCTTGAAACGAAATTAACTCATTTCTTCGATTGCGATTTTGTTTTCACTCTTTGGGAATGTTTGCTAATTGAAAAAATATTTGCTTTATTGGCTGCGGAGTTGTTTGTCAAATAAAAGATTAAAAATAAGCTTCTGATTGCCAACCTCTAATTTTGAGCTCCTTAGGAAATCAAGGTCATTTTCCTGGCGGCATCGTATGCGCCACATCAGCAAACAAGGAACACTAATCCGTGGCCTCTGCCAGTGCCCTGGTGTGGATGCGGCGCGATCTGCGCTGTGACGACCACGCTGCCCTGTACCACGCGCTGCGCCGCTTTGAGCGCGTGTATTGCGCTTTTGTATTCGATACCGGCATCCTGGAGGCGCTTCCAAGCCGTGAAGACCGGCGTGTGGAGTTCATCCATGCCAGCGTCCTGGCGTTGGACGACGGCTTGCGCCAGCTCGCCGCGTGCAGCGGTGCACCCGGCGGCGGGCTGATCGTGCGCCATGGCCCGTCGCAGGAATGCATTGTTCAATTGGCATGCAGCCTGGGCGTGCAAGAGGTATTGGCGAACCGCGACTACGAGCCCGAGGCCATCGCCCGCGACCGGCGCATCGCCGAGGCCTTGCGTACGGCGGGGATCGCTTTCAGCGATTACAAGGACCAGGTGCTGCTCGAGTGCGACGAGGTGCTGACCGGGCAGGGCCGGCCTTACAGCGTGTTCACGCCTTATAAGCGCGCCTGGCTGCAAAAGCTCGATGCCTTCCAACTCAGGCCCTATCCGGTGGAACGCTATGCCCGTCATCTGGCAGCTCTTCCCGCGGGCGAGCGGCTACCGCCGTTGGCAGAGCTGGGCTTTGTTCCCACCAACCTGGGAGCGCTGCCTCTGCCTGCCGGCATGCATGGCGCTCGGCAACTGCTGCAGGACTTTCTGCCGCGCATGGCGGCGTACAAGGAAGCGCGCGATTATCCGGGGCGCCGCGGGGTGTCCTATCTTTCGGTGCATTTGCGGTTCGGAACCCTATCCATCCGCCAGGTGGCCGCGCTGGCCGTTCAGCAGGCTGCCCAGGGCTGCGAGGGCGCGCAGGTCTGGCTGTCCGAGCTGGCATGGCGCGACTTCTATTCCATGGTGCTGTGGCATCACCCCCACGTGGTCGCGCAGTCCTTCAGGCCTGCGTACGACGGCATCCAGTGGGACGAAGCGCCGGAGCTCTGGCAGGCCTGGTGTGATGCCCGCACCGGCTACCCATTGGTCGATGCGGCCATGCGCCAGTTGCACGAGACGGGTTACATGCACAACCGCTTGCGCATGGTGGTGGCGAGCTTCCTGACCAAGGACCTGGGCATCGACTGGCGGCGGGGAGAGCGCTACTTTGCCGAGCACCTGAACGACTACGACCTGGCCGCCAACAACGGTGGCTGGCAGTGGGCCGCCTCCACGGGGTGCGATGCGCAGCCGTGGTTCCGCATCTTCAATCCGGTGATGCAGTCGCAGAAGTTCGACCCGCAAGGCCGCTTCATTCGCCGTTACCTGCCGGAGCTGGACCGTGTGCCGGACAAGCACATCCATTTTCCCGCGGCCATGAAGCCGGCGGAGCTGCAGGCCTGCGGCTTGCAGTTGGGAGTGGACTATCCGATACCCGTGGTCGACCACGCCAAGGCTCGCCAGCGGACGTTGATGCGCTTCTCGCTGGTGCCGCAGAGTGGAGGGTGAACCGATGCAATGGTTGCGCTACAGTGAACGCAGAACTATCACAAGCCGTCCTATGCCATTCAAGAAACCCCTTGCAATCCTGCTGGCCTGCACCCTCGTGTTGCCGGCCGGCCCCGCGCATGCCAATGAGCAAATGGTGGAACTGGTGTCCAACGGCTGGTACCAGACCTACCGGCTTCCGGACGATGTGGAGCAGGTCGAACTGGCGCAGCAACTGTCCGGCGACTGCAGCTTCAACCGCAACTGGGGCTACGACATCGGCCGCAAGGACCTGTGGGTGACGAACGGCTGTGGCGGGCGCTTCCGCTTGGTCACGCGCGCAGGCAGCCAGACCTCCGGTGGGGACAACACCGGCGCCTGGATCGCGGGGGCTGCCGTCGCGGCCATCGCGGGGGCGGTGATCCTGGCCAACAGGCATGACCGCGACAAGGACCGCGACGACGGGCGCTACCCCGACTACCCTCCGCAGCAGGGGCCGGCCCCTTGGCGGGGGCAGGAGATCCGGGGCCAGAACGGACTGTGCCTCGATGTCGCCGGCGGTTTGCGTGCGGGCAATGCCTTGAATGTCTACCAGTGCACGGGCGCCGAGAACCAGCGCTTCGCCTGGACCCGGCAAGGCGAGATGCGTGTGGGCGACCTGTGCCTCGATGTGGCGCAGGGCAGCACGCGCCAGGGAGCGCGGGTGATCGCATGGCAGTGCCGGAACCAGCCCAACCAGCAATGGGAGTGGAGCGGAGGGCAGATCCGCAGCCTCTACACGGGCATGTGCCTGGACATTGAGGGCGGTCGGGCGAGGCCCGGGCAGCCGGTCGTCATGTGGCCCTGCGCGGGCTCCAGCAATCAGCGGTGGCGCTAGCGGTGCTAGCTAGCGCGCCAGCAGCGCGTCGATTGCCAACAGGTCATCGGCAGTGAGCGTGCCAGCGGCCTGCTTCAGGCGCAATGAGCCTGTGAGCACGTTGTAGCGTGCCTGTGCGAGGTCGCGTTTGGTCTGGTAGAGCTGGCTTTGGGCGTTGAGCACGTCAATGTTGATGCGTACGCCGACCTGGTAGCCCAGAAGATTGGCGTCCAGCGCACTTTGAGTGGATGCCTCGGCCGCCTGTAGCGCGTTCACCTGTCCCACGCCGGACTGCACTCCGAAGAAGGCCGCGCGCGCGGCCTGCGCAGCGCTGCGGCGCGCGTTGTCCAGGTCCGCCTGGGCTTTCTCTTCGAGGGAAAGCGTTTCCTTCACCCGGTTCTGCACCGCGAAGCCTGCGAACAGGGGGAGGTTCAAGGCCACTCCCACGCTGGCGACGTTGGCACGGGAGTGGATGCCGGGCAGGGTGACCGTGCCGTTGGGTGTGCGCTGCACCGTGTAGCCCGCCTGCAGGTCCACGGTGGGCAGGTGGCCTGTCTCGGCCTTGCGGGTTTCGAGGCGCGCCACGTCCAGGGCCAGGGCCGCCTGGCGGACCAGGGGCTGCGTGTCTTCGGCGGTGCGCACCCAGGTGCCCACGTCGGCGGGCTGCACCGCGGGCAGCGCGACGGGCTGCGCGAGAGGCAGGGGAGCGGTTCCGGCCCGGCCCACGAGCTGGTCCAGCGCCAGGCGCTTGACACGCAGGTCGTTCTCTGCGGCGATCTCCTGGGCTACCACCAGGTCGTGCCGTGCCTGCGCTTCACGCGAATCGGTCACCGTGGCATTGCCGACCTCGAAGTTGCGCCGGGCGGCCGCCAACTGCTCGCCGACGGCGGCCTTTTGCGCCTGCACGAAAGCCAGCGTGTCCTGGGCGGCCAGCACGTCGAAATAGGCCTGGCTCACGCGCACCAGCAGGTCCTGCTCCGCGCCGTCGAGCTGGGCGCGTGCCAGATCGACGCCGCGCTGTCCCTGCTCGAACGTGATGCGGTTGGCGGGGCGGTACAGGGGCTGGGAGGCTGCAACGCCCAGCGTTTGCGTGGGGGCGTGCAGGTCGATCGGCGGGCGGCTCACGTCGGTGCGGCCGTAGCTGGCGCTGCCGGTCAGGGCGGCACTGGGCAGCAGGCCCGCGCGGGCCTGTTCGGCCCGGCTCGCGGCGGCTTCGTACTGGGCCTTGGCCGCCTGCCAGGGCGCATCGTAGCCACGCGCGAGCTGCGCCAGCTCGGCCAGGCTCTGGGCCTGTGCACCGGTGGCGGCGGCCCAGGCGGCGCCCATGGCCAGGGAGACGGAGAGAAGCCGCAGCAGTGAAGTCATGGCGTCCTTCAGGGAGTTGACGTGATCGTGGCGAGGGGCTGCGGCCATGCACTGGCCGCGGGCCAGGCGTTCAATAGCGCGGAACGGACGGGTCGCATTCATGCGACCACGCGTCGATGCCGCCCGTGATGTTGGCCACTTGCTCGAAGCCCTGCTGCGCCAGGAAACCGGCCACCCGCAGGCTGCGCATGCCGTGGTGGCACAGGCAGGCGATGGGGCGGGCAGGGTCCAGCTCGTCCAGCCGCCCCGGGATCTCGCCCATCGGGATGGCCACGAGCTCGAATCCCTGCGGCGCGACGCTGGCCGTCTGGCGCTCCCACGGTTCGCGCACGTCCAGCACCAGGGGGAGCGATGCCCCGTTGGCAGCGATCCATTCGGCAAGCTGGGCAGGGCGGACGTGGTCGATCATGCGTTGTACCTGAAGGAAGCCGGCGTCAGAACCGGAAGGAGGAGGGCTCCGGGAAGTTGCGCAGGCGCGAGGTGACCACGTCCCAGGGCCGGGTGGTTTCGAAGCGGTCGCCCGTGCGGCGCACGAAGGTGGCGCGCATCATGGGCTGCTGGCCGACGATGGCGCCCAGGCGGCCGCCTTCGCGCAGCAGCGACAGCAGCTTCTGCGGCACCTCGGCCACGGAGCCGCTCAGCACGATGACGTCGAACGGGCCGTCGGGAATGGGGTCGAGTGCGCCGTCGGCCTGGCGCACCTCGGCGTTCTGGATGCCGGCGCTGCGCAGGTTCTCGCGGGCGAACTCCACCAGCTCGGGCACGATCTCCAGCGTCACCACGCGTTCGGCGCTGCGCGCCAGCAGGGCGGCCATGTAGCCGGAACCCGCGCCGATCTCGAGCACACGGTCGGTCGGCTTGACCTGCAGGTCCTGCAGCATGCGCGCTTCCACGCGCGGCGCCAGCATGTGCTGGCCCAGGCGCATGGCTTCCTCGGTGGCGCTGTTCAAGGGGATTTCCATGTCCGTGAAGGCCATCCCCTCGTAGCTGGGCGGCACGAACTCCTCGCGGCGCACGGCGGACAGCAGCTCCAGCACGCCCTCGTCGAGCACGTTCCACGGGCGGATCTGCTGCTCGATCATGTTGTAGCGAGCCTGCAGGGCGCAATTGCTGGTGTCGAAGGACGTGTTCAGGGGCAAGTTCATGGAGTACTCCGGACGCGGGTCACTGTGGGTCAGACAAACCCATGATTCTAGGCCGGCCGCACCTGAGCCGGCCGCACCAGCAGGCCCTGCAGCACGTTTTCCGCCTGCAGGCGGATGTACTCCTGGGGCGAGAACTTGTCGGGGTCCGGGATGCACAGCGACATCGACGGCTGCGAGAACATCAGGAACATCAGGGGCGCGAGCACCAGGTAGATGGCGTGGTCCAGGTCCAGCGCGCGGAATTCGCCCCGGTCGATGCCGCGCTGCAGGATGCGCCGCACCAGCCGGTGGCCCGGCTCCACCACCTCCTGGCGGTAGAAGCGGGCGATCTCGGGAAAATTGTTGGCCTCGCTCAGGATGAGCTTGCCCAGGCCCGAGGCCTTGGTGGAGCCCACGCGCTCCCACCAGCTCTGGAAGCAGTATTCCACCAGCTCGCAGCTCGTTCCCTCGAAGGTCTCCAGCTCCAGGTCCCATTCCGCGAAGCGGCCGGCGATGTTCTGACGCACCACGGCCTTGAACAGGTCTTCTTTGCTCGGGAAATAGAGGAACAGCGTGCCTTTGGAGACTCCGGCGCGGACGGCGACCTCGTCCACCTTGGTTGCGGCGAAGCCTTTCTCCACGAACAGGTCCAGCGCCGCCTCGAGCAATTCGCCGGGGCGGGCTTCCTTGCGGCGGCCACGGCGTGGCGGCGCGGGCGAGACGGAGTCGGGGAGGGTGGTGGGCATGAAATTAATGACTGACTGGTTAGTAATATACCAACCACCCATGGCAGCGTCAAACGTACCTGCGCTGCCTTGCCTATGATGGGGGCCCCAACAAAGCCAGCGAGGCCAACCATGTCCACCCTGCAGAGCATCACCCTGGGCGGAGGGTGCTTTTGGTGCACCGAGGCGGTGTTCGACCGCGTGCGCGGCGTGACCGACGTGCAAAGCGGCTACGCCAACGGCGACGTGGCCGAGCCTACCTACGAGCAGATATGCACGGGCCGCACGGGCCATGCCGAAGTGGTGCGCGTGACCTTCGACCCGGACCAGATCGGCGTGCGCGAACTGCTGGAGATCTTTTTCGCCACGCACGACCCGACCACCCTCGACCGCCAGGGCAACGACGTGGGCACGCAGTACCGCAGCGGCATCTACTACACCGACCCCGCGCACCGCGCCGTGGCCGAGGACATGCTGCGCGAGATGGGGCAGGACAAGATCTTCGGCGCCCCCATCGTCACCGAAGTGCAGCCGCTGGCGAGCTACTGGCCTGCCGAGGACTACCACCAGGACTACTACGCGCACCATCCCCACCAGGGCTACTGCGCCTTCGTGGTGCTGCCGAAGGTGGAGAAATTCCGCCAGACTTTCGCGCGCCATCTGAAGCCCGGGGCCTGAATACTGCGCTATCCTCCCAGGCCCTTTGCCCGGCTCTCCCTCCGAGGGCGATGCAAGGGGTTCAACCCGGAGAAAACACCATGAAACCATGGATCGCCCTCGCACTGCTGGCGTGCGCCGCGGCCGTGCAGGCCGAGGAGCACAGCGAGAAGCAGACGCGGGCCGACATCGAGCGCCACCGCGCCATGGCCGCCGCGCACGAGGCCGCAGCCAAGTGCCTGGAAGCCGGCAAGGGCCACGAGGCCTGCCGCAAGGAGCTGCAGGCCGCCTGCAAGAACCTGGCGATCGGCAAGTACTGCGGCATGAAGCACGTCCACTGAGCCCGTCCTCCTTTCCGTGACTCCCTCCCGCACCCCCGCACTGCCGCCGCAACTGCGCCGCCATCTGGCCCTGGCGTGGCTGCTGCTGGCGCTGGTGCTCGCGCCGACGCTCGGCCGCATGCACCAGATCGTGCACGGCGTCCCCGCCTTCGCGGCGGGGCATGCGCATGCGGCAGGGGAGGGCACGGCGCACCAGGCGCTGGACACGCTGCATGCGCTCTTCGCGGGCCACAGCAGCGCCGACTGCCAGGTGCTGGACCAGCAGACGCTGGGCGGCGCCTTGCTCGCCCAGGCGCTGCCGCCCGTGCAGGCTTCGCCCCAGGAGCCGCCGGCCGCCCCGCCAGCCCAGGCGCCCGCACTGCGGCGCCTGGCGGCCTTCCACGCCCGCGCGCCGCCCCTGCGCGCCTGAGGCCATTGCGCCTCGCGGAGCCCCGCACCCGAAGCCGGTGCTCCCTCAATACTCCCATTTCGATAGCTGCCAGCGCTTGATGGACAAGCGCTAGCGCCGGTTTTCATTAGATTTTCTCGTGTGCCGCAAGGCGCGGGAGCGCACGCGTGCGCCGCCCCGTGCCGCGGCACGCATGGATGGCATTACCCATGACAAGCTTTGTTTTCTCCCCTTCCGCTCCCGGCGTGCGCCGGCCCCTGGCCTGCGCGGTGCTGCTGGCCCTGGTCCCGGCCGCGCCGGCGGTGCTGGCGCAAACGGCCGGCCAGGCGCCCGCCGCGCTGCCGGAGGTCACCGTCTCCGCCAGCGGCCTGCAGCTCGGCGTGTCCGAGCTGACGCAGCCCGTGTCCGTGCTCGAGGGCGACACACTGGTGCGCCGCCGCGAAGCCACGCTGGGCGAAAGCCTGGAGGGCGAGCCCGGCATCACCGGCAGCCACTTCGGCGCCGGGGCCAGCCGCCCCGTGATCCGCGGCATGGACGGCCCGCGCGTCAAGATCCTCTCCGACGGTGCGGAGCTGCACGACGCCTCCACCGTCAGCCCCGACCACGCCGTGGTCTCCGAGCCGCTGCTGGCCACCCAGGTGGAGGTGCTGCGCGGCCCTTCGGCGCTGGTGTACGGCGCGGGCGCCGTGGGCGGCGTGGTCAACGTGCTCGACGGCAAGGTGCCCACCGCCGTGCCCGAGAAGGGCATCGACGGCCAGGCCGAGCTGCGCGCCGGCACCGGCGCGCGCGAGAAGGCCGGGGCCTTCGCCCTCACGGGCGGCGCGGGCAACTTTGCCGTGCACGTGGAAGGCGCTGCGCGCGACGCGGGCGACTACCGCGTCGGCAGCGGCTGGAGCGGGGGCACGCGTGTGCCCGGCAGCTTCAATCGCACCGACACCGGCAGCGTGGGCCTGTCGTGGGTCGGCAGCCGCGGCTACCTGGGCCTGGCCTTCACGCGCCAGACCGCCAAGTACGGCCTGCCCGGCCACAACCACGACTTCGAGGGCTGCCACACCCATGGCGACCACCTGCACTGCGGCGGCCACGGGCATGGCGACGAGGACGGGCACGGCCATGACCACGATCACGACCATGAGGAAGGCGGCGTGCCCGTGGTGGACCTGCGCAGCGAGCGCGTGGACCTGCGCGGCGAGCTGCGCAACCCGTTCGCCGGCTTCGAGACGCTGCGCCTGCGCGCGGGCACGACCGACTACGTGCACGACGAGGTGGAGGGCGGCGCCGTCGCCACCACCTTCAAGAACAAGGCCAACGACCTGCGCCTGGAGCTGCAGCATGCGCCCGTGGCCGGGCTGCGCGGCCTGGTGGGCGTGCAGGGCTCCGAGCGCAAGTTCAGCGCGCAAGGCGAGGAGGCCTACGTGCAGCCCACGCGCACGCGCCGCTGGGGTCTCTTCGTGCTGGAGGAATACCGCATCGGCGACTGGCGCATCGAGGGCGCGCTGCGCCACGACCGCCAGACTGCCGAGGCGCAGGACAGCGGCGTGGAGCGCAGCCACAACGGCACCTCGGCATCGCTGGGCACGGTGTGGCGCTTCACGCCCGGCTATGCGCTGGGCGCGAGCCTCACGCGCGCCAGCCGCGCGCCCACGGCCGAGGAGCTGTACGCGCGCGGCCTGCATATGGCCACCGCCACCTACGAGCGCGGCGATGCGGACCTGCGTGCCGAAACCTCGCGCAACATCGACCTGAGCCTGCGCAAGACCAGCGGCCCCACCACCTTCGACGTGACCGTGTTCCGCAACAGCATCAGCAACTACATCTACGGCCGCACGCTGGACGAGCATGATGGCCTCCAGCTGCTGCAGTACAGCCAGGCCGACGCCACGTTTACCGGCGTGGAAGGCCGCGTGCGCCACGCCGTCACCCGCAACTGGGGCGTGACGCTGTTCGGCGACAGCGTGCGCGCGCGGCTGGACGAGGGCGGGCGCCTGCCGCGCATCCCGTCCGCGCGCGTGGGCCTGCGGCTGGATGCGAACTGGCAATCCTGGGAGGGTGAGATCGAGTGGCTGCAGGTCGCTCGCCAGAAGCGCGTGGCCGCGTTCGAGACCCCTACGCCCGGCTACGGCATGCTCAGCCTGGGCGTGGCCTACAACGGCCGCACCAGCGGCGGCACGCCGTGGCAGGTGTACCTGAAGGGACGCAACCTGACCGACCGGCTGGCCTACTCGCACGTCTCCTTCATCAAGGATGCGGCACCGCTGGCCGGGCGCAACGTGACCCTGGGGGTGCGCGTGGCGTTCTGACGCCGGCCGCCGAAAGACCGCGCGCCGCCGTGCGGCAAGGTTGCCGTTGCGGCGGAGCGCGGCTACCATGCGCGGCCATGCCGCTCGCCGCATCTTCCTTCCGCACGTCCTCGCGCACCCGCGCGGGGGCCGCGGTGCGCGAGATCTGGCCATACAAGCCGGTCGCACATTCCCACGCCCGGCGATAACACCCCCTTCTTCCACACGCGCAACACCACACCATCGCCGGGCATCTCTCCGATGCGCGATGGCGGGGGCCGCGCGGGCGCAGGCGCGGCCTCCCTGGAAAGGACCGGGCTGCCGCATGGAATTCACCAAACAGTTTCTTCGGGCCAAGAACCCGTGCGCCAACGGCTTCCGCTGGTTCGTGCGCCACATCGAGGACGGCGTGGGCTACCAGCACGCGCTGGACACGCTGGTGCAGGCCGGGCGGGTCGAGGATGCGCTGTGGCTGCTGCGGCAGTTCGGCCCCACGAACACGGTGCTCAGCGTGGACAGCCTGGAGGCGCAGGACCTCGTGTTCGCGGGCACGGTGCTGGTGCGCTCGGTCATCGACGTGGAAGGCGTGCTCCATGCGGGCCGCTCCATCCAGGCCGGTGGCGGCATTCGCTGCGGCGGCGCGCTCGCCGCCGGCGAGGACATCCGCGCGGGCGCGCACATCCGCAGCCAGGGCGCCGTGCACTGCGGGGGCGACCTGCGCGCCGGCTGGGGCGTCGAGGCGCAGGACGCGGTGACCTGCGGCGGCGAGCTGCGCGCCGCGTGGGACGTGGTCTGCCAGGGCGCGCTGCGGGTGGGCGCGGGCGCCTCGGTCGGGCAGGACCTGCTCGTGCAGGGGCCCATCGACTGCGGCAAGAGCCTGCGCGTGGGCGGGCACCTGAACGGGGCGGACAGCCTGCGCGCGGCGCAGGGCATCATGGTGGGCGGCGCCATCACCGGCGTGACGCACGTGGAGGCGGGCTGGGGCATCAAGGCCGGGGAGTCCATCGAGGCCCACGGCGCCATCAAGGCGGGCGAGAGCCTGAGTGCGGGCGATGCGATCCGGGCGGGCGAGGGCTACGGCATCTTCGCCGGACTGAGCGTGCAGGAGGACGCCTGGGACACCAGCGCCCAGGTCTGGGCGCGGGACCTGCCCGCCGGCCTGCGCAGCGGCGTGTGGATGGGGGCGTGCGCGGTGTGAAGCCGGCTGCGGCCCTGCGTTCTATCTATATGCATGAAATAGGCCTCCAGCGCTTATGTGGCAAGCGCTGCCAGCTATCAAATAAGTAGTTTTCGCAGCGGGCGTGTCTGCGCGGGCGCCTACACTGGCGCCCGCTTCCCTTTCCGCGCCCGCCGTGCTGTCTTCCGTTCTGCTGCCCCTGGTTCCCGTCATCCTGTGCATCGGCCTGGGCTTCGTCACCGCCCGCGTGGGGTGGGTGCGGGCCTCGGCCATCCCCGATCTGTCGAACCTCGTGTTCCTGGTGCTCACGCCGGCGCTGCTGTTCCGCACCATGGGCCAGGTGCGCCTGCAGGAGCTGGACTTCCAGCCCGTGGCGCTGTACTTCGGGGCGGTGGCATTGCTGTTCGCGCTCACGCTGGCCTTCACCCGCTTTTCCACGCGGGCGGCGGCGCGCGCGCTGGCGCACACCTTCGGCAACCTGGTAATGATCGGCGTGCCGCTGGTGGGCCTGGTCTACGGGCCGCAGGGCCTGGTGACGCTGTTCACGCTGGTGTCGCTGCACTCGCTGGTGCTGCTCACGGCCGCCACGCTGGTGTTCGAGCTGGCCGAGGCGCGCGAGCTGCAGCGCTCGGGCCAGGCGGAGCCCCGGCCCATGGCCCACACCGTGTGGCAGGCCGTGCGCAACAGCATCATCCACCCGGTGCCGCTGCCCATCCTGGCCGGCCTGCTGTATGCGCAGACGGGCTGGACGCTGCCGCAGGCGCTGGACAAGCCCCTGCAGGTGGTCGGCTCCGCGCTGGGGCCCATGGCGCTGCTGCTGGTGGGCATCGCCCTGGCGCACACGCGCATCGGCGCGCACTGGCGCGACGCGGTGCGCATCGCCGCCGTGAAGAACCTCGCGCTGCCGGTGGTGCTGGGCCTGATGGCCTGGGCGCTAGGCCTGTCGGGGCCCGCCATCGCGGTGATGTTCACCGCCGCCGCCATGCCCGTGGGCGCCAACGTGCTGCTGTTCACCCAGCGCTACCGCGTGATGCAGGACGAGGTGTCTTCCTCCATCGCCATCTCCGCCGCGCTGGCGCTCGTCACGCTGCCGGCGGCGCTGCTGCTCGCGCAGGGGTTCATGCGCTGATCAGGGCGCCAGGCGTTCGCGCACCCAGGCGCCGCCTTCCTGCCGGTAGCGCAGCCGGTCGTGCAGGCGGCTCTTGCGGCCCTGCCAGAACTCCCACTGGCCGGGCTGGAGGCGAAAGCCGCCCCAGTGCGGCGGGCGGGGGGCTTGAGCAGGAACTGCGCGCCGTACTTGGCCGCGTTGGCTACCAGCACGCCGCGGCCGCTGATCACCTGGCTCTGCGGGCTGGCCCAGGCGCCGATGCGCGAGTCGAGCGGGCGGCTGTCGAAATAGGCGTCGCTCTCCGCGTCGCTCACCTTTTCCACCACGCCTTCGATGCGCACCACGCGCTCTAGCTCCACCCAATGGAACTGCAGCGCCGCATAGGGGTTGCCTGCGAGCTGGCGGCCCTTGCGGCTGTCGTAGTTGGTGAACCAGACGATGCCGCGCTCGTCGTAGCCCTTGACGAGCACGATGCGCGTGCTCGGCCGCAGGTCGCTGCCCACGGTGGCCAGGGTCATGGCGTTGGGCTCGGGCACCTGGGCGGCCAGGGCTTCCTGCAGCCACTGGTCGAACTGGCGCAGCGGGTCGGCGTGGGAGGCGTCTTCGCCGAGCTCGGCACGCTCGTAGCTCTTGCGCAGATCGGCGATGGAGGAGGAGAGGGGGCTGCTCATGCGGGCGATTGTGCCCGCATGGGCAGCGAGGGCGGTTAGAACGTGTGAATGAATCCGGCGTGGCCGAGCAGCGCGTCAAAACGCGGCTGCACTAGGCGCAAAGCGCAGCCATAGCGCGGGCTATGGCGAGCATTTGCAACGACGGGCAGGCGTGTTTTGGCGTGATGAGCGGGCATGGCGGATTCGTTCACACGTTCTCAGCGCGCCGTGATCACGGCGCACGCCAGGCGCGCGCCGGCGTTGCCCGTGGGTTGGGTGACGTAGTCGTCCGGCGCGGCGTGCACGATCAGCCCGCGCCCGACGATGTTGGTGGCGCCGGAGCCCACGCTGATGCTGCGCGACTCGAAGTTGAACGTGGCCACGCCGCTCGCGTCCGCGCGCAGGCTGGGCAGGTCGCCCGTGTGGTGCGTGCCCTGGCCGTGGCGGCCGTGCGGCGCGCCCGTGGGGTTGAAGTGGCCGCCCGCGCTGTTGCCGTCGCCGCTGGAGCAGTCGCCCTTCTCATGGATGTGGAAGCCGTGCTCGGAGCCCGGCTTGAGGCCGCTGACCTCGCCGCTCACGCGCACGGCCGCGCCGCTTTGCACGAAGCGCACCGTGCCCTGCGCGGTATTACCCCGCGTGGGTTCGAGCCGCGCGGTGGCCGAGGGCGCGGAAGCGGTCGATGCGCAGCCCGCGAGCGCGAGGACGGCGGCCGCCGCGGCGGCAGTGGGGAAGGGGCGAAGGAACATGCGGCTCTCCTGCTGGTTGAAAGCCGCCAAGCTACCCTGGTTCGCGCGCCAGCGCAATCAGACGGGCGAGCGCCCTGTCGCGGATGCCCATGCGCAGCAGCTCGGCATGGGTGGCCTCGGCATAGTCGCGCGTGGTGCCGTACAGGCCGCTCGCCTGGGCGAAGATGCGACGGTAGTCCTCGTCGGCCAGCACGCCCGTGTGGCTGGGGCTCTTGGGCGAGAGCGTGAAGGCCAGCGCCGTCACCGTGCCCTGCGGCGTGCGGCAGGGCAGCCAGCGCGGGTCGTACACGCCCAGCACCATCTCGCGCTGCCAGAGGTTGGTCATGACCTGCGGGGCGTGCGCGCGCTCCACGCGGAAGGCCGTGCCCCGGCAGCTGCCGCCGGGCAGCATGCCGAAGACCAGGCCCGGGCACTCAGGCGTGCCGCGGTTCACGCGGCTCCACATCTTGAGCGCGCGGTGCCAGCCGTGCACCCTGGCGTCGCGCCGCTCGGCATGGTCGAAGTCGGGCCGCCAGATCAGCGAGCCGTAGCCGAAGATCCACAGGTCGCCCCCCTGGCGCTCCCATTGCGCCAGCGTGTGCTGGAGCATCGGGGCCGGATCACGCAGGGGGCCGGGAAGGGCGGCGGGCACGGGCATGGCGAGACTCTACAATCGACGGGTTTTGTCCAACGCACCCATTATTCACGGGAGTCTCCATCATGTCCTTCAACAGCTCCGACGACGATAGCCAGCAACGCTTCGCACTCGGGTTCCTCTTCGCCCTGATCGCGCTGGTGGTCTCCACCGTCGTGGGCGTGGTCGTCTACAAGCGCGGCATCGCGCACGCGCCCGTGCAGGCGCCCGCCGCCGCAGTTGCAGCCCCCGCTGCCGCGCCCGGCGTGGTGGTGACCGAGGACGTGGCGACCGTGGTGGTGGAAGGCGGCGTGGTCAAGTTCTTCTTCGCCACGGCCAAGGCCGAGCTGGCCCCTGGCGCCAACGAAGCGCTGGCCGATGTGGTCAAGGGCGTGGCCGAAGGCAAGACGGCCCAGATCTCGGGCTTTCACGACGCCACGGGCGACCTGGCGCTGAACCAGGAGCTGGCCAAGCAGCGCGCCCTGAACGTGCGCGAAGCGCTCAAGGCCCTGGGCGTGGCCGAGGACAAGGTCGAGCTGAAGAAGCCCGAAGTGACCCAGGCCAGCGGCAGCAACGCCGAGGCCCGCCGCGTGGAAGTGATCCTGGTGCCCTGAGGCGCACTTTCCGCTGCAAGAAAAGCCCGGCATCGCCGGGCTTTTTTCATGGAAGAAAATGGCCGCTGGCGCTTGCTGGAAAAGCGCAGGCAGCTATCAAATCAGGAGTCATGGCGTCTGCAGCCGCTGCAGCAGCTCCCGCGTGGCGTAGCCGTCGGCCGGCAGGCCCAGGCTCTGCTGGTAGCGCCGCACGCCCGCGCGCGTGGCGGGGCCGGCCACGCCGTCGGGCGTGCCGGTGTCCATGCCGCGCGCATTGAGCAGCTCCTGCAGCGCCTGCACCTCGCCGCGCGACAGCGGCTGCAGGTCGCGCGGCCAGGGCGTTTGCAGGCCGGCGCCGCCGTCGATCTGGCGCGCGAGCAGGCCCACGGCCAGCGCGTAGTTCACCGAGTTGTTGTAGCGCAGCAGCGCGCGGAAGTTGGGGCCGACGAGCACCGCCGGGCCGTGCG
This sequence comes from Acidovorax sp. SDU_ACID1, assembly GCF_045291395.1. Taxonomy (NCBI): domain Bacteria; kingdom Pseudomonadati; phylum Pseudomonadota; class Betaproteobacteria; order Burkholderiales; family Comamonadaceae; genus Acidovorax; species Acidovorax sp. SDU_ACID1. The sequence continues at coordinate 1,855,371 of NZ_CP152342.1, forward strand.
CGCCCGCGGGTGTGAGGACGCTGGCGCCCTGCAACGCGGGCAGCGGGCCGCCGTCCACGCCGCGCACGCCCTCGGCAGCCCAGGCCGCGCCGTCCTGGCGCACCGTGAGTTCGGCGCGTGCGTAGTCGAAGCCGGGCGGCAGCAGCACCTCCACGCCCCAGGGCTCGCCCCCATCTTCCCCCTTGCGCCAGCCCGAATGCCGGAGGAAATTGGCCGTGGACGCGGCCACGTCGGGCACGCTGCCCCAGATGTCGCGGCGGCCGTCGCCGTCGGCATCCACGGCGTGGGCCAGGAACACCGAGGGCAGGAACTGCGTGTGGCCCATGGCGCCGGCCCAGGAGCCGATCATGGCGTCCGCCGCGATGTCGCCCTGGTCGACGATGCGCAGCGCGGCCAGCAGCTCGCCGCGCGCCCAGTCGCGGCGGCGGCCGTCGTAGGCCAGCGTGGCGAGCGCATCCACGGTGCGGAAACTCCCGAAGTTGCGGCCATAGTTGCTCTCCATGCCCCAGATGGCCGTGATGACGCTGGCGGGCACGCCGTGCTGCTTTGCGGCGGCGTCGAGCGCGGCGGCGTGGGCGCGCAGCTGCTCGCGGCCCTGGGCCACGCGCTGGGGCGAGACGGCGCTGTCCAGATACGCCCAGGGCGGGCGGGTGAATTCGGGCTGGGCGCGGTCCAGTTCCACCACGCGCGGCTGCCACTGGGCGTGGCCCAGCGTGGCCTCCAGCGTCTGCGGGCGGATGCCGGCCGCCAGCGCCTCCTGCGCGAAGGCCTGGACCCAGGCGTGGAAGCCGGCAAGCGTCGCGGCCAGGCCGCTGGCGGCGGGCGCCTGCGGCGCTGGCGGCGGAGCGGGCACGGGCGCCGGTACGGGCGCAGCCGCCACCGGCGGCAGTGTGGAAGGCAGGGGGACGGGAGCAGGGGGCGGGGCCGGCGGCGTGGCACAGCCCGTGAGGACCGCCAGGCTCACGGCGGTGGGCAAAAGCAGAGAACGCATGGCGCCCATTGTGACGGCGCGGGCCATGCATACTCGGGCTTGGCTTTGTTTCCGGCTGCAACCGTTCCCTCATGCACACCTTCCTCTGGCACGACTACGAAACCTTCGGCGCCGACACGCGCCGCGACCGTCCCGCGCAGTTCGCCGCCATCCGCACCGATGCCGACCTGAACGAGATCGGCCAGCCGCTGATGTTCTACTGCCAGCCCGCACCCGACTACCTGCCCAGCCCCGAGGCCTGCCTGATCACCGGCATCACGCCGCAGCTCTGCCTGGAAAAGGGCGTGCCCGAGCACCAGTTCGCCGCCCGCATCGAGGCCGAGCTGGCCTGGCCCGGCACCATCGGCGTGGGCTACAACACCATCCGCTTCGACGACGAGATCACGCGCTTCATGTTCTGGCGCAACCTCATCGATCCCTACGCGCGCGAGTGGCAGAACCAGTGCGGCCGCTGGGACCTGCTCGACGTGGTGCGCATGACCTACGCGCTGCGCCCGGACGGCATCGAATGGCCGCGGCACCAGAGCGGCGAGATGAGCGGCAAGCCCAGTTTCAAGCTCGAACACCTCACCCAAGCCAACGGCATCGCGCACGAGGCGGCGCACGACGCGCTCTCGGACGTGCGCGCCACCATCGCCCTGGCGCGGCTGATCCGCGACAAGCAGCCGCGCCTGTTCGACTTCGCGCTCTCGCTGCACAAGAAGGACCGCGTGGCCGCCGAGCTGCGCCTGCCCGCATCGCAGCAGACGGCGCGGCCCTTCCTGCACATCTCGGGCATGTTCAGCCCCGAGCGCGGATGCCTCGCCGTGATGTGGCCGCTCGCGAGCCACCCGGTCAACAAGAACGAACTGATCGCCTGGGATCTGGCGCACGACCCCTCCGAACTCGCGCGCCTGGATGCCGCCGCCATCCGCCAGCGCCTGTTCACGCGCACGGGCGACCTGCCCGAGGGCGTGCAGCGCCTGCCGCTCAAGACCGTGCACCTGAACAAGTCGCCCATGGTCGTGGGCAACGTGAACACGCTCGCGCCCGCGATGGCCGAGCGCTGGCAGATCGACCTGGCCACCGCCGCGCGCCATGCCGAGGCCGCCCGCGCGCTGTCCGACATGAGCGCTATCTGGGCCGAGGTGTTCCAGCGCGAGGCCGCAGGCCCGGTGGACGTGGACCAGGACCTGTACGGCGGCTTCGTCGGCAACGAGGACCGCCGCCGCCTCGCGCGCCTGCGCGCGCTGCCGCCCGAGGAGCTGGCGCGCGAGCGCCCCGGCTTCGACGACGAGCGCCTGGGCGAGCTGCTGTGGCGCTATCGTGCGCGCAACTTTCCTGAGACCCTCACGCCCGAGGAGCACGAGCGCTGGGAGGAGCACCGTGCCGCCGTGCTCATGGAAGGCGAGGGCGGCGGCCTCACGTTCGACGCGCTGTTCGAGCGCCTGGACACGCTGGGCGAGCAGGCCGACGAACGCGCGAACGAGCGGGACCAGGCCATCCTGGGCGCCATCTATGACTACGCCGAAAGCATCGCCCCCGGCATGTGACGCGGGCGCGCTGATCGACTGGGCGCGGCGCCACCCGCGCCTGTTCGTCATCACCGGCGCGGGCTGCAGCACCGAGGCGGGCATTCCCGACTACCGCGACGAGAACGGCGACTGGAAGCGTCCGCAGCCCGTCACCTACCAGGCGTTCATGGGCGAGGAGGCCACGCGCCGCCGCTACTGGGCGCGCAGCCTCGTGGGCTGGCCCGTCATGGGCAACGCCCGCCCCGGCGCCGCGCACCGCGCGCTGGTGCAACTGGAGCGCGCGGGCCGCATCGCGCTGCTGCTCACGCAGAACGTGGACGGCCTGCACCACGCGGCGGGCAGCCAGCGTGTGATCGACCTGCACGGGCGCATCGACACCGTGCGCTGCATGGCCTGCGAGGCGCGCATGCCCCGCGCCGAACTGCAAGCCGAGCTGCTGCGCCGCAACCCCGCCTGGGCGGCATTGCAGGCCAGCGCCGCACCCGACGGCGATGCCGACCTGGAGGGGCGTGACTTCTCCCGCTTCGACGTGCCGCCATGCCCGCGCTGCGGCACCGGCCTGCTCAAGCCCGACGTGGTGTTCTTCGGCGAGGCCGTGCCGCGCGAGCGCGTGGAGGCGGCCCACGCCGCCCTGGCGCGCGCCGATGCGGTGCTGATCGCGGGCTCGTCGCTCATGGTGTATTCGGGCTTCCGCTTCGTGCAGGCGGCGGCCGAACGCGGCCTGCCGGTGGCGGCCGTCAACCGCGGGCGCACGCGTGCCGACGGGCTGCTGGCGTTCAAGCTGGAGGCGGACGTGGGCCTGGCGCTGGAAGCGCTGGCGCTCGATTGCTCTGCTTTTGAGAGCTGCTAGCGCTTGCTGGATAAGCGCTAGGGGCCTTTTTCATTCAAATTCCTGGAGAGCGATTCCACCAGCGGCGGCAGCGCCGCCAGGCGCGCGGCGGCCTTGTGCCCTTGCTCCACGGCGCGGCGCAGGTCGCCGAGCTGGCCCACCCACCCATGCACGGCGGCCACGTCGAGCGCGCCCTGTGCTCCCGCGCGCAGCAGGGCGAGCTTGGCATTTTCGTAGGCCGTGTCGAACACGGCGCGCGCGGCGTCGATGGCCGCGGGCGCGGCGCCGGCCTGCGGGTCGGCCGTCTCGAAGAAGGCCAGCGCCGCTGCGCAGGCCGGCACCAGCGCATCCAGCAGCGGCGGCTCTCCCGTGGGGCGCGGCGCGCGCAGGGCTTGCAGGCCGACCTGGTGCATCACGCGCGCCAGCGTGTCGTAGTAGGCGGCGATGCGCAGCAGCTCCGGCATCTGCGCGGCCACGTCCGATGGCAATGGCTGGCGGCCTGCTTCGCCCACGAAGGCGCCCACCTGCTGCTGCAACTGCTCCAGTGTTTGCAATTGGCGCGCCAGCCGCTCCTGGGCCTGCGGCGGGGCGGGCGGCCAGGGCAGGGCGCAAGGGGCGAGGCGCATCGCGTCCATGCCCAGGCGCATGGCCAGGTGGCCCACGCGCTCCATCTCGCGGCGCAGGGCCTGAAGCGCCAGGGCGGGCACGGCAGCCACGTTGCGGTCGAGGTAGCGGGGGCGGGCCTCGTCCTCCTCGGCGGAGCGGAAGCGCGCCTGCAGGAAGCGCACCAGCGGCCCCGACAGCGGCCACATGAGCAGCACGCCCAGCGCATTGAAGGTGGTGTGGAAGATCACGAGCTGCGTCACCGCGTCGCCCCGGCCCGTGAGCCACACGCCCACGGCGTGGATGGCCGCGAGCAGCGGCGCCAGCAGCGCGAAGGCCGCCACGGCCGCCACCACGTTGAACAGCACGTGCGCCGCCGCCAGGCGCCGCGCGTTGGGCGTGGCGCGCAGGGCCGCGAGGATGCCGGTGAGCGTGGTGCCTACGTTGGCGCCGATGACGATGGCCGCGCCCGCCTCCACGGGCAGCGAGCCGCCCGCGACGGCCGTGAGCACGATGGCCAGCGTGGCCGACGAGGCCTGCAGCACCACCGTCATCAGCACGCCGATGAGCACGCCCAGCAGCCGCCCGGGCAGGTCGGCCGCCAGCGGCGGCAGCGTCTGCGGGCCCAGGCCCGTGAAGCCCTCGCGCAGCAGCTCGATGCCCAGGAACAGCACGCCGAAGCCCGCCACCGCCTGCCCCAGCGCGCCGCGCCGCGTGGCGCCGCCCGTGAGGTGCAGGGCCATGCCCAGGCCGATGAAGGGCAGGGCGAAGGCGTCCACCTTCACCGCGAAGCCCAGCCACGCCACTAGCCAGCCCGTGACCGACGAGCCCAGGTTGGAGCCGAACACCACCCACAGCGCCGGCGTGAAGCCCAGCAGCCCCGCGTTGACGAAGCCGATGGCTGCCACCGTCATCGCCGTGGACGACTGCACCAGCGCGGTGAGCGCCACGCCCGTGGCCAGGCCGTGCAGGGGCGTGCGCGTCCAGGCCGCGAGCATGCGCTCCAGCGCCTTGCCCGCCGCCAGCTTGAGCCCGCCGGTGAGCATGGTCATGCCCAGCAGGAACAGGCCGATGCCGCCCAGCAGCGTGCCGGCGGAGACGAGGGGAGTGGCGGAGGTCAATGCTTTCTTTTTGATAGCTGGCTGCGCTTGCCATGAAAGCGCTGGAGCCGGATTTTATTGGTATTCTTGCGCCCGCACCCCGTCCATGAAAGCGCCCGCCATGCCCGCCGCACCGCCCCCGCCGCCCGCCAGCATCGGCAAGTACCGCGTGGAGCGCGAGCTGGGGCGCGGCGCCAGCGGCGTCGTCTACCTGGGCGTGGACGGTTTTCGCGGCCGGCAGGTGGCCATCAAGCAGACGCATGCGCACCTGCTGGCCGATCCCGCGCAGGCCGAGCGCCACCGGCGCCTGCTGCGCAACGAGGCGCGGCTGGCCGGGCGCCTGCGCCACCCGCACATCGTGCGCCTGCTCGACGCCGACGACGACGCCCGCCAGCCCTACCTGGTGCTGGAATACGTGGAAGGCGGCGCGCTTTCGCGCCATGCCCGCGCCGACGCGCTGCTGCCCGTGCCGCAGGTGCTGGACATCGCCTTCAAATGCGCCAACGCCCTCGAATACGCCCAGCGCGAGGGGCTGGTGCACCGCGACATCAAGCCCGCCAACCTGCTCCTGACGGCGGGCGGCGAGGTCAAGCTGACCGACTTCGGCGCGGCGCTGTCGCTGCGCAGCGAGGCCACGCAGCTCGCGGGCCTGGTGGGCTCGCCCGCCTACATGTCGCCCGAGCAGGTGCGCGAGCAGCCGCTGACGCATGCCAGCGACATGTTCTCGCTGGCCGTCACGCTCTACGAGCTGCTCACCGGCCGCCATCCGTTCGCGGGCGAGAGCGACTACGCCACGCTCTACCGCATCGGCAACGACACGCCCGCCGCGCCCAGCCTGCTGCGCGCGGCGCTGCCCGCCAGCGTGGACGCGGTGCTGCTGCGTGCGCTGGCCAAGAACCCGCGGGAGCGCTACCCCACCTGGGCCGAATTCGGCGATGCGCTGCTGGCAGTGCAGCAGGCCCTGCCGCGCCTGCGCTCGCAGGACACCGAGGCCGAGCGCTTCGCGCGCCTGCGCGCGCTGGGCTTCCTGGCCGATTTCCACGACGTGGCGCTCTGGGAGCTGATGCGCCTGGGCCGCTGGCTGCGCGTGCCTGCCGGCACGGTGCTCATGCAGGAGGGCGCGGCGGGCGATTCGTTCAGCCTGATCCTGGAGGGCGAGGTGCTGGTCACGCGCCAGGGCTGGCAGCTCAGCGTGCTCGGGCCGGGCGTGACCATCGGCGAGATGAGCTACCTGCGCCCCGATGCGCGCGTGCGCTCCGCCACCGCCACGGCGCGCACCGAGGCGCTGCTGCTCAAGGTGCGCAACCCGGCGCTGCGCGGCGCCTCGGACGAACTGCAGTCGCGCTTCGACAAGGCCTTCATCCAGCTGCTCGTGGGCCGGCTGGTGGCCGCCAACGAGCAGATCGCCGAGTGGGATCTGGTTGCGCCGCCGCGCTGATGGCCGTTTGACCTACAGTTGCCCGCGCGCCGGGGCCGGAGAATGCGCCATCCCCACCCCTGCGAGCACCATGGGCAGCACCGAAACCCCACCCCCGCGGCATCGGCCGCCGCATGTGCCCCGGATGGGGGCCGCGGCGCGCGGCACCGCGCTCGATGCGCTGGTGCCCAGCCTGCGGTTCATGACCGGGCTGGTCATCGCGGCCCTGCTCATCGCCGGGCTGTATGCGGGCAGCTCCATCCTGGTGCCGCTGGCGCTGGCCTTCCTGCTCAGCTTCGTGCTCGAACCGCTGGTGGCGCGGCTCAAGCGCATCGGCCTGCCGCGCCTGCCGGCAGTCATCGCCGTGGTGCTGGCCACGCTGATGGCGCTGGGCGTCGCGGGGCTGTTCGTGGCCAAGGAGGCGCGCGAACTCAGCGCGCAGCTGCCGTCCTACCAGACCACCATCCGCAAGAAGCTGCGCGCCCTGCGCCAGGAGCTGCGCGCGCCGGGCATGTTCGACGGCGCCAAGCGCACGCTGGACATCGTGCAGCGCGAGGTCGAGGCAGCCGGGCCCGTGCTGCCGGGCGGCGGCGGCACGCAGCGCGCCGTGCAGCAGGTGCAGGTGCAGCCGCCGCAGCTCACGCCCGCGCAGCAGGCCATGGCCGCGCTGGGGGCGCTGAGCGGCCCGCTCACGCAGGCGGGCCTGGTGCTGGTGTTCGTGGTCTTCATCCTGCTGGACCGGGTGGACCTGCGCGACCGCCTGCTGCGCCTGTGGGGCGCCGACCTGCACCGCGCCACCGACGCCATGGACGAGGCGGGCGGGCGCATCTCGCGCTACCTCACCATGCAGTTGCTGGTCAACGTGACCTACGGCATCCCGATGGGGCTGGGCCTGTGGCTCATCGGCGTGCCCGGCGCGCTGCTCTGGGGCGCGCTGGCGGCGGTCATGCGCTTCGTGCCCTACGTGGGGCCGCTGATCGCGGCGGCCTTCCCCGTCACGCTGGCTTTCGCCGTGGACCCGGGCTGGACCCTGGTGCTGTGGACCATCGGCCTCATCGTGGTGCTGGAGCTGATCAGCAACAACGTGATCGAGCCCTGGCTCTACGGCTCCAGCACCGGGCTGTCGGCCCTGTCGCTCATCGTGGCGGCCACCTTCTGGACGGCGCTGTGGGGGCCGGTGGGCCTGATCATGTCCACGCCGCTCACCGTTTGCCTGCTGGTCGTCGGCCGCTACCTGCCGCAGCTCGCCTTCCTGGACGTGCTGCTGGGCAGCCGGGCCGTGCTGGACGAGCCCACGCGCATCTACCAGCGGCTGCTGGCCGACGACGCCGAAGAGGCCATCGAGCTCAGCGTCGCGCAGATCGAGGCGCTGCAGGGCTCCGTGCCCGCGTTCTATGCCCAGATCGGCCTGCCCGTGCTGCGCATGGCGGTGGGCGACCACGCGCGCGTGGCCACGCCCGAGCACCGGCTGCGGCTGGTGGAGGGCATGGACGAGCTGCTGGACGACCTGCAGGAGCAGTACCCCGAGCCGATCGTGCCTTCGGCCGCGCCACGCGTTGCCTGCCTGGGCGGCAAGTGGGAGATGGACCACCTCGCCGCACGCATGGCGGCGCATGCGCTGTCGCTGCGCGGCTGTCCGGCGCAGACATGGGCCGCCGGCCCCGCCACGGCCGAGCCGCCGCAGGGGCTGGAGGCCGTGCGCGTGGCCTGCGTGGTCTGGCTGTCGCCCCAGCCCGCCGCCGCCGCACGCCATGCCTGCCGGCGGCTGCGGCGCCAATGGCCGCACCTGCGCATCGTGCTCGCGCTCTTGGGCGAGCCGCTGGAAGACCTGCCGGCCGAAGGCGACGGCGCGCTGCTGGGGGCCGACGCCGTGGCCACTTCGCTGGAAGAGGCGCTGGCGCAGGTGGCCCAGCTGCAGGGCGGTCCGGCCGGCGAGGCGTTCGAGGTCGCGCCCGTTCCCGCGGGCGACGCCGAGCGCGTGCAGGCCCTGCTGGCCAGCGGCGCGCTGGACAGCGACACCCTGCGCCGGCTGTGCCAGCACGCGGCCCAGCGCGCGGCGGACATCTTCGACGTGCCGTTCGCCATGGTGTCGCTGGTGGACCAGGACCGCCAGACGGCCCTGTGCAGCCACGGGCGCCTGCCCGCCGCGGAGGAGGGCGAGCCCGAGGCCCCTGCGTGCGACACGCTGCCGCGCGAGCTGTCGCTATGCGGCCACGTGGTGGCGTCGGGACAGCCGCTGGTGGTGCCCGACATCGCCCGGGATGCGCGCTTCGCCGGCAACCCCGCGCTGCGCGAGCGCCGGCTGCGCTTCTATGCCGGCGTGCCCCTGCGCGACGCGGCGGGCCACGTGCTGGGCGCGCTGTGCCTGCTGGACACGCAGGCGCACGTGTTCGATGCGCGCGAAACCCGCCTGCTCAAGGCCATGGCGGGCGATCTCATGGCAGGCTGGGCCGACGCGCCGGTACCGGCTCCGGCCGCCGCGGGCTCCGCCACAGTGGGGCAGATCGTGCCGCAGTAAGGCAGCAGCTTCTTACTTCGTTCCGAAGATCCGGTCGCCCGCGTCGCCCAGGCCGGGCAGGATGTAGCCGTGGTCGTTCAGCTCGCGGTCGATCGCCGCCGTGTAGATGGGCACGTCGGGGTGGGCCTTTTGCAGCGTGGCCACACCCTCGGGCGCGGCCAGCAGGCAGACGAACTTGAGGGAGCGCGGCTGCAGCTGCTTGAGGCGCTGCACCGCGGCGGCGGCGGAGTTGCCGGTGGCGAGCATGGGGTCCACGACGATGATGTCGCGCTCGGCCATCTCCGAGGGCATCTTGAAGTAGTACTCCACGGGCTGCAGCGTGGCCGGGTCGCGGTACAGGCCGATGTGGCCGATGCGCGCGCCGGGCACCACGTTGAGCATGCCGTCCAGGAAGCCGTTGCCCGCACGCAGGATGGAGACCAGCACCAGCTTCTTGCCGTCGATCACCTTGCCGGTCATGGTCTCCAGCGGGGTCTCGATCTGCACGTCCTGCAGCGGCATGTCGCGCGTGACCTCGTAGGCCATGAGGGTGGACAACTCGCCCAGCAGGCGGCGGAAGCTGTTGGTGCTCGCGTCCTTCTTGCGCATCAGGGTGAGCTTGTGCTGCACCAGGGGATGGTCGATGACGTGGACGTTGCTCATGGAGGGGTGTTTTTCGTGAAAAGGGATGCCCGATTTTTGCACGCCGGTTCAGCCAGCCAGGATCTCGGCGTAGCGCGCCAGGTCCACGTTGCCGCCGCTCAGGACGATGCCCACGCGCTTGCCGGCCAGGTCGATGCCGCCATGGCGTGCGCCCGCGAAGGCCAATGCGCCCGTGGGCTCCACGACGATCTTCATGCGCTCGGCGAAGAAGCGCAGGGCCTCGGCCAGCTGCGCGTCGGTGGCGGTGGCGATGTCGGCGACGCCCGCCTGGATGATGGGAAAGGTGATTTCGCCCAGCGCCTGGGTCTGCGCGCCATCGGCAATGGTGCGCGGCGTGTCGATGCGCACGATGCGGCCTGCGCGCAGGGATTGCTGGCCGTCGTTGCCGGCCGCGGGCTCCACGCCGACCACACGGCACTGCGGCGCGTGCTGGCGCGCGGCCAGCACGCAGCCCGACAGCAGGCCGCCGCCGCCCAGCGGGGTGAACAGGTAGTCCAGGTGCGGCACGTCCTCGATGAGTTCCAGGGCCACGGTGCCCTGGCCGGCGATGACGTGGGGGTGGTCGAACGGCGGGATCAGCGTCATGCCGCGCTCATGAGCCAGGCGGCGGCTGATGGCCTCGCGGTCCTCGGTGAAGCGGTCGTAGGTGACGACCTCGGCGCCGTAGCCGCGCGTGGCGGCTATCTTGGCGGCGGGCGCGTCCTGGGGCATGACGATGACGGCGGGCATCTCCAGCAGGCGCGCCGACAGCGCGATGGCCTGCGCATGGTTGCCCGACGAGAAAGCCAGCACGCCGCGCTGGCGCTGCGCCTCGGTGAACTGCGCCAGGGCGTTGAAGGCGCCGCGGAACTTGAATGCGCCCATGCGCTGCAGGTTCTCGCACTTGAAGAACAGCTCGGCGCCCAGCAGCGCGTCGGCCGTGCTGGAGCGCAGCACCGGCGTGCGGTGCGCCATGCCCTTGAGGCGGTGGGCGGCTTCGGCGACGTCGTCGTAGGTGGGCAGATGCATGGCGGGCGCTTTCCGGGGGGATGAGGGGGCGCGCCATCATAGCCGGGAGTGCGGCAATCTTTCATGCCGAAACCGCCTCCAGCGCTTGTCCAGAAAGCGCTGGCAGCTATGAATTTAGAGTTCGCTGAAGCGCTTGAGCGGCGCCAGGGCCGGGAAGTCGCCCGCGCGCCGCTGCTGCATGGCGGCCACGGCCTCGCCCACGTGGCGGTTGCTCCAGATGGCGCCCTGCAGCCAGCCCATCTGGCGCAGGCTGTCTTCCACGCCGTGGTCGCGCGCGTAGTGCACGGCCTGCTTGGTGCCCCAGATGGCGACGGGCGGCTTGGCGGCGATCTCGCGCGCGCAGGCCAGGGCGCCGGCGACCAGTTCCTCGTGCGAGCCGAACAGCTCGGTCACCAGCCCGCAGGCCAGCGCGCGCTCGGCCGGCAGGCGGCGGCCGGTGTAGGCCAGCTCCTTGAGCAGGCCCAGCGGCATGAGCTTGGGCAGGCGCTGCAGCGTGCCCACGTCGGCCACCATGCCGATGTTGATTTCCTGGATGCAGAAGAACGCGTCGCGCGTGGCGTAGCGGATGCAGGCGGCCGCCACCATGTCCACCGCGCCGCCGATGCAGCCGCCGTGGATGGCGGCGATCACCGGCATGCGCAGGCTCTCGATGCGCGTGAACGTGGCCTGCATGTCGGTGAGCAGGTCGAAGATGGCGGCGCGCCCCTCGGGGCTGCGGTCGTCCAGCGTGATGGCACCGCCGAAGGTCTCCAGCGCCATGCCCGCGCTGAAGTGCTTGCCGGTGCTGCTGACGACCAGTGCCCGCGCGTCGCCGGCGCGGTGCAGGTGGTCCAGCACCTGGTCCAGCTCGCGCCAGAAGGCGGGGTGCATGGTGTTCATCGCCTCGGGGCGGTCGAGCACCAGGTGGGCGACGTGGTCCTGGGTGGAGAGGGTGAAGCAGCGCAGATCGTTCATGGGCCGCCAATGTAGGGCGTGCAGCGCGCGGCGCTGTCGCCTGCGGGACCTCAGCGCCGCACGGTGGAAGCGTCCTGGCCGAACAGCACCTTCCTGGCGGCCTCGTCCACCGTAGGCGCGGTGTTGATGCTCTGGGCCAGTGCGTAGGCGCGCTGCGTGGCGGGCCGCGCGGCGATGCGCGCGAACCATCGCTGCAGGTGCGGGAAGGCGGCCAGGTCCTGGCGCTGCTTTTCGTGCGGCACGATCCAGGGGTAGCAGGCCATGTCGGCGATGGAATAGCCGCCCGCGATGTAGTCGCGGCCATCGGCCAAGTGCTTGTCGAGCACGCCGTACAGGCGCGCGGTCTCTTTCACGTAGCGGTCGATGGCATAGGGGATCTGCTCGGGCGCGTACTGCGTGAAGTGGTGGTTCTGCCCGGCCATGGGCCCCAGGCCGCCCATCTGCCAGAACAGCCACTGCAGCGCCTCGGTGCGCCCGCGCAGGTCCTGCGGGAGGAAGCGCCCGGTCTTCTCGGCCAGGTACAGCAGGATGGCGCCGGACTCGAAGACGGACAGCGGCGCGCCGCCGCCCGCGGGCGCCTGGTCCACGATGGCAGGGATGCGGTTGTTGGGCGCGATGCGCAGGAACTCGGGCGCGAACTGCTCGCCCTTGCCGATGTTCACTGGGTGGATACGGTAGGGCAGGCCGCTTTCTTCGAGGAACAGCGTGATCTTGTGGCCGTTCGGGGTGGTCCAGTAGTACAGGTCGATCATCGGGGTTGCTCCTGAAAAAGTAGCTGCTTGCGCTTTATGGATAAGCGTTGGAGGCTGATTTGGCCTTGAAGGGTCAGCGCTTCCTGCCGCCCAGCAGCCCGCCGAGCACGCCGCGCAGGATTTCCTTGCCCAGGTTGGTGCCCATGGTGCGCACGGCGGACTTGGCCATGGTCTGCACCAGCCCGTCCTTCTTGCCGCCGCGCGGGCCGGTGCTGCCGAACAGCACGTCGTTCAGGTTGCCCATCAGGCCGCCGTCGTCCTGCGGCGCGGCCTTGCCGTTGGGCGCCCTGGATGCGGCGCCGGCAGCGGCCTCGTCAGCGCGGCCGCGCAGCTTCTCATAGGCCGATTCGCGGTCCACGGGCGTGTCGTAGATGCCGGCGACGAGCGAGCCGGCTATGAGCGCGCGGCGCTGCGCGTCGGTGATGGGGCCGATCTGGCTGCCGGGCGGCAGCACGTAGACGCGCTCGGTCTCGCAGGGGCGGCCCTTGGCGTCGAGGAAGCTCACCAGCGCCTCGCCCACGGCCAGCTCGGTGATGGCGGCCTCGATGTTCAGTCCCGCCTTGGGCCGCATGGTGGTGGCCGTGGCCTTCACGGCCTTCTGGTCGCGCGGGGTGAAGGCGCGCAGCGCGTGCTGCACGCGGTTGCCCAGCTGCGCGAGCACGCTGTCGGGAATGTCCAGCGGGTTCTGGGTGACGAAGTACACGCCCACGCCCTTGGATCGCACCAGGCGCACCACGAGTTCGATGCGCTCCACGAGCACCTTGGGCGCTTCGTTGAACAGCAGGTGGGCCTCGTCGAAGAAGAACACCAGCTTGGGCTTGTCGGGGTCGCCGATCTCGGGCAACTGCTCGAACAGCTCCGAGAGCATCCACAGGAGGAACGTGGCATACAGGCGCGGCGAATTCATGAGCTTGTCGGCCGCGAGGATGTTGACCACGCCCTTGCCATCCACGGTCTGCATGAAGTCGCTGATGTTCAGCATGGGCTCGCCGAAGAATTTGTCGCCGCCCTGGCTCTCGATGGCCAGCAGCCCGCGCTGGATGGCGCCCACGCTGGCGGCGCTGATGTTGCCGTACTCGGTGGTGAACTCCTTGGCGTTGTCGCCCACGTGGGTGAGCATGGCGCGCAGGTCCTTCAGGTCCAGCAGCAGCAGGCCGTTGTCGTCGGCGATCTTGAAGACCAGGTTGAGCACGCCGAGCTGGGTCTCGTTGAGGTTCAGCATGCGGCCCAGCAGCAGCGGGCCCATGTCGGAGATGGTGGCGCGCACGGGGTGGCCCTGGCTTCCGAACACGTCCCACAGCGTGGTGGGGCAGGCGGCAGGCTCGGGCAGCGGCAGGCCCCGGTCGGCCAATGTGGCGGCCATCTTCTCGGGGATGCTGCCTTTCTGGCTGATGCCGGTCAGGTCGCCCTTCACGTCGGCCATGAAGACCGGCACGCCGATGCGCGAGAACTGCTCGGCCAGGGTCTGCAGCGTCACCGTCTTGCCGGTGCCGGTGGCGCCGGTGATCAGCCCGTGGCGGTTCGCCAGGCCGGGCAGCAGGTGGCATTGGGTGGAGTCGCGCTGTGCAATGAGTAGGGGTTCGGCCATGGCGGTGCGGGAGGAGGGGGAGTCAAAAGTAGAATCGCGGACGGTAGATTAAATCAATCAAAGGACGCTGCAGTGGCAGGACACAGCAAATGGGCCAACATCCAGCACCGCAAGGGTCGCCAGGATGAGAAGCGCGGAAAGATCTGGACGCGCATCATTCGTGAAATCACCGTGGCGGCGCGCGCCGGTGGGGGCGACGTATCGGCCAACCCCCGCCTGCGGCTGGCTATCGACAAGGCCAAGGCGGCCAACATGCCCGCCGACCGCATCAAGTACAACATCGACAAGGCCACCGGCAATGCCGAGGGCGTGAACTACGAGGAAATCCGCTACGAGGGCTATGGCATCGGCGGCGCCGCGATCATCGTGGACACCATGACCGACAACCGCGTGCGCACCGTGGCCGAGGTGCGCCACGCCTTCAGCAAATACGGCGGCAACATGGGCACCGAGGGCTCGGTGGCCTTCCAGTTCAAGCACGTGGGCCAGCTCATCTTCGCCCCCGGCACCAGCGAGGACCAGGTCATGGAAGTGGCGCTGGAGGCCGGTGCCGAGGACGTCGTGACCGACGAGGACGGCGCCATCGAGGTGCTTACCGCTCCCGGCGACTTCGAGGCCGTGAAGAACGCGCTGGAAGCCGCGGGCCTCACGCCCGATGCGGCCGAGGTGACCATGCGCCCCGAGAACACCATCGAGCTCGAAGGCGACGACGCCGCGCGCATGCAGAAGCTCCTGGACATGATCGAAGACCTCGACGACGTGCAAGAGGTCTACCACAACGCCGCGTTATGAAGATCCTCGTCATCGGCGGCGGCGGCCGTGAACACGCGCTGGCCTGGAAGCTCGGCCAGTCCCCCAAGGCCAGCAAGGTCTACGTGGCGCCCGGCAACGGCGGCACGGCGCTCGACGCGAAGTTCGAGAACGTGCCCATCACCGGCGTGCGCGAGCTGCGCGAATGGGCGCAGGCGAACAAGATCGGCCTGACCGTCGTCGGCCCCGAGGCGCCGCTGGCCGCCGGCGTGGTCGACGAGTTCCGCGCCCACGGCCTGCGCATCTTCGGCCCCACGAAGGCCGCTGCGCAGCTCGAAAGCTCCAAGGCGTTCAGCAAGGCCTTCATGCGCCGCCACGGCATCCCCACGGCCGACTACGACACCTTCACCGACCCGGCCGCGGCCCATGCCTTCGTGGACCGCCTGGGCGCGCCCATCGTGGTCAAGGCCGACGGCCTGGCCGCCGGCAAGGGCGTGGTGGTGGCCATGACCGCCGAGGAAGCCCACGACGCGGTGGATTTCATGCTGGTGGACAACAAGTACGGCGTGGCCCACAACGACGGCGGGGCGCGCGTGGTGATCGAGCAGTTCCTCGAAGGCGAGGAGGCGAGCTTCATCGTGCTGTGCGACGGCAAGAACGTCGCCGCCCTGGCCACCAGCCAGGACCACAAGCGCCTGAAGGATGGCGACCAGGGCCCCAACACGGGCGGCATGGGCGCGTATTCGCCCGCGCCGGTGGTCACGGCCGACGTGCACGCGCGCGCCATGCGCGAGGTCATCCTGCCCACCATCCGCGGCATGGAAAAGGACGGCATCCCCTACACCGGCTTCCTCTACGCAGGCCTGATGATCGACGCCAAGGGCCACCCCAAGACGCTCGAATTCAACTGCCGCATGGGCGACCCGGAGACGCAGCCGATCCTGATGCGCCTCAAGAGCGACCTGGTGGACGTGCTGGGCGCGGCCGTGGACGGCAAGCTCGACCAGGTCGAGCTGCAGTGGGACCGCCGCACCGCGCTCGGCGTGGTGATGGCCGCGCACGGCTACCCCGAGGCGCCGCGCAAGGGCGACGCCATCAACGGCCTGCCGCCCGACGCCGACGACGCCATGGTCTTCCACGCCGGCACCGAGCTCGTCGAGGGCGTGGTGCGCACCAGCGGCGGCCGCGTGCTGTGCGTCACGGCGCTGGCCGACAGCGTCAAGCAGGCGCAGCAGCGCGCGTACGACGTGGCGCGCGGCATCCACTTCGACGGCGCGCAGTACCGGCACGACATCGGCCACAGGGCCGTGAAATGAAGGAGGTGGAATGACGCCCGATCCCGTCGCCGTGCGCGCCTACCTCACCGGCCTGCAGGCGCGCATCACCGGCGCGCTGGAAGAGGTCGAAGGCGAGAGCGGGGCGCGCTTCCGCTCCGACGCCTGGCGGCGCGAGGCCGGCTCGCCCCTGCAGGGCGACGGCATCACGCGCATCCTCGAAGGCGGGCGCGTGTTCGAGCGCGCCGGCTGCGGCTTCAGCCACGTGAGCGGCCCGCGCCTGCCGCCATCGGCCACGCAGCACCGGCCCGAGCTGGCCGGCGCGCCGTTCGAGGCCATGGGCGTGTCGCTCGTCTTCCACCCGCTCAACCCCTACGTGCCCACCGTGCACATGAACGTGCGCATGATCGCGGCGGGCGGTGCCTGCTGGTTCGGCGGCGGCATGGACCTGACGCCCTTCTACGGCTTCGAGGAAGACGCGGCGCACTTCCACCGCGCCTGCCGCGATGCGCTTGGCAACTTCGGCGAAGGGCTGTACCCGCGCTTCAAGACCTGGTGCGATGAATACTTCTTCCTCAAGCACCGCGGCGAGCAGCGCGGCGTGGGCGGCATCTTCTTCGACGACTTCTCCGAACTCGGCATCGAGCGCAGCCTGGCGATGACGCAGAGCGTGGGCGATGCCTTCCTCGGCGCCTACCTGCCCATCGTGCAGCGCCGCCAGGACATGCCCTGGGGCGAGCGCGAGCGCGATTTCCAGCTCTACCGGCGCGGGCGCTACGTGGAGTTCAACCTCGTCTGGGACCGGGGAACGCACTTCGGGCTGCAGTCCGGCGGGCGCACGGAATCCATCCTGCTGTCCATGCCGCCGCTGGCCGCGTGGAGCTACCAGCGCGAGCCGGAACCCGGCTCGCCCGAGTTTGACCTTTCCGCGCGCTTCCTGCAGCGCCGTGATTGGGTCTGATACTCTTGTTTCGATAGCTGCCAGCGCTTATCCTGTAAGCGCTAGAGTCCTATTTCTTTCATATACCTACCGAAGACCCGCCCGATGACCACTTCCAGCAAATCGGAAACCGCCGCCAAGAAAGACGTCACCAAGCTCCAGCGCGCCATCGTCGATGGCCTGGAAGACGTCAAGGCGCAAGACATCCAGGTCTTCAACACCGAGCACCTCTCGCCATTGTTCGAGCGCGTGATCGTCGCCACCGGCACCTCCAACCGCCAGACCAAGGCGCTGGCCTCCAGCGTGCGCGACGCCGTGCGCGAGGCCGGATTCCCCAAGCCGCGCACCGAGGGCGAGGACAACGGCGAATGGATCATCGTGGACTGCGGCCAGGCCGTGGTGCACGTGATGCAGCCCGCCATCCGCCAGTACTACCGCCTGGAGGAGATCTGGGGCGACAAGCCCGTGCGCCTGAAGCTCGGCGCACCCAAGCCGGCCGCTAAGCCGGCCAAGGCTGCGCCTGAGTCCAAGGCCAAGCCGAAGGCCACCGCGAAGAAGGCCCCGGCGAAAACGGCTTCCAAGGCTCCCGCAGCGAAAAAGGCGCCGGCCAAGACCGCCGCCAAGGCCCCGGCGAAGCAAGCCGCCGCGAAGAAGGCGCCCGCCAGGAAGGCCCCGGTGAAGACCATCGTGGTCAACAAGCCCGTGGCGAAGAAGGCGGCCGCCAAGGCCCAGGCCCGCAAGGCCCCCGCCAAGAAGGCCCCGGCGCGCAGGGGCTAAGAAGGTGTGAACGAACCCGCCATGCCCGCTCGTCCCGCAAAAACGCACGCCCTCGGCGTTGCAAATGCTCGCCATAGCACGGGCTATGGCTGCGCTTTGCGCCTTGATGGCGCACGTTTGTGCGGCCCGCTCGGGCACGCCGGATTCATTCACACCTTCTGATGAAGCTGCTCATCGTCGCCGTGGGCCAGCGCGTGCCCGACTGGGCGCAAACGGCCTACGACGACTATGCCAAGCGCTTCCCGCCCGAACTGAAGGTCGAACTCAAGGCCGTCAAGACCGAGCCGCGCGGCTCCAAGACGCTCGAAACCCTGTACGCGGCGGAGCGTGAGCGCATCGAGGCTGCGATTGCGTCAGGCGCAGCGCGCGGCACCCGCATCGTCGCGCTGGACGAGCGCGGCACCTCCCTCACCACCAAGGCCCTGGCCCAGCGCCTCAAGGACTGGCAGCTCGGCGGCGACGACGTGGCGCTGGTCATCGGCGGGCCCGACGGGCTCGACCCGGGCTTCCGCCAGGCGGCGCATGAACGTATCCGCCTTTCCGACCTGACGCTGCCGCACGCCATGGTGCGCGTGCTGCTCATCGAGCAGCTCTACCGCGCGTGGTCGGTGAATGCAGGGCACCCCTATCACCGCGAGTGATACTACGCTTTTGATAGCTGCTCGCGCTTGCTGGATAAGCGCTGGAGGCCGATTTGACCCACAACTTCATCTACCTCGCCTCGCAAAGCCCGCGCCGCCGGCAGTTGCTTGAGCAGATCGGCGTGCGCCACGAACTGCTGCTGCCCGGCCCCGACGAGGACGCCGAGGGCCTGGAGGCCGTGCTGCCCGGCGAGGCGCCGGCCGACTACGTGCAGCGCGTCACCGGGCTGAAGCTCGACGCCGCCGTCGCCCGCCACGCGCGGCGCGGCCTGGCGCCCGCGCCCATCCTGTGCTCCGACACCACGGTGGCGCTGGGCCGCACGATCCTTGGCAAGCCCGAGGGCGCGCAGGATGCGGCGCGCATGCTGGCCGAGCTGTCCGGGCGCGAGCACGAGGTGCTGACCGCCGTGGCGCTGCAGGACGGGCCGCGCCGCAGCGCGGCGCTGTCGGTCTCGCGCGTGCGCTTCGCAGCGATGACGCCCGCGCAGATCGACGCCTACGTCGCCAGCGGCGAGCCCATGGGCAAGGCCGGCGCCTACGGCATCCAGGGCCGCGCGGCGGCCCACGTGGAGCACATGGCGGGCAGCTATTCCGGCATCATGGGCCTGCCCCTGTACGAAACGGCGGGGCTGCTGCGCGCGGCAGGCTGGGCGCTATAGGCGGGTTGCGCGCGGCGTTGTTCCGGGCGCCGGGTGCGGGAGGCGCGGCCCCATGGCACAGTGGCCTCCATGGCCAGACCCATCCCACCCCTCAATCCCTTGCGCTCCTTCGAGGCAGCGGCGCGCCACAACAGTTTCGCGCGCGCCGCGCAGGAGCTGTCGGTCACGCCCGCAGCCATCAGCCGGCAGGTCAAGCTGCTCGAGGACTATTTCGGGGTGGAGTTCTTCCGGCGCGAGCCCAGCGGCATCAGCCTCACGCCAGAGGCCATGGACTACGCGAAGGGCCTGGGCAAGGCGTTCCGGCAAATCGCTTCGCTGACCGATGAATTCCGCACGCGGCACACCTCCAGCATCCTGACCATCCGCGGCTACACCACGTTCCTGGTGAAGTGGCTCGTGCCCCGGCTGCCGGACTTCCAGGCGGCGCACCCCCACATCAAGGTGCGGCTCTCCGGCGGTTCCTCCGCGCCTGCCGCGGGTAGCGGCGGGCAGGCCGACATCGTGATCCGCTACGGCGGCCCGCACTGGCCTGGCCACCGGGCGCTGCTGCTGTTCCGCGACGAACTGGTGCCGGTCTGCAGCCCGGACCTGCGCGCGCGCCAGTCCGCGGGCACCGCGGCCGCCGACCCCGCGGCCATCGCCGGATGGCCCCTGCTGTCGCTGGAGGCGCGCCGGCAGGACTGGCACGACTGGTTCGCGCAGGCCGGCGTTCCCATGCCGCAGCAGCGCCTGCAGTCGTTCGAGGACATGGCCGTGGTGCTGGAGTTCGCGCGCCGGGGACTGGGCGTCGCGCTGGTGCAGCGCCGCTACGTCGAGGAAGAACTGGCCTCGGGCAGCCTTGTCGCCGTGTCGGACGTGGTGCTCGGCCGGGAGCTCGGCTACTACGCCCTGGCACGCGACGAGGGCGCGGAAAAGTCGAAGGTGGATGCCTTCTTCGCATGGCTGGAGATGGTCGTTCCAGACCCGGAGCAGGCTTACCAAAAGTAAGCCTGGACGGTACATATTCTCGTTTGAAAGTCCACGCCGCGCGGCGCAGACTGCGGTTCCAACGGCATCGCCATCCCTGCGGCGGATGCGCTCCACAAGAAGCAAAGGAACCTCCGTGGACTTTCACCTGAACGAACAACGCAAGCTCATGATCGCCTCGGTGCGAGACTTGGCCCAGGGCAAATTCAAGACCCGGGGCCTGCAGTACCTGGACGGCAGCTTTCCCTGGGACAACATCCGCGAACTGGCGCACATCGGTGTGCTGGGCATGGCGGTTCCGGAGGAGTACGGGGGGCTGGGCCTGCCGGTGTTCGACACGGCCCTGATCCTGGAGGAGATCGCCAAGACCTGCTACGTCACCGCGATGGCGGTGCTGGGCGAGGCGGGCGTGCAGACCCGCGTGATCTCCACCTATGCGCCCAAGGAGATGCGCGAGCGCATCCTGCCCAAGGTGTGCACCGGCGAATGCATCCTGGCCGTGTGCATGACGGAGCCGCATGCGGGCACCGATGTCGCCAACTACCGGACCAACACGGTGGTGAAGGGCGACCGCCTGGTGCTCAACGGCACCAAGACGCTGATCAGCCGCGCACCCGAGGCCGGCGTGTTCGTGGTTTTCACGCGCATCAACGGCCAGCCGGGGCGCGAGGGCATCGGCTGCGTGCTGGTCGAGGCAGGAACGCCGGGGCTGGCCGTCACCGGCACCTACCACACGCTGGGCGGCGAGAACCTCCACGAGGTGCAGTTCAACGATTGCGAGCTGCCGTTGGAGAACCTCGTCATCCGCGAGGACGGCTTCAAGAAGCTGCTGACCGCGTTCAACACGCAGCGCTGCCTGAACCCGAGCATCTCCCTGGGACTGGCCGAGGGGGCGTTCGATGAATCCATCAAGTACGTGAAGGAGCGCTCCATCTTCGGCGGCCCCATCTCCGATTCGCAGGGCATCCGCTGGAAGCTCGCGGACATGTACCGCGACATCGAAGGTGCGCGCGGCCTGCTGTACAAGGCCTGCGCCTCGGCCAACCCCTTCCCCGACCCGTTCCAGAGCGCTGTGGCCAAGATCACATGCAACGAGGTGGCGATCCGCGTCACCAGCGAAGCCATCCAGGTGCACGGCGGGTACGGCTTCACGGACGAATACCTGGTCTCGCGCCTGTTCCGGGGTGCGCGCTACGGCACCCTGGGCGGCGGGGCCACCGAAACGCTCAAGGACCTGATCGGGCGCCGCCTGGTCAAGGACGGCGACTCGCCCGACGGCATCCTGGCGCTGGCGGCCTGAGCCGCGCCATGTTCGAGGACTCCATGCACACAGACACCCTGCCGCAGCATGTCCCGCTGCTGATCGACGGCCAGTGGATCGAGACGCCCGAACGGGTGCCCGCCTGCAACCCCTTCACCGGGCGCAGCGATTTCTCGGTCTGCGAATGCAGCGACGAACTGCTGGACCGTGCGCTCGCCGCCGCGGCTGCGGCCAAGGCCGCCATCGCCGCCATGCCCGCGCGCGACAGGGCCGCGCTGCTGCGCCAGGCGGCGCAAGGCATCCGGCGGCACAGCGCGTCGATCGCGCGGACCATGGCGATCGAAACCGGCAAGCCCGTGGCCGACGGACTGACCGAAGTCCTGCGCAGCGCCGAGACCTTCGAGCTGTCCGCACAGGAGGCGGTGCGCATCGAGGGTGCGCAGATTCCCATGGATTCCAGCGCCATCGGGGCGGGTAAGCTGGGCGTGAGCCTGCGCTTTCCCGTGGGCGTGGTGGCAGCCATCACGCCCTTCAACGCGCCGGTCAACCTGACCGCCCACAAGCTGGGACCGGCATGGGCCGCGGGCAACGCGGTCGTGCTCAAGCCCTCACCGCAGTCCGCGCTGACCATTTGCCGGCTGGCCGAGGTGCTGCTGGAGGCCGGCATTCCCGCCGGCTGGCTGCAGGTGGTGCAGGGCGACCGGGCCGCGGCCCGGCTGGTGGCTGCGCCGCAGGTGGACTTCGTCTCGTTCACGGGATCGAGCCGCATCGGGGAACGGGTGAAGGCCACGAGCGGCCTCAAGCGCGTGGCGCTGGAGCTGGGCGGCAACGGCTTCACGGTGGTCGCCGCCGATGCGCCGCTGGAGGAGGCCGCGCAGGCCTGCGCGCGCAACAGCATGCGGCTGGCGGGCCAGAGCTGCATCTCCGTGCAGAACGTGCTGGTCCACCGTTCGCTCTACGAGGCGTTCACGGCCCGCGTCGCCCAGATGGTGCAGGCGCTGCGCGTGGGCGATCCGCTGGACGAGGGCACCGAGGTGGGCCCGGTGATCTCGGCGCATTCCGCGCGGCGGATACAGGGGCTGGTCGACGATGCCGTGGCCGCCGGCGCCAGGCTGGTGTGCGGAGGCAGCCACGAGGGCGCCCTGGTGCAGCCCACCGTGCTGGCCGACGTGCCCTGGCACTGCGAAGCCATGCAGGGCGAGGTGTTCGGCCCGGTCGTGCTGCTGGCGCCCTTCGACGACGTGGGGCAGGTGTTCGACCTCGTCAACGCCGGGCCGTTCGGACTGCAGGCGGGCATCTACACCCAGTCGCTGCCGCTGGCCATGCAGGCGGTGCGCACGCTGCGCATGGGCGCGGTGATCGTCAACGGAACTTCCACCTGGCGGTCGGACCAGGCGCCCTACGGCGGCGTCAAGGCCAGCGGGATCGGCAGGGAAGGGCCGCGCTTCGCCATCCAGGACATGACCGAAGAACGGTTCGTCGTCTTCAACGTTTGAGAGGCAAGGGAACGACATGTTGTTGCTCGAAGCGGATGGAAAGCGGCTGCTGAGCGAGGCCGGCATCGCCGTGCCGCGCGGGGTGCGCGTCCGTGAATCGCAGGCGGTGCCCGCGCTGCCCGGCCAGGGGCCCTGGATCGCCAAGGCCCAGGTGCCCGTCGGCGGGCGCGGCAAGGCCGGCGGCGTCCGGCGCGTGGCGGATGGCGCCGGTCTGCCCGCCGTACTGGACGCGTTGTTCGGCCTGCGCATCAAGGGGTGCCGCGCCAGGGATGTATTGGTCGAGGAGGCGTGCGCCGGCGCGGAGCACTACCTGGCGCTCATGGTGGATGCGAGCGCGGGCGGCATCCGCCTGATCCACAGCCCGCAGGGCGGCGTGGACATCGAGGCCCACGCGGCGACGGGCCAGGGCTTCAACGAACTCCTGCCGCTGGACGAGGCGGCCCTGCGCGGCGCCGTGCGGCGCATGAGCGCGCAGGCCGCTCCCGCGCTGCGCGCCGGACTGCAGGAGGTGGGGGAGCGCCTGGTGGCGATGTTCCTCGCCCACCGCCTCATGCTGGCCGAGATCAACCCGCTGTTCGCGCAGGAGGACGGCCGCTTCGTCGCGGGCGACGCGAAGGTGGTGGTCGACATGAATGCCGTGGATGCGGCTTCTCCGGTGCGGGCGATCCTGGCCGAGCAGCGGGACCTGTACCCCGATGCCTGGCGCAAGCTCTCCGAGGATTTCGACTTCGTCGAAATCGACCCGGCCGGCCGCGTGGGACTGGTCACCACGGGCGCGGGCCTGTCCATGATGCTCATCGACGAGCTGGTGGGCCAGGGCATCGCGCCGTTCAACTTCTGCGACATGCGCACCGGCCAGATGCGCGGCAGCCCCGAACGCCTGCTGCGGATCTTCGACTGGCTGGCCGCGGCGCCGGACGTGCAGGTGGTGCTGGTCAACATCTTCGCCGGCATCACGGACCTGTCGGAGTTCACGCAGCTGCTGGTGGATGCGCTGCAGGCCCGGCCGGAATGCCGCTGGCCGATCGTGGCGCGCCTGGTGGGCAACGGGGAGGAGCAGGCCAGGGCGATCATCGCGCGCCACCCGGAGCTGCCCATCGTCTTCGAGCCCGACCTGCAGCAAGCCATCGCACGGGTGGGCCGCCTGCTGGGCAAGGCCTCTTGCACCCAGGAACAGGGAGCACTCCATGCTGTTTGAACTGGACCGCGCCACGCCCGTGCTGGTGCAGGGCATCACCGGGCGCATGGGGCAGAAGCACGCGGCGCTGATGCAGCGCTACGGCACCCGCATCGCCGGGGGCACCGGGCGCGTGCGCGCCGGTGAGCCCCAGGCGTTTCCCGTCTTCGGGGACTGCGCCGAGGCCGCGCGCGCCACCGGCGCGCGTGTCAGCATCGCCCTGGTGCCGCCGCAGTCCACCTTGCAGGCCGTGGCGGAAGCCGTCCATGCCGGCATGAAGGTGGTGGTGACGGTGGCGGAAGGCATCGAGGTGCATGACGCGCTGCGCATCCGCGCGCTCACCCGCGAGGCCGGCGTGGAATGGGTCGGCGCCTCCACGCCGGGGCTGTGCATCCCAGGGCAGGCGAAGCTGGGCTTTTTGCCCGACATCTCGCTGGCGCCCGGTGCGGTGGGCGTGATGTCCAAGAGCGGGACGCTGTCGTACGAAGTCGGCCGGCGCATGGTGCAGCGCGGGCTGGGCCAGAGCGTCTGGATCGGCGTGGGCGGCGACCCGGTCAAGGGCCTGCGGTTCGCGGACCTCGCGGAAGGCTTCGCGCGCCATGCGCCGACGCAGGCCCTGCTGCTGGTGGGCGAGATCGGCGGGGACGAGGAAGAGGAATTCGCCGAGGCCTGGGCCGCGCTGCGCTGCCCCAAGCCCGTGTTCGCCCTGGTCGCCGGCGCGCAGGCCAAGGAAGGCGTGACGATGGGCCATGCGGGCGCGCTGGTGCTGGGCGAGCGGGGAACGCTGGCCTCCAAGCAACGGGCCCTGCGCGCCGCGGGCGCCCAGGTCTTCGACACCATCGAGGCGCTGGTGGAGGCCCTACCGGCCGCGCCAGGCCCCGATTCTCACCACTGAATCACAAGAAGGACTCCCATGACCCATTCCCTGCGAGGCGCGGAAATCATCGTCGACCACCTGATCGCCGAGAAAGTCCCTTACCTCTTCGGCCTGTGCGGCCACGGCATCGTGGGCCTGATGGACGCGGCGCTGGACCGGCGCGACCGCATTCGGACGGTGTCGGTGCACAACGAGCAGATCGCCGGGTTCGCGGCGGACGCCTACTACCGGGTGGCACGCCAGCCCGCCGCCACGTTCACGTCCTGCGGCCCGGGCTCGATCAACATCCAGATGGCCATCGCCAACGCGATGTTCGATTCCTCCGCGCTGCTCGCCATCACGGGCAACGTGCCCACCCAGCAGTTCAACAAGGGGCCGTTCCAGGAACTGGGGCACCACCACCAGGCGGACTTCGTCACCGCCATGCGCCCCTATGTGAAGCGCAGCTTCCAGGCGCCGCGCGCGGACATGCTGCCCGGCCTCATGCGCCAGGCCTGCACCGCCATGGTGGCGGGCCGGCCGGGGCCGGTGCACCTGGACGTTCCCTTCAACGTGTTCGAGGAGCGCGTGGAGGCAGGCATCGAGTCCCCCGAGGTGTGGCGTAAGGGCGTGGACTGGCGCAGCGCGGCGCCGGCGCAGGCCGTGGAGCGGGCGCTGGCGATGCTGCTGGAGGCCGAGCGCCCGCTGATCCTGGCCGGCCACGGCTGCCTGGTGGGAGACGCCGCCCAGGCGCTGGCACGCGCCAGCCGGGTGCTCGGCATTCCCGTGGCCACCACGCCGCAGGGCAAGGGCGTGCTGGACGACCAGGACCCGCTGTACCTCGGGCCCACGGGGCGCGACGGCGGCTATCCCGGCAACCGCGCCACCCGCGGCTGCGACGTGCTGCTGGCCCTGGGCACTCGGTTCGGGGACCGGGGCACGAGCAGCTGGGCCGACGGCGTCACGCACAGCGCGGGCACCCGCATCATCCACGTGGACGTCGACCCGTCCGCGCTGGCGCGCAACTACGCCACCGAACTGGGCGTGCTGGCCGATGCCGGCACCTTCCTGGACCAGCTGGCCCGGGAAGCCCAGCGCCACGCGGACCTGCGCCCGCAGCGGCGCGCCGGATGGGTCGCCGCGACCGCGCACTGGCGCGCGCTGTGGCGGGACGCCCTGGCCCCCGGCCAGCGCAGCGACGAGGCGCCGCTGCACCCGGGCCGCGTGGTGGCGGACATCGCCGCGGTGACGCCGCGCCAGGCGGTCGTGCTGTCCGACATCGGCCAGCACCACAGCTGGATGGTGCAGCAGTGGCCCGTGCGCGAAGGCGGGCTGTTCCTGCAGTCGGGCGGCTCGGCCACGATGGGCTTCGGGGTCGGCGGCGCCATCGGGGCCCAGCTGGCCGCGCAGGACAGGCCCGTCGTGGCGGTGGTGGGGGATGGGGGCATGCTCATGCACGCCAGCGCCGTGGCCACCGCCGTCGAATACCGCCTGCCCATCGTCTGGGTGGTGTGGAACAACAGCGGCTACGTCTCCATCCGCGACCTGCAGAAGGGCTTCTACGGGCAGGACCGCGAATTCGCCACGCGCTTTCGCGACAACGGCGTGGACGGCGCGCTGCACAGCACCGACTACGCGCTGCTGGCCCAGGCCATGGGCGCGCAAGGCCTGCGCGTGGAGCGTGCCGCCGACCTCGGCGGACAGCTGGAGCGCGCCATCCGGTCGAACCGGCCCACGGTGCTGGACGTGCGCGTCGCCGCCGACGCGCCGCGGCTCACGGCGGGCGCCTGGGATATGCCGCCCATCGCAGGGCCGCGCCCGAGCTTCGACCCCGATCCGCTGCCTCAGTGAATCGACATTTCTTCGCTACACAACAACCATGGAGACAAGCATGAGCACATTCAACAGAAGACAGTTCATCGGTTGCGGCATCGCGATGGCGGGCGGCGTGCCCGCCCTGTCGCTCGCCCAGGGCAGCTACCCTTCGCGCGCCGTCACCATCGTCGTGCCGCTGAGCGCGGGCGGCGTGACCGACGTGGTGGCGCGCTACGTGGCCCAGAAGCTCTCGGAGGCGTGGAAGGCGCCCGTGGTGGTGGAGAACAAGCTGGGCGCGGGCGGCGGCGTCGGTGCGGAATACGTGGCCAAGGCGGCGCCCGACGGGTATACCCTGATCATGGGAACGGTGAGCTCGCACGCCATCAACGCCTCGGTCTACCCGAACCTGCGCTACGACAACCTGCGCGACTTCGAGCCCATCTCGCTGGTGGCCTCGGGGCCGAACATGCTGGTGGTGCACCCCAGCGTTCCGGTCAAGACCGTGGCGGAGCTGGTGCAATACCTCAAGAGCCATCCCGACAAGCTGAGCTACGGCTCCACGGGCGTGGGCACGTCGACGCACGTGCTGGCGGAACTGTTCAAAATGACCACGGGCACGTCCATGCTCCACGTGCCCTACAAGGGCAGCAGCCAGATGATGGCCGACCTGATCGCCGGGCAGGTGCAGCTCGCGTTCGACAACATGCCCACGGCGCTGGCGCAGGCCCGTGCCGGGAAGGTGCGCGCGCTGGGCATCAGCTCCGCGGAGCGCTGGCCGGACACGCCGGACATCCCGACCATCGCCGAAACCCTGCCGGGCTTCGTCGCCACCTCGTGGCAGGGCCTCTTCGCGCCCAAGGGCACGCCGGCCGACGTGCTCCGGCAGCTGTCCGCGCAGGTCCAGCGCATCCTGCAGGAGCCCGACACGGTGCGGCGGTTCCAGGAGCTGGGCACCCGCGCCTCCGGCATGCCCATGGAGCAGTTCCGCCAGTTCGTGCGCGACGAGACCGAGCGCTGGGCGGCCGTGGTCAAGAAGGCCGGCGCGCGCGCGGAAGGATGAAAGCCCTCGTGATCGGCGGCTCCGGGCTGGTGGGCGGGCACCTGGTCCGGGCGCTCGCGGCCGCGGGGTGGGAGACCGCCGCGACCCAGCGCACGCCGCCCCATGACCCGCCCGCGACCCACCGCGCCATCGCGCTGGACCTGCTCGACCCGGCATCCGTGCAGGCCCTGCCGGGCCAGGTGGCGGGCGTGTCGCATGTGTTCTTCCTGGCCAGGACCTTGCAGAAGGGCTACCGGATCGAGCGGGAGTCGAACGTCCGCGTGCTGGAGGCGGTGCTCGACGTATTGCAGGAGCTGCCCTCGCTGCGGCACGTGCAGCTCGTGCACGGCCTGAAGTGGTACGGATCGACGGCCGGGCCCTTTCCAGTGCCGGCGCGCGAGAGCGACCCGGTGCCCGGCGCCGCGCATTTCTACTACGACCAGCATGCGCTCGTGCGCGAGCGCGCCCGGGGGCGGCCCTGGCATTGGTCGACGCTGCGGCCGCACTGCGTGAGCGGGGTGGCCACGCACAGCCCCAGCAACGTCATGCTGGGCATGGCGGTCTATGCCCAGCTCATGAAGGAGCAGGGCCTGCCGCTGGCCTTTCCCGGCTCGCAGGCGGCCTTCGACGCGCGCTTGACCTACACCTCGGCCGACCTGCTCGCCCGCGCCATGCTGTGGGCCGCCACCGATCCGGCGGCGCGCGACGAGGACTTCAACGTCGCCAACGGCGACGTGTTCTCGTGGAGCCAGGTATGGCCGGCGGTTGCCGCGGCCTTCGGCATGGAGGCCGCTCCGCCCCGGCCGCAGGCGCTGCGCGACACCATGCCGCCCCTGGCCGGCCTCTGGAGCCGGGTCGTCCAGCGCGATGCGCTGGTGCCCAATGCCTTGCCGGCGCTGGTGGACTGGAACTTCATGGATGCCACGCTGGCGCTGGCGTGGGAGCAGACCATGTCGCTCGAAAAACTGCGGCGGCACGGCTTCGGCGAGACGGTGGACACGCCGGCCATGATCCTGGAGATCATCCAGGCCTACCGGCGCCTGCGTATCCTTCCCGCCCCATGAACCGCATCGCTTTTTCCACCGCCGCGCTGGGCGGGACCTTCGGCGCCAAGGTGCAGGCCATGCGCCGGGCGGGCTTCCAGGCCACGGAGCTATGGGCGCGCGATCTGTTCGAGCACTTCGAAGGCCCCGAGACCGCCCTGCGCATGCTGCAGGACGAAGGCATGGCGGTCACCGCGCTGCAGGCCATCCGCCATTTCGAGGGCTGCCCGCCCGGCGAAAGGGCGCGCAAGCTCGATATCGCGCGCCGCATGATGGATCTGGCGAACCTCGCCGGCGCTCCGCTGGTCACGCTGGCCGCGAACTCGCAGGACTCGGCGCGGGGCGATGAGTCCTGCCTCATCGACGACCTGGGTGAGCTGGCCCGGGAGGCCGCAGCGCGCGGTCTGCGTATCGCCTACGAGCCCATCGCCTGGGCGCCCCATGTGAACCACTGGCGGCGCGCGCTGGAGCTGGTGGAGGCGGTGGACAGCCCCGCGCTCGGGCTGCAGCTGGACGTGTTCCACGCCTTCGTGCGCGGCGACACCCGCGTTGCAGTCGGCGAGATCGCGCCGCAGCGCCTGTTCCTCGTGGAGGTGTGCGACCTGGTTCCGCTGCGCATGCCGGCCATCGAGGTCAGCCGCAGCTACCGCCTGCTGCCCGGCGAGGGCGCGATGCCGCTGGAGGCGTTCTTCGCCGACCTGCGGTGCGCGGGCTACGCGGGCGACGTGGTGGTCGAGATATTCAACGCCGCCTGCCTGGCGCAGCCTGCCGAAGCCGTCGCGCGCAGGGCCCGGGACAGCATGCGGCCGTGGTTCGACGACAAAGGAAGTTCAAGATGACCCAAGATTTCGATCCCGCCGGCGCGGCGAGCCGCCGCGCCGTCCTGGGCGACGCGCACGTGGACAAGCTGCAGGGGCAGGGCAGTTCCATGGACCGTGCATGGAACATGTACGTCACCAACGTGAGCTGGGCCGGCACCTGGGCCCGCCAGGTCATCGACCGCCCGACGCTGAGCCTGGTCACGCTGGGCATGCTGGCGGGGGCGGGGCAGATGGAGGAATTCGAGCGCCACGTGCGCAACGCGCTGCTGCGCACGGGCGTGCCCCAGCTCCAGCTGCGGGAGGTGCTGCTGCACATCGGCCACTACTGCGGCATCCCCACGGGCGCGGCCTGCTTCGCCATCGTGCGCAAGGTGATGCGCGAGGAGGGCATCGCGCCCGACGCGGCGCTGCTGGAAGACGTGGGCAGCGTCTACCGCACCGCAGGGGCGGCCGCATCGTTCTTCTGAAGGCCGGAAGGCATGGGGCCGGCGCAGCCATGGCACCATGCGGCTTTTGACAGGAGCGATTCCATGAAATTCTGGCTGGCAAGCGCGCTGGGCGTGCTGGTTCTGGCCGGGTGCGCCAGCAAGCAGACGCTGGTGCCCCAGGTGACGCAGGGCGTGGCCGCGGACGGCGCCAAGACCGTGACGGTGGCGCCCGAGAAGGTGGTCTGCGGCACGACCGCGGCATGCCCCGTGCTGGCAGCGTCGTGGACCGGCGCCAAGGCAGGGCAGGCGGTGCTCACCGTGGGCCTGCCCGGCCAGCAGGTGCAGGTAACGGGCGCGGACTTCCACTTCAGCGGCGTGGACACGGTGCGCCTGCGCCTGCCTTCGCGCGGCGAGGCGCCCGCGCTGGGCTATCCGGCCATGGCGTTCGACGTGCCGTTGCGCGTGGTGAGCCAGATCGCCTACACCCAGCGCAGCTGGGTGCGCGTGCACCTGGCGGGCGGGCGCACCGTGGACGAGACCATCAACAGCGGCGACCAGCGCGGCAAGGCGGTGGAGTCGCTGAGCTATTTCCTCGCGGCGGTGGAGGCTTCGGGCGGTACGGGCGCCAATGCCCAGCGCAAGGGCGGGCTGTTCGAGGCGCTCGGCGGCGACAGCAAGTAGCTGCGCGCTGTCCGCTACCAAAACAGAAGCTGCTTGCGCTTTTCCCCAAAGGGTTTGAGTTTGCCAAGACGTTGAAACCCAGCAGGGGCAAGCGCTGCCAGCTACGGATTCGGTAGCTGCACGGGCAGCCGCAGCCGCGCAACCAGGCCGGGGTGGCCCGGCGCAAGCTCCAGCGCGCCGCCCACGCTCTCGGCGATGCGGCGCACGATCGTCAGGCCCAGGCCGCTGCCGGGACCGTTGGCGGCCTTGCGCCAGAAGCGCTCCGGCGCCTGGGCGCATTCCTCGGCCGTGAGGCCGGGACCCTGGTCGCGCACGCAGATTTCCACCCAGTCCGTGCCGCCGCTGCCGCGCTGCAACTGCAGCGTGGCGCTCGGAGGCACGGCGCCGCAGTGGCGCAGCGCGTTGTCGAGCAGGTTGGTGGTGGCGCAGGTCAGCAGGCAGGGGGCCAGGGGCAAGGCGGCGCCGCTCCACGGCCCGGGCAGCACCTGCGCATCGAGCGCGGCCGTTGCGCGGCCTTCGTCTCCCGCACGCTGCAGGGACTGCTGCACGGCCCGCTGGAACGCCTCGGCGATGGCCTCGCCCTGCGTGGCGCGCGCTGCGTCCCCGTCGCCCGTCTCCAGCCGTGCGAGCTGCAGCAGCTGCTCCAGGGTGGCGTGCATGTGGGCGATGCCCTCCTGCGCCTGGCCCAGCGCGTCCTGCGCCCTGGCGGGCGGGGCCGCCTGCTGCAGCACCAGTTGGGCCACCTGCACGTGGGTCTTGATGGCGGTGAGCGGGGTGCGCAACTCGTGCGCGGCATCGGCCGTCCAGCGGCGCTCGTGGGCGATGGAGGCCTGGATGCGCGCGAGCAGCTGGTTCAGGCTGTCCACCAGCGGTGCCAGCTCCACCGTGTCGCGGCCCGCGCTTACGGGCGTGGGGTCGTGCGGCGGGCGCTGGGCCAACTCCTCGCGCAGGTGGCGCAGCGGCCGCAGGCTGCGCGTGCTGATCCACCAGGTGAGCAACAGCACGCCCGCCAGTGCCAGCGCGAAGGGCAGCACCAGCGTGCGCACCACCGTCTGCACGAGGTGCTCGCGCACGTCCAGCCGGTCGGCCGTGGCCACGCGCAGGCCGTTGTCCTCCAGCACGTAGGTGCGCCAGGCCTTGCCGCCCTTGGTGATCTGGCCGAAGCCGGGGCCGCCGAGGGCGGAGAAGTCGGGCCCGTTGCCGGTGCGCGCAATCGTGCGGGGGGCTGGCAGCACCTCCACCTCGCTGCGCACCAGGCTCACTTCGCAGGCCACGCCGTCGCGCGCGATCACCGACTGCAGCGCCTCCTGCTCGGCCGGCGTAGGCACCGCGCCGTGCACGGGCTGGAACTGGTGCACGATGCTCGCCACCATCTTGGCGGAGGCGATCAGCCGCTCGTCGAGCATGGTGCGCAGCTCGCGCTGCAGGTGCGTGAACTGCCACGCGGCCACGCTGCCCCAGAGCACGCACAGCGTCAGGCTCAGGCCCAGCACGAGGCGCAGGCGCAGGCTTTTCATGCGCTGCTGCGTCCTAAACGAAAACCTACGCCGCGCACCGTCTCGATGATGTCCGCGCCGAGCTTGCGGCGCAGGTGGTGCACGTGCACGTTGACGGTGTTGCTGCCGACGTCGAGGTCGAAGCCGTACAGGCTGTCGTGGAGTTGCGCGGGTGTGAGCGTGCGCCCGTGGGCCTGCAGCAGCGCGGCGAGCAGCGCCCATTCGCGGCGCGAGACGTCGACGCGCGCGCCATCGCGCCAGACCTCGGCCGTGTCCATGCGCACCTCGCAGTCGCCCAGCGCCAGCCGGTCGCTCGCGCGGCCCGCGGCGCGGCGCAGCAGGGCGCGCAGGCGCAGCACCAGCTCCTGCAGGTCGAAGGGCTTGGTCAGGTAGTCGTCGCCGCCGCCCTCGAAGCCGGCCACCTTGTCCTCCAGCGCGCCGCGCGCGGTGAGGATGAGCACCGGCACATCGACCGCCGCCGCGCGCCAGCGCCGCAGCAGGGCGATGCCGTCGCCGTCGGGCAGGCCCAGGTCGAGCACGCAGGCGGCGTACGGCGTGGCGTGGCGGGCGCCGTCCATGCGCTCTCGCGCGCTGGCCGCATCGGGCGCCACGTCGCAGGTGAAGCCGTGCAGTTCCAGCCCGGCGCGCACGCCGCTGGCCACCAGCGCGTTGTCTTCGACGATCAGGATGTGCATGGCGGGCAAAAAGCCCGCATTCTAGGAAGGGCGCGTTACCGCAGCATTACGGCGGCGTTGCTATCATTCACTGTATAAACGCACAGTTCTTGGTATGCCGCCCGGCCCGCCGCTCCCGCCCCACCGCTTCTATTACCTGCACAACTTCCAGCACGCGCTGGACTGGGTGCAGGCGCGCCATGGCGACCTGCTGGACGAGGGCGAGCAGCGATTCCTGACCCAATTCCGCGCACTGCCGCAGGACGCACGGGCGCTGCTGGTGCGCATGGTGATGCGGCGCGGGCCGTGGTTCCGCGCCGGCAAGCTGGCGTACGAGGAGATCCCCCACACCGGGGAGGCCGCCGCGCCGCTGCTGGCGCTGGGCTGGCTCTGCGCTGAACAGGATTTAAGCCTTTCCGAGCTTTTCGCCTTGCACACCAAGCGCGAGCTGCTACAGATTTTGCAGGGCGCACCGCTGCACGCCGCCATGCGCAAGGCCGACATGCTGCAGGCGCTGGCCGACCGCGCCGATCTGCGCCAGCCCTACGCCGCATGGAACCCGCAGGCCGCCGAGCCCGTCTGGCGCGTGATGGTGGGCGAGCGCTGCGAGCGCCTGCGGCTGATGTTCTTCGGCAACCTGCACCAGGGCTGGTCGGAATTCGTGCTCGCCGACCTGGGCGTGTTCCGCTACGAGGCCGTGCCGCTCGACGCCGCCTCGCGCGCCTTCCAGAGCCGCGCCGACGTGGACCGCTACCTCGCCCTGCACGCCTGCCGCCGCGCGCTGGACGAGGGCGCCGACCGCGCCGCGCTGCTGCAGGACGCGCTGGCCTGCGCCAGCGCCCACCCCTGGCTGGAGCAGCGCCGCGCCAAGGTGCTGCTGCGCATCGGCCAGGCCTGCGAGCGCGCGCAGGACTGGCCGCTGGCCGCCCAGGCCTACACCGCCAGCCGCTTCCCCGGCGCGCGCCACCGGCACATCCGCGTGCTGGAGCGCATGGCCTGCCTGCACCAGGCGCTGGCCCTGGCCGGCCAGGCGCTGGATGCGCCCGAGAGCGAAGAAGAACGCCAGCGCGTGGCACGCATGCTGCCGCGCCTGCGCCGCAGCCTGGGGCAGGGCGCGGGCGCGCGCCGGGCCGCGCTGGCCCCGGCCGTGGCCGCGCTGCGCGAGGACGTGGCGCTGCCCGAGCCGCCCGGCGCCGTCGAATACGCGCTGCGCGACCACTGGCACCGCGCAGACGCGCCCGTGTTCTACGTGGAGAACACGCTCGTCAACGCACTGTTCGGCCTGCTGTGCTGGCCGGCCGTCTTCGCGCCGCTGCCGGGCGCGTTCTTCCACCCGTTCCAGAGCGGCCCGGCCGACCTGGGCGCGCCGGATTTCGTGGCGCGCCGCCGGCCCCTGTTCGACGCGTGCCTGGCCGAGCTGGAGGACGGCCGCCACCGCGCCACCATCCTGCAGCGCTTCGCGGACCGGCACGGCACGCAGTCGCCCTTCGTGGCCTGGGGCGCGCTGGACGAGGGCCTGCTCGCGCTGGCGCTGGACTGCATGCCGCCCGCGCACCTGCGCCTCTTCTTCGAGCGGCTGCTGCGCGACCTGAAGGGCAACCGCACCGGCCTGCCCGACCTGGTGCGCTTCTGGCCCGCCGAGCGGCGCTACGAACTGGTGGAGGTCAAGGCGCCGGGCGACAAGCTGCAGGACAACCAGATACGCTGGCTGGACTACTGCGTGGCCCAGGGCATCCCGGTGCGCGTGTGCCACGTGCAATGGCGCGCGCCATGAAGGTGGCGGTGCGCGCCCTGTGCGAATTCACCGCGCGCACGGGCGACCTGGACCTGCGCTTCACCCCCGCGCCCAGCGCGCTCGAGGGCATGGAGGGCCATCGCTCCGTACAGCAGCGCCGGGGCGCCGGGTACGAGGCCGAAGTGCCCCTCGAAGGCCAATTCGAGGACCTGCACGTGCGCGGCCGCGCCGACGGCTGGAACGCCGCGCTGCGGCAACTGGAGGAAATCAAGACCTACCGCGGCACGCTCGACGGCGTGCGCCCGCACCACCGCGCGCTGCACTGGGCGCAGGCCCGCGTCTACGGCCATCTGCTGTGCCAGGCGCGCGGGCTGGCGGGGCTGAAGGTGGCGCTGGTCTACGTGAACGCCGCCACGCACGCCGAAACCGTGCTGGTGGAGGAGCACACGGCGGACGGCCTGCAGGCCTTCTTCGCCGAGCAATGCCAGCGCTACCGGGACTGGGCGCGCGCCGAGGCCGCGCACCGCCGGCAGCGCGACGCCGCGCTGGCCGCGCTGCGCTTTCCGCTGCCCGCGCTGCGCGCCGGGCAGCGCCAGCTCGCGGTGGCCGCGTACCGCACGGCCCAGGCCGGCAAGCAAGGCGAGGGCGGCCGCTGCCTGCTGGCCCAGGCGCCCACCGGCATCGGCAAGACGCTGGGCACGCTGTTCCCGCTGCTCAAGGCCATGCCCGAGGGGGCGGGGCTGGACAAGCTGTTCTTCCTCACCGCCAAGGGCACGGGCCACGGGCTGGCGCTGCACGCGCTGGCGCAGCTCCAGGCCATTCCAGTGCGCGTGCTCGACATGCAGGCGCGCGACAAGACCTGCGAGCACCCTGGCAGCGCCTGCCACGGCGACGCCTGCCCGCTGGCGCGCGGCTTCTTCGACCGGCTGCCCACCGCCCGCGCCGCCGCGCTGCGGCAGCCCGCGCCGTGGGACGCGCCCGCCGTGCGCCAGGTGGCGCTGCGGCACGGCATCTGCCCCTACTACCTGTCGCAGGAGCTGGTGCGCTGGGCCGACGTGGTGGTGGCCGACTACCACTACTACTACGACAGCGCCGCCATGCTCTACGCCCTCACGCGGCAGCAGGACTGGCGCGCGGCCGTGCTGGTGGACGAGGCCCACAACCTGCTGGAGCGCGCGCGGCGCATGTACACCGCGCCGCTGTCGCAGTTCGACCTGGCCGCCGCGCGGCAGGCGGCGCACGGCCCGGTGCGCAAGGCGCTGGACGCGCTGCAGCGCCGGTGGCAGGCGCTGAACAAGGTGCAGGGCGAGGTGGACTACCGCACCTGCGCCGAGGTGCCCCCCGCGCTGCTCGCCGCCGTGCAGCGCGCCGTGGGCGCGGTGGCCGAGGTGCAGGCCGACCAGCCGCTGCCGCCGGGCGACCCGGTGCTGGCCTTCCACTGGGAGCTGCTGCACTTCCAGGCCCTGGCCGAGCAGTTCGGTCCCCATGCGCTGTTCGACGTGCAGCGGGCCGGCCCGGCGGCGCGGCGCACGCCGGCCACCACGCTGTGCATCCGCAACGTGATCCCCGCGCCGCACCTGGCCGCGCGCCACGCGGCGGCGTGGGCCACGGTGCTGTTTTCCGGCACGCTCAGCCCGCCCGCGTTCTACCGCGACCTGCTGGGCCTGCCCGCCGGCACCGCCTGGCTGGACGTGGAGGCGCCCTTCGCCGACCACCAGCTGCAGG
Organism: Acidovorax sp. SDU_ACID1; assembly: GCF_045291395.1. Taxonomy (NCBI): domain Bacteria; kingdom Pseudomonadati; phylum Pseudomonadota; class Betaproteobacteria; order Burkholderiales; family Comamonadaceae; genus Acidovorax; species Acidovorax sp. SDU_ACID1. Next base: position 1,891,541 of record NZ_CP152342.1, read on the forward strand.
TGCGCGTCGCGCCGCGCATCTCCACGCGCTGGCGCGACCGCGAGGCGTCGCTCGCCCCTATCGCCGACCTCGTGGCCGCGCAGTACGCGCGCCAGCCTGGCAACTACCTGTGCTTCGTGAGCAGCTTCGACTACCTGCAGCGCGTGGCCGCCGCGCTGGCGCAGCGCCACCCGCAGGTGCCGCTGTGGCCGCAGACGCAGGGCATGGACGACGCAGGCCGCGCCGCCTTCCTCGCCCGCTTCACCGAAGGCGGCCGGGGCGTGGGTCTGGCCGTGCTCGGCGGCGCGTTCGGCGAGGGCGTGGACCTGCCCGGCACCCGCCTGATCGGCGCCTTCATCGCCACGCTGGGCCTGCCGCAGGTCAACCCGGTGAACGACGCCATGCAGCGCGCCATCGACGCGGCCCTGGGCCCCGGCCAGGGCCATGCCTGCACCTACCTCTACCCCGGCCTGCGCAAGGTGGTGCAGGCGGCGGGGCGCGTGATCCGCACCGAGCACGACCGGGGCGTGGTGGTGCTGATGGACGACCGCTTCCAGCGCGCCGAGGTGCGCGCGCTGCTGCCGCGCTGGTGGCGGGTCGAAAGGAACTAGTTGCCGAACTCGGCCAGCACCGCCAGCACGCTGGCGACGGCCGGGTTCAGCGTCGGCGATGTACGGTGCGCCACCGCCATGGGCCGCAGCAGCGCGGGGGCCAGCGGGCGCACCTGCACGCCGGGCGTATCCACGCCGGGCGCTTCCACGCCGAGAGCCTCCTGCGGGTCTTGTACCTCCTCCAGCGGCAGCAGCGCCGCGCTCTGGCTGGCGGCGGCCAGGCTTTTCAGCGCGCCGGGGTAGCTCAGGGTGAGGAAGGGGCGCGGGTGGAAGCCCGCCTGCCCGAACCAGCCCGCGATCAGCCCGTGCATCTGCGTGGCCGGCGCGAACGAGGCCCAGCGCCGTTCGGCCAGCCAGGCCGGCGTGATGCGCGCGGGCGGGTTCCAGGCGCTGGGCACGACCGCCACCATGGCGTCGCTGCGCCAGGGGGTGATCTGCACCTCGGCGCTCGCGGGCTGGGGGCTGGCGACGATGGCCACGTCCAGCGTGCCCGCCTTCAGGCGCTGCATGGCGTCGGCCGAGCCCACGGCCTCCAGCCGCACTTCCACGCCGGGGCTGCGCCGGCCCAGCGCCTCCAGCATCAGCGGCAGCAGCCGCGTGCTCACCCCGGCGGAGACGCCCACCCGCACCACGCCCGCGCGGCCGCTGGCGCGGCGCTGCACCAGGTCGATGAGGTCGTCGCTGGCGGCGAGCAGCTTGCGCCCTTCCTCCACCAGCACCTGGCCGGCGGCGGTCAGCTCGGCCTGCCGGCGCCCGCGCACCAGCAGCGCCGCCTGCATGCGCGATTCCAGCTCCTTGATGTGCAGGCTCACCGTGGGCGGCGCCAGGTGCAGCGCCTGCGCGGCGGCGGCGAAGGTGCCCAGGTCGGCGATGGCCACCAGCGTCTGCAATTGGTCGAGGTTGAGGTTACGCATCAGTATTCCTGAATTCAATCTTCATGGAATTCAACTTTACAGATGGTACCCGCGCCGCGACATTCGCAGCCCATGGCCCACGACGACACCCCGCGCCCCACGCTGCCCGGCCGCCTGCGCACCTGGCTCGCACGCCTGCAGGCGGCCCTGGCGCGCGCCGAGCGGCACATCACCGAGAACTTCCGGGTGCCGCCGCACGGCGGCTGAGATCACACCTTGCGCACCTGCACCGGCAGTCCCTGGCGCACCACGGCGCCCGACACCCAGTCGATCCACACGTTGTCCCTGGCGGGCCGCGTGGGGTCGGCGAAGCCCAGGGCGTTGAGGTTCACGCCGTTGCCGTGCTGCGGGTTGCGGGCCATGGGCTGGCCGTCCACGGTGTGGGCCGCGGCGCCCAACTGCGTGTGGCCGTAGCCGTATTCGATGGCGATGGCGCCCCGGGCGATGCCGCCGCGCACCAGGGCCACGCCTTGCACGCTGCTGCCGGGGGTGCGCACCTCGATGCGGTCGCCGTTGGCGATGCCCAGCCGCGCCGCGTCTTCCTGGTTCAGGCTGATGGGGTTGTGCGGATGCACCTGGCGCAGGCGCGAGGCGCCGATCGACATGCTGCTCATCAGGTTGGACTTGTAGCTGCTCATGGTGAGCGGCCAGTCCTCCTCGGGGTAGTGCGCGCGCATGCTGCTGCCGTCGGCGAAGCGCGTGGGGTACCACGTGGGGCAGCCCGCGTAGCGCTCGCCGGTCATGGAGTGGCGCATCCTGGCCAGGCCTTCGTGCCAGAGCTGCACGGGGAACTTGTGCGCGGCCTTGACGTGCTCGCCCTGCCAGGCGTCCTCGATCCGGTCGAAGCGCCCGCCACGGCTCATCACCATGGCCACGCGGCGCACTTCCTCGGGCAGCAGGCGCTGCTGCAGCGCGGGCATCCAGCGCGCCAGGCCGGTGAGGGCGATGTCGTCGTCGCTGGCCTCGGGCACGGGCTTGCCGGCCTGGTAGGCGATGTTGCACATGCCGCGCAGGTAGAAGTCCTCGGGGGTTTCCAGGTCGAGCGGCGTGCCGTCCTTTGTGCTCATGGCGTTCTTGCCGAAGCCGGGCAGGCCGAGCTGTTTGGCGACGGCGAAGACGAAGGTCTCGAAGCCCACGGGCCGGCCCTCGGCGGTTTTTGCCGTGGCGGCATCGACCACGGGCCAGCGCACGGTGCTGCTCTTGGCCACCACGTCGGCCCAGGGCGCGCCGATGCCCCAGCTCTCGTAGGTCACGGTGTCGGGCACGATGTAGTCGGCCAGGGCCGAGGTCTCGTTGATGAACGGGTCCACCGAGACGAACAGCGGCAGCTTCTTCGGGTCCTTGAGCGCCGCCGCCAGCGTGTTCTCGAAGCCGCAGATGGCGTACACCGGGTTGCTCATGTGGTTGATCCACGCTTTCACCGGGTAGGGGTAGCCCAGCAGGCCGGCGGCCAGCATCTCGCTGGAGAGGCCGCCGGGCGCCGGGTACCACGGCGCCTGGGCGGGGTAGGGGTTCTGGCCCGCGTCCTTCCTGCGCTTGAACTCGCTGGTCTTCTCGTAGGGAAAGCGCGTGCGCGACAGCGCCACGCCCGTGGCCTTCACCGCGCCCTCGAACTGCGCGAAGTTGTAGCGCGGCCCGGGGCCGAAGGGGCCGAACGGCCCCGCGTCCAGCACCCAGCCGCCCTGGACGTTGAGGTTGCCGATCAGGTTGTTCAGCATGGCGATGGCGTAGGCCGTGTAGAAGCCCGCGCCGCTCATGGTGCCGCCGTGCGAGTTGGCCACGGCCTGCTTGCCGTGGCTGGTGAATTCGCGCGCCAGGTCCTCGATGTCCTGCACGGGCACGCCGCACAGGTCGGAATACTCCTGCAGCGTCTTGCGCCGCGCCTCCTCGCGCAGCTTCACGAACGCGCTGCAGACGGGGATGGGCGCGCCGCCGCCCGGCGGCGTAAAGTCGCGCTCCACCGCCAGCGCGGCGCTCTGCGCGGTGGTGTGGGACACCAGCGTGCCGTCGGCGAGCTGCACCACGTACACGTCCTCGGCGGGCGTTTTCTCGTCAATGGGCGCAGGCATCGGCAGGCCGATGTCGGCGCCGCGCAGGAACTGGCCGTAGCGCGGGTGACGGGGGTCGTTGACCAGCAGGTGCGTGGCGTTGCTCCAGCTGGCTTCGCCGGCCGCCGCCATGGCCGCCGGGCCGGGCTGGGTGAGGAACGCGGCGTCGTAGCGCGCGTGGTCGATGATCCAGCGGATCATGCCCATCACCAGCGCCAGGTCGGTGGCGGGCTTGATGGGCAGCCAGCGGTTGTTGTCGCCCGCCGCGTGGCTGGACGACATGGGCAGCACGGGCGACACCACCACGTAGCGGTAGGTGTTCTCCGCGCGCGCGCGGGCCTCGGACAGCTCGCGCCCCATGCGCTGGAACGGGTTGCCCGCCTGTGCGGGCGCGGTGCCGATGAACAGGCCGAAGCGCGAGTTCTTCCAGTCCGGCTTGCCGTGCGGCATGCCGGGAATGTTGCCCAGCGCCGCCGCCGTGCCCACGCGGTAGGTCTGGCCGCAGTAGGCGCCGTGGTTGGCCACGTTCACCGTGCCGAAGGACTGGCGCGCGAAGCGGTTGATGAGCGGCGTGCGGCCTTCGTTGGAGGCGTCGGTCACCAGCAGTTGGTTGGCCCTGGGGCCGTATTCGGGGTTCTCGGGGTCGATCGGCGTCTTCACGTCGCGGATGGCGGCGAGACCTTCCACGTGGCCCTCGCCGAACAGGTCGCCGCCCTCGCAGATTTCCTTGACCAGCTGCTCGAACGGGATCGTCTTCCACTGGCCCGATCCGCGCGGCCCCACGCGCTTGAGCGGCGCGAGCACGCGGTGCGCGGCCGTCTGGTGCTCGAACATGGCCGAGCCGCGCGCGCAGCTCGTGGCGCGGCCTTCCAGGCCGTTGTCGCCGCCGAGCTGGGCGTAGACCTCGCGCACCGGCGTCTCCATGGGCGCGTGGTGCGTGGTCGCCAGGGGGTGGTAGGGGTTGCCGGCCACGCGCAGGATGCGGTTGTGCGCGGTGTCCACGCGCACGCGGATGCCGCACTGCGTCCAGCAGCCCAGGCAGCTCGATGGGCTGACCACCTGGCCCGGCTGGGTCGTGAGCTGGCCGGTCGTGGGGTCGATGCGGAATTCGGGCGTGAGCGCATTGCCGCGCGTAGCGCTTTGCGTGGCCGTGCCGGAGGTGCCGGCGACCAGGCCCTTGGCGCCGCGCGCCAGGGTCTCGCCATAGCCCGCGGCGAAGGCGGCCAGGCCGCCGGCCACGGCGCCGCCGCGCAGCAGCAGGCGCCGGCGTTCGCGTTCAGGGGATTCGGTGGGGGTGTTCTTGTCGGTCATATGCGCCTTTCGCGGGACAGCGCGTTGCTATGGTTCAGATAGCTGCTTGCGCTTGCCCCTTTTGGGTTGGAGGCTGATTTGGCTGTGATTCAGGCAGCGTGGCCCTGGCGGGCGGGGAACAGCTCCAGCGCCCAGCCCGCCATGGCCACCAGCGCCACGCACAGGCCGGCCACGCCCAGCATGCCCAGCAGGCCGTCGCCGCCCAGCGGCATGTGGTACAGGTACAGGCCCGCGCCGAACTTGGGCACGCCCTGCACGCCCATGAACAGCGCCCAGCGGAAGGCCCAGGCACTGGCTGCGAGGCCCACGCCCAGCACCAGCGTGTAGCCCGGCGCGTCCAGCCGGCGGCGCCCGCGCAGCAGCGCGCCGAGCACGGCGGCGCCGAACACGGCCGAGCCCAGCATCGTCAGGCGCCACACGGGGAAGTCGCGCCACAGGCGCAGTGCGGCGTTGAACGACGGGCTGTCGCCCCGCAGCCCCGCGAGCACCCAGGCCAGCGCCACGGCCGCCAGCGCCGCGGCCAGCAGCAGCCCCAGGACGCGCAGCCGCTGCAGCGCGGCGGTGCCGGGGCGCAGGCTGGCGGGCAGAAAGCGTTCCAGCACGAAGGCCGCGCCCACGGTGGCCAGCCAGCCGGTCAGCGCCAGGTTCACCGGCACCCACAGCGTGTGCCACAGCGGGCGCGCGCGGATCACCATCATCTCGGCGCCGGTGTAGAAGGTGATGGACAGGGCCGACAGCGCCAGCAGCGGCGCCAGCGCGCGCATCCAGCCCACGCGGCCCAGCCACCAGCTCGCGCACAGTGCGATGCCGAGGGTGACGAACACCGGCAGCAGCAGCGCACCCACCGACATCCACGACCATGGCGTGAAGTGCGCATAGAAATGCCAGAAGCGCGCGGGCTGGTGCAGGTCGGCCAGCAGCGACACGGGGGCGGCGACCACGCTCACCGCCAGGGTGAGCACGGCCACGGGCAGCAGGCGGCGCAGGGGGCCGCCCGCCGGCGCCCAGGCGCACAGCGCGGCCAGCAGCGCCGCGCCCGTGGCCACGCCGGCCAGGAAGAAGTACTGCACGGCCCAGGGCAGCCAGGCGGCCTCGTAGTGCGGGGTGAGGAGTTCGATGATCTGCATGGTGCATTTCCCCTTCAGTGCTCGGCCACCAGGCGCACGCTGGCCTGGCCGTCCACGCCGTTGACGAATGCATCGGGCAGGCCGATGTAGAACACGCGCGGCGCGGTCTTCATGCCGGGCTTGAGCACCTTGATCGCGTCCTGGTGTTCTGCCAGGCGGCGGTTGATCTCGCTGTCCGGATCTTGAAGGTCGCCGATCACGCGCGCACCGCCCACGCAGCTCTCCACGCAGGCGGGCAGCAGCCCGGCCTCCAGCCGGTGCTCGCAGAAGGTGCACTTGTCGGCGGTCTGCGTCTCGTGGTTGATGAAGCGCGCGTCGTACGGGCAGGCCTGCACGCAGTAGCCGCAGCCCACGCAGCGCTCGTTGTCCACCAGCACGATGCCGTCGGTGCGCTGGAACGTGGCCTGCACCGGGCACACGGGCACGCAAGGCGGCTCGTCGCAGTGGTTGCACAGGCGCGGCAGGCTGACCATGGCGGGCGCGGCTTCGCCGGGCAGATCGACCTCGTACTGCAGCACCGTGGTGCGGAACTGGCCGATGGGCGGCTGGTTCTCCACCGAGCAGCTCACCGTGCAGGCCTGGCAGCCGATGCATTTGCGCAGGTCCACCAGCATGCCGAAGCGCTTGCCCTCCATGCCGGGGCGGCGCGGAGGCTGGAAGCCGGCCGGCGCCGCCGCGGCCGGACCGGCGGTGCCTGCGAGGCCGAAGGCCGTGGCCAGGCCCACGAGTTCCTGGAGGAAGGCGCGCTTGCCGGTTCGCGCCGGGGCGGGGCGTGGGGGTGTGATGCAGTCAGGCATGAATATGGGGTTTCTGATTTATGTGGGTTTTATTATTCTTTTATCAGGCATATTCAATTTGACGCCAATCAAATCAAATGATGGATTTTCTGCGGCATTAATTAGAATAAACTTTCCTATATTAATGATGCTTTATTAATGAAGTATTAAATAAATCCGAGCATGCCGCTCGGCATTGCGGGGCAATGGTTTACAGGGCCGCGCCCGACGCCGCCGCGAGGGCCGGCGAATATTCGGATGGAAGGCGTAGCGGGGATATATCCCGCTGCACAGACATATTCGGGCAGGGCCATCGGGCTGCCTCGCCATCAAGGGCGATACAGTGGGGCATGGACGCACGCCAGCAGCCGCTCGCCGGCATGGAGCCCGAGGCTTCGCGGCTCCACCATCTGTTCTTCGCGGTGCTGCCCGGGCCCCGGGCGGCGGATGCGGCCGTCTGCCTTGTGCAGGTGCTGATCGCGCGACATGGCCTGCAGGCACGGGTGCGGGCGCAGCGGCTGCACGCCACGCTGCTGTCCCTGGGCTGGGAGGGGACGTTGTCCAGCGAGCGGGTGGCTTGGGCGCGGGCGGCGGCGCAGCGCGTGGTGGCGCCGGCATTCACGCTGCGGTTCGACCGCGTGCTGAGTTTTCGTGGGGCGCCGCATCGCAAGCGCCCCTGCGTGCTGTGCGGGCCGCCCGGCGCGCAGGGCGGCTTCATGGCGTTGCATGAGGCGCTGCACACCGCACTGTGGCCCGCAGCGCCCGTGCCCGACACCACGCCGCACATGACGCTGTGCTACAGCCACCAGCCTGTGCCCGAGGCGCCGGTGCCGCCCATCGCATGGACGGTGTGCAGCTTCGCGCTGCTGCACAACCTGCGCGGCTCGCCCGGCCCCTACGAGTGCTTGGGCACCTGGGCCCTGGCAGGGCCGCATGAGCTATCGAAATAGGAGCTGCCAGCGCTTGCCGGAAAAGCGCTGGAGGCCTGTTTGGCCTGAATCCGCTCAGGCCATCGTCATCAGGCTCGCATTGCCGCCGGCGGCGGCGGTGTTCACGCTCACGGCGCGCTCCAGCACCAGGCGGGTAAGCGCCTGGGCCGGGTCCTGCACGTCCAGGGCCGTGACGCCGACGATGGGGCCATGGCGGCGCGCCACCTGGTGGCTGACCGCGTGCAGCGCTTGCGTGGTGCCGGTGTGCAGCACGGCGTCGAAGGCGGCGCCCTCGCGGGTCCAGTCGGGCAGCAGGCCCACGCGGGCCTGCACTTCGCGCGGCAGCGTGGCGGCCAGGGGCTGGGACTCCTGCGGCCACAGGGCCTGGGCGCCCACGGCGAGGGCGGCGCTCAGTTGCAGCAGGCGCGTGGCGTCGTCGTCGGCCAGGCACAGCACGCGGTCGCGCGGCAGCACGCGATATTCGTTGCGCTCGCCGGTGGGGCCGGGCAGGGTGGCCACCAGCCCGGCGCAGGCGGCCTGGGCGTGGGCGGCGCAGGCCTGCGCCAGCGCGGGCTTGCCTTGGGCCTGGGCCCAGGCGGCGAGGGCGCGCAGGGGTTCCTGCAGCGGGGCCTGGGCGGTGGCATCCGGCGCTTTCGCGGCGGTGGCGGCGATGGCCGCGCGCGCCGCGCCGGCCGGGTGGCGCGAGAGCAGGCGCAGCAGGTACAGCGGCCCGCCAGCCTTGGGGCCGGTGCCCGACAGCCCTTCGCCGCCGAAGGGCTGCACGCCCACCACGGCGCCGACCATGTTGCGGTTCACGTAGATGTTGCCGGCGTGGGCGCGGCGCAGCACGTGCGCCACGGTTTCGTCGATGCGCGTGTGCAGGCCCTGTGTGAGGCCGTAGCCCGTGGCGTTGATCTGGCCGAGCAGGGTGTCGAGCTGGTCGCGCCCGTAGCGCACCACGTGCAGCACGGGGCCGAAGACTTCGCGGGTGAGTTCGGCGATGCCTTCCAGCTCGATCAGCGTGGGCGGCACGAAGGTGCCCTGCGCGCAGTCGCTCAAACCGGTGGTGCCCTGGAACACGCGCCGGCCCTGGCCGCGCAGGCGCTCGATGTGCTGGGTGATGCCGGCGCGCGCTTCCTCGTCGATCACCGGGCCCACGTCCACCGCGAGCTGGGCGGGGTTGCCCAGGCGCAGTTCCTGCATGGCGCCGCGCAGCATGGCCAGCAGGCGGTCGGCGCAGTCGCTCTGCACGCACAGCACGCGCAGCGCGGAGCAGCGCTGGCCCGCGCTGTCGAAGGCGGAGGTGACCACGTCGGCCACCACCTGCTCCAGCAGGGCGGAGGAGTCCACGATCATGGCGTTCTGCCCGCCGGTCTCGGCGATCAGCGGCACGGGCTGGCCGCGCGCGTCCAGGCGGCCGGCCAGGCTGCGCTGCAGGATGCGCGCGACGTCGGTGGAGCCGGTGAACATCACGCCCATGACGCGCGCATCGCCCACCAGGCGCGCGCCCACGGTTTCGCCCCGGCCGGGCAGCAGTTGCACGGCGGCCGCGGGCACGCCGGCCTGGTGCAGCAGGCGCACGGCCTCGTGGGCGACGAGCGGGGTCTGCTCGGCGGGCTTGGCGAGCACCACGTTGCCGGCGGCCAGCGCGGCGGCGACCTGGCCCATGAAGATGGCCAGCGGGAAGTTCCACGGGCTGATGCAGGCCACGGGGCCCAGGGGCTGGTGGGAGGCGTTGTCGAAGTGGCCCTCCACCTGCGCGGCGTAGTAGCGCAGGAAGTCCACGGCCTCGCGCACCTCGGCCACGGCGTTGCCGCAGGTCTTGCCGGCCTCGCGCATCAGCAGGGCCAGCAGGCGGGGCATGTGCTGCTCCAGCGCGTCGCCGGTGGCGCGCAGCAGGCGGGCGCGCTCGGCGGGCGGGGTGGCGGCCCACGCGGATTGGGCGGCCGCGGCGGCGTTCAGGGCGGCGTCCACGTCGTCGGCCGTGGCCTCCTGCACGTGGCCGGCCACGTCGCCCAGGTCGGCGGGGTTACGCACCACGGCGCGCGTGCCGGGCTGCACGGGGGCGGCGATGAGCGGGGCGGCGTCCACGGTGGGGCTGTCCGCCACGGCCTGGCCGACCTGGGCGAGCACCGGCTCGGCCGCCAGGTCCAGGCCCTGCGAGTTGGTGCGCTGCGCTCCGTAGAGCTGCGCGGGCAGCGGGATGCGCGGGTGCTTCAAGCCTGCCGCGCCTTCCAGGGCGGTGTCCGCGTCCACGGTGGCGACGGGGTTGGCCGCTAGGTCGGCCAGCGGCAGCGTGGCGTCGGCCACGCGGTTCACGAACGAGGTGTTGGCGCCGTTCTCCAGCAGGCGGCGCACCAGGTAGGCCAGCAGCGTCTCGTGCGTGCCCACGGGGGCGTAGATGCGGCAGGGGCGCTCGCCCACCACCTGCTCGTACAGCGGCTCGCCCATGCCGTGCAGGCACTGGAATTCGTACTGGCCGCTCTGGTAGCTGGCGGGGCCGGCCAGTTCGTAGATGGTGGCCAGCGTCTGTGCGTTGTGCGTGGCGAATTGGGGGTAGACCGCGTCGGGCGCGGCCAGCAGCTTGCGCGCGCAGGCGATGTAGGAGATGTCGGTGTGCGCCTTGCGCGTGTAGACGGGGTAGTCCTGCAGGCCGTCCACCTGGGCGCGCTTGATCTCGCTGTCCCAGTAGGCGCCCTTGACCAGGCGCACCATCAGGCGGTGGCCGCTGCGGCGCGCCAGATCTACACAGAAGTCGATGACGAACGGGCAGCGCTTCTGGTAGGCCTGGATGACGAAGCCGATGCCGTTCCAGCCCGCCAGCGAGGGCGCGTGGCACAGGCGCTCCAGCAGATCCAGCGAGAGTTCGAGCCGGTCGGCCTCCTCGGCGTCGATGTTCAGGCCGATGTCGTAGCCGCGCGCCAGCTCGGCGAGCTGCAGCACGCGCGGGTACAGCTCGTCCATCACGCGCTGCCACTGCGCGCGTTGGTAGCGCGGGTGCAGGGCGCTGAGCTTGATGGAGATGCCCGGCCCTTCATAGACGCCGCGCCCGGCGCTGGCCTTGCCGATGGCGTGCACGGCGTCCACGTAGGACTGCATGTAGCGCTCGGCGTCCTCGTGGGTGAGGGCGGCCTCGCCCAGCATGTCGTAGGAATAGCGGAAGCCCTTGGCCTCCAGCTTGCGCGCGTTGTCCAGGGCCTGCGCGATGGTCTCGCCCGTGACGAACTGCTCGCCCATCATGCGCATCGCCACGTCCACGCCCTTGCGGATCAGCGGCTCGCCGCCGCGCGCGGTGAGGCGGCGCAGCGCATCCTTCAGGCCGCCCTCGCTGTGCGTGGCGACCAGCTTGCCGGTGATGAGCAGGCCCCAGGTGGCCGCGTTGACGAACAGCGAAGGGCTCTTGCCCAGGTGCCCGGCCCACTCGCCGCCGCCGATCTTGTCGCGGATCAGCGCGTCGCGCGTGGCGGCATCGGGAATGCGCAGCAGGGCTTCCGCCAGGCACATCAGCGCCACGCCTTCCTGCGACGACAGCGCGAACTGCTGCAGCAGCCCCTGCACTAGTCCGGCGCGCCCGCCCGCGCTCTCGCGCTGGCGCAGCCCTTCGGCAAGGCGCAGGGCGCGGGCCTGCACGGCGTCGGCCAGCGGCGCGGGCAGGCGGGCCTGTGCGAGCAGCGGGGCCAGGGCCTCGGGCTCGGGGCGGCGGCAGGCGGCGGTGATGGCCTGGCGCAGCGGGGAGGTGTCGGCGGGACGGGGTGCGAAAGGAGCGGGGTGTGTCATGGAGGCGATGATCCGCAGTTGAATGCAGAATGAATCACCAAAAAATAAGGCTCATGATGAATAATTCACCAATGAAGGTGCATGAAGAAGACAGTCTGGATCGCATCGATCGGCGGATATTGAAGATCCTCCAGGACGACGGCCGCATCTCCAACCTCAAGCTCGCGGAAAGCGTGGCCCTGTCGCCCACAGCCGTGCTCGCGCGCGTGCAGCGCCTCACGCGCGAGGGCTACATCCTGGGCTACGAGGCGCGGCTGAACCCCCTGAAGCTCGGCGCGGGCATGCTGGTGTTCGTGGAGGTGCTGCTCGACCGCACCACGCCCAACGTGTTCGACCAGTTCAAGGCCGCCGTGCAGGTGCATCCCGAGGTCATGGAATGCCACATGGTGGCCGGCGGCTTCGACTACCTGCTCAAGACACGCTGCGCCGACATGGACGCCTACCGCCGCTTCGCCGGCGCCGTGCTGTGGCAACTGCCCGGCGTGCGCGAGACGCGCACCTACGCGGTGATGGAGGAGGTCAAGCACTCCACGCACCTGCATCTGGGCTAAGCTACGGCAAGACGCAAGAGAAGGGAAATCCATGCCATCCATCCGCCTGACCCTGGCCGTGCTGTGCGCCGGCTTCGCCACCCAGGGCGCCTGGGCCGCGTGCTACGTGGTCTACGGCGCGGACAAGCAGGTCGTCTACCGTGCGCAGACGCCGCCGGTGGACATGTCGCGCGACCTGCACGAGACCCTGCCGCAGGTGGCGCCCGGCGGCACGCTGGTGTTCTCGCTGTCGAGCGAGGGCTGCGAGCTGGAAGTCCACCGCCTGCCCGAAGCGGCCCGTGCCCAGCAGGCTCGCCCGGCGGCGCAGCAGCGGCCCGCCGAGCGCCGCTGAGGCTCTGAGACAATCCGGGGCCTATGAGCGCCCCCGATACAGCAACCATCCCCACCCTCCCGCAAGCCGCCTCTCACGATCTCCCGCCCGGCTGGCTTGAAGTCACGTCCATGGACATGGACGCCCAGGGCGTGGCGCGCAAGGACGACGGCAAGGTCGTCTTCATCGACGGCGCGCTGCCCACCGAACTGGTCAGCGCCAACACCCACCGCAAGAAGAACAACTGGGAGCAGGCCAGCCTCACCGCCATCCACCGCGAATCCAGCCAGCGCGTGCGCCCCGGCTGCCCGCACTTCGGCCTGCATGCGGGCGCCTGCGGCGGCTGCAAGATGCAGCACCTGCACGCGGACGCCCAGGTCGCGGTGAAACAGCGCGTGCTGGAGGACAACCTCTGGCACCTGGGCAAGGTCAAGCCCGAAACCATCCTGCGCCCCATCCAGGGCCCCGCCTGGGGCTACCGCTACCGTGCGCGCCTGTCGGTGCGCTATGTCGCCAAGAAGGGCGTGGTGCTGGTGGGCTTCCACGAGCGCAAGAGCCGCTATATCGCCGACATGCAGACCTGCAAGATCCTGCCCCCGCACGTCGACGCCATGCTCATGCCGCTGCGTGCGCTGATCGGCGGCATGCAGGCGCGCGGCACCTGCCCGCAGATCGAGCTGGCCTGCGGCGATACGGTGACGGCGCTGGTGCTGCGCCACCTGGAGCCGCTCTCCGATGCCGACAAGGACCAGCTGCGCGCCTTCGCAGCCGCGCACGGCGTGCAGTGGTGGCTGCAGCCCAAGGGGCCGGACACGGTGCACCTGCTGGATGAAGGGGGCGAGCAGCTCGCCTACGGCCTGCCGGACTTCGGCATCACCATGCCGTTCAGGCCCACGGACTTCACCCAGGTCAACCCGCACATCAACCGCGTACTGGTCACGCGCGCCCTGCGCTTGCTGGACGCGCGCAACCATGAACGCGTGATCGACTGGTTCTGCGGCCTGGGCAACTTCACGCTGCCTATCGCCACGCAGGCGCGCGAGGTGCTGGGCATCGAGGGCAGCGAGGCGCTGGTCGCCCGTTCGCGCGAGAACTACAAGAAAAACCAGGCCCTGGCGCAGGCGGGGCAAGCGCTGGCAGCTACCAGTTTCGTAGCGCGCAACCTGTTCGAGATGACGCCCGGGATGCTCATCGCCGACGGCGTGGCCGACAAATGGCTGGTCGACCCGCCGCGCGAGGGCGCATTCGCCCTGTCCAAGGCGCTGGCCGACATCCACCAGGCCCGCATCGGCGCCGAGGACGCGCCGCCGCTGCCCGAAGGCAGCGAGGGCTGGGCCTTCCCGCGCCGCATCGTCTACGTGAGCTGCAACCCCGCCACGCTGGCGCGCGACGCGGGCCTGCTGGTGCACCAGGCGGGCTACCGCTGCGTGGCGGGGGGCGTGGTCAACATGTTCCCGCACACCGCGCACGTGGAGAGCATGGCGGTGTTCGAGCGCGTGGATTGAGAAGGTTTTTGGCCTCTAGCGCTTGCCCAGAAAGCGCTGGCAGCTATCGCTTCTGTAGCGGCTAGCCGCGTTCGTCGTCCGCATCGTCGCGCGCGCGCCGCGCCGGGGCGGGCGGCTTGGCCTGGGTCAGCACCGAGGGCGTGCCTTCCAGCTTGTTCTCGCGCATGTACTGGTCCATCTCCTTCCAGCCCGCGAACACCTGGGCCTTCGCGGCCTTGGGGTTGAGCGTGAAGCAGTCCTCCAGCCCGCGCAGCGCGTGGCGGCAGGCGCCGCCGATGGCCTTGGCCTCGGCCTCGCGCTGCAGTGCGCGCGGGTCGGGACCCAGGCCGGGGATGGGGACATCGCAGCCCGCCAGCGGCAGCAGCAGGGCGGCCAGCAGGGCGGCGCGGTAGGGGGAGCGGAGCGGCAGCATGTTCATGCTTTATCGGCACGGGCGCGGCGCAATTGAGGCTCCGCGAAAAAAAGCCCCGGAGAACCGGGGCCTGGGAACGGAGAAAAAGGGCGTGCCGCTCAGTCGCGCTCGCCGCCCATGATGCCCAGCAGCGCCAGCAGGCTCTGGAACACGTTGAACAGGTCCAGGTACAGGGCCAGCGTGGCGCTGATGTAGTTGGTCTCGCCGCCGTCCAGGATCTGCTTGAGGTCGTAGAGCATGTAGGCGCTGAAGATGCCGATGGCGGCCACCGAGATGGCCATCATGCCGGCCGTCGAGCCCACGAACACGTTGACGATGGCGCCCACCATGAGCACCAGCGCGCCCACGAAGAGCCACTTGCCCATGCCCGATAGGTCGCGCTTGATCACCGTGGCCAGGCTGGCCATGACGAAGAACACGCCCGCCGTGCCGGCGAAGGCGGTCATGATCAACTCGGAGCCATTGTTGAAGCCCAGCACCATGCCGATCAGGCGCGAGAGCATGAGGCCCATGAAGAAGGTGAAGGCCAGCAGCACGGGCACGCCGGCAGCCGAGCGCTTGGTCTTCTCGATGGCGAACATGAAGCCGAACGCGCCGCCCAGGAACACGATCAGTCCGAGGCCGCCGCGCAGCGACTGCGTGATACCGGTGGCCACGCCGATCCATGCGCCCAGCACGGTGGGCACGAGGCTCAGCGCTAGCAGCCAGTAGGTGTTGCGCAGCACGCGGTGGCGCTGTTCCTGCGAAACGCCATAGCCCGCGGAGCCGACACTGGTGATTTCAGTATTCATCTGTTCCTCTCCTGTGGAGCCCGCAGGGTGCGGGCCGATGCGATGGATTCTAGGTGGGGACTTTTGGGCTCCATTGCAATACCCGCGCGCCATCCCGTACTTTATGGGTTGCAATCTTTTGCCCTGCGGCCATGCAGTGGGCTGGCACACGGCCGGTATGCTGTGGCGCGTTTGTTCCACCCCTTTTCTTGTTTGCCATGAAAACCAAACCCGAACTCGAACTCTCCGACGTGAAACTGATCGCCGCCGCCGCCGAGGCCGAAGCGCTGAAGCACCAGTGGGCCGTGACGATCGCTATCGTGGACGATGGTGGCCACCTGCTGTCGCTGCAGCGCCTGGACGGCGCCGCGCCCGTGTCCGCGCACATCGCCCCCGCGAAAGCCCGCACGGCCGCCTTGGGCCGCCGCGAGAGCAAGGTGTATGAAGACATGATCAACGGCGGCCGCAGTTCGTTCCTGTCGGCCCCGGCCATCGAGGGCCTGCTGGAAGGCGGCGTGCCGATCGTCAAGGACGGCCAGTGCCTGGGCGCCGTGGGCGTGAGCGGCGTGAAGTCCACTGAGGACGCGCAGATCGCCCGTGCGGGCATTGCGGCCATCGGCCTGTAAAAGCAGGGCCAGTCGTCCAAAGAAAAACCGGCTCCTGGGAGCCGGTTTTTTTTATGCGTATCGGGGGAGAAAAAAGCCTGGCTACGCGGGGATACCCGTTGGCTGGCAAATACGACCCTTCGGATCCTTAGATCCTGGAGTCGCCCCACGATGAAACTCTATTTGGTCAGGATCAGCTTGCCGAGCTTGGTGGCCTGCAGGCGGTAGATCGCGCCGTTGTGCAGGATGGTCACGGCTTTCTGTCCCTGGAGCAGTGCGCTGCTATCGACAGCCAGGCCTTCGCGGCGCTGGGGAGGTGCATCCATGGGCACGGCGGCAGCGAAGAAGCGGGAAGAAGGCTGGGAGGACAGGGCAAGGCTGGCTGACATGGTTGGATCTCCGTGCTTGGCAATGGAGTTAATGATAACCATTCTCAAATAAAAGTCAAAGCATGGCGCTGTGCTTTTTGTAAGAAAGTGCGCAATTTACTGCGTCGGGTCGGTCACGAAGCCGATCTTTCGCACGCCGGCGCGCTGCGCTGCCGACATGGCTTGGGCCACGCGCTCGTAGCGCACTTCCTTGTCGCCGCGGATGTGCAGGTCGGGCTGCGGGTACTTCTGCGCTTCGGTGCGCAGGCGCGGCTCCAGTTCGTCGTCGGTGATGTCCGATTCGTTCCAGTGGTACTTGCCATCGGCGGTCACCGACAGCCGGATGGTCTCGGGCTTGATCACCTCGCGCTCGTTGGACGCGCGGGGCAGGTCCACGGGCACGGCATGCTTCATCACGGGCACGGTGATGATGAAGATGATGAGCAGCACCAGCATGACGTCCACCAGCGGTGTCATGTTGATCTCGTTCATCACCTCGTCGGCGTCATCCTGGGTTCCGAAAGCCATGGCGCGTCAGCCCTTCTTGATCGGCAGCACCTTGCTGCTCTCGCTGGACACGTTCACGCGGGCGCCGGTCACGAAATAGGCGTGCAGGTCGTGCGCGAAGCTGTTCAGGTTGTTCAGGATGGACTTGTTGCCGCGCACCAGGGCGTTGTAGCCCAGCACGGCGGGGATAGCCACTGCCAGGCCCAGGGCCGTCATGATCAGCGCCTCGCCGATGGGGCCGGCCACCTTGTCGATCGTGGACTGGCCCGAGGAGCCGATGGCCACCAGGGCGTGGTAGATGCCCCAGACGGTGCCGAACAACCCGATGAAGGGCGCCGTGGAACCCACCGATGCGAGGATCGCCAGGCCCGACTGCAGACGCGCGGTGAATTCGTCGATGCAGTTGCGCAGGCAGCGCGTGACCCAGTCGCTTACGTCCAGGCTGTCGTGCAGATGGGCCTGCGTGTTGCGATGGTGGGCCGTGGCTTCGCGGCCTTCGAGGGCCAGGTGGCGGAAGGGGTTGGCCGGGTCGCGGCCGAGCTTGGTCAGGCCTGCCGCGAAGTCCTCGCTGTGCCAGAAGTCGCGCGCGGCACGCGCGTCCTTCTTGAACTTCACGATGTCCAGCGCCTTGATGATGATGACGATCCAGGACGCCAGCGACATGCCCAGCAGCAGCACGGCGACGGCCCGGGTAACGAAGTCGCCTTGTATCCAGACGTTGGTGATGCCGAAATGCGATTCCATGAAAACTCCTGCGGGTGACTATTGTTTGAGAACGAAGTGGATCGGTTGCTGGTACCACATGGCTTCGGGCACGCCGTTGCGGGTGCCGGGCACGAAGCGCCAGCGCAATACGGTGTCGACGGCCTGGCGGTCCAACCGCTCGAAGCCGCTGGACTTCTTGACCTCCACCTTCTGGGGCAGGCCGTCGGTGCCGATGAGCACGCTGAGCACCACCACGCCTTGCTCGCCTAGGCGCCGGCTCACGGCAGGGTAGTTGGGGGTGGGGTTGTTCAGGTGGCTTGCGTTGCTCGAAGGCTGCACGATGGCCGGCGGTGCAGGTGGCGCAGGCGGGGCCGGAGGGGCGGGCGGCGCGGCCGGCGCCTGGATGGGCGGGGCGGGCGGCTGCGGCTCGACGATGCCCACGGGCGCGGCAGGTGCAGGCGTAGGGTCCGGGATAGCCACGGGCATGGGCGCAGGGCGCGGCTTGGGCGTGCGGGGCTGGGGTGCCGGCTTGGGTGGCGGCGGCGCCGGCGGTGCGGGTGGGGCAGGGGGAGGCGGGGGAGGTGCGATGAACTCGCTCAGCACCTGGGCGGGGACGATGATTTCGACCGCCTGGCGCAGCAGCCCGGATTGCAGCGCCCACAGGCCTGCGACGTGCAGCACTACCACCGAACCCGCGATCACGGCATTGCGGCTCAAGCCCCCGGAGGAGCCATATCGATCAAACTGGGACATAGATGGGATGGCCGCTGGAACGGAACCAGCATTCGTGGGGGTGGCGGCCCTCGGAATTCTTTAGGGGTGGATCACGTCACTTGCGCAGAATCCACCAGACCGAGCACACGACGATGATCAGACTGCCTGCGAGAGTGGAAAGGAGCGCCATGTCTTGCCTTCCTGGATGGAGGAGGTGGCAAGCGGGGCCGTCTGGGGCATGGCTTCGTTGTGCAGGGCGGCGACGGGGTGGGAGTTGCAGCACTGCGCTACGACATCGCGCGCGCAGTCCTCGCAGCTTCCGCACTGGGTCGCAACGCCCAGTTCGAACTGGATCTCGTCAAAGCTCATGCCCGCGCGCGCATGGCGTGCGATCTCGCGGTCAGAAATCCGGCGGCAAACACAGACGATCATGGGAACAGACGGCCTTGGCTGGCTATTGGGAATGTGGCGCCATTATAAATGCGAATTTTTCGCATTTGCACTCTATTGACCCTGCTGACATGTAAGAAACCGCGCAGGGACGAAAAAAACCGGTATCTGCGTACCGGTTTTTTCTTGCATGGCCGTGTGACGGTCTTATTTGACGTGCTTGCCGATCAGGCCGGCCATTTCGAACATCGAGACCTGGGGCTTGCCGAACACTTCCTTGAGCTTGGCGTCGGCATTGATCATGCGCTTGTTGGAGGCGTCCTGCAGGTTGTTCGCCTTGATGTAGGCCCACAGCTTGCTGATGACCTCGGTGCGAGGCAGCGGGGCAGAGCCGACGACGGCCGCCAGCGCGGGGCTGGGGGTCAGGGGCTTCATGAAGGCAGCGTTGGGAGTGCGCTTCTTGGCGGGAGCGGCAGACGCTTCTTTCTTTGCAGTTGCCATGTTGGATTGTCCTTGTTGGAAGTGAAAAGTCACCAGCGAGAACCTGCTGCTCCACTGGCAGGCCGATGCTACTGGGAAAAAACACGTTTCCAAGGGAAGCGGTGCTTTTTTTGCCTCGATTTGTTGCCGTGGCGGCTCCCCTGGCGCTGGAGCGACAATGTGCATGCGCCGCCGGCAGGATGGCGCAATGCAGCTTGCGCATTCCACCGACCAGAAAGGCCCATGGCACATGACGACTTCCGTACCCAGCACCTGTGACCTGTGCGATGCGCACAAAGGCGACACCAGCGGCGCATTCCGCGTGCTGCCGCCGGTATTCCAGAGCTATGGCGGCGTGGCCGCATTTGGCGGGCCTGTCAGCACGGTCAAGTGCTTCGAGGACAACTCCCTGGTCAAGGCGGCGGTGGACTCCCAGGGCCAGGGGCGGGTGCTGGTGGTGGATGGCGGCGCCTCCCTGCGGCGTGCGCTGGTCGGCGGCAACCTGGCTGCCAGTGCCGCGCGTAATGGCTGGGCAGGCATCGTCGTCAATGGCTGCGTGCGCGATGTGGCGGAGCTTCAGGCGGAGCCGGTGGGCATTCGCGCGCTGGGGCTCATGCCCTTGCCGACCGACAAGCGCGGCGAGGGGCAGGCCGACGTGGCCGTGCAGGTGCAGGGCGTATGGGTGCGCCCCGGCGACTGGCTGTATGCGGATGCGGACGGCGTAGTGGTCAGCGACCGTTCTCTGTGACGCTTATCAGCGGGGGCCTACCCGCCATGCCAGCCGCGAAGGCAGGGTAGCCAGCACCACGCTGGCCAGGGCGATGCCGAAGGCCGCCCATTGCATGGCGCTGAGGTGCTCGCCGAGCACGACCACGCCGACCAGCGCGGCGCTCACGGGCAGCAGCACCGTGAAGACCCCGCCCTGCGCCGCCGGCACGACCTTGAGGCCGCTCATCCACAGCCACACGGTCCACATGCAGGCGGCCAGTGCATAGAACACGAGCAGAGACCACGTGGTCCAGGGAACGGCGCCGAAGTCGAAATCCAGCGCCAGGTACAGCCCGAAGGGCGTTGCCAGCATGAAACCCCAGAGATTGATGAGCGCGGTGATGCGCTTGGGGCCCAGCGCAGCGGTGAGTTTCTTGCCGATGACGGAATAGGCGGCTTCGCACAACGAGGCCCCCACGAGCAGTGCGTAGCCCAGCCACGGGGCATGGGAGATGCCTGCCTGCGCCGGGCCGACATGCACCCCGTGGCCCGGCTTGGAAAGCGCGAACAGGGCGATGCCGAAGACAGCGAAGCCCACCGCCACCCAGGTGCGCGGCGCCACGCGTTCACGCAGGAAAAGCCAGCTCATCACGGCCACGCATGCGGGAATGGACGCCATGATCACGCCGGCCGAGGTGGCGCTGGTGAGGCTCACACCGTAGATCATGCAGATGGTGAAAAGGAAGTTTCCCAGCAGCGACTGCACGAAGAGCAGGCCCTTCGTCTGCGGAGTCAGGGGCGGCTCCTGCACGGGCTTGCGCAGCCAGCCGAGCATGGCGATCGCACCGATGCCGAAGCGCATCCAGGCAAGCAGCAGCACCGGAAATGCCGCTGCCAGCGGCTTGGACAGCGCCACGTAGCCGCCCACGAGCGACATGCTGGAAGCCAGGTACAGGTAAGCGAGCGGACGGCTGGGCAGAGCGGCCATAAAGCAAAAGAGCTGTGCACTTGTCGTGCACAGCTCCATGAGTTGGCTCCTCAACCTGGGCTCGAACCAGGGACCTACGGATTAACAGTCCGGCGCTCTACCGACTGAGCTATTGAGGAATAATCGGTGTTTTTCTGGCAGCCTTGTGCGATTGCAAGGCTGTGAATTTGTGGCTCCTCGACCTGGGCTCGAACCAGGGACCTGCGGATTAACAGTCCGTCGCTCTACCGACTGAGCTATCGAGGAACAAGACTTAGATTATATACACAAAAAGAGGGGCTTCGAAGCTCAGCGGCCGGGCTCGGGCCGCAGCCAGAGCCAGGTGAGCACGCAGGCCATGCAGGCAGCCGCAGTGATGGACGCCCAGCGCGGAATGCTGGCCACCAGCAGAATGGCAGCGCACAGCGCCATCAGGAACGTGGCGCTCCATTTCGCATGCCTGCTCACGCGCCCGCCATCGGCCCAGTTGCGCAGCATCGAGCCGAACAGCGGGTGGCGCCAGAGCCAGGCGTGCAGGCGCGGCGAACTGCGCGCCGCAGCCCAGCCGGCCATGAGAATGAAGACGGTGCTCGGCAGGCCCGGCACGATGACGCCGATCACTCCCATCACCAGGCACAGCACCGCGAACAGCATCAGCAGCCAGCGCGCCGCCGCGGGCAGCGCTGGCTGCTCGGGCACGGGAGGCAGGGGAGGAGGCGGTTGCTGCGGCATGGAGCGCATTGTGCCGGTATGCTGCATGGCCGCAATGGCGCCATTGCCATGCGTTCCCGGACCATCCTGCGACATGACCATCCACGCCATCCTGAAGATGGGCGATCCGCGCCTGCTGCGCATCGCCCGGCCCGTCACCGTGTTCGACAGCGCCGCGCTCCACCAACTGGTGCGCGACATGCGTGAAACCATGCAGGCTGTGAACGGAGCCGGCCTGGCGGCGCCGCAGATCGGTGTGGACCAGCAGGTGGTGATCTTCGGCTCGGACCGGACCAACCCGCGCTATCCCGACAGGCCCCTGGTGCCCCCCACGGTGCTGGTCAATCCGCAGATCACGGCACTCGGCGCCGAGGAAGAAGAGGACTGGGAAGGGTGCCTGTCCGTACCCGGCCTGCGCGGCAAGGTGCCGCGCTGGGCGCGCATCCGCTACCGGGGCTTCGACGAGCGGGGCACCCCCATCGACCGGGTGGCCGAGGGCTTCCATGCACGCGTGGTGCAGCACGAGTGCGACCACCTGATCGGCAAGCTCTACCCGATGCGGGTGCGCGACTTCACGCAGTTCGGCTACACCGAGGTGCTGTTTCCCGAGATCGACGCGGCCGAGGACGACTGAGCGTCAGTACAGCCCTGCGAGCTTGGCGACGATTTCCACCGTCGTACTCGCATCCAGCTTGCGGCCGATACGGCCTCGGTGCGCTTCCACCGTGCGGTAGCTGATGCCCAGAAACTTGGCGATTTCCTTGCTGGTCCAGCCCTTGGCCAGCAACGCCACGATTTCGCGCTCGCGCGCGGTCAGGGTGACGGAGCGGCCCTTGCGCTCCGACAGATCCTCGAACATCCAGGTGGAAAAAGGCACCTGGTCCTGAGGCGTGTGGTAGCGCCCCACGACGTGGCACCACAACAGATGCCCCGAGCGGTGTTTCATCAGCCGCTCGTCGCTGTACCGGCCGGTTTCCCGCAGTACCGGCCCGCCGTGCATTCCCGTCAACTGGTATTCGCGCTCCGAGGGGTACAGCATGACCAGCGAACGGCTTTCGAGCTCATCCATGCGGTAGCCGAACATGCGTGCGAATTCTTCATTGCACCGCAGGATGACACGGGAGGAACTGGTGGCGCACAGGCCGATGGGCGCCATGTCGCAAAGCACCGATGCCTGGGGTGCCTGCGCGCCGGAAATCTGCTCCATATTGGGTTAACCCTAGGGTAGATGCACGTCTATTTTTCGCTTCGCAATCGCCCGACATTATCCCTGTCGCCTCCATCGCGGGAGGCTGGATCAGGAGACCAAATGCCGGTGCTGTGGAGCGTGGCCGACCGTGTGGGCCACATCGTCTTGAACCGTCCTGCGCATGCCAATGCGCTGGACCTGGAAATGTCCCAGGCGCTGGGAGCGGCCGTCCGCGCCGCGGCCCGGGCCGACGTCGGTGCGGTGCTGCTCTCTGCCGAGGGCGCGTTTTTCTGCGCCGGGGGAGACATCCAGGCCTTCGCCCTGCAGCGGCACGCGCTGCCCTCGCTGATCCAGCAACTGCTGCTGGAGCTGCATCCTGCGATGGAGCGCCTGGCGGCCTTGCCCGTCCCGGTCGTCAGCGCCTTGCAGGGGCCGGTGGCGGGCGCGGGCATCGGGCTGGCGCTGTGCGCGGATTTCGTGCTGGCATCGGACGACATGAAGCTGCGTGGAGGCTACGCGGGCATCGGCCTCAGCCCGGACATGGGCGCGTCCTATTACCTAGTGCAGCGCGCAGGGCCGCTGCGCGCACGGCAAATCCTGATGACGAACCGCTCCGTGCCCGCGGATGAATGCCTGCGGCTGGGGCTCATCGACGAGTTGCACCCGGCCGACGCGCTCCTGCCCGCGGCCCAGAACCTTGCCCGCCGCCTGGCGCAGGGGCCCGGCCAGGCTCTGCGCGCCGCCAAGCGGCTCTGCGCCGCAGCGGCGCACCAGCACCTGCCCGCCCATCTGGCATGCGAACAAAGCGAGCTGCTGGCCTGTACCCAGACGGCCGACGCGGCGGAAGGCATATCCGCATTTCTCGAAAAACGCGCACCCCGTTTCCCGGGGGCCTCCCTCCATTCCTGAACCACGGAGACACACCATGTATTCACTGAACCGCCGTACCTTCCTCGCAGCCGCCGGCAGCGCGGCGCTGCCGCTCGCCGGCCACAGCGCACCGCAGTTTCCTTCCCGCCCCATCCGGATGGTGATCCCGTTCGCGCCCGGCGGCACCGTGGACCCCATGGCGCGCATGGTCGCGGACGTTCTGGCCAAGCGGCTGGGCGGGACGGTCTTTTGCGAGAACAAGCCCGGCGCCAATGGGCTGGTGGCCGCCGACGCGATCATGGGCTCTCCCATGGACGGGTACCACCTGCTGTATGCGGGCAGTTCCATGTACGAAAAGATGTTCACGCTCAAGAAGACGTTCGACCCCTTCAAGAACTTCCAGCTCATCGCCCGCATCGTCGAAGTCCCCCTGGTCTTTGCCATCTCCAGCGCCATTCCGGCCAAGACGCTGCCGGAGTTCATCGACTATGCCAAGCGCAAGGGCGATTTCTCGGCCGGCAGCTGGGGCGTGGGTTCCGGAGGGCACTTGCAGACGGCGGAACTGGCGTCCCAGGCCCAGCTGAAGTTCGTGCATGCCGTCTACAAGGGCGAAGGCCCGATCCTCCTGGACGTGATGGCGGGCCTCGTGGATGGCGGGTTCTTCTCGGTCAGCGCCGCGATGGCGCAGGCGGCCACCGGAAAGCTCACGCTGCTCGCGGTGACCGGGGCGCAGCGGCATCCGCTGGCGCCCGATGTTCCCACCTTCGCGGAAAGCGGCTTCAAGGGATTCGACAGCAGCACATGGCACGGCGTGTTCTATGGCAAGGGCGTGCCGGCAGACATCGCGAGCCTGGTGGCCAACCACATCGTCGAAGGCATGGGCCAGAAGGACATCGTTTCCAAAGTGGAAAAAATGGGCATCACACCCGCGCTGCTGGCGGGAGAGCCCTTGCAGAAATTCCTGGCGAAAAACTACGAGAACCTCGAAGTGGCGATGCGCAAATTCAACATCGAGCCGCAATGAGCCGCACCATGTCGGATCGTTTCGGTATCGAGCTGGGAGATGTCCCGGACCACTATGCGGCGCTGCATCCCCAGCGGATGGCCGTGGTTTATCCGGATGGCGAGTCCATCACCTGGAGCGTCCTGGCCGCGCGCTCGAACGCCAGGGCGGCAGTCCTGCGCTCGATGGGCGTGCGGCCCGGCGACATGGTCACCATCGCACTGCCCAATTCGTGCGACTACTACACCTATTCCTTCGCGGTCTGGAAGCTGGGGGCGACGCCGAATTTCGTGTCGCACAAGCTGCCGCCGAATGAAATCGCCTCCATCTGCGCGCTGGCCTCGCCGCGCGTGGTGATCGGCGACATCGCCATGGCGGGCCCCGGCATGCAGGTGCTGTCGCCCGACCTGCTGTGCGACACGGCCTTTGGTGCGCGCATCGCGGCGGTCACGCCGCGCTACTGGAAGGCGGCCACGTCCGGCGGCTCGACGGGCGTGCCCAAGATCATCGTGGACCGCAGGCCGTTCAACCCGGCCTCCATGACCGCGCCGGATCCCGGCAGCTCGTTCATCGCGCCCGGCCCGCTCTACCACAATGCGCCCTTCATGGGCTCGCACGTCGCACTGGCCAGGGGCTGCCTGGTGGCGGGCATGCGCCGCTTCGATGCGGAGCAGACCCTGCGGATGATCGACCAATACGCGATCGAGCACGTGAGCCTGGTGCCCACCATGATGCACAGGATCTGGACCCTGCCGGACGAGGTGAAGCGCCGCTACCGGCTGGATTCCGTCCGCAAGGTCTGGCACTACGGCGCGCCCATCGCGCCGTGGCTCAAGGAGCGCTGGATCGACTGGCTGGGCGCCGAGAAGATCTGGGAGTTCTACGGCAGCACCGAATACCTGGGCGCCACCGCCATCCGGGGCGACGAATGGCTGGCCCGCAAGGGCTCGGTGGGGCGACTGGTCGGCGGCGGCGCGATGAAGGTGCTGCGGCCCGACGGCGGCGAGTGCCCGCCGGGCGAGGTGGGCGAACTGTATTTCCTGCCCCCCGATCCGGCGCAGCGCCCCTACCACTACGTGGGCGCGCAGTCCCGCACGGCGGAGGGTGGCTGGGAGTCCGTCGGGGACATGGGCTACGTCGATGGCGACGGCTACCTTTTCCTGGCGGACCGGCGGGTCGATCTGATCCTGCGCGGCGGCGCCAACATCTACCCCGCGGAGATCGAGGCCGCCATCGACGCCTTTCCGGGCGTGCGGGCCTCGCTGGTCGTGGGGCTGCGCCACGAAGACCTGGGCGAAGTGCCGCACGCCATCGTCGAAGTGGCGGACGCGCGGTCGTTCGCCGCGCCCGCGATGGTGGCGCACCTGCGCTCGCACCTCGCGCCCTACAAGCTGCCGGCCACGCTGGAAATCGTGGAAACCGGACTCAAGGACGACGCCGGCAAGGCCCGCCGCGTGGCCGTGCGCGACGAGCGCCGCGCGTGGGTGGCCGAGGGCCGCCACCTGGACCGGTTCATCGCCGTCCACCATGCATAAGCACCAGGAGACCCCCATGAAGCACACTCCCACCGACTTCGCCGAGCGCGAGGAAACCACCGCGCAGATGGCCGACGGCGGCGTCCGCTATGTCCGGCGCGGCCCCGCGATCGCGCAGATCGTCATGGACCGGCCGCAGGCGCGCAACGCGCAGGACATGGCCATGACCTACGGGCTC
Source organism: Acidovorax sp. SDU_ACID1 (assembly GCF_045291395.1). NCBI lineage: Bacteria > Pseudomonadati > Pseudomonadota > Betaproteobacteria > Burkholderiales > Comamonadaceae > Acidovorax > Acidovorax sp. SDU_ACID1. The sequence continues at coordinate 1,917,491 of NZ_CP152342.1, forward strand.
AACGCTGCGTTCATGCAGGCCGCCCACGACGACGAGATCAAGGTGATCGTGCTCAGCGGCGCGGGCGCGCATTTCTCGGCGGGGCACGACCTTTCGGGCGACCACGGCAAGACCTGGCGCGACTTTCCCACCACCAGCACCTGGGCTGCCTTCGACGCGCCGGGCATGGAGGGCCGCTGGGGGCGCGAGCACGAGATCTACCTGGGCATGTGCGAGCGCTGGCGCAACATCCCCAAGCCCACCATCGCCGCCGTGCAGGGCAGTTGCATCGCCGGCGGGCTGATGCTGGCCTGGGCCTGCGACCTGATCGTGGCCGCCGACAACGCGCGCTTCCGCGACCCGACGCTGGAGTTCGGCGCGCCGGGCTGCGAGTTCTTCATGCATCCCTGGGAGCTGGGCACGCGCAAGGCCAAGGAATGGCTGTTCATGTCGGACTGGATCAGCGCGCAGGAGGCGCAGCAGCGCGGCATGGTCAACCGCGTGGCGCCGCCGGACGAGCTGGACGCCACCGTGATGGCGATGGCGAACACCATCGCTGCCAAGTCCAGCATGGTTCTCAAGGCCGCCAAGGAAACCGTCAACCAGATCCAGGACATCGCCGGGCGGCGCGACGGCATGGCGGCCGCGTTCAGCATCCACCAGCTGGTCCACGCGCACAACGAGCTGGCGCACGGCTTCCTCATCGATCCGACGGGCGTTCCGCCGTCCGTGCGCGCCAAGCTGGAAGAGCGCGTGGCCCAGCGCCGCGCGGCAGCGAAGTAGCGGGGCACCTCCATGCCCATCGACTACCAGAACCTGCGCCAGTGGCCCTTCCAGGAAGCGGCCGTGCGCTATGGCGCCAACGACTGCATCCGCTACGCGCTCAGCCTGGGCATGGCCCAGGACCCGCTGGATGCGCAGGACCTGCAGTACGCCTACGAGGAGGGCCTGCGCGTCGTGCCCACCTTTCTGTCCACCATGGGAGGCTCGGGCGCGTGGTTCCGCGACCCGCGCTCGGGCATCCAGTGGCTGCAGATGCTGCACGGCGAGCAGCGCATGCGCTTCCATGGCGCGGTGCCGCCGGGCGCCGAGCTGACCTGCCGGGCGCGCATCAGCCGCGTGGTGGACAAGGGGGCGGGCCGCGGCGCCCTGGTCGTGGTGCAGCAGGACTGGGCGCATGCCCCGGGCGGTGCGCCGCTGGCCACGGCGCAGCAGGTGCTGTTCTGCCGGGCGGACGGCGGATTCGCCACCACTGCGCAGCCCGGCGACGTACCGCTGGAGCCCTTGCGCTGCGCACCCCGGCGTGTCCCGGACCAGACCCTGGACATGCCCACCTTGCCCAACGCGGCGCTGCTCTACCGGCTGGGCGGCGACCGCAACCCCATCCACGTGCTGCCGCAGGCTGCGCGCGAAGCCGGCTTCGACCGGCCCATCCTGCACGGCCTGTGTACCTACGGCATGGCGGCACGGGCGATCCTGAGGGCCGGCGGGCTGGGGGACGGCACCCGGCTGTCCGCCATCGCGGCGCGGTTCTCCGCGCCCGTGTTCCCGGGCGAGACGTTGCAGGCTCGCCTGTGGCACGGACCGCAGCAGGTGCAGTTCGAGCTGTGGGCGCGCGAGCGCGCGGTGCCGGTGCTCAGCCACGGACTGGCGGAGCTGCAGCCCTGCTGAGGTACCAGTAAAAATGGCCTCCAGCGCTTGTCCGATAAGCGCGAGCAGCTATTGAAAGAATAGCTACTGGTCCGCCAGCGCCTGCAGCAGCTCGGTCTCCAGGCGGATCTGCGCGGCGTTGCTCTGCAACTCGGCGCCCTGGACGAGGAAGGTATCTTCCACCCGCTCGCCCAGCGTGCTGACCTTGGCCAGCTGCACGCTGAGGCCATGGCGCGAGAGCACGCGCGCCACCACGTACAGCAGGCCAGCGCGGTCGCTGGCCGAGATGCTGATGAGCCAGCGCTGAGCCTTCTCGTCGGGCCGCAGCGTGACGCGCGGGGCGATGGGAAAGCTCTTGACCCGGCGCGAGACGCGCCGGCGCGCGGGCTCGGGCAGGGCGCCGCGGTCCTCGATGGCGCGCAACAGGTCGTTTTCCACCAGGTGGATCAGTTCGCGGTAGGCGCCGGGCTGCTCGGACGCGACGACCTGGAAGGTGTCCAGCGCATAGCCGTTGGTGGCGGTGTGCACGCGCGCGTCCAGGATGGAGAAGCCCGCGCGGTCGAAGTAGCCGCAGATGCGCGCGAACAGGTCCGGCTGGTCGGGCGCGTACACCAGCACCTGCAGCCCTTCGCCGGCCAGCGACTGGCGCGCGCGCACCACGGTCTTGTCCGCGCCCACGTAGCGCGAGAGGTGGCGCGTGTGCCAGGCGATGTCGGCCGCGTCGTGGCGCATGAAGTAGCTCACGTGCAGCGTGTCCCAGAGTTTCTTGTGCACCTCGTGCGGCAGGGCGCTCAGGGCCAGGGCCACCTTGGCCTCGCGCTTGCGCGCCTCGATCTCGGCGGCGGCATCGGGCGCGCGCCCGCCCAGCACGCGCAGCGTGGCGTGGTAGAGGTCCTCCAGCAACTTGCCCTTCCAGGCGTTCCACACCTTGGGCGAGGTGCCGCGGATGTCGGCCACGGTGAGCAGGTACAGCGCCGTCAGGTAGCGCTCGTTGCGCACGCGCCGCGCGAAGGCGGCGATCACGTCGGGGTCGGACAGGTCCTGCTTCTGCGCCACTTGGCTCATGGTGAGGTGCTCGGCGACGAGGAATTCGATGAGCCTGGCGTCCTCGCGCCCGATGCCGTAGGGCGCGTGCTGGCGGCAGAAGCGCCGCGCCTCCATGGCGCCGATCACCGAATGGTCGCCGCCGCGGCCCTTGCCGATGTCATGGAACAGCGCGGCGACGTAGAGGATCCAGGGCTTGTCCCAGCCCGCGGCGAGCTGCGAACACGAGGGGTATTCGTGCGCATGCTCGGCCATGAAGAAGCGCCGCACGTTGCGCAGCACCATGAGGATGTGCTGGTCCACGGTGTAGACGTGGAACAGGTCGTGCTGCATCTGCCCCACGATGCGTCGGAACGGCCAGAGGTAGCGCCCGAGCACCGAGGTCTGGTTCATGAGCCGCATGGCGTGCGTGATGCCGGCGGGCTGCTGCAGGATCTGCATGAACGTGGCGCGGTTGGCGGGGTCGCGGCGGAAGGCGCTGTCCATCACGCCGCGCGCGTTGTAGAGCGCGCGCAGCGTGCGGGCGGACAGGTCCTTCAGGCCCATGGTGGTCTCGTAGAGCAGGAAGGTCTCGAGGACGGCGTGCGGGTCTCTCTCGTAAAGGTCGTCGCTGGCCACCTCGATCAGCCCGGCCTTCTCGAAGAAGCGCGCGTTGATCGGGCGCAGCTCGTGCGCCTGCGGGTTGAGCCGCTCCTCGATGCCCAGCAGCAGGATCTGCGTGAGCTGCGAGACGGCCTTGGCGGCCCAGTAGTAGCGGCGCATCAGCGTCTCGCTGGCGCGCATGGCCAGGCGCTTGCCGTCGGGCGCGGTGGAGCGGTAGCCGAAGGACTCGGCCACGGCGGTCTGCAAATCGAATACCAGCCGGTCCTCGCCCCGTCCCGCCAGCGCGTGCAGGCGCGCGCGGATGAGGAACAGCAGCGCCTCGTTGCGCTCGATCTGGCGCACCTCGAAAGGCGTGGCCAGCCCGCTTTCCGCCAGCGCGCGCCAGGTGCCGCCCAGGCCGGCGGCGCGCGCCACCCACAGGATGAGCTGCAGGTCGCGCAGCCCGCCGGGCGATTCCTTGCAGTTGGGCTCCAGCGCGTAGGGCGTGTTCTCGTACTTGGTGTGGCGCTGGCGCATCTCCAGCGTCTTGGCGGTGAGGAAGGCGCGCGGGTCCATCTGCGCGTCGTAGCGCTGGCGGAAGCCCGCGAACAGCGTGGCGCTGCCGCACAGCAGGCGCGATTCGAGCAGCGAGGTCTGCACCGTCACGTCGGCGGCGGCCTCGCTCAGGCATTCGGCCACGGTGCGCACGCTGGAGCCGATCTCCAGGCCCGCGTCCCAGCAGCTGCCGATGAACGCCTCGATGGCCGCGCGCGGCACCTCGGCATCGTCCGGCAGCAGCACCAGCACGTCCACGTCGGAATAGGGAAAGAGCTGCGCGCGGCCATAGCCGCCCACCGCCACCAGGGCCATGGCCTCGGGCAGCCCGGCGCGGCGCCAGAGCTGGCACAGCAGGCGGTCGGCCAGGGTGGAGAGCGCGCGCAGCAGGCTGCGGATGCCGCGTGTGGAGGCGCCGCTGCCCTGCAGCGTGGCCAGCAGCGCCGCCTTGTCCTGGCGGTAGCAGTCACGCAGGGCGTGCAGCGGTGCCAGGTCGGGACGTGCGCAGGCAGAAGAAGGGGTGGCAGGGTTCATCGACGAAAAACCAGCAAGAACCGTGCGCGCCTCCCCTCAGGTGGCAGTGGCGGTCACGAAGGAGGGCAGGGCGGGGTAGCCGGCCGACAGCGTCAGCACGTCGAAGCCGGTCTCGGTGACCAGCACCGTGTGCTCCCACTGGGCCGAGAGGCTGTGGTCCTTGGTGACGATGGTCCAGCCGTCGTTGCCGTGCTCCTTGACCTCGCGGCGGCCGATGTTGAGCATGGGCTCGATGGTGAAGGTCATGCCGGGCACCAGCTCCTCGCCCGTGCCGGGGCGGCCGTAATGCAGCACCTGCGGTTCCTCGTGGAACTTCTTGCCGATGCCGTGGCCGCAGAACTCGCGCACCACCGACAGGCCGTGGCCTTCGGCGAACTTCTGGATGGCGTGGCCCACGTCGCCCAGGCGCGCGCCGGGCTTGACCTGCTGGATGCCCAGCCACATCGACTCATAGGTGAGCTGGCACAGCCGCTTGGCCGCGATCGAGCACTCGCCGATCAGGAACATGCGGCTGGTGTCGCCGTACCACCCGTCCTGGGAGATGACGGTGACGTCCACGTTCATGATGTCGCCCTTCTTCAGGGGCTTGTCGTTCGGGATGCCGTGGCAGACCACGTTGTTGATCGAGGTGCACAGCGACTTGGGGTAGGGCGGGTAGCCCGGCGGCTGGTAGCCCAGCGTGGCCGAGCGGCTGCCCTGGCGGGCCATGCATTCCGCGGCGAGGCGGTCCACGTCGTTGGTGGTCATGCCGGGGCGGATGTGGGGCGTGATGTAGTCCAGTACCTCCGACGCCATGCGGCAGGCCTCGCGCATGCCTGCGATGTCCTCGGCACTCTTAGGGGTGATGCTCATGGGGCGCGATTATCCCACCGGCCCCGGCGCGCCCGGGGCGCGGGCGCGCGAATCGCACAGGCGACAGCGGGCCTTGGAGCTGTGTGGCCACAATCGCCCTTTACCGCTTTTTCATTCTGGGAGACGCATCCATGGCCCGTACCGTGCAGCAACTTTTCGACCTCTCCGGCAAGACCGCCCTCGTCACCGGCGGCTCGCGCGGCCTGGGCCTGCAGATGGCGCATGCGCTGGGCGAGGCGGGCGCGCGGGTGGTGGTGAGTTCGCGCAAGGCAGAGGACCTGGAGCAGGCCGTGGCCGAGTTGCAGGCCGCCGGCATCGACGCGCGCTGGATCGCCGCCGACTGCGCCAGGGAGGACGACATCCAGCGTCTGGCCGCCGAGACGCTGCAGCGCGTGGGCGACGTGGACATCCTCGTCAACAACGCCGGCGCCAGCTGGGGCGCCGCGGCCGAGGACTACCCCGCCGCGGCCTGGGACAAGGTGATGAACCTCAACGTGCGCGGCTATTTCCTGCTGTCGCAGGCCATCGCCAAGCGCAGCATGATCCCGCGCCGCGCGGGCCGCATCATCAACGTGGCCTCCATCGCTGGGCTGGCGGGCAACCCGCTGGAGATGAAGACCATCGCCTACAACACCTCCAAGGGCGCGGTCATCAACTTCACGCGCGCGCTGGCGGGCGAGTGGGGCGTGTACGGTATCGGCGTGAACGCGATCTGCCCCGGCTTCTTCAAGACCAAGATGGCCACGGTGCTCATCGAGACCATGGGCGAGGAGAAGATGGCCGCGCACGCGCCGCTGCGCCGCCTGGGCGACGACGAAGACCTGAAGGGCATCACCCTGCTGTACGCCAGCGAGGCGGGCAAGCACATCACCGGCCAGTGGCTGGCGGTGGACGGCGGGGTGAGCGCGATCATCGGCGGCTGAGGCTATCCTTGCGCATCACCTGCTTTTGAGGAGCCGCCCGTGCTGGATTTCGGTGCCAACATCCCCTTCGTCCACGAGCTGGGCTTCTCCCTGCGCCACATGCAGGGCGGCACGTCCGAGCTGCACTACGAGGCCCGGCCCGAGCACCTGAACTCCTACGGCGTCACCCACGGCGGCGCCACGATGACGCTGCTGGACGTGGCCCTGGCCACGGCCGCGCGCAGCGACACGCCGGACCAGGGCGTGGTCACCGTCGAGATGAAGGCCAGCTTCATGCACCCCGCGCGCGGCCCGCTGGTCGCCAAGGGGCGGCGGCTGCACCGCACGCGCTCGCTGGCCTTTGCCGAAGGCGCCATCTACGACGCCGAAGGCCGCATGTGCAGCCACGCCACGGGCACCTTCAAGTACGTGCCCAAGGCCGCGCGCGAAGGCGCCTCCGTGCCCACGGACTGAAATACAAGCCAAATCGGCCTCTAGCGCTTGACAGGAAAGCGCAGGCAGCTATTGAAACCATAGTGAATCAACCGGAGACACCGCCATGCCACGCAACCAGCAGATCCTGCTCGACAACCGCCCGCAGGGCGAAGCCACGGCCGGCAACTTCCGGCTCGCCGCCACCGACACGCCGCCGCTGCAGGACGGCCAGGTGCTCGTGCGCCACCACTACCTGAGCCTGGATCCGTACATGCGCGGGCGCATGAACGACAGCAAGAGCTATGCCGCCAGCCAGCCGCTGGGCGAGGTGATGATCGGCGGCACCGTGGGCGAGGTGGCCGAGAGCCGCCACCCCAGGTTCGCCGTGGGCGACAAGGTCGTGGGCATGGGCGGCTGGCAGGAATGGAGCGTGGTCGACGGCAATGCGCCCGGCATGCTGCGCAAGGTGGACACCACCCACGTGCCGCTGTCGCACTACCTGGGCGCCGTGGGCATGCCCGGCGTGACGGCGTGGTACGGCCTGGTCAAGATCATCGAGCCCCGGGCCGGCGAGACCATGGTGGTGAGTGCCGCCTCGGGCGCCGTGGGCAGCGCCTTCGGCGCGCTGGCCAAGGCGCGCGGCTGCCGGGTGGTCGGCATCGCGGGCGGGCCGGACAAGTGCCGCTACGTGACCGAGGAACTGGGCTTCGACGCCTGCATCGACCACCGCGAACACGGCGACCTGAAAGCCATGTCCAGGGCGCTCAAGGATGCCTGCCCCGACGGCATCGACGGCTACTTCGAGAACGTGGGTGGCACCATCCTCGACGCCGTGCTGCTGCGCGCCAACGCCTTCGCGCGCGTGGCCGTGTGCGGCATGATCGCCGGCTACGACGGCCAGCCGCTGCCGCTGCAGAACCCCGCGCTCATCCTCATCAACCGCATGAAGGTGCAGGGATTCATCGTCAGTGAGCACATGGAGGTGTGGCCCGACGCGCTCAAGGAGCTGGGCGGCCTCGTCGCCACCGGCAAGCTGCGCCCGCGCGAGAGCGTGGCGTTGGGGCTGGCGTCCGCGCCCGAGGCCTTCCTGGGCCTGCTCAAGGGAAAGAACTTCGGCAAGCAGTTGGTGAAGCTGGTGTGACCGTGCACTGGACCTGGGCGCGCTTCGACGACCTGGGCGTGCACGCGCTGCACGACGCGCTGGCCCTGCGCTGCCGGGTGTTCATCCTGGAGCAGGGCCCTTACCAGGACCCCGACGACGCCGACAGGCACGCCTGGCACCTGCTGGGCCGCGCCGAGGCCGGCGGTCCGCTGCTGGCCACGCTGCGCGTGGTGGACCCCGGCGTGAAATACACGGAGCCTTCCATCGGCCGCGTGGTCTGCGCGCCCGAGGCGCGCGGCACCGGCCTGGGCCGCGCGCTGGTGGCCGAGGGGCTGGCGCGCTGCCGCGCCGCCTGGCCGGGCAGGGCGGTGCGCATCAGCGCGCAGGCGCGCCTGCAGCGCTTCTATGGTTCCCTGGGCTTCGCGCCCGTCTCGCCCGAATACCTCGAAGACGGCATTCCCCACGTGGAAATGCTGTGCTCTGGAGCGTACCGATGACCACCCCGATCCTGCACCACTACCCCGCGTCCCCCTTCGCGCACAAGGCGCGCTGCATGCTCGGATTCAAGCAGCTCGCGTGGAAATCCGTCATCGTGCCCAGCGTGGCGCCCAAGCCCGACGTGCTGGCGCTCACGGGCGGCTACCGGCGCACGCCCTTTCTGCAGATCGGGGCCGACGTCTACTGCGATACGGCGCTCATCAGCGACGTGCTCGAACACCTGCGGCCCGAGCCCGCGCTGTACCCGCCGCACCTCAAGGGCGTCTCGCGCGTGTTCGCGCAGTGGGCCGACACCACGCTGTTCTGGACGGCCATGGCGTACAACCTGCAGCCGCGCGCGGCCGAGGCGCTGTTCGCCGGCCAGCCGCCGGGGGCGGCCCAGGCCTTCAGCGACGACCGGCGCGCCATGGGCATGCCGCGCCTGCGCCCGCAGGACGCCACGGCCGCCTACCGCTCCTACCTGCGGCGCATCGCCAGCATGGTGGAGGAGCACGACTTCCTTTTCGGCACCGAGCCCTGCGTGGCCGACTTCGCCGCCTACCACCCGCTGTGGTTCACGCGCACCTGCGTGCCGGCGATGGCTGGCATCCTCTCGGCCACGCCCGCCGTGCTCGAATGGATGGACCGCATCGCCGCGCTGGGCCAGGGCCGCATGGAGAAGTTCAGCGCCGCGGACGCCATCACCGTCGCCGCCAACGCCGAGCCGCTGCCCCTGCCGCCCGAGGCCTTCCAGGACGAGCACGGCATCGCCCTGGGCAGCCGCGTGGCCATCGCGGCCGAGAGCTTCGGCACCGAGCCCACCGAGGGCACCCTCGTCGCCGCCACGCGCACGCGCTACACCCTGGCGCGCACCGATCCGCGCGCGGGCGCGGTGCACGTGCACTTTCCCCGCATCGGATACGTATTGAGAAAGGCAGAGACAGCATGATCGACGACTTCGCGGGAAAAACCGCCGTGCTCACCGGAGCCGGCTCGGGCTTCGGCCTGGAATGCGCGCGGCTGGGCGCCAGCAAGGGCATGAACCTGGTGCTGGTGGACGTGCAGCAGGACGCGCTGGACCAGGCCGCCGCCGAACTGCAGGCCACCGGCTGCCAGGTGCTGGCGCGGCGCGTGGACGTGTCCGACGCGCAGCAGATGGAGCAGCTCGCGCAGGCCGTCTGGAGCCGCTTCGGCGCGCCGCACTTCGTGTTCAACAACGCAGGCGTGGGCGCGGGCGGTCTGGTGTGGGAGAACACCGTGCGCGACTGGGAATGGGTGCTGGGGGTCAACCTCTGGGGCGTGATCCACGGCGTGCGCCTGTTCACGCCCATGATGCTGGAGGCCGCGCGCCGCGACCCGGCCTGGCGCGGCCACATCGTCAACACCGCCAGCATGGCCGGCCTGCTCACGCCGCCCAACATGGGCATCTACAACGTGAGCAAGCACGCCGTGGTGAGCCTGACCGAGACGCTCTACCAGGACCTGCGCCTGGTCACCGACCAGGTGGGCGCCAGCGTGCTGTGCCCGTACTTCGTGCCCACCGGCATCGGCCGCAGCGAGCGCAACCGGCCCGCGGCGATGGAGGGCGAGAAGCCCACCAAGAGCCAGCTCATCGGCCAGGCGATGATCGAGAAGGCCGTCACCAGCGGCAAGGTCACGGCGGCCGACGTGGCGCGCAAGGTGTTCGACGCCGCGCAGGCGGACCAGTTCTACGTGTTCAGCCACCCGCACGCGCTGGGCAACGTGCAAAGCCGCATGGAGAGCATCCTGCGCATCGAGAACCCGGCCGATCCGTTCCTGGAGCGGCCCGAGGTGGGCCTGCAGCTCAAGGCTGCGCTACGGGCGCAGTGATTCAAAAAGAGAGCTGCCAGCGCTTGTGCATCAAGCGCTGGAGCCCATTTTCATGCCCGTTCAAGGCGCGGGCCGCACCAGCCGCACGGCCATGCGCGTCGCCCGCCCCACGTCGCCGCGTGCCTCGCCGGTGGACATGTCCACCGCCCAGCCCTGCTGCACGGACAGCTGGCTTTCCCCCTCGCCGCCGCGCACCACGTTGCCGTAGGCATAGGGGTTGACCGCGGCGGCGTTCACGCTGGCCGTGCCCGTCCAGTGCCAGTCGCGCGGCGCGGCGGGGAAGAGCTGGGCGTCCATGGTGGGCGGCCTGGCGCTGCGGTCCACCAGGCGGCGCAGCTCGTTGACGCGCGGCAGGCGCCAGCGCACCCCGTCGGCCTTGCCGAGCGCCTTGGCCCGCGCCTGCGCCTCGCCATAGGTGAAGAGCTGGGCCATGCCCGTGCAGGTGCTGCCGTTCCAGCGCATGCCCTCCACGCAGCGCGGCCAGGCCAGGCGTGCGCGGTGGTCGACCACCAGCGTGCCGTCGGCCGACAGGCCCAGCGCGGGCTGCGCGGGCGCGGCGGCATCGCCTGCGGCGCCCGCGGGCAGGGCGAAGGCGGCTGTCAGCACAACCGCCCAGCGGCGGCATGGCATGGAGAGGGCGGGCAATGGCATGGCGAATGTCCTTGCAAGGGTCTGGCGGCATTGTCCCGCACGGCGCCGAAGGGCGGCCGATGTGGCGACAATCTGCCGAATGCCTTTTTCCCCCTTCTTCCGCATGGCCCTGATCCTGGGGCTGCTCTCGGCCATCGGCCCCTTCGCCATCGACATGTACCTGCCGGCGCTGCCGGCCATCGGCGCGTCGCTGCGGGCCGACGTGGGGGCGGTGCAATGGAGCCTGACGGCCTTCTTCCTCGCGCTGGGCGTGGGCCAGCTGGTCTACGGGCCGGTGTCGGACATGGTGGGGCGCAGGCCGCCGCTGTTCTTCGGGCTGGGCCTGTTCACCCTGGCCAGCGTGGGCTGCGCGCTGGCGACCGACGTGCACACGCTGGTGCTGCTGCGCTTCGTGCAGGGGCTGGGCGCGGCGGCGGGCATGGTGATCCCGCGCGCCGTGGTGCGGGACCTGCACACGGGCACCGAGGCGGCGCGGCTCATGTCGCTGCTGATGCTGGTGTTCAGCGTGTCGCCCCTGCTGGCGCCGCTGGCCGGCAGCGGCGTGATCGCGCTGACCGGCTGGCGCGGCGTGTTCTGGGTGGTGGCCGTGGCGGCGCTGGCCGGGCTGGTGCTGGTGCAGCGGGCGCTGCACGAGACGCGGCCGGCCGCCCAGCGCGTGGAAAGCTCCCTGGGCAGCGCGGCATCCTCCTACGGCACGCTGCTGCGCGACTGGCACTACCTGGGGCTGGTGGGCATCGGCGGCTGCTCCATGGCCGGCTTCTTCGTCTACCTGGCGGGCTCGCCCTTCGTGCTGATCAACCACTACGGGCTGTCGCCCGTGCAGTACAGCGCGGCGTTCTCGGTCAACGCGGCGGCCTTCTTCGCCAGCGCGCAGTTCACGGCGCGGCTGGGGCGGCGCTACGGCATGGTGGCGGTGGTGAAGACGGCCGCCAGCGGCGCGGGCATGGTCATGCTGGTCCTGCTGGCGCACTACCTGCTGGGCGGCGACCGGCTGGCCGTGCTGCTGGTGCTCTACTTCATCGCCAGCGCGCTGATGGGGCTGGTGATTCCCACAACCTCCGTGCTGGCGCTGGAGGAGCACGGCGCCATCGCGGGCACGGCGTCCGCCCTCATGGGCACGCTGCAGATGCTGATCGGCACCCTCGCCATGGCGGCGGTGGGCCTGTTCGCCACCGACGCGCCCCTGCCCATGGTGGTGGGCATGGCCACGGGGGCGCTGGCGGGCGTGGCGCTCACCTGGATCACGCTGGGCCCGGTGGGCACGCAGCGCATCGCGCGAGGCACCGCGAAGGACACGGCCCAGGGGCGTCAACCGTGAGTGCGCCGCCCCTGGCCGACGGCCTGCCGCAGCCCGCGCGCCGGCAGGCGATGCTGGTCATCATCCTGGGGCTCACGCTGGCGGTGCTCGACAGCAGCATCGTCAACCTGGCGCTGCCCGACATCGCGCGCCAGCTGCGCTCCGGCGCCGCCCAGAGCGTGTGGGTGGTCAACGCCTACCAGATCGCCACCCTGGTGGCGCTGCTGCCGCTGGCCGCGCTGGGCGAGCGCCTGGGCTACCGGCGCGTCTACCTGGCGGGCATGCTGCTCTTCGCGCTGGCCTCCGTGGGAGCGATGCTGGCGGCCAGCATGCCTGCGCTGGTCGCGGCGCGCGCGCTGCAGGGGCTGGGCGCCTCTGGCGTGATGGCGGTGAACGCGGCCCTGGTGCGGCTCATCTACCCCCGCGCCCAGCTCGGGCAGGGCATGGCCGTCAATTCGCTGGTGGTGGCCACCGCATCCATGGCGGGACCGTCGGTGGCGGCGGCCATCCTGTCGGTGGCGTCGTGGCCCTGGCTGTTCGCCATGAACCTGCCGCTGGGCCTGCTGGCCTGGTGGCTCGCCCGCCGGGCGCTGCCCGACAACCCGGCGGCGCAGCGCCCGGCGCCGCGCTTTTCCGCGCTGGACGTGCTGCTCAACGGCGCCATGTTCGCCCTGCTGTTCCTCGGCGGCGCCCAGCTGGGCGTGCGCGCCGCAGGGCAGGGCGGCGGGGCATCGGGCTGGCTGCTGCTGTGCGCCGGCCTGGCGGTGGGGGCGGTGCACCTGTGGCGGCAGTGGGGGCGCGCGGCGCCGCTCTTTCCCGTTGACCTGCTGCGCATCCCCGTGTTCGCGCTGTCCATGGCCTCGTCCGTGGGCGCGTTCTGCGCGCAGATGCTGGGCTTTCTCTCGCTGCCCTTCCTGCTGCTGGAGTCCTACGGCCGCAGCCACCTGCAGGCAGGCCTGCTCATCACCGCCTGGCCCCTGGCCACGGCGGTGGTGGCGCCGCTGGCGGGCCGGCTGATCGGCCGCTACCCGGACGGCCTGCTGGGCGGCATCGGCATGGCCGTGTTCGCGGCCGGCCTGCTGGCCCTGGGCCTGCTGCCAGCGCAGCCGGCGGACGCGGACGTCCTGTGGCGCATGGCCCTGTGCGGCGCGGGCTTCGCGCTGTTCCAGTCGCCCAACAACCACACCATCGTCACCTCGGCCCCGCTGCACAGGAGCGGCGCGGCCAGCGGCATGCTGGGCACGGCGCGGCTCACGGGGCAGACACTGGGCGCGGTGGTGCTCGCCGCGATCTTCGCTCTGCGGCCGGGGCACGACGGCAGCGCGGAGGCGCTGGCGCTGCTGGTGGCTGCGGGGTGCGCGGTGCTGGCGGGGGTGTGCAGTTCGCTGCGGGTGAAGCGGCAGGACTGATCTTCCTGCGCGCCTGGCAATGCCGCCTACTGCACTGTCGCGCCCGACGCCTTGACCACCTTCGCCCAGCGCTCGATCTCCTGGTGCACATAGGCGGTGAAGGCGGCAGGGTCGGTCACCTGGGCCTCGGCACCCATATCGGCGATGCGCCGCAGCACGTCCGGCTGCGCGAAGATCCTCGCCATCTCGGCATGCAGCTTGTCGACGACCGGCCTGGGCAGGCCCGCGGGGCCCATGAGGCCGAACCAGGAGCGCACATCGAAGCCGGGCACGGTTTCCGAGATGGCGGGCAGGTCCGGAAAGGCCGGGTTGCGCCGGGCGCTGGTGACGGCCAGCGCACGGAGCTTGCCTGCCCGGATATTGGGGGCCGCGGCGGGCAGGTTGTCGAACATCAGGTGCACATGGCCGCCCAGCAGGTCGTTGGTGGCGGGCGCGGCGCCTTTGTAGGGGACGTGCTGGTATTTGACGCCGGTCTCCATGCGGAACATCTCGGCGGAGAGGTGCTGCGACGTGCCGTTGCCGGAGGACGCGAACACCAGCGTGTCGTTGCTGCGCGCGTACTGGATGAACTCCGCCAGGGTCTTCACCGGGAGCGATGGATGCACGACGAGCACGTTGGGAATGGACACCAGGTGCGCGATGAAGGTGAAGTCCTTCACGCTGTCGTAGGGCAGCTTGCCGACCAGGCTGGCGTTGATGGTGTGGTTGATGGCGCCCATGAGCAGGGTGTGCCCGTCGCCGCCCGCCCGGGCGACCACCTGCGTGCCGATGACGCCGCCGCCGCCCGCGACGTTCTCGACCACCATGGGCTGCGGCCAGGCGAGGCTGGCCTGGTGGGCGACCAGGCGGCCGACGATGTCGGTGGCGCCGCCCGCCGCGGCGGGCACGATCAGCCGCACGGGCTTGGAGGGGTAGGCGGCTTGCGCGCGGGCGTGAAAAGGCCCGGTGCCGGCAGCTGCGGCAAGGGCCTGCAGCAGGCGGCGGCGTGTAAAGGGTGTCATCGGTCGTCTCCTTCGTTGTGATTCATGCGGGCCGGAATACCGGCGCGTGCCGGCCCTCGGCGGTCGCGCGGAAACCGCAGCGCAGCACCATTCCGATGTGTAGATGCTCCGGGTCCGCATCGACGATGTTGGTCATCAGCAAGGGGCCCTCTGTCACCTGCACGTAGGCCAGCACGTAGCAGGCACCGGGGCGCCGGATGACGGTGTAGGTGTGGAGCACCCCCTCGCCGCCGGCCTGCTTCCAGCGGACGGCATCCGAGCGGCAATAGGGGCAGCGTGGGCGCGGGTGCCAATGGAACTGGCCGCAGCTTGCACAGTGCGGCAGCAGGAGCCTGCCCTGTTCGGCAGCCTCCCAGAAGGGCCGGTTTTCGGGGAAGGCGGCGACGTAGGGGTCGCCGGCCAGGGCGTGGGCATCGTTCATGGCAGGCGCTCCAGCAGGACGGTGGCGTGGGCGTGGCCCGCGCCCATGACGAGGCCCGGGCCGCTCGCCAGGGCGATGTCGCAGCCTGGGACCTGCACGGCGGGATGGGCTTCCCCGCGCAGCTGGCGCACGGCCTCGATGACCTTGGTGATGCCGCCACGGTTCTGCGGGTGGTTGTTGCACATGCCCCCGCCGTCGGTGTTCCAGGGCAGCTTGCCCACGCCCGAGATGAGGTTGCCGTCGGCCACGAAGCGCCCGCCTTCGCCCTTGGCGCAAAAGCCCAGGTCTTCGAGCTGCAGCGCCACCATGATCGTGAAGTTGTCGTAGACCGAGGCGTACTTCACGTCGGCGGGCGCGAGGCCGGCCTCTGCGAACGCACGCGGCCCGGTGACCGCGGCGCCGGTCTGCAGCAGGTCCAGGCGCCCGGCCTCGTTGGTGCGGATGGTTTCCGCGAACCCGCGCACACCGACCAGCGGCCGCTTCAGCGACCGCGCGATGGACGGGTGGACCAGCACCAGCGCGCCCCCACCATCGGTGATCACGCAGCAGTCCAGCCGACGCAGCGGATCGGCCACCAGGGGAGAGGCGAGCACGTCGTCCGTGGTGTACACCGTTCGCAGCAGCGCATGGGGGTTGTGCTGGGCATGGTGCGATGCGGCGACCTTGACCCACGCCAGCTGCTCCATCGTCGTGCCGTATTCGTGCATGTGCCGGCGGGCCAGCATGCCGTACATGCCGGCGACCGTCCACGCGTAGGGTTGCTCGAAGGGGGCGGCGGGGCGCTCCGGGGGAATCTGGCGGATTTCGGTGCCCGTGGCCTGGCCGCTGCTGCGCGGCTTGCCGGCCAGGGTGACGAGCGCGACGGAGCACCGGCCCTGCGCGATCGCGGTGGCGGCGTGGCCCACGTGGGCGATGTACGAGCAGCCGCCGGACTCGGTGCCGTCGATGTGCCGCAGGCGCAGGTTCATGTAGTCGGCCATCAGCGCGGGGATGCCGCCCGGCGCATCGGCGGCGCAGAAGTAGCCGTCCACGTCGTCCAGGGACAGGCCCGCGTCGGCCAGCGCGCCGTGGGCGCATTCGGCATGCAGCTGGGCCACCGACTTGTCCGGCGCATGGCGCGTGGGGTGCTCGAAGGCACCGGCGATGAAGGCGGGGTGATGGAAACCCATGGCGTTCACCGGGACGCGGCGCAGCGCTCGGGCACCGCGGCGCAGGGCAGTTTGCCGATCACTTCGCCCCACTTGGCCGTTTCGGCTTTCAGGCGCGCTTGCAGATCGGCGGGCGTGCCTGGCAGGGGTTCGTAGCCAAGCGCGGCGAGCTGCTCGCGGAAGTCGGGCGATGCCTGGATGCGGTTGAGCTCCGTGTTCAGGCGCTGCATGATCGCTGGCGGCAGGTGGGCCGGCCCGATCAGCGCGAACCAGCCTCCCGATTCGTAGCCCGGCACGGTGTCCGCGATGGGCGGAACGCCGGGCAGTAGCGCGTGGCGCCTGGTGCCGCTGACACCGAGGGCCTTGACCTTGCCCCCTTCGACCTGCGCGATGGCGCCTCCCACCACGTCGAACATGAAGTCCGTGCGGCCCGCCATCACGTCCAGAATCGCCGGGCTGCCCCCGCGGTAGGGAATGCCGTTGAGGTCGGCCTGGGCGAGCTGGCCGAACAGCGCGGCCGCCAGGTGGTTGCCCGTGCCTACGCCGGAAGACCCGTAGGACACCGTGCCGGGGTTCCTGCGGGCGCGCTCGACCAGTTCCGCGGCGCTTTTGTACGGCGCGTCGGGCGCGGTGATCAGCACGTAGTCGAAGGCGGCGTAGGTGCCGATGAAGCTGAAGGCGTTCAGGGCGTCGTACGGCAGCTTGCCCATGTGCGGCGCGATGGTGTGCAGGCTGTTGGCCGTGGCACCCAGCGTGTAGCCGTCGGGCTCGGCCTGCGCCAGCCGCTGCAGCGCGATGGCGCCCGAGGCGCCGGTGACGTTTTCCGCGACGACCTGCTGGCCCAGCGCGGTTCCCAGCCGCTGGGCCACCAGGCGCGCGGCCTTGTCGGTGGCGCCGCCGGCGGCCAGGGGGATGATCATCTTGATCGGTTTGTCGGGCCAGGTCTGTGCGCCGGCGCCCTGCGCAACGCACAGGCCGATGGCAGCGACGAGCGTCGTCCATTGCATGGGAGGTCTCCTTCAGGTGTGGGCCGCCTCAGTGCGGCAGGGTGCAGGTGATGCCGCCGTCGACGGGCATCACCACGCCGGTGACGTATTTGGATTCGTCCGAGGCGAAGAACAGCGCCGCGTTGGCGATGTCCCAGACGTCGCCCATGCGCTTCATCGGCACCGCCTGCGAGCGCGAGGTGCGCATCTTCTCCACGTCGCCGCCGAACACCGGCAGGATGGTCTGGTAGATGCGCGGGGAATCGATCAGGCCCGGCATGATGCAGTTGCAGCGGATGCCCTCGGCCGCGTGCTGCACCGCCACCATGCGCGTGAGCTGGTTCAGCGCGGCCTTCGACGATTGGTAGGACAGCATGGCATGCCCCGTCCAGCCGACGGCGGCGATGGAGGAGACATGGACGATGGCGCCGCTGCCCTGGCGCTGCATGTGCGGGATCACCGCCTTGCAGGCGAGGAAGGCGCCCCGGGCGTTGACGGCATAGACGCGGTCCCAGCTCTCCTCGCTGGAGTCCGGCGCGCCTCCGCGCACGCTGATGCCGGCGTTGTTGTGCAGTACGTCGATGCGCCCGTAGGTCTCGAGCGCCAGCGCCACCGCCTGCTCCAGCTGCCCGAAGCTGGCGACGTCGGCGCGCACGTGCACCGCCTGGCCTCCTTCGCGGCGCACCAGCTCCGCGGTGTGCGCGGCGGATTCCTCCTCGATGTCGGCGCACACCACGCGGGCGCCTTCGCGCGCGAAGGTGACGGCGGCCGCATTGCCGTTGCCCCAGCCTTCGCCGACGCAGCCTGCGCCCAGCACCAGTGCCGTCTTGCCTTGGAGTCGGTCTGCCATGGATGTCTCCTTTTTGGGGCCTGCGCTCAGACGCGCCGGCTGTGTCCTGCCCAGTAGCGCTCGCGGATCTCCCGCTTCAGCACCTTGCCTACGGTGCTGCGCGGCAGCTGCGGCCATACTTCGATGGACTTCGGCGCCTTCATGCCACCCAGGCGGTCGCGGCAGTAGGCGAGGGCGGCGCTCTCGTCCCACGGCACGCCGGGCTTGAGCTCGACCACGGCCTTCACGGCCTCGCCCCAGTGGCTGTCGGGCACGCCGACCACCGCGCAGTCGTTGACGGCCGGGTGTGCCCACAGCACCTGTTCGACCTCGCTCGGCGAGATGTTGAAGCCGCCGGAGACGATCAGGTCCTTCATGCGGTCGACGATGTAGAAGTAGCCGTCTTCGTCGCGGTAGCCCACGTCGCCGGTGTGCAGCCAGCCGTAGCGCAGGGTCTCGGCGGTCTTTTCCGGATCCTGGTAATAGCCCTTCATGACGAGGTCGCCCTGCACGACGAGCTCTCCCCGCTCGCCGGGCGGCAGCAGCCGGCCTTCGGCATCCATGACGCCCACGCGCACGAAGGGCGAGGCGCGCCCGCAGCTGGACAGGCGGTGCGCCAGGGCCGGGTCGGCGAGGGTGCGCGCATGGTCGTCCGCGGTCATGACGGTGCAGACGAAGGGCGCCTCCGCCTGGCCGTAGGCCTGCACCATGACCGGGCCGAACACCTCCAGCGCCTCGCGCAGCTTGTCCACCGACATCGGAGCGGCTGAATAGACGAAATAGCGCAGCGAGCGGTAGTCGCCCCGGCGCACGTCCGGGTGTGCGAGCAGCTTGTAGATCACCGTGGGCGGCAGGAAGACCTGGGTGACCCGGTAGCGCTCGATCGCCTCGATGATGGCTGCGGGCTCGGCGCTCGGCAGGATGACGTTCGCCCCCCGTAGCCGCAGGTGGCGAAGCACAGCGAGCCCGCCGCGTGCGTGAGCGGTGCCACCACCAGGTGCACGGGCCGCTCCTGCACCGGCATGGCGGCGTACCAGTTGGCATACATCGCCAGGTAGTTGCGGTGGCTGATCAGCACGCCCTTGGGCAGGCCCGTGGTGCCGCCGGTGCCGCGGATGGCGACGACGTCGTCGGTCTGGTCGCCGCTGCGGCAGGGCTCGGCGGACTGCGCGTCCGCCCAGGACTGCAGGCCGGGCGCGTCCGGCAGGTCGGCGTCGATGCAGACGATGCCCTTGAGCCCCGGCATGGCTTCGCGCAGCAGCGGCAACTGCGCCGCGAACTGGCTGTGCACGAAGAGGAATTCGCAGCCGCCGCGCACCAGGATGTTGGCGTTCTCCTGCGGCGCATTGCGCGCGTTCACGGGCAGCCAGATGCCGCTGGAGCGCACGATGCCCAGGATCGCGGCGAAGGTCAGCACGTGGTTGGCGCTCAGCAGGCCGACCTTGCCGCCCTGCGCCACCCCGCTGGCCTGCAGGCCGTTGGCGATGCGGTGCGACATGTCCTGCACCTGCGCGTAGCTCAAGGTGCGGCCGCCGGGCTCGATCAGGCAGGGATGGTGGGCGCCGTAGGTGGCGCCGCGGTCGAACAGGTCGATCAGTTGCATGCCCGTCACTCCGCCTTGGCGCCGCTGGCGCGCACCACCTGCAGGTAGCGCTGCCGCTCCGCCGCGATGGTGCGGCCCCATTCGGCCTCGCCCATGAAGTCGGCATCCATGCCGATGCCCTTGGCGAACTCGCGGTAGCCGTCGCCGCGTGCCACCTCGCCCAGTGCGTCGGAGAGCTTGCGCACGATGTCGCGCGGGGTGTGCGCGGGCGCGAGGAAGAAGGTGCTGGCCACCCACTCGAAGCCCGGCACGCCGGCCTCGGCCACGGTGGGCACGTCCGGGAACGACGCGGACCGGCTGGAGCCGCTGACCGCCAGCACGCGGATCTTGCCGGCCGCCAGCAGGGTCTTGGCCGTGGCGATGGCGATGAAGGAGAAGTCCACCTCTCCGGCCGCCGTGGCCACCGCTGCAGGCACCTGCGCCTTGTAGGGCACGTGCATCAACTGCGTGTTCGACAGGGTGCCCAACTGCGCGCCGGACAGGTGCTGCGAGCTGCCGTTGCCACCGGACGCATAGGCCAGCTTGCCGGGGTTGGCCCTGGCGAATTCCACCAGCTCCTTCACGTCGCGCAAGCGCGACTGGGCGGGCATGCACAGCAGCAGTTGCACGCCCCCCACCTTGGCCACGGGCACGAAGCTGTCGAGCGGGTGGTAGGGCAGCCGGGACACCATGGCTTCGTTGGTGAAGAAGCCCGTGGAAGTGATGAGGAAGGTGTAGCCGTCGGGCGCGGCGCGGGCCACGTATTCGGTGCCGATGATGCTGTTGGCGCCCACCTTGTGCTCCATCACCGTGGGCACCTTCCAGCGCTCGGAGAACTGCTGGGCGATGTACCGCGAGGACGCATCGGTCGCCGTTCCGGGCGCGTAGGGCTGCACGAAGGTGATGCTGCGCTCGGGCCACTGCGCGGCGTGCGCGGGCAGGCCGGCCGGCAGGGCCAGGGCGGCCAGAGCCTTCAGGACGGCGCGCCGCCGGGAAGGAGATGGGTTGTCTCGTGTCATGGCATTTTGTGAAAGCGTTTTCATACAATCCATCGTATGAATGCTGTGGCCATGCAGCAATACTGTGGAACGTTTTCATTCGCGTAAACCATGACTGAACGGGTATCGATCAGAGATGTCGCAGCGGCGGCGGAGGTGTCCATCGGCACCGTGTCGCGCGTGCTCAACGGCAGCGGCTATGCGAGCCAGGCGGTGCGCCAGCGCGTGCAGCAGGCCATCGCCCGGCTGGGCTACGAGCCGGACTTCACCGCCCGCCACCTGCGCACGGGGCACAGCCGCACCATCGGCTACCTGCTGCCCAACATCGCCAACCCGTTCCTGGCGATCCACCTCTCGGAGGTGGAGAAGCTGGCGCAGGGCGCGGGCTATTCGCTGTTCATCGGCAGCTCGGAGCGGCCGGCGCGCGACAAGGAACTGGTCGCCTTCTTCGAGAACCGGCGGCTGGAGGGCATCATCGCCTCGCCCTCGAACGAATACGAGGACCCGAAGGCATCGCCCTTCGGCACCACGCGCCTGCCCACGGTGATCGTCGACCGCGACCTGGGGCCCGGCTTCGACAGCGTGCTGGTGGACCACTGCCAGGGCATGCTCAAGGTGATGGAGTACCTGCTGGCCCTGGGGCACCGCCGCGTGGCGCTGTTCGCCTCGGGGCCGCGGTTGCGCCCGGGCCGCGAGAAGGTGCGCGGCTACCGGGCCGCGCTGGAGGCGGCGGGGCTGGCGTTCGACGAGCGCCTGGTGCACCTGTCCGAATCGTGGCTGGATTCGTCGCGCGAGCCCATGCAGCGCATGCTGCGGCTCGACGCGCCTCCCACGGCCATCATCGCGGTCGGCACCCAGTTGCTGTCGGGCGCCGTGCACGTGGTGCGCGAATCGGGCATGGACATCCCGCGCGACATGTCCGTGGTCGGCATCGGCACGCTGGAGACGCTGGAGCTGATGTACCCGCCCGTCACCGCGCTGCGCTACAACTTCCACCAGAGCGCCAGCGCCACGGTGCGGCTGATCCTGCAGCGCATCGAGAAGCTGGCGCCCGCGCAACCGCAGACGGTGGTCATCCAGTCGGATCTGATCCTGGGCGCGTCGTGCGGCGCCGCGCCGCCCGCGCGGCGCTGATGGTCGAAAAAGAGAGCTGCCCGCGCTTTACAGCAAAGGGATTGCGGGAGATTTCAATGTGAAATGCCCAGCCATCAAGCGTGGCCAGCTATGGATTCGATAGCTGCGCCACATGCTCCGCCAGCGTGCGTATCGTCAGCGGCGCGCAGCCTTCGGCATGGTTGCTGATGGTCACGAACGCGTTCTGCCCCCGCCCGCACACACCCGCCAGCGTGCGCGCGAGCAGCGCGTGTTCTTCGGGCGCGGGGTGGTGGATGCGGTCGTAGGGCGCGTAGAGCTTTTCCGCGTCTTCGTAGCCGTGCGGGCCGTGCACGGGGTTCAGGTTCCAGCGGCAGACCAGCGGGCCGGGCCAGAGCATGCGCAGCAGCGGCAACTGGTCCGCCAGCGGCGGCATGCGCGCGTGCATACCCAGGCAATAGGTGGCGCCCGTGCTCTTGAGCACGTCGGCGAAGTGGGACAGGTGCTCGGGCGCGAGCCATTCGGGGTCGCGCACTTCCACGGCCAGCACCGCGTCGGGCTGGTTCAGGGGCGGCTGGGCCTGGAGCATGGTGCGCAGGCGCTCCAGCACCTCGGGCATGCGGTCCAGCATCGTCCAGGGCAGCGGGCTCAACTGGAACACCAGCGCGCCGGTGAGCGCGCCCAGTCCTTCGAGCGCGGGCGCCACGAATTCCTGCGCAGCCAGCAGCGGGTTCAGGAAGGCGGGGTTGGGTTCACGTCCGCGCCCGTCCTCGCTGCGCACGAGCGCGTCGGTCACGAGGCTCGGGGCCTTGACGACGAAGCGGAAATCGCCCGGCACCTGTGCCGCATAGCGCGCGTAGTCGCTTGCTGTGAGGGGTCGGTAGAAGCTGCGGTCGATGCTCACCGTGCGCAGCAGCGGGTGCTGGGCGTAGACGGGCAGGCCCTTCTTGGCGAGCGTCTGCTCGGAATGTTCGCCTTCCCACACCAGGCCCTGCCAGCCGGGGTAGCTCCACGACGAGGTGCCCAGGCGCAGCGTGGGCGGCAGCCGCGCGGCGAGTTCGCGCAGGTCGTCGCCCCAGGCGGCGGGGTGCACGCCGGTGCGGCGCGCGGGCGCCTTCTCGGGCGGTGGAGGGGGCGGCGGCGGGCCGCCGAACAGGTCGTCCTGCATTCAGGAACCCTCGAACAGGCCGCCTTCGTTGAGCAGATCCCAGGCGATCTGCGGGCACTGTTCCATGCTCTTCTTGATGGCGGCGGGGATGGCCTGGCGCGTCTTGCGGCACAGGCCCGGCTGCTCGTGCACGAGGATGGTGATGCCGCGCAGGCTGCGCACTTCGTTGGGGCTGGTGCCGATGGTGAGCCGCACGCCGAGCTGCTCGAACAGGCGCTGCTCCATGTGGCGCAGGTCCTGCAGGCTGGCGAGGTTCTCCAGCCGCTGCACGAGGCGTTTCTCCTCCTCGCGCGTGAGGCGCAGGATGCGCACGTCGCCGCCGGGCGCCTGCATGAGCGCATCGCGCTCGCACACGCAACTGCCGGGCGGGCATTCGGTGCGGATGGGGAAGGGCAGGGCGGACATGGGCGAAGCCGGATTTTAGGGACGAGGCCCTGTGGCAAACTCCCGCGCTTCGCGTTTTTCCTCATTCCCGACAGGCACATGCAGCAGATCGTTCGGCAGTTGGCCGCAGAAATCAAGATCACCGAAACCCAGGTCCGCGCGGCCGTGGAACTGCTCGACGGCGGCGCCACCGTGCCCTTCATCGCGCGCTACCGCAAGGAGGCCACGGGCGGCCTGGACGACGTGCAGTTGCGCGAGCTGGAGGCGCGCCTGGCCTACCTGCGCGAGCTGGAAGACCGCCGCGCCGCCGTGCTCAAGGCCATCGACGAGCAGGGCAAGCTGACCGATGTGCTGCGCGCGCAAATAGCCGCCGCGCCGACCAAGCAGGAGCTGGAGGACATCTACCTGCCCTTCAAGCAGAAGCGCCGCACCAAGGGCCAGATCGCCCGCGAATTCGGCATCGAGCCGCTGGCCGACAAGCTGTTCGCCGACCCGACGCTCGATCCGCACGCGGAGGCCCAGGCGTTCTGCCAGCCCGCGACCACGCTCGACGACGGCAAGCCCGGCCCTGATTTCTCGACCACTTTCGCCGTGCTCGACGGCGTGCGCGACATCCTCTCCGAGCGCTGGGCCGAGGACGCGCCTCTCGTGCAGGCGCTGCGCGAATGGCTCTGGGCCGAGGGGCTGCTGCGCTCCAAGAAGGTGGAGGGCAAGAACGAGAACGATCCCGAGGTCGCCAAGTTCCGCGACTATTTCGACTACGACGAGCCCATTGGCCGCGTGCCCTCGCACCGTGCGCTGGCGGTGTTCCGCGGCCGCGCGCTGGAAATCCTGGAGGCCAAGCTGGTGCAGCCGCAAGAGCCCGAGCCCGGCAAGCCCAGCCTGGCGGAGGGCAAGATCGCCCTGCACCTGGGCTGGAGCCACGCGGGCCGCAAGAGCGACGACCTGATCCGCAAATGCGTGGCGTGGACGTGGCGCGTGAAGCTGTCCCTCTCCACCGAGCGCGACCTGTTCTCGCGCCTGCGCGAGGAGGCCGAGAAGGTGGCCATCAAGGTCTTCGCCGACAACCTGCGCGACCTGCTGCTGGCTGCGCCCGCCGGCCCGCGCGCGGTGATGGGGCTGGACCCCGGCATCCGCACCGGCGTGAAGGTGGCGGTGTGCGACGCCACGGGCAAGCTGGTGGAGACGGCCACCGTCTATCCGCACGAGCCGCGCCGCGATTGGGACGGCAGCCTGGCCACGCTGGGGCGGTTGTGCATGAAACACGGCGTGCAGCTCATCGCCATCGGCAACGGCACGGCCAGCCGCGAGACGGACAAGCTCGCCGCCGAACTCATCAAGTTGATGCAAAAACAGGCTCCAGCGCTTGCTGGACAAGCGCAACCAGCTATCGAAAAGGTAGTGGTGAGCGAGGCCGGCGCCTCGGTCTACAGCGCCAGCGAATACGCATCGCAGGAGATGCCCGACGTGGACGTGAGCCTGCGCGGCGCCGCCAGCATCGCGCGGCGCCTGCAGGATCCGCTGGCCGAGTTGGTGAAGATCGAGCCCAAGAGCATCGGCGTGGGCCAGTACCAGCACGACGTGAACCAGAGCGAGCTGGCGCGCACGCTGGATGCGGTGGTCGAGGACTGCGTGAACTCCGTGGGCGTGGACCTGAACACCGCCAGCGCGCCGCTGCTCTCGCGCGTGTCGGGCCTGTCGGGCAGCGTGGCCAAGGCAGTGGTGCGCTGGCGCGAGGCCCACGGCGCGTTCAAGAGCCGCAGGCAGCTCATGGAGGTGAGCGGCCTGGGCGCCAAGACCTTCGAGCAGTCGGCGGGCTTCTTGCGCATCCGCGGCGGCGACAACCCCCTGGACATGACGGGCGTGCACCCCGAGACCTATCCGGTGGTGGAGCAGATCATCGAGAAGACCGGCAAGCCCGTGGCCGAGCTGATGGGCCGCGCCGACATGCTCAAGACCCTCAGGCCCGAGCTGTTCGCGAGCGAACAGTTCGGCGCCATCACCGTGAAGGACATCCTGGCCGAGCTGGAAAAACCCGGCCGCGACCCGCGACCGGACTTCAAGGTGGCGCGCTTCAACGAGGGCGTGGAGGACATCAAGGATCTCAAGGAAGGCATGGTGCTGGAGGGCACGGTGAGCAACGTGGCCCAGTTCGGCGCCTTCGTGGACCTGGGCGTGCACCAGGACGGGCTGGTGCACGTGAGCCAGCTCGCGCACAAGTTCGTGAACGATGCGCGCGAGGTGGTTAAGACCGGCGACATCGTGAAGGTGAAGGTGCTGGAGGTGGACGTGGCACGCGGGCGCATCAGCCTGACCATGAAGCTGGACGCCGCGCCTGCCCGCCGCGACGGCCCGCGCGAGAACCGCTTCGAAGGGGCAGGGCGCGGGTATGCCCAGCCGCAGCGCCGCAGCAACGACCCGGCGCCGCAGTCGGCCATGGCGTCCGCGTTCGCCAAGTTGCAACAAGCCAAGCGTTAGGGCGACTTAATTCAGCGTCGCCTTGGGTAAACAACCGTAAAAGTTGCATGGATAATGGTCGGACCTTCTGTTCTGGCCATCCCCTCCATGGAGTTGAACGCATTGCTGGCGCAGCCTTTCGTGCTGCCCAGCCTGCCCCGCGCGGTAGCGCTGCTGATGAATGAACTGGGCGCCGCAGAACCCAATTTGCGGCGCCTCAACCAGCTCTTCGGCTCCGACCCGGCCTTGGCCGCACGCCTGCTGGAGGAGGCCAACTCGCCCGCGTTCGCCGCCCAGCGCCAGATCGTGGGCATTCCCGAGGCGCTGGCCCTGCTGGGCGTGGCGCAGCTGCGCTCGCTGGTGTCCAGCGCGCCGCTGGGCACCACCTCGCGCTCGGTGCCCGGCGTGAACCTGCAGCACTTCTGGCGCTACAGCCTCAACACGGCCAAGCTCGCGCGCTCGTTCGCCGGACTGGTGCACCACAACCAGATCGCCGCCTACACAGCCGGGCTGCTGCACGGCGTGGGCGAGCTGGCGCTGCACCTGGCCGACCCGGCGCGCATGCAATCCGTCAACACCCTGGTGGCGCCTTTAGACCCGCGCCGCGCCAAGCTGGAGCAGCACCTGTTCGGCTACAGCTACGCGCAGGTCAGCGCGGGCCTGGCCTGGCGCTGGCAGCTGCCGGAGGTGGTGGTGGACGCGCTGCGCCACCACGGCGCGCCGTTCGACAACGAGGTGTACGAGCCCCTGGCCGGCGTGCTGCACCTGGCCGCCTGGCGCGCGCGCGCCCGCGAGGCGGGGCTGGGCCAGCGCGAACTGGCCGTTTCCTTTCCCGGCGAGGTGGGCGTGGCCCTGGGGCTGGACATCGACATGGTGCTGCAGCAGGACCCGATCGACTGGACCGTGCGCCCCGATGCGGGCGACTACGTCTGAGAACGCGTCCTGATCCGGAAGCCGACGTTGAACGCGCTGCGCATCTACGCCGGGCCGGTGGCGCGCCGTCACATCGAGCGCCAGGGCCTGTCTCCGGCCGACGTGTCCGTGGTGCCGGCCGCGGCGGGCGGCCCCAAGGGGCTGGTGCTCGGCCCGCTGGACCGCTTCCTGTTTGGCCGACGAATGGCAGACCTGGCTGGAGCGGCCCGACCAGGGTCAGGTCTTGCCGATCTAGCCGGCCTCAGGCGGGCGCGCGGTACGTGCCCTCGCCATGCGGCGCGGCCTGGAACTCGGGCAAGGCCTCGGCACGTGCGGAAAGCGCCGCCAGCGCCGGGTGGCGCTGTGCGTCCACCATGCCGGGCAGCAGGGCCTGGGTGAAGTGCCAGGCCACGGCGGAGCTCACGCCCGCGCGGCCCACGGTGCCGCGCTCCATGGGAGGAGGGCGGCGCGCCGCCTCCTGCTCCAGGGCTGCGTACGCGGCACGCAGCTGCACCGCCACGCGGTCCAGCCAGGGGGCGTGCTGTTTCCCGGCGGGGCGCAGCTGCTGCTCGTACACCATCTGCACGCTCTTTTCGCAGGCCGCGAGCGCCAGCCCGTCGATGCGCAGTGCCTGCTGCAGCTCCGGCAGGGCTTCGGGCAGCAGGCGCCGGCCTGCGAGGGCCTGGGCGTATTCCAGGATCAGCGTGGAGTCCATGAGCACACCGCCGTCGTCGCACACCAGCGTGGGGGCCTTCACGACAGGGTTGATGGACTGGAACTGGTCGAAGGTGCGAAAGACCGACAGGGGGTTGTGCTCGAACCGGAGCCCCAGCAGCTGCAGCGCGATCGCCACGCGGCGCACATAGGGAGAGTCGAGCATGCCGATGAGTTGCATGGCGCGTGTCCTCGAGATGGATGGCAGCGCAGCTTACATCGACGCTTCGAGCATGGCCTCGTAGTCCTGGACGCTGGCCTCGCGCGGGTTGGTCTTGTGGCAATGGTCGGCCAGTGCGCCCTCGATGATCTTGGGGAACCAATCGCGCTGCACGCCCATCGCGGCCAGTCCGGTGGGCAGGCCCAGGCGCGCGCTCATGTCGTGGATGGCATCGGGAATATCGCTCGCCTGGTCCAGGCCCATGGCGTGGGCCATGCGCTCCAGGCGGCGTTCCTTTCGCACCGATTCGGCCTGCGCGTTGAAGCGCACCACGGCCGGCAGGAACACGGCGTTGAGCGTGCCGTGGTGCAGGCGCGGGTTCAGCCCGCCCAGGCTGTGGCTCAGGGAGTGCACGCAGCCCAGCCCCTTCTGGAAGGCCATGGCGCCCTGCATGCTGGCGCTCATCATGGCCTGGCGCGCCTCGCGGTCGCTGCCGTCTCGCGTGGCGGCCTCGATGTGGCGCCAGCCGCGCTCCAGGCCGTCCAGCGCGATGCCGTCGGCGGGCGGGTTGAAGGCGGCCGACATGAAGGTCTCCATGCAGTGCGCGATGGCGTCCATGCCCGTGGCGGCCGTGAGCTGCGGCGGCAGGCCCAGCGTCAGGCCGGGGTCGCAGATCGCGGCCTTGGGCACCAGGTGCCAGGAGTGGAAGCCCAGCTTGCGGTGGTCGTCCACGATGATGATGGCGCCGCGCGCCACCTCGCTGCCCGTGCCGCTCGTGGTGGGCACGGCGATGAGCGGCGCCGCGCGTTCGGTGATCTTCGGCGAGCCGCCTTCGATGGTGGCGTAGGTCTTGAGCGGCCCCTCGTGCGTGGCGGCGATGGCGATGCCCTTGGCGCAGTCGATGGCGCTGCCGCCGCCCACGGCGATCAGGCCGTCGCAACCCTGGGCACGGTAGACGTCCGCGGCCGCGCGCACAGCGGCTTCGGTGGGGTTGGGTGGCGTCTGGTCGAACACGGCCACGGGCAGCTCGGCCAGGGCGTCCAGCGCCTGCTGCAGCACGCCGGCGGCCTTGACGCCCGGGTCGGTGACGACCAGCGGGCGCGTGATGCCGATGCGCTCGCATTCCTGGCGCAGCAGCCGGACGGCGCCGAATTCAAATTGGATCTGGGTGACGTAGTAAATGAAAGCCATGGTGCGCGGGGAGGAAAAGTGCCATTACGATCAGCCCGCAACACTAACAGGATGGAGACACGCATGACCATGAAACAAACCCTCGCAGTGCTCACCGTATGGGGCATGGGCGTCGCCGCGGCGACAGGCGCGCAGGCCGCGTGCCTGGACGACGCGCAGGCCGGCGCGCTCGCGCAGCACTACGCGGCCAAGACACCTGCGCCCAACTTCCCCGCGCTGTCCGACGAGGACGGCGCCTGCACGCGCGCCAAGTTCAACGCGCTGCTGGCCACGCGCCTGGGCAAGGTGGTGGGCTACAAGGCTGGCCTCACGAACCCGGCCGTGCAGAAGCGCTTCAACACCGACAAGCCCGTGTGGGGCAAGCTCTACGAGGGCATGGTGCAGCCCGGCGGCTTCACGGTGGAGGCCGCCTTCGGCGCGCGCCCCCTGTACGAGGCCGACATGCTGGTGCGCGTCAAAAGCGCCGCCGTCAACCACGCGCGCACGCCGGCCGAGGTGCTGGAGCACATCGACCAGGTCATCCCCTTCATCGAGCTGCCCGACCTCATCGTGCAGGCGCCGCCGCAGCTCAACGGCGCGGGCGTGGCCGCCATCAACGTGGGCGCGCGGCTGGGCGTGGCCGGCCAGCCCGTCGCGGTGCCGCTCACGCGCGGCGAGCGCTACCGCCTGCTCGACGCGCTGGAGCGCATGGAAGTGCAGCTCACCAACAACAACGGCGAGCTGCTGGCCAGCGGCAAGGGCAGCGACATCCTCGGCCACCCGCTCAACGCCGTGGTGTGGATCGCCCAGGCGCTGCAGAAGGAAAACATCACGCTGCAGCCGGGCGACCTGGTCAGCCTGGGCTCGTTCTCCCCGCTGCTGCCGCCGCGCCCCGGCCTGAACGTCACCGCCACCTACCAGGGCCTGCCGGGTGCGCAGCCCGTGCAGGTGCGTTTCAAGTGAACCCGGGAACCCCGCATTGAAGACGACCGACCCTCTCCACCATGCGCGGCTCACGCCGCAGATGCGCAGCGTCATCGACCGCATGGCGCGCGCCGGCCGTCCCCCGCTGCACTCCCTCGCTCCCGCCCAGGCCCGCGCGGCCTACGAGGCGGGCGCGGGCGTGCTCGAAATCCCCAAGGCCGAGCTGCCGCGCGTGGAAGACCTGCGCATTCCCGCGCGCGACGGCGCGCCGCTGCCCGCGCGCCTGTACGCGCCCGTGCCGGACGCCGGCCTGCCGCTGCTGCTGTACCTGCACGGCGGCGGCTTCACCATCGGCAGCGTGGCCACGCACGACGTGCTGTGCCGCGAGCTGGCGCGCCTGGCGGGCTGCATGGTGGTGTCGCTGGACTACCGGCTCGCGCCGGAGCACCGCTTTCCCACCGCGAGCAACGACGCCTGGGACGCGCTCGCCTGGCTGGCCGCCCATGCCGGCGCGCTGGGCGCCGACGCGGCGCGCCTGGCCGTGGGCGGCGACAGCGCGGGCGGCACCCTGGCCGCCGTGAACGCCATCCTCGCGCGCGACGCGGGCCTGCCGCTGGCGTTGCAGCTCCTGATCTATCCCGGCACCACGGCCCACCAGGACACGCCCTCGCATGCGCGCTTCGCCCAGGGGCCGGTGCTGGACGAGCCCGCCATCACCTGGTTCTTCGAGAACTACGTGGCCAGCCGCGCAGAGCGCGAGGACTGGCGCTTCGCCCCGCTGCTGGCGCCCGACGTGGACGGCGTGGCCCCCGCCTGGATCGGCCTGGCCGAATGCGATCCGCTGGTGGACGAGGGCATCGACTACGCCGACAAGCTGCGCGCCGCCGGCGTGCCGGTGGAGCTGGAAATCTACCGCGGCGTGACCCACGAATTCATCAAGATGGGCCGCGCCATCCCCGAGGCGCGGCAAGCCCACCAGCACGCCGCGCAGGCCCTGCGTGCCGCTTTCCGACAGGACTGAACACTCTCTCATGCAACGCCAAGACTTCCGCTGCTTCCACCGCCTGCGCGTGCGCTGGGCCGAGGTGGACATCCAGAAAATCGTCTTCAACGCCCACTACCTCACCTACGCCGACTGCGCCATGACCGAATACTGGCGCGCGCTGGCCTTGCCCTACGAGGCCAGCATGCACGCGCTGGGCGGCGAGATCTACCTGAAGAAGGCCAGCGTCGAATACCACGCCTCCGCCCGCCTGGACGACCTGCTCGACATCGGCATGCGCTGCGCGCGCGTGGGCACCACCTCCCTGTTGTTCGAGTGCGGCGTGTTCGCAGGCGACCGGCTGCTGGTGTCCGTCGAACTCGTCTACGTCTTCGCCGACCCGGCCACGCATACCAAACGCGCCGTGCCGCCTCAGCTCCGCGCCGTGACCGAGCACTACGAGGCCGGCGGCGAAGTGGTGGAGCTGCGCGTAGGCGACTGGACCACGCTGGGCCGCGACGCCGCCCGGCTGCGCACGGCGGTGTTCGTGCAGGAGCAGGGCATCGCCCCGGAGCTGGAGCTCGACGCGCTGGACGCCACGGCCGTCCACGCCGTGGCCTACAACCGCCTGGGCCTGCCCGTGTCCACCGGCCGGCTGCTGCAGCCCGCGCCCGGCGAAGGGCGCATCGGCCGCATGGCGGTGGACCGCGTGGTGCGCGGCCAGCGCTGGGGCCGCATGGTGCTCGACGCGCTGGTACAGGCAGCCCGGGCGCGCGGCGACGCGCTGGTCACGCTGCACGCGCAAAGCAGCGCCGAAGGCTTCTACCGCCGCGCGGGGTTCGAAACGGAGGGCGCGCCGTACGAGGAAGCGGGCATTGCCCACGTCACCATGCGCAAGGCCTTGCCGTAGCTTCTATTTTGATAGCTTCCAGCGCTTGCCTGAAAAGCGCTGGAGCCCATTTTCATTCAAATATCTTCGAGCAGCGCATAGGGCAGCGGCAGCAGCGCGAGTGCGTGTCCGCCGGCCTGCAGCGCGCCGCCCGCTGCCGCGATCTGCAGCGACACCAGCGCGTCCGTGCCGCCGCCCGGCGCGCCGGCGGCCTGCACCACGGTGCCCACGGGCTGCTCGGCATCGCCCTGCGCGAACACCTCGGCGCCCGCCGCCACGTCGCCGCCCAGGTGGGCCACATAGGTCCGGCGCTTGAGCGTGCCGCGGAACTGGCTGCGCGCCACGACCTCCTGGCCGGGGTAGCAGCCCTTCTTGAAGTTCACGCCGCCGACGGATTCGTAGTTCAGCATCTGCGGCACGAAGGCCTCCACGACCGGGGCGGTGAGCGTGGCGACGCCGCTGCGCACCTCGCTCCACAACCACAGGTCCTCGTCCAGCGGCGCGCCCTGCGGCGCCGGGCTGCCCGCAGGCGCCACCCACAGCGCGCGCGGCTGACCGTCGGCGGGGTAGAGCTGCACCACGGTGGCGTCGCCCACATCCGCACGGCTCCAGGGCTCGCCGCCCGGCGGCAGCACGGCGCGCGCCGCGTCGCCCGCCAGGCCGCAGAGCCGGAAGTCGGCCGTGGCGTCCGTCAGCTTGGCCTTGGAGCGCAGCACGAACATGGACAGCCGCTTGAGCGTGGGCGCCAGCAGGTCGCGCGCGCAGATGAGCAGCACCTCGGCCGGGCCACGTTCGGCCGGGCCGCGCTTGAAGCCGATGAAGCTGGCCTGCATGCGGCCCTTGGGACTGAGGTAGGCGGACAGGCGGGCATGCTGCATGCCCAGCAGCGCGAAATCCTGGGTGAGCTGGCCGTGCAGGAAGGCCGCCGCATCGTCGCCGGCCACGCGGATCACGCCCAGGTGGGTCAAGGGGGCGATGCCATTCAAAGGGTAGGTCATTGCTGAATTATCATGCCCGGCTCCATTCATAAAGACAGCAGGGTTGTGCGCCGTTTCTTCGTTCTGGTGTTGTTGATCGTGATCGCCGCGGGCGCTGCAGCGGCCTGGTGGCTGCAGGCGCCGCTGCCCGTGCGCGCGGGACCGGCGCTGGAGCTGGAGATCGAGCCCGGCACCACGCCGCGCGGCGTGGCCCGCGCGGTGGTGCAGGCGGGCGTGCAGACCGATGCGCGCCTGCTGTTCCTCTGGTTCCGCCTATCGGGCAAGGACCGGGAGATCAAGGCCGGCAACTACGAGATCCCGCCAGGCACCTCGCCCTATGGGCTGCTGCAGAAACTCGTGCGCGGCGAGGAACTGCTGCGCGCCGTGACCCTGGTCGAGGGCTGGACCTTCCGCCAGGTGCGCGCCGCGCTCGCGCGCGCCGAGAACCTGAAGCCCGACACCCAGGGCCAGAGCGACGAGGCCGTCATGGCCGCGCTGGGCCGTGCGGGCGTGCCGGCCGAGGGCCGCTTCTTCCCCGACACCTACACCTACGCCAAGGGCAGCAGCGACCTGGCCGTGCTGCGCCGCGCGCTGCACGCCATGGACCGGCGCCTGGAGGCCGCGTGGTCGCAGCGCGCGGGCGACACGCCGCTCAAGTCCGCCGACGAGGCGTTGATCCTCGCCAGCATCGTCGAGAAGGAAACCGGCCGCGCCGAAGACCGCGCCGAGATCGCGGGCGTGTTCACCAACCGCCTGCGCGTGGGCATGCTGCTGCAGACCGATCCCACGGTGATCTACGGCCTGGGCGAGAAGTTCGACGGCAACCTGCGCCGCCGCGACCTGACCGCAGACACGCCCTGGAACACCTACACCCGCGCGGGCCTGCCGCCCACGCCCATCGCCATGCCGGGCAAGGCGGCATTGCTGGCGGCCGTGCAGCCCGCGCCCACCAAGGCGCTGTATTTCGTGGCGCGCGGCGACGGCACCAGCCACTTCAGCAGCACGCTGGATGAGCACAACCGTGCCGTCAACCGTTATCAGCGAGGGCAGAAATGACGTCGGGCCTGTTCATCACCTTCGAGGGCATCGACGGCGCGGGCAAGTCCTCCCACATCGGAGAACTCGCCCAGGTTCTGCGCGATGCGGGCCGCACCGTCACCGTGACGCGCGAGCCCGGCGGCACGCCGCTGGCCGAAAAGCTGCGCGAACTGCTGCTGCACGACGCCATGGACCCGCTGACCGAGACGCTGCTGGTCTTCGCCGCGCGGCGCGACCACCTGCGCTGCGTGATCGAACCGGCGCTGGCGCGCGGCGAGGCGGTACTGTGCGACCGCTTCACCGACGCCACCTTCGCCTACCAGGGCGCGGGGCGCGGCTTCGACCTGCGGGTGCTATCGGAGATGGAGCGGCTTGCGCAGACAGGGCTTGGCCCGCGGGCCGATGCGATGCGCAACCCCGACCTGACGCTGTGGTTCGACGTAGCGCCCGAAGTGGCGGCCGAGCGCTTGGCTGCCGCGCGCGCGCCCGACCGTTTCGAGGCCCAGCCCGTGGAGTTCTTTGCGCGCGTGGCGCAGGGCTACGCCGACCGCGCCGCCGGTGCGCCCGGCCGCTTCGCGCGCATCGACGCCGCCCGGCCGCGCGACCAGGTGGCCGCGCAGATGCTCGCGGCCGTCGCCGCGCGCGGCTGGCTGCCGGGAGTGGCGCATGGGTGAGGCGGTGGCTCCCTGGATCGCAGCGCAGCGCCAGGCGCTGCTGGCCCAGCGCGGCCATGCGTGGCTGCTGCACGGCCCTTCGGGCCTGGGCCAGTACGCGCTGGCGCTGGAGCTGGTACGCGCCTGGCTGTGCGACGCGCCCACCGGGCACGGCGCTTGCGGCCAGTGCGCGAGCTGCCACGGCGTGGACGTGCGCACCCATGCCGACCTGTGCGTGCTGATGCCCGAGACGCAGATGCTGACCCTGGGCTGGCCCCTGCCCGAGAAGGCGCAGGGCGAGATCGACGACAAGAAGCGCAAGCCCAGCCGCGAGATCCGCGTGGAGGCCATGCGCGATGCGGTGGAGTTCGCCCAGCGCACCAGTGCGCGCGGGCGCGGCAAGGTGGTGCTGGTCTACCCGGCCGAGCAGATGAACCACGTGACGGCCAACGCGCTGCTCAAGACATTGGAGGAGCCGCCCGGCGACGTGCGCTTCGTGCTCGCCACCGAGGCTGCACACGAACTGCTGCCCACCATCCGCAGCCGCTGCCTGGGCCACACCATGCTCTGGCCCCAAGCGCAGGACATGCAGGCGTGGCTGGCGGGGCAGGGCGTGGCGCAGGACGCGGCCGACGCCTTCCTGCGCGCGGCAGGCGGGCGGCCCGACGACGCGCTGGCCCTGGCCCGCTCCGGCCGCAGCCCGCAGGCCTGGGCGCTGATTCCCAAGGCCGTGGCGCGCGGCGACGTGTCCGCCTTGGCCGACCTCGATCCGCCGCAGGCCGTCGATGCGCTGCAAAAGCTCTGCCACGACCTGCTGGCGCTGCGCGTGGGCGCCGCGCCGCGCTACTTCGCGCAGGCCGACCTGCCCGCCCCGCCGGGCGTGGGGCCGCTCACGCGCTGGGCGCGGCTGCTCACCAAGGAGGCGCGCACCGCCGAGCACCCGTTCAACGCCGGCCTGATGCTGGAGTCGCTTGTGGCGCAGGCGCGCCAGACACTACACTCGCGCCATTGACCTCCATCCACGCCCCATGAGCAGTCCCTCCACAGCGCCGCGCCCGAGCGTCATGCAGCTCAACATCAAGGAGAAGGCGGCGCTCTATGCAGCCTACATCCCCTTCTTCGAGGACGGCGGCATCTTCATCCCCACCCCCGCGAGTACAAGCTGGGCGACGACGTTTACGTGCTGCTCACGCTGCCCGACGACCCGCAGCGCTACCCTGTGGCCGGCCGTGTGGCCTGGGTGACGCCGGCGCGCGCGGCGGGCAACCGCACACAGGGCGTGGGCATCCAGTTTCCCAAGGACGACAAGTCGCGCCAGCTCAAGCTCAAGATCGAGGAAATCCTGGGCACCAGCCTGGCCTCGGACCGGCCCACGCAGACCATCTGACAGCACTCCCCCGCACCATGCCGACCGCGCGCCGGTCGGCATTTGTTTTTTCACCGCCATGTTCGTCGATTCCCACTGCCACCTGAACTTTCCCGAGCTGGTCAGCCAGCTGCCCCAGATCCGCCAGGCCATGCAGGAGGCGCAGGTGGACCGGGCCCTGTGCATCTGCACCACGATGGAGGAATTCCCCGCCGTGCACGGCCTGGCCAGGGCTTATGACAACTTCTGGGCCACCGTGGGCGTGCACCCGGACAACGAGGGCGTGACCGAGCCCGGCGTGCAGGACCTGGTGGAGCGCGCCGCGCTGCCGCGCGTGGTGGCCATCGGCGAGACAGGGCTGGACTACTACGGCATGGAAGACCGCAAGGGCGGGCGCAGCGTGGCCGACCTGGAGTGGCAGCGCGAGCGCTTCCGCACCCACATCCGCGCGGCCCGCGCCACCGCCAAGCCGCTGGTGATCCACACGCGCAGCGCGTCGGCCGACACGCTCGCCATCCTGCGCGAGGAGGGCGAGGACGGCCCGGGCAACCGCGCCGGGGGCGTGTTCCACTGCTTCACCGAAACCGCCCAGGTGGCGCGCGCGGCGCTGGAGCTGGGCTACTACATCTCGTTCTCCGGCATCGTCACCTTCAAGAACGCGCAGGACCTGCGCGACGTGGCCGCCTTCGTACCCCTGGACCGCCTGCTCATCGAGACCGACAGCCCTTACCTCGCCCCCGTGCCGTACCGGGGCAAGACCAACAATCCGTCGTACGTGCCTTACGTGGCGCGGCAGATCGCCGAGGTCCGGGGGCTGTCCGTCGAGGAAGTGGCCGCCGCCACCAGCCGCAACTTCGAGCAACTCTTCCTGAAGGAGCCCGCATGACCCGCCGCCGCACCACGCTCGCATGGCTGGCCCTGGCGGCTGTGGCCGGAGCGGCCCGCGCCGGCGCCTATGAAGACTTCTTCCGCGCGGTCGAGCTCGACAACGGCGCGGCCATCACCGGGCTGCTGCGCCGCGGCTTCGACCCCAACGCACGCGACCCCAAGGGGGAGCCCGCGCTCATCGTGGCGCTGCGCGGCGAGTCGTACAAGGCCGCCATGGCGCTGATCGCGGCCAAGGGCCTGAAGCCGGAGGAGCGCAACGCCAAGGACGAGAGCGCGCTGATGATGGCGGCGCTGCGCGGCCACCTGGAGGCGGCCCGCGCGCTCATCGCGCGCGACGCCGACGTGAACAAGACCGGCTGGACGCCGCTGCACTACGCCGCCTCGTCCACCGCGGCGCAGGCGCCGGACATGGTGGCGCTGCTGCTGGAGCACCATGCCTACATCGATGCCGCCTCGCCCAACGGCACCACGCCGCTGATGATGGCCGTGCGCTACGGCACGGCGGATACCGCGCGGCGGCTGGTGGAGGAGGGGGCCGACCCCACACTCAGGAACCAGCTCGGCCTGACGGCCACCGACTTCGCGCGGCAGGCCGACCGCGCCGACATGGTGGAGCTGATCGCCGAGGCCATGCGCAAGCGCCAGCCCAACCGCGGCAAATGGTGATGCTTCCGATTCGATAGCTGCTTGCGCTTCCCAGCCAAGGGGTTCAGGGCGATTTATTGCTGAATGCCTTGCTGGACCCGCGCGGCCAGCTATGATTTTTGCATTGGCTCAGGCGCCGCCGGAGCGCGCCTGCAGCCGCGCATACAGCCCGCCGGCGGCCACCAGCTCGGCGTGCGTGCCTTGCTCGGCGATCTGCCCGCGCTCCATCACCACCACGCGGTCCGCGTGCTCGATGGTGGACAGCCGATGCGCGATGACCAGCGTGGTGCGCCCGCGCATCAGGCGCTGCAGGGCCTCCTGCACCAGCCGCTCGGATTCGGTGTCGAGCGCCGACGTGGCTTCGTCGAGGATCAGGATGGGCGCGTCCTTGTAGAGCGCCCGCGCGATCGCCAGCCGCTGGCGCTGCCCGCCCGAGAGCTGCGTGGCGTTGTGTCCCACGACGGTGTGGATGCCCTGGGGCAGGGCGGCCACGTGATCGGCCAGGTTCGCGGCGGCCAGGCACTCGCGCACGCGCTGCTCGTCGATGGCCGCGCCGGGCGCCGTGCCGAGAGCCACGTTGGCGGCGATGCTGGCGTTGAACATCACCACGTCCTGGCTCACCAGCGCGAACTGCGTGCGCAGCGCGCGCAGGTCCCAGTCCTGCACCGGCACGCCGTCCAGCAGCACCGCGCCGGCGCTGGGCGCGATGAAGCGCGGCAGCAGGTTCACCAGCGTGGTCTTGCCCGCGCCCGAGGGGCCAACCAGCGCCACCACCTCGCCGGGGCGGATGGCCAGGCTCACGCCGTTCAAGGCGGGCGCCTGCTCGGCGTTGAACGCCACGGACACGTTCTGCAGCGTGATCGCTCCTTCGGCGCGCGCGGCGCGGTGGCTGCCGCTGGATTCGGGCTCGGTCTCGCCCAGCAGCAGCAGGCCGCGCTCCAGCGCCGCAACGCCGCGCGTGATGGGGTTGGCCACGTCGGCCAGCCGGCGGATGGGCGCGATCAGCATCAGCATGGCGGCGATGAACGCGGCGAAGCCGCCCACCGTCACGTCCTGCGCGCCGGCGCCGCGGCTTTGCCACAGCGCGATGCAGATCACGGCCGACAGCGACACGGCGGCCAGCAGCTGCGTGGTGGGCGTCATCGCGGCCGAGGCGATGGTGGACTTGATCGCCAGGCGGCGCAGGCTCTGGCTCAGTGCGCCGAAGCGCCCGGCCTGGTCCTGCTGCGCGCCGTGCAGGCGCACCATGCGGTGGGCGAGCACGTTTTCCTCCACCACATAGGCCAGGTCATCGGTGGCCTGCTGGCTGCTCTTGGTGATCTTGTAGAGCCGGCGCGAGAGCGTCTTCATGATCCAGGCCACGCCCGGCACCATCACCGCGACGATCAGCGTGAGCTGCCAGTTCAGGTAGAGCAGGTAGCCCAGCAGCGCCACCAGCGTGAAGCCGTCGCGCGACAGGCCAAGCAGCGCCTGCACCAGCGCGTTGAAGCCGTTCTGCACCTCGTAGACCACGGTGTTGGACAGCGTGCTGGCCGACTGCCGGCCGAACAGGGCCATGTCGGCCACCAGCAGCCGGTCGAAGAGGGCGGTGCGCAGGCGCAGCATGCCCTCGTTGGCGATGCGCGCCAGCGCGTACTGCCCGGTGAACTGCGCCAGCCCGCGCACGAAGAACACGCCGACGATGGCCAGGGGAACCATCCACAGGTCCAGCGATCCCTCGGTGAACCCCTGGTCCAGCAAGGGCTTGAGCAGCGCGGGAATCAACGGTTCGGTGACCGCCGCGACCAGCGTGGCGAGCACCGCCAGGCTCCATGCCAGCCGCTGGTGACCGAAATACACATGCAGGCGTCGCAGTCGTGTCAG
Organism: Acidovorax sp. SDU_ACID1; assembly: GCF_045291395.1. NCBI lineage: Bacteria > Pseudomonadati > Pseudomonadota > Betaproteobacteria > Burkholderiales > Comamonadaceae > Acidovorax > Acidovorax sp. SDU_ACID1. The sequence continues at coordinate 1,956,058 of NZ_CP152342.1, forward strand.
CAGCGGAAGAGGCCGTGCGGCAGCCGCCGGCGCGCTATGATTCGGGTCTTGCATGAGGGGCGGATTCTACGTTTCGGTGGTGGCTGGCGTGCACAGTTTGTCACAGCGCACGCTACGCTATGTGTAACATGCGAGGCTCTGTTTGCCGGCATTTCACGGTTATTCGATGGTTGCCAATGTCTATTGACCGCTCCCCTTTCCCCCTTCCTTCTCCGCGGCCCTGCCGCAGCCTTCCCGGCGCACTCTGGTCGCCGCGCTCGCATCCACTCCCGCATTGCCCGCCCTCGCGCAGTTCCGCGTCGAGATCACCGGCGTGGGCCTGACGCAGTTGCCCATCGCCCTGGCGCCGTTCCGCGGCGAGGCGCAGTCGCCGCAGAAAATCTCGGCCATCGTGCAGGCCGACCTGGAGCGCAGCGGGCGCTTCGTCGGCGTGGACGCATCGGGCGTGGCGCTGGACGAATCCTCGCGCCCCGATGTCGCCCTGTGGCGCCAGCGCAAGGCCGACGCGCTGGCCTCCGGCAGCGTCACTCGCCTGGCCGACGGCCGCTTTGATGTGCGCTTCCGCCTGTGGGATGTGGTCAAGGCCCAGGATCTGGGCGGCCAGAGCTTCGTGGTAACGCAGGCCGACCTGCGCCTGGTGGCCCACCGCATCGCCGACTTCATCTACGAAAAGCTCACCGGCGAGCGCGGCATCTTCTCCACGCGCATCGCCTACGTCACCAAGGTCGGCGCGCGCTACAGCCTGTGGGTGGCCGACGCGGACGGCGAGAACGCGCAGTCGGCGCTCTCCAGCCCCGAGCCCATCATCTCGCCGGCCTGGTCACCCTCGGGCGGGCAACTGGCCTACGTGTCGTTCGAGTCGCGCAAGCCCGTGGTCTATGTGCACGACGTCTCCACCGGGCGCCGGCGCCTGATCGCCAATTTCCGCGGCTCCAACAGTGCGCCGGCCTGGTCGCCCGACGGCCGCACTCTGGCCGTCACGCTCAGCCGCGACGGCGGCTCGCAGCTCTACACCATCGACGCGAACGGCGGAGAGCCGCGCCGCCTCATGCAAAGCGGCGGCATTGACACCGAGCCGGTGTTCTCCGGCGACGGCCGCAGCATCTATTTCGTGAGCGACCGCGGCGGCTCGCCGCAGATCTACCGCGTGGCGGCCTCCGGCGGCGGTGCGGAGCGCGTCACCTTCAGCGGTTCCTACAACATCTCGCCCAGTATCAGCCCCGACGGTCAGTGGTTGGCCTACATCTCCCGCTCCGGCAACGCCTATAAGCTCCATGTGATGGACCTGAAATCGGGCACCGTGACCGCCCTCACGGACACCACCGCCGACGAGAACCCCAGCTTCGCGCCCAACAGCCGGCTCATCGTGTACGCCACGCAGCAGCAGGGCCGCGAGGCGCTCATGACCACCACGCTGGACGGCAAGATCAAGGCACGCTTGGCCGGGCAGGGCGGAGACATCCGCGAACCCGATTGGGGCCCGTTTCAGAAGCAGTGATCCCTATCCCAATACAAACAACCCGCTCTTCAGGAGAGTCACCATGAACCGCATCCATTTCAAGCGCGTATCGATCGCGCTCACCATCGCCGCCCTCATCGCCGGCTGCAGCTCCGGCGTGAAGCTGGACGACGTGCCCGTCGAGGACAAGGGCGCCACCTCCACGGTTCCTCCTGGCGGCGCCAATGCCGGCGGCACGAGTCAGAGCGGCGTGGCACCCGTGGACCTGAGCCAGTCGGCCGGCAACCAGGGCGGTCCCGTGGGTGTGGCGCGCATCGTGTACTTCGACTTCGACAGCTACAGCATCAAGCCCGAGTTCCAGTCGGTGATCGACGCACACGCGCGCTATGTCAAGGCTGCGCCCGGCCGCAAGGTGATGATCGAAGGCCACACAGACGAGCGCGGCGGCCGTGAATACAACCTGGCCCTGGGCCAGAAGCGCGCCGAGGCCGTGCGCCGCGCCATGGGCCTGCTGGGCGTACCCGACAGCCAGATGGAAGCCGTCAGCTTCGGCAAGGAAAAGCCTGCTGCCCAAGGCCACGGCGAAGAGGCGCACGCGCAGAACCGCCGCGCCGAGCTGTCGTACCGCTGATAGGGAGGCGCATGCGTCGTACGATCCAGCCGCGCGCCCTGGCCGCAGCCGCCGCCTGCGCACTGGCCGCCCTGTGGGCCACGCCGAGCTATGCCCTGTTCGAGGATGACGAGGCGCGCCGGGCCATCCTGGAACTGCGCCAGCGCGTCGATGTGATGCAGCAGGCCAACCAGCGCACCGGCGAGCGCTCCGGCGAGGACGTCTCTCAACTGCGCCGCAGCCTGCTCGACCTGCAGACCCAGATCGAAACCCTGCGCACGGAACTGGCCACGATGCGGGGCCAGAACGAACAGCTGCAGCGGGACGTGGCGGAACTGCAGCGCCGCCAGAAGGATATGGCGCAGGGCATGGACGAGCGTCTGCGCCAGTTCGAGCCCACCGCCGTGCAGGTGGACGGCCGCGAATTCCGGGCCGACCCGGCCGAGAAGCGCGACTTCGAGGCTGCACTGGCCGTGTTCCGCTCTGGCAAGTTCGCAGACGCCGTCCCGGCATTCGGCGGCTTCCTGCGCCAGTATCCCCAGTCGGGCTACGCCCCTTCGGCGCGCTTCTGGCTGGGCAACGCGCAGTACGCCACGCGCGACTACAAGTCCGCCATCGACAACTTCAAGGCGTTGCTGTCCGCAGCGCCCGACCATGCGCGCGCCCCCGAGGCGGCACTGTCGATCGCCAATTGCCAAGTCGAGCTGAAGGATACGCGCGGGGCCCGCAAGACGCTGGAAGACTTGCTGCGTGTCTATCCCCAGTCCGAAGCTGCTGCTGCGGCCAAGGAGCGCCTGGCGCGCTTGAAGTGAGCGCGGCAGACACGTCTCCTTTGCAGGACAGTGACCATGGCCGCCGCTTCGGCGGGCTGGCGCGCTTGTATGGCACCGAGGGGGCAGGGCGCATCCGCGCCGCACATGTGGCCGTGGTCGGCATCGGCGGCGTAGGTTCTTGGGCTGCCGAGGCATTGGCACGCAGTGGCGTTGGTCACTTGACGCTGATCGACCTGGACCATGTGGCGGAGTCCAATATCAACCGCCAGATCCATGCGCTCTCCACGACGATGGGCCAGGCCAAGGTACGGGCCATGGCCGAGCGCATACGCCTGATCAATCCCGATTGCCGAGTCGAATGCGTCGAGGACTTCGTGGAAGCCGCTAACTGGCCCGCGATCCTGCCCGGGCCGGTCGATGCGGTGATCGACGCTTGCGACCAAGTCCAAGCCAAGACTGCCATGGCGGCATGGGCCCTGCAGATGCGGCGGCTACCGTTCATCAGCGTCGGCGCAGCCGGCGGCAAGCGGCTGGCGCACAAGGTGGACATCGAGGATCTTTCGCAAACCACCCATGACCCGTTGCTCGCGCAACTGCGCTACCGTCTGCGCAAGCAGCACGGCGCGGCGCGCGATGGCAAGCGCATCGGCCTGGCCTGCGTTTTCAGCCGCGAGTCTGTCGCACCACCGCATGCGTCGTGTGAAATGCCCGGAGGCGACGGATCGTTGAACTGCCACGGCTACGGTTCGTCAGTCGCCGTCACGGCTACCTTCGGGCAATGTGCCAGCGGATGGGTACTCGACAGGCTCGCTGCCGCGTAGCAGGCTGTAAAAGCCGGCTATAATCTTGTGCTTTGCTGGTACGGGACGTTAGCTCAGTTGGTAGAGCAGCGGACTTTTAATCCGTTGGTCACAAGTTCGAATCTTGTACGTCCTACCAAACAAATCCGGAAAGGCTCTGTTGCAGAACAGAGCCTTTTTTATGCCTCTTTGACTTTATACGATTTATATTATGTTAAATATCAAAAGCAACCAGGCAAACTGCAGCTGACAGGAGCTGTCCGACAACAAACACCCCCTTCAATGGGCTGCTCCGCGACAAGATCCTCCTAGCAATGGGCAATTCTGTTCCGCTAGGAATTTGTTGACGCGCTGCTTCGCGTCAACATCAACCTACCCGAACTGGCTGGCCCCTGCTTCGAAGCTAAAGAGAGTCGCTCGCTGTAGAGTCTCCAATGCTCAGCGAGGCGCGTCCAGCCAGCATTCGTTGCCTCGTTGTCCAAGACCGTGCGTCGGAGGTATTCGGCAGTAATACTCCGGCAGCCTTGGGCGTTGGCGTGACCTGCCCCCGTTAGACGTGCCAGTCCCGAGTTAGCGAGTCCAAGGTTGTGGAGACTACTTGATCTCCGGTGATTGCCTTGCATCGCCAGCGCGCTGGCGATGCAAGGCAGCAAAGCTGGCCGGCGAGATGCGCCCCAGTGAACTGTGGGGCCGCACCTCGTTGTAGTCACGCCGCCATCGGGCCACCTCCTGGCGAGCCTGCACCAGCGTCTCGAACCATTGCTCGTTCAAGCACTCATCCCTGAATTTGCCGTTGAAGCTCTCGATGTAGGCGTTCTGGGTCGGACAGCCTGCATCGTTGAGCAGGTGCCGCACGCCTCGTGCCGCTGCCCACGCAATGAAAGCCCGGCTGGTGAACTCCGGCCCCTGATCGGTGCGGATGGCCAGTGGATAGCCTCGGAACTGCGCGGCCTGGTCCAGCAAGCGCACGACGTACTCGCCGCCCATGCCGTGATCCACCGCGATGTCCACGCACTCGCGGCTGAAGTCATCGACCACCGTCAGGCACTTGATGCGCCGGCCATTGGTCAGTGCGTCCATCACGAAGTCCGTGCTCCAGGTGTCATTGACATGGCGGCTGCTCACCAAGGGCTGACGCTCGCCCGTGGGACGCTTGACCTTGCGGCGCTTGCGCACCGACAGGTTGGCCAGCTTGTACAGGCGCCACACGCGCTTGTGGTTCACCTGATGGCCTTCCAGGGCCAACAGGTCATGGATGCGCCGGTAGCCGAAGCGCCGGCGCTCATGCGCCAACTCGACGATGCGCGTGCTCAGGCTGGCTGTGGACTCGTTCATGCTGGGCGGCTCCCGGTAGCTGGTTCTGGACAACCCCGCATAGCGACAGGCGCGGCGCTCGCTGATGGACAGTTCTTGAACCATCCTGGCAGCGGCCTCGCGCCTGGCCTGCGGGGTCAGCGCTTTACCCCGAAGCCCACCTTCAGCGCTTCGATGTGTAGATGGGCCTCGGCCAGCAGTTTCTTGAGTTTGGCGTTCTCGCCCTCGATCTCGCGCAGCCGCGTGGCCTCGCTGGCCTGCATGCCACCGAACTTGGCACGCCACTTATAGAAGGTCGCATCGCTGAAGCCGCCCAGGCGGCACAGTTCCTTGACCGGCATGCCGCCCTCGGCCTGCTTGAGAAATCCGATGATCTGCTCGTCGGTGAATCTGCTCTTCTTCATGTCCGTTCTTCCTCTGAAAACGGACTCTACTAACCTTCAACTGGTACGCCCTATGGGGAGCAGGTCACCACCACTTTTACGGCGACGCGCCGGCAGGTCCTCGTGGGCTGTGCGGCCACGGCGCTCGGTGTGCCGACCGCTCGGGCGCAAGCCAATTGGCCTACCAAGCCGCTGCGCCTCGTGGTCCCGTTCGCGCCGGGCGGCAGTTCGGAAATCGTGGCGCGGGCAGCGGCTGCCGAGATGGCCAAGACCATCGGACAGAACGTGTTCGTCGACAACAAGCCCGGCGCTGCCGGCAACATCGCCATGCAGGAAGTGGCGGCCAGCACGGACGAGCACACGTTGATCCTGGGGCACATCGGCACCTTGGCAGTGAACCCGTTCATCTTTCCCAAGCTGCCCTACGATGCCAACCGCGATTTCGCGCCGATCACGCTGCTGTCCAAGGTGCCCAGCCTGTACGTGGTGCACCCCGATCTGCCCGTGAAGAACCTGACCGAGTTCATTGCCTATGTGAAGGCCAAGCCGGGCCAGCTCAATTACGGTTCGGCCGGCAATGGCAGCGCGGGCCACCTGGCGTTCGAATACCTCAAGATGGTCTCGGGCACCTTCATGCTGCACGTGCCTTATCGCGGCACGGGTCCGATGTTGACGGACTTGATGGCAGGGCGGCTGCAGGCCGCCTCCGTGGGTGCCCCTGCCCTGCTGCAGTTCATCAAGTCGGGCAAGCTGCGCTGCATCGCGACCGGCACGACGCAGCGCCTGCCTCAGTTGCCCGACGTGCCCACGGTGGCCGAGCAGGGCTTCAAGGGCTTCGAGATGACGCAGTGGTATGGCCTGATCGCTCCCTCCAAATGGCCGAAGGCGCATCTGGCCAAGCTGGAAGCCGAGGCCATCAAGGCCGCGCGCAGCACGCTTGTGCGTGACAAGCTGGCGCAGGAAACGGCCCTGGCCGTGGGCAATACCGCGGCCGAGTTCGATGCTTTCATCAAGTCCGAGCAGGCGCGCTGGAAGCCCGTGATCGAACGCGCACAGATCAGGCCCGAAGGCCTGGGCTGATTCCCCAGCCGGCCGGCCGCCCCGCGCTCAGGCGGCCGGATCCGACGGGCTGAACAGCGCCCGGTGGTGTGCCTGGCGGCCGAACTGCCGTGCCAGGCTGCCGCATACCAGATCGCACAGCGCGTACACCGACGCATCCTCGATGCGGTAGTACACGCTCGTACCCCGCCCTTCCCTTGCCACGAGTCCGTGCTTGGTCAGTACCGACAGGTGCTTAGACACGTTCGCGGCCGTGTAGCCGCACAGTTGCGCCAGCTCGCCCACATTGCGCTCGCCATCGCGCAGCAGGTTCAGGATGCGCAGGCGCGTGGGCTCGGCCAGAGCCTGGAAGTAGGCGGCGACCTGCTCCAGGGCTTCGGGCGGCAAGTCTTTCATGGGCAATCCTTGGATAGAAGGTCTGGAGCAGATTGTATTCTTTGATTGACTATTTAACTAATTGATTAAATAATCAAGCTATGAATATTGCCTGCCGCTTCCTTCCACTGTCCGCCCGCGCCGCGATCGCACTGGCCGCTGCTCTGGTGACGGCGGCCAGCTCCGCAGCCGAATTGGCGACGGTGACCGTCCAAGCGGCCGTGGACGGCGGCTGGACCAGCGCCGACGCCGTGGTGGAAGCCGTGCGCGACACCACGGTGTCGTCCCAGGTCGCGGGCGCCGTGGTTTTCCTCGCGGTGCGTGCTGGCGATCGCGTACAGGCCGGCCAGGAGCTGGCGCGCATCGACGCCCGAGCCGCCAGCCAGGCCGCGGCGGCCAGCGCAGCCCAGGCGGAAGCCGCGCGCACGAATGCGCTGATCGCCGGCAAGGAGCTGGAACGCCAGCGGCGCCTGTTCGAGAAGCGGTACATCAGCCAGGCAGCCCTGGACCGCAGCCAGGCCCAGTTCGATGCCGCCCAGGCCCAGGTGCGCGCCCAGCAGGCCCAAGCCCATGCGGCCCAGGCGCAGTCGAGCCACTACGTGGTGCGCGCACCCTACGCCGGCGTGGTGGGCGAGGTGCCCGTGTCCCTGGGCGACATGGCCGCGCCGGGCAGGACTCTGGTGCGCCTGTACGACCCGCGCGCGCTGCGCATCACCGCGACGGCGCCGCAAACGCTGGAGCTGCCCTCCTCGGCCCGGTCTGCCCAGGCTGCCATCGAACTGCCCGGACGGGAGCGCATCGCCATCGAGGCACGGCAGCTGCAGCGCCTGCCCCTGGTGGACAGTGCCACGCACACCGTGCAAGTACGCGCCGACCTGCCTGCGGGCCTGGAGGGCGTGGTGCCAGGCACCTTCGCGCGCTTGTGGCTGCCCGCAGGCAACACGGCAGCCGCCCTGCCTGCCGTTCCTGCCAGCGCCGTGGTACGGCGTGCGGAGATGACCGGCGTGTACGTGGTGGACGCCCAGGGCCGCCCGCGCCTGCGCCAGGTGCGCCTGGGCCGCGCCGCGCCCGGCGCTGCAGGCACCGTGCAGGTGCTCAGCGGCCTGCGCAGCGGCGAGCGCGTGGCCCTCGACCCCCAGGCCGCCGCGCAGGTGCGTTGACATGAGCCGCAGTAGCAGCGCCATGGGCATTTCGGGCCGCATTGCCGCCCTCTTCCTGCAGGCGCAGATCACGCCGCTGCTCGCACTGCTGGCGTTCCTGCTGGGCACGTTCGCCGTGCTGGTCACGCCGCGCGAGGAAGAGCCGCAGATCGACGTGACCATGGCCAATGTGCTGATTCCCTTCCCCGGCGCCTCGGTGCGCGACGTGGAGCAGATGGTGGCCACGCCCGCCGAGCAGTTGCTCTCGGGCATGGAGGGCACGGAACACGTGCTGTCCGTCTCGCGCCCGGGCCTGGCCGTGCTCACGGTGCAATTCAAGGTGGGTGTGCCGCGCACCGAAGCGCTGGTGCGCCTGCACGACCAACTGCGCAGCCACAGCGATTTCCTGCCCGACGGGCTGGGCGTGCTGCAGCCGCTCGTCAAGCCCAAGGGAATCGACGACGTGCCCATCGTCAGCTTCACGCTGCACGGCAAGGACCAGGATACCGGCGCATTCGACCTGGAGCGCGTGGCGCACAGCGTCGAATCCGAGCTGCAGCGCGTGCCTGGCGCGCGCGAGGTGCGCACCATCGGCGGCCCCGGCCGTGCGGTGCTGGTGCGCCTGGACCCCGAACGCATGGCGGGCTCCGGCGTGACCGTGCCCGAGCTGCGCGGCGCGCTGCAGTCGGCCAACCTGGGCCTGCCCGTGGGCGACCTGCTCGCGGGCGAGAAGACCGTGGCCCTGGAGGCGGGACCGTTTCTCTCCTCCGCCGACGAGGTGGCTGAGCTGGTCGTGGGCGCGCGCGGCGGCAGGCCCGTCTTCCTGAAGGACGTGGCCGAGGTGCGCGACGGCCCGCCGCCCGCCCAGCGCATGGTGTGGCTGGGCCGGCCCGGCAAGAACGGTGCCGGCGGGCCGCGGGAATTCCCCGCCGTCACGCTGCAGATCACCAAGAAGCCGGGCGAGAACGCCATCGACGTGGCGAACGCACTGGCCGCACGCATGGACCAGTTGCGCAATACCGTCATTCCCGACGCGGTCCAGGTGGTGGAGACGCGCAACTACGGCGAGACCGCCAACGACAAGGCGCAAAAGCTCATCCAGAAACTGCTGTTCGCCACCGCTTCCGTGGTGGCGCTGGTGTTCATCGCGCTGGGGCGGCGCGAGGCCGCCATCGTCGGCCTGGCCGTGGTGCTCACGCTCGCGGCCACGCTGTTCGCCTCGTGGGCCTGGGGGTTCACGCTCAACCGCGTGTCGCTGTTCGCGCTGATCTTCTCCATCGGCATCCTGGTGGACGACGCCATCGTGGTGGTCGAGAACATCCACCGCCACCAGCAGCTCGAACCCGGTATGCCGCTGCTGCAGAGCATCCCGCGCGCCGTGGACGAGGTGGGCGGTCCGACCATCCTCGCCACCCTCACGGTGATCGCCGCGCTGCTGCCCATGGCTTTCGTCTCGGGACTCATGGGGCCCTACATGGCGCCCATCCCCATCAATGCCAGCATGGGCATGCTGCTGTCGCTGGCCATCGCCTTCGTGGTCACGCCGTGGCTCGCGCGGCGGTGGATGAAGCCGCACGCGGGCGATGCCCATGCAGGCCTCGCGGCGAAGCTGGAGCCGCGCCTGCAGCGCCTTTTCGCGCCGCTCCTCGACGAGCGGCGCGGCGCGCGCAACCGGGCGCTGCTGGGCCTGGCCGTGGCCGCGCTCATCGCCCTGTCGGTGCTGCTGCCCGCCGTCGGCCGGGTGCAGCTCAAGATGCTGCCGTTCGACAACAAGTCCGAATTCCAGGTGGTGGTGGACATGCCCGCGGGCACGCCGCTCGAAGAGACGGCCGCCGTGCTGCGCGAACTGGGCACCCACCTGGCCACGGTGCCCGAGGTGCGCGACTGGCAGGCCTACGCGGGCACCGCCTCGCCCATCAACTTCAACGGCCTGGTGCGCCAGTACGACCTGCGCGCAGCGAGCGAGCTGGGCGACATCCAGGTCAACCTGGTGGACAAGGCCCACCGCAAGGACCAGAGCCACGCCATCGCCATGCGCGTGCGCCCTGCCCTGCAGGAGATCGGCCGGCGCTGGAACGCCAACGTGAAGGTGGTGGAAGTGCCGCCCGGCCCGCCCGTGATGGCCCCCATCGTGGCCGAGATCTACGGCCCCGAATCTGAAGGCCGCAGCCAGGTGACCGAGGCCGTGCGCGCCGTGTTCGAGCGGACCGATGGCGTGGTGGACGTGGATTCCACGACCATCGCCGCCGCGCCCCGCAAGCTGCTGCTGGTCGATCACCGCAAGGCCGCGCTGGCCGGCGTGCCGCAGCAGGCCATTGTCGCCACGCTGCGCGCGGGCCTGGCGGGCGAGACTGCCACCTGGCTGCGCGACGGCAGCAAGGTGCCCGTGCCCGTATGGCTGCAACTGCCGGACGAGAGCCACGGCAGCCTGGACGCGCTGCTGCAGCTCACCGTGCGCGGCGTCTCGGGCCAGGGCGAGCGGATCCAGGTGCCGATACGCGAGCTGGTCACGGTGAGCGACACGCAGCGCGAGCAGCCCGTCTACCACAAGGATCTGCTCCCGGTCGACTACGTCCAGGGCGACATGGCCGGGCGCGTGGACAGCCCGCTCTACGGCATGTTCGCCATGCGCAGCGAAATCGCGAAGATCCAGGCACCGGGCGGCACGGCCTTGAAGGAAACCTTCGTCGCCATGCCCGAGGACGCCATGCGCGACTACACCCTGCGCTGGGACGGCGAATGGCGCATCACCTACGAGACCTTCCGCGACATGGGCGCCGCCTACGCCGTGGGCCTGGTGCTGATCTACCTGCTGGTGGTGGCGCAGTTCGGCTCCTACCTGGCGCCGCTCATCATCATGGCGCCCATCCCGCTCACCGTCATCGGCGTCATGCCCGGCCACGCGCTGCTGGGCGCGCAGTTCACCGCCACCAGCATGATCGGCATGATCGCGCTGGCCGGCATCATCGTGCGCAACTCCATCCTGCTGGTGGACTTCGTGCGGCTGCAGCAGGCAGCGGGCGTGCCGCTGGACCGGGCCGTGGTGCATGCCGTGGCCACGCGCACACAGCCCATCGTGCTCACGGGCGTGGCGGCCATGACCGGCGCCTTCTTCATCCTGGACGACCCCATCTTCAACGGCCTGGCCATCTCGCTGGTCTTCGGCATCTTCGTCTCCACGCTGCTCACGCTCGTCGTCATCCCCACGCTGTACTACGCGGCGTACAGGAAACACAGCAAAACAAGCCCCTAGTGCTTGTGCAGCAAGCGCGAGCAGCTACCCATTCCATAGCAAACCCAAGGAGCCACCGCCATGTTCCCCAGCTACCAGGACCTCATCAAGGACACCAGCGCCGCCATCGCCAAGCTGCGCGGCGAGATCCCCGACACGATGCGCGGCTTCAGCGCCATGGCCCAGGGCGCCAGCAAGCCCGGCGTGCTCGACGCCAAGACCAAGGAACTGATCGCCACCGCCCTGTCCGTCGCCGCCCGCTGCGACCCCTGCGTGGGCTACCACACCCAGGCGCTGGTCAAGCTCGGCTGCACGCGCGAGGAGCTGGCCGAAACGCTGGCCATGGCCGTCTACATGGGCGGCGGCCCCTCGCTGATGTATGCGGCGCGCACCAGCGCCGCGTTCGACGAATTCGCGCAGGCCGCTCAGAAAACCACGGCTTGATGGCGCGCAGCGGAACGGATAACTGACTATGCGCCTGCCCCTTCGCCCCCTGGCCCTGGCCGCCGTGCTGGCTGCCTTGCCCGGTCTGGCCTGCGCCACCGGCCTGCTGCAGGCCTGGCAGGCCGCCTGGCAGCACGACCGCGAGCTGGCCGTGGCCCGTGCCGACCATGCGCGCGCGCAGCCGCTGCGCGACCAGGCCGCCGCGCTGTGGCGGCCCGGCGTGGCGCTGACGGCGGCCGCCGGCGTGGCCACGGGCGAGACCGACATGCGCGGCGCGCAGTTCTCCGCGCCGGGCTTCGGGCGGTCCACCGGCGTGGACTTCGGCACCTCGGTCACCGGGGGCACGGCCACGCGCTGGGCGCTGCAGGCCAGCCAGCCGCTGTACAACCCCCAGCGGCGCGCGCAGCAGCGGCAGCTGGGCCTGCAGGCCGAGATGGCCGAGCTGCAGTGGCAGGCACAGCGGCAGCAGGCCATGCTGCGCACGGCGCAGCGCTACCTGGCCCTGGCCGTGGCGCAGGAAGCCCTGCGCGTGCAGGACCAGCAGCTCGCCGCCGTGCGCCAGGCGTTCGGCGAGGCGCAGGAGCGCTTCGACATCGGCGACGCACCCGTCACCGACGTGCACGAGGCCCGCGCGCGGCTGGCCGCGCTGCAGGCCCAGCGCCTGGCCGCGCAGACCGAGCGCGACCTCCAGCGCCAGGCCCTGGCCGACACGACCGGCCTGCCCTCTTCCTCCCTGGACGCGCGCCTGCCGCGGCCCGGCATGGGCGCGCCGCCGCAGGCGCTGGCCCAGCCGCTGGAGGCGTGGCAGCGCGAAGCGGACGGCGCCAACCCTGCCATCCGCCTGCAGGCCCTGGCCGTCCAGGCCGCCCGCGCCGAGGCCGAGCGGCACGGCCGCGCCGCCTCGCCCAGCATCGACCTGGTCGCCCAGGCCGGGCAGGACCGCCTGCGCGGCAGCGGCGACTATGGCAGCGCCCGCAACGGCAGCACGCAGGCCCTGGTGGGCGTGCAGCTCACCGTGCCGCTCTACACCGGCGGCTGGCGCAGCGCCAAGGAAGAAGAAAGCCTGCGCCTGCAGGACAAGGCCCAGGCGCAGGAGGACAGCCTGCGCGAGCAGGTGGCCGCCCAGGTGCACGCCGCCTGGCTGGGCCTGAGCCTGGGCGCCGAGCGCGTGCAGGCCCTGCAGCAGGCCCTGCAGGCCAGCGAGGCCCGGCTGGATGCCACGCACACTGGCCGCGAGGCGGGCGACCGCACCCTGCTCGACTGGCTGAACGCCCAGAGCGACACCGCCGCCGCCCGGCTGGCGCTGGCGCAGGCGCGCAGCGCCCTGCTGCTGGACGGCCTGCGCCTGGCGCTGCTGGCCGGGCAGCAGGGCGAAGACGCCCTGCGCCAGGCCGACCAGATGCTGGCGCTGCCATGAACTATCGAATCAATAGCTGCTTGCGCTTGCCCCATATGCCCTGAAACCGTTTTTGACCACAAAGAGGAGACAACCATGAACCACCGAGCATCCCCCGGAAAACCGCCGATGGCCTCGCGCCGCGCCTGGCTGGGCGGCATGGCAGGCACCAGCGCTGCATGGGGGCTGGGCCTGCACGCCGCACCGGCGCATGCCGCAGGCCAAGCCGCCCAGGCCACCCGCGCGCACATCGTCATCGCGGGCAGCGGCCTGGCAGGCATCGCCGTGGCGCACCGGCTGCAGGCCCTGCTGGAGGGTGCGCGCATCACCATCGTCGACGCCAAGGAAGTGCACAACTACCAGCCCGGCTTCACGCTGGTGGCCTCCGGCGTGTGGCCCGTGGACAAGGTCATCGACCGCAATGCCGACCTGCAGCCCGCGGGCGTCGAATGGGTCAAGGAGATGGTGGCCGAGTTCGACCCCGCCGCCAACGCCGTGGTCACCGCCAGCGGCAAGCGCATCGCCTACGACTACCTCGTGGTCGCCACCGGCACGCACCAGGACTGGTCCCAGATCGAAGGTATGGACGTGCAGGCCATCGGCAGCAACGGCCTGGCCAGCGTCTACCCCAGCTCCGCCGCCGCCGTGGCCACCTGGGCCGCCATGGACCAGTTCCGCGCCAAGGGCGGCCAGGCCGTGATGACGCTGCCAGCCACGCCGCTCAAGTGCGCGGGCGCGCCGCTGAAGATGACCTTCATGGTGCGCGACCGCCTGGCCCAGGCGGGCACGCTGGCGCGTTCGCAGGTCACGTTCTACTCGGCGCTGCACAACGTCTTCGGCGTCAAGCCCGTGAACGACAACGTGCTGGAACGCTGGCAGGCGCTGGGTGTCGGCGTGCAGTTCACGCAGAAGCTCCAGGCCATCGACATCGGCGCGCGCCGCGCCACCTTCGTCAGCCCCGAGGGCGAGAAGACCGAAGTGCCCTACGACTTCATCCACGTCGTGCCGCCCATGCGCGCGCCCGATGCGGTGAAGAACTCCGACCTGGCCTGGAAAGACGGCCCCATGGCTGCCGGCGGCTGGCTGGAGGTGGACAAGGACACGCTGCAGCACCGCCGCTACCCCAACGTCTTCGGCCTGGGCGACATCAACGGCACGCCGCGCGGCAAAACCGCCGCCACCGTGAAGAAAAGCGCCCCCATCGTCGCGCAGCACCTGGCCGACGTGATCGCCGGGCGCGCTCCCGGCCAGAAGTTCGACGGCTACACCTCCTGCCCGCTGATCGTGCGCGAGGGCTCGGCCCTGCTGATCGAGTTCGACTACGAGGGGCGCCTGACCCCTTCGCTGCCCATGATCGAGCCGCTGCAGGAGAGCTACTTCGCCTGGCTCATGAAGGTGCGCATGCTCAAGCCCGCCTACCTGTCCGTGCTCAAGGGCCGGGTCTGACCGCCTCGAAAGGAAACTACGCCATGTACGAAATCTGGCTCGCCCTGAACATCGTCTACGAAATCGCGCTGGGCGTCTGGCCCGCGCTGCTCCTGCTGCTGCTCGTCTGGATCGCCCTGCTGGTGGCCGCGCGCGGCCGGCTCAGCGCACACGCGCTGCGCCCGGCGCTGGCGCTGGGCGCCCTCGTCGCCGCCGCGCTGGTGCTGGCCGTGCCGTCTCTCACCCAGTCATCGCTGGCCAACATGGGCTACTGGGTGGACTGGGCCAACCTGCTCGCCATCGCCCTGGGCCTGGGCGCCTTGGCGGCCGTGTTCGCCTGGCCGCTGGCCGCCCTGGCCTGCCCGCGCTGCCGCCGCGCGGCCTAGAGAGGCTGAGAGTCTTTTGTCCATACCCGCCTTGCACGCCAAAACACCCCAGCTCGTCGTTGCAAATGCTCGCCATAGCCCGAGCTATGGCTGCGCTTCGCGCCTAGATCTGGTGCGTTTTGACCCGCCTTGCGGGCACGGCCAAAAAACTCTCAGCCTCTGCACCACTTTGTTATTCCCAAGGAGAACCTCCATGACCTCATGGCAAATCGTGCGCATCGTCGCCGGACTCTTCATCCTGCTCAGCCTGGCCCTGGGCATTCCCGGCAGCCCGCTGTTCATGCACCAGTGGTGGCTGGCCTTCACTGCCTTCGTGGGCATCAACCTGCTGCAAAGCGGCTTCACCCGGTGGTGCCTGATGGAAACCCTCCTGCGCAA
Organism: Acidovorax sp. SDU_ACID1; assembly: GCF_045291395.1. NCBI lineage: Bacteria > Pseudomonadati > Pseudomonadota > Betaproteobacteria > Burkholderiales > Comamonadaceae > Acidovorax > Acidovorax sp. SDU_ACID1. The sequence goes on from NZ_CP152342.1 coordinate 1,971,231, forward strand.
GCTCGGCGCACGCCAGGGCTGCTGAAGCGAAAGGACGGACCGATGAAAACCGCCCTCGACCTCGTGGCCGCCGCCAAGGCCCGCATCCAGGAAATCCCCGTCGATGCCGCGGAGGCCGCCATCGCCCAGGCCGACGTGCTGATCGACGTGCGCGAGCCCGACGAATACCGCCAGGGCCACCTGCCCGGCGCCATCAACCTGCCGCGCGGCGTGCTGGAATTCCAGATGAGCAGCCAGAGCGCCATGGAGCCGCGCGGCCTGCGCGTCGTGCTGTACTGCAAGACCAGCGGCCGCGCGGCCCTGGCGGCCTGCGCCCTGCAGGACATGGGCTACCTGGACGTGCGCTCCGTCGCGGGCGGCTTCGATGCATGGAAGGCGGCAGGCAAGGCCGTGGCCGTGCCCGTGGCGCCGGTCTTTGGCTGAGAGTTGGCAGTCTTTTCAGGCTTCAGCGCTTGTCCAGCAAGCGCTAGCAGCTCTCATTACAGGAGTGCCCTGTACCGTCCGGCGCCTCCTGTGTGCGGTGGCCGCGCAGGCCCAGCTTCGCCAGCAGCTGCGTGTCGGCCTCCACGTCAGGGTTGCCGGTGACTAGCAGCTTGTCGCCATAGAAGATCGAGTTGGCCCCCGCCATGAAGCACAGCGCCTGCACGGCGTCGCCCAGTTGCTGGCGCCCGGCGGACAGCCGCACGCGCGCTTTGGGCATGGTGATGCGGGCCACGGCGATCACGCGCACGAAGTCCAGCGGGTCTACGGGGTCGCTGTCGGCCAGCGGCGTGCCGGGCACGCGCACCAGGCTGTTGATGGGCACGGATTCGGGGTATGGATCGAGGTTGGCGAGCTGCGCGATCAGGCCCGCGCGGTGCACGGGCGCCTCGCCCATGCCGACGATGCCGCCGCAGCAGACGCTGATGCCGGCCGCGCGCACGTGGGCCAGGGTGTCCAGCCGGTCCTTGTACTGGCGGGTGCTGACCACGTCCTGGTAGTACTCGGGCGCGGTGTCCAGGTTGTGGTTGTAGTAGTCCAGGCCCGCGTCCCTGAGCGCCTGGGCCTGGTGCGATTGCAGCATGCCCAGCGTGGCGCAGGTCTGCAGGCCCAGGCCCTTCACGGCGCCGATCAGCGCGCTCACCTTCTCGATGTCGCGGTCCTTGGGCGCACGCCAGGCCGCGCCCATGCAAAAGCGCGTGGCGCCCGCGTCCTTGGCGGCCTGGGCGGCGCGTGTGACCTCTTCCACGCTCATGAGCTTTTGCGCCTGCACGCCCGTGTCGAACTCGGCGGACTGGGGGCAGTAGCCGCAGTTCTCGGGGCAGCCGCCCGTCTTCACCGACAGCAGAGTGGCCAGCTCGATGTCGCCCGCAGGCCAGTGCGCGCGGTGCACCGACTGGGCGCGCCACAGCAGGTCCATGAACGGCATGTCGAGCAGCGCCTGCACGGCGTCGAGGCTCCAGCGCTGCGACGCAGCGCTCTGCTGCGGAGCGCGCGGATGGAACTGCAGCGGCTGCGGGGTGGAAGGCGGGGTGGGGGCAAGGACGGTCATCTGTTCGCTCCTGGACTGGCAAGCCTGCGGCTGGGCTGGGTTCCGACGGGGCGATTGTGGTGGCCTTGCGCGGCGCCTGGAAGGGCCCGAGCCGCAAAAAAGCTCCCTTGAAAACATGCACTCAAATGCCGCCAAATTCCGTATTTTTTGACAGAAGATGATGAAGGAAGGCAGCAAAAGAAGGAATGTTGCCGGCGCTGGAAAAGCCGTGCGGCAACAGTGTGCTTCTGTCGGCCAACAGCGCTCAAAACCATCGAACCCGCAGGATTGCGCGCGGAAAGTTGTGCGGAGAACAAAAAAGGCCCTGGTCGACGACCAGGGCCTTCGTGCGCGAAGCGCAGCCGATCAGCCGCCCTTGCGCGGATAGAGCACCATCTGCGTGCAGCGGAACAGCACCAGGGTCTTGCCCGTTTCGCGGTGCGTGACGGTGGCGTCCCACACCTGGGTGCTGCCGCCCAGGTGCACGGGCCGCGCCACGCATTCCACCGTGCCTTCGCGCGCGGTGGACATGTGGTTGGACTTGAGTTCGATGGTGGTGAACCCCTGCGCGCCTTCGGGCAGGTGGGCGCGGCAGCCATAGCCGCAGGTGGTGTCGGCCAGCGTGACGAGGCTGCCCGCATGCAGGAAGCCGTTGGGCGCCATCAGGTGCGGCTGGACGGCCATCTCGGTGCGGATCTCGCCCTGCTGCAAGGAGACCACGTGGATGCCCAGGTGCCCGGGCAGCGTGCCCTGGCTGGCACGGTTCAGGGCCTCGACGGTCTTGCGTTCCTCGGCCATGCCCTCACCCCAGCGCGGCGATCACTTCGGGCGGCGCCTGCACCAGCTCGATCAGCACGCCCTCGCCCGCGATGGGGAACTCGTCGTTGCTCTTGGGGTGCAGGAAGGTGATGTCGTACCCCGCCGCGCCCTTGCGGATGCCGCCCGGCGCGAAACGCACGCCCCGGCTGGCGAGCCATTCGACGGCCTGGGGCAGGTCGTCGATCCACAGGCCGATATGGTTGAGCGGGGTGGCGTGCACGGCGGGTTTCTTCTCGATGTCCATCGGCTGCATGATGTCCACCTCCACCTTGAAGGCGCCCTGCCCCATGGCCAGGATGTCTTCGTCCACGTTCTCGCGTTCGCTCTGGAAGGTGCCGGTCTGCTCCAGGCCCAGCATGTCCACCCACAGGCGCTTCATGCGGGCCTTGTCGGTGCCGCCGATGGCGACCTGCTGGATGCCCAGCACGCGGAAGGGACGTCGTTCAATGCTCATGGTTGCTCCTTGATTGATAGCTGGTCGCGCTTGACTGTCAAGCGCTGCAGGGCTATTTGGCTTGTATTTTGCCATGGAGCGCCATGCGCATGGAGCCGTCTTACCCCTTGATGAAGGCCGCCACCCCGGCGCGGAACGCGGCGCTGCCGTAAACGGAATCCACCAGGTCGTCGTCGGCCAGGCTGTGCTCGGCCACGATGCGGCGCAGGCTTTCCTTGACGGCGGCCTGGGTGGCGCCCGACAGCGCCATGAGCCGCTGCACGAGCGCATGCGCCTCGTCCGGCAATTGCCCTGCCGGCACGGCTGCGTGCACGAAGCCGCAGGCCAGCGCCTCGTCGGCCGACAGGTAGTCGGCCAGCAGCAGCATGCGCTTGACGCGCGGCACGCCCAGCGCGGCCACCAGCCGCGCGATGTTGCGTGACGAGAGGGTGTTGGACAGCGTCTTGGCGATCGGCGCGCCGAAGCGCGAGCCCGCGCTGCACAGGCGGAAGTCGCAGGCCGTGGCCAGCGCCAGGCCGCCGCCCACGCACCAGCCGTCGACGACGGCGACGGTGGGCACGGGGATGCGCTCCACCGCGTCGATCACGCGCTCCACGAAGGCTTCGTAGGCGATGCCGTCGCTGCCATCGCGGAAGTCCCGGAAGTGCGCGATGTCCGTGCCCGAGACGAAGGACTTGCCGCCCGCGCCGCGCAGCAGCACGCTGCGCACGGCCGGGTCGGCGCGGCAGGCGGCGATGTGCGCGAGCAGCGCCTCGTACATGGGCGCGGTCATGGCGTTGTGGCGCTCGGGCCGGTCGATGACGATCTCGGCCGCGCCCGAGGCGTGCACCACGCACGTCACCCGTTCCTGCACGGCGGCGCTCATGCGGTTGCCTTTGCGCGGATCTCGGCCACGATCTCCTCGGTGTGCTCGCCCAGCAACGGCGGGTGACGGCGCACCTGTTGGGGCGTGCCCAGCATCTTGACCGGGAAGCCGATGTTCTTGACCTTGCCCTCGATGGGGTGGTCGATCTCCATGCACATGCGCCGGTGCGCGCCGTGCTCGCCCTCGAAGGCCTCGGGGTAGGTCAGGATGGGACCGGCCGGAATGCCGGCGGCCAGCAGCGTGTCCACCCACTCGGCGCTGTCTCGCTTGGCGAATTCGGCCTCCAGTGCCTCGATCAGCGCCTCGCGGTGTTTGAGGCGCAGTGCCACGGTGGCGAAGTCGGGGTGCTCCTGCAGGTCGGGCTGCTCGATCAGCGCGCACAGCTTGGCCCAGAGCTTCTGGTTGGTGGCGCCCATGACGAAGTAGCCGTCGCGCGCCTTCACGGCCTGGTAGGGCGCGCTCATCTTGTTGCTGGTGCCCAGCGGCACCGGCGGCTTGCCTGTGCCCCAGTACTCGGACATGTCCCAGATCGAGAACGCCATGGCCGAGTCGAACAGCGAGGCGTCGATGTGCTGGCCCTGCCCCGTCTTCTGCGCGCCGATGTAGGCCGCGAGCAGCCCGTAGGTGGCGAACAGCGCGCAGCCGATGTCGGCCACGGGCACGCCGGCCTTGACGGGCTTTTCGCCCGGATAGCCGGTCACGCTCATCACGCCGGACATGGCCTGGGCCATGAGGTCGAACCCCGGCCGGCTGGCCCAGGGGCCGCTCTGGCCGAAACCGGAAATGCTCACGTAGACGATCTTCGGGTTGATCTGGCGGATGGTCTCGTAGTCGATCCTCAGCCGCTGCACCACGCCGGGGCGGTAGTTCTCGACGATCACGTCGGCCGTGCGGGCCAGCTCGTAGAAGAATTCGCGGCCCTCGTCGCTTTTCAAGTCGAGCGCGAGCGAGCGCTTGTTGCGGTTCATGTTCAGGAAACCCATGCTGTCCGGGCCCTTCATCTTGAAGCCCATGGCGCCGCGCGTCTGGTCGCCCGTGCCGGGCGGCTCCACCTTGATGACATCGGCGCCCAGGTCGGCCAGCAGCATGCAGGCGAAGGGGCCGGCCATGACCTGGCTCACATCGAGCACGCGGATGCCTTGCAGCGGCAGGGGTTGGGTGTGTGGGGTGTGGCTCATGTCGTTCTCAGCTTTCCTCGGTGACCTTGGCGGCGCGCACCACGTCGCCCCATTTCCGGTACTCGTCCACCATGAAGGCGGCGAACTTGTCGACCGAGCCGCCGCCGTCTTCCGCGCCGTAGCCGTCGAAGCGGCTGGCCACGTCAGGCATGGCCAGCACGGTGTTGATGTCGGCATTGATGCGCTGGGCCAGCTCGCGGGACATGCCTTTGGGGCCCACCACGCCGTACCAGCTCGACGCGTCGAAGCCCTTGAAGCCCTGCTCGTCCATGGTGGGCATGGCGGGGAATCCCTTGGCGCGGCTCAGGCGCGTCTGCACGATGCCCTTCATCTTTCCGGACTTCACCTGCGCGGTGGCGGCCGTCATGGTGTCGAAGCTGAAGTCGATCTGCCCGCCGATCAGGTCGGTCTGCATGGGGCCCGAGCCCTTGTAGGGTACGTGGATGCTCTTGACGCCGGCGGCCATGTTGAACATCTCGGCCGCCAGGTGCTGCACCGAGCCGGTGCCCGAGGAGCCGAAACTGATCTTGCCGGGGTTCTTGCGGCACACCTCCACCACCTCCTGCACGCTGGCGTAGCCGTTCTGGCTGCCCGTCACCAGGATGTGCGGCGTGGCGCCGATCAGCACGATGGGCGCGTAGTCCTTGAGCGGGTCGTAGGTGATGCTCTTGAAGATCTGCGGCGAAATGGCGTGCGTGTTCACGTGTGCCATGAGCAGGTTGATGCCGTCGGTGAATTTGGTCTTGGCGAAATAGTCGGCCGCCAGCGCGCCCGTGGCACCCGGCTTGTTCTCCACGACAACGGGGCGGCCCCACAGCTCGGACAGCTTCTGGCCCACGATGCGGGCGAACACGTCGGTGCCGCCGCCGGGCGCCCAGCCCACGAGGATCTTGACCTGCCCCTTGGGCAGGTCCGCGGCGGACGCATGGGCCCACGGGGCGGCCAGCGTCGCGGCGCTGGCGGCGAGGAAGGAACGGCGTTGCATGTGCTTGTCTCCTGACGGGTGGTTGTTGGCAACCACTGTCTCCGCCTGGAGGTTTTGCGGCAAGAACGCATCAGGCATACCTGATTTCGCCATTGACGAAATCAGTTGGACGTTGTCAGGCCCGGTGCAGCAGCTCGGCCACCACGTTGCGCAGGGTCTGCTCCTGCGCCTGGCCTTCCACGAAGGAGAGCACGTAGCGGCGCTCGTGCCAGTCGCCCTCCAGCGCCACGGCGGCCAGCGCGGCCTCGGGGTGGAAGCTCTCGAAGATGGCCGGTGGCATCAACCCCACGCCCAGGCCCTGGCGCACCAGGGCCAGCATGGTGTCGAAGCCGTTGACGGTGTAGTTGGCGTGGAACACGCGCCCGCGGCTCTGGTAGGCCCGCTGCACGGCCGCGAGGATGGCCGAGCCCCGGCCCAGGGTCACCAGCGGAACGCCCAGCACCGCGTCGAGCGGCAGCGCGGACGGGCCGAACTGGAAATGCGCGCGGCTGTAGACCAGCACCAGGCGGTCGCGCCGGTAGTCGGCCTGGGGCAGGTCGATGAAGCCGCTGGTCTTCTCGAAGATGCCGATGTCGATCACCTTGTCGCGCAGCAGCTGCTGCACGATCTTGCTGTTCTCCTCCTGCACCTGCAGGGTGATCTCGGGGTACTTGGCCTGCAGCGCGGCGAGGTCGCGCGCCAGGAACTCGATGATGGCCGCCTTGGGCGCGCCGATGAGGATGCGCCCGTCCCGGCCGTGGCCGAGCGCGAGCGCATCGCCTTCCAGGCGCTGCATCAGGTTGTCCACCTGCCGGATGTGGCCCAGCAGGCGCAGGCCCGGCTCGGTGATGCGCACGCCGTGCGGCTGGCGCTTGAAGAGCCGCGTGCCGAGCTGCTGCTCCAGGTCGGTCAGCCGCTTGGAGGCCGCGGCCACGGCGAGCTGCATCCGGTCCGCCGCGCGGGAGATGCTGCCCTCCTCCGCCACCGCGAGCACCAGCCGCACGGTGGTGGTGTCCATCTTCATCACCGTGCGGGCTCCGTGCGTGGCGGCGAGCGCTTCAGGCGAACTCGATGATCACCTGGTCCACGGCCAGCGACTCGCCCTTGCCCGCGACGACCTTGCCCACCACGCCGTCCTGCGCGGCGAAGAGGATGTTCTCCATCTTCATGGCCTCGATCACGGCGAGCTTCTCGCCCGCCTGCACCTTCTGGCCCGGCTGCACGGCCACGTCGACCAGCAGGCCCGGCATGGGCGAGAGCAGGAACTTGGACAGGTCCGGCGGTGCCTTGTAGGGCATGAGCTGGTGCAGCCGCGCGCCCAGCGGCGAGAGCACCAGCGCGTCGATCTGCGTGCCGTTGTGCGCGATGCGCAGCGCCAGCGGGTTCTTGGCCGTGCCGCGCTCCACCTGGGCGGTGAAGCCCATGCCGTTGCACTGGCCTTGCACGCGGATGTCGCCCAGCCCGGCAGTGCTGCTGATGCGGTAGGTCTTGCCGTTCACCGTGATGGCGCTGGAGCGGTTGGCCTGGTCGTAATCGGTCACCTCCGCGTCGTGGTGCACGTTCTGGCCGTCCGCGCCCAGCACCACCACGGCGAACTTGGCGCCTACCTGCACCTCGTGGCCCGTGAGCTGGCCGCTGATGCCGGAGGCGCGCGCGCGGTAGCGGCGGTTCATGTACGCGGCGAGTGCGACGAGGAAGTCCGGGTCGTCGTGCGGCACGTCCTCGGCATGGAAGCCGTGGGCGTAGTGCTCGGCGATGAAGCCGGTGTTGAACTGGCCGCTGACGAACTTCGGGTGCGCGAGCAGCGCCGCCTGGAACGGGATGTTGCTGCTGATGCCGCGGATCACGAAGCCGTTGAGCGCGGCGCGCATCTTGGCGATGGCGTCGTTGCGGTCGGTGCCGTGGACGATGAGCTTGGCGATCATCGAGTCGTAGTACATCGGGATCTCGCCGCCCTCGTACACGCCGGTATCCACGCGCACGCCGTACTTCTTGCTGGTGTCGGCCTGGAACATGGACTGCTCCGGCGCCTGGAAGCGCACGAGGCGGCCGGTGGACGGCAGGAAGTTGCGGAACGGATCCTCGGCATTGATGCGGCACTCGATGGCCCAGCCGTCGCGCTTCACGTCGGCTTGCGTCAGGGGCAGCTTCTCGCCCGCCGCGACGCGGATCATCAGCTCCACCAGGTCGAGACCGGTGATGCACTCCGTCACCGGGTGCTCCACCTGCAGGCGGGTGTTCATCTCCAGGAAGTAGAAGTCCTGGTCCTTGCCGACCACGAACTCCACCGTGCCCGCCGACTGGTACTTCACCGCCTTGGCCAGCGCCACGGCCTGCTCGCCCATCGCCTTGCGCGTGGCTTCGGAGATGAAGGGCGAAGGCGCTTCCTCGATCACCTTCTGGTGGCGGCGCTGGATGGAGCACTCGCGCTCGTTCAGGTAGATCACGTTGCCGTGGCTGTCGCCCAGGATCTGGATCTCGATGTGGCGCGGCTCCTGAACGAACTTCTCGATGAAGATGCGGTCGTCGCCGAAACTGTTGCGCGCCTCGTTCTGGCAGGCGGTGAAGCCTTCGAGCGCTTCCTTGTCGTTGTAGGCCACGCGCAGGCCCTTGCCGCCACCGCCAGCCGATGCCTTGATCATCACGGGGTAGCCGATGCCCTTGGCGATTTCCACTGCCCGTTCGGCGCCTTCGATAGCGTCGTTGTAGCCGGGGATGGTGTTGACCTTGGCCTCGTTCGCCAGCTTCTTGGACGCGATCTTGTCGCCCATCGCGGCGATGGAATGCGCCTTGGGGCCGATGAAGGCGATGCCCTCGTCCTCGCAGCGCTTGGCGAAGGCTTCGTTCTCCGACAGGAAGCCGTAGCCGGGGTGCACGGCCTGCGCGCCGGTCTGCTTGCAGGCGGCGATGATCTTGTCGGCCAGTAGGTAGGACTCTCGGCTGGGTGCGGCGCCGATGTGCACGGCCTCGTCGGCCAGCTTGACGTGGCGCGCGTCCTTGTCAGCGTCGGAATAGACGGCGACGGTGGCGATGCCCATTTTCTTGGCCGTAGCAATCACTCGGCACGCGATTTCGCCGCGGTTGGCGATCAGGATCTTGGTAAACATGTTCTTGTGCTCCCGTTTGGCTTACAGGGGGATGTTCCCGTGCTTGCGCCACGGGTTGTCGAGCTGCTTGTTCTTGAGCATCGCCAGGCTCCGGCAGATGCGCTTGCGCGTCTCGTGCGGCAGGATCACGTCGTCGATGAAGCCACGCGCGCCGGCGACGAACGGGTTGGCGAAACGGGCCTTGTACTCGGCCTCGCGGGCGGCCAGCTTGGCGGGGTCGTTCTTGTCCTCGCGGAAGATGATTTCCACCGCCCCCTTGGCACCCATCACGGCGATTTCGGCATTGGGCCAGGCCAGGTTCACGTCGCCGCGCAGGTGCTTGGAGCTCATCACGTCGTACGCGCCGCCATACGCCTTGCGGGTGATGACGGTGATCTTGGGCACCGTGCATTCGGCGTAGGCGTAGAGCAGCTTGGCGCCGTGCTTGATGATGCCGCCGTACTCTTGCGACGTGCCGGGCATGAAGCCGGGCACGTCCACGAAGGTGAGCACGGGGATGTTGAACGCATCGCAGAAGCGCACGAAGCGCGCAGCCTTGATGCTGGACTTGATGTCCAGGCAGCCCGCCAGCACGAGCGGCTGGTTGGCGACGATGCCCACGGTCTGCCCTTCCATGCGGGCGAAGCCGATGATGATGTTCTTGGCGTAGTCGGGCTGCAGCTCGAAGAAGTCGCCGTCGTCCACCGTCTTGACGATCAGCTCCTTCATGTCGTAGGGCTTGTTGGCGTTGTCGGGCACCAGGGTGTCGAGCGACAGGTCGGCGCGGTCGGCCGGGTCGTTGCTGGGGCGAACGGGGGCCTTTTCCTTGTTGTTCAGCGGCAGGTAGTTGTAGAGGCGGCGCAGCATCATCAGCGCCTCCACGTCGTTCTCGAACGCCATGTCGGCCACGCCGCTGCGCGTGGTGTGGGTCACGGCGCCGCCGAGTTCCTCGGCGGTCACTTCCTCGTGCGTGACGGTCTTCACCACCTCGGGGCCGGTCACGAACATGTAGCTCGAATCCTTGACCATGAAGATGAAGTCCGTCATGGCGGGCGAGTACACCGCGCCGCCCGCGCAGGGACCCATGATCATGCTGATCTGCGGGATCACGCCGCTGGCCATCACGTTCTTCTGGAACACGTCGGCATAGCCGCCGAGCGACGCCACGCCTTCCTGGATGCGCGCGCCGCCGAGTCGTTGAGGCCGATGACGGGCGCTCCCACCTTCATGGCCTGATCCATCACCTTGCAGATCTTCTCGGCATGCGTCTCGGAGAGCGCGCCACCGAACACGGTGAAGTCCTGGCTGAAGACGAACACCAGGCGGCCGTTGATCATGCCGTAGCCCGTGACCACGCCGTCACCGGGGATCTTGGTGTCTTCCATGCCGAAGTCCGTGCAGCGGTGCTCCACGAACATGTCCCATTCCTCGAAGGTGCCGTCGTCCAGCAGCAGCTCGATGCGCTCGCGCGCGGTGAGCTTGCCCTTCTTGTGCTGCGCGTCGATGCGCTTCTGGCCGCCACCCAGGCGGGCCAGCTCGCGCTTTTTCTCCAGTTGGTCGAGGATGTCTTGCATGGTTGCTCTCTTGGGTTTGATGCTATTCAATTAGTAGCTGCTTGCGCTTACCCTGATTGGGCTGCAAGCAGATTTCGTGCTGCGGTGCTGGCCGCAATGCGGCCTGCGGCCACGTCGGCCTGCATCTGCGGCAAAAGCTGTCTGACCTGTGGGTGGGCGCGGAAGGCCTGCTTCAGGCCCGCGTCGATGCGCTCCCACATCCAGGCGAGGGACTGCCGCTCGCGCCGGGACGCAATGCGGCCGTTGGCGGTCTGCAGGCGGCGGAATTCCTCCACGGCGGCCCAGAAGCCGTCCACGCCCTCGCCTTTCAATGCGCTCAACGTGATGACCTTCGGCGCCCATGTCGCCCCGTCGTGGTGCGCATGCTCCGGGTTGCCGTGCATGGACAGCAGCCGCAGGCTGGACGTGATCTGCGCCTGCGCGCGCGTGGCGGCGTGGGGGTCGATGTCGGCCTTGTTGATGACCACGAGGTCGGCCAGCTCCATCACGCCCTTCTTGATGGCCTGCAGGTCGTCGCCCGCGTTGGGCAGTTGCAGCACGCAGAACATGTCGGTCATGCCCTGTACCGCGATCTCGCTCTGGCCCACGCCCACGGTCTCGACGATGACCACGTCGTAGCCCGCCGCCTCGCAGACCAGCATGGATTCGCGGGTCTTCTCGGCCACGCCGCCCAGCGTACCGCTGCTCGGGCTGGGGCGGATGTAGGCCTGCTCGTTCATCGAGAGGTGCTCCATGCGCGTCTTGTCGCCCAGGATGGCGCCGCCCGAGACGGTGGACGACGGGTCGATGGCGAGCACCGCCACCTTCAAGCCTTGCGCGATCAGGTACAGGCCCAGCGCCTCGATGAAGGTGGATTTGCCCACGCCGGGCACGCCGCTGATCCCCAGGCGGAACGAGCGCCCCGTGTGCGGCAGCAGCGCGGTGAGTAGCTCGTCGCCCTGCGCGCGGTGGTCGGCGCGGGTGGATTCGAGCAGCGTGATGGCCTTGGCGATGGCGCGGCGCTGCACGGCGCCGCTGCCCGCCACGATGCCCTGGAGCAGCACCTCAGGCGTCACGCCGTGGCCTTGCGGATCTGCTCCAGCACGTCCTTGGCGCTGGCCGGGATCGGCGTGCCGGGGCCGTAGACCCCCTTCACGCCCGCTTGGTACAGGAAGTCGTAGTCCTGCGCGGGAATCACGCCGCCGACGAAGACGATGATGTCGTCGGCGCCCTGCTCCTTGAGCGACTGGATGATCGCGGGCACCAGCGTCTTGTGGCCGGCCGCCAGCGTGGAGACACCCACGGCGTGCACGTCGTTCTCGATGGCCTGGCGGGCGCATTCCTCGGGGGTCTGGAACAGCGGGCCCATGTCCACGTCGAAGCCCAGGTCGGCAAAAGCCGTGGCCACCACCTTGGCGCCGCGGTCGTGGCCGTCCTGGCCCAGCTTGGCGATCATCACGCGGGGGCGGCGGCCTTGATCCTCGGCGAAGGCCGCGATCTCGCCCTTGAGTTTTTCCCAGCCCTCGGCCGAGTCATAAGCTGCTGCGTACACGCCGGTCACCTTTTGCGTATCGGCGCGGTGGCGCCCGAAGACTTTCTCCAATGCATCCGACACCTCGCCCACCGTGGCGCGCAGGCGGATGGCCTTGATGGAGAGGTCCAGCAGGTTGCCCTCGCCACTTTCTGCTGCGGAAGTGAGAGCATCCAGCGCTTGCTGCACCTGCGTTTGGTCGCGTTTTTCCTTGATGGCGTTCAGGCGCGCGATCTGGCTGTCGCGCACCTTCACGTTGTCCACCTCCAGGATGTCCACCGGATCTTCCTTGGCGAGCTTGTACTTGTTCACGCCGACGATGACCTCCTTGCCCGAGTCGATGCGCGCCTGCTTCTCGGCGGCGGCGGCCTCGATCTTGAGCTTGGCCCAGCCCGAGTCCACGGCGGCGGTCATGCCGCCCATGGCCTCGACTTCCTCGATGATCTTCCAGGCGGCGTCGGCCATGTCCTGGGTGAGCTTCTCCATCATGTAGGAGCCGGCCCAGGGGTCGATCACGTTGGTGATGTGCGTCTCTTCCTGAATGATGAGCTGCGTGTTGCGCGCGATGCGGGCGCTGAACTCGGTGGGCAGCGCGATGGCTTCGTCCAGCGCGTTGGTATGCAGGCTCTGCGTGCCGCCGAATACGGCCGCCATGGCCTCGATGGTGGTGCGCACCACGTTGTTGTACGGATCCTGCTCGGTCAGCGACCAGCCCGAGGTCTGGCAGTGCGTGCGCAGCATCAGGCTCTTGGGCTTCTTGGCATCGAAGCCCTTCATGATGCGGCACCACAGCAGGCGGGCGGCGCGCATCTTGGCGATCTCCAGGTAGAAGTTCATGCCGATCGCCCAGAAGAACGACAGGCGGCCGGCGAACTCGTCCACGTCCATGCCCTTGGCGATGGCGGTCTTCACGTATTCCTTGCCGTCGGCCAGCGTGAAGGCCAGCTCCAGCGCCTGATTGGCACCGGCTTCCTGCATGTGGTAGCCGCTGATCGAGATCGAGTTGAACTTCGGCATGTTCCTGGCCGTGTACTCGATGATGTCGCCGATGATCTTCATCGACGGCTTGGGCGGGTAAATGTAGGTGTTGCGGACCATGAACTCCTTGAGGATGTCGTTCTGGATAGTCCCTGAGAGCTTGTCCTGCGACACGCCCTGCTCCTCCGCCGCCACCACGTAGCCCGCCAGCACCGGCAGCACCGCGCCGTTCATGGTCATGGAGACGCTCACCTTGTCCAGCGGGATCTGGTCGAAGAGGATCTTCATGTCCTCCACCGAGTCGATCGCCACCCCGGCCTTGCCCACGTCGCCGGTCACGCGCGGGTGGTCGCTGTCGTAGCCCCGGTGCGTGGCGAGGTCGAACGCCACGGAGACGCCCTGCCCGCCCGCCGCCAGCGCCTTGCGGTAGAAGGCATTCGACTCCTCGGCGGTGGAAAAGCCCGCGTACTGGCGGATCGTCCAGGGCCGCACCGCGTACATGGTGGCCTGCGGGCCGCGCACGTAGGGCTCGAAGCCGGGCAGCGTGTCGGTGTAGGGCAAGCCCTCCAGATCGGCCGCGGTGTACAGCGGCTTGACGGCGATGCCGTCGGGCGTGATCCAGTTCAAGTTCTCCGCGTCGCCCTGCGGGGCCGACTTGCTGGCCGCCTGGTTCCAGCGCTGCAGATCTCCGAAATCGAAAGCCATGGTGGGTGTCCCTGTCATATCTATATTTACAATCTTCGCAAAAACAGCGAGCATTCGCAACAATTAGGAGAACAATTTATGCGAATTGCGAATGTAAATTTGCGATGTTTGCAAACATGAGCAAGGCTTTCATGGGAGCGCACCTGAAGACGCTGCGCGAGCAGCGCGGCCTGACCCAGGCGGCGCTGGCGCAGGCGCTCAAGGTATCGCCCAGCTATCTGAACCAGATCGAGAACAACCAGCGGCCGCTCACCGTGAACGTGCTGCTGCGGCTGCAGGCGGCTTTCGGCATCGACCTGCAGCAGTTCTCGGAGGACTCGCAGGCGCGGCAGCTGGGCCAGCTGCGCAGCGCCCTGGCCGACATGCCGGGCGGCGACCAGGTGCCGCTGGCGGAAACCCGCATCCTGGCCGAGCAGCTGCCGGCGGCCACGCGCGTCCTGCTGGGCATGCACAAGCGCATCCGCGCGGCGGAAGAGCGCCTGTCGGTGATCGCGGAGAACACCGACAGCGATCACGCCGCGCATGCCGCCGCCGTGCCCGTGCAACCCTATGAGGAAGTGCGCGAATTCTTCTATGCGGGCCACCAGCACCTGGCCCTGCTGGACGAGCAGGCCGAGCAGCTCTACCTGCAACTGCACCCCGAAGACATGGACCCGCACGCGCCGCACGCGGCCCAATTGGTGGCGGCGCTGGAGCTGCGGCTGCGCAGCCTCCACGGCATCACCGTGCTGCGCGCGGCGGGCTCGCCCGCTATCGAGCAGCCGGTGCGCATGCTGGAGCGCGCCAGCCACCAGTTGCGGCTGGGGGCCGGCCTGAGCGCCGGCCAGCAGGCGTTCCAGCTGGGCATCCAGCTCGCGCTGCTGGAGTCGGGGCCGACGATCGACGGATTCACCAATGCGGCCAATTTCGTCAGCGACGAGGCGCGCGCGCTGGCCCGCATCGGCTTCGCCAACCACTTCGCGGCGGCGCTGCTGCTGCCCAACCGGCTCTTCCAGAAGACCGCCGACGAACTGCGCTACGACATCGACCTGCTCGGCGAGCGCTTCGGCGTGGGTTTCGAGACGGTGGGGCACCGCCTCTCGACGATGCGCCACGCATCGCCGCACAGCATCCCTTTCTTCTTCGTGCGGGTGGACAGGGCGGGCAACATGTCCAAGCGCCAGTCGTCGGTCGATTTCCACTTCTCGCGCACCGGCGGCACCTGCCCGCTGTGGAACGTGTACGACGCGTTCTCGCAGCCCGGCAAGATCCTCACGCAACTGGCCCGCATGCCCGACGAGCGCACATACCTGTGGATCGCCCGCACGGTGGAGCACCGGCGCGGCGGCTACGGCACGCCCGGGCGGATCTTCTCGGTGGCGCTGGGCTGCGATGCGCGCCACGCCCATCGGCTGGTCTACGGCGACGGGCTGGGGCTGGACGCGCCTGAGCGCGCCGTGCCGATCGGCTCGGGCTGCAAGGTCTGCGACCGGGAGAACTGCGTGCAGCGCGCCTTCCCCGCGCTGGGCCGGCCGCTGAGCATCGACCCCAACGCACGGCGGTTCGCGCCCTACGCGCCCGCATCCTGAGGCCCCTAGGGTTTCATCGGATGCGGAGCACCCGTGAACCGCGCCAAGATCGCGCCCAAGGTGTTTGTAATTATTAATTCTGAATAATTAATTCCATCCAGTATGAACAGTCCATCTCCCTCCGCGCCTTCCCCCTACCTCGCCCCTGACGACCTGCCGCTCAAGGGCGTGCGCGTGCTGGAGATCTCGCACATGATCATGGGTCCCGCCACCGGCATGACGCTGGCCGACCTGGGCGCCGAGGTGATCAAGGTGGAGCCCGTGGAGGGCGACCGCACGCGCCGCCTCAAGAGCGCCGGCATCGGCTACTTCCCCGTGTTCAACCGCAACAAGCAGAGCTTCGCGGTTGATCTGAAGTCGGCCGAGGGCCGCCAGCTCGTCCAGGACCTGGCCGACAAGGCCGACATCGTGCTGGAGAACTTCCGCGACGACAGCCTGTTGCAATACGGCCTGGACCACGAATCCGTGCGCGCGCGCAACCCGCGCGCCATCTACGTATCGCTCAAGGGCTTCCTGAGCGGCCCCTACCAGGAGCGCACGGCCCTGGACGAGGTCGTCCAGATGATGGGCGGCATGGCCTACATCAATGGCAGCGACGACCGCCCGCAGCGCGCCGCGCCTTCGGTCAACGACATCCTGGGCGGCCAGTTCGGCGTGATCGGCGCCCTCAGCGCGCTGCATGAGCGCACACGCACGGGCAAGGGCAAGTACATCCGCGCGGGCCTGTTCGAGACCAACCTGCTGCTGGTGGCGCAGTTCATCACGCAGTTCGAGCTGACCGGCACCCCCGCCCTGCCCTTCGGCAGCAAGCGCGAGCCGCCCTGGGGCGTCTACGACCTGTTCACCACCAAGGACGGCGCGCGCGTCTTCGTCGCCGTGGTCAGCGACGCCCAGTGGCGCACCTTCGCCGCCACCTTCATGCCCGCGGGCTGGGCCGAGGATGCGCGCCTGTTCTCCGCCATCGACCGCGAGGCCGCGCGCCCGTGGGTCGTGCCCGCCGTGGCCGAAGTGCTCAAGAACTGGAACAGCGCCGACCTCTGCGAAGCCCTCGAAAAGGCCAGGCTGTCGTACGCGCCCGTGAACCAGCCCCATGATCTGCTGAAAGACCCGCACCTCACGCAGGGCGGCGCCTTGATGCCGATGGTGCTCCCGACCGGGGAGCATGTTTCCACGCCAGCCCTGCCCCTCGAATTCGATGGCCGCAAGGTGGGCAAGCGCGCCGACCCGCCCCAGGTGGGCGAGCACACCGTGGCGATCCTGAAAGACCTCGGCCTGGACGACGAGGCCATCGCGCTGCTGCGTCAGCACGGAAAGATCGGCGGCTGACGTCCACCCCCCATTCCCCGGAGACACACTCACCATGCAACGACGAATCCTCATCGCGGCGCTGATGGCCACCGCAGCGCTGGCACACGCCCAGACTCCCGCGCACTACCCCGCCAAGCCGATCCGCGTGATCATCCCCTCCACGCCCGGCGGCGGCACCGACTTCATCGGCCGCAACCTGGCCACCCACCTGGCCGAGGCCAAGGGCTGGGTGATGGTGCCCGACAACCGCCCCGGCGCCGGCACGGCGCTGGGCCTGGCCGAGCTGGCGCGCGCGGCGCCCACGGGGTACGACATCGTGATCGGCCAGTCGGACAACGTGTCGCTGATCCCGCTCTTGATGAAGACGTCCTACGACCCCATCAAGGACCTGCAGCCGATCTCGCTGCTCGCCACCACGCCGATGGTGCTGCTGGTCACCGCCGATTCGCCCTACAAGACCCTGGCGCAGCTCATCGACGCCGCGCGCAAGGAGCCCGGCAAGATCAGCTACGGCACCTCCGGCACGGGCGGCTCGGTGCACATTTCGGTGGAAATGCTGCAGGCGGCGGCCGGCTTCAAGATGCAGCACGTGCCCTACAAGGGGTCGAGCCCGGCATTGGCGGACCTGATGGGCGGCCACCTGCAGGTCGCCGGCGCCTCGATCTCGTCGGCCACCAACCTCATCCAGAGCGGCAAGGTGCGCGCGCTGGCCGTCACCTCCGCCGCGCGCAACGCCTCGCTGCCCGACGTGCCGACCGTGGCCGAGGCGGGCTACAAGGACTACAGCTTCGTCACCTACTACGGCGTCTTCGCGCCCGCCGGCACGCCGGCCGACGTGGTCAAGACCTTGAATGACGCCGTGGTGCAGGTCATGGCGCGCCCCGACGTGCGCGCCGCCTACGCCAAGCAGGGGCTGGAAGCCAGCTCCACCACGCCGCAGGACTTCTCCCGCCTCATCGAGAACGACATCGCCAAGGCGAAGGCGACGATCCAGGCGGCGCACATCCAGGTGCAGCCATAGGCCCGCTATGTCCGAGCGCGTCACCGTCACCGAAGTCGGCCCCCGCGACGGGCTGCAATTGATCGCCCAGCCCGTCTCCACCGAGGCGAAGATCGCCTGGATCCAGGCGCTGTACGCGGCCGGCCTGCGGGACATCGAGGTCGGCAGCTTCGTTTCGCCGCGCCTCGTGCCGCAGATGGCCGACTCCGCGGCGGTGGTGGTGCAGGCGCTGCGGATCGACGGGCTGAAGGTCTACGCCCTCGCCGCCAACCTCAAGGGCGCCATGGCCGCCTACGCGGCGGGCGCGCACGTCATCGTGATCCCGCTCTCGGCCAGCGACCGGCACAGCCGCGCCAACGTGAACAAGGGCACGCTGGAGCACATCGCCGCCATCGGCGACATCATCGAATGGCTGCGTGCGCAGCCGCGGCCCGTGCGCGTCGATTGCGTGACCGCCTCGGCCTTCGGCTGCTCGGTGGCCGGCACCGTGCCGCTGAAAGACGTGGTGGCCGCCGCCAAGGCGCTGGCCCTGGCCGGCGCCGACCGCATCACCCTGGCCGACACGGTGGGCTATGCCCATCCGGCCCTGGTGCAGGGCACCGTGCGCGCCGTCCAGGACGCGGTGGGCCCGCTGCTGCACAAGCTCCACCTGCACGACACCATGGGCCTGGGGCTCGCCAACGCGCTGGCGGGCCTGCAGGAAGGCATCCGCGAATTCGACGCATGCATGGGCGGGCTGGGCGGCTGCCCCTTCGCGCCCGGTGCGTCGGGCAACATCGTCACCGAGGACCTGGTCTTCATGCTGGAGAGCATGGGCTACGCCACGCACGTCGACCTCCCCGCGCTCCTGGCGGCCCGCGCCGCCATCGCGCCGCACCTGCCCGCGGGGGCGCTGCGCGGCGGCGTTCCCGTGGCGGGCGTCCCACCCACCTACCAGCCCGCCAGCGCTTCCATGCACTGATATTCTCGGGCGCATGAAGACCGTCCCGCTGCCCCGCCAAGCCCTGTACGAAGAAGTGGCTGAACTGCTGCGCCAGCGCATCTTCCGCCAGGAGCTGGAGCCCGGCAGCTGGATCGACGAGATGAAGATCGCCGAGGAAATCGGCATCAGCCGCACGCCGCTGCGCGAGGCGCTGAAGGTGCTCGCGGCCGAAGGCCTGGTCACGATGAAGGTGCGCCGCGGCGCCTACGTGACGGAGATGTCGGAGAAAGACCTGCGCGACGTCTACCACCTGCTCGCGCTGCTGGAGAGCGACGCAGCCGGCGTGGTGGCGGCCACCGCCACGCCCCAGCAGTTGGGCGAACTGGAGGCGCTGCACGCCGAGCTGGCCGCCGCCGCAGGCGACCGCGAGCGCTTCTTCACCCTCAACGAGCGCTTCCACCTGCGCCTGCTGGAGCTGGCCGACAACCGCTGGCGCGGCCAGATGGTGGCCGATCTGCGCAAGGTGATGAAGCTCAGCCGCCACCACTCCCTGTTCAAGCAGGGGCGCATCGAGGATTCACTGGCCGAGCACGAGGCCGTCATGTCTGCGCTGCTGCGCGCGCGACGCGCAAGGCGCCGCGCAGACCATGCGCGCGCATTTCGCCCACGGGCTGGAAGCCGCCGGCTGACGCGCTGGCTGCGATAATCCGTGGCACGGTCGTGCGGAAATATGCACGAAATCCGCTTCCAAGCCTTGCCAGACAAGCGCTTGCAGCTCCTGTTTTTGAAATTTTCAAGGCCGGGACAGCCGGCCGATGGTGCGCATGACCTCCACCCTTCCCGACCTGCACGCCGTGCAGACGCTGCCCGAGCTGCTGGCCCTGCGCGCGCGCCTCACGCCCGCCGCCGAGGCCTACCGCCAGTGCGATTCCGCCACCGGCCAGTGGGCTGGCCTCACCTGGGCCCAGACGAACGAGCGCGTGCAGCAGTGGAGCCGCGCCATGGCCGCCAGCGGCCTGCCCGCCGGCGCGCGCGTGGCCATCCTGCTGCCCAACGGGCTGGATGCGATGAGCATCGACCAGGCCGTGCTCGCCACCGGCTGCGTGCCCGTGCCGCTGCACGCCATCGACAACCCGGGCAGCATCGCCTACATCCTGGCGGACGCCGAGGTGTCCCTGCTCGTCGTGGCCGACACGGCGCAGTGGGAGCGCATCCGAGCCGTGGGCACGCCCCTGCCGCACCTGCTGGGCGTGGTGGTCGCCGGTCCGGTGGCGGAGGCAACCCCCGGCGATGTTCCCGTGGCCCCGCTGTCCGCCTGGCTGGCCCATGCCACGCCGGACACGCCGCTGCCTCCCCCGCCCGGCCCCGGCGACCTGGCGGCCATCGTCTACACCAGCGGCACCACCGGCAAGCCCAAGGGGGTGATGCTCACGCACGCCAACGTGATCGCCGACGTGAAGGCCGTGCTGGCGCGCATCGTGCCCACGCCGGACGACGTGTTCCTCTCCTTCCTGCCGCTGTCGCACACCTTCGAGCGCACCGGCGGCTACTACCTGCCCATGGCCGCGGGCAGCTGCGTGGCCTATGCGCGCTCGGTGGCGCAGCTGGCCGAGGACCTGCGCACCGTGCGTCCCACCGTGCTGGTGTCGGTGCCGCGCATCTACGAGCGCGTGCACGCCAAGCTCATCGAGAAGCTCTCGCCCTCGCCCTTCAAGATGCGCCTGTTCCAGGCCGCGCAGTCCGTGGGCTGGCAGCGCTTCCGCGCCGCGCAGCGCCTGCCCGCCGCGCCGCAGGACGGCGCGGGCGGCTGGCTGCGCGCCCTGCCCTGGCCGCTGCTGCGCGCGCTGGTGGCCCGGCCGCTGCTGGCGCAGTTCGGCGGGCGCGTGCGCGTGGCGGTGAGCGGCGGCGCGCCGCTGTCGCCCACCATCGCCCAGTGTTTCCTGGGCCTGGGCCTGCCGCTGGTCCAGGGCTACGGCATGACCGAGACCACGCCCGTGGTCAGCGTCAACACGCTGGAGGACAACGACCCCGCCACCGTGGGCCGCGCGCTGCCCGGCGTGGAGGTGCGCATCGGCGAGAACCGCGAGCTGCAGGTGCGCGGCCCCATCGTCATGAAGGGCTACTGGAAGCGCCCCGAGGACACCGCCCGCATCCTCTCCGGGGACGGCTGGCTGGGCACGGGCGACCAGGCCGAGATCGTTGATGGCCGCATCCGCATCCTGGGCCGCATCAAGGAGATCATCGTCACCTCCACCGGCGAGAAGGTGCCGCCCGGCGACCTGGAGCTGGCCATCACGGGCGACGCGCTGTTCGGCCAGGCCTTCGTGGTGGGCGAGCAGCGCCCCTTCATCGCCTGCGTGGCCGTGGTGCAGCCCGAGGAATGGCGCCAGCTCGCGCGCCAGCTCGGCCTGAACCCCGGCGACGACGCCAGCCTGGCGCACCCCAGCGTCCAGCGCGCGGCGCTGGCACGCATCGAGCGGCAGGCGGCCAGCTTTCCGCGCTATGCTGTGCCGCGCGCCGTGCACCTGGTGCGCGAGCCGTGGACCATCGAGAACACCTTCATGACGCCCACGCTCAAGCTCAAGCGCAACAACCTCTCCGCCCACTACGCGCAGGCCATCGAGGCCATGTACCAGAAACGCTAACCATGACCCAAGACCCCATCCAGTTCGGCCTGCGGGGCCGCGTGTGCATTGTCACGGGCGGCGCCCAGGGCATCGGCGAGGCCTGCGTGCGCCGCTTCGCGCGCGAGGGCGCCCTGCCCGTCGTCGCCGACGTGGATGAAGCGCGCGGCCGTGCGCTGGCCCAGGAAATCGGCGCCACCTTCGTGCGCTGCGACGTGGGCGACAAGGCCCAGGTGGACGCACTGGTGCGCGAGACGCTGGCGCTGCACGGGCGCATCGACGTGCTGGTGAACAACGCCGGCATCTTCCGCGCGGCCGATTTCCTGGAGGTGACCGAGGAGGACTTCGACGCCGTGCTGCGCGTCAACCTCAAGGGCGCCTTCCTCATGGGCCAGGCGGCGGCGCGCGCCATGGCGGATGCGGGCGGCGGCAGCATCGTCAACATGAGTTCGGTCAACGGCGTGCTGGCGATTCCCAACATCGCCAGCTACAACGTCAGCAAGGGCGGCATCAACCAGCTCACGCGCGTGATGGCGCTGGCGCTGGCCGACAGGAACATCCGCGTGAACGCCGTGGCCCCCGGCACCATCGCCACCGAGCTGGCCGCCAAGGCTGTGCTGACCAGCGAGGACGCCCAGCGCAAGATCCTGGGCCGCACGCCCATGAAGCGCCTGGGTGAGCCCGCCGAGGTGGCCGACGTGGTGGCCTGGCTCGCCAGCGATGCCGCCAGCTACGTGACCGGCGAGATCGTCACCGTGGACGGCGGGCGCATGACGCTGAACTACACGGTGCCTGTCTGAAACTATCGAAACGATAGCTGCCGGCGGTTGCCAGACAAGCGCTGGAGGTCGTTTTTTCTCTTATTCCAGCCGGTGCTCCAGCCCGGCCGCGCTGGGCTCCGCGCACCACACGTCCAGGCGGAAATCCACATCCCGCACCTCCAGCACGCGCGGCAGCGCCAGGCCCGCGTGCAGGCGGGTGTGCACGGCGTCTCCGTCCAGCGCGCAGTCCGGTATCGGGTGCCGCCAGTGGCAGGCGAGCACGGTGCCATGCGGCAGCAGGCTCGCGCGCAGGGCATGCAGCAGGCCGTCCAGCGCGGGCGGCGCCAGGTAGTAGAGGAATTCGCTGAGCACGACCAGGTCGAACCGGCGGCCGTGCGGCCACTGCTCTGGAAGCCAGGCCTGCATGCATTCCACGTGCGCCTGCCCCGCAAGGCGCTCGCGCGTGGTGTGCACGGCCGGGGCGGCGGTGTCGCAGGCCAGCAGGCGGTCGCAGCGCGCGGCCAGCGGCGCAGTCAGGCCGCCGTTGGCGCAGGCAGGCTCGAAAGCGGCGCCGTAGCGCTGGCGCGGCAGGCTGGCGAGCACCAGGGCGCGCTTGCGGGCCTCGTACCAGCTGCCCTCGAAGCGCCAGGGATCGGGGCTGTGCGCGTAGAGGCGCTCGAAGTACGGCGCATCCATCGCGGCGCCAGCGCTCATGGCTCGACGAAGAAATATTCCGCGCCCCACTCGGCGCGCTGCAGGATGGCCTCTTCGAGGATGGGCGGCAGCCCGCCCGCGCGCGGCGTTCTCTGCGTGGCGTGCAGGGCCAGCGCGTGGCGCTTGCAGGCGGCGGAGTCGGGCGCCACCGGCACGGCGCACAGGCGCGCCCAGGGGATCAGCGGGTCACGGGTGTCGGCCCAGTGCCACATCCACACCGGCGCCTCGGCCACGGTGCAGCCCTGGCGCGCCGCGGCGGCCACGGTGGCGGCGCCGCAGGCTTCGTGGTCGGGGTGGCCGTCCCACCGCCAGGTGGTGAGCGCCACGTCGCCCGGCTGCAGCAGCGCTTCCAGCATGGCCTGCAGGCGCGGCGCGTAGCGCATCACGCGCCCGTCGGGCACGCCCAGGCGCAGCACGGGCAACGCCCGCCCGGCCGAGAGGCGCAGCAGGCCGGCCGCGCTTTCCGCGCGGCGCTGCTCGGCCAGGCGCGGCGCGGGCCATTCGGGGTCGCCCGGGTGGCTGGCCTCGCCGTCGGTCACGGCCACGACCAGCGCCTCGCCGCCGCGCGCGAGGTGGCCGTGCAGCAGGCCGCCGCAGGCCAGCACTTCGTCGTCGGGGTGCGGCGCCACCACCACCAAGCGCTGCGCGGGCGTGAGCCAGGGCGGGCTGGTGTGGCGGGTCACGCCCATGCGCGCCAGCCAGGACTGCCAGACGTCGGCGGACGTGCCCGCGCCGGCGATGTGGCGCGTGGCGGGGGTGTTGTGGGGGGCGCGGCCACGGGGGCGGCGCGCTCGGCGATGGTCACAAAGTCCATGGGGCCTCCTCTTGTGCGGCGAGCTGGCCCAGGGCGGCGTCGTCCTTGGGGCCATGGCTCTGGCGGATGAACACGGGCAGGTCGGCGGCGTGGCGGGCGAAGGCCGCGTCCTGGCAGAAAGGGGCGGCGCCCAGCGCCTGGCCGGCTTCGTCGAGCACGGTGCGCGCGGTGCGCTCGGCCGACTGGCGCGTGCGCAGCGCCACGGCCTGCGCCAGGGCGCGCGGGTGCGCGTCGATCCATGCCGCGGCGGCGCGCAGCAGCGCCGCCGTGGACTGCAATGCCACGTCCGTGCGGCCCAGCGCGGCCTGCCGCCACGGCGGTGCGGAGGGCTGGCGCGCCGCGCGGTGCAGCGCCTGGCCGATGGCGCAGGCGCTGCCCCACCAGCACGCGGCGATGCCCGCGCCGCCCTGCCAGAAGCCGAGGCGGTCGAGGTAGGCGCCTTCCGCGCCCACGGCGATGGCGGGCGCGTCGTCGAAATGCACGACCGCCGTGGCGCTGCCCGCCATGCCGACGGCCTGCCAGCCCCGGCCGTCCACGCGCACGCCGGGCTGGCGCAGCGCCACGGCCACGAGCTGGGGGTGTTCGCGGCCCGGCCGCCACGCGGTCAGCAGCGCATGCGTGAGCGATGCGGCGCCGGAGCACCACGCCTTCGCGCCGCGCAGCCGCCCGTCGGGCGTGAGCGTGGCGCGGGCCGTGGGCGCCTCGGCCGCCCAGGTGCCCCAGAGAGCGCCCGCCGGGCCGGGTGCGCCGCCCAGTTCGGCCATGATGGCCAGCGCATCGGTGTGGCCTTCGTAGAGCTTGGCCAGCGACAGGTCGTGCGCCGCCACGGCAGCCAGCGCCTGCCAGCGCGCGAGCGTGGCGCCCTGGCCGGGCAGCGGCAGGCGGTCGCAGCCTGCGTCCACCAGGCGCCGCAACTGCTGCGCCGCGCCGCCGCTGCCGCCCTCGCCCGCCAGGCAGGCGCGCACGCGCTGTGCGGGCGGCTGGGGCAGGGATGCGATGGCCGACGCGCTCATGCCGCGGCCCCCATGGGGTGCAAGGACGGCAGCGCCAGCCGCTCCAGCGTGGCGCCGAAGCCCTCGCACGCGCGATAGCTGCGGCGTGCGCTGGTGGTGACGCGCGGCGCCGCGCTCCAGGCGATGCGCGCGCCCCAGGCCTGCAGCGCGCGCACCAGCGCCACGTCTTCATGGCAGACCAGCGGCGCGAAGCCGCCCGCGCCGCTGTAGGCATGGGCGCTCACGCCCAGGTTGGCGCCGTGGATGTGGCCGTGGCCGTCCGCGTCGCGGTAGCCGGCCTCGAACGCCGCGCGCACGGCGGGCGTGTGCTCGCGCCAGTCCTGCACCTGCACCGTGCCGCACACCGCGTCGCTGCGCTGCGCGAGCTGCTGCGACAGCCAGTCGGGCGCGACGCGGCTGTCTGCATCGGTGAAGGCCAGCCAGCGCGCGCCGGCCGCCAGCGCCGCCTGCGCCCCGGCCGCGCGCGCCAGGCCCACGTTGCGCGCCTGCACGTGCACCGTGAGCGCGCCCCAGCGCACGGCGACGGCGTGCGAGCCGTCGGTGCAGCAGTCGAGCGCGACGACGACGAGCACGTCCTCGCCCTCCAGGCGGGGGCAGCGCGCCGCACGGCGCAATGAGCGCAGGCAGGCGCCGAGGTGGCGTTCTTCATCATGCGCGGGAACGACGATGGCGATCATGGCGGCGCGGCGGGAGTGGAAGGTGTCCCGACGGTAGCTGCCCCGCCCTGCCCGCCCGCGTAGGACGCCGGAGATTGGCGCCCGAGGAAAAAGGCGCGGCTCTCGGTAGACCAGCTACCAGAAATATAGCTGCCAGCGCTTGCTGCACAAGCGCTGGAGGCTGATTTGGCTCATGCCCTGGCAGGTGCCAGCGCGGGCGATTCCCGGATCGGCAGGCTCGCCAGCGCGGCGCCCGCAGCCAGGGCGATGTCCATGTACCAGACCCAGTCGTAGCTGCCCGTGGCCTGGAACACCGTGCCGCCGAGGTAGGCGCCCAGGAAGCCGCCGATCTGGTGCGCCAGCATCACCAGCCCGAACAGCATCGCCATGTTGGCCGTGCCGAACATCTTGGCCACCAGCCCTGCCGTGGGCGGCACGGTGGAGAGGAACGTCACGCCCATCACCGCCGAGAAGACCAGCACCACGGCGGGCGTCTTGGGCGCCAGCAGGAACACCAGCACCGCCACGCCGCGCGTGGCGTAGAGCAGCACCAGCAGCGACTTCATGCGCCAGCGCCCCACGGCCCAGCCCATGAGCAGGCTGCCCGCGATGTTGAAGAGGCCGATCACCGCCAGCGCCCAGCCGCCCACCTCGGGCGGCAGCCCGCACGCGGCAATCACGCCCGGCAGGTGCGTGGCGAGAAACGCCACGTGGAAGCCGCAGACCAGGAAGCCGGCCGCCAGATAGCGGTAGCCGGGCGTGACCAGGGCCTGCGCGATGGCCTCGCGCGCGCTCAAGGCCCGCATGCCCGACGCGGCCGCCGCCTGCGCGGCCAGCGCGTTGGAGTTGCCGCGCAGCACCCAGGCCGCGGGCAGCGCCAGCAGCACCAGCACGCCCAGCCACTGCATCGCGCCCGCCCAGCCCACGCTGGCGGTGAGGCCCACGGCGATGGGCGCCATGGCGAACTGGCCGAACGAGCCACCCGCGTTGACGATGCCGCTGGCCAGCCCGCGCCGCTGCGGCGGCACGAGGCGCGTGGTGGCGGCCATCAGCACCGACGGCCCCGCCATGCCCGCGCCGCCCGCCGCCAGCACGCCGATGGCGAAGACCAGCCCCGCCGTGCTTTGCATCAGCGGCGTGATGCAGGTGCCGACGACCACCAGCACCACCCCGGCGGCCAGCACGCGCCCCGTGCCGATGCGGTCGGCCACCGCGCCCGCGAAGGGCTGCGTGAGGCCCCACCAGAGCTGGCCGAACGCGAAGGCCAGGCTGATGCTGGCCAGCCCCAGGCCGGTGGAGGTGTTGAGCGGCGAGAGGAACAGGCCCATGGTCTGCCGCGTGCCCATCGTGAGCGCGAAGGCGCCCGCCGCCGCCAGCAGCACCCACGCGAGGGTGCGGGAGTCACTGCGCGCCGTCATCGCCGGGCTCCGGTGCGGGGTCGAGCAGCGCCAGCGCATCGTCCAGCAGCGCGTGCAGCGCCGCCACGCGCTCCACGCCCAGCGTGTCGTTCAGGGCCAGCTGCGCCACCTTCCAGCGGCGCTGGGCCTCGGCGCGCTTGGCGCGGCCCGCATCGGTGATGTGCACGAGGCGGCTGCGCGCGTCGGGCCCTGCCTCCAGCGCGACCCAGCCCGCGTCCACCAGCGGGCGCAGGTTGCGCGTGAGCGTGGAGGCGTCCATGGTCATCGCCGCCGCGAGGTCGCCGGGGCGGATCGGTCCGAGCTTGAGCACGTGCGAGAGCAGCGAGTACTGCGTGGTCTTGAGCCCGCAGCGTGCCATCTCCGCGTCGTAGTGTTGCGACACGCGGCGCATGAGCTGGCGCAGCTTGAAGTTGGTGCAGCCCTGGGGCTGCGTGGGTGCAGGGTCGGCGACTTGCATGGTTTCATTGTATCTGCAATGATTGCATATGCAAATCAACCAGCGGAAAGGCGCTGCATGACCCACAACCACCCCCTCGAACAATGGCTCGCGCAGGAGCGCGAAACCACCGCGCGGCTCAATGCCGGCGCAGGCCCCGGAGTCGCCCGGCGCGAGCAGATCGCCCACCTCACGGGCCTGCAGATGATGCAGGCCATGCTGCGCGGCGAGCTGCCCTACGCGACCATCGCGCGCACGCTGGACTTCCTGCTCGTCGAGGTGGACGAGGGACGCGCGGTGTTCCAGGGGACGCCCGGCGCGGCCCACCTGAACCCCATGGGCACGGTGCACGGCGGCTGGTTCGCCACGCTGCTCGACTCGGCCCTGGGCTGCGCCGTGCACACGCGCATGCCGCCGGGGCGCGGCTACACCACGGCGGAACTGGGCGTGAACCTGGTCAAGGCGCTCACGCCCCAGGTGCAGCGCGTGCGCGCCGAGGGCCGCGTGGTCCACTGCGGCCGCCAGCTCGCCACGGCCGAGGCGCGCCTCACCGGCCCCGACGGCACGCTGTACGCGCACGCCACGACGACCTGCCTGGTCTTCGACTTGCCGGCACAATCGCGGGCATGAGATTCCTCCACACGATGCTGCGCGTTGGCAACCTCCAGCGCTCGATTGACTTCTACACCCAGGTGCTCGGCATGCAACTGCTGCGCACGTCCGAGAACCCCGAATACCGATACTCGCTGGCCTTCCTCGGCTTCGAGGGCGGCAACCCCGGCCAGGCCGAGATCGAGCTGACCTACAACTGGGGCACCGAGAGCTACGACATGGGCACGGCCTACGGCCACATCGCCCTGGGCGTTCCCGACGCCTACGCGGCCTGCGAGAAGATCAAGGCCGCCGGCGGCAACGTGACGCGCGAGGCCGGGCCGGTCAAGGGCGGCACGACGGTGATCGCGTTCGTGACGGATCCGGACGGCTACAAGATCGAGCTGATCGAGCGCAAGCACGATCTGGTGGCGGGCACCGGGTTGCGCTGAGTCGCTCCTGTTTTAATAGCTTCCTGCGCTTGATGGATAAGCGCTAGAGGCTGTTTTCATGCTCTATCCAGCTTGCGTGCGCAGCTCCCGCGCGATTTCCTGCAGGGGCTGTCCGCATTGCTGCAGCCGTCCTTTCAGGCCCTCGACACCATCGGCAAGCCGTGAAAGGACGGCATTGCAATGCTCCAGCCTCTCGCCGAAGGCGCCGTCCAGTTGCTGGCGTATTGCGTCCTGCAAGGCCGCATGAAGGCGCTCATGGTCTGGAACCATCGGCGGCAGTTGGATCGCCACGGTGATGCCCCCCGATATCGGGTAGTCCGCCAGGATCGCCCACAGGTCATGGATGGTCTGCTGCACCAGGCGCGACACGGCAGCGCACAGCGTGGGCAGGTTGCCGTCGTGCTGCTCCATCAGCGCGGGCAGCTCCGGAATGATCGTGCGCCATGCGGTGCGCAGCATGCCTGTCTTGTGTTGCTGCAAGCGCTCCCGCTCCCGCCCCAGAGCCGCCTGGAAGCTGGCGATGGAGGGCAGGATCTCCGACCCGACCGCAGCCAGCACGTTTTCCTGCACATGGTGCAGCAGCACCTCGGCCGGCTTGCGCCGCTTGTAGTCCAGTGCCGGCGCCAGCATGTCCAGGAGCGCCGCGTACAGGCGCGGCAAGCCCGCCGCCTCCAGCGCGGCTGCCGTCTGGCCTTGCGCGCGCGCGGCATGCGCCGAGACCGAGACAGGCGCCTTGAGCAGCCGCGGATCGACGCCCATCTGCCGCAGCTTGTCCAGCGCGCGCTGCCGCACGTCGGCCTCCTGCAGCGCGCGGTCGGCCGGTGTCTTGTTGCGCAGGCATTTGCGGATCTCGCCGTCGATTTCGTCCTCTTCGATGACGTCGCTGCGCGTGATCACCGGCAGCAGCGGCTTGCTGCGGCGCAGCTCGCGCGCCAGTTCATGAAGCTCCTGCACCTGCCCGGGCGAGCTGGAGCTGGTCAGCCACAGCACGCCGTCGGCGCTGTCGGTGAAGCGCTGCGTGAGCGCCGCGTTCTCCGGCGTCGCGGAATGCAGGCCGGGCGTGTCCAGCAGCACCAGCCGCTCGCCCAGGCACACGCCCTGCAGGCGGACGGTGGTCTCGGTCGCGCCTTCGCGCAGCCGCTCACCCGACTCCACGATGCGGCCCGCTTCGAGGTGGAAATAGCGCACCGGCCGGCCGTGCGCGGCAAAGCGGTCGGCCAGGAAGTTGCACAGCGCGCTTTTGCCCGCATTGAACTTGCCGAACACCAGCAGCATCAGCCGGCTGTCGAAATTGCCCGCCAGCGCCTGCGCGGGCTGCAGTGCGGCCCATTGCCGCGCCCAGCGCGCGCAGCAGTCCTGCAGCAGGCGGTCGATGGCATCGGCCTGCCGCGCCAGCGCGCCGTCGGCATGCAGGCCCTGGGGCGGCGGCATCCCTGCCTCCATGTTCTGCTCAAGCCGAGCCAGCCATTCATCGAGCTGGCGCAAAACGTCCGACAGATCCGCTGCGCCCCATTCGGCCGCATCGGTGCATTCCAGCAGGCGCAGCTCATCGACGCCATCGATACGATCGGCGGTGGGGTTCACGTGCCCGTCTCCAGTCCGGCCAGCGCGGCAAGCGCCTTGTCGGCCGCCTGCATATCGGCATGGGCGTGCTCCATGCACGCGGCCAGTGCTTTGCGATCGGCGGACAGCTCGAAGTAACGGGTGAAGTCCTGCGCCAGCCCGTCGCGGCCGGCGGCCTCGCAGAACAGGCGCTGCAAATCCTTGCGGTATTTCACCGACACGCCCAGGACGGCCACCATGGCGCTGTCCAGGCTCCTGACCTGGGTCTGCTGCGCGGGCGGCAGGTCCATCGCGCCATGCCTGGTCAGGATGGCGCCGATCTTGATGCAGGCCTTGGAATAGGCCACCTGCAGGCGGTTGCGCTCCAGCTTGCCGGGGGTCATCTTGAACTGGTCCGCAAAGGAGTCGGGCGTCAGCGAATGGTCCGGCCCCGGCACGTCCAGCACCGTCTGGATGTCACCGCCGACCTGGCCGAGCACGGCAGCCAGATCCTGGTCGAAGCGTGTACGCTGCTGCGCCTGCTGCCGGCGCAGGCCCGCCAGCGCGTCCTGGCGTTCAGCGCAAAGCCGCTGCAGTTGCCCGCGCATTTCGCCCAGCAGCAAGGCGGCCTCATGGGCGCGGGCCGCGGGCACGCGGGCCAGCGCCTGGACCAGCGCGGCCTTGAGCGCGGGGATGCCGCTTTTCTCCAGCAGCAGCTTCTTCGCTCCGTTCACGCCCTGGCGGTGGCGTGTGGACGAAACGGCCAGCCATGCGAGGCCCGGCGCCTGGGCCTCGATGGCAGCGGTCACCTTGCGTTGCTCTGCCTCGTCCGCCAGTTGGTCCACCTGCGACAGCACGAACAGCGTCTGCCGCCGAGTGCGCTCGCCGTCGGCACGCAGAGCCTGCAGCAGCGCGCGTTCGCGCGCGTCCAGTTCTCCCTCCTTGGCGGCATGCACGAACAGACGGATGTCGGACTCCAGCCACACGGCCCGGTGCGCATGCTCGTCGTCTCCGCTGGCCACGTCGGCGTCCAGGCCGGGCGCATCCAGCCAACGCACCTGCTCGTGCACGCGGGCGCAAAGCGCCACGGTCTCGCGCCGGTCGGCCACGGCGAAGGCGTTCGCGCCGATCAGTTCGTTGAGCAGGCGGCTTTTGCCGTGGTTGTATTTGCCGACGACGGTGACGACGGGCCAGTCCCCCTGCCCCGCCAGCACGCGCAGGCGCGCCAGGTCATGCGCCCGCTCGGGCAGCACGGACAGGATCGCGCCCTCGCTGCGGCTGCGCACTTCGTCCATGCCCATGTTCAGTGGGCAGCCGCCAATGCCCCATTGGCCGGCGATGGGCTGAGCCGCAGGCTCAGGACGGCGATCGCTGCGCCGGCCAGCGGAACGGCCAGCGCCAGGAAGAAGCCCTGCGGCCCGCCCCATGCGAGGAAGCTGCCGCCGATCGCGGAGCCCAGGATGGCGCCCGTGCGGCCCATGCCGATGGACCAGCCGGTCGCCGTCGCGCGCAGCGCGGTCGGGTAGGCGCCGGCGATCAGGTAGTTCAATGCGATCTGCTGGCCGCCGACGCCAAAGCCCGCCAGGCCCGCCAGCGCGAATACCAGCGTCCAGTTCTGCCCGGCAAGGCTCAGCCCCAGCGCGACCGCGATGCCCACCGCGAACATCACGAGCAGCAGGCGGCGCGTGTTGATGCGCGGCAGCACGAACGACAGCGGTATGGCGCAGACGATGAACACCGCGTTGACGATCACCGTGCCCATCGGCGCCTGGGCCGCGGGCAGCCCTCCCGCCTTGAGCACCGTCGGCAGCCAGGACAGCAGCATGAACCACGCCACCCAGTTCAGCAGATAGATGGCCCAGATGGCTACCGTCTTGCCCGCGTTGCCGTCGGCGAAAAGTGCACGGACGCTGGCGCGTGCGGCCGCGGATTCCGGCACCGTGAAGCGCGCGTCGGCCGGCAGCGGGCGGTTGACGATCTTCGAGAGCACGCCGGCGATGTAGCGCTGCCCATCGGCATCGCCGCGGGTGGCGCGGTAGTACAGCGACTCAGGCAGCAGCAGCGCAAGGACCGCCAGCATCACCAGGGGCGCCACGCCGCCGACCACGAAGATGCCTTCCCATCCGATCACCGGCAGCATGCGCGCGGCCAGCAGGCCGCCCAGCATGGCACCCGCAGGCAAGCCCAGCAGCACGCCCGTCATGATGGCTCCGCGGTAGCGGGCCGGGCCGTACTCGGCGGCCAGGGCCAGCAGCACCGGCGTGCAGCCGCCCATCCCGATCCCCGCGATGAAGCGCAGCACCAGGATGTGGTTCGTGTCGGTGGACCATGCCGTGGCCAGCGTGGCAGCGCCGAAGATCGCCAGGCTCAGCATGATCGTCGGGCGGCGCCCTATCCGGTCCCCGACCATGCCCAGCGTCATGGCGCCGATGGTCATGCCGACGATGCCGGCGGTCAGGATGGGCGCCAGCGAACCCGCGGGCAGATTGAACGCGGCCAGGATGGCCGGCCCCGTGAATGCGATGGCCTGCGTGTCGAAGCCGTCGAACAGCGCGATGACGAAGCACAGCGCCAGCACGCGCCATTGGAAGGCACCCAGCCGCTCGTTGTCGATCAGCGCCGGAATGGCCAGTTGGGAAGCGGAATTCATCGAATCGTCTCCAGGTATTTTTTCGTTGCCGTCAATCCATGCGGATGCTGCGCGCCTTGATGAGGGCGCCCCAGCGATCCAGTTCCTTGTTCAGGTGCGCCGCCAGTTCCTTCGGCGTGGTGCCGATCGGCTCCGCGCCCACGCTTTCGAGCTTGCGGCGGATGTCGGGCTGCTGCATGGCCGCGTTGAGCACCCGGTTGAGCTTGTCCACCACACCGGCGGGCGTGCCGGCGGGCGCAAACACGGCGAACCAGGGCGAGACCTCGTAGCCGGGCACGCCGGCTTCGGCGATGGTGGGCACGTCGGGCAGCGCGGACGAGCGTTTCGCCGTGGTCACGCCCAGCGCGCGCAGCTTGCCTGACTGGATGTGGGGCCGCGCCGAGGTGATGCTGTCGAACATCAGGTCGACCTGGCCGCCGAGCATGTCGGTCACCGCCGGGCTGCTGCCCTTGTAGGGCACGTGCATGAGGTTCACGCCGGCCATGGACGCGAACACTTCGCCCGCCAGATGGATCGACGTGCCGTTGCCCGCCGACGCGTAGGTGAGCTTGCCCGGCTCGCGCCTGGCGCGCTCCACGACGTCCTTGACCGAGCGATCGGGGCTTTTCGCGGCGTTCACCACCAGCACGTTGGGCACCACGGCCAGCAGGCTGATGGGGGTGAAGTCCTTCACCGGGTCGTAGCTCAGCTTGGCATAGAGCGCCTTGTTGGTGGCCATGCCGATGGACGTGATCATGATCGTGTAGCCGTCGGCGGGCTGCTTGGCCACGAAGTCCGCACCGATGTTGCCGCCCGCGCCGGGGCGGTTCTCGATCACGAAAGGCTGGCCCAGCTCGCGCGCGGCCTGGTCGCCCAGGGTGCGCGCGATCACGTCCATGGCGCCGCCCGGCGGGAAGGGAACGACCCATTTGATGGGTTTGTTGGGCCAGGCGGTGTCCGTCTGCGCGATGGATGCGATGGGCAATACGAGAGCGGCGGCCAGGATGGCGCAGGCCCTGCGGTGGATGGGCATGTCTTGTCTCTCCTTGGCTTACACGATGGAAGACGGGTGCTTGGCCAGCGGCGTCACCGTGATCTTCATGAACGGGAACAGCGGCAGCTTGCTCAGGGTGTCGTGCAACTCGTCGTTGCTCTCCACGTCGAACACGCTGTAGTTGGCGTATTCGCCCACCACGCGCCACAAGTGAGGCCACTTGCCCGCGCGCTGCAGCGCCTGCGAATAGGCCTTTTCCTCGGCCTTGATGCGTGCGGCCTCTTCGGGTGGCACGGTGGAGGGGATGTCGACGATCATGTGGACCAGATACAGCATTCGGTTGTCCTTTCAGGTGTTCAGGCGCCGGCCAGGAAATCCAGCACGGCCTCATCGAAGGCCTGCGGAGCTTCGAGGTTCGAGAGATGGGATGCGGGCACCACGGCCAGTTGTGCTCCCTTGATGCCCGCCTGCATGGCCTGGGCATCGGCCACCGTGGTGACCGGGTCGGACGCGCCGGCCAGCAGCAGCGTGGGCGTGGCGATCCGGCCGAGGCAGCCGCGCAGATCCGAGGCGGCCAGCGCATCGCAGCACGCGGCATAGCCTTCTGGGGCGATGCCGGCGATCCAGCCCTGCGCGCGCTGCACCACGGTCGGATGCGTCTGCGCGAAGCCCTCGGTAAACCAGCGGCCGGGGGCGGAATCGGCCAGCGCCCGCATGGCGGCGGCGCCGTCCGCGCGCACCATGGCGGCGCGCTCGTTCCACGCCTGTTCCGTGCCGATCTTGGCGGCGCTGTTGCAGACCGCGATGGCGTTGAAGCGCGGCCCTGCATGGATGCCCAGCCACAGGCCGGTGTGGCCGCCCATCGAGATGCCGCAGAACGCGGCGCGCTCGACCTCCAGCGCATCCAGCACCGCCAACACGTCCTGGCCCAGGTCATCGAAGCTGTAGGGCCCCGGCGTGGCCGGGCTGCCGCCATGGCCACGCGTGTCGTAGCGGATCAGCCGGAAACGCCCGGCGAACGCGGCCACCTGCGGCTCCCACATCTCCAGCGTGGTACCCAGCGAGTTGCCCAGGACCAGCGCCGGCGCGGCGGCGTCGCCGTCCACCGCGACCCTGAATTCGCCGCGCCGGGTTTTCAATCGGATGGTGTTCTGTTCCATGTGTCCCCCGGTCACCCCAGGTCCCCGCCCGCGACCGGCAGCACGGAGCCGGTGATGTAGGCCGCCTCATCCGAGGCCAGGAACAGGATCGGCCCGACCTGCTCGTCGATGCTGCCGTAGCGCTTGAAGAAGGTCGATTCGGTCACCTGCCGCACCGCTTCGCCCATCCACGCCTGTTCCTGCGCGCTGTCGCCGGCGGCATTGCGCGGGATCCGGCGCGGCGGCGCGTTGGTGCCACCCGGCGCGGTCGCGACGACGCGGATGTTGTGCTCGGCGTACTCCATCGCCAGCGACTGCGTGAGCGCGTTGACGCCGCCCTTGGCCGCCGAATACGGCCCGCGGCGGATGCCGCGCGTGGCGTTCGACGAGACGTTGACGATGGTTCCGCCGCCGCGCCGCAGCAGATGCGGCAGCACCGCGTGGCAGGCGTACAGGGTGGGCATCAGCGAGCGGCGGATTTCCGCATCGATCTGCTGCGGCTCGAATTCGGCGAACGGGCGCATGCGGATGGCGCCGCCCACGCCGTTGATCAGGATGTCGATGCCGCCGAAAGCCTCGGCGGCGAACGCCATCGCCGAGCGGGCGCCTTCGTAGGTCTCGAGGTCGGCGATGAAGCCGACCGCGCGCTCGCAGTCTGCCTCGGCGGCCACTTCGGCGACGAAGTCGGCACGGTCGACGAACAGCACCCTGCCTCCTTCGGCCACGGCGCGCAGCGCGACGCCTCGGCCGATGCCCTGGGCGGCGCCGGTGACGACCATCGTCTTGCCTTCGAATCGCTGGTTCATGCGGGTTTCCTCTACGGGCAAGGGATCAGGCCGCCAGGCGCGGGCGGTCGACGATCTGGTTGTCGACGCCGTTCACCAGCGCGCTGAGCTTCATGTCGAACACGATCTCCGCGAACGGGCCTTCGAGGCCGTTGGCCTGGATGCTGGCCGCATCGGTGCGCTCGGCCAGCGGCGGGACCAGGCCCTCGCGGGTGGCGTAGGCGAAGTCGTCGTACACCAGCGGATCGCCGTCGATGTTGATCTGCGTGGTCAGCTTGCGGTGGCCGTCGGCCGTGACGAAGAAGTGGATGTGCGCCGGGCGGTTGCCGTGGCGGCCGAGCTGGTTCAGCAGCAGTTGTGTGGGGCCGTCCGGCGGGCAGC
Source organism: Acidovorax sp. SDU_ACID1 (assembly GCF_045291395.1). NCBI lineage: Bacteria > Pseudomonadati > Pseudomonadota > Betaproteobacteria > Burkholderiales > Comamonadaceae > Acidovorax > Acidovorax sp. SDU_ACID1. Next base: position 2,006,621 of record NZ_CP152342.1, read on the forward strand.
CGTAGCCCATGGGCACGATGCTCTGGAAGCGGTAGCGGCCCTGCGCATCCGTGATGATGGTGCGGCGCATGTTGAATGGCTTCTGCTCGCCGGTCGGGTCGAAGTGGGAATAGAAGCCCTTGGTGTTGGCGTGCCAGACTTCCACTTGTGCGCCGGGCAAGGGCTGGCCATCCGCGCCATAGATGGTGCCGTGCATGATGAGCGTGTGGCCCGCCGTGTCGCTGCCGTCGTCCAGCCGCGCAAAGCTCTGCGCCACGGGCGCGCCGGATACGTACAGCGGCCCTTCGATGGTGCGCGGCGTGCCATTGGCGACGCCCAGTTCGGTGTCCGCGGCATCCATGCGCATGTCGAAATACCGATCCAGGCCCAGCCCGGGCGACAGCAGCCCTGCCTCGCCGCGCGCGCCGAGCTGGTTCAGGTAGGCGACGCCGGCCCAGTATTCGTCGGACGTGATGTCCAGATCCTCGATGGCCTTGTACAGATCCGACAGGATGCGGTGGATGATCTGCTTGGCGCGCGGGTTGCCGCCTTCCTGGTTCAGGCCGCTGGCCAGGCGCAGGAAGTCCTGGACTTCCTGGGTGTTGAAGATATGGACGCTCATCGCGGTCTCCTTGTCGTGGTGTGGTTCGTGGAAAGTCTTGGCAATCGGCATCAGGCCGCAGGCCCGACGGTGACGCGCCGGCCGTCGCGGCGGAAATGCCGCACGCGGTCTTCGTCCAGCGCGATCCCGAGCCCCGGCGCCGCCGGCACCGTCAGGTGGAAATCCTTGTATTCGAGCGGCGTGGCCAGGATCTCCTCGGTCAGCAGCAGCGGGCCGAACAGCTCGGTGCCCCACTGCAGCTCGCGGAAGGTGGAGAACACGTGCGCCGAGGCGATGGTGCCGACCGCGCCCTCCAGCATGGTGCCGCCATACAGCTCGATGTGCGCCGCATCGGCAATGGCAGCCACCTGCTGCGCCGCGCGCAGGCCGCCGGACTGCTCGGTCTTGATGGCGAACACGTCCGCGCCCGCCACCTGCGCCAGCCCGAAGGCGCTGGCAGGGCCAGTCAGCGATTCGTCGGCCATGACCGCGATCGGATAGCGGCCCTTGAGGCGCGCCAGCGCGTCGCTGCTCGCCACCGGCTGCTCGGCCAGCTCGCAGCCCGCATCCACCAGCCCGGCCAGGCCGTGGTGCGCCTGCAGCTCGCTCCAGGCCATGTTCACGTCCACGCGCACCGAGGCCAGGTCGCCCAGCGCCTTCTTGATGGCGGCCACGTGCGCCACGTCGTCGCGCACCGGCTTGCGGCCGATCTTGAGCTTGAAGATCTGGTGGCGGCGCGTCTCCAGCATGCGCTGCGCCTCCTCGATGTCGCGCCCCGTGTCGCCGGAGGCCAGCGTCCACGCCACGGGCAGGCGGTCGCGCAGCCGGCCGCCCAGCAGTTCGGAGACAGGCAGGCCCGTGCGGTGGCCGAGCGCGTCGTACAGCGCGGTCTCGACGGCGCACTTGGCGAAACGGTTGTCGCGGATGGTCTGGTTCAGGCGCGCCATCAGCGCGGGCACGCGGTTGGCGTCCGCGCCCACCATCTGCGGCGCGAAGTAGGTGTCGATGGCCAGCTTCATGCCCTCGGGCGACTCGGCGCCGTAGGCCAGGCCGCCGATGGTCGTGCCCTCGCCGATGCCCACCGTGCCGTCCGAGCAGCGCACGCGCACCAGCATCAGCGTCTGGCCGTTCATGGTCGCCATGGACAGCTTGTGCGGGCGGATCGTCGGCAGGTCGAGCAGCAGGGTCTCCACCTGGTCGACGACGACGGAGCCGGTAGGGTGCTGTGGGCGATGGGGGTTTTGCATGGCCCGCATTGGACGACGCAGCCCCCGGTGCGGGCCAACACCAAATTGATCTACATCTATACCTAATAGGTATCGAGCAAGGATTAGGCATGTAAAAACAAAGACTTAGAATCCATAGATTCCCAAGTCATATGGTTTTCCCTGATGGATCTGCGCCAGATGCGTTACTTCGTGGCCGTCGCCACGACCCGCAACTTCACCCGCGCCGCCGAGCAGATGCACATCGCGCAGCCACCGCTGAGCCGCCAGATCCAGCAACTGGAGGATGAACTGGGCGTGCAGCTCATCCAGCGCAACAGCCGCCCAGTGCGCCTGACGGAGGCGGGGCGGGTGGTGTACGAGCAGGCGCTGCAGGTGCTGCACCGGGTGGAGCAGATGAAGAACGCCGCGCGGCAGGTGGGGAGCAACCAGCGGCAGTCGATCTCGGTCGGATACGTCGCCTCCACGCTCTACGGGGGGCTGCCGGTGATGGTGCGCATGCTGCGCCAGCGCTACCCGCACACCGACGTCCACCTGGTCGAGCTCGGTTCGATCCAGCAGATCCAGGAGCTCAAGTCCGGCCGCATCGACCTGGGCTTCGGGCGCCTGCGCACCAACGACAGCTCCGTGTCGCGCACGGTGCTGAGCGAGGAGCGGCTGGTGCTGGCGATGGCGCCCACCTCGCCGCTGGCGGCCGAGCACCGCCGCATCGACCTGCGGGCGGTGGCGGATCAGCGCCTGATCGTCTACCCCAAGGAGCCGCGCCCGAGCTATGCGGATCACGTCCTCGGCCTGCTGCACGACCAGGGCATCCAGCCCACCGACATCCACGAGGTGCGCGAGCTGCAGGCCGCGCTCGGCCTGGTCGCCGCCGAGATGGGCGTGTGCATCGTGCCCGCAGCCGCGCGGCTGCGCACGGATCTGGTCTACCGGCTCATCGACGACGAGCGGGCCACGTCGCCCATCATCCTGAGCCACCGGCTCAACGACGATTCCTGGTACATCGCGGCCGTCAAGCAGTTGATCGCCGAGATGTATGCGCAGAACCCGCCCTTCATCTCACATCTGGGGTCGCCGGAAGGCTGAGTGGATTGCTTCTCTTTTCATAGCTCCCGGCGCTTGCCAGACAAGCGCTAGAGCCCTATTTCACCTAAACCCGCAGCGCGGCCGCCTCGCGCGCCAGTTGCGTGATGCGCGCCCAGTCGCCCTGCGCCAGCGCGTCGCCCGGCACCAGCCACGAGCCGCCCACGCAGGCCACGTTGGGCAGCGCGAGGAAGTCGGCCGCATTGCCCGGCGCGATGCCGCCCGTGGGGCAGAACACCACGTCGCCGAACGGGCCGTTCCATGCCTTGAGCATGGCCGCGCCGCCCGCCTGCAGCGCGGGGAAGAATTTGAGCGCGGCGTAGCCTTCCTCCTGCGCCGCCATGATCTCGCTGCCCGTGGCCACGCCCGGCAGCAGCGGCAGGCCCTGGTCGCGGCAGGCGCGGCCCACGGCGGACGTGAAGCCGGGGCTGACGGCGAAGCGCGCGCCCGCGCGGGCGGCGGCTTCGGCGTCGGCGGGGCTGCGCACGGTGCCTGCGCCGACCACGGCCTCGGGCACTTCCGATGCGATGGCGCGCATGCAGTCCAGCGCCTGCGGGGTGCGCAGCGTGACTTCCAGCATGCGGATGCCGCCCGCGACGAGCGCGCGGGCCATGGGCACGGCGTGGCGCACGTCGTGGAGGACGATGACCGGGATCACCGGCGCGTCGCGCATCACCTGGAGCGCGGTCAATGCAGTCACAGCCATGTGCAGGCCCCCTCTTCCGCGCTGAGCGCGTTGCGCCGGAATCCGGCAAACAGTTCACGGCCCAGGCCGTGGGCGTTGTCCTGGTCTTGAGCAGCGGACATCGTGTCGGGCACGCGCGCCTGCCATTCGGCGGCATCCACCAGCACTTCCAGCGTGCCGGCCACGGCGTCGAGGCGGATCACGTCGCCGTCGCGCACGCGCGCCAGAGGCCCGCCCGTGTGCGCCTCGGGCGAGACGTGGATGGCGGCGGGCACCTTGCCCGATGCGCCGCTCATGCGCCCGTCGGTCACCAGCGCCACCTTGAATCCCTTGCCCTGCAGCACGGCCAGCGGCGGGGTGAGCTTGTGCAGCTCGGGCATGCCGTTGGCCTGCGGGCCCTGCCAGCGCACCACGCAGACCACGTCGCGGTCGAGTTCACCGGCGTGGAAAGCGGTCTGCAATTCGGCCTGCGAAGCGAACACGCGCGCGGGCGCCTCGACCACGTGGCGGTCTTCGGGCACGGCGCTCACCTTGATGACGGCACGGCCCAGGTTGCCCGCGAGCAGCTTGAGTCCGCCCGTGGCGCTGAACGGCGCGGCGGCGGGGCGCAGCACGGCATCGTCGCCGCTGGCGCCGGCGTCATGCCAGGCCAGGGTACCCTGCTCCACGCGCGGGATGCGCGTGTATTCGCGCAGGCCGCCGGGGCGCACGGTGAGTACGTCCGCGTGCATCAGGCCCGCGTCCAGCAGCTCGCGGATCACGTAGCCGGGGCCGCCCGCGGCCTGGAACTGGTTCACGTCGGCATTGCCGTTGGGGTAGACGCGCGCCAGCAGCGGCACGACGGCCGAGAGCGCGGAGAAGTCGTCCCAGTCGATCACGATGCCCGCCGCGCGCGCCACGGCCACCCAGTGGATCAGGTGGTTGGTGGAGCCGCCCGTCGCCAGCAGCGCGGCCATGGCGTTGACGATGCAGCGCTCGTCCACCACACGGCCGATGGGTGCGAAGCGCTGGCCTTGCGCGCTGCCGAGCACGGTGCGCAGCGCCTCGCGCGTGAGCAGCTCGCGCTCGGCCTCGCCGGGGTTGACGAAGGCCGTGCCGGGCACGTGCAGGCCCATGGCCTCCAGCAGCATCTGGTTGCTGTTGGCCGTGCCGTAGAAGGTGCAGGTGCCCTGGCCGTGGTAGGCGGCCATCTCGGCGTCGAGGAGCTCGGCGCGGCCGACGAGGCCCTGCGCGGCCTGCTCGCGCACCTTGGCCTTGGCGCTGTTGGACAGGCCCGAGGTCATCGGCCCCGCGGGCACGAACACCGTGGGCAGGTGGCCGAAATGCAGCGCGCCGATGAGCAGGCCAGGCACGATCTTGTCGCACACGCCGAGCATCAGGGCCGCGTCGAACACGTCGTGCGTCAGCGCGATGGCCGTGGACTGCGCGATCACGTCGCGGCTGAAGAGCGACAGCTCCATGCCCGGCGCGCCCTGCGTCACGCCGTCGCACATCGCGGGCACGCCGCCGGCCACCTGCGCGGTGGCGCCGTGGCGGCGGGCCTCGTCCTTGAGCACGTCGGGGTAGCGCGCCAACGGCGCGTGGGCCGAGAGCACGTCGTTGTAGGCGGTGACGATGCCGACGTTGGGCGCGCGCTCGGCCACCACGCGCAGCTTGTCGTTGGCGGGCAGGCCCGCGAAGGCGTGGGCCACGTTGGCACAGCCCATGCTCTGGCTGGCGCGCGGGCGGCGGGCCATGGCGTCCAGGCGCTCCAGGTAGGCGCCGCGCGTGGCGGCGCTGCGCTCGCGGATGCGGCGCGTGACGGTTTCGACGGTGGGGTGGAGGGTCATGCGTGGGGCGTTCCTTCCTGCTTTTTGTCAGAGAAACATGCGGTTCCAGGTGGGGCTGATCAGCACCTCGTTGACGCACACGTGCGCCGGCATGCCGGCCACGAAGGCGATGGTACGCCCCAGATCCTCGGGCCGCAGCATGCGGGCCATGTCCTCGGGCGACGGCGGCACGGGCCGCTGCAGCAGGATGGGCGTGGCCACCTCGGCGGGCAGCAGGCAGCACGCGCGCAGGCCGTGGCGGAACTGCTCCACGTTGAATTCGTGCGTGAGCGCGGCCACGGCCGTCTTGCTGGTGGTGTAGGCCGCGCCGGGCATGGCCGAGACGAAGCGCCCCGCCCAGGAGGCCACGTTGATCACCGTGCCCGCGCCCGCCGCGCGCATGGCGGGCAGCACGGCGCGCATGGTGTGCACGGTGCCCTTGAGGTTGATGTCCAGCACGCGGTCCCAGTCGGCGGCGCTGCAGTCGGCCCAGCTGCGGGCCTGCACGTTGATGCCGGCGGCGTTGACCAGCAGGTCGATGCGGCCGTGGCGCGCGAGGATGGCGCGCGCGCCCTCCTCGGCCGCCGTGCTGCTGGCCACGTCGAGCGCCTGGGGCTCGGCCCGGCCACCGCGCGCGGTGATGGCGGCGCAGGCCTCTTGCAGCACGTCCTCGCGCCGGCCGGAGAGCACCACCGTCCAGCCGTCGGCAGCCAGCGCCTCGGCGCCGGCCAGGCCGATGCCGGTGCCCGCGCCGGTCACCCAGGCGATGCGGGCGGCGCTCATTTGGCGGCGCGGATCTTGGCCAGCTCGTCCTGGGTCTGCTTCCACAGGTCCTGACCCACGGCGTTGGCCACGGAGGCGTGCACGCTGGTGAGCTTCTCGCGCATGCGGTTGGCCTCGGCGGGCGAGAGCTCGTTGACCTGCATGCCCTTCTGCTTGAGCTCTGCCAGCGCCTTGGCGGCCTCGTCGCGCGTGTCCTTGCGCTCGAAGTCGCGGCTCTTGATGGCGGCGTCCTGCAGCACCTTCTTCTCGGCGGGGGTGAGCGTGTCCCACCACTTCTTGCTGACCGAGACCATCCAGGGGCTGTAGACGTGGTTGGTCACCGTGAGGTACTTCTGCACCTCGTAGAACTTGCCGGAGAGCACCGTGTTGTACGGGTTCTCCTGCCCGTCCACGGCGCGGGTTTCCATGGCGGTGAACAGTTCGGAATACGGCAGCGGCACGGCGTTGGCGCCCAAGGCCTTGAAGCTGTCGAGGAAGACGTTGTTCTGCATAACGCGCAGCTTGATGCCGTTCATGTCTTCCAGCTTGGCGACCGGGTGCTTGTTGTTGGTGAGGTTGCGAAAGCCGTTCTCCCAATACACCAGGCCCACGATGCCCTTGGCGTCCAGCGTAGCCTTGACCTTCTCGCCCACGGGGCCGTCGAGCAGCGCGTCGGCCTCCTTGGTGTTGTTGATGAGGAAGGGCGTGTCCCACAGCGCCATCTGCGGCGCGATGCCGACCAGCGTGGCGGTGGAGCCGACCATCATCTCCTGCGCGCCGCCGATCAGCGCCTGCTGCATCTGCATGTCGGAGCCCAGCGAGGCGTTGCCGATGGCGCGCACCTTCATCTTGCCGCCCGTGGCCTTCTCGACCTCCTTGGCGAAGAAGCGCACGGCGCGGCCCTGGTTGGAGTCGTCGACCAGGCCGTGGCCGAAGCGCACGATGCGCGGCTTGAAGTCCTGGGCTTGCACGGCGCCTGCGGCCACCAGTGCGGCCAGCGCACCGGCCAGAACGAATTGGAATCGCATGGGTATCTCCTTGGGTTGTGTGGTGAGGGGAAAGAAATAGAGAGTGTTTTTGGCCTCCAGAGCTTGACTGGCAAGCGCTGGAAGCTATCTTTTTGCTAGTGCATCCACTTCAGCGGCGCGGTCACGATCTGCGGGAAGATGACCAGCAGCACCGCGAGCAGCACGTAGGCGATGAGGAACGGCGTAGTGCCCTTGATGACGGTTTCCATGCGCAGCCGGCCCACGCCGGCCACCACGTTCTGCACCGTGCCCACGGGCGGCGTGATGAGGCCGATGCAGCCCACGTAGATGAACATGAAGCCGAAGTACACCGGATCGATCCCCGCCTTGACCGCCAGCGGCGCGCACACCGGGCCGAAGATCAGGATGGTGGGCGTCAGGTCCATGGCCGTGCCCACGACGAGCAGGAACAGCATCATCAGCGCCATGAACAGCATGGGGTTGCCGAGCACGCCGGCAAAGCTCTCGGCCAGCATGTTGGGCAGGTCGGCCAGCGTGATCATGTAGGCCGTCACCGTTGCGGCGCCGCAAAGGAACATGACCACCGCGGTGGTCTTGGCGGCGTTCAGGAACACCGCGTAGAGCCGGGCCCAGCTCATCTCGCGGTACACCACCATCGAGACGAACAGCGCATAGACCGCCGCCACCACGGCCGCCTCGGTCGGCGTGAAGATGCCGCCCTTGAGGCCCCCCAGGATGATGACCGGCATCATCATGGCCCAGAAGCTGTAGACCAGCGCCTTCATGCGCTCGCCCCAGCCCACGCGCTTGCCGCTGGCGAGCTGGTATTTGCGCGCGATCCACCACCACGCGAAGATCAGGAACACGCCCATGATCAGCCCCGGCACCACGCCCGAGAGGAACAGCTTGCTGATCGAGGTGTTGGTCGTCACGCCGTAGATCACGAACGGCATCGACGGCGGGATGATGGGCGCGATGATGCCGCCCGAGGCCAGCAGGCCCGCGCCGTAGCTGTCGGGGTACTTCTGGTCGCGCATCATCGGCAGCAGGATGGTGGCGAGCGCGGCGGTGTCGGCGATGGCCGAGCCGCTCATCGACGCCAGCAGCACGGCCGCGCCGATGGCCACGTAGCCCAGGCCGCCGCGGATGTGGCCCACGAAGGCGCCCGCCAGGTCGATGATGCGGCGCGAGAGGCCGCCTGCGTTCATCAGCTCGCCGGCCAGGATGAAGAACGGCACGGCCAGCAGCGGGAAGTTGTCGAAGCCCGCCTGCAGGTTCTGCGCGAGCAGTTGCGCATCGAAGAAATCCAGGTGCCACATCAGCGCCACGCCGGTGAGCACCAGGGCGTGGGCGATCGGCATGCCGATCACCATGCCGCCGATCAGCACGAAGAGGAAGATGAAGGTCACGAGCATGGGATGCGCTCCTTATTCGATGTCGAGCGCATCGCCATGCACCGGTGCCTGCGGGCCGCGCCGCGCGTCGCGCACCAGCACCGCCAGCAGCCCCACGGCCAGCACCAGCGTCGCGGCCGCGCCCAGGGCCAGCGGGTAGCCCAGCACCGTGCTGCGGCTGTCCAGCCCGGCGACCACCTGGTCCCACGAGCCCCAGAGCAGCAGGCCCATGCATAGCAGCACCAGCGCCTGCGTGGCCCAGAACAGCACCGCGCGCGCCTTGGAGCCGACGCGCGAGGTCAGCATGTCGAAGCCCAGGTGGCTGCCCTCCCAGGCCGCGACGATGGAGCCTACGGCCACCAGCCACACGAAGAGCAGGCGCGAGATTTCCTCGTAGGAAACGATGCTGGTGTTGAACACGTAGCGCAGCACCACGTTGACGAACACCGCCGCCACCATGCCGGTGAGCGCCAGCACCATGAAATGCTCGGCCAGCCGCTGCACGAGCGGCTTGCGCCGCGTGCCGGCCGGTGCGTGGGAAGGATCGCTCATGCGCTGGCTCCTGTCGGGGAAAGGGTGTCGTGCGGGGCCCGCAGCCAGCGGACCGTCTCCTGCACCAGTTGCTGCACGGGGCGCGTGGCGTCCAGCGCCAGCACCTGGGGCTCGCCCGCCGGGGATTCCAGCGTGGCGAACTGGTCGGCCACCAGGGCCGGGGAAAAGAAATGCCCGGCGCGGGCCTGCACGCGCGCCAGCGCCTGTGCGTAGTCCAGCTCCAGGAAGACAAAGCCCAGGCCCGGCTGGGCCGCGCGCAGGCGGTCGCGGTAGCTGCGGCGCAGGGCCGAGCAGGTCAGCACCACGCCCTGCCCCGCATGCGCGGGCGCCAGCAGCGCGGCCAGGCGGTCCAGCCAGCCGGCGCGGTCGGCGTCGGTGAGCGGCGTGCCGGCGCGCATCTTGCCGATGCTCTCGGGCGCGTGGTAGGCATCGCCCTCGTGCAGCGTCCAGCCCAGGGCGTCGGCGCACGCTGCACCGACGCTGGATTTACCGCAGCCGGAGACGCCCATGACCACGATGGCGGAAAGCGGTGTTTTCAAGATAGCGCTATCCATAAAGGTTCAAAAAAGCGGCGTCTCCCCAGGGGGCAACGCCGCAGCCATGTACTTGCACCCCTCGAAAGGCCTCGCAGAGCAGTGTTCTGAAGGTCCACAGCTGATGAAAAGACTGTGATCCGCAAAAACCCGGTGAAAGGTAGCGCTATCTTAAGTGACAATCACAGGCATACACTCCGGATTTACCCTGTGACCGTGACCCGCCGCTCCCGCCGCTCCAGCGGCCGCACCACCCTGAACGACGTGGCCGGCGCCGCGGGCGTCAGCCCCATCACCGCCTCGCGCGCGCTGCGCGGCGAGCGCAGCGTCGATCCCGAGCTGGCCCGGCGCGTGCACGAAGCCGCCGAGCGCCTGGGCTACGTGCCCGATCCGGCCGCCCGGGCGCTGGCCTCGCAGCGCAGCACCCAGGTGCTGGTGCTGGTGCCGCTGCTGTCCAATGCGCTGTTCGTGGACCTGCTGGAGGCCGTGCACCGCACGCTGTTCCCCGAGGGTTACCAGCCGCTGATCGGCGTGACGCACTACGACGGCGCGGAGGAAGAACTGCTGCTGCGCACCTACCTGCCCCACCGCCCTGCTGGCCTGCTGGTGACGGGTTTCGACCGCAGCGAGGCCGCGCGCCAGCTCATCGTGCGCAGCGGCGTGCCTTGCGTGCACCTGATGGAAACCAGCCACGCGCCCGGCGTGGCCTGCGTGGGCTTTTCGCAGGTGGAGGCAGGTGCCACCATCACGCGCCATCTGCTGGAGCGCGGCCGCCGGCGCGTCGCCTTCTGCGCCGCGCAGCTCGACCCGCGCGTGATGCAACGCGCCGAGGGCTACCGCCAGGCGCTGCGCGCGGCGGGCCTGTACGACCCGCGCCTGGAAATGCTGAGCCCCGAGCGTTCGTCCATCGCGCTGGGCGCGCGCCTGTTCGAGGAGATGCTGCAGCGCATGCCGGACATGGATGCCGTCTTCTTCTGCAACGACGACATTGCCCAGGGCGGCCTGCTAGCGGCCAACCGCCTGGGCCTGGCGGTGCCGGGGCGCATCGCCATCGCCGGATTCAACGACCTGGCCGGCAGCGACCAGATGGTGCCGCCGCTGACCACCATCCGCACCCCGCGCAGCGAGGTCGGCCGCGCCGGCGCCGACATGCTCCTGGGCCTGATGCGCGGCACCCTGCCCGGCCCGGCGTGCGTGGAGCTGGACTACGAGCTGATCGTGCGCCAAAGCACCTGAAAGCAAAAAACCCGCAGCGCCTGCTGCGGGTTTTCTGGTAGGGAAGGCCGCCGTGCGTCAGTCCGCCGTGGCTTCCTCGGGCTCGGCCGGCTCCGACTTGGCGCCGCGCTCCTTCTTGGGCAGCGGCTGGATGTCCAGCAGCACCTCGGAAGTCTCGGCGCCCTTGTCGTCCGCCTTGTGCTCGATGTCCACCGACAGGCGCCCGCCTTCGGTCAGGCGGCCGAACAGCAGCTCGTCGGCCAGCGCCTTGCGGATCATGTCCTGGATCAGGCGCTGCATCGGGCGTGCGCCCATGAGCGGATCGAAGCCCTTCTTGGCCAGGTGCTTGCGCAGCTGGTCGGTGAACGTGACCTCGACCTTCTTCTCGGCGAGCTGGGTCTCCAGCTGCAGCAGGAACTTGTCCACCACGCGCAGGATGATCTGCTCGTCCAGCGGCTTGAAGCTCACGATGGCGTCCAGGCGGTTGCGGAACTCCGGCGTGAACAGGCGCTTGATGTCGCCCATCTCGTCGCCCGCCTGCCGCGGGTTCGTGAACCCGATGGCCGCCTTGTTCATGGTCTCGGCGCCCGCGTTCGTCGTCATGATGAGGATGACGTTGCGGAAGTCGGCCTTGCGCCCGTTATTGTCCGTCAGCGTGCCGTGGTCCATGACTTGCAGCAGCACGTTGAAGATATCCGGGTGCGCCTTCTCGATCTCGTCGAGCAGCAGCACGGCGTGCGGCTTCTTCGTGATGGCCTCGGTCAGGAGGCCGCCTTGGTCGAAGCCCACGTAGCCCGGGGGCGCGCCGATCAGGCGGCTCACGGCATGGCGCTCCATGTACTCCGACATGTCGAAGCGGATCAGGTCCACGCCCATGATGTAGGCGAGCTGCTTGGCGGCCTCGGTCTTGCCGACGCCGGTGGGGCCGGAGAAGAGGAACGAGCCGATCGGCTTGTCCGCCTTGCCCAGGCCCGAGCGAGCCATCTTCACGGCGGAGGCGAGCACCTCCAGCGCCTTGTCCTGGCCGAACACCACGCTCTTGAGGTCGCGCTCCAGCGTCTGCAGCTTGCCGCGGTCGTCGTTGCTCACGTTCGCCGGCGGGATGCGCGCGATCTTGGCCACGATTTCCTCGATCTCGGTCTTGCCGATGGTCTTCTTGCGCTTGCTGGGCGTGAGGATGCGCTGCGCCGCGCCGGCCTCGTCGATCACGTCGATGGCCTTGTCGGGCAGGTGGCGGTCGTTGATGTACTTGGCCGACAGCTCGGCGGCGGCCTGCAGCGCGGCAGCCGCGTACTTGACGCTGTGGTGCTCCTCGAAGCGGCTCTTGAGGCCCTTGAGGATGTCCACGGTCTCCTGCACCGTGGGCTCGACCACATCCACCTTCTGGAAGCGCCGCGACAGCGCCGCGTCCTTCTCGAAGATGCCGCGGTACTCGGTGAACGTGGTCGCGCCGATGCACTTGAGCTGGCCGCTGGAGAGCGCCGGCTTGAGCAGGTTGGATGCGTCCAGCGTGCCGCCCGAAGCAGCGCCCGCTCCGATCAGCGTGTGGATCTCGTCGATGAACAGGATGGCGTTGGGCTTGTCCTTGAGGTTCTTGAGCACGCCCTTGAGGCGCTGCTCGAAGTCGCCCCGGTACTTGGTGCCCGCGAGCAGCGCGCCCATGTCCAGCGAGTACACGGTGGCCTCGGAAAGGATCTCGGGCACGTCGCCCTGCGTGATGCGCCAGGCCAGGCCCTCGGCGATGGCGGTCTTGCCCACGCCGGCCTCGCCCACGAGCAGCGGATTGTTCTTGCGGCGGCGGCACAGGATCTGGATGGTGCGCTCGACCTCGTAGTTGCGGCCGATCAGCGGGTCGATCTTGCCGTCCTTGGCTGCCTGGTTGAGGTTCAGCGTGTACTGCTCCAGCGGCGAAGCCTTCTCGCTGCGCTCGCCCTGCGCGCCTTCCTCAGTCTCTGCCTGGCCCTCGGCCTTGGCGGGCTCGGGCGGCTCGCCCTTCTTGATGCCGTGGGCGATGTAGTTCACCACGTCCAGGCGCGTCACGCCCTGCTGGTGCAGGTAGTAGACGGCGTGCGAATCCTTCTCGCCGAAGATGGCCACGAGCACGTTGGCGCCCGTGACTTCCTTCTTGCCGTTGCCGGTGGACTGCACGTGCATGATGGCGCGCTGGATCACGCGCTGGAAACCCAGCGTGGGCTGGGTGTCCACTTCGTCCGAACCCGCAACCTGCGGCGTGTTGTCCTTGATGAAATTGGTCAGCGATGCGCGCAGATCATCGATGTTGGCCGCGCATGCGCGCAGCACCTCGGCTGCGCTGGGGTTATCGAGCAATGCAAGCAGCAGGTGTTCCACGGTGATGAATTCGTGGCGCTGCTGACGGGCCTCGACGAAGGCCATGTGCAAGCTGACTTCCAGTTCCTGGGCAATCATGTGAGAACTCCTTTGTTGCTTGCGTATAAGGGATGACTGTAGATCGGGTGCAAAAGCCTTTTATTCAACAGGCTCACTGATGCATTGCAGCGGGTGGCCCGCCTTGTGCGCAGCGTCCAGCACCTGTTCCACCTTGGTGGCCGCCACGTCGCGCGTATAGACGCCGCAGACGCCTTTGCCGTCCAGGTGGATCCTCAGCATGATCTGCGTGGCGGCCTCGCGGTCCTTGTTGAAGAACTCCTGCAGCACGACGACCACGAACTCCATGGGCGTGTAGTCGTCGTTGAGCATGACCACCTGGTACATCTGAGGCGGCTGCGTCTTCTGCGTACGCCGCTCGAGTACGACCGAGCCGCCCTCGTCCCTGGAGGGAGTGCGGGGCGCGGGCGGGAGCGAAGGGGGTTTGGTTGCCATGAATTTCATTCTAGCGAGCCGCGCCTCGGTGCGATCCTTGCGCAGTTGGTGCCGAGGCGGCTCTTTTCAAGCGCTGGGCCATCCAGCGTTTCAAGCAGTCTCGTACACCACGCTCACGTTGCCGCTGCCCACCTGGGCACCCCAGGCGGCCAGGGCCGCGTCGCTGGGGAAGAAGCGGCTCGCCTCGCCCAGCTGCAGTTCCACCGTCGCCGCGCCGTCCTGCCCTGCGGGCGCCTTGCACAGCACGCCCATGCGCACGCGCAGCCCGTGGGCCAGCACCTCGCCGTGCTCGGTTTCCTCCCGGCGGGGGGAAACTCCCGCACGATGCCTTCCACATCGGGCCGGGTCGCGTCGGGCTTGGCGGCCCCGCCCATGCCCACCAGCAGGTAGCGCCCGAAGCGCGCCCGCGCGGCGGCCAGGTCCCATACCTGCTGCACCTTCACGCGCAGGCCGCCGCTGAAGTGGTCGAGCTGCAGCCGCCCGCTGACGACCACGAATTCGTCGTCCTTGAGCGCGCCGCCGCTGGCCTGCAAGACGCCCTCCTCCGCCGACGCCTCGATCACGGCCGACTTGTCGTCCAGCTTGAACAGCGCCAGCTTGCCGCGCTGGCCGCTGATGACGCGGCAGTCGCTCACGATGCCGGCAATCACCTGCGTCTCGCGGCTGTCCGCCAGCTCATCGATGGGCGTGCGCACGAAGCGGCGCACCTCCTGCGCCACCTCGTCGAACAGGTGGCCCGAAAGGTAGAAGCCCACGGCGGTCTTTTCCTGCGTCAGCCGCTCCTTGATGCCCCAGGGCGTGGCATCGGCCAGCGGGGGCTCCTGGGTGCTGGAGCCCACGGCGTCGTCGCCCATCATGTCGAACAGGCCGCCCTGGTTGGCGTTGGCGAGCTGCGCTGCCGCAAAGTCGAACGCCAGGTCGATCGAGGCGACGAGCGCTGCGCGGTTCAGGTGCAGCGCGTCGAACGCGCCTGCCTTGATCAGCGCTTCCACCGTGCGCTTGTTGATGCGCGCGCGGTCCACGCGCACGCAGAAGTCGAACAGGCTGGTGAACGGCCCCTTCGTGTCGCCGCGCGGGCCCACGCCCCTGCCTTCGCGCGCGGCGATGATGGCCTCGATGGCCTGCTGGCCCGTGCCCTTGACGGCGCCCAGGCCGTAGCGGATGACCTTGTCGGTCACCGGCTCGAAGCGGTAGTTGCCGCGGTTGACGTCCGGCGGCTCGAAGGTGATGCCGAAGTGCTTGACCGCATCCTCGTAGAGCACCTTGAGCTTGTCGGTGTCGTCCATTTCCACGGTCATGTTCGCGCAGTAGAACTCGGCCGTGTAGTGCACCTTGAGCCAGCCCGTGTGGTAGGCCAGCAGCGAATAAGCGGCGGCGTGCGACTTGTTGAAGCCGTAGCCCGCGAACTTCTCCATCAGGTCGAAGACCTCGTCGGCCTTGTCCTGGTCGATGCCCTTCTCCGCCGCGCCCTTGCGGAAGATGGCACGGTGCTCGGCCATCTCCTCGGCCTTTTTCTTGCCCATCGCACGGCGCAGCATGTCGGCGCCGCCGAGCGAGTAGCCGCCCAGCACCTGGGCCGTCTGCATCACCTGCTCCTGGTAGACCATGATGCCGTAGGTCTCGGCCAGCACGGGCTCCACCAGCGGGTGCGGGTATTCCACCGGCTCCTTGCCGTGCTTGCGGTTCACGAAGGTGGGGATCAGGTCCATCGGCCCCGGGCGGTAGAGCGCGTTCAGGGCGATCAGGTCTTCCAGCCGGCTCGGCCGCGCTTCCTTGAGCATGCCCTGCATGCCGCGCGATTCGAACTGGAACACGGCCTCGGTCTTGCCGTCGGAGAACAGGCGGTAGGTGGGCGCGTCGTCCAGCGGCACGTTCTCGAACGCGAAATTCTCCTGCCCCTTGTGCCGGGCGCGGATGAAGTCGCGCGCGATCTCCAGGATGGTGAGCGTGGCCAGGCCCAGAAAGTCGAACTTCACGAGGCCGATGGCCTCCACGTCGTCCTTGTCGTACTGGCTCACGGCCGATTCGCTGCCGGGCTGCTGGTAGAGCGGGCAGAAGTCGGTGAGCTTGCCCGGCGCGATCAGCACGCCGCCGGCGTGCATGCCGATGTTGCGCGTCATGCCTTCGAGCTTCTGCGCCATCTCGATGATGGTCTTGACGTCCTCTTCCTTGCGCACGCGCTCGTAGAGCATGGGCTCCAGCTCCAGCGCGTAGTTGTTCTTGTCGCCCTCCTTCTTGGGCTCGGGCGGGTAGGCCAGCGTGTAGGTCTGGCCGGGCTTGCCGGGCACGAGCTTGGAGATGCCGTCGCAGAAGGTGTAGCTCATGTCCATCACGCGGCCCACGTCGCGGATGGCGGCCTTGGCGGCCATGGTGCCGAAGGTGGCGATCTGGCTCACGGCGTCCTTGCCGTACTTGTCCTTCACGTAGTCGATCACCCGGTCGCGGTTGCCCTGGCAGAAGTCGATGTCGAAGTCGGGCATCGACACCCGCTCCGGGTTCAGGAAGCGCTCGAACAGCAGGTTGTACTGCAGCGGATCCAGGTCGGTGATCTTGAGCGCATAGGCCACGAGCGAGCCCGCGCCCGACCCCCGGCCCGGCCCCACGGGGCAGCCGTTGTTCTTGGCCCACTGGATGAAGTCGCCCACGATGAGGAAGTAGCCCGGAAAGCCCATCTTGAGGATGGTGCCCAGCTCGAACTCCAGCCGCTCCTGGTAGCGCGGGCGCTGCTTTTCACGCTCCGCCTCGTTGGGGAACAGGTGCACCAGCCGCTCCTCCAGGCCTTCCTGGGAGGCGAAGCGGAAATACTCCTCGATGGGCATGCCGTTGGGCGTGGGGAAATCCGGCAGGCGCGGCTTGCCCAGCACCAGCGTCAGGTTGCAGCGCTTGGCGATCTCCAGGGTATTGGCGACGGCCGAGGGCACGTCGGCGAACAGCGCCTCCATCTCGGCGCTGCTCTTGAAATACTGCTCGCGCGTGAAGCGGCGAACGCGGCGCGCGTTGCCCAGGATCTCGCCTTCGGCGATGCAGACGCGCGCCTCGTGGGCTTCGTAGTCGTCCTCCGTGGCGAATTGCACGGGGTGCGTGGCCACCACGGGCAGCTGTAGCCGCGCCGCGAGCTGCACCGCCGCGGCGACGTGCGCCTCGTCGTCGGCCCGGCCCGCGCGTTGAATCTCGATGTAAAAGCGGTGCGGAAACATGCCGGCGAACGCCAGCGCCTGTTCGGCGGCCGCTGCGTCGTTCCCCTTGACAAGCGCCTGGCCCACGGGCCCGGCCTGCGCGCCGGAAAGGGCGATCAACCCTTCGCCCAGCTCGCGCAGCCATTCGGCGGTGCACACGGGCAGGTTCTTGACCACGTTGCGCGTCCAGGCGCGCGCCAGCAGCTCGCACAGGTGGAGGTAGCCCTGGCGGCTCTGCACCAGCAGCAGCATGCGCGCGGGCGGTGCGCCCGCCTCCGCATCCACGTACACCTCCGCCCCCAGGATGGGCTTGACGCCCTTGCCCCGGCCTTCCTTGTAGAACTTGATGGCGCCGAACAGGTTGTTCAGGTCGGTGATGGCCAGGGCGGGCTGGCCGTCGCGGGCCGCTGCCTTGACGACTTCGTCGATGCGGGTGGTTCCGTCGACCACGGAGAATTCGGTGTGCAGGCGCAAATGGACAAACATGCCGGCATTGTAGGAACCGGCGGCGGGGCGGATGGCTTACATACAATGCGGCGTTCAGCCCTTTTTTGACCGAGACCCGCTGCCATGCCGCGTACACCCCTGCCGTTGATCTCCGCCCTGCTGGCCGCCAGCCTCTTGGCCGCCTGCTCCAGCACGCCCGAGGACAAGACCGCGGGCTGGAGCCCCGCGAAGATCTATTCCGAGGCGCGCGACGAGCTGAGCGGCGGCGCCTACGACAAGGCCGTGCCGCTGCTGGAAAAGCTCGAGGGACGCGCCGCCGGCACCCCGCTGGCCCAGCAGGCGCAGCTCGAGAAAGCCTATGCCCAATACAAGGGCGGGGAAAAGGCCCAGGCCGTCGCCACGCTGGACCGCTTCATGAAGCTGCACCCGTCCAGCCCGGCCTACGACTACGCGCTGTACCTCAAGGGGCTAGTGAACTTCAACGACAACCTGGGCCTGTTCTCATGGCTGTCGCGCCAGGACCTGTCCGAGCGCGACCAGAAGGCCGCCAAGGATTCGTTCGAATCCTTCCGCGAGTTGGTGACGCGCTTCCCCGATTCGCGCTACGCGCAGGACGCGCGCCAGCGCATGACCTACATCGTGAACTCGCTCGCGCAGTACGAGGTGCACGTGGCCCGCTACTACTACGAGCGCGGCGCCTACGTGGCCGCCGTCAGCCGCGCGCAGAGCGCCATCGCCGACTACAAGGACGTGCCGGCCACCGAAGAGGCGCTGTACATCCTCGTGCGCTCCTACGATGCGCTGGGCCTGCCGCAGCTGCGCGACGATGCACGCCGCGTGCTGGAAGCGTCCTACCCGCAAGGCACCATGCTGCAAAGCGGCTTCCGCTCCAAGAGCGACCCGTGGTGGAAGTTCTGGTAATTGCAAAAATGATAGCTGCCTGCGCTTGACTGGCAAGCGCTAGGGGCCTAAAAGGCTTGGAAAGCCTTTATCCTCCCGTAACGCATCCAGGGTCGTCTCGAAGGCCTCCTCCTCCGCCAGCACGGCCATGGGGGGCAGCGCCCGCATCAGCCGCTTGCCGTAGCCCTGGGTCATCAGCCGCCGGTCGGCCACCACCAGCACGCCCGCATCCGTCTCGTGCCGCACCAGGCGGCCCGCGCCCTGCTTGAGCGCCACGGCCGCAGCGGGCAAGGCATGGTCGCGGAAGGCGTTGCGCCCGCCCTGCTCCAGTTGCTCTATGCGCGCCTCCACCCAAGGGTCGCCCGGTGCGGGAAACGGCAGCTTGTCGATCACCACGAGCTGCAGCGCCTCGCCCGGAATATCGACCCCTTCCCAGAACGAGGCGGCCCCGACCAGCACGCAGCCGGGCCCCGCGCCCTGTTGCGCGCGGCGAAAGCGTGCCAGGAGCTGGCGCTTCGGCGCCTGCCCCTGGGCCAGCACTTCCACGCCGCTTTCCGGCGGAAACTCCTCGCGCAGGACGCCCGCCACCGCCTCCAGCGCGCGCAGGCTGGTCGTGAGCACCAGGGTGCGGCCGCCCAGGCGCCGCACCGCCTGCGCCACCCACTGCGCAAGGCGTTCGCTGTGCGCGGGATCGGCGGGCAGCGGCAGATGCATGGGCACATACAGCGCCGCCTGGCGCGCATAGTCGAATGGCCCGTCGATGCGCAGCGTGCGCGCGCCCTCCAGCCCGCAGGCCTGGGTGAACCAGCGCAGCTCGGGGTCGTCCCCGAGCGTGGCCGAGGTGAATATCCAGGCACGCCCGCCCTGCGCGCGCTCCGGCTCGTCCTCGTCCCAGGCGCCCGCGTCGGCCGCAGGCCCCTGCCACAGCGCCTGTAGCGCGGGCGCCACGCCGAGCGGGAACGCGCCCAGCAGCAATTGAGTGCCCGCCTCCATCCAGCGCACGGCATCGCGCGTGCCTTCGCCGTCGAACACCGCGAGCGCCTCCAGCAGCAGCACGGCCCGCCCGTGCAGGCGGGCCAGGTCGGGAGACAGGGAGGCCGCCGCATCCAGCGCCGCCAATGCCTGCCGCAGGACAGCCACCATGTCCTGCAGCGCCGCGCTCCAGGCCTGCGGGGACACGCCTTCGGGGGCCAGGCGGGCCCACCCCACGCGGCGGGGCGGCACGTCCGCGCCTCCCCATGCACCGGCCTGCCCTGCAGCCGTGTGGCACCACCGGCGCACGGCCAGGCGCAGCGTTTCGCCCAGCCAGGGCCAAGGCGCCATTCCACCCGCCCAGCGCTGCCCCGCCGCGGCCAGGTCATGGCTGAAGTCCAGCAACTGGCAGGTCCTCAGTTGCATGCCAAGGAACTGCAGGGCCGTATCCGCCAGCCGGTGCGCCTCGTCGAAGACGACCACGCCGGCATCGGGCAGCAGTTCGGCCATGCCCGATTCGCGCACGGCCAGGTCGGCGAAGAAAAGATGGTGGTTGAGCACCACGACATCGGCCGCCAGGGCCTCCTGGCGCGCCTTGACGACATGGCACTGCGGGAAGCGGGGGCAACCCTGGCCCAGGCAGTTGTCCCGCGTGGATGTCACGAGCGTCACCACGCGGGAGTGCTCGTCCAGTTCCGGCAGCTCCGCCAGGTCGCCGGTGCGCGTGGCCTGCGCCCATGCTTCGATGCGTGCCAGCTCGCGCAGCGCGGCGGGCGCCAGCACGCCGCCGTCCTGCCGCGCATGCTCCAGGCGGTGGCGGCACAGGTAGCTCGACCGTCCCTTGAGCAGCGCGGCCCGCAGCGGCAGTGCCAGCGCCTGCAGCAGCAGCGGCAGGTCGTGGGTATAGAGCTGGTCCTGCAGGGCCTTGGTGGCCGTCGACACCAGCACCTTCTCCCCGCTCAGCAACGCCGGCACCAGGTAGGCGAAGGTCTTGCCCACGCCGGTGCCGGCCTCGACCACCAGCCGTTCGCGCCGGGCGATGGCCTGGGCCACGGCGCGCGCCATCGCCTCCTGCCCCTCGCGCGGGCGGAAGCGGGGCAAGGCGCGCGCCAGCGGGCCTTCTGCCGCGAAGGCGTGGTCGACAGACGGGAAGGCGCCGGCGTGGGAAACGGGCGGGGTCGGCGGCACGGCGTGGTGCGATAGGAACGATGGGAGGCGAAAACGGGAGAACGGCGCGGCTCGCTCGATAATAAGCTCCCTTGCCTCGCCTTCTTCCGCGCCCCGCGGCGGCGGCCGACCGGCACAATCCCAGCCCATGACCAAAGCGTTCCGCCTCATTGCCTCCACCGGCATCCACAAGGGTGACCGCGAGTACCAGCAAGATCAAGTGGCCCTGCTGTCCCACCCGCGCTTCAACGGCTGCGTGCTGGGCGTCGTGGCCGACGGCATGGGCGGGCGCAGCGGCGGGCGCAAGGCCTCCGACCAGGTCATGTTGACGGCGCGGCAGCTGTTCGAGCGCTACTCACCCGAGACCGACGACGCGGCGGCGCTGCTCAAGCACATCGTGGAAGAGGCCCACATCGTGATCCGGCTCACCGCGATCTCGGCCGAGCAGGAGCCGCACAGCACCATCGCCGCCTTCGTGATCAACCCACGGGGCGACTGCCACTGGGTGCATGCCGGCGATTCGCGCATCTATCACTTCCAGGGCGCCCGGCTGATGACCCGCACCAGCGACCATTCCTACGTGCAGGCGCTGGTGGAGCGCGGCGAGATCACCGAAGCCGAGGCCAATACCCACCCGCACTCCAACATCCTCGTGGGCTGTCTGGGCACGGAAAGCGACCCGCCCGCGACCGCCCACCTGATCCCCCAACTGCAGCCCGGCGACGTGCTGCTGGCCTGCAGCGACGGGGTGTGGCACTACTTCTCCCCTTCCGAGCTGGCGTCCGTCCTGGACACCCTCACGCCACGCGAAGCCACCGAGTTCCTCATCGACAAGGCGCGCTCGCGCGCGCGCGGCGGCGGCGACAACCTGTCGCTGGTGATCGTGAAGATCGAGACGCTGGTGGAAGAAAAGAAGCCGCGCCTCGCGCAGCCCGCCTAGGGCGCGGACGCAGGCGGCAGGGGCGCCGCAGGCGCCTTGCCCGCAGCAGCGGCTTCGGCGCGCTGGCGCTCGTGCTTCTCGCGCCGCTCCAGGGCCTTCTGCTGTTTGGTTTCGTAGCGGCTGCGCGATTCGTCGATGCGCTGCTGCTGCGCCGCGTCGCGCCGCTCCTGCTGCGCCGCATGCCCGGCTTCGCGCTGCTGCTGCTGCCGTGCGCGTTCGCGCGCGTCCTGCTCGCGCTGCGCGCGCTCGCGGGCCTGTGCGTCCGTGCGGGGCGCGCCCTGCATGGGCGCCGGTCGCTCGCCGGCCTGCAGCCGTTCCTGCTGCTCCCGCTGCTTGTCCTCGATGTCCTTCAGGCGCTGCCCGGCCTTCTCGCGGCGCTCCTCGTCATTGATCTGCAGTTCGCGCTGGCGCAGCGCGTCGTCGGCCGTGCGGGCGCGGGCGCGGGCGCCGCGCAGGCAGTCCTCCACGGCGAACTGGCGGTAGCAGGCGCCCTCCTCCTGCAGGCGCCGCGCATCGATGGCGCGGCGCTCGCTCTGGATCTGGGCGCGCAGGGCGTCCCGCCGGGCCTGGGCTTGGGCCTCGGTCCCCGGGGCGGGCTGCGCATGGGCGAGGGCCGCCACGGCGCAGCCGAGCAGCGCGGCGGAGAGAGAGCGGAGCGGCAAGGCGGTCATGGCGGTTTCGTTCACACCTTCTCAGGTCAGACCCGTGTCGACGACACGGCGTTCCAATGCCAGGAATTCCTTGGACTGCATCTCGTTGAGGCGGGACACCGTGCGCGGGAATTCGTGCGCGAGCGGGCCTTCCGTGTAGAGCTGTTCGGGCGGCACGGCGGCGGAGATGATGAGCTTCACGCGCCTATCGTAGAGCACGTCCACCAGCCAAGTGAAGCGGCGGGCGGGAGAGGCCATGTTCACGGGCATGTAGGGCACGTTCGACAGCAGCACGGTGTGGAACTGCGAGGCGATCTCCAGGTAGTCGTTCTGCGAGCGCGGCCCCATGCACAGCTCGCGGAAATCGAACCACACCACCCCGCCCGCGCGGCGCAGGGCGCGGATCTCGCGCGCCTCGATGTGCAGCACGGGGTCTTCGTCCCTGACTTCCGCCAGCTGCTCGAAGGTCTCCCGCATGGCCTCCTCGGCCTGCGGGCTGAGCGGCGAGTGGTAGAGCTTGGCGTTCTCCAGCGCGCGGCGGCGGTAGTCTGTGCCGTTGTCCACATTCACCACGTCCATGCGCGCGTTGAGCAGATCGATCGCAGGCAGGATGCGGTCGCGGTGCAGGCCGCCGGGGTAGAGTTCGTCTGGCTTGAAGTTGGAAGTGGTGACGAAGCCCACGCCGTTGTCGAACAGCGCCGCCAGCAGCCGGTGCAGGATCATCGCGTCTGTGATGTCCGCGACGTGGAATTCGTCGAAGCAGATCAGCTTGTAGCGCTTGGCAATGCGCGCGCCCAGCACGTCCAGCGGGTTCTGCGTGCCCTGCAGGGCCGCCAGTTCCCGGTGCACCTCGCGCATGAATTCGTGGAAATGCAGGCGCACCTTGCGCTTGAGCGGCACGGCGTTGAAGAAGCAGTCCATCAGGAAGCTCTTGCCGCGCCCCACGCCGCCGTACATGTAGACGCCGCGCGGCACCTGCGGACGGTTGATGAGCTTTTTCAAGGCGTTGGAGCGGCGCTGCTTGTACTCGCCCCACTCCTGCGCGCAGCGCTCTAGGGCATCGACGGCGCGCAGCTGCGCCGGATCGCTCTTGAATCCCTTGGCGGCCAGTTCGGCCTCGTATGCCTGCCTGACGTCCACCGGCTTACTCCTTGTGCTTCAAAAACAATAGCTGCCAGCGCTTGCCCCTCAAGCGCTGGCAGCCATTTTGGCTGCTGAAATTTAGAAGTTCAGCGTGCGCTTGTCCACGGCCAGGGCCGCTTCCTTGGTGGCTTCCGACAGCGACGGGTGTGCGTGGCAGATGCGGGCGATGTCCTCGCTCGACGCCTTGAACTCCATAGCCACGACGGCCTCGGCGATCAGCTCGCTGGCCATCGGGCCGACGATGTGCACGCCCAGGATCTCGTCCGTGGCCGCGTCGGCCAGCATCTTCACCATGCCCGTGGTGTCGCCCAACGCGCGCGCGCGGCCATTGGCCAGGAACGGGAAGGTGCCGGCCTTGTACTTCACGCCGTCCTGCTTGAGCTGCTGCTCGGTGCGGCCCACCCAGGCGATCTCGGGGCTGGTGTAGATGACCCAGGGGATGGTGTTGAAGTTCACGTGCCCGTGCTGGCCCGCGATGCGCTCGGCCACGGCCACGCCCTCTTCCTCGGCCTTGTGCGCGAGCATGGGGCCGCGCACCACGTCGCCCACGGCCCACACGCCGGGCAGGTTGGTCTTGCAGTCGCCGTCCACGACGATGGCGCCACGCTCGTCGAGCTGCAGGCCCACGGCCTCGGCATTCAGGCCCGTGGTGTTGGGCACGCGGCCGATGGAGACGATGAGCTTGTCCACGTCCAGCGTCTGCGCCTCGCCCTTGGCGTTGGTGTAGGCCACGCTGACGCCCTTCTTGCCGTTCTTGATCTCGCCGACCTTCACGCCCAGCTCGACCTTCAGGCCTTGCTTGTCGAAGGCCTTCTTGGCTTCCTTGGCGATCTGCTCGTCCACCGCGCCCAGGAACGTGGGCAGGCCTTCGAGCACCGTCACCTCGGCGCCCAGGCGGCGCCAGACGGAACCCATCTCCAGGCCGATCACGCCGGAGCCGATCAGGCCCAGCTTCTTGGGCACGGCGCCGATGCGCAGTGCGCCGTCGTTGGAGAGGATGTTCTCCTCGTCGAACGCCACACCGGGCAGCGCACGGGCGTTGGAGCCGGTGGCGACGACGATCTGCTTGCCCACCAGGGTTTCCTCGGCGGCGCCCGCCACCTTGATCTCGTAGCCGCCCTCGACCGCCTTGGCGAAAGAGCCGCGGCCATGGAAGAACGTGACCTTGTTCTTCTTGAACAGGTAGAGGATGCCGTCGTTGTTCTGCTTCACGACGGTGTCCTTGCGGCCGATCATCGTGGCCACGTCGATCTTCACGTCCTTGGCAGTGATGCCATGTTCGGCGAAGTGCTTGTTGGCGTGCTCGAAATGCTCGCTGGACTGCAGCAGCGCCTTGGAGGGAATGCAGCCCACGTTGGTGCAGGTGCCGCCGGGCGCGGGGCCGCCCTTGTCGTTCTTCCACTCGTCGATGCAGGCCACGTTGAAGCCCAGTTGCGCGGCACGGATGGCCGCGATGTAGCCGCCGGGGCCGGCGCCGATGACGATGACGTCGAATTGCTTGCTCATGGTTCAGTGTCTCTCGGTATCTTGAAAAAACCCACGCGAGGTGGGTTTCAGTGCCTTGGCCTGTAGGAGTTACAGGTCGAACAGCAGGCGCGACGGGTCTTCCAGCGCGTCCTTCATCGCCACCAGGCCCAGCACGGCTTCGCGGCCGTCGATGATGCGGTGGTCGTAGGACATGGCCATGTAGTTCATCGGGCGCACGACCACTTGGCCGTTCTCGACCACGGCGCGGTCCTTGGTGGCGTGCACGCCCAGGATGGCCGACTGCGGCGGGTTGATGATGGGGGTGGACATCATCGAGCCGAAGGTGCCGCCGTTGGAGATGGAGAACGTGCCGCCGGTCATCTCCTCGATGCCCAGCTTGCCCTCGGCCGCCTTCTTGCCGAATTCGGCGATCTTCTTCTCGATGTCGGCGAAGCTCATCTGGTCGGCGTTGCGCAGGATCGGCACCACCAGGCCGCGCGGCGAACCGACGGCGATACCGATGTCGAAGTAGCCGTGGTAGACGATGTCGTTGCCGTCCACCGAGGCGTTGAGCACCGGGAACTTCTTCAGCGCGTGCACGGCAGCCTTCACGAAGAAGGACATGAAGCCGATCTTCACGCCGTGTTCCTTGGTGAACGCGTCCTGGAACTTCTTGCGCATCTCCATCACCGGGGCCATGTTCACTTCGTTGAACGTGGTCAGGATGGCGTTGGTGGACTGCGACTGCAGCAGGCGCTCGGCCACACGGGCGCGCAGGCGGCTCATGGGCACGCGCTGCTCGGGGCGGTCGCCCAGGTCTTCCTTGGAGGCAGGGGCCGCCACCTGCGGCAGCGCCTTGGTGGGCACGCCCGTGGGGATCACGGAGGCGGTGGACTGCACGCCGCCGGCCACGGCGGCCAGCACGTCGCCCTTGGTCACGCGGCCGTCCTTGCCGGTGCCGGTCACGGCGCCCACGGACAGGTTGTTGTCGGCCAGCAGCTTGGCGGCGGCGGGCATGGCCACGTCGCCCTTGCTGCCGCCTGCGGCGGGAACTGCAGCCACGGGAGCGGCAGCGGGTGCCGGAGCCGCGGCAGGTGCGGGCGCGGCGGCGCCGGCCTTGCCTTCGGTGTCGATCTTGGCGATGAGCTGGTCCGACGTGACCGTGCCGCCATCGGCCACCACGATCTCGGCGAGCACGCCGGCGGACGGCGCGGGCACTTCGAGCACCACCTTGTCGGTCTCGATCTCGATCAGTATTTCATCGGCAGCGACGGCCTCGCCGGCCTTCTTCTTCCATTGCAGCATCGTGGCCTCGGCCACGGATTCGGACAGTTGGGGAACCTTGACTTCTACGATAGCCATTTTGGAATTCTTTCAATCAGGTGTTTTGTTCTGAGGAGGTGTGGTTCTGCGGCCTTACTTGGTCAGGACAAAACCCTTGAGCTTGGCGAACGCGGCCTCGACCAGCGCCTTCTGCTGGTCCTGGTGCAGGTGCGAGTAACCTACGGCGGGCGACGCGGAAGCGGCGCGGCCGGCATAGCCCAGCTTCTGGCCGTCGAGCATGTTCTCGTGGATGTTGTGCTGGATGAAGAACCAGGCGCCCTGGTTCTGCGGCTCGTCCTGGCACCACACCACGTCGGTCGCGTTGGGGTACTTCTTCAGCTCGGCGGCGAAGGCCTTGTGCGGGAACGGGTAGAGTTGCTCCACGCGCACGATGGCCACGTCGGTGGATTCCTTCTCGGTGCGCTTCTTCACGAGGTCGTAGTACACCTTGCCCGAGCAGGCGATCACGCGCTTGACCTTGGCCGCGTTCTTCACGATGGCCTCGTTCTGCTCCGGGATCACGGTCTGGAAGCCGCCCTTGGTGAACTCGGACAGCGGCGAGGTCGCGTCCTTGTTACGCAGCAGCGATTTCGGGGTCATGATGACCAGAGGCTTGCGCAGGTTGCGCACCATCTGGCGACGCAGCACATGGAAGATCTGGCTGGCCGTGGTCGGCTGCACGATCTGCATGTTGGCGTCGGCCGCGAGTTGCATGAAGCGTTCCAGACGGGCCGAGCTGTGCTCGGGGCCCTGGCCCTCGTAGCCGTGCGGCAACATAAGCGTGATGCCGTTCACGCGGCCCCACTTGACTTCGCCCGAGGCGATGAACTGGTCGATCACGACCTGCGCGCCGTTGGCGAAGTCGCCGAACTGCGCTTCCCAGATCACGAGCGTGTTGGGGTCGTTCGACGCGTAGCCGTATTCGAAGGCCAGCACGGCCTCTTCGGAAAGGATGGAGTCGATGACGACGAACGGCGCCTGGTTGTCGGCCACGTTCGAGAGCGGCACGTAGGTACCCTCGCTCCACTTCTCGCGCTTCTGGTCATGGATGACGGCGTGGCGGTGCGTGAACGTGCCGCGGCCGCAGTCCTCGCCCGACAGGCGCACGGGGTAGCCCGAAGCGACCAGCGAGGCGAAGGCCATGTGCTCGCCCATGCCCCAGTCCACGTTGACCTCGCCGCGTCCCATGGCGGCGCGGTCGTCATAGACCTTCTTCACGAGGGCGTGCGGCGTGACGCTGGCGGGGATGGTGGTGATCTTCTCGGCCAGGCGCTTCCATTCGGCCAGGGGGATGGCGGTGTCGCCGGCGTCGGTCCACTTCTGGTTCAGGAAGGGACTCCAGTCCACCGCGTACTTGCTCTTGAAGTTGGTCAGCACCGGATCGACCGTGTGCTTGCCCGCATCCATTGCGGCGCGGTACGCCTTCACCATGTCATCGCCCAGCGTTTCGCCCAGGCCTTGCGCGGCCAGCTTGTCGGCGTAGAGCTTGCGCGTGCCGGGGTGCTGGCCGATCTTCTTGTACATCAGCGGCTGGGTGAGCGCGGGGGTGTCCTGCTCGTTGTGGCCCAGCTTGCGGAAGCAGACGATGTCGACCACCACGTCCTTGTCGAACTCCATGCGGAATTCGAGCGCCAACTGCACTGCCAGGCACACTGCCTCGGGATCGTCGCCGTTCACGTGCAGCACGGGCGACTCGATCATCTTCACGATATCGGTGCAGTAGAGCGTGGAACGCGTGTCGCGCGGGTCGGACGTGGTGAAGCCAATCTGGTTGTTGATGATCAGATGCACCGTGCCGCCCGTGGTGTAGCCTCGGGTCTGGGCCAGCGCCAGCGTTTCCTGGTTCACGCCCTGGCCGGCGAAGGCGGCGTCGCCGTGCACCAGCACGGGCAGCACCTGCTTGCCCTTGGGGTCACCGCGGCGATCCATGCGTGAGCGCACCGAGCCTTCGACCACGGGGTTCACGATCTCCAGGTGCGAGGGGTTGAACGCCAGCGACAGGTGCACCGGGCCGCCGGGGGTGGACACGTCGGAACTGAAGCCCTGGTGGTACTTCACGTCGCCCGAGGGCAGATCCTCGGGCGCGGTGTGGTCGAACTCGGCGAACAGCATGCCGGGCATCTTGCCCAGGGTGTTGACCAGCACGTTCAGGCGGCCGCGGTGGGCCATGCCGATCACCACTTCCTGCACGCCGCGGGTGCCCGCGTCGTTGATGAGCTCGTCCATCGCGGCGATGAAGCTCTCGCCGCCTTCGAGGGAGAAGCGCTTCTGGCCGACGTACTTGGTGTGCAGGTAGCGCTCCAGGCCTTCGGCGGCCGTGAGGCGGTCGAGGATGCGCTTCTTCTTCTCGGCCGAGAAATTCGGCTTGCTGCGGATCGTCTCGAGCTTCTGCTGCCACCAGCGCTTCTGGTTCTGCTCGGTGGCGTACATGTATTCGACGCCGATGGTGCCGCAATAGGTTTCGCGCAGCGCATTGAGCAGTTCGCGCAGCGACATGCTTTCCTTGCCGAAGAACGTGTTGCTGGTGTTGAACACGGTTTCCTGGTCGGCGTCGGTGAAGCCGTAGAAAGCGGGGTCGAGCTCGGGAATCTCGGGACGCTCGGTGCGCTTGAGCGGGTCCAGGTCGGCCCAGCGGGCGCCCACGTTGCGGTAGGCGGCGATCAGCTGCTGGACGGCAGTGCGCTTGCGGCCCAGGTCGGAATCGGCGCCGGCCGCCACAACGACCTTGGTGCCGCCTTGCTTGGCACGCTCGGCGAAGGCGTTGATGACCGGAAGATGGGGAACGTCCTTGGCATTGCTGCCGTCTACCGCGGGCACATGTTGCAGTGCATCAAAGTATTCGCGCCAGGAATCCGGCACGCTACCCGGGTTGGCAAGGTAGTTTTCGTACATCTCCTCGACGTAGGGCGCATTGCCGCCGAAGAGATAGGTGTTGCCTTGGTAGGCTTGGTAGACGGACGTGGGTTCGCTCATATTCCGCTGACCTCCGCTTCCCTGAAGGAAGCTTTAGCTGGTTGGTAAACCTTCCGCGTCACGGCTGAACCGGTTTGCGGATGCGACTGTGGCAGGGGAAGGGGCCTGGTTGCGGGCGCTATTGTGCCACCGAACGCCGCAGCACGTGGCCTCGTGCGGCCTGGGGAATCCCCCTGGAGCGCTCCTGGCTTACATTTGCGCTGTCCCTTCCGTGACCCGCACATGACGTCCTCCGCACTCCAGAACCGCACCCTGCTGCTCCTGCTCGCCGCCGTGACGGTGGCCTTCGCCGCCATCCTGTGGCCCTTCAACGGCGCGGTGTTCTGGGGCGTGGTGCTCGCCATTCTGTTCGCGCCCCTGCACCGCAAGCTGCTGCGGCGCATGCCGCGCAGGCGCAACCTCGCGGCCTTCGTGACGCTGTGCGTCTGCCTGCTGATCGTGATCCTGCCGATGGCCCTCATCGGCGTGTCCCTGGCGCAGGAAGCCAGCGTCGCCTACGAACGGATGCGTTCGGGGCAGCTCAACTACGGCGCCTACCTGCAGCAGGTGCTGGCGGCGCTGCCCGCCTGGCTGCTGGCGCTGCTGGACCGCTTCCACCTCACCTCCGTGGCCGAGCTGCAGGCGCGGCTGGCCTCTGTGGGAGCCCAGGCCAGCCAGTTCCTGGCGACCAAGGCGCTGGACGTGGGCCAGAACACGCTGCAGTTCATCGTGAGCTTCGGCGTGATGCTCTACCTGCTGTTCTTCCTGCTGCGCGACGGCGTGCAGCTCGCCACCCGCGTGCGCGACGCGATCCCGATGGACGACCAGCACAAGCGGCAGCTGGCGCGCAAGTTCATCACCGTGACCCGTGCCACGGTCAAGGGCAACATCGCGGTGGCCGCCGCCCAGGGGGCGCTGGGCGGGCTGATCTTCTGGGTGCTGGACATCCAGGGACCCGTGATGTGGGGCGTTCTGATGGCCTTCCTGTCGCTGCTGCCCGCCGTGGGCGCCAGCCTGATCTGGGGCCCCGTGGCCATCTATTTCCTGGCCACAGGCGCCACCTGGCAGGCCATCACGCTCACGGCCTACGGCATCTGCGTCATCGGGCTGGTGGACAACCTGCTGCGCCCCGTTCTGGTGGGCAAGGACACGAAGATGCCCGACTACGTGGTGCTCATCTCCACGCTGGGCGGAATGGCGCTGTTCGGCCTCACCGGTTTCGTGATCGGCCCCGTCATCGCTGCCCTGTTCATGGCCACATGGGACCTGTTCGCCCCGCCACCCGCTCCGCCCCCCGCCGAATGACGCTCCGCACGGCGCGCTGACATCCACGCGCCACAGACCCTCCCATGCGCATCGCGTCGTCCCGCAGCCTGGTCACCCTGGCACTCGTGCTGTCTCTCGGGGTGGGCGCCCTGTTCGCCCGCGCCATCCTCACGATCCGCGACGACCAGTGGGCCTACGCGCGGCACATCAATTCCACGCTGGCCCACACGATCGAGCAGAACATCGCGCGTACCGTCACCGGCTTCGACCACTCGCTGGCGGGCGTCGTCAACACGCTGGGCCAGTACGACCTGCAGGCCATCCCGCCGGGCATGCGCCACGCGCTGCTGTTCGACCACTCGCTGCGCACCCGCGGCCTGGGCTCCGTCGCCGTGCTGGACGCCAACGGCGACGTGGTGCTCGACTCCGAATACGCCGCACCGCGCAAGATCAACCTGGCCGACCGG
This sequence comes from Acidovorax sp. SDU_ACID1, assembly GCF_045291395.1. NCBI lineage: Bacteria > Pseudomonadati > Pseudomonadota > Betaproteobacteria > Burkholderiales > Comamonadaceae > Acidovorax > Acidovorax sp. SDU_ACID1. The sequence goes on from NZ_CP152342.1 coordinate 2,037,159, forward strand.
GAGTATTTCCGCGCCCACCTGCGCGACGGCTACCAGGGGCTGTACATCGGCGCGCCCATCCGCTCCCGGCTGGCGGACGGTGCCCACAGCCTGCCCATGAGCCGCGCCTACTTCCACAGCGACGGCAGTTTCGCTGGCGTGGTGGTCGGCGCGATCCGCATCGAATACTTCAAGGAGTTGTTCGCCTCGGTGGACCTGGGCGCCATGAGCCGCATCGACCTGTGGCGCCACGACGGCAGTGCCGTGGCCCAGTTCCCCGCGGGGCCGCAGGAGCCCGCCCTCCTCGACGCCCAGCACCTCGCCTGGCTGAATGCCAGCGGGCACGGCACCTTCACCGGGCCCGACGTGCAGGACGGCGAGCGCCGCCTGCACGCCTTCCGGCACGTGGACGGCTACCCGCTCATCGTGAGCGTGGGCCAGTCGGTGGACACCATCCTGGCCCAGTGGCGCCGCAGCGCGCTGGTGCTGGGCGGCTTCGCGCTGCTGCTCATGGCCTGTGGCGTGGGCCTCACGCAGCTGTTCGCGCGCGAGCTCCGGCGCCGCCAGGACATCGGCACGCAGCTCAAGCAGGCGGAACACGACCTGCGCACCATCCTGAACAACCTGCCCTCCTTCGTCGGCTACTGGGACAGGGGCCTGCGCAACCGCTTCGCGAACCAGGCCTACCAGGACTGGCTGGGCGTCAGCGCCGAGCAACTGCGTGCCCAGCAACTGCCCGAGATCGTCGGCGAGCTGACCTACGGGCAGATACGCTCCCATGTGGAGCGGGCCCTCGAAGGGCAGCGGCAGACCTATGAGCGCAGCGTGCGCCTGCCTTCGGGGCAGGAGTGCCACCTGCAGGTCTCCTACATCCCCGACGTCGAGGACGCCCAGGTGCAGGGCTTCTTCGTGCAGATCGACGACCTCACCGAGCGCAAGCACATGGAGGACCTGCTCTTCGAGGAAAAGGAGATGGTGCGGCTCACGCTGCAGTCCATCGGCGACGCCGTGATCTGCACCGATGCGCGCGGCCACGTCACCTACCTCAACCCGATGGCGGAGCTGGCCACGGGCTGGCAGGCCTTCGACGCCGCCGACCGGCACGTGGACGAGGTGGCCCCGCTGCAGATGCCCGCGCACCAGGGCGATGCCTCCAGCCCCGTTGTGCGCGTGCTCGCGGGCTCGGGCGCCGCCTCCCAGCGCGGGCTGGTGCTGCGCCGCCGCGACGGCCGGCTGGTGGACATCGAGGAATCCGCCAGCCCCATCACCGACCGCCACGGGCAGGTCACCGGCGCGGTGATCGTCCTGCGCGACGTGACCGAGGCCATGGCCCTGTCGCGCCGCATGGCGCATCTGGCGCAGCACGACGTGCTCACCAACCTGCCGAACCGCGTGCTGCTGCAGGACCGTGCCCAGCAGGCCATGGCCCACGCGAAGCGCGACGGCCACACGCTGGCGCTGCTGTACCTCGACCTGGACGGGTTCAAGCAGGTCAACGACACGCTGGGCCACGACGCGGGCGACCTGCTGCTGGTGCAGGTGGCGCAGCGCCTCACCGCTGCCGTGCGCGGCTCCGACACCGTGTGCCGCCAGGGGGGCGACGAATTCGTGGTGCTGCTGCCCGCGCTGGACACTGCGGAGCAGGCCTGCGTGGTCGCGCGCAAGATGATGGCTGCGTGCGAAGCCCCTTTCGACCTGCAAGGCCGGGCCGTGCGCATCGGCCTGAGCGGCGGCATCGCCCTCTACCCCGGCCCCGGGCAGACGTTCGAGGAGCTGGCCCGCTGCGCCGACACGGCCATGTATGCCGCCAAGCGCAACGGGCGCAGCCAGTTCCGCCTCTACGTGGGTGCGGACGCCGAACCCGAGCGGGTTCCCGCGTCCGCCTGACCTCATTCAGGCTCGATGCCCGCCGCCTTGATGACCTGGCCCCACTTGCGCGTTTCCTCGGTCTGGAACTTGGCCAGCTCCTCGGGCGTCGTCGTCCATGCCTCGGAACCCGCCGTGGCGAAGAACGACTGCGCCGCCGCGCTCTTCGTGGCCTTGCCCAGCAACTCGTTCAGCCGCGCCACCACGGGGGCGGGCGTGCCGTCGGGCACGTAGGCCGCGAACCAATAGCCCATGTCGTAGCCCTTCACGCCCGCCTCGGCGATGGTGGGCACGTCGGGCAGCTGCGTGCTGCGCTTCTGGGTGGAATAGCCCAGCGCACGCAGCTTGCCCGCCTTGATCTGCGGCACGCCCGTGGAGGTGTCGGTGATCATCAGGTCGATCTGCCCGCCCAGCAGGTCGGTGATGGCCAGCGGGTTGCTCTTGTAGGGCACGTGCAGGATGTCCACGCCCGCGAGTTGCTTGAGCATCTCCCCGGCCATGCGGCTGGAGGAGCTGCCGCTGCCGAAGGTCAGCTTGCCCGGGCTCTTCTTCGCGGCGGCCAGCACGTCGGCCACGCTCTTGTAGGGAGCGCCGGCATTCACCACCAGCACCTGGCCGCCCTTGCCCAGGCCGGTCACGGGTGCGAAGTCCTTCACCGGGTCGTAGGACAGCTTCTTGTACAGGTGCTCGTTGGCCGCATGCGTGGTATTGGTGGTGATGAGCACCGTGTAGCCGTCGGCCGGCGCCTTGGCCACGGCCTGCGCGGCGATCATGCCGCTCGCACCCGCCTTGTTGTCCACCACCACGGGCTGCTTGGTGTCGGTGGTGACGGACTGGCCCAGCGCGCGGGCGAGCTGGTCGGTGGCGCTGCCCGCCGCGAACGGCACGACGAAGGTGATGGCCTTGGCCGGATAGGCAGGCGCCTGGGCGTGCGCCAGGCCGCAGAAGGCCAGCGCGGCGGCTGCGGCAATGGCGTGGCGGCGGGATGCGGTGCGGTTCATGGTTTTGTCTCCTTGGGTTCGTGGATGGGAAAGAGGTCAGGCGGGCGGGCCCGCGAGATGCGGCTGCAGGCTGGCGGGCACCTGCACGGGCATGTCCAGCAGCAGGAACGAGAGCGCCTTGCCATGGCTGTCGAGGTTCAGCGCGTCGTTCACGCCGCCGTCGAGCACGCCGTCGAGCACGAAGTTCATCGCGTGCAGGTTCGGCAGCAAGTGGCGCGTGACGCGGGAGGGGCGGCGGCGCGCGAACTGGCGGGCCACGGCCTCCTCGGTGACCTGCGCGGCCAGCAGATCCCAGAGCGCGGGGTGCCATGCGATCACGCTGATGTTGGAGCGGTCGCCCTTGTCGCCGGTGCGGCCGTGGGCCAGGCGGTACAGGGGCACGGTGAATACGGTATCGGTCATCGCGTCACTCCATCATCGTGAAGCCGGTTTCGACGGCCGCGCGCGGCACCAGGCATGAGACGGTGCCCAGGCGCGGCCGCATGGCCGTGCGCACGCCGCCGCCGCCGGCAGGGCCGGCGCAATAGAGCGCGGTGACCTCGCGCACGAGGCGCTGGGCATCGGCATGGGAGGGCAACTGCCATGCGGCGCGCAGGCGCACGTCCTGCACTCCCGGCGGCAGCGGGCCTTCGAGCCAGGCGCTGTCGTCGCCCTCGAAGATGCTGGCCACGCCGATCAGGTCGATGCGCAGCGGCGCCACGCCGGCCAGCCGCTCGCGCAGCACTTGGCCCGCGAGCCGCGCGCGCTCGGCGGCGCGGGGGCCGGCGTAGGAAATCTCGCCCTCGGCGAACCAGCCCGACTCGAAGCACACGTTGACCTTGAGCGTGTCGGGACGCGCATGGCCGCGCACGCCTTCGAGGCGCACGCGGTCCGGGCCGGCCTGCGCTACGCGGGCAGCCGTGATGTCGGCCACCACGTCGGGCGTGAGGTAGGCGGCGGGGTCGTGCAGTTCGTAGAGCAGCTGTTCCTTGACCGTGCGCTCGTCGATGCGCCCGCCCGTGCCCGCGGGCTTGGCGATGGTGCAGTGGCCGTCGGGGTCGATCTCGGCGATGGGATAGCCCAGGCGCGCGAGGCCCGGCACGTCCTTGTAGCCAGGGTCGGCGAAGTAGCCGCCCGTGACCTGCGAGCCGCATTCGAGCAGGTGCCCGGCCATGGTGGCGCGCGCAAGGCGATCCCAGTCGTCCATGCGCCAGCCGAAATGCGCGAGCGCCGGGCCCAGTACCAGCGAAGGGTCGGCCACACGGCCACAGACCACCACGTCGGCACCCGCACGCAGCGCATCGGCGATGGGCTGCGCGCCGATGTAGGCGTTGGCGCTGGCGATGGGCTCGGTGGGCATGCGATCGCCCAGCGCCTGGGCCAGCATGCCGCGGTGCTGCGGGCCGCTCAGGTCGTCGCCGTGAACGACCGCGATGCGCGGCGCGCGGGCGCCGAGCTCCTGCGCCAGTTGGACGATGCGCCGTGCGGCGCCGTGGGGATTGGCCGCGCCGAAGTTGCTCACGATGCGCACACCGTGCGCGAGGCAGCGCGCGAGCACGGGGCGCAGCAGGTCGTCCAGCAGCGGCTCGTAGCCTGCGTCCGGCTGGCTGCGGCGCGCCAGCTGGGCGAGCGCCAGCGTGCGCTCGGCCAGCGTCTCGAAGATCAGCACCGCCGGGCGGCCGCTGGCGATCAGCGCCTCGACCACGGGCGCCGCCGCATCGGTGCGGTCGCCCGAGAAGCCCGCCGCGCAGCCGATGTGCAGGGGTTGCGTGTTGTCCATCTGGTTGTCTCCTGCAAGCCAATGTAGGCTGGCGGCGTTGTTTTGTGAAATAGATTGTCAGGATCAATTCATCTGTATTTCGAATGAATATCTCCTCCCGCCAGATCGACGCTTTCCTGGCGCTGACCGCGCAGCGCAGCTTCACGCGCGCGGCGGCGCAGTGCCACCTGTCGCAGCCCGCCTTCAGCGCCCTCATCCGCGCGCTGGAGGACGGCCTGGGCTTGCGCCTGTTCGACCGCAGCACCCGCCACGTGGACCTGACGGCCGAGGGCGAGAATTTCCTGGAGGCCGCCCGCCGCATCCGCGCCGAGGTGGACAGCGCCCTGGGCGCCATGCGCGACGCGGCCACGCTGCGGCGCGGGCGCGTGGCGATCGCGCTGCTGCCCTCGCTGGCGGCGGGCTGGCTGCCCGGCGTGCTGGCGCGCTACCGCGCGGAGCACCCGGGCATCGAGCTGGACATCGCCGACGTGCTCTCCGAGTCCTGCATCGAGCGCGTCGCCACGGGCAAGGCCGACTTCGCGCTGGCCGCCATCCGCGCCGACACGCCCGAGCTCCAGGCCGAGCCGTTTTGCAGCGACGGCTTCCACCTGGTGTGCCGGGCCGACCATCCTCTGGCCCGGCGGCGCCTGCCCGCCGCCGGCGCGGCCCAGTTGCGCGCGCTGGCCGCCTGGCCGTTCATCCACCTGGCGCGCCACAGCAGCGTGCGGCAGTACCTGGAGGCCGCCTTCCACCCGCAGGCCATGCACACGCTGATGGAGGTCGAGCAGCTCGCCACCGTGATGGGCATGGTGCGCGCGGGGCTGGGCATCAGCGTGGTGCCCACGCTCACGCTGTTCCACTTCCAGCAGGAAGGGCTGGTCACGCGGCCGCTGCACCTGCCGGGCCTGACGCGGCAGATCTACCTGGTGCGCCGGCGCGACCGGGGCCTGTCGGTGGCGGCGCAGGCGCTTTATACGCAGGTGATGCGCCAGCGCCCGCCGCAGGAGATGCTATCCAAACGATAGCTTCTCGCGCTTGCCACATAAGCGCTGGAGGCATTTTTCATGCATATTCCCCACCCTGGTCGGCGGTACCGGCTTGGCACTGCCGCGCCCCCGGTGACACACTCGGGCCAGGCCCGCTACTCCAGGAGAAGACCATGACCACGCCCAACACCATCTACGCCTGCATCGACGGCCTGGCCACCACCCACGCCGTGGTGGACGGCGCCGCCTGGGCCGCGCGCCGGCTGCAGGCGCCCCTGGCGCTGCTGCACGCGCTGGAGCGGCCCGAACCCATGCCCCCCGTGGGCGACTACAGTGGGGTGATCGGCATGGGCGCGCAGGACCTGCTGCTGCAGCGGCTCAACGCCCTGGACGAGGAGCGCAGCCAGGTGGCCCAGGAGGCCGCGCGGCGCATGCTGTCCGATGCGCAGGCCCGCGTCGAAGTAGACAGCGTGCCCGCGCTGGACGTGCTGCTGCGCCACGGCGAGCTGACCGACGTGCTGCTGGAGCACGAAGCCAGCGCACGCCTGTTCGTGCTGGGGCGCAACTACCGCGCCAGCAGCCCGCGCAAGCTGCGGCTGGACCACCGCGTGGAGAGCGTGATCCGCAACGTGCGCCAGCCCGTCATGGTGATGACCATGCCCGACTTCACTGCGCCGGGCGGCTTCGTCCTCGCCTACGACGGCAGCGCCACCGCCCACCGCGCCGTGGAAGCCGTCGCACGCAGCCCGCTGCTGCGCGGCATGCCCGGCCTGCTGGCGATGGCGGGGGAGCCCACGGTGGAGATGCTCGAGCGCATGCAGGGCGCGCAGGCGCGCCTGGAGCAGGCGGGCTTCGACATCACCACGCAGATCGTGCCCGGCGTGCCCGAGGAGGCTATCCCCGCCCTGCTCCAGTCGCACGGCAACGTGCTGCTGGTGCTGGGCGCCTACGGGCACTCGCGCATCCGCCAGCTCATCGTGGGCAGCACCACCACGGCCCTGCTGCGGCTGTGCACCGTACCGGTCGTGGTGCTCCATTAATGAGAGCTGCCAGCGCTTGCCAGCCAAGCGCTGGAGGGCGATCTGATGCTCAACCCTCTCCCTGTGCTTCCACCAATTGCGCCAGCTGCAGCAGCGACTCCTGCCAGCCCAGGTAGCAGGCCTCGGCTGGAATGACGGCGGGAATGCCTTCCTGCACCACGGCCAGTTCCGTGCCCACGGACACCGCACGCAGCTCCACCGTGGTGATCATCTCCCCGGGCAGGCCGGGGTCTTCGAACACGTCGCTATAGCGCAGCCGCTGGCCCGGCACCAGCTCCAGGTAGGTGCCGCCGAAGGCATGCTGCTGCCCGTTGCTCAGGTTGGTGAACGACATGCGGTAGCTGCCGCCCACGCGCGCGTCCAGGCTGTGCACGCGCCCGGTGAAGCCGAAGGGCGGCAGCCACTTGGCCATGGCGTCCGCGTCCAGGAAGGCGCGGTACACCCGCTCGGGCGGTGCGCGCAGCACGCGGTGCAGGCACACGGTGGATGGCGAATCAGCGGAGGAATTCATCGCAAAGGCTCCCGGAGGCACGCGGCGCACATGCGCCGTGGGTCCATGGTGGCACGCCGTCACCCGCCCGTGTTACCAGTTGCGCCAGCCAGCCGCGCGCGCGTGCGCGCCGCCACGTCGCGCACCCAGGGCTGGCGCCGCCAGTGCGCCTGGGCGAAGGCCGCGATCTGCGCCGCGTGGGTGAGAGACGCGCCGATCAGATCCAGCCCGTCGAGGAACATGCACTGGTGGCGCTCCGACAGGGTGAACGGCGCGCACAGCGCGGGCGTGCGCACCTGCAGGCGCTGCAGGTCGATCTCCACCGCCAGCGGCGCGTCGCTGGCGGCCGCCTCACGCAGCAGCGCGGCGGCGTCGGCCTCGGAGACCATGGCGGGCAGCAGGCGGTTGTTGACGGCGTTGGAATAGAAGATTTCGCCGAAGCTCGGCGCCACCACCGCCTCGAAGCCGAACTGCTGCATGCCCCACACCGCATGCTCGCGGCTGGAGCCGCAGCCGTAGTTGGGGCCGGCCAGCAGCACGTTCACGCCGGCGAACGCGGGGCGGTTGAGCACGCAGTCCGGCCGCGCGCGGCCCTGCGCGTCGAAGCGCAGGTCGTAGAGCAGGCCCTGGGCGAGGTCCGCCTTGTCGATGCCGCGCAGGAACTGCTTGGGCATGATCTGGTCGGTGTCCAGGTTGGCGATGTCCAGGGCGGCGGCGCGGCCGTGGATCACGGTGTGCTTCTCGGGTGCTGTGTTCATGCGGTGGGCTCCAGGCGGCGCACGTCGGTGATGCGGCCGGTGACGGCGGCGGCGGCGGCCATGGCGGGGCTCATCAGGTGCGTGATCGCGCCCCGGCCCTGGCGGCCCTCGAAATTGCGGTTGGTGGTGGAGGCGCAGCGCTGGCCGGGGGCGAGCACGTCGTCGTTCATCGCCAGGCACATGGAGCAGCCGGGCTGGCGCCATTCGAAGCCGGCGGCCTGCAGGCGCTGGGCGATGCCCTCCTCCTCCGCCTGGCGGCGCACGGCGCCCGAGCCCGGCACGACCATGGCGCGCACGCCCTCGGCCACGTGGCGCGTGCCGACCACGCGGGCGACCTCGCGCAGGTCTTCGATGCGCGCATTGGTGCACGAGCCGATGAACACGTGCTGCACCGGCACGCCGTCCAGCGCGGCGCCGGGCGCCAGGCCCGTGTAGCGCAGCGCCTGCTCGGCGCTGGCGCGCTGCACCGGGTCGGGCAGGCTCTGGGGCAGCGGCACCGTGCCGGTGACGGCCACGGCCTGGTCGGGGCTGGTGCCCCAGGTGACGAAGGGGGCCACATCGGCGGCGTCGAGGCGGTGCTCCACGTCGAACGGCGCGTCCTCGTCGCTGCGCAGCGTGGCCCAGTGCGCGAGGGCCTGCGCGCGCACCTCGCCCGCGACGTCGGGCGCGCGCTCCAGCACGTAGGCAATGGCCTTGTCGTCCGGCGCGATCAGCGCGCCGCGCGCACCGGCCTCCACGGCCATGTTGCACAGGGTGAAGCGCGCCTCCACCGACAGCGCCTCGATGGCCGCGCCGCAGAACTCCACCACGTAGCCCCGCGCGCCCTGCGCGCCGATGCGGCTGATGAGGCAGAGCACCAGGTCCTTGGCCGTGGTGCCGGGCGGCAGCGCGCCGTCCACGCGGATGCGCATGTCCCGCGCCAGGCGGTAGGCCAGGGTCTGCGTGGCCAGCACGTGCTCGACCTCCGACGTGCCGATGCCGAAGCCCAGCGCGCCCAACGCGCCGTAGGTGGTGGTGTGGCTGTCGCCGCAGAGGATGACCATGCCGGGGCGCACCATGCCGTGCTCCGGCGCCACCACGTGCTCGATGCCCTGCAGCGGGTCGTTGGTGTCGAACAGCGGGATGCCGTGGCGGTCGCAGTTGGCCTTGAGGTTCGTGGCCTGCAGGGCCGAGGGCGGGTCCTGGATCACGCGGTGGCGCACCGGGTGCGTGGGGATGATGTGGCTCACCACCGCCACGTTCTGCCCCGGCACGGGCACGCCGCGCCCTGCGGCGTGCAGGCCGGCGAAGGCCTGGGGGCTGGTGTATTCGTTCATCAGGTGCAGGTCGCAGAACAGCAGCACGTTCTGCGCGTCGAGCGCGGCCACGGTGTGGCTGTCGACCAGCTTGCGGTAGAGGGTGCGCGGGGTGCTCATTCAGTCGTCTCCTTGCAAAAGGAAAGGCAGCGCCGCGTCCAGCAGCGCGTCGGGCGCTTCCTCGGCGATGTAGTGGCCGCAGGGCAGCGGGTGGCCGCGCACGTCGCGCGCCACGCGGCTCCACTCGGCCAGCGGGTCGAAGCAGCGGTGCACCACGCCCTGCTCGCCCCACAGGGCCAGCAGCGGCATGGGCAGGAGCCGGCCTGCGTCGCGGTCGGCGCGGTCGTGCGCCAGGTCGATGCCGGCGCTGGCACGGTAGTCCCCGCAGATGCCCGCCGCCGCGCCGGGCAGCGCGATGCAGCGCTGGTATTCGGCGAGCGCGCGGGCGTGGAACGGCGCCAGCCCGGCGCTGCGCCGGCCCATGACGTCGCGCACGTAGGCGGCGGGGTCGGCCTCGATGAGCCGCTCGGGCAGCGGTGCGGGCTGGATCAGGAAGAACCAGTGCCAGTAGGCGCGCGCGAAGGCGTCACCCGCCTGCTCGTACATCGCCAGCGTGGGCGCCACGTCCAGCAGCGCCAGGCGCCGCACCGCGCCGGGGTGGTCCGCCGCGAGGCGGTGCGCCACGCGCGCGCCCCGGTCGTGGGCCAGCACGGCGAAGCGCGCATGGCCCAGGTGACGCATCACGGCCAGCAGGTCGGCGGCCATCAGGCGCTTGGCATAGGCCTCGCCGCCCTCGCCCGGCGCGGGCTTGGCGGAGTCGCCATAGCCGCGCAGGTCCACCAGAACCAGCGAGAAATGCCGCGCCAGGCGCGGCGCCACCTTGTGCCAGATGGCCAGGGTCTGCGGATGGCCGTGCACCAGCAGCAGCGGCGGCCCCTCGCCGCCCGTGAGGGCGTGGAGCTGCACGCCGCCGCCCACGGGAACGTGCTGCGCGGCGAAGCCAGGGTAGAGGCTGGCGAGGTCGTCGGTCATGGTCGTCATTCGGCGGTGATGCCACGCTCCTTGATCAGCTTGGCCCACTGGCCCAGTTCGCTCTGCAGGCGCGTGCGCGCCTGCGCGGGGGTGGTGGGCAGGGGATCGAAGCCTTCGCGCACCATGCGCTCCTTCAGCGCGGATGAGCCCAGCGCCTGGTTCAGCGTGGCATTGAGCTTGTCCAGCACGGGCTGCGGCGTGCCGGCGGGCGCGAAGACCATGAACCAGGTCTCGAACGCATAGCCGGGCACGCCGGCCTCGGCGATGGTGGGCACGTCGGGCAGCAGCGCCGAGCGCTGCGGCCCCGTCACGCCCAGCGCGCGCAGCTTGCCCGCCTGCACGTGCGGGCGCGCGGCCGAGAGCACGGGGAAGCTCATCGCCACTTGGCCCGACATGGTGTCCACCAGCGCCGGGCCGCCGCCGCGGTAGGGCACGTGCACCACGTCCGTGCCCGCGACGGCCTTGAACAGCTCGGCCGACATGTGGAAGGTGCTGCCCGGCCCCGCCGAGCCGTAGGAATACCGGCCCGGTTGGGCCTTGAGCAGCGCCACCAGCTCCTTCACGTCGCGCGCGGGCAGGTCGTTGTTCACCACCAGCACGTGCTGGGAACTGGCCACCATGCCGATGGGCGCCAGGTCCTTCAGCGTGTCGTAGGGCATCTTCGGCGTGAGCGACGGGTTGATCGCCAGCGACACGGTCTGCAGGCCGATGGTGTAGCCGTCGGCCGGGGCCTTGGCCACCATGTCCACGCCGATGTTGCCGCCCGCGCCGCCCTTGTTCTCGACGAACATCGTGCCGCTGAGCGCGCGGGCCCATTCGTCGGTGATCAGCCGCGCGGCGATGTCGGCACTGCCGCCCGCCGCGTAGGGCACGACGAGCCTGACCGGCTTGGTCGGATAGCTTTGCGCGATGGCGCCCGTGGCGGCCAGCGCCAGGCCGGCCAGCGCGCCCAGCGCGAAGCGGCGGGTGGCGCGGGGGAAAGAGGTGGAGTGGATGGTCATGGGCTTGTCTCCTGTGCTTGTGGGTATCGGGCCAATGGTATGAGTGAATAAAAATCGCATAAAGTCCTGCCGGTTTATTTCATTCATAAATCAAACGCATGAATCCGCCATGGACGGCTTTTCAGACCTGCGCTTTTTCGCCCTGCTCATGAAGGAAGGCAGCCTCGCCGCCGCCGCGCAGCAGATGGGCCTGACGGCGCCCGCCGTCAGCCGGCGCTTGGCGCTGCTGGAAAAGCGCCTGGGCGTGCGCCTCTTGCACCGAACCACGCGGCGCATGCGCCCCACGCCCGAGGGCGAGACCTATCTGCTGGAGGGCGCCCGTGTGCTGGCCGAGTTGGACGCGCTGGAGCGCACCGTCTCCGGCGCGCGCAGCACGCCGCGCGGGCTGCTGCGCATCGCGGCCACGCTGGGATTCGGGCGGCTGCTGCTCGCGCCCGCGCTCTCGGCCTTCGCGCGGCGCTATCCCGAGGTGGAACTGCAGTTGCACCTGACCGACCGGCCCGTGAACCTCGTCGAGCAAGGCTTCGACGCCGTGGTGCGCTTCGGCGAACTGCCCGATTCGCGCCTGACGGCCCGCAAGCTCATGGACAACGAGCGCGTGCTCTGCGCCGCCCCCGCCTACCTCGACGCCGCCGGCGAGCCGCGCATGCCCGCCGACCTACTGCGCCATCGCTGCATCGTGCTGCGCGAGGCCGACGAGACCTACGGCACGTGGCATCTGCGCCAGGGCGACCGGCAGGAGACGGTGAAGGTCGCCAGCCCCTTGAGCACCAACGACGGCGGCGCCGCGCTGGCCTGGGCGCTGGACGGCCAGGGCATCCTGCTGCGCTCGCTGTGGAACGTGGAAGATGCGCTGCACAGCGGCCTGCTGCGCCCCGTGCTGCCCACGTGGAAGCTTCCGCCAGCGGACATCTACCTCGTGCATCCCACGCGCAGCGAGCTGTCGGCCAAGACGCGGGCGCTTTCGGAATTTCTCTGCGAGTGGTTCGCACGCTGACCACCGCACTTCTCTTTCGATAGCTGCTTGCGCTTGTGCAGCAAGCGATCAAGCCCGTTTTTTCGCAATATCCAGATTTATATAGCGGTATAGGAGGCTATCGCGTATTCCCGCGTAGACTACGAACCCAATGGCACCGCAGGCCGTCCGGCCCGCGGGAAACAAGGCAGGCTTCCATGGGCACCACGCACACCACATCAACGGCGATCGAGGATGACAGCGTCTTTGAGACCGCTGCGGAACTGTTCCGCGCCATGGCCGCGCCCATGCGGCTCAAGATCATCAGCCTGCTGTGCAACGGCGAGAAGAACGTGAGCGAGTTGCTCGCCGAGATCGACACCACGCAGCCCAACATGTCCCAGCACCTCAACACGCTGTACCAGGCCGGCGTGCTGGGCCGTCGCCGCGAGGGCGTGAGCATCTATTACTTCATCACCAACGACAACGTCGTGCAGATGTGCCGCAGCATCTGCGTGCAGATCGCTATCGACCAGGAGTGACGGAGACGGCCCTCAAGGCTTGAGGTAGGCGTAGCCTTCCTTGGCCTGCAGGCGCGCCACCTCGGCCACGCCCGAGGGCACGACCTTGGCCTCCATCAGCAGGCGGCTCTCGTCGATCTTGCGCGACTCCATCGTGTTGCCGCAGGCGCGGAACTCCACCCCGCGCGAGGCCAGCGCGCTCACCTGCCCGCTGAACTCGCGCCCTTGCGCGTCCTTGGCGTCGGAGAGCAGGAAGTCGATGCCCGCGCCGTGCGTCACGACCACGATCTTGGCCTTCGGATCGGCATTGAGATGGTTGGTGACGTTGCCCAGGATGCGCGACGCCGATTCGACGCCGGTGTTCACGTGGTACACGGCCTTGATGTCCTGCGCGCCGGCGGTGGCGGCGCAGAACGCGAACAGCAGGGCGAAGAAGGCTTGTCTCATGGTGTCGTCTCCTTGTGATTCTGTGGGGCTTGCGGGACAGGCGCTTTTCAATCGCCCGTCACTTATATTAGCACCCACAGATCCAGGTTACGGCGCCACCGGCGTCACCACCGGCGCCTGCTGCGTGGGCGGCTGCGCGGTCTGCACCGGCTCGGCGAGCCAGTGCTCCATCAGGCCGGCGCCGCCCCACATGCCCAGCAGCGTGAGCCAGGCGGTCAGGGCGAAGATCGCGCCGCCGGTCATCCCCGCCCCCACGGCGCAGCCGCCGGCCAGCATGGAGCCGAAGCCCATCGCCATCGCGCCGGCGATGTAGCGCGCCATGCTGTAGCCGTCCTTGAAGCCCTCGACCTTGAACTCGCGCCCCACCAGCGCGCCGATGAACGAGCCGGCGAACACGCCGGGCAGCATGCCCGCGTCGAATCCGAACGCCGGCGCCGGGCTCGCCAGCACGCGCATCAGCCATTCGGCCGAAGGGCCGCTGAAGGTCAGGCCCTGGATCTGCACCACGTCGAAGCTGGCCTGCGACACCGCATAGGTGAACCACCAGGCCAGCGCCACCGCCAGCCCGCTGCCCACGCCGCCCACCCACATCCACGGCCGGTTGCCGCTGCGCAGCGAGAAGAACACCGCCACCGCCATCCACGCGAGGCCGAAGGCCAGCCCCGCGAGGCGGCCCGCGCCGAGCAGGGCCAGCAGATCGCGCGACGCCCCGCCCTCCACCGTCCACCAGCCGGCGACCGCAAGGCGCAGCGGTGCCAGGCTGCCCGACAGCGCCGCCTGCGCCGTGACCGCGAACACCAGCCCCGACAGCAGCGCGCGCAAATTGCCGTTGGCCGACAGCACCAGCAGGCGGCTGGCGCAGCCGCGCGTCATGATCATGCCCGCGCCGAACAGCAGCCCGCCCGCCAGCGCGCCCGAGAGGCTGCCGCGGTTGGCGAGCTGGCGCGCGTTGCCCACGTCCAGGCCACCGGCCAGGATCAGCACCTGCACGGCCACCTGCGCCGTCGAAAACGCCAGCAGCCAGACGGAGAGCTTCTCGCCGAACTTGCCGTGCCAGAACTCGATCACCGCCGCGCGCAGGCAAAAGCGCGAGCGCTGCGCGAAGAAACCGAACAGCACCCCGATACCCGCGCCGCCCACGGCCAACGCAGCGCTGGTACCGTAGCGCTCCACCATGCTTGCCAGTTCGACCGCCATATTCAATAATTAAATAAGCAATAACTGATAAATGGTAAGGGGACTTCATGCGATCCGTGATTGATCGGCGTCAAATTCTCCAGCGCTGCGGTTGCGCGGCGCTGTCGGCGGGCCTGGGGCTGGCCTGGGCGCGCTATGCGGAAGCCGCCGCCAGTGGCCCCGCCGCTGCGCCGCCGATGGTGCCGCGCGAGGTGGCGCCCGGCTGCTGGTATGTGGAAGGCCTGTCGGCGCTGGGATCGCCGGCCAACCAGAACTTCATCTCCAACGCCGGCTTCGTGGTCACGCCCGCAGGGGTGGTGGTGATCGACGCGCTCGGCTCGCCAGCCCTGGCGCGCCGCCTGCTGGCCGAGATCGCCAAGATCACGCCGCAGAAGGTCACGCACGTGGTGCTGACGCACTACCACGCCGACCACGTGTACGGCCTGCAGGTGTTCGAGGAGGCCGGCGCGCGCATCATCGCGCACAAGGCCGGGCGCGAGTACCTCTACGCCGACACCGCGCAGTTGCGCTTGCAAGCTTCTCGCGAGGAACTGGCCCCCTGGATCGACGCGCAGACCCGCCTGGTGGCCGCCACCGAATGGATCGACGGGCGGCGCGAACTCACCATCGGCGGCACGCGCCTCGTCGTGCAGCCGGTGGGGCCGGCGCACACGCCCGAGGATCTGGCGGTGTTCGTACCGGCTACCCAGGTGCTGTACGCGGGCGACCTCGTGTTCCGCAACCGCATTCCCTTCGTCGGCCAGGCCGACAGCCGCAACTGGATCTCGTCGCTGGACAAGCTGCTGGCCTTCGGCGCCACGGTGGTCGTGCCCGGGCATGGGCCGGCCTCGACCGAGGCGGCCAAGGACATGCGGCTCACGCGCGACTACCTGGCCTACCTGCGCACGTCGATGGGACAGGCCGCGCGCGACATGACGCCGTTCGACGAGGCCTACCAGGCGGCCGACTGGTCGGCATTCGCGCACCTGCCCCTGTTCCAGGCCGCCAACCGCATGAATGCCTACAACACCTACCTGCTGATGGAGCGGGAGGCGCAATGAATCCGACCTGGCGCCGGCGCGAATGGCTGCTGGGAGTGGGGCTCGCCGGCACGCTGCCTGCGGCACTGGCCGCGGAGGGCGCGCTGCCCGTGCCCTCCTCCATGGCCGGCGCCCTGGCGGCCGCGCTGGCGCGGCGCGAGCCGCTGGTGGTGATGGCCAGCCTCGCAGGCTGCCCGTTCTGCCGCATCGTGCGCGAGCACTACCTGCTGCCGGCATGGCGCGAAGGCATGGCCGTCGTGCAGATCGACTTCCGCGACCCGCGGCCCGTGCGCGACTGGGAAGGCCGCGCGACCACGCAGGGCGCGCTGGTGAAGGAGCTTGGCGTGACGGTGGCGCCCACCGTGCTGTTCTTCGGCCGCGCGGGCCGCGAGGTGGCCGAGCGCCTGAGCGGAAGCTACATCTCCGACTTCTACGGCGCCTACCTCGACCAGCGCATGGCCCAGGCCCGCGCAGCGGTCCGCGCCTGACCCGCATCAAGGGTTTTCACTGAGGCGATCGGCCATGCGAGGCCCCGTCTTCGCCTCTAGAATCATTACATAAACATATACTTATTTAACGAACCGCCGCAGAGCGGATCCAAGGAGTACCCCAAGTGACGCCCTCGATGAAACCGGCCCTGGCCGCCCTGGGACTGGCCGCAGCCCTGAGCCCCCTCGCCGCTTCCGCCAACCAGGCCCTGGCCCAGCAGAAGGCCTGCCTGGCCTGCCACGCGGTGGACAAGAAACTGGTCGGCCCAGCCTTCCAGGACGTGGCGAAGAAGTACGCCGGACAGAAGGACGCCGAGGCCGCGCTGGCGCGCAGCATCAAGGCCGGCGGCTCGGGCAAGTGGGGCCCCGTGCCCATGCCGCCGCAGCCCACGCTGAGCGAGAGCGAAGCCCAGACCCTGGCCGCCTGGGTCCTCACGGGCGCACGCTGATGCACACCCTCTTCTTCAATTGCCGGGAGCAGACGTGAATCTGCAGACATGGATCTCAGGCCGGGTGCGCAAGGCACCCGAGAACTTCATACCGGGCAGCGGCGTGGGCACCGTCTTCGCCGAGGCGCGTGCCGGCCGGCGCGACTTCATCCGCAATGCGTTCGCCGCGGCGGCCTCGGGCGTGGCCGCCAGCGCGGCGATCGCCCAAGGCGCGGCCGCCGCGGGCGACGGCGATCCCGCCATCCTGAAGCTGCCCGCGCACAGCACGGGCCTGGGCCAGCCGGTGGCCGCGGAAGGCTACGGCAAGCCCTCGAAATACGAAACCAACGTGCAGCGCCGCACCAGCCCGGGCCTGACGCAGACGCGGCAGGCATCGGTGTCGTTCGCGCCGCTGCAGTCGCTGTTCGGCATCGTCACGCCCAGCGGCCTGCACTTCGAGCGCCACCACCAGGGCTGGTGGGACATCGACCCGTCCCAGCACCGCCTCATGGTCAACGGCATGGTCAAGGCCGCCAAGGTCTTCACCATGGACGAGATCATGCGCTTGCCTTCGGTGTCGCGCTTCCACTTCATCGAGTGCGGCGCCAACACCGGCATGGAATGGGGCAACGTGGCCGTGCCCACGGTGCAGTACACGCACGGCATGCTCTCGTGCAGCGAGTTCACGGGCGTGCCGCTCATCACGCTGCTGCAGATGGCGGGCGCCGACCTCAAGAAAGGCCGCTTCGTGCTGGCCGAGGGCGCGGACGGCTCGTCGATGACGCGCACGATCCCCATGGAACTCATCGAGTCCGGCGAGGTGCTCGTCGCCTACGGCCAGAACGGCGAGATGCTGCGGCCCGAGCAGGGCTACCCGCTGCGCCTCGTGGTGCCCGGCGTGCAAGGCGTGAGCTGGGTGAAATACCTGCGCCGCATCGAGGTGGGCGACCAGCCCTGGGCCGCCAAGGACGAGGCCGTGCACTACATCGACCTGATGCCCGACGGCCAGCACCGCCAATACTCCAGCATCCAGGAATGCAAGAGCGTGGTGACCACGCCCTCGGGCGGCCAGATGCTGCTGGACAAGGGCTTCTACAACATCACCGGCCTGGCCTGGTCCGGCCGCGGCAAGGTCCAGCGCGTGGACGTGAGCGTGGACGGCGGGCGCAACTGGCGCACCGCGCGGCTCGAGTCGCCCGTGCTGTCCAAGTGCCTCACGCGCTTCAACATCGACTGGGTGTGGGACGGCCAGCCCGCCATCATCCAGAGCCGCGCCATGGACGACACCGGCCACGTGCAGCCCAGCTACCAGCAACTGCGCGCCGCACGCGGCTCGCGCTCGATCTACCACAACAACGCCATCCAGTCCTGGGCGGTGCAGGCCAACGGGGAGGTGATCAATGTCCAGCTCTCCTGATCT
Source organism: Acidovorax sp. SDU_ACID1 (assembly GCF_045291395.1). Lineage (NCBI taxonomy): Bacteria > Pseudomonadati > Pseudomonadota > Betaproteobacteria > Burkholderiales > Comamonadaceae > Acidovorax > Acidovorax sp. SDU_ACID1. The sequence goes on from NZ_CP152342.1 coordinate 2,054,820, forward strand.
GCTGCGCGCCGCCGTGCTGGCGGCCGCCCTCTGCGCAGGCCTGGGCGCGCAGGCCCAGGGCAAGCCCGGCAGCGCCCCCGCCGCGTATCCCGGCATCGGCCGCGACGCCACGCCCAAGGAGGTGGCGGCCTGGGACATCGACGTGCGTCCCGACTTCAAGGGCCTGCCCACCGGCTCCGGCAGCGTGCAGCGCGGCCAGGACGTGTGGGAATCCAAGTGCGCCTCGTGCCACGGCGTGTTCGGCGAATCCAACGAGGTGTTCAGCCCGCTCGTGGGCGGCACCACGCCCGAGGACATCCAGACCGGCCGCGTGGCGCGGCTGCGCGACACGGGCTTTCCGGGGCGCACCACGCTCATGAAGGTGCCCACCGTCTCGACGCTGTGGGACTACATTCACCGCGCCATGCCCTGGAACCAGCCCAAGACGCTGAACACCGAGGAGGTCTATGCCGTCACGGCCTATCTGCTCAACCTCGGCGGCATCGTGCCCGACGACTTCACGCTCTCGGACAAGAACATCGCCCAGGTGCAGGCGCGCATGCCCAACCGCAACGGCATGACGACCGACCACGCCCTGTGGCCCGGCCCCGAGTTCGGCAAGGGCCGCAAGCCCGACACGGCCGCCAAGGCCTGCATGCGCGACTGCCCCGTGGAGCCCAAGGTGGCGTCGCGCCTGCCGGACTTCGCGCGCAACAACCACGGCAACCTCGCGGACCAGAACCGGCCCGTGGGCGCCCAGCGCGGCGTGCAGACGGCCGACCCGGCCGCCGCCCCCGCCAAGCCGGCAGCGGCCGCAGGCGCCGCGGCGCCGACCGCCCTGCTCGAAAAGAACGCCTGCACGGCCTGCCACGCGGCGGACAGCAAGCTCGTGGGCCCCTCCTTCGCCGACATCGCCAAGAAATACGGCGGCCAGGCCGACCACATCGCAGGCCGCATCCGCTCGGGCAGCAGCGGCATGTGGGGCAACATCCCCATGCCGCCGCAAACGCTCGGCGACGACGAGGCGCAGGCCATCGCGCGCTGGCTGGCCGGCGCCGCGGCCCAGCCGTAACCGCACAATCCCCTCCCCCCATCCCAGATTCATTGCAACAGGAGACGACGATGATTTCTCGCAAGACCTCTCGCAGAGCAGCCCTCCAGCAGAGCCTGGCCGTCGCCGGCATGCTGGTGGCCGCAGGCGTGCTGCCGCGCACGGCCCTGGCCTACAACAAGGAAGCCTTCGACGCCAAGACCGTGGCCGATGTGGTCAAGGCCCTGGGCGCCGGCGCTCCCGCCGAGAGCAAGGACGTGACCATCACCGGCCCCGACATCGCCGAGAACGGCGCCGTGGTGCCGCTGGGCGCCGCGACCACGCTGGCCGGCGTGAAGCAGCTGCTCGTGCTCGTCGAGAAGAACCCCAACACCATGGTGGCAGCCTTCAACGTGACCGATGCCGTGGAGCCCAACTTCCTCACGCGCGCCAAGCTCGGCCAGTCGTCCGACGTGTACGCCGTGGCCATCACCAACGACGGCAAGGCCTTCTACGCCAAGAAGGAAGTCAAGGTCACCCTCGGCGGCTGCGGCGGCTGATCCCACCACCCTTTTGCACAGGAGAAGAACATGGCAGATCCGATGCGCATCCGCGCCCAAGCCTCCGGCGGCAACGCCACCGTGCGTGTGCTCATGGCCCACGAGATGGAAACCGGCCAGCGCAAGGACGCTTCCGGCAAGACCATTCCCGCCTGGTTCATCCAGGAAGTCACCGCCTCGCTCAACGGCAAGCCGGTGCTGACCGCCGAATGGGGCCCGGCCGTGTCGAAGAACCCCTTCATGCAGTTCACCGTGAAGGGCGCGAAGGCCGGCGACAAGATCGCCGTGACCTGGAAGGACAACCGCGGCGACACGCGGACCGACGAAGCCACGGTGAGCTGACGCCCGCCGTGCCGGCCGCCCGCCCATCCCGGCGGGCGGCCGCGGTTTTTTGCCAAAAGCACTACAAGGAGAGGTGGCCCCATGAGGAAGACAACACTGTGCGCCGTGCTGGCGCTCGCCGCGTTCGCGCCCCACGCGTGGGCGCAGAAATCCACGTCCGACGGCATCGCCGAATACCGCGAGATGCTGCAGGACGGCAACCCCGCCGAGCTGTTCGAAGCCAAGGGCGAAGACCTGTGGAAACAGAAACGCGGCCCCAGGAAAGCGTCGCTCGAACGCTGCGACCTGGGCAAGGGGCCCGGCGTCGTCAAGGGCGCCTTCGTGGAGCTGCCCCGCTACTTCGCCGACACCGGCAAGGTGCAGGACCTGGAGTCGCGCCTGGTCACCTGCATGAGCCAGCTGCAGGGCATCGACCCCAAGGAAGTCATCGACGGCGCCTGGGGCAAGGGCGAGCGTGCCAACGTCACCGCGCTGGCCACCTGGGTCGGCTCGCAGTCCAAGGACATGAAGTTCAACCTGCCGCAGTCGCAGCAGCAGGAGCGCGCGTTCTACGAGGTGGGCAAGCGCCTGTTCTTCCAGCGCGGCGGCTCGCACGACTTCTCCTGCGCGTCGTGCCACGGCGAGGAAGGCAAGCGCATCCGCCTGCAGGACCTGCCGCACCTGAGCGGCAAGGCCGAAGACGGCGTGGGCTTCGCGGCCTGGCCGGCCTACCGCGTCTCCAGCGGCGAGATGTGGACCATGCAGCACCGCCTGAACGACTGCTACCGCCAGCAGCGCTTCCCCGAGCCCATCTACGCCAGCGACGCCACCATCGCTTTGGGCGTCTACCTGGGCGTGAACGCCAGGGGCACGAAGTCCGCCGTTCCGGCCATCAAGCGCTGAGGCGAAAGGAGCACACGATGACACGCAAGAACACCCTCCGCTTTTCCCTCGCCTTCTCTGCTGCCGGCCTGGTGCTGGCGGGCTGCGCCGGCAGCATGCAGCAGGGCGCCGGCATGACCCCGGCCGAGCTCGATGCGCTGACCCAGAAGGTCGTCAAGGAGTCCTTCCGCGACAAGGGCATCGTCAAGGTCAGCCAGGCGTTCGCCGACGACCCCACCACCCGGGCGTGCGACGCGTCCGACGTGGCCGGGCAGCCGCTGTCCGCCGAACGCGCCAAGGAGATCGAGGCGCTCAACATGAAGACCATCCGCTGGCCCGCCGACGGCAAGTACCTGGGCGACTGGAAGGAAGGCGAGAAGATCGCCCAGAGCGGCCGCGGCCGCACCTGGACCGACAAGGCCGGAGCGGCCAACGGCGGCAACTGCTACAACTGCCACCAGATCACCAAGGAGGAAATCTCCTTCGGCACCATCGGCCCGAGCCTCTACAACTACGGCAAGATCCGCGGCGTGACCGATCCGAACAGCCCGCAGACGCTGGAGATCGTCAAATACACCTGGGGGAAGATCTGGAACAGCAAGGCCTACAACGCCTGCTCCAACATGCCGCGCGCCGGCCATGCCGGCATCCTCGACGAGAACCAGGTGCGCCACATCGTAGCCCTGCTGCTCGACCCGAAGTCTCCCGTCAACCGCTGACCAGCCGCGGCGTGCCATGAACCTTTCCAAGCGTGAATTCCTGCAGGTGCTGGGCGCCGCCGGCGCGGCCGGCATGGCCCTGGGCACCCCTGCCCAGGCCGATGCCGCCACGGCGGGCAACGCCCTGTACGACGTGCCCGCCTTCGGCAACGTCTCCTTCCTGCACATGACCGACTGCCATGCGCAGTTGCGGCCGATCCACTTCCGCGAGCCCAATGTCAACATCGGCATCGGCGCGATGAAGGGGCAGCGCCCGCACCTCGTGGGCGAGGCGCTGCTGAAATCCGTCAACGTGCGCCCCGGCACGCCGGGCGCGCACGCGTTCACCTACCTGGACTTCGAGCAGGCCGCGCGCCGCTACGGCCGCGTGGGCGGCTTCGCGCACCTCTCGACGCTGGTGCAGCGCATGAAAGCCAGCCGCAAGGGCGCGCTGCTGCTCGACGGCGGCGACACCTGGCAGGGATCGGCCACGTCGCTGTGGACGAACGGGCAGGACATGGTCGATGCCTGCAAGCTGCTCGGCGTTGACGTGATGACCGGCCACTGGGAGTTCACCTACGGCATGGAGCGCGTGCAGGAGATCGTCGAGAAGGACTTCGCGGGCAAGGTCGATTTCGTGGCGCAGAACGTCAAGACCGCCGACTTCGGCGATCCGGTGTTCAAGCCCTACGTGATCCGCGAGATCAACGGCGTGCCCTGCGCCATCATCGGCCAGGCGTTTCCCTACACGCCCATCGCCAATCCGCGCTACATGGTGGCCGACTGGAGCTTCGGCATCCAGGACGACAACCTGCAGAAGATGGTGGACGAGGCGCGTGGCAAAGGCGCCAAGGTGGTCGTCGTGCTCTCGCACAACGGCATGGACGTGGACCTCAAGATGGCCAGCCGCGTACGCGGCATCGACGCCATCCTGGGCGGCCACACGCACGACGGCATGCCCGTGCCCACGCTGGTCGAGAACGCGGGCGGCAAGACCATCGTGACCAACGCGGGCTCCAATGGCAAGTTCCTCGGCGTGCTCGACTTCGACGTGCAGGGCGGCCAGGTGCGCGACTTCCGCTACCGCCTGCTGCCCGTTTTCGCCAACCTGCTGCCGGCCGACAAGGCCATGGATGCGCTCATCACGCGCATCCGCGCGCCCTACGAGGCCAAGCTGGCCGAGGTGCTCGCGCGCACCGACGGCACGCTGTACCGGCGCGGCAACTTCAACGGCACGGGCGACCAGTTGCTGCTCGACGCCATGATGGAGGTGCAAGGCGCGCAGATCGCGTTCTCGCCGGGCTTCCGCTGGGGCACGACGCTGCTGCCGGGCCAGGACATCACGCGCGAGTGGCTCATGGACATGACCGCCACCACGTATTCCTATGCCACCGTGAGCGAGATGACAGGCGCCACCATCAAGACCGTGCTGGAAGACGTGTGCGACAACCTCTTCAACCCAGACCCCTACTACCAGCAGGGCGGCGACATGGTGCGCGTGGGGGGCCTCAGCTACACCTGCGACCCCACGGCCGGCATGGGCCGGCGCATCGACAACCTGCGGCTGGGAGATGCCCTGCTGGAAGCCGACCGCGTCTACAAGGTGGCCGGCTGGGCGCCCGTGGCCGAGGAAGCCAAGAGCGCGGGCAACAAGCAGATCTGGGAAGTGGTCGAGCCCTGGCTGCAGTCCAAGAAGGTCATCGCGCCGCGCAAGCTCAACGAGCCCGCGCTGAAGAACGTGCTGCCCAACCCGGGAATCGCCTGAATTGAGATAAAAAAGGGCTCCAGCGCTTGCCAGTCAAGCGCTGGCAGCTCTCTTTTTGAATTCCTGTCATTCCCCTGCGCGGTCCCTAGAATCCCGCATGGCTCCCGCAGACTTCCAAGCCCTCGTCACCTCCACCCTCGCCCTCGCCTTCGTGATCTCGGCCCTGTTCGGGGCCGTGGCGCGGCACACGCATTTCTGCACCATGGGCGCCATCAGCGACGCGGTGAGCCTGGGCGACTGGTCGCGCATGCGCCAGTGGGCCATGGCCGTGGGCGTGGCGATGTGCGGCTTCGCGGTGCTGGCCCGGATCGGCTGGGTGGACCCGGCCCACACGCTCTACGCCTCCACCAGCGTGCTGTGGCTCTCGGCCCTCGTCGGCGGTGCGCTGTTCGGCTTCGGCATGGTGATCGCCTCGGGCTGCGGCAGCAAGAACCTGATCCGCCTGGGCGGCGGCAGCCTCAAGTCGCTCGTGGTGTTCGTCGTGATGGGCCTGGCCGCGTTCGCCACGCTCAAGGGCATCACGGCCGTGCTGCGCGTGCTCACCGTCGATGCGGTGCAGTGGCCGCTGCAGGGCCAGGCCTTCCTGCCCGACGTGCTGGCGCGCTGGTCGGGTGCGCCGCTGCCGATGCTGCGGCTGGGCGCTGGCCTGCTGCTGGGCGGCCTGCTGATCGCCTGGGCGCTGGGTGGGCGGCGCGACGCGCGCAGCCTGCTCGGCGGTGCGGGCATCGGCGCGCTGGCGGTGGCCGCGTGGTGGCTCAGCGGCCACTGGGCCGAGGTGCAGGAACACCCGCAGACCCTGGAGCACCTGTACGCGGCCACCTATACGGGCCGCATCGAGGCGCTGAGCTTCGCCACGCCGGTAGCCCACACGCTCGACTGGCTGATGTTCTTCAGCGACCGCAACAAGGTGCTCACCGTGGGCGTGGTGTCGGTGCTCGGCGTCATCGCGGGCGCGGCCGTGCATGCGCTGTGCACGCGCGAGTTCCGCTGGCAGGGCTTCGCGGGCACGGATGACCTGGCGCACCACCTCGCGGGCGCCGCGCTCATGGGCGTGGGCGGCGTGACGGCCATGGGCTGCACCATCGGCCAGGGCGTCAGCGCGATCTCCACGCTGCACCTGGCGAGCTTTCCGGCGGTGCTTGCCATCATCGGCGGAGCCGCCGCGGCACTGCGCTACCAGAACTGGCGGCTGGAGCGCATGTAGCCGGTATTACGCGGCGGCGGCTTCCACCAGTTGCCGCGTGTAGGGGTGGCGCGGCGCGTCGAGCACCTGGCGCACCGGGCCGCTCTCCACCACCTCGCCGTCCTTCATCACGATCACCTCGTGCGCCATGGCGCGCACCACGGCCACGTCGTGGGTGATGAGCAGGTACGACAGCGCCCGCTCCTTCTGCAGGCGCTGCAGCAGGCCCAGCACCTGCTGCTGGATGGTCACGTCGAGCGCGCTCGTGGGCTCGTCGAGCACCAGCAGCTGCGGCTCCACCACCAGCGCCCGCGCGATCGCCAGGCGCTGGCGCTGGCCGCCAGAGAATTCGTGCGGGTAGCGCGCGAGTAGGCCGGGGAACTGCGCCTCGGTCAGCCCCACCTCGGCCAGCATGGCCACCACGCGCGCGCGGCGCTCGGGCGCGGGCATCTCCGGCGCATGCACGCGCAGGCCCTCGCCCACGATTTCCTCCACGGTCATGCGTGGAGAGAGCGACGAGAACGGGTCCTGGAACACCACCTGCACCTGCCTGCGCAGTTGCTGGTTGTGCGGTGTGTTGCGGTGCGCGGGCTGCTGCCACGGCTGGCCGGCGACCTGCAGCTCGCCCGAATGCGGCAGCAGGCCCAGCAGCGCCTGCGCCAGCGTCGACTTGCCCGAGCCCGACTCGCCCACCACGCCCAGCGTGCGTGCGCGCGGGATGCGGAAGCCCGCGCTTTTCACGGCCACGAACTCACCCTTGGCGAACCAGCCGCGCACACCGGGCAGCGGCACGGGGTAGGCCACGCGCAGCGCGCCGGCCTGCGCGGCGGGCGGCACGCCTTCGGCCACCACGCCTTCGATCACGTCGCGCCGGGGCGCGCTGCCGATCAGGCGGCGCGTATAGGCATGCTGCGGCGCGCCGAAGACCTGCGCCACGGTGCCCTGCTCCACCAGCACGCCCTGCTCCATGACGGCCACGCGGTCGGCGAAGCGGCGCACCAGCGGCAGGTCGTGCGTGATGAGCAGCACGGCCATGCCGGTCTGGCGCTGCAGGTCGGAGAGCAGGTCGAGGATCTGGCCGCGCAGCGTCACGTCCAGCGCCGTGGTGGGCTCGTCGGCCAGCAGCAGGCGCGGCCGGCTGGCCAGCGCCATGGCGATCATGGCGCGCTGGCGCTGCCCGCCCGAGAGCTGGTGCGGATAGCTGCGCGCACGCCGCCCGGGTTCGGGGATGCCCGTGCTCGCCAGCAGTTCGACGGCGGCCTGTGCGCCCTGCGCCTTGCTGAGGGCTTGCTTCAGCACCAGCACTTCGGCCACCTGCTCGCCCACCGTCATGAGCGGGTTGAGCGCGGTCATCGGCTCCTGGAACACCATGGCGATGTCGCCGCCGCGCACGCCGCGCATCTCGCGCTCCGTCAGCGCCAGCAGGTCGCGCCCTTGCATGAGCGCACGGCCCGCGAGCTGCGCGTCGCCCGCCAGCCGCAGCAACGACAGCGCGGTGATGGTCTTGCCCGAGCCCGACTCGCCCACCAGCGCGAGCTTCTCGCCGGGCAGGATGTCGAAGCTCACGCCGCGCACGACCTCCTTGGCGCCGAAGCGCACGTGCAGGTCCTGCACCTGCACGAGCGGCGCGGGAGATGGGGAAAGCGGGGGCGTAGCGCGCATGTTCAGTTCTTGCGAGGGTCCAGCGCGTCCCGCAGCGCGTCGCCCATGAAGGTGAGCAACAGCAGCGTCGTGACGAGCACAGCGAAGGTGAAGATGGAGATCCACCACGCATCGATGTTGTTCTTGCCCTGCGAGAGCAGTTCGCCCAGGCTGGGCGTGCCCGGCGGCACGCCCAGGCCCAGGAAGTCGAGCGAGGTGAGCGCGAGGATGGCCGCTCCCATGCGGAACGGCAGGAAGGTGACCACCGGCGTCATGCTGTTGGGCAGGATGTGGCGCCCGATGATCTGCCCGTTGCCCACGCCCAGCGCCCGCGCGGCCTTCACGTAGTCGAGCTGGCGGTTGCGCAGGAACTCGGCGCGCACGTAGTCCGACAGACCCATCCAGCCGAAGAGCGACAGCAACACCAGCAGCAGCGTGATGCTGGGCGCGAACACGGCGCTGAAGATGATCAGCAGGTACAGCTCGGGCATGGAGCCCCAGATCTCGATGAAGCGCTGGAAGGCCAAGTCGGTCTTGCCGCCAAAGAAGCCCTGCACGGCCCCGGCCGCCACCCCCAGCACCACGCCCACCACCGTGAGGGCAATACCGAACAGCACGCTCACGCGAAAACCGTAGAGCAGCTGCGCGAGCAGGTCGCGCCCGCGGTCGTCGGTGCCCAGCCAGTTGTCGCGCGAAGGGCCGGAGGGGTTGGGCTCCTTGGCGAAATAGTTCAGGGTGCCGGGCCCGTAGCGGTTGAGCGTGTAGATGGCCCAGTTGCCGCCCGCCGAAAGGCGCTCGCGGATGAACGGGTCGAGGTAGTCCGTGGGCGTCTGGAAATCGCCGCCGAAGGTGGTCTCCGGATAGTCGTGGAGCATGGGGAAGTACAACTGCCCCTCGTAGCGCACGAGCAGCGGCCGGTCGTTGCTGACCAGTTCGGCCCCCAGGCTGACGACGACCAGCACGCAGAACACCACCAGGCTCCAGAAGCCCAGGCGGTTGGCACGGAAGCGCCGCCAGGCGCGGCGGCCCGGCGACAGGGAAACCGAATCAGTCGAACTTGACACGCGGATCCACCCACACGTAGCAAAGGTCGCTGATCAGCTTGGTCACCAGGCCGATCAGCGTGAACAGATAGAGCGTGCCCAGCACCACGGGATAGTCGCGGCGGATCACGCTTTCGTACGACAGCAGGCCCAGCCCGTCGAGCGAGAACAGCGTCTCGATGAGCAGCGAGCCCGCGAAGAAGGCGCCGATGAACGCCGCCGGAAAGCCGGTGACGATGGGGATCAGCGCGTTGCGCAGCACGTGCTTCCACAGCACCCGCCGGTCGGACAGGCCCTTGGCGCGCGCGGTCAGCACGTATTGCTTGCGTATCTCCTCCAAGAAGGCATTCTTGGTCAGCATGGCCGTCACCGCGAAGCTGCCGGCCACCATGGCGGTGACGGGCAGCGTGATGTGCCAGAGGTAGTCGACGATGCGCGCGCCCCAGGGCAGCTCGTCCCAGTTGGCCGAGGTGAGCCCGCGCAGCGGGAACCACTGCAGCTGCCCGCCGAAGACCACGAGCAGCGCCACGCCGAGCACGAAGCCGGGAATCGCATAGCCCACGAGGATGATGAGCGTGGTCACGAAGTCGAAGCGCGAGCCCGCGCGCACCGCCTTGGCCACGCCCAGCGGCACGGCCACGAGGTAGCTGATGAGGAACGTCCACAGGCCCAGGCTGATGGAGACGGGCAGCTTTTCCTTCACGAGCTGCCACACGTCCTTGTTCTGGAAGAAGCTGCGCCCCAGGTCGAAGCGCGCGAACTGGCCCAGCATCTGGAAGAAGCGCTCGTGCGCGGGCTTGTCGAAGCCGTAGAGCTGCTTGATCTGCTCCAGCCGCTGCGGGTCGACGCCCTGCGCGCCGCGGTAGGCCATGCCCCCGCCCTCGCCGCCCCTGCCGGCGGCACCCGCCTTGGCCTCGGCCAGGTATTGCTCCACCGGGCCGCCGGGCACGAACTGGATGACCACGAATGTCAGCAGCAGCACGCCCAGCAGCGTGGGCAGCATGAGCAGGACGCGCTTGAGAACGTAGGCAAACATGGTTGACGATTATGTCGTGCGGATTCCATTAAGCTGCCCCTGTTTGTTTCATTTGGACACATGGATACCCGCCCCTGCTCCCGCCGCGCCGCGCTCGCCTTGCTGGCCGGCGCCAGCCTGCCCGCCCATGCGGCCGGCCCGGCCACGTTCGTGGTGCAGAACGAGCCGCACCTGGCGCACGCCCGCGCGCTGGTGCGCGCCGCGCTGCAGGCCGCTGGCATGCAGGCCGAGTTCACCGATGCGCCGCGCGGCAACGAGCGGCGCAACCTGTTCCAGATCAGCCAGGGCCAGACCCACGTGGACATGATGCCCGCCACGCCCGCGCGGCTGCGCCTCGTGCAGCAGGGCCGGCTGCGCATGGTGCCCGTGCCGCTGGACCGCGGCCTGCTGGGCTGGCGCATCAACCTGCTGCTGGAGACGCACAAGGCCAGGCTCGCCCACGTGCGCACCGTGGCCGACCTGGCGCACTTTTCCATGGGGCAGAACGTGGGCTGGATGGACGTGGAGATCTACCGGGCGGCGGGCATTCCCACCAAGGAGGTCAAGCGCTGGAGCGACGGCGAGTTCGCCGAGCAGATGGAGGCGGGTTTCCTCGACCTCTTTCCCCTGGGCCTGGAAGAGACGCTGAACTACTTCCTGCCGCATTTCCGCAAGCGCTACCCCCAGCTCACGGTGGACCCCTACATCCTCGTGCGCTACCCCTGGTTCCGCTTCGTCTGGATCGCCCCGGGTCCGCGCACCGACGCGCTGCACGCGGCGCTGCTGGCGGGGTTCGACCGCATCGTGGCCGACGGCAGCTTCCTGCAGGTGTGGGCGCGGCACCGCCAGCCCCCGGCCCCGGAGGTCTTCAAAAGCCGCACCGTCATCGACATCCCCAACCCGTTCTACGACCAGACGCTGGTGCCCGAGCGCTACCGCCATCTGCTCGTGCAGCAGGACCGCCCATGACCGCAGCAGCCCCTTCTGCGCCCGTACGGCGCCGCACGCTGCACGCCCAGTTCGTGCGGCGGCTGCTGTGGCCGCTGGTGACCGCGTTCGTGCTGGCCGCCTCGGTCACCGCGCTGGTGGGCTACCACGCCGAGAAGAGCGAGCAGGACACCCAGCGGGCGCAGACGCTGGCCATCTTCGCGCGCTCGCTCGTCAAGCCGCTGTGGGACTGCGACGGCGCCACCGCCCAGGGCATCGCGGACACGCTGGCGCAACTGCCCATCGTGCGCGGCGTGCGCCTGCAGGACGTATGCGCCGACACCGCCGTGGAGACCGGCAGCGTGGCCGCTCCCGATACCGCGGACCCCGACCTGCTGCAGACGCCCGTGGTGCACCGCGACGAGCAGGGCCGCGCCTTCACCGTGGGGCACCTGGCGATCCAGTTCCACCCGTTCTCCGTCGCCAGCACGGCCAGCCAGGGCTTGCTGCAGCAGCTGGCCATCTTCGGCGCCATGCTGGCCGTGGTGCTGGCGGGCGCGGCGCTGGTCTTTCGCAGCATCATCGGCCGGCCGCTGGCGCGCTTCCGCGAGGCCATTCTGGCGCACCGCCCCGTGCACGAGGACGCGCCCGCGCCCGCGCGCTTCGCCGACGAGCTGACGGACGTGACCCACGCCTACGACGAGCTGGTGCGCGAGTTGCGCCGCCTCGCGCGGCACGACCCGCTGACCGACCTGGGCAACCGCGTGGTGCTGGAGGAGCATCTGGCCAGCGCCATCGAGCGCGCCGTCACGCACGGGGGGCACGGCTACGTGCTGCTGCTCGACCTGGACGGCTTCAAGCCCATCAACGACACCCATGGCCACGCCGTGGGCGACTTCGTGCTGCAGACCGTGGCCCGGCGCCTGCGCGCCGCCACGCGCGGCACCGACATGGTGGCGCGGCTGGGCGGCGACGAGTTCGTCATCGTCGCCGAGGGGCCGCAGCCCGGCCTGTCCGACCTCATGGCCCGCGTGGCCCGTGCGGTGGAGGAACCCATCGCCTCCGGCGCAGGCCTGCTGCGCGTGGGCACCAGCATCGGCGCCGCGCGCTTTCCCGACGACGGCCGCACCAGCCTGGCGCTGCTCATGCATGCCGACGAGGCCATGTACGCGGCCAAGCAGGGCAAGCGCCGCGCGCCAAAGGCATAGAGACAAATCGGCCTCCAGCGCTTATCCACCAAGCGCTGGCAGCTATTATTCAAGGAGCATCAGGGCTTCGCTGCCGGCGCGGCCCACCAGGTGCCGATGGCCCACAGCTCGCCGGGAGAATACGGTGGCACCACGTCGGGCCGCTGCAGGCGCCAGGCGTTGTAGGCCATGCGGTGGGTAGCACCGTACCACTGCGGGATCAGGTAGTGGCCGTGGGCGATGATGCGCTCCAGCGCATGGCAAGCGGGCAGCAGCGCCTCCTGCGACTTGGCGCCCACGATGGCGCCGACCATGGCGTCCACCGCCGGGCTGCGCACGCCGGGGAAGTTGCCCGAGTCCTCGGTGTCGGCCGCGCGCGAGCCGAACAGGTCGGCCAGTTCCTGCCCCGGGTTGAGCGTGCCCTGGTAGGCGATGGTGGTGATGTCGAAATCGAACTTCTGCAGCCGCTGCTGGTAGAGCGCGTAGTCCACTGCACGAAAGCGCAGCGTGATGCCGAGCTTGGCCAGGTTGCGCATCCACGAGGCCACCGTGTTGATCCGCGTCTCCCCGCTGTCCAGGTATTCCAGCTCCATGGCCTGGCCCTGCGCGTTGCGCAGCACGCCGCCCTTGACCTCCCAGCCGGCCTGCCGAAGCAGCTCCTGCGCGCGGCGCAGGTTGGCGCGCAGCGACGAGGGCGGGTCCGTGCTGGGCGGCACGGTCATGGGGCCGAAGGCGGCGGCGGGGATCTCCTGCCGGTAGGGCTCCATGAGGGCCAGCTCCTGCGGCGATGGCTCGCCGCGGGTCTCGCACGGGGTGTTGCCGAAGATGCCGTTGACGCGCCGGTAGGCGCCATAGAACAGCTGGCGGCTCATCCACTCGAAGTCGAACGCCAGCCCCAGCGCCTCGCGCACGCGCACGTCCTGCAGGAAGGGCCTGCGGGTGTTGAGCACATAGCTCTGGAAGCCGGTGGGCAGGCTGTTGGCGAATTCGCCCTTGACGAGCTCGCCCGAATCGAACTTGCGGCCATTGACGCGCCGCGCCCAGTCGCCCGCGCTGAAGAAGCGCATGAGGTCGAACTCGCCCGCCTTCAGCGCCTCCAGCCGCGCCGTGTTGTCCTTGTAGATCTTGACCAGGATGCGGTCGAAGTTGCCCGTGCCGCGGCGCACGGGCAGATCGCGCGCCCAGTACTGCGGATCGCGCACGTAGGTGATGTCCTTGCCGAAGTTCACGGGGCCGACGCGGTAGGGGCCGCTGGCGATGGGCGGCTCCATCACCACCTGGTCGAAGGGCTTGCCCTTGCCCCAGTCGCGGCTGAACACCGGCAGCAATGTACCCACCGTGAGCGGCAGCTCGCGGTTGGGCTGCTTGAAGCGGAAGCGCACGGTGCGCTCGTCCAGCACGTCCACGCCGGCCACCTCGAACATCAGGGTCTTGTAGGCAGGCGAGGTGTAGGGCCCCACCAGGGTGTCGAAGCTGTGCTTCACGTCCTGCGCCAGCACGGGCTTGCCGTCGTGGAAGCGCGCCGCGCGCCGCAGGCGGAAGGTGGCCGACAGGCCGTCGGGCGCCACCGCCACGTCCTCGGCCAGCAGGCCGTAGCCCGTGGCCGGCTCGTCCAGCGAGGCAGACAGCAGCGTGTCGAACATCAGCTCGCTCAGGTAGGCGGGCGCGTTGCCGCGGATCGTGAACGGGTTGTACTTGTCGAAGGTGGACACGCGCAGGTTGCTCACCAGGCGCAGCTCGCCGCCCTTGGGCGCGTCGGGATTCACGTAGGGGAAGTGGGTGAAACCCGCCGGCAGCTTCGGCTCGCCCCACAGCGCATAGGCGTGCGCCGCCCATGCGGAGCACGCCAGCAACGGGGCCAGACATAGGAAGGACAGTGAACAGATCAGCCGGTACCGCATGCGACAATTCTGCATCACACACACCGCATCCTCAGGAGAACAACAATGGGTTTCCTCGCCGGCAAGAAGCTGCTCGTCACGGGCGTGCTGTCCAACCGCTCTATCGCCTACGGCATCGCCAAGGCCTGCCACCAGCAGGGCGCAGAGCTGGCCTTCAGCTACGTGGGCGAGCGTTTCAAGGACCGCATCACCGAATTCGCCGCAGAGTTCGACTCCAAGCTCGTCTTCGACTGCGACGTGGCCGACGATGCGCAGATCGAGAAGATGTTCGCCGACCTCGCCGCCGCCTGGGGCACGTTCGACGGCTTCGTGCACAGCATCGGCTTCGCGCCGCGCGAGGCCATCGCGGGCAATTTCCTCGAAGGCCTCTCCCGCGAGGGCTTCCGCATCGCGCACGACATCAGCGCCTACAGCTTCCCGGCCATGGCCAAGGCCGCCCTGCCCCACCTGAACGACAAGTCCTCGCTGCTCACGCTGTCGTACCTGGGCGCGCTGCGCTCCATTCCCAACTACAACACCATGGGCCTGGCCAAGGCCAGCCTGGAGGCCAGCGTGCGCTACCTGGCCGAGGCCGTGGGCCGCACCACGGACGGCCGCAGCATCCGTGCCAACGGCATCAGCGCCGGCCCCATCAAGACCCTGGCGGCCAGCGGCATCAAGGACTTCGGCAAGCTGCTCGGCCGCGTGGCCGACGCCGCCCCGCTGCGCCGCAACGTGACCATCGAGGACGTGGGCAACGTGGCCGCCTTCCTGCTGAGCGACCTCGCCAGCGGCGTGACGGCCGAGATCACTTACGTGGACGGCGGCTTCAGCCAGACCGCCGGCCTGTCGGCGGACCAGGTGTAAGCCCGGCCGCCTGCTGCTCCAGCGCCCCGCAGGCCCGCAGCGGCTTGCGGGGCGCTTTCTTTCACGGGCCGATCACGTAGATTCCTTACACTCGCGCCTGTTTCGTTTTTCTCACCCGGTTGCCGGAGGCAGCGCATGAAATTCCGCTTTCCCATCGTCATCATCGACGAGGACTATCGTTCCGAGAACACCTCCGGCCTGGGCATCCGTGCGCTGGCGCAGGCCATCGAGCAGGAGGGCTTCGAAGTCCTGGGAGTGACCAGCTACGGCGACCTGTCGCAGTTCGCCCAGCAGCAAAGCCGCGCGAGCGCGTTCATCCTCTCGATCGACGACGAGGAATTCACGCTGGGCACCGGGCAGGACCCGATCGTGCACAGCCTGCGCACCTTCATCGCGGAAGTGCGCCGCAAGAACGTGGACGTGCCCATCTACGTGCACGGCGAGACCAAGACCGCGCGCCACCTGCCCAACGACATCCTGCGCGAGCTACACGGCTTCATCCACATGTTCGAGGACACGCCGGAGTTCGTCGCACGCCACATCATCCGCGAGGCCAAGAGCTACCTGGAGGGTGTGCAGCCGCCGTTCTTCAAGGCGCTGCTGGACTACGCGGAAGACGGTTCCTATTCCTGGCACTGCCCCGGCCACTCGGGCGGCGTGGCTTTCCTGAAAAGCCCCGTGGGCCAGATGTACCACCAGTTCTATGGCGAGAACATGCTGCGCGCCGACGTGTGCAACGCGGTGGAGGAACTGGGCCAGCTGCTGGACCACAACGGCGCCATTGGCGAATCCGAGCGCAACGCCGCGCGCATCTTCAACGCCGACCACTGCTTCTTCGTGACCAACGGCACCAGCACGAGCAACAAGATGGTCTGGCACCACACCGTGGCGCCCGGCGACGTGGTGGTGGTGGACCGCAACTGCCACAAGTCCATCCTGCACTCGATCATCATGACCGGCGCCATCCCGGTCTTCCTCAAGCCCACGCGCAACCACTTCGGCATCATCGGCCCGATCCCGCAAAGCGAGTTCGAGCCGGCGGCCATCCAGGCCAAGATCAAGGCCAACCCGCTGCTCAAGGGCGTGGATGCCAAGAAGGTCAAGCCCCGCGTGCTCACGCTCACGCAGAGCACCTACGACGGCGTGCTCTACAACACCGAGACCATCAAGGGCATGCTCGACGGCTACGTGGAGAACCTGCACTTCGACGAGGCCTGGCTGCCCCACGCGGCCTTCCACCCGTTCTACGGCAGCTACCACGCCATGGGCAAGAAGCGCGCGCGTCCGCAGCATTCGGTGGTCTACGCCACGCAGTCCATCCACAAGCTGCTGGCCGGCATCAGCCAGGCATCGCACGTGCTGGTGCAGGACAGCCAGACCACCAAGCTGGACCGCCACCTGTTCAACGAGGCGTACCTGATGCACACCTCGACCAGCCCGCAGTACAGCATCATCGCCAGCTGCGACGTGGCCGCCGCGATGATGGAGCCGCCCGGCGGCACCGCGCTGGTGGAGGAAAGCCTGGTCGAGGCCCTGGACTTCCGCCGCGCCATGCGCAAGGTGGAGGAAGAGTTCGGCAAGGACGACTGGTGGTTCAAGGTCTGGGGCCCGGAGAAGCTCGCCGACGAGGGCGTGGGCCGCGCCGAGGACTGGATCATCCGCAGCGACGGCAAGGGCAGGAAGAACGGCAGCAAGTGGCATGGCTTCGGCCAGCTCGCCGACGGCTTCAACATGCTGGACCCGATCAAGTCCACCATCGTCACGCCGGGCCTGAACCTCGACGGCAAGTTCGACAAGACCGGCATTCCCGCGAGCATCGTCACCAAGTACCTCGCCGAGCACGGCGTGGTGGTGGAGAAGACGGGCCTCTACAGCTTCTTCATCATGTTCACCATCGGCATCACCAAGGGCCGGTGGAACACGCTGCTGGCCGCGCTGCAGCAGTTCAAGGACGACTACGAGAAGAACCAGCCCATGTGGCGCATCCTTCCGGAGTTCTGCCAGCAGCACAAGCGCTACGAGCGCATGGGCCTCAAGGACCTGTGCCAGCACGTGCACCAGCTCTACGCCAAGTACGACATCGCGCGCCTGACGACCGAGATGTACCTCTCGGACCTCACGCCCGCGATGAACCCGAGCGACGCCTACGCCCACATCGCCCACCGCAAGACCGAGCGCGTGGAGATCGACCACCTCGAAGGCCGCATCACCACCAGCCTGATCACGCCCTACCCGCCCGGCATTCCGCTCCTGATCCCCGGCGAGGTGTTCAACAAGAAGATCGTGGACTACCTCAAGTTCGCGCGCGAATTCGCCAAGATGTGCCCCGGCTTCGAGACCGACATCCACGGCCTCGTGGAGATCGAGGACGACAACGGCCACGTGCGCTACTACGCCGACTGCGTGGCCGAGGAAGGCCGCACGGCCAAGCCCAAGGGCAAGCTGGTGCAGGTGGGCAGCGACGGCCCGTTCGGCCGCACCATCTGACGCTACTTTATCGGGAGCTTCCAGCGCTTGTCTGGCGGGCGCTGGCAGCCGATTTTCCTGATATTTCTGACGCGGGCGGCGCATCCGCACGCACCCGCCAGAAGCGCGCGAAGCGCGGCAGGCCGCTCGCGTGCGTGCCGTTGTAGCGGTAGGTCACCACCGTGCCCAAGGGCGGTGGCGCGCGGCGCAGCGCATCGGGCAGGCCGCTGCCCAGGCGCAGGCGGCGGCCGTCCGGCAGCTCCACGACCAGCGCGCCGGTCTGGCCCGCGTATTTGCCTTTGCCGGGCGCGTGGCCGACGACCACGGCCTCGGCGTCGTCGAAGGATTTGAGCTTGAGCAGGTCGTCGCTGCGCCCGCCCCGGTAGGGTGCATCGGCGCGGCGCAGCATCAGGCCCTCGGCGCCGGCCTTCTCGTGGTCGTGCAGTTGCTTCATCAGCGCTGCGTGGCTCGCCACGCGCCACTGCGGCACGGCCTGCACCCAGGGCTGGCCCAGCGCGGCCACGGTACGGCGCAGTGCCGGCAGGCGTTCATCGAAGCCGCCCGCGTGGCCCGGCAGGTCGAACACCATGTAGCGCAACGTGCGCCACTGCGCATCCTGCGGCACGGCCTGGGCCACGGCGGACTGCGCTGCGTCGAAGCGGCCGCGGCCGGCCCAGAGCTCGCCGTCGAGCGGCGTGGCGGGCCAGCCCGCGGTGAACCATGCGGGGGCGCGGATCGGCAGGCCCTGGCGGCTCTGCAGTTCGGTGCCCGTCCACAGCGCGCGCACGCCGTCGTACTTCTCGCTGACCCAGTAGGCTGCCACGTCGATGCCGGGCCGATAGTGCTGCGCCAGCGTGGGCGGCGCAGGCTGCGCGCGGGCCAGCGCCGTGCCGAGGAGCACCAGAAACCACAGCTGCCCGCGCCCCATGGATAGGCGCTGCAGGCAGGAAACAGGGGACGGTCGCATGGCACCGGAATTCTCACGCGCGCCCGCGCGCCGTGTGGCCGTGGTTTTCCCCGCTTGATCCAGATCACGGTGTGTTCGCGCCGCAATACCACGGACCGGGCGCCTCTCTAGAATGGAATCGCCAGCAACCCCAGGAGAGCCGATGTTTCCCGAATACCGCGAACTGATCACCAAGCTCAAGGGCAGCGACGCCCACTTCACCCGCCTGTTCGACAAGCACAACGACATGGATCAGCTGATCAAGAACATGGAGTCGCGCGTCGTCCAGGCCACGGCGGTGGAGATCGAGACCCTGAAGAAGGAAAAGCTCCAGCTCAAGGACCGGATCTACGCGCACCTGCGCAGCGCGGAGGGCGCGCAAGCCTGAGCATCGTTTCCGCTCTGCCCGGCCTAGTTGCTCCGGAAACGATAGCTGCCTGCGCCTGCCCGGACTGCGCTTGCGCCATGGAGGAGCACGTATACCGGCAGGCTGGGCCCACGCCGGGTTTTACGGACGCTGCTACACTCGGCGCAGAGCCATTTGTTTCACTTTGTGTCTAAGCCTGCGTACACCGCCACCGTCAAGCTCAGCGACCTGCGTCTGGGCACCGCACATGCGCTGGTAGCGCAGTCCATAGGTTCCGAATTGCCGCTGCGCGCCGACACGCCGCTGCGCTACCTGCAGAACCTCATCGACGGCCTGTGCGAGCTGTCGCTCAAGGACCCTCTCACAGGACTGCCGAACCGGCGGCACCTGCGGTCGGTGCTGGAAAGCGAGATCGACCGCGTGGCCCGCTCCGGCGAAGCGGCGCTGCTGCTGATGCTGGACATTGACCATTTCAAGCGCGTCAACGACGTCCACGGCCACCTGGCGGGCGACATGGTCCTGCAGTCGGTCGCCCACACCCTCGAGTCGTGCCTGCGCCCCATGGACACCGTGGCCCGCTACGGCGGCGAGGAGTTCGCCGTCATCCTGCCCGCCTGCCAGTTCGGCTTCGGCCGCGTGGTGGCCGAGCGCGTGCGCCGCGCGATCGAATCCACGCCGGTGCGCATCTCGCCCACGCTGACGCTGAACGTCACGGTGAGCATCGGCGGCGCATTCGCGCTGCAGTGGATCCGCAGCACCGCCCCGCTCTGGATCGACCGCGCCGACGCCGAACTCTACAAGGCCAAGCAGGGCGGGCGCAACCGGATCAGCATCGAGGAGCAGCCCGACAGCACGGTAAGCGCCGAGGAGAAAAGCCTCCTGTTCGGCCCGCTATACACTCCCTCGGGTTGGGGCGACCTGCCCCCACCTCTGGACACTCCCACAGGCAGCGCCTTTTGAAAGCCAAGCGATGAACGACGCGCTGTCCCCGCAACCGACTTCCCCTGCCGGCTCGCCCATGCCCGCCCCCCAAGCCGCCTCCCCGGCCGAAGCACGCATCATTGCCATTACCAGCGGCAAGGGCGGCGTCGGCAAGACCTTCGTGTCCGCCAACCTGGCCGCCGCGCTCACGCGCCGCGGGCACCGCGTGCTGGTGCTGGACGCCGACCTGGGCCTGGCCAACCTGGACGTGGTGCTGAACCTGCACCCCAAGATCACCCTGCACGACGTGTTCACCGGCAAGGCCCAGCTGGAAGATGCCGTGATCGAGGCGCCAGGAGGCTTTTCCGTGGTGCTGGCGGGCTCCGGCATGGTGGAGTATTCGCGCCTCACGCCCGAGGTGCGCAGCGAATTCCTCAACGTCATCCAGACCCTCGCGCCGCGCTACGACGTCGTGCTGCTGGACACCGGCGCGGGCATCTCCGACGTGGTGCTGTTCTCCGTCTCGCTCGCGTCCGAGGTGCTGATCGTGGCCACGCCCGAGCCCACCTCGCTCACCGACGCCTATGCCGCCATCAAGGTGCTGGCCACCCAGCAGAAGCGCCAGCACGTGCGCATGGTGGTCAACCAGGCCGCGCGCGCCGGCGACGGCCGGGCCATCACCAGCCAGCTGCAGCAGGTGCTGGACCGTTTCGTGACCACCGATTCCGGCCGCCCCATGCGGCTGATCCACATGGGCGACATCCCGGCCGACCCCTCGGTGCGCGACGCCGTGATGCGCCGCCAGCTCCTGCTGCAGCAGATGCCCGGCTGCCCCGCAGCCCTGGCGGTGGCCCAGCTGGCCAACAAGGTCGAGTCCACGCTGCTCAAGCCTGCCGCCTGACGCGGCCCGCGCTCCTGAAAGGGAGCTTCCCGCGCTTGCCACGCAAGCGCTGGGGGTGATTCGGCGTTCAAGGCTTGAAATGGCGCGGCGGCAGCGGGATGCGCTCGGTCTCGCCGGGCACATGCCCCAGGCGGTCGTCCTCCCAGGCCTGCGCGGCCTGCAGGATGCGGTCCTTGCTGCTGGACACGAAGTTCCACCAGATATGCCGCGGGCCGTCCAGCGGCGCCCCTCCGATGACGACGCAGCGCACGCCCCCGGGCCCGGCACGCAGGTGTGCCGCCTGTCCGGGCGCGAGCAGCGCCAGCGTCTGGGCGTCGATGCGTTCGTCGTCCAGCACCAGGCCGGCGTCCACGGTGTAGAGCGCCATCTCCGGCGCCAGCACAGGCAGCTCCAGCCCTGCGCCCGGCGCGAGCTGCACGTCCAGGTAGAGCGTGGGCGCGAGCGTGGCGACGGGCGAAGCCAGCCCGAAGGCCGAGCCGACCAGCACGCGCACGGTGCAGCCCTCGCCCTGGTGGTGCGGAATGTCCGCCGCCGGGGTGTGGACGAAGGCCGGCTCCGCCTCTTCGTGCGCCTGCGGCAGCGCGGCCCAGAGCTGGATGCCGTGGTTCACGTAGGTGCTGCCGGCCAGCGCCGGCGGACGCCGCTCGGAATGCACGATGCCGCGCCCGGCCGTCATCCAGTTGATCGCGCCGGGCTCGATCTGCTGCACCGAGCCCAGGCTGTCGCGGTGCAGGATCACCCCCTCGAACAGGTAGGTGACGGTGGCCAGGCCGATGTGCGGGTGCGGGCGCACGTCGAATTCCGACGCGGGCGCCACCGTCACCGGCCCGAAGTGGTCGAAGAACACGAACGGCCCCACCGACCGGCACTGCAGCGCGGGCAGCAGGCGGCGCACGGTGAAGCCGCCGCCCAGGTCCTTGAAATGCCCCGTCAGGCGCAGCGGCTGGGTCATGGTGTCGATACCTCCTCGGCCCACTGTAAACGCGTTCCCGCCAAGGCATGCCCAGCGCGGGGCCAGGGTTATTTCGGCGGCGCCGAAAAAACGGACAACTTTGTCCGAAAATTCACCCCCATGTCCACCAAGCGCCCCGACGCCGCCACCCGCCGCACGCAGCTGCTGGACGCGGCCGACGCCGTGTTCCGCATCCACGGCGTGCATGCGCCGCTGGAGCTGGTGGTGGCCCAGGCCGGCGTGGGCCGCGCCACGCTGTACCGGCAGTTCCCCGACCGGCACGCGCTGCTGCTCGCGCTCATGGAACGCTCCGTGGAGCGCCTGCACGCCAAGGTGGACAGCCTGCGCGGCCAGCCGGACGCCTTCTTCGTGCTGCTGCAGTACCTGGCCGACCGCATCGTGCATTCGCCCGCGCTGTCGGACTACTGGCGCACGACCGGGCTGCGCGACCCGCGCTTCACCCCCGTGCGCGAGCGCGCCGCGGGCGCCTTCGCCGACGCGCTGCGCAGCAGCCAGGCCGCCGGCCTGCTGCGCGCCGACGTGGAGCCGCAGGATCTGACGCTGCTCTCCGGCATGCTGGGCGCGGCCCTGCGCGGCGCCACCGAAGCCGAGCGCCGCCGGCTGGTGCAGCGCGCCCTCGACTTTCTCACCCACGGGCTCCGCCCCCTGCCATGACGCAGCCCGTCTATCTGCAGCGCCCGCCCGACTGGGAAGAGCACGAGAAGCCTACCCTGCCCGGCTCGCCCGCCATGCCCTACCACCCGCCGTGGGAGCGCGCCTGCTACGCGCTGGTGGCCGTGCTGGTCGGGCTGACCGGCGGCCTGGGCAATGCGCTGTTCACGGCCAACCTGCCCACCATCCAGGGGCAATTGGGGCTGACCTCGGCCGAGGCCGCATGGCTCACGGGCGCCTACGTGACCTTCAATGTCACGGCCAACCTGCTGGTCTACAAGTTCCGCCAGCAGTACGGCATGCGGCTTTTCGCCGAGATCGGGCTGGGCGTGTACGCCGTGCTGTCGGTGCTGCACCTGCTGCTGGGCAGCCCGCAAAGCCTGCTGCTGCTGCGCGCCGCCAGCGGTCTGGCGGCGGCGGCCTGCACGTCGCTGGGCACGCTCTACATGCTGCAGGCGCTGCCGCGCACCTACGTGCTCAAGATGCTGGTGCTGGGCGTGGGCATCTCCCAGGTGGCCACTCCGCTCGCCTGGGTGCTCTCGCCCAGCCTGCTGGAGCACGGGCAGTGGCACAACCTGTACCTGCTGGAGGCGGGCCTGGCCCTGCTGTCCTTCGCCGCCGTGGTGATGCTCAAGCTGCCCACGGGCGTGCGCATCAAGGCCTTCGAGCGGCTGGACTTCCTGTCCATGGCGCTGCTGATCCCCGGCGTGGGCCTGCTCGTGGCCGTGCTGGTGCAGGGCACGATCCGCTGGTGGAGCAACGCGCCGGAGCTGGCGTGGATGCTCTCGGGCGCCATCGCGCTGCTGTGCGCGGGGCTGTACCTGGAGCACCACCGCACCAACCCCTGCTGCACACGCGCTGGTTCACCCAGAGCGCCACCGTGCGCTTCGTGATCGGCGCCATCGTGCTGCGCTTCCTGACCACCGAGCAGAGCTACGGCGTGGTCGGCATGCTGCGCACGCTGGGCATGGCGCCCGACCAGATGCAGCCGCTGTTCGCGGTCATCCTCGTGGGCACGGTGGCGGGCATCGCGCTGTCCAGCCTCACCTTCACGGTGGACAACGTGGGCCGGCAGCTGCTCGCCGCCCTCGTGCTGCTGGGCGTGGCAGCGGTGATGGACTTCGGCCGCACCAGCCTGGACCGGCCGGCGGACTTCTACGTCAGCCAGTTCCTGCTGGCCATGGGCTCGGGCATCTTCATGGGGCCGCTCATGCTCACGGGCGTGGTGCAGGGCCTGAAGTACGGCCCCAACCACATGCTCACGGCCATCATCACCATCTCGCTCACGCAGGCGCTGGGCGGGCTGGCGGGCTCGGCCATGCTGGGCACCTACCAGACCTTCCGCGAGCAGCAGTATTCCGTGGCCCTGACGCAGCAGGTGAACCCTGCCAACCCGGTGGTGGCCGCGCGCCTGCAGCTGCAGCAGCAGGCACTGGCCCCCCAGGTGGGCGACGCGCAGCTGCGTGCCGCGCAGGGCGCGGCGCAGCTCGGCCAGGTCGTGCGGCGCGAGGCCAACGTGCGCGCCTACAACGACGTCTTCCACGTCGTGGCGCTGGTGGCCTTCGCCTACCTGGCCTGGTCGCTCTGGCAGGCCCGCCGGGCCCAGCGCGCCGCCGCCCGGGCCGCCCTGCAGAACCAGCCCGCCACGGCGGGCGGGGCCGACGGCGAGGTGGGCACCGACGCAGCGATCACCGACGCGCCCGAGCCCGAATCGGCCTCCGGCCCTTCCAACGAGAAAACACCATGAGCGACAACGCCACCACCCCACCTGTGCCGACTCCAGCCGCGCCAGGCCCCTCCCCCACGCCCAAGAAGACGCGCCCCACGCTGCGCAGCGCGCTCGTCGCCCTGGCCGTCGCCGTGGCCGGCATCCTGCTCGTGCTACGCGCCTGGGACCTCGGGCCATTCCACAGCCACGTCATCTCCACCGACAACGCCTACGTGCGCGGCCAGGTCACGGTGCTCGCGCCGCAGGTCAACGGCTACGTGACCGAGGTGCTGATCAAGGACTACGAGCAGGTCGCCGCCGGCCAGCCGCTGGTAAGGATCGACACACGCAGCTACGAGGCCGCGCTGGCGCTGGCCCAGGCGCAGCTGGCCAACGCGCAGGCGCAGCTCGCCAACTCCGACCAGACCCAGGCGCAGAACCGCGCCGCGCAGCAGGCCAGCCGCGCGGGCCTGACCGCCGTCGGCGCCGAGGCCGAGCGCGCCCAGGCCGACCTGCGCCGCGTGGAGGAGCTCGCCGCGCGCGGCTCCGTTTCGCTGAGCGAGCGCGACCGCGTGCGCGCCGCCGCCAAGCTGGCCGCCACCAACGTGGACAAGGCCCAGGCCGACATCGCCATCGCCGCCGAGAAGATCAAGGCCACCACCGTGAACCGCGCCGCGCTCGAAGCCCAGGTGCAGATGGCCCAGGCCCAGGTGCGCCAGGCGCGCATCAACCTGGACAACACCACCGTGCACGCGCCCGCCGACGGGCAGGCCAGCGACGTCTCGGTGCGCGTCGGCCAGTACGTGGCGGCGGGCTCGCAGCTGCTCTTCGTCGTGCCCCGGCAGCTCTGGGTGACGGCCAACTTCAAGGAAACGCAGATGGCCCACGTGCGCCCGGGCCAGGCCGCCAGCTTCACCGTCGATGCGCTCGAAGGCAAGCGCCTCACCGGCAAGGTGCTGGAGATCGCCCCCGCCACCGGCTCGGAATTCAGCGTGCTCAAGGCCGACAACGCCACCGGCAACTTCACCAAGGTCGTGCAGCGCCTGCCCGTCAAGATCGCCATCGACCCCGATCAGCCCCTGGCCGAGCGGCTGCGTCCCGGCATGTCGGTCGTCGCGCGCATCGACACGGCCCCGGCCCGGGAGCAGCCATGAATGCACGCCTGAGCGCCGGGGCTCTCTCGCTGCTGCTGGCCGCCTGCGCCCCCTGCCCCGCGCCGTGCCCGACAACGCCCAGGTCGCCCTGCCCGCCGCCTGGAGCGAGGCCGCGCCCGGCAGCCACGCCATCGATGGCACATGGTGGCGGCAACTGGGCGATGCGCAGCTCGACGCGCTGGTCGCCGAAGCCCTGGCGAACAACAACGACCTGCTGACCGCCCTGGCCCGCGTCCAGGAGGCAAGCGCCAACCAGGCCGCTGCCGACGCCGCGCGCAGCCCCAGCCTGAACTTCTCCACCACCGCCCAGGCCGGCCGCAGCCTGGGCGCCCTCGGCCCCACGCACACGCGCTCCGTGCAGCCCGGCGTGCAGGCCGCTTGGGAGCCGGACCTGTGGGGCCTCCTATCGGCGCAGAGCCAGGCCGCGGGCGAGCGCCTGCAAGCCACCCAGGCCGACCGCGACGCCGTGACCCTGGCCGTGGCCGCCGCCACGGCGCAAACCTACGTGGGCCTGCGCTCGCTGCAGGAGCAGCTTGCCATCGCCCAGGCCACCGTGCAGTCGCGCGAAAAGGCCCTGGCCCTGGCGCAGGACCAGCAGCGCGTGGGCTACATCTCGCAACTGCAGCTCACCCAGGCCGAATCCGAGCTGCAGAGCGTGCTGCAGCAGGCCGAGCAGCTCGACCTGGCCGCGCGCCGGCAGGCCAACGCCCTGCACCTGCTGCTGGGCCGCGCGGGCGGCGCCGTTCCCGACGGCGTGCCGCTGCGCAGCTTGCGCCTGCCGCCCGTGCCCGCCACCCTGCCCTCGCAGCTGCTGGAGCGCCGCCCCGACATCACCCGCGCCGCGCACCTGCTGGCCGCCGCCGGCCACACGCTCGAAGCGCAGCGCGCCGCTTTCCTGCCGCAGGTCTCCTTGAGCGCCAGCGCGGGCAGCCTGCTCGTCAACGCACTCGACTACAACCCGCTCACCGTCTGGAGCCTCGGCGGCAGCCTGCTCGCCCCCCTGTTCGACGGCGGCCGCCGCGAAGCCGCGCTGGACGCCGCCACCGCCCAGCGCGACCAGGCCGCCTACGCCTACCGCGGCGCCGTGCTGGCCGCCTTCGCCGACGTGGAGAACGCCCTTACCGCAAGCAGGCGCCTGGCGCGGCAGACGGAGCACGCGGTGCAGCGGCGCGGCGTGCTGCAGCGCTCGCTGGGCTTCGCGCACGACCGCTACGAGGCGGGCTACGCCTCGTACCTCGAAGAGCTGGACGCGCAGCGCAACCTGTTCCAGGCCGAGCTGGAGGTGGTGAAGCTGCGCCAGGCCGAGCTGGAAAACCGCGTGCTGCTCTACAAGGCGCTCGGCGGCGGCTGGCAGCCGGATCAAAAACCATAGCTTCCCGCGCTTTCCCAGCAAGCGCTGGAAGCACTTTTGGCTTATGAAGCCGATTCGGCCTGCGCCACCCAGGCCGCGTTCATAGCCTCGAATCCCTGGCGGGTGCCGCCGTCCAGGCTCTTTCGGAACAGCGGCACGAGCAGGCCGCTGAAGTTCTCGCTCTGGTGCACGCGGCAGCCGCCGCCTGGCAAGGGTTCGATGCGAAAGCAATGTTCCCCGTCGAACAGGCCCGGCACGATCAGGTGGCCCAGCCAGGCGAATTCCCGTTCAGGCTCCACCCGCAAGACCTGGGGGCGAAAGACCATGCCACCGTCCTGGCCCGGCGGCTGGATACGGATCTTGAGTCTGGAGCCCGCCAGCGGCTCGCCTTCGGCCTCGCGGATGAAGGGGTTCCACTGCGGGTAGCGCGCGAAGTCCGTCAGCACACTCCAGACCTGCGCGGGGGATGCGCGCGTGCCGATCTCCGTGGCGATGCGATGCGTGGGCATGCCGCCGTTCAGTGCGCGTGGCCCCAGTAGAGGAGCGCGTCGCGCCCTTCCACCGACAGCGACACCTGCGCGCCCACCGGCAGCAGCACCTTGGTGGGCACGTGGCCGAACGGCAGGTTGGTGAGCACGGGGGCCTTGATCTGCGTGCGCAGCCAGTCCACCACGCTCTGCAGCTTGAAGCCCTTGTCGTGCGGGGCCAACTGGTAGTTGGTGAACTGGCCCAGCACCACGGCCTTCTGCTGGGCCAGCACGCCCGCGTGCAAAAGCTGGGTCAGCATGCGCTCCACGCGGTAGGGGTGCTCGCTGACGTCTTCCAGGAACAGGATGCCGCCCTTGACCTGCGGGAAATACGGCGTACCCACCAGCGAGCACAGCACGGCGAGGTTGCCGCCCCAGAGCTGCGCCTGCTTCACGTAGATGTCGCGCACGGCGGGCCGGCCGTCCGGCAGGGGCTTTTCGGCGTTCATACGCCAGCCGCTGCCCTCGCCATGGCCGGTGAGCAGGTCGTCCAGGCAGGCGAGCATGATGTCGTCGGGCTCGCCCTGCACGCCCAGGTCGGCCGTGAGCGCGGGGCCCGCCCAGGTGGTGGCGCCGGTGCGCGCCAGCACCGCGCTCTGGAAGGCCGTGAAGTCGCTCACGCCCACGAACTTCATGCCGCGCGCGATGGCCTTGGCCACCTGCTTGTACTGGATGCCCGGCAGGATGCGCGTGAGGCCGTAGCCGCCGCGCGAGATCAGCGCCACGTCGGCGCCGCTGGCCGCGGCACGGTGGATGGCGGCCAGCCGCGTGGCGTCGTCGCCCGCGAAGCGCGTGTGGGTGGCGAGCGCGTCGGGGTCCACCTCCACCTCGTGGCCCAGGGCCTTCAGGCGCGCGATGCCGCGCTTGAAGGCGGCCTTGTCGCGCACGGCGCTGGACGGGGAATAGATGTAGATGTGCTGGGGGCCGTGTGCGTGGTGGCAGTCGTGGCCGCAGTGGTCATGGTCGTGCATAGCGGGCGAAGTATTCCACAGCGCGTTCGGCCGAAGCCGCGCTGGCGTCGGGCACGGTGAGCGCCGGCGGCGCATCGTCCACGGCGAAGCGCGCGAACGCGCGCGGCCCGGCGCGGTGGCCTGCGTCGGGGAAAGGTGCCGCGTCGTCCCGCGCGCCTTCGCGCACGCGCAGCACGGGCGCGTCCAGCAGGGGCAGCACCGCGCCCGGCTGGGCCGCGATGACCACGTTGCGCAGCGCCAGCCGCTGCGCCAATTCGCCCAGCACCTGCCGGTGCCAGTCCAGGTGGTGCGCGGCCTCCTTCTTGGGCTTGTCGCTGCGGCCGAAGCCGATCAGGTCGGGCACGACCACGCGGTGGCCCGCGCGCAGGAACACGGGCAGCATGTGTCGCCAGGCGTCGCTCCACGCCGGGCTGGCGTGCAGGCACAGCCAGGTGACGGGCGCGTCGCGCGGGCCCGCGTCCTGGTAATGCAGCCGCAGCCCGTCGAAGAGCGCATAGTGCCCCTCGGGGCCGGTGAAGCGCGCTGCGGGCGTGCGCAGCGCGTCCTCGCGCAGCGGCTGGGCCTGCGCGCGCTGGGCACGGCGGCGCTCGCTGAAGAAGGCCTGCAGCAGCGCGCCGCACTCCCCGGCCAGCACGCCGCCCGTCACCTGCGTCTGGTGGTTGAGGCGCGGCTCGGCGAACAGGTTCACCACCGAGCCCGCCGCGCCCGTCTTGGGATCGGCCGCGCCATAGACCACGCGCGGCAGCCGCGCGTGCAGCATGGCGCCGCTGCACATGGCGCAGGGCTCCAGCGTGACGTAGAGCGTGCAGCCGTCGAGCCGGTAGTTGCCCTGCAGCGCGGCCGCCGCGCGCAGCGCCGCGATCTCGGCATGCGCCGTGGGGTCGTGGCCCGCGATGGGCGCGTTACGGCCGGTGGCGATCACCTCGCCGCCGCGCACCAGCACCGCCCCCACGGGCACTTCGCCTGCATCGCCGGCGGCCCGGGCCTGCTCCAGGGCCAGGCGCATCCAGTGCGCGTCGTTTTCCTCGGTCATTGCTACTCGATCAATAGCTTCAAGCGCTTGATGGACAAGCGATGGAGCCGATTTTTCCACTTATTTCTCCAGGTCCTCTGGGCTGGGGCGCTGCTGTTGCATCAGCGCCTCCATCTGCTGCTTCACCTGTTGCTGGATTTGCTGGCTCTGCTCACGCACGGAGCCGCCCGCGCCCTGCCCTGCGGGCGCAGGCACTGGCGCGGCCACCTGCATGGCCGCCATCTGTTTCTTGACCAGCAGGCCCACCAGGGCCAGCACGATGACGAGGCCGATCAGCCCGAATGCTCCGCGCATGGCGCTTCCCTCCTTCGAAGATCAATATGCCCGGGCACCGGCACAGCCCGTGTCAGCGGCCCGCCAGCCCCTTGTAGAGCATGTAGCCCGCCAGCAGGTACAGCAGGCAGGCGAACACGCGCTTGAGCGACTTGACCGGCAGCGCGTGCGCGGCTTTGGCGCCCAGCGGCGCGGTGAGCACGCTGGCGCAGGCGATCACCGCCAGCGCGGGCAGCCACACGTAGCCCAGCGCCCCCGCGGGCAGGCCGGGTGCATCCTGCCCTGCCACCACGTAGCCCGCCACGTTGGCCAGCGCGATCGGAAAGCCCAGCGCCGCGCTGGTGGCCACGGCGCTGTGGATGGGCACGTTGCACCACGTCATGAAGGGCACGCTGATAAAACCGCCGCCCGCGCCGACCAGCCCGGACAAGAAGCCGATCGCCCCGCCCGCCCCCAGCCGCCCGGCCGTGCCCGGCAACTGCCGCGTGGGCTGGGGTTTTCTGTCCAGGAACATCTGCGTGGCCGAGAAACCCACGAACAGCCCGAAGAAGATGGCCAGGCTGCTCCCCTTGAGCAGCGCGAACATGCCCAGGCTGGCCAGCAGGCTGCCGATGACGATGCCGGGCGCCAGCGTCCTGACCAGGTCCCAGCGCACCGCGCCGCGCCTGTGGTGCGCGCGCACGCTGGAGAGCGACGTGAACATGATGGTCGCCATCGACGTGGCGATGGCCATCTTGACCGCCAGGTCGGCCTGCACGCCCTGCTTGGACAGAAAGAAGGTGATGAAGGGCACCATCACCATGCCCCCGCCGATGCCCAGCAGTCCCGCCAGGAAGCCGCTGCACAGGCCGAGCAGCACGAGTTCGATCAACAACAGCCAGGACATACCGCCACCCAATAAGTTACCCGAGCCAAGCTGCACCGGCAGCGCGCTTCGCCATGAAGCCAGGCGCGCCGACCGGGCCCGCGTGCACGCCGCGGCGCAAAAGGCATTGTGCCAGCGCGTTTGCGGCTCCCCTGGGATAATTCGCGCCCCACGAGACACAGCCCGCCATGTCCCTCCTGCCCCACCAGCTCGAACTGCTTTCCCCCGCGCGCGACGCCGACATCGGCATCGAGGCCGTGAACCACGGCGCCGACGCCGTCTACATCGGCGGCCCCGCCTTCGGCGCGCGGGCCACGGCAGGCAACGAGTTGCGCGACCTGGAGCGGCTCATCACGCACGCACACCGCTTCAACAGCCGCATCTTCGTCACGCTCAACACCATCCTGCGCGACGACGAGCTGGAGGGCGCGCGCCGCATGGCCTGGCAGGTCTACGAGGCCGGAGCCGACGCGCTCATCATCCAGGACATGGGCCTGCTGGAGCTGGATCTGCCGCCGATCCAGCTGCACGCCAGCACGCAGACCGACATCCGCACGCCGGAAAAAGCGCGCTTCCTGCAGGACACGGGCCTTTCGCAGATCGTGGTCGCGCGCGAGCTGGATCTGCAGCAGATCCAGGCCATCCGGGCAGCTACCGACCCGGCGCGCACCACCATCGAATTCTTCGTGCACGGCGCGCTGTGCGTGGCCTATTCGGGCCAGTGCTTCATCAGCCACGCCCACACCGGCCGCAGCGCCAACCGGGGCGACTGCAACCAGGCCTGCCGCCTGCCCTACGAGGTGCTGGACGGCCAGGGCCGCATCATCGCGCACGAAAAGCACGTGCTCTCGATGAAGGACAACAACCAGTCGGACAACCTGCGCGCCCTCATCGACGCGGGCGTGCGCAGCTTCAAAATCGAGGGCCGCTACAAGGACATGGGCTACGTGAAGAACATCACGGCCCACTACCGCAGGCTGCTCGACGAGAGCATCGAACAGGGCGCGTTCACGCGCTCCTCCAGCGGGCGCACCACGTTCAGCTTCACGCCCGACCCTCAACAAAACTTCAACCGCGAGTTCACCGACTACTTCGTCAATGGCCGCCATCAGGATATCGGCGCCTTCGACACGCCCAAGACACCCGGCCGCGCCATCGGCTGGGTCACCCAGGTCGGCGACAAGTGGTTCGAGCTGGAAACCAGCGACAAGGCCACCGTGCTGCACAACGGCGACGGCCTGTGCTACTACGACCTGCAAAAGGAACTGGTGGGCGTGCACATCAACCGGGCCGAGTCCGTGCATCCGAAGAAAGGCATCTGGCGCGTGTTCCCCAAGGACGCGATCGACGGATTCAAGGACCTGCGCAAGGGCCTGGAGATCAACCGCAACCGCGACATGGACTGGGTGCGCACGCTGGAGAAGAAGTCCAGCGAGCGGCGCATCGGCCTGTGGGCCGAATTCAGCGAAACCGAGGGCGGCTTCGCGCTCACGCTGACGGACGAGGACGGCTTCGTGGGCCACGCCGCCATAGCGCAGGCGCACCAGGGCGCCACGGACGCGGCGAAGGCCGAGGCCACGCTGCGCGAGCAACTGGGCCGCTTCGGCGCGACCCTCTTCGCCGTGCACGACATCGCGCTGCGGCTCTCGCAGCCCTGGTTCGTTCCCGCCTCCGCGCTCAACCAGTTGCGACGCGACGCGCTGGCCGCGCTCGAACAGGCGCGCGCCAAGGGTTTCGTGCGCCTGCCGCGCGCCACGCCCGTGGAGCCGCCCGCGCCCTTCCCCGAGGACACGCTCACGTATCTCGCCAACGTGTTCAACCACAAGGCGCATGACTTCTATGTGAAGCACGGCGTGAAGGTGATCGACGCCGCCTACGAATCGAAAGAGGAAGAAGGCGAAGTCAGCCTGATGATCACCAAGCACTGCGTGCGCTTTTCCATGAGCTTGTGCCCCAAGCAGGCCAAGGGCGTGATCGGTGTGAAGGGCACCATCAAGGCCGAGCCGCTGCAGCTCGTCAACGGCAAGGAAAAGCTCACGCTTCGCTTCGACTGCAAGCCCTGCGAAATGCACGTGGTGGGCCGCATGAAGAAGTCGGTGCTGAACCAGCACCGCAGGGACATGCAGGAACACCCCATGCAGTTCTACCGCACGCGCCCCCAGGCGCAACGCGATTGATAGCCGAATCGGCCTCCAGCGCTTATCTGGCAAGCGCAAGCAGCTCCTGAACCCATAGCACATGCCGCGCCGCAAAGCGCCCACCAAGGAAGACTCCGCGCTGCTGCCGCCCTTCGCGCAGCTGCCCGATGCGGCCATCCACGTGCCCGCCACGCCGCAGGCGTTCGCTGTCGCGCGCGCCGCGCTACTGGCCGCGCCAGTGCTGGGCTTCGACACCGAGAGCCGGCCCCTGTTCAACGCCGGGCAGGACGACACGGGCCCGCACGTGGTGCAGTTCGCCACGCCCGACGCCGCGTGGCTGCTGCAACTGCACCACCCCGAGGCGCTGGAGATCGCCCGCGCCGTGCTGGCCGACGCGCGCATCCGCAAGGTGGGCTTCGGGCTGGACAACGACCGCCACAGCCTGCCGCGCCGCCTGGGCGTCGAGCTGGAGCACCTGGTGGACCTGGACCGCGTGTTCGGCCGCCACGGCTTCGGGCGCAACACGGGCGTGCGCGCCGCCGTGGCGCTGGTGCTCGGGCAGAACTTCCGCAAGTCCAAGAAGACCAGCACCTCCAACTGGGCCGCACGCCAGCTCACGCCCAGCCAGATCCGCTACGCCGCCAACGACGCCCATGCGCCCGCCGTGCTGTTCCACGCCCTGCCCGCGTGGGAGGCCGCGCAGGCGCCCGCGTAAGCGGCGCATAAGCACATAGCCAGCGCGTCGTTCCACGGCGGGCGGCCCTGGCCGACAATGCGCGCTTCACATCACATCCAAGGAAGACACCGATGCGCATCGAAACCCTGGCCGTCCACGCAGGCTACTCGCCCGACCCGACCACCAAGTCCGTGGCGGTGCCCATCTACCAGACGGTGGCCTATGCGTTCGACAGCGCGCAGCACGGCGCCGACCTGTTCGACCTGAAGGTGCCGGGCAATATCTACACGCGCATCATGAATCCGACCAACGACGTGCTGGAAAAGCGCGTCGCGGCGCTCGAAGGCGGCATCGCCGCCGTGGCCGTGGCCTCGGGCATGGCGGCCATCACCTACGCCATCCAGGCGATCGCCGAGGCGGGCGACAACATCGTCAGCGCCAGCACGCTCTATGGCGGCACCTACAACCTGTTCGCCCACACCTTCCCCCAGCAGGGCATCGAGGTGCGCTTCGCCGATCCGCGCGACCCGGCGAGCTTCGACAAGCTCATCGACGCGCGCACCAAGGCCGTGTTCTGCGAATCCATCGGCAACCCGCTGGGCAACGTGACCGACATCCGGGCCCTGGCCGACGTGGCCCACGCCCACGGCGTGCCGCTGATCGTGGACAACACCGTGCCCAGCCCCTACCTGCTGCGCCCCATCGAGCACGGCGCCGACATCGTGGTGCACGCGCTCACCAAGTACCTGGGCGGCCATGGCAACAGCATCGGCGGCATCGTCGTGGACAGCGGCAAGTTCCCCTGGGCCGAGCACAAGGCGCGCTTCAAGCGCCTGAACGAGCCCGACGTGAGCTACCACGGCGTGGTCTACACCGAGGCCCTGGGCCCGGCCGCCTACATCGGCCGCGTACGCGTCGTGCCGCTGCGCAACACGGGCGCGGCGCTGGCGCCGCACAGCGCCTTCCTGATCCTGCAGGGCATCGAGACGCTGGCGCTGCGCATGGACCGCATCTGCGAGAACTCCCAGAAGATCGCCGAGGCGCTGCAGCGGCACCCCAAGGTGGAATGGGTGCGCTACGCGGGCCTGAAGGACCACCCCGACCACGCACTGGTGCAGCGCCAGTCGGGCGGCCGGGCCTCGGGCATCCTGTCGTTCAGCCTGAAGGCCGAGGGCGACCCGCGCGCGGCCGGAGCGCGCTTCCTGGATGCGCTGCAGCTCTTCACGCGCCTCGTGAACATCGGCGACGCCAAGTCGCTCGCCACGCACCCGGCATCGACCACGCACCGCCAGCTCAACGCCGAGGAACTCGCCAAGGCCGGCGTGACCGAGGGCATGGTGCGCCTGTCCGTGGGCATCGAGCACATCGACGACCTGCTCGAAGACCTGCACCGGGCGCTGGACGCGGTCTAAGGTGTTTTCAGCCTCCAGCGCTTGCCAACCAAGCGCTGGCAGCTATTTTTCCGATAGCACGTCGCGCGCCAGCCGCAGCCCGCTGAACTGCCAGCGCGCCGTGGCCGGGAAGAAGTTGCGGTAGGTGGGGCGCACATGCCCCGCCGGCGTGGCGCACGAGCCGCCGCGCAGCACGTACTGGTTCACCATGAACTTGCCGTTGTATTCGCCCACCGCGCCCTCGGCCACGCGAAAGCCGGGGTACGGCGCGTAGCTGGACTGCGTCCACTGCCATGCCGCGTCGCAGCGCTGCGCGATGTTCTCCGGGTGCGTCTGCACCGCGTGCTCCCATTCCGCCTCGGTGGGCAGGCGCGCGCCGGCCCAGCGCGCATAGGCGTCGGCCTCGTAGTACGACAGGTGCACGGCTGGCCCCGCCGCCTCCAGCGGCCTCAGGCCGGCCAGCGTGAACGCATGCCAGGCGCCGCCTTCCGCGCGCTGCCAGTAGAGCGGCCGCTCCAGCCCCAGGGCCGTGCGCCAGTCCCAGCCCTCGGCCAGCCACAGCGCCGGATCACGGTAGCCGCCGCTGTCGATGAACGCGGCGAACTCGGCGTTGGTCACCAGGCGCGAGGCCAGCGCATACGGCTGCAGGTACACGCGGTGGCGGGGGCTTTCGTTGTCGAAGGCGAAGCCGCCGCCCGCATGGCCGATCTCCGTGAGCCCGCCTTCCATCCGCAGCCATTCCAGCGCTGCCGGGCCCTGCGCCGGTGCTGGCGCGTCGGGGCTGTAGGCGGGCAGCAGCGGGTTGCACGAGAGCAGGTGCTGGACATCGGTGAGCAGCAGTTCCTGGTGCTGCTGTTCGTGGTGCAGGCCCAGCTCCAGCAGGCCCAGTACCTGCGGCGCACCCTGCGCGAGCAGCCGCCACATGCGCGCGTCCACGTCGGCGCGGTAGGCCAGCACCGTGGCCAGCGAGGGCCGCGTGAGCAGGCCGCGCTGCGGGCGCGGGTGCTGGCGGCCCACGCCCTGGTAGTAGGAGTTGAAGAGCACGCGGAACGCCGGGTCGAAGGGCTGGAACCCTTCCTCGTGCGTCTCCAGGATGAAGGTCTCGAAGAACCACGTGGTGTGCGCCAGGTGCCACTTGGCGGGGCTGGCGTCGGGCATGGACTGGGCACAGCAGTCCTCGGGCGACAGCGGCTGGGCCAGCGCCTCGGTGGCGGCGCGCACGGCGGCATAGCAGTGCAGCGCCTGCGCCTCGGGTGCCTGGGGGGTGTCGGAGGGATAGCGCACGGCGCGGGACTCCTTTCGCGCCGCGTCAAGCGCGCGCATGGACCAGGGCGTACCAGCCGCGCGGGTCGGTCCAGTGGCGGGTTTCGCCGAAACCCGCCTCGCGCAGCAGCGCGGTGAAGGCGGGCAGCGGGTACTTGTAGCTGTTCTCGGTGTGGATGCGCTCGCACGCGGCGAAGTCGCGCCCGCCGCCAGGCCAGCGCACGCGCTGCGGCCCCATGGCCTCCAGGTGCATCTCGATGCGCGAGGCGGCGGCATTGAAGAAGGCACGGTGGCGCCACTGGCGCGGGTCGAAGTCGCTGCCGATCAGCCGGTTCACGTGCGCCAGCACGTTGCGGTTGAACTCGGCGGTGACGCCGGCCGCGTCGTCGTAGGCGGCCTCCAGCACCGCCACGTCCTTGGGCAGGTCGATGCCGATCAGCAGCCCCCCGCCGTCCAGCGCCAGCGCGTGCATGTGCCGCAGCAGCCGCAGCGCCTGCGGCGGATCGAAGTTGCCGATGGACGAGCCCGGGTAGAACACCAGGCGCCGCTCGCGCGGAATGTCTGGCGGCAGTTGCACCCCGGCGGTGATGTCGCCGCCCACCGCGCGCGCGTCCAGCCCGGGCAGCGCCGCGCGCAGCCGCGCGACGGCACCGTGCAGGAAGTCCTCGGAAA
This sequence comes from Acidovorax sp. SDU_ACID1, assembly GCF_045291395.1. Classification (NCBI taxonomy): domain Bacteria; kingdom Pseudomonadati; phylum Pseudomonadota; class Betaproteobacteria; order Burkholderiales; family Comamonadaceae; genus Acidovorax; species Acidovorax sp. SDU_ACID1. Next base: position 2,091,045 of record NZ_CP152342.1, read on the forward strand.
TGTCCACGCCCACGAAATGCGAGGCCCGCAGCCTGCGGCACAGCAGCCGCGCCTTCTCGCAGCTGCCCGCCCCGGGCTCGATCACCACGCCGCCCGTGCCCGCCGCGCGGGCGATGTCGCCGCCATGCTGGCGCAGGAGCGCGTGCTCGGTGCGCGTGGGGTAGTACTCGGGCAGGCCGGTGATGTCCTCGAACAGCTCCGAGCCGCGCTGGTCGTAGAAGTATTTGGGCGAGATGCTTGCCGCCGCATCCTGCAGGCCTGCCGCGATGGCGGCCCGCTCGGAGGGAGAGGCCCGCGCGTGCGCGCCTCCTGGGGGCAGCGCGCCGAGGGCGGCGCGCCCGCTGTCGATGGATGTCGTGGGGTGGTTCTGGACGGTGGGCATGTCGGTCCAGCGTAGTCCCCTGCCCCTTCGGCGCCGGGCAAGCCAAGACGCCCCGCGCTTGTAGGACAGGGCCGCATCGCCCGCCTCATAAAAAAGGGCCGGCACCCTGCGGCACCGGCCCACCCCACCATGAAGAACTGAAAAAATGCGCTGTGTTTTTTTAGAAGCGCCAGCCCAGGCCCACGCCGGCCAGCACCGGGTTCACCTTGAACGTGCCCACCTTGTTGCCGGCGGAGAACACGTCGGTCTTGATGAACACCTTCTTGACGTCGAAGTTCAGGTACAGGTTCTTGGACAGGGGAATGTCCACGCCCACCTGCAGCGCGCCGCCCCAGCTGTCCTTGTCGATGGAGGGGTTCAGCGCGGCCTGCACGGCCGGGTCGAAGCGCACGTTGGAGAAGCGCGTGTAGTTGATGCCGGCGCCCACGTAGGGCTTGAAGCCGCTGAAGTTGGTGAAGTGGTACTGGGCCAGCAGCGTGGGCGGCAGGTGCTTGAGCGAGCCGATCTTGCCCAGGCCATTGGCGCGCAGGTCGTGCTTCTGCGGGTAGGTCAGGATCAGCTCGGCCGCGATGTTGGGCGTGAAGAAGTACGACACGTCCACTTCGGGGATGACCTTGTCGTTGATCGACAGGCCCAGGCCCGTGCTGTCCTTGTTGGCGCTGTCGAGGTTGACGGCGCGCGCGCGCACCATCCAGGAACCTTCAGCGGCCTGCTGCGCGAAGGCAGCGCCGGAGGTCATTGCACACAGAACGGCCAGGGCCAGAAGATTCTTTTTCATAGGGCTGAATGTGGTTGTTGAACGGGGACGGCCCCCGTGCAGCTATTAAGCCTATGAACCGTCAGGTCAATGTTGCCGTAGATCAAACCTTCGCTGCGCTGCAGCATGACGCAGCTCAACGGCCGCGCAGGCGCCCCAGCAGCGTCCATGCAGCGAGCACCACGGCCCCCACCGCCATGCCCGCCAGCGCGTTGAGCACGTGGGGCAGCACGACCGCCCACAGCCCGCCCAGCGGCCACGTAACCGCCGCCTGGCCCGCCGCTTCCACCGCATGGTGCAGCGCCGGCACGCCGTGCACCACGATGCCGCCGCCCACCAGGAACATCGCCGCCGTGCCCGCCACCGACAGCCCCTTCATGAGCCACGGCGCCGCCGCCACGATGCCGCGCCCCAGCGCGCGCGCCGCGCTGCTGGCCCGGCCGCTGAGCCACAGGCCCAGGTCGTCCAGCTTCACGATGCCCGCCACAAGGCCATAGACGCCCAGCGTCATCAGCACTGCGATCCCCACCAGCACCGCCACCTGCTGCGCGAACGGCGCGCCCGCCACCGCGCCGAGGGTGATGGCGATGATCTCGGCCGAAAGGATGAAATCGGTGCGCACGGCGCCCTTGACCTTGTCCTTCTCGAACGCGGCCATGTCCACCGCCGGGTTGGCGCTGGCCTTGGCGTGGCTCTCGTGCTCGGCCTCGTCCTCATGGGCGCTGTGCAGGAATTTGTGCGCCAGCTTCTCGCAGCCCTCGAAACACAGGAACGCGCCGCCCACCATGAGCAGCGGCGTGACGGCCCAGGGCGCGAACGCGCTGATGAACAGCGCGGCAGGCACCAGGATCGCCTTGTTCACCAGCGACCCCTTGGCCACGGCCCAGACCACGGGCAGCTCGCGGTCCGCGCGCACGCCCGTCACCTGCTGGGCGTTGAGCGCCAGGTCGTCGCCCAGCACGCCGGCCGTCTTCTGCGCCGCCACCTTGGTCATGGCCGACACGTCGTCCGCCATCGCGGCGCTCTTCTTGGCGGCCACCTTGGTCATGAGGGCGACATCGTCGAGCACGGTGGCGATGTCGTCGAGCAGGGTCAGCAGGCTGCCAGCGGCCATGGGGGCGTTCCTTTCAAGAAGCCCGGATTGTGAACGTAATCGGGCTCCAGCGCTTGTGGGACAAGCGCTGACAGCTATTGTTTTTGCAACTTGGCGTCCATCACGCATGCATGCTCTGCATCACGCTCTCGGCCGCATGGCGCACGTGCTCCTCGCACAGCCGCGCGGCGGCGTCGGCATCGCGCGCCTCGATGGCATCGACGATGGCGCCGATCTCCCGCAGCGTGCGCGGCAGGCGGCCCGGCTGGGCCATGGAGATGCGCCGCAGCACCGTCACGCGGTTGTTCAGCTGCTTGAGCATCTGCCCGGCCACGAGGTTGCCGCAGCCTTCCAGCAGGATGTCGTAGAACTGGTTCTTGAGCGTGAGCACCGCGGCCCGGTCCTGCTGCGGGTCCAGCGCCTGCAGTTCGGTCAGCTTGGCACGCAGCGCGGCCGCTGCGGGGGCGTTGCATGCTCTGCGAACCCCCTGCCCGCCAGGCTTTCCAGGCTGGCGCGCACGGCGTAGATGTCGCGCACCTCGCTGGCGGAGATGCTGGTGACCTCCGGCCCCTTGTGCGGGACGATGGTGATGAGCCCTTCGGCCTGCAGGTGCTGCAGCGACTCGCGCAGGCACGAGCGGCTCACGTCCAGGCTTTCGCACAGTTCCCGCTCCGACAGCTTCTGCCCGGGCGCGAACACGCCATCGAGGATGGCCGTGCGCAGTGTCTGCGTCGTTCTCTGGCGCAGCGAGGTTTCTTCGCGGGGGACACGCAGCGTGGGGTTCATGGGCACCTGGAGTAGGAATGGCTGACAGCAGGATTGTCTTACACGAAAACCCACCGTAGTGCCATTCCCATTTTCACTCAATCATATTGTCTGACAATCAGAATATATTTTCTCATCCGCTGCATGCCGCAGCCCTTTACCTGGAGCTCCCGTCCCATGACCCGTCCCTACGCCCCCAAGAACCAGGCCCTGTTCGACCAAGGCCTCGCCACGCGCCGCGCGGTGCTGGGCGCCGAGTACGTCGATGCCTCGATCAAGAACGCCACCGACTTCAACATCGACATGCAGGAACTGGTCACCCAGTACTGCTGGGGCGACGTGTGGAACCGCCCGGGGCTGGACCGCAAGACGCGCTCCTTCCTCAACCTGGCCATGATCTCGGCGCTCAACCGCCCCCACGAGCTGAAGCTGCACGTGCGCGGCGCCATCAACAACGGGCTGACCAAGGACGAGGTCAAGGAGGTGTTCCTGCAGGTCGCCATCTACTGCGGCGTGCCTGCCGCGATCGATTCCTTCCGCGTGGCATCGGAAGTGTTCAAGGAAATGGACCTCTGAAGGAGCCGCATATGACCCGTATCGGATTCATCGGCCTGGGCATGATGGGCCGCCCCATGGCCCACCTGCTCCATGCCGCGGGGCTGTCGCTGGTGGTGCGCGACGCCAACCCGGACGCCGCCGCGGGCTTTGCGGCGGAACACGCGGGCGTTGCCATCGCGCAGGACGCCGCGGCATTCGCTGGCTGCGACGCGGTGATCACCATGCTGCCCAACTCGGACATCGTGGACGCGGTGGTCCGCGAGCTGGCCCCGCACCTGCGGAGCGGCGCCTGCGTCATCGAGATGAGCTCCGCCGACCCCGTGCGCACGTGCGCCCTGGCGGCGCTGCTGGCCGAGCGCAGCGTGGCACTGATCGACGCGCCGGTCTCGGGCGGCGTGAAGAAGGCCGTCAACGGCACGCTGGCCATCATGGTGGGCGGCGACGCGGCGGTCTTCGCTCGGCACCGGCCCTTGCTGGAACGCATGGGCCAGGCCATCACCCACGTGGGGCCGGTGGGCGCAGGGCACGCGCTCAAGGCGCTGAACAACTACGTCTCCGCCGCCGCGCTCATCGCCACGGCCGAGGCGATCCATGCGGGCACGGCCTTCGGCATCGACCCGGCGACGATCGTGGACGTGATCAACGCCTCCACCGGCAAGAACAACACCACCGAGAACAAGGCCCACCAGTTCATGCTGAACGGGGCGTTCAACTCGGGCTTCTCGCTGCTGCTGCAGGCCAAGGACGTCGGCATCGCCGCCGCGCTGGGCGAGTCGCTGCAGGTACCGATGGCGCTGGCGCAGCAGGTCAGCGCCATGACGTCCGAAGCCTCGCGACGGCTGGGTGCGGGCGCCGACCACACCGAGCTCTATCGGTTCGTGGCCCCTGCCTGACCGCACCCTCTTCCTCTTTCCCCTTCGTCCCATGCGACAAGCGGCCGCGCCGCCGCTTCGCCCTGAGCGCTTTCATCCCGTCCCTGCCGCACGGGCGGGGCGACCTCATCCCGATTCCTGGAGACAAGCATGCGCAAGATCCTCAAACCCCTCCTCGCCGCAGCACTGGCGGCCGCGTCCCTCGCTGCATCCGCCAACGGCTTTCCCACCAAGCCCCTGCTGATCGTCGTGCCCTACCTGTTCACCGTCGCGGGCTGGCTGGAAGGAGACGGCGTGGACATCGCCGACTTTCCCCAGGTGCATGGCCATTTCCAGCGCACCGGCGAGCGGCCCACGGTGCGGCAGTCGCTGGCCTGATATTGAGTCGAATCGGGCTCCAGCGCTTGGTGCACAAGCGCTGGCAGCTCACATTTTTGAATCTCTATGTGCAAGGGCACAATGCCCTTCATGACGCATCGCACCGCACTTCCCCTCGCCGCCGCTCTGGCGCTGCTGCTGTCCGCCTGCGCGGGCCCCTCGGCGCGCGTGGGCGTGGGCGTGCCCGTGGGGCCGTTCAGCGTGGGGGTGGGCGTGGGCTCGGGCGGTGTGTCCGCCGGGGTCGGCACGGGCGTGGGCCCGGTGGGCGTCGGCGTGGGCGTGCACCAGGGCGGGCAGGTCACGGGGCATGCGGGCGTGGGCGCCTCGGTGCCCGTGGGTGGTGCGCGCGTGGGCGCGGGCGTGGGCTCTTCGACCGTGCTGCACGACCCGCAACGGCCGCAACCCGCCGCGCCCCCGGCAGCCCGGCCGTGCAATGGCGCGACGCCCAGGGGCGCGTCGTGCCCGAATGCCAGGCGCTCGGCGGCTGCTGATCAGTCCCGCAGGGCTTCCGCGACGGCACCGTGCGGATTGGCGCACGGGTCCATGGGCTTGTTGGGCGCGATGCAGGCGGCCAGGTACTCCTTGACGGCGCGCTGGCGGCGGGCGTCTTTTTCTTCCAGCCGCGCCAGTATCTGGCGAGGCAGCGTCACGTCCCACGTCGCCTGTGCCACCTGCGGGCGCAGGGCTGCCGTGGCCTGGTATTGCAGCACCAGGCGGCGGCGGGCCACGTCCAGCGTCAGCAGCACGATGCGGCCCGGCACCAGGGCCTGCTGGGTCGGGCGGCCCGCGAAGCGCAGGGTCACGTAGGGCATCGGGTCGGGCGGAATCTGCAGGCGCAGCGTGCCCTTGGCACCGGCGGGCTGCACCTCCAGCCAGTCGCCCGGGGCCACGTAGCCCACAGTACGGTGGCCCTCGCGCACGCGGCGCTCGCCCACGCAGGGCACGTAGCCGTATTCGATCTCGCGCGCCTGCGGGCCGGCGACACTCATCGTGCCGCCGTCGCCCTCGCTCAGGGCCACCAGCGGGCGCGGCTGGCTGCCGGCGGCCGCGATGCCCACCCAGCGCGCGCCGGAGAGGAACAGGCCAGTGTCGGGAAACCAGGTCGTACGCTGGTTGAACGCGGCGCCGTGCGGCAGGCAGGCCGTTTCCTGGTCGGTGGGCGTGTGCTGGCCGATGGTGGGTTCCTGCGCCGATTCCTCCAGCCGCATGCGGCCGTGCTCGTCGAAGACCCAGGTCATCTTCAGCAGCAGCGAGGTGTATTCGCCGAACTTGTCGATGCCGGTGAGCGTGACATGGGGCAGCGGCGTGTTGTTGACGATGCGGTGCGGCGGGCGCGCCTCGTCCTGCGGCACGGGCGCGGGCGGAGCCGCGCAGCCCGCCAAGGCGGCGGCCAGCGCGAGCCCGGGCGCCGCGGCCCTCATGCCACCCACTTGCGCGCGTTGCGCCACACGCGCATCCACGGGCTCAGGGCGGATGGGTCGCCGCTGGTCCAGCTCATCTGGATGTTGCGGAACACGCGCTCGGGGTGCGGCATCATGGCCGTGAAGCGGCCGTCCCTTGTCGTCACGGCCGTGAGGCCGCCCGCGCTGCCGTTGGGGTTGAACGGGTAGCGCTCGGTGGGCTGGCCGTGGTTGTCCACGTAGCGCATGACACCCACCACGCGGTCCGCGTTGCCGCGGTGCTGGAAGTTGGCGTAGCCCTCGCCGTGCGCCACGGCGATGGGCAGACGGCTGCCGGCCATGCCTGAGAAGAACAGGCTGGGCGAGTCGAGCACTTCCACCATCGACAGGCGCGCCTCGAAGCGGTGGCTCTGGTTGGTGGTGAAGCGCGGCCAGTCCTGGGCGCCCGGAATGATGTCGGCCAGCTCGGCGAACATCTGGCAGCCGTTGCACACGCCCAGCGCGAAGGTGTCGGCGCGGCCGAAGAAGCGCTGGAACTGCTCGGACAGGCGTTCGTTGAAGGTGATGGAGCGCGCCCAGCCGATGCCCGCGCCCAACGTGTCGCCGTAGCTGAAGCCGCCGCAGGCGACGACCCCCTTGAAATCGGCTAGGTCGGCGCGGCCGGTCTGCAGGTCGGTCATGTGCACGTCGAACGCCTCGAAGCCCGCTTCGGTGAAGGCATAGGCCATCTCCACGTGCGAGTTCACGCCCTGCTCGCGCAGCACGGCAACGCGCGGGCGTGCGAGATTGAGGTACGGAGCGGCCACGTCCTCGGCCGGATCGAACGCCAGGTGCAGGTGCATGCCGGGGTCGGCCGGGTCGCCCGCCGCCGCGTGCTCGCTGTCGGCGCAGGCGGGGTTGTCGCGCTGCTGGCAGATCTTCCAGCTCACGGCGTCCCAGACCTGGTGCAGGTCGGAGAGCGAGGCGCTGAACACGGCCTTGGCGTCGCGCCAGACCTGCAGCTCGCCCTTGCCCGCATCGATGGGCGAGTTGGCGGGCCGCGTCTTGCCGACGAAGTGGCTGCAGGTGGCCAGGCCGTGCTCGCGCAGCGTCTGCATGACCTGCGTGCGGTCGGCGGTGCGCACCTGCAGCACCACGCCCAGCTCCTCGTTGAACAGCGCGCGCAGCGTGAGTTCCTCGCGGCGGCCGCTGACCTGCTGGGCCCAGTTCTTGGCGTCGCCGGTTTCCATGCGGCTGTCGCTGATGCCGTCGCCTTCGGTGACGAGCATGTCCACGTTGATCGCCACGCCCACGTGGCCCGCGAAGGCCATCTCGGCCACGGTGGCGAGCAGGCCGCCGTCGCCGCGGTCGTGGTAGGCCAGGATGCGGCCCTGCGCGCGCAGCGCGTTCACGGCGTTCACCAGGGCGATCAGGTCCTGCGGATCGTCCAGGTCGGGCACCTCGTCGCCGCTTTGCTCCAGCACCTGCGCGAGGATGGAGCCGCCCATGCGCATCTTGCCACGCGAGAGGTCGATGAGCACCAGGGAAGTGTCGTCTTCCTGCGCGTCGAGCTGCGGCGTAAGCGTGCCGCGCACGTCCTGCAGCGTGGCGAAGGCGGTGATGATGAGGCTGACGGGCGAGGTAACCTTCTTCAGCGCGCCGCCCTCGCTCCACTGCGTGCGCATGGACAGGCTGTCCTTGCCCACGGGGATGGAGATGCCCAGTTGCGGGCACAGCTCCATGCCCACGGCCTTGACGGTGGCGTAGAGCGCGGCGTCCTCGCCGGGCTCGCCGCAGGCGGCCATCCAGTTGGCCGAGAGCTTCACGCGCGGCAGCTCGATGGGCGCGGCCAGCAGGTTGGTGATGCTTTCCGCTACCGCCATGCGGCCCGATGCGGGAGCATTGATGGCAGCCAGCGGCGTGCGCTCGCCCATTGCCATCGCCTCGCCCGCGAAACCCTTGAAATCCGCCAGCGTGACGGCCGCATCGGCCACGGGCACCTGCCAGGGGCCGACCATCTGGTCGCGGTGCGTGAGGCCGCCCATGGCCCGGTCGCCGATGGTGATGAGGAAGCGCTTGGAGGCGACCGTGGGGTGCGCCAGCACCTCGATGACGGCCTTCTCCAGCGGCAGGCCGTCCAGGTTCACCGGGGCGAGCGGGCGCTGCACGCTGGCCACGTCGCGGTGCATCTTGGGCGGCTTGCCCAGGAGCACGTCCATGGGCATGTCCACGGGGTATTGCTGCGCGCCTGCGGCCACGGCCGTGTCTTCGAGCACCAGGCGGCGCTCCTCGGTGGCGGTGCCGATCACGGCGAAGGGGCAGCGTTCGCGTTCGCAGAACGCGGTGAACTGCGCCAGCGACTCGGGCGCGATGGCGAGCACGTAGCGCTCCTGGCTCTCGTTGCTCCAGATTTCCTTGGGCGCCAGGCCCGACTCCTCCAGCGGCACGGCGCGCAGGTCGAAGCGCGCGCCGCGGCCGGCGTCGTTGGTCAGCTCGGGGAAGGCGTTGGACAGGCCGCCCGCGCCCACGTCGTGGATTGCCAGGATCGGGTTCTGGTCACCCTGCGCCCAGCAGTGGTTGATGACCTCCTGCGCGCGGCGCTCGATCTCGGGGTTGCCGCGCTGCACAGAGTCGAAGTCCAGCTCCGCCGCGTTGGTGCCCGTGGCCATGGAGCTGGCCGCGCCGCCGCCCATGCCGATGCGCATGCCGGGGCCGCCGAGCTGGATCAGCAGCGTGCCGGCGGGGAATTCGATCTTCTTGGTGAGCCGCGCGTCGATCACGCCCAGGCCGCCCGCGATCATGATGGGCTTGTGGTAGCCGCGCACCACGCCGCCCACCTGCTGCTCGTACTCGCGGAAGTAGCCCGTGAGGTTGGGCCGGCCGAACTCGTTGTTGAACGCGGCGCCGCCCAGCGGCCCCTCGGTCATGATCTGCAAGGGGCTCGCGATGTGCTCGGGCTTGCCCACTTCGCTGCCCCAGAGCTTGGAGACGGTGAAGCCCGTCAAGCCCGCCTTGGGCTTGGAGCCGCGCCCCGTCGCACCCTCGTCGCGGATCTCGCCGCCCGCGCCGGTGGCGGCACCGGGGAACGGCGAGATGGCCGTGGGGTGGTTGTGCGTTTCCACCTTCATCAGCACGTGGTGCGTGGCACTCCGCTTTTGATAGCTGGGCGCACTGATCCTGTCTGCGAAAGACTCGAATTTGGCAATGAACTGCTCGACCTCGCTGCCCTCCATGATGGAGGCGTTGTCGGCATAGGCCACGATGGTGTGCTGGGGCGAAGTCTGCTCGGTATGGCGGATCATGCCGAACAGCGATTTCTCCTGCGCCTGGCCGTCGATGGTGAACTGCGCATTGAAGATCTTGTGGCGGCAGTGCTCGCTGTTGGCCTGGGCGAACATCATCAGCTCCACGTCCGTGGGGTTGCGCTGCAGGCCTTGGAAGGCGCTCACGAGATAGTCGATCTCGTCGTCGGCCAGCGCCAGGCCCCAGGCCTTGTTGGCGGCCTCCAGCGCGGCGCGCCCGCCCTGCAGCACATCCACGAAAGCCATCGGCTCCGCCTGCAGTTCGGTGAACAGGCGCTCGGCCTCGGCGCGGCTGGCCACCACCGATTCGGTCATGCGATCGTGCAGCAGCGCGGCGACCTGCTGCAGCTGCGCGGGCGACAGCTCGGGCGTGCCGCCCAGGAGTCCGCTCTTGAACGTGAGGCGGTATTCGGTGATGCGCTCCACGCGATGCACCGCCAGGCCGCAGTTGCGCGCGATGTCGGTGGCCTTGGACGCCCAGGGCGACACGGTGCCCAGGCGCGGCGTGACGATGAGGGGCACGCCCTCCCCGGGGCCCGCGTAGGCTTCGCCGTAGGTCAGCAGCGCCTCCAGGCGTTCGCGCTGCGCGGGGGTGGGCTCGGCATCCAGGGCCACCAGGTGCACGAAGCGCGCCGCGATGCCGGTGATCCTGGGATGGACGGACGCCAGGGCGCCTTGGAGTTGCTGCGCGCGGAAAGGACTGAGGGCGTTGCCCCCGGCAAGCGGGATCAGGTGCAAGGTCACGGTGGAGCGGCCTTTTGGGGAAGGTTCGGGAGGGATGGAGCGGTCTTCCGCGCCGGGGCGGCGCCCACGGGAGAAAAGCCCTTGATTTTAAGGCAAGGCGAGGTCGCGGATAATCGCGCGCCCCTTGTCCATGCTTCGGCAAGCACGGTTGCCATCCGCCAGTCGGCCGGTTCCCCGGTCCGACGCCACGACCAGGGCGGCAGTCTTCCAGACGTGCAGTTCGCTGCGCCAAGTCCGCTGCCCGAATGCGCCCGGCCCCTCTCGCCAGCGGCCGCAGCGGATGGTCCATCGCGCCCTGCCGACCAGGACCGGAGAAGAGGTCGGAAACTCTCTGCTGACCCCCATCGTCCAGGTGCCCTGCTTTATCCGGGGAACCCACAACGACAACATGAGCACACTACTCAAAGCTCTGGCACTGACCTGCCCCATCTGGATGTCTGCGGCGCCTGCCAAGGCTGTTCCGCAAGAAAAGCATGGCCCCGTCGATGCACAGCACGCGAGCAATTCCTTCATTCGGCCCGCAACGCGCATTGTCTCGCTTCAACCGTCATTCACCGAAGCCATCTGCGCGCTCGGGGGCTGCGACGCACTGGTGGGCGTGGACCGGTTCTCCCTGTGGCCGCAGCAGGTCAGCGCCCTGCCCAAGGTCGGAAGCCTGCGCGACCCAGATATCGAGCGCATCGTGGCCCTGCGGCCCGACGTGGTGCTGTCCAGGCCCGGGCACAGGGTAGACGACCGCCTGGAAGGCCTAGGTATCAGGGTGCTGACGCTGGATGCGCAGACTTACGAAGACATGGCTCAGGTACTGGAGACTCTCGCCGCTCTGCTCGGCCGGCCTGGCTCGGGCATACGGTTATGGCGGCGGACGAGCGAGCAACTGGCCATGCTGCAGCGCCAGATCCCGCCAAAGTGGCAGGGCAAAAAGGTGTATTTCGAACTGCACGGCGGCACATCTGCCACGGCCGCTGGCGAGGCATCGTTCATAGGCCAGACGCTGCAAGGCCTGGGCTTGGTGAATATTGCGGGGCGAGACCTGCCCATGTACCCCCGGCTCAATCCGGAATACGTGGTGCGCGCCAATCCCGATCTGATCATCACCATGGCAGAGACTGCCATACCGCCGTCAAACCGCCAGGGCTGGAATCGCATTGCGGCACTGAGGAACAACGGCCATTGCCGCATACCGAATGACGAATACGACATCCTGGTGCGCCCGGGCCCGCGCATCGACGAAGCGGCGAGGTTGATCGTGCAGTGCTTGCAACGGCTGGCGCTACCGAATGCTGCCATGTCAAAACAATAGCCGCCCACCCCCCTTGTCCGAGCCTCATCCATTGGCGGTGATCCGCACCGCACCCGGCCAGGCCTGCACCAAACGCTGTGCTCCGCCGAATACACGGTGGCTGGCGCGCGCCGGAACCTCTCCATCGACCAGCACATGACGCAACCGCAGTGGAGGGGGCTGCCTGACCAGCGACAGCACGTCAGGGCTGCGGAAGTCACTGAGCACCCAAAGGGTCTTGCGCTCCTCGGCCCGCCTGGAAATCAGCGCCCAGGCCGCATGCAGCGCCTGGGCCAGCGGGGTCCCTCCACCACCAGGCAGCGGCTCGATCAGATCGGCATTCCACTGCGGCGCGCGACGCGGCGGCAGACGCCATTGGACTTGGCCCGCGCCAAAGCACAGCAGCGCGACCGGCGTGCGTTGCACGTAGGCCCAGCGCATCCATTGCAGCAGCAGGCCCTTGGCCTGGGCGAAGGCGCCACTCTCGCGCATCGAGCCCGAACAGTCGAGTGCGAACACATGCAGCGAATGAAGTTGGCCGAAATGCTGGCGCCAGCGCAAATGCGCGGGCGCGAGCGGCCGGCTGCGCCGCTCGCGCAGCGTGGCGGGCCAGTCAAGCGTGGCGCCGGGGAAGCGCTGCGCCGTGACTTGCGCATGGCTTGCGAGTCCGTTCCCCATCAAGAACGCTGCGTCCTGTTGCCCCCGGCCGGGGCGGTGCGCCGCTGGCGTCAGCGCTGCGGGCCGGGGGCGCGGGCTTTTTTGCGGCCAGTGCCTCCAGGGCAGCCAGCGCCAATGCGTCGGCCTGCTGTGCATCCACCGGAGCGCTGGCCACGGGCTGAGGTTCGCCCCAATCAAGGGGCGGCTGTTCCTGGCTATGCGTGGCGGCATTGTTCTGATGAAAGTTGGCCGTACTGCTGAAGCGCGCCTGGGGCCCAGGCACAGGCGCAGAGGATGGAGAGGGTGCCGATGCGGGAGCAGGTGGAGCTTGGCGTTGAGGCTCCCCGGCGCGGTGCAGCAGCACCAAGGGCGTGACCTCGGCCACATGGTGCTCCGTGATCGCGTCGCAGCCCTCCCACGCGGCCAGCGCGCGCGCCGCACGCAGCATCACAAGGTCGGCACGCAGGCCGTCCACCTGCGCTTCTATGCATTGACGCGCCACTTCCTCGTGCACGGCATCGCTCCAGAGCAACTGGCCGGCATCGGCACAGCGCGCACGCGCCTGTCGCAGGCGTTCGGCGGTACGGGCTTGCTCCTGCGCATGGTCTTGCAGAAAACCCGCAGGGTCGAGGTCGAAGCGCAGCCGCGCCTTGACGATGGCGCTGCGCAATCGCGGGTCCTGCGCATTGGCAAGCTGCACGCACAGGCCCAGCCGGTCCAGCAACTGCGGGCGTAGCGCGCCCTCCTCGGGGTTCATGGTGCCGATCAGCACGAAGCGCGCCGCGTGGCTGTGCGAGATGCCGTCGCGCTCCACGCGGTTGATACCCGATGCGGCCACGTCCAGCAGCACATCAACGATGGCGTCGGGCAGCAGGTTGATTTCATCGACGTAGAGCACGCCGCCGTGTGCCTTGGCCAGCAGGCCGGGCGCGAAGGCCACCTCGCTGCCTGCCAGCGCTTTCGACAGGTCGAGGCTGCCGACCACGTGCTCGATGGACGCGCCCAGCGGCAGCGTGACGAAGGGCGCAGGCGCCAGCACGTCGGCCAGCGCGCGCGCCGCCGTCGATTTGGCCGTGCCGCGCGGGCCCTGGATCAGCACGCCGCCCAGCGCGGGCTCGATGGCGGCCAGTAGCAGCGCCTGCACCAGTTGCGGCTGGCCTTGAATCGCCGATAGCGGAAATGTCGGGGTCATTGCGGCGCGCGTCCTTCCATGAATTCTTCCTGCGCGAGCATCTGCGCGAGCAGCGCGTCATGCAGATCGCCGGGCTGCTCCCACATGCCGCGGTCGATGGCTTCGAGCAGCCGGCCCACGATGTCGCCCAGCGCCTGCGGGTTGTGCTCGCGCAGGAACTGGCGCACGGCCTCGTCCTGCACATAGGCTTGCGTGACCAGCGCGTAGTGCGTGTCGGAGACGAGCTGCGTAGTCGCGTCGAAGCCGAACAGGTAGTCCACCGTGGCTGCCATCTCGAATGCGCCCTTGTAGCCGTGGCGCATGGCGCCGGCAATCCACTTAGGGTTGGTGACGCGGGCGCGCACCACGCGGCCGATCTCCTCGGCCAGCGAGCGGATCTTGGCGGACTGCAGGTTGCCGTGGTCGCCGTGGTAGATGGCGGGCTCGCCACCGCCCAGGTGGCGCACGGCGGCGGCCATGCCGCCCTGGTGCTGGTAGTACTCGCTGGAGTCGAGCAGGTCGTGCTCACGGCTGTCCTGGTTTTGCAGCACCACGTCGAGCGTCTGCATGCGGCGCTCCAAGGCTTGGCGCGCGGGCACGCCGTCGGCCTGCCGGCCGTAGGCGAACGCGCCCCAGTGCAGGTAGTGGCGCGCGAAGTCGCCCGCGTCGCTCCACCGGCCCGAGCGCAGCAACTCGTGCATGCTGGCGCCGTAGCTGCCCGCGGGCGCGCCGAAGATGCGCCACAGCGCCTGTTCATGGGCTTCGGCGCCGTCCATGCCTTGCTGTGTCCACTGCGCAGCATCGCGCAGCACGCGGGCGCGGATGGGGTTGTCCTCGGCGTCCTCCTCCTGTTCGGCCACGGCGCGCACTGCGGCGTCGAACATCTGCACCACGCCGGGGAAGGCATCGCGGAAGAAGCCGCTGATGCGCAGCGTCACGTCCACGCGCGGGCGGTGCAGGCCCACGCGCGGGACGACCTCGAAGTCCACCACGCGCTGGCTGCCCGGCGCCCACTTGGGACGCACGCCTATCAGCGCGAAGGCCTGGGCGATGTCGTCGCCGCCCGTGCGCATGGTAGCCGTGCCCCAGACCGAGAGGCCGATGGCCGCCGGGTATTCGCCGTGCTCCTGCAGATAGCGCGCGATCAGCCGCTCGCTGGCCTGCTGGCCCAGCGCCCAGGCGGTCTGCGTGGGAATCGCGCGCGTATCGACGGTGTAGAAATTGCGCCCCGTGGGCAAGGTGTCGCAGCGCCCGCGCGAGGGCGAGCCGCTGGGCCCCGGCGGCACGAAGCGGCCTTGCAGCGCGCGCGAGAACTGTCGCAGTTCCTCGCTGCCGCAGGCGTCGAGCGCGGGGGCGATCTGTGCGTGGATGCGGTGCAGGGCCTGCCGTGTCTGCGGCCAGTCCTGGGCGGTCTCGGGCCGGGCCAGCACTTGCAAGGCCAGCAGTTCCAGCCGCTCGCGCGTGTCGCCGCCGTGGCGCCAGGGGCCGGGGTCGAGTTCGGCCAGCACCTGCGGGCGCGGCCCGGGCCAGGCGGCGGCCGCGTCCATGTCCAGCGGGTTCCAGTCGCAGCCGGGCAGCAGGTCGGCCGCCAGCGCATTCAGCAAGCCCTGCTCGCCAGCAGCCGGGTAGCGCGCCAGCGCCAGCAGCGTGGAGTCGCGCAGATGGCCTTCAGGCGAGCGGCCAAAGATGTGCAGGCCGTCGCGTATCTGGGTTTCTTTAAGCTCGCACAGATAGGCGTCGATGCGCTCCAGGACTTGATCGTCCTGCGCGGCATCCACGCCCAGCTCGCTCAGCAAATCCTGGCCTTTCGCGCAGTCCAGTATCTGGCGGCGCAGCAGCACGGCCCGGCGCTGGTCGACCAGCAGCGCGTCGTAGTACTCGTCCACCAGCCGCTCCAGCTCCTGCATGGGGCCGTGGTTCTCGGCGCGGGTGATGGGAGGCATCAGGTGGTCGATGATGACGGCCTGGCTGCGCCGCTTGGCCTGCGCGCCCTCGCCGGGGTCGTTGACGATGAACGGATAGACGTGCGGCAGCGGCCCCAGGATGGCGTCGGGCCAGCAGTGTTGCGACAGCGCCAGGCTCTTGCCCGGCAGCCATTCGAGGTTGCCGTGCTTGCCCACATGCACGACGGCATCGACGGAGAAGCTGTCGCGCAGCCAGAAATAGAACGCCAGGTAGTGGTGCGGCGGCACCCGTTCGGCGTCGTGGTACTGGGCGTAGTCGTTGCGGCCGTCGAGCGAGCGCGCGGGCTGTATGCCCACGAAGACGTTGCCCAGTTGCAGCCCGGCGACCATGAACCAGCCGTCGCGCAGCAGGGGGTCTTGCTCAGGTGTGCCCCATTGGGCGGTGATCGCATCGGCCATGCCCTCGGGCAATTGCGCCAGCCGCTCGCGGTAGGCGTGCAGCGAATAGCCCTGCCGCGCGCGGCGCAGCGGCCATTTGGCGGGGTCGTTGGCAATGCCTTGCTGCAGGCGCTCCATCAATGCCTGGCCGCTGGCGGGGCGCTCTGCCGCACCGCCCAGGCTCCAGCCGTCGCGCTCCAACTGCGCCAGCAGCGCGATCACGGATTCAGGCGTGTCCAGCCCTACCCCGCTGCCCATGCGCGCTTCGCTGCCGGGGTAGTTGGCCAGCACCAGCGCGGCGCGCTTGGCGGCGGCGCTCTTGCTGCGCAGCGCGCACCAGCGCCGCGCCAGTTCCGCGATCCATGCCACGCGGTCGGGCTCAGGCTGGTAGGCCACCACGTCGGTCTGCGTGAGCTCGCAGCGGTGCGCCAGGCCCTTGAAGCTCATGGCGCGCGTCATGATGCGGCCGTCCATCTCGGGCAGCACCACCTGCATGGCGATGTCGCGCGGGCGCAGGCCCTGGGCGTCGGCCAGCCAGTCGTCGCGGTTGGCACCGCTGGCGATCACCTGGAGCACGGGCACGTCGCCCGCCAGCGCATCCGTATCGCCGCCGCCGCGCGCGTGCTCGCCCAGCGCGGCGAAGGCCGTGGTGTTGAGGATGAGTTGTACGTTGTGCGCCACGCACAGCGCGCGCAACGTTTCCAGGCACAGCGCGTCTTTGAGCGATTCGAGCGCCAACGGCAGCGGGTTCAGGCCCTCGGCGAGAAGCGCCCCGGCCATGGCGTCGAAGGCATCGGTGTTGGCGGCCAGCAGGTGCGAGCGGTAGAACACCAGCATCACCACGGGCGCGCCGGGCTTCCAGCGCGCCTGCAAATCGTCGAGGCCGGGAACGCGGCCCGGCGCATCGCCCATCCAGGCCAGCGGCACATGCACGGCCACGGGCGGCAGCACGCGCACCGGCGCGCCCTCCACGGCACGGCCCAGCCCCCAGGCTGCGCCCATGCGCAGGAATTCGCGCGCATTGCCCAGGCCCCCGGCGCGCAGGTATTGCCACAGCGCGCGGCTGTGCTCGGGCGCCAGCGTGCCCTTGACCAGCAGTTCGGCATCTTCCTGGCTGTCGCCCGAGAACATCGCCAGCTTCTGCCCCTGCTGCTGCGCGAGCTTGCGCAGTTGCTCCATGCCATAGGGCCAGGCCGACTCCGCGCCCAGGTGATCGACGATGACCAGCCTGGCATGTTGCAGCACTTCGTCGATGTACAGGTCGAGCGACGCGCTCTGGCGCAAGTGCAGCAGGTTCGCCAGACGCAGCGTGGGCGCGTCGGGCTCGGCCTGCTGCCACAGCCGGTAGGCATCGGCCAGCAGCGACAGCGTGGTGTCGGCGGAACTGAGCACCACCATGTCGGCGGGCGTCTGGTCGAGCCGGGTGACGATGCTCTCGTCTTCGACAAAGCCGCCAGGGCGGGTGCTGAGTAGGTGCATGCTTCAAAAATGGTAGCTACTTGCGCTTGATGGATAAGCGCTAGAGGCCAATTTGACCTTAAATTTCCGCACCCGCCAGCGCTGCGCGCAGCACCGCCGCGTCAAGGTGCTGGCCGATGAACACCAGCCGCGTGGCCTGCGCCTCGCCGTCCTTCCAGGCGCGGTCGAAGTAGGCGTCGAAGCGCCGCCCCACGCCCTGCACCAGCAGGCGCATCTTCTTGCCCGGCAGCGCGGCGAAGCCCTTGACGCGCAGCACGGCGTGCTGCTGCACGATGGCTTGCAGCGCCTGCATCAGGCGCTCCTTGTCCACCGCGCCCAGGTCGATGTGCAGCGAGTCGAAGGCGTCGTGGTCGTGGTCTTCATCGTGGTCGTGGTTGGAGTGGCGCTCGTCGATGTGCGCCTCTGCCGCGCGGTGCTGGCCCAGCAGCACGGCCAGGGGCACGCTGCCTTGCACGGCCTCGACCATCTTGACGGCGGCGGGCACTTCTTCAGCGACGAGGGCGCGCACCTGGGCCAGTTCTTCGAGGCTGACCAAGTCGGCCTTGGACAGCACGACCAGGTCGGCGGCGGAAAGCTGGTCTTCAAACAGTTCGTGCAAGTCGGCCTCGTGGTCGAGGTTGGGGTCGGCCTGGCGCTGTTCATCAACGGCATGCGGGTCGTGCGCGAACTGGCCTGCGGCGGCGGCGGGAGTGTCCACCATGGTGACGACCGAGTCCACGGTGAAGACGCTCGCGATCTCGGGCCACTGGAAGGCCTGCACCAGCGGCTTGGGCAGGGCCAGGCCGCTGGTCTCGATCAGCAACACGTCGATGGCGTCGCGGCGCTCGGCCAGCGCCTTCATCACGGGGAAGAATTCCTCCTGCACGGTGCAGCACATGCAGCCGTTGGCCAGCTCGTAGATCTGGCCTTCGGATGCGTCGGCGCCGCCTTCTTCCTTGCAGCCGATGGCGCAGGTCTTGAGGATTTCGCCGTCGATGCCCAGCTCGCCGAACTCGTTGACGATGACGGCCACGCGCAGGCCTTTGGCCTGTTCGAGGATGTGGCGCATCAGCGTGGTCTTGCCGCTGCCCAGGAAGCCGGTGACGATGGTGGCGGGGATCTTGGTGGTTTGCATGGATCGGGCTCCGAGAAAGAAGAAACTCAAAAATCAGGGCAAGGCCTTCGGGCCGTGGACGCGCAGCGCCTCATCCACCAGGCCATGCAGCACGTGCTGCGTGAGCACCCGCCCCATATCGGCCTCGGCCAATGGGCCGTACCACACACCTTCGGGGTAGACGATCATGAGCGGACCATGGTTGCAGGGGTGCTGGCAACTGGTCTGCAGCAGCATCACGCGCTTCTTGAGGGCCGGCGTCTCGCGCACCGTCTGCGCGAGCTGCGGCCACTGCTGCACGGCGCCCTTGGCCGCGCAGCGCGGGCCCATGCACCACAGCACGTGGTGCCGATGCTCGGGCACGCTGGACCAGCCCACAGGGTCGCGCTCCCAGGCGTCTTCTCCGGTCACGGCGGCCACGTCCGGCAGCGCCAGCGAGCGCCGCACCGTGCAGGCCAGCATCTCGGGCAGTTGCGGCGTCTGCAGCAGCGGGTCGGCGAAGACGAGCCGGGGGCCATCGGCGCGGCCCGCGCGCCAACGCATGACCAGCTTGTGCAGCCAGCGGCGCAGCGGCGGCTCGTCGGGCGACATGACGGGGACGATGACGACGGTGCGGGCAGCGGCGCAGGCGTCGAGCGCCTCGGGCAGCGAGGGGTGCAGACGGTCGGCGAACGCAGGCTGCACCCGCGTCGGCGCGCTGCCCTGGGCGGCCAGCGCCTCGTGCACGCGCTCGGCCAGTTGCGCCAGATCGCTGGCGGCGGCCGAGTAGACGCCGCCCCGGGCCAGGAGGATTACGGCGATCGGCGCAAGCTCAGTCATCGCGGCCCAGCGCAGGCATGACTTCGCGCGCGAACAGCTCCATGCCTTGCAGCGCCTGTTCGTTGTTCCACAGGCCATTGCCGTTGAAGACGCAGCGCAACTGCGCGATGCCCGTGCGCGCCCGCAGCGCGGCGATCTGCGCATGGCACTGCTCGGGCGTGCCCCAGACGAACTGCTCGGCCAGCACCTTAGCCACATCGATCGGCGGCACCTCGGATGCGGGCACGCCGCGCTTGCCCGCGAAGAAGACGCGGCGCGCATGCAGCTTGTCCCACAGCGTGCCGAGTTGTTCCTGCACAGCTTGCGCACTGGCGCCGATGCACACGTAGCGTGCCAGCGACGAGCGCGCGCGCAAGGCCGTGCCGCCCTGCCCCAGCGAAAGCGCCGCGTGGTCCAGGCGTTCGAGCTGCGTGGTCTCGGGCGGCTCCAGGCTGAGCAGCAGGGGGAAATCCTCCTGCACCGCGAACGCGATGGATTCGGGCGTCGAGGCTGCGACGTAGATCGGCGGATGCGGGCGCTGCACGGGCGGCATGCCCAGCGTGCGCGGTGCGAAGCGCCACGGACCCTCGCGCGCCTCGACGGTATCGCCGCGCAAAGCGTCGCGCAGGATGCGCGCGCCCTGCTCGAAGCGCTCGCGCGTGGACTGCGGGTCAATCTCCAGGCACTCCAGCGAATCCGGCTCGGTGCCCCGGCCGATGCCCACGTCCAGCCGGCCGCCGCTCTGGAAGTCCACCTGCGCGATCTCCTCGGCCAGCACCAGCGGGTGGTGCAGCGGTAGCACCAGCACCGACGTGCCCACGCGCAGCCGCTCGGTACGCGCCAGCAGCGCGGCGGCGAGCAGCAGCGGCGACGGGTAAGGCCACGGCGCGCGCGGCACACGGAATTCACTGAACCACACGCCGTGGTAGCCCAGGCGGTCGGCGCGCTCGAAGAGCGAGAAAAAGCCTGGCTGTCGCCGGCCGTGGCCTCGCGCGTCCAGCCTGCAAGGTCAATGCGCACCAGCGCCCTCCTCCATGGCCTTGCGCCGCGCGCGCAGCAGGGTCTGCGGCGGGATGGCGATGCGCTCGAAACGCACGCCGAACACGTCGTCGAGCGCCGCGTGGTGCAGCAGATCGCCCGGCGTGCCGTCCAGCGCGATGCGGCCCTCGTGCATGACGACCACGCGGTCGAAGCACTCGAAGGCCAGGTCCAGGTCGTGCATGACCACGACCACCAGCCGCTCGCGCCCACGCGCCGCGAGCGATTCCACCAGCGCCAGCCGGTGCTGCACGTCGAGCGCGGCGCCGGGCTCGTCGGCCAGCAGCGCGGGCGGGTCGGTGGCCAGCACCGCGGCGAGCATGCCGCGCGCGCGCTCGCCGCCCGAGAGCGTGCTCCAGCGCCTGGCGCCGAAGGCCTGCAGGCCCGCGCCCTCCAGCACCTGCGCGGCGCTCGCGCGGCCCTGCACGCGCATGGCCACGAGGTCGGCCAGCGTCACGTCCCAATACGGGTCGAAGCGCTGCGGCATGTAGCCGATGCGCCGCGCGCGCTCGGGCACGCCGAGCGCGGCCAGGGGCTGGCCCTGCCAGAGCACCTCGCCCGCGCTGGGCGCGGCCTGCCCGGCCAGCAGGTTGAGCAGGCTGGATTTGCCCGCGCCGTTGGGCCCGATCAGCGCCACCGCGCCGCAGGCGGACAGGCCGAGCGAAACGCCATCGACCAGCGTGCGGTTCTGCCGCGCCAGGGTCAGGCCGCGCGCGGCCAGCATGGACTGCGCCGTCATGCGCGGCTCCCCTGCGCGCGCAGGCGGCGCGCGAGCAGCACGATGAAAAACGGCCCGCCCGCCACGGCGGTGATGAGGCCCAGCGGCACCTCGGCCGGCGGCAGCACGCTGCGCGCGATGGCATCGGCCACCGTCACCACGATGGCGCCGGCCAGGGCGCTGGCGGGCAGCACGCTGCGGTGCCGCGTGCCCACGAACCAGCGCGCGATGTGCGGCGCCGCCAGCCCCACGAAGGCCACCAGCCCGCCATACGCCACGGCGGCCGCGACCACCAGCGAGCCCAGCAGCACCGCGCGCGGCACGAAGCGCTTCACGTCCAGGCCGAAGCCCTGGGCCGTCGCGTCGCCCAGCCCGAGCAGGTCGAGCCCCCGTGCGGCGCCCTGTGTGACAGCCAGGCACGCGAGCGTGATCAGCGCCAGCATGGCGAAGCCCTTCCAGGTGGGCGTCTGTATGCCGCCCAGCACCCAGCTCATGACGACCTGCAGGCTCACGGTTTCGTCCGACAGCGCCAGCATGAGGAAGGAGCGGATGGCGCCCAGCATCGCCGCCATGGCCACGCCGGCCAGCAGCATGCCCGGCGCATCGAGCGCGCCCGCCACGCGCGCCACGGCAAGCACCAGCACCGTGGCGCCCCAGGCCCCGCAGAATGCGAGCAGCGGCAGCAGCCACGGTTGCGGCAGCCCCAGCGGCACCAGCAGCGCTACCGTGGCGCCCAGCGCCGCGCCGCCGGAGGCGCCCAGCAGGTAGGGCTCGGCCAGCGGGTTGCGGAACACGCCCTGGAACACCGCCCCCGACAGCCCCAGCAGCGCGCCCACGCAGGCGGCGGCCAGCACGCGCGGCAGCCGCCATTCCCACAGCAGGCGGCTGCGCAGCGTGTCGCTGTCGGTGAACGCGCGCCAGATCTCGGCGGGCGTGGCCCACTGGTGGCCCGCGCAGGCGCCCAGCAGCAGGCACAGCGCCAGCACGGCCAGGGCCGGGAGCCAGACTGCGTTGGGCCGCATCAGCCTTGGCTCCCGCGTATCCATTGGGCCAGCGTCTCGATGCCGTCGAACGTGCGCGGCCCGGGGATCAGGAATTCCGAGCGCGATACCGTGATGGCCCGGCGCCCCCGCACCGCGCGCATGTCGCGCCAACCGGGCCTCTGCACCAGGTCGTCCAGCGCGGCCTGGGTGCCGGCGAACAGCAGCACGTCGGGGTTGGAGGCCAGCGCCGCCTCGGGCGAGACCTGGGCCAGCGTGCCGATGTCCGGCATCGCATGCCGCGCGCCTGCGCGCACGATGGCCTCGCCGGTATAGGTCTTGGGCCTTGCCACGAGCAGCATGCCGTTGCCCATGCGGCCGGTGACCATCAGCGCGCTGGGCGCGGCGCGGCCCGCCATGCGCGCATCCACGGCGCGCAGGCGCTCTTCCAGCGAAGCGGCCAGCGCATCGCCGCGCGCGGGCACGCCTGTCGCCTGCGACACCAGCCGCACGTTGCCGATCACCTCGTCCAGCGTGCGGCTGAGCAGCACCATGATGGGCACGCCGATGCGCTCCATCGGGTCCACGAGCTGGTGCGCAGCCTGGCGCGCAGGCGTGACGATCACCAGGTCGGGCCGGCGCGCCACCACGGCATCCACCGAGAACCCGAGCCGCCCGCCCACCTTGGGCAGGCCGGCGACTTCGGGCGGAAAGCGCGTGTAGTCCTCCACGCCGACGATCCGGTCCGCCAAGCCCAGCGATGCGACCAGCTCCGTGTTCGACGAAAAGATGGTCACGATGCGCCGCGCCGGTGCCGCCAGCTCCACGCTGCGGCCCAGTGCGTCGCGCAGGGCGATGGGCGCCGCGTTCGCAGCAGGCCAATGCGCAGCCACGCCCAGCGCGACACCAGCGCCCACCAGGCTGCGCCGGCTCAGCCGCCGGACATGGCTGCGTCCTGCCTGCAACTGCATCGCCGGCTTCAGAAGTCGGCCTGCAAGCCCACCATCCATTCGCGGCCCGGCATGGAGGTGCCGCAACTGCCGTTCTGGAAGAGGGGATTGGCGATGCAGGGCCGCTGGTCCAGCGCAATGAAGATGGGGTGGCGGTTGAGGTTGAAGAGGTTGTTCACGCCGCCGAACAGCTTCACGCTGCGGCTCAGGCGGTAATCCGCACGCATGTTCCACACCGTGAAGGCGCCCTTGCGGTGGATCCAGGTGCTGCTCGGCTCACCCAGGGGAACGAGCAGGTTCTCTTCCGTGTCGTACCACATCGGGCCGCGCAGCAGCGCGGTGAGCTGCATGCTCCAGTCGCCGGCATTGCGGTCCATGCCGCGCGCATAGCGCATGCCGGCGGAGGCTTCGTACTTGTACATGCGCTGCACGCGGTCGGTGTTGGCCGTCGCCGCTGCACCCTTGTCCTTCATCTGGAAGTGGTAGTAGCCGTTGCCGAAAGCCGTCAGGGCGTGCCCGCCCAGCGGCAGGCCGAGCAGCTTGCCCACATCGGCGTTGGCGCTGATTTCGAGACCGCGCGCGACGATGTCCGCGGCATTGTTCGCGTAATCCGACGTATTGGTGGTCGGGCCGCGCGACACGGTGATGATGCGGTCGGAAATCGTGTTCTGGAACAGCGCCGCATCGAACCTCCATGCGCTTTGCCGGTACGTGGTGCCGATCTCGAACTGGCGGCTCGATTCAGGCTTGAGGTTGGGGTTGCCGAAGATGCGGCCGCCGCCCACCGCCGTGAAATCCGCGGACAGCTCGCTGGCCGTCGGCGCGCGGAAGCCCGTGGATGCACCCGCGCGCAAGCTCCATGCACCGGTCGCCTTCCACGTCGCGCCTGTCGACCAGGTGAGCTTGTCGTAGTCCCGCGCCGTCGTCACGGCCATGGGCACATTCGGCGTCTGGTCGAAGCGTGTTTCGCCCCATGTTTTGCGTGCGCCCGCACGCAGCGTCAGGCGTTTGTCGAAGAAACTTTGCGCATCTTCGAAATACAGCGCCTTGGTGTGCTCGGTCTGATTGTTGTCGTAGGGCGCGACTTGCCCCGTGGGGCCGCCAGGCATGGGATCGCGCTCACGGTCCGAGCGCAGGCGGTTCTTCTCGTAGTCGAAGCCGAACAGCAGGTCGTTCGTATCCGTGAGCCGCAAACGCGGCTGCAGCCGCAGCCCCGTGGCGTCCAGGGCGCGGTGGTTGTAGTCGCGCGACGTGCCTGGTACGGCATTGACGCCCGACCTGATGACTGGGGAGGCCCAGTTGAATTCATCCACGTCGCGGAAGGTGTAGAGGTGCGCCAGCCAGCTCACGCGCTCACCCGGCAGCGCGCCCTCGTACTTCAGGTCGGCAGACTGGTTATAGCGGTTGTCGCGGCTGTGGATATTCCCCCCCGATCCGCGAAATCCCGCGTTGTAGATGCCATCTGTGCGAGCCTGCAGTTCCACGCGGTGCAGATCAGCGATCTGCCAGCCCAGCGCGCCCGTCGCCCCCCGGCGCTTCCAGCTCGTGTTCTTCATCTCGGAGCCGCCGCTGCCGGAGTGGTAGTCGTCACGCCCGCCGGCACTGGCACCCACGTACCAGTCCCACTTGTCGGTCGCGCCGCCGATCTGCGCGTCGGTGCGCCAGCCACCCCACCCACTGGCCACCACCTGCGCGCGGTTGCGCCCGCCGTCTGCGCCGTTGCGCAGGATGATGTTGATGACACCCCCCATGTTCTGGCTGCCGTACACCACCGAAGCGGGCCCGCGCACGATCTCGATGCGCTGCACGTCGGACAGGCTCAGCTTGGAGAGGTTGGCCGTACCCGCGCGGCGGCCATTGAGCAGCACCAGCACCTGGCCACGGTAGTCGCGCCCCTGCCCGTCCGTCGCAGCGCCGCGCAGGTTCAGCGAAGTCTGCGCCGCAGTCCATTCGCTCAGGAACCCGACGGCGTGCTCGGCCAGCAGATCGGTGATCGACCTGGCGGACGAGCGTTCGATGTCTTCCCGGCCGATCGTCTGGGTCGTGGCCGCGATACGGGAGCGATCCTCGGGACGCGCCGTAGCGGTGACGAACACCTCTTCCAGTGCTTTGGGCTGGCCTATGGAATCAGCATGAGAACGCTGCTCCTGCGCCATGGCCGAGGTGACCGCCCAGGCCACAGCGCACAGCACAGCACCACGCTGCAGATGGAATGGAAGGAGAGACCCGAAAGCGTGGCGGCGTACAGCCCGCTGAATATCGAAGGAAGGCATGCGATGTTCCTGAGCCACGCTTCGCACACCCGCGAAGCCACTGGCCGTGTTGTCAAAACACGCCGCATTCCGCACATTCCACGGGTAGGCCCAGCATGTCACCACGTCCCCGCGTACACCACGAGTCATGCGCAGCCCCTTGCCGGCCAGCCCGGACTGCGCCCTCCCGCGGCGTCCGAAGCGATAACAAAGGCCGGTATCCGGGCTTGCGAAACGCCTGCGCAGTCGTGCTACTGACAAATGCGCAGACTCGGTTCGTCGCCTTCCCACGCCGTAAGGAGCGCAGTGACCGCCGTTGGCTCATTGAGCCGGTGGCATGAGAACCGGAGATTTCGCTGACCGTTGCGGGGGCAGCGCAGGAATCGCGAGCCAATGAAGGCCGCTCACCTGCTTCCCGTTTAACCTGGGGAACTGGATGCTTTTGACATCGCAGCCCTATTACAGGCACCTTCGAATCCAAGCGTCCCGTCCAAAACCGGCAGGCTTCGGAAGAATGCTTGGCCGCGATTATCTCGGAAAAACCTGATCTGGTTTGTAGGAAGGCCAACTGCGACAAATTGGTGGAGCACACGTGCAGGGAGCGCTATTCCTCAGGGCTGGGCCTTGTCGCACAGGAAGCAAACCAGCCTTCGCAACACGGACGGCCATCACTCCAGAAAACTCAAAGCATCCAGCGCAGCCATGCACCCCGTGCCAGCACTGGTGATTGCTTGCCGGTACACATGGTCCTGAACATCGCCGGCTGCGAATACGCCTGGCAGGCTTGTTATGGTTGCCATTCCCTGGTTGCCGGAACGGGTGACGATGTAGCCGTCTTTCATCTCCAGTTGGCCCCTGAAGATCTCGGTGTTCGGGTGGTGACCGATCGCGATAAAGCAGCCTTGTAGCGCCAAATCCTCAGACTCGCCAGTCAATACATTCCTGATGCGTACGCCGGTCACCCCGGAGTCGTCACCGAGGACCTCGTCGACAGCGCTGTGCAATCTGAGGGTGATCTTTCCTTCCGCCACCTTCTCATAAACCTTGTCCACGAGGATAGGCTCAGCCCTGAACTTGTCGCGGCGATGGATCAGGGTGACCGACTTCGCGATGTTGGACATATACAGCGCTTCCTCGACCGCTGAGTTCCCGCCACCGACGACGCAGACGTCCTGGCCCTGATAGAAGAATCCATCACAAGTTGCGCAGCCCGAAACCCCGCGTCCCATGTATTGCTGCTCGGACGGCAACCCCAGGTACTTCGCTGAAGCACCCGTTGCCACGATGAGCGCGTCGCACGTGTAAGACCTGCTGGCGCTGGTCAACGCAAAGGGCCGCTTTTGCAAGTCGACCTTGTCGATGTAGTCGATCACGATCTGCGTCTTGAACCGTTGTGCGTGCTCCATGAATCGCTTCATCAACTCGGGCCCTTGCACGCCATGAGCATCCGCAGGCCAGTTGTCAACGTCTGTGGTCGTCATCAGTTGGCCACCCTCGGCCTGTCCTGTGATGAGCAAGGGCTGAAGATTCGCCCTCGCCGCGTAGACGGCCGCGCTGTAGCCTGCCGGGCCGGATCCCAAGATGATCAATTTCGCATGTGTCATTTCCGCTCAGTCCACCTGGATGTTGGCTTCCTTGACCACCTGCGCCCACCGCTTGTAGTCTGCCTTGTACTGTCGATCAAACTCAGCAGGGGTGTTGCCCACCGGCTGGAATCCTGCGCGGGCGTAGACCGCACGTACTTCCGGGTCGGCAAGAACTGCTGCGAGTTCCTTTTGCAGCCGATCGACGATGCCGGCCGGAGTTTTGGCCGGAGCAAAGATGCCGTACCAAGACATGACGTCGAAATCGCGCACGCCTTGCTCCATCAGAGTCGGGACATCAGGCAGGGTGGGAGACCGCTCGCGGCTCGTGATGCCGATGGGCTTCAGCCGCCCTTCCTTCATGAATGCCGCTGCGGTGGGAATGACCGTCACCAGCAGGGGGACCTGTCCGGCCGCGGCGTCCGCCACCGCCTGGCCACCGCCCTTGTAGGCCACATGGGTCAGTTTCACCCCTGTTTTGAGGGCCAGGAGTTCCCCGACCAAGTGATGGGTCGTGCCGCGCCCGGCAGAACCATAGGCCATGCCCCCAGGCATGTTCTTCGTTGCCGTCACCAATTCAGCGAGGGTGTTTTCCTTGACCGACGAGTGGGCAAGCAAAACCAGGGGAGCGTCGGCAAGCTTGGTGACGGCAACGAAATCGTTCAGCGGATCGAACTGCGGCTTGATCAGGTGAGTGGCAGTCACCAAGGATCCATCGAAGCCCATGAGCAGCGTGTACCCATCCGCCGGCGACTTGGCAACGATGGCAGCGCCGATGAAGCCCGATGCGCCTGGTTTGTTGTCGACGACGACTGGTTGCCCCAGCCGCTGGCCGAGCTTGTCCGTCAGCGACCGGATGACCAGATCGCCTCCGCCTCCCGGAGCAAACGGCATGACTACGCGGATAGGCCGGTTGGGATAGGAAGGGTCTGCTGCGGCGACGGTGGCGAGCGCGAGGCAGGCAATGGCGCCCAGGTTGCGAATCGAATGGAACTTCATCGTGTCTCCAGTATTTATAGTTCGAAGAAGGTCAGCCCCATACCTTCTCGGGCAGTGGCAGCCCTTGGAGGTCTTCGGGGGTCAGCGGTCCGGCAGCTGTAACGCCATAGTCCTCCAGCATGAGAATGAGCTGGCGCGTGTGCTGCGCTGCGTGGTAGGTAGTGCGGTCCATGACGTTGTGCATGGTGTGCCGGCCGTAATAGGTCGGCACGGTGAACTGCATCGTCTTGTCGGCGCAGCTTTCCCACCACGCAGCAAAGCGGTCGCGCACGCCGAGGCCGAAATCAGCGATCTGCTGCGCGGTCCAGTCTGCAGGAGGGAGGTCATTGAAGCCGTCGAACTCGAGTTCTTTCTGCTCGCCAGCCTCCAGCCCCATCTCGGCAACGCGGAAGACGTGGAACGCAGTGTCTGCCGCCGAACGCTTGCGCTCGCGGAAAAACAAACGGAACTTGTCCTCGGGAAACTGGAGCGTGTAGCGCGCGGCAGCGGCCAAAACGGTGAGCAGCTTCTGTACCAGCACCTCAGGTGGAAGGCGCTCCGCGAGTTGGACATTCAAGCCCAGGAACTTCACTACGTCATCGAACGACTGGCACAGCGTGTACTTCTCTCCCAGCGATACGACCGGCACGCTGCGCGCGCCGAGCGCTCGCAATTGCGCCATTCCCTGGGGGTTGCCATGCACATCGATCGACTCGAAATCGATGCCATGCTTGGTGAGGAACTCCTTCGTGCGCAAGCACGATGAGCAGCCCGGCTGCCAGAAGACCTTGATCCTGGTTGACGATGAAGACGCTGTTTCCATGTATGGCCTCGTGAGGTTTGGCGCTGGTTGCGCAGTGATGGGTTGCGCAGATTCTCGAGACCGGGCGACCAGCAGAAAAGCGACATTTTTCGAGCCTGCCATCACGTAAAGTTACGGCTGGAGACCGACCGCCACCATGAACCAGATCGATCCTGTCAGCCTGCGGCTTTTCATCCGCGTGGTTGAGACCGGCACCATCGCCGCGGCTGCCGAGGCCGAACACCTGTCTGCCGCAGCCGTGAGCAAGCGCCTGAGCGAATTGGAAACGGTGCTCAGCAGCCAGCTCCTGCAACGCACGAACAAGGGAGTGGAGCCCACGGGAGCCGGCTTGGCCCTGACCAAGCTTGCCCGCTCGGCACTGGCTGAGCTCGATCAAGTGCGGGTGCAGATGGAGAGCTTCTCCTCAGGGGTGCGTGGCTTGGTTCGGGTGTGTGCAAGCATGTCGGCCATCACCCAGTTCCTGTCGGAGCCGTTGCGCTCGTTCCTGGACGAACATCCCAACGTGCAGGTGCAGCTCGAAGAGAGGCTGAGCCCCATGGTCGTGAAAGCGGTGGCGGAGAACGCGGCCGATGTGGGCATCTTTCTTCCCCTGGTCGCAATGCCGCCCAACCTGGAGCAGCACGGCTACCACTCCGACCGCCTGGCATTGATCACACCCAAGGGCCATCCCCTGTCATTGCGCAAGGCTGTCACTTTGCCCGACCTGCTGGCCCATGACCTGATCGGGCTGCACACGGGCAGCGCGATCAACATCCTGTTGAATCGTGCCGCCCAGGAAGCGCGGCGCGAGGTGAACATCAAGATCCAGGTGACCAGTTTCGACGCGCTTTGCACGATGGTCAGCACCGGCCTCGGCATCGCGCTGCTTCCCGAGAGCATGGCCCGACGCAATGCCAGGACAGTTCCACTGCACATATGCCGTCTCGACGAGCCATGGGCCCGGAGGCAGTTCGCCCTGTGCGTCAGAAGTCGGACGACGCTGCCGGCGGCGGCGCAGCTCCTGATGGACCATTTGCTCGCTCCCCTTCAGGCTGGCAGCGAAAAAGAGCGGCAACCCTAGATTTTTCACAAAGTACCTGCCCGCAGGCAAAGCGCGATGACACCAGGTAAAACTTGGGGAAATCAGGAAAAACGAAAATAGCCGCAACCCCATGCCAGAGCGCTTCATGCCTAAAGAACAAGAGAAATTTCCGATGTGGCGACTTTCGGTTGCCCCCATGATGGACTGGACCGACCGCCACTGCCGCTACCTGCACCGCCTGCTCTCGCACCACGCCCTGCTCTACACCGAGATGGTCACCACCGGCGCGCTGATCCATGGCGACGTGCCGCGCCATCTGCGCTTCCACGATGCCGAGCACCCTGTGGCGCTGCAGCTCGGCGGCAGCGAGCCTGCGGATCTGGCCCATGCCGCGCGCCTGGGTGCGCAGTGGGGCTACGACGAGATCAACCTGAACTGCGGCTGCCCCAGCGAGCGCGTGCAGCGCGGCGCTTTCGGCGCCTGCCTGATGAACGAGCCGCGCCTGGTGGCCGACTGCGTGAAGGCCATGGCGGACGCTGTGGATGTGCCGGTGACGGTGAAGCACCGCATCGGCATCGGACGAAGCGAAGACTACGGCTTCGTGCGCGACTTCGTGGGCACCGTGGCCGAAGCGGGCTGCCGCGTTTTCACTGTGCATGCGCGCAACGCCTGGCTGGAGGGCCTGAGCCCCAAGGAAAACCGCGAGATCCCGCCGCTGCGCTACGAGGTCGCGGCACGGCTCAAGCAGGATTTCGCGCACCTGACCATCGCCATCAACGGCGGCTTCCAGACGGACGAGGCGGTGCACGCGCAGCTGGCGCAGGTGGACGGCGTGATGGTAGGCCGCGAGGCCTACCACAACCCTTGGTGGCTGGCGCGCTGGGACGCGCAGTTCTTCGGTGCCCCGCCCTCCGCTCTGACGCGCGAGCAGGTGGAAGAGGACATGGTGGCCTACATGGAGCGCGAGGCCGC
This sequence comes from Acidovorax sp. SDU_ACID1, assembly GCF_045291395.1. Classification (NCBI taxonomy): domain Bacteria; kingdom Pseudomonadati; phylum Pseudomonadota; class Betaproteobacteria; order Burkholderiales; family Comamonadaceae; genus Acidovorax; species Acidovorax sp. SDU_ACID1. Next base: position 2,121,412 of record NZ_CP152342.1, read on the forward strand.
CGGGCACGGCACGCACTGGTACGCGGTCGCGCGCCACATGCTGGGCCTGCGCAACGGCCTGCCGGGTGCCCGCCGCTGGCGCCAGGTGTGGAGCGACCACCGCCTCAAGCACCTTCCCGCCCGCGAGGTGATGGCGCTGGCCCGCACCAAGCCCGGTGTCGCCGCGGCCGGCGCCTGAACCTCAGGCCGCGATGCGGGCGAGCCAGCCCGCCAGAGGCTCGGGCCTGCCGAACAGGTAGCCCTGCAGGCCGTCGCAGTGGCGGGAGGTGAGGAAGTCGGCCTGCTCCTGCGTCTCCACGCCTTCGGCCACCACACGCAGCCCCAGGTGGCCGGCCACCGAGAGAATGGCCTGCACGATGGCGGCATCGTTGGGATCGCCCGGCGTGTCCTGCACGAAGCTGCGGTCGATCTTCAGCTCGTACAGCGGCAGCTTCTTCAGGTAGGCCAGGCTGGAATAGCCCGTGCCGAAATCGTCGATCGAGAACCGCACGCCCAGCGCCACCAGTTCGTTCATGCGCTCGGCCGTGTCCTGCCAGTTCTCCACCAGCAGGCCCTCGGTGACCTCCAGCGTCAGCAGATGGGCCGGCGCGCCGGTGTCGGCCAGCGCCTGGCGCACCTGCGCCACGAAGTCCACCTGGCGGAACTGGCGCGGGCTCACGTTGACGGAGATCGACAACGCCCGCCCGCGCTGCGCCAGCTCCGCCAGCGCGGCGCAGGCCTGGTGGATCACGCGGGCGCCCATGCGGGCGATGAGCCCCGCCTCCTCCGCCGCCGCGATGAAGCGCGCGGGTGGCACGGCGCCGCGCACGGGATCGCTCCAGCGCAACAGCAGCTCCCCGCCCGTGAGGCGCCCCTTGGCATCGACCTGAGGCTGGACGTAGGTGGCCAGGGCATCATTGGCCACCGCGCTCTTGAGGTCCTGCTCCAGCGCCAGGCGCTCCTGCACCGCGGCATGCATGCCCTGCTCGAAGAAGCACACCTGGTTGCGCCCCTGGTCCTTGGCGCGGAACATGGCCGTGTCGGCCTCGCGCAGCAGGTCGGCGACGCCCTCCGCGCCCTTGGGGAACAGCGTCACGCCGATGCTGGCCGAGCTGCTGTAGCGCGCGCCGTCCATGGTGTAGGGCGCGTCCAGGCTGTCGCGCAGGCGCTGCGCGAACTGCAGCGCCTGCAGGCGCGCCGCCCCGGGGTCGCGCCCCAGGCGCGGCACCAGCATCACGAACTCGTCCCCGCCCAGGCGGGCCACGGTGTCCGCCGGCGCGGCCAGGTCGCGCAGGCGCTTGGCCGCCTGCACCAGCAGGTGGTCGCCCACCTCGTGGCCGCGCGCATCGTTGATCTGCTTGAAATTGTCCAGGTCGATGTAGAACAGCCCGCCCAGCTCGCCGCCGTTGCGCGCGGCCAGCAGCACGGCATGCATCTGCTCGAGCAGCAGGCGGCGGTTGGGCAGCGCCGTCAGCGCATCGAAATGGGCCAGGCGGTGCATGGCAGCCTCGGCCTCGTGGCGGCTGCTGACATCGCGCGCCAGCGCGATGAAGCGCAGGGAGCCCCCTCGCCTTCCTTGCGCGCCACCGACAGCTCGAACCAGCGCAGCGCGCCATGCATCGGCACGCAATACTGGCGCCCCTCGGAGTGGCCCTGGGCACGCGCCTCGGCCAGCGCGGACATGAACTCGGCCGCCGCCTCCGGCGGCAGCACCTCTGCGAGCAGGCGGCCGATCTGGTCCTCGGGCGGCACGCAGGCGAGGTCGGAGCGGGCCGAGCGGTAGTGGTGGATGCGCCCGTCGCCGTCCAGCTCCAGCAGCAGGTCGGGCACGGCGTTGAGCGTGTCCTCCAGCGCATCCCGCGCCCGGCGCAACTCGCGCGTCATGCCGTGCGCCAGCGCCACGGCGCGGCGGCGGGCGCTGATCTGCATGCCCAGGAACCAGCCCGCCAGCAGGCTGAAGGCAACGCCCAGCAGCGCGATGAGGTGGTGCGTGTAGCCCTCGAAGCGCTGCTCGAACGATGGCTGCGGGTACAGCACCAGGGTCCAGCGCCGCCCACCCACGTCCAGGCTGCGCACCGACTCCAGCCCGCCGTTGACAGCGGCGGGGGCATAGTCCGCGCGGGAGGCGAATATCTGCTCCCCGCCCGCCACCGAAGGCCCGTCGTGGATGGCCAGGGCCAGGTCGGTGTCGAGCTCCTGAGCCAAGCCTCGGATGACCTCGGCGATAAAGAACCGCGCGACCACCCAGCCCTCGATGCCCGCGCGGCGCTGCGCCACCGTGGCCTGGGGAGCGCCCGGAGGGTACAGGGGAAGGTAGATGGCCAGCAGCACGGGCGCGTCCGCGGGGTTCAGCGGCCCGGTCAATGCCATGCCGCCCGAATCGCGCGCACGCTCCAGCGCTTCGCGGCGGGCGGGATGCGCCATCGCATCCTGCCCCAGCTGCTCCTGGTTGGACGGCGTCTGCGGCTCCACGTGCGTGACGGGGGCCTGCACCGGCTGGTCGCTGCGGGGATGCATGCGGTAGCCGGCCAGGCCGAGCGCGCGCATCTGGGCCTCGTGCTGCTCGCGCTGCGCGGCCGGCACCTGCGCCAGCAGGGCGATGCCCTGCAGGCCCAGCCGGGACTGGGGCAGCTTCAGCGCTTCGAAGTAGGCATGGAATTCCGCAGGATCGATGGTGTCGGAGCCCTCGTAATAGCCCTTCACGCCGCGCAGCACGATCTCGAAAGCCGCCAGGCGGTCCGACAGGTTGGACACCACGCGCTCCACGGCGGTGCCGAAGACGTGCACGCGCCGCTCGTGCCGGGCGCGCTCCTCGTTGAGCCAGAAAAGGGACGTCACCCCCAGCAGCACCAGGGCCAGCAGCGGCGCGGCGATCATCCCCGGGTGCCAGGGGCTTGTGCGGTCGAAGGGAGGGGACGGGTCGTGATGCGCCACTGTATTCATGAGGGGCGGAGAGTGGCATAGCCCCCGCGCCAAGACAAGGGGGCTCCACACATTGCAACGCCCGGGCCGCCGCGTTGCACTACCATGGGCGCTGCCCTCCTTTCCCACAGAGCACTGCATGTCCGCAGCCTCCTCCCACCTCACCCCCGAAGAAGCGGCGTTCCACGCCTACTATGCGCGCGAGCGCGCCGCGCTCGAGCAGACCTGCGCCGCCCGCGTGGCGCTGCTGCAGTCCCTGCTGTCCAAGGCCCGCCACATCGACATCGCCAAGGTCGAAGGCCGGGTGAAGGACCGCGACGAGTGCATCCGCAAGTTCTCGCGCAAGTACCGCGCCGCCCTTGAGGAGAGCGGCGCGCCGTACGAGATCCAGGACTGCATCACCGACCTGATCGGCGTGCGCGTGGTCTGCCTCTACGAGGACGAGCTGGAGAAGGTGGCCCAGATCGTGCGCTCGCACTTCGACGTGATCGACGTGACCGACAAGGTCAGCGCCCTGGAGGGCACGGAATCCTCGTTCGGCTACAAGGGCCTGCACCTGGACCTGCGCACCCGCCCGGCGCAGCCGCGGGACGGCGCGCCCCAGCATCTGCCGTTCGAGCTGCAGGTGCGCACCATCGTCCAGGACTCCTGGAGCGTGCTGGACCACAAGATCAAATACAAGAAATCCATCCCTGCCGAACTCAAGCGGCGCATCAACGTGCTGGCGGCCCTGTTCGAGCTTGCGGACCGGGAATTCCGCCAGATCCGCGACGCCACCGACGCCGAGCTGCTCGGCGCCCCCGACGAGACCGCCGAGCCGGAAACCGACACCGCCCGCGCCCCCGCGCCCGGCAGCGAGCTCAACGCCTTCACCTTCCTGAAGATCGCCCGCCATTTCTTCAACGACCAGGAATTCGATGCGCACAAGGTGGATCTGTTCGTGGACGACATCCGCGCCTGGTCGCCCGGCATCACGCGGGCCGGCTTCAACGCGCTGCTGCGCGAGTCCATCGGCACAGTCAAGCGCTACAAGCAGTTCTACGAGGCGCAGAACCCCGAGGGCAGCTTCAACCCGTATACCGTGATGCGCCATTGCCTGTACCTGGGGGACAAGGTGGTTTTCCGCCGGGCGCTGCGCAACAGCTCGCGCGAGGCCTTCGAGGCGTGGCTGCAGCACGAAGCTTCTGCGGCCACATAGAAAAAACGGCTCCAGCGCAATACTGGCAAGCGCCGCCAGCTATCAAAACGCAAGCATCAGCACGGACATGCATTCGTGAAATTCTGTCGCATAAGTGACAATTCATCCGTATTTGCACGACGAGCAAGCAAATGCCACAGCTGTTATATTGCACTGCAACATAACACCCCGGCCGCCCCATGCTGTACACCCTCTACGAGACCCAGCGCTCCCTGATGGAGCCGTTCGCCGACCTTGCGCAGGCAACGGCCAAGCTCTACAGCAACCCCCTGTCGCCCCTCAGCCAGACACAGTTCGCCCAGCGCATGTCCGCGGGCTACGAACTGCTGTACCGCCTGGGCAAGGACTACGAGAAGCCCGAGTTCGGCATCCGCACGGTGGATGTCGACGGTGTCGGCGTGGCCATCCACGAGCGCATCGAGATCGACAAGCCGTTCTGCGAGCTGCGCCGCTTCAAGCGCTTCTCGGACGCCCCCGCCACGCTCGCCAAGCTCAAGGACCAGCCCGTGGTGCTGATCGTCGCGCCGCTGTCCGGCCACTACGCCACGCTGCTGCGCGACACCGTGCGCACCATGCTCACCGGCCACAAGGTCTACATCACCGACTGGAAGAATGCGCGCATGGTGCCGATGTCCGAGGGGGAGTTCCACCTCGACGACTACGTGAACTACGTGCAGGAATTCATCCGCCACCTGCAGGCCACCTACGGCAACTGCCACGTCATGAGCGTGTGCCAGCCTACGGTGCCGGTGCTGGCGGCCGTCTCGCTCATGGCCAGCCGCGGAGAGGCCACGCCGCTGTCGATGACCATGATGGGCGGCCCCATCGACGCGCGCCGCTCGCCCACAGCGGTGAACAACCTCGCCACGCAGCGCAGCTTCGAGTGGTTCGAGAACAACGTCATCTACCGCGTGCCCAGCAACTTCCCTGGCGCCGGCCGCCGCGTGTACCCCGGCTTCCTGCAGCACACGGGCTTCGTGGCCATGAACCCGGACCGCCACGCGACCAGCCACTACGACTATTTCAAGAACCTCATCAAGGGCGACGACGCCAGCGCCGAGGCCCACCGCAAGTTCTACGACGAGTACAACGCCGTGCTCGACATGGACGCGGACTACTATCTGGAGACCATCCGGACGGTGTTCCAGGACTACAGCCTCGTCAACGGCACCTGGGACGTGCGCTCGCCCGAGGGCACGCCGGAGCGCGTGCGCCCGCAGGACATCACCGGCACGGCGCTGCTGACCATCGAGGGCGAGCTCGACGACATCTCCGGCTCCGGCCAGACCGAGGCGGCCCAGGGCCTGTGCACCGGCGTCCCGGCCGACAGCCGGCACCATCTCGAGGTCAAGGGCGCGGGCCACTACGGCATCTTCAGCGGCCGCCGCTGGCGCGAGCTGGTCTACCCGCAGGTGCGCGACTTCATCCTCGCGCAGCAGGCCGCCGCCGCGCAGCGTGCACGGCGCGCGCGCAACGCCGCTTGAACGTGGCCATGGCCCCCGCGGGGGCCTGCATGTCCCTCGCGGACCGCATCGACGCCGCCCTTCCGCAGACGCAATGCACGCGCTGCGGCTATCCGGATTGCGCCTCCTACGCGCGCGCGGTGGCCAGCGGCGAAGCCGAAATCAACCAATGCCCCCCGGGCGGAAGCCAGGGCATCGCGCGGCTGGCCGCCCTCACCGGCAGGTCCCTCCTGCCGCTGAGCCCTGCGCACGGCCAGGAAGCGCCGCGCACCGTGGCCGTGATCGACGAGAACTGGTGCATCGGCTGCACGCTGTGCCTGAAGGCCTGCCCCACCGATGCGATCGTGGGCCTCAACAAGCGCATGCACACCGTCATCACGCCGCACTGCACCGGCTGCGAGCTGTGCCTGCCGGTCTGCCCGGTGGATTGCATCCAGATGGAAAACGCCAGCGGCCAGGCCACGGGCTGGGCCGCCTGGTCGCTGCCCCAGGCCGAGCATGCCCGCGCGCGCTACCGGGGCCGCCAGGCGCGCCTGCAGCGCGAGGCGTGCGAGGCAGAGCAGGCAGTTCCCGTCGCGCCGCCGCAGGCTCCGGCGGAACAGGACCCCAAGCGTGCGGCCATCGCCGCGGCGCTGGCGCGTGCACGGGCGCAGCGCACCGCCCAAGGCTGAGCCGAGCGGCTCAGGCGGTGAGCGTCTTGTAGACGCCGCAGCCCAGGTACAGATCGCCGGCGCACTGCACGAAAGACATCTTGGTCTGCACCGTGCCCGTGGCGGGGTTGGTGATGTCGTACTCCACCCAGCCCGGGCCGCGCTCGGCCTGCGCGATGATGTCGCGCAGCAGCTGGTCGCCCGCGATGCCCGGAATGTCCTGCACCCGCGTGCCCACCTTGGCCGGGTTGCCGCCGAAGGCGAGGTAGGTGCCCGCGGCATCCAGCGCGAACACGTACATGTCGCGGTCGTGGTAGGGCTGGGCCGGATCGGTCAGCGTGCGCAGGAAAGCTTCCTGGCTGCCGCTGCGGTGCAGCCCGGCCGCCCGCTCCACGAGCGCGACCGCCTCGTCCGCCGTGCCCTGCTGCAGCCGGAAGCTCATCACCGCCTGCGACAGCGTGGAGGCGCGGCTTTCCAGCGCCTGGGCCTGGCGCAGGGCCTCCCCCACCATCTGCGCGTTGCGCTGGGTGATCTGGTCGATCTGCTGCACTGCCGCGCTGATCTCGCGCAGGCCCGTGCCCTGCTCGTTCACCGAATGCGAAATCTCGCTCACGTTGGCCGCCACGCTGCGGATGCCCTCGGCCATGGAGGCGATGCCCTCGCCCGCCGAGCCGATGAGGCCTGCGCTCGCCTCCACCTGCCGCACCGACGTGCCGATCAGCCCGCGAATCTCCCGCGCGGCCTCGGCCGAGCGGCTGGCCAGCATGCGCACTTCGCCCGCCACCACGGCGAAACCGCGCCCCTGCTCGCCCGCGCGCGCGGCCTCCACCGCCGCGTTGAGCGCCAGGATGTTGGTCTGGAAGGCGATGCCGTCGATCACCCCGATGATCTCGCTCATGCGGCGCGCGTCGCTGCGGATGCCCTGCACCGATTCCACCGCGCGCGCCATGGTTTGCGCGCCCGCGTCGGCCGCTTCGCGCACCTGCACCGCGCGCCGGTCGGCCGTCTCTGCGGCCTGGGCATTGCTGTTCACGGCCGAAGACAGCTGCTCCACGCTGGCCGCCGTCTGCTCCAAGTTGGCGGCCTGCTGCTCCGTGCGGTCGGACAGCTCGCGGTTGTCGGCCGCCAGGCTGCGGCCCGCGTGGGCCACCAGGGCCGCGTTGCTGCGGATGTCCGCCACCATGGCCGAGAGGGTAAGCACCATGCGGTCCAGGCGCGCGCCCATGCCGGCCAGCTCGTCCTGCCCCACGATGGCGGCGCGTGCGCGCAGGTCGCCCGCCGCCGCGCTGTCCATGACCTCCCCGAGCCGCGCAAGGTCCGCCGCCGCGCTCGCCCACAGCGCCGCGGCCAGGTAGGCCGTGGTCAGCACTGCCGCGCCGCACACCGGCCAGACGGCGGCCGGCCCGAGGCCCTGTGCCGCAGCCACCGCCAGCAACGCCACGATCGCCACGCCGCCCAGCAGGGCCAGCTTGGCCCCGAAGCGCAAGCGGCGCATCAGCCACATACCTGGCCGCAAGATGAGTGAGCCCGCCATTGTTCGTGTGTCTCCACCGTTGCTGTGATGAAAGGTGCCCGAAGCATTATGGCAAATGATGCTATTTGTAACCTTACGCAAACGAAGAAAAGAGCGCGAAAAACCGGCCATTCTCCGGCCCTGCGCGCACCCGTGCGGCTGCGGCGCCATCCCCGATAATCGCCGCCATGAATCCCCTGCTCTCTCTTTTGCAGCCCTACCCGTTCGAGCGGCTGCGGCAACTCTTCGCGGGGGTCACACCCTCGGCGGCCCACCGGCCCATCAGCCTGGGCATCGGCGAGCCGCGCCATGCCACGCCGCGCTTCATCCAGGAAGCCCTCGCGGACGGCCTGGCCGGGCTGGCGAGCTATCCGTCCACCGCGGGCGAGCCGCGCCTGCGCGAGGCCTGCGCGGCGTGGATGCAGCGCCGCTACGGCGTCGCCGTGGACCCGGCCACGCAGGTGCTGCCCATCAACGGCTCGCGCGAGGCGCTGTTTGCCTTCGCGCAGACGGTGGTCGACGCTTCCCGCCCGGGCGCCACGGTGGTCTGCCCCAATCCGTTCTACCAGATCTACGAAGGCGCGGCGCTGCTGGCCGGCGCCACGCCGTACTACGCGCCCAGCGATCCGGCGCGCAACTTCGCCGTGGACTGGGACAGCGTGCCGGAGGCCGTGTGGCAGCGCACGCAGCTGCTGTTCGTGTGCTCGCCCGGCAACCCCACGGGCGCGGTGATGCCGCTGGACGAATGGGACAAGCTGTTCGCGCTGAGCGACCGCCACGGCTTCGTGATCGCCTCGGACGAGTGCTACAGCGAGATCTATTTCCGCGACGAGCCGCCGCTGGGCGGCCTGGAGGCCGCCGCCCGCCTGGGCCGCACGGACTACCGCAACCTGATGGCATTCACGAGCCTGTCCAAGCGCAGCAACGTGCCCGGCCTGCGCAGCGGCTTCGTGGCGGGCGACGCAAAGCTCATCAAGGCCTTCCTGCTCTACCGCACCTACCACGGCAGCGCCATGGGCCCCGCCGTGCAGGCTGCGAGCATCGCTGCCTGGAACGACGAGACGCACGTGGTGGACAACCGCGCGCTCTACCGCCAGAAATTCGCCGAAGTCACGCCGCTGCTGGCCGGCGTGATGGACGTCGCCCTGCCCGACGCCGGCTTCTACCTCTGGGCCAAGGTGCCCGAGCGCCTGGGCCTCGACGACGCCGCCTTCGCCCAGGCCCTGCTGGCTCAATACAATGTGACGGTGCTGCCCGGCAGCTATCTGGCCCGCGAGGCCGATGGCGTCAACCCCGGCGCGCAGCGCGTGCGCATGGCCCTCGTGGCCGAAACCGGCGAATGCGTGGAAGCCGCGCAACGCATCGTGCAATTCATCCAATCCCATCCCTGAACGAATCCATGACACAGCAACTGCAGACCCTGATCGACAACGCCTGGGACAACCGCGCCAGCCTCTCCCCCGCCGCCGCTCCCAAGGAGGTGGTGGATGCCGTGGAGCACGTGATCGCCGAACTGGATTCGGGCCGCCTGCGCGTGGCCACGCGCGAAGGCGTGGGCCAGTGGACCGTGCACCAGTGGATCAAGAAGGCCGTGCTGCTGTCGTTCCGCCTCAAGGACAACGCCCTGATGCAGGCCGGCGACCTGGCCTTCTTCGACAAGGTGCCCACCAAGTTCGCAGGCCAGTCGGCCGACGAGATCGCAGCCACCGGCGTGCGCGTGGTGCCGCCGGCCGTGGCGCGGCGCGGCAGCTTCATCGCCAAGGGCGCGATCCTGATGCCCAGCTACGTGAACATCGGCGCCTACGTCGACGAAGGCACGATGGTCGACACCTGGGCCACCGTGGGCTCGTGCGCGCAGGTCGGCAAGAACGTACACCTCTCGGGCGGCGTGGGCCTGGGCGGCGTGCTGGAGCCGCTGCAGGCTAACCCGACCATCATCGAGGACAACTGCTTCATCGGCGCGCGCTCCGAGGTGGTCGAGGGCGTGATCGTCGAGGAGAACTCGGTGCTGGGCATGGGCGTGTACATCGGCCAGAGCACCCCCATCTTCAACCGCGACACGGGCGAGATCAGCTACGGCCGCGTGCCCTCGGGCAGCGTGGTCATCAGCGGCAGCCTGCCCAAGAAGACCAAGGGCGGCCAGGACTACAGCACGTACGCGGCCGTCATCGTCAAGACGGTGGACGCGCAGACGCGCTCCAAGACCAGCCTGAACGACCTGCTGCGCGACTGATACCGGCAACGAAGGAGGGAGCACGCCATGAGCACGATGGAACGGATTCTTCGCCTCATGGCGGAAAAGAAAGCCTCCGACGTCTACCTGTCGGCCAATGCACCGGCACTGATCAAGATCAACGGCGAGTGCGTGCCCATCAACAGCCAGGTCCTTCCGCCCGACGCGCCCAAGAACCTGCTCTCCGAGATCGTGCCGCCCGACCGCATCGAGGAGCTGGAAGACACCGGCGAGCTGAACATGGGCGTGCCGCTCACCGGCGTCGGGCGCTTCCGCGTCAGCGCCATGCGCCAGCGCGGCAGCTACGCGGTGGTGGTGCGCTTCATCACGCAGCAGATCCCGCAGCTCGCCACGCTCAACCTGCCGCCGGTGCTCAGCGAGCTCATCATGGAAAAGCGCGGCCTGATCCTCATCGTGGGCGCCACCGGCTCGGGCAAGAGCACCACGCTGGCCTCCATGATCGACCAGCGCAACGAAACGCTCACGGGCCACATCCTCACGGTGGAAGACCCGGTCGAATACCAGTTCAAGAACAAGAAATCCATCGTCAACCAGCGCGAGATCGGCAGCGACACGCAGTCGCTGCAAACCGCCCTGAAGAACGCGCTGCGCCAGGCACCCGACGTGATCCTGATCGGCGAGATCCGCGACCGCGAGACCATGTCCGCCGCCATCGCCTACGCCCAGTCGGGCCACCTATGCCTGGCCACGCTGCACGGCAATAACAGCTACCACGCGCTCAACCGCATCCTGTCCTTCTACCCCGTCGAGGTGCGCCCGACCATGCTCGGCGACCTGGCCTCGGCGCTCAAGGCCATCGTCTCACAGCGCCTGGTGCGCACCTTCACGGGCGAGCGCATGCCCGCCGTGGAGGTGATGCTCAATACCAAGCTCGTGGCCGACCTGGTGGAAAGGGGCAACTTCTCCGGCGTGCGCGAGGCCATGGAAAAGTCCATGGCCGAAGGCTCGCAGACCTTCGAGGAGGCGCTGGCGCGCCTGATCCTCGACAACAAGATCGACCGCAAGGAAGGCCTGGCCTACGCCGACTCGCCCACCAACCTCATGTGGCGCCTGCAGAACGACTTCTCCATCGCCGCCAAGGCCGCCGAGGCGCGCAAGGAACCCCAGGCGTCCGAGGACGACGAGCCCTCGTTCACCGAGATCGTGCTGGACGTCAAACCCGCCTGAGCCCTCCCACCCCGACAGGCCGCGTGCAGGCGCGCGCGGCCTTCTCATTGCTCCCGCCCCGCCATGTCCCCCACCCTGCTACTCACGGAACAGCTCATCTCCCGCCCCTCCGTCACCCCCGACGACGCGGGCTGCCTCGACCTGCTGGCCGCGCGGCTCGTGCCGCTGGGCTTCGCCTGCGAGCGGCCGGACAGCGGGCCCGACACGTTCCGCGTCAGCAACTTGTGGGCAAAACGGCCTCCAGCGCTTGATGGACAAGCGCAAGCAGCTATCAAAACCATAGTCTTCGCGGGCCACACCGACGTGGTGCCCACCGGCCCCGTGGAGCAATGGAGCAGCCCGCCCTTCACGCCCACGCACCGCGATGGCCGGCTCTACGGGCGCGGCGCGAGCGACATGAAGACCTCCATCGCCGCCTTCGTCGTGGCCGTGGAGGAATTCCTCGCCGCCACGCCCGCCCCCGCCATCCAGATCGCGCTGCTGCTCACCAGCGACGAGGAAGGCCCCTCGGTGGACGGCACGAAGGTCGTCGTCGAGCACCTGCGCGCGCGCGGCGAGCGCCTGGACTGGTGCATCGTCGGCGAACCCACCTCCGTCGAGCAGACCGGCGACATGGTCAAGAACGGCCGACGCGGCACGCTCTCGGGCCGCCTCACCGTCAAGGGGTGCAGGGCCACATCGCCTACCCGCAGCTCGCGCGCAACCCCATCCACCAGGCCGTGCCGGCGCTCGCCGAGCTGGCCGCCACCACTTGGGACGAGGGCAACGCCTTCTTCCCGCCCACGAGCTGGCAGATGAGCAACATTCACGGCGGCACGGGCGCGACCAACGTGATCCCCGGCCAGGTGGTGATCGACTTCAACTTCCGCTTCAGCACCGAATCCACCGCCGAGGGACTTCAGCAGCGCGTGCACGCGGTGCTCGACCGCCACGGACTGGACTACACGCTGGACTGGACGCTGGGCGGCCAGCCCTTCCTCACCACGCCGGGCGACCTGCTCACCGCCGTGCAGCAGGCCATCGAAGGCGAAACCGGGCTGCGCACCGAGCTCTCCACCACCGGCGGCACCAGCGACGGGCGCTTCATCGCCCAGATCTGCCCGCAGGTCGTCGAAGTGGGCCCGCCCAACGCCAGCATCCACAAGATCGACGAGAACGTGCGCCTGGCCGACATCGAGCCTCTCAAGAACATCTACCGCCGCACGCTCGAGCTGCTCAACGCGCAGGCTGCGGCATGACACTGGGCGAACTGATCGCCAGCGGCGCGCGCCAGCTGGAACAAGCCGGCGTGGCCTTCGGCCACGGCACCACCAACGCGCACGACGAGGCCGCCTGGCTCGTGCTGTGGCGCCTGGGCCTGCCGCTGGACAGCGACCTCGATTCCATGAAAAATCAGCCCGTAGCGCCCGCCAGCCAAGCGCAGGTAGCTACGCTTTTGAAGAACGCATCGCCACCCGCAAGCCCGCCGCCTACCTCACGCGCGAGGCCTGGCTGCAAGGCGTGCCCTTCTACGTGGACGAACGCGCCATCGTGCCGCGCAGCTTCATCGCCGAACTGATCGCGGGCGGCGGCATCGACGAATTCCTCAGCGACCAGACCCGCCGCGTGCTCGACCTGTGCACCGGCAACGGCAGCCTGGCCGTGCTGGCTGCCATGGCCTGGCCCGAGGTGGAAGTGACGGGCGCCGACCTCTCCCTCGACGCGCTGGCCGTGGCCCGCACCAACGTGGACCGGCACGGCCTGCAGGAGCGCATCACACTGGCGCAGTCCGACGGCCTCGCCGCCCTGCCCGGCCCATGGGATCTGATCCTGTGCAACCCGCCCTACGTCAACGCCGCCAGCATGGCTGCCCTGCCCCCGAATACCGCGCCGAGCCCGAGCTGGCCCTGGCGGGGGCGACGACGGCATGGACTTCATCCGCCAGCTGCTGGCCGACGCGCCCGCGCGCATGGGCGAAAATGCGGTGCTCGTGCTCGAAATCGGCAATGAGCGCCCCTACTTCGAGGCCGCCTTCCCCCAGCTGCCTGTTTTCTGGCTGGAAACCAGCGCGGGCGAAGACCAGGTTCTGCTGGTCACCCGGCAGGCGCTGGCGGCCCACCACCAGCACACGGCACAATAGCGGCCTGGGCCGCCCCGCCGGCCCCCTGTTGATTGCACGCCACCCGCCTCGCGCGGGTGTGTCTTTTCTGAACCCCGAATGATCACCCTCAAGAACGTTACCCTGCGCCGCGGCACCAAAGTCGTGCTCGACAGCGTGTCCACCACCATCAACCCCGGCGAAAGCGTGGGCCTGGTGGGCCGCAACGGCGCGGGCAAATCCAGCCTGTTCGCGCTGCTCAGCGGCAAGCTGCACGAAGACGGGGGCGACTTCCACATCCCCGCCAGCTGGCGCATGGCCGAGGTGGCGCAGAACATGCCCGAAACCGACCAGTCTGCCACCGACTTCGTGCTGGAGGGCGACACCCGCCTGGCCGAGGTGCAGCAGCAGCTGGCCCAGGCCGAGGCCAGCGACGACGGCATGGCCATCGCCCATGCGTATTCCGACCTGCACGACGCGGGCGCGCACGACGCCGTGGCCCGCGCCCAGGCCCTGATCCTGGGCCTGGGCTTTCGCGTGAGCGAGCTGGACCAGCCGGTCAACAGCTTCTCCGGCGGCTGGCGCATGCGCCTGCAGCTGGCCCGCGCGCTGATGTGCCCCAGCGACCTGCTGCTGCTGGACGAGCCCACCAACCACCTGGACCTGGACGCCCTGGTCTGGCTCGAAGCCTGGCTCAAGCGCTACGTGGGCACCATGATCGTCATCAGCCACGACCGCGAGTTTCTCGACGCCATCACCAACGTCACCCTGCAAATCCAGCAGGGCGAGCTGAACCGCTATGGCGGCAACTACAGCAAGTTCGAAGAGCTGCGCGCCCAGCAGCTCGAACTGCAACAGGCCAGCTTTGCCAAGCAGCAGGAGAAGATGGCCCACCTGCAAAAGTTCATCGATCGCTTCAAGGCCAAGGCCAGCAAGGCCAAGCAGGCGCAAAGCCGCGTCAAGCAGCTCGAACGTATGGAAAAAATCGGCCCCGTGCTGGCCGAGGCCGAGTTCACCTTCGAGTTCAAGGAACCCGCCAGCCTGCCCAACCCCATGCTCGCCATCAGCGATGCAGCGTTCGGCTACGTGGACGACGAAAGCACACCCACCACCATCCTCACGGGCGTCAACCGCTCGGTGCTGGCGGGCCAGCGCATCGGCATCCTGGGCGCCAACGGCCAGGGCAAGTCCACCCTGGTCAAGACCATTGCCCGCACCATGAAGCCGCTGGCCGGCAGCATCACCGAAGGCAAGGGCCTGAGCATCGGCTACTTCGCCCAGCAGGAGCTGGACGTGCTGCGGCCCGCCGACAACCCGCTGGAGCACATGGTCCGCCTCGCCAAGGAACTGGGGCCGGACGCCAGGCAGCCCAGCCGCGAGCAGGACCTGCGCAGCTACCTGGGCAGCTTCAACTTCACCGGCGACATGGTCAAGCAGGCCGTGGGGACCATGAGCGGCGGCGAAAAAGCCCGCCTGGTGCTGGCCATGATCGTCTGGCAGCGCCCCAACCTGCTGCTGCTGGACGAGCCCACCAACCACCTGGACCTGGCCACCCGCGAGGCCCTGGCCATGGCGCTGAACGACTTCGACGGCACCGTCATGCTCGTCAGCCACGACCGCGCGCTGCTGCGCTCGGTCTGCGAAGACTTCTGGATGGTGGGCCGGGGCGTGGTCGGTCCGTTCGACGGCGACCTGGACGACTACCAGCGCTACCTGCTCGAAGAATCCAAGCGCCTGCGCGAAGAAGCCCGCCTGGCCGAGCAAGCCCAGGCCGCGCCCGAAGCCCCACCCGCCGCTGCGCCGGCGCCCACCCCGCCCCGCGATGGCCGCGACCAGCGCAAGCAAGACGCCCAGGCCCGCCAGCAGCTTGCCGAAAAGACCCGCCCCCTGAAGAAAGAACTGGAGCAAATCGACAAACGCCTGGCCGCCCTGGCCGCCGAGCGCGCTGCGCTGGAGCAAAAACTGACGCAAGAAGCCCTGCCCCCGGTGGAAATCGCCGAATGCGGCCGCCGCCTGAAAGCCGCCAACGACGAAACCGAGGCGCTGGAAGAGCGCTGGCTTGAAGTCTCCACCGCGCTGGAAGAGGCCGCGGCAGCAGGTTGATTTTGGGGTGTTTTTGGCCTCTAGCGCTTTTCCAGAAAGCGCTAGCAGCTATCATTTTTAATGAGCAAGACAGGGTTGCATTTTTTTGCAGGGGGCCTGTCAACGCCGGGCGGACGGGCCGCGTTGTGGGTACATCAAAGGAGTTTTTCCATGAACACCACCGCAATGCTCTCCGCCTGGCCTGAAGACGAACGCGACCGCAAGCGCTCCCCCGCCCGCCTGTAAGCGGCCCCCGTGGCCGCCCAGGCCGCGCAAGAATTCCGCCCTCCCCGAACCATGCCAGTCCATGCGGCTGGCATTTTCATTGGCCCCTCCTCCATGTCCCTGCCTCCCAACAAGCAACGCAGCCGCCGCCTCCGCAAGAAAATGCGCGTGGGCGAATTCCAGGAACTCGGCTTCGAGTACGAGCTGAAGGTGAAGCAGGCCCTGGCCGCGGAGCAGGAAGAGGTGCTGATGGACCGTTTCGTGCGCGAACTGCTCGTGCCCCGCAACCTGGCCGCCGCCGGCTGGGTGCGCGACGGCTTCGTGACGGCCTACGGGCGCGGCTGCGCCACCGAGGACGACCGCCAGGCCACCCAGGCCTGGCTCGCGGCGCAGCCCGAAGTGGCCGAAGCCACGGTGAGCGCGCTCAAGGATGCGTGGTACGTGGAGGGCTAAGCAAGCCTTTTCGGCCTCCAGCGCCTGCCAGCCAAGCGCAGGCAGCTCCCCTTTTGGAAGCAAAAAAGCCGCCAGTCCTCCGCAGGGCTGGCGGCTTTCGTCCAGGTGCGGGGCCACAATGCAGCACATGACCACGCCGCTCCCCTGGCTGGGTCCGCAAGACCCGTTTCCCCCGCCCGCCCGCAGCTGGGGCCCCGACTCGCCCGCGCCGGGCCTGCTCGCGGCCGGCGGCTCGCTCGACGTGGACCGGCTGCGCTCGGCCTATGCGCACGGCATCTTCCCATGGTTCAGCAGCGGCCAGCCCATCCTCTGGTGGAGCCCGGACCCGCGCATGGTGCTGCACGAGCAGGAATTCCGGCTGCACCGCTCGCTGCGCAAGACCCTGCAGCGCTTCCGCACCACTGCGGGCTGCGAAGTACGCATCGACAGCGACTTCGCCGCCGTGATCCGCGCCTGCGCGCAGACGCCGCGCGCGGGCCAGTCGGGCACTTGGATCGTGCCGCCCATGGTGGCCGCCTACGAGGCGCTGCACGCCGCCGGCCACGCGCACAGCGTGGAGACCTGGGTGGACGGCCGGCTGGTGGGCGGGCTCTACTGCATCGCCATCGGCCGGGCGGTGTTCGGCGAATCCATGTTCGCCCACGCCACCGACGCCTCCAAGATCGCGCTGGCCGCCCTGGTGGGCCTGTGCCGCCACCAGGGGGTGGCGCTGATCGACTGCCAGCAGAACACGCCGCACCTGGCATCGCTGGGCGCGCGCGAGGTGGCGCGTGCCGGCTTCCTGCGCCACGTGCAGGAGGCCAGGGAGCAGCCGCCCTGCGACTGGCGCTTCCAGTCCGTATACTGGGACGCGCTTCTTGACGCGAACCCTCCGGCGTGACCCAGCTCAACGACCTTCCGCTGCAGAGCCTGCAGTTCTATGCCACCGCCCCCTACCCCTGCAGCTACCTGCCGGGGCGACAGGCGCGCTCGCAGGTCGCCACGCCCAGCCACCTGATCCAGAACGCGGTCTATTCCGGCCTGGTGGCGCAGGGCTTCCGGCGCAGCGGCATGTTCACCTACCGCCCCTACTGCGACGGCTGCCAGGCCTGCACGCCCCTGCGCGTGGTGGTAGAGGGCTTTCGCCCCGACCGCAGCCAGCGCCGCGCCTTCAAGCGCCACGGCAGCCTGCAGGCGCGCGTGCTGCGCCTGTGCTACCTGCCCGAGCACTACCAGCTCTACCTGCGCTACCAGACCCTGCGCCATGCGGGCGGCGGCATGGACCACGACAGCATCGACCAGTACACGCAGTTCCTGCTGCAAAGCCGCGTCAACTCGCGCCTGGTCGAGTTCCGCGAGACGGACGCCGACGGCCAGCCGGGGGCGCTGAAGATGGTCTCCATCCTCGACGTGCTGGAAGACGGCCTTTCCGCCGTCTACACCTTCTACGAGCCCGAGGAAAGCGCCAGCTACGGCACCTACAACGTGCTCTGGCAGGTGCAGCAGGCCCGCGCGCTGGGCCTGCCCTACGTCTACCTGGGCTACTGGATTGCGCAGAGCCCGAAGATGAACTACAAGTCGCGCTTCATGCCGCACGAGCTGCGCATCGACGGCCAGTGGCAGCGGCCCGCGGCCGCCTAGCGTTTCATGGCCAAATCGGCATCCAGCGCTTGACAGGCAAGCGCCGGATGCTCACCTTTCAGGAGCACTCAGCGGATGCGGCGCGTACCGTCCACGCTCCAGGCGCCGGCGCCGAAGGCCGCGAAGGCCAGCAGCCCGCCGGTGATGGCGAGGTTCTTGAAGAACATCAGCTGCTGGGTCGCCTGCTGGGCTTCCGGCAGGCTCCAGTAGGCGTGGAAGACGAAGCTGGCCGCCAGCGTGAACACCGCCAGCGCCAGCGCCGCCCAGCGCGTGCCCCAGCCAATGAGCAGCGCCAGCCCGCCCAGCAGCTCGATCGCCAGGCCGACGGCCACGCCCACCGAGGGCAGCGGCATGCCCATGGACGCGGCGTAGCCCACGGTGCCGGAGAAGCCGGCGATCTTGCCGTAGCCCGCGGGCACGAAAAGCAGCGCCAGGAGAATGCGGCCCGCCAGGGCCAGAGGGTTTTGCAGGGCAGTGAACATGGTGAAGCTCCTTGGAAAGGGAAAAACTGGCTGGCCGCCGGATGTGTCTCAAGCGGCCAGATCGAACACCAGCACCTCGGCGTCGTGCCCGCCGTCGAGCGCTACGCCGTCCTCATTGTCCAGCAACGCCGCGTCGCCGCCCTGAAGGGGCTGGCCGTTGACCCGCAGCGCGCCGCGCACCAGGTGCACATAGGCCTTGCGGCCCGGCGCCACGGCCAGGCGGGTGCTCTCGCCGCCGTCGAAGAGGCCGGCGTAGAGCGAGGCATCGGCGTGGAGGGAGACCGAGCCCTCGGCCCCGTCGGGCGAGGCCACGAGGCGCAGCCGGCCGCGCTTGTCGGCATCGGTGAAGCGCTTCTGCTCGTAGCTCGGGGCGATGCCGCGCACGTTGGGCTCGATCCAGATCTGCAGGAAGTGCGTGACCTGCCCCTGCGCATGGTTGAACTCGCTGTGCATCACGCCCGAGCCCGCGCTCATGCGCTGCACGTCGCCGGGCGGAATGCCCTTCACGTTGCCCATGCTGTCCTGGTGGGCCAGCTCGCCCGACAGCACGTAGCTGATGATCTCCATGTCCCGGTGGCCATGGGTGCCGAAGCCCGTGCCCGGGGCGATGCGGTCCTCGTTGATGACGCGCAGGTTGCCCCAGCCCATGTGGCGCGGGTCGTGATAGCCCGCGAACGAGAAGCTGTGGTGCGACTGGAGCCAGCCATGGTCGGCATGGCCCCGGTCCTGCGATTTGCGGATGGTCAGCATGGTGCGCTCTCCTGGGGGTGTTGGGGTATGGCTTCACTGTAGGCGCGCCCGCCCGGTTGCAGGCACAGCCGACTTGAAGGCATCATTCAAATGGTTTGAATCGAAACACCCTCCACCATGCAAAACGCCCGCGATGCACTGACCCCGGACAACCTCTCCATGCTGCAGGCCATCGCCGACACGGGCAGCTTCGCCGCTGCGGCGCGGCAGCTCGGCCTGGTGCCCAGCGCGCTCACCTACCGCGTGCGCCAGATCGAGGACGCGCTGGACGTGCTGCTGTTCGACCGCAGCGCACGCCAGGCGCGTCCCACCGCGGCGGGCACCGAGCTGCTGCGCGAGGGCGCGCGCCTGCTGGAGGACGCAGACGCCATCGCCAACCGCGTGCGCCGCGTGGCCACGGGCTGGGAGCCGCAGCTCACCCTGTCGGTCGACGGCGTGATCTCCCCCACCACCATGCTGGAGCTGGTGGAGGCGTTCTATGCGCTCGATCCGCCCACGCAGCTCAAGTGGCGCGACGGCATCCTGAGCGGCACGCTGGAGGCGCTGACCTCGGGCCATGCCGACCTGGCCATCGGCGTGGCCGTCGGCACGCCCACCGTGGCCGGCCTGCAGAGCGCGCCGCTGGGCGGCGTGCGCTTCGTCTTCGCCGTGGCGCCGCACCATCCGCTGGCCCGGCTGCCCGAGCCCCTCACCGACGCCGTGCTGCGCGCCCACCGCCAGATCGCCGTGGCCGACTCCGCGCGGCGCAGCAGCGTGACCATGGGCATCCTGGCGGGGCAGGACGTCTTCACCGTGGACACGCTGCGCGCCAAGATCCAGGCCCAGCTGCGCGGCCTGGGCGGGGGCTTCCTGCCCGAGCCCATGATCCGGCCCTACGTCGAGGCCGGGCACCTGGTGGTGCGCGCGGTGGCCCGTCCCGCGCGCGAAGTGCCGGTGAGCTACGCCTGGGGCGGCGCCAGCCAGGCCGCGCCGGGGCGCGCGCTGCAGTGGTGGCTGGAGCAGTTGCAAAGCACCGCCACGCGCCGCGCCCTTCTGGAAAACCACCACGGCGTTTGACCCGCCCGGGGCGACGGCGGGCCGGCGCGCGTGTAGAGTGTGGCGCACCCTTCTTCGCACCTCCTTCCCATGACACGTCCCCTTTCCCGCTCCAGCCAGCCCGCACGCCGTTTCGCCGTGGTCGGCGCCGGCATGGCCGGCGTGGCCTGCGCGCGCACGCTCGCGCAGGCCGGCCATGCCGTCACCGTGTTCGAGCAGGCCCTGCGGCCCGGCGGCCGCACCACGGCGCAGGAATCGCCCTGCGGCAGCTTCGACGCGGGCGCACAGTACTTCACCGTGCGCGATGCGCGCTTCCAGCGCGCGCTGGACACCGTGCCCGGCCTGTGCCGCCCCTGGAGCGCCACTACCGTGCGCGTGCTCGACGCCGCAGGGCGCGTGGCCGCCGCTGCCCCGCCGCCCGGCGAGCCGCACTGGGTCGCCACGCCCGCCATGGACGCGCTGGTGCGCACCTGGGCCGAGCCGCTGGCGCAGGCAGGCCAATTGCTGGCGCGCACGGCCGTCACGCGCATCGAGCGCGACAGCCTGCGCCCCGGCGGCTGGCAGGTGCGCACCGAAACGCTGGAGGGCGCCACGCAGGTGCATGCCGGCTTCGACGCCGTGCTGCTCGCGCTGCCCGCGCCGCAGGCCCAGGCGCTGCTGGAGCAGTCGGCCCTCGCCGCGCCCTGGGGCCCGGCGCTGGCCGGCGTGGACATCGCCCCCTGCTGGACGCTGATGCTCGGCTTCGCCCAGGCCGTGCGGCCGGGCCTGACCACCCTGGGCCCGCAGTGGAACGCCGCGCGCAGCACCCACCACCGCATCGCCTGGCTGGCGCGCGAGTCCAGCAAGCCCGGCCGCTCGCAGGTCGAGCGCTGGACCGTGCAGGCCAGCCCCGCCTGGTCGCGCGAGCACCTGCAGGACGACGCAGCCCGCGTGCAGGCCAAGCTGCTCAAGGCCTTCTCCGAGGTGACCGGCATCCGCGCGGTGCCCACGCACAGCGAAGTGCGCCGCTGGTCCTACGCCCAGACCCAGTCGCCCCTGGGCCGCCCCTTCCTGTGGGATGCGGCCACGGGCCTGGGCGCCTGCGGCGACTGGTGCCTGGGCCACCGCCTGGAGGACGCCTTCGTCTCCGGACTGGAGCTGGCGCTGGCCGCTGCATGAGCTACGTGGGCCGTTTCGCGCCCTCGCCCACGGGACCCTTGCATGCCGGCTCGCTGGTCGCCGCGCTGGCCAGCTGGCTGGACGCGCGCGCGGCCGGCGGGCGCTGGCTCGTGCGCATCGAGGACGTGGACCTGCCGCGCTGCATGGACGGCGCGGCCGGACGCATCCTGGCCCAGCTCGCGGCCTGCGGCCTGGTGCCGGACGCGCCGCCGCTCTACCAGTCCGCGCGCGGCGCGCGCTACCAGCAGGCGCTGGACAAGCTCGTGGCCTGCCGCCTGGCCTACCCCTGCGCCTGCACGCGGCGCGACATCGCGCAGGCGCTGGCCGCCCAGGGCCACGCGCGCCAGCGCCATGAGGAACTGCCCTACCCCGGCACCTGCTGTCCCGAATCCGGAAAAGGCCTGGGCGGGCGGGCGCCGCGCGCCTGGCGCTTCCATACCACGCAGTACCAGTCAAAACAGCCTCCAGCGCCTGACAGTCAAGCGCAAGCAGCTCCTTTTTCGATAGCGAACGATGGCGTCCGCTGGACCGACAGGCGCCTGGGCCCGCAGCAGCAGGACGTGGCGCGCCACACCGGCGACTTCGTCCTGCGCCGCGCCGACGGCCTGTGGGCCTACCAACTCGCCGTGGTGGTGGACGATGCCGACCAGGGCATCACCGACGTGGTGCGCGGCGAGGACCTGGCCGACAACACGCCGCGCCAGATCCTGCTGCAGTCGGCCCTGGGCCTGCCCACGCCGCGCTACCTGCACACGCCGCTGGTGCGCGCCGCGGACGGCGAGAAGCTCTCCAAGCAGCACGGCGCCCCGCCCTTCGACGCCAGCCGGCCGCTGCAGGCGCTGGCGGCCGCGGCGCAGGTGCTGGGCCTGCCCGCTCCGGCAGCGGGCGCCGCCGCCACCGTGGGAGATGCGCTCGCGCACTGGTCCAAGGCATGGGCTCGAATCTACAATCGCGCACCGTGATCGCAACACTCCCTCCCGAAGCCGCACAGGCCCCCATTTCCGCCCCCGGCGAAGCGCCGGCAGACGTCGCCCACCCCAAGGGCATCAAGAGCTATGTGCGCCGCGCCGGCCGCACCACCAGCGGCCAGGCCAAGGCGCTGGAGGAGCTGGGCCCGCGCTTCGTGCTCGACTACGCGCCCGCCCGGCTGGACGCCACCGCAGCGTTCGGCCGCAGCGCGCCGCTGGTGCTGGAGATCGGCTTCGGCATGGGCGAGGCCACGGCCCACATCGCGCGCGCACGCCCTGGCGACAACTTCCTGTGCTGCGAGGTGCACGAGCCCGGCGTGGGCGCGCTGCTCAAGCGCATCGGCGAGCACGGCATCGAGAACATCCGCATCCTGCAGCACGACGCCGTGGAAGTGCTGGACCACATGCTGGCGCCGGCCTCGCTCGCCGGCGTGCACATCTTCTTTCCCGACCCCTGGCACAAAAAGCGCCACAACAAGCGCCGCCTGGTCCAGCCGCCGCTGGTGACCAAGCTGGCCGAGCGGCTCCAGCCTGGCGGCTACATCCACTGCGCCACCGACTGGCAGCCCTACGCCGAGCAGATGCTCGAGGTGCTGTCGGCCGAGCCGCTGCTCGCCAACACGGCCGACGGCTATGCGCCGCAGCCCGAGTACCGTCCCCTGACCAAGTTCGAGAACCGCGGCATGCGGCTCGGCCACGGCGTGTGGGACCTGGTGTTCGCGCGGCGCTAGCCCTACTGCCACGCACCTCCTGAAAGCCCCGCCGATGAAACCCATACTGCAGAACCTGGTCGAGATGACCGGCCACCGGGACCATCTGCGGCTGGAGGTGTCGGTGCTGTCCACGCTGCTCAAGCTGGGGCACATCGTGCAGGTGCGGGCGCTGGAGTTCTTCGTGCAGGACCAGGTCACCATGCTGCGCCCGCGCAGCTGGAGCCAGGACGGGCAGATCGTCTCCAGCGCGCACGATGCCTGCTCCGATCCCCAGGGCGTGCCGCTCACGCAGCTGCCGGAGCTGGCGCAGTGCATCGAAAGCCGCCAGGCCAGCGCCCAGCATTCCGCCACCGGGCGCCACACCCTGTGGCTGCCCGTGTGGCTGGCCGACCGCGCCCACGCCTGCCTGGAGATCACGCAGTCGCGCGCCCTCACACGGCACCAGCGCGACGTGGTCATGGGGGTGTTCCTCGTCTACCAGAACTACCAGAGCCTGCTGGACTACAGCGAGCGCGACGCGCTCACGGGCCTGTTCAACCGCAAGACGTTCGAGGAGCAGTTCGCGCGCCAGGCCGGCGCCCGGCCGGACGCCGCGCAGGGCGACGACCCGCCCCGCCAGTGGCTGGCCGTGATCGACATCGACCACTTCAAGGCTGTCAACGACCGCTTCGGGCACCTGTACGGCGACGAGGTACTGATCCTCGTGGCCAACCGGCTGCGCTCGCTGTTCCGCAGCCAGGACCGCATCTTCCGCTTCGGCGGCGAGGAGTTCGTGGTGCTGCTGCGCTCGGTCACGCTCGGGCAGGCACGCCAGGCGCTGGAGCGGCTGCGCGCCGCCATCCAGGAGCACACCTTTCCGCAGGTGGGCCACATCACGATCAGCATCGGCTTCGCGGCCACGCAGGCGGGCTCGCCCGTGGAGATCCTGGGCCGGGCCGACCAGGCTCTCTACCACGCCAAGGAAAACGGCCGCAACCGCGTCTGCTTCTACGACGACCTGCTGCACAGCGGCGCGCTGCAGGCCAAGGTCGCCCACGACGAGGTGGAGCTCTTCTAGAAAAAAGAACACCCGCCGTCAGGCGGGTGTTTCGCATGGGATGCGGCCGCGGGTTACGCGCGCTCGCCCACCCAGCCCGCCACCGAGGCCAGCGCCTGCGGCAGCGCCGCGGCGTTGGTGCCACCGGCCATGGCCATGTCGGGCTTGCCGCCGCCCTTGCCTCCCACCTGGCCGGCGACGAAGTTCACCAGCTCGCCCGCCTTGACGCGGCCCGTGCTGTCAGCCGTCACGCCGGCGGCCAGCTGCACCTTGTCGCCATCGACGGCGGCCAGCACGATGGCGGCGGTCTTGAGCTTGTCCTTGAGCTTGTCCATGGTGTCGCGCAATGTCTTGGCGTCGGCGCCGTCGAGCTTGGCCGCCAGCACCTTGATGCCCTTGACCTCCACCGCCTGGCCCGCCAGTTCATCGCCCTGGCTGGACGCCAGCTTGCCCTTGAGCGCGGCCAGCTCCTTTTCCAGCGCCTTGATCTGCTCCAGCGCGCCGCCGATGCGGGTGGTCAGTTCGGCCACGGGAGCCTTGAGCACGGCGGCGGCATCGTCCACCGTCGTTTCCAGCGACTGCAGGTAGGCCAGCGCGTTCTCGCCGGTCACCGCCTCGATGCGGCGCACGCCGGCGGCCACGCCGCTTTCGGCCACCACCTTGAACAGGCCGATGTCGCCCGTACGGCGCACGTGGGTGCCGCCGCACAGCTCGCGGCTGGCGCCGATGTCGAGCACGCGCACGGTCTCGCCGTACTTCTCGCCGAACAGCATCATGGCGCCGGTCTTCTGGGCCGATTCGATGTCCATCACCCGCGCCTGCGTGTCCGTGTTGGCCAGCACCTCGGCGTTCACGCGGCGCTCGATCTCGCGGATCTGCGCGCCGGTCACCGGCGCGTTGTGCGCGAAGTCGAAGCGCGTGCGCTCGGCGTTCACCAGGCTGCCCTTCTGCTGCACGTGGTCGCCCAGCACTTCGCGCAGGGCCTTGTGCATGAGGTGGGTGACGGAGTGGTTGCGCATGGTGGCCGCGCGCAGCTGCGTGTCCACCTGCGCCTGCACCGTGTCGCCCACGTTGAGCGTGCCGGCCTCCAGCACGCCGTGGTGGCCGTAAACGTCGGCCTTGATCTTCTGCGTGTCGGCCACCACGAAGCGCGCGGAGCCCACGGCGATCACACCCTGGTCGCCCACCTGGCCGCCGCTCTCGGCATAGAACGGCGTGCGGTCCAGCACCACCACGCCGCTCTGGCCGGCGCGCAGGGCCGCCGCGGCAGTGCCGTCCACATAGAGCGCGACGACCTTGGCGCTTTCGGCCAGATGCTCGTAGCCCGTGAATGCGTTGGCCGCGCCCGTGTATTCCAGCGCGCGGTCCATCTTGAACTTGCCCGCCGCGCGGGCGGTGTTCTTCTGGTGCTCCATGGCGGTGTGGAAGCCCGCTTCATCGACGCCCACGCCGCGCTCGCGGCACACGTCGTTGGTCAGGTCCAGCGGGAAGCCGTAGGTATCGTGCAGCTTGAACGCCACGTCGCCGGGCAGCACCTGCGTGCCGCCCTCCAGCGCCGCGTCGAGGATCTCCATGCCGTGCGCCAGGGTCTCGAAGAAGCGCTCTTCCTCCACGCGCAGCACGTCGGTGATGCGCGCCTCCTGCTCGCGGATCTTGGGATAGGCGTCGCCCATCTGCTGCACCAAGTCCTTAACCAGCTTGTGGAAGAACGGCGTCTTGCGGCCCAGCTTGTAGCCGTGACGGATGGCGCGGCGCACGATGCGGCGCTGCACGTAGCCCCGGCCCTCGTTGCTGGGGATCACGCCGTCGGCCACCAGGAAGGCGGTGGCGCGGATGTGGTCGGCGATGACCTTGAGCGAGGGGTTGGCCAGGTCGCTCGTGCCGGTCTCGCGCGGCGGCCTTGATGAGCGCGTCGAACAGGTCGATCTCGTAGTTGCTGTGCACGTGCTGCAGGATGGCGGCCAGGCGCTCCAGGCCCATGCCGGTGTCCACGCAGGGAGCGGGCAGCGGGGAGACGGAGCCGTCCTCCTTCATGTCGAACTGCATGAACACGTTGTTCCAGATCTCGATGAAGCGGTCGCCGTCCTCGTCGGGGCTGCCCGGGGGGCCGCCGGGGATCCCGGGGCCGTGGTCGTAGAAGATCTCCGAGCACGGGCCGCAGGGGCCGGTGTCGGCCATCATCCAGAAGTTGTCGCTCTTGTAGCGCCCACCCTTGTTGTCGCCGATGCGGATCACGCGCTCGGGCGGCAGGCCGATTTCCTTGGTCCAGATGTCGTAGGCCTCGTCGTCCTCCGCGTAGACGGTGGCCAGCAGGCGCTCGGGCGGCAGCTTGTAGACCTCGGTGAGCAGTTCCCACGCCCACTTGAGCGACTCGCGCTTGAAGTAGTCGCCGAACGACCAGTTGCCCAGCATCTCGAAGAAGGTATGGTGGCGCGCGGTGTAGCCCACGTTCTCCAGGTCGTTGTGCTTGCCGCCGGCGCGCAGGCAGGTCTGCACCGAGGTGGCGCGGTTGTAGGGGCGCTTGTCGGTGCCCAGGAACACGTCCTTGAACTGCACCATGCCCGAGTTGGTGAACATCAGCGTCGGGTCGTTGGCCGGCACCAGCGGGCTCGAAGGCACCACGGTGTGCCCCTTGGCGGCGAAGAAGTCCAGGAAGGTCTTGCGGATGTCCGCGACGGAAAAGGTGGGAGTGCTCATGGTGTGTAGGGGGTTCGTGGGCGGGCGCGTGCGGCGGTGGCCCGCCCCGTCGTGACCAACCGGACATTATAGATTTTCGCCGGCACCGGCCCTGCGCGCCGGTTACTACGCTTTCGATAGCTGCCCGCGCTTGCTGCACAAGCGCTAGAGGCCGAAAACGCTTCAAACCTTGGGCGCGCGGTTGGCGTAGCTGGCGTTGCCCAGCCCCGTGCCCACGGTGACCACCGCCCAGCGCCGCACGTCCTGCGTGAACGGCAGCTCCGACAGGCCCTGCACCACCGCGTCGTTGTGCAGGCAGACCTGCGTGCGCCCGTCGCCGATCTCGGGCAGCCGCTCGCACAGGTCCTGCGGCAGGTGGAAGCGCGCGCTCTCCCAGTTGCCCGGCAGGTTCTGCGTACCACCGGCCAGCGAGCCGTCCTCGCAGACCAGCCCGGGGCAGGCCACGCCGATGAAGGGCGCCACGCGAACGCCCTTGCGCTCGGCCTGCGCGGCCAGATCGGCCAGCATCTGCGCGATGCCGTCCACCAGTTCGTCGCGCCGGGGGCCGTGTTCGGCATGGCGCCATTTGTCGCGCAGCAGCACCTCGACGCGCGAGAGGTCGGGCGCCTTGTGCAGGTGCGTGAGCACCACGCCGCAGCGCACGTTGGTGCCCCCCAGGTCCACGGCCAGGATGGCGTCGTAGCTCTGCAGCAGCGCCATGGGGGCCAGATGCACCCAGCCGATCAGGCCGCCGTCGTCCGCGTCATGGTGCAACGTGCGCAGTTCCACCGTGGAGCGCTTGCGGCCCACGAGTTCGGCAGCGCGTGCAATGGCGCGCTCGCCCACCACGCTCTGGTGAAAGCCTCCGCCCACGATCACGCGGCGTACGCCGCGCCAGCTCTTGTGCCGCAGGAAGCGCAACACCACGTCGGCCAGCTGCAGCGCGTAATCCTCCTGCGCTGCCGCGATGGCCTGCGCGGCCGGCCCACCCTCCTTGAGCAGCGCGTCCAGCTTGCGCTTGTCCAGCGCATCGGTCGGCCTGGAGCCCAGCGGATCGCGCCCTGCCATGGCAGCGAACAGCGCACGCCACGCATCGAGCATGCCGCGAAAGGCCGCGCTGCTGGCGCTGTCGCCCACGAAACCGCCTTTGCCGTCGCGCAACTCCAGGCTGTAGCCCAGAATGCGCACCGAGGGCAGTTCCAGCTCGCCATGCGGGCCGAGCGTGCGCAGTTCCAGCAGTGCCTGCGCCTCGCGCTCGCTCACGGGGCCGCGCCCCTTCGTTGCATCCCTGGATGGGTTCTTCACCGCCATGCAGCCCTCTCTTGGCGCCCGCCGCGCGGGCAATGCGGCCATGGTGGCGCCATCCGGGCGCGCGGCACGTCAGCCCATATGCCGTGTGCGCCGCGGACAGGCGCGCATCCGGCTTTTGGCGGGCCCGCCGTGCGCTAGAATGCGCGGCTCGTGCGGGTGTAGTTCAATGGTAGAACGGCAGCTTCCCAAGCTTCATACGAGGGTTCGATTCCCTTCACCCGCTCCACTTCCCTCCCCAAATTCCACCAGCGGCCGCAACTGCAAGCGGCTCTCGAAGCGCCGCGCCTGCCCCGTCACCGGATCGGTGAATTCCAGCGCGCGGGCCAGGAGCTGCAGCGGGTTGGAATAGTCGCCCGGCGCCGGGTCGCGCACCTCCGGATAGAACCCATCGCCGCACAGCGGCAGCCCCAGCGCGGCCATGTGCACGCGCAGCTGGTGGCGCTTGCCGGTGACCGGCGCGAGGCGGTAGCGGGCCCAGGCGCCTGCGCGCTCCAGGAGGTCCATGCGGGTGATGGCGTTCGGCACGCCGGGGACCTCGTGCATGCGGAAGAACTGGGCGCTTTCCTCCAGACGGCTCTCATGGATGCGCGGGAACGCGAGGTCTGCCCGCCAGGGTGCGATGGCTTCGTAGACCTTGGCCACGTCACGCTCCCTGAACAGCGCCTGGTAGCGCCCGCGTGTGGACCTTTGCGTGGAAAACAGCACCAGCCCCGCCGTATCGCGGTCGATGCGGTGCACGGGCGAGAGTTCGCGCAGGCCCAGCCTGCGCTTGAGCCGCACGAGCAGCGTGTGCTGCAGGTAGCGGCCGCTGGGCACCACGGGCAGGAAGTGCGGCTTGTCGGCCACCAGGATGTGCTCGTCCTGGAACAGCACGCGCTCCTCGAAGGGAATGGCCGGCTCTTCGGGCAGTTCGCGGTAGTAGTAGTAGCGCACGCCCGCAGCGAAGGGGGTGCCGGCCCGGGCGGGCACGCCGAATTCATCGACCACCTCGCCGGCCGCCATGCGGCGCAGCCAGTCCTCGCGCGGCACTGCCGGCAGGCGCTCCACGAGGAAATCCAGCAGCAGGCCCTGCCCCGCCGAAGGCAGGACGACGCAACTCGGGTTGACCCCGTCGCGCATGGGCAATACGCGGGGATCGTGGCTGTTGTGCATCGGGCCCGCATTGTAGTGACGGCCCCCGCCGCGGGCAGGTCAATCCGCCGGTGGCTGCGGGCTGCTGTCGGATCGGGGCTTGCGCGCGCCGCAGGCGATGTCCGCCAGCCCGCGCACCGCAGCTTCGCGGGTGCGCCAATGGTCGCCGGGCAGGGGGATGTTGTGGCCGTCCACCTGGGCCTGGGCGAAGTAATAGCGCTTGCCATCCCGGCTCAGGCACAGCGTGCCCGAATAGGTCGCACCGTCGGCCATGCCGAAGATGGTTTCCTGGGTCAGAGCGTCTGCTGCGCGCATGGCATGCCACCGGGGTCGGTCCATAAAGAAGTGACGAGAAGTCTGCTGCAACAAATGGTGTGCAGATGTAGGCCGACGGCGCATTTCGACGGACAGGCCCCTGGGGTGACCATGTAGGACAAGCGCGGGAAACGCGGCATGGGTGCGCAAAGGCGGCACCGCGCCACTAGGATGTTCCACACCACCTCAACATCCGTACGCCCATGCCTGCATCCGCCTCGCCGCCCGCCCCCGCTCCAGCGCGCCGCCGCCGCGCATGGCGCTGGGCGGCAGGAACGCTGGGCGCGCTGTTCGCCCTGCTGGTGCTCGGCATCGTGGTGCTCACGTATTGGGACTGGAACCAGGCCAAGCCGTGGGTGGAACGCAAGGTTTCGGAAGCCACGGGGCGCAGCTTCGCCATCGGCGGCGATCTGTCGGCCGAATGGCACTGGCCGCAGCCGCTCGAAAGCGGCTGGCAGCGCTGGGTGCCCGGCGTGACGGTACGGGCCCAGCAACTGTCGATGGGCAACCCCGAGGGCATGGAGGTGGCCGAAGCGCCCGCCAAGGTTTCCGACGGGCTGCCGCTGCTGCCCGCTCCGCCCCGGCCCAGTGCGGACGGCGCACGGCACGCCGATGCGGACGCCAGCGCCCCGCCGCGCGATGCCCGCACCATGGGCACGATCGCCAACGCCAGCGCCACCCTGCGCCTGCTGCCCCTGCTCTCGCGCACCCTCATGCTCGATACCGTGGTGCTGGAGGCGCCCGACATCGTGCTGGCGCGCAAGGACGACGGCGGCAACAACTGGACGTTCCGCCGCCCCGACGTCCCCGCCGAAGACCGCACGCCGTGGCGCCTGCGCGTGGACCAGCTGGTGGTGCGCGAGGGATGGGTCGGCTACGTGGACGGCATCAAGAACCTGGCGCTGCGCGCGCGCATCGACACCCTGGCGCCCGGCGACCCGGAGGCCGCACAGGGCCGCTACGGCGTGCGTGTCGCGCTGCAGGGCCGCTACGGCAAGGCGCCCATCGAGGGCCACGGCGTCGCCGGCCCGGTGTTGACGCTGCGCGAACGCACGGTCAACTACCCGCTGCGCCTGCAGGCCCGCACCGGCAGCGTGCAGGCCCAGGCGGAGGGCGTGCTGGCCAATCCTGCAGCGCTCTCGGGCATGGACCTGCAGGTGATGCTCAAGGGCGCCAGCATGGCCGACCTGTACGAGCTGACCGGCCTGGTGCTTCCCAACACGCCGCCGTTCCAGACCCGCGGCCGCCTCATCGGCAGCCTTGCGCCGGGCAAGGCGGTGTGGGAATACCGCGACTTCGACGGCACCGTGGGCAACAGCGACCTGCACGGCAGCCTGACCTACACCTCCGCGAAGCCCCGGCCCAAGCTGCAGGGGCACATGGTGTCCAAGCAGTTGCGGCTGGCCGACCTGGGGCCGGTGCTGGGCGCGCCCAGCGGCAAGCGGCCCCAGGAAAAGGGCACGGACAAGCGGCCCGGCAAGGTGCTGCCCGACGCGGCCTTCGCCACGGACCGCTGGAACGCGATGGACCTGGACCTGGCCTTCTCGGGCCAGAAGATCATCCGGCCCGAAAGCCTGCCGCTGGAGAACCTCAGCGTGCGTGCCGTGCTGGACGGAGGGCGGCTGCGGCTCACGCCGCTGCGCTTCGGCGTGGCGCACGGGCGCATCGATTCGGAAGTGGAGCTGGACGGACGCGCCAAGCCCCTCAAGGCCACGCTGCAGGGTTCGGTGAACGGCCTGCGGCTGTCCGCCCTCTTCCCCAAGGTGGAGCTGATGGAGAAAAGCCTGGGCCGCCTGGACGGTGGCCTGGCGCTGGCCGGCACCGGCAACTCGGTCGCCAAGCTGCTGGGCAGCAGCTCAGGGCAGGCGCGGGTCTACATCCGCGACGGCACGTTCAGCAAGCAGATGCTTGACCTGGCCGCGCTCAACCTGGGCAGCGTCATGGTGGCCAAGCTGTTCGGGGAGAACAAGGAAGTGCAGCTGCGCTGCGCCGTGGCCGACCTGGCGGTGCAGGACGGCGTGGCGCGCACCCGCAACGTGAAGCTCAACACGGACGAAGCCATCGTCGAGGCCACGGGCCAGATCGACCTGGAGAGCGAGGGGCTGGACCTGCGCATCAAGCCGGAATCGCTGAAATGGAAGTTCTTCTCCCTGCGCACGCCGCTGTACGTGCGCGGCACCTTCGCCGATCCGCAGGTGGGCGTGGAGCCCGGCCCGCTGCTGCTGCGCGCCGGCGCGGCCGTGGCTGCAGCGGTCGTGGCGCCTGCCGCCCTGGCCCTGGTGCCGGTGACCGTGCCTGCAGCGGAAGACGATGCCAACTGCGCCACGCTGCTCGCAGGCAGCCCGCCAGCCGCCCCGGCAGGCCAAGGGAAATCACCTCGAAAATAGGCTCCAGCGCTTACTGGACAAGCGCGAGAAGCTATTAAAAAAGAAGCACCCTTACCCCGGCACACGCACCTGCACCGCCGTGCCGCCGCCCTCGGCCGGCGCGAGCCACAGCGTACCTCCCACGCTGGCCGCCCGGCGGTGCATGCCCGCCAGCCCGTGGCCCGACGGCCCGTGCGGCGCATCCATCGGCAGGCCCCGGCCGTTGTCCGCCACCTCCAGCCGCCATTCGCCCCCCTGCGGCGGGCCCGCGTGGCGCAGGGCGATGCGCAGCAGCGATGCGCCCGAATGCTGCAGCACGTTGCTCACGGCCTCCTGCACGATGCCCGTGAGCGCGCGCGCGGGCGCCCCGGTGGGCACGGCCACGCCGTCGGGCAGCGCAATGTCCCAGGCCAGCGCGATGCCGCGCCGGTCCAGCGCGGGCTGGATGCGGTGCCGCAGCCGTGCCAGGCAGTCGGGCAGCGCGTCGTCGTCCCCGTCCATGGAGTCCACCAGCAGGCGCAAGTCGAGCAGGCACTGCTCCAGCGCCCGCACCAGCGGCTGCGCCGTGGGGTCGCGCGCATCCACCAGCGCCATGGCATTGACGAGCTGCGATCCCACCTGGTCGTGCAGGCCGCGCGCGATGCGCTGGCGCTCCTGCTTCAGCTCCGGGCTGGGGCGCACGCTGCGCCGGGGGCGCCAGCGCAAGGCGCGCGGGAGCTGCCCCACCAGCAGCCCGCCCAGCAACGCGGCGCCGCAGGCATTCACGATCAGCCAGCGCTGCGCCGCGTCGCGCTCCAGGCCGTCGCCGAAGAACAGCAGCAGCAGATCCAGCGCCAGTTGCACCAGCCACAGGGCCACGCAGACCAGCGCGAATGCGGGGGCTGGAGGGCGAGCACGGCGCAGCCTTCAGAACAGGCCGCGCAGCGAGGCGAAGCGCACGGCCTGCGCGCGCGTGCGCACCTGCAGCTTGCGGTAGATGCTCTTGATGTGCGTGTTCACCGTGAGGCCGCTGATGAGCAGCCGGGTGCCGATCTCCGTGCTGGTGTAGCCGCTGGCCACCATGCGCAGCACCTCCTTCTCGCGCTGCGACAGGCGCTCGGTTTCGTGCTCCGCGCGCCGCGGCGCATGCGCCGCCGCCGAGGCGCCATTGCCGTCGAAGCGCTGCAGCAGCCGGCGCGCCAGGTGGGGCGTGATGGAGGCGCCGCCGTTGGCCACCTGCAGCACGGCCTGCGGGTAGTTGCCGAACCACGAGTTCTTGACCAGGTAGCCCGTGGCGCCCAGCTCGAAGGCGTGCAGCACCTGGTCGTCGTTCTCCATGATGGAGATGACGATGGCCTCGGCCGACGGCCGGATGGATTTCATGTAGTCGATCAGCGAGAGCCCCTCGCCGTCGCCCAGGTGGATGTCGGCCAGCATCACGTCGAATTCGTGCTGCTTGATCGCGCGGCGCCCTTCGCGCACGCTGGCGGCCTGCGCGACCAGCAGCGTGCGCGCATCGGCCATGAGTTCCTGCGCGATCACCTGGCGCATGTGCGCGTCGTCGTCCACCAGCAGCACGCGCACGGGCTTGGCCGTCTGCCCCGCCAGGAAATCCGGCCAGATGACCGGCGGGCTCTGGTGCATGGCGAACGGCCCCTGGTCCGGACTGCTTCTCGCCAGCGGTCCCAGGCCGCAAGCGTTGGTTCCCATCGAGCTCAGCATGTGGATCTCCCGGACGGCGCACTTGAAAAAAGCACACAACACACAGTCCTGCAACACCGCGGAGCCCGCCGTCCCTGGCCGCGCGGCAGCAGAAATTACACCCGATGACAAGCGGCTGTGCCATGTGGCCCCGCGGGAGTTACGCAATTCACATCTGGAAAACACCATGAACGCGGGAGGCGGCCGCCCCGCCGCCTTTCAGCCCTGGGCGCACAGCGGCGCCGCGCGCTTCCATTCGCAGTGGGTGGAAGAAAACACATCCCCTTCTCGGAGATGCGAACGTTACAGAAAGACACTACCTTTGCGGCGCGTGGGTCTTGTCCCTCTGTTTCCTCTCTCAAGAGCCGCCGCGCGGCAGCGCACGGGAGCGGCAAAGGACCCGCAACCGGCTACCCCGTTTCGGAGATGTTTGCGGCGCGCGGCATTGCAGACACTGGAACCAGACAAAGGGCAGACCCGCCGGCAACGGCAGACCGCCTCCTTGTCCAGGCCAGCCGCGGCACCGGTTATGTCCCCCGGGACACTGGACGCTCGGCTTTTTCGACACGTTACAGGAGAGACAGTCATGAAAGTTCTTGCATTCTTTGCCTTGAGCGCCGTGGCAACCGCAGCGATGGCAGTCCAGCCCGCCAGCACCATCACGCTGAGCGGCCCGTCCACGCAGAACACCAGTGTCAACGGTGCGACTCTCACGAACACCTCGGGTGCGCGCAACGAGGCGATGCAAAACGTCGCATCGAACGCCGGCCCCGTCCAGGTGTTCGCCGGCGGCTCGTCCAACCAGCAGGCCAACCTGAACGGCGGTACCGTGTCCAACGAAGCCCGGGGCGACGACGCCGTGGCCCGGCAGAACCTGGCCAGCAACAACGGCGCAGTGGAAATCCGCAGCTCATCCAACCAGACCGTGAACACGAACGGCGGCACCCTGAGCAACCTGGCCGACGGCAGCGGCGCCAAGGCCAGCCAGAACATCGCCTCCAACTTCGGGCACGTGGTGGTGGCCGCGGCTTCCAACCAGACCGCCAACTTCAACAGCGGCGGCAGCGCCATCAACAAGGCGCTGGGAAGCAACTCCTACGCCGTGCAGAACATCTCCTCCAACGATGCCTGCGCCGAAGACCCCTGCCCTGGCGGCAACTGCGCTCCCACCAAGCCCGGCAAGCCTGGCGGCAAGTGGTAAGCCCGGAGGCGCCGGGCCCGGCCGGGCTCCGGCGCCATGTCGATCCACAACAGGAGAGTCGCCATGGACAGCCGCATCATGACCCGCCTGCTGCTCGGCGCCTGGGCGCTGGGCATGGGCGCAATGGCACCCGCATGGTCCGCTCCCGGCGAAGACCCGGTGGTCCTGCAGAAGAAGGTGACCGTGCAGATGCAGCCCTGGGGGTCCGAGACCCGGTCGGGCTACATCAACTACAACAACGGCCTGGCCGCGTGGCAGCAGGCGCGCCTCACGCGCTACGTGGCCAAGGCCTTTTCGGGCGACACCACCGGCATCCTGACCGAGAAGGACGTGGTCAACGCCGTGGACACCAAGGGCTCCAAGGTGGTGTGCTCGCAGTCGGTGGGCAGCACCAGCGGCGCGGCGGCCCCCACGGGTGCCGGCGGCAAGCCTACCGAACAGGTGGTGGTGCTGCGCGGAGACCTGGTCAACATCTGCTGGTGAGCCCGTTTTCCCCTGGCTGGCGCCGTGCGGCACCCGGCGCTGGCAACAGGGTCCGATCACGCTGGTGCAGGGAAGAGAGGGCCTTGCCATGAACACCCGCCGTACACCCCGGATGCTGTGGCTGCTGCTGGCGGGCACGCTGCTCGCCGCAGGCTGCACCACCCCCATGGACCCGCGCAAGGACGCGCGCCTGCAGAACGCCGCCTACACCACCAACCGGCCCGTGGTGCGGCCCACGCGCTCGGTGTCGAGCTTTTCCGATTCGCTGATGTGCATGGACCACATGCTGCGCGCCGCGCAGGTGCCCACCACGCTCATCACCAGCAAGCAGGTGATCGACTATTCCAGCCGCGTGCCCGTGGCGGCCAAGGACATGATCGTCACCGCCCTCTCGCAGATGTCGCGCGTGTCCAATGCCTTCCGCTACGTGGACTACGAAGTGGACATCGTGCGCCAGGACACGGTGCAGAACCTCACCACCATCCTGCTCAACAACAACCTCATGCAGTTGCAGCGCCCGGCGCTGTACGTCTCGGGCGCCATCGCCTTCGTGGACCAGAACGTGGTCACCAACCGCTTCGACGCCGGCACCTCCGCCAGCCGCCTGGATACGGGCTACAGCCAGAACCGCACGGCCACCGTCATCGGGCTGGAGATGCACCTGGGCGACTTCCGCACGCGCACGCTCATCCCGGGCCTGGACTCGGCCAACGAGGTGGTGATCGGCAGCGGCAGCCAAGGCCTGGACGTGGCCGGGCGCATCGGCAGCTACGGCGTCAACTTCAACGTGGGGCGCGACTACGCACTGGGCGCGGGCGGCGCCATGCGCACGCTGATCGACCTGGCCACCATCGAGCTGGTGGGCAAGTGGGCGCGCGTGCCCTACTGGCAGTGCCTGACGCTGGACCAGACCCACCCCGACTTCCAGCGCCAGATGCGCGACTGGTACGACGAGAGCGGCGGCGTGGGCCAGGCGCAGTTGGTGCAAAGCTCGCTCATCGCGCAGGGCTACCTGCAGACGGGCGCCGACGTGCTGGCCATGGACTCGCCCGCGCTGCGCACCGCGCTCGCCCAGTTCCAGATCGACAACCTGCTGGTGCCCACCGGCGTGCTCGACTTCAACACCTACGAGCGCGCGATGCGCCACTTCGTCGCGCTCGGCCCCGACGGCGCGCTGCAGCGCGTGGGCTGGGGCCCTTCCGGCCCCACCGGCGCCATGGCCGAGGCCAAGGCGGGCGCCGCGCCCGTGCGCACCTCCAGCCTCTCGCTCACCGCCACCGCGCCTCCGCCGCGCGTGATCGACATGCAGCTCGAAAACACGCTGCCGCCCGGCATGGAGCCCACCTTCGAGGTCGGCGAGCAGATCTTCGTCTCGGCCACGGTATCGCGCACCTCGCACATGTACTGCTACTTCGCCGACGCCGGCGGCAACGTGATGCGGCTCACGCCCAACATGGTCACCCCGCACTCGCTGGTGGCGGCCCACCAGGCCGTGCGCCTGCCCGACTGGCTGGTGCCCAACCCGGCGTTCATCATGGACGCCAGCCGCCCCGGCACCGAGCGCGTCGCCTGCTTCGCCTCGGAGTCCGACGCCATGCCCCGGCTGCCCGCGCCGCTGCAGGGCTCGGCACTGGTCAACATCCAGGGCTACCGCTCCATCGAGGACGTGGCCAACGCCTTCGGCCAGGGGCTGGGCGAAGGCGGCTACGTGCAGTCGGGGCTGCACTGGAAGGTCATCCCCAAGAAGGCCCAGCCCGCCCCGGCCACGGCACCCCAGGCCGCCACGCGCTGACCCGCACGCACGCCGCTGAAGGACGCCGCCATGACGCCCGCCCCCCTTGCCGCCTGCACCGCGATGTGTGCGATCGGCATCGCCCTGCTGGCGCTGCCGGCGCGCGCCCAGGCGCGCGTCGAGCCCGTGCTGCCGCCGCCGATGGAGCCGGCCGTGCAGGCCGCTCCCGCGCCGCCGCAGCCCGCGGGGCAGCCCCAGCCCGCGGCCATCCAGCCGTCCGGCTCCGCCACGGCGCCGCGCATCCAGCCCTCGGGCAGCCCGCAGACCGACCCACTGCGCCTGCCCGAGCCGGACGATGCTGCCGCGCAGGCGCAGCTACAGAAGCTGCGCGCCTCGGCCCTGGCCAGCGCCCGGCGCGGCAGCAGCGCCGAAAAGGCCGCCGCGCGCAGCGCCTGGCTGCTGGGCCTGCTCTACCTGCACGGAGAGCGCGTGCCCCTGGACCGCCTGCAGGCCCAGCGCTGGTTCGAGCGCGCCCAGGCGCTGGGCGAGCCGCGCGCCAGCGCCGGGCTGGCCTGGTGCCAGATCGACGGCTGCCAGGGCCCGCCCAACCCCGCGGCCGCGCGCCCCTGGATCGCCCAGCTGCGCTCCGTGGACGCGGGCCTGGCGCTGCTGCTGGAATGGTGGGTGGAAGAGCGCCTGGCGCCCCTGCACGTGCCCCGCCCGCACGGCGGGCCGCAGGCGGGCGCCGACGCCCATGCCCAGCTGCTGCAGCGCGCCGCCCAGGCGGGCAACGCCGACGCCATCAACGAGCAGGGCCTGGCCCACCTGACCGCCGCGCGCCTGCCCGAGGCCATGGCCCAGTTCCGCGCGGCGGCCGGCCGCTCGCCCGCCGCCGCCTCCAACGCGCGGCTGCTGGCCAGCCGGCTACAGCAGCAGAGCGTGCCCTCCTCCACCGCGCCGCAGGCTGCCGACGAGTGGCTCGCGCAGGCGCGCCGCTACCACCGGGGCGATGGCGTGCCCTCCAACTACACCGAGGCCATCCGCCTCTACCAGATCGCGGCGGCCAGCGGCAGCCGGCCAGCCAAGCGCATGCTGGAGCTGATCTATTCGCGCCCCGCGCCGGGCGGCACGATCGACGTGGCCTGGATGCGGCAGCTCGCCACCATGGAGGTGTCGCCCGAGGGGTCGGTGCTTACGCTGCAGGCGCCGCCCACGCCGCAGCTGTTCGTGCGGGATCCGACGCCGCTGTTCGTGCTGATTCCGCAGGAGTGGCGGGCGGGGCGGGCCGTGGGGCCGCGGTGATTCTTCAATATTGATAGCTGCTCGCGCTTTCTGGACAAGCGCTGGAGCCCTTTTTGGCATTAAATGGTCAGTGGAAGTCGCGGCTTCCCTCCAACACCCCTGCCAGTCGCCCCAGCATCCCCGTCAGGTCCCGGCACCGCTGCAGCACCAGGTGCCGCACGGCCGCCTCGGCCCCCGGAGCCCGGGTGCACTGCCACACGCCCTCCACCGCCAGCAGGCGCGAGCGCAGCAGCGCCTCCCGCCAGCGCTCCAGCAGCGCCGGCCAGACGATCACGTTGACCGGCCCCGTCTCGTCCTCCAGCGTGATGAACATCGTGCCCTGCGCCGAGCCCGGCCGCTGGCGCACGGTGACGATGCCGCACGCGCGCACGCGCCGGCCCTGGGGCGCGGCGCGCAGTTGCAGCGCGGTGGCGACGCGCAGGCGCGCGAGCCGCTCGCGCAGCAGGGCCAGCGGATGGCGGCGCAGGGTGAGGCCGGTGGCGGCGTAGTCGAACAGGATGTCCTCGCCCTCGGGCGCGGCGGGCAGCGCCAGCGCGGCCTCGCCGAAAGGCGCGTCCTGCAGCAGGGGCGGCGCGCGCAGCTGGGCGGCCGCGTCCCACATCTGCTGCCGTCGGTGGCCCGAGAGCGCGCGCAGCGCGTCGGCCGCGGCCAGGGCTTGCATCTCGTGGCGATTCAGGCGGGCGCGCAGGGCCAGGTCTTCGGCGCTGGCGAAGGCGCCGGCCTCGCGCGCCTGCACGAGCCGCTCGGCCGCCGCTTTACCCAGCCCCGCCACCAGCCGCAGGCCCAGGCGCACGGCGGGCTGCGGCGCGCACACGCCGCGCATCGGCGCCAGGGGGCCTTCGAGCGTGCAGTCCACGCCGCTGGCCGCCGCGTCCACGGGCAGCACGCGCACGCCGTGGCGGCGCGCATCCTGCACGAGCTGCGAAGGGGGGTAGAAGCCCATGGGCTGGGAGTCGAGCAGCGCGGCGAGGAAGCACGCGGGCTCGTGCCGCTTGAGCCAGCTGCTGGCATAGGCCAGCATGGCGAAGCTGTAGGCGTGGCTTTCGGGAAAGCCGTATTCGCCGAAGCCCAGGATCTGCTGGAACAGGCGGTCGGCGAATTCCAGCGGGTAGTCCTGCGCAAGCAAGCCTTGCTTGAACTTGTCTTCGAAGCGGTGCACGCCGCCCTTGCGCTTCCACGCGGCCATGGAGCGGCGCAGCTCGTCGGCCTCGCCTGCGGTGAAGCCCGCGCCGTCGATGGCGATCTGCATCACCTGCTCCTGGAAGATGGGCACGCCCAGCGTGCGCTCCAGCGCGTCGCTCAGCTTCGGGTATTCGATGGGGAACTGCGCGTCGGGGTCCTTTTTCCACAACTGCCGGCGGCGTTCGCGCGCCTGCAAATAGGGGTGGACCATGCCGCCCTGGATGGGCCCGGGCCGCACGATGGCGACCTGCACCACGAGGTCGTAGAACTCGCGCGGCAGCAGGCGCGGCAACATGCTCATCTGCGCGCGGCTTTCGATCTGGAACACGCCCACGGTGTCGGCCCGGCAGATCATGTCGTAGGTGGCCACGTCGTCCTGCGGGATGTCGGCCAGGTCCCAGCGCTCGCCGCGCAGGGCGGCGCGCGCGTCGAAGCAGCGGCGCAGCGCGCTCAGCATGCCCAGGGCGAGCACGTCCACCTTGAGCAGGTCCATGGCGTCCAGGTCGTCCTTGTCCCACTGGATGATGGAGCGCCCTTCCATGGCGGCGGGCTCCACGGGCACGAGGCGCGTGAGCTTGTCCTCGGTGAGCACGAAGCCGCCCACGTGCTGGCTCAGGTGGCGCGGCGTGCCGCGCAGCGCGCGCGCCAGCTCCAGCCACAGCGCCGCGGTGTGCGCGCCCAGGGGCTCGCCCAGGCCGGCGGCCAGCGCCTGCAGGTGGTCCTGCGCGTGCACGTCGTCGAACCAGTGGTGCTCCCTGGCGAAGGCGTCCACCAGCGCGTGGGCCACGCCCAGGGCCTTGCCCACGTCGCGCAGCGCGCTGCGCGTGCGGTAGGTGATGACCACGGCGGCGATGGCGGCGCGCTCGCGGCCGTATTTTTCGTAGATGTACTGGATCACCGTCTCGCGCCGATCGTGCTCGAAGTCCACGTCGATGTCGGGCGGCTCGCCGCGCTCCCTGCTGATGAAGCGCTCGAACAGCAGGCGTGTCCGCGACGGGTCCACCGCGGTGATGCCCAGGCAGTAGCACACGGCCGAGTTGGCGGCCGAGCCCCGGCCCTGGCACAGGATGCCCTCGCTGCGCGCGTAGCGCACGATGTCGTGCACGGTGAGGAAGTACATCTCGTAGCCGCACTCCGCGATCAGCGCCAGCTCCTTGGCGAGCTGCTCGGCCACGCCCTCGGGCACGCCCTGCGGGTAGCGGCCGCGCGCGCCCTCCCAGGTGAGCCAGGCCAGGGTCTGCCGCGCGGTCATGCCGGACAGCACGGTTTCCTGCGGGTAGCGGTAGCGGATCTCGTCGAGGCGGAAGGTGCAGCGCGCCGCCACCTCCAGCGTGGCCGCCAGCAGCGCCGGCGGGTACAGGCCCGCGAGTTCGGCGCGCGGGCGCAGGCGCTTTTGCGCATGGGGCTGCAGCGCGAAGCCGCACTGCGCCACGGGGCGGCCCAGGCGCACGGCGGTGATCACGTCCTGCAGCGGCTTGGCCTGGCGCGAATGCATGTGCACGTCGCCCGCGGCCACCAGCGGCAGGCCCAGCCGCGCGCCGGCCTGCGCCAGCGTGCGCAGCCACAGCGCGTCGTCGCAGGCGCCGTGCAGCTCCACGGCGAGCCAGCAGTTTCCACAGCCGAACAGGCCTCTGGCGCTTTCCAGGCAAGCGCAAGCAGCTATCAAATCGGAAGCATCCGGCAGCGCCTCGCGGCACGGCGCCAGCAGCAGCTCGCAGCCGCGCAGCAGCGGCCAGGGCGATTGCGCGTCCACGCGGTAGCCGCCCTTGCCGGCCTGCGCGCGCGCGGCGGTGATGAATTCGCACAAATCGCCCCAGCCCTGCAGGTCGCGCGCCAGCGCCACGATGCACAGGCCGCCCCAACGGAACTCGCTGCCCGCGATCAGCCGCAGCCCCGGCTCGCGCGCCGCCGCGAGGTGCGCGCGCACCACGCCGGCCACGGAGCATTCGTCGGTGATGGCCAGCGCCGTGTAGCCGAGCCGGGCCGCCCGCTCCACCAGCTCGGCCGGGTGCGATGCGCCGCGCTGGAAGCTGAAGTGGGTCAGGCAGTGCAGCTCCGCATAGCCAGGCAGGGCCGTCATGCGTACACCCCCTGCAGGAACCAGCCGCCCGTGGCCCGGTCGCGAAACACCCAGACCCAGCCGGCCTCGGGGCCGTGGGCCACGAAGTAGTCGCGCTGCGCCAGGCCCTCCTCGGCCTCGCCAGGAGCCTCCCACCAGCCGGCTTCCACGCGCTGCGGGCCGGCCAGCAGGCGCAGCGGCTGGCCGTGCAGGCAGGGGCGGTCGCCCCGCAGCGCCAGCGGGCGCGGCGGGCGCACCAGCCAGGCCGGCCAGGGCGTGCCCGCCTGGGCGCCCTCGGGCAGGGCTGGCGCGCCGCCGGCCGGGGCCTGCAATGCGGGCTGCCAGCGCTGCATGCGCTCGGGGCGGTGGTCTTGCACGGGCTCGGGCACCTGCACGCATTGCGGCCCCAGGCGGGCCGAGAGGCGCTCGACCAGCTGGTGCCAGGGCTCGCCCGGCTGCGCCTGCCCCTGCGGGGGCAGCAGGCTGGCGCTGTCCTGGGGCAGCGCGGCCGTCTGGAGGCTGCGCAGGGCCAGGCGGTCGGCGGGAGCGGCGAGGCGCTGGCGCGCCAGGCGCTCGGCCAGCAGCCGGCGCAGGTGGGCCGTGCCCTGCACGGCCTGGGCGGTGCGCAGCTCCAGGCGCTGCCAAGCGGGCAGGTCCACGCCGTCGATGCGGCGCAGGTCGTGGTGCCAGGCCACTTCGAGGGCCAGCACGCCCTGGTGGCGCGCGCGCAGCCAGCCCTGCAGCGCGTCGAGCAGGCGCTGGCCGGCCCACAGCAGCGCGTCGGCCGTTTCGGCACGCGCGGGCAGCTCCACCTCCAGGTCGAAGCGCTCGGGCAGCACGATCCAGTCCAGCGGCAGCGGCCTGTCGCCCCAGCCCTGGTCCAGCGCCTCCAGGCTGGCAGCGCCGAAGCGCCGGGCCACGCCCGCGCGGGGCAGCGCACGCAGCGCGCCCCAGGTGCGGCAGCCCAGGTGCTGCAGCGCGCCGGCGTGCGGGCGCAGCGCCGTCAGCGTGGCGACGGGCAGGTCGTGCGGCACCCGCCGGGGCGCGGGGCGGCCCGCGCGCCGCAGGCGCAGCAGCGCCAGGGCCTGCAGGGCCGTGGGGGCCTCGGCCCAGTCCCCGTCGCCGAGGTCGCCCGGACCGCCTCCGGAGGGCTGCGGCGCCTGCTGGCGCAGCAGCGCGCGCAGGGCGCCGCGCCCGCCCCAGAGGCGCTCGGTGCCGCTCACTTCGAACAGCAGGGCCTCGTCCAGCAACGCCACGCAGGGCGTGAAGCGCAGCGCCCACCAGCCCTGGGCGCCGGCGGGCAGGCCGGCGTCAGCGGCCGGCGGCAAGTGCCAGGCCAGCCAGTACATGGCTTTCCTCCCGGGGCGGCGCCATGCCCCACGCCGCCATCTGCGCCTGCCGGCGCCGCCAGGCCTGCGCCTGCAGGGCGGCGGCCAGCCGCTCGCCGCGTGCGGGCAGCGCCACGGGCTGCTCCAGCGGCGGCCCGCGGCGCTTGAGCACATGCACCTGCAGCACGTCGCCGCGCGCCTGCAGCCACAGGCGCAGGGGCGCGGGGCTGGCCTGCTGGCGCATGCCCTCGGGGCGCACGACCCACAGCAGCCGCTGCTGCTGCGCGGCCGCCAGCTGCAGGCGGCGCAGCATGGCGGCGCTGGCCTGCGGCAGCCAGGCGAGCACGGCCCGCACGTCGGCGCAGCGCAGCGCCTGCTCGCAGGCCCAGGCGGCGCCCGCGTCCCTGCCGCCCGGCGCGGGATGCACGCAGCACAGCCGCTGCGCCGCGATGCCGGCCTGCCGCAGCGCGGGGGCGAACGGCTCCAGCGGCGGCGCCACGAGCACGGCGCGCCCTGCCCCGCCCGCCAGGTGGGCGGCCAGGGCGGGCGCCAAGAGCGTCCATTCGTGGTGCGCCTGGGGCGGCTGCAGCACCTCGCTCAAGGCGCCCAGGGGCCAGCCGCCGCCGGGCAGCTGCGCGTTGAGGGCCGCGTGGCCCGTGTCCACGGTGCGCTGCTGTGCGTCCGCCCAGGCCTGGCCCCGCCAGACGCCGGGCAGCGCGCTTGGGCAAAGGGTGGGAGGGGCGGACATTGCGACGAAAATACTGTATAAAAATACAGTCTATCACCGCGCCTGGATCCTGTCATGCGCGCACGAGCACGACGCCCAGGACCAGCAGCGCACCGCCTGCCAGGCGCTGCCCGCTGATCGGTTGCCGCGCAAGCCCGAAGCCGCCGAAATGGTCGAGGAGCAGCGAGCCCGCCATCTGCCCGACGACGATCAGGGACAGCACCTGGGCCGCGCCCAGCCGGGGCACCATCAGGATCGCCACGGCAATGAAGAACGCGCCGAAGAGCCCCCCGCACCACGCGACCCACGACGCAGGCGCCGGCGTCAGGCCCGCCAGGGACAGGCCGGGGCCGGGCGCTGCCAGCGCGACCGCGGCCATCGCGACGCACCCGACGAGGTAGCTGACGAATCCCGCCCACCAGGGCGAGCCGAGCTGCGTGCGCAGGCTGGCGTTGAGCACCTGCTGCAGGGCCACGCTCATGCCCGCCAGGACGACGAGCAGCGAAGACAGGAGAGGCGGGATGGCGGGAAGGAAGGTTTTCATGCATTCAAGCGTAGGGACCGTCCCCGGCCCCGTCTTGAACGCATGTGATCAGGCGCGGAGATAGCGCCCCGGGCTCACGCCGAATGCCTGCCTGAATGCGCGCGTCAGGTGGCTCTGGT
The DNA here is from genome assembly GCF_045291395.1 of Acidovorax sp. SDU_ACID1. Taxonomy (NCBI): domain Bacteria; kingdom Pseudomonadati; phylum Pseudomonadota; class Betaproteobacteria; order Burkholderiales; family Comamonadaceae; genus Acidovorax; species Acidovorax sp. SDU_ACID1. Next base: position 2,165,313 of record NZ_CP152342.1, read on the forward strand.
CGGCAAAGCCGGCGCCCGCCGCGGCGTCTGCGATGGCGGCCCCGGCGCGCAAGCCGCTGCGCGCCAGGTTCAGGCGCTGCAGCAGCCTGTGCACCTGGGGCGCAACGCCGTGCTGCGCACGGAACATCCTCGAATAGTGCTCTCGGCTGATGCCGCGCGCGTTGGCCGCCGCCGCCACGCTCGCCGCCGGTGCGATCCACAGGCGTTCCGCGCGGTGCTCCCGCACGTCCGCTGGCACCGCATCCGCGCACCGGTGCGCCTGGGCCAGCGCCAGCACGTCTTGCCAATCTCCCACCCGGCCCGCGCGCCAGGCGCGCTCCAGGTCCAGGCGCAGGGCATGCCCGGCATGGCACCCGGGCGGAAGGTACAGGTTCACGCAGCGGACGCCCTGCGCCTCCGCGAAGGAGCGATGGATGGCCCCGGCAGGAATGCAGAGCGCCTGGCCCGCCTCCACGCAATGGAGGACGCCGCCCACGGCGATGCGCCGCCGTCCCTGCAGCACGAGCACCCACTGGTCTTCTTCATGGAAATGGGGCGGCAGGGCCACCTGCCGTCCGGCCACGGTGCCGATCTCCACCGCGTGCGCCGCCGCCGGGGCGCGCCAATAGGACCAGGGGCCCGCCATGCCGCCGGTCAGGCCGCGGCAGGCTTCAGGCGCGCGGTGCAGGCGTCGCGCCAGTCGGCGACGGCGGCGTCGCCGATGTCGGCGCGCTCGGCCAGCTTCGGCCAGCGGCCGTGGGTGGCGTCGAGGATGACCTGCAGCTGCCACAGCGCCTCGCGCCCCAGCAGGGCCAGTTCGGCCAGGCTCTGGCTGTCGCCCTGCAGGTGGGGCAGCGCCTCGGCCTGCTGCTCGGGGTGGGAGCCGGCCTCGTAGAGGGTCTTCTGCAGCGCGTCCAGCCGCCGCGCCACGAAGGCGCAGGCGCGGCCGGAATCGGCGGCCAGCCATTCGGGCGGCAGCGGGGCGCACAGCGATTCCCAGGTGCCGAAGGCGTCGGACAGCAGCGCGACGATGTGCTCCACCTCGTCCAGGGCCACGTCCACCTGGGCCTGCACGGCCTTGATCTGCAGCACGGGCAGCAGGCAGGCCACCAGCGCGGGAGGAAACTTGCGGTGATTCAGCCGCAGGGTGAGCGACAGGCGCTGGGCGGGCGCGTCATCGGCGTATTTCTCGAAGAAGGCCGTCGCCACCTCGGACACTAGCAGGATCTGGCCCATGGGCGAGATCTCCTCCCCGCGCATGCCACGCGGATAGCCGCTGCCGTCCATGCACTCGTGGTGCTCGAGCACCGCTTGCTCGACGGACTTGGGGTAGAGGCCCTGCGAGCGCACCACCACCATGGCGGTGACCGGGTGGGCCGTGAGCTGCTTGCGCCCCACGCCCGTGACCTTGTGCGTGGGGTCGTGCCAGACCGGGTCCATGTGCAGCACGCCGATGTCGTGCAGCAGCGCCGCCGTCGCCAGCGGCACGCATTCGCGGTCGCTCCAGCCGCTCTTGATGCCCAGGTACACGGCCATCAGCATCATGCGCACGCTGTGCTCGAACAGGGCCGGGTGCTGCTCGCGCATGACCGTGAGCTTGAAGGCCAGCGGCGGCGGCAGCAGCAGGCCGCGCAGCGGCACCAGCAGCCGGTCGCGGGCGCCCTCCTCCAGCGTGTGGACCAGCAGGTAGGCCAGGGTGTCGCTCTCGCACTGCGCGCTGGCCAGCTGCACGAGCGCGGGCACCGTGACCGCGTTGTCCACCGCGAGGTGGCTGTCGATGCGCCCGCGCAGCTTGTAGCGCACCAGCCGGTCGTAGAGGCGGCTGTCCACGCGCGCTCCCTTGTCCACCAGCTTGATGCCCTTGTCCGTGTAGATGGCCTCGTTCGTCACCACGTTGCAGCGGTCTGCCATGTCGGTGACGGCGCGCAGGTAGTGCGGGTTGTCTTCGGCGCCATCGGGGGCGAGGGTCTGCTCGGGGGCGTTCATGCAGGGGGAAATGTCAGCGGATGTTGCCGCCGACTATAACGGCGGCGCCCATGAAAAAGCCGGGCATGCGCCCGGCTTCCCGGCTCGGGCCCGCAGGGCCCGCAACCCTCTCAGCGCAGCAGCGTCACGCCGGTCTTGGACTGCACCTCGTCGAAGCCCACGTCCGGCGCCAGTTCCACCACCTTCAGGCCCTGGGGGGTGACGTCGAACACGCCCAGGTCGGTGATGATGCGGTCCACCACGCCCACGCCGGTCAGCGGCAGCGTGCACTGGGGCAGAATCTTCAGGTCGGTCGTGCCGTCCTTCTTGCGGGCCACGTGCTCCATGAGCACGATCACGCGGCCCACGCCGGCCACAAGGTCCATGGCGCCGCCCATGCCCTTGACCATCTTGCCGGGGATCATCCAGTTGGCCAGGTCTCCGCGCTCGCTGACCTGCATGGCCCCCAGGATGGACAGGTTGATCTTGCCGCCGCGGATCATGGCGAACGACTGGTCGGAGCCGAAGATGGACGAGCCGGGGATGGTCGTCACCGTCTGCTTGCCGGCGTTGATGAGGTCGGCGTCCACCTGGTCCTCGGTGGGGAACGCGCCGATGCCCAGCATGCCGTTCTCGGACTGCAGCCACACTTCCTTGTCGCCCGTGTGGTTGGCCACCAGCGTGGGAATGCCGATGCCGAGGTTCACGTAGAAGCCGTCCTGCAGCTCTTGCGCCGCGCGTGCGGCCATCTGGTCTTGGGTCCAAGGCATGGTTCAGGCTCCTGCTTTTTCGGTGATCGTGCGCTTCTCGATGCGCTTCTCGGGCGTAGGGTTGTGCACGATGCGGTGCACGTAGATGCCCGGCAGGTGGATCTCGTCGGGCTGGAGCTGGCCCAGCTCCACGACCTCCTCCACTTCCACGATGCAGACCTTGCCGCAGGTGGCGGCGGCGGGGTTGAAGTTGCGCGCCGTCAGGCGGAACTGCAGGTTGCCGGAGGTGTCGGCGCGCCAGGCCTTGACCAGCGACACGTCGGCCACGATGGAGCGCTCCATCACGTAGGTCTGGCCGTCGAACTCGCGCAGCTCCTTGCCTTCGGCCACCTGCGTGCCCACGCCGGTCTTGGTGAAGAAGGCGGGGATGCCGGCGCCGCCCGCGCGCATCTTCTCGGCCAGGGTGCCCTGGGGCGTGAACTCCAGCTCCAGCTCGCCTGCGAGGTACTGGCGCTCGAACTCCTTGTTCTCGCCCACGTAGCTGGCGATCATCTTCTTGATCTGGCGCGTCTCCAGCAGCTTTCCCAGGCCGAAGCCGTCGACGCCCGCGTTGTTCGACGCGATGGTCAGGTCCTTGACGCCGCTGTCGCGCAGCGCCTCGATCAAGGCCTCGGGGATGCCGCACAGGCCGAAGCCGCCGACGGCCATGAGCTGGCCGTCGGCGACCACGCCCTTGAGCGCCTCGGCCGCGGAGGGATAGAGCTTTTTCACTGCGTGTCTCCTGGTTTGGGGGTATTGAATGCGCTACGATACTACGTACCCCTTTAAGTAGTTTTCCCTAAATAGTTGTACCCATGGACGTTGCCGACTACCGCCTGGCCTTCGAGATGGCTCCCGTGGGACTGGTGATCTCGCGCAACCGCACCATGGTGGACTGCAACCGCCACGTGTGCGAGATGTTCGGCGCCTCGCGCGAGCTGCTCATCGGCCAGTCCTTCCGCATCCTCTACCCCACGGCCGACGAGTACGAGCGCCTGGGCAAGCGCATGGAGCCCATCCTGAACGCCAAGGGCCACTACGCCGACAACCGCATCATGAAGCGGGCGAGCGGCGAGATCTTCTGGTGCCACGTGTCGGGCCGCGCGCTCAACCGCGAAGACCCGCACTCCTCGGGCATCTGGAGCTTCGAGGACCTGAGTGCCCAGCGTCCCGTGCGCGCCGAGCTCACCGCGCGCGAGCGCGAGGTGGCCGCGCGCCTGCTGGACGGCATGACCTCCAAGGAAATCGGCCGCGCGCTGGACATCAGCCACCGCACGGTGGAGATCTACCGCGCGCGCCTGATGCGCAAGTACAGCGCCTCCACGGCGGCCGACCTGGTGCAAAAACTCATGGCCGGTTGAAAAACGATAGCTGCTTGCGCTTGCCAGGCAAGCGTTTCATGGCAAAAACACCTTCAAACCTTTGTACAGCAAGCGCAAGCAGCTATCGTTTTCAGTGCAGCTTGAGCCGCCCCGAGACGCGCTGCTGCAGCAGCCGCGCCAGCGCCAGCACCGCCGTCTTGCCCAGCCCAAGGATGGCGCGGTGGTGGTTCAGGTGCAGCGAGATGTACATCCACTTGGCGATCAGCCCCTCGACGAAGAAGTTGCGCCCGGCCAGGCCCCCCATCAGGTTGCCCACGCCCTTGTTCTCGCCCAGCGAGACGAGCGAGCCGAAGTCGCGGTACCGGAACGGCTCGGCCACCTCGCGCTCGTTCAGCAGCGCGACCAGCACGCGCGCCAGGTAGTCCGCCTGCTGGTGCGCGGCCTGCGCGCGCGCCGGCACCGTGCGGCCGTCCACCCACGGGCAGGCGGCGCAGTCGCCCAGCGCCAGCACGCCGGGGGAAGAGGTGTGCAGCCGCTCGTCCACCACGAACTGGTTGAGGCGGTTGACCTCCAGCCCCAGCGTGGCGTTCATGTCGGCCGCCTTGATGCCGGCGGCCCAGACCACCATGTCGGCCTGGATCTCGCCCGCGGAGGTGACCAGCACGCCCGGGCGCAGCTCTAGCACGCGCGTGGCCGTCATCACCCGCATCTGCTTGCGGCGCAGCGCCACGGCGGCCTGGCTGGAGATGCGCTCGGGCAGGCCGCCCAGGATGCGCTCGCCCGCCTCCACCAGCGTCACGTCCAGGCGGAAGCGCTGGCTGCTGCCCAGGCTCTCCAGCAGCTCGGCATGGGCTTCGAGCAGCTCGGCCGACAGTTCCACCCCCGTGGCGCCCGCGCCCACGATGGCGATGGACAAGGCGCGCGCCTCGGAGAAGGAGGCCCGTGCGCAGGCGCTCAGCCAGTCGGCGTGGAAGCGCTGCGCGTCGCGCACGTTCTCCAGCAGGTAGGCGTGCTCGATGCCCGGCGTGCCGAAGGCGTTGGAGCCGCTGCCCAGCGCCAGCACCAGGCGCGTGTAGCTCAGCGTGCGCGCGGGCACCACCTCCTCGCCGCGCGCGTTGTGCAGGGCCGCCAGGGCGAGCGTCCTGCGCCCGGCATCCAGCCCCGCCAGCTCGCCCATGGCGAAGCTGAAGTGGTTGCGCCGCGCCAGCACCGTGTACGACAGGCCCTCCTGATGCACATCAAGCGTGCCGGCCGCCACTTCGTGCAAGGTCGGCTTCCAGATATGGAACGCGAACCGGTCCACCAGCAGCACGCGCTCGCGCCCCTGGCGCGGCCCGAGCTGGCGCCCCAGCCGCGCCGCCAGTTCCAGCCCGCCCGCGCCGCCGCCCACGATCACGATGTCGAAATGCATGCGCCCATCCTTTCCTTGCATGCAGTGTAGAAGGCAGCGGCTATGGCGGCGTTGCAGAAATTCAATGGCTTTTGTCTTGCCCTCAACATAGTAAATGGCAATAATTTTCTAAAAATAAATAGTTGTTATCTATTTATCGCCACTGAAAGAAGGAGTACGACCATGACCCACCGCCTCACCACCGCAGCCGGCGCCCCCGTCGCCAACAACCAGGACTCGCTCACCGCCGGCCCGCGCGGCCCCATGCTGCTGCAGGACCTGTGGCACCTGGAGAAGCTCGCCCACTTCCACCGCGAGGTGATCCCCGAGCGCCGCATGCACGCCAAGGGCTCGGGCGCCTACGGCACCTTCACCGTCACCGGCGACATCACGCGCTACACCCGCGCCAAGGTGTTCTCCGATGTCGGCAAGCAGACCGATCTGTTCGTGCGCTTTTCCACGGTAGCGGGCGAGCGCGGCGCGGCCGATGCCGAGCGCGACATCCGCGGCTTCGCCGTGAAGATGTACACCGAGGAAGGCAACTGGGACCTCGTGGGCAACAACACGCCCGTGTTCTTCTTCCGCGACCCGCTCAAGTTCCCCGACCTGAACAAGGCCGTCAAGCGCGACCCCTACACCAACCTGCGCAGCCCCGAGAGCAACTGGGACTTCTGGACCGGCCTGCCCGAGGCGCTGCACCAGGTCACCATCGTGATGAGCGACCGCGGCATCCCGCGCGGCTACCGCCACATGCACGGCTTCGGCTCGCACACCTACAGCCTCATCAACCAGGCCGGCGAGCGCCACTACGTGAAGTTCCACTGGGTCTGTCAGCAGGGCATCGAGAACCTCTCCGACGCCGATGCCGCCCAAGTGGTCGCAGGCGACCGCGAAAGCAGCCAGCGCGACCTGCTCGAAGCCATCGACCGCGGCGACTTCCCCAAGTGGAAGCTGTGCGTGCAGATCATGACCGAGGAGCAGGCGCAGACCTACCGCTTCCACCCATTCGACCTGACCAAGGTGTGGAGCAAGAAGGACTACCCGCTCATCGAAGTCGGCGTGATGGAGCTCAACCGCAACCCCGACAACTACTACGCCGAGGTCGAGCAGGCCTCGTTCGCGCCGAGCAACCTGGTGCCCGGCATCGGCCCCTCGCCCGACCGCATGCTGCAGTCGCGCCTGTTCTCGTACTCCGACGCCGCGCGCTACCGCCTGGGCGTGAACCACCACCAGATCCCGGTGAACGCGCCGCGCTGCCCCGTGGCCCACTACCACCGCGACGGCGCCATGCGCGTGGACGGCAACTTCGGCCGCACCATCGCCTACGAACCCAACACCAAGGGCGAGTGGCAGGAGCAGCCGCAGTACGCCGAGCCCGTCGAGAAGCTCTACGGCGACGCCAGCCGCTGGAACTACCGCGAGGACGACGCCGACTACTTCACCCAGCCCGGCGACCTGTTCCGCCTGATGACGCCCGAGAAGCAGCAACTGCTGTTCGAGAACACCGCACGCGCCATCGCGGGCGTGCCGCAGCACATCGTGGACAAGCACATCGCGCACTGCACCCAGGCCGACCCGGCCTACGGCGCGGGCGTGAAGGCCGCCATCGAGGCGCAGCGCGCAGGCAAGCTGTAAACGCGGCAGCCGGGGGCGCTCAGCGCTCCCCGTCCTGGCCGCTGCCGGCCCAGAAAAGCTGCCCGGTCCCGACCGGCACCGCAACGTGATCGAGCAGCGCCAGGCAGCCGTCATGGCCGATGCGGAAGATGCTGAAGCCGGCCGGACAGTCCTCGACGCCCGTGTCCGTGCGCCGCTGGCTGGCCTGCCGCAGGGCAGCCACCAGCAGCCGGCCGCCCTGCGCGATGGCGATGCAGCGCGCGTGCAGGCCGTGCAGCGGCGTGGTCTGTATCCGTACCGGCTCGCCCGTGCGCGCATCGAGCCGGAAGACCACGATGCTGTTTTCGCCACCCGCCCAGACCATGTGGGGCCCATCCGGCACCACGGCGTGCGAGCGGTTCACCGCATAGGCGAAGCGGCCGTTGGGATGCAGTTCCAGCGCACCGGCGAGCTGCGGGCGGTGGATGCGCTCCGGGTGCTGCAGCATGCCCACGGTGCAGGCCGGCTGCGCGGCGATACGGCCCTTGCAGACGTGGAACATGGCCAGCGCGTTCTGCCGCTCCAGCACGGCATACATCCAGGGCGCCGTGGGATGGAACGCGCAGTTGCGCGGACCGAAACCGAAGCCGCCCCGTGGCGAGACCACTTGCACGAGCCTCGCCTGATCCTGCTCGATGCGCAGCACGCGCAGCGATCCGGGGTTCTCTGCACGCTCCGCCGTGGCATCGTCGCCGCGGCAGGTCAACAGCACCTCGTCGCTGCCGGGCACGGGCAGGATCTGGTGCGGGAACCAGCCCACGAGATCCGCCCCTTCCCAATGGCCGATGCATCGGTCCACCCTGCCCTCCCCGTCCAGCGCATGCACGGTCACCGCGGCAGGCAGGTTGTAGGCGATGAGCAACCGATGCCCTGCAAGATCGAGCGCTGCATGGATGGGCCGGTGCGGCAGGGCGATGGGATCCATCAGCATGCGCATCGCCCCATCCACTGCGACCAGCGCCAGCCAGTGCCGGTCGCCCCGGCTGTCCACGCCGCCATTGCTGCAGGCCACGTACAGCAGCGCACGCGCGGGGTCGAGGCAGGCGTACTGCACGTTGCAGGGCATGGCCAGCGCGGCGATCTCGCGCATGCGGCCGTCCGCATCCAGTGCGTAGCGGATCAGTCGGTCGCCGACTGCCGCGAAGAAGTATTCCTCACCCTCGGCCAACGATGGGGAAGTGCCCGCCACGAACGTCTCCTTGTAAAGGTATGCCTGGCGATGATGGCGATACCCATCCCGCCTGCCAATCCGTTACGCATTGCGTAACACCCTGCCGCATGGCTACCATGCCTCCATGTCCACACGCCCGCTGCTCCAGCCAACCAGTGGCACACCACCGGAACTGTCCCGCGACCACGTGCAGGCCGTGCACCGCGCCATGTCCATCCTCACCGCCTTCCACGGCGACGAGCAGTTCCTGCCCCTGGCCGAGCTGGCACGCCGCACCGGCATGCACAAGCCCACGGCGCTGCGGCTCGCACGCACGCTGGCGCTCTCGCGCTTCCTGGTGCAGCGGGGCGACGGCGCGTGGCGGCTGGGCCCTTCCGCGGGCTGGATCGGCTCGCGCTACCAGGCCCAGTTCGACGTGGAATCGGCCATCGAGCCCATCCTGCGCCAGCTCTCCGCGCTCACCGGCGAAAGCGCCTCGTTCTACGTCTACGAAGGCAATTTGCGCAGCTGCCTCATGCGCTGCGACGGCCCCACCGCGCGGCCCGACCATCCACGCTCCGGCGAACTCCTGCCGCTGGAGCTGGGCGCGCCCGGCCGCGTGATCCTCGCGGCCCTCGGCCAACCCGGCGACATGTACGAACGCATCCGCCGCCGCGGCTACCACTACGCGCGCGCCGAGCGGGCCACCGGTGCGGCCAGCGTGGCAGCGGCCGTGCGCGGGGCGCAGGGCATGGTGCTGGGCGCCATCAGCACGTCCGGCCCCGTGGAGCGGCTGACCATCGCCTTGCTGCGCCGCCATGCACCGCACACCGTGGCCGCCGCGCGGCAACTGGGCGCGGCGCTCGGCGGCATGCCGGCCACGGCGCTGCGCGCCACCTGGCATCCGTAAGCCCTTTGCCATTACGCATTGCGTAACGCATTGCAGCTGCCGTCGGCGCCGGATTCCAATGCGCCCCCATGACCCCAAACCCGCCCCGGCAGCAGCTCGGCCCCGCGCCGAACGCCCGCAGCCACCTGCCTCCCCGCCTGCGCGGCATCCTTTCGCTGGGCGACCTCGAAGCTGCCGCCCGCCGCACGCTGCCGCGCCCCATCTTCGGCTACCTGCAAGGCGGCGTGGAGGACAACGTCACGCTGCAGGCCAATACCTCGGCCTTCCGCCAATGGCTGTTCCGCACCAACGTGCTGGTGAACGTCTCGCGCCGCGACCAGGCCACCACGCTCATGGGCACGGCCTACCGCGCGCCCTTCGGCATCGCGCCCATGGGCCTGTGCGCGCTCTTCGCCTTCGAGGGCGACCTGGCCCTGGCCCGCGCCGCCGAGGCCGCCGGCATTCCGTTCGTGCTGAGCGGCGCGTCGCTGACCCCCATGGAGCGGGTTGCGCAGGCCGCGCCCACCTGCGGCTGGTTCCAGGCTTACATTCCCGGCGAGCCCGCGCACATCGAGGGGCTGGTGCAGCGCGTCACGCAAGCAGGCTTTCGTACGCTGGTGGTGACGGTGGACACCGCCACGCTCGCCAACCGCGAGAACAACGTGCGCGTGGGGTTTTCCACGCCGCTGCGCCCCAGTCTGCGCCTGGCTTGGGATGGCCTCATCCGCCCACGCTGGCTGCTGGGCACGCTCGCCCAGACGCTGGTGAAGAACGGCATGCCCCACTTCGAGAACGCCGGCGCCGGCCGGGGCGTTCCCATCATCTCGCGCAGCGTGGTGCGCCAGTTCGGCCTGCGCGACCACCTGAACTGGGAACACCTCGCCCTCATCCGCCGCCTGTGGACGGGCAAGCTCGTCGTCAAGGGACTGATCTCGGCAGACGACGTGCGGCGGGCCGAGCAGGCCGGCGCCGACGGCGTAATCCTCTCCAACCACGGCGGCCGGCAGCTCGACGGCACGGCGCCGCCGCTGCGCACCGTGTCCGAAGCAGCTCGCGTGAAGGGCAGCATGGCGCTCATGCTCGACAGCGGCGTGCGCCGCGGCACCGACGTGCTCAAGGCCCTGGCCCTGGGCGCGGACCACGTGTTTGTCGGCCGCCCCATGGCCTATGCCGCCGCGGTGGGCGGGCAGGCCGGCGTGGCGCACGCCATCGGCCTGCTGTACGACGAGATCCACCGCGACATGGCCCTGCTGGGCGTGTCCTCGCTGGCCGAGCTGAACGACGGCCACCTCATCCCCGCTTGAAGAAGGAGACACCCATGCAAACCACCCTCACCCGGCGCGCCGCACTGGCGGCCACGCTCGCCACGGCATTCGGCCCGCTGCCCAACGCGCTGGCCCAGCCGGGCGGCTACCCCGCCCGGCCCGTCAAGGTCATCGTGCCCTTCGTGCCCGGCGGCAATGCCGACAGCACCGCGCGCATCTTCGCCGAGGCCTACGGCCAGCGCCTGGGCCAACCTTTCGTGATCGACAACCGCGGCGGGGCGGGCGGCATGATCGGCACCTCGCAGATGGTGCGCTCCGAGCCCGACGGCTACACCCTGCTCATGGGCACGACCGGGCCCATCGTCTCCAGCTGGCAGATGGCGGGCAAGGCGGCCACGTATGGCCTGAAGGACATGAAGCCCGTAGCCCTGCTCACGCTGGTGCCGGGCGTGCTGGTGGTCAATGCCGGCTCCGCCCTCAAGACCTGGCAGGACTTCGCGGCCCATGCCAGGGCCCGTCCGGGTGAGGTGCGGATCGGCCATCCGGGCAACGGTACGGCGGGCCACGTCAACATCCTGCAGATGCAGAAGGCGCTGGGCACGCAGTTCGTGATCGCCGGCTACAAGGGCGCCGGCCCCGCCGTGCAGGATCTGCTGGGCAACCAGCTCGACGCCGTCGCTACGGATCTGCCCTCGGCCCTGCAGTTGGTCAAGGGCGGCAAGCTGCGCGCGCTGGGCGTGGTTTTCCCGCAGCGGGTGCCTTCGCTTCCCGGCGTACCCACCATGGCCGAGGCGGGGCAGCCCGAGGTGGACATTGCCCCCTTCACCGCCGTCATGGCGCCGCGCGCCGTGCCCCAGGCCGTGGTGGACAGGCTCATCGAGACCAACGACGCCGTGCTGGCCGACGCTGCCACGCGCAAGCGCGTGGAAGACATCGGCGGCGTACCGACCAGGATGGCAACGGCGGACTTCGAGAGGTTCCTGGCGCGCCAAGCCGAAACCTACGCCGGGCTCATCCAGTCGGGGTTGCTGACGGCGGAGTGAATCCTGCGTCAGCGCCCCTGCCCGCGCAGCAGCGCATCCAGGCGCGGGTACACGCGGCGCGCGTTCTGCTCGAAGAGCTTGTGCCGCTCGGCGTCGCAGACGCCCTGCACCGCGTCCACGTAGCGGCGCGTGTCGTCGAAGTTGAAGCCGGTCTGGGGATCCACGCCCTTCACCGCGCCGAAGATCTCCGAGGCGAACAGCACGTTGTCCGCCGGGATCACCTTCAGCAGCAGGTCGATGCCCGGCTGGTGGTACACGCAGGTGTCGAAGAACACGTTGCGCAGCAGCTCCTCCATCGGCGGGCGGTTCAGTTGCTGCGCCAGCCCGCGGTAGCGGCCCCAGTGGTAGGGCACGGCGCCGCCGCCGTGCGGGATCACCAGGCGCAGCGTGGGGAAGTCCTTGAACAGATCCGACAGCACGAACTGCATGAACGCGGCCGTGTCGCCGTTCAGGTAGTGCGCGCCCGTGTGGTGGAAGTTGGGGTTGCACGAGCAGCTCACGTGCACCATGCCGGGCACGTCTAGCTCCACCATCTTTTCGTAGAGCGGGTACCAGTAGCGATCCGTCATCGGCGGATCGGTCCAGTAGCCGTCCGAAGGATCGGGGTTGACGTTGCAGCCCACGAAGCCCAGCTCGTTCACGCAGCGCTCCAGCTCCACGACGCATTGCGCCATGCCCGAGCGCGGCGACTGCGGCAGTTGGCACACGGCGGCGAATTCGTGCGGATAGAGGCGCGTCACGCGGTGGATCAAGTCGTTGCACGCCTGCGTCCAGTGCCGGCTGGTCACCGCGTTGCCCACGTGGTGCGCCATGGCGCCGGCCGTGGGCGAGAAGATCGTCATGTCCACGCCGCGCAGGCGCTGCGTGGCGAGCTGGTTCGGCTCCAGGCTGGCGCGGATCTCGTCGTCGCTGATGCGCACGTCCGGGCTCAGTGCGGGCGCGCCCGGCTCCGCGAGCAGCGCCACCTGCCGCGCGCGGTAGTCGTTGAGCGCCTTGGGCGCCGTGGTGTAGTGGCCGTGGCAGTCGATGATCATGGACGGGCTCAGTTCAGTTCGATACCGGATTCGCGGATCACCTTGTCCCACTCGGCCGATTCCTTGCGCGTGCGCTCACCCAGTTCCTTGGCCGAGGTCACGTGCAGGTCCACGCCCTGGGCCTGCAGCCGGTCGTCGAACGCCTTGTCGGCGGCGAGCGCCGACAGCGCCTTGCCGAGCCGGGCGATGACCGGCGCGGGCGTGCCCGCCGGGGCGTAGAGGGCGTACCACGTCGTGTACTCGAAGCCGGGCACGCCGGCCTTGCTGATCAGGGGAATGTCCTTGTACGCGGGCGACGGCGAGGGCCCGGTGACGGCCACCACGCGGATCGCGCCCTTGTCGATCATGCCCTTCATCGACGGCAGGCTGCTGAACATGGCCTGCACCTCGCCCGAGGCCAGGTCGGTCATGGCCTGCGACGTGCCCTTGTACGGCACATGCCGCGCCTCGATGCCGGCGGCGCGCTTGAACAGCTCGGCGCCCAGGTGCGCGAGGCCGCCCACGCCGGCCGAGGCGAGATTCACCGCGCCCGGGTGCGCCTTGGCGTAGTCGGTCAGCTCCTTCACCGTACGCACGGGCAGCTTGCTGGACACCACCAGCACGTGCGGGCTGGTGGTCACCATGCCCACGGGCGCGAGCTGCGTGAGGATGTCCACGCGGTTCTTGGCCAGCAGCGGCTGGATCACCACGTTGCCCGATGCCGCGAACAGCAGCGTGTGCCCATCGGCCGGTGCGCGCGCCACGGTGTTGAGAGCGGGCACGCCGGCGCCGCCGCCCATGTTCTCCACCACCATGGACTGGCCCAGATCCTTGCCCAGCGACTGGGCCATCTCGCGCGCGATCACGTCGGCCGGGCCGCCCGCGGCGAAGGGCACGACCACGCGGATGGGCTTGGCGGGATAGGCGTCCGCCTGGGCCAGGGCCTGCGGGGCGATCAAGGCGGTGCATGCGCACAGGGCTGCGCCGAATACGGCTCGCTTCGTCATCACGGTGTGTCTCCTGAGGGCCCTCCACATGGGGCCGCGGCGCGATGGTAGGAACGATGCGGCGCGCTGCGAAGCACGTTACGGCAGGCGTAACGCCCGCAGGGTCAGGGATGCCAGGTGGAACGCAGCGCCGCCACCGACACGCCGCCCAGCTTCCACGACAGCTGCGCCGCCGTGCGCACCACGGCGGGCGCGCAGGCCTGCAGCAGCTCCTGCGTCAGCCGCTCGATGGGGCCGGAGATGCTCACCGAGCCCAGCACCGCGCGCTGCGCGCCCTGCACCGCCGCCGACACGCTGGCCGCGCCCGCGCTGCGTTCACCGCGCGTGATGCCGTAGCCCTCGCGCCGGATGCAGTCGTAGACGGCACCGCCCTCCCCCAGCGCGGCCAGGATCACGCGGCCCGCCGAGCCCCGCTCCAGCGGCAGCAGCTCGCCCGGGCGCACGTGGTGGCGTATGCCGCGCGGCCCCTCGCAGCGCAGCAGGCAACTGCGGATGTTGTCCTCGTACACGTGGAACGACGCGCTCTCACCCGTGGCCGCGGACAGTTCCATGAGCTGCGGCTCGATGATGGCGTTCACGTCGAACTGCGCCTGGTAGCGCGCACCGATCGCGCCCGCGCTCGGGCCCAGGCGCCAAGCACCGTCGGCGCGCTGCACCAGGAAGCCCTGGGCCGCCAGCGTGCGCGCCAGGCGCAGCACCGTGGGCTTGTGCATGCCGGTGCGCCGCGCCAGTTCGGCCAGCGGCACGAAAGCCTCGTCGCCCGAGAACGCCTTGAGCACCGCGAGCGCCCGCGCCACGGACTGCACCTGTTCCATGGCGCCCTGCATGGCTCAGAAGGTGTGAATGAATCCGGCGTGCCCGAGCAGACCGCGAAAACGCGGCTGCTCTAGGCGCAAAGCGCAGCCATAGCTCGGGCTATGGCGAGCATTTGCAACGACGAGCAGGCGTGTTTTCGCGGGATGAGCGAGCATGGCGGATTCGTTCACACCTTCTCAGTGCAGCGGCAGCCCCGGCGCATCCATCGCGGCGCGCAGGATGCGGCCGTGCGTGGAGTCGGTCACGTAGAGCGTGCGCCGGTCGGCCCCGCCGAAGGCCAGGTTGGTGGTGGAGCTGCCCGGCGCGCCACGCAGCACCTGCACGGGCTCGGCCCGGCCGTTGAGCACCCAGACGTAGCCCAGGCCCGGGTTGGCGACGAGCACGCGACCCTTGGTATCCACCGCCAGCCCGTCCGGGCCGCTAGGGCCGTAGGAGGTGAAGAACTGGCTCACCTTGGCCACGCTGCCGTCGGGCAGCAGCGGCACGCGCCACACGCAGTTGCCGCGCGTGACGGCCAGGTACAGCACGCGCTCGTCGGGCGACAGCGCCACGCCGTTGGGGCTGGGCACGTTGGCCAGCAGCAGGTCGAGCTGGCCATTGGGCCGCAAGCGGTACAGGCGCCCGCTCGGATCGTGCAGCCCGCTCTGCCCCTGGTCGGTGAAATACAGGTTGCCCGCGCTGTCGAAGATCAGGTCGTTCACGCCCTTGAAGCGCTCGCTGTTGCGGCGCTGCAGGTACGGCGTGACCTGGCCCGTCGCCACATCCAGACGCATCAAACCGTTCTTGTAGTCGGTGATGAGCAGCGTGCCGGCATCGAGGAACTTCATGCCGTTGGGCTCGCCGTCGTACTCGGCCACCAGCGTCCACGCGCCCTGCGGGTCGATGCGGAAGATGCGGCCCCAGGGGATGTCGGTCACGTAGAGGTTGCCGGCGCCGTCGAACACCGGGCCTTCGAGGAACGAATCGGCCACGGCGCCGCCGCGGTTGGCGTCGGACCAGTCGCTGCGCTCGCGGCGGCGCAGCGCTTCGGGCATGGACGTGAACAGCTCCAGTTCACGGACCTGGGGGGCTTGCAGCAGAAACATGGCGGATTCCTTTTCAAAAACCGTAGAGGCGCGCCGGGTTGTCCACGAGGATGCGGTCCATCGCCGCATCCGGCCCGGCCCAGGCGTGCAGCAGGTCCACCAGGTCGGCATCGTTCACCGTGCCCGGCGCCTCGGTGGTATGCGGCCAGTCGCTGCCCCACACCAGCCGCTCGGGCGCGGCCTGCGCCAGCGCGCGGCCCAGCGGCAGCGTATCGGCATAGCTGGGGCCGTGCACCGTGGAGCGCATGTAGGCGCCCGAGAGCTTGACCCAGGTGTTGCCGCCGTCCAGCAGCCGGCGCAGCACGCCATAGCCTTCAGCGGCAGTCCCCTCGGCCGGGTCGATGCGGCCCAGGTGATCCACAACCAGCGGCACGGGCAGCGCGGCCAGCACGCCCTCCAGCGCCACGATCTGCTCCGGGTGCATGAAGACCTGGATGTGCCAGCCTTCCAGCCGCGCCACCTTGCGGGCCAAGGTGGTCAGCATCTCGGGCGTGGTCTCGCCCCAGGACTGCGGCGTGACGAAATTCACGCGCAGGCCGCGCACGCGGCGCGCGTGCAGGCGATCCAGCTCCGCATCGCCCACGCCGTGCGTCACCACGGCCACGCCGCGCGCACTGTCGCCGAACTGGTCGAGCGCATCGAGCGTGCAGGCGTTGTCCGTGCCGTAGGTCGAGGGCGTCACCACCACCGTGCGCTGCGTGCCCAGGCGCTGCTGCAGCAGCCGGTAGGCGGCCACGGGCGCATCGGGCGGCGTGCGCTTCCAGTGCGGCGACGGGGCGAATCGCGTGTCGAAGATGTGCATGTGGCTGTCGCACGCCAGCGGCGGCAGCGTGCGCGCGGGCCGGTTCAGGCCCACGGAATGCGGCACGGGGGTGGAGAGCGGAGGCATGGCGCTCAGTCCAATTTAATGTGGCCCTTGCGCACCACCTCGCCCCACTTCGCGTCTTCCTTCTTGAGGAAGGCGGCGAACTCGGCCGGCGTGGAGCCGATGGGCTGCGCGCCCAGGTCGGCCAGGCGCTGCTTCACCTCGTCCTCCTGCAACACCTCGACCAAGGCCTTCTGCAATTGCGCGGCAATGGGCGCGGGCGTGCCTGCGGGCACGAACATGCCGTTCCACTCATACGCCTCGTAGCCGGGAATCGCGGCCTCGGCCACCGTGGGCACGTCGGGCAGGCGCTTGGAGCGCTCGGGCGCCGACACGGCCAGTGCGCGCAGCTTGCCCGATGCCACCAGCGGGTACGACGCGGCGATGGTGCTGAACATGAAGTCCACCTGCCCGCCCATGGTGTCGGCGATGGCCGGGCCGCCGCTCTTGTAGGGCACGTGCACCATGTCCAGGCCGAGCTTCTGGCGGAACAGCTCGGAGGCCAGGCGCTGCACCGTGCCGCTGCCGCCCGAGGCGAAGTTGAGCTTGCCCGGCTCGGCCTTGGCCTTGGCGATCAGCTCGCCGACGTTCTTGAACGGCGAGTTGGCCGGCACGATCAGCATGTTGGGTGCCAGCAGCACCAGCGACAGCGGCTGCAGCGCATCTGCCGCGTACGGCATCTTGGGGAAAAGATGCGGGTTGATCGAGTACGGCGTGGCGTCGTAGAGCATGGTGTAGCCGTCGGCCTGCGCCTTCGCCACGTAGCTCGCGCCGATGGTGCCGCTGGCGCCAGCCTTGTTGTCCACGATCACGCTGCCGCCCAGCCTGGTGCCCATGCGGCTGGCGATCACGCGGGCCACGGCATCGGCCGCGCCGCCCGGTGCATAGGGCACGACGATGGTGATGGGGCGCTCGGGGAACGCGGCGTGCGCGGCCAGGGTGACACAGGCGCAGGCGGCCAGCAGGTATTTCTTGAGGGATTTCATGGAGTCTCCGGATAAAAAAGGAATAAGGGGCCGTCACTGCTTGTCGATGCCGACCTTGGCCGCCACGGCCTCCCACAGTTGGGCATCGGCCTTGAGCTTGTCGGCGAAGGCCTTGCCGCTCACCACGCCGGGCACCGCGCCCAGGTCGTCGGCGAACGACTGCACGTCGGCGCTGGCCATGGCGGTGGCGATTTCCTTGCGCAGCTTCTCCAGCACCGGCTCGGGCGTGCCCTTGGCGGCCCACAGGCCCGTGAAGTTGACGACCTTGTAGTCCGGCGCGCCCGCCTGCGCGAAGGTGGGCACGTCGGGCAGCGCCTTCAGGCGCTGGTCGCCGCTCACGGCCAGCAGGCGCACCTTGCCGCCGCGCACCTGGCCCATCACGCCGGGGGTGGAGGCGATCTGGAAATCGATGGTGCCGCTCAGCAGCGCCAGCGTGGCCTCGCCCGCGCCCTTGAACGGCACGTGCGTGGCCTTCAGGCCGCTGGCGCCTTCCAGCGCCACGGTGGCGAAGTGCGGCATGGTGCCCGCGCCGCCCGTGCCGTAGTTCAGCTTGCCGGGGTTGGCCTGCGAATAGGCCACCATGTCGCCCAGCGTCTTGAACGGCGAATTGACCGCCACCACCACCGCCGTGGGCGCGAAGTTGAAGCCGGCCACGGGCACCAGGTCCTGCGCGTAGTCCCACGGCAGCTTCTTGAAGACCTGCGGCAGGATCGAGTACGTGGTGTCGTTGGCCATGAGCGTGTAGCCATCGCCGGGCGAGCGCGCCACCTGCACTGCGCCGATGGTGCCGGTGGCGCCGGCCTTGTTCTCCACGTAGAAGCTCTGGCCGGTCTGCTCGGTGAGCTTTTGCGCGATACGGCGCGTCACTTGGTCCACCGCGCCGCCGGGCGGGTATGGCACGACGATCCTGACGGCCTTGTCGGGGTAGGTCTGCGCCTGCGCGCCGGCGGCGGCGCACACCAGCGCCAGAGCGGCGCACAGGGGGAAATGCATGCGGTTCATGGAAGCTGTCTCCTTCTGAAAATGTCAGTTACCCATAGGGCTGCGCACTACCCATGAAACTGGCGCGCGCCAAGCCAGGGCCGCCGTGCAAGGGCCGCCCCGCCGCACGGGCGGCGTCCCCCTGCCCACGCGCAGCGTGAGAGCGGGGAAGCGGCGCAGCCGCTCAGGGGGTGTTTCATTTCAATCAGCCTTGAGATCAAGCTCCCGCGCGATGCGGGTGTAGGTGGCCGCCTCGCGGCGCACCTGCTCGGCGAATGGCACGCCGCACAGCGACGCGGCCTCCAGGCCCAGGCCGCGCAGCCTGTCGGCCGTGGCCGGGTTCCTGGCGAAGGCCGTGGCCGCGCGTTCGAGCGCCTGCACGATGGGAGCCGGCACGCCCGCCGGGGTCAGCACGCCGTACCACGCATCGGCGGAGAAATCGCCGCCGCCGGCCTCGGCGAAGGTGGGCACCTGCGGCAGCAGCGCCGAGCGCTTGGGCGATGCCACGGCCAGCGCCGTGAGCTTGCCTCCCTCGACCTGCGGCAGCACCGAGCCCAGCGTGGCGAACGAGCTGTCGAGCTGACCGCCCAGCAGGTCGTTGACGACAGGCGCCGCGCCCTTGTAGGGCACGTGGTTGAGCTTGAGGCCGTTGGCCCGCGCGAACAACTCGGTGGCGAAGTGGCCCGAGCTGCCCACGCCAGGCGTGCCCGCCGTCACGCGGCCGGGCTCTGCGCGCGCCTTGGTGACGTAGGCGGCCAGCGTGCGCGCCTGCATCGCCGGGCCCACCACTAGCACCGTGGGGCTGGTGGCGACGGTGCACACGGGCTGGAAGGACTTCACCGCATCGAACTTGACGCGGTCGCCGTAGAGCGCCGGGATCATCGTGTGGTTGGTGGCGCCGAACAGCAGCGTGTAGCCGTCGGCCGGCGCCGTGGCCACGGCCTGCGCGGCCAGGATGGTGTTGGCGCCGGGCTTGTTCTCCACCACGAAGGGCTGGCCCAGTGCGCGGCTGGCGTGGTCGGCGAAGGCGCGGGCCACCACGTCGGTGGGGCCGCCGGCGGCGAAGCCCACCACCAGCTTGAACGGCTTGGAGGGGTAGGCCTGCGCAAAGCAAGCGCTGGATGCTACCAATATAGTAGCTGCTAGCGCTTGTCCCACAAGCGCCAGAGGCCTTTTCTTATTGAATTGCATGTTTGTCTCCTTGGGAATCACGACAGTCAGCGGTTCAGCACCGCCAGCGCATTGCGCGCCGCGCCCAGGCCCATGTTCACGTAGGCGTCGCTGGTCACGCCGCCGATGTGCGGGCTGAGGATGAAGCCCGGCTGGTGCTGGAACGGGTGGCCGGCGGTCATGGGCTCGACGGCGAAGCTGTCCAGCCCCGCTATGCGCACCTGGCCGCTTTGCACGGCGACGAGCAATGCGGCCTCGTCGATCAGGCCGCCGCGCGCGGTGTTCACCACGATCACGCCCTGCTTGCAGCGCGCGAGCGTATCGGCATTGAGCAAGCCGCGGTTGTCATCGGTCAGCGGACAGTGCAGCGAAATTGCATCGCTCTCGCGCCAGATCGTTTCCAGATCGGCGAGCTGCACGAAGTCCGGCAGGTTCTTGGCGAACGGATCGAAGCCGAGCACGCGCATGCCTAAAGCGTCCACCATCTTCGCGAAGCGCAGGCCGATGGCGCCCAGGCCAATGAGGCCGATGGTGCGCCCGCCCAGCTCCAGGCCCTTGTGCGTGGCCTTGTCCCAGTGACCCGCGTGCATGCGCTCGTTGAGCTGCGGCACCGACTTGGCGCAGGCCAGCAGCAGCGCCAGCGCCTGCTCGGCCACGGCCGCGGCGTTGGCGCCCACGGCGGCCACCACCTCGATGCCGCGCGCCTTGGCCGCCACCTTGTCGATGGTGTCCGTGCCGCTGCCGTGCTTGGAGATGACCTTGAGCGCGGGCGCCGCATCCATCGCCGCCGCGCCCACCTTGCTGTAGCGCACGATGATGGCCACCGGGTTGTGCTGGCGGCACAGGGCGACGATGTCGTCTTCCGTGGGCGTCTTGCCCGCGTAGACGATCTCGTAGTCGGTCAGCAGCGCGAGCGCCTGCGGCGCGAGGTCGGCCGCCGTGATGAGGATGGCGGCGCGGCTCACAGTGCTTCCCCTTCTTTCAGCACGCCAGCGGCGCGCAGCGCGGCGGGCAGCCACTTGGAGGCCGTGTCGCCACGCGCGATGGCTTCGATGCGCGCGGCCTCGTCGGCCACTTTCTTCGCGGCCAGGGCCATCATCGCGGGCGCCTTGGCACGCTCGATGACGACCACGCCGTCGGCATCGCCCACCACGAGGTCGCCGGGGTTCACCACCGTGCCGCCGCAGGAGATGGGATGGTTGATGCGGCCGGGCACGAACTTGGTCGGGCCGGCCGGGTTGAAGCCCGCGCTGAACACGGGGAAGTCCAGCTCCAGCAGTTCCAGCTTGTCGCGGATCGCGCCGTCCACGATCACGCCGCCCAGGCGCAGCTTCTTGCAGGCGCTCATCATCAGCGTGCCCATGAGGGCGGCGGTCTGGTCGCCCTTGCCGTCGATGACGAGGATGTCGCCGGGCTGCGCGAGTGCGATGGCCGCGTGGATCATCAGGTTGTCGCCGGGGCGCACCTCGACGGTGAACGCCGGGCCGGCGAGCTGCATGCGCTCGTGCACGGGCGCCACGCGGGCGTGCATGGTGCCGCGGCGGCCCGCCACGTCGGCGAGGATGGCGGCCTGGAAGCCGGCGGCCTGTTGCACGACATCAAAGCTCACGCGCTGGATGTCACGGACGATTTCGGGGAGTTGGCTCATGGTGGTTCCTTGGGTGGAGAAGAGGGAGAAATTCAGTCGGCCTTGATGTTTCCGTCGCGGATCACCTTGGCCCATTTGGCGGAGTCGGCGCGCTGCAGGTCGCCGAGCTGCTTGGGCGTGCCGCCCGCGAGGGTGATACCCAGCTTGCCGGCCAGTTCGGTGACGGCGGGGTCTTTCAGTGTCTTGGCGATCTCGGCGTTCAGCCGCTGCACGATGGCGGCCGGGGTCTTGGCGGGCGCGAACACGGCGTGCCACTGCTCGACCACGAAGTCCTTGAAGCCCGACTCGCCCATCGTGGGCACCTGGGGCAGCGCCGACAGGCGCTGGGCAGACGTGACGGCCAGCGCACGCAGCTTGCCGGCCTGGATGTGCGGCAGCGCCGCGGCGGCGGGCGCGAACAGGAACTGCACCTGCCCGCCCAGCGTGTCCTGCAGCGCGGGCGTATCGCCCTTGTAGGGCACGTGGATGAAGCGCGTGCCGGTCTGCTGCTGCAGCAGCTCGGCCTGCATCTGCAGGATGGTGCCGTTGCCGCCCGAGGCGTAGGCCAGCTGGCCCGGCTGCGCCTTGCCCGCCGCGACGAGGTCGGCCACGCTCTGGAACGGCTGGCCCACGGCCGTCACGAGGATGTGCGGGATCGTGCCGATCGTGATGACGGGCTCGAAGCCGGCGATGGGGTCGTAGGGCAGCTTGCCCATCAGGTGCGGCGCGATGGCCTGCGGCCCGATGGTGGTGCCCAGCAGCGTGAGGCCGTCGGGCTGGGCGCGCGCCACGAAGGCCGCGCCGATGGTGCCGGTGGCGCCGGGCTTGTTGTCCACGATTACGTTGGTGGCCAGGAGAGGGCCCAGGCGCTGGGCGATGTTGCGCCCCAGCACGTCGGTGCTGCCGCCGGCCGGGTACGGCACCACGTAGGTGATGACCTTGCCGGCGGGCCACTCCTGCGCGAGCGCGGGGCCGGCAGCGAGCGTGGCGCCTGCGGCGGCCAGGGCGGCCAGCACGCTGCGGCGCGTGGCAGAAAAATGCGGTGCGTTCATGGAATGCGTCTCCTGTCTGGGTTCAAAGAGGGGAAAGCCGTAGAGCGCCTGCGGGTTGTCCACCAGCACGCGCTGCGGCGAAACGCCGGCCTGCCGCAGCCAGTCGTGCAGGCGGTCGATCTGCCGGGCATCGTCGGGCATGGGCTGCACGCCGGCCGACGCGGTGGCATGCGGCCAGTCGCTGCCCCACACCACGCGCCCGGGCGCGCAGCGCAGGTAGCTCACGGCGAGCGGGTCGAGCGCGGGGTCTTCCACCGTGTGGCGCGCGCTCACGATGTAGCCGCCCGAGAGCTTGATCCACGCGCGCCCGCGCTGCAGCAGTTCGCGCAGCAGCGCATGCGCCGCCTGCCCTGCCCCGCCGGGCGCGGACACGGGCGGGATCCGCCCGAAGTGGTCGAACACCACTTGCACGGGCAGGCGCCGCAGCACGTCGCCCTGCGCCGCGAGCAGCTCGGGGGCCATCAGCAGCTGCAGGTGCCAGCCCAGCGGCGCGATGCAGCGCGCCAGCGGCTCCAGCAGGTCCGCCGTGCCCGATACGCCCAGCGACAGGTTCAGCCGCACGCCGCGCACGCCCAGCGTGTGCAGGCGGCGCAGCTCGGCCTCGCTCTCGGTGCCCGCGATCACGGCCACGCCGCGCGCCTGGGGGCCGAGCGCGGCCAGGCCGTCCAGCATGCAGCGGTTGTCGGTGCCGTAGGTGGAGGGCGTGACCAGCACCACGCGCGTGGTGCCGATGCGCCGCTGCAGCGCCTGGTAGTCGCGCGCAGAGGCATCGGGCGGCAGCAGCTTCGCGCCGGGGGCCGCGGGGTAGCGGCCGTCGTAGACGTGCACGTGGCAGTCGCAGGCACCGGCGGGCAGCGCGGCCTGTGGCCGCTGCCAGCCGGCGGAGAAAGGCACGGTCTCCATGGCCTTCTCGCGCGGTGGCGTCGATGCCGGTCAGTCCAGGCTGGCGCCCGAGTCCTTGACGATCTTGCTCCAGCGCGGCACTTCGGCGCGCAGCAGCTGGTCGAACTTCTGCGAGGTGCCGCCGAGCACGTCGCCGCCTTCGGAGCGCAGTTTCTCGGCCACGTCGGGCTGCTTCAGGGCCTCGTTGATGGCCTTGTTGAGCTGCTGCACGATGGCGTCGGGCGTGCCCGCGGGCGCCAGCACGCCGTACCAGGAGATGGCCTCGAAATCCTTGTAGCCCGACTCGGCCAGCGTGGGCGTGTCCGGCAGTTGGGCCGAGCGCTTGAGCGACGTGACGACGATGGGCCGCAGCTTGCCGTTGCGCACCTGCCCCAGCAGCGTGGGCACGGCGGACATGTACAGGTCG
Organism: Acidovorax sp. SDU_ACID1; assembly: GCF_045291395.1. Lineage (NCBI taxonomy): Bacteria > Pseudomonadati > Pseudomonadota > Betaproteobacteria > Burkholderiales > Comamonadaceae > Acidovorax > Acidovorax sp. SDU_ACID1. The sequence continues at coordinate 2,188,629 of NZ_CP152342.1, forward strand.
ATATTGCCGCCCACCAGGTCCGTCATGGCCTGGGAGGCGCCCTTGTAGGGGATGTGGCGCAGCTTGATGCCGGCCGCGTTCTCGGCCTGCTCGCCCGCCAGGTGGGCCACGGTGCCGTTGCCCGAGTAGCCCAGCGTGATCCCGTCGGGCTTGGCCTTGGCGGCGGCCACGAGGTCGGCGAAGGTCTTGTAGGGCGTGTTGGCGGGCGCGGCCATCACGATGGGCGCGGACGACACCAGCGCCACCGGCACCAGGTCCTTGAGCGGGTCGTAGGGCAGCTTGGAATAGAGCGAGGGGTTGATCGCCAGGTTGCTGGTCTGGCCCATGACCAGCGTGTAGCCGTCGGGCGCGGCCTTGGCCGCCGCATCCACGCCCAGGTTGCCGCCCGCGCCGGGGCGGTTGTCCACGATCACGTTCCACTTGTTCGTGTCGGCCACCTTCTGCGCGACGGTGCGCGCGATCATGTCCGTGCCGCCGCCGGGCGGGAACGGAACGATCAGGCGGATCGGCTTGGCGGGATAGGCGGCTTGCGCCAGTGCGCCGGTGGCGGCGGCCAGGCCGAGGGCGGCCGCGCACAGGGAGCGCGAGAACGTGCGGATGAGCATGGGTTGTCTCCTGGTGGGTGGTGAAGCGGATGCCGGCATGCTTCCCGGCATTGGGGCGCGACTTTAGGCAAACGTTTCAACCCATACAATTGTGTTTCGCACAACGCAACGCATTGCGCCATGAGCAACCCTCCTGCCCCCCGAAATCCGACGCCGGCGGCGTGACCGCCGTCACCCGCGCGCTGCAACTGCTGGAAGCCTTCGCCCTGGGCGAATCGCGCCTGTCGCTGGCCGAGCTGAGCCGCCGCGCGGGCCTGCACAAGACCACGGTGCTGCGTCTGGCGCGCACGCTGGCGCAGTCGGGCTACATGGTCCAGCGCGAGGACGGCGACTGGCGCCTGGGCCCGGCCGCCGGCTGGCTGGGCGCGCGCTACCAGGCGGGCTTCGACGTGCAGAACGTGCTGGAGCCCGCGCTGCGCGAACTCACGCAGGCCAGCGGCGAGAGCGCGGCCTTCTACGTGCGCGAGGGCAATGTGCGCACCTGCCTCGTGCGCGTGGAAGGCCCGCAGGCGCTGCGCCACCACGCGCGCATGGGCGAGGGGCTGCCGCTGGACAAGGGCTCGCCGGGCCGCGTGATCCTGGCGTTCTCGGGCGAGCCCGGCGCGATCTACGAGCAGATCCGCCAGAAGGGCTATCACTGGTCCATCGGCGAGCGCGAACAGGGCGTGGCCACCGTGTCGGCGCCCGTGTTCGGCATGCACTGGCGGCTGATGGGCTCGGTGTGCATCTCCGGCCCCGCCTCGCGCCTGCCTGCCGAGCGGCTCGAAGCGCTGGCGCAGACGGTGATCACGGCGGCCAACCGCCTGTCCTACGCGCTCGCGGGCAACGCGGCCGCACCCTCGCCCAGCCAGGTGCGGCCGACGCAGTGGCATCCATGAAACGCCCTGCGTGCGCGCGCTGCCTGCGCCCCGCCACGGCCTGCCTGTGCGCCGCCGTGCGGCCCGTGGCGCATGCGGTGCAGGTGCTGGTCCTCATGCACCCGCAGGAAGCGGGCCATGCCAAGAACACGGGGCGGCTGCTGCACCTGTGCCTGCCGGGCAGCCGGGTGATCGTGGGCGAGGCGTTCGATCCTGCCGTGCTGGCGCAGCCCTGGCACGCGGCCGACCCGCCGCGCCACGCATTGCTGCTCTACCCGCCCACGCCGCCCGATGCGCAGCACCCCATGCACCCCGCACCCGCCCTGCCCCTCGAATGGCTGGCCGAGCCCGCGCGCCTGCGCCTGGTGGTGCTGGACGGCACCTGGCGCAAGAGCCGCCGCATGCTCTGGGCCAACCCCGCGCTGCAACGGTTGCCGCGCCTGGCGCTGGACGATGTGCCGCCTTCACGCTACGCCATCCGCAAGGCGCATGCGCCGCACCAGCTCAGCACGCTGGAGGCCGTGGAGTGCGCGTTGCGCCAGCTCGAACCTGGCAATGCTGCCATCGCTGCGCTGGGGGAAGCGATGCAGGCGTTCATGGAGATGCAGCGGGGGTATTTCTTCAAAAACCATAGCTGCTAGCGCTTGTCTACTGGGCTCTGCAGGGATATCCGGCTATTTTTTTGAAGATTTGCTGTTGGTTTTTATGTCGCTAGCCGGGACTCGCCGGCGGGCGACCTCCTTTTCTTGCTCGTGCAAGAAAAGGAGGCAAAAGAAGCACGCCCCAAGTCTGCGACCCCTTCGCTGCGCTACGGGGCAAACCTGCGGCGAGGGGCTTGCGGGGTGCGCCGTGGAACTCACTGCGCGCCTGCGGCGCTCCGTTCAAACAGCCACGGCGAGCTAGACAACAAAGCATGGGCGCTCCGACGCCCATGCACACCCCGCAAGCCCCTCGCCGCAGGCGCAGCCACAGGGGTAGGGGACGATCCGGGCCATCGCTGCGCTCGGCCCCCAACGCGCAGGCGCTTCGCGCCGCGAAGGCCAAGCCGAGCGCAGCGATGGCCCGAGTCGCCGGGTTCCCTTCTGGCCGTGCCGAGAGGCGCAGGGCGCGGGGCGGCATGGGCGTCGGAGCGCCCATGCTTCGTGAACTGACTTGCCGCAGTTGTTTGAGCGGAGCGCGCAGCGCGCAGCGAGTTCTGCGGCACGCCCCGCGTCCGAGCATCGCAGGTTGCCCGCAGCGCAGCGGAGGGACACGGGCAGTAGGGTCGCCCTTTCTTTGGTGACTTTCTTTCGGCGAGACGAAAGAAAGTTACTGCGCCGCCGGGCGCACATCCCGGCCGACAACGTCACAACCCAAAGCAAAGACTCAAAAAAGAGAGCTATTCGCGCTTGCCAAATAAGCGCCAGAGCCCATTTTTACTCCCTACATCCCGCAAAGGCATCCAGCGCAGACTGATAGGTAGGCGAACGCACATCCAACACCCCCAGCACCGTGTGGTACAGATGGTCATGCGTCAGCGCCGCATCGCCCCCCGCGCGCAGGCAGGCGGTAGACAAGCCCTCGCGGCGCGCGAGCGATGCGTCCAGCCACGCCACCATGGGCACGTGCTTTTGCACATCGGGCGCCACGCTGTAAGGCATGCCGTGCAGGAACAGCCCGTACTCGCCCAGCGACTCGCCGTGGTCGCTCAGGTACAGCAGGCCCGTGTCGTAGCGCGCCGACTGGGCGCGCAGCCAGTCGATGGTGCGCCCCAGGAAGGCGTCGGTGGCGGCAATGGAGTTGTCATAGGCGTTGACCAGCTCGCCATGCGCGCAGTCGGCCAGCACCTCGGTGCGGCACTCGGGCAGGAAGCGCTTGGCCTGCGCGGTGGAGCGCTTGTAGTACGCCGGCCCGTGGCTGCCCATCTGGTGCAGCACCAGCAACACGCCCCGCGCACGCTGCCCGGCGGGCAAGGCGGCCAGGCGCTCGTCCAGGCCGTGCAGCATCGCCTCGTCGCCGCATTCGCCACCCGGGCACAGGGCGGCACGCGCCTCGCGCGGCAGGCCCTCGGAGGCGAAGGCGTTCGGCACGCGGTCGCACACGCCCTTGCAGCCGGACTGGTTGTCCAGCCAGAGCACGGCCAGGCCGGCGGCCTGCACCACGTCCAGCAGGTTCTCGGTATCGTCCTTGCGCGACTCGAACGCGTCCTTGCCCAGCGGCGAGAACATGCACGGCACCGACGCCAGCGTGCTGGTGCCGCACGAGCGCACGTTGCGCCAGCTCAGCACGTCGCGCGCCGCCAGCGCGGGCGTGGTGTCGCGGCCGTAGCCGTTGAGGCCGAAGTGGTCGGCCCGCGCCGTCTCGCCCACCACCAGCACGAACAGCAGCGGCCGCGCGCCGGCCGCATGCGTGGCGCCCAGCGCCGCGCCCTGCGCCATGGGCAGCAGCGCGCGGTTGCGCGCCAAGGCGGGCCGCACGGCGGCAGCGGCCGTGGAATACAGGCTGGCCAGCGGGTTCATGAGGTAGCGCAGCTGGGGGTGGTTGCGCATCAGCGGCGCCAGGTCGCGCGCGGTGGCCGCCACCGTGCCCGCCGCCATGGCCAGCGCCAGCACCAGCAGCCCCGCGTTGCGCCCCGCCTGGCGCAGCGGCCGCATGGCGGGGATGCGCAGGCGCAGCAGCCACCAGGTGGGCAGCAGCATCACGGCCGCCACGGACACCAGCATGCGCGGGCCGATCAGGTCCGCCGCCTCGCGCACGTCGGTCTGGAGCACGTTGGCGGCCATGCCGGGGTCCATCACCACGCCGTAGGTCAGCATGTAGTGCTGCGCCAGCGCAGCCACCAGCGCCACCAGCCACCAGAGCAGCTTCATTCCGCGCGTCCAGGCAGTGAACGCCAGGATGGCCGCCATGCCGCAGGCGACCAGCACCGCCAGGGCCGCGCTGGTGCGCAGCACGGCACCCGGCCCGCCGCCGATGCGCGCCACCTGCAGCCACAGCGGCCAGTTGGCCGCGAGCACCAGGTACAGCGACAGGCGCAGCACCGCCTGCTGGGCCGACAGCGGCGCGGCCATCCAGCCGTCGATGCGGCGCAGGCAAGCCTGCAGCGGCTGGATCAGCCTGTGGTGCGCGGAGAAGGGGGAGGCGTTGGCGGGAGCGGCGGCGAAACGGAGCATCGCGCCATCGTCTTTTCCGGCGCTGAAGCGTCGCTGAATGCCGCGCTCAGGTTCCGTTCAGCTTTGTATCCGCCATGGCGGGAGCGCGCCGCCAGGCCTGCACGGCCTCCTCCACCAGCAGCCCCGCCACCCAGCAGGCCCAGGCCGACCAGAGCGTGTGGCTCATGTAGTGCGCGCCACGCACCTGCTGCGCCAGCCCCAGCACGCAGCCGAACGCCAGCGCCGCCGCCAGCCAGGGCCCTGCCAGGCGCGGCACGGCACGGCGCAGCACGAACCAGCCGGCCACGAAGCCGAACCCCGCCGAGGCATGGCCCGCCGGGAAGCAATGCCCCGGCCCCTGGTCGTACACGCCCCAATGCCAGTGCGACACATAGCGCGCCACGCCGCCGAACTCCGCCAGGTCCCACGGGCAGCTCGTGGCCGACAGCCGCTTGAGCGCGGTGACAGCCACCATCGCCAGGACGACGGAGAGCACGAGCTGGCACCGGTCCGCCGCCGGCAGCGCGCGCAGAAAGCCCCAGGGCCGCCAGACGCCCCACGCCAGCGCCAGCACCGCGGCCGTGCTGAGGGCGCGCGGCAGCTTGTGCAGCAGCAGCACGAAAGCCGGCTGGCCGCTCCAGGCAAAGCCCTGGGCGGTGCCGAACAGGCGGGCCAGGGGCAGATCGAGGCCCGAGGCATCCCAGGCAAGGAGGGGCACGAGCAGCAGCAGCGTCAGCGCAAGCCTGCGCCGGGAAGAATGGAGCATGCGCGCGAGCCTAGGAGCCACGCCTGAACGCCCCCTGAACGGGCGCCCCACTACACTCGCCGCTGGCAAGACAACCCCTCGGAACCCCCATGCGTGTGCTGCTGGTCGAAGACGATCTGGCCCTGTCCGACGCCGTGTGCGGCTACCTGCGCGCCAAGGCCTTCGTGGTGGACGCTGCGCCCAGCCTCGCGCAGGCCGGCGCCCTGCTGCGCACCGCCCGCTACGCCGCCGTGCTGCTGGACCTGCACCTGAGCGACGGCGACGGCCTGGCCCTGCTGCCGCAGGTGCGCGCGCTGCAGGAGCGCCCCATCGTCATCGTGCTCACCGCGCGCGACCAGGTCAGCGACCGCATCCGCGGGCTGGACGCGGGCGCGGACGACTACCTCATCAAGCCCTACGACCCCGGCGAGCTGCTGGCGCGCCTGCGCGCCGTGGAGCGCCGCCGCGGCGCCGCCGACGCACCGGTGCTGGCGCTGGGCGACCTGCAGATCGACCTGGCGCGCGAGCAGGTGCGCCGCGCCGGCGTGCCCATCGCGCTGACGCACAAGGAATGGGCCCTGCTGCGCGTGCTGGCCACGCGCCCCGGCCGCATCCACACGCGCGAGAACCTGCAGGACGCCCTCTACGGCTGGGGCGACGAGACCGACAGCAACACGCTGGAGGTGTTCATCAGCCGCCTGCGGCGCAAGCTCGGGCGCGAGCACATCGAGACGCTGCGCGGCCTGGGCTACCGGCTGGCGCTGGGCGGGCCGGGCGCCGCATGACAACCTCCACCCTGGCGCACCGGCTGGCGCGCGCGCTGGTGCTGCGGCTGGCCCTGGTGTGGGTGCTGTGCGTGCTGGCCGTCGCCTTCTATTTGAACCACGAGATCGAGGAGAACTTCGACGCCGAGCTGGCCGAGAGCGCGCACCGCATGTTCGACGTGGCCATGTTCCAGCTCCAGCGCGCCGCGCCCGGCGCTGCCGCGGGGCAGCCGGTGATCGCCGACGAGCCGCTGTTTCCCGATGCCCCACTGGTCTACCAGATCGCGGATGCGCAGGGGAACGTGCTGCTGCGCTCGCGCCAGGCCCCCGCGCAGGTGCTGGCCGCGCCCCTGGCCCCAGGCTTCCACGACACGAAAGAATGGCGCCTGCACGTGGTGCGCCACCCCCGGCAGGCGCTCTTCTTCCTGCTGGCCGACCCGCTGTCGGAGCGCAACCACGAATGGCGCGAAACCCTGCTGGTGCTGCTGGTGGCCGCCGTCATCGCGCTCGCGGCGCTCGCCTGGGCCCTGCCCGGCGTCGCTACGCGCGAGCTGAAGGTGCTGGAGCGACTGCAGCGGCAGATCGGTGAGCGCGGCGGCGGCGACCTGCGCCCGCTGGCGCTGGCGGGCCTGCCGGCCGAGCTGCAGGCCGTGGGTGAAGACGTGAACCTGCTGCTGGAGCGCCTGGACCAGGCGCTGGACGTGGAACGCGCGCTGGCCGCCAACGCCGCCCACGAGCTGCGCACCCCGCTGGCCACCGCCCGCCTGCGGCTGCAGACCGCGCTGGAGCACGGCCTGCACCGTGCGGACGTGCAGGCCGCCGTGGATGCGCTGCAGACCCTGAGCCACCGCACCGAGAAGCTGCTGCAGCTCTCGCGCGCCGAATCCAGCGCGCCCCTCGCCCGCCATCCCGTGGACCTGGCCCGGCTGGCCGCCACGGTGGCGCAGGAGTTCTGGCAGGAGGAGCGTGCGGCCGACCGGCTCGACCTCACCACGGCCGGCGAGGCCGGCGCGCCCATGGCCCTGGGCGATTTCGACGCCCTGGCGATCGCGCTGCGCAACCTGGTGGAAAACGCGCTGAACTACGCACCCCGGAGCCCCGTGGAGATCGTCGTGGGCCCCGGCCCCGTGCTCGCGGTGCGCGACCACGGCCCCGGCGTGGGGCCCGACCGGCTGCAGACCCTGCAGCAGCGCCACGTGCGCCAGAGCGCGGACCGCGCGGGCTACGGGCTCGGACTGTCCATCGTGGCCACCATCGCGCACAAGCACGACGCGCGGCTCACGCTCACCTCCCCGCTGGAGGGCCGCAGCAGCGGTTTCGAGGCGCGGCTGGTGCTCCAGCCCGCATAGTCACTCCACCACCGCGCGCAGCCAGCCGGGCAGCGTGGCCGCCTTCTGCAGAAGAAAGTCCACCCAGATGACCGTGGCCCCGCCCGCGGCGCACACCACGCCGGGCTCGGCGGCGCGCTCCATGGTCGCCCAGGTCTCGAACGTGGTGCGGCCCGGGTCGCTCACATACAGCTTGAGCAGCACCTCGTCCGGGTAGGCGAACTGGCGGTGGAAGTTGCAGAACGCGTTGACCACCACCGGCCCCTGGCCCTGAGGGCCCGGGTTGCAGCCCACGGACACCATCCAGTCGATGCGCGCGGTTTCCATGTAGCGGAAGTACACCGCGTTGTTCACGTGGCCCATGGCGTCCATGTCGCCCCAGCGCACGGGAAAGCGCGTTTCCAGGACCAGCTTCTTGCGTTCGGGAATGTCTATCTTCATGGGTTAGGGTGTGCGTGGGCGCCCGGGCGCCCGGGCGCACGGCACGCGGCCGTTGTCTCCCCTGCGGCACAAAATGGAACGATCGTGCGATTTTCTGCAGCAGCGGTGAATACAATCGGCCGCAAGCCGGACTGCCGCTCCCCGCGGGGCCGTTCGCACGTTTTCACAATTATCGAAGCGAAAAGAGACACCCATGACGAACGACGAGATCCTCAGCACCTACGGCCCGCGCGAAGCCATGGAATACGACGTGGTGGTGGTCGGCGGCGGCCCGGGCGGGCTGGCCACGGCCATCCGCCTCAAGCAGATGGCCGCAACGAACGGACAGGACGTCTCCGTCGTCGTGCTCGAAAAAGGCTCCGAACCCGGCGCGCACATCCTCTCGGGCGCCATCATGGACCCGCGCGCGCTCACCGAGCTGATCCCCGACTGGAAAGCCAAGGGCGCCCCCCTGAACCAGCCCGTGACCGACGACGCGATGGTCTTCCTGGGCGAGCAATCGTCGCTGCGCACGCCCAACTTCGTGCTGCCCGAGTGCTTCCAGAACCACGGCAACTACATCGTCAGCCTGGGCAACGTGGTGCGCTGGCTGGCCGAGCAGGCGGAGAGCCTGGGCGTGGAGATCTTCCCGGGCTTCGCCGCCGCCGAGGTGCTCTACAACGACGACGGCTCCGTCAAGGGCGTGGCCACCGGCAACATGGGCGTGGGCAAGGACGGCGAGCCCACCGGCGACTTCCAGCTCGGCATGGAGCTGCATGCCAAGTACACCATCTTCGCCGAAGGCGCGCGCGGCCACCTGGGCAAGCAGCTCATCGCGCGCTACCAGCTCGACGAGGGACGCGACCCGCAGACCTACGGCATCGGCGTCAAGGAGCTGTGGGAGATCGACTCCAAGCGCCACCAGCCCGGCTTCGTGCTGCACACCGCCGGCTGGCCCATGGACAGCAAGACCTACGGCGGCGCCTTCCTCTACCACATGGAGGACAACAAGGTCACGCTGGGCTTCATCACCGGGCTGGACTACAGCAACCCCTACCTGAGCCCCTTCGAGGAGATGCAGCGCTGGAAGACGCATCCCAACATCCGCTGGTACCTGGAGGGCGACGAGTCCAAGGGCATCAAGCCCGCCAAGCGCCTGGGCTACGGCGCGCGCGCCATCACGGCCGGCGGCCTCATGAGCCTGCCCAAGTTCGTGTTCCCCGGCGGCGCGCTGGTGGGCTGCGACGCGGGCTTCCTGAACGTGAGCCGCATCAAGGGCAGCCACGCCGCCATCAAGACCGGCATGCTGGCCGCCGAGGCGGCCTACGAGGCCATCACGGCCGGCCGCCAGCACGACGAGCTGGCCGCCTACCCCCGCGCCTTCGAGGCGAGCTGGCTCTATACGGAACTCAACAAGGCCCGCAACTTCAAGGCCTGGTTCAAGAAGGGCCTGTTCACCGCCACGGTCATGAACGGCATCGAGCAGTTCGTGCTCAAGGGCCACATCCCCTGGACGCTGCACCGCGACACGCCCGACCACGCCTACCTCAAGCCGGCGGCCGAGTGCAAGCCCATCGTCTACCCCAAGCCCGACGGCAAGCTGACCTTCGACCGCCTCTCCAGCGTGTTCATCAGCAACACCAACCACGCCGAGGACCAGCCCGCGCACCTCACGCTCAAAGACGCGAGCGTGCCAGTGAACGTGAACCTGGCGAAATACGCCGGCCCCGAGGCGCGCTACTGCCCCGCCGGCGTGTACGAGTTCGTGCCCGACGAGGCCCAGGGCGGCAATGCCCAGCGCCTGCAGATCAACGCGCAGAACTGCGTGCACTGCAAGACCTGCGACATCAAGGACCCGACGCAGAACATCGTCTGGGTCACGCCCGAGGGCGGCGGCGGGCCGAACTACTCGGGCATGTGAGCGCCGGCCGCTACCCAAAAGATAGCTGCCAGCGCTTGCTGCATGGGCGCAAGCGGTCGATCCGGTCTTCAACCCGTGCCCAGGCTGCCCAGCCTGTAGACTTGCGCCCCGTCCGCCCCGCATCCCGGGGCGGCCCCTCAGACCACATTGGAGATGGAATAGAAATGAAGAGCTTGTCCTGGGCGCCGCTGGGCGCATTCGCACTGGCAATCGCCGCCCTCGCCCCCGCAGCCCACGCGCAGCAGAAGTCCGTGGCCATCACGGCCATCGTCGAGCACCCGGCCCTGGATTCGGTGCGCGACGGCGTGAAGGACGCCCTCAAGGCCGCCGGCTTCGAGGAAGGCAAGAACCTCAAGTGGCAATACCAGAGCGCGCAGGGCAACACCGGCACGGCCGCGCAGATCGCGCGCAAGTTCGTGGGCGACAAGCCCGACGCCATCGTCGCCATCGCCACGCCCTCGGCCCAGGCCGTGGTGGCCGCCACCAAGAGCGTGCCCGTGGTGTTCTCCGCCGTGACCGACCCCGTGGCCGCCAAGCTCGTCAAGAGCTGGGAGCCCTCCAAGACCAACGTGACCGGCGTGTCCGACCTGCTGGCGCTGGACAAGCAGATGGACCTGCTCAAGCAGGTCGTGCCCGGTGCCAAGCGCGTGGGCATGGTCTACAACCCCGGCGAGGCGAACTCGGTGGTGGTGGTCAAGGAACTCAAGGCGCTGCTGCCCAAGCTGGGCATGACGCTGGTGGAAGCCTCCGCCCCCCGCTCCGTGGACGTGGGCAGCGCCGCGCGCAGCCTGATCGGCAAGGCCGACGTGATCTACACCAACACCGACAACAACGTCGTCTCGGCCTACGAGGCGCTCGTGAAGGTGGGCCAGGAGGCCAAGCTGCCGCTGGTCGCATCGGACACCGACAGCGTCAAGCGCGGCGCCATCGCCGCCCTGGGCATCAACTACCGCGACCTGGGCGAGCAGACCGGCCGCATGGTGGTGCGCCTCCTCAAGGGCGAGCAGCCCGGCGACATCAAGCCCGAGATCAGCACCAAGATGGAGCTGTACGTGAACCCCGGCGCGGCCGAGAAGCAGGGCGTGAAGCTGCCCGAATCGCTGGTGAAGTCCGCCGCCCAGGTGATCCAGTAAAGTCGCAAGTCTTGTAGACGCAGGAGCCGCATGCGGCTCCTGTTTTGTTTTCCCCGAACGCCGCCGCTGCTCATGTCACTCTTTTCCCTGCTCGGGGCCGTCGAGATCGGCCTGATCTTCAGCCTCGTCGCGCTGGGCGTGTTCATCTCGTTCCGGCTGCTGCGCTTTCCCGACCTGACGGTGGACGGCAGCTTCCCGCTGGGCGGCGCGGTCTGCGCCATCCTGATCTCCTCGGGCACCAACCCCTACGTGGCCACTGCGGCCGCAGCGGCGGCGGGCGCGGTGGCAGGCCTCGCCACGGGCTGGCTCAACGTGCGCCTGAAGATCATGGACCTGCTGGCCTCCATCCTCATGATGATCGCGCTGTACTCCATCAACCTGCGCATCATGGGCGGGCCCAACGTGCCGCTGATCAACGACGACACGCTGTTCACCCTGCTGCAGCCGCCGGGGCTGGAGGACTACTGGTCGCGCCCCCTGCTGCTGCTGGTGATCGTGGTGGCGGCCAAGCTGGCGATGGACTGGTTCTTCTCCACCGAGCGGGGCCTGGCCATCCGCGCCACGGGCTCCAACGCACGCATGGCGCGCGCACAGGGCATCAACACCGGCGCCATGGTGCTGCTGGGCATGGCGGTGTCGAACGCGCTGGTGGCGCTGGCCGGCGCCCTCTTCGCGCAGACGCAGGGCGGCTCCGACATTTCCATGGGCATCGGCACCATCGTCATCGGCCTGGCGGCGGTCATCGTGGGCGAGAGCATCCTGCCTTCGCGCAAACTGGTGCTGGCCACGCTGGCCGTCATCATCGGCGCCATCGTCTACCGCTTCTTCATCGCGCTGGCGCTCAACAGCGACTTCATCGGCCTCAAGGCGCAGGACTTGAACCTGGTCACCGCCGTGCTCGTGACCATCGCACTCGTCATTCCCCAGCTCAAGCGCAAGCTGGCTGCGCGCCGCTGAAAGGAATCGCCATGCTGAGCGCCCAAGACCTGCACATCACCTTCAACCCCGGCACGCCCATCGAGACGCGCGCGCTGCGCGGCATGTCGCTGGACATCCCCGCGGGCCAGTTCGTCACCGTGATCGGCTCCAACGGTGCGGGCAAGTCCACCTTCCTCAACGCCATCTCAGGCGACCTGGGGGTGGACACCGGCCGCATCGCCATCGACGGGCAGGACGTGACGCGCCAGCCCGTGTGGTCGCGTGCCCAGCGCGTGGCGCGCGTATTCCAGGACCCGATGGCCGGCACCTGCGAAGACCTGACCATCGAGGAGAACATGGCCCTGGCCCAGCAGCGCGGCACGCGCCGCAGCCTGCGCGGGGCCGTGAAGCAGTCCGAGCGCGCGCTGTTCCGCGACCGCCTGGCCACGCTGGGCCTCGGGCTGGAGAACCGCCTGACCGACCGCATCGGCCTGCTCTCGGGCGGCCAGCGCCAGGCCGTGAGCCTGCTCATGGCCGCGCTGCAGCCCTCGCGCATCCTGCTGCTGGACGAGCACACCGCCGCGCTCGACCCGCGCACGGCCGACTTCGTGCTGCAGCTCACCGCGCGCATCGTGTCCGAGAACCAGCTCACCACCATGATGGTCACGCACAGCATGCGCCAGGCGCTGGACGTGGGCCAGCGCACGGTGATGCTGCACCAGGGCCAGGTGGTGCTGGACGTGTCGGGCGACGAGCGCGCGCGCCTGGACGTGCCCGACCTGCTGAAGATGTTCGAGAAGGTGCGCGGCGAGAAGCTCGCCGACGACGCGCTGCTGCTCGGCTGAAGCTCCCCTTTTGATAGCTGCCAGCGCTTGTCAGGCAAGCGCTAGAGGCCAATTTTTCTCTAAACCCCGAGCGGCAGATCGGCCTTCTTCAGCGTGCGCAACACAAAGCTGGAGCGGCTGTGGCGTATGCCCTTGATCTTGTAGAGCTTCTCGCGCAGCAGGCGCTCGTAGTCGCGCGTGTCCTTGACCACCACGCGCAGCAGGTAGTCGTAGTCGCCCGAAACAAGATGCGCCTCCACCACTTCGGGGATGCTCGCGAGCACCTCGCCGAACTTCTCCAGCGTGTTGTCGGAGTGGCTGTCCAGCGTCACCTGCACCAGCACCGTGTCGGCGAGGTCCAGCGCCTGCGGGTTGAGGCGCACGGTGTAGCCCTCGATCACGCCGGCCTCTTCCATCTTCTTGATGCGCCCCCAGCAGGGCGAGGGGCTCAGGCCCACGGCGGCGCCGATCTCCTGCAGGCTGGCGCGCGCATCGGCCTGCAGGACGGAGAGGATTTTTCGGTCGAGGCGGTCCATGCGCCCGATTATTCCTTCAAAGCGCGTTCTGCAGAAAAATTTTCTGCAAATGCATAAACATAGGAGAAATTCAGCAAATCCATCCGCCTCGTGGAACGCATACTTGCCGCATCAAGGCGCTCTTACCGGGGCGCACGACATTGACGAGACCCCGCCCGGTTACCGCCGGGCGGGGGCTTGGCAAGACCTCCCCTCCCTGCTCTCTTCGCCACCATCCCAGCAGAAACCCGGATGGCGATGGCCATGCTGCACCGCCATAATTTTCCCGTAATTATGGATTCACGCACATCGACAGGAGAGAGCATGCAATTGACCAAACTCGCGCTGGGCCTGGGCTTGGCACTGGGTATCACCGCCACCGCCTATGCGCAAACCACCATGCGCATCAGCATCTCGGTGGCGCAGAACTCGCACCAGGGCGTAGCCATCGACACCTTCGCCAAGGAAGTCGAGAAGCGCACCGGCGGCCGCTACAAGGTGCAGACCTTCTACAACGGGTCGCTGGGCGGCGAGCGCGAATCCATCGAGTCCGTGCAGCTCGGCACCCAGGAGCTGGCTTTCAGCTCCACCGGCCCCATCCCCAACTTCGTGCCCGAGACCAAGATCCTGGACGTGCCCTTCCTGTTCCGCGACAAGGCACATGCACGCGCCGTGCTCGACGGCCCGATCGGCCAGGACCTGCTGGCCAAGTTCGACGCCAAGGGCTTCAAGGCCCTGGCCTGGGCGGAAAACGGCTTCCGCCACATGACCAACAGCAAGCGCGACGTGAAGGGCCCCGAGGACCTCAAGGGCCTGAAGATGCGCACGATGGAAAACCCCGTGCACATCGCCGCGTACAAGGGCTTCGGCATCATCACCACGCCCATGGCCTTCCCCGAGGTGTTCACCGCCCTGCAGCAGGGCACGGTGGATGGGCAGGAGAACCCGCTGCCCGTCATCATTTCGGCCAAGTTCGACCAGGTGCAAAAGCACCTGTCGCTCACCGGCCACGTGTACTCGCCCTGCATCTTCGTGATGAACAAGGCAGTGTTCGACAAGCTCTCGGCCGCCGACAAGCAGGCCTTCCTCGAAGCCGCCAAGGAAGGCACCAAGGCCAACCGCGCCCGCGTGGACGAGGACGACGCCAAGGGCGTGGCCGACCTGCGCTCCAAGGGCATGACGGTGATCGACGACCTGGACAAGTCCAAGTTCGTGGCAGCCCTGGCCCCCGTGAACGCGCAGTTCGAGAAGGACTTCGGCAAGGCCAACCTCGACAAGATCCGCAACTACAAGTAAGCTCTTGCCGCTTCATTTTCGATAGCTATTCACGCCCGCCGGTATAGCGCCAGCGGGCTTTTTCTTTCATGAAAAACGCCTTTCTCACATTGGAACGCTGGAGCACGGGCATCGCCATGGCGGGCGCCTGCGCCATGCTGGCGATCGCCTCGGCGCTCGGCATGTTCCAGATCCTGATGCGCTTCGTCTTCGAGGAACCCGCCGAATGGACCGAGGTGCTGATCCGCTTCAGCCTCATCTGGATGGTGTTCCTCGCCATCCCCCTGGCCTTCCGCCAGGGCGCCATGGTCAGCGTGGACGTGCTCTACCGCTGGAGCCCGCCCGCCATCCGCCGCGCGCTCGACTGGGTGGTGTGCCTGGCTGCGCTCGCCCTCATCGGCGTGCTGATCTGGTGGGGTTGGGACTACGCCCAGCGCGGCGGCGTGCAGACCATGGCCGGGCTGGAGTCGGTGTCCATGTTCTGGGCGTATCTCGCCATTCCGGTGGGGGGCTGTTCTGCATTCCCGGCATCGTGGGCAACCTGCTCGACCCGCGCCGTGAAGAACTGGAGACCGCGCAATGACCGCCGTGATGATTTCGACCATGGTGCTGTGCTTCGCGCTCACCATTTCCGTGGCCGTGTCCATCGGCCTCGCGTCCATCCTGGGCATCCAGGCGGCCAATGCCAACATGCTGATCGCGGTGAAGGAAATGTTCACCTCGATCAACAAGTTCCCGCTGGCGGCCATCCCCTTCTTCATCCTGGCGGGCAACCTCATGGAGACCGGCGGCATCTCGCGCCGGCTCGTGGAGTTCGCCAAGAGCATCGTCGGCGGCGTGCAGGGCGGCCTGCCCATGACCTGCGTGCTCACCTGCATGATCTTCGCGGCCGTGTCGGGCTCGTCGGTGGCGACCACATTCGCCATCGGCGCCATCCTGATTCCCGCGCTCATCAAGCACGGCTATCCCACGAGCTACGCCGCCGCGCTGCAGGCCACCAGCGCCGAGCTGGGCGTGATCATCCCGCCGTCCATCCCCATGATCCTCTACGGCGTGAGCGCCGAGGTGTCGATCGGCGAGCTGTTCATCGCCGGCTTCGGCCCCGGCATCCTGATCAGCGGCGCGCTCATGCTGTTCGTGTGGGTGTATTGCAAGTGGAAGGGCTGGGGCAAGCATGACGGCGACGGCCGCATGCCCTTCGGCAAGGCCCTGCTGCAGGCCGGCTGGGCGCTGCTGATGCCCGTCATCATTCTGGGCGGCATCTACGGCGGCGTGTTCACGCCCACCGAGGCATCGGCCGTGGCCGTGTTCTATGCGCTGGTGGTCGGCATGCTGATCTACCGCGAAATCGGGGTGAAGGACCTCTACGCCATCCTGCGCAAGTCGGCCATCTCGTCGGCGGTGATCATGTTCATCATCGCCAACGCCGGGCTGTTCGCCTTCCTCATCACGCGCGCGGGCGTGCCCGACGCCATCGGCCGCTGGCTGCAGGAGGTGCTGCAAAGCCCCGCCCTGTTCCTGCTGGGCGTGAACGCGGCGCTGTTCGTGATCGGCATGTTCATCGAGACCAGCGCCGCCATCATCGTGCTCGCGCCCATCCTGGCGCCGGTGGCGATGCACTTCGGCATCGACCCGGTGCACTTCGGCCTGATCATGGTGGTGAACTTGGCCTTGGGCATGATCACCCCGCCCTTCGGCGTGAACCTGTTCGCGGCCTGCACGGTGGCACGCATCTCGCTGGACCGCATCATCAGCCACCTGCTGCCCTTCGTGGGCGTGATCCTGGCGTGCCTGATGGTCATCACCTACGTGCCGTCGATCTCGCTGTTCCTGCGCGACCTGGTGTACGCGCGCTAGCGGCTAGAATCACATCCCGCCAGGAGAGAGCTTCTCCAGGGAAGCCGCCGAAGGCGCAGGCAGCAGCCGAACGCTCAGGCAAAAGGACTGGCGACACGCCCGCAGGGATGCGGGCGTTTCCCTTGCTGGAGAGAGGCCGCAGCGCAGCATGCGGCCCACCGAAGGAGCAAGCCCCGCGACATGCCATGCAGGCGGGGTGAATCTCTCAGGTAAAGCGGACAGCGGGGCAAATCGGCGATCGAGAGATCGCTCCACCATTTGCCTTCGCCACTGCCATGTCCGACCTGCTCACCACCCCCTCAACGCCCTGCACATCGAACTGGGCGCCCGCATGGTGCCCTTCGCGGGCTATTCCATGCCCGTGCAGTACCCCTCCGGTCTGATGGCCGAGCACCACCACACGCGCACGGCGGCGGGCCTGTTCGACGTGTCGCACATGGGCCAGCTCCATTTGGTCGGCCCCGATGCCGCGGCCGCGTTCGAGACGCTGATGCCCGTGGACGTGGTCGATCTGCCCGTGGGCAAGCAGCGCTACGGGCTGCTGCTGAACGACGAGGGCGGCATCATCGACGACCTGATGTTCTTCAACCAGGGCAACGACACGCTGTTCGTGATCGTCAACGGCGCGTGCAAGGGCGGCGACATCGCCCACATCCAGGCGCGCATCGGCCAGCGCTGCGAAGTGCGACCGCTGCCCAACCAGGCCCTGCTCGCACTGCAGGGCCCGCAGGCCGCCACGGCGCTGGCGCGGCTTGCGCCCGGCGTGGAGCAGCTGGTGTTCATGACCGGCGGCCACTTCACCATCGCCGGCGCGCCCTGCTTCGTCACGCGCAGCGGCTACACGGGCGAGGACGGCTTCGAGATCTCCGTGCCCGCAGCCCAGGCCGAGGCCCTGGCGCGCGCGCTGCTCGCCCAGCCCGAAGTCAAGCCCATCGGCCTGGGCGCGCGCAACTCGCTGCGCCTGGAGGCCGGGCTGTGCCTGTACGGCAACGACATCGACACCACCACCACCCCGCCGGAGGCCGCGCTGAACTGGGCCATCCAGAAGGTGCGCCGCACGGGCGGCGCGCGCGCGGGCGGCTTTCCCGGCGCGGACAAGGTGCTGGCGCAGATCGACACCCCCGCCAGCCTCGCGAGGAAGCGCGTGGGCCTCATCGCGCTGGAGCGCGTGCCCGTGCGCGAGCACACCGAGCTGCAAAGCGAGGACGGCCAGCGCATCGGCGAGGTAACCAGCGGCCTGCTGGGCCCCACGGCCGACAAGCCCATCGCCCTGGCCTACGTGGCGCCCGCCTTCGCGGCCGTGGGCACGCGCGTGAACGCCATCGTGCGCGGCAAGGCCGTGCCGATGGAGGTGGCGGCCACCCCCTTCGTGCCGACGCGCTACTACCGCGGCTGACAAACGCGGCCGGCAAGCGCGGCTAAAGTGCGCGCTGGCCTTTCTCGAATCCCTCTTTTTCTTCCCACTTTCTTACGGAGCCCCCATGAGCATCCAGTTTTCCAAGGACCATGAATGGATCAACGCCGCCGACCCGGCAGCGGCCGTCGTCGGCATCACCGTCCACGCGCAGGATGCGCTGGGCGACGTGGTGTTCGTGGACCTGCCCGCCGTGGGCACCACCTTCGCGCAGGGCGACGTGGCCGGCGTGGTCGAGTCGGTGAAGGCCGCAGCCGACGTATACATGCCCGTGGCCGGCGAGATCGTCGAAGTCAACGAGGCCCTGCGCGCCGATCCGTCGCTGGCCAACAGCGACCCGCTGGGCGCAGGCTGGTTCTTCAAGGTGAAGCTGGCCGACGCCGGCCAACTCGCCGGCCTGATGGACGAAACGGCCTACACCGCCTTCGCCGCCAGCGCCTGAGCCCGCCACTTCAAAAACCATAGCTACTCGCGCTTCTCAATCAAGGGTTTCAGAGTAGAAAGCACCTGAAACCCTTGCATATCAAGCGCAAGCAGCTCCTTTTTCCATAGCCATCGAGATCGGTCCCCCATGCAGATGCCCGCCGCCCTGCCCCTTGCCGCGCTGGAAAACGCGGCCGAATTCCAGCCCCGCCACATCGGCATCGACGCCCAGGACGAAGCGCACATGCTGTCGGTGATCGGCGAGGCCTCGCGCCGCGCGCTGATCGACTCCATCGTGCCGCGCTCCATCGCGCGCGCGCAGCCCATGGACCTGCCCCCCGGCCACCGAGGCGCAGGCGCTGGCCGAGCTCCGGGCCATCGCGGGCAGGAACCAGGTGCTCAGGAGCTTCATCGGCCAGGGCTACTACGGCACGCACACGCCCGGCGTCATCCTGCGCAACGTCCTGGAGAACCCGGCCTGGTACACCGCCTACACGCCCTACCAGGCCGAGATCTCGCAGGGCCGCATGGAGGCGCTGGTCAACTTCCAGACCATGGTGTGCGACCTGACGGGCATGCCGATCGCCAACGCCTCCATGCTCGACGAGGCCACGGCCGCCGCCGAGGCCATGACGCTGGCGCGCCGCTCCGTCAAGGCCAAGGGCAGCGCCATCGTGGTGAGCGGCGACGCGCACCCGCAGACCATCGAGGTGATGCAAACCCGTGCCGCGCCGCTGGGCCTGTCGGTCAAGCTCGCCAACTCCGCCGCCGAGTGGGACGCCGCCATCGCCGCCGACGACTACTTCGCTGCCCTCATCCAGTACCCCGCCAGCAGCGGCTGGCTGATGGACTGGAGCGCCGAGGTGGACAGGATCCACGCACGGGGCGCTGCCGCCATCTTCGCCGCCGACCTGCTGGCGCTGGCGCTGCTGAAAACGCCGGGCGAAATGGGCGCCGACATCGTCGTGGGCACCACGCAGCGCTTCGGCATGCCCATGGGCGCGGGCGGCCCGCACGCCGCCTACATGGCCTGCCGCGACGAGTTCAAGCGCAGCCTGCCCGGCCGCCTCGTCGGCGTGAGCGTGGACGTGCACGGCCAGAGCGCCTACCGCCTCGCGCTGCAGACGCGCGAGCAGCACATCCGCCGCGAGAAGGCCACCTCCAACATCTGCACCGCGCAGGTGCTGCCCGCCGTCATCGCCAGCATGTACGCCGTCTACCACGGCCCCGACGGCCTGGCGCGCATCGCGCGGCGCGTGGCGCGCTTCACGGCCATCCTGAGCCGGGGCCTGGCGCAGCTCGGCTACACCGCGCAGCACCACACCACGGCGTTCGACACGCTGTGCCTCAAGACCGACGGCGCTACCGATGCGATCGCCGCCCGCGCAGTCGCCAAGGGCGCCAACCTGCGCAAGGCGTGGGGCGACTACCTGTGCATCTCGCTGGACGAAACCACCACGCGCGCCGACATCGAACTGCTCTGGAGCATCTTCGCCAAGGACGGCCAGCCGCTCCCCGGCATCGAGGCGCTCGACGACGGCAACGACCTCATCCCTGCCGAACTGCGCCGCACCAGCAGTTTCCTCACGCACCCGGTGTTCAACACGCACCACAGCGAAACCGGCATGCTGCGCTACATCCGCGCACTGAGCGACAAGGACCTGGCGCTGGACCGCAGCATGATCCCGCTGGGCTCGTGCACCATGAAGCTCAACGCCACCAGCGAGATGATCCCCATCACCTGGCCCGAGTTCGCCCAGGTGCACCCCTTCGCGCCCGCCGACCAACTCGCGGGCTACCGCCAGCTCGATGAACAGCTGCGCGCCTGGCTGTGCCAGGCCACGGGCTACGCCGGCGTGAGCCTGCAGCCCAACGCCGGCAGCCAGGGCGAATACGCGGGCCTGCTGGCCATCAAGGCCTACCACGCCGCGCAGGGCCAGGGCCACCGCACCGTCTGCCTGATCCCCAGCAGCGCCCACGGCACCAACCCGGCCAGCGCGCAGATGGTGGGCATGCAGGTCGTCGTCACCAAGTGCGATGAGAACGGCAACGTGGACATGGCCGACCTGCAGGCCAAGTGCGAGCAGCACAGCCAGGACCTCGCCTGCGTGATGATCACCTACCCCAGCACGCACGGCGTGTTCGAGACCCAGGTGAAGGCGCTGTGCCAGATCGTGCACCAGCACGGCGGCCGCGTGTACGTGGACGGCGCCAACATGAACGCCCTGGTCGGCGTGGCCGCGCCCGGCGAGTTCGGCGGCGACGTGAGCCACCTGAACCTGCACAAGACCTTCTGCATCCCGCACGGCGGCGGCGGCCCCGGCGTGGGCCCGGTGTGCGTGGTGGAAGACCTCGTGCCCTACCTGCCCGGCCACGCCACCGCGGGCCTGGCGGGCGGCAACGGCGCCGTGGGCGCGGTATCGGCTGCGCCCCTGGGCAACGCCGCCGTGCTGCCGATCTCGTGGATGTACATCCGCATGATGGGCGCCGAGGGCCTGACGGCCGCCACCGAAGCCGCCATCCTCAGCGCCAACTACATCAGCGCGCGCCTCAAGGACCACTACCCCACGCTGTACGCCTCGGCCAACGGCCACGTGGCGCACGAGTGCATCCTGGACCTGCGCCAGCTCAAGGAAACCAGCGGCGTAATGGCCGAGGACGTGGCCAAGCGCCTGATCGACTACGGCTTCCACGCGCCCACGCTGAGCTTCCCCGTGGCCAACACGCTCATGGTGGAGCCCACCGAGAGCGAAACCCTGGCCGAGATCGACCGCTTCATCGACGCGATGATCGCCATCCGCGAGGAGATCCGCCAGGTCGAGAGCGGCACCTGGCCGCAGGATGACAACCCGCTCAAGAACGCCCCGCACACCGCCCCCAGCCTGCTCGCGGGCGACTGGGCGCACCCCTACACGCGCGAGGCCGCCGCCTACCCCGTCGCCAGCCTGCGCGGGGCGAAGTACTGGAGCCCCGTGGGCCGCGTGGACAACGTCTACGGCGACCGCAATCTGTTCTGCAGTTGCGTGCCGGTCAGCGAATTGGCGTAAAGCGTGCCAAACCAGCGCCGCCATGGCGCTGCCCACCAAACAACAAAGGCCCGGTAATGGGCCTTTGTTGTTTTATAGCGCATCGAGCGGGCTCAAAATGCCGCGCCCGCTCTTGTTGAGCACATGCGTATAAACCATGGTGGTACTTACATCGGCATGGCCCAGCAGTTCCTGCACCGTGCCGGATGTCATAGCCCGATTGCAGCAGATGCGTGGCAAACGAATGCCGCAGCACGTGCGGCGACACCGGCTTGGCGATCTGCGCCCGCCGCGCCGCCGCCCGCACCACGCGCTGCACCGATTCTGGATAGATATGGCGGCGCCGCTCCAGCAGTTCGCCCGTGCGCGCATCCGGGCGCGGGTCGGTGGAACGCACCGGCGACGGAAACACCCACTGCCAGGCCCAGCTTTTGTCAGCCTGCCGATACTTCACCGCCAGCGCATGCGGCAAATGCACGCCCGGCAGGCCCGCCGCCACATCCTTTTCATGCAAGGCTCGCGCTTTTTGCAACTGCGCCTGCAAGGGGGCTATCAGGTTCTCGGGCAGCACCGTGATGCGACCCTTGTTGCCCTTGCCCTCGCGCACGATGATTTCGCGCCTCGCAAACTCCACGTCCTTCACGCGCAGACGCACTGCCGCCATCAGCCGCATGCCCGTGCATACTGCAGTTGCGCCACCAGCCCCGCCGTGCCATCCACGTGCAACAGCAACTCACGCACCTCACTGGGCGTCAACACCACCGGCAAACGGCGGGGCCGCTTGGCCTGCACCACTTCATCGAGCCAGGGCAATTCGATCTGCAGCACCTGCTTATACAGATACAGAATCGCCGCCTTGGCCTGGTTCTGTGTGGATGCCGATACCTGCCTGTCCAGCGCCAGATGGCTCAAAAACGCTTCCACCTCCACCGCGCCCATGTCCTGTGGGTGCCGCTTGCCATGAAACAGAATGAAGCGGCGCGCCCAGTCGATATAGGCTTCTTCCGTGCGAATGCTGTAATGCCGCGTGCGCAGGTGAATGCGCATGCGCTCCAGCAGCTTGGGCTGGCGGGCAGGGTCTGCCGGAGTGGGGATCGCGGCGTTGTCATGCATCCGCAGAATTTTAGGTTTGACTAAACGGATGCATCTTCGTACTTTTCCTATTGGCGATGTAACATGTGCTTGTACTATCCGACAGCGCCGCGTGGTGCAGTTGTCGTCTATTTATAGTTAGGTTTCAAAAATATCAAAGATATGAGCGAACTCATCGAACACGAAGATGCCGGGAACGGCCGCACAGTGCGGGTAGGTCATACCCAAGCGCAAGTCTCGCTGAAGGTTTATCAAGATATATATCATCAAGTCACGGGACGTACCGAGCAAATTCGCAAGCGGTATACAGACAACATCCTTGTTGATTTCTCAGACCTTGAGCAGCTTCATCACAAGATTGCCCAGCTGTGCGATGTGCATCACGTAGTCGCCCAAAATGAAACCATTTCAGTGTTTCACGATAAAGAGCGAAAAGAGTTATTTACATCTTTTGAACGCTTCCGCGCATATAACGGAAATGCGACAAGCCCGTCTGTCAATGTCGTGTTCAGATACAATTTTTCGATAATTCCTGCTGGCTTGGAGCGCCCACAGGAGTATGTGATATCTGTTCGGCTCACTTCTCGGGTTGCCGCAGTAAAACAAATCGAAGATGAAGCGCCGCCATTCATGCGCGGTAGATTCTTTGGTTACATGGCCGGAAGTGTTGCCGAAGTGACGGTTGACTATGCAGACTACGTTGTCGCGCGGGGCTTCCTAGAAGCATTTGACGAGTGGATTTCAGGATGTAAGGCAACTCCAAAATCCAAGGCACTTCAAGCCCTTCGTCACCATTCACATCGGATCCCGGAGATTGCCCAGTTGGCCGTAGTTGCCGTAATCGTAATATTTGCGCTACAAGCGATACCTGCAGTTTTTGGTGATAATTCTTCACCAGCAACGGTCGCACGTTTTTTTGTTATTTTCAGCGGCGGATCCTACATTATCGCAACTCTGGTGAAAGCATCCGCAGAGTTCGTGGAAGAGGCAATTGACACCTATCCGGAGCTCTCCTATTTAAAACTCAACAAGGGCGATGAAAAACTGATCGAAGAGGCCTCATCCACGAAGCAGAGAGCTTGGTTTCGCTTAATATTTGGCTGCATAGGATCGATTGTCCTTGGGATAATTTCAAGCAAACTGGAAAAGCTCATATAAAACCTAACCCATCGTTGCAGCGGACCGCCTCCGGCGGCCGCTGAACTCAAACGTTAGGTGTATTTTTTGTCCGCCATAAACGAAGAGGTCATGGATGGATACTGATTTGCTAGAAATGTCTCGCGAACAACTCGTGACAGAGGTTATAAAACTTCGTCAGGGGATCCGAGCCCACAGAGACACCACCGGTCATGATCTGTGCTGGCACCATCCGGCTCTCTGGGCACTTCTTCCCGAGAAGGTAGAGCCCAAAATCACTGTGCCAGAGTGGCCTCACTTTATGCGTGGCTGCGTCAAGTACCGAGAATCGCTAGACAAACAAGCACCTGAAGCCCCTCGCACCGATGAACCTTTTCATGGCTAGAGTCACACCTAACAATTCGTCGCAGCCGACCGCCTACGGCGGCGGCTGAACTCAAGGCGTTAGCTGCCACAGGGGAATTTCGTGCAACATCCAACAAAAAGCCAAGGCTTCTGGTTGGTAGCGGCCTCAATTGTCATGTCGTTGATCTTCATCGGCATTTCAACTTTCAGGCAACTAACGAGTCTTGAAAACACACTTCTTCAAATATTCTCTCTTGCGCTTGGCTTAACGGGCTCATTCATCATCGGCCGCGAGGGAGCAAAGAAAGCTGCTGAGGACATGATCAAGCCTCATGCGCGATCCGCATTCAGACGGGTGCTAAGTCTCTACAACAGTCTTTCGAGGCTTGCCACAGCCATCGAGAATCAAAAAGAACAAATGCCTAGCAACAAAGCAGCCCTACATTCACTTCAAATGCTGCAAGGAATTGTCATAGAACAGCTTTCCACCGCAGATGACGCACTTGAAGACTGGAAAGACATCCTTCCAGAAGAATTGAACAAGGTCGGCGTCAATTCAAAACGCGAACTGACGATCGGAGCTAATGAAAATGAGTAAAACTATTCACGGGAAGGTTGCGCGAATCCTCAATTCACGAGAATTGGCGCTAAATATTGGGACCACTGACGGCGTTAAGGAAGGAATGCTCTTTGATGTTCTTGACCCTAAAGGTGAAGATATCCGAGACCCCGATACAAATGAAATACTTGGCTCACTCCAACGTCCAAAGGTTCGAGTGAAGATTGTTTCTGTTCAAGAGAAGCTATCGGTCGCCTCAACCTACAAATCCACCGAAGTCAATATCGGCGGCGCGGGAGATTTCGCCGGATTGGGAAGAATTTCCTCAATGCTCATGCCGCCCAAATATGTAAAAAGGTACGAAACCCTCAAAACGACTGAACAGACTTGGGAAGATCTTGATGAAGATATGAGTTATGTAAAAACAGGAGACCCAGTTGTATTGGCTCGTGAAGTTCAAGATAGCCCTCAGCTGTAAGCAGGCAGCTAACAATTCATTCGAGCCGACGCCGCTTCGCGGCGCGGCTTAATTCAGGCGTTAGATCTTAATTTCAACAATAGGGGAATCTTGTGGATTCAATCGCGGTATTGATGGCGGTAGCCATAGGTTCGGTTGTTCTGGCGTCAATCGTCTTGAGCTTCATTTACGCTAGACAGTCTCGTACTGCCGCAATGCGAATCGCTGCACTTGAAGCAGAAGCAAATGAACACCAGAAGCAGCTTCACCGGCTTGAGGCTACGCATCTGAAGGCTAAGAACGACCTCGAACTAGAACATCATAACCTCGCTAAACGAGCACGAGAGGAGCATTACAAAGAGGGGCTCCAGCATGGCGTAGCATCGAGCCAGAAAGATCATTTGATTGAAATTACAAACCTTCGAGCCGCTCATCGGGATGAACTCGCCCAGCGCGAGGCTGAGGCTGAAAAGCGCGGTCGCGCGGTGGCCAAGCTAGAGCACGAGGCCCAAGTAAAGGCATTCGGAGATACGACCTTACGTAAAGATCGAAAAGGACGTAGGGGTAATTTGGGACAGCCACAAAAGCTATACTGGATATCAATACCAGCTCCTCGTTAATGGCATTCCCGCTTTCCAGCCCCACGTAGTCGTTGAACACAGCGAGGAAATTAAAGAGGTAGACAAGGAGATGGTTGCAGAGCTCGTGAAGCTTGCACATAAAGCCGCTGACACTGCGGCTAAACTTTATCTTGGTGGAGCATCACCGGGTGCACTAACACTTGGGCCTGAAATAGTTCAGCAAGTTAAGGTCTAACAATTCATTCAAGCCGGCGTCGCTTCGCGGCGCGGCTTAATTCAGGCGTTAGGATAATATATACATGAAAAAAACAATCCCGCTATTTGGTTATTTTTTAAGTACAATGCTTGCCGCTGGCATTTTATTCTTTCTTGCTGCCGGTTTGGCAGAACCTTTCAAAGAATTGGTTCTTCTCATGAATGACAAAACCACAGAAAAAACCACAAGTGAATGGCTAGTTTTCATAATTCTTAGCATCATAGCTGGCACTATGTGGACGGGGGCATGGCTTTGGTTCAAAGGAAGCGAAAAGCGATTTTTAGAAATTTGGTTTTCAAAAAACACCTAACATTTCGTCGCAGCCGACCGCCTACGGCGGCGGCTGAACTCAGGGCGTTAGGCATCGAGCTACCGTTGGCGCCAGTTGGAAGCGGTTCGCGCCTTCAAATTTCATTTCGTCGTCTGCTTATTGTGCCGCACAGAAGTCGCGCCGACATTTGTCAAAGACTTTTCAGGAGCCGCAATGTCTATCGCACTTCCTCACTTATTTTTCCTAATTGGTCTAGCCTGCTATTTGCTTGTACGCGCAAAATTTCAGCGCCCTATTTCTACTCAAGAGAAAGTGGAAAAAAGATCGAGTAAGGGCGATAAGGCTCTTGTGATCCTGGTTGTCATCGGGCAAGTGGCGCTGCCCCTGATCTTCATGACTACGTCTTTGCTCGAATGGGCGAGCTATCGGTCTCCACCTTTGGCTACATGGGTTGGAGCGATCGTCTTTGTGACTGGTCTTTGCCTGTTCTGGAAGTCACACGCTGATCTTGGTAGAAATTGGTCAGTTTCTCTTGATCTTTACCGCGAGCACAAGTTGGTGACTAGCGGCGTTTATCGCGTCATTCGTCATCCGATGTATGCATCCTTCTTTGCAATGGCTATCGCGCAGGGCTTCCTTCTATCCAACTGGGTGGCGGGATGGTCAGCACTCGCCGCTACGATTCTTCTGTACATAGTGCGCAAACCGAACGAGGAGGCACTGATGATCAAAGGCTTTGGCGAGGAGTACCGCAGGTACATGCTTCGAAGCGGCGGTATTCTTCCGCGCTTCATCCCCAAAAACGATGCCTAACAGTGCAGTCAAGCGGACGCCTGACGGCGCCGCTTACCTTGAGCGTTAATTTTTGATCCCACACGGCCCCTATCACACGGCAGCGCCTCCCCCAAAGGCCCTACCATCGAGCCTTTGCTTTTTTCGGATGTTCGCCATGCGCTTGCCTGCTTTCTTGCTCTCCGCCTTGTTCCTCGCGCCCGCGGCCTGGGCGCAAAACACGCCCGCCGCTGTACCCGTGACCACCCCTTCCGGCTTGGTGTACGAGGTGCTGCAAGAGGGCACGGGCGAATCGCCCAAGGCCACCGACACCGTGAAGGTGCACTACCGCGGCACCTTCCCCGACGGCAAGGAGTTCGACAGCTCCTATAAGCGCGGCGAGCCCACTGAGTTCCCGTTGAACCGCGTCATCCCCTGCTGGACCGAGGGCGTGCAGCGCATGAAGCCGGGCGGCAAGGCCAAGCTGGTCTGCCCCCCGGCCATCGCCTACGGCGCGCGCGGCGCGGGCAACGTGATCCCGCCCAACGCCACGCTGCATTTCGAGGTGGAACTGGTCTCGGTGCGCCGCTGAGCGCCGCATGCGGCTGAAGGTCGGCGAACTGGCGCGGCGCACGGGCCTCACGGTCCGCACGCTGCACCACTACGACGAGATCGGGCTGCTCGCGCCGTCGGAGCGCTCGGAATCGGGCTACCGCCTGTACAGCCAAGCCGACGTGCAGCGCCTGCACGCAATCCAGGCGCTGCGCCACATGGGGCTGCCGCTGGCCCATATCGGCGAGCTGCTGGGCGACGACCAGCTCGACCCCCAGCGCGTGCTGTCCCAGCAGATCCACGCGCTGGATGTGCAGATCCAGCAGGCCACCGAGCTGCGCGGCCGCCTGGCCCTGATGCGCGACGGCATGGTGGCGGGCTCCGCCCCCGACATGGGCAACTGGCTCGAAACGCTGTCCCTCATGTCCACCTACGGCAAGTACTTCAGCGCGGCCGAGCTCAAGCGCATCTTCGAGCGCTGGCCGCTGATCGAGGGCGAATGGCGCCCGCTGATCGACCAGGTGGACGCGGCCATGCGCCAAGGCCTGCCCATCGACGACCCTGCCGTGCAAAAGCTCACCCACCGCTGGATGGTGCTGATCCTGGAGTGGATGGGCGGCGACATGGACCTGCTGGACCGCTGGGGCCGCATGTACCGCCAGGAGCCCAGCACGCACAGCATCCACTCTGCCCCCAGCGGCGCCATGATGGTTTTCGTGGAGCAGGCCATCGCCCTGCGCATGCAGGCGCTGGAGCGGCACTTCACACGCGCCGAAATGGGGCTGTTCGGTTTTGTGCCGCTGGCGCACTGGCAAGCCCTGGAGGGCGAAGTGGCCGCTCTGCTGGCCCGCGGCGAAGCCCTCGCCAGCCCCGCGACGCACGCGGCCGTGGCGCACTGGAGCCGCCTCATGGACCGGCTCTGCGGCAACCGCCCGGCCCTGCGCGCCAAGCTGCTGCACGCATGGACCACCGAGCCCCTGCTGCAGTCCAGCGCCTTGTTGAGCCCTGCGGTGCGAGCCTTCATCGGCCATGCCGCCGCCCTGCCACAGCCACCGCAAATAGCGCTTGACCCTCACGCAACGTGAGGCCCTAGAGTCGGTCCCCATGCCGACAAAGCCGACCATGCCCCCTCCCCGCGCAGCCCCGAGCGACTGCATGCCCTGGACAACCTGCGCGCCGCCATGATGTGGCTGGGCATCGTGCTGCACGTGGCGGTGATCTACCTCGCCGGCCCCTCGCCCCTGCCCTGGCGCGACAACCGGACCACCCCGGTGGCCGACCTGCTGCTGGCCTTCATCCACGCCTTCCGCATGCCGGTGTTCTTCATCCTGGCGGGCTTTTTCGTGGCCCTGATGATCGAGCGGCGCGGCACGCGCGCCATGGTGCGCAACCGCCTGCAGCGCCTGGCGTTGCCGTTCGCGCTGTTCTGGCCGCCCCTCTTCGCGCTCTGCAGCGTGCTGGCCCTGGCCTTCATGCACCGCATGGCCCGCGGCACCTGGGGCCTGGACCCGGCGCTGATGCAGACCGCGCCCAGCACGCCCGCCGGGCTTTCCACCATGCACATGTGGTTCCTGTGGATGCTGCTGTGGCTCAGCCTGGCCACGGCCCTGGCCCACGCCGCGCTGGCGCGCCTCGCGCCCGCCGTACCGCACTGGCTGGGCCGGGCCATGGCGCGGCTCGGCCGCACGCCCTGGGGCCTGGCGCTGCTGACCCTGCCGCTGGCGGGCGCCGGCATGCTCTACCCCGACGGACTGCTGCAGCCCAACGGCGCCTTCATGCCCCCCTGGACCGAATGGCTGCACAACGGCCTGTTCTACGGCTTCGGGCTGGCCCTGTACGCGCACCGCGAGGCGCTGCTGGCGCACTACGTGCGGCGCTGGCCCTGGTACGCCGGGGCAGGCCTGGCGCTGTTCTTCGCCACGGGCGCGCTGTTCGAGGCCCGGCCGCGCGGCACCCAAGGCCTGCCCGAGGCGCTGCGCCTGGGCGTGGCCCTGGCCTACAATGCCACCGCCTGGTGCTGGAGCCTGGCGCTCATCGGCGGCTTCCTGGCGCACGTGCCCCGGCGCAGCGCCTGGCTGGGTTACCTGGCTGACAGCTCCTACTGGGTCTACCTGGTGCACATGCCCATGACCATCGGCTTCGGCGCGCTGCTGTTCGGGCTGGAATGGCCCGCCGGGGCGAAGATCGGTATCAACATCGCAGCCACTTCGCTTCTCAGCCTGGCCAGCTACCACCTGCTGGTGCGCTACACCGCCGTGGGCGCGCTGCTGAACGGCAGGCGCCATGCCCGCCCGGCACTGCTGCTGGGGCAGGCCGCCCGGAATACCTAGCGCTCAGAGCTGGTGCACCACCAGCCGGAACTCCGGGTCTTCCTCGAACGCGCGCACCTCGAAGCCCAGCCGCCGCATCAGCTTGAGCATGTTGGGGTTGTTGGCCAGCACCAGGCCCTGGATCTCGGCCAGGCCGCGCTCGCGTGCCACGTCCATGATGCTGAGCATGAGGCGCGAGCCCAAGCCGCGGCCGGCGAAGTCGTCGGCCACGAGCAGTGCGAATTCGCAGCTCGCATGGTCGGGGTTGGTCACGTAGCGCGAGACGCCGACGATGCGCTCCTTGTGGCTGACCTCGCCATCGTCATGAACCACGCGCTCGCGGTGCACGGCCACCAGGGCCATCTCGCGGTCGTAGTCGATGAGGGTGAAGCGCGCCAGCATCGAAGGCGGCAGCTCCGCGAGCTGCGAGACGAAGCGGAAGTACCGGCTCTCGGGCGAGAGCTCCTTGACCAGGCGCTGCACCATCTGCGCGTCGTCGGGGCGGATGGGGCGCACCAGGTATTCGCCGCCGCCGCGTAGCGGCCAGATCTGCTCGTAGCGCGCGGGGTACGGCAGGATGGCCAGGTGCCCGTAGTGCGCCAGCCCCAGGCCGCCGGGTCCGTCGCCCCGCCCGCCGCTGGCCCCCGGCGCGGTGTCGCTGATGACGATGCGCGCATCCACGGCCACGGCGCTCAGCTCGTCGACGATGATGGGGTTGATGTCCATCTCGCGCAGCTGCGGCAGCGCGCAGACCATTTCGGACACGCGCAGCAGCACCTGCTCCAGCGCCTCGCGGTGCGCGGCGCCGGCGCCGCGCCATTCGCCCAGGGTCTCGGCCACGCGCGAGCGGTCGATCAGGCGGCGCGCCAGGAACTGGTTGAGCGGCGGCAGCTCCATGGCGCGGTCGTTGATGAGCTCGATCATGGTGCCGCCGGCGCCGAAGGTGATGACGGGGCCGAAGGGCTCGTCCGTCACCAGGCCGATGCAGATTTCGCGCCCGCGCGCGCGCGCGCCATCTTCTGCACCGTCACGCCGTTGATGCGCGCATCCGGCTGCAGGCGCGCCACGCGCTGCACCATGTCGGTATACGTGTCGCGCGCCGCGGCGCCGCCCTGCACGTTGAGCGCCACGCCGCCCACGTCGGACTTGTGGGCCACGTCGGGCGAATCGATCTTGAGCGCTACCGGAAAGCCGAGCTGCGTGCCGATCATCATCGCCTCGTGGGCGCTGCGTGCCAGCAGCGTCTTGGTCACGGGGATGTGGAAGGCCGCCAGCAGCGTCTTGGATTCCATCTCGGTGAGCACGTTGCGGCGCTCGGCCAGCACGCTCTCGATCACCAGGCGCGCGCCCTCGATGTCGGGCTTGGCCAGGGCGGTGAGCGGCGGCGGCGTCTGCTGCAGCAGCTGCTGGTTCTGGTAGAACGAGGCGATGTTGCCGAACGCACCCACCGCCGCCTCGGGCGTGCGGAAGTTGGGGATCTGCGCGGTGCGCAGGATCTCGCGCGCGGGCACCACCGAGGCATCGCCCATCCAGCACGACAGCAGCGGCTTGGTCGCCAGGCGCTTGGCCTGGGCCAGCGCCTCGGCCACGGCGCAGGCATCCACGCCCTCCTTGGGCGAGAACAGGGCCAGCACCCCGTCGATCTGCCGGTCGCGGAACGCGGCCTCCAGCGCCTGGCGGTAGTGCTCGGGGCCGGCCTCCTCCGACAGGTCCATCAGGTCCGTGAGCGAAGCCAGCGCGGGCAGCTGCGGCGCCAGAGCCTGCGCCGCTTCGGGCGACAGCCGCCCGAGCTCCAGACCGATCTCGTTCACCCAGTCGGCCGCGAGCACGCCGGGGCCGCCGCCGTTGGTCACCAGGCCCAGGCGCTTGCCCACGGGGCGGTAGCGCGAGGCCAGGCACTTGGCGGCGGAGAACAGCTCCACGAACGAGCGCACGCGCACCGCGCCGGCGCGGCGCAGGGCGGCGTCGAACACGTCGTCGCTGCCCACGATGGCGCTGCTGTGCGTCTGCGCCGCCTCGTTGCCCGCCGGCTTGCGGCCGGCCTTGAGCACCACCACCGGCTTGGCGAACGCAGCCGAGCGCAGTGCGCTCATGAAGCGGCGCGCGTTCTGGATGCCCTCCATGTAGACCACGATGCTCTGCGTGCGCGGGTCGTTGGCCAGGAAGTCCAGCGCCTCGCTCAGCCCCAGGTCGGTGTGCGGCCCGAGCGAGACCACGCTGGAGAAGCCCACGGCGTTGTTGCTGGCCCAGTCGAGGATGGAGGCGGTGAGCGCGCCCGACTGGCACACCAGCGCCAGCGACCCCTCGCGCGCCAGCGGCCCGGCGGCGCTGGCGTTGAGCTGCAGCGCAGGGCGCTGGATGCCCAGCGAGTTGGGGCCCAGCAGGTGCATGCCCTCGCGCCGCGCGATCTTGCGCCACTGCTCGGCCTGCGCCGCGCCGATGCCGCTGGAGAGCACCACGGCCGTGCGGCAGTTGATGCGCCCGGCCACCTCGAGCGCAGCGGCCACGTCCTGCGCGGGCAAGGCGATCAGCGCCAGGTCCGCGCGGGTCTGCGCCAAGTCGGCCAGCGTGCCGCTGGTCTGGATGTCCATGAAGGTGAGCGTGCCCGTGTAGCGCTGCGCGCGCAGCGCCTGGTGCAGCGCGCGGGCCTGCGGCGTGAGCGTCTCGGGCGCGTCCGCGCGTCCAGCCAGCACGATGATCGAGGTGGGCGCGAACAGGGGCGTCAGGTAGTGTTTGTCCATCATGATGTGCGGATTCTCTGCCATCGCCCGGGGTTTGGCGATGTGCCGCGCGGCGGCCTTGCGCTGCGTCAGTCGGCCGAGCGCAGCAGGCCGGCCACGGCCATGGCGGTGGACAGGGCCGCGCCGCGGTGGCTCTCGGTGAAAGTCTCGCAGAGCGCGGCCAGGCGCGCGCGTTGCTGCGGGTCCTGCGCCAGGGCGCAGGCGGCAGCCACCGCCCCGGCCATGTCCGCCACGCGCTGGGCCGCGCCGGCCTCCTCGGCCAGGCGCGCGGCCTCGGCGAAATTGAAGGTGTGCGGCCCCATGACCACGGGGCAGCCGCAGGCCGCGGCCTCGATGAGGTTCTGCCCGCCCAGCGGCGCGAAGCTGCCGCCCAGGACCGCCACGTGGGCCAAGCCATAGTAGAGGGCCATTTCGCCCAGCGAGTCGCCCAGCCACACATCGGCCTCGCCCGGCGCGCCCACCCACTGGCTGCGCCGCGACACGCGCAGGCCCGCGTCTTCGCACAGGCGCTGCACCTCGTCGAAGCGCTGCGGGTGGCGCGGCACGACCAGCCACTGCACGGGCATGCCCGCTCCTGATTCAATAGCTGCTTGCGCTTGCCCGGCAAGCGCTGGAGGCCATTTTTGCTTCAAGGCCTCCAGCCACATCGCCTCCTCGCCCTCGCGGCTGCTGGCCAGCAGCACCACGGGGCGGGGGTCGGCGTCGCGCCAGGCGCGGCCCTGCGCGCGCTGCGTGGCGTCCGGCACCACGTCGAACTTCAGGTTGCCGAACACGCCGTCCACCCGCGCGCCCACGTCGCGCAGCCGCTGGGCGTCGCCCTCGGTCTGGGCCCAGACGGCCGCCAGGCCCGCATAGGCCGGGCGCGAAAGCCACGACAGCCGCAGCGCCCCAGCACGCGACTTCTCGTTGAGCCGCGCATTGGCCAGCACCAGCGGCACGCCCTGCGCGCGGCAGCCCGCCGCGAGGTTGGGCCAGACCTCGGTTTCCATGAGGATGCCGATGGACGGGCGCAGCAGCCGCAGGAAGCGCCGCACCGCGCGGGGCGTGTCCCATGGCTGCCAGACCTGCACGTCGCCGGGCAGCAGCAGCTTGGCGCCCTCGGCGCGGCCCGTGGCCGTGCCGTGCGTGAGCAGCAGGCGCATGCCGGGCAGCAGCGCGCGCAGCTCCTTCAGCAGGATGGCCGCGGCGCGCGTCTCGCCCAACGAGACGGCATGGATCCAGACGAAGCGCTCGGCCGGGTCGCGGCTGGCCAGCGGCACCACGCTGTCCATGGAGCGCGGATAGCGCCCCAGGCGCTCGCCCACCGCGACGCCGTAGCCGGATTCGGTGCGTGCACGGCGGCGCAGCTTGCGCAGCAGCAGCGGCGTGGCCAGCCAGGTGACCAGGCCGTAGAGCCACAGGGCGATGCGCTGCATGGCGCCGCCGTCAATGCGCGGCGCTGCCCACCTGGGCGCCGGGCTTCACGCGCTCCAGCAGCGCGAGCATGGCGGCCTCGATGCGGTGCAGCGCCGCGTCGGTGTGGCCCTCGAAGCGCAGCACCAGCACGGGCGTGGTGTTGCTCGCGCGGATCAGGCCGAAGCCGTCGGGCCAGTCCACGCGCAGCCCGTCGATGGTGCTGACCTGCGCGGGCGCGGCGAAGGCCTCGCCCGCCAGCGCCTGCAGCTCGGCCGTGAGCTGGTGCGGCTCGCCCTCGGCGCACTGCACGTTGAGTTCGGGTGTGGAATGGCTCGTGGGCAGCGCGTTGAGCACGCTGCTGGGGTCGCTGCCGCGGCTCAGGATCTCCAGCAGGCGGCAGCCCGCGTAGGTGCCGTCGTCGAAGCCGTACCAGCGCTCCTTGAAGAAGATGTGGCCGCTCATCTCGCCGCCCAGGGGTGAGTTCACCTCCTTCATGCGCGCCTTGATGAGCGAGTGGCCCGTCTTGTACATGAGGGGCTGGCCGCCCGCCTGCTGGATGGCGGGCGCGAGGCGCTGCGTGCACTTCACGTCGAACAGGATGGTGCCGCCCGGCACGCGCGAGAGCACGTCCTGCGCGAACAGCATCATCTGGCGGTCGGGGAAGATGTTCTGGCCGTCCTTGGTGACGATCCCTAAGCGGTCGCCGTCGCCGTCGAAGGCCAGGCCCAGTTCGGCGTCGGTGCTCCGCAGCTTGGCGATCAGGTCGCGCAGGTTCTCGGGCTTGCTGGGGTCGGGGTGGTGGTTGGGGAAGTTGCCGTCCACCTCGGAAAAGAGCTCGATCACCTCGCAGCCCAGCGCCCGGAAGATGCCCGGCGCCGAAGCGCCCGCCACGCCGTTGCCGCAGTCCACCACGATCTTCATGGGCCGCGCGAGCTTCACATCGCCCACGATGCGCTGCACGTAGGAAGACAGCACGTCGGCCTGGCGCACGCTGCCCGCGGGCGCGAGCTGCCAGGACTCCTCCTCCATCGTGCGGCGCAGCCGCTGGATCTCCTCGCCGTAGATGGCGCGGCCGCCCAGCACCATCTTGAAGCCGTTGTAGTCCTTGGGGTTGTGGCTGCCCGTGATCTGGATGCCGCTCTGGCACAGCGTGGCCGCCGCGAAGTACAGCATGGGCGTGGTGCACATGCCGATGTCGATGACCTCGACGCCGCTGTCCACCAGCCCCTGGATCAGCGCGGCCGCGAGGCCCGGGCCCGACAGGCGCCCGTCGCGGCCCACGGCCACCACGGTCTGCCCTTCGGCCCGCGCGGCCGTGCCGAACGCGCGCCCGAGCCCCAGGGCCACGGATTCGTTCAGGGTGCTCGGGACGATGCCGCGGATGTCGTAGGCTTTGAAGATCGAGGGGGAGAGCTGCACGGGCCTGCCTGTGGTGGGAGTGGGAAGGAGCCGGTCATTGTAGGCCGCCCTCCCCGCCCGGGCCGGTGCGCCGGATCAGTCCAGGCGGATGTTCGCGGCCTTGATCACGCCGCTCCAGAGCTTCTGCTCCGACCGCACGAAATCGGTGAACTCGGCGGGCGTCATGGGCATCGGCTGGATGCCCAGCTCCTCCAGCCTGGCGCGCATTTCCGGGTGCTTGAGCGCGGCCACCAGGCGCGCGTTGAGCTTGCCCACCACCGCCTCGGGCAGCTTGGCCGGGCCGACGAAGCCCTGCCACGCATAGGCCTCGAAGCCAGGCACGCCGGCCTCGGCCATCGTCGGCACGTCGGGCAGGATGGACAGGCGCTGCGGCGTGGCGACGGCCAGCACGCGGATCTTGCCGCCCTTGATCATCGACAGGCTCGGCGGCAGGTCGACGAACATGGTCTGCACCTGGCCCGCCATCAGATCCTGCAGCGCGGGGGCCGAGCCCTTGTAGGGCACGTGCATCATGTCGGTGCCCGTGCGCTGCTTGAACAGCTCCAGCGCCACGTGCAGCGGCGAGCCGGGGCCCGACGACGCGCTGGAGATGCTGCCCGGCGACTTCTTCACCAGCGCCAGCAGCTCCTGCATGTTTTTCGCCGGGAAGTTCGGCGCCACGGCCAGCACCAGCGGCATCTTGCCCAGGCCGCCGATGTAGGTGAAGTCCTTGGCCGCGTCGTAGGTCAGCGTGGCGTACATCGCCGGGTTGAACGCCAACGTGCCCGAGTCGGCCGTGCCCACGGTGTAGCCGTCGGGCTGCGAGCGGGCGATGAAGGTGGCGCCGATGATGCTGGCCGCGCCGGGCTTGTTGTCCACGATCACGGGCTGGCCCATGTCCTGCCCCATGCGGGTGGCGAGGTTGCGCGCGATCACGTCGGTGGTGCCACCGGGCGCGTAGGGCACGATCCACTTCACGGGCTGGCTGGGGTAAGGGCTCTGGGCGTGCGCGCCCATGCTGCCGGCCAGCAGCGCGGCGGCGATCAGGCAAAAGGTCTTGCGTTTCATGGCTTTGTGTCTCCTTCAGGTGGATTTGGGATGTTTTTGGCCTCCAGCGCTTGATGGACAAGCGCTGGCAGCTATGAATAAAGTAGCAATGAGGTCAGCGCGCTTCGAGCATCCAGGCGTGCTGCGGGTCGTTCCAGAACGCCCAGCGGCGCTGCGGGCCGGCCATGGTGTTGAGGTAGTACAGGTCGTAGGCGTGCGGCACCACGCAGGGGTGGTAGCCGCGCGGCACCAGCACGGTGTCGCGGTGCTCCACGGCCATGGATTCGTCCAGGCTGCGGTCGTCGGTGTAGACGCGCTGGAAGGCGAAGCCCTGCTCGGGCCGCAGCATGTGGTAGTAGGTTTCCTCCAGCGACGTCTCGCCCTCGCGCGCCGTGTCGTGCTTGTGCGGCGGGTAGCTCGACGAGTGGCCCGCGGGCGTGACCACCTCGACCACAAGCAGGCCCTCGGCCGGTTCGCCCTCGGGCAGGATGTCGCACACGTAGCGCGTGTTGCTGCCCTGCCCGCGCACGCTGCGCTTCATCTGGCCAGGTTCGATCACGCGCGGGGGCAGTCGGCCTTCGGCGGGCGCGGTGGAGAGGGCTACCTCGGCCGCGCCGCGCGCCGCGATGCGCACGCGCCGCCCCGGTGGCACGTAGACGGCGGCGGGCGCGGCGTCGTCGAACACCGAGGCGCGGCCGCCCAGGGCGGTGTACAGGGCGCCGTCCACCTGCACGTCGGCCTGGCCGGTGAGGATGGTGATGCACAGCTCGCGGTTCGCGGGCAGGTCGAACGCTTCTTCCTCCCCTGCCTCCAGGCGCAGCGCGCGGAAGCCCACGTGGCACCAGCCGGCGGATGCGGGCGTGATGTCGGCCACCACGCGCCCGGTGCGCGCGGCCTTGACCAGGAGCGGGCTGATCGTCATGCGGTCTCCTTCTGCGGTTGTGTCTGCCGGGCGGCGCGCCAGCCTTCGATGAGCTGGCCGAAGTTCGCTGCCACGCGGGCCTGGAATTCGGCGTCGCCGATGCGCCCTGCGAGCCATTCGCGGCTGGCATCGGCCCAGACGCTGCGGCCGATCATGAAACCGCGCACGATGCGGCTGCCGCGTGCCGCGGCGAAGCCCGCCACGAGCTGGTCGAGCGGCTGCGACAGGCCCAGGATCACCGCGCCGCGGCAGTATGGGTCGCGCTCGGCCACCAGTGCGTCGAGCGCCTGCCAGTGCTGCGCGGCCATCACGCCCACCTTCCACCACTCGGGGCGGAAACCGAGGCCGTAGAAGCGGCGGATCGCGCGCACCGTGGCTTCGCCGGGGTCGCCGGCCATCTCGCGCGGCGGAATCACTTCCAGCAGCAGCTCATGCCCGCTCGCGCGCGTAGCCTCCCACACCTGCTGCAGCCATTCCTCCTGCTCGGCGCGCAGCGCCTCGGGGTCGTCGGGGTGATAGAAGACCAGGCATTTCACGACCTGTTCGCGCGGCCTGTGCGCGAGCTGCGAGGCCAGCGAATGCGTGCCGTCGAAGCGCAGCGGGCGCGAGCCCGGCCGCTCGACGGGCCGGCCCAGCCACCAGCCGCGCCCCGTAGCGTCGTGCAGCGCGGCCTCGCCCAGGCGGCCGTCGATGAGCACGCCGAGCTTGCCGCGCACGCTGGCGTCGGAGCTTTCAAGGTCGGCCACCACGCCGTTGATGAGCTTCTTGAGCGCGGGGATGCGCGCCGCGTCGGCGCCCGCCTCGCGCGCCATGTCCTCGAACTGCGAGCGGTGGTCGTAGGCCAGCACGTACAGCTCGGGCCACTGGCGGCGCGGCACGCTCACGCGGTGCAGGTGGGCCAGGTCGGCGTCCTGGTCCGGACGCACGTGGCGCTCGCTGGTGAACCAGTGCGCCAGTTCGGCCTGCGTGGGCATGGCGGGCGCGCAGCCGTGGCGCGAGACGACGATGGCGCCGCAGGCGTTGGCGATGCGCGCCGATTCCTCCCAGCCCTTGCCGGTCAGCAGACCAGAGAGCAGGCCGGAGGCGAAGGCATCGCCCGCGCCGAGCACGTTGAGCACCTCGATGCGCTCGCCCAGCACGGTGAGCGCGTCGTCGATGCGCGCGGGCACCTCGCCTTCGATGATGCTGCAGCCCAGCGCGCCGCGCTTGACGACGAACACCGCCTGCGTGTGCTGCCGCGCGCGGCGCAGCGCGGCCATCAGCTCGCCCTCGCCGCCCGCGATCAGCCATTCCTCCTCGGTGCCGATGATCAGCTCGAAGAGCGGCAGTTGCGCCTGCAGGTGGCGGCTGACCGCATCGCTGCCCACGTAGCGCGTCTCGCCGTCGCCCTTGCCCGTCAGGCCCCAGAGCACGGGGCGGTAGTCGATGTCGAGCACGCGCACCGCGCCGTGCCTGCCCGCCAGCTCCAGCGCGCGGCGGCTGGCGGCCAGCACCGTGGGGGTGCTCAGGTGGGTGCCGGTGATGAGCAGGCTGCGGCAGCCGGCGATGAAGTCCTCGTTGATGGCGGCGGCGTCCAGCGCCATGTCGGCGCAGTTCTCGCGGGCGAACAGCAGCGGGAAGGTGTCTTGGTCCTTGATGCCCAGCAGCACCATGCCGGTCAGGCGCTGCGGGTCGATCTGCACCTGGCTCACGTCGCAGCCTTCGTTCGTCAGCGTGTTCAGCAGGAAGCGGCCGTTCTGCTCGTCGCCCACGCGCGAGACCATGGCCGAGCGCAGGCCCAGGCGCGCGGTGCCGAAGGCGATATTGGCCGACGAGCCGCCCAGGTATTTGGAGAAGCTCGTCGCGTCCTCCAGGCTGCAGCCGATCTGCTGCGCGTAGAGATCCACGGCCAGGCGGCCGAGGCAGGCCACGTCGTGCGTGCGGCCCGGGGGAAAGTTCAGCGTGGTGGGCATGGTCTTGGAAGCGAGGCAGCGCCAGATAATGGGCCGATCATAGCCTCAAATAGAAATATTTTTCCAATTCAATGGAAAACAGAAAAAAACATCCAACCACGGACGCCGCCTATGCCAGCGCGGATGCCTTCCTGGCCGACTTGCGCGCCCAGTACCCGCGCCTCAGCCGCCAGCTGCAGGCCATCGCGCGCCACGTGGAGCACAGCGGCGCGCACATCGCGCTGCAGGGCATTCAGGAGGTGGCGCAGGATTGCGGCGTGCAGCCCTCGGCCGTGGTGCGCTTCGCCAAGCACTTCGGCTTCCATGGCTACACGCAGCTCCAGACGCTGTTTCGCGCCGGGGCGGCGCGCCAGCTCGCGCCGCAGCGCGACTACCAGGACCGCATCCGCAGCCTGATCGACGCGGGCGTGGGGCCGTTGCCTGGCGCGCAGATCGCGCACGAGGTGGTCGAAGGCAGCCTCGCCAGCCTGCAGGCGCTGCAGGCCGGGCTGGCCGATGCGCCCATCGACGCGGCGGTGGATCTGCTCGCGGCCGCGCCCGCGCTCTGGCTCGCGGCCGCGCGGCGGGCCTTTCCCGTGGGCGCCTACCTGGCCTATGCGCTGCAGCACACGGCCAAGCCCGTGCACTGGCTGCACGGCCTGGGCGCGATGCAGATGGGCGAGCTGCGCGCCATGGCGCCGGGCGACGTGATCGTGGCCGTGTCGTTCGACCCCTATGCGCGCGAGACGCTGGAACTGGCCGATGCCGCCATCGCGCGCGGCGCCCGCCTGATCGCGCTGACCGACAGCCCGCTCTCGCCGCTGGCCGCACGCGCCAGCGTCACGCTGATCGCGCAGGACAGCGCCACCTTCGGCTTCCGCTCGCTCACGGGCACGCTGTGCCTGGCGCAGTCGCTGTTCATCGCGCTGGCGTACCGCATGGAGCTGGTCAACTGACCACGCACCCTGCCCTGGCGAACGTCCGCGCGCCTGCCCTGCTCGACCTGGATGCCGATCCGGCGACCCTCCAAGAGTCAGACACCCAATGCACGGGCGCCCTCGATGCTCGCCGTCATGGTCCGGTCGAGTTCGCTGGCCGCGGCATCCAGCCGGTCGATCAACGCCAGATGCTCCTGCTCCTTTTTCTCCAGGCGGGCAAACCGGACGTCAATCATCCGCCTGACCTCCATCGCGGCAGGACCGCCGAGGGTTCGCTTGAGCTCGACGTTGCGGGCGGGGTCGAGCGCCATCCGCACCTGCGCATCCGTCAGATGGACAGCTTGTCCGCAGGAAGACACCGCCACTTCGTCCATCAACGAAGCCCTGACATCCTTGGGCCGCATCCCCTGCTCGGACGCTATGCGCACGGTGTTGGCTACCACCAGATACGCGGAGCGGAAATCCAGCCCCCGCTCCTTGACCAGCAGATTCGCGATTTCCGTCGCTCCGGAAAACTCGCTGGCGCAATTCGCCTGCATTGCATCACGATTGACGATCATGCGCGTGACCACACCCTTCATGACGTTGAGGATTGCCACCGCCTCCGCGAAGGCCCGAAATGCCGGAATGGTGATCTCGAAGCTGGTATCTCGGGACTGAGCGAACGTCGTTCCCTTCAGCGTGCACATCGCGCTGGTCAATTCACCGGTAATGCGGGCAGACTTCGATCTGACGCTTTCCAGGAAGTAGCCCGGGTTGCGCTTCTGCGGCATGATGCTGCTGGTATATCCATAGCTGTCAGGCATGTCGATCATGCCGAATTCCGAGGTGCTCCAGATAATCAAGGAATCGACGACCCGCGTGATGCTGGAGGCCATTACCGCCAGCGCTGCCACCGCTTCGACAAGATAGTCCCTGGCCGCAACCGCGTCGTATGAGTTTTCCACCACGCCGTCGAACCCCAGCAGCTCCGCCGTGCGCACCCGGTCGAGCGTGAAGCTCGACCCCGCCAGCGCACTCGCGCCAAGGGCGTTCTGATTGGCGCTGCAGAAGGCAGCCTGGACGCGCCGCACATCACGTTCCAGAACATCATGGAAGGCAACGAGAAAGTGCCCCAGCGTGACGGGCTCGGCATGCTGCAGGTGCGTATAGCCCGGCATCACCGTCTGCACATGCTCCCTGGCCTTCTCGAGCACCGCCCGCTGCAGTCCTATCGCATCGGCGCATACGGGAAGCAGCTTGTTGCGCGTCATGATGCGCGCGCCGCAGGCATAGAGGTCGTTCCTGCTGCGGCCCATGTGCATCTTGCCGCCAGCCTCCGGAGCTCGCGACCGGATGAACGCCTCCATCTGCATATAGAGATCCGTATCGGGGTGCAACTGCAGCCCTTTCTTCCCTCCGTCTTCCAGCTCACGCAGGGCACGCAATATCTGGGCGCCTTCGTCCGCGGTTACGAGCGCCTGTTCGACCAGCATCACTGTGTGCGCTTTGTGGATGCTCAGGTGGACGTGAAAATAGTCCCCCATGTCCTGGAGGAACGAGCGCATCACGTGCTCCACCAGTTCAGGCGCCTTGGCCTCGGAATTGATTCGTCCCATGGTCTGCTCCTGCCTGTCAGTCCTTGATCGGTGTTCTCGACGCCACTTCGCTGAGCGTCTGGAGGTTCTTCCTCAGGAAATCGTCGTAGGCCGCGCCCGGCAGGAACGCAGGCTCGGCGCCCATCTTGCGAATGCCCTCCTTGTACTGAGGGTCGTCGAGGAGGACGGAGAAGCTGGCCCGCAGCAGTTCCAGACGCTCGGCGGGCAGCTTCGCGCTGGTGGCGAATCCGTCGAAAGACACATACTCGCCCCCGGATAGCCAAGCTCCTTCACGGTGGGCACCGACGGCAAGTCGAGCGAGCGCGCGCCGGACGTGACCGCCAGCGCCTTGAGCTTGCCCGCCTGGACATTGGTCAGGGCCGTCGCCACCGTGACGATGGCAAAGTCCACCTGGCCGGCCATCGCGGCCAGCATCGCCTTGGCGCCGCCATCGAAGGGGACATGCAGGAATTCCCCCTTCAATTGCTGCCCGAGCAGCGCAATGTAGAAATGCGAAGGCGTCTTGAGGCCCCACGACGCTGCGGTCAGCGCTCCCGCGGGCTTCGACCCCACCTCCGACACGAAGCCGCCGAAGTCGGCAAACCGCTCTGGACGGGCGACGATGGCCAGCGGGTTGGTCGTCCCCAGCCCGAGGCCGGCGACGTCGCCGAGCCTATATCCCACGGACTCTCCCAGCGCGAGCACCGGGCCGAGGTTCGAGTTGCCTCCGGTCATGATCCGGTAACCATCGGGCGCGGCCAGCACGTATGCAGTGCCGATGGTCCCGCCTGCGCCGGGCTTGTTGACCACCACCACAGGTACGCCGAGCTGCCGCGACAGCTTGGGCGCCACAAGGCGCGCCATCGCGTCCGTCGAACCTCCTGGCGCGAAGGGGACCACCAGTTCGATCTGGTGGTCGGGGTATTTCTGCGCGGCGGCCCCGAAGGCGAGGCATACGCTGCCCAATGCAACCAGCACCCGTCTCGATGCGCTTCGTAAATATGCGGCGATGGTCATCTTGCCTCCGTGGGTTGTTGAAGTGCCGATGCGATCGAGTATTGGTTTGTGCATCTACCCGGTCAAATGAGAATATTCGGTCCATCGATGCATTTCTGATATGAATTACAAGCAGATCGAAGCATTCCGGGCCGTGATGCTGACGGGCTCCATGACGGCCGCGGCGGCCCAGTTGCACACCTCGCAATCCAACGTGAGCCGGTCGATCGCCATGCTCCAGCGGGAGACCGGCCTGAAGCTGTTCGAGCGGGCCGGCATCCGGGTCGCGGCCACCCCGAAGCGCAGGCGCTCATGCGTGAGGTCGAGCGGTCATTTCTCGGCCTGGCTTCCATCCACGAAGCCGCCGCGCGGATCCGCACCTTCGGAGTCGACGGACTGAGGGTGTCGGTCTCCCCGGCCCTGGCCATCAGCCTCATTCCCAGGGCGCTCGAACTCTTTCGGGCGGCGCGCCCCGGCGTCCATGTCGCCATCGCCACGGCCGACTCGGCGACGATCTGCAAGGCGATCGCCTCGGGAGCGAGCGACCTGGGTCTGTCCGCGGCGGTCGCGCTGCCGCAGGAGGTGGACAGCGAACTGATCCATACGCAGAGCGCGGTGTGCGTCGTGCCCACCAGCCACCGGCTGGCACGCAAACGCAGCGTGAAGCCGGCAGATCTCGCGGGGGAATGCTTCATATCGATGCCTTCATACGACATCGCTCGCCATGCCATCGACAGGCTTTTCCTACCTGAAATCCGCAAGCTGGAGATCGAAACCACACAGGCCAGCACGATCTGTGTGATGGTTGCGCGCGGGCTGGGCGTCAGCGTCATCAATCCCCTGCTCCTGAAAGAACTCTCGCTCCCGGGAGTGACCGCCATTGCCTTCAAGCCCGAAATCCATTTCCGCTGCTACGTCATCCGGGCCAGGCAGCGCCCTGCCCAGGCACTTGCGGCGGACTTCGTCTCTGCCGCCAGGAGCGCCATCGAAGAGCCGTGAGACCCTGCAGGCACATGTCCGGAAACGGCGAGTTTGCGCCGGTGCGCGGCCTATCATGCGTTCCATGCCCACCGACATTCCCGCCGACGATGACGACGCCCGCTACCTCGCTCTGAAGGCGCGCGACGCGCGCTTCGACGGGCGTTTCTTCACGGGCGTGACCTCCACCGGCATCTACTGCCGCCCGGTCTGCGCCGTGCGCACGCCGCGGCGCGAGAACTGCCGCTTCTTCACGCTCGCCGCGCAGGCCGAGAGCGCGGGCTTCCGGCCCTGCCTGCGCTGCCGGCCCGAGCTGGCGCCGCAAGCGCTGGCGTGGTCGGTGCAGGACGCCTCGGGCATCCTCATGCGCCAGGCGCTGCGCCTGCTGGATGCGCCCGAGGCCTGGAGCACCGACGGCGGCGGCGCCCTGGTGGCGCAGTTGGCCCACCGCCTGGGCGTGAGCGACCGGCACCTGCGCCGCATCTTCGAGGCGGCCCTGGGCGTGTCGCCGCTGCAATACCTGCAGACGCGCCGGCTGCTGGCGGCCAAGCAGCTGCTGACCGACACGCGCCTGCCCGTCACCCAGGTGGCGCTGGCCAGCGGCTTCGCCAGCGTGCGGCGCTTCAATGCTGCCTTCAGCACGCACTACGGGCTCAACCCCACGCAGTTGCGCCGCGAGGGCGGCGCGCACACGGGCGCGGCCCGCCCCGTGCACCTGGGGCTGCGCCCGCCGTACGACGCGGCGGC
Source organism: Acidovorax sp. SDU_ACID1 (assembly GCF_045291395.1). Lineage (NCBI taxonomy): Bacteria > Pseudomonadati > Pseudomonadota > Betaproteobacteria > Burkholderiales > Comamonadaceae > Acidovorax > Acidovorax sp. SDU_ACID1. The sequence continues at coordinate 2,232,785 of NZ_CP152342.1, forward strand.
GCTGCTGGGCTTTCTGGCCACGCGCCAGATCCACGGCATGGAAAGCGTGGACCCGCAGGGCCTGCGCCGCACGGTGCGGCTGGCCGTGGGCGGCGTGCAGTACACGGGCTGGATCGATGCCCGGTTCGACCCCAAAGATCAGCCCGGCCTCCGCGTGGCGCTCACCGCCAGCGACAGCCTGCTGCCCGCCCTGCCCCAGGTGATCGCCCGTGTGCGCGCCCTGCTGGACCTGGATGCCGACCCGGCCGCCATCAACGCCGTGCTGCACCCGGCCTTCCCCCTGGGCGACGGGCTGCGCGTGCCGGGCTGCTTCGACGGGTTCGAGCTGGCCGTGCGCGCCGTGCTGGGCCAGCAGATCACGGTGGCCGCCGCGCGCGCTGGCGCAGCGGCTGCTGGAGCGCTTCGGCGAGCCCATCGCCACGCCCTGGCCCGGGCTGCGCCTGCTGTTCCCTATGCCCGCCACCCTGGCCGCCGCCGAGGGCGATGCGCTGGGGCAACTGGGCATCGTGCGCCAGCGGCAGGCGGCCATCATGGCGCTGGCGCGGGCCGTGCTGGACGGCCGCATCGCGCTGCACGCGGGCAGCGACGTGGAGGCCACCACGGCCGCGCTGCGCCAGCTCCCCGGCATCGGTGACTGGACGGCCCAGTACATCGCCATGCGCGCGCTGCGCTGGCCCGACGCCTTTCCCGCCGGCGACGTGGCGCTGCACAAGGCCCTGGGCGTGCGCGGCGCGCCGCAGCCCGCGCGCGCCGCGCTGGAGGCGGCGCAGGCCTGGCGCCCATGGCGCAGCTACGGCGTGATCCGGGCCTGGGCCGCGCTATCCAATCCGTAGCTGCTTGCGCTTGCCCCGCCTGCGCCAACGGCCGATTTCGCTTCTAATAGAGGTTCCACCATGCACTTCCCTCCCGATACGGTGCAAGCCCGCACCCCCACCGTCCTGGGCGACGTCCGCCTGGCTGCCTGCGCCCAGGGCCTGGTGGGGCTGTGGTTCGACGGCCAGCGCCACCTGCCGGCGCAACTCGACGGCCCCCATGCCTGGCCCGAAGACGCCACGCACCCCGTGCTGCGCGCCGCCGCGCAGCAGGTGCGCGAGTACCTGCAGGGCACGCGCACCCGGTTCGACCTGCCGCTGTGCCTGGCGGGCGGCACGCCCTTCCAGCAAGCCGTATGGCAGGCGCTGCTGGCCATCCCGCGCGGCGGCAGCACCACCTACGGCGCGCTGGCCCGCCAGCTCGGCAACCCGGCCGCGGTGCGCGCCGTGGGGGCCGCCGTGGGGCGCAACCCCATCAGCGTGGCCGTGCCCTGCCACCGGGTGCTGGGCGGCGGCGGCGCGCTCACCGGCTATGCCGGCGGCCTGCCGCGCAAGACGGCGCTGCTGCAACTGGAAGGCGTGTTGAAGTGAAACACCCCCCTGTGCGGCTACGCCGCTTCCCCCGCTCTCGCATTGCTGCGCAATGCGGGCAGGGGGACGCCGCCCGTGCGGCGGGGCGGTGCGGCCGGCTCAGGCCCTTGCACGGCGGCCCTGGCCTGGCGCGCGCCCGTTTCCTGCGCCGCAGGCCGCGCAACGCACAGCGAAAAACTGATATGACCGCTTCCACCTGCGCCCGCCCCGCCCCCTGGGTAGGCGAATTCGTCCTGCTCGCCGCTCTCTGGGGCGCCTCGTTCCTGTTCATGCGCCTGGGCGCGTCCGAGTTCGGCCCGTTGCCCATGGCCGGTCTGCGGGTGACCCTGGCCACGCTGTTCCTCTGGCCCATCCTGCTGCAGCGCGGCGAATGGCCCGCGCTGCGGCGCCACTGGCGGCCGGTGCTGCTGGCCGGGGTGATCAACTCGGCCATTCCCTTCGCGCTGTTCGCCTGGGCCGTGATGCACATCGCCACCGGGCTCACCTCCATCCTCAACGCCACGGTGCCGCTGTTCGGCGCGCTGGTGGCCTGGGTGTGGCTGGGCGACCGCATCAACCGCCTGCGCTGGCTCGGGCTGGCGCTGGGCTTCGTCGGCGTGGCGCTGCTGGCCTGGCGCGCGCCGGCGGGCACGGGCTTCAGGACCAGCCATGCCGGCTGGGCCATCGCCGCATGCCTGCTGGCCTCCACCTGCTATGCCGTGGCGGCCAGCTACGCACGGCGCTACCTCACGGGCATTCCGCCGCTGGCGACGGCCACGGGCAGCCAGCTCGGCGCGGCGCTCGGGCTGGCGCTGCCCACGCTGCTGTACTGGCCCGCCCAGATGCCGGGGCCGCGCGCCTGGGCCGCCGTCGGCGCCATCGCCGTGCTGTGCACGGGCATCGCCTACATCCTGTACTTCCGCCTCATCGCCCGCGCGGGCCCGAGCCGGGCGCTGGCCGTGACCTTCCTGGCGCCGGTCTTCGCGGTGTTCTACGGCGCGGTGTTCCTGGGAGAGGCCGTGACGCCGTGGATGCTGGGCTGCGGCGCGGTGATCGTCTGCGGCACCATGCTCTCCACCGGCTTGGTGGGACCGCGCCCCCGCGCCGGCTGACCACGGAGCGCCAAACCAACACCCAGGGTATGCCGCCACCGGAGACCCGCCCGGAGCGAAATACACTCTGACACATGTCGAGTTTCGCCGCCCCCGTGCCGTCGCCTTCCATGCCACCGGCGGTAGCGCTTTTCCCGCCCTCCACAGGCCGAACCGGCACGCCGGGCATCGCCGCATGACGGACGAGGTGCTCGTCACCGGGCTGGTGCACCTGGCTCTGATCGCCGCCCTGGCCGCGCTGCCGCAGCAGGTGCTGCTGGCGCCGACGCGCCTGCAGCGCGGTGCGATGGGCCTGGCCTGCGGCCTGGCCTCGGTGCTGGTGGCGCTGCAGGGCCTGCCCGCCTATGCCGAGGGCGTGCGGCACATGCATCCCACGCTGGTGGCCTCGGCGGCGTTCCTGCTCGGCCCCTGCGCCGGGGTGCTGGCGGCGGCCGCCTCGCTGGGCAGCCAGTGGCTGGCGGACACGCCCGACTGGTCCACCGGCCTGGGCCTGGCCTGCGCCACCACGGCGCTGGGCCTGGCTTGGCGGCTCGCGCGCCAGCGCGGGCACCTGGCGGTGTGGGCGGCGGTGGCCGGCCTGGCCTTCACGCTGCCTCCGGCGCTGCTGCCGTGGGTCAACGCCGACCCCGGCCTGGCGGCCTCGCTGGGCGACATGCTGCTGCACGCCACGCCTTGGCGCTACGTGATGGGCACCATCGTGCTGTGCGGCGGCGCCGAGCTGCTGCGCAGCCGCGCGCAGTCGCTGCGCACGCTGCGCCAGCGCGAGGAAGACCTGCTGCGCGCCATCCGCGCCTCCGGCGGCGGGCGCTGGGAGTGGGACATCCGCCGGCGCCAGTTCTCGTATTACGGGCGCTTCTACCGCACCTTCGGCATGGAAGGCTGCCCGGACGACAGCGAACTCTCGCCCCCCTACACGGTGAGCGACCTGGACGCCGGCCGCCGCTGGCACGAGCGCTGCCACCCCGACGACCGCGCCCGGCTGCGGCCCTACCTGCGCCGCGTGCTGGACGGGCACGAGGAGATGCACCACGCGGAATTCCGCCTGCGCGACGAGCAGGGCCGCTGGCGCTGGCTGATCTCCCGCGGGCGCGCCGTGAAACGCGATGCCCAGGGCCGCGTGCTGCTGCTCGCGGGCATGGACCTGGACGTCACCGAGCACTACGAGATGCGCGAGGCCATGCGCGCCTCCGAAGCGAAGTACACGACCGTGTACCAGACGCTGCCCGATGCCGCCGGCATCACCCGCCTGAGCGACGGCGCCTACCTGGACATCAACCCCGCCTTCGAGCGCCTGCTCGGCCGCACCCGCGCCGAGACGCTGGGCCGCACCTCGCTGGAGCTGGGCGTCTGGCCGCATGCGGGCGAGCGCGACCGCCTGCTTGAGGCCCTGCGCAAGCAGGGCGAGGTGCGCGGCCTGCCGATGACGGCGCAGCGCGGCGGCGAGGACATTCCCGGCCTCATGTCTGCCCGCACCGCGCGCATCGCCGAGGAAGACTGCCTGGTCTTCGTCTTCCACGACATGACGCAGGAGCAGCGCGTGCGCGACGAACTGCTGGCGGCCAACAGCCTGCTGCGCCAGGCCGGCCGCATGGCGCGCCTGGGCGTGTGGGAGGAGATGCCGGGGCTGGGCATCACCTACTGGTCGGACGTGTGCTTCGACATCCACGGGCTCTCGCCCGGCCACCCGCTGCCGCGCGACTACCTGCACGAGTTCGTCACGCCCGCTTGGCGCGAAGCCATGGGCGCCGCCATGCGCCGCTGCCTGCGGGACCATGCGGTGTGGAACCTGGAAATCGAGATTCTGCGCACCGACGGGCGCCCGATCTGGGTGCGCGTGCACGGCGAGCCCGTGGTGGAGGCGGGCCGCGTGGTGCGCATCCGCGGCATCCTGCAGGACATCGACGAGTGGCGCCGCGCCCTGGAGCGGCTGCGCTCCTCCGAGGAGCGGCTGGCGCTCATCTTCAAGGTCATGCCCTACCCGCTGGGCTTTTCCCGGCGCGAGGACGGCGTCTACCTCGACGTCAACCCCGCGTGGGAGCAGGCCCTGGGCTTCACGCGCGACGAGGCGCTGGGCAACACCGTCGTGGGGCTGGGCATCTACGAGGCCCAGGCGCGCGCCAAGCTGCTGGAAGCCGCCGTGCGGCAGGGCCAGCTCGTGAGCTACGAGGTGGACCTGACCACGCGCAGCGGCGAGAAGCGCACCGTGCTGCAGTCCATGAGCCCGGTCGACGTGAACGGCGAGGCCTGCTGGCTGTTCGCGCTGCACGACATCACCGAGCGCAAACAGGCCGAGCAGCGCGTGCGCGAGCGCGAGGAGCTGCTGTCGCTCACCATCGCCGCCGCGGCGCTGGGCCTGTGGGACTGGGACCTGCACGGCGGTGGGATCACGGGCGACGCGCGCTGGCGCGCCATGAACGGCCTGCCCGAGCCCGTGCACGGCACCTCCCCGCCCGTGCCCTGGACCTCGGGCATCGCTCCCGAGGACATCGACGCCGTCACCCAGGCGCTGCAGCGCCACATCGCGCAGCAGGCCGCGCCTTTCGACGTCACCTGCCGCATCCTGCTGCCCCAGGGAGGCAACCGCTGGATCCGCAGCCTGGGCAAGATCGTGGCGCACGATGCCAACGGCCGGCCCGCGCGCATGGTGGGCATGTCCATCGACGTGACCAGCGAGCGCACGCAGGAGCAGCAGCTCGAGCGCATGGCCCACTACGACGCGCTCACCGGCCTGCCCAACCGCGTGCTGCTGGAGCGCCGCCTGCGCGAGGCCATGGAGCAGTGCCACCCGCGCGGCCAGCAGCTCGGCGTGGCCTATCTCGACCTGGACGGCTTCAAGCCCGTCAACGACCGGCTGGGCCACGCGGCGGGCGACCGGCTGCTGGTGATCGTGGCCGAGCGGCTCAAGCGCTCCCTGCGCTCCTGCGACTGCGTGGCCCGCCTGGGCGGGGACGAGTTCGTGATCCTGCTGCCCGGCCTGGCCTCGCCCGCCGAATGCGAGCAGCACCTGCGCATGGTGATGGACGGCGTGTCCGCGCCCTACACCCTGGACGCCGAGCGCGTGCTCATCACGGCCAGCATCGGCTACACGGTCTACCCCGAGGATGGCGCCGACACCGACACCCTGCTGCGCCACGCCGACCAGGCCATGTACGCCGCGAAGCAGGCCGGCCGCAACCGCTTCCACGCCTTCGACGCCGTGCAGGAGCGCGCCCTGCAGGCCCAGCGCGAGCAGAGCGCCCAGTTCGCCGCCGCGCTGGAGCGCGGCGAGCTGCGGCTGTACCTGCAGCCCAAGGTGGACATGCGGCGCGGCACGGTGGTCGGCGCCGAGGCCCTGGCGCGCTGGCACCACCCCGAGCGCGGCGTGCTCGCGCCGGCGCAGTTCCTGCACCTCATCGAAGGCCATGCGGAGCTGCAGGCCCTGTTCGGCGAATGGGTGGTGGACACGGCGCTGGCCATCGTGGCCGGCCTCATGGGCCAGGGCCTGGCCGTGCCCGTGAGCATCAACATCACGCCCGAGCACCTGCGCCGCAGCGGCTTCGCCGACTGGATGGCCTCGCGCCTGGCGCTGCGGCCCGGCGTGCCTGCCTACCTGCTGAACATGGAGCTCACCGAAAGCGCGGCGCTCTACGACATGGACCACGTGGCCTACGAGCTCACGCGCCTGCGCGCGCTGGGCATGAGCATCTCGTTCGACGATTTCGGCACCGGCTATTCATCGCTGGCCTACCTGCGCCGCCTGCCGATGGACCACCTCAAGCTCGACCGCAGCTTCGTGGCCGGCATGACCACCGACCCGGGCGACCGGGCCATCGTGCAGGGGGTGATCGGCCTGGCGCGCTCCTTCGGCTACCAGATCGTGGCCGAGGGGGTGGAGACCGTGGAGCAGGGGCAAATGCTGCTGCAGATGGGCTGCACGCTGGCGCAGGGCTACTGCATCGCGCGGCCCATGCCGGCCGAGGAATTCGCCGCCTGGGCGGCCGCGTGGCACGCGCCCAGGGCCTGGCGGGAATATGCATGAAAACAGCCTCCAGCGCTTGTGCAGCAAGCGCGAGATGCTATTGAAACGGCAGCAGATCAGCCGACCAGTTCCTTGATCTGCTGCAGCGCCGCCGGGTCTTCCATGGTGGTCAGGTCGCCCGGGTCGCGCCGCTCGGCCACGGCCTGCAGCGCGCGGCGCAGCAGCTTGCCGCTGCGCGTCTTGGGCAGCGCGGTGACGAACAGCACGCGCGCCGGCCGGGCCACGGCGCCGAGCTGGCCGTCCACCTGCTTCATCACCTCGCCCTCGAACTGCAGGCGCGCCGCATCGTCCACCAGGCCCGATGCATCGCGCGGCACGGCGAAGGCCATGGCCACCTGGCCCTTGAGCTGGTCGGCCACCCCCACCACCGCCACCTCGGCGATGTTCGGGTGGCCGGAGATGCACTCCTCGATCTCGCGCGTGCCCAGGCGGTGGCCCGCGACGTTGATCACGTCGTCGGTGCGGCCCAGGATGAAGTAGTAGCCGCCCTCGTCGCGGATGCCCCAGTCGAAGGTGCTGTAGACCAGCCGGCCGGGAATGCTCTTCCAGTAGGTGTCCACGAAACGCTCGTCGTTGCGCCACACGGTCTGCAGGCAGCCGGGCGGCAGCGGCCCCTCAATGGCGACCACGCCCTTCTGGTTGGGCTCGGTGAGCTCCTCGCCCGTGGACTCGTCGATGAGCTTGACGTTGTAGCCGTAGACGGCCTTGCCGGGGCTGCCGAAGCGCGAGGGCTGCTGCTCCACCCCGTTGCACAGCGTGAGGATGGGCCAGCCCGTCTCGGTCTGCCAGTAGTTGTCGATGATGGGCACGCCCAGGGCTCCGCTGATCCACGTGGCCGTGGGCTCGTCCAGCGGCTCGCCGGCCAGCCACAAGGCCTTGAGGCTGGAGAGGTCGTGCTTCTTCAGGTACCCGGGGTCCTGCTTCTTGAGCACGCGCACCGCCGTGGGCGCCGAGAACATGTGCGTGACCTGGTACTTCTCGACGATGCTCCACCAGATGCCCGCGTCGGGCCGGATCGGCAGGCCCTCGTAGAGGATGGTGGTCATGCCCGCGATCAGCGGGGCGTAGATGATGTAGCTGTGGCCCACCACCCAGCCGATGTCGCTGGTGCAGAAATACGTGTCGCCCGCGTCGGCCTGGAAGATGTGGCGCATGCTCGAGGCCAGCGCCACGGTGTAGCCGCCCGTGTCGCGCTGCACGCCCTTGGGCTTGCCGGTGGTGCCGCTGGTGTAGAGCGTGTAGCTCGGATGGGTGGACTCCACCCAGGCGCAGGGCACCTGCGCATCCATGTGCCGCGCCCGCAGGGCCGCCCAGTCGTGGTCGCGCCCAGCGCGCATGGCGGCGGGGGCCAGGCCCCGGTCCACCAGCAGCACGGCGGCGGGCTTGTGGGCCGACAGCTCGATCGCCTCGTCCAGCAGCGGCTTGTAGGGCACCACCTTGCCGCCGCGCGAGCCCGCGTCGGCGCTCACGATCACCGTGGGTTCGGCATCCTCGATGCGCGAGGCGAGCGACGACGAGGCGAACCCGCCGAACACCACCGAGTGGATCGCGCCGATGCGCACGCACGCCAGCATGGCGAAGGCCGCCTCGGCGATCATGGGCATGTAGATCAGCACGCGGTCGCCCTGCTTCACGCCCAGCGCCTGCAACACCGCCGCCATGCGCTGCACCTCGGCGTGCAGTTCGCCATAGGTGTAGGCGCGCTCGGTGTTCGTCTCGGTGGAGATGGCCACCAGCGCGTTCTGCCCGGCGCGCGCGGCCAGGTGGCGGTCCACCGCGTTGTGGCACAGGTTGGTGGTGCCGCCCACGAACCACCTGGCGAACGGCGGGTTGCTCCAGTCGCAGATCTGCGCGGGCGGGGCCTGCCAGTCGATCAGGCGGGCCTGCTCGGCCCAGAAACCGTCGCGGTCCTCGATGGAGCGGCGGTGGAAATCGGCGTACTGCGTGCTCATGGCGGGGTGTCTCCTGGGCGTTCTGGCTCGGCCTGCGGCATGGTGGCAGGTCCGCTATCCATAATTATTCATGAAGGGCTTGCGGCAACCTGACGCGCGCCCGGCAGCGTGGATCTTCTCTCCTACAATGATTTTTCGCCCTCCCCCTACCGGATCCACCACCATGACCCAAATCGCCGATCTTGTTGTAAGCACACTGGAGAACGACGCCGCCGCCGTGATCCAGGAATGGCTGACCGAAGCCAAGGCCGGCAACCCCACGGCCATCCGGACGGCCTCGGCGGACGCGGCGCAGATCGTGGCCGCCCTGGCCAAGGCGCTGCGCGCCGGCGCCGACGCGAATGCATTCAACGACGCGCAGTGGTCCGAGCTGCACGGCGTGCTGTCGGACCTGTCGCGCTCGCGCGCGGCCCAGGGCCAGAGCGCGGGGGACACCAGCGTCTTCGTGCTGGCGCTCAAGAAGCCGCTGCTCACCGCGCTGCAGGCGCACATCGCCAGGCTGGACAGCGTCCAGCTCCCGGCGCTGTTCTGGGAGCTGACGCGGCTGGTGGACAGCATGGCGCAGTACACCGTCTCCACCTTCCAGGCCGCGCGCGAGAGCATCATCGTGCGCCAGCAGGAGGAGTTGCTGGAGCTGTCCACCCCGGTGGTCAAGCTCTGGGACGGCATCCTGGCCCTGCCCATCATCGGCACGCTGGACAGCCACCGCACGCAGATCGTGATGGAGACGCTGCTGCAGAAGATCGTGGAGACGGGCTCGGAGCTGGCCATCATCGACATCACCGGCGTGCCCACGGTGGACACGCTAGTGGCGCAGCACCTGCTCAAGACGGTGACGGCCCTGCGGCTCATGGGCGCGGACTGCATCATCAGCGGCATCCGCCCGCAGATCGCGCAGACCATCGTGCACCTGGGCATCGACCTGCAGGGCATCGCCACCAAGGCCACGCTGGCCGACGCGCTGGCGCTGGCGCTGCAGAAGACCGGCTGGCAGTTCAGCCGCCAGCACTGAGCGGGGCGCCACCATGGACCGCATCCCCATCCTCCGCATGGGCGACACGCTGCTCGTCACCATCCAGTTCGACATGCAGGACCAGACCGCGCTCAGGCTGCAGGAGGACCTGGCCGACCGCATCGCCAAGACCGGCGCCACGGGCGTGATGATCGACATCTCGGCCCTGGAGATCGTGGACTCCTTCGTGGGCCGCATGCTCACCAGCATCTCGGGCATCGCGCGCATCCTGTCGGCCGCCACGGTGGTGGTGGGCATGCAGCCGGCGGTAGCGATCACGCTGGTGGAGCTGGGCCTGTCGCTCGACGGCGTGCGCACCGCGCTCGACGTGGAGCGCGGCATGGCCCTGCTGCGCCGCGCGCAGGAGGAGAGCCGCCTTGGCCGCCATTGATCCGACCGGCACGATGCCGCTCACGACCGAGCAGCACGTGGTGCTCACCCGCCAGACCGTGCGCCAGCTGTGCCAGCAGATCAAGCTGTCGCTGGTGGAGCAGACCAAGATGATCACCGCCGCCAGCGAGCTGTCGCGCAACACCCTGATCCACGGCGGCGGCGGGCGCATGCGCTGGGAGCTGCTCGCGCGCGACGGCCGCGCGGGCCTGGCGCTGCACTTCGAGGACGAGGGGCCGGGCATCGCCGACCTCAAGCTGGCCATGACCGACGGCTGGACCTCCGGCGCGGGCATGGGCCTGGGCCTGCCGGGCAGCAAGCGGCTGGTCCACGACTTCGTGGTCGATTCCGCCCCCGGCAAGGGCACCCGCGTGAGCATCACCCAGTGGAAGTGATCCGTGGCTGGTGCCACCACGCCTTTCCCGTCACCGACGCGAGCCGCGTCGGCGAGGCCCGGCGCTTCGCCGCCAAGGCGATCGAGCCCTGGGGCTGGCCCGAGGCCGACGCGGGCCGCCTGTCCCTGGTCGTGACCGAACTGGGCACCAACCTGATGCGCCACGCCGTGGACGGCGCGCTGTGGATCGCCGTCAAGGACGGGCTGCAGGAAGTGGAGGTACTCGCCCTGGACAGGGGGCCGGGTATCGCCGACCTGCCGCGCGCGATGCAGGACGGCCACTCCACCGGCACCGGCTCGCCCGGCACCGGCCTGGGCGCGCTGCGCCGACTGGCCGACGACTTCGACCTGGCCTCCTCGCCCGAGGGCACGGTCTGCGTGGCGCGGGTGCGCCTGCCCCCTGCCCGCACGACCCGGCGGCCCGCCGCCCGGCTGGGCGCCGTGAGCCTGTGCGCGCCCGGCGAGACGGTGTGCGGCGACGGCTGGGCCGCCGCGCTGGACGAGGGGCGCCTGTCGCTGCTCGTGGCCGACGGGCTGGGCCACGGGCCGCTGGCGGCCGTGGCGGCCTGCGCGGCGGTGGACGTATTCCTGGAGCAGCCCTTCGCCCGCCCCGACGCCCTGCTGCCGCAGCTGCACGCGGCGCTGCGCACCACGCGCGGGGCCGCCGTGTTCGCCGCCCATCTGACCGCGCCCGGCAGCATGTGCTGGACGGGCGCGGGCAACGTCCTGGGGCGGCTGGTCTCGGGCACCGCCGACAACACCCTGACCACGCCGCACGGCACGGCGGGCCTGCAGATGCGCCTCAAGGCCGAGTCTTCCGTACAGCCGCTGCCTGCGCATGCCGTAGCCGTGGTCTGCACCGATGGCGTGGCCACGCGCTGGCGGAGCGAGGACTTCGCCGCCCTGCTGCCGCGCGACCCGGCCCTGCTGGCCGCCTCCATCGCCTGGCGGCACGGACGCGGACGCGACGATGCCACCGTGCTCGTCCTGCAACCGGGAGAAGCCTTTGACTGAAGACACCCAGGCGCAACTGCGCGCGAGCCGGGCCGAGGCCGAGGCCCTGCGGCTCGAAGTGGAGGCGCTGCGCGCCGAGGTCGAGGAAACCAACCGCGGCGTGGTGGCCCTCTATGCGGAGCTGGACGCCCAGGCCGAGGAGCTGCGCCGCGCCACCCAGCTCAAGAGCCGGTTCCTGTCGTACATGAGCCACGAGTTCCGCACGCCCATCGGCGCCACGCTGAGCATCACGCGGCTGCTGCTGGACCGCGTGGACGGCCCGCTCACCCCCGAGCAGGAACGCCAGGTGCGCTTCATCGCCGGCACCTGCGAGGAATTTTCCGAAATGGTCAACGACCTGCTGGACCTGGCCAAGATCGAGGCCGGCCGGCTGGAAATCTCGCCCGAATGGTTCGAGATGATGGACCTGTTCGCCGCGCTGCGCGGCATGTTCAAGCCCATCCTCGCCAACCACGCGCTCAACCTCGTGTTCGAGGAGCCCGAGGGCATCCCGCGCCTGTACACCGACGACCGCAAGCTCTCGCAGATCCTGCGCAACTACATCTCCAACGCCGTCAAGTTCACGCCCCACGGCGAGGTGCGCGTCTCGGCCCGCACCGAGGGACAGGGGATGATCCGCTTCTCCGTCACCGACACGGGCGTGGGCATTGCGCCCGAATACCTGCCCCGGCTGTTCAACGACTTCTCGCAGGTGGACTCGCCCATCCAGAAGCGCCTGCGCGGCACCGGCCTGGGCCTGGCGCTGTCGCGCCAGCTCGCCACCCTGCTGGGCGGGTCGGTGGAGGCGCAAAGCGAGCTGGGCCGGGGCTCCGTGTTCTCGGTCATCGTGCCCGCGCGCCTCACCACGGACGCCCCGCACGGCGAGAGCGAGGATGAACCATGCCTGATTCCCAATGGATCGCGCCCACCATCGACCGCAGCCTGCACACCGTGCTGGTGGTCGATGACAACCCCGCCACCCGCTACGCCACGTCGCGCGTGCTGCGCGCCGCCGGCTTCCCGGTGGTGGAGGCGGAAACCGGCGCGCAGGCGCTCGCGCAGGCCGGCACGGGCATCGCGGCGGTGGTGCTGGACGTGCACCTGCCCGACATGGACGGCTTCGAGGTCTGCCGCAGCCTGCGCGCCAACGCGCGCACCGCGCTCACGCCCGTCGTGCACCTGTCGGCCGCCTACGTGCAGAACGAGCACCGCGTGGCCGGCCTCAACGCCGGGGCCGACGCCTACATGGTCCACCCGGCCGAGCCCGCCCTGCTGCTGGCCACGCTGCAGGCGCTGATCCGCGCGCGCACGGCCGAGGACGAGCTGCGCCGTTCCGAGACGCGCTTTCGCGCCATCTACGACCAGGCGCCCGTGGCCATGATGCTCATCGACACGGCGGGCCGCTTCGCCGACGTGAACCCGGCCGCGCAGGCGCTGTTCCAGCGCGGGCGCGACGAGCTGGTGGGCGCGTCCGTCACCGCGCTGGCGCCGCCCGCGTGGCGGGCCTTCGCGCAGCGGCTGTTCGAGCACGGCCCGGGCCAGGAAACCATGCCCTGGCAGGGCGAATTTCCCATGCTGCGCGCCGACGGCGGCGAGATGCTGCTGTCGTGGAACCTCTCCGACCACGAGGAGCCCGGCGTGCGCATCGGCATCGCGCGCGACCTCACCGAGCGCATCGACTTCGAGCGCCGCCGCCAGGAGCTGCTGGAGCGCGAACAGGCCGCGCGCGTGCTGGCCGAGCGGCAAAGCCGCACCAAGGACGACTTCGTGGCCGTGCTCTCGCACGAGCTGCGCACGCCGCTGACCCTGATCACCGGCTGGGTGCACATGCTGCGCCGCGCCAGGCCCGCGCCCACGCCCGACGGCCTGGCGCGCGGGCTGGACGCCATCGAGCGCGGCGCCAAGGCGCAGGGCCGGATCATCTCGGACATCCTCGACGTCTCCCGCATCGCCTCCGGCAAGCTGCGGCTGCACCGCGAATGGGCGCGGCCGCTGGAGCTGACCCAGACCTCGCTGGACGCGCTGCGCGACCAGGCGCAGCTCAAGAACATCGCCCTGGTCATCGAATCCGCCGGCGTGGACGAGGCGGCCTGGCTGGACGTGACGCGCTTCCAGCAGATCGTGTGGAACCTCGTCACCAACGCCATCAAGTTCTCGCAGCACGGCGGCGCCGTCACGGTGCGCCTGGCGCGCAGGGGCGACGAGCTGCTGCTGGAGGTGCAGGACCAGGGCATCGGCATCGCGCCCGAATTCCTGCCCTACATGTTCGAGCGCTTCACCCAGAGCGACACGCCCGGCAACCGCGCGCACGGCGGCCTGGGGCTGGGCATGTCCATCGTCAAGCACCTGGTGGAGCTGCACGGCGGCACCGTCGCCGCCGCCAGCGCCGGCGCCAACCAGGGCGCGACGATGACGGTGCGCATGAACGTGGCCCACCAGGAAAGCGCAGCCCCCGCGCCCGCCGGCGGCGGCGATGCGGGCAATGGCCAGCGCCTGCTGCAGGGCAAGGACATCCTGGTGGTGGAGGACAACGCCGACACGCGCGAGATGCTGAACGTGGTGCTGGCCGACGAGGGCGCCCATGTGCGCCTGGCCGGCGACTACGATTCGGCGATGGCGCAGCTGGACACGGCGTGGCCGCAATTGCTCGTGAGCGACATCGGCCTGCCCGGGCGCGACGGCTACGAGCTCATCGCCGCCATCCGCGCGCTGGAGCGCCAGCAGGGCCGCCCGCCGATGCGCGCCGTAGCCCTCACCGCCTTCGCCCGCCCGCAGGACCGCGAGCGCGCCCTGCTCGCGGGCTTCGACCAGCACCTGGACAAGCCGCTGCAGCCGCACGTGCTGGTCAGCGCGCTGAGCGGCTGAATCCCTACCCTCACCCCATGCCCAGTTGCGGCAGCCCCAGCGCGCAGGCCGCGCTCATGACCGCCGACAGTTCGTCCAGGATGACGCGCTTCTTGCGCTCCAGCCGCTCCACGGGTGCATGCACGCTGATGGTCAGCGGCCGCGCGCCGGGCTCTTGCGGCACCAGCATGCCGATCATGCCCGCGCCCTGCACCACCGTGTGCCGCGAGAAGACGTAGCCGTCGCGCCGGATCGTGCGCACCTGCGCGAGCACGGCCGCCACGTCCGGCGGGTTGCGCCCGCGCCGCGCGTGCTGCACGCGCCGCAGCAGGTGCTCCACCTCCTCGTCGCCGTAGGCGCTCAGGATGAGCCAGCCGGTGCCCGAGCGGTCGAGCGAGCGCACCGTCTGGCGGATGCGCTCGTGCGGCACGTGCAGCTGCGAGGCGATCTGGCAGATGTACTGCGCATACAGGTCGCTCTGGGTGCCCAGGTTCACGGTTTCCTGCGTGGCCGCGTGCACGCGCTGCATCGCCAGCAGGATGCCGCCCGTGCCGAAGCGCGCCCGCTCCACCCAGCTCACCATGCTGGACATGCGGATCGTGGGGAAATAGGTGCGCTGGCGCAGGTCGTATTCGAGGTAGCCCATCTCCACCAGGCTCTTGAGCAGCGCCGACGCGCTCGACGCGGGGTAGCCCAGGCTGCGCGTCACCTCCTTGAGCGGCAGCGGCGCCTGGCGCTGGGCGAACAGCTCGAAGACCTCGCACACGCGCATGGCGGATTTGGTGATCCCCCTGTCGCTCTGCGTGGGCGCCCTGCGCGTGAGCAGCCCCTTGTCGATCAAGCCCGGCATGGGCCGATTCTGGCTTAGAACGTGCTGACGATCTTATTCAACGCTGATGCCGCCCTGGGCGATGGCCTTGCGCCACAGCTCCATCTCCGCCCGGGTGCGCTCGGTCAGCTCCTCGGACGTGCTGGACTGCAGGTCCGTGCCCATCTCGCGGAACTTGGCCTTCAGCCCGGGCTCGGCCAGCACGGCCGCCAGGGCCTGGTGCAGGCGCGCCACCACGGGCGCGGGCGTGCCCGCGGGCACGTACATGGCATACCACGTCGTGTACTGCGCGCCCGGCAGCAGCGACGACACCAGCGGCAGGTGCCTGCTGTCCGCCGCCTGCGTGGCCGAGGTCAGTGCGATCGGACGCACCGCGCCCTTTCTCCATCAGGCCCTTGAGCGAGGCCATGCTGCTCAGCATGAACTGCACCTGCCCGGCCGCCAGGTCCACCGTGGCCTGCGAGATGCCGCGGTAGGCCACGTGCGTGGCCTGGATGCCCGCCTGCGCGAGGATCACCTCCATGCCCAGGTGCGACACGCCGCCCGCGCCCGCGGACGCATAGTTGAGCCGGCCCGGCCGCGCCCGGGCGTAGTCGAGGAACTCCTGGAAGGTCTTCACCGGCAGCTGGCTGCTGACGAACAGCACGTGCGGGCTGGTGGACACGAGCGACACCGGCGCGAGCCTGGCGGCGGCATCGGCGCCGGCCTTGGTCAGCAGGGTCTGGATCGTCACGTGGCTCGCGCCGGCCAGGATCATGGTGTGCCCGTCGGGCGCCGAGCGGCTCAGCGCCTGCATGGCCGGCAGGCCGGCGCCGCCGCCGATGTTGTCCACCACCACGCTCTGGCCCATGTGCTCGCCGAGCCGCACCGCCACGTCGCGCGCCACGGAATCCGTGGGGCCGCCCGCGGCGAAGGGCACGATGATCTTGAGCGGCTTGCTCGGGAAGCCGCTGGCGGCGGCGGGCAGCGCCCATGCCAGGGCTGCCAGTAGCAAGATGCGGCGCGGGGAGTTGCGCATGGATCCAATCTCCTTCGGGTCTATGGGTGTGGCCGCGGCGCGGCCGGCAGGGAAATTCAGCCGCCCGCATCCATGAAGGCGCGCGCGCGCCGCTCGATGGCCAGGGCCTGCGGCGTGCCGCAGAGCGTGTGCAGGTCGTCGAACGGGGCGAACACCTGCGCGTCCACGCGCGTGCCGCCCCACTCGCGGATGCGCCGCAGCCCCTCGCGCATGCCGTGGATGGCCGACAGCATCAGCGAGGCCGACAGGCTCACGCGCGCCACGCCCGCCGCCTGCAGGCGCTCGAAGGTCAGCCCGGCGCAGTCCGGGTGCTGCTCGATGAGGTTCATGCCCACCGGCCCGTCGATCGCGGCCGCCAGCTGCTCGGCCTCGTCCACGCGCGAGACGCCCTGGATGAAAACCATGGTGGCGCCCGCGCGCAGGTAGGCGTTGGCGCGCTCGACGGCCGCATCGATGCCCTCGATGCCCAGCGCGTCGGTGCGCGCGTTGAGCACGAAATATGGGTCGCGCCGCGCCGAGGCTGCCGCGTCGAGCTTGGCGCACATCTCGCGCAAGGGGATGAGCTCCTTGCCCTCGACGCGGCCGCAGCGCTTGGGAAAGCTCTGGTCTTCCAGGTTCATGCCGGCGGCGCCCGCCGCCTCGAATTCGCGCACGGTGTGCCACACGTTCACCACGCCGCCATAGCCCGTGTCGCCATCGCCCATCACGGGAATGTCCACGGCGGCGGCGATGCGGCGCGTGCGGTCGGCCATCTCGCGCATCGACAGGATGCTGAAATCGGGCAGCCCGTCCGCCGCCGACAGCGACAGGCCCGACACCTGCAGGGCCTCGAAGCCCGCCTCCTGCGCCAGCCGGGCGGAGAGCGCGTCGTACGCGGCGGGCATGACGAGAAGCGGGGGACGCACGATGAGTTCGTGCAGGCGCTGGGCAGGAGACATGGGCGGGATGCGGCGGGCAGTCGATGGGCGCGTATTCTTTGCACCCGCCCGGCCAGCGTCCAGCACCCGGCCGCTTTTTCACATATGTGAAACCGGGCAGGCCCCGGCCCTGGCCTGCCTGCGCGCCGCGCGACTACATTTTCAATAGCTGCCCGCGCTTGTCTGGCAAGCGCTGGAGCCCTATTTCACTCATACCTCGCTGCGGCCGAACTGGCGCGCGGCGAAGGCCCAGATCAGCGCCGAGGCATCCGGCCCGGCCGGGTCGCTGTAGGGCCGGTGCGCGGCCCCGCCGCTCCAGGCGTGCCCCAGGCCCAGCACCTCGCGCAGTACCACCACGGCGCGGCCGCGGACCTTGAATTCTGTCACCCGCATGGCGTAGCGCTGGCCGCGCTGCTGCACGCGCTCGGGCCCCGGGCGGGCGCCCAGCGCCTCGGCCCAGAGCTGCGCCGTGGCGGCGGCGTTGCGCACCGACACCACGCCGTCCGCATCGCCATGCAGCACGAGCAGCGGCGGCAGCGCAGGGGAAGCCGGCGCGGGGCATCCCGGCATGAGCGGCGCGGGCAGGCGCGCCGCGCGCCGCCCCTGCATGGCGGCAAGTGCGGTGGCCGCCGACTCGGCCGTGCCCGGCGCGGCGCCCGAATGCACGGCCACGGCGCAGAAGCGCTGCGGGTACAGCGCGGCCATGAGCGCGGCCATGCCGGCCCCGGCCGACAGGCCCGCCACGGCCACGCGCGCCGGATCGACGGGGTGCCGGTGGGCCACCTTGTCGATGGCCGCCAGCAGCGTGGCGGCCTCGGCCGCGGCCTTGCCGCTGCGGCGCTCGAACCAGTTCCAGCAGCCGTGGGCGTTGGCCACCCGCTCCTGCTCCGGGTAGAGCACCAGGAAGCGCCCGCGCGCGGCCAGCCGGTGCATGCGCGAGGCGGCCGCCAGGTCGCGCCCCGTCTGGCCGCAGCCGTGCAGCATGACCAGCAGCGGCAGCTTTTCGCCGGGCCGCAGCGCCAGGCCGGGCGGGATGTGCAGGTGGTAGCGCCGCGCGCCGGCAGGCCCCGGCGCCACGCCGGGCAGCCAGTCGCCGGGGGCGCGCGCCGGGCGCTTGGCGGGCACGGCCAGCGGCGCCACGGCGGCCTTGCGCCGTGCCGGGCGGGCCGGCCGCGCGGCACGCGCCAGCGCCTTGAGGTTGCGCTGGTACGCCCGCGTGAGCGCGGACAGGGAAAACAACCGGGAGCGCCGCGCCATGGCGCCCCCTCCTACTTGACCAGCCCCAGCATGTCCTTGAACGCCGGGTGCTCGCAGCTGCGCAGCCACTCGAACGCCACCATCTCGGTGGTGACCAGCTCGGCGCCCGCGCCGGCCAGGCGGTCGAAGGCGGCATCGCGGTTGCGTTCGGTGCGGGAGCTGCAGGCGTCGGTGACCACCCAGACGTCGAACTCGTCCTCGATGAGCTGCAGCGCCGTCTGCAGCAGACACACGTGCGCCTCGCAGCCCGCGATGACGATACTGGCGCGCTCGGGCGCCTGCTGCGCGGGTTTCTGCAGGTGCTTGGGCAGGCTGCGCGCATTGCCGCCTTGCGGCTTGGCCGGCGGGCGCAGCCACTCGCCCAGCCCTTCCTCGGTGGCGCTGAAATGCATCTTGGCCAGGGTCTTCTGGCACAGGGCGCGCAGCGCGGCGTCGTTCGGGCCCAGGCGCGAGGGGTTTTGCTCCGTGCCCCAGACGGGCACGTCCACCAGCCGGGCGACCTGGGCCAGGCGGCGGGCGTTGTCCAGCACGGCCGCGCCTTCGAAGATGGCGGGCATCAGGCGCTCCTGGTAGTCCACGAGCACGAGTTGGGATTCGGAGGCGTCAAGCAGCATGGCTAGGCAGTGTCCTGAAAGAGATCATCCGGGCATTGTCGCAGCCAGCAGTTCCAGCAGCAGGGACACGCGCGCCTTGACGGGACTCAGGCCGTCCGCGTCCTGCCAGCGCGCGTCCTGCAGCGCCAGCATGCGCCCCTGCGGGCAGCGCGAGGCCACGCGCACCCGCACGCCCGCCGCAGCGGCGCGCGCCAGCGCCTGCTCCAGCGCCGCGTGCAGCGTGCCGTTGCCCGTGGCGGCCACCACGATGCCCGCCGCGCCGCCCTGCACCAGCCAGTCCACCAGCGCGCCGTCGGCGCCCGCATGGCTCAGGACGATCTCCACGCGCGGCCAGGGCCGTGCCTCCAGGGCCTGCGCCAGCGCGCCGTGGGCAGGCGCCTGCGCCGCGGGCGCGCGGCCATGCGCCCAGCGCACGCGCCCCGCTTCCACCCAGCCCAGCGGCCCCGTGTCGCCGGAGTCGAACGCGTCCAGCCGCAGCGGGTGCACCTTGCTCACCTCGCGCGCGCCGTGCACCACGCCCGCCGCCGCCACCAGCACGCCGCGCGCGGACGGCTCGGCCGCCAGCGCCACCGCATCCAGCAGGTTCTGCGGCCCGTCGGGCGCGAGTGCCGTGGCGGGCCGCATGGCGCAGGTCAGCACCACGGGCTTGTCCGCGGGCAGTACGCTGTGCAGCAGCCAGGCCGTCTCCTCCAGCGTGTCCGTCCCGTGGGTGACGACGATGCCCGCCACCGACGCATCCGCCAGCAGCGCGGCGCAGCGCGCCGCCAGGCGCGCCCAGACGGCGTGCGTCATGTCCTTGCTGTCGATCTGCGCGACCTGTTCCGCCGCCAGCTCCGCGCCGCCCGCCGCGCGCTCCAGCCCCGGCACGGCGGCCAGAAGCTGGGCCACGCCGATCTGCGCCGCCGTGTAGCCCACGTTGGCGCCGGCCACCTCGGACGTGCCCGCGATCGTGCCCCCGGTGCCCAGCACCACGATTTTTCTTGCCTGACCCACTTGCACCCTTTCAAAAACTGTTCAAAAATACAGTTACTGGATCGAAAAACAGTTATCCACCTCTGGAGCCCGCCATGCTCGACAGTCCCAAGCTCACCGCCCGCCAACAGCAGATCCTGGACCTGATCCAGACCGCCATCGCGCGCACCGGCGCGCCGCCCACGCGCGCCGAGATCGCGGCCGAGCTGGGCTTCAAGTCCGCCAATGCGGCCGAGGAACACCTGCAGGCCCTCGCGCGCAAGGGCGTGATCGAGCTGGTCAGCGGCACCTCGCGCGGCATCCGGCTGCGCGGCGAGACCGTGCGCCACATCAACGCGGCGCGCGGCGCCCAGTTCAGCCTGCCCATTCCCGGCCTGTCGCAGCTCACGCTGCCGCTCATCGGGCGCGTGGCCGCCGGCTCGCCGATTCTCGCGCAGGAGCACGTGGACCAGTCCTACACCCTGGAAGGCAGCCTGTTCCAACACAAGCCCGACTACCTGCTCAAGGTGCGCGGCATGTCCATGCGCGACGCGGGCATCATGGACGGCGACCTGCTCGCCGTGCAGGCCACGCGCGAGGCGCGCAACGGGCAGATCATCGTCGCGCGCCTGGGCGACGAGGTCACCGTCAAGCGCCTGCGCCGCACCGGCACACACATCGAGCTGCTGCCCGAGAACCCCGACTACCCCGTGATCCAGGTCGATCCGGGTGAGCCCTTCGAGATCGAGGGCCTGGCCGTGGGCCTGATCCGCAACACCATGCTGATGTAGCAGCGCCACCCCTTTCGTGCGCTGGCGCAGGTGGCGGGCGTCTGGCAGGTGGAAGGCCCCACGGGGCTGCCGCATGCCAACCCTGCGCGAGCGTGGTTTCCCGTTGGCAATCCTGCCTGTGTTCCACCTTGCATGCCATGCGCATGATGGAGTCTTCACATGGGATTCGCTCTCCCCGCACTCGCCACCCTCGCCCACCCGCTGGGCGCCGTCGCGCGCTGGATCTTTCCGCGCCCCGCAGCCGCCAGCCCCACCCCATCGGCGCGGCCCGCGCCGGCCGTGGCGCGCATCCTCGTTCCGCAGCCCTGCCCGGGCGAAGCGCCCGCGCCCGCCGCCATCCAGGCGCCGCCCCCGGCGCGGCCCGTGCGCGTGATGCTCCGCACGTTGGAGGACGGCAGCCCGCGCATCGTGATCTCCGGCCGCATGGCCGACGTCTGCGCGGAGCTGGAGCGGCTGGTGCCCTCCCTCGACCCTGCGGCCGCGCCGGCGCCCTGACGGAGCCATCGCCATGCCCCACGAACCCCGCCTGGCCGCGGCGCTGCGCCACCTGGTGCACGGCCGCCGCACGGCGGCGCTGGCCACGCTGCTGCAGGATGCGGCGCGCACGGCGGCGCCGCAAGCGTCCTTCGTGCCCTTCGCCATGGACGCGGCGCAGGGCTGCTTCGTGCTGCACGTGAGCGCCCGGGCGGCGCACACCCGGCAGATGCAGGCCCACGCCGCGGTGGCCCTGCTCATCGCCGCGCCCGAGGAGGCGGGCCAGCCGGTGCACGCGCTGGAGCGCGTCGGCATCGAGGGCGAGGCGCGGCTGCTGGAACCCGGCAGCCCGGCCTGGGCGTCGGCACGCGACGCCTACCTGGCGCGCTTTCCCGAGGCGGAGTTCATGACCACACTGGGCGACTTCCGCTTCGTCGCCATCGACCCGCTGGCGGGACGCCACATCGCCGGGTTCGGCGCGGCACGCGACGTGTCGCGGCAGGAGCTGCTGGCCCTGATGGGTACCTGAGAAAGGTCACAGCATCAACTGCTGCCAGACTTTCTCCAGCCGCTTGCTGCTCACCGGATACGGCGTGCGCAGCTCCTGCGCGAAGAAGCTCACGCGCAGTTCCTCCAGCATCCAGCGGTATTCCTGCATGCGCGCGTCCACCTGACCCTTGCGCTCCGCCACCAGGCGCCAGTAGCGCTGCTCCAGCGGCTGCAGCTCCTTCGATTTGGCGGCGTCGCGCGCCGGGTCTGCGCGGTACTTGTCCAGGCGCGTGGTGATGGCCTTGAGGTAGCGCGCGTAGTGCTGCAGCTGCGCCCACGGGGCCACGGCGATGAAATGCTTGGGCACCAGCCTTTGCAGCTGCTCGCCCGCGTCCTTCGTCGCCTCCGGAGCGTTTTTGGTGTCCTTGATCTTGCGGGCGGCCACGGCGTATTCGGCGAGGATGCCGGCCGCCATGCGCGCCACCTCGTTGGCGATGAGCGTGAGGCGCCCGCGCCCGTCCTGCACGCGCTGCTTGAACTGCGCTTCATCGGCGGGCAGCGGCTCCTGCAGGAAGGCGCGGTCGATGGCGACGTCGATGATCTGCTGCCTCAGCTCCTCCTGCGTGCCCAGCGGCATGTAGGCCACGGCCATCTTCTGCAAGTCGGGGATGTTCTTCTCGAGGTACTTGAGCGCGTCCCGGATCTGCAGCGCGAACAGGCGGCGCAGGCCCGCGCGGTGCCGGGCCGCCGCCACCTCGGGCTCGTCGAATACCTCGATGGCGACGGCATCGCCCTGGTCAATGAGCGCGGGAAAGCCGATCAGCGTCTGGCCGCCCTTCTTGATCTCCATCAGCTCGGGCAGCTCGCCGAAGCTCCATTGCGTGTACCGGGCATCGGCCTTGCGCGGCGGCTCGGCCGGGGCGGCCTTTTCATTTTTGATAGCTGCTTGTGCTTGTCCTGCCTTGTTTTCCGATGGTTTTTCATCGGAAACCGGCTTCTGGCCAGCGCGACCAGCTATCTTTAATGAAGCAAGCGCCTGGAACGCCCCGCGCGCCTTGCTGCCCCATTCCGCCTTGAGCGCGGCGATGTTGCGCCCCTGGCCGAGCTGGCGGCCGTGCTCGTCGGTCACGCGGAAGTTCATGAACAGGTGCGGGCTGAGCATGTCCAGCTTGAAGTCGGCGCGCTTCACGTCGAGCGAGGTTTCATCGCGCACCTGCTTGAGCAGCGCGTCGATCAAACCGCCCTGCGCCCAGCGCCCTTCTTCGGTGAACAAGGCCGCGAGCCGCGCGGCGCTTTCGGGCAGCGGCACGAGGCGGCTGCGCGGGCGCTGCGGCAGGCTCTTCAGGAGCGCCTGGATCTTGTCCTTGAGCATGCCGGGCACGAGCCATTCGGCGCGCTCCTCGCTCACCTGGTTGAGCACGAACAGTGGCACCGTGACGGTGATGCCGTCGCGCGCGTCGCCGGGGCTGTGCAGGTAGGCGGCCGAGCAGTCCACGCCGCCGAGCTTGACGGTCTTGGGGAATTTCTCGGTGGTGATGCCCGCCGCCTCGTGGCGCATCAGCTCGCCCTCCTGCAGCTGCAGCAGGCTGGGCGCGGCCTTGGATGCGGCACGGAACCACTTGTCGAAGGTGGCGCCGCTGTAGATGCCCTCGGGAATGTGCTGGTCGTAGAAGGCAACGACCAGCTCGTCGTCCACCAGCACGTCCTGGCGGCGGCTCTTGTGCTCCAGCTCCTCCACCTTGCGCACCAGCTTGTGGTTGGCCGCGAGGAAGGGCCAGTGCGTGTCCCATTCGCCATCGACCAGCGCGCGGCGGATGAAGAGCTGGCGCGCCTCGTGCGGGTCGATGCGGCCGTAGCTCACGCCGCGCCCGTTGTAGACCACCAGGCCGTAGAGCGTGGCGCGCTCGTAGGCCACCACGTCGGCCTGCTTCTTGGACCAGTGCGGGTCGAGCAGCTGCTTCTTCAGCAGATGGCCGCCCACTTCCTCCAGCCATTGCGGCTCGATGGCGGCGATGCCCCGGCCGTAGAGGCGCGAGGTCTCGACCTGCTCGGCCGCGACGATCCAGCGCCCGGGCTTCCTGGACAGGTGCGCGCCGGGGTGCGGGTGGAAGCGGATGCCGTGCGCGCCCAGGTAGGACTCGCTTTCCTCGCCCTTGAACCCGATGTTGCCCAGCAGGCCCGAGAGCATGGACAGGTGCACCGCCTCGTAGCCCGCGGGCTTGTCATTCACCGGCCAGCGGTGCTCCTTGACCACGGTGAGCAGCTGCGAGTGGATGTCGCGCCACTCGCGCACGCGGCGGATGTTGATGAAGTTCTGGCGCAGCAGCTGCTCCCACTGGCGGTTGCTGAGCTTGTGGGCCGGCACCTCCGCGAGATCAGCGGCGGGCGCCTGCGCCTGCCGCTGCGCCACGGGCAGGAAGGGCTGGTTGCGCGCCGGGGCCGGGGCGGCGCCCTGCGCCGCCATTTCCTTGCGGCTCATGGCCACGGCCTTGCCGCCGCGCGCGTCGTGCAGCCAGTTCCACAGGCGCAGGTAGCCGGTGAACTCGCTCTTCTCGTCGTCGAACTTGGCGTGCTGCTGGTCGGCCTGCTGCTGGGCCTCCAGCGGCCGGTCGCGCACGTCCTGCACCGACAGGGCCGAGGCGATGACCAGCACCTCGGCCACCGCGCCGCGCGCGCGCGCCTCCAGGATCATGCGGCCCACGCGCGGGTCCAGCGGCAGGCGCGCCAGCTCCTGGCCCATGGGCTCCAGGCGCCCGCGCTCATCGACCGCGCCCAGCTCCTGCAGCAGTTGGTAGCCATCGGCGATGGCGCGGCCCGAGGGCGCCTCCAGGAACGGGAAGTTCACCACGTCGCCCAGGCCCAGCGCTTTCATGCGCAGGATGACGCCGGCCAGCGACGAGCGAAGGATCTCGGGGTCGGTGAAGCGGTCGCGCTGGTTGAAGTCGTCCTCGCCGTAGAGACGGATGCAGATGCCGTTGGCCACGCGCCCGCAGCGCCCGGCGCGCTGGTTGGCGGCCGCCTGGCTGATGGGCTCGACCAGCAGTTGCTCCACCTTGCTGCGGAAGGAATAGCGCTTCACGCGCGCCGTGCCCGCGTCGATCACGTAGCGGATGCCGGGTACGGTGAGCGAGGTCTCGGCCACGTTGGTGGCCAGCACGATGCGCCGGCCGGTGTGGCCGTCGAAGATGCGGTCCTGCTCGGCCTGCGACAGGCGCGAGAACAGCGGCAGCACCTCGGCACTCCTCAAGATGGGCGAATGCTGCAGATGCTTGCGCAGGTGGTCGGCCGCCTCGCGGATCTCGCGCTCGCCGGGCAGGAAGACCAGGATGTCGCCGCCCTTGCCGCCTTGCCAGAGTTCATCGACACCATCGGCGATGGCGTCGTTGAGGTCGAAGTCCTTCCTTTCCTCGAAGGGCTTGTAGCGCATCTCCACCGGATAGGTGCGGCCCGAGACCATGATGACCGGCGCGGGGCCTTGCTTGCCCTCGAAGTGCTTGGCGAAGCGCTCCGCGTCGATGGTGGCCGAGGTCACCACCACCTTGAGGTCGGGCCGCTGGGGCAGGATCTGCTTGAGGTAGCCCAGCAGGAAGTCGATGTTCAGGCTGCGCTCGTGCGCCTCGTCGATGATGAGCGTGTCGTAGGCCTTCAGGAGCGGGTCGGCCTGCGTCTCGGCCAGCAGGATGCCGTCGGTCATCAGCTTGACCGAGGCGCCCTTTTGCAGCGTGTCCTGGAAGCGCACCTTGTAGCCCACCACCTCGCCCAGGGGCGTCTTCAGCTCCTCGGCGATGCGCTTGGCGACGCTGCTGGCGGCGATGCGGCGCGGCTGTGTGTGGCCTATCAGGCGCCCGCGCGTGCCCTCCGGCGCGTTGCAGCGGCCACGCCCCAGCGCGAGGGCGATTTTGGGCAGCTGCGTGGTCTTGCCCGAGCCCGTTTCGCCGCACACGATGATGACCTGGTGCTTGTGCATCGCCGCCATGATCTCGTCGCGGCGGGCGGATACGGGGAGGGACTCGGGAAAGGAGATCGTGAGGGGCATAGGGGCGGGAATTATCCCAGGCCCGCTCAAGGTCAGCCGGCGAACATCGTCTCCATCTCGCGGCGCACCTTCCAGGCGTGGGTGGTGGTGTCGCTGTCCACGTCGTCCCAGGACAGCGGCTGGCCCTTGGCCACGGGGCGCAGCACCTTGACGTTGTGCGCCATGCCCAGCGGCAGGCCGCGGATGCGCCGCGAAGTGGCCGCCGGCAGCAGCTTGCCCCAGACGGTGTAGCCGCCCTCGCCGTCCAGCAGGTCGCCGGGGCGCAGGTCGCGCTTGGCGGTGGCCACCACGTCGGCGTTCCAGGCGCGCGGCACGCCCGTGGGCTCGCCGCGCAGCGCCACGCTGGCCACCGACATGCCCACCTCCAGTCCGATCAGGTGCCAGCGCTTGTACAGCGTGAAATAGCGGCCCGTGGGGTCGGTGTGGGCGTTGTATTCCTCGAAGCAGTGCTTGATGTAGTCGGTCTCGGCCTCCACCGTCACCCACACGCCCATGCGAATGTCGTAGGGGATCTTGCGGCCGTCCTTCTCCAGCGAGGAGATGACCTCCACCATGCCCTTCTTCTCCAGCACGCCGCCCTCGGAAACGGGGCGGGTGACGTAGGGAATGTCCTCCACGCTGGCGGGCGGGTACAGCAGGCCGTCGCTGGGCACAGCCAGGCCCGTGGCGTTGGAGACGGCCGTGCTCTCGATGCTGGGCTTGGAGCCGTCGAGGAAGCTGTTGAACATCTTGGGGTTGAGCCCGCCGCGCGCGGCCTGCTCGGGGCTCAATCCGTAGTGGCCCCAGACGGTTTCGGGCGTGGACTCGCAGAAGTGCGGCAGCCACTTGTGCCCGCGCCCTGCCGCCACCACCGGAAAGCCGCAGGTGCGCGCCCAGTCCACCAGTTCGCAGATCATGGCGGGCTGGTCGCCGTAGGCCAGCGAATACACCACGCCCGCCTGCGCGGCCTTGCGCGCCAGCAGCGGGCCGCAGAAGGCGTCGGCCTCCACCGTCACGTTGACCACGTGCTTGCCGTGCGCGAAAGCGCCCAGGATGTGGTCCACCGCCGCCATGGGGTTGCCCGTGCACTCCACGATCAGCTCGATCTGCGGGTGGCTCACCAGGGCCTGCCAGTCGTCGGTGATCCAGGTGGTGCCGTCCTGCAGCGCCTCCTGTGCGGAGCGGGCCGCGGACTGCCCGGGCTGCCAGCCCACGCGCGCCAGGCTGGCGCGGGCGTTGTCGGGCGACAGGTCGGCAATGCCCACGAGGTGCACGCCCGGCATGCGCGGCACCTGCGCGAGGTACATGGCGCCGAACTTGCCCGCGCCGATCAGGCCGATGCGGATGGGACGCCCTTCCTGGGCGCGCTGCTGCAATTGGTGGTGAAGGTTCATGGGTGCGGGGAAAGGGGTTGAGAAGATAGCCACGGGCACCCTAGCGCAAGCAGCGCCGTGCGTCTCTCGGGACAAGACCTGAGGCCACGTGCGCCCGATATGCGCGCGATGTGTGCGCGATATGCTCGCCCGTTTGCCCTCGCTCCCGCGCCCCGCATGGTCACGCTCGTCACCCTGGTCATTCCCCTGTTCGCCGCCTGGCTCTGGTGGCCCGTCGGCCCGCTGCCTCGGCGCACGCGCATGCTGGCCGTTGCCGCCACCGCCCTGTTGGGCTGCGCGCCCGCCCTGCTGCTGCGGGTGCTGCAAAGCGGCGCGCTGCCCTACCCCGTGGTGGCCTACCTGCAGGTACCCGGCGGCTGGGTGCTGGCCACGCTGCTGCTGATGACCCCGTTCGTCCTCCTGCGCGACGCGGCCTGGCTGGCCGCGCGCGCGGCCCGCGCCGGCGCGTGGGCGCGGCATCTGCATGCGCCGGCGCTCACCGCAGGCGCCCTGGTGCTCGCCCTGGGCGTGGGTGCCGGCGGCGTGTGGACCGCGCTGCAGCCGCCCGAGATGCAAGAGCGCACGCTCGCCCTGCCCGGGCTGCCCTCGGCGCTGGACGGCCTGCGCGTGGCCGTGGTGGCCGACATCCACGCCAGCCCCATCAACGACACACGCTATGTGCAGGCCGTGGTGGAGCGCACCCTGGCCGCGCGGCCCGACCTGGTCGTGCTGCCCGGCGACCTGGTCGATGGCGACGTGCGCAGCAGCGCGGCCCACGTGGCGCCGCTGGCGCGCCTGCGCGCGCCCCTGGGCGTCTGGGCCGCGCCGGGCAACCACGAGTACTACAGCGGCTACTACGCATGGATGGCCGAGTTCCGCCGCCTGGGCCTGGGCCTGCTCGCCAACCAGACCCAGGTGCTGGAGGTGCGCGGCGCCCGGCTGGCGCTGTCGGGCATCGGCGACCCGGTCTACGGCCGCACCTCGCCGGGCAACGCCGACCCGCGCGTGCCCGAGGGCGTGCCGCCCGACGTGGCCGCCGTCGCCCGCCTGGCGCGGGAAGCCGGGGCCGACTTCCACCTGCTGCTGGCCCACCAGCCCCGCTTCGCGCGCGACAACGCGGCCCACGGCGTGGGGCTGCAGCTCTCGGGCCACACGCACGGCGGCCACATCCTGGGCATGGACCGCTGGCTGGTCGCACCCGCCAACAACGGCTTCGTGCGCGGCGAGTACGCGGTGGACGGCATGCGCCTGTTCGTCAGCAGCGGCGCGGGCCTGTGGGCCGGCTTCGCGGTGCGCCTGGGCGTTCCGCCGCGCATCGACCTGCTGGTGCTGCGCCGCCGGTAGACTGCCGCCAAACCATTCTTTCTGCCGCAGCCATGACCTCCTCCCTCGAACGCCGCAACCTGGGCCTGCTCGTCGCGGCCCAGTCGCTGGGCGGCGCATCCCCGCCCATCATCATCTCGCTGGGCGGGCTGGTGGGGCAGATGCTGTCGAGCACGCCCACCGCGTCCACGCTGCCCGTGAGCCTCTACCAGCTGGGCCTGGCCCTGTCCACGCTGCCCGCGGCCTGGCTGATGCACCGCGCGGGGCGGCGCACGGCCTATGCGCTGGGGGCGGCGATGGGCATGCTCTCGGGGCTGGTGGCCGCCTGGGGCATCGCGCAGTCGGACTTCGTGCTGTTCTGCCTGGGCACCACACTGGCGGGCTTCTACGGGGCCTGCGTGCAAAGCTACCGCTTCGCCGCCACCGACGCGGTGGGCGAGCCCTCACGCCATGCCAGCGCCATCTCGCGCGTGATGGTGGGCGGGCTGGTTGCCGCCGTCATCGGGCCCCAGGTGGTCATCTGGACGCGCGACGCGCTGCCCGCCACGCCCTTCGCGGGCAGCTTCTACAGCCAGGCGGCCCTGGCGCTGCTGGCGCTGCCGCTGCTGCTGGCGCTGCGCCTGCCGCCCGCGCCGCCGCGAGCCGTGGCCGGGGACGCGCGGCCGCTGGGCGAGATCGCGCGCACGCCGCAGTTCGCCGTGGCGGCCATCGCCGGCGTGGTGAGCTACGGGCTGATGTCGTTCCTGATGACGGCCGCGCCCATGGCCATGGTGGGCTGCGGCCACAGCGTGGGCGAGGCGGCGCTGGGCATCCAGTGGCACGTGCTGGCCATGTTTGGGCCCAGCTTCTTCACGGGCCGGCTGATCGCGCGCTACGGCAAGCGGGCCATCACCGGGCTGGGGCTGGTGCTGATCGCCGCCTCCGGCCTGATGGCGCTGATGGGACTGGCGCTGACGCACTTCTGGGGCGCGCTGGTGCTGCTGGGGCTGGGGTGGAACTTCGGCTTCATCGGCGCCACGGCGATGCTCACCGAGTGCTACCGCCCCAGCGAGCGCGCCAAGGTGCAGGCGCTGAACGACTTCCTCGTCTTCGGCACCGTGGCCGTGGCCTCGTTCGGCTCGGGCCAACTGCTGCACACGGTGGGCTGGGAGGGCATCAACGCGGGCATGCTGCCGCTGGTGGGCGCCGTGCTGGCGCTGCTGCTGTGGCAGGCCCGGCGCCAGGCACGCATCGCGCCTGCCGCGTAGCACCGGAAGGCCGGAAAAGACAAAGGGCCTGGAATCGCTTCCAGGCCCTTGGTCTTCGATGTGGTGGGTGATACATGGATCGAACATGTGACCCCTGCCGTGTGAAGGCAGTGCTCTACCGCTGAGCTAATCACCCGAACCGGGCCTGCGGCCCGCTTCGAAAAAACTGGTGGGTGATACATGGATCGAACATGTGACCCCTGCCGTGTGAAGGCAGTGCTCTACCGCTGAGCTAATCACCCGTGTCGTTTGCGACAGCCTGCGATTATGGCACAGCTTTCAGGCCGTCCTGGAAAGATCGCCAAATTGTTTTGCCGCCGCTGGCCTTGTCGATCTGCGCCAGCACGTCCTCGTGCTCGGCCAGCTCCTGGGCGCTGGCGGGCAGCACGACCAGCGCGATGCGGCTCAGGTCCACTGCCGCCACGCGCACGCCGCCCTCGCTGCCCTGCGCATCGTCTGCGATCAGCAGCGCGTCCTGGCCGCGGGTCATGTTGATGTAGACGTCGGCCAGCAGCTCGGCGTCGAGCAGAGCGCCGTGCAGCGTGCGGCCGGAATTGTCCACCTCCAGGCGGTCGCACAGCGCGTCCAGCGAGTTGCGCTTGCCGGGGAACATCTCCTTGGCCATGGCCAGGGTGTCGGTGATGCCGCCAACGTAGGTGGTGAACGGCGGGCGGCCCAGGCGCTCCAGTTCCTTGTTGATGAAACCGACGTCGAACGCCGCGTTGTGGATGATGATCTCGGCGCCCTGCATGAAGGCGAGGATGTCGTCGGCCACCTCGGCGAACTTGGGCTTGTCGCGCAGGAACTCCGTCGTCAGCCCGTGCACGCGCAGCGCGTCCTCGTGGCTGTCGCGCTCGGGGTTGATGTAGAGGTGCAGGTGGTTGCCGGTGAGCTTGCGGTTGAGCAGTTCCACGCAGCCGATCTCGATGATGCGGTCGCCGTTCTCGGCCGACAGGCCCGTGGTTTCCGTGTCGAAGACGATCTGGCGCGTCATACGTGCCCCCACGCTCGGCACTTCGTGTGCTCGCTGCCCCCCAGGGGGCGCGAGCTTGCTTGGGGCGGCCCGGCGCTGCGCTCATCAGTGGTTTTCCTTGGCGTGGTTGATGGAGTACTTGGGAATCTCCACGGTCACGTCGCTCTGCGCGAGGATGGCCTGGCACGACAGGCGCGATTGCGGCTCCAGGCCCCAGGCGCGGTCGAGCATGTCTTCCTCCTGCTCGTCAGCCTCGTTCAAGGAATCGAAACCCTGGCGCACGACGACGTGGCAGGTGGTGCAGGCGGCGACCATGTCGCAGGCGTGCTCGATCTTGATACCGTTTTCGAGCAGCGCCTCGCAGATCGAGGTGCCGGCGGGCGCGCTGACCTGCGCGCCTTCGGGGCAGTATTCGGGGTGGGGCAGTATCTTGATGACGGGCATGGGATGTGTCCAGGAATTCAGAGCGAGCCGACGTTCTTGCCGGCCAGGGCGTCGCGGATGCCGCGGTTCATGCGCTGGGCGGCGAAGGCCTCGGTGCCCTTGGCCAGCGCGCTGGTCGCGGCCTCGATGGCGGCCGCGGGGGCGCCGGACTGCAGCGCATCCTGCAGCGCCTGCATGAGCGCGTCGATGTCCACGCGCTCCGCTGGTGAGAGCACGTCGCCGTCGGCCTCCAGCGCGGAGCGGGTGGCGATCAGCAGGCGGTCGGCGTCCACGCGCGCCTCGACCAGCGCGCGCACCTGCATGTCCTGCTGGGCGGTGGCGAAGCCTTCCTGCAGCATGCGCGCGATCTGCTCGTCGGACAGGCCGTAGGAGGGCTTGACGTCGATGCGTGCCTCCACGCCGCTGGTCTGCTCGCGCGCGCCGACGCTCAGCAGGCCGTCGGCATCCACGGTGAAGGTGACGCGGATGCGCGCCGCGCCCGCCGCCATGGGCGGGATGCCGCGCAGCTCGAAGCGCGCCAGGCTGCGGCAGTCCGCCACCAGGTCGCGCTCGCCCTGCACCACGTGGATGGCCAGCGCCGTCTGCCCGTCCTTGTAGGTGGTGAAGTCCTGCGCCTTGGCGGTGGGGATGGTCTCGTTGCGGCCGATGATGCGCTCCACCAGCCCGCCCATGGTCTCGATGCCCAGCGACAGCGGGATCACGTCAAGCAGCAGCAGGTCGCCCGCCGCGTCGTTGCCCGCGAGCTGGTTGGCCTGGATGGCGGCTCCGATGGCCACCACCTCGTCCGGGTTGAGGTTGGTGAGCGGCTCGCGGCCGAAGAATTGGGCCACGGCTTCGCGCACCTGCGGCATGCGCGTGGAGCCGCCGACGAGCACCACGCCCTGCACGTCGTCACGCCCGATCTGCGCGTCGCGCAGCGCGCGGCGCACGGCGGCGAGCGAGCGCTGGGTCAGCACGTCTGTGGCGGCGGCGAAGTCGGAACGCTTGACATCCAATTGGACGGTAGCGCCCGCCAGGCAAGCGCTGAATGCTACGGTTTCCGAAGCAGTCAGTGCCTCCTTGCAGGCGCGCGCGGCCAGGCGCACGGCGGTCTTGTCCTCGGGCGTCGTGGCCTGCAGGCCGAGCTGGCCGAGCACCCAGTCGGCGAGCAGCGCGTCGTAGTCGTCGCCGCCCAGGGCCGAGTCGCCGCCCGTGGCGATGACCTCGAACACGCCTTGCGTGAGGCGCAGCACCGATATGTCGAACGTGCCGCCACCCAGGTCGTACACGGCATAGATGCCCTCGGCGGCGTTGTCCAGCCCGTAGGCGATGGCGGCGGCGGTGGGCTCGTTGATGAGGCGCAGCAGGTGCAGGCCGGCCAGCTTGGCCGCGTCCTTGGTGGCCTGGCGCTGGGCATCGTCGAAATAGGCGGGCACGGTGATGACGGCGCCATGGATGTCGCTGTCGAAGCTGTCTTCCGCACGGAAGCGCAGCGTGGCGAGGATCTCGGCGCTCACCTCCACGGGCGACTTCACGCCGCCCGCGGTCTGCAGGCTCAGCATGCCACCCGCGCCCTCGGGCAGGGCGAATCGGTAGGGCAGCTTGTCATGGCCGGCGATGTCCGCCAGCCCCCGGCCCATGAAGCGCTTGACGGAGGCCAGCGTGTTGGCCGGGTCCTGCAGGTGGGCGGCGGCGGCCTCGTGGCCGATCTGCCGGCCGCCGTTCTCCAGGTAGCGCACGACGGAGGGCAGCAGCACCCTGCCCTGCGCGTCCGGCAGGCATTCGGCCACGCCGTTGCGCACGGCGGCCACCAGCGAATGCGTGGTGCCCAGGTCGATGCCGATGGCAACGCGCCGCTGGTGCGGGTCGGGGGACTGGCCGGGTTCGGAAATCTGCAGGAGCGCCATGGGGAATGTGGTTCTTGTGGTCGTGTGCGTGGAGGTGCGGGGGCTATTGTCCCAGTTGCTCCCGGCGCAGTTCGATGTCGTGCGCGAATCGCGCAATGAACATGAGGGCTCTGACCTCGCGCGCCGCGCCGGCCCAGTCCT
Organism: Acidovorax sp. SDU_ACID1; assembly: GCF_045291395.1. Taxonomy (NCBI): domain Bacteria; kingdom Pseudomonadati; phylum Pseudomonadota; class Betaproteobacteria; order Burkholderiales; family Comamonadaceae; genus Acidovorax; species Acidovorax sp. SDU_ACID1. The sequence goes on from NZ_CP152342.1 coordinate 2,265,624, forward strand.
GCCGGTCGTCGATCAGCGTGGCCAGGCGCTCCAGCGCGGCGCGGCGGGCGGCCTGGGTTTCGTCGTCCAGTGCGTCGAGCGCGTCGCCGCCCCGTGCATCGTCCAGAGCCTCGCGCCACTCCATCTGCTGCATGAGGAAGGCGGCGGGCATGGCCGTGTTGTCCTCGGCCCGGATGGGCGCGCCGTGCAGTTCGCACAGGTAGGCGGCGCGGCGCTGCGGGTCTTTCAGGCGCTGGTAGGCCTCGTTGATGCGCACCGACCACTGCATGGCCACGCGCTGCGCGGCCGGCCCCTGAGCGGCGAAGCGGTCGGGATGGGCCTCGCGCTGCAGTTCCTTCCAGCGCGCATCGAGAAACGCGCGGTCCTGGGCGAAGCGGCGCGGCACGCCGAAGAGCTCGAAGTCGTCGGATTGGAGGTTCATAAAAATGTGAGCGGCTTGCGCTGGCTGACACTCGTTTTCAGGTGCTTTTCATATGAAAACTGGCTTGCGACAGGCGCAGGCAGCTCACTTTTTTGAAAAGCGTCCATAAAAAAACCGCCAGCACGGTCAGCGGTGGCGGTCTGCTCGGAACGCTCGGCGTCAGACGCGAAAGCTCTCCCCGCAGCCGCAGCGGTCGCGCTCGTTGGGGTTGCTGAAGCGAAAGCCCTCGTTGAGCCCCTCGCGCACGAAGTCCAGCTCGGTGCCGTCGATGTAGGCCAGGCTCTTGGGATCAATGAGCACCTTGACGCCGTGGTTCTCGAACACGATGTCCTCCGGCGCAGCCTCGTCCACGTATTCGAGCTTATAGGCCAGGCCCGAGCAGCCCGTGGTCTTGACGCCGAGGCGCACGCCCAGCCCCTTGCCCCGGCGGGAAAGGTAGCGGTTCACATGCCGGGCGGCGGCTTCGGTCAGCGTGATGGCCATGGTCTTCAGGCGGCTTCCATGGCCGCGCCGTGCTTGGCCTTGTAGTCGTTGACGGCGGCCTTGATCGCGTCTTCGGCCAGGATGGAGCAGTGGATCTTCACGGGCGGCAGCGCCAGCTCCTGCGCGATCTCGCTGTTCTTGAGCTGCGCTGCTTCGTCCAGCGTCTTGCCCTTGACCCATTCCGTGACCAGCGACGACGAAGCGATGGCCGAGCCGCAGCCGTAGGTCTTGAAGCGCGCGTCCTCGATGACGCCGGTGTCCGGGTTCACCTTGATCTGCAGCTTCATCACGTCGCCGCAGGCGGGCGCGCCCACCATGCCGGTGCCCACGGTGTCGTCGCCCTTGTCGAACGAACCGACGTTGCGGGGGTTTTCGTAATGGTCGATCACTTTGTCAGAGTAAGCCATGGTGTGTTCTCCTTGTCTTTCAGTGGGCTGCCCATTGGATGGTGCTCAGGTCGACACCGTCCTTGTACATCTCCCACAGGGGGCTCAGTTCGCGCAGCTTGGCCACGTTGTGGCGGATGACGGAGATCGCGTAGTCGATCTCCTCCTCGGTCGTGAAGCGGCCGATGGTCATGCGCAGGCTGCTGTGCGCCAGTTCGTCGCTGCGGCCCAGGGCACGCAGCACGTAGCTGGGTTCCAGGCTCGCCGAGGTGCAGGCCGAGCCGCTGGAGACGGCCAGGCCCTTGATGCCCATGATGAGCGATTCGCCCTCGACGAAGTTGAAGCTCATGTTCAGGTTCTGCGGCACGCGGTGTTCCATGCTGCCGTTGATGAACACCTGCTCGATGTCCTTCAGGCCGTCCAGCAGGCGCTGCTGCAGGGCGCGGGCCTTGGCGTTCACCTCGTCCATTTCGAGCTTGATGATGCGGAAGGCCTCGCCCATGCCCACGATCTGGTGCGTGGGCAGCGTGCCGGAGCGCATGCCGCGCTCGTGCCCGCCGCCGTGGATCTGCGCCTCCAGGCGCACGCGCGGCTTGCGGCGCACGTAGAGCGCGCCCACACCCTTGGGGCCGTAGGTCTTGTGCGCGGTCATGCTCATCAGGTCGATGGGCAGGGTCTTCACGTCGATCTCGACGCGGCCCGTGGCCTGCGCAGCGTCCACATGGAACAGGATGCCCTTCTCGCGGCAGATCGCGCCGATGGCGGGAATGTCCTGGATCACGCCGATCTCGTTGTTCACGAACAGCACGCTCACCAGGATGGTGTCGGGGCGCAGGGCGGCCTTGAAGGCGTCCAGGTCCAGCAAGCCGTCGTCCTTGACGTCCATGTAGGTCACCTCGAAGCCCTGGCGCTCCAGCTCGCGCATGGTGTCCAGCACGGCCTTGTGCTCGGTCTTCAGGGTGATCAGGTGCTTGCCCTTGCCCTGGTAGAAGTGGGCCGCGCCCTTGAGCGCGAGGTTGATGGACTCGGTGGCGCCGCTGGTCCAGACGATCTCGCGCGCATCGGCGCCGATCAGGTCGGCCACGTGGCCACGGGCCTTCTCGATGGCTTCTTCGGCCTCCCAGCCCCAGGCATGGCTGCGCGAGGCGGCGTTGCCGAAGTGCTCGCGCAGCCACGGGATCATCGCGTCGACGACGCGCGGATCCACGGGCGTGGTGGCGCCGTAGTCCAGGTAGATGGGGAAATGCGGGGTCATGTCCATGGCTGGCTCAGGATCGGTTCTGGCTGGCGGAAAAAACGGGATTTAGCGAAGGCGTTGCAGAAATCACGACTTGGCAAATGCATTGCCAAGGGCGAACACCGAGTTGGGCGCGTTCACGCGGATCGGCTTGACCACCGGCGTGGTGGAGATCGCACGGCGCGCGACGGGCTTGTCCTCGATCTGCACGCCCTTGGCGAGTTGGTCGTCCACGAGCTTTTGCAGGGTGACGGAGTCGAGGAACTCGACCATGCGCTGGTTCAGCGATGCCCAGAGCTCGTGCGTCATGCACCGGCCGGCCTCGCCCAGGCAGTTTTCCTTGCCGCCGCACTGGGTGGCGTCGATGGGCTCGTCCACCGAGACGATGATGTCGGCCACGGTGATGTCGGCCGCCTTGCGCGCCAGGGTGTAGCCGCCGCCGGGGCCGCGGGTGGATTCCACCAGCTCGTGGCGGCGCAGCTTGCCGAAGAGCTGCTCCAGGTAGGACAGCGAGATCTGCTGGCGCTGGCTGATGGCCGCCAGCGTGACGGGGCCGTTGTTCTGGCGCAGGGCCAGGTCAATCATGGCGGTGACCGCAAAACGGCCTTTGGTGGTGAGACGCATCGCAAGCTCCTTTGGTTTGGCTTGATCGTTATGAAAACGCCATGGAGCGGGCTTGTGACCGCGTCCTGGCACCGTCCCCGCCCTTTCCCGCAAATCAACCGCCGCTGTGGCAGCCGTCTGGGGCCCTTCTTCGTGTCGTGGGGTTTGCTTTCCTGAGTAATTGACCCGAGTATAGCACAAATCCCTATTGTTTTTGTCGGGTAAATGAACCGCGCGGTCGCGTTTTCGCCTGCTCCGTCACGCCGCGACGTGGTCCCCGCCGTGGGCGCCGAAGACCCGGTCCTTGAGCTTCGCCAGCTGGTCGCGCACACGGGCTGCCTGCTCGAATTCCAGGTTGCGCGCGTGCTCCAGCATGCGTTTTTCCAGCCGCTTGATCTCGCGCGCGATGTCCTTCTCGGACATCTCCTCCAGCTCCGCATGGCGCGCGGCCTCCTGCTCCAGGCGCTGCGCCTCCTGCCCCGTCTTCTCGCTGTACACGCCGTCAATCAGGTCTCTCACCTGCTTGACAATGCTGCGCGGCGTGATCCCCATGGCCTCGTTGTGTGCGATCTGCTTGGCGCGCCGGCGTTCCGTCTCGTCGATGGCTTTCTTCATCGAGTCGGTGACGCGGTCTGCATACAGGATGGCCTTGCCGTGGAGGTTGCGCGCCGCGCGCCCGATGGTCTGGATCAGGCTGCGCTCGGCGCGCAGGAAGCCTTCCTTGTCGGCGTCGAGGATGGCGACCAGCGACACCTCGGGAATGTCCAGCCCCTCGCGCAGCAGGTTGATGCCCACGAGCACGTCGAACGCGCCCAGGCGCAGGTCGCGGAGGATCTCCACGCGCTCCACGGTGTCGATGTCCGAGTGCAGGTAGCGCACCTTCACGCCGTTGTCGGCCAGGTAGTCGGTGAGCTGCTCGGCCATGCGCTTGGTCAGCGTGGTAATGAGTACGCGCTGATTCTTTTCTGTGCGAATGCGTATTTCCTGCAGCACATCGTCCACCTGGTGCGTGGCCGGGCGCACCTCCACCTCGGGGTCCACCAGGCCCGTGGGCCGCACCACCTGGTCCACCACCTGGCCGGAGTGTTCCTTCTCGTAGTCCGCCGGCGTGGCCGAGACGAAGACCACCTGGCGCATGCGCCGCTCGAATTCCTCGAACTTGAGCGGCCGGTTGTCCAGCGCCGAGGGCAGCCGGAAGCCGTATTCCACCAGCGTGGTCTTGCGCGAGCGGTCGCCGTTGTACATGGCCGAGAGCTGGCCGATCATCTGGTGGCTTTCGTCCAGGAACATGAGGGCGTCGGGCGGCAGGTAGTCGGTCAGCGTGGGCGGCGGGTCGCCCGGCTGCGCGCCCGAGAGGTGGCGCGTGTAGTTCTCGATGCCCTTGCAGTGCCCGACCTCGCTGAGCATCTCCAGGTCGAACCGCGTGCGCTGCTCCAGCCGCTGGGCCTCCACCAGCTTGCCCTCGCCCACGAAGCACTTCAGCCGCCCGTCCAGCTCCTGCTTGATGGTCTCCACGGCGGCCAGCACCTTGTCGCGCGGCGTCACGTAGTGGCTGCTGGGGTAGACGGTGAAGCGCGGCACCTTCTGCTGGATGCGGCCGGTGAGCGGGTCGAACAGCGAGAGCGCCTCGATCTCGTCGTCGAACAGCTCGATGCGGATCGCCAGCTCGCTGTGCTCCGAGGGGAACACGTCGATGGTGTCGCCGCGCACACGGAACGTGCCGCGCGCGAAATCCTGCTCGTTGCGCGTGTACTGCATGCGGATCAGCCGCGCGATCACGTCGCGCTGCCCGATCTCGTCGCCCACGCGCATGATGAAGCGCATCTGCGTGTAGTCCTCCGGCGCGCCGATGCCGTAGATGGCCGACACGGTGGCCACGATCACCACGTCGCGCCGCTCCAGCACGCTCTTGGTGGCCGACAGGCGCATCTGCTCGATGTGCTCGTTGATGGCGCTGTCCTTCTCGATGAACAGGTCGCGCTGGGGCACGTAGGCCTCGGGCTGGTAGTAGTCGTAGTAGCTGACGAAATACTCCACGGCGTTCTTCGGGAAGAACTCGCGGAACTCGCTGTAGAGCTGCGCGGCCAGCGTCTTGTTGGGCGCGAACACGATGGCCGGGCGGCCCAGGCGCGCGATCACGTTGGCCATGGTGAAGGTCTTGCCTGAGCCGGTCACGCCCAGCAGGGTCTGGAACACCTCGCCGTCGCGCACGCCCTCCACCAGCTTGTCGATGGCCTCGGGCTGGTCGCCCGCCGGCGGGTACGGCTGGAACAGCTGGAACGGCGAGTCGGGAAACTGGACGAACTGCCCGGCGGCGGGCTCGGTGGCGACTTCATGCATGGCGGCGGTCAACGGCACGCGGGGGCGGCCGTTAAAATTGCGGGTTGACCCGAAAGACTACCGTAGCTGGGGTCACGCCGTCCGATTTCTACCCTCCCAAGGACTTTCCATGTCTCTGTTCACCGCCGTCGAAATGGCCCCCCGCGACCCGATCCTGGGTCTGAACGAACAATTCGCCGCAGATGCCAACCCCAACAAGGTCAACCTGGGCGTGGGCGTGTATTTCGACGACAACGGCAAGCTCCCCCTGCTGCAGTGCGTGCAGGCCGCCGAGAAGGCCATGATGGACAAGCCCGCCGCCCGCGGCTACCTGCCCATCGACGGCATCGCCGCCTATGACAACGCCGTCAAGGCTCTGGTGTTCGGCGCCGACTCCGACGTGGTCAAGGCCGGCCGCGTGGCCACCGTGCAGGCCATCGGCGGCACGGGCGGCCTGAAGATCGGCGCGGACTTCCTCAAGAAGATCAGCCCCAACGCCAAGGTGCTCATCTCCGACCCGAGCTGGGAAAACCACCGCGCCATCTTCACCAACGCTGGCTTCGAGGTCGGCAGCTACCGCTACTACGACGCGGGCACCCGCTCGGTGGACTTCGACGGCATGCTGGCCGACCTGAACGCCGCCGCGCCCGGCACCATCGCCGTGCTGCACGCCTGCTGTCACAACCCCACGGGCTACGACATCACGGCCGCGCAGTGGGACCAGGTGATCGAGGCGGTCAAGGCCCGCGGCCTCGTGGCCTTCCTCGACATGGCCTACCAGGGCTTCGGCCACGGCATCCAGGAAGACGGCGCCGTCATCGGCAAGTTCGTCGCCGCCGGCCTGAACATCTTCGTCTCCACCTCGTTTTCCAAGAGCTTCAGCCTGTACGGCGAGCGCGTGGGCGCCCTCTCGGTGGTCGCCAACGACAAGGACGAAGCCGCGCGCGTGCTGAGCCAGCTCAAGATCGTCATCCGCACCAACTACTCGAACCCGCCCACGCACGGCGGCGCCGTGGTGGCCGCCGTGCTGAACGACTCCGAACTGCGCGCCCAGTGGGAGAAGGAACTGGGCGAGATGCGCGTGCGCATCAAGGCCATGCGCCAGAAGCTGGTCGATGGCCTCAAGGCCGCCGGCGTGCAGCAGGACATGTCGTTCATCACCACGCAGATCGGCATGTTCAGCTACTCGGGCTTGTCCAAGGACCAGATGGTGCGCCTGCGCAGCGAGTTCGGCGTCTACGGCACCGACACGGGCCGCATGTGCGTGGCTGCCCTGAACAGCAAGAACATCGACTACGTCTGCCAGGCCATTGCCAAGGTCATCTGACGACAACGCGGCGCTGCGGCGCCGCTTCGTGGGCGAAGCGCTCCAGAACCCGTACAACGCGGCCATTCTGGAGCGCTTGCCGCTTCTGGGCCTGCCCGATGCCTGGCTGGTGGCGGGTTGCTTGTTCCAGACCGTGTGGAACCTGCGCTCGGGCTTCGCGCCCACGGCGCACATCAAGGACTACGACCTGTTCTATTTCGACGCGGCCGACCTGTCCGCGCAGGCGGAGCAGGCCGTGCAGGCCCGGGCCAGCGCGCTCTTCGCCGATCTGCCCATCACCGTCGAAGCCAAGAACCAGGCGCGCGTGCACCTCTGGTACGAGGACTGGTTCGGCCACCCCTATGGCGCGCTGCGTTCGTCGCGCGAGGGCATCGAGCGCTTCCTGATCCCCTGCACCTGCGTGGGCCTGCAACCCTCCCCGAGCAGCAGAGCTCCGTGCTGCATGCGCCCAACGGGCTGGAGGAGCTGTACGCGGGCCTGCTGCGGCCCAACCCGCTGTGCCCGCACCTGCCGCTGTTCCAGGCCAAGGCGCGAAGCTACCGGGACCGGTGGCACTGGCTCGGCATCCGGCAACCTGCGGCCACGGCGGAATAAGCATGTTTTTAGCCTCCAGCGCTTATCTAGCAAGCGCGGGCAGCTATCAACTCCAGAGCATCGACCGCATCGAGATCGACGCGCCCTGGAACCCCGTGTTGAAGAAGCGCACCGCCTCGCCCGGCTCCACGGCGCCCGCGGCATACAGCAGCGGCAGGAAATGCTCGTGCGTGGGGTGCGCGAGCTGCGCCATCGGCCCCCACTGCTGGAACTGCGCCAGCCCTTCCAGCCGGCCGCTCTGCACCTGGTCCACCACCCGCAGGTCGAACGCGTTGGCCCATTCGTAGGCCGCGTTGATGCCCGTGCCGGGACGCATGGCGTGCAGGTTATGCACCACGTTGCCGCTGGCCACGATGAGCACGCCGCGCTCGCGCAGCGGCCGCAGCTGCCGGCCGAGCGCCCAGTGCTCGGAGGGCGGGCGGGCGTAGTCCATGCTGAGCTGCAGCACCGGGATGTCCGCCGCCGGGAACAAAGGCTGGAGGATGCCCCAGGCGCCATGGTCCAGCCCCCACTCCGCTTCGTCCACGCCCAGCGGCCTGCCCGTCGCGGGCGAGCGCAGTTCGGCGGCCAGCGCCCGCGCCACGGCGGGCGCGCCCGGCGCGGCGTATTGCTGCTCGAACAGCTCGCGCGGGAAGCCGCCGAAGTCGTGGATGGTGCGCGGCGCGGCCATGCCCGTCAGGAACCAGCCGCCGCGCGTCAGCCAGTGGGCCGACACGCACAGGATGAGCTGCGGCCGCGCGCGCGCCAGCAGCTCCGCGCCCAGGTCCTGCCAGGTGCGGCGCCAGGCGTTGTCCTCGATCGCGTTCATCGGGCTGCCGTGGCCCAGAAACAGCACAGGCATGCGCGGCGAGGGACCGAGCGCCTCCAGCACGGAAGAAGTCATGGAATTTCCTGAAACAATGCCCGCCATTGTGTTTCCAAGCCGCCCGCCATGCTCCAACCTCTCGCCCACACCCGCATCCTCAGCCTGGCCTTGAACCTGCCCGGCCCCGCCGCCCTGCTGCGCTGCCGCCGCATGGGCGCCGACTGCACCAAGCTGGAGCCGCCCGCCCCGGCAGGCCACGCCAGCGCCGATCCCATGGCGCTCTACAGCCCCGGCGCCTACGCCGCGCTGCACGAAGGCATCCGCGTGCTGCAGGCCCACCTGAAGACCACCGAGGGCCAGGCCGCGCTGCAGGCCGAACTGGAGCGCGCGGACGTGCTGCTCACGTCCTTCCGCCCCTCGGCCCTCGCCAAGCTCGGGCTGGGCTGGGAAGCACTGCACGCGCGCTACCCGCGCCTGTCGCTGGTGCGCATCGTGGGCACGGCGGGCGCGCGCGCCGAGGAGCCGGGGCACGACCTGACCTACCTGGCCGACGCGGGCCTGGTCACCGGCACCGCCATGCCTCCCACCCTCTACGCCGACATGGCCGGCGCCCTGATGGCCAGCGAAGCCGTGCTGCAGGCGCAACTGGCGCGCGCCGCCACCGGCCTGGGCCAATGCGTGGAGATCGCCCTGGCCGACGCCGCCGCCTGGCTTGCCCAGCCGCGCGGCTGGGGCCTCACGGTGGCTGCCGGCGACGTGGGCGGCGCCCACGCGGGCTACCGCGTCTATGCCTGCGCCGACGGCCGCGTGGCCGTCGCGGCGCTGGAGCCGCATTTCGCCGCCCGCCTGTGCGAAGCCGCCGGCCTGCCGCCCGCCGCCGACCCGCGCGCCGCAGCCACGCACGCGGCCATTGCCGCCTTCTTGCGCGGCCACAGCCGCGCGGCACTGGATGCGCTGGCGCAGGAGCGGGACATTCCGCTGCATACGCTGGCAAGCGATTGAAGGGCCCCGCGCGCGCACGGGAGCGCAGCCGCTCCCACCCAGCTCCGCGCGCCCCAGCAGGCGCGGGCCTCGCCATGGCCCTGATGCTGGGCTGGCTTGCCCTGCTGGCCTGGGGCGCCTGGACGCAGCGCTTTCCGCCCGGGCTGGTGGCTGCCGTGGCCGCGTTGAACGGGCTGACCTTCCTCCTCTACGCGGCGGACAAGAGCGCCGCCCGGCGCGGCGCCTGGCGCACCAGCGAGCGCCGGCTGCACCTGCTGGCCCTGCTCGGCGGCTGGCCCGCGGCCTGGTGGGCACAGCAGTGGCTGCGCCACAAATCCGCCAAGGGCGAATTCCGCACGGTCTACTGGGCCACGGTGCTGCTGAACTGCGCGGGGTTCGCGGCCCTGGCGTGGCGGCCCGATTTGCTTCGGTTTTCGTAGCTGCCAGCGCTTTCCGGGCAAGCGCTCGAGGCCGATTTGACTTCAATCAACGGCGCACGCGGCGCGGCACCGTCCGACACGGCTGTCGCTCTGTCCCCGACAGCCGCACTCGCGCGCCTGCGGCTTCAATCGATGGGTATCCACAGAGATTTTGGAGCCCGCCATGAAGCCCTTCGCCCTCGACCCCAGCATGACCTCGGCCGCCGGAACGTTCTACCCCACGGGCTATGTGTTCGCCCTGTTCGCGGACGAGGCCGCCGCCCGCTCGGCCGGCCAGGCCCTGCAGGCGCAAGGCCGCGACGACGTGGCCCACGCTGCGCCGGACGCCATCCTGCAGCACGTGGTGCGCACGCTGGGCAACGCCGACGAGCCGCTGCCCTCGGTGGGCGCGGAGGGCGTGATCGTGCGCCGTATCGCAAAGCATGCGAGCCAGGGCGCGCATGCGCTGTTCCTGAAGGCGCAGGACGGCGACTCGCCCGAGAGCCTGGGCGCGCTGCTGCAGTCCCTGGGGGCGGTGGCGGCGTTCTATTACCGCCGGCTGGTGATCGAGGACCTGATTCCCCAGCCGGTGTGAACGCGCGTCAGCGCCTGCGGCCTGGCGCCTTGCCGCCCGTGCCGGCCCTCGGCGGCAGGCCGGTGTGCTGGGTGAGCAGGCGGCCCGGCTGGGGGCGCTGCTGCGGAAGCGCACGTCGTCCTTCTGCTCCTGCGGCTCCTCGGGACGGCGGCGCAGCGCGACCGGCTTGCCGTCCTTGTTGATGGCGTAGCCCACGCCGCCGCCGCCCTTCGCGGACGTGCTGTTCTTCCTGCGCGCGCTCTGGTAGCTGCCGTCGACCATCGGCTGGAAGGTGGGGATCAGGTGGTGCTTGCCGTTGCCGATCAGGTCGGCGCGGCCCATGCTCTTGAGCGCCTCGCGCAGCAGGGGCCAGTTGTTCGGGTCGTGGTAGCGCAGGAAGGCTTTGTGCAGGCGGCGGCGCTTCTCGCCGCGCACGATGTCCACGCTTTCCTCCGCCTCGTCGCGCATCCGGCGGCGCACGCGGGTGAGCGTGTTGCGGCCCGTGTGGTACATGGCCGTGGCCGTGGCCATGGGGCTGGGGTAGAAGGTCTGCACCTGGTCGGCGCGAAAGCCGTTCTTCTTGAGCCACAGGGCCAGGTGCATCATGTCCTCGTCGCTGGTGCCCGGGTGCGCGGCGATGAAGTACGGGATCAGGAACTGCTTCTTGCCCGCCTCTTCGCTGAACTTCTCGAACAGCTGCTTGAAGCGGTCGTAGTTGCCGATGCCCGGCTTCATCATCTTCGACAGCGGCCCCTCTTCCGTGTGCTCGGGCGCGATCTTGAGGTAGCCGCCCACGTGGTGCTGCACCAGCTCCTTCACGTATTCGGGCGACTGCACCGCCAGGTCGTAGCGCAGGCCCGAGCCGATCAGGATCTTCTTGATGCCCTTGAGGGCCCGCGCGCGGCGGTAGATGCGGATCAGCGGGCCGTGGTCGGTGGTCAGGTTCTGGCAGATGCCGGGGAACACGCAGCTGGGCTTGCGGCAGGCGGCCTCGATCTCGGGGCTGCGGCAGCCCAGGCGGTACATGTTGGCCGTGGGGCCGCCCAGGTCGGAGATGGTGCCGGTGAAGCCGGCCACCTTGTCGCGGATGTCCTCCACCTCCTGCAGGATGGAGGCCTCCGAGCGGCTCTGGATGATGCGCCCCTCGTGCTCGGTGATGGAGCAGAAGGTGCAGCCGCCGAAGCACCCGCGCATGATGTTGATCGAGGCGCGGATCATCTCCCACGCGGGGATCTTGGTGGCGCCGTCGTGGCTGCCGGTCTCGTCGGCGTACTGCGGGTGCGGGCTGCGCGCATACGGCAGGCCGAAGACCCAGTCCATCTCCGCCGTGGTCAGGGGGATGGGCGGCGGGTTCAGCCACACGTCGCGCGCCGTCGCGCCCTCGCCATGGGCCTGCACCAGCGCGCGGGCGTTGCCGGGGTTGGTCTCCAGGTGCAGCACGCGGTTGGCGTGGGCGTAGAGCACCGGGTCGCTCTTGACCTGCTCGTAGCTGGGCAGGCGGATCACGGTCCGCTCGCGCGGCGGCTGCGCGCCCCTGGCGCGCGCGGGGGGCAGGAACTGCACCACCTTTTCAATGCCATTTTGGCCTGTAGCGCTTGTCTGGCAAGCGCTGGCAGCTCCCGAATCAGGAGCATCCTCCTTGGCGCAGCCCTGCCCCTGGGCGGCGGCCTGCTCGCTGGTGGTCATGTAGGGGTTCACAGGCGGGGCCAGCGGGCCGGGCTCGTCCACGCTGGTGGAGTCGATCTCGAACCAGTCGCCGCCCGAGGCGCGGCGCACGAAGGCCGTGCCGCGCACATCGGTGATCTGCTCGATGGGCTCGCGCGCGGCGATACGGTGGGCCACCTCGACCAGCGCGCGCTCAGCGTTGCCGTACAGCAGCAGGTCGCACTTGCTGTCCACCACGATGGAGCGGCGCACCTTGTCGCTCCAGTAGTCGTAGTGCGCGATGCGGCGCAGACTCCCCTCGATGCCGCCCAGGACGATGGGCACGTCCTTGTAGGCCTCGCGGCAGCGCTGGCTGTAGACGATGGCCGCGCGGTCGGGGCGCTTGCCACCCACGTCGCCGGGGGTGTAGGCGTCGTCGCTGCGGATCTTCCGGTCGGCCGTGTACCGGTTGATCATCGAGTCCATGTTGCCCGCCGTCACGCCCCAGAACAGGTTGGGCCTGCCCAGCGCCTGGAAGGCCTCGCTGCTGTGCCAGTCGGGCTGCGCGATGATGCCCACGCGAAAGCCCTGCGCCTCCAGCACGCGGCCGATCACGGCCATGCCGAAGCTGGGGTGGTCCACGTAGGCGTCGCCCGTGACCAGCACGATGTCGCAGCTGTCCCAGCCGAGCTGGTCCATCTCTGCCCGGCTCATGGGCAGGAAGGGGGCCGTGCCGAAGCGCCTGGCCCAGTACGGGCGGTAGCTCGTGAGGGGCTTGGCGTCGCGCGGGAAGAAGGAAACGTCTACGAGGGCGTTCATCGGCGGGCTTTCGTGGGGGCCGGGCATTTTAGGTGCCTGGCCTTTTCCCTGCCCGCCACAAGGACGGCCGGGCCTTACTTGGCCAGCGTCAGCGTGCCCTTCATGATGCCGGCGTGGCCGGGGAAGGAGCAGAAGTAGCTGTAGGACTCGCCGGCCTTGAGCGCGCTGGTGGCGAAGCTCACCGAATCGGTCTCGCCGCCGCCGATCAGCTTGGTGTGCGCCAGCACGCGCGCGTCGCCCGCCTTCACGTAGTCCTTGGCGGCGCCGGCGGCGATGCCGTCGGTCACGGCGCCCTGCATGTCGGCGGTCTTGGTCAGCACCCAGTTGTGGCCCATGGCGGCCTTGGGCAGCTTGCCCACGTGCTTGAGCTTGACGGTGAACTGCTTGCAGCTGGCAGGCACGCTGATCGCCTGCTTGTTGAACTGCATCGCGTCGTTGCCTTCGATCTCCACCGCGCAGTCGGCGGCCCATGCGGGTGCCGTTGCGGACAGGGCCAGCGCCAGCGCGAGAGGCTTCCAGTATCGGGTCATGTGCTTTTCTCCTTCGTAAAAAACGGGCTCAATAGATGAGAACGACTATCAATCATAGGCATTCCTGGCGCGCACCCTGTTGATGCATGTCAATTCCGCAAACAGGTGTGCCGGGCGGGTCCGCGCTGGCCGGCCCGGCATTGGCGGTACAGTCCCCGCGTCATGCCGCAGACCCTCCTGGCGCCCACCCACAGCGAACTCGTCATCAAGAAAAGCCGCTTCATCGGCTGCGTGCAGCCCGTGGCCGACCGCGCCGGCGCCCAGGCCGTGGTGGCTGCGCTGTGGCAGCAGCACCCGGGCGCCGCGCACGTCTGCTGGGCCCTGCTGGCGGGAGGGCAGTCCGCCGCCGTGGACGACGGCGAGCCCAGCGGCACCGCCGGCCGGCCCATGCTGGACGTGCTGCGCCACCAGGAGCTGGAAGGCGTGCTGGCCACGGTGGTGCGCTACTTCGGCGGCGTGAAGCTGGGCGCGGGCGGCCTGGTGCGCGCCTATACCGACACCGTGGCCCAAGCGCTGCTCCAGGCCGAGAAGATCCCGCTGCAGCGCCAGAGCACCTTGCGCTGCAGCGTGCCCTACCCGCTGGAAGGCCTGCTGCGCCGCGAGATCGAGGCCGCGGGCGCGCAGCTGCTCGACGTGTCCCACGGCACGCTGGTGGAGCTGCACCTGCGCCTGCCGCAGCCGCAGGCGGAAGGCTTCGTGGCACGGGTGAACGACCTGGGCCACGGGCGCGTGGCCTGGCTGCCGGACTGACTTCGGCCTGCAGGCCTACAGCCCGGCCGCCTCCCTGCGGCGACACTGCCCGGGTCGCCCGCCCAAGGGCTTTTTGCAAGGCCTGCCCATGCGTTCGGACCTCGACACCCTCATCATCGGCGCCGGCTCCGCCGGCCTGGCGGCGCTGCGCGAAGTGCGCAAGCGCACGCAGCGCTTCCTGCTGGTCAACGAAGGCCCCTGGGGCACGACCTGTGCGCGCGTGGGCTGCATGCCCTCCAAGATGCTGATCGAAGCAGCCAACGCCTTTCATGCGCGGCACACGTTCGACACGTTCGGCCTGCGCGGCGCGCAGGGGCTGTCGGCCGACATCGCGGCCGTGCTGGAGCGCGTGCGCGCGCTGCGCGACGACTTCGTGGCCGGCACGCTGCGCGCCAGCGACGCGGGCGCGCACGCCCTGTCCGGCAGCGCGCGGCTGCTCGGCCCCGCGCGCGTGGACATCGACGGTCGCGTGCACGAGGCGCGCAGCATCATCGTCGCCACGGGCTCGCGCCCCATCGTGCCGCAGGAGTGGCTGGCGTTCGGCGACCGCATCCTGACCACCGACACGCTGTTCGAACAGCCCACGCTCGGCCCGCGCGTGGCCGTCGTCGGCCTGGGGCCGCTGGGCGTGGAGCTGGCGCAGGCCCTGGCGCGCCTGGGCCTGGAGGTGGCCGCGTTCGGCACCCGCGCCCAGGTGGCGGGGCTGGGCGACCCGGCGGTCAACGACGCCCTGCTCGCGCGGCTCAAGCAGGAATTCATCATCAGCGTGGACGGGGAGGTGCGCCTGCGCGAGGTGGCTGGCGGCATCGAGGTGTGCAACGACGCCGGCCCGGTGGTGGTGGACCAGGTGCTGGCCGCCATGGGCCGCCAGCCCAACCTGGAATGCCTGGGGCTGGAGACGCTCGGCGTGCCCCTGGACGCGCACGGCCTGCCGCCGATCGAGCCCTGCACCCTGCAGGTCGGCCACCTGCCGGTGTTCATCGCCGGCGACGCCGACCGCGACCGCCCGCTGCTGCACGAGGCCGCCGACGAGGGGCACATCGCGGGCATCAACGCCGTGCTGGCCGCGCAGGGCGAGCCGCCCCGGCGGTTCCGCCGGCGCACGCCGCTGTCCATCGTGTTCAGCCAGCCCAACGCGGCCGCCGTGGGGCTGCGCCACGCGCAGCTCAAGGGGCAGCCCCACCTAGTGGGCGAGGTGGACTTCGCGCGCCAGGGCCGCGCCCGCGTGGCCCAGCACAATTACGGCCTGCTGCGCCTCTACGCCCAGGCCGGCACCGGCCGCCTGCTGGGCGCGGAGATGTGCGCGCCCGCGGGCGAACACCTCGCGCACCTGCTGGCGCTGGCGATCGACCGCGAACTCACGGTGCACGAGCTGCTGCGCATGCCCATCTACCACCCCGTGCTGGAGGAAGGCCTGCGCACGGCGCTGCGCGACGCCGCCCGGCAGCTGGCGCCCGCGAGCGATTCCGACCTGTCGGACTGCGAGGCCTTCGGCTCCAGCGCGCTCGACTAGTCCTCAAGAAGAACGGCGAACTGCCGATACAAAGAGTTGCCCCTGCGCTTTTCACAGGCCCACCCATGGACATCGCCCTGACCTCCTCCATCCTCCACACTGCCGCCGCGCAGAACCAGCGCGAGACGTCAGACGCCCTGCAGGTGGCCGTGCTCAAGAAGGCGATGCAGGCGCAGGCAGGCGCCGCCATGACGCTCCTGGAGGCCGTGCCGCAGCCGCCCGCCTCCACGCCGGCCGGCCCGCTGGGCCACCAGCTCGACACCTACGCCTGACGCGCGCCCGCGTCAACGCAGCCGCGCGGGCGAGAGCGCATCGCGCGTGATGCCCTCGTCCGCCAGGCACGGCAGCAAAGGCTCCTCCAGCGCGAGCTGCCGCGCGAGCAGCGCCGCGCCCGCCGCGCTCTGGATGCCGTAGCCCCCTGCGCCGCCAGCCAGAAGAAGCCAGGCACGTGGTTGTCCCAGCCGATCACCAGATCGCCATCGGCCACGAAGGAGCGCAGCCCTGCCCAGGCATGGGACGGCCGCCGGATCGTGAAGGTGGTGACCTCCTCGATGCGGTGGATGCCCAGCGCCACGTCCAGCTCCTCCGGCACCACGTCGTGGGGCGCCACCGGGTCGGCATTGGCGGGCGAGCCCAGGAGCTGCCCCGCGTCCGGCTTGAAGTAGTAGCCCTCGTCGATGCCGATGACGGCCGGCCAGCCGGTGGCGTCCATGCCCGCCGGCACGGGAAAGGTGAACGCGGTGCGCCGCCGCGGCTCCAGGCCGATGGGCGGCACGCCGGCCAGGCCGGCCACCGCATCGGCCCAGGCGCCGGCGGCATTGACCACGGCGCCGGCCGCCAGCGTCTCGCCGCCCGCCAGGGTGACGCGCCAGCCCTCTGCCTGCCGCTGCAGCCCCGTGACCTCCGCATGCGTGCGCACTTCGCCGCCGCGCTGGCGCAGGCCGCGCAGGTAGCCCTGGTGCAGGGTGTGCACGTCGATGTCGGCAGCGCCGGGCTCGCTCAGGCCGCCGCCCACGGCCTCGGGGCGCAGGCAGGGCAGCATGGCGAGCAGTTCCTCGCGCGCCAGCAGGCGCACCTGGGGGTTGCGCGGCAGCGCCTCGGCATGGGCGCGGCCGCCAGCAGGTCCATCTGGTCCGGCCCCGCCAGGAACACCACGCCGCGCGGCGTGAGGATGGGCGCGGTGCCGAATTCGGGCGGCGGCGCGTCGTAGAACGCCCGGCTGGCCCGCGTCAGCGCGCGGATGCGGGGCGTGCCGTAGGTGGCCGAGTACAGCGCCGCCGAGCGCCCGGTGGTGTGGTAGCCGGGCTGCGCCTCGCGCTCCAGCAGCAGCACGCGGCGGTGCGCGGCCAGTTCCCAGCCAATGGAGGCGCCGGCGATGCCCGCGCCGATGACGATGAAATCGCAGGGTTGCATGGGGCGAGGATACGGCCCCGTTCAGGCCAGCATGCGGCCCCGCTGCACGAAGCGCTCATATTCCACGGGGGGAACGAACAGCCCACCGGTCGTCCAGACCAGGTGCGTGGCCTGCGGCAGGTGCTCCAGCAGCCCGTGCGCGGCCAGCCAGTCCCGGCCGGCAGAGGTGCCCGCGAGCATCTCCGGGCCGCTGAACCCCGCGGCGGCCGAGGGCTCGATGCGCTCGCCCGTGGTGTCCAGCACCTGCACGAGGTGGCGAAACAGCGTGTCGTCGCGCACCGTGAAGGCGCCCGACAGCAGCGGCGCCATCAGCTCGGCGGCGGGCAGCGACGCGCGCGGCACGGCCAGGCCGTCGGCCTCGGTGCGGTTGGTGAGGCCCAGGTCGTAGACCGAAGGGTGTTCGCCCGGCCCGGCCAGCATCTGCACCAGGAAACAGGGCGACTGCACGGGCTCTGCGAAGAAGCAGTGCACGTGCTGGCCCAGCGCGTGCCGCAGCCCGAAGGTGATGCCCGCGGGCGCGCCGCCCACCCCGCAGGGCAGGTAGACGAACAGCGGGTGGCGCGCATCCACCGCGATGCCTTCCTGCGCCAACTGCCGCTGCAGGTGCGGTGCGGCGGCGCTGTAGCCCAGCAGCAGGGACAGCGAGCGCTCGTCGTCGACGAAGTGGCACAGCGGGTCCTGCGCGGCCTGCGTGCGGCCGGCCGCCACGGCGCCCTCGTAGTCGCCCGCATGCTCCACCACCTGCACGCCGCGCTGGCGCAGGCGCTCCTTCTTCCACTCCTTGGCGTCGGCCGACATGTGCACCACGGCGCGAAAGCCCAGCTTTGATGCCGCCACGCCGATGGCGAGGCCCAGGTTGCCGGTGGAGCCCACCGCCACCGTGTAGCGCCCGAACAGCGCCCGCGCCTGCGCGCCGGCCAGGGCCAGGTAGTCCTGCGGGCCGGCCTGCGCGGGCAGCAGGCCCTGCCGCAGCGCCAGGCCCTCGGCGAACTCCAGCACCTCGTGGATGCCGCCGCGCGCCTTGATCGACCCGGCCACGGGCAGCCGGTGGTCCGCCTTGATCCACAGGCGGCCCTGCCCGGGCGCCAGCCCCGCCGCGGCGTGCAGCGCATCGGCCGCCAGCAGCGGCGACTCGACCGCGCCGCCGCAGGCCTGCAGCTCAGGAAACACCTGCGCCAGCACGGGGGCGAACCGCGCGAAGCGCGCCGCGGCCGCCTGGGTGTCTTCCAGGCGCAGGTGCGCCCCCGCCACGGGCTGGGCCGCAGCCACGGCG
Source organism: Acidovorax sp. SDU_ACID1 (assembly GCF_045291395.1). Taxonomy (NCBI): domain Bacteria; kingdom Pseudomonadati; phylum Pseudomonadota; class Betaproteobacteria; order Burkholderiales; family Comamonadaceae; genus Acidovorax; species Acidovorax sp. SDU_ACID1. The sequence goes on from NZ_CP152342.1 coordinate 2,283,715, forward strand.
TGCTGCCGCTGCGGGTTCAGCCACAGGCAGGGCTCGGCTTGGCGCAATGCGCGGCGGACGGTGTCGGAGCGGGTGTCGGAAGGCTGCATGCGGGCCATTGTGACGGATGCTTTCCGTACCACAAAAGCCACTCTTGAATATCTTTTCAACAAAAAAGAGTATAAAAACGATCATGCAACACGATCTGATCTCCTCCCTGGCCGACGCCCGCAAGGCCCGCCGCATGACGCAGGCCGATCTGGCTGCGCAGGCCGGCCTGTCGCGCATGGCCGTGCAGCGCACGGAAACCGGCGACGTGGACCCGCGCTTTTCCACCCTGGCCGAGATGGCCCGCGTGCTGGACATGGACCTGATCGCCGTGCCCAGCGCGCTGCGCCCCGCGCTGCAGGCCTTCATCCAGTCCGGCGGCAGGTTCCTGGCCCAGCCGCCGGGGGCCGACGCCCCGCCCTCGGTGGTGGACAGCCTGGGGCGCTGACCCGTGTCCACCGCCATCCGCTACCTGCGCCTGTACCTGCACCGGCCCGCGGCGCAGGGCGGCGGACGGCGTGCCATCGGCTACCTCTCGCAGTACGGCGACATCCTGCGCGTGTCGTTCGACGAGGACTACATCGCCGACCCCGCGCGGCCCACGCTCTCGCTGAGCTACCAGGGCGCGAGCGACGCGCAGACGCAGCAGATCCTGCGCTCGGCCCGCGACGCGCGCCTGGTGCGCACCGACGGGCGCTGGCCCGTGTACTTCCAGAACCTGCTGCCCGAGGGCCACAACCGCGAGCGCCTGGCGCGCGAGCGCGGCTGCGCGAGCGACGACGAGTTCGAGCTGCTGGCCGCCGCCGGCCACGACCTGATGGGCGCGCTGGAGGTCGAGCCTCTGCCCCCGCAGGAGGGCGTGCCCGACGTGGTGCGCCACTGGCACACCACCCAGGGGCTGGACGTGCTGGAGCCCGGCTTCGTCGAATACCCGGTGGAGGACGCCGCCTCCCTGCCCGGCGTGGTGACCAAGTTCAGCGCCGTGCACGACGGCCGCCGCTACCTGGTCAAGCGCCGGGGCGCGGCCGGCAGCGTGATCCTCAAGCTGCCCACCACGGCCCACCCCGACCTCGTGGCCAACGAATTCGCCTGCTACCGCCTCGCGGGCAGCCTGGGGCTGGACTGCGCGCAGGCGCGCGTCATCACCCGCGCCGAGGCCGAGCTGCCCGAGGCCGTGCCGTTCGGCGAGATCCTGGCCGTGCAGCGCTTCGACCACCTGCCGGACGGCTCGCGCGTGCACATGGAGGAGTTCAACCAGGCCCTGGGCTACGCGCCGCGCCAGAAATACGGCAAGGGCCTGTTGCAGGACTGGGCGACCATGCTGCGCGTGGTCGACCGCCTGAGCGCCCGGCCCGTGCAGGACACGCGCGAATTCCTCGCGCGCATGGCGGCCTTCGTCCTCATGGGCAACACCGATGCGCACCTCAAGAACTGGGCGCTGGTCTACCCGGATGGGCGCACGCCGCGCCTGGCGCCGCTGTACGACCCCGTCTGCGTGGCAGCTTTCTTCGAGAGCGCGCCGGAGCACCAGTACGCGGTGAACCGCGCCATCGACCGCAGCATGCAGGCGCTGGACTGGGACGGCCTGCAGGCCCTCATCCAGGCCGCCGGGCTGCTGCGCGCGCCCCGCCACCTGGCCCTGCTGCGCGACCTCGTGCGCCGCGCGCAGGCCGACTGGCCGGCGCTGCTGGCGGATGCGCCCGAGGCCATGCAGCGCACCGTGCAGGCGCGGCTGGCCGGCGGCGTGGCGTTGGCGCGCGCGTGACACCGGGCCCCGCACAGCCGGGCCCGAAAGGCCGATAGTCGGGCCCTCGTCCACGAACCACGGAGAAACGATGCCCTCTTCACAACGCCGGCGCGTACTGCGCCTGGGCCTGGGCGGTGCGGCTGCCACGGCGGGTCTGGCCGCCATGGGGTGCGGCCCGGCCCAGGCCGTGGACCGCGCCCTGCGGTGGTCCTCGCTGTCCGAGGCGCAGGCCGAGGTGCTGCGCCTGGCGCGGGCGCCGCAGCGCGTGTCCTCCGCCCGGTGGGACTGGGCCGGCACGCTGGTGCACTGCGCGCAGAGCATCGAATACTCCATGGCGAGCTACCCCCAGCCCAGGTCCGCGCTGTTCCGGCGCACCGTGGGGCCCGCCGCGCTGGCGGTCTTCGCCTGGCGCGGGCGCATGGCGCACGACCTGGCCGAGCCCATTCCGGGCGCGCCCGCGCTGCCCGTCCAGGGCGACGCCGGCGCCGCGCTCGCGCGGCTGGAAGCCGCCATCGCCGCCTTCGGCCGGTGGGCGGGACCGCTGCAGCCCCACTTCGCCTATGGCACGCTCACCAGGGCCCAGTACGAGGCGGCGCACGCCATGCACCTGGCCGAGCACCTGTCGGAGTTCGACGCGCAGGCGCTGGCCTGAACGCTCCTCCATCGATAGCTGCCTGCGCTTTCTGGACAAGCGCTGGAGGCACTTTTGGCGGTCAATGCCCGGTGGTCTTGGACAGCAGCTGGATCACCAGCACGCCACCCACGATCATGGCCATGCCCGCAACGGCCGGCAGGTCCAGCTTCTGGCCATAGAGCAGCCAGCCCACCAGCGAGATCAGCACGATGCCCAGGCCCGACCACACCGCATACACCACGCCCGTGGCCATGTGGTTCATCACCTTGGACACCAGGTAGAACGCCACGCAGTAGCCCAGCACCGCCAGCGCGCTGGGCGCCAGCCGCGTGAGCCCCTGCGAAGACTTGAGCGCCGAGGTGGCCACGACCTCCGCCACGATGGAGATGCCGAGCAGCACATAGGGGTGCATGGCGGCTCAGCCCCCGACGCAGGCCAGCCGCTGCTCGCCCAGCCCTACGGCACCCAGGCGCATCACATCGCCCGCGCGCAGGAAGCGCGGCGCGGGCTTGCAGCCCAGCCCCACGCCCGCCGGCGTGCCGGTGAGCACCAGGTCGCCCGGCTCCAGCGTCATGAAGCGGCTGATGTAGGCCAGCACCGTGGGCACGCCGAAGATGAAGTTGCGCGTGCTGCCGTCCTGCATGCGCTCGCCGTTCACCTCCAGCCACAGGGCGACGGCGTGCGGGTCGGGCACCTCGTCGGCCGTCGCCAGCCAGGGGCCCACGGGGGCGAAACTGTCGCAGCTCTTGCCCTTGTCCCACTGGCCGCCGCGCTCCATCTGGTAGCTGCGCTCGGACACGTCGTTGGCGAGCACGTAGCCCGCCACGTGGGCCAGCGCATCGGCCTCCTGCACATGCCGCATGCGCGTGCCGATCACGATGCCCAGCTCCACCTCCCAGTCGGTCTTGAGCGCGCCGGGCGGGATGCGCACCGCATCCGTGGGGCCGCACAGCGCGCTGGTGGCCTTCATGAACAGCACGGGCTCGGCGGGCGCGGGCAGGCCGGCCTCGGCCGCGTGGTCAGCGTAGTTCAGGCCCACGCAGACGATCTTGCCCACGCCGCCCACCGGGCAGCCCAGGCGCGGCGCGCCTTCCACGGCCGGCAGGCGCGCGAGGTCCAGCGCGGCCAGGGCCGCGAGCGTGCGCGGCGCGAGCTGCGCGGGGCCGATGTCGGGCAGCAGCATCGACAGGTCGCGCAGCACGCCCTGCGCATCGATCGCGCCGGCGCGCTCGGCGCCGGGCTGTCCGTAGCGGACGAGTTTCATGTGTGTCCTCCTGCGGGCAAAGCGCCGAGTGTAGTAACCCGCTAACACCCGCGCCGCAGCCAGCGCCGCAAGAATGTCCAGCCATCAGCAACCACCGACAAGGAGACAAGCATGGCTGGCAAGAAAATCCTCATGGTCTGCGGCGACTACTGCGAAGACTACGAAACCATGGTGCCCTTCCAGGCGCTGCAGGCCGTGGGCCACACGGTGCATGCCGTGTGCCCTGACAAGAAGGCCGGCGACCACATCAAGACGGCCATCCACGATTTCGAGGGCGCGCAAACCTACAGCGAGAAACCCGGGCACAACTTCACGCTGAACGCGAGCTTCCACGACGTGAAGCCCGAGCAGTACGACGCCCTGGTCATCCCCGGCGGACGCGGCCCTGAGTACCTGCGCAACAACGCGGCGGTGTGCGCCGCCGTGCGCCACTTCTTCGACGCGGGCAAGCCCGTGGCGGCCGTCTGCCACGGCGCGCAGCTGCTGGCCGGCGCGGGCGTGCTCAAGGGCCGCACCTGCTCGGCCTACCCCGCCTGCCGCGCCGAGGTGGAGCTGGCCGGCGGCACCTATGCCGACATCGCGGTGGACCAGGCGCACACCGAGGGCAACCTGGTTTCCGCCCCCGCCTGGCCCGCGCACCCGGCCTGGATCGCCCAATTCCTCGCCCTGCTGGGCACGCGCATCACGCACTGAGCACAATGTGCGGCGGCGCCCCTTCCTGCGGGACGCGAGGAGACAAAGCATGTGCGAGGTGTTCATCAGCGCCGATCCGCGCCTGTACGAGAGCCGGGCACGGTCGGTGCGGCTGCACGGCGTGGCCACCAGCATCCGGCTGGAGAACCTGTTCTGGCAGGTGCTGGAGGAAATCGCCGCGCGCGACGGCATGACCGTGCCGCAGCTGTGCGCGCGGCTGCACGACGAGCTGGAGCACGAGCGCGGCGGGGTGGACAACTTCGCCTCGTTCCTGCGCGTGTGCTGCGGCCGCTACCTCGCGCTGCAGCTCTCGGGCGGCATCCCGCGCGACCGCAGCGTGCCCATCCGCAGCCTGGACGCGCGCAGCGTGCTCGCCACCGAGCCGCGGCACGCGCCCGCCGCGATGACCTGACCCATCTGTTTCACGCATGCCCACATCGCGCGCAGCGATGGCTGGCGCGCGGCGGGCTGCCCGTTTCGGCCGTACCATCGGGCGCCCACAGACCGATCCGACCCGCATGCCCGAGCCCCAGCCCCCTCCCCCGCCGCCGAGGAGCGGCCCCGGCCGCGCAACACCGGCGATCTGTTCTGGTCGTTCACCTGGCTGGCCCTGCAGGGCTTCGGCGGCGTGCTGGCCGTGGTGCAGCGCGAGCTGGTCGAGAAGAAGCGCTGGATGACGAACGAGGAGTTCGTCGAGGACTGGGCCGTGGCGCAGATCATGCCCGGCCCCAACGTGGTCAACCTCTCGGTGATGATCGGCGACCGCTACTTCGGCCTGCGCGGCGCGGTGGCCGCGCTGGCGGGCATGCTCACCTTCCCCTGCTGCTGGTGCTGGTGCTGGCCATCACCTATGCCCAGTTCGCCAGCCACCCGGCCGTGGCCGGCGCGCTGCGCGGCATGGGCGCGGTGGCGGCGGGCCTGGTGGCTGGCGTGGGCCTCAAGCTGGCGATGGCGCTGCGCCGCCACCCACTGGGCGCGGTCGGCTGCGTGCTGGTGGCGGCGCTCACCTTCGGCGGCATGGCGCTGCTGCGGCTGCCGCTGGCCTGGGTGCTGCCGGTGCTCGGCGGCACGGCCTGCGCGCTCACCTGGCGGAAGATTCCCGCATGAACGCCATCGCGCTGCAGCCGCTCGACTGGCTCAACCTCTTCCTCTACTACATCTCGCTGTCGCTGCTGGCCGTGGGCGGCGCCATCGCGGCGGCGCCCGACATGCACCGCTTCCTGGTCGAGCGCCAGGGCTGGCTGACCGACGTGCAGTTCAACGCCTCGATCGCCATCGCCCAGGCCGCGCCGGGCCCCAACGTGCTGTTCATCGCGCTGCTGGGCTGGAACGTGGGCCTCAACGCCGGGGGCGCCGGCGCCATCGGCTGGGCCAGCGGCGCGCTCGGCGTGCTGCTGTGCATGGTCGGCGTGATGCTGCCCAGCACCACCCTCACCTGGCTGGCCACGCGCTGGGGCCACCGCAACCGCGACCGGCGCGGCGTGCGCGCCTTCAAGCAGGGCATGGCGCCCGTGGTGATCGGCCTGCTGCTGGCCACGGCCTGGATCCTGGGCAGCGCGCACGGCAACCCGGCCACCGACTGGCCGCTGTGGCTGCTCACCGCGGCCACCATGGTGCTGGTGTGGCGCACGCGCCTGCACCTGCTGTGGCTGCTGGGCGCCGGGGCGCTGCTGGGCGCGCTAGGCTGGGTCTGACAGGAGTGCCGGCAGCAGCTGCGCCGCCGTGCCGCGCAGCACGGCGTGCGCCACACCGTCCAGCTCGCTGGGCGCGGGGTTGACCACCACCACGCGCGCGCCCGCCTGCCGGGCCTGGTGGGCCAGGCCCGCGGCGGGATAGACGGCGCCGGCCGTTCCCACCACCAGCATCAGCTCGCAGGCCTGGGCGGCCTGCTGCGCGGCGTCGAGCACTTGAGGGGGCAGGTCTTCGCCGAACCAGACCACGCCAGGGCGCACTAGGTTGCCGCAGGCGGCGCAGCGCGGCGGGCTGCCCGGCTGCGCGCGGGCCAGGTCGCAGCAGACGCGCGGCCGGTCCAGCCAGCGGTTGGCGGCCAGGTCGCCGTGCAGGCATAGCACGCCCTCGCTGCCCGCGCGCTGGTGCAGGCCGTCCACATTCTGGGTGATGAGCGCGAGCCGCCCCGGATGGCGCCGCGCGAAGACCGCCAGCGCCTGGTGGCCGGCATTGGGCTGCACGCCCACCAGCATGGCGCGGCGGTGTTCGTACCAGTCCCACACGCGCTGGGGCGCGGCGCGAAAGCCGCGCTCGCTGGCCATTTCCTGCGGGTTGAACTGGGCCCAGTAGCCGGTCTGCGTGTCGCGGAAGGTGGGCACGCCCGACTCGGCGCTCACACCCGCGCCGGTGAGCACGGCGATGCGCTGCGCCTGTGCGATCCAGCCGCGCACCGTCTCCAGCATGCTCAACCGCCCCTTTGCCGCAGCGCTTCGTAGAGGCACACGGCGCTGGCCACGGAGACGTTCAGGCTCTCCACGGCGCCCTGCATGGGGATGCCCACCAGTTCGTCGCAGGTCTTGCGCGTGAGCTGGCGCATGCCCGGCCCCTCGGCGCCCAGCACCAGGGCCACGGGGCCCTTCAGATCGACCTGGTAGAGGGTCTTGGGCGCGTCGCCGCTGGTGCCGATGATCCAGATGTTGCGCTCCTTCAGTTCATTGAGCGTGCGCGCGAGGTTGGTCACCATGAAGTACGGCATGGTCTCGGCCGCGCCGCTGGCCACCTTGGCCACGGTGGCGTTGATGCCCGCCGCGTGGTCCTTGGGCGCGATGACGGCATGCGCGCCCGCGCCGTCGGCCACGCGCAGGCAGGCGCCGAGGTTGTGCGGGTCGGTCACGCCGTCGAGCACCAGCAGCAGCGGGTTCTTCACGCCCTGCTCCTGCAGGTCGTCCAGCAGCTCGTCGAGCGAGCGCACCTGCGCCACGGACTCCACGCGCGCGGCCACGCCCTGGTGGCCGTGGCTGCCGGCCAGCTTGGCCAGGCGCAGGCCGTCGGCCTCGATGAGGCGCGTGCCGGCCTCGCGCGCGCGTTCCAGGAACTGGCGCATGCGCGCATCGCGGCGCGTGGGCTCGTAGTAGATCTCGATGATGGATTGCGGCGCAGTCTTCAGGCGCACGCCGACGGCGTGGAAGCCGAAGAGGACTTTGGGGGTGGACATGGGGGCCGATTATCCGGGCGTGGAGAGATCGGCGATGCGCCCGGCCTCGATGGTGATGCGCCGGTCGCAGCGCGCGGCGATGCCGCGGTCGTGCGTGACCAGCACCAGCGTCGTGCCCTGCGCGCGGTTGAGCGCGAACATCAGCTCCATGATGGTCTCGCCCGTGGCGAAGTCCAGGCTGCCCGTGGGCTCGTCGGCCAGCAGCACGGCGGGCTCGACCACGAAGGCGCGCGCCAGCGCCACGCGCTGCTGCTCGCCGCCCGAGAGCACCTTGGGATAGTGCGACAGGCGCTGGCCCAGGCCCACGCGCGCGAGCATCTCCTGCGCGCGGCTGCGCGCGTCGCGCTCGCCCGCCAGCTCCAGCGGCAGCATCACGTTCTCCAGCGCGGTGAGGTTGCCCAGCAGTTGGAAGCTCTGGAACACGAAGCCCACCTGCCGCGCGCGCAGCGCGGCACGCTCATCCTCGTCCAGCGCGAACAGGTCCTGCCCCGCCAGCCGCACCGTGCCGCGCGTGGGCGTGTCCAGCCCCGCGATGATGGACAGCAGCGTGCTCTTGCCCGAGCCCGAGGCGCCGACGATGGCGGCGGTTTCCCTGGGCGCCAGGCGGAAATCGATATCCCGCAGAATGTCCAGCGTGCCCGTGGAGTCGGTGACGGACTTGGATACGTGCTCCACCGCGATGATCGGGGCGTGGTTCTCTGGCATACAGGCAATGGAAAGGTTTCGATGAATCGGCGTGACTTTATCGTGGCGGGAGCAATGGCCCTGGGCGGCGCTGCAGCTTGGGGCCAGAAGAAGCAGCCCGTGATCCTGGTCGTGGGCGATTCGCTCTCGGCCGAATACGGACTGGCGCGCGGCACGGGCTGGGTGGCGCTGCTGGAAAAGCGGCTGGCGCAGGAGAAGATCGCCGCCACGGTGGTCAACGCCAGCGTGAGCGGCGACACCACGGCGGGCGGGCGCGCGCGGCTGCCCGCGCTGCTCAAGACCCACGCCCCAACGCACGTGATGATCGAGCTGGGCGGCAACGACGCGCTGCGCGGCCTGCCGCTCAAGAGCACCGAGGACAACCTGGCCGCGATGGCCGCCGAGTCGCAGAAGGCCGGCGCACGCGTGCTGCTGGTGGGCATGCAGGTGCCGCCCAACTACGGCACGGACTACGGGCGCCGCTTCGCCGCGCTGTTCGGGACGGTGGCCCAGGCGCAGAAGACGGCGCTGGTGCCCTTCCTGCTGCAGGGCGTGGCCGACGGGCCGGACCCCACGCGCCTGTTCCAGCCGGACCGCATCCACCCCCGCGCCGAGGCGCACCCGCGCATGCTGGACAACGTCTGGCCGGAGCTGCACAAGCTCCTGAAATAGGAGCTGCTCGCGCTTGTCTGGCAAGCGCTGGAGCCCGATTTCATTCAAACTTTACGCGAAGGCCTGGCGCAGCGCCTGGGCCAGGTCGGCGCGCAGGTCCTCCACCGCTTCCAGTCCCACGGAAAAGCGCACCACCGTGCCGGGCTTGAGGTGCGGCGTGGCGCCCGCGCGCATGGCGGGCAGTTCGTAGGGCACGACCAGGCTCATCGGCCCGCCCCAGCTGTAGCCCAGCTTGAAGAGGCGCAGCCCGTCGCAGAAGGCATCGACCTGCGCCTGCGTGTAGCGCGCGTCGATCACCACGCTGAAGAGGCCCGCCGCCGCGTCCGCCTTGCCGCACAGCGCCTGCCAGTGGGCATGGCCGGGCGAGCCGGGCAGCGCCGGGTGCAGCACCTGGGCAACGGGGCCTTGCGCGCCCATCCAGCGCGCCAGTTCGCGCGCGGCGGCGTCGTGCGCGCGGTAGCGCAGCGCCATGCTGGGCAGGGAGCGCAGCACGGCCTCCACGTCGTTGGCGCCCACGCCCAGGCCCAGGCGCATGTGGGTGAGCTTGATCTTCAGGTGCAGCGCCTCGTCGCGCGTGACGATGCTGCCCATGAGCACGTCGCCGCCGCCGCTGGGGTACTTGGTGAGCGCGTGCACGGACACGTCCACGCCCAGGCGGCCGTCGCCCGCCAGGTCGAACGCATTGAACGCGAGGCCCGCGCCCCAGGTGTTGTCGAGCACGCTCATCACGCCGCGCTCGCGGCAGATGCGCGCCAGCGCAGGCACATCGGGAAACTCCAGCGTCACCGAGCCCGCCGCCTCCAGCCACACGAGGCGCGTGCGCTCGCTGATCTTGGCGGCGAGGTCGGCCGGGTCCAGCGGGTCGTAGATGCGGTGCGTGATGCCGTAGTGCCGCAGCTCCACCTCGGCCAGCGCCTTGTTGGGGCCGTAGGCGTTGTCGGGGATCAGCACCTCGTCGCCCTGGCGCAGCAGCGCCAGCGACACGGTGGCGATGGCCGCGAGGCCGCTGGGCACCAGCAGGCACTGGCGGCCGCCTTCCAGGGTGGCCAAGCGCTCCTCCAGCAGGTAGGTGGTGGGCGTGCCGTGCAGGCCGTAGGTGTAGCCGCTCTTGTCCTTCCACTCGCGCTCGCGCATGGCGGCCACGTTGGGAAAGATGACGGTGGAGGCCTTGTGCACCGCGGGCTGCGGCGCAGCGAACCCCGCGGGCGGGGTGTACTCGTGGTGGACAAGGCGGGTGGGCAGGTCGTGGATGGGTTGCTCGCTCATCCACGCATGGTAGCCGCAGGAAAGGGGCTTATCCCCCGCTGCTGATGGTGAGGTTGTTCACCACCGAATTCACGCCCTGCACGCCCTGGGCGATCTGCGTGGCGCGCTCGCGCGCCTGCTCGGTCTTCACCGGGCCGTTGAGCGTGACCACGCCGGCGCGCGTGTCCACGTCGATCTTGATGGCGCTCAGGTCCGGGTCCTGCGCCAAGCCGGCGGACACCTTGGCTGTGATGCCGGCATCGTCCATGAGCGCGGCGGCGTCGGCGGCGGCCGAGCGCGTGGCATCGCCGGCCTCGTGCGCGGCGGACTCCATCTTCTGCTTGGCTTCCTGGGCGGCCTGCTCGGTCTTCTCGATCGCGGAGTCCAGGCGTTGTCCAGCGGTGGGCTCCTCTGTCTTGTTGCAGGCGGCCAAGCCTGCGGCCAGGGCCAGGGCAGAGGCGAGCGCGCCCAGGCGCGGCAGGGTGTGCGGTTGGAAACGCGAGGTATTCATAACGGTCTCTCCTTCCAGTGGATATGCCTGCCACTGTAGGACCGGCAGGCCCGCCGTGCGGGTCGGAGAGGACCGAATCCGCAGTAGGACAAGGGCGCCCCGCCAAGCACCCTGTCGCGCGGGAGACGACAATCGCCCCCCATGTCCGCCCCGCTGCTGCACCGCTGGTTCCCGTTCCTCGCCTGGCCCCGCCCTACGCCAGCGCTGCTGCAAGGAGAGTTCTGGGCCGGCATGACCGTCGGGCTGATGCTGGTGCCGCAGGGCGTGGCCTACGCGGCGCTGGCCGGCATGCCGCTGGTCACGGGCATCTACGCCTCGCTGGTGCCGGCGCTGGTGGCCGTGCTCTGGAGCTCGTCCACGCGGCTGGGCGTGGGGCCCACGGCGCTCACAAGCCTGCTCATCGGCGCATCGCTCACGGGCATGGCCGAGCCGGGCAGCGCGCACTGGGTGCAGCTCGCGGCATGGATGGCGCTGCTGTCGGGCCTGCTGCAGCTGCTGCTGGGGGCCCTGCGCTTCGGCTGGCTGCTCAACCTGGTCACCTCGCCGGTGCTGGGTGGATTCACGCAGGCGGCGGCGCTGCTCATCCTGGCCTCGCAGCTGCCCGCGCTGCTGGGCCTGCGCACCACCTGGGGGGCGCTGGCGTCCGACCCGTCGGTCCACCACTTCGACCTGCGCGCGCTGGCCTTCGGCCTGGGCAGCCTGGCGCTGCTGGTGCTGGCGCGGCGCTGGCGGCCGAGCTTTCCGGCCGCCATCGTGGTCATCGCCCTGGCGGCGCTGGCCAGCTGGGCCATGGGCTACGCCGATGCCGACGGCGCCGTGGTGGGCCACCTGCCCTCGGGCCTGCCCTCGCCCTACTGGCCGGGATGGCTGCCGTGGGACGAACTGGGCGGGCTGGTCATGCCGGTGATGGTGGTGACGCTGGTGAGCTTCCTGGAAACGGCGTCGAGCGCCAAGGTGGAGCACAGCCGCGGCGGCACCCGCTGGAACGAGAACCAGGACCTGATCGCCCACGGCATGGCCAAGATGAGCGCAGGGCTGTGCGGCAGCTTCGCCACCAGCGCCTCGTTCTCGCGCTCGGCCATCAACCTCTACGCGGGCGCCAAGAGCGGCTGGGCGACGCTGTTCGCACTGCTGCTGGTGCTGGCCACGCTGCTGTGGCTCACGCCCGCGCTCTACCACGTGCCGCAGTCGGTGCTGGCGGCGGTGGTGGTGACGGCCGTCACGGGGCTCATCAAGCCCATGTCCATGCTGCGGCTGTGGCGCATCTCGCGGGTGGAAACCGCCATCGGCCTGGTCACCTTCGGCCTCACGCTGGCCACGGCGCCGCGCATGTACTGGGGCGTACTGGTGGGCCTGCTGATGAACCTGAGCCACTTCCTCTACCAGCGCCTGCACCCGCGCATCATCGAGGTCGGCCTGCACCCGGACGGCAGCCTGCGCGACCGCCACCTGTGGCAGCTCGCCCCGCTGGCGCCGCAGGTGCTGGCGCTGCGCATGGACGCGGAGCTGGACTTCGCCTCGGCCAACGCGCTGGAACGGCGCGTGGCCGACGAGCTGGCCGCGCGGCCGGACACGCGGCACCTGTGCCTGTTCGCCCTGCCCATCAACCGCATCGACGTCACCGGCGTGGAGGCCTTCGTGCGCCTGCACCACCTGCTGCAGACGCACGGCGGCACGCTGCACGTCAGCGGCCTCAAGCTGCCCGTGCAGCGCACGCTGGAGAGCGCGGGCGCACTCGCCGAAGGCCCCCACCTGGCCACCTACCGCACCGACGCGGAGGCCATCGCCGCGCTGCAAAAGGCCGCTCCGGCGCCCGCCTGACACCGGCAGGCGCGGGCATGCCCCGCGCCCCTGCCCGTCCATCCTTTGAAAACCGCCGCATTTCGCCCAGAATGGGCCGGCTTTACTTTTTCCATTCAAGGGACATGAACCTCGACGCATCCACATACTGGTGGCTTCTGGCCGGCGCTGCCGTGGTGGCCGAACTGCTCACCGGCACCTTCTACCTGCTGATGCTGGCCATCGGCCTGGCCGCGGGCGCCGTGGCCGCGCATGCCGGGCTGGGCACGGCGGCGCAGATCCTGGCCAGCGCCGTGGTCGGCGTCGCCACCGTGCTCGGCGCGTATTTCGCGCGCCGCAGCCGCCCGGGCGAGCCCTCGGCCCGCGCGGACCGCAGCGTCAACCTCGACGTGGGCGAAACCGTCCACATCGACGCCTGGCAGCCCGACGGCACCGCCACCGTGAAATACCGCGGCGCGAGCTGGACGGCCATCCACCGCCCCGGCATCACGCCCGCCACGGGCCCGCACCGCGTGGCCGAACTGGTGGGCAACCGGCTGCTGGTCGATCCCCTTTGATCCATTCCCTCGCAGAAAGACACTCCATGGAAATCGCCATCGTCCTCTTCGTGATCGCCGTGATCTTCATCGTGCGCGCCGTCAAGATCGTTCCGCAGCAGCACGCCTGGGTGAAGGAGCGCCTGGGCAAGTACGCCGGCACGCTCACGCCCGGCCCCAAGTTCATCATTCCCTTCGTGGACCGCATCGCCTACCGGCACAGCCTCAAGGAGATCCCGCTGGACGTGCCCAGCCAGATCTGCATCACCAAGGACAACACGCAGCTGCAGGTGGACGGCATCCTCTACTTCCAGGTGACCGACCCGATGCGCGCCAGCTACGGCTCGTCCAACTACATCATGGCCGTCACCCAGCTCGCGCAGACCTCGCTGCGCAGCGTGATCGGCAAGCTGGAGCTGGACAAGACCTTCGAGGAGCGCGACATGATCAATGCGCAGGTGGTGTCGGCCATCGACGAGGCCGCGCTGAACTGGGGCGTGAAGGTGCTGCGCTACGAGATCAAGGACCTGACGCCGCCCGCCGAGATCCTGCGCGCCATGCAGGCGCAGATCACCGCCGAGCGCGAGAAGCGCGCGCTGATCGCCGCGTCGGAAGGCCGCCGCCAGGAGCAGATCAACATCGCCACCGGCGAGCGCGAGGCCTTCATCGCCCGCTCGGAAGGCGAGAAGCAGGCCGTCATCAACAAGGCCCAGGGCGAGGCCGAATCCATCAAGGCCGTGGCCGACGCCACCGCGCAGGCGCTGGAGCGCGTGGCCGCGGCCATCCGCCAGCCGGGCGGCGAACAGGCGGTGCAGCTCAAGGTGGCCGAGCAGGCCGTCACCGCCTACGGCAGGCTGGCGCAGGACGCCACCACCACGCTGGTCGTGCCGAGCAACATGACCGAGGTCTCCGCGCTCATCACGTCGGCCATGAAGATGGTGCAGGCGGGCACGCAGCGCGGGTGAGCCCGGAGCCTGTGCGGCCATCGCCGCACGGGGCCTACCCCCACGTCGGATAGCGCTTACGGGGCCGCCAAAACCGGCGGCGCACATTTATCTCCGCAGGTTGGAATTCGCCAGCATGCTTCTTTTTCTTGGGAACTCCATAGGAGATATGTAATGCCTACCAACAATCCTCAGGGACATAACCAGCACACGAACGAGAGCAACCGCCAGGGCAGCCAGAGCCACAACCAAAGCAACCAAAGCAACCAAAGCAACCAGGGCAATCAGTCGGGTGGCCGCGGCTTCGCATCGATGGACCCCGAACGCCAGCGCGAAATCGCGGCGGAAGGCGGCCGCGCCGCACATGCCTCGGGCAATGCCCACGAGTTCAGCTCGCAGGAAGCCCGCGAAGCCGGCTCCAAGAGCCACGGCGGCAACCAGGCCTCCTCGCAGGCCGCCAACAACACGCGCAGCGCCTCCAGCACGGGCAGCACCCGCGGCGGCTCCAGCGATCAGCCGTCACGTGCCGGCAGCCAGAGCCACAAGAACGACCGTTGACGGTGTTCTGACCTGACCGGAAGGCCCGCAGGGCCTTTCGGCTCCGCGCCACGCGGCACTCAGGGCCCCTCGGGTGCACAGCACCCTGCAGCCCACCGTGCGGCGTGGCGTTTTTCCAAGGAGGCTTCCATGCGCATACCCAGCACATCCCGCGAACCGGCCGTCGATCCCTCGGACCGCACGGCAGCCGATCTTCCGAGCGGAGAAGATCTCAACGACCACCTGAGTGCGGAAACCGACGTGGCGGACGGCGTGAACGACCTTTCCGCGCATGCCCTCGACGACCTGCCGAACGACGGCCCGCTGAATTTCGACGACGGCACCGACATGGGCCACCCGCGGGGCGACACGCGCCGCACGGGCGGCAGCTGGGATGCCGAGGGAACCGATGAGGGCAGGCTCAAGCCGCCCTCGGAAATGTCCTCCACGCCGCCCCCTTCTTACCGCCGGTAAGGCGCCACGGCCCCCGCCGGGGGCCGCGCCGCACTTCATGCGCCGTCTCCCGCATTGCCCGTGATGGGCAGCACGATGCCGGTGATGTAGCTGGAACAGGCGGGCGCCGCCAGGAACACATACGCCGGGGAAATCTCCTCCGGCTGCGCGGGCCGGCCAAGGTGCGTGCCCTCGCCGAACTTGGCGATCTCCTCGGGCGGCTTGTCCGCGGGGTTCAGGGGCGTCCAGACCGGCCCCGGGGCCACGGCGTTCACGCGGATGCCCTTGTCCGCCAGGTTGTGCGCCAGGGCCTTGGTGAATGCATGGATGGCCCCCTTGGTCGCGGAATAGTCCAGCAGCTCCTTGCTGCCCCGCAGCCCCGTGACCGAGCCGGTGTTGATGATGCAGTCGCCCGGCTGCAAGTGCGGCAAGGCGGCCTTGGCCATGTGGAAGTAGCCATAGATGTTCGTCCTGAACGTCTCGTCGAAGTGC
Organism: Acidovorax sp. SDU_ACID1; assembly: GCF_045291395.1. Lineage (NCBI taxonomy): Bacteria > Pseudomonadati > Pseudomonadota > Betaproteobacteria > Burkholderiales > Comamonadaceae > Acidovorax > Acidovorax sp. SDU_ACID1. Next base: position 2,299,117 of record NZ_CP152342.1, read on the forward strand.
TCCTCGGTCAGGTCCTCCAGCGACTGCGCATGCTCCTGGAACGCGGCATTGTTGACCAGCACGTTGAGCCGGCCGAACGCCTTCACGGCCGCCTGCACCGCCTTCTTGCAGAACCGGGGGTCCTTCACGTCGCCGGCCATGGCCAGGCTGCGCCCGCCTTCGGCTTCGATCAGCCGGCAGGTTTCCTGCGCGTCCTCGTGCTCGCTCAGGTAGACGATGGCCACGTCCGCTCCTTCGCGGGCGAACAGCACGGCGACCGCCCGCCCGATGCCGGAATCGCCCCCCGTGACCAGCGCAGCAAAGCCCTGGAGCTTGCCGCTGCCGCGGTAATGGGGCGCCTGGAACCGCGGCCTCAGCTGCATGTCTTTTTCCACCCCGGGCTTGGCGAGGTGCTGCCTGGGCAGGGGCGGCTTGGGCTCGGCGCGGCCAGGCCCCGGGGCGCTGCGCCCGGATGCCTTGCCTGCGCCGGCCTTGGCGGGCGCGGCCTTTTTCTTGTCCTGGCGTTCCTGGATTTGCCGTTGCTTTTGCAGTGTCATGGTGGTGGCCTCGGAAAGTAAATGGTGCACCCGGGCTATCGCATGCAGGGCACCCATAAAAATCGGCTAATCCGCCCTATACCCCTCACTTGTACGCAGTTGTGCGTTCATGTAATGTTCTGCTCCGTGATTTATCGAAGCCCTCCACGTCACTGACAATCTGTGCAACTTGCAAGGAGTGACCCGATGCCCATGGAACTCATGGTGGCGCTGGCACGCGGCAAATTCCCTACTGCCGTGGATAATCCAGCAGACGTCGACAAACTGCGGGTGCTCGCGGCCGCAGGCTTGGTAGAAGCCCAGCTGCCGGATGTGGAAAGCGAGGCCCAGTGCGCGCAAGTGTTCGCCATTACGCCGGAAGGTAAAGCTGCCCTGGATAAAAGCATGGCGAAACCTGGATAGCGCCTATTTTTCAGCGCTATCCATTTGCAGCAGAGGGGCCTCCGTCGCAATGGCATTTTCACGGCCATCGCCGCCGATTCGAAAATGCGCAGCGGGGTTATTGACCAGTTGAAGGACGGAGCCAAAACACGACGCCGGCAGCGTGAGCGTGCCGATGGCGATGGACTCGTACAAGCCGAATCCCGGCGGCGGCAGTTCCGCCGCATTCGTGAAACCGATCTGTAGCAAGGTGCGCAGCGGGCCTGCGCGCGAGCCCAGCAACTCGATGAAACCCGTGGCCTGCGCCACGGAATAAGACCCCTGTGAAAATGTATGCAGGCCTGAAAGAGCAACGGCCCGGACGCTTTTCACCTTGATGGTCACATAATTTTCCCAATCATGGCTGAAATCCTGCGGCTTTAATGTCGATTTGCCCCAGGGGCGGGTGGTTTGAGGGGAGATCATTCATTGCTCCATATTTCGATGACTCCCAAGAGAGCCTGAAAGCCCAAAAATAAACAGAAACCCTAACCCTCTCTGTCGGACAAGATCGGCTCCGGTTGCCAGCGTCCGGCAAAACAAAGCGGATGCAACCATTCGCTTCATATATTGCGACCATGTTGCCCTTGTCACTTTCCATGGTTGAAAATCATCCCTCCCCGGATTTTTTCTTTTTCTGAACGCTGATGCTGCCGTCGGCCTCCAGAAACGCATAGCGCAGCTCCTGCAGGTCGCAGTCCGCCTCGCGCAGGGCCTTTTCGATATCGTTTTGCGAGACGCGGTGCTTTTTCCGCGCGGAGTCGAAGATCTCCCCATCGCGCCCCAGCAGCACCGCCTCCCCTTCGAGCAGCTTTTCGGCCAGGCGGAACCGCGCCGTGACCACGCCCACCACGGTGTTCAGGCCGATCAGCACCAGGCACACCACGAGGCCGCCCCACAGGGACTGGTCCTTGCCCGTCATCGACGGTCCGGCCGCTTCGCTGACCAGCATGACCACCAGCAGGTCGAAGGGAGTGAACTGGCCCACGGTGCGCTTTCCGCTGGCGCGCATCAGCAGCAGCAGCACGCCGTAGACCACGGCGGCACGGATCACCAGTTCCACGCCAGGGAGATCGAAGTCCAGCATGGGCGCCCCCTTTGCGGATCTCACGCGCGGCGCCGCACGGCGGCATGCACGGAGCACTTGAAGACGCCATGGAGCTGGCGCAGCGCATCGCCCTTGCGGCGCTCCGACTCCGCGGCCGTGCAGTCCTGCGGCACCCAGACCTTGTAGCCCAGCATGCGCGCGTCGGTGGCCGTGAGCATCACGCACATGTCTGCGGCCACGCCCACGATGACGAGCTTTTCGGCTCCCATCCTGTCCAGCAGGTGCTGCAAGGGCGTGGAATGGAACGCCGAGTGCTGGGGCTTGAGGATGACCAGGTCCTGGCAGGTAGGCGCCAGCAGGCGGGCGATCTCCCCGCGCTCGCCTAGCAGGCTGGAGCAGGCGGCCAGGATGTCGCGGAACTCGCTGTGCCATGTGCCGTAGTTGTCGTTCGCATAGATGGCGGCAACGCCGCGCCGTGCAAGCCGCGCCTTGAGCCGGGCAATCGCGTGCGACGCGGCCACGGCGCCCGGCAAAAGGTCGCGGGCCGTGGGGAAGTTCAGCGGATTGATCACGTCCACCAGCAAAAGCACCTCCTTGCTGCGCGGCAAGGAGGTACGCTTCAGCGAGGCGGGCCGCGGCACGGGCGTCACAGCATCTTGCTGCGCTGCTGCTCCGCGCGGGACGCACCGATGGCGGTTTCCACCTGCTTGACCTCTTCGGGCGGAGGCAGCACCGCCGGCATGCCCAGGCTCTCGATCCACAGCTCGCGGCACCACCCTTTCGTGTGGTAGAGGTGGTGGTCCTCGTCCTTCTCCACCTTGTCGTGCGCGTCCTTCAAGGCCTGGCCCACGGGCCCGCTGGCCGCTTGCGCGACCTTGCCCAGCAGCTCCCAGTTGGCGTGGTCCTTGGTTTCCGCATGCACCACGCACTCGCAGGCCACGAGCTGCGCCGCGGCCGGGCCGCCGCCCTGCTTGGCCAGTTCCATGGCTTTCACCAGGGACTGGCCGATGTGCCGGACGACCAGGCGCGAGGGAACCGCCTCGTCCGCATCGATACCCAGGCTCTCGCAGGCCATGCGCACCACGTTCTGGTGGCTCCGGGTTTCGTCGAGGTACTCTTCCCACTCCTTCTTCAGGTCTCCGTTGATGGCGCAGGTGAGCGCGGTGCGGTACACCTGCTCTCCTCCCAGCTCCGTTTCCATCATCTGCAGCAGCAGGTCCTTGAGCTGGGCCTTGTCATAGCGTGGCTTGGTCATGTGTCGTCTCCGGGAAAAAGGGATTGCCTGGCGGCGCGCATCAATGCGTCTGGCCACCGCCCGCGCTGCCGCTGGCCGCCGACTGGCTGTAGCGCTCGGGCGCGGCGGGCTCGGAGATGTTGCGGATGACATCGGCGCTGCGCTGGCTGTCGCAGACGGTGGCAACGTCCGCCAGCGCCACGATGCCCACCAGCTGCTTGTCGCGGTTCAGCACGGGCAGGCGGCGCACCTGCTCGCTCTTCATGGTGAGCAGCGCCTGGTCCAGCGGATCGTCCTCGAAGCAGTAGAGCGGCTCCTTCGTCATGATGTCGCCGATGTGTGCGCCGGTCAGTTCCTCGGCCACCGCCCGCACCGCGATGTCGCGGTCGGTCACGACGCCCAGCAGGCGCTCGTCCTCGCACACCGGCAGCGAGCCCACGTTCAACTCCCGCATGGCCTGGGCCGCCAGCGTCAGCGAATCGGAAGGGGCCATGGTGCGCACGCCCCGCGTCATGATTTCGGATACGGTTTGCATAGGGTGTTCTCCAGAGACAAAGGGAAATCGCACGCAGGGCATGCAAGGGCCACTGTGCTGGCGGCACGCGCTGCGGTGCGTGGGCCATCTCCGACATTTCCGTAGGAAGGAGGCAGCAACCGCACCGCGCCCCGCCGTAGGAAGCCCGGCGGCGCCGCATTGCCCTGCCCCTACGCCGGTGTCAGCCCCCACCTACGGGGGCACCCTGCCCCCCACCGGAGCATGAAGGCCGCATGAGGAATTCGCCCATGCCGTTTTTTTGGACTTCTTTGGGAGATCGCAAATGGCTAACCGGAACTACGACGAGGACTATCAACGCCGCCAGGGAGGCGACCACGACGATGGCCGCCAGGGCTATGGTGGGCGTCAGAACGACCACTGGGGACAGGGCGGCTCCCGCCAGTACGGCGGCTATGGCAACGAAGGGCGCCAGCAGTATTCGCAGCAAGGCGGCTCCGGCCGCTACGGCGCGGGCGGCCGCGGCAGTGCCTACGGCCCCGGCGACGACGACAACCGCCGCTTCGGCTGGCAGGAAGGCGGCATGGACCGTGAACGCTACGGCAACCAGGGCGGCGGCTGGGACCAGCAGCAGAGCCAGGGCTACGGGCAGGGCTACGACCAGGGCCATGGCTATGGCCAGATGCGCTCGCGCGAGTACGGCAGCGAGTCCTACGGCGGCCGCGGCTATCCGCAGGGTTATGACCGCCACGCCCATGGCGGCCATGGCGACCCGGACAATTCCAGCACGGGCTCGCAATCCCGCCGGTCGCAGTCCGCATACGACCCCGACTACCAGCAGTGGCGCGACGAGCAGATCCGCAACCTCGACAACGACTATGAAAGCTGGCGCGGCGAGCGCTACAAGAAGTTCTCCGAGGACTTCAACACCTGGCGCAGCAACCGGCCTGCCGACAACAAGACCCAGCAGGGCGACGCGCACAACAAGGGCAAGGAGCAGGCCAAATAACTCCGCCCCGTGAAAGCACTGCGGCCTGGCATGTCTCCATGCCAGGCCGCATTCGCATGGGCCGAGCCCGCCGCCGGCTAGGCGGCGCCTGCCGGATTCTTGTCGTCCTCGTGCCCCGCCTCCGCCGCGATGCGCGCCTCGCCCACGGGAACCAGCACCAGGTGGTCGTTGCTGCCCATGGAGGGCACGAACCCCAGCTGCCCGCGGAACTTGTGGAACGGCGTGGCGAACTTCTCCGCCAGCGCGGCCGTCACGCGGTCGAAGAACGCCGCGTGCGATCCGTTGACCGCATAAGGTGCCTCAATGCGGCCCCAGCGCACCTTCCACTGGCCGCGGGAGCGCTGAATGCCCACGCGGACGTGCTCATCGAGGCAATGGCACGCCTCCTTGAAGAACAGCGTCACGCCGAAGTAGAGGAACCCGTCGTCCCCCACCTGCAGGCGGGGCGACAGCGTCGTGCCCTCCGAGGGCATGCGCTCTAGGCGCTCGTCGAGCACGTGGAACTCCAGGTCCGTCGACTTCGCGCCAAGGTAGGTGAGGTAGTCCACCCGCAGCTGCTCCGCGAAGACCTTGCACTCTTCCTTGTATTGCTCGAACTCGCGGCACCAGGCCATCGCCTTCTTGTGCAGGTCCTGGTAGAGGGTGGGGGATGTCATTGGCAATCTCCGTGCGGGATGCGGCGGGCGGACCATGCGCAACGGAAGGCAGGCCGTGCACGCGCCAGCGTTTTCTTTTCAGTCTCGCGTAGGCAGCGGCCCAGGTAAAGCCCTTGGACACGCTTTGTAGCGATGTGCCGACATCCCGCGCCTTCCCATGGCCGCTACAGGAAAGTGAGCAGCCCGTGCGCTCCAGCGCCGGGAAGCAGGCGCATTGCCCCTGCGAAACCAAGCCCCGCAAGCGCAGGCCGCTATCAAAAAGTTACTGCGCCGGCACGCTGCGGTATGCCAGGGGCGTTTCCGGCACCGGATAGCCCGCCGCTCCGAAGGTCTCGACGATGGCCTTGTGCGTGTCGAAATAGACCTGCCAGTAGTGGTCGGTGTGCGTATAGGGGCGCACGCACAGGCGGGGGGCCTTCGGGCGTGAAGTCCAGGATCTCGATGTCCGGCGCCGGCGTGGCGGCCACGTTGGGAATGGCGGCGATCACCGGCCGCAGGCGCGCGATGGCGTCCAGCGGGTTCACGCTGTTGGCCACCTTGGCCACGCAATCCACGCGGCGCACCGGCAAGGCGCTGTAGTTCTGGATGTTGTCGCCGAACACCTTGCCGTTGCCCACCACGGTCACCACGTTGTCCATCGTGACGATGGTGGTGGCGAACAGGCCCAGCTCCTTCACCGTCCCGGTCACGCCGCCGGCGCAGATGAAATCGCCCACCTTGTAAGGCCGCAGCACCTGCATGAACACGCCCGCGGCGAAGTTGCCCAGCATGCCGCTCCATGCGGCGCCGATGGCCAGGCCCGCGCCCGCCAGCAGCGCCGCGAACGAGGTGGTCTTGACCCCGAAGATGTCCAGGATCGCCAGGATCAGGACGATGTTCAGCAGCACCGAGGTGATGGACTTGAGGTAGTGCGCGAGCGTGGCGTCGATCTTGCCGCCGCGCTCGAACACCTTGCCCATCAGGCCGACCGCCACCGCGATCAGCCAGCGGCCGATGATCCAGGCAACGATGGCCGTCAGCAGCCGGATGATAGCCGTCAGCCTAGGGCACAAATTGGCACGGCAGTGGCCCTTCGGCACGCTGACTTGCGGTCTCGCGATAGTGTGCTCAGAACTACTGCTGGCGGCAAATCTGTACGCGGCGAGCAGTCACGTTTATGCCTTGACGTCGACCAAGTCGCAACTGAGATCTCCGGCAAATGCCTGAACGTACACAGGTCTTACCGCCCCTTCACCACCATGGCATCTACGAGACCAATCACGACCATAGAGGCGCCAACCAGCGGAAACACCACCCCACCCACCGCCAGCACAGCCACCACTCCCACCAGAGCGCGACGCTGTGCAGGCAACGGCGGAACGCCCACACCACCCGCAGGTCGGCGCTTGAACCACATCACCGCGCCCGACACACACAACAACACAATGCCCGCGCACACCGCCACCAACAGCAACTGGTTGACCACGCCCCATTCCTGGCCCAGGTGGATGTTGATCCCCCACTCCAGCCAACGCCCCAGCGGGCCATAGTCAGCGTACGACATGTCGAGCAGCGGCTGGCCGGTGAACCGATCCAGGTGCACCACACGCTGGCGGGCCAGGTCGTGTGGGTAGACGGAGGCGGTGAACACGCCCTGCGGGCCCTGGGGCGGGTTGACGGTATAGCCGGGGGCCAGTTGCAGGCGCTGCACCTGGGCCATCACGACATCGATGCCCAACGCAGTGCGTGCAGGGCCAGACGATGCGGGCGCGGGTTGCGCATCCGCCCCCTCGCCATGCAGGGCGCGCGTGTTGTCTTCTGCCTTGGCCTGCGCATGCGCTGAATGGCTTGCGTGGCCTTCATGACCTTCATTGCCTATGCTACCCGGCTGCTGCGTTTGCTGCAGCGTCCACGGCAGGTGCGCTACATCGGCCAGCGGTTGGCCGGACAGGGGCAGTTGCACGCGCACCCCAGCCGGGTAACCAAAGTTGTGACCGTTGGCCCATTGGTTAGCCTGCGCGCCCCACAGCACCGACCACGGCATGCCGGTGATGGCGAGGAACAGCAGGCCCACGCCCACCACCAGCCCGGTGACGGCATGCAGATCGCGCCAGTAAACCCGCTGGCGCGGCGTTCCGCGCAAGCTGACCACGCCGCCTCGTGCCACGGAGCCCCGCCCACGCGGCCACCACAGGTACAGGCCGGTGAGCACCAGCAGAATGGCCCAGCCCGCCGCCATCTCGATGAAGCCGCGCTGCACGGGGCCAAAGTACTTGAGGCTGTGCAGCTTGCGAATCGTCCAGCCCAATGTGCCCCGGTCGCTCAGGGTGCCCAGCACCTGGGCGTTGGCGGGGTTCAAGTACACGGCCACCTTGGCACCATCGGCGGTGCGCACTCCCACCTCGGCAGAGCGGCCCGGCGCAGCTGGGGGCACGTACTTGAACCACGCCCCCGGCTGCACTGCCAAAGCAGCGGCCAGCACGGCGCTATGCGGGGCAGACTCCGATGCGGCAGGCACTGTGAGCAAGTCTGCATGCACGCGCTGGTCAATGGCGTCGTGGTACACGTACAGCGCGCCCGTCACCGCCAGCCAGATCAGCAGGGGCAGCACCAGCAGCCCGGCGTAGAAGTGCCAGCGCCACACGGCGCGGTACAGGCTGCTGCGGGTGAGCGCCGTGCCGGGTTCCGCTGGCCCATCGGGCACATCAGGCGCAGCAGTGAGAGCGCGCGCCATGGTCAGAACTTCCAGTTCAGGCTGGCGTAGGCGCTGCGGCCATCGCCCGGCGAGTAGCCGGACGAGCCGCTGTCGTACCACGCATAGACATACTTGCGGTTCGTCACGTTCTTGAGCTGCACGCCCACATCCAGCGTGGGCGACAAGCGCCAGGTGGCACCCAGGTTGAGCAGCGCGTAGCCGCCGGTACGACCCAGGGTGTTGGTGCGCTCCAGGTAGTAGTTGCCCTGGGCGTTGGCCGAGGCACTGAGCTTGAGCTGTGTGCTGGCCTGGTAGTCCACGCCCAGCGTGGCCAGGTAGTGCGGCACGTTTTCAATCTCTTTGCCGCGTGTGGCGGGGGCGCTCGGGTCGGGCTCCACAATGCGTGCGATTTGCGAGGAGTAGCCGACCCAGCCGCTCCATTGCGCGTTCAGGCGTGCGTTGAGCTGCATATCCAGCCCCTTGCGAAGCGTGCGGCCCACGTTGCCCTGGCCGCCGGGGTCGGGCAGGCCGTTCACGCCCAGCACGCGGGCCACTTCACCGCTGGCGCGCTGTTCCCAATAGGCCACGCGGGTTTCGATGCCTGCGGCGGGTTGCCACTTCACACCGACCTCCCAGCCGTCGTTGAGCGATGGGTCCAGGTTGCGGCTTTGCGATGCGGTGCGGTAGCTGTCGATGCCCGCGCCGATCTGGAACGTGCGCCCCCAGTTGGCGTAGACGCTGGTGTCGGGCCGCACGGCGTAGACCACGCTGATCTTGGGCTGGGTGATGGTGCCGTAGTCGTGCACGGGCGAGGTGACTTTGGTGAGGCCGTCGGTGAAGCTGCCGCTCACGCGATCCACCCGCAGCGCGGGAATGATCTTGAGCGCCTGCACCGGCTGCACCACGGCCTGCACGTAGGCGCCCCGGGTGTTCAGGTCAAAGTCCCAAGCGCGGATCTGCGAGGTGCGCGCCTGCTGCAGCGTGCGGTAGCGCTCTGCAGCGTTGTCTTGCCACTGGGCATCCAGCCCGCCTTCGAGCGTGAAGGCATGAGCCCAGGCCACCTTGGGGCGCCAGGTCAGCGTGGTGATCAAGCCTTTGTGGGTTTCGTCGTTGCCGCGCTCTTGCTGCACACCGGCTTCAGAAAAACGCACAAAGCGCTGGTTCTCGTAGTGCTGGGTGTAGGCCTTGGCGGTCCAGGCCAGGTCGTTGGCGAGTTGCCCGTCCAGGTGCGCGCTCAGTTGCGTGGTCTCGCGCTCGCTGCGGTCCCACGCGGCATAGGCGGGCGAGCTGCGCGGTGCGCTGGCGGCCTGCTCGGCCGTGAGGTAGCCGGATTCGAGCGCCTTGTTTTTGTAGTAGCGGGCGATGACGCCTGCACGCCACTGGCCGCTGTCGCTGGTGTAGAACCACTTGCCCGACAGCGCCTTCTTATCGGCGTCGGCATGGTCGCGGTAGCCATCGGATTCGCGGGTGGCCACGAAGTAGTTCTGGCTCCAGTTGCCGCTTTCAAATCCCTTGGCGATTTGCAATTCACGCGTTCCAAAGCTGCCCAGCGTCACGCTGGCCTGGCCGTCGTTGCCGCCCTGGCGGGTGAGGACGTTGGCATTGCCCGCGATGTTGTTCAGGCCGTAGCGCGGGTCGTTAGTGCCGCGCACGATCTCGATGGCCTCGATGTCCAGTGGAAACACCGCGTCCAGAAACGGCATGCCGCCCGCGTTGTCGTTGCTGGGTATACCGTCGATCAGCAGCTTGACGGCGTTGACTCGGCCCTCGCCATTGAAGCCGCGCATCGAGAACCGCCCGGCGTCGGTGCCTTGCTTGAACTGCGTGACCTGCACGCCGGGGGCGCGGGTGAGCAGCTCCCAGCTGTAGTCCACATGCTGGTCTTGCAGCACGCTGGCGCCCAGGATGTCCACCGAGCTGAACACATTGCGCACGTTGAGCACGCCCGAAGGGGCAGACTGCACGGTGATGGTGCCCAGCGTGAGGGCGGCGTCTGCGGGCGCCTCGGTGGCAGAAGCGGGCGAAGCAGCTGACTGGGCCCACACAGGCGCAGAAAGGGTGGCGATGGTGGCTGAAGCGGCCAGGGCCAGAGCATGACGCACTGGCAGAGATGGAGTGGAGCGGGAATGGCTTGTCATAGGTTTCACACGGCGCACCCTTGTCTGCGGTACCGCGGCGGCCATGGGCAGCGGGCGCCGGCAGTCCCACCAGGACAGCCACCGGCGCGCAATAGCCCTGGCCTGCAACAGTGCAGAGCAGCAAGGGGAGCGCAAAAGACGGGCTAACCAGTGCTCAGGACCACCACAAGGTAGCGCAGTGCACAGGCCAACAAAAAGGAGGATCAGACCGTCGTGAACCGAGGCGGCCCGCGCGCAGGCAAGGCCGTGCCATCCCATTGCAGCCGGTGCGCCAGCGCTAGAACAGGTCCCCTTTGCAGCCGCACCGAGGCTGGCGGCACGACCGGAGGTACATGCGGCGCGGGAGCCTGCAACTGCAAGCACAAAGAGCAATCGAGCCCGTGGGGACCGAGGGCCTGCGGGCGTGGCGCATCATCGTCGCCCGCCTGGCCAACGACCACGAGCTTGACGGCACCAGACGCACCACAGACCAGCTCCAGCGACTGTGGATGAATCAGCGGCGCGGCACCCGCCATTCCCATCGCGCAGAGAAACCACGCCAGCACCAGGCGTGAAATCAGTGGGGAGGAGCGCAGGCGATGCATAGCACTCAGATTATCGCTGCCAACCGAGCGAGACCTTGGCTGCGAATCTGCATGAAAAGCACTTCTGGCGCATGGACCATGGTTGATGGCAAACAAATCGCGAGTGCAATTTGCGCCGAATCACGGTAATAATCCTAAGCATGCATACGCTGCGCACGTCGTCATTGTTGGGCCGCCTCATCCTGGCGTGGTTCATGGTGACCATTGGTGCCGCCATTGCATCTCCCATCGTGCACCCGCAAGAGCTGCAACTGGTCTGTACTACAGGCAGCGCTATGAAGCTGGTGGTGGTTGGTGATGACGGAGCTGACGCGGCCCCGGCCGGACACCATGCTCTGGACTGTCCGTTGTGCTTGCACTTTACTGCCCCCGCTCCGCAAGCCCAGACTGCAGTGGAGCCGCAGCAGCCTTTGGCCCATGCGCTGCTCCCCGCTGTCAAGGCGACCATTGCTGCGCTGGTTGGCGCGCCCTTGCCGCCGCGCGGTCCTCCGACATTCGTTTCCTGATCTGAGAGCCCTCGGGTTGCGCTGCTGATCTGGCAGTTGCATCCGTACTTTGGTGCATACATTCGTACGCGCGGTCCTCGCGTGTGCTGATGCGGCCCAAGTGCTTTTTTATACCCTTCATCGCACTTTACTCGCGCCATCCGTGGGTTCGCTTGCGCCCGGTGGCGCGAGCGGCGTGGCGCATGAAGTGGAGCTCATTGAACCCGGAACCGATTTTCCATGCCAAACGCAGCCCCAGCGCCCACTTCCCAATCCCGTCTGCCATCGCTCCCGCTTCACAGCAGCCTTTTCATCGCGGCATTTTTCTGTGCCCACCTTGCTGCATTGGGTGCTGCCTACGCAGCCGCCGCCATCCAGGCGCAGGGCCACGAGTTGACGGCCAACGCTCCCGGCCACAACGCCGTGCACCACCTCGGACGCATGACGCTGGTCCCGGTCAGCACATTGCCCCCTGCTGCTCGCCGCTGATCCGTCCGCACGGGCACCTGCATGTACCGCCCCTTTTCCCGTCCGCTGGCCCGCCGACTTGCCTGTTGGTTGATCGTCTGGATGACTCTTGTCAGCCTGCACTCTGCCCTGGCCGCCACGCTGGTAATGGCGCGCGGCGGCAGCGGTGCAGCGATGGTGGAGGTGTGCACCAACCAGGGCGTGCGATGGGTGAGCGTGCAAGCCTCTGCGGGCGACATGGCCATAACTGCCGACTCGATCGAAGGGGTCAGCGCCAATGCAGATGGCAACCCGCATTGCCCGTTGTGCCGCTTCTTAGGCGATGCGTTGCCCGACCTCGCGCGCAGTGATCTCCGGTTTGAACCACCGCTCGATTACCGCGTACGGCCGCCGGATACGCCGTTCTTCCTTAGCACCGCCGAAAGAGTAGTGCTGACAGCGCCACCGCGCGCGCCACCCCCGTCCTCAGGCTGATCCCTGCTGGTTCCCACATGCCGCCCTCAAGGCATCGGCGTGGGCACCTCATGTTCATCACAAGGTTTCTATTCAGTGCAAGGCCAGATGCGGCCCTGCGGAATCTGCTCGACCGTGTGCGCCGCTTTTGACCTGCGCACCGGCCATTCAAAAGAATCGCCATGACACATATTCAAAACTCCATTCCCCGTCGCAACTCCTTGTTCATGGCCCTCGCCATGGCGCTACCCCTGGTCCTGTCCGCCTGCGGAGGTGGCAGTGGTGGCAGCGACACGCCTGCCCCCAGCGGCCCCAAGAGCATCACCATCGATTTCGCCGCCAAGGCTGGCACGCAAGATGTGAAATGCGGCACCGCCATCACCGGTCTGGGCAACGCCAAGGTCAGCGCCCAGTTGCACGACCTGCGCTTTTACGTGAGCAACGTCGCGCTGGTGAATGACAAGGGCGAAACCGTGCCCGTGACGCTGGACGTGAGCGACTGGCAGACCAAGGATGTGGCACTGGTGGACCTGGAAGACGGCACCGGCGGCTGCGCCGACGCTGGCACCAAGGCCATGAACCCGCAAATCAAGGGCACCGTGCCTGCTGGCACCTACACGGGTGTGAAGCTCACCGTGGGTGTTCCCGCCAGTCTGAACCACACCGACTACGCCGTGGCCACCAAGCCCATGGACGTGCAGGCCATGGCGTGGTCGTGGCAGGCAGGCCGAAAGTTCGCGCAGATCGAGGTGAACCCCACGGGTGGCGTGGTGCGCCCAGCACCAGCAGCCCCTGGCAACACCTTCTACGTGCACCTAGGCTCCACCGGCTGCACGGGCAACCCCGTGACCGGCGAAACCGTGAGCTGCGACCGCCCCAACCGCATGGATTTCAGCTTCGCCAACTTCAACACCGCCACGCAGAAGGTGGTGGTGGACCTGGCCGCGCTGTACACCGGCACCAACCTGAACGAGGACCTGGGCGGTGCGCCTGGTTGCATGTCCGGCGCCACCGACCCTGAGTGCAACGCCATCTACAAGGTGCTTGCGCTCGACCTGATGACCGGCAAGCCGATCAACGGCGGCAGCGGCCAGACCCTGTTCCGCGCAGAGGCCAAATAACCATGGCACACCACCATTCGCTCACGCGGATGGCCGCCCAGGCCGCTGGCCTGGCCAGCCTGCTCGGGGCTCTGGCCCTGGGCGGCTGTGGCGGAGGGGGCACCTCCGTCAGCGACAACTCGGGCACCAGCACCAGCTGGTCCTGGGTTCTGCCATCCTTCTTCCCCACCCCCAAGGTGCCCGAGGCCAACCCCATCACCGAAGCCAAGGTGGACCTGGGCCGCTTCCTTTTCTACGATCGCCGCCTGTCAGGCAACGGCACGCAGGCCTGCGCCAGCTGCCATGTCCAGTCCAAGGCGTTCACGGACGGGCTGACCACCTCCATTGGCTCCACCGGCCAGCACCACCCGCGCAACGCCCAGGGGCTGGCCAACGTGGTCTACAACGCCACGCTCACCTGGGCCAACCCTTCGCTGGTGACGCTGGAAAAGCAGATGGAGACTCCACTCTTTGGCACTGACCCCATCGAGATGGGCGTGAACGACGGCAACAAGGACGAGATCCTGGCTCGGCTGGCGGCCGATGGCAGCTACAAGGACAAGTTCGCCAAGGCGTACCCCGGCCAGAACGCGCCCATCAACTGGGGCAACGCCATCCACGCCATAGCATCGTTCCAGCGCACGATCCTGTCGGGCAACAGCCCTTACGACCAGTACCTGCAAGGCAAGGCCACACTGCCCCCCGCAGCTGAGCGCGGCATGAACCTGTTCTTTGGCGAAAAGGCCGAGTGCTTTCACTGCCACAGCAGCTTCAACTTCAACGACCAGATCGTGCACGCGGGCAGCCGCATCGTGGAGACACCGTTCCACAACACGGGCCTGTACAACATCGGCGGCACGGGCGCGTTCCCCGAACCCAACCGGGGCGTGTACGAGCTGACGCAGCAGGTGAAAGACATGGGCAAGTTCCGTGCGCCCAGCCTGCGCAATGTGGATGTCACCGGCCCCTATATGCACGACGGCAGCATCGCCACGCTAGAAGACGTGCTGGACTTCTACGCCGCTGGCGGGCGCAACATCACTTCAGGCCCGCATGCGGGAGATGGCCGCGCCAACCCCAACAAGAACGACTTCATCAACCAGATCAACCTCACCGTGCAGGAGCGAGCGGACATCGTCGCCTTTCTGAAAACGCTGACGGACCACGATCTGCTCACCAACCCCAAGCTGTCCGACCCGTTCGCGGCGGCAGGAGCGAAATAAATGGCGCACTCTCTATCCACCTTGGCAGATGGAGCACGACCACTGCAGGCACGCGCCTGTGCTGTGGCAGCGGCCACGCTGTGCCTGCTCTCGCTGAACCCGGCGCGGGCGCACGACGCCAGCGACGCCAGCATTCCGGCCACACCCGGTCTGCAAATCAACGCTGCAGCTGCCGTGGGCTATCAGCACTCCGACCAGCCCGTGCCCGCACCGCGCCTGACGGGCGTGCTGGGCCTGGGCGACACCCCCACCGACCAGCGTGGCTGGGCGCTGGAACACGGCACACTGGGCGCCGGCGTGCGGCTCACGCCGCTGCTGGGCGCCACCGTCAGTTTTGGCAAACATGGCAGCGAGCGCGCCCACACCGAGGCGGCGTGGGTGGAGGCACGTCCGTCTGCAGACTCCGACTTCACCCTGGGCGCGGGCCGCAACCGTATGCCGCTGGGCCCCGTGATCGGCAACGCCGGTCACCTGGACCGCTTTGGCCAGATGCCACTCATCAAGCGCGCGGCGTTCAACGGCGACTGGATCGAGGACGGTGTGAACCTGTCCTGGCGCCCACATCTGGAAGGCGCGTTCGAATGGCTGCAGGGCATCGACGCCGGGCTGTGGCGCGCGCGCCGCTTTCCGGGCAGTGAAAACGCGGCATGGGCGCCCACCGTCCGTGCCCGCGCGGCGGGCGCTTTGTGGGGCAACGCCGGTGACTGGGAGGCCGACGCCTTCTACAGCCGCTTGGAACCCCAAGGGCGCGGCGCCTACGTGCAGCGCAGCAACAGCGGCCACATCCACACCGCGCCCCAGTGCAGCGCCAGCCTGCGCGACATCACCTGTTTCGACGGCACCGTAGACCTGCTGGGCGTCAGCGCCAGCTGGGCCACCCCGTTGCCCGGCGTGCGCCTGACGGCGGCGGGCGTGCTGCGCAACGAGCTTGGCAACCTGTATTCGCAAAACGGCGACACCCGCTACAAGGGCCGCACCAGCGGTGGCTGGCTGGAGGCGCTGTGGCAACCTACTGCGCAGTGGGATGTGGCCGTGCGCCAGGAATGGCTGCGCAGCACCCACAGCCTGGACGGCCCCGGCGCCACCCTGGTGGCCACCGACGCCAACCTGCTGCCCTACCACCCCGCGCGCCGCTTCACCGCCATGCTGGGCTGGCGCCCCCACCCCAGCGTGCTGCTGGCTGTGGAGGCAGGGCGCGAGCGCATCGCAGGCCAGGGCAACAGCCTGGTAGCGCTACGGCTGGTCTACACACCCGGCCCGCTGTTGGAGAGAAGCTGGTGATGCCCCGGCCCCACACCCCAGCCCGCTGAAACTTCAGCGCTCCTCAAACCATCGATACAGAAACACACCGCATGACAACAACTTCCCTCTCGCCCGCCCGCCGCGGCGTGCTGCACACCATGGCAGCCTTGGCGCTGCTGGGTGCAGCGCACTTCACGCCCGCCCACGCCCACGACTTCCGCGCGGGCCAGCTCGTCATCGATCACCCCTATGCCACGCCATCGCTGGCGGGTACGCCCAACGGCGCGGCCTACCTGCGCGGCATCCGCAACCGGGGTTCCGCACCCGACCGGCTGGTGGCCGCCAGCACGCCGGTGGCCGAGCGCGTGGAGCTGCACGAGATGAGCACCGAAGGCGATGTGATGCGCATGCGCGAAGTGCCCGCCATCGACCTGCCCGCCGGGCAGGAAGTGCAGCTGCGCCACGGCCAGCGCTACCACCTGATGCTCATCAACCTGCGCCAGCCGCTGAAGGTGGGCGACCGGTTCGACCTGACGCTGAAGTTCGAGAAGGCGGGCGAGAGAACGGTGAAGGCGTGGGTGCAGCAGCCAAGATCGCAGGGAAGCGAAAGCGGGCACAAGCACTAGATCTACAACGCTCTTTCAAACTCTGAGTCAGGCAATCAACTGCTGATTGAACTGGAGCGAGCAATTGCAGTTGACCGCTTCCAGCTCAAGCAGTCATTCAGTCGGCGCCTTCGAAAGACTGCAACCAGCCTGAAGCCGCCCTTGTGACACCGCTTCATGCCTAGACCAGCTCGCGCAATACCTCGGGGTGGCGCTGCGCTACAGCCAGCAGCGTTTGCGCCGCGCCACTGGGGCGACGGCGCCCCTGCTCCCATTCCTGCAAGGTGCGCACAGACACACCCATGAGCGCGGCAAACTGCGCCTGCGAAAGCTCCGAGGCCGCACGCACACTGGCCACCGGCGAATGCACCACCATACCCTGGCCTGCGCGCATCTGCTTGACCGATGCCAGCAGCTTCAGGCCCAGCTCTTCGCCCGTCATGGATTCACGCTTGGTAGTAGGCATTCTCGATCTCCTGCTTGATGGCCTTGAGGATGTGCACCGGGATGTTGCCGCGCACCGCCTTGGCATAGATCACCAGCAGGTGAATCACGCCTTTGTCCAGCCGGTTGAAATAAATCACTCGCACCCCGCCGCGCTTGCCCATGCCGTTGCGCACCCAGCGCACTTTGCGACAACCGCCCGAGCCAGGAATCACGTCGCCAGCTTCAGGATTGAGCGCAAGCCATGCGCAGAATTCTCCGCGCTCACCTTCCGCCCAAATATCTTTTGCATCTGCGCTGAAGATAGGCGTTTCGATGATGGTGTACATGGCTGCATTATACGTCATTGACGTATAATGCAGGTAATGGAAAGAGGCTCCCCAGGAGCAGCATCCCGAATTCCTCAGGTGGCCAAGCAGCAGTCAGCTTGCTACCACGGTGCGTTTTGAAGTCACTACCGTACATCCAAGCATCCAAGGCGTCTCCATGGCACTGATGGGAGATGACGCTCTACATCTGGCAGGTGCTTCTTGTAGTTGCCCAGTACCGGGCATGACCGGTACCGAAGTAGCCCAGTTGGAGGAGCATGCCGAGCATGCTGCCGAACTACATCAGCCTCCTAGGCGACGAACTGATTGCCGCAGAAGCTCGCTTAGTTTCAGTTGCCCCGGGTCGTTCGCCCTGGGAGCCTCTCTAGAAACAACGACTCCTGCCTACGATGCTGACCGGTGCGCTAACGAGCTTGGTGCCAATTGGCATAGCCGACGACAGCATGACTTCTAGGACACGGCAAGGACACGATGCCAGAAAAAGAAAAAGGGGTTACAGCAAAAACTGCTGTAACCCCTTGATTTTAAATGGTCGGCGTGGCGGGATTCGAACTCGCGACCCCTTGCACCCCATCGAATTAATTACACTTTTTCCCCGAACGTCCTCGGACGTTGCCGGATTAAAAAACCCTTTGTATTCAATAGGTTAAATCGGAATCTTCGTCTTCTGAGGTTCAATGAAATCCGGGGGTAGCCAGCGGCTGGTTTACCCCTCGGTTTACCCCTCAGGAGCATTTATGACCCGCTATCCCAAGGCCGGCAAAGGCCGCAAATGGACCATCAAGGAGCTGGAAGCGATCCCCGTCGAGTGGAAGGGCGATACCCTCAGCGATGGTGATGGCCTGACTGGCGAAGTCCGCGTTGCCAGCGACGGTGCCGTGTCCATCCGATTCAAAAGCGCCTTCAAATGGGAAGGCAAAGTCGCCTGGCACCAGTGCGGAACCTGGCCCACCGTGAGCCTGGAATCCATCCGCCGCTCCCGCGACGACGCCCGCGAACAGGTGCGCTCCGGCGTCGATCCCCGCGACCACAAGAAAGCCGAGCGCATCGAGGCCCAAGCCCGCGTCGAGGCTGTGATCGCCGAGAAGGCCCGGCAGGATGCCGCCGACGCCACCGTACAGCAAATGTTCGATGCCTGGATGGCCGATGGCGTCAACCGCAAGGACGACAACGCGGAACTGAAGCGCTCCTTCGAGAAAGACCTCCTGCCGGTCATCGGGCACCTGCCCGTTCGCCAAGTCACTGAAAGCCACCTGCGTGATCTGCTGCGCGCAGTCATTCGACGCGGAGTCTTTCGCATGGCCATATGCCTCTACAACGATCTGGTGCAGATGTTCCACTGGGCCGAGAGGCGTCAGCCCTGGCGCGGCCTGATGATTGAGGGCAACCCAGCAGAACTGGTCGAAATCGCCAAGCTGCTGCCGAGCGACTACGACCTCGACGGCGAGCGCGAACGCATCCTGTGCCCCGACGAAATCCGCGAGCTGCGCGACATCTTCCTGCAGATGCAGGCCGACTACGACACCGCTCCCAACAAACGCTCCACGACGCGCCCCCTGCAACAGGAAAGCCAACTCGCACTGTGGATCTCGCTGGGCACCACCTGCCGGATCGGCGAACTACTGATGGCCGAATGGAAGCACGTCGATATAAAAAAAGGCGAGTGGTTCATCCCCCGGGAGAACGTCAAGGGCCGCATCGGCAAAAAGCAGGATCAGTTGGTCTTCCTGTCCGACTTCGCCTTGCGCCAATTCAAGGCCCTGCACGCCCTCACCGGCGATACTCGCTGGTGCTTCCCTGCCAGGCACGTGAAGGACAGCCATGTGTGCGTGAAATCCATCTCCAAGCAAGTGGGCGATCGGCAAACCCAATTCAAAAAGCGGACAAAACCGCTGAAGAAGCGCCGCCACGACAACACCCTGGTGCTAGCCAAGGGCACCAACGGAGAATGGACACCCCACGATATGCGCCGCACGGCTGCCACGATGATGCAAGCCTTGCGCATCAACCCCGATGTGATTGACCGCTGCCAGAACCATGTGATGAAGGGCAGCCGGGTGCGCAGGCACTACCTGCACCACGACTACGCCGATGAAAAACGCGAAGCCTGGCGCGTGCTCGGAGCCAAGCTGGAAGAGATCCTAGCCGCTTCGCCGATCATCGACCTCTCCATCGTCTTTCCTGATGATATTGGGAGCGCTCTACCCAACGAAAGCCGCCCATCCGCAACTCCATATGAGTCAGCCTTTGGCCTGTTCACCGTACAGATTCAAGGAGACGAGCTCATGCGGACGATCTAGCAGCAGTGGTCTTTGTCAGGAGAGCAAGATAGAGATCGAAACAAGCCACAGCGATATCAAACTGGGCCAAATTGACCTGCCGCACCTGATCAAGGTCGAGCGGCTCCGTTCCGCCAAAACCGTAGCAGACCGCAGTCTTCCCTGAAACGGGAACCCACTCACATCCCCCATCTGCCCGCCTTTCCATCCGCGTCGCCTGCTCAATTGTGCGTGTAACCATGCGGGTAGTGCCTCTTGAGAATCTGGGGGCAATGCTGTGGCTCGAACGGTTGCGGAAGTCCGAAGTTGCATCCCGCGTCGTGCCGTCGTCCAGTCTCCGCAGATTGTCCAGTAGGCTCCTTCCTTTCGGCCACCTGTTTATGACACTCGCCAGTTGTTCTTCTTTTTTCGCCGCGTCGGATATTTGCGCTCCTCCCAAGGAGCCTGATCTAGGATCAGCCGATCTTTGTATGAGGAGTCAGTCGCCAGAAGCACCTGGTGCATCCCGTTCGTTACAACAAACGTGAAGGTGTCGCGAATCGCGCTTGGTTGGAAAAGACAATAGGTCGCAAGCGGTGCGATGAATTCGTATTCCAACTGCCAAGTGTCCTCGTCGGAGTAGCCTTGCGACACAGTCAGCCATGCATGCCAGTGCCTGAGAGTACCCAACCATGCATTCAGGATATTGGTAAGCTCTCTGAGTTCGTCCTTGATCAACATATCGCCCATCGCCGACCATCGGGGAGCGCTCAAGTCGACTACGTTGTATGGCAGATATGCTCGTGACGGCTGGCAGGCTTCCTGCGCACGAACCCGCAGATAGGCCTCGAAAGCCTTTTTCAAAAATTCGTCATATTCGTCGGGAGTCATCATTTCCCCTGGATACGCTGGCAAGCATATTGCATCCAGCCCCTATCTTGACGATCCCGTCTGCCGCTTGACCCCTACATTGTGCGACCCTCGGCCACGCCGCTTGCTGAAGTACCGAGAGCCACCGAAGTTCAACAGCCATTGACCAGGGTCAATGCGCTCAAAGACCAAGCGGCCAACGCCACCTCGCTGCACGAAGTGATGGAGCGCATTGATTTCCTTCTCGTATTCGGGTTTAACGCCGGATCCGTCTATGTAGTAGAGGACAAACAAGGGCCGTACCAACTCCCCTGAAGGCAGCTCGATGTCACTGAACGAGTACGCCACGCATTGCCACATCATGTCTCTTGCCTTGACATCATGCTTTTGGACATCATCGAGATTGAAAAGCTTTACTTCAATGACAAAGTAGCCGGGATCGAAGCCTTGCTGCACCAGATGGTCCTTGGCTCGCAACACCAAGTCGTAGTACACCTTCTCGCCACCATGCTTGTGCCAGCCACTGTATTTCTCATACACCTCGAAATCGGCGGCCAGCGCCTCTTTAAGGAAGTCCCGAGTTGGTTTTTCGCGGTCGGTCATGTGAAGGTTCTGACTTAGAGACTGATACAGGAAATCCAGCAGATGCACTTCACGGTTTTCCTGCAACCGGACCTATGCTTCGCGCTTGCCGAGTTTTAGGGCGGCACCAATTGTGCCGCCTGCGATCACACCTTGCCGCGCTTCCCATTTGCACTCACTGAAAGCGTGGGAGCTGAGTGGCGCTTAGCCAACGATATCATTGATCTGAGCAAATTAACGAGGGAGTGAAATGCTGGAACTCACCGGAGAGCACATAGCACGCCTTGGCGACGAGGACCTCAGACTTTTGGTCACCAAGCTCTGCGAGGCAGAGCTTCGCAGGAATGGCCTTCCGTCCTCCTCGGTGCTGGACGGAGGCAATCAGACAGCGAAGGATGGCGGCATCGATGTGCGTGTCCAACTCGCACCGACTACCGCTGCTCTGGATTTCATCCCGCGGCCAGATACCGGCTTCCAGGTGAAGTGCGAAGACATGCCAGCCGGTGAAATCACCAAGGAAATGCGCCCAAAGGGTGAGCTACGGGAAGCCATCAAGGACTTGATTTCCTGTGGTGGTGCGTATGTCATCGTCAGCTCCAAAGGATCCGTCACGGACTCCTCTTTGGGCAGACGCCGGGAAGCGATGCGCAATGCAATCGCTGATCAACCCGACGCCGCGAAACTCTTGGTGGACTTCTATGATCGGAATCGGCTTGCACGCTGGGCCCGCGAGTACCCAGGCGTCGAAATGTGGGTACGCGAACAGATCAATGCCCGGTTGCAGGGGTGGCAATGCTACACAGCGTGGTCCGGCGACCGCACAGGCAAGTATCTGTATGACGACACGGCCAGACTGGTAGAGCGCACGGATGGCGGCCCTCCCACGGCCCTTCCGGTGACGGAAGGCCTTGACCGGCTGCGCAAGGTCATGAAACAGCCCGGCCATGTAGCCCGCATCGTGGGCCTGTCTGGCACGGGAAAGACCCGCTTAGTACAGGCACTTTTCGAGCCGGGAACAGGAAGCGAAGCCCCGCTTGATCCGGCCCTGGCGCTGTATACAGATCTGGGTGACTCACCTGAGCCGAACGCGCGTGAAATGCTCCTGCGTTTGGGAACATCGCGACAGCGGGCCATCGTGGTCGTGGACAACTGCAATCCAGCCACCCATAAGGTATTGGCGCAAGTGGTTCTCCAATATCCCACGCATCTTAGCCTCCTGACGGTCGAGTATGACGTCGCCGATGAAGATGTCCCCGAGGCAACCAATGTCTATGAACTGGCACCTGCATCGAGTCATGTATTGAGCAAAATCCTTGAGCATCTCGCTCCCCACCTGACGGAGCCTGATAGATACCGCATTACGGAGATCGCTGGTGGCAACGCGCGCATTGCACTAGCTCTTGCGCGAACGGTTGCCCGGGGAGAAACGCTTGGGACCTTGACTGATCCGGAACTCTTTCGACGCTTGTTTCGCCAAAAACAAACACATGACGAAAAGTTGCTGAGAGCGGCGGAGGTTTGCTCTTTGGTCTACTCGTTCGATGGAACAGACACCAAGAGCGACCTGTCAGAGCTCCAGGTATTGGCCAATCTGGCTGGCATGAGCGTGAATGAGCTCTATCGCCATGTAAGCACGCTCCGAAACCGTGATCTGGTGCAATCCCGTGGCAAATGGCGCGCCCTGTTGCCGCCAGCCCTTGCAAACCGCCTTGCAGAATCCGCGCTCCAGAATATTCCCTCCTCTGACATTACCAACGCATTCGCACTCCACGAGAGACTTCTTGTCTCGTTCAGTCGAAGACTTGAATACCTGCACAGCAGCAACGAAGCCCGCTCAATCGGGAATCGCTGGATGGAGGATGAGCAGTGGCTTGCTAAGCCTGCAATGCTGAATGCGCTTGGGCGAAAGCTGTTTATCAACCTTGCCCCGCTGTCGCCTCAGAAAACTCTTGAATCCCTGGAGCGTGCTCTCGGCCCTGGGACCTCGTCTGATTTCTTGCTTCGACAGAATGGTTCACTGCAGGAGTGGGGCACGCTCTTACGGCACTTGGCCTATGAGCCCCAGGCATTCGACAGGGCTGCACCATTGCTACTGATCCTCGCAGAGCATGAAGATGGCAGAACCATTGACCTGCGCCGTGCATGGAAGGAAATTTTTCGAATTGGGCTGTCTGGCACGATGGCGCCACCGGAACAACGTGTACGGTTACTCAATCGCTTGCTGACCTCCACATCGGGGAAGCGCAGAGAACTCGTCTGGGACGCGGTAGAGGCCATGCTGGAATTTGGCCCCATCGATTCCTCGCATGAATTTTCATTTGGAGCCCGCCCACACGGGTATGGTTGGGAGCCCTCCAGCGTCGACGAAGTCAAGGCTTGGCTTGAGAGCGCCTTTACTCTCATCCGCAGCATAGCCGCATCGGGCGCGGAAGAACTGGAGCGAGCGCGAACCGCGATCACGGCGCACTTTCGTGAACTATGGAGACGTGAGATATATCCCCAGTTATCTGCAATGACACTCGAACTAGCTCAGGAGGACGGCTGGCCGGCAGGATGGATCGCCGTTAGGAGCGCGTTGCACTTTGACGGCGACACGATGGAACCTGGGATGCTGAGTGCTCTTCGTAACCTGGAAACCAAGCTCACCCCGACAGGACTGCTTCAGGAAATCCGCACCTACGCTCTGAACCACACGCGTGATTTTCTGAATGTGACTGATGCCTTGGATGAGTCCAACAAAGCCGAGGACGAAAATCCTGTTGATGCTTGGCACCGAGCAGATAACAAAGTCATCGCATTGGGAGAGGCAGCCGCCCATGACGAAGCCGTCTTACTAAAAATCATTCCAGAGCTTCTCGCAGCGGGAAACGGCCGGCAGTATTTATTCGGACGCGGCCTTGGTATTGGATCTCCAAATCCCCGACATCAATGGGAACTTCTTTATGACGCCTTCACCGCAGCTACCGACACGCCGAACGTTACCGTACTCGCGGGTTTTGTCCAGGGCCTACGCACCAAGGACTACTCAGCCGCGGTTCAAATCCTGGATAGCGTGGCTGGAGACCCTAGGCTGGATCCGTATTACCCCATCATTCTTGGCGTGCCTCAAGATGACGAGGACGGCGACAGGTTGATAGCAGCCATGAAGCGGCAAGTGGCAAACCCGTGTCACTTTGCCCTGCGCATCAGACATAGCGAAGCGTTCGGGTTCTCATTGCAGAAGTTCTGCGAAGCCAGTGAGGTGCTTTCCCGCATGCCAGATGGCTTGGTCGCATCCATTGATGAGCTCGACACCGAGCTCCGTCGATGGAGGATCGCAGGTACGCCACAGCCTATGGAGCTGGTACAGCTGGGGCGCAGCCTCCTCAGCAGGTTTGACTCCGATATTCGTGACCATGGTGTCGCGTGGCGTGTGAACGAACTGGCGAAGATAGCTTTAGCCGGCCCAGACGCCAAGGAGGCCGCAGCTCAGTTAGCGAGCCGGCTTGCTGCCGCCATGGAGGACTACTCAAGGCCTGGAGGAGAATTTGGCGATCTGGCTTGCACCCTCTTTAAGCTCCAACCCGCTATTGCCTTGGATGCCTTTCTAAGCAAAGCATCCAAGAGACAGAATTTCGGATTCCGCTCTCGTTTCACTGCGCGTCACAGCCCTGTTCTGCAGTGCGCTCCGGAGGATGCCATTCTCAGTTGGGTGCAGGTTGATCCTGCGAGTCGAGCTCCACTTGTCGCCGCAGAAATCAACATCATTGCCCCCCAAGGTACCAGCGGAATACAACTGAGCCCACTCGCACACCAACTCCTGGAACTTGCTTCCGACAAGAGATCCATACTGGAGGCATTCAATAAGAGCCTCCATCCCTGGCAATGGTCCGGTAGCCTTTCTCAAGCACTGGAGCCGTTCATCCTGCTCCTTGAGGGTCTTGCGGCTCATTCCGATGCAACCATAGCCAATTGGGCAAATGAGAATCTGGAGCACATACAAAAGCGAATCGAATCAGACCGAGCTATAGACAGGCTCAGCGAGGAATCCTTCGAGTGATGAACAGGTAAGTGCCAGCGAAGAGAAAGTCAATCGATATGAAGAGCGTGATTCTGGACAAATGCTACCTGCAAGGAGCAAATCGCAGCGACATTCAGATGCTGCGCGAACAGCGGCAACTTGTGATGTCTGGCGCCCTGTTCTATGAACTGTTGGATACGTCAACAGAAAAGCGGCAGCGCTGCTTCAGCAAGCTCCCGGCAATTGAAAATCCCGTATTGCTCGTAGACCACGTTGGCATGCTTCTCCGATATGAGCAACAACACCAACGCTCCTGCGGCAAGCCTTCTGAACATGCTATCGACATTCAGTTTCGCTTTAACCCAGCTCTCGCGGATAAAGATTACGAACTGCCTCCGGAAGCACAGGAATCCATGCAAGAGGAAGCGGCTGAGCTCGAAGAAGAGAAGTTCCGACTGATTGGTCTATCGGAAACCGTAAGTTCGTTGTTCAATAATCTGTTGATTGGCAGCGATACCAATCGACAGCAAGCCCTCGACTCTGCTCTGGCAAGCATCGCGGATACTGAATTTATCCTGAATTTCTATGACCAGCTGGCCTCCTCAGACCTCGGATACGTGTTTCCAAACACGTCCATTATTGGACCACATTGGGCGCATTTCCGATGGCTACAGGTGGAGTTACTCTTCTCCGTGGACTGGCACATCAGATACCAAGGACAGGTGCGCCAGATGCTAAGTAACGGCGTGAACGAGCGACTTGAGCACGACCTGCATGACGCGCAGGCCCTTGCCCTAGGCATCCTTGAGGGAGCATTTGCAACTCGCGAAAAGAAGCTTGCACATTGGTTCAGGCTGCTATGCCCGAGCGGTGAGTTAGTTCAATAGGCCATAGACCCCGTAGGCCAACCACGCCAGTCAAGCCTCCTCGGCGTAGTGCGTGGCGAACTGGGACGATACCTCGAACTGCGCCAAGGTGGTTAAATCGAACAGTGACCCGCGAAGCAAGTCCGCCCGCAACCGTTTGATTACCTGATGCCTCGAACTTCCATCCATGTTTGTAAATTAGAACAACATCCAATCATTCAAGCTGAGTGACCTCCTGTCGACAGCCGCTGCTGAATCCATCCATAGACGGCGGCTTCCGACCAGGAGGCTGCACGCGGCCCGATCTTGATCGAGCGCGGAAAAACCCCGTCCCGCATCTGCTGATAGATCACGGAGCGGCCCAGACCGGTCAGCCGCTGCACCTCGGGCAAGCGCAGGAGCCGGTCATGCCGATCCGACGCTGACCCCAATGGCTGCACCGCCTCCTGACTTAGCAGGTCAAGCGCCTCCTGCAAAAGATGTGCCGCGCGCATGGCTCGGTCATCGTCAAGGCCCTGGCCCTGTGCGACAAACCGCGCTGGCGGTGCTTCTGGCTGGCCGTTCAAAATCCTGGCTCGCATGGAACTTCTCCTTCCCGTGCAGCGACAGCATTCATTCCCATCGCCGGTAGTCCATAGCGTGCCGGGAACGGCCACAACAGCCAACCTGACACAGCCAAGCCAAGCGTAGCCACCCACGAGCGACAAGGCCGGTCAAAACGCCTGTGCCGCGTGCCACCGGTCGATAGACCCTGATACCCTTCCTTCAAGAGGCCGAGCGAAAATTGCCCTGCGCTCCCCAATGCGCTATCATTGGCCTGTCAGCGTATGAACGGAGCAGCGAGAGCTGTGCGTTGATCCCACCCCGCCAGGGGTCCCCACCCAAGCGTAGGGATAGCCAAGAGGTCCGATTTATTTCCAACGCCCTCCCCTACGGAGGGCGTTTTCATTTCGGGACCTTGATCGGCCGACCATTCAGTATGTTGTGCAGGATCACGAAGAACCCGATCTTCTTGCGCGAGGGCCTGTTTGCGTGCAGCCTGTCGCGCACATAGGCACTCTGCACGAACAGGTTCAACGGAACCGCCTTCGAGCTGGACCGCGAGGCGGTGAAATACACCTCGTACGTGTCTTCCTGGCCAGTTGCTGGGTTGAGCAGCCTCACCGTGAAGAAGTTGCCATGGTTAGTGTGGTAGCACGGCGACGTGGGCAAGGCACGCACGATCTCAGGCAACTGCCGAGACTGCGCGTAGCGCCCGAAGTCGAAAATGCGCGTCTCGCGAGAATCCGCGTACCCTAGCGGCCCCTTCGGGTCCTCGACCCCATCCGCGCCGCGCGTGAAGCAATGCAGGCTGAAGATCACCTGCACCGGGTAGCTGCGCGCAGGCTTGCCAACCTGTTCGGCCTGCTCGAAGGTATGGACGAACGGGTGCAGGTGGGACAGGTCGTAGCTTGCTCCCTCGTGGGTGAATGGCTTCCATGCAATCATGACTTGTCCGTGGGCACGAGACCCACCCCCTTCCTGCTCGCACGCGCCTTCCGATAGGCCTTGCCCTCGGCACGCTTGGCGATTTCTTCCTTCGCATAGGGTTCTGCCCCCGTGATCAAGCCCGTTAGCCGGTACTCGTTGGAGTTGTGGCGCCCCCCGGCTGCGGCCGCAGAATACGCTCGATCATTCCGTCCTTCTCCAGCTTTGCCAGCCGGCGGCGCACCGTCGTCGGGTCTTTGCCAATCGTGTCAGCGATCAGCTTCTTGGATGGAAAGGCGAGCTGACTGGACTTCCACCAGTGCGCTGCGATGACCAACACGATATTCATGTCAACCGGGTCCAGGCCCAGCGCTCGCTGGCGCAGGATGATCGTGCTGGGAATGCAGGTCCAGCCGGCGTCCATCAAGGTCTTGCCCCACTTTTTCTCGTTCTCTCGGACCGCGGCCTTCGGATCGGACTCCGGCTCGGGCGCAGGTACGGCTGCGACAACGCTCATGACACTCTCCATTTCGTTCGATGGCTTCAGCATAAGCAAGTTATCGCCGTAATCCCTAGGGTCAGGCCAAGCCATACCGGGGTATCAACGCCCCCCACCCGCTTATCTATGTTCCGTGTGGTCCTGCTTGATGTGCTTGCATTGCATCCTTCTTCGTGGGGCATGGACACCCCCCATATGGGAGGTATCTTCACACCCCACTGGGGAGCATTAATGCCTCCCACCGTAGAGATAATAGGTGGTCTGGCATGTGTAGAAACAACATCAGACCGCCGGATTTAGCTGGGTTGAATGGGTGGAAGGCCGACACCATCCCCAAGTCATCGAGGCTGCTCACAAGCAGGCTCGGCTCACTCGGCCTTCAGGATCTCAATGATCTGGTCAGCGCTGAGGCTGCGGCCCATGCCAAGAGTCGCCCGGATAGGTGCAAACGCTGCAGCCATGCGGCGATACCCGGGTGCCGTCGGGGCATGCGAGTTGAAGTCGCGCCCCTTGAAGCGCGAAAACCGCCCCATCTCCTCGACAAGAAATCGCGCGATCCTCATCAGCCCGCTCTCTTCGTTGCCGTCGAAGCCGGCGAACTCCGGCATGTATCCGTGGTTAGCCGCCTTGACCTTTTCCACATCCTCGGCGGACAGCTTCTCCAGCCTGCCTTCGATGAAGTCCCAGGTGTCCAGCACGTTAACAACCAAGGTGACATCGGCCGGGCGGTCAGCGTGGTTGTGGAAGAGCCCATGCATATCCCACGTGGGCGCCCAGTAGTGACCACCGTAGATCGACTCCGCAACGAAATCGACGTTGGTCTCGGTAGGCACCTTCAGGTGCTTCACAAGGTCGCGCAGCAACATGAAGTTCAGCTTGTCGCCCGCAGTCAGGTCAATGCTCTTACCCGTGATGGTATTCAGCCCAAGGTCCACGAGCTGGCGAACCGCGTCCGAGCGGGAGCTGGCGCGGCCCGTTCGCTCCATCCATTCATCAATACGCTGTAGCAGTTCCTCGTCCAGGCGCAGTTCCAGTCGCTCAGTTCTTCCCATGTACAAACCTCCAGCAATACGGCAAAAACACAGTTATCGTACAAATGTACGGCAATCATGTTTTTAAAGCAAGAGCCACAGCGCCTCCAGAGGGAGCCCGCAACTTTTCGCAATTTGGCTGTTGCAACAAGAGTTAGTTTGCGAGGTCATTCCGGTGAGCCGCCTTGATTAGACGACGACCCGGTCGGCGCAAATGGAGTCTCACGCTTGGCATCCACTCGCCTGAATCCCCGATCTCCAGCTATGAATGCCTCAAGCATGTAGGGAATCAGCGTGGCCGCGTCTACCGCTTCGCCATACGCCTGCGCATGCTGTATTGCGTAACGGTCGAGGTCAGCTCGCAAACTGGCCGGACAGGTGAAGGTCAACTTCGCACTGCTGTTGGATGGCAGCGGTCCCAGGCGGAGTTTTTTCGCCGTGCTCATTACATGCCTCCCCGCTGAAGGAACAAAGGCTGGTACGGGCGGAGCACCAGATCGCGACTGGCGATGATCCGCACCGGCAGGCCCGGCCGCGCCGTCAGCGTCGGCTGGACGTTCATGTTGCGCCGGGTCAGTTCCTGGCCCACTTGGTTGATGCTGTCCTGCGCGCTGTCGCGCCCGGCGATGATGATCCGGTTGCCGTCCTGCCGGTTCTCCGGCGCGGCCAGCTCAGCGCCCACGCCCAGCAGCGTGGTCAGCGCCGCCCCTGCCAGGATGCGGCCCCAGTGGCGATCCACATCATCCTCCAGCCCCGCGTAACCCGCAGGGTCGGTGCCCACGAGGTTGTCCAGCGTCAGCGAAGACGTGTCCGGCAGGATGATCCGGTTCCACACCATCTGCACGCGGCTCTGCCCGTAGCTCACCTGGCTGTTGTACTTGCCCAAGACGCGCGAGCCCTGCGGAATCAGCAGGAAGCGCCCCGTGGCCGAGTCATAGACCGGCTCCGTCACCGTGGCGATCACGTCGCCCGGCAGGTCGGACTTGATGCCAGTGACCAACGCCGCCGCGATCACCGTCCCAGCCATCACCTGGTACGGCGAGGCCGGCATCTGGAGATGGCCGGAATTGCGGGTTTCCGTAGAGCCGCCTTTCAGGAAAGCCTCTTTCTGGTCTTGCCGGTTCTGCACAGCGGTCGGGTCGGATGGCTGGGCCGCCGTCGAGCCCGGCCCGGCTGCCAGCGGATCGAAGCCCGCCAAGGCGCTACCGGGCGAAGCCGCCGCGACTTGGGCCGCGCCAGGCGCTGCGGCCTTGCCCTGCTGGCCCGAGCGGAAGAACACCGACGAGGCCGCCGCCGCTTCGGCCTCCTTGCGCAAGGCATCGTTGGGGTCGTGGCCCGGCGGCATGTAGGTGGGCTGCTGCGCGGCCACGATGGCCGGCCCCAGGTCGCCCGGCAGCGGCGGCCCCAGCTCGGGCACCTTCGGCAGCTTGGAGTAGTCGGACGGCAACCCATCCAGCCCTTCGGACTTCGAGACACGATCCACGTTGTACAGCTCGTTCTGCCAGCCTGCGCCGCGCCGGTGGGGCTGCAGAGCCCAGATCGTGGCCCCGAGCACCGCGACCGACAGGCCGCCGGTGAGGATGGCCAAGGTGCGCCGGTTCAGGCGCGTGACCGGGCGCGGCTGGGCACGTAGCGCTACGGCCTCGGGCGCCACCTTGCCCTCCTGAGAAGTGGCATGGTCGGGGGTGTTGTCTTGGCTCATGCTCAATTCCTCCGTGCCACGCCATCGGTGCGCTCAATCCGCACCACGTCGCCCCTGTCTCCCCCCAGGCGCAGTTCGGCCGCGCCAAACAGGCGATCCACGATGTAGTACGGCGAGCGGAAGCGGTAGTTCACCAACTGCCCGTCGCCCTGTGCGCCGATCACGAACAACGGCGGCAACTCGCCTTGAGCGATGCCCGCCGGAAACTGGATATAGACCTTCTCGCCATCGTCGAAAGCGCGCAGCGGCTTCCATGGCGGATTGCTGCCGCTGACCGCGTAGCGAAAGCGGATCTTCTCCAGCGACAGCCCGGCATCGACCGGCGCCGCAGCACTGGCCGCCTGCGCCTGGCGCTGCAGGGCCAGCATCCTGTCCTTCGGGTACTCCCAGGACACCGACGCCATCCATGTCTTCTCGGTCGAGGTCAGCTCCAACAGGTAGGTGCGCCGGCTGGTGGTGATGACCAGATTGGTCTTCAGGCCCGAGCGGATCGGCTTGACCATCACGTTCACGCGCAGCGCATCGCCGCTGCCGCTGGACGTGTCCCCGACGATCCAGCGCACCGTGTCACCGGCGGCCACCGTCACCAGTTCCTCGCCCGGCTGGAGCGCCACCACGGTCACGCGGCCGACGGCCGCATAGACTTGGTACAGCGCCCCATCGGTGAACGGCCAGACCTGGATAGCGTTCACATAGCCTTCGCGCGTGGGCGCAATGCGCGCCTCGGCATTGGCGCGGGTCACGCGCACCTTCTCGTCGGAAGGTTCGGGCGACGCCTTGGCGTCCGCTGAACCGGGCAACGGCTTCATCTGGCCAGGAAGTGCCAGGGGTTCAGGCACGCTGACCACTTCCACCGGCTTCGGTGCTTCGGGCAGCGGCTGGGCCTGCACAGGTTCATCCAGCGAGATCAACGGCGGTTTGCCCTGCGTGGCGCAGCCCGCGAGGGCAGCAAGTGTCAGCACGGAAACACAAAAGCTGAAAGGCACATTCATGGTCTGGCTCCTTCGGAAGAATCGAGTTCACGGCTCCACGCCAGGCCATTGACGTAGATACCCAGAGGGTTCTTGCGCACGCGCTGCTCCGTGCGTGGGGTCTGCAGCACCGTGGAAACCACCGCGTTCCAGCGCTCGGTGCGCTCCAGCGCCCCGTTCACAAAGCGCGTCTCCGTCCAGCGCACGTTGAAAGACGCCTCGCTGGCGCGGGTCACGCTGGACACCTGCACCGTCACCGACTCCTTGCCGATGCGCGAGAACGGATCGGCCGCCCGCGCGTACTCGTTGAGCACCACGGCACCCTTGTCGGTGGTGTAGTCATAGGCATCGAGCCAGTTCTGGCGCACCACGATGGGGTCAATGGACAGCCCGCGCACCAGGCCGATGAAGCGGCCCAGGTGGTAGGCCACCTGGGCATCGCCGGGCTGGTACGGCGTGGCGGCCTCGCCCACGGCGCGCACCTGGCCCGACTGGTCCACCTCGATCACATAGGGCGTCACGATGGACTGCGCCGAGCGCCAGACCAGGCCGCCGGCCATCAGCAGCGCGAGCGCGAGGCAGCCGAAGGCCATCAGGCGCCAGTTCTTCGCCTGCACGCGCGGCGAGCCGATGCGCTCGTCCCAGACCTGGGCAGCCGACTGGTATGGGGTGGCAGGCTGCGGCGTGTCGGCGTAGCGCACCTGCGGTCGTTTGAATCGCATGGGAGTTCTCCTTGAGGATCAGGAATCGCGTCATTCGTCAGGACTGCGCAGGCTTGGCCCTTGGCTGGAGCTGCCGCCGTCCCCACCGCGCAGCGTGTGGGCGGCGGTCGTAGCGGCATGGGTGAGCTGTTGCCTTCGATGCAGGCGCTTGGCCCAGGCGGGCTGTTCGGTGGATGGCGCCGAGCTTGCGCCCGGTGCGGCGCCACCGGCCCCGGATGCTGATGCCGCGCCTTCGGGCCAGAAGGCGGCGGCCATGCGCTCCTTCATCGAGCGCGCGCCGGTCTTGGCGACATTGCCCACGCCGGCGGCTGCACCCTTGAGGCCGCCGCCCGCAGCGGCGGAGCCGGCCTCGAACGCCGACCTGGCACTGCCGGCGGTTGCAGCCACGGAGCGAGCAGCACCCGGGGCCATGCGCGCACCTGCGGCAACGGCGCTGCCAACGCCCGTGGCAGCAGTGCCGACCGCCACGGCGGCACCTGTAGCGCCAACAGCGGCTCCAGCCATGGCCCCCGCACCCAACTGCGGCCCGCCGGACACCAGCCCGGTCGCAATGCCCGGCCCGAAGATGCCCAGCGCCAGCATGGCCAGCGAGGCCAGCATGATGACCAGCGCGTGGTCGATGGAGGGCTCGGCCCCCGCCGGCGCCTTGAACTCGGCGAACAGCCCCGTCCCGATCCCGACGATGACGGCCAGCACCAGCACCTTGATGCCCGAGGACACGACATTGCCTAGCACCTTCTCGGCGAGGAATGCCGTCTTGTTCCACAGCGCGAACGGCACCAGCACGAAGCCCGCCAGCGTGGTCAGCTTGAACTCCAGCAGCGTCACGAAGAGCTGCACGGCCAGCACGAAGAAGCACAGGATCAGCACCAGCCAGGCCAGGAACAGCACCGCGATGGTGTCCAGATGGACGAACACCTCGGGAAAGCCCGCCATCTGGCCGATCTGCTCCATGATCGGCCGCCCGGCCTCGATGCCGACCTGCGCCAGCCGTCCGGGCTGCAGCAGCTGCGCCTGGCTCAGGCCCGAGCCCGATGCGGTCAGGCCCAGCCCCGCAAAAGACCTGAACACGATGCCCGCCAGGCTGTTGAAGTTGCCGATGATGTAGGCGAAGGCGCCCACATAGAGCACCTTGCGCAGCAGCTTGGCGATCACGTCCTCGCCCTGGCCGCTGGCGTGGCCCATCGCCCAGAACAGCCCGGCGAGCGTCATGTCGATGGCGATCAGCGTGGCCGTGAGGAACGCCACCTCGCCCTGCAGCAACCCGAAGCCCGAGTCGATGTAGCGCGAGAAGGTATCGAGGAAGCGGTCGATAACCGCGACGTCGTTCATGGCGCCGTCCCCGGCTGGACGGGATCCTTCGCATAGGGCGAAGGCCTCGGGCGCATGAAGCGCTTGCGCACCGCATCGGCCACCGCCATGCACTGCGCCTCGCCGACCCGTGCGCGATCCACGCGGCACTCGGCCTGCAGTTCCTTCAACCGCTCGGGGTTCTCGGCCAGCGCCTCGGCCGATTCGATGGGAGCAGGCTTGCTGCAAGCCGTCAGCAACAATGCCTGTGCCAGTGCGAAGGCACCGGCCACGAACAGGAGATTTCTGCGCATGGCGGCCTCACTGGTGGTTGTAGAAGTTCACCGTGTAGGGCGTATAGGGCGTGCCGCTTCCGAGAAAGCGCCGGCGCACCTCCCGCCCGCGCTCGGCCGCCGCCGCCTGCCGGGCCAGTTCCAGCGAGGCCGCGCGATCCTGCGTGAGCTGCAGCCGCTGCGTCTGGATGGACTGCTTGGCCTGCAGGGCCAGCAGTTGGTTGGTGGACTGCATCGCCTGCAAGGCACCGACGGCGGATTGGCTCTTGTCCACCAGATCGGCCAGCACGCCTTCATCATCCTTGACGTTCTGCGAGGCCTGGGCCTGCACCTGCATGGCCGTCTGCAAGCTGTTGAGCGTGTTCTTCCAACGCTCCTGTGTATCGCGGTACATCTGGTCGCCGCTCACAGTGGCGCTGTACTGCTCGGGATACAACCGGGCGAAGTCCCGATCCATCCTGGCCACGTCGTAGGCCAGACCCTTGGCCTGGTCGATCAGCCGCTGCGTCAATGCCAGGTTGGCATGCAGACGGCTCGTCACGTTGAACGGCAGGCTGGCCAGGTTGCGCGCCTGGTTCTCCAGCATCTTGGCCTCGTTCTGCAACTGCTTGATCTGGTTATAGAGCTGCTGCAGCGTCTGGATGGCCGTCAGCATGTTCTGCACGAAGTTCGAGGGATCGAACACGATGAGGGCCGCGGCCGGCTGGGCGAACATCAGCGAGCCGGACAGCACGGCGGCCAACGCGGCGGGAAGGATGCGGGGTTTCATGACGAGATCTCCTGTGGGTGGGAAGGGAACGAGGACAGCAGGTCGGCGGCCCATGACAGGCCGCGATGGCGCAGCCAGGCGGCTGCGAAGGGAGAGGAATCGGAATGCGCAGCTGCGAGAACCGCATCCATGTCGCGCTGGTCTTGCGGTGTCGAAGCTCCGGCGAAAGCCAGTACCGCCGGCCCCAAGTCGAGGTCGAACAGGCGGTTGCCGAGACGGGATTGGTAGTAGTAATCGCGCTTCGGAACCGCAGTGGCGACGATCTCGATCTGCCGGCTGTTGAGGCCGAAGCCCTCGTAGATCGTCCTGATCTGCGGCTCGGTGGCCTGCGGGTTGGGCAGGAAGATGCGGCTGGCGCAGCTTTCGATGATCGCGGGCGCGATGCTCGAATCCTTGATGTCGGCGAGGCTCTGCGTGGCGAAGATGACGCTGACGTTCTTCTTGCGCAGCGTCTTGAGCCACTGGCGGATGCGGGCCGCGAACACCGGGTCATCGAGAAACAGCCACGCCTCATCGAGGATCAGCAGCGTGGGCGCGCCGTCAAAGCGCTCATCGAACCGGGCAAAGAGGTAATGCAGCACGGCCATGACGGCGGCCTTGCTGTGCATCAGCTCCTCCATCTCGAAGCACTGCACGGAGCCAGCGCCCAAACGATCCGAGTCCGCATCCAGCAGCTTGCCGTGGGCGCCGCCCAGCACGTAGGGCGTGAGCGCCTGGCGCAGCGCGTTCGATTGCAGCAGCACCGACAGACCAGTCATCGTGCGCTGCTCCACGGGTGCACCGGCGAGACTGCCGAGCGCCGGCCAGATAGCCACCTTCTCATCGGGGCCGACCGCGACGCCCTCGTGCCGCAAGCGGCCTTCAATCCATTCGGCCGCCCAGGTGCGATAGCCCTCACGGTCGATGCGGGCCAGCGGCTGGAAGGCGATCTCGCCATCCATCCCCAGGTCGTAGTACTCGCCGCCCAGGCCCAGGATCGTGGCGCGCATCGAGCGCCCCATGTCAAAGGCGAAGATGCGCGAGCCGCGATAACGACGGAACTGCATCGCCAAGGTCGCAAGCAACACCGATTTGCCCATACCGGTCGGCCCGGCCACCAGGGTGTGGCCCACGTCGCCGATATGCGTTACCAGCCGGAACGGCGTCGCGCCTTCGGTGCGGGTCACGATCAGCGGCGGGCCGTCGAGGTGGGCGTTCTTCTCCGGCCCGGCCCATACCGCCGATACCGGCATCAGGTGCGCCAGGTTCAGCGTCGAGACGATGGGCTGGCGGACATTGGCGTAGGCATGGCCCGGAATGGACGACAGCCAGGCATCGACTGCGTTCAAGGTCTCGGGGATGGTCACGAAGCCGCGCCCTTGAATAACGCGCTCCACCATGCGCAGCTTCTCGTCGGCCACGGCCGCATCCGCATCCATGACAGTGACAGTCGCCGTCAGGTAGCCGAAGGCCACCTGGTCGCTGCCCAGTTCCTGCAGCGCGGCGTCCGCGTCGGCCGATTTGTTGCTGGCGTCGGTATCGACCAGCGGCGTTTCCTGCTGGAAGATGGTTTCACGCAGCAAGGCGATCACATTCTTGCGCTTGGCGAACCACTGGCGGCGCAGGCGGGAGAGTTCTTTTTCCGCATCGGCTTTGTCCATGCAGAGAAACCGGGTTGACCAGCGATAGGCAAAGCCGAGGCGGTTGAGGTCGTCCAGAATCCCCGGCCAGGTCGAGGTCGGAAAGCCCCGCACCGTCGCTACGCGCAGGTGCTGGTCGCCCAGCATCGGCGCCAGTCCACCGATCAGCGGCGCGTCTGCCAGCAGCGCGTCAAGGTGGAATGGCACCTCCGGTACGCCCACGCGGTAGCGCCGCCTCGAAACAGTGGCGTGCAGGTAGGTCAACGTCTGGCTGTCATCGAGCCACGCAATCTCCGGCATCACGCCATCAAGCAGGTCAAACACGCGATCCGTCTCTGCCACGAAGGCCGTCAGCCGCTCGCGCCAGTCCACGCCTTCGGTGGGCCGGTTCTCGTACAGCATCCCTGCTGCGCGGGCATGGGCCTCCTCCGGCGGCAGATACACCAGCGTGAGGTGATAGCCGCTCTCGAAATGGTTGCCGGAGTCCTCGAAAGCGGCCCGGCGTTCCTCGTCCACCAGCCAGGACAACGGCTCGGGAAACTCCGAGTGCGGGTAGTTGGCAGCGGGCCGCCGCTCGGCTTCGATGAACAAAGCCCAGCCCGAACCTAAGCGGCGCAGCGCGTTGTTCAACCGCGCCGACGTGGCGATCAGCTCGCCCTGCGTCGCGCTATCGAGGTCAGGCCCCCGAAACCGCGCCGTGCGCTGGAAACTGCCGTCCTTGTTCAAGACGACGCCCGGCGCCACCAGCCCGGCCCAGGGCAGCCAGTCGGCCAGCAGCGCGGGCCGCTGGCGGTATTCGGCAAGGTTCAGCATGGCGGCATCCCCCTACACGTCCAGCAGCGGCCGGTGCTTGATGTGGCGGGCGAAGACCTGCATGAACTGCGGATCGACGCGTGCACCCCAGACCGCCAGCGCATGGCCGGCGATCCAGAGCACCACGCCTGGAATCCACATCTGCAGGCCCAGGCCCACGGCGGCGGCCAAGGTGCCATTGGTGATGGCCACGGTGCGCGGCGCACCGCCCATCAGGATCGGCTCGGTCAGAGCCCTATGCAGCGGCACCTCGAAGCCGGGCAAAGTCCCGTATGAATTGCCCTGCACGCCATCGTGGGCCGCGTTCATACGACGGCCCCGCCCGAGAAGCTGAAGAACGACAGGAAGAACGAGGACGCGGCAAACGCGATGGACAGGCCAAAGACGATCTGGATCAGCTTGCGGAAGCCGCCCGAGGTGTCGCCAAAGGCCAGCGCCAGGCCCGTGGCGATGATGATGATGACCGCGATGATCCGGGCCACCGGCCCCTGGACGGATTCGAGAATGGCCTGCAGCGGCTTCTCCCAGGGCATGCTGGAGCCAGCGGCCTGGGCAGCACTGGCAAGCAGCAGTAGCAGCGCGGCCAGCAGCAGGCCCTGCAGGGCCGGGCGAGCCAAGCTATCCAGTCGTGCGGGCCGGGGCAACGAATTTGCGGAAATACGGAAAGCAGGAACGATCATCTGCGTCATGGCAGTTCTCCAGGTTGGTCAGGGGACAGGGGAAGTGCAGTGGCAGGCACTGCGGGGGAAACCAGCGGCAGCTCAGGGAACGGCGTTTCCAGTGCGTCCGCCAGGTGATACCCAACGCCGTCGAAACCGACGACACGGGCGATGCTCTCGATGCGGCGCTTGCGCCCGCGCCCGGCGATGTGGATGACCACGTTGACCGCCTCGGCGATCAGCGCACGGGGCGGGTTCACCGCCACTTCGAGAATCAGTTGCTCCAGGCGCAGCAATGCGCCGAGCGCGGAGCCGGCGTGGATCGTGGCAATGCCGCCCGGATGGCCGGTGCCCCACACCTTGATGAGATCCAGCGCCTCGGCGCCGCGTACCTCGCCGACCACGACG
Organism: Acidovorax sp. SDU_ACID1; assembly: GCF_045291395.1. NCBI lineage: Bacteria > Pseudomonadati > Pseudomonadota > Betaproteobacteria > Burkholderiales > Comamonadaceae > Acidovorax > Acidovorax sp. SDU_ACID1. The sequence continues at coordinate 2,337,077 of NZ_CP152342.1, forward strand.
CGGTCAGGCCGCAGGCGCATGGACGAGCGCACCAGCTCGGTCATGGACACGATGCCCTGGCGCGTGCGCAGCGGCACGTGGTCGCGCGCCGCGCATTGCAGCTCCACCGTGTCTTCGAGCACCAGCACACGGTCGCCGGTGGCGGCGATCTCGGCCAGCAGCGCATTCGCCAGCGTGGTCTTGCCCGTGCTGGTGCCACCGGCGATCAGGATGTTCTGGCGCTCGCGCACGGCGCGCACCAGCAAGCCCGCCTGCGCGGCGGTCATCATCCCGTCCTCGATGTAGCGCGACAGCGGGATCACGCCCACGGCGCGCTTGCGCAGGGCGAAGGCCGGCCCCGGCGCAGCGGGCGGCAGGATGCCCTCGAAGCGTTCGCCCGTCTCGGGCAGTTCTGCCGTCAACAGCGGCTGGCCCCGATGCACTTCCGCGCCGACGTGGGCGGCCACCAGCCGGATGATGCGTTCGCCATCCGCTTCGGACAGTTCCACGCCCATCGGCGCGCGGCCCGACGAAAGCCGGTCGATCCACAAGGTGCGATCCGGGTTGAGCATGATTTCCACCACGTCCGGGTCTTCCAGCGCGGCGGCGATCAGTGGCCCCATCGCCGTGCGCAGCATCTGGATGCGGCGGTCCAGCGAAACGGCGGTGAAGGAAGGAACGGCGCTCATACAGCACGCTCCTGCGCTTCATCCATGCGCGTGGGGTCGGGATGCAGTTCCTCCACCACGTCGCGCACCAGGCTGCGCCCGCGCAGCAGGTGGCGGCCCAATTGCTCCACGAACTGCTCGAAGCGGGCCTTGCCCTGGGCGCGGGCCGCGTCCTGATGGGCCTCCGGCACGGGCGTGCTCACCGTGAGGAAGTAGCGAATGAACAGCGCCAGCGTCTCGATCTGGATGTTCTGGTCGCGCTCCATTCGCTCGGCATGACGCGACAGGCGATCCAAGCGTTTGGCAATCGCTGCCTCGCGCTGGTCCCCCGCATCGGGCGACAGCCAGGATGCGAGCGCCGCCGCGACGATGCTGGACTTGGACACGCCCTTGGTGGCAGCCAGCTCGTCGAGCCGCTTGGCGTGCTCGGGCTGGATGAAGAGATTCAAGCGGTGCTGGCTCATAGCGCGATTCCGTCGTTGGGGTCGAGGGATGCCAGCCGGGCCGTGCGCTGCAGGGCCGGGTCGAGCTGGCGCGGAAGGGGGAGCGGCATGTCGTCGTCATCGAGCAGCCCGAGGTCGGCTGCGGGCGCAACCAGGTCGGGGTCGTAGGCGACGGTTTCGGAGAGTTCGGGCTGACGGCGCGGGCCGCCGTCATCGGCCGAACCCAGGTTCTCCAGGCCGTCAGCGGATGCCGTAGCCGGTGCGGTGGGCACCGCAGGAATTGCCAGTCCGCTCCAGTCGTCGGCCCGCGCAGGAGGAACGTCGGCATAGCGCCCGGCCGCGAGCACGGGCGGCGGCAGCACCCGCCGCTTGAAATTGCTGTCCGCGTAGTAGCGCAGCTTCTTGGCCTTGATCGGCGCCACGCTGGAGACCATCACCACGGCCTCGTCGGGCGGTAGCTGCATCACCTCGCCCGGCGTCAGCAGCGGGCGGGCAGTCTCCTGGCGCGAGACCATCAGGTGCCCCAGCCAGGGGGCCAACCGGTGGCCTGCGTAGTTGCGCTGCGCGCGCAGCTCGGTGGCCGTGCCCAAGGTTTCGGATATCCGCTTGGCCGTGCGTTCGTCGTTGGTGGCGAAGGTCACGCGCACGTGGCAGTTGTCGAGGATCGAATGGTTCTGCCCATACGCCTTGTCGATCTGATTGAGCGACTGCGCGATCAGGAAGCTGCGGATGCCATAACCCGCCATGAAGGCCAAGGCCGTCTCGAAGAAGTCCAGGCGCCCCAGCGCCGGAAACTCATCGAGCATCAGCAGCAGCTTGTGGCGGCGCTGGATGCCGTCGCTGCCATCGAGCGATTCCGTCAGCCGCCGGCCGATCTGGTTGAGGATCAGGCGGATCAGCGGCTTCGTCCGCGAAATGTCCGAAGGCGGCACCACGAGATACAGCGACACCGGATGCTCGGCCGCGATCAGGTCGGCGATGCGCCAATCGCAGCGCGAGGTGACCTCCGCCACGGTCGGGTCGCGGTACAGGCCAAGGAACGACATGGCCGTGGACAGCACGCCGGAGCGTTCGTTGTCGCTCTTGTTGAGCACTTCGCGCGCCGCCGAAGCGACAACGGGATGCGGCATTCCTCCTTGATCCAGGCCCATATGCGGCGTGGTCATCATCCGATGCAGGGTCAGCTCGAACGGGCAGGCTGGATCGCTGAGGAAGTTGGCGACGCCGCGCAGCGTCTTGTCCTCGCCCGCGTAGAGCACATGCAGGATGGCTCCAACCAGCAGCGCGTGCGAAGTCTTCTCCCAATGGTTGCGCCGCTCCAGCGCGCCTTCGGGATCGACCAGGATGTCCGCGATGTTCTGCACGTCGCGCACCTCATGCGCGCCGCGCCGCACCTCCAGCAGCGGGTTGTAGGCTGCCGACCGGCTATCCGTCGGGTTGAACAGCAGGCAGTGCGAGAAGCGCGAGCGCCAACCCGCGGTAATGCTCCAGTTTTCGCCCTTGATGTCGTGGATGACGGCGGACGCTGGCCAGGACAGCAAGGTGGGCACCACCAGGCCCACACCCTTGCCCGAACGCGTGGGCGCGAAGGTCAGGACGTGTTCCGGGCCTTCATGCCGCAGGTACTGCTGGCGATGCAGGCCGAGGACCACGCCCGCAGGATGGTCCAGGCCCGCCTTGCGAATGTCCTCTGTATTGGCCCAGCGTGCTGAGCCGTAGGTGGTGATCAACTTCGATTGTCGCGAGCGCCAAATTGACATGCCGATGGCAACCACCACGGCGAGCAGGCCACTGCCCGCCGCAATGGCCCCGCCCACGTCGAAGACATGCGGCGCATAGGCGTCGAAGAAGAACCACCACTCGAACAGCCGCCACGGGTGATAGACCGGCGTGCCGAGGAATTCGAACCACGGCAAGCCCAGGCGTAGCTGGTAACCCAGGACCGCTGCTGTCCATTGCGTGGCGCTCCACACTCCGGCGATCACGATGCCGAACACCACGGCAATCTGACCGAACAGCACGTTCGTCCCTTGCATAGCCCTGCCTCCACATGCGGCACAACAACGTGCCGCAGGCATCAGGATCAGTGGTTGGTCTGGTGCCGGTCAAAGACCGTTATTGGCACCAAGCTGCTGCAAAAAAGCAGATTCCCAGCAGGGGCGCACCCAACAAAAACGCCGCAAGCGAAAGCGCATTGCGGCGTATCGGGCAAGAAGTGCAGCCTGCGTTGCAGGCGGCCCACAGTCAGAACTTGGGCGACGTCTTGGGTGGGGTGTACGGCGTGCCATTGTCCTGGAAGCGCTTGCGCATGGCGCACCTCTGCTATTTCTCGTCGTTCGCGGCACTGCCCTGGGCCGGGCCCGACTGCAAGCGCTCGATGAAGCGAGCCAGCGCTTGCGAAGGCGCCTTATCCCGGCGCAGCAAATAGGTCGTCAGCATGGGCGGCTCGCCCGCCAGCGGCCGGCCTACGACGTTGGATTCGCGGTTGGCAGCGATGTACGCGGCACCGGCAAACCCCAGGGCCAGCCCCGCCGACACCAGCGCCATCATCATCTCGGGCGAAGCCACGCGCTGCACCAGCAGCGGCTCCTGCTCCTGCGTGCGCAGCACCCGATCTACCTGGCGGGCGTAGCCCTCGCAGACCGCCGGGTCGCCCAGCACCAGGGGGTAGCGCAGCACCTCGTCCAACGGAATGCGCTTGTGGGCCAGCGCGGGGTGGCGCGCGGGCAGCGCCATCATCAACTCGTCTTCCCAGGCGGGCTCCACGATCAGGCCGTCGCCCACCTCGTCGGCCATCGAGAAACCCGCGTCGTACAGCTCGTCGCGCAACCCCTGGAGCTGCTGGGCCAGGGGCACCTCGAACAGGCGGATCTCGATGTCCGGGTCTTCCTCCCGGCAGCGCGCCAGCAGGCCGGACAGCCGGAACGGCGTCACGCAGTCGGACAGCGCAATGCGCAATTGCCCCTGGAAGCCATTGGCTGCCGCCTTCACGCTCTCACGCGCCTGTTCCAGGACGGCAAGCACGCGCGGCACATGCTCCAGAAAAAAACGGCCCGCCAGCGTCAGCCGCGTGCTGCGGCTGGTGCGCACGAACAACTGCACGCCCAGGTCTTCCTCCAGCTCCCGGATGGTGCGCGACAACGGCGACTGCTCCATGTGCAGCCGCTCGGCGGCGCGGGCAAAGTGAAGCTCCTCGGCCACCGCCAGAAAACAGCGCAAATGTCTGATCTCCATAACACGTCATTCCTTGTGCGCCCCCCTCCAGGCCGGCCTTTGCGACCCAGCGCGTTCAGGCGCTGCTCATCGGCCTGCGCCTCCACGACGATGCGGCGTTTGCCCGCGCCTGTGGCGTGCAGTAGTTCCAAGCCGGTGAGAGTGGCAGGGCTCATACGCGGACTCCATTGCGGTTTGACGATATGAAAAACGCGCTCAATTAGGTAGCGGCTCATTCATGATCGCCAAAAGGCCCGGAGTTTCCTTCCCTGGTCATGGGAGTTGCCGCGTCCCCTTCTGCATTTCTTCTTTCCCGGTATAGGCGGTCACTCAATAGATGCTTGCGCTTACTGGATAGGCTCCGGCACCCCAATCTACCTAAGCCACCACCTGCCAACAGCATTCCCAGTGCACCCAGACTCCATGGCGACAGCGCGGGCACGGCCACCGCTCCGCCCGGCCCTGGCGGCAAGGCGGGGTCGGCGACCACGATTTCCAGGTTCACCTTGTTGGTCAGGTTGCCTGCCGTCAGGTACACCAGCCGCGCCTGCGTACCAGGCGGCAAGGTGCCCGGCGCCACGTCCAAGACAAAGGTGCCGGTGATGCCATCCAGGGCTTTCAGCAGGGTATAGACCTGCCCCACAGCGGGCGTGCCCGCCAGGCGGTTCACGCGCAAGCGGGCACCTGTAATGTCGGCGCCGCCATTGTTCACGTCGACAAGGTCGATGCGCTGCGCGGCTGCGTCGATGCGCACCGCCAAGGTGCCGCCCCGCAGGTCCAGCCCTGCCCCCACATAGAGGCCGCCCGTGGCCGCCGCCGCCCCGGGCACTACGACAGCCTCACCCGCCAGCACGCGGCCGCCTACGTAGCCTTCGCCTCGCAGAGTGTTGCTCGCGCCCAGGCGCAGGTCGCCGTACAGGGTCACTTGGTCATGCGCCAGCACCAGCGCATTGCCCGAGCCTGCGATGTCGGCCGACGCGCCAGTGGCGCCATCGGCACCGGCCGGCCCGCCCCCATCGGCCAGGCCACCTGCACCGCCACCGCCTGCATCCACCGAGCCTTTCACCACGATGGTGTTGCGGTTGCCGCGCACGAAGATGCCCGTGCCGCCGTCACCGCCATGGCCCCCGCCCAAGTCGCCGCCGCGGCCTCCCTCGCCCCCATCGCCACCGAGCACCATCCACTCCAAGGTGATGCTGGCATCATCGGCCGCCACATGCAGCCCCGCACCGCCGCCGCCCGCACCACCACCCACGTTGGTGCCGCGTCCGCCTGCGCCGCCCGTGCCGCCCCAGATGCGCCCTGCGTCCGTGTAGCAAGTGAAGCCGTTGGTGCGCACGAGCATGCCCGCGCCAGCACCGCCGCCGCCACCGCCGCCGCTGTCCACCGCATCACCGTTGCCGCCCCGGCCGCCGGCATGGCCGACCAGGCTGGGCACGCCGGCCAGGCAAGCGGCCGTGCCGTCCGCTCCACCACCGCCGCCACCAGCGCCGTTGCCCGGCCCACCTGCAGCAAGATCGTGGCCCGTGCCACCCTTGCTGCCACTGCCACCTGCTGCCGACGGAGGCGTAGGCAACGTGTTGGCCCGGCCACCTGTTCCACCGTCCAGGCTGCCCGGCGGGCCAGCTACCCCGTCATTACCGCCCGCACCACCCAAGCCCGGTAGGCCCGCTGCGCCGCCCGCGCCCCCGCTGTCGAGCACGCGATTGCCACCATGTCCCCCACGCCCTCCGCCCTGGCCGCCGCCACCGCCGCCGCCCGTGGTTGCATTGGCCCCGCCGCCGCCTGCTCCGCCTGCCCAGACAGCAGGTGCGGCAAAGGCCAGGGCGCAACTCAATGCACAACACTGAGCAATCGTGTACATGGATATCCCGCGCGCCATACTCAACCCCTCCGCTGGCGACGCATGGTCAACAGAGCGCCACCGATCAAAATAGCGCTGACCGTCAGCACACCCCATTCGGTGAGTGTGGGCACGGCTTGGACGTTGCCGGGATTGCCGGGGCCAGGTCCAGGTCCAGGTCCAGGTCCAGGTCCAGGTCCAATTGCGCCGATGATGGCTGAGAGCCCATACGCCAACGCCTGTCCGTCAGCAACATCCTGCCAGACGCCATTGTTGAGGCTGCCAGCCGCCATTTGGCGCAGCAGCGACGGATTGCCCGCCGCAGGCTCGGCGAAGAAACTGCTGGACACTGTGCACGACGGTACTGCGCCATCAGCGATCTGCAGCACCACCCAGTAGTCCGTGTTGGGCTGTAGCGCAATGGTGGCGCCTGAGGCGGTATAAGTCATGATGCCGCCGTCCGTCGTGGGCGAAATATGCTCCAGCCAGGTGCTGCCGACCCGGGAGCCCGGACGGCCCGTACCCGCGTCGTGCGAGAAGATGCCCACGCGGTTGTAGCCCGGGTCGCCCGCGTGGTCCCAGCTGATCTCAACGGCATCAACGCTCAGTGCGTTGGCGCCGGTCTGGAAGCGCGAGGCTAGGTCTGTGGCACCCGGATGGCTGCTGCAGGCGTCAAGGCTCTCGCCTAGGTTGCGCAGCACCGTGGTGCTTTGCTGCGCGGTAGCAGGATGTGTCGCCAACACGGCGAAGGCGCACGCGGCCAGGGCGCGTGCGAGGTGTTTCAAGGTCATACGGGTCATGGCCGTCAATGCAAGGCGTAGTGAAAGAGCCATGACTATCGCGGTGCCCAGGACCACCTGCGCTCCAAGCGAGAGGATGGCAGGCGCCTTTTTTCGCGACTGTGCGCGGTTCCTATCCCGTCGGGAGAGGGTAATGTTTGGCAAATGCCCGCGCCAGCATTCCCTGCCGGTCATGCACGCCCAAACGCTCATACAGGGCACGCCGATGGTGCACCACAGTGGACAAGCTCACGCCTAGGTGCGCAGCGATCTGAGGTTCAGAGCAGCCCCTAGCCATCCAGTAGGCGAGAGCGTGCTGGCGCGGCGGCAAGCCCCAGCCTTGTAACGCTTCGAGCAGGCGCATGCCGCGCTCCACGCGCTGGGTGATGTGCAAGGCCACGGCATCGCTCTGTCCATCCGCAGCGCTCATGCGCGTAGCACGCAAAGAGAAGGCACCGCCTGCGTTGCGCCACTCCATCTGCGGCAGCGGCGTGTTCGCTTGTCCCTCCAATGCCCATCGCAAACGCTGCAGTTGGAGCTGCAGGGCATGCGGCAATTGCCTAGCCTGCGCGCCCGCTTCGCGCCAGCGCCAACCAAAAGCCAGAGGCAATAGGCGCTTGGCGTCTGGTGATATCCATAGCAGACGTCCCTGAGGCGTGGCGATGAGTAAGCCTGTGGCCCGCACCTCACTATCGTCGGCGTCAGGTTCACCGGGTTGCAGCACGCGCGCCAGGCAAGTTTCGAGAGACGCGAGCGCGGCCCGTTCTTCCTGCGTGAATTGCCGAAATGGCGTAGTGTCTGAATGGCGATATAGCGTAAGTACGCCCAGCCCTTGACCTTGGGGTGTGCGTAACACCAGCGCCAGCCAAGTGGTGACCTGACCAGGGCGTAGGATAGCGTCGTAGTAGTCACTGCGGCAGAGTGCGGCACGTGACACGGTCAGCAACTGCCCGGGCTCCAGCGCGAGCGGCCCATGCTGGCACCGCACCATTTCGGAGAAGTTCAACAGGCTGCGGCACAGAATCTGGCCTTCGCTCTTGCGCACACGCGGGTCGAAGTAGTCGGGAATCACCGCCTGCATGGCGGGGCTTTCAACATAGGCGTCAAGCGTGCCGCTCGTGTCGGGGTAGAAGTATCCGCCCGAGTCGAAAGGGACGACATGGTGCAGTTCCCGCAGTACTGCCGCGATGAACTGAGGGCCCGTGCCATCCAGACAGGCCATTTGGCGAAGACGGACGATGGCCTGTTGCTGGGCGCGGCCGGCGAGCATATGGTGTGGTTCTGTCGTACAGAGAAACCACCACTATGCCAAAACTCACTCCAAAACCCACACCAAAGCCCATACCATATCTCAGGTCTGCGCGATAGAGGGTAGCCGCAGCAGCGCCAGCAGCCCTTGCCGGTGCTGCACGCCAAGCCGCTCGTACAGCGCGCGGCGGTGGTGCACCACGGTGGCGGCGCTCACGCCCAGGTGCGCGGCAATCTGCGCCTCGGTGCGCCCCAGGGCAATGGCACAAGCCAGCGCATGCTGGCGCGGCGGCAGGGCCAGCGGTTGCAGGGCCTGCAGTACACGGGTGTTGCGCGCCACGTGCTGGGTGATGTGGATGGCGATGGCTTCCTCAGAGCCTGTCGCGGCGGCGAGGTGCGTGGCGCGCAGTGAGAAGCTGCCGCCTGCGTGGCGCCATTCCATTTGCGGCAAAGGGGTGTCTGGCCTACCTTCCGCGATCCATAAAACGCGCTGCACCAGTGGCCGTAACACGGGGGGCAAGCCTGTGTCGCGCCAACGCCAGCCGAAGGCCAAGGGCAGCAGGCTCTCGGCCTCGGGAGTCGTCCACAGCAGGCGACCTTCGGGGCTTGCGACTAGCAGGCCGGCAGGTAGTTCTTCGCCATCGTCTGTACCCAGTTCGCAAGGCTGTAGCACGCGCGCCAGGCAGGATTCGAGCGATGCGAGCAAGCCCAAGTCTTCCGATGAGAACGCAGGCGCCCCCGTATGGCGGAACAGCGCCAGCTTGCCCAGCCCCCGGCCTTGCGAAGTACTCAGGGCAAGCACAGCCCAGGTGGACAGATCTGCGGGTTGCATGATGGCCTCGTGAAAGTCGCTGCGCAGCAGTTCGGCGCGCGGCACGGCCAGCAGTTGGCCCGGCTCCAGCGTCCATGCCCGGCGTTGACAGCGCACCGCGTTGTCCGTGAAATTGCCCAACCGGCGCGACAGCACTTGCCCTTCGCTACGCTGTACGTGCACGTCGAAATAGCGAGGCATCACGGCCTGCAGGCCGGGGTTTTCCACATACCCATGGGGGGTGCCGTTATCACCCGGGTAAAAGTAGCCGCCCGAGTCGAACGCGATGGTGCGGCGCAACTCACGCAGTACTGGCCCAATGCAGTGGGGGCCGGTGCCTTCCAGGCACGCCATCTGATGCAGGCGGGCGATCGCGTGTTGCTGGGAGCGGCGCAGGGTGGGCAGGAGATGGTTCATATCAGCCGCTCCAGCAGCCCCTGCCTGTCGCGCACGCCTAGGCGTTCGTATAACGCGCGGCGGTGGTAGACGACGGTGGGCTCGGCCACACCCATGCGCGCGGCGATCTGCGGCTCGCTCCAGCCGCGCGCGATCCAGTAGGCCAACTCAAGCTGGCGCGCGGGCAGCGTAAACGGCTCCAGTGCCTGCAGGAGCCGCGCGGCACGCGCCACGCGCTGCGTGATGTGGATGGCGACGGCCTGGGCCTGGCCTGCTGCCGGCGCCAGTTGGGTGGCGCGCAAGGAAAACCAGCCCCCCGCGTTGCGCCACTCCATCTGCGGCAGCACCGGCCCCAAGTGGCCCGCCTCGCCCTGCCAAGCCCAATGCAGGCGTTGCAGCAGCAGTTGCAGCGCCAGGGGCAGTTGCCTTGCACCCGCGCCCGCATGGTGCCAGCGCCAGCCGAAGGCCAGGGGCATGAGCCGCTCGGCCTCGGGCGAGATCCACAGCAGGCGACCCAGCGGCGTGGCGATGAGCAGGCCGCTTTCGGCCACCGCGCTGTCTTCGGCATCGAGCTCGCCGGGCTGCAGCAGGCGCGCCAGACAGGGCTCGAGTTGCGCGAGCACGGCGGTCTCCTGCCGCCCAAACGGCGGCGCTGCGCCGTGGCGGTAGAGAAATAGCATTCCCAGGCCTAGGCTCTGCGGGGTGCGCAGCACCAGGCTCATCCAGTTCGATACCTGGGCGGGGCGCAGCACCACGTTGTAGTAGTCGCTCTTCAGCAGCGCGGCATACGGTACCTTGATGAGCTGCTCCAGCACATGCGGGCCGTGCTCGTGGCGCACCACGTCGCCGAAGCGGCGCAAACTGCGGTGGAACACTTGGCTTTCACTGGCCAGCATGCGCGGGTCGAAATAGTCGGGCATGGCGGCAGCGAGCGCGGGGTTCTCCAGGTGCGCCTGCAACTCGCCGTCGCTGCCCGGATAGAAATAGCCAGCCGAGTCGAAGCCGATGAGCCGGTGCAGTTGCTGCAGCACGGGCGCGATGCATTGCGGCCCGTTGAAGTCCAGGCAAGCCATTTGGTGCAGGCGGGCGGCGGCCTGCTTTCTGTCGCTGCGGCGGGAGGGCGTATGCGGTACATATCTGTGCATCCCGGCACTGTGGCAAAGACGCGCCGCGAACGGCCCTATCCCGATGGGATAGGCTTTTTCGGGCGCCGAGTGCATACGCTGAAGGTTTTTACTCTACCGCCCTACCATGCATCGCCTCATCCCCTGCCTCCTCCTGTGCGCCGCCGCCAGCGCCCAGGCCCAGACCACCGTGGCCCTCGACCTGGTGGACGCCACCGGCACCACCCGCCCCGTGGGCACCGTGGCCCTGGCCGAATCACCCCACGGCCTGGTGCTCACCCCTGCGCTGCAGGGCCTGCCGCCGGGCCTGCATGGCTTCCACGTGCACGACAAGGGCAGTTGCGCGCCCTCCGCGCAGGGCGTACCCGCAGGCGCGGCGGGTGGCCACTACGACCCACAGGGCACGGGCAGGCACGACACGCCCTGGGGCGACGGGCACCTGGGCGATCTGCCCGCGCTCTACGTGGATGGTGAAGGCCGCGCCGCCATGCCCGTGCTGGCCCCGCGCCTGAAACTGGCCGACGTGGCGGGCCGCGCCCTGATGGTGCACGCGGGCGGCGACAACCATGCCGACCACCCCGCCCCACTGGGCGGCGGCGGCGCGCGCGTGGCCTGCGGCGTGATCGGAGGCACACGGTGATGCGCCGCGCCCTGGCCGCGCTGCTGCTTGCCGGCCTGTGCACCGCGGCCCTAGCGGCCCGCGATCCGCAAGACTCCGAAGGCAGTGCCGAGCCGCCCGGCCTGCCGCGCTTCCCGGGCTTTCACATCGACAGCAGCCAGCACCGGGACTTCGGCGAGTTCCGCTTCACGACCACGCAGCGCGCGGTGGACGACCCCGAGGCGGGCGACGCCAAGGAGGGCCGCTACTGGTTCGCCGACTACATCCTCAACGACGGCGCACGTCAGCCCAGCGCGCTGGAGCTGGTGCGCAACCACGAGAACGCGGCCAAGCAGGCGAGCGGCGCGCTGGTTTTCCGCAGCCCCGCGAGCGGAGGGCAGCAAAGCGCGGTGTACCGGCTGGCACGCCCGGAAGGGGGCGAGCGCTGGGTGCAGATCGACATCCAGAACGACGGCTTTCGCTACCAGGTCCACCTGCTGGATGTGGGCGCGATGGCGCAGACGCTGGAGTTCTCCACCGCGCAGATGCGGGACGCCCTGCGCCAGGGCGGGCGGGTGGCGCTGCACGGCATTCTGTTCGAGACGGGCAAGGCGACGATCCGGCCCGAATCCAAGCCACAGCTCGACGAAGTGGCGGCGCTGTTGAAGCAGGATGGTGCGCTCAAGCTCATGGTGGAGGGCCACACCGACAACACAGGCCAGCCCCAGGCCAACCTGCAGCTCTCGCGCCGCCGCGCCGAGGCCGTGGTGCAGCACCTCACGGCCCAAGGCGTGGCCCCCGCGCGCCTGCGCGCCGAGGGCTGGGGCGATGGCGCGCCCGTGGCCGCCAACCGCACCGAGCAAGGCCGGGCGCAGAATCGGCGCGTGGTGCTGGTGCGATTTTGACCACTTAAGGCTCACTAAGAAGGGTAAGATCCACTACAACGCTTGTGCTTCGCTGCAGCGGCACCACGCGCACCATCGCCGCATGAGGCGCCAAGCGCAAGCTGTCGTGGCGCAGCACACGGATCCTCCTGAGCGGCGTCATCTCCAGCACACCATCATTCACCCTGCTCGTGGTGTACTGCTACAGCGTAAGCTGTGCCTTTGTCTGCAAGCGCCTGCCCGACGGCGCTTGCCTCCGCGCGCGGCGCGCTTGCATCGTTCACAGCAACGATCACCTCGTCTTTTAGAGAGGCGATGTTGAACAGCGCCGGAGCTGCCCCGCCAGCAGAAACCGGCATAGCTAGGAGGGAGAACGCCTGAAAGCAGCTTTTCTCGAAAGGAACGTGGAGAAATTTTCCACAGCACGAAGAAAATGCCTCGCCTCCCCCTGGCTTGGGGATGTGCGGTGGTCTCCTTTTGCTACGCTTGGGCTTTCATCGCTGCAGTGTTTTGAAGGAATGGCAGCACCGGCACCTCGGCTGTCTTCTCGTTGCAGTCAGAAAATGTTGGGGCCACGCTGCCGTCCGATCTCCCATGAAACTCCACCACCGCGTACCGTAGCAGTGAGGCGCTGCCCCAGCCGTTGCTCGATGACCGGCTTCCACGGTACGAGGCTGAAACCCTTGCCGTCGTCGAGCATGGCGTAGCGCCCGCTGGCAAGCATGACGCTGCGGCGATAGATGCCTGCCACGCGCTGACCGTCAGCCACCGGGCGATGCTCCAGGCCGGTTTCGGCGGCGATGTCCTTGGCGGCCTGCGCCAGTTCCCGGTTGCGCAGCGTGCCCAGCAGGTTGCGGGCGAGGATCACGCGCTGCCCGCGCCGTTCGGCCAAGCCCTGTTCCGCCAGGAAATCGGCGCGCTGCTGTAGCGCCTGTTTGGCCTCGCTGCCAAAGCCCAGGTCGCCCAGGCCCTGGCCACCGCCGATCAACTGCTGATCCAGCCAGGTGGCACCGATCACGCGCGTTTGCCGCTCGATGGGTAGGTGGGATTTCAACTCCACCGCCACGCCGCCCAGGCGCTGCGCATCGTACTGGCGGCCACGCTCGGGCAGGTCATCGGGCACCTTCCATAGCCCCTCGGCCACACGCTCCACGATGCCGGCGCGGCGCAGGGCTTCAAGGCGGCGGACATGGACCGCCACCACTTCCTGCGGATCGCGGCCCTCCTTAGCCTGGCCTTGCGCGATGGCGAGGTGATGGTCGGTGCGGTACAGGCCATTGCTTGCCAATGCGGCAATGGTCTTGTCTGCCGTGCGCACCTCGGCGGAGCCATTCACCTCGACCACCGCGCCCATGGGGTACTGCTCCAGCTCTGTCCTGGCCGGCAGCGCCACGTAGTGGGCCTTGCCGTCGATGCCATCGACCACCAGATAACCCCGGTCGTACAGCTCGTCGGCCAGTCCCTTTCCCGCCACGCGGCCGATGATGGAGTGCCCGTCCTCGCCCGGCTGGAACACGGCCAGGTCACGCGGCTTGCCGCCCATCGCGCGCTGCATGGTGCGGATGATGTCGCCGCGCTCGCCCATGGCCCGCAGGGTCGGCTCGGCTTCGGCATGCACGGCCCAGGTGCCGGGCTGAGTTTCCGTCGCCAGGCCCATGCGCTGCAAGCGCTGCAGGCGGCCCACCAGTAGCAGGCGCTGGCGTTGCAGCTTGGGAGCGTCGAAGCATTCGACCTTGAGCAGGCCGTCCACGGCTTCGCGATGCAAGGTGCGATCCAGGCTGGTCCAGCGCTCCTGTTCCACCTCGCGGGCCAGCGTGCGCTGGATCTCCAACTCAGTGCGCGGCCCCAGCCACTCGGTGGCCAGTTCCATCGCCCGCTCGCGCATGCCGCGGGTGATGTACTCCTGCGAGATGATGAGATCCTTGCCGGTGTCGTCCTTGCCGCGCAGCACCACATGGGTGTGCGGGTTGTCGGTATTCCAGTGATCGACCGCCACCCAGTCCAGCCGGGTGCCCAGGTCGGCCTCCATGCGCTGCATCAGGTGGCGGGTGTAGGTGCGCAGGTCTTCGAGCTGCTCCGCGTCCTCGGGCGAGACGATGAAGCGGAACTGGTGGCGATCTCCCCTGCCCCGCTCCTCGAAGGCGGCCGTGTCCGCCTCGTCGGTGATGGCGCCATAGGCGCGGCCCTGTCCCCCTGGCGGTCCACGCCTTCGCGCTCGATGTAGCGCAGGTGCTGCACCGTGGATTTACCGCTGGCCTGCTGCAAATACACCAGCCGCACCTTGACCGTGGCCCGGCGTGAAAACGCCGTCAGCGACTGGCCAGTGAAGCGCGCCGCCGTATGCCCGCGCCCCAGGCGCGAGCCGGGCGCCTTGCCACTGGTTTTGCCGCCATATTTGCGCCTGCTGCCCGTAGTACCGGCGGCCTTGCTGGTCTGGCGCAGCACTTGCGCAATGAAAGTGTCGCCGCGCTGCTTCGGCTTGCCTGGCCGCACGCGGAAGCGGTCATCGCCATCTGGGTTTCCGCGCTGGCTCATGATGTAGCCCCCGCCAAGCCCATCGCGCCCGAGCGGATGCGGCACACGGCGGGCCCAATGCCCGCAAGGTCTTGGCGCCATTGGCGGCACGAAGCCTCCCTATGGCGCGTGCCGCGCCACACCCACGTGCAGACTGGCCTTGCGCGCACCCTGGTGCCGCGCCCTTCAATCTTGCCTTGCATCCCTGCCTCCCGCATCCGCTCCCGGCAGAGCCGCCCCGGCGCCGCTGCTGCGTGCGCAGCCAGCGCGCCGGGGAACGCGCGGACACACGCGACGAAAGCCGCAGGCCAGGCGCGTTCAAGGCAAGATGCCTGCACGTGAGAATGCAGTGCGAAGTGCGGCGCGGATGCACCCGCACTGCACGCGCAAATGCACACGGACATCCACCGGAGCGACACGCCCGATAGCACGACGGAATGCATGTTGGTGTGCATCAAATCGGCAGCGGTCATGGGCGCCTCTCCAGCCACACCGGGCGCGCAACGCCGATCACGGTGGCTGCGCTGACCGGCCCGAAATACCGGCTGTCGAACGACGCCGGGTTGGTGCTACTCAGCAGGAACAGCTCGCCCGGCTCCAAGCGGCGGCAATGCGGCCAGGATGGCAGCGTGCGGCCCAACCGATCGGCAGCCAGGACGGTGGCCACCGGCACGCCGTCGATCCACACCAGCGCATCGAACACGCACACGTGCTGCGGCGCGACGGCGCCCACACGCTTGAGCAGCGGCACGCGCGCGGGCAGGTAGCCGCGCTGCGCAGCGAGCGCGGCGGCTTCTGGCGGCAGCGTGGTCAGAACGATGGCACCAACGTGTAGCGCATCGGCAGGCCCGATGCGGTACCAGCCGACCGGAACACTGTCGGACGGGTTGTAGACCAGGCGCGGCAGCGGCTGCACGAAGGCCACCCAAGCAAGCGCCGCGAGGCCGCAGGCGGACAGGCCCGCCAGCACGAGGCGAGAGCGAGGACGGGCGATCATGACAGCGCCCTCCCGGCCTGCCAGGCGGTATGCCGCTCGGCGCTGTATTCGGGCAGAGGCAGGCGCGCCGCGAGCCGGTTGGCGAGCGTGCGCCAGTACGCAGGCGAAGCGGCGGACGGCGCGATGCCCAGCGCCTCGATAGCGTCGATGCGCTCCAGCACAGCGCGCACATTCTTGTCGCCCCCCGCGTGCAGCAGCAGGCGCGCTCCAGGCCGCACGCCGGGAATGCGCTGCGCAGCGTCCAGCAGCGTGCAAGCCTGCAGCACCATGAGCTGCCAGCGGAACGTGCCGAAGTCGTTGGACTGCCAGCGGATGCGGCAGAACACGGCGCCCGGCAGGAACATGGCAAGGCTACGCCAGCGGTCGAGCCGCAGCGTGCGTGCCGGTTCGCCAAAGCGCAGGTAGAGCTTGAAACGTTGTTCAACGTAGGCCAGCGAAACGCGCGTCAGCGGCGTTGCAGCGGATGCGTTCATGGCTTGTTCTCCGGAAACTCCCGCTCTAGCAGCGCGCGCAGCAGGTCGGCCACGGTCACGCCTTGCGTGAAGGCCGATACCTTGATGCGCGAGCGCATGGCGGGCGTGATGTCGAGGGTCAGGCGGGCCGTGTAGAGGTCGCCCTTGTTCAGCGCAGCGGCGTCGCCCTGGCGAATCCACGCCTCAGCGTGCGGATTCGCCGGCGGACGCGCACCGATGCCGACGCGCTTGACAGCGCGTTTGCTGCTGGGTGATGGCTTTTCGGTCATGACGGCCACCGCAGCAGTTCGTCCACCAGCGCCGTGATTTCGCGCGCGGCTGCGCTGTCGGGCGCCGTCTCGCGTGCGAGCCGGCCAGCGGCCACGCTGTCGGCGAACACGATGCGCTGGCGCACTTCCGAGCGCAGCGCAGGCAGCGGCTGCTCGGCCAACGCGCCGCGTGCCTCCCGCCCGATCACGGTGGTGCTGACGCGCCGGTTGATGACGAAGGCCGCGCGCAACGCAGGCCGGAACACCTGCGCTTCGCGGATCAGCGCCACCATCTCGGCGCTGGCCCACAGGTCGTAGGGGCTGGGCTGTACCGGGATCAGCGCCCGCTCGGCCGCCAGCAGCGCGGAACGCGCCAGGGCCGCGATCCTGGGCGGCCCATCAATGACGACGTGATCGGCCCGCCTGGCGAGTTCTGGCGCTTCCTGGTGCAGCGTTTCGCGTGCGAGGCCCACGGCGCTGAACAGCCTTGGCAAGCCTTGCTGGCTGCGGCGCTGCGTCCAGTCCAGCGATGACCCCTGCGGGTCGGCATCCAGCAGGATGACCGATGCCCCGCGCATCGCCAGCTCGCCGGCGATGTGGGTGGCGAGCGTGGTCTTGCCCACGCCGCCTTTCTGGTTGAGCAGCGCGACGATCATGGCCTGGCCCTCCGAGTTGGAAGACCGGGGCCGCGCGCGCTGCGGCCGTGCCGCTGGCCGCTTATCCACCGGGGCGCGGCGCTCTTACCAGTTATGGTATTTGGAGTTAATACGTTATAGGCGCCCGAAACCCGCGCCAGCATTGGCCTCGCGGCCCATAGCCACGCCTGATAGCACGAGGGTTCCACGCCCGATAGCACGAGACCCCGCACGCCTGATAGCACGAGCCCGTCCACAGGCTTTGCCCCTGTTATCCCCGTGCCGTGGGCGGCACGGGCCGGAAGGTGAGCAACTCGGCTCCGCTGCCCGCCATGCGCTGGATACCCAGCCGGTAGCCCGGCAGCGACTGCCGCGCGACCAGCGTGCGCAGGTCGCAGGCGAAGTCGGCAGGCTTGGCGGTGCTGCCCGACTTGCGATGCAGCGCCCGGAAGTCGAACCACCAGCCCGACTCCTGCCGCCCACCGTGCTTGCGCACCAGCCGATACAGCCAGCGCTCGATCCCGCCCGTCAGCCGGAAGTACGCAGGGTCTATCGTCAGCACCAAGGCAGCGTCCATCACCCCGCCATAGAACCAGTCCGGCAGGATCAGCTCCAGCCCCAGGGGCGTGCCCTTGGCATCGGCCAGCTCCTTCCACTCGTTGATCCACGAGAAGCGGTGCAGCCGCCTGCCGGTCGTCTCCCGGATGGATGTGGCCACGGTCGTGGATTGCAGGCGATCCAAGGCCGCTTTGAGGCGCTGGTAGTCGCGCAAGCCCGTACCGCGCCCGATGAAGCGCAGGATCTCGTAGGGCCGCACCTGCATCAGCCGCGACGGGCGCAAGCCCGCGTCGCGCGCTTCCACGATCTGCGAGGCCGCCCAGATCAGGATGTCCGCATCCCAGATGGTGGCAATGCCATGCTCGGCCGTACCCTCCACGCGGATCGTCACGCCGCTGGCGCGGAAGTCGATCGGCGCCGTGCGCCGCGACTTCGCCAGCGAGAAGAACGGAAAGGCCATCAAGTCCTGGCTGTCGCGCGGCGCCATCTCGCCCGGCAGGGCGCGGAACAGGTCGAGCTGTTCGCGCTCCTGCGAGGGGTTGGACATGGCGAAGGCCACCCGCGCACCGCCGGTCAGCGCGCACGGCTGTCCGCCGCATGGTGCTCGGCGTACTCGGGGTCGGACGTGCTCTCGAAGCTGCGCTCGGCGGCCCAGGCATCGAGGTCGGCCACGGCGTACATGACGCGGCGGCCGAACTTGCGGAACTTGGGGCCGCCACCCAGTACGCGCTGCTTTTCCAGCGTGCGCGGCGACAGCCGCAGGTAGTCTGCGGCTTCGTCGTTGGTGAGATAGCGCTGCGGCTGCGCTGCAGCGGTCGATGTGGGAGCGAGAGCGGCGGCAGGCCGCAAGGGAGCGGGACGCATGACAGAAACCTCCATGGCTTTCAAAGCTCCGGCCACACAGCGCAACCGGATGGAGGCAGTCTCAGAAAACGAAGCCCTCTTGCTCAGGGACGTTTTGCGTCCCCTGCAAAACGTCCCTTCCCAGGCGGGTCGATTCGTGCTAGGCGGCGGTAGCCGCCGCGCATGAGCGCATTGCCCCTGCGCACCAGGCGGCGCACGCGGGCGCGCAGCTCGCCGTCGGCATGCCAGTCGGCCGCCACGGCGTCGGTGCCGAACAAGCCCTCGGCCACCTCGCGCAAGGACGCACCCGCCAGGGTGGCGTCGAGCGCCTGCAAGGTGTGCAGCTCCAGCAGCGCCGCAGGCGGCGGCCGGGGGCGGGCCATGGGCGCGGGCGCATCGGGCACGTGCGGGGCACCACGGCCGCGCTGGGCATAGGCGACCACCATGCCGTCTTCCAGGCCGGGCGCGAGCACGTAGCGCAGGCAGCAGCCGGGGCTGCACGCGATCAGCGCCAGGGCCCGGCCATCGTGGATCAATTGCTTGTGGCCGTGGATGTGCCAGAAGTCAAAAGTAGCTGCATCCGGCGGCGGGTCGGCATCCGGGTAGAGCTGCACCACGGCCTCATGGCCGGGCAGCCAGGCCGGGTGCGCGTCGCGCGCATCGAGGGCTGGGTCTTCCCACAGGCGCAGGCCCCAGGGCTGCGCCGCCTGCTGGGCAGCGTGCGGCCGGCGATGGTGGCGCAGCCAGTCGAGCCGGTAGTCAGGATGGCGGCGCAGGTACTCCCAGGCCAGCGCGAGCATGTCCAGGCCCAGGATGTAGAGGTAGGCCGCGGTGGGATACCAGTGCGCGTGATGCTGCGGATCGACCATGACGCCAGTTCCTGTGAAACCACAGGAGCGGCGCCACAGGCGTTACCACGCAAGCATTACGGCGAAAGAATCCGGTTGCGAGAAAACCGGACTAGGCGTAACTTCTGTGTCAAGACGATTTGAATCCGGTGTATGGTGCAAACCGTCTGGATGCAGCGGCAACGCATGAGAAAAGCCTCCTCCTGCGCCATCCACGCTGCCATATACCGCCCGCTGCATCATGACCGTTTGCGTCTGGTTTGTACTGCTTTCACCGTACTTTGCGGATCAAGACCCAACGGGTCTTGAATAAGACCGAAATAGTCTCAATGCGCCCAGCCTAGCCGTGGCGCGCATGCTCAATCCACGATGGAGCCGTTCTCCTGGGCCAGCCGCAAATATTCCGACAGCGGGCGCACCGCCTCGAAATACCGATCCCGCATCACGGGCTGTTTGTTGGGGCCGACGATGGAGGCAAGGTCGGACAGCTTCACGATCCCCAACTCGGGCATGCTGATCCCCAAGTCCACGACACCCCAGGCGGTATCACCGTCCTCAGGATCGAGCGCCGCCAGCAGCCAAGTGGCATGCGCGTCCGGCGTGAACAGCCGTACCACGGGCAGTGGGTCGATGGCCCGGCCAGCGGCACGCGCCTGGCCGTGGGCCAGCAGTTGCACGCGCTCCTCGTCGGTGATGAGTCGGTTCATGGGCGTCTCCTTCTTTGAACGCATCCGCCAAAGCGTGAAAGCGTAAAGCCGTATCGGCAGATTTGCGCTGATGCACAAATGCGGCTCTGTGCTTGCGTGGGAATCCGCAAAGGCGGATTTCCGTAAAAGAGCCAAACCGGAAAACCTCAAAACGAACACTATAGATTGTAGCCCCATAGGGCGCAATCGGCTGTCATCTTGGATTTTGGGGAGATCTAGGTTGGCAGCGCAGCACACATTGTCGGAGGCCTTGAAGACCATCCGGAAGGCGCGGGGTTTGAGCCAGGAAGCGTTCTCCGACGTCTCCAGCCGCACCTACATGAGTACGCTGGAGCGCGACCTCAAAAGCCCCACCTTGAACAAGCTGGCCGAGCTGTGCGAGGTGATGGAAGTGCATCCGCTCACGCTGCTGACGCTGGCCTACGCCGGCAGCAACACACGCAACGCTGACCAGCTTCTGATGCTAGTACGGCAGGAACTGGAAGCTGTAATCGGCCAAGGCAGCACACCGTAAGGCTCAAGAACCCAATCGCTGCGCCTAGATCGGAGGAAAAGACGGATGAATCCTGAAGAACAACTTCAGCAATACAAGGCCACTCGCTACCTGCGCAATGCGAAAGACGAGGCCTTGGTCAAGCGACTTGAAGATATCGGCCTAAATCTATGGTCAACAGATCGCGATGGAAATGTAATCTCAACCCGTGATCAAGCGCATCGAGCAACCTTGCTAAAGCTATATATCGATACGCTTCATGAGCAACATTTGAGAAATCCTGCCGACCTGGAGTTCAATGAGGCTAATTTGCGGAGAAAAATGTCCGAAAAATATTCTCCGCCAAAATTGAAAAACCCCGTCGACTTCGAGCCGACATGCCTCGCAAAATTTACCAAGAAAAAATATGCTTTAGATGCCCTTAACAAGGGCCTCCTTCGCATTGCCCCCGCACAATCATATCAAGATCCGTCCTTAAACCCTGCACAAAAAGACGATGAGTTGAGCCACCATGTCCAGACTCCCAATGAACAGATCAAGTTCAAACTGTTTGGCCTAGACAAGCAAGGGCATCAAGTTGAACTGCAGGCCAAGCCTCTTGAACTCTTCAGATACATGGAGGTTCCGAATTTTTACGTTTGGTGCTGCGGATTAGGGTATGACGCCAGGCTATTCAAAGAATTTGGTGCAGATGCGGCATTGATTGTGAAAGACATCAATGCATTCATAAAAAGATTTATAGATGCTGTGCATGCCCAACTTCCTTCAGCCGTATTTGCATCAGGCGAGATTAGGTACTACGATCCCTATACCGCACATCGCTCGCAACTCATTCCTATTTTCAGCAAACATCTTCGCTATCTCTATCAAAAAGAATATCGATTTGCATGGAAGCCGGAGGACTCTAGCGATCTAAAGCCATTCTTTGTTGAGCTTGGCCCTCTGCACGATATAGCAACCGTGTTGGAGTTAGCGTAGAGGAGCGCGCAGCGCCGCTGACATGAAGGCCAGATGGCCGTGGCAGCGAAGTCAGCACGGGCGCAGCCCGCAAAGCCCTGCGGAAGATCCGTGATTGCGGCACGTAGGCCGAGCCCAAGAGGAAACCCCATCGAACTTACTGTCCGATGGGGTTGGTATTGGTGGAGGCCGTCATCTCTTGACAACTATCACCCCGCTCTCAGCTATCCCTGCACTTTCGGCCCGGCGCTTTAACCCCCATGTAGTGACGCGCACTCGGACTTCACAGCTTCGAAAACGGTGAGCAGGTTAGTCTTCATAATGAACTCCAGGTTGATGGTGAAAGAGAAATTAACCAGAACAAGGAGAGAAAACGCCAGGCCGTTTACAAGGTCTTGGACTGAGGTAACGGTAGACAGCATTGCTGCCAAGTCTTGCTGGCAACATGGTATCGCATCGAATTGCATTGGCCGAGGGCGGTTGCAACTGGCCGCCCCTTCCCGACAACGGATACAGCGCTGCATATCAGCAGCACTGCGCCCCGCCGCAATGGGCGGGGCGCTGGCGGCCGTCAGGCCACCTGGGGCTTGCTGCGCGACCAGATCAGGTCGTGCGTGTCGTCCTCGCCTTCGATCAGGCGGGCATAGACCGTGGCCGGGAACGAGGGATCATCCAGGGTCACGGAGATGTAGGGCCGCCCGGCCTCGCTGGTCTTCTTCCACGCCGCGCCGATGTCGTGGCTGGCGGCCTGCAGGCGGAAGTCTGGGGCCTTCTCGTTGTCCCCCTTGTCGTTGGGCACCAGCTTGACCTTGACGTTGAGCGTCAGGGTGCGAAGCGTGCCGGTGAAGCCGTCTTTGTCTGCGGTGAAGCTGCCGATGTTGGCCATGATGGATCTCCTTTTGGTGAAACAAGGTTCGCGCCCATCGCGTCCTTGTTGTGATCCGGCCGGCGGGGGACGGGCGAGCTGCACCGCTTGCGGTCGCAACGCAGTGGAGAGCCGAGAGGCGAAAAAAATTTGTCCCGCGAGGAATCTGCGCAACAGAGGGGAAATTGTTTTCGCTGGACGGTTGCAGCCATGAAGCCCGAGGCGCAGCCGCGCCCCCGCCAGGATTCACAACAACACAAGGACGCCTTGGGCCGAACCGCATCGAAAGGAGACAGGGCAGGCCCGGCATCCCCGCACGAAGGCTGCACCGGCTCGCCCACTGACGCGGGCCAGGTCAGCCACCCGACGACAGGCGAGAACGCCCCTGCCGCACCTTGCGGCGCCGGTCTTGAGGCGTGGCGTGGAAGCTCCATGGCGATGCCGGGCGAGATGTCCATGAACCGTCCTTCGTGACGTGATGGGCAAGAACCGCCAGCGTTGAGGACGGCACGCATTCGCACAACCTGCCGCAGCAAGCCCCGGCGTATGCGCCAGTGCCCCGTCCATCGCGGCGGGGCACTGGCCTGGCCGATCCGGCGCAGCCGGTTCGGCGGCATCGAGGGGCGCCAAGCTCGCGCGGCGGGGATGGGCCTTGGCCGATCCCCCGGAGGCAAGCGAAGCGCGCAGCGCCACAGGCGCGAAGGCGTGAGGGATTGAAGCCGAATGGCCGTGACGGCAAAGACGGCACGGGGCGCAGCCCGCAAAGCCCGGTGGCGCCGTGCGCCGACACGCTTGAAACACCAGCACCGGGCACCATGTAACGGCTGGAATCGACATCAGCGCAAATCGAATAACCCCAACACGTTTAACAATGACTCAGACACTGTGCCCATATGCCCTGACGCCACTCACAGCGGGGGAAAGCAACGACGAGCACATCCTTCCCGTTGCCTTGGGCGCTCCGGACAACTTCACGGTTCGCGCGCTTGTCGCGGAAAACAGCCGCATGAATGACCTCATCGACGAGCCGACGATCATCGATCCGCTGGTTCGTTTTATGGCGATGTCCCAGGGGGTGACCTCCCGCTCCGGCAGCGTCAGAGCGACTGTGGATGGGGCAGTTCGCGGCAGCGGCGAAAGCGTGAAGGCCACGTTTTCTCAGAACGGTGTGGATCTAAAGTTCCATCCACCGGTGGACACCGACAGCCAAGGGCGAGTTATCGGTGTGCGCGGCTTTGGCGAAGATGCCAGGAAGATGGCCGAGCAGATCGCGGCGAACTATGCGAAAAAGGGCATTGCCGTCGAGCTTGGGCCAGAAACCAGCCAAGGGCGGCCTCAACTCGACCTGGGTTTGGGCGGCGACATGCTCATGATCCAGCGGCAACTGTTCAAGATTGCCTATCTCATGACCGTCCGAATTTTCGGCGATGAAGCGATCACCGGGTCAAGTGGTCAGCAACTCCGAGCCGCGATGATGGCTGAGACCGACGAGGCTCTGGCTGCCATCGGAATTACTGGTGGAGTCGATCTACCACCGGGGCTTGCTCGTTCCGCAGGACACAGTGAACATGCCATCACATGCGCCGTGTTCAGTGCTGGGCTGGTGACTTCCGTTGAACTGTTCGGGTGCTTCAGGCTATTTGTGGTGACACCATTGGATGGAATCTCCACCGATGAAGGCACTGGCGAAGTCATCACGATCAACGCATCCAGTTCCACGCTCACGAGCCGCCCCTATCTGGAGGCGCTGCCGGACTTGATGGCCGTAGCGTTCAAGGCCAAGAGCGCCAAAACCGCTGCCTGAGTCCATGCGAAGGCGGCGGCATTCTGGCTGGGCTGTTCGGCTTCAACACCGCGCCCAGGCCGCAACGGCCTCGGCGCGGTGTTGATCGCTGTCATTCCTTCGTCTCGATGAGCCACCACACGGCACGCGGCAAGGCGCGGCCCGTGATGGGGTGAATGTCGGTAAGGTCGGCGCGGGCCGTCCAGCCCGAAGGCGGACGGTGGCCGCGCACGTCGCCATTGCCGTGCCAGCGGCGGGCGCGTACCGTGCCGGGAGCGTAGATCGCCGCCATGCGCGGGCGGCTGGTGGTGGTGCGGGTCATGGAGGTTACTCCTTGCAGCGAAGCGCCCCGGTCGAGGCCGGAGCGCTTGCATTCGGCGCGGTTCAGGCGGCCAGCGCTTCGGCGGGTTCATCCGCCTCGATGGCGACTTCCTCCGCACCATCCTGCGGCCCTCCGGCCTTGAAGATGGCAGGCATCCAGCCCTTGCCGTTCACCAGCCGCTCGGCCTCGCTGGCAATGTCGGCCTTCTTGAGCTTCGCCAGCCGGGTGACGCTCTCGGGCGCGAACTCGCCCACGGCTTGCAGAACAGCCGCCTTCGGAACGTGCTTGAAGTAGCCTTCCGCAGTCGGTTGCCACCATACGGCCATGTCGAGGCCCACTGCCTGCGCCAGTTCCGCGCCCGGTTGCTGCTGCGTGGCGCGCGGCGTCACCACATCCACCGTCGAAGCCACACACACGGCCAGCAGCTTGACCAATTCGCCTTGCTCCATCGCCAGCAGCGCGGCGAACAGGTCGGCGCTGTTCTCGGGCAGCTTGCCATCCCAGGCTTCCTGCAGTTCGCGCAGCGCCACGGCAGCGGGCGACTCGGGCCAGTCCGGGGCCATGCCTTCCAGCCGGGCTTGCACCGTGAGGCGCACGCCCAGCGGCAGGTCGTGCCCGTAGTGACGTTCTTGCAAGACGGTCTGTACCATCCCATGCACCAGGGCGGCCAGCGCCACCTGCGGATGCCGGGCGACTTCGATTTGCAGCGCGGCGGTGCGATGGGCGCTCAGGCGCTGGGCCAGCCGGTCGGAAATCGCTGCGGCCTTGGGCTGCTCGTCTTCCTCGCCTTCGTCATCGTTCGCGGCGACCGGGTCGCTGAAACCTTGGCGCAGCTTTTCCAGCGTGCGCAGCGCCTTGGCCTCGGCTTCGCGCAGTAGCCCGCGATGAATCACGGCCTCGCCGTTGCGATCGATGGTGACGATGACCCCGGCTGCGGCCTTCACGGTCTGGCTGTAATCCAGCAAGCCATCCTCCAATGCCTGCAACTGCTCGCCCAGGGCTTCGCCTTCCTCCTGCAAGGCGTCGGCCCTGTCCTCGTCCTCGGCGTCCAGCGCGGCATCCACGGCTTCGGCCAGCTCGTGCATCTTGGTTTGCAGCTTCTCGATGCGTGCGGCTTCGCGCTTGTTCGGCTCGCGCCGCTCCTCGGCGCACGCTGGAAGGCGTGCAGGTCGGCATGGGTCACGCCCGGCGTGGCATCGACCCACGCCCAACCCTCGGCGCGGACAGTGGCGGCAATGCCTGCCAGCTTGTCTTGCGCCAGCCGTTCCAACAAGGCGGCATCGGTCAAGTACACGCCCGCATCGCCTTCCGCGAACAGGTCACGGCGCACGCCACCGCCTGCCTGCTCGTAGGCGTCCAGCCCGACGAAGCGCACCAGCGGATGCCGGTAGGCGTCGATTTCGCGCTCGGTGAGGCGTTCGCGCAGTGCGGACGGTTGGCGCTGCCATTGCGGCGCATCGTAGAACGCGCTTTCCTGCGCGGCGTGGTCGTCAGTGATGGAAAGGGCCATCAGTTGGTCAAGGCTCACGGCATCCGCCCGATAGTCAGCCATCAATCGCGGCGACACGTTGGCGAGCTTCAAGCGGCGCTGCACCACCAGCGGCGTGACGGAGAAGTCCGCCGCAATGTCTTCGATGGGACGCCCCTCGGCCACCAGTGCCGCGAAGGCTTCGAACTGGTCTGCCGGGTGCATGGCTTCGCGCTGCACGTTCTCGGTGAGGCTGGCGGTGCGGGCCGTGCCATCGGCCACCTGCAGGCAAGGCACATCCCAATCCTTGGCGATGCGGTGCTTCTTCGCCAGCAGCTTCAATGCGGCCAGCCTGCGCCCGCCAGCCACCACCTCGTAATGCTCGCCATCGGCGGCGGGAATCACGATCAGGTTTTGCAGCAGGCCCACGCGCTGGATGCTCGCGGCCAGTTCGGGGATGGACATGCGCGGTGTCTTGCGCACGTTGCGGCCCGTGGGGCGCAGCACCAGCCGCGACAGCGGAACCAGGATCATGTGCTTGCTCGGGTCGGCGGCTTGCAGCACGTTGGCGGCGCTGCTGGCTGCGGTGTTGACGGCGCGGGCTTCGGTTTGCGTGGTGGCATTCATGATGTATCTCCAATCGAGTGAAACAAGGGAATGGAGGGGAACCGCCCCTCCGGCGGGGAAAACGTCCGAAAGGGGTTCAGGCTTTGAGGGCACGCATGCCATCGGCCAGCAGCCACAGGGCGCGGTTCAGGCGAATGTCGGAATCAATGCCTTGCACGGGCCGGGTCTGCTGGCGGCGTCCGTTGGCCGAACGGCCATGCAATCCGCCTTTGGTCAGGTTCTCCTGCGTGCGGTTGAACACGCTCCACAAATCCGGGCGGCGATCCTCGAACCGGCGCGGCATCAGAATCTGAGATTCGGTGACAGGCGCGGGCTTGTCCGGGTCGTCGTACTTGAGGGCCAGGGCCGCTCGAGCGAACACCTCG
The DNA here is from genome assembly GCF_045291395.1 of Acidovorax sp. SDU_ACID1. Classification (NCBI taxonomy): domain Bacteria; kingdom Pseudomonadati; phylum Pseudomonadota; class Betaproteobacteria; order Burkholderiales; family Comamonadaceae; genus Acidovorax; species Acidovorax sp. SDU_ACID1. The sequence continues at coordinate 2,363,766 of NZ_CP152342.1, forward strand.
GCCTCTCCGTCATCCAGCGTGACGGTGCGCATGGCATCGCGGGAATCGCGCACGCGGTCAAAGCCGCGCAGCACCTCGAAAGCGCCCTCGATGACTTGGCCCGCCACGTCCCCTTTGTGGGGCACGCGCACATCGGCCACGGTGTCGCCACACACAAGGCCATTGCTGCAAACGAACCTGAACTGGCCCGCCAGCATCTGATAGCTGCTCGTGCCATCGTGCGAGTTCAGCAGCACGATTTCGTTGGCCTCCGCGCCGTTGATCTGGCTGGCATGGCGCAGGCGTAGCAGGTGTTTCGTGTGCTCGCGCCGCCCCTCGTTGCGTACACGGGTCTGGCACACCATGAAGGGCTGGAACCCTTCCTTGCGAAGCTCAGTCAGAACCGCCGCCGTGGGGATATAGGCGTACCGCTCGGAACGGCTTTGGTGCGGGGCATCCGCGAAGATGGACGGGGCCACCCTGCGAATCTGGTCATCGGACAGCGGGTAGTCGCTGCGCAGCGCGGGGAAGTGGGAAGCGAAACGGGTTGCAAGCATGTCGTTCTCCTGAACAAAAAGGCTGTTGAAGAAAACCGCACACCGGATTCCTAGATTCGGAGCCCAGCCTTCCGGCTGTTCGGTGCGGTCGGCACGAGGAACCCGGTTGGCCTCGTTGCCACCGTCTTTCCTGAGTTCATCGCCCGCGACGAAAGGGAGCCCGTGGACGGGGGCCGTCAAGGAAACCAGCGCAGGGTGGGTGCGGCCCGCAGGCGCAGCCGAGGACACGGCCCTGCGCGCCTTGACGGCCCACGGCCGCGGGCTACAGTCGCGGACAAGGTGATGAAGTCAGGGAAGACGGCTGGACATGGCAATGGCCTCTCAACACGCCGACCGCACGGCAAGCGAAGCGCGCAGGCCCGAAGCTGGAAGCCGGGCCGAAGGCGTCAGCCGACCAGAGGGAGGGGACGATCGAAGCCCGCAGGGGGCGAGACGCCGTGACCGCAGGGTGCGGAGGCTCGATGCGCCAGCACGAGAGCGCGACCGGCCATATCTCCCTGGCCGGGGACGCCCTTATGGAACTTGCGATTCGACGTAGACGGCGAGATGGGCCAGCGATGAATGCATGCCGACCTCATGGTCTGCCGGAGAAATACCGGCTGGAACAGCCTCGGCAATGACCGTAACGACGGTGCCGCCCTCCACGGCCTCCAGCCCCCAGCGCATCGTCATCGTCCCGGCGAACGCCGGATCGGGCGAGTCGAACTCGAACGCCTGGACGATGCGCTGCCGCGGCACCAGTTCGACAAAGCGCCCGACCACCACATCCGTGTGGGCCGTCGACTTGCCGGACGCGGCGGCAAAGGTCAGCGTCATCTGGAAGCGCCCGCCGGCGCGCGGCTCGAAGGCCTGGATCTCCATCGTCGCGCCCTCCGGCGGCAGCCACTGCGCCACGGCCTCGGGCGTCACGAAGGCTGCATACACCTTCGAAGGCAATGCCTCGATGAACCTGGACGCCGTATCACGGCGCGTCGAATCGGTCATGGCCTTCTCCAAGGGACAGCTCCAACGACACTCTAGGCGATGCGCTTCAACCCGACCGCCAAGACGGAAAAAAGGGGCATGACACCCCATGCCCGGATCAGACCACGATCCGCCCCGCCAGCCGCGCATCGCGCGCATAGGCGCTCAAGCGCTTCTCGGCGCGGAAATACAGATCACGCTCGACCGGCAACCCCAGCCGCCCGCGCACCGAAGCCAACTCGGAGAGGTCAAGCCAGCCCATTTCAGGCATCCCCAGACCCAGATCGCACAAACCGAATGCACGGTTGCCCTCAAGGTCGTCAGGATCAAGCTCGGAAATCAACCAGGTCGCGCCGGCATCCGGCGTGAACAGCTTGACCACGGGCGCCGGATCAAAATCCGGGTTCTGCAGGGATTCGCGGCCATTGGCCAGCAGCAGCGCACGCTGCTCGTCAGTGATGAGGACGTTGTTCATGTGAACTCCTGAAAGGATGCCGGGCGGAATTGCCCAGCCCCTCGGGGTCACGGCGCAGCGCAAGCGGTCAAGGGTCATGGACGGCCGCAGGCCGCCAGCGTGCAGAGCACGCGCCGCCCTTGCACGGCGAGCACGCCGTGGCACGATGGGGAGACAGCAAGCCGCCACACTCAGCCCCCAGTCCCCCTGTATTGGCAAGCACAGCGCGCAGCGCCGCAGGCGCGAAGTCCTCGCACCAGGCACCGCAGAACAAAAGCGCCGCCCCGCAGGGCGGCGCGCTGCACCGGGTGCGGTCAGCCCTCGACCGAAGCCGTCATCGCCTGCAACTGCTCGATCACGCCCGGCTCCACAAACACGCAAGCCTGCGCATCCGCGATCGGCACATTGAACACCTGCGCGAACACTGCCCGCCGAAGATGCGCCAGCCGTCCCGTGCGGTACGCCTGCTCGGGCTTCATGCGTCCACCAGCCTGGGCACCGCTGCGCTGCGGGTCACATTCGACCAACGCCACAAAGCCGTCATCCGCCAACTTCTGGTGCTCGGGACACAGGCCCCAGCCTGTCTTCGTATGGCGCTCCATGCTCGCGCGCAAACGGCGATCCAGCAGCAGATTGCCCGTGTCGAAGGCCGCGCCGCAGACCAGGCAAACGTGTTGTTCGAGGGAAACGTGTGATTTGTCGCTCATGATGGACTCCGGTTACTCGGGCGGAATTGCCCGGAACCGTCGGCCTCACGGCGCAGCGCAGCAGTCAAGGGTCAAGGACGGCCGCAGGACGCAAGCGTGCCTGCACGCGCAGCCCTTGCACTGCGAGAACGGCGTGGTACGGTGAAGGGGACTGCAAGCCGCCCACCCCGTACCTCCACCCACCCCGGTATTGCGGCAAGTGCGCGGCACGCGCAGGCACGCAAGGGCCAGAGCTGCGTCCCTCAGGCGCAGCAAAAAGGGGGCGACGCCCCCGAGGTCAAAGCAGGCCCTTCTCGGCGAACGACGTGGTGCGGCTGCCCCCGACAATGACGTGATCCACCACCTGCACGTCCACCAGCTTCAGCGCCGCCTTGAGCTGCTGGGTCATCGACTGGTCGGCCGCGCTCGGCTCGGGATTGCCGCTGGGATGGTTGTGAGAAAGGATGACTGCCGCCGCATTGGCCCGCAGCGCTGCCTTGACCACCTCGCGCGGATGCACCGATGCGCTGCTGATGGTGCCGCGGAACATCTCGGCGTATTCGATCAGGCAGAGCTGGGAATCGAGGAACAGCACCGCGAACACCTCATGCTCGAAGCCCGCCAGCTTGGCGCACAGGTATTCCTTGACCGTCGCCGGCGCAGTAAACGACGCACCGCGCTGCAGCTTGTGCTCGATGGCCTGGCGCGCGGCCTCCAGGATCTGGTCGGTGGTCGCCAGCAGGTAGCGGCCCTGTGCGTCACGCACCATCAGCGAGGCATCGAACGAGGAAAAGGACAGTTGCGACATGGTCGTGCTCCGGTTGCTCGGGCGGAATTGCCCGGAACCGTGGAGAGCACGGCGCAGCGCAAGCAGTCAGGGGTCAGGGACGGCCGCAGGACGCAAGCGTGCCTGCACGCGAAGCCCTTGAGTGCGAGAACGCCGTGCTACGGTGAAAGGGACAGCAAGACCGCCCACACCCCGCCCACTACACATCGGATATTTGGTTTTTGTCTTTTGTTTTTGGTGATTCGCAGCAAGCGCAGCGCGCAGGCCTGGATCAACGAGCTTGGCCGCAGGCGTCAGCAACTGTCTTGAAAGTCAAGCCTCGCAAGCGCGCAGGCTCCATTCAATTGAAGGCGTCTTGCCAATGATTCAATAAATGTTGTATTATCGAAATATGAATGAGACCCGAGCCGTTTCCGCCCTCGGCGCCCTGGCCCATACCCAGCGGCTGCGCGTGTTCCGCGCCCTGGTGGTCGCCGGCCCCGAGGGGCTGACGCCCAGCGTGCTGGCCGACCAGCTCGACGTGGCCCGCAACTCCCTGTCCTTCCACCTGAAGGAACTGGCCCATGCGGGCCTGGTCACCATCGAGCAGCAGGGCCGCAACCTGATCTACCGCGCCGACTTCACCCAGATGAACGGGCTGCTCGGCTACCTGACCAAGCACTGCTGCCAAGGCAGCACGTGCGAGGTCAGTGATTCCTCCCCGCCTGTACTTCCTGCTGAAAGGATTTCCCCATGAAGCGCTTCCACGTCCACCTGCACGTCGATGACCTGAACCGCAGCATCGGCTTCTATTCCCAGTTGTTCGCCGCGCAGCCGGCCCGTGTCGAGGGCGACTACGCGAAGTGGATGCTCGAAGACCCGCCGGTCAACTTCGCCATCTCCACACGCGGCAACAAGCCGGGCATCGACCACCTGGGCATCCAGACCGACGATGCCGAGGAATTGGCCGTGCTGAAAGCCCGCGCCGAGGCGGCCGACATGGCGCTGCTCGACGAAGGCACCACCACCTGCTGCTACGCGCGCAGTGAGAAGCACTGGGTCACCGATCCGCAGGGCGTGGCCTGGGAACACTTTCATACGCTGGGCAGCATCCCGGTCTTCAACGAAGCGGCGCCTGCAACGGGTTCTGCCGCAGCCTGCTGCGCCCCGGCGCGCGGCAAGCCGGTGGGCGTTGCGGTGAAGCCGGCTTCCTCCTGCTGCTGATGCGAGACATCCATGACCACCAACAAAACCTACAACGCCCTGTTCATCTGCACGGGCAACTCGGCCCGCTCCATCCTGGCCGAAGGCATCCTCAACGAATTGGGCCAGGGGCGCTTTCGCGCCTACTCGGCGGGCAGCCACCCCAAGGGCGAAGTCCATCCGCTGGCACTCGCCACGCTGGAGCGGCTGCACATGCCGACCGCCGGCTACCGCAGCAAGAACTGGGACGAGTTCGCGGCACCCGGTGCGCCGGAGCTGGATTTCATCTTCACGGTCTGCGACAACGCCGCCGGCGAGGTCTGCCCCGTGTGGCCGGGACGGCCGATGTCGGCGCACTGGGGCGTGCCCGACCCTGCGGCCGCCGAAGGCACCGACGAGCAGAAGCGCAAGGCATTCACGGATGCGGCGCTGACGCTGCGCCGGCGCATCGAGCTGTTCCTGTCGCTGCCATTGCAGCGCCTGGATGCCATGTCGCTGCAGCACGAGTTGCGCGACATCGGCAAGCAATGAGGATGGGTATGCCTACACAAGCCGCAACGGCCTGCCGCACGCCGGCCGCATCCTCCATGTCTGCCTTCGAGCGCTATCTGACGCTGTGGGTGTTTCTGTGCATCGTGCTGGGCGTGGCCTTGGGCCAGTTCGCGCCGGGCGTGTTCCAGGCCATTGGCCGCCTTGAAGTCGCCCAGGTCAACCTGCCGGTCGGCATCCTGATCTGGGTGATGATCATCCCGATGCTGCTCAAGGTGGACTTCGGCGCATTGGGCCAGGTCAAGCAGCACTGGCGTGGAATCGGCGTGACGCTGTTCATCAACTGGGCCGTCAAGCCGTTCTCCATGGCCCTGCTGGGCTGGCTGTTCATCCGGCATGTCTTTGCCGCGTGGCTCCCCGCCGATCAACTGGACAGCTACATCGCCGGCCTGATCCTGCTGGCCGCTGCGCCCTGCACGGCCATGGTCTTCGTCTGGAGCCGGCTGACCGGCGGCGATCCGGTGTTCACACTGTCGCAGGTGGCGCTGAACGACACCATCATGGTGTTTGCCTTCGCGCCCATTGTCGGCCTGCTGCTGGGCCTGTCGTCCATCACCGTGCCCTGGGACACGCTGCTGGTATCGGTCGGCCTGTACATCGTGATTCCCGTCATCCTGGCCCAGCTTTGGCGCCGTGCGCTGCTGAGCAAGGGCCAGGCCGCCTTCGACCGGGCGCTGGAGCGCATCGGCCCGCTGTCGATCGCGGCGCTGCTGCTCACGCTGGTGCTGCTGTTCGCCTTCCAGGGCGAGGCCATCCTGCGTCAGCCGCTGGTGATCGCCATGCTGGCCGTGCCGATCCTGATCCAGGTGTTCCTCAATTCCGGCCTGGCCTATTGGCTCAACCGCAAAGCAGGCGAACAGCACAGCATTGCCTGCCCCTCGGCCCTGATCGGCGCCTCCAACTTCTTCGAGCTGGCGGTGGCCGCCGCCATCAGCCTGTTCGGCTTCCAGTCCGGTGCGGCGCTGGCCACCGTGGTAGGCGTGTTGATCGAGGTGCCGGTGATGCTGCTGGTCGTGCGGATCGTCAACCAAAGCAAGGGCTGGTACGAAGCCGGTGCCCGCAGGGGTTGACCCGTGGCAGGCGCACCCGCCCGGGTTGTCGGTTCATTAGGCGTCGCGCAGACACTGGCCTGGGGGTCTTCGTACTACCTGCCGGCCATGCTGGCGGCGCCGATGGCCCGGGAGCTGGGCGTGACCACGCCCTCTGTCTATGCGGCATTCTCAGGCGCCCTGGTGGCCTCGGCGCTGGTCGGGCCGCTGGCCGGCCACGCGATTGACCGCCATGGTGGCCGCATCGTTCTGGTCGGCACCAGCCTGCTGTTCGCCTTGGGCCTGGCCATGCTGGGCCTCGCCCCAGGGCCTTGGATGATGGTGGCCGCCTGGCTGGTCATCGGCGTGGCGATGGGGGCGGGTCTGTACGAGGCCGCGTTCTCCAGTCTGGTACGGCTCTACGGCCGCGATGCCCGCAGCGCGATCACCGGCATTACGCTGATCGCGGGCTTTGCCAGCACGGTGGGATGGCCGCTGTCGGCGTGGATGGAAGTGCAGTTTGGCTGGCGGGGCGCCTGCCTTGGCTGGGCGGCCATCCACCTGTTGCTCGGGCTGCCGCTGAATGCCTGGCTACCGCGCACGGCGGTCGCGGCCAAGGCGGATGGGCCGCAAGCTGAAGTACGGGCCGAAGATCAGACACCTCCCGTTTCTGCAGCGCCCGCTACACAAACCCCGCCGGGAATGGTCACTGTGATCCTGGCCTTTGTCTTTGCCACGACCTGGTTCATCAGCACGGCCGTCGCCACGCACCTGCCCCGGATGCTGGAGGCCACGGGGATGACGCTGGCGGTGGCCGTCGGCATCGGCGCGTTGATCGGGCCGGCGCAGGTGGCCGCGCGGATGCTGGAGTTTGGCTTTCTGCGCAACGTCCATCCGCTACTGTCGGCGCGACTGGCGACGCTGGCCCATCCCATTGGCGCGGCGGTCTTGCTGACGGCGGGGCCTGCGCTCGCCTCGGTGTTCGCCGTCCTGCACGGCGCGGGCAACGGCATTCTGACCATCGCCAAGGGCACTTTGCCGCTCGCGCTGTTCGGCGCGCAGGGCTATGGCGCCCGCCAAGGCTGGCTGATGCTGCCGGCACGGGTGGCGCAGGCCCTGGCTCCATTTCTATTCGGATTGGCCCTCGATGCCTGGGGAGCCAGCGCCCTGTGGCTTTCCAGCGCCATCGGCACCGCTGCATTCGCGGCCTTGATACTGCTGCGAACACCGCCCACACCGTCGCCGGCCCATCAGCCCGGCTGAGTTTTGCATTCTGTCTCTGGAGGCTTTATGAGCAACATTACCATCTACCACAACCCCGCCTGCGGCACGTCGCGCAATGTGCTGGCCCTGATCCGCAACAGCGGCGAGGAGCCCAAGATCATCGAGTACCTGAAAACCCCGCCCGACCGGGCGACGCTGACGGCGCTGATCGCCGCGATGGGTGTGCCCGTGCGCGCCGTACTGCGCGAGAAGGGCACGCCCTACGCGGAGCTGGGCCTGGACGATCCGAAATGGAGCGACGAACAGTTGATCGATTTCATGCTCCAGCACCCCATCCTCATCGACCGCCCCATCGTGGCCACGCCCTTGGGCACGCGCCTGTGCCGGCCGTCGGAGACCGTACTGGACATCCTGCCGCAGCCGCAGCGCGGCGCGTTCAACAAGGAAGACGGCGAGGCGGTCGTGAACGCGGAGGGCCGCCGTGTCTGAGCCCCGCATGAACCTGCCCCACCTCGACCCCGCGCTGTTCCGGCAGCCCGATACGCAGCAGCTCTTTGCGCCCCAGCGCGCCACGCATGCGCCGCGCTTTCTGCTGCTCTACGGCTCGCTGCGCGAGCGCTCGTTCAGCCGCCTGGCGGCCGAGGAAGCGGCCCGCATCCTGCGCGCGCTCGGCGGCGAGACGCGGATGTTCAACCCCTCGGGCCTGCCGCTGGTGGACGACGCGCCCGCCGATCACCCCAAGGTCAAGGAACTGCACGAGCTGGCCCAATGGGCCGAGAGCATGGTGTGGAGTTCACCCGAGCGCCACGGCGCCATGACCGGCCTGATGAAGACGCAGATCGACTGGATTCCGCTGTCGGCCGGCGCGGTGCGCCCCACCCAGGGCAAGACGCTGGCGGTGATGCAGGTCTCGGGCGGCTCGCAGTCCTTCAACGCCGTCAACCAGATGCGCGTGCTGGGCCGCTGGATGCGCATGCTGACCATCCCCAACCAGTCTTCGGTCGCCAAGGCTTACCAAGAGTTCGATGAGGCCGGGCGCATGAAACCATCGGCCTACTACGACCGCATCGTGGACGTGATGGAGGAGCTGATGAAGTTCACGTTGCTCACGCGCGATGCCGCGCCTTACCTGGTCGACCGCTACAGCGAGCGCAAGGAAAGCGCGGAGGCGTTGAGCCGGCGCGTTCAGCAAGCGGCGATCTGACGAACACGCCGCTCGTCCGCGTCATCGCAGAATCTTCTCCATGGCCTTGCCCTTGGCCAGTTCGTCGATCAGCTTGTCCAGGTAGCGGATCTTCTGCATCAACGGGTCTTGGACTTCCTCCACACGCACACCGCATACGACGCCCTTGATGAGCGCCGCATTCGGATGGATGGCCGGCGCCTGGGCGAAGAATGTCTTGAAGTCTCTGTGCTGGTCGATATGCGCGTCCAGCCCGGCTTGGTCGTAGCCCGTCAGCCAGCGGATGATCTGGTCCACCTCGTCCTTGGTGCGCCCCTTGCGCTCCGCCTTCTGAACGTAGAGCGGATACACGGACGAGAACGCTGTCGTGAAAATTCGATGCTCAGCCATCTTCATTGCTCCTGCGAAACGAAGGGGGACGGCGAACAGCCAGACGACGGCATGGAGGAGGATTCGCCAGACGCTGTCTGGCAAATGGACTCAATTGTCGTATCAGCGATACGACTATCCGCCAGACATCCAGGCACTCCCATTGCTTCGTGAGGTGCGAAGCCTTGCCTTTAGGGTACATCGGCACAAAGCACCACAGGGTTGGTGTCATCTGGCCAGCATGGGCAAACAACTGCAGCGAGCCCGGGCAAAACCTAAGGTGTCTCACGCACCCCACAGGCCTTGACAATCCGCGGGGGCTCAATCCGGTTTACCCCTCGGTTTACCCCTCAGCCCAAAACGCCCTCGGACAAAGAAAAACGGGTTACGGCATTTCTGCTGTAACCCGTTGATTTCATTGAGAAAAAATGGTCGGCGTGGCGGGATTCGAACTCGCGACCCCTTGCACCCCATGCAAGTGCGCTACCAGGCTGCGCTACACGCCGACAAGACTTAGATTGTATATCGAAAATCAGGCCCGAAAAAGAAGTGAGCGAATTTCTTCCAATTCTTTGCGCAGTGCCGCAGCGCTGAGGGCGAGCGGCCCCGCCAGCGCACCGGCCGCGGCCTCCTGCGGCAGCTCCGGCGGCACGTTGTCGCGGGCGGCCTCCTTGTGCTCGTGCGCCAGCTCCTGCAGGCGGTTGCGCGCGCCGCTGATGGTGAAGCCCTGGTCGTACAGCAGCTCGCGTATGCGCCGGATCATGAGCACCTCGTGGTGCTGGTAGTAGCGGCGGTTGCCGCGCCGCTTCATGGGGCGCAGCTGCGTGAACTCCTGCTCCCAGTACCGCAAGACATGCGGCTTGACGCCGCACAGCTCGGCCACTTCCCCGATGGTGAAGTAGCGCTTGGCCGGGATGGGAGGCAGCGGTGTGCTCATGGACTCACGAAGGATGCGGTAAAGCCCGCAAGCGTACTGCACCCGCGCGCCCTGCGCCATACGGCGCGGGGCAATCCTTCACGGGCATGGACAAAAGCTCACGTTTTGGGCGTGCCCTGGATCTGCTCCTTGAGCTTGCTGCTGGCGTGGAAGGTCACCACGCGCCGCGCCTCGATCGGGATGGATTCGCCCGTGCGCGGATTGCGCCCGGGGCGCGGCGCCTTGGTGCGGATCTGGAAGTTGCCGAAGCCCGAGAGCTTGACGTCCTGCCCGTCCACGAGGCTTTGCGCGATCAGGTCGAAGAACGCGTCCACCATGTCCTTGGATTCGCGCTTGTTCAGGCCGATGTGCTCGAAGAGCAGATCGGCCAGCTGGGCCTTGGTCAGCGCGGGAGACTCCAGGCTCTCCACCGCGAACTCGACCATCGCTCCTGGTTCCATGCCCAAAGTCATCGCAGCCTCGCTCCCGTGTGTTGCGCCAAAGCCTGCAGCACGGCCTGCACGGCCGTGTCGATCTCGGCGTCCGTCAGCGCGGCGGCGTCGCTGCCCAGCGTCAGGCGGATGGCGAGGCTCTTCTCGCCCTGTGCCAGGCCGCCCGTGGACGTGCCCTGCGGCCGGAAGACGTCGAACAGCACGCACGAGCGCAGCAGTTCGCCGGGCAAGGCCGCCTCCGCGGCGCGCACCACCTCGCCGTGCGTGACGCGCTCGGCCACGACCACCGCGATGTCGCGCTCGACGAGCTGGCGCTTGGCCACCGGCTTGAAGCTGGGCACCGGGCGGCGCTGCACGGCCTCCAGCTCCAGCTCGAACAGCATGGGCGCGCCGGGCAGGTCCCACGACTGGCGCCAGCGCGGGTGCAGCTCGCCGACGAAGCCGATGGCCCGGCCGTCCAGCAGCACGCGGGCGCAGCGGCCGGGGTGCAGCGCGGGGTGCTCGGCCGGCTCAAAGGTGGGACGCAGCGGCGCGAGCAGCGCCTCCACGTCGCCCTTGGCGTCGTAGAAGTCCACGGCCTTGTCCTTGCGGCCCCACTGCAGCGCGTCCTGCGCGCCGTAGGCCAGCGCGGCCACGCGCATGGGCTGCGACACACCTTCGACGGTGCTGTCGGTGTTCTGCACGCCCGCATCGCGCAGGAAGACGCGGCCCAGCTCGAACACGCGCACGCGGCCGGCCTTGCGGTCCAGGTTGAACTTGAGCACCTGCAAGAGCGAGCCCAGCAGCGACGAGCGCATCACGCTCAACTGGCTGGCGATGGGGTTGAGCAGCTTGATGGGCGCGGCGTTGCCGGCCAGCTCGCTCTCCCAGCGCTCTTCCACGAAGCTGAAGTTGATCGTTTCCTGGTAGCCCAGCGCGGCCAGCTCGCGGCGCACCGCGAAGCTGCTGCGGCGCGACTCCTGGCGCAGCTTGGGCGTGATGGGTGCCAGCGGCGGCGTGGTGGGCAGGGTGTTGTAGCCCACGATGCGGGCCACTTCCTCGATCAGGTCTTCCTCCAGGCGCAGGTCGAAGCGGAACGACGGCGGCGTGACGGTCACCGCGCCCTCCTCCTGCGCCACCGGCAGGCCCAGGCGCTGCAGCGCGTCCACGCACTGCGCCTGCGTGAGCGGCATGCCGATCACCTTGGCGGCGCGGGCCACGCGCATGCGCACCGGCGCCTGGGCGGGGACGTTGACGCGCTGGTCGTCGATGGGGCCCAGAGCCGTCTCGGGTGTGCCGCAGATGTCGATGACGAGCTGGGTGATGCGCTCGATGTGCTCCACGGTCAGCTCGGGATCCACGCCGCGCTCGAAGCGGTGGCCCGCGTCGGTGGAGAAGTTGTAGCGGCGCGAGCGGCCCGCGATGGCCTCGGGCCACCAGAAGGCGGCTTCCACGTAGATGTGGCGCGTGTCGTCGGTCACGGCCGTGGCGTCGCCGCCCATGATGCCGGCGAGCGACTCCACCTGGGCGGCGTCGGCGATCACGCCAACCTTCTCGTCCACGGTGACGGTGTTGCCGTTGAGCAGCTTGAGCGGCTCACCCACCCTGCCCCAGCGCACGTCGAGGCCGCCGTGGATCTTGTCCAGGTCGAAGATGTGCGAGGGCCGGCCCAGCTCGAACATCACGTAGTTGGAGATGTCCACCAGCGGCGCCACGCTGCGCTGGCCGCAGCGCGCGAGGCGGTCCACCATCCACTGCGGCGTCTGCGCGCGCGGGTTGACGTTGCGCACCACGCGGCCGGAGAAGCGCCCGCACAGGTCGGGCGCGCTCACGCGCACCGGCAGGCGGTCGCCGATGGTGGCGGCCACGGGCGGGAACTGCGGCGCCTTCAAAGGCGCGCCAGTCAGCGCGGAGACTTCGCGCGCGACGCCGTAGACGCTCAGGCAATGCGCGAGGTTGGGCGTGAGCTTGAGGGTGAACAGCGTGTCGTCGAGCTGCAGGTAGGCGCGGATGTCCTGGCCCAGCGGCGCGTCGGCAGGCAGCTCCAGCAGGCCGCCGTGGTCTTCGGACAGCTTCAGCTCGCGCGCGGAGCACAGCATGCCGTGGCTTTCCACACCGCGCAGCTTGCCGATCTTGATGAGGAAGGGCTTGCCGTCCTCGCCAGGGGGCAGCTCGGCGCCCACCATGGCGCAGGGCACCTTGATGCCCACCCGCGCATTGGGCGCGCCGCAGACGATGGTGAGCAGGCCGCCCTGCCCCACGTCCACCTGGCACACGCGCAGGCGGTCGGCGTCGGGGTGCTGCACGGCCTCCTTGATCTCGCCCACGACGATCTTCGTGAACGGCGGGGCCACGGGCCGCAGTTCCTCGACCTCCAGCCCCGCCATCGTCAGGGTGTCGGCCAGCTCTTGGGTGGTCAGGGGCGGGTTGCAGAACTCGCGCAACCAGGATTCAGGAAATTGCATAGTCGGATTCTTTGGCGTGCTCTTGAAAAGAGAGCTGCTTGCGCTCGATGGGCCTTGTTTTCAATAGGAAAACATGCTCAAACCCTTTGCTGGCAAGCGCTGGCAGCTCACTTTCTTGCATTACTGGAACTGGGACAGGAAGCGGACGTCGCCGTCGAAGAACAGGCGCAGGTCGTTCACGCCATAGCGCAGCATGGTCAGCCGGTCCGGCCCCATGCCGAAGGCGAAGCCGATGAAGCGCTCCGGGTCCAGCCCCATGTTGCGCACCACGTTCGGGTGCACCTGGCCGCTGCCTGCGACCTCCAGCCAGCGGCCGGCCAGCGGACCGCTCTGGAACTGGATGTCGATCTCCGCGCTGGGCTCGGTGAACGGGAAGAAGCTGGGCCGAAAGCGCAGCACGAGGTCGTCGCTCTCGAAGAAGGTCTTGCAAAAGCCCGTGAACACGACCTTCAGATCCTTGAAGCTCACGTTCTCGCCGATCCACAGGCCCTCGCACTGGTGGAACATGGGCGAGTGCGTGGCGTCCGAGTCCACGCGGTAGGTGCGGCCCGGCGCGATCACGCGGATCTCGGGCATGGGCTGGCCCGCGTCGATCAGGTGGCGGTATTTCTTGACGTGCTGCACGGCGTAGCGCACCTGCATCGGGCTGGTGTGCGTGCGCAGCAGGTGGGGCGCCTCGGGCGTGCCGCCCTCGACGTAGAAGGTGTCGTGCATGGAACGCGCCGGGTGGTCCTCGGGCGTGTTCAGCGCGGTGAAGTTGAACCAGTCGGTCTCGATCTCGGGGCCGTCGGCCACGTCGAAACCCATGGAGCCGAAGATGCCCTCGATGCGCTCGAGCGTGAGCGACACGGGGTGCAGACCGCCGCGCCCCTGCCTGCGGCCGGGCAGCGTCACGTCCAGCGCCTCGGCCTGGAGCTGGCGCTGCAGTTCGGCGTCGGCCAGTTGCTGGCGGCGCTCGGTCAGCAGCGCCTCCACGCCCTGCTTGGCCACGTTGATCGCCGCGCCGCGCGTCTTCTTCTCCTCGGGCGAGAGCTGCGCCATGCCCTTCATCAGCTCGGTCAGGCGGCCCGACTTGCCCAGGAACAGCGCCTTGGCGTTCTCCAGATCGGCGGGGGTTGCGGCCTGCGCGAACGCTTCGCGCGCGCCTTGCACCAGGGAATCCAACTCGTTCATATCGACTCTTGAAAAAGAAACAAGGGCTAGCGCCTTTTCAAGCCCTAGCCCTTGCTGTTTGAGCGCTGCCAGCTATGAAAATCATAGCCGGCAGTCGTGAACTCAAGCGGCCAGCTTGGCCTTGACTTGCTCCACGATGCTGCCGAAGGCAGCCTTGTCATGCACCGCGAGGTCGGCCAGCATCTTGCGGTCGATCTCGATGGATGCCTTCTTCAGGCCGTTGGCGAACTGGCTGTAGGTCAGGCCCAGTTCACGGGCAGCGGCGTTGATACGGGCGATCCACAGCTGGCGGAACACGCGCTTCTTGGTACGGCGGTCACGGTAGGCGTATTGCCCAGCCTTCATCACCGCCTGCTTGGCGATGCGGAAGACGTTGCCGCGGCGGCCGCGGAAACCCTTGGCCAGAGCCAGAACCTTCTTGTGACGGGCGCGTGCCGTTACACCACGTTTGACGCGAGGCATGTGTTTTCTCCTTGTTCGTCAGTGAATTACAGGCCAGCCATGGGCAGCATCTGCGCGATGTGACCCATGTTGGTCTCATGCACAGCAACCGCACCGCGCAGGTGGCGCTTGTTCTTGGTGGTCTTCTTGGTCAGGATGTGACGCTTGAAGGCTTGACCGCGCTTGACGGTACCACCCGGACGAACGCGAAAACGCTTCTTCGCGCTGCTCTTGGTCTTCATTTTGGGCATGTGAATGCTCCTTATGGTTGTGCTCGTGAGGCGTTTGCACACCGCTGTGCAACCTTGTTGGCCCCGAGCCACTTCTAAAAAACGGCCAGGCTTCGCAGCCCTGCCGTGCGGCGGCGCTTGCGCGCCGCCTATCGGCGGCCAGAGCCCTCTTGCGAAGGCCTCGCCGCCAAATCCCTGTGCATCAGGCGCCTGCCTGCGCCCCTTCCGCCGCGGGCTTGCCCGCCGCAGGCTTCTTGCGCGCCGGCGCGATCATCATGATCATCTGCCGGCCTTCGAGCTTCGGAAACTGCTCGACGACGATCGTGTCGGCCAGGTCGTCGCGCAGCCGGTTGAGCAGCGCCAGACCCAGTTCCTGGTGCGTGATCTCGCGGCCGCGGAAGCGCAGCGTGATCTTGCACTTGTCGCCCTCCGCGAGGAAGCGGCGGATGTTGCGCAGCTTTATGTTGTAGTCGCCGTCGTCCGTGCCGGGGCGGAACTTCACTTCCTTGATCTCGATGACCGTCTGCTTGGCCTTGGCCTCGGCCGCCTTCTTCTGCTCCTGGTACTTGAACTTGCCATAGTCCATCAGGCGGCAGACCGGCGGATTCGCGGTGGCTGCAATCTCGACCAGATCGACGTCCAGTTCGCCCGCCATGCGCAAAGCCTCTTGCAGGCTCACGATGCCCAGAGGTTCATTGTCCGGGCCGGACAAGCGCACTTCGGGCGCCATGATTTCACGGTTCAGGCGGTGCTTGCGCTCTTCACGCTGGCGACGATCACGAAATTCGGTAGCGATGGTTCTCACCCTTGATCAAAAATACTACAAAAAGCGTAGCTGCTCACGCACCCGCGGCGCGCACCAAAGCGTGCTTTGACACAACACTCAGACTTTGGAGGCGATGTCCTGTGCGATCAGGTCGACAAAGGCGTCGACGGACATCACGCCGAGGTCCTTGTTACCCCGGGCGCGCACTGCCACAGCGCCGGCCGCCTTCTCCTTGTCGCCCGCGACGAGGATGTAAGGGAGCTTTTGCAGTGCATGCTCCCGTATTTTATACGTGATCTTTTCATTGCGCAGATCAGTCACCACCCTAAGGTCTTGATTCGGCAGTGCTTTTTGCAGCTTTGCGGCGATTTCGCGACAGTAGTCGGACTGAGCGTCGGTGATGTTGAGCACCGCCACCTGCACGGGCGCCAGCCAGACGGGCAGCGCACCCGCGTGCTGCTCGATCAGGATGCCGATGAAACGCTCCAGGCTGCCCACGATGGCCCGGTGCAGCATCACGGGGCGGTGGCGCCCGCCGTCCTCGCCCACGTACTCGGCATCGAGCCGCTCGGGCATGGAGAAATCCACCTGCATGGTGCCGCACTGCCACTGGCGCCCGATGGCGTCCTTGAGCGTGTATTCGATCTTCGGCCCGTAGAAGGCGCCGTCGCCCGGAGCGATCTCGAAGGCGCAGCCCGACGCGCGCAGGCTTTCCATCAGCGCGTGCTCGGCCTTGTCCCAGCTCTCGTCGGAGCCGATGCGCGCCTCGGGGCGCGTCGCCACCTTGTAGATGATGTCCGTGAAGCCGAAGTCCTTGTAGACCTTCTGCAGCAGCGCCGTATAGGCCGTGCATTCGGCCAGGACGTGGTCCTCCGTGCAGAAGATGTGGCCGTCGTCCTGCGTGAAGCCGCGCACGCGCATGATGCCGTGCAGGCCGCCCGTGGGCTCGTTGCGGTGGCACTGGCCGAACTCGCCGTAGCGCAGCGGCAGGTCGCGGTAGCTCTTGATCCCCTGCTTGAAGATCAGGATGTGGCCGGGGCAGTTCATCGGCTTGAGCGCGTAGTCGCGCTTCTCGCTCTCCGTGACGAACATGTTCTCGCGGTACTTGTCCCAGTGGCCCGTCTTCTCCCACAGCGTCTTGTCGAGGATCTGCGGCCCCTTGACCTCCTGGTAGCCGTTGTCGCGGTACACGCGGCGCATGTACTGCTCCACCTGCTGCCACAGCGTCCAGCCCTTGGGGTGCCAGAACACCGTGCCGGGCGAATGCTCGTCGATGTGGAACAGGTCCAGTTCGCGCCCGAGCTTGCGGTGGTCGCGCTTCTCGGCCTCCTCCAGCATCGTGAGGTACTGCTGCAGCTCTTCCTTCGTGGCCCAGGCCGTGCCGTAGATGCGCTGCAGCATCTCGTTGCGGTGGTCGCCGCGCCAGTAGGCGCCCGCGACCTTCATGAGCTTGAAGTGCTTGAGCTTGCCGGTGCTCGGCACGTGCGGCCCGCGGCACAGGTCCTCGAAGCCACCCTCGCGGTACAGGCTCACCTCCTCGTTCGTCGGGATGCTGGCGATGATCTCGGCCTTGTAGTGCTCGCCGATGCTCTTGAAATACGCCACGGCCTCGTCGCGTGGCAGCACGCGGCGCACGACCGGCTCGTCTTTCGCAGCCAGCTCGCCCATGCGCTTTTCGATCGCCACGAGATCCTCGGGCGTGAACGGGCGCTTGTACGAGAAGTCGTAGTAGAAGCCGTTCTCGATCACGGGACCGATGGTGACCTGGGCATCCGGGAAAAGCGCCTTCACCGCGTAGGCCAGCAAGTGCGCTGTGGAGTGGCGGATCACATCCAGCCCGTCCGCATCCTTGGCCGTCACGATGGACAAGGGGCTGTCCTGCGTGATCCGGTAGCTCGTGTCGACCACCTGCGCCTCGTTGCCAGCGCCCACCTTGCCGGCCAGCGCCGCCTTGGCCAAGCCCGAGCCAATGGAAGCGGCCACCTCGGCCACCGTCACCGGGCCGGGAAACTCGCGCTGCGAACCATCGGGAAGCGTGATGTGAATCATGGTGTGGGAATCCTTGTCAAAACCTTGGGGTGAGGTCGCGCCTTCCGTATCCTGAAAAGCAAAAAGCGCGGAACACGGTCCGCGCTTTCGATATGAGAAATCTCGTGCAGGCGCGAACGGCCGGCCTCAGCGGCTGGCAGACATCTCCGTCGTAGTTCGCGGCGTCATAACCAGATTGCCTTTCTCACCCTTGTGCGTTGCAGAGTCTTGCATTCTAACCTGACTTGCCGATGGGCATATTTCCAGCACGCAAAACAAAACGCGCCGGGCTTTGAAGCGCCAGCGCGTTTGCTTTTATCTGGGGCTGATGGGACTCGAACCCACGACGACAGGAATCACAATCCTTGATTCTTAACATTTTCCCATGTTGATGAGCGCAGATATAATCAATACACATCAACAACTTACACCAATATGACTGGATGAAAGAGTAGCCAATACGTTGATTGAAATTCCACAGAATTGGGAATTTTTGGCTACATGGTGGCTACATGGACCTCCGTGTAGCCAAAATCACGGGAGCAATCAACATGGCACGACCAAAGAAAAGCGAAGCCCCAGACCTTACCAACCGGGTGAATCTGACCGCTGGCGCAATTGAGCGCCTGGCCTGCCCGGCTGGCAAGCAGCAGGCATTCATGCGCGACAGCGAAGTGCCCGGCCTGCGCGTGCGGGTAACTGCTGCTGGTGCGAAGTCGTTTGTCTATGAGGCCAAGCTGAACCGGCAAACCATCCGCCGCACCATTGGGGACGTGAAGCTGTGGAGCATTGAGCAGGCCCGCGCCGAAGCCCGCCGCCTTGCCGTGGTATTGGATGGCGGGCAAGACCCCCGAGAGATTGAGCGCCAGCAACAAGCCGAAAAGGCTGAACAGAAGGCCGCAGCCGCTGTCCAGGCCGCAACCGTGGGCGATGTATGGGCTGCCTACGTTGAAGCCCGTCGTCCGCACTGGGGAGAACTACACCTACGTGATAACGTGGGCATGATGGCCCCAGGAGGCGAGCACAAGAAGCGCGGCAAAGGTATCACCGAACCGGGGCCGCTCGCACACTTCGCGCCACTGCGCCTAGCCGATGTCACAGCCGAGGCCATCCAAGCATGGGCCGATAGTGAATCACGCACGCGCCCTACTCGCGCCCGGCTGGGGCTGCACTTGTTCCATGCGTTTTTGAACTGGTGCAGCGAACAACCGAGATATGCCGCCCTGGTGCCAGACAAGAACCCTGCCCGCAACCGCCGCGCCCGCGAAGCACTGGGCAAGCCACGCGCAAAACAAGATGCGCTGCTGAAAGAGCAACTGCCAGCCTTTTTCCAAGCCATACAAGGCCTGCGAAGCCCCGCCGTTCGCGCCTACCTGCTGGCGCTGCTGCTGACAGGTGCTCGCCCTGGCGAACTGCTGGCGCTGCGCTGGGAGGAGGTGAACACCACATGGAAGGGCCTGACCATCCGGGACAAGGACGCCAGCAAAGGCGGAGCTGATGGTGTGCGCGTCATTCCTTTGACGCCCTATGTCTGGCACCTGCTGGCTCCCCTGCCCCGCCGTAGCGAATGGGTGTTTTCAAGCGAAACCCTGCCCCAGCCCACAAGCCGCCCGCATCGGCGCCTAGCCGACGCCTGCGCCGTGGCGGGAATCGACGGCCTGACGCTGCATGGCCTGCGCCGCAGCTTTGGCACCTTGTCGGAGTGGCTAGAGTTGCCCGCTGGCGTGGTGGCGCAAATTCAAGGCCACAAGCCCAGCGCCACGGCGGAAAAGCATTACCGCGTCCGCCCGCTCGACCTGCTGCGTGTTCATCATGAGCGCCTAGAGGGGTGGATTCTGGAACAGGCAGGCGTGCAGTTCGACGCCAAGGCCGAGCCCGGCAAGCTGAAAGTGGTTACGGCATGAAATCGCAAAAAAGAGATAATACGGAGACTTGGACGGTAGCGCTTCACCCGCTGGCTGAGCCGGAGTTGCTGGCCTTGCCCGCTGACATGCAGGCCCGGTTTCTGCACATAGCCGAGATGCTGGAAACGTTTGGCCCGCAGCGCGTGGGCCTGCCGCATATCCGCCCGCTGGAAAGCAAGCTGTGGGAGATGCGGATGCAGGGCCGCGACGGCATTGCCCGCGCCGTGTACGCCGCCGTCCAAGGCCGCCGCCTGCTGGCGCTGCATGCGTTCGTGAAGAAGACGCAGACCACGCCGCGCGGCGCGATTGAAACCGCTCTGAAACGACTGGAGGCGCACCAATGAAGACGCTCAAAGCCTTGAAGGCCGAACTGCTGGTCAACCCGGAAACCCGCGCCGAGTATGAAGCCCAGGCCGAAGAATTTGCGATTGCCCGCGAACTGATTGCAGCGCGCACCCGCGCCGGGCTGACACAGGCGGACGTGGCCGAACGCATGGGCACCACGCAAAGCACTGTCGCCCGGCTGGAGGGCGGCAAAGCTACGCCGTCGCTGCGCAGCGTGCAGCGCTATGCCCATGCCATCGGCTGCCGCGCCGTGGTGCGCCTGGAGCGCGTCTGAGTTTTCGCCCCAGCCGCGCCTGGCAAACGACGCGCCGTGGTTTGATGCGCATCGCGTATCGTTACGCGCTACAATACACTCGTGATTAAGTCATTCCGTCACAAGGGGTTGCAAGCCTTTTTCGAGCGAGGCAGCAAGGCGGGCATACAGGCTGCCCATGCATCAAAGCTGGCCCGGCAACTGGCCCGACTCGACCAAGCGCAACTGCCCCAGGATATGAACCTTCCCGGCTGGGGGTTGCATTCGCTGCATGGCAATCTCGCCGGGCATTGGTCAGTGTCCGTGAATGGCAATTGGCGCATGACCTTCACCTTTGAAGGCGTGGACGCCGTATTGGTGGACTATCAGGACTACCACTAAGGAGTAATGACGATGGCACGTATGTTCGCCCCCCTCATCCCGGCCTGACACTGCGTGACGATGTATTGCCCGCGCTGGGGCTGGGTGTCACGCAGGCTGCACAGCAATTGGATGTGTCTCGCGTCACCTTGTCGCGGGTGCTCAATGGCCGCGCCGCAATCTCGCCTGAAATGGCCTTGCGCATTGAGGCATGGCTAGGTGTTGAGCGCGGCGGGGATGCCCGCGTATGGCTGGCCGAGCAAAGCGCCTATGACATGTGGCAGGCCGCACAGCGACTCAAGAAACACCCCATGCACGTTCAACCAGCACCCGCTATGGCCTGACCGTTTCGCCCCGGCTAGGCAGGGCCGCAATCCTGCCGAAAAGCCAGTGCCTCCCGCTGGCCTGCTGGGGCACCTACATGGGAGTACACCGGGAGGGGCGATGACAGCAACACTTCAAATTCCCGAAAAGCCGATCACGCTGATGCAGGCCGCGCAATTGCTGGCAGACGCAGTTTGCCCAGACAACCCATATGGCGTGCGTGCCTGGCTCAATCTGCTATTGGCCAAAGCCCATAGTGGTGAGATTTAGGGGCGGCTTTCGCTTACTTTGGCGCCGCTGGATACCACTGGAATCCTGCCCGCAGACTATGCAGAACAAGCAGTTTTGACACCGAGTGATCTTCGTCGAGTTGCGACCGGATCTGATCTGCTGGTTGAGGAAGGCTGCAACCAGACTGCAATGCCCGCGCCCGTGGTGACTGAGAACGCGAGCAATGTACCCGGCAGTAGTAAGAAGGTGTGGACTCCTGAAAAACTGGCCGAGGTGAAGGCTTATCGGGAGAAGCACGGCACCAAAAAGGCCGCTCAGCATTACGGAGTTTCAGAGCAGCGTATCCGCAAACTATTGCCCGGCAACAAGCCCAAGGCGAAGGGTTACAGCGCCTTTACGTGCCACATGAGGTAGGCGCGAGGGGTTGCGCTTGGGGTTGCGCCTACTGTCTTGAAACCCGCATGAAATAAGGCGTTGTGCTCTGCAATGGGGTTGCGCCTTTGACCGCAACGGGGGTGCGCCCAAATAGTTCGGAACCATCAACAACACGCCGATGTGCGGAAGGATGGTTCCAAATGCAACCTGCAACCCTACACAGCGCCGATACCCGTCGCGCTGTAGCTGAGGCCCGGCAATTCCCACCGCTGGAATGTGAAACCCGACCCGCAGTGGATACAGCCACTGCTGCCCACTGGCTAAATCGGAGATCCCAGACTTTGCGCTGCTGGGCCTGCCGCGAAGACGGCCCGATTCGGCCCCGTCGCATCAATGGCCGCCTAGCCTGGTCCGTGGACGACATTCGACGCGTGCTGGGGGTTGCTTGATGGCCCCCCAGACGAACGAAACCCCGCTGGCGGGCGAGGCCTCGAAGGCAAAAAACCAGACTACTGACGCCGCAATTCTACCGCATGGTAGTACGAACGAAAAGCGCTTCGCTACCCTGGCCGCGCGCTACGCGCTGGCCGGGCATTGCCTGCTGCGCACGCAGCCCGGCGACGGCCTAGCGCCCCTCTACGCCACGCACTGGGGCTTGATCCGGCTCCTGGCCAGCCTGGATGCCGCCGAGGCGTTCTTGGTGCAGATTGGGGGTGCGCAATGAACCCGGCCGACGACTTCCGCAACGCCATCGCCAGCGCCGGCATGGAGCCCCCGGCCGAGGTGGTGGCCGATGGCCGCATCCACCGCTTCAGCCCCACCGGCAAGCGCCGCGACGATGCCGCGTGGTACGTGCTGCACTTGGGCGGCGTGCCTGCTGGTTCCTTCGGCAACTGGCGTGGCGGCTTCTCGCAATGCTGGTGCGCCAAGCGCGAGAGCGAGCTGAGCGCCACCGAGCGCAAGGCACTGGCGCAGCGCATCGAAGTCATGCGCCGCCAGCGTGACGCCGACCAGCGCCAGCGCCACGCCAATGCAGCCGCCTCCGCCGCGACCCGCTGGGACGCAGCCACCCCGGCGACGGAGCATCCCTATCTAGCCCACAAAGACGTTCAGGCGCACGGACTGCGCATCGAGGCGGGCCGTACCTTGCTGGTGCCCATGCGCGATGCCCTAGGCCGCTTGCACGGCGTGCAGGGCATCGCCCCGGACGGCACCAAGCGCTTCATGCCCGGCCAGCGCGTGAAGGGCCTGTATCACGCCATCGGCAAACCTGCGGGCCGGCTGGTCGTGTGCGAGGGCTACGCGACCGGTGCGTCGATCCATGAGGACAGCGGGCATGCCGTGGCCGTAGCCTTCAACGCCGGGAATCTGATGGACGTGGCGAAAGCGCTGCGCAGCAAATTCCCGTGCCTCAAGCTGGTGGTGGCCGCTGACGATGACGCGGCAACGACCGGCAACCCCGGACGCACCTACGCCGAGCAAGCCGCGCTCGCCGTCGGCGGTGTGGTGGTGCCGATGCACCCGCGCCGCGATCCGGGTGCGTCCTGTGACTTCAATGACTTGCACAAGCTTGCCGGGCCTGACGCGGTGCGCGCCTGCCTGGCCGAAATGGAGGTGCAAGCATGAGCGCGATGCTTGATTCTCTGGGGTCGTCAGATTCGGACGTTTCAGCCGTTTCAGCCGTTCAGCCCAATATCCATGCGGGTTCCGGTGAAACGGCACCTGAAACGGCAGACGTTTCAGCCGTTTCAGTCGTTCCCGGCGAGGACGGGCGCCCCTGCTTCCGAGCATGGGACGACGGGGCGGAGCACGACGGCAAGAAGCTGCGCCCCGGTGTGTGGCACTTTGGCCTGCGTGCTGGAAAGGGCGAGGCGCCTCCCACGCTGACGCAAACTTGGGTGTGCAGTCCCCTGCACGTCGAGGCCGTGACGACGGATGCCCACGAAGGAAACTTCGGGCGCCTGCTGCGCCTGCGCACGACGCTGGACAAGTGGAAAACCTGGGCGATGCCCATGGAGCTACTGCGCGCAGACGGCGCCGACCTGTGCGGTGAGCTGCTGGCGATGGGCGTGGAGATCGACCCGAGCGCGCATCGGGAACTTGCCCGTTACCTGCAATCCCTCACGCCCACCAGGCGCATCCGCTGCACCCTGCAAACCGGCTGGGCCAGCGACAAGGTGTTTGTGCTGCCCGATGAAGTGATCGGCCCCGGCGCGGCTGGTGTGGCTTACCAGTCCGGCGAGCGTGGCACGGACGAGTACGCCGTTCACGGCACCTTACAAGGCTGGCGCACGGGCGTTGCGGCGCTGGCCGTTGACAATCCGCTGCTGGCGCTGGCCATCTCTGCCGCGTTCGCCGGGCCGGTACTGGCGCGCGCCAATGCCGAAAGCGGTGGTGTGCATCTGGTGGGCGATTCGTCCACCGGAAAGACGACCGCCATCGAGGCCGCATGCTCAGTTTGGGGCGGTGTCAACTACCGTCGATCGTGGCGGGCCACCAGCAACGGCATGGAAGGTGTTGCTGCGCTTTTCAACGACTCGCTGCTGGCGCTGGATGAAATCAGCGAGTGCGACCCGCGCGAAGTCGGCGCCATCGTCTACAGCCTGGGCAACGGCAGGGGCAAGCAACGCGCCAGCAAGACCGGCACCGCCCGATCCGTGGCCCGGTGGCGGTGCAGCGTGCTGTCCAGCGGCGAGCGCACCATCGGCACGACCATGGCCGAGGGTGGGCACCGCATCAAGGCCGGGCAGATCGTGCGCCTGCTGGACGTGCCCGCGCAGCGCCAGCATGGGGCCTGGGACGAACTGCACGGTCACGCCAGCGGCGCCGCCCTGTCGGACGCATTGCGGGCCGCCAGCAAGGCCAACTACGGGCATGCAGGGCGCCAGTTCCTGCGGGCGCTGACGAGTGACGCTGAGACAGACATTGCCACCGCCCTGGAGATCATGAAGGCGTTGGACGGGTTTCAGGCACAGGACGGGCAGGACAAGCGCGCCGCCGCTCGATTCTCACTGCTGGCGCTGGCTGGCGAACTGGCTACGAGCTATGGAGTAACCGGCTGGCCCGCAGGGCAGGCCACAACCGCCGCCGCAGAATGCTTCACGGCATGGAAGTCGCTGCGTGGTCCGGCGCCCCGCAATCTGGAGCGCACGCAGGTATTGCAGCGCGTGGCGGGGTTTGTGGATCGACATGGGGACGGTCGTTTCTCGAACGCGGATGCATCCCGCGACGAGGGCGTGTTCGTGCGTGACCGCGCCGGCTGGTGGCAGGACGTGGACGGCACCCGCGTCTATCTATTCACCGCCGAGGGCATGCGCGAGGCGCTGAAGGGCTTCGACTTCGCACGCGGGCTCGATGTTCTGCAAGAGGCCGGCGCACTACCTGCGCCCGGCGCCAACGGAGAGCGCGCCAAGCCGCGCCGCATCGGGGGGCGTCCCATCAAGGTGTACACCATCAATGCGAGCCGGTTGGAGAGCCAATCATGAGCTTGGGTGTCCTCAAGAGTCTGTTTGAGCATCTGCACCAGCGTCAGCATGCCGAACCTGAAACGGCAGGCGTTTCACCAGACGTTTCAGCGAAACCCGCGCCAGCATTGGGCTGTACGCCTGAAACGGCTGAAACGGCACGTTTTGACGATTCCGGCAAACGGGTTGCGACGCAGGCCGCGAACGACCCCGGCGACGCCATCGCCGCGTGGATCGAGCGGGCCAAGGTGCAGGGCCACGAGGGCGCGCCCGCCGCTACCCTGGATCGGTTTGCCAGGGGTAGCGCCGCCCTGGATCGGCAGATTGCCGCTGCCGGTGGCCCTGACCCAGACCCAGACCGCGATTGCTGGCCGCACAGCCCGGCGATGAACACCGCCGAGATTGAACGCTTCGGCGCCCGCCTGGTGGCCTTCATGGGCAAGGGCCTGCGCCCCGACAGTGCCGAGGCTCTGGCGAATCGCCTGGTGCGGCACGACCGCGATGGCGACGGCCGGCGCACCTGCCTGGAATGCTCGCACGACCACGCTGGCCGGTGCGGCAATTGGCGCGCCGCCGGCCTGGGGAAGCCAAGGCTACCCGAAGGCATGGCGACGCAGTTGCAGCGCTGCCCTGGGTTTTGGGGTGCCCGATGAACGGCGCCATCCTTGGAGTTGATCCCGGCGTGTCGGGTGCGTTGGCGCGGTGCTGAGCGGGTTCGGCGGATGAAGCCGGAATTTCGAATCGGCGCGCCGCCAGCGCAGTCGTGAATCGAAACTCCGTAGCAGTTGTTCAGAATTCTGGAGTACCGATGGCCCGCCCCGAAAGCCCCTGAAAAGCGAAGTGATCGCCGCGATCCGCAAACTGACTGCCAAGCACGGCGTCAAGGAGGGCTGCCGCTTGGCGCGCGCGCAGTACCAGCGCGTGCCGGCCGGTTCGTGGGGGCGTTGGCGGCAGGAAGGGGTTGGCAGCGTCTCGGAGCAGCGCGAAGCCGATGACGCAGCGATGGTCGGCTTGGCGGACGAGGTTCGGGCATCGATCCCGGCTCCCGAGCAACTGGTGCCGGCGTTGGCGGACCCCGTGCCCGTGGCGCGCCGAGCCCTGAACTTCTGGCGAATGATCGATGAACTGGAGCACGATGCCCAACTGCTACGCGAGTTCGCGCTGACGAAGGGGGCGGACGGCAAGATCAAGGTGAAGGCCCCGTTCGCGCTGCGTGACGCACACCGGATGCGCTGCGACTTGATCCGGCTGGCCTTGCTGACCTGCCCCCGTTAGACGTGCCAGTCCCGAGTTAGCGAGTCCAAGGTTGTGGAGACTACTTGATCTCCGGTGATTGCCTTGCATCGCCAGCGCGCTGGCGATGCAAGGCAGCAAAGCTGGCCGGCGAGATGCGCCCCAGTGAACTGTGGGGCCGCACCTCGTTGTAGTCACGCCGCCATCGGGCCACCTCCTGGCGAGCCTGCACCAGCGTCTCGAACCATTGCTCGTTCAAGCACTCATCCCTGAATTTGCCGTTGAAGCTCTCGATGTAGGCGTTCTGGGTCGGACAGCCTGCATCGTTGAGCAGGTGCCGCACGCCTCGTGCCGCTGCCCACGCAATGAAAGCCCGGCTGGTGAACTCCGGCCCCTGATCGGTGCGGATGGCCAGTGGATAGCCTCGGAACTGCGCGGCCTGGTCCAGCAAGCGCACGACGTACTCGCCGCCCATGCCGTGATCCACCGCGATGTCCACGCACTCGCGGCTGAAGTCATCGACCACCGTCAGGCACTTGATGCGCCGGCCATTGGTCAGTGCGTCCATCACGAAGTCCGTGCTCCAGGTGTCATTGACATGGCGGCTGCTCACCAAGGGCTGACGCTCGCCCGTGGGACGCTTGACCTTGCGGCGCTTGCGCACCGACAGGTTGGCCAGCTTGTACAGGCGCCACACGCGCTTGTGGTTCACCTGATGGCCTTCCAGGGCCAACAGGTCATGGATGCGCCGGTAGCCGAAGCGCCGGCGCTCATGCGCCAACTCGACGATGCGCGTGCTCAGGCTGGCTGTGGACTCGTTCATGCTGGGCGGCTCCCGGTAGCTGGTTCTGGACAACCCCGCATAGCGACAGGCGCGGCGCTCGCTGATGGACAGTTCTTGAACCATCCTGGCAGCGGCCTCGCGCCTGGCCTGCGGGGTCAGCGCTTTACCCCGAAGCCCACCTTCAGCGCTTCGATGTGTAGATGGGCCTCGGCCAGCAGTTTCTTGAGCTTGGCGTTCTCGCCCTCGATCTCGCGCAGCCGCGTGGCCTCGCTGGCCTGCATGCCACCGAACTTGGCACGCCACTTGTAGAAGGTCGCATCGCTGAAGCCGCCCAGGCGGCACAGTTCCTTGACCGGCATGCCGCCCTCGGCCTGCTTGAGAAATCCGATGATCTGCTCGTCGGTGAATCTGCTCTTCTTCATGTCCGTTCTTCCTCTGAAAACGGACTCTACTAACCTTCAACTGGTACGCCCTATGGGGAGCAGGTCATTTTGGCTTCTGCCGCAAGGACTCACCCGTGAGGGTGAGCCGGTGGTTCTGCTGCATCAGCCGGTCGAGGATCGCATCGGCGATCAGTTGCGCCACGCCGCCGAAGAAGCTCAGGGCGCGCGCACAGCCTTGCAGCCAGTCGGCCATGGTCTCGCGCGGCGTCGCGCAGGTGAAGGTGTAGCTGTCTCCGGCAAAAAGCCGGGCAGGCTACCCACTTCGGGTGGATGAAATGCGCAACACCAACACGATGGCGTACGGCAGCGTTCCGATGCCGTGACCGCTGGTTCCGGCATCGTGACCGGGGATTGCGGACCACCCGGAAATCGGTCACGTTCAGCCCGGAATCACCGGTCACGTTCGAGCGGAGCGCCCGGTCACGATGGCCCGGAACGAGCGGTCACGATGCTCCGGAATACCCAGCCGCCAGTAGCGGCCCACAACGACCGGCGGCGGGTCACTGTACACGTCCCACCAGGGCATGCGCTCGGCAAAGCGCCATTTGCCGCTGGAAAAGAAAGGCACCGTGCCTTACTGCTCCACGCCTGAAGTCAGCACCTTGAGAGGGTTTAGTATTTGCTTGTTTGCCTCGTGCTCGGCATGGGCATGCAGAAAGGGAGGCTGGTACTGGCTGTTTTCCAGGCCGTGCTGCCATTGCTCAAGCTCCTTGGACATGCGCTCCTCCAGCGCGGTCTCCTGGGCCTGCTGTTGGGCTACCTGTTCCCAGCAGTCGTACTCGTCGCGCACGCAGCCCAGCGACAAGCGTCTGCCAGCTTCGATCTGAGCCTCCTGCCAGGCTGCATGAATCACCCGCAGATCATGCCGCTCCAGACCGATGGGTAACCTGGACAGGAAAGTCGTGATCTTGTGGCGTCGCTCTGGAGTGGGCCGGTGGAATGGGGCGTATTTTTCGTGGTCACGTGCCACGCGCGCATCGAAGACCTGCGACCGCACCCGCAGCCGGTGTCCATCGAGCGGGATTCTGGCATGCGTGGCGGCCGTCTGCGCGTGACCTTGCACGCGGCCGTGACCGGCTATGTGCTCCGTCAGTGGCAGGTTGATTGCTCACCTGATGCCAGTCTCAAAGGGCGTGAGATCCGACTGCGCCTGGCTGACCCTCTGCAGTTGAACGGTGTGCGCAGCGCCGTGCTGGCTCCCGGATACAAAGGTATGTCTTCGGAGGGTGAAGTGACCGATATGAGTAATGCCGTAGGTGGGAAAACAGGCGGCAAACCCTGTACTGGTGGCTACACCATGGCTACATGATGCAAAAAAGAAAAAAGCGCGCTACCTATTTAATAGCGCGCTTTTCTTTATTTTTCTGGGGTGGCTGATGGGACTCGAACCCACGACGACAGGAATCACAATCCTGGACTCTACCAACTGAGCTACAGCCACCGTAGCCTTGCATTATAGCCGGATAAATCGCCCTCTTTTGAAAAAGCGCGTCAGTTTTGTGCGGCGCTTTCAGCCGTAGGGCGCGGCGCCTTGATCTGCACCTTGAACCGCTGCTTGAGCAGCTCGTAGTAGGCCAGCGCTTCCGCCGTGCTCCAGGCCTGGGTGTACTGCTGGCGCTCCATGCGGGCCTGGGCGTCGTCCAAGGACTCGCGCTCCACGATGCGGTTGACCTTCAGCACGGCATAGCCTTGCGGGCCCAGGTCCACGCCCTCCCATGCAGGCAGCTTGTCCACCGGGGAATGGAGGGCTGCGGTGACCACGGGAGCCGGCTGGTTCTGAGGCTGGTCGCGCGACACGGTGACCGGCGCAGACAGGCCTGCGGCACTGCCGGGAGCGGCCTTCCAGGCCGCGAGCTTGGCCTCGCCCTCGGCGCGCGCGAGCTGCGCGGACTTCTCCGCCACGTAGAGCGTGCGCACCTTCTCCTTGGCCTTGTCCAGCGGCAGCAGCATGGCCGGCTGGTATTCGGTGACGCGGCCGGCGGCGAGCATGCTGGAGCCGATTTCGACGGCCTCGGTATTGCGCTTGTTCTGCAGCGTATCGGGCTGAAATAGCGCCTCCAGGAAGCGGGGGCTGGACAGCGGCCCCTGCCCTCCGGGCTGCGGCGTGCGCGTCACACCCGTGGCGGTCTGCACCTTGAGATTGAGCTTGTCCGCCACCGCCTGCAGGCTGTCGGGCTGCTCGTACACCGCATTGGCGAACGATTCCGCCACTTCGGCGAACTTGTGCTGCGCCTGCTGCTGCTTGAGTTCGGATTCGAGCGAAGCGCGCAGCTCCTCGAAGCTGGGCTGGCGCGGCGTCTTGATGTCCGTCAGCATGATGACGTGGTAGCCGAAATCGGTCTCCACCACGCCGCTGATCTCGCCCTTCTT
This sequence comes from Acidovorax sp. SDU_ACID1, assembly GCF_045291395.1. Taxonomy (NCBI): domain Bacteria; kingdom Pseudomonadati; phylum Pseudomonadota; class Betaproteobacteria; order Burkholderiales; family Comamonadaceae; genus Acidovorax; species Acidovorax sp. SDU_ACID1. Next base: position 2,393,263 of record NZ_CP152342.1, read on the forward strand.
CAGCGCGAACACCGCATCCTCGAACGGCTTGACCATGGCGCCATGGCCGAAGAAGCCCAGGTCCCCGCCCGAAGGTGCCGAGCCGGGGTCCTGCGACGACTTCCTGGCCACCTCCGCAAAGCTGGCGGGCGTCTTGCGCACCTCTGCCAGCAGTTCCTCGGCCCTGGCCTTGGCCTTCTCGCGGTCGGAGGCGGCGGCATCCTTGGTGGCGTTGACCAGGATATGGCTCGCGCGGCGCTCTTCCTTGCCTGCCAAGCGGCCGACGTTTTCCTTGTAGTAGGTGCGCAGGTCGTCCTCGTTGAGGGTGATGCCTGCCTTGACCGCATCGAGGTCCAGCACCACGTATTCCACAGCGGCCTGCTCGGCCTGCTGAAACTGGGACGGATGCGCCTTGTAGTAGGCCTCCAGCTCGGCATCCGTCGCCGCGACCTTGGCGGAGAAGTCGGCGGCATTGAAGCGCGCCACCTGGATCTCGCGGCGCTGCAGCAGCGCCTCCAGGGCCAGCCGGGCTTCCGCGCCGCCGCTGAACGCCGTGGTCATGACGCTGCCCATCACCTGGTTGATGGACAGATCGTGCCGCACACGCGCCTCGAAGCCCTCCGGCGTCAGCCCCTGCGCCCCCACCAGGGCGCGGTAGGCCTCGGCGTCCAGGGTGCCGTCCGGGCGCTTGAGCGCGGCGATCTGCGGGATGCCCTGGAGTTCGCGCGCCAGGCGGGCGTCGCTGGTCACCAGGTGCATCTTCTGCGCCGCCACCTGCATCACCTGGTCGCGCACCATGCGCTCCAGCGTGGCGTAGCGGGCCTGGGGCGAATCCAGCAGCTTGGCATCGATGCCCGGCGACTGCGCACGCAGGCGGTCGCTCTCCATCCGGTGGGCGCTGTCCCAGTCCGCCTGCGTGATGTCCTTGCCGTCCACGCGGGCCACCACCGGGCTAGGGCTCGAGAAGTAGTTTCTGTCGATACCCACGAGAACGAACGAAGGGATGATCAGCAAGAACAGCAAGAACATCACGATCTTGGAGTGCTTGCGGATGGATTCGAACATGGTCAATCTTTCAACGGCTGCAAAAGAAAAGGCGAACTCACGTTCGCCTTTGTCTGGGGTGGTGGGTGCTAACGGGGTCGAACCGCTGACCTACGCCTTGTAAGGGATCAGACCTTTCTTACAAATCAACAGGTTACAGAGCCTACCAACTAGCACCCGCCATCTGTGACGGGAAACGAATCCATTTTACTGCACGGGTAGTAGTTCACGCCGTTTTGCCAGGGCATCCTCCACGGCCTGGTTCAGCAGGTACATGCGCTGCTGAATCTCGCCGTTGATCGCCTTGACCTGCTCCCGCCGGTCCGGGTCGTCGCCAGCCTGAATCTTGCGGCGCATCTTCACCAGGTTGGAAATCTCCCTGTCCACCCTGTCGGCCGGCCCGTCCAGCATGGCCAGCGGCACGTCGCGCAGCACGGCGTCGGCATCTTCGCCCTGCTCCACGCGGCCCTTGGCCTCGGCCATGTCGCCGTTGATGCGCTTGAGGTTGTCGTAGTACGCCTGCGACTGCCCGGCTGTGCCGCGCGTATTCCCGTAGAAACGGCCGGCGAAAATGACCTGGTGCGCCGCCAGCTCCTCGCCCGTCACGGCGGCGGCTGTCATCTTGCCGGCCTTCACCAGTTCGCGGCCCACGCCGCCAAACAGTTGCCCGAACAGGTAGTCGATGGCGTCAGGGGTCGGGCTCCAGGCGCCTTCCCTCCACTCATTGCCACCCGTCGCGGCGTTGATGCCGCGTGCCACCAAGCGCGCCGGCTGGCTGGCGGCGTCCTTGGCTCGCGCGTGGCCGGGCGTGATGTCACCCTCGCCGCGCTTCGGGCGCTCGATGGCGCGGCCCGTCCAGTCCTTGTTGGTCGCCACGGCCACCACGGGGTCAAACGGCGTAGGCGTAATCATCTGCATCAGGTTGTCGGCGCCGCCCAGCGGGTTGTAGGCGTTCAGCGCGATCAGCGCCATGTCGGCCAGGTAGCCGGCGCGGCTCTTGACCGGATCGTCGTGCGTGGCGAACTCCACCATTTTGCGGCCGATGTTGGGGAAGACGTGAAACCCCAGCGGCATCGGGATCGTCACGTAGTCCTGGCGGCCCAGCGGGATGACAAGGCTGCGCTCCTTCACGAACTCGGGGATCTTCTTCCACTCGTCATCCGCCCCATCGCCACCGCCCATCATGGCCATGCCCGCGGCGGCCGAAAACATCCCCAGCACCACGCCGCCGATCATCACCCGCCGCCCGGCCGGGCCGGCCAGCGTTTCCACCATGCGCTTGTTACCCTGGATCGCCGCATTCAGGAACGCGAACCAGCTCCCTGCCACGGCCGTGTTGCGGCCCTTACGGTTGAAGTTCACCGTGATGTTCTTGGCGATGCTGGCTGCCTCCTGTCGGCTCAGCCCCTGGTCGAGCGCCGCCTTGTAGACGGCCAGGCGCGTCGTGTTCTCCATCGCCTCGTTGAAGTCAGACAGCCAGTCCACCAGTCCCTGGGCCGCAGCACGGGCATTGCCCTGATCCAGCTTCTTCAGCTCCTTCTCCAGCGCCTTGGCGCGATCTTCGGGCGTTGCGTACAGATCGCGGTAGCCGGTGGTGCCACCGTCCAGTTGCATCTGCTCGAAGAGCCGCGCCCAGGCGCCCTGCCCCGGCCCGGCGCCCTTGCGCTGCGCGCGCAGGTCGGCGTAGATCGCCCGCAGGTTCGCTCCCACGTTGCGCAGCACCTCCGCCTGCTTGCCTGCCAGGGGCGTCGTGGAAAGCTGCAGCAGCATGCCCTGGGTATCCCGGATCAGGTTCACGGCGCCGAACACCGGGTTGTATTGTGTGTTCACGGCGGCAAACCATCGCGTGAGCTTGCCCATGGTGCGCGTGAAGCGGTCCAGCTCCATCGCGTCCAGGTTCTTCATGGCCTGCGCGAGCCGCACGGCTTGGTCGTTGCGCGGGTTGAACACGATGTGCTTGTCATGGCCGCCAATGCGCACGCTCAATACGTTCTTTTCCGTCTTTGCCAGTTGGTCCACCACGGTCCTGACCAAGCCAGTGTCCGGGTCCACCACCTTCTTCTTGGGTAGGTCGAACGACCAGAGGTTGTCATCCGGATTCTGAGCGGCCAGGAGGTACAGGCGCTTCATCACGTTGTTCTTCTCGCCGCGCATCAGCGCTGCCTCGCGCTGCATCAGCACATGCGACAGGATGTTGGTCACCTTCTCGTTAGAGCCGGTGCGCCTCTTGCCCGCCTCGCCCTTGGTCGAGAAGCCTTGCCCGATCGGATGGGCCTTGCTGTCCGGGTGGGCCTCGTCGCGGTGCAATGGCACGTAGTGCTGGTAGGTGTCGCGCCAGGCCTGCAGCGTGGCACGCTCCATCAGGCCGTAGTCCTCCAGCACCTTGAGCGTGCCGGCGTTGATGCGGTCCACGCGCGCGGCCAGGGCGTCGAACTGCTGGCGGCGCTCGGGCGACAGCGCGCCCATGATCGCCTGGGCCTGCGCGTCGCTCATGCCGGACAAGGACAGCCGCTCATCCTCGGTACCCTGGAATGCCTGGGCGCTGTCCCACCGTTCCTTTTCCAGCAGGGCCTGCGCCAGCGCCTTCTGCACGGGTACGGCGGCCGTGCCCTGTGCCTGTGCGCGCTGCAGCTGCAGGCGAAGGTCGTTCACCTGCTTGTCGGCGCGCGCGCGCTCGGCGTCGATCTGCGCCTGCGAAGGGTTGCGCTCGGCCATCACCCGGTTGGCCTCGGGCGCGTGGCGCGCGTGCAGGAACTGCTCCAGCTCCTCCTTGCCCACGTCGGCCGCCTTCATCGCGCGCACCAGCGGTGCCACCTCGTCGCGCTCGAAGTTGGCCGTGCGCTTGGCCACGCGCTTGTGATACAGCTCCTCGCCGCGGTAGGCGTCGTTCGTCTCGCTGACCACGCCGTTCAGTGCCTTGATGCGCGCCTGGATGCGCTTCAGGTCAATGAACTTGTCCTGCCAGGCGTACAGCGCGTCATCGACGGAGTTGTAGCCCGTCAGCTCGCGCACCTTGTCCTGCAGCTGGGACAGCTTGTTGCGGAAAGGGGGCGGCGTCTGGCCGCTGGGATTTACGCCGCCGGCAGGCTTGCGGGCGTAGAAGATGCGAGTTTTTCGTTCTTCAGGCGAGCCAATCGGGCCTGCAGATCCGTCACTTCGTAGCCTGGCGCGTTCCGCGCTCGCCAGGTCCAATACGCTTCCACGCTCTCGAACCCCTGTGCTTCCAAGGGCGGATTGGGATTGGAGGTAACGAAAAAGGCTAGCTCGCGCAATAGTTCGCCAACCTGCTTGTCCCGCTCCCTCTGCGCCATGACCCACTCGATGGGTGGAGGCGGCTCGTCTGAGAACGATATCCAGTTGTCCACGAGCCAGAGGTCTTCCGGTGTCGGTACGGTAGAAACCTTGGTCGGGGTCATATGCGATTTTGTTGGAGGTCGGGAAGGCATTATCTAGCCCCTTCACGCTGGCGGCAATCATCCGCTCGACGTTGCCCACGTCATCACCGTACACCCAGCGCAGCGGCGGCACGCCATGACCGCCGCGCGTCTGGTCGGGATGGGGTGCCAGATGCGCCGTGGTGCCGAACTTGAGCGCGCTGGAGATCATCTGCTCCAGGCGGCGGCGCAACGCCACCTTGCTCAGCCCGTGTGGATCGCCAATGAAGATGCGCCCCGTGTTGTGGGCGTAGGTGGCAGCGATGTTGTACACCTTGGCGCCACCGTCGTCACCTGTCTTCAAGTTCGATACATTGATCCACACGTCCCCAGTAGGTGGAACATCCTCGGGGTTCTCGCCAGGCCGCCCCGGAACCAGCTCCATTCCCTCATCCGAATAAATGGTGTCGTACACCTGCTCCCCGCCCCAAGGATTGGGATCGCGCACGGACAACGTGGCCTCCGAGTTGTCGGGCATGGTCAGCGTGTATTCCACGCGGCCCGCCACGCTCTTGGGCTTGCCCACCTTGATCTGCGGGTCGTTGTCCGCCGCAATCCCCTCTACCGTGTCCTTGTCCGACTTCGGCAGGGCAAACAGATCGTCGGCCTTGGAGAATTCCGCCAGGGCCTTGCGCCCGGCATCCTCCTGCCAGCTGAACGCTGGCTGAAACGCCGGCCGCCGGCCGCGCTGCTCGGTGTCGGCCGCCTCCCGCGCCCCGCGCTCCACCCAGCCGCGCGCCGGCAGGAGGTAGTCGCGGATGATCTCGGCGTCGCTCACGCGCAGGCCCTTGAACCCTGGCACGTTCTGGCGCAGGAAGGAGCGCATGGCAGCCACTGCCCGGCGCACGAACCCGAGCTGGGGCGACTTTTCCGCCATCTCGGCCAGCACCTCCTCGGCGGCCACCAGCCGATCCTCGCGGCTGCTCCAGTCCAGTCCGTACTGCTCGGCCTTGCTGCGCACCTCCTTCGCGCGCACCTCAACGATCTGCTGCAAGATCCCATCCAGCGCCTTGCCGTACAGGGCGCGCAGGCCGTAGTGGCCCAGCGCCTCGTGGAACAGCACGCGGCGCAGTTCCGCCTCGGTCGGCAACTGGCTGGCCAGCAGGTACACCTTGCCGCCGTAAAAGAAACCCGCCGGCTCGCCGCTGGCGCCCTGGGCCTTCTTGGCCCACGCGTCCGAGCGCACCCCGGCGGGCACCCTCGGGTCCGACAGGTCGAACACCACCTGCACGTCGGGCTTCCTGGCCCAGCCCGCAGTGATGGCGTCGGCCCGGGCCTGGGCCTGAGCTACCGCCTGCTCGGCCGCGGCATCGCCTTCCCCCATGGCCTGCTGCAGTCCCTGCACGTCGAAGTCATCGGTCACATTCGCGGGCGGTGGCGCGCTGGCCATCTCCTTGCCGTTGAAGGTCACGATCACGTCAGCGTCGGCCACATCCGCCGTGCTGCTGGGCGGCGTGGCACGGCGCTGCTCGTCGGTCAGCGCCTGGCGGGCCTGGGTGTTGCGAGCTTCGACTTCGCCGGCCAGGCGGCGATAAACGTCCCTTGCGAGCGCTTTAACTTCGGCTTCCGTTGCATCATCCGGTAGCGCGTCGAGCGCGCGTTCGTATGCCTCTCGCGTTTTTGGATTGAGCTGGCCGATCATCCACGCATCGGGGGAGCCGCCCGAGGCGAACCCCTCGATGTTCTGGATGCCGTGCTGCACCTCATGCAGCAGCACCGACAACGCCTCGTCACCGGGCAGGTCTTCGCGCACCTGGATGATGGTGGAGCTGCCGTCCTGCGCCAGGCGCCCCTTTGCAGTTGTGCCGCGTGGGGCGAACTGGACCTCGATGTCTTTCAGGCTGGGGTAGGCGGCAAACAGGCTACCGTGATACATCACGTCGCCCAGCCGCACCGGATCGCCCGGCTGGCGCACTCCAGCCTGCTCCAACGCGGCGAGGCGGCGCATAACCACCTCGCCAAAGATGCCTGCGCCCTTGAGGTGGGCGAGCTTATCGCTGATCTCGAAGCGCCACTTGCCATCCGCCCCCTGGTGCCAGCCCGTGTCCCTGCGCACGACCTCGGCATCCTCGCCTGCCTCGATGCGCCGCTGGGCGCTGGCGAGCGACAGCTTGTCGACAGTGGACGCGTTCTGTCCGGCGAAGCTGAACCGGATATCCGGGTTCGCCGGGTCGAAGTCGCCGTTGTTGCCGATGGCGCTCTTGACCTGCTCGGGCTCGAAGGCGATGAAAACCCGGTGCCGCACGCCGTGTGTCTGCACGCGGCCACCGCCCACATGGGTGATGCCGTCGAAGCCCATGGCGCGCAGACCTTCTTGCATGATCTCCGCGCCTTCCCACATCGGCAATTCCTGATCGCGCAAGGCTTCCTCCGCGGCGCGATACCAGCTCTCGTTCGTGATGCCACCTTCGTGAAAGTCTGCGGCGTCCGGGAACTGCTTCTGCCAGGCCTGTGCATCGGCCTCGGCGTCCATGTCCAGCGGGTTCTTGATCGACAGATACACCTTGTAGACCGTGGGCGTAGCGCCCTTACCCTTGCTGGTGTAGCTGCTGGCCACTTCCGGGTCCGCAGTGAAATAGCCGCCCTGCCCCATGAGTCCATAGTTCGATGCGAAGGTGTCGAACATGGTGAAGGCTTGGCCGTCCTCGTTGGCGCTGGTGCCGTGGTACATGGCCAGCGGCCGGCCGTCCTCGTCCACCACCTTGCTGTCGCCGAACCAGCGCTTGAACTCAGGCGTTTCGGTCTGGCCAGCCATGTCGCGCCGGCTGAACATCGGCGCTTGGCCCCGGGCCTCAGCCACATCTGCGGCGCGGTCGCTGCCCGTCAGCGTGAAGCTGTCCCGTTCGGCGTCCGCCTGGGCGCGCTGCTCGGCGTCGCGCTCTTCGCGCACGCGCTGCTGCTCGGCCTGGTTCTGCGCGACCTCGCGCGCGGCAACCTCCTCGGCGGTGTAGCTCTGGAGCGCCGGGCCGCCTTGCGTTAGAATTGGCGCCGACCCCACCGCAGGCTGAACGCCCAACTGCTGGTTTGCTCCAGTAGTGGCCTCAGAGATACCGGTGGGGTTTTTGTTTCCGACGATGAAATGATCGTAGAAACGATGCCCGTCCCGGTGCTCGCGCACGACGATGCCGACATCCAGCGTCTCATCGCCCAGGCGGGCCTTCACGACAAAGCGATGCGCCGCCACGATGTCCGGGCGCCCTGCCTTGTCAGGCAGACTCTGCTGCAAGCGAGCCACCCTCAGCAACTCAGGCAGGGCTGCAATCAGCCTCAGCTCAGGGTCGTTGGCATTCGAGATCGCATGCTTGAGCCCCTGCCATGGCAACGCAATATCCTGGTTCGTTTCCAGATTGTGCGCAGTGGTATCAGCCAGCCGTGTGCGTGCAAAATCCTTCGCGGCTTCCCGCAGAGCCCGACCAGCAAGCCCCGGGCCCAGTTCATCGCCGCGGAGCGCTACTTCACCACGCCCGTCTTCGCCAGCTCCTTGATCGCCTTGGCCATCTTGCTGTCGGACGGGATCGTGGGCATCTTGCCCTTGGCCGCGTCCGCCAGCGTCAGCAGCTGCTTGGCCTGCGCGATCTGCGCCTTGTCCCCGCTCTTGCCCCCCTGGTCCATCAACACCGCCGCCAGCAGGGTCGCCGCCAGCGGGTTGTCCGCTGCCTTGCGCGGGGTCGGGTTGGCGGACTGGCTCTGTGCGGGGTTGGTCATGGTTCGTGGAAGGTGCGGGTTGGCCGCTCAAGGCGGCAAGAATGGCGTCAGGCCCTACCTGCTCGCCGAACATATCACCCTCGGCGCGCGTGGCCAGGGCAGCGCCCAGGTACTGGCGCAGGGATTCGATGAGGCGATCACGCCCGGCCGGCCGGGTCATGTAGTGGCCGGTGTACAGCAGGCGCAGCATGCCGATGGTCAGCGGGTCGGGCACGTCGCCCGTCACCATGTCCACCTGCTGGATCGCGTCGTAGAGCGATGCGCGCTCGCGCCGGGCCTTCTGCACCATGCGGATGGCCTGCAGCAGGTTGCCCGTCACATCCACCTGCGGGTTCACCGCGCCGGCCTCGGCCGCCGCGCGCAGGTTGGCCCACTCGCCGGCCACCTCCTTGAGCGCTTCGCCAATGGCGCGGATGTCGTTGTCCGTGCTGCCGAACATCGACTCCACGAGGTCGCCGTCGCCGTAGGCCTTGTGCACCAGGGCCGCCTGCAGCCGCGTGACGCCGGCCGGCGACAGCGCGCCGCCGGCATCCATCATGCCGGCCACGTCCTGGCCCTCGGCCTGCAGCTTGCCGATGAACGCCCGCGCGAAATCGCGGTTGCTGGCGCTGTCCAGCCCGCCCGCCTCGAACACCTCCAGCACGCCCGCATCCACCAGCGCGGCATCGGTGGCCGCCTGCTCGGCCGCCGACAGCCCAAGCGCCTGGCTCTGGCTCTTGGCGCCCATGTTGGTCTGGTTCTCACGCTCCGAGTACAGCCGCACGAGCACGGGCGCACGCATGCCGGCGATGACCTCGGGGTCAATGCCGTGCATGGCAGCATCCTGCATCAGCTCCTGCTTGTACCCCTCGGCCGTGCCGCGCTCGTAGGCCGCGCGCAGGCCCGCGGTGCGGCCGTTGTTCAGCGCCTTCACCGTGCCGGGGTGCGCCGCGTCGAACAGCGGGTTCACCGAGCCATCCGCGAAGTTGGACGGCTGCACATCCGCGGCCTCCATCACCGCGTACTGGAACGGCACGCGCTGGCCGTCGCTCATCACCGCCGTGTCGCCCCGGCCCAGGGCCTGCGCCGCATGCGCCTGGTCGCCCACGGCGAACACCATGGGCGCGCCCGACTCGGGCGAGCGCGAGACGCCCAGCCGCATGTAGTCGGGGTTCTGGGCCATGCCCTGCATCTGCACCACACTGGCCGGGCGGCTGCGGTCGCGGTTCTGGATCTCCGGCGTCGGCGCGCCCACCGCGCCCGTGCCCTCGGGGTTCGTGCCTGCGCGCGCCGTCTTGACGGCGGCCCATTCGGCCAGGAGTGCGTCCCACTCCGGCGTGCCGCGGCGCATCTCGGAGGGCTTGAAGCCCCGTTCGAGTTGGAATTGGGGGAAGGTCTTGGCCTGGACGGTTGCAGGGTTGAAAGCCGGCGCCGCCGCCTCTGCTCCTGAATTGCTAGCATCCAGCGCTTGATGGTCAAGCGCTGGATGGGGATTTTCTTGGGATTCTGCAGGCGCCCCGATGGCCTCCAGCTCTGCCTCGCGCGCCGCCTGTGCTTCCGCGCGCTGCGCCAGTGCCTCGCGCTCGGCCTGCTGCTCCGGGTTCAGCCCCGTGGTGCTGTCGATCACCTCCAACTCGGCCAGGCGCGTGGCGGCGGTGGCGTCGTCCATCGCCGCAGGCGCGCCGTCAGGCTGGCGGGCGCGCGCCGCCTCATCCGCTCCGGAATTGCTAGCGTCCGACGCTTGCTTTTCAAGCGCTGGAGAGGGATTCTCTTCATTTTCCGGTGCAGGCTGACCGGGCGCAGCGCCTGGCTGCGCGCGCTGCCCGACCTGCGTTGCCACGTCCACGCCGCCGCCCATCACGGCGCCCAGCGTGCCGGCCACGGCCAGTTGCTTGCCAGCGCCCACGGCGCTCGGCGTCTCGCCGGTAGCTACCGCCTCACCCGCGATCTGGCCCAGCTCTTCGCCCATTTCCTGGGCGCCTTCCTGCCCCGCCGCCTTGCCGAGCTGGCGCGCGCCCATCTTGGCTGCCCCAGAGCCCGTCAGCGCGCGGGCGGCGGCCACCTCGGCGCCGCCGCCGGTCAGCGCGCCGGCCACCAGCGAGAACGGCACGGTGATGCCCGCGCCCAGGTAGGCATCCTCCATGGGCACGCCCTTGTCCACCAGCTCTGCGAAGGTGCTGGCCGCGTTCTGCGCCGCCGTCGCGCCTATGCCTGCGGCCTTTTGCACCTGCGCCACGCGCGCCGCGAGCGCCGCTGCATCCAAGGCCTTCGCCGCCTTGGTGACAGTGGCCGCCTTTCCGGCCGCTCCGGCAACACCCACCGGCAGGAACATGCTGCCCACCGTGGGCAGGATCTGGTCGGCCAGGGCGCCCTTGTTGCGCATCAGCGCCTCGCCAATGCCGACCTCGTCGTCGGCCATGTCGCGCTGGAAGTTCTCGCGCTGGGCCGCGGCGCGCTCGGACCCCACCATGTCGCGGATGGCGCCCATGCCGCGCTCCAGATACTCGGAAGTGTCCTTGCCCACGCGGTCGCCCGTGGCCAGCCGCGCGATGTCAGCTACACCCTTGATCGCAGTGGGGCCGATCTGCAGCGCGCCAGCGGCAATGTCGCGCGCCACGCTGCCTACTGTGGCGTCAGGCACATCGCGGCGCGCGTTGGGGGCGTCTGTATCCAATTTGCCCGTGAACTCGATGTAGCCGCCGCTCGGAGCGTCCAGCTCGCCCGTGAAATCTTCGTATGCCATTGCTTCGCGCTCCTGTAGCTGGAGGAGCGTGGCAGGCTTGGTACGCCCCAGATACGACGAAGCCCGCACGGGGCGGGCTTCTTGTTGAGTCATCCTCGAAGCGCGATGCCTAAAAACCGGAGGTTACCGTGTCAACTATCCACCTCCATCCGCTACTTACGACGGATGTAGCTCTTCTTCCCAGAAGGAGTGATGGTGTAGCGTCCACCTCTTGGCCCCGTGTACACGGGAGAGGTTCCATAGTTCCGCCCCGGTGTTGCTTGATAGCTCGGGGAGATCTGCGAAGGCTCTTGCGCAAGCTGCGCTTCCAGTTCCTCAATGCGCTTTTTGAGCGCATCAATCTCCGCACGCAGAATCTCTCCCTCCGTGGGGGAATAAGTCCGTCCTAGGCGGTCCTGTAGACCTTGGAGCTGCTTGCGGGATACGTCGAGATCTGCTCTCAGCACGGTCACCGAAGGGCCTGCGGCCGCGGCAGGCTCAGGGGTGTAGTAGCTCGTTCGAGAAACTGGCGCTGCACACCCGCCAGCAAGTGACGCAAATGCAATCAGCAAAACCGGTATTGTTTTCATGCTCCCTCCAAAGGTTGTACCCATGTTACATCCACTAACGTGGGACAGAAGGAGCAGTGCCTTGCTCTACCGGCGTTTCACATAGGTCTTGTTGCCGCCGGAGTTGATGTAGAACCGCCCGCCGCGCGGCCCCGTCTGGATCGGCCCCTGCGCACCACGGTACCCTCCTCCGCTGAGAGACGAAGTGCCGTAGCCTCCTGGCAGGCCTGCAAGCGCTGGCGGGGCGTCGTTGAGCGATGCGAGGATGTTCGCTTCATAAGCGCTCGCCACCATCTCGGCCGCTTGCGATGCAGTCGGAGGCGCCTGGACGCCAGCAGCCGCGAAGGGCAAGCAGTCCAGATCTGTCGCGCTGAAGACCATCGAGGCCCCCGTTCCGAAACGTTCGGGCACAGCGTCTCCAACAGGGCGGCCAAGATCGACGGGCGTCACCTGATCGCGGTAGATCATGCTCCCGTCTTTGCCATAGACGGTGTAGCAAGCCGCTTGGGCGATCGGAGCCATGCTCGCCAAGGCGAGCGCAAGGCTACAGAGCGTGAGTCGCATGTGGTTCCCTCCTGAGGAGACTCTAGCAGAGGAGCTAGACGTGAAAAAGCCCGCCGGAGCGGGCCATCAGCATCCCTCACTCAATAGAAAAACCATCAAGTGAGAAATTTTCCACAACTGGCCTCACCGTCCTAGCCATAAAAATACCAATGACAGGTACACCAGGAAAGCTCTCAGACAATAGATCTGATATCCCAACAAAATGAGCGCCTGTAGTTAAAACATCATCCACAAGAAAAATAGATTTTGGATTAGGTGCTTTCCGCGCAAGTTCCGCATTCAACACTAATGATCTACGAATATCCGCAGGCGCAGCTCTCTCAAAATTTTCATGGCTCGCTCTTAAACTGCCATCCGAAATTAGCATATCACGGATATCCAAATCAAAAGGAAGGTGCCCATTGAGATTATTCAGAATTTGCAAAATTCTGTCATCATAATTCGCATCCTGCCTTGTTTTAGATGGAGGAACTGGCACAAAGGTTGCCAACCTCATGCCTGGAGCATCCCATTTTATTGCATCATAAAGACGCTGCCCCGCCAGTCGTATAGCCTTACCCTTATAGGGCCAGTCAGTCTGGCCTCTACGAGAAGGAGGCTTTTTTAAATTGCCGATATGCTGATTCGTCTCGGAGTATGCAGCCCTAGCACCATTAGTGTATTCATGAGGGGTATATTCACCAAAGAAGTAACACCTATGCTCTGCAGTCAGATAGTAATGCTGCCGCCTCTCAATTTCACCAACGATTTGCAAGCGCATACCCACTATAGATTTGCCAGAATGTCGTCGAAATTTCGAACACGAATAGCACCAAGGTTTTCAAACTTGGATGGCCACGTAATGTTGGGGTTGTGGAAATTGCTCTCCAATATGAAAAGCTTACGCTTTTGCTTTAGGGCTGCCGTTGCCTGGATCAGCGTGCCAGATGTTTCTCCCGCCTCAACAATGATGGTCGCATTTGTCAATGCGGACATTGTTTTATTTCTCTCCGGGAAGAAAAACCGGTTCATCCTATAATCCTGCTGCATATATCTCAGCAAAGGCACCTGACTGATGAGCAAGTAATCGGCAGCTATTTTACGCTGCAACTCCTCATTTTCCCTGGGATAAAACTCTCCAATAGGCGTTCCAATGACGGCAATAGTTCTTCCGCCAGATTCAATTGCTGTCGTATGAGCAATAGTGTCCACACCTTTGGCAAGACCAGATACCACCGTGAAATCATGGTCCACCAAAGCACGAACAAGCTTGCGAGTCCGCGCTGCGCCTTCGGTTGACACGCCACGAGTTCCTACCACAGCAACGCGCTTCGGAGACTCAACGAGATCCCAGTTGCCTTGGTAGTACAACACTTCAATGGGCTCGACCGCATCCCGCAGGCTGTCTGGGTACTCATCAGCCCCGTGCACACGAACGCCGAAGTCTTCCAAGCCTTTGGCAAGGAAAAGGGCCACCACACGCTTGGCAGTCTCTACTGCGACATCTAGGTCAACAAGATCAGATGGCAACGCATCCGGATGCTCGCTGAATAGCTCCGCCATACGCTTCACCGTGGTCTTGTTTTGCAACCATAGGTGTTCGTATGCCCCAAGCTCCGTGTGTACATCCACGGGCTTTGATTTGAAGATCAGGCTCCAATCATGATGACCGGCATCGGGAGCCGCCGAAGACGGCCGGTCAGGATGCGTATCAAGCATGCTTGCTGCTCCACTGTATAAAACAACAGTATCTCACAATACCCCATATCATGCCAGATGCCGGCCTATCAAGCGGCTTTACAGATTGCCCACGAACGCTTCGGATTAGCAGCAAAACTTGCATAAATGCTATTATTTTCATAGCGATTGAGGCCAACCCGCTCCTGCGAGCGATGTCCTGCTACATTCCTCCCATGCGCGCCACCCTTGCCCTCGCCGCCCTGCTTGCTGCAGCCAGGTGAGCCAGCATGGAAGCCCTTGCCCACGCAGCCTTCGAGATACTTGAGCGCATCATCCTCGGCACAGCCCGAGTGCTGATCCCGCTGGCCTCAAATGGGCGTTGGCGCTGCGATGAGCCCAGCACGCGCACTGCGCCACGCCCATCTGGCCTGCTCAGCTACCAGGCGAACGGCCAGCGGTTCATCACCGACACCGGGCAGTTGCTCGTCGGCGTGGTGTTCTATGCCGTGACCGGAGGAGCCTTCATCCTCTCGCTGGGGTGAGGTGCTAGAGTCTTGGATCGGAACGAAAGCCCCATGAACCCCAAGCACCTCGACCTCGTGATCGCTGCCGTTCTGGTGCTCGTGGCTTGGCTGTTCAGGTATGGGGCGCGGAGAGCCTCGTGCTAGACCTCATCGTCGGAGCGTTGCTCATCGCTCTTCTCGCACTATTGCTGTACAACCTCTTCCGCGGCATGACAGCAAAGGGCGGAGGCGACATGGGATATCGCGCTGTCATTTCCTGGGCAGCGTTTGCCGGCATGCTCGTGGTGACATCAATTGCAAGCTTGTTCGGCTGGAAGCCGTAGGCGGTTGGCCCACCCACCGTTTTACCGTCGCACTGGAACTTCTTCCACCACGCGCCTCCCGCCAGGCAACTCGTACACCGGCCGTCCGCCAGCGGTGCCGATCTGCTTGGCCCCTTCGGGCAGCGCATGCACCACCCCGCCCCTGACCGCGGCCGGCGCCGACTTTGCCGGCCCCTGAGACCCCGCCAACATGCTCTGGTACGTCTTGCGCTCCTCGGACAGCGCGGCGATGGTGTCGCGCAGCCCCTGCAACTCGGCGTGCTGCGGACTGCCCGGCTTGGCAGAGGAATACGCGAAGTCTTTTTGAAGAGCGGAGAGCGTCTTCTGTGCGTCGGTGATCCGGCGGCTGGTTTCGCCGAGCAGGCTGGTGTAGCGCATCCGCTCCTCGCGGCTCACGCCGGCTCCAGGAGCCGGCAGAACTCCCAACTCGATGGCGCGTAGCTTCTCGGCGGAAATGTTTGGATCAGCCTCGCGCGCCAGCCCGCCCCGCACCTGACGCAGTTCCTGCCTATCCGCCCGTGCTTGCGCATGGTTTGCTGCGGCCCGGCCATCCGCAGCGGCCGCGCGCGCATCCGCCCGGTCGCCCCGGCGGTCGGCGTTGTCTGCTCGGCGGTCCTGGTTCACCTGCAACTGCCGCTGGAAGTTGTCGTGGTTCAGCTTGTAGACCGCCGAGGGGTCCACGGTGGAGCGCAGCATGGCATCCGCCTGGTCGGCGGTGGTTTGCACAGGCGGCAGCGGCTTGCCGTCCACGCCTACCATGTTCATAACAATGGCGCCGTCCTGGCCGCGCTCGATGCCGGTGATCCTCGATGCGCCGCCCAGGGCGAAACGGTTCAGGTAGTCGATGGTCGGCGCGTAGTTGCCCGCCGCGAACGCAGCGACGGCCGGGCCCAGGGCCTGCCGTCGCTCCTCGGTTTCGAGCTGCGCCTTGGAGTAGCTGGTGGCCAGCGCCTTCTGGGCCGCCTCCTGCGCTTCCTTGCCGTAGCCGCCCTGGGCCAGCATGAAGGCCCGCTTCTCCTGGTTGCCCAGGAAGTCGGAGAACGTGGGCGTGCGACGCTGGCCGTCCGTGCCCATCAGCCCCTTCTCGAAATCCTCTCCGAGCTGCTTGTCCAGCGCCTCGATGCCGTCCTCGCGTGCCCATGCCTTCTGCGTGCGCGCCTGCTGCTTGGCCTGGAAGGCCTGGATGTTCGCAGCATTGCGCATCTTCATGCCAGCCTCGGGGTCGCCATACTTTTCCATCGCGTTGGCGTAGGCCTGCATCCGCGCGTTGTCCACCACCGGTTGGCCCTGCCCCGCATGGCGGGCTCCCATGAAGTCCGTCACACCCTGCATGGCCACCGTCTTGGTGTCGCCCGCGGCGTTCTTCGCCACGTAGGACTTGCTGGCGTCATCGAACGTGATGTTGTCGAACCCGTTCTTGGCCAGGCTCTCCAGTTCCTGCCCTTGCTGCGCAGTGAAGCCCGTCGATTCTTCCGGTTTGGCACTCGCTATCCGGCTGGTTTCGATCTCGCGCCCCACCTTGTTGACGGTGTCGAAGGCCGCGTTGAAGTTCGTGAGGAAATCGGAAACAGAAGAACGTCCACGGCGCATCACGCTACCTCCTTGAAGTCGATGCCCAGGCGGGCGTAGTCCACGCTCATGTAGCCCGACTCGTCCACCGCTACCGCGTCGGGGTGCACCTTCTGCACCTCATCCGCCATCACGCCGCGGTAGCGCCGGCCCTGCGCGTCGTCGCGGTAGCTGAACTCGTACAGGGCCAAGCCCGTGCGCTCATCGGTGCCAACAGGCTCGATGTCGCACTTCAGCCGGCGGTCAGAAGGGGCAAAAATCCCGGTCTTGGCCATGCCCGCGGCGAAGCCGCCGAGTCCGCCCAGGATGCCGCCGAAGGATTCGCCCTGCTGCTGCATGTTGGCGTGGTAGTTCGCCTGCGCCCCCCACATGCTGGTGGCGTTGCTGCCCATCTGCCCGGCAAGCCCGCCGGCGGCGCCGAATCCCGAATTCAGCCCTGCCAGCCCGTTGTTGGCGATCATCTGAGCCGACGATCCATATCCCGCCCCGGCTCCGGTAGCCTGCATCCCCATTGCCGGGTAGCCTGCCAGTGCGTTGGTCGCCCGGTCGGTCAGCGCATACCCCTCCTGGCGCGCCTGTGTGTTCGCCTGCCGGCTCGCGCCGGCCAGCGCCGATGCCTGGGCCAGCGACGTTTGGTTGTTCATCGCCAGGGTCTTGCCGGAATTCGGATTGATGCCCATGCGCGCCATCGCCCGTGTCCCCTGCTCACGCGCGTTGCTGAAGGCGGAGTTCACATCCGCCTGCGCTTCGGCCTTGAGCTGCTGGGCCCGTTCGCCGCTGTCGAAGGCGTTGGCATCCGCCACAAGCCGATCCTGCAGGCCGCTGAGAACGCCGCGCCGCGCGGTCATCCACGCCCGGTCATCCCGGGAATCCGCATACGCCTCCCGGGCGGAATCCAGGGCGAACTGCATCTGCTCCTGCTGGAGCGGCGCCATGGATTCGGAGTTGGCCAGGATGCGCTGGATGGCGTTGTCCTGAATGCCCATCGAGCGGATCTGCGCCTCCACCAGGCGCGGATCGGGCGCGGGGGCGCTGTTGCCGCCCTTGCCACCCTCCAGCGTCATCCCGCCGCCGGGGCGCGGGCAGAAAGACTGCTCAGGGTAAAAATCAAATTCGTTTGCGTGCCAGCGCGTCATAGAACTAGGCTCCTTTGCTCAGCGAGGTTGACAGGCTTGGTACGTGGCTTATTGCGGCTCGTGTAAACTAATCACACTTTGTAGCAACATGTAGCTACAAAGCCTTCCCCAGAACCTCAGGATCAACACCATGAATGACAAGAAAGTTTTCGGCTCTCTTCGCGTCGTGGCTGGCTGCGCTCTCATGGGCGCGATCTTGTCCGGCGCGTTTCTGAGTTGGGTTGATGTCCCTGGCGACATCCGCTCATATGGCGCCGTCCTCGGTGCAGTGGCGGGAATCTACGCCAAAGTCGCCCATGTCCTCTGAGCTCAAGGTGAGCCATTGGCGTCAACCATATCAGCATCCCTTGGTGACCCAGACACGTATGTAAATGCGCTGGGAAAGCTCCTCACCTACGTAGATGGGAGCTGGGTAGACATCTGCTCGATCATCATGGCCTTAGTGCTGGTCACCCGCCAATGGGTGCGCCGCCCCCGAGACAGGCGGGGCCCCTTCATATGCCGCGATACGGGCGTTGAGTTCGTGAATGCAGCATCGATTTTTCCCCTGCTCCTGTTGACTCTGTCCATCTTTTCTTCAAAGTTCACCGAAGCACTGCTGAACGGCAACAAGATTACGTTGTCGATTGCCGGAGGGTTTGCCCTTTTTGCCCTTCTCGAAGACCGACACACCTCCAAACAGCAAGCGCCGCAGTTGGAATTCGTCGGCCCCCCCTATATACCTGCGGCCAACGCTCCAATGGAAAGTCCAAAGAGCACAACGCCTAACCCAACACCAGCAGCGCAAAGGCCTGCTCGGCGGCGAGTCAAGAAGCGCTGACGAACCATCCAAGCTATGCAGACAGGCGGATCAGAAGAGCGCGACATGCCTGCACTCCTCTTTCCACATCACCATCAAGATCACATCCCCGCCATCGGGCGCCGCCCCGCGCAGCCGCGCCTCCTCGTGGAAGCCCAGGTGCTCATTGAACCGGCGCGCCAGCGCGTTGCTCTCGTTCACGTAGCCGCTCAGGCGCCGCACGCCGCACACGAGGAACGGGTAGGCGAAGCACGCACGCAGGTACTCGCGCACCAGCCAGCGCGCGCCCGGCACGGCAGCCACATGAATCCACATGTTGTGCCCGTTGAACCCCTCGTAGGCCACGCCGGCCACCAGCGCGCCGCCGCGGCGCAGGCCGATCACCCGCACGTCGGCGCCGGGATGGAACCCCGGGATCAAGCCCTGCATGAACGGCAGCACCGTGCCCAGCTCGTAATCCAGCATGCCCGCCAGCGTGGCAGGCTTGGCACGGCTCAGGCGGGCGCCACAGGCCACGCGATGGCGGCAGGGTCCGGCTGCTGGGTGATGTCGCGCAGCGCCTGGCGGTACTCCAGCCACTCGGGCGGCACCGGCTCGCCGCGCTCCTGTGCGCGCAGCGCGACCCAGTCGCAGGCTGCCAGGCGCGCGTCACGCTCCAGCCGCACTGCCGCCCAGGCGGCGGCTTCCTCCAGCACCCACCGCTTGGCGCCATAGTCGAAGACGTGCCACTTCGAGGGCTTCGCGGGAAGCGCTACAGGCCCAACGCCAGGCTCGTGGCGCTGGAGAAACGCATCCGCCTTCCCGATATGCCGCTCGGCCCCGGGCAGCGTTTGCAGACGCACATGCTCCTTGGGGCAGCGCCCAGTCATCAGGATGCGGCCATTGGCCGCCGCGAAGTAGAAGTCGATCATCGCCTCGTCCCCAGTGCCACGATGGCACACCGCGCGTCACCCCCTTGGTAGTCCGTCTGGATCGCAAAGTAGTGGGAGCCCTGGCCAACCGTTACCGCGAGCGACATTGCCCCCAGCGTGCCCGCAATCGGGTTCTCCGGCCCATAGACCACCGTGCCATCGATCACCAGATACCAGTTCTTCTGGTGGCGCCCATCCCCCTGCGTGAAGGTGCCCACCAGCGTGACGGGCGTAGCCTCGGGGAAATACATCGAAACGGATGCCATGTAGGAGCCCGTGGCCGATGCGGGGACTGTGACTGCATTGCCTGCAATGTTGATCGTCTGCACCGCGTCGATGGCCTGCGCCGTCAGCTTGCCGCTGAACGTCCCAGTGGCCGCCTGCAGCGCGCCAGTGAACGTCCCGCTGGCCGCCATCAAGGCCCCCGCGAAGGTGCCCGTGGCCGCCTGCAGCGCTCCGCTGAACGTGCCACTGCCGTTGATGGAAAGCGTGGTGCCATTCCATGTCAGCTTGCTCCCCAGAGAGAAGCGCCCATCGCTGCCCAGGTAGAAGCCGCCGCCGCTGCCATAGGCCGACGTGTACAGCGCCCCACCACTGATGGTGATGCCGCCGATCTGGCCGTAGTTCGCGTACACCCCGCCGTACATCGTCGCGTTGCGGAAAATGGCATTGCCGCTGCCATCGATGCGCCAGCCGTTGACACCGCCCGAGCTGACGTAGTTCGAACTCTGGATGTACTCGCCCACGCTGATGCTGCCCGCGCGCAGCTTGCTGGCCGACAGGCTGGCCACCTTGGCGTCATCGATGGCCGCGTTGGCGATCTTGGCGTTGGTGATCGTGCCGTTCTTGATGAAGGCATCGGCCATGTACACCCCGGCCGGCACCAGCACGCCGTTGATGGTCACCGGCGTGGTCTGAATCACGAAGGGCTGCACCGAGCTGACGTTGCCATCCTGCGCGGGCGCGCCCACGTAGAAGCGGTTGGCCAGCACGCCGAAGTCGATGGACGGCCCGCGCTCGGCGCTGTTGGAGCCCATGAGCCCGTAGCCGCCCACCAGGCGCCGGCCGTCCGCCGCCACCTGCACGCGCATGCCGTACTGGGTGCCCAGGTAGGCGACGCCCTCGGTCGCGTCATCGATAGTGGCCGACAGCTCGCGGTTCAACTCACTGCCGGTGATCTGGCCGGCGAGCGCATCCAGCAGGCGCTGCACGTCCTCGCCCGTGCGCACCGGCAGGCCGTTGACCCCGCCGGCTGGCGTCACCGATTCCACGCCGCCGACCGAGCGCCAGGTGATCCACATGCGCCAGCTCGTCGCGGGGTCGGAGGGATAGGCGTAGATCTCGCCCATGAAGTCCGACAACTTGGCCGCCTCGGCGAACGTGGGCAGAGGATCGCCGGGGTTCAGCCGCACCCCGTACAGCACCGTGCGGTCGTGGCCGCCGCCATGGGTGTATCCGGGCCGGTCGTGCGTCACGAACACGTTGGTGATGCCCGCGTCCAGCGCGAACCCTGTCGGCGTGGGAGGCGGCGTGGCATCCACCGGCAGCGCGCCATCAGCCGGCGGGCGCGGGATCGCCGGGCCGGGGGCCAGATCACCGTCGCCATCGGGGCCGCCGGCCGACGCCAGGCCCAGCGCCTCCAGGTCACGCACGGTCACCGCCCGGTCGAGCGGATCGCCGCGCAGGCCCATGAAGACCTGCACCACCTCGCGCATGCGGGTATTGAAGTTACCCGCCGAAGTGGCCGGGATGTCGATCTTGCGGCGCTGCTTCATAGCTCCGCGATCTCCTGCGTGGATGTGGCCAGCACCACGCGCTGCACGCCGCCCTCCTCCAGGGACACCTGCACCTGCCAATCCGATGCCAGGAAGTCCGCCGGCAGCCGGAAAACGTCACGCCCCTCCACGGCATCCTCGAACACCTGCTCCCCATCGGCCCACACGGTCAGTGTCAGCGGGTAGGTAGACGCTACCACCTCTGCCGCCGCGAAGGACACCGGGCGGGGCACGCGGAACACCTTCGAGCGGAAGGTGGCGCGCATCAGCGCCTGCGCACCCTCCCACTTCATGATCCGCGTGCCGCGCAGCACGTAGAGCTGGTCCTGCAGCTTGTCGAAGTGCGCAGCGTCGAACCCCTCCTCCAGGAAGAAAATCCCCGCTCCCCCGGCCGGGTCGATCAGGAACCCCTTGCGCGGCTGGCCGGGCTCCGGCTCGTAGCTCCCAAAGTACAGGCCCTCGTACATCTGGCCTATCAGCGTGTGCGGCCGCATCTTGAGCCAGTCTTCGCGCAGCAGCAGGCCTGCCGTAAGGATGCGCGGCCCGCCCGCGCCAAACCAGCACAGCCCGTCGTTGGAGGCCCACGCCACCCCCGCGCCCATGCCCACGATGGAGCGCGGCGCGATGCAGCCCTGCGGCACCTCCAGCGGCACCTGGTCCAGCAGCTCGGGCGACGAGCCTGTCACCAGCAGCGGGTTGCCGGTGGTCAGGATCAGCATGTTCTGCCCGTAGACGCCCAGGCCCACCGGCGTGGCATCGGCCGGCACTGCGTCGTAGGCAATCGGCCACGCATAGGGCGTATACGCCTCGCAGAACCGCACCGACTTGCCCGTGATGCCCGCCAGCATGCCGTTCCACATGGGCGTAAGACAGCGCAGCGGCTCCTCGACGTGGTCATCACCGCCACCTCGCGGCACGCCCGGCGCGGTGAGCCAGGTCTTACTGGGCAGCACCTCGCCCAAATCCTGGTTGGCATCCATGGCGGTGCTGGCGGGCCACGCGGCCTCCAGCAGAAAGAAGAAGTCCGCATCGCCCGTGCTGCCCGCCTGGGTGCGGTACACGCGGATGCGGTTGATGCCATAGCCCCCGGTGGGCGGCGCGGCGAAGTCCGACAGCGTCACCGTCTCCTTGACCGTGCGCTCGACCACCGCGCTGACCGGGCTCGGCGCACTCTCCCAGCCCCAGTCGTTGACGTAGGTGTAGACGTAGAAGTAGTCCTCCACCACGCGCTTCCTGCCGATGTACAGCGTGGCCACCAGCGCCTCGTGGTACACCTCGGCCGTCGCGGGCACGATCTTCTTGATCGCGATGGCCGAACCAGCACCCGCCTCCGTGGTTTCAATGCGCAGCTGCGGCGCGCCGCCTGCGTCCACCTCGTCGGTCAGCTTCAGGCCCGGGACGGGGGCGAGCGCGCTCCTGAGCGATGCCGCTGTCACCACCGGCGGGTAGGTGCCAGCGCCCGCGGTAAGCGTGATCGACACAGGCGCAGCGGCATTCACTGCCACCTGCCACCGATCCCCGGGAGCGGCGTTGGTGCCCAGCCAGTCCCTGCCTACCACCAGAGCCGCCGCCCTGGGGGGATTGCGCTTGATGACGATGGACTGACCCGTCGTGGTCGCGCCCATCACCATCCACACGCCGCTGGCCTGGCCGGTGCTCGTGCTCGTCTCGGGGTTGTAGCTCTCGGGCACATACACTTGGTCGCTGGCCGATACGCCGGCCGCCATCAGCGCGGCGACGATGCTGGATTTGGAATTGCCCGTGAGCTTCACAGACCAGCGCTGCACCCCGGACACCAAGCCCGCCAGCGTGTCCCCGGCCTGCAGCGTCGCAAGCGCAGCCTCGGGCACGAACAGGCTGTAGATGGACGCCGTCACCGCATTGACGGAATACAGCGTGGCCCCTCCATCCGAGCCGCCGGCACCGCCCACGGCGGAGAGCAAGTCGGAAAGCGAGGTGGAGCCCGGGTCGTAGTCCGTCTTGCTGCCCGCCACTGCCGCCACGTTGAAGGGCACGCCCACGGCATCGGCGATCACCCACACGCCCCCCGGGATCTGCTCGTCGTCGCTTCCTGCCACATAGGCGCGCAGCCCATCGAGCGCGTCGAACGTGGCCGCGAATGCCTCGGGCGTCATCTCCGGCCCGCCCGGCGTGCCGATGGTGAAGGACTGGTCAGGCAGGCCCTTGACGCGCGCCACGCACCGCACGCCCAGCGCCGAGGCGCGGACGTTCGCCTCTGGGTAGGCCACACGGTACTTGCCCACGTCGGGGTCTACTTCGGCTTCGCTCACCGAGACGGCCGGGGCCCGCGCCGGCGCGGGCACGCCCAGCGGGCGGTGCGCCACAGGGTTCACTGACGGGTTCGCGGCCGACAGCGCCAAGTTGTCCGTCACCTTCGGATAGCCGTCGCCCGAATACACCGTGCGCTCGGACACGTCCTCGATGTCGAACCCCATGGCCGCGTGCACCAGCTTGGGCCAGGCCAGCCAGTAGCGCTCGTCGCTGGGCGCATCGCGGCCCATGCGGTAGATCGTCTGTGTGCCCGCAGGCGCCGCGAAGACCTGGGCGGGCTCGCGCCAGGGGCGCAGATCGCCGCGCCCCGGCTTCTGGTTGAGCGATACCGCACCCTGGCCCTCGGGGATCAGCTTGGCCTCGGCCGCGCGGTTTTCTCCCAGGAATGAGGAAAGGACGATGGATGGCATCAGCGCGCCCCCTTCAAGCGCCCGCGGGCCAGCCCGCTTCGATGTCGTAGACCTGCAGTTCTACGGCGCTGGCTGCGGCGATGGCCTCATGGTGGGCGCGCTCCGCGCTGAAACATGCCTGTACGTGCACTGCGATGGCCGCGGCGATGGCCTGCACTTCCGCTACGGTGAGCGTCAACCAGCCGGACGCGGACTTGAAATCCACCGACTCCACCCCGGCCGCCTGCGCATTGGCGATGACGCTGGTGATCCGGTTCTGATCGTCAATGGCCGTTCCGACCGTAATGCCGCCGGGCAACGTGATGCCCCCCGTCTCGCGCTGCCAGCGCATGTCCGTGACAGCGCGCTGCAGGTTGGCGCGCACGTCCTCAACGGGCAGCGGCTGGGCCTGCCAGACACGCACCCACGCTGCGCCGCGCGCCTCGATGCAGCCCGGCTGCAGCACATGCGTGGCGGGGTTGTGCTCGGGCTGCTCGTCAGTCAGGGTGTAGAGGCCCGCCGCGTTGCGCTCGTCTTCGGTGGCGAGCTCACCGTAAGACGTGTTTCGGTGTGCCAACCGGAAGTCGTGCAGCGACACGAACTCGCGGGCAATGGAAGGCTCGTAGAACATCAGAAGTTCTCCCCAAAGAAAAGTGCGCTCAGCGTCGCAGGCGTGTAGTCGATGTCGAGATAGGCATGCGCCCAGCGCGACTGGACACTTGCGACGCTTTTTGAGGCGAAAACGAACTCCCACGAGGCGCTGGGAGAACGAATGCGCTCCGTGGTGAAGTCACGCGAATTCAATTCGCCAGAGGTGATGGAAGACGATTGCCATGCGCCGCCCACGGGCGCCATCAGCGACGCGCCAAATAACCCATCCGGCCCACCAGGCGATATCACCCGTACAAAAGCAAACTCCCGTGCATTCGCCACATTAGGGTTTAGGTGCCACCCAATAGCAATCGAATTCACCACGGAGCTCTCTGGCACAGCTCCTGAGATAGGGAAGCGGAAATTGCCGCCGATGTAGTCATTGACCGCAACCGAGCCCGTGTGCACCGCAGCGGTCGCGCTGTTGCCGTTCACGTTCGCAAGGTCTGCGACCGTGAACCCCACTCCGGAAACAACGGCACTCGGCCACACGCGCACTGTAGGCATCAGGCATTCACTTTCGCGGCGGCGAGCCACGCATTTCCGTTCGTCACGCCGTCGAAGAACAGCGAAACCATCGTGTAGCTATTGACATTAGTGTGGATGGCGGGAGCTGTGGCTGATCCCACGAAAGCGACGATGCCCCCTTGCGCAGCCCAGGTGACAGAGCGCCCGCCCGTGGCGTCCTGCCCAAGAAGCAATTGGTAGTTGCCGGGCCCGGGCGCCGTAAATGTGATCGTGCAGTTGGCCGTCAGCGTCACGCCCTGCTTCTGGCCGTTGGAAAAATCGATAGTCTTTGCTGAGCCCGAGTTCCCCGCGTTGTAGTACCCACCACCGCCGAAGTGGACGTACTTGGCCCGCGCCCCACCATTCATATCCTGCCGGCCCGACCATGCGTTGGCAGCATTCAGCAACGGTACCGTGTCGCCGCTCGTGCCCGTGTTCTTTGTGGCCGCCGTCCCCAGCGTCCCGATGGCCACGCCGGCTGCGTCCAGGTTCGTCTTATCGGCGGCGGACATGAAGCCCGCCGTAGCGGTGGTGGCCGCAGCGTGCGCGGCGCCGCCCAGGCCGACGTGGTCCGTGATCTGCCGCTGCAGCTTCCCCAGCGCCACCAGCACCGTGTCCGCTGCCGCGATGGCCGCGTTGGTGGCGGTGGACAGGCCTGTGAGCGTGGCCGCGCGCACGTCGGTGAAGAAGTCGCGCCAGCTCTTGTCCCCGCGCCAATACTGGGCAGCGGTCCCGGCGGCAGCCTTCGGCTCCTTCTCGCCGTCCAGTTCCTCGATGGCCGCCTGCACGTCTGTGGCAGCGACGCCCCCTGCGGGCGTGAATGCAATGCCGGACGCTGGCAGGTCAGATGCCCCGCCCACCTGGATGAACCGCTCCGCGCCTCCGCGGGTGAACCGCAGCTCCACGAAGTCCCCGCTCACATAAGCCTGAGGCGTTGTGCCCTCCTGGCCGCGCTGCACAGTGATGCGGCACTCGCCCGGCGTGGCGTTGTCCACGGCCGTGCAGCGCATGATCTCGACGCTGGACTCATCCGATCCGGAGCGCTTGTACGCCGTGAGCACATACCAGTCGCCGCCAGTGGGGTTGAGAAGCGTCCCCGCAGCGCCATCCGACAGGCGAAGTACGCCATAGTCCAGTTCCGTCTCCGGGGTGCCGGTGGTGGGCGCATCCTTCACCGAAGCGACGAAGCGCGACCCGAAATCGTTCAGAAAAAGCTGTTTGGCCATGGTCAGTAATCCTTGATGCGAACCTTCAGCTCTTCTTCTTTCGCGCGGCCATCGTTGGTGTAGGCCACGACGGTGATCTTGTAGACATCACCGTTTGCGCCGCCCTGCACCCAGACCTTCACCCGGGGGTGCGAGAGCGCGAACGTCACAGAGAGGCCGGTCGGCGGCTCCACGAAAACTTCGGCGTCCACCAGGATGTCGTCCGGCGGCAGGAACTCGCTGTAGTCCAGGTCGTAGTCGCGGACATCGCGCGGCTGTTGAGTAGCGGCAAATGGCACCCGTTACCTCACATAAAAAACGTTGTCGGTGAACGCAACCATGAAGGTTTGCGCATCGACGGCCGGCTCATCGAACTGCACCCGCTTGACGACGCCCCCTTGGACATAGATCTGCGCCTCGCCCAGGACCACCACCGGTGCCGTGCGCAGCCGGCGCAGCAGGGCCACGGGCTCGGCGCGCGCAAGTCCTGCCGCCATCCCGCGCACCAGCGCCCGCGGCGCGATGTCCGCGCTTGCGCGCGCCACTGCCTGATGCTGCGAGCGGCGCACCGTGCCTGCGGACAGCGCGATGACCGCCCCGGCAGTCGCATGCACCAGCGAGCGCACCGCAGGGGTGCGCACCACCATCTCGGCGCGGCCCTGCAGCGCGAGCAGGGCCCGCGCCACGACATGCCCGGCACCGGCAGCGACTGCCCGCGCCGTGACCTGGGCAGCGACCCCCACCAGCCCCGCCACGCGTGCCTGCACATCGGCGCTGGCCAGCGCGCCCACCACCGCAGCACGCACCGCGCGCGGCTTCACGGCCACGCTTGCGTAGGCGAGCGCATCCACGAGAACACGCACCGCCACGTCCCGCGGTGCCGCGTTGAGCGCTACCGAGTTGAAGCGGCTGCGGTTCACTGGGCCCGCTCCTTTACACCAGGGTCAGCGTGAAATCCCCCGTCGAGGGGTTGCTGTCCACCTGGTACTTGTCGTTGACGGTCAGCCGCTTGACCTCCGGGAGCGCGTTGCTGTAGAGCAGCGTGGCGGTCGGGTCGGTGGGCGAGGCGCCCTCCACGATTCCGATGTGGCTCACATCCACAGGAGCGCCCACCACGGGCGGGAACTCCACGCGCGTGGCGTTGTAGGTCACGCCGTTGGCCGGCGCGGCGAAGTCGCCCGCTTCCTGGCGCTGATACCAGGCCGCGCTCACTTCCGTGCCTGCGGTGAACGCATCGGTCGGGTCGGCAATGAACAGGGCGAAATAGCGCGTGCGGATGGCCGGTGCCGCCTGGCCGCGCAGCGTCCAGTTGATGATGGCGTTGGCCAGGGAATTGGAGAAACCTGCCATGAGATCGTCCTCTCGTTGAATCAGTTCTTGGGGGCCGCCATCTCGGATGCGGTCTTCACCTGCACGTCGAGGGCGGTATGGAACAGTTGCAGGTGCGCCGCGGCCCGGGCCGCGTTGCCGCCATACTCCGCATCCTTGGAATAGGCACGGAACAGCACGAAGTCGAGCAGCGCGTCCATCCAGCGCTCGGGCACCGTGGGCGCCTCTGCCTCTGCGGAAAGGTCGCTGGGCATCGAACTGGCCAGTGCGCGCACCTTGATGCCGGCTGCGGCCGGGGGATACACCAGGAATTCGCGGGGCGCCTTCAGGTCGTACATGAAGTGCAGCACCTCACGCGCAGGCTGCATGGCACGCCAGCCGCCCGCCACAGCGTCCAGGGTCCAGAGATCGGTCTTCGTGATCCGCCGCGACGTGGTGTTGACGTTGTTCGTGATGTCGATCAGCGTCTGCACGTCCGCAGGCAGCTCCTGCCGCCACCCCGCCGCCAGCACCAGGTCGCGCGGCTGCACGAGCTGGTCGGGCCGCAGCTCGCCCAGGCGCCGCTGCCCCGCGTTGAAGTAGGCCAGCAGCTCGGACCGCTTCCAGCGGACATGCTTGGCATCCAGCAGCGCGAGTGCCGCGGCATCGATCAGCAACTCCACGGTCAGAGCCATAGCGCCCTCCCGCGCGGCACGCGGCCCGTGTGGGAGCGCCACACGTCCGAGGTCGCTTCATCCATGGCGCGCAGGAAGAACGCCAGCGACACCGCGGCCTGATCGGGGCTGTAGTAGTCCGTGCCGCTGGTGTTCAGCAGCTCGGCCTTGGCGCCCTCGCGGATGGCCTCGTGGTATTTCGACGCCACCAAATCAGGCACTGTGCTGCCTCGAATCGTCGGCATCAGCGACACGTAGACCTGCACCGGTCCACCAGCACAGGCACCCACGGTGAAGCTGGTCAAGTCGGACGACACCAGGTAGGCCACGCCCTGGCGCGCGTGGCGCCACGGATCTGCAGGCAGGTCGCGGGCGTGAGCCACCTCCAGAGGACGCCCGCCCATCGTGGCACGCTCCAGGCGCACCAACTCGCCACCTTGCGGCAGCTCGAACGTGTATTCACGGAACGCCTCGCCCGTCACCTCGACAGGCTCCAGCCACTCCTGCCAGGCGCGCGTGGTACGCAGGAACGTGCGGGCGGCCCGGTTCAGACACAGATGCACCAGCGGCTGGGGGGCGGCAGGCGCCACCAGTCCCAGCTCGGGCATCCACTGCTCCCAGCCCGCCATTGCTGTCTCAGCCCGTCACGACGGAAGCACGCGCGGCGCGGCGCACGCGGCCCGTGGGCGCGGTGTTGCCCTCGATGGGACCGCTGGCGGGATTGGCCGGGAAGTCGTCTTCGTCACCATCGCCGATGCGCGGCGTGAACGTGCCCGGCGCGGACGGCAGCCCGAGCGCGACACGCTTGGCCTCGCGCTCGGCGTTGCGGCGCTGGAATTCCGCCTCGGCCTCGTACTCGTCCTGGCTCATGAAGCCCTGCACGCGCAGATACTCCAGATGGTCCTCGTCCTCCACGTCGCAGCACAGCGGCTCGCCGCGGAAGATGTAGGGCTCGCTCGCGCCGGGAACACGCACGATTAGCGAGCCATCCTTGCGCGCCGGCAGTTGGGTGAACAGTTTCACGGTTCTTCTCCTAGGTTTGAAAAGGCCCCCGAAGGCCACGCCCCCGGGGGTAAGGCTCCAGCGCAGAAATCAGGCGTTGCCGTACACCAAGTCCACCGCGAACAGGCCGGCGGGCGTGCCCGTGCCCGGGGCCACCACCTTCAGCAGCAGCTTGCGGTCGTAGTCCTTGGGCACCACCTTGGTGAAGGCAGCAGGCACCACCTGGACGTAGCCGCCGGCCACGCCCGTGGTGTCCTCCACCACCCAGGCCGCGCCACCGTCGTCCGCATCGGCGCTGAAATCGGTACCGGCGGCATTGGCCAGGCCGATGGACGCCTTGAAGCCAGCGCCCAACGCCTGCGGCACGCGCACATACAGGTGTGCCGGCAGCGTGCCGGCCGGCAGCACGCCGATGACACCGACGCGACCCGCTTCGTGGTCGGCCGCAGCCAGCGGCTGGCCGAAGCGGGCGCGCACCAGCTCGGGACCGCCGGGCGTGAGGGGGTTCTGATGGCCAGCGGCCACAGCGCTTTTTTGAACGAATGCCATGTCTTGCTCCTTGGAAATGGAAGTGATGCGTTCGCTGGTCAGCGGGGCTCGGCCGCCGCATCGATGGCGTACACGCCCTGGTCGTGCTTGGTACCTTCCCAGTCGAACGTGGACTTCTTCGCGCCGAAGATCGAAGACGTGGTGATGACCACCTGGTTGCCGTTGTCCCGGGTTTCCTCGTGCCACCCGTAGCGCATGCCCGTGCCGGGAGAGCCGAACGCGATCACGCCGGCCTGCGCACCCATGAACAGCGCGCGAGCCGTCGCCACGTTGGCGCCCGCGCCGTGCGTGGTGTGGCGGATCACGTTGCGGTGGCTGTGCAGCACCACGTTGCGGTGCATGCCCAGGGCTTGCTTGAACAGCGGGGACTTCGCGCCCATCGCGCCGGCCGCAGCCTTCTGCAGCTCCAGCCAGCCGGCCACGCCAGTTTCCTTGCGCAGATCGTCCTCCTGCCAGGTATGCATCACCAGCACGAACACCTCCTCGCCGTCCACCACGCAGGGCTTGATGACCGGGATGCCCGTCGCGCCGCCGCCCTGCGTCTGTGCGCGGGTGATGGCACGGTCCACCACGTTCAGGCCGAACTTGTCCGACACGTCGATGTTGGACACGGCCGTGGCGTCGCCGCCGAAGAAGTGGTGGTTGACGGTCGGCGCCGTCAGGGGGTTGTTGGCGCGGCCGGCCCAGCCCCGCGGCAGGATGAAGTTCTCGTTCACGCCGCGCGAGCCCGACAGGTAGGCGAACGTCAGCTCGTCCTGGAAGCGCGCCCACCAGCCGGCCTGCTGCTGCTTGGCACGCATGCGCAGGTCGTGCAGCGTGCGCTTGCGCGACATGCGGCCACCCGTGTTCACGCCGCCGCGGGCCTGGTCGATGTAGAGCTGGTCGGTGTAGAACTTCTGGCCCTCCTCCTTGCCCTCCAGCGTGTCATCGCCTTCGACGGGCGCCATGGTCAGCTCGGCCAGCAGGTCGTAGCTGATGAGGTCTCCCGCCTCGGATTCGAGATCGGTGAGGATCTGGATGGGGGCCTTGGCGTTCTGACCCACGGCCGTGAACTTGCGGCCGAAATACGATTCCTGCGAGATGTCCAGCGTCAGGTCACCGGAAAAGCGCTTGACGGCGCGGGGGCTGTTCACGCCCACAACGGTTTTGCCCATGGATTGCTCCTAGTGTGGTAGTGAGCACTCCAGCGCTCCGGTTGCAAAGAAAGTTCAGGCCCTCAGGTTGGCAGGCTTGGTACGGGCCGCGACGCTGCGGGAATTTTTTCACCGTCGTGTCGGGCGGCGCGCACACTTCCATGCGCGCCACCTGGCCGCGCTTGAAAACCAACCGGATCTCGCAACCCGGCAGGGACAGCACATCCCCCGTGCGCAGCTCTATGTGCATGCGGCGCGCGTGGGAAGTGGACTCGGTGGCGTGGTGCATGGCGTCTCAGGACATCCGCAGGTAGCGCTCGCGCTTGTCGGCGGGCATGGCGCGCAGCGCACGTTCGTAGTCCAGGCCTTCGAGCTTGTCGATCTCGGCGAACTCATTGGCCACCGGGTCGGCGTCCCCTGCTCCGCCCGGCACTTCGGCCAGGTTCTGCACCACGGCCGTCGCATCGGGGCGGCGCTCAGGGTCCGCCGGCTTCTTCGTCGTCGGGATGCCGTGCAGCGCCACCACGCGCTTGTGCGCCTCATCGAGGAACCAGCGGTAGGGCTTGTCGGCGTTCTCAGGTG
Source organism: Acidovorax sp. SDU_ACID1 (assembly GCF_045291395.1). NCBI lineage: Bacteria > Pseudomonadati > Pseudomonadota > Betaproteobacteria > Burkholderiales > Comamonadaceae > Acidovorax > Acidovorax sp. SDU_ACID1. The sequence goes on from NZ_CP152342.1 coordinate 2,424,247, forward strand.
CATTGGCCAGGGCCCGCACGAACGTGTCCAGGTCGGCCTGCTTGGCCTTGTCCTTGGCGTAATCCACGATGCCCATCTCGGGCGTCTTGCCAGCGTCGGCCATGAATGTGCCGATGGCGCTCTGCCATGCGGCCTGCTCGCTCTGCTGGCGCATCTCGGCGGCCATCGTGGCGCGGGTCTTCATGTCGCGCAGGTCGTCGCGTTTGTCCTGCAGCGCATCCAACTGCGAGTCGTATTCAGCCCGGTCCAACTCGCCATCGTCCAGCTTCTTGCGCAGATCGGCCATGGCGGTCTTGTTGGCCTTCACCTGGTCCTCGTAGTCGGCCGGCAGCTCAGCTGCATAGGAAGGCGCAGCCTGCGGCGCTGCGGCCGGAGCCGGCGCCGGAGTAGCTGCAGCCGGCTCCTGTGCGGCGGCTGGCGCTGCTGCGGGGGTGGCGGCGGGCGCAGGAGCGGCAGCTCCCTTGGCCGGATCGTCAACACCTGCGGGCGCTTCTGTCCCGGGAGCGGGCTTGCCCGCCGGGTCATCGGCTGCGTCATCGTCCGCAGCGATGGTGCCGCGCCCGATCTCGGCCAGCGCGGCAGCGTTGTCCTCGTCCGGGTCGTAGTCGTCCGTATTCATCGCGGCCTGCTCCTCGGGGCTCAAGATGCGCTGGCGGTCTTCGTCGGAAACGCTCATGGGTTCGTTCTCCTATTCAATGTGCTGGGGAATGCTTGCAGGCTTGGTACGGCCTGGGGTGCTTCAAGCCGGTTCTTCGTGGGCCATGCGTCGCGGATCAGCGCGGCGTCAGCGGCGTGGCCATCAGCCGCTCGCGCGATGTCTGCACCGCGTTCTGCCATTCGTCCACCTCGCTCTGCCAGTCCTTCGAGTAGGGCTGTGCAGGTGCTGGCGTACTGAGCGAGGGTGGGCTGGGCAGCTCCGGCGATGCGCTCGGGGAGGCCAGCAAAGTCGCCCCGCAGCCCTGCAGTAGTCCCGCGCAGGTCACGCAGGCTGCGATCAAGGTCTTGCTGCGCCGCGGCGTTGCGCCGGCCCGTGGCTTGGAAATTGGCGAGTGCATCGTCCAGTCCTTTCTGAAATCTGGCCATGTCCTGCACGGCCTGGCGCTCTCCCTGCAGGTCGGCGCTGGTTTGCTGGTGCTGCAGCTTCTCGATCTCCAGGCCGTAACGCTGGGCCTGCGCCCACCAAGCGCCAGATGCGCCGAGCGCCAGGGCGGCGCCAGCCGCGATCAGGTGGGTGTAGATCGCCGGTATCACGTCGGACCTCCTGCCACGCGCCACTCGCGGCAAATCTCGTCGTTGGAGTCACCGCGCAACTGCAGGCCAGGCAGCACGGTGGAGACGCCGCGCACAGTGCCGCGATTCCAGCGCGGGTTCTGCCGGCACGCGCCCTCCAGGTCGCCCGCGTTGGCCTTGGCGCGCATGGTGCTGGCCTCCAGGTTGGCGGCGCCCTTGTTGTGCACGAAGTCGATGAACGTGCCTTGGACGAACGGGTCATACCCGCGCCAGTAGGTCAGCAGCGCCTGCGCCTCACGCTCAGCCTGCAGATAGCGCCTGCGCTCCAGCAGGTAGCAGTCGCTTGGGCTGTACCAGCGCCCCGCCACCACGCCCTCGCCCGTGATGCCGTTGCACACCGTCAGGGGCTGGCCCTTGCCCAGCTTGTCCACATAGGGCGTGCCGATGTGCTTGCCGCTGCTCTCGTAGTAAGAGCCCATGACCATGGCCACCTTCACGGCCGCGCTGGTGGCGGGGTCGGTGGCCACGGCCTGCACGTACTCGTCGCGCAGTGCCTCGTCGGTCGCCTGGGTAGCCCAGTAGCCGCCCGCGGCGATGCCCGCGCCGATCACCAGTGCTGCCAGCCGCGATGCGAGCCATTGCGGCACTTTGGAGCCCATCACCGATGCCCCTTCATGGCGGTCCAGAGGCCGACGATAGAGGCCCCCAGGCCCACGATGTAGGCAGCGGGCTTTGCCAGCTTGCCCAGCCAGTTGAGCACCTTGAAAGCTCCCTTCATTGCCTGGAAGAACTCCAGCAGCTCTGCCAGTTGCTCGCGCAGAGCTTGCAGGTCGGAGCGCAGCGTGGCCACGTCGCCCTCAATGCGCGCCATCCGCGCATCCCCTTCTTCCAGCCGCTGATAAAGCGTGGTCGTCTTGCTGGGGATGAGGTTCCCATAGTCGTCTTGGTTCACGCGCGCTCCTCCGGTGCTTGGTATTGGTCGAGCCGCTGGCTCACGGCGTCCAGTCGCCCACGGCTGCTTGCTTGGATCTGGGCCACGCGCTCGCGCGAGTCCGCCTCGATGCGCGCCACCTGCAGGCGCACATCGGCGTCCTGCGTGATCTGCAGCGTCTTGTTCGCCAGGTCGGCCTGGGTCTTGGCCAGCTGCCGCTGCACGCGCTCCAACTCCTGGTCCGCGTCGCGGCGCGCGGTGGCAGCCGCGCCCTCCATCTGGCTGGCCAGTGCCGTGTCGCCACCGGCCGCCGCTGCGCGCGCCTCGGCCTCCAGCTTCGCGGCGCGGGCGTTGATCTCGCGCACCTTGGCCTGCTGCTCGGCCAGCGCCTGGCGTGCGCTCTCCTGCTGCATCTGCAGGGCCTCGGCCTGGGCCTGCATCTGCTGCTGCATCTGCGCCTGCTCTTCGGGCGTCAGCGGCTTGTTGGGGTCGCGCTCGCCCGTCAGCTTGCGCAGCTCGTCGGCGATCTGGTCGTTGTTCGGGAGGTCCGAATACTCCATGGCCAGCGTCATGACGCGCAGGGCCACCTCGGGCGGCAGACGCCCGGCCATCTGGTTCATGGCCTCGAACATCACCTGCCGCAAGGTGCCGGCATAGTCCTGCTCCGACACCACGAAATCCGCCATGCTGGCCGTGATGTCGTTCAGGTAGCGCACGCTGCCGTCAGGCTGCACCTCGGGCTGGTTGATCTTCACCCAGTCCAACTGCCCCTTGTGGCCCGACAGGCGGATCACCTTCGCCTCCGTGTACCACTGCTCCATCAGAGACAGGAGCTTTTCCCCCTGCACCTGGGTAGCGAGCCGCAGGTTGTCGAACGGCTCCGTGGTGACCACCGAGCCTTGCATCTGCCGTGCCTTGATCGCCTCGCCCGAGCTGGCGTTCGTCTGGCGGCCCAGGTTTTCGTTGCTGATGCCGGCATTGCGCTGGATGGCCTGCGCGTCCAGGGTCATCATCTGCACCTGGCCGGCGGCCATCTCGCTGTCGCGGTGCACCTCCAGCTTCTTGCCCGCCCTGTACTCGATGAACCCATCCGGCTGGTTCACCTCCTCGCGCGCTACGTTGATGTCGTCCACCGCACCCTTCTCCGCGAACACCTGGTTGGTGGACAGAAGGAACAACGCCTTGGACGCGCGCTTGTTCAGATCCATCTGCAGGTCGCGCACGCGCCGCACCACGCCGTAGGGCTGGCGGTCACGCCCCCGGCGGTAGCACCAGATCGGCGTGAGGCTGAAACTGTTGTGCCGCATCGGCATCGGGCCCAGGGCCAGCAGGTGGCCCTCCGTCATCACGGCAACGTGCATGCGCATCACCACCCGGTCCACGATGGAGCCGCCGGCTTGGCCGATCGCATTCATCAGTGCCGTGTCCCAGCCTTCTACAAAAGCGCCTTTGAACTGCCCGCTGGTCACCACCTTCACCGCCGCGGGCATGCGGAACTGGCACTCGATCAGCCGGATGCGGCTGCGCGGCTCGGTGTCCACGGTGCCGCGGCCGCCTCCGATGTAGCTGCCGCTGGCCGTGCCCGCGTGGCTCGCACTCGTGTAGCCCTGGAAGTAAAACTCGTCCTCGCTCCACTGCTGGGCGCTGAATTCCTGGTCCCGCATCACCGCGCGCTCCAGTACGTTCCTGCGCCCGGGGTACATGGCAAGCGCTACATCCTCATCCACCCAGCGGGTGCGAAACAGGTAGCGGGCATCGCTCAGGTCCTGCTCAATGGCCATGGAATCCCACAGCACGTTGCGCCAGTCCTCGTACTTGTCGTAGAGGATGTCCTTCGTGGGATCGTTGCGCACGCCCGAGTCCACCCAGCCCACGCCCACCTTGACCGCATCGGCGAACGCGCGCGAGCGGTTGAAGGTGCTGCGGTTCACGTCGGAGACGTACTTGAACACCTTCGACTTCACGTCGGCCATCTCCACATCGTCCTCGGTGCGCGGCAGCACCCGCCAGTCCACCCGGGCCCGGCGCTCCGTGCCGATCAGCCAGTCCACCATCGGCGCCACCTCGTTGAACACCAGCGGCGCCTGGCCGCGCTCCTCCAGCACGGCAGCGTCCGCCAGATCCCACTGGTCGCCGTCGTAGAAATCGGCATCGACCGCCATCTGCAGCCGGTTCTCGGCCTGGATCTCGCGCTCGCGGTAGTACCAGCCCAGGCACTTGCGCAGCACCTCGCGCGCGGCGGGTTGGTCCAGAGGATGCAGGGGGCGCTCACGTCCAGCTCGACGGCGCCGTCTTCCCCCACGACGTTCTCGCCCGGGGCCACCTTACGGTTGATGCGGACCTCAAGCAGGGACATATTCCGCCCCTTGTCCTCGACCACCAGCGCCTCGCGGTGGACCTCCTGGCCATCCGCCTTCACGACCAGTTCCCCGAACTCGCGCCCGCGGCGCTCTGCGGCCGGCTCCGAAGGCATGCTCACCAGATCAGGCAGGCCCTCGTTGATGATCGTGGCGATGCGCACCCAGTTGCTCTTGCTGGGCTCGATCCCCAGCACGTCGCAGGCCACCACGCACTGCCGGGCCAGATACCCCGGGTCGTCGTAGCGATAGGCCGCACTCTCCAGTACGACATACCAGGGGGCGTTCTTGCGCAGGGCGGGAATCAGCACCAGGGCGCGCTCGCCGTTGATCCAGGTGTAGACGGCCAGCAGGTCGCCATGCTGGCGGTGCAGGTGGGCTTTTCGGAGGTCGATACATGCGGGCATGGCCTGCGAATCTGGCAGGCTTGGTACGGGATCAGCGCGCCATGCTCGATCCCCTGCGCGACGGCGGCGGGCGCTTGCCCTGGGTGTCGTTGTCCATGCGCGGCAGCGCCATGCCCACGTACCGCCACACGTCCGCGCCGTGGCTGGCGTCGTCGTGCAACGGAGCGCCAGGCTCGTTCGTGCGCGTGTCGATCTGGCGCTTGTACCGGCTCAGGCAACTCAACAGCGCGGCGCACTTCTGCTCATCGATGTAGGCCTGCGCGAAGATGCCGCGCGCCAGACGGATGCCGGTTTCCAGCCCGAAGCGCTCCAGCACTTCCACCTCGCAGCCCATGTCCTCCAGGATCTGCTGGGCCGTCTGGCCGGTTTTGAAATCGCCGTGCGCGCCATCGTGCGGCAGGAAGTCCGTGCCCCAGCGATAGGGCAGCTTCTCCATCTCCTCGATGTAGCTCTCCAGCGTGCGCTGGTTGTCCTGCAGATAGTCGATGACCCGGAAATCCATCGGCGTGCGCTGCACCATGGCGATGGCCATGTTGTCCGCCCAGCCCAAGTCCCAGACCCGGTGCACCGGCAGCTTGGGGTTGTAGGGCACGCGGCACACCTGCCCGTTGTTGTACAGGCGCTCCACCTCCTTGGCGTAGATCGCCCCGGCCACCACGCGCTTGGGCTTGCCCTCCCAAACGTTCCAATAGGTGTCCGGGTCGCGCTTGAAATGCCGCTGGCGCTCCTTCTCCAGCACCTCCGGGAACCATGGGTTGTCCCGCCAGTTGATCTCGCACAACCAGGTGTCCGCGTCCGCGTTCGTGATGAAGCGGCTGTACGTCGGATCGCTGGCCATGTCCGGGTTCATGGTCAGCCAGATCTCCGAGCCCGGCCGGCGGATCGTCGGTACCAGCACCTCCCACGAGCGCGCGCTGACCGACTGGGCCTCCTCCACCCACACGATGTCGATGGCCTCGTAGGACTTGATCGAGTCCACCGTGTGGCTCTGCAGGCCCGCGAACAGGATCAGCGTCCCGTTGGCGCCCCGGATCTCCGTGTCCAGCACATCGTAGAACCCGCCCAGGCCCAGCGCGGCGATCTGGTCCGAAAGCAGCCGGTGCACCGAGTCGCGCATCGACTTCTGCACCTCGCGCGCGCACAGGATGCGCAGCGGCCGGTTGCTGCCCAGCACCAGCAGCGCCATCGCCACCGACCACGACTTGGCGCCACCCCGCCCGCCATACAGCACCTTGAAGCGCCGGGGCTCGAACAGCCCGCGCAGCTTCACCGGGAACTCGATGCGCACCCGCGCGCGCTCTACCTCGTAGTCCTGGGCGAAGTCGGCCACGGCCGAGCCGTCGTAGGCATCGGCCAGTGTCGCCGCCAGGATAGACGGCTGCGTCGTGCCCCGAATGGGCGACAGCCTCATGGCCTGGCGGCCCCCGGATCGTTCTCGCGCTTGGGCGGCTCCACGAAGTGCAGCTCGAAGTGGCCCACGCCACCGCCCGCGCCGCGCTGCCGGTTGTCCTTGTCGTAGTTGCCGTGGTAGCGCATCAGCTTCTCAGCCACGTCGAGCTGGGAATGCAGGCTGATCTCCAGGCCGTTGCGCGTCTCCTTCGCACCCGCGAACAGCGCGACCGCCCCAGCCGACATCGTGCGCGTGTCCTTGAGCACCGTGCGCGACTGGCCCGCGCCGAAGCACTCGGGGCATTCCTGGTGCGGCGGCCTCCTGGCGTCGTAGCCGATGCCGCCCAGCTCCGGGAACTCTTCGGGCGCCTTGCCCCCGTCGATCCACTTCTCCCGCTTGGTGTTGTACTCGGCCAGGGTGTACTGGTACTCGTGCCCCGCGCCGTAGCAGTGGCGGCAGCAGGCGACGAACACCTCCACCAGCTCCCGCGGATCCGCCATCAGCATCTGGTTCAGCCGGCGCACCACGTCTTCCGCCTTCACCTCGGCACGCTCGACCACAAGGGCCTTCACCTCGGCCACATATTCCTGCACCTTGGCATCTCTCAACAGGCGTGCGCCCTGCGAAGCTGCCGTGTTGGCGCTGTAGCCCGCCGCAATAGCCGCCTGAGTGGCGTTGAACCCGGATGCGACGTACTCACGCGCGAAGGCCCGATGACGGTCTTCAGTCGTGATCTGTGGCTTCTTGGGGGTTGCCCCTGCCTTCGCGCGCTTGGGCTTGGCGGGCTTGGGGGTGGATTTGCTCATTCCGCCACGATGGCAGGCTTGGCACGCTCCGACAGCGCATAGCGCATCACTGCCTTGCGCCCCGGCAGTTCCGCCATCTCGGCATCGAGCAGCCCCTGGCCCGCGAGGTACTGCAGCGCCCAGTCGATTTCCCCCTTGGAGCGGCCGAGCGCCAGTACCAGCTCAGGATGGAAGAACCAGCGTTGCGGGTGCTGGCGCAGGTAGCGCAGCAACACGTCCGTGCCGCTCCCGGGCCGGATGACGCCCGGCGGCCGAGGGTTGTTGTGGCGGGGCTTGCCCGGCTCCTGCTCGCGGCCCAACTGGCCGGCGAGCCAATCGATAGGATCGTTCATATGCTCCCTGGCGCGATCCGGATCAGCCCAGTTCCTTGAGCAGCGTCTTGAGCTGGCGCAGCTTCTGCACCTCGCCGTCGTGCTCCTGGCCGCGCTCATCGATGGCCAGCGCCGCGGTTTCCAGGTCGCTCACGATGCCCTTGATCTCCGCCACGACGGCCGCGAGGCGGGCCAAGGGGCCGGCCAAGGCGTCGATGGCGCTGCTGGGCTTGCTCGGCGCGGGCTTTGCGATAACGGTGCGGGCGGCAGTTGCGGTCACTTCGGCTTTCTCCTTGGGCTGCTGGGGCTGAATGGTCTTCACGATGGGGAGCGGATCGCGCTGGTATGCGCCAAGCGCTTCGGCACGGATCAGGCCCGCGTCCTCCAGCGCCTTGAGGCAGCCCTGGAACACACGGAAATCCATGCTCATGCCGGCGGCGCGGTGCGCGGCCTGGTAGATGGCCTGGGCCGTCCATGCCTCCTGCACCGGGACGTGCTCGAACACCTTCTGCGCGATGGCGGTCTGGCCAGCAAGGCGCTGGCGGAATTTCAAAGGGGTCACTGGAGCCTTTCGATGGTCTTGTTCAGGGCGGACAGCTCGTCCATCTTCTTGATCGCCCACATGCGGCGCTGGCCGTGCAGGCCCATCAGGGCGCCGCGGTGGCAGCTCTCGCACAGGGCTACGGCCGTGTACTGCTGGCCCTGTGCGATGTGGTGCGCCTCGCTGGGCCCGGGCGCATCGCACACCGAGCACGGGAGCGACTTCACCCGCTGCAGGTGCGTACGCTCGCGGGCCGTCAGGTGGTTGTTCATTCGTTGAAGCCCCCAGGATCGTCTCGATCATGTCGATGCGCTGGCGCTCGCTCAGGTGCTTCCACAAGGTACGCCCGGCATGCTCGGTGCGCAGGAAGTCCACCGCCGCGCCGTGGAACTGCTCCATCTCGCCCTGCTCCAGCTTGGCGTAGCTGATCGAGCGCGGCACGGGGATCACGCCGCCCTTGGGCCCGGGGTACCAGTCCACGAACGCAGCGCCCACCTTGAGCCAGGTGCGGAAGCTCTCGAAGTCCTCGAATCGCTCCTGCGCCTCGAATACCGCCTGCTCCAGGGCCATGTGCTTGCGGTGATACCAGCCCAGGCGTGGCTGCACCGTGGTGATCTCCATCATCTCGCCGGGCTCCAGGCCCATGATGCGATTCCACAGGCGGCGCCACTGCTTGCGGCCCTTGTCGCCCAGGCCATCCACGATGCCGAAGATGACGCGGCGCGCCACGGCGGCGTCCTGCTCGGTGATCTGGGCCGCCTCCTGGCGCACGAGAACGATTTCAGGCATGCCGCCCTCCCCGCAGATCGGCTGCCCTCCGGTAGGGCCAGGCCACCATGGCCGCGTCGCGCTCGTGCTGGTTGCTGCTGCGCGTCCAGCCCGTGACGATGCCGAAGGCCTCGGCGTTGCGCTTGGCGCCCTTGCCCGCCGGGCTGATGCCGTGGGCGGGAATACCCAACTCGCCACAGATTTCGCTGATGAGCCGGCACCACGCGTCCACCTGCCCCAGACTGCGCGCCGTGGCCAGCGCCGCACCGCGGGCCGCCTTGGCCTGCGCGGTCCACGCGTGCGTCTGCAGGCGGGAGTCCTCGAACACCACCCGGGCCGGCATCACCTCGCGGATCGCCCGGTCGATCTCGTGCGGCCCGATGGTGTCCAGGCGCACCAGATCGCCATCCAGGAAATGCGCCACGCCCGTGCTGGCGCCAGGGTCCACACCCAGAATCAGAGCCATGAGCCCTCCTTGCCGGTGCTGCCCTTGTCGAGCTGGCCCTTGATGTCCCGGATCAGCGCGGCGCGCCGGCCGGCCACCTTGGGATCGCGCAGGTAGCCGCGCACCCACTCCTCGCCGCGAGATGGCTCCCGGCGCGCGCGGATCAGCGTGCGCACCTCGCACTGGTGGCGCTGGGTTTCGAGCAATCCCGTCATGCCGCCCTCCGGATCAAGCCGGTAAACATGCCGCCCGGCTCCTTCCATACCTCGTGCCGACGCACCTGCCCGATGAGCGAAGGCGAAACCCTATACCGCGAGGCCAGAACATGCTGCGGCTCGTCGCTCGCGCGGATGGCGCGCACTGCTGCCCAATCCAGCTTGCCCTTGGCGCGGCGCACCGCCTCGGTTATGCGCAGCACCAGGGAGGGCTGTAGCACGCGGCCGCGCTGGGCCTCGCCGCGGGCACCCAACGTCATGTGCGCGTATTCGCAGCAGCCGTGCTCGCAGGTGTCCTGCATCCGGACAATCTGGTCGCGGCCAATCTCGCCGCGCTTGGACCGCCAGATGAAGCGACGCACAGACACAACCTTGCCATCCACCCGCCCGATTGGGCCGCGCTGCGGGTCAATGTGATCGGCCCACACCATGCAGCCGTCGATAGGCTTGCAGTTGTCCAGCAACGTCTGCACATGCTGATCAACGGTAGGCTCAGCGTCAGCCAGCAGGTAGTGCGGGTAGCCGTTCATCCATCGCTTCTTGACCACGCCCTCGGCCAGCAGCTTTTCAACGTGACGCATCAGGCGCTTGCGCACCAGGTGGTTTTCGGAACCCTGCGCCAGCTCGGCCAGCTTCACCGGCCCGAGGCGCACGCGCGCGAGCACGGCCGACCTGCTGAAACGGTACTGCTTCACTGCCATACCTGCCGGCCCTCCATGCCGATGGCCTCGCGGGCGAAGCGCAACGTGATCGGCCGGATGCGCTCCCCGGCTTCGGCACGCGCCACCAGCGAGCGCGCCCAAGCCTTGCCGTCTGCCGCCGGCGCCACGGCCTCCCGCAGCTTCGTCTGCTTGGCGATCTCTTCCGCCACTACGCGTTCATCCGCCTTGGGCACCGGCAGCTGCTTGAACTCCGGCAGCGGGCATGCATTGGCGATGGCGCGGAACTGGCCCACGTTCGGGCAGCGCTCGGGCAGGTTGCGCAGCGCATAGCGCAGGGGCTCCAGGTTGCGGGAAAAGCCCGACAGCTCCGAGCCCCAGTCGCTTTTCACCGTGTTCATGTCTAGACCGTCCCACTGCCGCAGCCAGGCCGCGCCGTAGCGCACCGCCATCTTGGCGAAGATGGCATCGATGACTTCCACGAAGGTGTCAGCCATGGGCACCTCCCGCCAGCGCCAAGTCCCGGCCCTGAGCCGCAGGCGTTACATCGACCACGTCGCCGCCGCGCATGAACCGCTGCGCTGCGTCGAATCCGCCGCCTGGGGCCTTACGTGCCGCCATCGGCGCCACCTCCTCCATGCGCTGGCGCGCCGCTCGCTGGGCGAACGTCTCGACCTGCGCATGCGGATCGAACACCCCCGCCCGGCCGCCGCGCGCCGTGCGGGGCGCGCCGCCGTCGCAGCGGCGAATCCAGTTGCGCCAGGTGGCCAGCCAATCCGCCTTGCGCCCATCCTTGCCCGCCTTGGCGTGCCAGTGGTCGGCGAAGCACGCGGCCTCCCGGCGCACATCGTCCGCCGCCATGTCTGGCCGCTCGGCCAGCGCCCACTCGCCCCACGGCTTCGGCAACGCCCAGTCCGCAGGCAGCCGTGTGCCCACCGGCTCAGCGCGGCGAGGCTTCGGCGCGGGTGTCGGCGGAGCCGCAGGCGGCGCCGCGGCGGCCGGAGGGGCACCAACAACATCCAAAGACACAGCTATGTCTTCTTCTTTATCTGTATCTGTATCTGTACGCGTGACATCCGTACCCGTCACGCGTGACACCTCCGTGTCGCGGTTTTCACCGTCTCCAGGATCGGGATCGGTGCTGCTGTGCGAGGCCTCACGCTGGCGCTGCCGCTGGCGGCGCTTGCGTTCGGCAGCGGTGGTGTCCGCGTCGCTGCGCATCTGCAGTTCGTCCCACTTGATCGGCTGCAGCGTCTCGCGGTCGATCAGGCCAACCTCGGCAATGCGGCGTACCGCCTCATCGAGGGCGCGCAGATCCAGGCCCAGCTTCACCGCCACCTTGCGCATGAGCAGCGGGTCGTTCTCGTCCAGCACACCGGCACCCTTGAGGCACAGGATGGCCACGAAATGCCAGCGGTCCTCGAACGCCAGCAGCCGCAGCTTCTCGTCGTCCACCATCTTCGTGTAGGCGCGGAACCATGGCATCTTCATGTCGCGCCCTCCCCCGCCGCGTAGACCTTCCCACCAGCAGAGCCATGCCCCCGCACGCGCGGCACGTCGCCAACGACACGGATGGCCCCCTCGCGCAACGCGCGGGCATACACAGGGCCGAAGGCGCGATGGTCGGCCGGCGCAATGCCAGCCAGCACCGCCGCCAGCGTCGCGGACTCGCCCGACACTGGCCCGTGCTCGCGGATGTGGGCCGTGATGAAGTCGTAGGCCTTCTGGGAGAAAGCCGGGTCCTTGTCCTCGGCCTTCGCCAGGCAGGCATTGCCCGCCTCGTCACCGAGCTTGCGCGCCACGCGCACACGTATGTCCAAAGGCAGCATCAGCGCCCTCCCGTTTCGCGGCCCTCAAATGGCCCTGTCAGGTGCGCCAGAACGTCCATAGCATCGGCGTCATGCAATGCTTTTTCCGCCACCATCAACGTATAGGTCTTGCCGTGCACCCAGGCGTACACGCAGTCGCGCATGGCGGCAGAGCCGTCCTGCTTGCGCATGGCCGCCTTTCGGCGGAACAGGTCGGCGGTGCCGCTGTCCAGCCACGTCTTGACTGGGGTGTCGAGCTTTCCGAGCGGGCCGGCCACCGTGCGCGCGAACAGGGGCGCTCGCGCGCCGCCAGCTCGTGCTCCACATGCGCCAGCACGCGCTCGGCCTGCCCCGCGTCCAATGCGCTGAGCAGGTCCAGGATCTGGCGTGCGGCGTCCGCCTCAATGGCGGACAGGTCGGGGGAATGGTCAGCCATGGGTGACCTCCTTGTGAGGGGCGCCCACCACTCCCTGGGCTACGATGGGCTTTCCACAGCAACCATCAACCACCGCAAGGAGGGCGGACATGAAACAGCCTCTGCTGGCAGAAGCCATAAACAAGCGGCAATTGGTCGAATTGCGGTACAGCGGATGGAGCCGCTCAGTCGAGCCGCATACATACGGCGTGGACAGCAAGGGCGAAGAAAAACTCCTCTGCTGGCAGATCAGTGGAGGCAGCGATTCCGGGGAGCGCCAAGGCTGGAAGCTGCTGAACATCAGCGACATACGCGCCACCACCATGTCCGAAGTCTCGTTTCCCAACTCTCGACCCGGCTACGCGCGAGACAAGCCACCCATGCGGCGTATCTACGCTCAGCTTTAGCCAGGGCCCCGCAATCGCACGGGCCCACAGGCTCGGCAGGAGCGCGGTGCACGGCACATCCGCAGCAATGCAGCACGCCGCCACGGCAGGCGTCGCACTGGCAGGTTTCGCGATCACCCATGGCCCACCTCCCCTGCGGCGGCGGGATGCACGCTGGCCGGCGACGCCAGCTCCGGCCAGATGCTCTGCCAGTCGTCGGGGCGGAGATCGCGGCGCGTGACGGCGCCGCCGGTGGCGCGCTCGATTGCAACGCAGTGCTGAATCGGAACCGGGCGGCGCTTTTCGGGGTCCGTAGCCGCCCACGCACTCGGAAGTGACTGCGGCACCCTCAGTGCGCGCGCTAGGCCAGCCTGTGCGCCGCGTGTTTGCGCGAAGTAGGTAGCGAGTTGCATACCGCATTGTTTCGCGTTTCGCAAAACCAGTCAACAGCGTTACGCGCATATACCAATTTCGCGTATTGCTATGAAATCCGCACCATGAAAGACATCGACGTGATCCGGCGGGAGAACATGCGCCTCATCGAGAGTGAGGCGGGCGGCACCACTGAAGCCGCCACACTCTGCGGCATGTCGCCTTCACAGTTCGCCAACCTCCGGGACGGCGCCAAAGACTCCAAGACCGGCAAGCCCCGGGGCATGAGGAAGGAGACAGCGCGTCGGATTGAAGAGTGCGCGAAGAAGCCAGCGGGGTGGTTGGACACAGATCACTCTGTTCAACCATCCGGTGGCGCGTCAACTCGGCATGTCGCCTCCGCCCCGCACGAGGCTGCAAATCCGAACGGTGGAGAACCAGATCTCGTCATCACCGAGTACAGCACCGGTGGAGCGATGGGGCATGGATTCGCCCTGGAAGAAAACCCACCAGGACTCATCCGCAGTTGGCGCGTGACCCACGAATGGCTGCGAATGAACGTGCCGGTTTACACCAGCATCGAGAACTTGTGCATCGTGACGGGCTTCGGTCCCTCGATGAAGCCACGCTACAACCCAGGCGATCCACTGCTGTGCGATCGTGGTGTGCGCAATGTTGAAGTGGACGGAGTGTATTTCTTCCGCGTCGACGGCCACGGCTTTATCAAGCAACTCCAGCGCATTCCTACGGAGAACGGGTTGGTATTGCGTGCGAAGTCATTTAACAAAGACTACGATCCATTTGATATTACAAGAAAGATGGATTTTGAAGTCTTCGGAAAAATTCTCACGGCATGGCGAAGCGAGCAATTTTAATTAGGACAATATGCAGTCTCTAAGCGAAAAAGGCTTCGCCGTGGCGGGAGCAATTTGGATTGCCATCTTGTTTTTTGCTGCTGGCCAGTATTCCTGCCTGGAATCGGCATGCACTCGTGGAGATTTAATTGTGGCGGGGGTGCTCGGCGGCGCTTATTTGGCCCCTGCCTATTTCATCACGGTGTTTCTCGGATCAGCTTTTGCAAGCCTTCTGCACCGAAATGAAGGCAGAAACGAAAAGCGCGAATAGCCGTGCTGACGGCTACCCTTCTCTGTCTTGTTGTTGCTATTGCGGACGGCGACACCCTCACCGCTCGCTGCCCGACCGAAGACGCTGCGCACCCGTACCAGCAACTTAAAGTACGCATTCAAGGGATAGATGCGCCTGAAAAGAAGCAGCCCTACGGCAATCGCGCGCGCCAGGCTCTGTCCGAGCTGACCTTCCAAAAGCAGGCCCGGCTGGACTGCCCGAAGACCGACCGCTACCGCCGCAAGGTGTGCACCGTGTGGGTCGCACCAGCATCGGCCCCTGACGGCCCCAGGACGCTCGATGCCGGGCTTGCCATGGTCACCCAGGGCATGGCTTGGTGGTATCGGGCCTACTCGCGGGAGCAGACGGCCGAAGCCCGCGGACAGTACGAGTTTGCGGAACAAGAAGCCAGGGCCAAGCGCGCAGGGCTGTGGGCAGATCAGGATCCGGTAGCGCCGTGGGAGTGGCGAAATCGAAAAAAGCTATCGCACTGACACTTTCTTACGGTTACTATTATCCCTCACCACCAATAGACAGCGCCTGACCGGAGGAGACGCGGATGAGACTCAAGCTTGTAGCTTTGGCAATCACAACGTTGGCAGCCATGCCCATACAGGCGGCCACCCAGTGCTTCGCAGGTCCAGGCACATACGGTGCAGTGACCGTTACGACCTCTGGGAGCTGTACTATCACATCCGCCACCGCTTTCCCTGGCGGGATGCAGGCCATTGAGATCTGGGATGACGCAGCTTGCACGTATACATTCAGCAAGCCGCTAGCAACCTCATCAATGCGCATTCACATGGCGGATATCGATGCTGGCGAAAGCACGTCCATCAGCACGAACACCGGGGCCTACTCGGTCATTGCCGCCGACGTAAGCGGTCCCATTCCGGGCGCAATCGGCGGCGCCACTCTTAGCGCATCCGGAGGGCAAGTGGTCAATCTATCGGGGGAAGGTTCAGCTATTGTTTCTATGACCAACTCCCCTCCCGCCTCGATTACGTCACTCACGCTGACACATCAAGGGATTGGCTGGGTCGGCTACTACGCTGTATGTGCGGACGATAGCGCCATAGTTGCACCAGCAGCAATCCCCACGCTCTCTGAATGGGCCTTGATCGGGCTGTCGTCCATCCTGGCCATGCTGGGCTTCTCAAGGATGCGGCGGCGCCAGCGCTGACCAAGAGCCACCTTCGGGTGGCTTTTTCATGGGCGAGAGGCAGCCTGCTACAATCCGCCCTTGGTGGGATTGCCTCACCAATTGCCTGCAGGCAACGCCGAACGCAACGGCACGTCGAACAAGAGCCCTCACGACGAGAAAAACAAAGAGAGCTTCCTGCATAGGATGTGCCGTAACGTGGGCCGCGTAAGTGCCCACGGCCAACACCTAGCCCGCCCCGAGCGGGCTTTTTCACGTCTGGGGCTACCATGCGCTTTCACCAAGGAGGCATCATGGGAAGGGCAATGACGATCCTGGCCATCATTGGCATTCTGGCGGCCCTGTACTTCTCCTGGCGGTACGGGGTGTACTGAGCCTGGGCGAAAAAAGTCGCCCTAAGGCGACCGCACAGGCAGAGCTACCGCTTACCCATAGATCTCACGCGCCATCACTGTATGGCGCAGAGCTGAAATCTGTTGCTGCTGTTCTTCCTCCTCCTTCTTGCCTGGAGGCGATGGCTTTTGCTGCTCTTGTGGCGGCGGGTTGCCGGCCATGGGGAACAGCATGTTCTTCGTGACTTCCCAGAAGGAAAGACTACCGATGGGGATGGCGCGTGTTGACATATAGACCTCCGGTCTAGGGTGGCAAGTCGGATCGACTTGCCTACGCTCACAGTACTCCGAATAAAGACCTTAAACCGCGCACTTCGAAAAGTTAGCCTGGGGCGAACCCTCCCATGTAACAGCCCACACAGCTCCACAGAATACTGTTTAAATATACAGTCTTCTACCAGGAGCTGACCATGGAAACCGTCACCGAAACCCAGTACATCGTCGCGCTGCGCGACGCCCCTGACAGCCTGCCGGCTGCCGCCAAGATCGCTGCGGAGACCCGCTACGCCCGCGAGCTGGAGCGCGCGCTGGGCGGCCCCGACCAGGTGGCCGCTGCGCTCGACTCCATCTACTCGCTGGAGGGCGCGGACGTCATCACGGCCGCCGACAAGAAGCTGGCCGAGCGCTGGCAGAAGGCCTCGACTGTCGCCCGCGACCGCGCCCTGGCCCAGATCGGCGAAGTCGAGGAAGCCTACTTCGAGGTGCGCCTGTCATGAAGTCCGTGGACTACTATAGGTGGCGAGTGAAGAACCACCTCGGGAAGTGGTTCACGACCAGGCACGAGGCCAGCGAGGAGCAGATCCGCAAGGAGCATCCGGAGGCGGTCCGCATTGACCACACGAAGGTCACGAGGCAGATCCCGGAAACCACCGCAGAAATGAACCAGCGCATGTACATGCGCCCCTTCGAGGGCGCTCAACAACCTGAGCACCCTGTAGGCCCTACCCTGCTCCGCTTTCCGTTCTGGGCAAATCCCACAGTGCTGGATGAGCGGCCTCTGACGTTGCCGACCGAGGCCTATAGCGTGCAGAACCAGGAGGGCGGTCGCTCCATCGTGAAGGTGCGCGCAACAGGGGAAGTGGTGTTCGATGGCGCAGGGCCTGCGCAGGTGATCGACAACCCGTATCCGCCGTTCTGACGGGCGAACCCCAGCCGCCAGCGCACTTGCGACACAGTTTGGAGCCCGACCATGCGAGAAGCCTGCTCTCAATTAGTACAGCATGGGGCTACTGTGCGGGGAGGGAGACGGGCTGTTTGTTCACTTCCCCGAGCATCCGAGAAGCCAGCGGTAACGCATGGTTCGCGACTACGGTTCCCTCCGGGAAGCCCTCGGCCCGACCATCCAGGTAGAGACGCCACACCTCGCCACTGGGGCCGCGTAGCTCAAAAAGCAGTTCATCAGCTTCCATATCTACTCCTTCCATAGCCGCCCACCGAGGCGGCTTTTTTTGCGCCCGTGGAGTGCGGGCGTGGGAGGAGTGTAGGCGTTTATTTTGCGTAACGCTATTGACTTCTATTTTGCGTATCGCTAAATTACACCTCAACGCGCAACAACGCACACCACCTCAGGCCCAGCGACACGGGGCCGCAGCCGACCAGGACGCAATGGCAGGGATGGGGTCTGTGACCAGTGCAGCGCGGTGGGGCTGGATCGGCAGCGCCTGGCAGGCTCCTTCACAACGTGCATGCCCATGTTGCTGCGCCACCTGCGGCGCTTCATCGGGCACAAGAGCGAACCTGGGGCATGGGCCTGGGCGAGCGCGGGCAGTCCGGCCCGCTGCCAGTCCGCCAAAGCGCGGTAAACGGCTCGACAACGGTGAGGGGTAGACGCCCAAGAACAGGAATGGTCATGCCGGTTGGAATCCCGGCAACGCCGACCCCGAGCGCATCGGGGCAAACCGAACAACTTTCACCCAGTGGAGAGCTTATGAGCGAACTCAAGAAGGGCCAGCGCGTCAAGGCGCGCACGATGCGCGGCACCCGCGAAGTGGCCGGCACCATCACCGAAGTCTCCGCAGCGAGCAACGGCAAGTGGGTCACGATCAAGCCCGACAACAAAGACGAAAAGCCGTTCATGACGCGCCCTGGCTGCGTCACGCTCGCCTGATCGCCCGCCCTGGCAGAAGCCAGGGCCATCAAGAAAGAGCGCGGCGCGGCAAAAAGACTGCTGCCTGGGATCAATGCGAATCGCCTATCGCACCCCGCCGCAGGCGTCACCAAGGCAGATACCGCTCTTTTTCTTGATGGTGAAGGCGAAAGCCTGACGGAGTTCCTGCCCCAGCAGTGCTCAAGCCCTGGGACCGATGCGCAAAGTCCGATTTTGGACTTTGCTGGCAGAGCGGCAGGCACCATCACCCACTTTCCCGCGCCGCGCACCCTCGGGTGGCAAAGGGATGCTCCGCCAAAGCTGGCGATGTGCGGAGCCTGTCACGGCAGTAGCAGCGCCGAACGTCCTGGCGCGGTAGGCCCCGTGAGGTAGTAGACGTGACAGGCCGGAGAGACGGCCCCACTTTCCAACCGCGCCGGGGATCGTCTCCTCCCTCCCTTCTCTCACTCCCCCGGCACGCCCTGATGGGGCAGCGGTTCTTTCTTTTCCCGCCCGCACCAGCGGGCTTTTTTTCGTCCCAAGGAAGCCCCCATGGATTACCTCCACCCCGTGATGGTCGAGGCCTTGCGCGGCCACATGCCGCTCATCGAGCCCGACACGCATCCCACCGAAGCGGCCCGCGTGCACGCCGACATCCAGCACCAGCACCACCGCGAACGCATCCGCGAGTCGATGGAGCTGGACTTCCAGATCCGCCAGCAGGCGTACCCCGGGAGCCCGCTATGAGCCTCGCACAAGCATGCCGCACCTGTGCGGCCGCGCAGGCCCGCGCCAAGCAGGAAACAGCCGACCGTGATGACGCCGAGCTGCTGCGCTGGCTGCTGGACCAAGGCCTGGACTTCATCGGCCTCCACGGCGGCAACGGCATCGACTGCGCGAACCATTTTGGCGGCGCGCGCGCCGCGCTGATCGAGGCGCGCCAGGACGCGCACACGGCCCTGCCGCCCAGCGCTGTCGCCATCGGCGCCGACCTCGACGCCAACTCGATAGAACAAGGAGAGCCCGCATGAAGTACGCACTCTGGCTAATCGCCGCCGTGTTCACGCTGGGCATGGGAGCCATCGCCGGCCACGACGCCGAAGCCGACAGGCAAGACGCCGAGGCCCTGGCAAGCCGCGACTGGGCCGGCCAGCAGGCCTGCGGCCCGCATGCCACGCCCGAGTGGCTGGACGACATGACCCTGCGGTGCCTGCGCAATCTGGACCCCGTGAGCGTGGCGGAAGGCCGGCCATGAGGCTCCTCACCCTCCTCGCCGCCCTGTGGGTCTGGCTCGCCGCAACCACCCTCGCATTCGCCTGCGCGCTCGCGCAGATCAACCCCTGATTGGAAGCTCCGAATGACCACCGAATTCACGCCGCGCGACGTGTACGCACGCCACACCAGCAAGGAAGGCAATTCCTACGTCGCGCGTCACCGCGTCTGGAGCGCCGGGCGCTTCTTTGCTGCGCGCGCCGCCGAAGCCGCCAAGGAGGGCGGCAAGGCCCGCTGCGACCAGATCACCGAAGACCAGTACCTGAAAGAACGAGCATGACCCCGAACTCCATCACCACCCAACCTCAGGCCACGCAGTCGCCCGTCACGATGGGCTTTGGCGACGTGGCCAGCTTCGAATTCCTGCAGCGCAGCGCAAAGGCCTTTGCCAACAGCACGATGGTGCCCACCGCCTATCAGGCGATGGTGACGAAGGGCTATGGCGAGCGGGCCACCGTCGAGCCCAATGCCGCCGCCGTGCCCAACTGCATGATCGCACTGGACATGGCCCAGCGGATGAACGCCAACCCGCTGCAGGTCATGCAGAACTTGCACATCATCGAAGGCAAGCCGAGCTGGTCCAGCCAGTTCATCATCGCGGCCATCAACTCCTGCGGGAAATTCTCGCCGCTGCGCTTCGACGTGGAGTGGCTGGAGGAAATGGACGCCACCTATTCCACCTACGAGTGGGAGAACCGGCAGAAGGTCGAGAAGAAGCACAAGGTGCGCATCAAGAACGCGCGCTGCGTGGCCTGGGCCATCGAGAAGGCCACCGGCGAGCGCCTGGAGTCGGCGCCCGTGACCATCGAAATGGCCGTGAACGAAGGCTGGTACAGCAAGAACGGCAGCAAGTGGCGCAGCATGCCCGACCTGATGCTGCGCTACCGCAGCGCCGCATTCTTCGGCCGCATCTACGCGCCCGAGCTGCTGATGGGCCTGCCCACCACGGAAGAAGTGCAAGACGTGTTCGTGCAGGACGCCGAGGGCAACGTGGTGCACGCCGGCCGCCAGTTCGTGCCCAAGAGCGCCGGCACGATCAACACCACAGGCGATGTGCGTCAGGAACCCGACAGCTACCCCGCTGCGGACTTCGACAAGGGCCTGCCGGGCTGGGCCAAGGTCGTTGCAGACGGCCGCAAGAGCATGGCCGACCTCGTGGCCACCTTGGAATCCAAGGCCTCGCTGACCGACGAGCAGAAGCAGCGGCTGCAGGCCGCCGTGGCTGCACTGGCGCCGCAGGATGCCGTGGTGAAGGAGCCGACGCCGAAGGACAGCAACAAGCCGCCTTTCGACGTTGACCCCGAAGCGCTGGAGAAGCGCTTGAAGGAAGCCGCCGATCTGGACGCGCTCTACGAGGCCGCAAGCCTTCTCGACGCCGCGCCCGCCGACCGGCTGGAGCACCTGAACACCGTATTCAACGCTCGGCTGGCCGAGCTGGAGGGATGATCCATGCGCATTGTCAAACTCGTACAAGGCTCACCTGAATGGCATGCCCACCGGGCCCAGCATTTCAACGCCAGCGACGCGCCGGCCATGATGGACTGCAGCCCGTACAAGTCGCGCTCCGAGCTGGTGCGCGAGTTGGCGACGGGCATCCGACAGGACTTCAGCCACGCGCAGCAGGCCATTCTGAACAGCGGCCATGTATTCGAGCGGCTGGCGCGGCCGCTGGCCGAGAAGGTCGTGGGCGAAGACCTCTACCCGGTGGTCGGCGTGGAGGGCCCTTACAGCGCCAGCCTGGACGGGCTGACGATGCTGGAGGTCGATGCGCTCGAACACAAGCGCCTCAACGCGCGCTTGCGCGAAGCAATGTTCGATGGCTGCACCGGCACCGACCTGCCCTTGGACTACCAGGTGCAAATGGAACACCAGTGCATGGTGAGCACGGCCACCGAGCGCGTGCTGTTCATGGCTTCGGAGTGGGTGCAGAACCGCGAGACTGGCGAATGGGTGCTGGTTGAGGAGCGCCACTGCTGGTACACACCCAACCCCGAGCTGCGCGCCAAGATCGTCGCCGGCTGGAAGTTGCTGGAGCAGGATGTGGCCGCCTACGACCCGAGCAGTGAGGCCCAGGCCGAGAAGCCCATGCCGAAGCTGCAGCAGGCGCTGCCCGCGCTGCGCATCGACGCACGCGGCGAGATCACGGCCAGCAACCTGGACGAGTTCCAGGCTATCGCCATGGCCCGCATCAACAGCATCAACACCGAGCTGGAGACGGACCAGCACTTCGCGGACGCCGACGCCGACGCGAAGTGGCTCCGCGATGTCGCCGCCGGCATGAAGGCGGCCGTGCAGCGCGTGCGCGCCGGCATGGAATCGGTGGACGAAGTGCTGCGCGTGCTGGAGCACCTGGACGCCCTCTCGACGCAGAAGGCCCTCGACCTGGAGAAGAAGGTCAAGACCGAGAAGGATTCGCGCAAGGAGAAGATCATCCTCGCAGCCGAGGCGGACCTGAAAACGCACATCGACAGCCTGAACCAGCAGATGGGCGCCAACTACATCCCCCTGCCCCGCGGCATCTTCGCCCCGGTGGTCAAGGGACTGAAGTCGCTGCAGTCGATGGAGGACAAGGTGCGCGCCGCGCTGGGCTCCGCTCAGGCCGAGGCAACCGCTCAATCTCACCTGCTGGCGCTCAACCGCGACTTCATCCGCGCCGAGGGCCGCGACTGGATCACCCTGTTCCCCGACTTCGCCACGGTAGGCAAGAAGGAGCACGAGGATTTCCGCGCGCTGGCCGCGCTGCGCATCAGCGAACACCAGAAAGCCGAGGCGGAGCGGCTGGAGCGCGAGGAGCACGAGCGGGCGGACAAGGAAATGCGCGAGAAGCTGATCCAAGCCGAGCGCGATGCCCAGGCCGGAATTGCCGAGGCGCGCGCCACGGATGCGCTTCCCGCCCCGCTACTGGACGACCTGAGCAACCTGGCCAGCGACCTGCGCGCCGATGCCGTCTCCGCCATCGACACGCGACAAGCCATCGGCGCCGCCCAGGCCAGCGCTGCAGCGATGGACAAGACGATCACCCTTGGCCAGATCAACGCTCGGCTGGCACCAATCAAGCTGGACGCGGCCGGGCTGGAGGCCATGGGCTTCGCGGTCACGCGCGTGAAAGCCGCCGTGCACTTGCCTGCCTTCCGATTCCCGGCGCTCTGCCGCGCCATCGCGCAGCGGGCGATGGAAGCCGCTGCAGAGCCATCGCAAACCGTGCTTGCGTGATAGCCCGCCAACCTCAAGGACTCAATATGAGCGACGAAACCACCCTGCCGCCCGGCATCCGGCGCGAAACCAACATCATCAACGCAGAAGACGTGAACCGCGCCGTAGAAGGCGTGGCGCAATCCATCATCGACGTGCTGAACGAATACAGCAAGCAGCACGGGGCGACCAACGCCTTGTTCGGCTGCCTCTACGCCGCTGGTGTTGCGCTGGCCTGCTACGACGCAGTCCTCGATGAGAGCGTAGACCTCCGCGTGCAACTTTCGCCCCTGTTTGAGGGCTACGAGAACCAGATCAAGGCACAGGCGCACTGAGCGCTACCGATTCACCACCTCATGCCCGCCGCCATGCGGGCTTTTTTCGCCCGCGTCGGGCAAGGAGTTCCCGTGAACATCACCATCAACCATCCGACATTCAATTTCCATGCAGCGCCAGCACTGGGCCGTGCGTTCTTCGCCGCGCTGATGCCCACCGATGAAGACCCTGACACCACAGCGCCAGCAGCGGCCCAGGCAGTGGCCGGCCCGCCGCAGATCGGCGAGTACTGGGAAGGTCAAGGCGGCATCTACGCCGGCGACTTTCGCGGCGGCGATGGCTCCGTCTACGGCCTGATCGTGGGCGCGGAGGAGGACATCGGCAGGGCACGCTGGGCCCACGAAGGTGACATGCCCAACCTGACGGACTGGGATGGCCTGGCCAACACAGCCGCCCTGGTCGAGTCCTGCCCCGCCGCCAAGCTGGCCGCCGGGTACACCCGCGACGAGCACAGCGACTTCTACCTGCCCGCGCGCCGCGAGCTGCACCTTGCAGCCGCAAACGTGCCGGACAAATTCGGCAAGTCCTCCTGGTACTGGTCCAGCACGCCCTACAGCGGCAGCTATGCGTGGGCGGTCGATTTCGAGCTCGGCCCCACGAGCCACGGCTTCCGGCGCTACGAGTTCCGTGTCCGCCCCTTCCGCAGATTCATCTACTGATCCCTTCACCCCTTTCCCTCAACCTCACCACAGGAGCCTGCAATGAACGCAGCAGTCGAAACCCGCATTCCCGCCCTCAACCAGCCCTGGCCCGAGCAGGGCGGCATCTACATCGGCTCGCGCCTGATCGATGGTGCCGTGCACCACGTCGTGATCCCCGGCGGCGTGGAGTTCGATCATGAGGACGTCCCTTTCAGCCGCGTCGAACAGGTGGTGAACGAAGGTGATGAACTGAACGGCCACAGCGACTGGCGCGCGCCCGATCAGGAAGACCTGATGCTGGCCTACATCAATGCCCGGGAGCACTTCGACAAGTCCTCCTGGTACTGGTCGCGCAGCGAGCACCACGGCTGGCCGTGGGCGGTCGATTTCGAGCACGGCACCACGAACCGCTACGACCGGCACGACGAGTTCCGTGTCCGCCCCTTCCGCTCGTTCACGCTCAGCGATGACTGAAGAATGGCGCGGGATACCCGGCTGGCCTGGGTACGAAGCCAGTTCCACGGGCAGGGTGCGGTCCTCGAACGGCATCAAGGTGCCGTTCAGGGATCCGAAGGGCTACCTAAAGGTGAAGCTGTGGAGCCACTCCAGGGCCAAGAACCTACGTGTCAGCGGCTTGGTGGCGCTGGCATTCCACGGGCCGGCTCCCGCTGGCCATGTCGTGCGTCACCGAAATGGCGCGAACGACGACAACCGGGCGGACAACCTGCTGTACGGCACACGCTCGGAGAACGAGCAGGACAAGGTGCGGCATGGCACTGCGCTGCTGGGAGAGCGCCATCACCAAGCCAAGTTGTGCACGGCGGATGTCCAGGCAATCCGCGCGCGGTATCAGCGAGGCTCGCGCGAGGATGGATCAAATGCCATCGCCAAGGACTTTGGCGTCACAGGCGCGTTGATTCGCTACATCGTGCGGGGAGAAACCTGGCGCCACGTTTGAGGCCAGGCCAGCCACAGCCACCACGAGCAGGCACTGGTCTGCCGCGCGCTGCTCAGACGCGGGCATGCCGTCGATGGCTTGCATCTTGAGAAGGCCTTTCGCCGGGACATCCCTGCTTCAAGCCCCCGATCTGTCCCCGGCCGCCCACTCGGCCTTTTCTCGTGGAGTCTCCATGTTTTCTGACCTCATCATCTATCGCATCGCCCAAGGCTGGGCACCTGATCTACAGACCGTCGAGGGCGTCTTGAGCAGGACGCCATTCGCAGAATGCGGCCCCACTCAAGAGAAGTCGGCGGGCTGGGTGCCGCCGCGCGGCGAGGCCCACGGCCTGCTGGCCGAGAGCGTGGGCGGGCAGTGGGTGCTGCGCTTCATGACCGAGGCCAAGATGCTCCCCGGCACGGTGCTGGCGCGCAAGGTGAAGGAAAAGGCCGCGCAGATCGAGCAGCAGACCGGCCGCAAGCCCGGCAAGAAGGAAACCAAGGAGCTCAAGGACGAGGCCAAGCTGGACCTGCTGCCCATGGCCTTCACCAAGCAGGGCTCCACCTGGGTGTGGATCGACCGCGAAGCGCGCCTGCTGGTGCTGGACACGGGCGCGCAGGGACGCGCCGACGAGATCGTCACCGCACTGGTCGAGGCGCTGCCCGGCCTGTCGGTGGCGCTGCTGGACACCCAGACCTCCGCGCAGGCCGCCATGGCCCACTGGCTCAAGGAGCAGGAGCCGCCCGCGGGCTTCTCCATCGACCGCGAATGCGAGCTGAAGGCGGCCGACGAGAGCAAGGCGGTGGTGCGCTACGCCCGCCACCCGCTGGACATCGAGGAAGTGCAGGCCCACATCCAGGCCGGCAAGCTGCCCACCAAGCTGGCCATGACCTGGGACGACCGCGTGAGCTTCGTGCTCACCGAGGGCCTGCAGCTCAAGAAAGTGGCCTTCCTCGACACGGTGTTCGAGGGGCAGGGCCAGGACGATGGCGGCTTCGATGCCGACGTGGCCATCGCCACGGGCGAGCTGTCCAAGCTCATCCCCGACCTGATCGAGGCGCTGGGCGGCGAGGGGCGCGCAAACCTAGGCGGCGCTCCATAAACGCACTCATTGCCTCCTCTGGTCCCTATCAAGACCACTTCTCGAAAAATCATCAAGATTTTTCGTAGTCGTAGTCAAATAGCCGTCGATGATGACAGCCAGACCATCCTCTGACCCGCCCAATTTGGGCAATTCTGCAATCAATGAAGAGAGCTGGCCTGCCGTCGTACGCGCGCTAAGCCACGACGGAAGAGATTCGACAGGCAATTCAGATACCCGGACTTCTTGATAGGTCAGCGAAAGCGTTTCGACCGACTCTCGGCTCCTATACAAAGCCTTCCTTGGCCCAGCGGAGGCGGAAGAAGTTCGTATTGCATGAAGCAGTGCGATCTGCTGGAGCAGGCAGTGCTTGGCAAGCCGGTGGTTCTTCCGGTGACTTTGCCTTGTCTGCCAATATGGCAGCGCGATGGCGATGATCAACGCCACAAGAGAGCCAATCGCTTGCATCCATCCTGACCACTCAGCCTTGGTCATGCATGTGGCCCACCAGTCGATCCACAGGAAGCAGTATTCCTGAGCAGGCTTTGCCACCTCTACAGCGCGCGCGAGCGCGTCTGCTAGCTGATTTGCGTCCATCGACCTCCTCCAGTTTTGAGTCGATGGTATCCACTCCACCTGCCCTCCTTGCGAGGGCATTTTTCATGGGTTCACGATGACCGCTCCATATCCCCTCCCCCCGCAAAAGTACGCCTGCACCGCGACACCAAGCGCCTGATGCTGCGCCGCCGAATGTGGCGACAACGCGCGCTGCAGTCCGCCATTGAGCTGGCCACTTGGCCGCCTGGAAAACCCGAGCGCCACGCCTGCGAGTCCGAGGTCATCAAGAGCCTGGACAAGGTGCGCCAGTGGTTCCGGGAGCCGCGCGCGGCGCTGGTGATCCAGGAAGTTCAGCGGAGAGCGGTGGCCGCGTTTAGAGAACGCGAAACAGCGTCACTGGCCGGGCAGCTTGAAGTCCGTGGTGACGAGTAGAAATGGGCTGCGATGCTCGCCTCGCTGGAGGATTTCAATGGCCTTTTGATTGATGGCAGCAGCATTGTCTGCATACGCTTCTGCTGGAGGACGCCCAACGCCATAAAAGTAGTCCTGCAAGGCCTCGAAAGAGATAAACGCTGTGTACCGCTTGCCTTGGAATTCAAATTGAAACGGATGCCCAATGATTGATCCAGCAACCATGCATTTCTCCTGTGCAACAGAACTCAGTATGACGGCAGTATTACAACTCAACCACGAACTATGCGACGAGGACAGGTACTACATCCGCGCTCATGACTTCTTGAGCGCGGCCGAGCGCGAGGCCACGATGCCCTCGCTGTTCGATGCGTTGGAGCTAGCGTAGTTTCCCTTGAAACCCGCAAATCAAAGCACAAAACCCTTGCGAAATACATGTTCACGATGAAAGGCCAGATAGCCTTGCTGCTTCATGGTGAACGGAATGGGCACGAAAGAGTCGCCCGGCAAAGCCCAAATTGCCAGCATTGCCGCGGCCTCGCTGTTCGCCACCAAGACAGAGCCGTCATCAGCGAATGAAATCCAGCCGTGGTCGAACAGCAGATCTACATGTGGCGCGAGCATTAGGCCATTGCTGCCGTCCAGGCGCTCGGCATCAGATGACGCAGCCCATGGCTTGATGTGGCTGGCGACGAGGAATGGCTCCAGCTCAACGCCCGTCAGTCGGCAGCGCTTCTCCACCGCCAGCACGTTGATGCGGAATCGGCCTTGCCCACGGCGAGCGCGCACAAGTTGCTCTACCTCGGTCGGATTTCCGCCAGATGCCACGATAGCCGCTTCCTGGGCGTCCTCAGACGCCTGCGTAGTCTGGCGAGCCAGTACCTCCAACGCGGCGGAGTCTGACGGAGCGATCAACCGCTGAAGCAGCTTACCAAGCTCTGAGCTTATGGCTGCCAGGTAGCACCCCTGGTTGCCATCGCCGGTTTCTTTGCGAATAGGCGAATGCTTGGTGGGTAGCAGCGGTGCGATCTCTGCCAGGTGATCTTTCGGGCGCAAGGGTTGCCGCAGGAGTTCCCATTCCACAGGTACCAACCATCCAGCAGTGGCCCATACATCGCCAGCCGCGCCGAAGCTCTCGGGTTTGCCTTCTTCACGGAAAGCTCCGGTAGCTACACCCAAAGCCTTGATCTGCCCATCAGCGTAAGAGATCACAACGTCGCCGGGCTGAACACGCGTCAACGTGAGATAGCTCTCATTGGCCTGTCCATTTGCCTTCGTCTTCGGACTCCAGATGTACCCGCCCAGCACCTCGTGTTTGTAGGTTTGCTTGTGGTTCACCCACCAATAGTTCATTTCCGCCTCCCTTCTACGACCGGCGCAACACCCACCGAGAGCCCGCATAGCGGGCTTTCTTGTTTTCAGGGAACACCAACATGACCACCCACACGATGGGCTTGGCCGAAGCGGCCGAGACCCTCAAGATCCATCCGCACTCATTGGAAAAGCTGATCCGCAGCGGCGAGATAGCAGCCGGCAAGGTCGGGCGCGCGTACGTCCTGATGACCCGCGACGTGCTCGCCTATGCCGAGAAGATCATCATCAATCAGACTGCCGACCGCCTGCGCAGCAGAACTACCAGAGCGCCTTCGACAAGTCGGAGGCGCGCAGGTTCGCGTAGCGCATCAGCATCCGGTGGCTCTTGTGCCCAGTGATCTTCATGATTTCCGTCTCCGACAGCTTCGTGCGCTCGAACAACCGGCTTGTAGCCTCGTGCCGCAAGTCGTGAAATTTCAAATCCACGCACCCAGCGACATCGAAGATGCCAGGGTTCCGCTCGTTGTGGAACAACTTGCTCAGGTAGTCGCTGGTGGCGTCCATGTCCTTCGCTCCCCCACTCCACCAGGGGAACAGCCGTGCAGTAGGGTCAGGCGCAGACCCATGCACTTTCTTCAGATAGCCCCGTAGTTCTGCGACCGCCACAGTCGTCAGCGGCACTTGGCGCTTACTGCCATTCTTCGTCCGGTCGAGGAAGACCGTGCGCCGCGGCAGGTCCACCTGGCCGACCGTCAGCGTGAACATCTCACGCATCCGCATGGCCGACTCCAAGGCCAGGATGAACAGGCAGCGCAACGCTTTGTTGTGCTCGAGCGGCATGGGGCGCTGCTTGCGCGCCAATACCCCGCCCTCGATTACCCCCAGAATCTTCTCGTATTCGCCGACCTCCAGGCGTCGGTCACGCTCTACGTCCTCGCGCTTCACGCCGGCCTCAGCCTCATCGGTCTTCGTGTACTGGGCATAGCCATCCGGCAGATTGCGCAGCGGCGTATCCGGCAACGTCAGGAGCTTCTTGCGCACGCCCCAATCCGTACAACGGGCCAGAGCGCCCACGCGCGCCCTGATGCTCGCTGGAGCCAGCGTCTCTACGCGCTTCATCGTGGCGATCCAGGCATCCACCCAGTCCACATTGATGACCGTCACGGAGCTATCGCCATGATCGCGCAGCACAGGCCCCAAGGCGCCCTGGTCTTTTTTCGAGGGGTGAGAATCCCGCTCGTACTCGCGCACCAGCTCCGCGATGGTCAGCACCCGCTCGCGCCGCTGGTGCTCTGTCGGCACGATGCCCCTGGCCAGCAGCGCTTCAAGCCTTGCTGCGTACTCGTCACCTTCCGCCTCGTTGCCGAAGGTCAGGTACAGAGGCTTTTCCAGCACACCCTTGCGCTTGAACGTGTACTGCCACGTTCCATTTGAAAGCTGTCGCTTATTTGCCATCACCCCTCCTCAGGCCCTGCCTGCCAGGGAGCGCGATTCTACGCCTAGGCAGGTTGGTAACCCACGTTTTCAGGTTGGTGGATGCGTCCTGGGGCGTCCATTCAGGGCGGTAAGCAGGGCAAAGAAAAAGGGCCTAGATTTCTCTAAGCCCTTGATTTCTTTAGCCTTCGGGGTGGTGGGTGCTAACGGGGTCGAACCGCTGACCTACGCCTTGTAAGGGCGCCGCTCTACCAACTGAGCTAAGCACCCCCCATATCTCACCTATCAGTTCAGGGCATCCTTCAATGCCTTGCCCGGACGGAACTTCGGCACTTTAGCAGCCTTGATTTTAATCGTAGCGCCCGTGCGGGGATTGCGGCCGGTGCGCGCTGCGCGCTTACCCACCGCGAACGTGCCGAAACCGACCAGCGACACCGTGCCACCCTTCTTCAGAGTCTTCTTGACCGCCTCGATCGTGGACTCCAGCGCACGCGCCGCGGCCGCCTTGGAGATATCTGCGTTGTTAGCGATGTGCTCAATCAGTTCGGTTTTATTCACAAGAAGCCTCTCGGGAAAGGAGTGGATGGAATGCCTTATGCAAATCTGGTGTCTTCACGCGTGCGCGCTGGCCGGAGGGCCGCAGGCGCTCGAAACGGGAAGGGGCTGGGGCAGCGTCAGAAATTGCCGCCTCAGATTAAAGCCAGCGCGTTTCGGGGTGTCAATATGACGTACCGCTCAGCGTCAACTTGTTTGCAAATTCTAGTCGCAATTGCCCCATCCTCCGGGCGGGCGCAGCGGTTTTTGTCTCGCAAACGCCGGTCTAGGCCGATTCCGAATTGACAAACCGCCGTATGCCGCGCAGATCCTGCCTCACCGGGACACGCGCGCCCGTATCTCGGGCAGCGCTTTCTGCAGGTAATACACCATGGACCACACGGTGAGCACCGCGGCCAGCCAGATCAGCCAGGTGCCCCAGACGCCCGTGTCAACAATGTTGAACAGGCGCCCATCGTAGAGCAGGAAGGGGATGGCCACCATCTGCACCGTGGTCTTGAGCTTGCCGAGCATGTGCACCGCCACGCTCTTGCTCGCGCCGATCTGGGCCATCCACTCGCGCAGCGCGCTGATGGCGATCTCGCGGCCGATGATGATGAGGGCCACGAACACGTCGGCGCGCTGCATGTGCACCAGCACCAGCAGCGAGGCGCAGACGAGGAACTTGTCGGCCACCGGATCGAGGAAGGCGCCGAAGGCCGAGGTCTGGTCGAGCTTGCGCGCCAGGTAGCCGTCGAGCCAGTCGGTGGCCGCGAAGACGATGAACATCACCGTGGCGATGAGGTTGCAAGTGGCGGGCGCCAAAGGCGCATAGAACACACCCACGATCAGGGGGATCGCGACGATGCGCGTCCAGGTCATCAGGGTGGGAATCGTCCAGAACATGGCGGCGATTGTGTCACGCCCGCGCGGCCGCTTCAGCGCAGCGCGCGGTAGATCTCTTCGGCCAGGTCGCGCGAGATGCCCTCCACCGTGGCCAGATCGTCCACGCTGGCATCTTGCACGCCGCGCACGCCGCCGAAACGCTGCAGCAGCCGCGCGCGCTTCTTGGGGCCCACGCCCGCGATATCCTCCAGCCGGCTGCCGCCCACCCGCACCCGCGCGCGCGCCGCGCGCATGCCGGTGATGGCGAAGCGGTGCGCCTCGTCGCGGATCTGGGCGACGAGCATCAGCGCGGCGGAGTCGCGGCCCAGATAGACCTTCTCGCGGCCGTCAGCGAACACCAGCTCCTCCAGGCCCACCTTGCGGCCCTCGCCCTTTTCCACGCCCACGATGCGCGAGATGTCCAGCCCCAGCTCGGTGAACACCTCGCGCGCCATGCTCACCTGGCCCTTGCCGCCATCGACGAGCACCAGGTCGGGCAGGTGCGCCTTGGCCTCGGCGCCGCCGGCCTCGCGCTGGGCCTCGGCCACGTGCCGATAGCGCCGCGTGAGCACCTGGCGCATGGCGGCGTAGTCGTCGCCGCCTGTGATGCCCTCGATCTTGAAGCGGCGGTATTCGCTGCTCTGCATCTTGTGGTGGTGGAACACCACGCACGAGGCCTGCGTGGACTCGCCCGCCGTGTGCGAGATGTCGAAGCACTCGATGGTCAGCGCCTCCAGACCCTCGGTGTCCAGGTCCAGCGCCTCGGCCAGCGCGCGGGTGCGCGCCTGCTGCGAGCCCTCCTCCGCCAGCAGGCGGGCGAGCTGGATCTCTGCGTTCTGCTGCGCCATCTCCAGCCAGGCGCGGCGCTGCTCGCGCGGCTGGTGGATGGCGGACACGCGCACGCCGCTCTGCTGCGCCAGCGCGTCGAGCAGCGTCTGGCCCACCGGCTCGCTGACGATCAGCGTGGGCGGCACGGGCACGCCCAGGTAGTGCTGGGCGATGAAGGCCTCCAGCACCTGCGCCTCCACGCTGCGCTCGGCGGCCTCGCCCTCGGCCGGCTCCTCCGCCTGGAACACGCCGGCCGCCTCCTCCACATGCACGGGGAAATAGGCGCGGTCGCCCAGGTGGCGGCCGCCGCGCACCATGGCCAGATTCACGCACGCGCGCCCGCCCTGCACGCGCACGGCGAGAATGTCCACGTCCTTGTCCGACACCGTCTCCACCGCCTGCTGGTGCAGCACGCGCGACAGCGCCGTGAGCTGGTTGCGCACCTCGGCCGCCTGCTCGAACTCCAGCTTCTCCGAATGCGCCAGCATGCGCTGCTCCAACGCCTGCAGCAGCTCCTGGGTCTCGCCGCGCAGTAGCGCCTCGGCGCTGTGCACGTCGCCCGCATAGGCCTCGGGCGAGATGAGCTGAACGCAGGGGCCGGTGCAGCGCTTGATCTGGTAGAGCAGGCAGGGCCGCGTGCGGTTGGCGAACACCGTGTCCTCGCAGGTGCGCAGGCGGAACACCTTCTGCAGCAGCTGGATGGTCTCCTTGACCGCCCAGGCGCCGGGGTACGGGCCGAAGTAGCGGTGGCGCTTGTCCACCGCGCCGCGGTAGTAGGCCATGCGCGGGTAGCGCTGGCCGGGCGCGTCGCCGGTGCCGTCCTTGGCCGCCACGCCGGTGATCTTGAGATAGGGGTAGCTCTTGTCGTCCCTGAACAGGATGTTGTACTTGGGGTTCAGCGACTTGATGAGGTTGTTTTCGAGCAGCAGCGCCTCGGCCTCGGAGCGCACCACGGTCGTCTCCAGCCGCGCGATCTTGCCCACCATGTGGCCGGTGCGCGTGCCGCCGTGCTGCTTGGTGAAGTAGCTGCCGACGCGCTTCTTCAGGTTGCGCGCCTTGCCCACGTAGAGCAGCGCGTCCTGTGCGTCGAAATAGCGGTACACGCCCGGCAGCGGCGGCAGGGCCGCCACCTGGGCCAGCAGTTCTTCGGAATGCGAGGGGGACATGGCGCTATTGTG
The DNA here is from genome assembly GCF_045291395.1 of Acidovorax sp. SDU_ACID1. NCBI lineage: Bacteria > Pseudomonadati > Pseudomonadota > Betaproteobacteria > Burkholderiales > Comamonadaceae > Acidovorax > Acidovorax sp. SDU_ACID1. The sequence goes on from NZ_CP152342.1 coordinate 2,456,654, forward strand.
TCCGCCGCCATGGCGCTCCTGAAAAAATAGCTGCTCGCGCTTGCTGGATAAGCGCTGGAGGCCCGAAGCACTTCAAAGGGATTGCACGATGCGCCGGCGCGGCGCGGTCGCCTCGGCCGCCACCATGCGCGCGCTGCGCTCGTGCGCGCCGTGGGCCAGCTCGTCGATCAGCACGGCCTCGGGCAGGTTGTGCCAGTAGCGCCGGGGCATCTCCTTTTTCATCATGCCGGTCTTCAGCCGCGCGGGGTTGAAGATGCTGCGGTAATAGGTGAGCCACAGCGCCTCGCCCGCGTCGGGCGGCGGGGCGTCGGCGCGCTGGGCGCCGGGGCCCACGTGCAGCGCGGCGCCGTCCCAGCGCACGCTGGCGTCGGGCGTGAGGATGGCCCAGTGCATCTGCGTGAAGCGGCGCACGAAGAAGCCGGCGTTGGCCTCGGTGATGTAGTGGTCGGGCTCGAACCAGGCGACCTGCACGGTGCGGCCCGCGCCGTCCGCCACGGGGCGGAAGCGCACGAAGGCGTGCATCTTGTGCATGTCGCGCGCCACGGCGTGGGCCATGTGGCGGGCCTGCACGCGGTCTGCGTCGAGCGGATCGCGGCGCAGGGCGTCATCGCGCGACAGGCGCCACAGCAGGCGGTACATGAGGGCGAAGCGCGCAGGGTCGCGGTGCAGCACGATGCGCTCGCACAGGCGCACGAAGCTCTGGGGCACGTGCGGCGCGGGGCCGGGCGGCGATGGCAATGGGTCTGCGGGCGCGGCGAACAGGTCGTGCTCGGCATCCTGCGCGGTGCGCCACAACACCTCCTGCGGCGGCACGCCGGCCTGCGCCAGCGCGCGGGCGGCGCGGCGAAAGCCTGGCCAATCCGTGGGATGCGCCAGGGTGACGGTGTGCATGTCAGCTAAACAGCGGGAGTTGCGCAGGGGGTGAAGCCAAGCGCGCGGCGAGGTCGGCGGCATCCAGCGCGCGGCCGGGGCGGTGGTCGGCCGCCTCCACGAAGGGAAGCACCTTTTTCAACGGCACGCGCAGCCGCAGCAGATCGGCATGGCGCAGGCGGCGCACGCGGCGCGCGGCCAGCAGGCGGTCGACGGTGGCCACGCCCAGGCCGGGCACGCGCAGCAGCAGCTCGCGCGGGGCGGTGTTCAGGTTGACGGGGAAGCGCTCGCGGTGCGCCAGGGCCCAGGCGAGCTTGGGGTCGATGTCCAGCGCCAGCATGCCGTCGCCATGCCGGGTGGGCACGATCTCCTCGTGCGTGAAGCCGTAGAAGCGCATGAGCCAGTCGGCCTGGTAGAGCCGGTGCTCGCGCACCACGGGCGGCGCAGCCAGCGGCAGGGCGCGCGCCGCGTCGGGGATGGGGCTGAAGGCCGAGTAATAGACGCGCCGCAGCCGGTGCGCGCCGTAGAGGCCGCTGCTCGCGGCGAGGATGGTGCGGTCGTCGGCGGCGTCTGCCCCCACGATCATTTGCGTGCTCTGCCCGCCGGGCGCGAAGTGCGGGGCGGCGGCGCGGCGCGGGGCGGCGGACGAGGGCCGGGCCCGCGCCTGCTCCTTGCGCGCCTGCCGCGCGTCCTCGATGCGCACCGCCATGCGCGCCATGGAGCGCGTGATGGCCGCACCGTTCTTCTGCGGCGCCAGCGCGGCCAGGCCCTCGCGCGTGGGCAGTTCCACGTTGATGCTCAGGCGGTCGGCGTAGCGGCCCGCGCGCTCCAGCAGCTCGGGCGCTGCGTCGGGGATGGTCTTCAGGTGGATGTAGCCGCGGAAGTCGTGCTCCTCGCGCAGCACGCGGGCCACTTCCACCACCTGCTCCATGGTGTAGTCGGGGCTCTGGATGATGCCGCTGGAGAGGAACAGCCCCTCGATGCAGTTGCGCCGGTAGAAGTCCAGCGTGAGCGCCACCACCTCGGCCACGGTGAAGCGGGCGCGCGGCACGTTGCTGCTGACGCGGTTGACGCAGTACAGGCAGTCGTACTGGCAGTAGTTGGTGAGCAGCACCTTGAGCAGCGAGATGCAGCGCCCGTCCGGCGCGTAGCTGTGGCAGATGCCCATGCCCTCGGTGGAGCCCATGCCCCGCCCGCCCACGGAATCGCGCGGCGCGGCGCCGCTGGACGCGCAGGAAGCGTCGTACTTGGCCGCATCGGCCAGGATGGCGAGCTTGGATTGCAAATTCACTGTATGAATTTACAGTAAATCATTCCCGCATGCCAAGCCCGGCCATTTCTTTTACTACATAAAAAATAGCTTCCAGCGCTTGCTGCACAAGCGCTGGAAGCCGATTTGGCTTGAAACCCGTGGCTTATTCGGCTTCGATCCTGGAGCTCTTGATCACGCCCGCCCAGTTGGCGTAGTCGGCCTTCACGCGCTCGCCCAGTTGCTGCGGGCCCAGGTAGTCGGCCGTGGCGCCCTGCTCCTCGGCCTTCTTGCGGAAGGCCGGGTCTTCGACCACCTTCTTCAGGTCGGCGGCCAGCTTGTCGATGACCGGCTTGGGCACGGCGGCGGGCGCGAACAGCGCGAACCACGACGTGGCGTTCACGCCCGGGTAGCCCGCCTCGGCCGTGGTGGGCGCGTTGGGCAGGCTGGGCAGGCGCTCCTTGCCCGTCACGGCCAGCACGCGCAGCTTGCCGGACTGGATGTGCGGCATGAACGGCGGCGCGGTGCCGAAGGTCAGGTCCACCTGCCCGCCCAGCAGGTCCTGCAGCGCGGGGCCGGTGCCCTTGTAGGGCACGTGCACCATCTTGACGCCGCCCTGCTGCTCCAGCATTGCGCCGGTCACGTGCTGCAGCGAGCCGTTGCCGGACGATGCGTAGTTGAGCTTGCCGGGGTTGGCCTTGGCGTAGGCGATCAGCTCGGGCAGCGTCTTCACCGGCAGGCCGTCGCGCACCACGATGATCTGCGGGGCCGAGATCACGTTGGCGATGGGCTGGAAGTCCTTCAGGTCCCACTGCGGCGCCTTCGTCAGGTGCGGCGAGATGACGTGGTAGCCCGAGTACTGCATGAGCAGCGTGTAGCCGTCGGGCTCCGCGCGCTTGACGATGCTGGCGGCGATGGCGCCGTTGCCACCGCCCTTGTTGTCCGCCACCACCGACTGGCCCAGCACCGGGCCCAGCGCCTGCGCGACCATGCGCGCAGACAGGTCGGTGGTGCCGCCCGCCGCCGTGGGCACGACGAAGGTCACGGGCTTGGCCGGGTAGCCCTGCGCTGCAGCGCCGCCGGCGCAGGCCAGGGCTGCGGCGGCGAGCGCCAGGGTGGTGAATTGCTTGCGTGTGATGCGCATGGTGCGTGTCTCCTCTGGTAAAAAAATCAGGTGTTCCGTGCCAGCGCGCGTTCGCGGATGGCCTCGAAGTCGGCGGACGCCGGGTGCAGATCCAGCCGCTGGCCGGCCTTGGCGATCTGGCCCGGAATGTCGTGGCCGATCAGCGCCGGCAGGCGCCGCGCCACGGCCAGCAGCGCGGGCAGATCGATCCCCGTGCCATAACCCATGAGCTGCAGCGCATGCGCCACCTCCTCGGTGCAGACGTTGCCCGACGCGCCCGGCGCGTAGGGGCAGCCGCCCAGGCCGCCCAGCGAGGCATCAAAGCGGCTCGCGCCCGCGTCGATGGCCGCGAGCACGTTGGCCAGGCCCATGCCGCGCGTGTTGTGGAAATGCAGCGTGAACGCCATTCCCGGCCAGCGCGCGAGCGCACCTGCCGTGAGCTGCGCCACCTGCGTGGGATAGGCCATGCCCGTGGTGTCGCACAGCGTCACGCCCTGCACGCCCAGATCCGCGAAGCGCTGCACCCAGGCGAAGGCTTCTTCCTGCAGCACGTCGCCCTCCATCGGGCAACCGAACACGCACGAAAGCGAGACATTCACCGCCACGCGCGCGTCCTGCGCCATGGCGATCACCATGGAGAGCGCGGCGAACGACTGCGCGCGCGTCATGCGCAGGTTGCACAGGTTGTGCGTCTCGCTCACCGACATGACGAGGTTCAGCTCGTCCGTGCGCGCCTCGATGGCCCGCTCGGCCCCGCGCGCATTGGGCACCAGCGCGGTGTAGACCGTGTCGGGGCCGCGCTCGATCTCGCGCATCACGATCTCGGCATCGCGCAGCGCGGGGATGGCCGTGGGCGAGGTGAACGAGGTCACCTCGATCTTCGGCAGGCCTGCCGCCGACAGGGCGTTGACCAGCGCGATCTTGTCCTCGGTCGGCACGAACTGGCATTCCATCTGCAGGCCGTCGCGCATGCCCACGTCGCACAGTTCGATGCGGCGGCCCGCGCCGTTCCAGACGCTGTTCATTGGATGACTCCCTTGCCGCGCAGCAGCGCGATCTGTTCCGTGGAAAGGCCCGCCTCGGCCAGCACCGCGTCGGTGTCGTCGCCCAGGTGCGGCGCGCTGCTGCGGATGGTGCCCGGCGTGCCCGAGAGCTTGGGCACGATGCCCGGCACGGTTACTTCGTGGCCGTCGCGCGTCTGCTGGGTCAGCAGCATTCCGCGCGCCTGGTAGTGCGGGTCCTCGGCAATGTCCTTGGCCGTGTAGACCTTGCCCGCCGGCACGCGCGCGGCGGCCAGCAGCTCCATCACCTGGGCCACGGTGCGCGCTTGCGTCCAGGCGCCAATCGCCGCGTCGATCTCGCCCACGCGCGCCACGCGGCCCGCGTTGTCGGCCAGTTGCGGGTCATCCGCCAAATCCTGCCTGCCGATGGTCGCCATCAGCCGCTTGAAAATGCTGTCGCCATTGCCGGCCACCAGCACCCAGCCGTCCTGGCACGGGTAGGCGTTGCTCGGCGCGATGCCCGGCAGCGCGCTGCCCGCCGCCTCGCGCACCGCGCCGAAGGCGCTGTACTCGGGGATCAGGCTTTCCATGCAGTTGAACACCGCCTCGTGCAGCGCCACGTCGATCACCTGGCCCGCGCCGCCATTCACCTTGCGGTGGTAGAGCGCCATCATCACGCCGATGGCCCCGTGCAGCGCCGCCAGCGTGTCGCCGATCGACACGCCCACGCGCACCGGCACGCGGCCCGGCTCGGCCGTGAGGTGACGCAGGCCGCCCATGGCCTCGCCGATCACGCCGAAGCCCGGCAGGTCGCGGTACGGCCCCGTCTGGCCGTAGCCCGAGATGCGCAGGATGACCAGGCCCGGGTTCAGCGCGTGCAGCTCGGCAGGCGACATGCCCCAGCCCTCCAGCGTGCCGGGGCGGAAGTTCTCGATCAGCACGTCGGCCTCGGCGATCAGCTTGCACGCTATCGCTTGCGCCTCGGCCTGGCGCAGGTCCAGCGCCACCGACTTCTTGTTGCGCGACTGCACCTGCCACCAGACCGAGGTGCCCTCCTTGATGAGCCGCCAGTTGCGCAGCGGGTCGCCCGCTCCGACCGCCTCGATCTTGACGACCTCGGCGCCGAACTCGCCCAGCGTCTTGCCGCAGAACGGGCCCGCGATGAGCTGGCCCATCTCGATCACGCGCACGCCGGCCAGCGCGGCCGCAGGCGCGGCGGGGGTGGTTGTCTCTGGTGTCTGTTGCATGGCGGCGGATGATGCGGCGCGCCGCGCGCGGCGCAAAACGCTCGATTGCGAAGCTGCCATCGCAAACCGGCATGGCCGGCAGTACCATCGCCAGCCATGAAGCTCGACCCGGTCTCCCTGCGCCTGTTCGTCGCGGTGATGGAAGAAAACGCCATCGCCCGCGCCGCCGCGCGCGAGCACATCGCCCCCTCGGCCGCCAGCCGCCGCCTGGCCGAGCTGGAAGCCGCGCTGCAGGTGGAGCTGTTCACGCGCAGCAACCGGGGCACCGAACCCACGGCCGCCGCCTACGCGCTGCTGCACATGGCGCGCGGCGTGCTCAACGAGATGGACGGCATCGCCGCGCAGATGCGCGACTTCCGCGCCGGCGTGCGCGGCCACGTGCGCGTGGTGGCCAACATCTCGGCCATCACCCAGTTCCTGCCCGCCGAGCTGCAGCGCTTCATGACCGCGCACCCGCAGGTCGACGTGCGGCTGCACGAGCAGATCAGCACCGCCGTGGCCCGCTCGGTGGCCGAGAACGCGGCCGACGTGGGCATCCTCACCCACGGCAGCTACGGCGAGCGCGTCACGCTGCTGCCCTACCGCGAGGACGAGCTGGTCCTCATCGTGCCCGCGGGCCACAGCCTCGCACGCAGGCAGCGCGTGCGCCTGGCCGACGCCCTGCCCTGCGACTTCGTGGGCATGCACCCGGGCAGCGCCATCAACAACCTGCTCACGCGCGCGGCGGCGGAGCTGGAGATGCCGCTCAAGCTGCGCATGCAGGTCACCGGCTACGACGCGCTGTGCCTCATGGTCTCCGCCGGGCTCGGCGTGGGCATGCTGCCGCGCGGCAGCGCGCAGATCTACCGCGGCACGCTGGCGATCCGCGCCATCCCCCTGGCCGAGCCCTGGGCGCGGCGGCGGCTATCGCTGTGCGTGCGCTCGGAAGAATCGCTCACCCGCGTCGCCCGGCTGCTGGTCGACCACCTGCGCGCGCCATGAGCCAGGCGGCCGTGCTGCGCTGGGACCTGTTCTGCCAGGTCATCGACAACTACGGCGACATCGGCGTGTGCTGGCGCTTGGCCGCCGACCTGGGCGCGCGCGGCCACGCCGTGCGCCTATGGGTGGACGACGCCAGCGCCCTCGCCTGGATGGCGCCGCAAGGCGCGCCCGGCGTGCAGGTGCGGCCCTGGCCCGCAGAGGCGCCCGAGGACGGCCCGGGCGACGTGGTGGTCGAAGCCTTCGGCTGCGAGATCGCCCCCGGCTTCGTGGCCGCCATCGCCCGCCGCAGGCCGGTGTGGATCAACCTCGAATACCTGAGCGCCGAAGGCTACGTGGAGCGCTGCCACCGCCTGCCCTCGCCCCTGATGAGCAGCCCCGGCGCGGGCCTCGTGCGCTGGTTCTTCTACCCTGGCTTCACGCCGCGCACCGGCGGGTTGCTGCGCGAGGGCGGCCTGGCCGAACGCCAGCGCGCCTTCGACCGCCAGGGCTGGCGCGCGCGCCGCGGCATCGCGCCGCACGCGCTGGCCGTCTCGCTGTTCTGCTACGAGCCGCCCGCCCTGCCCCTGCTGCTCGAGGAACTGCGCGCACGCGGCGACGCGCGGCTGCTCGTCACGCCGGGACGTGCCACCGCAGCAGTTTTGAACGAAATTGACCTCCAGCGCTTATCCAGCAAGCGCGAGCAGCTATCAATTTCATACCTGGAGCCCTGCCCCCAGAGCGCCTTCGACGAAATGCTCTGGGCCTGCGACCTGAACTTCGTGCGCGGCGAGGACTCGCTGGTGCGCGCCCTCTGGGCGGGCCAGCCCTTCGTCTGGCACATCTACCCGCAGCACGACGGCGCGCACCACGCCAAGCTGCACGCCTTCCTGGACTGGCTGCAGGCCCCCGCCTCGCTGCGGCATGCGCACGCGCTGTGGAACGGGCTGGAAGGCCTGCCGCAGGCGCCCGCGCTGCCGCCGCTGGACGCCGCCCTGCTCGCCGAGTGGGGCGCCTGCGTGCGCGCCGCGCGCGCGCGGCTGCTGCAGCAGAGCGACTTGTTGACCCAGCTGCTGGGGTTCGTCAGCGAAAAAAGCTAGAATCCGTGGTTTTGCGCCATACCAAGGCGGCACGCGAGCGTGCCCAGCCGGCGCCCCCGCCGCGGAACATGCGCCGGGGTGGAAGGCGGCCCTGCTGACGCAACACCACGGGCCACGCCCGCCCGCCCCGACTTGTGGAGCGGCCCAACCTTTCACTCCCAAGCACGCCATGAAAATCGCTCAAGAAATCCGCGCCGGCAACGTGATCATGCAGGGCAAAGACCCCATGATCGTCCTCAAGACCGAATACGCCCGCGGCGGCCGTGGTGCCGCCACCGTGCGCATGAAGCTCAAGGCCCTGCTGTCCAACATGGGCACCGAAGTCGTCTTCAAGGCCGACGACAAGATCGACAACGTGATCCTCGACAAGAAGGAGTGCACCTACTCCTACTTCGCCGACCCGATGTACGTCTGGATGGACACCGAGTACAACCAGTACGAAGTGGAAGCCGCCAACATGGGCGACGCCATCAGCTACCTGGAAGACGGCATGTCCGCCGAAGTGGTGTTCTACGACGGCAAGGCCATCTCCGTGGAACTGCCCACCAGCGTGGAGCGCGAGATCACCTGGACGGAACCCGCCGTGAAGGGCGACACGTCCGGCAAGGTGCTCAAGCCCGCCAAGATCGCCACCGGCTTCGAGGTGCCCGTGCCCCTGTTCGTGGACCAGGGCGACAAGATCGAAATCGACACGCGCACCGGCGAATACCGCAAGCGCGTCTGATCGCGCGCTGCGCTGCTTCAAAAAAGGCTTCCTCCGGGAAGCCTTTTTGTTTTTCTACACCCGCTTCACGCGCCGGCGGTAGTCGCCCACGTTGTTGCCGGTGATCTGCGTGGCCTGCGTGCCCCGCACTTCGCTCACCTTCGCATCCGCATCGGCGCCCGTGGCGGGCTGGGCGGTGATGTGGGTCTCGTGCTCGAAGCCGTGCGACTTGTCGGTATTGCGGTAGTAGCGGTAGAGCATCCAGTACAGCCCCACCGCGCTGGCCGGCCCGAGGGCCAGCAGGAAAAGAATGCTGTCGTCGTTCATGGTGTTCAGCGCCCGATGAACCAGAGGACCAGGGCCTCGACGAACGTGCCCACGGCGAGCGCGGCGGTGACGAGCTTCCACTGCTGCACCGGCACGCTGCCCATGGTCTCGCCCGTGCGGCCGTTCACCGCGATGTAGTGCAGCATGCCGCCGCCCCGGCCCGGCTGGTGGTAGGAATAGAGCCATACCGGCAGGTACATCGCCACCCAGCGCGTGCCGTGCACGTCGAGCCGCTCCTGCTCCCAGCGCACGCCGCGGCCGTAGCGGCGCACCGATGCCTGCACCTGCGCGCGCGCGATGGAGAGCAGCTGGTCCTCCAGGCGCGGGTGCAGGTGCTCCACGTCGCGGTCGCGCTTTTCCGAGGTGTAGCCGACGAGGTACGAGGCATTCCACTTCACCGCGTTCTTGGTGTCGAACGGCAGGATGGCGTTGATGACGTTGTGGGTGTTGGCCTGCGTGTCGAGGTTGCCGCGCTTGGCGCTCGACTCCAGCGTCAGGTCGTCCACCGTGAAGTCCACGTGCCGCTGCACGCGGTACACGTCGGCGTCGTAGTAGGTCTTCTGGTCCTTGCCCTCGCCGCGCGTGTAGCGGCGCGTCTCCACCTCACCGAAGCCGGCCACGTCGGCGCTGGCGTTGGCGTCCACCACCATATAGGGCAGGTAGACGCCCAGCACGTTCTCCGGCGCGAACTCCTCCTTGAACGCCTTGAGCGCGAACATGCGGCGCTTGCCCACGAACTGGCGGATGCGGGCCACCGCGTCGTCCTTCTTGATGTGGAAGGGCAGCACCGCGTCGGGCACCGCGCCGTTGTCGATCTGCTCGTTGACCCCCAGCATGTGGCGGCACCAGTGGCAGCGCGCGGTCATGGCGGTCTCGGTGTTGACCACCACGTCGGCGCCGCAGCCGGCGCAGTGGTAGGTGCGCAGGCTGGCCGCGTCGGCGGCGATGTTCTGCGCGCCGGAGGCGATCTGCGTGCCTTTCAGCTCGCCGATGCCCTCGCCCAGGCCGAACGCCTCCTCCACGCGCGCCGCCGTCCACTCGTGGCGGCAGTACAGGCAGACCAGCTTGTCGGTGCCCGCACGCTGGCGGATCTCGGTCGAGCCGCACTTGGGGCAGCGGTTGACGCCGTCGCGCAGCTCCCTGGAGGCCGTGTCGATGGCAACGGGATCGGGCGCGAGCAGCTCGTCGCGGATCGGCTCCGGCAGCGTGGCCGGGTCCACCGGGAACTCGCCGGGGGCGGGCGGCACGTCCCGCGGCGACCCCGGCCCGCTCGGAAGGGAGGCCGGCATCTACAGGCCGAGCGCCTTGGCCTTGACCGCGTCGTAGTCGGCCTGGGTGATGAGACCCGCGTCGAGCATCTGCTTGGCCTTGGTGAGCCGGGCGACGGGGTCGTCCGCCGCCGGTGCCGCGGGCGCGGGCGCAGGCGCCACCGGCTGCTGCAGGCCCGCCAGCCCGCCCAGCCCGCCCGTCGCGATGCCCATGCCCATGAGGCCGCCTACCCCGGCGTTCTGCCCCGCCCCCTGGATGCCCGCGGCCACCGAGGCCTGCAGGTTGGAATTGCCGCGCGCGCCGGCCAGCGCGTCGGCGCGCTGCACGCTCTTGAGCAGCTCGCGGGTATGGGCGTCGTACTCGATCGAGACAATGGCCGTGCGGATGATGGCCAGCCCGCGCCCGGACTTCCACTGGTAGGCGCGCTCGACCGCGTCCGACAGGCTCTGGGCGAAGCCCACGGAGTCCTGCTGGATCTTCGTGATGCGGTTGCCCTTGGCCGGGTCGTTGGTATAGAGGCTGAAGGCCGGCGCGAGCGAGGCCACCACCTCGTTGAAAAGCTGGCCCGCCGCAGCGTTGTCCAGGTCGGTGAAGTCGAACACCTGGCCCGGCTGCAGGTACGCGGCCGGCACGAAGCTCTTCACGAACAGGATGGGATCGACGATCTTCAGCGTATAGCTGCCGCGCGTGATGGCGCCCACCTGGGCATTCAGATAGCCGTCGTCCCAGTAGATCTCCGACTGCGTGCCGAAGCGGTTGTCCGGCAGCTCCTTGAGCGACACGAAGAACGCCGCCTGCTGCGAACCCGGCTGGCCGCCGAACTTGAAGCGCTCCCAGCTCTGCTTGACGAGCGCATCCATGAGGCCGCCGCCCGTGAAGATGGACTGGGAATTGAGATCGCTCGAATTCCACTCGTAGGCGCCCGGCTCGGCCGCGAAGCCGGTGATCGCGCCATCCTGCAGCAGCAGCAGGCCGTAGCCCTCGGGCACGACGATCCTGGAGCCGTTGGTGATGATGTTCGACGACCCCTTGGTGTTCGCGCCGCGCCCGGCATTGGTGCCGCGCGGCACCGCCGCGAACAGCGCCGCCGTGGGCGGCAGGCCGTCCGGCACCGTGTAGAAGTCCTTCCACTGGTCGGCCAGCGCTCCGCCGACCGAACCCACCGCTGCCTGGATGAGGCCCATGATGCTTTCCTTGTGTCAATGCGCACCGCCGGGAGGTGGCGGGACGCCAAAAGCATATCCGAAGCGCAGCGGCGGCCGTCCCTGGAGGGGGCCGATGCAGCCATGCCGGCGGCTGAAAGGAAAGACGCGGCACAACCCGGGCAATACTGGCGCCATGCACCAGCACCCCACCGCCTTCCAGATCCCGCGCCGCATGCCGCACGGCGCCCGGCCCGCAATGCGCCAGCACCGCCTGGCGGCGCCGCTGTGGCAATGAGCGCCCCGCCCCCTCCCCCGCCCCGCTGTGGCGCGTATTCCTGCGCTTCCTGGGCCCCATGGTCCTGGCCAACCTGCTGCAGTCGCTGTCGGGCACGCTCAACGGCGTGTTCCTGGGCCGCATGCTGGGCGTGCAGGCGCTGGCGGCGGCATCGGCGTTCTTTCCCGTGCTGTTCGTGTTCATCGCCTTCATGATCGGCCTGGGCGCGGGCGCGTCGGTGCCCATCGGCCAGGCCTGGGGCGCGCGCCAGCCGGACAAGGTGCGCGCCATCGCCGGCACGGCGCTGGCGGTGGGCGTGCTCTTCGGCCTCGCGGCGGCCGTGCTCGGCGGCCTGTTCGCCGCGCCCGCCATGCGGCTGCTGGGCACGCCGCCCGACGTGCTGGAGACAGCCACCGCCTACGCGCGCGTGGTGCTGCTGGGCATGCCGGGGCTGTGCGTGTTCCTACTCGCCACCTCGCTGCTGCGCGGCGTGGGCGACACCGTGTCGCCCATGTGGGCCCTGCTGCTCTCGACCGGCGTGGGGCTGGTGGTCACGCCCGCGCTCATCGCGGGCTGGTGGGGGCTGCCCCGGCTCGGGGTGATGAGCGCTGGCGTATCCATGATCCTGGGCTTCACGCTGGCGCTGCTGTGGCTGGGCTGGCGGCTGCGCCGCATCCAGAGCCCGCTGGCGCCCGGCCGGGCGCTGTGGAGCGCGGTGCGCATCCAGCCCGCGCTGCTGCGCACCATCCTGCGCGTGGGCGTGCCCACGGGCGTGCTGATGGTGGCCACCTCGTTCGCGTCGCTGGTGGTGGTGTCGCTGGTCAACGGCTTCGGCTCCAGCGCCACGGCGGCCTATGGCGCGGTGAACCAGATCATGGGCTTCGCGCAGTTCCCCATCATCTCGGTGGCGATCACCGCCTCCATACTGGGCGCGCAAGCCATCGGCGCGGGCCGGCCCCAGCGGCTGGGCACCATCACGGCCACGGCGATCTGGATGAACCTGGCGATCGGCGCCACGCTGGCCCTGGCGGGCACCGTGTTCGCGCGGCCGCTGCTGGGCCTGTTCCTCACCGACGCGCAGGTGGTGGAAACCGCAGCGCACCTGCTGCACATCGTGCTGTGGAGCGGGCTGGTCTTCGGCTGCTTCGTGGTGCTCTCGTCGGTGATGCGCGCCAGCGGCGACGTGCTGGTGCCCACGGCCATCACCATCGGCGTGCTCGCGGTGCTGGAGCTGCCCCTGGCCTGGCTGCTCAGCCGCCACTTCGGCCTGACGGGCGTGTGGATGGCGTTCCCCCTGTCCTACAGCCTCACGCTCGCGCTGCAGGCCGCCTACTACCACCGCGTGTGGAAGCGCAAGCCCGTGCGCCAGATGGTCTGACGCGCGCGGGCCTTCAGGCGCGCAGCGCCGCGCCCTCGGCGGCCGCCGCGGTGGGGTTGGGCTGGGCCGCGCCGATCCGGGTGAGCCGGTTGCGGTCGGTGTGCAGGAAGGGCTCGGCCCGGTCCGGGGTGACGAGCGTGGTCGTCAGCTCGTACGACCAGGTGCCGTCGTCATGCACCGTGACCTCGACCACATAGCGGTCGGTGCGGAACGCCTGCTCCAGGAACGGGTTGGAGCAGATGCCGTTCACCGTGGAGCCGCGCACCGCCTCCAGGCGGAAGGCCTTCGCATCCGCCGCGGCCTGGCCCATGGCCAGGGCCGTCTGACCGCGCGGGATCGTCAGCGTCTGGATCACCGTGCCCGTCGCGGGCTCCCACAGCCAGTAGCCCACCTGGTCGTGGAAAGTCTCCACATCATCGGGCTTGACGATGCGCGTGTGGTAGCGCAGGCCGTAGTAGAGCTGCGGCCCGTTGGTCTGGGCGTCGATCGGCTGCAGCTCGATGCGCTCGATGAACGCCTGCCGCTCGGGGCCGTCGGCCTTGGGGTTCACGTCCAGCCCGCGCGCGCCCGTCCAGACGCCCGCCAGGGGCGCCAGCGGGCCCAGGCAGGCCAGGGTGTGCACGTCCTGTTCCGGCTCGGTGTAGATATCTTGGGGGTACGAATGCATGGCCTGAGGCGCTAGAAGGATCGATGGAACTATCAAAACAATAGCTGGCTGCGCTTTCCATGCAATGGTTTCAGGCGAAAAACCACCTGAAACCCTTGTGCAGCAAGCGCAGGCAGCTCATTTTTTCAGGGCATCACACCGGCACGCCCACCAGGTCGTGCCCCTGCGTGCCCACGATGCGCGCCTTCACGAAGTCGCCCACCTTGTAGGTCTTGCTGATCTTCTCGGGCGGCAGCAGGTGCACCACGCCGTCGATTTCCGGCGCATCGGCATAGCTGCGGCCCGTGCCGCCCTTCTTGCCCAGGCCGATGGACTGGTCCACCAGCACCTGCAGCGTCTGGCCCACGCGCTTTTGCAGCCTGGCGGTGGAAACCTCCTCGGCCACGGCCATGAAGCGCGCGCGGCGCTCCTCGCGCAACTCCATGGGCACCATGCCGGGCAGCGCGTTCGCCGTGGCGCCCTCCACGTCGCTGTAGGCGAAGCAGCCCGCGCGGTCGATCTGCGCGGCGCGCACGAAGTCGAGCAGATGCTCGAACTCTTCTTCCGTCTCGCCGGGAAAGCCCGCGATGAAGGTGCTGCGGATCACGATCTGCGGGCACGCCTCGCGCCAGCGCAGGATGCGCTCCAGGTTCTTCTCGCCGCTGGCGGGGCGCTTCATGCGCCTGAGCACGTCGGGGTGGCTGTGCTGCAGCGGCACGTCCAGGTAGGGCAGCACGTGGCCCTGGGCCATGAGCGGCAGGATATCGTCCACGCTGGGGTACGGGTACACGTAGTGCAGCCGCACCCAGGCGCCGTGCGCCTGCGCCATCTCGCCCAGCGCCTGCACCAGCTCCAGCATGCGCGTCTTGACGGGCTTGCCGTCCCAGAAGCCCGTGCGGTACTTCACGTCCACGCCGTAGGCGGAGGTGTCCTGGCTGATGACCAGCAGCTCCTTGACCCCGCCCTCGAACAGCGCCTTGGCCTCCTTGAGCACGTCGCCCACGGGGCGCGAGACGAGGTCGCCGCGCATCGAGGGAATGATGCAGAACGTGCAGCGGTGGTTGCAGCCCTCGCTGATCTTGAGGTAGGCGTAGTGCCGGGGCGTGAGCTTGATGCCCGCCTCCCCGAAGCCGCCCGGCACCAGGTCGATGAACGGATCGTGCGGCTTGGGGCAGTGCTGGTGCACCGCGTTCATGACCTCCTGCGTGGCGTGCGGCCCCGTCACGGCCAGCACGCTCGGGTGCACCTCCTGCACCAGCGTGCCGCCGTCCTTGCCCGCCTTGGCGCCCAGGCAGCCGGTGACGATCACCTTGCCGTTCTCGGCCAGCGCCTCGCCGATGGTGTCCAGGCTTTCCCTGACCGCATCGTCGATGAAGCCGCAGGTGTTGACGATGACCAGGTCCGCGCCGGCGAAGGTCTTGGAGGTTTCGTAGCCTTCGGCGCTGAGCTGGGTGAGGATCAGCTCGGAGTCGGTCAGCGCCTTCGGGCATCCGAGGGAAACGAACCCGACCTTGGGCGCCGCCGTGGAAATTTTCGTGGGGGAGAGTACTTCGCTCATCCCCGTATTGTCCCAGTTCCGCCTCAGAGCGTGCTCAAGGTCTTTTCATGGAGCCCGCAAGGCAGCAAACAGCCGCAATCTAGGCGCGCACCGCAGGCCATGCCAGGCGGCCTGGGCAAGGTGCGCAACGACGAGTGCGGCTGTTTGCTGCCTTGCCCGCAGGGTTGCCCCGCCCAGGGGGCATCTGCCGCGTTGCCTGGCCGGCCGCGCAAATGCTTGCCGGGCCACCAGCCCGGCTACACTTTGCGCCTAACAGCTACCCCCTGGGTGGGGCAACGGGCTCCATGAAAAGACCTTGAACACGCTCTCAGCGTTTCTTGAGGCCGAACGCGCCCAGCATCTGCTCGGTCTGCTTTTGCATCTGCTCCTGCATCTGCAGGAACATGTTCTGCGACTGCTCCACGTAATTGCCCATCATGCCCTTCACCAGCGGCGACTGCAGGTTCATGAACTGGGCCCACATCTCGGGCGTGAGCCCCTGCGACTGCTCGGCCAGCTTGGCCTGGATCTCGGTGAACATCTGCACGTTCTTTTCGAGGTAGGCGCCCATGAAGCCCTGCATGGCATGGCCGTAGAAGCGGATGATGTTGGCCAGCGCCGCCTCGCTGAACATGGGCGCGCCGCCCGCCTCCTCCTCCAGGATGATCTGCAGCAGGATGCTGCGCGTGAGGTCTTCGCTGCTCTTGGCATCGCGCACCACCACGTTCTCGCCCTCCATCACGAGCTGCTTGACCTCGGTCAACGTGATGTAGGTGGAGGTGGAGGTGTCGTACAGCCGGCGGTTGGGGTATTTCTTGATGACGCGTTGCGTAGGCTTCGGTTCTTGTGCGGGGTTCTGGTCTGGCACCGGCGGCTCCTGGATTCGTTGCCCTTCAGGCGTTGTATTGCAGTGCAACAGATTCTAGGCAGGCGGTGCCTGCGCAGCGCGCAGGAATACCCTGAGGCCCGGCCGTGAAAGCCGCCACGGCGCGCTGCGGCAGCGCAAGCGCACAAGCATGGCGGCGAGCTGCGGCCGGTTACCAGCGCACACAATCGCACAACGCCATTGCCACCTTTTTGGCACCGCCTGGATACAGTGGGGCTACGCATCTCAAGCGCCTTGAAACCACGCTTCTGATTTTCAGCTTCCGCTGCACCCTTGCTGCAGCAACGAAAGTACGGCATGGATACCAAGCTGCTTGAGGCCTCTGCCCGCACCGGGCATGCCGTCGTGCTGGTCGAACACGCGGATATCGACACCTTCCTGGCCCTGCGGGCGCAAGAGCTGGTCACGGGAGTTCTTCACGTCCTCCCTACTGGCGCACGCTACGCCACCGTCCACGGGCTGACACCCGATGGGCGCGCGCTCCTCGCATTGAAGCAGTGCGTGCGGCAGCGGTCCCGCAGGTAGCCTCATCAGTCGCCAAGCCGGCTCGGTGTTGCTGCATTGGCTTGCCTGCTGGCCACCTTCTTTGAGAGGAGCCTTGAGTAGCTGTTTCGCCCCTGTCTCGGCAACTCCCATGCCTGTCAGCGCGCGCACGGCCTCCACTTCGGTGCCGGTGCCGGTCAGCGCGCCAGCCACCACCGAGAACGGTACGGTGATGCCGACGCCCCCATAGGCGTCCTGCATAGGCAGCCTTTGAACAGTCAACACTTGGGGAGCCAAGCCTCCCGAACATGCTGCCAAATTTTGGGGCACTTTTTTTACTCTATTCCACAAGCCACGCCTCCAGCGCCGCGCGCACGGCCGTTGCCGTGGCAGGCGACACCTCGCACATTGGCAGCCGCAAGCCACCGCCGCACAGCCCGCGCAGTTGCGCAGCGCGCTTGGCGGGGCCGGGGCTGCTTTCGGCGAACAGGGCGCGCGTGAGCGGCAGCATGCGCGCGAAGAGCGCGCGCGCCTCGGGCAGGCGGCCCGCATCCACGTGGGCGCACAGTGCCGCCACTTCGGCAGGCAGGATGTTGGCGACCACCGAGATCACGCCCTGCCCGCCCAACGCGAGGTACGGCAGGCTGGTGAAATCGTCGCCGCTGTACAGCGCGAAGCCCGGCGGCACGGCCAGCGCGACGTCGGCCGCGCGGGCCATGTCGCCCGTCGCGTCCTTGAGGCCCGCGATGCGCGGGTGGCGCGCCAGCTCGGCCAGGGTGGCCACCTGCAGGTCGATCACCGTGCGGCCCGGCACGTTGTAGAGCACCAGCGGCAGCGCGGTCGCGTCGGCCTGCGCGCTGAAGTGCGCCACCAGCCCCCGCTGCGTGGGCTTGTTGTAGTACGGCACCACGCTGAGCAGCGAATCCGCGCCGCATTCCTCGGCGAAGCACGCCAGCGCCACCGCCTCGGCCGTGGAATTGGCGCCCACGCCGGCCATGACGTGCGTGCGGCCCGCCGCGTGCGCCACCGCTGCCGCCAGCAGTTCGCGGTGCTCGGCGTGCGAGAGCGTGGCGCATTCGCCCGTGGTGCCGGCGATGACGATACCGGCCGTGCCCGCCCCGATGTGCCAGTCGATCAGACGGCGCAGCGCGGGCAGATCGAGGCGCAGGTCGTCGGTGAACGGCGTGAGCAGCGCCACCAGGCTGCCGCGAGGCAGAGCCGGGCGCACGCCGGGAACAGGCGGTGTGTGCATGGGTAATTCAGGAGACTATGGAAACAGGAGCTGCTCGCGCTTAGTATTCAATGATCTCCGCATGAAAACCATGCGAAACCCTTGCATACCAAGCGCTACTAGCTATGAATTTTGAGAATCACGCGGCGCGCAGGCGCACCACCTGGGGCTCCTGCAGGCGCTGCAGCAGTTGCGCCAGCTCGGCCTCGTAGGCCTGGCGCGCGGCTTCTTTCACATGGCCATAGCCGCGCACCTGCAGCGGCGCCTGGGCGATCTGCACTGCCAGCTCGTGCTGGTCTGGCCGCGCTTCCTTCAGCAGGCGCTGCACCAGGGCCTCGAACTCGCCGATCATGGCGCGCTCGTGGCGGCGCTCCTCCGTGCGGCCGAAGGGGTCGAGCGCCGTGCCGCGCAGGAATTTCAGGCGCGCCAGCATGCCGAAGGCGGGCAGCATCCACGCGCCGAACTCGCGCTTCCTCTGGCCCAGCAGCGGCGGCGCGAGGTTGAAGGCCAGGCGCGGCGCGCCCTCGAACTGCGCATCGATCTGCGCGCGGAACGCGGGCGCGGCATACAGGCGCGCCACCTCGTACTCGTCCTTGTAGGCCATGAGCTTGAAGAAGCTCCGGGCCACGGCGCTGGTCAACTGTTCCTGGCCGGGCCACACGCGCGATTCGTGCGCGCGCACCGCATCCACCAACGCCTTGAAGCGCGCGGCGTAGGCCGCGTTCTGGTAGCCGGTGAGGAACTCCACGCGGCGCTGCACGGCCTCGTCGAGGCTGGCGGCCTGCTTGCGCTGCACGGCGCCCGCGCTGGCCGCCACGGCCTGCGGATCGACCGCATGACGGCGGCCCCAGCGGAAGGCGGCGAGGTTCATCTTCACGGCGGCGCCGTTGAGCTCGATGGCGCGCTCGATGGCCTGCGCGCTTACCGGCACCAGGCCGCGCTGGTACGCGGCGCCGAGCATGAACAGGTTGGTGGCGATGGCATCGCCGCAAAGGGCCAGCGCCAGGCGCCCCGCGTCCACCAGCTCCAGGTTGCCCTCGCCGATGGCGCGCGCGATGGTCTTGACCAGCGGGTTGGCGGGGAACTGCATGTCCGGGTTCTGCGTGAAGGCGCCGGGCATCACCTCCTGCGTGTTGATGATGGCGCGCGTGGCGCCCTTGCGCGTCATGGTCAGCGTGTTGCCCGCGGCGGCCACGACGAGGTCGCAGCCGATCAGCGCGTCGGCCCCGCCCGGCGCCACGCGCACGGCGGCGATCGCCTGGGGGCTGGCGCCGAAGCGCATGTGCGTCCACACCGAGCCGCCCTTCTGCGCCAGGCCCGCCATGTCGAGCACGCCCACGCCCTTGCCTTCCAGGTGCGCGGCCATGCCCAGCAGCGCGCCGATGGTGACCACACCCGTGCCGCCCACGCCGGTGATGACGAGGCTGTAGACCCCCTGCGCCAGGTCGGGCAGCGCGGGCTCGGGCAGGGGTGATTCGAGACTGTCGCTCCCCGTGCCGCTGCCCTTCCTCAGCTTGCCGCCGCGCACGGTGACGAAGCTGGGGCAGAAGCCCTTGAGGCACGAGAAGTCCTTGTTGCAGGCCGACTGGTCGATGGCGCGCTTGCGGCCGAACTCGGTTTCCACCGGCACCACGGCCACGCAATTGGACTTCGCGCCGCAGTCGCCGCAGCCCTCGCACACGGCCTCGTTGATGACCAGGCGCATGTCGGGGTCGGGGAACTCGCCGCGCTTGCGGCGGCGGCGCTTCTCGGCCGCGCAGGTCTGGTCGTAGACCAGCACGCTGGTGCCAGGCACCTCGCGCAGCGCGCGCTGCACGGCATCCAGCTCGTCGCGGTGGTGGATGGTCACGCCCGGCGCCCAGCCTGTCACGCCGCCGTATTTGCCGGGGTCGTCCACCACCACGGCAATGCGCGCCACGCCCTCGGCATGCACCTGCTGGGTCATGCGCACGGGGTCCAGCGGACCGTCGTGGCGCTGACCGCCGGTCATGGCGACGGCGTCGTTGTAGAGCAGCTTGAAGGTGATATTGGTCTTGGCCGCCACGGCCGCGCGCACGGCGAGCAGGCCCGAGTGGAAATAGGTGCCGTCGCCCATGTTCTGGAACATGTGGGGACGCTTGGAAAACGGCGCCTCGCCCACCCAGGCCATGCCCTCGGCGCCCATCTGCGTATAGCCCAGCGTGCCGCGGTCCATGCTCTGCGCCATCCACGAGCAGCCGATGCCCGCGTAGCCGCGGCTGCCCTCGGGGATGCGCGTGGAGGTGTTGTGCGGGCAGCCCGCGCAGAAGTAGAAGCTGCGCGCCATCACGTCCACCGCGCCCAGCACGGGCTTGCGGCGCGCAAGCGCGTGGGTCGTCTCCAGCAGCGCCGGGTCGATCTCGGCCAGGCGGTGGCCCAGCACCTGGGCGATCATCGCGGCGTCCAGCGCCAGTTCCGTGCGGAACAGCTTGGCGCCGCGCTCGTCCTTCTTGCCGATGACCTGCGGCGCGCCGGGTCGGCCGTAGAGGATGTCCTTGAGCTGCGCCTCCAGCAGCGCGCGCTTTTCCTCGATGACGATGACCTTGTCCAGCCCCAGCGCGAATTCGGCGATGCCCTCGGGCTCCAGCGGCCAGACCAGGCCGGCCTTGTAGACCGCCAGGCCCAGCGCCTGCGCGCGCGCCTCGTCCAGCCCCAAGTCTGCCAGCGCCTGCCGCAAGTCGAGCCAGCTCTTGCCCGAGGTGACGATGCCGATGCGCGCGCCCTCGCGCTGCCCGAACGCCACGCGGTCGATGCGGTTGGCGCGCGCGAAGGCGCGCACGGCATCGAGCTTGTGGTTGACCAGCCGGTATTCCTGCGCATGCGGCGTGTCCGGCAGGCGGATGTTGAGGCCGTCGGGTGGCATGTCCGGCAGCTCGGGCAGCGTGAAGGACGGGCCGGCCTCGTGCACCTCCACCGAGCCCGAGGCATCGGCCGTGTCCTTGATGCACTTCATGCCCACCCAGCAGCCGGAGTAGCGCGACAGCGCCCAGCCGTAGAGCCCATGTTCGATCAGCTCAGGCACGCCCGCGGGCGAGAGGATGGGCATCTGCGCATCGACCAGCGCGAACTCGCTCTGGTGGCAGGTGGTGGACGACTCGCAGGTGTGGTCGTCGCCCATGAGCACCAGCACGCCGCCGTTCTTCGAGCTGCCCGCCAGGTTGCCGTGGCGGAAGGCGTCGCCCGAGCGGTCCACACCCGGCCCCTTGCCGTACCAGATGGAGAACACGCCGTCGAAGCGCCCCTCCCCGCCGATCTCCGCCATCTGGCTGCCCCAGACGGCCGTGGCGGCCAGGTCCTCGTTCACGCCGGGCACGAAGACCACGTCGTGCGCCTGCAGGTGCTTGCGCGCCTTCACCAGCTGGTCGTCGAACGTGCCCAGGGGCGAGCCCCGGTAGCCCGTGATGTAGCCCCCGGTGTTCAGGCCCGCAGCGCGGTCGCGGCGCTTTTGCATCATGGGCAGGCGCACCAGGGCCTGCACGCCGGTCAGGTAGACCGTGCCCTCGGTAGCCGTGTACTTGTCGTCCAGGCCCACGGCCCGCAGGCTGCTGCCAACGCTCAGATCGCTCATTCCCAGTGTCCTCGTGCTTCAAACCTGTTGCAAAAGTGTAGACACTTATGAAGACATAAGTCAATAAAATGAAGAATTCCCTGTGGCGTACGGCTCCCGGAGCCGCTGGGCCGATGAACAGGCGGGCCTAGAATGCGTTCTCTCACCCGTTGTCCAAGAGCACCATGGCAGTCAAGAAAAATCCAACAAGGAAAGCGCGCACGTGCCTCAGACACGCGATGCCAGCAGCGTCGAGCGCCTGTACCTCGAGCTGCGCGAACGCGCCATGCGCTACGACTTCCGCCCCGGCGCGCGCATCAACGAGCAGGCGCTGGGCCGGGAGTTCGGCATCAGCCGCCCGCCGCTGCGCGAAGCCCTGAACCGGCTGGTGGCCGAGGGCTTCCTTGATTTCGTGATGAACAAGGGCTTCTACCGCAAGGCCATCAGCGTGGAGGAGCTCTACAACCTCTACCAGGTGCGCATCGCGCTGGAGCGCCGCGCCCTATTCCTAGCCGTGGAAAACGCCACCGATGCGGAAATAGAAAGCCTGCGCGCCTACTGGGACGGGGTGATGGCCGAGGCGCCGGGCATGTCCATCGGCGATCTGCTGCTGGCCGACGAGGAGTTCCACCGCCGCCTCACCGCCATGTCGCACAACAAGGAGCTGAGCCAGTTCCTGGAGCAGGTGACGCGCCGCATCCACGTGGCGCGGCACATCGATCTGGAGCAGTCCGACTGGAACACGCGCGCCTTCAACGCCCACGCCCAGCTGCTGGACCTGCTGCAGGCCCGCCAGCTCGAGCCCGCGCTGCAGGCGCTCAGCGAGCACATCGACCTGAGCCTCAAGCGCGCCGTGCAGATCACCAAGGAGATGGTGGCCAAGTTCTTTTTGCAGGACCAGAGCTGGTCGTCCTCCCAGGCGCCGGGGCAATAGCACGGCCGCTGCCGCATGGATGCCCTGCCCGTCCTTTACTCGTTCCGCCGCTGCCCCTATGCCATGCGCGCCCGGCTGGCGCTCGCGGCCAGCGGCCAGGCGTGCGAGCTGCGCGAGGTGGCGCTGCGCGACAAGCCGGCCGCGCTGCTAGCCGCGTCGCCCAAGGCCACCGTGCCCGTGCTGGTGCTGCCTGGACGGGTGATTGAGCAAAGCCTGGACATCATGCGCTGGGCACTGCAGCGGCACGATCCGTACGGCTGGCTGGCGCCCGCGCACGGCAGCATGGAGGAGGTGATGGAACTCATCGCCCAATGCGATGGCCCCTTCAAGCACGCGCTGGACCGTTGCAAGTATCCCCAGCGCCACCCTGGCGCCGACCCGGACGTGGAGCGCGCATCCGCCAACGCATGGCTATCGGAGCTGGAGCAGCGACTGGCCTTGCACGGCGGCTGCTTGTCGGGGCCCCGCGCCTGCCTGGCGGACATGGCCATCGCGCCCTTCGTCCGTCAGTTCGCGGGCATTGATCCTGCTAAGTGGGAGGCTTCTGCCTTGCCCTTGCTGCGCGGATGGCTGGCGCGGTGGCAAGGCTCC
The DNA here is from genome assembly GCF_045291395.1 of Acidovorax sp. SDU_ACID1. Classification (NCBI taxonomy): domain Bacteria; kingdom Pseudomonadati; phylum Pseudomonadota; class Betaproteobacteria; order Burkholderiales; family Comamonadaceae; genus Acidovorax; species Acidovorax sp. SDU_ACID1. The sequence continues at coordinate 2,479,170 of NZ_CP152342.1, forward strand.
CTGCTGTTCGAGCGCGTCATGCACAAATACGAGGTATGGCGGCCCGGCGCCGTGCCGGCGCTCTTTCCGCCAGACTGAAAGGGCTCAACCCCTGCGCCCGCCCCGCACCAGCAGCGCCAGCAGTACGAGGCCGAACGCCACGAAGCACACGAAGGACCAGTTGGCGATGGAGCCGCCCAGGAAGGTCCAGTCCACCGCGCTGCAGTCGCCCGAGCCGCGGAAGATCATGGGAATGGCGCGGCTGATAGGATAGTTCTCGATCATCCCGTAGAAGTCGCGCCCGCAGGTGGCAACCTCGGGCGGGTACCACTGCAGCCAGGTCTGGCGCGCGGCCACGAAGGCGCCGAAGCCCGCCGTCAGCAGGGCCGCAACGCTCCACCCCTTCCACCACCCACGCCCGCGCCCGGCGCTCGCCAGGCCCGTGAAGACGGCCACGCCGATGAGCGCATAGCGCTGCACGATGCACATGGGGCACGGCTCCAGGCCCACCACGTGCTGCAGGTACATGCCGAAGGCGAGCATGCCCACGCAGGCCACGCTGATGAGCGCCAGGATGCGGCGCGGGGCGGTTTCGATCCAGTTCAACAACACTTTTCTTTTTCCTTGTGGGGCCGGGCCGGACACCCGGGCCCCGCAAGGGGGCGCGGGCGTCAGATGCCGGCGGCTTGGTCCAGAAACACCTTGGCGCGGCGCGGTGTGACCACCAGCGTCTCGCCTTCGCGCAGCCCCATGTCGTGGAACTGCTGCGCCGGGATCTGCGCTTCGATCAATGCGTCCGAGTCCGCATTGTCCGCCGATTGGGTGTTGCCTTCGGGAATTAGTTCCAGCCGCGCGATCGGCCCCACGACGATGGCGCGCGAAAGCTGCGCCACGATGCCGCTGGGGCGCCCGTGCGCGTCCAGCGCCTGGCCGGGCGAGTAACGCTCCACGTCCAGGTCGTGCGGACGCACGTAGGCGAAGGCGCGCGTGCCGTCGGCATGGCCCGCCTCGGGGCTGTCGAGCTGCATGCCGTCGTCGAGGTGGATGCGCCCGTCGCTCGCGCGGCCCTTGAACAGGTTCACGTCGCCCAGGAAGCCATAGACGAAGGGGCTGGCCGGGTTGTCCCACACCTGCTGGGGCGTGCCCTGCTGCTCGATCTTGCCCTGGTTGATGACGACCACGCGGTCGGCCACTTCCAGCGCTTCTTCCTGGTCGTGCGTCACGAAGATGCTGGTCACGTGCAGCTCGTCGTGCAGGCGGCGCAGCCAGCGGCGCAGTTCCTTGCGCACCTTGGCGTCCAGCGCGCCGAAGGGCTCGTCCAGCAGCAGCACCTTGGGCTCCACGGCCAGCGCGCGCGCCAGGGCGATGCGCTGGCGCTGCCCGCCCGAGAGCTGCGAGGGGTAGCGGTCGGCGATCCAGTCGAGCTGCACCAGCTGGAGCAGGCTCATCACCTTTTCCTTGATCTTCGCCTCGCTGGGCCGCTCGCCGCGCGGCTTCATGCGCAGGCCGAAAGCCACGTTGTCGAACACCGTCATGTGGCGGAACAGCGCGTAGTGCTGGAACACGAAGCCCACGCCGCGCTCGCGCACGTGCACGTCGGTCGTGTCTTCGCCGCTGAAGTGGATGCTGCCCACGTCGGGCGTTTCCAGCCCGGCGATGATGCGCAGCAGCGTGGTCTTGCCGCAGCCCGAGGGGCCGAGCAGCGCGATGAGTTCGCCCGAAGCGATGTCCAGGCTCACGTCGCGCAGCGCCTGGAAGTCGCCGAACTGCTTGCTGACGTTGCGGATTTCGATGCTCATGGTGTGCTTTCTTTCAGGGCCGGGGCCGCTCGGGCGGCAGCTCGGCGGCGGCCTTCATCTCTTGCTCGCTCTTCCACTCGGCCACCGACTTGATGACCAGCGTGACCAGCGCCAGCAGCGCCAGCAGCGAGGCAGCGGCGAACGCGGCGACCGACTGGTATTCGTTGTAGAGGATCTCCACATGCAGCGGGATCGTGTTGGTCTGTCCGCGGATGTGGCCCGAGACGACCGACACCGCGCCGAACTCGCCCATGGCGCGCGCGTTGCAGAGGATCACGCCGTACAGCAGGCCCCACTTGATGTTGGGCAGCGTCACGTGCCAGAAGGTCTGCCAGCCGCTCGCGCCGAGCACGATGGCGGCCTGCTCCTCGTCATTGCCCTGCGCTTGCATCAACGGGATCAGTTCGCGCGCGATGAACGGGAAGGTGACGAACACCGTCGCGAGCACGATGCCGGGCACGGCGAAGATGATCTTGATGTCGTGCTCCGCGAGCCATGGGCCGAACCAGCCGTGCGCGCCGAACACCAGCACGTACATCAGGCCCGCGACCACGGGCGAGATGGAGAACGGCAGGTCGATCAGCGTCGTCAAAAACGCCTTGCCCTTGAACTCGTACTTGGCGATGCACCACGCCGCCGCCACGCCGAAGACGAGGTTCAGCGGCACGGCGATCACGGCGGTGAGCAGCGTGAGCTGGATGGCCGACCAGGCATCGGGCTCTTTCAGGCCCGCCAGGTAGGCGTCCACGCCCTTGCGCAGCGCCTCGGTGAACACCGCCGCGAGCGGCAGCACGAGGAACAGCAGCAGGAAGACCATGGCGACGCCGATCAGCGTCCACTTGACCCAGGGCGCCTCGGTGGTGCCCGCCTTGGCGCGGCGGATGGTGTGCGTTGCCGTGCTCATACCGGCGCCCCCGCGTGGCGGCGCTGCCAGGCCTGCAGCGCGTTGATGACCAGCAGCATGACGAAGGAGATGACCAGCATCACCACGGCCACCGCCGTGGCGCCCGCGTAGTCGTACTGCTCCAGCTTGCCGATGATGATGAGCGGCGTGATTTCCGAGACCATGGGCATGTTGCCTGCGATGAAAATGACCGAGCCGTATTCGCCCACGGCGCGCGCGAAGGCCATGGCGAAGCCCGTGAGCAGCGCGGGCGTGATGGCCGGCAGGATCACGTGGCGGAAGATCTGCCAGCGCGTGGCGCCCAGGCTCGTCGCGGCCTCTTCCAGCTCCTTCTCGCTGTCTTCCAACACCGGCTGCACCGTGCGCACCACGAACGGCAGGCCGATGAAGATCAGCGCGATCACGATGCCGTTGGGGTTGAACGCGAGCTGGATGCCCAGCGGCTCCAGGTACTGCCCGATCCAGCCGTTGCCCGCCAGCAGCGCAGTGAGCGAGATGCCCGCCACGGCCGTGGGCAGCGCGAAGGGCAGATCGACCAGCGCATCGACGATCTTCTTGCCGGGGAACTGGTAGCGCACCAGCACCCACGCGATCAGCAGGCCGAAGACGAGGTTCACGCACGCCGCGATGAACGAGGCGCCGAACGTGAGCCGGTACGAGGCCAGCACGCGCGGCGCGGCCACGGCGTCCCAGAACTGGGGCCAGGTCATCGTGAACGTCTTGAACAGCAGCGCCGTCAGGGGGATGAGCACGATGATGCTCAGGTAGAACAGCGTGTAGCCCAGCGTCAGGCCGAAGCCGGGCAGCACGCGCTTGCGCGCGCGCTTGGGAGGCTGGGCGGCGCCCAGCGCTAGCGTGGTCATGGCGGAGTTACTTGCCGGGCGTGTAGAGCTTGTCGAACTGGCCGCCGTCGTTGAAGTGCACCTTCTGCGCCTCGGTCAAGCTGCCGAAGTACTTGGCCACGGTGAACTGCTGGATGGGCTTGAAGAGGTCGGCATGTTTTTTAAGCACCGCTTCGGAGCGCGGACGGATGGCGTGCTTGGCGGCGATTTCCTGCGCCTCGTCGGAGTAGAGGTAGTCGAGGTACGCCTTGGCGAGTTCGCCCGTGCCCTTCTTGGCCACGGTGCGCTCCACGACGGCCACGGGGTTCTCGGCCGTGACGCTCACCGACGGATAGACCGCATCGACCTTGCCCTTGCCGAACTCGCGCTCGACCGACACCACTTCCGACTCGAACGTGATCAGCACGTCGCCGATGTTGCGCTGCAGGAAGGTGGCCGTCGCGTCGCGCCCGCCCTTGGCGAGCACGGGCACGTTCTTGTAGAGCTTGCCGACGAACTCGGCCGCCTGCGCGTCGGTGCCGCCCTTCTCGCGCACCGAGCCCCAGGCGCCCAGGTAGGCGTAGCGGCCGTTGCCGCCGGTCTTGGGGTTGACCACGACGACCTTCACGTCGGGGCGCACCAGGTCGTCCCAGTCCTTGATGTTCTTGGGGTTGCCGTGGCGCACCAGGAACAGCATGGTGGAGGTGGTGGGCGATGCGTCGTGCGGGAACTTCTTGGCCCAGTCCTTGGCGACCACGCCGTTGTCGGCGAGGAACTGCACGTCGGTCGTGGTGTTGAACGTGACCACGTCGGCCGCCAAGCCGTCGTTCACGGCACGCGCCTGGGCGCTGGAGCCGCCGTGGGCCTGGTCGACCTTCACGTCGACACCCTTGGTCTTCTTGTAATGGGCGACGAAGGCGGCGTTGTAGTCCTTGTAGAACTCGCGCGCCACGTCGTAGGACACGTTGAGCAGCCCGTTGGCCTGTGCCGATGCGAGCCCGCTGGCGGCCAGCGCCAGGGAAGCGATGAGGGTCTTGAGCTTGGAGGTCGAAGTCATGTTGTGCGTCGCCGGTTGCTGTGAATGGAGGCATTGTCCCGACGATCGCTTAAAACTCAAAAGAATATATTTTTGTAAATTAATCGCCTTTTGGAATAAAGAAGGCATCTGAAGCCAAAATGGCCTCCAGCGCTTGTCCATCAAGCGCAAGCAGCTACGGTTAAGAGAGCAAAACCGCTCAGGCCAGCGCCAGCCGGGGCGCTTTGGCCCGCGCACCTGCGACGGGTGCGGGCTCCGCATCGCCCAGCAGCGAGTGCAGCAGCGCCCAGCCCAGCGGCCATTCGCCGTGGCCCGACTCCACGTTGATGTGGCCCGCCTGCTGCAGGCGCACGAATTCGCTGCCCCACGCCCGGGCGTAGGCACCCGCCAGGCGGATCGGGCAGAACGGGTCGTTGCCGCTGGCCACGAGCACGCTGCGGTAGGGCAGCCGCGCATAGGGCACGGGGGCGAAGTCGCTGAGCACCGCACGGCGCTCCGGGTCGGCGGGCGCCACCAGCAATGCACCGCGGATGCGCGCCGCCGCCTGGGCACCCAGGTGCGTGGTGGCGATGCAGCCGAGGCTGTGCGCGGCGATCACCACCGGGTGTGGTGCGGCGAGCACGGTGGCCTCCAGCGTGGCCACCCAGGCTGCGCGCGAGGGCGACTCCCAGTCGTCCTGCACCACGCGCACCGCACCGGGCAGACGCTGGGCCCAGAGGCTTTGCCAGTGGCCCGGCCCCGAGTCGCGCCAGCCCGGCACGATGACGACGGAGCACCGCGCGCCGTCACCGCCGGTGTCCGTGCTGTCCTGGGCTGCCGCCACGCCATCGCTTGCTTGCATGATGGGCGGATTGTGCGAGCCCGCCCTTCAAACCCAAACGAATATATCGTTGTGAATTTATAGGCAAATGATCTATGTAGAGGTAGCGCTGCTGCACAGCTTGGCATGGCGCGGCACGGCCTCGCCCAGGTAGTCCAGGAAGCTGCGCACCGCCGGCGACAGCCCCCGCCGCGAGGCGAACACCGCGTGCACGATGCCCCTCGGCTGCGACCACTCGGGCAGTAGCTGCACCAGCCGGCCAGCTTCCAGCTCCGCCTGGCACATGTAGTCGGGCAGCCAGCACAGGCCCGTACCGGCCAGGGCGGCGAAGCGCAGGGTGAGCAGGTCGTCGGCCACGTAGCGCGGGGTGAAGTGCACCGTTTCCTCGCGCCCGCCGGGGCCGATCAGGCACAGGCTGGTGCGCCCATCGGTGGCGGACATGGCCATGGTGTCCATGCGCGCCAGGTCATCCAGCGTGGCGGGCGTGCCCTGGCGCGCGAGCTGCGCCGGGCTGGCCACCAGCAGCTGGCGCCCCTCGTCCAGCCGTTTGACCACCATGCTGCCGCTCTCGTCCAGGGTGAGGCGCACGCGCAAGGCCACGTCCACGCCCTCCTCCACCACGTTGACCACGCGGTTGGTGACCTGCATCTCCAGGCGCACCAGCGGGTGGCGCGCCAGGAAGGCCGGCATCAGCTCGCCCAGCACCTCCTGCGCCAGCGTCACCGGGCAGGTCACGCGCACCGTGCCGCGCGGTTCCGAATGCACCTGGGCCACCGTGTCCTCCGCGGCCTGGGCCGATTCGCGCATGGACAGGCAGTGGCACAGGTAGGCCTCGCCCACTTCCGTGAGCGACAGCGTGCGCGTGGTGCGCTGCAGCAGGCGCACGCCCAGGCGCGCCTCCAGTTCGGCCACGCGGCGCGACAGGCGCGACTTGGGAATGCCCAGCGCCCGCCCGGCCGCGGCGAAGCCGCCGCGCTCGGCCACCTCGGCGAAATACAGCATGTCGTTCAGGTCTTGCATGGTATTGAATTGAAATTCAGGACAATCTATCGCAATATTGCCGGCTTATCAAACATTCGCACCAAAATCACAATAGCTCCATCGCCCCACCCTCGGGGCCCCATTCCTACCGGAGCTTTCCATGCAACTGCTGCACATCGATTCCGCCGTGACCGGCGAACAGTCCGTCTCCCGCCTGCTCACGGCGCAGATCGTCCAGGCCTGGAAGGCCGCCCACCCTGGCACCCAGGTGGATTACCTGGACCTGGCCGAGAACGCCCCCGCCCACTTCACCATGGACGCCATGGCCCCGCGCACCGGCCAGACCGAGGGACTCACCGAGGCCCAGCAGCGCGAGAACGCCGTGTCCGAGCGCCTGGTGCGCCAGTTCCTCGCGGCCGACGTGGTGGTGATCGGCGCGCCGTTCTACAACTTCGCCATTCCCACGCAGCTCAAGGCCTGGATCGACCGCCTCGCCCAGCCCGGCCGCACCTTCCGCTACACGGCCGACGGCCCCGAAGGCCTCGCCAAGGGCAAGACGGTGATCATCGCCTCCAGCCGGGGCGGCGTGTATTCCACCAGCGACGCCGGCCGCGCCATGGACCACCAGGAAAGCTACCTGCGCACGGTGCTGGGCTTCTTCGGCGTGACCGACGTGCGCATCGTGCGCGCCGAGGGCGTGGGCATGGGACCCGACGCCAAGGCCCAGGCGCTGGCCGCCGCCACCCAGGCCATCCAGGCCGAAGTGCAGGCCCGCGCCGCCAACCAGGCGCGCATCGCACAGGCCGCCTGAGCGAGCGCCCCATGCAGAAAACCCGGCCATGCCTGTGCGGCATAGCCGGGTTTTCTTATATGAAAAGCGCCTCTAGCGCTTATCCATCAAGCGCTGGCAGCTATCAGTTCAGGAGTGACGCTTGACCCAGGCCACGTACTTGTCCACCCAGCCCTGCAGGAAGGCACGGCTGGCTTCGCCGACATTGCCGTCGGCGTCGAACAGGCCGTGCTTGGCGTGGACGAAGGCCTCGGGCTGGCCCAGCGTGGGCATGTCCAGGTAGGCCAGCACGTTGCGCAGATGCTGCTGCGCCAGCGCGGTGCCGATGGCACCGATGGACGTGCCCACCACCCCGGCGGGCTTGCCCGCCCAGCAGCTCTGGCCGTAGGGGCGCGAGCCGTGGTCCAGCGCGTTCTTGAGCACGCCCGGAATGGAGCGGTTGTACTCCGGCGTGACGAACAGCACGCCCTGCGCGGCCGCGATCTCGCCCTTCAGGCGGCGCACCGCTTCGGCCTGGTTGCCATCGTCGTCCTGGTTGTACAGCGGCAGATCGTCGATGCGCACCTGTTGGAACTCGAAATCCTGCGGTGCCAGGCGCGCCAGCGCCGTGGCCAGCTTGCGGTTGAACGAATCCTTGCGGAGGCTGCCGACGACGACGGCGATGCGGTACGTGCTCATGAAAACCCTTTCAAAGGAGAGGAGGGAAAAATCACCAGCCCGCCAGCACCGAGCCCTTGAACTGCGTGTCGATGAAGCGGCGGATCTCGTCGTTATGGTAGGCCTTCACGAGCTGCGCCACCCACGGCTTGTTCTTGTCGGCCTCACGCACGACGAGGATATTCACGTACGGGCCGTCCGGGTTCTCCTGCGCGATGGAGTCGGTCTTGGGGTTGAGCCCGGCCGAGATGGCGAAGTTGGTGTTGATGGCCGAGGCGTCCAGGTCGTCCAGCGAGCGCGGCAGTTGCGCGGCGTCCAGTTCCACGAACTTCAGCTTCTTGGGGTTGCTCACCACGTCCAGCGGCGTGGCCTTCAGCCCCGCGCCGTCCTTGAGCTTGATGAGGCCCTGCGCCTGCAGCAGCAGCAGCACGCGCCCGCCGTTGGTGGGGTCGTTGGGAATGCCGAAGCGCGCGCCCTCCTTCAGGTCGGCCAGCTTCTTGACCTTCTTGGAGTACAGCCCGATCGGGAAGGTGACGGTGTTGGCCGCCACGGCGAAGGGGTAGCCGCGGTCCTTGATCTGCGCGTCCAGGTAGGGCTTGTGCTGGTAGCTGTTGGCGTCCAGGTCGCCCGAGGCCAGCGCCGCGTTGGGCTGCACGTAGTCGCTGAACTCCACGACCTGCAGCTTCAGGCCCTGCTTTTCCGCCACCTTCTTGACCTGCTCGAAGATCTGCGCATGCGGGCCGGCCGTCACGCCGATCTTGATCGGCTTGTCCTGCGCCAGCGCGGCGGGCGAAAGGCCGGCCGCCAGGGCCAGCGCGAGGGTCGATTGGAGCAGGGAGCGCTTGTTCACAAAAAATACCTTTCGATGGAGAGATGACGCGCATCCTAGGTGCTCCCGTACAGCGCAAAAACGAATAAATTTTCATTTCCACACAACCCATGCATATAAGCATCACTCCGACCAGTCGATGCCCTTCCACTGGGCGGCTTCGCCGAGGATGGCGGCATCGGCCTGCCGGATAGTGCCCGGCACCGCGTCGAGCCCGAGATTGACCAGCTTTTCCTGCACCCGCGGCGACTGCAGCGCCTTCTGCAATGCCTCGTGGAGCGTGTGGACCACCCCGTCGGGCGTGGCCGCAGGCGCGACCAGCGCATACCAGGGCTGCACCTTGAAGCCCGGGTAGCCGCTCTCAGCCACCGTGGGCACGCGCTCCCAGCCACGCAGGCGCTTCTCGCCCGTGGTGGCCAAAGCGACGAGCGCGCCCGAGTCCACGTGCTGCCGCGCTATCAGGGGGCTCACGAATGCCACGGGCACACGCCCCGCCAGCAGGTCCGGCACGAATTCGCCCGTGCCCTTGTACGGCACGTGGGTCATCTTCACCTGGGCCTGCTGGTTGAACAGCACACCGCCCAGATGGGGGGAAGTGCCTTTGCCGCCGGAGGGGAACGGGAAGGCCTCCGGCCGCGCCTTGGCAGCCTGCGCGAGTTCGGCAATGGAGCGGATGCCGGCAGATGGGTGCGCCACCGCTACGACGGGTCCCTGGGCCACCAGGCCGATGGCCCGGAAATCCGACAGCCTGTAGGGCAGGTTGTCGAAGATGACGGTGTTGATCGCCAGCGCGCTCCCGGGTAGCGCGATCGTGTACCCGTCGGACGGAGCGCGTGCCGCGGCCGCCGTGCCGATGTTCCCGGCGGCGCCTGCCTTGTTCTCGATGACCACCGGAACCTTCAGTTCCTTCGACAGCTCGGCGGACAGCGTGCGCGCAATCACGTCGTTGGGCCCGCCCGGCGGGTAGGGAACGATGAGCGTGATCGGCTTGCTGGGGTATTGGACCTCCTTGGCCAGCAGGTCCGAGCCGGCGGTCGCCGCCAGCAGCGCAGAGAGGACCAGGGCACGCTTATGCATGATGAACCCCCTGCGCGTGCGCGGCTGCAGGAAAGGCGACGCGGTGGTCCGCATGGATGGCGAACGTTTCGAAATGCCGCGGCAATACCTGGGTGGACCGGGGCGACACCTCCTGCACTTCGCGCTGGAAGGACGCCGCCTGCTCCAGCGCGGACGACTGGTCCGCGCCATAGGGATAGGTCTGCACGTCCCAGTGGGTGGCGACGACCACCTTGGGCAGGCCCGTGGCTTTCAGGAGGCGCGCCGTGTATTGCCAGACCTGCAGGCGCGGACGGGCCGCCGGCACGAGAATGACCGAGGGGGTCAGCCCCTGCACCTCCCGCTCGATGTAGTTCATCGAGCCGAACAGCAGCACCTCGTGCTGGCGGAACCGGATGAGATAGCCGAAGGTGCCGCCTTCGGAGAAGGCCTTCAGAGGCAGCGGCCCCTTCAGCCCCTCAGGGACGATTCCCGCATCGAAATAGCATTTGTCGCACAGGGCCGAATGCAGGCTGGGAATGACCCGGATCGATATTTCACCGAAATCGTAATCCTCGCCGCCGCGCACGGTAATCAGCCGGTCTTCTTCCACGCCATAAGCGCTAGCGATATTGGTCGCGCTGTAGGAGCCGATGACCAGCGCACCCGTTTTCCTGGCGATATAGGGCATGTCCATGCAGTGGTTGAAATGCGCATGGGACAGCAGAATATGCGTCGCCTCGTCGATATGCCGGTCGATGACGGCCGTATCGCTTTCCACAATATCGTCGAAGCTGTGCGCCGGCCGCTCGTCCCCGGGAGCCGCGCTGGCGGGGAGCATGCCGAACCGCTTGCCGGAATAGCGCAGCCGCGTGAAATAGGGATCGAGCAATACCGTGTGTTTGCCGTCCGTGATTTTCCAGGCGGCGGCCCCGTAATGCGTTAACTCGATCCTGCCGTCGTCGAAATATGCCTTGCCCATTTTCTACCCGTTGCGATGTGAATCTCCCATGGTATTCACGGCATCGACTGGTGAAAAATGCGCTTTTCGATGATCCATGTGCGGAAAACGAATTTGGTTTTGACACCCCCAAAAACGCACAAGGCCCTTGCATTGCAAGGGCCTCGTCGGTGGGTAACGGGGTGGGTGACTCAGCGATGGCTCAGGCGCCGCACGGCCCAGTCGCCCAGGCTCTGGATGGCCTGCACGAAGAAGATCAGGATGACCACCACCGCCAGCATGATGTCGGGCAGGAAGCGCTGGTAGCCGTAGCGGATGCCCAGGTCGCCCAGCCCGCCGCCGCCGATGGCGCCGGCCATGGCCGAGTAGCCCGTGAGGCTCACGAAGCTGATCGTCAGCCCCGCCACGATGCCGGGCAGCGCCTCGGGCAGCAGTACCTTCCAGACGATCTGCCAGGTGGTGGCACCCATGGACTGGGCGGCTTCCACCAGGCCGTTGTCCACCTCGCGCAGCGCGGTTTCCACCAGCCGCGCGATGAAGGGCGCGACAGCGATGGTCAACGGCACCACGGCGGCCCAGGTGCCGATGGACGAGCCCGTGATGAAGCGCGTGAACGGGATGATGGCCACCAGCAGGATGATGAACGGCGTGGAGCGCACGGCGTTCACGATCCAGCCCACGATCTTGTTGGCCGGGCCGTTCTCCAGCACGCCGCCCGCGTCGGTCAGGCGCAGGAACACGCCCAGCGGAATGCCCACGAGGCCGCCCACCATGCCGGAGACGCCGACCATGATGAGCGTCTCCCAGAGCGACGTGACGAACAGCTCCAGCATCATTTCGGAAAAATTCTCGAACATCAGTTCACCTCAACCGTCTTGACCACGACGCCCTGGGCGCGCAGGTAATCGATGGCCGCGCCGATGCGCGCCATGGGGCCGCTCGCATACACGGCGAGCGAACCGAAGGTCTGCTCCTGGATCTCGTCGATCTGCCCATGCAGGATGGACAGGTCCAGGCCCAGCTCGCGGATCAGGTGCGAGAGGATGGGCTCGTAGGCCTGCTCGCCCGCGTAAGACAGGCGCATCAGCTGCCCGCTGTCTCCCGGCGCCAGGCGCGCGGCCAGGGCGCGCACGCGCGCGAGCACGCTGGCGGGCAGTTCCTGCGGCACGATCTCGTCGATCAGGCTCTTGGTGATGTCCTGCCGAGGGCGGGTGAAGATCTCGACCACCGGCCCCATTTCCACGATGCGGCCCGCGTCGATGACGGCCACGCGGTCGGCGATCTGCTTGATGACCTGCATCTGGTGCGTGATGAGCACCACCGTCACGCCCAGCTCGCGGTTCACCTGGCGCAGCAGGTCGAGGATGGAGCGCGTGGTCTCCGGGTCCAGCGCGGAGGTGGCCTCGTCCGACAGCAGCACCTTGGGGTTGCTGGCCAGCGCGCGGGCGATGCCCACGCGCTGCTTCTGCCCGCCGGAGATCTGCGCCGGGTAGCGGTCGGCCAGGTGGGCCAGGCCCACCAGTTCCAGCAGCGGCCCGACGCGCTGCCGGATCGCGGCCCCGGACATGCCCGCCAGTTCCAGCGGCAGGGCGGCGTTCTCGAACACCGTGCGCGAGGACAGCAGGTTGAAGTGCTGGAACACCATGCCGATCTCGCGGCGCGCAGCGCGCAGCGCGGCGTCGTCCAGCTGCGTCATGTCGCGCCCGGCCACCACCACCTGGCCCTTGGTCGGCCGGTTGAGCAGGTTGATGACGCGCACCAGCGAGCTCTTGCCCGCGCCGGAGCGGCCGATGATGCCGAACACCTCGCCGGGCGTGACATGCAGGTCGATGCCGCGCAGGGCCTCGACGGGGCCTTGCGGGCCCGGGTAGATCTGGGTGATACCCCTAAGTTCGATCATGAGCAATACAAGCGCAAACGCCGCACGGAGCCCGGGCGGCGTGGACTGCGGTTCAATGGAAGCGGCTGAATGTAATGGCCCGTCATGACAAGCACAACGAACAAAAAGTTGGGTGGTTAGACAGCCTCGTCATGAGGCCACCGCTTGCCCCTCAGCTCCTGAAAACATAGCTGCATGCGCTGGATGCGCAAGCCGAGGGGCGGTATTTTACGCCCCGGCCGGCGCGCTGCCGCAACTGCCCATCATCTGGCGTACCTTGTCCACGAAGGCCGGCGCATCGAACGGCTTCACCAGCAATTCCATGTTGCAGCCCAGCAGGTTGGGGCTGGCAGCCGCCCGTTCAGCGTAGCCGGTCATGAGCAGTACGCGGATGTTTGGCAGCTTCTCGCACGCGAAGTCGGCCACCTGCCGGCCGTTGGGGCCGGGCAGCCCTACGTCGGTGACCAGCAGGTCGAAGTGCAACGCGCCCGACAGCAGCACCATCGCCTCGTGGCCGGTGGCCGCCTGCATCACCTGGAAGCCCATGTCGCGCAGCAGTTCCACCACCAGCGCGCGCACGGTGGCATCGTCCTCCACCACCAGCACGGAGTCGCGCCGCTTGGCGGCGGCCTGCAGGTCCAGCCGCGGGTACGGCTCGTCGCTGGGCGGCTGCTCTGTGCGCGGCAGGTACAGGTGCATGGTGGTGCCGCTGCCGGGGCGGCTGTCGATCTCCACCGCGCCGCCGGTCTGGCGCATGTAGCCGTAGATCATGGACAGCCCCAGCCCCGTGCCCTGGCCGATGGGCTTGGTGGTGAAGAAGGGGTCGAACGCGCGCTCGATCACGTCCGGCGTCATGCCCGTGCCCGTGTCCGCCACGCTCACGCGCACGTAGTCGCCCGGCGCCAGGCCGCCCGGCCCTTCGTGGCGGCCGGGCTGCGCCGCGACCACCACGTTGGCGGCGGACACGCGCAGGTCGCCGCCGCCCGGCATGGCGTCGCGCGCATTGATGGCCAGGTTCAGCACCGCGCTCTCGAACTGGTGCCGGTCGGTGCGCACGCTCCACAGACCCTCGGGCAGATCGCTGGACAGCGTGATGTTCTCCACGCAGCTGCTGCGCAGCATGGGCTCGAGCCCGCGCAGCACGGCCGCCACGTCGGTAGGCCGCACGTCCAGCGGCTGGCGGCGCGAGAACGCCAGCAGCCGCTGCGTGAGCGAGGCGGCGCGCCGCGCGGAGGCCAGCGCCGACTCGATGTAGCGCTCCACCTCCTGCGTGCGCCCCTGCTGCAGCCGCCGGTGCATGAGCTGCAGCGGCAGCATGATGCCCTGCAGCATGTTGTTGAAGTCGTGCGCGATACCGCCGGTGAGCTGGCCGATGGCCTCCATCTTCTGGCTCTGGCGCAGGCGCTCCTCGACCTCGGCCAGGGCCTTCTCACGCATCAGGTCCTCGGTCACGTCGCGCCCCACGGCATGCACGAAGCCGTCGGCCGCGACCACCGACCAGGCGATCCAGCGCACCTCGCCGCTGCGTTGCACGAAGCGCAGGCGCAACTGGCGCCGCGGCGTGCCGGTGCTCAGCAGCGTGGTCTCCACGTCGAGCGCCTGCACGTCGCCCTCGAACACGAAGTCGCGCACATGGCGCCCCACGCTCTCGCCCTCGCTCCATCCCAGGGCCGCCGTCCAGCCAGGGTTGGCGGCGACGATGACGCCGTCGAAGCGCGAGACGATCATCAGCGCGTCCGAGATTTCCCACAGCCGGTCGCGGTCTGCCGTGCGCTCGACCACCTGCTGCTCCAGCGATGACGCCTCCTCGCGCAGCTGCTGCTGGGCCTTGTGGGCCTGCGTGGTCTCGATCACCGTGTCCACCCAGCCCGCAACCATGCCGTGCTCGTCGCGCACGGGGCTGTAGCAGAAGGTGAAGTAGGCCTGCTCGTCGTAGCCGTAGCGGCGCACCACCAGCGGCATGTCGGCGAGGAAGGTGGCCTCGCCCGCCCGCGCACGCGCGGCGATGGGGCCTATCGTGTCCCACGCCTCCGCCCAGACCTCGTGGAACGGCCGGCCCAGCGCCTCGGGCTTGTCGCCCAGGATGGTGCGGAAGGCGTCGTTGTAGAGCGTGGTCTGGTGCTCGCCCCAGACCAGGCACTTGGGGAAATGCGAGGCCAGCACCATGTCCAGCGCCACGCGCAGCGCCAGGGGCCAGGTGTCGATGGGGCCCAGCGGATGCGCGGCCCACGGATAGGCGCGCACCTTCTCGCTCATGTCGCCAGGTGCCCGGGGAAAGGTTGCGGCAGGGAGCTTGGAATCGGCCATAGATGCGCTGTGGTGGGTGCTGCGCCAGTCTAGCCGCGAACGGGCGGCAGCGCACCGCGCGGTACCATGCCCCGTCGCCTATGCAAAAACCCTGGTCTCCCGTCGTCTGGATCGGCTACGCCATGTGCGTCGGCGTCATGGGCACCGCGCTCGCCAGCCCGCTCTACCCGCTGTACCAGCAGGCATGGGGGCTCAGGCCCAGCGACATCACGCACATCTTCGTGGTCTACATGTTCGGCGCGCTGGCCAGCCTGATGTTCCTCGGACGGCTCACGCAGCGCTACGGCGCGCTTTCCATCCTGCGCACCGGGCTCGTGCTGATGACGGCGGGCTTGCTGCTCTCGGCGCTGGCGTGGAACACGCCGGTCTTCATGCTGGCGCGCACCATGATCGGCCTGGCCTCGGGGATGATCACCACCTCCGCCTCCACCGGCATGGTGCAGGCCAGCCCGGGGCGCGACCCGCGCCGCACGGCGGCGCTCACCTCCATGGCGATCACGCTGGGCTTCGGCCTGGGGCCGCTGGTGGGCGGCCTCATCGCGCAGTGGGCGCCCTGGCCGCTCGTCACCGCCTACCTGCCCACGGCTGCCATGGGCCTGCTGGCCGTCTACGCGCTGCACCGGCTGGAGGGCCTGCCCGCCCCGGTGCAGGACACGCTGCCGCCCGGCACCTGGCGCGGCGTCATCGCCCAGTGGAGGCCGCGCATGACCCGCCCGCCGCGCGCGCGCCGGCGCCAGTTCTGGCTGGCCAGCATGGGCGCGTTCAGCGCGTTCGGCATGTTCAGCCTGTATTCCTCGCTGGCGCCCAGCTTCATGCGCGAAATCGTGCCGTGGCACGGCCCGGCCGTGAGCGGCCTGTCGATCGCGATGATCCTGTTCCTGTCGTCCGCCTTCCAGTTCCTGGTGCGCAACTGGCGCACCAAGCGCGTGGTGCTGACCAGCGGCGTGGCCCTGGTGCTGTGCAACCTGCTGCTGGTGGCGACTACGCTCACCGGCCACACGGCCGTGTTCGTGGCCGCTGTGCTGATGACCGCCTTCGGCCACGGCCTGGCCAGCGTGGCGGGCATGGGCGTGATCAGCAAGCTCACCCAGCCGCACGAGCGCGGCGGGCTGCTGTCGTCGTACCTGATCGTGGGCTACCTGGGCACCATCGTGCCAATCTTGGGCATGGGCTGGCTGTCGGACCACCTCGGGTTGCATCGCGCGCTGCTGGTGTTTTGCGGTGCGATGGCGCTGTTGTGCGCCACGGTCACTTTTCTGGCAGCGCGCACCGAGGAGATTCCGGTGCCACAGCAGGTGCCTTGAACGCGCGTACCGGCAATGTCACTGCACTCCCATATTGCGGGTCCAGGCAAGTCCCTATACCAAAGGCACCGCCGTCTCGAACTTCGCGCAGTGCATCGCGAACGTGCTCTTGAAGTTGCGCACGTTGTTGTTCGACGAGAAAACCGCCCGTGTGAACGCGTGGTAGTGCTCCATCGACGGCGCATTCACGATCAGCAGGAAGTCGAACTCGCCCGACACCTCGTAGCACGCCTGCACATCGTCCTCGGCCAGCATGCGCTGCTCGAACGCACGCAGCAGTGCGTCGTTCTGCTTGTCCAGCTCCACCGACACGAAGGCCGTCAGCGCCCGTCCCACCTTGCGCCGGTCCACCAGGGCCACCTGCTTGAGCAGGACCCCCGATTCGCGCAACTGGGCCACGCGCCGCTGCACCGTGGCGGGCGAGCTGTGCACGCGCTCGGCCAGCGTGCGCACCGGCAGCGATGCGTCCTGCTGCAGCAGGGTGAGTATCTGGGTGTCGAGGTGGTCCAGCGGGGCCATGGCGGTCAGCGGTACAAAAGGGGAAGATAGACGGCTATTGTGCGTGCTTTGTCCCGCAATGGGCCTGCATTGCGGTGAAACGTCCCACGGCGGAGCGCCAAGAATCACGCCATGGACCACACCGCCCCAGACGACTTTTCCGGCCAGCTCGTGCGCTGGCGCCGCCATCTGCACCAGCACCCCGAAACCGGCTTCAACGAACAGCGCACGTCCGATTACGTGGCCGGCATCCTCCAGGCCCTGGGCCTGGAGGTGCGCCGGGGCATCGGCGGCACGGGCGTGGTGGCCAGCCTCACGGCCGGCACCGGCACGCGCGCCATCGGCATCCGGGCCGACATGGATGCGCTGGCCATCGCCGAGGCAGTGGGCCCGGACCAGGGCCGCGCCCACGCCTCGCGCAATGCGGGCTGCATGCATGCCTGCGGGCACGACGGCCACATGGCCATGGCGCTGGGCGCCGCGCGGCTGCTGGCCGAGCGGCGGGACTTCGACGGCACGGTGCGCTTCATCTTCCAGCCCGCCGAGGAGCATGGGCGCGGCGCCGCCGCGATGATGGCCGACGGACTGTTCGAACGCTTTCCGGTGGACGAGATCTACGGCGCGCACAACATGCCGGGCATGGCCGAAGGCCGCATCGCCACGCGCGCGGGCGGCATCATGGCCAGCGAGGACAACTTCGCCATCCACATCACCGGCCGGGGCGGCCACGCCGCGCGCCCGCACATGGGCGTGGACCCGCTGGTGATCGGCGCGCAGATCGTGCTGGCGCTGCAGACCATCGTGGCGCGCGCCGTCGATCCGGGCGACAGCGCCGTGGTGTCGTGCACCGAGTTCATCACCGACGGCATCCGCAACGCCATCCCCACGCACGTGACCATCAAGGGGGACACGCGCAGCTATTCGCCCGCCGTGCAGGCGCTGCTGGAGGCGCGCATGCGCGCCATCTGCGAAGGGCTGTGCGCCGCGCACGGCGCGCACTGCACGGTGGAATACACGCACGAGTTCGCGCCCACCGTGAACTGGCCCGCCTGCACCGACGCCGCCGTGGCCGCCGCCACCGCCATCGTGGGCGCGGACCAGGTGGACGCCGACGTCGCGCCCATGATGATCTCGGAAGACTTCGGCGCCTTCCTGCGCCACGTGCCCGGCGCGTTCGTGTTCATCGGCAACGGCGCGGGCGACAGCCCCGGCGGCGTGCCGCTGCACAACGCCCGCTACGACTTCAACGACCGCGTGCTACCCGTCGGCGCGCGCTATTTCGCGGAAATCGCCCGCCGCCGCCTCACGCCATGACCACGCCCCTCGTCACCAATTCCCAGGCGCGCCGCGGCGCATACGACGCCGAACTGCACGCCCTCATGAACCTGGCCACCGCGCGCCAGAGCCGGCAGTGGCTGCGCCCCTGGAGCGGCCTGCACCCCGGCCCCACGCCGCTGTGGGACCTGCCGGGCCTGGCCGCGCGCCTGGGCGTGCAGAGTATCGCGCTGAAGGACGAATCCACCCGCTCTTCGCTGGCGAGCTTCAAGACGCTGGGCGCGCCCATCGCGCTGCTGCGCCTGGTGCTGCGCCGCTGGCCCGGCGCGGGCTTCACGCCCGAAGGGCTGTGGGCCGGCCGGCATGCGCAGGCGCTGGGCGGCTTCACCGTCATCAGCGCCACCGACGGCAACCACGGCCGCGCCCTGGCCGCCGCGGCGCAGAGCATCGGCTGCCGCTGCGTGATCGTGCTGCACGCGCATGTGAGCCAGGAGCGCGAGGCGCCCATCGCCGCGCTGGGCGCGCGCATCGTGCGCATCGCGGGCAACTACGACGACTCCGTCGCCGAGGCCGCGCGGCTGGCCGCCGAACACGGCTGGCAGGTGGTGTCCGACACCTCGTACGACGGCTACGAGGACATTCCCCGCGACGTGATGCAGGGCTATGGCGTGATCGCCGACGAGGTGCTCGACACCGCGCCACCCCAGGGCCCCTGTCCCTACACCCATGTCTTCCTGCAGGGCGGTGTGGGTGGCCTGGCCGCGGGCCTGGCCAGCGTGTTCTGGGAGCGCTACGGCGCGCAGCGCCCCACCCTCGTCGTCGTGGAGCCTCAGCAGGCCGACTGCCTCCAGCAAAGCGCCCTGCGCGGTGCTCCCGCGCGCGCCACGGGCACGGTCGATTCGGTGATGGCGGGCCTGGCCTGCGGCGAAACCTCTCCGCTGGCCTGGCGCTTCCTCGCCCCCTGCGTGGATGGTTTCCTCACCGTGAGCGACGCCGACGCCGAGCAGGCCATGCGCCTGCTGGCCGGCGGCGAGGCCGGCGACGTGCCCATCGTCAGTGGCGAGTCGGGCGCCGCCGGCCTGGCCGGCCTGGCGGCGCTGCTGCGCAGCCCCGCATTGGCGGACCGCATGGGCCTGGACGCCCAGTCGCGCGTGCTGCTGGTCAGCACCGAAGGCGCCACCGCCCCGAGCGTGTACGAATGCATCGTGGGCCGCAGCGCCGAGGCCGTGCGCGCGGCCCAGGCCGCCTGGCTGCGCGTGCAAGGCGGCATCGACGGCACGGCCCTGCAGCAGCGCCTGCACGCGCACGCCGCCATCGGCGCCACCGACGCCGGCGGCGTGTGCCGCATCGCCCTCACCGACGCCGACCGCGCCGGCCGCGACCAGATCGTGGCCTGGATGCGCGAATGCGGCCTGCATGTGCAGGTGGACCGGATCGGCAACATCTTCGGCACGCGTACGGGACAGGAAGCCCACGCCGCGCCGGTGATGACCGGATCACACATCGACACCGTGGCCACCGGCGGCCGCTACGACGGCAACTACGGCGTGATCGCGGGGCTGGAGGTGGTGCGCTGGCTCGACGCGCGCGGCATCGGCACGCGCCGCCCCATCGTCGTCGCGGCCTTCACCAACGAAGAAGGCGTGCGCTTCATGCCCGACATGATGGGTTCGCTGGTGCACGCCGGCGGCCTGTCGCTCGCGCAGGCGCTGGACACCACCGGCACCGACGGCGCCCGACTGGGCGACGAGCTGGCGCGCATCGGCTACGCGGGCGACCTGCCCTGCGGCAGCATCCGCCCGCATGCGTTTGTGGAACTGCACATCGAACAGGGGCCGGTGCTGGAGGCCGAGGGCATCGACATCGGCGTGGTGCACGACCTGCAGGGCATCTCGTGGCAGGAGATCGCCATCACCGGCCAGTCCAACCACGCCGGCACCACGCCCATGCACCTGCGGCGCGACGCGGGCTACTGCGCTGCCGCCATCGCCGTCTTCGTGCGCGGCCTGGCCGGCGGGGCAGGCGGCACGCTGGTCGGTACCGTGGGCGCGATCGGCCTGCACCCCGGCCTCATCAACGTGATCGCCGCGCGCGCCACGCTCACCGTGGACCTGCGCCACACCGACGAGGCGCTGCTGCAGCGCGCGGAGGAGCAGCTTGCCGAGTACCTGCAACAGCTCGCAGCCGAGCAAGGCGTGCGCATCGCGGCGCGGCGCCTGGCGCGCTTCGCCCCCGTGCGCTTCGACGAACGCATCGCTGCACGCATCGCAGCAGCCGCCGCCGCGCGCGGATACAGCCACCGCCGCATGACCTCCGGCGCGGGGCACGACGCGCAGATGATGGCGCGCATCTGCCCGTCGGCCATGGTCTTCGTGCCCAGCCACCAGGGCATCAGCCACAACCCACGCGAATACACCGCGCAGCGCCATCTCGCCCAAGGCGCCGATGTGCTGCTGGACGTGGTGCGCTCTCTGGCCGATGCGCCATAGGAGCCGGATAAGCGCTATCGCACCTCTGTGCAACCGCTAGACCACAGCAGCGCCAAACGACTCGGGCCGTCGCGCAAGCAGATGAGACAGCCGTCGAAGACCCGCCTTTAAGCGTTCACGGTCCTTGACGCTGCCCAAAGAAATCCGAATGGCATTCACGGACCCGCTGCCATTGGCGAATGCCTCTGCCGGCGTGACGGCTATCCCCTCGCTGTCGGCGGCACGCGCCAGCTGCGAGGAGTTCCAATATCCGGGCAACTCCAGCCATACATGCAGGCCGTCTCCCGCGCCGCTGTACCGCCCCGCCAGAATATCCCTGGCCATCCAGTGGCGCAGACGCGCCTCCTTGCGTACGCCTTCCATCAATGCGGCAGCCGAGCCGTCGAGGATCCACTGCGTGGCGAGGGCTGCCGTCAGAGGAGCGGCCATCAGCGCAAATGACCTGAGCGCGACCAGGAACCGTTCGCGTTCGTGCGGGTCACGTATGAGCACAAACGCGACCCGCAAGCCGGGCGTCAGGCATTTCGACAGGGTCGAGATGTAGTACGCCTGCTCCGGAGCAAACGTGGCAACAGGTGGTGGAGGGGCATCGGCAAGCAGCCAATAGGGATCATCCTCAACGATTCGTACATTGCAGCGCTTCGCAATGCTGACGAGCTCCTGGCGCCGGCGTTCCGGAATGGTGATGGCGGTCGGGTTCTGCAATGTCGGATTGAGGTATACCAGCGCAGGCTTGTGCTGGCGGCACGCTTGCTCAAGCATCTCAGGCACCATCCCGTGCCCGTCCGCTTCCACCGCAATGATGTGGCGGCCGAATTGGGTCGCTGCGGTACGCAGGCCGGGATAACTCGTCGGCTCTGCCAATATCACATCGTCAGGCCTCGTCAGTGCAAGGATCAGTGCGGCGATCGCCGCCTGCGCGCCCGGGCAGACAACCACCTGCCCAGCATCCAGATAGCCAAACATCGGTTCGAGCCATCGGGCTCCAGCCTTGCGGTCCGAGTCGCTTCCCCCGCCCAAGTGGTAAGTCATCAGCAATTCGGCATCCGACCTCATCAATACCTGAGACAAGCCCTGTTTCAGCAGGTCGTCGAAGTCCACGCCATCCGGCGATGGCGGGGTATTCATGCTCAGGTCGAGGATCGATGTCAGTTCGGCTTTCGGTGCCGCGACATAGGTACCTCGAGCGCCGCGGCCCTCCAGCAAGTGGCGGCGCCTGGCTTCATCGTATGCGCGCGTGACCGTCGTCAGGTCGACGCCCAGCAGGGCTGCCAGCAGGCGCTGCGGAGGCAGGCGGTCACCCGGCTTCAGCGATCCTTCTGCCATCGCCGCCTGCAAGGCATCCGCAATCTGCAGAAAACGCGGCCCGCCATGCACGGCCAATCGCGGCAGCCAAATGGGCAAATTGTCATCTTGCATGGATTTCAGCGAGGACATTTTGTCTCGATGTATGGAAATTGCTTTCAGCCAATATGCCTCAGAACGTGCAGCAGCCCCATTCTTGTATGGCAATCGCTGACGTTTGCGCCTCTCTCATCCGGGACGGTGGTGCTCCTCGCGATAGACAGTGTCAAGTCATAGGGTGGAAATTCTCAAGATGATCGATTGGGTTCCTGTAGTCTTCGTTGCGTTCAAGGTTCTCATCTTCGGCACCTGCATGTTCTTTGCCGTCAAGTGGCATTACGACCAAGGCAAGAGGATGGACAAGCGCGCGCTGCTGCGCACGGGCTGCAAGGTGGCTGCTGTCTTCATGCTGGGGCTCCTGGGGGTGATGCTCTTCACATTCACCCTTGCCAAGAGCCTCGGTGTGGACTTGAGCCTCCCCTGACCGCAAGGGCTGGCCGGCCGATATCCGGCAGTGCCTCGCAACACACTGCAGCGCCGCTCCAGCCCTCCCTCAGGGCAAACCTTTCCCCACTTCCCTCAAGCACTCCACCAGCAACCCCGTCACCGGCGTCATTGCCTGACCCCGCAGGGTGATGAGGCCCACAGGCGGCAGTCCCACCTGCACCGGCAGCTTGAGCACGGCCACCACGCCGCGCTGTGCATAGTGCCGCGCCACCGTGCCCGCCATGAAGGCCACGGCGCCGCGCTGGTGCATGAAGGTGATCTGCGAGAGGAACGCCGCCGATTCGATGATGTCCGCCGGCGGGTGCAGGCCGTGGGCGAAGAACTGCTGCTCCAGCTTCACGCGCAGCGACGCCCAGGGCGGGGGCATGACGCAGGGCTGGGCGGCGATGTCGGCCCAGGTGGGCCTGCGCTTTTTCACCAGGGGGTGCGCTGGGTGCGCCACGGCAGCCATCGGGTCTTCGTAGAGCGGCTCGGTTTCGAGGTCGGGCGAGGCATAGGCGGGTTCCAGGCGGCCCATGAACAGGTCCAGCTCGCCCAGGCGCAGGCGGGGCAGCAGGCGCGTGAGGTCGCCCTCGTCGATCAGCACGGTGGTGCGGCTGGAGCGGGCCTTGAGCCGTTCCACGGCGCGCGAGAGCAGCACGGGCGTGGCGGCCACCATGGCGCCCACGCTGGTGCGGCCGCTGGCGCCGCTGGCCTCGGCGGCGATCTCGTCGCGCGTGCGCTCGTAGCCTGCGAGCACCGAGCGCGCGAAGCGCACCACGCTGGCACCGGCGGCCGTGGGCTCGGTGCCGCGCGTGGAGCGCTCGAACAGCGGCAGGCCGAACATGTTCTCGATCTCGGCCAGCGTCTTGGAGACGGCCGGCTGCGTGACGGAGAGGAATTCCGCTGCGCGGCCCAGGTGGCGGAACTGGTCCAGTGCCACCAGCATCTGCAGGTGGCGCAGCTTGAGGTTGCTGCGCAACACGCGGTCGATCTTGCTCATGGCGGTCCGCCCTGCTCCGCCGCTGCGGGGTATGTGATGGCTCCGTCGGCCTGCACCACCGCGCCGGGCGTGAGCCTGGCGGGCTCCAGCCGGCCCGGGCCCATGATGTGGAACACCGCCTCGCCGCTGGCGATCAGGTAGTCGGCCACGATGCGGCGGTGGCAGCGCCACCACACGGCTTCGGCGCACATCAGCGCGCAGCGCCGCGCGCGCCCCGCGCGGCGCAGGTGTTCGAGGCCGGTGCGGAATGAGGGCGACAGCGCATAGTCGGCGTAGCGGTGGAAGCTCGGGTTCTCCCAATAGCCGTTCAGCGCGCGCGCCAGTCCGGGCGAGCGGCCACGCAGGCCGCCCAGCGCGGCGATGTGTTCGTAGGCCATGCCTTGCGCGGCCAGGACCGGTGCCAGCGCGTCGTGGTTGAACTGCGGATTGGCGCGCGACATGGGCATCTTGCGGATGTCGGCCACCAACTCGACGCCGGCCTCGCGCAGCAGCGCCTCGAACTCGGCCAGGCTGCGGTTGGAATGGCCGATGGTGAAGAAGGGCGCCGCCTGCGTCATAGCAGCCGCAGCGCGCTGCCCTTGTGGGCGGCGATGTGGTCGGTCTTGTCGCTCTTGATCTCGTACTGCGGCTCCTGCGCGCTCGCGCGGTGCCGGTGGCCTTTGTAGTCGAAGTCGCCGGTTTGCACCGCGATGATGGTGCCGGTCACATGCCCGGCCTCGGAGTTCCAGCGCACGTGGTCGCCCACCTTGAATCGTGCCGTCGTGTTCATGGGGTGTCTCCTTCGCTGCCTGCATTGTGCGCCGCCCGGCGTTCCGGCCTGCGGCTTCATAACCTGCAGGCAATGAAGACTGTCGATATTTTCATTGGATTGTTATGCGGCAGTTTCCAACAATGGCGCTGTTTCGCACAACCCCACGACAGAAGGAGACAATATGACCACGCCACGCAGCGTGCAGCGCCGCCACGTGCTCGGCGCCCTGGGCGCCACCACCCTCGCCGCCGCATCCGGCCGCCTGTTCGCACAGAGCTGGCCCGAACGCCCCATCACCTTCATCTGCCCCTGGCCCGCCGGCGGCACGGCCGACCAGTCGATGCGCGCGCTGTGCACCGTGGCCGGCCGCGTGCTGGGCCAGTCCATCGCGGTGGAGAACAAGGCGGGCGCCTCCGGCATGATCGGCGCGAAGGCGCTGGCATCGGCCAGGCCCGACGGCTACACCATCGGACAGATCCCGATCTCGGTCACGCGCTTCTCGCAGCTCGGCACGCTGCAGGCCGACCCGCGCAAGGACTTCACCTACATCGCGCGCACCTCGGGCCAGACCTTCGGCATCGCCGTGCCGGCCAATTCGCCCTACAAGACGCTGCAGGAATTCGTGGCCGCCGCCAAGGCCAAGCCCGGCCAGGTGACCTATGCCCACGCAGGCGTGGGTGGTGCCACGCATGTGGGCATGGAGGAATTCGCCGGCGCCGCGGGCATCCAGCTCAACCACGTGCCCTACAAGGGCGGCGCCGAGGCGCTGCAGGGCGTGCTGGGCGGCCACGTGGACGCGCTGGCCGACTCCAGCTCGTGGGCGCCGCACGTGGAGGCCGGCAAGCTGCGCCTGCTGGCCACCTGGGGCGAGCAGCGCACGCCGCGCTTCAAGGACGTGCCCACGCTCAAGGATCTGGGCTACAACGTGGTGGTGGATGCGCCCAACGGCATCGGCGCGCCCAAGGGCGTGGACCCGGCCATCCTCGCCAAGCTGCGCGACGCCTTCAGGCAGGCCGTGGCCAGCCCCGAGTTCAAGGCCGTGACGGACAAGATCGACGCGCCGGTGATGTACCTGGACGGCCCGGACTATGAAAAATACGTGAACACGGTCTACCAGAAGGAGACTGTGCTGATCGACAAACTCAAGCTGCGCGAGCTGATGAAATCATGACCACCCCGAGCGCCAGCCCCCTGCTGCACCTGCACCCCAACGACAACGTGCTCGTCGCCAAGGCGGCGCTGGCGCTGGGCCAGGAGATCCCGGAGCTGGGCGTGCGCACGCGCGCCCAGGTGCCCGCGGGCCACAAGATCGCCGCGCGCCCCATCAAGGAGGGCGAGCAGGTCAAGAAGTACGACACGGTGATCGGCGTCGCCACGCGTGACCTGGAGCCGGGCGACTACGTGCACAGCCACAACCTCAAGCTGGTGGACTATTACCGCGACCCGGCCTTCGGCGCCGACGTGCGGCCCGTGGACTACCTGCCCGAAAGCCAGCGCGCCACGTTCCAGGGCTTCGTGCGGCCCGACGGCAAGGTGGGCACGCGCAACTTCATCGGCATCCTCTCGTCGGTGAACTGCTCGGCCACGGTCATCAAGAACATCGCGGCGCACTTCACGCCCGAGCGGCTCGCGGCCTTCCCCAACGTGGATGGCGTGGCCGCGTTCGCGCAGACCAGCGGCTGCGGCATGTCCTCGCCCAGCGAGCATTTCGACGTGCTGCGCCGCACGCTGGCGGGCTATGCGCGCCACCCCAATCTGGCGGCCGTGCTCATCGTGGGCCTGGGCTGCGAGCGCAACCAGGTCGACGGGCTCATGGAATCGCAAGGCCTGCAGCAGGGCCAGCTGCTGCGCACCTTCGTGATGCAGGAGACGGGCGGCACGCGCGCGACCATCGCGGCGGGCATCCAGGCGATCGAGGAGATGCTGCCCATCGCCAACCAGGCGCAGCGCCAGACGGTGAGCGCGAGCCACCTCAAGATCGGGCTGGAGTGCGGCGGCTCCGATGGTTTCTCGGGCATCACCGCCAACCCGGCGCTGGGCGCCGCGATGGACATCCTGGTGCGCCACGGCGGCACGGCCATCCTGAGCGAAACGCCGGAGATCCACGGCGTGGAATTCATGCTCACACGCCGCGCCATCACGCCGGAAGTGGGACAGAAGCTGCTCGACCGCCTCGCATGGTGGGAGAAGTACGCCAGCGGCCAGAACGCGCAGTTCAACGGCGTGGTGGGCCACGGCAACCAGGCCGGGGGCCTGGCCAACATCTTCGAGAAATCGCTGGGCAGCGCCATGAAGGGCGGCACCACGCCGCTGCAGGCCGTCTACGAATACGCCGAGCCCATCACGCAAAACGGCTTCGTGTTCATGGACTCGCCCGGCTACGACCCCGTGGCATCGACGGGCCAGATCGCCAGCGGCGCCAACCTGATCTGCTTCACCACCGGGCGCGGCTCCATGTTCGGCAGCAAGCCCGCGCCGACGATCAAGCTGGCGAGCAACACGCCGATGTACCGCCGCCTCGAAGAAGACATGGATATCAACTGCGGCGTCATAGTCGATGGAGAATGCACGGTGCCCGAGATGGGCGAGCGCATCTTCCAACAGATCCTGCGCCATGCCAGCGGCGAGCCGACCAAGAGCGAGTCGCTCGGCCTGGGCGACCATGAGTTCGTGCCCTGGCATCTCGGCATCGTTAGCTGAAGCACTCCTGAAACCATAGCTGCTTGCGCTTTACCATCAAGCGCTGGCGGCTGATTTGACTCATAACGCCATGCCGCTCACCCTCACCCGCACCGACCTGATTCGCAGCGCCAACTTCATCGGCGGCGCCTGGAGCGCCACGCCCACCGCACGCCTGGCCGTCACCGACCCGGCCACCGGCGACGTCATCACAGAAGTGCACGACAGCGGCGCTCCAGAGGCCTGCGCCGCGCTGGACGCCGCCCACAACGCCTTTCCGGCATGGCGCAAGGTGCCGGCCAAGCAGCGTGCGGCGATCGTCAAGCGCTGGAATGACCTCGTGCTGGCGCACCAGGACGACCTGGGCAAGCTGATCTCCCTCGAACAGGGCAAGCCCCTGGCCGAGGGCAAGGGCGAGGTGGCCTATGCCGCGAGCTACATCGAATGGTTCGGCGAACAGGCCACGCGCATGAACGGCGAGGTCATCCCCGCGCCGCTGCCCGGCCGGCGCATGTTCGCGCTGCGCGAGCCCGTGGGCGTGGTGGCCGCGATCACGCCGTGGAACTTTCCCGCCGCGATGATCGCGCGCAAGATCGCGCCCGCGCTGGCCGCAGGCTGCACCGTGGTCTGCAAGCCCGCCGAGGACACGCCGCTCACCTCGCTCGCGCTGGTGCTGCTCGCGCACGAGGCGGGCGTGCCGCCCGGCGTGCTCAACATCGTCACCGCCTCGCGCGAGAAGACGCCCGAGGTGGTGAACGTGTGGCTCGACGATGCGCGCGTGCGCAAGATCACCTTCACCGGCTCCACGCCCGTGGGCAAGCACCTCGCGCGCCGCAGCGCCGACACGCTCAAGAAGCTCTCGCTGGAGCTGGGCGGCAATGCGCCCTTCATCGTGTTCGACGACGCCGACGTGGATGCCGCCGTCGAAGGCTTCATGGCCGCCAAGTTCCGCAACGGCGGCCAGACCTGCGTGTGCCCCAACCGCGTGTTCGTGCACCGCGCGGTGTTCGATGCCTTCGCCAGCAAGCTCGCCGCGCGCGTGGGTGCGCTGAAGGTGGGCCCCGCGAGCGACCCCGCCTCGCAGATCGGCCCCATGATCAACGACCGCGCGGTGGAGAAGATCGAGCGCCACGTGCAGGACGCCGTCGCCAAGGGCGCCAAGGTGCTCACCGGCGGCAAGCGCCTGCCGGAGCTGGGCGCCACCTACTACGCGCCCACCGTGCTCGCGGGTGCCGATGCGTCCATGCAATGCGCGTGCGAGGAAACCTTCGGCCCCGTCGCGCCGCTGACCGTGTTCGACGATGAGGCCGAGGTGATCCAGGCCGCCAACGACACGCCCTTCGGCCTCGCCGCCTACTTCTACAGCCAGGACGTGCGCCGCATCTGGCGCGTGGCCGATGCGCTCGAATCCGGCATCGTCGGCATCAACGAAGGCGCCATCTCGGCCGAGGCCGCGCCCTTCGGCGGCGTGAAGGAGTCGGGCTACGGGCGCGAGGGATCGACCCACGGGCTCGACGACTACTTGCACATCAAGTACGTCTGCCAAGGCCAACTGGACTGAACATGCCCGCACACAACCCCTTCAAAGCCGCGCTGGCCGCTAAACAGGCGCAGATCGGCCTGTGGCTCTCCATGGCCGACCCGTACCTGGCCGAAGCCGCCGCCACCTGCGGCTACGACTGGCTGCTGATCGACGGCGAGCATGCCCCCAACGACCTGCGCAGCACCCTGGCTGCGCTGCAGGCCATGGCGCCCGACCCCGGCCAGCCCGTGGTGCGCGTGGTGGAGGGCAGCACCGCCCTCATCAAGCAGATGCTGGACATCGGCGCGAAATCGCTGCTGGTGCCCATGGTCGATACGCCAAGCCAAGCCCGCGACATCGTCGCCGCCACGCAGTACCCGCCCAAGGGCGTGCGCGGCGTGGGCAGCGCCGTGGGGCGCGCGTCGCGCTGGAGCAGCCGCGCCGACTACCTGGCCGTGGCCGACGACGAGGTCTGCCTGCTGGTGCAGGCCGAGACCGTCACCGCGCTCGGCAACCTGGAGGCCATCTGCGCGGTGGACGGCGTGCACGGCGTATTCATCGGCCCGGCGGACCTCGCCGCGTCGATGGGCCACCGGGGCAACCCCGGCCACCCCGAGGTGCAGGCCGCCATCGAGGGCGCGATGAAGACCATCATCGCCAGCGGCAAGGCCGCGGGCACGCTCACGTCGGACCCGGCGCTCGCCCAGCGCTACCTCGACCTGGGCTGCACCTTCGTGGCCGTGGGCGTGGACGTGCTCATGTTCGCCAACGCGGCGCGCAAGCTGCGCACCCAGTTCGCGGGCGCCGCCGTGGCCGCGCCGGGCGCGCCCGGCGCAGCGTACTGAACGGCCTCAGAAATCGGCGGTCAAGCCCACGTACAGGCGCCGGCCGTCGAGGGTCTTGCCGTAGTCCGCGATGCTCACTTCCTTGTCCAGCAGGTTGTAGAAGCCGCCGAACAGGCGCAGGTTCTTGTTCACCTGGTAGGTGGCGCCCAGGTCCACCAGCGTGTAGGCCGGCAGCTGGCTGGTGCCGCCGTCGATGGTCTTGCCCTTGTAGCGCGCCTTGCCCCAGAGCTTGAGCGGGCCGGTCACGCTCCAGTCCGCGCCCAGGTTCAGCATGTGGCGCGGCAGGTTGTTCAGGGGCTTGCCCACGTCGGCGCCGCTCTTGATCTCGCTGTCGGTGAAGGTGTAGGACGTGGACAGCCGCACCGCGCCCAGCGGCATGCTCAGCGAGGCCTCCAGCCCGGTCAGGTCGGCGGAGCTGACGTTCACGTACTGGTTGATGCGCTGGCGCGTCTCGCCGTTGTAGTGGCAGTCGGGCGCCGAGGCGGGGCTGGTGCAGATGGTCTGCGTGCTGATCTTGTCCTTGTAGCTGGTGCGGTAGACCGTCACGCCGGCGTTGGCGCCTTCGGGCGAAGTCCAGTTCAGGCCGATCTCGTAGTTGGTGCTCTTCTCGGGCTTGAGGTCCTTGTTGCCCATGTCCCACGCGGCGCCGCGCGCGGCGATCTCGACGATGTTGTCGTCGGCCTGCTTGAGCGTGGGCGCCTTGTAGCCGCCGCTGACGCCGCCCTTGAGCACGAACTCGGGCGTCAGGCGGTACACCCCGTACAGGCGCGGAATCCACTCGCTGCCGTAGTGCTCGTTGCGGTCGTAGCGCAGGCCGCCGACCACGGAGAGCTGGTCGTTCAGGAAGTATTCGTCCTCCGCGAACAGCGCCATCTGCCAGCGCGACAGGTCGGTCATGCGCGAGCCGGGGAAGCGGCTCGCGTCGTGGTTGGTGCTCTCCTTCTTGTACTCGCCGCCGAACGAGAGCATGTGGCTGCCCAGCGGCAGCACTGTCTTGGTGTTTGCGAAGGTGGCGGCGTACTCGGAATAGTTGCTGCCGTTGGTGATCTCCACCTCCTCGCGCGTGACGAAGGAGCTGGTGCGCGCCCCCGCGCCCCAGTCCACGTCGTGCGTCAGCGCGAAGTAGTCGCGCTCGTTGTTCACCGAACCGGCCGCGCCGGTGCGCGCCGTGCGCGTGTTGTCGCTCTCGCCGTGCGTCGCCTCCAGGCCCAGCGTCTGGGCGCCGGTGAGCTTCCAGGCCAGCTTGGCCGTGAGGTCCTTGCGCTCCTTGGCGGCGTAGCCGCCGGTGAAGCCGTCCTCGCTGCGCTGGAAGCGCGAGCCGTACAGCGTGAGGCCCAGGCGGTCGGAGACG
Source organism: Acidovorax sp. SDU_ACID1 (assembly GCF_045291395.1). Taxonomy (NCBI): domain Bacteria; kingdom Pseudomonadati; phylum Pseudomonadota; class Betaproteobacteria; order Burkholderiales; family Comamonadaceae; genus Acidovorax; species Acidovorax sp. SDU_ACID1. The sequence continues at coordinate 2,509,515 of NZ_CP152342.1, forward strand.
ATGGGGCCGCTCAGGTAGAAGCGCTCCTGGTGCTCGCCGCCCGCGTCCGAGCGCTCCTGCACCACGCCGTCCACGGTGACGCTGCCGGTCCAGGCGCTGGCCACCTTCTTGGTGATGATGTTGATCACGCCGCCGAGCGCGCTCGATCCGTAGAGCGACGACATCGGCCCGCGGATGACCTCGATGCGCTCGATGGCCGAGACGGGCGGCAGCCAGCCCACCTGCGTGGCGCTGCCGAAGCCGTTGTAGTACGCCTGCGAGGACGAGCCCAGCGGCTTGCCGTCGACGAGGAACAGCACGTAGTCCTCGCCCAGCCCGCGCATGTAGACCTGCGTGGACTCGATCTTGCCGCCCGCGCCGCCCTCGATGGAGATGCCGGGAATGTCCTGCAGCGCGTCGGTCACGTCGCGGTAGCGCTTGCCTTCGAGCTGCTCCTGCGTGACCACGGTGATGGACGCGGGCGCGTCCGACAGCGCCTGCTCGTAGCCCGTGGCGGTCACCACCACGGCGGACAGCTTGGCCTCGGGCTGCGCGGCGCCGGCCTGGGCCTGCGCCCACGAGGCCGCGCCGCCCGCGAGCACGCCGGCCGCCAGGCGTGCGGCCCAGTGCATGCGCGATGGAGGGAAAGGGCTGGAAATCGAATGCATGGAGTCTCCTGTGGATGAACAAGCCGCGCGCAGGGCGTGCGCGGCCCGGCCCCGCGCGCGAAGCCTGGGGTGGAAGGGCCTTCCCGCGCCCCGGGGGCGCAGGAAAGCCGGCGGAAAAGTCAGAGCGGAAGGGAGAGCAGCGCGGCCAGCAGCCCCGCGGCGCCGGCCGCGGGCGCCGCACGCCGCGCCGCATGGGGCGCATAGGTGAGCAGCAGCCCCAGCGCCAGTGCGGCGAAGGTCAGCAGGCCCAGCCACGCCGTGACCGCCACCGATGCGTTCCAGTGCACGAGGCACGGCAGCAGCGAGGCGGCCAGCAGGCCGTAGCCGCCCGCGCGCCAGGCCAGCGCACGGCCCTGCGGTGCGAGCCGCAGGTCGTCCCCGTGCCGCTCCATCGACGCGGCAATGGCGGTGAAGGCCGCGAAGGCCAGGAACAGGGCGGACCAGGCCATCATTGCGCCCGCTCCCAGGCCTGCGCCTTCACGGCCACGCCGCCGGTGGCGGGTGCCGCCGCGCGCGGCGCGGGCTTTGCGGCGGGCTTTCCGCGCAGCAGCCACCAGACCACCCAGCCGTGCAACGCGGCCAGCGCCAGCATGGTCAGGTCGAACCCGGCGATGCTCCACTGCCCGTGCGGAACGCTCTGCGCGAGCGAGGCGCCGCCCGTCAGCGGGTTGAGCACCGGCAGCAGCGCGAACAGCAGCGCGGCCAGCAGCATCTGCTCCAGCCACGCGCGGCGGTGCGTGCGCACCAACGGGTGCAGCAGGCACAGCAGCCAGGCGATGAAGAAGCCGCGGATCTCCCAGTCGCCGCGCGCCTCCAGCCCCGCGGGCAGCAGCCGGTTCATCCAGAAATACGCGGCCGTGGCGACCGACAGGCCGGCGATGGAGCCCACGTTGAGCACTTCCACCAGCCGGTGGCCGAACGGCGTGCGCCCGAGCTTGCGGCGCTCGGGCAGCCGCTTGACCACCCACAGCACCATGCCCGTGGCCGCCATCACCGTGCCGACCACGCCGGAGAGAAACAGCAGCCAGCGCACGGCGGGCTCGGCGAAGCGGCCCAGGTGCACGCCCGTCACCACGTTGCTCGTGGCGCGCACCCACGAGGGCGCGGCCGGCTCGGGCCGATCGCGCATCCGGCCCGTGGCGCCGTCGAACAGCAGCGTGCGCGCCTGGCCGCGGTTGGCCAGGCTCTCGCCGCCGCCCTCGCGCAGCTCGATGGTGGCGCGCGGCGTGCCGGGCGCGTTCACCGTGATGCTGCCCACGCCGTGCACGGGCCAGCGCTGCGCGGCCTCGGCCATCAGCGGCGCGACGGGTGCCAGCGCCGCGGCCCCGGCCTCCTGCCTGCCCCCGCGCTGGCGCTCGCCCTGCGTCGTTGCCTGCGGGCGGGCGCCGCGCACTTCGGCGAAATAGGCGTTCGTGTCGCCGCCGTAGATGGCCTGGATGCCCCAGGGCATGAGCATGAACATCAGCAGCACCAGGCCGCTGAAGGTGATGACGAGGTGGAACGGCAGCGCCAGCACGGCCGTGGCGTTGTGCGCGTCGAGCCACGAGCGCTGGCCCTTCTTGGGGCGGAAGGTGAAGAAGTCCGTGAAGATCTTCTTGTGCGTGATGACGCCGCTGAGGATGGCCACGAACATGAACATGGTGGCGATGCCCACGATCCAGCGGCCCCACACGCGCGGCATGGCGTACAGCTCGAAGTGGAAGCGGTAGAGGAAGGCGCCGCCGCGCGTCTCGCGCGGCTCGATGCGCTCGCCTGTGGCGGCGTCCAGCGTGGCGCGCTTGAGCCCGGCGCGGCCCTGCGCGGCCCCCGGCTCGCGCCAGGAGGCTTCCACCGCCGTCTGGCGCGGGCCGGGCAGCGAGAGCGTCCAGGTGGTGGCCTCGGGCGCGATGCGCTGCATGGCGTCCAGCGCGCGCTGCGCCGTCTCGGGGCCGGGCACGGAGACGTGCAGTTCGGGCCGCATCCAGTCGTCGATCTCGTCGCGGAAATAGCTCAGCGTGCCGGTGAAGAACACGGCGTAGAGCAGCCAGCCCAGCAGCAGGCCGCTCCAGGTATGCAGCCACGACATGGACTGCCGCAGCCCCTCGGGCTTGCCGTCGGGCCTCATTGCTTAACCTCCGTGCTTTGCACTGCGGTGCGAGCCCCCTTCGGAACGGCCGGGCGGGGGCTCATGCCATCCCCCCGCGCTGCAGCCACCAGGCGGCCAGTGCCAGCACCGCGCCGGGCAGGCACACGCCCGCCCATGCGCGCCAGGCGCTGGCGCAGCCGAATGCCCACATCGCCGCCACGGCGTGGACGATGAAGGCCAGCAGGGTCGAGGCCAGCGCCGCGTCGGCGCGCGGCATGCCCAGCCCGGCCATCGCATGCGCGCCCACCGCCGCGCCCGCCGCCGCGAGCAGGTAGCCGCCGGCCACGGCGGCGACGGTGCGCGAAGCTACCGCCGCGCGGTAGCGCCGCAGCGAGGGCGGCGGCTTGGCTGCCGGTGCAAGGGAAACCATCCGTTCGGTCCTTTCTGGCGCCTTTCCGTAGTGCCGGAAGGCGCTTTGTCAAAAACGGTAATGATAATAATTTTTATTACCTATTTTGAGGACTATCAAAAATGGAGCTGGCCACGCTTGTCCAGCAATGGTTTCAGAAGGGTTTTCTATCGAAGTCCAGTGGCAGCAAGCGCAGCCAGCTCTCTTTTTTGCGCATCGCCCTCACGCGGCAGCCCCGGCGATGACGGCTGCCAGCCGCCGCGCGGCCTCCGCGACCTGCTCCGCCGGGAACGCCCCCAGGCCCAGCACCAGCCCCGGCCGGCCGCTGCCGGGCGCATACATCGGCGACAGCGGGCGCACCGCCACGCCGGCCCGCACGGCCTGGAGGGCGACCGCCCGGTCGTCGATGCGCGGCGCCAGCCACAGCACGCAGTGCATGCCCTGGTCGCTCGGCTGCAGCCATGCCAGGCCGCCGGGCAGCGCCTCCTGCAGGATCTGCAACAGCTGGGCCCTGCTCTGCGCATAGACGCCCCGGATGCGCCGGATGTGCCGGTCCAGGTGCCCTTCTGCGATGAAGGCGGCCAGCACGTGCTGGTCGGCGCTGGGCGGGTGCCGGTCCATGAGCGCGCGGGCGCCGCGGAACGCCTGCACGAGCGCGGGCGGCACGACGGCATAGCCGAGCCGCAGCGAGGGAAAGAGGATCTTGCTGAAAGTGCCCAGGTAGACCACCCGCCCGGGGTCCAGCCCTTGCAGCGAGGGAAACGGGTGGCCCGTGTAGCGCAGCTCGCTGTCGTAGTCGTCCTCCACGATCCACGCCGAGCGGGCGCGCGCCCAGTCCAGCAGCGCGTTGCGCCGCGCCATGCCCATGGGCATGCCCAGAGGGTACTGGTGCGACGGCGTGACGAACGCGGCGCGGGCGCCGGGGCACAGGCGCAGGCCGGCCGCGATGTCGATGCCCTCCTCGTCCACGGGCACGCGCACCCTCCGTCCGGGCGCCAACGCGTCCAGGAGGGCCGTGATGCCCAGATAGGCGGGGTTCTCCACCCAGGCGCAATCGTCCTGCCCCAGCAGCACCATGCAGGCGAGGAACAGGCCCTGCTGCGTACCCGTGGTGACGATGACCTGCTCCGCGCCGCAGTGCACGGAGCGCGACCGCCGGACGTAGTCGGCAATGGCCTCCCGCAGCGGCAGCGCGCCCTGGGGGTCGCCATAGCCGCCGGGCGCGCCCGCGCCATGGGCGCGGATGCGGTTGCCCAGGCGGCGCCACGCCAGGCCGGGCGCCGCCATGCCCACGGGCACAGAGACGGCGAACGGCACGGGCGGAAGCGGCGTGAACTGCGAGGCCACCCGGGCGAATGCCTCCGCCGCAGGCGGCAGCGGGGGCAGCGGCATGCCGCGCGCCGCCCCTTGCGCGGCACGCCCGCCAAAGACGGCGCGACCTGCGTGCCCACGCCGGGGCACGACACCAGGAAGCCCTCGGCCATCAGCTGCTCGTACACCTGGACCACCGTGCCGCGGGCGATGCCCAGGGATTCGGCCAGCGCGCGCGTCGACGGCAGGGACTCCCCGGCTGCAGCCCGCCGCCCTTCACCGCGTCGCGCAGCTTCTGCGCCAGCTGGCGCCCCAGCGCGCCGGCGCTGCGGTCGAGCGGGCCGATGGCGGGAATCTGCGGCGTCTTGGCGGTGCGCGGCATGCGTTGTGGTCCACGAAAATAAAGTGAAACTGGTACACCTTCCTGAACCAGGATAGACGAACAATCGCCGCCATGTACACCCCCGCCCACTTCGAAGAATCCCGCCCCGAGGTCCTGCACGGCCTCATCGCCCGGCACCCCATGGGCACCCTGGTCACCCACGGCGCCAAGGGCCTGGACGCCAACCACCTGCCGTTCGAACTGCGCGCGCAGGAAGGCACGCAGGGCGTGCTGCACTGCCACGTGGCGCGTGCCAACACCGTGTGGCAGGAACTGGTCAATGGCGACGAGGTGCTCGTGATCTTCCGCGCGGGCGACGCCTACATCTCGCCGCAGTGGTATCCGAGCAAGCAGGAACTGCACAGGCAGGTGCCCACCTGGAACTACCTCGTGGCCCACGCCCACGGGCGCGTCACCATCCGCGACGACGAGCGCTACGTGCGCGGCATGGTGGGCCGCCTCACCCGCACGCACGAGGCCGGCCAGCCCGTGCCCTGGAAGATGACGGATGCGCCCCAGGACTTCATCGACACGCTGCTCCAGGCCATCGTCGGCATCGAGATCGAGATCACCCGCCTGGAGGGCAAGGCCAAGCTGAGCCAGAACAAGGAAGCGCGCGACATCCAGGGCGCGGGCGAGGCGCTCGCCGCCCGCGGCGAGCGCCTGGTGGGCGAGGCTATGCTCGCCGCCGCCAGCGCCCGCCGAACTGGTTGACCACCATGCCCAGCAGCACGCCCGCCGTGCCCAGCCACTGCAGCGCCGAGGGCCGCTCGCCCAGCAGCAGCAGGGCCGAGAGCAGCCCCACCACCGGCACCAGCAGCGACAGCGGCGCCACGGTGCTGGCCGGGTAGCGCTGCAGCAGGCGCGTCCACAGGCCGTAACCCACCAGGGTGGAGAGGCCCGCGAGGTAGCCCACCACGGCCAGCTCGCGCCAGCCGAAGGCGGCGAGCTGCGCGGCCATGTCTCCCTCCAGCCACGCCGAGAGCAGCAGCAGCGGCACCACGGGGAACAGGCTGCTCCACACGATGAAGGGCACGGGCTCGTAGGGGCCATGGCGCGCCGCGTGGCGCGTGAGCAGGTTGGAAGTGGCCCACAGCGCCGCCGCGCCCACGGTCATCAGGAAGCCGGCCAGCGTCATGTCCCGCGCCGAATCGCCATGCGCGCTGCCGATGGCCAGCAGCCCCAGCGTGGCGACGGCCAAACCCCACCACTGCCAGCGCTGCGGGCGCTCGCCCAGCAGCGCGGCGGCCAGCAGCAGCGTGATGAACGCCTGCGTCTGCAGCACCACCGAGGCCATGCCCGCCGGCATGCCCAGGCGCATGCCGGTGAACAGCAGGCCGAACTGTCCCACGCCCTGCGCCAGCCCGTAGGCGGCCAGCAGGCTCCACGGCAGGTTGCGCGGGCGCGGCACGAACAGCAGCAGCGGCAGCGACGCGGCGATGAAGCGCAGCGCGCACAGCAGCAGGGGCGAGAGCGTGGCCAGCCCCCACTTCATGACGACGAAGTTCAGCCCCCAGATCACGACCACGACGAGGGCCTTGGCCCAGTCCGGCCGCGCAAGCGCGCTCAACTGCCCGCCACCTTCATGCGGTTGACGAGGATGGAGCCGACGGTTTTCGCGCCGTAGTTGTAGGCGTCGGCGCCCACAGCCTCGATGCCCAGCAGCATGTCCTTGAGGTTGCCGGCGATGGTGATCTCGTGCACCGGGTAGGCGATGCGGCCGTTCTCCACCCAGAAGCCGCTCGCGCCGCGCGAGTAGTCGCCCGTCACGTAGTTCACGCCCTGGCCCATGAGCTCGATGACGAACAGGCCCGTGCCGAGCTTGCGCAGCATCGCATCGAGGTCGTCGCCCGCCCACGTGAGCCGCGAGGTGAGCGTGAGGTTGTGCGAGCCGCCCGCGTTGCCCGTGGTCTTCATGCCGAGCTTGCGTGCCGAGTAGGTGCTGAGGAAGTAGCCCTCCACCCGCCCGCCATCGACCACCTGGCGCGGTGCGACGCGCACGCCCTCCTCGTCGAACGGAGAGCTGCCCTTGCCGCCTAGGATGAACGGGTCCTCGCGCACGTCGATGTGCTTGGCGAAAACCTGCTTGCCCAGCGCATCGACGAGGAAGCTGCTCTTGCGGTAGAGCGCGCCGCCGCTCACGGCCTGCACGAAGCCGCCCAGCAGCCCGGCGGCCAGGGGCGACTCGAACAGCACGGGGCATTCGGTGGTGGCGATCTTGCGGCTGCCCAGGCGGGAGAGCGCCCGCTCGGCGGCGTAGCGGCCCACGGCGGCAGGGGCGGCCAGCTCGCGCGCGTCGCGCATGGAGCTGTACCAGGCGTCGCGCTGCATCTCGGCGTTGCGGCCGGGCAGCGAGGCGATCGGCGCCACCGAGACGCTGTGGCGCGAGCTGGCGTAGCCGCCGCGAAAGCCGCGCGTGTGCGCGCTGAAGAAGTGGCTCTGCTGCGCCGAGACGCCCGCGCCCTCGCTGTTGGTCACGCGCTTGTGGGTCTTGAAGGCCGCCTCCTCGCATTCGAGCGCTAGGCGCGCAGCCTCTTCGCTGGTGATGGGCCAGGGGTGGAACAGTTGCAGATCGCGGTGCTCCGCCTGGGGCGCGATGTCGGCCTCGTCGGGCAACCCGGCCACGGGGTCTTCGGCCGTGAAGCGGGCGATGTCGTAGGCGGCCTGCACGGTGCGCTGCACTGCGGCGGGCGAGAAATCGGACGTGCTCGCGTTGCCGCGCCGCTTGCCCACGTAGACGGTCACGCCCAGCGACTTGTCGCGGTTGCGCTCCACCGTCTCCAGTGCGCCCTTGCGCACGTTGACCGACAGGCCGCAGCCTTCGGACGCATCGGCGCCGGCGTCGGTGGCGCCGAGCTTCTTGGCGTGCCGCAGGGCCTGATCGACGAGGTCTTCAAAGAAATCGCGGGAGTAGCTGAAGCCGCTTTCAGGCTCGGAGACGGGTGTATTCATAGCGGCGGCTATGATACCGGCCCCTTCCGCGAGCAAACCCATGTCACGCAAACCCAAAAAAGGCTATTACGTGAAGGGCCACTTCGTTGCCGAGGGCAGCGAGCTGGACCTTCAGCTCAAGGCCGAACTCAAAGGCACGTCGGAATCGAGCAAGACCGACCTCAAGCGCGAAAGCGAGGCCCTGCAGTCGCTGGGCCAGGCGCTGCTCACGCTGCGCGGCGACCTGTTCGCGCGCCTGGAACTGCCCGAGAAGCTGCAGGAGGCGCTGGCTGAAGCCAAGCGCATCACCAACTTCGAAGGCAAGCGCCGGCAGATGCAGTTCGTCGGCAAGCTGATGCGCAAGCTGGAGGACGCGCAGCGGGACGCCATCCACGCCGCGCTGGACGAGCAGCAGAACGGCTCGGCCGCCGAGAAGCTGGCGCTGCACCAGGCCGAGCACTGGCGCGACCGGCTCATCGCCGACGACGGCGCGCTCGCCCAGTGGCTGGAGCAGTTCCCGCGTACCGACACGCAGCAGATCCGCGCGCTGATCCGCCAGGCGCGCAAGGACGCTCCCGCCGCACACGATGCCAAGGTGGCCGAATCGCAGGGTCTGGCCCCGCGCAAGGGCCGCGCCTACCGCGAGCTGTTCCAGCTCGTTCGCGAGCAGATGCAGGATGCCGCCGAGCTGGCGGCCCATGAGGAGCGACAAGCCGATGCCTGACACGCTGCCCCCGCCCGAGCCGGTCAAGATCGGCATCGTCTCCATCAGCGACCGCGCGAGCGGCGGCGTCTACGAGGACAAGGGCCTGCCCGCACTCAACGACTGGCTGGGGCGCGCGCTGCACAACCCCATCGCCTTCGAGCCGCGCCTGATCCCCGACGAGCAGGCCACCATCAGCACCACGCTCATCGAACTGGTCGATGCCGGCTGCAGCCTCGTGCTGACCACCGGCGGCACCGGCCCCGCGCTGCGCGACGTGACGCCCGAGGCCACGCTGGCCGTGGCCGACAAGGAAATGCCCGGCTTCGGCGAGCAGATGCGCCAGATCAGCCTGCGCTTCGTTCCCACGGCCATCCTCTCGCGCCAGGTTGCCGTGATCCGGGGCCAGTGCCTCATCATCAACCTGCCGGGCCAGCCCAAGGCCATTGCCGAGACGCTCGAAGGCCTGCCGGATACGCCCGGTATCTTCGCGGCCGTGCCCTACTGCATCGACCTGCTCAAAGGGCCGTACCTGGAAACGCGCGCCGCCGTGTGCAAGGCCTTCCGGCCCAAGACGGCCGTGCGGCACGTGCGGCCGGATTGATAGTTAAATCGGCCTCCAGCGCTTGCCTGGCAAGCGCTGGCAGCTATCGTTTTTGAATCAATCCGCCCAGGTCACCACGCCCGACCACGCGGTCAGCAGCACCACCACGCCGAACACGATGCGGTAGTAGGCGAACGGCACGAAGCTGTGGCTGCTGATGTAGCGCAGCAGCCAGCGCACGCACAGCCAGGCGCTGATGAACGAGAACACCAGCCCCACCGCGAACAGCGGCACGTCGGCCGCCGACAGCAGCGCGCGCTCCTTGTAGAGGCTGTAGACGCCCGCGCCGATCAGCGTGGGAATGGCCAGGAAGAACGAATAGTCCGTCGCCGCCTTGCGCGACAGCCCCAGCAGCATGCCGCCGATGATGGTGGCGCCGCTGCGGCTGGTGCCCGGCACCATCGCTAGGCACTGCACCAGGCCCACCTTCAGCGCGTCCATCGGCCCCATGTCGTCCACCGACTGGATGCGCACGGCGGTCTGCTGGCGCCGCTCGGCCCACAGGATGATGAAGCCGCCGACGATGAAGGTGCTGGCCACCACCACGGGCGTGAACAGGTGCGCCTTGATCGCCTTGCCCAGCAGCAGCCCCAGCACCACGGCGGGCACGAAGCCGATGAGCACGTTCAGCGCGAAGCGCTGCGCCTGGCGCTGCGTGGGCAGGGCCACCAGCGTATCGCGGATGCGCTGCCAGTAGACGAGGATGACGGCGAAGATCGCGCCGGTCTGGATGGCGATGTCGAAGACCTTGGCCTTGGCATCGTCGAAACCGAGCAGCGCGCCGGCGAGGATCAGGTGGCCTGTGGAGGAGATGGGAAGGAATTCGGTCAGGCCCTCGACCACGCCCATGACGGCGGCCTTGGCAAGCAAAAGAAGATCCACGCGGGTGTCCTGAGAAAACGGCAAGAGCGCGGATTATCCATTCCCACCCCCGCGAAAGCGTCTCGCACGGCCCTGGCGCCGTTCGTCGCAAGGCGGTGGCGGGGCCGGCGGCGCGCGCGCACAGTGCCTCCATGCGCGAAAGGAGACACGCCATGCGAACCGCACATCCCGAAGACCTCGAACGCCTCGCCCGCCGCCGCGCGGGCGCCAAGCTCGGCTGGCTGCTGCACGCCTGCGCCTACGTGGCCGTGAACCTGCTGCTCGCCGCCCTGTCGGCCCACCAGGGCCGGCACTGGGCCATGTACCCCGCCCTGGGCTGGGGCCTGGGGCTGCTGCTGCACGGCGCGGCCGTGTGGCTGGCCCTGCCCGGCGGCGGCTGGTACGACCGGCTGCTGCAGCGCGAGCGCCGCGCCCTGCAAGAGCGCGAAGGCAGCGCACGGTGACCGGCGCCGCCCGGCCGCTGCACAATGGGCCGGCCAACGACACCTCCGCCATGCGCCGCCCCATCGACCAGCCTTCCGCCATCGCCAGCCGCCTGCTGATCAATGTGGTCTTCTGCTGCCTCATCGCGCTCGGCGTCACGCTGGCGGGCAAGGGCGCATGGGACACCAACCTCGCCTACTCGCTGCCGATCGGCACCTTGAGCTGGCTTTTCATCGACCTGGGGCGCATCGCGCTCACGCGCGGCAGCGCCGTGCCGTGGCCGCACGGCTGGCGGGGCTGGCTGCTCATGCTGGCGGGCACCACATTCGGCTTCGTCGTGGGCACCGCCATCGGCAACCTGTACAGCGGCGGCACGTTCGACGTGCTGGCACTCGCGCAACAGCACGACTTCGCCTCCACCCTGGTCATCACCGTCGCGGCCAGCGCCGCCATCTGCTTCCTCTTCTACAGCCGGGGCAAGGCGCGCTTCCTCGAAGCCACCATCGCCCAGGCGCAGCGCGATGCCGCCGAGGCGCGCCTGAAGCTGCTGGAGACGCAGCTCGAACCGCACATGCTGTTCAACACCCTGGCCAACCTGCGCGTGCTCGTGGCCACCGACCCGCCGCGCGCCCAGGCCATGCTGGACCACCTGATCGCCTACCTGCGCGCCACGCTGGGCGCCTCGCGCGGCACGCTGCACCCGCTGGCCGACGAATTCGCGCGCGTGGCCGACTACCTGGCGCTGATGGCCGTGCGCATGGGCCCGCGCCTGGCCTTCACGCTGGACCTGCCCGAATCGCTCGCGCAGGCCAGCGTGCCGCCCCTGCTGCTGCAGCCGCTGGTGGAGAACGCCATCCGCCATGGCCTGGAGCCGCAGGTGGAGGGCGGGCGCATCGACGTGCAGGCGCGCCTGCTGGAGGACGCGCGCATCCAGTTGGCCGTGCGCGACACGGGCGCCGGGCTGACGGGCGCCGGGCTGACGGGCGCCGGGCTGAACGGCGGCGCGCCGGGCGGCAGCGGCTTCGGGCTGCAGCAGGTGCGCGAGCGGCTCGCCACGCTCTACGGAGCCGCCGGCACTCTCGAATTAATAGCTGGCAGCGCAGGCAGCACAAGCGCCACGGTCACTTTTCCCTTGAACGCCCAACCCCATGAACACCTCACCGCCCAGGGCCTTGATTGCCGAGGATGAGCCACTGCTGGCCGCCGCGCTGCAGCACGAGCTGGCCCGCGCGTGGCCCGCGCTGCACATTGCCGCCACCGTGGCCGACGGCCTCGCCGCCGCGCGCGAGGCGCTGCGCCTGCAGCCCGACGTGCTGTTCTTCGACATCCGCATGCCCGGCCAGAGCGGGCTGGAGGCCGCCGTGGAACTGGCCGACGCCTGGGACGCCACTGCGCGCCCCTTCCCCGCGCTGGTCTTCGTGACCGCCTACGACCAGTACGCAGTGCAGGCCTTCGAGGCGCAGGCCGTGGACTACCTGCTCAAGCCCGTGCAGCCCGCGCGTCTGGCGCAGACCTGCGCCAAGCTGCAACAGGCGCTGCAGCAGCGCGCTACGCCCGCACTGGAGCAGACGCTGGCCCAGCTGCGCGAGCTGGTTCAGGCACCGGCCCTGAGCGCGCCCGCGCCCGCCGCCGCGCGGCTGGAGGTGATCCAGGCCAGCAGCGGGTCGCAGATCCACTTCGTGCCCGTGGCCGAGGTGCTGTATTTCGAAGCCGCCGACAAGTACGTACGGGTGCTCACCGCCGAGCGCGAGCACCTGATCCGCACGCCGCTCAAGGAGCTGGTCGCGCAGCTCGACCCCACCGAGTTCTGGCAGGTGCACCGCGGCACGCTGGTGCGCGCGGGCGCCATCGACAGCGCGGTGCGCGACGAATCGGGCCGCCTGCACCTGCGCCTGCGCGGCCGCTCCGAGCGGCTGGCCGTGAGCCGGCTGTACGCGCACCTGTTCAAGGGCATGTAGCGCGCTTCTTTTTTCATAGCTGCTCGCGCTTTCCAGATAAGCGCTGGACCTGGTTTTCCCTGGAAGCACAGCGCAAGCCGATGCGATCGGGTAGCCTTGCGGCCCATGACCCGCGCCACGCCCGCCCCTGCACCGTCTGCCCCGCCCGCCCCCTGCCGCCGCGCGCGGCGATGATGATGCTGGTGGCGCTCACCTCGGGCTTCGCGCTGAGTTCGGCCTTCCGCACCGTGGCGGCCATCCTGGCCGCGCCGCTGCAGGCCGAGTTCCACCTGTCGCCCCAGGCGCTGGGCGTGTTCGCCGGCACGTTCCATTTCGCCTTCGGAGCCATGCAGCTCTTCATGGGCATCGGCATCGACCTGTACGGCGTGCGCCGCACGGTGCTCACGGCGTTCCCGCTGTGCATCGCGGGCGCGCTGCTGTCGGCGGCGGCGCCGGGCTACGGCACGCTGGTGCTGGGGCAGGCGCTGATCGGCGTGGGCTGCGCGCCTGCCTTCTTGGTGTGCACGGTGTTCATCGCGCGGCATTTCGCGCCGCAACGCTTCGCGTCCCTATCGGGCCTGTCGATGGCGCTGGGCACGCTGGGCATGCTGTTCACCGGCACGCCGCTGGCCTGGCTGGTCCAGCAGTGGTCGTGGCGCACGGGCTTCGTGGTGCTGGCGGCGATGGCGCTGGCCGCGTGGCTGTGGATCTGGCGCGGCGTGCACGAGCCCGCACTCGGCCCCGCGCACGGCATGCCGCAGGAATCGGTGCGCGAGGCAGTGGCGCGCTTCGCCGCCCTCTTCGCCCTGCCGCACACCTGGGGCATCGTGGCGCTGGGCGCGGTGAGCTATGCGGCCCTCATTTCCCTGCGCGGCCTGTGGCTGGGGCCCATGCTGATCGAGCGCCACGGCTTCTCGCTGGTGGACAGCGGCAACGTGGCGCTGGCCCTGTCGGTGGTGGCGCTGTGCGGGCCGATGGTGTTCGGCCGCATCAACCCGGGCGCGGCCACGCGGCGCGGCTGGATCGTGGTCTGCACGCTGCTGATGGCGCTGCTCTTCGTGGCCATGGCGCTGGTGCATTCGGCCTGGGTGGACGTGGCCTGCATGCTGGCCACGGGCCTGCTGTCGGGCTACATCGTGCTGCAGTACGCCGACGTGCGCGCGGCCTATCCGGCCCAGCTCACGGGGCGCGCCATGGCGGTGTTCACCATGGCCATGTTCCTGGGCGTAGCGGCCATGCAGTGGTTCACGGGGCTGGTGGCGTCGCTGGCCAAGGGGCGGGGCATGGACCCGTTCGTGGCGGTGATGGGCTGCATCGCGGCGCTGCTGGCGCTGGGGGCGCTGGCGTTCCGGCTGCTGCCCCGCCCGCCGCAGGACGTTTAGAACAGAATCGGTCTCCAGCGCTTATCCATCAAGCGCGAGCAGCTATCGAAATCAAAGCAGACTGGCGCTGGAGCCATCGCCCCGGTAGAGCCAGGGCACGTCCAGGATGCGCTCGCCCAGCAGGCGCAGTGCCATGTCGCGCCCCCAGCGCAGGGGGCCGGTGGCGTGGAAGATGGTGCCGTTGCGGCGCGAGCGCTCCTGTACGCGGGCGTTGCGCTGCCAGCGGTTGAGCGCATAGCGGCGCAGGCGCAAGGGCACGTCGAGGTCGTGCATGGCCAGGGCGCGCTGCAGTTCGGCCGCATCCTCGATGGCCATGCCGGCGCCCTGCGCCAGGTAGGGGCGCATGGGGTGGGCTGCATCGCCAAGCAGCGCGATGAGGCCGCGCGCCATCTCGTGCGGGCCGGCGACGGGCGGGCGGTCGAGCAGCGGCCACAGGCGCCAGCCGCTGCCGGCCTGGGGCACCGCGCGCACCAGGTCCTGCAGCGCCGTGCAGGTGCCGGCCAGGGCGGCCTCCAGTTCCTGCGCGTTGGCGCCGTGGTCCCAGGTTTCCAGGTCGGCGGGCGGCGTGCCGTGGCGGATGGCCACCACGTTCATCAGCTCGCCGCGGCGCAGCGGGTACTGCACCACGTGCAGGCGCGGCCCCAGCCAGGCGGTGACGCGCGTGGTGCGCAGCGCCTGGGGCAGCGCGTCCTGCCGCACGACGGCGCGGTAGGCCAGGTGGCCCGACACGCGCGTGGGCGCCTCGCCCAGCAGGCGCGCGCGCGTACCGCTGCGCAGGCCGTCGGCGCCGATGAAGGCGTCGCCCTCCACCTCCACGGCCGTGCCGTCCCTGCGCACCAGGCGCAGGGTGACGGCCCCGCCCTCCTCGGCATGGCGTTCGACGGCCTGGCCCAGGTTGAGGTGCACCTCGGGCCGTCCGCGCACGGCCTGGAGCAGCAGGCCATGCAGGTCGGCGCGGTGGATGGTGGCGTAGGCGGCGCCATAGCGCTCGATGACGGTGGCGCCCAGCCGCAGGCTGGCCAGCTCGCGGCCGCCCTGCGCGCTGCGCACCTGCAGCCGGTCGGGGAAGGCCGCGACGGCCTGCAGTGCGGATTGCAGGCCCCAGGCCTGCAGGCGCCGCACGACGTTGGGGCCGATCTGCACGCCGGCGCCCACCTCGGTGAACGCGTCCGCGCGTTCGTACAGCCGCACCTCCCAGCCGGCGCGCGAGCAGCCCAGGGCGGCGGCCAGCCCTCCGATGCCGCCGCCTGCGATCAAGACCTGTTTGTGCATGCCCGCGATTGTCGGCCCATCCGGGCGTTAGAACGTGGTCTCAGAGCCGCCGTTCGAGGTCTTCCATGGGCACCGGCCGGCCGAACAGGTAGCCCTGGAATGCCTGGCAGCCGTGGCGCTGCAGGAAGTCGAGCTGGCCCGTGGTCTCCACGCCTTCGGCCACCACGCCCAGGTCCAGGCTCTGGGCCAGCGCGAGGATGGTGCGCACGATGGCGGCGTCGTTGGGGTCGGTGAGCAGGTCGCGCACGAAGCCGCGGTCGATCTTGAGCTGGTCCAGCGGCAGCCGCTTGAGGTAGGACAGCGACGAGTAGCCGGTGCCGAAGTCGTCCAGCGAGAAGCCCACGCCCTGGGCGCGCAGGTACTCCATCTTGGCGATCATCTCTTCGGTGTCGGTGAGCAGCAGGCTTTCGGTGAGCTCCAGCCGCAGCAGCCGGGCCGAGGCGCCGCTGGCGCGCAGCGCGCCCAGCACCTGGTCGGCGAAGTCGGGCTGGCGGAACTGGCGCGCGCTCACGTTCACCGACAGCACGAGCTGCCGCGTGGCCGCCTGCCGGGCCCAGGCCGCGAGCTGGGCGCAGGCGCTCTCGACCACCCAGCGCCCCAGCGGCAGGATGAGCCCGCTCTGCTCGGCCAGCGGGATGAATTCGGCCGGGCTGACCATGCCGCGCACCGGGTGCTGCCAGCGCGCCAGCGCCTCGGCGCCGACCATGCGGCCCTGGGCGTCGACGACGGGCTGGTAGTGCAGCCGCAGGTCCCCGCGCGCGATGCCGTGGCGCAGCTCGGTCTCCAGCTCGGAACGCGCGCTCATCGCGGCGAGTACGCCGGGGTCGAAGAAGCGCACGGCGTTGCGGCCCGCGGCCTTGGCCTGGTACATGGCGAAATCGGCCTGCTTGAGCAGTTCCTCCGGCGCGGCCGGCGGGTGCCCGAACAGCGTGAGACCGATGCTGGGCGTGCTGTGGTGCGCCGGCCCGCTGCCCAGCGCGTAGGGCTGGCTGAGCACGCCGGCGATCTTGCGCGCGAGCTTGTCCGCGTCCTGCTGGGCGGCGGGGCGCTGGCCCGCGAGGTTCTCGACCAGCACCACGAATTCGTCGCCGCCGAAGCGCGCCACGGTGTCGCTGGCGCGCATGCAGGCGCGCAGCCGCTCGGCCACCTGCGCGAGCAGCTGGTCGCCGGTGTCATGGCCGCGCGTGTCGTTGAGGTCCTTGAAGTTGTCCAGGTCGATGAACAGCAGCGCCGCGTGGCGCTGGCTGCGCTGCAGGCCCACGCAGGCGCGCTGCAGGCGGTCGAGGAACAGGCGCCGGTTGGGCAGGCCGGTGAGCATGTCGTAGAAGGCCAGCCGCTCGATCTCGCCCTCGACGCGCTTGCGCTCGGTGATGTTGCGGCCCACGCCGCGGTATCCGCGCAGCACGCCGGAGGCGTCGATGATGGGCACGCCGCTGAGCGCCATCCAGTAGGCTTGGCCGTTCGCGCCCACGCGCTGCAGCTCCAGGTCGCGGAACGGCTGACGGGCCGCCAGCAGCCGGCGGTGGGCCACCCAGTCTTCCTCGCGCATGTTCAGGGCGGGCGTATCCCAGCAGGTGCGCCCGAGCATGGATTCGAGCCGCGCGTCCTTGTGCGCGGAGACGCCCGCGAAATCGGTGAAGCGGTACTGCGCGTCCTGCTCCCAGTACCAGTCGGAGGACAGGTCGCACAGGCTGCGGAAGCGCGCCTCGCTGGTCTGCAGCTCGGACTGCACGCGCACGTAGTCGCTCACGTCGGCGAAAGTGCGCACCAGCCCGCCGTCGGGCAGCGTCTTGGTGCGCACCTCGAAGGTGCGGCCGCCGCGGGTCTTGCGCCAGTAGACCTCGGGCGAGATCCGCACCGCGCCCTCGGCGATGTAGTCGCGCCCGCGCATGTCCACCAGGTCGTAGGTGGTGCCGAAGTCGCCGCGGTGCGCCTGCAGCTCGGTGAGTTCGGCCAGCGTGGGATGCCCGGCCATGAGCTGCTCGGGCAGGTCCAGCAACTGCAGCACCCGCTGGTTGTAGACGTTGATGCGTCCGTCCGGCCCGGTCTGGAAAATGCCCTGGCTCATGCTGGCCAGCGCCGTGCGCATGCGCGCGATCTGCTGGCGCAGCGGCTCGGCGGCGTCGCCTCCGGCGCTGCGGCCGGAGCGCTCCACCAGCGCAGCCAGGCGGCGCAGCAGCTCGGGCACGTGGTCGGCGTCCGGGTGGCGCACCACGTAGTCGCCCCCGGCATCGCCGGCGCCGGCCCGCAGCGCCCGCGCGGCCAGCGCCTCCTGGCCGGGCGCCAGGCACAGCAGCACAGGCCAGTGCGGATGCTCCAGCGCCCAGGCGGGAAGCTGCGTGGCGTGCGGCGCCAGGCACAGCACCACGGCGCTCCAGCCCTGCAGCGGCGCCATGCCGAAGTCCGGCGTGGGCACGGGCATGGCCAGCCAGCCCGCGCATGCGTCGGTGTGGGCCAGCAGCCCGAGCGCGCGGCGCGCGTGCTGCGGGTCGGGGTCGATCCAGGCGATGCGTGCGCTCATGGCAGGGCGGGCGTGGCGAGCGCCTGGGAATGCGGGCCCAGCTCGGGCAGATGCTCGGCCTCGAACTGCTCGGCCGTGCAGGGGCGGCCGAACAGGTAGCCCTGGAAGCCGTCGCAGCCGTGCAGCTTGAGGAAGGCCAGCTGGCTGGTGCTCTCCACGCCCTCGGCCACCACCTGCAGGTCCATGCTCTTGGCCAGCGCGAGGATGGTGCGCACGATGGCGGCGTCGTTCGGGTCGGCCAGCACATCGCGCACGAAGCCCTGGTCGATCTTGATCTGCGCGAGCGGCAGCCGCTTGAGGTAGGACAGCGAGGAGTAGCCGGTGCCGAAGTCGTCCAGCGCGAACCCCACCCCCTGCTGCTGCAGCAGGCCCATGCGCTGCGCCGTGTCCTCCACGTCGCCGAGCAGCAGGCTTTCGGTGAGTTCCAGCTTGAGCAGGCCCGCCTGCGCGCCCGTCTCGGCCAGCGTGCCGAGCACGTCGGCCACGAAGTCGGGCTGGCGGAACTGCCGCGCGCTCACGTTCACGGAAATGCTCAGGCCGCGCGTGGAGGCGTGGTGGCTCCAGCGCACGAGCTGCTCGCACGCCAGCCGCAGTACCATGCGGCCCAGCGGCACGATGAGGCCGGTCTGCTCCGCCAGGGGGATGAACTCGGCCGGGCTCACCATGCCGCGCTCGGGGTGGCGCCAGCGCACCAGCGCCTCGGCGCCGCACAGCCGGGCGCGCTCGTCCATCACGGGCTGGAAGTGCACGCTCAGCTCGGAACGCGCCAGGCCCTGGCGCAGGTCGGCTTCGAGCTGCGAGCGCGCGTTGACCGCCGCCTGCATGTCGGGGTCGAAGAAGCGCTGGGTGTTGCGCCCCGCCGCCTTCGCCTGGTACATGGCGAGGTCGGCGCGCTTGAGCAGTTCGTCCACGCTGGAGCGCTGTTCGCCGAACAGCGTGATGCCGATGCTCGGCGTGCTGAAGTATTGCTGCGACCCCAGGTCGAATGGCTGGTTGAGCCGCGCGAGCAGCTTCTCGGAGACGCGCTCGGCCTGCCCCGCCGCCCGGCTCAGCGCGGGCTCCAGGTTTTCGAGCATGACGACGAACTCGTCCCCGCCGAAGCGGGCCACCGTGTCGGACTCGCGCACGCATTCCACCAGGCGCTGCGCCACCTGGGCCAGCAGGCGGTCGCCCATGTCGTGGCCCAGCGTGTCGTTGAGGTCCTTGAAGTTGTCCAGGTCGATGAACAGCAGCGCGCCCAGGCGGCCGTGCCGCTCGCACGCGGCCATGGCGTGCTCGAGGCGGTCGAGCAGCAGGCGCCGGTTGGGCAGCCCCGTCAGCGGGTCGTAGAAGGCCAGGCGCTCGATCTCCTGCGCGGCACGCTGGCGGTCGGTGATGTCGCGGCAGACGCTCAGCACGCCGGTCACGCGCCCGTGCTGATCGCGGATGGGGGTCTTCACGGTCTCGAAGCGCCCGCTGTAGCCGTCCTCGGCGAAGGTGAGGGTTTCCTCCACGACCAGGGGCTGCCAGGCGGCCATGGCGCGCTGGTCGAGCGCCTGCACGCGCTGCGCTTCGCCGGCGGGCAGGAGCTGCGCATCGGTGAGGCCGACGAATTCGCGCTCGCTGCGCCCCAGGAAGCGCGCGAACACGGGGTTGCCCGAGACATAGCGCCCCTGCGCGTCCTTGAGGCTCACGACATCGGGGATCGCATTCACCAGGCCCCCCAACTGCGTGCGCTGCTGGCGCAGCTCGTGCGCGAGGCGCTTCTGCTCGGTGATGTCGTAGGCGAAGATGACGACGGAGGACACCTCCTCCCCCGCCCTCTCGGGCACAAAGGTGATGCGCCAGACCACCGGACCGTCGGGGCCTTCCATGTCCACCTCGGCCGTGGTGGTCTCGCCCCGCAGCGCGCGCTGCAGCGGCGGGTCCAGGCGCGAGAGGAAGGGCTGCGTGAGCACGTCGGACAGCAGCTGCCCCTCCAGGGCCGAAGGCGCGCAGCGCAGCCACTGCGCCTGCAGCGGATTCACGTACAGCACCCGGCCCTGGCGGTCCACGCGCGAGACGCCGCCGGGCAGGTGCTGCAGCACACTGGCCAGTTGCACGTCGCGCTCGCGCGTCAGGCGCTCGGCCTCGCGCTGCTGCGTCACGTCGGACAGCACGCCGTCCCAGATCACGCGGCCCGCATCGAGACGGCGCGGGGAGGAGCTCATGCGCATCCAGCGCACCTCGCCATCGGTGCGCCGCATGCGCACCACGCATTCGCTCACGCACATCGTGTGGAACGACTGCTCTTCCGCCAGCGCGTTGAGCGGCCGGTCCTCGGGCAGGATCTGGTCGTAGAGTACCGCGGCATCGCGCACCACGTCGTCGGCGCGCACGCCGTTGAGGCGCAGGATGGCATCGCCCACGTGCACGAAATAGCGCCGGCCGTCGGGCTCGCGCACCAGCTGGTAAAGCACGCTGCCCGGCAGGTTGCGGCCCAGCGATTGCAGCCGCAGGCCACTTTCGCGCACGCGCCTCTCGGCCTGCCGCGCGCGCTCATAGGGCAGGCGCACGCCGGAGGTGTAGACCGCCTGGAACAGCAGCGCGTACCCCGCGACACGCAGCGCATGGGCCGCCCATCCGAGCGGCAGCGCCTCGTCCCCCAGCCACACGCGCACGCCCAGCATCGCCTCGCCCGCCGCCATGCACAGCGCGGCCCAGGCCATGAGGCGCACGCGCCCGCCGCGCTCGGGCCCGCCGGGGCGCAGCAGCAGCCCCGCCGCGGCCGCCATGGCGACGGCAGCGGCCAGGCTCGCCAGCAGCAGGCGCACGCCGCCCTGCTCCTGCATCCACCCGGCGGACAACGGCCCCGCGCCGGTCCACAGCAGCGGCATGGCGGCCAGCGCCGCCACCGCCACCCAGACCATGCCCGCGCCCGGAATGTGCAGGCGCAGGGCGAACAGCAGCAGCGTGAGCGCCTCCACGCCGCGCGCGGCCATGGAGAAAAAGGCCCCGGCGGCCGCCTGGCCGGCCTGCGGGGCGCCGGCCTGCAGCTGCAGCATGGCGTGCATGAAATTGCAGACCGCCGCCACCGACAGTCCCAGCACCAGCACGTTGGCGCGGTGCTGGTCGCGCACGTCCAGCATCTGCAGGCAGACGGCCACGGCCAGCAGGCCCGCGAAGACGGCGACGAAGGCCAGCAGCGGCTCCAGCGCCAGCGCGCCCAGCCCCTGCAGCATCGGCACCCCCAGCAGCGCCGGCACGGCCACCACCATCGCCACGACGGCGACCGGGCCTGCGGGCAACCGGGTCCGCGCCAGCGATGGAGAGAGCCGGGGCTTCATGGAAGGGCCAGGGATGGCGTCGAATACATGTGGATACGAGTGTATCGACTCTCCAGCCCCAGGGCCCAGGGCCGCGCATCGGTTTATTCCCTCAGGCGCGCCCCGGAGGGAGGGGTCAGCCCGCGAGCAGCTGGCGCAGCACGTACGGCAGGATGCCGCCGGCGCGGTAGTAGTCGACCTCGATGGGGGTGTCGATGCGCAGCGTCACCACCACTTCCTGGCGCGAGCCGTCGGCGCGGCGGATGACCAGCCGGGCCTCGCTCTGCGGCGTGAGCGCGGGGTCGGGAACCACGTCGATCACTTCGTCGCCCGTCAGGCCTAGGCTCTGCCACGAATCGCCTCCCCTGAACTGCAGCGGCAGCACGCCCATGCCGACGAGGTTGGAGCGGTGGATGCGCTCGAAGCTGCGCGCCACCACGGCCTTGATGCCCAGCAGCTGCGTGCCCTTGGCCGCCCAGTCGCGGCTGGAGCCGGTGCCGTATTCCTCGCCGGCGAAGACCACCGTGGGCGTCTTGTGCGCGATGTACTGCATGGCCGCGTCGAAGATGGACATCTTGGTGCCGTGCATCGGCCCGTCGCCCTGGTAGAGGGTGACGCCGCCTTCCTCGCGCGAGCCGTCCGCCAGCGGCGGGATCATGAGGTTCTTGATGCGCACGTTGGCGAAGGTGCCGCGCATCATCACGTCGTGGTTGCCGCGCCGCGCGCCGTAGCTGTTGAAGTCCTGCTTCATCACGCCGTGCTGCAGCAGCCACTGGCCGGCGGGCGAGGTTTCCTTGATCGAGCCCGCGGGCGAGATGTGGTCCGTGGTGATCGAGTCGCCGAACAGCGCCATGATGCGCGCACCCAGCACCGATTCGGAGTCTTTTTGAGCCGTGGCGCCCGCCGCATCAGCGCTGGCAGCTCCTGAATCGAGAGCAAAGTGGGCGAAGAACGGCGGCTCGGCGATGTAGGTGCTGGCGGGCCAGACGTAGGTGTCGCCCGCCACGCCCTTCACCTTGTTCCAGAGCGCGCCCGGGTCGGTGCGCACCTTGGCGTAGTTTTCGCGGAAGGCCTTGCCCTTCATGGCATAGCGCATGAGGGCGTGGATCTCCTCGCTGCTCGGCCAGATGTCGCCCAGGTAGACGCAGCGCCCGCCCTTGCCCTGCCCCACCGGTTCGGTCATCAGGTCGCGCAGCACCGTCCCGGCGATCGCATAGGCCACCACCAGCGGCGGGCTGGCCAGGAAGTTGGCCTTCAGGTTGGGGTGGATGCGCGCCTCGAAATTGCGGTTGCCCGACAGCACGGCCGCGCAGACCAGGTCGTTGCCGGTGATCACCTCGTTGATCTCGGGCGCGAGATCGCCTGCATTGCCGATGCAGGTGGTGCAGCCGTAGCCCGCCACGGCGAAGCCGAGCTTTTCCAGGTAAGGCAGCAGGCCCGTCTCGGTGAGGTATTCGGTGACGATGCGCGAGCCGGGCGCGAGCGAGGTCTTGATGTGCGGCTGCACCTTGAGCCCGGCCTCCACCGCCTTCTTGGCCAACAGGCCCGCGGCCAGCAGCACGCTGGGGTTGGAGGTGTTGGTGCAACTCGTGATGGCGGCGATGAGCACATCGCCGTTGCCGATGGTCGGCTGCGGGCTCCTGGGCTGCACGTGCAGCGTGGGCTCCACGTGCTGCACCTCCAGCTTGGGCTTGTTCTGCTCCATCTCGGCCTCGAAGCGCGGCGCACCGGGCGGGGCGGGCTTCTCGGCAGGCACGACCTCGGGTGCCTCGCCGCTCTTGCGGATCTGGTAGCGCGTGTGCAGCAGCTCGGCCGGCCGATTGAAGCCGGATTCCGCCACCGGCTTGGAGAACAGCTCGGCGAACTGCCGGCAGACGTTGCCCAGCTCGATGCGGTCCTGCGGGCGCTTGGGGCCGGCCAGGCTGGGCGTCACGTCGCCGAGGTCCAGGCGCACGACCTGCGAATAGTCGATCTCGCCCGAGCGCGGCACGCCGAACAGGCCCTGGGCGCGGAAGTAGGCCTCGAACGCCTCGATCTCGGCCTGGGTGCGGCCCGTGCCCTTGAAATAGTCGATGGTCTTCTCATCCACGGGGAAGAAGCCCATGGTGGCGCCGTATTCGGGCGCCATGTTGCCGATGGTAGCCCGGTCGGGCAGCGCCAGCGTGCGCGTGCCCTCGCCGAAGAACTCGACGAACTTGCCCACCACCTTCTCCCGGCGCAGGATCTCGGTCACCGTGAGCACCAGGTCGGTGGCCGTCACGCCCTCGCGCAGCTGGCCGGTCAGCTCGAAGCCCACCACGTCGGGCGTGAGGAAATAGACCGGCTGACCCAGCATGGCCGCCTCTGCCTCGATGCCGCCCACCCCCAGCCCACCACGCCGATACCGTTGATCATGGTGGTGTGGCTGTCGGTGCCCACCAGCGTATCGGGGTAGTGGACGCCGTTCGCGTCCTTGTGCACGCCGCGCGCCAGGTATTCCAGGTTCACCTGGTGCACGATGCCGAAGCCGGGCGGCACCACGCCGAACGTGTCGAACGCCTGCATGCCCCACTTCATGAATTCGTAGCGCTCGCGGTTGCGCTGGAATTCAAGCTTCATGTTCAGGTCCAGCGCCTTCTTGGTGCCGTAGTGGTCCACCATGATGGAGTGGTCCACCACCAGGTCCACGGGCACCAGCGGCTCGATCTTCTTGGGTGCCTTGCCCAGCCGCTGCGCCACGCTGCGCATGGCGGCCAGGTCGGCCAGCAGCGGCACGCCGGTGAAGTCCTGCAGCACGACGCGCGAGACGACGAAGGGAATCTCGTCCTTGCGCGGCGCATGGGCGCCCCAGTTGGCGAGCTGCTCCACGTGCCCGGGCGTCACCTTGCGCCCATCGCAATTGCGCAGCACCGATTCGAGCACGATGCGAATGGATACCGGCAGGCGCCCGATGGAGGGAAACTGGCGCGCCAGCGCCGGCAGTGAATAAAACTTGCCGCCCTTGCCCGATGCCGTGGTGAAAGTCTTGAGCGTGGAGGCGAAAGCGTGGCCTTTGGTGGCTTTGGTGGAAGATGCAGCCATGGGGATACTCCATTCGGGGGACGACAGGTGCTTCTATTCTGGCAGTGGCCTGGCTCCTCTGCCAATTCACCGGCCAATACCTTCACGCCGCGCAGTGGTCATAGCGGGATGAAGGAGGCATGCCTCAATGCCGCCCGTCCGGCAATGTCCATAACCAGAGAAGGATGTTCCCCGCATCTCGCCGCCAATAGAAAAGCCCGCTGAAAGCGGGCTTTACGGATGAGCGGATAACGCCGGTTCAAATGGCGAACTTCTCGCGGTCCTCGTTCTGAATCCACTTGGGCGCCTTGCCACGCCCCGTCCAGGTCTGGCCCGTGGCGGGATTGCGGTATTTGGGCGCCACCTTGGTACCGCTGGCCGACGACACGCGGCCGCTGCGGCCCGATGGAAACACATCCTGCTGGGAAAGGCCATATTCAGCGATCAGGTCGCGCACCTGGGCAACGGCGGCGGAAAGCTCGCGGCGGCGGGCCTCGTTGATTTGCTGCTCCAGCGCTTCGCGCTGCTTCAGGAGGTCTTTATAGCTGGTGTTCATGGCAGTTAATGAGAATGTCGAGGTGGATTAAACGCGGTCGATTTGATTATAGGGATAGTTTGCAAAACCTGCTTGACGTTTGCGGAAATACAGTGCAATGAGCGCAACACCTGCAGCCCTTATACGTATAAACCACACGCACCTGAACCTCTGCGCATTTGCGAATCCAATGCGCCGCACTGGCCGCCTGTAGGAAAACCACCTCGTTTCACATGGTTACTACACCACACCGAGAAAGACAGCCATGGCCGCGCAGCGGTACGGCCGAATCAGCACGCCGTGGCATGACAATCGCGCTTTCAGAAAGGAAACGGCGGACCATGGCGATTTACTGTGTGGGCGACATCCAGGGATGCGATGGCGCATTCGAGCGGCTTCTCACGCATATCGGCTTTTCCCCCAGCCGCGACACCCTGTACCTGCTCGGGGACCTGGTGAACCGCGGCCCGCAGTCCGACGCCGTGCTGCGCCGCTGCATGGCAATGGAAGGCAGCATGCATGCGCTGCTGGGCAACCACGACCTGCACCTGCTGGCCACCGCGCACGGCGTGCGCAAGCCTTCGCGCCGCGACACGATGGACGCCATCCTGCAGGCGCCCGACCACGCGGCCCTGCTGGACTGGCTGCGCCTCCAGCCGCTGGCGCGCCAGATCGAACACGGCGGAGAAACGCTACTGATGGTCCACGCCGGCGTGCTGCCGCAATGGAGCGCCCAGGACGCGACGACCCTCGCCGGCGAGGTGCACGCCATGCTGCGGGGGCCACACCTGGGCAGCTTCCTGCAGCAGATGTACGGCAACACCCCCGACCGCTGGGATGAGGGCCTGCAGGGCATGGACCGGCTGCGCGTCATCGTGAACGCGCTGACGCGGCTGCGCTTCTGCTCGCCCGAGGGCGTGATGGATTTCGAGAGCACGGAAAGCGCCAGCCAGCCGCCGGCCGGCCTGGTGCCCTGGTTCGACGTGCCGGCACGGCGCAGCCGGGGCACGCTGGTCGCGTTCGGCCACTGGTCCACGCTGGGCTGGATGAACCGGCCCGACCTGCTGGCGCTGGACACGGGCTGCGTCTGGGGCGGCGCCTTGAGCGCCGTGCGTTTCGGCGCCACTCTGGCCGAGCGCGAGCACTGCCAGGTGGCGTGCCCGCAGGCGCAGCAGCCCGGCGCCTGAACTATCGGAATAGGAGCTGCTCGCGCTTACCCAGCAAGCGCTGGAGCCCTTTTCAGCCGATATTTTTCAGCGCCGCCGCCATGCCCTGCGACAGCCAGCGCGCGCCGCCAGCGTCGGCCACGAGGGCGTCCACGCCCGGGTGCTGCGCGTGCCATGCGCCCGCCTGGGCCGCGCCGCGCACCATGAGCGCCGCGCCCCAGCCGTTCACCTCGTCCACGGTGCGCGCCCGCAGCGCCACGCCGTGCACGCCCTCGGTGGGCCAGCCGGTGCGCGGGTCCAGCACGTGGTGCAGACGGCGCCCCGCGCGCACGAAGCCGCGCTCGTAGTCGCCCGAAGACGCCACCACGCCGCCGCCCTGCAGTTCCAGCACGCCCAGCAGCCGCGCGGGCGCTGCCGGATCGCGCACGCCCACGCGCCAGGGGCGGCCCTGCAGGCTGCCTGCCGCAAGCACGTCGCCGCCGCCGTTGACCAGCGCATCGTGCACGCCCGCGCGCGCCAGGGCGCGCAGGCCCGCGTGCAGTATCGGCAGCTTGGCCACGCCGCCCAGGTCCAGCGCCATGCCCGGCCGCGCCAGGCGGGCCGTGCCCGCGCGCTCGTCGAGCACGAGGCCGTCCATGCCGACGAGGCGCAGTGCGCGCCCGATCTGCGCGGGCGTGGGCACGGCCTCGTGCCCCGGCTCGAAGCGCCAGCCGGCGAGCGCGCCCACGGTGATGTCGAACGCGCCGCCGCTCTCGCGGTGCAGCCGCCGCGCGGTGCGCAGCACGGCCATCACCTCGGGCGCCACCGGCACCGCGTGCCGCCCGGCTGCGGCGGCGATGCGGCCGACATCGCTGTCTGCACGGTAGCGGCTCATGAGCGCTTCGAGGCGCTCCATTTCCGCGAACGCCTGGCGGACGGCCTCGTGGGCATCGGCCCCCTGCGCGCTGGCGACGATGTCCACCCGCGTGCCCATGAGCACGCGGCTCTCGCGTACCAGGCCGCCGGGCGCGGATGCCAGGGCCCCGCCCGGCGCCAGGTACGCCAGCGCGCCGAGCAGCGGCAGCGCCAGCGCGAAGCGCCTGCGCGTGAGCCGGCCGGGGATGCGCGGATCGGGGTTCATCGCGCTCCTCGCCTTCAGACCGACTGGTCGGCCATGTAGTCCACGGCGGCCTTCACGTCGTCGTCGCTCAGGCTGGCCGCGCCGCCGCGCGCCGGCATCATGCCCTTGGAGCCGGTGAAGCCCTCGATGGCGTGCTTGTAGAGCGTGTCCTTGCCCTGTGCGATGCGCGGAGCCCAGTCGGCCTTGTCGCCCGGCTTGGGCGCACCGGCCACGCCCGCGGCGTGGCACATGGCGCAGGTCTTGCCGTAGGTGCTCTTGCCCACGGTGTTCTCGGCGGGTGCCGCGGCGGGCGCAGGTGCGGGGGCCTGCGCGGCCGGCGCGGGTGCGGGGGCGGCCGGCGCGGGTGCGGGGGCGGCCGGCGCGGGCGCCTCGTTCTTGCCGCAGGCGGTGAGCAGCACGGCGGCAGCGGCCAGTGCCAGGGTGAGGGAGATCGGTTTCATGGGGGTTGCCTTTCTTTCTTGCGGTGACATCAAGAGGCGGGAGGGGCGTTGCGGTGCCATGGCCCTGCGCGGCGCCCTCCGACCTGATGTGCGTCAGTGTGGGAGATTTTCCTAAATATTCATTTGACATGCATCAATATGCAAAGAAACATTTTAGGTGAATATTTAACCCACGCAGCCACCCTCCGGGGCAACTCCACAACGAACACCGATACGCACCCACCCATGTCCACCTTCCGCTCCCTGAACCGCTGGCGCTGGTGGGTACTGGCGTGGTTCTTCGCCTGCCTGGGCACGGCCGTGGCCGCGCCCCTGGTGCAGCCGCGCACGCTGGAGGTGGTCTGCTCCGGCGCGGGTTCCGCGCTCGTCGTCCACGCCCCTGGCGGCGAGGCCCCGGCCGGCCCGCTGGGCCTCGACTGCGCCCTGTGCCTGCTGGGCAGCGCCCCGCCCCTGCCCGCGCAGGCCCGCCTGCCGGCCCTTCCCGTTTCCACCCCCCTTCCCGCCGCGCCGCCCGGCGTGCATGCCGTGGCCCCCATGGCCACGCCGCCGCCGGCGCGCGCACCACCGTTTTCCCTTTGCCAATCCTGAAAAGAGGCCAACATGAGCACGAAGAAAGAAGTCCAGAACACCGAAGCCGGCATGGGACGCCGCCGCTTCATCAACACGGCCGCGCTGGCGGGCCTGACGGTGGGCGTTGCCGCGTGCAACGACAAGCCCGCCGCGGCGCCTGCCGCCTCGGGCGCCGCGGCGCCCGCCCCGGCGCCGGCCAGCCATGCGGGTGCCAGCGCGCACCTCAAGCCGGGCGAGCTCGACACCTACTACGGCCTGTGGAGCGGCGGCCATACCGGCGACATGCGCGTGCTGGGCCTGCCCTCGGGCCGCGAGATCCACCGCATTCCCTGCTTCGTGCCCGACGCGCTCGTGGGCTGGGGCGTCACCAACGAGTCCAAGGCGGTCATGGGCACCAAGCCCGACGGCCACCTGCGCTACACCGTGGCCGACACCCACCACACGCACGCCTCGTACAAGGACGGCAACTACGACGGCCGCTACGCCTGGATCAACGACAAGATCAACAGCCGCGTGGCCCGCATCCGCCTGGACTATTTCGTCTGCGACAAGATCACCGAGCTGCCCAACGTGCAGGGCTTCCACGGCATCTTCCCCGACAAGGCCGACCCGGTGGACCCGGCCATCAACTACACCACGCGCGTGTTCTGCGGCGGCGAGTTCGCCATTCCGCTGCCCAACGCGGGCATCGAGGACCACACGAAGTACCGCTCCCTCTTCACCTGCGTGGATGCCGAGACGATGGAAGTGCGCTGGCAGGTGCTGATCGACGGCAACTGCGACCTGGTCGCCACTTCGTACGACGGCAAGCTGGCCGCCACCAACCAGTACAACGTGGAAATGGGCGCGAAGTACGAGGACATGATGTCCGCCGAGCGCGACGCCTGCCTGTTCTTCAACGTGGCGCGCATCGAGGAAGCCGTGAAGGCCGGCAAGTTCAAGACCATCGGCACGTCGAAGGTGCCCGTGGTGGACGGCACGCACGAGGCGAACAAGGACCCCAAGACCGCCCTCACCGCCTACGTGAGCGTGCCCAAGAACCCCCACGGCGTGAACGCCAGCCCCGACGCCAAGTACTTCATCTGCGCCGGCAAGCTCTCGCCCACGGCCACGGTGATCGAGCTGGCCAAGGTGCTGGACTGGTTCGACGGCAAGATGGAGAAGCTCGACGACGCCATCGTCGCCGAGGTGGAGCTGGGCCTGGGCCCGCTGCACACCGCCTTCGACGGCCGCGGCAACGCCTACACCACGCTGTTCCTGGACAGCCAAGTGGTCAAGTGGAACGTGGACGCCGCGATCAAGTTCCACGCCGGCGACAAGAACGCCAAGTACGTGGTGGACCGCCTGGACGTGCACTACCAGCCCGGCCACATCAACGCCTCGCAGTCCGAGACGCGCGCGGCCGACGGCAAGTACCTGGCCGTGGGCTGCAAGTTCTCCAAGGACCGCTTCCTGCCCGTGGGCCCGCTGCACCCGGAGAACGAGCAGTTCATCGACATCTCGGGCGAGAAGATGGTGCTGATGGCCGACCACCCGGTGCGCGGCGAGCCGCACGACTTCATCATCTTCAAGCGCGACCTGCTCAAGCCCAAGCAGGTGTATGACCTGGACGACTCGCCTCTGGCGATCAAGGACCCGAAGGAGTCGGGCGTGACGCGCAACGGCAAGAAGGTCACGGTGAAGATCACCTCGCAGGCGCCGGCCTTCAGCCTGCGCGAGTTCACGGTGAAGAAGGGCGACGAGGTCACGCTGATCCTGACCAACCTGGACAAGATCGAGGACCTGACGCACGGCTTCGCCATCCCGAACTACAACGTGAACTTCATCGTGAACCCGCTGGAGACCAAGTCGGTGACCTTCATCGCCGACAAGCCCGGCGTGTTCTGGTGCTACTGCACGCACTTCTGCCATGCACTGCACCTGGAGATGCGCACCCGCATGATCGTCGAAGCCTGACGCCGCACCGCTCCCTGGGCCGCCGCGCCCAGGGAGGTTTCAAGCCAAATCGGCTTCCAGCGCTTGCTGGCCAAGCGCTACCAGCTATCAAAACAAGAGTCCCATGATCTCCCTCGGCCCGCGGTTCGCCGCCTTCCTCCTGGCCATGCTGCTGGCCCTCGGCCTGGCGCCCCGCGCCTATGCGGGCGCCTACGAAGCCGAGCTGCCCGCCAACCTGGCTACGGCCCCCGACTTGTGCGCGCTGCTGCCCTGCGGTGAGGTGTTCCCCGGCGCCGTGCGCTTCTCCCAGCGCAAGGGCCAGCCGCCCTATGTCGAGGCCTATGGCGAGGGCGACACGCTGCTGGGCTACGTGATGCTCTCCACCGACATCACCGACACGCCCGCCTATTCGGGCAAGCCGGTGGTCACGCTGATCGGCATGGACAAGGATGGCCGCTTCGTGGGCGTGAAGGTGCTCAAGCACTCCGAGCCCATCCTGTTGCTGGGCATTCCCGAATCGGCGCTCATCAACTTCAACAACCAGTACATCGGCAAGTCGGTGGCCGACACCATCGAGGTCGGCCCCTCGCGCCCCGACGAGAACGTGATCGGCGTCGATGCGATCTCCGGCGCCACCGTGACCGTGGTCGCGCAGAACCAGGTGGTCATGGCCTCGGGCGCCGCCGTGGCGCGGCAGACCGGCATCATCGCGCCCACGGTGCGCGAGCCGGCGCGCTTCGCCGCCAGCGGGCAAAGCTACGACTGGGCCCAGCTCGTGCAGATGGGCGCCGTGCAGCGCCTGGCCGTCAAGCCCGAGCAGGTGGGCCTGCCGCGCGGGCCCGAGCCGTTCATCGAGCTGTGGTTCGGCGACCTGAACCACCCCGACATCGGCCGCAGCCTGCTGGGCAGCAACGGCTGGGGCAACCTGCGCTCGCGCCTGAAGGACGGCGAGAACGCCCTCTTCGTCATCAAGACGGCGGGCGCCGAGTCGTTCAAGGGCTCGGGCTTCGTGCGCGGCGGCATCTACGACCGCGTGCAGGTCAAGCAGGGCGCGGACTCGTTCACCTTCCGCGACCTGGATTCGTACAACCTCTACGGCCTGGAGGCCGCGGGCGCGCCGCGCTACACCGAGTCGGCCATCTTCGTGGTCCGCTCGCCCTCGTTCTCCGCCGCCTACCCGTGGAAGCTGGCCTTCCTGGGCAACCGCGTGGACCAGGCCACGGGCCACCGCAGCTTCGCGGTGTTCGAGTCGAAATACTGGCTGCCCGCCAGCGTGCTCGAAGGCGGCCGTCCCAAGGTCGAGGAGCCCGCCGCCCCGTGGGTGCGCATCTGGAAGTCGCAGGCCCTGCCGATCGGCCTGTTCGCCGCGCTGCTGGTGCTGGTGGGCGTGGTCTATGCGCTGCGCGAGAAGCTCACGCGCCTGTCCACGCACAAGAACAAGTGGCCGGTCAACGGCTTCAAGTACACGTTCTGGGCCATCAGCATCTTCTGGATCGGCTTCGGCTACATGGCCCAGCCCTCCATCACGCAGGTGCTGACCTGGTTCCACTCGCTGCTGTTCCAGTGGACGTGGTCGCTGTTCCTGTCCGACCCGTTCATCTTCCTGTTCTGGATCTTCATCATCGTCACGGTGTTCCTGTTCGGCCGGGGCCTGTTCTGCGGCTGGATGTGCCCGTTCGGCTCGCTGCAGGAGGCGATCTACAAGATCGCCGAGCACATCGGACTCAAGCGCTTCCAGACGCAGCTGCCGCAGAAGTGGCACGACCGGCTCAAGTGGGTCAAGTACGCGGTGTTCTTCTTCCTGCTCACCGTGTCCATGTTCTCCATGGGGCTGGCCGAGAAGCTGGCCGAGGTGGAGCCGTTCAAGACCACCTTCCTGGTCGGCGTGCTGAACCGCGCCTGGCCCTACGGCCTGTTCGTGGCCGCCATCCTGGGCGTGTCCATCTTCATCGAGCGGCCCTACTGCAAGTACATCTGCCCGCTGGGCGCGTCGCTGGCCATGCCCAGCACGTTCCGCTGGTTCGGCCTCAAGCGCAAGCAGGACTGCAACAGCTGCAAGGCCTGCGCCGTGGGCTGCGGCGCCCAGGCCATCGACGCCGACGGCCGCATCGACCACCGCGAATGCCTGCACTGCCTGGACTGCATGATCCTCTACACCGACGTGAAAGGCTGCCCACCCCTGGCGCGCGAGCGCAAGCGCCGCGAGAAGGACGGGCTGGAGCTCACGCCCATCGGCAAGAACGGCTACTTCATCCCCATCCATCCCGCCACGGTGGCCGACCAGATCCTGCCCAAGGCCGTGAAGGGGCCCGACCCGCGCATGCCCACCGACCCCACCCTGCCCGTGCACAAGCGCGGCGTGGGCTTCGCCAAGTGGCTGCTGCTGGAGGTGCGCGACCACCTCTGGCCCTGGAGCGCCGAGGGCTGGCGCAGCCAGCGCGCGCTGCAGATGGCGGGCATCTCGCTGGCCATCGCCGCCACGGTGGCCTGGGTGGTGGCGGCCATGGGGCAGCTCTCCTCGGGCGCCATCATCGGCTGGTGGTTCGGCTGGAGCGTGTACGAGGTGCTGATCCGCCTGTCGGGCCGCCGCTACGTGAAGGACGGCCCCTGGTGGCGCGACAATTACCGCGTTGCCGGCGTGATGGACATGATGAGCTACGTGGGATTCAAGAACCTGATGATCGGCGCCGCGCTGTTCCTGGCGCTGCAGGCCCTGGGGCTGGTGGTTCCATGAAAGGCTCCACCACCCACTTAAGCCTGGCCCTGGCACTGTGGATCGCCGGGGCCTGCCAGGCAGCCACCGTCACCGTGCGCCCGGGCGACGACCTCGCCGCCGCCGTGCGCGCGGCCCGGCCGGGCGACACGGTGGAGGTGCAGCGCGGCCAGTACCGCGCCAACCTGTTGATCGACAAGCCGCTCACGCTGCGCGGCATCGACCGCCCCACCGTGAGCGGCGGCCTGCAGGGCGACACCATCCGCGTGACCGCGCCCGACGTGGTGATCGACGGGCTGATCGTGCGCGACTCGGGCGACAGCCTCAAGGACCAGAACGCCGGCATCTACCTCTACCCCGGCGCCCACCGCGCCGTGGTGCGCGGCTGCGACCTGACCTACAACCTGTTCGGCCTGTGGATCGAGAAGGCCGACGAGGTGCTCATCGAGCACAACCGCATCACCGGCAAGCGCGACTACGCCTCCTCGCAGCGCGGCAACGGCGTGCAGCTCTACAACACCCAGCGCGCGCGCATCCTGAACAACGACATCAGCTTCGTGCGCGACGCGCTGTACGTCGACGTGTCGCACAACGCGCTGTTCCAGGGCAACAAGCTGCACCACAGCCGCTACGGCACGCACTACATGAACTCCTACCACAACCTGTGGGAGGACAACGACAGCTACTACAACCGCGGCGGCCTGGCCCTGATGGAAGTGCGCGACCAGGTGGTGCGCGGCAACCGCGCCTGGGGCAACAGCGACCACGGCATCATGCTGCGCACGCTGCAGGACTCGGTGATCGAGAACAACGTCGTCGCCGGCAACAACCGGGGCTTCTTCATCTACGACGTGGAGTACATCCGTCTCAACGGCAACCTGGTGGTGGACAACACCGTGGGCGTGCACCTGGCGGCCGGCTCCAAGAACAACGAGGTGGAGGGCAACGACTTCATCGGCAACCGCGAGCAGGTGCGCTACGTGGGCGCGCGCGACGAGCCCTGGGGCACCCGGCGCGGCAACCACTGGAGCAACTACCTCGGCTGGGACCGCGACGGCGACGGCGTGGGCGACGTGCCCTACGAGGCCAACGACATGGTGGACCGGCTCACCTGGCGCCACCCCGGCGTCAAGCTGCTGCTGGCCAGCCCCGCCGTGCAGGCGCTGCGGCTGGTGGCCCAGCAATTTCCCGTGCTGCGCGTGCCCTCGGTGGTGGATCCCCGCCCGCGCATGCAGCCCGGCAACAACGATTGGAGTGAATGGCGTGGCAAGCATTTCCCCGGCCAGTGACGGCATGGCCATCGCGCTGCGCGGCGTGAGCAAGCACTACGGTGCGCTGCACGCGGTGGACGGCGTTGATCTCGCCATCCCGCGCGGCGAGATCTTCGGCCTGATCGGCCACAACGGCGCGGGCAAGAGCACGCTATTCAAGATGATGCTGGGCCTGGTGCCGGCCACGCAGGGCGACATCCGCATCGGCGGCGCCACGGTCACCGGGCGCGGCTTTCGCGCCGCGCGTCGCCACCTGGGCTACCTGCCCGAGAACGTGGTGCTCTACGACAACCTCGACGGGCTGGAGACGCTGCGCTTCTTCGCCCGCCTGAAGGGCGCGCCGCTCGCGCAATGCCCTGCCATGCTGGAGCGCGTGGGCCTGGCGCACGCCGGCAGGCGCCCGGTGCGCGAATACTCCAAGGGCATGCGCCAGCGCCTGGGCTTCGCGCAGGCGCTGCTGGGCAGCCCGCGCGTGCTGTTCCTCGACGAGCCCACCAACGGCCTGGACCCGCAGGCCATCCGCGACTTCTACGCCACCTTGCGCACCCTGCAGGCCGAAGGGGTCACGGTGGTCATCACCTCGCACATCCTGGCCGAGCTGCAGGAGCGCGTGGACCGCCTGGCCATCCTCGCCTCGGGCAAGATGCAGGCCGTGGGCAGCGTGCAGGCGCTGCGCGAGCAGATGCGCATGCCCCTGTCCATCACCCTGGCGCTGGACGAGGGCGGCGTGCCCGCCGCGCGGCAGGCGCTGGCCGCACTGCCCCACGTCGCCTGCACCGCCGCGGAAGGCGGCCTGCGCCTGGACTGCCCGCGCGAACAGAAGATGGCCGTGCTCGCCGCCCTCGCCCCCCTGGGCGCACGGCTGCTGGACCTGCAGATCCAGGAACCCTCGCTCGAAGACGTGTACTTCGGCCTGCGCAGCATATGAGACATCCCCCTGAGCGGCTACGCCGCTTCCCCTTCTCTCACGCTGCGCGTGGGAAGGGGGACGCCGCCCGTGCGGCGGGGCGGCCCTTGCACGGCGGTCCTCGCCTGGCGGGCGCCAGTTTCAAAGGCTGCAGACGGCACGCAACGCAATAGGTCACTGAGATGGAAATCACCCAAATCCTCACCATCGCGGCCAAGGAATTCCGCGACCGCATGCGCAACCGCTGGGTGCTGGCGGTGGCCCTGGTCTTCACCGTGTTCTCGCTGGTCATCGCCTACTTCGGCGGCGCGCAGCAGGGGCAGGTGGGCTTTCGCTCCATCGAGTTCACCATCGCCAGCCTGGTCAGCCTGGTGATCTACCTGATCCCGCTGATCGCGCTGCTGCTGGGCTTCGACGCCATCGTGGGCGAGCGCGAGCGCGGCTCGCTCGACCTGCTGCTGGCCCTGCCCATCACGCGCCTCGAATTGCTGCTGGGCAAGTACCTGGGGCTGGCGGGCGCGCTCACGCTGTCCACCGTGGCCGGCTTCGGGCTGGTGGCCGTGCTGCTGTGGCGGCACATGAGCGGCGCGGCGCTCTACCACTACGGCGGCTTCATGCTCAGCTCGGTGCTGCTGGGGCTGGCCTTCCTCAGCCTGGCGGTGCTCATCTCCGTGCTGGCGCGCGAGCGCACGCGCGCCTCGGGCCTGGCCATCGCCACCTGGTTCTTCTTCGTACTGGTGTTCGACCTGCTGCTGCTGGGCCTGCTCGTCACCACCGGCGGGCAGTTCGCGGGCGACGCGTTCGCCTGGCTGCTGCTGCTCAACCCGGCGGACGTGTTCCGCATCCTCAACGTGTTCTCGCTCGACGACGTGCGCACGCTCTACGGCCTGGCCAGCGTCGTGCCCTCGTCGCTGGGCAGCCCGGCGGTCATGGGCGGCGTGATGCTCGCCTGGATCGCGCTGCCGCTCGCCCTCGCCACCTGGAGATTCAAGCCATGACCTGTTCCTGCATCACCCGCCGCCGCGCGCTCGGCACGCTGGGCCTTGCCGCCTTCACCACGCTGCTGGCCGCCTGCGGCGACAAGGCGGGCGAAGCCCAGTCGCTCGCCCCCGTGGAGATCGACCGCTCCACCAGCTGCGAACTCGACGGCATGCTGCTGGCCGACTACCCCGGCCCCAAGGCGCAGATCCACTACGCGGGGCAAGACAAGCCCGCCTTCTTCTGCGATACGGTGGAGCTGTTCAATACCCTGCTCGCGGCCGAGCAGGTGCGTGCCATCCGCGCCGTCTACGTGCAGGACATGGGCCAGGCCGACTGGAACGAGCCCCGGGGCCACTGGATCGACGCCAAGGCCGGCATCTACGTGCTGGGCGGCAAGCGCCACGGCTCGATGGGGCCGACCATCGCCAGCTTCGCGCAAGAGCCCGATGCCGCGAAGTTCGCCGCCGAGCACGGCGGCAAGGTGCTGCGCTTTGCCGAGATCACGCGCGACATGGTGGACCTGAGCGGTGGCGCCCTGCACGACACCCGCATGTAGCCGCCGCGCCCTGCTGGCCGGCGGCCTGGGCGCCCTCGCCACGCTGGGCTTCGGCGGCGCCTGGGCCGTGCGCCGCGCGCAGCGCATGCCGGCCGGGGCGCCGCCGGACGACGTGTGCATCGTCGCCCCGCCCACGCCCTACGACAGCGCCTCGGGCCTCGCGCCCACGCAGCCGCGCCCCGTTCCCACGGGCGCGCGCTGCCCGGTGTGCGGCATGTTCCCCGCGCGCGCCCCCGAATGGGCAGCGCAGCTCATCTTCTCCGACGGCGACGCGCATTTCTTCGATTCGCCGCTGTCGCTGTTCATGTACCTGCAGGACATGGGGCGCTACAGCCCCGGCCGCGACGCCGCGCAGGTCGCGGCGCTCTACGTCACCGATGCGGGAGACGGCACGGCCGCGCGCTGGACCGATGCGCGCGCCGCCTTCTACGTGCACGGCTCCGACGCCCGGGGCCCCATGCGCGCGGGCAACCTGCCGGCCTTTGCCGCACGCGAGGCAGCGCAGGCATTCGCCGCGCGGCGCGGCGGCACAGTGCTGGCCTTCGGTGCGATGGACGCCGCGCTGGTCGCCACGCTGGCCGGCCCGGGCGGGCACCGGCATTGATTCAAAAACGATAGCTGCTTGCGCTTGCAGCTCCTGGGTTTCAGCATGAAAACCACCTGAAACCCTTGCCAGTCAAGCGCTGGCAGCTCCTGCTTTTGACAAAGTGCTTTATTCGACCGGCTGCGGCGCCTTGAACAGGGCCGCCACCTTGCGCCGGGGCTTGATGTTGGCGGAGATGCCGCGGCCCGTGCCGGCGGCCTTGGGCGCCGCCTCCCAGGTGGGGGCTGCGGCGACCGCGCTGGGCTCGTAGGGCTTGTCGAAGAACGGGTCGCGCGGCGCGGCGGCCGGACGATAGCCGCCGGAGCGCGGCTCGCGGCGCTCGCGCTCGCGCGGCGCACGCGGGTCGTCCTCGCGCTCGCGGCGGTGGCCGTCGTTGTAGCGCCCGCGCGGGCGTTCTTCCTCGAACCGGATCGGCTCCAGCTCGATCTTCTTCTTGATGAGCTTCTCGATGTCGGCCACCAGGCGCGCGTCGCTGCTGGCCACCAGCGTGACGGCCAGGCCCGAGGCGCCGGCGCGGCCCGTGCGGCCGATGCGGTGAACGTAGTCCTCGGCGTTGAAGGGCACGTCGAAGTTGAACACCGCGGGCACGTCCTTGATGTCCAGGCCGCGCGCGGCCACGTCGGTGCAGACCAGCAGGTCCACCTCGCCGCTCTTGAAGGACTCCAGCGCCTTCAAGCGCTCGTCCTGGCTCTTGTCGCCGTGCAGCGCGGTGGTCTTCAGGCCGTCGCGCTCCAGGCTACGGGCCAGGCGCGCGCAGCCCAGCTTGCTGTTGACGAAGACGAAGGCCTGCTTGAGGCCGCGCTCGTTCAGCACGTGGCGGATCGCGCGGCGCTTGTCGTCGCCGTCCACGCTGAAGAAGCGCTGCTCCACGGTGGAGGCGGTCTCGTTGGGCCGCGCCACCTCGATGGTGATGGGGTCCTGCAGGTAGCTGCCGGCCAGGCGCTTGATCTCGGGCGAGAAGGTGGCCGAGAACAGCAGCGTGGTGCGCTGCTTGGGCAGGTACGACAGGATGCGCTGCAGGTCGGGCAGGAAGCCGATGTCCAGCATGCGGTCGGCCTCGTCGAGCACCACGTACTCGACTTGATTGAGCACCGCGTTCTTGGCCTCGATGTGGTCCAGCAGGCGCCCGGGCGTGGCCACCAGCACCTCGACGCCCTTCTTGAGCTCGATGGTCTGGGGCTTCATGTCCATGCCGCCGAACACCACCGCGCTGCGCAGCTTGGTGTACTTGGCATAGAGCGCGATCTGCTGGGCCACCTGGTCGGCCAGTTCGCGCGTGGGCAGCAGCACCAGGGCGCGCACTGGGTGGCGCGCGGGCGAGGCCGAGCTGTTCTCGTGCTGCAGCAGGCGCTGCAGCAGCGGCAGCGAGAAGGCCGCCGTCTTGCCGGTGCCGGTCTGCGCCGCGCCCATCACGTCCTTGCCCGTCAGCACGACGGGAATCGCCTGGGCCTGGATGGGCGTCATGTTCTCGTAGCCCATTTCGGCTACGGCGCGCTTGAGGGGTTCCGCCAGCGCAAGGGAGGAGTAGGGTTGTGTCATCAAGCCGCTATTGTCGCACTGCAGCAGAAACGGGCGCCAGCGCCTGTTGCTGCAGCCACTGGCCGAACAGCTCGCTGGCCGGGTGCTGGGCCTGCGCCCGGCGCCAGCACAGGTAGTATCCGCGGCCCGTGGAGGCGCGGATGCCCAGGGGCGCGACCAGCCGGCCCGCGCGCAGGTCGTCGTGCACCATGCACTCCTGCACCACCGCCACGCCCATGCCCGCGCGGGCGGCGTCCACCATGTTGATAACCAGGTCGAACCCGCAGCCCAGCCGCTGGCCCGCCAGGTCCAGGTGCGCCGCCCGGGCCCAGATGTTCCAGTTGTCGGGGTGCGCGGAGTGGTAGAGCAGCGGCTGGCGCAGCACGTCCTGCGCGCAGCGGATGCCCCGCGCCACGTCCGGCGTGCAGACCTCCAGGATCTCGTGGCCGATGAGGTAGCGCGCGGCGATCTGGCGCGGCCACTGCTGGCGCAGGCTGCGCTTCACGTCGATCCACAGGTCCACGTCCTCGCGCGTGAAATCCTCGTCGTGCCGGTACTGGCGGAACTCGATCCCGATCTCGGGGTGGCTGCGGCGAAAGTCCTCCAGCCGGGGCATGAGCCAGAGGTTGCCCAGGCTGGTGACCACCGACAGCTGCAGCCGCAGGCGCTCGCGCGGCTTGCGCAGGCGCATGCCGGCCGTCTCCAGCGCGCGCACGTGCCGCGCGGTCATGCGCTGCAGGTCCGTGCCCAGCGGCGTCAGCACCACCCCGCCGCTGCCCCGGATGAATACCTCCTGCCCCAGGTCGGCCTCCAGACGCGCCACGGCCCGGCTCACGGCCGCCTGGGTGACGCACAGTTCCTGCGCGGCACGGCGGAAGCTCCCGGTGCGCGCCACGGCCAGGAAGGAATGCAGTTCGACGAGGGAGGGGCTCTGGATGCGCATGGAGCGTGTGGAGGGTCTTTACATTAGGTCATCGGCCGCGACCGAAATGTCGATTGTCGGGCATGCGCCCGGCCACTAGCATCGCGGCCGGAAAAATACAAGGAGCCCTCGAATGCTGAAGAAAATCTGGCGCGCCGCCGCCATCGCCGCCAGCCTGGCGCTCGCCGCCGCCGCACCCGTCCACGCGCAGGCGGCCTGGCCGGGCAAGCCCATCAAGTTCATCGTGCCCACGCCGCCCGGCGGCAGCCCCGACATCATCAGCCGCCTGCTGGCCGACGAGCTGCAAAAGCAGCTCGGCCAGGCCGTGGTGGTGGAGAACCGCCCGGGCGGCGGCGGCGGCATCGGCATGACGGCCATCGCCCGCTCCGCGCCCGACGGCTACACCATCGGCTACGGCAACGTGAACACGCTGGCCATCAACCGCACGCTGTTCAAGAAGCTGGCCTACGACGTGGACCGCGACATCGCGCCCATCGCGCAGTTCTCGTCCACCTCCAACCTGCTCGTGGTGCGCCCCTCGCTGGAGGCGAAGAACGTGCAGGAACTGCTGGACTGGATCCGCAAGCAGCCCCCCGGCACGGTGACCGGCGCATCGCCCGGCGTGGGCACCACGGGGCACATGAGCCTGGCGCTGTTCGAGCAGCTCGCGGGCGTGAAGCTCAACCATATCCCCTACCAGGGCTCGTCGGCCGCCTACCAGGACCTGATCGGCAACCGCGTGGACATCATGTTCGACAACATCGGCCCGCTGTCCACCTACGTGAAGGCCGGCACGCTGCGCGCCCTGGGCTACACGGCCGAGAAGCGCTCGTTCCTCTTCCCCGAGATCCCCACGATGCAGGAGGCCGGCGTGAAGGACTTCCTGATGAGCGCCTGGGGCGGCATCGTGGCGCCCGCGGGCACGCCCAGGGAAGTGGTCCAGCGCCTGAACAAGGAGATCAACACCGCCATGAAGGGAAAGACCATGACCGAGGCGTTCGCCAAGATCGGCAACACCACGGTCGAGGGCTCGGTGGAGGACTTCACGCGCTTCATCCGCGCCGAGACGGACAAGTGGGCCGTCGTGGTCAAGCACACCGGCGCCTCGCTCGACTGATGAAGATCGCCCGCATCACCCTGCGCCACGTGCGCATGCCGTTCCGGCATGCGTTCTCCACGTCGCGCTGGACGCTCACGCACAAGGACGCGATCCTCGTCGAGGCCGCCACCGACGGTGGCCTCACCGGCTGGGGCGAGTGCGTCGCCCTCGCCTACCCCGACTATTGCTACGAAAGCACGGCCATCAACGCGCTGGTGCTGCGCGAGTACCTCGTCCCGCTGGTACTGGGCCGGGAACTGGCGGACGCGCAGGCGCTGTGGGACGCGATGTCGCCCGTGGCCGGCCACCGCATCGCCAAGGCGGGGCTGGAATGCGCGTTCTGGGATCTGGACGCGCAGGCGCGCGGCCAATCGCTCAGCACGCGCCTCGGCGGCACGCGCGAGCGCGTGGAAACCGGCGTCTCGGTCAGCGTGCACGACACGCCCGAGGCGCTGCTGCGCAGCGTGGAAGGCTACCTGCGCGAGGGCTACCGGCGCGTCAAGCTCAAGATCAAGCCCGGCAAGGATCTGGTGGAAACGGCCCTCGTGCGCAAGCACTGGCCCGATTTGAAACTGCAGGTGGACGGCAACGCCGCCTACACGCTGGAGCACCTGGACCGGCTCGCCGGGCTGGACGACCTGGGCCTGCTGCTGATCGAGCAGCCCCTGTCCAACGAAGACATCATCGACCACGCGCAGCTGCAGCAGCGCATGCGCACGGCGGTGTGCCTGGACGAGAGCATCCTGTCGGCCGACGACGCGCGCAAGGCGCTTTCCATCGGCGCCTGCCGCGTCATCAACATCAAGCCGGGCCGCGTGGGGGGCGTGCGCGAATCCGTGCGCAGCCACGACCTGTGCCGCGCGCAGGGCGTGCCGGTGTGGATGGGCGGCATGTTCGAGACCGGCATCGGCCGCGCGCTCAACGTGGCGGTGGCCTCGCTGCCGGGCTTCACGCTGCCGGGCGACATCTCGGCCTCGTCGAAGTATTTCGAGGAGGACATCGTGGAGGAGCCGTTCACGCTCAACGCGGACAGCACCCTCACCGTGCCCACGGCGCCGGGCCTGGGCATCCGCGT
Source organism: Acidovorax sp. SDU_ACID1 (assembly GCF_045291395.1). NCBI lineage: Bacteria > Pseudomonadati > Pseudomonadota > Betaproteobacteria > Burkholderiales > Comamonadaceae > Acidovorax > Acidovorax sp. SDU_ACID1. The sequence goes on from NZ_CP152342.1 coordinate 2,550,719, forward strand.
GGATGCGCGGCGCCTGACGAAATACACCGTGGCCGAGGAAACGTTTACAGCGTCTGCGCGCTGAACGTATCGCAGGCCTGCACGCTGCCGGTCTTCATGCCCTGCGTGAACCAGCGCACGCGCTGCGCGCTGGAGCCGTGGGTGAAGGCGTCGGGGCGCACGGTGCCCGTCTGCTTGCGCTGCAGCGTGTCGTCGCCGATCTGCCCGGCGGCGTTCAGCGCGGACTCGATGTCGCTCTGGTCCAGCCAGTTCTTGGCCTGCTGCGAGTAGCGTGTCCAGATGCCGGCGTAGCAGTCGGCCTGCAGCTCCAGGCGCACCGACAGGGCGTTCTGCTCGCGCTGGCTCACGCGCCCGCGCATCCCGTCCACCTTGCCCGTGGCGCCCAGCAGGGTCTGCACGTGGTGGCCTACCTCGTGGGCGATCACGTAGGCGCGGGCGAACTCGCCCGGCGCGCCGAGCTGTCGGCTCATGGTGTCGAAGAAATCCATGTCCAGGTAGACCTTCTGGTCGCCCGGGCAGTAGAACGGCCCCATGGCGCTTTGCCCCGTGCCGCAGGCCGTGGGCGTGGCGCCGCGGAACAGCACCAGCTTGGGCGGGCGGTACTGCGCCCCGCCCTGCTGGAAGATCTGCGCCCACACGTCCTCGGTGGAGGCCAGCACCGTGGACACGAAGGCGGCGCTGCGGTCGTTCGCGGGCGGTGCCTTGGCGGGGCCCTGCTGCACCTGCGGCGCGCCGCCTCCGCCCGACAGCACGCCGATGGTCGTCAGCGGGTTGATGCCGAACACGCCCCAGCCGATCAGCGCCACCACCACCGTGCCGATGCCGATGGAGCGCCCACCGAAACCGCCGCCTCCGCCGCCGCTGCCGCGGCGGTCCTCGACGTTGTCCGACTGACGATTGCCTTCCCATCTCATGAGCGTTCTCCAATGTGCGCACGGCGCAAGCCACGGATGTTACGCCCGCCCGGCAAGCGCCGCTGCCGCCCCGATGTGCGCAGCGCACCGCCCCGGCGGGGCGGTTCAAGAAAGTTCACATTCGCGGCGCGCCTACTGCGCGGCGGTCGCCAGGGTGGCCGGCGGCTGCAGCGTGCTGGTCACGTAGGTCGCGGCCGTGGCGGCGGCTTCGCGCGCATGGTGCTCCACCACCACACCGATGGCCACCAGCTGCACGAGGATGACGGCCGTTCCCACCCAGACCACCCAGGGGGAGGAAGCCGGGGCGTCGGAGGAGGAAGCGGAAGATGGGGCATATGCCATGGAAGGCTCCGGTCGTTCAACTGGAGCCGATCGTAGGCAGCGCCCCGGCGCGCGCCCGGCGGATCACCGCCCGACGCGGCGTAGGACGCGGGCGGTGGTTCAGGCCTTAGGCAGCGTCACGCCGTGCTGGCCCTGGTACTTGCCGTTGCGGTCGCGGTAGCTCACGTCGCAGGGCTCGTCGCCCTGGAAGAACAGCACCTGCGCGCAGCCCTCACCCGCGTAGATCTTGGCGGGCAGCGGCGTGGTGTTGCTGAATTCGAGCGTCACGTAGCCTTCCCACTCGGGCTCGAACGGCGTGACGTTGACGATGATGCCGCAGCGCGCATAGGTGCTCTTGCCCAGGCACACGGTGAGCACGTCGCGCGGGATGCGGAAATACTCCACCGTGCGCGCCAGCGCGAAGCTGTTGGGCGGGATGATGCAGTAGTCGCCCTCGAAATCGACGAAGCTCTTCTCGTCGAAGTTCTTCGGGTCCACCACGGTGCTGTGGATGTTGGTGAAGACCTTGAATTCACGCGCGCAGCGGATGTCGTAGCCGTAGCTGCTGGTACCGTAGCTGATGATCTTGCGCCCCTCGCTCTCGCGGACCTGGCCGGGCTCGAAGGGCTCGATCATCCCGTGTTGCTCGGCCATGCGGCGGATCCATTTGTCGCTCTTGATGCTCATGAGGTCACTCCTGGCGCGCATTCTAGGCGAGGCCGCGCCGATAGCTACCCAAATGATAGCTGCCTGCGCTTGACAGGCAAGCGCCAGAGGCCTTTTTCATGCAATGACCGTGCGCTCGATCAAACGGTCGTCGCCCAGCACGACCATGGCGAACAGCAGCTCGTCGAGGTCGCGCGCGTCGCCCGTGCGGCGCGCCAGCAGCGGCGTGGCCTGCGGGTCGAGCACGACGAAGTCGGCCTCGCAGCCCGGCTGCAGGTTGCCCACCACGCCCTCCAGGCCCAGCGCGCGCGCGGCGCCGGCCGTGTGCTGCCACCACAGGCGCTGGGGCGGCAGGCTCAGGCCCTGCTTGGCATGGCCTTCGCGCCCCACGTAGTAGGCCGCGAGCATGGTGTGGAAAGGGCTGAAGCTGGTGCCGCCGCCCACGTCGCTGGCCAGCCCGTAGCCGAAGCCCACGCGGTCGGCGCCCGCGTAGTCGAAGAAGCCGCTGCCCAGGAACAGGTTGCTCGTGGGGCACACGGCCGCCACGGCGCCGCGGTCGCGCATCAGGGCGCGGTCGTTGTCGTCGAAGTGGATGCAGTGGGCGTACACGGCGCGCTCGCGCATCAGGCCGAAGCCGTCGTACACGCCCAGGTAGCTGCGCGCGGCGGGAAAGAGTTCGCGCGCCCAGCGGATCTCGTCGCGGTTCTCGGCCACGTGGGACTGGATCCACACGTCCGCGTAGCGCGCGGCCAAGGCGCCGGCGCCGCGCAGCTGGGCCTCGGTGCTGGTGGGCGCGAAGCGCGGCGTGATGGCGTAGCCCAGGCGGCCCTGGCCGTGCCAGCGGCGGATGAGCGCCTCGGTGTCGATGAGCGATTGCTCGGTGGCGTCGCGCACGCCGTCGGGCGAATGGCGGTCCTGCAGCACCTTGCCGGCGATCAGGCGCAGCCTGCGGGCCTGCGCCTCGGCCATGAGCGCATCGACCGACTGCGGGTGCGAGGTGGCGAAGGTGAGCGCCGTGGTGACGCCGTTGCGCAGCAGCTCATCGAGGAAGAAGCGCGCCACGCCGGCGGCATAGTCCGCGTCGGCGAAGCGCGACTCGTGCGGGAACGTGTAGTTCTCCAGCCAGGGCAGCAGGCCGTCCGCGGGCGAGCCGATCACGTCGAGCTGCGGGTAGTGCACATGCATGTCCACGAAGCCCGGCGCAATGATGCGGCCGGGCCAGTGGGTCACCGGCGCCTCGGGATAGCGCGCACGCAGCGCGCTCCAGGCGCCGGCGGCCTGCACGCGCTGCACGCCGCGCGCATCGGGGGCGACGGCCAGCAGGCCGTCTTCGTCGTACAGGGCCGTGCCGTCGTCGGAAAAGCGCAGAAGCGCGGAGCGGTAGAGGTGCATGGCCCCTAGCTTAAGGCGCCGCGCGCCGCCCGGTATGCGGCGCGCGCGATAGCATTCATAACGCCGTCAGGGGGTGGGGGCACCGCCCTCGTACCAGCGCTTGAAGGTGTCGCGCTCCGCATCGGTCAGCGCGCCGGGGTTGCCGAAGGGCATCTTGCGCAGCTGCACCACCTGCTGGTAGATCTGCTGCGCGTGGCCCTTCACGTCCTCGGGCGTGTCGAACTTCACATTCTTCTGCGCGATGGTGTTGGCGCTGTGGCAGACCACGCAGTGCTTCTGCATGACCGCGTGCAGTTGCTCGTAGCCCGCGGCAGGCGCTGCGGCGGCAGACGGGGCCGCGGCGGCCGGTGCCGGAGCGGCCGCCTGCGGCGCGGGCTTGAGCCACGCGATCACGCCCAGGAGCACCGCCACGCCCATGGCGGCATATTTCCAGGGATGGGGGTTGCGGCCCAGCTTGTAGCCGTGGCGCATCACGAAGAACTGGCGGATGGCCGCGCCCGCGAACATCATGAGGATCAGCACCAGCCAGTTCAGCTCGTGGCTGTACAGCCAGCCGTAGTGGTTGGACAGCATGGCGAACAGCACGGGCAGCGTGAAATAGGTGTTGTGCACGCTGCGCTGCTTGCCGCGCTTGCCGTGGATCGGGTCGACCGGCTGGCCGGCCTTGAGCGCGGCGACGACCTTGCGCTGGCCGGGGATGATCCAAAAGAACACGTTCGCGCTCATCGAGGTGGCGAGCATCGCGCCCATGAGCAGGAAGGCCGCCTGGCCGGGGAAGATGTGGCAGGCCAGGACCGCCGCGATGCACACCAGCACCGCTACCTGCGCCCCCACGATGGCGTCGCCGTTCTTCTGCTGCCCGAACACGCGGCAGATGCCGTCGTAGAGCAGCCAGAACACCACCAGGAAGGCCAGCGCCGCCACGATGGCCATGGCGGGCGACATGAGCGGGTTGGCCGGGTGCACCAGGTAGATGCCGGCGTTCCAGAGGTAGGACACCGTGAGCAGCGCGAAGCCCGACAGCCACGTGGTGTAGCTCTCCCAGAAGAACCAGTGCAGATGGTCGGGCAGCTTGGGCGGCGCGACGTTGAACTTGACCGGGTGGTAGAACCCGCCGCCGTGCACGGCCCAGAGTTCGCCGTTCACGCCCTGCTTCTTCAGGTCTTCGTCGACGGGCGGCGTGAGGCTGCTGTCGAGGAACACGAAGTAGAACGAGGAGCCCACCCAGGCGATGGCGGTGATGACGTGCAGCCAGCGCAGCAGCAGATTGGCCCAGTCGAGAAAGTAGCTTTCCATAGTGTTTCAACCCGGTGGCGTGGGGCCACCCGAAAGCTGCTCACCACTGCGGGCGCTCTGAGCAGATGGATCAGGCCGCGCACCTTGGCATGAAAGCTACCGGGGCACCGCTGCGACCAATTTTGTGGACATGAAGTGTATGCAATTTTTGTTGCCGCCGCCACATCCGCCGGCTCGGTAGTGACCCGCACAAGGCAGTCTTACGGGATTTCAAGCCAAATCGGCCTCCAGCGCCTATGCAGAAAGCGCAAGCAGCTATCAATGCAGGAGCATCTGTCAGGTAACGGGCGCCGGGTTGAACAGCACGAGCTGGTTGTGCAGCTTCCAGTGCTCGGCCCAGGTCTTGCGGCGGCCGCTGGCCACGTCGAGCATGAGGCGGAACAGCTCCCAGCCCACGTCCTCGATGCTGGCGCCGCCGTCGGCGATGCGGCCGGCGTTCACGTCCATCAGGTCGTGCCAGCGACGCGCCAGGTCGCTGCGCGTGGCGACCTTGATCACCGGCACCGCAGCCAGCCCGTAGGGCGTGCCGCGCCCGGTGGTGAACACGTGCAGGTTCATGCCGGCGGCCAGCTGCAGCGTGCCGCAGATGAAGTCGCTGGCGGGTGTGGCCGCGTACACCAGCCCGCGCGCGATGCCGCGGTCCGCCAGCCGCTGCCCCGGCGACAACACGCCCGTGATGGGCGCGGTGCCGCTCTTGACGATGGAGCCCATGGCCTTCTCGACGATGTTCGACAGCCCGCCCTTCTTGTTGCCGGGCGTGGTGTTGGCGCTGCGGTCCACCCGGCCCTTGTCCAGGTAGGCGTCGTACCAGGCCATCTCCGCGATCATGTCTCGCGCCACCCCGGGGGTGGCCGCGCGCGCGGTGAGCTGGGCGATGCCGTCGCGCACCTCGGTCACCTCGCTGAACATCACCGTGGCACCCGCGCGCACCAGCAGGTCGGTGCAGAAGCCCACGGCCGGGTTGGCCGTGACGCCGCTGAACGCATCGCTGCCGCCGCACTGAACGCCCACCACGAGGGCGCTGGCGGGTACGGTCTCGCGGTGGCGCCGGTTCAGCCGCTCCAGGTGCGCCTTGGCGCTTTCCATGATGGAGTCGATCATGCTCATGAAGCCGACGTGCGCCTCGTCCTGCAGGCAGACCACGTCCAGTTCGGGTTCACGTTCGTCCACGATGGGGAAGGTGCCCGGCGGCAGCAGCCGCTCGGGCTGCAGCTTCTCGCAGCCCAGGCTGACCACCATCACCTCGCCGCCGAAGTTGGGATTGCGGCTGATGTTGCGCAGCGTGCGCTGCGGTATCTCGGCGCCCACGGCGTCGATGGCCACGCCGCAGCCGTAGGTGTGCTCCAGGCCTACCACGTCATCAACGTGCGGATACTGTGGCAGCAGCTCGGCCTTGATGCGGCGCACCGCGAAGTCGAGCACGCCGGCCACGCACTGCACCGTGGTGGTGATGGCGAGGATGTTGCGCGTGCCCACCGAGCCGTCGGCGTTGCGGTAGCCCTCGAAGGTATGGCCCTCCAGCGGCGGCGGCTCGGGCGGCTTCACCGTGGCGATGGGCAGGCCCTCCAGCGAGCGCGCCGCGGGCATCTCCAGCAGGCGCTCATGCACCCAGCTCCCGGCGGGGATCGGCCGCGCGGCCCGGCCGATCACCACGTTGTAGCGCCGCACCGCGTCGCCCGCCGCCAGGTCGGCCAGCGCCACCTTGTGGCCCTGGGGCACCTTGTCGACCAGCACGAGGCCCGAGGGGAGCACGGTGCCGGCCGGCAGGCCGCCGTCGTTGGCGACGATGGCCACGTTGTCGCGCGCGTCCATCGCGATGCAGAGGGGGGCTGGATGCTCATCGTGCCGCGTTCCGGTCCGTTCACTCCGCCTTGATGCCCGCCGCCTTGATCACCTGCGCCCACTTGGTCACCTCGGCCTGCTGGTAGGCGCCGAGTTCGGCGGGCGTCATGGTGGAGGGAACCATGCCGAAGCTCTTGAGGCGGGCCTGGACCTCGGGCGTGGCGACGATCTTCATGATCTCCGCGTGCAGCCGGTCCACGATGGGCTTGGGCGTGCCCGCCGGGGCGAACACGGCCTGCCACGAGCCCATGTCGAAGCCCTTCTGGCCCGCTTCGGCGATGGTGGGCACGTCGGGCAGCGACTCCAGGCGCCTGGAGCTGGTGACGGCGATGGGGCGCAGCTTGCCGGACTGGATGTGGGGGCCCACGATCAGCGTGGTGTCGAACATCATGTCCACCTGGCCGCCCACCACGTCCTGCACGGCCGGGCCGCTGCCCTTGTAGGGCACGTGCGTGAACTTCACGCCCGACTGGTAGGCCAGCAGCTCCAGCGCCATGTGCGGCGAGGTGCCGGTGCCGGGTGACGCGGAAGACAGCCCGCCCGCGCCGGCCTTGGCCTTGCTGGCGGCGAGCACGTCGTCCAGCGTCTTGTAGGGGCTGGCCGACGGCACCACCAGCACCAGCGGCCCGGAGCCCAGCATGGCCACCGGCGTGAACGACTTGATGGGGTCGTAGTCCAGCTTGGAATACAGGCTCACGTTGATGGAGTGCGAGCTGATGGTGCCGCCAAGGATGGTGTAGCCATCCGCGGGCGCGCGGGCGGCCAGGCCCGAGCCCACGCTGCCACCGGCGCCGCCCTTGTTCTCGATGACCACCGGCGTGCCCAGCGCCTGGCCCAGGGGCTGGGCGATCACGCGCGCCAGGGTGTCGGTGTTGCCGCCGGGCGGGAACGGCACCATGTAGGTGATGGGCTTGCCCGTGGGCCAGGCGCCCTGGGCCACGGCGGGCTGGGCGGCGAAGCTGCCGCCCAGCAGCAGGGCGCTGGCGGCGAGGGAACGGTGGATCAGCGTGCGGCGTTGCATGGCGGTTGTCTCCTGTCTGTTGATGGAAAAAAGCTCAAAAGCGCGGCTGTTTGCCGGTGAAGGTGGGGTCGTACTTACGCATCTGCCCCAGGTCGTCGCGGTTGCGGATGCCGCAGCGCAGGTAGTTGTCGTGCAGGCGGGCGAGCGCCTCGCGGTCCAGCGTGACGCCCAGGCCCGGCGCCGTGGGCACGCGCAGGCTGCCCTGCTCGAACCGGAGGCGCCCGCCTTCGACGACTTCCTCGTCCTGCCAGGGGTAGTGCGTGTCGCAGGCGTAGGTGAGCAGCGGCACGCTGGCGCACAGGTGCGTCATGGCCACCAGGCTGATGCCCAGGTGCGAGTTGCTGTGCATGGACAGGCCCAGGTCGAAGGTCTTGCACAGCGTGGACAGCCGCTGCGTGGCGCGCAGCCCGCCCCAGTAGTGGTGGTCGCTGAGCACGATCTTCACGGGGCAGCCCATCTCGGCGTTGCGGCGGAACTCGGCGAAGTCCGTCACCACCATGTTGGTGGCCAGCGGCACGTCGCACGCGCGCGCCACGGCGGCCATGCCGTCCAGGCCCGGGGCCGGGTCTTCGTAGTACTCCAGCACGCCGCGCAGCTGCTGCACGATCCGCAGGCTGGTCTCCACCGTCCAGTTGGCGTTGGGGTCGATGCGCAGCGGCGTGCCGGGAAAGGCCTCTGCCAGCGCCAGGATGCCCGCGGCCTCCTGCTCGGGCGGCAGCGCGCCCGCCTTGAGCTTGATGCTCCGGAAGCCATGCTGCCCGATCATGCGCCGCGCCTGGGCCACGAGCTGGCCGGGCGTCAGCGCCTCGCCCCAGGCGTCCGGCGCACAGGGTGTGCCGATGTGCTCGGCGTACTTGTAGAACAGGTAGGCCGAAAACGGCACGCTGCCGCGCGCCGCCCCGCCCAGCAGATCGACGATGGGCGCCCGCGCCATCTGCCCTTGCAGGTCGAGCATGGCGACCTCGAACGCGCTGACCACCTTGGCCACCGTCTTGGAAACGTGCGTGCCCGGCGCCAGCGACACCTGCTGGCCCAGGAACTCCGAGGCCGTGAGCTTCGGGGGCGCCACCAGCGCCTCCACGCGGCGCTCCATCTCGCCCAGCGCCCAGGGCGACAGCCCCGCCAGCGCCGGCGCGGCCTTGGCCAGCGCATCCAGCATGGGCTGGTCACCATAGCTCTCGCTGATGCCCACCAGGCCCGAGGCCGTCTCGATCTCGATGATGGAGCGCAGTGCCCAGGGCTCGTGGATGCCCGCCGCGTTCAGCAGCGGCGGATCGCGAAAGGCAATGGGCGTGATGCGGACGTGGCGGATCGCGTGGGAGGTGCTCATCGGAGGCGGGGCATGAAATATGTCATCAGACAACTTACAACGCATTATGATCAAAGCATGAATGCGCCGTCCACGGGATTACCCTCACCCACCCCCGCCTCCCGCGAATCCCTGCGCGGCAAGTCCGGCCGCAACGGCCGCAGCCTGGCCAACCTGCTCTCCGAGGAATTCGAGAACAAGATCCGCCAGGGCCTGCTGCGCGAGGGCGACCGCCTGCCTACCGAGTCGGAGCTGGTGCGCAGCTACGACGTGAGCCGCACCGTGGTGCGCGAGGCGATCTCCAAGCTGCAGGCCGCCGGCCTGGTGGAGACGCGCCACGGCATCGGCACCTTCGTGCAGGCCGTGCGAGAGGGCGCGGGGCTCACGCTCAACGCGCGGGAGCTCAGCGAATCGGTGGACGTGCTGGCCGTGCTGGAGCTGCGCATCAGCCTGGAGACCGAGGCGGCAGGCCTGGCCGCGCAGCGCCGCAGCGACGCCCACCTGCAGGCCATGCGGCAGGCGCTGCAGGCGTTCGAGCGCAACGCCGCGGGCGGCGGCGACACCATCGCGCCGGACCTCGCCTTCCACCTGGGCATCGCGCAGGCCACGGGCAACCCGTATTTCGAGAGCATCCTGGCGCACTTCGGCGCGCAGCTGATCCCGCGCACGCGCATCACCTCCATCCAGTCGCCGGGGCGCGACCCCGACTACCTGCACCGCGTGAACCGCGAGCACGAGGAGATCTTCAACGCCATCGAGCGGCAGGACGCCGACTCGGCCCGCGCCGCCATGCGCATCCACCTCACCAACTCCCGCGAGCGGCTGCGCCTCGCGCAGAAGCGCAGCGCCCCCGCCGCCTGAAGGCGGCGCGACAGGCTTGCGCTTGTCATCTCATGTTGTATGATGACATACAACATCAACCAAGGAGACAACCCATGCACCCTCGCCTCACCCGCCGCGCGGCCGCCGCCGCACTCGCCAGCCTGTGCGCGGCCCCGCTGTGCATCGCCGCCCAGCCCGCGCCCGCCTGGCCCACCCGGCCGCTGAAGATCGTGGTGCCCTACCCGCCCGGCGGCAGCTCCGACATCATCGCGCGCTCGATCAGCCAGCCGCTGTCGGAGATGCTGGGGCAGCCGGTGATCGTGGAGAACAAGCCCGGCGCCAACGGCAACCTGGGCGCGGACTTCGTGGCCAAGGCGCCCGCCGACGGCTACACCCTGCTGCTTTGCGACCTGGGCGCGCTGGCCATCAGCCCGTCGGTCTACACCAAGCTGCCGTTCAACCCGTCCAAGGACCTGCGCGGCGCGGCCATGCTGGCCTATTCGCCGCACCTGCTGGTGGTGCACCCCTCGGTGAAGGCCAACACGCTCAAGGAGCTGGTGGAGCTGTCCAAGACCAGCGACCTGAACTTCGCCGTGACGGCCACCGGCAGCGCCCCGCACCTGGCCGGCGTGGAACTGGCCCGCGCCACGGGCGCCAAGTGGCAGTACGTCCCCTACAAGGGCGGCGTGCAGTCGGTGCAGGACACGGTGGCGGGCCAGACCCAGGTGCTGATGAACGGCATGCTGGCCACCTACCCCCATGTACAGAGCGGCAAGCTCAAGCTGCTGGGCGTGTCCAAGCGCGAACGCATGCCGCTGATCGGCACCGTGCCCACCATCGCCGAGCAGGGCGTGGCCGGCTACGAAACCGGCACCTGGCAGGGCGTAATGCTGCGCGCGGGCACGCCGGACGGCATCGCCCGCCGCATCCACGAATCGCTGGTCACCGCCATCCGCTCGCCCGAGGTGCGCTCGCGCCTGGCCGGCCAGGGCGCCGAGGTGGTGACCATGGCCCCCGCCGAGGTGGACCGTTTCTTCGCCGCCGAGCGCGCCCGCTGGGCCAAGGTCGTGCAGCAGGAGAACCTGCAGCTCGATTGACGCACGCCTCTTTTCCCCGCCCCCTCTTCCCCCGAAAGAAAGACCGACATGACCCCTCAAGACCTCAAGGACGTGATGAGCTCCGGCCTGCTGTCCTTCCCCCTGACCGACTTCGACACCAATGGCGATTTCAACGCCAAGGGCTACGCGGCGCGTCTGGAGTGGCTCGCCCCCTACGGCGCCAGCGCCCTGTTCGCGGCGGGCGGCACGGGCGAGTTCTTCTCGCTCACGGGCGGCGAGTACCCGGCCATCATCAAGACCGCCGTGGACACCTGCAAGGGCAAGGTGCCCATCATCGCCGGCGCGGGCGGCCCCACGCGCTTCGCCATCGAATGCGCGCAGGCGGCCGAGAAGGCCGGCGCCCACGGCATCCTGCTGCTGCCGCACTACCTGACCGAGGCCAGCCAGGAAGGCCTGGCCGCCCACGTCGAGGCGGTGTGCAAGAGCGTGAAGTTTGGCGTGATCATCTACAACCGCGGCATCAGCCGCTTCGCGCCCGAGACCGTGGCGCGCCTGGCCGAGCGCAACCCCAACCTGGTGGGCTACAAGGACGGCGTGGGCGACATCGAGGCCCAGTGCGCCATGTACCTGACCCTGGGCGACCGCCTGGCCTACCTGGGCGGCCTGCCCACGGCCGAGGTCTATGCAGCAGCCTACAAGGCGCTGGGCACGCCGGTGTATTCGTCGGCCGTCTTCAACTTCATCCCCAAGACGGCGATGCGCTTCTACGAAGCGGTGAAGAACGACGACATGGCCACGCAGCACCGGCTGCTCAAGGATTTCTTCATCCCTTACCTGAAGATCCGCAATCGTGGAGAAGGCTATGCGGTGAGCATCGTCAAGGCCGGCGCGAAGATCGTCGGCCACGACGCCGGCCCCGTGCGCGCGCCGCTGTCAGAGCTCAAGCCTGCCGAGTACGAAGCGCTCGCCCAGCTCATCGCCACGCTGGACGAATAAGGCCAGGAGACACGCCATGAAGAAACTGCTCGCAGCCCTGGCGATGGCAGCTCTCTGCGCCACTGCGGCCGCCTGGCCGGACAAGAGCGTGACCATCGTCGTGCCCTTCCCGCCCGGCGGCTCCACCGACACCATCGCCCGCGCCATGGCACAGAAGATGGGCGACACGCTCGGCCAATCCTTCGTGGTGGACAACCGCCCTGGCGCCACCGGCACCATCGGCGCCACGGCCGTCAAGCGCGCGCCGGCCGACGGCTACACGCTGCTGTTCGCCTCGCTCGGCCCCTACGTCATCACGCCGCACCTGATGAAGTCCGCGCCCTACGACGCTGCGGCGGACTTCGACTACATCAGCGTGCCCGTGCAGGCGCCCAACGTGCTCGTGGCCTCGTCCGCGCAGCAGGCCCGCACCGTGACCGAGGTGGTGGCCGCGCTCAAGGCGCAGCCGGGCAAGCTCAGTTTCGCCAGCTCGGGCAACGGCTCGTCGGACCACCTCTCGGCCGAGATGTTCTGGCAGCAGAGCGGCACCTCGGGCACGCACGTGCCCTACAAGGGCGGCGCGCCGGCCATCAACGACCTGCTGGGCGGACAGGTGGATTTCTCGTTCCAGAACGTGAATGCCGTGCTGCCGCACATCCGCGCCGGCAAGCTGCGCGCGATTGCCGTCACCGGCGACAAGCGCTCGCCCGTGCTGCCCGACGTGCCCACGCTGGCCGAGGCCGGCGTCCAGGGCGCAGAGGTCTATTCATGGCAGGGCCTGGCCGCGCCCAGGGGCCTGCCCGCCGACGTGAAGGCCAAGCTCGGCCAGGCCGCGGTCGACGCCATCCGCGACCCGGCCATCGCCAAGCGCTTCACCGACCAGGGGCTGGAGATCGTGGGCAGCACGCCCGCCGAATTCACGGCCTTCCAGGCACGCGAGAACGCGCGCTGGAAAGCGCTGATCCAGAGCCGCAAGATCACCATCGACTGACCATGTCCAGCACCCCGACCATCACCGACATCGAAGTCATCCCCGTCGCGGGCCGCGACGGCATGCTGATGAACCTGAGCGGCGCGCACGGCCCGTTCTTCACGCGCAACGTGCTGCTGATCCACGACAGCGCGGGCCGCACTGGCGTGGGCGAGGTGCCCGGCGGCGAAGGCATCCGCCAGGCGCTGGAGGACAGCAAGCGCGTGCTGATCGGCCAGTCCATCGGCCAGCACCTGCAACTGCTGCGGCAGGTGCAAGGCGCCCTGGAGGGCCGCGACACGGGCGGGCGCGGCCTGCAGACGTTCGACCTGCGCATCGGCGTGCATGCCGTCACTGCCGTCGAATCGTGCCTGCTCGACCTGCTGGGCCAGCACCTGGGCGTGCCCGTGGCCGCGCTGCTGGGCGAAGGCCAGCAGCGCGAGCGCGTGGAGATGCTGGGCTACCTGTTCTTCGTCGGCCCGAGCGGCAAGACCGGCCTGCCCTACGTGAAGCCCGGCGAGGACACGAGCGGCAGCGACGCCTGGGCCCAGGTGCGCCACATGGAAGCCATGACGCCCGACGCGATCGTGCGCCAGGCCGAGGCCGCGCACGCGCGCTACGGCTTCAACGACTTCAAGCTCAAGGGCGGCGTGCTCGCGGGCGAAGAGGAAGTCGCGGCCGTCACCGCGCTGGCCCGGCGCTTCCCCGAAGCGCGCGTCACGCTCGACCCCAACGGCGGCTGGCTGCTGAAAGACGCCATCCGCCTGATGCGCGACATGCGCGGCGTGCTGGCCTATGCCGAAGACCCCTGCGGCGCCGAGGGCGGCTTCTCCGGCCGCGAGGTGATGGCCGAGTTCCGCCGCGCCACCGGCCTGCCCACTGCCACCAACATGGTCGCCACCGACTGGCGCCAGATGGTGCATGCGCTGTCGCTGCAGTCGGTGGACATTCCGCTGGCCGACCCGCATTTCTGGACGATGGCCGGCAGCGTGCGCGTGGGCCAGACCTGCCGCGACTGGGGCCTGACCTGGGGCTCGCACTCCAACAACCACTTCGACATTTCGCTGGCCATGTTCACCCACGTGGCCGCCGCCGTGCCCGGCAAGGTGACGGCCATCGACACGCACTGGATCTGGCAGGACGGGCAGTTCCTCACGCAGAACCCGCTGCAGATCAAGGGCGGCTTCGTCGAGGTGCCGACGACGCCCGGCCTGGGCGTGGCGGTGGACCGCGCCGCGCTGCAGCGCGCCCACACGCTGTACCTGGAACACGGCCTGGGCGCGCGCGACGACGCCATCGCCATGCAGCACCTGATCCCCGGCTGGAAGTTCGACAACAAGCGGCCCTGCATGGTTCGTTAGCCCAATCGGCCTCCAGCGCTTGTCCATCAATCGCGAGCAGCTATCAATAAGAGAGTATTCATGTCCCGACACGACAACCTGATCAACGGCGCCTGGACTCCCGGAAAGTCCTACGCGCCCAACACCAACCCCAGCCACCTGGCCGACGTGATCGGCGAATACGCCCAGGGCGATGCCGCCGACGTGGATGCGGCCGTGACCGCCGCCGTGGCGGCGTTTCCCGCGTGGAGCACTTCGGGCATCCAGGCGCGCTCGGATGCGCTGGATCGCATCGGCTCGGAGATCCTCTCCCGCAAGGAGGAGCTGGGCGAGTTGCTCGCCCGCGAAGAAGGCAAGGTGCGCGGCGAGGCCATCGGCGAGGTCATGCGCGCGGGCCAGATCTTCAAGTTCTTCGCGGGCGAATGCCTGCGGCTGGCGGGCGAGACGCTGCCCTCCGTGCGCCCCGGCATCGGCGTGGAGATCACGCGCGAGCCCATTGGCGTGGTCGGTCTCATCACGCCGTGGAACTTCCCCATCGCGATTCCCGCCTGGAAGATCGCTCCGGCGCTGGCCTTCGGCAACTGCGTGGTCATCAAGCCCGCCGATCTCGTGCCGGGCTGTGCCTGGGCGCTGGCGGACATCATCCACCGCTCGGGCATTCCGGCCGGGGTGTTCAACCTCGTCATGGGCCGGGGGCGTGTGATCGGCGACGCGCTGGTGCGCCATCCGGGCATCGCGGCCATCAGCTTCACGGGGTCGGTCGGCGTGGGCCGGGGGATTGCCGCCGCTTGCGTGGAGAACGGCAAGAAGGTGCAACTGGAGATGGGCGGCAAGAACCCGCAGGTGGTGCTGGACGATGCCGACCTGAAGCAGGCGGTGGAGCTGTCGGCGCAGAGCTGCTTCTATTCCACGGGCCAGCGCTGCACGGCATCGAGCCGCCTGATCGTGACGGACAAGATCTACCCGGCCTTCGTCGAGGCGCTGAAGAGCCGCATCGAAGCGATCAAGGTCGGCGCCGCGCTGGCCGCGGGCACGGACATGGGGCCGGTGGTGAGCCAGGCGCAGCTCGAACAGGATCTGAGCTACGTCGAGATCGGCAAAGCCGAGGGCGCACGGCTCGTCAGCGGCGGCGGCCGCGTGGCCTGCCACACGGGCAGCGGGCACGAGGGCTATTTCATGGCGCCGGCGCTGTTCGCCGATACCACGCCCGCCATGCGCATCAACCGCGAGGAGATCTTCGGTCCCGTCGCCAGCGTGATCCGCGTGAAGGACTATGAAGAAGCGCTGGCCGTAGCCAACGATACCGAGTTCGGCCTGTCGGCGGGCATCGCCACGACCAGCCTGAAGCACGCCACGCACTTCAAGCGCCATGCCCAGGCCGGCATGGTGATGGTGAACCTGCCCACGGCGGGGGTGGACTACCACGTGCCGTTCGGCGGACGCAAGGGCAGCAGCTACGGCCCGCGCGAGCAGGGGCACTATGCGCAGGAATTCTTCACCACGGTGAAGACGGCCTACACCCTGGCCTGATCGCTCCCAGAAGAATAGCTGCCAGCGCTTGCCCGACAAGCGCTGGAGGCCGTTTTGGCTTCAAGCCTGCCCCAGCCGCTGCAGCAACTGCGCCGCCACCGCCACGGCGATCACCTCGGGCTCCTTGCCCGCGATGCCGGGCACGCCGATGGGGCAGGTCACCTGCGCCAGTTCCTGCGCCGTAAAGCCGCGCGCCGCCAGCCGGTGGCGGAACGTCGCCCACTTGGTGCGGCTGCCGATGAGGCCGATGAAGGGCAGGTCGCCGCGCGCGCGCTGGCGCGCCAGGCAGGCAGCCACGATGTCCAGGTCCTCCGCGTGGCTGAAGCTCATGATGAGCACGAACGAGCGCGGCGCGAGGCCAGGCACGGCCGCCTGCACCGGGTCGGAGTGTTCGCACAGCGCCTGCGGTGGCGGCGCGGGGGAAACACCCCGTCGCGGCTGTCGATCCAGTGCAGCGCGAAGGGCAGCGGCGCCAGCACGCGCGCCAGCGCGTGGCCCACGTGGCCGCCGCCGAACAGCGCCACCGGGTGCAGGGGCGGCGCCAGGCGCTCGCGCAGCGCCGGCGCGTCCGCCGCGCCCACGCACTCGAAGCGCAGCACCACCACGCCGCCGCAGCACTGGCCCAGGCTGGGCCCCAGCGCCCGGCGCACCAGCGGCGCGCGCGCCGGCCGCCCGGCCAGGTAATCCGCCAGGCGCTCGCGCGCCTCCTGCAGGGCCTGCAGCTCCAGGTGCCCGCCGCCGATGGTGCCCAGCGGCGTATCGTCTCCCGCCAGCAGGGCCATCCAGGCCCCGCGCTCGCGCGGCACCGAGCCTTGGGTAGACTCCACCGTCACCAGGCACGCGGGCGCCGCCTGGATGTGTTCGAGCAAGCGATGCAACGCCGTGCGCATGTGTTCCCGCCTCTGGTTCGCCATTCACCTACCGACCATCATGTCCCAGTCCCCCGACCAGCGTCCCCCGGCCCGCAAGCGCCCCTTCTGGCTGCCGGCCAGCCTCATGGCGGCCGTGGCGGCCATCGTGGCGGCCTGCAAGTCCGGGCCGGAGCCCGCGCCCGCCCCGGCCGTGCCCGGCAGCGACGCCCGCGTGACCGGCCCCGTGCCCGCGGCCCAGGGCTCGGCGCGCGCTTCGGGCGCCGCAACGCCGCGCGCCTACCGGCAGGATGCGGCCACGCACCTGTACGGCCTGAACGCGCAGCGCATCTACAAGGGCAAGCTGCCGCCGCTGCTCTACGCCATCGGCGTGCTGGAGGTGGACATCGACCGCGCGGGCCGCGTGACCGCCCTGCGCTGGATGCGCGCGCCGCGCCATGCGCCCGAGGTGGTCAAGGAGATCGAGCGCACGGTGCGCGCCGCCGCGCCCTTCCCCGTGCCCTCGCGCATGCAGCGCGTGACCTATACCGATACGTGGCTGTGGGACAAGTCGGGGAGTTTCCAACTCGACACCCTCACCGAGGGACAGCTCTAGATCACGAACCGCGATACGTGGAATAGCTCCACGGGCTCACCAGCAGCGGCACATGGTAGTGCTGGTCCGCATGGGCGATGCCGAAGTCCAGGCTCACGCGGCCCAGGAAGTTGGGCTCGGGCAACTGCACGCCCTTGGCCTTGAAGTACGCGGCCACGTCGAACGTCAGCCGGTAGGTGCCGGGGCGCAGGCTGGCGTTGTCGAACAGCGGCGCGTCGGTGCGGCCGTCGTGGTTGAGGGTCAGGCGCTTGACCAGCGTGGCCTGCTCGCCGCTGGTGGCATACAGCGCGACCTCCATGCCCGCGGCGGGGCAGCCGTGCATGGTGTCGAGGACGTGGGTGCTGAGGCCCATGGGGCATCTCCTGAAGTGGTTTCGGGTACTAGAAAGTGTATACAGTTTTTGTACTCTCTTGCCAGCGCCGCACCGGGCGTTTACCCTGCGGCCCATCCCCAACCACCAGGAGACACCGAATGCAATTCCGCTCCACCCTGCTGGCCGGCAGCCTTGCGCTGGCCCTGGCCAGCCTGGTCGCCTGCAGCAACCCGCAGCCGCCGGCGCCCGCTGCCGCCGTGCAGCCCGCGGCCGCCACCGCGCAGCCCAGCGCCGCGCAGGCCGCCGCCGCGGCTTATGACTTCGACATGGATGTGTTCCACCCCGTGGTGGCCAAGAACGGCATGGTGGCCAGCGAGCAGGAGCTGGCCTCGCGCATCGGGCTGGACATCCTCAAGGCCGGCGGCAATGCGGTGGACGCCGCCGTGGCCATGGGTTTCGCGCTGGCCGTGGCGCTGCCCAATGCGGGCAACATCGGCGGCGGCGGGTTCATGATGGTGCACGATGCCAGGACCAGCAGGAGCGTGGCGCTGGACTTCCGCGAGGTGGCGCCCTCCAAGGCCACGCGCGACATGTACCTGGACGCCAAGGGCAACGTGGTCGACGGCAAGTCGCTCTACACCCACTACGCCGTGGGCGTGCCCGGCACCGTGGCGGGCATGGAGCATGCGCTCAAGAAGTGGGGCACGATGCCCCTGTCCAAGGTGGTCGCTCCGGCCGTGGCGCTGGCCGACAAGGGCTACCCGGTGAGCGAGACGCTGGCCAAGATCCTGCAGCAGGAGAAGAAGACCATGGGCCGCTGGCCTGCCACACAGGCCATCTTCTGGAAGAACGGCGAGCCGCTCCAGCGCGGCGACCTGCTGGTGCAGAAGGACCTGGCCCAGTCGCTGCGGCTGATCGGCCAGCAGGGTGCCAAGGTGTTCTACGAAGGCGCCATCGCCCAGAAGATCGCCGCCGAGATGGCCCCGCACGCGGGCGCGGTCACGCTGGCCGACCTGAAGAACTACAAGGTCGTCGAGCGCGAGCCCGTGCGCGGCAGCTACCGCGGCTACCAGATCGTGACCATGCCCCCGCCGTCGTCTGGCGGCGCGCACCTGATCCAGATCCTCAACATGATGGAGCGCTGGCCCATGAACCAGTGGGGCGTGAACAGTGCCCAGAGCGTGCACCACATGGCCGAGAGCATGAAGCTGGCGTATGCCGACCGCTCCGAGTACCTGGGCGACCCGGACTTCGTGAAGGTGCCCCTGAAGGGCCTGACCTCCAAGCGCTACGCCGAGCAGCTCGCCAAGGGCATCGATGCGACCAAGGCGCGCGACGCCAAGGCCATCAAGCCCGGCCAGCCCCAGCCCTACGAGAGCGACCAGACCACGCACTACTCGGTGGTGGACAAGGCCGGCAACGCCGTGGCGGTGACCTACACGCTGAACACCAACTTCGGCAGCGGCATCGTCGCCAAGGGCACGGGCATCCTGCTCAACAACGAGATGGACGACTTCTCGGCCAAGCCCGGCGTGGCCAACGCCTACGGCCTGGTGGGCGGCGACGCCAACGCCGTACAGGCGGGCAAGCGCCCGCTGTCGTCGATGACGCCCACACTGGTGCTCAAGGACGGCAAGCCCACGCTGGTGACCGGCAGCCCCGGCGGCGCACGCATCATCACCACGGTGCTGCAGACGGTGGTCAACACCATCGACTACGGCATGAACCCCGCCGAGGCAGCGGCCACGCCGCGCTTCCACCACCAGTGGACGCCGGACGAACTGCGCATCGAGAAGGGCTTCTCCAACGACACCCTGGCCCTGCTGCGCCAATGGGGCCACAAGGTGGCGCTGAAGCCATCGATGGGCCGCACGCAGACCATCCAGATCCGCGACGGCATGCTGTACGGCGCGTCCGACCCGCGCAACCCGGACGGGCAGACGCTGGGGTACTGACCCACCGGCGCTTCACGAAAAAGGCCGCGCCTGGCTCGTTCCGTGCGCGGCCTTTTTACCTCACAGGGTCTTGGCGTAGAAGGCCGTCAGCCTGGCCACCGCGGCGTCCACGTATTGCGGGACCCAGTAGGTCTCG
Source organism: Acidovorax sp. SDU_ACID1 (assembly GCF_045291395.1). NCBI lineage: Bacteria > Pseudomonadati > Pseudomonadota > Betaproteobacteria > Burkholderiales > Comamonadaceae > Acidovorax > Acidovorax sp. SDU_ACID1. Next base: position 2,570,043 of record NZ_CP152342.1, read on the forward strand.
ATGTGCGTGGCGCCGTCGATCTTGAACAGTTCCCTGTTCTTCGTGCCGCTGGCCTTGGCAAAGGAATCCAAGGTCATGTACAAGCTGTCGGCCTTGCTGCCCGCGATCATCAGCAGGGGCTGGTCGATGAGTTCGATTTGGTCGGTGGCATCCCAACGCATCAGGTCGAGCAGGCTGCTCACCGTGTAGGCGCCGCCCGAATTCGGAGATGCGCCGGAGTTGGGATGAGCGTGGCTGCGTTCGTAGTAAACGGCCCCCTCGCGGTACATCTCGAACGGCATGGCGGCGATCTGCGCGTCCGTCGCCGCCGCGCCGCCGCCGATGTAGAGCACCTTGCCGCCTGCCGCTTCCTGCGCCCGCGCCTGCGAAGCCTGCTGCAGGCGCTGCCCGATGGTGCTGGTGGCCGAGTCCTCGAAACCGTTGCGGCGCACGCGGCCGGAATTGAACATGGAGAGCGTCGCCACCGATCGGAAACGCTTGTCGCTCTTGGCCGCAGCCAGCGCATACCCGCCGCCGCTGCAGATCCCCAGCAGGCCCAGGCGCGCGGCATCGACGCCCGCGTAGCGGGTGATGAAATCCGCCGCGCCGTGGATGTCCTCGGTGCGGTGCTGGGGCTTGTCGGTGTTGCGCGGCTCGCCGCCGCTGCCGCCCTGGTATGCGGCGTCCATGGCGATGGCGATGTAGCCCTGCTCGGCCAGGCGCTGGGCATAGAGGCCCGCGACCTGCTCCTTGACCCCGCCGTTCGGATGCGCCACGACGACGGCAGGGTATTCCTTCGCCGGGTCGTAGTTCGCGGGGGTATAGACGTTGGCAGCAATGTCCAAACCGTTCAGCTTGTATTGGACCGGGTGGATGTGGATCTGGCCCGGCTCGTTCTTCGTGATGGCGCCGCCGTAGGTCAGGGTGAACGGGTTCTTGCGGTAATCCTCGGCGAGGGCCGCGCCGCCGGAGGCGCCGACGATGGCGGCCATGAGGGTGGCTTTCAAAAGGGTGCGTTGCATGTGAATACTCCTGGGGGTGAATGGCGTCGATCAGTCCAGCTTTTTCTCGGTCAGAAATTGCGATACCAGATCGGCGACCTGAACGTTGTTGAGATCGGACATGAGGAAATGGGTGTTGCCCCGGATGCCGATCTCCGGCAGGCGCACCAGCCGGGCGTCGCCGCCATGCCGGTTGACGGCATCCACCCAGAGCCTCGCCATGGCGAGGCGCACGCGCCAGTTGTCCTGGCCGCGCTCGGTGGTCGGTTCGACGGGAAAGTTGTCGCCGTAGTAAATGACGAGCGGAATGCGGGTGAGCTTCTGGAAGTCCGCCAGGGGCACGGCCTCCGGCGCCAGCGTGCCGGCAGCGCTCGGCATCGCGGGCGGCAATTCGCCTTGCGGGAAGATGAAGCCGCTGCCCGGCTCGAAAGCGATGATGGCCTTGACGTTGGGGCTCTTGATCGCCGTCAGCCAGCCCGGCCCGCCCGCCTGCGAGTGCGAAAACAGGATGCCCGGCCCCGTCTTGTCGAACAGCGCGGCCATGGCGTCCGAGATCACGCCCGCGTCATAGGGGCCGGTGTTGGGCGTGACCGAGCGGAGAAACTGGCCCAGCGTTTCCGGCTTGCGGTCGAACTGCACGTTGTCGAAGTAATTCGGCCACTTGCCGATGCGGAATTGATCAAAGAAGAGCTGGTCGAAAGGCATGGGCTCGACCGTCGCCGCGACGGTACTGTTGCCCGCGCGTCCCCGGCGCGGCTGATCGACCAGATAAACCGGGAAGCCCCGGCGCAGAAAGAGGGTCTGGAAGCCCTCGCGCCCGTCCGCAGTGGTCTCCCAACTGCGCGCCGACTGGAACGCGCCGTGCAGCATGACGATGGGCAGCGGCCTGGGGCTCTGCGGCACCTGGTAGAAGGCGTAGAGGTGGTCGCCAGGGAAGCTCTGCCCCTGGGCCGTCGGCTGGTTGTTGTCGTAGGTTCCAGCCGTCTTTTGCACGGTGCCGCCGACGGCGAAACTGCCCTGGGCCTGGATGACCAAGGGGCTTGCGCCGCGTTCCGCCAGCACCTGCGTCAAGTGCTGCAACTGCGCGGCGCTCAGGCCCACGCGCAGGCTGGCCCGCATGTGCGAACGCAACTGCGCCTCCACGCCCGGCATGGCAGACAGCGCGCCCACGGTGGCGAGTTCGCGGCTCTGCCAGTCGAGGTTGTCGCGCTCAAAGATGTCGCCGAACAGGTGCGCTTGCAGGTACTGGTTGATGACAGGCGCGAAGTCCGTCACCGCGTTCTTGACCGGCCCGCCGGAAATCTTCGTCTGGTTCGCGGTGCCCACGGCGATCAACGCATCGCCCGTGGGGATGGCGCGGCTGGGCTCGCGCCCCGGCGCATCGTGGATGCCGCGCTGTTTGCGGTCTTCGACGACCTTCAACAGTTCGCCCAGCGCGTTGAGGCTTTTCGGAAAACCGGCATACGCATAAAGCTGCACCAGGATTTCCCTGGCCTCGGCGATGGTCAGGCCCACGTCCAAACCCTGGTTCAAGGCAGCGCGGAGCCGGGGCATGTCACTCCCGGCCATAAAGAACGCGATCAAGGGGATGGCCTGCTGTTTAGGAGATAGGGTCATGGGGCTGGGCTCCTGGGCACGGGCGGCAGACGCCATCGCGAGGACGAGCGACAGCACCACAGCGAAGCACTTAGCGGGCGTCGTATTGCGCATCGCTCACCAGTTCCTTCCAGTCCGCGCTCTGGCCGTCCTTCACGTAGGCAATCGCCAGATGGCGCATGCCGTTGGCTTGTGCCGCGCCATGCCAGTGCTTCACACCCGCCTCGATCCAGACCACGTCGCCCGCCTTGATCTCGCGCCGGGGCTGGCCGTCTTCCTGCACCCAGCCCTTGCCGTCGGTGACGATGAGCAGCTGGCCGACCGGGTGCGTGTGCCAAGCGGTGCGCGCGCCAGGCGCGAAAGCGACCATGCCGACGCTGCCGTGCTTGCGGCTGTTGCCGGCCGATTGGATGTCCACCGCCGCGTGGCCGCTGAAGTTCTGCGCGGCGCCCAGGATGGTGGGAGTGGTGCCTGCGGGGGCGATCTGGATGCCTTGGGCCGTTGCGGCACCCACCAGCAGCGACGCGCCTGCGGCGACCAGCGTGTTCTTCATGAGATTCCTTCGTGGGCCTGTCAGGCCCGGTGAAGGAAATCGTAGGCGGCGGCGCTGTTTTGATTAAGTACCGAATCCCGCATGCGGTTTTGAGCGGGATTCAGCAATGCGGCCTACCGGGCCGGACGGCGCTTTGGCATTGGCGGCTCCCGATACCGCAGCGCCTCGACGATGACGGCCAGCGCGCCGGGCGACTGCCTGCGGCTCGGGTAGTACAGGTGGTAGCCGGTATAGGGCTGGCACCAGTCGTCCAGCACGCGCACCAGCCGCCCTTCGGCGATGTGCTCCGCCACGGCGTCCTCGGGCACGAAACCCAGACCCTGCCCCGCCAGCGCGGCGCGCACGATGGGCGTGATGCTGTTGTAGATCCACTGCCCGGTCACGCGCACCTTGACTTCACGTTTGCCCTTGCGGAAGTCCCACACCATCAGGCCGCCGTGGGTCGGCAGGCGCAGGTTGATGCAGTTGTGCGCGGCCAGGTCCTGCGGGGTCTTGGGCGGGGCGTGGCCCGCGAAGTACTGCGGCGCGCCCACCACGGCGATGCGCTGGTCCGCGCTGATGCGCACCGCGATCATGTCCTTGGCGATCTCGTCGCCCAGGCGCACGCCCGCGTCGTAGCGCTCGGCCACGATGTCGGTGCGGTTGTAGTCCACCGTCACTTCCACGGTGATGTCCGGGTAGTCCGGCAGCACCTGGCAGAGCTTGGGCCAGATCAGGTAGGTGGCGGGAAACTCCGCCGCCGTGATGCGCACCAGCCCCGAGGGCTTCTTGCGCAGCTCGCTCACCGCCGCCAGTTCGGCGTCGATCTCCTCGAAGCGCGGCGCCGTGCTCTCGTACAGGCGCGCCCCGGCCTCCGTCACGGAGACGCTGCGCGTGGTGCGGGTCAGCAGCCGCACGTCCATACGCGCCTCCAGCGCGCGCACCGAATGGCTCAGCGCCGATGGCGATACGCCCAGCTGCGCGGCGGCGCGGGTGAAGCTGCCTTCGCGCGCCACATGGATGAAGGCCAGCAGGTCGGTGTAGCCGTCTCTGGGCATCGGGCAAATTGCGCCGGGCGGCGCCTACTGCGCCAGGCTCGCGCAGTCGATCACGAAGCGGTATTTCACGTCGCCCTTGAGCATGCGCTCATAGGCCGCGTTGATCTCGTCGGCGCGGATCATCTCCACGTCGGCCACGATGCCGTGCTCGGCGCAGAAGTCCAGCATTTCCTGCGTCTCGGGAATGCCGCCGATCAGCGAGCCCGCGAGGCTGCGGCGCTTCATGATCAGGCTGAACACGTTGGGCGACGGGTGCGGCGAGGCCGGTGCGCCCACCAGCGCCATGGTGCCGTCGCGCCCCAGCAATGCGAAGAACGGATCGAGCTCATGCGGCGCGGCCACGGTGTTCAGGATGAAGTCCAGGCTCGCGGCGTGCGCCTTCATCTCGCCGCGGTGGCGCGAGACGACCACCTCGTGCGCGCCCAGCGCCAGTGCCGCATCGCGCTTGGATTCGGAGGTGGTGAACGCCACCACGTGCGCGCCCATCGCGCGCGCGAGCTTGATGCCCATGTGCCCCAGCCCGCCGATGCCCACCACGCCCACCTTGTGGCCCGGCCCCACCTTCCAGTGGCGCAATGGCGAGTAGGTGGTGATGCCCGCGCACAGCAGCGGCGCCACGGCGCTCAGCTGCGCTGCGGGGTGGCGCACGCGCAGCACGTAGCGTTCGTGCACCACGATCTGCTGCGAATAGCCGCCCAGCGTGTGGCCCGGCGCGTCGGGCGTGGGCCCGTTGTAGGTGCCGACCATGTGGTCGCAATAGTTCTCCAGCCCGTCGCCGCAGTCCGCGCAGTGCCGGCAGCTGTCGACGATGCAGCCCACGCCCACCAGGTCGCCCGGCGCGAAGCCCGACACGTGCGCGCCCACCGCCGTGACGCGGCCCACGATCTCGTGGCCCGGCACGCAGGGGTAGAGCGTGCCCGCCCATTCGGAGCGCACCTGGTGGAGGTCGGAATGGCACACACCGCAATAGGCGATGGCGATCTGCACGTCGTGCGCGCCCGGCGCGCGGCGGGTGATGGCGAGCGGCTGCAGGGGCTGGTCGGCGGCCTGGGCGCCGTAGGCTTGGATGGTCATGGCGGTGTTCCTTTCATGGGTTGCACGGGATCGGGACAAGCCGGGAAAGCGGCGGACACGGCAGTATGGCCGCGCCACGGTGAAGCACGCACGACGCTATCATAAAAATAGCTTCTCGCGCTTACTGGGTAAGCGCCATAGGCTATTTTCACCATGAATCCCCTGTGAAATGGGCGTCTTGGCTTGTCACACCGGCTGCGCCGCCGTTAGGCTCGAAGCATGCCCGCGCGCAGCGCCCTTCGGCCAGCGCAACGTGCATCTTCCACCCTTCCACCGGAGAAGCACAGCCATGACCCCGAAGACGATGTTCCTTCACCGCCGGCAGGTGCTGGCCGCCACCGGCGCGCTGGCGCTGGGCAGCCTGGCCCGCGCGCAGCAGGGCTACGAGCCGCAGCGCGGCCAGTCCGGCAAGGACGTGATCTGGATCCCCTCGCCCGACGCGCTGGTGGGCCGCATGCTGCGCATGGCGCAGCTCACGCCCAAGGACTACGTCATCGACCTCGGCTCGGGCGACGGCAAGATCGTCATCGCCGCCGCGCTCGAAGGGGCGCAGGGCCTGGGCATCGAATACAACCCCGACCTGGTCGAGCTCTCGCGCCGCCGCGCGCAGCAGGCCGGCGTGGCCGGGCGGGCGCGCTTCGAGAAGGCGGACATTTTCGAGTCCGACTTCTCCCGCGCCGACGTGATCACCATGTACCTGCTGCCGCAGCTCAACCTGCGGCTGCGCCACCACATCCTGGCGCTCAAGCCCGGCACGCGCATCGTCTCGCACGAATTCCGCATGGGCCGCTGGCGGCCCGACGAGACGGCGCGCATCGGCAACGCCTCGGTGCACCTGTGGCTGGTGCCGGCCAACGCCGGGGGCGACTGGACGCTGAGCTTCCCGCAGGGCGGCCAGACGGTCAGCGTGCCGGTGTCGCTGCGGCAGAGCTTCCAGATGCTGGAGGGCAGCGCGCGCTTCCCCGACTTCGAGGCGCAGCTGCGCGAGGCGCGCGTGGCCGGCACGCAGGTGAGCTTCGGCTTCACCGACGCACTGGGGCACCTGCGGCGCTTCAGCGGCCAGCTCGCGGGCGACGCCATCACGGGGTCGGTCTACGACTTCTCGGTCGGCGGCGCGCGGGCGCCCTTCAGCGCGCGCCGCACCGGCGCCGCGCCGCCGTTCGACGGCGCCGCCCCTGCGCCCGAGAGCGAGGCCGAGCCGCTGGGCACCGAATGAGCGGCGCCGCGCAGGCGCAGCCCGCGCAGACGCTGCGCCTGCGCGAGGCGGTGGCCATCATCGTCGGCATCGTCGTCGGCGCCGGGATCTTCAAGTCGCCCTCGCTGGTGGCGCAGTTCACCGGCTCCGCCGAATGGATGATCGCGGCCTGGGTGCTGGGCGGCGTGGTCTCGCTCATCGGCGCGCTGTGCTACGCCGAGCTGGCGGCCGCCTGGCCGCACGCGGGCGGCGACTACCACTTCCTGCGCCTGGCCTACGGACGGCGGGTGTCGTTCCTGTTCGCGTGGGCGCGCTTTTCCGTCATCACCACCGGCTCCATCGCGCTGCTGGGCTTCGTCTTCGGCGACTACATGAGCGCCGTGCTGCCGCTGGGTGCGCAGGGCAGCACGCTGTGGGCGGCCCTGGCCGTCGCCGCGCTCACCTGGCTGAACGTGCGCGGCATCCACGCCAGCGCCGGCACGCAGAGCTGGCTGACGCTGGCCGAGGTGCTGGGCTTGGTGCTGGTGGTGGCCGCCGGACTGTGGCTGTGGCTGGGCGGCACGCCCGCCGCGCCGCTGCCGCCGGTGCAAGCGGCGCCGGCCACCGGCGGCATGCCCAGCCCGGGCATGCTGGGGCTGGCAATGGTGTTCGTGCTGCTGACCTACGGTGGCTGGAACGAGGCCGCCTACCTCAGCGCCGAGCTGCGCGGCCCGCGCCGGCGCATTCTGCACGCGCTGGTCATCAGCATAGGCTGCATCACCGCGCTGTACGTGGCGGTGAACCTGGCCTACGTGCACGGCCTGGGGCTCCAGGGCATGGCCCGGAGCGAAGCCGTGGCGGCCGACCTGCTGCGCGTGGCCTTCGGGCGCGGCGGCGAGACGCTGATCGCCGCCATGGTGGCCGTCGCGGCGCTGACCTCGATCAACGCCACCATGATCGTCGGCGCGCGCACCAACTTCGCCGTCGGGCGCGACTGGCCGCAGCTGCGCGCGCTGGGCCGCTGGCACCCGCAACGCGGCGTGCCCACGCTGGCTCTGCTGCTGCAGTCGGGTTTCGCGCTGGCGCTGGTGGCGCTGGGCGGCGCGCTGCGCGGCGGCTTCGAGGCCATGGTGGACTACACCGCGCCGGTGTTCTGGAGCTTCTTCCTGCTGAGCACGCTGGCGCTGATCGTGCTGCGCCGCAGGCAACCCGAAACGCCCCGGCCGTTCAAGGTGCCACTGTACCCGCTGCTGCCGCTGGCATTCGCCGGCGTGTGCGGGTACATGCTGTGGTCGTCGCTGGTCTATGTGAAGACCGGCGCGCTGGCCGGCGTGGGCGTGCTGCTGGCCGGCGGCCTGGTGATGCTGGCGCTGGAACGCCGGCCACCCTCCGCGCGGGAAGCGCCCGGGTCCGGCGCCTGAACCCAGGGCGCTGCGGGCGGCGGCCCTATGCCGCCTGCGCCTCGGCACGCGATGTGAGAACGATCAGCGCAGCCGACACCAGCAGCAGCCCCGCGCTGGCGGCGAACGTGCTCCGGTAGCCGCCGTGGTCGAACAGCAGCCCGCCCACGGTGGAGCCCAGCGCGATGGACAGCTGGATCATCGCCACCATCAGCCCGCCACCCGCTTCCGCATCGTGCGGAAAAGTGCGCGGCACCCAGGCCCACCAGCCCACGGGCGCGGCCGTGGCGACCAAGCCCCATATGCCCAGCAGCACGACGACCGCCGCCGTCCAGCCGCCCCAGGCCATCAGCGCTCCGGCGATCGCGGCCATCAACAGCGGAATGGCGGCCAGCGTGGCATAGAAGCCGCGCTGGAGCACCGCACCGACCAGCGCGGTGCCGGCGAACCCCGCCACGCCGATCACCAGCAGCACCAGCGTGACGGTGGACACCTCCACGCGCGTCACCGTCTCCAGGAACGGCCGCACGTAGGTGAACAGCGTGAACTGGCCCATGAAGAACACGCCCACGCCCAGCATGCCCAGCGCCACCACGCGGCGGCGCAGCAGCCTGAACACGTGGCCCGCGCCCGCCGCGCCCGGCCCTGCGGGCATGCGCGGCAGGCTGATCCACTGCCATACGAAGGCGGCGAGCGCCACCGGCACCAGGCAGAAGAACGCGCCGCGCCAGCCGATGACCGCGCCGAGCCATGCCCCCAGCGGCGCGGCGATCACCGTCGCCAGCGCGTTGCCGCCATTGAAGACGGCCAGCGCGCGCGGCACCTGGGCGGCGGGCACCAGCCGCATGGCCGTGGCGGCGGAGAGCGACCAGAAGCCGCCCACCACCACGCCGATCAGCGCGCGGCCCAGCATGTAGACGGCGTAGCCGGGCGCCAGCGCGATGACCGCACCCGACAGGCCCATCGCCGCCGTCAGCGCCAGCAGCAGCGTTTTCCGGTCCATGCGGCCCGCGATCTGCGCGATGCACAGGCTGGCGGCCACGGCGAACGCGCCGGAGATGGCGATGCCCTGCCCCGCCATGCCCTCGGTCACGCGCAGGTCGGCCGCCATCGGCGTGAGCAGGCTCACGGGCATGAATTCGGACGCGATCAGCGTGAACACGCACAGCGTCATCGCCAGCACGCCGCTCCAATGGGCGCGCGGTTCGGCAGCCGCCATCACGCTGGCGCGAGGTGCTGGCGGAAGAACGCCGCCAGCCTGTCGAAGGGAATCTTGTCCATGCGGTCGTACAGGTCCACGTGGACGGCGCCCGGCACGATCACCAGTTCCTTCGGCTCGGCCGCTGCCGCGTAGGCGGTCTCGCTGAAGTAGCGCGAGTGGGCCTTCTCGCCATGCACCAGCAGGATCGGGCGCGGCGCGATCTCCCGGATGTGGGTGAGGATGGGCAGGTTCATGAACGGCAGCGGCGTGGTCACGGTCCATGCGTTGCCGGAGTTGACCGCGCGCGGGTGGTAGCCGCGCGGCGTGCGGTAGTAGTCGGCGTACTCGACGAGGAACGGCGCTTCGCCTCCCTTCAGTTCGTTGTAGGGCGGCTGGTAGGCGGGCTTGCCGGCCTCCGCGTCCTTCCAGCGCTGGCGGCTCAACTGCTCCAGCGTCTGCGCGCGCTGCGCGGGCGCCATGCTGTCGTCGTAGCCCTGGGACATCACGCGCGTCATGTCGTACATGGTGCTAGCGGCGACGGCCTTGATGCGCTTGTCCACGGCCGCCGCGCTCAGCGCCATGCCGCCCCAGCCGCAGATGCCCAGGACGCCGATGCGCTCGCGGTCCACCTCGGGCAGCAGCCCCAGGCAGTCCACCGCCGCGCTGAAATCCTCCACGCTGATGTCAGGCGATGCGACGTTGCGCGGCGCGCCGCCGCTCTCGCCGGTGTACGACGGATCGAAGGCCAGCGTGACGAAACCGCGCTCGGCCAGCGTCTGCGCATAGAGGCCCGACGACTGCTCCTTCACCGCGCCGAACGGGCCGCTCACGGCGATGGCCGCAAGCCTGCCGCTGGCGTGCTTCGGCACGTACAGGTCTCCCGCCAGCGTGATGCCGTAGCGGTTCTTGAAGCGGACCTTGCGGTGATCGACCTTGTCGCTTGGGGCGAAGGTCTTGTCCCACGCGCCGCCCAGCGGCTGCGAAACGGCGCAGCCCGTGGCGGCGCCCAGGGCGGCGATGCCGGTGCCGGCCATCTTCAGCAGATGGCGGCGGCGGGTGTCTTCGAGGGTTGGGTTCATGGCAGGCGTTCTTTCGGATTCATCTGTTTTGATAGCTGCTTGCGCTTGATATTCAAGGGTTTCACATGGTTTTCATATTGAAATGCCCATCCATAAAGCGCAAGCAGCTACTTTTTCGGGAGCACGGCTTCGATGCGCAACGGGTACGGCCCTGGCCGCGCCAGGACGGGCAAGCCCTCATCCACCTTGCCCAGCGGCAGCAGGCCGCGCGCATACGAGCGCCCCTCGATGAAGATCGCCAGGTTGCCCCAGGGCGCGTAATGCGTCAGTTCGCCCGCCACGGGCGCCATGCCTTCGGGCGCGCCCTGCGTGGAGAGCTTGCGCGGCAGCGTGGCCACGCGCTCGATGGCGGCGTAGTCCTCCATCGTCAGCGTGAGCGGCAGCAGCGCCGCGAAATCGCGCGCGGTGGCGTTGTCGTACAGCGTGGCGGTGGCGCTGCGGCCATCGACGGTCAGGCGGATCTGCATGAAAGGCTCCTGCGCGGATGCACTGCCGGCGGCCAGGGCGTTGCCGCGGGGAAAGAGGGGCATGGGCAGAGAGTGTGCCGGCCGCTGGAACGCGCGACTAGCTCATCAATGCTGAATGCGCTTATAAGAGCCACTAATCAATCCACCCGCCAGAATCCCCCCATGCGCCGCAACCTCAACGACCTGCTCGCCTTCGTTACCGTCGCGCGCGAAGGCAGCTTCACCCGCGCCGCCGCGCTGCTGGGCGTCACGCAGTCGGCGCTGAGCCAAACCGTGCGCGGGCTGGAGGAGCGGCTGCGCATCCGCCTGCTCACGCGCACCACGCGCAGCGTGGCGCCCACGCCGGCGGGCGAGCGGCTGATGCAGGCCATCGGCCACCGCTTCGACGAGATCGAGGCCGAGCTGGATGCGCTCTCCGAACTGCGTGACAAGCCCGCGGGCACGGTGCGCATCACCTGCGGCGACTTCGTGCTGTACAGCGTGCTTTTACCGAAGCTCGCGCCGCTGCTGCGCGAGTACCCGGACGTGTCGCTGGAGTTCGACGTGAACTACGGCCTGCGCGACATCGTGGCCGACCGGTTCGATGCGGGCGTGCGCTTCGGCAGCATCGTGGACAAGGACATGATCGCCATCCCCATCGGGCCGCCGCTGTGCCTGGCGGTGGTGGCCTCGCCCGCCTACTTCGCCACGCACGCGGCGCCGAAGACGCCGCAGGCGCTGACCGCGCACAACTGCATCAACCAGCGCATGCCCACCTCGGGCGGGCTGTACGTGTGGGACTTCGCGCGCCGGGGCCGCAAGCTGAACGTGCGCGTGGACGGGCAACTGGTCTTCAACACCACGCAGCCGCAGGTGGACGCGGCGCTGACGGGTCTGGGCATCGCGCTGCTGCCCGAGGACGAGGTGATGCCGCACGTCGAGGCCGGGCGCCTCGTGCGCGTGCTGCAGGACTGGTGCCCGCCGTTCGCGGGCTACCACCTCTACTACCCCAGCCGCCGCCAGCCCTCGCCCGCGTTCGCGCGGGTGGTGGAGGCGCTGCGCTACTGATCTCCACGCGTGCCTGCTTCAGTCCACGATGAACAGCCTGGCCCCCGCCTGCGTCGAGGACCGGTGCGGCTCCGCGCCGTCGGCCACCTGGTAGGACACGCCGGGCGTGAGCGTGAAGCGCCGGCCGTCGGCCAGCTCGGTGTCCAGCGCGCCCTCCAGGCACAGCAGCACGTGGCCCTTGGTGCACCAGTGGTCGGCCAGGTAGCCGGGGCTGTACTCCACCATGCGCACGCGGATGGGGCCGAACTGGCGCGTGCGCCACGTCGCCGTGCCGTGCTCGCCGGGGTGCTCGGTCGGCTCCACGGCGGCCCAGTCCACGGTGCAGAAAGGCAGGTTGGAAATGTGCATGGCGTGATACTCCGTCAGTGAATGCACCCAGCATAGGTGCGGCGGTGCCAATGGCGCTAGCCGAATCCTGCTGCGGCCCGCGCTTTGTTGCGCCATGAAGGAAGACTGGATGAACACCGACGCCGTGCGACTCGATTTCAGGGATGGCGGCAGCCGCGCCCGCGTGCTGCGGGACGACGCGGCGCTGAGCAGCACGGGCCTTGGCTGGAACGCGCTCTATTTCGAGCACCGCCGCCAGCAGACGCTGGACACGGTGGAGCACGTGATGCAGGAGCACTACCTCATGGTCAAGCTCAACCCGCTGTCCACGGCCCGGCGGGTGATCGACGGCCGGCCCCGCCGCGAGGTGCAGCCGCGCGGCGCCGCGGCCTACGTGCCCAGCGGCTGTGCCCACCGTGTGCAGTACGACGGCGAGTTGGGCAGCCTGCACCTGATGACGCTGCGGCCAGCGCTGGTGGAATCGGTGGCGCAGGAGCTGGGCATCGCCCGCGTGGACGTGCCGCCGCACCATGCCGACACGCCCAATGCATTCGTGCTGCACGCGGCCGAGCTGGTGCACGCCGAACTGCGCCAGGGCAACCCCCATGGGCCGCTGTTCGCTGACACCTTCGCACGCACGCTGGCGGCGCACCTGCTGACCGGCTTCGCCAGGGGAGCGCGGCCCGCATGGGAGAAGTCCGCCATGGGCCAGGGCCGGCTGCGCCGCGTCCATGACTACATCGGCGCGCACCTGGGCGAGGCCATCGGCCTGGCCGACCTCGCGCGGCAAGCGGGCTTGAGCGAATACCACTTCTGCCGCTGCTTCAAGCGCGAGACCGGCCTGTCGCCCTACCAGTACGTGCTGCGCTGCCGGCTCGAACGCGCCTGCGCACTGCTGGCCGCGAAGGACGGACGCCCGCTGCAGGAGATTGCCTTTGCCTGCGGATTCGGCGACCCCGTGCAGTTTTCCCGGCAGTTCAAGAAGGCGATGGGCATGACGCCCAGTGCCTACCGGACAGCCTCATGCTATTGAAAGATGAGCATCCAGCGCTTGCCAGAAAAGCGCTGTACCCCGATCAGTCTTGAACCTTCTGGCCCACCTCGAAATTCGCCATCGTCTCCAGCGCGCGCACCATGCCGGAGTGGTCCCAGCCCGCGCCGCCGTGCGCCACGCAGGCGCTGAAGAGTTGCTGCGCGCAGGCCGTGTTGGGCAGGGCCACACCCAGATCCTTCGCGGCGGACAGGGCCAGGTTCAGGTCCTTCTGGTGCAGGGCGATGCGGAAACCCGGGTCGAACGTGCGCTTGATCATGCGCTCGGCATGCACCTCCAGGATCTTCGACGAGGCGAAGCCGCCCAGCAGCGCCTCGCGCACCCGCGCCGGATCGGCGCCCGCGCGGGAGGCGAACAGCAGCGCCTCGGCGACGGCCTCGATGTTCAGCGCCACGATGATCTGGTTGGCCACCTTGGCGGTCTGGCCATCACCGTTGCCGCCGACCAGGGTGATGTTCTTGCCCATCTTCTCGAACAAGGGCCTGACGCGCTCGAACACCGCATCGGGGCCACCGACCATGATGGACAGCGTGGCGTTCTTCGCGCCTACCTCGCCGCCCGAGACGGGCGCGTCGAGGTACCGGGCACCCAGCGCCTCGATGCGGCGCGCGAAGTCCTTGGTGGCGACGGGCGAGATGGAGCTCATGTCCACCACCACCTTGCCGCCGCCGTTCTTCAAACCCTCGGCCACGCCACCCTCGCCGAACAGCACCCTTTCCACGTCGGGCGTGTCGGGCAGCATCAAAAAGACGATGTCGGCCCGCTCGGCCACGCCACGCGCCGTGGTGCATTGCGTGGCGCTGCTCTCGGCAATGGCGGGCGCGACCTTGCCGCGCGTGTGCACGAAGAGCTGGTGGCCTGCGGCGATCAGGTGGCCGCACATGGGCGCGCCCATGATGCCCAGGCCGATGAAGCCGAGCTTGAGAGGGGTTGCGTTCATGGTTCTTCCTTTCAATGATTCTTGAGCCAGTCCAGGCCCGCCTCGGTGCTCTGCGCGGGCTTGTATTCGCAGCCCACCCAGCCCTGGTAGCCGATGCGGTCGAGGTGCGCGAACAGGTATGGGTAGTTGATCTCGCCCGTGCCGGGTTCGTTGCGGCCGGGGTTGTCGGCCAGTTGCACGTGGCCGATGCGCGGCAGGTGCTTCTGCAGCGTGGCGGCCAGTTCGCCCTCGGTGCGCTGGGCGTGGTAGATGTCGTACTGCACGAAGGCGTTGGGCGCGCCCACTTCGTCCAGGATGGCGATGGCCTCGTCCGTGCGGTTCAGTACGAATCCGGGAATGTCGAACGGGTTGATGGGCTCGATCAGCAGGCGCAGCCCGGCCGTGCCGAGTTGCGCGGCGGCGTAGCGCAGGTTCTCCACGAAAGTACGGCGCAGCGTGGCGGCATTCACGCCCGCGGGCGCCTTGCCCGCGAGGCAGTTGAGCTGCGCAACGCCCAGCGCCTGTGAGTAGTCGATGGCGCGCGCGACGCCATCGCGGAACTCTTCCACGCGATCTGGGTGGCAGGCGATGCCGCGCTCGCCCGCGTCCCAGTCGCCCGCGGGCAGGTTGTGCAGCACGAGCTGGAGGCCCGTGGCGTCGAGGCGGTCGCGGATCTCCCGCGCGGGGTGGGCGTAGGGAAGAGGAATTCCACGGCCTCGAATCCGGCGCGCGCGGCGCGCTCGAAGCGGTCGAGGAAGGGCACCTCGGTGAACAGCATGGTCAGGTTGGCGGCAAAGCGGGGCATGGATGCGGTCTCCGGTTTCAATCCAGAAGGGCGAGCGCGCTGGGCACGTCGGCGGGCTCGGCGGCGAGCGCCTCGAACTCGCCGATGTTGTCGATCTCGGCGCCCATGGCGATGTTGGTCACGCGCTCCAGGATCACCTCGACGACCACGGGCGTGCGGTGCTCGGCCATCCAGCGCTCGGCCTGCTGCATGGCGGGCGCGAACTCCTCGGGCCGGTGCACGCGGATGGCCTTGCAGCCCAGGCCCTCGACCACCTTCACGTGGTCGACGCCGTAGCCGCGCGATGCCTCGCCCTCGTCCATGTTGATGTTGTCGAACGCGAGCTGCACGCAGTAGTCGATGCTGAAGGCGCGCTGCGCCTGGCGGATCAGGCCCAGGTAGCTGTTGTTGACCAGCACGTGGATGTAGGGCAGCTTGAACTGCGCGCCCACGGCCAGCTCCTCGATCATGAACTGGAAGTCGTAGTCGCCCGACAGCGCCACGATGCGCCGCGCCGGGTCGGCCACGCGCACGCCCAGGGCGGCGGGCACCGTCCAGCCCAGCGGGCCGGCCTGGCCGCAGTTGATCCAGTGGCGCGGCTTGTACACGTGCAGGAACTGCGCGCCCGCGATCTGCGACAGGCCGATGGTGGAGACGTAGCAGGTGTCCTTGTCCAGGCTGCGGTTCATGCACTGGTACACGCGCTGCGGCTTCATGGGCACGTCGTCGAAATTCGTCTTGCGCAGGTACTCCACGCTGCGCTTGCGCTGCTGGCATTCGAGCAGCCAGGCGCTGCGGTCGCGCAGCCTGCCCGCCGCGCGCCATTCGCGGGCGACTTCGATGAACAGCCTGAGCGCCGCGCCCGCGTCGGAGACGATGCCGTAATCCGGCGCGAACACGCGGCCGATCTGCGTGGGCTCGATATCCACGTGCACGAACTTGCGGCCCTTGGTGTAGACGTCGACCAAGCCCGTGTGCCGGTTGGCCCAGCGGTTGCCGATGCCCAGCACGAAGTCGCTGGCCAGCAGGGTGGCGTTGCCGTAGCGGTGGCTGGTCTGCAGGCCGCACATGCCGGCCATCTGCGGGTGGTCGTCGGGAATGGTGCCCCAGCCCATCAGCGTGGGGATCACGGGCACGCCGGTGGCTTCGGCGAATTCGACCAGCTCGGCGCTCGCATCCGCATTGATGATGCCGCCGCCCGCGACGATCAGCGGGCGCTCGGCCTCGTTCAGCATCGCCAGCGCCTTCTCGACCTGCGCGCGCGTAGCGGCGGGCTTGTAGGCGGGCAGCGGCTCGTAGGTGTCGGGGTCGAACTCGATCTCGGCGAGTTGCACGTCGATGGGCAGGTCGATCAGCACCGGGCCGGGGCGGCCCGAGCGCATCAGGTGGAACGCCTGCTGGAAGGCGCGCGGCACCTGCGCGGGCTCCAGCACCGTGGTGGCCCACTTGGTCACGCTCTTGGCGATCGTGGCGATGTCCACCGCCTGGAAGTCCTCCTTGTGCAGCCGCGCGCGCGGCGCCTGGCCGGTGATGCACAGGATGGGGATGGAATCCGCGCTGGCCGAATACAGGCCCGTGATCATGTCGGTGCCCGCCGGGCCGCTGGTGCCGATGCACACCCCTATGTTGCCGGCCACGGCGCGCGTGTAGCCCTCGGCCATGTGGCTCGCGCCCTCCACGTGCCGCGCCAGGATGTGGCCGATGCCGCCATGCGCCTTCATCGCCGCATAGAGCGGGTTGATGGCCGCGCCGGGCACGCCGAACGCGACCGTGACGCCTTCTTTTTCCAGCACGCACACCGCGGCTTCTATCGCTTTCATTTTCGCCATGAGGGTCTCCTTTGAACTGGAGCCGACTCTAGGCAGGCTGCGCCGTTTCAGGAACGCCCGCACTGACCATAAAATTTATTCCAACCAGGAATGAACGGGAGACGGAACGATGGACAGGCTGGATGCGATGCTGATGTTCGTGCGCGTGGTGGAGACGGGCAGCTTCACCAAGGTGGCGCACGAATTCGCCACCACGCAGCCCACGGTGACCAAGCAGGTCGCCGCGCTGGAATCGCGCCTGAAGGTGCGCCTGCTCAACCGCAACACGCGCGGCGTTAGCCCCACCGAGGCGGGCGCGCTCTACTACGAGCGCTGCAAGTCCATCGCCGCCGACGTGGCCGAGGCCGACAGCGTCGTCCAGGTGCGGCAGACCCACGTGCAGGGGCAGTTGCGCATCGGCAGCTCCGTCGCCTTCGGGCGGCGCGTGGTCATCCCGCTGGCGCTGGAATTCATGCAGCACAACCCACAGGTGCAGGTGGACTTGAGCTTCGAGGACCGCTACACCGACTTGGTCGCCAACGGCATTGACGTGGCGCTGCGCCTGGGCAAGCTGGCCGATTCCAGCCTGGGCGCGCGCACGCTGGGCGTGAACCCGTGGGTGCTCGTCGCCTCGCGCACTTATCTGAAAAAGCACGGCATGCCGCGCCGCCCGTCCGACCTGAAGGAGCACGCCACGCTGATCTACAGCAGCGTGCAGGGCAACGACCTCTGGCGCCTGCGCAACGCGAGCGGCGAGGCGGTGTCGGTGCCCGTCACGGGGCGGCTGCGCTCCAACAACCTATCGGCCCTGCTGGCCGCCGCGCGCTCGCACATGGGCATCGCGGCGCTGCCGCGCTACGTGGCGCACGAATCGCTACAGGCCGGGCGCGTGGTGGAGGTGCTCAAGACCTGCCGCCTGCCGGAGCAGGAGATCCACGCCGTCTATCCCTCGCCGCGCCTGGTGCCGCAGAAGGTGCAGGCGTTCATCGCGTTCGTGCAGGGGCGCTTCGGCAAGGACTGGTGGGGGGATATGTGACAACCCCCTGAGCCGCTGCGCGGCTTCCCCCTTCTCTCGCGCTGCGCGCGGGAAGGGGACGACGCCAGCGCGGCGGGGCGGCCCTTGCGCGGCGTCTGCTCGCCTGGGGCGCGCCGGTTTCAAGCCAAATTGGCCTCTAGCGCTTGTTCAGCAAGCGCAAGCAGCTACAAAATCAGAAGCGCACGGAAGTCGTTCACGTTGGTGTTCGTGGGCCCGGTGACGACGAGGTCGCCCAGCGCCTCGAAGTAGCCGTAGGCGTCGTTGCGATCCAGGTAGCCGCCGATGCGCAGGCCCTGCGCGGCGGCGCGGGCCAGCGTGTCGGGCGACACGCGCGCGCCGGCGTTGTCCTCCACGCCGTCGATGCCATCGGTGTCGGCGGCGATGGCCCACACGCCCTCCTGGCCTTGCAGCGCCTGGGCCAGGCCCAGGCAGAACTCGCCCGCGCGCCCGCCCCGCCCCTTCGGGGTGCCGGGCGGGCGCTGGCGGATGGTGACGGTGGTCTCGCCGCCCGAGAGGATCACGCACGGCCGCGCGAACGGCTGGCCGTGGCGCGCCACGGCGCGGGCCAGGGCCGCGTGCACCTTGCCCACCTCGCGCGATTCGCCCTCGATCTCGTCGGAGAGGATGTATGCGGCAATGCCCGCCGCGCACGCCGCCTCGGCCGCGGCTTCGAGCGACTGCTGGGGCGTGGCGATCATGTGCACGGCGTGGCCGTCGAAGCAGGCGTCGCCGGGCTTGGGCGTTTCGAGTTCGCCCGCCTGGAGCGCCGCGCGCACGGCGGCGGGCACCTCGATGCGGTAGCGGTCGAGGATGGCGAGCGCATCGGCGCAGGTGGTCGCGTCGGGCACCGTGGGGCCGCTGGCGATCACCGAGGGGTCGTCGCCCGGTACGTCGCTGATGGTGAGCGTGACCACGCGCGCTGGCGCGCAGGCGGCAGCCAGGCGCCCGCCCTTGATGCGCGAGAGGTGTTTGCGCACGCAGTTCATCTCGCCGATGGCCGCGCCGCTTTCCAGCAGCGCGCGGTTGATGCGCTGCTTCTCCTCCAGCGTGAGGCCTTCGGCCGGCAGCGTGAGCAAGGCGGAGCCGCCGCCCGAGATCAGGCAGAGCACGAGGTCGTCCTCGGTGAGGCCCTGCGTGAGCGCCAGGATGCGCTCGGCTGCCGCCAGCCCGGCCGCGTCGGGCACGGGGTGCGCGGCCTCCACCACGTCCAGCCGCCGCGGCAGGCCTTCGGGGCGCGGCGGCACATGGCCGTAGCGCGTGACCACCAGGCCCGACAGCGGCGCCTCCAGCGGCCACAGCGCCTCCAGCGCCTGCGCCATGGAGCCGCCGGCCTTGCCCGCGCCCAGCACCACCGTGCGGCCCTTGGGCACCGGCGGCAGATGCGCGGCCATGCTGTGCAGGGGCTGGGCCCGCTGCACGGCGGTGCGGTAGAGGCGCAGGAGGAAGGCCTGCGGGTTCGAGAGAGGCGAGTCGGATGTCGCGGTCATGGTCTGGGTCTCCGGCGCGAAGCGGTGCCCCGACGCGGGGCCTTCGCGCTATGGTTGTGCAAAAGAAGAAACCTTCGCTGCCGCTGCAACGGGCCGGGGCGCTTTCGCCCGCCGGCAATGCGTGAGCACCGGCTCTGGCGGTGATCGCAACCGACCACACGCCAGTCAGCGCGGCCGCAAAGGCAATGGCGGTTATACCCAACACTGCATGGGCGCGCAGAAGCGGGATGGAATCATCGCCCGCCACCAGCTGGATTCGCCGTGCCCGCCCAGCCACGAACACCCCGGCAGCCGCGAGGAGCAGGATGCAGGACATGGCGACCACGCTGGTCGATTCCTCCACCCAGCCCACGCGCAAGGTCAGGACGGCGTTGAGCAGCAGCCCGCAAGCGGTTCGCGTCCAGGCCAGAGCGGTCCGCTCCGGCTGCAGCCCGGCATCGCGGACTGCCGGCGGCCCGGCCTTCATGCCAGGAGCCCGGCGTGCAGCCCCACGATCAGCAGGATCAAGGCCAGGCATGCCACGGGGATCGTGATGGCAAGCAACGAGAGCGTGCGCGAATGCGGCAGGGGCCTTTTGTGCCGCATCGCCTCTTCGTTGGCGCGCCAGCGCCCATAGGCCAGGGCGCACAGCGCCGCGGCCGTCACGCACAGCGAGGCGGCAATGGCGGTAACGGCCAGCGGGGGCTGCAGCTTCGCCGCGAACTGCTCCAGCAGCACACCGGCCGCCAGCACGGCGAGCGCCGTCCTGATCCAGGCCAGGAAGGTTCTCTCGTTGGCGAGGGTGAACCGGTAGTCCGGCTCCTCGCCCAGCCGGCGCCAGCCGGGCCCGCGCGATCGGCCGCTCCGGCCCGGCGGGGCCCCGTCTTCATGGGGATCCATGGTGCTGCGGGCGTTCAATCCACCTTGATGCCCGTTCGCTTGGCCACCGCCGTGTACCTGGCGCGCTCATCGTTCAGGAAGTTCACGAAGGCGCTGCCGCGCAACACCGTGGGGTCCCATCCTGCGTCCTGGAGCCGCTGCGCCACGCCCGGGTCCGCGGACGCGGATTCGACCGCGCGCGCAAGGTGGTCGATGACGTCCTGCGGCGTTCCCTGCGGCACGAAAATGCCCATCCAGTTCGTGAAGCGGGAGTCCGCAAGCCCCGGAAACTCGGAGATCGACGGGACATCCGGCAGCGAGGCCACGCGCCTGGAAGACGTGACCGCCAGGGCCGTGAGCTTGCCTGCCTTGATGTGCTGCATGAGCGGCGGCAGGCCGGAGATGACGCATTCGATCTGGCCGCCGAGCACGTCGTTGACCGCCGGCGCTGCGCCCTTGTACGGCACGTGCTGCCAGTTCAGCCCGGTCGCGGACTTGAAGGCCTCGCCGGCGAAGTGCATCGAGCTGCCGTTGCCCGGCGTGCCGTAGCTGAGCTTGAGATCCTGTGCCTTGGCCCGCGCGATCAGGTCCTGCAGCCCCTTCGGCGCCGCCTGCGGATAGGCGACGATCGCCAGCGGCGTTTCGCCGCCCAGGGCGACCGGAGCCAGGTCCTTCTGCGGGTCATAAGGCAGGGCCTGCCCGGCAATCGGGCTGACCATGACCTCCGCCGGCGACGCCATCAGCACGGTGTATCCGTCGGCGGGCGATTTCGCCACGGCCTGCGCCCCGATGGCGCCCGCGGCCCCCGGCCGGTTGTCCACGATGACCTGCTGCTTCAGCAGGCCGGACAGCGCCACGGCGTAGATGCGGGCGGCCGTATCCACCCCCCGCCGGCCGGGTAGGGAACCACGAGCTTGACCGTGCGTTCCGGCCATGACGCCGCCCCTGCGGGTGCGGCAAGTGCAGCGAGCGAAGCCAACAGCGCGGCGCGTCGGTTGATCATGGGTGTCTCCTTTGCCTTGTTCATGGGTTGGCGAAGCCGTTCACTGGAAGTCGGCCACCACGCCCGGGGCAGGCGTGAAGCCGAGGTCGCCGCGCGCGATCACGGCCTCTTTCCCCCATGCAGCGCGAGCAGTTCGGCCTGGCGCGCGCGCGCGCGCCGGTCCACATCGGCGGGGTCGAGCATTTCGAACAGCTTGGCGCGGCACATGGCCAGCACGCCCGCGTGCTCGGGCTTGCCCGCGAGGTCGTCGAGCTCTTCCGGGTCGGCGACCAGGTCGAAGAGCTGGGGTTCGTAGTTGCCGTAGTGGACGTACTTGTACTGGCCCACCCGGATCATGAATGCCGAGCTCCTGGAGCCCATGCCGTGGTATTCGCTCAGCACGCAGCGCTGCGGCACGAGCCCCTTCGCGATCTCGGAGAGGTCCGTGCCCGGATGGGTGTCCTTGTGCCGCGAGAAAGGCTCGCCCTGGATGTTGAGCACCGTGGGAAAGACGTCCACGTGGCTGGTCGGTGTGCCGACCACCGCGCCCTTGGGAAACTCCTGGCCCACGCAGATCAGCGGCACCCCTGCGATCTCCTCGTACATCGTCGACTTGCCCCAGAGGCCGCGCGAGCCGAGGTTATCGCCGTGGTCGCTGGTGTAGATGATGTCGGTGTTCGCACCCATGCCGAGCTCGTCGAACACCGAGACGATCTTGCCGACCTGCTCGTCCAGGAAGCTCACCAGCCCGAAGTAGCCGGAGAGCGCGCGGTGGACGTCCGCCTCCGACTCGAAGTAGTCGTCGTAGCAGAAGCTGCCGCGGTAGTCCTGCAGGTAGGGGTGCTGCGTCCGCTCCTCCCGTGCGTACAGCTTGGGCATCGGCAGTTTCTGGTTGAAGTACCGGTAGTAGTGCTCGGGCGGCGCCGTCAGCGGGAAGTGCGGCGCGACGAACGAGACGAACAGCGCCCAGGGCTTTGCGCTCTTCTGCTGCCCCCGGGTGCGCAGCCATGTCTGGGCGCGCGCGCAGATTTCCCGGTCGTAGAGGGTGTAGGAGGACTCTCCCGGCCCCGCCATGCCGATCATCTTCTTGGCGCCGCCGCGGCGCGGCAGGTCGTCCCGCACCAGTCCCATGAGATCGCCCTTGCCCTCCAGGATGTGCATGGGGATCTGCTCTTCGCTGAAGCCGTGGTCCTCGTCCTTCTTGTTGAAATGCAGCTTGCCGATCGACACCACGTCGTGCCCGGCATCGCGCAGGAGGTGGTGCCAGCTCGGCTGCGAGCCGTCGTAGGCGTCGGCGTTGTCCCAGAAACCGATCTGGTAGATGTACTTGCCCAGCGCGAACGCGGCGCGCGCCGGCACGCAGACCGGGCTGGTGGTGTAGGCAGAACTGAATCGCGTGCCCCGCGCCGCGAGACCGTCCAGGTGCGGCGTCGAGATGACGGGATGCCCGGCGCAGCCCATCACCTTCGGGTTGTGCTCGTCCGACATGATCACGATGACGTTGCGGCCTGCATTTTCCATCAAATTCTCCATAGCTATAAAACTATATAGTAATTAGATTTCAACAGCTCTGCAAGAGCGCGGCGCACAATTGCGCCACCTATGGATCTGGCACAACTCTCCACGCATCTGAAACGCCACCTTCGCCCCGGGGTGCCGAAGTACCTCGCGCTCAAGGACGCCTTTGTCGAGGCCATCGCCTCCGGAAGCCTGCAGTCCGGCGACAAGGTGCCCAACGAACAGGAGCTGGCCGCCACGCTGCCCATGAGCCTCGGCACCATCCAGCGCGCGCTGCGAGAATTGGTCGACACGGGAGTGATCGCCCGCCGGCCCGGCCACGGCTCGTTCGTGAAAGGCGGCCTGGCGCAGGGAGAAATGGCCCATCCCTTCCACTGCCGCTTTCTCGGCGACGACGGGACGGGCTATCTGCCGGTCTATCCGGAGGTGCTGGCGAGAAACCTGCAGCCCCTCCCCGGGCCTTGGCAGCAGGCGTTGAAGTCGGCCAGCGCCGTGGAGATCACGCGGCGCATCCGCATCGCCGACGAGTTCTACGTCCACACCTCGTTCTTCATCGATCCGCAGCGGGTGCCGGTCTTCGCGCGCATTGCGCTGCAAGACCTGTCGCACTCCAACTTCAAGGACACCATCTTCAAGGCCTGCGGCCAGGCCGTGACGACAATCGACCTCATGATGCGGCAGGAAGCCCCGCCGCCGGCTGTCTGCGAGGCCATCGCGGTCGCGGCCGGAACCGTGTGCACGGGCATCCGGGCGATCGGCCACTTTCCGGGCGACGACCCGATCTACTACCAGCACATCTTCATTCCGCCCTCCCCCGCGAGCTGCACGTGGTCGCGGACGCGAGGGCGCCCGGCATGTCGGACCAGTGAGCTTTGCCAACGGCCGCGGCGGCCATCGCGCCGTGCGGGCGGCGCAGTGCCGAAGTTCTGATCTAGTTCACAGAAACTGTATACAAAAACTGTCTTCCAGGTCTATGATCGGCCCATGGAGACTTCCACCACCAGTTTCATCGTCGAGAGCCTGACCCGCGCCATCGTCGAGCACCGGCTGCTGCCCGGCACCAAGCTGGCCGAGCAGAAGCTGGCCGACCACTTCGGCGTGTCGCGCACGCTGGTGCGCCAGGCGCTGTTCCAGCTCTCGCAGAACCGGCTGATCCGGCTGGAGCCTGCGCGCGGCGCGTTCGTGGCCACGCCTTCGGTGGACGAGGCGCGGCAGGTGTTCGCCGTGCGCCGCATGCTAGAGGCCGAGATGGTGCGCGCCTTCCTGGCGCAGAGCACACCCGCCAAGATCCGCGCGCTCAAGGCCCACGTGGCCGCCGAGAAGAAGGCGATGGAGCGCGAGGACGTGGGCCAGCGCACCGAGCTGCTGGGCGACTTCCACGTGCGCATGGCCGAGCTGATGGGCAACGAGGTGCTCGCGCAGCTGCTGGGCGAGCTGATCTCGCGCTGTGCGCTGATCACGCTGATGTACCAGTCCACCACGGCCGCCGAGCATTCGCACGAGGAGCACGAGGACATCGTGGCCGCCCTCGCCAGCGGCAACGAGGCGGCCGCCGTGCTGCTCATGAAGCAGCACCTGGACCACGTGGAGGCGGGCCTGACCTTCGACCGCGACCTGCCTTCCAACGACCTTTCGATGGCCCTTTCCTCCGTATCGCCATGACTTACGACACGACGGCACCCTACCCCCGCGACCTGATCGGCTACGGCCGTACGCCCCCGCATCCGCACTGGCCCGGCAACGCCCGCGTGGCCGTGCAGTTCGTGCTGAACTACGAGGAAGGCGGCGAGAACTGCGTGCTGCACGGCGACGCGGCCAGCGAGCAGTTCCTCTCCGAGATGTTCAACCCGGCTGCCTACCCCGAGCGCCACATGAGCATGGAGGGCATCTACGAATACGGCTCGCGCGCGGGCGTGTGGCGCATCCTGCGCGAGTTCGAGCGGCGCGGGCTGCCGCTCACCGTGTTCGGCGTGGCGACGGCCCTGCAAAGGCACCGCGAGCTGGCCCAGGCATTCGCCGAGCTGGGGCACGAGGTGGCGTGCCACGGCCTGAAGTGGATCCACTACCAGAACGTGCCCGAGGACGTGGAGCGCGCCCACATGGCGCAGTGCATACAGATCTTCGGCGAGCTGTACGGGCACGGGGGCGACCACGGCCTGGGGTGGTACACGGGCCGCGATAGCCCCAACACCCACCGCCTGGTGGCCGACGACGGCCGCTTCGCCTACGACAGCGACTACTACGGCGACGACCTGCCCTTCTGGATGACGGTGGGCAAGACCGGCGGCGGCAAGCACCAGCAGCTCATCGTGCCCTACACGCTGGACGTGAACGACATGCGCTTCGCCCTGCCCCAGGGCTACTCGCACGCAGACCCGTTCTTCCAGTACATGAAGGACACGTTCGACGCGCTCTATGCCGAGGGCGAGGACGCGCCCAAGATGATGAGCATCGGCATGCACTGCCGCCTGCTCGGCCGCCCGGGGCGCATCACGGCGCTGCAGCGCTTCCTGGACCACATCCAGCGGCACGACCGCGTGTGGGTGGCGCGGCGCATCGACATCGCGCGCCACTGGGCGCAGCGCTTCCCTGCACCGGCCCCATAAGCCAAATCGGCCTCCAGCGCTTATTTGGCAAGCGCGGGTAGCTCACTTTTTGATAGGAGACACCATGGCACGGACCCTGGAACAACTCAATGCGGCGGACACCGCCGCCGCCATGCAACTGCTGGACGGCCTCTACGAGCATTCGCCCTGGATCGCCGAGGCCGCGCTGGCGCAGCGCCCGTTCCGCTCGCTCGCCCACCTCAAGCACGCGATGGTGCAGGTGCTGGCCGAGGCGCCTACGGCGCGGCAGCTGGGCCTGATCCGCGCCCACCCGGAACTGGCGGGCAAGGCCATGGTGGCGAAGACGCTCACGGCCGAATCCACCAACGAGCAGAACAAGGCCGGCCTGACGCAGTGCACGCCCGAGGAGTTCGCGCGCATCCAGCAGCTCAACCAGGAGTACAACGCGCGCTTCGGCTTTCCCTTCATCCTCGCGGTGCGCGGCCCGCGCGGCACGGGGCTCGCCAAGCAGGAAATCATCGACACCTTCGCGCGGCGCCTGCAGAACCATCCCGACTTCGAGCGCGCCGAGGCGCTGCGCAACATCCACCGCATCGCGGAGATCCGCCTGAACGACAAGTTCGGCTACGAGCCCGCACTGGGCAACGACGTGTGGGACTGGCAGGAGAAGCTCAGCGCACACACCGATCCCGGCTACGCCGAGCTGGGCCAGCTCACCGTCACCTACCTCACCGACGCGCACCGCGCCTGCGCCCAGCGCATCAGCCACTGGATGCGCGACTGCGGCTTCGACGAGGTGGAGATCGACGCGGTGGGCAACGTGGTGGGCCGCTACAAGCCCGCGGCTGGGGGCGGCAAGTACCTGATGACCGGCAGCCACTACGACACCGTGCGCAACGGCGGCAAGTACGACGGGCGCCTGGGCATCTTCGTGCCCATGGCCTGCGTGCGCGAGCTGCACCGCCAGGGCAGGCGCCTGCCCTTCGGCATCGAGGTCATCGCGTTCGCGGAGGAGGAAGGCCAGCGCTACAAGGCCACCTTCCTCGGCTCGGGCGCCCTCATCGGCGACTTCAAGACCGCATGGCTGGACCAGAAGGACCAGGACGGCATCACCATGCGCGAGGCCATGGAGCATGCGGGCCTGTGCATCGCCGACATTCCCAAGCTGCGGCGCGACGCGGCCCGCTACCTCGGCTTCATCGAGGTGCACATCGAGCAGGGGCCGGTGCTCAACGAGCTGGACATCCCGCTGGGCGTGGTCACCTCCATCAACGGCGGCGTGCGCTACGTGTGCGAGATGACCGGCATGGCCAGCCACGCCGGCACCACGCCCATGGACCGCCGCCGCGACGCCGCCCTGGGCGTGGCCGAGCTGGCGCTGTTCATGGAGCAGCGCGCCGCACGCGACGGCGACAGCGTGGCCACCATCGGCATGCTGCAGGTGCCCAATGGCTCCATCAACGTGGTGCCGGGCAAATGCCTGTTCAGCATGGACATGCGCGCGCCCACCGACCCGCAGCGCGACGCCATGGTGGCCGACGTGCTCGCCAAGCTCGATGAAATCGCCCAGCGCCGCGGCCTGCAGTACAAGACCGAGCTGGCGATGAAGGCTGCCGCCGCGCCCAGCGCACCCGCGTGGCAAAAGCGCTGGGAAGCCGCCGTCGACGCGCTGGGCGTGCCGCTCTACCGCATGCCCAGCGGCGCCGGCCACGACGCGATGAAGCTGCACGAGGTCATGCCCCAGGCCATGCTGTTCGTGCGCGGCCTCAACGCCGGCATCAGCCACAACCCGCTGGAATCCACCACCGCCGACGACATGCAGCTGGCCGTCGATGCGTTCTCCCACGTCCTCCACCAACTCGCCACGGAAACCGTATGAGCAGCACCCCCTACGAACAACTCGACGCCTGGATCGACCAGCACTTCGACGAAGAGGTGCGGTTCCTGCAAGCCCTGGTGCGCGTGCCCACCGACACGCCGCCGGGCAACAACGCGCCGCATGCCGAGCGCACGGCCGAGCTGATCGGCGCCTTCGGCTTCGAGGCCGAGAAGCACCCCGTGCCCGCCCAGGAGGTGAAGGACTACGGCATGGAGTCCATCACCAACCTGATCGTGCGCCGCCCGTATGGCGACGGCGGCCGCACCATCGCCCTCAACGCCCACGGCGACGTGGTGCCGCCCGGCGAGGGCTGGAGCAAGGACCCCTACGGCGCCGAGATCGAGAGCGGCCAGCTCTACGGCCGCGCCGCCGCGGTGAGCAAGAGCGATTTCGCCTCCTTCACCTTCGCCGTGCGCGCGCTCGAAGCCGTGGCCCGGCCCGCCAAGGGCGCGGTGGAACTGCACTTCACCTACGACGAGGAATTCGGCGGCGAACTCGGCCCCGGCTGGCTGCTGAAGAACGGCCTGACGAAGCCCGACCTGATGATCGCCGCGGGCTTCAGCTACGAGGTGGTCACGGCCCACAACGGCTGCCTGCAAATGGAAGTGACCGTGCACGGCAAGATGGCCCACGCCGCCGTGCCCGACACGGGCGTGGACGCGCTGCAAGGCGCGGTGAAGATCCTGGGTGCGCTCTATGCGCAGAACACGCTCTACAAGCAGGTCACGTCCAAGGTCGCGGGCATCAAGCACCCCTACCTCAACGTGGGCCGCATCGAGGGCGGCACCAATACCAACGTGGTGCCCGGCAAGGTGGTGCTCAAGCTCGACCGCCGCATGATCCCCGAGGAGAACCCCGCCGAGGTGGAGGCCGACATCCGCCGCGTGATCGCCGAGGCCGCGGCCGCCTGCCCGGGCATCACGGTGGAGATCAAGCGCCTGCTGCTCGCCAACAGCATGAAGCCGCTGCCCGGCAACGCACCGCTGGTCACGGCCCTGCAAAAGCACGGCGAAGCGCTGTTCGGCCAACCCGTGCCCGCCATGGGCACGCCGCTCTACACCGACGTGCGCCTGTACGTGGAGCGCGGCATTCCCGGCGTGATCTATGGCGCGGGCCCGCGCACGGTGCTCGAATCGCACGCCAAGCGCGCCGACGAGCGGCTCGACCTGGAAGACCTGCGCCGCGCGACCAAGGTGGTGGCGCGCAGCCTGGCGGACCTGCTGGCCTGACGGCGCGCCGCGCTCCCATCCCCTTTGCGAACCCGGCCTGGCGCCGGGTTTTTCATATCCCGGCAATCCCACCAAGGGTTCGTCCCTAGCAGTCTTTTCCCTGGTTTGTATACACTTTTTGTATGGATCGTTGTGCGCAATAAAGGAAGACCCATGACCGCGAATGTTCATCCCGTCGACGAGAAACTGCCCTGGGCGCGTGCCACCACGCTGGGGCTGCAGCATGTGCTGGTCATGTATGCGGGCGCGGTGGCCGTGCCCCTCATCGTGGGGCGGGCGCTGAACCTGCCGCCCGACCAGGTGGCGCACCTGATCTCGGCCGACCTGTTCGTCTGCGGCCTGGTCACGCTGATCCAGGCCTGGGGCGCCACGAAGTGGTTCGGCATCAAGCTGCCGGTGATGATGGGCGTGACCTTCGCCGCCGTGGCGCCGATGATCTCCATGGCCCAGGCCACGGGCGGGCAGGCGGGCGCGGGGATGATCTTCGGCGCGGTGATCGGGGCGGGCGTGATATCGATGCTCATCGCCCCGGTCATCAGCGGCCTGCTGCGCTTCTTCCCGCCGGTGGTCACGGGCACCATCATCGCGGTGATCGGCATCAGCCTGATGCGCGTGGGCATCAACTGGATCTTCGGCAACCCCGTGGGCCCCACGGCCCCGGCCGTGCCCAACCCGGAACACCTGAAGTGGCTGGCCGAGGCCCAGTCCGCCGCCGGCGCGCCGGGCTCGTCGCTGCCGCCGGTGCCCAAGGGCCTCGCGGTGGTGCCCACCATGCCCAACCCCAAGTACGCCGACCTGACCGGCGTGGGCATCTCGGGCGTGGTGCTGCTCACCATCCTGATGGTGGCGCGCTTCGGCAAGGGCTTCTGGGCCAACATCTCGGTGCTGCTGGGCATCATCGTGGGCGGCGTGGTCACGGCGGCCATGGGCCTCATGGACTTCCACAAGGTGGCGCAGGCCCAGTGGTTCGACGTGGTGCTGCCCTTCGAGATCGCCTACCCGGTGTTCGACCCCATCCTGATCCTGACCATGACGCTGGTGATGATCGTGGTGATGATCGAATCGACCGGCATGTTCCTCGCGCTGGGCGAGATGACCGACCGCGAGATCTCCCGCGACGACCTCACGCGCGGGCTGCGCACCGACGGGCTGGGCACGCTGATCGGCGGCATCTTCAACACCTTCCCCTACACCAGCTTCTCGCAGAACGTGGGCCTGGTGGCCGTCACCGGCGTCAAGAGCCGCTGGGTGTGCGTGGCGGGCGGCTTCATCCTTGTCATCCTGGGCGTGTTGCCCAAGATGGCGGCGCTGATCGAGTCGCTGCCCACCGTGGTGCTGGGCGGCGCGGGGCTGGTGATGTTCGGCATGGTGGCTGCCACGGGCATCCGCATCCTGTCGAACGTGGACTTCCAGAAGAACCGCAACAACGCGATGATCGTGGCCGTTTCCATCGGCGTGGGCATGATCCCGCTGATCGCGCCCAACTTCCGCCAGTGGATGCCCCATTCCATCCATCCGCTGATCGAATCCGGTATCCTGCTGGCCTCGATCACCGCCGTGGTCCTGAACATCTTCTTCAATGGCGCCAGCCGCGACACCTCTGCGGCCGTGAACGCCGCCCGGCAGGCCGACGCCCACTGATCGCCGGCCCTGCCCAGGCCTTCCACCCGAAGGCCCACGCGCCCCGCGTGTCCACCTGGCACCGGGGCGTTTTTGTCCTCGTAAATCCGTAGATCCCGGCGGCGCCCATCGCCGTCAGCATGCAGTAAGCTTGTTTTCGCCTTACTTCCTTCGATCGCAACTCCCATGACCCAGAACCTGTCCGCCGCCGAAGCCGCGCTGCGCGAAGCCGCGCTTGAATACCACCGCAACCCGAGCAAGGGCAAGATCTCCGTCACTCCGACCAAGCCCCTGTCGAACCAGCGCGATCTCTCCCTGGCCTACTCCCCCGGCGTGGCCTACCCCTGCCTGGACATCCAGGCCAACCCGCAGCTCGCCGCCGACTACACCTCGCGCGGCAACCTCGTGGGCGTCATCACCAACGGCACGGCCGTGCTCGGCCTGGGCGACATCGGCCCGCTGGCCGGCAAGCCGGTGATGGAAGGCAAGGGGTGCCTCTTCAAGAAATTCGCGGGCGTGGACGTGTTCGACATCGAACTCGACGCGCGCGACCCCGACAAGATCATCGAGATCGTCGCCGCGCTGGAGCCCACGCTGGGCGGCATCAACCTCGAGGACATCAAGGCGCCCGAGTGCTTCTACATCGAGCGCGAGCTGTCCAAGCGCATGAACATCCCCGTGTTCCATGACGACCAGCACGGCACGGCCATCATCTCCAGCGCCGCGCTCATCAACGGCCTGGAGCTCGTGGGCAAGGACATCGCCAACGTCAAGATCGCCGTCTCGGGCGCGGGCGCGGCGGCCATCGCCTGCGTGGACGTGATGGTGGGGCTGGGAGTCAAGCGCGAGCACATCTTCATGGTCGACTCCAAGGGCGTGATCCACACCGGCCGCGACAACCTCGACGAATCCAAGGCCCGCTACGCCCAGAAGACCGACGCGCGCACGCTGGCCGACGTGGTGGCGGGCGCCGACGTGTTCCTGGGCTGCTCCGCCCCCGGCGTGCTCACGGCCGAGATGGTCAAGACGATGGCGGACAAGCCCATCATCCTGGCGCTGGCCAACCCCGAGCCCGAGATCCGCCCCGAACTGGCCCAGGCCGTGCGGCCCGACTGCATCATCGCCACCGGCCGCTCGGACTACCCGAACCAGGTCAACAACGTCCTGTGCTTCCCCTACATCTTCCGCGGCGCGCTGGACTGCGGCGCCACCAAGATCACCGAGGCCATGAAGCTCGCCTGCGTGCGCCAGATCGCCGCGCTCGCCAAGGAGAACGTGAGCGAAGAGGTGGCCAACGCCTACGCGGGCAAGGAACTCACCTTCGGCCCCGACTACCTGATCCCCACGCCGTTCGACTCGCGCCTGATCCTCAAGATCGCGCCCGCCGTGGCCCAGGCTGCCGTCGAGTCGGGCGTGGCCACGCGCCCCATCGAGGACATGGAGGCGTACAAGGAGCAGCTCTCGCGCTTCGTGTTCCAGACCGGCATCCTCATGCGCCCCGTGATGGGCGCGGCCAAGGCCGTGCCCGACGAGCACAAGCGCGTGGCCTACGCCGACGGCGAGGACGAGCGCGCGCTGCGCGCCGCGCAGTTCGCCATCGACGACCGCATTGCAAAGCCCATCCTCATCGGCCGCCCGGCGGTGATCGCCGCCCGCATCGCCAAGGCCGGCCTGCGCATGCAGCCGGGCAAGGACGTGGAGATCTGCGACCCTGCCGACGACCCGCGCTTCCGCCAGTACTGGGAGCACTACCACCAGCTCATGAAGCGCGACGGCGTCACGCCCGAGGTGGCCAAGGCCGCCGTGCGCCGCTCCAATACCATCATCGCCGCGCTGATGGTCCAGCTCGGCGACGCCGACGGCATGATCTGCGGCCTGGTGGGCACCTACGAGACGCACCTGGAGCGCATCCACAACATCCTGGGCCATGCGCCCGACGCGCCGCACTACGCCGCGCTGAACGCGCTCATGACCAACAACGGCCCGCTGTTCATCGCCGACACCTACGTCAACGAAGACCCCACGGCCGAGCAGCTCGCCGACATCGCCTGGATGTCCGCGCAGGAGGTGCAGCGCTTCGGCATCCCGCCCAAGGTGGCTTTTCTCTCGCACTCCAGCTACGGCTCGTCCAAGCGCGCCTCTGCCAGGAAGATGCGCGCGGCGCGCGACCTGTTCGTGGCCCGCCACCCCGAGATCGAATGCGACGGCGAGCTGCACGGCGACGCCGCGCTGGAGCCCAAGATCCGCAACACCTACCTGCAGGATTCGACGCTCACCGGCTCGGCCAACCTGCTGATCTGCCCGAACATCGATTCGGCCAACATCCTCTACAACGTGCTCAAGACCACGACCAGCGGCGGCGTGACCGTGGGCCCCATCCTCATGGGCACCGCCGCCGCGGCCTACATCCTCACGCCCGCCGCCACCGTGCGCCGCGTGCTCAACATGACGGCGCTGGCGGTGGCCAGCAGCGCCGCGCGCCGCAACCGCTGAAGCCGCGCGCCTCGCGCTGCCTAGCCCATGTACCCGCCCGGGTGCATGGGCTTTTTTCATTCCGCACCCGCACCGTCTTGGTGCACCCTGCTCTGTTCCGGGCTGGCATCGTTCTTGCGCAACTCACTGCGTCATATCCCTGAAGCGAGAACGATCCATGCACACCCGACGCACCCTCCTGACCACCGCCGCGCTGCTGCTCGCGGCCACGAGCGCCCAGGCCGCCGACACGCCGCTCAAGTTCCAGCTCGACTGGCGCTTCGAGGGCCCCTCGGCCCTGTTCGTGCAGCCCGCCGCCAAGGGCTATTTCAAGCAGCAGGGGCTGGATGTGACGGTGGACGCGGGCAACGGCTCGGGCGGCGCGGTGCAGCGCGTGGCCTCGGGCGCCTACGACATGGGCTTCGCCGACATGGCCGCGCTCATGGAATTCCACGCCAACAACCCCACCGCGCCCACCAAGCCCGTGGCCGTGATGGTGGTCTACAACAACACGCCCGCGGCGGTGATGGCGCTGAAGAAAAGCGGCATCAAGTCCCCCTCCGACCTGAGCGGCAGGAAGATGGGCGCGCCCGTCTTCGATGCGGGCCGCAAGGCCTTCCCCATCTTCGCCAAGGCCAACAAGATCGAGAACGCGACCTGGACCGCCATGGACCCGCCCCTGCGCGAGACCATGCTGGTGCGCGGCGACATCGACGCCATCAC
Organism: Acidovorax sp. SDU_ACID1; assembly: GCF_045291395.1. NCBI lineage: Bacteria > Pseudomonadati > Pseudomonadota > Betaproteobacteria > Burkholderiales > Comamonadaceae > Acidovorax > Acidovorax sp. SDU_ACID1. The sequence continues at coordinate 2,602,911 of NZ_CP152342.1, forward strand.
CGGCTTCACCTTCACCAGCCTGCTGAACCTGGAGGCGCGCGGCGCCAAGGCCAGCGACGTGGTGGTGATGCAGTACGCCGACCATGGCGTGAAGCACTACGGCAACGTGATCATCGCGGCACCGAAACTCCTCAAGGAGAACCCCGAGGCAGTCAGGAAATTCCTCGCCGCCTTCACCCAGGGGGCCAGGGAGGTCGTGGCCAGGCCCGCCGACGCCATCCAGTACGTGAAGGCGCGCGATGGCATCGCCAACACGCAGCTCGAAACGCGCCGCCTGCAACTCGCCATCGACACCGTGGTCAACAGCCCCGACGCGCGCCGCGAGGGCTTCGGCCGGCTCGATGCCTCGCGCCTGGCACTCATGGCCTCGGAAGTCTCCGACGCCTACGGCACCAAGACCCGCGTGGATGCGAACGCGGTGTGGAACGGCAGCTTCCTGCCACCCGCCGCCGCGCTGGACGCGGTGCTGCCCAAGAAGTGACGCTCTCCCTTTGATAGCTGCCAGCGCTTGTCAGACAAGCGCTGGATCCCGATTCGACCACAAATGACCCTCACCACCGAAGACACTCCCTTCGTGGACTTCCGCGACGTCTGGCTCGCCTACAACGACGAACTGCGCGCAGCCAACCAGTTCGCCGTGGAGGCGATCGACCTGCAGGTGCGGCAAGGCGAATTCATCGCCATCGTCGGCCCCTCGGGCTGCGGCAAATCCACCTTCATGAAGCTCGCCACAGGGCTGCGCATGCCCTCGATGGGCCGCATCCGCATCGACGGGCAGCCCGTCACCGGGCCTTTGAAAATCTCCGGCATGGCCTTCCAGGCGCCATCGCTGCTGCCCTGGCGCAGCACGGTGGACAACGTGCTGCTGCCGCTGGAGATCGTCGAGCCGCACCGCAGCCAGTTCAAGGCCCGCCGCAAGGAATACGAGGCGCGCGCCCGCGCGCTGCTCCAGAAAGTGGGCCTGGGCGGCTACGAGGACAAGTACCCCTGGCAACTCTCGGGCGGCATGCAGCAGCGTGCCAGCATCTGCCGCGCGCTGATCCACGAACCCAAGATGCTGCTGCTGGACGAACCCTTCGGCGCGCTGGATGCGTTCACGCGCGAGGAACTCTGGTGCATCCTGCGCGACCTGCAGGCCGAGCAACGGTTCAACGTGATCCTCGTCACGCACGACCTGCGCGAGAGCGTGTTCCTGGCCGACACGGTCTACGTGATGAGCAAGAGCCCCGGCCGCTTCATCGTGCGCCGCGAGATCGCGCTGCCGCGCCCGCGCGACCTGGAGCTGACCTACACCAAGGAATTCACCGACATCGTGCTGGAGCTGCGCGGCCACATCGGTGCCTTGAGAAAAACCGGCGGGGAGATCACGCAATGAACGCACGCCAACGCAAATACGCCGAACGCTGGTCGCCCTGGGTGCTGCTGCTGGCCGTCGTCATCCTGTGGCAGATCATCTGCTCGGCCTTCAACGTCTCGGAATTCATCTTCCCCAGCCCCTGGGCCATCTGGACACAGTTCGTCGAATACAAGGCCGTGATCGCGGGCCACGCCTGGCGCACCTTCTGGGTGACGATGGCGGGCTTCGGCATCGCCATCGTCGTGGGCGTGCTGTTGGGCTTCCTCATCGGCAGCTCGCGCATCGCCTACGCGGCGGTCTATCCGCTGATGACGGCGTTCAACGCGCTGCCCAAGGCCGCGTTCGTGCCCATCCTCGTGGTGTGGTTCGGTATCGGCGTAGGGCCGGCCATCCTCACGGCGTTTCTCATCAGCTTCTTTCCCATCATGGTGAACATCGCCACGGGCCTGGCCACGCTGGAGCCCGAACTGGAAGACGTGCTGCGCGTGCTGGGCGCCAAGCGCTGGGACGTGCTGGTCAAGGTCGGCCTGCCGCGCTCGCTGCCCTACTTCTACGGCTCGCTGAAGGTGGCGATCACGCTGGCCTTCGTCGGCACCACGGTCAGCGAGATGACCGCCGCCAACGAGGGCATCGGCTACCTGCTCATCAGCGCGGGCTCCTCGATGCAGATGGGCCTGGCCTTCGCCGGCCTGCTGGCCGTGGGCGCGATGGCGATGGCGATGTACGAGCTGTTCAGCTATGTGGAAAAGCACACCACGGGCTGGGCGCGTCGGGGTTCGCAAGGGGAATGATCAACTACGGCCTCTTTCGAAGAGAAGGCTTTCAACCACCCAGCGCCGCCCGCCCCGCCGCGATGAGCACGCTGTCGTCCTGCGGCGTATGCACCCGCCCGCAGAGCACGTCGCGCAGGTGCCTCTCCAGGGGGTTGCTGCGCGACAGCCCGTGGTTGCTGGTGAGCGCTAGCGCCTCCTGCACGGCATCCGCCGCGTTGCGCATCACCACGGTCTTGAGCAGGCCCGCCTGCACCGCGCCGACCGGCGTGCCGCCGTCCAGGTCATGCGCCAGGCCGTCCAGCAGGCGCTGGCTGGACAGCAGCAGCGCCTCGATGCGGCCGACCGCCTCCTGCACGCGCGCCAGCGTGGCCAGGGGTGTGCCCAGGTTGGAGGGCACGCGTTCGCGCAGGAAGCGCAGCAGCCAGTCTCGCGCGGCACGGGCCACGCCGGTGTAGAGCGCGCCGAGCAGCAGCGTCATCTCGGCCTGGAAGGCCCCTTCCGCCAGCGCGCGCGTGCCGGCGGGCTGCAGGTCCAGCACATGGTCCGGCGGCGTGGGCACGTCCTGCAGCACCACATCGTGGCTGCCGCTGGCGCGCAGGCCCAGGTGGTCCCAGGTGGGATCGATGCGCACGCCCGGGCTGTCCGCGCGCACGAGGAAGGTGCCCACGCGCGGTGCGGCCTCGTCGGTGCGCGCCCATACGGCGTACCAGCGCAGGATGGGCGCGCCGGTGGAATAGATCTTGCGCCCGCTCAGGCGCCAGCCCTCGGGCGTGCGCCGCGCCACGGTGGCGGGCAGGCCGCCGCGCGCGGGCGAGCCCAGCTCCGGCTCCACGCGCAGCGCGTTGATGAGCGACACGCCCTCCACCGCCTCGCGCACCACGCGGCGCGCCAGTGCCTCGGGCCAGGGCGAATCCGCCCGCCCCATGCCGCGCTGCTGCATGTACTGCATGGTGAGTACCAGCGCCGTCGCCGGGCAGCCGTGGCCGATGGCGCCGATCACGTCGGCCAGTTGCGCCAGCGGCGCGCCCTGCCCGCCCAGCGTGCGCGGCGCGGCCAGGGCCAGCAGGCCGGCGGCGTGCAGCTCGGCGAAGTTCTCGTGGGGAAAGCTGCCGTCGCGGTCGTGCGCGGCAGCGCGTTGCGCGAAGCCGGCCGCGAGCACGCGCGCCGTCTCGCCCCAGCCGGTCGGTGCATTCATGCTCAGGCCGCCTTGCGTTCCAGTGCGCGCTGCGCGTCGCGCTCGGCCACCTTGGCGCGTACCAGCGGCAGCAGCTCGCGGCCGTATTCGACGGCGTCCACCAGCGGGTCGAAGCCGCGCAGCAGGAAAGTCTCGATGCCCAGGTCGTAGTACGCGAGCAGCGCGTCGGCCACCTGTTCGGGCGTGCCTACGAGCGCGGTGGAGTTGCTGCGCCCGCCCGTCTCGCGCGCGATGGCGGTCCACAGGCGCTCGTCCACGCGGTCGCCCTTGGCGGCGTCGGCCAGCAGGCGGCGTGCGCCCTCGCTCTGCTGCGGGCCGGCGCCGCGCGCGTGGGCGATCTGCACCTGCTGGGCGCGCGTGGCTTCCAGGATGCGCCCGGCCTTGGCCCAGGCCTCGTCTTCGGTGGACGCGACGATGGGGCGGAACGAGACGCTGAACCCGATGCCGCGCCCGTGCGCCGCCGCCTCGGCGCGCACGCGCCGCACGAGGTCGCCCGCCTGCGCGAGCGACTCGCCCCACAGCGCGTACACGTCGGCGTGCCGGCCCGCCACCCGCAGCGCGGGCTCCGACGCGCCGCCGAAGTAGATGGGCACGTAGGGCTGCTGCAGCGGCTTGACCTCCGAGGCCGCGCCCTTCACGCGGTAGTACGTGCCCTCGTGGTCGAAGGGTTGGCTCTCCGTCCACACGCGGCGCAGCAGCGTGAGGTATTCGTCGGTGCGCGCGTAGCGCTCGTCGTGGGAGAGGAAGTCACCGTCGCGCTGCTGGTCCGCATCGGAGCCGCCGCTGATGTAGTGCACCGCCAGGCGCCCGCCCGTGTAGTGGTCCAGCGTGGCGAGCTGGCGCGCGGCCAGCGTGGGCGCCACGAAGCCGGGACGGTGCGCGAGCAGGAAGCGGATGCGCTGCGTGGCCGCCGCCGCGTAGGCCACGGTGAGCAGCGTGTCGGGGCTGGTGGAGCTGGCGGGCACCAGGATGCGGTCGAAGCCCGCGTATTCATGTGCCTGGGCGAATGCGCGCACGTAGGCCGGGTCCACCGCGGGGCCGCGGCGCGCAAGGGTTTCTGACACTTCGTGCGGCTGGATCATGCCGATGAGCTGGATGGGCATAGGAAGAAACTCTCCGGGAGGGTGGACAAACAAAGCGCCGGCAAGGCATGCCATGCGCCCGCGTGCCGCCATGATCGGCACGCGAGTGCTCCGCGCCAACGAAGGAAAACGCGTTTGCTTGTGCGCTTTGTGCGGGCCTCGGGCAGCCGCCAGGCATTCATAGCCAAATCGGCCTCAAGCGCTTTACTGGAAAGCGCAAGCAGCTATCAATTAAGAAGCGGAGTGCATCAATGGGGGAAGCCGCCGCGCACCAGCCGCACCGCGTCGGCATCCATGCGCCGCAGCAGGGCATCCAGCCCCTGCCCGTCCGCCGGCGCACGCGGCGGGGTGGACGCACCCGGCGCGGAGCGGCAGACGAGATCGTCTTCCGACCAGCCGCCCTGCCCCGGCTGCGCCCGCGCCCGCAGCCAGCCCGCGCGGTCCACGAGCAGCGTGTGGCCCGGCGCGGCGGCGGCATCCACGCCCAGCAGCAAGGCCAGCGCGGGCAGCAGGTGCGCATCGGCCGCTTCGCATTCGGGGACGGCAGGCGCACCACCCACCACCACGCCCACCATGCGCGGGTCTTCGGGCGGCAGTGCCGCGCCGGGCGCGGTCAGCACCACCTGCAGGCGCTGGCCCTGCAGGCTGCGCGCGTCGCGCAGGCCGCCGTGGCGGCAGCGCAGCGCGGCGGAGGGCATGCGCACAGGACGCTCCCACGCACCGGACTCGCGCAGCATGCGGCCCGCGGCGTGGGCCTGCAGGTAGTCGAGCACCTGCCAGATCTCCGTGTCGCCGAGCTGCCCCGGGCCGAAGCCCGGCATGGTCTGCAGCCCGGCCCGGCCATGCATGCCGTGGCGGATGCGCCAGAACAGCTCGCCTTCCAGCCGCTTCCACAGCAGGCCGCCGGTGAGCATGGGCGGCCACATGGGCAGGCGCGCCGCGTCGGGGCCTTCGCCGCGCGCATCCGCGCCATGGCAGCGCACGCAGTGCGCAGCGTAGACCGCCTGTCCGCGCACGATGCCCGCGGCCGCAAAATCGGTGGGCGAGCGGTGCAGGCTGGTGGGCACCGCGGGGGCCAGCAGCAACTGCGGCGACGGCCAGGGCGCCAGCAGCACCAGCGCCAGAGCCGCGGCGGACAACCCCCAGCGTGCGCGCCGAGCGCGCCACGCCAGCGCCGCGAGCACCAGCACCAGGGCCAGCAGCACGCAGCCCAGCGTGAGTGCCACGCGGCGGGCATGGCCGCCGTCGATCGCCAGCATCTCCGCCGCCAGCCGGTGCGCGAAGGGCCATGCGGGCTGGCCGGCGGCCTCGCCCGTGAGTCCCAGCGCGTGCAGCGCGTCACGCAGCGCGAGCTGCGCGGCGAGCATCGCCTCCAGCAGGGCGTCGAGGGCGTCGGGCGGCAGCGTCAACGGCTCACCAGCTGTCGCCCAGACCCAGCAGCGCGAGCGCGCGGCGGCGCAGCTCGGCCAGGCGCGGATCGCCCCGGTGGCGCGGGTACGGCAGGTCGTTGACCAGCACCTCGCGCACGCGCGCGGGCCGCTCGGTGAACACCACCACGCGCTGGGCCATGAACAGCGCCTCCTCCACATCGTGCGTGACCAGCAGCGCCGAGAAGCCCGCGCGCTGCCACAGCTGCACCAGCTCGGTCTGCATGGCCAGGCGCGTGAGCGAGTCGAGCTTGCCGAGGGGCTCGTCGAGCACCAGCAGGCGCGGGTCGTTGACCAGCGCGCGCGCCAGCGCCACGCGCTGGGCCATGCCGCCCGACAGCTCGTGCGGGAACGCGCGCTCGAAAGGCGCCAGGCCCACCAGCGCCAGCGCCTCATCCACGCGCTGGCGCTCGCGGCGCAGCAGGCCGCGCGCCTGCAGGCCCAGGGCCACGTTGTCCCACACGGTGCGCCAGGGGTAGAGCGTGGGGTCCTGGAAGACGACGATGCGCGACGGGTCGGGCTCCGTGATGGCCGCGCCGTCCTGGCGCAGCGTGCCCCGGCTGGCGGGCTCCAGCCCGGCCACCAGGCGCAGCAGCGTGCTCTTTCCGCAGCCGCTGGGGCCGAGCAGCGCCACGAACTCGCCGGGGGCGATGGAGAGGTCCAGACCGTCGATCACCTGCAGCGCCTGCCCGGCCTTGCTGCCCTGGGCGGCGCGCTGCGCGAACCAGTGGCTGACCTGCTCCACGTCGATGCGGGCGCCGTGCACACGGGCGCCGTGCACACGGGCGCCGTGCACACGGGCGCCGCGCTGCTGCGGCTCCGGGGTAGCGATGCTCACCATTTCACCACCCCCTTCTGCCACGACAGCACGCGGTCGCGCACCGTGAACAGCAGCGTGATGACGCCCGAAAACAGCAGCGCCATGAGGATCAGCGCGGCATACATGTTGGGGTACGCCGCCCAGCCCTGCGCCCAGGTGAGGTACCAGCCCAGGCCCGACTTCACGCCCAGCATCTCGGCCACCACCAGCGTGGAGAACGCGGCGCCCAGGCCCATGAACAGCCCCACGAACACCTGCGGCAGCGCCGCCGGAATGGCCACGCGCAGCACCAGGAACCACGGCGACGCGCCCATGGTGCGGGCCACGTCGTAGTAGTTCTTGTGCACGCCCGCCACGCCCGACCAGGTGAGGATGGCCACCGGGAAGGCCATGCCCAGCGCGATCAGGAACACGGCCGTGGACCAGCTCGACGGGAAGAAGTAGAAGCTGATCGGCAGCAGCGCCGTGGTGGGCACGGGCCCGAGGATGCGCAGCACCGGGTGCACCCAGTAGCTGGCCGCGCGCGACCAGCCGATGAGCACGCCCGTGGCGAAGCCCGCCGCCGCGCCGATGGCGATGCCGATGGCCAGCAGCCGCAGCGAATTGGCGGCGCTCTCGGCCAGGCGCGGCGCATCGCCCGCGTAGACCTCCACCAGCGCCTGCGGCGGCGCGAAGAACGGCGGCGGCAGCACGCCGAGCTTGGCCGTCAGCACCTCCCACAGCGCCAGCCCCGCCGCCAGCGCCACCAGCCAGGGCCCCGCGGGCCGCAGCCGCTCGCGCAGCGCGGCCAGCGGGCGCGCCGCGCGCGGCGCGAGCACCAGCACCGCCAGCAGCAGCGCCACGGCGGCGGCGCCGGCCGCGAACTCGGCGGTGTAGGCCCATTCGGTGAAGCCCGCGGGCTTGTTGGGCCACACCTGGGTGAGCGCCGCGAGCAGCGCCCAGGCCAGCGCGGCCAGCGCGCCCGTCCACCACAGGGGCGCCCGGGCTTGCGCCTGGCGCAACGCGGGCGGCGGGGCGAGCAGGCGGTCGGCAACGGCGCTCATGACAGCACGTCCGCGAACACGTGCGCGGCGAAGCGCGCGGGATCGGTGCTGGGTTTGAGCACCTTCACGAGCTTGAAGTCGCGCGCGTAGAACTCGATCTCCTCGCGCAGCGCGCGGCCCACCGGGTGGCTGCGGTGCGTGAGCGTGCCCAGCACGGCGCGCAGCTCCGACTGCGGCACCTTGGAGTACGGGCTGTAGATGCGCGCCGTCTCGGCCGGGTTGTCGGCCACGAAGTCCGAGGCCTCGACGATGGCGCGCGTGAGCGCGGCGGCCGTGGCGCGGTCATTGCGCACCAGCGCGCCGCTCACGCCCAGCACGCAGCAGGTCTTGGCCGCGTATTCGCCCGTGAGGTTGGTGGCCAGGTCCACCAGGCCCTGGGTGCGGCGCTGGATGAGCAGCAGGTTGGGGTCGCCGTCGGCGATCGCCTGGGCCTCGCCCTTCTCGACGGCCAGGCCCAGCATGTCCCCGGGGAACTGGCGCCAGGCCACCTCGCGCTCGGGGTCGATGCCGGCCTTGGCCAGCAGCACCGAGAAGAAATTCTTGCCCGGCGCGTTCAGGTCCGACACGGCGATGGTCTTGCCCTTGAGGTGCTTCAGGTCGGTCACGCCCGCGGGTGCGTAGCCCACCAGCCGCGAGCAGCCGCCGTGCGAGCTGCCCACCAGCTTCACGTCGAAGCCCGACTCCAGCGGCTTGATCCAGCGGTGGATCATGCCCACCCCCGCGTCGGCCTTGGAGGTGGCGATGGTCTCCAGCAGTTGGTCGGTGGAACCGGCGAAGTTCACCAGCTCCACCTTCAAACCGTGCTTCTCGAAAATGCCCCGCTCCAGCGCCACGGGCGCGGCCGACAGGCAGATCGCGTTGGCGTTCCAGGCCAGCTTCACCGGCTTGAGCGGCGCTGCCGCCCAGCCCCGGCCCGCGCCCACGGCGCCCAGCACGGCCGCGCTGCCCGCAACGCGCAGCCAGCGGCGGCGTTCGTCGTTCTTGATTGGCATCTCTGCCCGTCCTTTCGTCATACGTGATGGATGGACGCCATTGCACCGAAAACGCCGCGCGCCGGGAACGAACAAAAACAGGGATGCATATGCGCAAACCAGGGTTCGCAGGCGCGCGCCCCTGCGGTCCAATGCGGGGCATGGACACTTACACCCTTCCCCCGCGCCTGCGGGACTTCGTGCACCACTTGGAGCAGGCCGTGGACGGCGCGCCCGCCGAAGCCCCGCTGCTGGCCCGGGGCCGCACGCTGCTGCAGGCCCTCGTCGCGCACGACGACTGGCTGCCCGAGGCCTTCGCCCGCCCCCATCCCCAGTACTACCAGCAGTACCTGCTGCACGCCGACGCGACGCAGCGCTTCTCGGTGGTGAGCTTCGTCTGGGGGCCGGGCCAGGGCACGCCCATCCACGACCACACCGTCTGGGGCCTGATCGGCATGCTGCGCGGCGCCGAGGAGTCGCAGCCCTATGCGCAGGATGCGCAGGGCCGCTGGCGGCCGCACGGCCCCGCGCGGCTGCTGCGGCCGGGTGAGGTGGAAGCCGTATCGCCCGCCATCGGCGACGTGCACCGCGTGCGCAACGCACTGCCGGACGGCGTCTCGATCAGCATTCACGTGTATGGTGCGGACATCGGCCGCGTCCAGCGCCACGTGTTCACCGAAGAGGGCGCCACCAAGCCCTTCGTCTCCGGCTACGCCAACCCCGTTTCCCCGACATGACCACCGACACTCTCACCCCTTCCCAAGTCCGCCAGTCTCTGCTCGAAGGCCGCGAAATCGCCCTGCTCGACGTGCGCGAGGAAGCGCCCTTCGCCGAAGGCCACCCGCTGTGGGCCGCCAACCTGCCCACCGGGCGCATCGAGCTGGACGCTTGGCGCCGCATCCCGCGCCGCGACACCGTGATCGCCGTCTACGACAACGGCGAGGGCCTGGCCGAGCCGGCCGCACGCGCGCTGCAGGCGCTGGGCTACACCCGCGTGCACCTGCTGGCCGGCGGCCTGCAGAGCTGGAAGGACGCGGGGCTGGAGCTGTTCATCGACGTGAATGTGCCCAGCAAGTCCTTCGGCGAATGGCTGGAGGCCGAGCGCCACACGCCCTCGCTGCCTGCCGAGGAGGTGCAGGCGCTGATCGACGGCGGCGCCGACATGGTGGTGCTGGACGCGCGCCGCTGGGACGAATACCAGACCATGAGCATCCCCACCGGCGTGAGCGTGCCCGGCGCCGAGCTGGTGCTGCGCGCGCAGGCGCTGGCGCCCAGCCCGTCCACGCACATCGTGGTCAACTGCGCGGGCCGCACGCGCAGCATCGTCGGCACGCAGTCGCTCGTGAACGCGGGCCTGCCCCACCGCATCACCGCGCTGCGCAACGGCACCATCGGCTGGCTGCTGGCGGGCCAGCGGCTCGACCACGGCGCCAGCCGCCGCGCGCCCGAGGTGACGCCCGCCCAGCGCGCCCAGGCCGCCGGGCGCGCCCGCGCCGTGGCCGACCGGGCGGGCGTGCGCCGCGCCAGCGCGGCCGACCTGCAGCGCTTCGCGGCCGAAGGCCAGCGCACCACCTACCGCTTCGACGTGCGCACGCCCGAGGAATACGCCGCCGGCCACCTGCCGGGCTTTCGCCACTACGCGGGCGGCCAGCTCGTGCAGGAGACGGACCACGCCGCGCCCGTGCGCGGCGCGCGCATCGTGCTGGCCGACGACGACGGCGTGCGCGCCAACATGAGTGCATCCTGGCTCGCCCAGATGGGCTGGGAGGCCTGGGTGCTGGACGATGCCCCCGGCTTCACCGAGACCGGCGAGCCCGCGCCCGACCACCCTGCCCTGCCCGCGCCGGTGGCCGGCGTGTCCCCCGCCATGCTGGCGCAATGGCTGCAGGGCGATGCGCAAGGCACCGCCGTGCTGGACTTCACCGCCAGCGCCAGCTACGTGCAGCGCCACATCCCCGGCGCGTGGTGGCTGCTGCGCTCGCAGTTGCCCCAGGCGCTGGCGGCCGTGCCGCGCGCACGGCGCTACGTGGTCACCTGCGGCACCAGCCTGCTCGCGCGCTACGCCGCCCAGGCCGTGGCCCAGGCCACGGGGGCCGAGGTGTTCGCGCTCGACGGCGGCACGCAGGCCTGGATTGCCGCGGGCCTGCCGCTGGAGCACGGCGAGACGCGCCTGGCCAGCCCGCGCATCGACCGCTACCGCCGCCCCTACGAAGGCACGGACGCGCCACGCAGCGCCATGCAGGCGTACCTCGACTGGGAGTTCGGGCTGGTGGAGCAGTTGCGGCGCGACGGCACGCACGGCTTCCGCGTGATCTGACGGCTCGCCATCCGCTCTGCTTTCGATAGCTGCCAGCGCTTGATGGATAAGCGCTGGAGTCCATTTTCTATCTCAACCCGCGCTGGATGCGCAGCCCCGCCCACACGGCCAGGAACATCGCCGCGCCGAACACCCAGCCCGACAGCGCACCGGCCATCACGCCCGACAGCAGCGTGCCGATGGTGCAGCCCAGCCCCGTCATCGCGCCCCAGCCCAGCAGCACGCCGCCCAGCAGGCCGCGCGCTGCATCGCGCGCGCCGGGCCGGCGCGGCGTGAACTGGCCGCTGGCGAGCGACGCGGCGAACGCCCCGGCCACCAGGCCCAGCAGCAGCATGGCGTTGGGCGTCCACCATTGGCTTTGCACGGCGGTGGCGCAGCCGGCGAAGCCGTCCAGCCCGTCGAGCCGTGCAGGAATCCAGCCCTGCCGCTCGCCCACCGTGCGCGCGGCGCTGCCCAGCGTGGCGGTCACGCCCAGCGGCTTCATGCGCACGATGGCGAACGCACCGATGAGGCCTACGCCCAGGCCGCCCGTCCAGTACGGCCAGCGCCCCGTCCAGAGCCGCCGCCACGCGGCGCCCAGCGTGGGCGCCGGCGCGGCTGGCGGCTGCGCGTGCGCCGCCAGCCCGCGCCACAGCCATGCGGCGATGGCGGCCAGCACGCCCCATTGCAGCACCAGCGCGCCGCCATAGCCCAGGTGGCGCGGCAGCCAGACCACGGGCGCCTCGGCAATGCTCAGGCTGTAGAGCGGGTTCCAGGTGATGAAGCCCAGCACGAAGCCCAGGGCCGAGCCGAGCAGCGCGAACGGCGACGCGGCCGAGCCTTCGGCCAGCCGGTACCAGTGCGCGCTGATGCACGAACCGGAAACGACCATGCCCGCCCCGAAGGCCAGCCCGGCCGCCACCAGCACCCAGCCCACGGGCCCGATGTGCGCATCGGGCGGCAGGGCCCCGCCCGTGGGATCGGGCAGCCAGCCGCCCAGCACCACGGTGTAGCCCGCCAATCCCACGGCCAGCGCCAGCACGATGGCGAGCAGACCGCGCGGGTCGCGCCGCTCGAACCAGTCGCGCGCGTGGCAATAGAAGCAAAAGCGCGTGCGCTGCAGCACCAGCCCGAGTACGGCGCCCGCGGCAAGCGCGAACACCAGCGTGGGCCCGCCGCTTTGCATCCGTGCGAAATGCGCCGCCACGGCCAGCGCGGCCAGGGGCAGCACGGCAAAGAGAGGTGGAATCGTCATAAAAAAGCCCGCACAGCCGGATGGCTGGCGGGCGAATCCGAGGGAGACAAACGGGAATGGGTTACTTGGAGGCCCAGACGGTGCCGCTGGGGTTGCTGATCGGCACGCCGACCGCGTTGCCGTATTCGGTCCACGAGCCGTCGTAGTTACGCACCTCGTAGCCCAGGATCTTCTTGAGCGCGAACCACGTGTGGCTGGAACGCTCGCCGATGCGGCAGTAGGTGATGACGGGCTTGCTGCCATCGACGCCCACGGCGCCGTAGACCTTGCGCAACTCGTCCGCGCTCTTGAAGGTACCGTCGGCCTGCACGGCCTGGCCCCACGGCACGTTCACCGCCGTGGGCACGTGGCCCGCGCGCACCGCCAGCTCGGGCACGCCGGCCGGGGCGAAGACCTTTCCGGTGTATTCGTCGGCCGAGCGGATGTCCACCAGCTTCGCGCCGCCGCCATTGCCCTGCGCAGCGGCCAGCACGTCGGCCAGACGCGCGCGCAGCTCCACGTTCACCTTGCCCACCTTGTAGGCCGTGGGCGCGAAGGACGGCACGCGGCTGTCCTGCGGGCGGTTCTCGGCCTCCCACTTCTTGCGCCCGCCGTCGAGCAGCTTCACGTCCTTGACGCCGTAGATGTCGAACACCCATGCGCCCCAGGCGGCGAACCAGTTGTTGGTGTCGCCGTAGAGCACCACCGTGGTATCCGGCCCCACGCCGGCCTTGGACAGCAGCTTCTCGAAATCCTGCGGGCCGACGATGTCGCGGCGCACCTTGTCGTTCAGGTCGGCGTGCCACGAGAAGTTGACCGCGCCGGGGATGTGCGCGCGCTCGTACAGGCCGGGGTTCACGCTGACCTCGATGAGGCGCACCTGGGGATGGTGCAGGTTCTGCGCCAGCCATTCGGTGGTGACGAGCGGCCCGGCGGGAACGGCCCCGGCCGCGTGCGCGGCGCCGGCGGCGAGCACGGCCCAGGCGGCGATGTGGAGGGTGCGGGAGAACATGGTTTTCCTTTCTTTCATTGAAACAGCAGTTGCCGCAGGTGAATCTACGGGCCGGGACTGCTGCGGAGAACGAATGAAAACGCGCTTGCTTATGCGCCGAATGCCGTTGGCGGCGCCAGTCTGCGCACCACTTCCACCAGCCGGTCGATTTCATCGAACGTGTTGTAGAACGCCAGCGAGGGCCGCACCGCCGTCTCCACGCCGAAGCGGCGCAGGATGGGCTGGGCGCAGTGGTGGCCGGTGCGCACCGCGATGCCTTCGCTGTTGAGTGCCTGCCCCACCTCGTCGGTAGTGCGGTCTTGCAGCACGAACGAGAGCACGCTGGCCTTGCCCGGCACGGTGCCGATCAGGCGCAGGCCGGGGATTTGTGCCAGCTGCTGCATGCCGTAATCGACCAGCGCGTGCTCGTAGCGGCTGATGGCGTGGATGCCGATACGCTCCACGTATTCCAGCGCCGCGCCCAGGCCCACGGCGTCGGCGATGTTGCCGGTGCCGGCCTCGAACTTGTTGGGGATGGGCTGGTACCGGGTTTTCTCGAAGGTCACGTCGGCGATCATGTTGCCGCCGCCTTGCCACGGGGGCATGGCTTCGAGCACCGCGCGGTGGCCCCAGAGGGCGCCGATGCCGGTGGGGGCGAAGATCTTGTGGCCGGAGAAGACGAAGAAGTCGGCGCCGATGTCTTGCACGTCCACGGGCGTGTGGGCGATGGATTGGGCGCCGTCGATCAGCGTGGTGATGCCGCGCGCCTTGGCGCGGGCCACGACTTCCTTGACGGGGACGACGGTGCCGAGCACGTTGGAGACGTGGCCTACGGCAACGATCTTCGTGCGGTCGTTCAAGAGCGTTTCGTATTCGTCCAGGCGGATCTGGCCCTGGTCATCGACGGGGATCACGCGCAGCTTCGCGCCCTTGGCTTGCGCGAGCTGCTGCCAGGGGACGATGTTGGCGTGGTGCTCCAGGTGGCTGACGATGATCTCGTCGCCCTCGCCCACGTTCTGGCCGCCCCAGCTTTGGGCGACGAGGTTGATGGCCTCGGTGGTGCCGCGTACGAAGATCACCTCGTTCACATCGGGCGCGTTGATGAAGCGGCGCACCACTTCGCGTGCATGCTCGTAGGCGTCCGTCGCGCGGGCCGCGAGCACGTGGGCCGCGCGGTGGATGTTGGAGTTCTCGTGCTCGTAGAAATGCGCGATGCGTTCGATGACCTGGCGGGGCTTGTGCGTGGTGGCTGCGTTGTCGAGCCAGATCAGCGGCTTGCCGTTCACGCGCTCTCGCAGGATGGGGAAGTCGCGGCGTACGGCGTGCACGTCGAAGGCTGCCGGGGACTGGATGAGCGGGCTTTGCTGCGCCTCGCCGGAGTGCAGATAAGGGTGCGGCTTGGCCGGGGTGACGTAGCCGCTGGGCAGGCGCACGGCATCGACGAAATAAAACTGCGGCGCGGTGCTTATCTCGGGCGCTTGCGGTGCGGATGGCGTGGGCAGATGGGGCACGCCATCGGTCAGGCTCGCCAAGCGCGGCTCGTAGCCGGGCAGCACGGCGAAGGCGTTGTCCGGCACGCCGTTGCCCGCTTGCGCGTGCGGCAGCACCACGCCCGCGCGGTTGACGAGCGACAGCGATGTGCCGGGGCTGGATGGCAGCAGGTTGCTGCCGGGCACCTGCCCCAGCGGGATCGGCGTGCCCGGCACGTTGGGCGACAGGCCCGAGGGCGCGACCAGCGGCGAGCCGCCCGGTGCCCAGGTGGCGGGCGGCTGCGCGCCGTGGATGGGCAGCGCGGGCGCATCGCCGGGCAGGCTGCGCAACAAGCTGGTGGCGAGCTGCGCGAGTGCGGCGGTGTCCAGCGGCGAGGCTGGAATGGGTGTGGTGACGCTCAAGACGCTTCCCCTTTACTTGTAGGTATCGAGCGCCGAGTAGTCGTGGTACCGGTCGATGCGCACGTCCTCCAGCACCGCCAGCGCATCGGGCGTGAGCACGGCCAGCGAGCAGTACAGCGAGATCAGGTACGAGCTGATCGCCTGGTCGTTGATGCCCATGAAGCGCACCGACAGCCCAGGGCTCTGCTCGCCCGGCAGCCCCGGCTGGAACAGGCCGACGACGCCCTGGCGCCGGTCGCCCACGCGCAGCAGGAGGATGCTGCTCTTGCCGTCGGCCACGGGGATCTTGTCCGAGGGGATCAGCGGCACGCCGCGCCAGGTGATGAACTGCGAGCCGAACAGGCTCACCGTGGGCGGGGGCGTGCCCCGGCGCGTGGCCTCGCGGCCGAAGGCGGCAATGGTGAGCGGGTGGGCCAGGAAGAAGGCGGGCTCCTTCCACACCTTGGTCAGCAGTTCGTCCAGGTCGTCGGGCGTGGGGGCGCCGCTGTCGTTCAACGGCAGGATGCGCTGCTCATCGGCCACCTGGGCCAGCAGGCCGTAGCCCGCGTTGTTGATGAGTTCGCTCTCCTGGTTCTCCTTGATGGTCTCGATGGTCAGGCGCAGTTGTTCCTTGATCTGGTCGTGCGGACTGCTGTAGAGGTCGGAGATGCGCGTGTGCACGTCCAGCACCGTCGAGACTGCGTTCAGGAAGTACTCGCGCGGCGCCTCGTCGTAATCGACGAAGGTGCGCGGCAGCTGGTTGTCGTACTGCTTGGACGTGCACGTGACCTTGATGTCCTCGGGGTTCTTGACCTGGTTGACGCGGTAGATGCCCGCCTCCACCGGCACCCATTGCAGCAAATGGGTGAGCCAGCGCGGCGTGATGGTCGATAGCTGGGGCGCGGTCTTGGTGGCGTTGGCCAACTGGCGGGCGGCGTTGTCGCCCAGGGTGTGGAGATTCGTCATTGCAATGCAGCTTCTGGCTGGGGTTGAGGGAAAGTGGGGGAATGGGTGGCCTGCTGCACCGTGGCCTGGGTGACGTGGGCGCCGGGCGGCACGTCCTCCGTCACCCAGACGTTGCCGCCGATGACCGCGCCGCGGCCGATGGTCACGCGGCCGAGGATGGTGGCGCCCGCGTAGATGACCACGTCGTCCTGCACGATGGGGTGGCGCGGCCAGCCTTTTTGCAGGTGGCCCTGGGCGTCGCGCGGAAAGCGCTTGGCGCCCAGCGTCACGGCCTGGTAGATGCGCACGTTGCGGCCCAGCACGGCCGTTTCGCCGATCACGACGCCGGTGCCGTGGTCGATGAAGCAGCCTTCGCCGATGCGCGCGCCGGGGTGGATGTCGATGCCCGTCTGGCCGTGCGCCAGCTCGGCGGCGATGCGCGCGAGCAACGGCAGCTCCAGCGCGTAGAGCGTGTGGGCGATGCGGTGGTGGATCAGCGCGAGCACGCCGGGGTAGCTCAAGACCACCTCGTCCACGCTCTGTGCGGCGGGGTCGCCGTGGAAGGCGGCCAGCACGTCCTCGTCGAGTTGCTGGCGCAGGGCGGGCAGTGCCTCGCTGAACGCGCGCACGGCCTTTGCTGCGCGCTCGTCCACCTCGCCGCCATTGCGGCGGTAGCGCAGTTCGATGCGCGCCTGCGCCAGCAGCGCCTGCAAGGCGGCATCCAGCGTGTGGGCGATGTAGAAATCCTCGCCCGCCTGCCGCAGGTCGGGCGGCCCCAGGCGCAGCGGGTACAGCACGCCCTTGAGCGCATCGACGGCGCGCGCCACCGCGTCGCGCGAGGGGAATTCGCGGTGCGTGGTGTCGGTGCGGCCCTGCTGGGTGCGCCACTGTTCGCGCACCTCGCGCAGCGCAGCCACGATGTGGGGGATGGGAAAGTCGCTCATGGTTTTTTAAGGTCGAATCAGCCCGCAGCGCTTGCTGGACAAGCGCTGGCAGCTATCGTTTTTTGAAGTCAGTTCAGTCTTGAATCCACGGCAGGCCATGGAAGCGCCAGCCGTTGAAGCGCCCGCGCTGCTGCGCGTCGTCCAGGTCGCCCTCGAAGCCCTCGCCCACGTTGAGCACGTTGGCCAGGCCCGCCTTGGCCGCCTCCTGCGCGGCCAGGGCCGAGCGCTTGCCGCTGCGGCAGATCAGCAGCACGGTGACGGGCTGCGGCTGCTTGGCGATGAGCGCGCCCAGCTCGCGCACGAAGCGCGGGTTGCGCGCCAGCGCCGTGCCGGTGGCCCAGGGCACGTGGGCGCTGCCGGGCACGTGGCCGACGAACTTGCGCTCCTCCGCGGTGCGCACGTCCACGAGCAGCGCCCGCCCTTCGCGCACGAGCTGCCACGCCTGGCGCGGCGGGAAGGTGCCGCCGTCGGCGGTGGCGCGGGCTGCGGCCTGCTGCAGCACGGGGAGAAGCGAAAGATCGGTCATGGCTGGTGCATCGGTCAACGGTGGCGATGCGCCATGGTGCGCCGGCCCGGCGCGCGCGCGAACGAATACGAAAGAGCTTGCTTATGCGCGAAACGAGGAAGGGCGCGGCTCACGCCCGCTCCTGCAGCGCCTGGCGCACCGCGTCGGCGGTGAGCGTGGGCACGAAGCTCTCGATGAAGGCGTAGGCATAGCCGCGCAGCCATGCACCGCGCCGCAGCGCCAGGCGCGTGAGGTTGACCTCGAACAGGTGCCGCGCGTCGATGGCGCGCAGGTGCCGGTCGCGCTCGGCGTCGAAGGCGATGGAGGCGATCACGCCCACGCCCATGCCCAGCTCCACGTAGGTCTTGATGACGTCGGCGTCCATGGCGGTGAGCACGATGTCGGGCGCCAGGCCCGCGCCGGCGAAGGCATCGTCGATGTGCGCGCGTCCGGTGTAGCCGGTGTCGTAGGTGATGACGGGGTGGCGCGCCAGCGCCTGCAGCGTCACCGGCCCGCTTTCCTGCAGCAGCGGGTGGCCCGGCGGCACCACGACGCTGTGCGACCAGCGGTAGCACGGCAGCGTGACGAGCCGCTCGTAGCCGGCCAGCGCCTCGGTGGCCACGCCGATGTCGGCCTCGCCCGACAGCAGCATCTCGGCCACCTGGCGCGGCGAGCCCTGGTGCAGGTGCAGCGAGACCTGCGGGTACAGCGCGCGGAAGTCGCGCACCACCTGCGGCAGCGCGTAGCGCGCCTGCGAGTGCGTGGCCGCCACGGACAGGCGCCCGCGCTCGCTGGCGGTGAAGTCCGCGCCCGCGCGGCGCAGGTTCTCGGCCTCCAGCAGCAGGCGCTCGACGATGGGCAGCAGCGCCTCGCCCGGCGGCGTGAGCCCGGTGAGGCGCTTGCCCGCGCGCATGAAGATCTCCACGCCCAGCTCGTCCTCCAGCTCGCGGATCTGGCGGCTGACGCCGGGCTGCGAGGTGTAGAGCATGGTCGCCACCTCGGTCAGGTTGAAGCCGCGCCGCGCCGTCTCGCGCACCGAGCGCAGTTGCTGGAAATTCATGAATTGCTATGGGTTCGATAGCTCCTGGCGCTTGCCCCGCAAGCGCTGGAGCCGTTTTTCTGTTGAATGGCGCTCAGAGCTTGGCGATGGAGACTTCGGTGGACTTGACGAGCGCCACGACGTCGGAGCCCACGGCCAGGCCAAGGTCGTCCACCGAGCGCGTGGTGATGACCGAGGTGACGATGCCCCAGGGCGTCTCCACGTCGACCTCGGAGACGACGTCGCCGCGGATGATTTCGCGCACCTGGCCCTTGAACTGGTTGCGCACGTTGATGGCTTGGATGGACATGGTTTTCTCCTGTGAAAAGTCCGGGGGGAGGGGTGAAAGAAATCAGATGGCCCAGCGCAGGGCCAATGCGGGCAGGCCGCGCCAGCCGCCGTCGTCCTGCGCTTCCTCGGCGCCCGGCTTTTGCAGCACGCGGTCGAGGATGCGTTTCTCGATGGCGGCGAACTGCGCATCGCCCTGCGAACGCGGGCGCGCGAGGGCGATGCGCTCGTCCAGCGCGATGCGCCCGTCCTCGATGAGCACCACGCGGTCGGCCAGGGCCACGGCCTCCTGCACGTCGTGCGTGACCAGCAGCGCGGTGAAGCGGCGCTGCTGCCACAGCCCTTCGATGAGGCGGTGCATCTCGATGCGCGTGAGCGCATCCAGCGCGCCCAGCGGCTCGTCGAGCAGCAGCAGGCGCGGCTGGTGCACCAGCGCGCGCGCCAGAGCCACGCGCTGGCGCTGGCCGCCCGACAGGCGCGCGGGCCATTCGCCGGCGCGGTCGGCCAGCCCCACCTGGGCCAGCACCTCCAGGGCACGCGCGCGCTGGTCCCTGGGCAGGCCCAGCGTCACGTTGTCCAGCACGCGGCGCCAGGGCAGCAGGCGCGCGTCCTGGAACATGATGCGGGTGTCGCCGTGCAGGCCGTGCACGGGCCGGCCGTCGACGGCGAGGCTGCCCTCGCTCGCCTCCTCCAGGCCCGCGACGAGGCGCAGCAGCGTGCTCTTGCCGCAGCCGCTGCGGCCCACGATGGCGATGAACTCGCCGGGTTCGATGGCAAGCTGCGCATGGCGCAGCACCTCGCGCGCGCCGTAGCGCTTGGTGAGCTGGCGGATCTCGAGCCGCACACCGCCGGTGGTGTCCTGCGCCATCTCACGCTCCCGGCCTGAACAGGGGTGCGTCGAGCGCATCGACGCGCCGCGGCAGCAGCTTCTCGGCCAGGAAGGCGTCGGCGATCTTCTGCTGCTCGCCCAGGACCTCGGGCACCACGGGGCGCACGGCGTAGCTGCGCCGGCCGTTGGCCTGCTCGATGGTGGCGGCGTCCAGGCCCCACACGGGCGCGAGCAGCTGCGCGGCCTCGCGCGGGTGCTGCTTGACCCAGCGGCCGGTCTTCTCCAGCTCGGCGTAGAGGGTGCGCAGCACGTCGGGCCGCGCCTGGGCGTAGCGCGTGCTGGCAAGGTAGTAGCGCTGGTACGAGGCGATGCCCGTGCCGTCGGCCAGCACGCGCGCGCCGGCCTGGCGCTGCGCGGCGGAGAGGAACGGGTCCCACACCACCCAGGCGTCGATGGCGCCGCGCTCGAAAGCGGCGCGGCCGTCGACGGGCGTCAGGTAGGCGGGCTGGATGTCGGCGAACGACAGGCCGGCCTTGTCCAGCGCGGCGATCAGCAGGTAGTGCGCGCCGGCGGCCTTGGCGAAGCCCACCTTCCGGCCCTTGAGGTCGGCGACGCTCCTGAGCGGGGAGTCGGGCTTGACCAGGATGGCCTGCGCCGAGGGCGACGGCGCTTCCTGCGCGACGAAGGTCAGCCTGGCGCCCGCGGCCTGCGCGAACACGGGCACGGTGTCGGCCACGTCTGCGCTGAAGTCCAGGTTGTCGAGGTTGAGCGCCTCCAGGAGCGGCAGGCCGCTCGTGAACTCGTGCCACGCGGGCTGCACGCCCAGCGGGGCGAGCTGCTTTTCCAGCGTGCCCTGTGCCTTGAGCACGGCGATGAGGGTGGACGACTTCTGGTAGCCGATGCGCACGGTGGCGGCGCCTTGGGCATGCGCGAGGCCGCCCGCGGCGAGCGCCGCGAGGCCCGCCAGCGCATGGCGGCGCGAGAAAGCGGTGGTGGTCATGGAATGAGCCTTTGGAATGTGGAGGGGGTCACTTCTTCTGATAGCCGGGATGCCAGCGCAGCCACCACTGTTCGAGGGCGCGCGCGAACACGTCGGCCAGCTTGCCGAGCAGCGCATAGAGCAGGATGCCCACGAGCACGATGTCGGTCTGCAGGAACTCGCGCGCGTTCATGGTCAGGTAGCCGATGCCCGACTGCGCGGAGATGGTCTCGGCCACGATCAGGATCACCCACATCAGGCCCAGCGAGAAGCGCAGGCCCACGAGGATGGACGAGAGCGCGCCGGGCAGGACGACGTCGCGGTAGAGCTGCCAGCGCGTGAGGCCGTAGGTGCGGCCCATCTCGATCAGCGCCGGGTCCACGTTGCGGATGCCGTGGAAGGTGTTCAGGTACACGGGGAAGAACACCGAGACGGCGATCAGGAACAGCTTGGCCGATTCGTCGATGCCGAACCACAGGATCACCAGCGGGATCAGCGCGAGCGCCGGGATGTTGCGCACCATCTGGATGGAGGAGTCCAGCAGCGTCTCGGCCCAGCGCAGCGAGCCCGTGAGCAGGCCCATCAGCAGCCCGAGCCCGCCGCCGATCGCCAGGCCCGCCAGGGCCCGGCCCGCGCTCACCTTCACGTGCGTCCACAGCTCGCCCGAGGCGGTGAGCTCCCACGCGGCGCGCACCACGGCCGAGGGCGCGGGCAGCACGCGCGTGGACAGCCAGCCAAGCGTGGATGCCGCCTGCCACGCGGCGACGAGCGCCAGCGGCACGAGCCAGGGCACGAGGCGCCAGCCCACGCCGGCGGCAAACGCGGCAAGGCCC
Source organism: Acidovorax sp. SDU_ACID1 (assembly GCF_045291395.1). NCBI lineage: Bacteria > Pseudomonadati > Pseudomonadota > Betaproteobacteria > Burkholderiales > Comamonadaceae > Acidovorax > Acidovorax sp. SDU_ACID1. The sequence goes on from NZ_CP152342.1 coordinate 2,624,333, forward strand.
ACGAGCGCGCCCGGCTCCTGCGGCGCCGCGACGGCGGCGGCCGCGCCGGTGTCGAGTTCGCGAAGGGCGTGTGTCATGGCCGCCCTCCTTCAGCTCTGCGCCGCACGGGGCACGAACAGGTTGGCCACGGCCTCGCCCGCCGGCTGGCCGAACGGGCCAAAGGGCGCGCCGCCCGCGAGCTTTTGCTGCGTGCGCAGCGGCAGCAGCGGGAACACCAGCTCCGCGAAACGGTAGGCCTCCTCCAGGTGCGGGTAGCCCGAGAGCACGAAGGTGTCGATGCCAAGCTGCGCGTATTCCTCGATGCGCGCGGCCACCGTCTGCGGGTCGCCCACCAGCGCCGTGCCCGCGCCGCCGCGCACCAGGCCCACGCCGGCCCAGAGGTTGGGGCTGATCTCCAGATCGGCGCGGCTGCGTCTGGCGCCTCCCGCATGCAGCGCGGCCATGCGGCGCTGGCCTTCCGAGTCCATGCGCGCGAACGCGGCCTGGGCCTGCACCACGGTCTCGTCCGTGACGTGGCTGATCAGTTCCTCGGCGGCGGCCCAGGCGGCCTCGTCCGTTTCGCGCACGATCACGTGCAGGCGAATGCCGAACTTCAGCGTGCGGCCGTGGCGCGCGGCCCTCTCGCGCACGTCGGCGATCTTCCTGGCCACCTCGGCGGGCGGCTCGCCCCAGGTGAGGTAGGCATCGACTTGGCTTGCGGCCAGCTCGTGCGCGGCCTCGGACGAGCCGCCGAAATACACCGGCGGGTAGGGCTTCTGCACGGGCGGAAAGAGCAGCCGGGCGCCCTTTACCTGGAGGTGCTCGCCCTCGTAGTCGAGGCCGGCGCCGTCATGGCTGCGCGCCAGGATCTCGCGCCAGATGCGGATGAACTCGGCGGACTGTTCGTAGCGCTGCCCGTGGTCCAGGAACACGCCGTCGCCCTCCAGCTCGCCGCGGTCGCCGCCGGTCACCAGGTTGACGAGCAGGCGCCCTTCGGAGAGGCGGTCGAAGCTCGCGGCCATGCGCGCGGCCAGGCTGGGCTGGTGCAGGCCGGGGCGCACGGCCACCAGGAATTTCAGGCGCCGGGTGAAGCCGATGAGGCTGGACGCGACCACCCACGGGTCTTCGCACGAGCGGCCCGTGGGGATGAGCACGCCCTCGTAGCCCAGGCTGTCGGCGGCGATGGCGACCTGCTTGACGTAGTCGTGGTGGACCGGGCGGCCGCCCCGGGCGGTGCCCAGGTAGCGGCTGTCGCCATGGGTGGGGATGAACCAGAAGATCTGCATGGGGGCCTCAGTACGAAATGGCGAAGGGCAGGCCGGGCCAGCGCAGGCCCCAGGCGGCGGCCGTGGTGACGACCAGGCGCTGGATCTGGTGGCGGGGGTCGAGGGAAGGGTTCATGGCGGTGCTCCTGCGGTTCAGGGCCGGGCGATGACGACGGCATCGCTGACCTGGATGGGTTTGGGAATCAGCTTGAGCGCGTGGAAGGTGTCGGCGATGCGCTGCTGGTCGGCCGCCACCTCGCGCGTGATGGGCTTCACGTTGAACTCGTAGCGGCGCAGCGCCAGCTCCACCACGTCCACCGGCAGGCCCTGCAGCGGCGCGATCAGCTCGGCCGCCTGCCGCAGGTTCTTCTTGAGCCAGATGCCGCGCTCCACCGCGTCGGCGAACACGGCCTCGATCACCTGCGGGTGGCGCGCCACGAAGCCGCGCTCACCCAGGTAGTACTGGTAGTTGTTCACCACGTCGGGCGTGCCGGGCGCGCCCGTGCCGTCGGCCAGCACGCGCGCGCCGATGCTCTTCTCGGCCGCGGCCTGGAACGGGTCCCACACCACCCAGGCATCGACGCTCTTGCTCTCGAACGCGGCGCGGCCGTCGGCCGGCGCCAGGTACACGGGCTGGATGTCGGAGAGCGCAAGGCCGTGCTTTTCGAGCTGCTTGACCAGCAGGTAGTGCACGTTGCTGCCCTTGTTGAGCGCGACCTTGCGGCCCTTGAGGTCCGCCACCGAGCGCAGGGGCGAGTCCTTGGGCACCAGGATGGCCTCGGCGCGCGGCGCGGCCGGGTCGTGGCCGATGTAGACGAAGCGCGCGCCCGCGGCCTGGGCGAAGATGGGCGGGGCCTCGCCTACATAGCCCACGTCCACGGCGCCGACGTTCAGGCCCTCCAGCAGCTGCGGCCCGGCGGGAAATTCCACCCACTTCACGCCGAAGCCCAGCGGCTGGAGCTTCTTCTCCAGCGTGCCCTGGGCCTTCTGCAGCACGAACAGGCTGGCGGCCTTCTGGTAGCCGATGCGCAGCACCGGCTGCTGCGCCCAGGCGTGGCCGGCCTCCGCGAGGGCGCTCAGGCCCAGCAGCGATGCGAGCGCCGCCCGGCGCGTGGGGGAAAAGAACCAGTTCAATGACAACACGATGCAGTTCCTCGGGTAGCGGTGCCCCGCGCTCGGCGCCGGGCGAAGGCCATCCCTTCCGCGCGCGGAGGCGGAATGGCCGGGGGAAACGGGGAAGGGGCGGAGAGGGCGACGGCGCGGCGCCGTCAGACGCTACATCGCACCTGCGAGAACGGCACCGGCGCGAAATAGGTGGCCGGCGCGGGCGCGGACAAGGCGGGCCGCAGGGTTTCGGTGACGAGCAGGTTCACCGCGTCGTCGATGCGGCCGGCCACGTCGCCGGCCACCTCGTGCGAGCCCTCGGGCGTGACCACCACCTGGGCGTCGGTGGCATAGATGCCCGGCAGGATGTGCTTGGCGCCCAGCGACTGCAGCACAGGCCGCAGCGCATAGTCCAGCGCCAGCATGTGGTGCGGGCTGCCGCCCGTGGCCAGGGGCAGCACGGTCTTGCCCTTGAGCGCCGTCTGCGGCAGCAGGTCCAGGAAGACCTTGAGCACGCCGCTGTAGGCGGCCTTGTAGACCGGCGTGGCGATGACGAGCACGCGCGCGTCCAGGACCCGCTCCACGGCATGGGCCACGCTGCGGTGGCCGGTGTCGGCCAGCAGCAGCGCCTGCGGGTTCAGATCGCGGATGTGCAGGTGCTCGGGCGGCGCGCCGCGCCGCGCCAGGCGCAGGCCCACGGCGTCGAGCAGCGCGGCAGAGCGCGAACGCTGCGAGGGGCTGCCGGCAATCAGCAAGGCGGTCATGGTAGTGCTTTCCTTTTCATAGCTTCCAGCGCTTCTCGGACAAGCGCTGCAGGCCGATTTGGCTCTTACTTCTTGGTGTAGATCTGGTCGAAGCTCGCGCCATCGGCGAAGTGCTCTTTGTCCGCCTTGGCCCAGCCGCCGAACGCCTGATCGATGGTCACCAGCGTGAGCTTGGGGAACTGCGCGTCGAACTTGGCCTTGGCCTTCTCGCTCGTGGGGCGGTAGTAGTTCTTGCCCGCGATCTCCTGGCCCTCGTCGGAATACAGGTGCTTGAGGTATTCCTCGGCCAGGGCGCGCGTGCCCTTCTTGTCCACCACCTTGTCCACCACGGCCACCGTGGGCTCGGCCAGGATGGACAGCGAGGGCACGACGATCTCGAACTTGTCCTTGCCGAATTCCTTCAGTGCCAGGAAGGCCTCGTTCTCCCAGGCCAGCAGCACATCGCCCACGCCGCGCTGCACGAAGGTGATGGTGGAGCCGCGCGCGCCGGTGTCGAGCACGGGCACGTTCTTGAAGAGCTTGCCCACGAAGTCCTTGGCCTGGCTATCACCACCGTTTTGGCCGCCGTACTTGCGCTTGGCGAACTCCCAAGCCGCCAGGTAGTTCCAGCGCGCGCCGCCGCTGGTCTTGGGGTTGGGGGTGATGACCTGCACGCCGGGCTTGACCAGGTCGTCCCAGTCCTTCAAGCCCTTGGGGTTGCCCTTCTTCACCAGGAACACGATGGTCGAGCTGTAGGGCGCCGAGTTGTGCGGCAGGCGCTTTTGCCAGTCGGCGGCCAGCAGGCCGTGCTTGGCCAGCGCGTCCACGTCGCCGCCCAGGGCCAGCGTGGCCACGTCGGCGTCGATGCCGTCGATGATCGAGCGCGCCTGCTTGCCCGAACCGCCGTGCGACTGCTTGAGCTGCACGTCCTGCCCCGTCTTGGCCTTCCAGTATTTGGCGAATGCCTGGTTGTATTCGGCGTACAGTTCGCGCGTCGGGTCGTAGGAGACGTTCAGGAACTGCACCGGTTGCTGCGCGGATGCGGGCAGGGAAAGTCCCCACCCGAGGGTGGCGGCAAGGGCGGCCGCGAGGGGAAACTTGATAAAGTGGCGGCGATTTTTCATGGGTGCTTCCGTTGCGTTGAATGTCGATGCAACGCATTCTGGAAGTCGCTCTTCAAAACTGGAACAAATAAGATTTCAGTTTGTTATAGCAAAAACATCTGAAACAGGAATCCCACCATGGCACGCACCGTCCATTGCATCAAGCTCGGCCAGGACGCCGAGGGCCTCGACTTTCCCCCTACCCCGGCGAACTCGGTAAGCGCATCTACGAAAACGTCAGCAAGCAGGCCTGGGCCGACTGGCTCAAGCACCAGACCATGCTGGTCAACGAGAACCGCCTGAACCTGGCCGACGCCCGCGCCCGCCAGTACCTCGCCCGGCAGATGGAGAACCATTTCTTCGGCGGCGGCGCCGAGGCCGCCGCAGGCTACGTGCCTCCCACCAGCAGCTAAGGCGCCGTGTCCGAGCCTGTCGACTGGCTCCCCGACGGCACGCCCTACAGCCCCCGCTTCTCCGACCGCTACCACAGCGAAAGCGGCCCAGCCCAGGCCCGCAACGTGTTCCTGCACGGCTGCGGCCTGCCCGCCGCCTGGGCCGGGCAGCCGCAGTGGCGCGTGCTGGAGACGGGCTTCGGCCTGGGGCTGAACTTCCTTGTCACCTGGGCCGCCTGGCGCGCCGATCCTGCGCGCCCGCGCATCCTGCATTTCACCGCCTGCGAGGCTTGGCCCGTAAGTGCGGACGACCTGCTGCGCGCCGCGCCGCAAGACCCGGATCTGCTACCGCTGGCCACACAGCTCGCCGCACAGTTCTGGGGCCTGCTGCCCGGCGTGCACCGCCTGGCCTTCGAGGACGGACGCGTGCTGCTCACGCTCTACATCGGCGACGCGCAGGCGATGCTGCGCCAGCAGCAGCCCGTGGCCGACTCCGTCTACCTGGACGGCTTCAGCCCCGAGCGCAACCCCGATCTGTGGAGTCCGCACACCCTCAGGGCCGTGGCCCGCTGCTGCCGCCGCGGCACGCGCCTGGCCACCTGGACCATCGCCCGCGCGGTGCGCGACGCGCTGGCGCAAGGCGGCTTCGCGGTGCGCAAGGTGCCCGGCCTCCCGCCCAAGCGCGACAACCTGCAGGCCACCTTCGAGCCGCACTGGGAGCCGCGCGCCAGCCAGCCCGTGCTGCCGGATGTGGCCGCGCCCCGCGCGGCCCGCTGCCTCGTGGTCGGCGCCGGCCTGGCTGGCAGCGCCGTGGCCGCCAGCCTGGCACGGCGCGGCTGGCAGGTGCACGTGCTCGAAGAGGGCCAGACGCCCGCGGCGGGCGCCTCGGGCCTGCCCGCGGGTGTGTTCGCGCCGCACGTCTCGCCGGACGACAGCGTGCTTTCGCGCCTGTCGCGCGCCGGCGTGCGCACCACGCTGCAGACACTGGCCGCCGCCCTGGGCGATGCGCAGGGGGTGGACTGGAGCGACTGCGGCGTGCTCGAACACGGCGTGGACGGTGCCCTGCCCCTCGCCTGGTCGCAGGGGCCGGGCCTGGACTGGAGCCGCCCCGCCACGCCCGGCCAGCTGGCCGCCAGCCACCTGCCGCCCGACGCGGCAGCCTGCTGGCACGCGCGCGGCGGCTGGGTGCGCCCGCCCCGGCTGGTGCAGCGCCTGCTGGAGCAGCCCGGCATCCACTGGCACGGCGGCCGCACCGTCACGCGCCTGCAGCGCACGGCCACCGCATGGCAGGCGCTCGACGCGCACGGCACCGTGCTGGCCGAGGCCGAGCTGGCCGTGGTCTGTGCCGGCTTCCACAGCGCGCCGCTGATCGGCAGCCCCTGGCCGCTGCAGCCGTTGCGCGGCCAGGTCGCCTGGGGGTGCATGCGCCGGAAGACGCCGGCCTGCCCTGGCCGCCCCAGCCGCTCAACGGCCACGGCAACCTCGTGTCGCGGGTGCCGCTGGACCAGGGCCTGGGCTGGGTGGCCGGCTCCACCTTCGAGCGCGACCGCGCCGACCTGCCGCCCGCCCCGCACGAGGCCGCCGCGGGTCATGCCGCCAACCTCGCCAAGATGCAGGCCCTCACCCCCGCGCTGGGCCAGGCGCTGGCACCCGTGTTCGACGGGGCACGCACCTGGGCGGCGGTGCGCTGCACGGCCCCCGGCCGCCTGCCCATCACCGGCCCGGTGGATGCGGTCAGCCAAGACGCGGTCGGCCAAGACGCGGTCGGCCAGCCGAGCCTGTGGGTCTGCACAGGCATGGGCGCGCGCGGCCTCACCCTGTCCCTGCTCTGCGCCGAGCTGCTGGCCGCGCGCCTGCATGCCGAGCCGCTGCCCCTGGAGGCGAAGCTGGCCCAGGCGCTCAGCACCGAAAGACTATCGAATCGATAGCTGCCTGCGCTTGGTGGGCCTAGGCTATAGCCTGAAAAGGCTCAGCTTTTTCCTGCGGTGTATCCGCCGTCCACCATCAAGTGCGCGCCGGTGATGAAGCTGGCCTCGTCGCTCGCCAGGAACACCACCGCGTTGGCCACCTCGGTGTCGGCGCCCAAGCGGCCCAGCGGGTGCAGGCGGATGAGCGCCTGGCGCATCTCGGGCGGCAGGTCCTTGAGCAGCGGCGTGTCGATGTAGCCCGGCCCCACCGCGTTCACGCGCACGCCATGGGATGCGCCTTCCAGCGCCAGGGTGCGCGTGAGGTTGACCACGCCGCCCTTGGCGGCCGAATACGCCGCCGTCTGCGTCTGCCCCATCACACCGAGGATGGACGCGCAGTTGACGATGCTGCCCCCGCCGCCCTGCCCCAGCATGTGGCGCAGCGCTGCGCGCGCCACGCGGAACACGCCGTTCAGGTTGATGTCGATGATGCGCAGGAAGGCCTCGTCCGTGTAGTCCTGCGCGGGGCACAGGCCGCCGATGCCCGCGTTGTTGAAGACGGCGTGCACGCCGCCCAGCTCCTGCGCCGTGCGCTGCATCAGCGCGTCCACCTGCGCGGTGTCGGTCACGTCGGTGGCCACGAACAGGCAGCGCCCGCCGTGCCGCCCGTCCAGCCGCGCCGCCTGGGCCGCGCCGTCGCTGCCCGCCACGTCGGCGATCACCACGTGGGCGCCTTCTTCCAGGCTGCGCACCACCGTGGCCAGCCCGATGCCGCTGGCGCCGCCGGTGACGACCATGTTCTTGCCTTTCAATCGCATAAGAGCTCCTGTTCGACCATGGTTGAGACCTTGCCATGGTGGCGCGCTGCGCCGCCATGGGTGTTGACGCGCATCAAGCGCAGGCCAACACCTTTTTATATGCCAATGACGATATATATGAAGCATTAAAGATTAGTTTGTTTTTATAAGACACCCTTCTACAGTCACGTCCCATGCGTGCCTGCCCGCGTGGCAAGACACCTCGCGATGAACCGTTGACTAGCCCCTCATGTACCAATACACCGATTTCGACCGCCAATTCGTCCAGCTGCGCGCCGAGCAGTTCCGCGACCAGCTCGAACGCTGGCAGCGCGGCGAGTTGACCGACGAGCAACTGCTGCCCCTGCGCCTGCAAAACGGCTGGTACATCCAGCGCTACGCGCCCATGGCCCGCATCGCCGTGCCCTACGGCGAGATCAGCAGCACGCAGCTGCGCATGCTGGCCCGCATCGCGCGCGACTACGACAAGCCCGCGCCTGAGCTGCTGGCCCACGCACAGGCCACGCAGGACCAGCTGCAGGCCGCCCAGCCGGGCCTGACGCTGGCGGCACCGCCGCTCCAATACGGCTACGGCCACTTCACCACGCGCACCAACGTGCAGTTCAACTGGATCCCCATCACCCAGGCCGCCGAGGTGATGGAGCTGCTGGCCAGCGTGTGCATGCACGGCATCCAGACCAGCGGCAACGACATCCGCAACATCACCTGCGAGGCCTATGCGGGCATCGCCGAGGACGAGATCGTGGACACGCGCCCGTTCGCCGAGATCGCGCGCCAGTGGAGTTCGCTGCACCCCGAGTTCACCTTCCTGCCGCGCAAGTTCAAGATCGCCTTCAACGGCGCCGAGGAAGACCGCGCCGCCACCGGCTGGTACGACATCGGCCTGCAGGCGCTGCGCAACGACGCGGGCGAAGTGGGCTTCACCGTCAAGGTGGGCGGCGGCATGGGCCGCACGCCCGTGATCGGCACCGTGGTGCGTGAGTTCCTGCCCTGGGACCAGTTGCTGAACTACATCGAGGCCGTGATCCGGGTCTACAACGGCTACGGCCGGCGCGACAACAAGTGGAAGGCGCGCATCAAGATCCTGGTGAAGTCCGAAGGCCAGAAGTTCATCGACGCGGTGGAGGCGGAATACAAGGCCATCCTGGAGCAGGACGGCGCGCCGCACACCATTACCCAGGCCGAGCTCGACCGCGTGACCGCCCACTTTGTCGTGCCGCCGCTGCGGCCCGCCAACCTGCCCTCCAGCGTCAAGGCCGACGGCCAGCTCTACCAGCGCTGGCTGCAGCAGAACGTGCGCGGCCACCGCCTGCAGGGCCTGCGCGCCGTCACCCTGTCGTTCAAGCGCGTGGGCTTCGCGCCCGGCGACGCCGACGCCGACACCATGGAGGCCCTCGCGCAGCTGGCCGACCAGTTCTCCGCCGGCGAGGCGCGCCTCACGCACGAGCAGAACCTGCTGCTGCCCTGGGTGCACGAGGGCGACCTGCCCGCGCTCTACGAGGCCGCCCGGGCCCTGGGCCTGGCGCAGCCCAACATCGGCCTGCTGACGGACATGATCGCCTGCCCCGGCGGCGACTACTGCTCGCTGGCCAACGCGCGCTCGCTGCCCATCGCGGCGGCCATCACCGAGCGCTACCAGGACCTGGACGAGCTGTTCGACCTGGGCCCCATCGACCTGCACATGAGCGGCTGCATCAACTCCTGCGGCCACCACCACAGCGGGCACATCGGCATCCTGGGCGTCGACAAGGACGGCAAGGAGTGGTACCAGATCACGCTGGGCGGTGCCGACGGCACCACGCTTTCCGGCCCCGCCATCGGCGGCAAGGTGGTCGGCCCCTCGTTCTCCGCGGCCGAGGTGCCCGACGTGATCGAGGCCGTGCTGAACACCTACCGCGCCGAGCGCAAGAGCGGCGAGTTCTTCATCGACACCCTGCGCCGCGTGGGCCACGACCCGTTCAAGGCCGCCGCCAACGCCGCACGCCACCCCAAGGCCGAAGAAGCCGTTGCCCAGGAATAAGGACTATGAAAATAATAGCTGCCAGCGCTGCCCCCGCGAGCGCTGAGACCGAAAACACCCTGCAGATCGCCAACGACGCCGACCTGGCCGCGCTGGCTGCCAGCGGCGCGCTGCAAGGCGTGCAGCGCATCGAGCTGCAGTTCCCCAAGTTCACCGACGGACGCGCCTACAGCCAGGCGCTGCTGCTGCGCCGGCGCTACCAATTCGCCGGCGACATCCGCGCCACGGGCGACGTGCTGATCGACCAGCTCGTGCACATGCACCGCAGCGGTTTCAGCAGCGCCGTGCTGGCCGAGGGCGTGGACCCTGCCGCGGCCGAGCGCCAGTTCGCCCGCTTCCAGGGCTTCTACCAGGGCGACGTGCTGGAGCCGCGCCCTCACTTCGCACGGGAGGCCGCATGAACGCCCGCGTGGACACCTCCGTGCTGGCCCACCAGCTCAGCAACCGCCACCTCGACGCGCTGGAGGAAGAGACCATCTTCATCCTGCGCGAGGTGGCCGCCACCTTCGAGCGCCCCGCGCTGCTGTTCTCGGGCGGCAAGGACTCGCTGGTCATGCTCCGGTGCGCCGAGAAGGCTTTCGGCGCAGGCCGCATCCCCTACCCGCTGCTGATGATCGACACCGGCCACAACTTCCCCGAGGTGACGGCCTTCCGCGACCAGCGCGCGAAGGAACTGGGTGCCGAGCTGATCGTGCGCAGCGTGGAAGACTCCATGGCGCGCGGCACCGTGCGCCTGGCGCACCCGGACGAATCGCGCAACGCGCACCAGTCGGTCACGCTGCTGGAGGCCATCGAGGAATTCCGCTTCGACGCGCTGATCGGCGGCGCGCGCCGCGACGAGGAGAAGGCCCGCGCCAAGGAGCGCATCTTCTCCCACCGCGACAGCTTCGGCCAATGGGCACCGAAGGCCCAGCGCCCCGAGCTGTGGACGCTGTTCAACACACGCCTGGCGCCCGGCGAGCACTTCCGCGTGTTCCCCATCAGCAACTGGACCGAGCTGGACGTGTGGCAGTACATCGACCGCGAGGCCGTGCAGCTGCCTGCCCTCTACTACACCCACCCGCGCCAGGTGGTCGAGCGCCGGGGCCTGCTGGTGCCGGTGACCGAACTCACCCCGCCGCGCGAAGGCGAGACGGTGGTCACGCGCGACGTACGCTTTCGCACCGTGGGCGACATCACCTGCACCTGCCCCGTGGAAAGCACGGCCGCCACGGCCTCCGACATCGTGATCGAGACGCTGGCCGCCGAGGTCAGCGAGCGCGGCGCCACGCGCATGGACGACCAGACCTCCGAAGCCTCCATGGAAAAGCGCAAGAAAGACGGGTATTTCTGATGAGCACTATCGATACCATAGCTGGCAGCGCTTACCCAGCAAGCGCTGAAGGCCAAAATGACCTGCAATCGGCCCAGGCGCCCGCGCTGCGCTTCATCACCTGCGGCAGCGTGGACGACGGCAAGAGCACGCTGATCGGCCGCCTGCTGGTGGACAGCCGCGCGGTGCTGCAGGACCACCTGGCGGGCGTGACCAGGAGCGGCGAGACCGACCTGGCGCTGCTGACCGACGGCCTGTCCGCCGAGCGCGAGCAGGGCATCACCATCGACGTGGCCTACCGCTACTTCGCCACCGAAGCGCGCAAGTTCATCATCGGCGACGCGCCGGGCCACGAGCAGTACACGCGCAACATGGTCACCGCCGCCTCGCAGGCCGACGCCGCCGTGGTGCTGGTGGACGCCACCAAGCTCGACTGGCGCAACCCGCAACTCGCCCTGCTGCCGCAGACGCGCCGCCACGCGCTGCTGGTAAACCTGCTGCGCGTGCCTTCGCTCGTGTTCGCGGTGAACAAGCTCGACGCGGTGGAAGACCCGCAGCACGCCTTCGCCCACATCCGCCAGCAGCTCGCCGCCTTCGCCCAGGCCGCCGGCATCCAGGTGGCCGCCACCGTGCCCGTGTCCGCCCTCAAGGGCTGGAACGTGGCCCAGCCCCACGCCGGCTGGTGCGGCTACGAAGGCCCCAGCCTGCTGCAGATCCTGGAGCGGCTGCCGCACACACCCGCCGACACGCACCTGCCGCTGGCCTTTCCCGTGCAGTGGGTGGAGAAATTCTCCGCCTCGTCCGACACCCGCCAGGGCCGCCGCGTGTTCTGGGGCCGCGTGGCCGCGGGCCACGTGGCGCCGGGCACCGAGGTGCAGGTGTTCCCCAGCGGCCAGCGCGCCACCGTGGCCCAGGTGCTGGACCACGCGCGCCGCCCCACCGGCGTGCCCGCCGGCACCAGCGCCGGCATCGTGCTCGACCGCGAGGTGGACGTCTCGCGCGGCGACTGGCTGCTGGCCGCGCCAGCCGACGACGGCGGCGACGGCTTCGACGCACCCGCCCCCGCCTGGCCCGGCCAGCGCGAGCTGCGCGCCACCGTCGCCTGGATGGACGAAGAGCCGCTCGTCGCCGGCCGCGTCTACTGGGCGCTGCACGGCCACCGCTGGGTCAAGGCCAAGGCGCGCCGCGTGGTGCACCGCCTCGACATCCACACGCTGGCCGAGGAAGACGCCGCCCAGCTCGAACCCAATGCCATCGGCCACGTGGAACTGCTGCTGCAGGAGCCCCTGCCCGCCGCGCCCTTCGCGCAGGCGCGGGTGCTCGGCTCCGTCATCCTGGTGGACACCGCCAGCCACCGCACGGCGGGCGCCGCGCTGGTCCACGGCGCTTGACCTGCGTTAAGTGTCCGCGAGGCAGCCAGGGTCGGCGGCCTGCGGACGCCGGCCGCCGTCCTAAAATCCCGGGTTGGCCTTACATACCATCCCATCACTTCTTCCCCCATGACTCACGTCGTCTCTGAGAACTGCATCAAGTGCAAATACACCGATTGCGTGGACGTGTGCCCCGTGGACTGCTTCCGCGAAGGCCCGAACTTCCTCGTGATCGATCCCGACGAGTGCATCGACTGCGCCGTGTGCGTCCCCGAATGCCCGGCCAATGCCATCTTCGCCGAGGAAGACCTGCCGGCCGACCAGCTTGCCTACATCAAGCTCAACGCCGAACTCACCCCGCAGTTCAAGAGCATCACCAAGCGCAAGGCCGCACTGCCCGACGCCGACGACTGGAACGGCAAGCCCGACAAGCTCCAGTACCTGGAGCGTTGATCCTTCCATGGCCAGCCTGCCGCCCCAGAGCGTGGATGCCGTCGTCATCGGCGCCGGCCCGGTCGGCCTGTTCCAGGTCTTCCAGCTCGGGCTGCACGGCATCGCGGCCCATGTGATCGACGCCCTGCCCCACGTGGGCGGCCAGTGCGCCGAGCTGTACCCCGACAAGCCCATCTACGACATCCCCGGCGTGCCGCACTGCACGGGCCGCTCGCTGGTGCAGCAGTTGCGCCAGCAGATCGCCCCGTTCGCCCCCGCGCTGCACCTGGGCCAGCAGGTCGCCACGCTGCAGCGCATGCCCGAGGGTGGCTTCGCCGTGGGCACCTCCGCGGGCCTGGCGCTGCACGCGCGCAGCGTCTTCATCGCCGCGGGCGTAGGCGCCTTCGTGCCGCGCGCGCTCAAGCTCGAAGGGCTGGAAGCGCACCTGGGCCGGCAACTGCACTACCACCCCGATCCGGCAACGCTGCCCGCGCACGCCGAAGGACAGCACGTCGTCGTGCACGGCGGCGACGAGCCCGCCGTGGCCGCCGCGCTGGCCTGCGCCGATGCCGGCGCCGCCAGCGTGGTGCTGCTGCACCGGCGCGACGCCTTCCAGGCCGAGCCCGCGCTGCTGGAGCGCCTGCAGGCCCGGCGCGACGCAGGCAGCATCCGCGTGGTGGCCGCGCAGATCACCGGCCAGGAAACCGCGTCCCAGCGCCTGGTGGCCCTGCAACTGCTGGACCCTGAAGGCCAGCCACAGCGCCTGCCGCTGGACCAGCTGATCGTCTGCCTGGGCATCTCCCCGCGCCTGGGCCCCATCGCCGACTGGGGCCTCGCGCTCGACCGCAAGCAGCTCGCGGTGGACACCGCGCAGTTCCAGACCAGCGAACGCGGCATCTACGCCGTGGGCGACATCAACACCTACCCTGGCAAGCGCAAGCTCATCCTCTGCGGCTTCCACGAAGCCACGCTCGCCGCCTTCGGCGCGGCCGAGCTGCTCACCGGCGCGCCCGTGGCGCTGCAATACACCACCACCAGCACACGGCTGCACGAGCGGCTGGGCGCGGCCGGCCAAGGCGTGGCCGCCGGCTGAGCCGGCCTGCGCCCGTATACTGCGCGCCTCGCTAGGGGTGCTCCGGCGCAAGCCGCCGGGGCTGAGATCACACCCTGTGAACCTGTTGAGTTAATCCTCGCGCAGGGAAGCTGTCTTGCCGCGCCCCTTGCCGGGCCGCCATGCCCCGGCCCCTGCTCTGCCTACGAACGGAGCACGCATGTCCACCGCCGCCAACGAATCCCTGACCCCGCTGCCGCCGCAGCAGCGCGCCTTCCGCTGGAGCGACCATGCCTCGCTGTGGTTCAGCCTGGGCGTGGGCCTGCTGGTGATGCAGGTGGGCGCCTACCTGATGCCCGCGCTGGGCACGCAGGAAGCGCTCATCGCCATCGTCGCAGGCTCCCTCGTGGGCGCGGGGCTGCTGGGCTGGGTGGCCAAAATCGGCTGCGACAGCGGCTTGGCCAGCGCGGGGCTGATGCACGCGGTCTACGGGCGGCGCTTCGCGGGACTGCCCATCGTGCTGAACATCGTGCAGCTGCTGGGCTGGGGCGCGTTCGAGCTGGTGGTGATGCGCGACGCCACGGTGGCCATCGGCCGCCAGGCGGGCGCGATGGCGGCGGGCTACTGGCCGGTGCTGGCCACGCTGCTGTGGGGCGGCGTGGTGATGCTGCTGATCGGCGGCTCCATGGTGCGGCTGGTGCGCCGGCTGATCGCGCGCGTGGCGCTGCCGCTGGTGGTGCTGTCGCTGCTGTGGCTGTCGTGGCAGTTCCTGGCGCTGGCGCATGCGCAAGGCATCGAGGCCCTGTGGACGCGCCAGGGCGCGGGCGGCATGGGCGTGCTGCCCGCGCTGGACCTGGTGATCGCCATGCCGATCTCGTGGCTGCCGCTGGTGGCCGACTACGCGCGCCACGGCCACGAGGGGCGCGCCGCGCTGCGCGGCACCTGGCTGGGCTATGCCGTGGCCAACATGTGGTGCTATGCGCTGGGCGTGCTGGTGGCGCTGGTGCTGCCCAGCCAGGACCTGGTAACGGCGCTGCTGCTGGCGCAGGGCGGGCTGATCGCGCTGTCGCTGATCCTGATCGACGAGGTGGACAACGCCTATGGCGATACCTACTCAGGCTCGGTGTCGGCGCACAGCCTGTGGCCGCGCTGGAGCGTGCGGCGCTGGGGCTTCATGGTCGCGCTGGCCTGCACGGCGTTCGCGCTGGTGCTGCCCATGCACAGCCTGGAGCCGTTTCTGCTGCTGCTCAGTTCGGTGTTCGTGCCGCTGTTCGGCGTAATCCTGGGGCGCCTGGCATTCGGCGCGCATGCCGGCGCGCTGCTGCGCAACGCACGCGGCGTGCACGGGCTGCCCGTGGTGCTCTGGCTGGCGGGCATCGCCTGCTACCACCTGCTGCCGCGCGTGCTGCCGGGCATGGGCGCAGCGCTGCCCACGCTGGCGGTGTGCTTCGTACTGGCCTTTGCCACGCGCCCGCGCAACGCTACGGAATAGATAGCTGCTTGCGCTTGTCGATCAAGGACTTTCACCTGTTTTTCGGCTGAACATGGCGAACGGCAAGCGCGAGCCGCTCATTTAAATATAGCGACCGCGGAACTTCGATCGCGTGGCCCCCTCCACCTTGTGTTGCAACCCATTTTCACAAGGAGTAACCGCCCCGTGTCTTCCACACCGGCCCGCCTCGCCCGCACCCTCTCCTGCGCCGCTTTCGCCGCCGCGCTGTGCCTGCCCGCCATCGCACAGGCGCGCGAGTTCGTCAGCATCCACGGCAATACGGTCAATGTCCGCACGCAGCCCACGACGCGCTCCGCCACGGCGTGGGAGCTGGGGCGCGGCTACCCGCTGCAGGTCGAGCAGCGCAAGGGCCAGTGGCTCAAGGTACGCGACCATGAGGAGACGCTGGGCTGGGTCTTCGCACCGCTCACGGCCAAGACGCCCCACCGCGTGGTGACCGCGCGCACCGCCAACCTGCGCGCCGGCCCGGGCACCCAGCACAAGCGCGTGGGCCAGCTGGAGCAGCACGAGGTGATGCGCACGCTGGGCCGCTCGGGCACCTGGGCGCAGGTGCAGCGCGCCAGCGGCCAGAAGGGCTGGGTGGCCCAGCGGCTCACCTGGGGCTGGTGACGATGCGCTGCGCCACGGGCGCATAGCCGTGGTTGAGCGGGCCATGGCCATGGCCCGTGCGCACGTCGGCCCCCGCGGCGATGGCGCCCAGGATGTAGACGCGCGCGAGCTCCACGGCTTGCGGCAGCGCATGGCCCAGCGCCAGGTGCGCGGTGATGGCCGACGACAGCGTGCAGCCCGTGCCATGGCCGTTGTGCGTGGCGATGCGCGGGGAGGCCAGGCGGTGGAGCCCGCCGCCGGGCAACGCCAGCACGTCCACCACGCGCTCGCCCGGCAGGTGGCCGCCCTTGAGCAGCGCGGCGCGCGCGCCCAGGTCCAGCAGGCCGGTGGCGGCAGCGTCCAGCTGGTCCTCGGCGGCGAGCGTGCGGCCCAGCAGCAGGCCCGCCTCGTCCAGGTTGGGCGTGACCACGGAAGCCAGCGGGAACAGCTCGCGCACCAGCACGCCCACCGTCTCCTGGGCGATCAGGCGGTCTCCGCTGGTGGCGACCATCACGGGGTCGAGCACTACGTGGGGCAGGCGGTGGCGGCGGATGGCGTCGGCCACCACGCGCACCACCTCGGGCGCATGCAGCATGCCGATCTTCACCGCATCCACGCCGATGTCCTCCACCACTGCATCGATCTGCGCGGCCAGGAACGCGGGCGGCACGCCATGGATGCCGCACACGCCCTGCGTGTTCTGCGCAGTCAGCGCGGTGATGGCCGTCATGCCGTAGCAGCCCAGGGCGCTGAAGGTCTTGAGGTCGGCCTGGATGCCCGCGCCGCCGCCGCTGTCGGAGCCGGCGATGGACAGCACGCGCGCATAGCGCCGGGCCGGAGTCGGTGTTTCTTGCGTCATGACAAAAATTATCAACCGTAAGGACACTGCCCCTGTGCTGTAATTCCCAGCACGGACGAAACAGGGGTGTCCCTGCCATTGGGGCAGGCGGCTGAGAAAGACCCTCACACCCGATCCAGATCATGCTGGCGTGGGAAGTTTCAGGCCTCGGTGCCACGCTCTGTCTTGTCCCGTCCTTGGAACAACGATGCCTGCGCACCCTCTTCTTCGCTCCCCCGCTTCCATCACCCTCCTCGGCGCCGGTCTCATGGGCCGGCTGCTGGCCGTGGAGCTCGCGCGCCAGGGCCACAGGGTCGAGGTGCACGAGGCCGGCGGCCCCAGCGCCGAAGGCTCCGCGGCGCGCGTGGCAGCCGCCATGCTGGCGCCACTCGCCGAATCGGCCGTGACCGAGCCCGGCGTGGTGCGCATGGGCCAGCATGCGCTGGGACGCTGGCCCGCGCTGCTGGCGCAACTGGCCGGGCCCGTCTTCTTCCAGCAGGAGGGCACCCTCATTCTCTGGCACCGGCAGGACGCGCCCGAGGCCGCACGCCTGCGCCACAAGCTGGAGCAGACGCAGGCCACCGTGCCCGGCCTGCCCGCGCTGCAGGTGCTGGACGCGGCCGGCGTGGCGCAGCGCGAGGGCGCCGTGGCGGGCCGATTCCACCAGGGGCTGTACCTGCCCGGCGAAGGCCAGCTCGACAACCGCCAGCTGCTGGCCGCGCTGGCCGCCACCATGGAACAGCTGGGCGTGCGCACGCACTGGCACAGCACACGCGCGCCGGGCGACTTCCAGCCCGGCGGCGCGGGGCAGCCGGACTGGGTCATCGACTGCCGCGGCCTGGGCGCACGCACCCAGTGGCAGGCGCTGCGCGGCGTGCGCGGCGAGGTGGTGCGCCTGCACGCGCCGGACGTCACGCTGCAGCGCCCCACGCGCGTGGTGCACCCGCGCTACCCGATCTACATCGCGCCCAAGCAGGAGCACGTGTTCGTGATCGGCGCGACGGAGATCGAGTCCGACGACCTCTCGCCCGCCAGCGTGCGCAGCGCGCTGGAGCTGCTCAGTGCCGCCTATGCGGTGCACCCGGGCTTCGCCGAGGCGCGCATCCTGGAGATCGCCACCCAGTGCCGCCCCACCCTGCCCGACAACCTGCCCGCCGTGCGCGTGGTGCGGCAGCGCGTGCTGGAGGTCAACGGGCTGTACCGCCACGGCTTCATGATCGCCCCCGCGCTGCTCGACGTGGTGCTGCAGGTGCTGAACACGGGACAATCCGCGCTGGCCTCCGATTTCGCGCTTTCGCTTTCACTGCCCTCATGAACGTCCTCATCAACCAGACCGCCACCGAGTTGCCCGTCGGCGCCACCGTGGCCGACGCCGTGGCCCACCTGAATCCCAAGCCCCCTTTCGCCGTGGCCGTGAACCTGCAGTTCGTGCCCCGCGCCGGCTATGCCGCGCACGCGCTGCAGGCGGGCGACAGCATCGAAATCATCGCTCCCGTCACCGGAGGCTGAGAACACCATGACCCACACCACCGACGACGCGCTCGTGCTCTACGGCCAGCGCTTCCAGAGCCGCCTGCTGCTGGGCACGGCGCGCTACCCCTCTCCCGCCGTGCTGGAGGCCGCCGTGCGGCGCGCCCGCCCGGCCATGGTCACCGCGTCGCTGCGCCGCCAGGGCAGCAACGCGGCCGAGACCGGCAGCAGCTTCTGGGAACTGCTCAGGCAACTGGACGTGCCCGTGCTGCCCAACACCGCCGGCTGCCACAGCCTGCAGGAAGCCATCACCACCGCCCACATGGCGCGCGAGGTGTTCGACACGCCCTGGATCAAGCTGGAGCTGATCGGCGACGACTACACGCTGCAGCCCGACACGCTGAACCTCGTGCAGGCGGCCGAGCGGCTGGTGAAGGACGGCTTCCACGTGCTGCCTTATTGCACCGAAGACCTCGTGCTCTGCCAGCGTCTCGTGGACGTGGGCTGCCAGGCCGTCATGCCCTGGGCCGCGCCCATCGGCACCGGGCGCGGCCCGGTCAACCCCTATGCGCTGCAACTGCTGCGCGAGCGCCTGGCCGTGCCCATGCTGGTGGACGCGGGCCTGGGCCTGCCCTCGCATGCCTGCCAGGTCATGGAATGGGGCTACGACGGCGTGCTGCTCAACACCGCCGTGGCGCTGGCGACCGACCCCGTGGCCATGGCCGGTGCCTTCGCCGACGCCGTGTCCGCCGGCCGCGCCGCGCGCCAGGCGGGCGCGATGGCGCCGCAGGAGGCGGCCCAGCCCAGCACCCCCGTGCTGGGCACGCCGTTCTGGCACCACACGCAGGGCTGACCCATGAGCGACGACCTGCAGCAGGCCATCCTGCGCCACCACGCGCCACGCTTCGCGGGCTTTCCCGCGCAGCCCATGCCGGAGTCCACGTCCGGCGACCCGGTCTACCGCGCCGCACTGGCCGCGTGCAGCCAGCTCGGCTTCATCGCGCACGACGCCGACTGCCTGGCCCGTGCCTGGAGCGCCCAGGCGCTGCGCCTGGGCCATTTCGACGCGGCCCTCTGGCCCGATGCGCCGCAGGATTTCGGCCTGCAGCCGCGCCCGCACGCCCTGCCCTTCGCCTCCTGCCCGCAGCGGCTGAGCCTGTACGCAGTGCTGCCCGATGCCGCCTGGGTGGGCCGCATGGCGCGCGCCGGCGTGCCCACGGTGCAACTGCGCTTCAAGAGCACGGATGCCGACGCCATTGCGCGCGAGGTGCGCGCGGCCGTGCAGGCCGTACAGGGCACCGGCGCCCTGCTGTTCATCAACGACCACTGGCGCGAGGCCATCGCCGCCGGCGCCTATGGCGTGCACCTGGGCCAGGAAGACCTGGACGCGCTGCACCCCGACGACCTGCGCACCCTGCGCGATGCCGGCCTGCGCCTGGGCGTCAGCACCCACGGCTACGCCGAGATGGTGCGCGCCGATGCCGCCTGCCCCAGCTACGTCGCCATGGGCGCCGTGTTCCCCACCACGCTGAAGAAAATGGCCACGGTGCCCCAGGGCGTGGCGCGCCTGCAGGGCTATGCACGGCTGATGCGCGGCTACCCGCAGGTGGCCATCGGCGGC
Organism: Acidovorax sp. SDU_ACID1; assembly: GCF_045291395.1. NCBI lineage: Bacteria > Pseudomonadati > Pseudomonadota > Betaproteobacteria > Burkholderiales > Comamonadaceae > Acidovorax > Acidovorax sp. SDU_ACID1. The sequence continues at coordinate 2,643,859 of NZ_CP152342.1, forward strand.
ATCGGCCTGGCGCAGTTCCCCGAGCTGCTGGCCACCGGCGTGGGCTCGATCGCCGTGGTGCGCGCCATCGTCAACGCCGAACAGCCCGAGGCCGCCGCCGCGCAGCTGATGGCGGCGATGGACAGGGCCTAGGGCGTGTCATCCATCAAATCCCCTACGCGCTGGCCCCGCAATGGGGATGGATGCGCGAAGCGCGGCGCAGCCAATAGCCGCAGCTATTGGCAAGCCGTGCGACAAAGCAGACGCCCCATTGCGGGGCCAGCCCGAAGGAGGGGCATGCGGGCGGCGCATTGCGTCGTTGCGGCTCGCTTGTGTAGCAAAGGTACACGGCACTCACCGCTGCCATAGCACTGCACCGCCCGCATGCCCCTCGCGTGGGGGATTTGATGGATGACACGCCCTAGCCCCGCAGGTCCTTGCGTTCCAGCTCGAAGCGGATCTCCATCTTGTCGTCCTCCATGCCGAAGCCCACGGGCTGGCCCGGCGCGGGCGCGGCCGTGGCGGGCACGGGCGGCAGGTCGCTGATGGTGATGGGTGGCGGGTCGGTCAGGTCCACGTCCAGCATGGCTTCCGAGATCGGCCGCTGCGCCAGCGGCGCATACCCCGACTCCTGCAGCGACAGATCTCCCGCCAGCGAATCGAGCGAACGCGGCGCGGCCCCAGGCGGCAGGGTGGGCGCCTCCCACGGCGTGGTGCGCTGGCGCGGCGAAGACGCGCCGCGCAGGTGGGCGGGCACGGTCTGCACGATGGACAGGAGCAGCAGCAGGTCGTCGTAGGCCGCCAGGTCGAAGGGTTCCACGGGGTCCGCCCCTCGCGGCGGAACAGGAAGCCATCGAGCACCGCCATCACCTCGGGCGAGGCCCACACCCTTTCGATGTGCGCCAGCGCCTCGGGATAGTTTTCCAGGGCACGGCCGTGCTGGTGGAACTGCGAGAACGGCGGCACGCGGGCATTGAAGTGCGCATGGAAGCGCTCGCGCAGTCGCTCGAAGCCCTCCGCGCGGCCCAGCATGTGGTGCAGGCGCAGCAGTTCCAGATACGCCACGGGCGAGGCCTCGCCATGCTCGGCCACGTGCTGCTGCAGCGTATCGATGGCCTGCTCGTGTTCGCCGACGGAAATGAAGAACTCCGCCTGCTGCAGCACGTCGAAAAGAGCCTCGGGATGCACCGTCTGCTGCGCCCGCGGCGGCGAGGCGGAAGCCGGCACGGCTGCCGGCGACGGAGGCGGCATGGGCAGCGTGGGCTCGCCGCCGTCCTGCGGCGGCTCCCAGAGCTGCGCCGCGCCGGAGGACTGCACCTCCTGCGGCGGCGCATCCATCTCGGCCAGGGCAGCATCGCTGTCCCAGTCGTCCCGCGGGTCCGCGGCGAAGGAGGCCACCGAATGCTGCCAGTCCTGCTCCGCCTGGCGCCGCGCGCGGCGCAGCAGCCAGGCGATGCACAGCACGGCCAGGGCCAGCAGCCCCGCGAGTGCATAGACCACGGTGGCGGGAAAGCCCTGCGACTCTACCTGGGCCAGGCGCTGGCGCAGCTCGGCCACCGTGGCCTTCTCCGTCTCCAGCCGCGCGCGCTGGGCGTCGGCGGCAGCCTCCAGCTTGCGCAGGCGGGATTCGAGCGACTGCACCTCCTCCGCCGGCACCGCCGCGGCCTGCGCGGCAGAGGCCGCAGCCGCGGGCAGCGCCGGGGCGGAGGCCGCCGCCTGGGGCGCCTCGGGCCGCAGGTCCCACGGCTCCATGACCAGGCGCGGTGCGGGCGGCGGAGCGGCAGCGGGCGCCACCGGCCGGGCCTGGCGCGTGGCGCTGGCAGGCGCCGCGGCGGCCGGCTTGCGTGCGGCCGCGCGGCGCGGGCGTGCCTGGGTCGGCGCACCCGATGCGGCCCGCGCAGGGCGCGCCGCCGGAGGGGCGGGCGTTTCGGCGGCCGTGTCGGCGCGAGCTGCGGCAGCCCCGCCCAGGCGGGCGATGTCGATGGGCTGGCCGGTCGCCACGGCCATGCTCGGCAGGTCCGCCAGGAAGGTGTAGGTGCGCGACACCCGGCCCTCGCAGCCTGCGACCAGCGTGGCGGTGAGCACGGGTTCGTCCACGGCGACCGTGGTCTGCACGCGCACCAGTGGCACAGGCCCGCCCTCCATGGGAGTGACCTGGATGCGTGCCGAAGGGAGAGGATGGGAGCCGGCGACCAGGCGGGCGGAGATGCAGGAGGAAGCCAGGTCCTTGCCCGGATCGGGACGCACCTCGAACGCCAGATCGACCGCCGCCCCCAAGGTCACTGCGCCCCGGCTGTCTCCGAGGGAAAGCGCTGCTGCGCCGCAGGCCACGGCGAACAGGCAGGCGCCGACGATTGCGTTACGAGTGCTCACAATAGTGTCAATTTGTGAATCGATTTTGACACAGAACGTCCCTGGATCGCCACAGGGATAATGCCGCGCATGCAACTCGATTTCACACGCATCGGCGTCGTCGGCACGGGCGCCATGGGCCGGGGCATCGCCCAGATCGCGGCCCAGGCCGGCAGCACGGTTTATCTCCACGACAGCCAGCCCGGCGCGGCCGAGGCCGCGCGCGACCACCTCCACCAGCAGTGGCTGCGCATGGCGGACAAGGGCCGCATCGACGCGGGGCAGCCCCAGCTCTGGCGCGACAAGCTGGTGCCCGTCGCCTCCCTCGGCGAGCTGGCGCCGTGCACGCTGGTGGTGGAAGCCATCGTCGAGCGGCTGGACGCCAAGCGCGAGCTGCTGCTGCAGCTGGAATCCATCGTCGCACCTGACGCGGTGCTGGCCAGCAACACCTCGTCGCTGTCGATCACGGCGGTGGCCGCAACGCTTGCCCGCCCGGAGCGCGTAGCAGGTTTCCACTTCTTCAATCCCGTGCCGCTGATGAAGGTGGTGGAGGTGGTGGCCGGCCTGCGCACCGGCGCCGCCGTCTGCGAACGCCTGGCCCGCTACGCACGCGCCATGGGCCATACGCCCGTGATGGCGCAGGACACGCCGGGTTTCATCGTCAACCATGCCGGGCGCGGCTACGGCACCGAGGCCCTGCGCATCGTCAGCGAAGGCGTGGCCGATTTCGCCACGGTGGACCGCATCCTGCGCGACCAGGTGGGCTTCAAGCTCGGCCCCTTCGAACTGCTGGACCTGACGGGGCTGGACGTGTCGCACCCGGTGATGGAATCCATCTACCACCAGTTCTACGACGAGCCGCGCTTTCGCCCCAGCGCCATCGCCGCGCAGCGCCTGGCCGGCGGACTGCTGGGGCGCAAGTCGGGCGAGGGCTTCTACCGCTACGTGGACGGCACGGCCCAGGTGCCGCCCGAGCCCGCGGCCCCGGTGGTGACCGAGATGCCGCCCGTGTGGGTGTCCACGCGCGCGGCGCGGCGCGCGGAGCTGTACCAGCTGCTCAAGGACCTGGGCGCACGCATCGAGACCGGCACGTCGCCATCCGCCCAGGCGCTCACGCTGGTGGCGCCGCTGGGCTTCGACGTGACCACGGTGGCCGTGGTCGAGCGGCTGGACCCGGCGCGCACCGTGGGCATCGACATGCTCATCGACGACGCCGCCACCCGGCGCCGCGTGCTCGCCACCAACCCCGCCACGCGCGAGGACATGGCCGCCGCCGCGCACGCCCTCTTCGCGCGCGACGGCAAGGCCGTGAGCGTGATCCGCGACTCGGGCGGCTTCGTCACGCAGCGCGTGGTGGCCACCATCGTCAACATCGCGTCGGACATCTGCCAGCAGCGCATCTGCACGCCCGCCGACCTGGAGACCGCCGTCACCCTGGGCCTGGGCTACCCGCTCGGCCCGCTGGCGATGGGCGACCGCTGGGGCCCCACCAACATCCTCGAAGTCCTGTTCAACATGCAGACCGTCTATGGCGACACGCGCTACCGTCCCAGCCCCTGGCTGCGCCGCCGCGGCGCCATCGGCCTCAGTTTGACGCATCCCGAAAGCTGACATGCCCGCCGAACTGCAAAGCACCAGCCAGGGCCAGACCCTGGTCCTCACCATCCACCACCCGGAGATGCGCAACGCGCTCGACCCGGCCATCTACGCCGCCGGCATCGAGGCCTTGAACGTGGCCGAACGCAGCGCCGACGTGCGCAGCGTGGTGCTCACCGGCGCGGGCGGCACCTTCAGCGCGGGCGGCAACCTGCAGCGCCTGCAGGCGCGCCGCCAGCAGGGCGCGCAGGAGCAGGCGCGCGGCGTGGAGGCGCTGCACGACTGGGTGGAGGCGATCCGCACCTTTCCCAAGCCCGTGGTCGCGGCCGTGGAGGGGCATGCGGCGGGCGCGGGCTTCTCGCTGGTGCTGGCCTGCGACCTCGTGGTGGCGGCGCGCAACGCGCTCTTCGCCGTGAGCCACGTCGGCGTGGGCCTCTCGCCCGACGGCGGCGCCACCTGGAGCCTGGGCCGCATGCTGCCGCGCCAGCTCGCGGGCGAGCTGCTGCTGTGCGGCAGCCGCATCGACGCGGCGCGCCTGCAGGCGCTGGGCGTGGTCAACCAGCTGGCCGAGCCCGGCCGCGCGCTGCACGAGGCACTGGCGCTGGCCGAGCGCCTGAACGGGCGCGCGCCCAACGCGCTCGCCAGCATCAAGGAACTGCTGGACGATGCCTCCCGCCACACGTTCACCGAGCAGCTGGCGCACGAGCGCGACCACTTCGTGCGCAACCTGCAGCACGCCAATGCCGGCGAAGGCATCGCGGCCTTCCTGGAAAAGCGCGCGCCGCGCTACCAATAAAAAAAGCAGGCGCACTCGCTGCGCCCTGCCCCGCGCGCGACAGCCTCCTGCCGCGCCGCCGGTCCCCCACGCGACAATGGGCCGCAACCGCAGTCACGCAAACGACAGACCATGGACGAGCCGATTCTTACCATCGAAGAACGCGAGGCGATCAATACCGGTCGCTGGTTTTCCTCCCTCTCTCCCTCACTGCGTCACGACATCCTGCGATGTTCCTACGTCAAGCGCTTCAAGGACGGCGCGCTCATTGCGGCGCGCGGCGACCCGCCCGAGGAGTGGATCGCCTGCGCGCGCGGCGCGGTGCGGGTCAGCTCCACGTCGCTGTCGGGCAAGCAGATCACGCTGACCTACGTGGAGCCGGGCATCTGGTTCGGCGACGTGGCGATCTTCGACGGCGACCGGCGCACGCACGATGCCTATGCGCATGGCGACACCACCATCGTCTGCGTGGCGCGGGCGGACTTCCGCAAGATCCTCGCGCAGCACACCGAGCTGTACGAGGCCATGCTGCGCCTGCATGCGCGGCGCATCCGCCAGCTGTTCGGGCTGGTGGAAGACCTCAACACCCTGCCGCTGCGCGCGCGCCTGGCCAAGCAGCTGCTGCACCTGATGCGCAGCTATGGCGTGACCAGCCTGTCCAACGGCGACGAGATCCGCATCAGCCTGCAGCTGGCGCAGGAGGAGCTGGCGCAGTTGCTCGGCGCATCGCGCCAGCGCGTGAACCAGGAGCTCAAGGCCATGGAGCGCGAGGACGTGATCCGCATCGAGCCGGCCGGCCTGGTGGTGCGCGATCGCGCCGCGCTGCTGCGCATCGCCGAGACCTGAGGCTTTCGAAAACCATAGCTGCCAGCGCTTACCTGGCAAGGGTTTCAGCATCAAAAGTGCCGAAATCCCTTGCCAGGCAAGCGCTGGCAGCTCTTTTTTGTGACTGGACCCTTGCCCCCATGAGCGACTTCGACCACTTCATCGGCACCCGCCCCGTCTCCGCGCAGCATGCCTTCGACACCGGGGCGCTCGGCGCCTGGCTGGCGCAGCATGTCGAGGGCTTCGCCGGGCCGCTCTCGGTGGAGATGTTCAAGGGCGGGCAGTCGAACCCCACCTACAAGCTGCTTACCCCCGGCGCCAGCTACGTGATGCGCTCCAAGCCCGGGCCGGCCGCCAAGCTGCTGCCCTCGGCCCACGCCATCGAGCGCGAATACGCCGTGATGCGCGGCCTGGCGGGGACGGATGTGCCCGTTCCGCGCATGCTGGCGCTGTGCGAGGACGAATCGGTCATCGGCCGCGCCTTCTACATCATGGAGTTCATGCAGGGCCGCGTGCTGTGGGACCAGTCGCTGCCCGGCATGCAGCCCGCCGAGCGCGCCGCGCACTACGACGAGATGAACCGCGTCATCGCCGCGCTGCACGGTGTCGATTTCGCCGCGCGGGGCCTGGCGGGCTACGGCAAGAGCGGCAACTACTTCGAGCGCCAGATCGACCGCTGGAGCAAGCAGTACGTGGCCTCCATCACCCAGCCCATTGCCGAGATGGACCGGCTCATGCAGTGGCTGCCCGCCCACATGCCGGCCAGCGCGCGCGACGAGAGCCGCGTGTCCATCGTGCACGGCGATTACCGGCTGGACAACCTCATGTTCCACCCCACCGAGCCGCGCGTGATCGCCGTGCTCGACTGGGAGCTGTCCACGCTGGGCCACCCGCTGGCCGACTTCGCCTACCACTGCATGAGCTGGCACATCCCGGCCGCGCTCAGCCGCGGCATCGGCGGGCTGGACCTGGCCGCGCTGGGCATCCCGGCGGAGGACGCCTACATCCGCCGCTACTGCGAGCGCACGGGCATCGCCGACGTCGATGCGCTGCGCGCCGACTGGAACTTCTACCTCGCCTACAACATGTTCCGCATCGCGGCCATCCTGCAGGGCATCGCCAAGCGCGTGGAGGCCGGCACGGCCGCCAGCGCCCAGGCCAGGGCCGCGGGCGCCACCGCGCGGCCCATGGCCGAGCTGGCCTGGTCCTTCGCGCAACGCTGAGCTTCTTTCCGACCTCTGAAGGGAATCCCCATGGACTTCGACTACTCTCCCAAAACCAAGGAACTGCAGGCCCGGCTGACGCAGTTCATGGACGAGCACATCTACCCCGCCGAGAAGGCCTATGCCCAGGAGATGGCCGCCAACACGGCGGCCGGCAACCGCTGGCAGCCGCTCAAGACCATCGAGAACCTCAAGCCCAAGGCCCAGGCCGCAGGCCTGTGGAACCTGTTCCTGCCGGTGGACACGGCCGAGGCCTCGGGCTACCACGGCGCGGGCCTCACCAACCAGGAATACGCACCGCTGGCCGAAATCATGGGCCGCGTGCTATGGGCCAGCGAAGTGTTCAACTGCTCCGCGCCCGACACGGGCAACATGGAAACCATCGCGCGCTACGGCTCCGAGGCCATCAAGGCCGAGTGGCTGGGGCCGCTGCTGGAAGGCCGCATCCGCTCGGCCTTCGCGATGACCGAGCCCGACGTGGCCTCCAGCGACGCCACCAACATCTGCACGCGCATCGAGCGCCAGGGCGACCATTACGTCATCAACGGCCGCAAGTGGTGGACCAGCGGCGCCAACGACCCGCGCTGCAAGGTCTTCATCACCATGGGCAAGACCGATCCCGAGGCGCCCAAGCACTCGCAGCAGAGCATGATCGTGGTGCCGGCCGGCACGCCCGGCATCACCGTGGTGCGCGCGCTCAACGTGTTCGGCTACGACGACGCGCCCCACGGCCATGCCGAGGTCGTCTTCGACAACGTGAAGGTGCCCGTGGAGAACATCCTGCTGGGCGAAGGCCGCGGCTTCGAGATCGCGCAGGGGCGCCTGGGCCCCGGGCGCATCCACCACTGCATGCGCCTGATCGGCCAGGCCGAGCGCGCGCTGGAGCTGATGTGCCGGCGCGCCAGCAGCCGCGTGGCCTTCGGCAAGCCGATCGCCGCGCAGACCGTGACGCAGGAGCGCATCGCCGAGGCGCGCTGCAAGATCGACATGGCGCGCCTGCTCACGCTCAAGGCCGCCTGGATGATGGACACCGTGGGCAACAAGGTGGCCAGGACCGAGATCGCCATGATCAAAGTCGTCGCCCCCAGCATGGCCTGCCAGGTGATCGACTGGGCCATGCAGGTGCACGGCGGCGGCGGCGTGAGCGACGATTTCCCGCTCGCCTACGCCTACGCCAACGCCCGCACGCTGCGCTTCGCCGACGGCCCCGACGAAGTGCACCGCAACGCCATCGCCAAGTGGGAGCTGGGCAAGTACGGCAGCTACGGCCGCGATGCCCATGTGCCCGTGACGCGCGGCGCCTGATTCAAAATGAGAGCTGCCAGCGCTTGCTGGGCAAGCGCTAGCAGCTCTTTTCATGCGCATTCCACAGCGGACGTTTTCATTACGTAAAATGGCCGGCTTTTGGGAGCCTCTTCCATCGCCATGAAGAAAAGCCATCCGGACATGCCGCCCAAGCCCAGCGTCCAGGTGCTGGAGCGCATGTTCCAGTTGATCGATGTCCTGGCCTCGCGCGAGGAGGCCATCTCGCTGAAGGAAATCAGCGAGAAGACGGGTCTGCACCCGTCCACCGCGCACCGCATCCTCAACGACCTGACCATCGGCCGCTTCGTCGACCGGCCGGAATCGGGCAGCTACCGGCTCGGAATGCGCCTGCTGGAGCTGGGCAACCTCGTCAAGGGACGCCTGTCCGTGCGCGACGCGGCCATGGCCCCGATGCGCCAGCTGCACAAGCTGATCCAGCAACCCGTGAACCTCAGCGTGCGCCAGGGCGACGAGATCGTCTACGTGGAGCGCGCCTACAGCGAACGCTCGGGCATGCAGGTGGTGCGCGCCATCGGCGGCCACGCACCGCTGCACCTCACCTCCACCGGCAAGCTGTTCCTGGCGGCCGACGATCCGCAGCGCGTGCGCGCCTACGCCGCCCGCACCGGCCTGCCGGGGCACACGCGCAACAGCATCACCCAGCTGCCCATCCTGGAACGCGAACTGGGCAAGGCGCGGCAGTACGGCATCGCGCGCGACAACGAGGAGCTGGAGCTGGGCGTGCGCTGCATGGCCGCCGGCGTGTTCGACGACCAGGGCCAGCTCGTGGCCGGCTTGTCCATCTCCGCTCCGGCCGACCGGCTGGACGACGGCTGGCTGCCCAAGCTGCAGGCCACCGCGGGCGAGATCTCGGCCGCCCTGGGCTACACCGCCGGCATGCGCACGGCGCTGCAGGGACCGCTGGCGTAGGCGATAAAAAAGCGCGCGGCCTCGGGCCGCGCGCCTTGCTAGGAAAAAGGCTTTCCGTCAGCCCTTGGGGCCGGCCTCCGCGTGCAGCATGATCCCGTCCATGGGATGCATCTTCTCGACCCAGGAGCGCACCCGCTCCGCGTCGCCCAGGCGGCTGAACTTGCCCGCCGAATCCAGGAACACCATGATGAGCTTGCGGCCCGCCACCTGCGCCTGCATCACCAGGCAGCGGCCGGCCTCGGAGATGTAGCCGGTCTTCTGCAGGCCGATGTCCCACGCCGGGCTACTCACCAGGCGGTTGGTGTTGTTGTACTGCAGCGTGCGGCGGCCCACGGCCACTTCGTAGCTGGGCGACGTGGACAGCTCGCGCAGCAGCGGGTCACTGTGCGCCACATTGACCAGCGTGGCCAGGTCATGGGCGCTGGACTGGTTGCGGCTGGACAGGCCGGTGGGCTCCACGTAGCGCGTGTCGGCCATGCCGAGCAGCCGGGCCTTGGCGTTCATGCGCTCCACGAAGGCCGCCAGCCCACCCGGGTAGGTACGGCCCAGCGCGTGCGCGGCGCGGTTCTCGCTGGACATCAGGGCCAGGTGCAGCATCTCTCCGCGCGTCAGCGTGGCGCCCACCACGAGGCGCGAGCCGCTGCCCTTCTCGGTGTCCACGTCGTCCTGGGTGATGGTGATGGGCTCGTCCATGGGCAGGTGCGCCTCGGAGATCAGCAGCCCGGTCATGAGCTTGGTGAGCGAGGCAATGGGCAGCACCGCATGGTCGTTCTTGCTGAGCAGCACTTCCTTGGTGTCCTGGTCGATGACCAGCGCCACGCTGGACTTCAGGTCCAGCGGATCGCTCACCTCATGCAGGCCCGCGAGCTGGCCGAACGACAGCCGCGGCGGCACCGCAGCCACGATGCGCGCGGGCGCCTTGGCGCTGCGGGCGGACACGCGCACCGCCTTGGTCGCCTTCGCGGCGGACTTGCGCGGCACCTTGGCGGCCGAGCGGTGGGTGGTGGCCGAGGCCGCGGTTTTCTTCACCGCTACCTTCTTGCGCTCCGCCGCCTGCGCGCCCGGCAGCGCGAGCGCCAGGCTGACGGCCATGAGGGCCAGGGCATGAAAAAACCGGGCGGCGGCGCGAGGACGGGCGTGCATCAGATGCTCCAGGCGGCAAAAACTGTGTGGCAGTGTACAGAATCAAAAAAGTCGCGCAAGATCAATATCTTGCGCGACTCTTTTAGAAATTGCCTCAATTATAGGCTGGCAAATCAGCCCTGCGCGGCCACGCGCTCGGCTTTACTTTGTAATTTGTTCAGGGCGCTCAGGTAGGCCTTGGCCGAAGCCACGACGATGTCCGGGTCGGCGCCCACGCCGTTGACCACCCGCCCGGCGCTCTGCAGGCGCACCGTGACCTCGCCCTGGCTCTCGGTGGAGCCGCTGATGGCATTGACCGAATACAGCACCATCTCCGCACCGCTCTGCACGTGCGACTCGATCGCCTTGAGGGACGCATCGACCGGGCCGTTGCCGTCCGACTCGCCGCGCACTTCCTTGCCGTCCACGGTGAAGACCACCGTGGCCTGCGGACGCTCGCCGGTCTCGCTGTGCTGCGCCAGCGACACGAAGCCGAACTGCTCCTTCTCGCTGGTCACGCTCTCGTCGCTCACCAGGGCCAGGATGTCCTCGTCGAAGATCTCGCTCTTGCGGTCGGCCAGCTCCTTGAACTTGGCGAAGGCGGCGTTGATCTCGCCCTCGCTCTCCAGCTCCACGCCCAGCTCCTGCAGGCGCTGCTTGAAGGCGTTGCGCCCCGAGAGCTTGCCCAGCACGATCTTGTTGGCGCTCCAGCCCACGTCCTCCGCGCGCATGATCTCGTAGGTGTCGCGCGCCTTGAGCACGCCGTCCTGGTGGATGCCCGAGGCATGGGCGAACGCGTTGGCGCCCACCACGGCCTTGTTGGGCTGCACGACGAAGCCCGTGGTCTGGCTGACCATGCGGCTGGCGGCCACGATGTGCTGGGTATCGATGTTGACCTGCAGGCCGAAGTAATCCTTGCGCGTCTTCACGGCCATGACCACCTCTTCCAGCGAGCAGTTGCCCGCGCGCTCGCCCAGGCCGTTGATGGTGCACTCCACCTGGCGCGCGCCGCCGATCTGCACGCCCGCCAGCGAGTTGGCCACGGCCATGCCCAGATCGTTGTGGCAGTGCACGCTCCACACGGCCTTGTCGCTGTTGGGCACCTTCTCGCGCAGCGTCTTGATGAAGTTGCCGTACAGTTCGGGAATGGCGTAGCCCACCGTGTCGGGGATGTTGATGGTGGTGGCGCCCTCCTTGATGACGGCCTCGCACACGCGTGCCAGGAAGTCGATCTCGCTGCGATAGCCGTCTTCCGCGCTGTACTCGATGTCGCCCGCCAGGTTGCGCGCGAAGCGCACGGCCTGGATGGACTGCTCCAGCACCTGCTCGGGCGTCATGCGCAGCTTCTTTTCCATGTGCAGCGGGCTGGTGGCGATGAAGGTGTGGATGCGCCCGCGGTTGGCCCCCTTGAGCGCCTCGGCGGCACGCGCGATGTCGCGGTCGTTGGCACGTGCCAGCGAGCACACGGTGGAGTCCTTGATCGCGTTGGCGATCGCCTGTATGCATTCGAAGTCGCCGTTGGAGCTGGCGGCGAAGCCGGCCTCGATCACGTCCACCTTCAGGCGCTCCAGCTGCCGCGCGATGCGCAGCTTTTCGTCGCGCGTCATCGAGGCGCCGGGCGACTGCTCGCCGTCACGCAGGGTGGTGTCGAAAATAATGAGTTGGTCGGTCATCGTGTGTCTCTCCATGAAATGCGATGGCGGCAATGCGTGGCGTGCCGGGCAACCCGTTAATTTAAGCGACCCGGCCGCCTGTTCAGGCGACGGCCTCCTGCGCGGCGCCTGCGGACTGCGTGCGGGCCGCCCGCAGCACGCCCGAGGTCACGGCGCGTATCGCGGCGCTGATGATGTCGTGGTCCATGCCCACGCCGAACACCTGCCGGCCGTCGTCCACGCGCAACTCCACATAGGCCGCCGCGCGCGCGTCGCCGCCCACGGCCCCGGTGCCGCCGATGGCATGCTCGTGGTAGTCCACCACCCGGATGCTGTGCCCCGTGGCCGCGCCCAGCGCGTTGACGAAGGCGTCGATAGGCCCGTTGCCCAGCCCGTGCACCGGGCGCACGCGACCCTGCCAGTCGATGCTGCCGCGCAGTTCCGTCTCCTGCACGCCATGCGCATTGGTGCGCGACGCCAGCTCGCGGTCCTGCAGCGGCGGCGTGGCATCCAGGCCGTATTCGCCGCAGAAGATGCGCCACAGGTCCGCGGCGGCCAGCTCCTTGCCCTCGACGTCCATGGCGCGCTGCACCGCCTGGCTGAATTCGATCTGCAGCCGGCGCGGCAACTGCATGCCGTACTCCGTCTCCAGCAGATAGGCCATGCCGCCCTTGCCCGACTGGCTGTTGACGCGGATCACCGCCTCGTAGCTGCGGCCCAGGTCCTTGGGATCAATGGGCAGATAGGGAATCTCCCACACGTCATCCGGGCGGCGCGCGGCGAAGCCCTTCTTGATGGCGTCCTGGTGCGAGCCTGAGAACGAGGTGTAGACGAGGTCGCCCGCATAGGGATGGCGCGCCGGCACAGGCAACTGGTTGCAGTGCTCCACCTCGGCGCGGATGGCATCGATGTCCGAGAAATCCAGCTCCGGCGAGACGCCCTGCACGTACATGTTGAGCGCGACGTTGACGATGTCGAGGTTGCCGGTGCGCTCGCCGTTGCCGAACAGGCAGCCTTCCACGCGGTGGGCACCGGCCATCAGCGCCATCTCGGCGGCGGCCGTGCCCGTACCGCGATCGTTGTGCGGGTGCACGGACAGCACCACCTCGGGCCGGCCTGCGAAGTGCCGCGCCATCCACTCGATCTGGTCGGCGAAGATATTGGGCGTGGCCGCTTCCACGGTGGTCGGCAAGTTCAGGATGATGGGACGCCCCGGGCCCCAGGCGGCGATCGCGGTCTCGCAGGCCTGCAGCGACACGTCGAGCTCGGCCAGGCTGAAGGTCTCGGGCGAATACTGCAGCACCCACTCCGTCTCGGGCCGTGCGTCGGTGAGTTCGCGCACCTGGCGGATGTGGCGCTCCACCAGGGCCATGACCTCGGGCACCTCCATGCCGAACACCACCGTACGCCACACGGGCGCCACGGCGTTGTAGACGTGCACGATGGCCCGGCGCGCGCCCTGGACGGCATCGACGGTGCGTCCGATCAGTTCCTCGCGCGCCGGCGTCATGACCTGGATGGTCACGTCGTCGGGAATGCGGTCCTCGTCGATGAGCTTGCGCACGAAGTCCCATTCGATCTGGGACGCGGCGGGGAAGCCCACCTCGATTTCCTTGAAGCCGATGCGCACCAGCATCTCGAACATCCGCAGCTTGCGCTGCAGGTCCATGGGCTCGATGAGCGCCTGGTTGCCATCGCGCAGGTCGGTGGACAGCCAGATGGGCGCACGGGTGATCTGCGCGTCGGGCCATGTGCGGTCCTTGAGCCCGATGGGGGCGAAGGCGCGGTACTTGCTGGCGGGGTTCTTCAACATGGTTGCAGGTCTTCCATTCAAGGGGGAGGAACCACCAGCAACTGCATGCAAAAACAAAACGGCCCGTTGCTGGTGCATACGGGCCGATAGGAGTGGAGTTGACGCGTGCGCTACTCTGCCTGCCCGTGGGACATCAGTAGTAGGGCTAGCGACAGGGAATGCATGGCGGCCACTGTAGCACAGATTCTCATTGGTGCAACCCGCGCTCGTCGGGCTCGTCGGTAGATGTGCTGATCACGCTGGCAGGCTTGCCCTTGGCCTTGCGCCAGGCATAGACGACGTAGCCCGACAAGCCGTACATCATGAAGATCCCGAACAGCACGCTGGGCGGATCGATGTTGATCACGGCGATGCCCAGCGCGATGAGCACGATGGCGGCGAAGGGCACGCTCTTCTTCATCTGGATGTCCTTGAAGCTGTAGAACGGCACGTTGGTCACCATCGTCAGGCCGGCGTACAGCGTGAAGGCGCACATCACCCAGGTGGTCTGCTCCCAGCTCAGCCAGCCGTCATCGCCCGGGTGCACGCCGGCCTCCGTCATGAGCCAGATGAACCCTGCCACCAGCGCCGCCGCCGCGGGCGAGGGCAGGCCCTGGAAATAGCGCTTGTCCACCACGCCGGTGTTGACGTTGAAGCGTGCCAGCCGCAGCGCCGCGCATGCGCAATAGACGAAGGCCGCGATCCAGCCCCAGCGCCCCAGCCCCTGCAGCGCCCATTCATAGGCGATGAGCGCCGGCGCCGCGCCGAAGGACACCATGTCCGACAGCGAATCCATCTGCTCGCCGAACGCGCTTTGGGTGTTGGTCATGCGCGCCACGCGGCCATCGAGGCTGTCGAGCACCATGGCGCAGAACACGCCCACCGCCGCCAGGTCGAAGCGGCCGTTCATGGCCATGACGATCGCATAGAAGCCGCCGAACAGCGCGGCCAACGTGAACAGGTTGGGCAGGATGTAGATACCCTTGCGGCGCTTGCGCACCATGATGCCCTGGCCTTCGGCAGAGTCATTGCCGTCATGCATTCAATCGACCTCCAGCGCCCATCGCACATGCGCGAGCAGCTATATTTTTAATAGTGATCCAATCCGCGCTACCGCTGCGGAAAAGGAGGCAGTGTAGCCGCAGCGCCGCACGCGAAAAAGGCCACCAAAGTGGCCTTTTTCCAGGAGTGCGTGCGGCGCATGGGGCCGCAGCCGCATCAGTTGCGCGTCTGGTCCACCAGCTTGTTCTTGGCGATCCAGGGCATCATGGCGCGCAGCTTGCCGCCCACCACTTCGATGCTGTGGTCGGCCGTGTTGCGGCGGCGGGCCGTCATGCTGGGGTAGCCGGTGCGGCCTTCCAGGATGAACATCTTGGCGTAGTCGCCGTTCTGAATGCGCTTGAGGGCGTTGCGCATGGCGGCGCGCGACTGCTCGTTGATGACCTCGGGACCGGTCACGTACTCGCCGTACTCGGCGTTGTTCGAGATCGAGTAGTTCATGTTGGCGATGCCGCCTTCGTAGATCAGGTCCACGATGAGCTTGAGCTCGTGCAGGCATTCGAAGTAGGCCATCTCGGGAGCGTAGCCGGCTTCGACCAGGGTCTCGTAGCCCATCTTGATCAGCTCGACCGCACCGCCGCACAGCACGGCCTGCTCGCCGAACAGGTCGGTCTCGGTCTCTTCCTTGAAGTTGGTCTCGATGATGCCGGCCTTGCCGCCGCCGTTGGCCATGGCGTAGGACAGGGCCAGGTCGCGCGCCTTGCCGCTCTTGTCCTGGTGCACGGCCACGAGGTGGGGCACGCCACCGCCCTGCGTGTAGGTGGAGCGCACGGTGTGTCCGGGGGCCTTGGGAGCGACCATCCACACGTCGAGGTCGGCACGCGGCACGACCTGGTTGTAGTGCACGTTGAAGCCGTGGGCGAAGGCGAGCGACGCGCCCTGCTTGATGTTCGGCGCCACGTTGTTGTTGTAGACCTCGGCGATCTGCTCGTCGGGCAGCAGGATCATGACCACGTCGGCTTCCTTGACCGCGTCGTTCACTTCCTTGACCGTCAGGCCGGCCTTGCCGACCTTGTCCCAGCTCGCGCCACCCTTGCGCAGGCCGACCACGACCTTCACGCCGCTGTCGTTGAGGTTCTGTGCGTGTGCGTGGCCCTGCGAACCGTAGCCGATGATGGCAACGGTCTTGCCCTTGATCAGGCTCAGGTCACAGTCTTTGTCGTAGAAAACTTTCATGGTCGCTCCGGTTGAAATTCTGTTGAGGGGGAAGGGAAAAGCGGGAATTGTCCTACACGCGCAGGATGCGCTCGCCGCGGCCGATGCCGCTGGCGCCCGTGCGCACGGTTTCGAGGATGGCGGTGCGGTCGATGGCCTGCAGGAAGGCGTCGTTCTTGGCCTGGTCGCCCGTGAGTTCGATGGTGTAGCTCTTTTCGGTCACGTCGATGATGCGGCCGCGGAAGATGTCGGCCATGCGCTTCATCTCCTCGCGCTCCTTGCCGACGGCGCGCACCTTGACCATCATGAGCTCGCGCTCGGTATAGGCCCCCTCGGTCAGGTCGACCACCTTCACAACCTCAATGAGGCGGTTCAGGTGCTTGGTGATCTGCTCGATCACGTCGTCCGAGCCCGTGGTCTGGATGGTCATGCGCGAGAGCGATGCATCCTCCGTGGGCGCCACGGTGAGCGATTCGATGTTGTAGCCGCGGGCCGAGAACAGGCCCACCACGCGGGAAAGAGCGCCAGGCTCGTTTTCGAGCAGGACGGCGATGATATGTTTCATGGTGATGCGATTCCTCTTTTCGCTGCCCTCCCCTGGCGCCGGTAAGCGCCAGGCTTGGCAGGCAATAGATTCGTCAAGAAAGATAGCTGCCAGCGCTTGGCTGGCAAGCGCTGGAGGCCGTTTTGATGCTTAAAGGTCTTCCGACCCCAGCAGCATTTCGGTGATGCCCTTGCCGGCCTGCACCATCGGGAACACGTTCTCGGTGGGGTCGGTGCGGAAGTCCATGAACACCGTGCGGTCCTTGAGCTTGCGGGCTTCGCGCAGCGCGGGCTCCACGTCCTGCGGGCGCTCGATGAGCATGCCCACGTGGCCATAGGCCTCGGCCAGCTTCACGAAGTTGGGCAGCGCATCCATGTAGCTATGGCTGTAGCGGCCGGAGTACTCGATTTCCTGCCACTGGCGCACCATGCCCAGGTAGCGGTTGTTCAGCGAGCAGATCTTGATCGGCGTGTTGTACTGCAGGCAGGTGGACAACTCCTGGATGTTCATTTGCACCGAGCCTTCGCCGGTGATGCAGAACACCTCGGACTGCGGCTTGGCCAGCTTGATGCCCATGGCGTAGGGAATGCCCACGCCCATGGTGCCCAGGCCGCCGGAGTTGATCCAGCGGCGCGGCTCGTCGAAGCGGTAGAACTGCGCGGCCCACATCTGGTGCTGGCCCACGTCGGAGGTGACGTAGGTGTCCGCGTCCTTGGTCATGTTCCACAGCGTCTCGACCACGTACTGCGGCTTGATGACCTCCTGGTTGCCGCGGTCGTACTTCAGGCAGTCGCGGCTGCGCCAGGTTTCGATCTGGTCCCACCAGGCGCCGAGCGCCTTGGCATCGGGGCGTGTGCTCGCCTCGCGGATCATGGAAATCAGCTCGGTCAGCACTTCCTTGACATCGCCCACGATGGGAATGTCCACCTTCACGCGCTTGGAGATGGAGGACGGGTCGATGTCGATGTGGATGATCTTGCGGTCGTTCTGCGCGAAGTGCTTGGGGTTGCCGATCACGCGGTCGTCGAAGCGCGCGCCCACGGCCAGCAGCACGTCGCAGTTCTGCATGGCGTTGTTGGCTTCGATCGTGCCGTGCATGCCCAGCATGCCGAGGAACTTGCGGTCGCTGGCCGGATAGGCGCCCAGGCCCATCAGCGTATGCGTGACCGGATAGCCCAGCATGTCCACGAGCGTGCGCAGTTCGTTGCAGGCATTGCCCAGCAGCACGCCGCCGCCCGTGTAGATGTAGGGGCGCTTGGCGGCCAGCAGCAGCTGCAGCGCCTTGCGGATCTGCCCGCCATGGCCCTTCTTGACCGGGTTGTACGAGCGCATCTCCACGCTCTGGGGATAGCCCTGGTAAGCCGTCTTCTTGAACGAGACGTCCTTGGGAATATCGACCACCACCGGGCCGGGGCGGCCGGTGCGCGCGACGTGGAATGCCTTCTTGAGCGTCACCGCCAGGTCGCGCACGTCCTTGACCAGGAAGTTGTGCTTGACGATGGGGCGCGTGATGCCCACGGTATCGCACTCCTGGAAGGCGTCCAGCCCGATCGCGGGCGTGGGCACCTGGCCGGAGATGATGACCATGGGGATGGAGTCCATGTAAGCGGTGGCGATGCCCGTCACCGCATTGGTCAGACCGGGGCCGGAGGTAACCAGCGCGACGCCCACCTCGCCCGTGGCACGGGCGTAGCCATCGGCAGCATGCACGGCCGCCTGCTCATGGCGCACCAGCACATGCTGCATGGTGTCCTGCTTGTACAGGGCGTCGTAGATGTAGAGCACCGCGCCGCCGGGGTAGCCCCAGATGTACTGCACGTTTTCGGCCTGCAGGGCCTTGACGAGGATTTCGGCGCCCATCAGTTCCTGGGAGCCGGTTGCGGGGGAGGATGCGGAAGCGTTGCCGCTGGAGGCGGCGGCCGCCGAAGCGAGTTCGGCCTTGGAGATTTCCATGATCAACCTTTGCGAATTTCTCTAACGAAAAACCTTGGGTGCTCCTCGCGCCAGCTCTTGTGAAGCCGCCTTGGAACTTGAGGCCTCGGCCATGGGCGACATGCGTACTGCGCCGGACCGGGACCCGTTTGCCTTTTTGAATTGCAGCGGCGATTATCGCACTGCGCGCCGCACCTGGCGTGCGCCTTGCGCAAATTTTTCCGGTGCGATGCCATAATCGCCCGTTTCCAAGCCCGCGCCGCGCGCGCTTCGCGCCGCCCCTGCCAGCCCTCCGCGGTTTTTTCGTCTTTTGGCCACCGAACAAGAGCTGTCCGATTTCCTCAAGAGCGTCGACAAGCGTGCCTTCAAGCGCACGCTCTACCACGTGCGCAACGAGGAGTCGGCCCTGGACATCGTGCAGGACAGCATGCTCAAGCTGGCCGAACACTACGGCGACAAGCCCCTGGCCGAGCTGCCGATGCTTTTTCAGCGCATCCTGACGAACTGCACGCTGGACTGGTTCCGCCGCCAGAAGACCCGCAACGCGCTCTTCTCGAGCATGAGCGACTTCGAGGGGCCGGGAGACGATGGCCAGGATTTCGACTTTCTCGAGGCCTACCAGTCCCCGGCGGAAGGCGAGCTGGCGCAGAGCGCGGAAGACACCGTACGCCGGGCACAGGTCCTGCGCGACATTGAGGCGGAGATCCAGGAATTACCTGCCCGTCAACGCGAAGCATTTTTGATGCGTTACTGGGAGGAAATGGACGTGGCAGAAACAGCAGCCGCCATGGGTTGCTCCGAAGGCAGTGTCAAGACACACTGCTTCCGTGCCGTCCAAACCCTCAGCAAGGCACTGAAGGCCAAAGGAATCGTGCTATGAACAGCCCCTCTCAAACCGCCGTGGATGCGTATGCACTGCGCGTGACCGCGCGCCTCACGCATGCCACCGAGGAGTTGCCCTACGACATCACCGAACGCCTGCGCGCGGCCCGCATGCAGGCGCTGGACAAGCGCAAGAAGCCCATGGCACAGGCCGTGCGCCGTGCGGAAACCGCGACGGTGCTCGTGGGCGCCGGCGGGGCTGCCGTCCTCGGCCGGGGCGGCGACGAGGGCAACTGGTGGCGCGCGCTGGTATCGGCCGTGCCGGTGGCGGCGCTGCTCGTCGGCCTGTTCTTCGTCAACATGGCCCAGGACCAGACCGTCGCCGCCGAGATCGCCGAGATCGACGCCGCCCTGCTGACCGACGACCTGCCGCCTTCCGCCTACGCCGACCCCGGCTTCCTGCAATTCATCAAGACCTCCAGCCCGGGCCAATAACCCCATGGGCCCGGGCCCATCCACCGCCTGATGCACGCATCGCACCACCGCCACCTCTCCCCTTCCCGCCAATGGCCAGTCTTCGTGCTGGCTTTTGTCTTGCTGGGCCTCCTGGCGGCGGCCGGCTGGTGGATGGCAGGCTACGTGCGCATGGCCCCCAGCACCCCCGTGCCGGCCGAGGCCCTGGGCGGCAAGCACAAGACCCACAGCGTGCTGCTGCCGCCCCAGGTACAGGCCGGCCCCGACTGGAGCGAGCTGAACACGCCGCAGAAGGAAGCCCTGTACCCGCTGGCCAACCGCTGGGCCTTCCTCAGCGAGGCGCAAAAGCGCAACTGGCTCAAGCTCGCAGCCGGCTTCCACGCCCTGTCCCCCGAGGAGCAGTCCAAGATGCTGGCCCGCATCACCGACTGGGCCAGCCTGAGCGTCCAGCAGCGCAGCCAGGCCCGGCTGAACTATGCGGCGGCCAACAAGCTGGCACCCGACAGCAAGCGCGCCCAGTGGGAAGCCTACCAGGCCCTGAGCGAAGAAGAGAAAAAGCGCTTGGCCGCCAAGGCCGCTCCCAAGCCCTCGGGCGCCGCCACAGCCGTGCGGCCCGTG
Source organism: Acidovorax sp. SDU_ACID1 (assembly GCF_045291395.1). Lineage (NCBI taxonomy): Bacteria > Pseudomonadati > Pseudomonadota > Betaproteobacteria > Burkholderiales > Comamonadaceae > Acidovorax > Acidovorax sp. SDU_ACID1. The sequence continues at coordinate 2,664,014 of NZ_CP152342.1, forward strand.
TCGCCCAAGAAGCTCGCCCGCGTGCCTGCGGCCACCAATGCCGCCCCGGCTGCCCCCAACCCGCCAAAGATCCTGCCGCCCGCGGAATTCCATTCGCCCCAGGCCCTGCCGGTAGCGCCGCCGCCTCCGCCGGTTGTGGTAGAAACCGCACCCGTCGCGACGCCGTCGGCCGTTCCGGTGCCCCTGCCCCCGATGCTCCCCGCTCCCGAAGCGGAGCCGGCACCGCCTCCTTCCGACCACGCGCCCCTGTACAGCCCGTCCTAGCCGATCGCCCTTTTTTGCATGCAATCTCCCAGCCCGACCACCACTGTGGCCCCCGCGCTCTGGCGCCGCATGGCCTGCTGGTTCTACGAAGGCATGCTGATGTTCGGGCTGGTGTTCATCGCCGGCTACCTGTTCGACACACTCAGCCAGTCGCGCCACGCCCTCGCCAACCGGCCCCTGCGGATGGCGTTCCTGTTCGTGGTCTTCGGCATCTATTTCGGCTGGTTCTGGTCGCGCGGCCAGACCCTGGCGCAGAAGACCTGGCATATCCGCGTGGTGGACACCGCCGGCCAGCCCGTCACCCAGTCCCGCGCCTGCCTGCGCTACGTGCTGTGCTGGCTGTGGTTCCTGCCGCCGCTGGCGGCCTACGCACTGGGCGTTCCCGCCCTGACTACCCTGCTGCTGCTGGCCCTGTGGGTAGTGCTCTGGGCCCTGCTGAGCCGCCTCCACCCCGAGCACCAGTTCTGGCACGATGCGCTGGCGCGCACGAGGCTGGTACACCATCAACCGCGGCCCCGCGCCCACCAGGGACGCCGATAGGCCCGCCACGCCATGTCCGACACCCCTTCCGTCCACCCCCACAAGCGTCGCACCGGGCTGAACCGCCTGTGGCACGCTGCAGGCTATTCGCTGCAGGGCCTGCGCGCGGGCTGGGGCGAGAAGGCCTTCCGCCAGGAAGCCTGCCTGGCCATCGTGCTGCTGCCGCTCTCCTTGTGGGTGGGCCGCAGCTGGATGGAAGCCGCGCTGCTGGCCGCCGCCGTGGTGCTGGTCCTGGTCACGGAACTGCTCAACTCGGGTATCGAGGCGGCCATCGACCGCATTGGTCCCGAACTGCACGACCTGTCCAAGCGCGCCAAGGACATGGGCAGCGCCGCGGTGCTGCTCAGCCTTCTGCTGTGCGCCGGCATCTGGGCGGCAGCGCTCTACCAAAGGTTTGCCCATGGCTGATCCCGCCTTCTCCGTCTGCGTCTACCTGGGCTCTCGCCCCGGCGACAACCCCCTCTTCGCCGAAACAGCCACGGCCGTCGGCCGCTGGATCGGCCAGCACGGCGGGCAACTGGTCTATGGGGGCGGGCGCAGCGGCCTCATGGGCACCGTGGCCGAGGCCACCCGCCTGGCGGGCGGGCGCGTGGTGGGCGTGATTCCCCAGGCCCTGGTGGACAAGGAACTGGCCAACCACCAGTGCGACGAACTGCACATCGTCACGACCATGCACGAGCGCAAGGCCATGATGGCCGAGCGCAGCGACGCCTTCCTGGCGCTGCCCGGCGGCATCGGCACGCTGGAGGAGCTGTTCGAGGTCTGGACATGGCGCCAGCTCGGCTACCACGACAAGCCCATCGGCCTGCTGGACGTGGACGGCTACTACGCCCACATGCTGCGCTTCCTGGAGCAGGCGGTGGCGAACGGCTTCATGGGTGAATGGCAGATGGGCCTGGTGCGCACCGGCACCGAGGTCGATGCCCTGCTCTCCTCCCTGGTGCAGGACGCGGGCCTCAACGCCCAGGCAATCCCGCTGCGCAGCGTGATCTAGAAATCAGACTGCCGCGTCGTCCAGGTCACCGGTGCGGATGCGCACCACGCGCTGCACGGCGGTGACGAAGATCTTGCCGTCGCCGATCTTGCCGGTGCGTGCGGCACCCACGATGGCGTCCACGCAGCGGTCCACGTCCTCGCCGCGCACCACCACCTCGATCTTCACCTTGGGCAGGAAGTCCACCACGTACTCGGCTCCCCGGTAGAGCTCGGTGTGGCCCTTCTGGCGCCCGAAGCCCTTCACTTCCGTCACCGTCAGCCCCGTCACGCCGCACTCGGCCAATGCCTCGCGGACTTCCTCGAGTTTGAAGGGCTTGATGACGGCGGTGATCATTTGCATGGCGGAAACTCCTGGTGGCTGTGCGGTGGGTGCGGAACGGGCACGGGCGGAGGCGCCCGGTCAGGCCCGGAAGCGGTTCGTGATGGGGTAGCGCCAGTCCTTGCCGAAGCTGCGGCGGGTGACGCGCACTCCCACGGCGGCCTGGCGGCGCTTGTATTCGTTGATCTTGATGAGGCGGGTGACACGCTCCACGTCGGCCCGGTCGAAACCTGCGCGGACGATGTCTTCGATGGGAGCGTCATTTTCCATGTAACGCTCGATGATGGCATCGAGCACCTCATAAGGCGGCAGGCTGTCCTGGTCTTTCTGGTCCTCGCGCAGTTCGGCGCTGGGCGGGCGCGTGATGATGCGCTCGGGGATCGGGTCGGCCCCCGTGCCGTACGGATCGTGCGCGTTGCGCCAGCGCGCGAGCGCGAAGACGCGCGTCTTGAGCACGTCCTTGATGACCGCGAAGCCCCCGGCCATGTCGCCGTACAGCGTGCAGTAGCCCGTCGCCATCTCGCTCTTGTTGCCGGTGGTGAGCACCACGGCGCCGAACTTGTTGGACAGCGCCATGAGCAGCGTGCCGCGGATGCGCGCCTGCAGGTTTTCCTCCGTCGTGTCTTCGGATCGGCCGACGAACAGCGGCGCCAGCGCGGCCTTGAACGCCTCGAACTGCGGGGCGATGGCGATCTCGTCGTAGCGCACGCCCACGCGGGCGGCCATGTCGCGCGCATCGATCCAACTGATGTCGGCCGTGTAGGGCGAGGGCATCATCACCGTGCGCACCTTGTCCGCGCCCAGCGCGTCCACCGCGACCGCCAGCACCAGCGCCGAGTCGATGCCGCCCGACAGCCCCAGCAGCACGCCCGGGAAGCCGTTCTTGCCCACGTAGTCGCGCACGCCCAGCACCAGCGCGTGCCACAGCTCGGCGTCCGCATCATCGTGGGGTAACACTTTCGCTTCTATTTTGATAGCTGTTTGCGCTTGCTGTACAAGCGCCAGGGCCATATTTTCCTTGAAACCCGGGGCGCGCAGCGCCACCGCGCCGTCCGCCTGCAGGGCGAAGGAGCGGCCCTCGAACACCACCTCGTCCTGCCCGCCCACCAGGTGGGCGTAGAACAGCGGCAGGCCGGTCTCGCGCACGCGCTCGCGCATCACCTCCTCGCGCTCGCGCGCCTTGCCCATGTGGTAGGGCGAGGCGTTGATCGTCAGCAGCATCTGCGCGCCCGCGTCGGCCGCGCGGCGTGCGGGGCCGGGGAACCAGGCATCCTCGCAGATCAAGAGGCCCATGCGCACGCCCTCGACCTCGAAGACGCAGGTGTCCTGGCCGCGCACGAAGTAGCGCTGCTCATCGAAGACCTCGTAGTTGGGCAGTTCCTGCTTGGCATAGGTGCACTCCACGCGCCCGCCGCGCAGCACGCTGGCGGCGTTGTGGACGCGCCCGTGCCCGCCTGCATTGGCGCCCATGGCCCGCTGCGGATGGCCGACCACCACCGCCAGCCCCGGCCACTGCGCGGTGGCCTGCGCCACCTCGGCCAGCGCCTGCTCGCAGGCCGCCAGGAAGGCCGGGCGCAGGTACAGGTCTTCGGCCGCGTAGCCGCACAGCGCCAGCTCCGGCGTGAGCAGCAGGCGCGCGCCGGCGGCATGGGCCTCGCGCGCGGCGCCGATGATTCGCTGGGCATTGCCCGGCACGTCGCCCACCACGAAGTTGAGCTGGGCGATGCTGATGACGAATGGCATAGGGAGGGAGGGAAAGGAGTCGAGGGAATTATGTCATTCGTACCTCCGCCTCCCATGCGAAAGCCGCGCCTGTGGCAGGATGGCCGGGCGCAGCCGCTCCTATCGCATGCACTCCTCTGCCCCTCTTACCGCCCCCTACGACCTGCGCGTGTCCGACGCCCTGCCCGCCGCGGACGCCGCCGCGTGGGACGCGCTGCTGCAGGCCCAGTCCCAGCCCACGCCCTTCATGCGCCACGCCTATCTCGCGGCGCTGCAGGCCAGCGGCAGTGCCGTGCCCGCCACGGGCTGGACGCCGCTGTGGTTCACCCTCTGGCAGGGCGGTGCGCTGCATGCCGCCTGCGTGCTCTACCTCAAGCCCCACTCGCGGGGCGAATACGTCTTCGACTGGGCCTGGGCCGACGCCTATGCGCGCCACGGCCTGCCCTACTACCCCAAGGCCGTGGTGGCCGTGCCTTTCACCCCCGTGCCGGGCACGCGTCTGCTGGCGCGCGACGCAGCGGCACGCCTGGCGCTGCTGCGCACCCTGGTGGACTGGTGCGACGCCCAGGCGCTGTCGTCGCTGCACCTGCTGTTCACCGCACCCGAGGACGTGCAGGCCGCGCGCGAGGCCGGGCTGATGCTGCGCCACGGCGTACAATTCCACTGGAACAACGCCGCACCGCCATCTGCCGGCACGGCGGAGCGGCCCTTGCGCGACTTCGACGATTTCCTCGCCACCCTTTCGCACGACAAGCGCAAGAAGATCCGCCAGGAACGCCGCCGCGTGGCGGACGCCGGCGTGCATTTCCGCGCGCTGCGCGGCGCCGAGATCACGGCGCGCGACTGGGACTTCTTCTACCGCTGCTACGAGCGCACCTACGCCGAGCACGGCAACCCGCCCTACCTCACGCGCGACTTCTTCACCCGCATGGCCACCCACATGCCCGAGGCATGGGTGCTGTTCGTGGCCGAGCGCGGCGGGCGCCCCATTGCTAGCAGCCTGATAGCTGTCAGCGCCTGCCCCGTAAGCGCTGCAGGCTCAAAACACCCTCAACCTCTGGTGGCCTATGGCCGGTACTGGGGCGCGCTGGAACGCGTGGACTGCCTGCATTTCGAGGCCTGCTACTACCAGCCCCTGGCGTGGTGCATCGCCCATGGCGTGCAGCGCTTCGAGGGCGGTGCCCAGGGCGAGCACAAGATGGCCCGCGCCCTGCTGCCGGTGCAGACCACCAGCGCGCACTGGCTGGCACATCCGGCCTTCGCCGAAGCCGTGGACCGTTTCCTGGAGCGCGAGAGCGAGGGCGTCGCGCACTACCTCGACGAGCTGCACACGCGCAGCCCGTTCAGGCAGGGCTGAGCCGGCGGCCTGTCAGAAGCTTTCCCAATCGTCGTCCTGCGCTGCGACGGCAACCGGCTTGGCCAGCGCCGCCGACTTGGCGGCGGGCGGCGGGCTCTTGCGCAGGACCGGCTTGGGCGGTGCGGCCTGAGGCTTCGGTGCAGGCGCCACCGCGCGCGGCGGCTGCGGCACGGAACGTGGCGCGGCGATGGCCTGCGGCTGCTTGCCGATGCGGAACACCGCCACGGCGTCCACGAGCTGCGCCGCCTGCGCCTTGAGGCTGCCTGCGGCAGCCGCGCTCTGCTCCACCAGCGCCGCGTTCTGCTGCGTGGCCTGGTCCATCTGCGTGATGGCCTCGCCCACCTGGGCCACGCCGCTGCTCTGCTCGCTGCTGGCCGCACTGATCTCGCCCATGATGTCCGTCACGCGGCGAATGGAGTTGACCACCTCGGTCATGGTCGTGCCCGCCTTGTCCACCAGCTGCGAGCCCTGTTCCACGCGCTCTACGCTGGCCGTGATGAGCTGCTTGATCTCCTTGGCGGCTTCCGCACTGCGCTGCGCCAGGCTGCGCACCTCGCCGGCCACCACCGCGAAGCCCCGGCCCTGCTCGCCCGCGCGCGCCGCCTCCACGGCAGCGTTGAGCGCCAGGATGTTGGTCTGGAAGGCGATGCCGTCGATCACGCCGATGATGTCGGCGATCTTGCGGCTGGAATCATTGATGCCGCGCATGGTGTCCACCACCTGGCTGACCACCTCGCCGCCCTGCACGGCGACGGTGCTGGCGCTCATGGCGAGCTGGTTGGCCTGGCGGGCGTTGTCGGCGTTCTGGCGCACGGTGGCGCCCAACTGCTCCATGGAGGCGGCGGTCTCTTCCAGGGCGCTGGCCTGGCTTTCGGTGCGGGCCGACAGGTCGTGGTTGCCCTGGGCGATCTCGGCGCTGGCCGTCGCTACGCCTTCGGCATTGCTGCGCACGCCGGAAACCACGCTGGCCAGGTTGTGCTGCATGTCGCGCAGGGCCTGCGTGAGCTGGCCCATCTCGTCCTTGGAGCGCACCGCCAGCTCCACCGTTAGATTGCCCTGGGCGATCTCGCTGGCCGCCCGCACGGCCTGGGCCACGGGCGCCGTGATGAGCCGCGTGATCCACACGCCCAGCGCCACCGCCACGGCGATGGCCGCCGCCAGCACACCGAGCATGGTGCCGCGGGCCATTCCGAACGCCCGCTGGGAATCTTCATACGCCTCGGTGGAGCCCGCGGCATTGATCTTGGAGAGCTTGCCGATGGTTTCGGCCATGCCCACGAAGGCCTGCTGCGAGCCCTGGTAGAGCAACTGGCCGGCGTCGGCCTGGCGCGACTCGCCCTGGGCCACCAGTTCCTGCAGTTGCGCCTGGGTACGCAGGTACGCGGCGCGGTGCGTCTTGAATTCCTCGAACGCGGCCGCCTCGGCCGGGGTCACCAGCGGGGCGTAGCGCTGCTCCAACTCGCCCAGCATGGCAGCGACGGCCGTCGCGTCCTTGCTCAGCCGCGCCTTCTCGGCCGGGTCGGGGCTCAGCACCATGCCGATCTCGCTGGCGCGCAGCCGGTTGGCCGTGGCCCGCATATCGCCCAGCGCCTGCACGCTGGGCAGCCAGTTGGTGGCGACATCGCGCGTGTCGTCGTTGATCTGCCCCATCTGCACGATGGCCAGGACGCCCAGCAATACGTTGAGGAGCACCATGGCGGCGAAGGCCAGGCCCAGCTTCGCCCCGATGCGCAGATTGGAAAACGCCATGTGATGCTCCCTCCGGGCAGCCCCGCCTCAGGCGGTGGCGACGGTCTTGACCAATCCCATTTCAGCACTGCTCAGCAGCGATTCGATGTCCACCACGATCAGCATGCGCTCGCCCACCGTCGCGATGCCGCGCACGAACGAGGCATCCATCTGCCCCTGGAACTGGGGCGCGGGCTTGATGGCATCGGCCGGCAGTGCCACCACGTCGGCCACCGCATCCACCACTGCACCGAGCACCGTGCCACCCACATTGAGGATGATGACCACGGTGAAATCGGTGTACTCGGCTTCGGCGCAGTGCAGCTTCAAGCGCAGGTCCACGATGGGCACGATGACACCGCGCAGGTCGATCACGCCCTTGATGAATTCCGGCGCATGGGCCATGCGGGTGGGCTGCTCATAGGAGCGGATTTCCTGCACGCGCAGGATGTCGATTCCGTACTCCTCCTGCCCCAGGCGGAAAGTCAGGTATTCCGCGGCGCTGGCGGTGGCGCCGGTGGAAGAACGCTGGGCGGGTGCAGACAACATGGTGGCTCCTTGACACAAATAGGCTGCGGCCCGCAACGATGGAATACGGCCTGCGGCACCGCGGATTCCGCCAGCATAACAGCCCGAAGTTACTGATGCTGACAATTTCAGCGCATGCGGGAAAGTCCGCGTGGCCGCCTTCCATTCCCCTGGCGCGAGCCCGACAAATAAGAACCATTCTCGCCTTCTGTATCATGCCGCGCATTCCAGTCACAGGAGGCCGCAAGCCCTATGTCCAAACCCTTGAAATCACTGCTGGCCGCATGCCTGCTCGCCGCGGCAGGCGCTGCAGCCGCGCAGGAACAGGTGGTGAACCTGTATTCCGCCCGCCACTACGCCACCGACGAAGCGCTGTACAGCGGCTTCACCAAGGCCACGGGCATCAAGATCAACCGCGTGGACGCAGACGATGCAGGCATCATGGCCCGGCTCAAGGCCGAAGGCACGGCCTCTCCCGCCGACGTGATCCTGCTGGTCGATGCCGCGCGCCTGTACCGCGGCGAAGCCGATGGCCTGTTCCAGGCCGTCCGCTCCCAGGTGCTGGAAAGCGCCATTCCCGCCAACCTGCGCGCCACGCCCGCGGCGGACGGCGGCATCGCCTGGTTCGGCCTGTCCACCCGCGCCCGCGTGATCGTCTACAACAAGGCGAAAGTGAACAAGGACGACGTGGACACCTACCAGGAACTGGGCGATCCCAAGAACAAGGGCAAGGTCTGCATCCGATCGGGCTCCCATCCCTACAACCTGAGCCTGTTCGGCTCGGTGATGGAGCACCTGGGCGAGCAGAAGGCGGAAGCCTGGCTCAAGGGCATCGTGGACAACCTCGCACGCCCGCCCAAGGGAGGCGACACCGACCAGATCAAGGCCGTGGCCGCGGGCGAATGCGACATCGCCGTCACCAACAGCTACTACCTGGCCCGGCTGATGCGCTCCGACAAGCCGGAGGACAAGGCCGTGGTCGAGAAGGTGTCCGTGGTCTTCCCCAACCAGGAATCCTGGGGCACACACATGAACATCGCGGGCGGCGCCGTCGCCCGCCATGCGAAGAACCGCGCCAATGCCATCAAGTTCCTGGAATACTTGGCCAGCCCCGAGGCGCAGAACTACTTCGCCAACGGCAACAACGAATGGCCCGCCGCCAAGGGCGTCGACCCGGGCAACCCCGCGCTGAAGGCCATGACCGATGGCAAGCCCTTCAAGAGCGAGACCATCCCGATCGGCGCCGTGGGTGCGAACACCACCAAGGTGCAGCAGATGCTGGACCGCGTCGGCTTCCGCTGAGAGCCACGCCCCCTTCTCCAAGACAACCCGGCATGGCCGGGTTTTCTTTCCGCTCCCGTCGGGCGGGTGCGGACGGCTGCGCCATAATTGACGTTAACGTCAACGTCACTCTCATCACAGGAGACAACACATGGAAATCAAGGGCAAGGTCTTCATCGTCACGGGCGGCGCCTCGGGCCTCGGGGAAGGCGCCGCGCGCATGCTGGCTGGCGAAGGCGCCAAGGTGGTCATCGCCGACATGCAGGCGGACAAGGGCGAAGCCGTCGCGCGCGACATCGGCGGCGCTTTCGTGCGTTGCGACGTGAGCAGTGAGGCCGATGGCCAGGCCGTGGTCGCCCAGGCCGTGTCCCTGGGCAAGCTCGCGGGCCTCGTGAACTGCGCCGGCATCGCCCCGGCCGAGAAGACCGTGGGCAAGAACGGCGCGCACAGCCTGGCTGTGTTCAGCAAGACCATCACGGTCAACCTCGTGGGCAGCTTCAACATGATCCGCCTGGCCGCCGAGGCCATGGCCAAGAACGAACCCGAAGCCACGGGCGAGCGCGGCGTGCTGATCTCCACGGCCAGCGTGGCCGCCTACGACGGCCAGATCGGCCAGGCGGCCTATTCCGCGTCCAAGGGCGGCGTGGTGGGCATGACCCTGCCCATCGCGCGCGACCTGGCGCGCAGCGGCATCCGCAACATGACCATCGCTCCCGGCATCTTCGGCACGCCCATGCTGTTCGGCATGCCGCAGGAAGTGCAGGACGCGCTCGCTGCCGGCGTGCCCTTCCCCAGCCGCCTCGGCACGCCGCAGGACTACGCCAAGCTGGTGCGGCACATCATCGAGAACGACATGCTCAACGGCGAGGTGATCCGCCTCGACGGTGCCATCCGCCTGGCACCAAAGTAAAAGCCTGTCAGTCGAAGGGAGGCGGCAGCCCGGGGCGCGTCGCGCTGTCGATGATCGCCTCCCACGACTTGCCAGACGCTCGCAGGAATTCGATCGAGGGGCCGAACTCGTTTCCGTAGACCTGGAGCGTCCGCTCATAGATGCGGCTGCGGTAGGGCTCGGGCGTCAGTTCCTTGAAGTGGGAGGCCAGCCGTATGCGCTCCGCGTGCAAGTTGCGCGCGATGGCCTCGGCAGCCAATCCTTCGCGCTGCATTGCGTGCGCTCGCTCGCGCAATTCGCGCACGGCTTGCTCGTAGCGGGAACGCAGATTCATGGATTGCACGATTTCGAACGCAAAAAAGCCACCTGAAGGTGGCTTTTTCAATCAATGGCGGAGTGGACGGGACTCGAACCCGCGACCCCCGGCGTGACAGGCCGGTATTCTAACCAACTGAACTACCACTCCGCGTGGTGTGACTTTCGCTCCTTGCGGAACCAAGTGCCACAAAACTTGGCGACCCTACGGGGATTCGAACCCCGGTACTCACCGTGAAAGGGTGATGTCCTAGGCCTCTAGACGATAGGGTCAAAACCTAGAAACTGCAAACCGACAATCTTGGTGGAGGTAAGCGGGATCGAACCGCTGACCTCTTGCATGCCATGCAAGCGCTCTCCCAGCTGAGCTATACCCCCAAGAGATGGCGGAGTGGACGGGACTCGAACCCGCGACCCCCGGCGTGACAGGCCGGTATTCTAACCAACTGAACTACCACTCCGCGTCGGTGTGACTTTCGCTCCTTTCGGAGCCAAGTGCCACAAAACTTGGCGACCCTACGGGGATTCGAACCCCGGTACTCACCGTGAAAGGGTGATGTCCTAGGCCTCTAGACGATAGGGTCAAAACCTAGATTGTTTCAGGTGGTGGAGGTAAGCGGGATCGAACCGCTGACCTCTTGCATGCCATGCAAGCGCTCTCCCAGCTGAGCTATACCCCCGTTGATTCCGGCGTTTATTTGCATAATCGTCGTCATCACCTGAGCCTCAAATTATAGACAGGTTTTTAGCGGTTTTTCAATCTTGCCAGGATTTTTTCGCGACCGAGCAGCTCGAGCACTGCATCCACTGATGGCGTGTGCGCCGTGCCCGTGGTGAGCACGCGCACGGGCATGGCGAGCTGCGGCATCTTGGCGCCCTGCGCCTTCAGCACTTCCTTGATGGCGGCGGCGATGGCTTCCTTGTTCCACTCCACGTTGCCGATGGCGGCAGCGAAGGCATCGAGCAGCGGCGCGGCGGCCTCGGTGACGTGCTTGGCGTAGTCGTCGTCGTTGCGCTCCACGGCGTCCACATAGAAGACGCGCACCCAATTCGCCAGATCGACCAGCGTTTCGCAGCGGTCCTTGAACAGCGCGCAGATGCGCGGCAGGCGCTCGTCGGTCGCCACGTCCGCGAGGAAGGGGTGAGCATGCCGGCGAGCTGCGCGTCGTCCATGGCCTTGAGGTGCTGGGCGTTGACCCAGCGCAGCTTGGCCTCGTCGAACTGGCCGGCGCTGCGGCCCAGGTGGTCGAGGTCGAACCATTCCAGGAACTGCGCGCGGCCGAAGATCTCGTCGTCGCCGTGGCTCCAGCCCAGGCGGGCGAGGTAGTTGACCATGGCGTCGGGCAGATAGCCCTCGTCTCGGTACTGCGTCACGGCCTTGGCGCCGTTGCGCTTGCTCATTTTCTCGCCCTGCTCGTTGAGCACGGTGGGCAGGTGGGCGAAGACAGGCACCTGGGCGCCCAGCGCCTCGAAGATGTGGATCTGGCGCGGGGTGTTGTTGACATGGTCGTCGCCGCGGATGACGTGGGTGATGGCCATGTCCATGTCGTCCACGCAGACGCAGAAGTTGTACGTAGGCGTGCCGTCGGGGCGGGCGATCACCAGGTCGTCAAGCTCGCTGTTCTGGAACTCGATGCGGCCTTTGCACTTGTCGTCCCAGCCGACGACGCCGTCCTTGGGCGTCTTGAAGCGCAGCACGGGCTTCACGCCTTCGGGGATGGGGGGCAGCTGCTTGCCGGGTTCGGGGCGCCAGGTGCCGTCGTAGCGGGGCTTTTCCTTGGCTGCCATCTGGCGCTCGCGCAGGGCGTCGAGTTCTTCCACGCTCATGTAGCAGGGATAGACGTGGCCGGAGGCCTGCAATTGCGCCAGCACTTCCTTGTAGCGGTCCATGCGCTGCATCTGGTAGTACGGACCTTCGTCGTGGTCGAGCTGCAGCCAGGCCATGCCCTCCAGGATGACGTCGACCGAGGCCTGCGTGGAGCGCTCCAGGTCGGTGTCCTCGATGCGCAGGATGAAGTCGCCGCCGGTGGCGCGCGCGAAGGCCCACGGGTACAGGGCCGAGCGGATGTTGCCCAGGTGGATGAAGCCCGTGGGGGACGGGGCGAAACGGGTACGTACTTTCGTCATTTGCTCAAGCTCGTCACAGGCCGCGAAGGCCGCGCAATAGATCGTCCTGGATGTCTTCGGGATGCTCCAGCCCCACGGCCAGCCGGATGACGCCCTGGCTGATGCCCGCGGCCTGCCGCTGCGCTTCGGTCAGGCGGCCGTGCGAGGTGGTCGCCGGGTGGCTGATGATGGTCTTGGTGTCGCCCAGGTTGGTGGCGAGCGAGAGCAGACGGCAGCTGTCGAGCACGTGGAACGCCTTGGCGCGCGCGGCCTCGAGCGTATCGCCGGCCAGCTCGAAGGCCACCACGCCGCCGCCCAGCCCGCCCTGCTGGCGCATGGCCAGCTCATGCTGCGGGTGCGACGGCAGGCCGGGGTAGAACACGCGCGCCACCTGGGGCTGGGCTTCGAGCCAGCGGGCGATGGCCAGGGTGTTCTCGCAGTGCGCCTTCACGCGCACGCTGAGGGTTTCGAGTCCCTTGAGCACCACCCAGGCATTGAAGGGCGACAGCACCATGCCCGCCGTGCGCACCACGGGCGCGAACTTCTCGGTGACGAGCTGGCTGCTGGCGCACAGCGCGCCGGCCATGACGCGGCCCTGTCCGTCCAGGTACTTAGTGCCGGAGTGCATGACGATGTCCGCACCCAGCGCCAGGGGCTTTTGCAGGATGGGTGTGGCGAAGGCGTTGTCCACCGCCAGCAGGGCACCGGCCTTGCGGGCGATGTCGGCCAGGGCGGCGATGTCGCAGACTTCGGTGAGCGGGTTGGTGGGCGTTTCGGCGAACAGCAGCCGGGTGTTGGGGCGCACGGCGGCGCGCCATTCCTGAACGTCGGTCTGCGAGCAGAACGTGGTTTCCACGCCGAACTTGCCGAACTCCTTGGCGAACAGGTTGAGTGTGGAGCCGAACATGGAGCGCGACAGGACGACGTGGTCGCCCGCCTTGAGCAGGCCCATGATCATCAGCAGGATGGCCGCCATGCCGCTGGCCGTGCCGATGGCGGCCTCGGCCCCTTCGAGCGCGGCCAGGCGCTGCTCGAAACTGGTGACGGTGGGATTGGACGTGCGCGCGTAGGTGTAGCCCTCGCCGCTGGCGAAGCGCTCGGCCGACGTGGCGGCGTCCGGCTGCACGAAGCCCGTGGTGAGGTACATCGTCTCGGAGTTTTCGCCGTACTGGCTGGGCGCCACGGCGGCGCGGATGGCGAGCGTCTCGGGGCGCAGGCCGGGGGGAAGGTTGCTCACGATGGGGTTCCTCGTTTGAAGAAAACAGGAGCTGCTTGCGCTCATTAGGCAATGGTTTCAGGCACTTTTCATGCTGAAATCCTTGTACAGCAAGCGCGAGCAGCTCACATTTTTAAGTTCTAGGCTTCCTGCGCATTCGGCAGCGACAGGCGCGAGGTGTCGTCGCCCTCTTCCTCGCCGCCCCGCTGGCGGCCCTCGTTGAGCGCCGTCACCTCCTCGTCGGAGATGTCGCCGGTGATGTAGACACCGTCGAAGCACGAGGCCTCGAAGCCCTCCACGCGCGGGTTGATCTTGCCCACGGCCTGCTTCATGGCCTGCACGTCCTGGTAGATCAGCGCGTCGGCGCCGATCACCTGGCGGATCTCTTCCACCGTGCGGCCGTGCGCCACCAGCTCGCCGCGCGTGGGCATGTCGATGCCGTAGACGTTGGGGTGGCGCACCGGCGGCGCGGCCGATGCCAGGTAGACCTTCACCGCGCCCGCGTCGCGCGCCATCTGCACGATCTCCTTGGACGTGGTGCCGCGCACGATGGAGTCGTCCACCAGCAGCACGCGGCGGCCCTTGAACTCGCTGCCGATGGCATTGAGCTTCTGGCGCACGGATTTCTTGCGCACGCCCTGCCCCGGCATGATGAAGGTGCGGCCCACGTAGCGGTTCTTCACGAACCCTTCGCGGTACGGGATGCCCAGCAGCTGCGCGAGCTGCATGGCGCTGGGGCGGCTGGACTCGGGGATGGGGATGATGGCGTCGATCTCGCCCGGCGGCACGGTGGAGATCACCCGCTTGGCCAGCGTCTCGCCCATGTTCAGGCGCGCCTGGTAGACGGAGATGCCGTCCATCACCGAATCGGGGCGGGCCAGATAGACGTATTCGAACACGCAGGGGTTGAGCCGCGGCGTCTCGGCGCACTGCTGCGTCTCGACGCGGCCGTCCGTGTGCACGAACACCGCCTCGCCCGGGGCGATGTCGCGCTCCAGACGGTGCAGCGTGCCCTCCAGCGCCACGGACTCGCTGGCCAGCATCACCGTGCCGTCGGCTCCCTTGCCCATGCACAGCGGGCGGATGCCGAACGGGTCGCGGAAGGCCAGCAGGCCGTAGCCCGCGATCAGCGCGATCACCGCGTACGAGCCCTTGATGCGCTTGTGCACCGCGCGCACGGCGGCGAACACGTCCTCCGAGCGCAGCGGCGCGCCGCTGCTGGCGCGGGCCAGCTCGTGCGCCAGCACGTTGAGCAGCACCTCGGAGTCGCTCTCGGTATTGGTGTGGCGGTGGTCGGTGTCGGCCAGCTCGCGGCGCAGTTGCTTGGCGTTGGTAAGGTTGCCGTTGTGCACCATCACGATGCCGAAGGGCGCATTCACGTAGAAGGGCTGCGCCTCTTCCTCGCTCGACGCGTTGCCCGCCGTGGGATAGCGCACCTGGCCCAGGCCCATCGGGCCCGGCAGCGCACGCATGTTGCGCGTGCGGAACACGTCGCGCACCATGCCCTTGGCCTTGTGCATGAAGAACTTGCGGCCGTCCTGGGTGACGATGCCCGCGGCGTCCTGCCCCCGGTGCTGCAGCAGCAGCAAGGCGTCATAGATCAGCTGATTGACGGGGCTGGCGCTGACCACGCCGACGATTCCACACATAGTTGCAGTTCCATTCGATGGGCGGGAGCCTCCCGCCAACATGCCATCACGAAGGCAGATGCCTTCCCAATTCCTCGGGCAGGGCGGGCGCGAGCCCCTTGAGCGCCGCTTCCAACAGCGGCGCACCCTGCGATTGTCTCCACCACGGCGCCTGCGCCACCGGCGTCCAGCCGGCCACCAGCGCCACGGCCAGCAGCAGCACCACGCCGCGCAGCACTCCGAACAGCGCGCCCAGCGCGCGGTCGGCGGGGCGCAGCCCCACGGCCTCGACCAGCTTCTTAGTCACCCAGGCCAGCAGCCCGCAGGCGAACACCGCGGCGACGAAGACCACCGCGAAGCCCGCCACGTGGCGCCAGGTGGCGTCCGCCTCGCCCATGGGCAGCAGCGCCCCCATGTCATCGGCGAACCACTGCGCCGCGAAGAACGCCGCCACCCAGCCCGCCAGCGACAGCAGCTCGAACACCAGTCCGCGCCATGCGCCGATCAGCAGCGATGCGGCGAGCACCACCACGAAGATCCAGTCCAGCGCCGCCATGGGCCGTCATCCGCCGCTGGCGCGGTTCACAGCGCCAGCACCGCGCCCGCCAGGCCGGCACCCTTGACGCGCTCGGCCGCCTTGTCGGCCTCCGCGCGGCTGCCGAACGGGCCCACGCGCACGCGGGTGCGCTTGCCGTCCTTGGTGTCCACCACCTGCGTATAGGTCTTGAGGCCCGAGCGCTCCAGCTTGTCGCGCACCTCGCGCGCCTTGTCGGCATCGGCGAACGCGCCCACCTGCACGATGAAGCGGCCCGGATCGCCCGCATCGGGCTTGGCGGCGGCCGTGGCGGACCGCCCCTCCAGCAGTGCGCGGGCGCGCTCCGCGTCGTCCGTGCGCGCGGGCTTGGGCTCCACCTTGGGCTCGGGCTTGGGAGGCTGCTTGGGCTCCTGCCGGGGTTCGGGCTTCGGCTCGGGTTTAGGCTCAGGCTTCGGTGCGGGCGCAGCCGACGGCTTGGGTTCGGAAGCACGCGGGGGCGCCGGCTGCGGCGCGGGCGTGCTGCGCGGGCTGCTGGCGACCACCTCCTCGCCCGCGTCCAGGCCGGCGCCCGCCGGTTCGGCCGGGGTGGCCGGCGCGGCGGTGCCGGGGTGCGGCACCACCAGGGGAGCCACCTTGTTGCGGTCGGGAATGTCGATGGCCACGTTCACCGGGATGGGGCGTGGCTGCGTATCGAACAGCAGCGGGAAGCCCACCACGCCGGCCAGCACCAGCACGGCGGCGCCGATGAGGCGATGGCGTGCGCGCCGGCGCATCTCTTCGATGCTTTCGGCCTGGGAGGAGGTGCGGGAACGCTTGGCGGGCTTGCCGTTGTCGCCCTGGGGCGCTTGCTTGCCGGGCCAACGAAACTTGAAAAATGCCATGGACAGGGGACTCGCTATGCGCCCAGATGTTTGGCCTGCAGGCGGGGCACCCCGTTTTCGAGCACGCCGCCCACCGTGTAGAACGAGCCAAAGACCACGATTCTATCAGCCGGGTCCGCTGCCTCCACGGCCGCGGCCAGCGCCTTCTGCGGGCTGGCGTGCAGGCTGGTGGCGACGGGCCGGCGCCCGCCCGCGACCATCTGCAGCGCGTTCCATTTCTGCTGCAGGCTGGCCGCGCTTTCCGCGCGCGGCGTGGGCAGGTCGGTGAAGTACCAGCGGTCGATCAGCGGCCCGACCTTGGCGAGCATGGGAGCGAGGTCCTTGTCGGCCATGGCGCCGAAGACGGCGTGCGTGGTCGGGAAGTAGCCCATTGCATCGAGGTTGGCGGTGAGCGCCGCCACCGAGTGCGGGTTGTGCGCCACGTCCAGCACCAGCGTGGGCTGGCCCGGCACGATCTGGAAGCGCCCCGGCAGTTCCACCAGCGCCAGGCCCGCACGCACCGCCTGCGCGGTGATGGGCAGGCGCTCGCGCAATGCCTCGAACGCGGCGAGCACGCCCGAGGCGTTGACGAGCTGGTTGGCCCCGCGCAGCGCCGGATACGCCAGCCCCGCGTAGCGCCGCCCGCGTCCGGCCCAGGCCCACTGCTGCTTGTCGCCGGAGAAGTTGAAGTCCTGCCCGAAGCGCCACAGGTCGGCGCCGATCTCGCGCGCATGGTCGATCACGCTCTGCGGCGGTACGGGGTCGCTCACCACCACCGGGCGGCCCGTGCGCATGATGCCGGACTTCTCGCGGCCGATGGTCTCGCGGTCGGTGCCGAGGAACTCGACGTGGTCGATGTCCACGCTGGTGATGATGGCGCAGTCGGTGTCGATGACGTTGGTCGCGTCCAGGCGGCCGCCCAGGCCCACCTCCAGGATCGCCACGTCCAGCCGCGACTGGCTCATCAGCCGCAGGATGGCCAGCGTGGTGAATTCGAAATAGCTCAGCGAGACTTCGTCGCCATTCTGGGTCCTGGCGCTTTCCACCGCTGCGAAGTGCACTACCAGGTCCGCAGCGGCGACGGTCTCGCCGTGGATGCGACAGCGCTCCTCGAAATGCACCAGGTGCGGCGAGGTGTAGACACCCGTGCGGTAGCCCGCCTGCAGCGCCACGGCCTCCAGCATGGCGCAGGTGGAACCCTTGCCGTTGGTGCCCGCCACGGTGATCACGGGGCAGCCGAAGGCCAGGCCCATGCGGCGCGCGACCTCGCCCACGCGGGCCAGGCCCATGTCGATGTTCTTGGGGTGCAGCCGCTCGCAGTGGGCGAGCCAGCCTTCCAGGGTCTGGGGGAGGGATTGCATAGAGCGCAGAATTGTCGCCCATGAACATTTCCACCATCACCCTGTACGGCATCCCCAATTGCGACACCGTGAAGAAGGCCCGCGCCTGGCTCTCGGAGCGCGGCGCACCCGTCCAGTTCCACGACTTCAAGAAGCAGGGCGTGCCCGCCGAGCGCCTGCCCGCCTGGATGGCCGCCGTGGGCTGGGAGAAACTGCTCAACCGCCAGGGCACGACCTGGCGCAAGCTCGACCCTGCCGTGCAGGCCCGCGCGCAGGATGCCGCCAGCGCTGCGGCGCTGATGGTGGAGCACGCGTCCGTCATCAAGCGCCCCGTGGTCGAATGGGGCGACGGCGCCGTCACCGTGGGCTTCGACGCCGATGCGTGGAACGAACGGCTGGCCGGAGCCTCCAAATAAAGGCATACGACTCTTTACGCAGATTTACGGGCCGGCCCCGGCGCATTCATGCGCGGACCTGAAACTTATTCCCGGCTTGGCGCGTTGTATGCCAACCGAAAGGAGCCGATTTCCGCCATGAACAAAACCCTCGTTTTCACCGCCCTGGCCGCCACTGCGCTGGCGGCCCAGGCACAGCAGGAACAGGGGCGCGTGCTGTCCGCCACGCCCATCACGCAGCAGGTGGCGATTCCCCAGCAGGTGTGCGGCAATGAAACCGTCTACAGCGGCGCGCGGCCCACCACGGGTGCGGGCGCCGTGCTGGGCGCCATCGCCGGCGGCGCGGCGGGCAATGCCATCGGCGGCGGCAGCGGCCGCGCGGCGGCCACGGCGCTGGGCGTGGTCGGCGGCGCACTGCTGGGCAACCAGGTCGAAGGCGGCCGCCCCGGCTACCAGAACGTGCAGCGCTGCACCACGGAAACCTATTACGACAACCGCGTGGTCGGCTACGACGTGGTGTACGAATACGCCGGCCGGCAGTACACGACCCGCACGCAAAGCGACCCGGGCCACTGGATCCCCCTGTCCGTGCAGCCCGCGGTGCAGGCCCCGCCCCCGGCCACCTACTCCTCGTACGGCGACAGCGGCTACCCGCAGCCCGGCGTGGTGGTGTCCACCCAGCCCGGCCCGCCCGCCTATGTGTCGCAACCGCCCGTCACCGTGATCGAGTACCGCGACGCCTACGGCTACCCGTACCGTCCGCCGCGCCACCCGCACTACTGGCGTTAACCACGCGCCCACCCCGCCACGAAGGAGCCCCCAGGGCTCCTTTTTTCACGCCATAGAATTGCGGGTTTGTCCTTTCAGCCCATTGCCCCATCCATGACCACCGAGAAAATCGACGGCGTCTCCGTCACCACCCAGGCCAACGTGTATTTCGACGGCAAGTGCGTGAGCCACGGCATCACCTACCCCGACGGCACCCGGAAGTCGGTGGGCGTGGTGCTGCCCGCGACGCTGACCTTCGGCACGGGCGCGCCCGAGGTCATGGAATGCGTGGGCGGCTCGTGCGAATACAAGCTCGCCGGCAGCGATGCCTGGGTCCAATCCGGCCCCGGCGACCAGTTCAGCGTGCCCGGCAACTCGAAGTTCGACATCCGCGTCACCGACGCCTACCACTACATCTGCCACTACGGCTGATCCGCACCATGGCCACCATCCTGCAAAACCTGCCCAAGGGGCAAAAAGTCGGCATCGCCTTCTCGGGCGGCCTCGACACCAGCGCCGCGCTGCGCTGGATGAAGAACAAGGGCGCCCTGCCCTACGCCTATACCGCCAACCTGGGCCAGCCCGACGAGCCCGACTACGACGCCATCCCCGCCAAGGCGATGGAATACGGCGCCGAGAAGGCTCGCCTGATCGACTGCCGCACGCAGCTCGCCCACGAAGGCATCGCCGCGCTGCAGGCCGGCGCCTTCCACGTGCGCACCGCTGGCGCCACCTACTTCAACACCACCCCGCTGGGCCGCGCCGTCACCGGCACCATGCTCGTGGCCGCGATGAAGGAGGACGACGTCCACATCTGGGGCGACGGCTCCACCTTCAAGGGCAACGACATCGAGCGCTTCTACCGCTACGGCCTGCTGACCAACCCCTCGCTCAAGATCTACAAGCCCTGGCTGGACCAGCTGTTCATCGACGAACTGGGCGGCCGCGCCGAGATGTCGGCCTTCATGACCAAGGAAGGCTTCGGCTACAAGATGAGCGCCGAGAAGGCCTACAGCACCGACAGCAACATGCTCGGCGCCACGCACGAGGCCAAGGACCTGGAGTTCCTCAACAGCGGCATCCGCATCGTGAACCCCATCATGGGCGTGGCGTTCTGGAAGGACGACGTGCCAGTGAAGGCCGAGGAAGTCTCCGTGCGCTTCGAGGAAGGCCAGCCCGTGGCCCTGAACGGCGTGGAGTTCAGCGACCCGGTGGAATTGTTCCTCGAAGCCAACCGCATCGGCGGCCGCCACGGCCTGGGCATGTGCGACCAGATCGAGAACCGCATCATCGAGGCCAAGAGCCGCGGCATCTACGAGGCCCCCGGCCTCGCGCTGCTGCACATCGCCTACGAGCGCCTGGTCAGCGGCATCCACAACGAGGACACCATCGAGCAGTACCGCATGAACGGCCTCAAGCTGGGCCGCCTGCTCTACCAGGGCCGCTGGTTCGACCCCCAGGCCATCATGCTGCGCGAAACCGCCCAGCGCTGGGTGGCCCGCGCCATCACCGGCACCGTGGTGCTGGAACTGCGCCGGGGCAATGACTACTCGATCCTGAACACCGACAGCCCCAACCTGACCTACGCCCCCGAGCGCCTGTCGATGGAGAAGGTGGAAGACGCGCCGTTCAGCCCGCTCGATCGCATCGGCCAGCTCACCATGCGCAACCTCGACATCGTGGACACGCGCGGCAAGCTGGGCGTGTACTCCAAGGCCGGGCTGCTGTCGCTGGGCGGCAATGCGGCGCTGGCGCAGCTGGAAGACGGCTCCGCCAAGAAATAATCAGAGCCTAATCGGCCTCCAGCGCTTGATAGACAGGCGCTGGCAGCTATCAAAACAAAAGCAGCCGCTCACCCCGGCTGCTTTTTTTGGCCATGCCCATGGCCGCCAGCCATCCCGACGGATGACCAGGGCGTGGCCGCGCGCAGGCGGGTGGGCACGGCGGTGAATTCCTTTAGTGGGGTCATTGACTCATTTTTTGATAGCTGCTTGCGCCTGTCCATCAAGCGCTAGAGGGCTTTTTTCCTCTTGATCCAGGCCACACCCGCCAGCAGCACGGCCAGCCACGGCACGGCCCGCTGCGACAGCGCGGGAATGGCCTGCGCGCCTGCGGGCGGCACCGGCGCTGCGGGGGTGCTGGCGCTGGTGGCGGCCGATGGCGCGCTGGCCTGCGCGCCGTTGCTCGCCACCACGGTGAAGCTGTAGGCCGTGCCGGGCGCCAGGCCCGCCACGTCGCAGGTGAGCGCGCCCGTGGTGGTGCAGCCCAGGCCGCCAGGACTGGCGGTGACGGTGTAGTCGGTGATGGGACTGCCGCCGCTGCTGGCGGGCGCCATCCAAGTGATGCGCATGGCGGTGGGGCCGAGCGGCGTGGCCATGGCGGACGTGGGTGCGCCCGGCGGCGCCGCCAGCACCGCGAAGGCGTGCGCCACGGGCGCGGCGGGCAGCGTGGCCGCGTCGCCCGGCTGCGTGGCGGTGATGGTGCAGTTGCCCGCACCGGTGTAGCTGGCCACGCCCAGGCTGACGGTGCAGTCGCCCGACGCCGCATACGCCACCGGCAGGCCGGAACTGGCCGTGGCCCCCAGCGTGAGCGTGGTGCCAAAAGACTGCGCGCCGGGGTCGTTGAAGGTGATGGTCTGCGCGCGCTGCGGCGTGGCGGAGGCGGACGGAGGCGACGCTGCGCCGTCACCCATCGCATTGCTGGCGGCCACGGTGAAGGTGTAGGTCGTGCCATTGGCCAAGCCCGTCACGGTGCAGGTGGTGGCCGTGACGGGCACGGGCGTGCAGGTGCCGCCCGGCGCGCCGGTCACGGTGTAGCTGGTGATGGGGCTGCCGCCGTCGGCCGGGGCCGCCCACGCCAGGGTCACCTGCTCGTCGCCCGCCGTGGCGGTCGGCGCAGCGGGCACATCGGGCGCCGCGGCCAGGTAGAGCATGGCGGTGTGCTGCGCCAGCGATGCCGAGCCGTTGCCGTAGCCGCCCTGCGCGGGCCCCTGCGCGCGCACCCACAGGCGCTGGCCCTGGGGCAGCGCCAGGCCGTCCAGCGCCCAGCCGCCCGGGGTGCCGGTGATGCGCGCGGCGGCGCCCAGGTCGGTCCAGGCGGCGTCGGGCGCGTTTTCGGTGGTGGCGTAGGCAAAGCGCGCGTGCGCCAGCTCGGGCGCGGCGCCGCTGCGCAGCCAGCGCAGGCCGTCGCGCGTGGCGGTGGCGCGCAGGGTTTGCAGCGGCGCGGCGGGCATGGACACGCGGGCGATGCCGTTGCGCGGCTGGCCGTTGAATTGGGTGAACGCGCCGCCCGCCGCCAGGTTGCCGCCGGGCAGCAGGGCCAGGGCGTAGACGACCTGGTTGGCGCCCAGGCCGGTGGGAAGGAAGGTGCCCGCCCCGTCCAGCATGGCGATGCCGCGCGCGGGGTTGCCGTTGATGGTGTAGAACTCGCCGCCCACGGCGATCTTGCCGTCTCCCTGCAGGAGGATGCTCCACACGGGGCCGTCGGTATTGACGTTGAAGCTGTCCGGCGTGCCGTCGGGCATCAGCCGCGCCAGGTAGTTGCGCGGCTGCGCGCCGATCTGGGTGAAGAAGCCGCCCACGATAACTTTGCCGTCCGCCTGCACGGCCAGCGAGGCCACATGAAAGCCGTTGGGCGCGGGGTCGAATCCGGCGTCCACGCTGCCGTCATCGTGCAGACGGGCGATGTGGTTGCGCGCCTGCGCGCCGACGTGGTCGAAATACCCTCCCACCAGCAGCTTGCCGTCGGCTTGCACGGCCAGGGCCTGCACGGCGTTGCTGGCGCCGGGGTTCCAGTCCATGCGCAGGCTGCCGTCGGGTGCCAGGCGCGCGAGGCGGTTGCGCGGCGTGCCGTTCCAGGTTTGAAACGACCCGCCCACAACGATGTCGCCGCCGGGCAGCAGCGCCAGTGCATAGACAGAGCCATCGGGGCCCGTGCCCACCTGGGCGGCAAAGGCGGCATCCACCGTGACGTCGGCATGCAGGCGGGCGATGGAAGGGCCGGGGTCGTTGAAGTTGCCCGCCACCAACGCGTGGCCGCCGGGCTGCACGGCCAGGGCGTACACCGTGCCGTCGGCGGTGCGGGTGTACGCGGCATCCGCCGATCCGTCGGCGTTCAGGCGCGCCAGGCGGCCCGTGAAATTGCCGCCCATCAGCAGCTTGCCGTCGGCCTGCGCGGCCAGGGCCAGCACGGTGTTGTCGGCGCTAGCGGGCTGGGTGGCGTCCAGCGTGCCGTCGGGGTGCAGGCGGGCCATGCGGTTGCGCGGCTGGCCGTTGACGCTGGTGAAGGTGCCGCCCAGCACGATCTGCCCGCTGGCGTCCACGGCCAGGCTTTGGACGATGCCGGTGGTGGTGGCGCTGAACGTAGCGTCGGGCGTGCCGCCGGCATGGAGCCGCGCCAGCAAGGACTGGCCGCCGAACACCACCTTGCCGTCCGCCTGCACCGCCACGGTGTGCACGCTGGTGCTGGCGCTGGCGGCAAAGCCCGCATCCAGGCTGCCATCAGCGTTAAGCCGCGCGATGCGGCTGCGCGGCTGGCCGCCCAGGGTGGTGAATTCGCCGCCCGCCACCACCGCGCCGTCGGCCTGCACGGCCAGGGCGCGCACCACGCCGTTGGCGTCTTGCGGGGCAAAGCTGGCGTCCAGCGTGCCATCGGCGTTCAGCCGCGCCAGGTTGGCGCGCGGCTGGCCGCCCACGTGCGTGAAGTTGCCGCCCACCATGACTTTGCCGCCGGGCAGCACGGCCAGCGCCAGCACCTGGGGCGTGCCGCTGGCGTGGCTGATGGCGGGGTTCTTGAAGGTGGCGTCCAGCGCGCCGCTGGCGTTCAAACGCCCCAGCGCGGCGCGCGGCGCGCCTTGCAGGGACGTGAACACGCCGCCCGCGAGGATCTTGCCGTCCGGCTGCACCGCCAGGGCCAGAACGTAGGCCGTCCCGCTGCTGTTCATGACGATGGGGGCAAAGCCTGCGTCCAGCGCGCCGCTGGCATCGATGCGCGACAGGCCGTAGCGCACATTGCTGTTCACCTGGCCGTAGCTGCCGCCCACCAGCAGCTTGCCGTCGGCCTGCGCGGCCAGCGCCCGGACGGGGGCGTTGGGGGAGCGGGCCATGCTCGCGTCCAGCGCGCCGCCCGGGCCCAGCCGGGCCAGGTACTGGCGCGCGGTGCCGCCCACTGTGGTGAACCCGCCGCCCAGCCCGATTTGCCCGCCCGGCAGGATGGCCACGGCGTACACCTGGGCATTCACGTCAGGGTCGAAGCCGTAATCAAGGTTTTGCGCGTGGGCAGCGGACAGCGCCAGCAAGGCCAGCAAGGCGCCCGGCAGCAGGCGCCGAAGCAAGGTGGAAACACGAAGCAAAGTCATGCGGCGTTTGTAGAATGCGCCGCTCAGGAGGTGATAGGTTTGGCGTCTCAACCTGCGCAGGGCACCTTTGATTCAGCGTCTCCGCTGGACATCGTCGCGCGCCATGCCGACACGCGCCCCTGGGGCCAGATGTCCGTGCTGTCCACGCAGGCGCAGTCCGCGCGCCACGCCATGGCCTACTGGCGTGACGGCGTGCTGCGGCGCATCGAGCTGCTGGCGGCGCCCACGTCCGGCCCGCACCGGCGGCTGGAGGCGCGGCTGGTGCACGTGGTCGGCCCGCAGACCGACTTCGTGCAGCACACCTCCGACGCGGGCCACGCGCTGCGCGACGCCGCGCGCATCCGCCGCGACAGCTGCGACGACATCAGCATCACCCTGCTGGCCTCGGCCCAGCCCATCCAGTTGATCCACCGCGGCCGCCACGTGCTGCGCGGCGGCGATGTGTTCGTCATGGACTACGCGCAGCGCATGGAAACCATCCGCCCCGCGCACGACGACATCAGCCTGATCTGCTCGCGCCAGCGCGTGGAGCAGGCGCTGGGCGGCGATGCCTCTATCCTCGCGGGCCAGCGCCTGCCCCGGCGCGGGCTGGCCACGCTGCTGCGCTCGCACCTGCGGCTGCTGGGCGCGCAAATGCCGTGGCTCACCCCCGACCAGCGCGCCGCCGCCATCGGCGCGGCGGTGGACATGGCCCTGGCTGGGCTGCAGACGGAGCGCGGCCTGCGCCTGCACGAGGAGCAGTTGGCGGGCGGCCTGCACCAGGCCGCCCTGCTCGCCATCCGCCGCGATTGCCACGACCCCGACCTGGGACCCGAGCGCCTGGCAGCCGCCATCGGCTGCTCCCGGGCCACGCTGTACCGCGTGTTCGCGGCCCAGGGCGGCAGCGTGGCCGCCACCATCTGGGCCACCCGGCTGGAGATGGCCCACGCCCTGCTCGCCACCCGCACGCTGGCGCACCTGCACGTCGGCGAAGTGGCGCACCGCTGCGGCTTTGCCGACCAGCCCACCTTCAACCGCATGTTCAAGCGCCGCTACGGCATGACGCCGCTTGAGGCCAGGGATTTACATAAAATCAGCCTCTAGCGCTTATCTAGAAAGCGCAAGCAGCTATTAATAAGGGAGCAACTCATGAACGAACAACAACGCGTGGCCATCGTGGTCGCAGGCGGCAGCGGCATGGGCGCCGCCGCGGCGAGGAAGCTGCACGAAGCGGGCTTCGCCCTCGGCATCCTGTCGCCCTCCGGCAAGGGCGAGGCGCTGGCCCAGGAACTGGGCGGCGTGGGCGTGACCGGCTCCAACCAGAACGTGGCCGACCTGCAGCAGCTGGTGGACGCGGTGATGCAGCGCTGGGGCCGCATCGACGTGCTGGTCAACGGCGCGGGCCACGGCCCCAAGGGTAAGCTGCTGGAGATCAGCGACAAGGACTGGATCAAGGGCCTGGAGGTCTACTTCCTCAACGTGGTGCGCGCCACGCGGCTGGTGGCGCCCATCATGCAGCGCCAGGGCGGGGGCAGCATCGTCAACATTTCTTCCGCCTGGGCGTTCGAGCCGACGGCGCTGTTCCCCACCTCGGCCATGGCGCGCTCGGGGCTGGCGGCGTTCACCAAGATCTTCTGCGACGAGTACGGCCGCCACAACATACGCATGAACAACGTGCTGCCCGGCTGGATCGACAGCCTGCCGCAAACCGAGGAGCGGCGCCAGTCGGTGCCCCTGCAGCGCTACGGCAAGGCCGAGGAGATCGGCGCGACGGTGGCCTTTCTCGCCTCGGAAGGAGCGGCCTACATCACCGGGCAGAACATCCGCGTGGATGGCGGGCTCATGCGCAGCGTGTGAGCTGCCATTGCGCCCAGCCCCGGGCGCGCAGCTCGCAGGCCGGGCATGCGCCGCAGCCGTAACCCCAGGGGTACAGCTGCCCGCGCTCGCCGAGGTAGCAGGTGTGCGAATCGCGGCGGATCAGCTCCACCAGCGCATCGCCGCCCAGTTCGTGCGCCAACGCCCAGGTGGCCGCCTTGTCCAGCCACATCAGCGGCGTTTCCAGCGTCAGCGGGCGGTCTATCCCCAGGCTCAGCGCAACCTGCAGGGCCTTGAGGGTGTTGTCGCGGCAGTCGGGGTAGCCCGAGTAATCGGTCTGCGACATGCCGCCCACCAGCACATCCAGCCCGCGCCGGTAGGCCAGCGCGGCGGCGAGCGTGAAGAACAGCAGGTTGCGCCCCGGCACGAAGGTGTTTGGCAGGCCATCGGCCTGCATGGCGATGGCCACGTCGTCGGTCATGGCGCTCGTGCCCAGCTGGCCGAGCACGTCCACGGTCAGCAGGTGGTCGTCGCCCAGCTGCCCCGGCCACGCCATCCCCAGCAACCCCTCGCGCAGCCGGGCGCGGCAGTCCAGCTCGACGCGGTGGCGCTGGCCGTAGTCGAACCCCAGCGTCTCCACGTGCGCATAGCGCGACAGTGCCCAGGCGACGCAGGTTGCGGAGTCCTGCCCGCCGGAGAACAGGACCAGCGCGCGCCGGCTCATGCCGCCGCGGTCGCGGGCGGCGTGCGCATGGCGCGCACGATGGCCGCGAGCATCACGCCGTAGGCCGGCACGAAGAGCAGCAGGCTCACCGCGAGCTTGATGACGTAGTCGACCACGGCGATCTCGCCCCAGTTCGCGGCCATGAAGGCATCCTGGCTGCGCCAGAAGGCGATGGAGAAGAACGCGGCCGTGTCCAGCGCCTGCCCGAACACCGAGGCCGCCGCGGGCGCCAGCCACCAGGCGCGGCTTTGCTGGCGGATGCGGTCGAACACCTGGATGTCGAGCAACTGCCCCAGCACGTAGGCCGCGAAGCTGGCGAACGCGATGCGGAAGACGAAGGTGTTGAAGTCGCTCAAGGAGTCCCAGCCGTTGAAGCGCCCTTCGTGGAACAGCACGCCCACGACATAGGACGCCACCAGCGCCGGCAGCATGGCGCGCGTGATGACGCGCCGCGCGGGCTGCTTGCCGATCAGCCGCACCGTGAGGTCGGTCGCCAGGAAGATGAACGGGAAGCTGAACGCGCCCCAGGTGCTGTGGAAGCCCAGCAGGTTGATCGGCAACTGCACGAGGTAGTTGCTGGCGATGACGATGGCGATGTGGAACGCCACCAGGAGGGAGAGGTAGAGCGGCACGCGCGAGGGCGGCGCCTGAACGGGCGTCATGGCTGTCCTTTTTGAATGGAGCCTTTGCAGCACCTGGAGCGGAAAGCACGCGCTGCGGATCGGGATGGGTTGCTAGGCGCAAACCGCAGCCATAGCCGTAGCTATGGCGAGGATTTGCAACGACGCAGACCGCCCGGGTCCGCAGATATGTGCGGCGCCACAGGTGTTGCAGAGGTTCCTCATGGGGGCGAGGGAACCCATGGATTGACGAAAGGCGCGGATTGTACGCCCCCGCTGCACTCGCCCTCCAGCCCGCCTTCCGGCTTGATGCAAGTCATGACAAAGCGATCGCCGCGTGCCCGCCGGCCCGCTCCCGTCCCACAATGGCCGCATGCGTTCTTCGAAAGGTTCCGAATGACTGCGACCCCTTCCACCGCCGCGGCGCCGCCCGCTCCATCCTTCACCCGGCGCGCGGGCCTGTGGGCTGCCATCGCCGTGCTGCTCGCCGTGTCGTTCATGCCGCCGCTGCCGGGCCTGCCCCACGCGGGGCAGGTGATGCTGGGCATCCTGGCGTTTGCGGTGATTCTCTGGATGACCGAGGCGCTGGACTACGCCGTCTCGGCCGTGGTGATCGGCGCGCTGATGATCGTGCTGCTGGCCCTCAGCCCCGCGCCCGGCCAGGAGGCCGCGGGCACGGTGATGGGCACCCGCGCCGCCCTGCCCTACGCGCTCTCGGGCTTCAGCAACAGCGCGGTGGTGCTGGTGGCAGCGGCGTGCTTCATCGCCTCGGCCATGACGGCCACGCAGCTCGACCGGCGCATCGCGCTGCAGGTGCTGGCCCACGTGCCCGCGCGGGCCAAGCACGTGGCCATGGGTGCCATTCTCGTGGGCTTCCTGCTCTCGTTCATCGTGCCCAGCGCCACGGCGCGCGTGGCCTGCCTCATGCCCATCATGCTGGGCTTCCTCACCGCCTTCGGCGCCGACCGGCGCAGCAAGTTCGCGGCGCTGGTGGTCATCACCGCCGCGCAGACGGCCAGCGTGTGGAACGTGGGCATCAAGACCGCCGCCGCGCAGAACATGGTGGCCGTGGGCTTCATCGAGAAGCAGTTCGGCCAGACCATCACCTGGGGCGAGTGGTTCGTGGCCGGCGCGCCGTTCTCGGCCGTGCTCACGGTGCTGCTCTACTTCATCATGACGCGCATGCTCAGGCCCGAGATGGACCACATCGCGGGCGGGCGCGAAGCCATCCGCCAGCAGCTCGACGCCCTGGGCCCGACCACGCCCAAGCAGTGGAAGCTGCTGGCCATCACCGTGGTGCTGCTGGGCTTCTGGGCCACCGAGGGCGTGCTGCACGACGTGGACACCACCTCCTCCACCATCGTGGCGATCGCGCTGATGCTGGTGCCGCGCATCGGCGTGATGGACTGGAAGGAGTCGCAGAAGGGCTTCCCCTGGGGCACGGTGCTGCTGTTCGCGGTGGGCATCGCCATGGGCTCGGCCCTGCTCAAGACCGAGGCCGCGCCGTGGCTGGCGCGCCTGATCGTCGAGCACCTCGGGCTGGCCAACGCCACGGCCTTCGCCATCTTCATGCTGCTGTCGCTGTTCCTGATCGTGATCCACCTGGGCTTCGCCAGCGCCACGGGGCTGGCCTCGACCATGATCCCGATCATCATCAGCGTGCTGCAGGCGGTGCAGACGCCGGGCATCAACCCCATCGGCATGACGATGCTGCTGCAGTTCGTGGTGAGCTTCGGCTTCATCCTGCCGGTGAACTCGCCCCAGGGCATGCTGGCCTACGGCACGGACACGTTCGACATCAAGGACTACATCCGCACCGGCCTCGTGCTCACCGCGGCGGCCACGGCGCTGCTGGTGGTGTTCGCTCTGACCTACTGGCCGTGGATGGGCTACATGACGCTGCCCGCCGCGGGCTGACCCGGCAGCCGGCCGCGGCCAGCTGTCACACAATGCGCGTGCCAGCCGTCTTATGGGCATGCGCATGTCAACGCCCTCCTCCCCCGCCATCCCGCCGGACCCGCACACCGCCGTCTTCCAGCAGCACCGCCCGCGCCTGGCCGGCGTGGCCTACCGCATGCTGGGCAGCCGCGCCGATGCCGACGACGTGCTGCAGGACGCCTGGCTGCGCTGGCAGGCCACGCCGGCCGAGCGCGTGCACACGGCCGAGGCCTGGCTGGTGACCACCGTCACGCGGCTGTGCCTGGACCGCCTGCGCGCCGCGCGCACCGAGCGCGCGGCCTACGACGGCCCCTGGCTGCCCGAGCCCTGGATCGCGCCCGACGCGGCGCCGCCCGCCGACGCCCGCGCCGAACTGGCCAGCGACCTGTCGGTGGCGCTGCTGGTGGTGCTGGAGCGCCTCACGCCGGACGAGCGCGCGGCTTTCCTGCTGCACGACGTGTTCGACAGCGACTACGCCGAGGTGGCCGCCGTGCTGGGCAGGAGCGAGGCCGCGTGCCGCCAGCTCGTGCACCGCGCGCGCACCCAGGTGCGCCAGCGCAAGGCCCGCTTCACGGCCACGCCCGAGGCGGCGCGCGCGCTCATCGCGCGCTTCGTGCAGGCCATGCGCACGCAGGACCATGCCGCCCTGCTGGCCCTCTTTGCCGAAGACGCGCAATGGACCGCCGACGGCGGCGGCAAGGTGCGCGCAGCCAGCAAGGTGCTGCGCGGCCCGCGCGCGCTCGCGCGCCTGGCCGCCGCCGTGTGGCGCGTGTACCTGCACGGCCACCAGATCGAGCCCGTGCAGGTCAACGGTGCGCCGGGCCTGCTGCTGCGCGACGCGGGCGGCGTGCGCTCGGTGATGGCCTTCGAGACCGACGGCGTGCGCATCCACGCCGTGTACTCGGTGCTCAACCCCGACAAGCTGCGCGGCCTGTAACGCCCGCCTTCACCGGCCGCGCACGCGGCCCGGCCCCCTTTCTTTCACCCCCCAGGAGAACACCATGTCCCATGCCCAGCGCATCGACCTGCCGCGCAACCACGCTGCGGCCTACGCGGCCATGTACGGCCTGCAGAAGCACGTGAACGCCGGCAGCCTGCCCGTGCAACTGCACGAACTCGTGAAGATGCGCGCCTCGCAGATCAACGGCTGCGCCTTCTGCCTCGACCTGCACGCCCGCGTGGCGCGCGAGCACGGCGAGAGCGACCGGCGCCTGCACCTGCTCAACGCCTGGCGCGAGAGCGGCGCGTTCGACGCGCGCGAGTGCGCGGCCCTGGCCTGGACCGAGGCACTCACGCGCGTGGAGCAGTCGCAGGTGCCCGACAGCGTGTACGACGAAGTGCGCGCGCAGTTCACCGAGGCGGAGATCGTCGAGCTGTCGATGGCCATCGTCGCCATCAACGGCTGGAACCGGCTGATGGTCGCCTTCCGCACGCCGCCGGGCGGGCACACGCCGGGCTGATTCTTGTAGCCAAATCGGGCTGCGGCGCTTGCTGGGCAAGCGCGGGCAGCTCTCATTTTTGATCCACCTACCACGGCGCGCCCGCGAAGCGCTGCACCAGGAAGTCCAGCAGCGCGCGCACCGCCGGGGCCAGGTGGCGGCGCGACGGGTACAGCGCGTACACCGTGAGCTGCGGCGGCGCCCAACCGGGCAGCAGCGCCTGCAGCGCGCCCGCCTGCAGCAGCGGCCGCACCAGATAGGTGGGCTGCAGCGCGATGCCCGCGCCGGCCTGCGCCGCCGCCATCAGCACCACGGCGTCGTTGGCCGTGAAGCGCGTGGGCACGCTCACCGCCTGCACGCCGGCCTGCGCGTGGGTGAAGCGCCATTCGCTACGGCCGAAGTTGGCGTGGCCCAGGCAGCGGTGCGCCGCCAGGTCGGCCGGCTGCGCCGGGCGCCCCATGCGCGCCAGGTAGGCGGGCGCGGCCACCAGCACCGATTCGCACACGGCCAGCGGCCGCGCGATCAGGGCCGGGTCGGGGTCGGCGCTGATGCGGATGGCCAGGTCGATGCGCTCGGCCACCAGGTTCACCGCGCCCTCGCTCACGTTCAAGTCCACGTGGAGCTGCGGGTGCAGCGCCAGGAAGTCGCCCAGCGCCGCCGCGAGCTGCGCGTAGCCGAAGGACATGCTGCAGGTCAGCCGCAGCTGCCCGCGCAGCGCGCCGCCGGCGGGCGCGGTGGCCTCCTCCACCTCCTGGGCGATGGCCAGCATCTGCAGGCAGCGGCGCAGGCACTGCTCGCCCGCGTCGGTCAGCGTCACGCGGCGCGTGGTGCGCTGCAGCAGGCGCGCGCCCAGCCACTGTTCCATGGCGGCCACGTAGCGCGTGACCATGGCGCGCGACAGGGCCAGGCGCTCGCTGGTGGCGGTGAAGCTGCCGGTCTGCGCCACATCGGCGAAGACGCGCATGGCGGTGAGGCGGTCCATGGTATTTGCGCGAATCAAGAAACAATCAAGCGCATTCTGAGCCGTTTATCTGTTTCGTTTCAAGCAATAAAGTCCTGTCCATCGTTTTTTTCCACCGGACTTCTCCATGACTTTGCGCACCACCCTGCTCTCCACCACGCTCGCCCTGGCCTTCGGCGCCGCCCACGCCGCCGGGCCGCTGCGGCTCACGGTCTACAACGCCGACGCGAACAGCTTCCACGTCAACTCCGTGCTGCTGAGCGGCGAGAAGGAGGCGCTGGTGATCGACACCGGCTTCACGCGCGCCGACGCCTACCGCATCGCCGCCAACGTGCTCGACAGCGGCAAGACGCTCACCACCATCCTGGTGAGCAACGCCGACCCCGACTACTACTTCGGCGCCGAGACGCTCCAGGCCCTGTTCCCGCAGGCCAAGGTGGTGGCCACGCCCGCCGTGCGCGAGAAGATCCAGGCCAAGATGGCCGGCAAGCTCGCGTTCTGGGGCCCCAAGATGGGCGTGAACGCCCCCGCGCGGCCGGTGCTGCCCGAGGCCCTGGCGGGCACCACGCTCACCGTGGACGGCCAGGCCGTGGAGCTGCGCGGCACCACCGGGCCGCTGGCGCACCGCCCGTACGTGTGGGTGCCATCGCTGCATGCCATCGTGGGCAACGTGGCGCTGTTCGGCAACATGCACGTGTGGACGGCCGACACGCAAAAGCCCGCCGAGCGCCAGGCCTGGATCGCCCAACTCGACGAGATGAAGGCCCTGCAGCCGCGCGTGGTGGTGCCGGGCCACATGGCCGCCGGCACGGCGACCGACGCCGGGGTGATCGACTTCACGCGCGGCTACCTGGTCAGGTTCGAGGCGGCGCTGCAGCAGGCGCAAGACAGCGCGGGCGTCATCCAGGCCCTGCGCACGGCCTACCCGCAGTTGGGCGAGAGCGCCTCGCTCGACCTCGGCGCCAAGGTGAACAAGGGCGAGATGGCCTGGTGATTCTTTGAGGGTTTTCGGGCTCCAGCGGTTGCTGGGCAAGCGCTGGCAGCTATGGAAACAGGAGTTTCTTACCCTGCCCCGCCGGCCCAGGCCAGCAGGCGCAGCCAACGCGGGCGCCAGGCCAGCGCCAGCCCCACCGCCAGCGCGGCGAAGGCCAGGGCCATGACCCACACGAGCGAGGCCATCGACGCATGGTCCACCGCCAGGCACAGGCCCAGCGCACCGAGCAGGCCCAGCGCGCCCAGCACACGCAGGCGCATCGCCTGGGCGGGGCGGGGCGCGGCGGCGCCGCGCACCTGCTCCCAGTGCACGTCCATGGCCAGGGCCAGCCAGCCCATGCCCGCCACGGCGCAGGCCACGGCGGCGGTCAGCAGCAGTGCGTCATGCATGGGCGGCCTCCGCTGCGGCCAGGCCGGGGACGGCGGGCGCGGCCTGCGCGCGCTGCTTGAGCCGGCGCGCGGTCCATGCGGCCAGGGCGCCGCCGGCCAGGATGAACAGGTCCACCCCCGCCACCGGCCAGTAGCCCGCGCCCAGGGTCTTGAGCAGGTGGTCGCCGGTGGTCACCCAGTTGAGCAGCACGGTAGCCACGGCCATGGCGGCCACGGCCCAGCACTGTTCGTGCCACGCCGGGTTCCGGCGGCCCTGCGCCACCGGGGCGCTGCGCACGAAGGCGTGCGCCATGGCTGCCACCCAGCCGGCCCAGAACAGGTACTGTTCCAGATCGCCACGCGGGGGCCAGCCAGCGGGCAACACGTCGGGCAGCAGCCGGTTGGCGATCAGGATGGTGAGCGAAGCCAGCAGCATGCCGGTGACGGTGGTCACGGCCAGCGCATCCACCACGCGCGCCCCTTGGCTGCCCTGCCTGGCATGCTGCTTCTTGCGCTTTTCCACGAAGAAGATGAAGCCCGTGGCGATGCACACGCAGCCCATCAACCCGCCCAGCACGTACAGCCAGCGCAGCAGCCAGTGGCGGAAGTGCTGCAGGTGCAGCCCGGTGAGGAAGGTGTTGACGCTATCCACCGCGGTGGGCGGCGGGTCTTCGCGCAGCACCTCGCCGGTGCTGGCCTTGAAGTGGATGCCGTCGCCCACGAGCGCGATGCGGTCGGTGCCCGCGCGGTAGATGCTGACGTAGCCGTTGGCATCGCCCACGTGCTGCACCGCGAGGAAGCCCACCTCGCCCGCCATGTCCTTGGCGGCCCAGCGGCGCTGGGCCTCGGCCACCATGGCGTCCACCGAGGCCAGCGGCGCGGCCACGCCGGCGCGGTCGTGCGGCAGGCCGGTTTCCTCGGCTTCCAGCTTTTCGTGCAGTTCGTGCAGCGGCTCCAGCTGGGTGTGCGACACGGGGAAGTAGATGCCCGCGAAGATCACCAGCCCGGTGAAAGCGAAGAAGAAGTGGAACGGCAGCGCCAGCACGCCGGTCATGTTGTGCAGGTCGAGCGTGCTGCGCTGCGTGGCCTTCTTGGGGCGGAAGGTGAAGAACTCGCGGAAGATCTTGCGGTGCATGACCACGCCGCTGACCAGCGCCGCCAGCATCACCAGCGCCGCGAAGCCTACGATCCAGGTGCCCAGGCCCGCCCAACGCAGGTTCAGGCTGTAGTGCAGCGGGTAGAAGAACTGGCTGCCGATCTTGAGCCGGTCGTCCGGCAGCGCCGCGCCGCTGCGCGGGTCGATGGTGCGGTTGCCCCAGACGCCCTGCTCCGGGTCCTTGGCGTTGGGCACCTCGTAGCCCGCGAACAGGCCCAGCACCGGGTCGCGGTGCGTGGTGTAGGCGCCCCAGCGGCGCACGGTGTCGAAACGCTCGGGCAGCGCGCCGTTGACGCGGTCGCGCATGAAGTCCAGGCTCTGCTTACTGGGCTGCATGTCCTCGAACACCGGCCGCAGCAGCTTGTCGAACGAGGGCATGGGCTGCGGCGCGAAGCGCGACTGCGGAATCGCCCAGCGGTCGATCTCGCGGTCGAACACCGATAGCGCGCCGAAGAAGAAGCAGGCCATGAGCACGAAGCCCAGCGCCAGGCCGAACCAAGTGTGCAGCCAGGCCATGGCCAAGCGGAAATTCGGGAACATCGCGGCCTCCTTCACGCCAGCACGCCTTGCAGCACCGAGGCCGCCGCCGCCATGAACGCGCCGCCGCCCGCGAGCACGATCCACACGCGGGCCAGGCTGCGGGCCGCGAAGGCCCACAGGAACGCCACCAAGTACACCAGCATGCCCAGGATGCTGGTGAGGTGCTCGGCGTCGTGGAACGGCATGCCCAGCGCGAACAGGCCGGACATGCCCAGGGCGATGAAGCCCCACGTGAAGGCGTAGCCGCCCAGCACGGCGGCGGCGATGCGCAGCGCGGCGTGCAGGCGGGGGCGGGTGGCGAGGCTGGCGGTCATGCGGGCAAACAGAAAATGAGAACTGTTTGCATTATCGCGGACATGAGGATTGCATGCCAAATCGCCCTCCAGCGCTTGCCCAGCAAGCGCAGAAAGCTATCAAAGGAAAGCGGCCGGCGGCCTACACCACCACCGGCTCCGGTTCCAGCCGGATGCCGAAGCGCTCGTACACGCTGGTCTGGATGGCCTTGGCCAGCGTCATGACCTCGCCGCCGGTCACGCTGTCGCTGCGCGTGCCGCGGTTGACCAGCACCAGCGCCTGCTTCTCGTAGACGCCGGCCTTGCCCACCGTCTTGCCCTTCCAGCCGCAGGCGTCGATGAGCCAGCCCGCGGCCAGCTTGATGGTGCCGTCCGGCAGCGGATAGTGCACGACCTTGGGATCGCGCGCGATGATGTCCTGGCACTGCTCGGGCGTCACCGTGGGGTTCTTGAAGAAGCTGCCGGCGTTGCCCACCACGGCCGGGTCGGGCAGCTTGGCGCGGCGGATCTCGCACACCCAGTCGAAGATCTGCCGGGGCGTGGGGTGCTCGGTGCCGGCTTCCGCGCGCTTCCTCTCCAGGTCGAGGTAGCCCAGCTCGGGCCGCCATTCCTTGGACAGCCACAGGCGTACGCGGGTGATGACCGCGCGCCCGGCCAGGCCCATGCCGCGCGGCAAGCCGCTGCCCTCGTGCGGCGCCTGCGGCGCCGCGTGCTTGAAGACCGAGTCGCGGTAGCCGAAGGCGCACTGCGCCGCATCGAGCGTGAAGGCGCGGCCCGTGGCCAGGTCGATCGCGTCGAGCGAATGGAAGCGGTCCTGCAGCTCCACGCCGTAGGCACCGATGTTCTGCACGGGCGCCGCGCCCACGGTGCCGGGGATCAGCGCCATGTTCTCCAGGCCGGGGTAGCCCTGCGCCAGCGTCCAGGCCACGGCCTCGTGCCAGACCTCGCCGGCACCGGCCTCGACGACCCAGCCCCGGTCGGTTTCCTCCAGCAGGCGCAGGCCCTTGATCTCCATCTTGAGCACCACGGGCTTGACGTCGCCCGTCAGCACGATATTGCTGCCCCCGCCCAGCACGAACAGGGGCTGGCGGACCAGCCGGTGGTCGGCCAGCACGTCGTGCACGTCCTGCTCCGAGCGCACGCGCACCAGCGTGTGGGCGCGCGCGGCGATGCCGAAGGTGTTGCTGTGCTGCAGGGAGACGTTTTTCTCGACTAACATCGGCCGGATTGTCGCACCCCGCCTTCGCGGGGCGCGGGTTTGTACCGAGTAGCCGAGAGTTCCGCCATGCCGTCTTTTGATACCGTCTGTGAAGCCAACTTCGTCGAAGTGAAGAACGCCGTGGAGAACACCGCCAAGGAGATCGGCACGCGCTTCGACTTCAAGGGCACCTCCGCCGCCGTGGAGCTGAAGGACAAGGAAATCACCCTGTTCGGCGACGCCGAGTTCCAGCTGCAGCAGGTCGAGGAAATCCTGCGGGGCAAGCTCACCAAGCGCAGCGTGGACGTGCGCTTCCTCGACGTGCAAAAGCCCCAGAAGATCGGCGGCGACAAGCTCAAGCAGTTGGTGAAGGTCAAGAACGGCATCGACAGCGAGCAGGCCAAGAAGATCCAGAAGCTCATCAAGGAAAGCAAGCTCAAGCTGCAGGCCGCCATCCAGGAAGACAAGGTGCGCGTCACCGGCGCCAAGCGCGACGACCTGCAGGCCGCCATGGCGCTGATCCGCAAGGAAGTGGCCGACCTGCCGCTGACCTTCGACAACTTCCGCGACTAGCGCCCGGCGGGTTCCATGCGCGCGCCCTTCCTCGCCGCAATGCTCTCGCTGGCAGCGATGGCGGCGCATGCGCAGAACGTGGCGCTGGCGGGCATCCTGGGCAGCAAGGCGCTGCTGGTGGTCGATGGCGGTGCGCCGCGCGCCGTCGCGGCGGGCGAGGCGCACCGGGGCGTGCGCGTGGTCTCCGTGGGCCAGGGCGAGGCGGTGGTGGACGTGGACGGCGGCCGCCGTACGCTGCGCCTGGGCGAGGCGCCGGTGAGCGTGGCCACGCCGGGCGGGGGCCAGCGCCTGGTGCTCAAGGCCGATGCGCGCGGGCACTTCGTCAACACCGGATTCATCAACGGGCGCGTCATGCAGTACATGGTGGACACCGGCGCCTCCACGGTCGCCATCGGCCTGCCCGAAGCGCAGCGCATGGGCCTGAAGGCCGAGAACGGCCAGCCCGTGCTCATGAGCACCGCCAACGGCACGGCCCAGGGCTGGCGCGTGCGGCTCGACTCCGTGCGCGCCGGCACGCTGGAGCTGCGCGGCGTGGACGCCATCGTCACGCCACAGCCCATGCCCTACGTGCTGCTGGGCAACAGCTTCCTGCGCGCCTTCGAGATGAGCCGCACCGGCGACGAGATGGTGCTGCAGCAACGCCCCTGAAAACCATGTCCGCCCTGCCCCAGCCCCACGGCGCCGAGCCACCCGACAGCGAATACGAGGACCTGCTCGGCCAGTGGTCGGACCTGGAGTCGGCCCTGTCCATGCTGCTGGCGCGGCCTGTGCAGGCGCAGGACTTCACGGCCAAGGTGCGCCAGTGCGACCGCTGGCTCCAAGACCTGGTGGCGCACGACATCGACGCCGCGCTGTACCTGATGTTCCAGCTCGCTACCACCTCCACTGTGGGCTACAGCGCCTCGCACGCGCTGGTCTGCGGCACGCTGTGCCACATCCTGGCGCAGGAACTGGCGCTGCCGCCGCACGAGCGCGACAGCCTGGTGCGCGCGGCGTTCACCATGAACATCGGCATGACGGCGCTGCAGGACGAACTGGCCGCGCAGCGCGAGCCGCTCACGGCGCAGCAGCAGCAGGACGTGGCCCGCCATCCGCAGGCCGGCATGGACATGCTGGAGGAACTGCACGTCACCGACGATCTCTGGCTGGACGTGGTGGCGCAGCACCATGCGCCGCTGCCCGAGAGCGCGCCGCTCGCCTCGCTGCCCGCGCAGGAGCGGCTCAACCGCATCCTCGGCACCATCGACCGCTACGCCGCCATGATCAGCCCGCGCAAGTCGCGCGCGGGCAAGAGCGCCACCGACTCGGTGCGCGCCATCGTGGGCCAGGACGACGAGCAGCGTGACGAAGTGAGCCTCACGCTGGTGCGCACCGTAGGCCTGTGCCCGCCCGGCACCTTCGTGCGCCTGGACAACGGCGAAACCGCCGTGGTCCTGCGCCGCAGCGAGAAAGCCAACTTTCCGCTGGTGGCCAGCCTGCTCGACGCCAAGGGCGAGGCGCTGGGCACCCCGGCGCTCTACCACACGGTGCGCGGCCGCCCGCGCATCCAGTCGGCGCTGGCGCGTTCGGCGGTCACGGTGGAACTGAGCCACCGCACCATGGTGCGCATCGGCCTGTATGCCGCGCACCGCGCGAACACGCTCTAGGCCCTAGGCCTTTTTCTTGGCGCCCAGGCGCGACTCCTTGCCCTGCATCAGCCGCTTGATGTTCTCCTTGTGCCGCCAGGCCAGCAGGCCGGACATCACGGCGATGGCCAGGCCCACGCGCGCATCGGTGTACCAGGCCACGCCGCCGCCCAGCACGTAGAAGAACGGCGCGAACACCGCCGCCACCAGCGAGGCCAGCGACGAGTAACGGAAGAACGCCGCGATGATGACCCAGGTGAGCAGCGTGGCCAGCCCCAGCCAGCCGCTGATGCCCAGCAGCACGCCCAGCGCCGTCGCCACGCCCTTGCCGCCCTGGAAGCGGAAGAACACCGGCCACAGGTGGCCCACGAACGCAGCCAGGCCCACCAGGGCCATCGTGCCCTCCTCCAGCCCGTAGGGTGCGCCGAACCAGCGCACCAGCACCACCGGCAGCCAGCCCTTGGCCGCGTCGAACAGCAGCGTGACGGCCGCGGCCGCCTTGGAGCCGGAGCGCAGCACGTTGGTGGCGCCGGGATTCTTGCTGCCGTAGGTGCGCGGATCGGACAGCCCCATCACGCGGCTCACGATGACAGCGAACGACAGGGAGCCCAGCAGGTAGGCGGCCACGGTGGCCAGAAGGGAATACACGGCGGTCAAGGCAGATCCTCGGTTGTTCTTTTGCGGCGGCCTATTCTGCCAGCGCGCACTGCACCGGCCGCGCTCCCAGCAGCCGCACGCACGCCTGCGGATCGAGCTGCACCAGGAAGCCCCGCCGCCCGCCGTTGATGGCGATGCGAGGCAGCTGCAGGATGCTCTCCTCGATGAACACCGGCATCTGCTTGCGCGTGCCGAAGGGCGAGGTGCCGCCCACCAGGTAGCCGCTGTGGCGGTTGGCCACCTCGGGCTTGCACGGCTCCACGCTCTTGGCGCCGATCTGCCGCGCGAGGTTCTTGGTGGAGACCTTGCAGTCGCCATGCATGAGCACGATGAGCGGCTTGGCGTCCTGGTCCTGCATCACCAGCGTCTTGACCACCGTGTGCTCGTCGAGCCCGAGCTGCCGCGCGGACTCCCCCGTGCCGCCATGCTCCACGTAGTCGTAAGTGTGCTCGCTGAACTCCACGCCGTGGGCGCGCAGCATCTGCGTGGCGGGGGTTTCGCTGACGTGCGCGGTCTTGTCTTTCTTTGCCATTCTTCAAAAACAATAGCTTCCCGCGCTGGATGGACGGGCGCTAGAGCCTATTTTTACCTTCGACTCACTGCGCCGGATCGCGCATCTCCCAGCGCACCGCGTCGATCGCGGCCAGCAGTTCGGGCGAGAGCTTCGTGCTCCAGGCGTCGAGGTCTTCGTCCAATTGCGCGAGCGAGGTCACGCCGATGATGGTGCTGGCCACGCGCCAGTTCTGGTAGCAGAAGGCCAGCGCCATCTGCGTGGGCGACAGGCCGTGGTCGCGCGCAAGCTGGTTGTAGCGGCGCGCGGCGGCCAGTGCCTCGGGGCGACCCCAGCGCTGCTTGCGCATGGATTCGAAGCGCGCCATGCGCGCCTGCTGCGGCGCGCCGGAGTCGGTGAGCGCGTGCTGATCGAACTTGCCGGTGAGCAGGCCGAAGCCGACGGGCGAATAGGCCAACAGCGAGACATTCAGGCGGTGGCAGGTTTCGTCCATCGCGTTTTCCCAACTGCGGTTGAGCAGGCAGTACGGGTTCTGCACCGCGACGACGCGCGGCAGGCCGTGGGCTTCGGCCAGGCGCACGAACTCGTGCACGCCGTAGGGCGTTTCGTTCGAGAGGCCGACATAGCGCACCTTGCCCGCCTTCACCAGGCCGGCC
Organism: Acidovorax sp. SDU_ACID1; assembly: GCF_045291395.1. Classification (NCBI taxonomy): domain Bacteria; kingdom Pseudomonadati; phylum Pseudomonadota; class Betaproteobacteria; order Burkholderiales; family Comamonadaceae; genus Acidovorax; species Acidovorax sp. SDU_ACID1. Next base: position 2,704,204 of record NZ_CP152342.1, read on the forward strand.
AGCGCCTCCAGTTGCTCGCGGATCGGCGTGGTGCTGACTTCCTTGGCCGGGTCGTAGTAGAGGTTGCCGAACGCGGGCACGTGCCGCTCGGGCCAGTGGATCTGATAGAGGTCGATCACGTCGGTCTGCAGGCGCTGCAGGCTGGCATCGCACGAGGCCGCGATGTCGGCCGCCGTCATCCCCTTGCCTTCGCGGATCCACGGCATGCCGCGCGAGGGGCCGGCCACCTTGGTGGCGAGCACGATCCGCGCGCGCATGCCGGGGCGCGCGCTGAGCCACCGGCCGATGATGGTTTCGGTGGAGCCATAGGTCTCGGCGCGCGCGGGCACGGCGTACATCTCGGCCGTGTCGAGGAAGTTCACGCCGCGCTCCACGGCGCGGTCGAGGATGGCGTGGGCGTGCGGCTCATCGACTTGCTCGCCGAAGGTCATGGTGCCCAGGCAGATGGGGGAAACGTGCAGATCGCTTTGGCCGAGGGGGACTGTATTCATGCGCGCGAGTGTACGGATTCGGCACATCGCGCGCTCACCGCGTCACGGCAGTCCCCACACGCCGCGCAGCACGGACAGCGCCGCGACGGTGGCCGGGTCGTGCTCTGCCGCGCGCGGATAGATGAAGCCGAGCTGCGCGCCCACGCGGGCATGGGGCCAGACCACGACCTCGCCCTGCTCGCTGGCGGGCAGGGCCACGTCCTCGCGCAGCAGGGCCAGGCCCACGCCCGCGCGCACCAGGGGCAGCGCGGGCTCGTCGGATTCGATCACCTGGCGCGGCGCAAGGCCCTGGCGCGCGAACACGTCCTTGAGCAGCGTCTGCACGTGGTGCTGCGCGGGCGCGCCAATCCACGGCAGGGCCGCGATGTCGCGCCAGCCCGCGTGCAGCAGCTGCGCGCGCAGGGCCGCAGGGCCGGCGATGCGGTAGTGCTGCGTCTGCAGCGCCAGGCCCGCCACCTCGCGCGGGATGTGGGGGCCGATGTAGAACGCGGCCTGCAGCAGCCCGGCCGCCACCTGCTCGCGCAGTTCCTCGGCCGCGCCGCCGCGCGTCTTGATCTCCAGCAGCGGCAGCGTGCGCACCAGGCCGCCGAGCAGCGAGCCCAGGCGCAGGGCATCCGGGTCGGCCACGGTGCCGATGGCGAAGCTGCCCGTCACTTCGCCCTGCAGCTCGCGCGCGCGGCCTTGCAGGCGGCCCGCGGCAGTGAGCACCTCCTCGGCCTCGGCCAGCAGCGCCTCGCCCGCGCGCGTGAGGCTGATGCGGCCCGGGCGGCGGTCGAACAGGGCCACGCCCAGCTCTTCCTCCAGCGCCTTGATCTGCGCGGTGATCGCAGGTTGCGTGAGGTGCAGCGCCTCGGCCGTGCGCGTCACGTTGCCGAGCTTGGCGGCGGTGACGAAGGCGCGTACCTGGTAGATCTCCATGCCGCAGAGCGTAACGCGCTCAACGGTCGAGGTAGCGCAGCTGCGTGGGCTCTACCCCTAAGCGCACCTGCGCGCCGGGCGGGAACATGGCAATGCCCGCGTAGTGCGGCTGGTCGGTGACCAGCGCCACCTCGCCCACGCGCACGCGGTAGCGCGAGAACTCGCCGAGGAATTCGGCGCTCTCCACCTGTCCGTCGAGCCACACGCGCGAGGCGTCGCCCTGCTCGTCGCGCACGCAGATGCTCACCTGGTGCGGCCGGAAGGCGAGCGCCGCCGCGCCGACGGCCGGTGGCTCGGCCGGGCGCGGCAGCGTGAGCGGCCCCAGGCCGCGCGCGTGGAAGGTGAGCGTCTCGCCCGAGAGCGCCGTGACCTCACCCTCCAGCAAATTGGCCGTGCCCACGAAGCCCGCCACGAAGCGGTTCTGCGGGAAGTCGTACAGCCCGGCAGCGGAGCCCACCTGCTGCAGGATGCCCTTGTCCAGCACGGCCATGCGGTCGGCCGTGGTCATGGCCTCCTCCTGGTCGTGGGTGACGAAGATGGTGGTCAGGCCCAGCTTGCGCTGGAGGTTCTTCAGCTCCTCGCGCATCTGCACGCGCAGCTGCTTGTCGAGGTTGGAGAGGGGCTCGTCCAGCAGCAGCAGCTTGGGCTCGATGACGATGGTGCGCGCCAGCGCCACGCGCTGCTGCTGCCCGCCCGAGAGCTGCGCCGGGCGCCGCTGCACGTAGTCGGACAGGCCCACCAGCTCCAGCGCCGCGCCCACCTTGCGGCGGATGGCGTCCTTCGTCTCGCGCCGCTCCACCAGGCCGAAGGCCACGTTGTCCCACACCGTCATGTGCGGCCACAGCGCGTAGTTCTGGAACACCATGCCCACGTTGCGCGCGTGCGGGGGCACGCCCGTGATGTCCTGCCCGTCGATCAGCAGCTCGCCGCTCTGGTGGCGGTTGAAGCCCGCGATGAGCCGCAGCAGTGTGGACTTGCCCGAGCCCGAGGGGCCGAGCAGCGCGAAGAACTCGCCCGGCTCGATCTTCAGGTTCACGTCGCGCAGCACCGGCGTGGCGCCGTAGGCCAGGCTGATGTGCCGGCATTCGAGGGATGCCTTGTTCATGGTTTCATTCCTTCGAGGACGATGCCACGGTGGAGCGCGAGCGCTCCACGAAGCGGTGCGAGAAATACGTGCCCAGGCCCACCACCACCACGGCCAGCACGCCCAGGGCGGCACCCGGCCCGCGGCCCGCGATGCTCTGCATGTAGAGGTAGATGCCGTAGCTCATCGGCGCCTGGCTTTCGCTGGAGGTGAGCAGCAGCGTGGCCGACAGCTCCACCGCCGCCGTGATGAAGCTGGTGACGAAGCCCGCCAGGATGCCGCCCGCCATCAGCGGCACCATCACGCGCCGGATGGTGGACATGCGCGTGGCGCCCAGGCTCTGCGCCGCCTCCTCCAGCGACACGTGCACCTGCTGCAGCGCCGCCATGCACGAGCGCAGCGCATACGGCAGGCGCCGCACCGCGTAGGCCAGCATGATGAGCACCCAGGTACCGACCAGCGGCGTATCGGTGAACGGCAAGTTGACGCCCTTGAACAGGCGCAGGTAGCCGATGGCCAGCACCAGCCCCGGGATCGCCAGCGCCGCCGAGGCCAGGTAGTCCAGCCACTGCCGCGCGGGCAGCTGCGTGCGCAGGATCAGGTAGGCGATGGCGGTGCCGATCACCACGTCCAGCCCGGCGGCCAGCACGCAGTAGAGCAGCGTGTTGCCGATCATGCCGCCCGCGTCGCTGAACACGGTGCCGTAGTGCTCCAGCGTGTAGGCGTCGGGCAGTACCGAGAAGCTCCAGACCTTGGAGAACGACATCAGCAGGATGCCGATGTGCGGTGCCAGCGTGACGGCCAGCACGAACAGGATCCAGCCATAGGCCAGCACCGACTCCCAGGCGGAAAGGCGGCGCTTCTGCAGCGCGTTGCCGCCCTTTTGCATGGTGGCGTAGTCCTTGCCCTTCATGACGCGCGCGGCCAGCCACAGCGCGAGGATGGAGAACACGATCATGATCACGCTGATCACGTAGCCCAGCGGGTCCTCGATGCCCATCGAGGTGATGCGCAGGTAGGCCTGCGGCGCGAGCATGTTGGTCACGCCCATGACCAGCGGCGTGCCCAGGTCGTCGAACACCTTCACGAACACCAGCGCCGCGCCGGCCAGGTAGCCCGGCATGGCCAGCGGAAAGATCACGCGCCGAAAGAGCCGCCAGCCGCGCGCCCCCAGGTTCAGGGCCGACTCTTCCATCGCCCCGTCGATGTTGCGCATGGCCGCCACGAGGTTCAGCAGGATGAACGGGAAGTAGTGGATGCTCTCCACGAAGGTCACGCCCACGAGGCCGTCCATGATGGGAATGGTGAAGCCGAACCAGTCGTTCAGCAGCAGGTTCACCGACCCGCTGCGCCCGAAGATGAGCTGCAGCGCCACGGCGCCCACGAAGGGCGGCATGATGAGCGGCAGCACACCCAGCGTCTGGATCAGGAGCGCGCCGCGGAACTCGAAGCGCACCGTGAGGTAAGCCAGCGGCACCGCGATCAGGCTGGCGAAGAACACGCTGGCCAGCGACACGATGAGGCTGTTGAAGAACGACTCGCGGAACACCCCCTGGCCGAAGAAGTTGCCGAAGTGCCCGAGCGTGAGCCCCCCGCCTCGTTGACGAAGGCCGTGTAGATCACCGTGCCCACGGGCACGATCAGAAAGCACAGCAGAAAGGCCAGGATCAGCCCGAAGGCGATCCACGGCCCCGGCCCGGCCAGGCCGGGCCACGCCAGGCCGCGCCGCGCCAGGCCTGGCCGCGTGGTGGTTGCCTGCATGGCCTGCGCTTACCTGGCGAGGCCGCGCGCTTCGTCGGCCAGCTGGCGTGCGCGCTCGTAGTTTGCGCGGGCCTTGTCGGCCCACATCTGCTCCATGCCCGTGAGCTGCTTGGAGACGGCGACGTCGCGGCGGCTCTTGCGGAACAGCTCCAGGAACTCCTCGTTCTTCACGTTGGCCTCGCCCACCAGCGGCGTATACGCCAGGCTGCGCGCCTGCGCCAGCAGCTCGCTGCCCTTGGCGTTGGGCTTGGCCTTGAGGGCCTTGGCCGCCTCGTGGATGGACTTGGTGGCGGCCTGCAGTTCCTTGAGGCGGAAAGTCACCATCTGGTCGAACAGGCTGATGACCACCGGGTAGCGCGACTCGGACAGTTGCGAGTCGAACTGCACCTTGGCGCGCGCGGCCACCTCCTGCGGCACAGGGTAGCCCGCGGGCGCCTTGAGCATGCTGTAGGGCAGGATGGGCAGGCGGCTGATCTTCGGGTCGAACAGCAGCTGCTGGCCCGGCGCGGACATGGTGAAGGCCATGAACTTCTTGGCCTCGTCGGCGTTCTTCGCGCCTGCGATCAGCGCGATGTTGGCGGGCACCACGGCCGTCATGGCCGGATAGGCAAAGTCCACGGGGAAGCCCGAGTACTTGCCCGCGAGGCCGAAAAAGTCGATCACGATGCCGATGCCGTACTGGCCGTTGTTCACGCCATCGGGCACGGCGAAGCTGCGGTCGGTGACAGCGGCGGCGTTGCCCATCATCTGCAGCATCTGGCCCCAGCCCTTCTCCCAGCCCTCGCCCTGCAGGATGGTCTCCACCGTGAGCTGCGTGGTGCCCGAGCGCGAGGGCGAGGAGATCGCCACGTGGCCGAAGTATTCGGGCCGGGTGAGGTCGCTCCACTCCTTGGGCGCGGGCAGCTTGTGCGCCTGCAGGTAGCGCGTGTTCCACATCATCCCGTAGCCCGCCAGCGCCTGGCCGTAGTACATGCCCTGCGGGTCGTTGAGCGGGTAGTTGCCGATCTTCGCGGGCGCGCTCTTGTTCACCGTGTCGGGCGCGGGCTGCAGCAGCTTGTAGCGCGAAAGCACCTCGAACGCATCGGGCGCGCTGGCCCACATCACGTCGGGGCGCTGGCCCTCGGGCAGCTCGCGCACGTAGGCCACGGACGCGGTGGTGTTCTTGTTCAGGATCTCGATCTTGATGCCGGGGTTGGCTGCCTCGAACGCCTTCTGGTAGGCCGTCGTGAGTTCCTTGGGGAACGAGGTCAGCACCGTGACCGTGCCCGCCTGCGCGCCGATGCAGGCGGCGGCCAGTGCAGCGGCCAGTGCGGCGGCCACAGTCGCCTTGAAAGGGCTGCGTTGCATGGTTGTCTCCTTGTCGTAGTAGGTGTGGCTTGCCACTGTAGGGCTCTGGCGGAGCGCCTGCCAATCATTGTTTCTGATGCCGCGCATCAGCGCGGTGCGGCATCGGGTTTGTACCCATGCGCCTGTGCGACTGCGGCCAGCGCGCAGCCGCGAAATAATCCGCCCCATGTACCAAGTCCAACGCCCTGCCCGCACCGAATCCATCCGCATCCGCACGCTCAACTACCACGTGCGCCTTTGGGGCGAGGCTCGCCCCGACGCCGCCCCGCTCGTGCTGCTGCACGGCTGGATGGACGTGGGCGCGTCCTACCAGTTCGTGGTGGACGCCTTCGGCGCGGCCTTCGCCCAGGGGCGGCAGATCATCGCGCCCGACTGGCGCGGCTTCGGCCTGTCGCTGCCGCCCTCCCCGTGCGACAGCTACCACTTCGCCGACTATCTTGCCGACCTCGACCAGTTGCTGGACCACTACGCCGCCGGCCGCAGCGTGGACCTGGTGGGCCACAGCATGGGCGGCAACGTGGCCATGATGTATGCCGGCGCGCGGCCCGCGCGCATCCGCCGGCTGGTGAACCTGGAGGGCTTCGGCCTGCCCGCCACGCGGCCCGCGCAAGCGCCGGGCCGCTACGCCCAGTGGATGGACCAGATCCGCCAGTGGGAGCGCGGCGAGATGGAGCTGACGCACTACGACAGCGCCGACGGCGTGGCCCTGCGCCTCATGAAGACCAACCCCCGCCTGGCCGGCGACAAGGCCACCTGGCTGGCCCGCCACTGGGCCCGCGAAGGCCGCGACGGGCGCTGGCATATCCTGGGCGAGGCCGCGCACAAAGTCGCCAGCGCCCAGCTCTACCGCGTGGACGAGGCGCTGGCACTGTACGCGGCCATCACCGCGCCCGTGCTGTCGGTCGAGGCCAGCGACGACAGCCTCTCGCGCTGGTGGAAAGGGGTCTACACGCTGGCCGAATACCGCGAACGCCTGGCCCACGTGCGCGACGCGCGCACGGCCGTGGTGCAGGACGCCGGCCACATGCTGCACCACGACCAGCCGCAGGCGGTGGCGGCGCTGATCGAGGATTTTCTTTCTGAATGAAAACCGCCTGTAGCGCATACGGATCAAGCACAAGCAGCTATCAAAAACACAGCAAACCGCTTGAGCGGCTTGCTGTGCCGGGCGCAGTGTCCGTTCAGCCCTGGCGGCGGCGCAGACCCAGCGGGGCCATGGCGGCCAGTGCGGCGCTGGTCAGCAGCAGACCCCATTCGCCCAGGGTGGGAATTGCGGCCACGCCAGCAGGCGCGCTCAGCGTGACCGTGGCAGAAGTCTCCACACAGTTGCCCGGCGCCGCCGTCTCGCACAGCCGGTAGGGCAGCACATAGGTGCCCGGCGGCGTGCCGGGCGCCACGGACACGCCACCGCCCGGCGTCAGCATGAACGCGGCCGGCCAGCCCAGGGGCGTGATGCCGGTGTTGCCCGTGGTGGCACTGCCGCCGCCGAGCGTGTCGTTGCCGCGCAGGCTGGCGATCACCTCGCCCGACGCACCGGGCGGCACTATGGCGGCGTCGGGCGTGGCCGTGATCGGGTTCACGGCGCCGTTCACTACCGAGACGGTGAGCTTGGCGTTCTTGCAGTTGGTGGTGCTGCCCTTCTCGCACAGGCGGTAGCTCAGGTCGTAGTTGCCCACTGCGGCGACGGCCGGGTCCACCGTGGCCACGCCGGTGGCCGGGTCAAGCGTGATACCCGGGGGCCACACGCCCTGGGGACTCACGTCGGTGTTGGCGGGCGTGGCGGCGCTGCCGTCGAAACTGTCGTTGGCCAACAGATCGACGGCGGCCGTCGTGCCGGTCTTCGACACGGCGACGGCGTTGTCGGAGGGCGCGATGGGCTTGGCCGCCGTGGGCGTGACCACCACCTGCACCTTCGCGGGCGAGCAGCTGGCCGGCGTGGTGCGCGTGTCGCACAGTTCGTAGTCCATGTCGTAGGTGGCGGCGACCACGCCGGGCGCCACTGTCACGGCGCCGGTAGCCGGGTCCAGCGCGATGCCCGGCGGCCACGTGCCGGTAGCCGCCACGGTGGCGTTGGCCATGCCGCCATCCACGTAGTCGTTGCCGCGCACGTTGGCGATGGCCGTGCCGCCCACTCCCGCCTGCACTTGGCCCGCGTCATTGCTGGTGGTGAGCATCAGCTTGACGTAGACCTCGCCCGAGTTGTCCATGAAACAGCGGTACGGGCCGCTGACGGCGTAGGAGTCGGTGAAGCCGAAGAACATGCGCGTGGCGCCCGCAGGCACGAGGAAGCTCTGGCGCTGCTCGGCGTTCGTCTCGGAAACGCCGCCGACCACTCCCGCGCCTTTGCGGTCGGAAAGCGTCCCGTCGCCCATGAAGAAAGCGTCGCCCAGCGCATAGGCAGGACTGGCGGCGTTCATGGTGGCGGCCGTAAAGGTCTGCATGGGCTTGGCGGTTCCCGTCGCCACAGGCTCGCCGCCGTCGAGGAATGCAGCACCCAGGATGCCCAGGCGGCCGGCGAATGTCAGCCCGTTGAAGGCGCCTGTGGGGTCGGTGACGTTGCCGGGATAACCGGTCGTTGTGCCGTCGGGCGATGAGTAGGGCCCGCCGGGCGCAGGCGCCGCGCCGCTGTAGGCCACGCCTTCCGTGGAGGTCGCCCGCAACTGCATGGCATGGATGCCGGGGCTAAGGGCCAGATGGGGTGGCAGCTTGCCGTCGCTGCGATAGCCTGCACCCGAACCGCTGTATTGGCAGCTATTGGTGTGAGGCGTGACCGCGCGGCCCGCGAAGAAAAGGTTGCTCTTGGTATCGACCGTGAGCTCCAGCGACGTGACCTGCGCCAAGGCGGGCACGCAGACGGTAGCCAGCAGTGCCGCCAGGGCGGGCCTGGACAAAAAAGAGTGGGTTGGCATGGATTCCTCGGAATGGCGGCCCGGCAAGAGGCCGGTGGGTTCGCATCTGCACTCGGCAGATGGGCAGACCGGAGCCTTGTACCCAAGAAGCGCCACCCGCGCCATGAACGAAGTCTCACAATTTCCGTCAATGACGGAACTGCCCTCAACGGCTGCCAACCAAGCGCAAGCAGCTATTGCTTCAATAGCAACACCACGCTCACCACCGTGGCGCCAGGACACGACTCCACCGTGAACGCGGCGCCCATGCGCTCGGCGCGCGCGGCCATGCTGCGCATGCCCACGGACTGGCCCGCGCGCTGCACGGCCTGCACGTCGAAGCCCACGCCGTCGTCCTCCACGCGCACCGCGAACATGCCGGGCAAAGGCTGGGCGCATTCCACGCACACGCGGCGGGCCTGGCTGTGCTTGATGATGTTGGACAGCGCCTCTTCCACCAGCCGCGTGAGCAGCAGGCACTGCAGCGCGCTGGGGCGCCCGCCCTCCTCCAGCGTGCCCTGCCACTGCGTGGCGATGCGCCATTCGGACGGCACCTCCATCTCATCGAGGATGCGCGTGAAGCGGTGGCGCAGCGGCGCGGCCCACTGCACGGGAGTTTCCGGCACGGCAGCGCCGGCGCTCGACCCGTGGTCGATCACCTGGCGCAGGTCGTCGCGCAGGGTCTTGAGCAGCGACAGCGTGCGCTCGTTGGACAGCGGCTCGCGCGCCTGCTCCAGCAGTGCCATGCCGCGCACCAGGCTCGCGCCCAGGCCGTCGTGCAGGTCGTGCGCAAGCTGCATGCGTTCCTGCAGCTTGGCGTTCTCCAGCGCACGGGTGTGCTCGCGCGCCGATGCCTGCGCCAGCTCGGCCCGCGCGCGGGCCACGCCCTCTTCCAGGGCCCGGCTGAAGCGCTCCACCTTGCGCATCTGCTGCGCCAGCTGCCCGCCCAACAGCAGCATCACCAGCGCGATGACCAGCAGGCCCGAAAGCGCCGCCCAGTTGCGCGCCACCTCCCAGCCGTCCAGCACCGAGAACAGATCGTTCAGCGCCACCAGCACGAACACCAGCCAGCACAGCGCCAGCAGCCGATGCGACACGCGGCGCCCGCTGGCCCGCGGCCGCCAGGCATGCCACTGGAACTGCACGCAGTTGGCCAGGAACACCGCCATCGCCCCCTGCCATACCGCGCCGAACCAGGGCCCCGCCGCCGCGCGCGGCGCCAGCACCGCCGCGCCCGCGCCCAGCGCCGCCAGCGCCCACAGCACGCGCTCCACGCGCGGCAGCCGCTGCCCGCCGAAGCGGAAGGTGAACAGGCACGCGCACAGCACGTAGCAGACCAGCGCCACCAGGCTGAAGCGCCCGCGCGCCAGCGAATCGGGCCAGGGCCACTGCGTTTCGGCGAGGAAGGTGGTGAGGTAGGCCAGCCACGCCAGCGCCATGAGCCCGAACCAGCCATAGGCGCCGCCCCCGCGCGCATTGCGGCGCAGCGCCCACACCAGCAGGAACAGCGCGCCCGCCATGGCGCACAGCACGGCGTTGATGAAATACACGGTGCGCTGGCGCCACAGGCTCTGCGCATGCTGCCCGGCCACCATGTCCGCATCGCCGATGCGCACCGCGCCCAGGCCGGGCGAGAGGGCCGACGGCCCCACGGCACGGACCCACACCGTGTTCACGCCGGGATGCAGGCCGGACGCGGGCAACAGCCACCAGCGCGGCACGTTCCAGCTGCGCGAGAGAGGTTCGGCCAGCGAGGCGTCGCGCCACAGCAGGTCGCCGTTGCTGAACACCTCGCCGGCCACGCTGACGCCGTCGATGCCCAGCGCGACAGGCGCGTCGCCGGCACACCCGCGCTCCCAGTCGATGCGGTACCAGACCGCGCCGCCATGGTTCGGCCAGCGGCGCGTCCACACTTCGGGCAGCGTCACGCTTTCCCAGCCCTGCGCGGGCCGGCCGGCCTCGCCCTCGGCCTTCGCCGCCTGCACCGCGAGGATGCGCGGGGCACAGGCGTCCGGCGCATCCGCCCAGGCCGGCCGCGCTGCCAGCAGCATCCACGCGAGCAGCAGCCACAGCCTCATGCCGCCGTCCTTGCCGCCTCGGGCAGCAGCAGGACCACGCTCACCGCCGTGCCGCCCAGCCCCGACTCCACCTTGAACGTGGCGCCCATGCGCTCGGCGCGCGCGGCCATGCTGCGCATGCCCACGGACAGGCCCGCGCACTGCACGGCCTGCACGTCGAAGCCCACGCCGTCGTCCTCCACGCGCACCGCGAACACGCCGGGCAGGGGCTGGGCGCACTCCACGCGCACCTGCAGCGCCTGGCTGTGCTTGATGATGTTGGACAGGGCTTCCTCCACGAGCCGCGTCAGCCCCAGGCACTGCAGCGCGCTGGGCCGCTCGCCGCCCTCGCGCCACCGCGGGGCGATGCGCCATTCGCTGGCCACGCCCATCTCGTCGAGGATGCGCGTGAAGCGGTGGCGCAGCGGCGCGGCCCACTGCACGGGCGTGGCGGGCGCGGCGGCACCCGCACTCGATCCGTGGTCGATCACCTGGCGCAGGTCGTCGCGCAGCACCTTCAGAAGGGACAGCACGCGCGCGTTGGACAGCGGCTCGCGCGCCTGCTCCAGCAGCGCCATGCCGCGCACCAGGCTGCCGCCCAGGCCGTCGTGCAGGTCGTGCGCGATCTGCATGCGCTCCTGCAGCTTGGCGTTGTCCAGCGCCTGCGCATGCTCACGCGCCAGGGCCTGCGCCAATTCGGCGCGGGCGTGGGCCACGCTCTCTTCCAGCTCGTGGTTGAAGCGCTCGATGCGCCGCATGCTGCCCGCCAGCCGCCCGCCCAGCAGCAACGCCATGACCACCGTGGTGACGGGGCCGGCCACCGACGACCAGGACTGCTCCGCGCGCCAATGCTGCATCACCAGCAGCAGGTCGTGCACGCCCACCACCACGAACACCAGCCAGCACAGCGCCAGCAGCATGTGCTGCACATCACGCCCGCCGGGGCGGGGCCGCCACGCGTGCCACTGGAACTGCAGGCAGTTGGCGAAGAACACCGCCACGAAGCCCAGCCACGCCGCCAGGAACACCGGCGCCGCCGCGTCCTGCGGCGCCAGCAGCACGGCCGCCGCGGCCAGCAGGGCCAGCCAGCGCAGCACCCGCTCCAGCCGGGGCAGGTGCTGCCCGCCGAAGCGCCAGGTGAACAGGCAGAAGCACAGCACGTACAGCACGAAGGCGACGATGTTGAGCCGCGACAGCGCCAGCGTCCCGCCGAACGGCCACGGGCTGGTGGCCAGCAGCGTGAACAGGTACACCGTCCACGCGAGCGACATCAGCGCGTACCAGCCGAACGCGCGCTCCGCCCGGCGCAGGCACCACACCACGCCGAAGAGGCACCCCACCGCCGCCGACAGCCCGGCCGAGAACACGTACACCGTGCGCTGGCGCCACTGCCGCGCCGCCTGCGCCTGGCCCACCTGCGCCGCCGGGCCGATGCGCACGTGGCCCAGCCCCGGCGACAGCGCCGCCACGCCCACCACGCGCACCCACACGGTGTTCACTCCCTCGTGCACGCCCGCCGCGGGCAGCAGCCACCAGCGCGGCGTGTTCCAGCTGCGCGACAGCGGCTCGGCCAGCGAGGCGTCGCGCCACAGCAAGCCGCCGCCCGCGTACACCTCGCCCGCCATGCTCATGCCGTCGATGCCCAGCCCCACCGGATCGCCGGAGGGCGCAGCGCCCGCGCATCCGCGCTCCCAGTCGATGCGGTACCACACCGCGCCGCCGTGGCCGGGCCAGCGCTGGGTCCAGACATCGGGCAGCGTGACGTCTTCCCAGCCTTGCGCGGGCCGCGCGTCATCCACGGCGCGCGCGGCCTGCACGGACAGCACGCGCGGCGCGCAGCCCTCTTGCGCACTGGCGGCCAGCACCCTACCGGGCAGGCACAGCGCCAGCACGGCCGCCAACCACAGCCAGCGCATCAATCCAGCAGCCCCCGCGCCTGCGCCGTGCGCACCGCGCCCACGCGCGTGGACACCGCCAGCTTGCGGTAGATGGCGCGGATCACGCCCTCCACCATGCCGCGCGAGAGCAGCACCTGTTCGGCGATCTCGCGGTTGGACAGGCCGTCGCCCACCAGGCGCAGGATCTGCCGCTCGCGGCCGTCGAGCGCGGGGCCGCCCTCCGCGTCCGCAGCCTCGCCGGGCGCCACCTGGGGCAGCTCGCGCAACAGCTGGCGTGCGATGAACGGGTCGATCGGCGCCCCCCGCGCAGCACGCTGCGGATGGACAGCGACACCTCCACGTCGTCGCGCTCCTTGAGCACGTAGCCCGTGGCCCCTGCGCGCAGCGCGCCCAGGATGGATTCGTGCGTGCCCCAGGCCGAGACGACCAGGATGCCCACGTCCGCATCGCCCGCGCGGATCTCGCGGATCAGCTCCAGTCCGCTGCCGTCGGGCAGCTGCACGTCCACCAGCGCCAGCCGCGGCGGCTGCGCGGCCAGGCAGGCCCGCGCCTGCGCCAGCGAGCCCGCGAACACCAGCGAATCGGTGTAGCCCAGGCTGCCCAGGATCGCCTTGATGCGCCGCTGCAGCAGCGGCTCGTCCTCCACCACCAGCACCGGCACGGGCAGCGCTCCCTCCTCGGGCAAACGCATGAAATACGTCATCGCACACTCACCCCAGCCAGCCCCGTGAACGCGCCTCGCGCACCGCGCCCGTGCGCGAGGACACCGCCAGCTTGCGGTACACGCGCTTGACGTGGCTCTCCACCGTATAGCGCGACAGGAAGAGCTGCTCGGCGATCTCGCGATTGGAGAGCCCATCGGCCACCAGCCGCAATATCTCGCCCTCGCGCTCGCTCAGCGCCTCCTCCAGCCCCTGCGCACCAGGGCCGGGCGCGGGCTGGGGCGCGGGCAGCAGCTCCAGGATGCGCCGCGCGATGAACGGGTCGATCGGCGCCCCCCGCGCAGCACGCTGCGGATGGACAGCTGCACCTCCACGTCGTCGCGCTCCTTGAGCACGTAGCCCGTGGCCCCGGCACGCAGCGCGCCCAGAATCGCGTCCTCCGAACTCCACGCCGACACCACCAGGATGCCCAGCCCCGGGTCCTGCGCACGCAACTCGCCGATCAGCGTGCGCCCGTTGCCGTCGGGCAGCTGCAGGTCCACCAGCGCCAGCGCCACCGGCTGCTCGGCCAGGCACGCGCGCGCCTCGGCCAGCGTGGCGGCGAACACCAGCGCATCCGCCGCATAGCCCAGCCCCAGCAGCACGCCGCGCAGGCGCTGCTGCAGCAGCGGCTCGTCCTCCACCACCAGCACGGGCGCGGGCAAGGCAGGTTCGGCGGAGGCGGAAGGATCGTTCATGGCGCGGCGGCGTAACAGCGGGCAACAGGATGGCGCCATCGTAGGCCACCCCGCCCCGCGCGCGCATCCCTGAAATTGGTGAATTTGAACGCATGCCCGCAAATTACCCAATTTCAGGGATGTTGCAAAAAAGTACGGCCATCTACGATTTCTCACTACCGCAGGCGATTGGAGGCATTGATGGCATCCAGCGCTTGTCCAGCAAGCGCAAGCAGCTATCAAAAAAGGAGTTTTCGTGCCGCCAGTCTACGCCCTGCCTCGCCACCGCCGCACCGTGCTGCTCTCCCTGGCCCTGCTGTGCCTGGGCGGCACGGCGCGGGCACAGGGCACGCCCCCACCTTGCTGCCGCTGGGCATGACGACTGCCACCCTCGCGGGCAACTCCGTGGTGCTGTTCTCCATCGCCGCCGCATTCCCGCCCGCCTCCCAGCAAACCGGCCGCTGCCGTCCCCTGGCCGGCGGCGCCGCGCTCTCGGGCACCAATCCGCCCGTCGTTGCGCTGGCGCCCGGCACGCCCTACACCTGCGAGCTGGAGTTCAGCCGGGGCGGGCCCAGCTCCTCGGCGCGGCCACGCCCCCCGTCGTCATCGCGCCGGACGGCCTGTCCGGGCCCGCCCCCACCGCCGCCGACGCAGTGACCGGGCTGCACGCCACCCCCGCCCCCACCAGCCTGCGCCTAGCATTCACCCCGCCCGCAGCGCCCAGCGCCTCCATCGCGGGCTATGCGGCCGTCTGCATCGACCAGTCCGCCGTCCCGCCCACCCGCTACGTGGCCGCGCTCGGCGTGGGCAGCCCCCTCACCGTGGGCGGCCTGACGCCCAGCACCGGCTACCAATGCAGCGTGCAGCCCTACAACGGCACCGGCATCGCCCCGATGGGCGTCGGCACGCTGTTCACCACCCTGGCCGCGCCCCCGCCCGCTGCGCAGCCCGTGCCCGCACTCTCCGGCTGGGGGCTGCTGCTTATGCCGCTGGCCTTGCTGGGCGCGCTGGCGGGGCGGCGCGGTCTTCAAGCCAAATTAGCCTCCAGCGCTTGATAGTCAAGCGCAAGCAGCTATTGAATTATGAGCAAAAACACTTCTTTCCCCCTGGGGCCACTGGCCACGCTGGCCGGGCTGGCGCTGGCCTGCTGCGGCACGGCGGCGCAGGCGCAGCCCGCCCCCACTGAATGGGTGCTGCCCCCGGCGCCAGCGCGCAGCTGGGCGGCGGCACCGCCGCGCTGGGCTGCGCCAGCCTGCGCAGCGGCGGCGCGCTGCAACTGGACGGCGGCGCGCTGCTGGGCGCGCGCGACGTGCAACTCCAAGCCGGCGCGCTGCTGGCCGTGGGCGCGGGCCATGTGGAGCTGGCGCAGCAGTGGTCGGTGGACGCGGCCGCCAGCGTCACCCTGACCACCGGCCGCGTGGAGCGCAAGGACGCCAGCCCCGGCTGCCCGGCCGTGGGCGCCGTGGGCCAGTTGCTGCCCGGCACGGCACCGCCCCCCGCGCAGCCCGTGGTGATACCCACCCCGCCCGGCGGCGGCGCCAGCCCCGGCACGGCCCAGGTCACCATTGCCGCCGTGGACGCGGGCGGCGCGGCCGCGGCCCTGCCGCCGGGCTGCACGGTCATGCAACTCGCCATCACCCACGCCATCCCGCCCGGCGCGCCCGCCAACGCCAGCTTTCCGCTGGGCGCACTGCGCTTTGCCGCCCAGGGCTGCCCCGGCGCCACGCTGCAGGTCAACGTGACCTACCCCTCCAGCCTGGCGGGCCTGGCGCTGCAAAAGCACGGCCCCTACGACACCGGCACGCCGCAGCCCCAAACCGGCTGGTTCACCCCGCCCAACCTGCAGGTGAACGGCACCACCGTGACCTACACCGTCACCGACGGCGGCGATGGCGACGGCGACGCGCGCGCAGGCTTCATCGCCGACCCCTTCGCCCCCATGCAGCTGCTGGCCGCGCCCGGCCCCGGCGGGCCTGCGGCCATCCCCACGCTGAACGAATGGGGGCTGCTGCTGCTCTCGGCCCTGGCCGCGCTGCTGGGCGCGCGCCGCCTGCGCCCCGCCCCGCGCCGTTTCGACTGAACCCTCGCCCCCCAAACCACCATGCAAAAACACACCTTCTCCCCCTTGCGATCGCTCTGGCCCTGGCTCTGGCCTACGGCGGCGCCGCCGCGCAAAGCAGCGACATGACCCTGACCCCCGCCACCGGCGGCGCCGTGGTGGTGCAGCCCGGCGGCACGCCCGCCCTGCGCGTGCAGCCCGACGGCGCGGTGCAGTTGCCGCTGCTGCCCGGCGCCACGCCCGCCGCCACCGGCACCGCCGTGTGCCACGACGCCAGCGGCACGCTGGTGGGCTGCAGCGTGACCGGCCCCAAGGGAGACAAGGGCGACCCCGGCACCCCCGGTACGAATGGCACCCCAGGCACGAATGGCAGCCCCGGCCTGAAAAGCCTGGTCGCCACCGCTGCCGAGGCTGCCGGCCCCAACTGCGCCGCAGGCGGCGTGCGCGTGGATTCCGGCCTGGACGCCAACGGCAACAGCACGCTGGACGCGGGCGAGATCACCGCCACCCGCTACGTCTGCAACGGCGCGCAAGGCCCCAAGGGCGACAAGGGCGACCCCGGCGCCCCTGGCGCGGGTGGCGCCATCCCCGGCCTGGCCGAAGTGCGCCACGGCTGCTTCGGGGCCGACAGAACCACCCTGAGCGGCACGGACTACGCCGTGGCACTGAACGGCGGCACCTACACCGTCACCTTCACCCCCGCCCTGGGCGCGGGCGCCTACAGCCTGCTGGTGGACGCGCGCACCAGCACGGGCCGCGCGCTGGCCGTCACCGACGGGGGCAGCCCCGCCGCCGGCCTCACCCTCACCCCCGGCTGGCTGGCGCAGGACGGGCCCGAGACCATCACTCGCATCTGCTTCCTGCTGGCCCGCTGACCATGCGCACGCCCTACACCACCCCCTTGCGCCGGGCCGCCTGCGCCCTGGCCCTGCTGGCGGCCTGCGCGGCGGCGCGGGCCGACGCCGAATCCGCCTACTACGGCACGCTCATGCCCATGGCGGGCTTGTCCGGCGGCAGCTGCCCCAATGGCTGGCTGCCCGCCGATGGCCGGTTGCTGGCCATTGCCCAAAACAGCGCGCTGTTCGCCATCCTGGGCACCACCTACGGTGGCAACGGTACCGTCACCTTTGCCCTGCCCAACCTGAACGGGCGCGTTGCGCCGGGCGTGGGCCAAGGCCTTGGGCTGCAGGAGCTGACCCTGGGCCAAGTGGGCGGCAGCAGCAGCACCACGCTCACGCTCCAGCAGCTTCCCCCCACACCCACACCACCAGCACTGCCGCAGCCGCCACCCACGCCACGCCCGCGCCCACGCGCCAGCTGGCCCAGGGGCAGAACGCCGGGCTGTATGCCAGCCCCGGCGCGCCCGGCGGCACCGCCTTCGAGATGGCCGCCGTCACCGGCGCGGCGGGCCAGGCAGCGCCCAGCCCCGTGCCCACGCAGGCCCCCGCCCTCGCCATCCAGTGGTGCATCGCCACGGGCGGAAACGCCATATACCCCCTACGCCCATGAAACCCAACCTGCTCCACGCCACCGCCCTGGCCACGGCCCTGTGCGCCGCCCCCGGCGCCCATGCCCAGCCCTTCATGGGCGAGCTGATGCTGTTTGGCGGCACCTTTTGCCCCGACGGCTACTGGCTGCCGGCCGACGGGCGACTGCTGCCCGTTGCCGGCTACGAACCGCTGTACACCCTGATCGGCACCACCTACGGCGGCAACGGCGTCACCGACTTCGGCCTGCCCGACCTGCGCGGGCGCACGGCCGTGGGCCAGGGCCAGGGCCCCGGCCTGGGCAACCGCGTGATGGGCGAACAGGCAGGTGCCGAGTCCGTCACGCTGACCCAGAACCACATGCCCGCCCACACCCACACCCTGCCCGCCAGCACCGCCCCCGCCACCCACGCCACGCCCGCCACAGGCCGCGTGCCCGCCGCCGCGCAAAACGGCGGGGCCTACGCCGCCGCCGGCAGCCCTGCACCCGGCTCCGCTACCGGCAGCGCGGGCAGCGGCGTGCCGGTCAACCTGCGCAGCCCCTACATGGCCTTGCAGTGGTGCATTGCCGTTCAGGGCATCTTCCCCAGCTTCAATTGACGCGCAGCCCATGAACAGCACCCAAACCCCCTCCAGCGCCCACGCAGCGGTCGCAAGCAGCTATCTTAAAAATAGCAAACCGCGCGCTGCCGCACGGGCCTTGGCCCTGGCCCTGCTGGCCGCCAGCGGCAGCGCGCAGGCGCAAACCCCTTATGTGAGCGAACTGCGCGCCTTCGCCTATCCCCGCTGCCCGCGCAACTGGGCGCCGGCCAACGGAGCGCTGTTGGCCGTGAACACCAACCAGGCACTGTCCGCCCTCTTGGGCGTCAACTACGGCGGCAACGGCACCGTCTTCAACCTGCCCGACCTGCGCGGGCGCACGCCAATGGGCGCGAATGGCGCCACCCTGCCGCGTGGCAGCCAGCCCGGGCAGGAATCCACCACCCTGATAGCCAGCCAGCTGCCCCTGCACACCCACCCCGGCGGCCAGCCCGCCACCACCGCCCCTGCCACCCACGCCGCCCCCGCCGCCCGCGTGCTGGCCCAAACGCAGAACGCGGGCCTGTACGTGGACAGCGCCGACGCCAACACCACGCTGACCACCGCCCCCGCAGGCGCCAACATGCCGCTGCCCACGCGCGAGCCGTACCTGGTCATCAACTGGTGCGTGGCGCTGACGGGCGTGTGGCCGTCATCCCAGTAGCAGATCAAGTTTTTTGGCCTCCAGCGCCCACCAGGCAAGCGCAAGCAGCTCCACTTTCAATAGCAAATTCCATGACCCGCACCCGCTCTGTGTCCGTGGCCGCCGCGCAAACCGTCTATGCGGTGTATGTGGATGTGACTACCGCGCCATAGCGCCTGGCCGCCAGGCATGGCCCGTGCATCATCGTGCGCATCCATGAACTGGCTCGCCCGACTCTCCCTCGACTACACCCGCCACGGCGGCCGCACCGCCGTGCATTTCACCCACCAGGGGCCGCTACGCCTGCTGCGCAGCCTCTACCCCGAGGGCGAGGGCATCTGCCACAACGTGCTGGTGCACCCGCCCGGCGGGCTGGTGGGCGGCGACGTGCTGGAGATCGGCGCGCGCGTGGGCGAAGGCGCGCACGCGCTGGTAACCACGCCCGGCGCCACGCGCTTCTACCGCAGCAACGGCCAGCCCGCCGCGCAGCGCACGCAATTGGTGCTGGACGCCGGTGCGCGGCTGGAGTGGCTGCCGCTGGAAACGCTGGCCTACGACGGCTGCGATGCGCACAACCGCCTCGACTTCGCGCTGGCCGAGGGCGCCGCGCTCATCGCCTGGGACGTGACGGCCTTCGGCCTGCCCCATGCCGGTGCACCGTTCACGCGCGGGCGCCTCGTGCAGCACCAGGAATGGGCAGGCCGCTGGCTGGAGCGCGGCACGGTGGACGCGCAGGACGCGCTGCTGATGGACGGCGCGCTGGGCCTGGCGGGCCACCGCTGCCTGGCCACGCTGCTGCTGGCCTGCGGCACCCCGCTGGCGCGGGAGGAACGCGAAGCGCTGCTGGATGCCGCGCGCGCCCTGCTCGACGCGCACCCGCAGGGCCACCTGTGCGGAGTGACCGCGCCCAACGACCACATGCTGGTGCTGCGCGGCCTCGCGCCCGTGGTGGAGCCGCTCATGCAACTGTGGCGCCAGGTGCGCGGCGCGTGGCGCGAGCGGCTCTGGGGCCTGCCCGCGGCGGCGCCGCGCATCTGGGCCATGTAGCGGTCAGATCGCCACCAGGCTGCGGATGTTCTTCTCGCGCATCTCGCTGCCCGGCCCGTGCGCGATGACCTCGCCGCGCTCCATCACCAGGTAGGCGTCGGCCAGTTCCTCGGCGAAGTCGTAGTACTGCTCGCACAGCAGGATGGCCATGCCGCGCTCCTTGGCGAGCATGCGTATCACGCGGCCGATGTCCTTGATGATGCTGGGCTGGATGCCCTCGGTGGGCTCGTCGAGGATCAGCAGCTGCGGCCCCGGCGCCAGCGCGCGGGCGATGGCGAGCTGCTGCTGCTGCCCGCCCGAGAGGTCGCCGCCGCGCCGGTGCAGCATCTCCTTGAGGACCGGGAACAGCGCGTACAGATCGTCCGGTATGGGCGTACCCGCCGGGCGGTAGGCCAGACCCATGCGCAGGTTGTCCTCCACGCTGAGGCGCGCGAAGATCTCGCGCCCCTGCGGCACGAAGCCGATGCCGGCGCGAACGCGCTCGTAGGTCGCGCGGCCGGGCAGCGCCAGGCCGTTCCACTCGATGGCGCCTTGCCGGATCGGCACCAGGCCCATCAGGCACTTGAGCAGCGTGGTCTTGCCCACGCCGTTGCGGCCCAGCAGCACGGTGACCTGGCCAGCCTCGGCCGTGAGGCTGACGCCGCGCAGGATGTGCGAGCCGCCGTAGTATTGGTGCAGGTCCTGGACTCTGAGCATGTTTTTGGCCTCTAGCGCTTATCCAGCATTCGCTGGCAGCTATTGTTTTTATACATATCGGTCTGCATCGCCCGCGCCGCATGAAACCGGCACGCCCCAAGCCAGGGCAGCCGAGCAAGGGCCGCCCCGTAGCGAGGGCGGCGTCCCCCGCCCGCATTGCGCAGCAATGCGAGAGCGGGGGAAGGCGCGCAGCGCCACAGGGGGTGTTCCATATCAGCGCCCCAGATAGACTTCGATCACGCGCTCGTCGGACTGCACTTGGTCGAGCGTGCCTTCGGCCAGCACGCTGCCGTCGCACAGCACCGTCACCTTCTCGCTGATGGCGCGGATGAAATGCATGTCGTGCTCTACCACCATCAGCGAGTGCCGGCCCTTGAGCGAGAGGAACAGCTCGGCCGTGCGCGCGGTTTCCTCGTCGGTCATGCCGGCGACGGGCTCGTCGAGCAGCAGCAGCTTCGGGTCCTGCATGAGCAGCATGCCGATCTCCAGCCACTGCTTCTGGCCGTGGCTCAGCTCGCCCGCCAGGCGCGCCTCGCTGCCGGCGAGGTGGATGGTGTGCAGCACCTCGGCCAGCCGGCCGCTCTGCGCGCTGTCGAGCCGGAAGAACATCGAATGCCGCACGCCCTTGTGCGTCTTCAGCGCGAGTTCGAGGTTCTCGAACACGCTGAGGTGCTCGAACACCGTGGGCTTCTGGAACTTGCGGCCGATGCCGAGCTGCGCGATCTGCGGCTCGTTGTGGCGCAGCAGGTCGATGGTGGAGCCGAAGAACACCGTGCCTTTGTCGGGCCGCGTCTTGCCGGTGATGATGTCCATCATCGTGGTCTTGCCCGCGCCGTTGGGGCCGATGATGCAGCGCAGCTCGCCGGGGGCAATGTCGAGGTGCAGGCCGTTGATGGCCTTGAAGCCGTCGAAGCTGACGTGCACGTCCTCCAGGTACAGGATGCGGCCGTGGGTCACGTCCACCTCGCCGGGGACGGCCGGGCGCGCGTAGCCTGGGCTGCGGCCGCCCGAAGCGGCGGCGGCCGGTGCGGGAGCCGCGCGCCCGAAGCGCTGCGCGCCCGCCTCCATCAGATCGGGTGTCATGCCTTGCCCCTTTCTTGCGGCGCAGCAAGCCGACCACGCCGTTCGGCAGGAACAGCGTCACGGCGATGAAGAGCAGCCCGAGGAAGTAGAGCCAGAACTCCGGCGCCACCACGGTGAGCCAGCTCTTGGCGCCGTTGACGATGAATGCGCCCGCGATGGGGCCGATCAGCGTGGCGCGCCCGCCGACTGCCGCCCACACGGCCATTTCGATCGAGGCGGCGGGGCTCATTTCGCCGGGATTGATGATGCCCACCTGCGGCACGTAGAGCGCCCCGGCCACGCCGCACATCATGGCGCTGATGACCCAGATGGTGAGCTTGTAGGGCAGCGGCGCGTAGCCCGAGAACATCACACGGCTTTCCGCGTCGCGGATGGCTTGCAGCACGCGGCCGAACTTACTTTGTACGAGCCAGCGCGCCAGCAGGTAGAAGCCCAGCAGCGTGCAGCCCGTGATGACGAACAGGGCCATGCGCGTTTCCTGCGTGGCGATGGCGAAACCCGCGATGCGCTTGAAGTCGGTGAAGCCGTTGTTGCCGCCGAAGCCCGTCTCGTTGCGGAAGAACAGCAGCATGGCCGCATAGGTGAGCGCCTGCGTGATGATGGAAAAGTACACACCCTTGATGCGTGAGCGGAACGCGAACCAGCCGAACACGAAGGCCACCAGCCCCGGCACGGCCACGATGAGCACCAGCGTGGCGGCGAAGCTGTCCGACAGCGCCCAGTGCCACGGCATCTCCTTCCAGTCGAGGAACACCATGAAGGCGGGCAGGCCGTCAGGCCCGGCAGCGTCGCGCATCAGGTGCATGCCCATCACGTAGCCGCCGAGCGCGAAGAACAGGCCGTGGCCCAGGCTGAGGATGCCGGTGTATCCCCAGATCAGGTCCATCGCCAGCGCCACGATGGCGTAGCACATGATCTTGGCCGTGAGCGCCACCGCGTAGTCCGACAGGTGCAACGCGCTGCCCGGCGGCACCCACAGGTTGAGCGCGGGCGCGAGCGCGCACACCACCAGCAGCGCGGCGAAGAACGCGCCCCAGCCCTTGCGCGTGAGCAGCGGCTTGCGGCCAGGCAGTTGAATCGGTATGGATAGGGTTGTCATGTCAGTTTTCCATCGTGCTGCGCACTACCCATGCGCCATGCAACTGGCGCGCGCCATGCGCGGGCAGCCGCGCAAGGGCCGCCCCGCCGCGCTGGCTGCGTCCCCCTGCCCGCAACGCGCAGCGTTGCGAGAGCGGGGGAAGGCGCGAAGCGACTCAGGGGGGTGTTTCATGGTCATTCCGCGCTGCGGCCCTTCATGGCGAAGATGCCCTGCGGCCGCTTCTGGATGAAGGCGATGATGAACACCAGCACGGCGATCTTGGCGAGCACCGCGCCCGTCCAGCCTTCGAGGAATTTGTTCAGCACGCCCAGCCCCAGCGCGGCATAGACGGTGCCCGCGAGCTGGCCCACGCCGCCGAGCACCACGACCATGAACGAATCGACGATGTAGCTCTGGCCCAGGTCCGGCCCCACGTTGCCCACCTGGCTGAGAGCGCAGCCTGCCAGCCCGGCGATGCCGCTGCCGAGCGCGAAGGCCATGGTGTCCACCCGCGCGGTGTTCACGCCCATGCACGAGGCGATGGGCCGGTTCTGCGTCACGCCGCGCACGAACAATCCCATGCGCGTGCGCGCAATCACCCAGGCCACCAGCGCCAGCACGGCGAACGCGAAGGCGATGATGACGAGCCGGTTGTAGGGCAGCGTGAGGTTGGGCAGCGCCTGCCAGCCGCCGCTCATCCACGACGGGTTTTCCACCGCGACGTTCTGCGCGCCGAACACGGTGCGCACGAGCTGCATCAGGATCAGCGAGATGCCCCAGGTGGCGAGCAGCGTCTCCAGCGGGCGGCCATAGAGGAAGCGCAGCACGCCGCGCTCCAGGATGGCACCGACGAGCGCCGACGCGAGGAAGGCCGCGGGCACGGCCGCGATCAGGTAGGCATCGAATGCGCCGGGCAGGTATTTCTGGAACAGGCCCTGCACCAGATAGGTGGCATAGGCGCCGATCATCATCAGCTCGCCGTGCGCCATGTTGATGACGCCCATGAGCCCGTAGGTGATCGCGAGGCCCAGGGCGACCAGCAGCAGGATGCTGCCCAGGCTGACGCCCGTGAAGGCCACGCCCAGGCGCTCGCCCCAGGCGAGCTGGTCGTCCACCTGCGCAAGCGCGCGGCGCAGGGCGGCCTGCACCTTTTCGTCGCGCTCCTGCGCTAACCGCTCGCTGAGCAGCAGGCGCGTGGCGGGGCTGGCGTCTTCCAGCAGCGTGGCGATGGCGGCCATGCGGCCCATCGCGTCGCCGCTGTTCAGCTGCACGCTGGCGCGGATCTGCTCCAGCGCCCGCTTCACGCGCGCGTCGCTCTCCTGCGCCAGCGCCTTGTCGATGAGCGGCAGGCGCTCGGCCGTCGCACCCTGGCGCATGGCCTGCGCGGCCTGCAGGCGCTGCCCGGCATCGGGCGCGAACAGGTCGAGCGCGGCCAGCGCAGCGCCGATGGCAGAGCGCATGCGGTTGTTGTTGCTCACGTCCTCCGCGCCCTCGGGCAGTGTCACGTCCTGCCCGGTCGCCGGATCTTGCGCCTGGCCGTCCTTGACGATCAACGCGCGGCCGTCCGCGACGGCCACCTCGCCCTCGGCCAGCGCGCGCAGAAAGGCGGCGGTGCGCGCATCGGGCTGCTCGGCCACTGCCGTCTGCATGGCGGCGATGCGGCCCGCGCTGTCGCCCTGCGCCATCGCCAGCGCGGCTTCGGGCGTGAGCGCGTGGACCAGGTGCACGCCGCCCATGCAGGCCATCCACACCAGCGTTCGCAACAACAGTTGTCTCAACATACGAACCTCAAAAAAACGGCGCGGCGCGCGACTGTGCGCGCCGCGCCGAAGGCTGCCCACCAGGGCGAGGAGACTCGGGAGTTACTTCTTTTCAGGCTCGTCCTTCTTCTTGTCGTTGCCGTCGATGTACGGGCTCCAGGGCTGGGCCTTCACGGGCGCCTTGGTCTTCCAGACGACGTTGAACTGGCCGTCGGCCTTGATCTCGCCGATCAGCACCGGCTTGTGCAGGTGGTGGTTCTTGGCGTCCATGGTCAGCGTGAAGCCGCTGGGCGCCTTGAAGGTCTGCCCGGCCATCGCGGGGATCACCTTGTCGGGGTCGGTGCTCTTGGCTTTCTCCACCGCCTGCTTCCACATATGGATGCCGACGTAGGTGGCTTCCATCGGGTCGTTGGTCAGCGGCTTGGTCGATTGGCCGGGCAGCTTCTTGGCCTTGGCGTAGGCGCTCCACTGCTTGATCCAGGCATCGTTCGTGGGGTTCTTCACGCTCATGAAGTAGTTCCACGCGGCGAGGTGGCCCACGAGCGGCTTGGGGTCGAGGCCGCGCAGCTCTTCCTCGCCCACGCTGAAGGCGACCACGGGCACGTCGGTGGCCTTCAGGCCCGCGTTGCCCAGCTCCTTGTAGAAGGGCACGTTGGAGTCGCCGTTGATGGTGGAGACGACCGCCGTCTTGCCGCCGGCAGAGAACTTCTTGATGTCGGCCACGATGGTCTGGTAGTCGCTGTGGCCGAAGGGGGTGTAGGTCTCCATGATGTCCTTGTCGGCCACGCCCTTGGCCTTGAGGAAGGCGCGCAGGATCTTGTTGGCCGTGCGCGGGTACACGTAGTCGGTGCCCAGCAGCACCCAGCGCTTGGCACTGCCGCCGTCCTCGCCCATCAGGTATTCCACGGCGGGAATGGCCTGCTGGTTGGGCGCGGCGCCGGTGTAGAAGACGTTCTTGGAGAGTTCCTCGCCCTCGTACTGCACGGGGTAGAACAGCAGCGCGTTGTTCTCCTCGTAGACCGGCAGCACCGACTTGCGGCACACCGAGGTCCAGCAGCCGAAGGTGACGGCCACCTTGTCCTGGCCGATGAGCTGCTTGGCCTTCTCGGCCGCCAGCGGCCAGTTGGAGGCCGTGTCGATCACCACGGGCTCCAGCTTCTTGCCGAGCACGCCGCCCTTAGCGTTGATGTCCTCGATGGTCATCAGCGCCATGTCCTTGAGCGCGGTTTCCGAGATTGCCATCGTGCCGGAGAGCGCATGCAGCACGCCCACCTTGATGGTGTCCGCCGCATGCGCGGCGAGCGGCAGGCTGGCGATGGCCGCAGCGGCGGCGAGGGTCTGGAGGGTGAAACGGCGCGGGTTCATCACGATGCGATCCTTGGCTGTCGATGGAGAAGGCCGCCATCTGCGAAAACGGCGGGACTGCTCTCGTCTTGCAAGCACCGTGCCACCGCGCCTTCTCACGCTCGTGGTGCAAAAGCGGCGGCGCAGGCACCATGACGGCCAGCCACGCACCAGCATCGGGCGCGCGCCATGCACCACGGCGGCGACGCACAGGCACCGTTTTTGCATATCCCGGTGCATGGAGCTGACACCGCGTGTTCGGCCGGTATTCCTGGCCGCACGAACTGATTAATCGAGCCTTAAGCGAAGCGAAATGGAACTGACACCTCGTGAAAAAGACAAGCTGCTGATCTTCACCGCCGCGCTGCTGGCCGAGCGCCGCAAGGCGCGCGGGCTCAAGCTCAACTACCCCGAGGCCGTGGCCCTCATCAGCGCCTTCGTGATGGAAGGCGCGCGCGACGGGCGCACCGTGGCCGAGCTGATGAGCGCGGGCCGCACCGTACTCGCGCGCGCCGACGTGATGGAGGGTGTGGCCGAGATGATCCCGGACATCCAGATCGAAGCCACCTTTCCCGACGGCACCAAGCTGGTGACCGTGCACGAGCCCATCATTTGAAGCCTTTTTTGCCTCCAGCCCTTATCCACCAAGCACGAACAGCTATGAAAAAGATACTGCCCCTCTCCCTCGCCGCCCTGCCCTTCGCGGCTCTTGCCCACGTGGGCGGACAGCCGCACACGCATGGCGTGGCGGACAGCTTCGCGCACGCCTTCGTGCATCCGTTCACGGGCCTCGACCACCTCGCCGCCATGCTGGCCGTGGGCGCCTGGAGCGCGCTGGCCGTGCGGCCCGCGTGGCGTGCGCCCGCCGCGTTCGTGGCGCTGCTGGTGCTGGGTGCGCTGGCAGGCTTCAGTGGCCTGTGGGTGCCTGGGGTGGAGCCGATGATCGCCGCCTCGGTGCTGGTGCTCGGCCTGCTCGTGGCCGTCCACAAGCGCATGCCCTGGGGCGCAGCCGCTGCCCTGGCCGGCGTGTTCGCGTTCTTCCACGGCGCGGCGCATGGCTATGAACTGGCGGGCGATGGCGGCGGCGCCGCCTTCGGCGCGCTGGCGGGTATGGCGGCGGGCTCGGCCGTGCTGCACGTCGCGGGCATGCTGCTGGGCCATGCGGTGATGCAGCGCCACCAGTGGATCGCCCGCGCGGGCGGCGCGGCCACGGCACTGCTGGGTGTGTTCATGCTGACGCGATGGGCCTGACATGATTCCCGGTGAACTCATCCCAGGCGACGGCGCGCACGCGCTCAACCCCGGCCGCCGCACGCTCGCGCTGGTGGTGAAGAACGCGAGTGACCGGCCGATCCAGGTCGGCTCGCACTACCACTTCGCCGAGGCCAACGCGGGGCTGGAATTCGACCGCGACAGCGCACGCGGCATGCGCCTCAACATCGCGAGCGGCATGGCCGTGCGTTTCGAACCGGGCCAGCAGCGCACGGTGGAACTCGTCGATTTTTCCGGTGCGCGCCGCGTGTTCGGCTTTCGCGGACTGGTGCAGGGAGATTTGTGATGGCAAGCATCGACCGGCGCGCCTACGCCGAAACCTATGGCCCCACCGTGGGCGACCGCCTACGGCTGGCCGACACGGGCCTCGTCATCGAGGTGGAACGCGACTTCACCCTGGCCGCAGGCGGCTATGGCGAAGAAGTGAAGTTCGGCGGCGGCAAGACCATCCGCGACGGCATGGCGCAATCGCAGCGCACGCGGGCCGAGGGCGCCGTGGATACCGTGCTGACCAATGCGCTGATCCTCGACCACTGGGGCATCGTCAAGGCCGACATCGGCCTGAAGGACGGGCGCATCGCCGCCATCGGCAAGGCGGGCAATCCCGACACGCAGCCGGGCGTGGATATCGTGATCGGGCCCGGCACCGAGATCATCAGTTGCGAGGGCCATATCGTCACTGCGGGCGGCATCGACTGCCACATCCACTTCATCTGCCCGCAGCAGATCGAGGAGGCGCTCGCCAGCGGCGTCACCACCATGATCGGCGGCGGCACCGGCCCGGCCACCGGCACCTTTGCCACCACCTGCACGCCGGGGCCGTGGCACATCGAGCGCATGCTGCAAGCGGCCGACGCCTTTCCGATGAACCTGGGCTTCCTCGGCAAGGGCAACGCCAGCCTACCCGGCGCGCTGCACGAACAGATCCACGCGGGCGTGATCGGACTGAAACTGCACGAGGACTGGGGCACCACGCCCAGCGCGATCAGCAACTGCCTGGACGTGGCGGAGCTGGAGGACGTGCAGGTGGCCATCCACTCCGACACGCTCAACGAATCGGGCTTCGTGGAGGACACCATCGCGGCGACCAAGGGCCGCACGCTGTGCGCCTTCCACACCGAGGGCGCGGGCGGCGGCCATGCGCCCGACATCCTGAAAGTGGTGGGCGTGGAGAACTTTTTACCCAGCTCCACCAACCCCACCATGCCTTTCACGCGCAACACGCTGGACGAGCACGTGGACATGCTCATGGTGTGCCACCACCTCGACCCCGCGATCGCCGAGGACCTGGCCTTCGCCGAGAGCCGCATCCGCAAGGAAACCATCGCCGCCGAGGACATCCTGCACGACATGGGCGCCATCAGCATGATGAGCAGCGACAGCCAGGCCATGGGCCGCGTGGGCGAGGTCATCATCCGCACCTGGCAGACGGCGCACAAGATGAAGGCACAGCGCGGCACATTGCCCGAGGACAGCGCGCGCAACGACAACTTCCGCGCCAGGCGCTACGTCGCCAAGTACACGATCAACCCCGCCATCGCCCACGGCATCAGCCACGAAGTCGGCAGCCTGGAGGCAGGCAAGTGGGCCGACATCGTGATCTGGAAGCCCGCGTTCTTCGGCGTCAAGCCCGCGTGCATCCTCAAGGGCGGCAGCATCGCGATGGCGGCGATGGGCGACCCGAACGCCAGCATCCCCACCCCGCAGCCCGTGCACTACCGGCCGATGTTCGGCGCCTTCGGCGGCAATACCGCGCGCAGCTCGCTCACCTTCGTCTCGCAAGCCGCGCTGGACGCGGGCGTGGGCCAGCGCTACGGCCTCGCCAAGCGCCTTGCGGCAGCGAAGAACATGCGTGGCGTGAAGAAGGGCCATATGGTCCACAACGGCCTGGCGCCGCGCATGGAGGTGGACGCGCAGACCTATACGGTGCGCGCCGATGGCGAATTGCTGGTGTGCGAGGCGGCGACCAGCCTGCCGATGGCGCAACGGTATTTCCTGTTCTGATGCGCGGCGCATCGTCCGCCAGACACGCCACCGCCGCTTGCCTGCTGGCCCTGGCACACACCGCCCAGGCCCAGACACCCGTACTGGACGCGGTGGAGGTCAAGGGCGAATCCGCGCGCGGCGGCGCGGCGGCGTACTCCACCACCACGCTGGAGACACAGGACATCCAGAACGCCCACATCACCCGCCCCGAGGATCTGCTGCGCCAGGTGCCCGGCATGAACGTGCAGGACTACCAGCTCCCGGGCGTTGGCAACGCCATCGTGATGCGCGGATTCGGCGGCGGCGGGCATGGCGGGGACGTGGGCGTGGTGCTGGACGGCATCCCGCTCAACGAGGCCATGTCGCATGCCGACGGCTACGTCGATCTGAACGTCATCGTGCCGCTGGAGATCGATCGCTTCACCGCCTACAAGGGGCCGGTGTCCGCCCTGTATGGCAACTTCAACCGCGCGGGGCTGCTGGCGATCGAGACGCGCAAGGGCGGCGAGTACAAGGAAGTGGATGCGAGCATCGCCTCCCACGGCACGTTGGATGCGCAGGCCGCGCTGGGCCTCAAGCCCAGCGAGGGGCAGACGCTCAACCTCGCCGCGCAGCACTACCGCTCCGATGGCTTTCGCACCCAATCGAGCACGGAGCGCACCACGCTGGCCGCGCGCTGGAGCAAGGCCGTCACGCCTGCGCTAGAGATCGCGCTCTCGGGCCGCCTGCACCAGGGCGACGGCGATTCGCCCGGCTACGTGACGGCGGCGCGCTTCGCCACCGACCCCTACGGCAAGGAGCCGCAGGCCATGCTCGACGGATCGAAGAAGCACTTCGCCACGCTGCGCGCGGACGTGCAGTACACGATCGCGCCGGAACTCCAATGGCTCACCTTTGCCTACACCACGCGGCAGGACTTCACGCGCTGGTTCAGCCGCCCCGTGAGCAGCAGCGCCTGGCGCCAGCGCGAGGAGACCTATGACCGCACGGTCTATGGCGCGGGCACCAGCCTGAATGGCCGCCACTTCACGGCGTTCACGCCGATTAACTGGGTTGCGGGCATCGAAACCTTCCGCGAAACCACGGACTACCAGTTCCACGATGGCGAGAACGACCGCATGCGCACCGCGCCGCCAGGGCTCGACCGGCGCACGCGGCTGAACAGCGTGTCGGCCTTCGCCGAAGTGGATGCGCCCGTGCACCCGCTGTTCCAGCCCTCGTTCGGCCTGCGCTGGGATCGCTTCACCGGTAATTGCCGTCCGCTGGGCCCCGAGACCGACAGTGCCGACTGCGGCCCGCTGGCGCGCATGTCGCACGCCAGCCCCAAGATAGGCGTGCGCTCGCAACTGCTGCCCGGCGTGCTGGCGCGTGCGAGTTGGTCGGAAGGCTTCGCGCTGCCCGACGAGTTCGCCAAATACGCGCTGGGCGCGCGCACGCTCGGCCCCAACATCTTCCGCCAGACCGAAGTCGGCGCGCAGATCCAGCCCTTCGCGGGCCTGACGCTGGACGTGGCCGTGTACCGGCTGCTGTCGTCGGATGAAATCCGCGCCGTGGCGCCCGGCCTCTACGAGAACTACGGCGCCACGCGCCGCAGCGGCGTCGAGGCCAGCGTCCTCTGGGCCGCCACGCGCCAGCTCGATCTGTCGCTGGCCTGGGGCAGCGCGCATTCGCGCGTCACGCAGAACGCCGACCCCGCCATGCCCGGCAAGCAGGTGGCCGGCGTGCCGCGCACCACCACCACGGTGAGCGCCGCATGGCGCCCCGTAGCAGGCTGGGAAGGCACGCTCGCCTGGCGCCGCGTGGGCCGCTACGCGGTCAACGCCGGCAACAGCGTCAGCTATGGCGGCTACGCCATCTGGGACGCGGGCGTGAACTACGCCGTGCCCGGCACCGGCTATCGGCTTTACGCCACCGTCGCCAACCTCACGGACAAGGTGTATGCCTCCTCATCGTCCTTCATGGGCGGCGGTACCCAGGTCTTCGCCCCCGGCGTGCCGCGCACGTTCCGCATCGGCGTGCAGGCGCAGTTCTGATCCACAGGAATCTTCACCATGCGTTTTCTCTCCACCCTCTCCGCGCTCGCTTGCGCCGCAGCCCTCGCCACGCCCGCACTGGCCCACAACGTCTGGCTGGAGCCCGACGCGGGCGGAGGCTACGTCGTGCAGTTCGGCGGGCACGAAGGCGTGCTCGAAACCTTCCGGCCCGAAAAGCTCAAGAGCGTGCAGGCCTTCGACCAGCGCGGTCGCAGCATCCCCGTGAAAATCGAGCCGCGTGAAGGCGGCGTGCGCGTGCGGCCCGAGCGCCAGGCCGCCATGCTGGCCGTGCATTTCGACAACGGCTACTTCAGCCGCGCGGGCGACGGGCCGATGGTGGAAAAGCCCATGAACGAAAACCCCGGCGCCACCAGCGGCGTGCACGCCGTCAAGTACCACAAGACCCTCATCGCCTGGGGCGCGTTCGCCCGGCAGCCGCTGGGCCAGCCGTTCGAGATCGTGCCGCTCGCCCACCAGACGCCGCATGCGGGCCAGCCGCTGCGCGTGCAGGCGCTGCTGGACGGCAAGCCGGCCGAGGGCATCCGTCTCTCACTCGGCGAGAAAGGCGCGCCCGTCACGACCGCCGCCGACGGCACGGCCACGGTGACGCCGGTGGCGGGCATCAACCAGTTGCTGGCGATCCGCCGCGCGCCCGTAGCGGGCGATGCACGCACGACAAGCCTGAGCTACGAATACCTGCTGGCCTTTCCGGTTCATGAATGAAATATGCCTCCAGCGCTTATGCACCAAGCGCAAGCAGCTATTGTTTTTGATAGCACAAGGCTACATATGGCTCCTGAGCTGAAACGCCCCGCCCGGCGCGCCCCGCCCCGTCTGCGCGAACCATGCCAGCCAGTCGCTCACCGCGATCACCGGCGCACCGCGCACGGCGGGCGGCAGGGCCTCATAGACCAGCACCGGCATCTCCTGCGTGCCGCCCTGCGCCAGCGCAACGGGCAGGGTCAGCAGGCGCTTGGCGTATTCGCCCACGTCCTCGGGCCACAGCCCTTCGATACGGTCGAGCTGCTGCTCCAGCGCGGAGTCGAGCGCATAGACCTCGGCCTGCACCGGCTGCGTGCCGGCGAGGCACAGGCCCGGATACCACCCCAGGTCGTGCAGCGTGCCCGTCAGCACCGTGCTGCCCACACGCGCGAGACCGGGCCGCAGGCGCGCGACGTCGTTGACGCCACCCGCGCGCAAGGTGCCATAGACGGCCACCCAGGCCGCGCCGCAGGGCAGCCATGAAGAAGATTTTTCAGTCACCATAGGCCGATCATCCAAGCAGGAACCACGCCATGCTCACCGCCAACAAACTCCTGGCCCAGGGCCAGGGCCTTTCGCCCGTCCTCCTCAAGCGCGCCGCCACCGTGGAACTCGACTGGGACGTGCGCCAGAAAAGCCGCTTTTCCGCGACAGACAGCCAGGGCCGCCAGCTCGCCGTCTTCCTGCCGCGCGGCCAGGCCGTGCGCGGCGGCGACGTGCTGGTGGCCGAGGACGGCAGCCTGGTTCGCGTGCTGGCCGCACCGCAGAAGGTGCTGCGCATCACGGCGTGCGCGCAGCACGGCTCGGCGTTCGACCTGATGCGCGCCGCCTACCACCTGGGCAACCGCCACGTGCCCATCGAGCTGCAGCCCGACCACCTGAAGATCGAGCCCGACCACGTGCTGGCCGACATGCTGCGCGCCATGCACATGACGGTGGAGGCAGCCGATCTGCCCTTCGAGCCCGAGGGCGGCGCCTACGGAGGGCATGTGACCAACGACGGCCACAGCCATCACGGACATGGCCACAGCCATGGTCACGGCCACGCGCATGACCACTGAGTCCCTCGCGCCCGGCAGCCTGCTGCAGCTGATGTGGCTGGCCTCGCCCGCGCTGCCCATCGGCGGCTTTTCCTACTCCGAAGGGCTGGAGGCGGCCGTCCATGCCGGGCTGGCCGCGACGGAGCAGGAAGCGGGCGACTGGCTGGTGCAGCAATTGCAGCTCGCCCAGACACGCGGCGACATGGCCGCCATCGCGCAGGCCCTGCATGCCTGGGCCGCGCATGACCTAGAGCGCATCGCCGCCCTCAACGCCTGGGTGCGCACCACGCGCGAAACCGGCGAGCTGCGCCTGCAGGCCGAGCAGATGGGCCGCTCGCTCGTCGACTGGCTGCGCAACCGCCATGCGGGCGATGCCGGGCGGCAAGACACCATCGCCTGGCTGGCCGCGCACGATGCGGCCTACCCCATCGCCTTTTCCTACGCCGCACATTGCACCGGCGCCGCGCCGCAGGGTGCCCTGCTGGCCTACGCCTTCGGCTGGGCCGAGAACATGGTGCAGGCCGCCATCAAGGCCGTGCCGCTGGGCCAGAGCAGCGGCCAGCGCATCCTGGCGCGGCTGAGCCAGGAGATCCCCGCCGCCGTGGAGCACGCCCTGGCCCTGCCGGACGCCGCACGGCAAGCGTTTTCGCCCATGCTGGCCATCCTCTCGGCCCGGCATGAACACCAGTACTCACGCCTCTTCAGATCATGACCACCGCACTGCACCACATCCCCCACCGCACCAAGAAGCTGCCCCCGCTGCGCGTGGGCATCGGCGGGCCCGTCGGCTCGGGCAAGACCACCATCCTGGAGATGCTCTGCAAGGCGATGCGCGACCGATGGGACCTGGTCGCCATCACCAACGACATCTACACCAAGGAAGACCAGCGCCTGCTCACCATCAGCGGCGCGCTGCCGCCCGAGCGCATCCTGGGCGTGGAGACGGGCGGCTGCCCGCACACGGCGATCCGCGAAGATGCCTCCATCAACCTGGAGGCCATCGACCGCATGCTCAGCGCATTCCCCGATGCCGACATCGTCTTCATCGAATCGGGCGGCGACAACCTCGCCGCCACGTTCAGCCCGGAGCTCTCCGACCTCACGATCTACGTGATCGACGTGGCCGCGGGCGAGAAGATCCCGCGCAAGGGCGGCCCCGGCATCACCAAGAGCGACCTGTTCGTCATCAACAAGACCGACCTGGCGCCGCACGTGGGCGCCAGCCTGGAGGTGATGCACGCCGACACCACGCGCATGCGCACCACGCCCAAGGGGCTCAAGCCTTTCGTGATGACCAACCTGAAGACGCAGCAGGGCCTGGATGCGGTGGTGGACTTCATCGAACGGCAAGGCCTGCTGCGGGCGGGGTGAGGCCGGGCGGTGCAATGCGCGTCCCATGAGAAAATCGCGGGTTACTCCCCAACAAGACACACAGGACACCGCAACCATGGACGCAGAACACATCAACCTCATCGGCACCACCCTCGAAGACCTGTCCACCCGGACGCAAGAGTTACGGAGGTATCTTTGACTACGATGCCAAGTACGAACGCCTGCGCACGGTAAACGCCTCTCTGGAAGACCCGAACGTCTGGAACGACCCCAAGAAGGCGCAGGAACTGGGCAAGGAAAAGAAGCTCCTGGACGGCGTGGTGCTCACGCTGGAGAAGCTCACCGCCGAACTGGCCGACAACGCCGAGCTCTACGAGATGAGCAAGGAGGAAGGCGACGAGGCAGGCCTGGTCACCATCGAGGCCGAGACCGACAAGCTGCGCCCGCTCATCGAGGAGCTGGAGTTCCGCCGCATGTTCAGCAAGGAGGCCGATCCGCTGAACTGCTACGTCGACATCCAGGCCGGCGCCGGCGGCACCGAGGCCTGCGACTGGGCCGGCATGCTGCTGCGCCAGTACCTCAAGTACGCCGAGCGCAAGGGCTTCAAGGCCACCGTGGACGAAGAGACGCCCGGCGACGTGGCCGGCATCAAGAGCGCCACGATCCACATCGAGGGCGAATACGCCTACGGCCTGCTGCGCACCGAAACCGGCGTGCACCGCCTGGTGCGCAAGAGCCCGTTCGACTCCTCGGGCGGGCGCCACACCTCGTTCGCGTCGCTGTTCGTCTATCCCGAGATCGACGACTCGATCCAGATCGACATCAACCCCTCCGACGTGCGCACCGACACCTACCGCGCCAGCGGCGCGGGCGGCCAGCACATCAACAAGACCGATTCGGCCGTGCGCCTGACCCACATTCCCACGGGCATCGTGGTGCAATGCCAGGATGGCCGCAGCCAGCACAGCAACCGCGACGTGGCCTGGCAGCGCCTGCGCTCCAAGCTCTACGAGCACGAGATGCAAAAGCGCATGGAAGAGCAGCAAAAGCTCGAAGACACCAAGACCGACGTGGGCTGGGGCCACCAGATCCGCAGCTACGTGCTGGACAACAGCCGCATCAAGGACCTGCGCACCAACGTCGAAGTCTCCGCCACGCAGAAGGTGCTGGACGGCGACCTGGACGTGTTCATCGAAGCCTCGCTCAAGCAGGGCGTGTAAGCGCCCGAAGGAATCATGATGAAAGAAGGACAAGCCACCGCCATCCACCGTCTGGACTACGCGCCGCCCGCGTTCTGGATCGACACGGTGGATCTCGCGTTCGACCTGGACCCGGCCAAGACCCGCGTGCTGAACAGGATGCGCCTGCGCCGCAATCCGGCCGTGGCGCCCCAGCCGCTGCGCCTGCACGGCGAGGAGCTGAACCTGGCGCGCGTGATGGTCAACGGCGCGGGCACCTCGTTCAAGATGGACGGCGGCCAGCTCGTGCTGGAGAACCTGCCCGAAGGCGAAGAGCCGTTCGACCTGGAAATCTTCACCACCTGCGCGCCGGCGAAGAACACGCAGCTCTCGGGCCTGTACGTGAGCGGCGACACCTTCTTCACCCAGTGCGAGGCCGAGGGCTTCCGCCGCATCACCTACTTCCTCGACCGGCCCGACGTGATGGCGAGCTACACCGTCACCCTGCGCGCCGACAAGGCCGCGTACCCGGTGCTGCTCTCCAACGGCAACCTCGTCGAAAGCGGTGACCTGCCGGAAGGCCGTCACTTCGCCAAGTGGCACGACCCGCACAAGAAGCCCGCCTACCTGTTCGCGCTGGTGGCGGGCAAGCTCGTCGCGCGCGAGCAGAAGATCAAGAGCCGCGCGGGCCGCGACCACCTGCTGCAGGTCTACGTGCGCCCCGGCGATCTGGAAAAGACCGAGCACGCGATGAACTCGCTGATGGCCAGCATCGCCTGGGACGAGGCGCGCTTCGGGCTCTCGCTCGACCTCGACCGCTTCATGATCGTCGCCACCAGCGACTTCAACATGGGCGCGATGGAGAACAAGGGCCTGAACGTCTTCAACACCAAGTACGTGCTGGCGAGCCAGGCGACCGCCACCGACGTGGACTTCGCCAACATCGAGAGCGTGGTCGGCCACGAGTACTTCCATAACTG
Source organism: Acidovorax sp. SDU_ACID1 (assembly GCF_045291395.1). Lineage (NCBI taxonomy): Bacteria > Pseudomonadati > Pseudomonadota > Betaproteobacteria > Burkholderiales > Comamonadaceae > Acidovorax > Acidovorax sp. SDU_ACID1. The sequence goes on from NZ_CP152342.1 coordinate 2,740,385, forward strand.
GACGGGCAACCGTGTCACCTGCCGCGACTGGTTCCAGCTCTCGCTCAAGGAAGGCCTCACCGTCTTCCGCGACCAGGAGTTCAGCCAGGACATGGCGGGCAGCCCCTCGGCGCGCGCCGTCAAGCGCATCGAGGACGTGCGCGTGCTGCGCACCGTGCAGTTCCCCGAGGACGCCGGCCCCATGGCCCACCCCGTGCGGCCCGACAGCTACGTCGAGATCAACAACTTCTACACCGTCACCATCTACGAAAAGGGCTCGGAAGTCGTGCGCATGCAGCACAACCTCGTGGGCCGCGACGGTTTCGCCAAGGGCATGACGCTCTACTTCGAGCGCCACGACGGCCAGGCCGTCACCTGCGACGACTTCGCGCAGGCCATCGCCGATGCGAATCCCGGCAGCGAGTTGGCGCAGCGCCTCGACCAGTTCAAGCGTTGGTACAGCCAGGCCGGTACGCCGCGCGTGAAGGCCGAGGGTCGCTATGACGCCGCAGCGCAGACCTACACGCTCACCCTCTCGCAAAGCTGCCCCGCCACGCCGGGCCAGCCGGAAAAGCAGCCCTTCGTCATCCCCGTGGCGCTGGGCCTGCTCGGTGCCGACGGTGCCGCCCTGCCCCTGCAACTGCAGGGCGAAGCGGCCACGGGCGCCGCAGACCGCACCGTGGTGCTGACCGAGCCGAGCATGACGCTCACCTTCGTCAATGTGCCCAGCCAGCCCGTGCCCTCGCTGCTGCGCGGCTTCAGCGCGCCCGTCATCCTGGAGTGCGACTACACCGACGAGCAGTTGCTCACTCTGCTCGCGCACGACACCGACGCCTTCAACCGCTGGGAGGCCAGCCAGCGTCTGATGCTGCGCATTGCTATTAATGCAATAGCTGCCAGCGCAGACCAGACAAGCGCTGGAGGCCAAAATCTCTTGCAACCCGCGTTCGTGCAGGCCATGCGCGACGTGCTGCGCCACCCGCAGCTCGACGCGGCGTTCAAGGACCTGGTGCTCACCCTGCCCTCGGAAAGCTACATCGCCGAGCAACTCGACATGGTCGATCCCCAGCGCATCCATGCCGTGCGCGAGGCGCTGCGCATGGAGCTCGCCACCGCGCTGCGCGGCGACTGGGAATGGGCCTGGGAAACGCATCAGGACTGCGGCGCCTACCGCCCCGACGCCGTGAGCAGCGGCCGCCGCGCGCTCGCGGGCAGCGCACTCGCCATGCTCTGCCTGGCCGCGCGCGAAAGCGGCGACGCCGTGTGGCCCGGCAAGACCTACCAGCGCTTCAAGGATGCGGGCAACATGACCGACCGCTTCAACGCGCTCTCGGCCCTCGTCACCAGCGGCCACGAACTCGCGGCGCCCGCGCTCGGGCGCTTCCACCAGATCTTCAAGGACGACGCACTGGTCATCGACAAGTGGTTCGCCCTGCAGGCCAGCCGCCCCGACCATGGCGGCGACGTGCTGCCCGCCGTGCGCCAGCTCATGAAGCATCCCGACTTCAACCTGAAGAACCCCAACCGCGCGCGCAGCGTGATCTTCAGCTATTGCAGCGCCAACCCCGGCGGCTTCCACCGCGCCGACGCGGCAGGCTACGTGTTCTGGGCCGACCGCGTGCTGGAGCTCGACAGCCTGAACCCGCAAGTCGCGTCGCGCCTGGCGCGTGCGCTCGACCGCTGGAGCAAACTCGCCGAGCCCTACCGCACGGCCGCGCGCGAAGCCATCGCCCGCGTGGCCGCCAAGCCCGATCTGTCCAACGACGTGCGCGAGGTCGTCACCCGCGCCCTCGCCAATTGAAGGAGATTCTTGCAATGACCGAACGCATCAGCCTCACCCGCTACCTCGTCGAACAACAGCGCGTCGACGGCCGCATCCCGCCGCAGTTGCGCCTGCTGCTCGAAGTGGTGGCGCGCGCCTGCAAGCGCATCGCCCTCGCCGTGAACAAGGGCGACCTGGGCGACGTGATGGGCAGCGCCGGCTCCGAGAACGTGCAGGGCGAGGTGCAGAAGAAGCTCGACATCATCGCCAACGAAGTGCTGATCGAAGCCAACGAATGGGGCGGCCATCTGGCCGCGATGGCGTCCGAAGAAATGGACGGCATCTATGTCGTGCCCAACCGCTTCCCCCAGGGCGAATACCTGCTCATGTTCGACCCGCTGGACGGCTCGTCCAACATCGACGTGAACGTCAGCATCGGCACCATCTTCTCGGTGCTGCGCAAGCACCACGACGACCCCAACGCCGCCGAACCCGTGTCCGTGGACGACTTCCTGCAGCCCGGCTCCAGCCAGGTGGCGGCGGGCTATTGCATCTACGGCCCGCAGACCACACTGGTGCTCACCGTGGGCGACGGCGTGGCCATGTTCACGCTCGACCGCGAACAGGGCTCGTTCGTGCTCACGCGCGAGAACATCCGCATTCCCGAGGACACGAAGGAATTCGCCATCAACATGAGCAACATGCGCCACTGGGACGCGCCGGTCAAGCGCTACATCCAGGAGTGCCTGGCCGGCAAGGAAGGCCCGCGCGGCAAGGACTTCAACATGCGCTGGATCGCCAGCATGGTGGCCGACGTGCACCGCATCCTCATGCGCGGCGGCATCTTCATGTACCCCTGGGACAAGCGCGAACCGAACAAGCCCGGCAAGCTGCGCCTGATGTACGAGGCCAACCCCATGGGCTGGCTGGTCGAGCAGGCCGGCGGCGCCGCCACCAACGGCAAGCAGCGCATCCTCGACATCCAGCCCACCCAGCTGCACGAGCGCGTGAGCGTGATCCTGGGCTCGAAGAACGAGGTCGAGCGCGTGACCAGCTATCATTCCGGTATATAATTTCAGTCTTCGCCGGTGTAGCTCAGTCGGTAGAGCAGCTCATTCGTAATGAGAAGGTCGCGTGTTCGATTCATGTCTCCGGCACCAAGTCAGCAAAAGAAACCCCGCTATCCAGAAGATAGCGGGGTTTTTCTTTGGCCGTCCGATGTAAGGGCGGATGTAAGACGATTTCGGAAAAGCGGGCCAACACCAGGAACAGAAAAGCCCCGCGCAGGGGCTTCGGTCGGATTGCGCACCCCAGTGTGCGCGGGACCGCGCCTTATTCCTGGGGCTGGTTTTCCACGAAGGCGGGCAGCTTAATCAGCGCGGAGAAGTCCTGCACCAAGCCGGCCAGCGTGCTGGCCATAGGTGGAATCGGGGCGGCTGAATGCCCTGTGCCCCAGGTGGATAGCGCTTGCCGCCTGCCACCAGTTCAGGGAGAAATCGCCAGGGTCGCCAGCGCGCATCCGCTTCAGGTGCGCCAGAACCAAGTCTGCCGCCATCTCGGTGTCCACGTCGTCACTGCTCCAGTCGGCGTCATCACAGCGAACGGCACTCAGGTCCTCGACGCTGGAAATCATGAAGCCCAAAATCAGGCGCTCTACCTGCCGCACGCTGGGCAACTCTGAAGCACCAGCATTCACTACCGTTTCAATAGCTGCCAGCGCTTTCCCATCAAGCGCTGGTGGCGATTTCAGGCAAGGCTTCTCCGGGTCAGGCACCAGTGCGCAGGCGGCGAGGCAAGGCGTGGTGCTCATGCTGCACCACCTTTCTGTTCCTGGGCACCATCGATGATTCTCAGCGCCGCCACTGCGTCGCTCAACAGGTCGCCAAGCGCCCATAGGTATTCATCTTGCAGGGCATTCGACATGCAGCGGAAGCACTCGCCAGCGTTGCCATAGGTCATCATTGACATGGCATGAGCCTTAGTGACGGCGGCGTTCAGGGCGTCGTATGCGTCGAGGTTCTTTCTGATGGCGGCCATGGTTCAGCCCTCCACCAGTTGGTTGACGGATGCCCGCGCCTGCACCATTTTGCGCCGGGCGGCGGCGATGTTGCCGCGCTCGATGTAGCTGGCCGCCAGGTTGGCAGCATTGAAGGCGGCGAGAACGGCGGCTAGGTGGTGGGCGGGAATGGACGGATTGACCTGGATGGGCGCAGTGCGGCCCTGGGTTGCGGTCATGGATTCAGCTCCTTATCGAGACTGGAAATCCACCGTTTGCGTTCTTACGCGCAGCGGGTGGGCGGGATGTTAAGAACACGGGATAAGCCGTGCGGCCATCCTTACGGGTAGGCCCATCCCGCCCGAAAACATGAGGGCGATGCAGACGCACCAGCCCCAAAATTTGGGCGCGACAAAACCCCGCTTGTCGGTGGGGGCTGCAACCGCTTATCCAATGGTGTTCTTACGCACCGGGCCTTTCAGGCCGGACGGACTCTAGCACGATGTGGCTTACTTGCATCCCACTGGGTTTCCGAAAGGGCCAAACAGTCTTACCCGAGCATACGGCGGCGACGCTGAGGGGGTTTCGGTGGAACTTTGCCCAGCGCAACCAAGCGTCTCCCGGTCTGTTCAATGATGGCGCGCTCTATGTAAGCCAGCACGTCACTGCGCATCATCACCCAACTGCGGCCGATCTTGGCGCCGGCAATCCGCCCTTACCTAAGTAGCTTCTCGACAGAGTGAGGGTGAATTTTTAGAAGCTCTGCAGCTTCCTTGGCGCCTACAGTTTCGCTTTTCAAGTGTTCCATATCCACCTCGCGTGGGGTGCGCTCCTGTTGCGCCTTCCAGGCTTCGGCGATAGCTTCGGCAATCCAAGGGTTTCCAAGGAACTTCACGCCTTCGGCGTTGCCTTCTCGATACCGGCCGCGTTTCGCTTAAGGGTAGGCGCGGCTTTGCCTGCGGCCTCCTTCACGGGGCCGCCAGCTTCTTCATGGTCTTGCGGGGCATCATGCGGCGGCCAGGCGAGCAATGCCCAGCCCTGCATGGCGGCTCCCACCTGCAGCAGTGCAAGCGCTCGGTCTTCGCGCGGCGTCAGGGTCAGTACCTCGTCGCCGATCTCCAGCTTCACCGACCCATCAGACAGCACGGTCTTGCTGATGCAGCGCGCAGGCGGGTGAATCTCCACAGGAACGAACACGCCGCGCAGCACGCGCTTCAGCCTGCCGTCGTTCACCAGGGCGCGCATGCGGTCGTCAATGATGGACATCTTGAGCCCCGTCAGTTCGGCCACTATCTCGCGCGTGGCCACCTGCTCCAGAGCATGCAGTTCACACACTGCGTCGTAGACACGTTGGGTGCTTGTGGGGGCTGCTGTCATTGGTTGTCGGCATCTTCCGCACGAGGTTGACGGCACCCACTGGGTTGCCTGTTCCATTGAGCAGGCCCGCCGCGCCACGCAGAACTTCAACGCGGTCGAATTCGGTCATGTCATAGGAGATGAACGTATAGCTGCTACTCGACGTAGACATTGGCGCACCACCATCAATTTGAACGCTATCGATAGCGAAGCCACGTGAATAGATGTCTGTCAAACGGTGGCCGCTATCCTGTACCGTCAGACCCACGATCTGCTCTGCGGCCTTACCCAAGTCGGTAATGTTCTAATCCTCCAGCCTCTGCTTGGTAAGCACCGACACCGATTGCGGCATCTCACACATGGCCTGAGCCGTTTTGCCAACGGTGATGGCGTCGCTGGTGTATGAGCCTGTTCCCTCTGTCTCCCCCAGGCGCCGGGCCTCGACACGCACCTCGCGCAGGCTGTAGTCACCAGCAGAGGGGGGGCTGAGTGGGGCGAACAGGGGTCACCACAGCAGGCTGCTCCACCACGGTGAACGTACCGTTGCGCATGGTTTCCAGGCGCAGCCCGCTGCCGGCCAGCAGATGCTGCAGCGCCTCGCGCGGCGTATGGCTGCCGGACAGCGCCGGGCTTTGCCGCCCCTGCGTGAGCGCGGGGTCGAACGACAGCGCGATGCCGGCCGTGGCTGCTACTTCGGCCAGCGCGCGGCCCAGCGGGCCGGGGGCGATCTGGTAGGTCTGCACCGGGCCGTCGGCAGGCCTATCTGCGGCCTGGGTGGCCTGGGTGGCCTGGGCGGCGCCGGCCGCGATGGCCCAGCCCAGCAGAGCCAGGCGCGCGGCATGGGCCAGGGGGTGGATGGCGGAGGGAGAAGCGGGCATGGAAGGCAAGTCCTTTCGGGGCGTTCGGTGAAGGGGTTCACATGCCTTGCCAAGCGACGCGCCAAAGGGTCTCACCTTCCGGCAAAAAATTTCAGCGATCCGCCACCGTGACCCAGTAGCCGCCCCAGCGGCGATGGACCTGCAGCGCATGGGTGTCGGCCAGCATGGCCAGCGCCCGGTCGGTGTCGGCCAGCGGGTATGCGCCCGAGACCTTGCGCCGCGCCACCTCCGGCGCGCAGTGCAGCAGGCCGGGCCGGTAGCGCACGAGTTGCGCGCAGACCTCGGTCAGCGGCATGGCGTCGGCCATCAGCATGCCGTGCACCCAGGCGTGGTCCTGCGGCGCCACGGGGCGCAGCGGCCCGGCGCCCTGCCCGGTGACCACGGTCTGGCGGCCGGCCGGCACCACCAGGGCGGGCGCGGAGGCGCCGCGCGGCGTAACCTCCACCGCGCCCTCGGTGACGGCCAGCAGCACGGCGGTGCCGTCCAGCCGCACGGTGAAGCGCGTGCCCAGCGCGCGCAGCCGGCCCAGGGCGGTGTGCACGATCAACGGCCGGCGAGCGCCGCCCGGGTCGGGCGCGGTTTGCAATGAAATCGCCCCCTGGCGCATATGCAGCAAGCGCTGGGCGCTATCGAATTCGATGTCATCGGCACTGGCCGTGTCGAGCACGAGGCGGCTGCCGTCGGCCAGCGTGACGGTGCGCTGCTCGCCCGTGGCTGTGCGCAGGTCGGCTGTCCAGCCCTGTTCCTGCGCCAGGCGCCAGCCCAGCCAGCCCGCGGGCGCCACGGCCAGCAGCGCGGCCAGCCGGGCCACGGTGGCGCGGCGGCTGCGGCGCGCCGGGCGGTCCAGCGCGGGCCGGGCCAGGGCGGGCGGCAGGCCGCCGAGCATGCCCATGAGCCGCTCGGCGCGCTCCCAGGCGCGCACGTGCGCGGGGCTGGCCTGGCGCCAGCGCTCGAAGTCGGCGCGTTCGGCGGCGGTCATGCCCTCGCCGTGCTGGCGCATCAGCCAGTCGGCCGCTTCGTCGAGCAGGCGCGCGTCCATGGCCGTCAGTCCATCAGCGCCAGGCACTGGCGGAAGGCCTGGGCCATGTAGCGCTTGACGCTGGTGAGCGACACGCCGAGCTGCCGGGCGATGTCCTCGTACTTCATACCGTCCAGCTGCGACAGCAGGAACGCGCGCCGCGCCAGCGGCGGCAGCGCATCGAGCATGGCGTCGATCTCGTGCAGGGTCTCCAGCACCACGGCGCGCTGCTCGGGCGACGGCGCCTCGGGCGCTGGCAGCAGGGCCAGCGCCTCCAGGTAGGCGCGCTCCAGCGCCTGGCGCCGGCACCAGTTGATCAGCACGCCCCTGGCCACCGTGGTCAGGTAGGCGCACGGCACGTCGATGGCCTGCGGCTCGCGCGCGCCCAGGATGCGCACGAAGGTGTCCTGCGCCAGGTCGGCCGCGTCGAAGGCGTTGCCCACCTTCTTGCGCAGCCAGCCTTGCAGCCAGCCGTAGTGGGTGGTGTAGAGGGCGGCGACGTCGCGCTGCAGCGGGTTCGGAAGGGAGGTCGCGGAGCGCCCGGCCTGGTGCGCATACACCGGCGCATCGCGTCCTGAATGCGCCCCTCTCCTACCCGGCAGTGTGCGCACCTGCGGTAAGGTCCTGCCATGAACCACACATCTTTTTTCACCAAGGCCATGCCCGCACTGGGCTTGGCCGCCCTGCTGGCCGCCTGCGGCAGCTCGCCGCAAGGAGCGTCCGTGACCCCCACCCCGCCGCCCGCCAACGCATCCACGCAACTGCAAGCCTATGACTGGGATCTGGCCGCCGCCTACGACGGGCGCGGGCAGGCCGCGCCCGGCTGGCGGCTGGACGGGCGCCCGGCCGCGCGGCTGCACTTCGGCGGCCAGCAGCTCTCGGTGCAGAACCTGTGCAACACGCTGGGCGCGGGCTATACGCTGGAAGGCAGCCGCCTGCAGGTGAGCCGCCCCATGTCCACCCTGCGCGCCTGCGCCGACCGCGACCTGATGGCCCTGGAGCAGCGCGTGGCCGCGCAGTTGCCCCAAGCCCAGCGCGTGGACCTGCGCAGCGGCGCGGCGCCGCAGCTGGTGCTGCACTTCGCCGACGGCAGCCGCTGGGAGCTGGCCGGCACGCCCACGCCGCAGACGAAATACGGCGGCGCCGGCGAGCGCATCTTCCTGGAAGTGGCGCCCCAACGCGCCGCCTGCAGCCACGGCGTGATGAAGGGCGCGCAGTGCCTGCGCGTGCGCGAGGTCCGCTATGGCGACAACGGCGTGAAGCTGGGCACGGGCGAATGGCAGCTGTTCTACAGCGAGATCGAGGGCTACACGCACGAGCCCGGCATCCGCAACGTGCTGCGCGTGAACCGCTTCAAGCGCCAGAACGTGCCGGCGGATGCCTCGGCCTACGCCTACGTGCTGGACATGGTGGTCGAGTCCGAGCGCACGCGCTGAAAGCGGCGCGCCGGCGCCGCATGCGAAAAAGCCGGTGCATGCACCGGCTTTTTCCTTGGAAACGGCCCGCAGCGCCCGGCCAGAAAGCGCGGGCAGCTACGGACTCCATGGCACCTCAGGTCCCGGCGGAGAGCGCGCCCGCCTGCGTCAGGCGTTCGGCCACCAGGAGCTTTTGCATGTCGGCCTGGCTCATGATGCCCAGGTCCTCGGCCACCAGCGCGATGGGCTTGCCCGAGGCGATGGCCGACTTGGCGATGGCGGCGGCCTTCTCGTAGCCGATCAGCGGGTTGAGCGCCGTCACCAGCGTCACCGACGCGGCGATGCGCTCGCCCAGCAGCGCCTGGTTGGCCACGATGCCTTCCACGCAGTTGACCTGCAGCGTGCGGCAAGCCTGGGCCAGGTGGCGCAGGCTCTTGTGCAGCGCCCAGCCCATCAGCGGCTCGAAGGCGTTGAGCTGGAGCTGGCCCGCCTCGGCGGCCATGGTGATGGCGGCGTCGTTGCCGATCACCTCGAAGCACACCTGGTTCATCACCTCGGGGATCACCGGGTTCACCTTGCCCGGCATGATGGACGAGCCCGCCTGGCGCGCGGGCAGCCGGATGTCGCCCACGCCGGCCTGCGGGCCGGAGGACAGCAGGCGCAGGTCGTTGCTGATCTTGGAGAGCTTGGCGGCGATGCGCTTGAGCACGCCGGAGATATCGACGAAGGCGCCCGTGTCCGACGTGGCGGCGATCAGGTTGCCGGCGGCCTGCACGGGCACGCCCGACAGCTCGGCCAGCGCAGGGACGACCACGTCCGTGTAGCCCACCGGTGCGTTGATGCCGGTGCCGATGGCCGTGCCGCCCATGTTCACCTCGGCCATCAGGTAGGCGGACTCGCGCAGGCGCTTCTCGTCGTCGGCGATCATCGCGGCGAAGGCCGCGAACTCCTGGCCCAGCGTCATGGGCACCGCGTCCTGCAGCTGCGTGCGGCCGATCTTCAGGATGGCGGCGAATTCCCCGGCCTTGGCCTCGAAGGCGCCGCGCAGGGCGGCCAGGGACTGCAGCAGCGCCGCGATGCCGAAATACGTGGCGATCTTCAGCGCCGTGGGATAGGCGTCGTTGGTGCTCTGCGATGCGTTGACGTGGTCGTTCGGGTGGATCACGTCGTAGCGGCCCTTGGGCAATCCCAGGTGCTCCAGGGCACGGTTGGCGATCACCTCGTTGGCATTCATGTTCGTGGAGGTGCCGGCGCCGCCCTGGATCACGTCCACGACGAACTGGTCGTGCAGCTGTCCGGCGATCAGGTCGTCGCAGGCTGCGGAAATGGCGCGGGCTTGGGTTTCGTTGATCACGCCCAGCTGCAGGTTCGCGCGGGCGGCGGCCTTCTTGACGAAGGCGAAGGCCCGGATCAACTCGGGCATGTGGGCCACGGTGTGGCCGGTGATGGGAAAGTTCTCTACGGCACGTGCGGTGTGGACACCCCAGTATGCGTCCGGAGGGATGGTCTTGATGCCGATGAAGTCGTGTTCTTGACGCATGGCGAACAGCTTTCTGTCAAAAAAGGATGGAAAAAAGGCGCCGCAGCGCCCAGAGCGTGTTGCGCCCTTTTGCGTGCCCACGAAAGGGCACAACACGCTCTCACGTGGAAATGCCCTGACGCCGAAGCACGCTTCACAACGAAGCGATGCGCCGCCGCACAGGGCATTGGGGCGCGATTATGGCCCGCAGGCACGCCCCGCGCATGGGCTTCTTACTTTCGCGCATAACCCCTTCGGCATCTACACTTGCCGCCCATGCCTGCCCTGCCCCCTACCGCCTTCCCGCGCCGCACGCTGCTGCAGGCGCTGGCCCTGCCGCTGCTCGCCGCCCGCACCGCCTGGGCGGCCCCGCCCGCCGGCCCCTGGCCGCAGGACCGGCGCGTGCCCGGCGGCGTGGCCCGCCTGTCCCTGGGGCCCGGGCCCGAGCGGCCCGTGGCGCACACGGCGGACGGCGTGCCCGTGCTGGTGCTGGGCGACGCGATCGAGTGGACGGCGCTCGTGGGCATCCCCCTGGCCGCGCCCGCGGGCGAGGCGCACATCGCCACGCAGGCCGCGCGCATCCCCTACCGCATCACGCCCAAGAAATACAGCGAGCAGCGCCTGACCGTGGCGCCGCGCACCGTCGATCTCTCGCCCGAGGACAACGCCCGCTACGAGCGCGAGCGCGCCCACCAGCAGCAGGTGATGGCCACGTTCTCCACCCCGCTGCCGCCGGACGATCTGCGCATGCGCCAGCCCGTGCCGGGGCGGCGCAGCAGCAGCTTCGGCCTGCGGCGCGTGTTCAACGGCCAGCCGCGCAATCCGCACAGCGGCATGGACATCGCCGCCGCCACGGGCACGCCCATCGCCGCGCCGCTGCCCGGCCGGGTGATCGACGTGGGCGACTATTTCTTCAACGGCGGCACCGTCTGGCTGGACCACGGCGGCGGCCTGCTCACCCTGTACTGCCACCTGAGCCGCATGGACTGCCAGATGGGCGACGTGCTGCGCACGGGCGACGTCTTCTGCCAGGTGGGCGCCACCGGCCGCGTGACCGGGCCGCACCTGCACTGGGGCGTCATGCTCAATCGCACCATGGTCGATCCGGCCCTGTTCCTGTGACCCGGCTGATCCGCTTCAACAAGCCCTACGGCGTGCTGAGCCAGTTCACGCCCGAGGGCCGCTGGCGGGGCTTGAAGGACTTCATCGCCCTGCCCGGCGTGCGCGCCGCCGGCCGGCTGGATGCCGACAGCGAAGGCCTGCTGCTGCTCACCGACGACGGGCCGCTGCAGGCGCGCATCAGCGACCCGCGCCACAAGATGGAGAAGACCTACTGGGTGCAGGTCGAGGGCATCCCCGGCGACGAGGCGCTGGCCCGCCTGCGCGCGGGCGTGGAGCTGAACGACGGCCCCACCCTGCCGGCCCGCGCGCGCCGCCTCGACCCCGCGCCCGCGCTGTGGCCGCGCGACCCGCCCATCCGCGTGCGCCAGCACATCCCCGACAGCTGGATCGAACTCGTCATCCGCGAGGGCCGCAACCGCCAGGTGCGCCGCATGACCGCCGCCGTGGGCCACCCCACGCTGCGGCTGGTGCGCGCGGCCATCGGCCCCTACACGCTGGAGAGCCTGGCGCCCGGCACCTGGGCGGACGCCGATCCGCCGCCCCAGCCGAGCTATCGAAAAAGAGCTGCTAGCGCTTTCTGGACAAGCGCTGGAGCCCGTTTTTACTCACAACATGAAGCCCGACACCGAACTCTCCCTCGCACCGCTGGACACGCCCGCCGCCGCCACGCCCGCGCCACCGCCCGCGCCGCCCGGCGGCCGCACCTGCCCCCGCTGTCACTACACCCGCCAGAGCACCGACACCGCGCCCGCATGGCAGTGCCCGCGCTGCGAAGTGGTGTACGACAAGGCGGTGCCGCGCAGCCGCGCACGCGGCGGCGACGAAGACGAGGCCCCCCGCCCCGCCCGCTCCACGCGCCAGGCCGCGCCGCAGCGCCCCTGGACGCTGATCGCCCTGGGCGGCGCCGTGCTCGCGGGCGCCGCGCTGCTGGCCTGGAAGGCGGCGGACGACCGCGACCGCGCGACGCAGCAGGCCGCGCGCGCCGCCAGCGATGCCCGTGCGGCCCAGGTGGACGACACCCGCGCCAGCCAGGACATGCGCGCGCGCATCGACGCGCTGGAGCGCCAGTGGCGCATGGGCGAAGGCGCCCGCTCCCTGCCCGAGGTGCGCACGCTGGCCGACCAGGGCGAAGTGCGCGCCATGACCCTGCTCGGCTGCATGCTGCTGGGCGGCAGCCCGTACCGCGACGCCATCGGCACTCCGCTGGACCCGGCCGAGGCCCAGCGCTGGCTGGAGCGCGCCGCCACGCTGGGCGACCCGGTGGCCGCCGTGCGCCTGGGCGGCATCTACGAGCGCGGCGAACACACGGCGCGCCAGCCTTCGCTGGCCGAGAACTGGTACCTGCGCGCCGCACGCCAGGGCCATTCCGCGGGGCTCTACAGCCTGGGCATGCTCTACGCGCACGGCGCCGACCCGGTGAGCCAGCGCCCCATCCCCGCCTGGATGCTGCTGACGCTGGCCGACCGCACCTACCGCGCCGCGCCCGAGCGCGACGAGCTGCTGCCCGAGCGGCACCGCCCGTCCAGCGCCCGCGCGGGCCTCAGCCGCCTGAAGGAGAGGATGCACCCCAGCGACATCGCCGAGGCCGAGCGCCTGGCCGACGCCTGGAAGCCCGGCCAGCCGCTGGGGTTGTAGCGGCTACCGCCGGCGCCACCACCAGACCAGGCCCAGGAACACCACGCCGGTGAGCAGCGGCACGGCGGAAAACAGCAGCTCCACGAACGAGCTGCGGCGCATGCCGGACCACACCTCCAGCCGCACGCCGTCCACGCGCAGGTTGCGCGCGCCGGCGAAGGCCAGCACCGGCGCCACCGTGCGGTTTTCCTTGAAACTCACCGGCGGGGCCGCGCCCGTGAGCCGCAGCACCTCGCCCGCGCGCGTGCCGTCCGGGAACGACGCGCCCTGCATCATGCCCAGACGCGCGCCGCCGTCCAGCATCCAGCCGGCCATCCACAGCGTGTGGCCCTCGCCGGCGGCCTGCGCCACGCCCGAGACGCGCACCACCAGCGTGTAGGGGTTGCCGCTGGCGGGCAGGTCCAGCGTGCGCGGCGCCGTCCAGGTGACGGTGTCGGACAGCACGCCCGCCGGCCTGGTGCCCGCCGTCTTCGCCTGGTGGCGCGCGAAATCCGCCAGCGCCTCGGGCGGCAGCTCGAACGATTCCACCAGCCGCTTGCCATGCGCCTCGTCGCGCGCCAGCGCCGTGCCCGCGGGCAGCGCCAGCGCGGCGGCAGCGGCCAGCGCCGCCCATGTCCATTTCCGTGTGCTCACGTCTTCCCCCTGCCTTTTGCTTCTTTTCTCATAGCTGCCAGCGCCTGATGGACGGGCGCTGCAGCCCCAAATCACCTCAACCCCGCACTTGCCGCAGCCGCAGCGCCCCATCGACCACCAGCACGCCCACGGCGGCGAAGATCGGCCCGTAGGTCGGCCACTGGCCCGGCTGGATGCTCTCGCCCAGCAGCAGCGCCACCAGCGCCAGCAACACCGGCTCCACGTAGCTCAGCAGGCCGAACAGCCCCAGCGGCAGCAGCCGGCTGGCCGCCATGTAGAGCGCCAGCGCCACCGCGCTCACCACGCCCAGCACCGGCACCATGGCCCACAGGTGCGCGTGCCCGGCCACCAGCGGCAGCGACGACGGCGCGCTCGCCACGAACCACAGCGCGGCCGGCATCAGCAGCAGCATGTCGAGCCAGTGCCCGCCCAGGTGGTCGGTGCGCATGCGCCGGCGCGCCACGAAATACACCGTGTAGCCCACGGAGACCAGCCACACCTCCCACGACACGCCGCCCGCGCGCACCACCTCGTGCGCCACGCCTGCGGCGGCAAGCACAGTCGCCACCCACTGCAGGGGCGTGAGCCGCTCGCGGTACAGCACGCGCCCCGTCAGCACCATCACCAGCGGCAGCAGGAAGTAGCCCAGCGAGACCGGCAGCGCGCGCCCGTGCAGCGGCGCCCACAGAAAGATCCAGAGCTGCACCCCCAGCATCGCCGCGCTGCCCAGCAGGCCCAGCGCCAGCAGCGGCTGGCGCCGCACGCGCCGCCCCAGCGCCGCCACCCGCTCCCACTGCCCCATCGCCAGCAGCAGCGCCGTGGTGAAGGGCAGCGTGCACAGCACGCGCCAGCCGAAGATCTGCTCGCCGTCGAGCGGCGCCAGCAGCGGCGCCATGTAGTAGAGCGCGCCGAACAGCACGGACGCGACGAGGGAAGCGGCAAGGCCTTTGAGCACGGGGAAGGGGCAGAAAGAAAAAGAGGCAGCGCGCGGGATGCGCGCCGGCGATTGTCGGGCATCGCGCCGCTGCCTGCCGGGTATAGTGCGCCCCCTTCGCGCTCACCGCACCGCCGCCATGTCCGCCACCCTGCTCTGCCTCGTGATCGCCATCGGCGATGGCGACTCCCTCTCCGTGCGCTGCGGCGACCGCCGCCCCCAGCGCGTGCGCGTGGCCGCCATCGACGCGCCGGAGCTGCGCCAGGCCTTCGGCCAGCGCGCGCGGCAGAACCTCGCGCGGCTGTGCTTTCGCCAGCAGGCGCGGCTGTACGCGCTGGGGCACGACACCTACGGCCGCATGCTGGCCCACGTGCGCTGCGGCGGGCAGAACGTGGCCACGGCCCAGGTGCGCGCGGGCCTGGCCTGGGTGTATGCGCCCCAGGCGGGCAAGCACCCTCGGCTGGCGGCGCTGCAGGCGCAGGCCCGGCAGGCGCGCACGGGGCTGTGGTCGCAGCCGCGCCCGACGGCGCCGTGGGACTATCGGCGCCGGCATAAGCGCGATTGATTCCCACGCGTTAGGGCCTGCCATCGGATCATTCCCCCACGCGAGGGGCATCCGGGCGGTGCAGTGCTAGGCGCGGTGAGTGCCGCGTAGCTCGGCTACGCAAGCGAGCCGCAACGACGCAATGCGCCGCCCGGATGCCCCTCCCTACGGGCTGGCCCCGCAATGGGGCGTCTGCTTTGTCGCACGGCTTGCCCATAGCTACGGCTATTGGCTGCGCCGCGCTTCGCGCATCCATCCCCATTGCGGGGCCAGCGCGTGGGGGAATAATCCGATGGCAGGCCCTATCATCGCCCGCTTTGCCCCGCGCCGCTCTCCCATGACCGAACCCTCCGCCGCCCCCAGCGTGTACCGCCACACGGGGTTCGTCGCCTTTCTCGCCGCGCGCCTGGTGGCCGTGTTCGCCACCCAGGTGCAGGCCGTGGTGGTGGCCTGGCAGGTGTACGACCTGACGCGCGAGCCGCTGGCCCTGGCCTACGTGGGCCTGGCGCAGTTCCTGCCCATGCTGGCGCTGCTGCTGCCCGCGGGCGACCTGATCGACCGTTTCAGCCGCAAGACCATCCTGGCCGCGAGCTGGTCCGTGGGCGCGGTGTGCAGCGGCCTGCTGTGGTGGCTGGCGGGGCACGGGGTGGCGGGGGTGTCGTGGATCTACGCGGTGCTGGTGCTGTTCGGCTGCTCGCGCGCGTTCTCGGCGCCGGCGCTGTCCAGCCTGCTGCCGCAGATCGTGCCGCGCGGGCAGCTGGCGCAGGCGGTGGCGGCCAACGGGATGATCATGCGCGCGGCGACCATCGGCGGCCCGTTCATCGGCGGCGTGCTCTACGCGCTGGGCGGCGGCGCGCTGGCCTACGCGGTGTGCCTGGCCAGCTTCGCGCTGGGCACGCTGCTGCTGGCGCGCGTGGCGGTGGCCCGCGCGGCCCCGCACGGGCCGGCGCAGGGCAGCATCTTCCAGCGCTTCGGCGCGGGCATCCGCTTCATCCGCTCGCGGCCCATCGTGCTGGGCACCATCTCGCTGGACTTGTTCGCCGTGCTGCTGGGCGGCGTGGTGGCGCTGCTGCCCATCTACGCGCACGAGGTGCTGCACGTGGGCCCGCAGGGCCTGGGCGCGCTGCGCAGCGCCATGGCCATCGGAGAGGTGGGCGCGGGCTTCTACCTGAGCATGCGGCCGTTCAACCGGCGCGTGGGCCGCACGATGTTCGCGGCGGTGGCGGTGTTCGGGCTGGCGAACCTGGTGTTCTCGCTCTCCACCGTGTTCGCGCTGTCGTTCGCGGCGCTGATGGTGGCGGGTGCGGCGGACATGGTGAGCGTCTACATCCGCGGCGCGCTGGTGCAGTTCTCCACGCCCGACGACATGCGCGGGCGCGTGAACGCGGTGAACATGCTGTTCATCGGCTCGTCCAACGAACTGGGCGAATTCCGCGCCGGCACCAGCGCGGCCTGGCTGGGCGTGATGCCGGCCGCCGTGCTGGGCAGCCTGTGCACGCTGGGGGTGGTGGGCGCCTGGATGGCGTGGTTCAAGCCGCTGCGCGAGGTGGACCGCTTCGAGGACGCGGAGCCGCGCTGAAGTTCAGGGGCTGCAGACCGGCTTGCCCTGGGGCTCGTCCACGACGCCCGGAATCCTGCGCCGCACGGCAAGGAACAGCACTTCGGCCGTCTCCCCGGCGGCCTTGCACGTGTGCGGGCGGTCGGTCGGAAAGCGGATCCAGTCGCCCGTGCCCAGCTCGACCAGGGCATCGCACGGCCCTGCGATGACCGAGCCGCTCAGGACCAGCACGCTCTCGGCGCTGCCCGGTTCGTGGGCCGGGGACGTCACCCCCTGCGCATTGACGGTGGCCGTGAACACATAGACCAGCTCGGCGCCGTAGAAAGTCGCCAGGGGCCGCTGCTGCATGCCGTCCAGCTGGCGCTTGCGCCCCTCCCCGGCCCTGCGCACGTCCACCACCGCTTCCGCGCTTTCGGCGATCAGCTCCGCCAGCCGGACATTCAGGGCATCGCCCAGGCGCTGCAAAGTGTCGAGCGTCGGGTTGGCGCGTCCCAGCTCGATGGAGAGCAAGGTGGCCTTGGAAATGCCCGCCAGCTTCGCGACCTGCGAAGCGGACATCTTGCGCTGCTGGCGGTAGCGCTCCACGTTGCGGGCAACGGTCTGGTTGATATCGGTCATGGCCTGGAGTGAGCGTTGGGTGAGGCGGCCGCAGGGAAAACCCGCCTTTGACAGGTCATTTTAATGACCAATAATGAATTTTATTGACCACCCCACAGGAAAGAGCATGGACAACGACGCCGCCTTGGCGAGCACCCATGGTACCAACGCGCCACCGCCCCCTGGGGCGCCGCTGCCTTCGCTGGCGGCCCTGTCCGAGCAGCTGGAAGCCTTGCTCAAGCTGCGTGTGCCGCCGATCGGCATGCAGTTGCTCCAGACCGCCGAGCAGTTGCAGGCCATCCCCCGCCTGCGCCGTCCCAAGGCCGTGCACACCATGGACCAAATCGTCGGCCAGGCCACCCGGCTGGGCTGGACGGTCGGCATCACCGCAGACGACCTGGTGGGCGACCAGTGCCGCTTCGTCGTCGGGCTGGGCCAGGACGACCCTGCCTGGCACACCGGCCGGCACATGGCGGGCGTGTGGTTCGCCACCGTGGAAGACGCCACGCGCCACCAGGCGGCCATGCACCGCGTGCCCCAGGGCATGTACCGCGCCCTGGTGGCGGCGCCGCTGCGCAAGTGGAGCGGCACGCCAGGCGCGCCGCTGGGCGCGCCGGACATCGTGCTGTTCTATGCCACGCCGGGCGCCATGATGTATTTCATCAACGGGCTCCAGTGGAGCGGCTACCGCAACTTCCAGTGGGGCGTGGTGGGCGAATCGTCCTGCGCCGACTCCTGGGGCCGGGCGCTCAATACGCGCGAGCCCAGCCTGTCCATCCCCTGCTTCGCCGAGCGCCGCTACGGCGGCGTGCTCGACGACGAACTGCTCATGGCGCTGACCGCGGCCGACGTCGCCAAGGCCCTGGACGGCATGCGCGCGCTGGCGGGCAACGGCCTGCGCTACCCCTTTCCCCAGTACGGCATCCAGATGGACGCGCGGGCCGGCATGTCCGTCAGCTACCCCCACGAAACCCCGGCCGCGAAGGAGACGCAAGAATGATCGATGGCTTGACCATGGGCTCCATCGCCCGCCGCTCCGCCGAGCAGTACCCCCACCGGACTGCCATGATCTTCGGCGACGAGCGGGTGAGTTTTTCCCAATACAACGCCCGGGTGAACCGCTGCGCGAACGCGCTGGCGCAACTGGGCCTCTCCAAGGGCGACCACTTCGCCGTCTTGGGAAAGAACTCCATCCAGTACCTGGAGATGTGCCACGCATCGGCCAAGATCGGCACGGTTTTCGGGCCGCTGAACTGGCGCCTGGCTGCGCAGGAGCTGCTGTTCATCATCAAGGATGCCGAGAACAAGGCATTGCTGATCGACGCCTCCCTGCAGGACCTCGCTGCGCAGTTCGCGGGCGAACTGGAAGGCGTCCAGCTCATCGTCTACAACGGGCCCGTCCAGATCAAGAACGCGCTGCGCTACGAGGCACTGGTATCGGATGCCTCCAGCGACGAGCCGCAGGTGGAGGTGCAAGGCAGCGACGACGCCATCATCATGTACACCTCCGGCACGACCGGGCTGCCCAAGGGGGCCGTGCTGACGCATTCGAATGTCTGCTGGGACTCGATCTCGTCGCTGACCTACGTGCCGCCCAGCCAGAACGACTGCTTCCTGCTGTCCATGCCCATGAGCCATGTCAGCGGACTGCACACGCAAACCACCACCTTCCTCGCGCGCGGCCTGCCCATGGTCATCATGGCGCAATGGGACCCGGAAGAAGCCTGCCGGCTCATCGAGAAACACCGGGTGACCCTGGCGTACATCCTGGTCACGCCGCTGATCCAGCTCCTGGCCTCCCCTGCCCGCAAGAAATACGACCTCACCTCGCTGCGCCGGCTCATATCGGCTGCCGCGAAATACACGCCCGAAATGGTCATCCAGGCCATCGAGGAAATGGGGCTGGACAGCGTGCATTTCATTTATGGGCTGACGGAAGCCGCGCCGGCCGTCACCATGAGCGAATACACAATCCACATGATCTCCAGGCCCAACACGCTGGGGCAGCCCGTTTGGTACAACGACGTGCGGATCGTCGATGACGACGACACCCCGCTGCCCACGGGTGACATCGGAGAAATCATCGTGCGCGGCCCCAATGTCTTCAAGGGGTATTTCAAACGCCCCGAAGCCAATGCGCAGGTACTCAGGAACGGCTGGCTCCATACGGGCGACCTGGGGTATTTCGACAAGGACAACCTGCTTTATTTCGTCGACCGCAAGAAGGACATGATCAAGAGCGGCGGCGAGAACGTCTATTCGCTCGAGGTCGAGCTGGCGCTGCAGAAAGCCGTTCCTGAATTGCAGGAGGTGGTGGTCGTCGGCATTCCGGACCCGCAATGGGGCGAGGCGGTCACCGCCTTCGCGGTGAAGAAGGCGGGCGCCCAGGTCTCGGAGAAGGAAATCATCGAGCGCGCGAGGTCCCTGCTGGGGGGCTACAAGCTGCCCAAGCGTGTCGTCTTCCGCGAAGAACTCCCGAAGAACGTCTCGGGCAAGGTGCTCAAGAGAAAGCTCCGCGACGAATTCGAGAATCCCGTGAAAAACTGATCCTGGAGGCAATATGAAATTTTCCAAAATCACGCTCGCCGCTGCGGCCCTGGTCCTGGCCATGGGAGCCAAGGCACAGAACTCGGACCCGATCAAGATCGGCTTCATCACCGACATGTCCGGCGCCTATGCCGATATCGACGGAGCGGCGGGCGCGGAGGTCGTCAAATGGGCCGTGAGCGATTTCGGCGGAAAGCTGCTGGGCAGGCCCATCGAGGTATTGACCTCCGACCACCAGAACAAGCCCGACGTGGCCAGCGTCACGGCGCGGGAATGGATGGACAAGGAGAAACTGCAAATGCTGATCGGCGGCACCAATTCCGCCGCGCTGCTGGCCATGTCGAGAATCTCGGCCGAGAGAAGCATTCCCTTCCTGGCCACCGGCCCGGGCACCGCCAGGCTCACGAACGAGGAATGCAACCCCTACGCGGTCCATTATTCCGCCTTCGATACCAGCGCCGTGACCAAGGTGGGTGCCGCGGCGCTCGTCAACGCGGGCTACAAGTCGTGGTATTTCCTGGCCGCGGACTATGTCTTCGGCCAATCCCTGGCGGGCGACGCGGCGCGCGTGGTGAAGGCCATGGGCGGCAATATCGTCGGCGAAGTGCGCGCGCCCCTGGGCAACAGCGACTACTCGTCGTTCCTCATGCAGGCGCAGCATTCGAAGGCGCAAATCCTGGCGCTGGCGAACACGGGCAAGGACTTCGCGAACTCCATGAAGTCCATCAAGGAGTTCGGCGTCGACAAGACCATGAAGGTGGCCGGCCTGCTCGTGTTCATCAACGAGATCCACAGCCTGGGATTGAAGACCACCGCGGGCCTGCAACTGGCCGACAGCTGGTATTGGGACCAGGACGAGGGTTCGAGAAAATTCTCCCGCCGCTTCTTCGAGAAATACAAGCGGATGCCCAGCAACATCCAGGCAGCGAATTATTCCGCCGCGACGACCTACCTGAAAGCCGCCCAGAAAGCCGGCACGACGGATGGCAAGAAAGTCATGGAAGCGCTGAAAAGCACCAGGATCGACGACTTTTTCAACAAGGGCTACATCCGGGCCGACGGGCGCCTGATCCACGACATGTATCTCTTCGAGGTGAAAAAACCCGAGGACTCCAAGTCGCCGTGGGACTACTACAAGAAGATCTCGACGGTGCCCGGGGAACAGGCCTTCATTCCCCCCGCGGAATCGAAGTGCCCACTGCTGCGCGGATGACTCTCAAAACCATAGCTGCCAGCGCTTTCCAGACAAGCGCTGGCGGCCATTTTGGCTATGAATCGAACGTGCCGCCCAGCAGCTCCGGCAGGCGCTGCACCGGCATGCGGAAGCCGCACGCCTGCGCATGCCCGCCGCCGCCCATGCTGACGGCCAGCGGCGAGCAGTCGTAGCCGCGCTGCGAGCGCAGGCCCACTTTCACCTGCCCGTCCTTGCCCACGGCCCACATCAGCGCGAAGGTGCCGCTCTGCTGCGACAGCAGCTCGCCCACCAGGCTGTGGAAGGCGCCGGGCGCGTTCACCATCAGCCCCGCCTCGCCGTTGAAGACCAGCGGCTGCGCGCCGCCGGCCACGTCCTGCGCGAGGTGGCGGAACTTCTCGTCCATGGCCTGGCCACGCGCGACGAAGGCGGCCGTGGCGTCGGGCGCGAAGGCGGCGATCTGGCTCCAACGTTCGAAGTCGAACGGCTCCATGTCCAGCGCGGCGACGAAGCCCGCCGTCTCGGGGTACTGCCAGCGCCACAGGTCGCGGTCTTCCACGAAGCGCACCAGGTCGGGCAGCTCCGCTTCGGGAAAGAAGAACTCCCACGCCAGCCGCGCGCCGGACTTGCCCATGTCGAAATGCACTGCGCCGCAGCAGCAGGCGAAGCCGACCAGCTGCTCGGCCGCGCTCTTGTGGTGGTCCAGCAGCACCAGCTTGGCGGCGCGCGCGTCGATCGCGGCGAGCAGCTCGGGCGCGAAGGAAAAATCCAGCACGTAGACGGCGCGCCCCTCCAGGGCCGGCAGGTCGCCTACCGAGGTGGCCTGCCCGTGCGACAGCCCCACGCATTCCACCTGCCCTGCGTAGAAGCGCCACGCGGCCAGCGCGGCGGCGAAGCCGTCGGCGCAGCGGCCGTGGTAGAGCACCAGGGGGCGGGGGTCTTGCGGGCTGGGCGCGGCCAGCAGGGGCAGCGGCAGGATCGTGGTGCGTGCGGAAATCGTCATGGGCGCGCATTGTGCCCGGCAACATGCGCCGGGCTCCTACAGCGCCGTCGGCCGCGGGCCCGCATGATGGCCGGGCATTGCGCCGCGCCCCGCGCGGCAGGTTCCCACCGGAGAGACACGGACATGCCCCTGGAGTTCTTGCGCCAACTGGCTCAGCGGGACCAGTTCCCCGCCGTCGTGACCGACGAATCGGACATCGACAAACTGCGCGTGCTGCGCGCCGCGGGCATGGTGCAGGCCACGCTGCCCGACGGCCCCGGCCAGGGCGCGCAGGTCACGGCCATCACCGGCATGGGCCATGCCTCGCTGCGGGCGCAGCGCGCGCGCGAAGTGCTGGCCCTGCGAGAGCGGGAGCTGAAGGACAAGCACCTCGCCTAGCGCTGCCTGCTATGATGACTGTATAAACATCCAGCCTCACGCCAACACCATGGGAATCGACCAGATCGCCATTGCCCTGCTGGGCGCCGCCGCCGCCTGGCTGTCCCAGGCGCGCGGCGCGGCAGCGCGCCGCTGGGCCTGCATCTTCGGGCTGCTGGGCCAGCCGTTCTGGTTCTATGCCTCGTGGACCACGGGGCAATGGGGCATCTTCACCGTCTCCGCCATCTACCTGTGCGCCTGGCTGCGCGGCCTGTGGGTGTACTGGGTGGCGCCGCGCCAGGACGCGCCCCCCGACTCCGGCCTGGGCACCATCCAGCTCACCCCAGGGCGCCGCGCTTGAGCCTGCCCCTGCTCTGGCGCGACGAGCACCTGGTCGCCGTCTACAAGCCCGCGGGCTGGCTCGTGCACCGCACCGGGCTGGACGCGGGCGAGACGCGCTTCGTCGTGCAGGCGCTGCGCGACCAGCTCGGCCAGCACGTCTACCCGGTGCACCGGCTCGACAAGGGCACCTGCGGCGTGCTCGCCATGGCCCTGCACCCCGCGGCCGCGCGCGCCCTGGCCGACGCCTTCGCCCGCCACGCGGTGCGCAAGCGCTACCTGGCCCTGGTGCGCGGCTGGGCGCCGCCCCAGGCCGAGGTGGACCACCCCTTGCGCCCCGACGACGCGCCGTCAGATGCCCCGGCCCAGCCCGCGCACACGCGCCTGACCGCCCTGGCGCGGCTGGAGCTGCCCGAGCCCAGCGACCCGCGCTTCGCCACCACGCGCGCCTCGCTGGTGCTGGCCGAGCCCACCACCGGGCGGCGCCACCAGATCCGGCGGCACCTCAAGCACATCGCCCACCCGCTGCTGGGCGACGCCACGCACGGCAAGGGGCCGCTCAACCGCTGGTGGGCCCAGCGCCTGGGCCTGCAGCGCCTGTGGCTGCACGCCTGGCAGCTCGACCTGCCGCACCCCGCCGACGGCCGGCCCGTCGCGCTGCACAGCGGCCTGCGCTGGCCCGCTACGGACGCCGCTGCGCCGGGCGCCGTTGCGCCGGGCGCCGCCGCGCCGCACGAAGCATTCGACCTGCACGACTGGCAGCGCCGCGTGTTCACCCTGCCCTGGCAGGGCTGAAACGGGCGCTGGTCCGACAGACACCGCCCGGCCCCTGCTCTGCAATACGGCAAGAGACTTTTTTGCCCAGGAGCCCGCCCATGCCGCAGTACGCCATCATCCAAGGCCACGTGACCTACCGGGAAGGAGACGGCATGCCCATCGCCATTCCCCAAGGCCCCGTGGAACTCACGCATGCCGCCGACAGCGTCACGCTGAGCTGGCAGGAAAGCAACGGCGCGGCCGGCCTGGCCGCGCTGCCGCGCGACCAGTTCGAGCGCTATGTGCGGGAGGGCCTCATCGCCCTGCAGAACTGACGCCCCGGCGGCGCTACCATGCGCCGCAGCCATGCCCCTTGCCTTCTTCGACCTGCCGCAAGACCCCGCGCTGTGCCCCGGCGACGCCCTGAGCGCCGAGCACCTGCGCCAGCTGCTGCGCGCCGCCCTGCCCGACAAGGGCCGCCACAAGGCGGCCGGCTGGTTCGGGCAGACCGATTTCCTGCTCACGCGCAGCCATGTGGACGAGGACCAGGACGCCTACCACGACGCCCTGTTCATCACGCTCTGGAAGCGCTGGGACTTCTGGATCGCCCTGCCCGCGCATGCGCCCGGCCGCCCGCTGGCCCGGGCCTGGGCGCGGCTGCGCGGCGCCGCCACCCCCGCCGCGCCTGACACACTGGAATGCCAGTACCGCCGCCATGACGGCACCGGCCGCCCCGGCTCCTGGCTGCCGCTGGACGCGCAGGCCCCGCCCGAGGCGCTGCAAGCCTGCACCGAAGGCTGGCACGGCGTGCTGCGCTACTGGCGCCTGGCCGAAGCCCAGCGCCGCGCCGGGCGGCCGCTGCGCGCACGGCTGCACGCCTTGCTCACTCCCGCGCGCGTGGAGGCGCTCACGCGGCTGCCGGTGTTCACCGGCCAGCGCATCGACGGCTGGGAAGGCGAGGCCTGGGCCTGCACGCTCCAGCCCCACCCGCACGGCGGGCGCGCCCTGCGGCTGGACTGGCGCAACGGGGACGGCGCGCCCGAGGACACCCGCGCCAGCTACCAGATCGATCTGGCCGAAGGCGCGGGCACGGCCCACCCGCCGGGCCTGCGCATCAGCTACCACCAGCGCGAGGGCGACGCGCTGGAGCTGCTGCCCAACGACGCGGTGGAGCACATGGACCGCCTGCTGCGCCTGTTCGCCGCGGTGGAGCAGCAGCCGCCCGATGCGCAGACGGCCGATGGCCCGCTCCCCGCCCTGCCGCGCACGCCCCCTTCGCGCCGCACGAGTCCGACGCCGAAGTCTTCGGCCCCGCGCTCACCGCCCTGTCGCGCGACTGGCAAGCCGCCGGCCGCGCGCACGCCGCCGTGGTGCGCGAGCACTGGGCCGCCCAGCCCGAGGACGGCCCGCCGCCCCTGGCCGACCCGCGCGGCCTGCACGCCGCCGCCGTGCTGCACCTGGCGCGCACGGTGCACGCCCTGGCGGACGCCAGCCTGTCCGAGCGCTTCCACCACCGCTTCGCCTTCGCGCCCGGCGCCTATGCGCGCCACGCCTCGCGCCACGGCCAGCGCGTGCACGCCCTGCGCTGGCAACCCGACGGCTCGCTGCTGGCCTGGACGGACCGCTGCTGGCGCGTGAGCGCCGACGGCCTGCGCATCACCCCGGCCGAGGGAGACCCGCCCCTCCAAGACCCGCCCCCCGCGCCGCGCTCCACGGCACCGCCGTGCACGGCGACGCGCGCGGCAACCTGCTCGGCCTGGCCGAGGACGGCCGCGCGCTGTGGCACCACCACGTGGGCGGCGGCGCGGTGCTGTGCATCTCCCCCGGGCCGGGCGACACCCTGGCCGTGGGCACGGCGGGCGGCACGCTGGCGCTGCTGCGCAGGGCCGGCGGGCCCGACCCTTGCCAGTACGGCACCTCGCGCTACGCCGAGGCGCGGCGCATCCTGTTCTGGACGGACGGGCCCGCGCCGCTGGCGTGGTAGCTCCTTTTTCCATAGCTGCCCGCGCTTTATGGATAAGCGCTGGAGCCCTATTTCACCCTTGTTCCTCGAACGCCTCGACCAGGAAGTCCAGCAGCGCGCGCAGCTTGGGCGCCACGTAGTGCCGCGACGGGTAGACCGCGTAGAGCGTGGTCTCCACCGTGCCCCAATCCTCCAGCGCGGCCTGCAGCCGGCCGGTGCGCAGGTCGTCCTCCACGTAGGGGCGCGGGATCAGGCTGACGCCGAACCCGGAACGCAGCGCATCGCGCACGGCCAGGCTCGACGACACAGAATACCGCGCATCCACCGCCACCCGCTCGGTGCGGCCGCCCTGGTGGAACTCCCACACGTCCGCATGGCCCGACAGGCTGAAGCGCACGCAGTCCAGCGCGTTCAGGTCGGCCGGCGCCGCGGGCCGGCCGCGCCGCGCGAAATACGCCGGCGCGGCGCACAGCACGTGCGGCATGGTGGCCAGCGGGCGGGCGACCAGCGACGAATCCTCCAGCCGGTCGCTGCCGCGAATGGCCAGGTCGAACCCCTCGCGCACGATGTCCACGCGCCGGTCGTCCAGCTGCAGGTCCAGCCGCAGGCCCGGGTGGCGTTCCAGGAAGGCGGGGATGGCGCTGGACAGCCGCGTCAGCGTGACCGTCATCGGCGCGCTCACCTTGAGCAGGCCGCTGGGCGCCGCCTTGATGGGGCACAGCGCCGTGTCCGCCTCGGCCAGCGCGTCCAGCGCGCGCGTCACGTGCTCCAGGTACAGGCGGCCTTCCTCCGTCAGCGCCATGCGCCGCGTGGTGCGGTGGATCAGGCGCGCGCCCACGTGGGCTTCCAGCTCGGCGATGTTCTTGCTGATGGCCGCGGGCGACAGGCCCAGGCTGCGGCCCGCATCGGCGAAGCTGCCGCGCTCGGCCACGCGGCGAAAGACCTGCAGGGCGGTCAGGCGGTCCATGGCATTCCCATCTGTTGGTGAACAGTTTCTTTCAATATTCGCCAATTATCAATTGAGAGTGAATTACCTACAGTCATGCCATGACGACGACACACCCCGCCCTCACCCTCATCGAGCAGCGCATCTCGGCCAACCGCTTCGATGCCACCCACACCCTGGCAGACGCCGAGATCGAGCGGCTGGTGCGCCTGGCCACGCGCGCGCCCACCGCCTACAACCTGCAGAACTGGCGCTTCATCGCCGTGCGCACGCCCGCGGCCAAGGCCCGGCTGCGCGCCGTGGCGCAGGACCAGGCCAAGGTGGCGGAGGCGGCCGTCTGCTTCATCGTCTGCGGAGTTCTCGCCGACCCGCAGGCCCTGGCCGGGCGGCTGCAGCCGTTCGTGGAGGCGGGCCACATGCCGGCCGGGATGGCGCAGGGCTGGCAGCAGGCCGCGCGCCTGCAATACGCCACGCCCCAGGCGGCGCGCGACGAGGCCGTGCGCTCGGCCGCCTTCGGCGCGATGACGCTGATGCACGCGGCGCAGGCGCTGGGCCTGGTGTCCTGCGCGCTGACGGGGTTCGATGCCGAAGGCGTGGCGCGCGAGTTCCAACTGGCACCCGGCGAAGTGCCGGTGATGCTCGCCACCGTAGGCCGCGCCGCGCCCGGCAACTGGCCGCAAAAGCCGCGCCGCCCGCTGGCGCAGGTGCTGGAGTTCGCATGAGCCCCCGCCCGGCCGTTCCGAAGGGGACTCGCACCGCAGTGCGCAGCACGGGGGTTTTCCAATGACCACACGGACACGGGACCTGCTGCTGACGGCGCTGGCCCCGGCCATCTGGGGCAGCACCTACATCGTCACCACCGAGCTGCTGCCGCAGGTGCCGCCGATGACGGTGGCCCTGCTGCGCGCCCTGCCCGCGGGCCTGCTGCTGCTCCTGGCCGCGCGGCGGCTGCCGCAGGGCATCTGGTGGCTGCGCGTGTTCATCCTGGGCGCGCTCAATTTCTCGGTGTTCTGGAGCCTGCTGTTCGTCTCGGCCTACCGGCTGCCGGGCGGAGCCGCGGCCACCGTGGGCGCGGTGCAGCCGCTGGTGGTGGTCTTCCTGGCGGCGGCGGTGCTGGGCAGCGCGGTGCGCCCGGCGGCGGTGCTCGGGGCGCTGGCCGGCCTCGCGGGCGTGGCGCTGCTGGTGCTCACGCCCGGCGCGGCGCTGGACGCCACGGGCATCGCGGCGGGCCTGGCCGGCGCGGTCTCCATGGCCTGCGGCACGGTGCTCACGCGCAAATGGCGCCCGCCGGTGCCGCTGCGCACCTTCGCCGCATGGCAGCTCACGGCGGGCGGCCTGCTGCTGGTGCCGGTCGCGCTGCTGGCCGGCCCCCACTGGCCTGCGCCCACGGCGGGCCACCTGCTGGGGCTGGCGTGGCTGGGCCTGGTGGGCGCGGCGCTGACCTATGTGCTGTGGTTCCGCGGCATCGCACGGCTGGAGCCGGGCGTGGTGGCGTCGCTGGGGTTCCTGAGCCCGGTCACGGCCATCCTGCTCGGTTGGGCCTTCCTGGGCCAGACGCTCGCCGGGCCGCAGATCGCCGGCGTGGCGCTGGTGCTGGGTGGCATCTGGCTGGGGCAGCGCAATGCCTAGAATTTGATAGCTGCCTGCGCTTGACCGGCAAGCGCTGGAGGCATTTTTCACTTCAAGGACGCGCCATGGCCACCTACCACGCCGAAACCCTCTGGGAGCGCACCGCGCCGCCCGAGGACTTCCTGAAGAATCGCTACAGCCGCCGCCACCTGCTGCGCTTCGACGGCGGGGCGGAGCTGCCCGGCTCCTCGTCCCCGCACGTGGTGCCGCTGCCCTGGTCGGACGCTGCGGCGGTGGACCCCGAGGAGGCCTTCGTCGCCGCGCTGTCGAGCTGCCACATGCTGTGGTTCCTCTCCATCGCCGCGCGCCAGGGGTGGTGCGTGGACCGCTACCGCGACGCCGCCGAAGGCGTGATGGCGCACGACGCGCAGGGCCGCATGGCGATGACGCTGGTCACGCTGCGGCCCGAGGTGCGCTTCGGCGGCGCGCAGCCCACGCCGGAGCAGCTGCACGCCATGCACCACGAGGCGCACGCGGAGTGCTTCATCGCCAACTCGGTGAAGACCGAGGTGCGCTGCGAGCCGGTGGCGTGACCAGGGCGTTTCATCCATCCAATCCCCCGCGCGAGGGGCGTCCGGACGGTGCAGTGCTAGGCGCGGTGAGTGCCGTGTAGCTCTGCTACACAAGCGAGCCGCAACGACGCAATGCGCCGCCCGGATGCCCCCTCCCTACGGGCCGGCCCCGCAATGGGGCGTCTGCTTTGTCGCACGGCTTGCCCATAGCTACGGCTATTGGCTGCGCCGCGCTTCGCGCATCCATCCCCATTGCGGGGCCAGCGCGCGGGGGATTGGATGAATGAGACGCCCTACTGCGGCGGCGCGTTGCGCGCCCGCCGCTCGTTGCGCCGCTGCTGCTCGGCCTTGCGCTCGGCGCGCTCCTTCTCTTGCACGGCGGCGGCGGCCAGCCAGCCCTCGAACTCCTGCGGCGTCTCCAGCGTCACGCGGCCCAGCGCCGCGCTGCGCAGGTCGGTGAGCACGATCTCAGCGGCCTTCTGCAGGTTGAGCCGCCCGCCGCCCATCACCGCGCCGCGCTTGCGCGCGATGCGCTCCAGCAGTTCGTCGTCGTGCAGCGCGGCGATGGCGTCGGCCTGCAGCCCCAGCTTGTAGCGCGCGTCGAGCAGCGGCGCGTATTGGTGCTTGAGGTAGGCCAGCAGCTCCAGCGCCACCTCCTCCTCGTCGTAGGCGTTGCGGCCCACGGCGCCGCTGGCGGCGAGCTTGTAGCCGCTCTCGGGCACGGTGATGCGCGGCCACAGCATGCCGGGCGTGTCCCACAGGTAGAAGTCATCGTCGAGCACGATGCGCTGCTCCTGCTTGGTGATGCCCGCCTCGTCGCCCGTCTTGGCCTCGCGCTTGGCCGAGAGAGTGTTGATGAGCGTGGACTTGCCCACGTTCGGAATCCCGCAGATCAGCACCCGCATGGGTTTTGACAGGCCGCGCCGGCTGGGCGCGAGCTGGCGGCAGGCGTCGACGAGGCGGCGCGCGGGCGCGGCGTCCGACGCATCGAGGGCGATGGCGCGCGTGCCCGGGCGGGCGTTGTACCAGTCCAGCCACGCCGGGGTGCGCGCCGGGTCGGCCACGTCCTGCTTGTTGAGAATCTTGAGCGCGGGCTTGTGGCCCGTCAGCTCGGCCAGCAGCGGGTTGGCGCTGGACGCGGGCAGGCGCGCGTCCAGCAGCTCGATCACCACGTCGATGTCCTTGATGCGCTCGCCGATCGCCTTGCGCGTCAGGTGCATGTGACCGGGGAACCACTGGATGGCCATGGGGCTGTGTACTTTCACGAATGGGGAGAACGAAGGCGCCAAGGATAATGCCCGCCATGCCTTCTTCTTCCCAGTCGCCACAGCGCAAGCAGGATTCCGAGCTGCTGCTCAAGGGCGCCGTGTGCGCGCTCATCGGCGTGATCGTCCTCCTGGCCCCCTACGTGGCGCGCTCGCCCGACGTGCGCGAAATCATGGGCCAGGCCTACCTGGCCGGCTGGTTCGCCCTGGTGCTGGGCTGCGCCTTCCTGGCGCGCTACGGCCTCATCCGCTGGCGCGGCCGCCGCCGCTGACATGCTCGAAGCCACGCGCCAGCGCTTCGCCGCGCTGCAGGCCGAGGCTGAGCGCGCGGGTGTGATCCTCCGTTTGCCGCCGCCCGAGCCCACGAGTTGCTGCGGGCGGGGGTGCAATGGGTGCGTGTGGGAAGGGTTCTATGCGGCGGCGCAGTGGTGGTGCGAAGATGCGCTGGAGACAGTGAGAAAACTCGGGATAGAACACTCCTGATTGCGACGTTTGGACTGCTTGCTCCCAGTTCCACGTCAGGTATCGTCGCAAACACACGCTGCGGAAAGACTTCATAGCATGAACGGATTCAGCATTTGGCACTGGTTGATCGTCTTACTCATCGTCGCCTTGGTGTTTGGCGTTCGACGTATCGGATCAATCCCGGCGGCTTTCGCGTTGTTATTTTCAGCCCAGCCAGCGAATACTGGGCGAGAGGCCGAGTACATCGACGACTCGTTACCTCGAAAGCATCGTCTGTGGATATGGCTGGGTACGTTGGCTTTGGTCTGCGGCATAGGCTTGTTCGGTTTCTACCTAAGGTAGCGTTGCCGCCACCTCCCGCATCCAGGCCCTGAACGCCCTCACCCCCGGCGCCTGCGCCCTTGCCAGCGGCACCACGAGGTAATACGCATCGCTGCTGGTCATCACCCCGCCCGGCAGTTCCACCAGCGCTCCGCTCGCCAGTTCCTCCTCCATCAGAAACCGCGGCAGCAGGGCCGCGCCCAGGCCGGAGATGACCGCCTGGGCGATCATGGCGAACTGCTCGAAGCGCGGGCCGCGCAGGGCCTGGGGCGCGGGCACGCCCTCCTGCTCGAACCAGTCGGCCCACAGCGTGGGGCGGGTGGTCTGGTGCAGCAGCGTGAAGCCGGCCACGTCGGCAGGGGTGGCGATTCGCTGGCGCTGGCGCAGCGCGGGGCTGCACACGGGCACGACCTCCTCGCGCATGAGGTAGTCGCACACGGCGCCAGCCCAGTGGGGCGCGCCGTAGTGGATGGCGGCGTCGAACGGCTCCTGGGCGAAGTCGAAGGGCTCGCTGCGGGCGGAGAGGTTCACCGTCAGCTCCGGGTGCAGCGCGGCGAAGGCGGGCAGGCGCGGCACGAGCCAGCGCGCGCCCAACGTGGGCAGCACGGCCAGGTGCAGCAGGCCGCCGCCGTCGGCCAGGGCCATGGCC
Organism: Acidovorax sp. SDU_ACID1; assembly: GCF_045291395.1. Taxonomy (NCBI): domain Bacteria; kingdom Pseudomonadati; phylum Pseudomonadota; class Betaproteobacteria; order Burkholderiales; family Comamonadaceae; genus Acidovorax; species Acidovorax sp. SDU_ACID1. The sequence goes on from NZ_CP152342.1 coordinate 2,771,275, forward strand.
TTTTGCGTGGCGGCACTGAGCTGCTGCAGCGCGGCGCGCACGTCGGCGGCGTAGAGGCGGCCCGCGTCGGTGAGTACCACGCGCTGGCGCACGCGGGTGAACAGGGCCTGGCCGAGCTGCGCCTCCAGCTGGCGCACCTGGCGCGAGACGGCGCTTTGCGTGCGGTGCAGTTCCTCGGCGGCGCGCGAGATGCTGGCGTGGCGCGCGGCGGCCTCGAAGGCCAGCAGGTCGGCCACGGGGGCAGGAAGAGTTTGCGGAACATGGCGCGAATTCATGCAGTGTGCGAATGAACCAGCCCTCCCGCGACGGAGGGCTACCAGGCCCTGGCGCTTTAGGGACAAGCGCTGGCGGCATGCGGGCCTTGGCGCACATCTTGCCAGTTCATGCGCACGACGCAACAAGTCGTTCCGCTTTTTCGCTATGCAGCGGCGCGCGGCTGGGCGATAGTCGCGGTTTCGCCTTTTCTCCGACGACCGCCATGCCGCAATCCGCCACCGCCGCCGCCCGCACGGGCGGGCAGATCCTTGTCCAGCAGCTCATCGTGCACGGCGTGCAGCAGTTGTTCTGCGTGCCGGGCGAGAGCTACCTGGCCGTGCTGGACGCGCTGCACGACGCCAGCATCGCCGTGACGGTCTGCCGCCAGGAGGGCGGCGCGGCCATGATGGCCGAGGCGCAAGGCAAGCTGACCGGGCGGCCGGGCATCTGCTTCGTGACGCGCGGGCCGGGGGTGACGAATGCGTCGGCGGGCATCCACATCGCGCACCAGGATTCGACGCCGCTCATCGTCTTCGTGGGCCAGGTGGCGCGCGGCGCGCTGGGGCGCGAGGCGTTCCAGGAGATCGACTACGGCGCCGTGTTCGGCACCATGGCCAAGTGGGTGGTGCAGATCGACGACGCGCGGCGCGTGCCCGAGCTGGTGTCGCGCGCCTTCCACGTCGCCACCTCGGGCCGCCCCGGCCCGGTAGTGGTGGCGCTGCCGGAGGACATGCTGACCGACGCCGTGCAGGTGGCCGACGCCCTGCCCTACACCGTGCCCGAGACCTACCCCGGCGCCCCTGCACTGCAGGAGCTGGCGGCGCGCCTGCAGGCGGCCGAGCGGCCCGTGGCCATCGTGGGCGGCAGCCGCTGGTCGGAGCAGGCGGTGCGCGACCTGGCCGCCTTCGCCAGCGCGTGGCAGTTGCCGGTTTACTGCTCGTTCCGCCGCCAGATGCTGTTCCCGGCCAGCCACGGCAGCTATGCGGGCGACCTGGGCCTGGGCGTGAACCCCAAGCTGCTGGCGCGCATCCGCGCGAGCGACCTGGTGCTGGTGCTGGGCGGGCGGCTGTCGGAGATTCCCTCGCAGGGCTACGAGCTGTTCGGCATCCCCACGCCCGCGCAGCCGCTGGTGCACGTGCATGCCGACGCCGATGAGCTGGGGCGCCTGTACCGCCCCGCGCAGGCCATCCACGCCACGCCGCAGGCCATGGCCGCCGCGCTGGCCAGCATGCTGCCCACGGCGCCCGTGCGCTGGGCCGCGCACACCGAGGCGGCGCACGCCGAATACCTGGCCTGGAGCGACCCGGCAGCCATCCGCATCCCCGGCCCGCTGCAGATGGGCGCGGTGATGCAGCACCTGCGCGAGGTGCTGCCGGCGGACGCCATCTTCTGCAACGGCGCGGGCAACTTCGCCACCTGGGTGCACCGCTTCTGGCCATTCACCACGTATGGCAGCCAGCTCGCGCCCACCAGCGGCTCCATGGGCTACGGCCTGCCGGCCGGCGTGGGCGCCAAGCGGCTGTGGCGCGAGCGCGAGGTGGTGGTGTTCGCGGGCGACGGCGACTTCCTCATGCACGGCCAGGAGTTCGCCACCGCCGTGCAGTACGGGCTGCCGATCATCGTGGTGCTGCTGGACAACGCCATGTACGGCACCATCCGCATGCACCAGGAGCGCGAATACCCCGGCCGCATCAGCGCCACGCAGTTGAAGAACCCGGACTTCTGCGCCTACGCCCGCGCCTTCGGCGGCCACGGCGAGCGCGTGGAGCGCACCGAGGACTTCGCCCCCGCCCTGGCCCGCGCCCGCGCGAGCGGCCTGCCGGCGGTGCTGCACTGCCTGATCGACCCGCAGGCCATCACGCCCACCGGCACGCTGGACGGGATTCGCGAGGCAGCGCTGGAGCGCATGCAAAAAAGATAGCTTTCTGCGCTTTCCACATAAGGGTTTGAGGCCGAAAACACCTCAAACCGATGCCGCGCATCACCACGCCGCATGAAACTGGCGCGGCCCAAGCGAGGGCCGCCGTGCAAGGGCCGCCCCGCCGCACGGGCGGCGTCCCCCTTCCCATAGCGCGCAGCGCGTAGAGAGAAGGGGAAGGCGCAAAGCGCCTCAGGGGGTTGTCGCTTATTTCAGCCGAGCTGCTCGACCGCCATGTACTGCTCGCGCCACTGCTCGAACGGCAGCGTGTCGGCAGCCTCGATGGCGCGCTGCGCCTCCAGCGACTGCTCGGCCAGGGCCACATAGCGCTGCTGCTGCGCCTCCGTCCACGGCTGGGCAAGGAGCACGTCGCGCGCGGACTGCGAATAGGCGCGCGCGAAGGCGGTGAAGTCGCCGCCGTGCTGCTGCGTGAGTTCGGCCAGCACGCGGGCCGAGGGCGTGACGTGCGGCGCGGCCATGGCGGCCTGGGCGGCGGCCAGGGCATGGGCGTAGGCTTCGCCGCCGTGGGCGGCATCGAGCGCGGCGGCGATCGGGCCGCACTCGGCCAGCACCTCGGCGCCCCATGCGGTGAGCGGCACCTGGGCGCCGCCGCGTTCCAGGCGCAGGCCTTCTTCCCGCCCGCGCTCGGCCGTCAGGTGCTGGTTGCGCTTGAGCGCGGCGATTTCCTCGGGCGTGTCGGGCGGGCTGTCGGACAGCAGGCAGTGCAGCAGGAACACGTCCAGCAGCCGCATGGTCTGGGCCGTGATGCCCACGGGCTCGAACGGGTCGAGGTCCATGAGGCGCACCTCCACGTATTCCACGCCGCGCTCGCGCAGCGCGTGCAGCGGGCGCTCGCCGCTTTGCACGGTGCGCTTGGGGCGGATGGTGCCGTAGAACTCGTTCTCGATCTGCAGCAGGCTGGTGCCGAGCTGGTTGTATTCGCCACCCAGGTTGCGAATGCCGATGGCCTCGTAGGCCGGGTACGGCCGCGTGAGCGCTTCGTAGAGCGAGGCCGCATAGCCCTGCAGGCCGTTGTAGCTCACGGCCAGCGTGGCCTGCGCATCGCTCTGGTAGCCCAGGCGGCCCATGCGCAGCGAGGTGGCGTGCGGCAGGTGCAGCGCGCGCTGCCCCCGCCTTCGCCCTGCAGGGGCAGCAGCGCATGCTGGCGCCCTTCGACGAAGCACGGGCACAGCGCGGGCGAGGCGCCGAACAGGTACAGCAGCACGAAGGCGTGGCGGCGGAAGTTGCGGATCAGCCCGAAGTACTGCTCGCTGGTGATGCCCGGCAGCGACCAGTTGTAGTGGATGCCCGAGATGGTCTGCATGCGCCGCCCGTAGCGGTGGCCCAGCCCCATGCGGTAGACGCTCTTGGCGCGCCCGATGTTGGAGCCGCCGTAGCGGCCCAGCGGGATGGTTTCGTCGGTGGGCAGCATGCACGGCATGCTGGAGGCCCAGAGCATCTCGCCGCCGGGCTGCTGCTGGGCCAGCACGCGGTGCACGAACTGGTGCACCTCGGTCAGCTCGTCCAGCGCGGCCTGCACCGTGCGGTGGGCGCCGGTGATCAGCTCCAGTTGCGATTCGCTGTAGTCGGTGGTGATGCTGGGGTGGGTCAGGGCCGCCCCCAGCGCCGCCGGGTGGGGCGTGAGCGCCAGCGCGCCCGTGGGCTGCACGCGCAGTCCTTCTTTTTCTATGCCGCGACGCATGCCCGCCAGTCGGTCGGCGGACAGGGCGGCGATGCGCTGCTGCAGGGTGCTCATTCGTGTCGGTCGTCTTTCAAAAGGTGCCGGAACTTAGCACGCCGCGCCCCCGGCTGCCGGGCTGCGGATTTGGCGCCCGGTCCACAAGCTAGGGTTTTCCCGTCTTCAACTCCCTTTTGGGCCGTCGGTACACTGCGCTCGTTTCATTAATTAATCAATGTCTCTTAGGTGAAACAATGCCTGTGACCCCATCCATGCCTTCCATCGGCCAGTTGCAAGGCCGCCGCATCCTGGTGACCGGGGCCGCGCGGGGCCTGGGGCTGGCGTTCGCGCAGGCGCTGGCCGAGCACGGCGCGCGGGTGGCGCTGGCCGATCTGCGCGGCGACCTGCTGCAGCAGTCCGTGGCCGACCTGCGGGCGCGGGGCCATGACGCGGTAGGCGTCCCGGTGGACGTGGCCGACCCCGCCTCGGTGCAGCGCTGCGCCGACGAGGCCGTGCGCCTGCTGGGCGGGCTGGACGGGCTGGTGAACAACGCCGCCGTCACCGATTCCGGCGGCAAGGGCATGGACGACATCGCCCTCGACAAGTGGGACCAGGTGATGACCGTGAACGTGCGCGGCACCTGGCTCATGACCCGCGCCTGCCGCCCCGCCCTGCGCGAGAGCGGCCGGGGCGCGGTGGTCCACCTCGCGTCCGACACGGCCCTGTGGGGCGCGCCCAACCTCATGGCCTACGTGGCGAGCAAGGGCGCCGTGATCGCGATGACGCACGCCATGGCCCGCGAGATGGGCGCGGACGGCATCACGGTGAACGCCGTGGCCCCCGGACTGGTGCTGGTGGAGGCGACGCAGTACGTGCCCGAGTCGCGCCACCGCCTCTACATCGACCAGCGCGCGCTGCAGCGCGAGCAGCGCCCCCAGGACGTGGCGGGCGCGGTGGTCTATGCCCTGTCCGACGGCGCGCGCTTCGTCACCGGCCAGGTTCTCGCCGTCAACGGCGGCTTTGTCATGCATTGAAACGAGGAGCACACGATGAGCGACAACAACACCCCCCGCAGCTGGGACCGCCCCGAGGGCGCGAGCTTCAAGGACTGGATGGAGACGCGCATCGCGCGCTTTTCCACGCGCAAGTACGACTTCGACGCGCTGAAGTTCCAGGCCGACTTCGATCCCAAGTACCGCCGCGGCCAGATGCGCTACGTGGGCACGGGCGGCACCGGCGTGAACGCCGACAGCAACACCATCCCGGCGGAGCACTTCACCTTCTCCACCATGGTGATCCCCGCCGGGCACGAAGGCCCTCGCACCTGCACGTGGACGTGGAGGAAATCTTCTTCGTGCTGCGCGGCAAGCTCAAGGTCATCCTGGAAAAGGACGGCGAGCGCTACGAGGCCATCCTGGGCGACCGCGACGTGATCTCGGTGCCGCCCGGCGTGTACCGCGAGGAAATCAACATCGGCGACGAAGACGCGCTGATGTGCGTGATGCTGGGCTCCAAGAAGCCCATCACGCCCACCTACCCCGCCGACCACCCCCTGGCCAAGATCAAGCGCTGAACGGGCACACGGCCATGCACTGGAGCGAAACCCTGCACGCCAAGGCGCGCGCGATGGACGCGCGGTTCCCGCAGCGCGCCATCACGCTGCCGGACGGCGCGACGCTCTCATTTCGAGAGCGACCAGCGCACGCCACGCCTGCGCTGACGGTGGTTTTGCTGCATGGCATCAGCTCCTCCGCCGCGTCGTGGTACGACGTGGCCCTGGCCCTGCCGCCCGGCCTGCGCGTGCTGGCCTGGGACGCGCCGGGCTACGGCGCCAGCACGCCGCTGGCCACGCCCACGCCAGTCAACACCGATTACGCCGACCGCCTGCGCGCCTGGATCGCGCAGGAAGCCGCGGGCCGCGTTGCACTCGTCGGCCACTCGCTCGGCGCGCTGATGGCGGCCCCTTGCGCGGCGCAGGCGGCGGGCCTGCTGCTCATCAGCCCCGCCGGCGGCTATGCCGGCAGCGACAAGCGCGAACAGGTGCGCGCCGAGCGCCTCGCCGCGCTCGACACGCTGGGCGTTCATGGTCTCGCGCAGCGCATCGACCAGCGCCTGCTCAGCCCCGCAGCGGATGAACAGGCCCGCGAATGGGTGCGCTGGAGCACGGCGCGCCTGCACGCCGGCGGCTACCGCCAGGCCGTGCACATGCTCTGCGACAGCGACCTGGGCCGCCATGCGCCGGCGCCCGTCCCCGTGACGGTGGCAGTGGGCGAGCACGACGTGGTCACCCCGCCCGCCGCGTGCGAGCGCTGGGCCAGGGCCTACCAGGCGCCCTTCACCCTGCTCCCCGGCGCCGGCCACGCCAGCCCGACCGAGCAACCCGGCGCGGTAGCCTCATGGATCGTTCACCACACAGCGAGCCTTCCATGACCAACACCCCCACCGAAACCGGCGCCGACAAGTACATGGTGCCCGCCCTGGAACGCGGCCTGCGCCTGCTGCAGGAATTCGGCCGCGACAGCCGCACCCTGGGCGCGCCCGAACTCGCGCGCCGCCTGGAGCTGCCGCGCGCCACCGTGTTCCGCATGCTCAACACGCTGGAGAGCATGGGCTTTCTCGAACGCGCGGGCGGCGAATACCGCCTGGGCATGGCCGTGCTGCGCCTGGGGTTCGAATACCTCTCGTCGCTGGAGCTGACCGAGCTCGGCCAGCCCGTCATCACGCGGCTGTGCGACGAGATCCGCTACCCCTGCAACATCGTGGTGCGCGACAAGCGCTCCATCGTCTACGTCGCCAAGGTCACGCCGCCCACGCCGCTGACCAGCTCGGTGCGCGTGGGCACGCGCCTGCCCGCGCACGGCACGGTGTTCGGCCGCGTGCTGCTGTGCGACATGTCGCTGGCCGAGCTGCGCCTGCTCTACCCCGAGGAGCACCTCGAAGCCTTCTCGGCCAACACGCCCGCCACCACGCTGGCGCTGTTCAACCTGATCGAGGCCGACCGCGAGCGCGGCTACGTGGCGGGCGAAGGCTTCTACGAAGCGTCCATCTCCACCATCGCCGCGCCGGTGCGCGACCACACGGGCCGCATCGTCGCCGCGCTGGGTTCGACCATCTCGGCATCGAGCCTGGACGGGGCGCGCGCGGACGAGCTGATCGCGCACGTGCGCGCGGCGGCGGACGAACTCTCCGGCTTGCTCAACTACCGCCCGCAGGCGCCCAAGGGCGCGCGGGTGCATTCCATCTAGACAAGAAAGAAGGGATTGGCGCAGATGACTGCTTTCCAGGTACAAGACACCGTGGCCGTGGTCACGGGCGGCTCGTCCGGCATCGGCCTGGCGACCGTGGAGCTGCTGCTGGAGCACGGCGCCGCCGTGGCCTTCTGCGGCCGCAACGTGGAACGCCTGCGCGGCGCCGAAGCCCGCCTGCGCGCCAGCCACCCGCAGGCGCGCCTACTGGCCGCGCCGTGCGACGTGCTCGACCCGGCCCAGGTGCAGGCGTTCGCCCGGCAGGTGCAGGACGCCTTCGGCGCGGCGGACATGCTCGTCAACAACGCCGGCCAGGGCCGCGTCTCCACCTTCGCGGACACCACCGACGAGGCGTGGAGCCAGGAGCTGCACCTGAAGTTCTTCTCCGTCATCCACCCCACGCGGGCCTTCCTGCCGCAACTGGCGCAGCAGGCCCGGCAGACGGGCGACGCCGCCATCGTCTGCGTGAACTCGCTGCTGGCCGCGCAGCCCGAGCCGCACATGGTCGCCACCTCGGCCGCGCGCGCGGGCCTCAAGAACCTGGTGCGCTCGCTGGCCACCGAATTCGCGCCGCAGCACGTGCGCGTCAACGGCATCCTGGTCGGCCTGATCGAGTCCGGCCAGTGGCGCCGCCGCTTCGAGGCGCGCGAGGACCAGACGCAGGACTGGGCCGCCTGGACCGGCGCGCTCGCCGCCCGGAAATCCATTCCGCTGGCCCGCCTGGGCCTGCCCCGCGAGGCCGCGCAGGCCATCGCCTTCCTCGCCAGCCCGCTGTCGTCGTACACGACGGGCAGCCACATCGACGTTTCCGGAGGTCTTTCAAGGTATGCGTAACACCCCCTGAGCGGCTTACGCCGCTTCCCCCCGCCCTCGCTGCGGGGCGGCGCGGCCAGCTTAGGCCCTTGCTCGGCGTCTCGCTGATGGGGCGCGCCGGTTCCGAGTGCAGCGCCTTCGATCACCACACGATTCAAACAAGACCATGACATCCACCGCACACATCACCGTCGGCGCCGCCGTTGCCCAATTCCTCGAACACTGCGGCGTGCGCGCCGCGTTCGGGGTGATCTCCATCCACAACATGCCCATCCTCGACGCGATGCATGCGCGCGGCAAGGTGCGCTTCGTGATGGCGCGCGGCGAGGCCGGCGCGGGCAACATGGCCGATGCCTGCGCCCGCTCCACCTCCAGCCTGGGCGTGTGCATCACCAGCACCGGCCCGGCCTCGGGCAACATCGCCGGCAGCCTGGTGGAAGCCTACACGGCCGGCACGCCACTCTTGCACATCACCGGCCAGATCGAGACCCAGTACCTGGACAAGAAGCTCTCGTACATCCACGAGGCGCCGGACCAGCTCACCATGCTCAAGGCCGTCTCCAAGGCCGCCTTCCGCGTGCTGAGCGCCGAAACCTGCCTGTCCACCCTGAAAGCCGCCGTGCAGGCCGCGATGACCGCGCCCACCGGCCCGGTGAGCGTCGAGATCCCGATCGACATCCAGCAGAGCGTGATAGCCATGCCCAGCGACTGGTCGCCGCTGCCGGTGCCCGTGCTGGCCCCGAGCGAGGCTTCGCTGGACGCGCTGGCCGACACGCTGGCCCAGGCCAGGCGCCCGCTGCTGTGGCTGGGCGGCGGCGCGCGCCACGCCGGCGCGGCCGTGCAGCGCCTGAAGGCCCTGGGCTTCGGCATCGTCAGCACCGGCCAGGGCCGGGGCATCGTGCCCGAGGACGACCCGGCGACGCTCGGCGCCTACAACATCCAGAAGCCCGTCGAGGCGTTCTACCAGCGCTGCGACGCCATGCTGGCCGTGGGCACGCGCCTGCGCAGCAACGAGACGCTGAAGTACGAACTCAAGCTGCCGCGCCCGCTGCTGCGCATCGACGTGGACGCCGCCCAGCAGGGCCGCTGCTACGCCGACGACGGCTTCGTCTGCGGCGACGCGGCCCTGGCCCTGAACGGCCTGGCCGACCGGCTGGAGGCGCGCGGCTACCGGGCCGACCCCGCGCTGCTGGCCGACCTGCGCCAGGTGCGCGATGAAGTCGTCGCCACCATGCGCGACGGCCTGGGCCCCTACGCCGCGCTGGTGCAGCAGCTGCAGCAGGTGGCGGGCCGCAACTTCAACTGGGTGCGCGACGTCACGGTCTCCAACAGCACCTGGGGCAACCGCGAGCTGCGCTTCTTCGAGCCCAACGCCGGCGTGCACGCCACGGGCGGCGGCATCGGCATGGGCATGCCCATGGCCATCGGCGCGGCCGTGGGCGCGTTGGAGCACGGCTCGGGCCGCAAGACCCTGGGCCTGGCGGGCGACGGCGGCTTCATCCTGAACCTGGGCGAACTCGCCACGCTGGTGCAGGAAAAGTGCGACTGCCTGATCGTGCTGATGAACGACCAGCGCTACGGCGTGATCCAGAACATCCAGGACGCCTCCTACGGCGGCCGCCGCTGCTACGTGGAGCTGCACACGCCGGACTACGCGCAGCTGTGCGCGTCCCTCCAGCTGCCGCACGCCCGCATCCGGAACCTGCAGGACCTGCCCGCCGTGCTGGAGGCCGCCTGGGCGAAGAAGGGCCCCTTCCTGCTGGAGATCGACATGCGCGCCATCGGCGGCTTCAAGGCCACGTTCTCCGGCCCGCCGGTGAACAAGCTCGACCAGATCCCGGCCACCAAGACGCAATAAGAGGACACACGCCATGCAGATTGCCCTGATCGGCTGCGGCGCCATCGGCACCGCCTTGCTGGAACTGGTGAAGGACGATGCGGGCCTTCACGTCGCCGCCATCGTCGTGCCCGCCGAAGGCGCTGGCGCGGCGCGGGCCGTGGCCGAGCGCCTGGGCCTGCGGGCGCAGGTGGTGCAGGCCGTGCCCGCGCAAGGCATCGACCTGGTGGTGGAGGCCGCCGGCCACGCCGCCATCGAGCAGCACGTGCTGCCCGCGCTGCGCCGTGGGGTGCCGTGCATCGTGGCCTCGGTGGGCGCGCTGTCGGCACCGGGCCTGCCCGAGCAGTTGGAGGCCGCCGCCCGCGCGGGCCGCACGCAGGCGCAGCTGATCGCCGGCGCCATCGGCGCCATCGACGCGCTGGCCGCCGCGCGCATCGGCGGGCTGGACGTGGTGCGCTACACCGGCCGCAAGCCGCCCCACGCGTGGAAGGGCACGCCCGCCGAGCACGGCCGCGACCTGGACGCGCTCACCGCCGAGACGGTGATCTTCGAAGGCACGGCCCGCGAGGCCGCCGCGCAGTACCCCAAGAACGCCAACGTGGCCGCCACCGTCTCGCTGGCCGGGCTGGGGCTGGACCGCACCACCGTGCGCCTGATCGCCGACCCGGCCGTGGCCGAGAACGTGCACCAGGTCGAGGCCGCGGGCGCCTTCGGCCGCTTCGAGCTGACCATGCGCAACCAGCCGCTGGCGGCCAATCCCAAGACCTCGGCGCTCACGGTGTTCAGCGCGGTGCGCGCGCTGCGCGCCCGGGTGGCGCCGCTGGCGATCTGATCAAAAAAAGGAGCTGCCAGCGCTTGCTGCACAAGCAATTCATGCACTTTCATATCTGAAACCGGCTTACAGCAAGCGCAAGCAGCTCTCTTTTAAGAGCACAACCCAAGGAACCCCGATGCCCCACCGTGAACTGCTCCCCATCAACATCGCAGGCGACTGGCGCCTGGGCGGCGGCGACGAGTCCGCCACGCTCTACCCCGCCACCGGCGAAGTCGTGGGCCGCCTGCGCGCGCCCAGCCTGGACGATGTGAACGAGGCCATCCAGAAGGCCGACCACGCCTTCCGCACCAGCGGCTGGGCGCAAAGGAAGCCGCACGAGCGCGCCGCCGTGCTGCACCGCGTGGCCCAGCTGATCCGCGAGCGCGCCGAGCCGCTGGCCCAGCTGCAGCGCCTGGACAACGGCAAGCCCATCAACGAGACGCGCGCCCTGGTGGCCAGCGCCGCAGGCACCTTCCAGTACATCGCCGCCGCCTGCGAGACCATGGAAGAAACGCTCACCCCGCCCCGCGGCGACTTCATGACCATGAGCGTCTACGAGCCCATGGGCGTGGTCGCGGCCATCACACCGTGGAACTCGCCCATCGCCAGCGAGGCGCAAAAGCTCGCCCCCGCGCTGGCGGCCGGCAACGCCGTGGTCGTCAAGCCCGCCGAGGCCACGCCGCTGCTGGCGCTGGAGCTGGCGAAGATCTGCGAGGAAGCGGGCGTTCCGAAGGGCATGGTCAGCGTGCTGCCCGGCCGCGGCTCGGTCATCGGCGACGCCATCACCAAGCACCCGCTGGTCAAGCGCGTGTCGTTCACCGGCGGCACTTCCACCGGCAAGCACATCGCCCGCATCGCGGCCGACAAGATGATGCCCGTCTCGCTCGAACTCGGCGGCAAGTCGGCCACCATGGTGCTGCAGGACGCCGACCTGGACCACGCGGTGAACGGCGTGCTCTACGGCATCTTCAGCTCCTCGGGCGAGTCGTGCATCGCCGGCTCGCGCCTGTTCGTGGCGCGCAAGCTCTACGGCGAGTTCATGGAACGCCTCACCGCCAAGGCCGCCGCGCTGCGCGTGGGCGACCCGGCGGACGAGCGCACGCAGATGGGCCCGCTCATCACCGCCAAGCACCGCGAATCCATCGAGGGCTACGTGGCGCTCGGCCTCTCCGAAGGCGGCACCTTGCGCACCGGCGGCCACCGGCCCGAAGGCGCGCTGTACGAGCGCGGCTACTACTACCGCCCCACCATCATCGAGGGCGTGCGGAACGACTGGCAGATCTGCCAGCAGGAAATCTTCGGCCCCGTGCTCGTCGCCATGCCGTTCGACGACGAGGACGACCTGCTCGCCCAGGCCAACGACAGCGTGTACGCCCTGGCCGCCGGCATCTGGACGCGCGACTACAAGGCCGCCTGGCGCATCGGCCGCGCCGTGCAGGCGGGCACGGTGTGGATCAACACCTACAAGCAGTTCTCCATCTCCACCCCCTTCGGCGGCTGGCGCGACTCGGGCCTGGGCCGCGAGAAGGGCCGCATGGGCATCCAGCAGTACATGGAACAGAAAAGCCTGTACTGGGGCCTGAACGAATCGCCCCTGGCCTGGGCAAATTGAGGAGCCGACCATGAGCGTATTGGGCATCGACGAAATCACCTACGGCGTGGACGACCTGCCGGCCTGCCGCCGCTTCTTCACCGACTGGGGCCTGAAGCTGGTGGCGGAAGAAGCCGACCAGCTCACCTTCGAAACGCTGAACGGCTGCCGCGTGCGGGTGGCCGCCAACAGCCGCCCCGGCCTGCCGCCCGCCATCGAGGAAGGGCCCACGCTGCGCGAAGTCGTCTGGGGCGTGGAAAGCGCGGCCGACCTCGCGCTCTACGAAAGCCGCATCGCGCCACTGCCGGGCTTCGTGAAGCAGGGCAACCGCATCGGCTGCACCGACCCCAACGGCTTGGCCGTGCGCTTTCAAGTCACGCAAAAGCGCGACGTGCAGGTGGGCAGCGCCGAATACAACACCTGGGACCGCAAGGGCCGCATCAATCAGGCCAGCCCCGCCTACGAGCGCGCCACGCCCATCGAGGTGGGCCACGTGGTCTTCTTCGCCAAGGACGTGGCCGCGTGCGAGCGCTTCTACGTGGACCACTTCGGCTTCGCCGCCTCCGACCGCTACCCCGGGCGCGGCGCCTTCCTGCGCTGCGCGCCCGAGGGCGGCCACCACGACATCTTCCTGCTGCAGCGCCCCGACGGGCACGCCGGCCTGAACCACGTGGCCTTCACCGTGCGCGACATCCACGAGGTGTTCGGCGGCGGCATGCACATCGCGCGCCAGGGCTGGGAGACGCAGCTCGGCCCGGGCCGCCATCCGGTGTCGTCGGCCTATTTCTGGTACTTCAAGAACCCCGCGGGCGGCCTGATCGAGTACTACGCCGACGAGGACCAGCTCACCGCCGACTGGCAGCCGCGCGAGTTCGAGCCCGGCCCCACCGTGTTCGCCGAATGGGCGATCGACGGCGGGCTGGACGGCAACACCCGGCGCCAGAAGGGCGCGGGCGGCGCCGACGGCAAGTTCATCACCGACAAGCGCCACTAACACCATGCAGCGCCGCCACTTCTCCACGGCCCTGCTGGCCTGCGCCCTGCCCGCCGCGCGCGCGCAGGAGGGCGCCTTCACCATCGTGGCCCCGTTCCCGCCCGGCGGGCCGGTGGACACGCTGGCGCGCATGCTGTCCAGCGGCCTGGCCGCCCTGCACCAGCGCCCCGCCATCGTGGACAACCGCACGGGCGCCAACGGCAACATCGGCATCGAGGCGGTGAAACGCGCCAAGCCCGACGGGCGCACGCTGCTGGTGGTGCCGCAGGGCAACCTGACCATCAACCCCACCTTGATGCCCCAACTGGGCTACAGCGTGGAGGGCGACTTCGCGCCCGTGGCCTCGCTGGCCCGCACGGCGAACGTGATCGCGGTGAACCCGGCCGTGCCCGCCAAGACCATCGGCGAGCTGATCGCGCTGGCCAAAAGCAAGCCCGGCAGCATCGGCTACGCCACGCCCGGCGTGGGCAGCAGCCTGCACCTGGCGGGCGAGCTGTTCGCGCAGCAGGCGGGCATCGACCTGCTGCACGTGGCCTACAAGGGCACGCCCCCGGGGCTGACGGACGTGATCGGCGGCGTGGTGCCCATGATCATCGGCAACCTGCCCACGCTGCTGCCGCACATCCAGAACGGCAAGCTGCGCGCCCTGGCCGTGACGGACGCGCAGCGCGCGCCCGAGCTGCCCGGCGTGCCCACGCTGGCCGAGGCGGGCGTGAAGGGCGTGGCCCTGTCGTCCTGGTACGGCGTGCTGGCCCCCAAGGCCACGCCCGCGCCCGTGCTCGCCCGGCTGCAGCGCGACATCCGCCAGATCTTCGACGACCCCGCGAACAAGGCCCAGTTGCAGAAAACAGGGCTCGCGGTCTGGATCGTGGAAGGCCCGAAGTTCGGCGAACTGATTCGCCAGGAGACCGCCTCCTGGGCGCCCGTCATCCAAAGCCGCCGCATCGCGGCGCAATAAGCAAACCACCACGGAGACCCCCACCATGCACCCCACCCGACGCCGCCTTGCCGTGGCCGCCGCCCTGCTCGCCGCCTGCGGCGGCGCCCTGGCGCAGAGCTACCCGCACAAGCCCATCACCATCGTCGTGGCCTACCCGGCGGGCGGCGACACGGACGCGATGGCGCGCCTCTACGCCGAAAAGCTCTCCACGCGCCTGGGCCAGCCCGTGGTGATCGACAACCGCCCCGGCGCCAGCGGCACCATCGGCACCGCCTACGTGGCCAAGTCCGCGCCGGACGGCTACACGCTGCTGCTCGCGCCCAGCACCTTCTCGATCGCGCAGTTCGTGCTCAAGACCTCGTCCAGCACCAGCTACGACGTGCTCACCGGCCTCACGCCCATCGTGCAGACCAGCGTGCAGCCGCTGTTCGTGGCGGCCAGCCTGGCCTCGGGCATCAAGGACGTGAAGAGCCTGACCGACCAGGCCAAAAAGACCGAACTCACCTACGCCAGCCCCGGCAGCGGCTCGCCCATGCACATCCTGGGCGAGATGTTCAACCGCGCGACGGGCGTGAAGATCACCCACGTGCCCTACAAGGGCGTGGCCCCGGCGGTGACCGACCTGATCGGCGGCCACGTGCCCACCACCTTCATGACCTGGGGGCCGCTCGCGCCCTACGTTGGCAAGAACCTGGGCGGTAGCGGCGACGGCAAGGTCGTCCCCCTGGCCGTGGCCGACGCGCAGCGCTCGCCCCTCGCGCCCAACGTGCCCACCCTCGCCGAGGCCGGCATCAAGAACGTGGAAGTGGCCGCATGGCAGGGCCTGTTCGCACCCAAGGGCACGCCCGCCGAGGTGGTCAAGCTGCTGAACGCGCAGCTCAACGACATCCTCAAGATGCCCGACGTGACAGCCAAGATGGCCGTGTTCGGCGCGCTGCCCGCGGGCGGCGACCCGGCCCGGCTGGACAAGACCAATGCGGCCGACTACCACCGCTTCGGCAAGCTCATCAAGGACCTGAACATCCAGGCCGACTGACATCTTTTTCGACAAGGAGACCACCATGGCCGTTGATCGTTACCTCGAACCGCACCAGGCGCGCCAGCGCCCCGCCACGTTGTTCGAAGACCTGCTGGGCGACGCCATCGAGCGCGCCTTCGGCGAAGGCGTGCAGACGCTGCCCGAACTCGTGGCCGCCATCAACCGCAGCGGCCCCGCCGGCGAAAACGGCGAGCCGTGGACGGAGCAGAGCTTCCAGGCGCTGATGGCGCGCCTGGGCCAGTGAAAAACACACGACAGGAGCGCCCCATCATGAACATGCACACCATTGCGATCGACCCCGTGGATGCCCTGCTGGCCAAGGGCCTGCGCAAGCTCTGGTACCCGGTCTGCCCGTCGGACTTCGTCAAGACCCAGCCCATCTCGCTGCGCCGCTTCGGCATGAAGATCGCGCTGTGGCGCGATGCCGAAGGCGCGGTCCACGCGCTCGAAGACCACTGCCCCCACCGCGGCGCGCCGCTGTCGCAGGGCGTGATCCTGGGCGACCGGCTGGCCTGCCCCTACCACGGCGTGGAAGTGCGCTGCGACGGCACGGTGACCAAGGTGCCCGGTAGCCCCGGCTGCAAGCTCGAAGGCGCGCGCGCGGCGCTGGCCTTCCACGTGCGCGAGGCGCATGGCGCGGTCTTCCTCTACGCCAGCGAGAGCAACGTGGACGAGCCGCCAGAGTTCTCCCTGCCCGAGGAACTGACCTCGCCCGCGTACTCCCACTTCCTCTGCTATGCCGAGTGGCGCAGCGACTACCGCTACGCGCTCGACAACGTGATGGACCCGATGCACGGCACCTTCCTGCACAAGCAGTCGCACTCCATGGCCGAGGGCGACAGCAAGGCCACCTTCCAGGTGCGCGAGACCGACCACGGCTTCGTGTTCGAGAAGGTGGGCCAGCGCGGCGTGAACTTCGACTGGACCGAATGGGGCGACACCGGCACGCACTGGATGCGCCTGGAGATCCCCTACCCCAAGACCGGCGGCCCCGGCGGCAACTTCGCCATCATCGGCTGCACCACGCCCATCAGCCCCGAGCTGTGCGCCGTGTTCTTTGGCGCTGCCGCAAGGTGGACGGCTGGATGCGCGACACCTGGCGCTTCCTGTACCGCAACCGCCTGGAGGCGCGCCACTGGGCCGTGCTGGAGCAGGACCGCGTGATGATGGAGCAGATGGAGCTGGACGCCAACCAGCGCGAGAACCTGTACCAGCACGACATCGGCCTGGTGCGCCTGCGCCGCCACCTGCGCCGCCTGGCCGAAGACCAGATCGAAGAAGGCGGCGCAGCATGACCACCACCCTGCAAGCCCTGGTGCACACGCTGCGCTACGAGGCGCAGGACACCCTCAGCGTCGAACTGCGGCCGGTGGAGGGCGGGGAGTTCCCCGCCTTCACGCCCGGCTCGCACATCGACCTGCACCTGCCCAACGGGCTGGTGCGCAGCTACTCGCTCAGCAACGACAGCAGCGAGCGCCACCGCTACGTGGTGGGCGTGCTGCGCGACCGCGCCAGCCGCGGCGGCTCGCGCTGCGTGCACGAGTCGCTGCGCGTGGGCAGCACCATCACCATCGACGCGCCGCGCAACCACTTCGCGCTCGACGAGGGCGCGGCGCACACCGTGCTGGTGGCGGGCGGCATCGGCATCACGCCGCTCCTGTGCATGGCGCGCCGGCTGCACGGCCTGGGCCGCTCGTTCGAGATGCTGTACTTCGCCCGCGAGCGCAAGAGCGCAGCCTTCCTGGCCGAGCTGCAGGCGCTGGGCATGCCGCTGCACCTGCACGTCGACGCCGAGGCGGGCGGCCCGCCCGACCTGCGCGCCCTGCTGGCCCGGCGCGCGCCAGATACAGGCCCGGCGGGCACTCACTACTACGCATGCGGCCCCACGCCCATGCTCGATGCGTTCGAGAAGTTCTGCGCCGAGCTGGGCCACGACAACGCGCACATCGAGCGCTTCACGCCCGTGGAGGTCAAGGCGTCTTCCGACGCCCGCGACCACTACACGGTGGAGCTGAAAAAGAGCGGCCGCTTCATCCAGGTGACGCCCGAGAAGTCGCTGCTGGACACGCTCCTGGCCGCCGGCATCGACGTGGACCACAGCTGCTGCGAAGGCGTGTGCGGCTCGTGCGAAACGCGCGTGCTGGCGGGCACGCCCGACCACCGCGACTCCGTGCTCAGCCCCAAGGAGCGCGAAAAGAACAAGGTGATGATGGTCTGCGTCTCCGGCTGCAAGAGCGAGACGCTGGTGCTGGACCTCTGATTTTTTCAACCACAAGGAGACATATCCATGAAAAGAATTCTGTTGACCGCGGGCCTGGCGGCCCTGGCCAGCGCGGCGCCGGCCCAGTCCAAGGTCGAGATCTTCGGCGTGGCGGACGTGGGCGTGGCGCGCGTGTCCGGCACGGGCGTTTCGAAGACGGGCCTGTCCACCGGCGGCGCCAACATCAGCCGCCTGGGCTTTCGCGGCACCGAGGATCTGGGCGGCGGCCTGAAGGCCGGTTTCTGGCTCGAAGCCGGCATGGACGTGGACACCGGCGCCGGCAAGGCCGCGGGGAGCAGCGGCCTGGCGTTCAACCGCCGCTCCACCGTGAGCCTGCTGGGCCACTGGGGCGAGGTGCGCCTGGGCCGCGACGATTCGGCCAGCTTCCTGAACACGCTGATCTTCGACCCCTTCCTGACCAACGGCGTGGGCGGCACCATGGCCTTCACCATCCTGGGCATTCCCGGCGCGGCCAACGCCACGGGCGGCGCGCCCATCCAGATCAGCAACGCGGTCAGCTACTTCCTGCCCCCGAACCTGGGCGGCTTCTACGGCCAGGCGCAGATCGCCCGCGGCGAGCAGCCCAGCGGCGCGCCCAACCACAACCAGGGCAACTACCGCGGCCTGCGCCTGGGCTACCGCCAGGGCCCGCTGCACGCCGCGCTGGCGGCGGGCAAGCTGCATGGCGACACCTCGGCCAACGACCTCACCGCGAGCAACGTCGGACTGTCCTACGACCTGGGCATGGTCAAGCCCATGCTGCTGTGGGCCAGCGAAAAGCGCGGCTCGCTGAAGGTGACGGCGCTGCAACTGGGCGCCACCGCGCCGCTGGGCAACGGCGAACTGCGCGCGTCCTACGGCCACTACAACACGGCCGACAGCAATGCCGACTGGAACAAGATCAGCGTGGGCTACGGCTACAACTTCTCCAAGCGCACGCAGGTCTACGGCACCTACGGCTACGTGAAGAACAAGGACGGCGCCAGCCGCTCCATCGGCGTGCAGGGCCTGGGCGCCACGGGCACCTCGCCCGGCGGCAGCTCCAGCGGCATCGAAGTCGGCATCCGCCATTTCTTCTGAACTATCGATTTGATAGCTGCCAGCGCTTGATGGGCGCTGGCTGGATGCCAATTTCATTCAAAAAGAGGCTCGCCATGCAGGATACTCGCGCGCTGCGCTGGTGGGGCGTGGTCACGCTGTTCGTGATCGTCGCCATCTCGTATGTGGACCGGATCAACATCTCGGTCCTCATCACCGACCGGGACTTCCTGTCGCACATCGGCCTGACGCCGGACGACCGCACGCGCCAGGGCCTGCTGGCCACGGCCTTCATGGTGGGCTACGGCGTGTCGTCGCTGGTGCTCACGCCCTTCTGCGCGGCGCTGTTCGGCGTGCGGCGCAGCCTGATCGGCGGGCTGATGCTCTGGGGCGTGGTCACTTTCCTCTCGCCCACCATGAACAGCTACGGGCTGCTGCTGGCCTCGCGCATCCTGCTGGGCGTGTCGGAGGGGCCGCTGTTCTCGCTGGCGGGCAGCTACATCAAGGCGCACTTCGAGAGCCGCGAGAACGGCAAGCCCAACTCCCTCGTCAACATGGGCACGGGCCTGGGGCTGGCGGTGGGCTACCCGTTCGTGGGCTACCTGGTGGCGGCGCACGACTGGGAAACGTCGTTCCACGTGCTGGGCCTGGTCAACGTGCTGCTGGGCATTCCGCTGGTGCTGGCCTTCATCCACATGCCCCAGGTGGAAACGGGGCTGCCCAAGCCCCGCTCGCTGGGCGAGGCCGTCGCGCAGGTGGGCTCCATCGTGCGCGGCGCCATGCACACGCGCTACCTGTGGCTCATCACCGTGCTGACGGCGGCCTTCCTGTCGTACCTGTGGGGCAGCAGCAACTGGCTGCCCGCCTACCTGAAGGAGTCGCGCGGCTTCTCGATGCGCGAGATGGGCTGGCTGGCCTCGCTGCCGCAGTACGCCAGCGTGGCGGCGGTGTTCGTGGGCGGCATGCTCATCGACCGCATCCAGCGCCGCAGCGTGCCGCTGATCTTCGTCTTCGGCAGCGTGGGCGTGGCGCTGTCGGTGTGGCTGGCGATCCACATGGAAGACCGCTACGCCGCCGCCTACTGCCTGATCGCCGCCAACTTCTGCTGGGGCCTGATGAGCCCGGCCATCCCCAGCACCGTGCAGCACTGCGCGCGGCCCGAGCACATCGCCAGCGCCTACGGCGTGGTCAACGGCGCGGGCAGCCTGGTGGCGGGATTCATGCCGGCCATCATGGGCGCGGTGATCGGCGCGGTGTCCAGCCGCAGCCCGCAGGCAGGCTTCTTCGCGGGCTTCGCGGCGCTGATCGGCACGCAGGCGGTGGTGCTGGCGTGCGGGCTGGTGCTGTGGGCGCGCGAGCGCGGCGCGGCCGCCGCGCCCGCAGGGGCTTAACGCCGCGCGGCCAGCGCCTTTTCCACCTCGTTCGTGCCCTGGGCGGCGCCGCTTTGCGGCACCTGCTCGCCCGCGCGGTCGGTCACCTCGGCCAGGCGCGCGGCGAGCTGCTCGGGCACGTCGGCGCCGATGCCCAGGTGCAGCCCTTGCGTGAGCGTGATGTGCGCCGCCTCGAACGTGCCCGCGCCCGCGCACAGGATGGTGCGCGTGGGCGCGCTCTCGTGCGCCAGCACCAGCATGGCGGGCACGACGGCCTCGGGCTGGAGGGCGTCGAACACCTCCTGGGGGAACAGCCCCTCGGTCATGCGCGTGGCCGCCGTGGGCGCCAGGGCGTTCACGCGGATGCCGTACTTGGCGCCTTCGATGGCCAGGGTCTGCATCAGCCCCACCTGGGCGAGCTTGGCCGCGCCGTAGTTGGCCTGGCCGAAGTTGCCGTACAGGCCCGTGGACGAGGTGGTCATCACGATGCGCCCGTAGTTCTGCGCCTGCATGTGCGGCCACACGGCCTTGCAGCAGTGCGCCGCGCCCATGAGGTGCACCTGCACCACCAGGGCGAAGTCGGCCATGTCCATCTTGGCGAACGACTTGTCGCGCAGGATGCCGGCGTTGTTGACCAGCACGTCCACGCGGCCCCAGGCATCGACGGCCTGCTGCACCATGGCCTGCACGGCGGCGAAGTCGGTGACCGACGCGCCGTTGGCCAGCGCCTCGCCGCCCGCGGCGCGGATCTCGTCGACCACCGCCTGCGCGGCCGTGGCCGTGCCTCCGCTGCCGTCCACCGCGCCGCCCAGGTCGTTGACCAGCACCTTGGCGCCGCGCGCGGCCAGCGCCAGCGCATGCTGGCGCCCCAGTCCGCCGCCCGCGCCGGTCACGATGGCCACGCGGCCGTTGAAATCGATTGCCATGGATATTGCTCCTTTGTATCTGTTGCCCCCGTACTGTAAGAGCTGTTCGCGGCCCTTCCGGGGGGACGCATGCCGGCGGCAAGTGCCATCCCCTACACTTGTATTCAAATGTTTCTAAAAATCCGTTCCACGACGCCCTCGCAGCGCACCCCGTTCCACCCCGCCAGCATGGGCCTGGCGCTGCTGTGCGCCGCCGCCGCCGCGATGGCGGGCCCCACGCCCGAGCCGGTGCAGGCCGGCGCCCTGGCAGCCCTGCCAGCCTCCAGCCGGGTGGTGCTGCAGGCCGGCGCGCAGGGCAAGGAGCGCGCCTTCACCCTCGCGCAGATCGAGGCCGCCGGCATGCACCGGGTCACCACCTCCACGTATTGGCCTTCCGACGACGGCACCTACGAAGGCCCGCTGCTGCGCGACGTGCTGGCCGCCGCCGGCCTCGCTGGCGCCGCGCAGGTGCAGGTGGTCGCGCGCGACGGCTTCACCCAGACGATCCCGCGGGAGGACTGGACGCGCTGGCCCGTGATGGTGGCCACCCGCAAGAACGGCTCCCCCTGGGCGTGCGCGACAAGGGGCCGCTGCGCATCATCTATCCGCGCGACATGGCCCAGGCCCTGCACGACGCACAGTACCGGCTGCGCTGGGTGTGGATGATCCAGCGCATAGCGCCCTGATACCGCGCTCCCTCCGCGCAATGCCGCGCCGCCGCTTCCTCCTTCTCATGGCCCTGGTGCTGGCGGGCACCGTGGCCAGCGTGATCGCCCTAACGGCCAGCCTGCGCAGCATCAGCCAGGCGCTGCCGCTGGAGAGCATGCACCGCCAGCGCGACTTCGCGGCGCTGCTGCTCGACATCACCCGGCTGGACCGCGCTCTGTCCGTGGCGCGCCTCGCGCCCGGTCCCGAGGCGCTGGACGAAGCCCGCTTCGCCTTCGAACTGGTGCTGCTGCGCGTGCGCGACAACACCGCGCTCTACCCTCGCGGCGACGAGGAAGTGGAGGCCTTCCATGGCCGCATCGCAGCAGCGCTGGAGCGCCTGGAGCCCCTGCTGGCGGATGGCCCGCCCCCCAGCCGTGCGCTGCTGGCGCGGCATGCGCAGGCTTGGGAGGAACTGCGCGGCCAGGCGCGCGGCCTGACCGACCAGGTGTTCCAGGACGCCGTGGAGCGCGCCATCGCCCAGCGCGACCATCTGCTGACGCTGCGCAGGCACCTGTTCGCCGGCATCGCCCTGGTGGCCCTGGCCGCGCTGGCGCTGCTGACCTCGCTGGTGCGCCAGCAGCGCGCCTATGCGCAGCTGCAGAGCGTGGGCCAGGAGATGCGCGCCATGGCCTTCAACGACCCGCTCACCGGCCTGGCGAACCGGCGCCTGCTCATCGACCGGCTGCAGCAGGCGCTGGCCGCCAGCGGGCGCAGCGGGCAGTGGGGCGCCGTGCTATTCCTCGACCTCGACCACTTCAAGACGCTCAACGACACGCAGGGGCACGACGTGGGCGACCAGTTGCTGCAGCAGGTGGCACGCCGGCTGGTGACGACCGCCCGCGCGAGCGACACCGTGGCCCGCCTGGGCGGCGACGAGTTCGTGGTGATGCTGGAAACGCTGGGCGCCAGCGACGCCGAGGCCGCGCGGCATGCCGAGGCACTGGCCGAGCGCGTGCGCGAGCAGATCGCCCGCCCCTACGCCATCGCCCGGCTGACGCACGGCTACCACATCAGCCCCAGCATCGGCGTAGCGCTGTTCCAGGGCACCGCCGAACCCGTGGACGTGCTGCTCAAGCAGGCCGACATGGCGCTCTACCAAGCCAAGGACGCGGGCCGCAACGCCATCCGCTTCTTCAACCCCGCCATGCAGGCGGCGGTGGAGCAGCGCATCCAGACCGAAACCGCGCTGCGCCAGGCCATCGCGGCGAAGGAACTGCAGCTGCACTACCAGCCACAGGTGGACGCGCAAGGCCGCATCGTGGCAGCCGAGGCGCTGCTGCGCTGGCAGCCGCCCGAGGGGCCGCTGGTGCTGCCCGCCGAATTCATCGACGTGGCCGAAGACAGCGGCCTCATCGCCCCCATCGGCCGCTGGGTGCTGGAAACCGCCTGCGCCCAGCTGCGCGCCTGGGCCGGACAGGCGCACGCGCGGCATCTGCAGCTGTCGGTCAACGTGAGCGCGCGGCAGTTCCGCCAGCCCGGCTTCGAAACCGAGGTGCGCCAGATGCTGGAGCACGCTGGCGCGCCGGCCGGGCAGCTCACGATCGAGCTGACGGAGAGCGTGGTGCTGGGCGACGTGGCCGACGCCAAGCGCAAGATGCAGGCGCTGCGCGCCGACGGCGTCGATTTCTCGCTCGATGACTTCGGCACGGGCTACGCATCGCTCACCTACCTGAAACAGCTGCCATTCACGCAAATCAAGATCGACCGCTCCTTCGTCACCGACATCGGCCGCGATGAGAGCGACGAGGCCATCTGCGCCACCATCATCGACCTGGGCCACAGCCTGGGGCTGGACGTGGTGGCCGAAGGGGTGGAAACCCCGATGCAGCGCGACTTCCTGCGCGCCCGCCGCTGCGACCTGATGCAGGGCCACCTGTCCGGCGCCGCCATGCCGCTCGAAGCATTCGAGCGGCTGCTGCGGGTTATCCCTGCGGGCACTGGACAATCGTGTGGATAACCCTGGACAAGCGCTGTATGGCCCGCGCAAGTGGTTGATCCGCAAGGATTTCTCTTGTATTGCTGAAAATTTGGGCAGGCCGGCCGCGGGTTATCCCACCCGCCGTTGGACAATCATGGGGATAACTTTGGACAACCGCTGTATGGCGTGCCCAAGTGCTTGATTTGCAAGGCGGCACGCTGCGCTGCCTGTTTTTTAAGCACGCCGGCCGGCCACCGCAGACTATCGATTTCATAGCGGCCAGCGCTTGATGGACGAGCGCTGGAGGCGATTTTTACCCTTGACCGACATGAACGCACCCGCCCCCCTGCCCTTCTTCACCGCCCGCGTGGGCGACGACGGCACGCAATGCGACGCCTGGCCCGAGCAGCCGCTGCTGGTGTCGCTGGAGCAAGGCGGCATCGACTGGCCCAGCTCCTGCCGCAACGGCACCTGCCGCACCTGCATCGGAATGCTCGCCGAGGGCCAGGTGCGCTACGAGGTGGAATGGCCCGGCCTCTCGCCCGAGGAAAAGGCCGAGGGCTGCGTGCTGCCCTGCGTGGCCTATCCGCTGAGCGACGTCAAACTCGAGGCGCCCGGCATCTGACCGGCTGGACTAAAATCGCGCGCTTCGGGATCGACGCATCCCTTAAGCCGTGCGGCCCGTGAGGCGCATCGCCTGTTCCTTGACCTGGGCGCGCGGCCATCCACCCGAAAGCCCTGCATGAATTCCCCCCTCACGCCTGTGCCGATCTCGCCCGTCGAGGACATCGTGGCCGAGCTGGCTGCCGGCCGCATCGTGATCCTCGTGGACGAGGAAGACCGCGAGAACGAAGGCGACCTGGTGATCGCCGCCGACCACGTGACGCCCGAGGCCATCAACTTCATGGCCCGCTTCGGCCGCGGCCTGGTCTGCCTGACCCTCACGCGCGAGCGCTGCGAGCGGCTGCAGCTGCCGCCCATGGCGGCGCGCAACGGCACCAAGATGGGCACGGCGTTCACCGTCTCCATCGAGGCGGCCGAGGGCGTGACCACCGGCATCTCCGCCGCCGACCGCGCGCGCACGGTGCAGGCCGCCGTGGCGCCCGGCGCCGTGGCCGCCGACCTGGTGCAGCCCGGCCACATCTTCCCGCTGCAGGCGGTGGACGGCGGCGTGCTCATGCGCGCCGGCCACACCGAGGCCGGCTGCGACCTGGCCGCCATGGCCGGCTGCAGCCCCGCCGCCGTGATCTGCGAGGTGATGAAGGACGACGGCACCATGGCCCGCCTGCCCGACCTGCAGCTCTTCGCGGCCGAGCACGGCATCAAGATCGGCACCATCGTCGACCTGATCGAGCACCGCAGCCGCACCGAATCGCTGGTGCAAAAGGTGGGCTCGCGCGTGCTGCACACCGCCTTCGGCGAATTCACCGCCCATGCCTTCCGCGACGCGCCCAGCCAGGCCGTGCACCTGGCGCTGGTCAAGGGCCAGTGGGACGCACAGACCAGCGTGCCTGTGCGCGTGCACGAGCCGCTGTCGGTGCTGGACGCGCTGGAAACCGGCCGCGCCATGCACTCCTGGAGCCTGGACGCCAGCCTGCACCACATCGCCAGCCACGGCTGCGGCGTGGCCGTGCTGCTGAACTGCGGCGAGACGGCCGAGCAGCTGCTGGAGCAGTTCGAGGGCAAGGCCCGCGCCGCCCAGGCGCCCGAGCGCGGCCGCATGGACCTGCGCACCTACGGCGTGGGCGCGCAGATCCTGCGCGACGTGGGCGTGGCCCGCATGCAGCTCATGGGCCAGCCGCGCCGCATGCCCAGCATGGCGGGATACGGGCTCGAAATCACCGGCTACATCTCCAAGGAATAAACCATGTTTGGCGCAGACAAAGGCACCGCTGACAAGCTCGATGGCAAGAAGCTGCACATCGGCATCGTGCAGGCCCGCTTCAACGAGAGCATCACCAACAGCCTGGCTGCGGCCTGCCGCGCCGAGCTGCTGCGGCTGGGCGTGCAGGACAAGCACATCCGCCACGTGCTGGTGCCCGGCGCGCTGGAGGTGCCGGTGGCGCTGCAGGCCATGGCCGAGCGCGACGAGTTCGACGCGCTGATCGCGCTGGGCTGCATCATCCGCGGCGAGACCTACCACTTCGAGCTGGTGGCCAACGAGTCGGGCGCGGGCGTCACGCGCCTGGCGCTGGACTACCAGGTGCCGATCGCCAACGCCATCATCACCACCGAGAACCTGGAACAGGCCATCGCCCGCCAGACGGACAAGGGCGTGGACGCGGCCCGCGTGGCCGTGGAAATGGCGAACCTGCTGGAGGAGCTGTCGTGACCGAACCCACCACCACGCCCGAGCAACCCGGGCGCCCGCCGCGCCAGCCGCGCACCGGCACCACCAGCACCGGGGCGCGCAAGGCCGGCTCCAAGTCCAACCGCAGCCGCGCGCGCGAATTCGCGCTGCAGGCGCTCTACCAGCACCTGGTGGGCGGCAACGACGCCACCGCCATCGACCTGTTCACGCGTGACCTCTCGGGCTTCCACAAGGCCGACGCGGCGCACTACGACGCGCTGCTGCACGGCTGCATTGAGGGAGCGCAGGCACTGGACGCGCTGATCGCCCCCAAGCTCGACCGCAAGATGAGCGAGATCTCGCCCATCGAGCACGCGGTGATGTGGATCGGCGTCTACGAGTTCCAGCACTGCCTGGACGTGCCCTGGCGCGTGGTCATCAACGAATGCATCGAGCTGGCCAAGGAGTTCGGCGGCACCGACGGGCACAAGTACGTCAACGGCGTGCTGGGCGGCCTGGCGCCCCAGCTGCGCGAGGCGGAGGTGGCGGCCGACAAGGCGGCGGGCAAGGCATGAGGTTTTCCACCCGCGCCGAGCGCATCGAACCCTTCTACGTGATGGAAGTCGCCAAGGCCGCGCAGGCTCTGGCGCGCGAGGCCGCAGGCACGGCCGAGCCCATGATCTTCCTGAACATCGGCGAGCCCGACTTCACCGCGCCGCCGCTGGTGCAGGAAGCGGCCGACCGCGCCATGCGCGCGGGCCGCACGCAGTACACGCAGGCGCTGGGGCTCGACGCATTGCGCGAGCGCATCAGCGGCTGGTATGCCCAGCGCTTCGGCGTCGACGTGCCCGCGCGGCGCATCGTGGTCACGGCCGGCGCGTCGGCCGCGCTGCAGCTCGCCTGCCTGGCGCTGATCGAGGCGGGCGACGAGATCCTGATGCCCGACCCCAGCTACCCCTGCAACCGCCACTTCGTGAGCGCGGCCGAGGGCAAGGCGGTGCTGATCCCCACCACGGCGGAAGAACGCTTCCAGCTGAGCGCCGCGAAGGTCGAGGCCGCCTGGGGCCCGAAGACACGCGGCGTGCTGCTGGCCTCGCCCTCCAACCCCACGGGCACCTCCATCGCCCCCGATGAACTGCGCCGCATCCAGGGCGTGGTGCGCGCACGCGGCGGCATCACGCTGATCGACGAGATCTACCTGGGCCTGTCCTACGACGAGGCCTTCGGCCAGACCGCTCTGGCGCTGGGCGACGACGTCATCAGCATCAACAGCTTCAGCAAGTACTTCAACATGACCGGCTGGCGCCTGGGCTGGATGGTGGTGCCCGACGCCATGGTGCCCGTGGTCGAGCGCCTGGCGCAGAACCTGTTCATCTGCGCCTCGGCCATCTCGCAGCATGCCGCGCTGGCCTGCTTCGAGAAGGACAGCATCGCCGAGTACGAGCGCCGCCGCGCGGAATTCAAGGCGCGGCGCGACTTCTTCATCCCCGCGCTGCAATCGCTGGGCCTGACGGTGCCCGTGATGCCCGACGGCGCCTTCTATGCCTGGGCCGACTGCACGCAGGCCGCGCAGACGCTGGGCGTGTCGGGCAGCTGGGACTTCGCCTTCGCGCTGATGCGCCGCGCGCACCTGGCCATCACGCCGGGGCGCGACTTCGGCACGGCGGACACGGGGCGCTTCGTGCGCTTTTCCACCGCCAGCTCCATGGCGCAGCTGCAGGAATCGGTGGCGCGCCTGCGCGCCCTGCTGGGCTGAGGCGCATGGCGTTCGAGTGGCCGGTGCGCGTCTACTGGGAGGACACGGATGCCGGCGGCATCGTGTTCTACGCCAACTATCTCAAGTTCTTCGAACGCGCGCGCACCGAGTGGCTGCGCTCGCGGGGCCTGGGCCAGCAGCGGCTGCGGGAACTCACGGGCGGCATGTTTGTCGTAACCGACGCGCGCCTGCGCTACCTGCGCTCCGCCCGGCTGGACGATGAACTGATTGTTACCGCCAGCGTGCGGGAAAGCGGCCGGGCATCGCTCACAATCGAGCAGCAGGCGCTCCTGAAACCAGAGCAGATGAACCCAGATACCTCCCCCGCCCTGCTGTGCGAAGGCACCATCCGCATCGGCTGGGTCCAAGCCGCTACCCTGCGCCCCGCGCGCATCCCGGGCTCCCTGCTGGAACGACTTTCATCATGAATTCCCAAGACATGTCCATCCTGAGCCTCGTGCTCAACGCGAGCTGGGTGGTGCAGCTCGTCATGCTGCTGCTGATCGGCGTCTCCATCGCGAGCTGGGCCGCCATCTTCCGCAAGCTGTTCGCCCTGAAGCGCGTGAAGTCGCTCAACGACGAGTTCGAGCGCGACTTCTGGTCCGGCACCAGCCTCAACGACCTGTACGCCGCCGCCGCGCAGAACGCCAAGCACGCCGGCCCCATGGAACGCATCTTCGCCAGCGGCATGCGCGAATACCACAAGCTGCGCGAGCGCCGCATCGGCGACCCCGGAACGCTGCTGGACGGTGCGCGCCGCGCCATGCGCGCGAGCTTCCAGCGCGAGATGGACGTGATCGAATCAAGCCTCTCGTTCCTCGGCTCCGTCGCCTCCGTCAGCCCCTACGTGGGCCTGTTCGGCACCGTGTGGGGCATCATGCACGCCTTCACCGGCTTCGCGGGCATGGAGCAGGTCACGCTCGCCACCGTGGCGCCGGGCATCGCAGAGGCCCTGGTGGCCACGGCCATCGGCCTGTTCGCCGCCATCCCCGCCGTGATCGCCTACAACCGCTTCGCGCGCGACATCGACCGCGTGGCCACGCACCAGGAGACCTTCATCGAGGAGTTCTCCAACATCCTGCAGCGCAACCTGGGCGCGCACCCCGCATCGCCCTCGGGGCATTGAAGGGAGACACGGCATGCCCGCAATGGCCTCGCGCGGCGGATCGCGCCGCCGCTCCATGAACGAGATCAACATGGTGCCGTTCATCGACGTGATGCTGGTGCTGCTCATCATCTTCATGGTGACCGCGCCCATGCTCACGCCCAGCTCGGTCAACGTGCCCTCGGTCGGCAAGGGTGCCAAGGTGCCCAAGACGCGCGCCGACGTGTTCGTCGAGAAGGACGGCAGCGTGCGCTTCAAGGCCGACGGCAACGAGCGCACCGTGCAGCTGCAGAACCTGGGCGCCACGGCCAGGAACTGGCTCAAGGACCAGCCCGAGGACACGCCCGTGCTCATCAGCGCGGACAAGAACGTCTCCTACGACTCCGTGATGCAGGCCATGTCCGCGCTGCAGGCCGCGGGCGTGCCGCGCGTCGCCCTGGCCGTCAAGGGCGGTGGCTGAAGCGACCCGCATGCACGCCACCAACGACCGCGACCAATTCGCCCCGCCCCGCCCGCCTGGCCGCATGCGGGCCGTGGCGCTGGCCGTGCTCGCCCATGCCGTGCTCATCGGCGCCCTGACCTGGGGCGTGAACTGGAAGACCAGCGCGGACCAGCCCGCCGTGGAAGCCGAGCTGTGGGCTGCCGTGCCCCAGCAGGCCGCGCCGCGCGCCGTGGCGCCTCCGCCGCCGCCCGCGCCCGCGCCCGAACCGGCCCCGCGGCCGGCACCG
Organism: Acidovorax sp. SDU_ACID1; assembly: GCF_045291395.1. NCBI lineage: Bacteria > Pseudomonadati > Pseudomonadota > Betaproteobacteria > Burkholderiales > Comamonadaceae > Acidovorax > Acidovorax sp. SDU_ACID1. The sequence goes on from NZ_CP152342.1 coordinate 2,800,477, forward strand.
GCGCCGCCGCCGCCCCCTCCTCCGCCCCGCCAGGTCCAGCCCGATACGCGCGAGGCCGACATCGCCCTCGAGCGCGAGAAGGAGAAGAAACGCCTCGAAGAGGAAAAGAAGCGCCAGCAGCAGCTCGAACGCGAAAAGCGCGAGCGCGAACGCAAGGAAGAGGAGCGCCGCGAGCGACTGGAGCAGGAAAAGAAAGACCGCCAGTTGGCCCAGCAGAAGGCTGAACGCGATAAGGCCGAGCGCGAAAAAGCCGAGCGCGAGAAGGCCGCCAAGGCCGAGCAGGAAAAGCAGAAGAAGCTGGCCGAGGACAAACGCAAGGCAGCCGCCGAGGCCAAGCGCGCCGAGGAATTCCGCCAGGAGCAGATGCGCCGCATCGCGGGCCTGGCCGGCGCCACGGGCGGCGAGACCGCCACGGGCACTGCACAGCGCAGCGCCGGCCCTTCCGGAAGCTACGGCGGCAAGGTCAAGGCCAAGGTGCTGCCGAACATCGTCTTCCCCGACGCCATCACCGGCAACCCGCACGCCGAAGTAGAGGTGCGTGCCGCGCCGGACGGCACCATCGTCGGCGTTCGCATCGTGAAGGCCAGCGGCAACAAGGCATGGGACGATGCCGTGGTGCGCGCCCTGCACAAGACCGAGACGCTGCCGCGCGACGTGGACGGGCGCGTGCCCTCGTCCATGGTGATCAGCTTCCGCCCCAAGGATTGATTTCCAAAAAGTGAGCAGCTTGCGCTCTCTGCACAAGGGTTTCAATGGAAAAATACCATGAAACCCTTGCATCGCAAGCGCGACCAGCTACCTTTTAAATAGCGCCTCCGTGCACCGGCAGCTGCAAGGGCAGCAGCACCGCCACGCGCGCACCGCCGCCCTGCGGCGCCTCCCAGCGCACTTCGCCGCCCAGCAGTTCCGCGAGGCGGCGCATGTTCTCCAGCCCCGCGCCGCCGCCGCATCCACTGCGCGGAAAAGGCGCGCCGTCGTTCTCCACCACGATCGCCGCCTGCGCCGCGCCGTGCGGCTCGCCGCGCACGGCGATGCGCGTGGCCGGGCCGTGGCGCACGGCGTTGGTGACGGCCTCCTGCACGATGCGCAGCACGGCCAGCGCGTGCGTGGGCGTGACGCCCGAGATCTCGGGCAGCCGCGCGGTGGACCAGTCCAGTTCCACCCCCAGCCGCTTGAGCTGGCGCGCCAGGCGCTCGCGCAGGCCTGCCAGCGCCACGGTCAGCTCGCGGTCGCCGATGTCCAGCGAGTGGATCACCACGCGCAGGTCGTCCAGCGCCTCGCGCGCGCTGCGCTCGATGACGGCGGAGCGCTCGCGCTCGGCCAGCGCGATGATGGAGGCGAGGTGGCCGCTCAGCCCGTCGTGCAGGTCCACGGTGAGGCGCTGGCGCTCCTCGCTGCGCACGCGCTGCGCGGCCTCGCGCCGCTCTTCCTCGTGCAGGCGCGCCAGCTCGGCCTCGCGCTGCGCCAGCTCCTGGCGCAGGCGGGCGTTGGCGCCGTCCAGCCGCATCAGGCTCAGGCCGAGGCGGCGCATGAGGATCACCGCGATGCCGATCATGAGCACCATGCGGTAGTACGTCCCCAGCAGCACGGCCCCGTCGATCCATCCCGCCACCTGGGCCACGTCGTGCAGCAGCGCCAGCGCGAACAGCAGCATGGGTACGAGCAGCAGCCGCGCCTCGCGCACGCCGCGCAGCGCGCCCGCGGCGGTGATGGCCGCCGCCGCCCAGACCGCCAGCACCACCGCAGGAAGGCTCAGCGCCAGCATGACCTGCCACACCGGCAGGGCCGGCAGCAGCGCGAGCGCGATGCCCAGGCACGGCACCGCCGCCACGCACCACTGGAGCCAGCGCGGCACCGCCATGCCGTTGATGAGCAGCGCGATGATGGGCAGGATGAAGGAGGCCGACGAGCTGGCCATGAGCACGTAGGGCAGCGCCTCCTGTACGCCCGGCAGGTCCGACCGCAGGCCCGCGTACTGCGGCAGGCTCAGCACCTGCATGAGCAGCAGCCAGCCGAACAGCGGCTCCACGGGCCGGTACAGCCAGGCCGCGAGCACGGCCACCATCAGCAGCAGCTGCCCCGCCAGCGCCATGAGGCGCAGGTGTTCGAGCAGGAACAGGCCCAGGCGGTAATGCGGCCCCAGCGCCTGGGCGCTGCCTACGCGCGGCGGCGAGAGGTGGCCCCGCATCACGCCTGCCGCCGCCACGCGCACGTCCAGGGTGTTGGCGCCCGCCGCGAGCCGGTCGGCCGGCAGCCGCACGAACACCGTCACGCCCGAGGTGATGCCCGTGGGCAGCGAGCGGTTGCCCGTGTCCATCAGCTCCACGCCGTTGAGGGCGATGGCGGCGCGCTGGCTCACCAGCGGCAGGAACAGGTACAGCGGCTCGCGCGGCGCCTCCGGCAGGCCGAAGTGCAGGCGATAGCGGTATTCGGCGTCGCCGCCCTGGTGGCGCGGCGGCCAGGTGTGGGGCAGCGCGGTTTCCACTTCCTGCTGCGCCCCAGGGGCCAGCACGAAGGCACGGTCCAGAACCTGCCCACCTTCGATCTGCACCAGGCGCGGCAGGAAGGGTGCGCCCGCGAGCAGCAGCAGGCCCAGGCAGGCGAGCAAGGCGAGGGCGGCCTTTTTCATCGCCGGGCCGCCCCTGGATGGAAAAGCGCTCCGCTCACAGGCGGATCAACCCCCGCTGCGTGGCGTTGAACACGGCCTCGGAGCGGTTCGTGGCCTCCAGCTTGCGGTAGACGTTCTTGATGTGCACGGGCACGGTCTGCTTGGAGATGCCCAGCTGCTGCGCCAGCTCGGCATAGGTGAGGCCGCGCGCGATGCCCCAGAGGATCTCCGTCTCGCGCGAGGTGAGCGCCTCGGCCAGCGGCACGGCGGGCGCGCCCCCAGCCGGCGCACGATGATGCGCGCGATGGACGAGGAGATGGGCGAGCGCCCGGCGCGCAGCTCCTCGATGGCCTCGACGAGTTCGATGGAGTCCGCGTCCTTGAGCAGGTAGCCCGCCGCGCCGGCCTCGATGGCCTCGATCACCGTGGCGTCGTCGGCCAGAACCGAGATGACCATGGCCTCCGCCGCCGGGTACAGGCTGCGCAGCAGGCGGATGGCCTGCGTGCCGTGGCCGTCGGGCAGGCGCAGGTCGGTGATGAGCAAGTCCACGCGCCCGCCCTGCAGCGCCTGCACGGCCTCGGCCAGCGTCGCGCAGGCAGCCACCAGTTGCCCGCCGGGCCACGCTGCGAGGATGCGCGCGAAACGGTCGCGCAGGGGCTCGTCGTCCTCGACGAGCAGCACGCGGCATGTGTCCTCTTGATGTGGGTCCATGGCCCGACTCTGACACAGCGGGCACGCCCGGTTGAATACCCCGTTCATGGTATTGGCACCGCCGCCCGTGCGCTGGACACTGCCGGGCAGAGGAGATCTGCCATGCACACCCCAAGACACTGGGCCCCCGCCCCCCTTGCCGCAGCCACGCTGGCCCTGCTGGCCGCCTGCTCCGGCGGCAGCGGCGACGGCAGCACCGCCCCGCCCGATGCGCCCACGGCGCAGCAGCCCAACATCCTGTTCATCGTGCTGGACGACTTCGGCATCGACCAGCTTACCTCCTACGGCCATGGCGGCGCCGTGCCGCCCAGGACGCCCTCGCTCGACGCCATCGCCAGCGCGGGCCTGCGCTTTCGCAATGCCTGGGCCATGCCCACGTGCACGCCCACGCGGGCGACCTTCTTCCTCGGGCGCAACCCCTCGGCGACCAACATCCTCAACGCCGTGGTCGCCACCGATCTCGCCAACTCCGAGATCTCGCCCTACGAGGTGACGCTGCCCAAGCTGCTCAAGACCCGGGGCTACACCAGCGCCATGATCGGCAAGATGCACCTGACGGGCACGGACCTGAACGGCGCGCCCAACCTGCCCTACGGCCACCAGACGATGTGGAAGCTGGGCTGGGACCATTTCGACGGCTACCTCGACGGCGCGCCCTACCCGATCGACACGCGCGCGGGCCGCAGCACCGTGGCCGAGAGCACCTACCCCTGCGGCTTCGTGCCCAACAGCACGATGGACCCTGCCTACGGCGCGGATGCCGGCGCCTGCTACTTCGCCACCGGCACCTGCGAGCCCATCCAGCGCGGCGCGGGCATCGCCACCCCGGGGCGCAGTTGCCTGGAGCGCGGCGGCATCTTCGACCCCGGCCAGTCCTGCCAGACCCGGGCGCCCGCCGCCCTCGATTTCTCCACGCAGAACGGCTACTACACGGGCGAGTTCGTCATCAGCGAGCCCGACGGCAGCGCCCGCAAGATCACGGCCGAGGATCCTGCCGCGCGCGGCTACCGCAGCACGATGGAGACCGACCGCGCCATCGCCTGGGCCAAGCGGCAGCCGGGCGACAAGCCCTGGATGCTCTCGCTGGGCTACTCGGCCGTGCACACGCCGCTGCAACTGCCGCCGCTGGCGCTGATCTCCGAGACCACGCCGGGCCGCAACGACAACCTCGTCTGCTCTCCCGCCAGCGACATGGAGGGCGTGCCGGGGCAGGTTGCTGCCGTGGTGGACGCCCACCTCGTCACCAACCTGATGATCGAGGCCATGGACAAGGAGATCGGCCGCCTGCTGGTGGAGCTGGGCCTGGCCGCCTACCGCAGCGACGGCACGCTGGACTACCAGCCCGAGAAGACCAACACCGTGGTGGTCGTGATGGGCGACAACGGCACCTACGTGAACAGCGTGAAGTTCACCGCGCCGGGCCGGTTCGACCCGTCGCGCGGCAAGGGCTCGCCCTACCAGACCGGCGTGGCGGTGCCGCTGCTCGTGGCCGGCCCGATGGTCAAGGAGCCGGGCCGCGAGGTGCCTCACCAGGTGAGCTCGCCCGACCTGTACCGCCTGTTCGCCGAGATCGCGGGCGCCGACGTCGAGGCGGCCATCCCCGCCCAGCGCCCGCTGGACGCGCGGCCGATGTACGCCTACCTGACCGACCCCGGCAGCGCCGCCTCCGCACGGTCAACTTCGCCGAGATGGGCACCAACTTCACCAACCCGGCCACGGCCATCGCGCCGCAGCCCTGCGTGGTGGAGGCCGCCGAAGTCTGCTTCAGCATCTTCCCGTACAAGGGCCTGTGCGATGACCAGAGCGGCGTCTGGTACGGCGCCGGCTCGGGCCTCGCGGGCGTGCCCGAGAAGGGCTTCGCCCACTGCGGCCAGGTGATGTCCTACCGCCAGGCGCGCAACCCGGGCGACGCGGTCAAGGTGCTGCCCGATGCGTCGAAGGCCGCGAGCGACGGCACCTACAAGCTGGTGCGCATGAACCGCAAGACCTACACGATCGACCTGACCAATCCCGTGAATTCCACCTACACGGGCACCAACACCAACACCGACGAGCTCTACCGCATCGACATGACCCCGCCGAACCCGGTGATCGACAAAGACGGCAGCGAGCTGGCCTCCGGCGCCTCGCCGCTCGACGTGTCCGGACTGGACGCGCAGGCGCGGCAAGCCTACGCCACGCTGTGCGCCGAACTGGACCAGCGCGACAAGGTGGCCGACTACCACCAGAACTACGACAGCACCCACTGCCCCGGCGACGGCAACCGCGACCTCGTGGTGGACCAGAAGGACCTGGACAACTGGCGGGAGCTGAGCCAGCTCAACGGCGGCCAGTCGAGCTGGTACGACCTGAACCACGACGGCAAAACCGACGCGGCCGACCGGGCCGTCATCGAAGCCCATATCGGCAAGCGCTGCACGCCGCCGGCATTCTGAGGAGACACGTGATGCACCCCACGACCACAACAGGGGCCGCGCTGGCAGCGGCCTGCATGCTCGCCGCCTGCGGCGGCTCGTCCAGCGGCCCCGCCACCGAAGCGCCCACCCCGCAGCCGCCGAACATCCTGTTCGTGGTGATGGACGACGTGGGCATCGACCAGATGCGCAGCTTCGGCTACGGCGGCCAGGACGCGCCGCCCATGCCCAACATGGAGGCCGTGGCGAATGCGGGCGTCAAGTTCCGCAACACCTGGTCCATGCCCGAATGCTCGCCGGGCCGGGCCGCGTTCTTCACCGGGCGCTACCCGCTGCGCACGAACATGTACCAGGCGCTGGGGCCCAACGACCTCGCCAACTCGCAGCTCTCGCCGCACGACGCGACCGTGCCCAAGCTGCTCAAGGCGGCGGGGTACGAGAACGCGATGTTCGGCAAATTCCACCTCGCCGGCCCCGAGCACAACGAGGCGGGCAACTCCACCCCGCTGCAACTGGGCTGGGACCATTTCTACGGCTGGGTCGGCGGGCTGCCCGGCTCGGTGGACACCACGGCGGGCGGTGCCTATGGCGCGGGCGCGTGGTCCTGCGGCTTCTACCCGCACCATTTCGCCGGGGCCTGCCACTTCGCGGACGGCGCGTGCGAGGACATGCCTCAGCCCGCGCTCTCCGAGGACGCGACCGGCCTGCAATGCCTGGCCAAGGGCGGCGTCTTCGTGGACCGCCACCGGTGCGGCACGCCCCTGCCCGCCAGCGCGCGGCTGGACTTCGGCCGCGAGAACGCCTACTACGTCTCGCCCCTGGTCGTCATCGACGGCGGCCGCACCGAGGTCGTGCCGCTCACCGACGCGCGCGCCCGCGGCTACCGCACCACCATCGAGACCGACGCCGCCATCCGCTGGATCAAGGCCCGCCCGGCGGGCACGCCCTGGATGGCGACCGTGAGCTACTCCGCCGCCCACACACCCTGGCAGCACGCGCCCAAGCGCCTCACGCCCCTGAGCAGCCCGCGCCTGTCGGGCAACGTGCTGGACTGCACCAGCCCCGTGGCCGGGCGCGCCATCCAGAACCAGATGACCGAGGCCATGGACACCGAGTTCGGCCGCCTGCTGGTGGAGACCGGCCTGGCCGCGCGCGCCGACGACGGCAGCCTGCGCTACGACCCGCAGGCCGCCAACACCGTCATCGTGGTCGTGGGCGACAACGGCTCGCTGGGCTACGCGGTCAAGCCGCCGTTCAGCCTGCCGCTGGCCAAGGGCACCTCGTACCAGACGGGGGTGTGGGTGCCGCTGATCGTGGCCGGGCCGCAGGTGGCCGCGCCGGGCCGCGCGGTGGAGCACATGGTCAACACCGTGGACCTGTTCCAGCTCTTCGGCGAGCTGGCGGGCATCGCCGACGTGCACGCGCAGGTGCCGCGCACCGTCGACTCGGCGGGCCTGCTGCCCTACCTGACCACGCCCGCCCAGGCCAGCCTGCGCACCGTCAACTTCACCCAGTCGGGTGTCAATATCCAGGCGGGGGCGGCCGCAACGGCCCCTGCGTGATGAACCGCACCAGCAGCCAGGCCGGAAGCTGCACGCAGATCCCCACCTCCAAGGGCGTCTGCGAGGACAACGGCGGCGTCTGGTGGGGGCCGGGCTATACCGACGCCTCCGTCGTCGGCAACGGCGGCGCGGGCTACGCGCAGTGCTGGGAGGTGAACCGCGCCATCACCGCCGCGGGCGCCGCGCCCGGGCCGCTGGCCGTGCTGCCCGAGCGCACGCTCGCCATCCGCGACGAGCACTACAAGCTGGTGCGCAACACCACGGTGAATCACGACAGCGCCACGGGTGGCAGCCGCGAGGACGTGTCCACCGAGTTCTACGCCATCGACCAGGCCCCCGGCACCCCCTTGCTGGAAGACCCCGCCGCCAACGACCTGCTGCGCGGCCCGCTCACCCCCGCGCAGCAGAACGCCTACACCGCGCTCACCGCCAAGCTGGACGAGCTGCTGGCCTCCGAGCCCGACTGTCCCGGCGACGGCAACAAGGACGGCGTGGTGGACGCGCAGGATCTCTCGAACTGGCGCCGCATCGCCCAGGGCTGGGGCCTGTCCAGCGTCTACGACTTCCTGTTCGACGGCCGCACCGACGCGGCGGACGAGCAGGTCATCCAGCAGCACATGGGCATGGCCTGCCCCAAGCGCCATGGCGTCTATTGAAATGCGCAGGCGCTGGCTGCTGGGCGGCGGCGTTGCCCTGGCGGCGGCGGGCATCACCGGCTGGCGGGCCCTGCGGTCCGCACCCGCTCGCCCCGCCGTCGTGCTGGGCGACGGCGTGAACGGCCCCCAGGGCATGGCCTGGGTGCCGGGCGGCACCTTCCTCATGGGCAGCGACCACCCGCTCGCCCAGCCCAACGAACGCCCGGCGCACCCGGTGCGCGTCCAGGGCTTCTGGATGGACACGGCCCATGTCACCAACGACCAGTTCGCCGCCTTCGTGCGCGAGACCGGCTACGTCACCACCGCGGAGCGCAAGCCCGACTGGGACACCATCCGCGTGCAGCTGCCCCCCGGCACGCCCCGCCCGCCCGATGCGGTGCTGGTGCCCGGCGCCATGGTGTTCGTGGGCACCAGCGCCCCTGTGCGCCTGGACGACTACGCCCAATGGTGGCGCTACGTGCCCGGCGCCGACTGGCGCCATCCCCAGGGCCCAGGCAGTTCCATCGACGGCAAGGGCGACCACCCCGTGGTGCAGGTCAGCCATGAGGACGCGCGGGCCTATGCCCGCTGGGCGGGCAAGCGCCTGCCGACCGAGGCCGAATGGGAGTTCGCCGCGCGCGGCGGACTGGAGCAGGCCACCTACGCCTGGGGCGACGAGGTTCGGCCCGGCGGCGAGCTGCAGGCCAACTACTGGGACACGCGCTCCCGTCCCTTCCCCGTGGTCAGCGCCCAAACGGGCGGCGCGGCGAGCACGCTGCCGGTGAAGACCTTCCCCGCCAACGGCTACGGCCTGCACGACATGACCGGCAACGCCTGGCAGTGGGTGGCCGACTGGTACCGGGCGGACCAGTTCGCCCGGGAGTCGGCGGGCGGCGGGCGCGGCCCGATGGAAAACCCGCAAGGCCCCGCCCGGTCGTTCGACCCCGACGAGCCCGGCGCGCCGGCCGACGCACCCAAGCGCGTGATCCGGGGCGGCTCGTTCCTGTGCAACGAGGACTACTGCCTGTCCTACCGCCCCAGCGCGCGGCGCGGCAGCGACCCGCACAGCCCCATGTCGCACGTGGGGTTCCGGCTGGCCAGGGACAGCGGATGAGGATATGAGCCCAATCGGGCTCCAGCGCTTATCCATAAAGCGCTGGCAGCTACATTTTCAATAGCAATCAGTCCTTTTGCTGCTCGAAGATGCGGTTGATGCGCAGCGCCGCCAGAGTGCACACCACGCCCGAGAGCAGGTACAGCGTCACCGCGCCCAGGCCGAAGCGCGCGGACAGCCCCAGCGCCACCAGCGGCGCGAAGGCCGCGCCGAAGAGCCAGGCCAGGTCGGCCGAGAGCGCAGCGCCCGTGTAGCGGTAGTGCGTGGAGAAGTTGGCGGTCACGGTGCCCGACGCCTGCCCGTACGACAGCCCCAGCAGCACGAAGCCCGCCAGCAGGAAGATGTTGCTGCCCCCTCGCTGTCCAGCAGCCAGGGCGTGGCCAGGCTGAACAGGCCGATCAGCACCGCCATGGAGCCCAGCAGGGTGCGCCGGCCCACGTGGTCGGCCAGCTTGCCGGACACGGCCACGGCACCCGCCGCGAGGAAGGCGCCCACGATCTGCACGCCCAGCACTTCGGTCATGGAGCGCTCGGAGTACAGCGAGATCCACGACAGCGGGAACACCGTCACCACGTGGAACAGCGCGAAACTGGCCAGGGCCGCGAAGGCGCCCAGCACCACGTTGCCCCCCTCGTCGCGCATGAGGCGCGCCACGCCCACGGGCTCCAGCTCCTTTTCCTCCAGCAGCTCGGCATAGGACTGGCCCACCACCAGGCGCAGGCGGGCGAACAGCGCCACCACGTTGATGGCGAAGGCCACGCAGAACGGATAGCGCCAGCCCCAGGAGAGGAATTCCTCGTGCGTGAGGCTGCCGTAGAGGTAGGCGAACAGGCCGGCCGCCAGGATGAAGCCCAGCGGCGCGCCCAGCTGCCCCACCATCGAATACCAGCCGCGCCGCTCCTTGGGCGCGGCCATGGCCAGCAGCGACGGCAGGCCGTCCCACGAGCCGCCCAGCGCCAGCCCCTGGCCGAAGCGCAGCACGGCCAGCGCGACGATGGCGGCCATGCCCGCCGCGTTGTAGCTGGGCAGGAAGGCCATGCTCACCGTGCACGAGCCCAGCAGGAACAGCGCCAGCGTGAGCTTGGTGCCGCGCCCCCAGCGCCGCTGCACCGCCATGGAGAGGGCCGTGCCGAACGGCCGCGCGACGAAGGCGATGGCGAAGATGGCGAATGCCATCAAGGTGCCGTCCAGGCGCGACAGGAAGGGGAACAGGAACGACGGAAAGACCAGCACGCAGGCGATCCCGAAGACGAAGAAATCGAAATACTCCGACGAGCGCCCGATGATCACGCCCACGGCGATCTCGCCAGGGGTGACGTCCTCGTCCGTGTGGGCGCGCGAAAGGGAGGCCGCACTCTCGTGTCCGTACACGGGATATGCGATGGAACCGCTACTCATACCGATGCTCCTTGGCTCAAGACATATGCACGGCACCGTTCTACACGCAAGCCCATCGGTCAACAAGTGCGCTTTCACTGACATCGGCCGTCAGAAACCCTCGCGCCATATCAACCATGGGCGGTTTCACCCTGGTGCAAGCCCCTGGTTTTGACCCTGGACAAAATGTCCAATCGACAGGCGCGCTAGGCGCTATTACATTGTCCGCCACCCCGTAATTCGCGTTTACACCTAAGCGCGCCTTTGTCTCGCCTCTAGCATGCCCATACCCACGCACCTCCGCAGGCCCGCCTGGCTGACGGCCGCCGCCGCGACCGCCGCCCTGGCCGGCTGCAGCAAGGCCGTCGTCCTCAACCCCGCGGGCGACATCGCCGCCCAGCAGGGCGACCTCGTGGTCACCGCCACCTTGCTGATGCTGATCATCATCGTGCCGGTGATCCTGCTCACGCTCCTGTTCGCCTGGAAGTACCGCCAGGGCAACACCGAGGCCGAGTACGACCCGGACTGGCACCACTCGACCTCGCTGGAGCTGGTGATCTGGACCGTGCCGCTGATGATCATCATCGCCCTGGGCGCGCTGACCTGGATCAGCACCCACAAGCTCGACCCCTACCGGCCGCTGGACCGCATCGACGCCACCCGCACCCTGCCCGCCGACGCCCGACCGCTGGAGGTGCAGGTCGTGGCGATGGACTGGAAGTGGCTGTTCTTCTACCCCGAGCAGGGCATCGCCACGGTGAACGAGCTGGCCGCGCCGGTGGACCGCCCCATCCTGTTCAAGCTCACGGCCACCTCGACCATGAACGCGTTCTACGTGCCCGACCTGGCCGGCATGATCTACGCCATGCCCGGCATGCAGACCGAGCTGAACGCCGTGATCAACAAGCCCGGTGTGTTCCACGGGCTGGCCTCGCACTACAGCGGGCCGGGGTTCTCGGGCATGACCTTCAAGTTCCATGGGCTGTCCGAGGGCGATTTCGCCCAGTGGGTGCACAAGGCCCAGCAGGAGGGCAAGCCGCTGGACAAGACCACGTACCTGCAGCTGGCCAAGCCCAGCGAGCGCGACCCGGTGCAGCGCTTCTCCAGCGTGGAGGAAGGCCTGTACCACAAGGTGCTCAACCGCTGCGTGGAAGACGGCCGGATGTGCATGCACGACATGATGGCCATCGACGCGCGCGGCGGCGAAACTTTCCTGAAGGCCAGCGGCGCCACGCTGCCGCGCGAGGTGTGCACGGCGAGCGACGCGCCCCGCATCGTCGCCGCGCTGGAGGCAGACGCCGTCCAGGCCACCACCCCACAGTGAATCCGAGCCGAGAAATCCGATATGTCTGAACACACTACCCCGGCCCAAGCCCACTGGCTGCTGGGACGCATCACCTGGGACTCCATCCCGATGGCGCACGAGCCCATCGTGCTGTGGACCTTCGTCGCGGTGGTCCTGGGCGGCCTCGTGATGCTGGCCGCCCTCACCAAGTTCCGCCTGTGGAGCCCGCTGTGGCGCGACTGGATCTGCAGCATCGACCACAAGCGGATCGGGATCATGTACATGATCCTCGGCCTGGTCATGTTCCTGCGCGGCTTCGCCGACGCGGTGATGATGCGCCTGCAGCAGTCCATGGCCTTCGGCGAGAGCATGGGCTACCTGCCGCCGCACCACTACGACCAGATCTTCACCGCCCACGGCGTGATCATGATCTTCTTCGTGGCGATGCCGTTCGTCACGGGCCTGATGAACTACCTCGTGCCGCTGCAGATCGGCGCGCGCGACGTGTCCTTCCCGTTCCTGAACAACTTCAGCTTCTGGATGACCACGGGCGGCGCCGTGCTGGTGATGCTGTCGCTGTTCCTGGGCGAGTTCTCCACAGCCGGCTGGCTGGCCCTCTCCAACCTGGGCGCGCAGAATCCGGGCGTGGGGCTGGACTACTACATCTGGGGCCTGCAGGTCGCGGGAGTGGGGACCACCTTGTCGGGCATCAACCTGATCGTGACCATCATCAAGATGCGCGCGCCGGGCATGAACCTGATGAAGATGCCCGTGTTCACCTGGACCGCCCTGTGCACCAACGCGCTGATCGTGGCCACCTTTCCCATCCTGACGGCCGCGCTGGCGCTGATGACGCTGGACCGCTACGTGGGCACGAACTTCTTCACGAACGACCTGGGCGGCAACTCCATGCTGTACGTGAACCTGATCTGGATCTGGGGCCACCCCGAGGTCTACATCCTGGTGCTGCCCGCGTTCGGCGTGTTCTCCGAGGTCGTGGCCACGTTCAGCCGCAAGCGCCTGTTCGGCTACACCTCCATGGTGTATGCGACGGTGTGTATCACCATCCTGTCGTACCTGGTGTGGCTGCACCACTTCTTCACCATGGGCTCGGGCGCCACGGTGAACACCTTCTTCGGCATCACGACGATGATCATCTCGATCCCGACGGGCGCCAAGATCTTCAACTGGCTGTTCACCATGTACAAGGGCCGCATCCACTTCACCGTGCCCATGCTGTGGACGGTGGGCTTCATGTGCACCTTCGCCATCGGCGGCATGACCGGCGTGCTGCTGGCCGTGCCCCCGGCCGACTTCGTGCTGCACAACAGCCTGTTCCTGATCGCGCACTTCCACAACGTCATCATCGGCGGCGTGGTGTTCGCGGTGTTCGCCGGCATCAACTACTGGTTCCCCAAGGCCTTCGGCTACAAGCTCGACGAGTTCTGGGGCAAGTGCTCGTTCTGGTTCTGGCTGGTGGGCTTCTGGGTGGCGTTCACGCCGCTGTACATCCTGGGCCTGATGGGCGTGACGCGCCGCGCCAACCATTTCGAGGACCCGTCGCTGCAGATCTGGTTCATCATCGCCGCCTGCGGCGCCGCGCTGATCGCCCTGGGCATCGCCTGCTTCTTCGTGCAGCTCGTCGTGAGCTACCTGCGCCGCGACCAGCTGCGCGACGTGACCGGCGACCCCTGGGGCGGCCGCACGCTGGAGTGGGCCACCTCCTCGCCCCCGCCGCAGTACAACTTCGCCTTCACGCCCATGGTGCACGAGATCGATGCCTGGTGGGACATGAAGAAGCACGGCTACAAGCGCCCGCTCGCCGGCTTCCAGCCCATCCACATGCCGGCCAACACCGGCGCGGGCATCGTGATCGCCACGCTGTCCACGCTGTTCGGCTTCGCCATGATCTGGCACATGTGGCCGCTGGCCGCCGCCTCGTTCGCGGCCACCGTGCTGGCGTCGATCATCCATACCTTCAACTACAAGCGTGACTACTACATCCCGGCCGCCGACGTGGCCACCGTGGAAGCGACGCGCACCCAGCAGCTTGCAGCAGCCCATGTCTGATACCCACACCCTCGCAGCCGGCGGCGCGGCCGCCCTGGCACCGCGCGCCTACCACCCCGCGCACGAGCCCCATCCGGAGAACGGCACCTCGCTGGGCTTCTGGCTCTACCTGATGAGCGACTGCCTCATCTTCGCCGCCCTGTTCGCCACCTACGGCGTGCTGGGCCGCAGTTACGCGGCCGGCCCCACGGGCAAGGAGCTGTTCGACCTGGGCCTGGTGGCCCTGAACACGGCCTTCCTGCTGCTGTCGTCGATCACCTTCGGCTTCGCCATGCTGCAAAAGCAGCAGAAGAACGTGCGCGGCACGCTGGCCTGGCTGGCCGTCACCGGCCTGCTCGGCCTGGCCTTCCTGGCCGTGGAGCTGTACGAGTTCGCCCACCTCATCCACCAGGGCGCCACGCCCCAGCGCAGCGCCTTCCTGTCGGCGTTCTTCACGCTGGTCGGCACCCACGGGCTGCACGTCACCTTCGGCCTGATCTGGCTCGTCACGCTGATGCTGCAGATCCGCAAGCACGGCCTGATTGCCGAGAACGTGCGCCGCGTCAACTGCCTGTCCATGTTCTGGCACTTCCTGGACGTGGTCTGGATCGGCGTCTTCACCTTTGTCTATCTCATGGGGGTGCTTTGAATGAGCGCGCATGAACTCCACGCCGGCCATGGCGGCGACCACCACGACGACCACCACGGCCATGACGACGACCTGCACGTCACCCGCTCGGACTACGTCAAGGGCTTCATCCTGGCCGTCATCCTCACGGCCATCCCGTTCTGGCTGGTCATGGCCGGCGTGATCCAGAACCGCACTACCGCCGTGCTCGTGCTGGGCGTGCTCGCGGCCGTGCAGATCGTCGTCCACATGGTCTACTTCCTGCACATGAACGGCAAGATCCAGGGCGGCTGGACCATGCTGTCCACCCTGTTCACCATCGTCTTCGTGGCCGTCACCCTCGCGGGTACGCTGTGGGTCATGTTCCACATGAACGCGAACATGATGCCCTCACACGCCAACCCCATGACCGGTCAGCCGCAGGTGGGCGAACACCACCACACCGCGCCTTGAGCGCAGCGCAGGCGGGCCCGCTGCCGCGCCCGCACTCCGATCTGACGATGGCGATGCTCGCGCTGGCGGGCATCGCCTTGTTCGTTGTGTTCAGCGCGCTCGGCTGGTGGCAGGTGGAGCGCCGCACCTGGAAGCTGGCGCTGATGGAGCGCGTGGAGCAGCGCCTGCACGCCGCGCCCATCCCCCTGCCCCCGCCCGCCGGCTGGCCGCAGGTCACTGCCGCCAGCCACGAATACCAGCCCGTGCGCGCCCAGGGCCGCTGGCTGGAGCGCAAGACCGTGCTGACCCAGGCCGCCACCGTGCTGGGCGCGGGCTTCTGGGTGCTCACCCCGCTGCAGCTCGACACCGGCGGCCAGGTGCTGGTCAACCGCGGCTTCATCCCCGAAGCCCAGCGCGCGCCCTGGCTGGCCGCCGCGGCCCAGGCGCCGGACAGCCCCTCCGTGCAGGTCGAGGGCCTGCTGCGCATGGCCGAGCCCGGCGGCGGCTTCCTGCGCCGTAACGACCCCGCGCAGCAACGCTGGCATTCGCGCGACGTGGCCGCCATCGCCCAGGCGCAGGGGCTGGCGCAGGCGGCGCCCTTCTTCATCGACGCCGGCATTCCGGACGCGCGCGCGCCGCATCCCGCGCCGGAGGATGCGCCCGCCAGCGCCGGCCCCTGGCCGCGCCCGGGCATGACGGTGGTGCGCTTCCACAACAGCCACTTCGTGTACGCCGTCACCTGGTTCGGCCTGGCGGCCATGGTGGCGGCGGCGGCGGTGTATGTGGCACGCTACGAGCTCCGGCTGCGTGCCGCCCATCGCCTGTCCACCCGCCATGAGCCCCCGCTCTGACTCCGCCACGCCCCCTGCCCTGAAAGCCCGCTCGGCCGACGCCGCGGCAGGGCTCAAGAACCTGCACCAGCTCATCCAGCTGCGCTGGATCGCGGTCATCGGGCAGATCTTCACCATCGAGGTCGCGCACTACAGCCTGAACCTGGCACTGCCCCTGCGCGAGATGCTCATGGTGGTGGGCTGCCTCGCGGCATTCAACGTGGTGAGCTTCCTGCGCTGGCGCACCGGCCGCGGCGTGCGCAACGTGGAGCTGTTCCTGGCCTTGCTGGTGGACGTGGCGGTGCTCACCGTGCAGCTCTACCTGAGCGGCGGCGCCAGCAACCCCTTCGTGTTCCTCTACCTGCTGCAGATCACGCTGGGCGCCGCCCTGCTGCGCAGCGCCTACGTGTGGGGCATGGTGCTCATCGCGGCACTGTGCGTCGTGCTGCTGACACGCTACGCCCTGCCGCTGCCCCTGGCGCCCGACTTCTCGCGCGGGCTGGCCAGCCCCTACGTGCTGGGGCTGCTGGTGTGCTTCATGCTCAACGCGGGGCTGGTGGTGATCTTCATCCATCGCATCGGACGCAACCTGCGCCAGCGCGACACGCGCCTGGCCGCCATCCGCCAGCGGGCGGCTGAGGAGGAGCACATCGTGCGCATGGGCCTGCTGGCCTCCGGCGCGGCGCACGAGCTGGGCACGCCCTGTCCACCCTGGCCGTCATCCTGGGCGACTGGCGGCGCGACCCGGCGCTGGCGCGCGACGCCGCGCTGCAGGAGGAAATCGCCGAGATGCAGGCCCAGGTGCAGCGCTGCAAGACCATCGTCAGCGGCATCCTGCTGTCGGCCGGCGAGGCGCGCGGCGAGGCCTCGGCCCAGACCACCGTCTGCCAGTTCCTCGACACGCTGGCGCGCGACTGGCGCACCACGCGCTCGGTAGACACGTTCGCCTACGACAACCGCTTCGGCGAGGACAGCCCCATGGTCGCCGATGCCACGCTGGAGCAAATGGTTTTCAACGTGCTGGACAATGCACGCGATGCATCGCCCCACTGGGTCGGCCTGGAGGCCGAGCGCGACGCAGGCAGCGATGCGCTGCGCATCATCGTCAGCGACCGGGGCACCGGCTTCGCGCCCGCCATGCTCCAGCAGTTCGGCAAGCCCTACCAGTCCAGCAAGGGCCGCCCCGGCGGCGGGCTGGGCCTGTTCCTGGCGATGAACGTCGCGCGCACCCTGGGCGGCAGCGTGCAGGCCCGCAACCGCGACGATGGCGGCGCCGTCGTCACCATCACGCTGCCGCTGGCCTCCGTCGCGATGCGGGAGATTTGACGACACCATGAACGCCGACACCGAACGCCTGCTGCTCATCGTGGAGGACGACGAGGCCTTCGCGCGCACGCTCGCGCGCTCCTTCGAGCGGCGCGGCTACCGCGTGCTGCACGCCGACAGCCTCGCGCGCACCCAGGAGTTGCTCGCCACCCACACGCCGGGCTACGCGGTGGTGGACCTGAAGCTCAAGGGCGAGGCCACGGGCTTGGCCTGCGTGCGCGCGCTGCACGCGCACAGCGAAGAAATGCTCATCGTCGTGCTCACGGGCTACGCCAGCATCGCCACCGCCGTGGAAGCCGTGAAGCTCGGCGCCTGCCACTACCTCGCCAAACCCTCCAACACCGACGACATCGAGGCCGCCTTCGGCCTCGCCGAAGGCAACGCCGACATGGAACTCACCAACCGCTCCAGTTCCATCAAGACGCTGGAGTGGGAGCGCATCCATGAGGTGCTGGCCGAGACGGGCTTCAACATCACCGAGGCCGCACGGCGCCTGGGCATGCACCGGCGCACGCTCACGCGCAAGCTCGACAAGCGCCGCGTCTGAGAACGTGTTTACGCTCTAAGCCAGAACCATGTGGCTGCCCAGCAGCAGCAGCCCCACCATCAGGCAGCGGCGGAACCACACCGGCGACAGGCGCTGGCGCAGCCGCCCGCCCAGCGCCATCCCCAGCAGCGCGGGCGCCAGCATCAGCAGCGACCAGCCCAGCGCGGCACCCGAAAAGCTGGCGTTGCCCGCCAATCCCACGGCCAGCGCCAGGGTGGAGACGGTGAAGCTCAGGCCCATGGCCTGCACGAACGCATCGCGCTGCAGCCCCAGCGCCTGCAGGTAAGGCACCGCCGGCACCACGAAGACGCCGGTGGCGGCAGTCACCAGCCCGGTGGCCGCACCCACCAGCGGGCCCAGCCAGCGCTGCACGCGCGGCGGCGCATGCAGCACCGCCCCGGCCAGCGACCACAGCGCATAGGCGATCAGCGCCCCGCCCAGCGCCACGCGTGCCCAGGCCCCGGCAGGTGCGCCCAGCAACCACGCACCCAGCCACGTCCCCACGCACACGCCCAGCAGCAGCCCCGCGAGACGCCGCGCCAGCGGCGCGAGCGTGCCCCAGGGCCGCATCTGCCAGACGTTGGTGACGAGAGAGGGAACGACCAGCAGCGCCGCCGCCTCGGCCGGCGGCAGGCGCAGCGCCAGCAGGCCCATGGCCACGGTGGGCAGGCCCAGCCCCACCACGCCCTTGACGAGCCCGGCCAGCACGAAGATGGCCAGGGCCACGGGCAGCCAGGGCGGCAGCGATGCGAGCGTCATGCGGGAATCCTTTCCATGAAGATGCGGCCGATTGTTCCGCCCTGGTGCGCGCATGCCAATGCGGCATTGGCGCACCCCGCCTTCGCCCTGGCCGAAGGCTGCTAAGGTGGCGAGATGCATTTCGACCTGACCGACCTGCGCTTGTTCGTGCACGTGCACGAGGCCGGCTCCATCACCGGCGGCGCGCAGCGCAGCCACCTCGCGCTGGCCTCGGCCAGCGAGCGCATCCGCGCCATGGAGGCCGGACTGGGCGCGCCGCTGCTGGTGCGCGGCCCGCGCGGCGTGCAGCCCACGGCGGCGGGCCGCACGCTGCTGCACCACGCGCGCCAGGTGCT
Organism: Acidovorax sp. SDU_ACID1; assembly: GCF_045291395.1. Taxonomy (NCBI): domain Bacteria; kingdom Pseudomonadati; phylum Pseudomonadota; class Betaproteobacteria; order Burkholderiales; family Comamonadaceae; genus Acidovorax; species Acidovorax sp. SDU_ACID1. The sequence goes on from NZ_CP152342.1 coordinate 2,819,089, forward strand.
GCGGCAGATGGAGCACCTGCGCGGCGACATGGCCGGCCACGGCGCGGGCCTGGCGGGCCACGTGCGCCTGCTGTGCAATACCTCGGCGCTGGGCGAGCACCTGCCGCCGCTGCTGCCCGCCTTCCTGGCCGCGCACCCGCGCGTGTCGGTGGAACTGCAGGAGCGCGGCAGCCAGGACATCGCCGACGCCGTGCGCGGCGGGCTGGCCGAGCTGGGCGTGGCCTCCGACGCGGTGGACCTGCAGGGCCTGGCCACCCTGCCCTTCCGCCCCGACCCTCTGGTGCTCGCCGTGCCCGCCGCGCACGCGCTGGCCGGCGCACGGGCCGTGCACCTGGAGCAGGTGCTCCATGAAGACTTCATCGGCCTCCCGCACGACAGCGCGCTGCAGGCCATGGTCGGCACCCAGGCGCGCCGCCTGGGCCGGCGGCTGGACTACCGCGCCCGGCTGGGCCATCTGGAGGCCGTGTGCCGCCTCGTGGGCCTGGGCGCGGGCGTGGCCGTGGTGCCGCAGGCGGCGGCGCGCCGGCATGCGCGGGCGCTGCGCATCCGCCCCGTGCCGCTGGCCGACGGCTGGGCCCGGCGCTCGCTGGTGCTGTGCATGCAGGACCTGGCGGCCCTGCCGCCGTTCACGCGGCGGCTGGTGGAGCACCTGCGGACGGATTCATAGTCTTTTTACCTCCAGCGCTTGCGCAGCAAGCGCCAGCAGCTATTTTTTTTGAAGCGAAAATTACCCGCGTGGCTCGCCCCGCCATGGCGCATCGGCGAAAATCCCGCCCCATGACCCTGAAAGCCCCCGAACTGCTGCTGCCCGCCGGCTCGCTCGACAAGATGCGCGCGGCGTACGACTTTGGCGCCGATGCCGTCTACGCCGGCCAGCCGCGCTACAGCCTGCGCGCGCGCAACAACGAATTCCGCCTGGAGCAGATCGCCCAGGGCATCCAGGAAGCGCACCAGCGCGGCAAGAAATTCTTCGTCACCAGCAACCTGATCGCGCACAACGACAAGGTGCGCACCTACCTGCGCGACATCGAGCCGGTGATCGAGTGCAAGCCCGACGCCTTCATCATGGCCGACCCCGGCCTGATCATGATGGTCAAGGAGAAGTGGCCGGAGACCGAGGTGCACCTCTCCGTGCAGGCCAACACCACCAACTGGGCGACGGTGAAGTTCTGGCAGAAGGCGGGCGTGTCGCGCATCATCCTCTCGCGCGAGCTGAGCCTGGACGAGGTCGAGAAGATCCGCCAGGAATGCCCGGACATGGAGATCGAGGTGTTCGTGCACGGGGCCCTGTGCATCGCCTACTCGGGCCGCTGCCTGCTCTCGGGCTACTTCAACCGGCGCGACCCCAACCAGGGCACCTGCACCAACGCCTGCCGCTGGGAATACAAGACGTACGATGCGGCCGTCGACCCCAACACCGGCGAGGCGCTGGCGCAGACGATGGAGAACGGCTTCGACTTCGCGCAGGCGCGCGAGGAGGCCGACAGCCAGTTCACCAGCACCTGCGGTGGCGGGGCGCGCCACCCCCAGGCCGACCAGGTCTACCTGATCGAGGAAAAGGGCCGTCCCGGCGAGCTGATGCCCATCATGGAGGACGAGCACGGCACGTACATCATGAACAGCAAGGACCTGCGCGCAGTGGAGCACGTGGAGCGCCTCGTGAAGATCGGCGTCGATTCGCTCAAGATCGAGGGCCGCACCAAGAGCCTGTATTACGTGGCCCGTACCGCCCAGGTCTACCGCCGCGCCATCGACGACGCCGTGGCCGGCCGTCCGTTCAACCCGCACCTCATCACCGAGCTGGAAGGCCTGGCCAACCGCGGCTACACCGGCGGCCTGCTGGAGCGCCGCCCGGCCAACGACTACCAGAACTACGAGACGGGCAACAGCGTACTGCAGCGCGCCCACTTCGTCGGCGAGGTGCGCGGCTACGCGGGCGGCATGGCCGAGGTGGAGACCAAGAACCGCTTCCAGGTCGGCGACACGCTGGAGATCATCCACCCGCAGGGCAACCGCCAGGTGCGGCTGGAGACCATGTTCAACCTCGACGGCGAGCCCGTGCAGGTGGCCCAGGGCAACCCGGTGCGCGTGCGCATCCCGCTCGAAGGGCCCGTGGAGGGCGCGCTGATCGCGCGGCTGCTCTGAATTCCATAGCTTCCAGCGCTTGGCCACCAAGCGCTGGCGGCCAGTTTCCTTATGAAGGCCCTGCGGGCCTTTTGTTTTTGCGACTTTCCATGACCGACATCACCGTCCTTCCCGAACTGCTGGCCTACATCGACCCCCTCACCCCCGAAGAAGACGAAGCGCTGGAGCGCAGCATCCTCGAAGAAGGCTGCCGCGACGCGCTGGTGCTGTGGGGCGACATCCTGGTGGACGGCCACAACCGCCACCGCATCTGCACCAAGCACGGCCTGCCGTTCCAGACGGTGCAGAACACGCGCTTCCAGAACATGGAGGACGTGCACCTGTGGATGATCGACCAGCATCTGGGCCGGCGCAGCGTGTCGGAGTTCCAGCGCGGCGTGCTGGCGCTGCGCAAGCGCGAGATCATCGCCACGCGCCGCGCCACCGCGGCCGCCGCCGTGGTGGCCGCCAAGGCCGAGGCCGCCCAGTCCCCCGACGCCCAGGCCCCGTGGGAAGGCGACACCGACCCCGTGGTGGCCCAGGCGCTCGCCAAGGTGCCCAAGGTGCCCGACGACGCGCTGGACACGCGCGAGGCCCTGGCCCGCGCCGCGCGCCTCACGGCCGCGCAGGTGAAGGCGATCGAGACCATCCACCAGAACGCCGCGCCGGAGGTGGTGGCCGCCGTCAAGTCGGGCGAGCTGTCGCTCAACGCTGCCGCCGTGGTCGCCCAGCTGCCCGTGGACGAGCAAAAAGCCGCTGCCACGGGAGGCGCGCAGGAACTCAAGCAGGCCGCCAAGCGGGTACGCGACGCGAAGAAGAAGCCCAAGGCCGAAGAATCGCCCGCCGCCGCGCAGGACGCCGCACCCGCCGCATCGGCCGACGAACTACGCCAGCGCGTGGCCGAGCTGGAGGCGGAGAACGAGCGCCTGCGCCAGCAGGTCAAGGCACTGCAGGACCTGCTGGCCGAGCAAGGCTAAGCCGGCTGCACCGCCCGCGCGGCGGTGCGGCCGCGGCGCAGGCCCATCCACTGCAGCTCCGCCAGCACCAGCACGGCCGCTGCCTGCACCGCCACGTAGGCCTGGCCCCAGCCGCCCGGCACCAGCGCCGTGTCCCACAGCACCGCCGCGCTGGCCAGCACCCACAGGAAGTTGCCCGCCACGAGCAGCGCCAGAGCGCCCCCTGCGGGCGCAGGCCGCAGCGCCAGCGATCCCGCCAGCAGCACGAAGGGCAGCACCAGCCAGCCGCTGGCCGAGAGCAGCGCGGGCGACAGCCCCAGCAGGCCGGCCAGCGGCTCGGCCGCGGCCAGGTGCAGCGCGGCCATGGCGCCGCCCGCAGCGGCATCGGCCCAGAGCACCCGGCGCAGGCCGGTGGCGGAGGTGAGAGAAGCGATGAAGGACATGGAAGACTCCCGAGGGGGTTGAACAGGGTTGCCATCGTCAGTCCCGGAGGCGCGGTGCGTCCATGACCTGGCAGGTCATGCCCGTGCGGCGCCGGCGGGCCTACCATGCGGGCCATGCACAGTAGCCCGCACTCCATCCCCGCGCCGTTCGGCGAGCGCCTGCGCCACTGGCGCCAGCGCCGCCGGCTCAGCCAGCTCGACCTGGCGCACGCCGCCGAGGTCTCCACGCGCCACCTGAGCTGCGTGGAAACGGGCCGCGCCAGCCCCAGCCGCGACATGGTGCTGCGCCTGGCCCGCCGCCTGGACGTGCCGCTGCGCGAACGCAACGCGCTGCTGGTGGCCGCCGGCTACGCGCCGATGTACCGCGAACGCCCGCTGGACGCGCCCGAGATGGCGGGCGCGCGCGCCGCGGTGCAGCGCATCCTGGACTGCCACGATCCCTGGCCCGCGCTGGCCATGGACCGGCACTGGAACCTGGTCATGGCCAACCGCATCGTGCCCCTGCTGCTGGCCGACGCGGACGCCGAACTGCTGCGCCCGCCCGTGAACGTGCTGCGCCTGAGCCTGCACTCGCGCGGCCTGGCGACGCGCATCGCCAACCTGGGGCAGTGGCGCACCCACCTCTTCGAGCGCCTGCGCCAGCAGATCCACGAAAGCGGCGACGCCGTGCTCGCGGCCCTGCTGCAGGAGCTGCAGGCCTATCCGCAGCCCCCGGACGCTCCCGCGCTGCAGCTGCCCGACGAGCACCTGGGCGTGCTCATGCCGTTCCAGTTCCGCACAGCGGCCGGCATGCTGAACCTGGTGAGCACGACCACCGTGTTCGGCTCGCCCGTGGACGTGACGCTGCAGGAGCTGGCGCTGGAGACCTTCTTCCCGGCGGACGACGCCAGCGCCGCCGCGCTGCGTGTGCTGGCGCAGGGCTGAAACGCTTGAGGCCGAAACAGCCTCCAGCGCTTATGCAGCAAGCGCAGGCAGCTACCAATACATGAGCAAATAAACAAAACCCCGCAGGGCTCGCGCCCGGCGGGGTCGTCACGGGCCGCTGCGCGGCCCTGGCGTCAGGCGGCGGTCAGGCCGCCACGCCCTTGGCGACCTCGGCATATTCCTCGATCTGGTCGAAGTTCATGTAGCGGTACACGCTGGCCTTGTCGGCGTCGATGACGCCCATTTCCTTGAGGTATTCCTCCTTGGTGGGCAGCTTGCCCATGCGCGAGGCGATGGCAGCCAGCTCGGCCGAGCCCAGGAACACGTTGGTGTTCTTGCCCAGGCGGTTCGGGAAGTTGCGGGTGGAGGTGGAGATCACCGTCGCGCCCTCGCGCACCTGCGCCTGGTTGCCCATGCACAGCGAGCAGCCCGGCATCTCGGTGCGGGCGCCGGCCGTGCCGAAGGCGGCGTAGTGGCCTTCCTTGATCAGCTCGTTCTGGTCCATCTTGGTGGGCGGCGCCACCCACAGCTTGACCGGAATGTCGCGCTGGCCGCCGAGCAGCTTGGCGGCTGCGCGGAAGTGGCCGATGTTGGTCATGCACGAGCCGATGAAGGCCTCGTCGATCTTGGTGCCTGCCACTTCGGACAGGAACTTGGCGTCGTCCGGGTCGTTCGGGCAGCAGACGATGGGCTCCTTGATGTCGGCCAGGTCGATCTCGATCACGGCGGCGTACTCGGCGTCCTTGTCGGCTTCAAGCAGCTCGGGCTTGGCCAGCCAGGCTTCCACCTTCTCGATGCGGCGCTGCAGCGTCTTCGCGTCCTGGTAGCCGTCGGCGATCATGTTCTTCATCAGCACGACGTTGGAGCGCAGGTACTCGGCGATCGGCTCGGGGTTGAGCTTGATCGTGCAGCCGGCGGCCGAGCGCTCGGCCGATGCGTCGGACAGCTCGAACGCCTGTTCCACCTTCAGGTCGGGCAGGCCCTCGATTTCCAGGATGCGGCCCGAGAAGATGTTCTTCTTGCCGGCCTTGGCCACCGTCAGCAGGCCGGCCTTGATGGCATACAGCGGAATCGCGTGCACCAGGTCGCGCAGCGTCACGCCGGGCTGCAGTTCGCCCTTGAAACGCACCAGCACCGATTCAGGCATGTCCAGCGGCATCACGCCCGTGGCAGCGCCGAAGGCCACCAGGCCCGAGCCCGCGGGGAAGGAAATGCCGATGGGGAAGCGCGTGTGGCTGTCGCCGCCCGTGCCCACGGTATCGGGCAGCAGCAGGCGGTTGAGCCAGGAGTGGATCACGCCGTCGCCCGGGCGCAGGGCCACGCCGCCGCGGTTGCTGATGAAGGCGGGCAGCTCGCGGTGGGTCTTCACGTCCACGGGCTTGGGGTAGGCGGCGGTATGGCAAAAGGACTGCATCACCATGTCGGCCGAGAAGCCCAGGCAGGCCAGGTCCTTGAGTTCGTCGCGGGTCATGGGGCCGGTGGTGTCTTGCGAACCCACGGTGGTCATGCGCGGCTCGCAGTACGTGCCGGGGCGGATGCCGAAGCCTTCGGGCAGGCCGCAGGCGCGGCCGACCATCTTCTGCGCCAGGGTGAAGCCGGCCTTGGATTCGGCGGGCGCCTGGGGCAGGCGGAAGGCGGTCGATGCGGGCAGGCCCAGGAACTCGCGCGCCTTGGCGGTCAGCGAGCGGCCGATGATGAGGTTGATGCGGCCGCCGGCCTGCACTTCGTCGAGCAGCACGTCGCTCTTGAGCTGGAACTCGGCCACGGTCTCGCCGTTCTTGACCAGCTTGCCGTCGTAGGGCAGCACGTCGATCACGTCGCCCATCTCGAGCTTGGACACGTCCACCTCGATCGGCAGCGAGCCGGAGTCTTCCTGCGTGTTGAAGAAGATGGGGGCGATCTTGCCGCCCAGCGTGACGCCGCCGAAGCGCTTGTTGGGCACGAAGGGGATGTCCTGGCCCGTGGCCCAGATCACGCTGTTGGTGGCCGACTTGCGCGAAGAGCCCGTGCCGACCACGTCACCCACGTAGGCCACGAGGTTGCCCTTTTTCTTCAGGTCTTCAATGAACTGCATCGGGCCGCGCACGCCGTCCTGCTCGGGCTTGAAGGCCGCGTCGGGACGGGTGTTCTTGAGCATCGCCAGGTAGTGCATGGGGATGTCGGGGCGCGTGGTGGCGTCGGGCGCGGGCGAGAGGTCGTCGGTGTTGGTCTCGCCGGGCACCTTGAACACGGTGACGGTGATCTTCTGCTCGACCTTGGGGCGGCTCGTGAACCACTCGGCGTCGGCCCAGGACTGCACCACTTCCTTGGCCTTGGCGTTGCCGGCCTTGGCCTTGGCGGCGACGTCGTTGAAGTAGTCGAACATCAGCAGCGTCTTCTTGAGCGCCTCGGCAGCCACGCCGGCGACCTCGGCGTCGTCCAGCAGCTCGATCAGCGGGTGCACGTTGTAGCCGCCCACCATGGTGCCCAGCAGTTCGGTAGCCTTGGCCTTGGAGATCAGGCCCACCTGGATGTCGCCGTGCGCCACGGCGGCCAGGAACGAGGCCTTGACCTTGGCGGCATCGTCCACGCCCGGCGGCACGCGGTGGGTCAGCAGGTCGAGCAGGAAGGTGTCTTCGCCGGCGGGCGGGTTCTTGATCAGCTCGATCAGCTCGGCCACCTGCTTGGCATCGAGGGGCAGCGGGGGGATGCCCAGTGCGGCGCGTTCGGCCACATGGTCGCGGTAGGCTTTCAGCATGTCTACGTTCTCCGGAAAGGTGTGGTTTTCAAGTGGGGCGGCAACCGACCGGCCACGTCCCTGCCGCCTCGAAGGCAGCGGCGTGGCCAGGCCGGCAGACGATGGGGTTTATTTATCGGGGAGCCGGGGCGTCGAGCAGGCTCGGCGGAGGATTCTTCTTGATGGCTTCGGCCACGGTCACCTGCGCGGGGCTCATGCATTCGTCGGCCATACGCTGGCCCAGCTTCTGGTTCATGAGCATGGACTTGTTGGCGATCTGGATCCACACCGCGCCCGCGCGCTGGTCTTCCAGGCGCACGGTGCCGGTGGACGTGGCGACCGGCGCCATGTGGTACTTGAAGCCCTTGCCTTCCACGTGGAAGCGGCCGGGCGACTGCGGGTCGGCATCGACTTGGACGAAGGCGCCCAGCTCGCAGGCGATGCGGCCCGTGTGCACGCGCTCGGCGATGGCCAGCTCCTCGGGCGTCAGCGCCGCCTCGGCGGCGGCGATGCCCGATGCCACCTGCACGGCGCCGCTGTGCAGCTGGGTGCGGCTGCTGGTGGGGGACGCCTTGGCCACCGTGGTCTTGCCGGCGGCGGGCTTGGTGGACTTGGCCGCCGTGCTCTTGGCCGTGTTCTGCTTGGCCGGCTGCGCCTTGGCGGCGGGCTTGCTGGCGGCCTTGGGGGCCGGCTGGGTCGTGGACGACTGCGCCAGCGCCAGGGCGGGGGCCAGCAGCATCAGTGCGGAAGCGATGAGGGTCTTCATGGGGCGGCTCCTGCGTTCAGGGAGATAAGTGGGCTGAGGGACTCAAGGATAGCGGGGCGAAGCAACGGGGCTGGTCACGGTGCGGGGGCCGCAGCCTCTGCAAACCAGCCCCGCGCCTCTTCGGGCAGCGCACGGCCGGTCTGGTGTGCACGCTCCAGCACCTGCCAGAAATACCGGTAGCTGGCGCGGTCGTGCAGAACGCCGTCCTCGCTGATGGGGGCCCAGTCAGCGTGCACGGCGGCGGAAACGATGCGGGCGGCCCGGGCAATCTCGGCCTCCCCGGGGGCGAAAGCCGCCAGGATGGGGCGGATCTGCGCGGGATGGATGCTCCACATGCGCGTGTAGCCGAACTCCTGCGCGGCACGGCCGGCGGCTGCCTGCATGGCGGCCGCGTCGCTGAACTCGGTGACCACGCAGTGCGAGGGCACCTTGCCGTTGGCATGGCAGGCTGCGGCGATCTCCAGCTTGGCGCGCACCACGAGCGGGTGCTCAAACTGCCCCTTCGAGGTCATGCCCGACGCGGGAATGGCGCCGCCGTGCGCCGAGACGAAGTCCATCAGCCCGAAGCTCAGGCTCTGGATGCGCGGGTGCGCGGCGATGTCGAAGGCGCGGTGCACGGCGCCGGGCGATTCGATGAGCGCATGCAGCGGCAGGTGGTCCGCGCCGGCGGCGGCCAGCGCGCGCTCGGCGCGCAGCACGTCGTCCACCGACTCCACCTTGGGCAGCATGATGTGGCACAGGTGCCGGCCCGCCTCGCCCGCGATGATCGCGATGTCTTCGGCGAACGCGGGGTGGTCGATGGTGTGCACCCGCGCGGCCACGCGCGCGCCGGGTGCCGCCTCCTGCGCCAGGCGCGCGACGAGCCGGGCGTGTTCACGCTCGCTGCCCACAGGGGCGCCGTCCTCGCAGTCCAGCGTGACGTCGAACACGCAGTGGCCGAACTCGGCCATCAGCTCCTGCTGCAGTTGCAGGCTCTTGCGCATGCGCACTTCCACGCCGCTGTAGTGGTCGCACACGGGAATGCGCTGGGCGCCGGCCTGGGCATCCAGCAGCACCTGGGCGGGATGGGCGGTGGAGGGATTCGTCATGGCTGTCGCTGGGCAACGATGAAAAGACGCGGGAAGGCCAGCAGCCGCTGGCCGTCTGCGCGCACACCATAGGCAGCATCCACGCGGCGCTCGTATTCGGCCAGGAAGTCGCCTTGCAGCGCGGGCGGCAGTCCCTCCACGAAGGGCTTGAGTCCCGTGCCCCGCAGCCATTGGACGATGGCGCCGGCCGAGGCCATGGGATGCTGGTAAATGGTGTGCCACACGTCCACCGACGCGGCGCGCGCCTGGGGCGCGGCGAGCAGGTCGTAGTAGTGGCCGATGGGCAGGATGTCGGTGCGCACGCGCGAGGCGTCCGCGATGTGGCTGGCGAACGGCGGCAGGCCCGCCACTTCGCGCATCAGGCGGTGCGTGGGCTCTTCGCGGTTGTCGGGCATCTGGATCGCCAGGACGCCGCCCGGCGCCAGAAGGGAGAACAGGCGGGGGATCAGCGCTGCATGCCCGCCGACCCATTGCAGGGAGGCGTTGGCATAGATCAGGTCGGGCGTCTCGTCGCCATCGGGGGCCCAGGCGGCGATGTCGCCCAGCGCGAAGCCGGCCTGGGGCAACTGCTGGCGCGCGGCGGCCAGCATGGCTTCGGAGTTATCGATGCCGGTGACGCGCGCCTCGGGGAAGCGCTGCACCAGCAGCTCGGTGGAATTGCCCGGCCCGCAGCCCAGGTCCACGACGTGGCGGGCCCGGGCCAGCGGGACACGCGCCAGCAGCTCGGCTGCGGGGCGCGTGCGCTCATTGGCAAAGCGCAGGTAGAGCGCGGGGTTCCAGTCGAGCATGGAGAGGCCGGCTTACAGCAGGTGCTTGACGCCGTCCTGCTCGCCCTGTAGTTCGGCCAGGGTCTTGTCGATGCATTCCTGCGAGAACGCATCGATGGGCAGGCCCTCGACGATCTTGTACTTACCGCCCTCGGTGGTCACGGGGTAGCCAAACATGACGTCCTTGGGGATGCCGTATTCGCCGTTAGACGGAATGCCCATGGTGACCCACTTGCCGTTGGTGCCCAGGGCCCAGTCGCGCATGTGGTCGATGGCGGCGTTGGCGGCCGAGGCGGCAGACGACAGGCCGCGCGCGGCGATGATGGCCGCGCCGCGCTTGCCCACGGTGGGCAGGAACACGTTGGCGTTCCAGTCGTGGTCGTTGATGGCGTCCTTGACGGACTTGCCGTTCACCGTGGCGAAACGGTAGTCGGCGTACATCGTGGGCGAGTGGTTGCCCCACACGGCCAGCTTCTCGATGTCGCCCACGGCCACGCCCATCTTGGCGGCGATCTGGCTGGCGGCGCGGTTGTGGTCCAGGCGCAGCATGGCGGTGAAGTTCTCGCGCGGCAGGCTGGGCGCGCTCTTCATGGCGATGTAGGCGTTGGTGTTGGCGGGATTGCCCACCACCAGCACCTTCACGTTGCGGCTAGCGACCTTGTCGAGCGCCTTGCCCTGGGCCGTGAAGATCTGGGCGTTGGCGGCCAGCAGGTCGGCACGCTCCATGCCGGGGCCGCGCGGACGGGCGCCGACCAGCAGGGCGTAGTCCGTGTCCTTGAACGCGGTCATGGGGTCGGAATGGGCCTCGATGCCGGCCAGCAGCGGGAAGGCGCAATCTTCCAGTTCCATGATCACGCCCTTGAGCGCGTTCTGGGCCTTCTCGTCGGGGATTTCCAGCAGCTGCAGGATGACGGGCTGGTCCTTGCCCAGCATTTCGCCGGAGGCGATGCGGAACAGCAGGGCGTAGCCGATTTGGCCTGCGGCGCCGGTGACGGCGACGCGAACGGGTTTCTTGCTCATGAAAAGACTCCAGAGAGAAGGGAAGAAAAAGGGTGTTGGTGCAAGGTCGCACCAGCGCCATTCATCAGCAGCCCGTGCCCCGCAGAACAGCCTTGGAGTTTACCGCCGATTCACCCGCAGGGTCAATTTGTCTTATGTCTTATATAAGATATGATCCGACAGCTCCGCACCATGTTGGACAGCGGAGCGCCGCACCCGCCCGTCTTCGACCAGGACATGTCCTCCACACCCGCAAGCGCCACCGACGCAGCCCCTGCCACCAGCGGGGCGGGCAGCCCGACGCCGGCCTTCAGCCCCCTGTACCAGCAGATCAAGGGGCTCATCCTGCACAGCCTCCAGCACGGCGAGTGGAAGCCCGGCGAGGCCATCCCCAGCGAGATCGAGCTGGCGGCGCGCTTTCGCGTCAGCCAGGGCACGGTGCGCAAGGCCATCGACGAACTGGCGGCCGAGAACCTCGTCACCCGCCGCCAGGGCAAGGGCACCTTCGTGTCCACCCATGCGGAGCGGCAGGTGCAGTACCGCTTCCTCAAGCTGATTCCCGACGCGGGCGACGCGCGCACCGAAGGCCCCGCCCAGCGCACCATCCTGGAATGCCGGCGCGTGCGCGCCAGCGCCGACGTGGCCCGCGCCCTCGCGCTGCGCGCGGGCGACCCAGTGGTCCAGGCCCGCCGCGTGCTCGCCTTCGCGGGCGTGCCCACCATCCTGGAGGACATCTGGTTGCCCGGCCAGGCCTTCAAGGGCCTGACCGCCGAGCAGATGGCCGGCTACCAGGGCCCCACCTATGCCATGTTCGAGCTGGACTTCGGCGTGCGCATGGTGCGCGCCGAGGAGAAGCTGCGCGCCGTGCTGCCGGACGCCGCCCAGGCCGAAGGGCTGGGCATCCCCCCGGCACCCCGCTGCTCAGCGTGGAGCGGCTTGCTTACACATATAACGATGTTCCCATGGAGTTACGTCGAGGCCTGTACCGGACCGATACCCACCACTACCACAACGAACTGAGCTGATCCACCGCAGCCCGCATGCAAACGCCCGCGGGGAGAATACGCAGTCTCCGCAGCCTCCTGGTGTTGCATTGCAATAGAATTTTGGGTTGTCTGCCTTCAGCGCGATTACAACGCAGTTACATCCACGAAAGCACCCGCCATGACAGAGCTCGCCAAGAAACGGCCCGAATACCGCAACATCAACATCTTCAACGACGTGAGGACCTACCGCCTGCCGGCCGCGGGCTGGGTCTCCATCCTGCATCGCGCGAGCGGCATGATCATGTTCCTGCTGCTGCCCTTCGTGCTGTGGATGTTCGATACCTCGGTGTCCTCGGAGATTTCGTTCGGCCGCTTCACCTCCGCGTTCACCGCCGGCCTGGGTTTCGTGCCGGGCTGGTTCGTCAAGCTGGTGGCGCTGGCCCTGATCTGGGCCTACCTGCACCACTTCATCGCCGGCCTGCGCCACCTGTGGATGGACGTGAGCCACGAGGCCGTCAGCAAGGAGTTCGGCAAGAGCTCCGCCATCGTGACGCTGGTGTTGAGCATCGGCCTCACGCTGGTGCTGGGCGCCAAGCTGTTCGGCCTGTACTGATCCCGCGCGGATCGCTCTCCCCACCCACGATAAGGAACTCCCCATGTCCGTGAATTACGGCTCCAAGCGCACCGTGGTCGGTGCCCACTACGGCATCCGCGACTGGCTGGCCCAGCGCGTGACCGCCGCCCTCATGGCCCTGTTCACCATCGCGCTGCTGGCGCAGGTGATCTTCAGCAAGGGCCCCATCGGCTACGACCGCTGGGCCGGCATTTTCTCGACCCAGTGGATGAAGGTGCTCACGTTCTCCGTCATCGTGGCCCTGGTCTGGCACGTCTGGGTCGGCGTGCGCGACGTGTGGATGGACTACGTGAAGTCGGCCGGGCTGCGCCTGCTGCTGCAGGTCTTCACCATCGTCTGGCTGGTGGCCTGCGCCGGCTGGGGCTTCCAGACTCTGTGGCGTCTCTGATTCCCGCGATTGAAAGAAAACAATGAGCTACACCAAAGCCAACATCACCAAGCGCAAGTTCGACGTGGTCATCGTGGGGGCCGGCGGCTCCGGCATGCGCGCCTCGCTGGAACTGTCGCGCGCGGGCCTGAACGTGGCCTGCCTGTCCAAGGTCTTCCCCACCCGCTCGCACACCGTGGCCGCGCAGGGCGGCGTTTCCGCATCGCTCGGCAACATGAGCGAGGACAACTGGCACTACCACTTCTACGACACCATCAAGGGCTCCGACTGGCTGGGTGACCAGGACGCCATCGAGTTCATGTGCCGCGAGGCGCCCAACGTCGTGATCGAGCTCGAGCACTTCGGCATGCCGTTCGACCGCAACCCCGACGGCACGATCTACCAGCGCCCCTTCGGCGGCCACACCGCCAACTACGGCGAGAAGCCCGTGCAGCGCGCCTGCGCGGCCGCCGACCGCACGGGCCACGCCATGCTGCACACGCTGTACCAGCAGAACGTGAAGTCCAAGACCAACTTCTTCGTCGAGTGGATGGCGCTGGACCTGATCCGCAACACCCAGGGCGACGTGGTCGGCGTGACCGCGCTGGAGCTGGAAACCGGCGACCTGTACGAACTGCACGCCAAGGCCGTGCTGCTGGCCACGGGCGGCGCGGGCCGCATCTTCGCGGCATCGACCAACGCCTTCATCAACACCGGCGACGGCCTGGGCATGGCCGCGCGTGCCGGCATCCCGCTGCAGGACATGGAGTTCTGGCAGTTCCACCCCACCGGCGTGGCCGGCGCGGGCGTGCTGCTGACCGAGGGCTGCCGCGGCGAAGGCGCGATTCTGCTGAATAGCAATGGCGAGCGCTTCATGGAGCGCTATGCGCCTACGCTGAAGGACCTGGCGCCGCGCGACTTCGTTTCCCGCTCCATGGACCAGGAGATCAAGGAAGGCCGCGGCTGCGGCCCGAACAAGGATTACATCCTGATGAAGCTCGACCACCTGGGCGCGGACACCATCCGCAAGCGCCTGCCGTCGGTGGAAGAAATCGGCCACAACTTCGCCAACGTGGACATCACCAAGGAACCGATCCCCGTGGTGCCCACCATCCACTACCAGATGGGCGGCGTGCCGACCAACATCAACGGCCAGGTCGTGGTGTGGGACGGCCAGCAGAACAAGGTGGTCAACGGCCTCTACGCCGTGGGCGAATGCTCCTGCGTGTCGGTGCACGGCGCCAACCGCCTGGGCACGAACTCGCTGCTCGACCTGCTGGTGTTCGGCAAGGCCGCCGGCAAGCACATCGTGCAGTTCGTCAACGGCTTCGGCGACCACGCTGCCGTGCCGGCCGACGGCTCCGACCGCACGCTGGCGCGCCTCAACGAGTTGCAGGACTCCAAGGAAGGCACCTACGCCCAGGACATCGCGAACGACATCCGCGCCTCCATGCAGCAGCATGCCGGCGTGTTCCGCACACAGCAGGGCATGGACGAGGGCGTGGTGAAGATCAACGCCATCCGCGAGCGCGTGGGCTCCGTTACGCTCAAGGACAAGTCCCAGGTCTGGAACACCGCGCGCATGGAAGCGCTCGAAGTGGACAACCTCATCGAGGTGGCCCAGGCGACGATGACCTCGGCCGCCGCGCGCCACGAGTGCCGCGGCGCCCACACGGTCTACGACTACGAGCACCCGGCCGACCACCCCGACTTCCCGCTGGGCCGCAACGACAAGGACTGGCTCAAGCACACCCTCTGGTACAGCGCCAACAACGGCCTGGAGTACAAGCCGGTGAACCTGAAGCCCCTCACGGTGGACAGCGTGCCGCCCAAGGTCCGCACGTTCTAAACCAGCAGCCCACGAGAGAACAGTCACATGAAGCGCACTTTCAAGATCTACCGCTACGACCCGGACAAGGACGCCAAGCCCTACATGCAGACCGTGGAGGTCGAACTCGACGGCCACGAGCGCATGCTGCTGGACGCACTGGTCAAGCTCAAGGCCATGGACCCCTCCATCTCGTTCCGCCGCTCCTGCCGCGAAGGCGTGTGCGGTTCGGACGCGATGAACATCAACGGCAAGAACGGCCTGGCCTGCCTCACGAACATGAAGACCCTGCAGGGCGACATCGTTCTGAAGCCCCTGCCCGGCCTGCCCGTGATCCGCGACCTGATCGTGGACATGACGCAGTTCTTCAAGCAGTACCACTCGATCAAGCCCTACCTGCAGAACGACAGCCTGGTGTCTCCCTCCAAGGAGCGCCTGCAGTCGCCCGAGGAGCGCGAGGAGCTCAACGGCCTGTACGAGTGCATCCTGTGCGCGAGTTGCTCCACGAGCTGCCCCTCGTTCTGGTGGAACCCCGACAAGTTCGTGGGCCCCGCCGGCCTGCTGCAGGCCTACCGCTTCATCGCCGACAGCCGCGACGAGAAGACGGGCGAGCGCCTGGACAACCTGGAAGATCCGTACCGGCTCTTCCGCTGCCACACCATCATGAACTGCGTGGACGTGTGCCCCAAGCACCTGAACCCCACGCGGGCGATTGGCAAGATCAAGGAACTGATGGTGCGCCGCGCCATCTGAAGAAACGAAGAACCATGGCCGAAGAAGCACTGCTGGACGAACGCGAAGTGGCCATTCTGCGGTGGCGCAGCCGCCGCGGGCTGGTCGAGAACGACCTGTTCATCGAGCGGTTCTTCGCGGACCACGGCCCGCGCCTGACCCAACGCCAGGCACGGGGACTCACGGCATTGATGGACCTGTCGGACAACGACCTGCTGGACCTGCTGCTGCGCCGCAAGGAACCCACGGAAGCGCTCGACACCCCGGAAGTCAAGGAAGTGCTGGAACAGCTGCGCCACCGCGCGTAGCAGCCCCCACGCATCACTGTGCGGGTCAACTACAGAAGGAAACTGGAAATGAAACTGGCAGACAACAAAGCGACGCTATCGTTCAGCAACGGCAGCCCCAGCATGGAGCTTCCCGTGTACCAGGGCAGCATCGGCCCGGACGTGATCGACATCCGCAAGCTGTACGCGCAAACGGGCATGTTCACCTATGACCCGGGCTTCCTGTCCACGGCGGCCTGCCAGTCGTCCATCACCTACATCGACGGCGACAAGGGCGAGCTGCTGTACCGCGGCTACCCCATCGAGCAGTTGGCCGAGAAGTGCGACTACCTCGACACCTGCTACCTGCTGCTCAACGGCGAGCTGCCCGACGATACGCAGCGCAGCGACTTCCACCAGCTCGTGACCAAGCACACCATGGTCAATGAGCAGATGCAGTTCTTCCTGCGCGGCTTCCGCCGCGACGCCCACCCCATGGCCGTGCTGACCGGCCTGGTGGGCGCGCTGTCGGCCTTCTATCATGACAGCACCGACATCAACAATCCCGAGCACCGCGCCATCGCCGCGATCCGCCTGATCGCCAAGATGCCCACGCTCGTGGCCATGGCCTACAAGTACGGCAAGGGCGAGCCCTACATGTATCCCCGCAACGAGCTGAGCTACGCAGGCAACTTCCTGCGCATGATGTTCGGCACGCCCTGCGAGGACTACAAGGTCAACCCCGTGATCGAGCGCGCGATGGACCGCATCTTCATCCTGCACGCCGACCACGAGCAGAACGCCTCCACCTCCACCGTGCGCCTGTGCGGCTCCTCCGGCACCAACCCGTTCGCCGCCATCGCGGCCGGCGTGGCGTGCCTGTGGGGCCCCGCCCACGGCGGCGCCAACGAAGCCTGCCTGAACATGCTGGAGGACATCCAGCGCAACGGCGGCGTGGCCAAGGTCGGCGAGTTCATGGAGAAGGTCAAGGACAAGAACAGCGGCGTCAAGCTGATGGGCTTTGGCCACCGCGTGTACAAGAACTACGACCCGCGCGCCAAGCTCATGCAGGAAACCTGCAACGAAGTGCTGGCCGAGCTGGGCCTGGAGAAGGACCCGCTGTTCGCCCTGGCCAAGGAGCTCGAGAAGATAGCCCTGGAAGACGACTACTTCGTGCAGCGCAAGCTCTACCCGAACGTGGACTTCTACTCCGGCATCGTGCAGCGCGCCATCGGCATCCCCGTGAACCTGTTCACCGGCATCTTCGCGCTGGCCCGCACCGTGGGCTGGATAGCCCAGCTCAACGAGATGATCGGCGACCCCGAGTACAAGATCGGCCGCCCGCGCCAGCTCTTCGTGGGCTCCGAGCGCCGCGACGTGCCGAACCTCGGCAAGCGCTGATCTCCGGCCACCGGCCGCCAAGCCAGAACCCGCAGGCGCCCGCCGCCTGCGGGTTTTTTCTTGCCCGTCCGGTGCGCGCCGTTACCATGGACGCCCCTCCCCTTCCCTTCCTTGAAAGAGCTTCCGGCCCCATGACCGAGTCCCCCGCCGCCGCCATGCCTTCCATGATGTGGCGCTGCCTGGTGATCGAAGACGATCTGGAGAACGCGCGCTACATCGCCGACGGACTGCGGGCGCAGGGGCACGTGGCCATCATCGCCAGCGAGGCGCGCGACGCGCTGCGGCGCGCCTGCGGCGAGCCGTGGGACGTGGTCGTGCTCGACCGCATGCTGGGCCCGCAGGTGGACGGACTGCACATCCTGCACGGCATGCGCGGTCTGGGGCTGCGCACGCCGGTGCTCGTGCTCTCGGCCCTGAGCGCGCTGGACGAGCGCGTGCGCGGCCTGAAGGCGGGTGGCGACGATTACCTGACCAAGCCCTTCGCGTTCTCGGAGCTGTCCGCGCGCATCGAAGCCCTGGTGCGCCGCACCCGCACGGGCGAGGAGGCCAAGGCCCTGCAGCTGGGCGACCTGCGCCTGGACCTGGTGCACCGCACGGTGCAGCGGGGCGGCCGGGCCATCGCGCTCAAGCCGCGCGAATTCCGCCTGCTGGCCTACCTGCTGATGCACGCCGGGCAGCCATTGACCCGCACCATGCTGCTGGAAGCCGTGTGGGACTACCGGTTCGACCCGCAGACCAACCTCATCGACGTGCAGATCAGCCGCCTGCGCCACAAGCTCCAGGCGCCGGGCGAGGCGCCGCTGATCCACACCGTGCGCGGCGTGGGCTACCGCATCGCCCTCTCGCCCGAGAGCGATCCGTGACGGGCAGCGGGCACGGCCTGTGGCGCTCCGCCGGCCTGCGCCTGGCCGCGCTGTCGGGTTTCCTGGTGCTGCTGGCCATGCTGGCCGCGCTGGCGCTGGTGTACATCCAGGTGTCTTCCGTCCTGCACCGCAACGTGGACCGCCAGCTGCTGCAGACGCAGCAGCGCCTGGCACTGCAATACGCCCACGAAGGCCCCGAGGCCACGGCCCAGGCCATCCACCGCGTGCTGCACGACGGGCGCGACACCGACCTCGAACTGGTGCTGCTCACCACGCCGGACGGCCGTTTCCTGGCCGGCAACATCGACGTGGAGGCGCTGCCCCCGCTGCGCACCACCGCAGCCACGGTACAGCAGCTCGCGCTGGGCGCGCAGACCGTCGATGCGCAGCTGCTCGCCCACCCGCTGCCCGACGGCGCGCTGCTGGTGCTGGGCCACGACCTGCGGGAGCTGCGCCGCATCGAATCCACCGTGGCCACGGCCAGCGTGGTGGCGGGCCTGTTCTCGCTCGCGCTGGCGCTGGCCAGCGCCTGGTTCTTGCGGCGCGAGCTGGGCCGCAGCGTGAACGCCCTGCACCAGACCATCACCCGCATCGCGGGCGGCCAGCTGCACGAGCGCGTGCCCGTGGAAGATGCCTCCGGCGACGAGTTCGTGCGCCTGGAGCAGGACTTCAACCACATGCTCGACCGCATCGGCCAGCTCATGGAGGGCGTGACCCACGTCTCCGACGCGATCGCGCACAACCTGCGCACGCCGTTGACCCGCCTGCGCCTGCGGCTGCAGGCCGCGCACGACGGCACAGCGGACGCCCCTGCCCTGCGCACCGCGCTGCAGTCGGCCATGCACGACATCGACGACCTGAGCCGCGTGCTGGACAAGCTGCTGTCCATCGCCCAGGCCGAATCCGGCACGCGCCGCGCGCCGTTCGCGCCCACGTCGTGGCAGGCCATCGGCGAGGACGTGGTGGAGCTCTACGAGGACCTGGCCGAGCACGATGGCGTGTCGCTGCACTGGGAATGCACGCACCCCGCGCCCGTGCTGGGCGACCGCCACCTGCTGGCCGGCGCCCTCGTGAACGTGGTGGACAACGCCATCAAGTACGGCGGCCGCGGCGCGCGGGTGCAGGTGCGCTCGCAGGTGCAGGCCTGCGACGGCACCGCGTGGAGCGAGATCGTGGTGCAGGACGACGGCCCCGGCGCCCCTCCGCAGGCCATCGCCACGCTGGGCGAGCGCTTCGTGCGCCTGCGGCCCGAGCTGCCCGGGCACGGCCTGGGGCTGGCCAGCGTGCAGGCCGTCATGCGGCTGCATGGCGGCGGCATGCGCATCGAGCCGGCCGAGCCGGGCCTGCGCGTGACCCTGCGATTGCCCTTGTCATGAAGACCCTGGCCGGCAGGATACAAGCCAAATCGGCCTCCAGCGCTTGACTGGCAAGCGCAAGCAGCTCCTGTTTCGATAGCAAACCGGGCGCCTTTCATTACCGCCCGGCAATGGTTCGGTCATGCGGCGCGCGGCGTGGCGCGCCTACGATTTTCGTCTCCCCTTCAGCCAACCAACCAGGCCCCTCGCACGGGCCCATCAGGAGACTTTTGCCTTGAAGATCCACAGCCAGAGAGATTTCACCGCGGGGCTGCTGTTCAGCGCCTTCGGCGTCGCCTTCGCCTGGGGTGCCACCACCTACAGCGTGGGCACCGGCGCCCGCATGGGGCCGGGCTACTTCCCGCTGATCGTCGGCGTGCTGATCGCGCTGCTGGGCGCGGTCATCACCGCGCGCGCACTCACCGTGCCCACCGAGGACGGCGAGCCCGTCGGCGCCATCGCCTGGCGCCCGCTGGTGTTCATCATCGGCGCCAACCTGCTGTTCGGCGTGCTGCTCGGCGGCCTGCCCGGCATCGGCCTGCCGCCCATGGGAATGATCGTCGCCATCTACGCGCTGACGCTGATCGCCAGCCTGGCAGGCGACCAGTTCAACCTCAAGGGCGTGCTGATCCTCGCCACCGTCCTCGCCATAGGCAGCTACCTGGCCTTCGTCGTGGCGCTGAACCTGCAATTCCCCGTGTGGCCCTCCTTCATCGTGGGCTGATCGTTCCACCTCCATCACATAACTACTACCCATCATGGAACTGATCGACCACCTCTCCATGGGGTTCCAGGTCGCCTTCACGGCGCAGAACCTCCTCTATGCCTTCCTGGGCTGCCTGCTGGGCACCCTCATCGGCGTGCTGCCGGGCCTGGGCCCCGTGGCCACCATCGCCATGCTGCTGCCCACCACGTATGCGCTGCCGCCCACGGCAGCGCTCATCATGCTGGCCGGCATCTACTACGGCGCGCAGTACGGTGGCTCCACCACCGCCATCCTGGTGAACCTGCCGGGCGAGTCATCGTCGGTGGTCACCGTGATCGACGGCTACCAGATGGCGCGCAAGGGCCGCGCGGGGCCGGCGCTCGCCTCCGCCGCGCTGGGCTCGTTCTTCGCGGGCTGCGTGGGCACGCTGGTGATCGCAGCGTTCGCGCCGCCGCTCACCGAGGTGGCGTTCAAGTTCGGCCCCGCCGAATACTTCTCGCTGATGGTGCTGGGCCTGATCGGCGCGGTGGTCATGGCCTCGGGCTCGCTGCTCAAGGCCATCACCATGATCCTGGTGGGCCTGGCCTTCGGCCTGGTGGGCACGGACGTGAACTCCGGCGTGGCGCGCTACAGCTTCGACATCCCCGAGCTGACCGACGGCATCAGCTTCGTGGCCATCGCCATGGGCATCTTCGGCTACGGCGAGATCATCGCCAACCTCTCGGTGCCCTCCGAGAAGCGCGAGGTGTTCACCGACAAGGTGCGCGGCCTCATGCCCACCAAGGAGGACTTCAGGCGCATGTTCCCCGCCGTGCTGCGCGGCACGGCCATCGGCTCGGCGCTGGGCATCCTGCCCGGCGGCGGCGCGCTGCTGTCGGCCTTCGCGGCCTACACCATCGAGAAGAAGGCGAAGATGAAACCCGGCGAGGTGCCCTTCGGCCAGGGCAACATCCGCGGCGTGGCGGGGCCCGAGTCGGCCAACAACGCCGGCTCGCAGACCTCCTTCATCCCGCTGCTGACGCTGGGCATCCCGCCCAACGCCGTGATGGCGCTGATGGTGGGCGCCATGACCATCCACAACATCCAGCCCGGCCCGCAGGTGATGACCAGCAACCCCGAGCTGTTCTGGGGCCTGATCGCCTCGATGTGGATCGGCAACCTGATGCTGGTGATCCTGAACCTGCCCATGATCGGGCTGTGGATCAAGCTGCTGTCCATCCCCTACAAGTGGCTGTTCCCCGCCATCGTGCTGTTCTGCGCCGTGGGCGTCTATTCGGAGAACAACAACACCTTCGAGATCTGGATGGTGGCCATCTTCGGCGTGCTCGGCTACGTGTTCCACAAGCTCGGCTGCGAGCCCGCGCCGCTGCTGCTGGGCCTGATTCTGGGCCCGATGATGGAGGAGAACCTGCGCCGCGCGCTCCTGCTCTCGCGCGGCGAATGGAGCGTGCTGGTCACGCGCCCGCTGTCGGCCTCGCTGCTGACCGTCGCGGCGGTGCTGCTGGTGATCGTGCTGCTGCCCAACGTGCGCAAGAAGCGCGAGGAGGCGTTCGTCGAGGACTGACGGCGCCCACCTTCTTCCCGGCCGGCACCGCGCCGGCCCCCGCACCCCATGCGCCCGCGGCCATGGGGTTTTTTCATGGGCGGCCGCATCTGCGTTTTGCGCGCATCGTTATGCAGAAACCTTACTACATAGCCACAAGTTTCTTAAATACAGTTCTTCATATCGAATTTTTTAAGGAATGGTTATGTCGGGTTTTCGTGTGGGGAAATGGCTGGCGCTGGCCGCCGCGGGCTTTGCCGCCGTCGTCGGGCAGGCCCAGGCACAGGGTGGGCCGCCCGAGGTGCGCCTGGCCTGGGCGGGCGGCCCGCGCGTGTGGGTGCTGGGCCAGATCGACGGAGCGTTCGAGCAGGCCTTCGGCACCAAGGTCAAGTGGGTGCAGTTCGCCTCGGGCGCGGACGTGCTGAGCCTGTTCGCCGCCAGGGAGATCGACATCGCGCGCTTCGGCTCCAGCCCCGCCGCCGCCGGCATCGCGCGCAAGCTGCCGATCGAGGTCATCGGCGTGCCCGAGATCATCGCCACGTCCGAGCGGCTGATCGCGCGCGAGGGCATCCAGGGCGTCCGGGGCCTGGAAGGCAGGACCGTGGCCTACCCCGCCAACTCCACGGCGCAATACGCCTTCGAAGTGGCGGTGAAGCACTCCGGGGCGGACCGCCGCAAGATCAAGACGCTGGCGCTCAAGCCCGCCGAGATCGTGGCCGCGTGGAAGCGCGGCGACATCGACGCGGCCTATGTCTGGGGCCCGTTCACCCAGCAGATGGAGGCCTCCGGCGGCAAGGAAATCTTCGCCACCAAGGACCTGCAGAAGCACAAGGTGCTGGTGTTCAACAACTTCGTGGTGCGCAAGGAGTTCGCCGACAGGCACCCCGAGCTGGTCGCCCGCTTCCTGCGCGTGGCGCAGGACAAGGTGGACCAGTACAAGAAGGACCCGGAAGGCGCGGTGCAGGCCATCGCCAGGCACCTCGACATTCCGGCCGATACGGTGCGCAGCACGCTCGGCGGACTGGAATACCCGTCGCTGCAGGAACAGCTCACGCCCGCCTTCATCGGCGACGCGCAGACCAAGGGACAATCGCTCATCACCCAGGCGTACAAGGACTCGGCCGAGTTCCTCGCCAGCATCGGCGAGGTGCGCCCGCGGGAGATTCCGGCGAGCTACCGCCCCTTCATCAACACCACCTACCTGCAGCGCGCCGCTGCGGGCCGGTGAGGTGCGCATGGGCACCGAGACGCAACTGCGCCTGCCCGCGGCGGGCGGGCTGCCGCGGCGGCGCCGGGCCTGGCCCGGCGCCCGGTCGCGGCGCACGCTGGTCAGCACCGCCGCCGTCGCGGGCGTGCTGCTGCTGTGGCAGGCCAGCGGCAGCCTGGGCTGGGCCGACCCGCTGATGCTGCCGCCGCCCACCGAGCTGTGGCACACGGCCGTGGAGCTGTTCACCGACGGCTACCGGCAGACGCCGCTGTGGCAGCACGTGCTCATCAGCACACTGCGCGCGCTCGCAGCGTTCGCGGCGGCGGTGCTCGTCGGCGTGCCGCTCGGTCTGGCGATGGGGCTGTCGCCCACGCTGTCGGCCGTGCTCGACCCGTTCGTGCAGTTCATGCGGCCCCTGCCCAAGATCGCGCTGGTGCCGCTGGTGATCGTGTGGTTCGGCATCGGCGAGGGCGCCAAGTTCTTCCTGATCTTCATCGCCACGGTGCTGAGCATCATGGTGGGTGCTGCCGCCGCCGTCGCCCACGTGGGCCAGGCGCGGCTGCGCGCGGCGCAGACGCTGGGCGCCAGCCGCGCGCAGCTCTTCACCCACGTGGTGCTGCCCAACGCGCTGCCCGAGCTGTTCACCACCGTGCGCCTGGCCATCGGCATCGGCTGGACCTCGCTGATCGCGGCCGAGCTGGTGGCCGCGAACGCGGGCCTGGGCTGGATGGTGATCAACGCCGGCGGCTACCTGCGCACCGACGTGGTGATGCTCGGCATCCTGCTGCTGGGGCTGATGGGCTACCTGTTCGACGCGCTACTGGTGCTGCTGCACCGGCGCTTCGCGCCCTGGTCGGGAAAGGACGCATGAGCATGGACCGCGACGTGCGCATCCGCCTCGACGGCGTGAGCAAGAGCTTCCCCGCGCCGGGCCAGGCTGCCGCGCAGCAGGTGCTGAGCCACATCTCGCTGGAGCTGCGGCATGGCGAATTCGTCTGCCTGCTGGGCGCCTCGGGCTGCGGCAAATCGACGCTGCTGAACCTCGTGGCCGGCTTCGAGCAGCCCGACAGCGGCCGCCTGCTGTGCGACGGCCGCGCCATCGCCGGGCCGGGGCCGGACCGCGGCATGGTGTTCCAGCAGCCCACGCTGTTCCCCTGGCTCAGCGTGCGCCAGAACGTGGGCTTCGGCCCGCGCATGGCGGGCCAGCGCGCGCAGGGCTATGCGGCGCGGGTGGACGAATACCTGCGCCTCGTGGGCCTGGCAGGCTTCGCCGGGCATGCGCCCTGGCAGCTCTCGGGCGGCATGCGCCAGCGCGCGGCGCTGGCGCGCGCCTGGCTGCCGGAGCCCGAGATATTGCTCATGGACGAGCCCTTCGGCGCCCTCGACGCGCAGACGCGCCTGGCGATGCAGGAACTGCTCACCAGCATCTGGCAGCACAAGCGCACCACCATCCTCTTCGTGACGCACGACGTGGACGAGGCGCTGTTCCTCGCGGACCGCATCGTCATCCTGTCGTCGCGCCCGGGCCGCGTGCGCGAGGAACTGCGCGTGCCCTTCGAGCGCCCGCGCCGCTTCGAGGATCTGGTGGCCGATGCGCGCTTCGGCCAGCTCAAGCGCGACATCCTGCACATCGTGCGGCAGGAAGCCGCCAAATCCCTCGACACCACCATCGCCTGACAAGGCATGCCCCCCCGCCATGAACCTCACCCGTTTCCCCCGCGTGCGCTTCACGCAGGCGCCCACGCCGCTGGAATACCTGCCCAACCTCACCCGGACGCTGGGCGGCCCCCACATCTTCATCAAGCGCGACGACAACACCGGCCTGGCGCTGGGCGGCAACAAGACGCGCAAGCTGGAGTTCCTCATCGGCGACGCGCTGGCGCACGGCGCGACGCACATCGTCACCCAGGGCGCCACGCAATCGAACCACGTGCGCCAGACCATCGCCGCGGCCAACCGGCACGGGCTCAGGACCACGGTGCTGCTCGAGGAGCGCGTGAGCGGCGCGCCCGAGGACTACTACCGCAACGGCAACGTGCTGCTCGACCAGATCCTGGGCGCCGCGGCCATCGAGACGCGGCCCGCGGGCCTGGACATGAACGCCGAGCTGGCCGCCGTGGGCGAGCGCCTGCGCGCCGCCGGCGAGGTGCCCTACCTCATCCCCGGCGGCGGCTCCAACGCCATCGGCGCGCTGGGCTACGTGGTGGCGGCGCAGGAAATCATCGCGCAGGCGAACGCGCTCGACCTGCGCGTGGACCACGTGGTGCACGCCACCGGCAGCACCGGCACGCAGGCGGGGCTGGTGGTGGGCTTCGAGGCGGTGAGCAGCCACATCCCCGTGCTCGGCATCAGCGTGCGCGCGCCCCGCGAGCGCCAGGAGGACAACGTGCGCCGGCTCGCGCGCGAGACCTGGGCGCTGCTCGGCGTGCGCGGCGACTTCCCCGGCGAGCGCGTGGTCGCCAACGCGGACTACGTGGGCGGCGGCTACGGCGTGCCGACCGAGGGCATGGTCGAGGCCGTGCACCTGCTGGCGCGCACCGAAGGCATCCTGCTCGACCCGGTCTACAGCGGCAAGGGCCTCGCGGGCCTCATCGACCTGGTGTGCAAGGACGTGTTCACCGAGGGGCAGAACATCGTGTTCGTGCACACCGGCGGCGCGGCGGGCCTGTTCGCCTACCGCTCCACGCTCGCGCCCTGAAGTGAAACACCCCCTGAGTCGCTTCGCGCCTTCCCCCTCTCTCTTCGCGCTGCGCGCTGCGGGAGGCGGACGCCACCAGCGCGGCGGGGCGGTCCCTGCGCGGTGGCCCGCGCATGGGGCGCGCCCGTTCCGTGCGAAGCGGGCGGCGCACAACACTATGGATAGCTGACATGGCCCGGCTCATAGGTGTTCTGGGCGGCATGGGGCCGCTGGCCACGCTGGACTTCCTGCACCAGCTCCTGCAGGCACGCGCCGCGCGGCGCGACCAGGACCATGTGCCCACCGTCACCTGGAACGTGCCGCAGATTCCCGACCGCCAGCTGGCGCTGGCGGGCACCGGCGAGGACCCGCTGCCCGCGATGCGGGAGGGCATCGCGCGCCTGAATGCGGCAGGCGCGACCTGCATCGCCATCCCGTGCAACACCGCGCACCTGTGGTGGGACGCGCTCGGCGCGCACAGCGCGGCGCCCATCCTGCACATCGTCGACGCCACCATCGACGCCCTGCGCGCGCGGCACCGCCCCGGCGAGCGCATCGGCATCATCGCCACGCGGGGCGCGCTGGCCCAGCGGCTCTACCAGGCGCGCCTGGAGGCGGCCGGGCTGGACTACCTGACGCACAGTCCGCAGGAACTGGACGACCTGTTCACCCCCGGCTGCTACGCCATCAAGGCCGGCGACATCGCCACCGGCGGGCGGCTGATCGCCGATGCGGCGCAGCGCCTGCTCGGCCGCGGTGCCACGCAGCTCGTGATGGCCTGCACCGAGGTGCCCATCGCTCTGCGGCATGCGGCGCCGCAGCTGCTGGCGGTCAGCACCGACCCGGCCCAGGCGCTCGCGCGGGCCTGCGTGCGGCACTGGGAACACGGCGCCTGAGGCCCGCCTCACCCACCGCCCGGGTGGCCCGCCCGGGCTTTTTTTTGCCTGCAGCGGCACATACTACCCCCTAGTAGACGCATATTTCATGGTTTTTGCGCACATCCATCAAGCGTAACGCTTATATACTTATCCCTAGTACCCATACAGCACTGGCATGCCTCACACCGCCGAAGACAAGCAACGCGCCATCTCCCGCCTGCGCCGCATCCGCGGCCAGGCCGAGGCGCTGGAGCGCGCGGTGGAGGCAGGCAGCGACTGCGCCCCCATCCTGCAGCAGCTCGCCGCGATGCGCGGCGCGGTGCACGGGCTGATGGCCGACCTGCTGGGCAGCCACCTGCGCGAAACCCTGGCGCAGCAGCCGGCCCCCACGCCCCAGGCGGTGGAGGAAACGCTGGCCCTGCTGCGCTCGTACCTGAAGTAGCCCGAGAACCCCCACAAGGAGCACCACCCATGAAATCCCGCGCCGCCGTGGCCTTCAAGGCCGGAGAACCTCTGCAGATCGTCGAGATCGACGTCGCCCCGCCGCAAAAGGGCGAGGTGCTGGTCAAGATCACCCACACCGGCGTGTGCCACACCGACGCCTTCACCCTGAGCGGCGACGACCCCGAGGGCGTGTTCCCCGCCGTGCTGGGCCACGAGGGCGCGGGCATCGTCGTGGAAGTGGGCGAAGGCGTGACCAGCGTGAAGCCCGGCGACCACGTGATCCCGCTCTACACCGCCGAGTGCGGCGAATGCCTGTTCTGCAAGAGCGGCAAGACCAACCTGTGCGTGGCCGTGCGCGCCACCCAGGGCAAGGGCGTGATGCCCGACGGCACCACGCGCTTCAGCTACAACGGCCAGCCCATCTACCACTACATGGGCTGCTCCACGTTCAGCGAGTACACGGTGGTGGCCGAGGTGTCGCTCGCCAAGGTGAACCCCGACGCCAACCCCGAGCAGGTGTGCCTGCTGGGTTGCGGCGTGACCACGGGCCTGGGCGCGGTGAAGAACACCGCCAAGGTGCAGGAGGGCGACACGGTGGCCGTGTTCGGCCTGGGCGGCATCGGCCTCGCGGTGATCCAGGGCGCGCAGATCGCCAAGGCCGGGCGCATCATCGCCATCGACACGAATCCCGGCAAGTTCGACCTCGCGCGCACCTTCGGCGCGACCGACTGCGTGAACCCCAAGGACCACGACAAGCCCATCCAGCAGGTGATCGTGGAGATGACCGGCTGGGGCGTGGACCACAGCTTCGAGTGCATCGGCAACGTGAACGTGATGCGCGCCGCGCTCGAATGCGCGCACCGCGGCTGGGGCCAGAGCGTCATCATCGGCGTGGCCGGCGCGGGGCAGGAGATCAGCACGCGCCCGTTCCAGCTGGTGACGGGCCGCAAGTGGCTGGGCACGGCCTTCGGCGGCGTGAAGGGCCGCAGCGAGCTGCCCGGCATGGTGGAAGACGCGATGAGCGGAAAGATCCAGCTCGCGCCCTTCGTCACGCACACCATGCCGCTCACCGGCATCAACGAAGCCTTCGACCTGATGCACTCGGGCCAATCCATCCGCAGCGTCGTGCACTACGCCTGACACGCCATGGCCACTCCCTTCGAACTCCAGAGCGCCCACGCCTGCCACGGCGGCGCGCAGCGCTTCTACCAGCACGCCTCGCGCGAAACGGGGCTGCCGATGAAGTTCTCGGTCTTCCTGCCGCCCAAGGCGGTGGCGGGCGAGAAGGTGCCCGCCCTGCTCTACCTGGCGGGCCTGACCTGCACCGAGGAAACCTTCCCTATCAAGGCCGGCGCGCAGCAGCTCGCCGCCGAGCTGGGCCTGGCCCTGATCGCGCCCGACACCAGCCCGCGCGGCGCGGGCGTGGCGGGCGAATCGGACGCCTGGGACTTCGGCGTGGGCGCGGGCTTCTACCTCGACGCCACGCAAGCCCCTTGGGCCGCGCACTGGCGCATGGAAAGCTATCTGCTCAAGGAACTGCTGCCGCTGCTCGAAGCCCACCTGCCCATCGACGGCAGGCGCTTGGGGCTTTTCGGCCACAGCATGGGCGGCCACGGCGCGCTCACGCTGGCGCTGCGCCATCCGGGCCGGTTCCAAAGCGTCTCGGCCTTCGCGCCCATCGCCAACCCGATGAACTGCCCCTGGGGCGAGAAGGCCTTCACCGGCTACCTGGGCGCCGACCGCACTGCCTGGGGCGAGCACGACGCGACGGTGCTGATGCAGAACCAGCCCATCGCCCCCTACCCCGGCGGCATCCTCGTCGACCAGGGCCTGGCCGACAAATTCCTGATCGAAAAGCAATTGCTGCCCGAGGCCTTCGAGGCCGCCTGCGCCGCCATCGGCCAGCCGCTCACATTGCGCCGCCATGCGGGCTACGACCACGGCTACTACTTCATCCAGAGCTTCATCGGCGACCACCTGCGGCACCACGCGCAGCAGTTGGGCTAGAACAGCACGCCCTGCCCGCGCGCCAGCGCCGGGCGGTATTGCGACAAGTCGAGCTCGATGCGCTCGCGGTTCAGCCCCAGGCGCGCGCAGGCCTGCGTGAAGCGCTGGCGCAGCAGGTCGGCCCACAGGCCCGTGCCTTTCATGCGCGAGGCGTGGCTGGCTGCATAGGCCTTGCCTGCGGCACGTGCCTCCTCGCCGATGCCGTGCAGATCCTGCACGCGCGCCAGCACGCGCGCGGCGCGCTGCGGGTAGTGCAGCTCCAGCCATTCGCGCATCAGCGGGTTCAGCTCCCACGGCAGGCGCAGCACGGTGTAGAAGGCACTCGTCGCGCCCGCCTCGCGCGCGGCGGCCAGCACCTGCTCCATGTCTTCGGTGATGAAGGGGATCTGCGGCGCCACGCTCACGCCCACGGGCACGCCGCTGTCGGCCAGCATGCGGATGGTGCGCAGCCGCCGGTGCGGCGCTGCGGCGCGCGGCTCCAGGATGCGCGCGAGATCGCCGTCCAGCGTGGTGATGGTGACGCAGGCCGCCGCGAGGCGGTCGCGCGCCAGCGGCGCGAGCAAATCCAGGTCGCGCTCCACGCCGCTGCCCTTGGTGATCAGCGTGAAGGGGTGGCGCGCATCGCGCATCACCTCGATCAGCCCGCGCGTCAGAAGCAGCTCGCGCTCCACGGGCTGGTAGCAGTCGGTGGCCGAGCCGATGTTGATCGCCGATAGGCGGTGCCCCGGCCGCGCCAGCTCGGCGCGCAGCACCTCGGCGATGTTGCGCTTGGCGATGATGCGGGTCTCGAAGTCCAGCCCCGGCGACAGGCCCAGGTAGCTGTGCGTGGGCCGGGCGTAGCAATAGACGCAGCCGTGCTCGCAGCCGCGGTAGGGGTTCACGGACTGCTCGAAGAAGATGTCCGGCGAGTCGTTGCTGCACAGGGCGCTGCGCGCGTCTTCCCAGATCACCTGGGTGCGCGGCGCGCCGGGAGTGTCCGCTTTCTCGCCTGGGGCGTCCCACCCATCGTCGAAGGCCTCGCGCGCCTGCCGCTCAAAGCGGTGCGCCAGCCGGCTCGCGGCGCCACGGCCCTTGATGGCGTGCACGGGCACCCAGACGGCGGGCGGCGAATCGTCAAAGGGAGGAGCTGGGGTAGGCATGATACTGTATAAATATACAGTTATTTTGCGCTTACGCAATCCCCGGCCTTTTGGCAAGTCCCGCGCAATCCGCACCCGCGCCGTGCGGGATAGCTTGGCAGCCGGCCTGTCCGCCTGCACAATCGGTCCGTTGCACCACCATGGTGCTTCCCCAGAGACAACGCCTTGGCCCGGACAACCCCGTTGCCCGGGCTTTTGTCCGTTTGAACACCAGGGCGCCGGCCGCATGCACCCCGCGAGGCACGGCACCCGCCACCGTACAGACCATTCGCAACGGAGCCATACCATGCTGCGCAAGCCCCCTATCACCCTGTCGTCGCTGGACCTGGAGCGCATCGAGGCGCTGCTGGAGAAACAGGCGGCCCCCTTCCCCGGCCGCGAGGCCCTGGAGGCCGAACTGGACCGCGCCGACGTGCTGGACCCCAAGGACATGCCGCCCAACGTGGTGACCATGAATTCCACGGTGCGCTTCACCCTGCTGGAGTCGGGCAAGACCAACACGCTGACGCTGGTCTATCCCAAGGAGATGGACGGCTCGGGCGAGAAGGTGTCCATCTTCGCGCCCGTGGGCATCGCCCTGCTGGGCTTGGCCGTGGGCGATGAATTCCAGATGCCCAGCCCCACGGGCCAAGTCACCGTGCGCGTGGATGCCCTCGAGTTCCAGCCCGAAAGCGCGGGCGAACTGCACCGCTGAACACAGCGCCCGCCCCCTGCCGCAGCAGCCCCAGGGCTGCTTTTTCTGCTCAGCGCACGCCCGCCAGCAATGCCGCCAGCAGGCCCGTGCCCACCAGGGATGCCTGCCAGCGCAGCGCCACGCGCCAGGTGGGCATGTGGCGCTCCACGCGCTCGTACAGCAGGTGGCCCGCGGCGACCGACAGCGCGAAGGCCAGCGCCATGCCGCCCAGGGCCAGGCCCACGGAGCCGGGCCACAGCCGGCTGACCGCCGCGTTCACCAGCAGGCAGACCGGAAAGTGCACGAGGAAGACCGAGTACGAGATCAGCCCCAGCCTGCGCAGCGGCGCCCAGCCCGTCCACTGCGCCAGCACGGGCCGCCGCAGGGCCAGCGCCAGCAGCAGTGCCATGCCGGCGGCCAGCGCGATGCGCGCGCGCCATTGCAGCAGCAGCGCACCCAGCGCCAGCGCCGCGATGAGCAGCGCCCAGCCCAGGGCCTGCCGCGCATCGGGCGCATGCGCGGCCCAGTAGGCCAGCATGCCCAGGCCGTAGGCGCCGAAGAAGTAGACCGCCCACATGTCCCAGCGCGCATCGCGGTTAAAGCCGTAGAGCGACGCCGCCACGCCCAGCACCACCAGCGCCTGCGCACCGGTCACCGCTGCAGGCCTCCACAAGAGCGCGCGATCGCCCAGCGCGGCGCCTGCACGCGCCACGCCCGCGAGCAGCAGCGTGGTCAGCGCGAAGAGCTGGAAGTCGATGGCCACGTACCACACGCCGGCCGAGAGCGATTCCTCGTCGAGGATGCTTTGCAGCAGCAGCGCGTGCGCGAGCAGCTGCCCCAGTTCCGGCTCGCCGGAGACCGATGCATCGTCGAACCACGGACGCACGGCCGCCGACACCACGATGGCCAGCACCAGCGCCACCGCATACGGCACGACCAGCCGCACGAAGCGCCCCGCCACCTTGGGCCAGGGGTCGCCGAAGCGCGCCCGCCCCTGCGGCGCCAGGCTGGCGGCGGCCAGGTAGCCGCCCAGCACCAGGAACACCTGCACGGCCATGCGCGCGTCTTCGGCCAGCCAGTCGACCAGCCCCGGCAGGCCCTGGCGAACCACGTCGGACAGGGGGCCGTAGAACGCGAGGTGGTGCCACACGATGGCCGTGCAGGCCATCGCCTTGGCGCAGTCGATCAATGCACTGCGGCGGGCGTGAGACATGGGAAGGTGGGCGCTGGAGGCGCCGCCTGCGGCGGCGCACGGAAAGGCGGCATTGTGCGCCTTTTGGCCCAGCTCTGCAGGGCGCCGCTCAGGCCAGCGCGAGGCGCTCGCGCGCGGCCTGGTATTCGCGCCGGAGGCGCTCGATGAGCGCCGCTGCCGAGGTCACCTCGGTCACCGCGCCGATGCCCTGGCCGCAGCCCCAGATGTCCTTCCAGGCCTTCTGCGCGCCGCCGCCGAAGTTCATCTTGCTCGGGTCGGACTCGGGCAGGTTGTCGGGGTCCAGCCCCGCCGCGCGGATCGAGGGTGCGAGGTAGTTGCCATGCACGCCCGTGAACAGGTTGCTGTAGACGATGTCGTCGGAGCTGCCCTGCACGATGGCCTGCTTGTACGCATCCACCGCGCGCGCCTCGTGCGTGGCGATGAAGGCCGAGCCGATGTAGGCGAAGTCCGCTCCCATGGCCTGCGCGGCGAGGATGGCGCCGCCCGAGGCGATGGAGCCCGACAGCGCCACCGGGCCGTCGAACCACTGGCGGATTTCCTGGATGAGCGCGAACGGGCTCTTCACGCCCGCGTGGCCGCCCGCGCCGGCCGCCACGGCGATGAGGCCGTCGGCGCCCTTCTCGATGGCCTTGTGCGCGAACTTGTTGTTGATGATGTCGTGCAGCACCACGCCGCCCCAGCCGTGCACGGCCTGGTTCACATCCTCGCGCGCCCCCAGGGAGGTGATGACGATCGGCACCTTGTACTTGGCGCACACCTGCATGTCGTGCTCCAGCCGGTCGTTGCTCTTGTGCACGATCTGGTTGATCGCGAACGGGGCCGAGGGCTTGTCGGGGTTCGCCCTGTCCCAGGCAGCCAGCGTCTCGGTGATTTCCGCCAGCCAGTCCTCGAGCTGCGCGGCCGGGCGCGCGTTGAGCGCTGGCATGGAGCCGACGATGCCGGCCTGGCACTGCGCGATCACCAGTTGCGGGTTGCTGATGATGAACAGCGGCGACCCGATGACGGGCAGCGAGAGTTTTTGCAGCGCGGGCGGCAGCTTGGACATGCGGGCAGTCTCCTGAATAAAAATGGGCTGCAGCGCTTATCCATCAAGCGCCAGCAGCTATCAAAAAAGAAGCATCGATCAGAACGCGTCGAGCGCCAGCGCCGTGACGCTGGCCGCGCCGTCGACGATGGCGTCGCGCTGGCCGGGCGCACGGGTGAGGATGTGCTCGGCATAGAAGCGCGCGGTGGTGATCTTGGCCTGCATGAAGGCCGTGTCCTGTCCCTTGGCGGACAGCTCCTGCGCCACCAGCAGCGCGCGCGCCATCTGCCAGCCTGCCACGAGGTTGCCCGCGAGCATCAGGTAGGGCACGCTGCCCGCATACACGTCGTTGGGCTGCGCCTTGGCGCCGCCCGCGACGAAGTCCACCGCATCCAGGAAGGCCTGGCGCGCAGCGGCCAGGCGCGTGGCGACGGCCTGCGCGTCGGCCGTGCCGCTGGCGCGCAGCTGCTCCTCGGTCTTCTCGATCTGCGCGGCGATGGCTTTGGCGGTCTGGCCGCCGTCGCGCGCGGTCTTGCGGCCCACGAGGTCGTTGGCCTGGATGGCCGTCGTGCCCTCGTAGATGGTGAGGATCTTGGCGTCGCGGTAGTACTGGGCCGCGCCGGTCTCCTCGATGAAGCCCATGCCGCCGTGCACCTGCACGCCCAGCGAGGCGACCTCCAGGCTCATTTCCGTGCTGTAACCCTTCACGAGCGGCACCATGAATTCGTAGAACGTGGCGTTGTCCGCGCGCACCTGCGCGTCCGGGTGGTGGTGCGCCGCGTCGTAGGCGGCGGCGGCCACGCTGGCCATGGCGCGGCAGCCCTCGGTGAAGGCGCGCATGGTCATGAGCATGCGGCGCACGTCGGGGTGGTGGATGATGGCAGCGCTGCCCCGGACGCTGCCGTCCACGGGGCGGCTCTGCACACGCTCGCGCGCGTACTGTACGGCGTGCTGGTAGGCACGCTCGGCCACCGCGATGCCCTGCACGCCCACGGCGTAGCGCGCGGCGTTCATCATGATGAACATGTACTCCAGGCCGCGGTTCTCCTCGCCGACCAGATACCCGACGGCGCCGCCGTTGTCGCCATACTGCAGCACGGCCGTGGGCGAAGCCTTGATGCCCATCTTGTGCTCGATGCTCACGCAGTGCACGTCGTTGCGCGCGCCCAGGCTGCCGTCCTGGTTCACCATGAACTTGGGCACCACGAACAGGCTGATGCCCTTGACGCCCTCGGGAGCGCCCGACACGCGCGCCAGCACCAGGTGCACGATGTTCTCGGCCATGTCGTGCTCGCCGTAGGTGATGAAGATCTTGGTTCCGAAGACCTTGTACGTGCCGTCCGGCTGCGGCTCGGCGCGGCTGCGCACCAGCGCCAGGTCGGAGCCGGCCTGGGGCTCGGTGAGGTTCATCGTGCCGGTCCACTGGCCGGAAATGAGCTTTTCCAGGTAGGTGGCCTTGAGCTCGTCGCTGCCCGCGGTGAGCAGCGCCTCGATGGCGCCGTCGGTCAGCAGCGGGCACAGCGCGAAGCTGAGGTTGGCACTGTTGAGCATCTCGCCGCAGGCCGCGCCGATGGTCTTGGGCAGCCCCTGGCCGCCAAAGTCGGCCGGGTGCTGCAGGCCCTGCCAGCCGCCCTCGGCGAATTGGCGGAAGGCCTCCTTGAAGCCGGGCGTAGTGGTGACCGCGCCGTCCTTGAACCACGAAGGGTTGCGGTCCCCTTCCACATTGAGCGGAGCCACCACGCCCTCGTTGAACCGTGCGCACTCCTCCAGCACGGCGGCGGCGGTGTCCAGGCCCGCATCCTCGAAACCCGGGATCTGCGCGACCTGGCCGATGTTCGCCAGATGCTCGATGGTGAACAGCATGTCCTTCACGGGGGCGGTGTAACTCATGGGGATCTCCAACTCCAATGCAAATCTCAAAAAAAGGCATCGCACGCGATGCCTTCTTGCCTGCGGGGCGGCTTTACAAAGCCTGCACCAGTTCCGGCACGGCCGCGAACAGGTCCGCCTCCAGCCCGTAGTCGGCCACACTGAAGATCGGCGCCTCCGGGTCCTTGTTGATCGCCACGATCACCTTGGAGTCCTTCATGCCGGCCAGGTGCTGGATGGCCCCCGAGATGCCCAGCGCGACGTACAGCTGCGGCGCCACGATCTTGCCCGTCTGGCCCACCTGCAGGTCGTTGGGCGCGTAGCCCGCGTCCACCGCCGCGCGGCTGGCCCCGATGGCCGCGCCCAGCTTGTCGGCCAGCGGCGTGAGCACTTCCTGGAATTTCTCGCTGCTGCCCAGCGCCCGCCCGCCCGAGACGATGATCTTGGCGGCGGTCAGCTCGGGCCGGTCGCTCTTGGTGACTTCGCGCCCGACGAAGGCGCTCTTGCCGCTGTCTGCCGCAGCGGCTGCGGTTTCGACGGCGGCGCTGCCTCCCGTGGCGGCGGCGGCGTCGAAGCCCGTGGTGCGCACGGTGATGACCTTGACGCTGTCTGCGCTTTGCACGGTGGCGATGGCGTTGCCCGCGTAGATGGGGCGCTCGAAGGTGTCGGGGCTGTCGACCTTGGTGATGTCGCTGATTTGCGCCACGTCGAGCTTGGCGGCCACGCGCGGGGCGGCGTTCTTGCCGCTGGCGGTGGCGGGGAACAGGATGTGGCTGTAGTTGCCGGCGATCTGCAGCACCTGCGCGGCGATGTTTTCGGCGAGGCCGTCCTTGAGGCTGGCGCCGTCGGCGTGGATGACTTTGGCGACGCCGGCTATTTTGGAGGCGGCGTCTGCTGCGGCGCCCGCGTTTTCTCCGGCGACGAGCACGTGCACGTCGCCGCCGCAGGCCTGCGCGGCGGTGACGGTGTTGAGGGTGGCGCTCTTGATGGAGGCGTTGTCGTGTTCTGCGATGACGAGTACGGGCATTTTTAGATCACCTTGGCTTCGTTCTTGAGCTTGGCCACGAGGGTGGCCACGTCGGGCACCTTGACGCCGGCGCCGCGCTTCGGGGGCTCGGAGACTTTGAGGGTCTTCAGGCGCGGGGCGACGTCGACGCCCAGCGCTTCGGGCTTGAGGGTGTCGAGCGGCTTTTTCTTGGCCTTCATGATGTTGGGCAGCGTGACGTAGCGCGGCTCGTTCAGGCGCAGGTCGGTGGTGATGACTGCCGGCAGGGTGAGCGAGAGGGTTTCCAGGCCGCCGTCGACTTCGCGGGTGACGCTGGCCCGGGGCGCGTCAGCCTTGCCGTCGGCGACTTCGACCTTGCTGGCGAAGGTGGCCTGGGGCAGATCGGCCAGGGCCGCGAGCATCTGGCCGGTCTGGTTGGCGTCGTCGTCGATGGCCTGCTTGCCCAGGATGACGAGCTGGGGCTGCTCCTTGTCGACCAGGGCCTTGAGCAGCTTGGCGACGGCCAGGGGCTGCAACTCGGCGTCGGTTTCCACCAGGATGGCGCGGTCGGCGCCGATGGCCATGGCCGTGCGCAGGGTTTCCTGGCACTGCGCCACGCCGCAGCTGACGGCGATCACTTCGGTGGCGATGCCTTTTTCTTTCAGGCGCACGGCTTCCTCGACGGCGATTTCGTCAAAGGGGTTCATGCTCATCTTCACGTTGGCGATGTCCACTCCCGTGCCGTCCGACTTCACTCGGACCTTCACGTTGTAGTCCACCACGCGCTTGACGGGGACCAAGACCTTCATTGCTGCGGCTCCTTCAGTTGTTGATGCTTGACGTTCACGTAAACCGATCCATTCTATTGCGCACCGCAGCATGCTCCGCATCGGGAAAACGGCCGGTGGGAAAAATCACAAAAAGAACGATCGTGCTTTTATGGATTATGCCAGCCCGGCGTGCCGGGGTCGAGCCCTGCTCCTCCCTCGGATGCCGCCTGCGCGACGCGCACCACGCGCTGCGGCGGGGCAATGTCGATGCCTGCCGCTCGCAGCCCTTCGAGCGCGGCCAGGTTCACGGCCGAGCGCACGTTGGCCGTGCCGGCGCCGGGGTCGGCGATCCAGTAGTTCAGGGTGAAGGCCAGTCCGTCGGGCACGAAGTCGACCAGGTAGGCCACGGGCGCGGGCTCGGCCAGCACGCGCGGCTGCGCCGCCGCGGCGTCGCACAGGATGCGCTGCACGCGGGCCGCGTCGCTGCTGTGGGCCACGGTGAGATTCGTCGTCAGGTTGAACTTGCGGTCGGAATCGGTGAGGTTCTCCACGCGCTGCGTGATCAGGCTTTCGTTGGGCACGATGGACTGGCGGCCGTTGCCTGCGCGGATCAGCGTGTAGCGGGTCTTGATGTCGGTGATGCGCCCCTCGAAGCCATCCACGCGCACGTTGTCGCCGATGCGCAGCGAGCGCTCCAGCAGGATGACGAAGCCGCTCACGTAGTTGGACGCCAGCTTCTGCAGCCCGAAGCCCAGGCCCACGCCCAGCGCGCCGCCCAGCACCGACAGCGCCGTGAGGTCCACGCCCACGGCCGACAGCGCGAACATCAGGCCGATGAACAGCAGCAGCGCGCGCGTGGCGTTCACTGCCACCTTGCGCATGGACAGGTCGCTCACCGCGCCGTCGAGCACGCGCCGCTCGATGGTGGACGACGCCCACAGCGCCGTAACCAGCACCAGCGCCGCCGACAGGCCGCCCTGCAGCAGCATGAGCAGGCTGATGGTGGACTTGCCGAAGGACAGGGTGATCTCGTCGAGCTCCTGCAGCACGCGCGGCAATAGCCCCGCGATCCACAGCACCGCCACGCCCCAGGCCAGCCACGAAACGATGCGCTCGAGCAGCCGCATCAGCGCCGAGCGCGGGAAGGCCATGGCCAGCACGCGCGCCACGAACCGGATCAGCACCAGCGATGTGAGCACGGGCACGGCCACGCGCAGCAGGAACACGGGCTGGTAGTGCGCCACGGCCAGCCGGCAGGCGTAGACCAGCGCCAGCGCCAGCATGGGGAACAGCAACCCGTCGAGCGTGCGGCGCCCGAACCATACAGAGTCGGGCGGCTGGCCGCGCCCGGCCACGCGGCTCAGGGCGTAGGCGACCGCGACGGCTCCGACCAGCAGCGCCAGCTCCAGCCAGGTACTGGAGCGCTGGAAGTCATGGGCGAGCCGGTCCAGCCACTCCATCGCTCACGCCTGCTGCTTCCAGGCCGGCTGGCGCTTCTCCGCGAAGGCGCGTGCGCCCTCCTGCGCGGCCTCGTCCATCATATTGACGGCCATGGTCTGCCCGGCGAGCTGGTAGGCGGCCGTGATGCCCAGCTCGCGCTGCTGGTACACCAGCGCCTTGCCCATGGCCACGGCCACGCGCGGCTTGTCCAGGATGGACTGCACGAGCTTCTCCACCTCGGCGTCCAGCGCCTCGGGCGCCACCACGCGGTTGACCAGCCCCGCTCCAGCGCCGTGCGCGCGTCGATGAAGTCGCCCGTCAGCAGCATCTCCATGGCCTGCTTGGCCGGCACGTTGCGCACCAGCGGCACGCTGGGCGTGGCGCAGAACAGGCCGTAGTGGATGCCGCTGGTGGCGAAACTCGCGGCGTCGCTGGCCACGGCCAGGTCGCACTGCGCGACGAGCTGGCAGCCCGCCGCCGTGGCCATGCCGTGCACGCGCGCGATCACCGGCACCGGCAACTGGTGGATGGCGAGCATCACGCGGCTGCACTGCGCGAAGAGCTGCTGGTAGTAGGCAAGCTCGGGGTTCTGCGCCATGTCCTTGAGGTTGTGCCCGGCGCAGAAGGCGCGGCCGTTGGCGGCCAGCACCACCACGCGCGCGGACTCGTCGCCCGCCACGCCGTCCAGCGCCTGCTGCAGGGCGGCGAGCATGTCGCTGCCCAGGGCGTTGAAACGGGCCGGGTCGTTCAGAGTGAGGGTGGCCACGCCGCGCGCATCGCGCGCAACGTGGAGCAGGGAATCGGTGGCGGTCATGGCGGTCCTTACAGATCGGCGAGGACGCGGATGTGGGCCTCGACGCTGCGCGCCAGCGGCCCCATCATGTAGCCACCCTCCAGGCACGAGACGATGCGCTTGTTGGAAAAGCGCCGCGCCACGTCCTTGATACGCATGGTGATCCAGGTGTAGTCCTGCTCGGTCAGGCCGAGCTGGCCCATGTCGTCCTCGCGGTGGGCGTCGAAGCCTGCGGAAACGAAGATCATCTCGGGCTTGAACTGCTCCAGGCGCGGCATCCAGACCATCTCGACGATGTCGCGCACGTCCATGCCCTTGGTATAGGCCGGCACGGGCACGTTGAGCATGTTGGGCGCGGGGTTCTGGTCGCCGCTGTAGGGGTAGAACGGGTGCTGGAAGATGCTGACCATGAGCGCGCGCGGGTCGCCGGCCAGGATGTCCTCCGTGCCGTTGCCGTGGTGCACGTCGAAGTCCACCACCGCCACGCGCTGGAGGTTGTAGCGCTGCAGCGCGTACTTGGCGGCGACGGCCACGTTGTTGAAGAAGCAAAAGCCCATGGCCTTGTCGCGCGTGGCGTGGTGCCCGGGCGGGCGCACGCTGCAGAAGGCGTTCTCGATCTCGCCGGCCATCACCGCGTCGGTGGCCGCCAGCGCCGCGCCGGCCGAGCGCAGCGCGGCGTTCCAGGTGTGGCGGTTGATGGAGGTGTCGGTGTCGAGCTGCATGTGGGCCGGGCCGCCCGCGTCCTCTTCATCGATGAGGCGGTCCGACAGGCCCCGCAGCGAGGCGATGTACATGCGGTCGTGGGCCAGTTCGATATCGGCCAGGGGAGCGAGCGGCACTTCGCGGTGGTCCAGCGCGTCGGCGATGCCAGTCACCAGCAGCCGGTCCTCGATGGCGTCCAGCCGTGCCGGGCATTCGGGGTGTCCTGGCCCCATCTCGTGCTTCCAGCAGTCGCGATGGGTGTAATAGCCCGTTTTGCTCACAGTCAACCCCGTCTCTCGTTCGTTTTTCGGATAACGTCGCGCCATGCACGCACAGCACAAGATCAAATCGCTCCTGGACCAGCTTAACACGGTGATCATTGGGAAAAGCTTACAAATCCAGGACTGCGTGGCCTGCCTGCTGGCGGGCGGTCACCTGCTCATCGAGGACGTTCCGGGCGTGGGCAAGACCACCCTGGCGCATGCGCTGGCGCACACCTTCGGCCTGCAGTTCTCGCGCGTGCAGTTCACGGCCGACCTGATGCCCAGCGACCTCACCGGCGTGTCGGTCTACGAGCGCGGCAAGGAGTCCTTCGTGTTCCACCCCGGCCCGGTGTTCACGCAGGTGCTGCTGGCCGACGAGATCAACCGCGCCAGCCCCAAGACGCAAAGCGCGCTGCTCGAAGCCATGGAGGAAAAGCAGGTGTCGGTGGAGGGCGAGACGCGCGCCCTGCCCCATCCGTTCTTCGTGATCGCCACGCAGAACCCGCACGACCAGTTGGGCACCTTCGCGCTGCCCGAGAGCCAGCTCGACCGCTTCCTGATGCGCATCTCGCTGGGCTACCCCGACCGCGCCTCCGAGCGCCTGCTGCTGGCCGGCAGCGACCGCCGCGACATGGTGGGCAGCCTGCTGCCGCTGCTTTCGCTAGAAGAGCTGGCCGCGCTGCAGCAGCAGGTGCTGGCCGTGCATGCGGCCGAGCCGCTGCTGAACTACGTGCAGGACCTGATCGCCGCCACGCGCTCGGGCCGCTGGTTCCTGCAGGGCCTGTCGCCGCGCGCGGGCATCGCGCTCATGCGCGCGGCCAAGGCGCAGGCGCTGATCGAAGGGCGCGACTACGTGGCGCCCGACGACGTGCAGGCCATCCTGCCCCAGACCATCGCCCACCGCCTGGTGCCCGTGAGCGACGCGGGCCGGGGCAGCGTGGAGCAGGTGCGCGCCATGGTCGAGTCCGTGCCGCTGCCCTGATGCGCGCCGCCCTCGCCGAGCGCTGGCGCCGCTGGTGGACCGCGCGCCTGCCGCGCACCGACACGCTCGCGCTCACCCAGCGCAACGTCTACATCCTGCCCACCGGCGCCGGGTGGATGCTGGCGCTCACGCTGCTGGTGCTGCTGGTGGCGTCGATCAACTTCCAGCTCAACCTGGGCTACCTGCTCACCTTCCTGCTGGCCGGCAGCGTGGCCGTGGGCATGCACCTGTGCCACGCCACGCTGCGCGGCCTCACGCTGCACCTGGCGGCGCCCGAGCCGCAGTTCCTGGGCAGCGCCACACTGCTGCAGGTGCAGCTGCACAACGCGCGGCGCACGCCGCGCCATGCCATCGCGGTGGCCGTGCACGGCGGCGGCCGCGCCACCGAATGGGTCTGGAGCGACGTGCCCGCCGGCGGCAGTGCCAGCGTGCAGGTGGCCTTCCGGCCCGAGCGGCGCGGGCTGCAGGACGTGCCCACGCTCACGGCGCAGACGCTCTACCCGCTGGGCACCTTCCGCGTGTGGGCGCTGTGGCGCCCGGCCGCGCAGGTGCTGGTCTACCCGCGCCCCGAGGTGCCCGCCCCGCCCTTGCCCCCCGGCGAGCCGCGCGCCGGCAGCGGCGGCAGCGCCCAGGCGCGCGGCGCGGGTGAATTCGATGGCGTGCGCGCCTACCGCCGCGGCGACCCGCTCAAGCTGGTGGTCTGGAAGAAAGCCGCCCAGGCGCTGGCCACTGGCACCGGCGACATGGTGAGCCGCGACGCCCAGCAGGCCCAGCGCCACGAACTCTGGCTGGACGCCGCCGCCACCGGCCTGCACGACCCCGAGGCGCGCATCGCCCGCCTGGCCGCCT
This sequence comes from Acidovorax sp. SDU_ACID1, assembly GCF_045291395.1. NCBI lineage: Bacteria > Pseudomonadati > Pseudomonadota > Betaproteobacteria > Burkholderiales > Comamonadaceae > Acidovorax > Acidovorax sp. SDU_ACID1. Next base: position 2,860,468 of record NZ_CP152342.1, read on the forward strand.
GGGTGCTGCAGGCCGACCGCCTGGGCGTGGACTACGGCCTGCGCCTGCCGGGCCAGTCCATCGGCCAGGGCAGCGGCGCGGCCCACCGCCACCGCTGCCTGGAAGCCCTGGCCCTGCATTAAGAACGGAAATGGCCTCCAGCCCAATACCAACAAGCGCGAGCAGCTATCACAAAGGTAGCACCCTCGCCCACCTGCCGCGCGATGCGCGCGACACGCTGTTCCTGCTGGCCGTCGTGGCCTGCTGCATCGGCCCGCTGGCGGGCCACCTGCCGGCCTGGACCATCGCGCTGGCCATCGCGCTGCTGGCCTGGCGCGGCTGGCTGGCCTGGCGCGCGCGGCCGCTGCCCGGGCGCTGGGTGGTAGGCGCGCTGCTGGCGCTGGCCGTGGGGCTGACGCTGCTCACGCACCGCACCATCGTCGGCACGGAGGCGGGCGTCACCCTCATCGTCATGCTGCTGGCGCTCAAGACGCTGGAGCTGCGCGCGCGGCGCGACGCCATGGTGGTGTTCTTCCTGGGCTTCTTCACGCTGCTGGCCAACTTCCTGTTCTCGCAGTCGCTCGCCACCGCCGCCGCCATGCTGGTGGCGCTGCTGGGCCTGCTCACGGCCCTGGTCAACGCCCACCTGCCCGTGGGCCGCCCGCCGCTGGCGCAATCGATGCGCACGGCCGCGCGCATGGCGCTGCTGGGCGCGCCCATCATGCTGGCGCTCTTCCTGCTGTTCCCGCGCATGGCGCCGCTGTGGGGCGTGCCCGCCGAAACGCTGGCCGGGCGCAGCGGCCTCGCGGGGCAGATGAGCATCGGCAGCATGGCCTCGCTGGTGCTCGACGACAGCGTGGCCCTGCGCGTGCGCTTCCTTACCCCCGACGGCAGCCCCGGCGGGGAGCCTCCGCCGCAAAGCAGCCTGTACTTCCGCGGCCCCGTGCTCACGGCCTTCAACGGGCGCGAGTGGTACGCCCTCTCGCAGCCCGAGGCACGCGCCATCACCTGGGCCAGCCCCACGCCCGCGCACCTGCAGGTGGAAGGCGAGCCGCTGCGCTACGAGGTCACGCTGGAGCCCAGCCGCCGCCCCTGGCTGCTCACGCTGGATGCCGCGCGGGAGCGCCCCGAGCTGCCCCAGGGCACCTGGGCGCTAATGTCGCCCGAGCTGCAATGGATGGCCTCGCGCCCCATCCTCAGCGTGCTGCGCTACCGTGCCGAGAGCCACCTGCGCTTCAGCCACGGCCCGCAGCGCCGCACGCCCGAGATGCGCGCCTACGTGCAGCTGCCCCCGGACTGAACCCGCGCACCCAGGCCCTGGCCCGGCAGATGCAGGCAGACCCGCAACTGGCGGCCGGCGGCGCGCAGGCCTATGTGGACGCCGCCCTCGCGCGGCTGCGCACCGGCGGCTACACCTACACGCTGGAACCCGGCGTGTACGGCGAGCACACGGCCGACGACTTCTGGTTCGACCGCAAGGAGGGCTTCTGCGAGCACATCGCCTCGGCCTTCGTCGTGCTGATGCGCGCCCTGGACGTGCCTGCGCGCATCGTCACCGGCTACCAGGGCGGGCAGATGAACGCGATCGACGGCTACTGGACCGTGCGCCAGAGCGACGCCCACGCCTGGGCCGAGGTCTGGCAGGAAGGCCGCGGCTGGCTGCGCGTGGACCCCACGGGCGCCATCGCCCCCGACCGCGTGGGCCTGTTCCAGCGCCTGCAGGCGCCGCGCGGCGTGTTCGGCACGGCCATGGACGCCGTGGTCGGCCGCACGATGGTGCAGCACCTGCGCGCTGCCTGGGAGGCCATGAACAACGGCTGGAACCAGTGGGTGCTCAACTACACGCAAGGGCGCCAGCTCGACCTGCTCAAGTCGCTGGGCATGCAGTCGCCCAGCGCGCAGGACCTGGTGCGCCTCATGGGCGTGCTGGCCGCGCTGGCCGCCGCCGGCGGTGTGCTCTGGGCCGCCTGGGAGCGCCGCCGCCACGACCCCTGGCAGCGCCTGCTGCTGCAGGCGCGCACCCGCCTGGCCCGCGCGGGCCTGCCGCTCCCCCCGCACACGCCGCCGCGCAGCATGGCCCGGCAGGCGCGCGAGCGCTTCGGCCCGCCGGCCGAGCCCGCCGCCCAATGGCTGCTGCGCGTGGAGCAGGCCCGCTACGCCCCCGGCCCGCCACCACCCTCACCTCACTGCGGCGCGAACTGCGCCGCCTGCCCTGGCCCGCCCCCGCACCATGAACGCTGCGATCCGAAACGCTATTCTTACGATAGCTGCTTGCGCTTTCTCCATAAGCGCTACAGCCCAAAAGCCCCCCAAAAAACCCGCACCGGCCTACCACTACGCTGAAAGCGCCCAGGCCATGCAGTTCGCCGACGACCTGGCCGAGCGCCGCGGCCTGGACCGCGAATGGGTACGCCAGGCCATCGGCCAGGCCCGCCTGCTGCCGCAGGTGCCGCGCCTCGTGCTGCCGCCACCCAAGGGCACGCCGAAGAACTGGGCCGCCTACCGCGCGCGCTTCGTCGAGCCCATCCGCATCCGCGCGGGCGTACGCTTCTGGCAGGCCCATGCCGAGGCGCTGGCGCGCGCGGAGCGCGAATACGGCGTGCCGGCCGACCTCATCGTCGGCATCATCGGCGTGGAAACGCTGTACGGCCAGCAGATGGGCAGCCTGCGCGTCATCGACTCCCTCGCCACGCTGGCCTTCGATTTCCCCGCCGCCCACCCGCGCGCCGCCGAGCGCCAGGCCTTCTTCGCGCGCGAGCTGGAGCAGTTCCTCACCCTCATGGACCGCACCGGCATCGACCCGCACGCGCCGCGCGGCAGCTATGCCGGCGCCATGGGCCTGGGCCAGTTCATGCCGTCGAGCTGGGCACGCTACGCGGTCGACTTCGACGGCGACGGCCGCATCGACCTGTGGAACAGCCCCGTGGACGCCATCGGCTCCGTGGCCCACTATTTCGTGGGCCACGGCTGGAAGACCGGCATGCCGACGCACTACGCCGTGGCGTTCGACCCCGACCCGGCGCGGGTGCAGCTGGACACCCTGCTCGCCCCCGACATCCTGCCCAGCTTCAGCGCTGCCCGCATGGCCGCACTGGGTGCGGTACTGGACGCCGAAGGCAGCCAGCATGCCGGCCCGCTGGCGCTGGTGGAATTGCAAAACGGCGCCGCGCCGCCCAGCTACGTCGCGGGCACGGAGAACTTCTACGCCGTCACGCGCTACAACTGGTCGAGCTACTACGCGCTGGCGGTGATCGAGCTGGGCCGCGCCGTGGCAGCCGCCCTGCCTGCTTCCGCCCGTACCGCATCCCGGGAGTCCCCATGATCCTGCACCGTTCCCGCAGGCCGCTCGCGCACCGCGCGGCCTGGCTGCTGGCAGCGCCCCTGGCCTGGCATGCAGCGTTCGCGCAGGCGCCGGCCGCCCCGGCCACGCCCCCCGCGGCGGCCGCATCCGCGCCGCAGCCACCCGCAACGCCGGCCAGCGCGCACACGCTCGCCGGGCTGTTCGAGGACGAAGGCCTGCCCGCCCGCTTGGCCACGTCGTTCGACCAGATCGACGCCCGCTACGCCCCGCGCCCCGACGACGAAGCCGATCCGCAGCGCCGCGCGCGCAAGCAGCGCCTGCACGCCGAGCTCTCCCCCTGGCTGCGCGCGCAGTTCGACTGGAGCACCCGTCTGCTGCCCATGGCCACCGCCGCCTACCAGCGCGTATTGGGCGAAGACGAGGCACAGGCCCTGCGCGCCTATTACCGCACGCCCGCGGGGCAAACCTTCGTGCGCCAGGCCCTGCCCGCCGTCGAGGCAGCGCAGGCCGCGCTGGCGCAGCACATCCACGCCCAAGTCCTGGCCTGGCAGCAGGCCGCAGTGGCCGGAGCCGGGCCTCTCGCGGACGCCGACGCCCCTGCGCCCCGCAGCGACCACGAGCGCCAGGCGGGCGAACTCATCCTGCTGCTCGCGCCGGGCGAGACCTACCGCAAGCTGATGCAGGCCAAGGTGCAGGCGCTGGAATCCATCGAACCACACTGGCCCCCCGAAACCACGCGCGCCCAGCAGGCCGCGTGGCGCCAGCAGATTTCCGCCCGCGTGCGCGCCTTCGAGGCACGCCACGCCCTGCCGGTGCTGGCTCAGGCGGTGGCCGCGCGCATCCCGCCCGGGGAACTGGCCGCGTTGCTCGCCGCGGAGCGCACGCCCGCCCGCGCCGCGCAGCGCGCACGCACCAGCCTGGCGGCGCAGGCCCTGCAGAAGGACCTGCAGGACTGGCAGCGCCAGGAACTGCTGCCGGCGATCCAAGGCCGGCTCCTGGAGGCCCTGCGCGACGAGGCAGGCGCGCGCAAGCCCTGACGCCGCCGGGCGTCAGAACCGCTGCATCTGGCAGGCGTGCGGCATCTCGGCCTGCGCGGCCGTGAGCTGGCGCACCACGCGGAAGCCGTAGCCCGAGCCTTCCACGTCGAACTGCACGCCCGGCGCGCCGCGCCGGTCCATCACGCCCACGACGAGCTGCTGCTGGAACTGGTGGTCCGCCGCGCGCATGGCCCCCGCCTGGCCCGCGAGCTGGACGCTGGCTTTCTCCAGCGCGTGCGCGACGGCCGTCGCGTCGGTGCTGCCGGCACGCTCGATGGACTGGGCCAGGGATTCGACCATGAGCTGCATGCGCATGTGCACGTAGTCGTCCTGCGGCTTGGGGAAGCGCGCGCGGAACGCGCGGTAGAACGCCTCGCTGCCCTGCGTGAGCACGTTGGGCAGCCAGTCGGCCACCGCCACCACCTTGCCCACGCCCGCTTCGCCCAGCGCGGCGGGCGCGCCCAGGGCGTTGCCGTAGAAGGTGTAGAACATGCCGTCGTAGCCCACTTCGCGCGCGGCCTTGACGAGCAGCGTGAGGTCGTTACCCCAGTTGCCGGTGATGACGGCCTGCGCGCCGCTGGCCTTGATCTTCACGGCATAGGGCGCGAAGTCCTTCACGCGGCCCACGGGGTGCAGCTCATCGCCCACCACGGCCACGTCGGGCCGCTGGCTCGCGAGCTGGCGCCGGGCCTCGCGCAGCACGGCCTGGCCGAAGCTGTAGTCCTGGCCGATGAGGTAGACGTTCCTGACGCTCCTGTCCTCGCGGATCACCTGCATCAGCGCGGCCATGCGCATGTCGGCATGGGGATCGAAGCGGAAGTGCCAGAAGCTGCACTTCTCGTTGGTCAGCGCGGGATCGACGGCAGAGTAGTTCAGGAACACCACGCGCCGCTGCGGGTCGCGCTGGTTGTGCTTGTTGACGGCCTCGACCAGCGCCGCGGCCGTCGCGGACGAGTTGCCCTGCATGACGAAGCGCGCACCGTCGTCGATGGCCGCGCGCAGGGCCGACAGCGCCTCCTCGTTCGTGCCCTTGCTGTCGTAGCGGGTGAGGACCAGCGGGCGGGCGCCGCCCTCGGCCGATGGCAGCTGCACGCCGCCGCGCGCGTTCACGCGCTCCATGGCCCAGGCGATGTTGCGGAACACCGCCTCGCCCGTGTTGGCGAAGCTGCCCGACAGGCTTTCGACCAATGCCACCTTGATGGGCGCGCCTGCGGGCTGCGCGGCGGTGGTGGTTTGCACCGGCAGCGGCGCGGCGGCGGCCCCGAGGGCCCATGCGCAGGCGACGGCGGCCTGGCGGCGGGAGATGGACATCATGCGTGCGAGAAGAAAGGAACGGAGCGGTGCTGCGCAGCGGTTGCGGTGCGAAGACCCCAGGACGATGGGAAGGCGCTGCCGCCTACTCGGCCGGCGGCAGCTCGGTGCCGCGGTCCACGGCCTCGCGCTCCTGCAAAGGCACGGGATGGGCCGTGGCCGGGCGCAGGTCGGGCAGCACGCCCACGTAGCGCTCGAAGATCTGGAAGAAGCGCTCGTAGAACTGCGCGTCCGTGACGGTTTCGCTGCCCACCTTGACCAGCGTGTCGTCGGTGGCGCTCACCGGCAGCGACACCGAGCCGATGGCCCCGACCCCCAGCGAGGCGGAGTTGTTGATCTTCTTGATCACGTAGCGGTCCTGCAGCGCGCTGGCGAAGGCCGAGGTGCGCGTGTCGCCCAGCCCCTCGGGGGCGCAGACGATGCGCATCTCCACCTCGTAGTGCACGTCGGTGTGCGGCTGGTAGTACTTGCGGCCGGCGACCAGTTCGCTGGTGGCGGTGTGCACCAGGTAGCCCTGGCTCAGCAGCGCGCGGCGCGCGGCCTCGCAGGTGCGCTCCTGCGAGGCGCCAATGTGGCGCGTGTGGATGCTGGCACCGTCGAAGTCGTTCGGCGTGAAGGCCAGGTTGCGGTCCAGCCCGGGCATGGACTCCGGCATGCGCGCGCAGCCCGCCAGCAGCGCAGCGGCCAGCAGCAGAAGGGAAAAGGGAGCAAGCGGACGAGAGGAACGGCGTCGAGAACGGTTCACGGCAATCAGGGGGCGGTATGTCGCAGCAACGCACATTGTGAAGCCTGTATGGCCCGGAGCGTGCGGCGCGCCCCTGTAACCCATCGCAACGTCATGCCCACTGCCACGGGCCGCACGACCCTCAGCCGGCGATGGCATCCAGCGGCCAGCGCGGCTTGACGTCGAAGGCGTAGTCGCGGTTGGGCTGCTGCTGCCCTGCCTGCAGGCGCATGGCGGCAGCCATGGCGATCATGGCGCCGTTGTCGGTGCACAGGTGCAGCTCGGGGTAGTGCACGCGCACGCCACGCCGCGCGCAGGCCGCGTCGAGCTGCGCGCGCAGCAGCCGGTTGGCGCCCACGCCGCCCGCCACCACGAGGCGTTGCAGGCCCGTGGCGTCCAACGCCATCAGGGATTTCTTCACCAGCACCTCGACGATGGCGGCCTGCGTGCTGGCCGCCAGGTCGGCGCGGCGCGCCTGCAGGCCGTCGCCGAGCTTCTTCGCCTGGGTGAGCACGGCGGTCTTGAGGCCGGCGAAGGAAAAGTCCAGGTCGCCGCTGTGCAGCAGCGGCCGGGGCAGCTTGAAGGCGGCGGGGTCGCCCTCCTGCGCCAGGCGCGAGAGCGCCGGCCCGCCGGGATAGCCCAGGCCCAGCAGCTTGGCGGACTTGTCGAAGGCCTCGCCGGCCGCGTCGTCGATGGTCTCGCCCAGGATGGCGTAGCGCCCCACGCCGTCCACGCGCATGAGCTGCGTGTGCCCGCCGGACACCAGGAGCGCGATGAAGGGAAACTCCGGCGGGTCGCTGCTCAGGAAGGGCGAGAGCAGATGCCCCTCCAGATGGTGCACGCCCAGCACCGGCCGATCCAGCGCCGCGCCCAGCGCGCAAGCCACGCCCGCGCCCACCAGCAGCGCGCCGGCCAGGCCCGGGCCGCGCGTGTAGGCGACCACGTCCACGTCGGCCAGCTCCTGCCGCGCCTCGGCCAGCACCGCCTGCGTGAGCGGCAGCACGCGGCGGATGTGGTCGCGGCTGGCCAGCTCGGGGACCACGCCGCCGTAGTCCTGGTGCATCTCGATCTGGCTGTGCAGCGCGTGCGCCAGCAGCACCGGCAGGCCGCCGCCGGCCTGCGCGCGCACGAGCGCCACGCCGGTTTCGTCGCAGGAGGATTCGATGCCCAGGATCAGCCCATTCATAGGGCCGCAAGTGTAGCCCCCGCTCCCCGTCCCCCTCACCAGCGGTCGGAGCGCATGCGCAGCTCCCAGCTGCCCTTGCGCAGCTCGTACACGCCCACGGCGCCGTAGCGCAGCTCGCCCTTGTCGTCCCAGGTCATGGTGCCGGTGACGGGGGCGTAGCCGTTGATGGTGCGCAGTGCCTTGGTGATGTCCGCGGGCGCGGCCGAGCCGGCCTTCTTGATGGCCTCGCTGAGGACGTACATCGCGTCGTAGGTGTAGTGGCCGCCATAGGCGGGGGCTTTCCGGAAGGCCGCTTCGTACTTGGCCAGGAATTGCCGGCCGGTGGTGAACTCGGTCACGTCGAGCACGGGCGAGGTGGCGTAGATGCCGTCGACCACGCCCATGCCCTGGGTCATGTCGGTGGTCTTGACCAGGTCCCCGCCCAGCAGGGCCAGGCGCGTATGGCCAATCTTGCGCAGCTCCTCGAGCAGCGCCAGGGCCTGGAAGTCGTTGAGCATGCAGACGATGACGCTTACCCGCTCGTCCCTGAGCTTGGCCGCGAGGTCGGCGAAGGCGACGGTCTTGTCGTCGAAGCTCTGGCGCACGGTGATGTTCTTGCGGGCCGCCTGCAGCTCGGCGGCCGCACCGTCGGCCAGGCCCTTGCCGTAGGGCGAGCCGTCGTCCACCACGGCATAGCTCTCGGCGTTGAGCTGCGTGGCCGCGAAGGAGCCGATGGCGCGCGCCTGCAGCGAGTCGTTGGCCACGATGCGAAAGGGCGTGCCCAGCCCCATCTGCGTGATCCGGGGGTTGGTGGAGATGACGAGTTGCGGCACCTGCCTGGCCGCGTACAGCGGCGCGGCCTCGATGCTTACGCCCGAATTCAGGTGGCCGATCACCGCCACCACGCCCGAGTCCAGCAACTGCTGCGCCGCCGCGCGCCCGGCCACGGGGTCGGAGCGGTCGTCCTGCGCCACGATCTCGAAGGCCACGCGCTTGCCGTCGACCTGCACGCCGGACCGGTTCAGCTCGTCCACCGCCAGCTTCACGCCGTTGAGCAGGTCCTGCCCCAGGCCCGCGATGGGCCCGGACAGCGGCTGGGCCACGCCGATCTTGATGGTGTCGGGCACCTTGCTGCAGCCAGGCAGTCCCGCGCCGGCCAGCGCTGCCGCGCCCAGGCCGGCAGAGAACCTGCGGCGGCTTATTGCATTGTTCACGCGCGCGCTCCTTCGTAAGGAAAAATGTGACCGGATGTATATCCACGAAGGAGGTCACGCGACAGCGGGAATGCCCGCATGGCCGCGGGCACCAGGGCAAACCCCGATGCCTGCGGCCCCGGCTGCATCAACGTGCGCCGGTGATGTACTGCTCCATCTGCTCGATAAGGAACTGCTGGTGCGAGATGATGTTCTTCACCAGGTCGCCGATGGACACCAGCCCCACCACCTCGCCATCGTCCACCACGGGCAGGTGGCGCAGGCGGTTCTCGGTCATGAGGGCCATGCAGTGGTCGGTGCTCTGCGTGGAGCGCACGAAGCGCACGGCGCGCGTCATCACCTCGCGCACGGGCGTGTCGCCCGAACTGCGGCCCAGCAGGACCACCTTGCGGGCGTAGTCGCGCTCGGTGAAGATGCCCGCGATCTGCCCGTCCTCCATCACCAGCAGCGCGCCGATCCCCTTGTCGGCCATGAGGCGCAGCGCGGAAAGGATGGTGTCCGAGGGGGCGACGCTGTAAATCTGCGCGCTGGACTTGGACTTGAGGATTTCTGCAACGGTTGTCATGGCGGCCTCCCTGGCTGTGAGTGGAACAAAAACCGAAACGCTGGGGGAAGTGTCCGCTGAACCCGGGCCGCCGTGCAAGTGACCTAGCGCCTTCCGCCGAGCAGGCTGCCGCCGATCTTGAGCAGGTCGCCCAGGCCCACCTGGCCGTCGCCGTCCTGGTCCAGCAGGCTGCCCAGCAAGTCGCCGCCCGGCGTGCCCTGGCGCTGCACGCTGGCGCGCTCCTGGCCCAGCATCTGGCCCAGGCCGCCGGCATCCATGCCGCCCGCGCTCACGCGCTGGGCGAGGAAGGACATGACGATGGGCGCCAGCATCTGCAGTAGCTGGCCCGCGTTCGCGCCGAGGCCGCTGGCCTGCCCCAGGCCCGATTCGGCGCGCGCCTGGCCTCCGCCGAGGATGTGGCCCAGGATGTCCGCGCCCGCCCCGCCGCCTTGCCGGCCGCCACCCAGCAGGCCGCCGAGCAGCCCGCCCAGATCCATGCCGCCGCCCAGGCCCGCCGCCTGCTGGGGCATGTGGTCGCGCTGCAGCGCCCCGAACAGCGACTGCGCGCCTTGCGCATCCTGTGCATTGCGGCCCAGCGCGCCCAGCAGCAGCGGCAGCGCCATGGCCACGGCGCTTTGCGTCTCGGCGGTGCTGGTGCCCAGTTGCTGGGCGATGTTCTGCAGCGGCGCGCCCTGCAGTTGCTGCATCAGTTCTTCGGCCAGCAGCGGGGTGGAAGCGGAGTTGTTCATGGTCACGGATTCCTTCAAACGGTGGAGACGGCCCGCGAGGGGCCGCATGCCCGCATGGTATGCCGGCCCGCGCCGGACACGCGGGCATGCCCGGGTCCGCAACCGAAGTTGACAATCGCGGAAGACTTCAAATTCGATAGCTGCCTGCGCTTTCCCATCCAGCGCTGGAGGCCGATTTCGCTCACCACCCTCAGGCGCTGCCGGGCAGCGCGACGGCGGCGCCCCGCGCGGCCTTCATGGCGCGGCGCAGCTCCACGGCCTGCGGCGCCTGCCGGCTTTGCGCCGCATCGATGCGGAACATCTGCACCGTTTCGGAGACGATCTGCGCCTGGGCCTGCAGTTGCACGGCCAGCATCGCGCTCTGCTCGACCAGCGACGCATTTTGCTGTGTGATCGTGTCGAGGTGGGCCACGGCGGCATTCACCTGCGAGATGCCCGAAAGCTGCTCGTTGGATGCGTTGTGCATCTCGCCGATCAGCGTGCCCACGCGCCGCACCATGGAGAGGGATTCCTCCATGGTCTTCTGCGCCTCGCCGGTCTTGCGGTGGCCCTCGCCCACCGTGGCCGCCGACTCGGCGATGAGCTCGCGGATCTCCTTGGCCGCCGCCTGGGTGCGCTGCGACAGGCCGCGCACCTCGGCCGCCACCACGGCGAAGCCCCGCCCGTGCTCGCCCGCGCGCGCGGCCTCCACGGCGGCGTTGAGCGCCAGCAGGTTGGTCTGGAAGGCGATGCTGTCGATGAGCTGCGTGATTTCGCCGATGCGCACCGACGCCTGCTGGATCTGCTGCATGGTGGAGGCCACGCCATCGACCGCCTGGCTGCCGCGCTCGGCCACGGCGGTGGCCTGGTCCGCCAGCTGGGTGGCCTGGCGCGCCGACTCGCTGGTCTGCTTCACCGTGCCGGTGATCTGCTCCATGGAGGCGGCCGTCTGCTGCAGGTTGCTGGCCTGGCTTTCGGTGCGCCCGGAAAGGTTGCGGTTGCCCTCCGCGATCTCGCGCGTGGCGGCGCGCATCTTGTCGCTCTCCTGGCGCGCGTCGCGCACGATGGACAGCAGGTTCACGTTGAGCTGCGACAGCCCCTTTTGCAGGTCGCCCACCAGGTCGGCACGGGTGACGACGGGCTGCTGGGTCAGGTCGCCCGCCGCCATGCGGTTGGCGGCCTGCACCAGCTGCGCCAGCGGCGCCACGGCGACGCGCTGCACGTAGCCCAAAGCCACCAGCGTGACGGCCAGCGCCCCGGCCCACGCCAGCGCGTCCCAGCCTCCTGTGGCATGGGTGGTGGCATAAGCCGCGGCCCCCGCCGCCGCCAGCACGGCCAGGAAGGCCAGTCCGACCTTGCCCGCCAGCCCCAGCGACAGCGACTCCAGCAGCCTTCCTGCCGGCGTGGCCCGTACCAAGCGGCCCGCGCGCAGCGCAGCACCTGGCGGCCGGCCTTCTCCTCCTCGCGCATGCGCTGGTAGAGCCGCTCGGCCTCCTGCACCTGCGCCTGCGACGCCTCGGTGCGCACCGACATGTACCCCACAGGCTGGTCGCCCTCCATGAGCGGCGTCACGTTGGCCATGACCCAGTAGTAGTCACCGTTCTTGCGCCGGTTCTTCACGGGCGCCGACCAGGGCAGGCCGTTGCCGATGGTCTGCCACATATCCCGGAAGGCCTCGGGCGGCATGTCCGGGTGGCGGATCAGGTTGTGGGGCTGGCCCAGCAGCTCTTCGCGGGTGAAGCCGCTGACCTCGATGAACATGGGATTGCAATACAGGATGCGTCCCTGGAGATCGGTGGTCGAGACCAGCGTCTCCCCTTGGGAAAAGCGAATTCCTGCCTACTGACCGGAAGATTCACGCGCATGAAGCCTCCCTCTTTCTTGGCTCTGGTGTGCCAGTTGATATCCCGTTGCCGGAGGCTGATGCTCCCAGCCCGAATCGTCAGAACATTGTGAACGTTGACTTTCCTCAATGTAAAGAAAAATGAAGAAAACCGCCCTCCGGAGCAGCCCTAACGCCGATATGCGACATTGCGGTCTTGGCCCTGCCCCGGCCCGGCGCCGGGGGCCTCTGTTTGCCGGCCCAACCGAGACATACTGCGTTCCGCCTCCATGACACCCGCGATCCGCGTCAGCCCTGCCCTGGCCTCCTTTTCCCCCATCCCATCATCCCTCTCGGGCCCAGGCGCCGGGTTCAGGCTGGCATGGGGCATGGCACTGGCGCTGGCCCTGGCCGCCTGCGGCGACAAGAACGCCGCGCCCGCCGCGGCCGGCCAGCCGCCGGAAGTGGGCGTGGTCACGCTCCAGCCCGAGCGCCAGCTGGTCACCACCGAACTGCCGGGGCGCACCAGTGCCTTCCTGACGGCCGAGATACGCCCGCAGGTTGGCGGCATCGTGCAAAAGCGCCTGTTCACCGAAGGCGCGGAGGTCAAGGCCGGCCAGGTGCTCTACCAGCTGGACGCTGCCAGCTACGAGGTCGCGCTGGCCTCGGCCGAGGCGCAGCTGGCCAAGGCCCGCGCCACACTGGGCACGGCGCAGACCAACGCCCGGCGCAACGCCGAGCTGGTGAAGATCGACGCCGTCAGCCGCCAGGTGCACGACGACAGCCAGGCCGCCGCCGCGCAGGCGCAGTCCGACGTCGGAGTGGCCACCGCGGCCGTGGAGGCCGCGCGCATCAACCTGGGCTACACGCGCATCAAGTCGCCCATCGCGGGTCGCACCACCACGTCCACCGTCACGCCGGGCGCGCTGGTCACCGCCAACCAGGCGGCTGCGCTGACGACGGTATCGCAGGTCGATCCGCTCTATGTGGACGTGACCCAGTCCAGCACCGAGGTGCTGCGGCTGAAGAACGACCTGGCCAGCGGGCGCTTCAAGCGCGAAGGCAAGGACGACGTGCGCGTGGCCATCAAGCTCGACGACGGCAGCACCTACGCCCACCCCGGCCGCCTGCAGTTCAGCGGCGTGCAGGTCAACCCCGGCACCGGCGCGGTCACGCTGCGCGCCGTGGTGCCCAACCCCGACGGGCTGCTGATGCCCGGCATGTACGTGCGTGCCGTGCTGGAGGCCGGCGTGAACGAGCAGACCCTGCTCGCGCCCCAGCAGGCCGTGACGCGCGACCCGGCGGGCAACCCGAGCGTGCTGGTCGTCACGCCCGAGAACAAAGTAGAGCGCCGCCGCATCGTGACCGGTGCGGCCGTGGGCAACCGCTGGGAAGTGCTCTCGGGCCTGTCGGCGGGCGAGCGCGTGCTGGTGGACGGCGCGCAGCGCGCCCGCCCGGGCAGCACGGTGCGTGCCGTGCCCTGGACGCCAAAGGCGCAGGGCGCGGCCGCCCCGGCGTCCGCTCCCGCCTCCGCGCCGCAATAAGGGACGGCCTCGCCATGGCGCAGTTCTTCATCAACCGCCCCGTCTTCGCATGGGTGCTGTCCATCGTCATCATGCTCGCGGGCGGTCTGTCCATCTTCACGCTACCGCTGGAGATGTACCCCGACATCGCACCGCCGCGTGTGACCCTCAACACCACCTACACCGGCGCCTCGGCCGAAACGGTGGAGAACTCGGTCACGCAGGTGATCGAGCAACAGCTCAAGGGGCTGGACCGGCTGCTCTACATGAGCTCCACCAGCGACTCGGCCGGCCGCTCGCGCACCACGCTCACCTTCGAGCCCGGCGCCAACATCGACGTGGCCCAGGTGCAGGCGCAGAACAAGCTGCAGGGCGCGGTCAACCGCCTGCCCGATGCGGTCAAGAGCCGCGGCGTGTTCGTCAACAAGGGGGCCAGGACTATCTGGTGACCTACGTGTTCACCTCGCCCGACCCGAACGTGTCGCAGGTGACCATCGGCGACTACCTGACCAGCAACGTGGTGGACGTGATCGCGCGCGTGGACGGCGTGGGCGACGTGAGCGTGTTCGGCACCAACTACGCCATGCGCATCTGGATGGATCCGGCACTGATGGAGAAGTACGCGCTCATGCCCTCGGATCTGGTGAACGCACTCAACGCGCAGAACGCGCAGGTCTCGGCCGGCCAGCTCGGGCAGTTGCCCGCGGTGCCGGGGCAAATGCTCAATGCCACCGTCACCGCCCGTTCCAAGCTGCAGACGGTGGAGGAGTTCAAGGACATCGTGCTCAAGTCCGCCTCCGACGGCTCGGTGGTCACCATGGCCGACGTGGCGCGTGTGGAGCTGGCGGCCGACACGCTCACCGTGCGCTCCATCCTCAACGGTCAGCCGGGCGCGGGCCTGGGGATCGTGCTGGCCGACGGCGCCAACGCCATGGAAGTGGCCGATGCCGTGGCCAAGAAGATCGCCGAGCTGGCGCCCTTCTTTCCCGACGGCATCACCGGCTTCGTCAGCTCCGACACCACGCCCTTCGTGCGCGCCTCCATCAAGGAGGTGGTGGTGACTCTGGCCGAGGCCATGGTGCTGGTGACGCTGGTGATGTTCCTCTTCCTGCAGAACTTCCGCGCCACGCTGATCCCGGCCATCGCCGTGCCCGTGGTGCTCCTGGGCACGCTGGGCGTGCTCTCTGCCATGGGCTACTCCATCAACATGCTGACCATGTTCGCGCTGGTGCTGGCCATCGGCCTGCTGGTTGACGACGCCATCGTGGTGGTGGAGAACGTGGAGCGCGTGATGAGCGAAGAAGGCCTGTCGCCCAAGGAGGCCACCCGCAAGTCCATGAAGGAGATCACGCCCGCGCTGGTGGGCATCGGCCTCACGCTGTCGGCGGTGTTCGTGCCCATGGCGTTCTTCGCAGGGTCGGTGGGCGTGATCTACCGGCAGTTCTCGGTGACCATCGTCGCGGCCATGGGCCTGTCGGTATTCGTGGCGCTGACGCTCACGCCAGCGCTGTGCGCCACGCTGCTCAAGCCCATGGCGCACGAGCGCACAGTGCGCCACGGCCCGCTCGGCTGGGTGGACCGTTTCTTCCTCTGGTTCAACCACCACTTCGACCGCAGTGCCACGCGCTACCAGGGCGCGGTGGCGCGCCTGCTGCGCCGCACCAGCCGCATGGCGGTGCTGTTCGGCATGGTGCTGGCGGCCGTGGCCTTCATGTTCCACCGCCTGCCCACGTCCTTCCTGCCCAACGAGGACCAGGGCTTCGTGCGCGTCATCGTCACCCTGCCCTCGGGCGCCACCGATGCACGCCTGCAGCAGGTGATGGACGAGATCCGCCTGTACTTCAAGGACAAGCCCGAGGTCTTCAGCACCAACGCCATCCTGGGCAACAACGGCAACCAGAGCTCCGGCTCCATGTTCGTGCGGCTCACGACCTGGGACCAGCGGCCGCTGCCCGGTCAGTCCGCGGAAGCGCTGGTGCGCCAGGCCAACAAGGACCTGGCCAGGATCCGCGATGCGCGCATCATCGTCACGCTGCCGCCGGCGGTGCGCGGCCTGGGCGCGAATGCGGGCATCAACTTCGTCATCAAGGACCTCAACGGCCTGGGCCACGAGGCGCTGATGCAGGCGATGGACAAGGTCATCACCACCTCGCGCGACCACCCGGCCCTGACCAACATGCGCACCACCGGCTTCGACGACACGTCCGAGCTCAAGGTGGAGATCGACGACCGCAAGGCTGCGGCCCTCGGCATCGCCGTGGCGGACATCAATGGCGTGCTCTCCAGCGCCCTCGGCGGCACCTACGTGAACGACTTCATCCACCAGGGCCGCGTCAAGCGCGTCTACATCCAGGGCGATGCGCCCTCGCGCATGCTGCCGCAGGACATCGGCCAGTGGTCCGTGCGTAACAAGAACGGCGAGATGGTGCGCTTCGCGGCCTTCGCCACCACCTCCTGGTCCAGCGGCTCGCCCCAGCTCATGCGCTACAACGGCAGCCCCGCCATGGAGATGGAGGCGAACACCGCGCCCGGCGCCAGCTCGGGCGACGCGATGGCCGCCATCGAGGAAATCATGGCCACCATGCCGACCGGCATCGGCTTCGAGTGGACCGGCGCCTCGCTGCAGGAGCGCCAATCGGGCTCGCAGGCGCCCATGCTCTACGCCGTCTCCATCCTCTTCGTGTTCCTGTGCCTGGCGGCGCTCTACGAGAGCTGGAGCGTGCCCTTCTCGGTCATGCTGGCCGTGCCGCTGGGCGTGATCGGCGCGCTGTCCGCCACCTACCTGCGCGGCATGGCCAACGACGTCTATTTCCAGGTCGGTCTGCTCACCACCGTGGGCCTGGCGTCGAAGAACGCCATCCTGATCGTGGAATTCGCCGTGCAGTTGCAGGAGCGCGGGCGCAGCCTGTTCGACGCCACGGTGGAAGCCGTGCGCCTGCGCCTGCGGCCCATCCTCATGACCTCGCTGGCCTTCGGTTTCGGCGTGCTGCCCCTGGCCATCGGCACGGGCGCGGGCGCCGGCGGGCGCCAGGCCATCGGCACCGCCGTGCTCGGAGGCATGGTGTTCTCCACCCTGCTGGGCATCTTCTTCGTGCCCGTGTTCTTCCTCATCGTGCGCCGCCTGTTCACGCGCACCCCGGCCGCCCACCAGGCACCCCAGCCGGAGGCCACGCCATGACCCGCCCCTCCATCCCCGTGCTCTGGGCGCTGCCGCTGGCGCTCACCGCCTGCACCTCGCTCGCGCCCGAGTACCACGCCCCCGCCCTGCCCGTGCCGCAGACCCTGGGCGCCACCCAGCCGCAAGTCCCGGCGCAGGCGATGGCCCCGGACCGCGAGGCCGCCCTGCGCATCACCGAGGACGGCCCCATGCCCTGGGCCGGCTTCATCCAGGAGCCGCGCCTGCGCGAGGTGGTGGCCCTGGCGCTGGACCACAACCGCGACCTGCGCGTGGCGCTGCTGGCCATCGAGCGGGCGCGGGCGCAGTACGGCATCGAGCGCTCCGCCCTCTTCCCGGCCGTCAATGCCACGGGCGCGGGCAGCCGCAGCCGCACGGCCGACGACCTGGTCACCGCCGGCCGGCCCAACGTCTCGGGCCAGTACAGCGCCCAGCTCGGCTTCACCGGCTACGAGATCGACTTCTTCGGCCGCGTGCGCAATCTCAATGAAGTGGCGCTGCAGGAGTTCCTGCGCGTGGCCGAGAACCGCCGCAGCGTGCAGCTCAGCCTGGTGGCCGAGGTGGCCAATGCCTGGCTCGCCCTGGATGCCGATGCGCGCCGCCTGCGCCTGGCCCGCGAAACCCTGCGCGCGCGCCAGCAGGCGCTCGACCTCACGCGCCAGAGCCACGCGCTGGGCGCCGCATCGGGCCTGACGCTGGCGCAGACCCAGACCACCGTGGACAGCGCCCGCGCCGACGTGGCGGCCTACGTATCGCAGCTCGCCAAGGACCGCAACGCGCTGGCGCTGCTGGCCGGCACCCCCGTGCCCGACACGCTGCTGCCGCCCGGCGTGGCCGATGCCATGGCCCCGCCCACCGCCACCGGCGCCGGCGCCACCCCGCACCTGGCTCCGCCGGCCGAGCCCGCCGCGGTGCTGCTGGCCGTACCGTCCGACCTGCCTTCCAGCGTGCTGCTGCGCCGCCCCGACGTGCAGGCGGCCGAGCACCAGCTCCAGGGCACCTACGCCAACATCGGCGCAGCGCGCGCAGCCTTCTTCCCGTCGATCACCCTCACCGCCTCGGTGGGCGTGGCCAGCAACCAGCTCTCGGGCCTGTGGGGCGGCGGCAACGGCACCTGGAGCTTCGCGCCGCAGATCCGCCTGCCGATCTTCGACGCCGGCCGCAACCGCGCCAACCTGCGCGTGGCCGAAACCGCGCAGGGCACCGCCGTGGCCCAGTACGAGAAAGCCGTGCAGACCGCCTTCCGCGAGGTGGCCGACGCCCTGGCCGAGCGCGCCACCCTGGCCGAGCGCCTGGACGCGCAGCGCTCGCTGGTGGACGCCACGCAGCGTGCGCTGGAGCTGTCGGATGCACGCTACCGCCTGGGTGCGGACAACTACCTCACTGTGCTGGACGCGCAGCGCTCACTCTATGCCGCACAGCAGGCGCAGATCTCGCTGCATCTGGCCGAGCAGGTGAACCGGATCACGCTCTACAAGGTGCTGGGCGGGCATTGGGCGGACGGCACCCTGCTGCGCGAGGATGTGGAAGGTATGGCGAACAGGGGCTGATTGCTCCTGAGTTGATAGCTGCCAGCGCTTTCCACATAAGCGCCAGAGCCCAGTTTCATTATTAACCAGTCGCCCCGACCACGCCAGCCGACTCGAAACTGGCCATCTCCCGCAGCACCGCGCAAGCCGACACGAGCAACGGCCAGGCCAGCGCCGCCCCCGATCCCTCTCCCAGCCGCAGCCCCAGGTCCAGCAGCGGCTGCGCGCCCATCGCATCCAGCATGGCCGCATGCCCCCGCTCCCCCGAGCGGTGCGCGAACACGCAGCGCTGCAGTACCAGCGGCTGCAGGCGGCTGGCCACCAGCACGGCAGCGCTCGTGATGAAGCCGTCCACCACCACCACCCGGCGCTCGGACGCCGCCTGCAGCACCGCCCCCACCAGCGTGGCCACTTCGAAGCCGCCCAGCGCCGCCAGCGCATCGAGCGGCGCCACAGCGCCGGCGTTGGCGTCCAGGGCCTGCCGCAGCACCGCGCGCTTGCGGGCGATGCCCTCGTCGTCCAGCCCGGTGCCTGCGCCCGTGCACTCGGCCAGGTCCACGCCTGCCAGCCGCGCCAGCAGCAGCGATGCCGCAGAGGTGTTGCCGATGCCCATCTCGCCCAGCAGCAGCGCGTTGCCGGGCAGCGCGCGCACCACCTCGCGGCCGTTGGCGATGGCGGCTTCGCACTGCGCATGCGTCATGGCAGGGCCTTGCGATGCGTCCTGCGTGCCGTGGGCGATCTTGCGCACGACCAGGCCGGGGCGCGGCGCGAAATCCTTGGCCACGCCGCAGTCCACCACGGTGAGCGCCAGTCCGTGCTGGCGCGCCAGCACGCTCACGGCTGCGCCGCCGGCGAGGAAGTTTTCCACCATCTGCCAGGTCACGTCGGCGGGATAGGCCGACACGCCGCGTGCGGCCAGGCCGTGGTCGCTGGCGCACACCAGCATCTGCGGCGCCTGCAGCGCGAGCGTCTCGGTGCCCAGGATGAGGCCCAGGTGCAGCGCCAGGCGCTCCAGTTGGCCGAGCGAGCCGAGCGGCTTGGTCTTGTGGTCGATGCGGTGCTGCAGCCGGGCGGCCAGTGCCGCGTCGTGCAGGTCGCCGATGGAAGGGAGAAGGGAAGAGGTCGTCATAAGAGCGTGTTCATGATCTTTTCATGGTGCCGCGAGCGCGTCGAGCACGCCCGGGGCGAAGTGGGTAGCGATGCCCTCGGCCAGCCCGTCGAACACGCTGTCCAGCGTGGGCGCCTGCGCACCGAACAGCGCCTGCAGCGCGGCCGCGTCCTCGAACAGACCGTGCAGGTACAGGCCCAGCACGTTGCCCGCGGCGTTGCTCCAGGCCAGGCCCGGCAGCACTTCGCGGGCCACGTCGCCTGCGGCGGCCATGGCGGGGTGCTGCGCGGTCTGGCCGTGGTGGATCTCATAGCCTGCGACCACCACGCCCGCCAGAGGCGCCCAGGCACCGGGCACCGCGCCGAAGCGCTCACGCGTGGGCCGCACCGTCTTGCCCTGCGCGAAGGCGGTAACCAGCGGCAGCAGGCCCAGACCGGGCGCGTTGCCATCGATGCCCTCGGTGTCGATCAGGGCCTCGCCCAGCATCTGCAGGCCGCCGCACACGCCCAGCACGCGGCCGCCGCGCGCCGCGTGCGCGGCGATGGCTCCGTCCAGCCCTTGCGCGCGCAGCCAGCCCAGGTCGGCCGCCGTGGCCTTGGAGCCGGGCAGCACGATCCAGTCGGCGCCCGCCAGCGCAGCCGGGCTGCGCGCCCACACGAGGCGCACGCCCGGCACGTTCTTGAGGGGCTGGAACTCGTCGAGGTTGCTGATGCGCGGGTAGGCCACCACGGCCACCGTGGTGTGCACGGCGCCCGCGGCGGCGCTGCGGTCGTCGAACACGCCGTCCTCCTCCGGCAGGCCATGGCGCCACTGCATGGGGATGGTGGCCACGGTGGGAATGCCCGTGCGGCGCTGCAGGTCCTCGGGCGCAGGCGCGAGCAGGCTGGCGTCGCCGCGGAACTTGTTGAGCACGAAGCCGCGGATCAGCGCGCGCTCGTCCTCGGGCAGCAGCGCCCAGGTGCCGTACAGGTGAGCGAAGGCGCCGCCCCGGTCGATGTCGGTCACCAGCAGGCAGCGCGCGCCGCCATGCCGCGCTACGCGCATGTTGACCACGTCGCTCGCGTGCAGGTTGGTCTCGGCGGGCGAGCCGGCGCCCTCGATCACCACCACGTCGTTCTCGGCGCGAAGCTGGCCGAGCGCGGCGGCGATCTGCGGCCACACGTGCTGGCTGCGGCCGCGCCAGGGCATGGCGGAGAGCGCTGCGCTCACCTGGCCCAGCAGCACCACTTGGCTGCGGGTGTCGGCCTCGGGCTTGAGCAGCAGCGGGTTCATGCGCACGTCAGGCGTGGCGCGCGCGGCCAGGGCCTGGAAGTACTGGGCACTGCCGATCTCGCCGTATCCACCCAGGGGTGTGGCGACCACGCGCGCGTTGTTGCTCATGTTCTGCGCCTTGAAGGGCGCGACCTTGAGGCCCTGGTTGCTGTAGTAGCGGCACAGCGCGGTGGCCAGCCAGCTCTTGCCGGCGCCGCTGGTGGTGCCCAGCACCATGACGCAGCGAGCGGTCATGCGGGCCTCCGGGGCGCGGGCAGCGGGCGCACCATGCGGTCCATGGCGTGTTCGAGCGCTGCGGCCCCATCTACGCACAGGCCCGTGTGCACGGGCGAGGTCTGAATGATGCTGCTGCGCCGCGCGGTGAGCCAGTGAAAGCGTGCGCGCAGCGGCAGCCGGGCGATGGGGCCGCCGTCCGGCGCGCCCGCGCAGATGGCGACGATGGCGCCCAGGTGGCGGTGCACGGTATCCACGTCAGCGTGCGGATCCAGCGCCAGTAAGCGCGCCGTGTCCAGCTCCACGGCCGCGCGCAGGAAACCGGTGCGCTGGCACGAGAGGATCACGCCCGCGTTGATGAATTCCTCGCGCTCCACGCGCGGCACCACGCGCACGACGGCGTAGTCGTACAGCTCAGCCGCGCGCATCGATCGCCCCTTGCAGCCAGCGGCCGCGGTCGGCCAGGCGGGCCTGGAAATAATCGGCATAGGCCTGGGCCGGCACGCCCGCCTGGTCCAGGAAGTCCTGCGGCACCGCGGCCACGATGGCCTGCAGCACGGCGGGGGTCAGCAGCGCGGCCAGTTCGGCATCCACCTGCGCCAGGCCGTCGGCGCGCGGCAGCAGCACGTGTTCGCCGGTGGGGGCGAAGGGCTTGCCCGGGTCGGCCACCGTGCCGTTCCAGGCGTGGTGGAAGGTGAGGCTGGCGCCGTGGTCGATCAGCCAGGGCCGGCGGTGCCAGACCAGCAGGTTGGTGTTGCGCGCCGTGCGGTCCACGTTGCTCACCAGCGTGTCGAACCATACGAGGCGCGAGGCGAAGTCGGCCGTGACCTCGTCCACGGCGGGGTCGAAGTTCACCGCGCCGGAGAGGTAGTCCAGCGCCACGTTCAGGCCACCGCTGGCACGGATCAGGTCCTGGATCTCGGGGTCGGGCTCGGTGCGCGCCAGTTCGGGGTCGAGCGTGGCCAGCACGATCTCGGGCACGGGCAGGCCCAAGGCGCGGGCGATGCCGCCAGAGAGGATCTCGGCGATCAGGGCGCGCACGCCCTGGCCGGCGCCGCGGAACTTGAGCACGTACAGGCCGAGGTCGTCGGCCTCCACCACGGCGGGCATGGAGCCGCCTTCGCGCAGCGGCGTGACGTAGCGCTCCACCATGACGGAGCGCAGGGGTTGGACTTCAGGGGTCATGCGAAATGGTAGCCCGCGCCGGTCCATGCCTCGCGCAACGCCTGCTGCGACACGGGCGCGAGCACGCCCAGCCGCACATGGCCCGGCAGGCCGAACGATGCGCAGTCGCGCAGCTTGACGCCCCGCGCGCGCAGCGCCTGCAGCGCGGCGGGAACGTCCGCTACCGGCAGGCGGGCCGTGAAGTAGTTGGCCAGGCTGCCGGGCACCACGGCCCAGCCGAGCGCCGTGCACAGCGCCGCCTGCCGCGTCTTCCAGCTGCGCAGCGTGGCGAGCGATGCGGCCAGCCAGGCCTGCGCGCCCTCCTCCACCCAGGCCTGGAGCAGGGCCACACCGTCCGCGCCGAGGGGCCAGGACGGGGCCAGCGCCTGCACGGCCGCGGCCTGCGACACCCCCTCGGCGGTACCGGGCGCGATGGCATACGCCGCGCGCACTCCGGTCAGGCCCAGGGCCTTGTTGGGCGTCCACATCTGCCAGGCATCCCCGGGCGGGGCCGCACCGGCACCTTCGAGCCGCAGCGGCGCATAGGCGCAGTCGATCACGCGCAGCGCGCCCGGCGATGCGGGCTGCCGCGCCCACTGCGCAAGGGCTGCATCCGCCGTGCCCAGGGGGCTCGCGGGCTCGCAGGCCCAGTGCAGCGCGGGCTCCTGCGGCGCCAGCGCCAGCCCCCATGCCTGCGCCGCGCGCGCGTAGTCGCCATAGCCATGCGCGGGCAGCACGGCGTGGCGCAGGCCGGCGCGTGCCGCGCAGGCCGTGATGCGGTGGATGAACTCGCTGGCGCTGGCCGCGACGATGATGCGCCCCGCCTCCACGCCATGGAACGCGGCCAGGCGCGCGCGCAGCGCCGTGTAGGCGGGATCGGGGTAGCGGCTGCGGTCGGCCTCGCGCAGCGCGGCGAGCGCCTGCGGGCAGGGGCCGCAGGCGTTGGCGTTGGTGGAGAAATCGTGCGCCGGTACGCCCAGCGCGTCCGGCCCGCCGTGCACCGCGTTCATGGCAGCGCCCAGTACAGCAGCGCAGCCGCCATTGCCGCCACAGGTGCGAGCAGCAGCACCGCGAGCGAACCCAGCCTGGCCGCGCGCCGCGTGTCCAGCGGCCCGGCACGGCGGCCGCGCGGGTGCAGCGCATAGACGCCGGGCTTGGCCAGGCGCACGCCCAGCGCCAGCGCCATGGCCGCCATGGGCCAGCCGCTGTTGGGCGAAGGCGTCTTGCGCGCCTCGCGCGCCAGCGCGCGCAGCGGCAGGCCGCGCGCGGCTTGCGCCAGCAGCAGTGCGGTGAGGCGCGCAGGCAGCCACGAAAGCACGTCGTCGGCGCGCGCCGCCCACTTGCCGGCCCATTGCCAGTAGCGCCCGCCGCGCATGCCGGTGTAGCCCCACATCGCATCGGCCGTGTTGGCGAAGCGGTAGAGCGCGGCGCCCGGCAGGCCCAGCAGCGCGAACCAGAACAGCGGCGCGACCACCGAGTCGCTGAGGTTCTCGGCCAGCGACTCGATGGCCGATTCGCGCACCTGCACCGCATCCAGCCGCTCCACGTCGCGGCTCACCAGCCGTGAGAGCCGCTCACGTCCGGCGGGCAGCGACTGCGACAGCGCCACCTCCACCGCCAGCACTTCGCCCTTCAGCATGCGCCACGCGAGCAGCGGCTTGAGCAGCAGCGCCAGCGCCAATGCCGCCAGCGGCGCGGGCAGGTGCAGCGCCAGCCGCTCCAGGCCCCAAAAGACTACAAAAACAATAGCTGCCAGCACACACCAGGCAAGCGCTCCGAGCCAAAAAACCTTGTAATCCCGCCCCCGGGGCGAGAGTGGTGCCAGGCGCTCGCCGCACCAATGCAGCGCGTGCCCCATCCACACCACGGGGTGCACGGGCGCGGGCGGCTCGCCCCACAGCGCATCGACGGCCAGGGCCAGCAGCAGCGCGCCGGCCACTGCCAGCGCCATGGCCACCTCCATCACAGGGCGAAGCCTCCGGCTTCGCCGTGCAGCCAGTCCGCCTGCACCGCCCTGCCCTCCAGCGCCAGCAGCGCCTGCTTGCGCGGCAGCCCGCCGCCGAAGCCGGTGAGGCTGCCGTCGCTGCCGATCACGCGGTGGCAGGGGACGATGATGGAGATCTTGTTCTGCCCGTTGGCCGCCGCCACGGCGCGCGTGGCGGTGGGGCGGCCGATGGCGCGGGCCTGGCTCGCGTAGCTGCGGGTCTGGCCGTAGGGAATGGCGACGAGGGCGTGCCACGCATCGATCTGGAACGGCGTGCCCACCAGGTCCAGCGGCACGCCGAACGCAGTGCGGCGGCCCGCGAAGTATTCGGCCAGCTCGTGCGCGGCCTGCGCGGTGATGGCGCTGTCGCCCTCGCCCACCGGGCTGCCGCGCGCAGCCTCGACCTGGGCCAGTTCGCGCTCCACGCCGCGCTGGCCGATGAATTCGAGCAGGCACAGGCCCTGCGGCGAGGCGACGGCCAGCATTTCGCCGAGCGGCGTGGGCAGGCGGCGCGACAGGAGGGCCATGGAGATCAGTCCTCAATGCCGCGCTGGGCGGGCACGCCCGCCTGGAACGCGTGCTTGATGAGCTTCATCTCGGTCACGGTGTCGGCGATGTCGATGATTTCCTGCGGGCAGCGGCGGCCGGTCAGGCACACGTGCACCAGCGTGGGCCGGGCGGCCAGCGTGTCCAGCACCTCCTGCAGCGGCAGCCAGCCGTAGATCAGCGGGTAGGTGATCTCGTCGAGCACGACCAGGAACGGGTCGCCCGAGAGGATGGCCGCGCGGGCCTTCTGCCAGCCATCGCGCGCGAGCTGGGCGGAGTGCTCCAGGTCCTTGCTCTTCCAGCTGAAGCCGTCGCCCAGGCCTTCGATGGGAATGCCCAGCTGCTCGAACATGCGGTGCTCGCCGAAGCGCGCCGAGGGCACCTTCATGAACTGGAAGATCTTCACGGCCTTGCCGCGCCCGTGCGCGCGCAGCGCCAGGCCGAAGGCCGCCGTGCTCTTGCCCTTGCCGTCGCCGGTGTGCACCAGCACCAGGCCCCGGCGTTCGCCCTGGGGCTTGTCGTAGCGGGCTTCGGTGGGAGGATTCTCGATCTGCATGGGACGATCCTAATCAATCAAGGAAGAGGTTGCCTGCGCCGCCATGCGGGGCAAGGCGATCCAGGCGCCGTCGATCTGGCGCACCTGGATGCGGTGGTCGAATACCTGTTCCAGCGCGCGGTGGGTGGTCGCGTCGGCGCAGGGCCCGTGGTGCGCCACGCGGCCGGCGGCCATGATCACCATGTCGTCGGCCTGCAGCGCGATGGAGACTTCGTGCAGCACGCTGACCACAGTGCCGCCCTGCTCCACCAGGGCGCGCACGGCGAGCATCCAGTCGGTCTGGTGCGGCGGGTCCAGGTTGGCCAGGGGCTCGTCCATCAGCGTGACGCTCGCCTGCACGGCCAGGGCCCGCGCCAGCAGCACGCGCTGGCGCTCGCCGCCCGACAGTTCGGACAGCGCGCGCGCGTGCCATTCCCAGGCCTGCGTGGTGTGCAGCGCCTGCTGCACGGCGGCGTGGTCGGCGGCGCTGGGGGGCGCCATCCACGGGCGGTGCGGCAGGCGGCCGAGCATGGCGACCTCGTAGGCGGGCAGGTCATCAGCCGTGGACTCGTTCTGCCCCAGCCAGGCGAGCTGGCGCGCCCGCTCGCGCATGGGAATGGCGTGCAGCGGGCGGCCCAGCAGCTCCACCTGCCCCTGCGCGCGCGCATGGCGCAGCAGGCCGGCCAAGGCCTTGAGCAGCGTGGACTTGCCCGCGCCGTTGGGGCCGACCACGCTGGTCCAGCGGCCGGCGGGCAGGTCCAGGTCGATGCCGCGCAGTATGTGGGCATTTCCAATGCTGGCGCTTATCTGGCGAGCGCTGATAGCTATGTTTTTCATAGTCCGCCTCCGCGCGTGCGGCGGTGCATGAGCCACAGCAGGTAGCTGCCGCCCAGCGCGGCGGTGAGCACGCCCACGGGCAGCTCCTGCGGCGCGATGACCCAGCGCGCCAAGATGTCGGCCGCCAGCAGCAGCACCGCGCCCATGAGGCTGGACAGCCACACGTGCCACTGGTGCGTGACGCGCGCGATCGACCGCACCAGGTGCGGCGCCGCCAGGCCGACGAAGGCGATCAGCCCCGTGTGCGCCACGGCCAGCCCGGTGGCCAGCGCCAGCGCCAGCACCAGCCCGGCACGCATGGGCGCGAGCGGCAGGCCCAGGCTGGCAGCAGTGGCCTCGCCCAGCATGAGCCCGTCCAGCAGCCGCGACAGCGCCCAGGCCGTGCCCGCGCACAGCGCCCAGCCGGCGGCCATGAGCGCGCAGGCCTGCCATCCCACGAAGGCGGAGCTGCCCATGGTGAAGACCTGCATGGATTCCAGAATGCTGGGCTTGGCCACCTGGATCAGGTCGCGCACCGCGCCCAGCACCACGCCCACGATCACGCCCGCCAGCAGCAGGCGCAGCGTGTGCTGCACCCCGCCCGCCAGCGTGAGCGTGAGCAGCACGGCCCCGGCCGCGCCGAGGAAGGCCATGCCGACCACGCCCAGGCGCACCAGCCAGCCCGCCGTGGTGGGCGAGACGCCCAGCATGGCCATGGCGATGGCCCCGCCCAGCGCCGCGCCGGAGGCGCTGCCCAGGAGGTAGGGGTCGGCCAGCGGGTTGCGGAACAGGCCCTGCGCAACGGCACCGGCCAGCCCCAGCAGCGCGCCGGCCAGCCACGCGCCCAGCGTGCGCGGCAGGCGGATGTCCCACACGATCTGCCACGCCAGCGGATCGCTGCCCATATGCAGCACGCTGTCCCAGCCGGTGCTCCCCACGCTGGCGCCCAGCAGCAGCAGCACGGCCGTGCCTGACAGCAGCCAGGTGGCCAGCAGCGCCGCGCGGCGGCTGCCGGGCGCCGGGCCCGGTGCCGCCGGCTCCACGGCCGCGGCAAGGGTATCGCTTGGGGGAACGTGCAGGTTCATGGGAAGGACTTTGCCAGGCAGCCGGCCATGATGCGCGCGGCCTCGGCCATGCGCGGGCCGGGGCGCACCACCACGTCGGAGACTTCGGGGCCGAACTCGCACATGCGCCCCTCCTTCACGGCCGCCATGTTCTGCCAGCCAGGGTAGAGCACCATGGGCTGCATGCTGCGGTTGGCGACCATGATCACGTCGGGCCGCGCGCGCAGCACGAATTCCGGATTAAGGCGCGGGAAGGGCCCCAGCTCGGGCGGCACCACGTTGCGCACACCCAGGCGCACCAGCGTCTCGCCGATGAACGAGCTGGCGCCCGCCGCGTAGGGGCCGCGGCTCACCTCGAAATACACCCGCGTGCCGCGCGCCCGCTCAGGCAGGGATTGCGCGGCGGCCTGCACGGCCGCGTCGATCACGCGCCACACGCGGTCGGCGCCCTGCGCATGCGGCACGGCCAGCAGGTCGCCCACCACGCGCAGCACGCGGCGCACGTCGGCGTGGCTCTTGGGCTCCAACGCGGCCACCTTCACGCCCAGGGCCTCCAGCCGGTCGCTCACGCGGCTGCTGACGGACAGCAGCACCACGTCCGGGCGCAGGGCGACGACGACCTCGATGTTCGGGTCGAGCCCGCCGCCCACCTGGGGCAGGCGCTGGATGGAGGCGGGCCAGTTGGAGTAGCGGTCCACGCCCACGATGCGGTCGCAGTGCTGCAGCTCGCACACGCTTTCGGTCAGCGAGGGCAGCAGGCTCACGATGCGCCGGGGCGGCTCGTCGAAGTGGAGCTGGCGCCCCCGGTCGTCGGTGATGGTGATGGCCTGCGCGGCGCCGGCCAGCAGGCAGCAGGCGGCGAGCAGCAGGCGGTGCCAGGGCTTCATGTGTCGTCCTTCAAGGTGAGCGGCAGTCCGGCCGCCATCAGTGTCACGCGGCGGCAGGCGGCGGCCGCGCGCTGGTTCAGCACGCCCAGCGCATCGACGAAGGCGCGCACCTCGCGCCCCAGCGGGATGACGCCCAGGCCGATCTCGTTGCCCACCAGCACCACGGGGCCGGGGCTGGCAGCCAGCGCTTCGAAAAAGTGAGCTGCTTGCGCTTGCCAGTCAAGCGCTGGAGGCTGATTTGACTCGGATTCCATGGGCATCAGCCAGTGGGTGAGCCACAGCGTGAGGCAGTCCACCACCACGAGGGTATGGGCCGCGCCATGGCGCGCCAGCGCGCCGGCAAGGTCGCGCGGCGCCTCCACCGTGGCCATGCCAGGCACGCGCTCGGCACGCTCGCGCTGGTGGCGGGCGATGCGTGCACGCATTTCGTCGTCCCACGGCTGGGCGGTGGCGATGAGCACGGCGCGGTGCGCGGGGGATTGCGCCAGCCAAGCGCGCGCGAGCAACTCGGCGCGGCGCGACTTGCCGCTCTTCTGGCCGCCCAGGATGAGTTCGCTGCGGGCGATGTTCATGGCGCCTGCGTGAAAAGCGCGGCCACGGCCCGCGGGCTGGAGGCGAACCACGCATGGAAGTAGCTCGCACGGATGCTGCCGTGGCGGTAGACGGGCTCGTCCACGGCGTCTTCGCCGGGCCGCCGGGTGTGGGCGCAGGCGGTGGCCGGGCTGTCGGTGGTGCTGTAGTGGAAGGTGTGGCCGCGCAGCGCCTGCGCGCCATCCACGCCCTCGAGCGGCACTTCGCGCGGCCCCAGCGCCGCCAGCCGCCGGCGCATCGCGGCGCGGCCCGGCAGCAGGCCCCACATCGGCACGCTGCGGCCATCGGCCAGCGTGAGCGACTCCAGCAACGCCAGCATGCCGCCGCACTCGGCCCACACGGGCCGGCCTGCCCCCACGTGCGCGCGCAGGGCCTCGCGCAGGGCCGTGTTCGCGGCCAGCGTGTCGGCATGCAATTCAGGGTATCCGCCGGGCAGCCACACGGCGTCGCAGGCGGGCAGCGGGTCGCCGCGCAGCGGGGCAAAGAGGGCCACCCGCGCGCCCAGGCTGCGCAGGGTGTCCAGGTTGGCGTCGTAGACGAAGCAGAAGGCCGCGTCCTGCGCCACGGCCACGGTGCGGCCGGCGAGCAGCGGCGGCACGGGCGTTGGCTGCAAGGGCGCGGCGAAGTCCACGGCAAAGCGCTGCAGCGCCTGCAGATCCATGCGGCCCAGCGGCGTGGCGGCCAGCGCGTCGGCGGCCGCATCGAGGCGCGGCAGGGCATCGGGCAGCTCCTGTGCGCCCACCAGGCCCAGGTGCCGCTCGGGCAGGAGGCCACCAGGCTCCCCCGTACCCGCAGCGGCATCCGTGAGGCGTGGCAGGGCGCCCAGCCAGTCGGCGCCGTCCCGTAGCCCGGCGCGCAGCATGTCCGCGTGGCGCTCGCCCGCCACGCGGTTGGCCAGCACGCCGGCCCAGGGCAGGTCCGCCCAGTAGTGGCGCAGCCCGTGCACGACGGCACCCAGCGTGCCGGCCATGGCACCGGCATCGACCACTGCCAGCACGGGCATACCGAAGCGCCGCGCCAGCGCGGCCACGCTGTGCTCGCCGTCGAACAGGCCCATCACCCCTTCGACCAGCAGCAGGTCCGCCTGCGCGGCGGCTTGCGCCAGGCGCTGCGCGCAGTCGGCCTCGCCGGTCATCCACAGGTCGAGCTGGTGCACTGGCGCGCCGCTGGCGAGCTGGTGCCAGTGGGGATCGAGGTAGTCCGGCCCACACTTGAAAACGCGCACGCGCCGGCCCTGGCGTGCATGCAGGCGCGCCAGGGCGGCGGTGACGGTGGTCTTGCCCTGGCCCGAGGCGGGCGCGGCGATGACCAGTGCGGGGCAGCGGGCCATGTCAGGTCAGCGCGGGGCCCACTTCAGGCCGACGTACACGGAGCGCCCCGGCGTCACATAGGTGCGCGCCAGCTGGTAATCCTTGTCGCCCAGGTTGTCCACGCGGGCGAGCAGCGTGAAGTCGCGCGCCACCTGGGTGCTGGCATAGAGGTTGACAAGCGTGTAGCCGCCCAGCACCTGCGTGTTGGTCGCGTTCTCGAAACGCTGGCCCGAGGCCTGCACCTCGGCGCCCAGCGTCCAGCCGGCCAGCTGCGTATCGGCGCCGAAGGTGGCATGGCGCTTGGCGCGGCGCTGCAGCTGCTTGCCGGTGGTGAGGTCCTTGGGGTTCTGCAGGTCGATGGAGCCGCGCAGCGTCACGCCGCCGATGCGGTGGCCCGCGGAGAGAGTGACGCCCTTGTATTCAGCGCGGCCCACGCTGTTGTAGCAGCCGAATGCCTGGTTGCAGGCCGTGTAGCCGCTGTCGAAGACGATCAGGTCGCTCACGCGGTTGCGGTAAGCCACCACGCCCGCATAGCTGGCGCCGCTCGCGTAGCGCAGGCCCAGTTCGACGTTGCGGCCTGTCTCGGGCTTCAGGCTGGGATCGCCGTAGATGCTGAAGCGCTGGTACAGCGTGGGGGCGCGGAAGGCCGTTCCAGCCGATGCCGTGGCACGCAGCGTGGGCGTGATCGCGTAGCCATAGGCCACGCTGCCCGTGTTCTTGCTGCCGAACTCGCTGTCGGAGTCATGGCGCACGTTGAGCTGCAGGGTGTGGCCGCCCGCGTTGAAGCCGTAGCCCAGGGCCAGCGCGTCCTGCGAGCGGTCGCGGTCGATGGGGGCATTGGCCAACTCGTCCTCGCGGCGCTCCAGCGCGGCGGTGAACAGGTGCGCGCCCAGGCGGTATTCGTTCTGCCACAGGTAGCCGCGCAGGTGCGTGCGGGTGAGGTAGTAGGCAGGCGTGGTTTCGTACCGGCTGACCGAGTCCGTGACCGACACGCGCGAGCTGAACGCATCCGTCCACTTGGCCGACCAGGTGAGGCCCGCCGTGTGCATGCGGTTGTCGTTCTGGTCGTTCTCGGGGTTGGCCGGGGTGTATTTGGAGCCGTCGTAGCCCGACTTCATCTCGTTGGCCAGCAGCGTGGCGTCGAGCCGATGGGCGGTATTGATCTGGAAACCCAGGCGCGCATTGCCCGCCGTGGCGCGGTAGCCGTCCTTGTCGGGGTTGTGGCCCGCGTTGTCGCGGATGTCGTAGCCGTCGCTGCGCTCGTGGCTGATGCCCAGCGCGTAGTCGAAGGCGCCCGCCGCGCCGCTCACGCCCGCTTCGATCTTGCGCAGGTTGTGCGAGCCCAGGCCCACGCCCACGTAGGGCGCCGCCGGGCCCTCGCCCTTCTTAGTGAAGAGCTGGATCACGCCGCCCATGGCGTCCGAGCCGTAGACAGCAGCGGCCGGGCCGCGCAGCACCTCGATGCGGTCGATCTGCGACAGCGGGATCTGCTCCCACACGGCGCCGCCGGTGGACTGCGAGTCCACGCGCACGCCGTCGATGTACACGGCGGTGAAGCGCCCCTCGGCGCCGCGCATGAACACATTGGACGAATTGCCTACGCCGCCGTTGCGCGTGATCTCCACGCCCGGCAGGCGCGCCAGCAGGTCCACCAGGCCGGTGGCGCCCGCGGTGTCGATGGTCTCGCGGTCCACGATGGAAACGTCCGCCACGATGTCGGTCAGCGGCTGCTCGGTGCGGGTGGCGGTGATCACGACTTCATTCAGGGAAGGGGCGCGCAGATTCTGCGCCACCAGCACGCCACCCTCCTGGGCCTGCGCCGCACAGGTCACCATGGCCGCCAGGGCCAAGGCCGAATAGCGCAGGTGCGCACGCGCGGGCGCTGCGGCGCACTCGCGGAAAGACCGATTCATCATAGGAAAAATTACTGCTAGGTAACCCGTGCCAGCTTCCCCGCCAGCGTTGGGTGATACAGCCGCGTGCGCCTTTTTGCAGGCGCACACGGCCACCATGTTGGCCGGTATCCGGGCTGGCGGAACAGCTTCCATGGCCTTCCCAGGGGCTTGTTCAAGGCACCCAGTGGCGTGTGTATGAAAGTGGAGCCGGCGTGCGACTCATCCGCTGACCGTTGCGGGGGCAGCGCAGGCACAGGACACGCTCCATGGCGGAGGCGCCTTCCCTGCTTCCCGTTGAACTGCGGCATGCGAACCACGCCGCGAGCACCAACGCGTGTAATTTTACGTTGCCCGGCGACGCCGTCCCTACAATCGGCGGCGTATGGCCCACCCCTCCTCCCTCGATCAGATCGCCGAGCGCGTCGAGCGCTTGCTGCTGCGCCATGCGGAGCTGCAGCGCACCAACACGCTGCTGGCGCAGCAGGTCATGGCGCTCACGCAGGAGCGCGACTCCCTCCAATCCCGCCTGCAGGCCGCCCGCGCGCGCGTGGACGCACTGCTTGACCGCCTGCCCCCTGCTTCCGAGACGAAGGACGCGCCATGAAGCAAATCGAGGTCCAGATCCTGCAGCAAAGCTATGTGCTGGCCTGCCCCGAAGGGCAGGAGGCCCGCCTGCTGGACGCCGTGGAGCGCGTGGACACGGCCATGACCCGTATCCGCGACGCGGGCAAGGTACG
Organism: Acidovorax sp. SDU_ACID1; assembly: GCF_045291395.1. Lineage (NCBI taxonomy): Bacteria > Pseudomonadati > Pseudomonadota > Betaproteobacteria > Burkholderiales > Comamonadaceae > Acidovorax > Acidovorax sp. SDU_ACID1. Next base: position 2,892,642 of record NZ_CP152342.1, read on the forward strand.
CGCGCGCGAGCGCATCGCGGTGCTGGCTGCCCTCAACCTGGCATTCGAGCTGGCCGACCGGGAAGCCCTGTCCGCCGCGGCGCAGTCCGTTGCGCGGGCCAGCGCCGCGCCAACCGGCACGGATGAAGCCGCCGGCGACGAACGCGTGCAGCAGTTGCTGCTGCGCCTGGACGAAGCCCTGGGTGACGACGGGCGACTCTTGTAAGCATTCCCTGAAGAGGTCCCCAACCCGGACTCGCGGCCTTACAATGGAACCGTCTGCAGTGCTGCCGGACTTTATATTTCCTTGAACCAATGCTCATTGAGCACGGGCTTGGTACATTGCCTGGTGAGCGTGATCATCTCGCGTCAGATGAACCCAACGCCTGGCTGCCCTCGCCCACCTGAACCCCCGGTTCAGGATGCCGGTCCGGTGGCATTTGCAGACACCCTCTTCCTGTGCCCATGACGCAGGGCACGCATCAGACCTCACCCCCCGCCAGCAAGCCAGAAGCGCCCCACTGCCGCGCCAGCAGAGCGCGAAAGTCGGCCATCGGCAAGGCGGGCGCGCACAGGAATCCCTGGTAGCAGTCGCAGTCCATCTCACGCAACGCGAGCCGCTGCTGCTCGGTTTCCACGCCCTCCGCGAGAACTTCGATGCGCAGCGCGCGGCCCATGCTGGCGATGGCGCGCACGATCGCCCGGTCACCCTCGTCGCCGGGCAGGCCGCTCACGAACGACTTGTCGATCTTGAGCTTGTGGATGTCCAGCTTCTTGAGATAGGCCAGGCTGGAATAGCCGGTTCCGAAGTCGTCAATGGACAGACGCACGCCCAATTGCGACAAGGCATGGAGCAGTTGCTCCATCTCCAGCGCATCCTGCAGCAGGATGGTTTCCGTCAGTTCCAGCTCCAGTTGGTCCGGCGGAAGGCCGCATTCGTCCAGCAGGCCGGTCACGCGCTCCACGAAGCCGGGCTGGCGGAACTCCAGTGCCGAGACATTGACCGACACCGGCAGCGGCACGCCGCATCGCCGCCAGCGGGCCGCTTCCCGGATGGCCTGTTCCATGACCCATGCCCCCAGCGTGACGATGTAGCCGGACTCCTCTGCCAGCGGAATGAACACGCTGGGCGATACCGCGCCCAATTCAGGGTCGGTCCACCGGACCAGCGCCTCAGCGCCCACGATGCGTCCGTCCGCCATGCCCACCTGGGGCTGGTAGTGCACGGCCATGTGCCCCTGCCCGAGGGCCTGCCGCATCGCGTGCTCCATCTTCATGCGCGACAGCAGATGGGCATTCATCTGCGGCTGGTAGAAGCCGTAGCTGCCGCGTCCGCGCTCCTTGACGCGGTACATGGCCGTGTCCGCCTGCTTGATGAGGTCGTCCAGCGTCATGCCGTCGCGGGGATACAAGGCCATGCCGATGCTGCACTGGATCGAGAACCCCAGCTCATCGAGCATGAACGGGCTCGCCATCTCGTCCAGCACACGCCGCGCTACGGCCTCTGCCACCACCGCATCGGCATCGTGCAGGTAGATGACGAATTCATCGCCTCCCAGGCGGCAGAGCATGTCTGACTGGCGCAGGCAGTCCTGCAGCCGCCTCGCCACGAGCTGCAGCACCCGGTCTCCGAACGGGTGCCCCATGGAGTCATTGATGATCTTGAAGCGGTCGAGGTCCAGGAAAAGGATCGCAAAGCCGCCGCCGCGCGTGCTCACGCCGTCGATGGCCGCCATGACCCGCTGCCCCAGCAGCAGCCGGTTCGGCAAGCCCGTCAGCACGTCGCGGTAGGCCAGCTCTTCGATGCGCCGCTGGGCTGCATGCTGCGAAGTGAGGTCGCGCATGAAGCCGATGCTCTGCGTGATGGCGCCCGCATCGTCGCGCAGCGCCACCCAGGACAGTTGCACGGCGCAGCGGCTGCCGTCCTGCCGGGCAAGGGCCAGTTCGCCTTCCCAGAACCCCCTGCGCGCCCACCCGTCCGCCACCCGGCCCATGAACGCATCGGCCTCGTCGTTCGGACACAGCAGGCTCTGGGCCGGGCGGCCTACCAGCGCCTGCGCGTCGGCTCCCAGCAGCCGCTCGCAGCCGGGATTGATGCGTGCGACGGCATGCTGCTCGTCCGCGATGAAGATGGCATCCAGGCTGGATTCGAACACCCGCGCCGCCAGGCGCAGGCCCGCCTGCACCTCCGCCTGCCGGGAAATGTCGCGGAAGGAGAACACGCGCCCGGCGGGCCGGCCTTTGATGAGCTGCGGCACGGAGCAGCGCTCGATCGTGGCGCCGTTGCGCAGATGCAGGACGTCCGTCGTTTCGAGCAGCGGCTCCAGCGCAATGGAAGCCAGGCGCGCCCGGTAGGCATCGCGGTCCAGCACCTGCGCTTCCATGTGCTCCCGGATGGCCGCATCGTCGCGCTGCACCAGCAGTTCGCGCGGTATGTGCCAGATCTGGGCCAGGCGCTGGTTGAAGGCACGCACCTCGCCGTGGAGGTTGCAGGTCAGCACACCGTCGGCCGCGGAATCGAGCGTCGCACGCAGCTCGGACAACAAGGTTTCCAGCTCGCGTTCGGAAGCCTCCTGCTCGGAGCGGTCGTACATCGTCAGCAGCAGCAAGCCTTCGTGGCCCACAAGGGCGAGCACGCGGCGCTCCACCGGCACCAGATGGCCGCTCCCCGCATGCCGGACGCTGGTGCGGGAGTGGATGCCCCGCACGATGTCTTGCGCAGACTGGCTCCAGAAGATGTGGTCCTCGGGCGTCTCGGCCAACGCCTGCACCGCCATGCCCACCATGCTTCCCACCGGACGGCCTACAAGCCGCGCTGCCGCCTCGTTGGCGTGCAGGATGTCCAGCGCCTGTCCATCCACCACCCAGAGGGCGACGTCCAAGCCGTCGCACACCGCAGTCCAGGCTGCGAGGGAGAGGCGGCTGTCCATCAAGCACCGTCCTCGCACCGCCGCGCATCCACGGCGCGCTCGAAGAAGTAGCAGATGCGCTGCTGCGGCGACAAGTAGTCGAGCGCTTCGCGGGGCAGCTGTTCCGGCTTGAGGCTGCGGCGTATGCCTTCGTCCGGATATGCAGCCAGATCCATGGCCACGGCTTGCGACCGCGGCACCTTCGCGTCGAACGGCAACACGCAAGGCCGCAACGGGTGCAATGCATCGACCGAGACCACCAAAGCGAAGCGACCATCCGTCAGCTGAACCAGGGAGCCCGGTGGGTAGACCCCCATCATGCGGATGAAGGCGCCCAGCACCGTGGCATCAAAACACATCTTCTGCTGCGCGAAAATCTGCGACAGTGCTTCATGCGGTGTCAGCGCCTGCGCGCCATGCAACGGATTGCACAGGCGGTCGTAGCGATTGGCCAGCGCCACGATCTGCCCTCCCCGGCCCAGGTCGTCCGCCATGAGACGCAAGGGAAAGCCGCTGCCGTCCGCCATTTCATGGTGCTGGGCGATGGCGATGAGCACATCGCTGGCCAGCTCCATCCGCTGCCCCAGCTCCACCGAATGGCCGACATGCCCCTCATAACGCGAGAGATCGGCCGGCGTCAGCGAAGCTCCCGGCTCGCCGACGTGGGGAGGCAGCATGATCTTGCCCAAGTCATGGAGCAAGGCGGCTACGCCGACGTGGTGCAACTCCCTGGACTGCAGCCCTAGCGCCCGCCCCAGCAGCAATGCCAGCACCATGACATTGACAGCATGCAGGGCCGGTCGCTCGCTGGGCACCTCGGCCAGCAAGCGGATCGCGCAATGCTCGGCGTCCAGCAGCTCGGCCACACAACTGCCCACCAACGCGTCCACCTGCCTCCGTGCGTCAAGTGGGGAAACCAGAACCTGCGTGGACACCATGACATAGGTGTCCGTGGCTTCCCTGTAGCGCTGGCCGCAGCGCTGCAGCGACTCGCTTTGCTCCCGCCAGGCTCGCGTGCCGGAAAATGGGGCACTTGTGTCAAGGGATTGCTCTTGCGTACCGAAAGCACCCGCAGGATCGGGCACCGCCGTTTCTGCACCATCCCTTTGCAAGCCCGATCTGGCGGGTACCTCGGGCACTGGCTGGCTTTTGGCGGGCACATAGCGCACCTGCTTCAGTCCCAGCTCTCTCAGGGTGTGAATTTGCTCTTGCGAGGACACCCGGAAGCTGCTCATCGGGAAAGGATGGTTCATCCACCCCAGGTCGAGCTGGATGAACATGCCCACACGGAGCTGGTCGATGTCGATCAGGACGGATTGGTTCACTTCACGGAGCGCAGGCAGCTCGCTTTGATTGAACCATTATCATCAGTTACGGCAGCTTTAGAGTTGTTACAAATAGTAGGCGACAGCCGCCGATGCAACACTCAGCTCACGCACCAGGGGGCCGGCTGTCCGTGGACTACGTCCATCCATAGGGCCCATGCCCCCATGGTCAGGAGCACCGCGCCGGCCAACCGCGTCCCCCAGCTTCCGCGCAGCGCGTTCAGCCGCTCGCGCAACCGGCTCCATGCCCAAGGGCCGGCGACCAGCCACAAACCGCTGCCGATTCCGAACAGCACCATGCACGCAGCCCCGTTGGCCACACTGCCGCTCAGTGCGGCCATGAGCAATGCGGTATACAGCAGGCCGCAAGGCAGCAGGGCCCAGGCGACTCCCGCAGCAAACACCCCTCCAGGCTTGGATACGAGAGGCTTGGTTTTGGCCCATACGCGGCGACCAGCGGCTTCGATCCACGCGGGCTGGCGCGCCTGCAGCACCATCAGCGCCCCCCAGGCCAGGATCATCACATGCATCATCGTCCACGCTGGGCGCAGCGCAGGGCTGAACTGGCTCAGCCACGCCAGGCGCTCCATTGCCAGCGCAGCCATGGCTCCCGCCGCACCGTAGCCAACGAGCCGCCCCAAGTGGAATCCCAGCAGGCGCCCCCTGCCCCGGCGCTTGTGCGAGACCCACTGGACCGCCTGCTCCGAGGCCTGTGGCTTTCCCCCCTTGCCCCGTCAATGCGCCGCAAGGAGCCGCGCACATGACAAGGCAGTGCGCCCCGCCCGTGATGCCCATGAGCAATGCCGTGGAGGCCAGGGCCAGCAGCATGGATCAGATGATGCGGGAGAACTGCGCCCGGTTGCGCCCGGCCTGCAGGTACTTGTCGAACACCATCGCCACACCCCGCACGAAGAACCATCCCATCGGCGTGACCTCCACGCCATCGGAATTGATTTTCACCAGGCCTTGCCCTTCCATCTCCTGCAACCGGGCCAGTTCGACATCAAAGTAACGGCGAAAATCGATCAGCCAGGATTGCTCCATGGGCTCGAAAAGCACCTTGCCCTGGCACATCAAGGCCATGATGACCGCACGGCGTATCAGATCGTCACGGGTCAGCGCCAAGCCGCGCACAACGGGCAGGTGCCCCTGGTTGATCGCGTCGTAGTATTCGTCCAGGGTCTTGACGTTCTGGCTGTAGGTAGCGCCGATGCGGCCGATGGCCGAGACGCCCAGGCCGATCAGGTCGCAGTCAGGCTGGGTGCTGTAGCCCTGGAAGTTGCGATGCAGGCGCCCCTGGCGCTTGGCCACGGCCAGAGCGTCGTCCGGCAAGGCAAAATGATCCATGCCCACGTACACATAGCCGCTAGCCATGAAGACATCCATGGAGCGGGCCAGCATGGACACTTTGGCCGATGCCATGGGCAACTCGGCGGAGACGATGCGCCGCTGCGCCTTGAACCGCTCGGGCAGGTGGGCATACGCGTAGAGCGCAATGCGGTCCGGGCGCAACTGGGTGACCTGCTCCAGCGTACGGTCGAAGGACTCCGGAGTCTGGCGTGGCAAACCGTAGATCAGATCCACGTTGACCGACTCGAATCCCAGCTTGCGGGCGCTCGCCACCAGGGCGAATACCTTCTCCGCGGGCTGCACGCGGTGCACCGCTTTCTGCACCTCGGGGTCGAAATCCTGCACACCGAAGCTGAGCCGGTTGAAGCCCAGTTCCGCCAGCAGAGCCAGGCGCTGCTCGTCGACCGTGCGCGGATCCACTTCAATCGAATATTCGCCCCCAGGCGCCAGCACGAAGCTGCGGCGCAGCATGCCCATGAGCTCGCGCAGCCCCTCGTCGGACAGGAATGTCGGCGTCCCCCTCCCAGATGCAACTGGCTGACGTGCTGCCCGACACCGCAATGGGCCGTATGCAGGTCGATCTCCCGACTCAGATAGCGCAGGTAGACCTCCGCCCGTTCCGGGTGCCGCGTGATAATCTTGTTGCATGCGCAGTAGTAGCACAGCGACTCGCAAAACGGGATGTGCACATACAGCGACAATGGCATCGCTTTGGCCGCCGAACCCACGCGGCGCTGCTGCAGCGCAAGAATGTATTCTTCTTCGCCAAAAGCCTCCACGAAACGGTCCGCCGTCGGGTAGGAGGTGTAGCGCGGCCCAGGCACATCGAAGCGACGCAAGAGCTCGGTGGTGACAACAGTCATGGGGAAAATTTTCCTTGTATCTGACTATCCACTGTGCCGCAGAGACCCCGGCTCGTCCTTGACTTTAATCAAGCACTCACGGGGTCAGGATAGCGACAATTTGATTTCGGCTCAAAGTCGGTCAATTCCCTGCGGCATTTCCGCCTCCAGGGGTTTCAGAGGTAAGCTAGCCACATGAACAGGGCGCCCGTGCACATGAATCTGCAGACCATCAAAGTTGCGTGTTCCAACTGCAACTTGCGCGAGCTTTGCATGCCCCTGGGGCTGAACGACCAGCAATTGCAACGCATCGACGAAATCGTGGCCATCCGCCGCAAGATCAAGCGAGGCGGCACGCTGTTTCGCAACGGTGAAGCCTTCACTTCCCTTTTTGCGATCCGCACGGGCTTTTTCAAGACCTGCGTCGCCACGGAGGATGGACGCGATCAGGTCACCGGCTTCCAGATGGCCGGGGAGATCATCGGCCTCGATGGCATCGTGAACGACAGGCACACCTGCGACGCCGTAGCGCTCGAGGATGCAGAAGTCTGCGTGATGCCCTTCGACCGCATTGAAGAGCTCTCCCGCGAAGTGACGGCACTGCAGAGCCATGTGCACAAGATCATGAGCCGCGAGATCGTGCGTGAACATGGCGTCATGCTCCTGCTCGGCAGCATGCGCGCCGAGGAGCGTCTAGCGGCTTTCCTGTTGAATCTGGTGCAGCGCCTGCATGCGCGGGGATTTTCCCAGTCGGAACTGGTCCTGCGCATGACGCGTGAGGAAATCGGCAGCTACCTCGGTCTCAAGCTGGAAACCGTGAGCCGTACATTCTCGAAATTCGTGGAAGAAGGCATCGTGGAAGTCAAGCAGCGGCATGTCCGCATCGTGGACACCGATGCCCTGAAACGCATCGTGAACAGCCAACAAGCCTGCCACTGAACCGCCTTGCAGGCGGCCCGCGTCTTCAGGACGAATACTTTGCGCAGTCCAGGGGACGGTCTCCCTTGGGCACAGGACAGCGGTTGACCTCGAACGGCGAGAGGGACAGCATGGTCGTCAATGCACTCGACGCCATGATCACCAACCAGAAGATGAAGAAGGCAACGGTGTAAACGCCTTGCCGCGATAGGTTCATGGGTTGGTCGAACCAGTGCAATGCCTCCGGATCCACGAAGGCAAACACCACCATTTCCATGACCCCTGCCATCAGAAAGGCGGGCCAGGCAATCCACATCAGTCGCTGCGTCCACATTTCGCGTGCCTCCTTGCAATGGTGACAGCCTAGCATCATGCCCTGCGCGTGCAAAGAGTACCCGACCTCTCGATTCCCCTTACCTGCATCAATTCTTTTCGGATGCGGCTCCGCGTCACCGGCGAGGCTGGTCCTCGAGGGGCGTGGCGGCATGGTTGCGGCCCTTTATCGCAGGGGCCATGCTGGCCTCGGAATGCTGGAGCGTCTTGTTGATCTCTAGGCCACGCTGGTAATAGTCTTCCGCCAATACAGGGTCGGGCTGCCGGATCGCGAGCCACAGCGTCACGAAGCCAGCGATCACCACGATCACCGGCCCGGCGATCACCAGCCAGACATGGCCATATTTCCACCAAGGCTGCGCCACTGGCGATTCATTCATGGATGGGACTGCGGGCATGGGAAACTCCTTGGCCCCATAAGGAGGCCTGACCTGAACATAACCACCTGGCAAGCCCATCAGCGGGGTACCAGGAACACCGACTTCTCGGCCACCTGCGCTTTATCGCCTTGTGCCTGGATGTCGAAAAACACAGTGTGCGACCCGGGCGCGGCAGAACCATAGGGCACCTGCAGCCGCACTGCCACCCAGCGCGACTCGGCCGGTCCGATATCGATCTCCGATTCGGAGGCGACTTCCAGCCCTTCCAGCCCGCGCGCACTGATACGGTAGCGCTGCGTGCCTTCGGTGGCATTCATGATCTGCAAGCGGTAGATGTTTTCCAGCTTGCCGCCTGCCACGATCCGGGACAGTGCCGCGCGGTCGCGGACCACGTCCACCTTGAGCGGCGTGCGCACCACGAGGCTGGCCAGCATGCCCACGCACAGCAAGGCCAGCACAGCCGTATAGATCAGCACGCGCGGACGCAGCACGCGCTTGAGCATCTGCGACTGCGTCCAATGGTTCTTCACGCCGTTCTGCGTAGAGAAGCGGATCAGCCCTCTCGGGTACTTCATCTTGTCCATCACGGTGTTGCATGCATCCACGCAGAGGCCGCAGCCAATGCATTCATACTGCAGGCCCTCCCGGATATCGATGCCCGTAGGACACACCTGCACGCACAGCGTGCAGTCGATGCAGTCGCCGAGTCCCTTCGCCTTGTGATCGATGCTCTTGTTGCGTGGCCCGCGCGGCTCACCGCGCTCAGGGTCGTACGTCACGACCAAAGTGTCCTTGTCGAACATGGCGCTCTGGAAGCGCGCATAGGGGCACATGTACTTGCACACCTGCTCGCGCAGGTAGCCCGCATTGCCGTAGGTGGCAAAACCGTAGAAGAGCACCCAGAAAATCTGCCACGTCCCCTGGAGCGCCAGCAATTCGCTGCCCAGTTCGCGAATGGGAACGAAGTATCCCACGAAGGTAAACCCTGTCCAGAACGCCACGGCAATCCAGACCAGTTGCTTGAGCGACTTCTTCCACACCTTCTCGAAGGTCCACGGTCCGTTGTCCAGGCGCATGCGGGCACTGCGATCCCCTTCGATCTTGTGCTCGATCCACATGAACATTTCCGTGTAGACCGTCTGCGGGCACGAGAAACCACACCACAGGCGCCCTGCGACAGCGGTGAACAGGAACAGCGAAAGGGCCGAGATGATGAGCAGGCCCGTCAGGTAGATGAAGTCCTGCGGATAGAGCACGAGCCCGAAGATGTAGAAACGCCGGGCACCGAGGTCGAAAAGCACCATCTGGCGCTGGCCCCACTCGAACCATGGCAACCCGTAGAAGATCAACTGCGTCAGGAACACCATGACCCACCGCCACCGGGCAAAAATGCCGCTGATGGAACGGGGATAGATCTTCTTCTGCGCCTCGTACAGCGAAACAACTTCGGTTTGCGAGTTATCTGCCGCGGCAGGTGCGATGGGGATCACCTTGCGGGGCTGGCCTTCGGCTGGCTTCATGGTGGGGATCTCTTGGGAAGCGGCTTCCGCATGAAAAACGGCCGGCACCCCATGAGGGGGTGTCCGGCCGGTGGAGGGGCGTCAGCGCGCGGCGCCGGCCTTGTTGGACAAGCCCCACACGTAAGCTGTCAGCACGCTGATCTGTGCGTCGGTCAGCTTGCCGGCCTGTGCCGGCATCTCGTTGGTCTTTCCGTTGTTGATCATAGCCGTGATGGCGGCTTCGCCCCAACCGTGCAGCCAAATGTCATCCGTCAGATTGGGGGCACCCAGAGCCACGTTGCCCTTGCCGTCCATGCCATGGCACGCAGCGCACGCCGTGAACTTCGACTTGCCCAGCGATGCCTTCAGCGAGTCATGCGGGCTGCCCGACAGGCTGAGCACATAGTGCGAGAGGTTGCGCACATCCTCGGGAGAGCCCACCGCTGCAGCCATGGGGGGCATGACACCCACGCGGCCGTCGTGGATGGTCTGGCGAATCTGGTCGGGCGCGCCGCCATACAGCCAGTCGCCGTCCGCCAGGCTGGGGAAGCCCTTGCTGCCGCGCGCGTCGGAACCGTGGCATTGCGCGCAGTTGTTCATGAACAAGCGCTCGCCGATGGCCATGGCCGCCGCATCGCCTGCCATTTCCTCGGTCTTCATGCTGGCGAAACGGGCATAGAGAGGCTGGAGTTCCGCAGAAGCCTTGTCGACCTCAGCCTGGTACTCACCCAGCTGGGTCCAGCCCAGCTGGCCCTTGAAGGTACCCAGGCCAGGATAGGCGATCAGGTAGCCGGCACCGAAAACGAGAGTGATGACGAACAGCCACATCCACCAGCGGGGCATGGGGTTGTTCATTTCCGTCAGATCGACGTCCCAGACGTGGCCGGTCGTATTGTCCGCCGTCGCCTCGACTTTTTTGCGCGAGGTGATCCACAGCAGCAGGCCACAGGCCACGATGCCGATGATGGTGATTCCGGCCACATAGAGGGACCAGAAGTTATGGGTGAAATCGCTCATGGGTTATCTCTTTTCTTGTGAAGGAGCCATTCAGTCCTCGGCGAAGGGCACTTGCGCGGCCTCTTCGAAGCGGGCCCGGTTGCTGCGCATGTACGCCCAGAACCAGATGCCCACGAAACACGCCAGCGATGCCAGCGTGGCCACGATGCGCATGGTGGTGATGTCCATGGCTTCCTCTCCTTACTTGAGCGCGCGGCCCAGCACTTGCAGGTAGGCCACGACGGCGTCCATCTCGGTCTTGCCCTTGACGGCCTCCGCCCCTCCCGCGATGTCCTCGTCCGTATACGGGACGCCCACGGTGCGCAGCGCCTTCATGCGCGGAGCCACGTCGGCAGGATTGATCAGGTTCTTCTCGAGCCACGGATAGGCAGGCATGTTGGACTCGGGCACCACGTCGCGCGGGTTGTTCAGGTGGATGCGATGCCATTCGTCGCTGTACTTGCCGCCCACGCGGTGCAGATCGGGACCGGTACGCTTGGAGCCCCACTGGAAGGGGTGGTCGTAGACGAACTCACCCGCCACCGAGTAGTGGCCGTAGCGCAGCGTCTCGGCGCGGAACGGGCGGATCATCTGCGAATGGCAGTTGTAGCAGCCCTCGCGCAGGTAGATGTCGCGGCCGATCAACTGCACGGCCGTGTAGGGCTTGATGCCCTGGACCGGCTCCGTGGTGGACTTCTGGAAGAACAGCGGAACGATTTCCACCAGCCCCCCGACGGCGACCACCAGCAGAATCAGGACGATCATGAGGAAGTTGCTGGTCTCGACCTTCTCGTGGGTGAAGCCGGACGATGCTTTGTTTTGGGTATCAGACATGTCTTGAGTCCTCGGGCCTTCAGGCGTGAGCAGCATTCACGGCCGGGATGGCCACCTTGACGGAACGGCCGGAGATGGCCGTCAGCCACACGTTCCAGGCCATGACCACCATGCCGCCCAGATACAGCAGGCCACCGACGAAGCGGATGGCATAGAACGGATAGGTGGCCTTGACGCTTTCCACGAAGGTGTAGGTCAGGGTGCCGTCCGCATTCACGGCGCGCCACATCAGGCCCTGCATCACGCCGGCGATCCACATCGCGGCGATGTACAGCACGATGCCGATGGTGGCCAGCCAGAAGTGCAGCTCGATGGCCTTAACCGAGTGCATCTTTTCCTTGCCGAACAGGCGCGGCACCAGGTAGTAGAGCGAACCCATGGTGATCAGGCCCACCCAGCCCAGAGCGCCGGCATGCACGTGGCCCACGGTCCAGTCGGTGTAGTGCGACAGTGCGTTGACGGTCTTGATGGACATCATCGGACCTTCGAACGTGGCCATGCCGTAGAACGACAGCGACACGATCAGGAATCGCAGGATGGGGTCGTCACGCAGCTTGTGCCATGCACCCGACAGGGTCATGATGCCGTTGATCATGCCGCCCCAGCTCGGTGCCAGCAGGATCAGGGAGAAGACCATGCCCACGGACTGCGTCCAGTCGGGCAGCGCGGTGTAGTGCAGGTGGTGCGGACCCGCCCACATGTAGGTGAAGATCAGCGCCCAGAAGTGCACGATGGACAGGCGGTAGCTGTACACCGGACGGCCGGCCTGCTTGGGGATGAAGTAGTACATCATGCCCAGGAAGCCCGTGGTCAGGTAGAAGCCCACGGCGTTATGGCCGTACCACCACTGCACCATGGCGTCCTGCACGCCGGCATAGGCCGAGTAGCTCTTCATGAAGCCTGCCGGAATGGCGGCGCTGTTGACGATGTGCAGCAGGGCCACGGCGATGATGAACGCGCCGAAGAACCAGTTGGCCACGTAGATGTGCTTGATCTTGCGCTTGCCGATGGTGCCGAAGAACACAACGGCATACGAGACCCACACGGCGGCGATCAGGATGTCGATGGGCCACTCCAGCTCGGCGTATTCCTTGCCGGAGGTATAGCCCAGCGGCAGGCTGATGGCAGCCGCCACGATCACCAACTGCCAGCCCCAGAACGTGAACGCCGCCAGCGGCCCGCCGAACAGGCGCGTCTGGCAGGTGCGCTGCACCACGTAGTAGCTGGTGGCGAACAGGCCGCAACCGCCGAAGGCGAAGATCACCGCATTGGTGTGCAGCGGCCGCAGCCGCCCATAGCTCAGCCATGGGATGCCGAAGTTGAGTTCAGGCCAAGTCAGTTGGGCGGCGATGAACACGCCGACCAACATCCCAACCACCCCCCATACAACGGCCATGATAGAAAACTGGCGCACGACGGTGTCGTCGTAATGCGCTACTTTTGCTTGTGGAGTATCCATCGGGCACCTCTAATAATTGCAGCGAAAAGTTTCAATCAGGCGCAACCCGAAAGCGTTGATGAACATCAACCGTCTTTCAGAATGCGCTCTCCCTCTTGATCGACATTCTCGAATTGGCCACGGTATACGGCCCACCACAGGCCGGCCAGCACGAACAGGACCAGCACCACGGAGAGGGGGATCAGCAGATAAAGAATGTCCATGTCAGGCCGCCTCCAGGGGGAATGCGCCAGCTGCGGCGCCTGGGTTGCGCGAGGGTCGGCAGCAACGGCACCCGGTCCGCGCGCCAACCGGGCGGCATTGGCCACGACCAGCAGGGAGCTCAGCGCCATGCCCAGCCCCGCCAGCCAGGCCGGCATGTACCCGGCAATGGCCAGCGGAACGCACAGCGCGTTGTAGCCGGCCGCCCACCACAGGTTCTGGCGCACCACGCGCAGCGTGCGGCGCGCCAGCAACAGCGTTTGGGCCACGAGGGCGAGGTCGTCGCCCATGACCACGAAATCGGAGCGCGACTGCGCCAGCGGCACCGCCCTGCCGAATGCGAACGAGGCATGCGCACCCGCCAGCACGGGCCCGTCGTTCAGGCCATCACCCACCATTGCCACATGGTGTCCCTGGGCCTGCAGCGTCTGCAGTCGCTGCAACTTGTCCTGCGGCGTGCAATCACCATGCGCCACGGCGATGCCGGCTCGCGCAGCCACCCGCTGCACCGTGGCAGTGCGGTCGCCGGACAGCAACTCAACCGCCACACCGGCCTGCAGCAGCTCCTGGACGATGGCCCGCGCCTCGGGGCGCAACTCTTCGCTCAGGTCGAAGCGGGCCAGCTCACGCACGGCCCCTTGCCCTTCCACCGAAAGCACCACCTGCTGGGCGGCTTGCGGTGCGGGCGCCACCCGTGCATGCGCGGGGGAGCCCAGGCGCAGCGTCATGTCGCCAGCTCCTGCCCTGCGGGCCTCGGCCACCAGGCCCGCGCCCGGAATCTCCTGCACGGACAGCACGGACCAACCCACGACCCCATCGCCGCCAGCGGCGGCGGCCAGAGCGCGCGATACCGGATGGAGCGACCGGCGGGCCAGCCCGGCGGCCAGGTCCAGCGCCTGCTGCGGCGACAGGTCGGCACCGGGCGCCACATGGACCTCGCACACGGACAGTCCATCGCGGGTCAGCGTGCCCGTCTTGTCGAACACCACCGTATCCACGGCGGCCAGAGCTTCCAGGCCCTGCAGGTTGCGCACCAGCACGCCGCGGCGCGCCAGGGAACCCGCCGCCGTGAGCATGGCCACCGGCGTAGCCAACGACAAGGCGCACGGGCACGTAACGATGAGCACCGCCACGGCCACCATCAGGGCGTGGCTGGGGTCGGTGGGCCACCACCACGCGGCTGCCAGAGCGGCCGCCAACAGCACGGCGACCAAGAAGGGGCGCGCCACACGGTCCGCGAGCTGGGCCAGCCTGGGCTTCTGCAGCGACGCGCTTTCCATCAGCGCGACGATCTGGCCGAAGCGCGTCTGCGCGCCCAGGCTCTCCACGCCCACCTCCACCGGCGCACGCAGGTTGTAGCTGCCGGCAGTGACCACACTGCCCTGCGGCTTGTCCACGGGCGTGGATTCACCGGTGAGCAACGCCTCGTCGGCCTGGGTTCTGCCTTGCAGGATGCGGCCATCGGCGGGGAATGCTTCGCCCGGCAGCACGCGCACCACGTCGCCCTCCTGCAGGCGACGCGTGGCAACGCGCACGAAGCTGCCGTCCGCCGCGCGACGCTCCACGCTGTCGGGCAGGCGGTTCATCACCGCCTCCAGTGCTCCGGCCGTGCGGTCGCGCAGGCGCAGTTCCAGCCAGCGGCCCGTGAGCAGGAAGAACACGAACATGGTGAGCGAGTCGTAGTAGACCTCGCGGCCGAAGGGGCCTGTCGGGTCGAACGTGCCGGCCATGCTCACGGCGAAGGTGATCAGCATGCCCAGCGCGACCGGCAGGTCCATGCTCACGCGGCGCTGTCGTACGTCGCGCAGCGCGCTGGAGAAGAACGGCCCGCAGGCGAAGAGCACCACGGGCAGGCTGATGACCCACGAGGCCCAGCGCAGCAGTTGCTCCATCTCGGTAGTGAGATCGCCCGGCATGGCCTGGTAGGCGGGCCATGCGTACATCATGACCTGCATCATGCAAAAGCCCGCCACCAGCCAGCGCCACAGCGCGCGCCGGTGCTCGCGCTGGCGCTGCTCGCGCGCGAAGGCGTCCATGGCGGGCATGGCTCGATAGCCGGCATGGCGCACGGCCTCCATCCACTGCGAGGGCAGCACCTGCCCGGGGTGCCACACTACGCGCGCGCGGCGCGTGGCCGCGCTCACGTCTGCCTCGGTGACTCCGGGCACGCGGCGCAGGGCATCTTCGATGGTCAGGGCGCAGGCGGCGCAGTGCATGCCTTCCAGCACCACGTGCGATTCCCAGAGGGCTTCGGCCGCAGCCGCCTGGGGCGCGCCGGCGAGCGGCTTGCCGAACGCGGACCACTCCTGCGGATCGTCCAGCAGCGCCGCGCCTTCCTGGCCGGCCGCCGCGTCGGGCGCAGCGGTATTTCCGGCAGGCGCGAACGGGCCGGCAGAACGATTTGACATGGATCGGAGACTATCCGCGTTGCGTGACAGGGTCATTGACTTGGATCAAGATAGACGCCGTGGGCCATCCTATGCTCATTCTTGATTTCAACCAAACAAAAGGAGCTAGAGCATGTACAAGCGCATTCTGATCGCCACCGATGGATCCCCCCTCTCGGACAAAGCCGTTGAAAGCGGGCTGTCGCTCGCCGGCCTGTCGGGCGCTTCGGTCGTCGCCCTCAAGGTGGTGCCCCGCTATCCGCGCAGCTATTTCGAAGGCGGCATGCCCGTGGATGCCACCGACGTCAAGCGCATCGAGAAGCAATGGAGCGACGCCGCTCAGGAACTGGTGGACAAGGTGAAGGCGCGCGGAACCGCCGATGGCGTGAGCGTGAAGACCGTGATCGCCAAGTCGGACCTGATCGCCGAGGCCGTGATCGCCGCCGCCAAGAAGCACAAGTGCGACCTGATCGTGATGGCCTCGCATGGCCGCAAGGGCCTCAAGCGCCTGCTGCTGGGCAGCGAGACGCAGCACGTGCTGACGCATTCGCACATTCCCGTGCTGGTGCTGCGCTAAGCACGAAAATAGCTGCCAGCGCTTGTGCAGCAAGCGCTGGCAGCTATTATTAATGCAGCAATCGTCAGTGGTTGCCCAGATACAGCTGCGCCATGCGGTCGTCGCTCAACAGGTCCTGCGCGACGCCATGGAGCACGCAGCGCCCCTGGTCGAGTATGTAGCCCTGCTGGCTGATCTGCAGCGCCAAGCGCGCGCGCTGCTCCACCATGAGCACCCCGATGCCGGAGGCCGGCAGCCTCTGCACCATCTCGAATACCTTGCCCACCAGCGACGGAGCGAGCGCCGCCGTCGGCTCGTCCAGCACCATGATGCGCGGCGAGGGCATCAGCGCGCGCGCGAACGCGAGCTGCTGGCGCTCTCCGCCTGACAGGTTGCTCGCATGCTGCAGCAGCCGGTCGGCCAGCGCGGGGAAATCCGCCAGCACGGCGTCCATGCGCCGCTTGAGGTCCGGCACGCCGCGCACCACGAGCAGGTTCTCCTTCACCGTGAGCGATGGGAACACGTTGGCCACCTGGGGCACGTAGGCCAGGCCGGCGTCGAAACGGTCTTCGGCCGACAGCTTCGTGATGGCCCGGCCCTGCAGATGGATCTCGCCGTGCACGCGCGGCAGCAGGCTCAGCAGCGCCTTGACCAAGGTGGACTTGCCGGCGCCGTTGGTGCCGGCGATGGTCACGATCTCGCCAGGCAGCACGCGCAGGTCGATGCCGTGGATGATGTCCACCTCCGAATAGCCGCCACGCAGCTGCTTCAGCTCCAGCAATGGGTGCTGCGCATTCATACCACCCCTCCCATGTAGGCTTCCTGCACGCGCGGGTCCTCCAGCACCGCATGCGGGTCGCCCTCGGCCAGGATGCGGCCGCGGTCCATGACGATCATGCGGTTGGACAGCGACTTGAGCGCCTGCAAGTGGTGCTCGATCACGATGAATGCGATGCCCTGCGCGTTGAGCTGCCGCACGCGGTCGCAGATTTCCTCGATCAGCACCGGGTTCACGCCGGCGAAGGGCTCGTCGAGCAGGATGCAGCGCGGATCCAGCATCAGCACGCGCCCAAGCTCCACGAGCTTCTTCTGCCCGCCGGACAGGCCGCCGGCCTTCACGTCGCGCACGCGCGCGAGGTTCAGGAAGTCCAGGATGCCGTCGGCCTTCTCGGCCAGGCGCGCCTCGTGTTCACGCACATGGCGCGTGGGGAAGAAGGACCCCAGCAGCCGTTCGCCCGAGGGGTTCGGTGCGGCGGCCAGCAGGTTCTCGTGCACCGTGAGCGTCTTGAACTCCCGGGGCACCTGGAACGTGCGCACCAGGCCGAGACGCGCGCGGCGGTATGGCGCCTGGTGCGTGATGTCCTGGCCTTCGAAACGGATCTCGCCCGCGTCCGCCGGCTGCTGCCCGGCGATGGCTGCGAACAGCGTGCTCTTGCCTGCGCCGTTGGTCCCGGCGATGCCCAGGATCTCCTGGGCGGCCAGTTGGAGCGACACGCCGTCCACGGCCTTGAACCCGCCGAACTGCCGCGTCACCGAATGGACTGTCAACATCATTGCGGCTTGCCTCCAAACATGCCGTTGGGCCGGTACAAGGTCACCAGGATCAGCGCCAGCCCCACGGCCGCCAGCCGCAGGCTGGCCATGCCGACCTCCGACACGCCGGGAATCCAGTCCTTCACGAAGCGCGAGCCCTCCAGGAACACCATCAGCAGGAAAGTGCCGGCCAGCGCGCCCCGCACGCTGCCCGTGCCCCCCATCACCAGGCCCATCCAGACGTAGAAGGTGATGAGCGGGATGAACTGCTCAGGCGTGATGAAGGTGATGAAGTGCGCATAGAACGCGCCCGCCATGCCGAACAGCGCCGCCCCGAGCATGAAGATCTGCACCTTGAACCACGCAGGGTCCTTCCCCAGGGCGGAGAGCGCCGCCTCGTCGTCTCCGATCGCGCGCAGCAGGCGGCCGAACGGGCTGCGCGCAAGGCGCACCGTGCCCCAGGCCACGAGGGCCACGATGGCCACCAGCAGCGCGAAAAGCGCCACTTCCGCCGCCGGCGAGCCCCAGCCCGCGAACAGCTTGGGCAGGCCGGGCAGGCCCTGGACGCCCTTGGTCAGCCACTCCTCCTGCTGGATGGTGATGCGCACGGCCTCCGAAAAACCCAGCGTGACGATGGCCAGATAATCGTCGCGCAGCCGCAGGGACAGCAGGCCGATGGGCAACGCGAGCACGGCGGACAGCAGCATCGCCGCGACGAAGCAGACCGCCAGCGGCACGCCCTGCAGC
This sequence comes from Acidovorax sp. SDU_ACID1, assembly GCF_045291395.1. NCBI lineage: Bacteria > Pseudomonadati > Pseudomonadota > Betaproteobacteria > Burkholderiales > Comamonadaceae > Acidovorax > Acidovorax sp. SDU_ACID1. The sequence goes on from NZ_CP152342.1 coordinate 2,910,890, forward strand.
GACAGCAGGCCCGAGGTGTAGGCGCCCAGGGCGAAGAACGCCACGACGCCGAAATTCACCAGCCGCGTGAGGCCGAACTGCAGGTTCAGCCCCAGCGCGAGCAGCGCATAGATCAGCGCGACGATGCCGATGGCACAGAGATAGGCGATCATGGCGTCACCTCACCAGTTGGATGCGGCCAAGGATGCCGGCGGGCCGCAGCAGCAGCACCAGCGCCAGCACCGCGAACGAGAGCACGAGCTTGTAGGAAGGGCCGAGCAGCGGCACCGAGAGTTCCTGCGCGATGCACAGCAGCAGCGCTCCGAGCACCGCGCCCACCGGGCTGCCGATGCCGCCGAGCACCATGGCGGCGAAGGCCGGGATGAGGAATTCCCAGCCCATCTCCGGCATGACGATGGCCTTCATGCCCAGCAGCACGCCGCCGATGGCCGAGACGGCTCCCACCAGCAGCCACAGCGCCAGCATCAGCCCCTTGGCACGGATGCCGCTGGCACGCGCCAGGTCGGCGCTGTCGGCCACGGCACGCAGCTGGCGGCCAAAGCTGGTCTGGTACAGCAGCACGAATACCACGAGCAGGCACGCCAGCGCAATGCCTGCGATGACCAGGTCGGTGGGCAAGATGCGGATGCCGCCGAAATTCCACGCGCGCACCAGCGGCATGTCGAACGTGCGCTGGTCGTGCCCCGCGAAGAAGGAGATCAGGCTGCGGATCAGGAAGCCCAGGCCGATCGCTGCCAGCATGGACGACACCATGGGCCGCCCCGCGAGCTTGCGGAAGATCAGCTGGTACGAGCCGGCGGACACCACCGCCGTGACGGCCGCGCTCAGCAGCGCAGCCAGCCACAGGGGCGAGCCCAGCAAGAGCTGGCAGCCCACCGCGGCATAGGCGCCCAGCGTCAGAAAGTCGCCGGTCGCGGCATGGGGAAAGCGGTTCACCCCCATCACCAGCGTCATCGACAGCGCGGGCAGCGCCACCACCAGCCCCTCGATCACGCCGTTGATGAGCAGGTTTGCAATATCTATCCAGGTCATTGGCTCATTCCGTTCGCAGCCCGGATGCCGCCAGCCGCCATGGGCCGGCGCACGCACCCGCAGGGGAAAAGGCTCAGGCGATGGACACCACGTCGCGGCGCGCCAGCTGGCCCTTTTCGATGATGTACACGCCGAAGTCGGGCGTCACGTCGCCGTACTTGTCGAAGTCCAGCTTGCCCGAGGCGCCTTCATAGTTCACCTTGCCCTTCTTGGCGATCTGCGCCTTGCCCTCGGCGAACGTGGCCACCGCGTTGCCCGGCGGGTTGGCCACGTCGCGCAGCTTGGCGTTGACCTGCGTGACGTTCGCACCTGGGCCCGCCGCCTCCATGGCCAGGCCCAGCGAGATCACCATGTCGTATGCCATGGCGGCGTAGATGTTGGTGGAGGCGGGCTTGCCGGTGGCCTTGGTGTAGGCCGCATCGAAGTGCGCGTAGGAAGCGCTCTTCTCGTTGGAGACGGTATCCACGGAGATGATGCCTTCGCAGACCTCCGCCCCCAGGGCCTTGACCAGGTCCGGGTTGGCGGCCCAGCCCGGGATGACCCACTTGTTCTCCGCGCCCGACTGGAACCATTCGCGCAGGATGATGGTGGTGTCCGGCAGGTAGGAACCCATCACGATCACGTCCGGCTTGGCCGCCAGGATCTTCTGCAGCTCGCTGCGGTAGCTCGGGCGGTTGGGCTCGTAGGTCACGTGCGCCACCACCTTGCCGCCGCGCTGCGTCCACACGCGCGTGAACCCTTCCACGTTGCCCAGGCCCGAAGCGTTGTTGAACGCCATGGTGGCCGGGCGCTTGAAACCGTATTTCTTGCAGATCTCTGCGAACGCGATGCCGAAGCGGTCGTTGGTGGCCTGGAAGCGCCAGACCAGGTCCTTGGTGTCCAGCGTGGAGATCGCCGGCGCGCCCGAAACGTTCATCTGGATGATGCCCGCCGCATCGGTGAGCGGCAGCACGGCCAGCGTCACGCCGGAGGCCCAGGTGCCCAGCACGGCCTGCACCTTGTTCACCTCGATGAGTTTCTTCGCGGCCAGCACGGCGGCGTCCGGCTTGGTCTGGTCGTCCTCGGTGAACAGCTCCAGCTTGCGCCCGCCCGCGCCGCCCGCCGCGTTGATCTCGTCCACGGCGATGCGGATGGCCTGCTGCATGCCTGGGCCGTAAGGGCTGCCCGCGCCGGTGATGGGCGTGAGCGAGCCGATGCGGAACGTCTCGCCCGTCTGGCTGAAACCGATGCCCGGGATGCACTGCAGGGCCGCGGCGACGCCCGTGAGCTTGGCGAATTGTCTACGTTGCATGGTGGTCTCCTTGTGTCGTGCGTTGAGGTGGAAGGTCAGAGGGTGTTCTTGGCGATGCGGCCGTCCTTGACGATGGCGCGGATCCGGGCGCCCTGGTCCAGCAGGCACTGGATGTCGTGGAGGGGGTTGCCGTCGACGAGCAGCAGGTCGGCGATCGCGCCCTGCGTCACCTCGCCCAGCTCGCCCTTGTGGCCCAGGATTTCCGCGCCGATCAGCGTGGCCTGCTGCAGCACCGGGCCGTTGCCGAGCACCTCGGCGCGCAGGCGCAGCTCCTCGGCCTGCAGGTAGTGCGTCTCGCCGAGCAGATCGGAGCCCAGGCCCATCTTCACGCCGGCGTTGGCGAGGATTTCCAGGGCCTGGCGGCCGGGCCCGCGCACGCCTTCGATCTTGGCGATGGAGAGCGCCGGCAGGCCGTACTTCTCGCCCTCGTTCGCGAGGCCCTCATAGGTGATCATGGTGGGCACCATGTACGCGCCCATCGCGGCCATGAGCTCGGCGGTTTCCCGGTCCACCAGGTTGCCGTGCTCGATGGTGCGCACCCCGCAGCGCACGGCCCGGCTGATGGCGCGCGGCGTATAGGCGTGGGCCATGACATAGGTGTTGGCGTTGCCCGCCTCCTCCACGATGGCGCGCAGCTCATCTTCCGAATAGCCCAGGTTGCCGATCGGATCGTTGGGCGAGGCCACGCCGCCCGAGGCCATCACCTTGATCTGCGTCGCACCCTTGAGAATTTCTTCGCGCACGGCAATGCGGCAGGCGTCCACGCCGTCCACCACGCGGCCGATGTTGCCCAGCTTGTGCACACAGGAGCACAGGTCGAGCTCGTCGCTGCGGGGGCGGAAGTCCGCATGGCCGCCCGTCTGCGACAGCGCCTTGCCGGACGGGAAGATGCGCGGCCCGCTGATGAGCCCCGTGCGGACCGCCTCGGCCAGCGACCAGTCGGCCCCGCCCGCGTCGCGCACGCTCGTGAAGCCGCGTCCCAGCATCGCCTGCATGATGGGCAGCGCCCGCAGCATGGTGAGCACGTTGGGCAGTCTGGCCACGTTGCCCAGGTTGAACGACGAGGCCACCGTGTGCACGTGGCAGTCGATCATGCCGGGCATCACCGTGAGGCCCGCGGCATCCACCACCTCGGCGCCCTCGGGCACCTGCAGCCCCGCGCCTATGGCGGCGATGCGCCCGCCCTCCACGAGCACCGAATGGCCGGCATGCATGGTGAGGGTATGGACGTCCAGAACGTTGCCGTTCGCGATAAACAAGGGGGTCATGAACTCGGGCGGATACGGTTACGATTTCAAAATACTCATGGCCCATGCGGCATGGACATTTCAGGAAGACGCGTATGCACACCCCTTCCGGAACGCGTTTATCGATCCATTCGAGCCATCGAGCAACCGCCTAAAATCTCACCAGTCCATGAGCAATACTCATAGCCTCCCGCCATGCGCCGCCTCTGCCCCACGATTTCGGAACTGAATGCCTTCCACTCCGCGGCCAAGCACCTCGCGTTCACGATGGCCGCCAGGGAGCTGTGCGTGACGCAAAGCGCCATCAGCCGCCACATCGCCTCGCTGGAGGACTACCTCGGGCAGAAGCTGTTTCTGCGCAAGTCCACGGGGCTCGAGCTCACCGATGCCGGGGCCACCTACCTGAACACCACGCGCCCCGCGATGGCCGCGCTGGAATCGGCCACGGCCCAGCTCATGTCGTACGGGGGTGCGGGCGGCGCGCTCAACCTCTCGGTGCCGCCCACGTTCGCAGCGCAATGGCTGTTCCCGCGGCTGGGGCACTTCAAGCGCACGCTGCCGCAGGTCACGCTGAACTTCGTGCGCTACCAGCACGCGCACGACTTCTCCGTCCCGCACGACTTCGACGCCGCCATCCAGTACGGCTACGGCAACTGGCCCAGCGCCAATGCGCGCTACCTGATCGGCAAGGAAACCAGCATCGTCTGCAGCCCGCAGCTGCGCGACACGCTGGCGCTACGCGCGCCCGCCGACCTGGAGCGCGCGACGCTGCTGCAGCACATCGAGGTGCCGCTGGCCTGGCAGGACTGGCTGGAGGCCCACGGCTGCGACGCCAGCGGCAGCCGCTTCGGCCCGGGATTCAACCTCTACTCATTGATCATCCGGGCGGCCGTGTCGGGCTTCGGCGTGGGCATCGTGCCCACCTGCCTCGTAGAGGACGAACTGCAGGCAGGCAGCCTCGTGGAGCCCTTCGGCAACCGCTTCGACAGCCCGCTGGGCTATTACCTGTGCGCGCCCAGCGCGCGCACCAACCTCTCGGTCTACAAGCTCGTGAGCGCATGGCTGGAGCACTGCTGCAACCATGCCGACGGCGGGGCGGCCGCCGGCGGCCAATGCCTGTTCTGCAGCGCGCCGCCGCCTCCGCTGCGCCAAGCATGAAAACAGCCCCTAGCGCTTGTCCATCAAGCGCTAGCAGCTATCAAAACCATAGTCAGGCGAACAACCCCTTGTGCTGCTCGCGCAGCAGGTTCTTCTGCACCTTGCCCATGGCGTTGCGCGGCAGCTCCGCCGTGACGAAGCAGCGCTTGGGGATCTTGAAGTTGGCCAGCTGGCTCTTGAGCGCGCCGATGATCGCCTCGCCATCGAGCTTCGCGCCGGGCCTGGGCGTAACCACTGCCACGCCCACTTCGCCGAAGTCCGGGTGCGGCACGCCGACCAGCGCGCTTTCGGCCACGCCGGGCATCTCGTTGATGTAGCCCTCGATCTCGGCCGGGTAGACGTTGTAGCCCCCGCTGATGATCAGGTCCTTGCTACGGCCTACGATGCTCACGTAGCCGCGCTCGTCGACCTTGCCCACGTCGCCGGTCTTGAACCAGCCATCCGCCGTGAATTCTTCCGCCGTCTTCTCGGGCATGCGCCAGTAGCCCTTGAACACGTTGGGGCCTCGCACCTGGATGTTGCCGATCTCGCCCACGGGCACTTCCCCGCCCTTGTCATCCACCACGCGCAGGCCCACGCCGGGCAGCGGGAAGCCCACGGTGGAGCCGCGCCGCTCATCCTGCCCGCCGTAGCGCGCATCGGCCGCGTAGGGGTTGCTGGTCAGCATGATGGTTTCGCTCATGCCGTAGCGCTCCAGGATGGTGTGGCCGGTGCGGTCCTGCCATTCCTTGAAGGTTTCGATGAGCAGCGGCGCCGAGCCGGCGATGAACAGGCGCATGTGGCTGGCGGCGGCTTGGGTGAGCGCGGGCTCGGCCAGCATGCGCACGTAGAGCGTGGGCACGCCCATGAAGACGGTGGCGCGCGGCATGGCGGCGATGACGGCCTTGGGGTCGAATTTCGCCATCCAGATCATCTTGCTGCCGTTGATGAGCGCGCCGTGGATGGCCACGAACAGGCCGTGCACGTGGAAGATGGGCAGCGCGTGGATGAGCACGTCGCCGGGCTTCCAGCCCCAGTAGTCCTGGAGCACCTGCGCGTTCGACAGCAGGTTGCCGTGGGTGAGCATCGCGCCTTTGCTGCGGCCGGTGGTGCCGCTGGTGTAGAGGATGGCGGCGAGGTCGTCGGCCGCGCGCGCCACGGGCGTGTGTTCGTCGCCATGGTGCGCGGCGCGCTCCAGCAGGCTGCCGGTGCGGTCGTCGCCCAGGGTGAAGACGTGCTGCGTGCCGGCGGTGAAGGCGATCTTGGAGACCCAGCCGAAGTTGGCGGGCGTGCACACGACGACGGCGGGCTCGGCGTTGCCCACGAAGTATTCGATTTCGGCGCTCTGGTAGGCGGTGTTGAGCGGCAGGAACACGTAGCCCGCGCGCAGCGTGCCGAGGTACAGCAGCATGGCCTCGACGGATTTGTCTACCTGCACGGCCACGCGGCTGCCTTCGGGCAGCTTCAGCGAGGCCAGCAGGTTGGCGATGCGGGCGCTGGCGCGGTCCAGGTCGCGCCAGGTGTAGCGCAGCGGCTCGCCTGCCGCCGAGGTGGTTTCGACGGCGATCTGCTCCAGGTCGCGGGGGAAGGCGGCGCGCAGCGCCGTGAACAGGTTCTGGGAAGAGGAACTCATGGTGTGCCAACCAAAAAGGACAGTCAGAAAACAGGGGGCCGCTTGGCCAGGAACGCCGCGATGCCTTCGCGGTGCTCTGCGCTGTCGGCGTAGGCGTAGGGGTCGTTTGCTACCGGATCGATAGCTGCTTGCGCTTGGTGGACGGGCGCTGGAGACCATTTCGATGCTTGAAGCGCCCGCAAGGTCTGCTTGTTGAGCCGCGCCGCGCCCGGCGCCAGCGCGGCGATGCGCAGCGCGCTGCCCAGCGCCTGGGCCTCCAGCAGGCCGGGCTCCACCACCTGGCTCAAAAAGCCGCGCTGCGCCATTTCGTGCGCGTTGAAGGTGGCGGCTTCCAGCAGCATCTGCCGCGCGGTGACCTCGCCCACGGCGCCGGCCACCAGTGCGGCCTCGCGCGGCGCCATGGGGAAGCCCAGCCGCGCGATGGGCGCGCCGAAGCGCGCGGAGGCGGCAGCGATGCGCACGTCGCAGCAGCTCGCGATCTCCACGCCCGCGCCCATGCAGGCGCCGGCGATGCGCGCGACGATGGGCACGTCGCATGCCAGCATCGCGCCCAGGCCGCCCCAGACGTCGTTCTCGTGGAAGTCGCGCAGGCTGTCGGGGTGGAAGCGGAAGGCGGGGTATTCGGAGATGTCGCCGCCCGCGCAGAAAGCCTCGCCCTCGCCTTCGATGAGCACGCAGCGCACGGTGGCGCTGCGCTGGATGTCTTCGAAGACGGCGCGCAGCGCGCGCCACATGCCGCGCGACATGGCGTTGAGCCGCCCCTCGTGGCGCAGCACCACGCGCACCACGCCACAGCCGGCCGCCTCTCCCGCGGCCTCGGCCGCCCGCACTTCACCTGTCATATCAGTTTTCCACGGCGCTACGCGCGCAACCGATGAAACTGGCGCTTCCCAAGCGCGGGCAGCCGCGCAAGGGCCTGGGCCGGCCGCGCCACCCCACCGCGCTGGCTGCGTCCCCCTTCCCCTAGCGCGAAGCATGTAGAGAGAAGGGGGAAGCCGCGAAGCGGCTCAGGGGGTTGTCGTTTCATCTCAATCCATCTTGGCGCCGGAGGCCTTCACCACCTGCGCCCAGCGCTTGATTTCGCTGCTGACCATCTTGCCGAAGTCCTGCGGGCTCAGGGTGCCGAACTCGGCGCCATTGCTGGCCCAGATGGCCTTGATCTCCTCGGCGGCGCCGCATTTGCGGACTTCCTCGACGATGCGCGCCTGCACGTCGGCCGGCGTGCCCTTGGGCGCCCACAGGCCGTACCAGGTGGTGACGGTGTAGTCGGGCAGCCCGACCTCGGCGGCGCAAGGCACGTTGGGGAATGCCGGGTTGCGCTTGCCGCCCGAGACCATCAGCGGCTTGATGCGCCCGGCCTTGATGTGGGTCGCCGAGGAGCCCAGTCCGTCGAACATCATGTCCACCTGCCCGCCTACGAGGTCGCGCAGCGCGGGGCCCGCACCGGTGTAGGGAATGTGGGTGATGAAGGTCTTGGTCTGCTGCTTGAACAGCTCGCCCGCCATGTGGTGCGACGTGCCCGGCCCGGCCGAGCCGTAGTTGAGCAGGCCAGGGTTGCGGCGCACCCGCTCCATGAAGGCCTGGTAGTCGGCCTCCGGCACGTTCTTGGGGTTGACCACCAGCACCTGCGGCACGTCCGCCAACAGGGCCAGGGGGATGAAGTCCTTTTCGAGGTCGTAGTCCAGCTTGGGGTACATCGACGGGGCGATGGTGTGGTGCACCGCGCCCATGAACAGCGTATAGCCGTCGCCGTGCGCCTTGGCCGCGTAGCTCGCGCCCACCGTGCCGCCCGCGCCGCCGCGGTTGTCGATCACCAGCGTCTTGCCCGTGTTCTTGGCGAACTGCGCCGACAGCGGGCGCGCGAACGCGTCGGTGCCGCCGCCTGCGGGAAAGGGCACCACGAGGTTCACCGGCTTGCTCGGCCATGCGGCGGCGCCTTGCGCCCACGCCCCGCCGGCCGCAGCCGCCAGGCCCGCCGCACCTGCGGCGCGCAGCATGTCGCGCCGCCGTGGCAGGCCCGTGAACAGGGTGGTGTCGTCTCTCTCTTGCATCGCTTTGTCTCCTTGCGGTTATGGAACGGGAACAGATAGGCGCCTGCACGGCGCTCTTGGAATGTACTCAGAAGCTCAGTCGCGGCACAGGCCGTCGATGTCGCTCGATACCGGCACGCGGCCCTCGGCCAGCATGCCGCGATGCCGGTCGATGCGCTTGAGGTCATACACGTAGTTGACCATGAGGCCGAACGATTGCTTGAGGCCCTTGGCCGAGGGGTCGCCCGCCCAGTTCAGGCGTTCCACGCGGGCGCCGTTGCCCAGGTGGAAGCGCGCCACGGGGTCCACGGGCTTGCCGTCGTTCAGCTCGCGGCCCAGGTAGCGCGCGGCGCATTGCAGCAGCAGCTGGCGCACGGGCGACTTCGGGGGCAGCTCCAGCGCGTTGTCCGCCGCGGCCAGCACGTGGGTGAGCTGCGGCGGCTCGAAGCCTACGGCGCGGCCCAGTTCGGCGCGCTGCTTGTCGTCCAGCCGCTCCATCTGCGCGGCGCCGTTCTTGGACAGCCAGGAGCGGAAGCCCGGAATGGGCGACAGCGTGGCGAAGGTGCGCAGGCGCGGGAACTCGGCGGTGAGCGTCTCCACCACGTGCTTGATGAGCGAGTCGCCGAAGCTCACGCCGCGCAGCCCCGTCTGGGTGTTGCTGATCGAATAGAAGATGGCCGTGGTGGCCCGCTTGATGTCCTCCGGAGCGGCCGATTCGTCCAGCAGCGGCGTGATGCTCTCGGAGATCTCGTTGACCAATGCCACCTCGACGAAGATCAGCGGCTCGCCCGGCAGGCGCGGATGGAAGAAGCCGTAGCAGCGGCGGTCGCTGTCCAGCCGGTTCTTCAGGTCGGCCCAGCTGCGGATGTCGTGCACGGCCTCGTACTTGATGAGCTTCTCGATCAGCGAGGCGGGCGAGTCCCACGACAGGCGCTTGAGCTCCAGGAAGGCCACGTCGAACCAGGTGGCGAAAAGCTGCTCCAGTTCGGCCTCCAGCGGCAGCAGGCGCTTGTCGCCCTTGAGCTGCGGCAGCATCTCGGCGCGCAGATCCACCAGGAAGCGCATGCCTTCGGGGAACACGGCGAAGCGCTGCAGCAGTCGCGTGCGCGGCGAGACCAGCGCGCGGCGCAGGTGGGCCTCGGCCTGCGGCGCGTCGGCCGTGCCGGCGGCGGCTTCGTAGCGCTGCTGGGCGGACTTGAAGCGCGTGGCGTCGGGAGCGAACTGCTCGCACATCAGCAGCCACATGTCGCGCCGCTCCTCGGGCGCGGCCTCGGCGTACCAGGCGGCGACGAGCTGCGCGCGGCGCCCGCCCTCGATCTCGCTCACGCGCGGAGCCACCACCTCCTGCAAGTCGGCCAGCACGCGGCGCAGCGCGCGCGGCGACAGGGCCTCGCCGCTCTTGCGCAGCGTGGCCTGCAGGCGCTCGTGCGTGGAGCGTTCGGGCGCGGCGGCCTTGGGTGCGGCGGCGCCCTCCTCTTTCGCGGCGGCGGCCTTGCCATCGGCGGACCGCAGGCGGCCGACGTTGCGCGAGATCCAGGTGGAGGCGGCGTTCATGGTGCTATCCGGGAGGGGTGGTTGCGGGCGAGTTCGCGCAGCGCATCGCGCTGCGCGAGAACGTGGTTGCGCATGGTCAGCTCGGCGTCGGGAGCGTCGCCGCGCTTGAGCGCGGCGAACATGGCCAGGTGTTCGGACAGGCTTTGCTGCAGGCGGCCGGGCAGGTGCAGCGTCTGGTGCCGCGCCAGGCGCAGGATCTTGCGCAGGTCGCCGATCACCTGGGCCAGCCAGCGGTTGTCGGCCAGGGTGATGAAGGCCTCGTGGATCGCGTAGTTGGCTTCGTAGTACTCGGTGATGCGGCCCGCCTCGGCGTGCTCGCGCAGGCGCCGGTGCAGCACTTCCAGCGCGGCGATGTCGGCCGCGCCCGCGCGCTCGGTGGCCTCGTAGGCGGCGCGGCCCTCCAGCAACGCGATCACGGGGAAGATCTCCTGCACGTCGCGCTCGGTGATCTCGGCCACGAAGCAGCCCCGGCGCGGCTCGTGGCGCAGCAGCCCCTCGGCCACCAGCACCTTGAGCGCCTCGCGCAGCGGCGTGCGCGACACCGCCAGCCGCTCGCACAGCGCCGCCTCGTCCAGGAACGCGCCCGGCGCCAGCTCTCCCGCGAAGATCTGCTCGCGCAGCCGCTCGGCGGCCTGGTCGTGCATGGAATTGGCGGTGGGGCGCATGGCGTGCTGGGTTATCTGGGCATCAATGGCAGGCAAATCGGCGGGAAGACGCGGCAACTTTCATAATTTTCGATAATTATGAAGATTTCGCCTGCGGCCGTGTTGGGGGAAACACCCAACCAGGCCAAATGATGCGAAGTTGCAACGGTCCGCTGCGGGTGGCAGCGCAGCCACCCCGTCAGCAGGCTGTCAATAACAATAGCTGCCAGCGCTTGACTGGAAAGCCTTTCAGGCCGTTTTGACGCTTTTTCCCGGCAGGGGCTGCCGCTGCGCCCACAACCACAGGCCCACACCCGCCAGCACCATGGGAACGCACAGCCACTGCCCCATGCTCATGTCCAGCGACAGCAGGCCCAGGAAACTGTCGGGCTCGCGGAAATACTCGGCCGTGAAGCGCAGCGCGCCGTAGCCCACCAGGAACGCGGCGGCCACCTCGCCGCGCCTGCGCGGGCGGCGCGCATACAGCCACAGCAGCACGAACAGCAGCAGCCCTTCGAGCAGGAACTGGTAGATCTGCGACGGATGGCGCGGCTGCAGGGAACCGCTTTGCGGGAACACCATGCCCCAAGGCAGATCGGGCGCGCTGAAGCGTCCCCACAGCTCGCCGTTGATGAAGTTGCCGATGCGCCCGGCCGCCAGCCCCGTGGGCACGCACGGCGCCACGAAGTCGGCCACCTGCAGCCAGGGCCGGCGCCGCGAGTGCGCGAACCACAGCATCGCGGCGATCACGCCCAGCAGTCCGCCGTGGAAGCTCATGCCGCCCTGCCAGATGGCGAAGATCTCCAGCGGGTGCGCCAGGTAGTAGCCCGGCTTGTAGAACAGGCAATAGCCCAGCCGCCCGCCCAACACCACGCCCACCACGCCCAGGAAGAGGATGTCCTCCACGTCCTTGCGCGACCACGCCTGGTCGCCGGTGAGGGAGGCATAGGGCTCGTGGCGCAGCCGGCGCGTGCCCAGGAACAGGAACAGCGCGAAGCCGGCCAGGTAGGTCAGGCCGTACCAGTGGATGGCGAGCGGCCCGATCTGCAGGGCCACGGGGTCGATGTGCGGGTACGTCAGCATGGCGGGCATTGTGCCGCAGGGCCATGACAGTCCCGGATGAGAATGCGCCTGCTTACGGCCTGCATCCAGAGCGCAAATGCCCGGGAATTGACGGCCCGCATTGAGCCCGCGCGCAAGGCGCCGGATACTCCAGGCTTCGCAATCCACACGAGAACAACAACATGCAAGGCCATCCCGAAGTCATCGACTGCCTCAAGGACCTGCTGCGCGGCGAGCTGGCCGCGCGCGACCAGTACTTCATCCACTCGCGCCAATACGAGGACCAGGGCTTCACGCGCCTCTTCGAGCGCATCGGCCACGAGATGGAAGAGGAAACCGCGCACGCCGACGCCATCCTGCGCCGCATCCTGATGCTGGGCGGCAAGCCCGACATGCGCCCCCACGCCTTCACGCCCGGCGACACCGTGCAGGAGATGCTGCACAAGGACCTGGACACCGAGTACAGCGTGCAAAGGCACCTCAAGGACGCCATGGCCCTGTGCGAGCGCCACAGCGACTACGTGAGCCGCGACATCCTACTGGCCCAGCTGCACGACACCGAGGAAGACCACGCCTACTGGCTGGAGAAGCAGATCGGCCTGATCGAGAAGATCGGCCTGCAGAACTACCTGCAAACCCAGTCTTCATAAGCCAAAATGGCCTCCAGCGCTTGTCAGACAAGCGCTGACTGCTATCAATCACATAGCAGACCGCGCCTTCACGGCGCGGTTTTTCTTTTCCGCCCTCCCCTGCCTGCAGCGCGGCCAGCAGCAGCATGCCCACGCCTATGACGGCGGCGGCGACCACCAGCGCCCCCTGGTAGCTGCCGCTGGCCGTGGCGATGTAGCCGGCCAGGGCGGGGGCGATGATCTGCGCCGCCCCGTAGCTCAGCGTGAGCCGCGCCATCGCCTTGGCCGGGTTGGCGGGGAAACGGCGGCCGGCCAGGGTCAGCGTGAGGCTGACGACGCCGATCACCGTGCCGCCGTACAGCAGCGCGCCCGCCAGGTTCCACACCGGGCTGCCGCTGACGGCGGGCAGCACGATGGAGACGATCTGCAGGCCGTAGCCCAGCAGCAGCGCCCGCACCGGCCCCAGGGCGGCGGCGATGCGGTCCCACACCACCGTCGAGGGGATGGCGGCGGCGCCGATCACGATCCACACCAGCGCGCCCCGGCCCGCCAGCAGCGGCATCGCGCCAACGATGTCCACGATGAAGGTGGCGCTGACCACGTAGCCGAAGCCCGCGCAGAAATACGCCGCCACCATCAGCCCCAGCCAGCGCCGCGAAGGCGGCGGCGCGGCGGCGGCAGCGCCGCCAGCGGCCCCCTGGCCCACGGCGGCCGGCGCGGGCATCCACATCCACGCGGGGATGAAGAAGGCCAGCCCCAGCGCGCCCAGCGCCAGCCACTGCCCGTCCCACGGCAGCCGCCTGGCCATCGCCACCGCCGCGATGCCCGACAGGGCGATGCCCAGCCCCATGCCCGTGAAGTGCAGCCCCAGTTGCGGCCGGTGGCCCTGGCGCACCAGCCAGTCCAGCACCAGCCCCGAGGCCAGCAGCAGCCCCGCCGTGCTGGACATGCCGGAGACGAAGCGCAGCAGCGCCCACAGCACCGCGTCCTGCGTCAGCCCCATCGCAGCGGTGGTGAGCACCGCGGCCACGAGGCCGATGCGGTAGTAGTGGAACTTGCGCCCCAGATCGCGCGTGAGCGCCGCGATCAGCGCCCCGGCGATGTAGCCCGCGTAGTTGAACGTGGCCAGCCACCCGCCCGCGAGGTACGACAGCCCGGCCTGCTCGCGCATCACGGGCAGCATGGGCGTGTAGGCGAAGCGCGCCAGCCCCACGGTGAGGATGAGGGCGCAAACGCCCGCCAGCATCACGCGCAGGCGGGCGGCACCGGGGGTGGAACGAGGAATGGCAGGCATGCGCCGGATGCTAGGGAGCCGCGCGGTGGCCGTCCTTCGATAATGCGACAGTGTTCATCGACCACCCGCCACATGCCCCCGACGGACGCCTGGATCACCATTGACGTGCTGGATCTCGCGGCGCTGCCCGTGCCTGTGTTCTCACGCTCGCAGGATCTGGGGGGCGGCAGATCTTCCCGCTGCACACGCACCGCTGGAACCAGCTCGTCTACGCCACCGCCGGCACGATGACGGTGCACGTGGCCGGGGCGCGCTACGTCATCACGCCCGAGCAGGCCATCTGGGCGCCCACCGGCGTGCCGCACACCACGGGCGCGCTGAACGGCGCGGCGTTCCGCAACCTGTACATCGACGACGCGCCGGGGCTGGGCATGCCCGGCGTCTGCACCGTGTACGCCGTCACCCCGCTGCTGCGCGCGCTGATCGTGGAGCTGGAGGCCGTGGGCACGCACGACGGCGAGCAGGCCTACGCGGACAAGCTGCGCGCCCTGGTGCTGGCGCAGCTGCGCCGCCTGCGGGCGCAGGACTTCCACCTGCCCTGGCCAGCCAGCCCCATGCTCTGCCGCATCTGCGAGGCCCTGCTGGAGCAGCCCGCCGACCCGCGCGGCATGGAGGAATGGGGGCGCGCGCTGGGAGCCTCCGCCCGCACGCTGGCGCGCCGCTTCGAGCGCGAGGTGGGCATGGGCCTGCGCGCGTGGCGATACCGGCTGCGGCTGTTCCTGGCGCTGCAATGGCTGTGCGCAGGCCGCTGCGTCACCGGGGTGGCGCTGGATCTGGGCTATGCCTCGCCCGCGGCGTTCAGCCACATGTTCCGGCAGGCGATGGGGTACACGCCATCGGCATGGAAGTCTCAAGCAAAAATGGCCTGAAACCCCCGTCCATCAAGCGCTGGCAGCTATTACTACAATAGCTGATGAAGTTTTCATGCGGAACAAAGACGCCGCCTACAACCCCGTCGATACCACCAGCGCCACCAAGATCTACGCACCGCTGCGCGACATTCCGCAGAGCCGCTCATTCCAGCCCGTGGGCGAGAACTTCAACCTGACGGCAGGCAACGCGACGACCGACCCGCAGAAGACCACCAACAAGGAAATCGGCGCCAAGCTCGACCTGCTGGGCGGCCGGGCCACCGCCACGGCAGCGTCGCCAACTCGCTGCTGCCCGGCGCGCCGCGGTCGGCCATGCTGACGGCGCGCTATGCGTTTTGAATGAAAAACGGCTCCAGCGCTTGACTGACAAGCGCCGGAAGCTACTTTTTAGATAGCAAAACCGCGCCTTCATGGCGCGGTTTTTCTTTGGGGGCCAGGGTTACATCAGCGCTGCACGAAGACCACCGTGGCCTGCATCAAGGCCACGACCTTGTAGTCGCCGCCCTCGTCCGCGAAGGCGCGCACTTCGCCAGTGCACACGGCCAGCATCCGGCCCGCGCTGTGCACCTTGCCCACGGCCACGAAGCGCCGGCCGATCGCGGGGCGCATGAAGTTGGTCTTGAACTCCGCCGTGACGACCTCGTGCCCGGGCGGCGCCTGGGTCAGCGCCGCGTAGCCGCAGGCGCTGTCCACGATGCTGGTGACGGCGCCCGCGTGCACGTAGCCGTACTGCTGCGACAAGGCGGGCGAGAACGGCATCTCTATGTGCACCTCGCCGTCCTGCACCAGCGCCAGCCGCGCCCCCAGCGTGGCCATCAGGCCCTGCGCGGCGAAGCTGCCCACGATGCGTTGCTGAAGTTCGTCCATGGTCTCTCCTGGGGTCATGTGAGGTTCAGCCCGCCGTCCAGCAACAGGATCTCGCCCGTCATGTAGCCGCTCGCCGCCAGCAGGGCGACGGCCTGGGCGATGTCCTGCGGCTGCGCGGCGCGGCGCATGGGCGAGCGCTCGCGCCACAGCGCCTGGGCGGCCGTCCAGTCGGCCGTGAGCGGCGTGTCCACCAGCCCCGGCGCGACGGCGTTCACGCGGATGCGCGGCGCGAGCGAGAGCGCCAGCAGCCGCGTCATGTGATTGAGCGCGGCCTTGCTGGCCGCATAGGGGATCGAAGCGCCCTTGGGCCGCACGCCCGCGTGCGAGCTGACGTTGACCACGCAGCCGCCCGCTGCCTCCAGCGCGGGCCGGGCCTCGGCGATCAGGCGGAAGGGGGCGATGACGTTGACCTCGTGTAGTTCGCGCCAGATCTCGGGCGTGGCCGCGTGCAGATCCCCATGGGGCACGACGCGGCTGATGCCGGCGTTGTTCACCAGCAGATCCAGCCGGCCCCAGCACGCCACGGCCTCGCGCACCAGGCGCACGCGATCCGCGTCCACGGCCAGGTCGGCCTGCACGTAGGCCGCCCGGCCCAGCTCGGCGGCCATGGCACGGCCGGTGTCTACGGAACTGCGCGAATGCAGGACGACCGCGTACCCCTCCTGCGACAGGCGCCGTGCGATGGCCGCGCCGATGCCCGAGGTGGAGCCGGTGACCAGCGCGACAGGCGCGTGGGCGGCGGCGCTCAATCGAGCAGCGACAGGTCGCGCACGGCGCCCTTGTCGGCCGAGGTCACCAGCTTGCCGTATGCCTTGAGCGCGGCCGAGACCCTGCGCGGGCGCGGCTTGGCGGGCTTCCAGCCCAGCGCCGCCTGCTCCTCGCGGCGGCGGGCGAGTTCCTCGTCGCTCACCAGCACGTTGATGGTACGGCCCGGGATGTCGAGGCGGATGCGGTCGCCGTTGCGCACGAGGCCGATGGCGCCGCCCGCCGCCGCCTCGGGCGAGCAGTGGCCGATCGACAGGCCCGAGGTGCCGCCCGAGAAGCGCCCGTCGGTCAGCAGCGCGCAGGCCTTGCCCAGGCCCTTGGACTTGATGTAGCTCGTGGGGTAGAGCATTTCCTGCATGCCGGGGCCGCCCTTGGGGCCTTCGTAGCGCACGACGACCACGTCGCCCGCCTTCACCTCGTCGTTCAGGATGTGCTCCACGGCCTCGTCCTGGCTCTCGACGACATGGGCCGGGCCTTCGAAGACGAGGATGGATTCGTCCACGCCCGCCGTCTTGACCACGCAGCCGTCCTTGGCGATGTTGCCGGTGAGCACGGCCAGTCCTCCCTCTTCGAGAACGCATGCTCGTAGGAGCGGATGCAGCCCTCGGCGCGGTCCAGATCCAGGCTGGGCCAGCGCGTGTCCTGGCTGAACGCGACCTGGGTGGGAATGCCCGCGGGGCCGGCCATGTAGAAGGTCTTCACGGCTTCGTCATGGGTGCGGGTGACGTCCCATTGCTCCAGCGCTTCGCCCAGCGTCTTCGCATGCACGGTGGGCACGTCGGTGTGCAGCTTGCCGGCGCGCTCCAACTCGCCCAGGATGGCCATGATGCCGCCCGCACGGTGCACGTCCTCGATGTGGTACTTGTTGGTGTTGGGCGCCACCTTGCACAGCTGCGGCACGGTGCGCGAAAGACGGTCGATGTCGGCCATGCCGAAGTCGATCTGCGCCTCCTGCGCGATGGCCAGCAGGTGCAGGATGGTGTTGGTGGAGCCGCCCATGGCGATGTCCAGGGTCATCGCATTCTCGAACGCCTTGAAGCCGACCGAGCGCGGCAGGATGGAATCGTCGTCCTGCTCGTAGTGCTGGCGGGCGAGTTCCACGATGCGGCGGCCCGCGCGCTTGAAGAGCTGCTCGCGGTCGGCATGCGTGGCCACCACGGTGCCGTTGCCCGGCAGCGCCAGGCCCAGCGCCTCGGCCAGGCAGTTCATGGAGTTGGCGGTGAACATGCCCGAGCAAGAGCCGCAGGTCGGGCAGGCGGAGCGCTCCACCTCGGCCACGTCGGCGTCGCTCACCTTGTCGTCGGCGGCCATCACCATGGCGTCGATCAGGTCGAGCTTCTTGAACTGGACGGTGGCCGTGCCGGGCACGGCCAGGCGCACCTTGCCCGCTTCCATCGGGCCACCGGAGACGAAGATCACCGGGATGTTCAGGCGCATCGCGGCCATCAGCATGCCGGGGGTGATCTTGTCGCAGTTGCTGATGCAGACCATGGCATCGGCGCAGTGCGCGTTGACCATGTACTCCACGCTGTCGGCAATGATTTCGCGGCTGGGCAACGAATACAGCATGCCGTCATGGCCCATGGCGATGCCGTCGTCCACGGCGATGGTGTTGAACTCCTTGGCGACGCCACCCGCCGCCTCGATCTCGCGCGCGACGAGTTGGCCCAGGTCCTTCAGGTGCACGTGGCCCGGCACGAACTGGGTGAAGGAGTTGACGACGGCGATGATGGGCTTGCTGAAGTCGTCGTCTTTCATGCCGGTGGCGCGCCACAGGGAGCGGGCCCCTGCCATGTTGCGGCCGGCGGTGGAGGTCTTGGAACGGTATGCGGGCATAGTGGTTGTGGGGTGTCTCGGAGAAGGGGAAGGCCCGTGCGCTTGTGGGGCCGGCGCGCCGGGGCGCGGCCTCTTGAGCCGCGTCCGGACAAACCGGCGGATTATCCACCTGCGCACTACACTCCCTGGCGGCTGCACCAGCCCCCTTCTTCCCCACCGAAGCCAGGATTGCCATGACGAACTCTCTCCCCCTGAACCGCCGCTCCGCCAACATCACACAGGGCAAGTCCCGTGCCCCCAACCGCTCCATGTTCTACGGCATGGGCTACCAGGAAGGCGACTTCGCCAAGCCCATGGTGGGCGTGGCCAACGGGCACAGCACCATCACGCCCTGCAACAGCGGCCTGCAGAAGCTGGCCGACGCGGCGATCGCCGGCATCGAGGAGGCCGGCGGCAACGCCCAGGTCTTCGGCACGCCCACCATCAGCGACGGCATGGCCATGGGCACCGAGGGCATGAAGTACAGCCTGGTGAGCCGCGAGGTGATCGCCGACTGCATCGAGACCTGCGTGGGCGGCCAGTGGATGGACGGCGTGCTCGTCGTGGGCGGCTGCGACAAGAACATGCCCGGCGGCATGATGGGCATGCTGCGCGCCAACGTGCCGGCCATCTACGTCTACGGCGGCACCATCCTGCCGGGCCGCTGGAACGGGCAGGACCTGAACATCGTCAGCGTGTTCGAGGCCGTGGGCCAGAACGCGGCGGGCAAGATGAGCGACCAGGAGCTCAAGAACATCGAGCAGCACGCCATACCCGGCACGGGCTCGTGCGGCGGCATGTACACGGCCAACACCATGTCCAGCGCGTTCGAGGCCCTGGGCATGAGCCTGCCCTACTCCTCCACCATGGCCAACCCGCACGACGAGAAGCAGAACTCGGCCAAGGAATCGGCCCGCGTGCTCATCGAGGCCATCCGCCGCGACCTGAAGCCGCGCGACATCGTCACCCGCCAATCCATCGAGAACGCGGTGGCCGTCATCATGGCCACGGGCGGCTCCACCAACGCGGTGCTGCACTTCCTGGCCATCGCCCACGCGGCGGGCGTGGAGTGGACCATCGACGACTTCGAGCGGATGCGCCAGAAGGTGCCGGTGATCTGCGACCTGAAGCCCAGCGGCAAGTACCTGGCGGTGGACCTGCACAACGCGGGCGGCATCCCCCAGGTGATGAAGATCCTGCTGAACGCCGGCCTGCTGCACGGCGACTGCCTGACCATCACCGGCAAGACCATCGCCGAAACCCTGGCCGACGTGCCCGATGCGCCGCGCGCCGACCAGGACGTGATCCGCTCCATCGACCAGCCGCTCTACGCGCAGGGGCACCTGGCCATCCTCAAGGGCAACCTGAGCCCCGAGGGCGCCGTGGCCAAGATCACCGGCCTGAAGAATCCCGTGATCACCGGCCCCGCGCGCGTGTTCGACGACGAGCAGTCCGCGCTGCAGGCCATCCTGGATGGGAAGATCCAGGCCGGCGACGTGATGGTGCTGCGCTACCTGGGCCCCAAGGGCGGCCCCGGCATGCCCGAGATGCTGGCGCCCACGGGCGCGCTGATCGGCGCGGGCCTGGGCGAGAGCGTGGGCCTGATCACCGACGGACGCTTCTCCGGCGGCACCTGGGGCATGGTCGTGGGCCACGTGGCGCCCGAGGCCGCCGCGGGCGGCACCATCGGCCTGGTGAACGAGGGCGACAGCATCACCATCGACGCGCACCAGCTCCTGCTGCAGCTCCATGTGGACGATGCCGAGCTGGCCCGCCGCCGCTCCCAGTGGCAGCCGCCCGCGCCGCGCTACACGCGCGGCGTGCAGGCCAAGTTCGCCTTCAACGCAGCCAGCGCCAGCAAAGGTGCCGTGCTGGACGATTTCAAGTAAAACCGCTACAAACGCCCGCCCATCAAGCGCAAGCAGCTATCACAAAGATAGCCACCTCCCCTGCGCAGGTGCATAAAAAAAGCCCGCAGCCGCTCCCGGCTGCGGGCGTGTTTTTGAAGGCCTGTCAGCGCCGCTTGCGCTGCCCCATGCCCAGGGCTTCCTTGTGCTTGTTGACGCGGTCCATCTTGCGCTTGTCCATCTTCTCCATGGCCTTGCGCTTGGTGTAGCCCGTGGCATCGGCCCATGCCCACCATGCCGCGGTGACGGCCAGCGGCGAGAGCACCCACCACCAGGACCAGGTGGCGACGGGCCCGATTTCCAGGTATTTGAGAAGTATCAACAAGAGGCCCAAAAGCAGTGTGTACATGGTTCATTCCCCGATGTGGCGCGCACTTTCGTGCCAGGCCCGTCAACCCCCAACACTACAATGACATTGAAGGATAAATGTACTCCACCCCCTAGAGGAACCCCACCATGAAGCGTACCCTGATCACCCTGGCCATGACCCTGTCGGTTGCAGCGCCCGCGCTCGCCGACCAGGCCCTCGCCACCTCCAAGAACTGCATGGCCTGCCATGCCACGGACAAGAAGCTGGTGGGCCCGTCGTACAAGGACGTGGCCGCCAAATACCGCGGCCAGGCAGGCGCTGCCGACAAGCTGGCGGAGAAGATCATCAAGGGCGGCTCCGGCGTGTGGGGCCCCGTGCCCATGCCAGCCAACGCGCAGGTCAATGCAGCCGATGCCAAGAAGCTGGCCGACTGGATTCTGGCAATGAAGTGATGGCGCCGCCCCGCCATGCGGGGCGAGGCACTTGGCAGGCCGCAGCGTTCACGCGCTGCGGCCTTTGTTTTTGGAGCGCCGGCTTCAGAGCAGGCCGGGCTCCTTGCGGTCCTGCGGCAGCGGCGCCCTGCCGCGTGCGTGCAACTGGTCCTCCAGTTGGCCCACGTAGGCCGCTGTGACGTTCTCGGACTCCTGGGCGCGCGCCGCCATGCGCGCCTCCAGCGCATCGATCCGCGCCAGCAGGGCATCGTGCGAAGTGCGGTGCTGGGTTTCCAGGAAGGCGCGCAGCTCCGTGAAGCGCGAGGCCTCGGCGCGGTCAGCCAGCTCGCGCTGGGCTGTCATTTCCTTGGCATGGCGCCGCGTCTCCATGAGCACGGAGCCCTGCAGCGTCAGCACGTAGGCCACGAAGAAAACCGCCAGCAGCACGGTGAGCGCCAGCATAACGAGGCCCAGCGGCGCTTCCACGGTGGACACGCCCAGCGACACGGTCGTAGGCGCCGCCAGCGTGGTCCAGTTGAGCGCCGCCAGCGCCCCGATGGCCAGCACGATGAGCGTCAGGATGATGGTTCTGAAATGCATGGTGGACTCCCGGTGAAGCCCCGGTTGTACCCCAGGCTAGGCCGCTTTTCACGGCACGCTGGCGTATTCGCGCGCTGATCCTACAAACGAAAAGGCCGCCCCCGGGGCGGCCTTCGTCCAGAAAGACTGGGGGTCAGTTGGACTGCGCCAACTGGTCCAGGATGGCCGGGTTTTCCAGCGTGCTGGTGTCCTGCGTGATCTGCTCGCCCTTGGCGATGGAGCGCAGCAGGCGGCGCATGATCTTGCCGCTGCGGGTCTTGGGCAGGTTCTCGCCGAAGCGGATGTCCTTGGGCTTGGCGATGGGGCCGATCTCCTTGGCCACCCAGTCGCGCAATTCCTTGGCGATCTGCTTGGCCTCGTCGCCCATGGGGCGCGGGCGCTTCAGGACCACGAAGGCGCAGATGGCCTCGCCCGTCAGGTCGTCGGGGCGGCCCACCACTGCGGCCTCGGCCACCAGGTCGGTCTTGGCGACCAGGGCGGACTCGATCTCCATCGTGCCCATGCGGTGGCCCGAGACGTTGAGCACGTCGTCGATGCGGCCCGTGATGCGGAAGTAGCCCGTCTTGGCGTCGCGTACCGCGCCGTCGCCGGCCAGGTAGATCGTGCCGCCCATCTCCTCGGGGAAGTAGGCCTTCTTGAAGCGCTCGGGATCGTTCCAGATGGTGCGGATCATGCTGGGCCAGGGGCGCTTGACGACCAGCATGCCGCCCGAGCCATTGGGCAGATCCTTGCCCGTCTCGTCGACGATGGCCGCGGCGATGCCCGGCAGCGGCAGCGTGCACGAGCCCGGCACCAGCGGCGTGGCGCCCGGCAGCGGCGTGATCATGTGACCGCCGTTCTCGGTCTGCCAGAAGGTGTCCACGATGGGGCAGCGCTCGCCGCCCACGTGGCGGTAGTACCACATCCACGCCTCGGGATTGATGGGCTCGCCCACGCTGCCCAGGATGCGCAGGGAGGTCAGGTCCCAGTTCTTCGGGTGCACCGCTGCGTCGGAATCCGCCGCCTTGATGAGCGAGCGGATGGCCGTGGGCGCCGTGTAGAACACGGTGACCTTGTGGCGCTCGATCATCTGCCAGAAGCGGCCTGCGTTCGGGTAGGTGGGCACGCCCTCGAACACGACCTGCGTGGCGCCCGCGACCAGCGGGCCGTAGGCGATGTAGGTGTGGCCCGTGACCCAGCCGATGTCGGCGGTGCACCAGAAGGTGTCGCTGGGCTGGATGTCGAAGGTCCACTCCATCGTCTGCTTGGCCCACAGCAGGTAGCCGCCGGTGGAGTGCTGCACGCCCTTGGGCTTGCCGGTGGAGCCCGAGGTGTAGAGGATGAAGAGCGGGTGCTCGGCGCCCACGGGCACGGGTGCGCATTCGGTCGGCTGGCCGGCCAGCGCCTCGGCGAAGGTCTTGTCGCGGCCCGCGACGCGGTTCCAGGCAGTGGGCGTGCGCTCGTAAACCAGCACGGTCTTGACCGACTCGCAGCCGCCCATGGCGATGCCCTCGTCCACGATGGACTTGAGCGGCAGCTCCTTGCCGCCGCGCAGCTGGTAGTTGGCCGTGATCACGGCCACGGCGCCCGCGTCGATGATGCGCTCCTGCAGCGCCTTGGCCGAGAAGCCGCCGAACACCACGCTGTGCGTGGCGCCGATGCGCGCGCAGGCCTGCATGGCCACGACGCCCTCGATGGTCATGGGCATGTAGATCACCACGCGGTCGCCCTTGGCGATGCCCTGGGCCTTGAGCGCGTTGGCGAACTGGGCCACGCGGGCCAGCAGCTCCTTGTAGGTGACCTGGGTGACGGTGCCGTCGTCCGCCTCGAACAGGATGGCCGTCTTGTTCTCGACCGGCGTGCCCATGTGCCGGTCCAGGCAGTTGGCGCTGGCGTTGAGCTCGCCGTCGTCGAACCACTTGTAGAACGGCGCGTTGGACTCGTCCAGCGTGCGCGTGAACGGCTTGGTCCATTGCAGCTGCTCGCGCGCCAGGCGCGCCCAGAAGCCTTCGAAATCCTTCTCGGCCTCTGCGCACAGGGCCTCGTAGCCGGCCATGCCCGACACGCGGGCGGCCTTCACCACGTTGTCGGCGGGCGGGAAGACGCGGTTTTCCACCAGCACGGATTCGATCGCAGACGTGGAAGCACTCATGGGTTTGTCTCCTGAAGCTAAGAATTCTGGGCGGTACTGTGGCCCGCCGTACTTACAAGCCACTGACGGCGGCAGGCACGATCGTAAACACGTTCCACGCCCATGGCACCGGCATGGATGCGGCGCGCGCAGTCCCTACAATCGCGCACCCGTTTTTTCCTGCAGTCCCCCCATGGCCTCCCAACTCCCCCCTTCCGTCGACGCGGCGAACACGCCGCTGCGCCCGCTGCCGGCCCTGATCTTCGCCAGCCGCTGGCTGCAGCTTCCGCTGTACCTGGGCCTGATCGCCGCCCAGGGCGTCTATGTATGGCACTTCCTGCTCGAGCTGTGGCACCTGATAGAAGCCGCCTTCGGCAGCCAGGAAGCGCTGCACGCGCTCACCACCAGCATCGGCTACAAGCCCGAGGCCGCCGTCGCTTCGCTCAACGAGACGGTGATCATGCTCGTGGTGCTGGCGCTGATCGACGTGGTGATGATCTCCAACCTGCTCATCATGGTGATCGTCGGCGGCTACGAGACCTTCGTGAGCCGGCTCGGCCTGGAGCGCCACCCGGACCAGCCCGAATGGCTCGGCCACGTGAATGCCTCGGTGCTGAAGGTGAAGCTGGGCCTGTCCATCATCGGCATCAGCTCCATCCACCTGCTCAAGACCTTCATCAATGCCGGCAACTACAGCGAGAAGGTGCTGATGTGGCAGACCATCATCCACATCACCTTCCTGCTCAGCGCACTGGCGATCGCGCTGACCGACAAGCTGCTCGGCAATGGGCATGGCGACCACTGATTGAGCGGCCGGCGCATATACCACATCGCAAAAAACCTGTTTTTTGACTCAAAAAAACACAATAAATATACTTTTAGCGTGTTTTACAACCTGCCATGCAGGTAATCCGCCCTTTCATCAGCGGCGGATCCCCTTGCCGAGGCCTGCGCCCTTCTGAGGCCGGCCTGCGGCGCTAGTGGCCGAAGTTCCGGCCCTGATGCCCGAGGGAGCCCTGCCGCCGCCGTGCGGCTTTTCTGGCTCCCGCGTGGGCGCGGCCTGCCGCGCCGCGCACCCAGGCCCTTGCGCACCCCTTCGCGTGCCATTCGGGCCGATCTGGCCACATCGCGTGACCACCCTCCTACCGGCTTGACGGCCGTGCTCGCCCCTGGCGAGTACGCCGGCACGGCCGCCGCATCGGGGTTTCTCTTGTGTAGGCATGTGCTTCGGCCTTCGTGTTCCGGCCCGCTCGCGGGCGGCCGGGGCGAGCGTTCAACCGATTCGAGGGAGGACCCACGACGTGGCCAAGCAAATCATCATCGACCATGTGTTCAAGGTCTTCGGCGACGCGCCGCAGGAGGCGCTGCAGCTCGTGCGCCAGGGCTGCGCCAAGCAGGAGATCCTGGAGCGCACGGGCCAGTCCATCGGCGTGTTCGACGCCAGCTTCACCATCGAGGCCGGAGAAATCTTCGTCGTCATGGGCCTGTCAGGCTCGGGCAAGTCCACGCTGGTGCGCATGCTCAACCGGCTGATCGAACCCACGGACGGCCGCATCCTGGTGGACGGCCAGGACATCAACCAGCTCTCCGACAAGGCGCTGCGCGCCCTGCGCCGCAAGGACATCAGCATGGTGTTCCAGTCGTTCGCGCTGATGCCGCACATGACGGTGCTGGACAACACGGCCTTCGGCCTGGAGCTGGCCGGCGTGGACCGCGCCGAGCGCAACCGCGCCGCGCAGGAAGCGCTGGAGCAGGTGGGCCTGGGCGCCTGGGGCGCGAGCTACCCCGACGAACTCTCGGGCGGCATGCAGCAGCGCGTGGGCCTGGCACGGGCGCTGGCGAGCGATCCGTCGATCCTGCTGATGGACGAGGCGTTCTCGGCGCTGGACCCGATCATCCGCACCGAAATGCAGAGCGAGCTGCTGCGCCTGCAGCAGGTCAAGCGCCGCACCATCGTCTTCATCTCGCACGACCTGGACGAGGCCATGCGCATCGGCGACCGCATCGCCATCATGAAGGACGGCCACGTGGTGCAGGTGGGCACGCCCGACGAGATCCTGCGCAACCCGGCCGACGACTACGTGCGCAGCTTCGTGCGCGGCGTGGACGCAGCGGCCGTGTTCAAGGCCGCCGACATCGCGCGACAGGCGCTCACCGTCGTCTCCGAGCGCGACGACCGCGGCTGCCGCGCCGCGCTCAAGCTGCTGGAGGACTCCGACCGCGACCACGCCTACGCGCTCACCGCCGACAAGCGCTACCTGGGCGTGGTGTCCTCGCAGTCGCTGCGCGATGCGCTGCGCGGCCACCAGGGGCCGCTGGGGTTGCAGCACGCGTTCCTGCCGGACGCCCCTCCGCTCGCGGCCGGCACACCCGTGGCCGAGCTGTTCGGGCCCATGTCCACCGCGCCCTGCCCGCTGCCCGTGGTGGACGAGGCCGGCAAGTACGTGGGCGTGGTCAGCCGCACCACGCTGATGAAGTTCCTCGACCGCGACACGCCGCCCGTGCCGCCGCCGCAGGCCGAACGCCCCCCGTGCAACTGCACGCCGCGGGCTGAACGGCACCACCGACAGGAGAACCCGCATGAACGACGACATGACCCGCGAGAGCACGGCCCCCACCCCCTGGGAGCCCGTGCAGGCGCCCGAGGGCGCGCCCATGGACGCAGGCAGCCTGCAAGGCCTTCCCGCGGCCGACGCACCCGCCAGCGACCCATGGGGCGCGGCCGCCGCGGAGGCCGCGCCTTCGCCAGCCGTCCCCGGCGACCCCTGGAGCGGCAGCGATGCCTCCGCGACCGACGCCGCGCAGGCCGGCGCCGACTGGCTCGGCGGCGGCAATGCCGTGACCGCGCCCGCCGACGACGGCAGTCTCGCCACCCTGTGGCACCAGATCACCACCGACGGCCTGCCCGTGCAGGGCTGGATCAACGACGGCCTGCACTGGGTGGTGGACAACTTCCGCCCCTTCTTCCAGGCCGTGCGCGCGCCCATCGACGCCACGCTGATGGGCGTGACCGATCTGCTGCTGGCCGTTCCCTGGCCCGTGCTCACGATGCTGCTGGCGCTGGTGGCCTGGCAGTTCGCCGGGCGCGCGCTGGCCGTGGGCACGGTGGCGTCGCTGGCGTTCGTGGCGCTGCTGGGCATCTGGCCCGACGCCATGGTCACGCTGGCGCTGGTACTCACCTCGCTGCTGTTTTGCGTGGTGATCGGCCTGCCCGCGGGCATCGTGCTCGCCGCGAGCGACCGCGCCCAGCGCTGGACGCGCCCGCTGCTCGACGCGATGCAGACCACGCCCGCGTTCGTCTACCTCGTGCCCGTGGTGATGCTGTTCGGCATCGGCAACGTGCCGGGCGTGATCGTGACCATCGTGTTCGCACTGCCGCCGCTCATCCGTCTCACGAACCTGGGCATCCGCCAGGTGCGGCCCGATTTGATCGAGGCCAGCCGCGCCTACGGCGCCTCGCCCATGCAGTTGCTCTGGAAGGTGCAGTTGCCGCTGGCCATGCCCTCGATCATGGCGGGCATCAACCAGGCGCTGATGCTGTCGCTGTCGATGGTGGTCATCGCTTCGATGATCGCCGTGGGCGGCCTGGGCCAGATGGTGCTGCGCGGCATCGGCCGCCTGGACATGGGCCTGGCCACCGTGGGTGGCCTGGGGATCGTGCTGCTGGCCATCGTGCTCGACCGCATCACCCAGGCCATGGGCGAGCCGCGCCGCGCCAGCGTGCGCTGGTGGCAGACCGGCCCGGCCGGGCTGGTGGTGCGCCTTCTGCGCAGCGGCCGCCCCGCGGCGCCCCCCACCGAGGCCGCTCAGCCGGCCGCGCGCGAATCCACCGCGCATTGAACCCGATCCACCACAACGAAAGGAGCTTTCCCATGACCCATCACACCACCACCTGGCGCCTGGCATGGCTGCGCGCCGGCGCGGCCGCCGCCGCCCTCGCCTGCGCCGGCGCCATGGCTGCCGACCTTCCTGGCAAAGGCGTGCAGGTGCTGCCGCTCAAGAGCTCGATCGCCGAGGAAACCTTCCAGACCCTGCTCGTCATGAAGGCGCTGCAAAAGCTCGGCTACGAAGTGCAGCCCATCAAGGAAGTGGAATATCCCACCGCCCACGTCGCCATCGCCAACGGCGACGCGACCTTCATGGCCGACCACTGGAACCCCCTGCACGCCGACTACTACAAGAACGCGGGCGGCGACGCCAAGCTCTACCGCAAGGGCATCTACTCGGGCAACGCCGCGCAGGGCTACCTGATCGACAAGAAGACGGCCGACGCGCACAAGATCACCCGCATCGACCAGCTCAAGAGCCCCGAGATCGCCAAGCTGTTCGACACCAACGGCGACGGCAAGGCCGACCTGACCGGCTGCAACCCCGGCTGGGGCTGCGAGGCCATGATCGAGCACCACCTGGACGCCTACGGCCTGCGTCCCACCGTCACGCACCAGCAGGGCACCTACTCCGCGCTGATCGCCGACACCATCACGCGCTTCCGCGCAGGCAAGCCGGTGCTCTACTACACCTGGACGCCCTACTGGGTGAGCAACGAGCTCAAGCCCGGCAAGGACGTGGTGTGGCTCGAAGTGCCCTTCTCCTCGCTGCCCGGCGAGCAGAAGGGCATGGACACCAAGCTGCCCAACGGCAAGAACTACGGCTTCGTAGTGAACAACCAGCAGATCGTCGCCAACAAGGCCTGGGCCGAGAAGAACCCCGCCGCCGCCAAGCTGTTCGAGGTGATGCAGCTGCCCGTGGGCGACATCAACGCCCAGAACCACCTGATGAGCCAGGGCCAGAACAAGCCCGCCGACATCGAACGCCACGTGGACGGCTGGATCAAGGCCCACCAGAAGGCTTTCGACGGCTGGATCGGCCAGGCGCTGCAAGCCGCCAAGTGATCTGAAAGATATGTATCAAATTGGCCTCCAGCGCTTTCCCATAAAGCGCTGGCAGCTATTGATAGCGTAGCAACTGGTTGCATGGCCCGGGCGGGGCCATGCCATCCTCGCGGGGTGCCTTCTTTTCCCCGCCTCACCCTGCAAGGCAAGGCGTTCGCCGCACTCTCCGCCCTGCTGGTGGTCATGCTGCTGATCTTCGTGGGCTTCTCGCGCATCGGGCTGCAGCGCGGCCTGGGGCCGTACGTGGCCGAAATCGAGCTGGCCCGCATGGACTGGCTGGCCTACCGGCTGCAAGCCATCTACGTGCAGCACGGCGGCTGGCAGACGCTGCACGGCCAGCCCGGCCTGTGGCGCGAGCTGCGGCGCCCGCGCAACCTGCACATGCCCGTCATCGGCCCCACCACGCCCCCGCCGGACCCGCTGCTGCTGCACACCCGAACCCTCCGCGCAGCAGCCCGTGGACGCGCTCTCGCGCCGCCTGGGCGTGGTGGACGCGCGCGGCGCGCTGGTGGCCGGCGCGCCGCCGCGGCCCGGTGGCGCGCGCACGGCGCTGCGCGACGGCGAGGGCCGCACCGTCGGCCACCTCGTGCTGGCACCGCCCGACGGGCTGGAGCGCGACGCCGACCGGGCCTTCCTCGCCAAGCAGCTCGGCTTCGTGGCCTGGACCGGCGTGGCCGGCCTGGCGCTGGCACTGCTGCTGTCGTGGTGGCTCGCGCGGCGCTGGCTGCGGCCCATCGGGGCGCTGGTGCAAGGCGCCCAGGCGCTGGCCGCCGGCCGCCTGCAGGCGCGCGTGCCCGAGCAGGCCGACAGCGAGGAATTCACGCGCCTCATCCACACCTTCAACGACATGGCCGAGCAGCTCGCCAGCATGGAGGCCTCGCGCCGCCAGTGGATCGGCGACATGGCGCACGAGCTGCGCACCCCGCTCGCCGCCATGCGCGCCGAGATCGAGGCCGTGCAGGACGGCGTGCGCCGCTTCGACGCCCGCACCGCGCAGCGCCTGCACCGGCAGGTAATGCGCCTGATCCACCTGGTGGGCGACCTGCGCGCCAGCGTGGACATGGCCGGCGGCGAGCCGCCCGCCGCGCTGGCCCCCGTGCGGCCGCTTGCGCTGCTGCGCGAGGCCATGGCCGCCATGCAGTCGCGCTTCGACCAAGCAGGCGTCGCCCTGCACGCACTGCCCGACCTGGCGGCGCTGGCCGCCGCGCAGGGCGGGCCGCGGGTGCGCGGCGACGCGCAGCAGCTGCACCGCGTGTTCCTGAACCTGCTGGAAAACAGCCTGCGCTATACCGACCCCGGCGGCCGGCTGGAGATCTCGGCCAGCGTGCAGCGCGGCCGCCTGCAGCTGCGCCTGGACGACACCGCGCCCGGCGCCCTGCCGCACGAGCTGCCGCACCTGTTCGAGCGCCTGTACCGCGCCGAGGCCTCGCGCCACCGCGCCGTGGGCGACCTGGGCGGCTCCGGCCTGGGCCTGGCCATCTGCCGCACCATCGTGCAGGCGCACGGCGGGCACATCGAGGCCAGCGCCTCGCCGCTGGGCGGCCTGCGCATCGCCCTCACCCTGCCGCTGCTGGAGGAATCCGCATGACCGCGCGCATCCTCGTCGTGGAGGACGAACCCGATATCGCCGGCATCGTGCTCGACTACCTGCGCCACGCGGGCTTCGACACCGAGCACGCCGTCGACGGTGCCAGCGCCCTCGCGCACCTGACGGGCACGCACCCGCCCGATCTCACCGTGCTCGACGTGATGCTGCCCGGCATCGACGGCCTGGAGGTGCTGCGGCGCGCCCGCCGCCACACCGACAGCCCCGTCATCGTGCTCACCGCGCGCGTGGAAGAGGTGGACCGCCTCATCGGCCTGGAGCTGGGCGCGGACGACTACATCTGCAAGCCCTTCTCGCCGCGCGAAATGGTGGCGCGCGTCAAGGCCGTGCTGCGCCGGCGCACGCCGCCACCGCCCCCCGAGGCAGTCCCTGGCGCACTGCTGCTCGACGAAGCCCAGCAGCAGGCCACGCTGCACGGCACGCCGGTGCCGCTCACCCCGCGCGAATTCCACCTGCTGCGCGCCCTCATGGCCCGGCACGGCAACGTGCTCTCGCGCGCACACCTGCTGGAGCATGCCGGCGACGGCGCCGCGCAGGACCCGAGCGAGCGCGCGGTGGACAGCCACGTCAAGAACCTGCGGCGCAAGCTGCGCGCGGCCGACCCGGCGGGGCACGACTGGATCCGCTCCGTCTACGGCGTGGGCT
Source organism: Acidovorax sp. SDU_ACID1 (assembly GCF_045291395.1). Classification (NCBI taxonomy): domain Bacteria; kingdom Pseudomonadati; phylum Pseudomonadota; class Betaproteobacteria; order Burkholderiales; family Comamonadaceae; genus Acidovorax; species Acidovorax sp. SDU_ACID1. The sequence continues at coordinate 2,941,263 of NZ_CP152342.1, forward strand.
TCGCCTTCGACCCGCCGGACGCGCAGGCAGATGGCGGCGACTAGCCAAAACCCTGTCGCGAAGGCGCCTTTGCGCGCTTGGCCCCTGGGCACCCCGCCCCTAGAATGTTCCGCTCCCCCCAGCGCCAGCCTGATCGCTTCGTTCCGATCTTCATGAACGCACCCCTGCGCCTCTGCATCGACCGCTCCCTCCAACGCCCCCTGCTCACGCAGCAGGAGCGCGAGGCCATCAACCGTGGCCGCTGGTTCGCGTCGCTGTCGGCCTCGCTGCGGCACGACATCCTGCGCCTGGGCCAGGTCACGCGCTACGCGCACGGCGACCTCATCGCAGAGCAGGGCCAGACCGCGCGCGAATGGTTCACCTGCGCAAGCGGCGCCATCCGGTTTCGCCGCACCACGCCCGAGGGCAAGATGGTCACGCTGACCTATGCGGAGCCCGGCATCTGGGTGGGCGAGGCCGAGGTGCTGCAGCGCGGCCCCAACACGTCGGACGCCCACGCCCACGGCCCCACCACGCTGCTGAGCGTGCCCGAGGACACCCTGCGCGCCCTACTGCTGGAGCATCCCTCCTTCGGCACCGCGCTGCTCACACTGCAGGCGCGGCGCATGCGCCTGATCTACGGCCTGATGGAAGACATCGCCACGCTGCCGCTGCGCGCGCGGCTGGCCAAGCGCCTGCTGCACCTGCTGCACCGCTTCGGGCCGCGCGGCGTGGAGCCCGGCGAGCCACGCTCCATCGGCCTGTCGCTGGCGCAGGACGAGCTCGCCCAGCTCCTGGGCGGTTCGCGCCAGCGCGTGAACGTGGAGCTGAAGTGGATGGAGCGCGAGGGCCTCATCAGCGTGCGCCCGCGCGGCATCGAGGTGCACGACGTGCAGCGCCTGGAGGCCCTCGTGGTCCAGTGCGCCGCGGCCGAAGCGCAGGACTGAGCGCCCCGCACGCCCCGGGCGCCAGGCCCGGCCTGCCCACAATTTCTCCCATCTTGCCCGGCACAGTGGCGTCCTCACCACGAAAGGACCCACGCCATGCGCCCCGCATCCCCCTCCTCCCGCTCCGACATGCAGGCCCGGCGCCGGCTGGCGCTGGGCGTCCTGGGCTCGCTCGGACTCGCACCCCTGGTGGGCTGCGGCGGCGGCAGCGATGACGCCAGCGGCGCGACCGACACCGGCGCCGCCGCGGGCACCTGCACCGAAGTGCCGCAGGAAACCGCCGGCCCCTACCCCGCCGACGGTTCCAGCGCCAGCAACCGCAGCTACAACGTGCTCGCCCTGAGCGGCATCGTGCGCTCGGACATCCGCTACAGCATCGGCTCCTCCACGCCCGTGGCGGGCGTGCCGCTCACCCTCACCATCACGCTGACCGGCACGCGCACCGCGTGCGCGCCGCTGTCGGGCTACGCCATCTACCTATGGCATTGCACGCAGGAGGGCGACTACTCCGTCTACACCGAAGGCACCATCGCCGCCAACTACCTGCGCGGCGTGCAGGCCACCGACGCCGGCGGCACGGCCACCTTCACCACCGTCGTGCCCGGCTGCTACGCCGGCCGCATGCCGCACATGCACCTGGAGATCTACCCGAGCCTGGCCGCCGCCACCACCGCGAGCAACGCGCTCAAGACCACGCAGCTCGCCTTTCCCACCGACGTCATGGGCGCCATCTACAACGCCAACGCGGGCTACAGCAACAGCGTGCGCAACCTGGCGTCGATCAGCTTCCAGACCGACAACGTCTTCAGCGACGGCTACGCGCTGGAAATGACGTCCATGCAGGCCGATGCCAGCGGCGGCTACACCGCCGCGATCACCATCGCCATCGCCGCCTGAACCGATCCACCCCCTCCTGCACGAAAGAGAGCACGCCATGAAGCACCTTCTCCCCTCCCTCCTCGCCGCGCTGCTGTGCGTCGCATTGGCGCCCGCGCTGGCGCAGGACGGGCAGCGCCACGCACCGCCCCCGCCGCCGCCCGAGGCCTTCACGGCCTGCCAGGGCAAGGCCGAGGGCGACGCCGTCACCATCGCCCTGCCCGGCGGCAAGACCCTGGACGGCACCTGCCGCACAATCCCCACGTCCTCGGGCTCCGCCCTCGCCGCCATGCCCAACGGGCACCCCGGCGGCCACCGCCCGCCCCCGCCTCCGATGAGCTGATCCGGATCCACCGCCTTGCGCCTGCCCCGCCTCACCCTGCAAAGCAAAGCCTTCATCGCCCTCGCGGCCATGCTGGTGGTGCTGGTGCTGCTGTTCTCCGGCTTCTCGCGCTGGTCGCTGCAGCGCGGGCTGGGCTCCTACGTGGCCAGCATCGAGCTGGCGCGCATGGACTGGCTGGTCGAGCGCCTGCAAAGGCACTACCAGGAAGCCGGCGGCTGGGACACACTGCGCAGCCGCCCTGGCCTGTGGCGCCAGCTGCGCCAGCGCGGTCCCGGCGGAGGCGACGGCCCGCCCGGCATGCCCGGCGACTTCCGAGAGCCGCCCGACCGGCCGCCGCCCCCGCCCGACGGCGGGCCGGGCGGTCCCTCGCCGGCCTATGGCGGCCGCCTGGGCCTGCTGGATGCAGACGGCCGGCCCGTCGCCGGCAGCCCGCCGCACACGGGCGCCGCGCGGCAGGTGCTGAAAGGGGCCGACGGCGCCGTCATCGGCCACCTCGTGCTCTCCGCGCCTGACGAACTGCAGGGCGAGGCCGACCGCGCCGTGCTGCGCGAGCACCTGGGCTTCGCCGTCTGGACGGGCCTGGCCGGGCTGGCGCTGGCCCTGGCGCTGTCGGCCTGGCTCGCGCGCCGCTGGCTCGCGCCCGTGCATGCGCTGGCCGAAGGCGCGCGCGCCATCGCCGCAGGCCGGCTGGATGCGCGCGTGCAGGCCGCGGGCGACGACGAGCTCGCGCAGCTGGCCCGCACCTTCAACGACATGGCCGGCCAGCTCGCCGGGCTGGAGGCCTCGCGCCGCCAGTGGCTAGGTGACGTGGCCCACGAGCTACGCACGCCCCTGGCTGCGATGCGCGCCGAGATCGAGGCGCTGCAGGACGGCATCCGCACCTTCGACGACAAGACCGCGCTGCGCCTGCACCGCCAGGTGATGCGCCTGATCCAGCTCGTGGGCGATCTGCGCGCCAGCCTGGACGGCGCCGCCGCCGCACCCGCCGCCAGCCACGTGCCGGTGCATCCGCTGGCGCTGGTCGCCGAGGCCCTGGCCGGCATGCGCCCGCGCCTGGAACAGGCCCGCATCCAGGTGCAGACCCCGGGCCTGCCCTGGCCCGGCGCCGAGCCCCTGGTGCTGGGCGACGCGCAGCAGCTGCACCAGGTCTTCAGCAACCTGCTGGAGAACACGCTGCGCTACACGCACGCGGACGGCCAGCTGCACATCGCCGCCAGCACCGAGCGCGAACACGGCCGCGCCTGGCTGCGCCTGCAGTGGGACGACAGCGCCCCCGGCGTGGCCGCGCACGAACTGCCGCACCTGTTCGAGCGCCTCTACCGCGCCGAGAGCGCGCGCACGCGCACGGGCGGCGACGCCGGCGGCTCGGGCCTGGGCCTGGCCATCTGCCGCGCCATCGTGCAGGCGCACGGCGGGCGCATCGCGGCCCAGGCCTCGCCGCTGGGCGGGCTGCGCATCGTGCTGCTGCTGCCGCTGCTGGAGAACCTGCCATGACCGCCCCCGCCCGCATCCTCGTGGTCGAAGACGAGGCCGACATCGCCAGCGTGGTGCTCGACTACCTGCGCCACGCCGGCTACGCCGCCGAACACATCGCCGACGGCCGCACGGCCCTCGCCCGCATCCGCGAGGCGCCGCCCGACCTGACGCTGCTCGACATCATGCTGCCCGGCCTGGACGGGCTGGAGGTGCTGCGCCAGATGCGGCGCACGCTGCACAGCCCCGTCATCATGCTCACCGCGCGCGTGGAAGAGGTGGACCGCCTCATCGGCCTGGAACTCGGTGCCGACGACTACATCTGCAAGCCCTTCTCGCCGCGCGAAGTGGTGGCGCGCGTCAAGGCCGTGCTGCGCCGCGGCGGCCTGCTCGGCGCCTCCGTGCAGGATGCTCCCGCCCTGGCGCTGGACGAAACGCTGTGGCAGGCGCGCCTGCACGGCCAGCCCCTGGCCCTCACGCGGCGCGAATTCCGGCTGCTGCAGGCGCTCACGCGCCAGAGCGGGCGCATCTTCTCGCGCGCAGTTGCTCGACCTGGCCTACGGCGACACGCTGGACGTGAACGAGCGCGCCATCGACAGCCACATCAAGAACCTGCGCAAGAAGCTCAAGGCCGCGGGCGACGGCGAGCACGACTGGATCCGCTCGGTCTACGGCGTGGGCTTCGCGTTCGACCCGCCGAGGGGCTGAACTATTCTTTTGATAGCTGCTTGCGCTTGCTGCATAAGCGCTGGCAGCCAATTTCATTGGAAACCATCCCACGCCAACCGCCAGCCTCCGCCGACAGGCTGCGGCCCCGCGCCGCAGTCTGATCGGGCGCATGTCCGCAGCCACCGCCACCCCCGCCCCGCCGCAGCGCCTGCCCGGCGGCCTGCTCTACGTGGACCGGCGCATGCCCGGCCACAGCCGCGTGCGCAGCGGCAAGAGCTTTCGCTACCGCACGCCCGACGGCGCGTGGCTGACGGACGACGAGGAGATCGGCCGCATCCGCCGCCTGGCCATCCCGCCTGCCTACACCGACGTGTGGATCTGCCCGCTGCCGCAAGGCCACCTGCAGGCCACGGGGCGCGACGCGCGCGGGCGCCTGCAGTACCGCTACCACACCCAGTGGCGCCAAGTGCGCGACGAGGCCAAGTTCGACCGCATGCTGGCGTTCGGCCGCGCGCTGCCGCGCATCCGCGCGCGTGTGGCCCGCGACCTCGCGGCGAGCGGCGCGCCGCTCGCGCGCACCGTGGTGCTCGCCACCATCGTGCGCCTGCTGGACACCACCTACCTGCGCGTGGGCAACGAGGAATATGCGGCCAGCAACGGCTCCTACGGCCTCACCACGCTGCGCAGCCGCCACGCGGGCGTGCGCGGCAGCCGCATCACGCTGCGCTTTCGCGGCAAGAGCGGCGTGCAGCAGGAAGCACATTTGGACGACCCGCGCGTGGCGCGCGTGGTGCGCCGCTGCCAGCAGCTGCCGGGCCAGGAGCTGTTCCAGTACGAGGACGGCGACGGCGCCCTGCACACCGTGGGCTCGGGCGACGTGAACGACTACCTGGCCGGCATCGCGGGCGGGGGCGGCGAGCGCTTCACCGCCAAGGACTTCCGCACCTGGCATGGCACGGTGCAGGCGCTGGAGCTGACGCGCCAGGCCTGCACGCTGCCGCAGGCCGATGCAGCGGCGGCGCGGCAGATCGTGGTGGAAGTGGCGCGCCAGCTCGGCAACACGCCGGCCGTGTGCAGGAAGTCGTACATCCACCCCACGGTGCTGGCGCTGGGCGAGCGCCTGGCGTCCGATGCCGGGCCTGGCATGCAGCGCATCTGGGAGCGCATCGGCGGCGCCGCATCGCCCCGGGTGCTGAGCGCTGCGGAGCGGCGGCTGCTGGCCTTTCTGCGCCAGCCGCAGCGCCGACGCGGCCGGGGCTGACGTTCAGCGGCCCACCATGTTGCCGGGCACGACCCACTGGTCGAACTGCTCGCCCGTCACGTGCCCCAGCGCCAGCGCGGCCTCGCGCAGCGTGGTGCCTTCCTTGTGCGCTTTCTTGGCGATGGCGGCGGCCTTGTCGTAGCCGATGTGGGTGTTGAGCGCGGTCACCAGCATCAGCGAGCGGTCCACCAGTTCGGCGATGCGTTCGCGGTTGGGCTCGATGCCCACGGCGCAGTGGTCGTTGAAGCTCACCATGCCGTCGGCCAGCAGGCGCACGCTCTGCAGGAAGTTGTGCGCCACCATGGGGCGGAACACGTTCAGCTCGAAGTTGCCCGACATGCCGCCGATGTTGATGGCCACGTCGTTGCCCATGACCTGCGCGGCCAGCATGGTCACCGCCTCGCACTGCGTGGGGTTGACCTTGCCGGGCATGATGGACGAGCCGGGCTCGTTCTCGGGGATGCTGATCTCGCCGATGCCGCTGCGCGGGCCGCTGGCGAGCCAGCGCACGTCGTTGGCGATCTTGTTCATGCTGGCGGCCAGGGTCTTGAGCGCGCCGTGGGCGGCGACGAAGGCATCGCACGCAGCCATGACCTCGAACTTGCTCGGCGCGGTGACGAAGGGCAGGCCGGTGCGCTGGGCCAGCTCGGCCGCCACGCCTTCGGCATAGCCCTTGGGCGCATTCAGGCCGGTGCCCACGGCGGTGCCGCCCAGGGCCAGCTCGCACAGGTGTGGCACCGCGGCGCGCACATGCTTCTCGCCCTGCGCGAGTTGCGCGGCCCAGCCGGAAATCTCCTGCCCCAGCGTGAGCGGCGTGGCGTCCTGCAGGTGCGTGCGGCCGATCTTCACGATGCCGTCGAACTCGCGCGCCTTGCCCTCCAGCGTGCCGCGCAGCTTGGCGATGGCGGGCAGCAGGCGGTGCGTGATCGCTTCCACCGCTGCCACGTGCATGGCGGTGGGAAACACGTCGTTGCTGGACTGGCTGCGGTTCACGTCGTCGTTGGGGTGCACCAAGCGGGCCTCGCCGCGCGCGCCGCCCAGCAGTTCGCTGGCGCGGTTGGCCAGCACCTCGTTGACGTTCATGTTGGTCTGCGTGCCCGAGCCGGTCTGCCAGACGACGAGGGGGAATTCGCCATCGTGCTTGCCGTCCACCACCTCTTGCGCGGCGGCGACGATGGCCTGGGTCTTGGCCTCGTCCTGCAGGCCCAGCGCATGGTTGACGGTGGCCGAGGCCTGCTTGACCAGCGCCAGCGCGCGGATGAGCTCGCGCGGCTGGCGCTCGCCCGAGATGTCGAAGTTCTGCAGCGAGCGCTGTGTCTGCGCGCCCCAGAGCTTGTCGGCCGGCACGTCGATGGGGCCGAAGGTGTCGTGTTCGATGCGGATGGTCATGGCGAATGCGGAATGCGTTGAAGGGAAAACGGTGGGCGCCCGCCCGCGGCCGTCGCGGAGGCGCGAGCCGCATCATGGATCGGGCGGTTGCGGGGCACAAGCCTACATCAAATGGAAACCATTCTCATTTGACAATGGTTTTCACAAATGAAGGGTTGAGCCGGATCAAGTTGTTTACATACAGATACAGTCATTGCTCCCGCTGTCTTCGCTTCTCGATCCCTCGCAGCCGGAGCGGCGCCACACGCCCCGCCAAAACCGGTCCGCCCTGTCCTCCATGCCTCTTGCGTCCGCTGTTCCCACCGGCTTCCTGACTCCCAGCTACAGCACTTGGGCCGTGACGGCCTCGTTCCTCGTTGCCACGCTGGCCTCGTTCGTCGCCATCAACCTCGCACGCCGCGTGCGCAGCACGCGCGGTTTCGCCAGCGCGGCCTGGTGGCTCGCCGGCGCGCTGGTGATGGGCACGGGCATCTGGTCCACGCATTTCGTCGGCATGCAGGCCTTCCAGCTGTCCATCCCGCTCGGCTACCGGGGCGGGCTGACGCTGCTGTCCTGGACCGCGGCGGTGGCCGCCTCGGGCGTGGCGCTGGGGCTGGCGAGCCACGGCGGCTACCGCCGCGCCCATCTGGCGCTGGGCGCGCTGGCGATGGGCGGCGGCATTGGGACGATGCACTACCTGGGCATGGCCGCCATCGACCTCACGCTGGGCATCGTCTGGAATGGCTGGCTCGTGGCGGCCTCACTGGTGGTGGCCGTGGCGGCGTCGGCCGCCGCGCTGTTCATCTTCCAGGCCATGCACCGTGTGCCGCGCGCCCAGCGCCCGCGCTACCAGGCGGTGGCTGCGCTGGTCATGGGCGCCGCCATCTGCGGCATGCACTACACGGGCATGGCCGCGGCCCACTTTCCCGCGGGCGCCGTCTGCCTGAGCGCCAAGGAGCTGGGCGGCCCCGGGCTGACGGCCCTGGTGCTGATGGCCAGCGGCATGCTGCTGGTCAGCACGCTGTTCACCGCCATCCTCGATGCGCGCCTGCAGCAGACGGCCCTGCACCTCACCCGCTCGCTGCAGGAGAGCAACGCCAAGCTCCAGCACGCCAACGCCGAGCTGCAGCAGCGCGCCTATGCCGACGCGCTCACCGGCCTGCCCAACCGCCTGCTGTTCGAGGACCGGCTCAACCATGCCCTGCTGCGGCTGGAGCGCGCCAACCACCACCGCGTGGAGGACCGCCTGGCCGTGCTGTTCATCGACCTGGACGGGTTCAAGCCCGTGAACGACTCCTTCGGCCACGCCGCGGGCGATGTCATCCTGGTGGAGGCGGCCGACCGGCTGCGCGCGCAGGCGCGCGAGTGCGACACCATCGCCCGCGTGGGCGGCGACGAGTTCCTGCTGCTGCTCGAGGACATCTCCAGCACCGCCGACGCCATCGCCATCGCGCGGCGCGTGCTGGAAACGCTCACGCGCCCCTTCTGCATCGAGGACAAGGACGTGGAGATCAGTTGCTCCATCGGCGTGGTGGTGCACCCGGACCACGGCGAGCGCGACAAGCTCGTCGCCCATGCCGACGCCGCCATGTACGCCGCCAAGCGCGCGGGCGGCAACGGCTACGTGCTGTTCGAGCCGCACATGGGCAGCGAGGCGGCCGACCAGCTCGGGCTGCAGAGCGACCTGCGCCACGCGCTGGAGCGCGGGCAGCTCGCGCTGCACTACCAGCCCAAGATCGACAGCACGCGCGGCTGCATCAGCGGCGTGGAGGCGCTGCTGCGCTGGAACCACCCCACGCGCGGCATGGTGAGCCCCACGGTGTTCATCGCGCTGGCCGAGCGCTTCGGCCTCATCAACCGGCTGGGCAACTGGGTCATCGACGAGGCCTGCCGCCAGATCGCCGAGTGGCGCGCAAGCGGCGTGCGCATGCGCGTGGCGATCAACCTGTCCGTGCACCAGCTGCGCGAAAGCGGCCTGGCCGAGCGCATCGCCGCGGCGCTGCGGCGCCACGCGGTGGAGCCCGACCAACTGCTGTGCGAGATCACCGAGTCCGTGGCCATGGAGGACATCCAGGCCACCCAGCACACGTTCGACGAGCTGGCGCGCATCGGCGTCTTCCTGTCCATCGACGACTTCGGCACCGGCTACTCCAGCCTCAACTACCTGCGCCAGTTGCCCGCGCGGCAGCTCAAGATCGACCGCAGCTTCGTCTGCGACATCGAGCACAAGCAGGACGCGCGCGCCGTGGTCGACGCCGTCGTGCGGCTGGCCCACGCCCTGGGCCTGCGCGTGGTGGCCGAAGGCGTGGAAACCGTGGGCCAGCACAACATCCTGATGGCCATGGGCTGCGACGAGCTGCAGGGCTTCTTCTACGCCCACCCGCTGCCCGCCGACACGCTGCTCGAGTGGACGCGCGGCAATGCGCCCGACGGCACCGTCACCGGCGACTTCGCGCCCTCGCTGATGGGCGAGTGAGCCTGCCAGGGCTCGCGCGGGACCAAGGGCGATAATCCCAGGGTTCCGTTCCATAGCAACTACGACCCCACCATGAGCACCACCATCCGGTACCACGACCTCGTGGAATCCATTGCCGCGTCCCTGCAGTACATCAGCTACTACCACCCCGCCGACTACATCCAGCACCTGGCCCGCGCCTACGAGCGCGAGCAGAGCCCGGCGGCCAAGGACGCGATGGCGCAGATCCTCACCAACAGCAAGATGAGCGCCACGGGCCACCGCCCTATCTGCCAGGACACCGGCATCGTCAACGTGTTCCTGAAGGTGGGCATGGACGTGCGCTGGGAAGGCTTTCCCACCGGCCTGGGCCTGGAAGACGCCATCAACGAAGGCGTGCGCCGCGGCTACAACCACCCGGACAACACGCTGCGCGCCTCGGTCGTCGCCGACCCGCAGTTCGCCCGCAAGAACACCAAGGACAACACCCCCGCCGTCATCAGCGTGCAGATCGTGCCCGGCAGCGTGGTGGACGTGACCGTGGCCGCCAAGGGCGGCGGCAGCGAGAACAAGTCCAAGATGGTCATGATGAACCCCAGCGACAACCTGGTGGACTGGGTGCTCAAGACCGTGCCCACCATGGGCGCGGGCTGGTGCCCGCCCGGCATGCTGGGCATCGGCATCGGCGGCACGGCGGAGAAGGCCGTGCTGCTGGCCAAGGAAAGCCTGATGGAAGACCTGGACATGTACGAGCTGCAGGCCAAGGCCGCGCGCGGCGAGAAGCTGGACCAGGTGGAAGAGCTGCGCCTGGAGCTGTACGAGAAGGTCAACGCGCTGGGCATCGGCGCGCAAGGCCTGGGCGGCCTGGCGACCGTGCTGGACATCAAGATCAAGATGTACCCCACGCACGCCGCCAGCAAGCCCGTGGCCATGATCCCCAACTGCGCCGCCACGCGCCACGCGCATTTCGTGCTGGACGGCAGCGGCCCCGTGTACCTCGAAGCGCCCAGCCTCGACCTGTGGCCCAAGATCGACTGGGAGCCCGACTACAACAAGTCCAAGCGCGTCGACCTCAACACCCTCACCAAGGAAGAAGTCGCGAGCTGGAAGCCCGGCGACACCCTGCTCCTGAACGGCAAGATGCTCACCGGCCGCGACGCCGCGCACAAGCGCATCCAGGACATGCTGGCCAAGGGCGAGAAGCTGCCCGTGGACTTCACCAACCGCGTCATCTACTACGTGGGCCCCGTGGACCCCGTGGGCGACGAGGCCGTGGGCCCCGCCGGCCCCACCACCGCCACGCGCATGGACAAGTTCACCGACATGATGCTCGAGCAGACCGGCCTCATCGCCATGATCGGCAAGGCCGAGCGCGGCCCCGTGGCCATCGAGAGCATCAAGAACCACAAGAGCGCCTACCTCATGGCCGTGGGCGGCGCCGCCTACCTGGTCAGCAAGGCCATCAAGCAGGCGAAAGTGGTCGGCTTCGAGGACCTGGGCATGGAAGCCATCTACGAGTTCGACGTGGTGGACATGCCCGTCACCGTGGCCGTGGACGCGGGCGGCACCAGCGCCCACATCACGGGCCCAGCGGAATGGAGCAAGCGCATCGCCAGCGGGGAGTTCAAGGGCATCGAGCTGGCGACGGCGTAAGCCCTCGCCGCCCCTGATGGAAAACCGCCTTCGGGCGGTTTTCTCTTTCATGGAACCGCGGCGCCGGCGGCGGGCCTATATTCCATGCTCTTCGCACCACGAGAGGCTCAGGATGTCAGCAGGAGACTGGAAGGATTTGTACCAGGCCGCGGTAGATGGCGACCTCGCGCTCGTGCAGCACCACATCAGCGAAGGCGTCGACCCGAACTACCAGCATCCCGAGATTCTCCGCACCCCACTCGTTGCCAGCCTGGTCGAGGGCCATCTGGAAGTGGCGCGCTACCTGCTCGCCCACGGTGCGGATCCCAGCCTCGTGTCGGAACTGGACAACCTCGCCCCCCTCCAGGCGGCCAGGCAGCATGGCCGCCATGAGTTCGTCGCGCTATTGCGCGGCCTTGGCGCGCAAGAGCGTCGCCAGCCATTCTGGTGGCGCTGGCTTCCCGTTTGACCTGACGGCAAGGCCACGGATTTTGATTTTTCACCCCAGCAAACCATGCCTTCTTCCCCCGCAACCCGGCCCGTTGGCGTTTTCGACAGCGGCGTCGGTGGCCTGAGCGTGCTGCAGGCCCTGCGCCACGAGCTGCCGCACGAGCATTTCGTCTACCTGGCCGACAGCGGCAACGCGCCCTACGGCGAGCGGGGCGATGCCTTCGTGCAGCGCCGCACGCTGGCGATTGCCGATTTCCTGCACCGCCAGCACGGCATCAAGGCGCTGGTGGTGGCATGCAACACGGCGACGGCAGCGGCGGTGGAGCCGCTGCGCGCGGCCATGCCGCAGTTGCCCACCATCGGCGTGGAACCTGCCCTCAAGCCCGCCGCGCGCGGCAGCCAGACGCACCACGTGGGCGTGCTGGGCACGCGCGGCACGGTGACCAGCACGCGGTTCGAGCGGCTGCGGCGCGAACACGAGGACGGCACGCGCTTTTCCGTGCAGGCCTGCGACGGGCTGGCCCATGCCATCGAGCAGAGCACCGAGGAGCCGCTGCCGGCCGCCGCATCCACTACAAAAATAGGAGCGCTTTGCGCTCGCTATACGGGCGCCCTGGGCACTTTTGGCTTGAAAACGGGCGAGATCGACACGCTGGTGCTGGGCTGTACCCACTACGTGTTCGCCAAGGAGGCGCTACGCGCGCTGGTGGGTCCGGACGTGCAGATCGTCGACACCGGAGCCGCCGTGGCGCGGCAGACACGGCGCATCCTGGCGCAGGCGGGCGCACTGGCACCCGAATCGGATGCGGGCGACACGCCCGTCGCGCCGGGCCGCGTGGCGCTCTATACCACCGGGCAACTGGCCGCGCTGCAGGCGGCGGCGCAGCGCTGGCTGGGTTTGCCCGCGCAGTGCTGCGCGGCCCTGCCGCCCGGGGGCACACCCATATAACCTATCGTTATCAAGTTTACCGGAGAATATGCATCCGACCTTTCTCCGACCGAACAGCCAACGCCATGGGCATCAGCCAGTACATCAAGGAAATCGGCCGCGGCGCGCGCGGCGCCAAGGCGCTGGACCGCGCGCAGGCGGCGGACCTGTTCGGCCAGGTGCTCGACGGACGGGTGACGGACCTGGAGGTCGGCGCCTTCTGCGTCGCCATGCGCATCAAGGGCGAGACGCCTGACGAGATGTGCGGCTTCCTCGACGCGACCCACGCGCGCGTGGCCGCCGTGCCTGCAGGCCCCGCCGGCAGCCCGCCCCTGGTGGTGCTGCCCAGCTACAACGGGGCGCGCAAGCTGCCTGTGCTCACGCCGCTGCTGGCGCTGCTGCTGGCGCGCGAGGGCCTGCCCGTGCTGTTGCACGGCATGCGCACCGAGGCGCGCCGCGTTCTGGCATCAGATGTGCTCGAAGCGCTGGGTACACCAGCGCTGGCAGCTCCCCAAACGATAGCGCCCGGTACCGTGGCGCACCTACGCACCGAAACACTGCACCCCGGCCTGGCACGCCTGCTTTCGGTGCGCGAGGTGGTGGGCCTGCGCAACCCGGCCCACAGCGTGGTGAAGCTGCTGGCCCCATGCGCCGGCCCGGCGCTGGTGGTGACGAGCTACACGCACCCCGAGTATTTCGACCTGCTGTGCGCCACCTTCGCCGCCCGGGGCATGCACGCGCTGCTCTCGCGCGGGCTGGAGGGCGAGGCCGCGGCCGACCCGCGCCGCGCGCCGCGCTACGACGCCTTCGTCTGCGGCGCGCACCAAGTGCTGGAGGAGCAGCGCCCCGGCACCGCCGACGAGGTGCCGGGCCTGCCCACGGACATCGGCGTGGACGCCACCGCCGCCTACACGCGCCGCGTGCTGGCGGGCGAGGCTCCCGTGCCGCAAGCCCTGCAGCGGCAGGTGGAACATATCTTGCGTTTGAGCCGTCAGATCACTGAGGAGCCCAATCCATGAGCCACACTGCTGCCTCCCGCCACATTGGCACCTGCACCCTGGTCGGAGCCGGCCCGGGCGACCCTGAACTGCTCACCGTGAAGGCGGTCAAGGCCATCCAGGCCGCCACGGTGCTGCTGGTGGACGACCTGGTGAGCGACGCCATCGTGGCGCTGGCGCCTGCCACGGCGCGCGTGGTGCACGTGGGCAAGCGCGGCGGCTGCAAGAGCACGCCGCAGGCCTTTATCGAGAAGCTCATGGTCATGGCCGTGCGCGAGGGCGAGCACGTGGTGCGCCTCAAGGGCGGCGACCCGTTCATCTTCGGGCGCGGCGGCGAGGAGGTGGAGCACCTGCGCGCGGCCGGCATCGAGGCGCGGGTGGTCAACGGCATCACCGCCGGCCTGGCGGGCATGACGCTGCTGGGCGCGCCGCTCACGCACCGTGCGCATGCCCAGGGCGTGGTGTTCGTCACCGGCCACCAGCAGCCCGGCGGCGGCGCCACCGACTGGCCCCTGCTGGCGGCCACGGCGCGCGATGCGCACCTCACCCTGGTGATCTACATGGGCATGTCCCACTGCGCGCACATCCAGCACGGCCTGCTGGCCGCCCTGCCCGCACACACCCCGGCCGTGGTGATCCAGCACGTCAGCCTGCCCACGCAGCGCCACGCGCGGACCACGCTGGGCCAGTTCCACGCCACCGTGGAGCGCGAAGGCCTGGGCAGCCCGTCGGTGATCGTCGTGGGCGACGTGGTGCGCGGCGTGGCGGCACTGGAACAGGCCGATGCGCCGGCCCGCGCGGCTGGCGCCTGAGCCGCAGCCTTTTTCCCCTCCAGCACCCTCCCGCTTGCGGGGCACCAAGGAATGAACTAGAGTTCACCGCAGTGAACCTCTATTCATTCCTTCATGGCCTACCGTAGAACCGAGGGCGTCGAGGCCCGGCTGGCGGACAACCGCAACCGCATCCTGCACGCCGCGCGCACGCTCATCGGCGAGGGCGGCTGGCCCGAGGCGCAGGTGAGCCACGTGGCCGCCGCCGCGGGCGTGGCCACGGGCACCGTGTACCGCTACTTCCCCTCCAAGGCGCACCTGTGCGTGGAGGTGCTGTCTGCCGTGTCGCAGCGCGAGGTGGATGTGCTCGAAGCCATCGCCAGCGGCACCGAGCCGCCCGCGCAGCGCCTGCAATCGGCCGTCACCGCCTTCGTGGAGCGCGCCATGCGCCACCGGCGCCTGGCCTACGCGCTCATTGCCGAACCCTGCGAACCCGAGATCGACCAGGCCCGCCTCACCTACCGCCACGCCATCAGCGCGCAGATCGTGCGCATCGTGCGCGCGGGCCAGGAGACGGGCGACTTCCCCCGCGCCCTGGATCCGGCCATCGCGGCCACGGTCATCGTCGGCGGCTTCATGGAGGCGCTGATCGGCCCGCTGTCGCCGCTGAACGCCGACTTCGGCCCCGCGGGCCAGCAGGACGCCGCCGCCGTGCGCGGCCTGGCCGGCCAGATCGCCGCGCTGTGCTGCGCGGCCCTTCTTTACCACCCACCCGAGGAGACACACCCATGAACGCCCCCGCCACCGCCCAGCAACTGCAGCCCTCCGCCAGCCGCTACGCCACCCACGAGGTGCGCAACCAGGCCGCGCCCGCCACTGGCTTCAACGCCTTCGACGGCGACGCCGTGCTCACCGCCGCCGTCGCGCGCCATGCGCCCTGGGCCGCCGAAGGCGCCTCCCGCCTGGGCCGGCTGGCGGGCGACGAAGGCGTGCAGGAGCTGGCGCGCCTGGCCAACAAGCACACGCCCGAGCTGAAGACGCACGACCGCTACGGCAACCGCATCGACTGGGTGGACTTCCACCCCGCATGGCACACGCTGATGGGCCTGGCCTGGGAACACGAGGTGCCTTCGCTCGCCTGGAACGCCACGGGCGCGCACCCTCACCTCGCGCGCGCCGTGCAGTCCTACCTGTGGAACCAGGTGGAGCACGGCGTGGGCTGCCCCACGGGCATGGCCTATGCCGCCTACGCCGGCTTCCAGGCCGAGCCGGCCCT
Source organism: Acidovorax sp. SDU_ACID1 (assembly GCF_045291395.1). Classification (NCBI taxonomy): domain Bacteria; kingdom Pseudomonadati; phylum Pseudomonadota; class Betaproteobacteria; order Burkholderiales; family Comamonadaceae; genus Acidovorax; species Acidovorax sp. SDU_ACID1. The sequence goes on from NZ_CP152342.1 coordinate 2,956,688, forward strand.
GAAGATCTGGGCGGACAAGGTGCGCGGCACGCGCTACGAATTCAGCCGCGCCGAGGTGGCGCACAAGCCTTCGGTGGTGATTGGCTACGCCATGACCGAGAAGCAGGGCGGCTCCGACCTGCGCGAGACGCAGACGACCGCCACCTATTCGCACGCGGCCGACTACCACGGCGCGGTGGCGCACTGGTACGAGCTCACGGGCCACAAGTGGTTCTGCTCGGTGCCCCAGTCCGACGGCTTCTTCACCCTGGCCAAGGTGGCGGGCGGCGTGACCTGCTTCTTCCTGCCGCGCACGCTGCCCGACGGCAGCCACAACCGCTTCTTCATCCAGCGGCTCAAGGACAAAAGCGGCAACCGCTCCAACGCATCGAGCGAGGTGGAATACAGCGGCACGCTGGCCATCCGCGTCGGCACCGAGGGCCAGGGCATCCGCGAGATCCTGTCGCACGCGCACCTCACGCGGCTGGACTTCGCCGTGGGCTCGGCAGGCCTGATGCGCCAGTCGCTCACGCTGGCGCTCAACCACTGCGCCACGCGCGCTGCCTTCGGCGGCGCGCTGGCCCACCAGCCCATGATGGCCAACGTGCTGGCCGACATGGCGGTGGAGGTGGAGGCCGCCACGCTGCTGGCGCTGCGCGTGGCCCGAGCCACCGACGGCATCGGCCGGGACGAGCGCGAAACCGCCTTCGCCCGCGTGGCCACGCCCGTGGCCAAGCTCTTCAACTGCTCGCGCGCGCCCGCCATCGCCTACGAGGCGCTGCAGTGCCACGGCGGCAACGGCTTCATCGAGGAGAACCCCATGGCCCGCGTGTACCGCGAGGCGCCGCTCAACAGCGTGTGGGAAGGCGCGGCCAACATGATGTGCATGGACGTGCGCCGCGCCCTGCGCAAGGACGCGCACTGCCTGGAGGCCCTGATGGCCGACGCGCGCGACGTGCGCGGCCAGCACGCGGGCTTCGACCGTTTCGCCGGCGAGGTGGCCACGCTCGTGCAGGCCATGGTGGACGACGAATACCTCGCCCGCCCCGCCAGCGAGGCCATCGCGCGCCTCGTCCAGGGCGCCGAACTGCTGCGCCACTCCACGCCCGAGGTCGTGGACGCCTTCATGCACACCCGCCTGGGCGGCAACGGCACCCACTGGGGCACGCTGCTGGGCACGCTGGGGCCTAACACCCGCGCCGCGCAGGCGCGCGCCATCGTGGACCGGGCGCAGGTGGTGCGCTGAGGAGCACAGGCGCTGGCGCACGGGTGCGCGACAATCGGCGGCTTTGCCCCGCCGCAACTCCTGCCCGTGTCCACTCCCTGCTTTGATGCCGTCATCGTCGGCGCCGGCGCCGCCGGCCTGTTCTGCGCCGCCCAGGCGGGCCAGCGCGGGCTGAAGGTGCTGCTGATCGACCATGCCGAGAAGGTGGCCGAGAAGATCCGCATCTCCGGCGGCGGACGCTGCAACTTCACCAACCGCGAGCTCGACCCACGCGCGCCGCAGCGCCACTTCGTGGGCAGCAACCCGCAGTTCTGCCGCTCGGCGCTGGCGCGCTACACACCCGCCACATTCATCGCCCTAGTGCAGAGGCACGGCATCGCCTTCCACGAGAAGCACAAGGGCCAGCTGTTTTGCGACCGCTCCTCCGAGGACCTCATCACCATGCTGCTCGCCGAATGCGCCGAGGGGCGCGTGGAGCGCTGGCAGCCCTGCGGCGTGAAAAACATAGCCTTTTCAGCCTCCAGCGCTTGCCAGCCAAGCGCCAGAAGCTATCAAATCGATACCGACCGGGGGCAGGTGGAGGCACGCAGCCTAGTCATCGCCACGGGCGGGCTGTCCATTCCCAAGATCGGCGCGACGGATTTCGGCTATCGACTGGCCCAGCAGTTCGGCCTGCCGCTGGTGGAGAGGCACCCGGGGCTGGTGCCGCTCACGTTCGACGGTGAGGCCTGGGCGCCCTATGCCCAGCTCGCGGGCCTGGCACTGCCGGTGGAAATCAGCACCGGCGCCAGGAAGGAGCGCATGGCCTTCCACGAAGACCTGCTGTTCACGCACCGCGGCCTGTCCGGCCCGGCCGTGCTGCAGATTTCCAGCTACTGGCAGCCGGGCACGCCCATCGCCATCGACCTCGCGCCTGGCGTTCAACTCCCCTCCGCGCTGGCCCAGGCCAAGGCACGGTCGAAGAAGCGCATTGCCAACGAGCTCGCCACCCTCGTGCCCAGCCGCCTGGCCGATGCCTGGGCTGGCCAGAGTCCGGAATGGCAGCGCCCCATCAACGAGGCTTCGGACAAGGCCCTCGCACGCCTAGCCGAGCGGCTGGCGCGCTGGGAAATCACGCCGACGGGCACCGAGGGATACAAGAAGGCCGAGGTCACGCTGGGCGGTGTGGACACGCGAACGCTCTCGCAGCAGACCATGGAATGCAAAACCCAGCCGGGCCTGTATTTCATCGGCGAGGTGGTGGACGTGACGGGCTGGCTGGGCGGCTACAACTTCCAGTGGGCCTGGGCCAGCGCCCATGCCTGTGCACAGGCACTTCCGATGCAGGCCTGAATCCGCTCAGTTGACGCGTATCAAATAAAAAACGGGCCGTTACGTCAGAAAGCGGACTTTTTGTTCAAGAATCGCCTATCCGCCATTAACGGTGTTTGACATTCCTTCAGCGAGATCCAATGCGCAGAAAAAACTCCTGCCCCCGCTGGCCCTGGCCGCCAGCCTGCTGGCCGCCAGCCTGCCTGCCTCGGCCTATGAAGTGCAGGCCGGCAAGATCCTCGATGGCGCGGGCCGCACCGTGCAGTTGCGCGGGGTGAACTGGTTCGGCTTCGGCACCGACATCAAGGTGGTGCACGGGCTGTGGACGCGCAACTGGAAGGACATGATCGACCAGATGCAGGGGCTGGGCTTCAATGCCGTGCGCCTGCCCTTCTGCCCCGCCACGCTGGACGGCGTCACCCCGGGCGGCATCGACTACTACCGCAACCCCGACCTGCGCGGCCTCAATTCCCTCGAACTGATGGACCGCGTGGTCGATGAGCTCAGCGGCCGGGGCATGTACGTGCTGCTGGACCACCACACGCCCGACTGCCAGAACATCAGCGAGCTCTGGTACACGCCCAACTACAGCGAGCAGGAGTGGATCAGCGACCTGGTCTTCGTGGCCCAGCGCTATGCCCAGGTGCCTGGCGTGATCGGCCTCGACATCAAGAACGAGCCCCACGGCGCCGCCACCTGGGGCGCTGGCAACCCCGCCACCGACTGGAACCGCGCGGCCGAGCGCGCGGCGGCTGCCGTGCTGCAGGCCGCGCCGCACTGGCTGATCGCGGTGGAAGGCATCGGCGCCAGCAACACCTGCTCCAGCCAGGGCGGCCATTTCTGGGGCGGCAACATCGAGCCGCTCGAATGCACGCCCCTGGACATTCCCGCCAACCGGCTGCTGCTGTCGCCGCACGTCTACGGCCCGGACGTCTACGAGCAGAGCTACTTCAACGCGCCCGGCTTCCCCGCCAACATGCCCGCCATCTGGGAACAGCAGTTCGGCCGCTTCGTGCAAAAGGGCTATACCCTGGCCTTGGGCGAATTCGGCGGCAAGTACGGACAGGGCCTGGCACACGACGTGGCCTGGCAGGACGCGCTGGTGGACTACCTCATCGCCAAGGACATGCGCAACGGCTTCTACTGGTCGTGGAACCCCAACAGCGGCGACACCGGCGGCATCCTGCAGGACGACTGGCAGAGCGTGCGCAGCGACAAGGTGCGCCTGCTGCAGCGCCTGTGGGGCGATGGCACGGAGCCCACGAACCCACCGCCACCGCCACCGCCACCGCCACCGCCACCGCCACCGCCACCGCCACCAGCCGCCAATTTTGCGGTCATGGCGACGATCTATACCGACTGGACCAGCGGCTACTGCCAGCGCGTGAACGTCGTCAACATGGGCGGAGCGCCGGGCGAATGGACGGTCACCACCCAGGTCAGCGGCACCATCAACAACCTGTGGAACGCGCAGTGGACGCAGCAGGGCAGCCAGCTCACGGCCTCCGGCCTGCACTGGAACAAGACCCTGGCACCCGGCGCGACGGCGGAATTCGGCTTTTGCGCTCAGCGCTGAAGCCGCCATCCCCTCATGCAAAGCAGCCCATGGCTGCTTTTTGCGGATTTTAAATATTCATTTAAAATGAATCTTAAGCCGCTGACACCCTTTTAGACAGGCTTCCCCATGACCCCGTCCCCACTCGTTTCCGCTTCTTCCACAGCCCAGCCGGCCGTGGCGCTCCAGGGCTGGCCGCTGCTGCGCCTGGGCTTTCGGCCCTTCTACCTGGGCACGGCCCTGCTGGCTTGCCTCTCGGTGCCGCTGTGGATCGCCGTGTTCCTGGGCCACGTGTCATGGCAGTTCCCGGTGCCTGCGCTGCTGTGGCACGCGCACGAGATGCTGTTCGGCTTTGCCGCCGGCGTGGTGGTGGGGTTCCTGCTCACTGCCGTGAAGGCCTGGACGGGGCTCGAGACCGCACGCGGCCCGCTGCTGGGGGCGCTGGCCCTGCTCTGGCTCGCGGCGCGGCTGGCGGCGCTGGTCGCGCCCTATCCCGTCTACGCGGCGCTGGACATGGCGCTGCTGCCGGCCGCGGCGGCCGTGCTGCTGCGCGTGCTGCTCAAGGCCGGCAACAAGCGCAACATTCCCCTGGTCTCGCTGCTGCTGATGATGGCGGCGGCCAACCTGGCGTTCCACCTGTCGGTGCTCGGCGCCATCGCCCTGCCCGCCATGACGGCCTTGTACGCGGAACTGGCGCTCATCCTCATGGTGGTGTGCGTCATCACCGGCCGGGTGGTCCCCATGTTCACGCGCAACGTGACGCCGGGCCTGGTCATCCATGTGTCGCGCCGGTTTGAGCTGTCGCTGCTGGCCTGCACAGCCCTGGCCCTGGCACTGTGGGTGCTGTCCGCGCCAGCGCCCGTGGTGCTGGCAGCCAGCCTGGCCGCCGCCGTGCTGCACGCCGTGCGGCTGTGGAGCTGGCACCCGCTGGTCACCCGCAAGCGCCCCATCCTGTGGATCCTGCATGCCTCCTATGCGTGGCTGCCGGTGGGCTTCGCGCTGCTGGCGCTGGCCCAACTGGCCTGGGTGCCGCCGACCCTGGCGGTACATGCCTTTGCCGTGGGCGTGATCGGCGGCCTCATCATCGGCATGGTCACGCGCACGGCGCGCGGCCACACCGGGAGGCTGCTGCAGGCCTCGCGCGGCGAGATGGCGGCCTACGCGCTGGTGATAGCTGCCGCCGTGCTGCGCGTGCTGGTGCCCGCCGTACAGCCGGCCTGGTATGCCTGGGCGCTGGAAGGTGCCGCCTGCCTGTGGGCCATCGCCTTCGCGATCTACCTGGCGATCTACACCCCCTGGCTGATGCGCACCCGCCTGGACGGCAAGGACGGCTGACGGCCTGCCCCTTCCCCCTTTTCCACTCCCCTTATTGAAAGGTTGAACCATGAGCCAAGCCGTTTCCGTGATCGACGTGCGCACCATCGTGCCCTTCGAGCGCCATGCGCTGATCTTCGGCCGCCTGGACGCGCTGGATGCCGGCCAGTCGCTGCAGATCGTCAACGACCACGACCCCGTGCCGCTGCACATACAGCTCGAAGGCCGCGCCCCGGGCCAGTTCCAATGGACCTACCTGCAGTCCGGCCCGCAGTTGTGGCAGATCGAGATCACCAAGAAGGCCACCCAGGCCCAGGCCGAAGACTCCTGCTGCTCCGGCGGCGCCTGCTGCGGCTGATCCGCACTCAAGCGCCCGCCACGGCGCTCCAGCGCTCCATGCCGAGCCAGTCACGCAACGCCACGGCGCCCTGCGGCGTGACCTCCAGCGCGCGCGAGCCCGGCACGCGCCGCAGCCAGCCGCTGTCCACGCAATGCACGCAGAGCATGGCCCCAAGCCGCCCGGCCACGTGCGGACGGCGCTCGCTCCAGTCCAGGCAGGGGCGGCACGGCGGACGCCGCGCGGGTCCGGCCTGCGGCACGGCCAGCCCCAGCGGCCGCAGCACGGCCGCTGCGCGCGCGGTAACACGGCCACCGGCCTCGTCGTCGAACGCGATCGCGCCCTCTTCCAGCAAGTGCGCGGCGATGGCTACGCCCAGACGCCCCGCGATGTGGTCGTAGCAGGTGCGCGCCCTGCGCAGTGCGGCGTCGCGCGGCCCCAAGGCCATGGGACGAGGCGCGTCCGCCTGCCGCACGGCCAACTGCATCAGCCCTTCGAGCAGGCGCGCCACCTCGGCCGAGGCCAGGCGGTGATAGCGGTGGCGTCCCTGCCGGTCCTGCACCAGCAGCCCCGCCTCCACCAGCAGGCCCAGGTGGCGGCTGGCCGTGGCGGCCGACACGCACCCCGCCTCGGCCAGTTCGCGCGCCGTGAGCGCCCGCCCGTCCATCAGCGCGAGCAGCATGGCCGTGCGGGCGGGCTCGCCCACGAGGGCGGCAATGCGCGCGATCTGGTTGGTATTCATGCCGGCAGTGTGCCGGAATGTGCATGGCCCGTGCTTCGTTTCAGAGCGAAGCATCGGTCCCCGGCTGCGGTGCACGATGGCGGCATTCGCCACCACCGGAGCCCCACCCCATGCCCCTCACCTGCTTCATCCGCTACGAGATCGACCCATTCCAGCGCGAAGCCTTTCGCGCCTATGCCGAGGCCTGGGGCCGCATCATCCCGCGCTGCGGCGGCCACCTCGTCGGCTATTTCCTGCCCAGCGAAGGCACCAGCTACGAGGCCTGGGGCCTGATCGCCTTCGACAGCCTGGCCGCCTACGAGGCCTACCGCGCCCGCCTGCGCGCCGACCCGGAGGGCCGCGCCAACTTCGAGCGGGCGCAGCGGCAGCGCTTCATCCTGCGCGAGCAGCGCAGCTTCACCGAGGTGGTGGACGGCACCCTCGCCCGCCCCGCACAGCCATGATCGCCGTGATCTTCGAGGTGGATCCCGCCGCCGGCCAGCGCCAGGCCTACCTGGACATCGCCGCCGGCCTGTACGAGCAACTGCAGGCCATGGACGGCTTTCTCTCCGTGGAGCGCTTCGAGAGCCTGTCCACGCCCGGACGGCTGCTGTCGCTGAGCTTCTGGCGCGACGAGGCGGCCGTTGCCCGCTGGCGCGCGCTGCCGCAGCACCGCGCGGCGCAGACGGCAGGACGCGCAGGCGTGTTCTCCCACTACCGGCTGCGCGTGGCCACCGTGCTACGCGACTACGGGCTGAACGAGCGCACCGAGGCGCCCGCCGAATCGCGCGCCAGCCATGCGCACCCCGCATTGCCTCCCGACATGAACTCGCTATAATGTCGGGCTCTGCTGGCATGCCCCGTCGGCCGGATACTAGTTACAGACGGGGAAAACCGCCGCGCACGGCTTTCGGGCCCGATCTTCCCGGGAACCCTCTGCGGGCACATTTGGAAAACATTAGCTAATGACCACCATCCGTGTAAAAGAAAACGAACCCTTTGACGTGGCCCTGCGCCGCTTCAAGCGCACCATCGAGAAGCTGGGCCTGCTGACCGACCTGCGCGCCCGCGAGTTCTACGAGAAGCCCACCGCCGAGCGCAAGCGCAAGAAGGCTGCTGCCGTCAAGCGCCACTACAAGCGCGTGCGCAGCATGCAACTGCCCAAGAAGCTGTACTGATCGCAGCCCGGCGTTTCACCGACGCCCGCAAAACCCGCGCTAGGGACGCCGAGCGCGGGTTTTTTGTTTTTCATCCGAAGGAAGAAGCCATGAGCCTGAAGGACCAGATCACCGAAGACATGAAGACCGCCATGCGTGCCAAGGACAGCGAGCGCCTGGGCACCATCCGCCTGCTGCAGGCCGCGATGAAGCAAAAGGAAGTGGACGAGCGCATCACGCTCGACGACGCGGCCGTCGTCGCCATCGTGGACAAGCTCATCAAGCAGCGCAAGGACAGCATCTCCGCCTTTGAGGGCGCGGGCCGCCAGGACCTGGCCGACAAGGAAAAGGCCGAGATGGCGGTGCTGGCCGCCTACCTGCCCGAGCGCATGTCCGAGGCCGAGGTGGCCGAAGCGGTGAAGGCCATCGTGGCCGAGGTGGGCGCCAAGGGCCCCGGCGACATGGGCAAGGTGATGGGCGTGGTCAAGACACGCCTGGCGGGCAAGGCCGACATGGGCCAGGTCTCCGCCGCCGTGAAGGCCGCGCTGGCGGGCTGAGGCTCCCGCAGGGCCTGCTGCAGTCAGGAATGCGCCGCAGGCGCCACCGAAGCGCCCTGGATGCCATGGCGCGCCAGCGCATCGGCGACGAATCCGCTGGCTTTCATCTCCTCGACGAAGGCGCGCAGTGCGGCCGCTGCCGCTTCGCCCCGGCTCCTGGGCAAGCCCATTGCCTGCTCGATCACCATGAAGCGCCCCGGCAACAGGCGCAGGCCGCCCAGGCGCGCGGCGTCGGCCTCGAGCTGCTGTCGCACGCCGGCCGCCACGCCATGCCCTTCGCGCACGAATACGTCCACCACCGTGGGCGAGGTCGGCGCACGCGCGATCCGTGCAGCCTTCAGCGCGCGCGTCAGATACAAGTCATAGGCGCTGCCCTGCCCGACGGTGACCGTGGTGCCAGCGCGGTCCACCTCGTCGTTGCTTTGCAAGGGGGAATCGCCGCGCACCAAGTACGCGCCTTCGATCAGCACATAGGGCGCGGTGAATGCGATGCCTGCGCCACGCAGCGGGTCGATGGCGAAGAAACCGATGTCCGCCACCTCGCCGGTCACGGCCTCGACCGATTTGCCTGCGGCGTCGAACACCACGAGCTCCAACTCCGCGCCCAGCCGCTTTGCGAAGACCCGCGCCAGATCGACCGACACACCGCAGGGTGCGCCTGCCGCGTCTCGCCCGGCAAGAATGGGATTGCCAAGATTGATGGAGGCGCGCAGCCGGCCCGTTGGAGTGAACGCGGCGGCGGCGTCCTTGTCGATGTTCTGCATGGTGGAAGTATCTCCTTTCGCCACGGCGCGGTTCACAGGCCGGCACGCTGGCGCAGCAGGGCCAGCGTGGCGTTGTCGAACTCGATGCCGGCGGTGCGCTGGCGTGCCATGTTGCGCAGTTCGATCTCGCCGGGAACGATCACCGGCCGCTCCTCTTGCGCGGGCGTGCTGCCGTGCAGGATGGCGGCGAAGTCGGCCATGCGTGCGGCCAGCCACGCGGTGCTGCCCAGCCGGCGCGTGTCGATCAGCACGAAGAAGTGGCCCAGGTTCTGCGGTTCGTCGGGCGCATCGACCCAGGATTTCACGTGCGTCAGATACGCGGCGTCCGACAGCAGCCCGGCGAAAAGATCGACCAGCAGCGCCAATCCATACCCCTTGTGCCCGCCGATCGGCAGCAGGAAGCCGTCGAGCGCCGCCTTGGGATCGGTGGTGGCGCGGCCAGTGCTGTCGGTGGCCCAGGTGTCGGGGATCGGCTGGCCGGCCTTGAGCGCATTGCGGATCTTGGCGCGCGCCACCACGCTCATCGCCATGTCGAGCATGAAGTGCGCGCCCTGGGAGCCTGGTACGCCGAAGCCCAGCGGGCTGTTGCCCAGGCGCGCATCGGTCCCTCCCCAAGGGGCGATGGTGGTGGTGGCGTTGCTGCCGATCATGCTGGCGAAGCCCTGTTCGGCCGCCAGGTAGCTGTAGGGCGAGACGGGGCCGAAGTGGTTGCTGCCGCGAACGAAGGCCGCGCCGATGCCGCATTCGTGCGCCACTTCCATCGCTGCGCGCAGGCCATGCATGCCCACCAGCGGACCGGCGCCGTTCCCGCCATCGACCTTAACCAGTCCCGGTGCGGCACGCTCGATGGCGATGCGGGGAGTCTTGCAGATGCCCCCCATGTCCAGGCGCTCACCGTAGGACTCGATTCGGCTCAGGCCGTGCGTGGACAGGCCGAACAGGTCGGCCAGCAGCAGGACCTGCACTACATCGCCGGCATCGCCGGGCGGCAGGCCCAGCGCCTCGAAGGCGCGCTGGCCCAGGGCCTGCAGTTCGGGCTCTGCGATGAGAGTCTTGGAGGAAGTGCTCATGGTGTGTTTTCCCTCGGTTCGTGAGATGAAGAAGCGGCAGGCTCAGTTCGCGCTCAGCCGGGCGTGGCGCACCACCTCGCCCCAGCGCTTTTGTTCGGCGACGATGAAGGCCGAGAAATCCTTCGGCCCCAGGGGGGCGGGCGTGCTGGAGTCTTCCTCCAGCCGGCGGCGCACCGAGGCCGACTGCAGCGCCTTGACCGCCTCGGCGTGCAGGCGCTCGACCACGGCCGCCGGAGTCTTGGCGGGTACGAGCAGGCCGAACCACTGCGAGCTTTCGAAGCCGGGATAGCCGCTTTCCGCCACGGTCGGCACATCGGGAATCGCGGGCAGGCGCTGGGCCGCGCCCACGGCCAGGATGCGCAGCTTGCCCGCCTTCACGTGCGGCAGGAAACCCGGCAGGCCCGCGGCGGCGGCGTCGATGTTGCCGGCGAGCAGATCGGTCATCTGCGCGCCAGTGCCTTTGTAGGGCACGTGGGTCACATTGATGCCGGCGGCCAGCTTCAGCATTTCGAAGGCGAGATGGCCCGCGCTGCCGTTGCCGGCCGACCCGTAGTTGAGCTGGCCTGGTGCGGCCTTGGCCCGGGCCACGAACTGCGCCAACGACGTTGAGGAGTCGGCCGGCCCCACGGCGAACAGCATCGGAACCTTGGTCAGCAGCGCCACCGGGGCGAAGTCCTTGAGCGGGTCGTAGGGCAGCCTGGGCATCATCGCCGGGTTGACAGCCAGCGTGCCCACATGGCCCAGCACGATGGTGTAGCCGTCGGGCGCGGCGCGAGCGGCATCCTGCATGGCGATGGCGCCCTGGCCGCCGGCCTTGTTGTCCACGAACACGGTCTGGCCCAGGCTCTGGCCCATCTCCACGGCCAGCGCGCGGGCAATCACGTCGGAGCTACCGCCCGGCCCGTAGGGCACGATCAGGCGGATCGGGCGCTGGGGCTCCCAGTCCCGCGCGGCATGGGCCGCTCCCAGCCCGGCGGCCATCATCAGCACGGCCAGCGGCGCGCCCAGACGGCGCAAGGCCACGCGTGAGAAAGAGCGCAAGAAGCGCTGCGGTTGTGGTGTGTTCATCGGTCGTCTCCTTTGGATGGAGCGGATGATCGGCGCAGGCATTACATAGGTAAAGCGCAAATATTCGATGAATAATTGCGTCTTCCACAACAATCCGGACCACGCCGAGCTCATGAATTTCGACCTTGCCGACTTGCGCGCCTTTCTCGCGGTGGCCGATCTGTCGAGCTTTCGCGCCGCATCCGAAGCGCTGCACCTGTCGCAATCGGCGCTGTCGCGACGCGTGGACAAGCTGGAGGACGCGCTGGGCGTGCAACTGTTCACGCGCACCACACGCAAGGTAGAGTTGACGACCGTGGGCCGGGCCTTCGTGCACCGCGCGCGCAACGTGCTGGGCGAGCTGGAAAGCGCGCTGCTCGGCATCCAGGACGTGGCGCAGCGCCTGTCCGGCGAGGTGACGCTGGCCTGCGTGCCCTCGGCCGTGGGGCACTTCCTGCCCGCCGCCATCGGCAGCTATCACCAGCGCTACCCGCAGATCCGCATCCGCGTGCTGGACGAAGCGTCGAGCGACGTGCTGCTGGCCGTCACGCGTGGCGATGCGGACTTCGGCGTGACCTACATCGGCACGCAGGAGGCGGACATCGAGTTCCGCCCGCTGATGGAGGACGCCTTCGTCGCCGCGTGCACTTCGGCCCACCCCTTGGCGCGCAGGAAGCGCGTGCGCTGGGATGAGCTGACCGGCCACGCCTACATCACGCTGGCCCAGGGCAGCGGCAACCGCTTCCTGATCGACCAGGCGCTGGCCCACAGCGAGCGGCGCCCGCGATGGTTCTGCGAGGTCAACCACGTGCCTGCGCTGGTCAGCATGGTCGAGGCGGGGCTGGGCATCGGCGTGCTGCCGCGCATGGCGCTGCCGCCAGGCGACGGCGACGGCCGGCTGCATGCCATCCGCCTGACCGATCCGCAGGTCACCCGCACGCTGGGGCTGATCTCGCGCCGGGGCAAGCCGCTGGCGCCAGCGGCGCGGCTTTTCTACGACCTGCTGGTGGAAAGCGCCGGCGGGCGGCGCAGGGGTCCGGCGCTCCAGCCTTCGGCGGACCCGGCCACGCCCAGACGGGCAAAGTGATTCTGCAGGAACTCCACGGCAACCCGCACCTTCGCCGAACGGCTCAGGCGGCCCGGGTACACGGCCCAGATGTTCGCCTTCTGGCCCCACGGCGCCAGCACCTGCACCAGACGGCCCGTCTGCAGTTCCCGGGCCACGTCCCAGACCGAGCGCAGCACGATGCCATGCCCGTCCACCGCCCACTGCACCGCCATCTCGCCATTGTTGGCCGACAGCGGCCCGGTAACCTTCACCGTGCGCTCCTCGGCGCCGGCGCGCAGCTTCCAGACGCCGAACGGATGGTCGCGCTCCTTGATGACCAGGCAGTCGTGCGCGGATAGCTCGTCGATGCCGCGCAACATGCCCTTGCGCGCGAGGTAGGCGGGCGCCGCGCACAGCACGCGGTGGTTTTCAGCCAATTGGCGCGCGATCAGGTGCGGCTCGATCTCGTCGCCCACGCGCACGTCCAGATCGAAGCCTTCCGCCGCCACGTCGACCAGCCGGTCGAAGACGTCCAGCCTCACCTGCAGCCCCGGATACCGAGCCACCAGCTGCGACATGGCGGGCGCCACCACGTTGCGGCCAAAGCCGAAACTGCTGCTCACCCGCAGCAGGCCGCGCGGCTCGCCCTGCGCGGTGCTCACTTCCTGCACCAGATGGTCGATGTCGTCGAGGATGCGCTGCGCCCACTGGAAGACGCGTTCGCCCTCCTGCGTGACGGTCACGCGCCGCGTGGTGCGGTGCAGCAGCTTCACGCCCAGCTCCTCTTCGAGCAGGCGAATGCGCTTGCTCACGTAGGCAGGCGAGGCGCCCAGTTCCTGCGCCGCCGCCGCGAAGCCCGCGCGGCGCACCACGGAGAGGAAGACGCGCAAATCCTCGGGCGACAGGTTTTTAGACACGATCTGTGAACAATAGCACTACGTAACCATGATTGTCTTCAATCCACAATGGATCGACAATGCCGGCCAACAGTTACCAACCCGAAAGCCAACCATGTCCCAAACGAAAAAAATCGCCGTCCTCGCCGGGGACGGCATCGGCAAGGAAGTCATGCCCGAGGGCCTGCGCGCCGTGCAGGCCGCCGCCCAGCGCTTCGGCCTGACGCTCGACGTTCACCACTTCGAATGGGCGAGCTGCGACTACTACGCCGAGCACGGCAAGATGATGCCCGACGACTGGAAGGCGCAACTGCAGGGCATGGACGCCATCTTCTTCGGCGCCGTGGGCTGGCCCGCCACCGTGCCGGACCACGTGTCGCTCTGGGGCTCGCTGCTCAAGTTCCGCCGCGAGTTCGACCAGTACATCAACCTGCGCCCCGTGCGCCTGTTCGAGGGCGTGCCCTGCCCGCTCGCGGGCCGCAAGCCCGGCGACATCGACTACTACGTCGTGCGCGAGAACACCGAGGGCGAATACACCTCGCTCGGCGGCATCATGTACGAGGGCACCGACCGCGAGATCGTGATCCAGGAATCGGTCTACTCGCGCAAGGGCGCCGAGCGCCTGCTGAAGTTCGCGTTCGACCTGGCCGCCAGCCGTCCGCGCAAGCACGTGACCCTGGCCACCAAGAGCAACGGCATCGCCATCAGCATGCCCTGGTGGGACCAGCGCGCCGAAGAAGTGGCCAAGGACTACCCCGGCGTGGCGCTGGACAAGCAGCACATCGACATCCTCACCGCACGCTTCGTGCTGCAGCCGGGCCGCTTCGACGTGGTGGCGGCCACCAACCTGTTCGGCGACATCCTCTCCGACCTGGGCCCCGCGACGACCGGCACCATCGGCCTGGCCCCCTCGGCCAACCTGAACCCCGAGCGCACCTTCCCCAGCCTGTTCGAGCCCGTGCATGGCTCGGCGCCCGACATCTACGGCAAGAACATCGCCAATCCCATCGCGATGATCTGGTCCGGCGCGCTGATGCTGGACTTCCTCACCCAAGGCCAGGGCGCCGGCCGCGCCGCGCACGACGCCATCGTGTCCGCCATCGAGGAAGCCATCAAGAACGGCCCGCGCACGCCCGACCTGGGCGGCACGGCCAGCACCACGCAGATGGGCGAGGCCATCGCCGCGCTCATCGCCAAGGGCTGAGCGCCCGGCGGGGTTCACCCCGCTTTTATTTTGATAGCTGCTCGCGCTTGCTGTATAAGCGCTAGCGGCTATTTTTATATCGAACTCAGGGTTCGCGCGCGTCCGGTACCAGAGGAGCGCCCTCGTCCTGCGACGCCCGGCCCGCGCCCAGCCCCAGGGCGCCACCAGCCGCCATGCCGACACCGCCGCCCTGCCCACCGCCACCGCCGCCGCCCCGGCCTCCCGCATTCGCGGCGCCGCCCCGCCCGCCCGCCGCCGGGCTGCGCACCGGGCCCTGCTTGGGGATGGGCAGGTCGGCCGGCACGGCCTCCAGCTCCAGCACCTCGCGGATGAAGTCGCGCAGCGAGACCACCAGCGCGGCCGTCTCTACCTGGCGCCCGGCCACCATGTCGTTGGCGGCCTGCACTGCCAGCCGCACCTGCTCGGCCGTACCCAGCAGGACCACGTCGGACAGCGCGGCCTCGACCGCGTCGCGGATGCGGCGCCGGCGCTCGGAGTTGCCTTCCTCCGGCGCCGCCTCGCCGGGCGCGCCGTCCGCCGCGGCGGCATGCGTGCGCAGGTCGCGCAGGTGGCGGGGGTCCACGGCAAGGTTGCCGGTGAAGGAACCGCCCAGCGTCTTGTAGGCGGCGATCAGCGTTTTCAGCCGCTCGTTGATCTGGCGGTTCTGCCGCTCGCGGCGCTGCTGGATGCGCTGCATCACCAGCAGCCGGATGCCCACGGCCACCAGCGTGACGAGCACCAGCCCCAGCAGCGTGGACAGCATGCCCTGCCAGGAGCTGAAATCGATCAGGTTGCGCATGGTGGCGGAAAGCGTAGCAGAACGGGCAGGCTCACTCCCCCTGCGTCAGCAGTTGCGCCAGCCGCGCCTGGATCCACAGGGCCGTGTCGTCCAGCACCGCGCCCTGCAGGCTCAGCATGCGCACGGCCAGCGGAGGCAGGCGCAGGTCCTGGCAGTCCAGCGCCAGGATGCGCCGCTCGATGTCCGGGGTCTGGGCGATGTTGCGCGGCAGGATGCCCCAGCCCAGGCCGTCCGCCAGCATTTCGGCCAGCACGTAGAAGCCGTCCGTGCGCCAGACGCTGGGGCTGAGCACCAGTTCCTCCACGCCCTCGATGTGCATGAGCAGCTGCCGATGGCCGGCCAGGTCCTCACGCGTGGTGCGCGCACGGCCCGCCAGCGGGTGGTCGCGCGCCACGCACACCATCTGCGGCACGGAGGCCACGTAGCTCTGGGCGAAGCAGGCGTCGGCGGTGCCCCGGTCGAACTGGAAGGCCAGCTGCGCGCGCCGGGTCTCCACGTCGCGCGCGACCTCCGCCGCCGTGCCGCCCAGCAGGGTCAGCTCCAGCGCGGGAAACCGCCCCGCCAGCTCCCGCAGCAGGCGGGCGACGGGCTGGTAGGGCAGCGCCTCGTCCACCGACATGCACAGCCTCGCGGCCTGACCCGCCGCCAGGGCCTGGGCGCGCAGGTCCAGCGCCCGCGCCTGGTGGAGCAGGGACCGCGCCTCCAGCAGCATCACCTCGCCCGCCGGGGTGAGGTGCACGGAGCGCCCCACGCGGTGGAACAGCGCCAGGCCCAGGTCAGCCTCCAGCAGGCCCACCGCCGTGCTCACCGCCGACTGTGCGCGGCCCAGCCGGCGGGCGGCCTGCGTCATCGATCCGCAGTCGGCCACGGCGACGAATTGGGTCAGGCGGTCTAGCGTCCACTCCATTCATCCATTTTATTGATTAGCCTGAACTTTTATCAACTTGAAAATAGATCGATCATCGGCCTGTCTACAACCCAAGAGAAGTTCCATGCACACCCCCGCCGCCCCCTGCCACACCCCGTCTGCGGCCGCACCGGCCAGCCGGTGGCTGGTGCTGGGCATCGTGTCCGTCGCGCTGCTGCTCATCGTCATCGACATGACAGTGCTCTACACCGCCCTGCCGCGCCTCACGCACGACCTGGCCGCAGGCGCCTCGGCCAAGCTCTGGATCATCAACATCTACTCGCTCGTCGTCTCGGGGCTGCTGCTGGGCATGGGCACGCTGGGCGACCGGCTGGGCCACAAGCGCCTCTTCATGGCGGGGCTGGCCGTGTTCGGCGCCGCGTCGCTGGCGGCGGCTTTCGCGCCGGCCACCGGTGTGCTGATCGCGGCGCGCGCCCTGCTGGGCGTGGGCGCGGCGATGATGATGCCGGCCACGCTGTCGCTGATCCGCCTGAGCTTCCACGACGAGCACGAGCGTGCGCTGGCCATCGGCATCTGGGCCTCGGTGGCCTCCGGCGGTGCGGCGTTCGGCCCCGTGGTGGGCGGCGTGCTGCTGGAACATTTCTGGTGGGGGTCGGTGTTCCTGATCAACGTGCCCATCGTGCTCGTCGCCCTGCCGCTGGCCTGGCGCTGCATTCCTGCCAGCGCCGGCCACGGCGCGCGGCCCTGGGACCTGGCCGGCTCGCTCCAGGTGATGGTGGGACTGGTGGCCTGCACCTTCGCCGTAAAAGAACTGGGCAAGCCCTCGCCCGACTGGCCGCTGGCCGCGCTGGCCCTGGCGGCGGGCGCGATCTTCCTGTGGGTCTTCGTGCGCCGCCAGCGCCGCAGCGCCCATCCGCTGCTGGATCTGGAGCTGTTCAGGCACCGGGGCTTCCGCATGGCCGTGGTGTCGGCCCTCGTGGCCTCCGCCGCACTGCTGGGCATGGAGCTGGTATTCACCCAGCGCCTGCAGCTCGTGCTGGGCCGCAGCCCTTTGGCCGCCGGCTGGGCGATGCTGCCGCTGCCGCTGGCGGCCTTCGTCGCCGGGCCGGTGGCAGGGCGGCTGCTGCCGCGCTGGGGCAGCGCGCGGCTGCTGGCTGTCGCCCTGCTGGCCTCGGGCCTGGGCATGGGCGGCTACCTGGCGCTGCACCAGGCCCCGGTCCTATGGCAGGCGTCGAGCCTGGCGCTGCTGGGCGCGGGCGTGGGCGCCGCGATGACGGCGGCCTCGGCCACGCTGCTGACGAGTGCGCCGCCCGACCGCGCGGGCATGGCCGCCTCGGTGGAAGAAGTCTCCTACGAGCTGGGCGGCGCGCTGGGCGTGACGGTGATGGGCAGCCTGCTCTCGGCCGTCTACACCCGCACGCTGGCGCTGCCCGATGCGGCGCTCCTGCCCCTGCAGGTGCGCGACGGCCTGGACGAGGCCCTGCGCGCCGCCGAAAGCCTGCCGCCGCCCGCGGCGCACGCGCTCACGCAGGCGGCCGGCGCGGCCTTCGACAAGGGCTTTGCCGCCGTGCTGCTGCTGGCCACCGGCCTGCTGCTCGCCACGGCGTGGGCCGTGTGGCGGCGCATGCGCTGAGCGCCCGGGGCCGCGATACCTTTGATAATGTGGCCCCTCTCTCCCCGGCAGCCCCTGTGCGCGCCCAGTGAAGGCCAGAATGACAGTGGACGAATCCAGCACCCTCCCCCTCCAGCCCCGCCCCCCGCCCGCCCAGGGGCCAGGCGGCGGCGCCCGCCGACTTCTCGCATCACACGCCGATGATGCAGCAGTACCTGTCCCTCAAGGCCCAGCACCCCGACACGCTGCTGCTCTACCGCATGGGCGACTTCTACGAGCTGTTCTACGCCGATGCAGAGAAGGCCGCGCGCCTGCTGGACATCACCCTCACGCAGCGCGGCCAGTCGGGCGGGCAGCCGGTGGTGATGGCGGGCGTGCCCTTCCATGCGCTGGAGAACTACCTGGGCCGGCTCATCAAAATGGGCGAGTCGGTCGCCATCGCCGAGCAGGTGGGCGAGGTCGGCGCGGCCAAGGGGCCGGTGGAGCGCAAGGTGGTGCGCGTGGTCACGCCCGGCACGCTGACCGACAGCGAACTGCTTTCGGACAAGAGCGAATCCATGCTGCTCGCCCTGCACCAGGGCGCGCGGGCGCGCTGCGGGCTGGCGTGGCTGTCCGTCACGCAGGGCGTGGTGCACCTGGCCGAGTGCGCGCACGACGAGGTGGGCGGCTGGCTGGCGCGCATCGCGCCCAGCGAGGTGCTCTACAGCGCGGGCGTCACCCAGCGCTTCGAGGAGCAGCTGACCGCGCTGCGCCAGGGCGGCCTGCTGGCCTGCCCCTGAGCCTGCGGCCCGACTGGCAATTCGACGGCGCCCTGGGCCAGCGCAAGCTGCTCGAACACCTGGGTGCGGCCAGCCTGCAGGCCTGGAACGCCGAGGGCCTGCAGCACGCGCACGCCGCCGCCGCCGCGCTGCTGCAGTACGCCGAGCACACGCAGGGCCGCGCCCTCACCCACTTGCACGGCGTGCGCGTGCAGCAGAGCGATGAACTCATCCACCTGCCCGCGGCCACGCGGCGCAACCTGGAGCTGGTCAAGACGCTGCGCGGCGAGGACGCGCCCACGCTCTTTTCGCTGCTGGACACCTGCATGACCGGCATGGGCAGCCGCCTGCTCAAGACCTGGCTGCTGGAGCCCCGCCGCGACCGCGCGGATGCGCGCCAGCGCCTGTCCGCCACCACCGCCCTGCGTGGCGCGGGCAGCGGCCAGGGGCCGTGGCAGGTGCTGCGCGGCGAGCTGCGCGGCGTGAGCGACGTGGAGCGCATCACCGCCCGCATCGCCCTGCGCCAGGTGCGCCCGCGCGAGCTGGTGGCGCTGGGCCAGACGCTACGAAAAGCAGAGCTGCTCGCGCTTTCCACACAAGCGCCGGAGCCGTTTTTGGCTCAAATCTTCAGCGACCTGCACCCGCCCGTGGACTGCGCGGCCCTGCTGCGCGCCGCGCTGCTGGAAGAGCCCGCCGCGCTGGTGCGCGACGGCGGCGTGATCGCCCCCGGCTTCGACGCCGAGCTGGACGAACTGCGCGCCATCCAGACCAACTGCGACGACTTCCTGCTCGACCTGGAAACGCGCGAGAAGGCCCGCACCGGCATTCCCAACCTGCGCGTGCAGTTCAACAAGGTGCACGGCTTCTACATCGAGGTCACCAGCAGCCACGTGGACAAGGTGCCCCATGACTACCGCCGACGCCAGACGCTGAAGAACGCCGAGCGCTTCATCACGCCCGAACTCAAGACCTTCGAGGACAAGGCCCTGTCAGCCCAGGAGCGCGGCCTGGCGCGCGAGAAATGGCTCTACGAACAGGTGCTGGATCAGCTCCAGCAGCACGTGCCCCAGCTCACGCGCGTGGCCCAGGCGCTGGCCACGCTGGACGTGCTGTGCGCGCTGGCCGAGCGCTCGCTCACCTTGAACTGGTGCGCGCCACAGTTCGTGGGTGAGCCGTGCATCGACATCGAGGCCGGCCGCCACCCGGTGGTGGAAGCGCGGCTGCAGGAGACCTCCAGCGGCGCCTTCATCCCCAACCACACGCGGCTGAACGCCAACACGCGCATGCAGATCATCACCGGCCCCAACATGGGCGGCAAATCGACCTACATGCGGCAGGTGGCGCTGATCGTGCTGCTGGCCAGCATGGGCAGCCACGTTCCCGCCGCCGCATGCCGGCTGGGGCCCACCGACGCCATCCACACGCGCATCGGCGCGGCGGACGACCTGGCCAACGCGCAGTCCACCTTCATGCTGGAGATGACCGAGGCCGCGCAGATCCTGCACGGCGCCACGCCGCACAGCCTGGTGCTCATGGACGAGATCGGCCGCGGCACCAGCACCTTCGACGGCTTGGCCCTGGCCAGCGGCATCGCCACCCACCTGCACGACCGCACCAAGGCCTTCACGCTGTTCGCCACGCACTACTTCGAGCTGACGGAGCTGTCGGCGCGCCACCAGCATGCCGTGAACGTGCACGTGGGCGCGGCCGAGGCGGGCGCGGACATCGTCTTCCTGCACGAGATCCAGCCCGGTCCGGCCAGCCGCAGCTACGGCATCCAGGTGGCCAAGCTGGCGGGCGTGCCCGCCGCCGTGCTGAACCATGCGCGCCACACGCTGGCCGCGCTGGAGGAGCGCGCGGGCGAGGACGATCTGCAGGTGGACCTGTTCGCGCCGCCGCCCACGCCCGAGATGCAGGCCGCCAGCCCCGTGGAAACCGCCCTGGCGCAGATCAACCCCGACCAGCTGTCCCCGCGCGAGGCGCTGGACGCGCTCTACCAGCTCAAGCGGCTGTCCCCGGGCTGAGCGCCCGCGGCGCGGGCCCGGTCAGCGGTGGAAGTCGATCTGGAAAGCGCCTTCCGCCACGAAGGTCACGTGGTGGGGCACCTGGGGCTCCACCACCAGCTGCTCCCCTGCATCCAGCAGGAGGGTGCGCGGCGGCTGGGCATCGAGGGTGAACACTAGCGCGCCGCTGTGCACGCGCAACAGCCCCCACGTGCCCGCCTTGATGGAGTGCGCGGCCTTGAACGCGGCCGGCAGGTTCGCCGGGGTGAAGACCGGCGAGCGCTTGTAGCTCGACAGCCCCGCGGGCATGTCGCGCAGCCAGGCGCTGGCGGGGTTGTGCTTCTGGTAGTTCTGCCACAGCGTGGAGGCCATGCGCCGGGCCATGGCGTCCACGGTGTCCTTGAGCGCGGGCACCTGCAGCTCGCCGGTGGTGCAGTGGAACAGCTCCAGCCAGCGCTCGAAATGCGCCCAGCCCAGGCCCGGCAGCCGGGCATGCTTGGGCATGGGGCTGCCGTCGAAGCCTTCCTTCTTCAGCACCAGCCACAGCCAGAAGTCCACGAGCGTTTCCAGGTGGGCGTCCCAGTCATCGACGTGCGACTCGAAGAGCGGCGCCAGCAGCGGGTCCTGGCGCACACGGGCGTAGAAGGTGTGCACCAGGCGCCGCAGATCGGCCTCGGTGACGGCGGCGGGGGAAGTGGCGGCAGAGGCTGTGGGTGAAGCGGTGGGTGAATGCATGGCGGCGGTCCTGTCCGCGCATTCTCGGCAGCCGCCGCGCAGCGGCCCAATGACAAAGGTCAAGCCGTTTCAGAACGCACGCACGGCGCCGTGCGTCAACTGCTGCAGATAGCAGCGGTCGTTGATCGCCCACTCCCGCCCGCGCCCGGCCACATAGCCGCGCGCCTGCCAGTCGGACAGCAGCCGGTTCAGCGTCTCCGCGCGCACGCCCAACCGTGAGGCCAGCTGGCGCTGGCTCAGCGGCAGTTGCAGGGTGCGGCCCTGCTGGTCGCTCAGCCGCAGCAGGTAGAGCGCCAGCCGCTGCGGCGCGGAGCTGGCGGTGAGCCACTCCACCTCGTTGACGCGCTGGTAGACCGCCGCGCCCATCATGCGCAGCATGCGCAGCGCCAGACCGGGGTGGCTCAGGCAGGCGGCGCTCAGGGGATCGCGTTCCAGGCGCAGGCACAGGGCCGTGTCCTGGCCGCGCGCGTTCATGGGATAGCGGCCGTGCTCCATGAACATGGCCGCGATGGCGACGAGGTGCCCCCGCCCGAAGACGCTGAACACGCGGTCCTCCCCGTCGATGCCGTGGCGCAGGACTTCGACTTGGCCCTGCACGACCCAGTAGTAGTGGCCTGCCGGATCGCCTTCCCGGAAGAGGTATTCGCCGCATCCGAACTCGCGCAAGACACACCCATCCGCCAGGCGGGCCAGGGCCTCGTCGGGCAGGTCGGCGAACAGGGGCACGGCGCGCAGCCCATGCATGGCCTGGTGTACAGGCTCCAGCGCGTTGACTTTTGTCATTGGGGTGTGCAAGGGGTTCATGCAACCATTGAATGATAACAATTCTCAAATGAATCGCATGAACCATTTCTCCGTCGCCACGGCCCGCTGGGTGTTCGCGGGCGCCGCCTCGCTGGCCTCCTGTGCGCTGGCGGCTCCTGCCCTCGGCACGCTGACGCTGGGGGGCCCGGGCGCCGTGGTGAGCTACCCGCTGATGCACATGGTGGAGACGCAGGCGCTGCGCGCCCATGCGCAGAACGTGGAATTCCGCCTGTGGGAAAGCCACGACCAGCTCAGCGCCCTGCTGGTGCAGAAGAAGCTGGACTTCAGCGCCGCGCCCACCACGCTGCCCGCCCTGCTGGCCAGCAAGGGGCAGAACACGCGCCTGCTCAGCGTGTCCGTCTGGGGGCTGGTGTGGCTGGTGAGCACCGACCCCAAGGTCCAGCGCTTCGCGGACCTGGGCGGCGAGGAACTGCTCTCGCCCTTCCAGCATGACCTGGGCGACGTGCTGATCGACACCCTGCTCACCGCGCAAGCGCAGGACGGCCAGCCCGCCGTGAAAGTGCGCCGCACCCGCACCGGCCAGGACGCGATCGCGCTCATGCTCTCCGGCCAGGGCAGGCACGTGGTGCTGGCCGAGCCCATGGCCTCCATGCTGCTGTGGCGCAACCAGCAGCAGAGCGCGCCCCGCCCCCTGCACCGCGTGCAGAGCCTGGAAGGCGTGTGGGCCACCCAGTTCCCCGCCCAGCCCAGCCTGCCCCAGGCCGGCCTGATGGCCAACGCCACCGTGGCCGACGACCGCGCGCTTTCCGAAGCCGTGGAGCAGGCCTATGCCGCCTCGGCCCGCTGGTGCAAGGCCCAGGCGCTGGAATGTGCCCGGATCGCCCACAAGTACCTGCCCCACATGCCCGTGCCCGTACTGCAGCAGGCCATCGAGGTCACGCGGCTGGAAAGCCGCCCGGCCACGGCCGTGCGTGCGCAGCTGCAGGCGCTCTACACCCTGCTGCAGGCCAAGCACCCCAAGGCCATCGGCAACCGGCTTCCGGCCGACGGGTTCTACGGGCCATGATGCGCGCGCCCACGCTGCGTACCTCCCGCGCCTGGGCGGCAGCGGGGCTCGCGGCCATCCTGCTCGCCTGGCACGTCACGGCCGGCTATCTGGGGCCGCTGCTCATGGCCACGCCCCAGGAGGCGGTGCTGGCCATCGGCCCCCTGGTCGAGAGCGGCCGCTTCTACCCCGCTGCGTCCACCAGCCTGGGCCGCGCCTTCGTCGGCATCGGTACCGGGTGCCTGTGCGGCTTCGTGCTGGGCCTGGCGGCCGCCGCCCACCCGCGCCTGCGCGGCGCGCTGGAGCCGCTGCGCTGGCTGCTCATGGCCATCCCGTCCGTGGTGGTCGTGCTGCTGGCCATGCTGTGGTTCGGGCTGGGCTCGTCCATGGTGGTCTTCCTCGCGGCGCTGATGACCGCGCCGGGACTGTACGTGAACACGGTCAAGGGCATGCTGCAGGTGGACCGGCAGCTGCTGGAGATGACACACGTCTACCGCTTCGGCTTGTGGCTGCGGCTGCGCCACCTCTACATCCCCGCGCTGACCGCACCGCTGAGCGCTGCCCTGCTGATCGCCGTGAACGGCGGCATCCGCCTGGTGGTCATGGCCGAGGTGCTGGGCGCCGACAGCGGCGTGGGCCACGCGCTGGCCAATGCGCGCGCCACGTTCGACAGCGCCGAGCTGTATGCCTGGGTGCTGCTGATCCTGGCCTTCGTCGGCGTGCTGGAGCTGGCGCTCATCCAGCCGCTGCAGCGCACGCTGGGCCGCTGGCAGGAGCTGCGCGATGCTTGAGCTGCACGGACTCGGCCTGCGCTTCGGCGCGCACCAGGTGCTCGAAGGCGTGGACCTGCGCGTGCAGGCGGGCGAGCGCATCGGCCTGCTGGGTCCCAGCGGCGCCGGCAAGAGCGCGCTGCTGCGCCTGGCCTGCGGCCTGCAAAAGCCCTCCTGCGGCACGGTGCGCAACGGCTTTTCCCGCACCGTCCTGCTGTTCCAGGAGCCGCGCCTGCTGCCCTGGCGCACCGTGGGCGACAACCTCGCGCTGCCGCTGCGGGCAGGGGGCATGGCGCCCGGCACGGCCCATGCCCAGGCCCTGCAGTGGCTGGAGCGCGTGGAGCTTCCCGCACGCACCGCCCTGGCCTGGCCGCGCGAGCTGTCCGGCGGCATGGCGCAGCGCGCCGCGCTGGCCCGCGCGCTGGCCATGGAGCCCGACCTGCTGCTGCTGGACGAGCCCTTCAGCGCGCTGGACCCCGCGCTGCGCCGGCGCATGGCAGACCTGTGCGTGGCCGCCCTCGCGGAGAGCGGCGCGGCGCTGCTGTGCGTGAGCCACCACCCGCAAGAGCTCGCCTGCATGGTGCAGCGCTGCCTGGAAGTGCGCGGCGCCCGGCTGCGGCCCTGGGACGCCGGCGTATCCCCTTTCCCCACGACCGCCCAGGAGCCCACTCCATGACCTACCCCGTCCTGTTGACGATCCACCTGTTCTGCGCCCTGTTCTTCATCGGCACCGTGTTCTTCGAGGTACTGATGCTCGAAGGCATCCGCAAGCACCTGCCGCGCGAGGTAATGCGCTCCGTCGAGATCGCCATCGGCAGCCGCGCGCGCAAGATCATGCCCTGGGTTTTGCTGGCGCTGTTCAGTGCGGGCATCGGCATGGCCTGGATCCGCTACCTGCCCGTGCTGGCCTCACCGCTGTCCAGCCACCTGGGCGCCATGCTGTGGCTCAAGATCGCGCTGGCCACCAGCGTCTTCGGCCACTTCATCACCGCCATGACGCTGCGCCGGCGCGGCAAGCTGCACAGCCTCCATTTCAAGCGCATCCACCA
This sequence comes from Acidovorax sp. SDU_ACID1, assembly GCF_045291395.1. Classification (NCBI taxonomy): domain Bacteria; kingdom Pseudomonadati; phylum Pseudomonadota; class Betaproteobacteria; order Burkholderiales; family Comamonadaceae; genus Acidovorax; species Acidovorax sp. SDU_ACID1. The sequence goes on from NZ_CP152342.1 coordinate 2,981,277, forward strand.
GAGCGTCTTCGCCCACATGGTGGGCATCGTCCTGCTCGCCAAGTGGATGTTCTACGCCGGGTGACATCCCCTCCCCTTCCCATCCTCCCTCCATCCTTCGCAGTGCACCGCCATGTCCGCAACCTTCATGAAACGCACCCCCCTGGCCCTCGCCATGCTGGCCCTTCCGTCCCTGGTCCTCGCGCAAGGCGCAGGCGCCGGGCCCACGCTGCCTCCCGTGGTGGTCAGCGGTGATACGGACAGCGCCACGCCGCTGCTGTCTCCCAGCGCCACCCGCCTGCGCCAGCAGCTGGAGCGCACGCCGGGCGGCGTCAACCTCGTCGCGCCACAGGAAAAAGTGCGCCTGAACACCCTGCAGGACGCGATCGGCGGCGAGCCCGGCATCGTGGTGCAGGAGTTCTTCGGCGGCCAGGACCAGCCGCGCCTGAACATCCGCGGCTCGGGCATCCAGAGCAATCCCGTGAACCGCGGCGTACTGCTGCTGCAGGACGGCCTGCCGCTCAACGAGGCGGACGGCTCCTTCGTCATCAGCACGCTGGAGCCGCGCAACAGCGCGCTGGTCTCCGTGCGGCGCGGCGCCAATGCCCAGAGCGCGGCCGCCAGCACGCTGGGCGGCGAGCTGGACTTCCAGTCCGTCGTGGGCGGCCAGGCCAACCACGTACGCCTGGACGCGGGCAGCTTCGGCCGCAAGGGCCTGACCGCCGGCATCGGCGGCCAGGGCGAATACTGGGACGGGCGCATCTTCGTCAGCCACGACGAGGCGGATGGCTACCGCCACCACTCGGCCTCCGAGCGCAGCAGCCTGCACGCCAACGCGGGCTGGCGCTCCTCCGGCATCGAGAACCGCACCTACCTGTCCTACACCGACCTGGGCTTCGACATCCCCAACGTCATTCCCAAGGCGCGCCTGCAGAGCGACCCGCGCAGCGTCCTGGGCGACTACAACACCCCGGTGGACCAGGCCAACAACATCTACCTGCGCGACCCCAACCGCCAGACCCGGCAGCTGCGCCTGGCCAACCGCACGGCCTGGGGCGGCGAGGCGCTCAGCCACACGGTGGGAGTCTACTGGCAAAGCATCGACGACACCTTCACCTCGCCCGCCATGTCCTCCCCCACGGACGGGCACACCACCGGCCTGCAGTGGACGACGCGCGGCCAGTCCGGCGCGCTGGCCTACCGCGCGGGCCTGGACTGGGCGCGCACGGGCATGCAGCGCGACATGCACCCCATCAACGCCGCGGGCCAGCGCCTGCCGGCGGTGGCGCGCTACGACCTGGGCGCGGAGAACCGCAGCGCCAACATCGCCCTGGCCTGGCGCCTGGCGCCGCGGCTCGAAGCGACCGGCGACCTGCGCTACGTCCAATCCATACGCGATGCGCGCGAACTGGGCTCGGGCAGGCAGCTCGACCAGCAGTGGAACGCCGCGCTGCCCAAGGTCGGCGTGCTCTGGCAGGCCAGCGATGCCACCCGCGTGTTCGCCAACCTGAGCCGCAGCAGCGAGGCGCCCACGTACTGGGAAATCCTCTCGGGCGCCACGATGAACCGCCTGGACCTGCAGCGCGCCTGGACCGCCGAGGTCGGCGCCCGCGGCAGCTACGGCACGGGCCGCGACGCAGGCGAATGGTCCGCCAGCGTCTACCGCAGCCACGTGCGCGACGAGTTGATGGAAGTGTTCTCGGACGACGGCACCACCTCGGGCACCTTCAACTACCGCGACCGCACTGTCCACCAGGGCGTGGAGCTGGGCGCCAAGGGGCAGGTCGGCTGGGGCGGCACCACCCTGCAATACCAGGCGGCCTACACGTTCAACGACTTCCGCTTCCGCGCAGGGGAGTACGCGGGCAACCGCATCGCGGGCATTCCCCGCCACCTGCTGCATGCGGAGCTGATGGTCCGCCAGGGCCCCTGGAGCATGGGCCCCACGCTGCGCTGGAAGCCCGGCAAGACCCCCACCAACCACGCCAACACCGCCGGCACGGAGCAAGACAGCTACGCCCTGCTCGGCCTGCGCGTGGCCTACCAGCCCGGCAGCCAGTGGCAGGCCTACGTGAGCGTGGACAACCTGACCGACCGCACCTACGCCAGCGCCTTCGTCATCCGCGGCACGGGCACGGCCGCCATGCCCACTTTCCTGTCGGGCAACGGGCGCAGCATCAGCGCCGGCCTGACTTACCGGTTCTGAACTGGATGTCAGGTGCTACGCCCGCTTCTCATGTGCTACGTGCGGCGCGGGCGAGCCGAACGCCGTATCGATCGCGCCCTGGAATCAATCAATCGTTGCACCGGAGCTGACCACAATTTCCTTCATGCGAGGTAGATCTTTCGCCAGCAGCTTGCCCACGTCCTCGGGAGTTCCTCCCGGGTCTTCAATCCCGAGTTCTTCGAGCCGCTTCCTGGTTGCTGGCTGCGCGAGGATTGCGTTGATCCCCTGGTTGAGACGGCTGACCACGACGGCAGGCGTACCGGCAGGCGCAAACACGGCATGCCAGGGAACCATCTCGAAGTTGGCAAGCCCTGATTCATCCAGGGTCGGCAAATCGGGAGCAGCAGGCGACCGCTTGAGGGAAGTCACCGCCAGCGCTTTCAACTTGCCGCTGCGGACCATGGGCAGGCCGGCAGAGATATTGTCGATGGCCATATGGATGTGGTTCCCAAGCAAATCCGTGAGGATTTGACCGCTGCCTTTGTAAGGCACGTGTTGCACGTTCACAGCCGCAGCTCTCTTGAACATCTCACCCGCAATGTGCTGGGAACTGCCGTTGCCGGAAGATCCAAATGAATATTTCCCGGGATGCGCCTTGAGCAGGCTGATCAACTCCTGAACCGTATTGACGCCGAGGGATGGATTGACCAGGAGGATGTTGGGCTGTTTGGCCAGCAGGATGACCGGCACGAAACTCTTCTGCGGGTCATAGGCCAGCTTCGGATAGAGCGCGGGGTTGAGGACATGGGTGCCCAGCGTCCCTCCACCAATGGTGTAGCCATCCGAAGCGCTACGCGCCAGCTCAGCCATCCCTATGCCGCCGCCTTGCCCAGGCTTGTTGTCGACGATCACCGGCTGTCCGAGATGGAGTCCATTGGTCACGATGCGGGCAAGCTCATCCGTCACGCCGCCTGCGGCATAGGGAACGATGTATCGGATGGGTTTCTCCGGCCAGGCCTGGGCCATGCCGACACATGGCCATGCCAGCACGGCCGCCGCAGTACCCAGAAACGCTCTTTTTCCTAAGCTCATGCTTGTCTCCTAAAGGGGGGACGCTCTGGCGTGCCAGGCGTGCTGTTTCGCATCGGCCTGTCAGGCCGGCTGTTCTTCGCCATGCGTATTGCGGTGCCATTCGATCTGAGGAATGTCCACGGGCGGAGATGGGGGCCACCCGTCACCTCTCTGGCTATTCAGATTGCGGTGCGGGGCCAAACGGAAGGTCTTGTTCGGCAAGCCGACGAATTTGCCGCCATCCAACCATTCGAGGTCTTGCCCATAGAATTGGGCCGCAAGCAATCCCTTCATCTTTTCGAGCAGCGCGGCATGCTCGGCACTGTCCGAAAGATCCGTGAGCTCCTGGGGGTCGGCCTGCAGATCGAACAATTGAAAGCTATTGCCCATGGCGTAGTAGATGAGCTTGAAGCGTCCGTCATGCAGCATCCGCGTCGAGTGGTCGCCTTCGCTGCATTCCCCGTAAAGCCAGGGCCTGGGCTTGTCCGACAGCAACGAGACGCCTTCGACGTGAGAGGGAATGGGGATGCCGCACAGGTCCAGCAGGGTCGGCATGACGTCTTGCAGGCCTGCCACACGGTTGTCGATACGTCCCTCCGGCAATCGCTTGCAGCCCTGGACGCCACGCAGGACCATGGGAATGCAGGCCGCGCTTTCATAGAACACACGCTTGGCGAGCATGTGGTGGTTGCCGAGCATGTCGCCGTGATCGCTGGTAAAGCAAATGATGGTGTTGTCGAGCAAGCCTTCCATGCGCAAGGTGCCGACGAGGTATCGGATCTGGTAGTCGACTTGCGTGCAAAGGGCATAGAACGCCTTACGTGCAGCCCGTAGCTGTGCCGGCGAATAACGGTTCATCCGCTGCCAGACCGCGGAGACCGCGAAGGGCATTTCGTCCGCATCCTTCAGCCAGCTGCCGTGATAGGGCTCGTCGATCTCCAACCCCTCATAGAGGTCGAGGAATGCCTGTGGAGGCACGAGTGGCGGATGCGGAGCCCGGAAGCCCAGATACCAGAAGGCAGGCCTGGTCGGATCCCTGCGCTTGATGACCCTGGCCATCATGCGGCCCGCCCAGGAAGTCGCATGGGTTTCTTCCGGCAGGTGCCACGCCCGCCAGTGGTACTGGTTGTTGCTCATGCCATGGTCGAACTGCCGCCCGGGGTAGCCCGCGTCCCCCAGATAAATGTCGTAGTCGTCCACCACACCCCATTGCGGCCGGCCCTCGTCGTCGAGCAGGACGCTGTCGAAACCGATGCGGTCACGCTGGGGGTGGACATGCAGCTTGCCCACGGCGTCGGCCTGATAGCCCGCATCGCGGAAAGCCTGAGCCAGCGTGGTGACCTGCGGGAAACGCAAATCGTCCTTGAAGACGCGGTCCCCGTGTCCCCGCGGGCTGAGCCCCGTCATCAAAGTGCGCCGTGCGGGAATGCATACGGGACATTCCGAGTAGGCCCGCGTGAAGCGGACACCCGCCTGGGCGATTTCATCCAGCCCAGGCGTCTGCACGACAGGGTGCCCGGCAACGCCGAACATGTCTCCCGCCCAATGATCCGCACAGATCAGCAGGACATTTGGTTTATCAGTCATCGTATGTCATCGATAGCGCCATTGATGCATTGATGCTCACATGTCTTGCCCCATATGGAAAATGAAGAATTTGTCCCTAGAATTCCATTTCTGCATAACTTTTCCGGCAGTTGCCCGACTGCCGCTTTGAAGGCCTCCGCATGGGCCACAACGTCAAGCTCAGCCAGCTACGCGCATTCCAGGCCATCATGCTTACGGGCAGCGTGACTGCCGCGTCGGAACGGCTGCATGCGACGCAACCGGCCATCAGCCGGCATCTCGCTGCCCTGGAACAAGCGACGGGCATCCGTATGTTCGAACGGACCCGAGGCGGGCGGATGGTTCCCACAGCGCTGGGCTTGCGCTTCTACCGGCACATCGAAGGCACGCTCGCCGGGATCGAGAGCATCCCCGACATCGCCAAGCTTCTGGCTTCGACGGGACAGGCCCGCCTGCGCATCGGTGCCACCCCGCCATTGCTGAACAGCGCATTCTTTACCGCGGCTTTGGATGATTTCGTCGGCAAGCAGCCAGGCACGAAGCTGACGATCGAGTCGAGGTCCAGGCACGACATCGAGGAGTGGATCGCACACGGCCAAATTGACGTGGGGCTGGCCCTGCTGCCAGCGGACAACCCTCTGATCCGGGCAGTCCCCCTTCTTTCGACGTCCGCTGTCGCCGTGGTGCGCAGCGACCATCCTCTAGCCCGGCGGCGGGTCCTCGATCCCGGCCTTGTCCGCAACAGCCGTCTCATTCTGCCCAGCAGGCAGCTCCTGCGCGCACTGATTGACCAGAGCATTGGAAGCGATGGCCAAAGCCTGGAATGCGCCATCGAAGCCTCGTCGGCCGTGACCTGCTGCAAACTTGCGGCAGATGGGCTTGGTGTTGCGGTGTGCGACCCGTTCAGCGCAAGCGCATTCGCCTCTGCGGGCTTGCGCGTGCTGCGCTGGAAGCCAGATGTCCCACTGACCTATGGAATGCTGGTCGCCCAAGGCCGGGAGCTATCGCAACCGGCCGGGATTTTTGCGGAATGCCTGGAGCGGCGGGCACAGAAGTCCCCGCTGTAGCCTTCTTCAGAAAGGATTTTTCAGATCTTCGAGGGGCTATCAGAGCCCATCCCACGGTCCCGCCAGGTTCTTGAGCAACGCGTTCACCGCCGCCAGCCGGCGGCTGCGCACGTCGAGCAGGCTGCGCCGCGCGGCCAGCACCGTGGTCTGCGCACTCAGCACGTTGAGGTAGGCCACCGTGCCGGCCTGGTACTGGTTGGTGGCCACGTCCAGCGCCTTCTGCGCAGCGGCCACGGCCTCCTGCTGCACCTGCTGCTCCCGGACCAGGCTGGCGGCGGCCACGAGGTTGTCCTCCACCTCCTGCAGGGCCGCGAGCACCGTCTGGCGGTAGGTGGCCGCGGCCAGGTCCAGCGCGGCGCGGGCCGACTCCACGGCCGCGTCGCGCGCGCCGCCGTCGAACAGCGCCACGGCGAGCTGCGGGCCCAGCGACCAGAACAGGTGCGGCGCGCTCACCAGGTCCGACAGCGATGCGCCGCGGTAGCCCGCCGCCGCCGACAGCGTGAGCGCGGGGAAGTACGCCGCCCGCGCCACGCCCACCTGGGCATTGGCCGCCGCCGCCCTCCGCTCTGCCGCGGCGATGTCGGGGCGGCGCTCCAGCAGTTGCGAGGGCAGTTCGCCCGGCACCGCGGGCGGCGCGGGCAGCACGCCCGTGGGCGGCAGGTCGAAGGCGGCAGGCGGCAGGCCCAGCAGGGCGGCCAGCGCGTGCTCGAGCTGCGCGCGGCCGGCCTGCGATTCCAGCAGCTGTGCCTGCGTGCTCTTGTACTGCGCCTCGGCCTGCGCCACGTCGGCGGGCGAGGCCACGCCCGCGCGGTAGCGGTTGCGCGTGACCTGCCAGCTCTGCTCGTAGGCGGCGAGCGTTTCCTGCAGCAGCTGCATCTGCGCCTCGGCCGCGCGCAGCGAGAAGTAGGCCTGCGCCACGCTGGCCTGCAGGGACAGGCGCGCGGCGGCCAGGTCGGCGGCGCTGGCCTGGGCGCCTGCCTGGGCCGCGTCCACCGCACCGGACAGGCGGCCCCACAGGTCCAGCTCCCAGCTGGCGTTCAGCCCCAGGCTGTAGCTGCTGGCCGTGGCGCCCGAGCGCGCGGAACTGTCGCCGCCGGTGCCGCTCGCGCGCGCGCTGGGCGCTGGCCGATGCGCCCAGCGTGGGCCACAGCCCGGCCTGGCTGCCGGCCACCGCCGCCTGGGCCGCGCGCAGCCGCGCCACGGCCTGCGCCAGGCTGGGGCTGCCCTGCGCGGCCAGGGCCTGCAGGCGGTCGAGCTCGGGGTCGCCATACACCGTCCACCACGCGGCGGGCACGGCAGGGGGCGCCGTGCCGTCCGCATGCCGGGCAGGCTGCCACAGGCCCGCCTGCTGCGCCTGCGCGGCTTGCTTGAAATGCTCCGGCACGTCGATGCGCGGCGGCACGTAGGGCGCCTGCGCCGCGCAGCCCGCCAGCAGCAGGGCGCAGGCGGGCAGCGCGCGGAAAACGGGGGGCAAGTGCTTCATTTTCAATAGCTGGTTGCGCTTGATGGACGGGCGCTGGAGCCGTTTTTCACCTTGAACCAGACGCGCATGCGCTGGCGCAGCCGGTCGAGCACCACATAGACCACCGGCGTGGTGTAGAGCGTGAGCACCTGGCTCATGAGCAGCCCGCCGACGATGGCGATGCCCAGCGGCTGGCGCAGCTCGGCCCCGTCGCCGCGCCCCAGCGCCAGCGGCAGCGCGCCGAAGATGGCGGCCAGCGTGGTCATGAGGATGGGCCGCAGCCGCAGGTGGCAGGCGCGGTAGATGGCCTGCGCGGGCGTGATGCGGCCGGTGCGCTGCCGCTCCAGCGCGAAGTCGATCATCATGATCGCGTTCTTCTTGACGATGCCGATGAGCAGGATCACGCCGATCAGCGCGATCAGCGAGAACTCGGTCTTGAACAGCATCAGCGCCAGCAACGCGCCCACGCCCGCCGAGGGCAGTGTGGAGAGGATGGTGAACGGGTGGACGAGGTTCTCGTAGAGCACGCCGAGCACGAGGTAGATGGTGACGATGGCCGCGAGGATGAGCAGCGGCTGCCCCGCCAGCGCCTGCTGGAACGCGCCCGCCGTGCCGCTGAAGGAGCCGCGCACCGACACAGGCACGCCCAGGCCCGCCACGGCGTCGCGGATCGCGTCGTTGGCCTGCGAGAGCGACACGCCCGGCGCGAGGCCGTAGCTGATGGTGCTGGCGGGCGTGCCGCGCTCGTGGTTCACGGACAGCGGCGTGTTGGTCTGCGTGATGCGCGCGAAGGCGGTGAGCGGCACCTGCGCGCCGTCCCGGTTCACGAAGAAGAAGCCGCGCAGCGTCTCGGGGCTCTGCAGGTAGCGCGGCGCGGCCTCCATCACCACGCGGTACTGATTGAGCGGGTTGAAGATCACGCCCACCTGGCGCTGGCCGAAGGCGTCGTTCAGCGTGGCGTCGATCTGCGCCACCGTCAGGCCCAGGCGCGTGGCGGCGTCGCGGTCGATGACCAGCGTGGTCTGCAGGCCGTAGTCCTGTACGTCGCTGTTCACGTCTTCCAGCTCGGGCAGCGCGGAGAGCACCTGGCGGATGCGCGGCTCCCAGGTGCGCAGGTCGGCGATGTCGTCGGCCTGCAGCGTGTAGTCGTAGGAGCCGCTGCTCTGCCGCCCGCCGATGCGCACGTCGGACTGCGCCATCATGAACAGGCGCGCGCCCGGCTCGTCCTTGAGCTTGCCGCGCAGGCGGTTGATGACCTCGTCGCTCGACGCCTTGCGCTCCGCCAATGGCTTGAGCGACATGAACATCATGGCCGAGTTGGGCCGCCCGCCGCCCGTGAAGCCGGTCACGTATTCCACGGCCGGATCCTCCTGCACGATGGCGAGGAAGCGCTTGAGCCGCTGCTCCATCGCCTGGTACGAGGTGGCCTGGTCGGCACGGATGAAGCCCATCACGCGGCCCGTGTCCTGCTCGGGCATGAAGCCCTTGTCGATGGTCACGTAGAGGTGCACGTTGAGCGCCACCACGCCCCCCAGAACGACGAGCAGCAGCGGCTGGTGGCGCAGGCTCCAGGCGAGGCTCCTGCGGTAGAGGCGCTGGCTGGCCCGGCCCAGCCGCGCGAACCATGCGCCCATGCGCGTCTCGCGCTGCGGCCCCGGGCGCAGCAGCGCCGCGCACATCATGGGCGTGGTGGTGAGCGAGACGACCATCGACACCAGGATGGCCGCCGACATGACCACCGCGAATTCACGGAAGAACCGCCCCACGATGCCGCCCATGAACAGGATGGGCACGAACACGGCGATCAGCGACAGGCTCATGGAGACGACGGTGAAGCCGATCTCGCGCGCACCGTCGATGGCGGCGCGCAGGGCGGTCTTGCCGCGCTCCATGTGGCGCATCACGTTCTCCAGCACCACGATGGCGTCGTCCACCACGAAGCCCGTGGCGACGGTGAGCGCCATGAGCGAGAGGTTGTCCAGCGTGTAGCCCGCGAGGTACATCACCCCGAACGTGCCCGCCAGCGAAGTGGGCACGGCGACTGCCGGGATCAGCGTGGCGCGGCCGTTGCGCAGGAACAGGAACACCACCAGGATCACCAGCGCCACGGCGATCACCAGCGAATGCTCCACCTCCTCCACCGAGGCGCGCAGCGTGGGCGTGCGGTCGGAGACGACGGTGATGTCGATGGCCTCGGGGATCGAGGCCTTCAATTGCGGCAGCAGCGCGCGCACGCGCTCCACCGCCTCGATGATGTTGGCGCCCGGCTGCTTCTGGATCTGCAGCAGGATCGCGGGCCTGCCGTTGGAGACGCCGTAGTTGCGCACGTCCTGCACGGAATCGGTCACCTCGGCCACGTCGACCAGGCGCACCGCGTTGCCGTTGCGCCAGGTGAGCACCAGCGGCGCGTAGTCCGCCGCCGTGCGCGCCTGGTCGTTGGCCGCCACCTGCCAGTAGTGGTCCTCGCGCTCCACCGCGCCCAGCGGGCGGTTGGCGTTGGTGCTGGAGATGGCCGAGCGCACCTGCTCCAGCGAGATCCCGTTGGCCGCGAGCCGCACCGGGTCGAGCGACACCCGCACCGCGGGCAGCGCGCCGCCGCTGACCGAGGCCTGCCCCACCCCCTCGATCTGCGAGAGCTTCTGCGCGAGCACGGTGGAGGCCGCGTCGTACATCTGCCCGCGCGTGAGGCTGTCCGAGGTGAGCGCCAGGATCATGATGGGCGCGTCCGCCGGGTTGATCTTGCGGTACGTGGGGTTGCTGGGCATGCCCGTGGGCAGCAGCGTGCGCGCGGCGTTGATGGCGGCCTGCACGTCGCGCGCGGCGCTGTCCACGTCGCGCGAGAGGTCGAACTGCAGGGTGATGCGGGTGCTGCCCAGGCTGGAGCTGGAGGTGATCTCGGTGACGCCGGCGATGGCGCCCAGGGACCGCTCCAGCGGGGTGGCCACGGTGGCGGCCATGGTGTCGGGACTGGCGCCAGGGAGACTGGCGGAGACGGAGATGGTGGGAATGTCGACTTGGGGGAGCGGGGCGACGGGCAGCAGGAAGTACGACACGGCGCCGGCCAGGGCCAGGCCGATGGTCAGGAGCATCGTGGCGATGGGCCGGTGGATGAAGGGCGTGGAGAGGCTCACGGCTCGCCCCCTCTCCCGGCACTATCGAAAAACATAGCTGCTCGCGCTTGGCACATGGGCGTTTCAGCCATTTTTGGCCTCCACCCCACGCACCCGCTGCGCCCACCCCTCGAACGTCAGGTAGATCACCGGCGTGGTGAACAGCGTGAGCAACTGGCTCAGCAGCAGACCGCCCACCAGCGTCACGCCCAGCGGATGCCGCAACTCGCTGCCCACGCCCGATCCCAGCATCAGCGGCAGCGCCCCCAGCAGCGCCGCCAGCGTGGTCATCAGGATGGGCCGAAAGCGCAGCAGGCAGGCCTGGAAGATGGCCTCGCGCGCCGGCAGGCCCTGGTCGCGCTGCGCCTCCAGCGCGAAGTCGATCATCATGATCGCGTTCTTCTTGACGATGCCGATCAGCAGCACGATGCCGATGACGGCGATGATGTCCAGCTCCAGCCCTGCCGCCAGCAGCGCCAGCAGCGCTCCCACCGCCGCCGAGGGCAGCGTGGACAGGATGGTGACCGGGTGGATCGTGCTCTCGTAGAGCACGCCGAGCACGATGTACATCGTGACCACGGCCGCCAAAACGAGCAGCAGCGTGTTCGACAAAGATGCCTGGAACGCCAGCGCCGCACCCTGGAACTCCGTGTCCACGGACAGCGGCAGCTCGCCCGCCGCGCGCATGTCCCGCATCACGCCCTGCACGGCGGCCACCGCGTCGCCCAGCGCCACGCCGGGCGCGGTGTTGAACGACACGGTGGCCGCGGGCAGCTGTCCCACGTGGTTCACAGCCAGGGCCATGCTGCGCTCGCTCACCGTGGCGATGGACGACAGCGGCACCGGCGGGCCGCTGCTGCTGGCCACGTGGATGGACTGCAGCGCCTGCGGCCCGAGCTTGAACTGGGGCGCCACCTCCAGCACCACGCGGTACTGGTTGGACTGTGTGAAGATGGTGGAGATGAGGCGCTGGCCGAAGGCGTTGTAGAGCGCCGTGTCCACCGCCGCCACGGTCACGCCCAGGCGGCTGGCCTGGGCGCGGTCGATCTGCACGTAGGCCTGGCGGCCCAGCGTCTGCTGGTCGCTGGTGACCTGGAGCAGCTCGGGCAGGCGCTGCATGCGCTCCGCCAGGGCGGCGGTGCTGCGTCCCAGCTGCTCCATGTCGGGCGAGGACAGCAGCAGCTGGTACTGCGTGCGCGCCACGCGGTCCTCGATGGTCAGGTCCTGCACGGGTTGGGCGTAGAGGCGGATGCCGGGCACGTCCTGCGTGCTCCGCTCCAGCCGGTGCAGCACCGCAGAGGCGCCGTCGCGCTGGGCGTGGGGCTTCAGGTCGATGAGCAGGCGGCCGGTGTTGAGCGTGGTGTTGGTGCCGTCCACGCCGATGAAGGACGAGAGGCTCTGCACCGCCGGGTCCTGCAGCAAACGCTCGGCCAGGGCCTGCTGGCGTTCGGCCATGGCGGCGAAGGAGATGGACTGGTCGGCCTCCGTCGTGGCCTGCAGCGTGCCCGTGTCCTGCGTCGGAAAGAAGCCCTTGGGCACGGCGAAGTACAGCAGCGCGGTGACGGCCAGCGTGGCGAGGAACACGATCCACGTGAGCGAGCGATGGTCGAGCACCCAGCCGAGCACGCGCCCGTAGCGCTCGATGGTGCGGTCGAAGAAGCGGCCTGTGGCGTGGTAGAGGCGCCCGTGGCTCTCCTCGGGCGTGTGCTTGAGCAGCCGCGCGCACAGCATGGGCGTGAGCGTGAGCGAGACCACGGCCGAGAGGAGGATGGCCACCGCCATGGTGATGGCGAACTCGTGGAACAGCCGGCCCACCACGTCGCCCATGAACAGGAGCGGGATCAGCACCGCAATCAGCGAGATGGTCAGCGAGATGATGGTGAAGCCGATCTGCTTGGCGCCCTTGAGCGCGGCCTGCAGCGGCGGCTCGCCCTGCTCCACGTAGCGGGCGATGTTCTCGATCATCACGATGGCGTCGTCCACCACGAAGCCGGTGGAGATGGTGAGCGCCATCAGCGTGAGGTTGTTGATCGAGAAGCCCGCGAGGTACATCACGCCGAAGGTGCCCACGAGCGAGAGCGGCACGGCGACGCTCGGGATCAGCGTGGCCGTGCTGCTGCGCAGGAAGACGAAGATCACCGCCACCACCAGGACGATGGCCAGCATCAGCTCCGCCTGCATGTCGTGCACCGACGCGCGGATGGTCACCGTGCGGTCGGTGAGCACCTGCACGTCGAGCGAGGCGGGCAACGTTTCCTTGAGCTGCGGCAGCAGGGCCTGGATGCGGTCCACCGTGTCGATCACGTTGGCGCCGGGCTGGCGCTTGATGTTGAGGATCACGCCCGCGCGCACGCCGCTGTCCCGCGTGCCGGCCCAGGCGGCCAGACGGGTGTTCTCGGCGTCGTCCACGGTGTCGGCCACGTCGGACAGGCGCACGGGGCTGCCGTTCCGGAACGCGATGATGAGGTTGCGGTATTCCTGCGCGGACTGGAGCTGGTCGTTGGCGTCGATGGTCGATGCGCGCTCGGGGCCGTCGAAGCCGCCCTTGGCGGCCTTCACGTTGGCCGCCGCGATCGCGCTGCGCACGTCCTCCAGCGTCATCCCCAGCCCCGCCAGCGCCGTGGGGTTGGCCTGGATGCGCACCGCCGGGCGCCGCCCGCCGGCGATGGCCACGAGGCCCACGCCCTTGACCTGCGAGAGCTTGGGCGCCAGGCGGTTCTCCACCAGGTCGTTCACGCGGATCACCGGCAGCGAGGGCGAGCTGATGGCCAGCGTGAGCACGGGCGCGTCCGCCGGGTTGACCTTGCTGTAGAGCGGCGGCATGGGCAGGTCGCCGGGCAGCAGGGAGGTGGCGGCGTTGATGGCGGCCTGCACCTGCTGCTCGGCCACGTCCATGGACATGTCGAGCGCGAAGCGCAGCGTGACCACCGATGCGCCGCCCGAACTGGTGGACGACATCTGCGCCAGCCCCGGCATCTGGCCGAACTGGCGCTCCAGCGGCGCGGTGACGTTGGAGGTCATCACGTCGGGGCTGGCGCCCGGGTAGAGCGTGGTGACCTGGATGGTGGGGTAGTCCACCTCGGGCAGCGCCGAGATCGGCAGCAGCCGGTAGGCCAGCACGCCCGCGATGAGCACGGCCACCATCAGCAGCGTGGTGGCGATCGGCCGCAGGATGAAGAGGCGCGACAGGTTCATGGCGCCGCCGGTTCAGCGCGTGGCGGATGCGGGCGCCGAAGCCGCCGAAGCCGGGGCAGCGGGCGCGCCGCCGCCCTGCCCCGCGCGCTCGGCCCGCAGCTTCTCGAGGTAGGCGCGCCGCTCCTCGGGCGCCATCGTCGCGAGCCTGGCGCGCACCTCGGGCGGCAGGTTGCGCGCGCCGCGCGGCCGGCCGGCCGCATCGCTCACGGCCTGGTCCACCTTCTGCACCTTGTCGGCGGCGATCACCGTGACCTTCGCGCCCTCGCGCAGGCGGTCGATCCCGTCGGTGACCACCTGGTCGCCGGGCTGCAACTCGCCGCGCACGCTCACGCGGTCGCCGTCCGCCACGCCCACGGCCAGGCGCCGCTGGGTCACGGTGCCGTCGCCCTGCACCAGGTACACGTAGTTGTTCTGCACGGCGGCGCCGGGCACGGTGAGGGCCTGCTCCAGCAGGTCGAGCTGCAGCCGCACGTTGACGAACTGGTTGGGGAACAGGCGCCCCTCGGCGTTGTCGAACGCGGCCTTGGCCTTCACGGTGCCGGTGGTGGCGTCGATGGCATTGTCCAGCGCGTTCAGGCGGCCTTGGGCCAGCAGGTTCTTCTGCTCGCGGTCCCACAGCTCCACGGGCAGCGCGCGGCCCCCGGCCAGGCGGCGGGCGATGGCGTCCACGTGCGCCTCGGGCACGGAGAACACCGCGTCGATGGGCTTGATCTGGGTGATGGTGACGATGCCGTTCGCGTCCGACGGGTTCACCACGTTGCCCAGGTCGGCCTGGCGCAGGCCCAGCCGCCCGGAGATGGGCGCGGTGATGCGCGTGTAGCCCAGCTGCAGCTGCGCCATGTCCACCTGCGCCTGGTCGGCCGCCACCGTGCCCTGGTACTGGCGCACCAGCGCGGCCTGCGTGTCCACCTGCTGGCTGGCGATGGAGTCCTGCGCCTTCAGCGCCTCGTAGCGCTGCAGGTCGAGCTGGGCGTTGCGCAGTAGCGCCTGGTCGCGCTGCAAGGTGCCCTGGGCCTGGCTCAGCGTGGCCTGGTAGCTGCGCGGGTCGATCTGCGCCAGCAGTTGGCCGGCGCGCACCTCGTCGCCCTCCTTGAAATGGAGCTTCTGCAGCTCACCCGCCACCTTGGCCCGCACCACGGCGGTGGCGCGGGCGTTCAGGGTGCCGATGGCGTTGACCAGCACGCGCATGTCGCGCCGGTCCACCACGCCCACCGACACGGGCTGCGCCTGCGGCCCCGCCGTCGTGCCCATGCGCGGGCCGCCGGGGCCGCGCGCCACGGCGGGCTCGCCGCCGCCCTGGCGCTGCGTCCACCACCAGGCGCCTCCCGCCACGGCCAGGGCCAAGGCCACCAGGACGGCGGCCACGGCGGGCCTGCGGTGTGAAAGAGGTCTGCGCGGCATGGAGGGTTCGTCTCTGGCGTTGGGGCCAATGGATCATAGCGAGCGGCAATCGACGAACGGCCTTGACACAAGTGAAGCGCAGGTAAAGCCTAGAGCGTGCTGTGCACTATGACGTACCCGCGACAGCCGGGGAAAGGCCCGGCCACGTCGTTGCAGGTTGCTTGCGGTATTCATACCGCGGCGCGCCCTGCGCCTGGTTGCCGGGCCTTTCCCCGGCTGTCCCTCCGGGTTGCCCTGCAGGCCCGGCGCTCGCGTCGTTACGCCGCTTGCCAAGGCCACCGGCATTGACTGCGCGGCGCGCCTAGCGATCGCCGGGCCTGCAGGGCAACGCGGGTACGTCATAGTGCACAACACGCTCTACACTTGCGCGTTTTCGTCTTTCAGCCCCACCCATGACGTACTGCGTCGCCATCAAGCTCAACGCCGGACTGGTCTTCCTCTCCGACTCCCGCACCAACGCCGGCCTGGACCAGATCAGCTCCTTCCGCAAGATGATGGTCTACGAGAAGGCGGGCGACCGCTTCATGGTGCTGCTGTCGGCGGGCAACCTGAGCATCTCGCAGTCGGTGCGCGAGATCCTGCAGGTGCAGCAGCTCCACGACGCGGGCGACGGCAAGGGCGACGCGCCGCTGACCATCTGGAGCGCCACCAGCATGTTCGACGTGGCCCGCCTGGCCGGCGCCGCCGTGCGCCGCGTGTACGAACGCGATGGCGCGGCGCTGCAGCGCGCGGGCGTGGATTTCAACGTCTCGCTGCTGCTGGGCGGCCAGATCAAGGGCGAGGGCATGCGCCTGTTCCAGGTCTACTCGGCCGGCAACTTCATCGAATCCACGGCCGAGACGCCCTACTTCCAGGTGGGCGAGTCCAAGTACGGCAAGCCCGTGCTGGACCGCGTGCTCACCCCCGACACGCCGCTGAACGAAGCTGCCAAGTGCGCGCTGGTGTCGATGGACAGCACGCTCAAGTCCAACCTGTCCGTGGGCCTGCCGCTGGACCTGGTGGTGTACGAGGAAGGGCGCCTGGCGACCGACCGCATCGTCTGCATCGACGAGAACAACCCCTACTTCCGCATGCTGCACAGCCGCTGGGGCGAGAAGCTGCGCCAGGTCTTCGACAGCATCGAGGACCCGGCCTGGAACGGTGGCACCACCGACGTGCCGATCCGCGTGGAGCCCGCGCGCAGCCGGCCGCTCAAGAAAATCACCAACCCGCGCGACAAGCTCATCTGAAGGGGCCCGCGCCATGGCCGCCATCGTCTTCTCCCACGCCAACAGCTTTCCGGCGAGCACCTACCGCGTGCTGTTCAAGCACCTGCGCGAGCGGGGCTTCGAGGTCAGCGCCGTGGAGCGCTACGGGCACGACGAGAAGTACCCCGTCACCAACAACTGGCCGCACCTGGTGCAGCACCTGGCGGATTTCGCCGCGCGCGAGCAGCAGCGCACGGGACGGCAGGCCTTCCTGGTCGGCCATTCGCTCGGCGGCTTCCTCAGCGTGATGGCCGCCGCGCGCCACCCGGAGCTGGCGCGCGGCGTGGTGCTGATCGACTCGCCCCTCATCGGCGGCTGGCGCGCCAGCGCGCTGGGCGTGGCCAAGCAGACGCAGGTGGTCGGCTCCGTGTCGCCAGGCCGCGTGAGCCGCGCGCGGCGCAACACCTGGGACAGCACGCAGGAAGCACTGGATCACTTCCGCCGCAAGAAGGCCTTCGCGCGCTGGGACCCGCGCGTGCTGCACGACTACGTGACCCACGGCCTTCGCGACCACGAGGGCAAGCGCGTGCTGGCCTTCGACCGCGCGGTGGAAACGCAGATCTACAACACCCTGCCGCACAACCTCGCCGCCCTGCTGCGCGCGCACCCGCTGCGCTGCCCGGCCGCCTTCATCGGCGGGCGCGATTCGGTGGAGATGCGCCAGGTAGGCATGGACATGACGCAGCGCATCACCCAGGGGCGCGTGATGATGCTCGACGGCAGCCACCTCTTTCCCATGGAGCAGCCGCTGGCGACGGCCGCGGCCATCGAAGCCACGCTGCTGAACCTGCAGTCGCTGGAGCGAAAGACCTGAAGTCTTTTCGGCCCCCAGCGCTTATCCAGAAAGCGCCAGAAGCTCACTTTTCGGTAGCAATCAGAATCCGCGCATCTCGCCCCATTCCTCGAAGGGGGCGCGGCCCGCACGCAGGGCGTTGATGGGCGCGGCCGTGTCCTCGTAGCCCAGCGCCACGCCGAAGGCCACGCGGTAGGGCGCGGGCAGCCGCAGCGCCTCGCGCAGCGTGCCCTCGTAGCGGCGCCAGAAGCCCTGCGGGCAGGTGGCCAGGCCGTGCTCCACGGCCAGCAGCATCAGCGACTGCAGGTAGATGCCCAGATCGGCCCACTGCGGCAGGCCCATGCGCTCGTCCGCGCAGACGAACACGCCCACGGGCGCGCCGAAGAACTCGGCGTTCTTCGCCAGCTGGCGCAGGCGCGCGGCCTTGTCCTCGCGCGGGATGCCCAGGGTGCGGTACAGGTCCTCGCCATTGGCGAATCGCCGCGTGCGGTAGGGCTCCCACAGGTCGGGCGGGTAGGAGACGTTGTTCGCCCCGTCTTCAGGCACGGCGGCGGCCACCGCATCCAGCACGGCGCGCAGCGGCTCGCCCGTGAGCGCCACCACGCGCCAGGGCTGCAGGTTGCCGCCCGAGGCAGCCTGGGCCGCCTCCTGCAGCAGGGTCTGCAGGAGCGGCGCGGGAGGCGCATCGGGCAGGAAGGCGCGCACGGAGCGGCGCTGGCGCAAGGCGTCTGAAACGTTCATGGGGGGCTTACTTTCCAATGATGTCGTTGAGCTTGTCGGCCTCGAAGCGTTCTTTCGTCGCCGCGTCGCATGGCACGCAGTCGGCGGCTTTCTGGACCGCAGAGAGCTTCTCGATGGCCTGCCACAGCAGCGCGATCTGGTGCTCCTGCGTGGCAGCGGTGCCGATCAGGCCGCGCATGGCCTGGGTGACGGGGTCGTCCTGCTGCTGCTGCTCCACGCCGTAGGCGCTGAACCGGGCGGATTCGGTCACGTCGGCGCTCTGCCCTTCCTTCGACGGGATGATGCGCGCCGGGATGCCCACGGCCGTGGCGCCCGCGGGCACGGGCTTGATGACCACGGCGTTGCTGCCGATCTTCGCGCCGTCTCCCACCTCGAAGCCACCCAGCACCTTGGCGCCGGCGCTCACCACCACGCCCTTGCCCAGCGTGGGGTGGCGCTTGGTGCCCTTGTAGAGCGAGGTGCCGCCCAGCGTCACGCCCTGGTAGATGGTGCAGCCGTCGCCGATCTCGGCCGTCTCGCCCACCACCACGCCCATGGCGTGGTCGAAGAACACGCGCTCGCCGATCTTCGCGCCGGGGTGGATCTCGATGCCCGTGAACCAGCGCGCGAAGTGCGAGATGAAGCGCCCCGGCCACTGGAGGCCGTGCGTCCAGCACCAGTGCGCCGGCCGGTGCAGCCAGATCGCGTGCAGGCCCGGATAACAGGTGACCACCTCCCACGTGCTGCGCGCGGCAGGGTCGCGGTCGAGGATGCACTGGATGTCGGAACGCAGGCGGGCAAGCATCGGGTGGTTATTCGTATCGAGGGGCGCCAGTCTATCGTTTGGGGCTTGCGGCCTGCGTCATGGCTTTTGCGACACCGCGCAGGATGTGGATTTCCTCCTGGGTCGGTTGCGCGCGGTTGAAAAGTTGGTTCAAGCGCGGCATGAGCTTCTTGGGCGCGGCGGGGTCGAGAAAGCCGATGTCCGTCAGCGCCTGCTCCCAGTGCGCGAGCATGCCTGCCACCTGCGCGGCGTCGGCGCGCTCGCCCTGCGGCGCGGAATCCGGCGCGGGAAAGCCGCCCAGTGCCTGGCGCCACTCGTACGCGATGACCTGGATGGCTGCGCCCAGGTTGAGCGAGCCGAAGCGCGGATTGGTGGGGATGGAGAGCGCCACGTTACAGCGGTACACGTCTTCGTTGGCCATGCCGAAGCGCTCGGAGCCGAACAGGAAGGCCACGCCGGTTTCCTGAGCCGAATCGGCCTCCAGCGCTTCTCCATCAGGCGCGAGCAGCTCTTTTTCCGTAGCAGATCGAAATGCTGGCGCGGCGTGCGCGTGGGCGGGCCGAAGTCGCGCGGCGTCATCGCGGTGGCGCACAGATGGCTCATGCCATTGAGGGCCTCGTCCAGCGTTTCGACGATGCGCGCGTTCTCCAGCACGTCCAGCGCGCCGCTCGCGCGCTGGATGGTTTCCTCCTTGCGCAGCACATTGGGCCAGCGCGGCGCGACCAGCACGAGGTCGTCGAAGCCCATGGTCTTCATGGCGCGCGCGGCGGCGCCCACGTTGCCGGCATGGCTGGTGTGGATCAGGATGAAGCGGGTTTTCATGGCGGGCGGCGCGAAGCAGGCGAATCGGCGATTGTCGCCGCAGGGCGGCGGACTTCTCGTGTAGCATTCGCCCCCCATTTTTCCGCCGCCATGCCCCAGATCTCCGTCCACCAGCTGCGCAAGACCTACCGCATCCACGAGCGCGATCCCGGCGTGCTCGGCGCGCTGCGGGCGCTGGTGCGGCCGCGCTACCGCACGGTCGATGCGCTGGCCGGCGTGTCGTTCGAGCTGCAGCGCGGCGAGCTGCTGGGCTTCATCGGCCCGAACGGCGCGGGCAAATCGACCACCATCAAGATCCTCGCGGGCATCCTGCGGCCCGACAGCGGGCGCGTGGAGATCGACGGGCGCGACCCGTTCGCCGACCGCGAGCGGCACGTGGCGCGCATCGGCGTGGTGTTCGGCCAGCGCACGCAGCTCTGGTGGGATCTGCCGGTGGGCGACGGCTTCGCGCTGCTGCGCGACATCTACCGCGTCGACCCCGCGCGCTTCGCCCGCACGCGCGACGAACTGGTGGCGCTGCTGCACCTGGAGCGCCTGCTCGGCCAGCCGGTGCGCCAGCTCTCGCTGGGCCAGCGCATGCGCGCCGAGATCGCGGCGGCGCTGCTGCACGAGCCCGAGATCCTGTTCCTCGACGAGCCGACCATCGGCCTGGACGCGCCCTCAAGCTCGCGGTGCGCGACTTCGTGCTGCGCGCCAACCGCGAGCGCGGCACCACCGTGCTGCTGACCACGCACGACATGCACGACATCGAGGCGCTGGCCAAGCGCGTGATCGTGATCGGCCACGGCCGCGTGCTGGCCGACTGCGCGGTCGATGCGCTGCGCGCCCAGGTCGTGGCCGCGCGCCGGCTTCATGATGGCCTGCCCGAGGACGCGGAGGACGAAGGCATGACCATCGAGGCGGTCATCGCCCGCTTCTACGCCATGCACGGCGCCACTGAGACCTGACCCGCCATGGCGCCCCGCGAGCTGCTACGCCCCTACCGCGCCGCCTTCGCGTCGCGCTTCCTGCAGATGCTGCAGTACCGCACGGCGGCGTATGCGGGCTTCGCCACGCAGTGCTGGTGGGGCGGCATCAAGGTGATGGTGCTGGCCGCGTTCTACGCCGGCGCGGCAGCGGCGGATGCGCCGATGTCGCTCGCCCAGGCCATCACCTACACCTGGCTCGCGCAGGGCCTGCTGGCGCTGCTGCCGTGGACCGGCGACCCCGAGGTGGCGCAGGCCGTGCGCACCGGCGCGGTGGCGTACGACCGGCTGCGGCCGGTGGATGCCTACGCGCTGTGGTTCGTGCGCTCGGCCGGATGGATCGCCGCGCGCGTGCTGCCGCGCGTGGCGCTGATGGCGGCCTTCGCGGGGCTGGCGTTGCCGCTCCTGGGGCTGCACGACTGGGCCTGGCAGCCGCCGGCCGGCGTGGCGGCGTGCCTGGGATTCGCCGCGTCGGCGCTGCTCGCGCTGCTGCTGTCGGCCTCGCTCGTGATGCTGCTCAACATCGCGGCGGCAGCGGCGCTCAACGAGCGCGGCATCAACGCGCTGGCGGTGCCGGCCGTCATCGTGCTCTCGGGCAACCTGCTGCCGCTGGCGCTGCTGCCCGACGCCTGGCAGACGGCGCTGCTGCTGCAGCCGCTGGCGGGCGTGATGGACATTCCGGCGCGCATCTATTTCGGGCAGCTCGCCGGTGCGCAGGCGCTGGCAGGGCTGGGGCTGCAGTGCGGGTGGACGCTGCTGCTGGTGGCGCTCGGGCGGGCGGCCATGCGGCGCACCCTGCGCCGCCTCGAGGTGCAGGGCGGATGAACGCGCTCGCCCTGTTCGCCCGCCTCGCCACGGCCTCGCTCAGCGGCCAGGCGCGCTATCCGGCCTCGGCGCTGATGCTCACGCTGGGCCAGTTCCTCGCCACGGGCATCGAAGTGGTCGCCGTCTGGGCGCTTTTCCAACGCTTCGGCGACATGCAGGGCTGGCGCCTCGGCGAGGTGGCGCTGTTCTATGGGCTCGTCAACTGCATGTTCGCCATCGCCGACGCCCTGGGACGCGGCTTCGACGTGCTGGGCACGGAGTTCCTGCGCACCGGCGCGTTCGACCGGCTGCTGCTGCGCCCGCGCCCCTGGCGCTGCAGTTGATGGGGCACGACGTGCGCATCAGCCGCCTCGGGCGCCTGGCGCAGGGGCTGATGGTGGTGGCCTTCGCCACGGCGCAGGCGGGCATCGCGTGGACGCCGGCGTCGGTCGCCCTGGCGCTGTTCGCGCTCGCGGGCGGCGTGGCCTTGTTCCTGGGCATCCTGGTGCTGCAGGGCACGCTGTCGTTCTGGACCGTGGAGAGCCTGGAGGTCGCCAACGTGCTGACCTACGGCGGCGTGGAGGCCGCGCAGTACCCGCTGGCCCTGTACGCGCGCTGGTTCCGGCACCTGCTGACCTTCGCGGTGCCGCTGGCCTGCGTCGCCTACTACCCGGTGCTGGCGATCCTGGGCCGGGCCGACCCGCTGGGGGCGCCCGCGTGGGTGGGCTGGGTGTCGCCGCTGGCGGGCTTCGCCTTCCTCGCGGCGGCCTTCGGCGCGTGGCGCCTCGGGGTGCGCCATTACGCCTCGACCGGCAGCTGACGCAGCACGGAAATACCGTCCGAGGCTAAAATGCCGCCTTTGCGCGCCCGCATCGCCGGGCAGCCCTCCCCCGCTCCTTCCTCACAATTTATGTCGTCCAATCTGCACCCCATGCTCAACGTGGCCATCAAGGCCGCACGCGCCGCCGGCGCCATCATCAACCGCGCGGCCCTCGACGTGGAGGCGGTGCGCATTTCGCAAAAGCAGATCAACGACTTCGTGACCGAAGTGGACCACGCGAGCGAGCAGGCCATCATCGAGACGCTGCTCACCGCCTACCCCGGCCACGGCATCCTGGCCGAGGAATCGGGCTCCGAGCGCGGCGCCAAGCATTCCGACTACGTCTGGATCATCGACCCGCTGGACGGCACGACCAACTTCATTCACGGCTTTCCCGTCTACTGCGTGAGCATCGCGCTGGCCGTCAAGGGCAAGGTGGAGCACGCTGTGGTCTACGACCCCACGCGCAACGACCTGTTCACCGCCACGCGCGGGCGCGGTGCCTTCCTCAACGAACGGCGCATCCGGGTGTCCAAGCGCACGCGCCTGGGCGAGTGCCTGGTCTCCACGGGCTTCCCGTTCCGCCCGGGCGACAACTTCAAGCAGTACATGGCGATGATGGGCGACGTGATGCAGCGCACCGCCGGCCTGCGCCGCCCCGGCGCCGCGGCGCTGGACCTGGCCTACGTGGCCGCGGGCTTCACGGACGGCTTCTTCGAGACGGGCCTGTCGATCTGGGACGTGGCCGCGGGCGGCCTGCTGGTGACCGAGGCCGGCGGCCTGGTGGGCAACTTCACGGGCGAGGCCGACTACCTGGAGCAGCGCGAGTGCCTGGCCGGCTCGCCGCGCATCTACGGGCAGCTCGTGGGCCTGCTGGGCAAGTACAGCAAGTTCGCCAGCGCGGGCGACAAGGCGGCCGTGCGCCAGGCCACCGAAGAAGGCGATGCACAGCCCGAGGCGCCTGCGGACGACGCGGGCGCGGCGGACGGCGACGGCGGCGAATAAGCTCCTTTGCTACTGCATTGATAGCTGCCAGCGCTTTCCCAGCAAGCGCTGGAGGCACTTTTCACATAAAACTTCAGTCCGGGTCCGGATAGCGCTGGGCGATGGCGCGGAAGTCCTCCGCCAGTTCGACGAAGGCGTCCACCATGTCCGGGTCGAAGTGCGTGGCGCGCCCCTTGACGATGGTGGCGCAGGCCTGCTCGTGCGAGAACGCGGGCTTGTACACGCGCTTGCTGATGAGCGCGTCGTACACGTCGGCCACGGCCATGAGGCGGGCCGACACGGGGATGTCGTCGCCCCGCAGGCCCTCCGGATAGCCCGAACCGTCCCACTTCTCCTGGTGGCTGTAGGCGATCTCCTTGGACACGCTGAGGAAGGCCACGCGCATGCCCAGGCGCCGCTCGGCGTCCTCGATGGCCCTGCGGCCGAGCGTGGTGTGGGTCTTCATGACCTCGAACTCGTCCACCGTGAGCTTGCCGGGCTTGAGCAGGATGCTGTCGGGAATGCCGATCTTGCCGATGTCGTGCAGCGGCGCGGACTTGTAGAGCAGCTCGATCATGCGGTCGTTCAGCACGGCCTCGAAGCGCGGGTGGTGGCGCAGCCGCTCGGCCAGCGTGCGCACGTAGAGCTGCGTGCGGCGGATGTGGTTGCCCGTCTCGTTGTCGCGCGTCTCGGCGAGCGAGGTCATGGCCATGATGGTCACGTCCTGGATGGCCTGCACCTCCAGCGTGCGCAGCGCCACCTCGCGCTCCAGGTAGACGCTCTTGTCGCGCAGGAAGTCGGCCGTGGCCTTGAGCGCCAGGTGCGTGGCCACGCGCGCGAGCAGGATGGGCGGGCTGATGGGCTTGGTGATGTAGTCCACCGCGCCCAGGGCCAGACCCTCGCGCTCGTCGTCGGTGTCCGAGCGCGCGGTGAGGAAGATCACCGGGATATGGCGCGTGCCCTCCTGCGCCTTGATCTGGCGGCAGACCTCGTAGCCGTCGATGTCCGGCATCATGATGTCCAGCAGCACCAGGTCGGGCGGCGCGTCGGAGCGCACGATGCGCAGCGCCTTCTCGCCGCCGTTGGCCACCTTCAC
Organism: Acidovorax sp. SDU_ACID1; assembly: GCF_045291395.1. NCBI lineage: Bacteria > Pseudomonadati > Pseudomonadota > Betaproteobacteria > Burkholderiales > Comamonadaceae > Acidovorax > Acidovorax sp. SDU_ACID1. Next base: position 3,005,330 of record NZ_CP152342.1, read on the forward strand.
GCGGTAGTGGCCCTGCAGCAGGCTGGCCATGAGCGTGAGGTTGTCGGGCGTGTCGTCCACCACGAGCACGGTGGCGATCGGCTTCTCGACGAGGCGGGCCGCGGGGTCGTTCAGCAGGGGCTGGTGGTCCATGGGGGGTCCTCAGGAAGTCTCGGGCGCTGGCGACGCCGTGGCGGTGTCAAGCAATTCCAGGGCCTGTTCGAACGCGAAGCTGCGCACGCTGCGGTGCAGCGCCTCGAAATGCGCGCCGAGCAGGTGCGTGAACGCCTCCTCGTGCTGGCGCAGGTAGTCCACGGCGGCCGGGTCGTCGGCAAGCAGCAGGCCGCGCAGGCCGCGCACCACGGCGGGGCTTGCCCGCGCGGGGCCTTCGGCGCCGGGCCGCTGCGCGGCGCCCCGCGCCCAGTCCTCCAACGCCTGCAGCAGCGGCGCGAGTGCGCCGGCCAGCGCCTGCTGCAGCGGCTGCAGCGCCGCCGCGTCCGCCCGCTCGCGCAGGGCCTGCTCCAGCGCCTGGGCCTGCTGCGACAGCGCCTGCGCCCCGATGTTGGCCGCCACCGAGCGCAGCGTGTGCGCCGTGCGTTCGGCCAGCGTCCAGTCGGCCGCGGCCGCGGCCTGGGCCAGCGTCTGCACGGTGGTTCGCTGCCCGTCCACGAAGCGCCGCAGCATGTCGGCATAGAGCGCGCGCCGGCCCAGCGCGCGCTGCAGGCCCAGCGCGGTGTCCAGCCCGGGCACGCCATGCGGCAGCTCCGGCCCTTCCTCGTCCGCTGCCGGGGCGGGCGCCTGCGCCTGCGCCGCGCGCTGCGGTACCCAGCGCAGCAGGGTGGCCCAGAGCACTGCAGGGTCGATGGGCTTGGCCACGTGGTCGTTCATGCCCGCGTCGAAGCAGCGCTGGCGGTCGGCCTCCATGGCGTGCGCGGTCATGGCGATGATGGGCAGGCGCGCGTGGCGCGGGTCGGCGCGCATCAGGCGCGTGGTGGTCTCGCCGTCCATCAGCGGCATCTGCATGTCCATGAGCACGGCGTCGTAGCTGGCGCGAGCAGCGTGTTCCAGGGCCTCCTGGCCGTTGGAGGCCACGTCCACGCGCACGCCGGCCTCGCGCAGCAGCTCCATGGCGACGAGCTGGTTGAGCTCGTTGTCCTCCACCAGCAGCACGTAGGCGCCGCGCAGCCCGGGCGGCGGCTCGGGCGGCTGCAGCCCTTCCTGCGCGCTGCGCGGGCTGGGCCGCCAGCCGTGCGCCGAAGGCTGCATCAGCGTGTCGTGGAGCACGGAGGCGCTCACCGGCTTGATGAGCACGACCTCGATGCCTTCGCTGCGCGCCGCGTGCATGACCTCCTCGCGGCCATAGGCGGTCACCATCAGCATCTGCGGCACGTGCGGCAGGCCCAGGCCGCGGATGCGGCGCGCCAGCTCGATGCCGTCCATGCCCGGCATCTGCCAGTCCACCAGCAGCAGGCCGTAGGGCCGCTGCGCCTGCGCCGCCGCGCGCAGGGCCTGCAGCGCCTCTTCTCCGCCGTGGGACTGCGCGGCCTCCAGGCCCATGGCCTGCAGCATGTCCACCAGCACCTGGGCGGCGGTGAGGTTGTCGTCCACCACCAGGACGCGCCGCTCGCGCAGCCCGGCCACGGGCAAGGAGCGCACGCCCGTCTCGCCGCGCCGCAGCGGCACGATGGCCCAGAACGCCGAACCGCGCCCCCATTCGCTGCGCACGCCCACCTCGCCGCCCATGAGTTCGGCCAGCCGCTTGCAGATGGCCAGGCCCAGCCCTGTGCCGCCGTAGCGCCGCGTGGTGGAGCTGTCGGCCTGCTGGAAGCTCTGGAAGAGCCGCTGCATCTGGTCGCCGGTCATGCCGATGCCGGTGTCGCGCACCTCGAAGCGCAGCAGTACGCGTGCGCCCTCGTCCTGCTCCAGGCGCACCAGGATGTGGATCTCGCCGCGCTCGGTGAACTTGACCGCGTTGTTGGCGAAGTTGATGAGGATCTGCCCCAGCCGCAGCGCATCGCCCACGAGCAGGGGCGGCACGTCGGGCGCCACGTCCAGCACCAGCTCCAGCCCCTTGGCCCCGGCCTTGAAAGCGACGACGTCGGCCACGCCCTCGAGCATGCGGTCGAGCGTGAAGGGGCGCAGGTCGAGCGCGAGCTTGCCGGCCTCGATCTTGGAGAAGTCCAGGATGTCGTTGATCACGCCCAGCAGGTGCTGGCCCGCCTGCTGGATGCGCACCACGTAGCCGCTCTGGCGCTCGTCCAGCCCCGATTTGAGCGCCAGGTGCGACATGCCGATGATGGCGTTGAGCGGCGTGCGGATCTCGTGGCTCATGTTGGCCAGGAACTCGCTCTTGGCGCGGCTGGCGGCATCGGCCTCCTCCTTGGCCTCGCGCAGCGCCTGCTGTGCGCGCTTGCTCTCGGTGATGTCGATGAACGCGCCGATGAGTCCGCCGGGCGTGCCGTCGGGCCGGCGGAAGCCGCGCAGCCAGTGGGCCGTGTCGTGCAGCTCGCCGTCGCGCAGCAGGCGCTGCATCTCCTTGTGCACGGTGACGCCGTCGCGGATCACGCTCGCGTCCTCGGCGCTCTGGGCCTGGCGCAGCGCCAGGGGCACGTCGTCCAGGTCGAGCACGGTCTTGCCGATGAGCTGGTCGCGGCTGTGCGCGGCCGTCTCCTCGAACGCGCGGTTGAAGCCCAGGTAGCGGCCTTCCGCATCCTTGTAGAACACGGGCACGGGCACGGTGTCGAGCAGCGCCTGCTGGAACGTGAGCTGCTCGGCCACGCGCTCCTCCAGGAGCTTCTGTTCGTGGATGTCCACGTTCACGCCGATCACGCGCGTGACGCGGCCGTGCGCGTCGCGCAGCAGGCGCGCCGAGCACAGCATCCAGCGCGCCTCGCCGTCCGGGCGCACGATGCGCCAGGAGTCCTGGAAGCGCTCGCGCTGCAGGTCGGCCACGGCGGCGTCCAGCGCGAGCTGCACGCGCGCGCGGTCGTCCGGGTGCAGCACGCCCATCCACGAGTGGCGGCTGTAGCCGAGCCGCCGGCCCGCCGCGCGCTCGGGCATGCCGTGCATGCGCGTGAGGTGCGGGGACCACACCACGCGCTGCGCGGCCAGGTCCACGTCGAACACGCCGACGTTGCCCGCCTCCTGGGCCAGTTCCAGGCGCTCGTTGGCCTCGCGCATCGCGGCCTCGGCGCGCTGCGCCTCGGTCACGTCCTCGATCACCCACAGCGACGCCTTCTGGTGCCCTTCGATCCGCAGGCCGCGCCCCGACATGCGCGCCATGAAGGTCGTGCCGTCCTGGCGGCACAGCGTGGCCTGCAGGCGCACCGAGCCGCAGGCCGCGAGCGTGGGCGCGTAGCTCGCCAGGAACTCGGCGTAGCCCGCATCGCCGCCGAACAGCACGCGCACGTGCGCGCCCTCCAGCGCATCGCCCGTATCGCCCATGAGCTCGGAGAACGCGCGGTTGAACTGCCGGAAATGCCCGTCGCAGGCCAGCATGATGGGCGGCGCGTTGTCGAAGATCGCGCGCTGCTGCTCCAGCAGCTCGCTCAGCCGGCGCTCGCGGCGCTCCAGCTCCTGCGCGGCATGGATGCGCTCGCTCACGTCCTCCTGCAGCCCGACGATGGCGATGCGCCGCCCCTGCTTGTCGAACACCGGCGAGAGCGTGACCTCGTCGTGGAACAGCGTGCCGTCACGGCGCCGGTTCACGAAGCGGCCGCGCCAGGGGCGCCCGGCCATGAGCTGGCACCACATCTCGCGGTAGGTCTCGGCCGGCGTCTGGCCGCTGGCGATCACCGAGGGCTTCTGGCCGACCACCTCGTGCAGCGCGTAGCCCGTGGTGCGCTCGTACTGGGGGTTGACCCAGGCAATGCGGCCCTGCGCGTCGGTGATGACCACGGCCGAGGGGCTGTTCTCCAGCGCCGCCCCGAGCACGGCGAAGCGCTGCTGCGCCTGCGCCATGCGCCGGCGGTTGCGCACCAGGTCCAGCCCCATCGCGCCGACCAGCGCCAGCACCAGGAACGCGCCGGCGCCCGCCTGCATGCGCAGCGCCAGCGGCATGAGGCCGCTCAGGTCCTCCAGCATCACCAGCTCCCACAGCCCGGCGGGGTCCTGCCAGTCGAAACTGCGGCGGTCCACGGCGTAGCGCACGTTGTCGACCACGGCCTCGCGCGCATCGGTGCGGAACGGCAGCGCGGACGCCCTGCCGTTGTCGAACTGCCGGCCGAACTGGCCCATCGCGCGCACGGTGTCGATGCGCTCCTGCGTGAGCGGCGGCACCAGGGTGAAGAGCCACTCCGGCCGCGAGGATGAGAACACCACCCCCTGCGGCGAGACCAGCAGCACCGGCCGCCCCACGCGCTGCAGCAGCTCCTCGACGCGCCCGAACGCCACCTTGATCATCACCACGCCGACGATGGCGGTGGCCAGCGAGTTGCCGGCATACAGGGGCGCCGCGTAGTACAGCCCCCGCTCGTGCGAGTTGATGCCCTGCGCCGGGTACACCGCCACGCTGCCCTGCATGGAGCGCTGGAAGATGGGCGAGCCGCCGATTTTCGTGCCCGTGGAACTGGGGCCCACCGTCTCGTGCGCCACGATCGTGCCCTCGCGGTTGAGCACGTACACGCCGCTCACCAGGAAACGCCCGCGTATCACGCCCAGGCGCGCCAGCACCTGCGGCGCATCGCGCGGCAGCGTGCCCTGCGCGACGGCCTTGAGCGTGGGCTCGCTCAGTCCCAGCAGGGTGACCGCGCCCAGCAGCGGCCCGTTGGTGCTTTCGGCCACGAGCGCGTCGGCCGTGCGCTGCAGCAGCAAGGCGCTTTCGTGCTCGCGCTGCGCGGCGCGCGAGAGCCCCAGGGCCTCCACCGCCAGCCAAGCCCCCAGGGCCGCCACGGCCAGCACCAGCAACACGCCCGGCAGCCAGCGCGCGCGGCCTTCGCGCAGCGTGTCCTCCAGGGCGCCCGGCCCTTCGGCGCGCTGCTCAGCCATGGGCCGTGCTCCGGCGAAGGGGCTGCAGCGTAGCGGTCATGCGCGTCAAAGGAAATCTCCCATGGCCATTGCCGCCTCGCAGCGGCGATAGCGCAGTATGTCAAAACGTAACCATTCTTGTCTTTTTTCGTGTCGTCCGCCAGCAGGGCAACCCCGCTGCGCATACGGGACGAAGTCCGACACGGCCGAGTTCGGTTTGCGCCTATGGTCTTCGCAGCCCCCGGAAGGAGACGACCATGCCGCGCAGCCCCCGCCACGCACGCCTTGCCACCACCCTTGCCGCCGGCCTGTCGGCACTGCTGCTCGCAGCCTGCTCCAGCCCGCAGCGCCTGGACTACCGCGTGCCCGACCAGCCGGAGGGCGCATCGGGCTACAGCGAGAAACCCGGCTGGGCCAGCGAGCGCTTCGCCGTGGCCGCCGCCAACCCGCTGGCCACCGATGCGGGCTACCAGGTGCTGCGCGCCGGCGGCTCGGCACTGGATGCGGCCATCGCCGTGCAAATGGTGCTGGCGCTGGTGGAGCCGCAGTCCAGCGGCATCGGCGGAGGCGCCTTCCTGCTGCACGCGGCGGGCCCCAAGGTGCAGGCCTACGATGGGCGTGAGACCGCTCCCGCCGCCGCCACGGAACGCCTCTTCCTCGACACCGCGGGCCAGCCCATGCCGTTCCGCGACGCGGTGGTGGGCGGCCGCGCCGTGGGCGTGCCCGGCGCCGTGCGCATGCTGGAGCAGGCGCACAAGGCGCATGGCAAGCTGGCCTGGGCCACGCTGTTCGAGCCGGCCATCCATCTGGCGGAACACGGCTTCAAGGTCAGCGCCCGGCTGCATGCGCTGCTGTCCAACGAAAAGCACCTGGCCGGCGACCCGGCGGCGCGCGCCTATTTCTACGACGCCGCGGGTGCGCCCTGGCCCGTGGGCCACACGCTGAAGAACCCCGAACTGGCCGGCGTGCTGCGCGCCATCGCAGGCAACGGCTCCAAGGCCCTGCTGGAGGGCGACGTGGCGCAGGCCATCGTGGACAAGGTGAGCGCCCACCCCACCAACCCTGGCGTGCTCTCGCTGGACGACCTGGCGCGCTACCAGCCGCGCGAGCGCGAGGCGCTGTGCACGGACTACCAGATCGGCGCGCAGGGCCTGCGCCTGTGCGGCTTCCCGCCGCCCGGCTCGGGGGCGATCGCCATCGCGCAGATCCTGGGCATTCTGCGCAACACCGATGCCACGGCCATGGCGCTGCAGGACGGCCCGCAGGGGCCTGAGGACCCGCTGGGCCCGCTGCCCACGGCCGACTGGCTGTACCTCTACGGCGAGGCCTCGCGCCTGGCCTTCGCCGACCGCGCGCAGTACGTGGCCGACCCCGACTTCGTCGGCCCCCCGCCGGCAGCTGGATGAGCCTGCTGGAGCCGGCCTACCTGGCCGAGCGCGCCAAGCTCATCGGTCCCCAGGGCATGCCCGCGGCCCAGCCAGGCACGCCCGGCGGCGTGCGCACCGCCTATGCGCCCATGCCGCAGCAGCCGGAGTACGGCACCAGCCACATCAGCGTGGTGGACGGGCGGGGCAACGCGGTGGCGATGACCACCACCATCGAGGACCAGTTCGGCGCGCGCCAGATGGTCAAGGGCTTCCTGCTGAACAACCAGCTCACCGATTTCAGCTTCGCGCCGCGCGACGCCAGCGGCCGCCCCATCGCCAACCGCGTGGAGCCCGGCAAGCGGCCGCGCTCTTCGATGTCGCCCACGCTGGTGTTCGACAAGGCCACGGGCCAGCTGCTCATGAGCGGCGGCAGCCCGGGCGGGGCGCTCATCATCCACTACACGGCCAAGACGCTGTACGGCGTCTTCCACTGGGGACTGACACCACAGCAGGCGATCAACCTGCCCAACTTCGGCACCGTGGGCGGCCCCACGCTGCTGGAGGACAAGCGCTTCACCTCCACCACCATCGAGAGTCTGCGTGCGCGCGGCACCGAGGTGCGCGAGATGGAGATGCCCAGCGGCCTGCAGGCCATCACGCGTGCCGACGTGCACGGCAAGCCCATGTGGCTGGGCGGCGCGGACCCCCGCCGCGAAGGCGTGGTGATGGGCGACTGACGCTCCTGAAAAAGAGCTGCCGGCGCTTGATGGACAAGCGCCGGAAGCCTTTTCGATGCCTACTTGTAGAGCAGCTCGGGCAGCCACATGCCGATGCCGGGCCACAGGTAGAGCAGCACGATGGCCAGGATCTGGATTCCCATGAAGGGGATCATCCCCAGGAAGATCTGGTTCAGCGTGACGTGCGGCGGCGCCACGCCCTTCAGGTAGAAGGCCGACATGGCCACGGGCGGCGACAGGAAGGCCGTCTGCAGGTTCAGCGCCACCAGCAGGCCGAAGAACAGCGGGTCCACCCCGAAGTGGTTGAGCAGCGGGATGAAGATGGGCATGAAGATCACGATGATCTCCGTCCACTCCAGCGGCCAGCCCAGCAGGAAGATCACCACCTGCGACAGCACCATGAACTCCACCTTGGTCAGGTTCATGGACAGCACCCACTTCTCGATCAGCTCCTGCCCGCCCAGCAGTGCGAACGCGGCCGAGAAGATGGCCGAGCCCACGAACAGCCAGCACACCATGGCCGAGGTCTTGGCCGTGAGGTAGACCGATTCGCTGACCACGTTGAAGGTCAGCCGCTTGTAGGCGGCCGCGAGCACGAAGCCGCCGAAGGCGCCCATGGCCGCTGCCTCGGTGGGCGTGGCCAGGCCGAAGACGATGGAGCCCAGCACCGCCAGGATCAGCACCAGCAGCGGGAAGAACGAGCCCAGCAGCATCTTGAAGATTTCCAGCCGCGCGAAGCTCAGGAACAGGTAGAAGCCCGCCGTCGCCGCGCCCAGCAGCGCGAAGCCGATCCACCACCACGTAGGCGCGGGCTGCGTCGTGGCGGCCGGTGCGGCGCCGGAGGGCTGCGCGTCCGCCGCTGCGGGCGGCGGCGCCACCGTGCCTGCGGGCTCGGCGCCGGGCGGCTCGGCCAGGGCGGTTTCCGCGCCGGGGGGCTCCTGCAGGCCGCCCAGCTCCTGCAGCGGCGGTTCCTGCAGGCCGCCTTCCGTGGGCGGTTCCTGCAGGCCCGTGCCGGACGAGGACGAGCCGCCGTCGGAGAAACCGATGGGCTGGATGTCGTAGTGCTCCTCGGGCGGCACCGTGGTCACGGCGTTCCAGGTGCTGGTGGCCAGCAGCACGAACAGCAGCCCCGGCAGCACCACGAGAGCGAGCTGGCGCAGCACGTAGGCGAGGGACACGCTGGCATTGCGCTTGCCCTTGAGCGCGTCGAGCAGGCGCCAGGGCGCGTACTGCCCGCCCTGGGCCGGCAATGCGAGCGTCTGCGGCGGCAGGGCCACCTGGCGCTCGGCCATCGACAGCGGCGGCGCCCAGGCCGGCTTGAGCTTGGCCATGAGGATCACGTAGCCGAAGTACAGCCCCGCCAGCATCAGGCCGGGGAAGAAGGCGCCTGCATAGAGCTGCACCACCGACACGCCCGCCGTGGCGCCGTAGAGGATCAGCAGCACCGAAGGCGGCAGCAGGATGCCCAGGCAGCCGCCGGCGGTGATGGCGCCCGCCGCCATGGGCGTGCTGTAGCCCGCGCGCAGCATGGCCGGCAGGGCCAGCAGCCCCATGAGCGTGACCACCGCGCCCACGATGCCGGTGGCCGTGGCGAAGATGGTGCAGGTGGCCAGCGTGGCCACCGCCAGCGAGCCGGGGATGCGCGCCATCGCCAAGTGCATGCTCTTGAAGAGCTTCTCGATGAGGTTGGCGCGCTCCACGAGGTAGCCCATGAAGACGAAGAGGGGAATGGCGATGAGCACGTCGTTGGCCATGCTCTTGTAGGCCGCCTGCACCATCAGGTCGAGCGTGCGCGTGGTGTCCCGGTCGTAGGCCAGCCACGTGAAGATCATGCCCATGCCCATCAGCGTGAACGCCGTGGGAAAGCCCAGCATGATGGCCACCACCACGAGCGACAGCATCAGCAGGCCCAGGTGACCGTGCGTGATGGTGTCCACCGAGAGCAGCAGCCAGATCACGCTGGCCACGACCATCGCCATGATGGAAAAGCCGAACCACAGTTCCTTACGCATCTTCATGGCTTGGCACCTCCCGCACCGTGCGCCACGGGAACCTGCAGGTCGCTGTCCGTCACGTGCACCATCTCCTTGAGTTTCTCGACGTCCACCTCTTCCACGTCATCGGCGCGCCGGGGCCACTTGCCCTGGCGCAGGCAGATCACGCAGCGCGCGATCTCGGCCAACCCCTGCAGCAGCAGCGTGGCGCCGGCCGCGGGGATCACGAACTTGAAGGGGTACAGCGGTATCGGCGTGGCCGAGAAGGTCTGCTCGCGGATGGCGAGCGACTCGTTCGCATAGGTCCAGCCGGCCCAGGTCATCGCCAGCACGCCCGGCAGGAAGAAGACGATGTAGAGCGCCAGGTCCAGCCCGGCCTGCACGCGCGGGCTGAAGAAGCCGTAGAGCACGTCGCCGCGCACATGGCCGTTCTTGGACAGCGTGTAGGCGCCGGCCATCATGAACATGGTGCCGTAGAGCATGATCTGCGCGTCCAGCACCCAGGCATGGGGGTTGTTCAGCGCATAGCGGGAGAAGACCTCCCAGCAGATCAAGGCCGTCAGGGCGACGGCGGCCCAGGCGGCGGTCTTTCCAATGAAGGTCGACACGGCGTCGACTCCAAGCAGCAGCTTTTGCATGGCAATGGACTAGGGGGGCCCGAAGGGGTGGGAAGAAACAGCGGGGGCCCGGCCCCCGCCTTGCGGCGCATGCGAAAGAGGGCCTCTCGCAAGGCCCTCTTCCGGGGATGGCTCCTTAGCCGCGCTTTTGCGCGAAGTAGTGGTTCCAGGCCATCTTGAAGTCGATGTCGGTGTCGTTCTTCCAGCGTCCGCTGCGCTGGGCGAACGCGCGCATCGAGTCCATCACCTTCTTGAACATCGGGTTCTCGCCGGCCTTCTTGGTGGTCACCTTGTCCCAGGCCGCAAGCTGCGCGCGCAGGATGGCGTCGGGCGTCTTGTAGAACTTCACGCCCTGCTTGGACTGCATCTCGGCGTAGTCCGTGGCGTAGCGATCGGCGGCCTTCCAGCTCATGTCGGCGCTGGCCGCCTGCGTGGCGTAGTCGATGATGGACTTGAGCTCGGCCGGCAGCGCGTCGTACTTGGTCTTGTTGAACAGCACCTCGAACTGCTCGCTGGATTGGTGGAAGCTCTGCAGCATGCAGTTCTTGGCCACGTCGGGGAAGCCCAGCACGCGGTCGCTGGAGGCGTTGTTGAATTCGGCCGCATCCAGCAGGCCACGGTCCAGCGCGGGCACGATCTCGCCGCCGGGCAGCGGGTTCACGGCTAGACCCATCTCGGTGAACACGTCCACCGCCAGGCCCACGGTGCGGAACTTCAGGCCCTTCAGGTCCTCGACCTTGGCCACCGGCTTCTTGAACCAGCCCAGCGGCTGCGTGGGCATGGGGCCGTAGAGCTTGGAGACCACGTCCAGGTTCAGACTCTTGTAGATCTCTTCCAGCAGCTCCTTGCCGCCGCCGTAGTTGTGCCAGGCCAGCACCATGTTGGCGTCCATGCCGAAGGCCGGGCCCGAGCCCCATAGCGCCACCGCCTGGTTCTTGCCGTACCAGTAGGCCACCACGCCGTGGCCGCCGTCCAGCGTGCCCTTGGCCACCGCGTCGAGCAGCTGAAAAGCGGGCACCACGGCGCCTGCGGGCAGCACTTCGACCTTCAGGCGGTTGCCCGCCATATCGTTGATCTTCTTGGCGAGATCCTGCGCGAATTCGTGGAAGATGTCCTTGGCCGGCCAGGTGCTTTGGAAGCGGAACACCGTGGTCTGGGCCGTGCTGATCATCGGCACGGACATCGCACCGGCGGCAACCGCTGCTCCCTTGAGTAGGTTACGGCGGCCTGTCGTCTGGGTCTGCTCTGTCATCTACTTCTCTCCTTGGTTGGGATGCCTGGACAATCCAGGGCTGCATCATTGGCGCGTAACAAATGCATGCAAAAGAGGGTTTACGCGAGGCCTTTGCCCTCGAGGGCCGCTGCGCTTCAAGCCAAAATGGCCTGCAGCGCTTGCATCATCTGCGCAAGCAGCTATTCATTCGATAGCACATCAGGACTGCCATGACCCCATGCCACGCAGGCGAAGCCGCGCCTCCCGCCCCCTGCGCATGCGATTGCGGACACGGGCTCCACCCGCCTGGGCCGCGCGCTGGCGCCCGGCGCGGCGGCCCACCCGGGGCGCAGCGGCATCCACCCGCTGGACCATCCGCACGACGCCTTCGCCGCCCGCGCGCTGCTGGCGCGCGCGGCCGAGCGCACGCTGGACGTGCAGTACTACATCTGGCGCGGCGACACCACCGGCACGCTGCTGCTGGGCGAATTGCTGGCCGCCGCCGGGCGCGGCGTGCGCGTGCGCCTGCTGCTGGACGACGTGGGCACCGCGGGCCTGGACGCCACGCTGGCCGCGCTGGACAGCCACCCGCGCATCGAGGTGCGCCTGTTCAACCCCTTCGCGCTGCGCCGGCCCAAGCCCCTGGGCTACCTGGCGAACCCGCTGCGCGCCAACCGGCGCATGCACAACAAGTCGTTCACGGCCGACGGGCAGGCCGCCATCGTGGGCGGGCGCAACGTGGGCGACGAGTATTTCGGCGCCACGGCCGGCGTGCTGTTCGCCGACCTGGACGTGCTGGCCGTCGGGCCCGTGGTGCAGGACCTGTCCGCCGACTTCGAGCGCTACTGGGCCAGCGCCTGCGTGCGCCCGGCGCGCGGCATCCTGGCGCCGGTGGAACCCGCCGCCATGGCGGCGCTGGCGCAGCGCGCACAGGCGCTGATGGCTTCGGACGGCGCGCGCGGCTACGCCCAGGCCATCGCGCGCAGCGACTTCGTGCAGCGCCTGCTGCAAGGCAGCCTGCCGCTGGAATGGGCCCCGGTGCGCATGTTCAGCGACGACCCCGCAAAGGGCCTGGGCACCGCGCCGCGCGAGCGGCTGCTGCTGCCGCAGCTCGAAGCGGCGCTGGGCGCGCCGCAGCGCAGCGTGGACCTGGTGTCGCCCTACTTCGTGCCCACGGCGGGCGGTGCTGCCGCCTTCGCCACCCTGCAGGAAAGCGGCGTGCGCGTGCGCGTGCTCACCAATGCCTTCGAGGCCACCGACGTGCCCGCCGTGCATGCAGGCTACGCCAGGTACCGCAGGGCCCTGCTGGCCAGCGGCGTCACGCTCTACGAGATGCGCCGCCTGGTGCCGGGGCACACAGGCCGCGCGGGCCGGCTGGGCCAGCGCCTGGGCAGCTCGGGCTCCAGCCTGCACGCCAAGACCTTCGCGGTGGACGGCACGCGCGTGTTCGTCGGCTCGTTCAACTTCGACCCGCGCTCGGCCCACCTCAACACCGAGCTGGGCTTTCTCATCGACAGCCCGGCGCTCGCGCAGCAGGTGGCCCAGGCCTTCGACACCGAGGTGCCGCAGCAGTCCTACCGCGTGGCGCTGCAGGACGGCGCGCTGCGCTGGCACTGCGGCCTGGGCGAGCCGCCGCCGGTATATGCCGCCGAGCCCCACACCACCTGGTGGAGCCGGGCCTTCGTGCGGCTGCTGATGTGGCTACCCATCGAATGGCTGCTGTAAGCAAAAATCGGCTCTAGCGCCTGCCCATCAAGCGCGGGCAGCTATTAAAAAGATACCGCTAGCGCACTGCCGCCGCCGCGCGGCGCGCACGGCGTTCATGCCGCACGCCGAACCGCAGGCAGCACTGGGCCGCCAGCGCCGCGCCGAACAGCACGCAGGCCGCCGACACGGCCGGGTTGGAGCCCCAGCCCACCAGCATGGTGAACAGCGCGCCCAGCGCCATCTGCGTGAAGCCATACAGCCCGGCGGCCGCGCCCACGTGGCGCGCGTCCACCATGAGCACCTTGGACATCGCGGCCGGGCTGGCGAGGCCCGCGCCCAGCACGAACACCACCATCAGCCCCACGGTGGCCTCCAGCGTCAGGTGGCCCGCCAGTTCCAGCGCCAGGAAGGCGAGCGCGCTGGCCAGGCTCAGCGCATTGCCGCCCAGCAGCAGCCGTTCCAGCCGCACCCTCGGCGCCAGCCAGCGCGTGAGCACGTTGCCCATGGCCAGGCCGACCATCACCACGCCCAGCGCGATGCCCACGGTGTGCACCGACGCGTGCAGCTGCTCGATGATGATGAACGGCGCGGCGGAGATGAACGCGTACACCGCCGTGGTGGCGCAGCCGCCGCCCACGGCGAAGGCCATGAAGGCCGGCGAACGCAGCAGCGCCGCGTAGTCCCGCGCCAGGCCGCGCGCGCTCACGCGGCCGGTGGGCGTGCCGGTCTCGGGCACCCTGCGCCAGGTGAGCAGCAGCGTGGCCACGCCCAGCAGGGCCAGCGCCGCGAACACCGCGCGCCAGCCTCCCAGCGCCACCAGGCCCGAGCCGATCAGCGGCGCCATGCCGGGGCCCACCATCATCATCATGTTGAGCAGCGCCAGCGCGCGCACCGCGTCGCCGGGCTCCGTGGTGTCGCGCACCATGGCCCGCCCCAGCGCCAGGCCGGCGCAGCCGCCCAGCGCCTGCACCGCCCGCGCGGCCACCAGCGTGTGCACGGTGGGTGCCAGCATGGCCGCCACGCCGCCGAGCGCATACAGGCTGAGGCCCGCCAGCAGCAGCGGGCGGCGCCCCAGCGCGTCCGACAGCGGGCCATAGACGAGCTGGCCCACCGCCAGCCCCAGGATGTAGACGCCGATGGTCGCCTGCACCGCCGCGCTGCCCACGCCCAGCGAGCGCGCCGCATCCGGCAGCGCGGGTACGAACATGTGCATGGCCAGCGTGCCGCTCAGGGTGATCAGCGCCAGCAGCCACAGCGGGGTGCTGCGCCGGGGCAAGGGAGCGGGGCTCATGCGCCGTCCTCCGCATCGAGTACGGCCAGCCGCTGCGCCAGCCGCTCCAGCACCGAGAAGGCGGCATCCAGCTCGGCCTGCGGCACGCTGTCGAACAGCGCCGCGCGGCTGTCGTGCAGCAAGTCGTGCAGCTCCTGCACGACGGCATGCCCCTGGGGCGTGAGTTCGATGGCCTTGGCACGCCGGTCGGCATGCCCGGCGCGCGTGATGAGGCCGCCGGCCTCCAGGCCGTCGAGCAGGCGTACGACGGAGGAGCCATCCAGCCCCAGGGCGGCCGCCAGGTCTTTCTGGCGCATGGGCTCGGCCACGCGCGCCAGGCGCATCAGGGGCAGCCAGGTGGCTTCTGTCAGGCCGTGCGGGCGCAGGCGGCGGTCGACCAGCTTGCGCCATTGGCGGTTGAGCTGGCCCAGGGTGAACATGAAGTCGTGCCGCACCTGGGCGGCACGCGGAGCGGCGGAAAAAGGCACGAAGGATGTATTTGCAATGCAATAAATGACATGTCAATTATATGTAATGCAGCAAAATCCCGTCGCCTCCCTCCCGGGCAGGTCACACGTTGATCGCCGCCGCCGAGCCGGCCTGCTTGCGCAGCTCGAACTTCTGGATCTTGCCGGTGCTGGTCTTGGGCAACTCGCCGAACACCACGGCGCGCGGCACCTTGAAGCCGGCCAGGTGCTGCTTGCAGTGGGCGACGATGTCCTCGGGCGTCGCGCTGGCGCCGGCCTTGAGCTCCACGAAGGCGCAGGGCGTCTCGCCCCACTTGGGGTCGGGCTTGGCGACCACGGCGGCGGCCAGCACGTCGGGGTGGCGGTAGAGCACGTCCTCCACCTCGATGGACGAGATGTTCTCGCCGCCCGAGATGATGATGTCCTTGCTGCGGTCCTTGATCTTGATGTAGCCGTCCGGGTACTGCACCGCGAGGTCGCCGCTGTGGAACCAGCCGCCCGCGAAGGCTTCCTGCGTCGCCTTGGGGTTCTTGAGGTAGCCCTTCATGGCGATGTTGCCCTTGAACATGATCTCGCCCATGGTCTCGCCGTCGTGCGGCACGGGCTGCATGGTCTCGGGGTCGAGTACGGCGGCGGCGCGCTGCAGGTGGTAGCGCACGCCCTGGCGGGCGTTGAGGCGGGCACGGTCGCCGATGTCCAGGCCGTCCCAGTCCCCGTGCTTGGCACACACGGTGGCGGGGCCGTAGACCTCGGTGAGGCCGTAGACGTGCGTGAGATCGAACCCCATCTTCTCCATGCCCTCGATCATGGATGCGGGCGGCGCGGCGCCGGCCACCATGGCCTTCACGCCGGCAGGGATGCCGGCCTTCATCGCCTCGGGCGCGTTCACCAGCAGGCCCTGCACGATGGGCGCGCCGCAGTAGTGCGTCACGCCGTGGTCGCGGATGGCGTCGAAGATGGCCTGCGCCTCCACGCGGCGCAGGCACACGTTGACGCCCGCGCGCGCGGCCACCGTCCAGGGGAAGCACCAGCCGTTGCAGTGGAACATGGGCAGTGTCCACAGGTAGACGGCGTGCTTGGGCATGTCCCACTCCAGCACGTTGCTGATGGCGTTGATGGCCGCGCCCCGGTGGTGGTAGACCACGCCCTTGGGGTTGCCGGTGGTGCCGGAGGTGTAGTTGAGCGCGATGGCGTCCCACTCGTCCGCCGGCAGTTCCCAGGCGAACTGCGCGTCGCCCGCGGCCAGGAATTCCTCGTAGGTCTGCGTGCCGATGCGCTGCTCGGCGGCGCCGTAGACCGCGTCCTCCACGTCGATGACCAGCAGCGGCTCGGTGGACTGGCGCAGCGCCAGCGCCTTGGCCATCGCGGGGGCGAATTCGGGATCGACGATTACCGCCCGTGCCTCGCCGTGGTCGAGCATGAAGGCGATGGTTTCCGGGTCCAGCCGCGTGTTGAGCGTGTTGAGCACCGCGCCCGCCATGGGCACGCCGAAGTGCGCCTCCACCATGGGCGGGGTGTTGGGCAGCATCACCGCCACCGTGTCGTTCTTGCCGATGCCGGCGGCGCGCAGGCTGCTGGCCAGGCGCCGGCAGCGCGCATAGGTCTGGCCCCAGGTCTGGCGCAGCGCGCCGTGCACGATGGCCAGGCGGTCGGGGTAGACCTCGGCCGTGCGCTCGATGAAGGACAGCGGCGACAGCGGGGCGTGGTTGGCGGGCGTCTGGGGCAGGTTCTGGTCGTACTTGCTGGTCATGGTGATCTCCTTCCATCTATTACACCAAGCCCGCCTGACGCCAGGCTGAGCATCGGAGAAAATCATGGGGTGTCTATTCCCCAGTCGTTCATCCAGGAGTTGCTCGCGCGTGCCGATGTGGTCGATATCGTCGGCCGCTACGTGCAGCTCAAGAAGAGCGGCGCCAACTATATGGGGCTGTGCCCCTTCCATGGGGAGAAGTCGCCCTCGTTCAGCGTCAGCCCGTCCAAGCAGTTCTTCCACTGTTTCGGCTGCGGCAAGAACGGCAACGCCATCGGCTTTCTGATGGACCACGCGGGCATGGGCTTTCGCGAGGCGGTGCAGGACCTGGCCCAGCACGTGGGCATGCAGGTGCCCGAGGACGAGAACACCTCGCCCCAGGACCGCGAGCGCGCCGCCGCCCAGCGCCAGAAGCAGGCCACGCTGACCGACGTGCTGGAAAAGGCCGGCGAAGCCTGGCGCCGCCACCTGCGCGAGTCGCCGCGCGCCATCCAGTACTTCAAGGGCCGGGGCGTGTCGGGCCAGATCGCCAAGCGCTATGGCCTGGGCTACGCGCCCGAGGGATGGCGCGGCCTGGCCAGCGTGTTCCCCGAATACGACAGCCCGCTGCTGGAAGAAAGCGGCCTGGTCATCGTGGGCGAGGACGACGGCAAGCGCTACGACCGCTTCCGCGACCGGGTGATGTTCCCGATCCGCAACGTCAAGGGCGAATGCATCGGCTTCGGCGGGCGGGTGCTGGGCGACGACAAGCCCAAGTACCTCAACTCGCCCGAGACCCCCGTGTTCCACAAGGGGCGCGAGCTCTACGGCCTCTACGAGGCGCGTACCGCCATCCGCGAGCACGGCTACGCCCTGGTCACCGAGGGCTACATGGACGTGGTGGCCCTGGCCCAGCTCGGCTTTCCCAACGCCGTGGCCACGCTGGGCACGGCCTGCACGGCCGACCACGTGCACAAGCTGTTCCGCTTCACCGAC
Source organism: Acidovorax sp. SDU_ACID1 (assembly GCF_045291395.1). Classification (NCBI taxonomy): domain Bacteria; kingdom Pseudomonadati; phylum Pseudomonadota; class Betaproteobacteria; order Burkholderiales; family Comamonadaceae; genus Acidovorax; species Acidovorax sp. SDU_ACID1. The sequence goes on from NZ_CP152342.1 coordinate 3,022,371, forward strand.
ACCGTGGTGTTCAGCTTCGACGGCGACGCGGCCGGCCGGCGCGCGGCGCGCAAGGCGCTCGACGGCGCCCTGCCCTACGCCAGCGACACGCGCAGCGTGAAGTTCCTTTTCCTCCCCGCCGAGCACGACCCTGACAGCTTCATCCGCGCCCACGGCGCCGACGCCTTCGCGCGCCACGTGGGCGACGCGCTGCCGTTGTCGCGCTTCCTGCTCGACGCCGCGCGCGAGGGCTGCGACCTGGGTACCGCCGAGGGCCGCGCCCACATGCTCGCCAACGCCCGCCCGCTCTGGAGCCTGATGCCCGACGGCGCCCTCAAGCGCCAGCTGCTCGCCGAACTGGGCGAACTGGGGCAGTTGCCGCCCAAGGAGCTGGCCGAGCTGTGGGCGCAGGAACCCGCCCGCCCCGGCACGGCCGCGGGCGCACCGGCCCACGCGGACGAGCCGCCCTGGGGCCACGAGCCCCCGCCGCCGCAGGACTGGCCCGGCGAGAGCCCCCCGGGCCAGCGGCCCTGGCGCAAGAGCGGCGACGGCAAGGGCCGCTGGCGCCGCGACGAGCGGCCCGCCCAGCCGCCGCTGCCGCGCACCCCGGCCGCCAGCCGCGACGACCACGCGGCACGGCTGCTGCTGTCGCACATGGCGTTCATCGAGCACCTGACGCACGAGGACCACGCCGTGCTCTGCGAGCTGCCCGAGCCCCATGGCCCGCTGTTCGCGTGGCTGGAGGGCCAGTTCCACGACCACGGCGCCCTGGCCTGGGCCGTGCTGCGCGAGTCCCTGCGCGGGCACCCGTGCGAGCCGCTGGCCGAGCGCGTCATGACCGGCTCGCACGCCCAGACCGAAGGCGACGAGGCCGAGCTGCGCGCCGAACTGCGCGGCCTGCTCGACCGCATGCTCATCGACGCCATCAAGCGCCAGCAAAGCGCGCTGATCGCCGCCGCCTCCCAAGACCCGGCTGCCCTGGAGCGCTACCGCGCGCTGCAGGTGCGCCGCCGCGCGCTGGAGGAAAACGGGCGCCAAGCCTCTTGACTTTTCCTGGATCGGTATAATTTAAGGTTTGTCGGCAAGAGCGACAGCAGCACCTCCGGCCCCGGGCACCCGTGACAAACGCGCACCACCGCCCTCCTCCCCGCAAGGACTGCACACCAAATGTTCGCCCAGACATCTTGCCCCTGAGGGTTACCCCTCGACCGTGCAGGCCCGCCCGCCTGCGCCGTGCCTGCCCGCGCCGGGAACCGTGGCGCTTGTGTTTTCTTTGTGTGTCCGTTTTTGACCCTGAGGTTGTCCATGCCCGCTCAAAAGTCCGCGAAGTCGCCCAAGTCCGCCTCTGGCTCCACCGCGAAGGCTGCCCCCAAAGCCGCATCCACCGTGAAGAAACCCGCCGCCAAGGCCAGCGCGACAGCCTCCTCCGCGAAGACTGCTGCCGCGCCGGCCAAGGCCGTGACGAAAGCCAAGACCGTGCCCTCCACGAAAAGTACCGCCGAGCTGAAGAAAGCCGCTGACGAATTGCTGAAGAAGAAGCCCGCGCGCGCCGCCAAGGCCGCCGATGCGGAAACGGACGCCGAAGAGCCCAAGAAGAAGCCCGGCCGCCCCGCCAAGGCCGCCGCCGCGCCGAAGGCAGCCGCTGCCGCCAAGACCCCAGCCAAGCGCGGCCGCAAGCCCAAGGCCAAGGAAGAAGGCGCCGAGGACGACGCCGACCTATCCGACATCGAATCCGAACTGGAAGGCGAGCCCGAAGTCGCCGAGGTCGTGCCCACGGCCGAGAAGGTCAAGCCCCTGCGCATGAAGATCAGCAAGGCGAAGGAGCGCGCCTTGATGAAGGAATTCGGCCTGGACGAGACCGTCCTGTCCGAAGAGGACATGGCCAAGCGCCGCTCGCAGCTCAAGAAGCTCATCACCCTGGGCAAGACGCGCGGCTACCTCACGCAGGTCGAGATCTCCGACCACCTGCCCGACAAGCTGGTCGACAACGAGACCATGGAAGTCGTGGTCGCCATGCTGGGCGACATGGGCGTGGCCGTCTACGAGCAGACGCCCGACGCCGAGACCCTGTTCCAGAACAACGTGACGCCCACGGCCACCACCGTGGAAGAAGCCGAGGAAGAAGCCGAGGCGGCTCTCTCTACCGTGGACAGCGAATTCGGCCGCACCACCGACCCCGTGCGCATGTACATGCGCGAGATGGGCACGGTGGAACTGCTCACGCGCGAGGGCGAGATCGAGATCGCCAAGCGCATCGAAGGCGGCCTGATGGACATGATGGAGGCGATCAGCGCCTCCCCCGCCACCATTGCCGAAATCCTGGCGATGGGCGAGGAAATCCGCGAGGGCAAGGTGGTGATCTCCACCGTGGTCGACGGCTTCTCCAACCCCAACGAGGCCGACGACTACGTGGCCGAGGAAGACTTCGACGAGTTCGACGAGGAAGACGACGACGACGGCAAGGGCGGCTCCAAGGCCCTGACCAAGAAGCTCGAGGAACTCAAGAACGAGGCCCTGCGCCGCTTCGACACGCTGCGCGGGCTGTTCGAGAAGATGCACAAGATCTACGACAAGGACGGCTACGGCGGACCTGCGTACATGAAGGTGCAGCACGAAATCTCGGCCGAGCTGATGACCATCCGCTTCACCGCCAAGACCATCGAGAAGCTGTGCGACATGGTGCGCGCCCAGGTGGACGACGTGCGCAAGAAGGAGCGCGAGCTGCGCCGCATCATCGTGGACAAGTGCGGCATGCCGCAGGAAATGTTCATCAAGGACTTCCCGCCCAACCTGCTGAACCTGCAGTGGGTGGAAAAGCAGGCCGCCGCGGGCAAGCCCTGGAGCACCGTGATGCAGCGCAACGTGCCGCCCATCCAGGAACTGCAGCAAAAGCTCATGGACCTGCAGGCGCGCGTGGTGGTGCCGCTCACCGAGCTCAAGGAAATCAACAAGCGCATGAACCAGGGCGAAGCCAACTCGCGCGACGCCAAGAAGGAGATGATCGAGGCCAACCTGCGCCTGGTGATCTCGATTGCCAAGAAATACACCAACCGCGGCCTGCAGTTCCTCGACCTGATCCAGGAAGGCAACATCGGCCTGATGAAGGCGGTGGACAAGTTCGAATACCGCCGCGGCTACAAGTTCTCGACCTACGCCACGTGGTGGATCCGCCAGGCCATCACGCGCTCGATCGCCGACCAGGCGCGCACCATCCGCATCCCGGTGCACATGATCGAGACCATCAACAAGATGAACCGCATCAGCCGCCAGCACCTGCAGGAGTTCGGCTTCGAGCCCGATGCGTCCATCCTGGCCGCGAAGATGGAGATCCCCGAGGACAAGATCCGCAAGATCATGAAGATCGCCAAGGAGCCGATCTCGATGGAAACGCCCATCGGGGACGACGACGACAGCCACCTGGGCGACTTCATCGAGGACCAGAACAACACCGCCCCGGTCGACGCCGCCATGCAGGCCGGCCTGCGCGACGTGGTCAAGGACATCCTCGACGGCCTCACCCCGCGCGAAGCCAAGGTGCTGCGCATGCGCTTCGGCATCGAGATGTCCACCGACCACACGCTGGAGGAAGTGGGCAAGCAGTTCGACGTGACGCGCGAGCGCATCCGCCAGATCGAGGCCAAGGCGCTGCGCAAGCTCAAGCACCCCAGCCGCTCGGACAAGCTGCGCAGCTTCATCGATTCGCTGTAATTTCCGCAGCCGTTCCCCACAAGCCCCGGCCCCGTGGCCGGGGCTTTTTTTCGCTCGCGAGATTTCAAGTCGAAATGGGCTCCAGCGCTTATCTATCAAGCGCTCGCAGCTATTTTTATAATAGCAAAACGGTTTTTCCCAGGGCGCGGGACAATGCCCGCTTCGCAACCTCCCGCACCGCCATGACCCCGTCCCCCCCTTCCCCTTCCAGCCCCCTGCGCATCGCCGTCATGGGCGCGGGCGCCGTGGGCTGCTACTTCGGCGCGCTGCTGGCGCGCGCCGGGCATGCCGTCACGCTCATCGGCCGGCCCGCGCACGTGCAGGCCATCCAGGCCCGCGGCCTGCGGCTGCAGACCGCCACCGAGGACGTGCACGTGTCCCTGGCCGCCAGCACCGAAGCCAGCGCCGTGGCCGGTGCGGACGTGGTGCTGCTGTGCGTGAAGTCCACCGACACGGAAGACGCCGCGCGCCAGATCCTGCCGCACCTCGCGCCCGGCGCGCTGGTGCTCACGCTGCAGAACGGCGTGGACAACGACGAGCGCGCCCGCGCCGTGCTCGGCCCCGCCCATCCGGTGGCGGCGGCCGTGGTCTACGTGGCCACGGCCATGGAGGGCGCGGGCCACGTGCGCCACCACGGGCGCGGCGAGCTGGTGATCGCTCCCGCGCCGGGCAGCGAGCGCGTGGCGCAGACCTTCGGCGCGGCAGGCATTCCCACGCAGATCTCCGACAACGTGCGCGGCGCGCTCTGGGCCAAGCTGGTCATCAACTGCGCCTACAACGCGCTCTCGGCCCTCACCCAGCAGCCCTACGGCTGGCTGGCCGCGCAGGACGGGGCCGACGCCGTGATCGGCGACCTGGTGTCCGAGTGCCTGGCCGTGGCGCGGGCCGACGGGGTGAAGATCCCCGGCGACATCCACGCCGCCGTGCGCGGCATCGTGGCCACCATGCCGGGCCAGCGCTCGTCCACCGCGCAGGACCTGGCGCGCGGCCGGCCCACGGAGATCGAGCACCTCAACGGCTACGTGGCCCGGCGCGGTGCGGCACTCGGCGTGCCCACGCCGGTCAACCGCGCGATGCGGGTGCTGGTGCGCATGGCCGAGGCTGCCGCCTCGGCCAAGGCTTGAAGCCAAATTGGCCTCCAGCGCTTGCCAGTCAAGCGCTGGCAGCTCCTATAAGCAGAGCAATCAGAACTCGTAGTTGGCCGAGATCCACAGGCGCCGGCCATCCTGCGGGTTGCGGTAGCGGTTGCCGTAGGTGACAGTGTTGCCACTCTGGTAGTAGGGCCGGTAGTCCACGAAGTCCTTGTTGAACAGGTTGTAGATGGCGGCGCTGACGGTGAACCGGGGCGTGACGCGGTAGCTGCCGCCCACGTGGAACTGGGTGTAGGCCTTGTAGTCGCCCAGGATCTGCGCGGCGGCAATCGAGGTGGCCGCGGTGCCGGGGTCGCGCCAGCGCTCGCTGCGGTATTCGGCGCGCAGCCAGGTGTTCCACTGGGCCGAGGGGGTCCAGTCGATGCGGGCGTTGAGCGCGTGCTTGGGCGTGTCGGTCAGCGGCTTGCCGGCGTTGGGGCCGCTCTTTTGCTCGCTCTTGGTGTAGGTGTAGTTGCCGCTGGTGGCCCACTGCTTGTTGATGGCGTAGCGCGCGCCCAGCTCCAGGCCGCGGGTGACGGCCTCGTCCACGTTGATGCTCTGGCCGAACATGTCTACCCTGGGCCAGTTGCCGAAGTCCACGCAGCCGGGGCGATTGGGCGCGCCGGGCCAGCCGCAGTTGGGCAGGCCGGGGCCGCTGGTGATCTTGTCCTTGAACTGGTTGTTGAACAGCATCGCGCTGGCGGAGAACCCCCGGGCATCGTCGAAGTACACGCCCAGCTCGGTGCTGCGGCTGGTCTCGGGCTTGAGGGTGGGCGTGCCGATGAGCGGGATGGTGCCCTGCCCGCCGAAGCCGTTGATGCCGGGCGCGAGCTGCTCGACGCGCGGGGTCTTGTAGCCGTTGCTCACGCCGCCCTTCACCGTCCACTGCGGTGCGGCGTTCCACACGCCGTAGATGCGCGGGCTGGTCTTGCCGCCGAAGATGCTGTGGCGGTCGTAGCGCGCGCCCAGGGTGAGCTTGAAGGTATCCACCAGGCTCCACTCGTCCTCGACGAACAGGGCCTTCTGCGTGAACTCGAACTTGCCGGGCGCCACGCCGTCTTCCATCTCGGCCTCCCACCACTGGCCGCCCAGGGTGGTGAGGTGGTTGCTCCAGGGGGTGACCAGCTTGGTGTCGAACACCTTGCTCTTGACCTCCAGCGTGCGCGGGCCGCCGGCCACGGCGCCCGGCGTGCCGGGGGAATGGTGCGGCCGATGGTCTCGGTGCTGTTGACCATGTAGCTCGTGTCCCAGGTGCCGAAGCCGTAACGGCCGGTGTGGGCGATGCTCCACTGGTCGCGGTTGTACTTCTGCTCGGGCGCGTAGCCGCCGGTGCCCAGCGTGCCCATCTGGCCGCGCGAGTTGTCGTAGGTCTGGCGGCCGGTGTCGACGTCGAGCACGATGTCGTGGTAGCGGTTGGGCGTGATGGACAGGCGTGCGCCGAGGGTGTCCACGTCGGACTTGACGGGGTTGGCGCCCATCGAGGGGATGACCAGCTGGCCGTTGGCGCCGACGTAGGTGACGTCGGCCGCGTTGCGGCGGAAGGCGCTGCCGCGCAGGGCCAGGCCCACCAGATCTTCCTTGATGGGGCCGCTCAGGTAGAAGCGGGCCGAGCGGGTGTCGCCGAAGGCCGATTCCTCCTGCAGCGTGTAGTCGGCGCCGACCGAGCCGGTCCAGGTCTTGCCCACCTTGCGCGTGATGATGTTGATCACGCCGCCCATGGCGTCGGAGCCGTACAGCGTGGACATGGGGCCGCGGATGACCTCGATGCGCTCGATGGCCGACAGCGGCGGCAGGAAGCTCGTCTGTGTGCCGCCGAAGTCGTTGGGCGTGACGTTGCCGGCCGAGTTCTGGCGGCGCCCGTCGATGAGGACCAGCGTGTAGTCGCTGGGCATGCCGCGGATGCCGATGTTCAGCCCGCCGGTCTTGTCCGTGGCGGCGCCGATGTCCACGCCCTCCACGTCCTCCAGCGCCTGCGCCAGGCTGCTGAAGCGCTTTTGCTCCAGTTCCTTGCGCGTGATGACGGTGATGGAGGCCGGCGCCTCCTTGATGTCCTGTTCGAAGCCCGAGGCGGAGACCACCACCTCGCGCAGCTCGGCCACCGGCTCGGCGGCGCTTTGCGCGGATGCCGCACCCATGGCGCACAGGGCGGAAACGGCGACGGACAGGGGAAGGAGGCGCTGCGGACAGACGCCGCGCGGTGTGCGAGTTGGCATGGAAAACACTCCAGGAACAAAGAAACGGGGATCCCGTGCAATGCGCGCTGAAATGTTTTGTTATGCGAGACGGAAGATGCAGGGCAAAATTGTATAGATAATAAGAATTGTTTCTATTATCAATTTCAACAAATGCACACAAAGTGTGGCTGCCAGCCCACACCCAAGCCGTGCGTCAGTACACGTCGCGCCGGTAGCGCCCGCTGCGCACGAGCTGCTCCATTTGTTCGGCTCCCAGCACTGCGCGCAGGGTGTCGTCCACGCCTTGCGCCATGCCCTGCAGGCTGCCGCAGACGTAGATAGCCGCCCCGCCCTGCACCCACTCGCGCAGCGTGTCCGCGGCCTGCGCCAGGCGGTCCTGCACGTACACGCGCACAGCCTGGTCGCGCGAGAACGCCAGGTCCAGCCGCTGCAGCACGCCGCTGGCCAGCCAGGCCTGCAGTTCGTCGCCGTACAGCGTGTCGTGCGCCGCGTTGCGCTCGCCGAACAGCAGCCAGTTGGGCCCCGCGCCCGCGGCGGCGCGTGCGCGCAGGTGGCCGCGCAGGCCGGCGAGGCCCGTGCCGTTGCCGATCAGCACCAGCGGCCGCGCGGCGTTGTCCTCCAGCCGGAAGTTGCGGTGCGCGCGCAGCCGCACCTCCACCGCGCCGCCCAGCGGCGCCTCCTGCGTGAGCCAGCCCGAGGCCACGCCCGGCGTGCCGTCCTCGCGCAGCGCCTGGCGCACCAGCAGGTGCACACGGCCGTCGGCCGCGATGGAGGCGATGGAGTACTCGCGCGGGTGTTCGGGTGCCGCCGGCACGCGCACCTGCGCCAGGTCGCCGGATTCCCACGCCGCATCGCCGCGCGGCGGCTGCAGCGCGAGGTGGAACACCGGCGCGCCCGCGCTGCCAGGGTTCAGGTGCCGGCGCTCGGCCAGCGTCCACGGCTCGAAGGCGCCGGCCTGCCAGGCATCCAGCGCGGGCACCTCGCTCAGGCTGGAGACCTGCGCCAGGTGGTGCTGCCATGCGGCCAGAGCGGCGGGCGCGGCGTTGTCCATGTCGATGCGCTCGAACCACGGCACGGCGCCGCGCGCCTGGAGCCAGGCATCGAGCGCGCGCCCGAAGCCGCAGAACTGCGCGTACTGCCGGTCGCCCAAGGCCAGCAGGCCGAAATGCAGGTGATCCAATGCGCCCACGGCGCCCTCGCCCATGCAGCGCGACTGGAACAGCGCGGCGTTGTCGGGCGCGTCGCCTTCGCCGTAGGTGCTGGCGACGAACAGCGCACGCTGCGTGCGGGCCAGCAAGGCGGCGTCCACCGCATTGAGCGCGCACAGGTGCACGGGCTCGCCCGCGGTGTGCAGCAGCCGCGCCGTTTCGCGCGCCAGCTCCTCGGCCTGGCCCGTCTGGCTGGCGAAGGCGATCAGCAGCGGCTGCACCCCGTCGCGCGCGGAAGCGAGCACGGCGGCCTCCTGCCGCGCACGGGCCTGCTGGCGGCGCTGGCGCAGCCAGATGCCCCCGCACAGCGCCGCATACAGCACGATGAGGAGGACCGCCGCAGCCATGCGCAGCGCGGATTCGGAGAAGGCCATGGTCAGGAAGTCAGTGTCTCGAAGGCCGGCGTCATCGCCATCGTCGGGCCCTGCGCCGTGCGCTCGCACAGCAGCGCGGCCACGCCGCGCGACGCGGCGAACGCCAGGCCCTCGCGCGGCCCCAGCACGGTGAGCACGGTGGCCAGCGCGTCGGCCTGCATGCACTCGGCGTGCAGCACGGTGACGCTGGCCAGCGCATGGGCCACGGGCGCGCCGGTGCGGGGATCGAGGGTGTGCGAGTAGCGGCGCCCGCCCTGGTCGAAGGCATGCCAGTGGTCGCCGGAGGTGGCGATGGCCATGTCCTGCAAGACCAGCGTATGCGGCGAGGCGCCCTCTCGCGCGGTGCCGGCCACGGCCACGCGCCACGGCTGCCCGTCGGGCCGTCGGCCACGCGCGCGCAGCTCGCCACCCACTTCCACCAGGAAGTCGGCCAGGCCCAGCGCCTGCAGCGCATCGGCCACCAGGTCCACGGAATAGCCCTTGGCGATGCCGCACAGGTCCACCTGCGCGCCACCGGGCTGCAGGGCCAGCCGCTCGGCGGGCCGCAGTGCGATGCGCGCGTGGCCCACGCGGGCCTGCGCCCGCGCCATTGCGCCGGCATCGGGCACCTGAGCGGAATGGCCGGCCGGGCCGAAACCCCACAGGTCGACCAGCGGGCCCATGGTGGGGTCCCACGCACCGCCGCTCTCACGGGCCCAGCCGAGCGCGCAGGACAGCACGGCGAAGCATTCGGGCGGCAGGGCCTGCCAGGTGCCGGGCTCTGCGCGGTTGAAACGGGAGATGTCGGAGTCCTGCTCCCAGTTGCTCATCTGCCGCACGACCAGGGCCAGCGCCTCCTCGATGGCCGCGCGCAACTGCTCCAGGGGCAGGAAGCGCGGATTGGCCAGCCGCACCGACCATGTGGTGCCCATGGCCTCGCCGCGCAGCGTGTGCAGCGTGGCCGGGTCGGCCGCGCGCAGCGTGGGCGCGGCGCCGTAGCCCTGGGGCAGGAAGGACACGCCGCCGCCCATCGGGGCGGCCGCGCGCGCACCCGGGCCCCTGCGCAGCAGCGCGGGGCCATAGTGCACGCGCAAGGGCTGGGTCAGGGCAGCACCTCGACCGTGCCCACGTAGGACAGGCGCCGCTCCTTGGCCTGCGGCAGCGTGGTCTTGCCGTCGTTGGCGTCCGCGTCCACCCAGTACATGCCGGCGGCGGGCCAGGTCACGCTGAATTCGCCCTTGGCATCGGTCGTGGCCTTGATTTCGTTCAGCGCATCGCGGTAGCGCGAGCCGCCGGCCACCAGCACCACTTCGAGGCCGGCGGCGGGCTTGCCGTCCACGTGGAAGGCGAACGTGGCCTTCTCACCCTTCACGAGGTCGTTGGGGTGGGTCACGGGCACCAGCTCCAGGCCCTTGCCCGTGGGCTTGACGGCGCTGGGCTTGCCCACGGTGACGAAGGTCTCGATGCGGCCGGCGGACTGCGTGACCTTCAGGTCCTTCGCATCGGCGGGCACCTCGGCGGCGAACTTCTCGGGTGTGCCGCGCCAGCGCTTGGGCTGGCCGCCCGCGTCCTTGTAGCTGGCGTTCAGCCCGCTGCTGACCACCGCCAGGCGGTAGGTGCCGCTTTGCGTGAGGTTCAGGTCGAACACGCTGCGCAGCTTGCCGCGGTGCATGTTCTCGGGCTTGGCCTCGCTGCCGTCGGGGGCGGTGACGACCAGGTTGTCCAGCGCCAGCGGGAAGTGGTTGAAGAAGAACAGGTCGTTGGAGACGGCGGCGTCCACCGTGATCCATTCGGCCTTGGACAGCACGGTGCTCGACGGCAGCAGCCATACGTTGTGGGCCTGGGCGGTGCCGATGGCGCCGCACAGGGCGATGAGGCTGGCGGCGATGCGGGTCTTGATCTGCATGGGAAGGGTTCCTTGCGTGAAAGTGGAAAGGTTCAGGGTTTCAGGTCGAGCGTGACCTGCCCGAGTTCGGTGCTGCCCTTGGCGCTCAGTTGCGCGGCCTTCGGGGCAGGCCAGGTGAACGGGATGGTGACCAGTTCGCGGCCGCCCACCTCGCGCGCGGCTTCCACCACGAGCTTGTATTCGCCGGCCGGCAGCTTGGCGAGCGGGTTCGTGCCCTCGGTGAACTGCATCTGGTGCTTGCCCACGGGGCGCGTGGGGCCGGTCACGCCGTCGATGGGCAGCTCCAGCTCGCGGCCCGTGCGGCGCCACCACTGGCGCATGTCCTTGAGCCACTTAGCGCCCTCGGCGTTCTTCATCTTCACGTCGTACCAGACGGCCAGCGTGGTGGCCACGGTGGCGTCGGGGCGCTCGATCCAGGCGGCCACGTAGGGGCGGTGGTATTCGGCGACGTCCAGGCGCGGGATCTCGACCCCCACGCCCAGCCCCGCCGCGAAGGCCGGCGCGCCCAGGCAGGCGCCCAGCGCCACCGTGTAGCGCAACTGCAAATGCTTCGTCATAGGCATTCTTTCGATTCAGTGGATAAACAGGAGCGCCAGCAGCGCGGGCAGCACCAGCCCCAGGCCCACCATGGGCCAGGTGAAGGGGCGGTTGCCCGCATGCATCTTGAGGATGAACAGCCCGGTGATGCAGAACACCAGGCAGGCGGCGGCGAAGATGTCGATGAACCAGCTCCAGGCCGTGCCGGTGTTGCGGCCCTTGTGCAGGTCGTTGAGGTAGGAGATCCAGCCGCGGTCGGTGCGCTCGTACTCGGCCTCGCCATCGGGCAGGCTCACGCGCATCCAGGCATCGCCGCCGGGGCGCGGCAGCGAGACGTAGACCTCGTCCGGCGACCACTCGGCCTCGCGCCCGTCGGTGTCGATGTCCCACTGCGCACGCGCCCAGTCCCGCAGCGCGGCGGGCAGCGGCACGCGGTCCTTGCCGTCCGGCGCCTTCAGGCCCGCCAGCACGTCGGCAGGCACGGTCGCCTGCAGGCTGGTGACGCGGGGCTTGGCTTCGATCTGCCCCGCATGGTTGAGCGTGATGCCCGTCACCGCGAACAGCAGCATGCCCACGAGGCAGATGGCGGAGCTGACCCAGTGCCATTCGTGCAAGGTCTTGAGCCAATAGGCGCGGCGGGGGGATGCGGGAGAACGGTGCGTCATGTGAACCAGGTGCGCCCCCTCAACGCGCCATGCGCCCGGGAGCCGCGCTATTCTAGTGACGCCAAACAATAATGAATTGCATTTACGCGATCTTTACCCGGGATTGACCGCCCGGTGGGCTCCATACATAGCTATCGAAAAAGGAGCTGCCAGCGCTTGCTGAACAAGCGCTGGGAGCCAAAAACACCTCAAACCTTTACGCACCATCAGGCCACGACCGCCGCCGTGCGCAGCGCCTGCGCCTGCGCGGGGGAATAGCCCAGGCCCGCGAGCAGTTCCGCCGTGTGCTCCCCCAGTCGCGGCGGACTGCTGCGCACCGGCAGGCGCTCGCCGTCCATGCGCAGCGGTAGCAGCGTGACGCGCGCGGTGGCGCCCGCGCGCTCGCCGTCGGGCAGGGCCACCTCGGCCAGGCCGCCGGTGGCCTGCAGGTGCGGGTCGTCGAACAGTTCCTCGGGCCGCCGGATGGGCGCGAACGGCAGGCCGTGGCGCTCGAAGATGGCGGCCAGTGCATCGGCCGTGTGCCCGGCCAGCCGCTCGCGCAGCACGGGCATCAGCGTGGGCCGGGCGCGCACGCGGTCGTTGTTGGTGGCCAGCAGCGGGTCGGCCTTCAGGTCGGCGAAGCCCAGCGCGTCGCAGAACGCCTGCCACTGCGCATCGCTCACCGCGGCCAGGAAGATCTGGCCGCCGTCCTTCACGCTGAACACGTCGTACACCGCCCAGGACGAGATGCGCTCGGGCATGGGCGCGGCGGGCTGGCCCGTGACGGCGTACTGCATCATGTGCTGGCCCACTAGGAACACGTTGTTCTCGAACAGGGCCGCATCCACCTCCTGCCCCCGGCCCGTCTGCGCGCGCTGCATCAGCGCGGCCATCGCGCCGATGGCGCCGAACATGCCGCCCATGATGTCGTTCACGCTGCTGCCCGCGCGCAGCGGGTCGCCCGGGCGGCCGGTCATGTAGGCCAGGCCGCCCATCATCTGCACCACCTCGTCGAGCGCCGTGCGGTGCTCGTAGGGCCCGGGCAGGAAGCCCGTGTGGTTCACATAGACCAGGCGCCCGTTCAGCCGCGAGAGCGCGGCGTAGTCCAGGCCGTACTTGGCCATCACGCCCGGCTTGAAGTTCTGCGCCACCACGTCGGCCGAACTGGCGAGGCGGATCGCCACCTCCAGCCCCCGGGGGCTGCGCAGGTCGATGCCGATGCTCTTCTTGTTGCGGTTGAACATGGGGAAGAAGCCCGCCCCCGCGCCCAGCAGGTGGCGCGTGCGGTCGCCGTCGATGGGCTCGACCTTGATGACTTCGGCCCCCAGGTCGGCCAGCACCATGCCGCAGGTGGGGCCCATGACCATGTGGGTGAACTCGACCACGCGGATGCCGGCGAGCGGCAGGGTGGCAGGGGTAGATGCGTTGGGTTCCATGGGTGCGAGGGTACGGCAACCCAGCCAGACCGACCGCGACCGGTTTCCATCGGTAACACCGGCCGATATAGTGGCGGCCTCCCCCCTCACCGCCCAAGGACCCACGCATGAATCGCCCGCCTGCCCGATACGCCTGCGCTGCCGCACTGCTCGCCACGGCCTGCGCGCCGGCGGCGGCGCAAACCATCACCACCACCGGCATCGCCGGCGTGCCTGTGGGCGGGGCGTTCGTGCTCGGCGCACTGGCCCTGCTGCTCGCCGTTCTGGCCGCGCGCGCCCTGCCGCGCGACGCGCGCATGGCGCTTCTGCTGGCGGGCATGGCGCTGGCGGGCGCCCAATGGGGCGGCCAGCCGCTGCTCGCGCAGGTGCTGGCGCGGTTCACGCAGCCGGGCGGCGAGACGCTGCCCATCCCTGTCACGCCGGTCGCCAACGGCTTCGAGCCCGCCTACTTCGAGAACGCCAGCGGGCGAGGCCTGCACATCGCCGCCATCGCCCCGCCCGGTTTCACCGCCTGCTTCCCTGGCGGCGTGGCGCCCGTGCTGCCACCGCCCGCCAGCGGCGGGCCGGCCGACTGCGCGGCCGGGCAGCCCCTGGCGGCGGGCGCCACCTGCCAGGTCAACGTCGATGCCATCTGCAAGGCGCTGGCCGCGCAGGCGGTGGCCAGCATCAGCGTGGCGCCCGCCGCCATGGGCTTCATCGCCGGCGGCAGCGCCAGCGTCACCGTGGCCAACGCGGCCTCGTCACCCGTGGTCGCGCAGAACGTGGCGGCGCACATTCCTGGCGGCAGCGCCATTACGGTGCAGGGCACCACCTGCGGTGCCGCGCTGGCGCCGGGCGCCGCGTGCACCATCACCTTCACCGCCGCGGCGCCAGCCGGGCCGGCGGCCGTCACCATCAGCGGCAGCAACACCGACACCGCCACGGTGAGCGTACAGGTGATGCCGGCGCCGGTGGCGATCATCAGCGTCGCACCCACGGCCCTGACCTTCGCCATGAACGGTAGCGCCAATGTCACCGTGACCAACGCAGCTGGATCGCCCGTGGCCGCGCAGAACGTGGCGGCGGTCATTCCCAGCGGCAGCGGCCTGTCGGTGCAGAGCACCACCTGCGGCGGGGTGTTGGCGATAGGCGCGTCATGCACCTTCACCCTCACCGCCATGGCACCCGAAGGCCCCACGGCGGTGGCGATCAGCGGGGACAACTCGAACACCGTCACCGCGAGCCTCACGGTGGTGCCCTTGCCCGCCATCGCCATCACCGGGCCGGTGCAGCCAAGCCGCGTCATCGCCGTGAGCGGCACACCGCTGGTGCTGGAGGTCACCAACAACGGCACAGCCACAGCCACCGACATCACCGTGGTGGACAAGACCGCCGTGCCGGACGTGGCGGTGGACGCCAGCAACTGCACCAGCGTGGCGCCGGGCGCGAGCTGCACGCTGCTACTGACCTCCAGCACGCCCTACGCGCCCGCCACCCTCACCATCAGCGGCAGCAACACGGCGAACAGCCCGAGCACGCTGGTGGCGTTCTCGCACCTGGGCGGGCTGGTTTTCGAGGCCAGCGGCGGCGTGGGCAAGGTGGTCAGCACCACGGATCCGTCGCCGAGCTCCTGGATCGGCTCGCTCGCCGACATCCCCGGCGCGGCCAGCACCAGCGACGGGGTGGCCAATACCGACGCCATCGTGACCGATGCGTCGTGCACCGGGAATACCGCCAGGTGCGCCGCCCAGCAATGCCGAAACATCAGCCCCGACTGGTACCTGCCGGCCCCCAACGAACTGGTGGCGGCCCTGGGCGCGCTGTGTTCCAACAGCGACACGCCTTGCAACTTTGGCGATTTCCAGAGCTTGTGGTACTGGACTTCGCAGGAGTTCAGTATCGATAAAGCAAGGGTGATCCTGCCCCCTCCAGCATGGCGGGAACTGCTCCGAAAATCTCCTATAGCCGATACCGCTGCGTCAGGACTTTCACGAACTGATCCGCTGCGCCCCTGCGGGACGCAGGGGCGGCTCACCCCAGCTCGAACGTACCAATGCCGAAGGTGCGCTGCATGTCGGGCAGCCGGGACGCGCCCTTGTACATGCGCGCGGTCTCGAACACGGGCGCCATGCCGCAGCCCTCGGCCAGCACCACGGCAGCGGCATTGGGCTGCGGTATGTCGAGGAATACGGCGCTGCCTTCGGGAACGCAGGCCATCAGCGCGCGCAGCAGCGTTTCGGCCTGCGCGGCGTCATCGGCGATCAGCGGGCCGATCTTGTAGCCTTGCAGGCAGGGGCGGATCACGCCGTAGGCCGCCAGCCGCCCGCCTTGCATCAGGCCCAGCGCGCGGTGGCCGTCCTGATGCACCCAGGCATGCAGGAAGGCCGCGCGCCCGGCGGGAAAGCAGGGGCGGTCGCAGTCCAGCACCTGCTGCCAATCCAGCGTGCGCAAATCAACCGCGCCACCCCCGCCGCCGTGGCGCGCCGCGCCTTGATAGCGCACGTTGCGGTGCGCCAGCGCGAAGCCCGAGCGGCGGTAGTTGGCCTGCTGCGCCACCACGCCGTCCAGCCCCACGGCGCGCGCGCCCAGGTGCGCCATGCCCGCCTGCCACAGCGCCCAGCCGTGGCCCCGGCCCCGGTATTCGGGCTGGACGATGTACAGGCCCAGAAAACCGTAGTCCGCGCCATAGCGCACCACCGAGATGCAGGCGATGGGCTCGCCGCCCACCAGCCCCACCAGAAAGCCCTGCGGATCGGCCGCGTAAAAGCACGCCGCATCGTGCAGGCCGGGGTTCCAGCCCTCGCGCGCGGCCCATTGCAAGGCGGTGCCCAACTCGCCGGGGCACATGGGGCGGATGTGACTGGCACTGGTGTTGTGCATTTCGCTTCTATTTTGATAGCATATTGCGCTCGACTGGCAAGCGCTGGAGACCAAAAACACTCAAAACCAGCGCCATCAGAATCAGCCCCCATTGCGACAGCGTGGGGATGGCCTGCGGCGCGGCGGCGGCGGCCAGCACCACCACGCCGGGGTCCACGATCTCGTTGTTCTGTGCGCCGTCCGCGTCGCCATCGCCGCCATCGGTCAAGGTCAGCGTCACGCGATTGCCGGCGATTTGCGCATGGCCGTATGCGGCCCACTGCATGGCGCTGTCCCGTTTCCAGTACTGCAACGCGGCTGCGGGGCCGGGCAGGTTGGCGCCATAGTCGATCTGCACCTGCACTACGCCGCCCAGGTCGCAGCCCGTCAGCTTGAAGCCCAACTGCGGCCCCGACGCCTGCACCCCGGCAGGCAATCCGGTGACGGCGGCCGCGGGAAGGCTTTGGGCGCTATCCAGCGTGCAGCCCGCGCCGCCGCCCGTGAACTGAAAGGTCAGCAGCGCATCGCTGTAGCTGCGCCGCACCGGGATGACGGGCTGGCTTGGCTGCGAAGCGCCGCTGGTGTGGCCCGTGGCGTTCGTCGCCACCACGGTGAAGGTATAGGCCGTGCCGTTGGTCAAACCCGCAACGGTGCACGCCAGTGCGCCCGTGGTGGTGCAGGTTCGGCCGGGAGGACCGCTCGCGGTCACGGTGTAGCCGGTGATGGCGCTGCCGCCGGTACTCGTGGGCGCGGCCCATTGCACCGCGGCCACGCCGTCTCCGGGCGTTGCCGCAACGCCCGTTGGCGCGCCCGGCGGCGCCGGCGCGGCAACCGGGATGACGGGCTGGCTTGGCTGCGAAGCGCCGCTGGTGTGGCCCGTGGCGTTCGTCGCCATCACGGTGAAGGTATAGGCCGTGCCGTTGGTCAAACCCGCAACGGTGCAAGCCAGTGCGCCCGTGGTGGTGCAGGCCCGGCCGGGAGGGCCGCTCGCGGTCACGGTGTAGCCGGTGATGGCGCTGCCGCCGGTATCCGTGGGCGCGGCCCATTGCACCGCAGCCACGCCGTCTCCGGGCGTTGCCGCCACACCCGTTGGCGCGCCCGGCGGCCCTGCGACAGCCTGCACGTTCAGCGCATGGCTCACCTGCGCTGGCAGCCACGCGCCATTGCCGGCCTGGCTGGCGGTGACGGTGCAGGCCCCCACGCCCGCCGCGTGAAAGGTGACGGTCAGGGTGCCCCCGTCCAGGCTGCAGGCTCCTGAAACGCCGAATGCCACGTCCAGGCCAGACTCGGCCGACGCGCTCAATACCAATGGCACGCCCACGTGCTGCTGGCCCGGGTTGGGGAAGGTGATGGTTTGCGGCTTCTTCGTCACAGCCGTGGCGCCGCCGGGATTGTTCAGGCGAATGAGGGCATAGCGGCCATTGGGGCTGCCGGCGGCGGGCGTCAACGAGAGCTGCGCCATGGTGTCGGGCGCAAGCTGGAAGCGGTAGTAGTTGCTGCTGCCCTGCGGATTGAGCGTCACGCTCGCGGTTCCATCCGCCGGCAGCGGTATGTCCTTGATTGGAAAACCGCCCAATCCGCCATAGACCGAACGATAGTTCCAGCTCAGTGCTGCATATTTACCCGAAACGCCGAGCGCACCCGCCTTGGCGCTGTCATCCACATAGGCGGAAATCAGGTAATCCTCCAGCCATTCGCGCGGATCGGCACCAATGGCGTTTTGCAGATTGTTCAACCCGGTGAGGCTACTGCCGGCCAGGGCTTGAATGAAAGCTGCCTCATCGGAAACCGATGGCCCTGCGTGGCGATCCGCCACGTACCGCAAAAATGCCCACTGGGATCCACTGCCGGACAGGGTTTTCTTGCCACCGTCAAGAACGCCGATATGGGAGGGAAATTGCAGCCAGGTTCGCAGAGGGCCATACAGCGTATTCACATAGGTATTGAATGCGTCCACTCTTTGCAATGCGCTCGGCCCGGTGGTGAGGTTGGCCAAATTGATGTTGTTGAAGGGGGCAATGCCGGGCGCCCGGGCATAGAAAACCTGTTCCACGGCCATGTTGCCCAGGGCTTCGTCCAGCCAGGCTTCTTCAAACGGGCTGTTCGATGCCATGCGATGGCCGTCAACGATCAGGTGGGCCAGTTCGCGGGCAAAAGAGGGCGGCACCACACCCTGCACATAAGAGACGGTGCGAACATTGCTATTGACCGCCCCCGTGGGGTCGGGAGCCAGAACGTAGATGATCTCGCCGAGATTGCTGGTGGCGCATTCTTGCCGGGACAGTTTGTCTCTTGGCAGATACAGGCTGGCGGTTGTGTTGGACGACGCAGGAGCGGCCAGCTTGTTCACCCCCTGGGTGATGAAGACCACCACTTTGCCATTGCCATCCAGGTCGGAAGGCTGGCCGAATTTGCCGGCGATGGTTGGATACACCACGGTATCCAGCTCCGTGAAGGTGGCCTGCCAATCGGCAAGCGACATGCCAGAGACGGGGTTGCCGCCGTCCATCACCACGGCAATATGGTTTCCCACCCAATACACCGTGCCTGCTGCGCCAAGGCCCGGGCTGCACTGGTTGCCCAGATCGGCATTCAACTGCCATGCGTCGCCCACATGGGGCTGCTGCCCGCCGGGAATGGCGGCTGGCGGGTTGAGCGGCGCGCTGGCGTCCACCCCTCCCTTGCGGGTCAGAAAATCCGCCAGCAGTGCCTGGCGGCGGGCAATGCGTGGATCGGCAGCCTGCGGCGTGGAGTTGCCTGGTGATCCTGCCGCCGTGGCGACGTTGCCGCTGATGCCCACGGTGAGCGGCAGCGCAGCACTGGCGTCCAGGTTCATCGGCACCAGCAGGTATTCGGCATCGGCGATATCCGGGTTGAATATCCGCAGGCCGGTTCCCCCGGCGGCAATGGTGCCGCGATGCTCCTGCAGAGCGCTCAGCGTGATCGACGGTAGGGCCTGGGCATTGACCTGCTGGGCAAACACAAGTGCCGCCAGCCAGAAAAGGACCGCACGGAACCGCAACCCTAGGTGGTGATGTACGCCGATGGTGTTCATGTCTTCTCCTGCACGATTTTAGAATATTGCTATCATAAATATAGCTTCCAGCGCTTGAATGGAAAGCACTGGAGGCCAAAAATACGTCAAGCCATGCGGCGCGGTAGGCGCGGGGTATCGGTCATACCGGGACGATAGGCAGCTTGTGACGATTTGTATATCCCCAAAACTGGGGACATGACGGCGCCCCGCGCTTGCAGGCAAGATGCGCGGCCATGTCTGCCCCGAGCACCGCTGCCCTGCCCCCTTCCATCCGCGTGGCGATGGTGGAGGACGACGCAGCCAGCCGCCACGCGCTGGCCGATGCCGTGGCGCAGGCGCCGGACATGCGCATGGCCTGGGCGGCGGCCAGCCGGGGCGAGGCGAGCCGCTGGACGTGCTGCTGGTGGACCTGGGCCTGCCCGACGGCACGGGCCTAGACGTGATCGCCGCCGCGCGCGCCGCCCTGCCCGGCTGCGCGGTGATGGTGAGCACGATCTTTGGCGACGAGACGCACGTGCTGCGCGCCATCGAGGCCGGGGCGATGGGCTATGTGCTGAAGGATTTGAGCGCCGCCGAGCTGGTGGCCGAGATCCGCAGCCTGCACGCGGGCGGCAGCCCCATCAACCCGATGGTGGCGCGCAAGCTGCTGTTGCGCCAGGCGGCGCAGGCGCCCGCCCATCCGCCCGCCCCGCTGTCGGCCCGCGAGGCCGAGGTGCTGCGCCTGGTGGCGCGCGGCTACACGGCCGACGAGGTGGCGGCCGCGCTGGGCGTGTCGCCGCACACGGTGCAGACCTTCGTGCGGCGCATCTATACCAAGCTGCAGGTGGGCTCGCGCGCCGAGGCGGTGCGCGAGGGGCAGCGGCAAGGGTGGTTGAGTGAGGGGTGAAAATCACAAGCCCCATCGGCCCCTGGCGCTTTTCCAGAAAGCACTGGCAGCTCTCTTTTTAATAGCCCTCTGCACCCTGGCCCACGCGGGCGCCGCGCACGTGGTGCAGGCGCAGTCTGGCGCTCGCCCAGCGCGGCGTGGCTGCCGCCGCCCTCGCTGCAGGCGCTGGACGCGGGCGACGCCGCGCTGCTGGCCCCCGCCACGCCCTGGCAGCCGGTGGCCCTGCCGCATGCGCGGGCGCGGGCGGCGTGGGTGGGCACGGGAGCCGATACACCCGAGGTGCTGTGGTACCGCCTGCGCGTGCCCGCCGATGCGCTGGCGCCGCAGGGCACGCGCCTGTACGTCCCGCGCTGGCAGACGGTGGGCACGGTGGCGGTCTATGTCGAGGGGCGGCTGGCCTGGCAGTCGGGCGACCGGGTGTGGAACAGCTTCAACCACCCGGTGTGGGCGGATCTGACGGGCCTGGCGCCGCCGCAGGGCGATGCGGTGGTCCACGTGCGCATGGCCAGCCAGCCGGGCGTGGGTGGCGCGCTCTCGTCCCTGTGGGTGGGGCCGGTGCCGGAGCTGCTGCCACGCTGGCGCTGGCGCAGTTTCTTGCAGACGGAGCTGGTGGCGTACTGGCGCGGCGCGTTCCTGATGCTGGGCCTGTTCGGCCTGGGCGTGGCCGCGTGGCTGCGCCGCCGCCGGGCGGGCGATGCGCGGCCCTTCGTGCTGTTCTTCGGCATGGCGGTGGGGCAGTCGCTGGCGGCGCTGCTGTACCTGGTGAGCGGCGAGGGGCTGGACATGGACTTCACCTGGTTCGCCTGGATGACCATGGCGGCGCTGATGGGCGTGTCGCTGTGCACCTTCCACTTCCTGTGCCTGGTGCAGGGGCACGCCCGCCCGCGCCTGGGCGCGGCGCTGGCGCTGTACGTGGCCTGCGCGCTGCTCGCCGCGCTGCCGTCGTGGTGGCCCGGGCACGCGGCGGCGCTGCCGCTGCTGCGCCTGCTGCTGGTGCCGCCGGTGCTGGTGCTGATCCAGGTGGCCGTGTCCGATGCGCTGCGCCTGCGCAGCGCCGCCAGCGTGCTGCTGGCGGCGTGGGGCCTGCTGTCGCTGCCCATGGGGCTGCACGACATGCTGATGCAGAGCTACCGGCTGGACGTGGAGGGCCTGTACCTCACGCCCTACGTGAACCTGGGCCTGCTCACCGTGTTCCTCTACGCCGCGTTCACGCGCTACACCGGCGCCTTGAGCGAGGCCGCCCAGGCCCGCGCCACGCTGGCCGGGCGCCTGGCCGCGCAGGAGCGCGAGCTGCAAGGCACCCACGAGCGCCTGCGCGCCGCCGAGCGCGAGCAGACCCTGCTGCACGAGCGCCAGCGCCTGATGCGCGAGATGCACGACGGCGTGGGCTCATCGCTGATGAGCGCGCTACGCCTGGTGGAGCACGGCCAGGCGAGCAACCAGCCGGTGGACGTGGCGCAGGCGCTCAAGGAGTGCATCGACGACCTGAAGATCGCCATCGACTCGCTCGAATGCACCGACGCCGACCTGCTCGCGCTGCTGGGCGCGCTGCGCTTTCGCCTGGGGCGGCGGCTGGGCCAGGCGGGCATCGCGCTGCACTGGCGCATGCGCGACGTGCCTCCCCTGCCCTGGCTGGACGCGCAAAGCGCGCTGCACGTGCTGCGCATCCTGCAGGAGGTGCTCACCAACATCGCCCGCCACAGCGGCGCGTGCCAGATCACCGTGGACACGGGCGTGGCGGACGGCAGCGTCTACGTGCGCGTGCAGGACGAGGGCCGCCCCTTCGCCCCGCCCGCGCCCGATGCGCTGCCGCCCGGCCGGCGGGGCCTTGCCAACGTGCGCGCCCGCGTGCAGGCGCTGGGCGCGCGCTGCGCCTGGACGCCCGAGGGCGGTGGCACGGTGTTCACGCTGTGGCTGCCGCTGCGGCGCGCGGCCGGGTAGCTCTTTTTTCATAGCTGCTTGCGCTTTATGGGCAAGCGCTGGAGCGGTTTTTGTCTTGCAATCCACCGGCTGCGGCAGGAGCTGGCGCATGACGAACGGATCGATCACCATGCCGCCGCGCAGCACGTTGTGGATGGCCAGCATCAGCTCCACGTCGTCGCGCTCGCGCAGCATGTAGCCCGTCGCGCCCGCCTGCAGCGCGCCCGCCGCCTCGGCGCGCGCCGGCCCCGCCGACACCACGAGGATGCCCGCCTGCCCGTGCGCCGCGCGGATCTCGCGCACCAGATCGAGCCCGCTGCCGTCCGGCAGGCCCGGGTCCACCAGCGCCAGGCCCGGGCACAACCCCGCCAGGCAGGCGCGCGCCTGCGCGAGCGAGCCCGCGAACACCAGCCGGTCCACGCATCCCATCTGCGCCAGCAGCGCCTTGAACCGGCGCTGCAGCGCGGGCCCGTCCAGCGCGGCCAGCACCGGTACGGAATGGGCGGCGGCCAGCGGGCGAGTGAGCATCATTTTTGATAGCTGCTTGCGCTTGCCAGATCAGGGCTGAAGGCCAAAACCCTTCAAACCCTCCCCGCCCTGCGCCGCAGCGCCAGCAGGCCCAGCAGCGCGGAGAGCAGCGCCACGCCCCATTCGCCCAGCGTGGGAATGGGCTGCGCCCCGCCGGGGCCGCCCGCCAGCGCCGTGGGGCCCGAGGGGTCGGCAATTTCGCCGTTGGGCGTCCAGTCGTCGTCGCCCTGCTGGCCATCGGTGAGGGTGAAGCGCACGGTGCGGCCGCTGATGGCAAGGCCCGCGGGCGCGAAGTAGCTGGGCTGCGTGTCGCCGCTGGCGGCCAGGCCGTGCTTGGTGTAGCCCGCCACGGGTTCGGGCCAGGTGACTTCCATGGCGACGGCGGCGGTGCAGCCCACGAGCTTCACGCGCAGCACGCCCTGGGGCAGCGTGCGGCCCGGCAGCGGCGTGGCAGGCGCGGCCTCGAAGCCGGTGGCGCCCAAATCGAACCGGCAGGCGGGGCCGCCGCCGGTGAAGGTGGCGCTGCCGGTGCCGCCCAGGCCGCTGGCGGGCACGGTGGTGCCCTCGAAGTACGGCGCGCAGGCCACCTGCACGTTGCCCACGTTGGCGGTGACATTGCTGCCGCTGGCGTTGGCGACGGTGCAGCGCTGGCCCGTGGGCTGGGCGGCGATGGTGACGGCGTAGCTGCCGCCATCGGCCACAGGCTGGGTGAAGGCGAAGGGGCCGCTGGCGGGCACGGGCAGGTCTTCGCCGCCGTTGTGCAGCACCAGGCCGCCGCCGGTCAGGCCGGTGACGGTGCCACCCAAGGTGTGGGCGGGCGGCGGCGCGAAGGTGGCGGTGACGGTGCAGGCGCTGGTGACGGGGCCGGTGGCGTAGGTGTTGACACCCACGCCCGTGGCCGTGCCGTTGCAGCCGCTGATGCCTTGGGTGACCTGGCCGACCGGCGGGTTGGCGACGCAGTGCGCCGTGCCGCCGTGGGCGACGCTGGCGGGCGCGCAGCTCAGGTTGCCGGCGGGGCTGGCGGTGATGGCATAGGTGTTGGCCGCGCAGACGGCTTGCACGCTGGTCACGTTGGCGCTGGCGGTGCCGCTGCCGTTGGTCACGGTGCAGGTGCGGCCCGCCGGCTGCGTGTGCACGGTGACGCTGTAGGCGCCGCCCTGGGCGACGGGGGTGTTGAATGTGAAGGGGCCGTTGCCGGGCACCAGCAGGTTGTCGCCGCCGTTGTTCTGCAGCACCAGCCCGGCGCCCGCCAGGCCGCTGGCGGTGCCGCCCACGGTGTAGGTCGCGGGGCCGGCGAATGCGGCGCCCACGGTGCGCGCCTGGTTCATGGTGACGGTGCAGGTGCCGGTGCCGCTGCAAGCGCCGCTCCAGCCGGTGAAGGTGTGGCCCACGGCGGGCGAGGCGGTGAGGGCGACGGTCTGCGCACTGCCCTCGCCCGGGTAGTCGTAGCTGCACGTGCCGGTGGCGCAGGCCGACGTGGCGCCAGCCACGGTGCCCGTGCCGCTGCCGCTGAGGGTGACGGCCAGCGCCACGGTGCCCCGCCGCTCCAGCGCACCGATGTCGCAGCCCGCGCCCTGTGGACGGGCGATGCCGCGCTGGTCGGCCGACACGGGGCAGGCCACGGCGTCCAGCAGCTGGCTGGAGGGCCCGGGCAGGTAGCCGTAGAGGATGGGGTAGCCGTCCATGCCGTTGGCATCCAGCGCGCCCAGTTGGGGGTCTGCGGCCCGCGTCACGCCGGGGCAGGTGGCGCTGCCGCCCATGGGGGCCTGGTTGCCGCCCGCGCAGCCGTCCTGGATCAGGCTGTCGGTGATGGTGGTCGAGCCGGTGAAGAAGGTGATGGCCTGGGCGCGCTGCGCGGTGGGGGTGCCCCACAGCACGGAGTTGACCACCCGCACGTCGCCGCCCTGGGTGAAGAGTGCGTTGCTGCTGACGCCGCTCATGTTGTTCACGAAGGTGGCGTGCGCCACGTCCACGCTGGCATCGCCGCCCACCCCCACGATGGCGATGGCGCCGCCGGGCTGGCCGGAGGCGGACCGGTTGGCGGAGAAGGTGGCGTTGCGCACCTCCATGCGGCTGGTGCCGCCGCCTTCGACCCCGCTGAAGATAGCGCCGCCGTACTCGGCCGCGCTGTTGCCGTTGAAACTGGCCTGCTCGATCACCGGGCTGCTGACGCCGCCGCTGCCCCTGGCGAGGTTGTACACGGCGCCGCCGCTGCCGCCTAAGGCGTGGGTGTTCTCGAAATAGACGTTGCGCAGCACGGGGCTGCTGGTACCGCCCTCGCCCAGGTTGTAGATGGCGCCGCCGTCGCCCCCAGCGCTGCTGTTGCGGATGACGACGTTCGTCAGCACCGGGCTGCTGGTGCCGCCCCGGCTGGCGTCGTTGAACAGGGACCCGCCATGGCCGTCGGCGCCCGAGCCGTCGATGTGCACCCTGTTCAGTTGGGGGCTGCACACGCTGCCCGCGCCCGCGCCGTTGCAGTACAGCGCGCCGCCGTTGGCCCCAGGCCCGGCCGCCAGGCCCATCGCCAGATAGATGCCGTCGATCAGCGTGTCGTCCAGCGGGGTGCCCAGGCTGCCGTCCAGATACAGCACGCGGCCGTGGCCGTTGCCGTCCAGCGTCGTCTGGGTGGGGGAGACGGGATCGGGCCGCTCAGCCCGCGTGGCCTCGGTGCCGACGAAGCCGCCGTAGAGCTTGACGTTGCGCTCGACGGCGAAGCCGCGCGCGCTGGGCGGCACGTAGAAGGGGCCGCCGCTGGCGTTGGTGCGTTGCAGCCAGACCTCGCTGCAACTGAAGTCGGCCAGCGCATCGGCCAGGCTGGCGGCCTGCGCCCAGCCCGTGCCGTCGCCCGTGCCGGTGGGGGTGACGCGGCAGGCGCGCGGGGTGAAGGTGCCAGTGGCCGTGATGCTGAAGCTGGCGGTTTCCTCGTGCATCACGGTGGCTTCCTGGCCGCCGTTGGCGCCGTCGGCGGTGGTGCCGGTGGTCTCGCCGCTGCGCAGGGTGAGCGTGACCCCTGCCGCGCCGTTGGCCGGGGCGATCAGGCGCACGCGGATGCTGTCGCCGGTTTTGACGATGGCCTCGCTCACCCAGGGGCCGGCGTTCACGCTCAAGCGCCCGCTGCTGATGCGCACGCCGCCCCAGGCGGTGGTGCCCGCCGGGCTGGCGAGCGTGATGGGGGCGAAAACGTAGGGCTGGCCCGCCACCCCCGTGGCCGGGGCCACGGCAGGCAGGGCGCTGAACGGCTGGCCGCCGCGCACCACGCGGACTTCTTCGGTGCCGGCAGTGCTCAGCATCTGGCCGGTCGGGTTGCCGGGGTCGGCCCGCCAGGCCGCGCTGGTCGATGCGGGGTCGGGCGAGGCGGTCCAGAAGGTGTTGCGGATGCCGCCACCGCTGTCGCTTGGCAGTACCTCCGTGTTGAGGGCGATGTCGGGTGATGTGGCGGTGCAGCCGGTCATCAGCGCGCTGTATTCCGTGGCGTAGGGCAGCCGCCAGGCGCCACCCTGCAGGTGATTGGGGCTGATGCTGACGTTTAGGCCCCAATTGACGTTGTTGTAGAAGGGCGCGGGCAGCAGCCCTGCGCGGCCGGTGTCGTGGTCGGCCCATTCCACCCAGATTTTCTGGAAGTTGCTCGTGGGGTACTGGGCGTTGCACTTGCCGTTGTCGAACGTGGCGCCCTCGATGCAGCGCGACCAGACCAGCCCAGTCTCCCAGTGCATGGCGCTGGGGCGGCCCTCGGCCTCGCCCACGATGTAGTTGCTGGTGGCGTTGGGGCCGGTGCAGGTCTGGGCCAGCGCGGCGGCGGGCAGCGCCAGGCTGGCAGCGAGAAGGGGGGCGAGGATGGAGTGCTTCATGTTTGATAGCTGCTTGCGCTTGTCCACCAAGCGCTGGAGGCCAAAAACACCTTGAAACGAATCGCAAGGTCTTGATGCACGGCAAGGCTACGCAGCGCGCCGCCGCCCGTCTGTCCCCCTTTCGGGCGACATGGCGCGCGGCGGGGGCTGTGGCAGCATCGGGCGCATGACCCCAGAAACCATCCGCGTGGCCGTGGTGGAGGACGACGGCGCCTGCCGCACGGCGCTGGCCCATGCGCTGCAGGCCGCACCCGACATGCGCGTGCAATGGCTGGCCGCCAGCCGCGCCGAGGCGCTGGAGCATCTGGACGCGGACTTGCCGCTGGACGTGCTGCTGCTCGACCTGGGCCTGCCCGACGGCAGCGGGCTCGACGTGCTGGCCGCGCTGCGCCGGCGCTGGCCCCAGGCGGCGGCGATGGTCAGCACCATCTTCGGCGACGAGGCGCACGTGCTGGGCGCCATCGAGGCCGGGGCCATGGGCTATCTGCTCAAGGACCTGCCGCCCCAGGCCGTGCTGCAGGAGGTGCGCGGCCTGCACGCGGGCGGCAGCCCCATCAACCCGCTGGTGGCGCGCAAGCTGCTGGTGCTGCGCCAGTGGAAGGACGCGATGCCACCCGCACAGCAGCCCACCCCGGCGCTGGCGGAGGCCGCCCCGTCCGCGCGCGAGGCCGAGCTGCTGCGCCTGGTGGCGCGCGGCCACACGCTCGACGAGGTGGCGCAGGCCATGGGCGTGACGCGCCACACGGTGCGCACCTTCGTGCGGCGGGTGTATGCCAAGCTGCAGGTCACGACGCGGGCCGAGGCCGTCTCCGCCGCGCTGCGCCAAGGCTGGCTGGAATGAAGCCAAATCGACCTCTAGCGCTTATCCAACAAGCGCTGACAGCTCTCATTTTGATAGTCTCCGCGCCCCTGCTCCAGGCCGAGCCCGCGCACCTGGCGCAGGCGCAGCTCTGGCGCTCGCCCAGCACCGCCTGGGCGCCGCCGCCGTCGCTGGCGGCGGCGGACGACGCGGTGCTGGCCGCCGCCACGCCCTGGCAGCCGGTGGCGCTGCCGTATGCACGCGAGCGCCGCACCCCTCGGCCACGCCGGGCGACGGCACGCCGCCCCAGGTCTGGTGGCTGCGCATGCAGGTGCCCGCCGATGCGCTGGCGCCCACGCCGCAGGGGCCGCGCCTCTATATCCCGCGCTGGCACACGCTGGGCAACGCGGCGGTTTACGTCGATGGGCGGCTGGCCTGGCAATCGCGTGGCAGCCGGGTGCTGGTCAGCTTCAACCAGCCGGTGTGGCTGGACCTGGGCGGCGATGTGCGCCCCGGCCAGCTGCTCACCGTGCACGTGCGCATGGCCGGCGCCCAGGACGCGGGCGGCGCGCTCTCGTCCCTGTGGGCCGGCCCGGCCGAGGAACTGCGCGCCAGTTGGCGCCTGCGCAGCCTGCTGCAGAGCGACCTGCTGGCCTACGTGCGCGGCGCCAACCTGGTGCTGGGCGTGCTGGCGCTGGCCGTGTGGCTGGCGCGCCGCCGCCAGGGGGAGACGGGCTACCTGCTGTTCTTCCTGATGTCGCTCTCGCACGTATTCGCCACCAGCTTCTTCCTGGTCGATGCCGAGGGCTTCGGCCTGGATGACGGCTGGTTCGCCTGGATGACCATGGCCGGTTCGCTGAGCGCATCGACCTGCGCGTTCCTGCTGCTGTGCCGCATCCAGGGCCGAAGCTACCCGCGCCTGGCGCGCGCGCTGCTGCTGTACGTGGCCATCGCCGCGCTGGTGCTGCTGCCGCTGTGGAGCCCGCCGCACGGCGCCATGCTGCCGCTGCTGCGGCTGGTGCAGATCCCGGCCGCCCTGCCGCTGGTGGGTGCGGCCGTGGCGGGCGCATGGCGCCTGCGCGCCTGGCCGCACGTGCTGCTGGCGATGCTGATGGTGTTGCTGTTCCCGCTGTGGCTGCACGACTTGGCGATGCAGAGCTTCCGGGTGAGCGCCGAGCACATCTACGCCACGCCGTACCTGTACGTGGGCGTGATCGCCATGTTCCTCAGCGCCGCCTTCCTGCGCTACCAGCAGGCCGCGCACGAGGCCGCGCAGGCCCACGCCGTGCTGGCCGAGCGCCTGGCCGCGCAGGAGCGCGAGCTGGGCCTGGCCCATGAGCGCCTGCGCGCCGCCGAGCGCGAGCAGACGCTGATGCACGAGCGCCAGCGCCTCATGCGCGA
Source organism: Acidovorax sp. SDU_ACID1 (assembly GCF_045291395.1). NCBI lineage: Bacteria > Pseudomonadati > Pseudomonadota > Betaproteobacteria > Burkholderiales > Comamonadaceae > Acidovorax > Acidovorax sp. SDU_ACID1. The sequence continues at coordinate 3,050,724 of NZ_CP152342.1, forward strand.
GATGCACGACGGCGTGGGCTCGTCGCTCATGAGCGCGCTGCGCGTAGTGCAGCACGGCCAGGCCGGGGTGGACGTGGCCCAGGTGCTCAAGGAGTGCATCGACGACCTGAAGATCTCCATCGACTCGCTCGAACCCGTTCATGCCGACCTGCTGGCCCTGCTGGCGGGCCTGCGCTTTCGCCTGGAGCAGCGCCTGGGCGAGGCCGGCATCGCCCTGCACTGGCGCACCAGCGACGTCCCGCTCCTGCCCTGGCTGGACGCGCAAAGCGCGCTGCACGTGCTGCGCATCCTGCAGGAAGTGCTGACCAACATCGTCAAGCACAGCGGCGCCACCGCCATCACCGTGGGGACCGGAGTGCAGGACGGCGGCGTGTGCGTGCGCGTGCACGACAACGGCCGCCCCTTCGCGCCGCCCGACGCCCCGCCCCCCGGCCGCCGGGGCCTGGGCAACGTGCGCGCCCGCGCCCAGGCTCTCGGCGGGCGCTGCGCCTGGGAGCCCGGCGCGCACGGCACGGCGTTCGTCCTCTGGCTGCCACAGCACGCTCCGGGCCGTGGCACGCCGGCAACAGGCTGACGCAATTTGTGTGCTTTTTGCACCTGGACGCATGCGCCCCGGCGTTCCTGAGCTATTAAACTTGTAGCAAAAGAGTTTCCCGGCTATAGTCCGGTGCATCCCTGGGCCGGCCCCCTCGCCTGCCCGCTCTACAACAGCGAAAGGAGAAGCGTTCATGAGCTCCAAGGAAAACGCCGCCGTCAACCAGCTCTTCGAAAAACTCGAATGCCGCTATGCGCTGCGCGTGCTGTGGGCCCTGCGCGACGGCCACCCGCAAACCTTCCGCCTGCTGCAGGACAGCGTGGGCGGCATCACGCCCAACACGCTGAACACCCGCATCAAGGAACTGCGCGAATGCGGCCTGCTCGACCATGGCAGCGACGGCTACACCGTCACGCCCGTGGGGCAGGACCTGCTCAAGCGCCTGTCCGACGTGCAGGCCTTCGCCACCCGCTGGTCGGCGGCGCGCGCCAAGAAATAAACCGGCTCCGCACGGATTCCCCGCCAACGGCCCGCCTGAGCGCGGGTTTTGGTCTTTTTGGGCTCCAGCGCTTGATGGACAAGCGCAAGCAGCTCTCTTCTTCATAGCATTTCAGGAAACCGCCATGGCACTGACCACCACCCCCTCCGGCCTGCAGTACGAAGACACCGTCACCGGCGAAGGCGCGCAAGCCGCCGCCGGCCAGTCGGTGCGCGTGCACTACACGGGCTGGCTGTACAACGACGGCCAGCAGGGCGCCAAGTTCGACTCCAGCCGCGACCGCAACGACCCCTTCGAGTTCCCCCTGGGCGCGGGCATGGTCATCAAGGGCTGGGACGAGGGCGTGCAGGGCATGAAGATCGGCGGTCAGCGCACGCTCATCATCCCCGCGTCCCTGGGCTACGGCGCACGCGGCGCGGGCGGCGTGATCCCGCCGAACGCCACGCTCAAGTTCGACGTGGAGCTGCTGGCGGTGGGCTGATCCCCTTCCCGCCCCAATGACGAAGCGGCCCGGGGGCCGCTTTTTTCGTTGGGGTGCCGTCAGGCGAACAGCGCTTGCTCCAGCCGCGCGTACTTGGCGTCGCCCACCGCATCACGGATCTTGGGCGCCAGCGCGGCCAGTTCCTCGTAGCCCGTCGTGCCCTCCACCGCCAGGTTCAGCCGGAAGCCGCGCAGGCCCATGCCGGCGGTGAGTTCTGTGGCGACGGGGTAGGCGTCCTGGTAGCGCTCCTTGGGAGAACGCCCGCTGCCCTCCCCCGCCGCGGCGGCCGCGGCTGGCGGAGCTATCTCGGCAGCGGCCGCGCCGCCGGAGGCCGAGGCCAGCAGGCCCTGGTCGATCATGGCCTGCACGTCCTCGCGCGTGATGCCCATGGCCGCCGTGGCGGACAGCACGTCATCGGTGCTGCGCTTGCCGTCGAACAGGATGAAGGCCGAGCGCTGGCGCGGGGTGAGGCTGCCGTGCCGGTCCTTGAGGGCCTGCTGGCCGGCGGAGGTCTTGACCAGTGTCATGGCTTTCCGTGGGCGTTGCGTTGGGCTGCGAGCATGGCACGCACGAGCGCTCACCGGTATCGGGGTTTGTCCATAAGAGCGTGTTCAAGGCCTTTGCGTGGTGCCCGTTGCCCCGCAATGGCAGTGGCTGCTAGGCGCAAACCGCAGCCGGGCTGGTAGCCCGGCGAGGATTTGCAACGCCGCAGCCGCTGCCATTGCGGGGCAACCCTTCGGGCAAGGCAGCAAACCGCCGCACTCGTCGTTGCCCGCCTTGTCCAGGCCACCAGCATGGCCTGCGGCGGACGCCTAGATTGCGGCGGTTTGCTGCCTTGCGGGCACCACGCAAAGGCCTTGAACACGCTCTAGGTTACAGCTCGGAGCGCACGCGGGGTTGCGCCGGCGCAGGGCGCGTGTACCAGCTCACGAGCCAGGCCGTGGCGAACCCCGCGGGCACGCCGAACACGCCCGCAGAAATGGGCTGGATGCCGAACCACAGCCCGTCCGCCCAGAGCCATGCAGGCAGCAGGGCCCGCAGCGCATCCACGTGCGAGAGCATGTAGTACACGGTGACCGACAGCCCGGTGAGCATGCCCGCCACCGCGCCCTGGCGGGTGGTGCCACGCCAGAAGATGCCCAGCACCATGGCCGGCACGAAGGCCGAGGCGGCGATGGAGAACGAGGCCGACACCATGGGCAGGATCTCCGACGGCTTGAGCGCGGCGACGAACGCGGCCGACAAAGCCACGGTGAGCAGCGTGAACTTGGTGAGGATCACGCGCTGCTCGGGCGAGGCCTTGCGGCGCGTTTCCTGGAAGTACAGGTCGCGCACCAGCGCATTGCTGATGGTGAGCAGCAGGCCGTCGGCCGTGGACAGCGCCGCCGCCAGCCCGCCCGCGGCCACGAGGCCGGAGATCACGTAGGGCAACCCGCCGATCTCGGGCGTGGCGAGCATGATGAGGTCGGAGCCGAAGTGGATCTCGCCGAACTGCACGATGCCGTCGCCGTTCACGTCCTCGACGGACAGCAGCGAGGCATCCACGCGCGACCACTGGGCCATCCAGTTGGGCAGCTCGCCGAAGCTGCTGCCCACGAGGTTGTTCATGACCTCGAACTTCACCAGCACGGCCAGCGCCGGCGCGCTCAGGTACAGGAGCGCGATGAAGAACAGCGACCACGCCACCGAGGTGCGCGCGCCCGCCACCGTGGGCACGGTGTAGTAGCGCGTGAGCAGGTGCGGCAGGCCGGCGGTGCCGACCATGAGGCAGAACATCAGCGCCAGGAAGTTGCGCCGCGCGTCGTCGAACGTGCGCTGCTCCTCGGGCGTGCCCTGCGGGTCACCGGCGAAGGCCTGGCTGTGGCGCGGCAGGCCGCCCAGGGCGCGGGCGCGCTCCAGGTTCTCGCGCATCTCGCGCGTCCAGCGTTCGCGCGCGGCCGCCTCGTCGCGCGGCATGGAAACCAGCTCGCGGCTGGCGGCGACGATCAGGCCCACGTCGGCGTTCTGCGCGCGCAGCCGCTGGATACGCTCGCGCGCGGCATCGCGCTCGCGCGCCAGCGCGGCAGGCACGTCGTTGAGCCGCGCCTCGTATTCGCTGGCGCGCCGCAGGTAGGCGGCGACGACCTGGTGCTCGGCCGGCGCATCGTACAGCGTGTCCTCCAGCTCGGCGATCTTGCCCAGCTGCGCACCGAACACCACCGGCGCGAGCGGGTTGCCCAGTTGCTTGTAGGCCAGCCAGGACACGGGAATCAGGAACGCCAGCAGGATCACGATGTACTGCGCCACCTGCGTCCAGGTGATGGCGCGCATGCCGCCCAGGAACGAGCACAGCAGCACCCCGCCCAGGCCGAGCATGATGCCGATCTCGAACTGCACGCCCGTGAGGCGCGAGGCGATGAGCCCCACGCCGTAGATCTGCGCCACCACGTAGGTGAAGGAGCACAGCACGGCCGCCAGCGCGGCGATGATGCGCGGCCCGCGACCGCCGAAGCGCACCTGGAAGAAGTCGGGAATGGTGTAGAGGTTCATCGCCCGCAGGTGCGGCGCGATCAGCACGGCCACGAGCACGAAGCCCCCCGTCCAGCCGAGCAGGTAGGCCAGGCCGCCCGGCTGCCCGCTGGTGCCCGAGAAGCCCTGCAGGTAGAGCGCGCCCGACAGGCTGATGAAGGATGCGGCGCTCATCCAGTCCGCCGCGGCGGCCATGCCGTTGTAGAGCGGCGGGATGCGCCGGCCGGCGACGTAGTACTCGTCGGGGTCGGTGGTGCGGCCATACACGCCGATGCCGGCATAGGCCATCACGGTGAGGAACAGGAAGATGGGGCCGATCCAGTGGCGCGACAGGCCGCGCTGCTCGGCCCAGGCCATCAGCGCCAGAAAGCCCAGCAGGCCGGCGACGTACAGCGCCAGGATGCGGTTCAGGCGCCCGACATAGGAGCGGCCCGCGCCAGGGCCGGCCCCGCCGCGCTCAGGCATGGGGAGGGGCGTCGGCGGCGTCCTCGGCCGCCCGATCCTGCCGTTCGAAATAGCTCATCGCCGCACAGTAAACGCAGACGATGGCGATGAACATCAGGACTGCCCCCTGGGAGGCGATCCAGTAGCTCAGCGGCCACTGTCCCACGGGAAACTGCAGGTCGCGCGCGAAGTAGCACGCGACGAAGGACACGAGCACCCACACGAGCAGCAGCCCCGCCTTGAGCCACAGGTGGCGCGCGTCGTGCAGGTCGGGGGCGAAAGGCGCCCCGCCTTGCTCGTCGTGCGCGCCCTCGTGCGGCATGGGGTCAGCCTGCCAGCTGCTGCCAGGTGGCGATCACGCTGTCGGGGTTGAGCGAGATCGACGAGATGCCCTCGTCCGCCAGCCACTGCGCGAAGTCCGGGTGGTCGCTGGGGCCCTGGCCGCAGATGCCCACGTACTTGCCCTGGGCGCGGCAGGCCTGGATGGCGCGCTTGAGCAGCGCCTGCACGGCCGGGTCGCGCTCGTCGAAGTCGGCGGCGAGCAGCTCCAGGCCGGAGTCGCGGTCCAGGCCCAGCGTGAGCTGGGTCAGGTCGTTGGAGCCGACCGAGAAGCCGTCGAAAAACGCCAGGAACTCATCGGCCAGCACCGCGTTGCTCGGCACCTCGCACATCATGATGACCTTCAGATCGTTTTCGCCGCGCTTGAGGCCGTGCTCTGCCAGCAGTTGGGTCACGCGGTCGGCCTGGCCGAGCGTGCGCACGAAGGGCACCATGACCTGCACGTTGGTCAGGCCCATCTCGCCGCGCACCCGGCGCAGCGCCTCGCACTCCATGGCGAAGGCCTCGCCGAAGTCCGCGCTGATGTAGCGCGCCGCGCCGCGGAAGCCCAGCATCGGGTTCTCTTCCTCGGGCTCGTAGCGGCTGCCGCCGATGAGCTTGCGGTATTCGTTGGACTTGAAGTCCGACAGGCGCACGATGACCGGCTTGGGCCAGAACGCGGCGGCGATGGTGGCCACGCCCTCGGCCACCTTGTCCACGTAGAACGCGCGGGGGCTGGCGTGGCCGCGCGCCACGCTCTCCACGGCCTTCTTCAGGTCGGCATCGACGGCGGGGTAGTCCAGGATGGCCTTGGGGTGCACGCCGATGTTGTTGTTGATGATGAACTCCAGGCGCGCCAGGCCGACACCCTCGTTAGGCAGCTGCGCGAAGTCGAAGGCGAGCTGCGGGTTGCCCACGTTCATCATGATCTTGGTCTTGATGGGCGGCATCTCGCCGCGCTGCACCTCGGTCACCTCGGTTTCCAGCAGGCCGTCGTAGATGCGGCCGGTGTCGCCCTCGGCGCAGCTCACGGTGACCAGCGTACCGTCCTTGAGCGCCTCGGTGGCGTGGCCGCAGCCCACCACGGCGGGGATGCCCAGCTCGCGCGCGATGATGGCCGCGTGGCAGGTGCGCCCGCCGCGGTTGGTGACGATGGCGCTGGCGCGCTTCATCACCGGCTCCCAGTTGGGGTCCGTCATGTCGGTGACCAGCACGTCGCCGGGCTGCACCTTGTCCATCTCGCTGATGCTGTGCACCAGGCGCACGGGGCCGGTGCCGATCTTCTGGCCGATGGCGCGGCCCTCGGCCAGCACGGTGCCCGTGCCCTTGAGCTTGAAGCGCTGCTCGGCCTGGCCCTTGGACTGGCTCTTCACCGTCTCGGGGCGCGCCTGCAGGATGTAGAGCTGGCCGTCGGTGCCGTCCTTGCCCCACTCGATGTCCATGGGGCGGCCGTAGTGCTGCTCGATCACCAGCGCGTAGTGGGCGAGCTGCTCCACCTCGGCGTCGGTCAGCGAATAGCGGTTGCGCAGCTCGGTGGCCACGTCGGTGGTCTTGACCAGGCGGCCAGCGGCGGCCTTTTCCTCGGCCGTGGCGAAGACCATCTGGATCAGCTTGCTGCCGAGGTTGCGGCGGATCACGGCCTTGTTGCCCGCCTGGAGCATGGGCTTGTGCACGTAGAACTCGTCGGGGTTCACGGCGCCCTGCACCACCGTCTCGCCCAGGCCGTAGCTGCTGGTGATGAAGACCACGTCCTCGAAGCCGGACTCGGTGTCGATGGTGAACATCACGCCGGCCGCGCCCAGATCGGAGCGCACCATGCGCTGCACGCCGGCCGAGAGGGCCACCACGTCGTGCGCGAAGCCCTTGTGCACGCGGTAGGAGATGGCGCGGTCGTTGTAGAGCGACGCGAACACTTCCTTCATCTTGTGCAGCACGTCCTCGATGCCGACCACGTTCAGGAAGGTTTCCTGCTGGCCCGCGAAGGAGGCGTCCGGCAGGTCCTCGGCCGTGGCGGAGGAGCGCACGGCGAAACTGGCCTTGTCGTTGCCCGCGCACAGCGTGGTGAAGGCGCCGCGCACGGCCTGTTCCAGGTCGGCCGGGAAGGGCTGGCTTTCCACCCAGCCGCGGATCTCGGCGCCTGCCTCGGCCAGCGCGCGCACGTCGTCGGTGTCCAGCGCCGCCAGGCGCTGGCTGATGCGCTCGGCCAAGCCTTCGTGCTTGAGGAATTCGCGGAACGCGTGCGCGGTGGTGGCGAAGCCCGTGGGCACGCGCACGCCCTGCGGCAGCTGGGAGATCATCTCGCCGAGGCTGGCGTTCTTGCCGCCGACGACCTCGACGTCGCTCATTCTCAGGTTCTCAAACGGTACGACCAGGGCGGTCGCCTCGAAGCGTGCAGACATGGGAAAGCTCCAGAAGTTGAAAACCGGTCTGCGCCCAGGCGGGGCGGGCAGTCGCCCATGCAGCGGCCACGGCTTTGCTGTTCTGGTTGTGGGCCGGCGCGGTGCATGGGGGAAATTGGGAATAATGGGCGCCATTGTAGGCGCGCCCAGGCGGGCCGTCCCGGCCCCCATTTCCTGCTGGTTTCCTACCGGTTTCTCCCTCCGTACAGCCCTTCTTCCCATGCTTCCCACGCACACGCGCACCGTGTTCTACATCTCCGACGGCACGGGCATCACGGCCGAGACCTTCGGCAACGCCATCCTGGCGCAGTTCGACATGAAGCCGCGCCACGTGCGCCTGCCCTTCGTCGACACCGAGGACAAGGCGCACCAGGTCGTGCGCCAGATCAACCACACGGCCGAGCTGGAGGGCAAGAAGCCCATCGTCTTCACCACGCTGGTGAACATGAGCGTGCTGCGCATCATCGAGGAAGGCTGCCGGGGCATGCTGCTGGACATGTTCGGCACCTTCATCCGCCCGCTGGAGGCCGAGCTGGGCGTGAAGTCGCTGCACCGCGTGGGGCGCTTCTCGGACGTGAGCGTGTCCAAGGAATACAGCGACCGCATCGAGGCCATCAACTTCAGCCTGGACCACGACGACGGCCAGAGCCACCGCGACCTGAGCGGCGCGGACGTGATCCTGATCGGCGTCTCGCGCAGCGGCAAGACGCCCACCAGCCTCTACCTGGCCATGCAGTGCGGCCTGAAGGTGGCCAACTACCCGCTGATCCCCGAGGACTTCGACCGCCGCCAGCTCCCGCCGGCGCTGGTGCCGCACCGCAAGAAGATCTTCGGGCTGACCATCGACCCGCAGCGGCTCTCGCAGATCCGCAACGAGCGCCGGCCCGGCTCGCGCTACGCCGACCTGGCGAACTGCCGCAACGAGGTGTCGGAGGCCGAGGCCATGATGCGCCGCTCGGGCATCCGCTGGCTCTCCACGACGACCAAGAGCATCGAGGAAATCGCCACCACCATCCTGCAGGAAGTGCGGCCCGAACGCCTGCAGTACTGAGCGCGCCCGGGCGCTGGAATTTGAACGAAATCCGCCTCCGGCGCTTATACAGCAAGCGCGAGCAGCTATAAATAGCAGAGCGTCACCATGACGGCCGCACCTGCCGCGGCGTCACGCCGAAGCGGCGGCGGAAGGCGGTGGCGAAGTTGGCCGGGCTGCGGTAGCCCGCCAGCAGCGCGGCGGCGGCCACGTCGGCCTCGCCGCGCTCCAGCGCATCGTGCGCGGCCTGCAGGCGGCGCCCGCGCAAGTAGTCGATCACCGTGGTGCCCGCCACCCTGGGGAAATGCCGTTGCAGGTGGGCCGCGCTCATGCCCGCGTGGCGCGCGATCTCGGCCAGCCCCATGCCGTCGGCCGCGCCGCTGTCGAGGAAGTCGCGCAACGCGCGCAGGCGGCGCAGGCCGCGCGTATCCAGCCCCGGCGCGGGTGCGGGCGGCGCCGCGCGGGAGACCGTACCCAGCGCTTCGCCCGCGAGGTCGAGGCAGCGGCTCTCCAGCCACAGCCGCTGCAGCCCGGCCGTCAGCGGCGGCGGGCTGGCGAGCTGCCCGGCCAGCGCCAGCGCGCGCGGCGAGGGGCGCCAGGGCGCGACGGCCAGGTGCTCGCGCCGGAAGGCGTCGATGCCCGCATCCTCCAGCCCCGCGGCGGCGAACCATTCGGGCCGCAGCGTGAGCGTGACCTTGCGCTCGCTGCGCCCGCGCCGCCACTGGCGCACGAAGCGGTCGGGCTCGGCCAGGTTCACCAGCACGGCCGCGCCGTGCTCCGCCTGCGGGCCGAGCGCGAAGCGGCGCGCGCCATACCCCAGCTCGCTGCTGCCCTGCAGCAGCATGCACAGCTTGAGGCCCGGATGCAGCAGGTTGGAGGTGCGCAGCGAATGCAGGTCGCGCACCGCCGTGCGGTAGAGCACGAGGCCGGGGCGCAGCTCCTCGGTGTGCACGCTGCCCTGCAGCAGCGCGCCGGGCGGCTGCGCGCCCGCGGCGATGCGCCAGCCGCCGCCCAGCAAATGCAGGTCGCGCGTGAGCGCGCCGGCGTCCAGCGGCGCGGCGGAGCCGGACGCAAAGGTATCTGGTGAATTGGCAAACATGGCGCGGCGCAGGGCGTGCGAGACTCGCCCGTTCAAACAATATTAATTCTCAATTACAACATTTTCGCAGAGAGAGAACCCATGCGCACCACTGCCCTGCCCTCCGTTTCCCGGCCGCACGCCCTGTGCGCGGCGCTCGCGCTCGCCTTCGGCGCGGCCCATGTGCATGCCCAGGATGGCGCCGCCACGCTGTCCGCCGTGGTGGTCACCGCCTCGGGCGGCGAGCAGGAGCTGCGCGACGCGCCCGCGAGCGTCTCGGTCATCACGCGCGAAGACCTGGAAAAGCGCCCCGTGCAGGAGCTGGCCGAGCTGCTGGGCACGGTGGAGGGCGTCACCTTGAGCCGCAGCGGCAACCTGGTGCCCGGCGTGCAGTTGCGCGGACTGGGCGCGGCCTACACGCTGATGCTGATCGACGGCAAGCGTGTGAACGCCACCAGCGCCATGTTCCGCGGCAACGACTACGACACGGGCTGGGTGCCGGCCGACGAGATCGAGCGCATCGAGATCGTGCGCGGCCCCATGTCCTCGCTCTACGGCTCGGACGCCATCGGCGGCGTGGTCAACATCATCACGCGGCCCGTGGGCAAGCAGTGGCGCGGATCGGCGCGCTTGGAGGGCGTGGTGCAGGAAAACCGCGAGGCGGGCGACAGCCGGCTGGCCGGCTTCTCGCTCGCGGGCCCCATCGCGGCGGACACGCTGGGCCTCAAGCTCACCGGCGCCTACGACCAGCGCGACGCCGACGGCGCCATCAACCCGCCCGCCGCCAACGGCACGCGCCAGACGGGCCTGCAGCACATCCGCAACCGGCTCTTCGGCGCGCAGCTCTCGTTCACGCCCGACGCGCGCCAGAGCCTCGTGGCCGACGTGGACACGAGCCGCCGCGACCACGCGGGCTTCCTCATGGAGCGCGACGCCTTCTCGCTGCGCCACAAGGGCCGCTGGGACTTCGGCAACACCGAGCTGACCTTCGCCACCGACGAGATCCGCAACCTGACCGGCATGGTCAGCGGCCAGGTCAACCCGAACAAGGCCAGCACCGCCAGCCTCTCCGGCAAGGCCATCGTCCCCATCGCCTGGGGCAACCAGCTCGTCACGGCCGGTTTCGAGACGCGCAAGGAAAAGCTGCGCGACCCCGCCAACCTGAGCGGCCAGCCCGGCACGCCGGGCGCGAGCGGCACGCCCGAGACCTCCATCCAGCAATGGGCGCTGTTCGCCGAGGACGAGATCCGCATCACCGACCGGCTCGCCATCACGCTGGGCAACCGCTTCGACCACCACGAGAACTTCGGCGGCCACCACAGCCCGCGCGCCTATGCGGTCTACCACCTGAGCGATGCCCTCACCCTTAAAGGCGGCGTGGCACGGGCCTTCCGCGCGCCCACGCTGCTGCAGGGCAGCCCCAACTGGGGATCGGTCTCGTGCGGCAGCGCCACCGTGGGCTGCTACATCGTGGGCAGCCGCGAGCTCAAGCCCGAGACCGGCACCAGCCAGGAGCTGGGCCTGCAGTTCGCGCACGGCATCCACTCGGGCGGGCTGACGTTCTTCAACACCGAGCTGAAGAACATGATCGACATCACCAACCGCACGGCCGACCGGGCGCTGGCGCCCAGCTACGACAACTTCGTGGGCTTCCTGCCCGACGGGCGGCCCATCTTCCGCTACCAGAACATCGCGCGCGTGCGCTCGCGCGGGCTGGAGGCGAGTTGGCGCGCCGATCCCACGGCCACCCTGGGCCTGCGCGCAAACTACACCTTCACCGACGCCAAGAACACCAGCGGCGCCGTGGCCGTGCCGCTGACCTACCGCCCGCGCCACGTCGTCAACCTGGGCGCCGACTGGCGCGCCACGCCGCAGCTCACCGTGAGCGGCAACGTGCGCTACCACAGCGCGCAGTACATCAGCGTGCCCTCGAACGGCCAGAACAAGGTGGAGAAGGCCGGCTACGCGATCGCCGACCTCACCCTGGGCTGGCGCATGACGGATGCGCTCACGCTGCGCGCCGGCATCCTCAACCTCACGGACAAGGCCTTCGACCGCACCACCTCGGCCGACTTCAACGAGGACGGCCGCCGCTACTACCTCGCCCTGCATGCCGCCTTCTGACCCGCGCCGCCGCGCCTTGCTGCTGGCCCTGGCCGCCGCCTGGCCCGGCGCCCTCCTCGCCCAACCCGCCCCCGAGAGCCCGCGCCTGGAGCGCCTGCGCCAGTCCATCGCGGCGGGCGAAGGCAGCGACGCCTTCTGGCGCGCGGTGCGGGCCGCAGGAACGCCGCTGGTCGAGCCCGGCGCAGACGGCAAGGAGGCGCTGGTCACCTTCCTCTGGCGCGGCACGCCGCAGACGCGCAGCGTCAAGCTCGCGTGGGCCATGCGCTCGGAGGGCGGCTTCCCGCTGGAGCGGATGAGCGGCAGCGACGTCTGGCACCTCACCCTGCGCCTGCCGCGCGGCATGCGCGCGTCCTACCAGATCGTGGCCGATCCCGAGGTACCGCCCGGTGCCGACCGCATCGCCCGCGCCCGGGCCGAGGACGCCGCGGCCCGGCCCGATCCGCTCAACCCGCTGCCGCACTGGCCGCCCGCGCCCGCGCGCGGCCCCGCCTCGGCCGAGCCCACGGCGCCGCGCTCGGTGCTGCGCCTGCCCGGCGCACTCGAAGAACCCTGGGCCGATGCGGGCGATGCACCGCGCGGCACGCTCACGCACCACCGCATCGCCAGCCAGGTGCTGGACAACGCACGCGACGTGAGCTTCTACCTGCCGCCCGGCGCCGCGCACACGGCCTTGCCATTGCTGGTGCTGTTCGACCGCGAGCCCTACCTGGACCGCGTGGACGTGCCCGCGCTGCTCGACGCGCTCATCGCCCAGCGCCGCATCCCGCCCATGGCGGCGGTGTTCGTGGGCCACCCCGCGCCCGCGCTGCGCGGCAAGGAGCTGCCCGCCCACGAGGGCTTCGCCGACTTCATGGCCCGCGAGCTGATGCCCTGGCTGCGCGCGCGCTGGCCCGCCGTCTCCACCGCGCCGCGCGACGTGGTCGCGGCCGGGTCGAGCTATGGCGGTCTGGCCGCCGCATGGCTGGCCTACCGGCATCCGCAGGTGTTCGGCAGCGTGCTCGCGCTCTCGGGCTCGTTCTGGTGGGGGCCGGACAACGTGCCGCGCCAGCCCGGTTTCGACCGCTGGGGCGAAGGCGAGTGGCTCACGCGCCGGTTCGCCGCCAGCGAGCGCCTGCCGCTGCGCTTTTTCATCACGGCAGGGCTGATGGAAATCACCCTCACCGGCGACGGCGGCGGCATCCTCGACACCAGCCGCCACCTGCGCACCGTGCTGCAGGCCAAGGGCTACCCGGTGCACTACCGCGAGTTCCCCGGCGGGCACGACTACTACGCCTGGCGCGGCGAGCTGGCGCAGGGGCTGGTGGCGCTGCTGGGCACGCCCTGACGCCAAAAAAGCGGAAGGGCGCCATGGCCCTTCCGCTTCCTTATTGATAGCTGCCAGCGCTTGCCGTACAAGCGCTGGCGCCTTATTTTCCTTGAAGAATCACGCCGGCGCCGTGGTGCGGATCATGTGGTCGAACGCGCTCAGCGCGGCGGTGGCGCCCGCGCCGGCGGCGATCACGATCTGCTTGTACGGCACCGTGGTGCAGTCGCCCGCGGCGAACACGCCCGGCACGTTGGTGTGGCCACGGGCATCGATCTCGATCTCGCCGAACCGCGACAGGTTCACGGTGCCCTTGAGCCAGTCCGTGTTGGGCAGCAGGCCGATCTGCACGAAGATGCCTTCGAGCGGCAGCTGGCGCACTTCGCCGGTCTCGCGGTCCTTGTAGGTGATGCCGTTGACCTTGTGGCCGTCGCCGTTCACCTCGGTGGTCTGCGCGTTGACGATGATGTCCACGTTCGGCAGGCTGCGCAGCTTGCGCTGCAGCACCGCGTCGGCCTTCAGCTCGGGCGCGAATTCGAGCAGCGTGACGTGCTTGACCACGCCCGCGAGGTCGATGGCCGCCTCCACGCCCGAATTGCCACCGCCGATCACGGCCACCGGCTTGCCCTTGAAGAGCGGGCCATCGCAGTGGGGGCAGTAGGTGACGCCCTTGGTGCGGTACTGCTCCTCGCCGGGCACGTTCATGTTGCGCCAGCGCGCGCCGGTCGAGAGGATCACGGTGCGGCTCTTGAGCACGGCGCCGTTGTCCAGCTCCACCTCGACCAGGCCGCCCTCGACGGCAGCGGGGCGCAGGGCCTTGGCGCGCTGCAGGTTCATGATGTCCACCTCGTAGTCGCGCACGTGGCGCTCCAGCGCGGCGGCGAACTGCGGGCCTTCGGTCTTGCTGATGGAGATGTAGTTCTCGATGTCCAGCGTGTCCAGCACCTGGCCGCCGAAGCGCTCGGCCGCCACGCCGGTGCGGATGCCCTTGCGCGCCGCATAGACGGCCGCCGCAGCGCCGGCCGGGCCGCCGCCGACGATGAGCACGTCGAACGCCTCCTTGGCATTCAGCTTGGCGGCATCGCGCCTGGCGGCGCCGCTGTCGATCTTGCCGACGATCTCGGCCAGCTCCATGCGGCCCTGGCCGAAATGCTGGCCGTTGAGGTAGACGGTGGGCACGCCCATGATCTCGCGCGCCTCGATCTCCTTCTGGAACACGCCGCCGTCGATGGCCGTGTGCGTGATGCGCGGGTTGAGCACGCTCATGAGGTTGAGCGCCTGCACCACGTCCGGGCAGTTGTGGCAGGAGAGCGAGTAGTAGGTCTCGAAGTGGAAGTCGCCTTCCAGGTTCTTCACCTGCTCCAGCAGGTCGGCCGCTTCCTTGGAGGGGTGGCCGCCCACCTGCAGCAGCGCCAGCACCAGCGAGGTGAATTCATGGCCCAGCGGCACGCCGGCGAAGCGCACGCCCGTGTCCACGCCGGGATTGGTGATCAGGAAGGACGGCTTGCGCACATCGGCGTCGTTCTTCTCGACCACGGTGATCTTGTCGGATTGCGCGCGGATGTCTTCCAGCAGCTCGCGCAGCTCCTGCGACGCGGCCCCGTCGTCCAGCGTGGCCACCAGCTCCACCGGCTTCTGCAGGCGTTCCAGATAGGCTTTGAGTTGGGCTTTGAGGGTGTCGTCGAGCATGGCGCGAATCCTTGTTGTGAGAATGTTCGGGGAAAAAAAGCCCGGGCGCCAGGCACCCGGGCGTCTTCAACAGGTCAACTGAAGCAGTGGCTTAGATCTTGCCGACCAGGTCCAGCGAAGGCGTCAGCGTCTTGGCGCCTTCCTTCCACTTGGCGGGGCACACCTGGCCGGGGTGGGAGGCGGTGTACTGGGCAGCCTTGAGCTTGCGCAGGGTTTCGGACACGTCGCGGGCGATTTCGTTGGAGTGGATTTCCTGGGTCTTGATCACGCCATCGGGGTTGATCACGAACGTGCCGCGCAGCGCCAGGCCTTCTTCGGGGATGTGCACGCCGAAGGCGTTGGTCAGTTGGTGCGTGGGGTCGCCCACCAGCGGGAACTTGGCCTTGCCCACGGCGTCGGAGGTCTCGTGCCATACCTTGTGCGAGAAGTGCGTGTCGGTGGTGACGATGTACACCTCGGCGCCGGCCTTCTGGAACTCGGCGTAGTTGTCGGCGGCATCCTCGATCTCGGTCGGGCAGTTGAAGGTGAAGGCAGCCGGCATGAAGATCAGCACGGACCACTTGCCCTTCAGGTCGGCTTCGGTGAGGTCGATGAACTCGCCCTTGCCATTGCGGTTCACGAAGGCGGTGGTCTTGAAGGGTTGCACTTGCGTATTGATCAGGGACATTGCTGTTTCCTTGGTTGGTTGGCTGAACACAGGACCGAAGTCTAGACGCTTACACACCATCAATCCAATTAATTAACATGATTGAATTGATTGTCTTTATCTATATAAAAGCCGCCTCCCACCTGCTCGAATACGAACACGTCTCAGCATGAAACCCAGCCAATGCGCACGCACGGGGGCTTCGCGGGGCGTGCTTGTCAGCACGGGGGCGTGCACCCACAATCGGCGCCCATCATCACTACAACGAGGAGTCTCCCCATGAAAGGCGACGCACAAGTCATCGCGCACCTGCAGGCGCAGCTGAAGAACGAACTCACGGCCATCAACCAGTATTTCCTGCACTACCGCATGCTCAAGCACTGGGGCTTCGACAAGCTGGCCAAGAAGGAGTACGACGAGTCCATCGGCGAGATGAAGCACGCCGACAAGCTCATGGACCGCATCTTCATGCTGGACGGCCTGCCCAACCTGCAGGACCTGGCCAAGCTGCAGGTGGGCGAGGACGTGCCCGAGATCCTGGAATGCGACCTGCGCGCGGAGCGCGGCGCGCAGGCCACGATCAAGGAAGGCATCGCCCACTGCGAGGCGGTGCGCGACTACGTCTCGCGCGACCTGCTGGAAGACATCCTGGAAGACACGGAGGAGCACATCGATTTCCTGGAAACCCAGATCGAGCTACTCGCCAAGGTGGGCCTGCAGAACTACCTGCAGTCGCAGATGGCCGACGCCGACTGAAGCGCGGCCCCCTACACCGCTTTGCAACGGGCTTAGGCCCGTTTTTTGTGGCCGGTGCGGCGGCAGCAGCCGACATGCTTGTCAGGCAAATTCCTACACGGCAGGCGAGGCGACCAGACGCCACGCACCGCCGAACCCCGACTTAATTTCCGATTGGGCCAGTTTCACAATCCATTTCAACGGATCACGCAATACATGCAACGGCATGCAACGCGGATCCGGGACAGGAAAGGAACCGTGCCATGACCTCCGAACAACTGCTCGCCGAAATCCGCGAAGCCAACCTCACCTACCTGATGCTGGCGCAGACCCTGATCCGCCAGGACAAGGCCGAAGCCGTGTTCCGCCTGGGGCTCAACGAAGAAGCTGCCGATATTCTGGCATCGCTGTCCGCCGCGCAAGTGCTCAAACTGGCCTCCCGCAACACGCTACTTTGCAGCTTCCGCGTGGACGACGAACTGGTCTGGGGCCTGCTGACCAACCACCACACGCCCAGGAAGGCCGCCAGCGAGGCCACCAACGCGCTGCACGCCAACATCCTGATGGCCAGCCGCGTGTCGGAAGTGCTCTGACCCTCTCCCCCTCCTCCACGGAAAGACCGCCATGCCCGCACCCGTCAAGAGCGTCCTCAACGAGTCCAAGCAGATCGAACGCGCCGCCATGCTGATCCAGATGGGCGCACGCATGCAGGTGCTGGAGTCGGAAACCACGCTGTCGTACGAGCGCCTGATCCGCCTGTACAAGGAAATCGCGGGCAAGTCGCCGTCCAAGGGGCAGCTGCCGTTCTCCACCGACTGGTTCCTCACGTGGCAGGAGAACATCCACAGCTCGCTGTTCCTGAACATCTACGAATACCTCTCCAAGGGCATGAGCCTGGACAGCGTGGAGCTGCTGACCAAGGCCTACCGCCTCTACAACGAGCAGGTGCAGGCCGCGGAGATCGAGCCGCTGCTGTCGTTCACGCGCGCCTGGCGCTTGGTGAAGTTCGTGGACGCCGGCATGCTCACGCGCACCAAGTGCGCGCAATGCGGCGGCCAGTTCGTCACCGAGCTGTACGAGAACCGCCACTACACCTGCGGCCTGTGCAACCCGCCGGCGCGCGCAGGCAAGAGCAAGAGCGCCGGTGCGCTGACGCTGCACTGATAGACAAATCGGCCTCCAGCGCTTGACTGGCAAGCGCTGGCAGCTATCGTTTCAGTAGCTCTCCACGAGCAAGCCGCGCACGTTGCCGTCCATGGGCAGCGCATAGTCGTGCGCCGCCAGCACCGCATTGCCCTGCGGGCCCACCAGCCTGAGACTCACGTACACCGCCTGCGGCGCGACCACGTAGGTGCCCACCAGCACCGCCTGCGCGGCCTGGGCCTGCGCCACCTGGTGCGCCTCGCGCGACAGCAGCAGCTCGCCTTGCAGGGCCGCAGCGCCAGCGTTTCGCGCAAGCGCAGCTCGGTCACGCGCAGGCCGCGCTGGGCCAGGCGGCCGGCCACCTGCTCGGACACCAGGCGGCCCAGGCGCGAGGACGCATCCAGCCGGTCGAGCTGCACCACGGTCGCCACGAGCACGGGCTGCGCCGGGTCGAGCGCCACCTGCTGGAGCAGCGCATCGGCCGCGCCGTGGTGGAGCGCCACCAGGTCGGCGGGATCGCGCACGGCATGCTCGCCGTAGTAGTAGCGCGCGCAGCCGCCGAGCGCGCCGCACGCCAGCAGCGCGGCCATCATGGTGCGCCGGTTCATGGCGTCACCCTCCAGGTCTTGAGGGGCGCCGTCGCGGGCGCGGGACGGGGCGGCAGGTAGAGCGGCGCGTCGTCCTGCGCGATGGTGTACATGTCGGAGGTGCGCACCAGGATGCGCCCCTCGCTTTCCAGCGACGTGACCACGAGCACTTCGGAGCGCAGCGGCCCGTCGCCGTCATGCGCCTCGCCCGCGCCGCGGTGCACGCGCACGCCGTCGGCCAGCCATTCGCCGTGCGACACCAGCGGCGCATCGGCATGGTGCTGCACGAGCCGCGTGGCGACGTGCAGGCGCACGTCCGAGGGCGCGGCAGCCACGGCCACGCCGCGTTCCACGAGCTGCGTCACCAGCAGCTCCCGGAAGCCCTGGTCGAACCCCGACGCCTGCGGCGCCACTTCCACGTGCAGCGGGTGCCTGTCTGGCGGCCAGTCGCTCAGCCGCCCGGCCACGTGCGCGGCCACGTCGGCGGCCAGCACGTTCCAGTGGTGCAGCGCGCGCGAGGTCTTCTGCGCCGAGGGCGCGTGCAGCGCCTCCTGCGGCACGTCCGCCGGCACGCTGGCACAGCCCGCGGCCAGCAGCGCGAGCGCCGCCGCGGCCGCAATCCGGTTCTTCGAGGTCATGCGCGCATGCTAGCGGCGGCGCGCGGCGGCCATCGGCCGAACAACCGGGGCTTTGTCAGCCTGTATTGCGCAATCCCGCCGCAATGCCGTTGATCGAGATGTGGATGCCAGTCTGCACCCGCTCGTCGCCCTGGCCCGCGCGCCAGCGGCGCACCAGCTCCACCTGCAGGTGGTGCAGCGGGTCGATGTAGGGGAAGCGGTGGCGGATGGAGCGCGCCAGCGCCGTGTTGCCCGCCAGGCGCTGGCGCTCGCCCGTGATGCGCGCGAGCGCGTCGGCCGTGCGCTGCCACTCGGTCTCGATGGCGCCGAAGACCTTCTTGCGCAGGCGCGCGTCGGCCACCAGTTCGCTGTAGCGCGAGGCCAGGGCCAGGTCGCTCTTGGCCAGCACCATGTCCATGTTGGACAGCAGCGTGCGGAAGAACGGCCACTGGCGGTACATCTTCTGCAGCAGCGCCAGCTGCACCTTGGGATCCTGGCCCGGCGCCTTCAGGAACGATTCCACCGCCGCGCCGAAGCCGAACCAGCCCGGCAGCGTGAGCCGGCACTGGCCCCAGCTGAAGCCCCACGGAATGGCGCGCAGGTCCTCGATCTTCTGGCTGGGCTTGCGGCTCGCGGGGCGCGAGCCGATGTTCAGCTCCGCGATCTCGCGGATGGGCGTGGCGCTGAAGAAGTAGTCGGTGAATCCGGGCGTCTCGTAGACCAGCGCGCGATAGGCCGCCATGCTGGCGCGCGAGAGCTGCTCGGCCGCCTCCAGGAAGGCCTTGGTAGCGGGCTTGGTGGGCTGCAGCAGGGTGGCTTCCAGCGTGGCGGCCACCAGGGTCTCGAGGTTGCGCCGGCCGATCTCGGGGTTGGCGTATTTCGAGGCGATCACCTCGCCCTGCTCCGTCAGGCGGATCTGCCCGCGCACGGTGCCGGGCGGCTGCGCCAGGATGGCCTGGTAGCTCGGGCCGCCGCCGCGGCCCACGGTGCCGCCGCGGCCGTGGAACATGCGCAGCTGGATCGGCTGCTGGTGGCCCTTGGCCGCGTTCATCTCGTCGAACAGCGCCACCAGCGCGATCTCGGCGCGGTACAGCTCCCAGTTGCTGGTGAAGATGCCGCCGTCCTTGTTGCTGTCGCTGTAGCCCAGCATGATGTCCTGCTCGGCGCCGCTGCGCGTGAGCAGCGCCGCGATGCCGGGGATGGCGTAGAACGCGCGCATGATGGGCGCCGCGTTGCGCAGGTCCTCGATGGTCTCGAAGAGCGGCACCACGATCAGGCCGGCCCGCGCGTCGCCGTCGAGCGTGCCGCGCATCAGGCCCACTTCCTTTTGCAGCAGCAGCACCTCGAGCAGGTCGCTCACCGTCTCGGTGTGGCTGATGATGTAGTGGCGGATGGCGTCGTGGCCGTAGCGCTCGCGCGCGGCGCGCGCGGTCTCGAAGATGGCGATCTCGCCGCGCGTGTGCTCGGAATATTCCGCGCCCACCACGCGCAGCGGCCGCGCGTCGCACAGCAGCCGCTGCAGCAGCGCGCAGCGCTGCTCCTCGGGCAGCGCGGCATAGCCTGCCTCGATGCGCGCCGTGGCCAGCAGCTCGGCCACCACGCGCTCGTGCTGGTCGGAGCTCTGGCGCAGGTCCACCGTGGCAAGGTGGAAGCCGAACACCTCCACCGCGCGCATCAAGGGGCGCAGCCGCTCACCCACCAGCGCCGCGCCGCGGTGCGAGCGCAGCGAGGCCTCGATCACGCGCAAGTCGGCCAGGAACTCGGCCGCGCTGGCGTAGGCGTTCTGCGGCGCCACGGCGTGGCGCGCGGCCTCGCCGCCGGAGAGGTCACGGAGCGTGGCGGCCAGGCGCGCGTAGACGCCGGTGAGCGCTCGGCGATAGGGCTCGTCGCGGCGGTGCTCGCTGGTGTCGGGCGAGCGCTCGGCGAGCTGCTGCATCTCGGGCGAGACCTGCGCCAGGTTGCTGGAGAGCGACAGCTCGCGCCCCAGGTGGTGCACCTCGGTGAGGTAGTGGCGCAGCGCCACCTCGGCCTGGCGGCGCAAGGCCAGCGAAAGCGTGTCGGCGCTCACGTTGGGGTTGCCGTCGCGGTCGCCGCCGATCCACTGGCCCATGCGCAGGAAGCTCGCCACGGGGTGCTGCGCGCCCAGTTCCTGCTCCAGCGCGGCATAGATCTTGGGGATCTCCTGCAGGAAGGTGTATTCGTAATACGACAGCGCGTTCTCGATCTCGTCGGCCACGGTGAGCTTGGAATAGCGCAGCAGCCGCGTCTGCCACAGCTGCGCCACGCGTGCGCGCAGCCGCGCCTCGTTGGCGGCCAGCTCGCGCGGGGTGAGCGTGTCCTTCGCGCTGTTGTAGAGCTGGGCGCGCGCCTGGATGGCGTCGCGTTCGGTGAGCAGCTGCGCGATGTCGCGCTCGGCGTCCAGGATGCTCTTGCGCTGCACCTCGGTCGGGTGGGCGGTGAGCACGGGCGCCACGTAGCTCGTGGCCAGCGTCTGCGCCACCGTGCGCGGAGCGATGCCGGCCCAGCGCAGGCGGGCGAGGGCCACCTCGATGCTGCCCTCCTGCGTGCTGCCCGCGCGCTCGTGCACGGCGCGGCGGCGGATGTGGTGGCGGTCCTCCGCCAGGTTGGCCAGGTGGCTGAAATAGGTGAACGCGCGGATCACGCTCACCGTCTGGTCGCCCGTCAGGCCCTTGAGCAGCTTCTTGAGCGCCTTGTCGGCCTCGTGGTCGGCGTCGCGGCGGAAGGCCACCGAGAGCTTGCGCACCTGCTCCACGAGGTCGTAGGCGGCCACGCCCTCCTGCTCGCGGATCACGTCGCCGAGGATGCGCCCGAGCAGGCGGATGTCCTGGATCAGCGGCAGGTCCTTGTCGGCCTTGCGGGCGACAGCGGCGGCGGCATCGGTCTTGCGGGCGGTAGCGGTCATCGCGGCGTGCTCGGTGAGGGTGTGTTGCGGCGCAGCATGCTAGCATCCCCCGCGCTGCCGAACGGCCCGACGACTGCCTCTCCATGACCACTCCCCACGCCCCCCTGCCCCCCATCGTGATCGCCACGCGCGAAAGCCAGCTCGCCCTGTGGCAGGCCGAGCACGTGCAGGCCCTGCTGCGCGCGCGCGGCCACGACGTGGCGCTGCTGGGCATGACCACCAAGGGCGACCAGATCCTGGATCGCTCGCTCTCCAAGGTGGGCGGCAAGGGCCTGTTCGTGAAGGAGCTGGAAGTGGCGCTGGAAGAGGGCCGCGCCGGCATCGCCGTGCACTCGCTCAAGGACGTGCCCATGGAGCTGCCCGAAGGCTTCGCCCTCGCGTGCGTGATGGAGCGCGAGGACCCGCGCGACGCCTTCGTCTCGCCGCGCCATGCATCGCTGGATGCACTGCCGCAGGGCGCGGTGGTCGGCACCTCCAGCCTGCGCCGCCAGGTGCTGCTGCGTGCGCTGCGGCCCGAC
The DNA here is from genome assembly GCF_045291395.1 of Acidovorax sp. SDU_ACID1. NCBI lineage: Bacteria > Pseudomonadati > Pseudomonadota > Betaproteobacteria > Burkholderiales > Comamonadaceae > Acidovorax > Acidovorax sp. SDU_ACID1. The sequence continues at coordinate 3,072,301 of NZ_CP152342.1, forward strand.
CTGCGCATCGAGCCGCTGCGCGGCAACGTGAACACGCGCCTGCGCAAGCTCGACGAAGGACAGTACGACGCCATCGTGCTCGCCGCGGCCGGCCTCAAGCGCCTGGGCCTGGCGGACCGCATCCGCGCCGTCTTCGAGCCCTCCCAGATGCTGCCCGCCGCCGGCCAGGGCGCCTTAGGCATCGAGATCCGCAGCAGCCGGGCCGACCTGGCCGCCGCGCTGGCCCCGCTCGCGCACCAGGCCACCTGGCTCACGGTGACGGCCGAGCGCGCCGTCAGCCGCGCCATGGGCGGCAGCTGCTCCATGCCCCTGGCCGCGCACGGCACGTGGCAAGGCGACACGCTGCACCTGCAGGCGGCCTGGGGCGACCTGGACGATCCGCAGGCCCCACCCGCGCCGCTCGTGCGCGCCGAGGACAGCGCCCGCGTCACCACGCTGGCCGAGGCCGACGCGCTGGGCCTGGCCGTGGCCGCGCGGTTGCAGGCGGGCGGCGCCCGCAAGGCATGACCCCCCACGCCATCGTCACCCGCCCCGCGCGCGAAGCCGCGCAGTGGGTGGAGGACCTGCGCGCGCACGGCATCGCGGCGCAGGCGCTGCCGCTCATCGCCATCGGCCCGGTCGCGGCCCCCGCGCTGCGCCAGGCGCTGCATGAGGCCCGCTCCGCCTGGACGCGCTACCGTGCGGTGATGTTCGTCAGCGGCAACGCGGCGCTGCACTTCTTCGAACCAAATCAGTCCCTGGCGCTTGCTGAACAAGCGCAAGCAGCTACCAAAACCAGAGCATGGGCCCCCGGCCCCGGCACCGTGGCCGCACTGCGCCAGGCCGGCCTGCCCCTGGAGGCCATCGACGGCCCGGCGCCTCATGCCCCGCAGTTCGACTCCGAAGCGCTGTGGCAGGTCGTGGCCCCGCAGATCGGCCCGGGCGACCGCGTGCTCATCGTGCGCGGCACGAGCAGCCCCGCCGCGGAAGGCGGCAACGGCCGCGACTGGCTGGCCGCGCGCATCGCCGAGGCCGGCGGCGCGGTGGACTTCGTGGCCGCCTACGAGCGCAGCGCTCCCCGGCTGGACGCGGGCCAGCAGGCGCTGGCGGCACGGGCCGCGCAGGACGGTTCCGTGTGGCTGCTCTCCAGCTCCGAAGCGGTGTCCCATCTGAAGGCCGCCCTGCCCGCCCAGCCCTGGGGCAGCGCCCGCGCACTGGCCACGCACCCGCGCATCGCGCAGGCGGCCCGCGCGGCGGGATTCGGCATCGTCAACGAATGTCGACCTGCCCTGCCGGACGTGGCCGCGTCGATAAAATCCCTTGTCTATGAGCACTGAGACCGCGTTGCCCGCGCCCCCCGAGACGCCTCCCCCCGCACCGGCACCCGCCGGCGGCGGTGGACGCATCGCGCTGACCCTGCTAGGCATCGTCGCCGCCGCGGGCCTGGCGGGCTCGCTGCTGCTGTGGCAGCGCCTGTCGAGCATCCAGGAGCAGCTCGCACGGCAGACGGCCGACTCGGGCGCGCAGGCCATCGAGGCACGCACCATGGCGCGCGAGGCGCAGGACCTGGCGCGCGAGACCTCGGCCCGCCTGGCCGTCACCGAAGCCCGCGTGGGCGAGGTGGCGCTGCAGCGCGGCCAGCTCGAAGAACTCATGCAAAGCCTGTCGCGCACGCGCGACGAAAACCTGGTGGTGGACGTGGAGGCCGGCCTGCGCCTGGCCCAGCAGCAGTCGCAGCTCACCGGCAGCCTGCAGCCGCTGGTGGCCGCGCTCAAGAGCGCGGGCCAGCGCATCGACCGCGCCGCCCAGCCCCGGCTGGCGCCACTGCAGCGCGCCATCAGCCACGACCTGGAGCGCCTGGAACGCGCCGCCGTCACCGACACCGCCGGCCTGCTGGGCCGCCTGGACGAACTCGTGCGCCAGGTGGACGAGCTGCCCCTGCTCAACGCCGTGGCCCAGGCCCCCGCCATGCGGCGCAAGGCCGCCGCCGCGCAGACGCCCCCCGCGCCCGGCGCCGCCGATGTGCCGCGCTGGCAGGCCGCCCTGCGCAACGCCTGGGACGCGGTGGCCGACGAGGCGCGCGGCCTGGTGCGCGTGAGCCGCATCGATCAGCCCGACGCCGTGCTGCTCGCGCCCGACCAGGCCTTCTTCCTGCGCGAGAACCTCAAGCTCAAGCTGCTCAACGCGCGCCTGGCCGTGCTGGCGCGACGCATGGACTCCGCCCGCGCCGACCTGGCCTCCGCCAGCGGCGCGCTGGCCAAGTATTTCGACCCGGCCTCGCGCCGCACGCAAAGCGCCGCCGACGCGCTCCAGCAGTTGCAGGTCCATATGAAGACCGCCGAGATGCCCCAGCTCGACGACACCTTTGCCGCCCTGGCCACGGCCGCGGCAGGCCGGTAGCCCACTCCTATGCGCGCAGCACTCTGGTTCCTGGCCCTGTTCGGCGTGGCCGTCGCCGTGGCGCTCTTCGCGGGCAACAACCAGGGCACGGTCACCCTGTTCTGGCCGCCCTACCGCATCGACCTGTCGCTCAACATGGTGCTGCTGCTGCTGTTCGGCGGCTTCACCGTGCTCTATGCGGCGCTGCGCGCGCTGGCAGTGCTGCAGGAGCTGCCGCGCCAGGCCCGCCGCTGGCGCCTGGTGCAGAAGGAGCGCGCCATGCACGCCGCGCTGCTGGACGCGCTGTCGCAGTTGCTGGCCGGCCGCTTCCTGCGCGCGCGCAAGTCGGCGCTGGCCTCCATTTCCCAGGAAGAAGCCCTGGCCGAAGCCCGCGAGCCCGTGCCCCACGGCAGCCAGCTGCGCACGCTGGCCCTGCTGGTGGCCGCCGAAAGCTCCCACGCGCTGCAGGACCGCGCCACGCGCGAGGCGCACCTGGAGCAGGCCCTGGCCAGCATCCCCGCCGACGCCCCTGCCACCGAGCTGGAGCTGCGCGAAGGCGCGCAGCTGCGCGCCGCGCGCTGGTCGCTGGACGAGCGCGACACCGCCGCCGCGCTGGAGCGCCTGGCCGCCCTGCCCATGGGTGCCGCGCGCCGCACGCTGGCGCTGCGCGCCAAGCTCAAGGCCTCACGCCTGGCGCACCGCACCGGCGACGCGCTGGAAACTGCGCGCCTGCTGGCCAAGCACCATGCCTTCTCGCCCGCAGCGGCCGAAAGCATCGTGCGCGGCCTGGCGCAGGAACTGATCAACAGCGCGCACGACCCGGCGCAGCTGCAGCGCATCTGGCAGGACAGCCTGGAGAGCGCCGAGCGCGCCATGCCCGAAGTGGCGGTGCACGCCGCGCAGCGCCTGGCGCAGCTGGGCGGCGACGGCCCGCAGGTGCGCACCTGGCTCATGCCCGCCTGGGACCGCCTGGCCGGCACGGCGCAGCCCGCGCTGCCGGACGCGCTGGCCCTCAAGCTGGTGCGCGCGCTCGAAGCCAGCCTGGGCGACGTGGACGGCCGCTGGCTCGCAGCCATCGAGGCGGCCTGCCAGGCCAACCCGCGCGACGCGCGGCTGCAATACCTGGCCGCCATGGCCTGCCTGCGGCGCGAGCTGTGGGGCAAGGCCCAGCATCTGTTCAACCAGTCCGCACAGCATCTGACCGACCCAGGGTTGCGCGCAAGTGCCTGGCGCCACATGGCGGAGTTGGCGGAGCAGCGCGGCGACGGGGAGGCTGCCGCGCAGGCGTGGAAGCGGGCGGCGTTGCAGCACTCTTGATTTCTGGGTCGAATGGCCTCTAGCGCTTATCTGGCAAGCGCAGGCAGCTATTCTTTTTGAGTCTTCTTGGGTTGGTTTCATGTCGCTGGCCGGGATGTGCGCCCGGCGGCGCAGTCACTTTCTTTCGTCTCGCCGAAAGAAAGTCACCAAAGAAAGGGCGACCCTGCTGCCCGTGTCCCTCCGCTGCACTCGGCCTGGCCTTCGAGGCGCGCAGCGCCTGCGCGTTGGTGGCCGAGCGCAGCGATGGCCCGGCTCGTCCCCTCCCCTCTGTATGCGCCTGGGGCGCAATGCTTGCGGGGTGGGCATGGGCGTCGAAGCGCCCATGCTTCGTGATCTGACTCGCCGCAGTTGTTTGAACGGAGCGCCGCAGGCGCGCAGTGAGTTCTGCGGCGCACCCCGCAAGCGTTGCGACACAGGTTGCCCCGCAGCGCAGCGAAGGGGTCGCAGACAGCAGGGCGCGTTTCTTTGGTTCCTTTCTTGCCGCGCAGCAAGAAAGGAACTCGCCCGCCGGGGCGAGTCCCGGCTAGCCACATCAAAAAAGAGAGCTGCCCACGCTCGCCAGATAAGCGCTACAGGTCAATTTCCTTATGAAACCCGCCTGTCCCCCAACCACAGCAAAGCCCCCCAACTCCCCACAGCCATTCCCCCCAGCCACCCCAGATAAGGCCCCACAACCGCCACCGGCGCCCCTACCTGGTTAAGCCGCAAAGAAGCCTGAATCCCCGCCGTACTGGGCGAAAGCCAGCGCACCCACTGCAGCGGTTCGGGCAGCGCCTCCACCGGCCAGGTGAAGCCCCCCAGAAAAGCCAGCGGAATCGACGTGAACAGCACCACCTGCAGCGCCCGCTCCCGGTCCGCCAGCCACCAGCCCAGCAGGCACGCACACCCCGCCACCGCCGGCACGAAGACCGCCAGCAGCGCCAGCGCCCCCGCCGGATTGCCCCCGTGCGGATAGTCCTGCCAGAGAAAGATCCACCCGAAATAGAACACCCCCGCGAGCCACCCCGGCACGCACAGCGCCAGCAGCCGCGCCAGCCACACGCGGGCGCCCGCATGGGCCAACCCCTGCTCGCGCAGCGTGCCCGTGAACAGCGCGCCGCCCATGAGCAGCGTCTGCTGCAGGATCAGCACCGCCACGGCTGCGACGACGAAGGCGCCGTAGCCCTCGGTGGGATTGAACAGCGCCACCGCCTGTGCATTCACGGGCGAGCGGCTGGCCGCGGCCTGCAGCGCGCTCTGGCCGCCGGCCTGCAGGCGCCGCAGCTCCACGCCGGCGGACACAGTGCCGAACGCCTCGGCAAAGCCGTACTGCACCTGTTTGCTCGCCAGCGGATAGGCGCCGTTGGCGTAGACCGGCACCACCACGCCGGCACCGCGCACCACGTCGCGCTTGAGGCCGCGCGGGATCAGCGCGTAGCCCATGACCTCGCCGCGCAGCAGGGCCTGCTGCGCGATGCCCTCGTCGCCGGTGACGATCTGCGGGTCGATGCGCGGGCTGGCCTGGGCGAAGCGCAGCATCTGCCGCGCCAGGCCCGAGGCGTCCTGCACCACCACGGCCACCGGCACGCGCTGCACCACCTCGTTGCCGTAGAACCAGGGGTAGAAGAAACCGTAGAGCACGGGCGCGCCGAACACCAGCAGCGCCACGCCCTTGTCGCGCAGCAGGGCGCGCAGGCTGTCGGTCCACAAGGCGAGGAAGCCCATGCTCAGCGGCCCCCCAGGCCTCGGGCCTGCGCAGCCCGCGCGACAGGCCGGCCGCGGCCAGCGCCAGCAGCACCAGCGCGGCCAGCAGCAGGCCGCACACCACGGGCAGCGACTGCGCCACGGGCGCGCCCATCTGCCACTGCTCGATCTGCAGCCGCGCGTAGTGCGTGTAGGGCATGGACAGCGCCCAGGCGCGGGCCCCGCCGCCCATCGCCAGCAGCGGAAAGCCCACGCCGCTGAACGCGAACGCGGGCGCCGACAGCAGCCCCGCGCCCGACAGCGCCGTGCGCAGCGACAGCGTGATGCCCGCCAGCGCGGCGCCCGCCGCGAGGCTCACGGCCACCAGCGCCGCCAGTCCCACGGCGATCCAGCCCATGCTGCCCGCCACGGCCCAGCCACGCAGTTGCGACAGGTACAGCAGGCATGCGAGCGCGCTGGCCCACAGCAGTGCGGCAGGCACCAGTAGCTTGCCCAGCAGGGCCGCGAGCACCTGGGGCAGGCGCGCCTGCGTACCCAGCCAGTCGCCGAGCGTGCGGTCGCGCAGCTCGCGCCCCACCGACCAGGCACCGGCCGTCATGGCCAGGATGTGCACCAGCGCCGGCACCAGCGCGGCGGCCAGGAACTGCTCGTAGTTGGTGGAGACGTTGAACAGCGCCACGAGTTGCGTCCTGACCGGCTCGATGCGCGTGCGCAGCGCCTGCGCGGGCTCGCCGCGCCTGGCGCGCGCCTGCATCTCGATGCCGGCCGACAACGTGCCCACCACCTGCCGCACGTCGCGCTGCAGCAGGCTGGAATGGGTGGCGAGCTGCGCGTTGTGCAGCAGTGTGACGGCACCGCCCGCGCCACGCTTCACGTCGCGCTCCAGGTGGGGCGGGATGTGCACCACGCCGTACACGTCCATGCGCTGCAGCACGTCGGTGGCCTCCAGGCGGTTCAGCACGTGCTGGCGCACCTCCAGGCCGGGCGTGGCCTGCAGCATGCGCACCAGCTGGCGCGAGAGGGCCGAGGGGTCTTCGTTCCACACGGCGATGGGCAGGCGGTAGGGCTGGCCCGCAGCGAAGATCCAGCACAGCAGCGCCATGGCCAGCAGCGGCACCCAGCTCACCATGGCCCAGTCCCACGGGCGGGCGCGCAGCAGCCGCCATTCGCGCCGCAGGCTGGCGAATAGCATCACTCCACCACCACGCTCATGCCGGGGCGCGCGCCTTCGATGGGCGTGGCGGGCCGCGCGCGCACCTCGAACGTGCGCGCGTCGAACCCCTGGCTGCCGCGCGTGGTGCGCCAGGTGGCGAAGTCGGGCAGCACGCCGAGGTAGTAGACGCTGAACTCCGCCGTGCGGTCCAGCGCGGGCAGGCGGCCGGTGAATTGGGTGCCCACAGCAAAGCGCTGGAGCTGGTCCTCGCGCACGTTCAGCACCACCCACTGATCCTGCAGGTCGACCACGGTGACCACGGCCACGCCCTGGGGCGATAGCTCGCCCGCCTTGGCGAGCACGTTGGCCACCTCGCCACCCACGGGGCTGCGCAGCTGGGTTTCGGCGCGCGCGGCCTCGACCTCGGCGATCACGCCGTCCACCTGGCGCACCTGGGCGGCGGCTGCCGCCTTGTCCTCGGTGCGCGCGCCGCTCGCGGCCATCTCGTACTGAGCGCGCGCCGCCTCGGCCTGCGCGGCGGAGGCGCGCCAATTGGTGTGCGCTTCGTCGCGCTTCTGCGCGGCGACGAGGCCCTGGGTGAACAGGCTCTGCACGCGGTCGTAGGAGGTTTTGGCCAGGTCCGCCGCTGCCTGCGCGCGCTGCCAGTTGAGGCGGGCCATGCGCACCTCCTCGGGCCGCGCGCCGTTGCCCGCCTTGTCGGCCACGGCCTGGGCCGCCGCACGCGCGGCCTCGGCCTGGGCCAGCTTGGCCTGCACCTCGGGGCTGTCCATCTCGATGAGCAGGTCGCCGGGCTGGATCTGCTGCCCCTCCTTGACCAGCACCTTGGCGATGCGCGCCGTGACCTTGGGCGCGATGTCGGACTCGCGCGCCTCCATCTGGCCCTGGAAATAGGGCTGGGGCGGCTGCGACGCGCGCCAGAAGCCCCAGGCCACGAAGGCCAGCACGGCCAGACCGGCGATCAGCAGCGCCCAGGGAAAGCGGGAGGGTCGAGGAGCGGGGGGTGCAGGGGATGTGGTGGTCATGGTGCGTCGGATGCGATCTGGATGTCGGCCTGGGCGCGGTAGCGGTCGAACTCGTCGCTCTGGCCCGTGCTCTCCAGCAGCGCGGCCAGGGCCTGCACGTACTGGTGGGCGGTCTGCGCGCGCTCGGTCTGCACTTTCGTCAGGTTGAGTTCGGCGTCGATCAGCTCCAGCGCGGTGCCGGTGCCTTCGCGCAGGCTGGCCGTGCGCAGGCGCAGCAGCTCGCGCGCCAGGTTCTCCTGCGCCTGCTGTGCGAAGTACTGCGTGCGGGCCTGGTCCACGACCAGCCAGTTCTTTTCGACCAGCAGGGCGATGTCGGACAGGGCCTGCTCGCGCGTCAGCTCGGCCTGCTCGATCTTGCGCTGCGAGGACGCGGCCAGCGCGTCGCGGTCGATGCTGTCCCACAGCGTCCAGCGCACGGCCACGCCGGCCACCCAGTTGGGCTTGCCGCCGGTGTTGACCTCGCGCATGCCGAAGCCCAGCACCTGCGGGCGGCGCAGCGCCTCCTGAGCCTCGTGCAGTGCGCCAGCCTGGCGGCGCTTGGCCTGCACCTTGTCCAGGCCCGGGTGGTGCCGGTGGGCCGCGTCGATGAAGCCCTGCAGTGGCGGTAGCGGCTGGCTGGCGACGAACAGCGGGCTGGTGGGCTGCACGCGCGCGGCGGCCTTGAGCGTGCGCGCGAGCGCCGTGGCCGCCAGGTCCGCATCGCCCCGCGCCCTGCGCGCCTGCTGCTCGGCGTCGGCCAGCGCGGCCTGGGCCTGCAGGCGTTCGAGCTGCGAGATCACGCCCGTGCGCAGCATGCGCTGCGCGGCGGCGTCGTGCTCGCGCACGCCCGCCAGCGCGCGTTCGCGCAGCCGCGCCGCACGCTCGGCCAGCTGCGCCCCGAAATAGCGCTGCACCAGCAGCGACTGCAGGCCGTGCGCGCTCGCCGCGGCATCGGCCACGGCCTCGTCGGCCATGGCGTCCAGCTCGCCGCGCACCGCGTCGCCCAGGCCGCCGATGTACAGCGGCCACAGCAGCGACACGCTGGCCGATGCGCGGTTGGCCTTGCGCTGCAGGTCGATGCTGGAGGGCAGCTGGGGCAGTTGCGGGGCGGCGGCGCCCAGCTCCGGCGGCAGGTGGCCCAGCACCCCGTCGAGCGCATGGCGGGCCGGGTCCAGGCTGATGTCGGCGCTCGCCGAATAGCGGTAGCCCATGCCGGTCACCGCGACGGACGGGCCGCCCAGCCCCTGCATGCCCTCGCGGCGCAGGCGCGCGCTCTCCACCGCCTTGGCGGAAGCCGCGAGCTGGTCGGAGCCCGACAGCAGGAGCTGCTGCGCCTGCGCGAAGCTGAGCGGGCTGCCGCCCTCGGCCAGCGCGGGCGCCGCGCCGGCGGCCAGCGCGAGCGCCAGCAGCCACGATGCGTTCGGATTCACTTCGTCACACCCCAAAGAAAGAGATACGCCTGGGCATTGTGCCCAAGCCGGATGTCAGGCTCCCTTGTCGAAGGCCGCGCCCTGCTCCAGCAGCCAGTCGCAGAAGGTCTTGACCACCGGATCGTGCTGGCGCTCGGCGCGCGTGATGACGAAGTAGCCGGGCGTGTTCAGCACCATGTCGCCAAAGGGCGCGACGAGCTGGCCGGAAGCGAGGTCGGGCGCGACCAGCGGCGAATAGCCCATCGCCACGCCGATGCCGTCGATGGCCGCCTGCAGGCAGAAGTACAGGTGCTCCAGCTCCAGCGACTGCGCGGGCACCACGCGGCTGTGGTGGGCGATGGCGAGCCAGTCGTCCCACGCGGTACGCCGCGCGGGGCAGTGCAGGATGGTGTGGCGCGCCAGGTCGGCGATGCGCGCGAGCGGCACGCGCTCCAGCAGCGCGGGCGAGCACACGGGGAACGCCGTCTCCGACAGCACGCGCACCTTGTGCAGGCCCGTGACCTCGTGCGGCTCGCGGCGGATGACCACGTCGATGTTGGCGGGCAGGCGGCTCATGGGCTCCAGCCCGGTGGAGATCTGCACCTCGATGTGCGGGTGCAACGCGCGGAACTGCGCCAGGCGCGGGAACAGCCAGCGCATGGTGAACGTGGGCAGCGCGTTCACGCGCAGCACCTCGTGCACGCTGATGCGCCGCGACGCCGAGGCGATGGCCGCGAGCGCCGGGCTGATCGAGTCGAGGTAGAGGCGCCCCTGGTCGGTCAGCGCCACCGACTTGCCCCGGCGCAGGAACAGCGGCACGCCCAGCCAGCCCTCCAGCGCCTTGATCTGGTGGCTCACGGCGCCGTGCGTCACGGCCAGCTCATCGGCCGCCCTGGAAAAACTCAGCAGCCGCCCGGCGGCCTCGAAGGCGCGGATGGAGCCGAGCGGCGGCAGGCGGTGCAGGGCCATGATGTGAATTTTATTGACAAGACCGGGCAGTTTATATCGTTTGATTGTCTTGCCCACCCCTGATGGAATGTGAGCCTGATTCAATCAAGGAGACAACAACGCCATGCTTTCAGGCAAACGCATCCTGGACCTGAGCTGGGTGCTCGGCGGCCCCTTCGCGGGCCAGCTCCTCGCGCAGCTCGGCGCCGAGGTCATCAAGGTGGAGGCGCTGGACGGCGACCTCGCACGCCGCGTGCCGCCCGTCTCGGACACGCAGGACTCGCCCTTCTTCCTGTCCGTCAACCGGGGCAAGCGCAGCATCGCGCTGGATCTGAAGTCGCCCGGCGGCCGGCAGGCGCTGTACGACCTGGTGCGCACGGCCGACGCGGTGATCTACGGCTTCGCGCCCTCGGTGCCCAAGCGGCTGGGGCTGGATTTCGACACTTTGAGCGCGGTGAACCCGCGCATCGTCGTGGCGCAGATCATCGGCCTGCACGACGAGGGCGAGTGGGCCGACGCGCCCGCGTTCGACCTGATGCTGCAGGCCCTCTCCGGCGTGATGAGCATCACCGGCGAGGAGGGCGGCAAGCCCGTGCGCGTGGGCTACCAGGTGGCCGACCTTGCGGGCGGGCTGTACCTGGCGCTGGCGACGGTGGCGGCGCTGGTCAAGGCGCTGACCACGGGGCGCGGCGAGCAGGTGCAGATCTCGCTCTACGACGCACAGATCGCCATGCTCACCTGGCAGGCCCAGGGCCGGCTCTGCGGCGGCCCGGTGCCGCGCGCCACGGGTGCGCGCCACGCGATGATCGCGCCCAGCGACACCTACCTGGCGGCCGACGGCAAGTGGATCGCCCTCGCGCCCACGGGCGAGGCGTTCTGGCGCAAGCTCTGCGAAACGCTGGGCCGCCCGGCGCTGGCCGACGACGCGCGCTTTCGCGACGGCGCCGCGCGCATCGCCCACATCGACGAGCTCACCGCCGAGCTGGGCGCGCTGGTCGCCACGCGTCCCTCGGCCGAATGGCTGGCGCTGTTCGCCGCCGCGCGCGTCCCCGCCTCGCTGGTGAACAGCGTGGACGAAGCACTGCGCCACCCCCTCACCCAGGCGCGCCGCATGGTCGAGCCCGTGCCCCGCCCGGATACGGGCGAGACGGTGGAGATGCTGGGCAACCCCTTCAAGTACGGCGGCACGCCGGTGCTCCATTACCCGCCCGCCTTCGCCGCCGACACCGCCGACGTGCTGCAGCGCGTGGCGGGCTATTCGCCCGAACGGATCGCCGCGCTGGCCGGGCAAGGCGCCATCGCGCTGCCCGCACAGGAGGCCACGGCATGAACCCCGACACGCATCCCCCCGAAGCTGCGCCCCTTCTGGCCGCGCTGCGCGCCTTCGCACAGGCTGAGGTCGCACCCATTGCGGCCACACCGCAGTGGGCCGGCCGGGCCATCCGCGCGGCCTGCGCGCGGGGCCTGGCGGGCATCGAGATCCCGAAGGCCCTGGGCGGCCACGGCCTGCCCTACCCCGTGCGCGCGGCGGCAGCCGAGGCGCTGGCGCGCGTGGATTTCGCGTTCGCCTTCGCCTTCATCAATCACCACAACGCCATCCTGCGCATCGCCGAGAGCGGCAGCGCCGAGGCGCGCGAGCGCTACGTGCCCGCCATGCTGCGCGGCGATCTGATCGGCTGCACCGCCATGTCGGAAGACGGCGCGGGCAGCGACTTCACCGCCATCGGCATGGCCGCGCGCCGCGTGGAAGGCGGCTGGCGGCTCACGGGCGGCAAGCAGTGGATCGGCAACGCCGTGGGGGCCGAGGTGGCGCTGGTCTTCGCGCAGACCGACGCGCAGCTCGGGCCCGCGGGCATCGCCTGCTTCATCGTGCGGCTGGACACGCCCGAGTGCCGCCGCGTGGCGGATCAGCCTTTGGATGGCCTCACGCTCGCCGGCATCGGCGGCTTCGAACTCACGGACAGCTTCGTGCCCGACAGCGACGTGCTCTACCCGCCCGGCCAGGGCTTCAAGCAGGCGATGGCGGGCGTGAACAAGGCGCGCGTGCACATCGCCGCCATGGCCTGCGGCCTGCTGCACAGCGCGCTGGCGCAGGCCACGGCCTATAGCGCGTCGCGCATGGTGGCGGGCCAGCCGGTGTTCAACCAGCAGGGGCTGCGCTGGTCGCTGGTGGATGTGTCGGTCACGCACGACGTGCTGCAACTGCTCACCCAGCGCGCCGCAGCGCTCATCGAGGCACAGGGCGACGCGGCCGTGGAAGCCGCCGCTACCGCCAAGCTCTACGCGGGCAACGAGTGCCTGGCCGCCATAGCGCAGTGCGTGCAGGCGCTGGGCGCGCGCGGCATGGCCGAGGGCCAGGGCCTCACGCGCCGGCTGCTCGCGGCCAAGGCGCTGTGCCTGGCCGACGGCTCCAACGAGGTCATGCGTGAGCGCCTGGGCGCCTCGCTGGTGCGCCGCTATGCGCGCGACTGGCGCGACGGCCCTACCGCGTTCCCCGCCACTTCTCCCACCAACGCAAGCGCCATGTTCCCTGCCCTGTATCTAACCCGCGCCGAAGGCGGCGCCACCCACGCCGAGCTGCGCCAGCTCGCCATCGGCGACCTGCCCGAAGGCGAAGTGCTGGTACGCGTGAGCCACTCCACGCTCAACTACAAGGACGCGCTCGCCATCACCGGCCAATCGCCCGTGGTGCGCAGCTTCCCCATGGTGCCCGGCATCGACTTCGCGGGCACGGTGGAGCGCAGCGGCGATGCGCGCTTCGCGCCCGGCGACGCGGTGGTGCTCAACGGCTGGGGCACGGGCGAGACGCGCTGGGGGGCCTGGCCGGCTACGCCACCACGCGCGCCGACTGGCTGGTGCCGCTGCCCGCGGGCATGACGGTGCAGCAGGCCATGTCCATCGGCACGGCGGGCTACACCGCCATGCTCTGCGTGATGGCGCTGGAGCGCCACGGCGTGCAGCCCGATGCGGGGCCGGTGCTGGTCACGGGCGCCAACGGCGGCGTGGGCAGCATCGCCATCGCGCTGCTTTCGCGGCTGGGCTACACGGTGACGGCCTCCACCGGCCGGCCCGAGGAGGCGCAGCACCTGCGCGCGCTGGGCGCGAGCGGCATCGTGGACCGCGCCGCGCTCTCCGGCCCCGGCAAACCGCTGCAGAAGGAGAACTGGGCCGCCGCCATCGACGCCGTGGGCAGCCACACGCTGGCCAACGTGCTCGCCAGCACGCGCTACGGCGGCGTGGTGGCCGCCTGCGGGCTGGCCCAGGGCATGGACCTGCCCGCCACCGTGGCGCCCTTCATCCTGCGCGGCGTGACGCTGGCGGGGGTGGACAGCGTCTACGCCCCTTTGGCGCGCCGCCGCGCCGCGTGGCAGCGCCTGGCCGCCGAGCTGCCGCCCGAGGTGATCGAACGCAACACCCGCGTGGTCGGCCTGGCCGACGCGCTGGCCCTCGCGCCCGACCTGCTCGCGGGCCGCGTGCGCGGGCGCGTGGTGGTGGACGTGAACCGCTGACCACCGCGCAGAAACCATAGCTGCCTGCGCTTACCACACAAGGGTTTCCACATGGGAACCCCAGAAAACCCTTTGCCAACAAGCGCGACCAGCTCACTTTTTCATAACACCAGGAGACGACAACCATGCAACGAAAGACCTTCACCCGCTCGCTGCTCGCCTGCGCCATCGCCGGCATCGCCCTCGGCGCCCAGGCGCAGGGCTATCCCACCAAGCCCGTGCGGCTCATCGTGCCCTTCCCGCCCGGCGGCTCGGTGGACTACGTGGCGCGCACCATCTCGCAGAAGTTCTCGGAGTACATGGGCCAGAACGTCATCGTGGACAACAAGGGCGGCGCCTCGGGCACCATCGGCACCTACGAGGCCGCGCGCGCCGCGCCCGACGGCTACACGCTGCTGCTGGTGTTCGACTCGCACGCGGTCAACGCCAGCCTCTACGACATCAAGTACGACACCTTCAAGTCCTTCGACTACGTGAGCCTGATCGGCACCATGCCGATGGCGCTGGTCACCTCCAAGAAATCGGGCCTCACCTCGCTGCAGGCCGTGATCGACGCCGCCAAGGCCGAGCCCGGCAAGATCAACTACGGCTCCTCCGGTGTGGGCGGCTCCAACCACCTGCAGCCCGTGGCCTTCGCGCGGCAGGCGGGCGTCAAGCTCACGCACGTGCCCTACCGCGGCGGCGGCCCGATGATCACCGCGATGCTCGGCGGCGAGGTGGACATGATCATCGGCAGCCTGCCCACCGTGATCCAGTACGCCAAGACCGGCCAGGCCAACGTGGTCGCCATCGGCAGCCCCGAGCGACTGCCCCAGCTGCCCGACGTGCCCACCATCGGCTCGGCTGTGCCGGGCTACGTGGCCCAGTCCTGGATCGGCATGATGGTGCCCAAGGGCGTGCCCGCGCCCGTCTTCGACCACGTGCAGACCGCGCTGCGCAAGACCCTGGCCGACCCGGCCGTTAAGACCAAGATGGAGGGCGACGGCTTCCAGATCGTCAACAGCAGCCCGGCCGAGTTCGAGGACCGCGTGCGCCGCGAATCCACACGCTGGGCCGAGATCATCAAGGCCGAGAACATCAAGGTGGACTGACCGCCTGCGCTCCCTTCCCACGGCCCGGCAACGGGCCGTTTTCCTTGGGGCTTGAAATTTCGATTAGCACAATCGATTATGAATAGTAAAATTCCCCCATTCCCCCCAAGGAGACAGCCATGCACACCGACCTGCCCCCGCCCGCCGCCATCCAGCAACTGCACCACTACGCCTACAAAGCCCGCGACGCCGAGGAAACGCGCCACTTCTACGAGGACATCCTGGGCCTGCCGCTCTACCACATCATCCAGAGCGACTACGTGCCCAGCACGGGCGAGTACTGCCCCTACACGCACTTCTTCTTCCGCCTGCAGGACGGCTCGTTCATCGCCTTCTTCGACCTGGGCGACGACGTGAAGCCCGAGCCCTCGCCCAACACGCCGCTGTGGGTGAACCACATCGCCTTCCGCGTGAACACGGTGCAGGAGCTGGAGAACACCAAGAAGCGCCTGGAAGCCCATGGCGTCGAGGTGCTGGGAGTGACCGACCACCACATCTTCAAGAGCATCTATTTCTTCGACCCCAACGGCATCCGGCTGGAACTGTCGGCGCAACTGGCCGACGCGGCGCAGATGGCCAAGGACAGCACCGTGGCCCACGCCCGCCTGGCCGAATGGACGGCGCGCAAGGAACAGTGGCGCCGCGAGCGCGCCGAGGGCAAGCAGGCCGCGCCACTCAAGCCGCAGCAGAACGACCGGCCGGAGTTCGTGAAAGAAAACTGAAACCTATTGGGGCCGCAGATAGACGAAGCGCAGCCCCGCCATCTGCTGCACGTACGCGGGCTGGAAATCCAGCGTCGCATAGCGCGGATGGCGGATCGCCACGCGGCTCGCATCCTCCAGCAACCGCACCGCCTGCCGGTCGCTGTGCGTCCAGGTCCAGGCCACGCGTTGGCTGCCAGGCATTGCCACCGGCACGCCCAGGAAGGGCGAGTTCAACAGGCGCCCCGCGCCGCGCAGGCCGATGTGTCGCAACAGGCGCCAAAGCGCCGCCAAGGATGGCCGACCCGCGCCCTGCACTACCCCTTCGGCCGCCAGCGCGCCGCCAGGCTCTTCGAAACGGAACGACCAGCACCCATCGTCCTGCCGCACACGGCTCTCCGCCGCGCAGGCATTCAGTCCCAGGTGCTCCGCGTTGTAGCGCGCCACCTGCGGCATGTCGTTCCACAGCGCCACGCAGGCCATGCGCACCTCGGGCTGCGCGAGCAGCGCACGGTGGATGGCGAATGGGTGGGCTTCCACCGGAGGCAGCGGCCGGGCGCTGGCGAACAGCGACAGCTGCAGCTCGCGGTGCGGCCCCAGGCTGGCATCGGTGAAATCGCCCACCCACAGCGCCATCAGCGCGCGGCCCTGCGTGTCCCGCAGCGGCGCCCAGCCCTCGCCCAGCAAGGCCGCGGCGGCGCCCGCGCAGGCCGTGCCACCCAGCATCAGCAGCGTGCCGTCGTACACGTGGTAGGGCGTGGGCAACATGCGCCCATCCACGGCGACACTGCCGTCGATGGGAAAGCGCTGGAACAGCGCGTGCTGGCTGCGACCCGTCACGTCACACCAACGAAGCGCGCGGGATCTGCTGCGTGATGCAGTGCATGCCCCCGCCGCCGGCCAGCACCGCATCCACGCCGATCTGCACCACACGCCGGCCCGGATACTGCGCCTGGATGATCTTGGCGAATGCCGCGTCCTTCTCGATCAGTCCCGCGTCACGGCCCGGCCGGTAGAAGCGCGGCACCAGCACCACGCCGTCGGCCACCACGTAGTTCATGTAGCTCGCGGGCAGCAGGTAGTTCACCGGCTCCTGGTTGGCGAAACGCTCCGCGCCCTTCAGGCGGTGCGTGGGGTGCTGGTTCATGTCTTCGATCATCCACCACGCCTCGTCGTCGGGCGTGAGCTGGATGACGATGGGGCCGGGCTCCGGCACGCGCACCAGGCGCAAGGGCCGCCCGTCCTGGTCCGTCGCCGCGCTCAGGATCGCATACGCCTCTTGCAGTACGTCGTGGGCGATCTGTGTCACCGTGTCGCCTGCCACCACGGCGGCGGCCAGTTCGGCATCCGTCACCTCGGGCAGCAGCAGCGTGCGCTCGTCCACCCAGGCCACCATCTCGTCGATGTGCGTCACGCCCACGTTGTAGGCCCATTCGCCGCCGGGCATTTCGTAGGGCGTCTGCATCACCGTGTGCGCGTCGGTGGGCATGTTGCGCTTCAGGAAGATCACCTTGGTCACGCCGAACACGCGCTTCAACTCCGCTTCGATCTGCGCCGCCGTCCAGCCTTGGTTGCGGCCCAGCAGGCCCACGCCCTCGGTGCCGTCGCCCAGCACGGCGATCACCGTGCCCCGGCCGTTGAAGTGCAGGTTGCCGCCTTCGCACACCAGGGGCGAGCGCAGGCTTTCGGCGCCGAACGCCTGCGCCACGCGCACGGCCAGGTCGTTGTCGTGGTTGTAGGCGTCGTTCGTGTAGGGGCCGCTGAAGGCGTTGTAGCCATAGCCGTCGAAGTCGAAATCCACCACGCGCAGGTGGCCGCACCCGTCGGTCAGGAAGACGCCGCCGTAGTCGCGTATCCACAGTTCGGCGTGGTCCACCACCTTGAACTCCACGCGCTCGGCGATGTCCTCGGCTGCCATGCTCTGCGCCATCAGCGCCTGGCGCATGCGCTCGCGGTCCGCGTCGCCGTTGACGAGGTAGACCACCGGCGTGGTCTGCGCCAGCGCGGCGATCATCGTGGCCTGCACCTCCAGCGTGGACCAGCCGTGCTTGTAGTCGAAGTCCATGCTGGCCAGCATCACGGCCCGCTGCGGCTCGGTCTCGGCGGGCATGCGCCAGACGGGGGCGCCTTCGCCGGGGCCATCGCTGCCACCACCACAGGCCGCCAATGCGGCGGACGCCGCGGCGCCCAGCAGCAGGCTGCGGCGTCGCAAAACGGGAAATCGGGACATGGGAGTCTCCTTCAAAAAATAAAGATAAAAAAAGCCTCCAACACCCACCAGGCAAGCGCTGGAAGCTATCAAAGCAGGAGTGGCGATGCCCCTGCGTTCCCAAAAACCCGCTCACCGACGGGCAGCGGGCTTCACCATGACCAGTTCGCCCCCGCGGAAGCGCCCGCACCCGCGCGCCGCGCGGCCGAGAACTTCACGTTGATCACCGCCGACTTGCCCAGCACCGGCGCACGCGCGAACATGCCCAGCGCCATCGCCTGCGAGCCCTTGTAGGCGCCCACCGCCAGGGCCACCTGCCTGTCGCCGCCTGTGGGGTTGAACAGCAGGCTGGACGCGGCCATCGCCATCGCGCCCACGCCTTCCACCTTCTTGTCCAGGCGGTCGATGCGCCCGCCCAGCTCCTGGCGCAGGCCGTCCACCTGCTGGTCGGTATAGGCATTGGCCTGGTCGCGGGCGCCGTCCGCCGCGCCCTGCACGTAGTCGGTGGTCGCCGCATTGATGCTGGTGATGCGCTGGTCGGTGTAGTGCTGGGCGCTGGCCAGCGTGGTCGCATCGCCTGCGTCCGCAATGGCCTGCGCCTGGGCGGCGTCGATGCCGCTGCCGCCATTGCCGCCGCCGTTGCCAGGCACCCCTTGAGGGCCCTGCGGTCCTTGCGGTCCGGGAGGCCCCGGAGGGCCGGGCGGCCCCTGCACGCCACCACCGCCGCCGCCGCCATTGCCCAGCGCCGTCAGACGCTCGTCCACCGCATCGAAGGCCGCGCCCACGTTGGTGTAGGCCGCACCCTGGATGGTGTAAGTGGGCGCCGTCAGCGTGCCGCCCGTGTAGCCGGCGCCGCCGCCCAGGGCCAGGCTCAGAGCATGCACCTGGCTCAGGTTCACGGCGTCGCTCATCTGCGTGGCGGCGCCCAGATGGACGATCTGCCGCTCCTGGCCCGCGGCGCCCACCGACACGGTGGCGGCCCGGTCATTGCGCGCCCCGCTGCCGATGGCCACGCTGTCCTGCGCCGTGGCCCGGCTGTCGTAGCCGATGGCGGTGCTGCGCGCGGCCGTGGCCTGGTTGTTGGTGCCCAGCGCGGTGGCGTTGGCGCTGCCAGCGGTGTTGCCGATGCCGAAGGCGGCGGCGCTTTGCGCGGTGGCGCGGTTGCTGTCGCCCACGGCCGTGGCCTGCTGGGCCGTCGCGTGGTTGTTGGTGCCGGCGGCCAGGCTGCGCACGGCGCTGGCCTCGTTGCTGCGGCCCAGGGCCGTGGCGTTGGTGGCGCTGGCGGTGTTGCTGCGGCCCACGGCGGTGCTGGCGTCACCGCTGGCAACGTTGGTCCAGCCCAGGGCGGTGCCGTGGGCGCCTTCGGCCCGGTTGTCGGTGCCCACGGCGGTGCTGGCCTCGCCGTCCGAGTGGTTGCCCCGGCCCAGCGCGGTGCTGTAGTCGCCGTTGGCCACGCTGCGGTTGCCGACGGCGGTGCTGGCGATGCCGTGGGCCTCGTTCAAGGTGCCCAGGGCCATGCCCTGCACGCCATTGGCAACATTGCGGTTGCCCGCCGCGAACCCGTACTCGCCCTGCACCTCGTTATCCAGGCCCACGGCCACGCTGCCGCGCTCGCCCGAATAGTTGCCCCGCCCGGCGCCCAGCGTGCCGTTGTGGCAGGTGGTGTTGGCGGTGCCCACCTGGACGCCCTGGTGGGTGGAAACCACGGGTACCGGCACGCCGTTGATGATGCAAGGCGCGTCCTGCGCCCAGACTGCGGCCGGCGACGCCGCCAGCGCGGCCGCGGCCCAGGCGATGCGTTGGTGTTTGAACATGGAAATGTGTCCCTCGTCCTGATGATGAAGAGGGCGATTTTTCGCAAGCGGCCCCTCGGCGTCTTGGCGCCAAGCGACGCAGGCTTTGCAAAAAACGACGCGCTGCGCATGAGGCACCGGCCTGGGCACCAGACGCGAAAAAGCCCGCAGTTCAAGTGGCGGGCTTGGCGTTTCGTTGGCGCTTCTGGCTGGTGCAAGCGCACGGCACCGGCCTCATGCCATCCACCACCCCGCCACGCACGCCGCCACCGCCCCCAGCGGCCCCCACACGAACGCGCCCGCCATGGCGGCCTCCACGGCGCGGTCGTGCGTGCTGGACGACAGCAGCACGGTGAGGCAATACCCCGCCACCGCCGCGATGAGATAGCCGCCGATGGCGCGCAGCGCCGCGACCACGGGCGGTTTCATGCGCGCGATGGCCGCCGCCGCCACCCCGCCGCGCCCACCAGCACCGACAGCAGCGC
The DNA here is from genome assembly GCF_045291395.1 of Acidovorax sp. SDU_ACID1. Taxonomy (NCBI): domain Bacteria; kingdom Pseudomonadati; phylum Pseudomonadota; class Betaproteobacteria; order Burkholderiales; family Comamonadaceae; genus Acidovorax; species Acidovorax sp. SDU_ACID1. The sequence goes on from NZ_CP152342.1 coordinate 3,091,979, forward strand.
CAGCCCCGCATGCCCCAGCGTGGGGATGGGCGCCGCGCCGCTTGGCGGGTTGCCACCATGGCCCCCTTGGCCCGCCCCGCCGCCACGGTGAGGGTGAAGCCGCGCGGCGCGCTGGCGCCGTCCTTGTCGGTGGCCGTGGCAGTGAAGGCGTGGCTGCCCACGGCGGCGGGCGTGCCGGTCAGCACGCCGGTGGCTGGGTCGAACGACAGCCACGCGGGCAACGCGCCCTGCAGCGCGTAGGACTGGATGGGGTCGCCCTCCGTCAGCACCACGTGCGCGGCCAGATCGAGGGTGTAGGGCTGGCCCACGGTGGCAGTGAGCTGGGCGTTGGGAATGGCGCCGATGGCGGGCGGCGTGCCGGGCGCGGCGCCGCCCGCCACGGTGCGGCAGGCCGAGAACTCCGACGTGCCGGCCAGGCCCGACCCGCCGTGGCGCGTGGCCGTCAGCGTGAGCACGGTGCCCGCCGGCACCGGGGGCGCGGCGGCGCTGTCGTTCAGGCTGCCGACGGCGTTGGTGCTGGCGGTGAAGCGCGCCAGCGGCGTCTGGCCCTCGCCCCAGCCCGAGGGGTCGCAGGCCGCGTTGGCGAACAGCTCGAACTCGTACACGGTGTTGGCCTCGCCCTCGGCCAGCGCGAAGGTCACGCCCGTGCCCGCGCCGTCGCCCGTGGCACCCAGGAGCGTGGGCGTGGGGATGCCGTCGTTCACGCGCGCGGGCGCGGGGTCGGAGGGGATGGCGCCCTCGCTGGCGGCGGTGTCGATCAGTTCGATGCCCAGCCGCCCATTGCCGTGGATGCGGTTGCCCTGGATGCCATGGTGGCGCAGCGGCAGGCTGCCCGCGTGGGTGCGCTGCACGCGCACGCCCGCACCGCCCCAGTGGGCGATGTGGTTGCCCTCGGCCGCGCTGCCGCCGATGCGCGTGGCCTGTGGCGCGCGGGGGGCGCCGTCCAGGCTGGCGTCGCTCACCAGCACGCCGTGCTGGCCGATGGCGCTGGCGGGGGTGATGGCGCTGGTGCCGTCCGCGCCCACGCCGATGCGGTTGCCGGTGATGGCGTTGCCCTCGCCGTCGCCCAGGATCCACACGCCCATGTGCTCCGCGCCGATCACGTTGCCGGCGATGGTGTTGGCGCCGCTGCGCACCATCTGCACCCCGGCCCAGGTGGCCACGCGGCTGTTGCCGCCGCGCGTGGTGCCGATGTAGTTGCCGCGCACCGTGTGGTTGCCCGCCTGGCCCGCCGAACTGATCTGCACCGCGTAGCCGTTGCGGTGGCCCACGATCAGGTTGCGGTCGGCCGGCAGCGCGCCGCCGATGGTGTTGTGCGACGCGCCGCCGCCCAGGTAGATGCCCGCCGTCTGGTTGGCCAGGTCGCCCGCGCCGTCGTCGCCGCTGCCCGTGCCGTCGGTGCCGATGAAGTTGCCCGCGATGACCATGTTGCCCGCGCCGTTCAGCCACACGCCGCCGTAGCCGAAGCCATGCACCGCCACCCCGCGCAGCACCGATCCGCTGGCGCCGGGCTCGAAGCGCAGCCCCGCCGCGTTGCTGCCCGCGCCGCGCCCGTCGATCTGGATGAGCACCCGCGCATCGTTGCCCACGGCCAGCGTGTTGGGGCTGGCGCCGGGCTGGGTGTAGCCGTCGATGATGACGGGCCGCTGCACCGGGGGCAGCGGCAGCGCGGGCTCGATAAGGGGCACGATGGGCGGCGCCAGGTTGAACGCGATGGTGTGCGGCCCGCCCGGCGCATAGAGGACGGTTTGCAGCGCCGCGCGCAGCGAGCAGCCGCCGCCCAGCGCCGGGGCGATGGCGCACACGCCGTCGCCCGGATCCGCATCGGCATGGTCGGTGTTGTTGGTCACGGTGAACGTGGCGGCCCAGGCGGGCGCCGGCAGCAGGCAGGCAATGGCGGCGATGCGCAAGCGGTGCGTCATGGTTTGTGAAGGTTTCATGTATAAAAAATGGCCACAGCGCCCGCCCAGCAAGCGCAAGCAGCTATGGTTTCCAGAGCATTGACCCGCGGCGCCGCGGGCCAGCGCCTTCGGCCTGGTCTGCGTGCGGATCCGTGTGCGGGTCTTCGTGCGCCTCCCGCCGCGCCAGCGCCCGCCCGTGCAGCCCCACGGCGGCCATGCCCGCGCCCAGGGCCGCCAGCATCCCGAACAAGCCCCAGAGGTTGATGCCATCGGCGGCGGCTTCCTCGCTGGCTTGCGCGGCAGGCAGGCGCGGCGTCGGCGCGGCCTGGGCGGCGCAGGCAGCCAGAACCAGGATGGCGGCGGCAATCTGTCTTCTTTCCATGGTCAAAATGGCCTTTCCCGTTGGTGCAGCAAGCGCGGGAAGCTATGAATTCAGGAGTTGCGCCGCCGCATGCGCAGGCCCAGCCCGCCAACGAGGGCGCCCAGCAGCGCCAGCGCCGCGTGGCCCAGCGTGGGCACGGCGACCGGGCCGCCGCCGCCGTTGCCGCCGCCCAGCGGGGTGTTGGCGATGTTCGCCACGCTGGGGGGCGTGCCCGTGGCGTCGCAGCCGGGGCTCACCGTGCCCTGGGTGCGGTACACCGGCAGGCCCGCTGCGTTGCGCAGCGTGATGGTCACGGTGAACGGCGTGGCCGGCGGCAGCGGGAAGGCGTGGGTCTGCGTGCCCGTGTCGTTGCCGTCGCCCAGCGCCCAGGAATAGGCGCCATCGGGCACGGGCTGGTCGGTCACCAGGTCCATGTAGCGGGCGCTGCCGATGTCCACCGTGGTGTGCTGGCTCCAGAGGCCGGTGGTGGTGCCCGTGGTCACCACGCCCAGCTCGAACTGGCCGTTGGCGCAACCGGCGGCGTCCACGTCGCCGTTGAGCTGCAGGGTCTGCGCCTGCGCGGCGCCGGCGGCCAGGGCCAGCAGGGCGGCGCTGAAGAGGTGGGAGGTTTTCATGGTCGAAGCGTCCTTTTTTGTGGATGGATGGATTCGTTGCGGTGCCGCCCGCCACGCAGCCCCGCGCCGCCGACCAGCGCGCCCAGCAGCGCCAGCGCGGCGTGGCCCAGCGTGGGCACGGGGGCCACGCCGCCGCCCGCGCCTGCGGGCCCGGCGGCGTCCAGGCAGTTGCCGGTGAAGGGGGCTGGCTCGCTCCATGCCTGGGTGTTCATGGGCACGCCGCCGGTGGAATCGCCAAAGGCGAATTCATTGCCCTGGCCGCCATCGACGTAGAACACGCGGTTGCTGTCGTTGGCGTACCAACTGCTCAAGGGCGCGCCAGGCGGCAGGCCGCGTGTGCGCAGGGCGGCACCAGGCATGCCGTAGCCCGATTCGAGGTGGGTGAACACCTCCATCAGGTCGGCGCTGCCGTTGGTTTCCACCGCCCCGCCAGAGCCCGCCGGCGGCGCGGCGCGCAGGTCGTGGGCGACGACCACGTTGGCGGCATCGTTCACGCGCCAGATGGCGCAGGTGAGGTCTCTCGGCTCCCAGGTTTCGTTGTCGGCATCGCTGCCGCCGTTGTCCATCACCAGCGTGAGGGTGTAGCGCTGGCCGTTGTGCACACCCGGAATGTCGGAATCGGCGATGGTGCCCTGGTAGGTGATGGCGAACGGCGCGGCCTGCGCGGCGCCCATTGCCAGGGCCAGGACGGCGGCGGCGATGTGTTTGGTTTTCATGGTCGAAATGGCCTTCTCCGTTGATGCAGCAAGCGCAAGCAGCTATGAATTCAGGAGTGTCGCCGCCGCATGCGCAGGCCCAGCCCGCCGACGAGGGTGCCCAGCAGCGCCAGCGCGGCGTGGCCCAGCGTGGGCACGGGGGCGATGCCGGGCTGGCCCGGCGGGTTGCCGCCGCCCACCGTCTGCCCCACGGCCAGGCAGCGCGAGAACTCCGACGTGCCGCCCGTGGGCGACTGCCCCTGTTGCCCGGTGGCGGTGAGGGTGAGCACGGTGCCGGGCAGCAGCGGTTGCAGTTGCGCGGTGTGCTGGCCGCCGCTGGCGTCGGGCAGGTCGATGCGGGTGAGCAGGGTCTGGCCTTCGCCGTAGCCGCTGGCGTCGCAGGCGCTGTTGGTGAAGACTTCGATGAAGTACGCCTGCCCCGGCGGGCCGCTGAACTGGTAGGCCAGTTGCACGCCGCCGCCGCCGACGAGCGCGCTGGTGATGGCGGGGGCGGCCTGGCCGCCGTTGATGGCGGCGGGGGGCGGCTCTTGCGGCTGGCCGCCCAGGGGCGGGATGACGGTGATGTCGATCAGCTCGATGCCCAGGGCGCCGTTGCCGAAGATGCTGTTGCCCAGGATGGTGTTGCGGGGCGAGGCGGGGGCGGCGGGGTCGTTCAGCCGCGCGATGCGCACGCCGTTGCGGCCCCAGTGGGCGATGGTGTTGCCTTGGTCTTGCGCGGCGCCGCCGATGGCGTTGTTCCACGGCATGGTGGCGGAGCGGCCCGCGTTGGTGATGTGCACGCCGTCTTCGCTGCCCGCGATGCTTTCACCGCCGGGGCCGATACCGATGCGGTTGCCCCGGATGGCGTGGCCGTCGCCCTGCGGATCAGTGCCGCCGTGGCGGATGAGCACGCCGGTGTGGGCCGCGCCGATGGTGTTGCCGAGCACGAGGGCGGTGCGCGCGGCTTCTTCGAGCAGCACGCCGACCTGGGTGGCGTGGCGCTGGGTGCCCGCGCGGTTGGTGCCGATGAGGTTGTCGATGACCTGGGCGCCGTGCGCGCCCCAGGCCGCGGTGACGGCGCTGCCGAGCGCGTCGCCAACGATGAGGTTGCGGCCCGCCAGGCCGCCGCCGCCGATGGCGGTGCCGCCCGCGCCGCCGGTGACGTGGATGCCGTGCTGCCCGTTGGCCGCGCCGCCGTTCACGTCGTTGCCCGCGCCGCTGCCGTCGGTGCCGATGAAATTGCCCCGCAGGAGGATGTCGTTCACGCTGCCGGGCTGGCCTTCGCCGTCGATGACGATGCCCCCGCCTTGAAAGCGGGTGACGCGCAGGCCGCGCACCTCGGAGCCGCCCGAGCCGGGCTTGAAGACGAGGCCCGGCGCGCTGCCCGCATCGCCGCCGTCGATGCCCACGGCGACGATGGCGTTGGTGCCCACGGGCAGGGTGTTGGGCTGGCTGCCGGGCTGGGTGGTGCCGTCGATGGTGACGGGCACGGTGATGTCGGGCAGGCCCGCGAATTGCGGCCAGATGGTGTGGGGACCGCCGGGGATGTTGAAGCGGATGGCGTTGGCGCTCTCGCCCAGAGCGTTGATCTCCTGGATGGCGGCGCGCAGCGTGCATTGGCTGGCCGCGCTGGCGCACTGGCCGTCGCCGGGGCTGGCGTCGTTGAAGTCGTCCGTGGTGTTGACGGTGAAGGTGGCAGCCTGGGCTGTTGCGGCAAAGAGCAGCATCAGGGGCAGCAGCAGGGCACTGGCGAGGAGGGGGCGGTGGAGCACGGGCGGGGTTTGTTGGTTGTGGCGGCGATTCTTCGCAAGCGGGGCGGCGGCGTCTTTGCGCGGGGCGACAAGGTCTTTGCCGCAAACGACAGCGCCGCGGCGTGTCGCCGCCAGCAAAGCGCTTGCAGGTGGTTTCGCAAGCCCAAACAGGACCCAGGGCTCGTTCACAAAGCGCAAACAGCTCTCTTTTCAGGAGCAATCGCCCGCCCTTGCACACCCCGCGTCTTGGGCTTGCGCGACAAAGGCTTTGCACCAGGCGACAACCTCTTTGCCGCAAACGACATACGGCCCCTCGCCGTCTTGACCCATGGCAAGCGGGCTGGGAATACTCGCCGGACACAACACCACGCCAGAAGGAGTCCACCCATGTCCGCCGCCCTGCCCGCCTTGCGCTTTTCCAGCGCCGACGTGCCCCCCGCCCAGCGCACCGCCTATGTGCGCGACGTGCTGGCCGACGCGGTGATGGGCGTGGACCTGCACACGGTGGACGGCGGCACACCCGAATTGGCGTTGGCGGCGCAGCCCCTGAGCGCGGGCATTGCCGTGATGGAGGGCACCTTCGGCCGCCCGGTGCAGGCCATGCGCGGCCAGGGCCGCGTGGCGCAGGACGGGATCGACAGCGTGTTCCTGGTGGGCCACCGCGCCGGCGCCGCCGTGGCCTGCGAGGGCATGGACCGCGAGCGCATCGTCCCCGGCCAGTTGATGCTGGGCACGCTGGCACGGCCCGCCAACATGATCTACGACCGGCCCGGCGATCTGGTGGTGATGAGCTTTGACCGCGCCGCGCTGCGCCGCCGCGTGCCGCGCCTGGACGCGGATTCCATGCGCCTGCTGGCGCCCGACGCGCCAGGGTCGGCACTGATGCAGTCCTACGCGCGCCTGCTGCTGCGCACGCCGCCCGCCACCGCCGGCGCGCAGTGGCAGGCGGGCGAGCACCTGGCCGACCTGGCCGCGCTGCTGATGGGCGCGCGCGGCGATGCAGCCGAGGCGGCCCGTGCGGGCGGCGGGCGCGCGGCGCGGCTGGCGGCCATCCGCGCCGACGTGGAGCGCACGTACCGCGACCCACAGTTGTCGGTGGCACACCTGGCGCAGCGCCACTACATGAGCGTGCGGCAGGTGCAGCGCCTTTTCGAGGAGGACGGCGCCACCTTCACCGCCCATGTGCAGAACTGCCGCCTGGAGCATGTGCGCCGGCTGCTCGCCAGTCCCGCGCACGCGCACCTCTTGGTCGCCAGCATCGCCTACGAGGCGGGGTTTTCCGATCTGGCGGCGTTCAACCGCTTGTTCAAGCAGCGCTACGGCGCCACGCCCACGCAGCTGCGCGCCGGGGAGGTGCCATGACGGCGAGGGTGCTGCCCCACCGCTTCACCACCGACGCGCTGCCTGCCACCACGCGCATGGAATTCGTACGCGACGGCTATGCACGGCTGGCGATGGCGGTGGACCTGGAACCGCTGTGCGACGAAGGCGCCTTCCGGCTGGACTTGACCACGTTTCAACTGACGCCCAATGCCGGGCTGGGCGGCGGGCTGCTGAGCCCCTACGCAGCGCGGCGCACCCGCCAGCTCGCCGCGCACGCGGGCATCGACGCGGTGCTGGTCACGCGCTTCACGCAGCCGTTCCAGTTCACCGGCGGACCACTGGCGCAGACCGCGTTCGCGCCCGGCGACACCTTGTTCGCGCCCATGGACGAGGCGTTCGAATATCTCTACCCCGCCGCCGGGCACATCCAGACCATCTGGGTGCAGCGCGCCGCGCTGCGCCCGATGCTGCCCCGGCTGGACGGCCACGCGCGCCACTTCGGTGCCAGCCCGCGCATGGATCTGCTGTTCGGCTACGCGAGCGCCGTGCGGCGCGAGGCGGCCTTCGACGCGCCGCTGGCGGAGCTGGCCGCCGGGCATCTGACCGACCTGCTCGCCCTGGCCCTGGGTGCCCATGGCGATGCGGCCGAACAGGCCCGCATGGGTGGGGAGCGCGCGGCCCGCCTGTCGGCCCTGCGCGCCGACGTGGCACGCGCCTACCGCGACCCGCAGTTGTCGGTGGCGCACGTGGCCCAGCGCCACGGCCTGAGCGTGCGGCAGGTGCAGCGCCTGTTCGAGGAGGACGGCAGCACCTTCACCGCCCACCTGCAGAACTGCCGCCTGGCCCACGTGCAGCGCATGCTGATCGACCCGCGCCACGCGCACCAGTTGGTGGCCACGCTGGCCTACGACGCGGGGTTTTCCGACCTGGCGGCGTTCAACCGGCTGTTCAAGCAGCGCTTTGGCGCAGCGCCGACGCAGGTGCGGGAGGCTGCGCTGCAAGGTGGGCACTGACCCATGCGGGGCCGTCAACGAAGACAGGGGGCGCGCACGGCGCCTGCGCGGCGGCGCACAGCACCTCGGCGGGTGGCACCTTCTCCTTGTGCAGCAGTTCCAGCACGCCCGCCGCCCAAGCGGGCGCCGTGAGCAGCACGAAGGTGGCGGCGGTGGCCAGGTGGCGGGACAGGTCGGGCATGGGCTTCGCCGGGCGGCTGTGGTGGATGAAAGCCGCGATTCTTCCCAGGCGCGCGGGACACGTCTTTGCGGCAAGTGACGCGGGCTTTGCCTGGAGCGACAGACTCGTCAGAATCCGCCGCGCAGCTCCGTGGGTGCCACGCCGAAGCGGCGCTTGAATGCCCGGTTGAAGGCTGAAATATCAGCGAAGCCGCAGTCCAGCGCGATGGCGAGCACGCGGCGGTGGCGCTGCGCGGGGTCGAGCAGCAGGGCATGGGTGCGCGCCAGCTGCGCTTCGCGCAGATAGTCGGAAAAGCACGTGCCTTCGGCCGCGAACAGGCGCTGCACCTGGCGTGGCGTGAGGTGGTGCTGCCGCGCAATCTGCACCAGGTTCAGGTCGCTGTGGTGCAGCCGCGCATGGATGGCCTGCTTGATGAGCGCCAAGCGCGGCGCGGTGACGGATGCGCGGCCGGGCGGCAGGCCGGCCTGCGACGCCGGGGCGATGACGGCGGCCAGCAACGCGTGCAGGTGCTCCACGGCGATCTGGCGCTGCGCGGGCAGCAGACTCGCGTCCTCGCCCAGCAGGCTGGCATAGGCCAGTGCCATGGCGGCGCCGGGCGTGCCGGGCGGCAAGGCACGCATGGGCGCTTCTTCCAGGCCGGGCACCAGAGCCGCGATGTGGGCACGCTGCACCTGGATGCAATCGGACAAACCGCCATGCGGCGTGAACGCCTCGTGCATGCGCGCCTTGGACAGCAGCACGTAGCCGCCAGGCAAGGCCGTGAATTCTTCGAACCGTGCGCCGCGGATGGTCGTGCCGCGCGCTTGCAGGCACAGGTAGAGGTCGTCGTTGCCGTCCTGCATCAGTTCGGGCGTGCGCAGCAGGTGCATGGGCGAGTGCGTCACGCGCGCATGCACGGCGCCGTCGCCCAGCGCGCTGATGCGGGCGTGGTAGTCCACCTGGGCCATGTCGATGCCGGGATGGGGCCGCAGGTCCACACGCATCAGCTCGCGCCCGTACAACTCGCGCAGCGCGGGCAGGCGGTCGCGCGCGGCCAGGTCGCGCGTGGACAGGCGGTGGTGCGGGGTAGGAGCGGGTTGTGCAGGCATGGGATGGCGCCAGTCCACGACGCAGGCCCCGCATGCCGCCACGCCTTTCGCTTCAGCCGCGTTTACGCCGCTGCGAGCACCACCCTGCCCCGCCCATCAGGCCCGCCAGCAGCGCCAGACCCGCGTGCCCCAGCGTGGGCACGGGCGTGGGCGGCACGTCCGGCGCCACTGCCGCGGCACAAGGGCCGCTGGGGGTGTGCAGCAGCCAGTTCGTGGGGTGCATCTGCACGCCGCCAGCCGCGTCGTCGAAGGCGTGCGCCGACGCGCCATCGCGCAGCACGCTGTTGCTGCCGTTGGCGAACCAGTGCAGCGGCACCGGGTGCGTGAAGCCGCTGCTGCTGAAGTCCGGTCCCGCCGGGCTGCTGCTGACGCCGGTGAACATGCCGGTCAGCACGCCCGAGCCGTTGGTGGTGATGGCGCCGGTCGCTGCAGTGGGCGGCGAGGCGAGCGGGCTCAGGTCTTGCGCGAACACGGCGTTGCCCGCGTCGTTCATGCGCCAGATGGCGCAGCGCAGGTCGGCCGCGCCCCAGGTCTGGTTCACCGCCGTGTTGCCGCCGTTGTCGAACACGAAGGTGATGCGGTAGTGCTCGCCGTTGACGATCTGCGCGAAGCTGGAGTTGGCGATGGTGCCGGTGTAGGTGACGGCGTAAGGCGCGGCAGCGGCCGTGGCGGCGGCGCAGGCCAGCGCCATGGCGATCAGGGTGCGGATCATGGGGATGCTTTCAAATCGATAGCTGCTTGCGCTTACTGGGCAATCGCTGGAGCCCAAAAACGCTTTAAACCTGCCTGCGCCGCAGCACCGCGAAGCCCACAGCGGCGGCGGCCAGCGACAGCAGCGCCAGCGCCCATTCGCCCAATGTCGGAATGGCGGCGGCGCCCAGCCCCGGCGGCGCGGCGGTGCACTGGGCGTGCCAGGGCGTCTCGCCCGTGGCCACGTTCCAGTCGTTGCTGGCCGAGGGCGTGAGGTGGTTGGGGCACAGGATGGAGCCGCCCGTCTGCAGCGAGTTGGGCGCGGCGGGCACGGGGCCGGTGAGCTGGTTCTGGTCCACCACCAGGCGCTCCAGGCCCAGCGGCAGCGCGGGGATGGTGCCGGTGAGCTGGTTTTGCTGCAGCGACAGGATGGTGAGCGCGGGCATGCCGGTGAGCGGCGGGATGGTGCCGCTGAGCTGGTTGCCGCGCAGCAGCAGCCATTCCAGCGCGGGCATGTTGGTGAATGGCGGCAGCGGGCCGGTGAAGGCGTTCAGAACGGCGCTGTAGCGCGTGAGGTGCTGCAGGCCGGACGGGTCGGGCAGCGGGCCGGTGAACTGGCCGCCGCTCACGTTGAAGAACGTGAGTTGCGACAGCCCGGCGATGGGCGGCACGGGGCCGGTCAGGCTGGTGTTGCCCAGGGCGATGGAGGTGAGGTCCGGCAGCGCGGCCCAGTCGGGCAGCGGCGTGCCAGGCGGGGTGCTGGCCATGGAGTTGGTGACGAACTCCAGGCCGGTGACGGTGGTCTCGCCCGCGTCGCAGGTGATGCCGTACCAGCCGCACTCGGTGCCCGGCGGGTCGCCCCAGCCGTCGTTGTTCAGCCAATTGGGGCCGTTGGTGGCGGCGTAGAAAGCCAGCAGGTAGTCGCGCTGCGACTGGGGAATGGCGGCCTGCGCGCTGGCTGCGGCCAGCAGGGCGAAAGCGGCGAGAAAAAAGCGGCTGATGAAGGTGCTTGTCATGGTGCGGCACATTCTTTGGAATGCACCGATCCGCGTCCTTGCCGGCCGCGACAATCGCGTTGTTCAAAGCGACATGCCGCGCATTTCGGTCGGCGTGGTGCCGAAGCGCCGCTTGAAGGCGCGGCTGAAGGCGGAAAAATCGTCGAAACCGTTGTCCAGCACGATCTGCAGCACGCGCCGGTGGTGCTGGCGCGGGTCGGCCAGCGCGGCGCGCACGCGGTCCAGCCGGGCATCGCGCACGTAATCGGAAAAGCACGTGCCCTCGCGCGCGAACAGGCGCTGCACCTGGCGCGGGGTGAGGTGGTGCAGGCGGGCGATCTGCGCAAGGTTCAGCTCGGGCTGGGTCAGGCGCGCGAGGATGTCGCGCTGGATCAGCGCCAGGCGCGGCACATCCAGCGTGCCGCACCCCGGCGCTGCGGGCGCGAGGATTCCCGCCATCAGATCCTGCAAATGCGCCTGGGCCGATTGCAGCAGCGGCGCCGCGAGCGTGGGGTGGCCCGCCAGCAGCTGCGCATAGCCCATGGCGAGTGCCGGCTCCTGCAGGCCGGCAGGCAACACCCGCAGGGGCGCTTCTTCCAGGCCCGGCAGCCTATGCGCGAGCGCGGCGTGCGAGAGCTGCAGCGTGGCGGTGCGCCCGCCCAAGGGGTGGACGATCTCGTGCGCACGCGCCTTGGAATGCAGCAGGAAGCCGCCCGCCGGCACCGCGACGTCGCCGCTGCCGGTGCGCAGCACGCAGCCGGCCTGGGTGGCGGTCAGGAACAGGTCGTCCCCGCCGTCGCCGATGTGCGCGGGCCGGTGCGCGATGTGGGCGGGCGTGTGCTCGCTGTACGCATACGCGCCCCCATCGCCCAGCAGCATCAGGCTGACCTGGAAGTCCAGCGGCGCGGCGTCCTCGCAAGCCCACAGGTCGACGCGCATCAGCGCGCGGCCAAACAGCTCGCGCAGCGCATCGGCCCTGTCGCGTCCCGCGTAGTCGCGCGAGGACAGGCGCAGGTGCTGGGGAGCAGCGGGCGCGGCGTGCATGCCGGCCAGTGTAAGCACGGCGCAGCGGCCGGTAAAATCGGGCCCAACCGTCAATCCACCTACCAGGCGGCATCCCCTGTGGATGCCGTTTTCATTTGCCATGAGCGACACCATTGCCCAACCCGGCCTCGACAGCCTGTCCAAGTCCTTCGAACCTGCTGCCCTGGAAGCCCACTGGGGCCCCGAGTGGGAGCGGCGCGGCTACGGCACGGCGGGCTACCGGGGCACGGGCGCGCCGCAGGCGGGCGAGCCCGCGTTCTGCATCCAGCTGCCGCCGCCCAACGTGACGGGCACGCTGCACATGGGCCATGCGTTCAACCAGACGATCATGGACAGCCTCACGCGCTACCACCGCATGCTGGGCCACAACACGGCCTGGGTGCCGGGCACCGACCACGCGGGCATCGCCACGCAGATCGTGGTGGAGCGCCAGTTGCAGGATCAGGGCCAGAGCCGCCACGATCTGGGCCGCCCGGCGTTCGTGAAGAAGGTGTGGGAGTGGAAGGAAAAGAGCGGCAACACCATCACCACGCAGATGCGCCGCATGGGCGACACGGTGGACTGGAGCCGCGAGTACTTCACGATGGACGACAAGCTCTCCAAGGTCGTCACCGAAACCTTCGTGCGCCTCTACGAGCAGGGCCTGATCTACCGCGGCAAGCGGCTGGTGAACTGGGACCCGGTGCTGCAGTCGGCCGTCTCCGACCTGGAGGTGGAGAACGAGGAGAAGGACGGCTCGCTCTGGCACATCGCCTACCCGCTCACCGACGGCTCTGGCCAGCTCGTCGTGGCCACCACGCGCCCCGAGACCATGCTGGGCGACGTGGCCGTGATGGTGCACCCCGAGGATGAGCGCTACAAACACCTGATCGGCAAGAGCGTCACGCTGCCCCTGGTGGGCCGCGAGATTCCCATCATCGCCGACGAGTACGTGGACAAGGAATTCGGCACCGGCGTGGTCAAGGTGACTCCCGCGCACGACCAGAACGACTACGCCGTGGGCCAGCGCCACAAGCTGCCGATGGAAGTGGTGCTGACGCTGCAGGCCAGGATCAGCGACAACGCGCCCGAGAAATACCGCGGCATGGACCGCTTCGTGGCGCGCAAGGCCATCGTGGCCGACCTGGAGGCGCAGGGCCTGCTGGTCGAGACAAAGAAGCACAAGCTCATGGTGCCCATTTGCACGCGCACCGGCCAGGTGATCGAGCCGATGCTGACCGACCAGTGGTTCGTGGCGATGGGCAAGGTGGGCGAAGGCGATGTCACGGGCAAGTCCATCGCGCAGAAGGCCATCGACGCCGTGGCCTCGGGCCAGGTGCAGTTCGTGCCCGAGAACTGGGTCAACACCTACAACCAGTGGATGAACAACATCCAGGACTGGTGCATCAGCCGCCAGCTCTGGTGGGGCCACCAGATCCCCGCGTGGTACGACGAGGACGGCAAGGTCTACGTGGCGCGCAGCGAGGAAGAAGCGCAGGCCCAGGCACCGGGCAAGACGCTGACGCGCGACGAGGACGTGCTGGACACGTGGTACTCGTCGGCCCTCGTGCCCTTCTCGACGATGGGCTGGCCCGGCCAGGGCACGGCCGAGACCGACGACTACAACCTCTACCTGCCCTCCTCCGTGCTGGTCACGGGCTACGACATCATCTTCTTCTGGGTCGCCCGGATGATCATGATGACCACGCACTTCACGGGCCGTGTGCCGTTCAGGCACGTCTACATCCACGGCCTGGTGCGTGACGCGCAGGGCAAGAAGATGAGCAAGTCCGAAGGCAACGTGCTCGACCCGGTCGACCTGATCGACGGCATCGCGCTCGAACCCCTGCTCGACAAGCGCACCCAGGGCCTGCGCCGCCCCGAGACCGCGCCCACGGTGCGCAAGAACACGCAGAAGGAATTCCCCGAGGGCATTCCCGCCTACGGCGCCGACGCGCTGCGCTTCACCTTCGCCGCGCTCGCCTCGCTGGGCCGCAGCATCAACTTCGACAGCAAGCGCTGCGAGGGCTACCGCAACTTCTGCAACAAGCTCTGGAACGCCAGCCGCTTCGTGCTGATGAACTGCGAGGGCTACGACTGCGGCCTGAAGGAGCACACCGCCGCCGACTGCGCGGGCGGCTACATGGCCTTCAGCCAGCCCGACCGCTGGATCGTCTCGCAGCTGCAGAAGGTGGAGGCCGAAGTCGCCAAGGGCTTCGCCGAGTTCCGCCTGGACAACGTGGCAAGCGCCCTTTACGAGTTCATCTGGAACGAGTTCTGCGACTGGTACCTGGAAATCGCCAAGGTGCAGATCCAGACGGGCAACGAGGCCGAGCAGCGCGGCACGCGCCGCACGCTGATCCGCGTGCTGGAGGCCATCCTGCGCCTGGCCCACCCCATCATCCCGTTCGTCACCGAAGCGCTCTGGCAGAAAGTGGCCCCCGTGGCAGGCATGGCGGGCGACTCCGTCGCCATCGCGCGCTATCCGCAGGCCCAGCCCGAGAAAATCGACGAGGCCGCGATCGCCTACGTGCAGCGCATCAAGCAGGTGGTGGACGCCTGCCGCACGCTGCGCGGCGAGATGGGCGTGTCGCCCGCGCAGCGCCTGCCGCTGCTGGTGACGGGCGACGCCGCCTTCATGCGCGCCATCGCGCCCGTGCTGCAAAACCTGGCCAAGCTCTCGGAAGTACAGGTGTTCGACGACGAGGCCGCCTGGGCGGATGCCGCCAAGACCGCCCCCGTGGCCGTGGTGGGCGAGGCGCGCCTGGCGCTGTTCGTCGAGATCGACGTGGCGGCCGAGAAGGTGCGCCTGTCCAAGGAAGCCGCGCGGCTGGAAGGCGAGATCGCCAAGGCCGGCGCCAAGCTGGGCAACGAGGCCTTCGTCGCCAAGGCCCCGCCCGCCGTGATCGAGCAGGAGAAAAAGCGCGTGTCAGACTTTGGCGCGACCTTGGCGCGCCTGCGCGAACAGCTCGCACGGCTGGGCTAAGATCAATCCCCATAGGGCACAAGGGCGCCGCGCTGATCCGGGCGCCCTTGTCTTTTTCACCATCCACTTTTTCGCGAGGTACCTGACTTGACCGCTCCCACCCGCGTCCGCAAGGCCGTCTTCCCCGTCGCAGGGCTCGGCACCCGCTTCCTGCCCGCCACCAAGGCGTCCCCGAAGGAAATGCTGCCGGTGGTGGACAAGCCCCTGATCCAGTACGCCGTGGAAGAGGCCTACGAGGCCGGCATCCGCGACATGGTCTTCGTCACCGGCCGCAGCAAGCGCGCCATCGAAGACCATTTCGACACCGCCTACGAGTTGGAGAACGAGCTGGAGAATGCCGGCAAGCAGGAAATGCTGGAGCTGGTGCGCAGCATCAGCCCGGCCGACATGAACTGCCTGTTCGTGCGCCAGCCGCGCAGCCTGGGCCTGGGCCACGCCGTGCTGTGCGCCGAGCCGCTGGTGGGCAACGAGCCCTTCGCCGTGATCCTGGCAGACGACCTGATGGTGGGCGAGAGCGGCGGCCCCGGCGTGATGGCGCAGATGACCGCCGCCTTCCAGAAGCAGGGCCGCTCGCTGCTGGCCGTGCAGGAAGTGCCGCCCGACCACACGCGCCGCTACGGCATCGTGCGCGGCGAGCCCGCCGGCGGCGCGCTGCTGCGCGTGGACGAGATCGTGGAGAAGCCCGCGCCCGAGAAGGCGCCTTCGCGCATGGGCGTGGCTGGCCGCTACGTGCTCACGCCGCGCATCTTCGCGGAGATCCGCAACCAGCCCAAGGGCGTGGGCGGCGAGATCCAGCTCACCGACGCCATCGCCCGCCTGATGCAGCACGAGACCGTGTACGCCTTCCAGTACGCAGGCAAGCGCTACGACTGCGGCAGCAAGGAGGGCTTTCTGGAGGCCACGGTAGAACTGGCCCTGCTGCACCCGCAGGTGGGCACGCACTTCCGCGAGTACCTGAAGACGCTGGTGCTTTGATTTTGATAGCTGCGTGCGCTTACCCAGTAAGCGCTAGCGGCCAATTTGGCACTTGGCTTCAGCGGCGGCGCAGGATGTGCACGAACTCCTCGCCCACCGTTTGCTGCTCCACCAGTTCATTGCCCGTCTGGCGTGCGAACGCCTGGAAGTCGCGCAGCGACCCGGTGTCGGTGGCCAACACCTTGAGCAGCTGGCCGCTGGCCATGTCCGCCAGCGCCTTCTTCGCGCGCAGGATGGGCAGCGGGCAGTTCAGGCCCCGTGCGTCTACTTCCTTGTGAATGTCCATGGTCAGGGGTCCTCAATCCAGTCCGCGGCGGCGCTCCGCGTTTTCCTCTGCGGTGAAGAACACCGGCTCGTGCCCGCGCGTGCGCAGCCAGTCGGCCAGCGCATAGCCCGTGCCGGCGGGCCAGCACTTGAGCTCGTCCAGTTCATAGAAGCGGTGGTCCACCAGCTCGGGCGACAGGCGCACCTCGCCCTCGGCCCGCACGTGGTAGGCGATGATGACCTGGTTCATGCGGATGAACTCGTACGCCCCCACGAGCGTGACGGAGAGCGCGTCGAGGTTGGTCTCCTCCTTCACCTCGCGCGCGATGCCCTCCTCGGGCGACTCGCCCGCCTCCATGAAGCCGGTGATCAGCGCGAACATCTTGGGCGGCCACAGCGCATTGCGCGCCAGCAGCACGCGGCCGTCCACCTCCACGATGGCGGCCAGCACCGGCGTGGGGTTGTTCCAGTGGGTCCAGCCGCAGGCGGCGCAGCGCAGGCGCTCCTTCTCGCCGCTGTCTTCCAGCAGCGTGATCGGGGCGAGCGGCGTGGCGCAGTGGGTGCAGAAGCGGGTTTCGTAGCGCATGGCGGTCATACGGGGAAGACCCCGGTGGAGAGATACCGGTCGCCCCGGTCGCAGACCACGAAGACGATGGTGGCGTTGTGCTCGCGCTGCGCGATCTGCTGCGCCACCCAGCAGGCGCCGGCTGCGGAGATGCCGCCGAAGATGCCCTCCTCGCGCGCCATGCGCCGGGCCATGTCCTCGGCATCGTCCTGGTGCACCAGCACCAGTTCGTCCACCATCTGCGGGTCGTAGATCTTGGGCTGGTATTCCTCGGGCCACTTGCGGATGCCCGGGATGCGCGAGCCCTCGCTGGGCTGCGCGCCGACGATGCGCACGCCCGGGTTCTTCTCGCGCAGGAAGCGCGACACGCCGGTGATCGTGCCCGTGGTGCCCATGGCGCTCACGAAATGGGTGATTCGCCCCCCGGTCTGCTCCCAGATCTCGGGGCCGGTGGTCTCGTAGTGGATGCGCGGGTTGTCGGGGTTGGCGAACTGGTCGAGCACCACGCCCTTGCCCTGCGCCACCATCTGGTCGGCCAGGTCGCGCGCGTATTCCATGCCGCCGCTCTTGGGCGTGAGGATCAGTTCGGCGCCGTAGGCCTTCATGGTCTGCGCACGCTCCACCGACAGGTCCTCCGGCATGATCAGCACCATGCGGTAGCCCTTGATGATGGCCGCCATCGCCAGCGCGATGCCGGTGTTGCCCGAGGTGGCCTCGATCAGCGTGTCGCCCGGCTTGATCTCGCCGCGCTCCTCGGCCCGCCGGATCATCGACAAGGCCGCCCTGTCCTTCACCGAGCCCGCCGGGTTGTTGCCTTCCAGCTTGCCCAGAATGACGTTGCCGCGTGCCGCGTTGTCCTGGGCCCCGATGCGTTGCAGTGCGACCAGCGGCGTGCGCCCGATCGCGTCCTCGATGGTGGGATAGGTCTTCATACGCCCCTACTGTGCCATAATTTGCGGCTTTCCTCCTCCTTCCGCCCGGGTGGTGAAATTGGTAGACGCAGGGGACTCAAAATCCCCCGCCGCAAGGCGTGCCGGTTCGATTCCGGCCCCGGGCACCACGAACAAGTCCAGATGAGTCCATACTCATCTGGACTTTTTTATTTTCCCTTGGAAATCAGCATCTTAGCTGTCCACAGCAGTCTCAGCCAGTCCATACGCATCCACGCAATTTGGGGGCACATTTGGGGGCATCATTCTCAGAATTGGGGGCACATTTGTAGGCGCAGGTGCCCCCAGGAAAGTGCCCCCAGCTACGGGGCAACGGCAGCCTAAAAACGAGACTTTTGCTGGTGATTTCAAGCACTGCTAAGTGCCAGGCGAAAAAACGCTTGCTCGCGCTTCGACGGTCGGTAAACCCTTCAAAGCCTACAAACCCCACCGCTCGGGCCGGACTGCATGCCAGCCCAACCGGCCAAGCTTTTTTCACTTGCTCGCGTTTCGTCGGAAAAAAACCCCTCAAAACCCACCAAACCCTACCAAGCCACCTCGGCAGGATGACGCTCGAAGCCCCCTCTCTGGAAGTCTTCCGCCGCATGTGAAGGCTCTTATGCCATGGTGACGTAGCTCTGCTTGGCCTTTATCTCAGGATGGAAGGCGGCTCGCGCACCTGGGTATTCCGCGATGCGCACGATGGCGAAAGTCGCCACCTGGATCTTGGCGGCTATCCGCTGGCCGGCCTGGCTAAGGCGCGCCAGGTCCGCAACGCACTCAACTTGCATGCGTTGATGGTGCGGCTGCGTTCAGCGACACTGCCAGGCGTTCACTACGGAACGGGCCTGATGCCAAGGTCGAACGATGACTGTCTACCGCTACCGCCAATACCGTGCAGCCCTGAAAGCTGTAGCTTTCACCGGGAAGTACATGCCCTACGAGTGGGGGAGCTTGCCGCCAAAGCTTCCTTTCTCATGGGCTGCCTATTCCGGGATGTTCCAAGAGTTCTCTCAGGAACTCGCAAACATCGTCAACGACCTGACTCGCTACACGCATCAACTGAAAGGGTGGCGAGACCTCGTTCACGCCTTCAACGATAAGGCTCGAATGGACGTAGCCATCGAGTTCATCGAACCGCTCGGCACGCTTGCACTCAATCTGCCGTACGTTATCCGCTCGCGGTTCATCTTCGCTGCTGCGCACCTGACCTGCCCCCGTTAGACGTGCCAGTCCCGAGTTAGCGAGTCCAAGGTTGTGGAGACTACTTGATCTCCGGTGATTGCCTTGCATCGCCAGCGCGCTGGCGATGCAAGGCAGCAAAGCTGGCCGGCGAGATGCGCCCCAGTGAACTGTGGGGCCGCACCTCGTTGTAGTCACGCCGCCATCGGGCCACCTCCTGGCGAGCCTGCACCAGCGTCTCGAACCATTGCTCGTTCAAGCACTCATCCCTGAATTTGCCGTTGAAGCTCTCGATGTAGGCGTTCTGGGTCGGACAGCCTGCATCGTTGAGCAGGTGCCGCACGCCTCGTGCCGCTGCCCACGCAATGAAAGCCCGGCTGGTGAACTCCGGCCCCTGATCGGTGCGGATGGCCAGTGGATAGCCTCGGAACTGCGCGGCCTGGTCCAGCAAGCGCACGACGTACTCGCCGCCCATGCCGTGATCCACCGCGATGTCCACGCACTCGCGGCTGAAGTCATCGACCACCGTCAGGCACTTGATGCGCCGGCCATTGGTCAGTGCGTCCATCACGAAGTCCGTGCTCCAGGTGTCATTGACATGGCGGCTGCTCACCAAGGGCTGACGCTCGCCCGTGGGACGCTTGACCTTGCGGCGCTTGCGCACCGACAGGTTGGCCAGCTTGTACAGGCGCCACACGCGCTTGTGGTTCACCTGATGGCCTTCCAGGGCCAACAGGTCATGGATGCGCCGGTAGCCGAAGCGCCGGCGCTCATGCGCCAACTCGACGATGCGCGTGCTCAGGCTGGCTGTGGACTCGTTCATGCTGGGCGGCTCCCGGTAGCTGGTTCTGGACAACCCCGCATAGCGACAGGCGCGGCGCTCGCTGATGGACAGTTCTTGAACCATCCTGGCAGCGGCCTCGCGCCTGGCCTGCGGGGTCAGCGCTTTACCCCGAAGCCCACCTTCAGCGCTTCGATGTGTAGATGGGCCTCGGCCAGCAGTTTCTTGAGCTTGGCGTTCTCGCCCTCGATCTCGCGCAGCCGCGTGGCCTCGCTGGCCTGCATGCCACCGAACTTGGCACGCCACTTGTAGAAGGTCGCATCGCTGAAGCCGCCCAGGCGGCACAGTTCCTTGACCGGCATGCCGCCCTCGGCCTGCTTGAGAAATCCGATGATCTGCTCGTCGGTGAATCTGCTCTTCTTCATGTCCGTTCTTCCTCTGAAAACGGACTCTACTAACCTTCAACTGGTACGCCCTATGGGGAGCAGGTCAGGCCCGCCCTATTCGCACTGGGCGGCACCAAACAGCAGGAAGCCGAGTACGCCCGACTCAAGGGCGAACATGACGCCCTGCAGCAAGCGGCAGTTGCTAAAAAATGCGGAGTTCTGACCGCCAAAGAGGAAGTGAAGCCCGCGGTCGTCCCGGTTGCAGCGTCTTCGGCCGCCGTGGCCGATGCTTCTACAACACCGGCAATAGCTAGCGAGAAGCCTTGATGGCGACCGTTCGCCTTCCCTGACCATGGGCACGAATGACCCCGACATCCCACCAAGCCCAAGAAGACAGAGAGCGTGAAGTAGTTGCTGGTAAGGTTAGCCCTCTCAATGAGAAAGGAACCGCCGTGACTGTCTCCCTAGACACCGATGTGACTCTCACAAATCCTTCGTACAGCTTCGACTTCGACGTGGGCGAAAAGTCTTTGGACGGGACAGTCATCGTTGACTTTGATCTGTCGGGACTGACGGGGCCAAAGGATCATGTTGGCCTCGCCAACAATCGCCACGGCAATGCTGGAACTATCCCTGGCGCGACCGTGGGCGGTACACAGGAAATCTGGAACGAAGCGGCGGGCGTCATCCTAGGAGCGGATGGGTCCATTCATTTGGAAACCTGGTTCAGGGCCCTGGATGGCTTGAACGAGATGACAGCGGTCGAAGTGGGCTCCCTGCGTTCGTACAGAAAAGCGCGTATTCGACACACCACGGCAGGCGTAGACCACGTGGTGAAGGTGTATGGGATCAAAGAGTTGGGCGGTCGGAATCGCCGTCTTCTGGCTACCGTCAAATTCAGCACCGGAGCCAATCACGACATGCGGTCTACCGGTTTTTCGCCCTTCGTCGCGAGTTCCCAGCCTGCGGTCTACAGATGCATTCGCATGGACTGAATACGGCGGACAGACTTGATAGCTATCGGGCCTACTCGCGTGAGCAAACACCTGAGGCGCGCGGGCAGTATGAGTTCGCCGAGCAGGAGGCCGCGGCCAAGCGCGCGGGGCTGTGGGCCGACAAGGAGCCGATAGCCCCGTGGGACTGGCGCAAAATGCTTCAGAAGAGAGGGGCACCATGAAACTCAGATCAATCACCGCAGCCGCATTGCTATGCCTGAGCACCCAGGTATTTGCCGCCTATACCCTCCACATTTACGAGAGCGGGGGCGATGTGGTTGCCAGCGGGAGCGGATCCATAAATACGGCAGGGCTGCCCGCCCCCACCATTTCCAATACCCGCCCTCTGGCGCGGGGCACCGATGCGCTTGTGTATATCGGCGGCACGACAAATATCGCAGGTACGGCAATGGACCTGTTCAATTCAGGGGTGGCTGGGCCAACCTCGTTCGGCACATCCACGACACTGACGTACGCCGATGCGGGATTAGGTGATTTCGTGGGAATTTTGGGTGACACCGGCCGGATGTTCGTCCCGCTGGGCTACACCTCGCAATCCCTTCTGTCATCCTCCGCGGTCTGGAGTGCAACCACGCTTGCGGCGCTCGGCCTTACACCCGGCACCTACACTTGGACGTGGGGCGCCGGCCCCACCGCAGACTCATTCACAGTGCAGATCGGGCCGCTGGCCGCAGCCGCCATCCCCACCCTCTCCGAATGGGCGTTGATCGGGCTGTCATCCATCCTGGCCATGCTGGGCATCTCAAGGATGCGGCGGCGCCAGGGCTAACCAAGAGCCACCTTCGGGTGGCTTTTCATGGGCGAGAGGCAGCCTGCTACAATCCGCCCTTGGTGGGATTGCCTCACCAATTGCCTGCGCAGGCAATGCCGAATTTCACGACGGCACGTCGAACAAGAGCCCTCACGACGAGAAAAACAAAGAGAGCTTCCTGCATAGGATGTGCCGTAACGTGGGCCGCGTAAGTGCCCACGGCCAACACCTAGCCCGCCATGAGCGGGCTTTTTCACGTCTGGGGCTACCATGCGCTTTCACCTAGGAGGCATCATGGGAAGGGCAATGACGATCCTGGCCATCATTGGCGTTCTGGCGGCCCTGTACTTCTCCTGGCGGTACGGGGTGTACTGAGCCTGGGCGAAAAAAGTCGCCCTAAGGCGACCGCACAGGCAGAGCTACCGCTTACCCATAGATCTCACGCGCCATCACTGTATGGCGCAGAGCTGAAATCTGTTGCTGCTGTTCTTCCTCCTCCTTCTTGCCTGGAGGCGATGGCTTTTGCTGCTCTTGTGGCGGCGGGTTGCCATCGGCCACAAACCGGCATGGATGCTGGGTTTGCTGATTTGCCCCCGGGTGCCCCGCCATTTTCAAGTTTCCGGGGTGAAGGCTTTGCGGCGCGGGCACAAGAAAGCCGCCCGGCTGGCATGCAGCGGGGCGGCTAGCGGGTTGCTCTGGGGCTGGCGCAGCCGGGTGTTCAGGCTACCGAATGGCACCACGTTGCCCGCCTTGCGGCCGTCCAGGTGGTCGGCCCACCACTGCATGAGCCGGGCGCGTTCATCCATGTAGGTGCTGCAGTGGTAGGCCGCCCTGATCTTGTTGCGTTCCATGTGGGCCAACTGGCGCTCGATCACGTCAGGGTTCCAGCCCGCTTCGTTCGCCACCGTGGAGAACAAGGCACGGAAGCCGTGCGCCGTGGCGCTGCCCTTGTAGCCCATGCGGGCCATGGCACTGTTCAGGGTGTTCTCGCTCAGGGGCTTGCTGGGATAGGTGGGGCTGGGAATACGAGGTCGCGTTCACCGCTCATGGGCTGCATGGCCTCCAGCACCTCCAGGGCCTGGCGGGACAGCGGCACGCGGTGTTCGCTGCGCATCTTCATGCGCTCGGCCGGCATCACCCACAGCCTCGCCGCGAGGTCGAACTCTGCCCAGCGGGCGCCGCGCACCTCGCCCGGCCGGGTGGCCGTCAGCATCACCATGCGCAGGGCCTGCACCGTGTGGGGCTCGCCGTCGTAGGCGTCCAGCTTCGCCAGGAAGGCTGGCAACTCGGCCGGGGCCAGGGCGGCGCGGTGCTGCACTTCGCGGGGCTTGAGGATTTCGGACTGCACTAGGTCAAGCATGGGATTCACCTCAATGCGCTCATGCGTGACTGCCCAGCGGTAGATGGCCTTGACCCGCTGCAACACGCGGCCCGCCTGGTCGCCCTCGCCCCGTGCCCCGTGCCTCGATCTTCTTCACTGCGGCCATGACCTCGCCGGGCTTGATGCCAGCCATGGCGCGCGCGCCTAGGGTGGGGAACACGTCGGCCTCCAGCGACGCGCGGATACGGTCGGCGGTTTCGGTCTCCCAGCGGCTGGCCTGGTGCTTCATCCAGTCGGCGGCCACGGCCTGCAGGGTGTTGGCCGTCTCATGGGCAACTCGCGCCTTGTCGGCCTTGCGCAGTTCGGCCGGATCGTCGCCCGCCTGCAGGGCCTTGCGCGCTGCCGCCGCCAGGTCGCGGGCGTCCTTGAGGCTCACGGCGGGATACACGCCGAAGGCCATCAGTTTCTCCTTGCCGCCGCGCCGGTACTTCATACGCCAGTACCGCCCGCCCGCCTTGGTCACATCCAGGTAGAGCCCGCCGCCGTCGAAGTGCTTGCCGGGGGTGGTCAGGGTGCGGAGCTTGGCGTCGGTCAGCTTCCTGGCGGGGGTATCAAGAGCAATGTGGGGGTACATTTCGCCGAAAGTCAAACCATACCCAGCATTCATGCGGGTTTCGGGGCAGAGTTCGAATGCGGCCCCACACCAGACACGGCAAGGCCGCCTCTGCGCATGCAGAGGCGGCCTTTTCTTGTCCGCGCGCAAACGCCCTAGTTGTTCTGGCGCCGGATGAGCTGGCGCCCCGTCTCGGTGATGCTGAACTGGCCGCTGGGCGTCTTGCCGATGTAGCCCCAGTCGAGCAGGCGGCCGGACAAGTGGTGCTTGAGCGCGTCGGGCACGCTGAGGGACTGCCCCATTTCGAGCTGCTTGAGCGTCTCGATCTCGTCCACGGTGGGATCGAAGGTGGGCGCGTGGTAGGTGGTGGTGGCCATGGCGTTAACTCCTAGCATGGATGAAGTAGCCACGCCAGCGTATTGCGACTGCGCCGCTCGCGCAATCGGCCGATCACCCACGCCCGCACAGGACATGGGCGATGATCGCGCCCATGGTCTACGCCCTCACCGCGCTCTTCGCCTTCCAGCTCCTCGGAGAGCTCCTCGTCCAATGGCTGCACCTGCCGCTGCCCGGCGCGCTGGCGGGCATGCTGCTGCTGCTCGCCGCCCTGCTCGCCTACGGCCGCGTGCCCGACGCGCTGGAGCGCATGGCGGGCAGCCTGCTGCAGAACATGATGCTGCTGTTCATCCCGGCCATCGCGGGCGTGATGCTGCACTTCGAACGCATCGCGCGCGAGTGGCTGCCCTTCCTCGTGGCGGGCATCGCGGGCGCGGCCATCACGCTGGCGGTGACGGCGTGGACGCTGCGCTGGCTGCTGCGTGACAGCGCGGACACGCGCCCCGCCGAGGAGGAGCGCACCTGATGGACGCCCTGACTGCCTGGCTGGCCGCCTCGCCTTTGCCCTGGCTGGTGCTCACGATGCTGGCCTACACGTTCACGCTGGCGGTGTACCGGCGCAGCGGCGCACACCCGCTGCTGATCCCCCCGCTCACCGCCACCGCGCTCGTCGTGGCCGTGCTGCTGCTCACGGGCACGCCTTACGCCACCTACCGCGAAGGCGTGGGACTGCTGAGCTTCCTGATCGGCCCGGCCACGGTGGCCCTGGCCGTGCCTCTGTTCGCGCAGCGCGAGCGCATCCGCCAGCTCTGGCGCCCCATCGGCGTGGCCCTGCTGGTGGGCGGCACGGTGGCCATCGTCTCGGCCCTGCTGATCGCCTGGGCGCTGGGCGGCACGCGCGAGACGCTGATGGCGCTGGCGCCCAAGTCGGCCACCATGCCCATCGCCTTGCCGGTGGCCGAGCGCATGGGCGGCCCGGCGTCGCTGGCGGCGGTAGCCGTGGCCATTACCGGCATCGCGGGCGCAGTGCTGGCCGCACCGCTGATGCGCCTGCTGCGCGTGCACGACCCTGCGGTACGCGGCTTCGCCATCGGCCTGACGGCCCACGCCATCGGCACGGCGCGCGAGCTGCAGGTGCATCCCACGGCCGGCGCGTTCGCGGCACTGGCGATGAGCCTGAACGGCGTGGCCACGGCGGTGCTGGTGCCGCTGTGCCTGGCAGCGATGCCCTGGCTATGACAGCGGCGCCGCGGCAGTGCTTGCCATCTCCTGAAGCCACGCGGCGAACGCCGCCAGCACCGGCGGCTGCGCCTCGCCGGGGCTGACGAGGTAGTAGCCGCGCTCGCCGCGCAGCGGCCGGGCGCAGGCCACGACGAGGTCGCCGCGCGCCAGTTCGGCCTCGATCAGCATCGGCGGGATCAGCGCCACGCCCAGGCCCTGTGCGGCGGCGGCGGCCGTCATCGAAAACAGCTCATACCGCGGCCCGTCCAGCGCGCGCGGCGCGTCGTGCACGCCCATGGCGCCGAACCACTGCTGCCAGCCATAAGGCCGCGTGCTTTGCTGCAGCAGCGGCAGGCGCGCCAGCGCCTGCGGCGGCAGGCCCTGGTGGGCGCGCCCGGTGCCGCGCGGCATGCCTGACTGCTGCGCGGCCGATTCGAGCAGCTTCGGACTGCACACGGGCACCACGTCCTCCTGCATCAGCAGCTGTGCCTGCACGCCGGGCCAGTTGGCCACTTGCTCGGGTGTGCCGGCGTAGAGCGCCGCATCGAACGTGGTGTCGGAGAACAAAAAAGGCCGCGTGCGCGTCTCGATGTGCACCACGATCTCGGGATGGCGCGCGACCAACAGCGGCAGGCGCGGGATGAGCCAGCGCGTGGCGAAGGTGGCCACCGCCGCGAGCGAGACGGCGCCGCCGTGGCCCTGGTGGGCCATCACGTCGAGCGTGCCCTGCTCCAGCTCCTGCAGCCAGCGCGCCACCTGGCGGCCGTAGTGGCGCCCGGCGGGCGTGAGCACCACGCCGTGGCGCGTGCGGCGAAAGAGCTGCACGCCCAGCTGGTCTTCCAGCGCAAGGATCTGGCGCGACACGGCGCTTTGCGTGAGCGCCAGCTCCTGCGCAGCGCGTGTATAGCTCTCATGCCGGGCGGCAGCCTCGAAGCAGGCCAGGGCCTGGGTGGATGGAAGGTGGCGGCGCATGCGCGCACTCTATCCCATACATTCCATAAACGCATTTCTGGATGCAAACTACTCGCTTGCCATCTCTTTAGCGGGAGCCCTACGATGCACGCATTCCGCATGTATTCCCCTCTTTTTCGCACAGGAGACACCATGGCCCACGCCCGCTTCCAATGGGACGACCCCTTCCTCATCGAACAGCAGCTGACGGACGACGAGCGCGCCATCCGCGATGCCGCCGCCGCCTACTGCCAGGACAGGCTCGCCCCCCGCGTGCTGGAGCAGTTCCGCCACGAGAAGACCGACGTGACCATCTTCCGCGAGATGGGCGAGCTGGGCCTGCTGGGCCCCACCATCCCCGAGCAGTACGGCGGCCCCGGCCTGAACTACGTGGCCTATGGCCTGATCGCCCGCGAGGTGGAGCGCGTGGACTCGGGCTACCGCTCCATGGCCAGCGTGCAAAGCTCGTTGGTGATGGTGCCCATTCATGAATTCGGCACCGAGGCGCAGAAGCAAAAGTACCTGCCCAAGCTGGCCAGCGGCGAATTCATCGGCTGCTTCGGCCTGACCGAGCCCGACCACGGCTCCGACCCCGGCAGCATGGCCACGCGCGCCTACAAAACAGCCGACGGCTACAAGCTCAAGGGCACGAAGATGTGGATCACCAACAGCCCCATCGCCGACGTGTTCGTGGTCTGGGCCAAGGAGGTGTCCGAGGGCGGCGCCGTCGGCCCCATCCGCGGATTCGTGCTGGAGAAGGGCATGAAGGGCCTTTCCGCCCCCGCCATCCACGGCAAGGTGGGCCTGCGCGCCAGCATCACCGGCGAGATCGTCATGGACGACGTGTTCGTGCCCGAAGAGAACGCCTTCCCCGAGATGCAGGGCCTCAAGGGCCCCTTCACCTGCCTGAACAGCGCGCGCTACGGCATCGCCTGGGGCGCCATGGGCGCGGCCGAGTTCTGCTGGCACACCGCGCGCCAGTACACGCTGGACCGCAAGCAGTTCGGCCGCCCGCTGGCCGCCAACCAGCTCGTGCAGAAGAAGCTGGCCGACATGCAGACCGAGATCGCCCTGGGCCTGCAGGCCGCGCTGCGCTTCGGCCGCATGAAGGACGAAGGCATCGCGTCGGTCGAAGGCACCTCCCTCATCAAGCGCAACAACTGCGGCAAGGCGCTGGACATCGCCCGCTTGGCGCGCGACATGATGGGCGGCAACGGCATCAGCGACGAATTCGGCGTGGCCCGCCACCTGGTGAACCTGGAGGTGGTCAACACCTACGAGGGCACGCACGACGTGCACGCGCTGATCCTGGGCCGCGCGCAGACCGGCCTGGCCGCCTTCGCCAACTGACACTCCTGAAACAGTAGCTGCTTGCGCTTGCCTGGCAAGCGCTGGAGGCCGATTTGACCATGAACCATTCCACAGGCGCCCTGTCGGGCGTCAAGGTGCTCGACCTCTCGCGCGTGCTCGCCGGCCCCTGGTGCACGCAGACCCTGGCCGACCTGGGCGCCGACGTGGTCAAGGTGGAGCGACCCCAGGCCGGCGACGACACGCGCCACTGGGGCCCGCCCTTCCTGAAAGACGCCGCGGGCAACGACACGCGCCAGGCCAGCTACTTCGCGGCCTGCAACCGCAACAAGCGCTCCCTCACCGTGAACATGGCCCACCCCGAGGGGCAGGCCCTGCTGCGCCGCATGGCACAGGAGGCCGACGTGGTGGTGGAGAACTTCAAGACCGGGGGCCTCGCGCAATACGGGCTGGACTACGAGAGCCTGAAGCGCCTGAACCCGCGCCTCGTCTACTGCTCCATCACCGGCTTCGGCCAGGACGGGCCCTATGCCGAGCGCGCGGGCTACGACCTCATGGTGCAGGCCCTGTGCGGCCTCATGAGCATCACCGGCCATGCCGACGGCGCGCCCGGCGGCGGCCCGCTGCGCATGGGCGTGGCCGTGGTGGACCTGTTCACGGGCCTGTATGCCAGCAACGCCATCCTGGCCGCGCTGCACGCACGCAACGCCACCGGCGAGGGCCAGTACATCGACATGGCCCTGCTCGACGTGGGCATGGCCGTGCTCGCCAACCAGGCCAGCGGCTTTCTCGCCACCGGCGCGGCGCCGCAGCGCGCGGGCAACATCCACCCCAGCCTGGCGCCCTACCAGGACTTCGCGACCAGCGACGGCAACGTGCTGCTGGCCATCGGCAACGACGGGCAATTCCAGCGCTTCTGCGCCGCCGCGGGCCACGACGCATGGAGCCAGGACGAACGATTCGCCACCAACACCGCGCGCGTGCGCAACCGCCCCGCCCTGCTGGCGCTGATGGAGCCGCTGATGCGCACGCGCACCACGGCCGAATGGATCGCGCTGCTGGAAGACAAGGCCGTGCCCTGCGGCCCCATCAACACCATCGCCCAGGCCTTCGACGACCCGCAGGTGCGCGCCCGCGGCCTGCGCGTGGACCTGCCGCGCGATGCCGGCGACGGCATCGCCACCGTCAGCGGCGTGGCCAGCCCCCTGCGCCTGTCGGCCACGCCCGTCACCTACCGCAACGCGCCGCCCGCACTGGGGCAGCACACCGACGAGGTGCTGCGCGGGCTGGGGCTGGACAGCGCCGCCATCGCCGCGCTGCGCGCCGCCGGGGCCGTGTAGCGCTATTTTTAAGATAGCTGCCAGCGCTTGCTGTACAAGCGCTGGAGGCCGATTTTTCTCAAACGCCCCAGCCCTTCTCGACCAGGCCGCTGAAGCCGCCCCAGAACATCCGCATGCCGTCGAAGGGCATGTTCTCGGGCGAGCACTCGATGCGCGGGTCCTTCATCACCAGCGCGTTGATGCGGTCGCGCTCGGCGCGCGAGGGGTAGACGATCCACGCGAACACGACCACCTCGTCCTCCCGCAGCTGCACTGCCTGGGGGAACGAGGTCTGCTTGCCGGGCTGCACGTCATCGGCCACGCATTCGAAATACTGCAGGGCGCCGTATTCCATCCACACCTCGCCCGCCTTCTGTGCGAGCGCACGGTAGGCGTCCAGCTTGGCGCGGGGCACGGGAACGACGAATCCATCGACGTAATGCATGGGGTTCTCCTTTCAGGCCGGTGCCTGCACGTTGATCATCCACGGCGTGCCGAAGCGGTCGACCGCCATGCCGAAGCCGGGCGAGAAGAAAGTCTCCGCGAACGGCATGGCCACCTGGCCGCCTTCGGCCAGCGCATCGAAAACGCGCCGGCCCTCGGCCGGCGTCTCCACCTGGATCGACACCCACAGGCCCTGCGGCTTCTGGTAGCCGCCGGCGCAGGCGCCGGGGTCCTGGCCCGGCATCGCGGGCATGGCATCCGAGCCCATGAGCGATTGCGCACCGGCCTGCAGATGCACGTGCATCACACGCTTCCTGGCCGACTCGGGCAAGGGCGGCATCCCGGGCTGGGACGGCATTTCGCCGAAGGTGCCCTGGTAGACGATGGTGCCGCCCAGCACCTTGGCGTAGAAGGCGAATGCCTCGGCGCAATTGCCGTCGAAGTTCAGGTAGGGGATGAATTGCATGCGGTGTCTCCATGGTTTTGTGAACAGCATCTACATGCTAGGAACAAAAATGGATACTGTCCACATAATTGCGCCGCAAGGCGGTAATTCTTTGTTGGCGGCGCACGCGCTTCGCGCAGGGAGCGCCGGCGGAGGCGCAGCCGCAACAATCCGACACAATGGTGAAGCAGCGGCAAAAGCTGACAAAGTTCACCCCGGGGGTCAACCAAAATACGCCGGCGGGCGTCTCACCCTTAGCGCCAAACCATGCGCCGCGCCAACCGCCGCCCCGCGGCCTACAGGGAGACCACCATGCCTTCACCCCGCTTTCTTCGCCTCGGTGCCATCGGCACGCTCGCCGCACTGGCGGCGGGCTGCGTGGCCGTGCCAGGCGATCCGTACTACGACGCGGGCGGCTACTACCCCAGCCCGGCGCCTGCGGTGACCGTCTACGAACGCCCCGGCGTGATCTATTCGCAGCCCGTCTATGTGCCGCCCCCGCGTCCCGTCTGGCGCGACCGCGACGACTGGCGCGAGCGCCAATGGCGCGACGCCCGCGAGCGCGAGCGCCGCGAGGCCGAGCGCCACCGGGAAGCTGATCGCCGCGAAGCGGACCGCCGCCGCGATGCCGAGCGCCGGGAGGCGGACCGCCGCCAGGCCGAGCGGCAGCGCGAATGGGACCGCCGGCGCGAGCAGGACCAGCGCGCCGAACGCCCCAACCGTGGCAACCAGCCCGTGCCCGGCCGGCGCTACGCCCCCACCCCCGACTGGCGCTGAGGTCTGCCGTGCCCCTGACCCGCCCCCCTGCACGCCGTGCTCCTGGCCGCGGCGTGGCTGGCCCTGCCCGCCGCAGCCCAGGTCACGCGCTGCACCGACCCTGCCACCGGCAAGGTCACCTACACCGACGGCGGCTGCGCCCGGGGCGAGGCCGCACGCGAGGTCGAGGCGCGCAAGACGCCCGAGGAACTCCAGCAGGAGCGCGAGCAGGCCGCCGAGGCATGGGAGCGCAAGCGCGAGCGCCAGCAGCACGAGGCCGCGCAGCGCCGCGATACCGAACGCGCCGAACGCGCGGCAGCTCCAGCCGGCAACGACCCTGCCCGGTCCGTGGCCTGCCAGCGCGCGCGCCGCAGCCTGCAGGAAGTGATGGGCACGCTGGGCCGCGGCATGTACGACGAGCAGGCGCGCCTGGACGCCGCGCAGCGCGAGGCGGACCTGGCCTGCCTCAGCCCCGCCGACTTCGCCCGGGCCGAACGCGCACGCGCCAGCCGCGCCCAGGCGCCGTACTACACGCCCCCGGTGGTCGTCGTGCCTCCGCGCCCCGGGCCGCGCCCGCCGCCGCGCGAAATCACCCACTGCAACGTGTT
Organism: Acidovorax sp. SDU_ACID1; assembly: GCF_045291395.1. Lineage (NCBI taxonomy): Bacteria > Pseudomonadati > Pseudomonadota > Betaproteobacteria > Burkholderiales > Comamonadaceae > Acidovorax > Acidovorax sp. SDU_ACID1. Next base: position 3,122,792 of record NZ_CP152342.1, read on the forward strand.
CCGCTGCTACGACAAGCAGGGCAATACCTATCCGCGCTGATCCGCGCGCAGCCCCTCGGCCACGGTGGGGTAGCGCAGGCGCACGCGCAGCTCGCGCGCCAGGCGCTCGGTGAGCAGCCGGCGCGACTCGCCCATGAAGCTCAGCAGCGACACCGGCAACTGCGCGCGCGCCGCGTCGCGCGACACGCGCGGCGGGCGCGGCAGGCCGTACAGGTCGGCCGCCAGGTCGAAGTAGTCCCCCATCTTCAGTTCGCTGCGGTCGCTCGCATGGTAGGTGCGCTGCGACCGCCCGCGCCACAGCGCCGCCACGCAGGCGCGCGCCAGGTCGTCGGCGTGGATGTGGTTGGTGTAGACGTCGTCGTGCGCCTGCAGCACGGGCGTGCCGCGCAGCAGGCGCGCGCGGGGCGTGCCGCCCTCGCGGTCGGCCGCGTAGATGCCGGGCACGCGCAGGATGCTCACGCGCACGCCCGCGCGCCCCAGGTGGCGCACTGCGCGCTCGGCATTCACGCGGCGCTGGGCGCGCGGCGTGGCCGGGGCCACGGGGCGCGATTCGGCCACCCACGCGCCCGCGCAGTCGCCGTACACGCCGGTGGTGGAGGCGTAGACCAGCGTCTGCGGCAGCGTGCGCAGCCGCAGCGCGCGCGCCAGCGCCACGCTGCGCGGGTCCAGCCACCAGCGCGGGCCCACCTCGCGCTCGCCCGGCGGCGGCGCCAGGTGCAGCACACGCGTGGCCACGCCCGCCAGGCGGGCCAGCGTGGCAGCCTGGTCCAGGTTGCCCACCAGCGGGGTGATGCCGGCGGCGCGCAATGCGGGCACGCGCTCGGGCGTGGAGGTGAGCGCCAGCACGCGGGCGCCCGCGCCGAGCGCGCGCGCGGCGCGCAGCCCCACGTCGCCGCAGCCGACGATGAGCACGCGCTGGCGCCGGAAGCGCGCGGGCAAGGCGCCGAGGGGTGTTTGGTTTGAGGGCAAAATCGACCGGTTTGCTTGTTCAAGAATGCCAAGGATACCCACGCCATGACCGCTTTCCAGATCACCGTGCAGCCCAGCGGCCGCGCCTTCGAGGCGCAGGCGGGCGAGGCCATCCTGGCCGCCGCCATCCGCGGCGGTGTCGGCCTGCCCTACGGCTGCAAGGACGGTGCCTGCGGCTCGTGCAAGTGCAAGAAGCTCAGCGGCTCCGTGGAACACGGCGAACACCAGTCCAAGGCGCTCAGCGCCGAGGAAGAGACCGCGGGCTACGTGCTCACCTGCTGCGCCCGGCCCTTGAGCGACGTGGTGCTCGAATCGCGCCAGGTGACGGACGAAAGCGCCTACCCTATCAAGAAGCTGCCGGTGCGCGTGGCCTCGCTCACGCGCGCCTCGCACGACGTGATGCAGGTGCGCCTGCAGCTGCCCGCGGCCGACACCTTCCGCTACCACGCGGGGCAGTACATCGAATTCATCCTGCGCGACGGCGCGCGCCGCGCCTATTCGATGGCCAACGCGCCGCACACCCAGGAGAGCGCGCCGGGTGTGGAGCTGCACATCCGCCACATGCCCGGCGGGCGCTTCACCGAGCACGTGTTCGGCGCCATGAAGGAAAAGGAAATCCTGCGCGTGGAAGGCCCCTTCGGCAGCTTCTTCCTGCGCGAGGACTCCGACAAGCCGCTGGTGCTGCTGGCCTCCGGCACGGGCTTCGCGCCCATCAAGGCGCTGATCGAGCACATGCAGCACAAGGGCACCGCGCGCCCGGCCACGCTGTACTGGGGCGGGCGCCGCCCGGCCGACCTGTACATGGACGGCTGGATCCGCGAGCGCCTGGCCGAGATGCCGCAGTTGCGCTACGTGCCCGTCGTCTCCGACGCACTGCCCGAGGACGGCTGGACGGGCCGCACGGGCTTCGTGCACCGGGCGGTGATAGAAGATTTCGCCGACCTGTCGGGCCACCAAGTCTACGCCTGCGGCGCTCCCATCGTGGTGGACTCCGCGCGCGCGGCCTATAGCGCCGAGCGCGGCCTGCCGCCCGACGAGTTCTACGCCGACGCCTTCACCTCCGAGGCCGACAAGCACGGCGGCTGACGCCGGCGGTGCGCGCGCAGCCTCAGGCGATCATGTCGCGGCACAGGCTGGCGCAGCGCTTGCACGCCTCGGCGCAGTCCTGGCAGTGCTCCGCCGCATGGCTTGCGCATTCCTGCGCGCAGCTCTCGCAGATGCGCGCGCACAGCTCACAGATGTAGGCCACGTGCGGGCTCTCACGGGCCATGGTGGCGGCGGCCAGGCGGCAGATGCCGGCGCAGTCCATATCCAGCACGATGCACTTGGCCATGTGGCGCGGGTCGGGCTCGCGCAGGCAGGCGGCGGCGCAGAAGTCGCACGTGGCGGCGCAGGCGTTGCAGGCCACGATGCAGTCGGCGTAGCGCGATGCGTCCAGGGTGGAAGGTGTGTCCAGCATGTCGGTCCTTTCATCGAGACGGGCGGGCGCACCCATCGTAGGAAGGGGCGGCGCACCGCGCCGTAGGACGGCGCCCGCATTGCGGCGCCCCAGGCCCGGCAGTTTTTTGCACAATGGAGGGCTATGAACCGCAGACACCTCCTCCTTTGCGCCGCCTCCGCCGCGGCGGCATTCGCAGCCCCGCTGAGCCATGCGCAGGATACGCCGATCCGCCTGGTCGTGCCCTACGCGCCCGGCGGGCCCATCGACGTCACGGCGCGCGCGCTGGCCGAGCGCGTGAAGGACACGCTGGGCACGGTGATCATCGACAACAAGGCGGGTGCGGGCGGCAACATCGGCGCCGACCTGGTGGCCAAGTCCGCGCCGGACGGGCTGACCATCGGCATCGCGGCCACGGCCACGCACGCCGTCAACCCCTGGCTCTATGCGCGCATGCCCTACGACGCGGGCAAGGACTTCGCCGGCATCACGCAGATGGTGCGCGTGCCCAACGTGCTGGTGGTGAACGCCGCGCGGGCCGAGCAGCTCAAGATCCGCACCCTGCAGGACCTGATCGCCTACGCCAAGGCCAACCCGGGCAAGCTCAACTACGGCAGCGGCGGCAACGGCAGCGCCGGCCACCTGGCGGGCGAGATGTTCAAGCAGAAGGCCGGCATCTACGCGCTGCACATCCCCTACCGCGGCGCCAGCCCGGCGCAGCTGGCGCTGCTGGCGGGCGAGGTGGACTTCAACATCGACAACCTGGCCGCCGCCGCGCCCAACATCAAGGCAGGCAAGCTCAAGGCGCTGGCCGTCACGTCGCTGGCCACCAGTCCCATGCTGCCGGGTGTGCCGCCGCTCTCGCACACCTACCCGGGCTTTTCCATCGACACCTGGTGGGGCCTGGTGGCACCCGCCGGCACGCCCAAGCCGGTGATCGCCAAGCTCAACAAGGCCTTCACCGACGCGCTCAAGGCGCCCGAGACGCAGACCCGCTTCGAGCTGCTGATGGCCGAGCCCGTGCCCACCTCGCCCGAGCAGTTCGACGCCTTCATGGCCGCCGAGCGCGCCAAGTACCAGCAGGTGGTGAAGTCCTCCGGCGCACGGGTCGATTGAAAACGATAGCTGGTCGCGCTTGATACGCAAGGGTTTCCGCATGTTTTCATGCGGAAAACTTTGGATGGCAAGCGCGGGCAGCTATCGTTTCAGAAGCCCGCCCAGTCCTGCTCCACGCGCTCGATGCGCTGGCCCGTCACCGCGGCGAGTTGCTCCGCACGGACCAGGCCGGGCGCCAGCTCCGCCAGCGGCAGCAGCACGAAGGCGCGCTGGCCCATGCGCGGGTGGGGCACGGTGAGTTCGGGGCTGTCCAGCCGTTCGTCGCCATGGAGCAGCAGGTCCAGGTCCAGCGTGCGCGGCGCGTTGCGGTAGGGGCGTTCGCGGCCGGCGGCCTGCTCGATGGACTGCAGCGCGTGCAGCAGCGCCAGCGGCGCGAGCGGCGTGCACAGCTCGGCCACGGCATTGAGGTAGTCCGGCCCGCCGGCATCGACGGGAGCGCTGCGGTAGAGCGACGAGACGCGCAGCACGCGCGTGCCGGGCAGCGCGGCCAGCGCCCGCACGGCGGCGCGCAGCGCGGCGCGGGCGTCGCCCAGGTTCGCGCCCAGGCCGATCCAGGCGCCCACGTTCACGCTCAGGCCTCGGGCGCTGCGCTGCCCTCGCCGCCCGCGGGCTTGCGGCGGCGCCGGCGGCGCTTCTTGGGCGCGGCCCCGTCGGCGGCGGTGGCGGGCACCTCCTCCACTTCATCGCCCTGCGGCACCGGCGCGGCGGCGGCAGGCGCCTTGGGCACGCGGCGCACCACGGGCGCGGCCTTGCGCTGCTGCTGGCGCTGCTCCTCGCGCGCCTGGGCGATCATGTCCTGGCGGCGCGCGTCGTCGGTGATGGAGAACTCCTGCCACCACTCGACCAGGCCTTCGCCCACCTCGCCCACATCGGCGCGCAGGCGCAGGAAGTCGAAGCCCGCGCGGAAGCGGATGTGCGCCACCATGCCGAAGGGCGTGCTACCCGAGCGCTTCTCGAAGCGCGGCTGCATGACCCAGATCTCGCGCATGTCGGCGGCCAGCTTGCCGCGGCCGGACACGTCGCCGATGCGCTGCTCGAACACCGCGTCGATCGCCTCCTGCAGCGCCGGGAAGGCGTGCTCGCCGCGCGCCAGGCGCTGCTCCCAGCCGGTCTTCACGTCGGGCCACAGCACGCAGGCCAGCAGGAAGCTGGGCGCCACGGCCTTGCCCTCGCCCACGCGGCGGTCGGTGTCCTGCAGCACGGCCTGCACCAGGGGCTCGCCGGCGCGCTCCACCACCACGTCCAGCAGCGGGTAGATGCCCCGCTCCAGGCCCAGCTTCTGGAGCTGCTCGATGGATGCGCTGGCGTGGCCCGTCTGCAGGAGCTTGAGCATTTCGTCGAACAGGCGGCTCTGCGGCACCTCCTGCAGCAGGCGCTTGCACTCGGCCAGCGGCTTGGCGGTCCTGGCCTCCAGCGTGAAGCCCAGCGCGCTCAGCTTGGCCGCGAAGCGCACGGCGCGGATGATGCGCACCGGGTCCTCGCGGTAGCGCGCGGCGGCGTCGCCGATCATGCGCAAGGTTTTCTTCTTCGCGTCCTGGATGCCCTTGTGGAAGTCCACCACGATCTGCGTCTGCGGGTCGTAGTACATGGCGTTGACGGTGAAGTCGCGCCGCGTGGCGTCCTCGTCCTGCGGACCCCAGACGTTGTCGCGCAGCACGCGGCCCGATGCGTCCACGGCGTGCTGCATGCCCGCCAGGGCGGCCTTGCTGGTCTTCTCGTTGCCGCTCACGGCCTCCGCCGCGGCGTTGTCCAGGTAGGCGCGGAAGGTGGAAACCTCGATCACCTCGTGCTCGCGGCCGCGCCCGTGCACCACATGCACGATGCGGAAGCGCTTGCCGATGATGAAGGCGCGGCGGAACAGCCCCTTGACCTGCTCGGGCGTGGCGTCGGTGGCCACGTCGAAGTCCTTGGGCTTGAGGCCCAGCAACAGGTCGCGCACGGCGCCGCCGACGATGTAGGCTTGGTAGCCCTCGTCCTGCAGCGTGCGCACCACGTCGATGGCGCGCCGGTCCACCAGCGCGGGGTCGATGCCGTGCACCGAGGCCGGCACTTCCTCGCGTTTGCCGAAGCGGGGCTTGGCGCCGCGCGGGGCCGCCTTGCCCAGCAGTTTGTCGATGAAGGTCTTGATCATTTTTTTCTTCGAAAAGGTCCAGAATGCGCCAGCCGCGCTCCTGGGCCAGCGCCCGCAGGCGCGGATCGGGGTTGGTGGCGACGGGGTGGTCCACTTTCTCGAGCAGAGGCACGTCGTTCATGGAGTCGCTGTAGAAGGTGCTCTCCACGCCCGCCCAGTCCAGGCCGCGCGCGGCCAGCCACTCCTCCATGCGCCGCACCTTGCCTTCGCGCATGGAGGGCACACCGCGGATGGCGCCGGTGTACCAGCCGTCGCCACCGCGCTCCAGCTCCACGGCCAGCAGTTGTTCCACGCCCAGCGCCTGGGCGATGGGACGGGTCACGAACTCGTTGGTGGCAGTGATGATGAGCACCTCGTCGCCCGCGTCGCGGTGCTGCTTCAGCAGCGCCAGCGCCTGCGCGCGGATGGCCGGGGCGATCACCTCGCGCATGAACTGCGCATGCGCGTCGGCCGCGGCCTGCGCGCCGCGCCGGCACACGGCCTCGGTGGCGAAGCGCACGTACTCGTGCACGTCGAGCGTGCCGGCCACGTAGGCGTCGTAGAACGCCTGGTTGCGCCGGCCGAACTCGGCCCGGTCGGCCCAGCCGATGCGGATGGTGAACTCGCCCCACTCGTAGTCAGAATCGAGCGGCAGCAGCGTATGGTCGAGATCGAACAGGGCCAGACGAGGACGAGATGCCTGCATTTCAGTTTTCCATGGTGTGTTGCTCCGCCCCGGCTCCATGCAACTGGCGCAACCCGCGCCAGCGGCCGCTGCGCAAGGGCCGCCCCGCCGCGCTGGCGGCGTCCCCCTTCCCGCAGCGCGCAGCGATGCGAGAGAAGGGAAGCGGCGAAGCCGCTCAGGGGGTTGTTCATTCCGTCTCCAGCATGGTCTTGAGCAAGGGGATGGTGATGGCACGCTTTTCGCGCAGCGCGAAGCCGTCGAGCCGGTCGAGCAGTTGCGTCAGGCTACCCAGGTCGCGCGAGAAGCGGCCCAGCATGTAGTCCAGCACGTCGTCGGACAGGAAGATGCCGCGCGCGTCGGCCTGCTGGCGCAGCACGGCGCGGCGCTCGGGTTCATGAAGCAGATGGAGCTGGAACACATGGCCCCAGCCCAGGCGCGTGCGCAGGTCGTCGCGCAGCGGCAGGTCGGCCGGTGGCACCAGCCCGGCCGCCAGCACCCAGCGCGGCGCGCCCACGGCGGGGCTGATGGCATTGACGAACCAGTTGAACGCGGCCGCCTGCTGCCCGGTGGTGTAGAGGTGCACGTCGTCGAGCAGTACGGCGCTCCAGCGCTCGTCGAAGGCCGTGGGCGCGGCCACGGAGGCATCCAGCCAGCCCACGCGTGCACCCTGGCCGCGCAGCGCCTCGTACACGGCGCGCAGCAGGTGCGACTTGCCCGTGCCCGTCTCGCCCCACAGGTAGGTGGGCACGGGCGAGCGCGGCGCCGCGCCGTCACCGGCGGCCAGGCGCAGATGCTGCAGCGCCTGGTCGTTGGGACCGGCGTGGAAGTTGTCCAGCGTGGGGCCGGTGGCCAGGCCGATGTCGAGCGCCAGTTGCTTCATCGGACGTGGCGGGAGGTATGGGATTGCATGGGAAGCGGATGGAAAAGCCCTGCCGTAGCAGAGCCGGAGCAGCCGGTGATTTTACGGCCCCTTAAAATCCGTTGTTTTCGCCCACCCGCACCTCCATGAGCTCCTCCACCCCCATCTCGTACAAAGACGCCGGCGTCGACATCGACGCGGGCGACGCCCTGGTCGAACGCCTCAAGCCGCTGGCCAAGAAAACCCTGCGCGAGGGCGTGATGGCCGGCATCGGCGGCTTCGGCGCGCTGTTCGAGGTGCCCAAGCGCTACCAGGAGCCCGTGCTGGTCAGCGGCACCGACGGCGTGGGCACCAAGCTCAAGCTGGCCTTCGAGTGGAACATGCACGACACTGTGGGCATCGACCTGGTGGCCATGAGCGTGAACGACGTGCTGGTGCAGGGCGCCGAGCCGCTGTTCTTCCTGGACTACTTCGCCTGCGGCAAGCTCGACGTGGACACCGCCGCCGCCGTCGTGGGCGGCATCGCCAAGGGCTGCGAGCTGTCCGGCTGCGCGCTGATCGGCGGCGAGACGGCCGAGATGCCCGGCATGTACCCGGCGGGCGAATACGACCTGGCCGGCTTCGCCGTGGGCGCGGTCGAGAAGTCCAAGATCCTGACGGGCAAGAACGTGGCCGCGGGCGACGTGGTGCTGGGCCTGGCGTCGAGCGGCGTGCACTCCAACGGCTTCAGCCTGGTGCGCAAGTGCATCGAGCGCGCACAACAAGGTGGCGCCGATCTGCCCGCCACGCTGGATGGCAAGCCCTTCAAGCAGGCCGTCATGGAGCCCACGCGCCTGTATGTGAAGAACGTGCTGGCCGCGCTGGAAAAGCACCCCATCAAGGCCCTGGCCCACATCACCGGCGGCGGCCTGCTGGAGAACATCCCGCGCGTGCTGCCCGAGGGCCTGGCCGCGCACCTGAAGGCCGGAAGCTGGCCACAGACCGAGCTGTTCGCCTGGCTGCAGAAGACCGCCGGGATCGACGACGTGGAGATGAACCGCACGTTCAACAACGGCATCGGCATGGTGGTGGTGGTGGATGCGGCCCATGCCGACGCCACGGCTGCGACGCTGCGCGCCGCGGGCGAGGCGGTTCATGCGATCGGCACGATCGCCGAGCGCGGCGCGGGTGCCGCCGTCGTGGTGGCCTGATACCGCTTCCTTCCATGGCTTCCGGGCAACCGCCCTTCCCGCCGCCCACGCGCGGCGTCAAGATCGCCAGCTACCTGCTCATGGGCGGCACGCTGCTGCTGGTGATGCTGCGCGGCCTGCTGCCCGGCCTGCTGTGCGTCTGCCTGGGCTTCCTGCTCACGCGCTGGCTGGCGCCGCGCCTGGGGTGGCTGCCGCGCCGCCTGCCGGTCAGCGGGCAGACGCTGGCCGCTGCGCTGGTGATGCTCTCGCCGCTGCTGTTCATGGCGCTGGCGCTGTCGCACTCGCGCACCTACATCGTCGATGCGCCGCAGCAGTACCGCGAGCTGCTGGACTACCTGGCGCGCACCGTGCTGGAGCTGCGCCTGAAGCTGCCACCCGACATCGCCGCCCAGCTGCCCGCGGGCGCGGCCGAGATCCAGCGCGCCATCGCCGGCTACCTGGCGGCCAAGTCGGGCGCGCTCGCCACGGCCGGGCGTGTGTGGCTCACCGGGCTGCTCTACGCCTACGTGGGACTGCTCATCGGCGCGCTGGCCGCCGTGCGCAGCATGAAAGGCACGCGCGGGCCCCTGGCGCAGGAACTGGCACTGCGCGTGGCCCGCATGGGCGATGCCTTCCGCCAGATCGTCGCCGCGCAGTTCTGGATCGCGGCCTTCAACACCCTGCTCACCGCCCTGTTCCTGCTGCTGGTGCTGCCGCTGTGGGACATGCGGCTGCCCTACACGCCCGCGCTCATCACGCTCACCTTCGTGGCCGGGCTGGTGCCCATCGTGGGCAACCTGCTGTGCAACGCGGTGCTCACGCTGGTGGGCCTGTCCGTCTCGCCGACGGCGGCGGTGGCCTGCCTGGCCTTCCTGATCCTGATCCACAAGGCCGAATACGTCATCAACGCCAAGGTGGTGGGCCAGCGCACGCACATGGGCGTGTGGGAGCTGCTGGCGGTGATGTTCGTGGCCGAGGCGGTGTTCGGCCCCGCCGGGCTGGTGGCGGCACCGCTCTTTTACGCCTACCTCAAGAAGGAGCTGGAGGCGGCGCGGCTGGTGTGACCAGCCATGTCGCAAAATGACCGGATCCTGTCCTTCGGCGGCAGGACGCACGGCGCCCGCGCAGGCACCATGAGCGCTATCGACCATCCCTCTTGTGGAGCACCGCATGAATGCATGTCTGATAGTGATAGATGCCCAGGAATCCTTCCGCCACCGCCCGTTCTTCACCGAGCGTGGCCTGCCCGCCTACCTCGCCGCGCAGAACGCGCTGATCGAGGGCTGCGCGGCGCGCGGCATCCCCATCGTGCGCGTGCTGCACAGCGACGGGCCTGACGTGCCCGCCAACCCCTTCTCCCAGGCCTCGGGCCACGTGCGTGCGCTGCAGGGGCTGGCCGCGTTCGACGCGGCGGCCACTTTCACCAAGTCGCGCCACAGCGCGCTGGTGGGCACGGGGCTCGGCGTGTGGCTCACGCAGCGCGGCATCCAGCGCCTGATCGTGAGCGGCATCCGCACCGAGCAGTGCTGCGAGACCACCACGCGCCACGCGAGCGACCTCGGCTGGACCGTGGACTTCGTGACCGAGGCCACGATGACCTGGGACATGGCCCAGCCCGACGGCCGCACGCTCGCCGCCGCCGACATCCAGGCCCGCACCGCCACCGTGCTGGCCGGACGCTTCGCCACGCTGCGTACCGTGCAGGAGGCGCTGGCCGCATGAGCGGCACGGTCCGCGCCGTCTTCGCGCTGCTGCCCGGCAGCCTGGCGCTGGACTGGGCCGGGCCAGCCGAGGCGCTGCGCATCGCCAACCAGCGGCTGGCGGCGCGCGGCGAAGCGGAGCGCTTCCGCATCGAGTTCGCCGGGCCCGAGGCCGCGGCCGACAGCTCCGTCGGCGTGCGGCTCGCGGGCCTGCAGCCGCTGCCCGCGCTGGACGGCAGCGCGCCCGCCTGGGTGGTGCTGCCGGGCCTGGCGGGCAGCATCGACCTGGACGCCCCGCCCGCACGCGCTCTGCTCCACTGGCTGCGCGGCCTGCGCCCGGCCGAGGGGCGGCTGGAGCTGGTGACCATCTGCGCGGGCGCCCTGCTGGCCGCGCGCGCCGGCCACCTCGCGGGGCGGCGCGCGACCACGCACCACCAGCACCTGGAGGACCTGCGCGCCGCCGAGCCGCGCTGCGAAGTGCAGGCCAACCGCGTCTTCGTCTCCGACGGGCCGGTGCACAGCAGCGCCGGCGTTACCACCGGCATCGACCTGGTGCTGGAACGCATCGCCCACGCCTGCGGCCCCGCACTGGCCGCGCAGGTCGCCCAGACCATGGTGGTCGCGCTGCGCCGCGGGCCGCAGGACCCCGCGCTCTCGCCCTTCCTGCACCACCGCAACCACCTGCACGCCGCGCTGCACCGCGTGCAGGACGCCGTCAGCCAGCAGCCCGCCGCCGGCTGGACCGTGGCCGCCATGGCGCGCGCGGCCCACGTCACGCCGCGCCACCTGGCCCGCCTCTTCCTGGAGCACGCGGGCATCGCCCCACTGCAGTACCTGCGCCGCATCCGCCTGGCCACGGCCGAGGCGGCGCTGCGCTCGGGCGCCGGGGTCACGCAGGCGGCGCTGCTGGCGGGCTTCGCATCGGACACGCAGCTGCGCCGCGCGTGGCGGCATTTCGGGCTGGCCGGCACGCCGTCGGCGCTGTGCGACGCCTGATCCAGGCCCCTCGCCAACGCCGGGACGTTGGGCTATCCTGCCGGCTGTGCCGCAGCCTTGCGCCACCCCGATTCAACACAACCAAGGAAGACACCGCATGACCATTCTCGTCGCCTATGTTCCTCGCCCCGAAGGCCAGGCCGCTCTGGACAAGGGCATAGAAATCGCCACCCGCCGCAACGAACGCCTGGTCGTCGTGAACGCCGGCCCGGGCGGCCGCCAGGAGGACCCGAGCCTCATCAACGGCTACGAGGCCGAGCGCGTCGAGGAGCGCCTGTCGGCACTGCCCATCCAGGCGGAGTTCAAGCAGTTCGTGCGCGGCAAGAGTGCGATCGAGGAAATCGAGGAGATGGTCGAGCAGCTGCAGGTGTCGGTGCTCATCATCGGCCTGCGCAAGCGCTCGCCCGTAGGCAAGCTGCTGCTGGGCAGCATGGCGCAGGAGATCCTGCTGAACGTGCCCTGCCCGGTGCTGGCCGTCAAGGCCGCCTGACGCTAACGCGAAAACAATAGCTGCTTGCGCTTGGTGTACCGAGGTTTCAGCATGGAAACATGCTGGATTCTTTAAGTATCAAGCGCAAGCAGCTTCTTTTTTGATAGTACCCGGCCGCCTCAGTACACCTCGGGCACGTACATGGACGCGGGCACGGGCTGGCGGAAGTAGTCCGGGTTGCGCACCCGCGCCGGCAGTACCACCGCGGGGTGCGGCACTTCCTCGTAGGGCAGCTGGCCCAGCAGGTGCGCAATGCAGTTGAGCCGCGCCTTCTTCTTGTCCACTGCCTGCACCACCCACCACGGCGCCTCGGGGATGTGGGTACGCTCCAGCATCGCCTCCTTGGCCTTGGTGTATTCCTCCCAGCGCACGCGGCTCTCCAGGTCCATGGGGCTGAGCTTCCACTGCTTGAGTGGGTCGTGGATGCGGCCCAGAAAGCGCAGGTGCTGCTCCTCGTCGGTGATGGAGAACCAGTACTTGACCAGCGTGATGCCCGAGCGCACGAGCATCTTCTCGAACTCCGGCACGCTGCGGAAGAACTCCTCGTACTCGTCGTCGGTGCAAAAGCCCATGACGCGCTCGACACCCGCGCGGTTGTACCAGCTGCGGTCGAACAGCACGATCTCGCCCGCCGCGGGCAGGTGCGCCACGTAGCGCTGGAAGTACCACTGCGTGCGCTCGCGGTCGTTGGGCGCGGGCAGCGCGGCCACGCGCACCACGCGCGGGTTCAGTCGTTGGGTAATGCGCTTGATCACGCCGCCCTTGCCCGCCGCGTCGCGCCCCTCGAACAGGATCACCACCTTCTGGCGCGTGTGCTGCACCCAGTCCTGCAGCTTGACCAGCTCACCCTGCAGGCGGAACAGCTCGCGGAAGTAGCGCTGGCGCTCCAGCCGGTCCTCGGGGGAGCGCACGCCCTCCTCGTCCCACTGGCGGTCTTCGATTTCCAGCTCCAGCTCTTCGTCGTAGCCGTCCACCAGTTCGTCGGCGATGCGCTGCAGGATGTCTTGGGAGGGAAGGTCGGAGAAAAAAGTCATGGGCGGAAGGAGGCACGAAGGCAGCGGCCATGGTGGCCGCATTCCGTGTCCGCCGTGTGACAAACCAGAGCGTGTTCAAAGCCCTTTCATGGCGCCCGTTGCCCCGTCAAGGGGGCAGCTGTTAGGCGCAAGGCGCAGCCGGGCTGGTGGCCCCGGCGAGCATTTGCGCGGCCGGCCAGGCAACGCGGCAGATGCCCCCTTGACGGGGCAACCCTTCGGGCAAGGCAGCAGAAAGCCGCACTCTTCGTTGCCCACCTTGTCCAGGCCGCCAGCATGGCCTGCGGTGCGTGCCTAGATTGCGGCTGTCTGCTGCCTTGCGGACACCATGAAAAGACTTTGAACACGCTCTCAGGCGCGGCGCAGCGCGCCCACGAGGGAGGTGATCGCCTGCGCGTCGTCCGCCTGCGCCGCGTGTGCGAGATAGATTTCCAGGTCTTCGGCCGCCTGCCGGTGATGGCCCAACTCCGCGCGGGCCAGGCCGCGGTCGCGCCATTCCGTCCAGGCATCCGGCAGCAGCACGAGCAGGCGGTCCTGCACGGCGACCTGGCGCTCCCAGTCCTCGCGCGCCCGGTGGATTTCCTTGAGGTTGCGCAGCATGCGCGCCAGGATGTCGCGCGCGGTCGCGGCCTGCAGGTACAGCCCCAGCGGCGCTTCGTGCTGCGCATCCTCCGTGGCGCCGCGCCGGAAGGGCTCCAGCCGTTCGGCGAGCGCCTCGCGCGAGAGCGACTCGCCCGTCATCGGGTCGATCACCACCTGCCCCGCGGGCAGCAGCACCTTGACCAGGAAGTGCCCCGGGAACGCGATGCCCTGCGCCCGCAGGCCCACGCCCTGCGCCAGTTCCAGCCAGAGCACGGCCAGCGAGATCGGGATGCCGCGCCGCGTGCGCAGCACGGCGTGCAGGTAGCTGTTGTCGGGCGCGTAGTAGTCGTTCAGGTTGCCGCTGAAGCCCAGGTCGCCGTAGAAGAACTGGTTGAGCGCGCCCAGCCGTTGCAGCGCCCCCGCGTCGGCCGGCAGGCGGCGGCGCAGGCGGGCCTGGAGCTGGTCCATGTCGCCCAGGATCTGCTGCACGTCCAGGCCGGGCTCCTCGTCGTGCGCGATGCAGGCGGCCGCCTCCAGCAGCGGCACGTCGTCGCCCTGCACCAGGGCGGCGAAATATTCCAGGGGCGTGGGAACGTCGTAGCGCAGCGGCATGGTCTCAACGGCGCAGTAGCTGGCGCAGCCGCAGCCCGCAGGCCCACAGCGCGCCGAAGTAGAGCAGCACCGCCGCGCACAGCAGCAGCGCCAGCAGGCCCGCGCGGCGCAGCTCGGTGGCGCGCAACGCCAGCCAGTCGAAGTGCTGCGCGCCCCAGGCCAGGAACACCGCCAGCAGCGCGCTGGCCGCGAGCACCTGCCCTGCGAAGCGCGCCCAGCCCGGCCGCGGCTGGAAGCTGCCGCGCCGCACCAGCCCCGTGAGCAGCCACAGCGCGTTGATGAGCGCCCCCAGGCCGATGGACAGGGCCAGCCCCGCATGCGCGAGCAGCGGCACCAGCGCCACGTTCATGAGCTGCGTGGCCACCAGCACCACGATGGCGATGCGCACCGGCGTGCGGATGTCCTGGCTGGCGTAGTAGCCCGGCGCCAGCACCTTGATGGCCACCAGCCCGAGCAGGCCCACGCCATAGCCCGCAAGCGCCACCGAGATGCGGCCCACGTCGCTGCCCTGCAGCGCGCCGTGGTGGAACAGCGTGGCCACCAGCGGCTGGGCGAACACCAGTAGCCCCACGGCGCAGGGCACGGCCAGCAGCACCACGATGCGCAGGCCCCAGTCGAGCATGGCCGAATAGCGCTCGCCGTCGCCCGCCGCCCGGGCCGCCGCGAGCTGCGGCGTGAGCACCACGCCCAGCGCCACGCCCAGCAGCGCGGTGGGAAACTCCATGAGCCGGTCGGCGTAGAACAGCCAGGTCACGCTGCCCGGCTGCAGGTACGAGGCAATCTGCGTGTTGATCATCAGCGAGATCTGCGCCACGCCCACGCCCAGCAGCGCAGGCGCCATCAGCGTGAGGATGCGGCGCACGCCCGCGTCGCCCCAGGCGGCGCGCACGCGCCCCCAGGTCATGCCGATGCGCGGCAGCAGGCCCAGGCGCACCAGGGCCGGCACCTGCACCGCCAGCTGCAGCACGCCGCCGGCCATCACGCCGCCCACCATCGCGTAGATGGGCTCGATGCCGCGCGCCGCGAGCTGCGGCGCGCCCAGCCAGGCGGCGGCGATCATGCACAGGTTCAGCAGCACCGGCGTGGCCGCCGGCACAGCGAAGCGCTTCCAGGTGTTGAGCACGCCCGCGGCCAGCGCCACCAGCGACATGAAGCCGATGTAGGGGAACATCCAGCGCGTCATGACGATGGCCGCGTCGAAGCCCGCCGGATCCTGCCGCAGCCCGCTGGCCAGCAGCCACACGAGCAGCGGCGCGCCCGCGACGCCCAGCACGCAGGCCAGCAGCAGCACCCAGAACAAGGCGGTGGCCACGGCATCGACCAGACCGCGCGTGGCCTCCTCGCCATGCTGGGCCTTGTGCGCCGCCAGCACCGGCACGAAGGCCTGGCTGAACGCCCCCTCGGCGAACAGGCGGCGAAACAGGTTGGGGATGCGGAAAGCGACGTTGAACGCGTCGGTGAGCACGTTGGCCCCGAACATCGAGGCCATGAGCAGGTCGCGTACCAGGCCCGTCACGCGCGAGGCCAGGGTCAGCAGCGAAACGGTGGAGGCGGCTTTGAACAGGGACACTGCCGCGAGTGTATGCGCTTGCCGGCGCGGCGGCCCGAAAACGGCGGCTGCGCTATAATGGTCGGCTTTGCTGACAACATCCTCAGACACAAGGAATACACATCATGGCATCTGCTAAGCCGAAGAAAAAGAACCCCCGCCTGGCATCGGGCCGCAAGCGCGCCCGCCAAGGCCTCAAGCTGAACGCCGCGAACACATCGCTGCGCTCCAAATACCGCACCGCCGTCAAGAACGTCGAGAAGGCCGTCCTGGCCGGCGACAAGACCAAGGCCACCGAACTGTTCGCCAAGGCCCAGTCCGTGCTGGACACGATCGCCGACAAGGGCATCTTCCACAAGAACAAGGCCGCTCGCGACAAGAGCCGCCTGTCCGCCAAGGTGAAAGCCCTGGCCCTGGCCGCCTGACCCTCTTCAGGCAACAGCCCGGGCGGCCCTGCCGCCCGCCGTTTGCAACGGGTGCGCTGTCAGCAAAGCAGAAAAACCGCCTTCGGGCGGTTTTTTTGTGCCCGCGGCACGCAGTGCCGGGCGCCCAAAGAAAAGGCCTGAGGGGTCAGGCCTTGGGGTCGGGCAGCAGGCAGGCTTCGACGACCTGCAGGCCATTGTCCTTCGCGAAGTTCATCACGAAGTCCCAGGCCATGGGCTCGTGGTCCTGCAGGTCGCGGTGGACCACCACGCACTTCACGCCGTTCAGCGCGGTGGGCAGGCACCAGGGGGAATAGCCCAGGTGGCTGCCGGGCGAGGTGCGCGCGCCGCCGGGGCGGAACTGGCTCATGACGCCTGCCAGCCGCTCGGCCCAGTCGCTGGGCCGGAAGGTTCTCCCTTCGTGCGTCACGCCTTGGATGAAGACTTCTTTGGAAGAGGGAGCAACCATCGGTATGGGGTCGTTGGAGAGGGCCGCGGCCTTGTGCGCCGCGAACCCGCGATTCTAACTCTTATAGAAGACTTGGCCTCAATGCCCCTCCGTGCCTGCATGACAGTGATGCGCAATCCTCAACGTTGCGCACGAGGGCAGCCCCTAGAATCGTGCTTCGTTTTTTCGTCACCGTACCGTCTGGAGATTTCCGCATGACCGCATTCGTCGAGGCTGCCTCGCCCCACGTGATGAACACCTATGGCCGCGTGCCCATCGCGCTGGAGCGCGGCCAGGGCTGCCGCGTGTGGGACGTGAACGGCAAGGAGTACCTCGACGGACTCGGTGGCATCGCCGTGAACACGCTCGGCCACAACCATCCCAAGCTGGTGCCCGCGCTGCAGGACCAGCTAGCCAAGCTGATCCACACCTCCAACTACTACCACGTGCCGGGGCAGGAGCAGCTCGCCGCCAAGCTCGTGGAGCTGTCGGGCATGCAGAACGTGTTCTTCTGCAATTCCGGCCTGGAGGCCAACGAAGCCGCACTCAAGATCGCGCGCAAGTACGGCGTGGACAAGGGCATCGCCAAGCCCGAGATCGTGGTCTATGAAAAGGCGTTCCACGGCCGCTCGATCGCCACCATGTCGGCCACGGGCAACCCCAAGATCTACAGCGGCTTCGGCCCCCTGGTCGAAGGCTTCATCCGCGTGCCGCTCAACGACATCGAGGCCATCAGGAAAGCCACCGAAGGCAACCCCAACGTCGTGGCGGTGTTCTTTGAAACCATCCAGGGCGAAGGCGGCATCAACCCCATGCGCGTGGAATACCTGCAGCAGCTGCGCACGCTGTGCGACGAGCGCGGCTGGCTCATGATGATCGACGAAGTGCAATGCGGCGTGGGCCGCACCGGCAAATGGTTCGCGCACCAATGGGCCGGCATCGTGCCCGACGTGATGCCCCTGGCCAAGGGCCTGGGCTCGGGCGTGCCGATCGGCGCCGTCGTGGCCGGCCCGAAGGCCGCCGACGTGCTCCAGCCCGGCAACCACGGCACCACCTTCGGCGGCAACCCGCTGGCCATGCGGGCGGGCGTGGAGACCCTGCGCATCATGGAAGAAGAGGGCCTGCTGGCCAACGCCGCGAAGGTGGGGGACCACCTGAAGGCCGCGTTGCAGCGCGAGCTGGGCAGCCTGCCCGGCGTGAAGGACATCCGCGGCCAGGGCCTGATGCTGGGCATCGAGCTGGACAAGCCCTGCGGCGCCCTGATCGGCCGCGCAGCCGAAGCGGGCCTGCTGCTCTCGGTCACGGCCGACAGCGTGATCCGCCTGGTGCCGCCGCTGATACTGACGACCGCCGAGGCCGACGAGATCGTCGCCAAGCTGACCCCGCTGGTCAAAGCCATCCTGGCCGAATGAAGACAATCGACCCCGTATGAAGCACTACCTGCAATTCAGCGACTTCACCGCCGACGAATACCACTACCTGTTCTCGCGCGCCGCCATCATCAAGGGCAAGTTCAAGAGCTACGAGAAGCACCACCCGCTCTCCGACCGCACGCTGGCCATGATCTTCGAGAAGGCCAGCACGCGCACGCGCGTGAGCTTCGAGGCGGGCATGTACCAGCTCGGCGGCTCGGTGGTGCACCTGACCACGGGCGACAGCCAGCTCGGCCGCGCCGAGCCCATCGAGGACAGCGCGCGTGTCATCAGCCGCATGGTGGACCTGGTGATGATCCGCACCTTCGGCCAGGAGAAGATCGAGCGCTTCGCCGAGTTCTCGCGCGTGCCGGTCATCAACGGCCTGACCAACGAGTTCCACCCCTGCCAGATCCTGGCCGACCTGTTCACCTACATCGAGCACCGCGGCTCCATCGCCGGAAAGACCGTGGCGTGGGTGGGCGACGGCAACAACATGGCCAACACCTGGCTGCAGGCCGCCGACCTGCTGGGCTTCACGGTGCACGTGAGCACGCCCGGCGGCTACGAGGTTCATGAAAAGCTCGCCTTCGGCGGCCGCATGCCGCGCGGGGGCTGCTACAAGGTCTTCAAGGACCCGCTGGAAGCCTGCAAGGACGCCGACCTGGTGACCACCGACGTGTGGACCAGCATGGGCTACGAGGCCGAGAACGAGGCCCGCCGCAAGGCCTTCACCGACTGGTGCGTGGACGCCGAGATGATGGCCGCGGCGCGCCCCGACGCCCTGTTCATGCACTGCCTGCCCGCGCACCGCGGCGAGGAAGTGATGGCCGACGTGATCGACGGCCCCCAGTCCGTCGTCTGGGACGAGGCGGAAAACAGGATGCACGTGCAAAAGGCACTCATGGAGTACCTTTTGCTCGGCCGCATATAAGCCCCTTCCCACACCCTTCCCATGCTGGCCCCGGCGCAACCCCACCCCACGCGCCCGGGCCACCCGCCCCGCCCCGACCGCCAGCGCCTGCGCGCGCCTGAGCTGCACGCCGCCGCGCGGCGCATGGCGGCGCGCGTGCATGCGCTGCAGGTGCGCATCCACACCTTCTACCTGAAGTTCCTCCAGGGCCACACCTAGCGCCCGGTTCAGCCGCGGCATGCCCTTTGCGCATGCCTCCATCGCCCCTTTTTCCGGCCGCCCTCCGCCCTGCGCGGAGCGCGGCCCGTTGCCGATGCGCCTGAATCCCGAGGAACCCGCATGCCCGAACCCGTCCACCCCTGCCTGCACTGCGGCGCGTGCTGCCAGAACTACCGCGTGGAGTTCTCCGTCTACGAACTGCAGTCCATGGGCGGCACCGTGCCCGATGCCCTGGTCCACGAGGCGGGCGGCAACCGCTGCCGCATGAACGGCACCGAGCGCCACCCCGTGCGCTGCGTGGCGCTGGCCGACCTGGGCGGAGGCTGCATCGGCTGCGGCATCTACGCTGCGCGCCCCCGCACTTGCCGCGACTTTCCGTTCGCCTCCTACGGTTGCCACGACACGCGCGCCAAGCTCGGCCTGCCCGCGCTGGCGGAGGACGAAGTGGAGCGGTGGCGGGACGCCGCCTGACGCGGACGCTCGGTTCTATGAAAAAAGGAGCTGCCCGCGCTTGTCAGATACTGGTTTCATCATGGAAATCATCTGAAAACCATATATAGCAAGCGCAAGCAGCTCCTTTTTGGCAGCAGCAGCTACGGCTTGCGCGGCGGTGCGCAGCGCTCGCCACCGCAGGCATTGCAGCCGCCGCAGCCCGGCTTGGCCGCCGGCCCCAGGGCCGGGTGCACGCTGGCCGCCCGCGCCCGACAGCGCTGGGGCAGGAAGCGCCACAGCAGCGCGATGGCCGCCACGGCGACGATGGCGCCGGTAAGGATCTCTTGCCACATAGCCGTTGCTCCTTTCCCCGCTCAGCCGCCGCCCAGGGCGACGGCCACGCGGTAGGTGATGAAACTGGCCAGGTACGCCAGCGCGAACAGGTAGGCCGTCATGACGAGCGGCCAGCGCCAGCCGTTGGTCTCGCGCCGCACGGCGGCGATGGTGGAGATGCATTGCGGCGCGAAGATGAACCACACCAGCAGCGACAGCGCCGTGGCCAGCGACCACTGGCTGGCCAGCAGCGGGGCGAGCTGCTCGGCCGTCTCGTCGGCCGACGCGGCGATGGCGTACACCGTGCCCAGCGCGCTCACCGCCACCTCGCGCGCGGCCATGCCAGGCACCAGCGCGATGCTGATCTGCCAGTTGAAGCCGATGGGCGCGAAGACCACCGCCAGCGCCGCGCCGAGACGGCCCGCGAAGCTGTATTCGATGGCCGGGCCCGTGGCGCCCACGGGCGGCGCGGGGTAGGTGGACAGGAACCACAGCAGCACCGTCACCGTGAGGATGATGCCGCCCACCCGGCGCAGGAAGATCAGCGCGCGCTCCCACAGCCCCAGCAGCAGGTTGCGCGGGCTGGGCCAGCGGTAGGCCGGCAGCTCCATGAGCAACGGCGCGGCGGCGCCGCCGCGGCGAGCGAGCTTGGCCACGGCCGCCACGGCCATGGCGCTCAGGATGCCGCCCAGGTACAGCGCGAACAGCACCACGCCCTGCAGGTTGAACACGCCGGCCACGGTGCGCTCGGGGATGAAGGCCGCGATCAGCAGCGCATACACCGGCAGGCGGGCCGAGCAGGTCATGAGCGGCGCGATCATGATGGTCACCAGCCGGTCGCGCCAGTCAGGAATGGAGCGCGTGGCCATGATGCCCGGCACGGCGCAGGCGAAGCTCGACAGCAGCGGGATGAACGAGCGCCCGGACAGCCCCACCGTGCCCATGAGGCGGTCCAGCAGGAACGCTGCGCGCGGCAGGTAGCCCGATTCCTCCAGCGCCAGGATGAACAGGAACAGGATCAGGATCTGCGGCAGGAACACCACCACGCCGCCCACGCCGGCGATCAGCCCCTCGGTGAGCAGCCCGCGCAGCGGCCCCTCGGCCATGTGGGCATTGAGCCACTGCGCGCCGGCGGCCGTGGCACCCTCGATCCAGCCCATGGGCACCTCGGCCCAGCTGAAGACGGCCTGGAACATGAGGAACAGCGTCACCGCCAGCAGCAGCGTGCCCCACAGCGGGTGCAGCACCACGGCGTCGATGCGGTCGTCGCGCTGCAGGCGCACCTGGGGCTCGCGCACGGCCAGGTCCATGATGCGGCGCACCTCCTGGTGCAGCTGCTCCACGCGCTGGGTCCGGTCGTCCTCCAGCGCGTTGAGCGCGGGCCGGGCCTGCGGCTGCACGGCCGGCGCTGCGGCGGCGACGGGCTGCGCCGTGTCCAGCCACTGCAGCAGCTCGCGCGCGCCGTCCAGGCGCACGCCCACCGTGCCGACCACGGGCATGCCCAGCTCGCGCGCCAGCACCGCGCGGTCGATCTCGATGCCCTGGCGCTGCGCCATGTCGCTCATGTTCAACACCAGCACCATGGGCAGACCCAGGGCGCGCGCCTCCAGCACCAGGCGCAGGTTCAAGCGCAGGTGGGTGGCGTCGGTCACACAGACCAGCAGCTCGGGCACGGGCTCGCCCGCGCGGCGGCCGGTAATCACGTCGCGCGTCACCGCCTCGTCCAGGCTCTGGGCATGCAGGCTGTAGGAGCCCGGCAGGTCCAGCACGCGCACGCGGCGCCCGCCCGGCGTGGTCAGGTGGCCCTCCTTGCGCTCGACGGTGACGCCGGCATAGTTGGCCACCTTCTGGCGCGCGCCGGTCAGCAGGTTGAACAGTGCCGTCTTGCCGCAGTTGGGGTTGCCCAGCAGGGCGACATGCAAAGGCTGCGCGCTCATGCGCCTGCCCCCGCCGCGTCCACGCGCACTTGCACCAGCGCGGCCTCGTGCCGGCGCAGCGCGAACGTGGCCTGGCCCACGCGCACGGCCAGCGGATCGGCCGACGGGAAGCCGCTGGCGATCACGCGCACGGGCTCGCCGGGCAGAAAACCGATCTCCATCAGCCGCAGCACCATGGCGCGCACGCTGTCGTGCCCGCCTTCGGCGAGGCCGGCCACCGTGGCAGGCACTCCCCTGGGCAAGGCGTCCAGGCCCATGGCCTGCGAACTGGCGGCACCGTCGCGCGGTTGATTCATGTGGAAACTCGTGGATTTATGAATAGGATTAATTCTCATTTTACAAGCGGGTGTTTCCCCAGGGGCTGACCGAAATCAGAGACCCGCCGCCCGAGTGCACCATCGCCGGTGCCCGCACAATGCGCCCGAGCCCTCCCCTCTTCCAGCGATGACCCACCCCTGCCTGACCTGCGGCGCCTGCTGCGCGAGCTTTCGCGTCGACTTCTCCGTCCACGAAACCCAGGAATACGGCGGCGACGTGCCCGACGGCCTGGCCGTGGAGGTGAACGCAGGCCTGCGCCGCATGCGCGGCACCGACCACGCATCGCCGCGCTGCGCCGCGCTCACGGGGCGGGTGGGCGAGCGCGCGGCCTGCGGCATCTATGAGTGGCGCCCTTCGCCGTGCCGCGAGTTCGAGGCCGGCAGCGACGCCTGCCAGCGCGCACGCCGGCGCCACGGGCTGCCGGTATTTCAGGAGTGATTTCGCCCTCCAGCGCTTGACTGGCAAGCGCCAGCAGCTCCTTTATCCATAGCGTTGCAGATAACCGACACCACGGCGCCACCAGCGCGCTAAGGTCGGCGGCCATGCATCGCGCCCCTGCTACCGCCCGCCCTCTGTGGGACATTTCCCCGCCCGTGCACGCGGGCAGCCCGGTCTTTCCCGGCGACACGCCCTACCAGGCGCAGTGGACTGCCACCATCGCCCCCGGCTGCCCGGTCAACGTGAGCGCCCTCACCCTCTCGCCCCACGTGGGCGCGCACGCCGACGCGCCGCTGCACTACGACCCGGCGGGCGAGGCCATCGGCGCGGTGCCGCTGGAGCCGTTCCTGGGCCCGTGCCGCGTGGTCCATGCCATCGGCTGCGGGCCGCTCGTCGAATGGCGCCACATCGCCCACGCCGTGCAGGGCCTGCCTCCGCGCGTGCTGGTGCGCACCTATGCGCGCATGCCCGTGGACCGCTGGGACGCCGGCCTCGCCGCCTATGCGCCCGAAACGGTGGAGCGGCTGGCCGATCTGGGCGTGATGCTCATCGGCATCGACACCGCGAGCATCGACCCGGCCGACAGCAAGGCGCTGCCCAGCCACCAGGTGATCCGCCGGCGCGGCCTGCGCGTGCTGGAGAACCTGGTGCTCGACGCGGTGCCCGAGGGCGACTACGAACTCATCGCGCTGCCGCTCAAGCTGACCACCGCCGACGCCTCGCCGGTGCGCGCTGTGCTGCGGGCGCTGTAACCCGTTTCAAGCCAAAAACGGCTCCAGCGCTTACCCAGCAAGCGCAAGCAGCTATCAAAAAGGAACACCATGACCACTTTGCAAGACTGCCAGGCCCTGGACGCGCAGGACACGCTGCGCCCGCTGCGCGAGCGCTTCGTGCTGCCGGACGGCGTGATCTACCTGGACGGCAATTCGCTGGGCGCCAGCCCCCGGGCGGCTGCGACGCGCGCGGCCGAGATCGTGCAGCAGGAGTGGGGCCAGGGCCTGATCCGATCGTGGAACAGCGCCGGCTGGATCGAACTGCCCCGGCGCCTGGGCGACCAGTTCGCGCCCTGGATCGGCGCGGGGCCGGGGGAAGTGGTGTTCACCGACACCACCTCCATCAACCTCTACAAGGTGCTGACGGCCGCCGCCCGCATCGTGCGCGAGGACGCGCCGGGCCGCAGGAAGCTCATCAGCGAGCGCAGCAACTTCCCGACCGACCTCTACATCGCCCAGTCCGTGTGCCAGGAATACGGGCTGGAGCTGGTGCTGCTCGAACCGGAGGAGATCGACGGCGCGCTGCGGGACGACGTGGCCATCTGCATGCTCACCCACGTGAACTACCGCACCGGCGCCATGCACGACATGGCCGCCGTCACGGCCGCCGCGCATGCGCAGGGCATCGTCTGCGTCTGGGACCTGTGCCACAGCGCGGGCGCCGTGCCCGTGGACCTGCACGGCGCCGGCGCCGACTTCGCCGTGGGCTGCAGCTACAAGTACCTCAACGGCGGGCCCGGCGCGCCGGCCTTCGTGTGGGCGCACCCGCGCCTCATCGACCGCTTCTGGCAGCCGCTCGCGGGCTGGTTCGGCCATGCCGAGCCCTTCCGGTTCGAGCCTGGCTACCACCCGGCCCAGGGCATCCAGCGCTACCTGTGCGGTACCCAGCCCATGGTCAGCATGGGCGTGCTGCAGTGCGGGCTGGATGTCTATACCGAAGCCGAGCAGTTCGGCGGCATGGCCGCGCTGCGCGCCAAGTCGCTGGCGCTGACCGACCTGTTCATCCGCCTGGTGGAAGAAACCTGCCAGGGCCACGGCCTGGGCCTCGCCACGCCGCGCGCGCGCGCAGCGCGGCTCGCAGGTGTGCCTGACGCAGGGCGACGGCGCCTACGCCATCGTGCAGGCGCTGATCGCGCGCGGCGTGATCGGCGACTTCCGCAAGGGCGATGGCGGCGCGGGGCCGCACAAGGACATCCTGCGCTTCGGCTTCACGCCGCTCTACACCGGCTTCGAAGACGTGTGGCACGCCGTGCGGCACCTGCGCGAGGTGCTGGAGAGCGGCGAGTGGCGCAGCCCCGTGTTCCACCAGATCAACGCAGTGACATGAATCCCACCAACGAATCCATCGTGCGTGCGGAAGGCGCGCAGCTCGACTTCAGCCGCAGCATGAGCTATGGCGACTATCTGCAGCTCGACGCCATCCTGGGCGCGCAAAAGCCCCTGTCGCCCGCGCACGACGAGATGCTGTTCATCGTGCAGCACCAGACCAGCGAGCTGTGGATGAAGCTCATGCTGCACGAGCTGCACGCCGCCATCGCCCACGTGGCGCGGGACGACCTGCAGCCAGCGTTCAAGATGCTCGCGCGCGTGTCCAAGATCATGGAGCAGCTCGTGCACGCCTGGGACGTGCTGGCCACCATGACGCCGCCCGAATACACGGCCATGCGGCCCTTCCTGGGCCAGTCCAGCGGCTTCCAGAGCTACCAGTACCGCTGCATCGAATTCGCCATGGGCAACAAGAACGCGGCCATGCTGCGTCCCCATGCCCATCGCGCCGACCTGCTGGCGCAGGTGCAGGCCGCGTACGAGGCGCCTTCGCTGTACGACGAGGCCCTGCGCCTGCTGGCGCGCCGGGGCCTCGGCGTGCCCGCCAGCCACCTGCAGCGCGACTTCACCCAGCCCTACGAGGCCAGCGACGCGGTGGAGCAGGCCTGGCTGGCCGTGTACCGCGACCCGAAGCGGCACTGGGACCTGTACCAGCTCGGCGAGGAGCTGGCCGACCTGGAGGATGCCTTCCGCCTCTGGCGCTTCCGCCACGTGACGACGGTCGAGCGCGTGATCGGCTTCAAGCGCGGCACCGGCGGCACCGGCGGCGTGAGCTACCTGCGCAAGATGCTCGACGTGGTGCTGTTCCCCGAGATCTGGCGGCTGCGCACGGCGCTGTGACGCCCGGCGGGGCGGGAAGGCTCCGCCCCGCCGGGGCTTGCAGGATCACTCCTTCACGGTGGCCGTGCGGTAGTCGGCGTTGCCGGTGATCTCCGCCTCGGTGAACGGCACGCGCAGCCACTGCCCGGCGCTGTAGGCCTTGGTGTAGTCGCCATGGTGCGGCGAGGCCGGGTCGTCCGACAGCGAGAAGGTCAGGAAGGTGTGCGCCTGCACGCCGCTGGCCGAGAAGCTCACCACCTGCATGTAGCTGTTGCTGGCGTTGGGCTGTCCGTCCATGCTGTAGCCGCCCTGGGTGATGTCGTTCTCCGAGCAGGTGATGGTGAAGTAGCCCATCGCGCCGCAGCCGCCATACAGGGGCAGCCGGGTGCCGCCCCGCGTGGCGTACAGCACTTCGCCGCGCGGCGCATCCAGCGCGTAGCCGCTCTGCCCCACCCGGGCGATGGCCGTGGCCATGGCCTGGCGCAGCGCGTCGGCCGCTGCGGCGTTGATGCCGCGCGGCGTGTTCAGCGGGTCGGCCGCGCTGAACGGCACCGTGAACAGGCTGGCGGTGGGCACGCGGCTCCAAAACTCGTCCCACAGGTGCGAGCCCCTGGAGTCCTTGCGCCCACGGTTGTCCCATGCGGCCAGCACGGCGCAGGCCTGGGCGGCGTCCACCGCAGCGCCGTTCACCGTCCATTGCGCGGGCGTGCAGATCAGGTCCAGCACCTCGTCCTTGAAGCGCTCGGCCGAGAACACGCGGCTGCCCAGCACCATCTCGCGCACGACGGCGCTGGTGGCCTTGTTGCCCGCATAGCCGTCGGTGCCTGCGAGCCGCTCCAGCGCCATGGTGTGGCCCATGCGCGTGCGCAGGGTCTGCGCGCTGGTGCCGGCCGGGCCGAAGATGGCCGGATAGCCCGTGAGCGGCGCATGCACGTTGGCCAGCCAGTAGCTGTCGTTCATGTTGCCCACGTAGTCGTCGCGCTGCAGGCTGGGCATGCGCGACACGCCCACCGCGCCCTTCTGCACCGAGTCGGCGTCGGTGAGCCAGTCGCACTCGCTGCGCGAGCCGTCGAAGAACGGCACGTTGGGCAGCGCCTGGCCCACGGCCATGCCGAACGGCGTGGTGCAGGCCGCCGTCTGCGCGGGCGACACGTTGGGCACGGCGCCGATGTCGGCGTACCAGGCCTTGGCGCTGCCCCGACCCACGGCCACGGTGTTGACCCAGGGGATCGACGCCTCTTCCTTCTGGATGGCGATGAACTCGTCCAGCGACTTGGCCTGGTTCCAGCGCATCCAGGTGCGCAGCGTGCGGAAGTTCTCGCCGTTGATGTCGCGGATGGCGAAGGCCATGCCCTGGCTCCAGGCGAGCGCGGGGTTCAGGCCCGCCAGGTTCACGAGCGGGCCGTATTCGGAGTGGTAGAGCGTGCGCGTCACGTCGCTCACCGAGCCATCGGCATTGCGGCTGGGCACGGTGATGGTGGCAGGCTTCATCTTCACCGGCACGCCGTCGCGCAGGTAGCTCGTGGGCTCGCCCTGCACGAGCGACAGCTGGAAGAAGCCAAAGCGCCGCGCCGTGGACACCGTGTGGCTCCAGGCCACGCTGTCGTTGAAGCCGATCTGGATCACCGGCAGGCCGAGGAAGGACACACCGCTCACGTTCGCCTCCCCGTCGATGGTGAGCTGCGCCTGGTAGAAGCGGTCCGGTCCCTTCCAGTACCAGTGCGGGTTGCCGAACAGCACGCCGCTGCCTTCGCCCGTGGCCGCCGTGCCGAAGCCGTACATGTTGCTGCCCACGCCCAGCTCGCCGCCCACCTGCAGGCTCGGCGCACGCGTGCGGCCCGGCTCGAAGGCGGCGGGCTCCTGCGCGCCGGCCTTGGCCTGCGGCGGCTGCGCATTGGCGATGGCCTCCGCAAAGTTGCTGTAGCCGCCCGCCAGGTTGGCGGCATAGATGCGGCGCCACACGTCGCGCGCGGTGATGGGCTGCACCCAGGCCTCGCTGCGACAGGCCGCATGGGCCGAGCCGCCGGCCTTGGCTTCGCGCACGTAGCGGTTGTAGCCCGCAGCGAAGCCCTCCACCATCTGCAGCAGCTTGGCCGGCTGCGCCGCCATCGTGCGGTCCACCGCCTCGTCGGAGATGACGTGGCGGTGGAAGAAGTCGGAGTCGATGTTGCGCGGCCGCCCCAGCGTGCTGTTGTAGACCAGTTGCGCGCTGCCGCCGAGGTGGCGCGAGCGCTCGCCGCGGTAGGTGAGGAACGAGTCGGCCATGGTGCACAGGTTGTCCTGCGCCTGCACGTAGCCGAAGCCGTAGCCGGCGCTGCCCCAGTTGCCGGCCTTGATGTGCGGCACGCCCATGGTGGTGCGGCGGATCTCGGCGCTGTAGGTGCTGCCATCGCCCCCGCCGCTGCCTCCGCAGGCTGCGAGTGCCGCCACGGCGGCCAGGGTCAGCACGGAACGCGGCCATGCGCCGCGGTGGATGCTCTCTCTCATGCGTTGTCTCCTGTCGTTATCGCCCCCGGGTCCGCTGCGGCGCAGCGGCGGGCATGCACAGGATAGACGCTATCGTGGTCCTAGGGCCTCAGTCGTTCTCGACGTAGAGCTCGAAGCACTCCTTGAGCCGGTGCTCCCAGGCGCGCTTGTCGGCCTGCGGCGCGAAGCTGGCCTCGAAGCTGTTGAAGGCGAGCTGGTAGGCATCGCGCGCGGTGAGCTGCGGCACCGCGGCGAAGGTCTGCGTGAGGTTGGCGTTGAGGTAGCCGCCGAAGTAGGCCGGATCGTCCGAGTTCACCGTCGCCGCCAGGCCCGCCTGCAGCAGCTGCTTGAGGTTGTGGTCCTCCAGGCGCGGGAACACGCGCAGCTTCAGGTTGGACAGCGGGCACACGGTGAGCGCGATGCGCTCCTCGGCCAGGCGGCGCATCAGCGCCGCGTCGTGCACCGCCTGTACACCATGGTCGATGCGCTCGGCCTTGAGCACGTCCAGCGCACTCCAGATGTAGGCCGGCGGCCCCTCCTCGCCCGCATGGGCCACCACGTGCAGGCCCAGCTCGCGGCAGCGCGCGAACACGCGCGCGAACTTCTCGGGCGGATGGCCGACCTCGCTGCTGTCCAGCCCCACGCCGACGATGCGGTCGAGCAGCGGCTGGGCCTGCTCCAGCGTGGCGAAGGCGTCTTCCTCGCTCAGGTGGCGCAGGAAGCACAGGATCAGCGACGCTGAAATGCCCTGCGCGGCCCGTGCGTCGGTGCAGGCGCGGTGCAGGCCGTTCACCACGGTTTCCATCGCCACGCCGCGCGCGGTGTGCGTCTGCGGGTCGAAGAAGATTTCGGCGTGCGCCACGTTGTCAGCCGCTGCCCGCGCAAGGTAGGCGCGGGCCATGTCGTAGAAGTCCTGCTCGTGCAGCAGAACGCTGGCGCCCGCGTAGTAGATGTCCAGGAAGCTCTGCAGGTCGGTGAAGGCATATGCCCGGCGCAGGGCCTCCACGCTGGCATAGGGCAGCGCCACGCCGTTGCGCGCGGCCAGCGCGAAGATCATCTCGGGCTCCAGCGAGCCCTCGATGTGGATGTGCAGCTCGGCCTTGGGCATGGCGGCCAGCAGGCCCGGCAGGCGTTCGGGGGCGATGGGCGGGACCTTGTACATCAGCAGACTCCGAAGGTGATGCCGCTGGCCTGGAGGTAGCGGCGGTAGGCCGAGGATGCCTTGTCGGCGGCGGTGTGCAGTTCCGCCCGCAGGTCGAGCGGCAGGCGCCCGGGCCTTTGCGATTCGAGCACCGGCTGGTCCTGCGTGAAGATGGTGTGCTGGAAGGCGCGCAGCTTCTCGTCGGGCGCGTCGAAGTCGGCCACGGCCAGGCGGAACCACACGCGGCTCGCCTCCTGCGCGAGGGGGCAGATGTAGAGCGCGATGGACTCGCGCCAGCCCTGCACGGCGGTGGTGCCCGCCTCGGGCACCTTGGTGAGCACGGCCGCGTAGGGCCCCGTCACCTCGTATTCGTACTCCACCTGCGCGGGCGCCGTGGAATGCAGATTGGACTGCGGCTGCCAGGCCTTGCAGCCCGTGGCGCGCAGGCCGGTGGGCGTGCGCTCCACGCGGTAGTCCTCGATGGCCGCGGCCTCGCGCGCGCCCAGCCAGCCCTCGTGCACGAAGCCGAAGTGCGACATGTCGAGGAAGTTCTCCACGATGCGCGGCGCGCTCGCCGCCACGTCGTAGGGGCCGCACAGGAGCTTGCGCAGGTGCGCATCGTCCTCCGCCGCGAAGGCGGGCAGCGGCGCATCTCCCGCCTCCAGCCGCACCCATGCGAGGCCGTGGGCCTCGCGCACTTCGTAGTGGCGGGCGCAGTGCGTGGCCGGCGGCGTGAAATGCGGCAGTGCAGGCACGTGCACGCACTGGCCGTTCGCGGCGAACTGCCAGCCGTGGTAGGGGCACTCGAGCCGGCCGCCGTGCACACGGCCCAGCGAGAGGCGCGCGCCGCGGTGCGGGCACTGGTCGGCAAAGGCCTGCAGGCGGCCATCGGCGTCGCGCCAGAGCACGATGTCGCGCTCCAGCAGGCGCGCGGCCCAAGGGGCCTGGGCTATGTCCTGCACCGCGGCGACGGGGTGCCAGAGGGTGGCTTCGATCATGGGTGTGGTGTGCGTATCGTGGGGGCCGCACCCGGCCTTGCCGGGGCTGCCGGCAAGGATAAACGCAAGCGCCGTTCCATGCGCCTGCAGACCACCCTCAGACCATCACGTAGAGCTTGCGTACCGCCTCGCGGATCTCCCATACACCCCGCGTATCGGGCGGGAAGAACAGCGTATCGCCCGCACGGAACTCCACCGGTTCCGCACCCGCGGCCTCGGGCAGGAAGCAGCCCGCACCCGCGAGGATGTGCATGACCTCGCCCGAGGCCACCTGGCGCTGGAAGCGGCCCGGCGAACACTCCCACAGCCCGGTCTCGGTGCCGGGGCGCTGCGGGATGGCCACGTCCAGCCCGCGCAGGGCGCAGGCGGGCGCGCTCAGCGGTACGGCGACGGTGCCGTGGTCCTGCAGGTCAGGCGCGGTGGCGCTCTGCCGGATGATCTGGATACCCATGGTGCGACTCCTTGGAAAGGGAAACGGGAACGGTGCATGGCACGCACCATGCAGGTGCAGGTGCAGGAGCTGCGCTAGGCCAGCGCGCGCACCGAATTGCTCAGCGAGCGGGCGCAGGCCAGCAGCGCGGGGCCCAGGCGGCTTTCGGCCTCCTCGGGCGTCCAGCGGCTCGTGGGCGCCACGATGTGCACGGCCGCCACGGGCCGGCCATGGCTGCCGATCACCGGGGCGCCGAGCGTCATGTCGCCCAGGAACAACTCTTCGCGGTTGATGGCGTAGCCGCGCTGGCGCGCCTGGCCCAGCTCGGCCAGGATGGCGGCCTCGTCGGTGAGGGTATGGCGGGTGTGGGCCACGCGCTCGCTGGCGCGCAGCAGCGCCAGCGCCTCGGCGTCCGGCAGCGCGCTGAGCCAGGCGCGCCCCGAACCTGTGCAGTACATCGGGATGCGGCTGCCGATGGGCATGTGCACGGGCACGAACTGGGCGCTGATGAAGCGCGCCACGTAGACCATGTCCAGCCCGTCGGGCTCGGTGAGGCAAGTGGTCTCGGTCGTCACGTTGGTGAGTTCCGACAGGTAAGGGTTGGCCAGGTCGATCAGCGGGTTGGCCGCGAGGTAGTTGAAGCCGATGCGCATGACGCGCGGCGTGAGCTGGTAGCGCCGCGTCTGCGGGTGCTTGCGCACGAAGCCGAGCTGCTCGAGCGTGAACACCATGCGCTGCGCCGAACTCTTGCTGATGCCCGCGGCAGCCGCCACGTCGGCCAGCGTCATGCTGCGCCGCTGCGCGCTGAAGGCGCAGAGCACGGCCAGCCCTTTTTCCAGCGACTGGTTGAACAGGGGGTTGGTGTCCTCATCGGGCGGGGCGGGCATGTCCATGGGAATGAAGTATAGCTTTTCCTCCTTGAAATATCGAATATCGATTCGATTGAATCTTTTAGTGGTTTGAATCTATTCATTAAAGATTCATTGAAATCGATCATTGGCACCGTTCTTGCAAAGCCAGGAAAGCGCAAATGCACCCGGGCGCCATAGCCCGGGCGCGCCGCGCGGCCCATCCCTTCACTTGCCACAAGGAGCCATCCATGCACCGCTTCACCCGCCGCCACCTCCACCGCATCGCCATGGGCCTGTGCGCCGCCGGCGCCGTCACGCTGGCCGCGGCGCAGGGCGCCGCACCCGCCTCCTACAACGTGGGGGCCACGGCGACGGGCATCCCGTTCACCTTCCTCGACGTGAAGACCAACAGCATCCAGGGAATGATGGTGGACACCGCGCAGGCGGTGGCCAAGGCGGGCGGCTTCCAGGTCCAGATCCAGCAGACCGTGTTCTCTGCGCTGATCCCCTCGCTCACCTCGAACAAGATCGACATCGTCTCGGCCGCCATGCTCAAGACCCCGGCGCGCGAGCAGGTGGTGGACTTCAGCGACCCCGTCTATTCGTATGGCGAGGGCCTGATCGTGAAGGCCGACGACGCCAAGGCCTACGCCTCGCTCGACGACCTCAAGGGCGAGATCGTCGGTGCCCAGGTGGGCACGGTGTTCATCGACATGCTGCAGAAGAAGGGCATCTTCAAGGAGGTGCGCAGCTACGACTCGGTTGCCGACATGACGCGCGACCTCGCGCTCGGCCGCATTAAGGCCGGCCTGGGCGACCAGCCCATCATCGCCTACCAGATCCGCCAGAACACCTTCCAGGGCGTGAAGCTGGCCGAAGGCTACAAGCCCTCGAACGTGGGTGACGTGTGCCTCGTGGTGCGCAAGGGCGACACGGCCACGCGCGAGCGCCTGAACAAGGCCATCGCCGCGATCAAGGCCGACGGCACGCTGGCAGCCATCGTGAAGAAATGGGGAATCTGAGACGCCATGCAAGGCTTCATCCAACACGCGCGCGAGTTCCTGCCCATCCTGCTGCAGGGGGCGGTGGTCACGGTGCAGGTCACCGTGCTGTCGTTCCTGCTGTCCAGCGTGATCGGGCTGGTGCTGGCACTGGGCAAGCTCTCGCCGGTGCGCGCGATCTCGGTGTGCGCATCCACCGTGATCAACGTGATCCGGGGGCTGCCCATCATCGTGCAGCTCTTCTACATCTACTTCGTGCTGCCGGAAATCGGCATCCAGCTCACGGCCTTCCAGGCCGGGGTGATCGGGCTGGGCATCGCCTACTCGGCCTACCAGGCCGAGAACTTCCGCGCCGGCATCGAGGCCGTGGACCCGGGCCAGCGCGAGGCGGCGCTGGCCATGGGCATGCGGCCCGCGCTGCTGATGCGCCGCGTGACCCTGCCGCAGGCCTTCCGCATCGCACTGCCGCCCTACGGCAACACGCTGGTGATGATGCTCAAGGACTCGTCGCTGGTCTCCACCATCACCGTGGCCGAGATGACGCGCGCGGGCCAGCTCATCGCCTCGTCCACCTTCCAGAACATGACCGTGTACACCCTGGTCGCCCTGCTCTACCTCGCGATGAGCCTGCCGCTGGTCTGGGGCCTGCGGCGGCTGGAGCACCGCTTCGGCGCGGGGAGGAAGACGCCATGATCGAGATCGACCGCCTCGAAAAGGCCTACGGCGACCACCGCGTGCTGCAGGGCGTGAGCCTGCGCGTGGAGCGCGGCCAGGTGGTGTGCCTGATCGGCCCCTCGGGCTCGGGCAAGTCCACGGTCCTGCGCTGCATCAACGGCCTGGAGTCCTACCAGGGCGGCGAGGTGCGCGCCTTCGGCGAGCGCGTGGACAACCGCGCGCCTTCCATCCACAAGCTGCGCAGCCGCATGGGCATGGTGTTTCAGCGCTTCAACCTGTTCCCGCACCGCACGGTGGTCGAGAACGTGATGGAAGGCCCTGTCTACGTGAAGGGCGAAACGCCCGACAAGGCCCGCGCCGAGGCGCTGGAGCTGCTGCGCAAGGTGGGCCTGGCAGACAAGGCCCAGGCCTGGCCTGCGCA
Source organism: Acidovorax sp. SDU_ACID1 (assembly GCF_045291395.1). Classification (NCBI taxonomy): domain Bacteria; kingdom Pseudomonadati; phylum Pseudomonadota; class Betaproteobacteria; order Burkholderiales; family Comamonadaceae; genus Acidovorax; species Acidovorax sp. SDU_ACID1. The sequence continues at coordinate 3,155,871 of NZ_CP152342.1, forward strand.
GCTTTCCGGCGGCCAGCAGCAACGCGTGGCCATCGCGCGGGCGCTCGCAATGAAGCCCGAGGCCATGCTGTTCGACGAGCCCACCTCGGCGCTCGACCCGGAGCTCGTGGGCGACGTGCTGGAGGTCATGCGCCAGCTCGCCGACGAAGGCATGACCATGATCGTGGTGACGCACGAGATGGGCTTCGCGCGCGAGGTGGCCGACCGCGTGTGCTTCCTGCACAGCGGCAGCATCGTCGAGGAAGGGCCCGCCGCGCAGGTGCTCGGCGCACCCAGCCATGCGCGCACGCAGGACTTCCTGCGCCGCGTGCTGCACGCCCCGGCAGGAGGTGCCGCATGAGCGCCCGCCCGATAGCCTCGCACCCCGCGGCCCCTTCGCTGTGGGCGGCCACGGCACCACCCGCGCCCGACACGCCCGCGCTGGATGCCCCGCTCTCCGCCGACGTGCTCGTCATCGGCGCGGGCTACACCGGCCTGTCGGCCGCGCTGCACCTGGCCGAGAGCGGCGCGCGTGTGTGCGTGCTCGACGCGCACGCACCCGGCTGGGGCGCCTCGGGGCGCAACGGCGGGCAGGTCAACCCCACGCTCAAGCACGACCCCGACGATCTCGTGCGCCTCTACGGCGCCGAGCATGCCGAGCCGCTGATCGACGCCGTGTCCCGCTCGGCGGACCTGGTGTTCGAGCTCATCGCGCGCCACGCCATCGACTGCGCCCCGGTGCGCGCGGGCTGGCTGCAGGTGGGCTATACGCAGCAGGCCGTGGACGGCATGCATGCACGCGCCCGGCAGTGGGAGCGGCGCGGCGTGCGCGTGGAGATGCTCGACCGCGCCGCCGCCGCCGCGCGCATCGGCACGCCGGCCTTCGCGGGCGGCTGGCTCGACGGGCGCGCAGGCGGCATCCAGCCGCTGGCCTACGTGCGCGGCCTCGTGCGCACTGCCCAGGGCCTGGGCGTACAGGTGCACGGCGGCTCGCCCGTGGTATCGCTGGAGCGTCAGGGCACGCACTGGGTCGCCATCACGGCGCAAGGCCACCGCGTACGGGCGCAGCAGGTGGTGCTGGGCACCAACGGCTATACCGACGGCCTGTGGCCGGGGCTGGCGCGCACGGTGCTCGCCGCCAACAGCTTCATCGTGGCGACGAAGCCGCTGGGCGCGGCGGGCGCGGACATCCTGCCCGGCGGCGAGACAGGCTCGACCTCGCAGCGGCTGCTGCTGTACTTCCGCAAGGACGCGCAGGGCCGGCTGCTGATGGGCGGCCGCGGCCACTTCGCCGACCCGCAGGGGCCGCAGGACTTCGCGCACCTCGAACGCGCGCTGGCGCTGATGTTCCCGCAGCTCGGCCCCGTGGAATACGAGTACCGCTGGGCCGGGCGCATCGCCGTCACGCGCGACTTCATGCCCCACCTGCACCAGCCCGCGCCGGGCATCACCATGGCGCTGGGCTACAACGGGCGCGGCATCGCCATGGCGACGAGTCTGGGCAGGCACGTGGCGGCCCTGGTGGCGGGCGGGCCGGCATCGGCATGCCCCTTCCCGGTCACGCCGCTGCAGCCCATTCCTCTGCACGGGCTGCAGCGCTTCTACATCGCTGCCGGCGTGGCCTGGTACAGCCTGCTGGACCGGATCGGCGCATGAAAAAGGCCGCCCAAGACGGGCGGCCTTTGGCAGCAAAGCCCTGCGGCTTATTTCTTGTCGCTGCCCGGCACCTTGCCTTCCACGCCCTGGACGTAGAAGTTGATGCCGGTGAGGAATTTGTCGTCGGCCGCCGCGTCCTTCTCCAGCACGGATTTGCCGGCGTTGTCCACGATCGGGCCCTTCCAGATCACGAAGCTGCCGTCCTTCAGGCCGGCCTTCGCCTCTTCGACCTTGGACTTGATCTCGGCAGGCACGTCCTCGGCGATGGAGACGAGGTCGATCGCACCTTCCTTCACGCCCCACCAGCTCTGACCCGTGGCCCAGGTGCCGTCGAGCACGTCCTTGGTGGCCTTGATGTAGTACGGCGCCCAGTTGATGACGGCCGAGCCCAGGTGGGCCTTGGGGCCGTAGGCGGTCATGTCCGAATCCCAGCCGAAGGCGCGCTTGCCCTTTTCCTCAGCGGTCTTGAGCACGGCGGGCGAGTCGGTGTTCTGGAACAGCACGTCGGCGCCGCCGTTGATGAGCGACGTGGCGGCCTCGGTCTCCTTAGGCGGGCTGAACCATTCGTTGACCCACACGACCTTGGTCTTGATCTTGGGGTTCACGCTCTGCGCGCCCAGCGTGAAGCTGTTGATGTTGCGGATCACCTCGGGAATCGGCACCGAGCCGACCACGCCCAGCGTGCCCGTCTTGGTCATGCCACCGGCGATGATGCCCGCGAGGTATGCACCCTCGTAGGTGCGGCTGTCGTAGGTGCGCACGTTCTCGCTGGTCTTGTAGCCGGTGGCGTGCTCGAACTTCACGTCCTTGAATTCGCCGCCCAGCTTCTGCATCACGTCCATGTAGCCGAAGGTGGTGCCGAAGACCAGCTTGTTGCCCTGCGTGACCATGTCGCGCAGCACGCGCTCGGCGTCGGGGCCCTCGGGCACGCTTTCGACGTAGCTGGTCTGGATCTTGTCGCCGAACTCGGCTTCGAGCTTCTTGCGCGCCTGGTCGTGCGCGAAGGACCAGCCGCCGTCGCCCACGGGGCCGACGTAGGCGAAGCTGATCTTCAGCGGCTCGGGCTTGGCCGCAGGCGCAGCGGCCGGTGCCGGCTCGGCCGGAGCGGCGGGCGCCGGCTCTTCCTTCTTGCCGCAGCCCACGAGGGCCGCGGCGGCGACGGCCGACAGCGCGGCCATCTGGAGCAGGGAGCGTTTGTGCAAATCAGTCATGGGTTTCCTTCGGGAAATGAAGAGGAGGAGCAGCCAGGCGCGGCGCCGGACTGCCTATGCTTACACAAAATCCGTGCCTACTTGCCCTCGGCGCCCGGCACCTTGCCTTCGACACCGGCGACGTAGAAGTTGATGCCGGTGAGGAACGGCAGATCGGCCACCTGGCCCGCGGCCAGCAGCTCCTTGCCGGTGTTGTCCTTGATGGGACCGGCCCAGACGGCGAAGCTGCCGTCCTTCAGGCCCGCGCGGGCCTTCTCGACGCGGTCCTTGATTTCCTGGGGCACGTCGTCGGCGATCTTCAGTAGGTCGATCGCGCCTTCCTTCACGCCCCACCAGAAGTTGCCGCCCTGCCAGTTGCCCGCGAGCGTGTCCTCGACCACCTTGGAGTAGTACGGCGTCCAGTCGACCACGGCCGAGCCCAGGTGAGCCTTGGGCGCGAAGGCGCTCATGTCGCCGTCCTTGCCGAAGGCGCGGGCGCCGCGTTCCTCGGCCGTCTTGAGCACGGCGGGCGAGTTGGTGTTCTGGTACATCACGTCCACGCCGCCGTTGATCAGCGAGGTGGCGGCCTCAGCCTCCTTGGGCGGGCTGAACCATTCGTTCACCCAGACCACCTTGGCCTTGATGGACGGGTCCACGCTCTGCGCGCCGAGCACGAAGCTGTTGATGTTGCGCACCACTTCGGGGATCGGCACCGAAGCCACCACGCCCACGGTCTTGGTCTTGGTCATGCCGCCCGCGACGATGCCGGCGAGGTAGGCTCCCTCGAAGGTTTTGGTGTCGTAGGTCGCCACGTTGGCGGCCTGCTTGTAGCCCGTGGCGTGCTCGAACTTCACGTCCGGCAGGTCGGCCGCCACCTTCTGCACGTATTCCTGGAAGCCGAAGCTGGTCGCAAAGATCAGCTTGTTGCCCTGGCCGGCCATGTCGCGCAGCACGCGCTCGGCGTCGGCGCTCTCGGGCACGCTCTCGACGAAGGAGGTTTCCACCTTGCCTGCGAACTTCTCCTGGATGGCCTTGCGGCCCAGGTCGTGCTGGAAGGTCCAGCCGCCGTCGCCGATGGGGCTCACGTACATAAAGCCGATCTTGAGCTTGTCCGCCGCGGGCGCGGCAGCCGGGGCCGGCGCCGCAGCGGGTGCAGGCGCCTCCTCCTTCTTGCCGCAGGCGGCCAGCGTGGCCAGCGTCACGGCCGACAGGGCCACGGCCTTCAACAGGGAGCGTTTGTTCAGTGCATTCATTGGAAGTTCTTCGGAAGGAATGGAAAACGAAAAAACTAGCTGCCGGGATAGAACGGCTTGCCCAGCGAGGCCGGCATGTTCGCACGGATCCAGGCCGGGTTGCGCGAGATGAGCGCCAGCACCACGATGGTGGCCACGTAGGGCAGCATGGACAGCAGCTGGCTCGCCACCTGCACGCCCGTGGCCTGCAGGTGGAACTGCAGCATGGTCACGCCGCCGAACAGGTACGCGCCCAGCAGCACGCGCGCCGGCCGCCAGGTGGCGAAGGTGGTGAGCGCCAGCGCGATCCAGCCGCGCCCGGCCACCATGCCCTCCACCCACAGCGGCGTGTACACCGTGGAGACGTAGGCGCCCGCCAGCCCGCAGAGCGCGCCGCCGGCCATCACCGCAGCGAGGCGGATGCGGCGCACCGGGTAGCCCAGCGCGTGGGCCGACTCGGGCGACTCGCCCACCGAACGCAGCACCAGCCCCGCACGCGTGCGGTAGAGGAACCAGACCATGAGCAGCGCCAGCACCACGGTGAGGTAGACCAGCGGGTGCTGGCGGAACAGCGCCTGCCCCACCACGGGCAGGTCGCCCAGCGCCGGCCAGGAGAACTTGGGCGTCTCGGGCAGCTTGGCCTGCACGTAGCTGATGCCCGCGAAGGCCGAGAACCCGACGCCGAACAGCGACAGCGCCAGCCCCGTGGCGTACTGGTTGGTGTTGAACCAGATCACCAGCACCCCGAAGATGGCCGCCAGCAGCGCCCCGGCGGCCATGCCGGCCAGCAGCCCCAGGAAGAAGCTGCCCGTGTGCACCACCGTAGCGAAGGCCGCGATGGCCGCGCAGAGCATCATGCCCTCGGCGCCCAGGTTGACGATGCCTGCCTTCTCGTTGATGAGCAGGCCCAGCGCTGCGATGGCCAGCACCGTGCCGGCGCTCAGCGTGCTGCCCAGCAGCAATGCGTACGATTCCATCAGCGGGCTCCCCTCGGATCAGTCTTCGCGCCCACCCAGCGCACGCGGTAGGCGATCAGCGTGTCGCACGCCAGCAGCGTGAACAGCAGCAGCCCCTGGAAAACGCCCGTGAGCGACTTGGGCAGCCCCAGGCGCGACTGCGCCAGTTCGCCGCCGATGTAGAACATGCTCATGAGCAGCGCCGAGAACACCATGCCCACCGGGTGCAGCCGCCCCACGAAGGCCACGATGATGGCCGCGAAGCCGTAGCCCGCCGGCACGTAGGGCGTGAGCTGGCCGATGGGCCCGGCCACCTCCAGCGCACCGGCCAGGCCCGCCGCGCCGCCGGAGATGAGCAGCGCGCTCCACAGCGCCCGGCGGCTGGAAAAGCCCGCGTAGCGCGCCGCGGCCGGCGCCAGCCCGCCCACCTGCAGGGCGAAGCCCGCGCGGGTGCGGAACAGGAACACCCACAGCAGCGCCGCGCCGATGAGCGCCAGCGGCAGCCCGATGGTCACGCGCGAGCCGGTGAACAGCTTGGGCATCTGCGTCACCCGCTCGAACATCTTGGTCTGCGGGAAATTGAAGCCCATCGGGTCCTTCCAAGGTCCGTAGACCAGGTAGCCCAGCACCAGCGTGGCCACGTAGACCAGCATCAGGCTCACCAGGATCTCGTTGGCGTTGAAGCGGTCGCGCAGCAGCGCCGTGATGCCGGCCCACGCCATGCCGCCCAGCACGCCGGCCAGCAGGATGGCGCCGATGATCCACGGCCCCGTGGTCTTGTCCGCCAGCAGCGCCATGCCGCCGGCCGCCACCGCGCCGATGACGAACTGCCCCTCGGCGCCGATGTTCCAGACGTTGGAGCGGAAGCACACGGCCAGCCCCAGCGCGATGAGCAGCAGCGGCGTGGCCTTCACGGCCAGCTCGCCCAGCGCGTACTGCGACTTGACGGGCTCCCAGAAGAACACCTGCAGCCCGCGTACCGGGTCCTTGCCCAGCACCGCGAAGAGCAGCACGCCGATCAGCACCGTGATCGCCAGCGCCAGCAGCGGCGATCCATACGTCCACAGCCGCGAGGCCTGGGGGCGCGCCTCAAGCTTGAGCATGGTCCACCTCCTGCTGTGCCAGATGGGCCTGCACGTCGGCATGCCACAGCCCGCTCATCCATTCGCCGATGCGCGCCACCGTGGCCTCTGCGCGCGGCACGGAGGGCGACAGGCGCCCCTTGGCCAGCACGTAGAGGCGGTCGGAGATCTCGAACAGCTCATCCAGCTCCTCGCTCACCACCAGCACCGCGCAACCCGCGTCGCGCATCTCCAGCAGCGCCCCGCGGATCTGCGCGGCGGCGCCCACGTCCACGCCCCAGGTGGGCTGGGAGACGATGAACAGCTTGGGCCGCGCACCAATCTCGCGCCCCACGATGAATTTCTGCAGGTTGCCGCCCGAGAGCGACTTGGCCGCCGCATCCGGGCCGCCCGCCTTGACCTGGAAGCGCTCGATGATCCCGCGCGCCTGCGCCTGCAGCTGGCGCATGCGCAGCCAGCCGCCGGGGCCCACGGCGTCGCCGCGCGTGAGCAGCAGGTTGTGCGCCAGGCCCATCGACGGCACGGCGCCGCGGCCCAGACGCTCCTCGGGCACGAAGTGCAGGCCCAGCGCGCGGCGCTGGCGCGGCCCCAAGCGCTCGGCGTTCTGCCCGCCGATCTGCACCATGCCGGGCGCGGCACGCGTGTCCTCGCCCGAAAGCGCGTAGAGCAACTCCTTCTGTCCGTTGCCCGAGATGCCCGCGATGCCCACGACCTCGCCCGCGCGCACTTCCAGGTCGATGTCGTACAGGTCCACGCCGAACTGGTCCACGCGCGGCAGGCTGAGCGCCTGCGTGCGCAGCACCGTGGCGCCCGCGCTGGATTCGCGGTGCGCCAGCGCCGGCGGCTCGGCGCCGATCATCAGCCGCGAGAGCGAAGCGTTGGATTCCTCGCGCGGGTCGCACACGCCCGTCACGCGGCCCGCGCGCACCACCGTGCAGGCGGTGCACAGCGCGCGGATCTCGTGCAGCTTGTGGCTGATGTAGAGGATGCTGCAGCCCTCGCCGGCGAGCTTGCGCAGCACCACGAAAAGCTTTTCCACCGCCTGGGGCGTGAGCACCGAGGTGGGCTCGTCCAGGATCAGCAGCTTCGGGTCGGTCAGCAGCGCGCGGATGATCTCCACGCGCTGCATCTCGCCCACGCTCAGGGTGTAGACGGGGCGCGCGGGGTCCACGTCCAGCCCGTACTGCGCGGCCGTGGCGGTGATGCGGCGCGCCACCTCGGCCAGTTGCAGGCTCTTGTCCAGGCCCAGCCACACGTTCTCGGCCACGGTCAGCGTGTCGAACAGGCTGAAGTGCTGGAACACCATGGCGATGCCCAGCGCGCGCGCCTCCTGCGGGTTGCGCACCTGCACCGGCTTGCCGTCGAAGTGCATGTGGCCCTCGTCGGGCTTGACGGCGCCGTAGATGATCTTCATCAGCGTGGACTTGCCGGCGCCGTTCTCGCCCAGCACCGCATGCACCTCGCCGGGCTGCACGGTGAGCGAGATGCCGTCGTTGGCCACCACGGCCGGGTATCTCTTGGTAATGCCCGCCAGCTGCAGCCGCGGCGGCGCGCCGGAAGCGGGAGGAGATGTGGGGTTCATGCCTGCGATTGTCTCCTAAATCCGTGGTAGTTTTTTGGGTGAAATTGGCATCCAACGCTTATCCGACAAGCTCAACCAGCTACTCTTTTCGTAGCGACGAGGCCACCGACCGGATGCACTCGCGCAGCCACATGCCCGCCGCCGAATGGTGCGAGCGCGCATGCCAGAGCTGGTAATAAAGCAGGCGGGGGAATTCGACGGGGCTGGGCAGCACGACCAGCGGCAGGCGCTCTGCGAAGCGCTCGCAGAACTGGCGCCCCGTGGTCAGCACCAGCAGGCTGCCCGCCACCATGGAGGGAATCAGGCTGAAGTGCGCGCAGCGCACCGTGATGTTGCGCGCCAGGCCCTGGCCGTCCAGGTGCGCGTCGATCACCCCGCGCGCGCCGGGGTGCGTGGGCGTGGGCGCGATGTGCTCGGCCGCCAGCCATTCCTCGGGCGTCCAGCCGCGGCGCACGGCCGGGTGCTCTCGGCTGACCAGACACACCACCTCGTCGCCGAACAGCCGCCCCAGGTGCAGTTCGCCCGGCGGCTGGGGCCAGTTGCCGATGACCACGTCCGCCTCGCCCTGGGCCAGGTGGGCGTGGTAGTGGGCATCGGCCGACAGCGGCAATATCTCCACCGGGCACAGCGGCGCCTCGGTCTTGATGCGCGAGACCAGGCGGGGCAGGAACAGCGGGTCCAGGTAGTCGCTGGCGGCCACGCGGAAGGTGCGCGTGCCCGTGCGCGGGTCGAACCCGCGCGCGTCGGAAAACAGCCCCTCGGCCGCGCGCAGGATGCTGGCAGCCGGCTCCACCATGCGCAGGGCGGCGTCGGTGGGCAGCATGCCCGCGCCCGAGCGCACCAGCAGCGGATCGCCCGAGAGGTCGCGCAGCCGCTTGAGCGCGCTCGACACCGCCGGCTGGTGCATGCCCAGCCGGATGGCGGCCCTCGATACGCTGCGTTCGGTCAACACGGTGTGCAATACCCTGATGAGATGAAGGTCGATCTTGTCGAAAAGCGCTTGGTCTCTCATATGCGGGGGGGCATGCAAGCCATATGCCGTTTGATATGCCGGATGGCGGCAGGGAGATCGTGGGGCGCCAATGTACACGCGGCATAGCGCGCGCGGCATCGGGGTTATATGCCAGGCCATATTGGAAACCACCCGCGTAGGGCATACCCTTGGCCCCATGACCACGCCACGCCCCATCCGCTTCATCCGCCGCGGCCAGCCCGTGCAGTTCGCCGGCATCGCCCCCGACCGCACCCTGCTGGAAGTGCTGCGCGAAGACCTGGGCGCCACCGGCACCAAGGAAGGCTGCGGCGAAGGCGACTGCGGCGCCTGCACCGTGGTGCTGGGCGAAGCGCGCGGCGGGCGCGTGCACTACCAGGCCGTCAACAGCTGCATCCGCCTGGCGCACTCCATCGACGGCATGGCGCTGTGGACGGTGGAAGACCTGGCCGAGGACCCGCTGATCCCCTCCTCCTGCGGTGGCGGCCTGCACCCCGCGCAGGAGGCGATGGTGCAGTGCCACGGCTCGCAGTGCGGCTTCTGCACGCCGGGCTTCGTGATGAGCCTGTTCGGCATGTACCAGAACCACGTCTGCCAGGGCCGCGAGGTGACCCGCGCGCTGGCGGCCGAGGAGCTGTCGGGCAACCTGTGCCGCTGCACGGGCTACCGCCCCATCCTGGACGCCGCGCAGCAGATGCAGCGACTCCCCCGCGTACCGGTCGACGAAGCCGCACTGCTACAACAATTGGAGCTGCTCGCGCTTGATGGATCTGCGCTGGAGCCCGATTTTGCCTATATCGCTCCCACCACCCTGGCCGACCTGCTGGCCGCACGCGCCGCCCACCCGCAGGCCCAGGTCGTGGCCGGCGCCACGGACGTGGGGCTGTGGATCACCAAGCAGCACCGCCGCTTCGACCGCCTGCTGGACGTGACCCGCGCGCGGGAGCTGCGCACCATCACGGAGCAGGCGGGCCAGCCCGCGAACCATCTCACGATAGGCGCCGCCGTGCCGCTGGCCGACGCCTTCGCGCGCATCGAGTCGCACTGGCCGCAGTTGCACCGCTTCGCCGCGCGCTTCGCCGGCCTGCCCGTGCGCAACTCCGGCACGCTGGGCGGCAACGTGGCCAACGGCTCGCCCATCGGCGACTCCATGCCGCTGCTGATCGCGCTGGGCGCGCAGGTGGAGCTGGCCAGCACGCGCGGCAGCCGCCGCCTCCCGCTGGAAAACCTCTACACCGGCTACCGCCAGAACGTGATGGCGCCCGATGAGCTGCTCACCTTCATCCACGTGCCCCTGCCCCAGGCGGGCGAGCACGTGGCGGCCTACAAGGTCTCCAAGCGCTTCGACGACGACATCTCTGCCGTCTGCCTGGCCATCCGCCTGACCGTCGCTCAGGGCGCCGTCGCCCAGGCCCGCATCGGCGCGGGCGGCGTGGCCGCCACGCCGGCACGCGCGCGCCAAGCCGAGGCCGCGCTGGCCGGCCAGTCCTGGAGCGCCGCCACGGTGGAGCGCGCCGCCGCCGCGCTGCAGGCCGAGTTCAACCCCATCAGCGACATGCGCGCCAGCGGCGCCTACCGCCGCGAGGTGCTGGGCGCGCTGCTGCAGCGCTTCTGGCTCGCAACCCAGGGCGGGCAGCAGCCCGTCTCTCTCGACCAACTCGACGCGGAGGTGCTGGCATGAACCAGCGTGAAGACGCTCCCCTGAGCCGCGACGCCGAGGACCACCCCGTCGCCATCGCGGCCGACGCCGCAGGCGCCGCCGGCCCCATGGCCGAGGCCCCGCCCCCGCCCCGCTCCCCCGTGGCGGAAAGCGCCATGGGCCGCTCGCACCCGCACGAGAGCGCGCGCGCCCAGGTGGCCGGCAGCGCGCACTACATCGACGACCTGCCCGAGGTGAAGGGCACGCTCTACGCCGCGCCCATCCTCTCGCCCGTAGCGCACGGCCGGCTGAGCGGCGTGGATGCCACCGCCGCGCTCGCGCTGCCCGGCGTGCGCGGCGTGGTGCTCTCGGCCGACGTGCCGGGCGACAAGATGCTGGCCGCCTTCGCGCACGACGAACCCGTGTTCGCCACCGACAGCGTGCACCACGTCGGCCAGGTCGTGGGCCTGGTGGTGGCCGATTCGGTGATGGGCGCTCGCCGTGCCGCGCGCCAGGTGAAGCTGGACATCGCCCCCCTGCCCGCCGTGCTGACGGTGCAGGACGCCCTCGCCGCCCAGAGCTACGTGCTGCCGCCCGTCTTCGTGCGCCGGGGCGACGCCGCCGCCGCGCTGGCTGCCGCGCCGCACCGCCTGCAGGGCGCGTTCGAGGTGGGCGGGCAGGAACACTTCTACCTCGAAGGCCAGATCGCCTACGCACTGCCGCTGGAACAGCGCCAGTGGTGGATCTACTCCAGCACCCAGCACCCCGGCGAGGTGCAGCACTGGGTGGCGCACGCGCTCGCCATCGAGAACCACGCGGTGCGCGTGGAATGCCGGCGCATGGGCGGCGGCTTCGGCGGCAAGGAGACGCAGGCCGGCCACCTGGCCGTGTGGGCGGCCGTGGCGGCGAACAAGTTCAAATGCCCCGTCAAGCTGCGCCTGGACCGCGACGACGACTTCATGGTCACCGGCAAGCGCCACCCGTTCGCCTACGAGTACGACGTGGGCTTCGGCGAAGACGGCCGCATCGCGGGCCTGCAGCTCACCATGGCCGCCAACTGCGGTTTCAGCGCCGACCTGTCCGGCCCCGTGGCCGACCGTGCCGTCTTCCACTGCGACAACGCCTACTTCCTGGAGCACGTGGACATCGCCTCGTACCGCTGCAGGACGAACACGCAGAGCCACACGGCGTTCCGCGGCTTCGGCGGGCCGCAGGGCGTGATCGCCATCGAGGCCATCCTGGGCGACATCGCCCGCGCGCTGGGCCGCGATGCGCTGGACGTGCGCATGGCCAACCTCTACGGCCTGCGGGATCGCAACGTCACCCACTACCAGATGGCGGTGGAAGACAACATCCTCCACGACTTGCTACCAAAACTGGAGCAGTCTGCGCGCTACAGGCAACGGCAGGCGGCCATATCGGCTTGGAACGAGGGCAACGCCTCGCTCAAGCGCGGCCTGGCCATCACGCCGGTGAAGTTCGGCATCAGCTTCACCGCCACGCTGTTCAACCAGGCCGGCGCGCTGGTGCACGTCTACACCGACGGCAGCGTGCAGGTGAACCACGGCGGCACCGAAATGGGGCAGGGCCTGCACACCAAGGTGGCGCAGATCGTGGCCGACGAGCTGGGCGTGCCCTTCGCCCGCGTGCTGGTCACCGCCAGCGACACCGGCAAGGTGCCTAACGCCAGCGCCACCGCCGCATCGAGCGGCACCGACCTGAACGGCCGCGCCGCGCAGTTCGCCGCGCGCCACGTGCGCGACAACCTCGCGGCCTTCGTCTGCGGGCTCGACGGCTGCGGCGCGGGCTCCATCCGCTTCGCCGGCGGGCAGGTGATCTCGCCCAAGGCCGTGCGCGCGTGGGACGACGTGGTGCAGCAGGCCTACGCCAACCGCATCCAGCTCTGGAGCGACGGCTTCTACCGCACGCCCAAGATCCACTACGACAAGACCACCCTGACCGGCCGGCCGTTCTACTACTTCGCCTACGGTGCGGCCTGCACCGAGGTCGCCATCGACACCGCGACGGGCGAGAGCCGCGTGCTGGCCGTGGACATCCTCCACGACGTGGGCCACAGCATCAACCCGGCCATCGACATCGGGCAGATCGAGGGCGGCTTCGTGCAGGGCATGGGCTGGCTCACCACCGAGCAGCTCGTGTGGAACGACAAGGGGCTGCTCACCACGCACGCGCCCAGCACCTACAAGATCCCGGCCACGGGCGACGTGCCCGCGCACTTCCGGGTCGATCTGTGGCCGGAGGCCAACCGCGAGGACAACGTGGGCGGCAGCAAGGCCGTGGGCGAGCCGCCGTTCATGCTGGCCGTGAGCGTGTACGAGGCCCTGCGCAACGCCATCGCGGCGGGGCGAGGCTGCGGCGGGCGGGTGGAGCTGACCGCTCCCGCCACGGCGGAGAACGTGCTGCGCGCCCTGGGGCGGCTGCAGTCGGTCTGAAGGAGCGCAGGCGCGGCGTCAGTTCCGCACGTATCCATGCGACAGCGCATAGGAACGGACGAAATCGCGGAAGACCTTGGCCGATGCCCGCGGAGACAAGGCATCGTTCCAGACCATCATGACCGGGTCGAGCCTGCCGGACAGCCGGAACGGCAGCTCCCGCGCCAGGTTGCCCGCGGCAAACTGATCCGCCGTGCGCTGGGGAAGTGCCGCGACGAAATGGGAGCGCTGCAGCAGGCTGAGGGTCATGCCCATGTCGCTGACGACCACGCCCTGGTCCGGCGCAGGCAGGTCCAGCGCATGGAACGCCGCCTGCAAGTGGTGCCGCACGCGGGAGCCTGGCGCCGGGATGCACCATTGCTGCTCGCGCAGCTCCCGTGCATCGATGCGCTTGCGCTGGAACAGCGGATGCGAGGCATTGGCCACGACGATGATCCGCTGCCCGGTGATCACGGGCGACCGGCGCAGATGCGGGCGGTCCAGGCGCGTGTCGTCGTAGGAGAACAGCAGGTCCAGCTCTCCCGACTCGACCCGTGCCACCATGTCGACGAGCCCCCCTCGACCACGCTGATCCGGACCTCCGGCGCCGTTTCCCGATAGGCGCAGATCGCGCTGCTGACGAGCGGGTAGGCCGACGCAGCGCGAAAGGACAGGCTGAAGTGGCCATGCGAGCCGCCCTGGACAGCCTCCACGGACTCCGCCAGGCGCTCCATCTGCCGGAGCACCAGCCGGGCCCCCTCGATCAGATGCAGGCCGATCTCCGTGGGCTGCATGCCCTCGTGCTGGCGCAGGAACAGCGGCATGCCGACGATGGCCTCCGCCTCCAGCAGGGCCTTGGACACCGCCGCCGGACTGATGTGAAAGAGCGCAGCCACCTTGGTCGCGGTCTGCAGTTCCGCCAGCGCCTGCACGATGCGCAAGTGGCGCAGCTTGAGCCGCGCAAGCAGGCCTTGCGCGCGCTGGTTCGTATGCGCCATGCCACCTCCTCGGTTCTTTCGGACTTCAACCATCGGTTGATCCCACTCAAAATAAATTCGCTTTTTGATTGATTGTCTCCTCCTTACATTCAGCCGCTTCACTGAAAACCAAAATCAGGAGATACATCTATGCGAAAACTGTTGGCCGTTTGCGCGCTGGCATTCACCGGCGTCGCTGCCCAGGCGACCGATTTCCCCACGCAGCCGGTCAAGCTGGTGGTTCCATGGCCGGCTGGCGGCTCCACCGATGTCGTTCTCCGAGCCTTCGCCACCGAGGCCGCCGCATCCCTGGGCCAGCCCATCGTCATCGAGAACAAGCCCGGCGTCGGCGGCACCCTGGGACCGCAAATCGTCGCGCGCACGGCCAAGCCCGACGGCTACACCATCACCCAGCATTCGGTCGCCGTCATTCGCATGCCCTACATGCAGGACGTGCAATACGACGCCATCAAGGACTTCACGCCCATCATCGGCCTGACCGGCTACACCTTCGGGATAGTCGTCAACAAGGATTCGCCGTTCAAGACATGGGACGACCTGGTCGCCTACGCCAAGCAGCATCCGGGAAAGGTGACCTACGGCAGCGTGGGCCACGGCACCAGCCAGCATCTCGCCACCGAGGCCATCGCCGAGAAGGCCGGCCTGAAATTCCAGCACATCCCCTACAAGGGCAGCAGCGAGGTCATGAGCGCACTGCTGGGAGGGCACATCGATTTCGGCGTGGACTCCTCGGGCATGGCGCCGCACGTCGATTCGGGCCGCATGCGTCTTCTCATCACCTTCGGCAAGGAGCGCACCAAGAAGTGGAACACCGTCCCGATCCTCAATGAGTACGGCTACGACCTGGTCTTCGAATCCCCCTGGGGGCTCGCAGGCCCCAAGGGAATGCCGCCGGAGGTCGTGCAGAAGCTGCATGACGCCTTCAAGAAGGCGCTTTTCTCGGACAACATGAAGAAGGTGCTGGCATCGGTGGACCAGCCGATCGTCTACCTGAACCCGGAGGACTACGGCAAATTCATCGTCGAGAGCAACAAGGAAGAAGGCGCCCTGATGAAGCGGCTGGGAGTGGCCAAGAAATGACGAGGTATGTGCATGCCCTGGCAAGGCGCATCGCGTCGGGGCAGTGTTCCGCGGAGGAAACCATCCAGGAGACGCTCGCGGCGGTCCGCCGCGACGATGGCACCATCAACTGCATGGCCTGCGTCAACGAGGAACTGGGGCTGGAGAACGCCAGGGCGATCGACGCACGGCTCGCGAAGTTGAGCCCCGACGAGCGCCTTCGGCTGGCCGAAACCCAGCCGTTCCTGGGTGTCCCGTTCGCGGTCAAGGATTTGGGCTTCGGCGCCAAAGGGCTGAAATCGACATCCGGCTCGCATCTCTTCAAGGACACCCCTTGGGACTATGACTGCGAACTGGTTCAGCGCTACAAGAAGCTCGGTCTCAACCTCTTCGCGAGAACCACCACGTCCGAGCTGGGCACCAGCCCGACGACGGAGGCGCCCGTCTACGGCGGCCCCACGCGCAATCCCCGATCGCTGGCGCACAGCGCGGGCGGCTCCAGCGGCGGCGCGGCGGCGGCCGTTGCCGCCGGATTCGTCGACCTCGCCCATGGCGGGGACGGTGCGGGCTCGATCCGGATCCCGGCGGCCAACTGCGGCCTTTTCGGCTTCAAGCCGTCACGCGGCATGATGCCGACCGGCCCTCACAAAGGCGAGGGCTGGGCGGGCTTGGCTGTGGACCACGTGATCACCAGGAGCGTGATCGACAGCGCGGTGGCATTGGATGGAACGTATGGCGCAGACCCCGGGTGCCAGTACGCGAGTCCGTTCTTCGCCCAGTCGTTCGAGCACATCGCCACCTCTGGCGAGAACAGGGTGAAGCGCGTGGCATTCCTGCCATCGACGCACCCGCTGTATCCGCAGGAACCGGAGGTCCAGAAAGCCTACGAAGCCTTCAGAGCTTCGGTACTGGCGCTGGGGATGGAAGCCATGGACGCCTTTCCGGCCATCGACCTCAGGGACATGGTCGCGAGCATGCTGCCCTTGATCGCGGCCAACGCGGTCCATGCCGTCGTGAAGAAAGCGCCGGGGGAGAGCTACAAGCCCCACATGCAGCCAGCCTCCCTCTCGATGATCGAGTATGCAAGAAGCCTGAGCGCGGTGGACTATGCGAGGTCCATGGACACCATGAACAGGGTGGCGAGGGCCTACGGGGCATTCTTCGCCGAGCACGCCATCGACATCATCGCGCTGCCCGTCCTGGCCTCTCCGCCCGCCCTCATCGGCACCTATGCCGCCAGCAACCCTGACTATCTGGACTACCGCCTCGGCGAGGGCGGCATATTCGACTACTCCCCTTATACGCCCCTGGCCAACATGGTCGGCGCGCCAGCCGCCTCCCTGCCCGTGCACGTGACGCAAGAAGGTTTGCCGGTAGGCGTGCAGATCATGGCGCCCCTCGGCAAGGACGACATGGTGTTCGAACTGGCCGCCTTCTATGAGGGCAAGTTGGGTTTCCAAGCCTGAGGCCCGCCACGGGCCACCCACAGCCAGCATGCCCCGTCCGACCAGCTACTCTGTCGATTCGGTCAACCGCGTCAAGCGTCGGCACGACCGAGGCCGCTACGACCACGCAACGGTACA
This sequence comes from Acidovorax sp. SDU_ACID1, assembly GCF_045291395.1. Classification (NCBI taxonomy): domain Bacteria; kingdom Pseudomonadati; phylum Pseudomonadota; class Betaproteobacteria; order Burkholderiales; family Comamonadaceae; genus Acidovorax; species Acidovorax sp. SDU_ACID1. Next base: position 3,172,250 of record NZ_CP152342.1, read on the forward strand.
CGCCCTCCTGGACTCGGCGATGCTGTGCCATGTGGCCTACGTCATTGACGGCCAGCCGTTCTGCACGCCGACCTTCTATTGGCGCGAGGGCTCGCGCCTCTACTGGCACGGCAGCAGCGCCAGCCGCATGCTGCGCAACCTGGAGCACGGCGAGCCGGCCTGCCTCACGGTCACGCACCTGGACTCCCTGGTGGTTGCGCGGTCGCCCTTCAACCATTCGGCCGACTACCGGTCCGTCATGGCTTTCGGCCAGGCCCGGCTGCTGGACGATCCCCAGGAGAAGGAGCATGCCCTGGTCATGATGGTGGACCGGCTCTTTCCCGGCCGCACGGCAGACCTGAGGCAAAGCTCCCGCCAGGAAATCAAGGGCTCGTCGATCATCTACATGGATATCGAGCGGGCTTCCGCCAAGATCCGCGCCAGCGGTGTCGTCGACGAGGACGAGGATTGGGAGCTGCCGATCCATGCCGAAGTCATTCCCGTCAGAACCGTGCTGGGAGAACCCGTTCCCTGCCCGCGGCGCGCAGCGGGTGTCAGCAGGCATCCGTCGCTGCAGGGCTACCAGCCGGGCCTGGACCTGGAGGTGGCGCTGCGCGACGCGTACGCCCGGGCCTATCCGGACGCCGAGAGAGGCTAAGAGTCCGTCGCCACGCCATCGCGCACCCTGCGCACCGCCACGCGATTGCGCCCGGCACGCTTGGCGTCGTAGCAGGCCATGTCGGCGGCATAGAGCACGGCGGCCGCGTCCTGGGGCCCCGCATCCAGCGCCACCAGGCCGATGCTCACGCCCAGCGTGAAACTGCGCCCGTGGTACGAGGGCTCCCAGGCCTGAACGGCCGCGCGCAGTTGCTCCGCCACCTCCACGCCGCGCGCCAGGACACTGCCGGGCAAGACCACCGCGAATTCGTCCCCGCCCAGCCGCGCGGCCCAGCCGATCTGGCGCACCTCGGCCTCGATCAGGCGCGCAAGGTGGCGCAACACGTCGTCGCCCGCATCGTGGCCCGCCACGTCGTTGACCACGGTGAGGTGGTCCAGGTCGAGGAACAGCAGCACGCCGCGGTCGTCCGCCGCATCCCCCGGCCGCGCGCGGCCCTCCCGTCCCGTGCGCTCGGCCAGCAGCACCTGCAGCCGCTGCTCGAACGCTGCGCGGTTGGGCAGCAGCGTCAGGGCATCGTGCGTGTGCTCCCAGGTCTGCTGCAGGCGCGCCTCGCGCTCGGCAGTGCAGTCCTCCAGCGTCCACACGGTGCCGCGCGCCAGCTCGCCCGGGTGCAGGGCGCGGCCCTGGGCATGCACCCACACCACGGCGCCGTCCTTGCGCCGCAGGGGCAGCTCGCCGTCGAAAGCGCCATGCGCCTCGAACTGCGCATGCACCTGGCCGAACGCGCCTTCCCCTCCCTGCTGCGGCGCCAGCAGCGTCTGCAGGTCGCGCCCCTGCAGCTCCTGCGGCTCGTGGCCCAGCATGCGGCATGCCTGGAGGCTGACGACCTCGATGCGGTCGCCGCGCGTGAGGGCGATGCCCAGGGGCGCGTGCGCCAGGACCGCCTGCAATTGGCGCACCACGGTTTCCGAACCGCGCTGCTGCGTGCGCCGCCGCTCCACCAGGCGGGTGCACACACGCACCACGTCGTCCACTTCGCCCGCGCAGCGGGGCCAGGGAGCATCATCCGGGGTCAGTTCGCCGAAGCTTCCCTCCCCTTCCGTCTCCAGCACGGCGCGGGCCCGCTGGCGCAGAAGCGCCAACGGGCGCGCCAGCCATGCGATGCCCGCCACGGCCAGCAGACACACCAGCGCGATGGCCGCCGCCGCCAGCCACCAGGCGCGGCGCTGCGCGCCGTGCAGGGGTTCGAGCATTTCCTGGGAGTCGCTCACGCGGGCCACCACCCATTGGGGCATGGGCACGGCCGCCAGACTCACCACGTGGCCGGCCAGCGTCTGGGTCTCGCCCCTGCCGGACAGCGGCTGGCCCGCGCGCCGCCAGCGGGCGTAGGCCTCGCCCAGGCCAGGCTCGTCGCGCACGTCGCCCAGCACACGCTCCAGGTTGGGGTGCGAGAGGATCACGCCCTCGCGCGTGAACACGATCAGGCGCGACTCGGCGCGCGCCGGCAGGGCCAGCGAGTGCGGCAGCAGCCCCTGCGACTGCAGCCGCAGCACGCCCGCCACCGCGCCGATGACGCGCCCCTCGCCGCGCAGCAACGGCATGGTGAACATCACCCGGGCGTCGGAAGCCGCCGTGCCGATGAGGTCGGACACCAGCGGCTTGCCGCCCACCAGGGTGCGCACGAGGTAGTCGCGCTCGGCCGGATCGAGGCCGGAGGCCTTTTCCAGCCGCCCGTAGCGCAGGTTGACGCTGAGGTGGCCGTCCTTGCGCGCGACCTGGATGGCATCGAAGAAGCGCACCGCCGGCAGCCCCTGCTGCAGCAGCCATTCGAGCGATGAGGGCGAATCCAGCATCTCGGGCGTGATGCCCTCGGCCACGGTGGCCAGCACCTTCTGACTTTGCTCGATCTTGCTGGCCAGCAGGCGCGCGACCAGTTCCACCTCGTCGTTCTGCTGGCCCACGAGCCGGTGCATCGACTCCTGCCCCACGGTGCGCGAGACGAGCCAGACGGCCAAGGCCCCCGAGAGCACGACCGCGACGGCGGCTACCAGCAGCAGCTTGCGCACCAGCGGCCCGGGAAACCAGGCCGCGAACCCGTCGCCGCCTTCGTCCCGCTCGAACACTGGCGCCGCCAGCGCAGCCGTGTGCTCTGGCGGCGTCATGGGCGCTCCGCGGACGAAGCGCCTGGATCGGAAACGTCGGGCAAGGCGCAGGGCATGGCAGATGGGTCCGGTCCCGGCAAAAGCACCGGGGCTCGGCCCAATATACGCAGCCCCCCTGGCCCTGGGGTTGGGTGGAACCCTGTGAACCGCGCAGGAAAACCCTGACAGTGGCGCGGCTCTCCTAGACCCCCGCCACCATCTGCAGCGCACGCGGCTGCGGCAGGCTCAGCACGTTGCCCGTGCCCGCGATGAGGCCATGCTCGCGCAGGTGGCGCAGCACGCGCGACAGGGTTTCGGGCGCAATGCCCAGCTGCGCCGCGATCAGGCGCTTGCGCTGGTGCAGCGTGACGCGCAACCCGCCGTCCTCGCAGCTGTGCGCATGGCGCAGCAGCCACTGGGCGCAGCGCGCTTCGGCGTCCTGGGCCAGGCGGCTCACGGCCAGCTCGGTCTGCTGGCAGTAGCCGGTCGCCATGTCGCGCAGCAGGCGCTGGGCGGCCTTGGGCAGGCCGTCGAACGTGTGCTTGAACTCGTCGAGCGGCATGCGCCGCAGTTGCACGCGCGTGTCGGCCACCATGTCCAGGGCGCAGGGCTGGTCCAGCAGCGCCGTGGCCGCGTCGAGCCAGAAAGGCCCCTCGACCACGCCCAGCTGGTGGCGCATCACCCCTTCCTCGCGCACCCCCAGCAGCACGCGGCCGCTGTCCAGGTGCAGCACGGACATGGGTTGCTGGTGGCGCTCGCGCAGCACCTCGCCCGCGGCGGCCACCTCGATCTGTGCGGACTGGTCGGAGGACGGAATGGGGAACATGGCCGCCACTGTGCCGAGCGGGCGCGTTTCATGCTTTGAGGGAAATCAAAGCCCATGCGCAGGCCCGCTTGTGGTCATGCACGCAACACTTGGCCGCCGGAATGCAAAAAACTCTAGCGGCATGATGTTTGCTTGCTCAGAATTTGCCCCTGGACACACACTCGTCACATTCCTTACCAGCGTGCGAGCGCCATCCACCGGGGCTGCCGGCATCGGGCCGGCCCCCTTATCACCCTCAGGAGAAACAATGCAAAAGAAGCTGATCGCGCTGGCCACCGCTGCGCTGTGCGCCACAGGGGCCTATGCCCAGAGTTCCGTTCAGTTGAGCGGCCTGACCGACGTGTACGCCGGCTCCATCAAGATGGCTGGCGACGCCAACCGCAAGTCCGTCGTGAACAGCGGCGGAATGACCACCTCGTGGTTCGGCTTCCAGGGCAGCGAAGACCTGGGCGGCGGCCTCAAGGCCAACTTCATGCTCAACTCGTTCATCCAGGTGGACACGGGCGTGCAAGGCCGCTTCCCGAACGACACGTTCTTCTCGCGCGATGCCTTCGTGAGCCTGTCCGGCGGCTTCGGCGAGGTGAAGCTGGGCCGCTGGATGGCGCCCAACTTCCTGCCCTCCGTCATCGGCAACCCGCTGGGCGATTCGTTCACCTTCTCGCCGCTGATCCTGCACAAGAACGTGCCGCTGTTCAACGCCTCGGGCTGGCAGGCCACCACGCCGTCGGACACGGGCTGGAGCAACCAGATCGCCTACACCACGCCCACCGTCGGCGGATTCAAGGCCAACCTGCAGTACCAGTTCGGCGAGCAGGCCGGCAACAACGGCAAGAAGAACGTGGGCGCCAATTTCTTCTACTTCGGCGGCCCGCTGACGCTGACCGGCTACTACGAGCGCGACCAGATCAGCAACCCCGGCCAGGGCACCTACCTCGGCACCACCAAGAAGGACTGGATGCTGGCGGGCGCCTACGACTTCAAGGTGGTCAAGCCCTACCTGAGCTACGGCCAGGCAGAGGCCGACAACGCGCCCGGCAAGGCCAAGACGCTGCAGGTGGGCGCTTCGGCGCCGCTGGGCGCCGGCAAGCTGCTGGCGGCCTGGGCCAAGACCGAGCTGACGGCCTCGGACCTGGACCGCAAGACCCTCACCGTGGGCTACGACTACAACCTGTCCAAGCGCACCGACGTGTACGCCATGTACATGAACGACAAGATCACCAACCAGTCGTCGGGCAACAGCTTCGGCGTGGGCATCCGCCACCGCTTCTGATCCCGCCCGGCGGGACCGCACCGAAGGCACGTGGCAGGCATGCCGCGTGCCTTTTTCTTTGCCCGCGTCACCCGGGCGTCACAGAGCCGGCTTACGCTGCGCGGGGATAGTTACCGAATGTAATCAATGCACGAATCGAAGCGCTGCCCGGTCATGGCCGGCCTGCAGGCGCGCTCGCCCGCGCTGCGGCAGGGCCAGGGGCCGCTGGCGCGCCTGATGCGCGAGGCCGGCGGGCTGCACTGCGTGTTCCAGCCGCTGGCGGACCTGCGCGAGGGCGGCATCTACGCGCACGAGGCGCTGATCCGAGGCCCCGCCAGCACGCCGCTGCACACGCCCGATGCGCTGCTGGCGCAGGCGCGGGCGGAGGGCCTGCTGCACGACTTCGAGCTGCTGTGCGTGGCGCAGGCGCTGCGGCAGTGGCGCCAGCGGGGCGCCCCGGGGCGCGTGTTCGTCAACATCAGCGCCGACGCCCTGGTATGGGGCGTGGGCCTGTGCGGCGCCGAACCGCTGGCCGCGGTGCTGGACACCCTGGGCGTGCCGCCGCACATGCTGGTGCTGGAGATCACCGAGCACGAGCGCGTGACCGACATCGCGGCGCTGCGCGAAGCGCTGCAGCAGGTGCACGCCTGTGGCGCGCGCCTGGCGCTGGACGATTTCGGCGACGGCCGCTCTAGCCTGCGCCTGTGGTCCGAGGTGAAGCCGGACTTCGTGAAGATCGACAAATACTTCAGCCGCGATATCGGCCAGCACCCGGAAAAGCTGCAGATGCTGCAGGCCATCAAGGGCATCGCCGACGCCTTCGGCACCACGCTGGTGGCCGAAGGGATCGAGACCAGCGACGAACTGCGCGCACTGCGCGACCTCGACATCCCCTACGGCCAGGGCTACCTCCTGGGCCGGCCCGCCACGGCCCCGCGCAGCGCCATCGACGCCGCGGCCCTCGCCGTGCTGCAGGACCGCCGCGTGGCCGTGCTGCCCCACCACAGCCAGCACATGCGTCCAGGCATCCTGCGCAAGCTGCTCATGGTGCAGGCTCCCACCGTCACCCCCGACACCAGCAACGACCGCGTGGCGGAGCTGTTTCAGGGCAACGCCGAGCTGCATGCGGTAGCGGTGCTGGAGGGCACCCGCCCGGTGGCGCTCATCAACCGCCAGCAGTTCATGAACCACTATGCCACGCTCTACTTCCGCGAGGTGCACGGGCGCAAGCCTTGCCACGCCTTCGCCGACGACGCGCCGCGGCTGGTGGAGATCGACTGCGACGTGGAGCAGCTCGTGGGCATCCTCACCTCGCAGGACCAGCGCTACCTGAACGACGGTTTCATCGTCACCGACAACGGCCGCTACCTGGGCCTGGGCACCGGCGAGCAGCTCGTGCGCGGCGTGACCGAGGCGCGCATCGAGGCCGCACGCCATGCCAACCCGCTCACCTTCCTGCCAGGCAACATCCCCATCAGCCTGCACATGCAGCGGCTGCTGGACAACCGTGCCGAGTTCGTCGCCTGCTACGCGGACCTGAACCACTTCAAGCCGTTCAACGACCACTACGGCTACTGGCGCGGCGATCAGATGATCCGGCTGGTGGCACAACTGGCGCTGACGCACTGCGACGCGCGCACCGACTTCGTGGGCCACGTCGGCGGGGACGACTTCATGCTGCTGTTCCAGAGCGGCGACTGGCTGCAGCGCTGCCGGCGCATCGTGGACGGCTTCGCGCGCGAAGCCATCGCCCTCTTCGACGAGCCCGCGCGCCAGGCCGGCGGCATCTGGGCCGAGGACCGGCACGGCGTGCAGCGCTTCTTCGGCTGCACCACGCTGGCGATCGGCGCCGTGCGCGTCGCGCCGGGCACCATGCAGCAGGCGGACGCCGTCGCCAACCTCGCCGCGCTGGCCAAGCGCGATGCCAAGCAGTCGCACACGGGCATCGCCTGGCGCGACGCCCCCGCGCCCGCCCAGGCCGCGCCGGCACTCTCCTACACTGGCGCCCACCGATAGCCACAGGAGACCCATCGCATGCCCATGTTCGTCGACACCTCGCCTCCCGGCCAGTGCATCTTCTGCCGCCTGGTAGCGGGCGAGATCCCGAGCGCCACCGTGTACGAGGACGACCACACCATCGCCTTCATGGACATCGGCCAGGTCACGCCGGGCCACGTGCTCGTGGCCACCAAGCGGCATGCCGCCACGCTGTTCGACACCACGCCCGCAGAGGCCGCCGCCGTGATGCAGACGGCCCGGCGCGTGGCGCTGGCCGTGCGCGCGACCTTCGATCCGGCAGGCCTCACGCTGCTGCAGGCCAACGGCGCCGAGGGCGGCCAGACCGTGGGCCACGTCCACATGCACGTGGTGCCGCGCCACGCCGATGACGGCATCACCTTCACCTGGCCGCGCCAGGAGCCCCCGGCCGAGGTGCTGGCCGGCTACGCGCAGCGCCTGCGCGCGGCGCTGTAGCGGCCGTCGCGCCCGGGCGGGCGCGTGAACTTTTCGCCGCCGCGTGGACTCTGCCTGTTCCATGCACCCTCGACGCCGCTGGATCGCCCCTTCCCTTGCCGCCCTGGCCCTCGCCGTGAGCGCCGGCTGCGCCACGCTGGACGCCAAGCAACGCGAGTGGATCTTCCAGCCCAGCGACCGCGTCTGGGGCGGCATCCAGGACACCGAAGGCATGGAGGACGTATGGATCGCATTCGACTCCGCCACCACCGGCAAGCCAGAGCAATTGCACGGCCTGTGGCTACCCGCGGCCCGGGCCGACGCGCCGCTGCTGCTGTACCTGCACGGCGCGCGCTGGAACGTGTCCGGCTCCGCTCCCCGCATCCGGCGCATGCAGCGACTGGGGTTTTCCGTGCTGGCGGTGGACTACCGGGGCTTCGGGCGCAGCAGCGCGGGCCTGCCTTCCGAAGCCACGGCGCTGGAGGATGCGCAGGCCGCCTGGGACTGGCTGGCGCGGCAGGCGCCGGGGCGTGAGCGCTACATCTTCGGCCACTCGCTGGGCGGCGCCATCGCCATCGACCTGGCCGCGCGCGTGCAGGACGAGAGCGGCACCATCGTGGAAGGCACCTTCACCAACATTCCCGAGGTGGTGAGCACCTTCAAGTGGGGCTGGCTGCCCGTGTCGCTGCTCATCACGCAGCGCTTCGAGTCGGCGCGCAAGGTGGCTGGCATCGGCTCGCCACTGCTGGTGGTGCACGGCAGCGAAGACCGGCTGATCCCCCCGCGCTGGGCCGCAGGCTGTACGACGCCGCGGCCGAGCCCAAGCGCTTCGTGCTGGTGGACGGCGGCACCCACCACAACACCAACGACCGGGGCCACGCACAGTACCGCGAGGCCCTGTCCGCGCTGTTCGGCCTGCCGTTGCGCACGATGGCATTGCGCTGATACGGCATCTGCTACCCTCGCGCGCACCATGTCCGTCCCCTCCGCCGCCGTCGGCGCGGATGACGCGCCCGCGCTGCCCATCCGTCCCGGCCTTGCCATCGTGGTGCTGGCGCTGCTGCTGTCCATCCAGCCCGTCACCACCGACCTGTACCTGCCCGCCCTGCCCGCGCTCACGCGCAGCCTGGGCGCGCCCGTGGCCGCGGGCCAGCTCACGCTGTCGGCGCTGCTGCTGGCCTTCGGCTGCTCGCAGCTGCTGTGGGGGCCGCTGTCGGACCGCTTCGGCCGCCGGCCCGTGCTGCTCGCGGGGCTGCTGCTGTACACCCTGGCCTCCGTCGGCAGCGCGCTGGCGCCGACCATGGCGCTGCTGGTGGCCTGGCGCACGCTGCAGGGCGTGGCCATGGGCGCGGTGGTGATGTGCGCGCGGGCCATCGTGCGCGACCTGTACACGCCGCTGGCCGGCGCTCGCGCCATGTCCAAGGCGCTGACGGGCCTGGGCCTCATCGCCTGCCTGTGCGCGCCGCTGGGCGGGCTGCTGACCGAATGGCTGGGCTGGCGCGCCGCGCTGCTGGTGCTGACGGCCTATGCCGCCGCCACGCTGGCGCTGATCGCCCTGCGCCTGCCCGAGACGCTGCGGCAGCGCAACCCCCAGGCCCTGCGCCCGGCCACGCTGGCGCGCACCTGGGCGCTGGTGCTGCGCTCGCCCACGTTCTGGGCGTTCTCGCTGCAGACCACGGCCAGCTATGGCGGGCTGTTCACCTTCCTGGCCGCCTCGTCCTTCGTCTACATCGAGGTGCTGGGCCTCTCGCGCACGCAATACGGGCTGGTGCTGCTGTCCACCGCGGTGGCCTACCTCGTGGGCACGCTGGCATGCCGCCGGCTGCTGGCGCGCGTGGGGCTGCGGCGCACGGTGGCCATCGCCGGGGCCTTGAGCGGCAGCGGCGGCCTGCTCATGGCGATGGCCGCGCTGCTCGGCTGGCACAGCGTCGCGGCGCTGCTGCCGCCGTTCTACCTGTTCATGTTGGGCCACGGCATCCACCAGCCCTGCGGGCAGTCGGGCGCGGTGGGGCCGTTCCCGCAGGCGGCGGGCGTGGCCTCGGCGCTCAACGGCTTCATGATGATGCTGGCGGCCTTCGCCATCGGCTTCTGGCTGGGCCATGCGCTGGATGGCACGGTGTGGCCGCTGGTGCGCGGCGTGGCCTTCTGGTCGGTGCTGCTGGCCCTGATCGCCTGGACGCTGGTGCAGCGCCATGGAGAGCCCCATGCTTGAGCCCATCGCGCTGGCCGGCCCCACCGCCAGCGGCAAGACCGCCGCCGCCCTGGCCATCGCCGAGGCGCTGGCCCCGCGACTGCCGGTGGAGATCATCAGCGTCGACTCCGCCCTGGTCTACCGGGACATGGATATCGGCACCGCCAAGCCCACGCGCGAGGAGCTGGCCCGCGTGCCGCACCATCTCATCGACATCCGCGACCCGCTGCAGCCCTACAGCGCTGCCGAGTTCGTGCAGGACGCCACGCGCCTCATCGCCGAGATCCGTGCGCGCGGCGCGCTGCCGCTGCTCGTGGGCGGCACCATGCTCTATTTCAAGGCGCTCTTCGACGGCATCGACGACATGCCCCCCGCCGACCCCGCCGTGCGCGCCCGCCTGGATGCGCAGGCCGCCGCGCTGGGCTGGCCCGCCATGCACGCCGAGCTGGCCCGCGTGGACCCCGCCACCGCCGCCCGGCTGGCCCCGGGCGACAGCCAGCGCATCCAGCGCGCGCTGGAGGTATGGCACCTCTCGGGCAAGCCGCTGTCGAGCTTCCACACTACAAAAACAAGAGCTGCCAGCGCTTGCCAAATAAGCGCTGGAGCCCTTTTTCCTTGGAACCCAGCAACCGCGCCTGGCTGCACGAGCGCATCGCCCGGCGCTTCCACGCCATGCTGGCCGAAGGCTTCCTCGACGAGGTGATCCGCCTGCGCGCGCGCGGCGACCTGCACCCCGACCTGCCCAGCATGCGCTGCGTGGGCTACCGCCAGGCGTGGGAATCGCTGGACGGCCTGCACCCGCTGGCCACCCTGCCCGAGCGCGGCATCGCCGCCACGCGCCAGCTCGCCAAGCGCCAGATCACCTGGCTGCGCGGCATGCCCGGGCGCCACGCCATCCCCTGCGACGCGCCCGACGCCACGGCGCAGCTCGTGCAGGCCGTGCGAACCCGGCTGGAGCGCGTGGACGCATGACCGCGCTGCTGCGCGTCGAAGGCCTCGCCAAGCGCTACGGCGCGTCGACCGTGTTCGAGAACGTGCACTTCACCGTGGCAGCCGGCGAATTCGTCGCCATCGTCGGCGACTCGGGCGTGGGCAAATCCACCCTGCTCAACTGCCTGGCGGGCCTGGACACCTGGGACGCCGGCCGCGTGCTGCACGCCGGCACCGACCTAGCCGTGCAGGGCGAAACCCAGCGCGCCCTCTGGCGCCGCGCCCACGTCGGCTTTGTGTTCCAGGCCTTCCACGTGCTGCCGCACCTGGACGTGGCGCAGAACGTGGGCCTGCCGCTGATGCTGCTCGGCCGCGCGGACACCGCGCGCGCGCGGCAGATGCTGCAGGCCGTGGGCCTCGCGGACCTGGGCGAGCGCCTGCCGCAGCAACTGAGCGGCGGCCAGCTGCAGCGCGTGGCCATCGCCCGCGCCCTGGTACACCGCCCCGCCCTGCTGCTGGCCGACGAGCCCACGGGCAACCTCGACCCCACCACGGCCACGCAGGTGCTGGACCTGCTCGTCGCCCAGACGCGCCAGCAGGGCGCGGGGCTGGTGCTGGTCACGCACTCGGACGCGGCGGCGGCGCGGGCGGACAGGGTGCTGCACCTGACGGCGCGGGGCGTGGCGGCAGCCCGCTGATCCAGGCCGCTGCGGCCCTGAAGCCAAAACAGGCTCCAGCGCCCATCCAGCAAGCGCAAGCAGCTACTCTTTCCGGAGCATCGGTAGCTTATTCGATGCCCAGCACCGTCTTCATGGCAGCCCAGGCCGTGCCATTCAGGCGGGAGGAATAGGTGAGCACCTGCCCTTCGTCGGTGATGGCCGCCGGCGCGCGGAAGCCGAACACGTTGCCGTCATATTCCGTGTAGCCCCGTGCCACGCCGCCCATGTAGGCCTGGCCGGGGAAGCTGGCGAAAGTCAGCAGGCGCACGCCGTTGACCGTGGAGATCGTGAACGCGCTTTGCGAATGCGCCACGCACGTCCCCAGGTCGTTGTAGGCCGGCGGAGTGGATTCACAGGCATAGAACTGCGCGTTGGAGGCATCGATGAAGGCCACGCGCAGCACGTGGTTGGCATCGACCGGCCCCATCAGACCCATCGTCGTTGCACGCACGGTCGCAGGCGTCGCCAGGCTCACCGCGCTGGCCGGCCGGCCGGCGACCATGCCCTCCAGCGCCGTGAAGCCGAAGCGGTCCGTCGCCGTGTTGTTGATGTAGGCCGGCGAGCGGTTCAACTGCGCCGATAGGCTGGTGCGCAGCTGCGATCCCGTAGGGAACGTGGCAGCGCCCAGGACGACCGGATCCATCTCGATGGAGCGGTCGTGGCGGATGCCTTCGGCCTCCAGCGCGGCGTCACCCGCACGCAGTTGGGCCACCACCTCCGCCATGGACTTGCCGCCCACGTCCTGCGTCGTCACGAGGAAGGACGCGACCGCGGTGGACTGGTTGCACAGCAGCGTGCGTGCGGGGCTGCCCAGCGTGGCCAGCCGCGGCACGGTGTCGTCGCAGCGGGTCCAGCCGCTGCGGGTCAGGGTGACTGCGGGGAACAGCACCTCCTTCGCGGTGGCCGCGCCGCCGGTCTTGCCGGCTCGCGCCTCGAACTGGCGCGCGTAGCCGTCGGCCTGCACCACGCCGTCGGAGATGCGCTCGCGGTAGACGTAGTTCTGGGCATCGCCGTAGTTCAGGAACCCGAGCTGGCTCGACGCCACGGCCGCCGCACCGGGCGCCGCCACCTGGATGGGCGCGCCCAGCTCCAGCGCGTAGGCCGTGACCTTGGCCGCCGTGCGCGCCGTGTCGGGAAGGACGGCGGAGGCCGAGGAGGGGTCGCCCTGGTAGTCGTAGATCTTGGCGGCGCTGATGCCGAGCTGGCGGGCCACGGCCGCCTCGGCCGCATCCAGCGCCATGCCGCCGGCCATGGCCTTTTGCACCAGCGTGGTGAGCGGGTTGATCTGCGCGGCCTTGCCGGCGGGCGCGGACAGCACGAAGCCCTTGGCCGTGGCCGTGCTTGCGGGGTCTGCCGCATCCACGGATTCGGGCGTCACGCGGGCGAGCACCGCGGCTCCGTTGAACGCCGTGGCCGCCGCTGCATCGGCAGGCTGGTAGGTGAGCGTGTACTTGCCATCGCTGCCGGTGGCGGGCGCGCTGGGCTCGCCGGTATCGCAGGTGCCATTGGCATTCAGGTCCACGCACACGGCGGCCTTGCTCACGGCTTGATCGATCAGGACCGTGCCCGACAGCGTGACGGGCTGCGGCGTGGTGCCGCCGTTGCTGTCGCCGCCTCCGCTGCCGCCGCCACAGGCATAGAGGCTGGCAATGAGGCTGCACAGCAGCAGCGGGCGCACGGGATGGGAGGCAAGGAAAGCGGAAGAGTGGGAATGCATGGTGTCGGTAAAAAAGAGGAACAGACCAGCCAACGATATTTCCGACACACATCAAACAAAATGATGCAAATGCACTATCCTGGCTTCCATATGCCCGCAAGAGGTAAACAGGGAGACACCGCCATGTATGAGGCCCGCTTCGACGTCTTCAGTGCCCTGCTGCTGAAGCGCTGCCGCGCATCGGCCGCATTGGCGCAGGCCCAGCACTAGGCACGCTGGTAGCCCATGCTGGCCGACTACAGCCATCTGCTGCTGCGCCTGTACCGGCTGTCGCACGAGCAGCCGGTAGACCGTTTCCAGGACGAGGCCCTGGAGCTGCTCAAGCCTGTGCTGCCCTTCGACTCGGCCATGTGGGGCTCGGCCACAATGACGGCGCAGGGCATCGACATCCACACCATTCACCTGCACCGCCAGCCGGCCGAGATGCTGACGGCCTACGAGGAGGTCAAGCACCTGGACACGGCCGCGCAGGCGGTCACCCTCCGCCCCAGCGAAACCATGGCCTTCGACGCGCGGGCATGGTTCAACGGCCGGCACCAGCGCGCCCTGCTCGACTATGGCCGGCGCTTCGAGCAGTCGCATTTTTTCATCGGCGGCACGCTGAACCCTGCCACGCGCTTCACGCGCTGGCTCTCGCTGTTCCGCGCCAGTCCCGAGGCCCACTGCAGCGAGGGCGAACGCCAGTTGCTCGGCACGCTGATGCCCCACGTACAGCAAGCCCTGGAACTCAACCGCCTCACGCACCTGAACCAGCTGGCCCACGCGCCGGGCGGCGCCCGCCTGGGCTCGGCCCTGGCCGACCCGCGCGGCATGGTGCACCACATGGACGCTGTCTTCGAAAACGCCCTGCGCACCGAGTGGCCAGGCTGGCTGGGCCCCCGGCTGCCTGGCCCGTTGGTGGCCGCCGGGCAGCGCGGCGAGCCGCGCCTGCTCGCGCGCACCCTCGCCATCGCGCTGCACGCACAACACGGTCTGCTGTGGCTTCGCGCCCGCCCTCGCTGCGCGGCCGATGCGCTCTCGCCCCGCGAGGGCACGGTGGCCCGCCTGCTGGCGCTGGGCCTTACGCACAAGCAGATCGCAGCCCGGCTGCAGCGCTCTCCGGCCACGGTGCGCAACCAGATCCAGTCGGTCTACGACAAGCTGGGCGTGTCCAACGTGGCCGCGCTCATCGACGCGCTGCGGCAAGCGGATTGAAAACTAAAAGAGCATCCATCGCTTGTGCCCCAAGCACTGGATGCTCTTTTTACGATAGCAGCCGCTTACTCGATCGCCAGCCGCTGCGCGCTGCCGCCCTGCTTCTTGGGCAACACCAGCGTCAGCACGCCGTTGTCGTACTTGGCCTTGGCCTGCGACGCGTCCAGCTCCGTGGGCAAGCGGAAGCTGCGGGCCACGGCGCCGAAGTAGCGTTCGCTACGCAGCACCTTCTCGCCGTCCTTCTTCTCGTCGTGCTGGCGCACCTCGGCGCGCAGGCTGACCACGTCGCCTTCCACGCTCACGTGGATGTCTTCCTTGGGCACGCCCGGCACCTCGGCGTGGACGGTGTAGGAGGCTTCGTCCTCCTTCACGTCCACCTTGATCTGCGAGGGCTGGGGCAGGCCGTCGCCGTGCAGCGGCCGCACGTAGAAGCCGGGAGCGAAGTCCTTGAAGAAGTCGTCGAACAGGCTGCCGCGGGATACCAGAGAATTCATTTTCAAACTCCTTGGATGGGTTGGTGATCCGGGGCCGCCGGGGCGGCGTCCCCTCACCGGGTAAATACGTACGCCCCTTCCGCTTTCAAGGGCCAGGGCGCACGGTTCTGATCTGGCGCAAACCCCGCCGCAACACCCGCGAACGCCTGGATACGAATTGTCAAGAAAAGTCCCGCCCAGCCGTGAGGCATCGCGCAAGGGTTGCGCTGAGAGCTCAGGCCTCCACAATGGACCGGCGATCAACCGACTCGGGAGGAACCATGGATCTCAACACCTTCTCGCAGGCGCTGCAGCAATCGCTGGGCGCCCACATTCCCCAGATCCTCGGCGCGCTGGCCATCCTGGCGCTGGGCTGGCTGCTGGCCGTCATGGCACGGGCCGCCACGCGGCGGGTGCTGCGCATGGCGCGGCTGAACCAGCGCATCGGCGAGAGCGCGGCCACGCCCATCGACGCCGAAACGCCCGCCGCCACCGCCGTCTTCTGGCTGGTGCTGCTGGCCACGCTGGTGGCCGTGCTCAACACGCTGGACCTGACGCTGCTGTCCGCCCCCTTCGCCAGCATGGTGCAGGACGTGGTGGGCTACGTGCCCCACCTCGTGGCCGGTGCCGTGCTGGCGCTGGTGGCCTGGCTGCTGGCCGTGGTGCTGCGCGCCGTGACCACGCGCGCGCTGGCGGCCACCACGCTGGACGAGCGCCTGTCCGAAGAGGCGGGCATGGCCCCCATCAGCCGCAGCGCGGGCAACGTGCTGTTCTGGCTGGTGATCCTGTTCTTCCTGCCGGCCATCCTGGGCGCGCTGCGGCTCGAAGGCGTGCTGGACCCGGTGCGCGACCTGCTCGGCCGCATGCTGGCCTATGTGCCCGGCATCTTCGGCGCGGCGGTGATCGCCATCGCGGGCTACGTCGTGGCGCGCGTGCTGCGCGCGCTGGTCACCAACCTGCTGGCCGCCGCGGGCAGCGACCGCCTCAACGCCTGCATCGGGCTCGACCCGGCCGTGCAGCTCTCGCGCCTGGGCGGCACGCTGGTGTTCATCCTGGTATTCGTGCCCTCGCTCATCGCGGCGCTGGACGCGCTGCAGGTCGAGGCCATCTCGCGCCCCGCCACGCAGGTGCTGCACCAGATCCTGGGCGCCGTGCCGCACATCATCGCGGCGGCCGTGATCCTGCTGCTGACGTGGTACGTGGCCAAGTTCGCCGCCGGCCTGCTCACCAAGCTGCTGGAGAGCGCAGGCTTCGACAGCCTGCCGGCCAAGCTGGGCCTGTCGCACGCGCTCTCGGGCGCCACCAGCCCCTCGCGCCTGGCGGGCGCCGTGGTGCTGTTCTTCGCACTGCTCTTCGGCGCGGTGGAGGCCGCCTCGCAGCTGGGCTTCTACCAGGTGAGCGACGTGGTGACCACCTTCATCACCTTCAGCGGCGACATCCTGCTGGGCAGCGCCATCCTGGTCGTGGGCTTCTGGCTCTCGGGCGTGGCCGCCACGGCCATCCGCCGCGCCAGCCCCGAGGGCGGCCAGCTGGCCGCCAACGTGGCGCGCTTCGCCATTCTGGGTCTGGTGATCGCCATGGGCCTGCGCGCCATGGGCATTGCCAACGAGATCGTGCAGCTCGCCTTTGGCCTCACGCTGGGCGCCATCGCCGTGGCCGTGGCGCTGGCCTTCGGCCTGGGCGGGCGCGAGGCGGCGGGCAAGCTGCTCGACCACTGGCTGGCCAAACTGCGCCGCGACTGACCGGCAACGCCCCCATACAGGCGCCCCTATCCCGGGGCGCTTTTTTTGCGCCACACAATCCCCTTCATGCGCGCCCTGTTCCTCACGTTCTCCTGGCAAGACCTGCGCCGCCACCCCTGGCGCAGCCTCGCGGCCGTGGTGGCGGTGATGCTGGGTGTGGCACTGGCGTTCGCGGTGCACGTGATCAACACCTCGGCCCTGGACGAGTTCGCGCGCGCCGTGCGCGTGGCGGGCGGCCAGAGCGACTTGCAACTGCGCGCCGCGCAGGGCCCGCTACCCGAAGCGCTATACGCCACCGTGGCTAAGCACCCGCAGGTAGCGCATGCCAACCCGGTGCTGGAACTGCCCGCCGTGGCCTGGCATGCCCAGACGCGCGTGCCGCTGCGCGTGGTGGCGGCCGATGCGCTGCTGCTGCCCGCCACCGCGCCCGCGCTCATGCCCCGCGCGTGGGAGGGCGCCGACCGGCTGGCGATGCTCGCGCCCGCCACGGTCTTCCTCAATGCGGCGGCGCTGCAGGCGCTGGGGCTGGACAGCGCCCCGCAGACCATTGACCTGCAAGCCGGCCTGCAGCGCCAGAGCGTGCGCGTGGCGGGCACGGTGGCCGCCGCGGGCGGGCCGCTGGCGGTGATGGACATCGGCGCCGCGCAGGATTTCTTCGGGCGCACCGGCCAGCTCTCGCGCATCGACCTGCGGCTTGCGCCCGGTGCCGACCGCGTCGCGCTCGCCCGGGAACTGCCCGCCAACACGGTGCTGTCCGAACCCGGCGACAGCGCCGCGCAGGTGGACCAGCTCTCGCGTGCCTACCGCGTCAACCTCACCGTGCTGGCGCTGGTGGCGCTGTTCACCGGCGCGTTCCTCGTGTTCTCGGTGCTCGCGCTCGGCGTGGCACGGCGGCTGCCGCAGTTCGCGCTGCTGGCCGTACTGGGCGCCACGCCGCGCCAGCGGCTGGCGCTGGTACTGGCCGAGGCCGCCGCGCTAGGCCTGGCGGGCAGCGCGGCCGGCATCGCCCTGGGCACGGCGCTGGCCGCACTGGCGCTGCGCCTGCTGGGCGGGGACCTGGGCGGCGGCTATTTCACCGGCGTGCGCCCGCCGCTGCAGTGGAGCCTGCCCGCCGCCCTGCTCTACGGGATGCTGGGCACGGCCGCCGCGCTGGCCGGCGGCTGGTGGCCCGCCCGCACGGCCCAGCGGCTGCCGCCCGCGCAGACGCTCAAGGGGCTGGGCCTGGCCGACACGCACCCCGCACGCGGCGGCATTGGTATGGTTTTGATAGCTGCCAGCGCTTTACTGGCAAGCGCTCCACCCGTTTTTGGCATACCCCTGGCGGCCTACGTGTCGGTGGGCCTGCTGCTCGTGGGCGGCATCGCCCTGCTGCCCTGGCTGGTGCAGGCGCTGCTGGGCGCGCTGCGCCCCTGGGCCGCGCGCGGCCCGCTGCGGCTGCTGGCGCTGGAGCGCGCACGCCGCATGCGCGCCACCGCCGCCGTGGCGGTGGGCGGCGTGGTGGCCTCGCTCAGCCTGGCCGTGGCGCTGACGGTGATGGTGGGCAGCTTTCGCGGGTCGGTGGACCAGTGGCTGGACGCTGTGCTGCCCGCGCCGCTCTACGTGCGCGCGGCGGGCGGCCTCACGGGCGACGACGCCGCCGTCTTCCCCCGGCTTCGCCGACGCCGTGGCCCGCCTGCCCGGCGTGGCACGCGCGCAGGCCCTGCGCACCAGCAGCGTGCAGCTCGCGCCCACGCGCCCGGCCGTGGCGCTGCTGGCGCGGCCCCTGGCGCCGGACCCGGCCCACGCGCTGCCGCTGGTGGGCCCGCCGCTGCCGGTGCCGCCCGGCCGGGTGGGCGTGTACGTGAGCGAGGCGGTGGCCGACCTCTACGGCGCACGGCCCGGCGCGGACTGGCCCGCACTTTCACAGTCTTTTGTGCCTGCAGCGCAATCGGGACAAGCGCAAGCAGCTTCTTTTTTCATAGCAGGCGTATGGCGCGACTACGTGCGCCAGCACGGCGCCATCGCGCTGGATGCGGGCGATTTCACGCGCCTGACGGGCGACGCGCGCGCCAGCGACCTCGCGCTGTGGCCCGCGCCGGGCGCGGATGTGGCCGCGCTGCGCGCCGCCGTGCAGCAATTGGCGCGCGAGCGGCTGGGCGCCGACGCTGCGGCGCTGGACTTCACCTCGGCCGGCGCGATCCGCGCGCGCTCGCTGGCCATCTTCGACCGCAGCTTCGCCGTCACCTACTGGCTGCAGGCCGTGACCATAGCCATCGGCCTGTTCGGCGTGGCGGCCAGCTTCGGCGCGCAGGTGCTCGCGCGGCGCAAGGAGTTCGGCCTGCTGGCGCACCTGGGCCTCACGCGCCGGCAGATCCTGGCCGTGGTCGCCGGCGAGGGCGCGGCCTGGACGGCCGTGGGCGCGGTGGCGGGCACGCTGCTGGGCCTGGCCGTGGCGGTGGTGCTGGTGCACGTGGTCAACCCGCAGAGCTTCCACTGGACGATGGACCTGGCCGTGCCCTGGCCGCGCCTCGTTCTGCTGGGGCTGGCGGTGGTCGCTGCGGGCACGCTCACGGCATGGGCGGCGGGCCGCACCGCGGCGGGGCGCGACGCGGTCACGGCCGTCAAGGAAGACTGGTAGGCTGCGGGCCTGTTCCACGCCAGCCTCCGCTTCACCGCGCCTCTTTCCCTCCATGGTTGCAACCGTCATCGTCGGCATGCTGTGCGTGCACCTGCTGTGCTTCGCCGTCATGTTCTGGCTGATCGGCAGGCGCCTGCAGGGCAGCCCGCTGGGCATGGATGCCTTCGCCCTGGGCAATGCCATGCTGGGCTCGGCCTATGTGCTGCAGTTGCTGGGCGACGGGTCGGACTGGGGTGCATCCGTCGTAGTCAACCACACGCTGACGGTGTGCACACCCGTGGTCTATTGGGTGGGCGCCATGCGGTTCTTCGGCCGGCCCGCCCCCTTGCTCAAGCCGGTGCTCGCCCTGGCGCTGACCTATGCGGCCGCGCAGGTGCTGGTGCAGTGGCTGGCGGGCCCGGTCGCCCGCTACGCGATGCTGGCATTCGTCATGGCGCTGATGTTCCTGGCCATGACCGTGGCGGTGGTCCACGCCATGCGCGGCATTGCCAGGGACCTGCGCGTGGAGATGGCGCTTTTCGCGCTGCTCATCGGCGGCCTGGGCGTGCTGAACGCCATCAAGGGCGTGCTGGTGGTGCAGGACGGGCTGGACGCACTGGACATGAAGCACCGCTTCCAGGTCATGTTCTATGTCTACATGTCCTTCCTGGCCACGGTGCTGGCGCCGTCCATGATCTGGCTCGTGCTGCGCCGCCTGACCGACGCGCTGCGGGCCGCGGCGGCGCGCGACCCGCTGACCCACCTGCTCAACCGGCGCGGCCTGCTCGCGGGGCTGGAGGGGCATTTCGGCGCCCGCACCGCCGGGCCCGCGCGCCTGCTGCTGCTGGACATCGATCATTTCAAGCGCATCAACGACACCCACGGCCACAAGGCCGGCGACGTGGTGCTGTGCCGCGTGGCCGAGGTGCTGCGCCGCACGGTGCGGCGTGCAGACCTGGCCTGCCGCACCGGGGGCGAGGAGTTCGTCATCGTCTGCCTGGACACGGACGACGAGGGCGTGATGCGCCTGGCCGAGCGCGTGCGCCTGGCCATCGAACAGCAGGCGGTGCCCATGCCGGGCGCGAAGGAGCCGCTGCGCTGCACCGCGACCATCGGCATTTCGCGCGCCTTCCACAACCCGGACGGGTTCGACGCGGCCATGCAGGAAGCCGACGCCGCGCTCTACCGCGGCAAGGCGTCCGGGCGCAACCGCATCGAGTGGGGGCGCTGAGCCATGGTGGCGACCGGCGCATGCTTGCGACAATCATGCCCATGCCACACACCTCTTCCCCTGCCACCGCGTCGTGGTTGCACCAGGCCATCGCCCGCATCGAGGCCGACTACCAGCGCAGTGCCGACACGCACCTGATTCCGTTGCCCCTGCCCACCTTCGCGGCCGCGGGGATCGACCTGTACCTGAAGGACGAGTCCACCCACCCCACGGGCAGCCTCAAGCACCGGCTGGCGCGCTCGCTGTTCCTCTACGCACTGTGCAACGGCTGGGTGCGCGAGGGCTCCACCATCGTGGAGGCGTCCAGCGGCTCCACGGCCGTGAGCGAGGCCTATTTCGCCCGCCTGCTGGGCCTGCCCTTCGTGGCGGTGATGCCGCGCAGCACCTCGGCCGAGAAGATCGCGCTGATCGAGTTCTACGGCGGGCGCTGCCACTTCGTGGAGAGCGCGGGCGAGGTCTACGACGCCGCGCGCGCCGTGGCGCTGGAGACCGGCGGGCACTACATGGACCAGTTCACCTACGCCGAGCGCGCCACCGACTGGCGCGGCAACAACAACATAGCCGAGAGCATGTTCACGCAGATGCAGCGCGAGCGCCATCCGGTGCCGCGCTGGATCGTGGTGGGCGCGGGCACGGGCGGCACGAGCGCGACCATCGGCCGCTACGTGCGCTACCAGCGCCACGCCACGCAGATCTGCGTGGCGGACCCGGCGGGCTCGGTGTTCGCGGCCTACCACCGCACCGGCGACGCCACGCTCACCGCCCCGGGTTCGCGCATCGAGGGCATCGGCCGCCCGCGCGTGGAGCCGAGCTTCATCCGCACGCTGGTGGACCGCATGGAGGAAGTGCAGGACCCAGACTCCATCGCCGCCATGCGGGCGCTCTCGGCGCTGCTGGGGCGGCGCGTGGGGCCGTCGACGGGCACCAACTTCGTCGCCATGCTGGCACTGGCGCAGGAGATGCGCGCGCGCGGCGAGCAGGGCTCCATCCTCTCGCTGCTGTGCGACGCGGGCGAGCGCTACCTGCCCACCTACCACGACGAGGACTGGGTGCGGCGCTGCCTGGGCGATTGCGCGGACGCCGGCGAGCGGCTGCAGGGGCGCATGGCCTGAGATGAAACGACAACCCCCTGAGCCGCTTCGCGGCTTCCCCTTCTCTCTACGCGCTGCGCGCTAGGGGAAGGGGGACGCAGCCAGCGCAGCGGGGCGGCCCTTGCGCGGCTGCCCGCGCTGGGGTCGCGCCGGTTTCATCGGTTGCGGGTGGTGCGCAGCGCCGTGGAAAACTGACATGGCGTTCGGCCGGCGCGCGCTGCTGCTCGGGGCGCTGGCCTGGGGCTCGCCCGCCCTCGCGCTGCCGCCGCGCGCCCTGGTCTTCCCGCGCGACCACGGCAGCCACCCGGAGCTGCGCACCGAGTGGTGGTACATCACCGGCCATGCGCAGGCCGAGGAGCGCTCCTGGGGCTTCCAGATCACCTTCTTCCGTTCGCGCGTGGAGGCCACGCAGGGCCTGCGTTCGGCGTTCGCGGCCAAGCAGTTGCTCTTTGCCCACGCGGCGCTCACCGATGTGCAGGGCAAGCGGCAGTTGCATGACCAGCGCATCGCACGCGCCGGGTTTGGCATCGCCGAGGCGGCCGAGGACGATGCGCGCATCCGCCTGGGCGGCTGGTCGCTGGTGCGCCACGCGGCCGATGCCCCGGGTGCCAGCCGCTACGCGCTGCAGGCGCAGGCCGAGGGCTTCGGGCTGGCGCTGGACTGCGCGAGCACCCAGCCCGTGCTGCTGCAAGGCCGGGCGGGCCTGTCGCGCAAGGGGCCGCAGGAAGCGCAGGCGAGCTACTACTACAGCCAGCCGCAGCTCGCGGTGAGCGGCACGCTCACGCTCGCGGGCCGGCGCATGCCGGTCAGCGCGGGCCGCGCCTGGATGGACCACGAGTGGAGCGAGGCGCTGATGCACCCCGACGCCGTGGGCTGGGACTGGATCGGCATGAACCTGCACGATGGCGGCGCGCTCACGGCCTTCCGCCTGCGCCGGGCCGATGGCAGCGCGCTCTGGGCGGGCGGCTCGCTGCGCCGCGCGGGCGAGGCGGCACGGGCCTTCGGGCCGCACGAGGTGGCGTTCACCCCGCTACGCCACTGGGAGAGCGGCGCCAGCGGCGCGCGCTATCCCGTCGAATGGCGCGTGCAGACGCCCGCGGGCGCCTTCACCGTGCGGGCGCTGCTCGACGACCAGGAACTGGACAGCCAGGGCTCCACCGGCGCGATCTACTGGGAGGGGCTGTGCGCGCTGCTGGACGCCGCCGGCCGGGAGGTGGGACGCGGCTACCTGGAGATGACGGGCTACGCACGCCGGCTGCAGCTGGGCTGAGCGCGCTTCCAAAAAGAGAGCTGCCTGCGCTTGCCATATGGCGCTTTACGGGGCATATGGCAGCAAAACCCGGTACCAGCAAGCGCAGCCAGCTATCAAAAAAATAGCCGCGCAGTGCGCGGCTATTCGTTCGGCTGGCCCGGGCGGTCAGTGCGCGCCGCCACCGGCCTTGCGGCGTTCCAGCCAGGCGATGAGCTCGCCCATGATGCCGCGACGGAAGGCCAGCACGCAGACCACGAAGATCAGGCCAGTGACGATGGTCACCGATTCGCCCAGCGTGTTGAACCAGTCGATGGTGGTGATCTTGGCCAGCAGGTTGCCCAGCTCGCCGATCTTGTTCTCCAGCAGCACGACCACGGCCGAGCCCACCAGCGGGCCGCTGAGCGTGCCCAGGCCGCCCACCAGCGTCATCAGCACCACGTGGCCGGAGGCGCTCCAGTGCACGTCGGACAGCGTGGCGAAGCCCAGCACCAGCGTCTTGAGCGAACCGGCCAGCCCCGCGATGGCGGCCGAGATGACGAAGGCCAGCAGCTTGAAGCGGTTGGTGTCGTAGCCCAGCGAGATGGCGCGCGGCTCGTTTTCCTTGATGCCCTTGAGCACCTGGCCGAACGGCGAGTGGATGGTGCGGACGATCAGCAGGAAGGCCACCACGACGACGATCAGGCACACGTAGTACATGGTCATGTCGCTCGTGAGGTCGATCACGCCGAACAGCTTGCCGCGCGGCACGCCCTGCAGGCCGTCCTCGCCGCCGGTGAACTTCGCCTGCAGCGCCGCGAAGAACAGCATCTGCGCGAGCGCCAGCGTGATCATGGTGGCGTAGATGCCCTGCCGGCGGATGGCGAAGAAGCCCATCACGAGGCCGAGCAGCGCGCCGGCCGCGAGGCCTGCCAGCAGGCCGAGCTCGGGCGTGGCGCCCCAGACCTTGACGGCGTGGCCCGTCACGTAGGCCGCGCCGCCCAGGAAGGCCGCGTGGCCGAAGGACAGCAGGCCCGTGTAGCCCAGCAGCAGGTTGAAGGCCGAGGCGAACAGTGCGAAGCACAGCAGCTTCATCACGAAAACCGGGTAGGCACCCAGGAAGGGCGCGGCGATCAGACCCAGCAGCAGCAGGCCATACCCAATGGGGGCAAATTTCTTCGAGTTCATGCGTTGCAGCCCCTAATCACTTCTCTTTGCCGAACAGGCCGGCGGGGCGGATGAGGAGGACGATGGCCATGATGACGAACACCACGGTGGACGAAGCCTCGGGGTAGAAGACCTTGGTGAAGCCTTCGACCACTCCCAGCCCCAGCCCCGTGAGGATGGAGCCCATGATGGAGCCCATGCCGCCGATCACCACCACCGCGAACACGACGATGATGAGGTTCTGCCCCATGAGCGGCGTGACTTGGTAGACCGGCGCGGCCAGCACCCCGGCGAAGGCCGCCAGCGCGGCGCCGAAGGCGTAGGTGAGCGTGATCATCACGGGCACGTTGACACCGAAGGCCTCGACCAGGCGCGGGTTCTCGGTGCCGGCGCGCAGGTAGGCGCCGAGCTTGGTCTTCTCGATCACGTACCACGTGGCGATGCACACCACGATGGAGGCCACGACTACCCAGGCGCGGTAGTTCGGCATGATCATGAAGCCGAGGTTGGTCGCGCCTTCCAGCGCCTCGGGCGTGTCGTAGCCCAGGCCGGAGACGCCGTAGATCGAGCGGAACACGCCCTCGATCATCATCGTCAGGCCCAGTGTGAGCAGCAGGCCGTAGAGGTGGTCGAGCTTGTAGATCCAGCGCAGCAGCGTGCGCTCGATCACCACCCCGACCAGCCCCACCACCAGCGGCGCGGCAATCAGCATCACCCAGTAGTTGATGCCGAAGTAGTTCATGGCCATCCAGGTGATCAGCGCCCCCAGCATGAACAGCGCACCGTGCGCGAAGTTGATCACGTTGAGCAGGCCGAAGATCACGGCCAGCCCAAGGCTGAGGATCGCGTAGAACGAGCCATTGACCAGCCCCAGCAGGAGCTGGCTCAGCATGGCCGGCATTGATACACCAAAGATTTCCATAAAAACGCTGCGGGATGGAGGAGTCGGTTGAGGTCAGGTCAGCAGGCCGTCACTTCCACAGTGCGCACTTGCTCTCGGCCTTGGTGGTGAACACCTCTTCGCCAGGGAGCTTGGCCACGACCTTGTAGTAGTCCCAAGGTTCCTTGGACTCGGCGGGCGACTTCACCTGCATCAGGTACATGTCGTGCACGAAGCGGCCGTCGGCGCGGATGTTGCCCTTGGCGTAGAAGTCGTTGATGGGCGTGGACTTGAGCTTGGCCATGACCTTGTCGGCATCGGTGGTGCCGGCGGCCTGCACGGCCTTGAGGTAGTTCATGGTGGCGGAGTAGTCGGCCGCATGGATGTCCGTGGGCATGCGCTTGGTCTTGGCGAAGAACTTCTTGCCGAATGCGCGTGTCTGGTCGTTCAGGTTCCAGTCCCAGCTCGTGGTGAGCAGCAGGCCTTCGGTGTTCTTCAGGCCCAGGCTGTGGACGTCGGTCAGGAACACCAGCAGGCCGGCCATCTTCATGGTCTTGTTGATGCCGAATTCCTTGGCTGCCTTGATCGCGTTGATCGTGTCGCCGCCCGCGTTGGCCAGGCCCAGGATCTGCGCCTTGGAGCTTTGCGCCTGCAGCAGGAACGAGGAGAAGTCGGACGCGTTCAGCGGGTGCTTCACGCTGCCCAGCACCTTGCCGCCCGCGGCGTTGACGACCTTGGTGGTGTCGTCCTGCAGCGCCTGGCCGAAGGCGTAGTCTGCCGTCAGGAAGAACCAGTCCTTGCCGCCCTGCTTGACCACCGCGCCGCCCGTGCCCTTGGCCAGGGCCACGGTGTCGTAGGCATAGTGCACGGTGTAGGGCGTGCACTGCTCGTTGGTCAGCGCGGAGGAGCCTGCGCCGCTGTTGAAGTAGACACGCTTCTTCTCCTCGGCGATCTTGGCCATGGCCAGCGCCGTGCCGGAGTTGGTGCCGCCGAACAGCATGGTCAGGCCCTGCGTGTCGATCCACTCGCGGGCCTTGGAGGCGGCGATGTCGGCCTTGTTCTGGTGGTCGGCCGAGAGCAGCTCGATGGGCTTGCCCAGCACCTTGCCGCCGAAGTCGTCGATGGCCATCTGGATCGCCACGGCGCCGTTCTTGCCTTCCACGTCGGCGTAGAGGCTGGACATGTCGGTGATCAGGCCGATCTTGACTTTGTCCTGTGCATGCGCCTGCACGGCCACCAGGCCCAGGCCCACGGCTGCGAGGCCGGCGGCCAGCGTCTTGAGTTTGTGTTGCATCGTTGTCTCCTTGGTCGAAAAAACAGGGGTGGAGGGCGCCGTTACACGCCCAGCAATTGGTTGAGGACGGGCATCTTCTCGTCGAGTTCGGCCGCGCCGAACTGCTCCACGATGCGCCCGTGTTCCATCACGTAGAAGCGGTCGGCCAGCGGCGCGGCGAAGCGGAAGTTCTGCTCCACCATCACCACGGTGTAGCCCTTCTCGCGCAGCATGGTGATCATGCGGGCCAGGGCCTGCACGATCACGGGCGCCAGGCCCTCGGAAATCTCGTCGAGCAGCAGCAGGTTGGCGCCCGTGCGCAGGATGCGGGCCACGGCCAGCATCTGCTGCTCACCGCCCGACAGGCGCGTTCCCTGGCTGCCGCGGCGCTCCGCGAGGTTGGGGAACATGGCGTAGATCTCGTCGACCGGCATGCCTGCCGTGCCCGTCTTGAGCACGGGCGGCAGCATCAGGTTCTCCTCGCACGACAGGCTGGAGAAGATGCCGCGCTCCTCGGGGCAGTAGCCCACGCCCAGGTGGGCGATGCGGTGCGTGGGCATGCCGATGGTCTCGGTGCCGTTGATCTTGACGGAGCCCTTGCGTGCGCCGGTCAGGCCCATGATGGCGCGCATGGTGGACGTGCGCCCGGCGCCGTTGCGCCCGAGCAGCGTGACCACCTCGCCAGGCTGCACGACCATGTCCACGCCGTGCAGCACGTGCGACTCGCCGTACCAGGCCTCGAGGTTGCGGATCTCCAGTGCGGGGGTGCCGGCCATCTCAGTGCGCTCCCTGCAGTTGGCCGTCGGTCGTGCCCATGTACGCTTCCATGACTTGCGGATTCCTCGAAACTTCCTCGTAAGGCCCCTCGGCGAGGACGGCCCCGCGCTGCAGCACCGTGATGCGGTCCGCGATGGTCGAGATGACCTTCATGTTGTGCTCTACCATGAGGATGGTGCGGCCGGCCGAAACCTTCTTGATGAGCTGGGTGACGCGGTCCACGTCCTCGTGGCCCATGCCCTGGGTGGGCTCGTCGAGCAGCATCAGCTCGGGCTCCATGGCCAGCGTGGTGGCGATCTCCAGCGCGCGCTTGCGGCCGTAGGGCAGGTTCACCGTGACCTCGTCGGCAAGGTCCTTCAGGCCCACCTCGTCCAGCAGCTGCATGGCACGGTCGTCGAGCTGGTGCAGGCTGCGCTCGCTGCGCCAGAAGTGGTAGCTCGTGCCCAGCTTGCGCTGCAGGCCCAGGCGCACGTTCTCCAGCAGCGTGAGGTGCGGGAACACGGCCGAGATCTGGAACGACCGGATCACGCCGCGCCGCGCGATCTGCGCCGGCTGTTCACGCGTGATGTCCGTGCCGTTGAAACGGATGGTGCCCGAGGTGGGCTCCAGGAACTTGGTCAGCAGGTTGAAGCACGTCGTCTTGCCTGCGCCGTTGGGGCCGATCAGCGCGTGGATGGAGCCGCGGCGAACCGACAGGTTCACATCGCTGACCGCGGTGAAGCCCTTGAATTCCTTGGTGAGGTGGGAGGTTTCCAGTATGACGTCGCTCATTGCAAACAGATGAGCGCCGCGCGGTGGCGCGGCGCTGCCCGTGTCTCCATGTGAATGTTGCACCGCATCCTAAGTGCGGCTCCCCAGCCCCGCACTGGGAGAAATGCCTATGTATAAACGCCTACGTAACTTGTGCTAGGCGATGGCCAGCGCCACGGCCGACTCGTCGACCGCCATCACCACGCGCGAGCGCGCGCGCAGCTGCGACCCGGCGGGCGCGAAGCCCACCATCTGCACGCCGGCGGCCAGCTCCGCCGCCACCTCGTCGCCCAACTCGCCGCGCGACACGCGCGTGGCGCGGCCGGGCCAGTGGTTCTCCTGCGGCACGGGGGCGCCTCCTTCCGCCATGGCGCGCACGGCCGTGGCCTTGCACAGCGCCTGCACCGGCGTGCCGGCGGCCAGCCCCAGCAGCTCGGCGCTCTCCACCGTGATGCGTGCCACCACGGCCAGAGCGTCGTCCACGGAGCGCAGGTGCACGCGCACGATCCGGCCCTGCGCCTGCATGCCCTGCACGGTGCAGGGCCATTGGTTGCGCATGCTGGTGCGCACCGACAGGCGCACGGCCGCCGCCTGCAGCGGAGCGCGCGCCGCGTCGCCCTGGCGCAGGCCCGCCGCCACGGCGGCGCGCGCCTGGCGCATGGCATCGGCGGCGGCCAGCAGCTCGTGCCCGGCCGGCGTGAGCCGCGCGCCGCCGCCGCCCACGCCGCCCACGGCGCGCGCCACCAGCGGCACGCCGGCCAGGTTGGTGAGCGTGTCCAGCGCCTGCCAGGCGGCCTTGTAGCTCACGCCCACGGCCCGCGCGGCCTGCGAGATGGAGCCGCCCTGCGCGATCTGGCGCAGGATGTCGATGCGCTTGTCCGCCAGGCCGTGGCCCAGCGCGTCCAGGAAGGAGGAAGACTGCATGGCGCCCATCATGCCTGCGCCGGCGGCCCCGGTGGATATACTCAACGCTATTCATATATGGAATAGCGAGGTCTTCCGCCGTGTCTCCCGTTTCCCTGTGCAAGCACTCCCTCTCCGTCCTGGGCCTGGCCCTGGTAGTGGCGCACGGCGCCCATGCCGCCGAGGTGCAGGTGGCCGTGGCTGCCAACTTCACCGCGCCCATGCAGAAGATCGCCGCGCTGTTCGAGCAGGACACGGGCCACAAGGCCGTGCTGTCGTTCGGCGCCACCGGCAAGTTCTACGCCCAGATCGCCAACGGCGCGCCCTTCGGCGTGCTGCTGGCGGCCGACGACACCACGCCCGAGAAGATCGGCAAGGAAGGCCTGGGCGACGGCGCCACGCGCTTCACCTACGCCATCGGCCAGCTGGTGCTGTGGAGCAAGCAGCCCGGCTACGTGGACGCCGAGGGCAAGGTGCTGGCCAAGAGCGACTGGAAGCACATCGCCATCGCCAACCCCAAGCTCGCGCCCTACGGCCTGGCCGCCATGCAGACGCTGGACAAGCTGGGCCTCACCGCCCAGGTGCAGCCGCGCGTGGTGACCGGCGAGAACATCGGCCAGACCTACCAGTTCGCCGCCTCGGGCAACGCGCCGCTGGGCTTCGTGGCGCTGTCGCAGGTGATGGAGGACGGCAAGCTGCGCGAGGGCTCGGCCTGGGTGGTGCCCGCGGGCATGCACGAGCCGATCCGCCAGGACGCCATCGTGCTCAAGCCCGGCCAGGGCAACGAGGCCGCCGCGGCGCTCATGCAGTACCTGCGCGGCGACAAGGCGCGTGCCATCATCAAGTCCTACGGTTACTCTTTCTGATAGCGCCTTGCGCTTGATCTGCAAGGGTTTCAGCATGTTTTCATGCCGAAACCCTTTGCATGAATCGCAGCCAGCTCTTTTTCCAATAGCATTGAGCCCTTCCCTCATCAGCCCCGAAGACTGGGCCGCCATCCGGCTGACGCTGGAGCTGGCCGGCATCACCACCGTGCTGCTGCTGGCGCTGTGCACGCCGCTGGCCTGGTGGCTGGCGCACACGCGCTCGCGCTGGCGCGGGCCGGTGGGCGCGGTGGTGGCACTGCCGCTGGTGCTGCCGCCCACGGTGATCGGCTTCTACCTGCTGGTGGCCATGGGGCCGCACGGGTTCATCGGCCACCTCACCGACGCGCTGGGGCTGTCGCGCCTGCCGTTCACCTTTCCCGGCCTGGTCATCGGCTCGCTGGTGTATTCGCTGCCCTTCGCGGTGCAGCCGCTGCAGCGCGCCTTCGAGGCCACGGGCCGCCGCCCGCTGGAGGTGGCTGCCACGCTGGGCGCGGGGCCGCTGGACCGGTTCTTCACCGTCGCCCTGCCGCTGGCGCGGCCGGGCTTCGTCACCGCCGCCATCCTGAGCTTCGCGCACACGGTGGGCGAGTTCGGCGTAGTGCTCATGCTGGGCGGCAACATCCCCGGCGTGACGCGCGTGGTGTCGGTGCAGATCTACGACCACGTGGAGGCCATGGAATACGCCCAGGCGCACTGGCTCGCGGGCGGCATGGTGGCGTTCTCGTTCGTGGTGCTGATGCTGCTGCACTGGCTGCAGCCGAAAGGAGCGCGATGAGCGGCATCCACGCCCGCCTGCGCCTGGCCCGGCCGGACTTCCTGCTGGAGGTGGACCTGCGCCTGCCGGGCCACGGCGTCACGGCGCTCTTCGGCCCCTCGGGCTGCGGCAAGACCACCTGCCTGCGCGCCGTGGCGGGGCTGGAGCGCGCCCAGGGCAGCGTGCAGGTCAACGGCGAGACCTGGCAGGACGACGATGCCCGCCACTGGCGGCCCACCCACCAGCGCGCGCTGGGCTACGTGTTCCAGGAAGCCAGCCTGTTCGCCCACATGAACGTGCAGCGCAACATGGAATACGGCCTGCGCCGCCTGCCGCCGCAGCAGCGGCGCGTGTCGCTGGAGCAGGCGGTGGACCTGCTGGGCCTGGGCGCGCTGCTCGCGCGCATGCCGCACACGCTGTCGGGCGGCGAACGCCAGCGCGTGGCCATCGCCCGCGCACTGGCCACCAGCCCGCGCGTGCTGCTCATGGACGAGCCCCTGGCCGCGCTGGACGCCGCGCGCAAGGCCGAGGTCATGCCCTACCTGGAGCGCCTGCACCGCACGCTGGACATTCCCGTGCTCTACGTCAGCCACTCCCTCGACGAGGTGGCGCGCCTGGCCGCGCACCTCGTGCTCCTGGACCAGGGCCGCGCCATCGCCCAGGGCCCCACCGCCGCGCTCATGGCCCGGCCCGACCTGCCCCTGGCGCACGGCGAGGGGGCCGCCGCGCTGGTCCAGGGCCGCGTGCTGGCGCACGACGCGCACGACCACCTGCTCACCGTGGCCTTCGGCGGCGGCCAGCTGCAGGTGGTGAGCCCACGCGTTTACGCGCCGGGCGAGCCGGTGCGCCTGCGCGTACCGGCACGCGACGTGAGCCTGGCACGCACGCGCGCGCCCGACAGCAGCATCCTGAACCTGCTGCCCGCGCGCATCACCCACGTGGCGCCCGACGGCCCGGGCCAGGCGCTGGTGCAGCTCGACGCGGGCGGCACGGCGCTGCTGGCGCGCATCACCCAGCGCTCGTGCGGGGCGCTGGCGCTGGCCGAGGGGCAGGAGGTGTTCGCGCAGGTGAAGGGCGTGGCGCTGGTGGAGTAGGCGTATTCCCCGATTGCTATGCAAGCCATAGCGCTACACCGGCATGAAACCATGCCTTTGCCCTTGAAGCACGCATACCCGACCGGCGCCCGGGGCGCGCGGAATCCTTAGAATGGCGCCCTTGTAAAAGTTTGTCCGGCCCTTGCACCACCCCTGCATGCGGCCGGATACGCGCACCCGGCCGTTTTCTTGGAGACACCATGCAGGCTCTACTCGCGCTCTCACGAGCGATCGACAGGCTCAACGCCTTCGTCGGCAAATATTCCATCTGGCTGATCTTTGCCGCCACCTTCATCAGCGCAGCCAACGCCATCGTCCGCAAGGCGTTCAACTACAGCTCCAACGGCTTCCTCGAAGTGCAGTGGTACCTGTTCGCCTGGTCGTTCCTGATCGCGGCCGGCTGGACGCTGCTCAACCGCGAGCACGTGCGCATCGACGTGATCAACAGCCGCCTGTCCAAGAAGACGCAGGTGTGGATCGATATCGTGGGCTTCGCCCTTTTCCTCACGCCGCTGTGCATCACCATCCTGTGGCTGAGCACGCCAGTAGTGGTCCAGATGTACCAGTCGGGCGAAGTGTCGGGCAACCCCGGCGGCCTGATCCGCTGGCCGGTGTGGGTGGCGATCCCCGTCGGCATCACGCTGCTGATGCTGCAGGGCTGGTCCGAGCTCATCAAGCGCATCGCCTTCCTCACCGGCGATGGCCCCGACCCCATGGGCAAGCTGACCGACAAGAGCGCCGAGGAAGAACTGGCCGAGGCCCTGCGCGCCGAGGCCGAGAAGAAGCAGGCCGAGGCCCTGGCCGCCGCACAACGCTAACGAGCTGCAGGACCAATCGACCATGGAATTCCTTACCACTAACTACGCCCCGATCATGTTCGCGGGGCTCATCGTCTTCCTGCTGCTG
Organism: Acidovorax sp. SDU_ACID1; assembly: GCF_045291395.1. NCBI lineage: Bacteria > Pseudomonadati > Pseudomonadota > Betaproteobacteria > Burkholderiales > Comamonadaceae > Acidovorax > Acidovorax sp. SDU_ACID1. Next base: position 3,203,997 of record NZ_CP152342.1, read on the forward strand.
GGCTTTCCCGTCGCGTTCAGCCTGGGCGCCTGCGGCCTGCTGTTCGGCTTCGCGGGCATCGAGCTGGGCGTCTTCCCCTCCTCCGTGATGGCCTGGCTGCCCCAGCGCCTGATCGGCATCATGGCCAACGACACGCTGCTGGCCGTGCCCTTCTTCACGCTCATGGGCCTGGTGCTGGAGCGCAGCGGCATGGCCGAGGACCTGCTCGACACCGTCGGGCAGGTGTTCGGCCCGGTGCGCGGCGGCCTGGCGCTGGCCGCGATCTTCGTGGGCGCGCTGCTGGCCGCCACCACGGGGGTGGTGGCCGCCTCCGTGATCTCGATGGGCCTGATCTCGCTGCCCATCATGCTGCGCTACGGCTACGACCGGCCGCTGTCGGCCGGCGTGATCGCAGCCTCGGGCACGCTGGCGCAGATCATTCCGCCCTCGCTGGTGCTGATCCTCATGGCCGACCAGCTCGGCAAGAGCGTGGGCGAGATGTACAAGGGTGCCTTCATCCCCGGCTTCATGCTCATGGGCCTGTACGTGGTGTGGGTGGTGATCCTGGCCATCTTCAAGCCCAAGGCCGTGCCGGCACTGCCGCCCGAGGCGCGCATCTACCGCGAGGACAACGGCAGCTCCGGCTACACCTCGCTGGCCGTGGTGATGGGCCTGTCCACCGCCGTCGCCATCTTCCTGGCTACGCACATGGCCGACGTCCACACCTGGTGGACGGGCACGGAAGTGCTGGACGTGCCCACCGACGAGAAGATCGTCACCGCCATGTGCGGCGGCACCTTCATCGCCTTCGTGCTCGCCAGCATCAACCGCGTGTTCAAGCTGGGCCTGCTCTCGCGCCTGGCCGAGCGCGTGACCTTCGTGCTGATCCCGCCGCTGCTGCTGATCTTCCTGGTGCTGGGCACCATCTTCCTGGGCATCGCCACGCCCACCGAGGGCGGCGCCATGGGCGCCATGGCCGCGCTGGTGATCGGCTTCGCGCGCAAGCGCCTGGACATGAAGCTGCTGCAGCAGGCCCTGGCCTCCACCACGCGCCTGGCCAGCTTCGTGATGTTCATCATGATCGGCGCCACCACCTTCAGCCTGGTGTTCCAGGCCGCCGACGGCCCGAAGTGGGTGGAGCACCTGCTGACCAGCCTGCCCGGCGGCCAGGTGGGCTTCCTGATCGTGGTGAACGTCATGATCTTCTTCCTGGCGTTCTTCCTGGACTACTTCGAGCTGTCCTTCATCGTGGTGCCGCTGCTGGGCCCCGTGGCCGAGAAAATGGGCATCGACCTGATCTGGTTCGGCGTGCTGCTGGCCATGAACATGCAGACCTCGTTCATGCACCCGCCGTTCGGCTTCGCGCTGTTCTTCCTGCGCTCCGTCGCGCCCGACAAGCCCTACGTGGACCGCGTCACGCACAAGGTGATCCAGCCCGTGACCACCATGCAGATCTACAAGGGCGCGGTTCCCTTCGTCATCATCCAGCTCGTCATGGTGGGCGTGCTCATCGCGTTCCCCGGCATCGTCACCGGCTCGCTCGACAAGAAGGTGGAGGTGAACATGGAGACCGTGAACAGCCAGATGATGGATGCGCTGCAGAACGAGGAAAGCTACGGCGACCCGGACAACAACCCCTTCGGCGAAGCCAACGAGCCGGCCGAGGCCGAGGGCGCCGAGCCCGCCGCCTCGGACGCGGCGGAGGGCGGCTATGGCTCGGACGACCCGGCCAAGGACCTGCTACAGCAAAGCAAGTAGCCTCCCACTGCGGCCTCCCCGCGAGCCCCGGCCCTGCCGGGGCTTTTTTATGCCGAATCGGGCTGTAGCGCTCGTCCAGCAAGCGCAGGCAGCTCCATTTTCAATAGCAGTCCAGCCATGAAAAAAGCCGCAGCGGCTGCTGCGGCTTCGTGGGCGCGGAGAACGCGCGCGGCGGTCAGATCTTGACCGAGTTCATGTACTGGTTGAACGGGAACTCCGAGAAGCGATTCCACAGGATCTGGTCGCGCTGGAAGGCGCGCATGTCCTGGTGGATCTTCTTGAAGTCGGGCGACTTGTCCTCGTGCTCCTTGAACACCTCCATCGACGCCTTGAAGCCCGCATCCACCAGCGCCTTGGGGAAGGCCTTGAGCTGCGTCTTGTTGGCCACCAGGCGCTTGATCGACTGGGGATTGACCACCATGTACTTGGAGGTCATGTCGGCCGCTGCCACGCGCGTAGCGGCGTCCAGGATGGCCTTGTTCTCGGGCGACAGGGCGTTGTACTTCTTGATGTTGATGAAGAACTCCAGGTCGGCCGAGCCTTCCCACCAGCCGGGGTAGTAGTAGAAGGGCGCCACCTTGTTGAAGCCCAGCTTCTCGTCGTCGTAGGGGCCGACGAACTCCACGGCGTCCAGCGTGCCCTTCTCGAGCGCCTGGTACACGTCGCCGGCAGGCATGTTCTGCGCCACCACGCCCAGCTTGGCCATGGCCTCGCCGAACACGCCGCCGCCCAGGCGCATCTTCAGGCCCTTGAGGTCGGCCACGGTCTTGATTTCCTTGCGGTACCAGCCGCCCATCTGGGTGGTGGTGTTGCCGGCGCTGGCGGTCTTGAAGTTGTACTTCTCGAAGAACGCGTCCAGCAGCTTGCGGCCGTTGCCGTGGTCCTTCCAGGCGTTCATCTGCAGCGTGGTCAGGCCGAAGGGCACGGCGCAGCTGAAGGCGAAGATCGGGTCCTTGCCGGTGAAGTAGTAGGCGGCAGTCTGCGCCATGTCGATGGTGTCGGCCTGCAGGGCGTCCACCACGCCGAAGGCGGGCATCAGCTCGCCGGCGGGGTGCACCGAGATCTCGAACTTGCCGCCCGACATGGCCTTGACGGCCTCGGAGAGTTTTTCCGCGCTGCCGAAGATCGTGTCCAGGGACTTGGGAAAGCTGGAGGCGAGGCGCCAGCGCACGGCCGCTTGCGCGTGCACGGCGGGGGCGACGCCTGCGGCGAGCACGCCTGCCAGACCGGCCTGCTTGATGATTGAACGACGATCCATGGATTGATTCTCCGAAGTGATGAGTAGCAAACAAAACGGCGGCACGCGCCATGTGCGGCCGCCGACACCCACTTTTTGAGTGGATTCAAATTGTAGAAACTCGCCCGCTTGCCTCCCGTGCGGGTTTCCACCGAAAAAAACGTTTCATGCGGCCGCGCGCGCCGGCTGCTGTGCGCCGAAGCGCGCACGGATGGAGCGCTCGATGCCCTGCGCATCCAGCCCCTGCAGCGCCAGCAGCTTGGCCGGGTCGCCATGCTCGATGAACGCATCGGGCAGACCCAGCTGCAGCACCGGGCACTGCACGCCCGCGGCGTTCAGGGCCTCGGCCACTGCGCTGCCCGCGCCGCCCATGGTGCAGCCCTCCTCCACCGTCACCAGCGCGTCGTGGCCGGCGGCGACGGAGAACAGCAGTTCGTTGTCCAGCGGCTTGGCCCAGCGCATGTTGACCACCGTGGCGCCCAGCGCCTCGCCCGCCTCCAAGGCGGGATAGAGCAGCGTGCCGAAGGCCAGGATGGCGATGCGCGCCCCCTTGCGGCGCACCTCGCCCTTGCCGAAGGGCAGGCCCTCCAGGCTGGCCAGCGGCTGCACGCCCACGCCGGCCCCGCGCGGGTAGCGCACGGCCACGGGGTGGTCCTGCTCGAAGGCGGTGGTGAGCAACTGGCGGCATTCGCGCTCGTCGGCCGGGCAGGCCATGCTCATGTTCGGGATGCAGCGCACGAAGGCGATGTCGTAGGCGCCCGCGTGCGTGGCGCCGTCCGCGCCGACGAGGCCCGCGCGGTCGAGCGCGAAGACCACGGGCAGGTTCTGCAGCGCCACGTCGTGGATGAGCTGGTCGTAGGCGCGCTGCAGGAAGGTGGAGTAGATGGCCACCACGGGCTTGACGCCCTCGCAGGCCATGCCGGCGGCAAAGGTCACGGCGTGCTGCTCGGCGATGCCCACGTCGTAGTAGCGGCCTGGGAAGCGCTGCTCGAACTCCACCATGCCCGAGCCCTCGCGCATCGCGGGCGTGATGCCGACCAGGCGCTCGTCCTTCGCGGCCATGTCGCACAGCCACTGGCCGAAGACCTGGGTGAAGGTCTGCTTGGGCGGCGTGGCGGGCTTGACCAGGCCCACGCGCGGGTCGAACTTGCCGGGGCCGTGGTAGGCCACGGGATCGGCCTCGGCGAGCTTGTAGCCCTGGCCCTTCTTGGTGACCACGTGCAGGAACTGCGGGCCCTTGAGGCCCTTGATGTTCTCCAGCGTGGGGATGAGCGAGTCGAGGTCGTGCCCGTCGATCGGCCCGATGTAGTTGAAGCCGAATTTCTCGAACAGCGTGGCGGGCACCACCATGCCTTTGGCCTGCTGCTCCAGGCGCTTGGCGAGTTCGAGCAGCGGCGGCACGGGCCGCAGCACGCTCTTGCCCACGTCGCGCGCCTTGGCGTAGAACTGGCCGCTCATGAGCTGGGCGAGGTAGCGGTTGAGCGCGCCCACGGGCGGGCTGATGCTCATGTCGTTGTCGTTCAGGATGACGAGCAGGTTGGCGTCGGCCACGCCCGCGTTGTTGAGCGCCTCGAAGGCCATGCCGGCGGTCATCGCGCCGTCGCCGATCACCGCGATGGCGTGGCGGTCCTCGCCCTTCTGCTTGGCCGCCAGCGCCATGCCCAGCGCGGCCGAGATGCTGGTGGACGAGTGCGCGGTGCCGAAGGTGTCGTATTCGCTCTCGGCACGCTGCGGAAAGCCCGACAGGCCGCCGAGCTGGCGCAGTGTGGACATGCGCTCGCGCCGGCCGGTCAGGATCTTGTGCGGATAGGTCTGGTGGCCCACGTCCCACACCACGCGGTCGCGCGGCGTGTCGAACACCGCGTGCAGGGCGATGGTCAGCTCCACCGTGCCGAGGTTGGACGACAGGTGCCCGCCGGTCTTGGACACGCTCTCCAGCACGTAGGCGCGCAGCTCGATGGCCAGGCTCTTGAGGTCGGCGCGCGGGAGCCGGCGCAGATCGGCCGGGTCGTTCACGCTTTCGAGCAGCGGGTAGTTCGTCGTGGACATATGCTATGTTTTCCGTAGCTGTTTGCGCTTGCTACATAAGCGCTGGAGGCCAATTTTGCTTCCAGAGCCGTCCTTCTATCTTCAGTGCGAACGGTGCACCACCATGTCGGCCAGCGCCGCGAGGGCGCGCGTATCTTGCAGGCCGCTGCCGTCCAGCGCCGCGTGCGCGTCGGCCAGCAGCGCCCGGGCATGGGCCCTCGCGGGCTCCAGGCCCATGAGCGACACGTAGGTGGGCTTGTCGCTCGCCGCGTCCTTGCCCGCCGTCTTGCCCAGCGTGGCGGAGTCCTGCGTCACGTCGAGGATGTCGTCCACCACCTGGAACGCCAGGCCCACGGCCGCGCCGTACTGCGCCAGTGCCTGCTGCGCCCGCGCATCGGGCTGGCCGCAGGCCGCACCCATCACCACGCTGGCCTGCAGCAGCGCGCCGGTCTTGAGGCGGTGCATCTGGCGCAGCTGCGCCTCGTCGAGCTGCCTGCCCACGCTGGCCAGGTCGATGGCCTGGCCGCCGGCCATGCCGTCGGCGCCGGCCGCCAGCGCCAGCAGGCGGCACAGCCGTGCCTGCATCGCGGGGGGCACACCGTCCTCGGGCGTGAGCAGCGCGAAGGCCAGGGCCTGCAGGGCGTCGCCCGCGAGCAGCGCCTGGGCCTCGCCGAAGCGCACGTGCACCGTGGGCTTGCCGCGGCGCATCACGTCGTTGTCCATGCAGGGCATATCGTCGTGCACCAGCGAATAGGCGTGGATCAGCTCCACGGCGCAGGCAGCGCGCAGCGCGGCCTCGCCCTGCCCCTGCACGGCCTCGCAGGCCGCCAGCACCAGCAGCGGGCGCAGGCGCTTGCCGCCGTCGAGCACCGCGTAGCGCATGGCTTCGCCCAGGCCCGCGGGCGCTTCGGCGCACACCCAGCGCGACAAGGCGTCTTCCACCTGCGCCAGCTGGCGCTCCATCCAGGGGGTGAGATCGAACATCACTCTTGCGTCCAAGGCTGCAGCGCCCCCTCGTCCAGCACCTTGATCTGGTCCTGCACCGCCTCCAGGCGCTTGCGGCAGAACTCCAGCAGCACCGCGCCGCGCTGGTAGCCGGCGAGCATCTCGTCCAGCGGCAACTGGCCCGATTCGATGCGGCCCACGAGCTGCTCCAGCTCCTCCAGCGCGGCTTCGTAGCTGGCGGGATCGGGCAATGGCGAAGGGGCGGCAGGGGCCTTGGGCATGGGGTGGGGAAGCGCCGGGCGCGCGAGTGGAAACCGCCGATTTTAGGCGCAGCCCCCGCACGGCCCCGCCGCGCGGGCAGGCAATACACATACCGCAGGCGCGGAAATAACCCCACCGCCTATAATCCCATTCCTTTCACCGCGAACCGGCTACGGAGTCTTCCTGGGCCGGTTTCGTTTTTTCAGCTCCGTGCGCAACCGCACCCTCCCTGTGGGGAGTCTTTAGGTCAGGTCACCCATGTCTGATTTAAGTCTTCAACTGCAGCAGGCCGCAAGCCAACTTCCAGTTTCCAGCTATTTCGACGAAGCGCTGCTGCGGCGCGAGATGGAAACCATCTTCCAGCAAGGGCCCCGTTACGTGGGGCACACCTTGAGCGTCCCCGAACCCGGGGACTACTACGCCCTGCCCCAGGAGGGCGAGGGCCGCGCGCTGGTGCGCAACGCGCAGGGCCAGGTCGAACTCATCTCCAACATCTGCCGCCACCGCCAGGCGGTGATGCTCAAGGGCCGCGGCACGCTGCAGGGCCAGGGCAAGGGCTTTGCTGCCGGCAACATCGTCTGCCCGCTGCATCGCTGGACGTATTCGCCCAGGGGCGAGCTGCTGGGCGCGCCGCACTTCGCGCACGATCCCTGCCTGAACCTCAACAACTACCGGCTGCGCGAGTGGAACGGCCTGCTGTTCGAGGACAACGGGCGCGACATCGCCTTTGATCTGGCCGGCATGGGGCTGGAGCGCGAGCTGTCGTTCGACGGCTACACGCTCGACCACGTGGAGCTGCACGAGTGCAACTACAACTGGAAGACCTTCATCGAGGTCTATCTGGAGGACTACCACGTCGGCCCATTCCACCCCGGCCTGGGCAACTTCGTGACCTGCGACGACCTGCGCTGGGAGTTCCAGAAGGAATACTCGGTGCAGACCGTGGGCGTGGCCTCCACCTTCGGCAAGCCGGGCTCCGACATCTACAGGAAGTGGCACGAGGTGCTGCTCAAGTACCGCGAGGGCAAGATGCCCGAGCGCGGCGCGATCTGGCTCACCTACTACCCGCACATCATGGTGGAGTGGTACCCGCACGTGCTCACCGTCTCCACGCTGCATCCCGTCGGCGTGGACAAGACGCTGAACATGGTGGAGTTCTACTACCCCGAGGAAATCGTCGCCTTCGAGCGCGAGTTCGTCGAGGCCCAGCGCGCCGCCTACATGGAGACCTGCATCGAGGACGACGAGATCGCCGAGCGCATGGACGCGGGCCGCAAGGCCCTGTGGCAGCGCGGCGACAACGAGGTCGGCCCCTACCAGAGCCCCATGGAAGACGGCATGCAGCACTTCCACGAGTGGTACCGCGCCCGCCTGGGCGACGCCGTGCCCAGGGCCTGATCCACGGCATTCCCTTCTGCTACCACAACCATAGCTGCCAGCGCTTACCCAGCAAGCGCTGGCGGCTTTTTTCGTATAGGTTTCCCATGCAAGCGCTCTGGATGGTATTGGCGGCGTTCCTGTTCGCCAGCATGGGGGTGTGCGTCAAGTTCGCCTCGGCGCACTTCAATTCGGCCGAGCTGGTGTTCTACCGCGGCGCCGTCGGCATGGCGGTGCTGTGGTGGCTGGCACGCTCGCAAGGCGTGGGCTTGGCCACGCGCTACCCCGGCATGCACGCCTGGCGCAGCCTGATCGGCGTGGTCTCCATCGGCGCCTGGTTCTACGCCATCGCCCACCTGCCCCTGGCCACTGCCATGACGCTCAACTACATGAGCAGTGTGTGGATCGCGGCCTTCCTCGTCGGCGGCGCGCTGATGACGTGGTGGCCTTCCAGCCGCGAGCCGCGCCCGCCGCTGCAGGTGCCGCTGGTGCTCGCCGTGCTCGCGGGCTTCGGCGGCGTGGTGATGATGCTGCGCCCCAGCATCAGCGAAAGCCAGGGCTTCGCCGCACTCATCGGCCTGTGCTCGGGCCTCACCGCCGCGCTGGCCTACATGCAGGTGGTGGCGCTGTCGCGCCTGGGCGAGCCCGAGACGCGCACCGTGTATTACTTCGCCGCCGGCTCGGCCGTGGCCGGCGGCGCCGCCATGGCGGTCACCGGCATGTCGCCCTGGCCCGGCTGGCCCGCGCTGTGGCTGCTGCCGCTGGGGCTGCTGGCCGCGCTGGGGCAGCTGTGCATGACCCGCGCCTACTCGCGCGCGCTCACGCCGCGCGGCACGCTGGTGGTGGCCAACCTGCAGTACTCTGGCATCGTCTTCGCCAGCATCTACGGCGTGGCGCTGTTCGGCGACCAGATGCCGCTGATCGGCTGGGCCGGCATGGCGCTCATCATCGCCAGCGGCATCACCGCCACCATCCTGCGCGCCCGCGCCGCACCCAACACGCCGGCCGAAGAGCACTGACACAATGGGGGCTTCGACGCTCCCTTCCGTGTGCCGCCATGCCCTTCACCACGCTGATCTCCGTCTCCGAACTGCAGGCCCTCATGCGCAGCGGCCAGCCGCTGATGGTGTTCGACTGCAGCTTCGACCTGGCCCAGCCCTCGCTGGGCGCGGCGCAGTACCGCGAGGCCCACATCCCCGGCGCGCTGCATGCCGACCTGGACAAGGACCTGAGCGCCAAGCACGGCGCCCCAGGCCGGGGCGGCACCATCACCGCCTCGGCGGCCGACGAGCCGGCCTCGGGCGGGCGCCACCCGCTGCCCAACCGCGAGCGCTTCGCCACCTGGCTCTCGGGCATCGGCTTCGCCAACGACATGCAGGCCGTGGTCTACGACCGCAACGGCGCCAACTACTGCGGGCGCCTGTGGTGGATGCTCAAGTGGGCGGGCCACGACGCGGTGGCCGTGCTCGACGGCGGCCTGCAGGCCTGGAAGGCCGCGGGCGGCGCGCTGGCCAGCGGCGAGGAGCCCGCGCGCTTCCAGTCCAACTTCGCGCTGGGCGCGCCGCTGCGCCGCCTGGTGGGCGCGCAGGACGTGCTCGCGCACCTAGGCCAGGAAGGGCAGACCATCGTCGACGCCCGCGCCACGCCGCGCTACCTGGGCGAAACCGAGCCGCTGGACCCGGTGGCCGGCCACATTCCGGGCGCGCTCAACCGCCCCTTCGGCCTGAACATCGGGCCGGACGGGCGCTTCAAGAGCGCCGAGCAGTTGCGTTCCGAGTTCCAGGCCCTGCTGGGCGCGCGGCCGCCCGCCACCGTGGTGCACCAGTGCGGCAGCGGCGTGAGCGCCATCCCCAACCTGCTGGCCATGGAAATCGCAGGCCTGGGCCCCACGCAGCTCTTCGCGGGAAGCTGGAGCGAGTGGTGCAGCGACCCGAGCCGGCCCGTGGAGCGCGGCTGAACCGCAGCAGGTGGACTCGGCGCGCCCCAAGCCAGCAGACACCGCGCAAGGGCCGCCCCGCCGCGCCGGTGTCGTCCTCCTTCCCGTAGCGCGCAGCGCGTAGAGAGAAGGGGAAGCGGCGCAGCCGCTCAGGGGGTTGTCAGAGATTAGTGATCGAGATCGCGCGCGTGTTCAGGCAGGCCTCCAGCGCCTCCGGCCCGCCCTCGGAGCCGTAGCCCGAATCCTTGATGCCGCCGAACGGCAGCTCCGCGGACGGGCTGGCGGGCTGGTTGATCCACAGCATGCCCACCTCCACGCGCTGCGAGAGCAGGTGCGCGTTCTTGAGCGAGCGCGTGTAGGCGTAGCCGGCCAGGCCGTAGGGCAGGCGGTTGGACTCGGCGATGGCGTCCTCCAGCTGCGTGAAGCCGCGCACCGAGGCCACGGGGCCGAAGGGCTCTTCGTTGAAGATGCGGGCGCTGGTGGGCACGTTGTCGAGCACCGTGGGCGCGAAGAAGTTGCCCGCGCTGCCGATGCGCTCGCCGCCGGTGCACATGGTGGCGCCCTGCTGCAGCGCATCGCCCAGCAGGTCGGCCATGGCGGCCACGCGGCGCGGGTTGGCCAGCGGGCCCATCTGCGTGCCCTCGGCCAGGCCGTCGCCCACCTTCAGGCCCTGCGCATGGCGCGTGAGCGCGGCCACGAAGTCTGCGCGCACGCTTTCGTGCACCAGGAAGCGCGTGGGCGCGATGCAGACCTGGCCCGCATTGCGGAACTTGGCGCCGCCGGAGGCCTTGACGGCCAGCTCGATGTCGGCGTCCTCGCAGACGATCACCGGGGCGTGGCCGCCCAGTTCCATGGTCACGCGCTTCATGTGCTGGCCGGCCAGGCCCGCCAGCATCTTGCCCACGGGGGTGGAGCCGGTGAAAGTGACCTTGCGCACGATGGGGTGCGGGATTAGGTAATTGGAGATCTCTGCCGGGTTGCCGTAGACCAGACCCACCACGCCGGCGGGCACGCCCGCGTCAGCGAACGCACGGATCAGCTCGGCCGGGCTGGCGGGCGTTTCCTCGGGCGCCTTGACCAGCACCGCGCAGCCCGCCGCCAGCGCCGCACCCAGCTTGCGCACGACTTGGTTGATGGGGAAGTTCCACGGCGTGAACGCGGCCACCACGCCCACCGGGTCCTTCACCACGAGCTGGCGCACGGCCAGGCTGCGCGAGGGCACGATGCGGCCGTAGACGCGCATGCCTTCGTCGGCGAACCATTCGATGATGTCGGCGGCGGCCATGGCCTCGATGCGCGCCTCGGCCAGGGGCTTGCCCTGCTCCTGCGTGAGAATGGCGGCGATGGCGTCGGCGCGCTCGCGCATCAGCGCGGCGGCGCGGCGCATGGTCTTCGCGCGCTCGATGGCGGGCAGGTCGCGCCAGGTCTCGAAGCCCTTCTGGGCCGCGGCCAGCGCGCGGTCCAGGTCGGCGGTGCCCGCATGCGCCACGCGGCCGATTTCCTGGCCGGTGGACGGGTTGACGACGGGCAGCGTGCGGCCGTCGGCGGCGTCCTGCCATTCACCGGCGATGAAAAGGCGCGTGTCGGGATAGGTCATGCGGTGGCTCCTGTGTACTCAGAAAAGGAAGAGAAGAAGCGCGAGCAGGGCCGGCAGGCCCCGCATCGGCGGCAGCGGGCACTATAGAACGCATCACCCGTCCATGCAGACCCACGCCCGCAAATCCCTGCCTGCCTCAGCCGGCGCTGTCCCAGCCCCCGCCCAGCGCACGGATCAGCCCCACCGTGGCGGTGTACTGCGCGGTGCGCACCTGCAGCGCCTGGCGGCGGTTGCGCAGCTCGCTGCGGCGCGCGTCCAGCAGTTCGAGCTGGCTCACCAGGCCGTTGCGGTAGCGCGAGTCCGACAGCTGCGTGGCGCGGGCGGCCGACTGCACGGCGCGGCCTTGCGCCTCGGCCTGGCCAGCCAGCAGGCGCAGCGCGCTGAGCTGGTCCTCCACCTCGCGGAAGGCCGTGAGCACCTGCCCGCGGTGCGCGGCCAGCGCCCCTTCGAACCGGGCGCGCGCGCCCTCTTCCTGCGCGGCGCGCTGGCCGCCGTCGAAAATCGGCAGCGACAGCAGCGCGCCGATGCCCCACGAACGGGCCGACCACTTGAACAGGTCGCCGAGCTCGGGCGACGCATAGCCGCCATTGCCGGTCAGCGTGATGGCCGGGAACCACGCGGCCTGCGCCACGCCCACGCGCGCCTGGGCGGCCAGCACCGAGGCCTGGGCGGCGGACACGTCGGGCCGGCGCGCGAGCACCGTGCCCGGTACGCCCGGGGGAATCACGGGCAGCGCGGCGTCGCCCGCCGCCGGCGGCACCGCGAAGCCGCTGGCCACTTCGCCCACGAGCACGGCGAGCGCATGGTTCAGCAGCGCCTGCTGGCGCTCCAGCGCGAGCGCCTCGGACTCGGTGGCCGCCACCTCGGTCTGCACGCGGGCCAGGTCCAGCTCGGCCACGTCGCCCGCCTGGTAGCGGCGCTGCGTGAGGCGCAGGGTGCCCTGGTAGGCGGCCAGGCTTTCATCGACCAGCGCGCGTTCGGCCTGCACGGCGCGCAGCTGCAGGTAGGTCTGCGCCACGTCGGCCTGCACCATGAGCAGCGTGCTCTGCAGGAGCGCGTCGCGCGCCTGCGCATCGAGCCGCGCCGCGTCGCTGGCCTGCGAGAGCCGGCCGAACAGGTCCAGCTCGTACGACACGTTGAGCCCTGCCGTGGCCAGCGTGGCGGGCTCGGCACTGCCCGTGGTGGAAGCGCCCGCCTGGCGCGACACGCCGGCGGAGGCGCCCACCTGCGGCGCCCGGTTGGCGTCGGCCGAACGCAGCAGCGCCCGCGCCTCGGCGAGCCGCGCCGCGGCCTCCTGCACGGTGGTGTTGCCGCTGCCGGCGCGCTCGACCAGGCCGCTGAGCACCGGGTCCTGGAAGCCCAGCCACCAGGCGCCGCGCGGCTGGGCCTCGGCGGGCGGCGCGGTGGTCCACGCCGCGGCGCCGTCCACCGCACTGAACGCGGCCGGCACGGCCACGCCGGCATGCTCGGGCGGCGGCGCCAGCGGGGTGCCCATGCAGCCGGCCAGCACCAGGGCGGCGGCGAGCGGCGCCAGCCGCGCCAGGGAGGGAGGGGAAAACATCGTCGTCGTCATGGCAAAACTCCTGCTCATTCGTGCTGCCCGCGCGGCGCGGCCAGCACGGGGTGGGCCCCGGCGCCGGGGCCGGCTTCTTCCGTCAGCGGCGCCGTGTGGCTGCCGTGCTGCTGCAGCGGCCGGTTGCCGGCCATGCGGCGCAGCGCCACGTAGAACACAGGCGTGAGGAACAGGCCAAAGGCCGTCACGCCGATCATTCCGGCGAACACCGCCACGCCCATGGCGCTGCGCATCTCGGCGCCCGCGCCGGTGGACAGCACCAGCGGCAGCACACCCATCACGAACGCCAGCGAGGTCATGAGGATCGGGCGCAGCCGCAGGCGGCTGGCCTCGATGGCAGCCTGCACCGGCGAGCGGCCGGCGAATTCCAGTTCGCGCGCGAACTCCACGATCAGGATGGCGTTCTTGGCCGACAGCCCCACGAGCACGATGAGCCCGATCTGCGTGAACACGTTGTTGTCGCCGCCCGAGAGCCACACGCCGGTCATGGCGGCCAGCAGGCCCATGGGCACGATCAGGATGATGGCGATCGGCAGCGTGAGGCTTTCGTACTGCGCGGCCAGCACCAGGAACACCAGCAGGATGGCGATGGGGAACACCAGCACGGCGGAATTGCCAGCCAGGATTTCCTGGTAGGTCAGCTCCGTCCATTCGAAGGAGATGCCCTGCGGCAGCGTCTCGGCGGCGATGCGCTCCACGGCCGCCTGCGCCTGGCCCGACGACCAGCCGGGCGCGGGCCCACCGTTCACGTCGGCGGCCAGGAAACCGTTGTAGCGCATGGCGCGCTCGGGGCCGAAGCTGGGTTCGATCTTCATCAGCGCCGACAGCGGCACCATCTCGCCCGTGGCGGAGCGCACCTTGAGCTGGGCCACGTCCTCGGCCCGCGCGCGGTAGGCCGCATCGGCCTGCACGCGCACGCTGTAGGTGCGGCCGAACCGGTTGAAGTCGTTGGCGTACAGGCTGCCCAGGTAGATCTGCAGCGTCTCGAAGATGTCCGTCACCGGCACGCCGAGCTGGCGCGCCTTGGTGCGGTCGATGGCAGCGTAGAGCTGCGGCACGTTGACCTGCCAGCTCGTGAACAGGCCGGTCAGCTCGGGCGTCTGGTAGGCCTTGGCCATGAAGGCCTTCACGGCCGCGTCCATGGCCTCGTAGCCCAGCGATGCGCGGTCCTCGATCTGCAGCTTGAAGCCGCCCGTGGTGCCCAGCCCGGCCACCGGCGGCGGCGGAAACATGGCGATGAACGCGTCCTGGATGCTGCCGAACGCCTGGTTGAGCTGCCCGGCCACCGCGCCGCCGCTCTGGTCGGCGCGCGTGCGCTCGGCGAAGGGCTTGAGCGTGGCGAACACGATGCCGGCGTTGGAGCTGTTGGTGAAGCCGTTGATCGACAGGCCCGGGAAGGCGATGGCGTCCTCCACGTTGGGGTTCTGCTTCATGATCTCGCCCATGCGGCGGATCACGTCGTCGGTGCGGTCCAGCGTGGCGCCGTCGGGCAGTTGCGCGAAGCCGATCAGGTACTGCTTGTCCTGCGCGGGCACGAAGCCGCCCGGCACGGCCTTGAACAGGCCCCAGGTGACGCCCACCAGCGCGAGGTAGACGGCCAGCATCAGCGCCTTGCGGCCGACGACGCGGCGCACGCCGCCGCTGTAGGCCTCGGAGCCGCGGTGGAATACGCGGTTGAAGCGGCGGAAGAAGCCGCCGAACACACGGTCCATGCCGCGCGTGAGCGCGTCCTTGGGCTCGTGGTGGCCCTTGAGCAGCAGCGCGCTCAAGGCGGGCGACAGGGTGAGCGAGTTGATGGCCGAGATCACCGTGGAGATGGCGATGGTCACCGCGAACTGGCGATAGAACTGCCCCGTGAGCCCGCTGATGAAGGCCAGCGGCACGAACACCGCCACCAGCACCAGCGCGATGGCGATGATGGGACCGGACACCTCGCGCATGGCGCGGTAGGTGGCCTCGCGCGGGCTCAAGCCCGCCTCGATGTTGCGCTCCACGTTCTCCACCACCACGATGGCGTCGTCCACCACGATGCCGATGGCCAGCACCAGGCCGAAGAGCGACAACGCGTTGATCGAGAAGCCCAGCAGGTGCAGCACGGCGAACGTGCCCACCACCGACACCGGCACGGCCAGCAGCGGGATGATGGAGGCGCGCCAGGTCTGCAGGAACAGGATCACCACGATCACCACCAGCGCCACGGCCTCCAGCAGCGTCTGGATGACGGACTTGATGGACGCCCGCACGAACTGCGTCGGGTCGTAGGCGATGCGGTATTCCACGCCCTCGGGCATGCTGCGCTGCAGTTCCGCCATGGTCTGGCGTACGTTGGCGGAGATGTCGAGCGCGTTGGAGCCCGGCGCCTGGAACACGCCCATGCCCACGGCCGGGTCGTTGTTGAGCAGCGAGCGCAGCGAGTAGTCGGCCGCGCCGAGCTCCAGCCGGGCCACGTCGCGCAGGCGCGTGATCGCGCCGTCGGCACCGGTCTTGACGATGATGTCGCCAAACTCATCTTCGGTCGTCAGGCGGCCCTGCGCGTTGATCGACAGCTGCATGTCCACGCCCGGCAGCCCGGGCGACTGGCCCACCACGCCGGCGGCGGCCTGCACGTTCTGGCCGCGGATGGCGGCCACCACGTCGCCGGCCGAGAGGCCGCGCTGCGCCACCTTCTGCGGATCGAGCCAGGCGCGCATCGAATAGTCGCCGCCGCCGAAGATCTGCACCTGGCCCACGCCCTGGATGCGCGCGAGGCGGTCCTTCACGTTGAGCACGGCGTAGTTGCGCAGGTAGTCGATATCGTAGCGGCCGTTGGGCGAGACCATGTGCACGACCATGGTCAGGTCCGGCGCGCTCTTGACGGTGGTGATGCCGAGGCGCCGCACCTCCTCGGGCAGGCGCGGCTCGGCCTGCGAGACGCGGTTCTGCACGAGCTGCTGCGCCTTGTCGGGATCGGTGCCCAGCTGGAAGGTGACGGTGAGCGTCATCACGCCGTCGGTCGTGGCCTGGCTGCCCATGTAGAGCATGCCCTCCACGCCGTTGATGGATTCCTCCAGCGGCGTGGCCACGGTCTCGGCGATCACCTTGGGACTGGCGCCGGGGTAGGTGGCGCGCACCACCACCGAGGGCGGGGCGACCTCGGGGTACTCCGAGATCGGCAGCGCGCGCAGCGCGATCAGGCCGGAGAGGAAGATGAGCACCGACAGCACGCCCGCGAAGATCGGGCGGTCGATGAAGAAGCGGGAGAGGTTCATGGTGTTCTTGTCTTTCTAGCCACGGCGCGCTCAGGCGGCGGGCTGCCTGGGCGTGGCGCGCGCCTGCGCGCCCTCGCCCGCCAGTTCGGCCTTGGCGGCCATGGGCACGTCCTGCGGGGCGACCTGCGCGCCGGGGCGCACGCGCTGCAGGCCGTTGACGACGATGCGCTCGCCTGCCTTCAATCCGGAAGTGACGATGCGCAGCCCATCCACGGGCGCGCCCAGCTGCACCTCGCGGTACTCGGCCTTGTCGCCCTCGCCGACCACCATCACGAACTTCTTGTTCTGGTCGGTGCCCACGGCGCGCTCGTTGATCAGCACGGCCTGCGTGCTGCGGGCCTGGCCCATGCGGATGCGCGCGAACTGGCCCGGCATGAGGGCGCCGTCGGCGTTGTCGAACACCGCCCGCACGCGCACCGTGCCGCTGCGCGCATCCACCTGGTTGTCGATGAGCTGCAGGTGCCCCGCGTGCGGCGTGCCGCCCGTGGTGCCCGTGCCCATCTGCACCGGAATGCTCTCGATCGCGGTGCGTGCGCTCTTGCCGGAGCGCAGGCCTTCGAGCGCCCGCGCGACGATCTGCTCGTCGGTGTCGAAGCTCGCGTAGATCGGGCTCACCGAGACCAGCGTGGTCAGCACCGGCGCGCCGGCGCCCGAGGCCACGAGGTTGCCCACGGTGACCTCGATGCGGCCCACGCGGCCCGCCACCGGCGCGCGCACCTGCGTGTAGCCCAGGTTCAGGCGCGCGGTCTGCAGTGCGGCCTGCGCGGCGCGCAGGTTGGCGTCGGCCTCGCGCTGGGCGTTCACGCGCTCGTCGTGCTCGCGCTGGGCGATGGCGCGCTCCTCCCACAGGCGCGCGGCGCGTTCCATCTCGCTGCGCGTGTACGACACGCGGGCCTGCGCCGCGACGACCTGCGCCTCGGCCCGGTCCACCTCGGCCGCGTAGGGCGCCGGGTCCACGGTGAAGAGCAGGTCGCCCTGCTTCACCAATGCCCCTTCGCGGAAGTGCACGGCCTGCACGGCACCGGGCACGCGCGGGCGGACGTCCACGCGCTGCACGGCTTCGAGCCGGCCGGAGAACTCGTCCCACAGGGCGATGTCCTGCTGCAGCACCGCTGCCACGGAGACGGGAACGGCGGGGGGCGCGGCACCTTCGGCAGGCGCTTCGGCATGCGAGCTCTGCAGCCCGAAGACCGCGCCGCCGGCGGCGGCGATGGCGGCGGCCGCACCGGCGGCGGTCCACCAGCGGCGGCGGGACGATGAGAAAAGTGGCGAGTTCATGGTGATTCCTCCGTGTCTTCCAAATCAACGAAATGCGGTAAATGCAGGCAACGCTCCTCCCTCCGGCACGGAAGGCCGGAAAAGCAAGCAGGAGAAAAGCGCCGGCTGGTGTAAGGCGGGGTGTCAGGCCTCAGACATCGCCGAGGGCGGACATCGGGTGGCCTCGAAGAACAGACGGAACTGCTCCTGCACCTGCCCTGCGCAGGGGCAGGCGTTCGTCCCAGGCTGCAGCAACGCCTCGGGCCACTGTTCCACCTGCGTGAAGATGTGACGCGTGACGGAAAGCCCGGCCGCCTCCAGCCGCGCGGCATAGGCCAGGGCCTCATCGCGCATGGGGTCTGCGTCGCCCACCAGC
The DNA here is from genome assembly GCF_045291395.1 of Acidovorax sp. SDU_ACID1. Lineage (NCBI taxonomy): Bacteria > Pseudomonadati > Pseudomonadota > Betaproteobacteria > Burkholderiales > Comamonadaceae > Acidovorax > Acidovorax sp. SDU_ACID1. The sequence continues at coordinate 3,221,569 of NZ_CP152342.1, forward strand.
ACCAACGTGGGCGGCAGGCCCGCCAGCCGCTGGGCGGTGCCGGGCACGGCGTACGGGTGCTCGGCATCGCGCGCGCAGCGCAGGAACTTGAGCCAGCCGTCGGCCCACTTGCACGCCGTGGATTCGCCCGTGGCCGCGCGCAGCGACGGGGTGCCCACGCAGGGTCGAGCATGGGCGACAGCAGGATCTGCCCTGCCAGCGGCGGATGCGACTGGTCGCGCGCCATCAGGCACACGCCGGCTGCCAGGTTGCCCCCGGCCTCCTCGCCCGCCAGGTACACGGGCGCGCCCTGTCCGGCCAGCCGCGTGCGGTGCTTGAACGCCCACTTCAGCACCGCGTAGCCCGTCTCCAGCGGCTGGGGGAACGGGTGCTCGGGCGACAGCGGATAGGCCACCGACACCACGCGCGCGCCAGCGCCCTCCAGCAATCCGCCCACGGTGCAGCCGTTGTCGAGGTCGCCCGACACGAACGCGCCGCCGTGGAAATGCACCACCAGCGGCAGCACCTCGCCAGCCGTCTTGCGGCCATACATGCGCACGGCGACTTCATGCCCCTTGGCCACCTCGATGGTGGCGTCGGTGCAGACGGATGGCGATGGCGGTTGGATGATGGACATGGCGTGGACCGGCAGAACCGGGTGATGGAAATGTAGGCGCGCGGCCGCCCACGATAAACCAGCCAAACGCCGCCGCAGTGTTTCCAATTGCCGAACAATCGGCACCCCATGTGCGTGTGAAAATTCTTCGGTCCCCTTCGATGGGGACAGAGGAAGGAGAGCACATGGACCAGATACAGGCCATGCGCATATTCGCGCGGGTGGTGGAAGCCGGCACGTTCACGCGCGCAGCCGATTCGTTGCAATTGCCCAAGGCCAGCGTGACCAAGCACGTGCAGGCCCTCGAAGCGCGGCTGCGCGTGAAGCTGCTCAACCGCACCACGCGCCGCGTCACCGTCACCGCCGATGGCGCGGCCTACTACGACCGCACCGTGCGGTTGCTGGCCGACTTCGACGACATCGAGGCCAGCATGGGCCAGGCCCGCGCCAGCCCGCGCGGGCGGCTGCGCGTGGACGTGGGCACCTCGGTGGCGCGGCTGCTCATCGTGCCGCGCCTGGCGCAGTTCCAGGAGCGCTACCCCGACATCCAGATCGACCTGGGCGTGAGCGACCGCACCGTGGACCTGATCGGCGACAACGTGGACTGCGTGATCCGCGGCGGCGAGCTGGCCGACCAGTCGCTCGTGGCGCGGCGCATCGGCAACCTGGAGTTCATCACCGTGGCCGCGCCCGGCTACCTGGCGCGGCACGGCACGCCGCAGCATCCGCTGGACCTGGAGGGAGGCCACAAGAGCGTGATCTATTTCTCGCCCGTGTCCGCGCGTCGCTATCCGCTCGAATTCCACCGGAATAGCGAAGTGATCGAAATTTCCGGCCCCTCGCAACTCGCCGTCAACGAGAGCAACGCCTACGTGAACGCCCTCGTGGCGGGCCAGGGCGTGGGGCAGATCACCACCTTCCAGGCGCAGCAGCACGTCGAGCGCGGCGAGCTCGTGCGCGTCCTCGACGGCTGGTCGCACCCGCTGCTGCCCGTCTACGTCGTATACCCACCGAACCGCCACCTGAGCGCCAAGGTGCGCGCGTTCGTGGACTGGACCGCGGAGCTGTTCGCGGGCGAGCCGCAGCTGCAGCGGCGATGACGGCCCGCAAGCTCCCCTTTAATAGCTGGTAGCGCTTATCCAGCAAGCGCTGGAGTCCATTTTGGCTTGAGGCCCAGCCATGGGCGTATGCTCGCCGCCCATGACCGATGCCTCCCCATCTCCCGCTTCGCTGCCCCCGGCTCAGCCCCGCAATCCGCTGCACGGCATCACGCTGGAGGCGATGGTGGTCGCGCTGCAGCAGCATTTCGGCTGGGACGGGCTGGCGAGCCGCATTCCCGTGCGGTGCTTCCAGAACGATCCGAGCGTCGCCTCCAGCCTGCGGTTCCTGCGCAAGACACCCTGGGCGCGCGAGAAGGTCGAGGGCCTCTACCTGTTCATGCTGCGCGAACAGCGGCGTAACGCACGGCGCTGAGCCGCGAGCGTTCGCGCCCCGTGCGCAGCAGCTCGCGCACGCCGGCGGCCGGTTCGTCGCAAACGGCTGTGACGCAGCGGCGTGCCCCGGCACAGTGGCGCCACGGACGGCATGGTGCCGCCGGCAACGCCTCTTCAGGAGCATCGTCATGAACACCTTCACGCTTCCCTCCCAGGGTCTTTCTGCCCGCCGCGCCATCGCCGCCGCCATTGCCGTGCTGGGCTTCGCAGCCGGCGCCGGCGCGCAGGCCCAGCCCCCCCACGCACAAGCCGCCACGCAGGCGCAGCAGGTCCAGGCGGCCACGGCATCTGCCGGCCGCACGCGCGCCGAAGTGATCGCGGAGCTGGAGTGCGCGCGCGCATCGGGCGAACTGGAAGCCTCGGTGCTGCGCACCTACAGCCTGGTGGTCGCGCCGCGCCCCACGGGCGCGCCCTGCGGCCAGAGCGGCACCCTGGCCGCGCTGGACAGCGCACAGGACGCCGCGTCGCGCTGATCAGTGCGGCGACGGCACGAGAAAGTCGCGGCTGATGCCGGCGCCCAGTTCGTTCACCCGGTCGAGGAACTGGGTGAGGTAAGCATGCAGGCCGGTGGCCAGGATCTCGTCGATGCGGCCATAGCGCAGGTCGGCCAGCAGCCGGCCGGCCTTGCGCTGCGTCTCGGCCGACTGGCCGTTGGAGACGACGGCGAGGTTGTCGGCCACCTCGTGCAGGCTGGCATGCAGCGAGCGCGGCATGTCCCGGCGCAGCATGAGCAGGTCGGCCACGCGCTCGGGCGTGATCACGTCGCGGTAAACCTTGCGGTAGACCTCGAAGGCCGAGACGCTGCGCAGGATGGCGCTCCAGTGGTAGAAGTCGGCCTCCGGCGTGGCGCGCCGCGCGCCGTTGCCAGCCTCGCGCGCCGTGCCGTGGAAGTCGCTCTGCACCGCGTGGAACTTCACGTCCAGCAGGCGCGCCGTGTTGTCGGCCCGCTCCAGAAAGGTGCCCAGGCGCAGGAAGTGGAAGGCCTCGTCCTGCAGCATGGTGCCCAGCACCACGCCGCGCGAGAGGTGCGAGCGGTACTTCACCCATTCGAAGAACTGCCCCGGGTCACGCTCGAAACCATCGCCCTTGAGCAGGCGGCAGAGTTCCAGCCAGGTCTGGTTCTGCGTTTCCCAGACCTCGGTGGTGAGCGCGCCGCGCACGGCACGCGCGTTCTCGCGCGCAGCACGCAGGCAGGAGACGATGGACGACGGGTTGCCGTCGTCGCGCACCATGAACTCCAGCACGCCCGCGGGCGTGATCTCGCCATAGCGCGCCGTGTAGGCGGGAATCAGCTCGCTGATGGACAGCAGCCCCTTCCAGCCCTCCTGGGCCATGGCGGCGGACTGCGGCAGGAGCGAGGTTTCGTAGCTCACATTCAACATGCGGGCGGTGTTTTCTGCCCGTTCGGTGTAGCGGGACATCCAGAACAGGTGATCGGCGGTGCGGCTCAGCATGTCAGTTTCCTCCCTGCGATTGCGTCATGCCGCCCATGGACTGCGATTGCAGCGGCGGGCGCGGCGCCGTCCTCTCCCAGCACCCAGGTGTCCTTGGTGCCACCCCCTTGCGAGGAGTTGACGACCAGCGACCCTTCCTTGAGCGCCACGCGCGTGAGGCCGCCGGCCACCATCTGCACCTTCTGGCCCGAGAGCACGAAGGGCCGAAGGTCGATGTGGCGCGGCGCGATGCCCGACTCCACGTAGGTGGGACAGCTCGACAGGCTCAGCGTGGGCTGCGCGATGTAGCCGGCCGGGTTGGCCAGCAGCGCGGCGCGGAAGTCCTCGATTTCGGCTTTCGTGGCCGCGGGGCCGATCAGCATGCCGTAGCCGCCCGCGCCGTGCACTTCCTTGACCACCAGTTCACCGAGGTGGTCGAGCACGTATTTCAGGTCGTCGGGCCGGCGGCACATCCAGGTGGGCACGTTCTGCAGGATGGGCTCTTCGCCGAGGTAGAAGCGGATCATCTCGGGCACGTAGGGGTAGACGGACTTGTCGTCCGCGATGCCCGTGCCCACGGCGTTGCAGATGGCGACATTGCCTGCGCGATAGGCCTGCATGAGGCCCGCGCAGCCCAGCGTGGAGGTGGGACGGAACACCTGCGGGTCGAGGAAGTCGTCGTCCACGCGGCGGTAGATGACATGAACCGGCTGCAGGCCGCGCGTGGTGCGCATGTAAACGAAGTTGTCCTTGACCACGAGGTCCTGCCCCTCGACCAGCTCCACGCCCATCTGCTGCGCGAGGAAGGCGTGCTCGAAGTAGGCGCTGTTGTACATGCCCGGCGTGAGCACCACCACCGTGGGGTCGGCGCTGGACGTGGGGGCGCTGGCGCGCAGCGTGTCCAGCAGCAGGTCGGGGTAGTGCGCCACGGGCGCAACCCTGTGCATGGAGAACAGCTCGGGGAAGAGCCGCATCATCATCTTGCGGTTCTCCAGCATGTACGACACGCCCGAGGGCACGCGCAGGTTGTCCTCCAGCACGTAGTAGATGCCCTCGCCGCCCTCGCCCGGCGCGCGCACGATGTCGATGCCCGCGATGTGCGCGTACACGCCCTGCGGCACGTCCAGACCCTCCATCTCGGGGCGGTACTGGGCATTGCCCACGATCAGGTCGGCCGGCACGATGCCCGCGCGGATGATCGACTGCCCGTGGTAGACGTCGTGGATGAATCGGTTGAGCGCCGTCACGCGCTGCACCAGGCCCTGCTGCATGCGGCGCCACTCGTGGCCGGGAATGATGCGCGGGATCAGGTCGAACGGGATCAGCCGCTCGGTGCCGGCGCCGTCCTCGTCCTTGGCGCCGTACACCGCGAAGGTGATGCCGACGCGGCGGAAGATCATCTCGGCCTGGGTGCGGCGGGCCTGCATGGCCTCGGTACTCTGGCGCGACAGCCACTGGCCGTACCGCCGGTAGTGCGCACGCACGTCGCTGCCTTCCGTGGGCAGCATGGTGTACATCTCATCGAACTTCAACATGGGCGTGCCTCCTGTGCACAGGATAGCAAGCCCCGCGCCAGGTCTGCCGGCCTCAGAGCGTGTTCAAAGCCTTTTCATGATGCCCGCAAGGCAGCAGAAAGCTGCAATCTAGGCGCGCGCCGCAGGCCATGCTGGTGGCCTGGACAAGGTGCGCAACGACGAGTGCGGCTTTCTGCTGCCTTGCCCGCAGGGTTGCCCCGCCAAGGGGGCATCTGCCGCGTTGCAAATGCTCTCCGGGCCACCAGCCCGGCTGCGCTTTGCGCCTAACAGCTGCCCCCTTGGCGGGGCAACGGGCGTCATGAAAAGGCTTTGAACACGCTCTCAGTCCGCAGCGGGGCGGTGGTGCCAGTAGCGCTGAGACGCCTGGCGTTCGCAGCGCACCGGCTGCAGCCCTGCCGACGACCACGAGGCCGCACCACACCAGGGCGTCTGCACCACGGGGATGCCGCGGTCCGCATAGCGCTGCAGCACAGGCGCCGCCGGATGGCCGAAGCGGTTGCGGTAGCCCGCCTGCACCAGCGCGGTGCGGGGATGCACCGCATCCAGGAAAGCGTCGCTCGACGAGGTCTTGCTGCCGTGATGCGGGACGAGCAGCAGGTCGGCCGCCAGCGGCGCGCCGCCGGCCACCAGGGCCTGCTCCTGCGCACGCTCGATGTCCCCCGCGAGCAGCGCGGAGGCGCCCTCGCCCCCGCCCTCCGCGGCAGCCGTGACGCGCAGCACGCAGCTCTGGGCATTGGGCCGGGTAGCCGGCGCACCCGGGGGTGGGTGCAGCACCTCGAAGCCCACGCCGTCCCAGTGCCAGCGCTGCCCTGCGACGCAGGGCTCTACCGCATGCAGCGCCTGCAGCGGGTGCCCGGCCTCGATGGAGCCGCGCAACTGCGCCTGCGGGTGCTGCGCCAGCACCGCGGCGGCGCCGCCCGTGTGGTCGCTGTCGCCATGGCTCAGCACCAGCATGTCCAGCCGCTCGCCCAGGGCCCGCAGCAGCGGCACGAGCACGCGCTCACCGGCATCGCTGTCCTGGTGGTAGCGCGGGCCCGCGTCGTAGATCAGGGTATGTCGCGCGGTGCGCACCAGCACCGCCTGCCCCTGTCCCACGTCCACGGCCAGCAGTTCGAACTGGCCGGCATCGGGCCGCGACGGCTGCCACCACAGGGCCGGCAGCACCAGCGGCAGGCCCAGCAGGCGCGCGCGCCAGGGCAGGCGCAGCGCCAGAATCACGCCGCCCACCACGGCGGCTGCACCCGCCCACAGCGGCGCCATGGGCAGCGCGGCCTGCGCCCACGGCCATGCGGCCAGCCAGTGCAGCAGCGCCGACAGGCCCTGCACGCACCACGCCGCCGCCTGCCACAGCGGCGCCCAGAGCACGCCCGCCAGCGCGAGCGGCGTGACCACCAGCGTGGTCCACGGAATGGCCACCACGTTGGCCGCGAAGCCCACGAGCGACACCTGCCCGAACAGCAGCAGCGTGAGCGGCGTGATCGCCAGCGTGATCACCCACTGCTCGCGCAGCATGGAAAGAAATCGGGCTCCAGCGCTTATTCCACGAGCGCTACCAGCTATCGGATCAGTAGCAAACAGCACCGCCACGGCTACGAAGCTCAGCCAGAAGCCCGGCTGCAGCAGCGCCCACGGGTCCAGCGCCAGTACCACCGCGCAGGCCAGCAGCCACACGTGCGGCCACGGCCAGCGCCGCCCCGACAGGCGCAAGAGCGCCACCACGGCCAGCATGCACACCGTGCGCTGCGCGGGCACGCCCCAGCCGCTGAAGAGCGCATAGGCACCCGCCAGCAGCACGCCGCCTGCCAGCGCCGCCACAGGGGCAGGCACGGCCAGGCACAGCGTGCTGCTGCGCCGCCAGGCCCGGCCCACCAGGGCAGCGGCGAGCCAGGCGAACAGGGTGATGTGCAGGCCCGTTATAACGTGTCAATTTAGTTACTTTTAAAGTATTATTCTTGGCAATGACTTACGAAAGAGCAGCTAGGAGGGGGTCTGGGGGAGGAACACCACTAGATCCCGTGTTGTGGATATGAGAGTTCGGGCTGTGGATAACACGACGCTTGAGCGCTGGCGGCACCTGGATGCTCTAGAGGTGCTTCATAAATTCGCAGACTACGTCAAGCAGGATTGCGACTTCATGCCCAGGGAAAGGCTTGAGTCAACCCGCTGGTTCGTCACCGTTGGTGCCAATGATTTCGAACTCCTGTGTACTGGCCCCAAGTTCTGGGACGTACGAGGTCGGGTGGGTGGGGGCGGCGCTATAGATCTAGTCATGCTCTTGTGCAACACTGACTTCCGCGGAGCTGTGGTACTGCTGAAAGCAAAGGGCTTCTGATCAATGCTTCTGCTCAAAGCCACTGAAGACCTTGTGATTGGTGGCCGACCGTACACCGATTTTCCGATCCTGCTCTGGGACGACATGACCGGCTGTGAACCGGTAAACCAATTTTTCCGTCACTACCTGCTGCGCGGTCGCGTGGAATCCAAGCACACATGGGTTGCAGTTGGTCAAGCCTTGTATGACTACTTCAGCTTCCTTCAGGCAAACAACCTAGCCTGGGATGGCGCAGTGAAGGCTGGGCATAAGGACGCGGTCGCGGCCTATCGCGACTACTCGCGCGACGAAGAAAGTCATAAGCGCGCAACGCTGCGCCTACGGCTCAGCTTCATCATCGCGTTCTACGAGTACTGCGCCCGCAACGCACTTATCTCACATTTACCGTTCGCTTATGAAGCCAAGCGAACAGTGTCGCACTCCGGCTTCCTTGCACACGCAATCTCCACCACAGAGGTCGTCGGTGCGGACGTGATGCCAAAGGCAGACCACGCTCTACCTCGATTCTTGTCTCGCGAGCAGGTTCGCCACGTTCTAAGTGTGACAAAAAATCCGCATCATCAAATGATGATCCAGTTTGCTTTACAGACAGGGCTAAGACGGGCCGAGATTGCAACGTTTCCCCTGAGTGCTTTGGCCAATCTTCAAGGGCTAAAGACGCGAAATGTGAAGGTCGAACTTGATCCGGCAGCTGGCGAAGGGCAGAAAACAAAAGGCCGCCAGCGCCGTACCGTATGGCTGCCCGTTCCCCTGATGCAGGATCTGCACTACTACGTAAAACACTACCGTGATGAGCGGGCGAGACTCTCGACCACGATACACAAGCCGCTTTTTCTGAATTCGATGGGACGCCCGTTCGCAGAAGATGGCAAGGCGCTAAGCCGACTCTTCAGGGAAATCGGGGACAAGGCGGATGTGCACCTGCATCCTCACCTGCTACGCCACACGTACGCTACGCACACTCTGGTGGCTCTGCAACGTAATCCTCAACTCGGGATCGATCCGCTGGTATTCCTACAACGGCAGTTGGGACATGCGTCGATCAATACCACGATGGTGTATTTGCACATCGTTCAGGAGATGGCCGACGATGCCGTTCTGCAGTACCACGACGAACTCTCGCTGTGGGGGGAGGATCTCGAATGAACAAGCGGAAGGTATTTGGCCAAGCAGATCTAACGGCGCCAAGCATAGGCAGTGCCCAGCAGATTCCATTGGCCGCCCCTTCAGGCCGACAAGCACTCGGGTGAGATTCCCAAGCTTGGCCCCTAACCACAAGAACTATCACGACTTCGCAGAGTGGTACGGCCTCGGTATCGATGAGATCACGTATGCGTGCCAGGAACAGGTTACTAGACTCCTTGCAAAGCAAGACGCCGATGTTCAAGTATTAACCGTGGTGACCTACTGCACAGGCCTTAACCTCTTCCTAGAATACGTGGCTTTCTGCTCCCAAACTTACGAACGGGAAATTGGCCTGAAAGACATTAATCGGGATTTGATAGATGGCTTCCTGCTCTTTTTAAGAGCACGGTACTCTTCAACCGTTACTCAGAAGGGGTACTACTACTCCTCTAAGGCTGTTCTGCTTGCACTTGGCCGTCGCGGCCTGATACGAATTGAAAGTAAGGGGGATGACGCCACTTTCCCACGTAACCCATTTCCAAACAACGACCGAGCGGTGGTTGGTGAACAGCCCTACTCGCCCAGAGAACGCAAGGCGGTCGCAATCGCACTGAAGCACTCGATCCAACCACTATTCGCAAAAGACGTTGTCGTCACTTCTAAGTTGCTCACCAGCGCACTGTTGATTACGGCCTTGTATACGGGACGAAATACGATTCCGTTACTTGAAATGGCGCCACAAGCCTTGGTCGATCACCCGAAGGGCGACCGAGCGTTCCTCTTTCTGCATAAGCGGCGTGGTCGTAGGATCTACAAGGCAGCACTCAAAAAAGACCTACCCACTGGAACCCGCCAAGATGTCGCAGCAACGGCTGGCAACGGCATCGAACGGATGTTGCGTCGGGTAATCGATCTCACCGAGCCCTTGCGGCTGGATGCCCCGGAAGGTCTGCGCAACCGGGTCTGGGTATTCCGCTCCCAGCGGGGCACACGCTTGGGCAAGATGATCGGCGAGGTTATAGCACTGACGCCCAACTCAATGGGGCGCAACGCTATCGCGCTTGCCGAAGAATATGATTTGCGTGATGACGATGGCAACAGGCTGCGGATCAACGTAAGCCGTTTGCGCAACACATTCGTCAACCGCGTATTTGAGTTGCTGGATGGCAACATAGCCTTGACCGCCATTGCAGCCGGCAACACACCACGCGTCGCAGGCATCAGTTATCTCCGCCCAGGGCATGAGGCCAAAAAGAACTGGCGCTTCATGGGAGAGATTCTGGTCGAGGAACTCAAAACAAACACCATTGGCGCGACGGAAAAGACCCCGTCGGGCGGCTGCAGCGACAACCGCACCGGAGAATACGCACCATCCAGTGCTGACGCCGTTTGTACAAGCTTTCTGAACTGCGTGCGCTGCCGCAACTACGTAGTTACGGGGGATGATCTCTACCGGGTATTCTCTCTCTACTGGCGTGTACTAGCCGAAAGGGATCAGGTTGCGCCGCGCCAGTGGAAACAGCAGTTTGCTCACATCGCCCGCATCATTGACCGCGATGTCGTACAAGCAGGCTTGGAACGAGGCGTATTTAAGCAAAAGGATGTGGATGCAGCTCGTGATCGCGCTCGCGTTGAGCCACACCCCTTCTGGAAGGCAACTATGCCGCTGGATCTCTTCAAGGCAACTTCATGACCTACGCCGCACGCACCCAGCAGTACGTGAACCAGCCTGCCGATGTTCGCTCGCTGAGCGAATCGGAACGAGACGAATTAATCATCTCCATGAACATCGTGGACGGCGAACCGATAGTCCTAAGCCGTTATGGAGACGATACTTGGTTGGCTCCGAGCCGGATCACCAATTTGCGGGTTTCGTCCACTTCGCTGCGGTTTCTAATGCTTCCTAAGGAGTTTCGGGCAGTATCCAAGGCTGTGATGTACCGTTTCTCGCGACGAGGGCTAGACGGACGCAAGCCACCCGTACAAAGCCGCCAGGTTACCGCCTTGGCGAATTTCAAACCGTTCCTGCAACACCTTTGCCACCTCGGCATCCATCGGCTCTCGGACACGACACCACTCGCATGCTCGACATATGTTCAGGCGGCTCGGGAGCGGCGTACGCGAGGAAAACTCAACAAGCCCTCAGGCTTGATGCAATTATTTCTCGCAGTAGAGGTTCTCTACGAACTTAGTCAGTTCACGGACGATCCCATGGCGTGCCACCCGTGGCCCGACTCATCAGCCTCCCATTTGGCAGGGCTCACGGGTGCCGGTCGCGAATTGAACAGGGGTGGCAACACGCCCCTGATCCCTGACAGCATTTTCTGCAAATTGTTTCAGTACGCCTGGAACATTGTGGAGCACGCTGATGAACTGTTAGACCTGAGTGATGAAATCCATCGCGTTGGTCGCACCCATGCAGGTAAACATGACGCCACGATCTGGAAGTACAAGAAGGATCGACTTCAGCTGGCAGGATTCACTGGTGCATTGGACAGTTTCAACGGGAAAGTGATAGAGATTCGGACTGCGTGCTACGTGGTGATCGCCAGCCTGTCTGGATGTCGCAATCACGAAATCGCCTTCATCCAGACGGGTGCTTGCAAAAAAGAAATTGATCGCGATGGCAACGTCATCTGGTGGCTACACTCAAAATCGACAAAAACGGGAGCAGGCAACACGCGGTGGATGGTCCCCGAAGCAGTCGTTAAGGCTGTCAAGGTAATGGAGCGTTGGGCGCGACCGCATCAGAAGGCGGTGACCGAGGAAATCCAACTGCGCAGAACTAAAAACCCAAAGGATCCGGAGATCGCGGAGGCGCTTCTGCACTCCAATGCGCTTTTCCTCAGTACAGCCCGAGACAAGGTCAGGCGAACCGTAGCGTTGACGACCTGGAACTTCCGCCTGAAGAAGTTTGCGTCCGACGTTGGCGTGGACTGGAACTTAGCGACACATCACTTCCGCCGCAAGTTCGCCAACTATGCGGCGCGCAGCCGCTTCGGCGACCTCCGGTATCTACGTGAACACTTCAAACACTGGTCCCTGGACATGACCCTCGCATATGCCATGAACGGACTGATGGAGGTAGATCTGTTCATGGAAATCAATAGCGAACTTGACGACCTGAAGGAACAAACGGTGTCCAACTGGTTGACCAGCGATACGCCGTTGAGTGGTGGTTATGGCCGCAATCTTGCTATCTGGCGCGGCACAAAACCAATCACGCTGTTCCGAGACCACGCACACATGGTGCGCTCAATAGCGAGGAGCACGGCGTTACGTAGTAATGGGCAAGCCTTCTGTACTGCAGACGACAGCATGTGTGTCGGGAACCGCCTTGAGCGCACCAGGTGCAGTGACTGCAGCAACGCCGTCATCGACGACAGGCACGCCGCTGTCTATCAAGGCCTTTATGATCATTTGGGGGAGGTTCTCAATTGTGACGACATCGGCGAAGGTGGCAGGGCCCGTATCCGTCGCGACCTTGACCGCTGCCAGGCCGTAATGACCGATCTTGGTTTCAAACCCGCTGAAAAAAATGCCCCAAACGCGACTTAGCCACAACGCGCGGGAAAAGCAGTTGATGCTCGCGCTGCATCGGATACAACACGGGCGTGCACATACGAAAGTCACAGAAATCACTTTCTTGAACGTAGCTGAGGAAGCTGGTGTATCCGCGGCGCTCATTCACAACAACCACGCGACCACGGTAGGCGTAGCAATCCGGGAAGCTCAGGGCCGTACATGGAAGCAGGCGCGCGATGCAATGCGCCAGGAAATAAAGGACTTGAAAGCGCAAGCACGTGAGTTCCAAAAAGAACTCAAGCTCGTCAAGGAACAACGCAGGAAGCTAGCTACCCTGAACGAAGTCCTGACACGCGAAAACGAAGTGCTGCGAGCTGTCAAGGTTGGGCATGTCACGGCTCTGCGCAGATAGCTGTCTTAACGACTGTCCATCCCGGCTACCTGAAAATGCCCGCATGACAAGCACGTCCGCAGGCATCTCGGCTCCTTACATCCCAGCCTCTTCGCCTCGCAGCGCTGACGTAGTTTTGTATCTTGACCTCGATGGCGTAGTTCACCACGAAGCCGTGCTTTGGCATCCCCACCGTGGCATCTACATGAGTCCATACGAGGCGACTGGTCACGCCTTGTTCGAGTGGCTCCCTCTTTTGCAAGAAGAACTCGCCCCGTACCCGCAAGTCAGCCTTGTGCTCAGCAGTACCTGGTGCATCCGCCCCGGCTATTCCAAGACGCTGCAGCGCCTGCCGGAGCAACTGCGGACCCGTTTCATCGGTGGCACTTTCCACAAGCGTGTCCATGGCGCGGATCCCTGGCTCCTGGCGAGCTTTCGAAGCACTTCGCGTGGCCAGCAGATCCTGGCAGACGTGACACGCAGAAAGCCCAGGCAATGGCTGGCCTTGGACGACGACATTGAGGACTGGCCCACCTCTATCCAGGATCACCTGGTGGCGTGTGATGGCAGGGCAGGACTTTCCGATCAGCAGACGCGCCAAGCGCTCCGAAACATGCTGCAGAAATGTCACACGGCGTTGGTGAGCAACCGATAAACAGTACCCGTCATCTCCAGACCTGCGACGAATAGAAAGTTTTTTCGAGGAGGAGTCCATGAACCGCATTCACGCTACGACTTGCGCAGCATTTGTCATCTTGTCCACGTTCCTCTCCGTGCCAGCATCGGCCGAGACCTTGCGCATTGCAACCTGGAATCTTGGCTGGCACGTCGCGAGCGACGAGGTGCCCGCCTGGATTGCCCAATGCGACAAGTCCTATGTCAAGAACCGGGCGACTAAGGTTTGGGACCTCGCGGCCGAGGGCACGCCCGGTGCCAAGCGCGGCTGGGAGATCACTGAGTCCCGCGCCACCCTGGAAGGGGTGGATCTGTCGGTCATGCCGCCATGCAGCGTGTACCAGACCGCCAACCGCAAGGGTATTGCAATCACACCTGGTGCATACGCCAAACGTGGTCAGCAGCTCAGCCAGCTTCTCACACGCGAGGTGCGGCCTGACGTGATCGCGTTCCAGGAGGTGTCGGGAACCAAGGCCGTGGTCGAAGCGCTCGGAGCAGCCGCCAGCGATTACAACGTGTGCTCGTTCGACGGCAAGTACAAGATTCAGCGCCTGGCGTTCGCCTGGCGCAAGAAGTTCGGTGACGCTGCCGAGGCCTGCCGAGAGGTTCACGAGGTGTCGCTGCCTGAAGTACTTCCCAAAGATCAAGTACGACCGGCGTACACCGTCACACTCACTCTGAATGGCAAGAATGTGCGCTTCCTCACGGTCCACCTCAAGTCGAGCTGCGTCAGCCCTCTCGACAGGAATCCGCGTCGGCTCGACGATGAGTCCGTAGCAGCCTGCGCCGTTCTACAGCAACAGGTGCGGCCTCTCGAAGTTGCATTCGAGAAGCTTGGCCAGGGTGTGGATCACTTCGTGGTGCTGGGCGACTTCAACCGCAATCTGGCACACGAACTGAACCAGGTTTCCGGTGCCGAGCCGGTTCGAAGTGATCAGGCCACTGATCTCACAACACCACTGGCGACAGGGGTTCGCACCCGCAACCTGCTCTTGGAAATCAACGATGGTCAGCCGGTGTCGTCCAAGGCCGCGCTGCTCATGCCCCAGTGCCCTGGCTCTGCGGAGCTTGAAGCTGCTTGCGAAATCTCCAAGACGAACATACCCACCGCCGAGCAGCAAAAGCTCCTCAGCGGAAAGGCGGGCCTTGGGTGCCGGAACCCAATCGGCCTGGATCACATCCTCGTGTCACAGAGCCTGGCAACCGCCGTGTCCAGCACGAGCAAGATCGGGATTGGGGTCTTTGGTGGTTCGCTACCGCCAACGGCCAATCGACCCGATCCCCTGCTCGCTGTTTCGGACCACTGCCCATTGGTGGCTGAGATCCAGTTGTAGCAGCCATCCACTGTTGATCGGCTACCTGAGCGTCAGGATAGCCACTGCGACGACGGAGCCTTGGGTCGAAGCAAGTTAACTGTCGTTTTCCGCAAAAACGACAGTTAACTTGCTACTGCTTACGTTGAAGGCATCCATGGTTTTCGCTGTTCGTTGCTGCGTATTCTGGACATACTCCTCGCATGAAGCAATGGGTGATGGTATGCGAACGCTTTTTCTGGATTTCGATGAAGTGCTCCATCCAAAGTTCTGTCGCGAATCCAAGCACTTCACGTTTCTCCCCAACTTTGAGCAGGTGCTGCGCAGGGTGCGGAATCCAGGCACTATTGAACACTCAATCCACTTCGACCTAAACACCCAATCCGGTTCAACCTGGAGATCGTGATTTTTTCGCAGGAGATGCCCACAGGGAAGGACTTGGAAGACTTCCTGCGTTCTGCCGTGGCACCCAATGACGAGGCCCCAGCCTCGATTCCCGCCCCATTCCTTTTTGGTGAGCCACAGCAAGCGGGTTGAAGGGGCCTCAAAGAAGTTGTTGGAGACGTGTTACTAACTGCGCCCCATTGGCGCCGGTAAGTCCTGTGGCGCCATCTACCAAGAGCAGTGAGCGGCAGAAGGGACGGTAATGCCAAGATCGGTCATCGACAGCCAGCCAGGGTAGATGTGGAACTCCATTGGCCCATCGCCACGCATGGCACTCTGCCTCCCTGGGGTAGCTGACCAAGGTATCCGGCACCTGTTTCAGATCGCTGAATGTCGGCGTGGCACCAGCGATTCTGACAGCGATGTCCCGAGAAAACCTTTGCCGCAAGGCCTCTAAGGGTTGTTCCAGGCGCCATGTGCTGGTGATGACGACTTGGCATTCGTGCACCCGCCGCAACGCGTCCTCCAGAATCGGCAGGTAGCAGAAGTGCTTCGACTCATGGCAATGCTCGGGGTGCAGGACCCCATCAAAATCAAGAAACAGGATGGGCATGCGCTGGCCTCATGAACAGAATTCCAACAGAGGCGGCCTTTTCTACGACACTTGCCTGTCAATGGGACTAGTTGGTCGTGGTCTTTTTAGTCTCATTGGGCGGAAATCGGGTGAATGTCCTCCCGAAAGCGTGTTCCACCCCAAGCCGACTTTGGTCGGGCGCTGCAGCAACTGCGCGCTGCTCGGGGATTGGTTCAGGAAGACATGCTGCTGGCCACCAGCCGCCGCCACATCAGTCGCATTGAACAGGGTCATCAGGTACCCAGTATCCGCACCATTGAAATGCTGGCCGAGCAGATGCAAATTCATCCATTGACGCTGGTCGCTGCCGCATACTGCCCGGGTCTGGATGCCGCCTCGGTCAGCGAACTTCTCAAGACCATCAAAACCGACCTCAAGGGAATAGTGTCGGGTTAGGCGTGGCAAGCCGAATCGGCTTGCTCCCTGGCGTGTTGAACCAGCATTTGAAGACCCTGTATCAGCCCGGTGCCAATGGGAGTGGCGTCTTGGCGCTGCAACATACGATTGACGATCTCCCGATCAACAGCCGTGTTGAGCAGGCACAGTGCCTCCTGGAGTGTCTCCATGCCGACCTCCAAACTGTCGCCCGAGCGTTTTGCGCCCGCCTTGGACAGAAGTAGCAGGGCAAGGGGCAAGGCTGCACGAGCCGGGTCATCGCCCCCATTCCAGCCAGCACCAGACAGCAGATCTCTGAACTGGTCAGACACCAGCAACAATTGCTTGTCACCCAGCGCATCCGGCAAGATCGCTTCCCATCCCCTCGACATGATCAGGCTCATCATGTCCTGTGCTCCAAATTTTCCGAGAGTCGCTTTTTCCAAACGCAGCATCATTCTTCATCCAGTTAATATGAGACCAATTGGTCCCGTTCTAGGCCGTGGCGTGCGAAGATAGCGGAGCAGGAATACCATTTCTGTGTTCTAAGCACGCACTCCTCTGAATGGAAACAATCCGGTTGCCTCAATGTGCTGGAGGAGACAACCAGCCTGTTGCCTCATACCTTTTCATCTTGAAAAACCGCCTGAATCTCACTCGCTTGGCCGAACTTGACAGACAGTTTTGCGATTTCGCGAAGCTGCAGCCAACTGCCACGCCCAGGTGCGGTTGGACAAAGACGGTCCGATTGGCGCTAGGCATGAGTTCCAAGGCGCTGGGAGAACGTTTGGGCATGACGGCCCAGGGGGCCCGCAAACTGGAGCAGGCCGAGGCGAACGGGAACATTACGCTGAACACCCTTGCGCGCCTGGCCCATGGACTGGATTGCGAAGTGCGCTACGTGTTTGTTCCGCGAACCAGCTTGGTGGAACAGGTGCTCAGGCGCACCCATGAAGTTGCCGGATATCCAATGCCGCCAGTGTTTGCTGCGACCGATGCTCTGACGGAGGCGCAAAGGCTGCAAGCACTGTCCGTCGTACTTGCCCAAGTGAACAAGCGAGGGCTCTGGTGAGCCTGAGCCTGTATACGGGTAAGTTTGAACCTAGCACGTGCGTGATGCGACAGCTAACAACTGTGAGGGCTGTTTGAATCGTCCCGGAACCGGGGCGATTCACTGCGGCTCAAGAGCCGCCTGGGAGCCGGACTCTGCAGGCGTGATTGCCGTCAGGGTGTGGCCCCACATAGAGCAGAGCTACGTACCGCTCATCTTTATGGTCAACGAATGTGTAGTAAACGCGGGCAGCAGCCTCTCTGGTTGTTTTGTCGCCCTGTTTTAGGTGCGTCTGACTCACGCACTCATTTACCGTAGCGTCGCCGTCGAGAATGCTCACAGAGAATATTGAGCCACCACTTTGAGCATGTTGCAGACCCCGGTCGCTGCAATGAGCGTCGAAGCGACCGTGCAGGCCATTGAGGACAGCGTCCGTCAGAGCGGTGACGGCCTTACGAATAAAATCGTGGCGATGCGGTGCGGCCATGTCGCAGCTATCAAGCGCACCGTCAGCTATTAGCAATACACCACTTTCACGTGCTAGTTGTCGGATGAAGTCGGAGGGCGCCTCGCTTTGAGCGGGCACTAGCGAGCTTAGATGTTGCTGTAGTCGCTTTGCCAAGGCGACATGGAAGTCATGGTCTGGTCGTTTCCTTCGTGACAACTTTGGCCAGCTCGCATCAATGGCTGGGTCAGGAAAATCGACCTTCGCGCCCATGGTGCTAAGCACGTCGAGCTCATCGAGACACTCCTGGGGAACGCTGGCATAGGGGAGCACCACGATATGACTTCCCGCATAGTCGGCTGCGCCCTGTCCCGATGCGTCAAGGTATCGGCGGATCGCGGGTAAGCAATGCTCGGGTCTAGGGAGCAGAATGAGCGTGCCTTCCTTTCCAGGTAGTGCGTACACCCTATCAACTAACAACCCGGCGCCTTTTGCAAAGGAATCGACGAGTTGGCTCGCCCCCTTCGGAAGACCGATAACAAGGATGTGGGGCACTTGAGGCCTCTAGACCTTAGCTTTTTCCTTTAACCAGTAGTGTGCTTAGGAGGATCGGCACGACGACACGGGAGATCTCTTCATCGGACAGCATGTCGAGTAGGCGTACTGCGCGCTCGCGCGGATCCTGTATCCCGCCGCTCCCCACATGATCGTTTCGAAATGGCTTTTCCGTACCCGCCATGACTAGGCTCGAATCTCTCTCTGATGGCGTGCGTAGGCTCAACCGCTCGTGAGGCACGCCATGTGTATCAGCCCAGGCGTGAATGGCTAACAAGATGTGCCTGATACGCTGCTGACGCCATTGACTACCTAACTCGCCCAGCGCTCCTGTGAAGGCCGCGTTGATGCCGCTAGAGTAAGTCTTCGTCAATATGCTTTCGATTACTTTTCGGCGCTCTTCAGGGATAGTGTGCTGATCGGTAAACTGCTGCATCCACGACACTTGGGTTTCCGCAGTGATAGGGGCAATTTCTATAAAGGCTTCAGGCGAACCCAGTACTTCTCGCGAATGAGGGGAGTCTTCGCCGCGCAGGTAATGGCGGACCTGAAATGAGTGCCGGCCCCAAAAGCGCAAGCGTGCGGGGTCGGGGTTGGTGAAGGCCTGCCAGACGTCATTTCGAATTGAATGGCTTGTGCCAACTGCGAAAGGTGCTGTCGGGATCGAATGGTCTTTTGCCCCCACGGGGGTGACCATGACATCAGAGCCAACGGTGCTCGGCTCAACCAAAAAAAGGCCCTGTGTACCGCGCTCGAGAAAATCGCGGAAACCTTTGAAGCCGAATTTACGCTCGTCGAAAGCGGGTTCATCCTTAGCCTGTAAGGCGGCAGTCAGGCGTTGCTTCAGTCGAGCCGCGAATTGCGGTGATTGGGCCGCTAAGATTTCTGAGAGCGCCTGCAGTACAGGAGAAGGAACTTGCATCATTGAACCCTCGAAAATGAAAAGGCCCGCATTAGCGGGCCTTGGAATATTAACGTTAAATACTTTGAGTTTCTTACTAATGCAACGTCGTCCAACGGAGTAACTCAGAACATCCGAAAGCTCACTGGCGATGCATCAGCGCCCGATGTTTACCAAGCATCGTGTGTAAATATACTGCGATGTGGTGCGCTCAAGCTACAGCGTGTGTTTCCACAATCCGTGCTTGCAGTGTATCAGTTCTTGACGGACCGGGCAATAGGCTTCCTCGTGCCCAGCCATGACACCCAAAGTGGCTCAGCTGGGTGCTTCAGTAGCCAGCCGTTTGTGATTCAATTTGTCAGAGATGCGCTGTTGTTGATGCCGCGTGACAAGAGCAACCACTGGCAATAGGAGGGGTAGCAATGCTTGGAAAGTCTGACCCACAGGGTGCCAAATGGCACCGCTGGGATCCCCATCTTCACGCGCCTGGAACGATCCTCAACAACCAGTACTGCGGCGAGGATGTGTGGGAACAGTTTCTTGCGAAGCTCGAAGGCTCCACGCCCCGCATTCGTGCCATAGGCATCACGGACTACTACAGCGTCGATACGTATGTTGCGGTTCGAAAGCACAAGCAGACGGGACGGCTGCCGGATGTAGACCTGGTCTTTGCCAACGTCGAGATGCGGTACGGGATCGGCACCAGCAAGGGTTCGCCGATCAACGTCCATCTGCTGGTTTCTCCGGAAGATCCAGATCACGTGGACCAGATCCGGCGTTTCTTACGCGCGCTCACCTTCGAAGCCTATGGTGAAACCTTCCGCTGTGACGCTTCGGACCTGATCCGACTGGGACAAGCCCACGACGCAACACTGATCGACGAGCGGGCCGCATTGGCTGTTGGCGCCAACCATTTCAAGGTCAACCCGGATCAACTGCGAGCGGAATGGAAGCGAAGTGCATGGGTGCAGGAGAACGTACTGGTTGCCGTGGCTGCGGGCAGCACCGATGGCTCATCTGGGCTGCAGAGCGACGCTTCGCAGGCAATCCTGCGCAAGGAGATAGAGCGCTTCGCGCACATCATCTTTTCGTCGCAACCTAAGCAGCGCGAGTTCTGGCTGGGGAGAGGCGCTGCGTCCATCGACAAACTTGCTTCCGATTGGAACGGCTGCAAACCCTGTCTGCACGGCAGTGATGCCCATGCACCGGAGCAGGTCGGAGAGCCGAAACTGGATCGGTATTGCTGGATCAAGGGGGACGTCAGTTTTGATTCGGTGCGGCAGGCATGTCTGGAGCCCGACGCCCGCGCATTCATCGGCGCTTCACCGCCACGCGGAGCGCTGCCCTCGCATGTCATCGCCTCGATAGCCCTCACAGATGCGCACTGGATGAGAGCGCCTTCGGTGCAGCTCAACCCGGGGCTGGTGGGGATCATCGGCGCCAGGGGGTCGGGAAAGACTGCGTTGGCAGACCTGATCGCTGCGGCAGGCCTCGCGCTCTCCGGGGACTTGGACGAGCGGTCGTTTGTTCGGCGCGCGCACCGGCACCTCCGTGGCAACACTGCCAGATTGATGTGGGAGGACGGTACATCGACCGAAGCCGACCTGGGCAACCTGGAGAATGTGGGATTGTTTGAGTCGCCGCGCGTGCAGTATCTGTCCCAGCAGTTCGTGGATCGGCTTTGTTCCGCCGAGGGAATGACCGATGAACTGCTCGCTGAGATTGAGCGGATCATTTACATGGCCCATCCGAGCGAAGACCGGATGGGCACGACGACGTTTCGGGAGTTGCTCGATCTCAACGCAGCGCACGGCCGCTCAATGCGACAAAGCCATGAAGAGATATTGGTGGAAGCCACTACGCAATTGAACCTTGAGCGTGGCCGCCGGGCGGCATTGCCTCAGTTGCAGCGTCAGCGCGCGGACAAGGCGGCAGGCCTGTCGAAGGACCGTAAGGATCGGGAGAGCCTAATCGGTAAGGGAAGCGAAGAACGCGCCAAGCAGTTCGATGTCGTGTCCAACGCGGCGGAGGCCGTACGTTCGCTCATTGAGCAGGCGCGTCGGCGTCGGCAGGCCCTGAGCTCACTGCGCGACGAAGTGGCCGACATACGGGCCAACAAAGCGCCGTTGCGGCTGCGTCAGCTTCAGCAGGCCCATGCGGATGCTGGTCTAACGACCGAAGCCTGGAGGGCGTTTCTGATGGACTTCTCTGGCGATGTCGATGGCATCCTGACAGCGGCCATCAAGGCGGTAGATGATCAGATCGCGGCCATGGTCGGTATTCCCTTCAAGGAAGCGGAATCAGTGCCTGCGACACCACCCTCGACCTCCTCTCTTTTGCCTGAGGGGGCGGACTTGAGCCAGCAGACCTTGGGTCTTCTGGAGCGGGAAGCGGCTCGGCTTCGAGCATTGATCAATGTCGATGAACAGGCGACTAGGGCGTTCAAGCGCCTGTCTGAGAAGATCTCACGAGACGACGCTGCACTGGCGAAACTCGACCGGGAGATCGCCACGGCCAGTCAGGCGGAGGCTCGGATCAAGGAACTGATCGAAGAGCGGCGCACAAGCTACGCTGCTGTTTTCGATGGCATCTTGGAAGAGGAGAAAGAGCTTTCTGCGCTCTATGAACCGCTGAAGCAACGCCTCGCGGCTGAGGATGGTGCCTTGGGAAAGCTGGCCTTCTCGATCCGGCGATCCGTTGATCTGGAGGCCTGGGCGCAGCGCGGTGAGGAACTGCTGGATCTACGCAAGGCCGGCCCCTTCAAAGGGCGCGGCGCATTGTTGGCGGCCGCACAAGCCGAACTGCTGGCGGCATGGGAGACCGGAACCAGCGCCGAGGTAGCGGAAGCGATGGCGGATTTCCGTGCCGCCCACGAAGCGCAACTGGTAGACCATGCGCCCGTGGAGCGCTCAGATGCCGAGGCTTTTCGCGAATGGGGTGGACGCGTTTCCGCTTGGCTCTACGGCACCGACCACATAAGGATCACGTACGGCGTGCAGTACGAAGGCGTAGACATCGAGCAGCTGTCGCCCGGTACGCGCGGGATCGTGTTGCTGCTGCTGTATTTGGCGATCGATCAGGAGGACGATCGGCCACTGATCGTGGATCAGCCGGAAGAAAACCTTGATCCAAAGTCCATCTTCGATGAACTGGTGGACCGGTTCCGCAAGACTCGCCTTCGCCGTCAGATCATTATCGTGACGCACAACGCGAATCTCATCGTCAACACGGACGCTGATCAGGTAATCGTAGCCAAGTGCGGGCCGCATCGACCGGGACAGTTGCCGGAGATCAGCTATCAGAGCGGCGGGCTAGAGAACCCTGTTATCCGGCGCCAAGTTTGCGAGATCCTGGAGGGCGGCGAAGCGGCTTTCAAGGAGCGAGCGCGACGCTTGAGGGTGCGGATGTAGTGCCAGCTTTCAGCGCCAAGTTGCGCTGGAGGCGCGCTTTCGCGGCAGTTGGTCGATGGACCGACCGTAGGATTGCTGGCTTTGATTGATCATCCGGCTTTTCAGAGCATGAAGGTCCGCAATCGCTGCATGTCGGGCAACTGATCAGACGTCAGGCGCACTGTAGGCGGCAGCAACATCCGGCGGCCCTGACCGCGTATCCATGCGCCCGGCTTTCTCCCTCTCCGCTTCGAGCCGCAGCAGTGCAGAGAATCTTTGATCGTAAACCGCGCGCTGCACGCGCATGTATCTGAAGTCAGCGACGAGAAGTTTGAAGAACTCCTCCTCTGTCGCGCAGAAGTGCAGGTACTTGTAGAGGTCCGTCTCGGCCACGTGACAGATGACCTTCGTGGCGCGCTCGGCCAGCGGCAGGATCTCGGACGCGTATTTGGCAAGGTCGTCCCGAATAGCTTCATGGGTCACGATCACGAAAATGGCATTTTTACCGTGCTGGCGCACTGACGCCCGAAACTTGCGGTCAGCCTTGAGTGCAATCGTGAACGGGCCAGGGTCTCCAACATAGTCGATGCACTTGCCGGTCTGCTCCACCGCCTTGGCAACGTGGTGCACGATGGTGGTTCTAAGGCGACCTATGTCCCTCTTCGCTGTTGCGTCCGTATTCGGACTCGACTTGAACTGGAAGTAAAAGTTCGCGATGTCACCAACGACCAATGTGTCGCACAACTCCTCCATGTTGGGCAGCTTCAGCGGGTTCAGAAATACCTTCCCTCCCCCGAACTTCTCCGCCAGTTCTTCCGCCAGATCAGGCTCCTGACGATCACCGGGGTTGGTGTAGCCGAGTTCAGCGTGGCGTGCTTCCTCGCCATAAAAGGACTCGCGGATGCCAGCATGAAGCATCACTAGGTCCTCTCGTATGAGCACCTCAATGAAGCTCAGGGTGAAGGCCCGCCTGTCCTCGCGCTCACCCCCGCGAAAGAACCAGGCGCTCGCTTGGTCGATCACGTCATGACTCGTAGTCCGTGCCATGTCCCCAGGTGCCAGCTGCAGCTTCTGCGAGAACCTCGCAAGCTTCGCTCGGTCAGGGGCTACAGCGATGTACGAAAGCCATGGCCGGTTCTTCTCGTCAAGCAGAAACAGCTCGATGCGCGGAGCGCTCAGCACGGCAAGGAGCGTTCTGGCCTCTGGGTTCTCGTACAACGGCGTCCATAGAAGGAGCGGCGAGTTTGTGCCATCCGGGAACGCCGTGAGCAGGCAGTAGGTCGAAAGCCCCCGCACACGACCGGCGCGAAATAGAGCTTTAGCCCGCCGCTGCTCTTACAGACCAGCAGAGCCCTTGCGGAAGCCTTGATCGCCAGGATGGACGCGTCGCTGGTTTGGAATGCTAGGAGCCCTGACGGGATCTGGGAGACCTGAGCATAGATTTCTGGATGCTTTAGGTGCAGCAAAGCGGACTCGGAAAGTTAGGCCGTCGCGTAAGCAGGTCGGGTCGGGGACGCAGAAAATACATCGCCGCTCAGTGGGAGGCGCATATCATCCGCCTCAGCAGAATGCTCATTCCACTATGGATGGCTTTCAGCTTGGCGGCGATCCTGTTTGCTCGGCAATGATAGCGGTTGGGCTTGTATCGATTGGAATCTCAGGCTCCCGCGATAGACACATCTTCCCCCCGCGTCGTGTACTGCGGCGTACGCCTCTCCTGCCTCATCTCCCAATCCCAGCACTTGGCGCTTCCACTCGTGGCATCGGCGTGAGATCCTCCAGACAAGGGGCGCGACGTTCAGTACAACGTCCTCCACCCGGTCTCATACTGATGCCGACCCTTCCTCGCTGCCCTGGGAATAGCCTAAAAAGCGAGAGCCCTTTTGCTATTCGGCAAGACTGAACCAGCTCCGCCGCCATTCGTGATCAATGGATTAAGTAGTCATGTAGCCAGACCGAGTGTTCAAGTGGACCAGGATACGCAGCAGGGCGCCCGACTGCGAGGTGGTGATCACCAGCACATGGCGTCTGCGGCTTCCGGTCGATGACCTGAGAGCCCATTTCTCCCAGGATGTGGCGCATCGGGTGATTGGTGCAACACCAAAGTTCTGTGAATTGGAAAACGTCCCCAACTCTCTACTGGGCTATCTACGACACTCTCCGATAATTAATGTAGCGGAGGAGAGTGAAATGTTCAGATTCTTCAAGAAGAAGGCAGCGCAACAGTCAAGGGTGGAAGCTCTACTTGCCGCTCCGCCAGTCGCCGACCCGCCCCCGGCAGGCGGGGACAATGCCAAGGATCAATATATTGCCGACAAGCCGATCGCAAGTAAAAGCGAAGATAGGTTTAATCGCGCTCCGTTCGCAACGCGCATAGCGGAGACGCTCGCCACTCGTTCCGACCCTTCCAGCATTGTTATAGGCCTGTACGGACCTTGGGGAGACGGCAAGACATCCGTCCTTGAGATGATGCAGGAAGAGCTGACGACCCATGACGCAATCATCGTCGTGCGCTTCAATCCTTGGCACTTTCAAACTGAAGACTTACTCCTGCGAGGGTTCTTCGCTACCCTAGCGGATGCGATGGGACGGTCACTTCCCAACATGAAAGAGAAAGCGGGAAGTCTGCTTCAGAAGTATGGCAGCGTGCTTTCTCTGGCATCACTCTCGATTGGTGGTGTCGTTCAAGTTAGCCCGGGCGAAGCAGCAAAGGGGCTGGGTGACGCGATGTCAAATGTAGGTCTCGATGAACTTCGCTCCCGCATTGAGGGCATGCTTGATGAGGCGCAGAAGCGCCTCATCATTCTGATCGATGACATTGACAGATTGGATCGTGATGAAACACACGCTGTCTTTAAGCTGGTCAAGTTGTCTGCCAGCTTCCGGCATACCGCATACGTTCTAGCATTCGACGATGCAGTCGTCTCGGCAGCGCTGGGTGAACGATATGGCGCTGGAGGCTCCGCCGCTGGACGCGCCTTTCTAGAGAAGATTGTCCAGGTGCCACTTCATTTGCCGCCAGTTGATGAAAACAGCCTCCGCCATCTTGCGTTAGAGGGGGTAGACAACGCTGTAAATCACGCCGGCATCACGCTCACCCAGCCACAAGTTGATGCGTTTGTACGGCATTTCGATGACGCGCTCTTGCCTCGCATTGAAACTCCGCGTCGGGCCAAGCTCTTGTCCAACGCTCTCCTCTTTGCATTGCCAATACTTCGAGGCGAAGTTAACCCGTCCGAACTGATGCTGATTGAGGGGATTCGCGTCATCTATCCCGAACTCTACGCAGCGATACGAGACAATTCAGTTCTTTTTCTCCATGGCGAGCGTGAAGCACGGCGCAATCAACTGCAGGATGCCGTTAGCCGCATCGACTCTCTCATCCAGCAAGCGACGCCCACGCTCTCGGATGAAGAGCGCGCAGTCGCTAGGTCCCGACTACTCGAACCACTGTTCCCGCGTATCGGGGGCATGGAGTACGGTGGTGAGTGGGACTCGATCTGGGCAAGAGAGCAAAAGGTTTGTTCTACGCAGTATTTCAAACGCTACTTCACCTACAGCGTGCCAGTCGGTGATGTGCCTGACTCTCATGTAGCGGCGCTATGTGAGGGCGCGGCACAGGCGTCACCTGCGGAAAGGCGGGCTCTTCTCGAAGCGTTTGCGGCTCGTCAGGGGCTTCCGAGGGTGGTTGCGCGACTACGCCAGCGCGAAGACACCATAACGGTCGAACAAGCGAAGGCACTCATAGCGACCTTTGCTGCGAATGGCGACTTGCTTCCTCGTGAGCGAGGAATGATGGTCATAGCTGACACGCGCGCCAAGGCGGGTATGCTGATCGCGGGTCTCCTGCGTCAAATTCCATCGCCAGAGGATAGGCAAGCCGAGGCAGAGCGTGCGATCCGAATGGCGACGCCAGTTGGGTTTGCGATGGAATGCATTCGTTGGATTCGGAACTATGAAGACACACCGCCTGAGCGGCGAGTCCTTGCCGATGAAGGGGAAGCACCACTCAGGGAAATTCTCACAGCGCGCATCGAAGAAGCCAATACAGAAGCACCCTTGTACAGCTCGCATCCAAAGGATGCCCCACATCTCTACTGGGCTTGGGCGCATGGAACCTCGCAAGAACATGTGCGCGAGCAGCTCGTTACAACATTCGACGCGCATCCTGAAGAGATCGACTCACTCCTCGCCTCTTATGTGGGGGAGGCCTGGGGAATGGAAAGCGGCCTTCCCAGGCCAGCAGACTTCCGACGAGAACAGTACAACTCCGTGACACACCTCCTGCCCGGCGAGTACATTGCAGCGAATTTGCGACAGCGCTACGGGCCTGAGCTTGATACGCCGCAAGAGTATCCACTCGAGACTATGCCGCAGTCGCGCCGTGTCGCGCATCAGTTCATGAGGGTTCATCTCCACGTGTTGCAGCATCTTCCAGAAGCAGACCAAGCTGTCGCCGAAGGAGATGGCTTGGAGAAGGATGAGTCCTCAGAGACATAGCACCTTACGCGCCTCATGATTAGCTTCAGACGCTACACGCTGACTAGGTCTAGGCTGTCAACCGCAGCTTGCCCGGACGCTTACCAAAAACCACTAGTAACACCCTGAACGCACCATAAAGCCGGAGATACTCATCAGGTGGGCCACGCCGGTGGCGCGGAACACGTCCCAGTCGGCACGCTCGATGGCACGCTGGTCCCCCGTGACCAGCGCGGCGACCACGCCCGCCGCGCGCCGGCGCGCGGCATCGTCCGCCGGCGCCGCGAGGTGGCGCACGATGGCATCGCGCACCTGCTGGCGCCATTGCTCGACGGGGTGATGCCAGGTGGCCGCCAGGCGCTCGGGCGGGCCGTGCAGCGCGTCCAGGCGCGCACCCGTGCGCACATAGCCCGTGGCCTGCACGCCCTGCTCCCACAGCCACAGTTCGTAGTCGAAGCCGTGAGGGTTGCGCGCGCCGTGCGGCGCCTTCAGGCGCACGACCAGGCGCCAGCGCTCGCCCGCGCGCACGGGCGGCGGCGGGGCCTGGGCATCACCGTCCAGGCTGCCGGCGTACCACGTGAGGTCGATCAGCTCAGGCAGACGCACGGGCGCGCCACCCTGCTGCACGTCCTGCGCGGCTTCCACGGCCAGCCGCAGGCGCAGCCCGGTCTCGCGCGGCTGCGGCATGGCGGCGACCACGCCCGTCACGCGCACGTCGCGCCCTTCCCACGCAGGGTCGAGCGCCCCGGCCAGGAACGCCCCGGCGCGCAGGCCGCAAACGCTGCCCATCAGCAGGGCGCCCGCGAGGACGACGCAGGCGGTGCGTGCGCGCGCCGCGCGCCGGCTGGCGCGCGCGGGTGCGCACGCCAGAGCGCCGGATGCCAGCAGCGCCAGGGCCAGCCCCGCCGCGTAGGCCTGCCAGTGCCAAAGCGCAGGCTGCTGCAACTGCAGCGCCGTGCCCAACAGGCCGCCGCACAGCCACGCTGGCAGGCGCCAGGCCGGACGCGCACAGCGGTCATCCATGACGAAGGCCCGGCGCATCTATGTGAAACTCGCGGGCACCGGCGCCGCCCGCCGCGCGCCGGCCGCCTGCCTGGGCCCCATAGCGCCCGCCGTCCGTTTTCAAGGGAATCTCCATGAGCGTTTACGACAAGCTGAAAGAACTCGACATCACCCTGCCTCCCGTGGCCGTGCCCGCCGCAGCCTACGTGCCCTACGTGCAGTCTGGCAAGCTGGTATTCCTGAGCGGCCACATCGCGCGCAAGGACGGCAAGCCCTGGGCCGCGCAGTTCGGCAAGAACATCACCACCGAGGAAGGCCAGGCCGCGGCGCGCGCCGTGGCCATCGACCTGCTGGGCACGCTGCACGCCGCGACGGACGGCAACCTGAACCGCGTCAAGCGCATCGTGAAGGTGATGAGCCTGGTCAATTCCACCGGCGACTACACAGAGCAGCACCTGGTGACCAACGGCGCCAGCGAGCTGTTCGGCCAGGTGTTCGGCGACAAGGGCAAGCACGCGCGCAGCGCCTTCGGCGTGGCGCAGATCCCGCTGGGCGCATGCGTGGAGATCGAGCTGATCGCGGAGCTGGAGTGACACCCCCTGAGCGGCTGCGCCGCTCCCTCTCTCTGCGCGCTGCGCGCTCCGGGAGGGGGACGCCGCCCGTGCGGCGAGGCGGCCCTTGCACGGCGGCCCTCGCCTAGGAGGCGAGCCCGTTTCAAGGCGCGGTGTTAGAAGGACTCCCAGTCGCCATCGCCTGCCGGGGTTGCCGGCGCCGCCAGGGCCTTGGGAGTTGCGGCGCGCGCCGCGCCAGCCGCTGCCACGCGCGGTGCGGCGGCAACGGGCTTGGCCGGGGGCGCAGCCACGGGCCGTGCTGCTGGCGCTGGTGTGCGCGCCGGCAGGGCCGCCGACCCGTCGGTGCGGAAGGCCGACACCACGTGCGCCAGGTGATCGGCCTGCTCGCGCAGGCTTTGCGCGGCGGCGGCGCTTTGCTCCACCAGGGCGGCGTTCTGCTGCGTCATCTGGTCGAGTTGGCCCACGGCCTGGTTCACCTGCGAGATGCCTGCGCTCTGCTCGGCGGACGCGGCGGTGATCTCGCCGATCATGTCCACCACGCGCTGCACCGACTGCACGATCTCGGCCATGGTGGCGCCCGCGTCGTGCACCAAGCGCGAGCCGCTTTCCACGCGCTCGACCGACGTGCCGATCAGCCCCTTGATCTCCTTGGCCGCGTCGGCGCTGCGCTGCGCCAGGCTGCGCACCTCGCCAGCCACCACCGCGAAGCCCCGGCCTTGCTCGCCCGCGCGCGCGGCTTCCACGGCGGCGTTCAGCGCCAGGATGTTGGTCTGGAAGGCAATGCCGTCGATCACACCGATGATGTCGGCGATCTTGCGGCTGCTCTGCTGGATGTCGTCCATGGTGGAAACCACCTCGGTCACCACCGTGCCGCCGCGGCGTGCCACCTCGGAGGCGCTGCCCGCCAGCTGGCTCGCCGTGCTGGCGCTGCCCGCGCTCTGCTGGATGGTGCTGGTGAACTCCTCCATGGCGGCGGCGGTCTCCTGCAGGTTGCTGGAAGTCTGCTCGGTGCGCGCCGACAGGTCCTGGTTGCCGGTGGCGATCTCGGCGCTGGCCACGGTGATGCTGTCGGTGCTCTGGCGCACCTCCTGCACCATGCGCGCCAGGGCCTGGCGCATGCTGGCCAGCGAGCGCAGCAGCTCGCCGAATTCGTCGCCGCGCGTGGCCTCGGCGCCGTCGCTGCGCAGGTCGCCGCCCGCGATGCGCGCCGCCATGGCGTTGGCCTCGGCCAGAGGACGCTGGATGCTGCCGATGAGCAGGTAGGCCCCCGCCACGATGCCCAGCAGCAGCACCGCCACAGCGCCCGCCGCCAGCTTCACCGTGAGCATGCGCGATGCGGCCATCTCGGCCAGCTGCTCCTCCGCGGCGCGCTCCTGCATCTGCACGAAGTCGCGCAGCGTGCCAAGGTAGGTGGCCACGGCAGGGATGTAGGACTGCTGCACGAGGCGCACCGCCTCCTCCTGGCTGCCGCCCTCCTTGAGCTTGGCGGCCTGCCCACGCAGGTCGATCATGGCCTTGCGCGCCTCGGCGATGCGCTGCATCTGGGCGCGGTCGGCCGGCGACAGGTCCAGCCCTTCCAGGCGCTTCTGCAACTCGGAGATCTGGGCCGAGGTGGCCGGGATCTGCTCCTTGAAGGCCTGCGCCACCGCGCTTTCATTGCTCAGCGACAAGGCCAGGGTGCGGGCCGCATTCGTCTCGGTGAGGCCGGCCCAGCGCGTGGCCGTCTGCACGCGCAGCGTCATCTCCTTGGTGAGCGCGTCGGCCTCGGCCTGGGTTTGGGCCGAGCGGTAGCCCGACGCGGTGATGATCGCGATGAGCGCCACTACGACGCACGCCACGGACAGCCACAGCTTGTGGGAAATACGCAGGCTTTTCATGGCAGGCTCGCTCCTTGTCGGGTGGGGTTTTGTGTGCAACGCACCGCGCCCCTGCGGTGCAGCGTTGCATGCATGCTACCAAACGCAACAAGCAGAGCGATAGCCTATTCCACGCGCAGCACCTCGGTGGGCTTGAAGCCCAGGTCGGCCGCCTTGCCCTTGCGCCCGCGCACGGCGCGCGCGTTGTTGAGGCTGCGGATTTCGAGCTGCTCCTCGCGCGGCTTGCCGCCACGGCCCACGCCCGCGAAGCGCACGCTGCGCGTATAGGCCGCCGCGCCCGCCAGGGTGTCCTTGGGCTCCAGGTCGATCAGCATGAGGCCGCGCCCGCCCTTTTCCATGAGCTTGAGCTCGCCGATCTCGAACGTGAGGATGCGCCCGCCCGCGGACGCGCAGCACACGTGCGTGGCGGGCACGATGGCCTGGCTTCCACTGGTGAACGCGGCGTGCGACGGCCGGCACAGCCGCTCGCCCTCGCTTAAAGCGACGAAGGCCTTGCCGCCCCGGTTGCGCGCCGTCATGTGTTCCACGGTGGACAGGAACCCGTATCCGCCCGAGCCCGCCAGCAGCAGCGCCGCATTGCCCGGCCCGGCGAAGTAGTGCACCGGCTGCGTGCCCGCCTCCAGCTCGATCAGCGTGGTGATGGGTTGCCCGTCGCCGCGCCCTCCCGGCAGGCTGGCGACGGCCACCGAGTACACGCGCCCGTTGCTGCCGAAGACGATGAGCGTATCGATCGTGCGGCACTCGAAGGTACCGTAGAGCCCGTCGCCCGCCTTGAAGGCGAAGCTGCCGGCCTCGTGCCCGTGGCCCTGGCGTGCGCGCACCCAGCCTTTTTCGGAGACGACCACGGTGACCGGCTCGTCGAGCACCTTCACCTCGGCCACGGCCTTCTTCTCGGCCTGGATCAGCGTGCGGCGCGCATCCTGGAACTGCTTGGCATCCGCCTCGATCTCCTTGACCATCAGGCGGCGCAGCGAGGCGGGGTTGGCCAGGATGTCCTCCAGCTTGCCCTGCTCCTCGCGCAGCTCCTTGAGTTCCTGTTCGATCTTGATGGCCTCCAGCCGCGCGAGCTGGCGCAGGCGGATTTCGAGGATGTCCTCGGCCTGCCGGTCGGAGAGATTGAAACGCGCGATCAGCGCCGCCTTGGGCTCGTCGCTCGCGCGGATGATGGCGATCACCTCGTCGATGTTGAGCAGCACGATCTGCCGCCCTTCGAGGATGTGGATGCGCTCCAGCACCTTGTTCAAGCGGTGCTGCGAGCGCCGCGCGATGGTGGTCTGGCGGAACGCGATCCACTCCTCCAGCATCTGCCGCAGCGACTTCTGCACGGGCTTGCCGTCCAGCCCCACCATCGTGAGGTTGATGGGCACCGAGGTCTCCAGGCTGGTGTGGGCCAGCAGCGTGGTGATGAGATCCTGCTGCGGCACCTTGCCGGTCTTGGGCTCGATGACGATGCGCACCGGCGCGTCCTTGCTCGACTCATCGCGCACGCCGTCGAGCAGCGCAAGCAGCGCCGCCTTGAGCTGGGTCTGCTCCTGGCTCAGAGTCTTCTTGCCGGCCTTGATCTTGGGATTGGTGATCTCCTCGATCTCTTCGAGCACCCTGGCGGTGGAGACGCCGGGCGGCAGCTCCGTCACCACCATCTGCCACTGGCCGCGCGCGAGTTCCTCGATCTTCCAGCGCGCACGCACCTTGAGGCTGCCGCGCCCGGTGCGGTAGGCATCCTGGATGTCGCTCGCCGCGCTGATGATCTGCCCGCCGCCGGGATAGTCCGGGCCGGGGATCAGCGCGAACAGTTCCTCGTCGGCCAACTGCGGCTTCTTGACCAGCGCCACGCAGGCATCGGCCACCTCGCGCAGGTTGTGGCTCGGGATTTCCGTCGCCAGGCCCACGGCGATGCCGCTCGCGCCGTTGAGCAGCGCGAACGGCAGGCGCGCGGGCAACTGGCGCGGCTCCTGCGTGCTGCCGTCGTAGTTGGGCATGAAGTCGACCGTGCCCATGTCGATCTCGTCGAGCAGCAGGCCGGTGATCTTGGCCAGCCGCGCCTCGGTGTAGCGCATGGCAGCAGCGCCGTCGCCATCGCGCGAGCCGAAGTTGCCCTGGCCGTCGATCAGCGGGTAGCGCTGGTTGAAGTCCTGCGCGAGCCGCACCAGCGCGTCGTAGGCCGACTGGTCGCCGTGCGGGTGGAAGCGGCCCAGCACATCGCCGACCACGCGGGCGCTCTTGACGGGCTTGGCGGCAGTGTTGCCGTTGAAGCCCAGCCCCATGCGATCCATCGCATAGAGGATGCGCCGCTGCACGGGCTTGAGCCCGTCGCACACGTCGGGCAGCGCGCGGCCCTTGACCACGCTGAGGGCGTATTCGAGATAGGCGCGCTGGGCGTAGCCCGCGAGTTCCAGGCGGTCGCCGTCGTCCTGCGGCGCGGAAAGATCGAGTGTGGGTTGATCGCTCATGCTATTGAATCAGGAGCTA
The DNA here is from genome assembly GCF_045291395.1 of Acidovorax sp. SDU_ACID1. NCBI lineage: Bacteria > Pseudomonadati > Pseudomonadota > Betaproteobacteria > Burkholderiales > Comamonadaceae > Acidovorax > Acidovorax sp. SDU_ACID1. The sequence continues at coordinate 3,254,119 of NZ_CP152342.1, forward strand.
CCAGCGCTTGATAGGAAAGCGCTGGAGGCCAAAAAGACTTAGATATCGACTTCGACTGCGTCGCCGTGCAGCTCCATCAGCTCGCGGCGCGAGGCGGCCTCGCCCTTGCCCATCAGCTTGGTGATGAGGTTCTCGGTGGCGCCGAAATCGAACGCGCCCAGCTGGATGGGCAGCAGGCGGCGTGTGTCGGGATTGAGCGTGGTTTCCCAGAGCTGCTCGGCGTTCATCTCGCCCAGGCCCTTGAAGCGGCTGATCTGGCATTTCTCGCGCGGCACGCCGTCCTTGGCACATTTGTCGAGGATGGCTTCGAGTTCGCCCTCGTCCAGCGCGTACATCTTGGCGGCGGGCTTCTTGCCGCGCGCGGGCACGTCCACGCGGAACAGCGGAGGGCGGGCGACGTAGATGTGGCCCGCGTCGATCAGCTTGGGGAAGTGGCGGAAGAACAGCGTGAGCAGCAGCACCTGGATGTGGGAGCCGTCCACGTCGGCGTCGGACAGGATGCAGACCTTGCCGTAGCGCAGTCCGCTCAGGTCGGGCGAATCATGAGGGCCGTGCGGATCGACGCCGATGGCCACCGAGATGTCGTGCACTTCGGTGTTGGCGAACAGGCGATCACGATCCACCTCCCAGGTGTTGAGCACCTTGCCGCGCAGCGGCAGCACGGCCTGGTTCTCCTTGTCGCGGCCCATCTTGGCGCTGCCGCCGGCGGAGTCGCCCTCGACCAGGAACACCTCGTTGTAGGCCAGGTCGCGGCTTTCGCAGTCGGTGAGCTTGCCGGGCAGCACGGCCACGCCGGAGCCCTTCTTCTTCTCGACCTTCTGGCCCGCGCGCTGGCGGGTCTGCGCGGCCTTGATGGCGAGCTCTGCCAGCTTCTTGCCGTATTCCACGTGCTGGTTGAGCCAGAGTTCGAGCGCGGGGCGCACGAAGCCGCTGACCAGGCGCACGGCGTCGCGCGAGTTCAGGCGCTCCTTGATCTGGCCCTGGAACTGCGGGTCGAGCACCTTGGCGCTGAGCACGTAGGAAGCGCGCGCGAACACGTCCTCGGGCATGAGCTTGACGCCCTTGGGCAGCAGCGAATGCAGCTCGATGAAGCTCTTGACCGCGTTGAACAGGCCATCGCGCAGGCCCGCGTCGTGCGTGCCGCCCGCGCTGGTGGGGATGAGGTTGACGTAGCTCTCGCGCACGGGCGCGCCGTCTTCGGTGAAGGCTACGCACCATGCGGCGCCCTCGCCTTCGGCGAAGCTCTCGCTGTGGCGGTCGGCGAAGCCCTCGCCCTCGAACAGCGGGATCACCGGATCGACGGTGAGCGTCTGGCCCAGGTAGTCTCGCAGGCCGCCCTTGTACTGCCAGGTCTGCGTGTCCTTCTTCTTCTCATCGATGAGCTGCACGGTGACGCCGGGCATCAGCACGGCCTTGCTGCGCAGCAGGTGCATCAGCTCGCCCATCGGCAGGCTGGCGGATTCGAAATATTTCGCGTCGGGCCACACGCGCACGGTGGTGCCCTGTTTGCGCTCGCCCTGCTGCAGGGCGCGCGCGGCCAGCGGCTCGGTCACGTCGCCGCCCGAGAAAACGATGCGCGCGGCCTGGCCCTCGCGGTGCGTGGTGGCCTCCAGCCGCGTGGCGAGGGCGTTGGTGACGGAGACGCCCACGCCGTGCAGGCCGCCCGAGAAGCTGTAGGCGCCGCCCTTGCCCTTGTCGAACTTGCCGCCCGCGTGCAGGCGGGTGAACACCAGCTCGATAACGGGTGCGCCCTCGTCAGGATGCAGGCCGAAGGGGATGCCCCGGCCGTCGTCCTCCACGCTGACCGAGGCGTCGGCGTGCAGCGTGACCTTGATGCGCTTGCAGTGGCCGGCCAGCGCCTCGTCGGCGGCGTTGTCGATCACCTCCTGCAGGATGTGCAGCGGGTTGTCGGTGCGGGTGTACATGCCGGGCCGCTGCTTGACCGGCTCCAGCCCTTTGAGAACGCGGATCGAGCCTTCGGAATAGTCGCTCGGGGATGCGGGTTTGACTGCCATAGGCGGCGGATTGTAGGGCTGGATATAAAACCAGTTCAACCGCCCCTCGCAAGCGGACGCCGCGGCTTTTCGCTACATTCGCCGGATGCACAACGAAACCCGAAAACTCCCGCTGGCGCAGGTGCTGCTGTGCGGTGGCGCCATCGTCACCCTCTCCATGGGCATCCGCCATGGTTTCGGCCTGTGGCTGCAGCCCATCACGCAGGAGATGGACTGGACGCGCCAGACCTTCGCGCTGGCGATCGCCGTGCAGAACCTGGCCTGGGGCCTGTTCGGCATCTTCGGCGGCATGGTGGCAGACAAGTTCGGGGCCTTCCGCGTGCTCATCGGCGGGGCGGTGCTCTACGCGCTGGGGCTGGCGGGCATGGCCCTGTCGCCCACGCCGCTCCTCTTCACGCTGACCACCGGCGTGCTGATGGGCGCGGCGCAGGCGGGCACGACCTACGCCATCATCTACGGCGTGCTGGGGCGGCAGGTGCCGGCCGACAAGCGCTCGTGGGCCATGGGCGTGGCGGCGGCGGCAGGCTCGTTCGGGCAGTTCCTGATGATGCCGCTGGAAGGCCAGCTCATCCTGCACCTGGGCTGGAAGACGGCGCTGCTGGCGCTCTCGGCCATGGTGCTGCTCATCGTGCCGCTGGCCTGGGGGCTGCGCGAGCCGGGCTTCCACGGCAGCGCGCCCGTGAAACGTACGCAGACCGTGCGCCAGGCGTTCGCCGAGGCGCTGCGCTACCGCAGCTTCCTGCTGCTCACGGCGGGCTACTTCGTCTGCGGCTTCCAGGTGGTGTTCATCGGTGTGCACATGCCCAGCTACCTGCGCGACCACGGCCTGTCGGTGCAGGTGGCGAGCTACGCGCTGGCGCTGATCGGCCTGTTCAACGTGTTCGGCACCTATGCGGCGGGCACGCTGGGCCAGCGCATGCCCAAGCGCCACATCCTGGCCTTCATCTATTTCGCGCGCGCCGTGGTCATCACCATCTTCCTGCTGGTGCCGCTGTCGCCGTTGTCGGTCTACGTGTTCTCGGCCGTGATGGGCGCGCTGTGGCTGTCCACCGTGCCGCCCACGAACGCCACGGTGGCGCAGATCTTCGGCGTGCAGCACCTGTCGATGCTCAGCGGCTTCGTGTTCTTCAGCCACCAGATCGGCAGCTTCCTGGGCGTGTGGCTCGGCGGCTACCTGTACGACCGCACGGGCAGCTACGACATCGTCTGGTACCTGGCCATCGCGCTGGGCATCTTCGCGGGCCTGGTGAATCTGCCCGTGCGCGAGAGCGCCATCCCCCGCGCCGCCCCGCAGGCGGCCTGACGCCATGCCCCGCACACACCGGAAATGGCTGGCAGGCGCGGTGGCGCTTCTGGTGCTGCTGGCCGTCTTCGGCATGTACGCGCAGCCGGATTTCATGCTGTCGCTGGCCGATCAGCTCTGGAGCTGCTTCTGACCGCGTCCGACTGGATCCAGCGCTGGTCGCACCTCGTGCCCGAAGGCGGCACGGTGCTCGACGTGGCCTGCGGCGCGGGACGCCACATGCGCTGGTTTTCAGAGCGAAATCACCCTGTAACCGGCGTGGATCAAGCGCAAGCAGCTATTGAATCAGTAGCCCCGATGGGCGAAGCGATCCAGGCCGACATCGAGAACGGCCCCTGGCCCCTGCCCGGCCGGCGCTTCGACGGCGTGGTGGTCACCAACTACCTCTGGCGCCCGCTGCTACTTACCATCGTGGAGAGCGTGGCACCCGGCGGCGTGCTGCTCTACGAGACCTTCTCCCAGGGCAACGAAACCGTGGGGCGGCCCGCGCGGCCCGAGTTCCTGCTGCGCCCCGGTGAACTTCTGCACGCCTGCAAGAGTCTGCGGGTGGTGGCCTACGAAAACGGCTTCCTCGACGACCCCGTGCGCTTCGTGCAGCGCATCGCCGCCGTGCGCGAACCCGCCCTAGTTAGAATGCCCCTTTACCGTTTTTGAACGCGGACATGACCTCTCCCAGCGCCACCCTCACGGGCAGCATCGTCGCCCTCGTCACTCCCATGCACGACGACGGCAGCGTCGATTACCCCACCTTGCGCAAGCTCATCGACTGGCACATCCAGGAGGGCACGGATTGCCTCGGCGTCGTGGGCACCACGGGCGAATCGCCCACGGTGAACGTGGAGGAGCACTGCGAGATCATCCGCGTGTCGGTCGAACAGGCGGCCGGGCGCGTGCCCGTGATGGCCGGCTGCGGCGCCAACTCCACGGCCGAGGCGATCGAGCTGGCCCGCTTCGCCAAGAAGGTGGGCGCCGACAGCCAGCTCCAGGTGGTGCCCTACTACAACAAGCCCACGCAGGAAGGCCAGTACCGCCACTTCAGATCAATAGCCGAAGCCGTGGGCGACCTGCCGATGGTGCTCTACAACGTGCCCGGCCGCTCGGTGGCCGACATGCACCACGAGACTGTGCTGCGCCTCACGCAGGTGCCGGGCATCGTGGGCATCAAGGAGGCCACGGGCAACATCGAGCGCGCGCAGTGGCTGATCCGCGACGTGCCCAAGGGCTTCGCCGTCTATTCGGGCGACGACCCGACGGCCGTGGCGCTCATGCTGTGCGGCGGCCAGGGCAACATCAGCGTCACCGCCAACGTGGCGCCGCGCCTGATGCACGAGCTGTGCGTGGCCGCCATCGCGGGCGATGCGCGCAAGGCCATGGAGATCCAGTTCCGCCTGCTGCCCGTGCACAAGCATCTTTTCGTCGAGGCCAATCCCATCCCCGTCAAGTGGGCCATGCAGCGCATGGGCCTGTGCGGCGGCGCCTTGCGCCTGCCCATGACGCCGCTGGCCCAGAGCAACGAGGCCGTGGTGGAAGGCGCCCTGCGCGCCGCCGGCCTGCTGTAACACGTTCCAAGGATATTCGCGTGAACGCTACCACCCGCCTGGGCCTGCTGGGCCTTGCCGTGACCCTGTCTGCCTGCTCCGTGCTGGAGAGCGACAAGATCGACTACAAAAGCGCCACCAAGGGCGCATCGCTGGAAGTGCCGCCGGACCTGAGCCAGCTCTCGCGCGACACACGCTACACCGTGCCCGGCGGCGTGGTGTCCGCCGCGGCCTTCGAGGCCGGCCAGGCCCAGCAGCCGCGCGGTGCGGCGAATGCCGCGCCCCAGGCCATCGGAGACGTGCGCATCGAGCGCGACGGCAACCAGCGCTGGCTGGTGGTGGACCGCCCGGCCGACCAGCTCTGGGAGCCGGTGCGCGACTTCTGGCTCGAAAACGGCTTCGTCTATACGCTGGAGCAGCCCAACCTGGGCCTGCTCGAGACCGACTGGGCCGAGAACCGCGCCAAGCTGCCGCAGGACATCATCCGCTCCACCATCGGCAAGGTCTTCGATTCGCTCTATTCCACCGGCGAGCGCGACAAGTTCCGCACACGCCTGGAGCGCGCCTCCGACGGCCGCACCGAGATCTACGTCAGCCACCGCGGCATGGTCGAGGTCTACAGCACCGCGCAGAAGGACAGCACGATCTGGCAGCCGCGTCCCGCCGATCCCGAGCTGGAAACCGAGTTCCTGCGCCGCCTGATGGTCAAGCTGGGCGTGAGCGAGGAGCAGTCCAAGGCGGCAGCGGCCGCCGTCGTGCCCCCGGCACCCTCGGCCCGCATGGCCACGGCGGGCGGCGTGCCGGTGGTGCAGCTCGACGAGAATTTCGATCGCGCATGGCGCCGCGTGGGCGTGTCGCTGGACCGCACCGGCTTCACCGTGGAAGACCGCGACCGCAGCCAGGGCGTGTACTTCGTGCGCTATGTCGCGCCCACCGAGAAGAAGGAACAGGGCTTCTTCAGCAAGCTCTTCGGCCGCTCGCCGGATGCGGCCGCGCCGCTCAAGTACCGCATCGTGGTGCGCAGCGAAGGCAACCAGAGCACCGTCTCGGTGCTGAACGCGGCAGGCGCACCCGAGTCGTCCGCCAATGCCGAGCGCATCGTGCGCGTGCTTGCCGACGACCTGAAGTAGGCCCGGCACCGGCCCAAACAAAAAGCCCCGGCCTGACGGCTCGGGGCTTTTTGCGTCCCATGCTCCCGAGAGGAGCACGGAAGGCAGAGAGGCCAGCGGATTACTTGGCTTCGGAAGCGGCGCCGGTAGCGGCTGCGGCGGCTGCATCGGCAGCGGCCTTGGCGGCGTCAGCGGCAGCGTCGTTGGCGGCAGCCGGTGCGTCTGCGGAGGCAGGCGCTTCTGCGGGCGCGGGAGCGGGTTCCGGAGCAGGCGCGGGGGCAGGTGCTTCCACGGGCGCGGGTGCGGGTGCCGGAGCGGGCTCTTCCTTCTTGCCGCAAGCGGCGAGAGCGGCAGCAGCGATCAGGGCGGCCAGAACGACGGAGTTTTTCATGTCGGTTTCCTTGGTTGGACAGATGACAGGTGATTATTATGAAAATGCCGGCGTCCGCCTCTTGCAGCGGTGAACCCGGCGCGGGCGCATTCTTGCGGTGCACCCTGGGGCTATACCGGGTCGAAATTATAGGGAGGTTTCGTCAATACTGGTTAATACCAGGATCTGGCAACCCCTGTTACAAATGGCGCCCGTGCCGCGTCACAGTCCCAGCACGGTGGCCGGGAAACCCGGGCTGCTCTTGCGCTCCTGCCATTCGTTCAAAGCCTCGCGCAGCAGCACGCGCCTGTCGGGCTCGCTCCCGGTCACGCCAACGCAGCGCACCGGGTCATGGCGCTGCAACACCCAGCCCGGCGACCAGATGGCGCTGGGCAGGTCCAGCGGGTCGGCAGCAGCAGCCCTGCGGCACACGATGATGTGGTCCCAGCGCACCCGCCACTGCACGAAACGGGCGTGCCGGCGCACTATCTCGCTGAAATCCGCCGCAAGCAGGGTGAAGCGCCGGCCCGTGCGCGACCATTGCTGCAGCGCGTCTGCCACGGCGCGTTCGCCCAGCGGCCAGTCGTGGAAACTGGCGTCGCTGAACACCAGCTCGGGCCAGTCCTCGCGCGCCGCGCACTGCAGGGCATCGCGCACCAGCTGCTGGAAGGCCTCCCGGCCCTCGAAGCGCCCGCTGGGGAGCGGGACGATTTCGGTATCGGTCATTCCCTGCTCCTTTTCGCTGCCGCCTCAGGCTGGAGAGCTGGCATGCACCCAGCCGGCCTCGCACCAGGACGACAGCAGCTCCAGCGCCGCATCGCTCGCACGGGCCAGGTCCCGCGCGTCCAGGCGGCGCTGGTCCGCCAGCCGCTGCATCAGCGTGGCGTCGCGCCCGGCGGCGCGGTAGCTCTCGCCGTTGATGAAGACGTGCCTGGCGTCGTACATCATGCGCGTGCGCCGGTCGAGCACCACGCATTCCATCATGCCTGCGGATGCCGAGGGCTCGAACCAGACGTTGGGCTTGGGCTCGGTCAGGGCTTCACCCAGCGCACGCTCCAGTGCCAGCGGCTCTTCCAGGGCACGGCGCACCGCATCGCGCGCGAAGGTTTGCAATTCCTGCGGAATGGCGCCCGAGGCGGACACGGCCGGCTGGCGCGGGTCACGGTAGATGGGCGAATCCTCCTCGTCCACCGCCGCGTCCGCCATGCGCAGCAGCACCTCATGGGCCAGATCCGCGCGGTTGGGCGAACGAAAACCGATGGAGTAGGTCATGCACTCTCCCTCGGCGATGCCATCGTGGGCCCAGCGCGGCGGCAGGTACAGCATGTCGCCCGGCTCCAGCACGTATTCCTCCTCGGGCTCGAACTGCTCCAGGATCTTCAGCGGCAGGCCGTCGCGCAGCGCAAAATTCTTCTGGCGCCCGATGCGCCAGCGCCGCCGGCCGTGGGCCTGCAGCAGGAAGACGTCGTAGCTGTCGAAGTGCGGGCCCACGCCGCCGCCGTCGCTGGCATAGCTGATCATCAGGTCGTCCAGCCGCGCCTGCGGCACGAAGCGGAACTGTTGCAGCAACGCATGCACGGCCTCGTTGTGCAGGTCCACGCCCTGCACCAGCACCGTCCATTCGCGCGTGCCCAGCGATGGCAGGGAACGCCGTGCGAGCGGGCCGTGGCGCAGACGCCAGCGGCCGTCCAGATGCTGGATGTAGCGGGATTCGACCTCCTCGCGCGCAGCCAGTTCGAACAGCGCCGCGCGCCCGACAGGGGGCTTGAAGCCCGGGATGGCCTGCCGCACGAGGAGCGGCTTCTTGTGCCAGTGGCGCTGCATGAACTGCGCCGGGCTCAGGCCTGCGAGCAGGGGCGATGGTTGTTGAATGTCCATAAGCGACAATTCTCTTATGGAAATTACCGAACAATGTGTGGTCGCCTTGACCTGGATCTTGAAAGACACGCTGGGCGAGGAACTCGACGTGCTCGACGATCCTGTGGAATTCCTGGTCGGCGGGGACGACCTGCTCGCACGCATCGAACAGGCCCTGCAAGGCCACGGCGTAGGCGCAGAACTCTCCTTGCACCTGGAGCCGGAAGAGGCGTTCGGCGACTACCAGGACCAATTGCTGTTCCTGGAGTCGCGCTCGCTCTTCCCTGCGGACACCGAAGAAGGCATGACCTTCGACGGCGCTGCATTGCCCCAGGGTGTGAACCCCGATGCGCCGCGCGACGCGCTCTACACCGTGGCCCAACTCTACCCCGACCATGTGGTGCTCGATGGCAACCACCCGCTGGCCGGGATCGCGCTGCGCCTGCAGCTCATGGTGCACGGCGTGCGCGAAGCCACAGAGGAAGAAATCGGACGCGGCTCCGCCGGCACCGGTTTCTTCCGCATCCAGCCGCAGGCGCCGGGCAGCGACCTGCTGCACTGACGCGGCTTACATGCGCGATATCTGGCCGCCGTCCAGCCGCACCCGGTCGCCGGGGCGCAGGTCGCCGGGCGAAGGCACGTCGTAGACGCGCTGGCCGCCCTGGTCCAGCCGGACGGTGATGCGGTAGGTGTCGTACTCGGTGCGGCTGTTGCGCCCCTCGATGGCGTTGCCGGCCACGGCGCCGCCCACGGCGCCGATGGCGGTAGCCGCAGCCCGGCCGGTGCCGCCGCCGACCTGGTTGCCCAGCACGCCGCCTACCACCGCGCCGAGGATGGCGCCAGCGCCACTGGTGCGGTTCTGGGCCTGCATCCCTTCGATGTAGAGCACCGAGCCGTATTCGATGCCGCGATCGGGATAGGCCTGGTAGCCGGGGGCGGGTTGGCCGACGTATTCCGGGCCATAGCTACGCGGTTGCTGGCCGCAGGCCGCGAGCAGGCCTGACAGGCCCACCGCCACGCACAGGGATGCAAAACGGGAAGGGTTGCGCATGGTTCACTCCTCGCATTCACTGGAATGCGCTATGCGTCCATTGCAGCACCCCGCCCTCCAGGCTGGCGCCGGGCGATCGCCGCGCGCGCCGTAGTTCCAGGCGCACGCGGTTCGTAAGCCCAGGCCTACGCCTGCGGCCCTTCAGTGCTTGCCGGTGGAGCCGTAGCCACCCTCGCCGCGCTCGCTCGCGGGGAACTCGCTCACCACGTTGAACTGCGCCTGCGCCACCGGCACGATGACCAACTGCGCCAGCCGCTCCATGGGCTGCAGCGTGAAGGCCGTGTCGCTGCGGTTCCAGGCGCTGACCATGAGCTGGCCCTGGTAGTCGCTGTCGATCAGGCCCACGAGGTTGCCGAGCACGATGCCGTGCTTGTGCCCCAGGCCCGAGCGCGGCAGGATCAGCGCGGCGTAGCCGGGGTCCTTCAGGTAGATGGCGATGCCCGTGGGCACGAGCTGCCAGGCGTTGGGCTCCAGGGTCAGCGGCGCGTCGATGCACGCACGCAGGTCGAGCCCCGCGCTGCCAGGGGTGGCATAGGCGGGCAGTTGATCCGCCATGCGCGGATCGAGGATCTTGACGTCGATTTTCATGAGGAAGTGTTCAGGCGCCGGGCGATCTCGGTGACGAGTTGGCGGCCCAGCTCGGCCTTGCTCGCGCGCGGCAGTTCGTGGCTGCCGTTCTCGTCGATGAGCAGCAGCGCGTTGTCGTCCTGGCCGAAGGTCGCCGGGCCGATGTTGCCCACGAGCAGCGGCACGCCCTTGCGCACGCGCTTGGCACTGGCGTGGGCCAAAGGTTCTCGCTCTCGGCCGCGAAGCCGACGCAGTAGAGCTGGCCGGCGCGCGCGCGTTCCGATTGCGCGATGGTGGCGAGGATGTCGGGGTTCTCCACGAAGGAGAGCTGAGGCACCTGGCCCGAGCTGTCCTTCTTGATCTTCTGGTCGGCGGCATTGGCCGGCCGCCAGTCGGCCACGGCTGCCGTCGCTATGAAAATAGTAGCTTCTTGCGCTTGTCCAGCAACGGTTTCAAGCATATTTTTTGCTGAACGCACGTCGATGCGCCGCACGCCGCGCGGCGTGGGCAGGTGCACCGGCCCGGCGACCAGCGTGACCTCGGCCCCGGCCTCGCGTGCCGCGCGGGCGATGGCGAAGCCCATCTTGCCGCTGGAGAGGTTGGTGATGCCGCGCACCGGGTCGATGGCCTCGAACGTGGGCCCGGCCGTGATGAGCACGCGCTGGCCCGCGAGCCGCTTGGGCGCGAAAAAGGCGGCCAGCTCTTCCATGATCTCCTCGGCCTCCAGCATGCGGCCGTCGCCCGTCTCGCCGCAGGCCTGGTCGCCGTTGCCCACGCCGAGCACGGTGGCGCCGTCCTGTACCACCTGGGCCAGGTTGCGCTGCGTGGCGGGATGGGCCCACATCTCGCGGTTCATCGCGGGCGCGAGCAGCAACGGCACGCGCGCGATAGGGCGCGCGAGGCACAGCAGGGAGAGTAGTTCGTCGGCGCGGCCCTGCACGAGCCGCGCGACGAAATCGGCGCTGCACGGCGCGATGAGGATCGCATCGGCCTCGCGGCTCAGGTTGATGTGCGGCATGTTGTTGGGCTCGCGCGCGTCCCACTGCGAGCCGTAGACGGGCCGGCCCGTGAGCGCCTGCATGGTCACGGGCGTGATGAACCGCTCGGCCGCCTCCGTCATCACGACCTGCACCGTGGCGCCGGCCTTCACCAGCAGCCGGGCGAGCTCGGCGGACTTGTAACAGGCCACGCCGCCGGAGAGGCCCAAAACGATGTGTTTGCCAGCAAGTGCATTCATGGGGGCGCATTCTGGCAGACCGGGCGTGCGGGAGCGGGACTTCTATAATCCCGATTTCCCACCACCAAAAAAGACATGACCAAATTTGTCTTCGTCACCGGCGGTGTGGTGTCTTCCCTGGGCAAGGGAATCGCCTCAGCCTCCCTTGCCGCGATCCTCGAATCGCGGGGTCTCAAAGTCACCCTCATCAAGCTCGATCCGTACATCAACGTCGATCCGGGCACCATGTCTCCCTTCCAGCACGGCGAGGTCTTCGTGACCGACGACGGGGCGGAGACCGACCTCGACCTGGGCCACTACGAGCGCTTCATCGAAACGCGCATGAAGCAGGCCAACAACTTCACCACTGGCCGCATCTACCAGAGCGTGCTGGAGAAGGAACGCCGCGGCGACTACCTGGGCAAGACGGTGCAGGTGATCCCGCACGTCACCAACGAGATCCAGGAATTCATCAAGCGCGGCGCGGGCATCGGCACGCCCGACGCGGTGGACGTGGCCATCTGCGAGGTCGGCGGCACGGTGGGCGACATCGAGTCGCTGCCCTTCCTCGAAGCCGTGCGCCAGCTCTCGCTGAAGCTCGGCCCCAACAATTCGGCTTTCGTGCACCTGACCTACCTGCCCTGGATCGCCACGGCGGGCGAACTCAAGACCAAGCCCACGCAGCACACGGTGCAGAAGCTGCGCGAGATCGGCATCCAGCCCGACGCGCTGCTGTGCCGCGCGCACCACGCCGTGCCCGAGGAAGAGCGGGAGAAGATTTCCCTGTTCACCAACGTGGCCGAGTGGGGCGTGATCAGCATGTGGGACGTGGACACCATCTACAAGGTGCCGCGCATGCTGCACGAGCAGGGCCTGGACGGCCTGATCTGCGACAAGCTGCGCCTGAACACCCCGCCCGCCAACCTCAAGCGCTGGGACGACCTGGTGCGCGAGACCGAGCATCCGCAAGGCGAGGTGCAGATCGCCATGGTGGGCAAGTACGTGGAGCTGTCGGACGCCTACAAGTCCGTCAACGAGGCGCTCAAGCACGCCGGCATGCAGAGCCACGTGCGCGTGAAGATCACCCACGTGGATTCGGAAACCATCACCGACGCCAACGCCGCGCAGCAGCTGGGGGCCTACGACGCCATCCTGGTGCCCGGCGGCTTCGGCTCGCGCGGCGTGGAAGGCAAGATCAGCACCGCCAGGTATGCCCGCGAGCACAAGGTGCCCTACCTGGGCATCTGCCTGGGCATGCAGGTGGCCACCATCGAGTACGCGCGCCACATGGCGGGCCTGGACGGCGCGAACTCCACCGAGTTCGACGCGCACTGCAAGCACCCCGTGATCGCCCTCATCACCGAATGGAAGGACGAGGACGGCACGATCAAGACGCGCGACGCCAACTCCGACCTGGGCGGCACCATGCGCCTGGGCGCCCAAAGCTCCGACGTGCAGCCCGGCACGCTGGCCCACAGCATCTACGGCGACGTGGTCACCGAGCGCCACCGCCACCGCTACGAGGCCAACGTGCAGTACCTCGAACAGCTGCGCAAGGCAGGCCTGGTGATCTCCGCGCTCACCCAGCGCGAGCACCTGACCGAGATCGTCGAGCTGCCCAGCGAAGTCCACCCCTGGTTCATCGGCGTGCAGTTCCACCCCGAGTTCAAATCCACGCCCTGGAACGGCCACCCGCTGTTCAACGCCTTCGTGAAGGCGGCCGTGGCGCATCAGAAAAAGGCTTGACCATCATGCAACTCTGCGGCTTCGACGTTGGTCTGGAACACCGTTTCTTCCTCATCGCGGGCACCTGCTCCATCGAAAGCCTGCAGATGTCGCTGGACGTGGCCGGCCAGCTCAAGGAAGCGTGCGGCGCCCTGGGCGTCCCGCTGATCTACAAGGGCTCGTTCGACAAGGCCAACCGCTCGTCGGGCGCCAGCCAGCGCGGTGTGGGCATGGATGCGGGGCTCAAGATCCTCGACGAAGTGCGCCGCCAGCTGCAACTGCCCATCCTGACCGACGTACATGACGCGTCGCAGGTGGCCGAGGTCGCCAGCGTGGTGGACGTGCTGCAGACGCCCGCGTTCCTGTGCCGCCAGACCGATTTCATCCGCGCCGTGGCCCAGTCCGGCAAGCCGGTGAACATCAAGAAGGGCCAGTTCCTCGCGCCCTGGGACATGAAGAACGTGATCGACAAGGCCCGCGCCGCTGCGCGCGAAGTGGGCCTGGACGAAGACCGCTTCCTCGCCTGCGAGCGCGGCGTGAGCTTCGGCTACAACAACCTGGTAGCCGACATGACCAGCCTGGCCGAGATGCGCAACTCCGGCGCGCCCGTGGTGTTCGACGTAACCCACTCGGTGCAAAAGCCCGGCGGCCTGGGCGCCGTGAGCGGCGGCGCGCGCGACATGGTGCCCGTGCTGGCCCGCGCGGGCGTGGCCGTGGGCGTGGCGGGCCTGTTCATGGAAACCCACCCGTGCCCGGCAGAAGCCTGGTCCGACGGGCCGAACGCCGTGCCGCTCAAGCACATGCGCGCGCTGCTCGAAACCCTGGTCGCGCTGGACGACGTGACCAAGCAGAACGGTTTTCTCGAAAACAACTTTGGAGCCTGAGACATGCCCAGTGGATACGTCATCGCCAACGTACGCGTCACCAACCCCGCGCAGTACGAGGAATACAAGAAGTGGAGCACGGCCGCCTTCGAGGCGCACAAGGCCGAGATCTGCGTGCGCGGCGGCCAGGTCGAGGTGATGGAAGGCGACTGGACGCCCGAGCGCGTGGTGATCGCCAAGTTCCCGAGCTTCGAGGCCGCCAAGGCGTTCTACCACTCTCCTGAATACGGCAAGGCCCGCGCCGCGCGAGGGCGCGGCCATCATGCGGCTGGTGTGCGTGGAAGGCCTGTGACGCTACTTGTTTGATAGCTTCCAGCGCTTGCCTGTCAAGCGCTGGAGCTCGATTCGATTCAAAACTTCCCTACAAAGAGGAAACCATGAGTGCCATCGTTGACATCGTAGGCCGCGAAGTGCTGGACAGCCGCGGCAATCCCACCGTCGAATGCGACGTGCTGCTGGAAAGCGGCGTGATGGGCCGCGCCGCCGTGCCCAGCGGCGCGTCCACCGGCAGCCGCGAAGCCATCGAGCTGCGCGACGGCGACAAGAGCCGCTACCTGGGCAAGGGCGTTCTCAAGGCCGTGGAGCACATCAACACCGAGATCAGCGAATCCGTGCTGGGCCTCGATGCCTCCGAGCAGGCGTTCCTCGACAAGACCCTGATCGACCTGGACGGCACCGACAACAAGAGCCGCCTGGGCGCGAACGCCATGCTCGCCGTCTCGATGGCCGTGGCCCGCGCCGCCGCCGAGGAATCCGGCCTGCCCCTGTACCGCTACCTGGGCGGCATGGGCGGCATGCAGCTGCCCGTGCCGATGATGAACGTCATCAACGGCGGCGCGCACGCCAACAACAGCCTGGACCTGCAGGAATTCATGATCATCCCCGTGGGCGCGCCCAGCTTCCGCGAGGCCGTGCGCTGGGGCGCCGAAGTGTTCCACGCGCTCAAGAAGATCATCCACGACAAGGGCATGAGCACCGCCGTGGGCGACGAAGGCGGGTTCGCCCCGAGCGTGGACAGCCACGAGGCCGCGATCCAGCTCATCCTGCAGGCCATCGAGGCCGCGGGCTACACGGCGGGCGAGCAGATCGCCCTGGGCCTGGACTGCGCCGCCAGCGAGTTCTTCCAGGACGGCCAGTATGTGCTCGAAGGCGAAGGCGGCCTGCGCCTCAGCGCCCAGCAGTGGACGGACATGCTCGCCACGTGGTGCGACAAGTACCCCATCATCTCCATCGAGGACGGCATGGCCGAGGGAGACTGGGACGGCTGGAAGATCCTCACCGAGCGCCTGGGCAAGAACGTGCAGCTCGTGGGCGACGACCTGTTCGTGACCAACACCAAGATCCTCAAGGAAGGCATCGACAAGGGCATCGGCAACTCGATCCTCATCAAGATCAACCAGATCGGCACTCTCACCGAGACCTTCGCCGCCATCGAGATGGCCAAGCGCGCGGGCTACACCGCCGTGATCTCGCACCGCTCGGGCGAGACCGAGGACTCCACCATCGCCGACATCGCCGTGGGCACCAACGCGGGGCAGATCAAGACCGGTTCGCTCAGCCGCTCCGACCGCATCGCCAAGTACAACCAGCTCCTGCGCATTGAGGAAGACCTGGGCGACATCGCCCACTATCCCGGCCGCGACGCGTTCTACAACCTGCGCTGATCGGCCGGTAGCCCGTGGGCTCACGCATCGTCCCGCTGTTCCTGCTGCTGCTGCTCGTGGGCATCCATGCGCAGCTGTGGACGGGGCGCGGCAGCGTGGGCCACGTGGAGGACATGCGCCGCCAGATCGCCGCGCAGCAGGCGGCCAACGCCCAGGCGCGCCAGGCCAACGAGCACCTGGCCGCCGAGGTGCAGGACCTCAAGGACGGGCTGGAGATGGTCGAGGAAAAGGCGCGCAGCGAACTCGGCATGGTCAAGCCGGGCGAGATCTACGTGCATGTCACTCCGGCCCGCCGCTGATCTGCGCATAGCGGTGACAGGCGCCGATGGCGGGGCCTGTGCGGCGCTGGCGCGGGGTTTGCACGAGGCACGGCCGCTCGCCCGCACCGAAGTCGTCACCGGGCCGCCCGGCCCCGGCTTTCAATTAACGTTGCTCTGCGCACTGCCCAGCCCCGCTGCCCGCGAGATGCAGCTGCGTGCCGCGCTCCTGCAGGCGGGCGTGGCGCACCAGGTGCTGCACGGCCCGCCGGATTCGCAACTGCGCAGCGCGCTGGAAGCTATTGATTTAATAGCTGCTTGCGCTTTACCAGAAAGCGCTGAGGCCCGATTTCATTCAAAACAGCGTCTGCGTCCCTGGGGCTGCGAGAAATGCAGCGACCCCGAGTGCGAGCACCGTCTGTTCACGGCGCTGCGCGAGTACTGAGGTTTATTGCACCCGCGACGTCGCAGGCGGCTGCTTGCCCGGCTCGGTGAAGAGCTGCGCCGCATCCACCGGGTCGAAGTGGTACTGCTGGCCGCAGTATTCGCAGCCCACCTCCACGTTGCCGCGCTCGGCCAGGATGCTCTCGACCTCCTCGGCGCCCAGGTTGCGCAGCATGTTGCCCACGCGCTCGCGGCTGCAGGTACAGGAAAAGCGCGGGCCGTCCGCCCCCTGGCGCGGGGCGAAGCGCAGCAGCTTCTCCTCCCAGAACAGGCGGCGCAGGATGGTGTCCACGTCCAGCGTGAGCAGTTCCTCGCGCGTGAGGCTCGCGGCCAGCGTGGCGATGCGGTTGTAGTCCTCGCTGCGGCCGATGGCATCCTCGTTCTCGGCGGCGGTCATGGCGCCCAGGTTGCCCTCGCCCTTGATCGGCATGCGCTGGATCAGCAGGCCGGCCGCCACCTGGTCGTTGGCGGCCAGTACCAGCGTGGTGTCGAGCTGTTCGGACTGCAGCATGTAGTGCTGCAGCACGTCGGAGAGGCGGTGCAGCTTCTCGCCCCGGTCGCCATGCAGCGGCACCACGCCCTGGTAGGGCTGCTGGCCGGGCCGGCGGTCCTGCGGGTCCAGCGTGATGGCGCAGCGCCCGCCGCCGCCCACGTTCACCATGTCGGGGAGCCGCGCATCCACCGGCAGTTCGCCCGCCACGGTGGCGGTGGCGCGCAGGCCCAGGTCGGAGCGCACCTCCGCCACGGCCAGCTTGACCGGGCCGTCGCCGAACACCTGCAGCACCAGCGCGCCGTTGAACTTGATGTTGGACTGCATCAGCACGCCCGCGGCGGCCATCTCGCCCAGTAGCTCGGCCACGGGCGGGGCATAGGGCCCCGTTTCGGTGTTACCGGCGCGGCGGGCCAGCAGCTCCGTCCAGGCATCGGTCAGGCGCACGACCATGCCGCGCACGGGCAAGCCGTCGAATAGAAACTTGTGGAGTTCGGACACTTCGTCTTTCAGCCGATCTTGCGCAGTCCGCCACGGAAGCGGCGCGCGTTCTCGATGTAATGCTGCGCGCTCTGGCGCAGGCCTTCGATCTGTTCGGGCGTGAGCTGGCGCACCGCCTTGGCGGGGCTGCCCAGGATCATGGAGCCGTCGGGGAATTCCTTGCCCTCGGTGACCAGCGAGCCGGCGCCTACCAGGCAGTTCTTGCCGATCCTGGCGCCGTTGAGCACGATGGCGCCGATGCCGATCAGCGACTCGTCGCCGATGGTGCAGCCGTGCAGCATGACCTGGTGGCCCACGGTGACGCGCTCGCCGATCACCAGCGGCTTGCCCACGTCGGCATGCAGCACGCTGGCATCCTGCACGTTGGAGCCCGCGCCGATGGCGATGCTCTCGCAGTCGCCGCGCACCACGGTGCCAAACCAGACGCTGGCGTCCTCGCCCACCGACACGTTGCCCATGACCTGCGCGCTGTCGGCCACCCAGGCCGATGCGGCCACCTGCGGTGCCGTGCCATCCAGTTCGTAGAGCGCCATCGCCGTTGTCTCCATGTGGGGGAAACCTAGAATTGTAGGGATGGAGCTTCGCCAACGTGCCCTGCAGGTCTTGTGCCTGACGGACCCTGAACAAAAATCGACTGCAGCGCTTGACCTGCAAGCGCAGGCAGCTACGCTTTCAATAGCATTCGACGCAGCACTCACCCCCAACCAGCCCCTGCCCGGCCACCCTGTGCGGCCCGAGCTGCGGCACCACACGGCCGTGGCGCGCCGCTCGCCGGCCACGGCCGAGGGGCGCGCGGTGCTGGTCCACGCCATCGCCCACATCGAGTTCAACGCCATCAACCTCGCGCTGGACGCCGTCTGGCGCTTTCCCGGCATGCCCCGCCAGTTCTACCTGGACTGGCTGCGCGTGGCCGGTGAAGAGGCCCGGCACTTCCGCCTGTTGCAGGGCCACCTGCGCACGCACCTGGGCCACGACTACGGCGACTTTCCCGCGCACCAGGGCCTGTGGAGCATGTGCGAGAAGACGGCCCACGACATCGTGGCGCGCATGGCCCTGGTGCCGCGCACGCTGGAGGCGCGCGGCCTGGACGCCACGCCGCTGATCCAGCACAAGCTGCGCAACGTGGGCACGCCCGACGCTCTGGCGGCCGTGGACATCCTTCATGTCATCCTGCGCGAGGAGGTGGGCCACGTGGCCATCGGCAACCACTGGTACGGCTGGCTGTGCGAGCGCGAGGGGCTGGACCCGGTGGCGCACTACGCCGTGCTGGTGCAGCGCCACGAGGCGCCACGCCCCAAGCCGCCGCTCAACGAGGCGGCGCGGCGCGCGGCGGGCTTCACCGAGGCGGAGATGCTCTGGCTGCAGCATGGCTAGGCCACGTTCTTTTCCTACAATGCCCCCGGTATCCGCGCGGCGCGTGGCGCCCGCTCACCGTTTCCTGTCTGCCCATGTCCACATCGCCTACCGCCCCTCCTCCCCCTTCCAGCCCGGCAGCCGGCGGCACCAGCGGCGCGATGATCGCGCGCCAGGCCATCATGAACGGCCAGCAGGCGGTGGTGGGCTACGAGCTCTTCAACCGCTCCCGCTCCCACGGCGCGCACACGGCGGCCAGCGACGTGATCCTGGTCTTCACCGCCCTGTCCCACGCGGGCACGGAAGAGCTGGTGGGCAAGATGCTGATCTTCGTGAACTGCACCCACGAGAGCCTGGCCGGCGGGCACCTGGAGCTGGTGAACCCCGACAAGGTGGTGCTGGAGATCCCCGCGCTCGGCCATACCGCCAACCACGAAGTGGCCGCGCGCCTGCCCATCCTGGCAGGCCTGCGCGCGCGGGGCTTCCACCTGGCGTTCAACCACACGGTGCTGGAATCGGCCTACGCGCCCTGGCTGCCGCTGGCGGACTACATCAAGCTCGACCTGTCGGTGCTGGCGCCGGACCAGGTGGCCGTGCTCATCAACTACGCCGGCCGCCACTCCCAAGCCGAGCTGATCGCCGAGAAGATCGAGACCGCGCAGCAGTACGACATGGTGTCCTCCCTGGGCGTGCAGCTCTTCCAGGGCTACTGGTTCTCGCGCCCGGCGCTGATCGAGGCCAAGCTGCTCACCCCCACGCAGGCCAGCATCGTGCAGCTGCTGAACCTGGTGCGCAGCCAGGCCTCCACCGCCGAGATCGAGGAAGTGCTCAAGAAGGATGCGGGCCTGGCCTTCAACCTCATGCGGCTCATCAACTCCGCGGGCCTGGGGCTGGCGCACGAGGTCACATCCTTCCGCCAGGCGGTGCTGCTGCTCGGCCTGAAAAAGCTCTTCCGCTGGGCCGCCCTGCTGCTGACGGCCATGCGCAGCGGCGGCACGCCGCCCGCCGTGGGCCAGACCGCCGTGGTGCGCGGGCGGCTCATGGAGCTGCTGGCCCAGGAATTCCTGCCGCCCGAGGAGGCGGACAAGGCCTTCGTCATCGGCATCTTCTCCATGCTCGACCAGATGCTGGGCATGCCGCTGGCCTCCGCCGTGGGCCTGCTGCACATGCCCGACGGGGTGGACGACGCGCTGCTGCACCGCCAGGGCGTGTTCGGCGAGTTGCTCACCCTCGTGGAGGCCTGCGAAACCAGCAACGACAGCGCCTTCGACCATGCGGCGCAGTCGCTCAAGCTCTCCAACCAGCAGATCAACTGGGCGCACCTGCAGGCGCTGGCCTGGGCCGACCAGCTGGCGCACTCCTAGAGCTTGTCATCCATCAAATCCCCCCGCGCGAGGGGCGTCTGCTTTGTCGCACGGCTTGCCAATAGCTGCGGCTATTGGCTGCGCCGCGCTTCGCGCATCCATCCCCATTGCGGGGCCAGCACGCGGGGGATTTGATGGATGACACGCCCTAAAATCACCCTGAGTCCCTTGCCCCAGAGGCCCACCATGTCGAGCACCCCCGATTCCGCAGAGACAACCCTCGCGCCGCCCTCCCCGCAGGATGCAGGCACGGGCGCCGAGAACCTGGTCATCATCGCCCGCCAAGCCATCCTGGACGAGCACCGCGCCGTCTTCGGCTACGAGCTGTTCGACCGCTCCACCGCGGCCGATGCGCACACGGCCGCGAGCGACGCGGCGCTGCTGTTCAACGCCCTCTCCTACGCCGGCACCGAGGCCCTGGTGGGCCGCAAGACGGTGTTCATCAACTGCACGCACGACAGCCTGGCCGGCGCCCACCTCGAGCTGATCCACCCCGAGAAAGTGGTGCTGGAAGTGCCCGTCCTCGCGGCCGACGCCACGCCCGAGCAGATCGAGGCGCAGATCCCCGTGCTCCACGCCCTGCGCACGCGGGGCTTTCGCGTGGCCTTCAACCAGAGCGTGCTGCGCCGCGCCTATGCGAGCTGGCTGCCGCTGGCCTCGTTCATCAAGCTCGACATGCAGGCCTTCAAGCCCGAGCTGGCCGAACCGCTGGTGAAATTCGCGCGCGCCCACACCCAGGCCACGCTGGTGGCGGAAAAGGTGGAGACGGCCGAGCAGCACGAGCGCATGGCCGCCCTGGGGGTGAAGCTGTTCCAGGGCTACTGGTTCGCGCAGCCGTCCGTAGTGAAGGCGCAAACCATCCGCCCCTCGCAGGCCACCATCATCCAGCTCATCAACCTGGTGCGCAAACAGGCCAGCACGGCCGAGATCGAGGACCTGCTCAAGAAGGACCCGACGCTGTCCTTCAACCTGCTGCGCTTCATCAACTCCTCGGGCTTCGGCCTGTCGTGCGAGATCACCTCGTTCCGCCACGCGGTGATGATCCTGGGGCTCAAGAAGCTGTTCCGCTGGGCTGCGCTGCTCATGACCACCTCGCGCGCCAGCGGCTCGCCGCCTGCCGTGGGCCAGACCGCCGTGGTGCGCGGGCGCCTCATGGAGCTGCTGGCGGCCGAGCTGCTGCCGCCCGAGGAGTGCGACAACGCCTTCGTGGTCGGCGTGTTCTCGCTGCTGGACACCATGCTCGGCGTGCCGCTGGAGCGTGCGCTCGAAACCGTGGCCCTGCCCCAGTCCGTGCTGGACGCGCTGCTGCACAACCAGGGCGTGTTCGCCCCCTTCCTGGAGCTGACCAAGGCCTGCGAAAGCGGGGACGACGTCACCTTCGCCCGCACAGCGGAGGCGCTGCACCTGTCCAACCGGCAGGTCAACTGGGCCCACCTGCAGGCCCTGGCCTGGGCCGAGAACCTGCAGGGCGACGACTGATCAATCCAGGCGGATGTTCGCCGCGCGGATGATGCGCGCGTTGCTCTCGGACTCCTGCGCGATCTGGCGCGCGAACTCGGCCGCCGTGCCACCCGTGGGCACGTTGTCGGACGCCTCCAGCCGCGCCCGGATGTCGGGCAGCGCCAGCGCGTGGTTGATCTCGGCATTGAGCCGCTCGCGCACCGGCGCGGGCGTTTTGGCGGGCGCGAAGATGCCGAACACCGACGTCAGGTTGGCTGCGGGCAGGCCCAGCTCGGCCAGCGTGGGCACGTCGGGCAGCGCCTGCAGGCGCTTGGGCGCGCCCACGGCAAGCGGATGCAGCTTGCCGGCCTTGATGTGCTGCATCACCGCCGGGCCTGCATTGGTGGAGAGCACCTCGAACTGGCCGGAGAGCGCGTCGTTGAGCTGCTGGCCGCCGCCCTTGTAGGGCACATGCGTGATCTGCACGCCGCTGCCCTGCATGATGTGCTCCAGCATGATGTGGCCCAGCGACGCCAGGCCCGACGTCGCCCAGCGCACGTCGCCCGGCTTGGCCTTGGCCGCCGCCAGCAGCTGGCGGAAGTCCCGCGCGGCGGTGGCCTGCGTGCCCAGCAGCAGCACCGGCGAATACATCACGCTGGCCACGGGCGCGATGTCGCGCACCGGGTCGAAGGGGGGTTTGCCCAGGTGCGGGTTGAGCACCAGCGGGCTGATGGCGGAAAAGCCCAGCGTGTAGCCGTCCGGGGCCGCCTTGGCCACCATGTCCATGCCGATCGTGCCACCCGCGCCCGCCTTGTTCTCCACCACCACGGGCGTACCCAGCCGCGCGGAGAGCTTGTCGCCCAGCGCACGCGCCACCACGTCGCTCACGCCGCCGGCCGGATAGGCGACGACGATGCGGATGGGATTGGACGGCCACGGCGCCGGCTGGGCAGCCACGGACAGCGGAGCGACGGCAAGGGAAGCCAGAAGCTGGCGGCGGGTAGGGGATGGCATGGAAACAGTCCTGTAGGGGTTGGAAAAATCAATCGAGCTGCAGCTTGCGCTCGCGGATCAGGCGCGCCCATTTTTCGTTGTCCGCCTTCACGAAGTCCGCGAACTCGGCGGCGCCCAGCGGATGCACCTCGGCGCCCGCACCCGCGAACTTGGCCTTGACCTCCGGCTGCGCGAGCACCTTGGCCAGCTCGGCCGAGAGGCGGTCGGTGATGGCCTGCGGCAGGCCCGCGGGCGCCACGAGCCCCTGGAAGCCCACGGACTCCATGGCGCCCAGGCCCAGTTCGCGCACCGTGGGCACGTCGGGCAGCTGCGGGTCGCGCTGCGGACCGGTCACGGCCAGGGCCTTGAGCTTGCCGCCCTTCACCTGGGGCAGCAGCACGCTGCCCGCGTCGATCAGCAGCTGCGTCTGGCCGCCGAGCAGGTCCTGGATCGCGGGCGCGCTGCCCTTGTAGGGCACATGGGTGACGTTGAGCCCCGTGGCCTGGTTCATCAGCTCGCCGTTGAGGTGCGTCGAGGTGCCGGTGCCGCCCGAGGCGAAGTTGACCTTGCCCGTGTTGGCGCGCGCCCACTGCACCCAGTCCTTCAGGTCCTTGGCCGGATGGTCGGGCCGCGTGACGGCGATGTAGCTGCCCTGGCTGATCTGCCCGATGTAGGTGAACTGCGTGAGCGGGTCGTAGGGCTTCTTGGCCTGCAGGTAGGGCGCGATGGCGAAGGGCCCGGTGTTGGCCAGCAGCAGCGTGTAGCCGTCGGGCGCGGCGCGCGTGAGCTCCGTCGCCGCGATCATGCCGCTGGCGCCGGGCTTGTAGTCCATCACGATCTGCTGGCCCAGCGCCTCCTGCAGCGGCACCTGCACCGTGCGCGCGGCGAAGTCGATGCCGCCGCCAGGCGGATAGCCCACGATGAGCCGGATGGGCTTGGCTGCGGGCCAGGCCTGCGCGAAGGCCAGTGTCGCCGTGCCGGCCAGCGCCAGGGCGGCAGCCCAGTGCTTGAGATTCATGGAGTCTCCTTGGGGGTGTTATCGGGTGGAAGGGCGCAAGCGTAACCGAGCTGCGGCCGCCCTGCTTACCGCCGCACCCTGCCGCGGGAGACGGGCTGCGCGCCCTGCACGCGCACCCGTTCCATCGGCATTTCGGGCGGCGACAACAGCTCCGGCACGGACACCTCCAGCCCCCGTGCCAGCACGTGCAGGGCGGTCAGCGTGGGGTTGGCCTGCCCCGACTCGATGCGGCTCAGATAGGTGCGGAACATGTCGCAGCGGTCGGCCAGTTCCTCCTGCGTGACCCCCTTGCGCGCGCGCAATTCCCTGATCCTCTGGCCGAGGAGCTTGCGCGGGTCTGAAGTCGGTTGGTCCACCCGCGCACTGTTGGTTACGTATACTCATTCATACACACACCAATTCGTACATTTGGGATAGGACAACGGCGCGACCGCTTGTCGTACCCGCAGCGCCCGTGGCCCGGGGAGGGAATTTGGAAAAGCCCCAAAGCTTTCAGCACCGCAAAGAGTTCCTGAACCTGACCGCGAAGGACGAGCGCATCCTGCAGGGCCTGCACGCCGCGCTGGGCGAAGGAGCGCCGGGCTTCGTCGAAGGCTTCTACCGCCACCTGCTCTCGTTCGAGGAGATGCGCGCGCTCATCCCGGACGACGACTCCCTCGCCCGCCTGCAGCGGCTGCAGACCCGCTACTTCCACACGCTCACCGCCGGCCGCTACGACGAGGCCTATGGGCTGGAACGCCAGCGCGTGGGCCTGACGCACGCGCGCGTCGGGCTGCCCCCCGGCTGGTACCTCGGCGCCTACAGCCAGTACCTCACGCAGCTGTTGCCCGTGGTGGCGCGCCTGGGCCTGCCCGCCGACGACTGGGTGGCCGCGCTCCAGGCGCTCGTCAAGGTGGTCTTCCTGGACATGGGACTGGCCATCGACACCTACATCGCGCTGCGCGACGAGATGATCTCGGAGCTGCGCGACTACGGCGCCGCCTTCGCGCGCCTGCCCTACGGCACGGTGGTCGCCACCGCCGACCTGGACGTGGTGTTCGCCAACGAGGCCTTCGCGCACCTGGCCGGCTGCGCGCCCGAGGCGCTGGTGGGCCATCCGCTGGGCGCCCTGATGGACGTGGGCGGCCTGCCCGCGCTGGCGCAGCAGGCGCTGCTGCACGGCCATGCGCGGGGCACGGTGCAGTTGCGCCCGCGCGCGCAGGCCCTGGCCCTGCCGGTGGCCGTCACCGCGCACACCCTGCAGCCGGGCAGCGGCGCCGCGCCGCGCCTGCTGCTGACCATCGAGGACCTGCGCGAGCGCGAGCAGTTCCTGCGCGACCTGCTCAACGCCCAGGAGGTGGCCAACATCGGCACCTGGCACACCCTGTTCGACGGACGCATCGCCCTCACGCCGCAGGCCGCGCGCATCCTCGGCTGGCCCGAAGGCCAGCCGTTCGGCTACGGCGACCTGCTGGACTGCGTGCACCCCGACGACCGCGGCTACGCGGATGCCCAGTGGGCCGAGGGGCTGGCGCGCGGCCACCACGCCTTCTCGCTGCGCGTGCGCCACGGCGGCCAGGTGCGCTGGGTGGACCTGCGCGGCAGGACCGAGCACGGCGCGGCCGGCCAGCCCGTGCGCGGCTACGGCACCGTGCTCGACATCACGGAACGCCACCACACCGAGCAGTACATGCAGCGGCTGGCCTTCTTCGACACGCTCACCGGCCTGCCCAACCGCATGCACGGCATGAAGCAGGTGCAGCGCCTGCTGCACGAGGCGGGCGAGCAGAAGCAGCGCGCCGTGGTGCTGTTCGCGGATCTCGACAAGTTCAAGGAGATCAACGACACCCAGGGCCACGCCGCTGGCGACCGCGTGCTCGTGGCGGTGGCCCGGCATTGCCAGGACGCGCTGGGCGCAGGCGGCGTGCTGGCGCGCCTGGGCGGCGACGAATTCATGTTCGCCCACCCCCTGGCCGATGGCGAGGACGTGCTGGCCCTGGCACGACAGGTGCACGCTGCGCTGCAGCGTCCCGTGTGGGTGGACGGCCTGCGCTTCGAGGTGGGCGCCAGCATCGGCGTGGCCCTCTACCCCGCGCATGGCCAGGACGTGGACGAGCTGCTGCAGTGCGCGGACATGGCAATGTACCGGGCCAAGATGCAGGGCTGCGGCTGCCTGCTCTACGACGAGGCTCTGGGCCGGCAGGTGCAGCGGCGCATCGCGCTCGGCACGCGGCTGGAGGCCGCGCTGCAGCAGTCTCTGCTGGAGCTGCACTTCCAGCCGAAGGTGGACATCGCATCGGGCCGGATCGTGGGCGTGGAGGCCCTGGCGCGCTGGCACGACGCCGAATGGGGATGGGTGAGCCCGGCGGAGTTCATCGTGGCCGCCGAGGAGCGGGGGCTCATCATGGCGCTGGGCGACTGGAGCCTGGACGCCGCCGCGCGGCAATGGCGGGCCTGGCGCGACGCGGGCGTGGCGCGGCCGCCGCCCATCGCCGTCAACGTCTCGGCCACGCAGATGATGGGCGATGCATTCGCCGAGCGCGCGCTGGCGCTGGTGCGCGCGCACGGCGTGCGCCCGCAGGCGATCGAGCTGGAGATCACCGAATCCGCGCTGATGCTGCACCCCGACCGCGCGCGCCGCGTGGCCTCGCGCCTCGTGGAGCTGGGCTTCACGCTCTCCCTCGACGATTTCGGCACGGGCTACTCCTCGCTCGCGCGGCTGCGCGACTTTCCCGTCTCGCGCATCAAGATCGACATGTCCTTCGTGCACGGCATGCTCGCCGAGCCCGGCCACCTCGCCATCGTGACGGCGGTGATCGGCATGGCCCGCGCCCTGGGGCTGCGGACCGTGGCCGAGGGCGTGGAAACGCAGGAGCAGCGCCACAGGCTGCACGCGCTGCAGTGCGACGAGGTGCAGGGCTGGCTGTTCGGCCGCGCCATGCCCGCGGCCGAGCTGGAGCGCCGCTGGCTGCGCCCTGCCCCCCTCCCCACCGACGACACACTCCAAGGATAGGCGCCATGCGGATCAACCTCCCCGTCACCGCCAGCGAATACGCGTTCCCCGCGCAGGAAACGCTGGTTTCCGTCACCGACACCAAGGGCCGCATCACCTACTGCAACCCGGCCTTCATCGCGGTGAGCGGCTTCGTGCAGGACGAGCTGCTGGGCCAGCCGCACAACCTGATCCGCCACCCCGACATGCCCGCCGAGGCCTTCCGCGACCTGTGGGACACCATCCAGGCCGGCCAGCCATGGACGGGCCTCGTGAAGAACCGGCGCAAGAACGGCGATTTCTACTGGGTGCAGGCCAACGTCACGCCCATGCGCGACGGCAACCGGATCACGGGTTTCCTGTCGGTGCGCACCCTGCCCGCGCGCGAGCAGGTGCAAGCCGCCGAAGCGCTCTACACGGCCATGCGCGTGCAGGCCGATGCGGGGCGCACGGTGCACGCGCTGCAGCGCGGCGCCGTGGTGCGGCGAGACCTGCGCGGTCGCCTGGCACGGCTGGCCGCCCCTCCACGCCCGTGCGGCTGGCGCTGGCACAGGCGCTCGCCGTGGTGGCGCCGCTGGCGTGCGCGGCGCTGGGCGCGCCCTGGGCGGCGACGGGCGCGGCGGCCGTGGCGTCAGCGGCGGCCGCGGTGGCGCTGACGCGCAGGCTCGCCATCGCGCCGCTGGACGCCCTGGTGCGGGATGCCAACCACCTGGCATCGGGCGATCTGTCGCACACCGTGCAGACGGGCGCCAGCGGCAGCGTGGGGCAACTGCAGCGCGCGCTGTTCCAGCTGTGCGTGAACCTGCGCACCGTGGTGCGCGACGTGCGCGCGGAGCTGCAGCGGCTCGACACCTCGGTGCGCGAGATCGCCCGCGGCAACCACGATCTGTCGTCGCGCACCGAGGCCCAGGCCGGCAGCCTGGAGCAGACGGCCGCATCGATGGAGCAGATCAACGGCACGGTGCACAGCAGCGCCGCCTCCGCCGGCCAGGGCGCACGCTTCGCGGCCGAGGCCACGGCCACCACCCAGCGCGGCAGCGATTCGGTACAGGCCGTGGGCGCCACCATGGAGGGCATCGCCAGCGCGTCGCGGCACATCGAGGGCATCGTGCAGATCATCGAAGGCGTGGCCTTCCAGACCAACCTGCTGGCGCTCAACGCCGCCGTCGAGGCAGCGCGCGCGGGCGATGCCGGGCGGGGCTTCGCCGTGGTGGCGGCGGAGGTGCGCACGCTGGCTTCGCGCACCGCGCAGGCCGCGCGCGACATCAAGCAGCTCATCGGCGAATCGTCCGCGCGCGTGGCCTCGGGCACCGCGGCCGCGGGCGAGGCGCGCGAGCGCATGGACGAGGCGCTGCAGACCGTGCGCCGCGTGGACACGGCGCTGGGCGAGATCAGCACCGCCGCAGCCGAGCAGCAGAGCGGCATCGCGCAGATCAACGCGGCCGTCGCGCACCTGGACTCCATCACGCAGCAGAACGCCGCGCTGGTGGAGCAGCTCGCCGCTGCCGGCGAGGCACTGCAGGGCCAGGTGCGCGGCGTGGCCGACACGATGCGGCTGCTGCGCCTGGCGCACGGCGAGGCGTCGCTCTCGCAGATCGACGCGGCGGCCCTGCGCCGCGGGCGCCAAGCGCTGCCAGGCTGAGGCAGCGCTTCTCTTTTAATAGCTGCTCGCGCTTTCTGGTAAAGCGCCAGAGGCCGATTTCCCTATCAACATCACCCGCGCGGGTGGTGCTGGGCATGGAGCGCCTTGAGCCGCTCGCGCGCCACGTGGGTGTAGATGGTGGTGGTGGAGATGTCCGCGTGCCCCAGCAGCAGCTGCACCACGCGCAGGTCGGCGCCGTGGTTGAGCAGGTGCGTGGCGAACGCATGGCGCAGCGTATGGGGCGAGAGCGGCGCGGTGATGCCCGCCGCCTGCGCGCATTTCTTGACGATGACCCAGAACATCACGCGCGTCATGCCGCTGCCGCGCTGGGTGACGAACAGGTCGTCGGTCTGCTGCCCGCCCAGGATGGCGCCGCGCGCTTCGGCCAGATAGCGCTCCAGCCAGCGCCGCGCTTCGTCGCCGAAGGGCACGAGCCGCTCCTTGCCGCCCTTGCCCATGATGCGCAGCACGCCCTCGGACAGCCCCACGTGGAAGGTCTTGAGCGTGACCAGCTCCGAGACGCGCAGGCCGCTCGCGTACATCAGCTCCAGCATGGCGCGGTCGCGCAGGCCCAGGGGCGTGGCATCGTCGGGCGCCTGCAGCAGCGCCTCGACCTGCGCCTGCGTGAGCGTCCCCGGCACGCGCAGCGGCTGGCGTGCGGCCTGCAGGCGCACCGTGGGGTCGTGCGCGATGCGCCGCTCGCGCAGCGCCCAGTGGAAGTAGCGCCGCAGCACCGTGAGGCGCCGGTTGGCGGAGGTGGCGCGCGTCTCGGCATGGCGCGCGGCGAAGTAGCCGCCCAGGTGGTGCTCCTGCGTCGCATCGAGCGCCAGCGCAGGCTCCTGCGCAGCAAGCCACTGTGCGTACATCGAGAGGTCGCGGCGGTAGGCGGCCAGGGTGTTGCGCGAGAGGCCGTCCTCCAGCCACAAGGCGTCGATGAACAGGTCGATGGCGTTCTGGCTTTCGGGCAGCATGGCTTGGACAAAGGAAAAAGCCGCCCGGGGGCGGCTTTGGTCTGGGGGAACGCGCAGCTTACTCCAGCGTGAGCTTCTGCTTTTGCACCACCTGCTTGTAGATCTCGAACTCGGCCTTGATCTGCTCGGCGAACTGCTCGGGCGTGTTGGCGACGATGATGGAATCGGTGTCCTCGATGCGCTTGCGCACTGCCGGGTCTTCCAGGGCCTTCTTGGTGCCGGCGCTGATCTTGTCCACCACTTCCTTGGGCAGGTTCTTGGGGCCCAGGATGCCGTAGTAGGCCATGCGGTTCACGGGCTCCAGGCCCACTTCCTTGAAGGTGGGCACGTTGGGCAGAGCCGCCACGCGCTGGGGTGCCGAAACCACGATGGGGATCAGCTTGCCGGCCTTGATGAAGGGCAGCGCCGAAGGCAGGTTGTCGAAGATCATGGGCACCTGGCCCGCCACGGTGTCGTTCAGGGCCGGGCCCGCGCCACGGTAGGGGATGTGCGTGATGAAGGTGTTGGTAAGGCTCTTGTACAGCTCCATCAGCAGGTGGCCGATGCCGCCCGTGCCCGAGGAGGAATACGAATACTTGCCGGGGTTCTTCTGGATCTCCGCCAGGAAGGACTTGTAGTCCTTGGCCGGGAAGCTCGGGTGCACCGCGATGATGTTGGGCGTGGCCGCGATGTTGATGATGGGCGTGAAGTCGGTGACCGGGTTGTAGGGGATCTTGGTGTTGATCGCCGGGTTGGCCGCCGTGGTGGACACGGTGGCCACGCCCAGGTTGTAGCCGTCGGGCGCGGCGCGCGAGGTTTCCTGCGCGCCGATGACGCCGCCGCCACCACCGCGGTTCTCCACCACCACGGGCTGGCCCAGGGCCTTGCCCAGCGGATCGGCGATCACGCGGCCGATGATGTCCGTGGTGCCGCCGGGTGCGAAGGGCACCAGCAGCTTGACGGGCTTGTTGGGATAGCCCTGGGCGAAGGATGTACCTGCGGCGACGGCCAGTGCCAGTCCCAGCCAATTGCGGCGTTGCATAGAAAAGCTCCTCATCAAATTGTGTTTGGTGAAAGAAAAGAGGGGGTAGGCGGCGATCCTAAACGCACAGCCCGCCCATGCCCGCCCTCTGGGCCCATTATCTGTTGGGGATTTCCCCACACTGCGCACGGTATGCTGCGCGCCGTGAATTACGCGCAGCTCCTCGTTCCCGACTTCTCCCTGATCCTGTGCGGCTACCTGCTGTGCCGCTGCACCCCCTGAACCGTTCGGTCTGGCAGCCGGTGGAAAGCCTGGTGTACTACCTGCTCTTTCCGGTGCTGCTGTTCCAGTCCATCGTCAAGAGTCCCATCAACGTGGGCGAGGCCTCGGGCCTGATCGCCGCAGGTCTGGGCACCGGCCTGTGCGGCATCGCGCTGGCCTACAGCCTGCCCCACCTGCCCTGGCTGGGCCGTCACATCGACCGGCGCGACCATGCGGCCAGCGCGCAGGTGGCCTTCCGCTTCAATTCCTTCATCGTGCTGGCGCTGGCCGAGCGCCTGGCGGGCGCCCAGGGCCTGCTGATGGCAGCCGTGCTCATCGGCGTGTGCGTGCCGCTCTTCAACGTGGCGGCCGTGTGGCCCATGGCGCGCGGCGGCCGGCAGGGCTTCGTGCGCGAGCTGGTGCGCAACCCGCTGATCGTGGCCACCGCCACGGGGCTGGCGGCGAACCTGCTGGGCTTTCGCATTCCGTTCTGGATGGAGCCGACGGTGAGCCGCATCAGCGCCGCGTCGCTCGCGCTGGGGCTGATGGCGGCGGGCGCGGGCCTGCAGTTCGGGCTGCTCACGCGCAGCAAGCTGCTGTCCACGGCGCTGCTGGCCATCCGCCACGTGGTGCAGCCGCTGATCGCCTGGGGCCTGGCCCGGCTGCTCGGCCTGGATGCCGCGCAGACGGCGGTGCTGATGGCGTTCTGCGCCGTGTCCACCGCCTCCACCTGCTACGTGCTGGCGGCGCGCATGGGGCACAACGGGGCCTACGTGGCGGGGCTGGTCACGCTGTCCACCGTGCTGGGTGCGGTCAGCCTGCCGCTGGCGCTGGGGATGGTGCGGTAGCCAGGTTCTCGCTCCACGGCGTGGAGCGGTTGCGCCCGTTGCGCTTGGAGAAATACATCGCCGCGTCGGCACGCTCCAGGCAGGCCAGTGCCCGCGCATCGTCCGGCGCCAGGGCATAGACACCGAGGCTGATGGTGATGCGGATGTCGCCCACGCCATCCACGGCAATCGGGTGCGCTGCCACCGCCTCGCGCAGGCGCTCGGCACGCAGGTAGCCGGCTTCCGCGCCGGCCGAGGACAGCAGCGCCGCGAACTCCTCGCCGCCCAGGCGGCCCACCATGTCGTCCTTGCGCAGTTCCTGCTCCAGCACCCATGCAAGTGCCTGGAGCACCACGTCGCCCACGGCGTGGCCGTAGGTGTCGTTCACGCGCTTGAAATGGTCGATGTCGAGCATGATGAGCGTGGCCGCGTCCACCAGGCCGGCGCGCAGGTGGTCCAGCTCCATGTCCAGCCGCTCCATGAAGGCCCGGCGGTTGGGGATGCCGGTGAGCGCGTCGGTGAGCGCCAGCGTCTCCAGCCGCGTTTCGCGCTGGCGGCGCGCGTCGGTGTCGATCAGGGTCCAGATCACGCCGCCGTCGCCGTCCTCGGGGTCGAGCTGCGTGCCCTGCATGTCGAACCAGCGCGGGTCGCCCGAAGGCAGGCGCAGCGCCCATTCCACGCGCACGGATCCTTCCGCCTGGAGCCGGTCGTAGAGCGCGGCGAACCGGGCGAAGCCTTCGTCGCTGTCGTGCAGCAGGCGAAACGACAGCCCCGGCGGCTGCCTGCCGGCCTGCAGGCCGAAGACCTGGGCCGCGCGTTCGTTGGCGTAGAGAATGTCGCGGCCGGGCGTGGCCACCATCACCAGCGCGCCGCCACGGTCGATCAGCGCCTTGAGCATGCGGCCCTGCTCCACGCGCTGCTGGATGTCGGTGTGCGTGCCCAGCATGTGCAGCGGGCGGCCGCGCGCGTCGCGCTCGGACACCTCGCCGCGCGACTCGACGTGGAGCCAGCCGTTCTCCGCGGTGCGCAGGCGCATTTCCACGCGGAACTCCTCGCCCAGCTCCAGGTGGCGGCGCAGCCTTTCACGCACCCGTTCGCCGTCCGCGGGGTGGATCCTGGCCAGGAAGTCCTCGTACAGCAGCGCAAAGGCGCCGTCCTCGAAACCCAGCATCTGGTAGCAGCGCGCATCCCATTCGACGCGGCCGCTCTCGCAGTCCCATTGCCACAGGCCGTCGCGCACGGCCTGCACGGTGGCGCGCAGGCGCTCCTCGCTGCGGCGGATGGCTTCCTGCAGCGCCTGGTCCTGCGTCACATCGTGTACGTAGCCGTACCAGAGCAGCGTGCCGTCGTCCTCGCGCTGGGGCCGCGCATGGCCGTGCAGCCAGCGCAGGCCGCCTCCGGGGTGGCGCACGCGGTATTTGTGGTCCCAGAGACCCTGCGTGGCCATGCTGGCACGCACGGACGCGGCCAGCGCCGGCAGGTCGGCGGGGTGCACGCGGCTTGCCAGGCCAGCCTCGCCCGCCGGGCCGGCAGCGGGGGGCAGGCCATGCACCTCGAAGAAGCCCGGCGTGGTGAACAGCAGGCGGAAATCCCCCGCCTCGTCCATGCGGCTCTGAAACAGGCCGCCGGGCACCTCCTGCGCCAGGCGGGCGAAGCGGCGCTCGCCCTGCAGGCGCAGTCGCTCGCTGCGCTCGCGCTGCACGGCCAGCCAGACGGTCAGCAGGGCGCCGAGCAGGATCAGCGCGCTCGTCACGCCGTTGCGCACCAGGCTGCGGGCCACGGTAGCCTGGAACGGCCCGAAGACGGCATGGCGGTCCAAGCCCACGGCGACGATGAGCGGCTGGTCCGGCACGCGGCTCCAGGCATAGAGCCGCCGCACGCCGTCCGGAGGGGCCTCCACGTCGTAGGTGCCCTGCATGCGCTGCGGCTCGAACAGGTGCAGCCGCTCGGGCGGCACCGCGCGGCCGAGCACGGCATCCTGCTGCCGGGAGCGGGCGAGGTAGGTGCCGTCGGTGCGCAGCAGGGAGATGATGTCGCCCGGCCCGTCGAGGATGGCCCGGAAATAGCGGGCGATGTAGTCGGGCGACAGCGAGAGCACCACCACGCCGTCGAATTCGCCGCCGCGCAGCAGGGGCCGGCTCAGCTGGATCGTCCACTGCCGCGACAGGCGCCCCTGCACGGGCGTCCCCACGAACATGCCCGCGGCACGCCGCTCGGCATGCGCCTGGAAATGCTCGCGGTCGCGGATCGACACCTTCTCCTGCGGCCCGCCGGGCGGGGCCAGGTTGGAATAGACGATGTCGCCGCCCGCATCGGCGACGGCCACCTGCACGAGCACGCCCAAGGGGTAGGCGTCGAACACCGTCGTGACCATTTGCCGGAAAGCCGCCCCGTCTCCGGCGGCATAGCCGGTCGCCAGGCTTTGCAGGGTGTAGTCCAGCCCCGACAGCAGGGTCTGCACCTGCACGGACACCGCATGGGATATCTGGCCCACCCGCAGCCAGGTCTGCGCCTCGGTTTCGCGCTGCTGCGTGCGGTAGCCGTTGAGCAGCACCGACCAGTAGGCGCCCATGGCCAGCACCAGGCAGGCGATGCCCGCCACCAGATTCCATGCGAACGGTGTCAGCCCCGCTGGGAAGCGGGCGGGAAAAAGGCGGTCTTGGTGGGCATGTCCGTCCTATTGTTGCGCCAGGGCCCAGCCTACATGCTCGCGCACCAGGGCGCTGCCGTGCTCTGCACGGGTGCGCAGCGCGGCCTCGAGCGCGGGCGCCTGCGCCGGGCCGGCAGCGCGCAGCGCATTGCCCAGCGCCACGGCGATGTTGCGCAGCCAGCGCTCGTGGCCGATGCGGCGGATCGGCCCGCCCTCGGTCATGCGCAGGAAGGTGGCTTCGTCCCAGGAGAACAGGTGCGCGAGCTGCTGCGCCACCAGGCCTGTGCGCGCGTCGAAGTCCGGCAGCCTGCTTGTCTGCGCGAACTTGTTCCAGGGACAGATGAGCTGGCAGTCGTCGCAGCCGTAGATGCGGTTGCCTATGAGCGGGCGCAGCTCCAGGGGGATGCTGCCCGCGTGCTCGATGGTCAGGTACGAGATGCAGCGCCGCGCGTCCACGCGGTGCGGCGCCACGATGGCCTGCGTCGGGCACACGTCCATGCAGGCCTGGCAGCTGCCGCAGTGCGCACTGACGGGCGCGGTGGGCTCCAGCGCCATGTCCACGTAGATCTCGCCGAGGAAGAACATGGAGCCCGCCTCGCGCGAGAGCACCAGCGTATGCTTGCCCCGCCAGCCCTGGCCGCTGCGGCGCGCGAGTTCCGCCTCCAGCACCGGAGCCGAGTCGGTGAACACGCGGTGGCCGAAGGGTCCCACCGCCTCGGCGACGCGGTCGCTGAGCTTTTGCAGCCGCGCGCGCAGCACCTTGTGGTAGTCGCGGCCCCGGGCGTAGACGGAGACGACGGCCTCCTGCGGGCGCGCCAGCCGGCCCAGCTCGACGGCCTGCCACTCCGGCGCCGTATCGCGCGGCAGGTAGTCCATGCGCGCGGTGATCACGCTCACGGTGCCGGGCACCAGCTCGGCCGGCCGGGCGCGCTTGAGGCCGTGGGCCGCCATGTAGTGCATCTCGCCATGGAACCCCTGGGCCAGCCATTGCATCAATCCGGGTTCGGCTTCGGACAAATCCACCCCCGCCACGCCGATTTGGGAAAATCCCAGCTCGCGGGCCCAGCCTCGTATCTGAGGAACAAGTTGACTGCTGCACACCATTACCGCCAAATTGTAGAAAGCCCTCCCCTGCACAGCCTGGTGCAGCATTGGCAGAGCGAGGACGACACGGCCCTGTGCGCCGCGCGGCTGGCCGCTCAGCCCGGCCTGCGCAATGCCTTCATCACCCTGCATGGCGACCTGGGCGCGGGCAAGACCACGCTGGTGCGCCACCTGCTGCGCGCGCTGGGGGTGCAAGGCCGCATCAAGAGCCCGACCTATGCGGTGGTGGAGCCGCACCAGGCGAGGGACCTGCCCGTCTGGCACTTCGACTTCTACCGCTTCACCGATCCGCGCGAGTGGGAGGACGCGGGCTTCCGCGACATCTTCGCCGGCCCCGGCCTCAAGCTTGCCGAATGGCCCGGGAACGCAGGAAGCCTCACCCCGCCTGCGGATATTGCTATTTACATTGAAGCAGTGGATGATCACGCCCGGCACGTGACGCTGCAGGCCCACACGCCCCATGGCCGTGACGTGCTCCTAGGACTTTCCACGCCATGAGTGACGCGCCCCCACCCCGCTCACGCTCCACCCGCCGCTCTCTGCTGCAGGCAGGCAGCCTGGTGCTGCTGCTGGGCGCGCAGCAGATCGCGCGCGGCGCCGCCATCGTGGCGGTGCGCGTGTGGCCCGCGCAGGACTACTCGCGCGTGACCATCGAGTCCGATCGCCAGCTGGTCGCCAAGCAGTTCTTCGTGGCCACGCCGCCGCGCCTGGCGGTGGACATCGAGGGCATCGACCTCAACCCCTCGCTGCGCGAGCTGGTGGCCCGGGTCATGCCGGACGACCCCAACATCGCCGGCATCCGCGTGGGGCAGAACGCACCCGGCGTGGTGCGCCTGGTGGTGGATTTGAAGCAGGCCGCGCTGCCGCAGGTGTTCACGCTGCCGCCCATCGCGGCCTACCAGCACCGGCTGGTGTTCGACCTCTACCCCGCCCAGGCGCCCGACCCGCTGGAAGCGCTGATCGCCGAGCGGCTACGCGAGGCGCCGCTGACCACCCCCGCGCCGCCACCGGCGTCCCTGGCGGAAGACCCGCTCGGCGACCTGATCGCCCAGCACAGCCTCAAGGTCCCGCCAGTGCCCGCGGCACCGGCCGCACCCGCACAGCAGCCCCCTCTGGCCGCCTCTCCGCCGGCGCGCCCGCCGGCACCCACCGTGGCCCGGGCAACGGACCGCCTCATCATCGTCGCCCTCGACCCGGGCCACGGAGGGGAAGACCCGGGCGCCATCGGTCCCGGCGGCACGCGCGAGAAGGACGTGGTGCTCAAGGTGGCCCACCTCCTGCGCGACCGCATCAACGCCACCAGCGTGGGCGGCAACCCCATGCGCGCCTTCCTCACGCGCGACGCGGACTACTTCGTGCCCCTGGCCACGCGCGTGGACAAGGCACGGCGCGTGCAGGCGGACCTGTTCGTCTCCATCCACGCCGATGCGTTCACCACTCCGGCCGCGCGCGGGGCCAGCGTGTTCGCGCTGAGCCAGAGCGGCGCCTCCAGCTCGGCCGCGCGCTGGCTCGCCAACAAGGAGAACCAGGCCGACCTGATCGGCGGCGTGAACGTCGGCTCGCAGCGCGACCGCCACCTG
This sequence comes from Acidovorax sp. SDU_ACID1, assembly GCF_045291395.1. Lineage (NCBI taxonomy): Bacteria > Pseudomonadati > Pseudomonadota > Betaproteobacteria > Burkholderiales > Comamonadaceae > Acidovorax > Acidovorax sp. SDU_ACID1. Next base: position 3,290,245 of record NZ_CP152342.1, read on the forward strand.
CAGCGCGCGCTGCTCGACATGAGCACCACGGCGCAGATCAACGACAGCCTCAAGCTCGGCAGCGTGCTGCTGGGCGAGATCGGCGGCATGGCCCGGCTGCACAAGCCGCGCGTGGAGCAGGCGGGCTTCGCCGTGCTCAAGGCACCCGACATTCCCAGCGTGCTGGTGGAGACCGCCTTCATCAGCAACCCCGAGGAAGAGGCCAAGCTGCGGTCGAGCGCCTACCAGCAGCAGTTGGCCGATGCGCTGATGCGCGGCATCATCCGGTACTTCGCCAAGAACCCGCCGCTGGCGCGCAGCCGGTCCGTGTGACCGGCGCGGCGCGGGCGGCGCACCAGGAGACCACCATGGCACTGCCCCACGCCCAATCCTCCGAAGTCGTCAGCGTCCGGCCCCTGGGCCAGTGCCTGACCGAGGCCACCACCTTCGCCATCATCAAGGCGCAGCAACTGGAAGTGATCCGCGTGGTGCTGCCCGCGGGCAAGGCCCTGCGCCAGCACGACACGCCCGGCGAGATCACCGTGCAGTGCATAGAGGGCGAGGTGGAGTTCAGCGTCGGACCCACGGCGCACATGCTGCGCGCAGGCGATTTCCTGCACCTGGCACCGCGCGCGCCGCATGCGCTGCGCGCGATCCGGGACGCGTCGCTGCTCGTCACCATCTGCCTGGCACCGGGCTAGTCCTACAGCCGGCGAATGGGCACACCTACAGCCCCGCGCAGGAGCGCAGGGCACAGTGAAGACATCCACCCACACAGGGTGCTTTCACGACAAGGAGCCCATCATGAACTACCGTCATCTTCTCTCCGCAGCCGCCTGCGCAGCAGCGCTGGGCATGGTCGGCTGCTCCAGCAATCCCACGAATGCGCAGATCGGCACCGGCGTAGGCGCCGTGGCCGGGGGCGTAGTGGGTAGCGCGCTCGGCGGCACGGCCGCTACGGTCGGCGGCGCCGCTGCCGGCGCGCTGATCGGCCACGAACTGGGCGAAGACCGCGACGGCCGCCAGGGCCGCCGCTAAAGCGTTTGAAGCCAAAGCGGCCTCTTGCGCCCGCCCAGCGGGCGCGAGCAGCTACTTAAACCGTAGCAGAGGCGCTTTTGCGGCTGGCCCGCCAAGCCCCTCCGATGGCGATGAGGCCGGGGACGAAGATCATCGCCCAGATGATCTTGTCCAGGTGCTGCTGCACCCAGGCGAGGTTGCCGAAAAAGTAGCCTGCGGTGCAGATGCCCATCACCCACAGTACGGCCCCCCCACGTTGTAGGCGGTGAACTTGCCGCGGCCCATGGCCGCCACGCCTGCCACGAACGGGGCAAAGGTGCGGATGAAGGGCATGAATCGCGCCAGCACGATGGTGATGCCGCCATAACGCTCATAGAACGCATGGGCCTGGTCGAACGCCCGCTTGTTGAACCAGCGCGAGTTGTTCCACTGGAACACTTTCGGCCCGAAATAGCGGCCGATGCTGTAGTTGCACTGGTCCCCCAGGATCGCAGCTACCAGCAGGACGGCGCAGGCCAGCGGAAAGCTCATGAGGCCGGCGCCGCTGAGCGCGCCCACGACGAACAGCAGCGAATCGCCGGGCAGGAAGGGCATGACCACCACGCCCGTCTCCACAAACACGATGATGAACAGCAACGCGTACACCCAGGGCCCGTAGCTCGCGACGAAGGCCGCGAGATGCTTATCCACGTGCAGGATGAAATCGATCAGGAACTGGAAGACTTCCAAAACGGCAACCTCTTGTGACTGGCGCCGTACTGTAGCGCCTCACCCGGATGCCCCTGGCATGCCCTGTGGCACTGCCGGTGCGTTCTTAGCAATCGGACACAACCGCTCGCAAAACGGTACGCATTGGACGGCTGCGCTTCAAAGAGCGCGGGCATAGTCGGGCCATCTACAAGGAGGAACACACCATGACCGCACGATTCACCCGCACCCTGGCCGCCGCCGCCCTGATCGCCGGCGCACTGGCACTCTCTGGCTGCGCGCACCGTCCCACCAACAGCCAGATCGGCACCGGCGTGGGGGCCGTTGCGGGCGGCCTGGTCGGCAATGCCGTGTTCGGCTCCACGCTCGGGACCGTCGGGGGAGCGGCCGCCGGCGCGCTGATCGGCAACGAAGTCGGCCGCAACAACGACCGCGGCCACCGCCGCCGCTGACCGGCCCGCCCAGCACCTGCGGGCCTGGCCGCGCTGCATAGAATGCACCGGTGAACGCGCCCGCACCGACCTCTCCTTCCCGCCGCCCCATCCGCGACCTGCCCGACGAGCTCATCAGCCAGATTGCGGCGGGCGAAGTGGTCGAGCGCCCAGCCTCCGCCGTGCGCGAGCTGGTGGACAACGCGCTGGACGCCGGGGCCACTGCCATCACCGTGCGCCTGTCCGCGGGCGGCGTGCGCCTGATCTCCGTGGAGGACGACGGCGCCGGCATTCCGCAGGACGAGTTGCCTGTGGCCCTGCGCCGCCACGCCACGAGCAAGATCGCCAGCCTGGACGACCTGGAGTCCGTCGCCACCATGGGCTTTCGCGGCGAAGCGCTGGCGGCTATCGCGTCGGTGTCGGAGATGTCGCTGCTCTCGCGCACCGCGCAGCAGCCCAGCGCCTTCCTGCTGCACGCCCCGACAGGCGAGCTGCGTCCTGCCGCGCGCGGCCAGGGGACGACCGTGGAGGTGAAGGAGCTGTTCTTCTCCACCCCCGCGCGGCGCAAATTCCTCAAGACCGACGCCACCGAACTCGCCCACTGCATCGAGGCCGTGCGCCGCCACGCGCTGGCGCGACCGGACGTGGGCTTCGCCATCTGGCACGAGGGAAAGCTGGTCGAGCAGTGGCGCGCCACGCTGGCACCCGATGCGCCTGCCGATGAGAGCGCACTGCGCGAGGCGCTGGACCGACGCCTGGCCGACGTGCTGGGCGACGATTTCCTGCGCGACTCCGTGGCCGTGCACCAGCGCACGGGCCATGTCACCGTGACCGGCCGCGCGGGCCTGCCCGATACCGCCCGCTCGCGCGCCGACCAGCAGTTCTGCTACGTGAACGGCCGATTCGTGCGCGACAAGGTGCTCACCCATGCGGCCCGCAGCGCCTACGAGGACGTCCTGCACGGCCAGCGGCAGCCCGTGTATGCGCTCTATGTGCGCATCGACCCGCAGCGGGTGGACGTGAACGTGCACCCCACCAAGATCGAAGTGCGCTTCCGCGACAGCCGCGAGGTGCACCAAGCCGTGCGCCACGCCGTGGAGAACGCGCTGGCTGCGCCCCGCGCACAGGCGCTGGCCGCTGCCGCAGAATCCCCCGGCGGCACGCCAGTCCCGGCAGCGCCGGAATACACATCAAATAGGCCACAAACGCCCATCTGGCAAGCGCAAGCAGCTATCAAATTCGACAACCCCACCGGCCACAAGGTATCCGACCTGCAGGCGCTGTGGTCCCCCTCCGCGCCGCCGGCGGCTGCTGACGAGGACGTGGCGCCCGCACCGGCCGGGGCGTCGCAGCGCGAGGCTGCCGCAGCGTGGCCGGCCAGCGTTTCGCTCCCTGCCGTGCAGGACGAGGCGTCTGCCTGGCCGCTGGGCCGCGCCGTGGCGCAGATCCACGGCGTGTACATCCTGGCCGAGAGTGCGCAAGGCCTCGTCGTGGTGGACATGCACGCGGCCCATGAACGCATCGTCTACGAGCGCCTCAAGTCCCAGGTGGACAGCGGCGCGCGCATCGCCAGCCAGCCGCTGCTGATTCCCGCCACCTTCGCCGCCACTCCCGAGGAGGTGGCCACCGCCGAGGCCCATGGCGACACGCTGGACATGCTGGGGCTGGAGATCGCCCCTTTCTCCCCCCGCACCCTGGCCGTGCGCGCCGTCCCCACCACGCTGGCGCAGGGCAATCCGGTGGAACTGGCGCGCAGCGTGCTCGCCGAACTGGCCACGCACGACGCGAGCACCGTGGTGCAGCGTGCGCAGAGCGAGATCCTGGGCACCATGGCCTGCCACGGCGCGGTGCGCGCCAATCGCCGCCTCACGCTGGACGAGATGAACGCCCTGTTGCGCCAGATGGAAGTGACGGAGCGCTCCGACCAGTGCAACCACGGGCGCCCCACCTGGCGCCAGCTCACGATGAAAGAGCTCGACGCGCTTTTCCTGCGCGGGCGCTGATCTCCTCCCTGCTTTGCGTACGCCATGCAGTCATGGCGTGGCCTCTTCTCCCTCTGCCCATCATGGTCCGCACCCATGGCACTGCCGTGGTGCGGAGCAGCGCATGGGTGTGCACGGCCGCACCAAGGTCGGACACCCCTCACCAAACAGGTGCATAACCACATGTCTTTTTGGCATAATTCGATGCTGCATTGCCGCATTTGTCCATTTCCAGAGCAGAAAGTCCTTGTATGAAGCACCAGTCCGTGGGCCAATTCCTTGAACAGGTCGCCCAGCGCAACCCCGGCCAGCCCGAATACCTCCAAGCCGTGACGGAGGTGATGGAAAGCCTTTGGCCGTTCATCGAAAAGCACCCGCGCTACGCCGATCAAGCGCTGCTGGAACGCTTGGTGGAACCCGAGCGCGTGGTGATGTTCCGCGTCTCCTGGTTCGACGACCACGGCAATGTGCATGTCAACCGCGGCTACCGCATCCAGCACAGCATGGCCGTCGGCCCCTACAAGGGCGGCCTGCGCTTCCACCCGTCGGTGAACCTGTCGGTGCTGAAATTCCTGGCGTTCGAGCAGACCTTCAAGAATGCGCTGACCACGCTGCCCATGGGCGGCGGCAAGGGCGGCTCGGACTTCGATCCCAAGGGCAAGAGCCCCGCTGAAGTCATGCGCTTCTGCCAGGCCTTCGTGACCGAGCTGTACCGCCACGTGGGCCCCGACACCGACGTGCCGGCCGGCGACATCGGCGTGGGCGGCCGCGAGGTCGGCTTCATGGCCGGCATGTACAAGAAACTGGCCAACAACGCCGCCAGCGTGTTCACGGGCAAGGGCCTGTCGTTCGGCGGCTCGCTGATCCGCCCCGAGGCCACGGGCTACGGCACCGTCTACTTCGCCGACGAGATGCTCAAGACCCGCGGCAAGTCGTTCGACGGCCTGCGCGTGTCCGTCTCCGGCTCCGGCAACGTGGCGCAGTACGCGGTCGAGAAGGCCATGGAACTGGGCGCCAAGGTCATCACCGTGTCCGACTCCAGCGGCACCATCATCGACGAGGATGGCTTCACCCCCGAGAAGCTGGCCATCCTGATGGACGTGAAGAACCACCACTACGGCCGCGTGAGCGACTACGCGCAGCGCACCGGCGTGAAGTTCGAGGCCGGCGTGCGCCCCTGGCACGTGCCCGTGGACGTGGCCCTGCCCTGCGCCACGCAGAACGAGTTGGACGAAAAGGACGCCGCGACCCTCATCAAGAACGGCGTGGTCTGCGTGGCCGAAGGCGCCAACATGCCATCGACCATCGAGGCCGCCAAGGCCTTCGAAGCCGCTGGAGTGCTCTACGCGCCGGGCAAGGCCAGCAATGCCGGCGGCGTGGCGACCTCAGGCCTGGAAATGAGCCAGAACGCCCTGCGCCTGTCCTGGCCCCGCGAGGAAGTCGACGGCCGCCTGCTGCAGATCATGCGCAGCATCCACACCGCCTGCCTGCAATACGGCAAGCGCGCCGATGGCAGCGTGAGCTATGTGGACGGCGCCAACGTGGCAGGCTTCGTGAAGGTGGCCGACGCCATGATGGCGCAAGGCGTGGTCTGACCCAGACCTGCGCCGCAGGAAGGGGGCGGCACGCGCCCCCTGCCCTGCTCCCTCGGAAATAGACTTCAGCGGTGGGTGGCCAGCAGCAGGCCGCCCGCTCCCATGAAGAACCCGCCCGTCGCCCGGTTCAACCGCACCACGCCACGCTGCGTGCGGATCACGCGGCGGATCTGCAGCCCGCAGGCTGCATACACCGCGGTGGAAACGAATTCCGCCACCAGATAGACCGCCCCCAGCACCACGAACTGGCGGGCCGCAGGCTGCGCCGGATCGATGAACTGCGGAAAGATGGCAGCGAACAGGATGATCGCCTTGGGGTTGGTAATGCCCAGCAGGAACTCCTGCAAGGCCATCGCGCGCACGGACACGGGCGCCGCCGCGCGGACTGCGGCCTCTGCCCCCTCGGCCAGCGCAGCGCCGCCGAATTCGCGGCTGCGCCAGGCGCGCCAGCCGATCCAGAACAGGTAGACGGCCCCGGCCCATTTCACGGCCGTGAACGCGGCCTCGGACGCAAGGAGCATGGCCCCCAGCCCGATGGCCGAGATGGTGAGGAAGATGGCGAATGCCGCCACCCGGCCCACGGTGGCCAGCAGCGCGGCCCCGACGCCCGCACGGATGCCATTGTTGAGTCCGCAGAAATTATTGGGGCCGGGCGTGAGCGCGATGGCCACGGCGACGGGGGCGAAAAGCAGGGCATCCACGGCAGGGCTCCTGAGGTCAGAAGGCGTGGAGTTTATTCCTTCAGTTCGACGATGTGCCGCCAGGGCAGCGAGCCCAGTGTGTCGTAGTGGGCCACGACCACCGCCCGCGCGGGCCAGCGGGGATCGCTCGCCGCCTCCACCAGCGCAGCCCGCAGATAGGCGATGGAAGGCCGGTCCAGCGCCGCCTCGGGCTCATCCAGCAAGGTCAGAGGCGCACCGCTGGCCAGCGCTGCCGCCAGCAGCACCTTGCGCTGGCTGCCGGTCGAAAGCTGGTGCATGGATTTGTGCAAATGCGGCTCCAGTCCGAAGCCGGACACATGCCTGCGCCAGGCACTGTCGCACCATGTGGGGTACTGCGCGCGCTGGCCGTCCATCCAGCCTTGCGGCGTGACATCGGGCCATGGCGTGCGCGGGTCGCGCCAGAACACCAGTTCGCAGCCTAAAAGGTCCTGCACGCCAGCACCCGGGCCCTGGTATGTCACGGTGCCCGACTGCGGTGCACATTCCCCGGCCAACAGACGCAACAGGCTGGTCTTGCCCACACCCTCGCCGCCGAGCACCAACGACAGCCCTGCAGGAAAATCCGCATTCCAGTCCGTGAATAGAGGCCGCGCCGCAAAGCCGAAGCACAGGTTCCGCACCTTCAGCACCGCAAGGGAAGCGCTTTCTTTCACTTCAAGCATGGTTTTTTCTTCCTCATCATGGCATTGCATTTTCTGGAATTCGATTACAGCGAAGACAACGAGGGCACCTGCACATGGGACGCGCTGGCCAGCGCCACAGCCGAGCGCCTGCCCGAACTGTTGCGAGAGATCACGGCCCTGCTGGCCTGGGCCTGCGCAGAATTCGGCGAGCAGCGCGGCTCTCTGGATGACGGTGGGCTCTGGGACTACGACCTGCAATGCGAGCGCGGCGACCATGCCCTGCAGCCTCTTGCCTATGACCCTGGAGCGCATCTTCTGCGCGCTCTGCCACCAGTCCAGGCCGGCGAGCGCGTGACACTGTCCTTGTCCATCAGCGGCACACCGGCTTTCGCGGCGCCATTTGCCGAGCGCTTCGGGCTGCCCTCGCCTTGACGCGCACTGCGCACAGGGCTATTGCAACGGTTCCTTGGCAGCCTCGGGCAGCAACAGGGGCAGAACGGCAATGCCCTCGTCCAGCAATTCCGCGGTTTCCTGCGCGGAGGCCTGTCCACGGATGCCGCGCTCCTCGACCTCGCCATAGTGCATGCGCCGTGCCTCGGCAGCAAAACGGCTGCCCACATCCTCGGTCCCGGCGATGATGCGTCGCGCCATCTGCAGCCACACCGCCTGCAGTGCCTGCGGAGAGGGAACAGAGGCGGGGTCGGCACTGGAGGACGCAGGCAGCGCCTCCCGGGGCGCATCCGCTGACGCGCGGAGATTCAGGCGCGGTGCACTCAGCCCCTTGCGGATCTCCTCGCTGCCGCACAGGGGGCATTGCACGAGCCCACGCGCGTGCTGGCTCCGGAAATCATCTTCCGATGCAAACCAGCCTTCGAACGCGTGGCCCAGGGGACAGAGCAGGTCGAGGACCTTCATTCCAGCGCTCCGTCAATCCGCCGCAGCGCCCCGCCTCCTCGGCGCATCAGGTAGCGGTAGACGAATCCGGGAAAGGCCAGGGTGAGGAACAAGGTCGCCGTGACGGCATAGAACTCCCAGCCCTGGGCCGCGATCTGCCCCGCGCGCTTCTCGATCAGCAGCGCAATGCCGCCCACCACGAAGTACAGCAGCACCAGTTCCAACAGGCGCAGGGCCAGGGGCTTCGCGGCACGCACGCGCGGCCCCACCAGCAGCCAGCGCTCGGTCAGAAATGGCAGATTGGCCGCCACCAGGGCGGCCACGATCACGAGCCAGATGGCTGCCGTCTGGGACATGCGGCGCGCGCCGATGGATCAGGTCGCCAGCGCGCGCACGATGGCATCGGCGCACAGAGACATCAGGCCGCCCGGCAGCAGGCCCAGGATCAGCACCAGCGCGCCGTTCACGGTCAGCACCATGCGCACGTCCAGCGGGGCGGAGACGCTCGTCGCGGTGAGGGGCGCATCGAAATACATCACCTTCACAACGCGCAGGTAGTAGAAGGCGCCGATGAGCGACATCATCACCGCGAACACGGCCAGACCGATGTGGAAGGCCTGGCCCGAGGCCACGAGCGCCTGCAGCACCGCCAGCTTGGCATAGAAGCCCACCAGCGGCGGGATGCCTGCCATGGAGAACAGGCACACGGCCATCACGCCGGCATAGAGAGGGCTGCGCTGGTTGAGCCCGGCGAAGTCGGAGATCTCTTCGCTTTCAAAGCCTTCGCGGGCCAGCAGCAAGATCACGCCGAACGCCGCCAGCGTGGTCAGCACATAGGTCACCACGTAGAACATGGCGGAGCTATAGGCGTTCTCGACGGCATTGGCATCCACGTTGCCGTGCACCACGCCCGACATCAACCCCAGCAGCACGAAGCCCATCTGCGAAATGGTCGAATACGCCAGCATGCGCTTGAGGTTGGTCTGCATGATGGCGGCCAGGTTGCCCACCAGCAGCGATCCGATGGCCAGGACGGCCAGCATCTGCTGCCAGTCGATGGCCAGCGGCAGCAGCCCGTCCACGAGCAGGCGGATCGCCATGGCGAACGCCGCCAGCTTGGGGGCGCCGCCGATAACCAGCGTCACGGCCGTGGGAGCGCCCTGGTACACGTCGGGAATCCACATGTGGAAAGGCACCACGCCCAGCTTGAATGCCAGCCCCGCCACGACGAACACCAGGCCGAACACCAGCACCTGGTGGCGGATCTGACCTGCATTGATGGCCTTGAACACTTGGCCGATATCCAGGGAACCCGTGGCGCCGTACAGCATGGACAGGCCATAGAGCAGGAAACCGCTGGCCATGGCGCCGAGCACGAAGTACTTCATCGCCGCTTCGGTCGCGGTCACGTTGTCACGGCGCAGCGCCACGAGCGCATAGCTCGACAGCGTGAGCAGTTCCAGCCCCAGGTAGATCACCAGGAAGTTGTTGGCCGAGATCATCACGAAGATGCCCAGCAGCGCCAGCATGCACAGCGTGAACAGCTCGCCGCCGCGCAGCATGTCACGGTCCGCTGCATAGGGACGGCCGTAGACCAGCGTGACCATCATGGCCACCGTGGCGAAGCACTTGAGCCAGTTGCCCATGGCGTCGCTCACCACCATGTTCCCCCAGCCGTAGAAAGTGTTGCCGCTGCTGGCGTACATGGCCTGCAGCACGGCGACCACGGCGAGCGTGAGCATGGTCAGCACATAGGTGCCCGTGCGCCGCGGGCTGGTGACGCCCAGGTCCACCAGGGCGATCACGCATGCCATGACCAGCAGTACGATCTCGGGGTAAATCGCCAGCCAGCTGATGTTGTCAATCATCTCGTATCTCTCGGTTCAGTCTGGTCAGTGGAGCTTGGACTGCGCCACGTGCTTGAGCAGTTCCGCGACGGACGCGTCCATCACATCGGTGAAGGGCTTGGGATAGATGCCCATGTACAGCACGGCGATCGCCAGAAGCGCCAGCACGAGGAACTCTCGGGAATTGATGTCGCTGAGGCCGCGCACGTCGTCGTTGGCGACCGGGCCCAGGTAGACGCGCTTGTACATCCAGAGCGTGTAGCTGGCGCCCAGGATCAGCGCTGTGCCGGCGCCCAGGCCGATCCAGAAGTCGAACTTCACCGCGGCGATGATCACCATCCATTCGCCCACGAATCCGGCCGTCGCGGGCAGGCCGCAGTTGGCCATGGCGAACAGCAGCGCGAACGCGGTGAAGCGGGGCATGGTATTGACCACGCCGCCATAGGAGGCGATCTCCCGCGAATGCACGCGGTCGTAGAGCACGCCGATGCACAGGAACATCGCGCCGGACACGAAGCCGTGGGCGATCATCTGCACCAGACCGCCGGACACGCCCAGATCGTTGAACACGAAGAAGCCCAGCGTGACGAACCCCATGTGCGCCACCGACGAATACGCCACCAGCTTCTTCATGTCCTTCTGCACCATGGCCACCAGGCCCACGTAGATCACCGCGACCAGGGACAGGGTGATCATCAGCCAGGCCCATTTGTGGGCCGCGTCGGGAGCGATCGGCATGGAGAAGCGCAGGAAGCCATAGGCGCCCAGCTTCAGCATGATGGCGGCCAGCACGGCGGAGCCGCCCGTGGGCGCCTCCACGTGCACATCCGGCAGCCAGGTGTGCACCGGCCACATCGGCACCTTCACCGCGAACGCAGCGAAGAACGCGAAGAACAGCAGGGTTTGCGCCGTCGCGGACAGCGGCAGCTTGTGCCAGGTGGCGATGTCGAAGCTGCCGCCCGACTGGTTGTAGAGGTAGATGAACGCGATCAGCGTCAGCAGCGAGCCCAGCAGCGTGTACAGGAAGAACTTGAACGCGGCATAGATCTTGTTCGGACCGCCCCAGATACCGATGATCAGGTACATGGGGATCAGCGTGGCCTCGAAGAACACGTAGAACAGCATGCCGTCGAGCGCGCTGAACACGCCGATCATCAGGCCCGACAGGATCAGGAACGCACCCATGTACTGGTTCACGCGCTCGGTGATCGACTCCCAGGAAGCAATGACCACGATGACGGTGATGAACGCCGTCAGCGGCACGAACCACATGGAGATGCCGTCCACGCCCAGGTGGTAGTAGACGTTGAAGCGCTCGATCCACTGCGCCTTCTCCACGAACTGCGCAGCGGCGCTGCCCGTATCGAAACCGCTGATGAGCGGCACCGTGACGGCCAGGCCGATCAGTGCGCCGACCAGCGCGAGCCAGCGAACGACGCGCGCATGCTCATCGCGCCCGAGCGCCAGCAGAAGGACGCCAAACGCGATGGGCGTCCAAATGGCAAGACTCAACAAACCCATTTGTTTTCTTCTCCTACTTGTTGAGCCACACGAAATACGTCATGAGCGCGAACACGCCCAGAATCATGACCAGCGCATAGTGGTAGATGTAGCCGGACTGCACCCAGCGCACGAGGCCCGCGATGCGGCCCACGAGCTTCCACGAGCCGTTCACGATGCCGCCGTCGATCACGCCCTGGTCGCCGCCCTTCCACAGCACGACGCCGAGGCCGCGTGCGCCGCGGGCGATGATGTTCTCGTTGATCCAGTCGAGGTAGTACTTGTTCTCGAACAGCGTGTATATCGGCTGGAAGATGCGCTTGATCGCGGCAGGCAGCGCCGGGTTGATCATGTACATGTAATAGGAGGCCGCGACACCGGCCAGCGCCAGCCAGAACGGAGCTGTCTGCAGGCCGTGGGCCGCCATCGCCAGCGGGCCGTGGAAGATACTGGCCAGCTCCGCCATGGCGGGATGCTTGGCCGCATCGACGAAGATCACGTCCTTGAAGAAATCGCCGAACAGCATCGGCTGGATGTACATGAAGCCGATGACTACCGAGGGGATCGCCAGCAGGATCAGCGGCACCGTCACCACCCAGGGGGATTCGTGCGGCTTGGCGTCATGGCCGTGGTGGTCGTCATGGTGCGCGTCGGGGTTCTGGTCGTAGCGTTCCTTGCCATGGAAGACCAGGAAATACATGCGGAACGAGTAGAACGCCGTCACGAACACACCTGCCAGCACGGCGAAGTGTGCGAAGCCTGCGGCGGGCAGCGTGCTGGCGTGCACGGCCTCGATGATGCTGTCCTTGGAATAGAAGCCCGAGAACAGCGGCGTACCAATCAGCGCGAGCGAACCCAGCAGCGATGTGATCCAGGTGATGGGCATGTACTTGCGCACGCCACCCATCCAGCGGATGTCCTGGTTGTGGTGCATGCCCATGATCACGGAACCCGCGCCGAGGAACAGCAATGCCTTGAAGAAGGCGTGCGTCATCAGGTGGAACACGGCCACCGAATAGGCCGACGCACCCAGCGCCACGGTCATGTAGCCGAGCTGCGACAGCGTGGAGTACGCCACCACGCGCTTGATGTCGTTCTGGATGATGCCGAGAAAGCCCATGAACAGGGCCGTGATCGCGCCGATCACGAGGATGAAGTTCAGTGCCGTGTCGGATAGCTCGAACAGCGGCGACATGCGCGAGACCATGAAGATGCCGGCTGTCACCATGGTAGCGGCGTGGATCAGCGCGGAGATCGGGGTCGGGCCTTCCATCGAATCGGGCAGCCACACGTGCAGCGGGAATTGCGCGGACTTGCCCATTGCCCCGATGAACAGGCAGATGCAGATCACGGTGATCAGCATCCAGTTGGTGCCAGGGAAGCCGATGCTGCCCAGTTCGCCCGCCTTGGCGAAGATTTCGCTGTAGTTGAACGTGCCCGCATACGCTGCGATCAGGCCGATGCCGAGGATGAAGCCGAAGTCACCCACGCGGTTGACCAGGAAAGCCTTCATGTTCGCGAAGATCGCCGTCTGCTTGTTGAACCAGAAACCGATCAGCAGGTAGGACACCAGGCCCACAGCCTCCCAGCCGAAGAACAGCTGCAGCAGGTTGTTGCTCATGACCAGCATGAGCATCGAGAAAGTGAACAGCGAGATATAGGAGAAGAAACGGTTGTAGCCCTCGTCCTCCTCCATGTAGCCGATCGTGTAGATGTGCACCATGAGCGAGACGAACGTCACCACGCACATCATCATGGCGGTCAGGCTGTCGATGAGGAAGCCGACTTCCATCTTCAGGCCGCCCACCACCATCCACGTGTAGATGGTTTCGTTGAAGCGCGCGCCCTCCAGGCCAACGCTCTTGAGCGTCATGGCCGACAGCACGAAGGCCACCAGCACGCCCAGAATGGTCAGCGTGTGGGAGAGGCGGCGGCCGATCCGGTTGCCACCGAACGCCGTGCCGAAGATACCAGCGAGCGCGGAGCCCGCAAGCGGCGCGAGGGGCACCGCCAGCAGGGTCGAAGCAGAAAGGGTTTGACTCATTCTTGAGAACCTTGCAAGTACCGAGAGGCCTCAACCCTTGAGGGTGTTGAGTTCGTCCGCGTTGATGCTGGACTTGTTACGGAACAGCAGCACCAGGATGGCCAGGCCGATGGCAGACTCGGCTGCCGCCACTGTCAGGATGAAGAACACGAACACCTGCCCGTGCATGTCGCCCAGGTAGTGCGAGAAGGCCACAAAATTGATGTTCACAGCCAGCAGCATCAGTTCGATCGCCATGAGCAGGACGATCAGGTTCTTGCGGTTCAGGAAGATGCCGATCACCGCCATGGCGAACAGCATCGCGCCCAGCGAGAGGAAATGTCCCAGCGTCAGTGTCATTGCTTGCTCTCCTCGCCAGTTGCCTGTGCAGCAGGCGCCTGGGTGACGGGCATGTTGACGATCACCACGCGGTCGCTGGCGCGCACGCGCACCTGCTCCGCGGGGTTGATCGCCTTGGAATCCTTGCGCTCGCGCAGCGTGAGCGCAATGGCGGCGATCATGGCCACCAGCAAAATCACGGCCGCCACTTCCACGGGATAGATGTACTCGGTATAGAGCAGCTTGCCCAGGGCCTTGGTGTTGGAGTACGGCACGACCTTGCCCGCTGCATCGACTACGGCAGCCACGGCCTTGGGCTCTTCCATGCCCCGGAAACCAGTCATCAGCACGGCGGCCATTTCGAAGGCGATCAGGGCACCGATGAAGGCTGCCAGGGGAAAGTGCTTCCAGAAGCCTCGCCGCATCGCGTCGATACGGATGTCCAGCATCATCACGACGAAAAGGAACAGCACCATCACCGCACCCAGGTAGACAAGCACCAGTGTGATGGCGAGGAATTCGGCCTTCAGCAGCAGCCACACGCCCGCGGCTTGCGAAAAGGCAAGAATCAGATGCAGCACGGCGTGCACGGGATTGCGCGCCGTGATCACCCGGAAGGCCGCATACAGCAGCACTACCGAGAACAGATAGAAGAAACCGGTCTTGGCGTCCATGAATCGGGTCTTTTCAAAAGTTCAGGCTTGACGGCCCGATCAACGGTACTTGGCATCCGCCGCCTTGGCGGCAGCGATCTCGGGTTCGTAGCGGTCACCGACGGCCAGCAGCATGTCCTTGGTGAAATACAGGTCACCACGCTTTTCACCGTGGTACTCGAAGATCTGCGTCTCCACGATGGAGTCCACCGGGCAGCTTTCCTCGCAAAAGCCGCAGAAGATGCATTTGGTCAGGTCGATGTCGTAGCGCGTTGTGCGGCGGGAGCCGTCGGCACGCACGTCGGATTCGATGGTGATCGCCAGGGCCGGGCAGACAGCCTCGCAGAGCTTGCAGGCGATGCAGCGCTCCTCGCCGTTGTCGTAACGGCGCAGTGCATGCAGGCCGCGGAAGCGCGGCGAAAGAGGTGTCTTTTCCTCGGGGAATTCCACCGTCACCTTGCGGCGGAAGGTGTAGCGCCCCGTCAGGGCCATGCCCTTGGCGAGTTCCCAGAGCATGAAGCTCTTGAAGAAGTCCTTGATGGAGAAAGATGCAGGAGCAGCGATAGCAGCCATGGATGTCCCCGCTTATTTCCAGATGTTCCAGGGCGACAGCAGCCAGGCGCCCACGATCAGCAGCCACACCAGGGTGACCGGAATGAAGATCTTCCAGCCCAGACGCATGATCTGGTCATAGCGGAAGCGCGGGAATGTGGCGCGGATCCAGATGAACATGGACACCACCAGGAAGGTCTTGATGCCCAGCCAGATCCAGCCCGGGATGAATGCCAGGACCTCGATGGGAGGCAGCCAGCCCCCGAGGAACATGATCACCGCCAGGATGGACACCAGCCACATGCTGGCGTATTCGGCCAGGAAGAAGACGGCGAAGCCCATGCCGGAGTACTCGACCATGTGGCCGGCCACGATCTCGGCCTCACCTTCCACCACGTCGAAGGGATGGCGGTTCACCTCCGCCACGCCGGAAATCAGGTAGACCAGGAAGATCGGCAGCAGGGGCAGCCAGTTCCAGGACAGGAAATTCAGGCCCATGCCCGCCATCGTCCCGTGGCCCTGGCCCAGCACGATGTCCGTCAGGTTCATGCTGCCCGACACCATGATCACCACCAGGAAGCAGAAGCCCATGGCGATTTCGTAGCTCACCATCTGCGCCGAGGCGCGCAGGGCGCCCAGGAAGGCGTACTTGGAGTTGGATGCCCAGCCTGCGATGATCACGCCATACACCTCGATGGAGGTAATGGCCATGATGAGCAGCAAGCCTGCGTTGACATTGGCCAGCGCCACGTCGGGCCCGAAGGGAATGGCCACCCAGGCAGCCAAGGCCGGCATGATGGCCATCACGGGGCCGAGATAGAACAGCCCCTTGGCGGCGGCCGTAGGCTGGATCAGTTCCTTGGTGATCAGCTTGAGGCCGTCGGCCAACGGCTGCAGCAGGCCGAAGGGCCCCACGCGGTTGGGCCCGAAGCGCACCTGCATGAAGCCGAGCAGTTTGCGCTCCCATAGCGTCAGATAAGCCACCGCCCCCATCAGCGGCGCGACGATGCAGACGATCTTGATCAGGTTCCAGAGGACGGGCCACACCACGCCGGTCCACCAGCCGGCCGCGACCAGGTTCAGGCCTCCGTTATAGAGGGCGTCGATCATGCTGCGGCTCCTTCACGTGCCGTCCGCGCGTCGGCGGTCAATTGCAGCGACGGTGCGCGGCGCACCAGGCTGTCGAGCTGATAGATGCCGGCAACCACCGGCTCTGCGCATTCCACCGACATCTGGATGTCGGCGCTGGTGGCATTGCTCAGGCACTCGGCAGGCAATTGGGTGACGTCTCCCGCCGGTTTGCCCGTGGCAGCGGCCAGCACGTCCTGGGACGCCTCGTAGTCCATGCCCTCCATGCCCAGGAGATTGCCCAGCACGCGCAGCACCTTCCACGCAGGGCGCGCCTCGCCTGCAGGCTTGACCACCGCATGGAAACTCTGTAGCCGCCCTTCGGCATTCACGAAACTGCCGGAGGTTTCGGAGAACGGAGCGATGGGCAGCAGCACGTCGCTGAATTCCAGGTTGGTCTTGAAGGGGCTCAGGGTCACGACCATTTCCGCCTGGGCCAGCCCTCGCGCGGCAGCCGCCCCGGGGGCAGAATCGTGCTCGGGCTCGGTATTGAGCAACAGTGCGGCCTTCAGGCCACCGCCCAGCATCTGGGCCGCATGCAAGCCGCCCTGCAGCGGCTGCGCGCCGACAAACTGCGCACCCACGGTATTGGCCGCCTCGGTGAGATAACCCACGGTCGCGCCGGTCTGGGCACCGATCCATTGCGCCAGCGCAAGCAGGCTCGACGCCTGCGCGTGGTGCGCCGCACCGTTGCCCAACAAAATAGCCTTGCGCTCGCCCGACAGCAGCGAAGCAGCCACGGCACGCGCTGCGTCGCCAATGTTGCCTGCTTCCTGGTCGGGAACGGCGATCCCCTTGGCTTCGCCCACGGCAGCCGCCACCTGGGCCAGAGCCCGGGCCCAGCCGGATGCGGGAGCCACCAGCGACTGCGCCACCGGCATGGCCCAGTCATAAGCCGTGCTATTGATCGCATTCACCGAGCACCCCTTGCGGGCCGCCTGGCGGATCCGCTGCGCAAACAGCGGATGGTCCTTGCGCAGGTTGGAGCCCACGACCAGCACGGACTGCAAGGTGCTCAGCGATGCAATGGTCGTGCCCAGCCAACGCACGCCGTCCGCCGGAGTGAAGTCGGCGTGGCGCAGGCGGTGGTCGATGTTGTCGCTACCGAGGCCGCGCACGAGCCTGGATGCCAGGAACAGCTCTTCCAGCGTGCTGTGGGGACTCACCAGGGCGCCAATGCTCTGCGCGCCATGCTCGGCCTTGACACCCTGCAGGCCGTTGGCGACGTATTCCAGCGCAGTTTGCCAATCCACTTCCTTCCACTCGCCGCCCTGCTTGAGCATGGGACGCGTCAGGCGGTCTTCGGAGTTCAGCGCTTCGTAGGAGAAGCGATCACGGTCCGCGATCCAGCACTCGTTCACGTCCTCATTCTCGAGCGGGACGACACGCATCACCTTGTGGTTCTTGACCTGGACGATCAGGTTGGAGCCAGTGGAATCGTGCGGGCTTACGGACTTGCGGCGCGACAGTTCCCACGTGCGGGCACTGTAGCGGAAAGGCTTGCTGGTCAATGCGCCCACCGGGCACAGGTCGACCATGTTGCCCGACAGCTCGGAATCGACCGTGTCGCCGATCACCGTGGTGATCTCGGAGTGCTCGCCACGGTTGACCATGCCGAGTTCCATCACGCCGGCGATCTCCTGGCCGAAGCGCACGCAGCGTGTGCAGTGGATGCAGCGGCTCATCTCCTCCATGGAAATCAGCGGCCCCACGTCCTTGTGCACCACGACGCGCTTTTCCTCGCCATAGCGCGAAGCGCTGCCGCCATAGCCCACGGCCAGATCCTGCAACTGGCACTCGCCGCCCTGATCGCAGATCGGGCAGTCCAGCGGGTGGTTGATGAGCAGGAACTCCATCACCGACTGCTGGGCCTTGATGGCCTTCTCGCTCTTGGTGCGCACGATCATGCCTTGCGTGACCGGCGTGGCGCAGGCAGGCAAGGGCTTGGGCGCCTTCTCCACCTCTACCAGGCACATGCGGCAGTTGGCGGCGATGGAGAGCTTCTTGTGGTAGCAGAAATGGGGAATGTAGGTGCCGGCCTTCTCGGCTGCATGCATCACCATGCAACCTTCGGTGACCTCTACCTTCTGCCCGTCCAGTTCGATTTCAACCATATTGCTTTACTCGCGTTCAGGCGCCGGCGGCAGCGGAACCCTGGGAGGCGGCATTGCGGATCAGCGCCTCGAACTCCGGACGGAAGTGCTTGATCATCGCGCGCACCGGCATCGCGGCGGCATCGCCCAGCGCGCAGATGGTGCGCCCCTGGATGTTGTCGGCCACGGAGTTGAGCAGGTCCAGATCGCCTCCGCGACCTTCGCCGTGCTGGATGCGATGGACTACGCGCCACATCCAGCCGGTGCCCTCGCGGCAAGGCGTGCATTGGCCGCACGATTCGTGCTGGTAGAAGTACGACAGGCGCAGCAGGCTCTCGACCATGCTGCGGGAATCGTCCATCACGATGACGGCGCCCGAACCCAGCATGGACCCTGCCTTGGCGATGGAGTCGTAGTCCATCGTGCATTCCATGATGATGGACGCCGGCAATACGGGCGCGGAGGAGCCGCCCGGGATCACGGCCTTGAGCTGGCGCCCCTTGCGCACGCCGCCCGCCAGTTCCAGCAGCTTGGCGAAAGGCGTGCCTAGCGGAATCTCGTAGTTGCCCGGGCGCTCCACGTCGCCGGAAACGGAGAAGATCTTGGTGCCGCCGTTGTTGGGCTTGCCACACTCCAGGTAGGCCTGTCCGCCGTTGCGGATGATCCAGGGAACGGCCGCGAAGGTTTCGGTGTTGTTGATCGTGGTGGGCTTGCCGTAGAGGCCGAAACTGGCCGGGAATGGCGGCTTGAAGCGCGGCTGGCCCTTCTTGCCTTCGAGCGATTCCAGCAATGCGGTTTCCTCGCCGCAGATGTAGGCGCCGAAGCCGTGGTGGCCATGGAGCTGGAAGCTGAAGCTGCCACCCAGGATGTTGTCGCCCAGATAGCCCGCCGCACGCGCCTCTTCCAGGGCAGCCTCGAAACGCTCGTAGACCTGGAAAATCTCGCCGTGGATGTAGTTGTACCCGACGGAGATGCCCATCGCATACGCCGCGATGATCATGCCCTCGATCACGATGTGCGGGTTGTACATGAGGATGTCGCGGTCCTTGCATGTGCCCGGCTCGCCCTCGTCCGAATTGCACACCAGGTACTTCTGCCCGGGGAACTGGCGGGGCATGAAGCTCCACTTCAGGCCCGTGGGAAAGCCTGCGCCGCCTCGGCCGCGCAGTCCCGACTCCTTGACGGTGGCGATGACCTGGTCCTGCGTCATGCCCTCGCCGCCGTCCCTGCCGAGCAGCTTGCGCAGCGCCTGGTAGCCGCCGCGCGCCTCATAGTCCTTGATGCTCCAGTTGCTGCCGTCCAGACCCGCATAGATCTGCGGGTTGACATGGCGATCGTGGAAGCAGGTCTGTACGCCCGTCGCCTGGAATTGGGACAGGATCTGTGCGGCCGTAGTCATGCCTGCCCCTCCGCGGCGCGCAGGCCGTCCACGAGCTGGTCGAGTTTCTCGTCGTCCATGAAGCTGCACATGCTGCGGTCGTTGACCAGCATCACGGGCGCATCGGCGCAGGCGCCCAGGCATTCGCATTGCTGCAGCGTGAACAGGCCATCCGCCGTGGTCTCGCCCATGGCGATGCCCAGCTTGTGCTCCAGGTGGTGCAGCGCGTCCTGCCCCCGGCGCAGCTGGCATGGCAGGTTGGTGCAGACGGCAAGCTTGTACTTGCCCACCGGCTGCTGGTTGTACATGTTGTAGAAGGTCGTGACCTCGTGCACGGCGATCTGAGGCATGCCCAGGTAGTCGGCGATCACGGCCTCGCTCTCGGCGCTGACCCAGCCCTGCTCCTGCTGCACGATGGACAGGCAGGCCATCACGGCCGACTGCTTCTGATCGGCAGGGTATTTGGCCACTTCGCGGGCGAAACGTTGCTTGGTCGCTTCGGTAATCATCGGTCAATCTCTCCGAACACGATATCCATGGTGCCGATGATGGCCACGGCATCGGCCAGCATGTGGCCGCGCGCCATTTCGTCGAGCGTAGCCAAGTGCACGAAGCCCGGCGCACGGATCTTCAAGCGGTAGGGCTTGTTGGCGCCATCGCTCACCATGTAGATGCCGAATTCGCCCTTGGGGTGCTCCACGGCGGCATAGGCTTCGCCCGCCGGCACGCGGAAACCTTCGGTGAAGAGCTTGAAATGGTGGATCAGCTCTTCCATGTTCGACTTCATGGATTCGCGGGAAGGCGGCGCTACCTTGTGGTTGTCGGTGATGACCGGACCCGGGTTCGCACGCAGCCAGTCCACGCATTGCTTGACGATGCGGTTGGACTCGCGCATCTCGTTCACGCGCACGAGGTAGCGATCGTAGCTGTCGCCGGTCACACCCACGGGAATGTCGAACTCCACGCGGTCGTAGGCATCGTAGGGCTGCTTCTTGCGCAGGTCCCAGGCGATGCCGGAGCCGCGCAGCATGGGGCCGGTCATGCCGAGATTGAGCGCGCGCTCGGGCGGCACCACGCCGATGCCCACCGTGCGCTGCTTCCAGATGCGGTTGTCGGTCAGCAGCGTCTCGTATTCGTCGACGCACTTGGGGAAGCGCCGGGTGAAGTCGTCGATGAAGTCCAGCAGCGAGCCCTGGCGGTTGCGGTTGAGCTCCTCAATGGCCCGCGCGTTCTTGACCTTGCTGACCTTGTACTGCGGCATGCTGTCGGGCAGGTCGCGGTACACGCCGCCCGGGCGGAAGTAGGCCGCATGCATGCGCGCGCCGGAGACGGCCTCGTACATGTCGAACAGGTCTTCGCGCTCGCGGAAGGTGTAGATCAGGATCGTGGAGCTGCCGCAGTCGTTACCGTGCGACCCCAGCCACATCAGGTGGTTCAAGAGGCGCGTGATCTCGCCGAACATCGTGCGGATGTACTTCGCGCGCAGCGGCACCTCGATGCCCAGCAGCTTCTCGATGGCCAGGCAATAGGCCTGCTCGTTGCACATCATGGACACGTAGTCGAGACGGTCCATGTAGGGCAGCGACTGGATATAGGTCTTGCTCTCGGCGAGCTTCTCGGTGGCGCGGTGCAGCAGGCCGATGTGCGGGTCGGCACGCTGCACGACCTCGCCGTCGAGCTCCAGCACCAGTCGCAGCACGCCGTGCGCGGCCGGGTGCTGCGGACCGAAGTTCAGGGAGTAGTTCTTGATTTCAGCCATGGTTGGTCACCTGGGCGGCAGGCCGCCTCAGTGCAGGCCTCCGTACTTGTCTTCGCGGATGATGCGCGGCGTGACCTCGCGCGGCTCGATGCTCACGGGCTCGTAGACCACGCGGCGCTGTTCGGCGTCGTAGCGCATCTCCACATGGCCGGACAGCGGGAAATCCTTGCGGAAGGGATGGCCTATGAAGCCGTAGTCGGTCAGGATGCGGCGCAGGTCGTTGTGGCCATCGAAGACGATGCCGTACAGGTCGAAGGCCTCACGCTCGAACCAGTTGGCGGAATTCCAGATGTCGTTCACCGACGGCACGACGGGAAGGTCGTCATCCGGGCAGAATACCTTCACGCGCACGCGCTGGTTCAGCGTGACCGACAGCAGGTGCGAGACGACTGCGTAACGGGGGCCCTCGGTACCGACGTTGCCGTAGGCCGAGTAGTCGACCCCGCACAGGTCGATAAGTTGCTCGAAACGGCACTGCGGCGCGTCGCGCAGCGTCTGCATGGCTTCGAGGTAGTGTGCCGCGGGGACGATCACGGTCACCTCGTCCAGCGCAATGGTGATCTCGCGCGCCTTGTCGCCCAGGGCGGCGGCGACCGCGTCGCGCAGTTCTTCGGGTCGAATGGCAATGGCAGTCATCGTTTCCCCTCAGACACGCGCAATGGTGTTGGTGCGGCGGATCTTCTGCTGGAGCTGGATGATCCCGTAGATCAGCGCTTCCGCGGTCGGGGGGCAGCCCGGCACATACACGTCCACCGGCACGATACGGTCGCAGCCGCGCGACTGAGTAGCTGTAGTGGTAGTAGCCGCCGCCGTTGGCGCACGAGCCCATGGAGATGACCCAGCGCGGCTCGGCCATCTGGTCGTAGACCTTGCGCAGGGCAGGAGCCATCTTGTTGCAGAGCGTGCCAGCCACGATCATCAGGTCGGACTGGCGCGGGCTGGCGCGGAACACCTCGGCGCCGAAGCGGCCCAGGTCGTAGCGCGCGGCGGCCGCATGCATCATCTCGACGGCGCAACAGGCCAAGCCGAAGGTCATGGGCCAGAGGGATCCGGTCTTGGCCCAGTTCACCACGGAGTCGTAGCTCGTGGTGATGAAGCCTTCCTTCATCACACCTTCAATCATCGTGATATTCCTTGTGTAGCGCCGCTCATTCCCAGTTCAGGGCGCCCTTCTTCCATTCGTAGGCGAAGCCCACCACGAGGATGGCCAGGAAGACCAGCACGGCGGCGAAGCCCGTCACACCCACCTCCTGCAGCGTCACGGCCCAGGGGAAGAGGAAGGCGATTTCCAGATCGAACAGGATGAAGAGGATAGCGACCAGGTAGTAGCGCACGTCGAACTTCATGCGCGCGTCATCGAAGGCCTCGAAGCCGCATTCGTACGGGGAGTTCTTCGCAGCGTCCGGTCGGTTGGGGCCCAGCACGTAGCCCAGCACGAGTGGCACAACACCGACACCGATACCGACCAAGATGAACAGGAGGACGGGGAGGTATTGATCGAGGTTCATCAGGGGACGCGCTCACCGTTGAAAAACCGCCTCGCATGTCCCGCATGCACGGGCCAAGGAGGCGGCCTTTTTGTGATTGGTGCCGTCGGCGAGACTCGAACTCGCACAGCTTTCGCCACTACCCCCTCAAGATAGCGTGTCTACCAATTTCACCACGACGGCTGTTGTATGCGTCTGGATGGCATGAGGACCGGAACGGTTTTGGCTTTCCAGACAATCTGAGATTCTACTCCGGAAAAACCCTGTCACAAAGGACGGGCTGATTTTTTTGTGCGGGCCCGCCCTGCCCGCACGTGCTTACTTGGTCGGAATCTGGGCAGCGCCCGATGCCGGCTCTGCGGCAGGCGCAGGAACGGCGGCCTCCGATGCAGCCGGTGCCGAGGCAGCGGGCGCCACGGCAGCAGGTGTCTCGAGCACGCTGCCTGCGCTGGTCGGGCGCTGGTTGCCGAAATAGGCCAGCGCCAGCGTGGCGACGAAGAACACCGTCGCCAGCACGCCCGTGGTGCGCGACAGGAAGTTGGCACTGCCGCTCGCACCGAACAGGCTGCCGGAGCTGCCGCTGCCAAAGGCAGCCCCCATGTCGGCCCCCTTGCCATGCTGGATGAGGATCAGGCCGATCATGCCCAGGGCGGTCAGCATCTGCACCGCCAGAATCACGTTTACCATTGCATTCATGCTTTACCAACTCCTATATTCATAGCTGCCCGCGCTTATGCACTCTGCGCTGCAGCAATAATTTGCAAGAAATCCTGAGCCTTGAGCGAAGCCCCGCCGACCAGCCCGCCGTCGATGTCGGGCTGGGCCAGCAACTGCGCCGCATTGGCAGCGTTCATGCTGCCGCCGTAGAGTAGCGGCACCTTGTCCGCGCGCTCGGTGGCTGCCGCCAGCTGGGCACGCAGCACCGCATGTACCTGCTGGGCCTGCTCGGGCGTCGCCGTGCGGCCGGTGCCGATGGCCCAGACGGGCTCATAGGCCACCACGAGCTCGCTCACGCAGTGGCCGACGGCATGGATCACGGCGGCCAGCTGACGCTTCACCACCGATTCCGTCTGCCCGTCTTCGCGCTCCTGCAGCGTCTCGCCCACGCAGACGATGGGCGTGATGCCCGCCGCCAGCGCCTTCTGTGCCTTGGCCGCTACCACGGCATCGGTCTCCCCGTGGTACTGGCGGCGTTCGGAGTGCCCGACCAGCACGTAGCGCGCACCGAAGTCGCGCAGCATGCCCGCGGACACTTCGCCCGTGAACGCACCGCTGTCGTGCTGCGACACATCCTGCGCCGCCAGTGCGATCGGCGAGCCGTCGGCCAGCGACTGCACCTGTGCGAGATAAGGCGCGGGCACGGCTACGGCGACGGCGCACGCGGGCGTACCCACGCCCTCGCGCAGCGCCTGCAGCAACGCCGCATTGGCGTCCAGGCTGCCGTTCATCTTCCAGTTGCCGGCAATGAGCTTTCTTTTCTGGTTCATGTCGTCCACGTCAAAACAATCTTGCCCACGTGCGCGTTGGACTCCATCAGCGCATGCGCCCGGGCCGCATCGGCCGCCGCGAACGTGCTGTGGATGACCGGCTTCACGGTCCCCGACGCCAGGAGCGGCCAGACCTGCTCGCGCAGCGCCTGGGCGATCGCCCCCTTGAAGGCCACAGGGCGCGGACGCAGCGTGGAGCCCGTGATGGTCAGGCGCTTGCGCAGCACCAGGCCAGCATTGAACTCGGCCTGCAGGCCGCCCTGGACGGCGATGATGACTACGCGCCCGTCCTCCGCCAAGCACTCCACCTCGCGCGCCACATAGGAGCCCGCAACCATGTCGAGTACCACGTCCACGCCACGGCCTTCGGTGATGCGCCGCGTCTCGGCGACGAAGTCCTGCGTCTTGTAGTTGATGGCATGGTGCGCGCCCAGCGCCAAGCACGCCGCGCACTTGTCGTCGCTGCCTGCGGTGACGATGACGGTCGCGCCCCGCGCGCGCGCCAGCTGGATGGCAGTGACGCCGATGCCGCTGCTGCCCCCTGCACCAGCAGGGTCTCGCCCGGCTGCAGCCGGGCACGGTCGAAGACATTGCTCCAGACCGTGAAGAAGGTTTCAGGCAGCGAGGCGGCCTCCACGTCGCTGAGGCCTTCCGGCACCGGCAGGCACTGGGGCACGGGCGCCACGCACCACTGCGCGTAGCCGCCGCCAGCCACCAGCGCGCACACGCGGTCGCCTACGCGCAGGCCTGCCTGCGCCATGGCCTCGGAATCGCCCGCCTCCACCACGCCGGCCACTTCCAGGCCGGGCAGATCCGACACGCCGGGCGGAGGAGCATAGTTCCCCTTGCGCTGCAGCACGTCGGGACGGTTCACACCGCTGGCCGCAACGCGGATCAGCAGCTCTCCCGGCCCCGGCCGGGGCACCGGTCGCTCGCCCAGGCGCAACCCTTCGGGCGGCCCGAATGCCGCGATCTCCACGGCTTGCATCACAGTCGTCATGGCTTGGACTTTGCTCAATTAAGGGCTACAGCGCTTATTCAGCAAGCGCTGGCAGCTCCTTTATCAATAGCAAACGGTTTTCAGCCGTTCATCTGGCCAGAAGCCGTTCCGGCTTCAGGTGCCTGCTGCTGTTGCTGCTCAGAGGGACCATTGCCGTTGTCACGGCGCGGGCCACGCTCACCGCGTTCGCCACGCTCGGCGGGCGCGGGACGGCCGCTGTCACCCGCAGGACGCTCGGCCAGGGCCTTCATGGACAGCTTCACGCGGCCCTTTTCGTCGGTCTCGAGCACCTTGACCTTGACCACCTGGCCTTCCTGCAGGTAGTCACTGACTTTCTCCACGCGCTCATGGGCGATCTGGCTGATGTGCAGCAGGCCATCCTTGCCGGGCAGCAGGTTGATGAGGGCGCCGAAGTCCAGGATCTTCGTGACCGGGCCTTCGTAGATCTTGCCCACCTCGACCTCGGCCGTGATCTCTTCGATGCGGCGCTTGGCCTCGTCGGCCTTGGCGGCTTCGGTGGCGGCGATGGTGATGGTGCCGTCTTCCTCGATGTTGATCTGGCAGCCGGTCTCGTCCGTCAGTGCGCGGATGGTGGCGCCGCCCTTGCCGATCACGTCGCGGATCTTCTCGGGGTTGATCTTCATCGTGTAGAGCTTGGGTGCGAAGCTGCTGATCTCGGTCTTGGCCTCGCCCATGGCTTCCTGCATCTTGCCCAGGATGTGCATGCGCGCCTCCTTGGCCTGGGCCAGGGCGACCTGCATGATTTCCTTGGTGATGCCCTGGATCTTGATGTCCATCTGCAGGGCGGTGATGCCGTTGGTCGTGCCAGCCACCTTGAAGTCCATGTCGCCCAGGTGGTCCTCGTCGCCCAGGATGTCGGTCAGCACGGCGAAGCGGTTGTCTTCCTTGATCAGGCCCATGGCGATGCCGGCCACGTGTGCCTTCATGGGCACGCCGGCATCCATCAGCGACAGGCAGCCGCCGCAGACCGAGGCCATCGACGAGGAACCGTTGGATTCGGTGATCTCGGACACCACGCGGATCGTATAGGGGAACTCGTCCTTGCTCGGCAGGCAGGCCACCAGGGCACGCTTGGCCAGGCGGCCGTGGCCGACTTCGCGGCGCTTGGTCGAACCCATGCGGCCGACTTCGCCGGTGGCGAAGGGAGGCATGTTGTAGTGGAACAGGAAACGGTCTTCGAACTCGCCAGCCAGTGCGTCGATGCGCTGGGCATCGCGCTCGGTGCCCAGCGTGGAGATCACCAGCGCCTGCGTCTCGCCGCGTGTGAACAGCGCCGAGCCGTGGGTGCGCGGCAGCACGGAATTGCGGATCTCGATGGGGCGCACGGTGCGCGTGTCGCGGCCGTCGATACGCGGCTCGCCGGCCAGGATCTGGCTGCGCACGATCTTGGCTTCGATGTCGAACAGCAGGGCCTCGACCTTGACAGCGTCGAAGTCGGCGCCCTCGGCCTTCAGCGATTCCAGCACCGAAGCCGAGGCTTCGCGCAGGGCCTGCGTACGGGCCTGCTTGCTGCGGATCTGGTAGGCGGCGCGCAGCTTTTCTTCAGCCAGTTGCGTGACCTTGGCGATGAACGGCTCATCCTTGGCAGGAGGCTGCCAGTCCCACACTGGCTTGCCCGCGTCGCGCACCAGCTCATGGATGGCGTTGATGGCGACCTTGCCCTGCTCGTGGCCGAACACCACGGCGCCCAGCATCACGTCTTCGGTCAGTTGCTGCGCCTCGGACTCGACCATCAGCACGGCAACCTCGGTGCCCGCGACGACCAGGTCCATCTGCGAGTTCTTGCGCGCCGTCTGGCCGGGGTTCAGCACGTATTCGCCGTTGATATAGCCCACGCGCGCGGCACCGATCGGGCCGTTGAACGGGATGCCGGAGATGGACAGCGCGGCGCTCACGGCGATCATGGCGGCGATGTCGGCATCCACTTCAGGGTTCAGCGAGATGGTGTGGATGACCACATGCACCTCGTTGTAGAAGCCTTCGGGGAACAGCGGACGGATCGGGCGGTCGATCAGGCGGCTGGTCAGCGTCTCCAGCTCGCTGGGCTTAGCCTCGCGCTTGAAGAAACTGCCGGGAATCTTGCCTGCGGCGTAGGTCTTCTCGATGTAGTCCACCGTCAGGGGGAAGAAGTCCTGGCCGGGCTTGGCGGTCTTGGAGCCGACGA
Organism: Acidovorax sp. SDU_ACID1; assembly: GCF_045291395.1. Classification (NCBI taxonomy): domain Bacteria; kingdom Pseudomonadati; phylum Pseudomonadota; class Betaproteobacteria; order Burkholderiales; family Comamonadaceae; genus Acidovorax; species Acidovorax sp. SDU_ACID1. Next base: position 3,317,627 of record NZ_CP152342.1, read on the forward strand.
CCGTGGCCAGCACCACGGTGTCGTCGATGTTGACCAGCACGGCGCCGGAGGCCTGGCGGGCGATTTCGCCCGTTTCCATCACGACGGTCTTGTCGCCCCACTGGAACGACTTGGTGACTTTGTTGAAAATGCTCATGGTTCAGCTCCTTGCTTCCATATTGATAGCTGGTCGCGCTTGACCAGCAAGGGATGGAGTGCAATTGAAGAACACGATGCCATTCCAGTGATCCTGCCCCGGCAAGGCCATTGGAATGACACAGCTTCGCTCTGCGATTGCGACTCCGAAGTAAAAAACGCCTGAGCTAGTCCACACTAACCCAGGCGTTTTGGCATGCCGGCGTGCTTACTTGCGCAGGCCCAGCTTGGCGATCAGCGCCGTGTAGCGGTCAGCGTCCTTGGCCTTCAGGTAGTCCAGCAGCTTGCGGCGGCGGCTCACCATGCGCAGCAGGCCGCGGCGACCGTGGTGGTCCTTGGCGTGCTGCTTGAAGTGGGGGGTCAGCTCGTTGATACGGGCCGTGAGCAGGGCCACCTGCACTTCGGGGCTGCCCGTGTCGCTGGCGGAACGGGCGTTGGCCTTGACGACTTCTGCCTTGACGGAGGATGCGATCATGATTTTTCCTTGATTGAGAGACAGGGCGCACAGCCCGATCCCGGTTCTACTTGCGCCGGAGGCTGGAAGGGCCGCCAACGTGCGTCTTGCACCATGCAAAACCGGTCGATTATACCGCCAGTCGTTTTTTCGTCCCATCCGGGGTGGTCCCCGCCCCTTTCAGAGCCGCACATCTGCAAGATGGCTGCTTCAGCCATTCTCCGGGTACGCCATGACCACAATGAACCTTTCGCTCTCCGCCACCCGCCTCTTGGGGGCAGCAGCCATCCTCTCCGTGGCATGCATGGCCGACATCGCACATGCCGTGACCAAGAAGACCCGCGAAGCGCAAAGCAGTGCTGCATCCGCACCGAAGAAGTCCCGCTCCGTCAAGATCAAGCAGCAGCAAAACCACTCCGGCGAAACCACTGCCGAGCGAGACCGCAGGCTCTACCGAGAATGCAAGGGCATGCCGAACGCGGGCGCCTGCCTGGGCTACACCAGCCGCTGACAGCGGGCCCTTTTCCCGTGAGCGCAGAAAAAACTGCGCTACAATCCATCCCATCGTCACGATGCCGATCCGCAGAAACTCTGCAATCCCAACAAGTGGCGATTTTTGAAATAGCGTGAAAACTTCGTGCTATAATTCAAAGCTTAGCGGCTGTAGCTCAGCTGGATAGAGTACTTGGCTACGAACCAAGGGGTCGTGGGTTCGATTCCTGCCAGCCGCACCAAACGGTAAGCCCTGGAACTGCAAGGTTCCAGGGCTTTTTCGTTTCCAGGACCGAGGGGCCTAGCCTCACGCTTTGCGTAAGTTTTTGCGTGACTTTCCCAGGCCACGCACCCTTTCAGCCGTTGACCACCCGCAGGAGAGTGGTTCGGTCGAAGGTCTCTTTCACCTTGTTGGCCATCTCGACCAGGCGGGCGATGGTGGCCGTCGCGTAGTGCTGCGGCATCCCCTCGATCGCGTGGCCGAGCAGCAGGGCTCGGTCCTCTTCCGACACGCCGGCATCGCGCAGCCGCTGGGCAAAGGTGTGCCGCAAGTCATGCACGCGCATGCGCTCCAGACCCGCCCCTGCCCTCGCGTTCTGGAAACCCGTGTTGTTCATGGTGGCGATCGGCCGGTAGGCCATTTCCGGCGCCAGGTGGTGGTTCTTCACCCTCTCCCGGCGGTACACGAACACGAACTGCGGGTGCATGCCCCGGCAGCTCTGCACGATCTTCCAGGCCACGTCGTTCAAGATCAGCACATGGGTGCGGTTCGTCTTGAACTCGGCCGGGGGGATCACAAACACACTGCGGCCCAAATCCGGCACAGGCCGCTCCCATTCCCATCGCAGCCTGCAGACATTGGCATCGCGCGCCCCGGTATTCAGGTCGAACAACACCATGTTCTGCAAATGCTCCGGCAAGCGGCGCATCAGCGATGCCTGCTCCTGCCACGTGATGGGGTACGGTTGCCGCCGTGCGGCGTTCTCGTCCAGCATCTCGATCAGCGGCGCGGTGGCCAGCCACGGTTTGCCGTTGGAACGCCACAGGCGGGCAGCACGGTTCAAGATCGTGCGCGCCACCTCCAGCGTTCGGTTCACCGTGGACGGCTTCACCTCGTCCTCATCCAGTCGTTCATCGACAAAAGCCTGTAGAGAGTCGTTGCACACATCGGCGAGAGCCATGCTGCCAATATGAGGCAGCAGCAGATCCACGTGATAGGCCACCGTCTCCAGTGACCGCAATGCCTTTCGCTGGCACTCGATCAGGTACTTTTGTGCAGCAGCCGCAAACAGTTGCTGATCGCCACATCGAAGTTGGTTTTCCCGATAGGCGTCGATCTCGGCTTGGCGTTCTCGGAGCCAAGCTTCCGCGTCGTCCTGGGAGACCTTGCCGAGCCGCTCGAAGATCCGCGTGCCCCGATAGCGCTTATCGACGCTCCGGCTCCCATCGCTGGCAAGCTGGATGCCTTTCGTCCTAGTTCGCATGAAATTGCTCCTTTCTCGGTGCGACTAGGGCGCCCACGAGACTCTTTATAGCGGTTCGCCCAGGCATCCAGTTCCAGGCGGTCGAACGCCTTGCCACGCTTGCCGATGGGAATTCCCGTCAGGTGCGGCCGAACCTCGGCCGTGAACCGGTTGCGATCCATGGCGAGGTAGGCAGGTGCCTTGCTAACGCGTATGAACCTCGGTTCAGCCATCGGCAAGCCCTCCATGCGCAAGAAGGGCTGGAGCATCGGAGCCCAGCAACTGTTCGGCGCTCTCGGTGGGAATGCCGAGGGCGTCATTGATCTGTCGCAGTTGCCAATACAAGTTGCGCTGGGCATGGGGTTGGTCTCTTGGACCAAAGCGGCCATGGTGGAGCGGCTTTGCTTCATCAGTACCATCTTGGAGCGCAGCTTGATCCCGTTGCGGAATTCTTTCTGGCTGTAGAGCGGCGCCACGTACAGCGCCCGCAGCTTGGCTTCCATAGCGTTGAAGGTGGTGATATAGGCCACCTTCCAGCGCATGGCCTCCTTGCCGGTAAACCCCATGGCCAGCAAAGCGAACCCATCACGGGTGATGTGGTACATCGGCTCATCGCGCAAGGCCCCCTTGGGGCCAGGAACCCGGTTGATCGTCAGCTCAAAATTGAGCCGACGATAGTCGTCCGGAATCTCTAGATTTTGGATGGCTCGGATCACGTTTTTGTGCAGCTTGCCGAAATGCGCGGCCACTTGCAGGCTGGTGGCGGTGATCTGGCCGGCTCAGGCTTCCAGGGCTGGAGAGGTGACCATCGGTTGGCGCATCATGCTGCCACCGCCTTTCCCACCGCTGCGGCGCGGGCTGGGCCGCGCCGTGGATTCAGGGGTACAAGCTGGGCACGCGCCCTTCGCTCAAGCTTTCCAGATCGCTGGCGATCTGTTGCAGGTACGCCGTCATGGGGTGCAGCAGACCCGCCAGCATCCCGGTATGGCCGGGGGTGTTGAGCATCACCGCGATGCCCTCGGGCAGAAAGGCCAGTGCCTCGGCCAAGTTGCGCAGGTCGGTCTTGCGATTGATGAGTACGTCTTGCACTGCCAGGGGCAGTTTGCCGGGAAGGGTTTGAGCCATGATGTGGCCTCCTAAGCTTTCGGTTTGCAACAACCGTCGCACCCGCTTCCAAACGGGGGCGGCGGCTCGATGGGTTGGAAGACCGGGAAAGCTTGCGCAAACCGGCAGGGCTTGCGCCCTCCCACCGAGCCACCATAAAACTGGAGGCATAAATAGAGAGAGCCGCTGACCTTGGCGGTTCCATGCGGCTCTTGCCGCAAACTTTCGACAGGCTTCCAAACCCGGCTGCGCCTTTTTCGCGCAGCGGGCGCAGTGTAGTCCCATTCAGGCTTGGCGCAAAGCCCTTGCATCCCAATTTAATTGGAGTTACAATAAATTCATGCAAATCGAGTTCGACGCCGACAAGAGAGAGAAGACCCTTGCCGAACGTGGACTCGATTTCGCCGATGCAGCGCAAGTGTTCGCCACCGCCACGGTGAGCTTCCCCGACCGGCGGCAAGACTATGGCGAAGACCGGTTCAACACCATCGGTTACCTGGACGGGCGCATGGTCGTCATCGCCTGGACACCGCGCGGCGCGGTTCGCCGCATCATCAGCATGAGGAAAGCCAATGAACGGGAACAAGCGCGCTACAGCCAAGCCTGAATGGACTGATCCAGACGACGCGCCAGACTTGAGCGAAGCCGATCTGAACCAAGCCACTTGGCGCATCGGCGAGCGCACCGTGAGCCCCGAGGAAGGCATGGCCGCCATGCATGCGGTCGCGCGGCGCGGTCGCCCGGCTGGCAGCACCAAGGCCGATGCCAAACAGGCCGTCACCATCCGGTACAGCCCCGAAGTGCTCGCCGCCTTCCGCGCCGCTGGCGCGGGCTGGCAAGCCCGAATGAACGACGCGCTCAAGGACTGGCTCAAAACGCATTCGCCCACGGCCTGAATGGCGGGCACTGCACAGTGCTGCTCCAGGCTGGACAGGGGAAATCGATTCATGGTTCAAACCCCCGGCAATTCGCGCTGTGATTCGGCCGCCAGCGGCTGGCCCAAGTCAGCGAAGGTGTTGGCGATGAGGGCTGTGAGCGCGGCGCGCTCGGCGGCGCTGGTAGTGGCGGTGCGGGCCTTGATGAGGCCCATGAGCGTGGACAGCCCTTCGCGGTGGTTCTTCTTGACCGCAACGCCCGTAGTTTCATAGGCATGCAGAGCTTCGGCCCATTCGATTTGCAGAGCTAGGAGCATCTCAGCCCCGTCCACATTGCCATGCGCCTTCATGCGAGCCGTGTTGATGCGTGCCAAATACATGCGGGCGCGGTCAAGCTGAATGAAAAGCGTGTCGGGGGTGGGGGTGATATCACCCCCCTGGCCTGCAAAAACAGGGCTTCTCAGCCACTTGGCCCCCATCAGCGTGACGTTTTCTGCGTGCGCCATGCTCTTTTTGTATTACGCCAATCGATACCGGCGAGGTCGGAAAGCGGCTTGAGGGGCACGTATTCGGTGCCCTCATGCTCGACAACGAGCAGTGTCAGATCGTGGAAGTGGATGAAGTTGACAGGGCGTGTGTTGATATTCATGGGCGCTCTCAAATAAATAGCTGCTTGCGCTTGTAAATAAACGGTTTGGGGCTAATTTGATAGTCAGATTCTCCTCCGCCGCATGGCCGCCCGCCGCAGCACCGAGGCCTGCGCCTGTGCGTGGCTCTCGATCACGAATCCAACGTCTGCCCGCGGCGCCGGCGGTACCCGCTGCCGGCCGAGGCGATCGAGCGCCACCACTGCCCTGCTCGGCGTCCGGCGCCGGCGTGCCGCGGCCGGGGCCGTGCTGCTCACCGGCTTGACCGTCTCGAAAATATTCAGAACGCGCTTCATGCCGCCGCCTTCCCTTCGAGCTGCTGCACGAGGTGCTGCACGGACTCGGCAAGCGCCTGCAGGGTGCCGTCGTTCACGATGTCTGCCTGTGCCTTGATGGAGCCGTGCGCCTCGCTCGTGTGCGCTGCCGTGTCCTGGGGCAGCGGATGGGCATCAGTGCGGTGCACGCGCACCACCACGCCGCCGAGCTGGCGGATGAGGTCCTCCTCCTCACGGTGGCGGAGATCCGTGAGCACGATGTGAATCCAGCCGGAGCCGAGCAGGCGCCCGGCCTTGCGGGCGGCGATGTGGACGTAATAGCTTGGCGTGTCGCGACGCATGTACGTGGCCCAGTGCTGCAGCACCCAGCGCGGGCTGCGCGGCGCGGCCAGGTCGTTGCCGCCGATCGCGGCCCAGTTGATGAAACTGGTGTCGCGGCACATGCCTGCGGCCATGCTGGGCAGCGGCAGCTCCTTGGTGTGGCGATCGGTCAGCAGGCGCACGTCCACGCCCCAGGCCTGCGCCACTTCGTCACGCAGGGCGTCAGCGAAGGCGAGGCGCGCGAAGCCCTGCTGCTGCAGGATCTCGCCGATGGTGTCTTTGCCCACGTCGGGGCGGCCCGTCAGGGCCAGGATCAAGGCTTTTTCATGGTTGCTCCGGGTCAAAAATCAGTCGCGATCGCCGGCGGCGGCGCGCTTGTGGTCGTAGGAAGGCAAGGCACGCGGCACGAAGCCGGTGAAGGGGCAAGGCGGCGCCGCCGGCGGCGGCCGCATGCGGCGGCGGGCGGTGGCTTCGATGCGCACCAGGCGGCAGGCCACGGGGTTGTCGGCAAACTTGGGGTGCACCTCGATGGAGGTGTAGATCTTCTGCTTGGCCTTGTTCATCGCCACCAGTTCGGGCAGCGGTTCGATCTGCGCGAACAGGGCGAGCTTGCCGTCTTCGACTTCGCGAGCTTCAGCAGCAAGCACATCGCCGTAGGCCTTGAACGAGCTTTCGGGATGGATGCCACGCAGGTGTTCCAGCCAGACGCGGGCGCCGTACTTCTTGGGGTTGAAGTTCTTCGCCATCTGCTGGATCCAGGCGCGCTCGATTTGGCGGCCATCGGTGGTTGCGCCTTCGGTCGCGACCCGGAAGAATTTGGATATTTGTGCCATGGTGGTGGGCTGGAAAAGCGGTTGTTGCGATTGCCGCCAATCCTGAATGCCCACCTCACACGTAGCAACGTGTTCTGGTTGTAGCTGGCTACAACCAAAAGGCCCACGGCGCCTGTTCCACGGCGACATGCCCACGCCTACGCTCGCCGGCATGCCCATTTCCGCCGTCGTTCCTGTCGTTCCCTTTTCGCTGATGCCCGCCGAGGGCATGGCGGCCGACAAGCGGCGCGCGGCGCGGCACCTGTACTGGCAGGGCTGGCGCGTCAGCTCGATCGCAGAGTACATCGGCGAGCCGCGCAGCACCGTGCAGGGCTGGAAGGATGCCGAGGAGTGGGACAAGACGCAACCCGCCCAGCGCGTGGAAGCGGCGCTGGAAACCCGACTGGTGCAGCTGGTGATGAAGGACGGCAAGACGGGCGGCGATTTCAAGGAAATCGACCTACTTGGCCGGCAGATTGAGCGGCTGGCGCGCGTGCAGCGCTATGGTGAGACGGGCAAGGAGACCGATCTGAGCCCTGCGATTGCGCGGCGCAACGCGGGGCCGAAGAAGAAGCCGGAGCGCAACCACTTCACCGAGGAGCAGCACGAGAAGCTGCTCGACGCCTTCCGCGATTCGCTGTTCGACTATCAGAAGGTGTGGTTCAGGAACAGCGAGCTGCGCACGCGCTTCATCCTGAAGTCTCGACAGATCGGCGCCACGTGGTATTTCGCGCGGGAGGCTCTGGCGGATGCGATCGCCACGGGGCGCAATCAGATTTTCTTGAGCGCGTCGAAGGCCCAGGCGCACATCTTCAAGCAGTACATCATCGCCTTCGCCCGTGAGGCCTGCGATCTGGATCTGTCGGGTGACCCGATCGTGCTCTCGAATGGGGCCACGCTCTACTTCCTGGGCACGAACGCGCTGACGGCCCAGGGCTATCACGGCAATTTCTATTTCGACGAGTGCTTCTGGACGCGCAAGTTCGCCGACCTGAACAAGGTGGCTTCGGGCATGGCGATGCACAAGCACTGGCGGAAGACCTATTTTTCTACGCCCAGCAGCATCCAGCACGAGGCCTACGAGCTGTGGAGCGGCGATCGCTTCAACAAGAAGCGGCCCAAGGATCAGCGGATCTCACTGGATCTGTCGCACGACCACCTGGCAGGCGGCTTCACCGGCGAGGACAAGATCTGGCGGCAGATCGTCACGATCGTGGATGCGATGCGCGGCGGGTGCAACCTGTTCGACATCGATGAGCTGCGGCTTGAGTACAGCGCGGAGGAGTTCGAGAACCTGCTGATGTGCGGGTTCCTCGATGACAGCTACAGCGTGTGCCCCCTGGCCGAGCTGCAGCGCTGCATGGTCGATAGCTGGGACGCCTGGGACGATGTGAAGCCGTTCAGCGCGCGCCCTTACGGCTGGCGGCCGGTGTGGGTGGGCTATGACCCGTCCCTATCGGGCGATACGGCGGCGCTGGTGGTACTGGCGCCGCCCAGCACGCCGGGCGGCAAGTTCCGCGTGCTGGAGCGGCACCAGTTCCGGGGCCTTGACTTCGAGGCGCAGGCCGAAGCCATTCGCAAGGTGACCGAGCGCTTCAACGTGGCCTTTATCGGCATGGACACGGGCGGTCTTGGCCAGTGCGTGTACCAGATCGTCAAGAAGTTCTATCCGGCGGTGCGCAGCTACCAATACAACGTCGAGGTGAAAACGCGCTTGGTGCTCAAAGCCAAGAGCGTCATCAGCAAAGGGCGGCTGGAGTTCGATGCGGGCTCTGTGGATCTCGCTCAGTCGTTCATGGCGATCAAGAAGGTGCTCACTGCCAGCGGCCGGCAGGCCACCTATGACGCGGGCCGCAACTCGGAAACAGGCCATGCCGACCTGGCCTGGGCCTGCATGCACGCGATGGATAACGAGCCGCTGGATGGTGGCGGCTTGCACAGCAATACCGGAATTCTGGAGATTTTCTGATGGCAAAAAAACGATCGCGCAAGGCCATGCACGCCACCGCTCAGGGAGCGGCCGTGCCGTCGCCCTCACCCTCGGCCGCGGGCCACATGCAGGCGTTCACGTTTGGCGATCCGGTTCCCGTACTAGAGCGTGTTATGAACTCACCCCCGTGCCCAAGGCAGGCAACGCCTTTGGCAGCATGAGGATCACGAAGATCAGGAAATGCAATCCGGCGAGCACTTCGGGCAATCTTTCATAGTCGCGGCTGAGCCTTCTGAATCGCGCCAGCCAGCCAAAGCTGCGCTCGACCACCCAGCGCCTGGGCAGCAGCACAAAGCCCTTCTTGGCCTCGGGCAGCTTGACAATTTGCAGATCAATGCCGTGCTCGCTGGCCTGCCGGTTGGGCTCTTCGCCCGTGTAGCCCTGGTCGGCCCAGGCCAGTCTCACCGTCTCGCCTGTCGCTTCCTGCACCGCCTCGCACAACGGCGCCACTTGCGCTCGCTCCTGTTTATTGGCTGGTGTGATATGGACGGCCAGCAAATGCCCCAGCGTATCGACGGCCATGTGCACTTTCGAGCCGTTGCGCCGCTTGTAACCATCGTAGCCAGCACGCGGACCACTCTCACAGCTCGATTGCAAGGTGCGTCCATCCAAGACTGCCGCACTGGGCTGGCCCTGGCGTCCTTGCGCCACGCGAATGACCGAGCGAAGGTCGTTGGCCATTGCCTCAAAGCATCCTGCTTGCAACCAGCGGCGTGTTTGCTGATAGACCGCCTCCCACAGCGGGAAGTCCCCAGGCAGCATGCGCCAGGGCGCACCCGCACGGGCCATCCAGCGCAAGGCATTGAACACTTCGCGCAGTTCGTGCCGGCGTTGCGCTGCCTTCTCGTCGATCAGTGCCAGGTACGGCGCCGCGAAGCCCCACTCCTCATCCGTGACATCCGTGGGGTACTGCTTGCGCCTTGCCATGTGGCGAATCTACCGCACGCGCTATCAAGTTCATAACACGCTCTAGAGAGAGTGGCCACGGCCGGCGGATGGGAAGACCCTACGGGGGCCTTCTTGGGCTGCGTGAGATCTGCGTAAGTCGTCCGAGCAGCACCCAGCAGCTCTATGCAGAACTGCGGGGTTGTGGGCGCCCTAAGTCGTTGATTTAAAAGATGGCCGCTTGATCTGGCTGGGCTACGAACCAAGGGGTCGTGGGTTCGATTCCTGCCAGCGCACCAAACGGTAAGCCCTGGAACTGCAAGGTTCCAGGGCTTTTTCGTTGCGCCAGCACTTTCAGGCACGATAGCGCCATGAGCAAAGCCTTCACCAAGGAAACCGACGAGGCCGACGACGAGCCAGCCCTGCCCGCTGGCATCCCCCTGGGCGGCAAGAACTACATCACGCCCCAGGGCTACGCCCGGCTGCGCGCCGAGTTGCTGACATTGATCGACGAAGAACGCCCCAAGGTCGTCGAGGTGGTCCACTGGGCCGCCAGCAATGGCGACCGCTCGGAAAACGGCGACTACCTGTATGGCAAGAAGCGTCTGCGGGAAATCGACCGGCGCATCCGCTTCCTCACGAAGCGGCTGGAAATCGCCGAGGTCGTGGACCCTTCGCTGCACGCCGGCAGCGACCAGGTGTTCTTCGGGGCGACGGTCGCTTACATCGATGACGAGGGCGTGGAGCGCACCGTGACCATCATGGGCGTGGACGAAGCCGACAACAGCCTGCACCAGATCAGTTGGATATCGCCCGTGGCGCGCGCGCTGCTCAAGGCGCGCGAAGGCGATGAGGTATCGCTGCAGACGCCCGCCGGAGCGCGCACGTTGGAAATCCTGTCCGTGCGCTACCCGGAACCGGGCGCCTGAATCTCCGCACTACGCGGGCTGCGGCAGCACCCTGAACGCCCGCAGCACGGACTGCGTGCGGCGCAGGTTGCGCAGCACCGTTTCCATGTGCGCGAGGTCCCGCACGGCCACGACGAAGCGCAGGTCGATGGTATCCATCGCATCGTCCATGTCCACACGCACGATGTCGGCCTCGGAACTGGCCAGCTCCGAGGCGATGCGTGCCAGCACGCCCTTGCCGTTGCTCACGGTGACGGTGATCGTCGTCTCGAACATGCGCGTGGGCTCGTCGGACCAGTCCACTGCGATGAAGCGCTCCCCATCCTTGTGCTGCAGCTTCTTGGCCACGCCGCACTGGGCGTGGTGCACCACCAGCCCCTCGCCGCGCCCCAGATAGCCCACGATGGGATCGCCGGGCACGGGCCGGCAGCAAGGCGCGTATTGCACGGAAGCGTTCTCACTGCCATCGAGCGTGATACTGCCCTGCGAGACGTTCTCGTGGGAACTGTAGCGCTCGCGGGTCAGTAGCAGCGCATCAGGCCGCTGGCCGTCTTCTGTCAGCAGCAACACCAGCCGCTTGGCCACGATGTTGGCGATGCGCTTGCCCAGGCCGATATCGGTCATCAGTTCCGCTCGGCTGCGGCTGCCGGTGAAGCGCAGCAGTTTTTCCCAGAGGGCCGCATGTGTTTGCGCGTCGGGCAATTGCTCCATGCCTTCGGCACGCAGCGCCTGGGTGAGCAGTTTCTCCCCCAGCCCCGCCGACTCGCTCTGCGCCATGTTCTTGAGGTAATGCCGGATCTTCGAGCGCGCACGACCCGTGCGCACGAAGGCTAGCCAGGCCGGGTTGGGCCGTGCGCCCTGCTTGGTGACGACCTCGACCACGTCGCCGTTCTTGAGCTCGGTGCGCAAGGGCACCTGCTCGTTGTTGATGCGCGCCGCCGTGGTGCGGTCGCCCACGTCGCTGTGGATGGCATAGGCGAAATCCACGGCGGTGGCACCGCGCGGCAGCGCGAGGATCTGGCTCTTGGGCGTGAACACGTAGACCGCATCCGGGAACAGGTCCACCTTGACGTGATCCCAGAACTCCGCTGCATCGCGTGTTTCGTTCTGGATGTCGAGCAGCGACTGCAGCCACTTCGTGCCCAGCCGCTCGGCCACCGTGCCGTCCGTCTCCTGTGCCTTGTAAAGCCAGTGGGCGGCCACACCCGCCTCGGCCACGACGTGCATCTCTTCGGTGCGCACCTGGAATTCGACGTTCAGCCCTGCCGGCCCCACGAGCGTGGTGTGCAGCGACTGGTAACCGTTGAGCTTGGCGATCGCGATGTGGTCCTTGAACTTGCCCGGCACGGGCTTGTACATCTGGTGCAACACGCCCAGGGCGGTGTAGCAGTCCGTCACCGTGGGCACGATGATGCGAAAGCCGTACAGGTCCGTCACCTGGGCGAAGCTCAGGTGCTTGGCGTCCATCTTCTGGTAGATGGCGAAGAGCGTCTTCTCACGCCCCGCCAGGCGCACCGCCATGCCCTGGCGGGCGAAGGCCGCGTCCACCTCTGCCTGCACCTTCTGCACGATGTCGCGCCGGCGATTGCGCGACTTGGCAACCGCCTTGGCCAGCGTCGCATAGCGCCAGGGATGCAGGTGGCGGAATGCCAGGTCCTGCAGTTCGCGGTAGGTCTGGTTCAGGCCGAGCCGATGGGCGATGGGGGCGTAGATTTCCAGCGTTTCCGACGAGATACGGTGCCACTTGCTGCGCGGCATGTCCGACAGCGTGCGCATGTTGTGCGTACGGTCGGCCAGCTTGATGAGGATGACGCGTACGTCACGCGCCATGGCCAGCAGCATCTTGCGGAAGGATTCGGCCTGGTTTTCCTCGCGGGTGTTGAACTGCAGCTTGTCGAGCTTGGTCAGGCCATCGACCAGTTCGGCCACCGGCGCGCCGAAGCGGTCGATCAGGTCGGCCTTGGTGATGCCGCAGTCCTCCATGGCATCGTGCAGCAGGGCCGCCATGAGGGCCTGCACGTCGAGCTTCCAGCTCGCGCACAGCGCGGCCACCGCAATGGGGTGCGTGATGTAGGGCTCGCCGCTGCTGCGCAACTGGCCCAGGTGTGCCGCATCGGCATAGCGGTATGCCTGGCGCACCTGCTCGATGCTGGCGCTGTCCAGGTAGTCGAGCTTTTCCAGAAGCGCGGCGAAGCTCGCCGCCGCGGCATTGGCCGCCGCGGCGGATGAGCTGTTTGGCACGGCGGGCTCCGTCTGCGCACTGCCGGCGCCCCCTTTTTCACGACCACGTCCATGCCTTTAATGTAGCGTGTCAGACAACCGGCGACAGGCGGGCAAAAAAGCACCGCCTCTGCGGTGCTTTCTCTGCCCGGTAGTGCGGGCGCGTGGCGTCTCTAGGTTCAGCCGGGCACTTTCTTCAGCATTTCCAGGCCGACCTTCCCGGCGGCGATCTCGCGCAACGCCGTCACCGCGGGCTTGTTGCGGCTTTCAATCTTGGGGGCATGGCCCTGGCTCAGCATGCGGGCGCGGTACGTGGCGGCCAGCACCAGTTGGAAGCGGTTGGGAACGTTTTCGAGGCAGTCTTCCACGGTAATGCGGGCCATTGGGTCTCTCCGGGGCGATTCAGGGGATGTTGAGCGATTCGAACGTGTCGGCCCGAGCGCGGCGCTGGGCGGTGTACTTGAGGCGCTGGGCATGGACGATGGTCTTCAGGTCAAAGAGCGCCCGTTCGAAAACCTCGTTAATTATAACGAAGTCGAATTTCTCGACCTGCGCCATCTCGTCGGCCGCATTGCGCAGGCGCATCTCGATCACGTCCGGCGCGTCCTCGCCGCGCCGCTCCAGGCGCGAGCGCAACTCCTCCCAGCTCGGCGGCAGGATGAAGATCAGCACGGCGTTCACGAAGGCCTGCTTGATCTGCAGCGCGCCCTGGAAGTCGATCTCCAGCACCACGTCGGCGCCGTGCGCAACGCGCTCCTCAATCACCTTGCGCGAGGTGCCGTAGCGCCGTCCGTGCACGTTGGCCCACTCCACGAAGCCGTTGGCCAACACCATGGCGTCGAACTCCTGCTCCGAGGCGAAGAAGTATTCTCGCCCGTGCTTTTCCTGCCCGCGCGGAGCGCGCGTGGTGTGGGACACCGAGGGCTGCACGTGCGAGTCCAGTTCCAGCAGCGCCTTGACCAGGCTGGATTTGCCCGCTCCGCTGGGAGCCGAGACGACGAAGAGGTTTCCGGGATAGTCCATGTTGAATTATTCGATGTTCTGCACCTGCTCGCGCATCTGCTCGATGAGCACCTTCATGTCCACGCTGATGCGCGTGAGCTCCATGGCTGCGGACTTGGAGCCGAGGGTGTTGGCCTCGCGGTGCAGTTCCTGGATGAGGAAGTCCAGGCGCTTGCCGATCTCGCCACCCTTCTTGAGCAGGCGCTCGATCTCGTCCAGATGGGCCTGCAGCCGGGTGATTTCCTCTGCCACGTCGATGCGGATGGCAAAGGCCGTGGCCTCGGTCAGGGCACGGTCCTGGGCGGCTTCGGGCACAGCGGCGCCTTCGGCCAGCTGCATGGCCTCGCGCCAGCGTTCCATGAAGCGCTGGCGCTGCTGTTCCACGAGCTGCGGCACCAGCGGGCCGGCCTGCTGCGCCAGGGCCCGCAACTGGCCCAGGCGGTCGTGCAGCATGGCGGCCAGGCGCTCGCCCTCGCGTGCCCGGTCGGCGACCAGGTCGTCCAGCGCCTGCCGCGCCAGGGCCGGGAGCGATTCGCTCCAGTCCTGGGCGGGTGCGCTGGCGTTGGCGCACAGGCGCAGTGCGTCGGCCACGGACAGGGGGCGGCGTCGGGCAACCAGGAACGCACGGCGTCCTGCACGGCGCTCACGCGCTGCAGCAGGCGCGGCGCGGGCTCGGCCAGGGTGGTGGCGCCGTCCGCATCCACGAAGGCGCGCACCTCGACCTTGCCGCGCTTGAGCTGCGCCGTGAGCAGGGCGCGCAGCGCCGGCTCGTGGGCGCGCAGCTCATCGGACAGGCGGAACGCCAGGTCGAGGAAACGGCTGTTGACGGAGCGTATCTCCAGGCCCAGGCGGCGGCCCTGTCCGTCCTTGTCATCCCCTGCCGCGGCTACGCCTCGCTGCGCGCTGGCGTATCCGGTCATGCTGTAAACTGCCATTGGACTTTTCGGTGGTGGATTGCTTGCAATCCGGCGATTATCCGGGTTCGCTCGCTGCGCCCGCGTCTTCCTCGCTCCCTATGTCAAAAATCAAGCCGGCTCCCCTGCCCCCCGATACCGTGATCGGCGGCTACCGCGTGGTGCGCAGGCTGGCTTCCGGCGGCTTTGGCGTGGTGTATCTCGCCGTGGATGCCGAGGGCCAGCAGGTCGCCATCAAGGAATACATCCCTGCATCGCTGGCCACGCGCGCGCCGGGCGAACTGCTGCCCAAGGTGCCGCCCGAAAAGCTTTCGCTCTACCGCCTGGGCCTCAAGAGCTTCTTCGAGGAAGGGCGCTCGCTGGCGCAGATCTCGCACGCCTCGGTGGTGAGCGTGCTCAATTTCTTCCGCGAGAACGAAACCGTCTACATGGTGATGAACTACCTGGAGGGCGCGACCCTGCAGGATTTCATCATCACCGCGCGCGACCTCAAGACGCAGAAGGTGTTCCGCGAGTCCACCATCCGCTCGCTGTTCGACGAGGTGCTGCGCGGCCTGCGCATCGTGCACCAGCACAAGATGCTGCACCTGGACATCAAGCCGGCCAACATCTTCATCACCGACGACAACAAGGCTGTGATGATCGACTTCGGCGCCGCGCGCGAGGTGCTGTCCAAGGAAGGCAACTTCATCCGCCCCATGTACACGCCCGGCTTCGCCGCGCCCGAGATGTACCGCCGCGACGCGCAGATGGGCCCGTGGACGGACATCTACGCCATCGGCGCCTGCATCTACGCCTGCATGCAGGGCTTTCCGCCCAACGAGGCGCCGCAGCGCCAGGAGAAGGACCGCCTGTCGCTCGCGCTCAACAAGCTGCGCGGCATCTACTCCGACAACCTGATCGAGGTGGTGGAGTGGTGCATGGCGCTCGACCCGCTGTCGCGCCCGCAATCGGTCTTCGCGCTGCAAAAGGAGCTGAGCCGCGAGGGCGAGCGCCGCTATACCAAGCTGTCGGTGGCCGAGAAGGTGCGCATGCAGTTCGACACCCTGGTTTCCGACAACCGCAAGAGCGCGCCCAAGGCGACGGACGCCTCCGGCCTCGCGGCCCGTCCCAAATGAAGTTCTCCGTCTTCCAGATCAGCCGTCGCGGCGGGCGCGAGAAGAACGAAGACCGCATGGGCTACTGCTACACGCGCGAGTGCGGCCTGTTCGTGCTGGCCGACGGCATGGGCGGCCACCCGCAGGGTGAGGTGGCGGCGCAGATCGCCATCCAGACGGTCTCGTCCATGTTCCAGCGCCAGGCCCGGCCGGCGCTGCAGGACGCGGGCGAGTTCCTCACCTCCGCGCTGCTGGCGGCGCACCACCAGATCCTGCGCTACGCCAGCAGCAAGGGCATGCTGGACACGCCGCGCACCACGCTGGTGGCGGCGGTGGTGCAGGAGGGCCGCGCCCACTGGGTCCACTGTGGCGACTCGCGCCTCTATGTGGTGCGCGCCGGCGACCTGCTCACGCGCACGCGCGACCACTCCTACCTGGAGCTGCGCAACGCCGCCATCCCAGGCCTGGAGCGCGTGAACCGCAACGTGCTGTTCACCTGCCTGGGCTCGCCCACCAAGCCCATCTACGACCTGAGCGGCCCCGTCCTGCTGGAGCAGGGTGACCGCATCCTGCTGTGCTCCGACGGCCTGTGGGGCGCGCTGGACGACGACGCCATCGTCCGCGGCCTGGGCCGCCAGGCCGTGTCCAACGCGGTGCCCGACCTGGTGGAGGACGCGCTGCGCGCCGCCGGCGACACCAGCGACAACGTCACCGTGGTGGCCATGGAGTGGGAGACGCCGGACGCGTTCGAGTCCACCCAGGGCGTGTCCACCGAGAGCATCAGCGACGACGTGTTCGAATCCACCATCCAGGCCGAACCCCTCGACGGCTTCGTGGACGACCTGGACGACGAGGCCATCGAGCGCTCCATCGCCGAGATCAACGAAGCCATCCGCCGCTCTGCTTCCAAAAAACCGTGAACCGCCCCCGGGGCCGTTCGCCGAAAGACACCCATGACCTTTGAACGCAGCGGCCAGCGCGCCGCCAGCGCCCTGCGCCCCATCCGCATCACGCGCCGCTACACCATGCACGCCGAGGGCGCGGTGCTCATCGAATTCGGCCACACCCGCGTGCTGTGCACTGCCTCGGTCGAGGAGAAGGTGCCCCCGCACCAGCGCGGTTCTGGCTGCGGCTGGGTGACGGCCGAATACGGCATGCTGCCGCGCTCCACCCACAAGCGCAGCGACCGGGAGGCCGCGCGCGGCAAGCAGAGCGGGCGCACACAGGAGATCCAGCGCCTCATCGGCCGCAGCCTGCGCGCGGTGTTCGACCTGAAGGCCTTGGGCGAGCGCACCATCCACCTGGACTGCGACGTGATCCAGGCCGACGGCGGCACGCGCACTGCCGCCATCACCGGCGCCTGGGTGGCCGCGCACGACGCGGTGGCCGCGCTGCTGGCGGCGGGCAAGATCGCCACCTCACCCATCACCGGCGCGGTGGCGGCCGTGTCGGTCGGCATCGTGCAGGGCACGCCGCTGCTCGACCTGGAATACGTGGAAGACGTGGCGTGCGACACCGACATGAACGTGGTGATGACCGGCGCCGGGCACTTCGTGGAAGTGCAGGGCACGGCCGAAGGCGCGGCCTTCTCGAAGGGCGAGCTGAACGCACTGCTGGCGCTGGCCGAGCAAGGCATCGCCGAGCTGGTCGCGCTGCAACAGCAATCGCTTCGGAATTAATAGCTGCCAGCGCTTGCATATCAAGCGCTAGAGGCCAAAATGACCATGAAACTCGTTCTTGCATCCAACAACAAGGGCAAGCTCGCCGAGCTGCAAACCATGCTGGCGCCGCTGGGCGTGCAGCTCATCGCGCAGGGCGAGTTGGGCGTGGGCGAGGCCGAGGAGCCGTTCCACACCTTCGTCGAGAACGCGCTGGCCAAGGCGCGCTACGCCTGCGCGCACACCGGCCTGCCCGCGCTGGCCGACGACGCGGGCCTGTGCATCCACGCCTTTGGCGGCCTGCCCGGCGTGCAGACGGCCTACTACGCCACGCAGTTCGGCTATGAGAAGGGCGACGCCAACAACGTGCGCGCGCTGATCGAGCAGATGGAAGGCATCGACGACCGCCGCGCCGCCATGGTCAGCACCCTGGTCGCCGTGCGCAGCCCGCAGGACCCCGAGCCGCTGATCGCCGTGGGCCGCGTGGCCGGCGAGATCGCGCACGCGCCGCGCGGCACGGGCGGCTTCGGATTCGACCCGGTGATGTTCATCCCCGAATTCGGCAAGACCTTCGCCGAGCTGCCCACCGAGGTGAAAAACGCCCACAGCCACCGCGGCCGCTCCGCACAGCAGATGCTGGCGCTGATCCGCGAACATTGGCTATGAAAAAGAGAGCTGCTTGCGCTTGCTACTCAATGGTTTCATATGGTTTTCCCACAGAAACCCTTGCTAAACAAGCGCAGCCAGCTATTATTTTGAGAGCCCGATGACCGTCCCCATCGTCCCTGCGCCGCAATCCCTGCCTCCGCGCGACGTGCAGCATTACATGCGTCCCGGCCTGCTGCAGCTGTCCAGCCTGCCGCCGCTGTCGCTGTACGTGCACATCCCCTGGTGCCTGCGCAAGTGTCCCTACTGCGACTTCAACTCGCACGAGGCGCGCGGCGACGTGCCCACCGCCCGCTACCTCGACGCGCTGATGGCCGACCTTGAAGCCGCCCTACCCCTCGTCTGGGGCCGCACCGTACACAGCATCTTCATCGGCGGCGGCACGCCCAGCCTGTTCGCACCCGAGGCCATCGACCGGCTGCTGGCCGACATCCGCGCGCGGCTGCGGCTCGACGCGGGCTGCGAAGTCACGCTGGAGGCCAACCCCGGCACCTTCGAGAAGGAGCGCTTCCGCGCCTACCGCAGCGCGGGCGTCACGCGCCTGTCCATCGGCGTGCAGAGCTTCGACGACCGGCACCTGCAGGCCATCGGCCGCGTGCATGATCGCGCCCAGGCCCTGGCCGCCGTGGAGGAAGCCGCCGCGTCGTTCGACACCTTCAACCTCGACCTGATGTACGCCCTGCCCGGCCAGACGCTGGACGGACTGGAGCAGGAGGTGCGCACCGCGCTTGCGCTCGCGCCGCCGCACCTGTCCATCTACCACCTGACCGTGGAGCCCAACACCTGGTTCGCCAAGCACCCGCCGCCGCTGCCCGAGGAAGACACGGCCTACGCGATGCTCGACCGCATTACCGAACTGACGGCCCTGCACGGCCTGCGGCGCTACGAAGTCTCGGGCTATGCGCGCGAAGGCCACCAGTGCCTGCACAACACCAACTACTGGCAGTTCGGCGACTACCTGGGCATCGGCGCGGGCGCGCACAGCAAGCTGAGCTTCGCGCACCGCATCATGCGGCAGGTGCGCCTGCGCGACCCGCAGCGCTACATGCAGGGCGCGCTGGCCGGCCAGGCCATCGCCCAGGACGACGAGGTGCGCCGCGCCGACCTGCCGTTCGAGTTCATGCTGAATGCGCTGCGCCTGCGCGAAGGCTTCGCGCTGCAGGACTTCACCGCCCGCACGGGGCTGCCGCTCACGGCCATCGCCCAGGGGCTGCAGGAGGCCGAGGCGCGGGGCCTCGTCGAGCGCGACATGGAGCGGGTGCGCCCCACCGAGCGCGGCTTCGATTTCCTCAGCGACCTGCAGTCGCTGTTCCTCGGGGATTGAAATGCCCCCCTGAGCAGTTGCGCCGCTTCCCCCGCTCTCTACGCGCTTTGCGCTGCGGGCAGGGGGACGCCGCCCGTGCGGCGGGACGGCCCTTGCACGGCGGCCCTGACTTGGGACGCGCCCGTTTCAATCGGATATGAATCAGCCGCAGCGCGCGGCGGTGATCTTGCCGCTGCCGTCCACCTCCAGGTTCAACCGCTGGGCGTCGAACTCCATCGTGACCGGCTGGCCCTTGTGCAACACGCGGGCCATGCGGGCGCCGGCGCGCACGCGCGCCTCCTCCAGCACCTTGGCCGTGCCGTTCTTGCCCAGCGCCCACTGCGCGGCCTGCGTGTCGCACGTGCCGCCCACGGGCGCGGTGCTCGCGCCGATCGGCGGCGGCGCGGGCGTTGCCGCCGGGCCCACCGACGAGCAGCCCGATACCAGTGCCAACGCCGCCGCGGCGGCCGCCGCCCAGGAAATCTTGCGCATAGTCACATCCTCCCGATGAAAAAAGCCGCACCTTAGCGCGGTGTGTGCGCCGCCGCCGTCACGATAGGTAACGCCCCCGGCCCGTCACTCCACGGCCGCCGCCGCGTCCAGCCCCAGCGTGCGCACCTGCGCCGCCGCCGCGTTGGCCTGCGCCGCCGAGGCGAACGGCCCCACCCGCACGCGCTGCAGCCGCTTGCCGTCGGCTCGCGCCACGGACTGCACGGTGGATGGCAGCCCGGCCTGGCGCAGCCGCGCATGCGCACGGCGGGCGTTGGCCGGGTCCGCGAACAGGCCCACGTTGATGTAGAGCTTGCGCTGCGCCGCCGCCTGCGTCTGCCTGGCAGGCGGCACAGCGCGCTTGGCGGGAGCCAACGCAGACGCGGGCTGCGCCACGGGTGCGGGGAGCGTCTCCTGCACCGGGGGCGCAGGCGCGGCGTCCACCACCGCCGCAGGCACGGCGGGCTCCGGCGCCGCGCCGCTGCCGCTCTCTGCCTGCGGCGGCGGCACGGCGGCCGCATCGGCCACCGGCGTGCCGGACGGCATGGGCAAGGCATCCATGCGTTCGGCCGGACGGGCGGGAGGCTGCGGGGGCGGCATGGCCGGCGCCTGTGCCTGGGCTTCGTCCGTCCGCGGGGCATCGCCCTGGAACAGGGCCCAGGCCACCGCCGCCGCCAGCAACAGCGCTCCGCCCAGCGCCGCCGTCCAGGCCAGCCGCCGCCGGCTGCTGGCATGGCGGTCCAGCAGGTCCATCGCCTCGCGCAGGGTGGGCGCGGACGCCACCGCGCGGTCGATCCGCCGCCGCACGTCGGCATGCAGCAGCGCGTCGCCATACAGTCCCGGCAGCCCGCACGCCACCAGCAGCCCGGCCAGCGCCAGGCCCGCCAGCATCGGTGGCGGCAGCGCCAGCCATTGGTGCCCGGCCGTGAACAGCAGCAGCGCGGCCGCGGCCAGCGCCGCCAGGTACACCAGCGCCGCCCGCCACAGGCGGCGGAACGCCAGCCAGCCCAGCGGACACAGCGCGGCCGCCGTGTTCCAGCCGGGCAGCACGCGGCCCGTCGCGTCCAGCCGTTCGAAGGCGGCCAGATAGTGCGCCACATTCACGGGGCCCAGCGCGGCCCGGTACAGCGACGGCGCGACGCTGGTGTATTCCGGTTCGGTGCGGGGCGGCGCTGCGGCGTGCGCCGCATAGGCGGGGCGGGCTTGCATGCGCGCATTCTGGCACGACTATCAAAAAAGTAGCTGCTTGCGCTTGGCTGGCAAGCGCTGGAGGCCGATTTCACACAGATTTTCCAGGCCGGCGGCCACGCCGGTGTGGTGCGCAGGTAGCGCACTTTTTTCCGGCCCCGCCTGCAACCACCGGTAAGCTACGGCGTTTTACGCCCACTTACGACCCCGAGTTTTCAGGAGCATCCCGCATGAGCAAGCCCCCCGCCCCCCTGCGCCTGGCCGTTGTTGCCACCGCCGCCCTGTGCCTGGCCGCCACCGCGCAGGCCGCCGACAAGGTGAAGATCGGCCTGCTCAGCACGCTCTCGGGGCCGGGCGCCGGGCTGGGCGTGGACATCCGCGATGCCTTCCAGCTCGCCGTGAAGCAGAACGGCGGCAAGCTCGGTGGCCTGCCGGCCGAGGTCATCGTGGCCGATGACCAGCAGAGCCCCGACGCGGCCAAGCAGACGGCCGACCGCATGGTCAAGCGCGACAAGGTCGATTTCATGACCGGCATCGTCTTCTCCAACGTCATGCTGGCCGTCGGCCAACCGGTGTTCCAGTCCAAGACCTTCTACATCAGCGCCAACGCCGGCCCTTCGCAGCTCGCGGGCGCGCAATGCAACCCGTATTTCTTCAGCGCCTCCTATCAGAACGACAACCAGCACGAGGCCGCGGGCCAGACGGCGCAGGACAAGGGCGCCAGGAAGGTCGCGCTGCTCGCACCCAACTACCCGGCGGGCAAGGATGCGCTGGCCGGCTTCAAGCGCTACTTCAAGGGCGAGGTGGCGCTGGAGATGTACACGCCGCTGTCGCAGCTCGACTACGGTGCGGAGCTGTCGAAGATGCGCGCCTCGGACGCCGACGCGGTCTACATCTTCCTGCCCGGCGGCCTGGGCGTGAACTTCATCAAGCAGTTCGTGGGCACAGGGTTATCCAAGGACATGACGCTTTACGGCCCCGGCTTCTCGGCCGACGAGGACGTGATCCGCGCCGTGGGCGAGCCCATGCTGGGCATGTTCAACACCTCGCAATGGGCGCACGACCTGGACAACGCGGCCAACAAGCGCTTCGTGGCCGACTTCCAGAAAGAATACGGCCGCCTGCCCACGCTCTACTCCTCGCAGGGCTACGATGCGGCGCGCCTGATCGACGCCGCCGTGCGCGACGTGAAGGGCAACCTGGCCGACAAGGAAGCCGTGCGCCGCGCGCTCAAGGCGGCGAAGTTCGACTCGGTGCGCGGCCCGTTCAAGTTCGGCCCCAACCAGTTCCCCATCCAGGACTACTACCTGCGCGTCATCACCAAGGACAGCCAGGGCCGCATCACCAACCGCACGGTGGCGCCCATCTTCAAGAACCACGGCGACGCCTACGCGTCTGAATGCAAGATGCCCGCATGACGGGCATCCTGGTGCTGGAGCAGGCCCTCAACGGCCTGCAGTTCGGCCTGATGCTCTTCCTGCTGGCGGCGGGGCTGACGCTGGTGTTCGGCATCATGGACATGATCAACCTCGCGCACGGTTCGCTCTACATGGTGGGCGCGTACCTCATCGCCACCTGCGCTGCGGCCTCGAGCTCGTTCTGGATCGGGCTGGCTGCGGGCATCGCCGCCACGGCGGTGATCGGCGTGCTGCTGGAAGTGACCGTGCTGCGCCGCCTGTACCAGCGCGACCACCTGTCGCAGGTGCTGGGCACCTTCGCCATCCTGCTCATGGCCAACGAGGCGGTGCGCATGGTCTGGGGCTCGCAGCCGGTGCCGCTCAATCCGCCCGAGTCGCTGGCGGGGCCGGTGGAGCTGCTGCCGGGCTTCTCGTACCCGGCCTACCGGCTGTTCATCATCGGTGTGGGGCTGGCGGTGGCGCTGCTGCTGTACCTGCTGGTCACGCGCACGCGCGTGGGCATGCAGGTGCGCGCGGGCGCCTCCAACCGCGAGATGGCGCTGGCCATGGGCGCCAACGTGCGCGGCCTGTTCACCGCGCTGTTCGCGCTGGGCGCGGCCCTGTGCGCGGTGGCGGGCGGCATGCTGGGGCCACTCTTGGCGGTGCAGGTGGGCATGGGCGAGAGCATCCTGATCCTGGCCTTCGTGGTCATCGTGATCGGCGGCATCGGCTCCATCCGCGGCGCGCTGCTGGGCGCGCTGCTGGTGGGCGTAGTGGATACGGCGGGGCGCACGCTGGTGCCCATGCTGTTCGGCCGACTCATGGGGCCGGAGGCAGCCTCCAGCGCCGGGCCGGCCGTGGCTTCGATCCTGATCTACGTGCTCATGGCCGCCGTGCTGTTCTGGAAGCCCAAGGGCCTTTTCCCTACGCATTGAGATGAAACACCCCCTGAGTCGCTTCGCGCCTTCCCCCTCTCTCTACGCGCTTCGCGCTATGGGAGGGGGACGCAGCCAGCGCGGCGGGGCGGCCCTTGCGCGGCTGCCTGCGCCTGGGCCGCGCCGGTTTCACGCGATGCGGGTGGCGCGCAGCGCTATGGATAACTGATATGACGTCTCTTCTGGACCACCGGCTGCGCCCCGCCGTCGCCGTGCCGCTGCTGGTGCTGCTGGCCCTGGTGCCCACCATCGCCGGCGCGCTGGGCGAGGATTTCTACGTGGGCGTGGCCAGCCGCGTGCTGGTCTTCGCGCTGGCCGCTGCCAGCCTCAACTTGGTGCTGGGCTTCGGCGGCATGGTCAGCTTCGGCCACGCGGCCTTCGTGGGCGTGGGAGCCTACACCGTGGGCATCCTCATGCAGGAGGCGGGCATCACCTCCGCCTGGGTGGCCTGGCCGCTGGCGTTCGTGGCGGGCGGGCTGTTCGCCTGCGTGGTGGGGCTGGTCAGCCTACGCACGCAGGGCGTGTACTTCATCATGATCACGCTGGCCTTTGCGCAGATGCTGTACTACCTGATGGTGTCGCTCAAGGCCTATGGCGGCGAGGACGGGCTGCCCTTGCCCGCGCGCTCGCAGGTCGGGCTGGGCATCGACCTGGCCGACGACGCGCAGTTCTATTACGTGGTGCTGGCCGTGTTCGCGCTAGTCTTTCTCGTGCTCTGGCGCCTGCTGAACGCCCGCTTCGGCCACGCGCTGCAGGGCATCCGCGAGAACGAGACGCGCATGGAGGCCATCGGCTTTCCCGTGTACCGTTACAAGCTCGCGGCCTTCACGCTGGCCGGGGCTATCGCCGGACTGGCGGGGGCGCTGCTGGCCAACCAGGGCAGCTTCGTCAGCCCCGCCATGCTGCAGTGGAGCCAGTCGGGCATGCTGCTGGTGATGGTGATCCTGGGCGGCGTGGGGCACCTCTATGGCCCGCTGGCGGGCGCGGCGCTGTTCCTGCTGCTGGAAGAGGTGCTGGTGGCCTACACCATCCACTGGCAGTTCGGCCTGGGCGCGGTGCTGCTCGCCGTGGTGCTGCTGGCGCCCAACGGCCTGCTGAGCCTGGCGCAGCGCAAGGGAGCCGCCGCATGACGGGCGAGCTGCTGCGCATCGACAACCTCGTCAAGCGCTTCGGCGGGCTGGTGGCGACCGACCACGCCAGCCTCACCGTGCAAGCGGGCGAGATCCACGCGCTGATCGGCCCCAACGGCGCGGGCAAGACCACGCTGATCCACCAGCTCTCGGGCGCGCTCGCGCCCACCTCGGGCCGCATCCACTTCGCCGGGCAGGACGTGACCGGCCTGCCCATGCACACGCGCGCGCAACGGGGCCTGGTGCGCTCCTACCAGATCACCAGCGTGTTCAAGCGCCTGCCGGTGCTGGACAACATCGCTCTGGCCCTCCAGTCGCGCGAGAAGGCGGGCTTCTGGCGCCCGGCGCGGGCCAATCGCGCGCGCTACGCGGCAGCAGCCGCCGTGGCCGAGCGCGTGGGCCTGGGCGCGCAGTTGCAGCGGCCCGCCGGCGCTCTGTCGCATGGCGAGCAGCGCCAGCTCGAAGTGGGCCTGGCGCTGGCGCTGCAGCCGCAACTGCTGCTGCTCGACGAACCCATGGCCGGCATGGGCCCGCACGAGGCCGAGCGCATGGTGGCGCTGCTGCAATCGCTGCGCGGCAGTACCACGCTGCTGCTGGTGGAACACGACATGGACGCCGTCTTCCGCCTGGCCGACCGCATCTCCACCCTGGTCTTCGGCCGCGTGATCGCCAGCGGCCCCCCCGCCGAGATCCGCGAGCACCCCGAGGTGCGCCGCGCCTACCTGGGCGACGAACTGCCGGAGGCCGCATGACCGCCTTGCTGGAAGTGCAGGATCTGGAAACCGCCTACGGCAGCAGCCAGGTGCTGTTCGGCGTGCACCTCGCCATCGCCCAGGGCGAGGCCGCAACGCTGCTGGGCCGCAACGGCATGGGCAAGACCACCACGGTGCGTTCGCTGCTCGGCCTCACGCGCCCGCGCGGCGGCAGCGTGCGCTTCCTGGGTGAGCGCATCGACGGCTTGCCGCCCGACCGCATCGCGCGCCGCGGGCTGGCCATCGTGCCCGAGGGGCGGCAGATCTTCCCCAACCTCTCGGTGCGCGAGAACCTGCTGGCCTTCGCCGCCCAGCGCAACGCCAGCAGGGAGCCCTGGACGCTGGAGCGCGTCTACCACCTGTTCCCGCGCCTGGCCGAGCGCCAGCGCAACATGGGCAACCAGCTCTCGGGCGGCGAACAGCAGATGCTGGCCATCGGCCGCGCGCTGATGACCAACCCGCATCTGCTGATCCTCGACGAAGCCACCGAGGGCCTGGCGCCGCTGGTGCGCGAGGAGATCTGGCAGTGCCTGGCGACCCTGCGTGCGCAAGGCCAGACGCTGCTGGTGATCGACAAGTACGTGCAGCGCCTCATCCGCCTGGCCGACCGCCACACCATCATCGAGCGCGGGCGCGTGGCGTGGCAGGGTACTTCGGCCGCGCTGGATGCCGACCACGGACTGTGGCAGCGCTACGTCGGTGTGTGATGGGCGACCCGGCACGCCGGGCCAGCCTGCGCGGTCCTATGTTTCTCATCCTTGGAAACACTAAATTCTTATATTCGCAATTAACGATATGATGAATTGAGACCCGCCATCGGTGGGAAATTGGCCCCAGTTCCCCATGAGATTCACCACACGTCTGATCCTTTGCGCCGTCGCTCCGGCGAGCCTCTTCGTCCTTGCACTGGGCACCAGCCTGTGGGGCCTCGTGCGCACGCAGAACGACTTCAACAGCTACATTGGCACCGAGCAGGCCGTGGCGACAGGCCTGTCGGAACTCTATGCCCAGGGCCTGCAGAGCGGGCAGGCGCTGCGCAACATCCTGCTGGACCCCAGCAACTCCAAGGCCTACGACAACTTCACCGCGGCGCGCGAAGCCTTCGACCAAGCCTACGCCGCCACGCAGCAAAGCGCCAAGGGCACGGCCTTCGAGGAAGGCATCGCGTCGCTGGCCACTTTGCGCAGCAACCAGTTCGCCGTGCAGGACCAGGTGCAGACGCTCGCGCGCAGCGACAGCGCAGCCGCGGTGACGCTGCTCAACACCCAGGAAACGCCGGCCTGGCGCTCGCTGCGGGGCGCATTGCTGCAGCAGCTCGACGGAGCGCGCAAGACTGCCGCCGCCGCGAACGACGCCACCCAGACGCGCGCCGGGCGCATGCAGACGGCAGCCACGGCACTCGCGCTGCTCGCCGTGGCCGTGGCCGTGGCGCTCACCGTCGTGATGGTGCGCACGCTGCAGCGCGAGCTGGGCGGCGACCCTGCGCAGGCCCGTGCGGCATTGAGCCGGGTGGCGGAAGGCGATCTCACCGCTACCGCCGATGCGGAACAAAACACGGTGGGCCTGATGGCCGACCTGTCGCGCATGCAGTCCAGCCTGCGGCGGCTGGTGGCGCAGGTGCGCGACTCCACGGTCAGCATCACCCACGCCTCCACCGAGATCGCGCAAGGCAACAGCGATCTGTCGACGCGCACCGAGAGCCAGGCCAGCGCGCTGGAGGAGACGGCCGCGTCGATGGAAGAGCTGTCGTCCACCGTGCACCAGAACGCCGACAACGCGCACCAGGCCAACCGGCTGGCGCTCGATGCCTCGACAGTGGCTACGCAGGGCGGCGAGGTGGTGGCACAGGTGGTCGACACCATGCGCGGCATCAACGACAGCTCCCGCAAGATCGCGGACATCATCGGCGTGATCGACGGCATCGCGTTCCAGACCAACATCCTGGCGCTCAACGCCGCCGTGGAAGCGGCGCGCGCGGGTGAGCAGGGTCGGGGTTTCGCCGTGGTGGCGAGCGAGGTGCGCAGCCTGGCACAGCGCAGCGCAGAGGCGGCCAAGGAGATCAAGGGCCTCATCACGACCAGCGTGGAGCGGGTCGAGGAAGGTACGCAGCTCGTGGACAAGGCCGGCGCGACGATGACCGAAGTGGTGACGGCCATCCGGCGGGTGACGGACATCATGGGCGAGATCAGCGCGGCCAGCAGCGAGCAGAGCACAGGGGTGGCCCAGATCGGCGAAGCCATCACCCAGATGGACCAGGTGACGCAGCAGAACGCGGCGCTGGTGGAACAGAGCGCCGCGGCGGCGGCCAGCCTCAGGACCCAGGCGCAGGAGCTGCTCCACGCCGTGGCGGCCTTCCGCCTCGATGCGGCGGAAGGCGCCCGGGCATGACGGGCCTATTGCCGCACGCTTCTACGCGCCCTTCTCGCGAGAGAAATCGCGCGGCGCGCTGAGGCCCATCAGGAACGCGTCCAGATCTGCCTGTGCCCCGCTCTCGCTGCGGATCAGCGCGGGGTCTGTGGGCTCAGCCGCCTCCAGGCCGGCAGGGGCCAATGCCTGGTCCAGCAGCCCCGTCGCGGCACCGATGGCGAGGATGGGCTTGCAGTGGCGGTACTGGTCGCGGATGAAATCGCCCACGTGGTCGTCGCGCTGCAGCGCTTTGGCCCCGGCCTGTCCGCCTGCGATCACCAGGCCGTCGAACAGGAAGCCGGGCGAGTTCTCGGTGGAGGCATCGGCATTGAGCACGCTGCCGTCCGCCAGGGTCAAACGACCGATCCGGCTGGCCACGAAGCGGCCGACGGCGCCGCGCTCCAGCAGCGACTGCTGCAGCGCATGCACCGCGGTGCCATCGCTGCCCTGCGCGACAAGGATGGCGACCTTGCGCCCCGCGATCGAGCCATCACCAGGACGTGCCAGCAGAGACAGCGCGTCGGACCGCGTCACCTCGGGCTCCGTCACCGCTTCCGTGGCCAGCGGCATGGCGGGCGGCAGCGTGTCCATACCCAGCCCCTCGGCCACGGACTGGGCCAGTGCATCGGACACGTTGCGCAGCGAAGACACCATGCGCTGGCGGATGGCCGGCACGGTGACCTTGCTGAGCTCGAAACGGAAGGCCGCGGCAATGTGGGCCTGCTCCGCAGGGGTCTGGCTGTCGAAGAACAGCCGCGCCTGGGCATAGTGCTCCGCGAACTTCTCGGGCTTGGCGCGGATCTTGGGCTCCATATCCTGGACATCGCCACGCGCCGCGACCGACATGAAACCATGGGCCGCCCCCGCCTGGAAGGGGCAGCCGCCCGCGAGGGAGTTGGGCTCGTAGGACACCCGGCCGCGGGCAATGGCCTGCCGGTGCATGCCGTCGCGCTGGTTGTTGTGCACGGGCGCGATAGGAGCGTTGATGGGCAGTTCGTGGAAATTCGGGCCGCCCAGGCGCGACAGCTGCGTGTCGATGTAGGAATGCAGGCGCCCCGCCATCAGGGGATCGTTGGTGAAGTCGATGCCGGGAATCACGTTGGCAACGCAAAACGCCACCTGCTCCGTTTCAGCAAAGAAGTTGTCCGGATTGCGGTTGAGCGTGAGGCGCCCTACGGTGCGCAGCGGCACCAGTTCCTCGGGGACGATCTTGGTGGCGTCGAGGATGTCGAAGCTGAACCCCGCGGCCTGCTCCTCGGTGAACACCTGCACCGCCAGGTCGTATTGCGGATACGCGCCCGACTCGATGCGCTCCCACAGGTCGCGCCGATGGAAGTCCGGGTCGGCACCCGAGATCTTGACGGCCTCGTCCCATACCAGCGAATGGGTGCCTGCGACGGGCAGCCAGTGGAATTTCACGAAACGGGACTCGCCTTCGGCGTTCACGAACCGGAACGTGTGCACCCCGAATCCCTGCATGGTGGCGTAGCTGCGGGGGATGGCGCGGTCCGACATCACCCACATGAGCATGTGGGTGGACTCGGGCATGAGCGAGACGAAGTCCCAGAACGTGTCGTGCGCGCTGGCGGCCTGGGGCATCTGGTGGTGCGGCTCGGGCTTGACCGCGTGGACCAGGTCAGGGAACTTCATCGCGTCCTGGATGAAGAACACGGGCATGTTGTTGCCCACCAGGTCCCAGTTCCCCTCCTCGGTGTAGAACTTCACCGCGAAGCCCCGCACGTCGCGCGCGGTGTCCTTGGAGCCGCGCTCGCCCTGCACGGTGGAGAAGCGCACGAACACGGGCGTGACCTTGCCCGCATCCTGCAGCGGCGCCGCGCGCGTCAGGTCCGCCAGGGACTGGGTACATTCGAAAATGCCATGGGCTCCAGAGCCTCGCGCGTGCACGATCCGCTCCGGAATGCGCTCGTGGTCGAAGTGGGTGATCTTCTCGCGCAGGATGAAGTCTTCCATCAGCACCGATCCGCGCAGGCCGGCCTTCAAGGAGTTCTGGTTGTCGGCAATGCGCACGCCCTGGTTGGTGGTGAGCATGCGGTCCGAGGAGTCGACGCGCACCCGGTCCATCGAATCCATCGTGCTGTTGACGCCTTCCAGCGCCGCGCCTCCAACCTTGGCGTTGTGGGTGCTTTCCGTGAGAGTGCTGGCCGTGGGCAGCCGCGAGCCGGCCGAAGCCACCGCGCCCGCGGCAGTGGCCAGGCCGTTGGATTCGCCGTGCTCCAGCGCCTTGGTGCTGTTGTAGGGGATCGCGGATGCCAGCTCCTGCGTTTCGGATGCCTTCACGGCGGCCGGGTCGGAGACTTCGACGGGCGCGGGGCTGCCAGGGCCGCTGTCCGTGTTGCGCGCAGCGGCTTCGGCCGCCACGGCGTCCCACTGTTGCTGTTGTTTCATGGACCATGCTCCTAGTTCGTGGAGCCGTAAAACTAGGGGCTGCGGATGCCGTGCCTTGTAGGAAGTGGAGCCGATTCCAGGCGTGCGGAGCCGGCGCGGGAATACCGGTTGCGGCTTACCATGCACCATCACGCGGCCAGGGGCGTCCGCCACAGGCGCAGCCCTGCAACACTTGGAACAACAGGAGATCTTTCGATGCAACGACGCAAGCTGGGCGCTTCCGGCCCCGAGGTATCCGCCCTCGGCCTGGGCTGCATGGGCATGAGCGAGTTCTATGGCGAAAGCGACGATGCCAGCTCGCTGCGTACGCTGGCGCGGGCGCTCGAGCTGGGCATGACGCTGTTCGACACGGCCGACACCTACGGCCTGGGCCACAACGAGACGCTGGTGGGCCGGTTCATCGCCGAGGGCGGCACCGCCCGGCGCAGGCAGGTGGTGGTGGCTACCAAGTTCGGCATCGTGCGCGCAGCCGGGCAATACGAGCGGCGCATCGACAACTCTCCTGCCTATATCCGCGACGCCTGCGAGGCTTCGTTGCGCCGCCTCGGCGTGGAGCGCATCGACCTGTACTACTGCCACCGCCGCAACCCGGACGTGCCGATCGAGGACGTCGCAGGCGCATTGGGCGAGCTGGTGGCGGCCGGCAAGGTCGGAGCCATCGGGCTGTCCGAGGTGTCGGTCGAGACGCTGCGGCGCGCCCATGCCGTGCACCCCGTCGCCGCCGTCCAGAGCGAGTATTCCTTGTGGAGCCGCGAACCGGAAACGGGCATGCTGGCCGCCTGCGCCGAGCTGGGAACGGCCTTCGTCGCCTACAGCCCCCTCGGCCGCGCCTTCCTCACGGGCACGCTCGAAGTCGACGCGCTGGCCGACAACGACTTCCGCAAGCACAACCCGCGCTTTTCCGGCGACGCCCAAGCCCACAACCGCCGGCTGGTGGATCAACTGTCCCGGTTCGCCCAGGCACGCGGCCTCAGCAGCGCACAGGTCGCGCTGGCCTGGCTGCTCCACAAGCAGCCCCACGTAATCCCGATTCCGGGCAGCCGCCGCATTCCCCACCTGGAGAGCAATGCGCGCGCTGCCGACGTCCTGCTGGACGCAGGCGCAATGGCCGAGCTGGACCACCTGTTCACCCCCGACAGCGTTGCCGGTGCGCGCTATCCGGACGCGGGCTTCGTGGGCATCGAGACGTGACCTCGCGCGGCGCTACATCGCCGCGCAGACTTCGAGAAAGCCTTCGATCTCCGTGGACTTGTCGAACACCGCGTCCGCGCCCAGACGCAGGCACCGCTGGCGTATGTCGGCGGTGGCGTAGTTCGTCAGCACCAGCACCTTGCCTGCGCTGAAATCCAGCGCGGTCATGTTCTTCAGCACGTCCAGCCCCGTGCCCTTCTTGAGGAACAGGTCGAGCACGACGACGTCCCACGCCACCGCACTGATCGCCTGCAGCGCGCTGGCGACGTCGTCCGCGGTGGCAACCACCTCCATGTCCGCCAGCTCTTCCAGGGCAGGTATCAGGGTGGCGCGGATGGTCGAGTTGTCCTCGACAAGTAGGACCCGGTGAGTCATGTGAGGCGGATGGGGCTGCGATGCTCCAAACCTAATGCATCACCGCCCCGGTGATGTAGGAAGCCGCCGCATGCGGGGCCCGCCTTCAGGCTACGGCGTCCGGCAGGCTCGCCATGTCGATCACGAAGCGGTGGCGCACGTTCCCACCCACACGCTCGAAGCGCCCTGATGATCTGGTGCACGCGCAGCAGCCCAGCATCTTCTACAGGATCAGGTAATTGTCAGCCGGGCCGACTGGATGACCTTGCTCCATTTCTCGACCTCGGCCCGTTGAAATCTCTGCGCCTCCTGAGGCGTCATCGGCGTAACCTCCATGCCCAGGGTAGCGAAGCGCTCACGCGTTCCCGGCTGGCGGAGGGCGGATACCGCGGCTTCGTTCAGGCGCGCGACCATGGGTGCGGGCAGCCGGGCGGGTCCGAACAGTGCTTGCCAGGAAGTGACCTCGAAATCCGGAAAACCCGACTCCGCCACCGTGGGAATGGACGACCATGCGTTCAGCCGGCGTGCCGAGGTGATGGCCAGTGCACGGATGCGCCCGCTGGCCAATTGCGGGGCGGCCACGGCGAGGTTTTCGAAGCTGCACAGCGTCTCGCCTGCCATCACGGCCTACAGCGCGGGGCCGGCGCCTTTGTAAGGTACGTGCACGGCCTCTACCCCGGCTTGCAGCTTGAACAGTTCCATGCACAGGTGCTGTGAGGTGCCGTTGCCCGCTGACGCATAGGAGAGCTTGCTGGACGCTCCTTTCCCGGCACGCACGAGATCGGCCACGCTCTGCCAGGGAGTGTCGGCGTGCACGATCAGCAGGTTAGGCATGGTGCCCGCGACAGTGATGGGACTGAAGTCCTCCACCATGCGGTAGGGCATGTTCGCGTACAGACTGCCGTTGATGGCGTGCGAGGCAATGGAGCCTCCACCTATGGTGTAGCCGTCCGGCGCCGATTGCGCGATGGCAGCCGCGCCGATGTTGCCACCCGCTCCCGGCTTGTTCACTACGACGATGGGCTGCCCCAGCGTCTCGCCCATGTGGGGACCCAGGATGCGCGCCACCGTGTCTGTCCCTCCGCCGGGCGCGTACGGGACGATGTAGGTGATCGGCCGGTTCGGCCAGGCGCCCCCTGGGCTAGGGCATTCGCCAGAGGCAGGGCTGTGAGCGCGCCAGCCTGTTGCAGCCAGCGGCGGCGCGTTGGAAAAATGCGCGTGGTGTCCATCGGAGTCTCCTGTGCTGTGGTGGTGGATGGCGTGGCCGCTATCCGTTCGCTTGGAGCCGGCCAGCCCGGGGGTGGGGGCGCAGCAGCCCTGCATCGACGGCCCCGGGCTCGCTGCAGCCCAGCAGCGCGAGGTCGCGCTCGATCTCCTGCTGCAGGAGGGCCAGGACTGAGCGGACGCCGTGCGCACCGCCCACTGCGAGGCCGCACAGCGTGGGCCGGCCCACGAAGACGAACCGCGCGCCCAGCGCCAATGCCTTGAGCACGTCCGTGCCGCGCCGTATGCCCCCGTCCAGGAAGAGAGGCATGTCGCTTCCAACCGCCTGCGCGATGGCCGGCAACGCATGCAGTGGCGCCACCGCGCCGTCCAACTGCCGGCCTCCGTGGTTGGAGACGATGAGCGCGTCGGCGCCGAGGGCCGCAGCGCGTTGCGCGTCCTGCGGATGCAGCACGCCCTTGATGACGAGCCGCCCGCTCCAGTTCTGGCGTAGCCATGCCATGTCGTCCCAGGTGAGGCGGTCGCGCCCCGTGCGGAAGCCCTGGGGGGGTCGACCGTGATGGGTGTGCCGATTTCCTCGTACAGGTTGGCAAAGCGCGGCACGCCGCGCGTGGCCAGCGAGCGCAGCAGCACGCCCACGCTCCAGCGCGGATGCAGGATGCCGTCGCACAGCAGGCGCGGCGTGAGCCGGAACGGAATGTTGAAATCCAGCCGCGCATTGTTTTCGCGGTTGGCCGCCACGCAGGTGTCCATCGTGACCACCAGGGTTTGCACTTGCGCGGCGCGCAGCCGATGCAGGATGCGTCCAATGCGCTCGCGATCACCCGGGAAATAGGCTTGGTACCAACCGCCCGGCGCGGCTTGCATCAGTTCTTCCAGCGGCACGCTGGACGAGCCGCTGATGATGAAAGGCACGCCTGCTGCCTGCGCCCCCTGCGCCAGAGCCAGGTCACCGTCGTGCGCCACCAGCGCGGCCAGGC
Source organism: Acidovorax sp. SDU_ACID1 (assembly GCF_045291395.1). Taxonomy (NCBI): domain Bacteria; kingdom Pseudomonadati; phylum Pseudomonadota; class Betaproteobacteria; order Burkholderiales; family Comamonadaceae; genus Acidovorax; species Acidovorax sp. SDU_ACID1. The sequence goes on from NZ_CP152342.1 coordinate 3,351,300, forward strand.
CGGTGGGGGCCAGCCCCACGGGCATGGCGTATTCCGTCTCCCACAGACGGGTGCGCGTATGGCGTTGGCTGACATCGTTCAGCCCGCGCGGCACGAATTGCCAGTCCTCAAAAGCCCGGCGGTTCTCTTGCAGCGAGGCTCCATCTTCCGTTCCGCCCAGGACGAAGCCATGCACGCAACGGGGGAGCCGCCGGCGCGCCGCCCGTTCGTAGTCGGCCGTAGAGAGCAGCATGCTCATGCGGCACTCCCATGCAGGTCGACCATGGCCGCTGCGTGCAGCCGCCCGTCGAAGAAGTCCAGTACGTTCTGAATCGACTCACATGCCATGCGGCGCAGCGCGCCGTCGGTGAACGAAGCGACGTGGGGCGTGGCAACCAAGGCAGGCTCCGCCAGCAGTGGATGCCCCGCAGGGACAGGCTCCGTGTCGAACACGTCCGAGCCGACGCCATAGAGTTGCCCGGTGCGCAGCGCCGTGTGCAGGCGGCCTGCGTCCACCACATCGCCACGCGCCGTGTTGACCAGGATGGCGCCGCGCTTGCAGGCCAGCGGATCCACCAAGCCGCGCGTGGCCTCCGTGGAGGGCACGTGCAGGCTGACCACGTCTGCCCGTGCCAGCGCCGCATCGAGAGCGGGCGCGAGTTCACAACCCTCTGGCAGCAGCGTGCCCGGCGCGAGGAACGGATCGAAGATGCGCACCGCCATGCCAAACCCACGCAGCCGCGCAGCCATGGCACGGCCGATTCGCCCGGCACCCACAACCAGCGCCTGCTTTCCCTCCAGCTCGAAGAAGGGTTGCGAGCCCGTGCCCTGAACCCACTGACCGGTGGCGACACTGCCGTGGCATTGCGGAATGCGTCGAGCCACGGCCAGCAGCAGCGCCATAGCATGTTCCGCGACGGCGGAGGCATTGGCTTGCGGCGTGATGGCCAGCACGATGCCGCGCTCCCCCAGCGCTACGGTATCCACGCTGTCGTAGCCTACGCCGTGGCGCGATACGCAGCGCAGACGCGGCGCAAGGTCCACGTGGGCGCGCTGCAGGGAACGGTAGCGCAACACCACGGCATCTGCCGCTGGCAGCTGCTCTGTGAACTCCGGGTCGTGTGCGTCGTCAAGACAGGTAAATGTCCAGTCGCTGCGCTCGCGCAGCAGGCGCAGGCCGTCCTCATGCACGGTTTTGGCAATCAGCAGATGGGGCATGGCTGCAAGGATCAGTGGATTTCTGGCTCTGCGGTGGGCGCAGTGCCGCAGAGAAAGTCGAAGTCGCAGCCTTTGTCTGCCTGCTGGATGTGCTGCACCACCAGCTTGCCGTAGCCACGGGAGAAACGCGGCGACGGCGGCTGCCACGCGTCGCGGCGAGCGGTGAGCTCTTCTTCACTCAGGTGTACGTGGAGGGATTGGGCGGGCACGTCCAGAGTGATCGTGTCTCCGGTGCGGATCAGTGCCAACGGACCGCCGACCCAGCTCTCGGGGGCGACGTGCAGCACGCAGGTGCCGTAGCTGGTTCCCGACATACGCGCATCCGAGATGCGCACCATGTCCTTCACGCCGCGCAGCAGCAGCTTGCGTGGCAGCGGCATCATGCCCCACTCGGGCATGCCCGGACCGCCCAGGGGCCCCGCGTTGCGCAGCACCAGCACGGTGCTCTCGTCCACCTCCAGATCGTCGCGGTCGATCTGCGCAGCCATGTGGTTGTAGTCGTCGAACACCAGGGCCTTGCCCGTGTGCTTCAGGTAGCGCGGGTCCATGGCTCCGGTCTTGATGACGGCGCCATCGGGCGCGAGGTTTCCCTTGAGCACCACGAGGCCTCCGTCCGTCTTGACAGGGTTGCCGCGCGCTCGGATCACATCGTCGTTCCAGATCCGTGCGCCCTGCAGGTTCTCTCCCAGCGTGCGCCCGTTGCAGTTCAAGCAGTCCAGATGCAGCAGATCCTTGAGCTCGGCCAGCAGTGCGGGCAGGCCGCCCGCGTAGTGGAAGTCCTCCATGAGGTAGCCCTGCCCCACCGGGCGCACGTTGGCCAACACCGGCGTGCGCGCGCTGATGGCGTTGAAGCGCTCCAGCGGAAAGTCCACTCCTGCCCGCCCCGCCATCGCGACCAGATGGATGATGGCGTTGGTGGAGCCGCCGTTGGCCATGAGCGCGGTGGCAGCGTTGTCGAAGGCTTCCGGCGTGAGGATGCGGTCCAGGCGCAAGTCTTCCCACACCATCTCCACGATGCGCTTGCCGCATTCGCCGGCCATGCGCGCGTGCCCGGAATCAGGAGCCGGGATGCTGGACGCACCTGGTAATGAAACCCCCAGCGCTTCGCAGATAGCCGCCATGGTGGATGCCGTTCCCATCGTCATGCAGGTACCGTGGCTGCGGGCGATACTGGCCTCCACCTCCGCATGCTCCTCGGCCGTGATGCGCCCGGCACGGCGCTCATCCCAGAATTTCCACTGGTCGGAGCCCGATCCCAGTGTCTGCCCACGCCAGCGTGCCGTCAGCATGGGGCCGGCGGGCAGGAAGATCGTGGGCAGGCCCATGCTGGTCGCACCCATGACGAGTGCCGGAGTGGTCTTGTCGCAACCGCCCAGCAGCACCACGCCATCGATGGGATAGGAGCGCAGCAGTTCCTCCGTTTCCATCGCCAGCAGGTTGCGGTACATCATCGTGGTCGGCTTCTGAATGGTCTCGGCCAGCGTGATGGCGGGCAGTTCCACGGGGTAGCCGCCGGCTTGCCACACGCCGCGCTTGACCTGCTCTGCGCGTTCGCGCAGATGGGTATGGCACGGGTTGATATCCGACCACGTGTTGACGATGCCGATGACGGGCTTGCCCACGAAGTCTTCGCACACCAGCCCGATCTGCATCGTGCGAGAGCGGTGGCCGAAGGCGCGCAGATCCTGGGCGCCGAACCAGCGGTGGCTGCGCAGGTCTTCGGCTGCCATGCGTTTTGGCACGTCGCGCCCGGTCATTCCTTGATCCCCTGTTCGCAGATGATCCGGCCCCACAGAGCCTCATCACGGTTCATGGCTGCCAGCACATCGGCTGGCGTCGAGGTCTTGAGCTGTACGCCCTGGCGCGCCAGGTGCTCCTGCAATTCCTTGTCCTGCCCTACAACCTGCATGCCCTTGCGCAGGCGCGACAGCACATCTTCGGGCGTCTTCGCGGGCGCCATCAGCGCCAGCCAGAAAACGGCCTCGAAATCGGGCACGCCTGCCGCTTCCTCCACCGTCGGGAGGTCGGGCAGGATGTCCAGGCGCTGCCGAGTGGTGACGGCGATGCCGCGCGTGCGGCCCGCACGGATCAGCGGCGCCGCCTCGTTAGCGGCGGAGAACATGGCCTGGATCACGCCCCCCATCAGGTCCTGCGCAGCCGGTGCGCCGCCACGGTAGTGGGCCACCTGCATCTGCACATTCATGGCGCGCATGAAATATTCGGCTGCCAAATGATTGATGGAACCGGGCCCCGAGGTGCCAATGGCGAACTTCCCGGGGTTGGCACGCAGCAGGGCGAGCAGTTCTCGCATATTGCGCACGTTGAGCTGCGGATTGACCTGCAAAACGAACGGCGAATTGATCATCATGGAGATGGGCACGAAGTCGCGGCGCGCGTCATAGGCCACGCTCTTTTGCAAGATCGGATTGATGACGACGGACACCGGCGCCGCATACAGGGTGTACCCGTCCGCCGGCTGGCTGACGAACCAGTTGCTCGCCAGCGTGGAGGCTGCCCCTCCCTTGTTCTCGATCACGATGGGCTGGCCCAGTTCGCGTGACAAACGGTCCAGCACCGCGCGGCTGGAAACATCGCTCATTCCGCCCGCCGGATAGGGCACGACGGCTTTGACGGGGCGCGCGGGATAGGGGGCGGCCTGCGCCCAGGCGCTGCTCAGCAAGCCGCTCCCGAGTGGCGCGGCCACGCCGGAAGCCGCTGCAGCCCGGATCCAGGCGCGGCGCGAGATTGCATGTGGATGCATGGTTTTGTCTCCTTGGATATCAATGGATGTCTTCAGCCTGGCGCATGGGGTCATGGACGAGCAGTGCGTAAGTCCATGGCGGCAGGGATCGCTATGCGGTGCGCACACGCCAATCGCCATGGTGGACACCCCGCTAGCCTGCAGGCCGTGCCGCGGACGTCGAGGACTGCGCTCAGCAACTGTGCGCCGTCGCTTGAGAATCTGTTCGCCATTCATTGCTCTCGATAAGTTCATATGCGGAACCCCGGGCGGGGTCCCGCTCTGCGAGAGCAATGTAGGAAAAGCAAAATCATTCGTCCAATATAAAATTGGGCTATGAGTATTACTTAAAAAATATCAATGCTCGATACGAGATCACTGCGGCATTTCGTGGCCGTGGCGCAGGAATTGCACTTCGGGCGTGCCGCCCGCCGGCTCAATATTTCGCAGCCGCCTCTGTCAATCAGCATTCGCCAGTTGGAGGAGCGTATGGGGGCCGCATTGTTCGTGCGCAACCAGCGTTCTGTCGAACTCACCCCGGCCGGGCGCGTGCTGCTGAACAAGGCATTGCTCATCCTTGAAGAGTTGGAGAACGCGGCCTCGGCCACCCAGGCCGCAGCAAAGGGTTACCACGGCGTGCTGCGCATCGGGTACACCGCAGCATCGGCCTATGAGGCCGTTCCCAAGGTCATTGCTGCCTTTCAGCAGCGGTTCCCGCGCGTAGAGCTGGTGCTTCTGGAAATGGTTTCCACAGAGCAAGTCGTGGCGTTGCGCCAGCAAAGAATCGACTTGGGCGTGCTCAGGCCTGTGCCCATCAAGGCGCCGCTGCGCTCGCACTGCCTTCTGCGCGAGTCCTTGGTGATGGCTGTGCCGCAATCGCATCCACTGGCGCTGCACGACCGCATCGCACTGGCCGATTGCGACGGCGTGCCCTTCATCGGCTTCGATTTACGCAACGCGCCTTATTTCAACTCCATGGTGGAAGAGATCCTGCACCATGCCCGCGTGGCTCCACGGTTCGTGCAACGCGCCACGCAGACGCATGCCGTGGTGGCCATGGTGGCGGCTGGCTTAGGCGTTGCGCTGGTGCCCGAGACATGTGCGCGCATCCGTATGGAGAATCTGGTGTTCAAGCCCCTGCGGAGCCACCTGCGGTGGGACCCGAAGTGCACCTCTGCTGGAACCGGGAATCAGACTCCCCGCTGATCGGCAATTTTGTCGAGACTGCGAAATGCGCACTGGAGCCACCAAGCCTTGCCGAACATATGGACCATGACCATATTAGCTAGCAGACGACCGTTCGCTTGGAGGCCAACAGAGAACTACTTTGGAAGGGTTGCGCGATAGTGCTTGGCATGGTGTGCCAAGATTTCCGCAAATCGCGCCGCCATTGGATTCGAGGCATCTTTGCGCAATGCCATCCAAAGCTCGATGGGCGGGGGCTGGGGGCCCGTGAAACGGCGAAAAACCACACCATTGACCGGCTGCAGTGACACTGACGCCGGCACCAGCGCCAATGCGATTCCCGCACTCACCAGGGCCATCATGGCCTGATGCTGTACGACGTCGTGGGTGCGAGCGGGAACGACATTGTTGCGTCCCATCCAGCCGACCATCAGGTCATGGGCATAGCGCCCGGCGCGGCGGTCGAACATGGCCAGCATTTCACCGTGGAGATGCCGCACGTTGACCGATCGCCGGGACGCCAATGGATGCTGCGCCGGGGCAGCCAGAACGTGCGGTTCAGCAAACAGGCAGCGGGCATCCAGTCGGGTGTCGGCCACCGGAGGTCGCACCAAGGCAATGTCCAGTTCCTTGCGCAGCAAGGCTGCGATCTGCGCCTCCGAAGGCGCGTGCCACAAGGAATACAGCACGTCCGGCACCTGTGCGCTGAATTCGCGCAGCAAAGCTGGAACGAGATCAATCGCTGCGACAGCCGTGAATCCGACGGCGATGTGCCCCGCATCTTCCCCTTGCCGATCTTGGTGACACGCTGTCGCGCACGGCGTTCTATGGCGAATAGGCGCTCTGATTCTTCTCTCAGGACCTCGCCGGCAGCCGTGAGTTGCACGCTGCGCTTGTTGCGCTCGAAGAGCAGGGTGTCCAGCTTGGCTTCCAGCTGCTTGATCTGCAGGCTCAAAGGAGGCTGGGACATGTGCAGGCGCCTCGCCGCCTGCGTGAAGCTCAGCTCCTCGGCCACGACCAGAAAGGACTCCAGCAAACGGAGATCAAGATGCCTACTCATACAGGTATTGTCTAAATAACAGACATAAATAGTATTGGGAATATAAGCCAGCGCTTCCCAGAATAAATGACCTGCCCACCTTTTCCGATATCCCACAAGGCAGGTGGAGACAACGGATGCGCCTTACCACATGCCCTCCTCTCGAAAGCCTCGAGCCTGCCGCCCGAGCGTTTTCCTCGCACGACTTTCTACTCCACGCCTTCGGCGCGCAGTGCCCTCTTCCTCTCATCGGCAGGATCCCGCGTCCATGACCATCGAGTACTTCGATGCAGAGGCTGCCCGCCAAGTCGTCGACCACGACACGCCCATTGAGCGGGTTGCTTCTGGTTTTGTCTTCACAGAAGGTGCACTCTGGCACGGGCGCGACCATTACCTGCTCTTCAGCGACATCGACGCCAGTTGCATGTACCGCTGGGATGAACGAAGCGGCGTCTCGGTTTTTCGTTCCCCGAGCAACATGACCAACGGCAATACCTGGGACGCGCAGGGCAGGCTTCTCAGTTGTGAGCATGCGAGCAGCAGAGTGGTCCGCACCCTTGGGGACGGGACACTGGAAACCATTGCCAGCCACTTCGAGGGGCGCGAACTCAACAGTCCCAACGACATCGTGACGCGCCGTGATGGCAGCATCTACTTCTCGGATCCCATTTTTGGACGCCGCCTGCCGCACGGCACGCTGCGCGAACCGCAGTTGGACCACTCCAGCGTGTACCGCATCACGCACACGGGTGGGCTGCAACGGCTGGCGGTGGATCTCGAGCAGCCTAACGGCCTGTGCTTCAGTCCTGACGAGCGTCTGCTTTACGTCAACGACAGCCCCCGCAAGCGTATCCATGTCCACACGGTGCGCCCGGATGGGCTGGTGGATGCGGGGCGCCTGTTCGCCGATGTGCCTGGCGATGAGCCCGGCGTCCCGGATGGCATGAAGGTCGACGCACAAGGCCGCGTCTACAGCTGCGGGCCAGGAGGCATCCATATCTTCCTGCCGTCAGGAAAACGCATCGCGCGCATCCGCTTTCCGGAAAAAGCGTGCAACTTCGCCTTTGCGCACGCCGATCTGCGCACGCTGTACGTCACTGCGTGCACCTCGATCTATCGCGTGCGCTTGAACACACCAGGCATCGCTCAGTGGCACGGCTAGCACCGCTTGCCCTCTTTCCCGGCTACCGCATCCATCACGACAACAGGAGACCGACCGCCATGAACATCTACCGCCTCTCCCAGTTGGGCCGCTATGTGTCCGCAGCCATCCTCGCCCTGGCTTCGGGCCTCGCAGTGGCGCAGGCCGCCTATCCAAGCAAGCCCATTCGCATCATCGTGCCGTTCGCAGCAGGCGGTACTGCCGACAATTTGCCGAGAGCCTTGGGGGCCATCCTTTCACAGAAGTACGGCCAACCCGTGGTCATCGAGAACAAACCTGGTGCAGCGAGCATGCTGGGCGCGGAATACGTGGCCAAGTCGCCTGCCGATGGACACACGTTGCTGCTGGCTACGTCCAGCACGCTGGCGGTGGTGCCCAACCTGTACAAGAAGATGCGCTATGACAGTGGCCGCGACCTGGTATCGGTGAGCTTGCTGGCGACGTCGCCCAGCATTCTCATGGTGAGCAACGATGTGCCGGTGAACAACTTCAAGGAATTCATCGACTATGTGAAGCAGCGCCCCGGCCAGGTGTCGTTTGCATCGGCCGGCGTAGGTGGCGTGATCCATCTGCACAGCGAACTGTTCCAGAGCCAGACGGGAACCCGCATGATCCATGTCCCTTACCAAGGGTCGAACCTGGCGCTGGGAGACCTGCAGACCGGCCGCGTGCAGATGTTGATCGACATCATTGGATCGAACTACGGCACGGTGTCGCAGAACAAGGTCAAGGTGCTGGCATCCATGTCGGAAAAGCGGTTGCCGCTACTGCCCCAGGTGCCATCCGTCGCGGAGCTGGGATATCCGGCATTGGCCGGCGATATTTGGTTCGCCATCTCCGCCCCGGCCAAGACGCCGCCGGCCATCCTTCAAAAGCTGCAGCAGGACTTCGCCGAAATCGCGCGCTCACACGAAATCATCGAAAAGTTCGCGCCGCTTGGCGTGGAGATGGTGGGTAGCACCGCCAACGAGATGGACGCCATCATCCAGCGCGACAGCAGCCGCTGGGCGGCCGTGATCCGCGACGCTGGCGTACAGGTTGAGTAAATCGCGCTGCATCCAACGCCCCGCCCCACCCGCGCCGTCTCTCCGTTGCCGGAATGCGGCAGGTGCGGCGGGCACCTCTTCTCCCCGCACTTCGAACCATGAACCTCCCTTCCCTTCCCGATGGCATCGGCCAGACGATCACGCAGCCATCGGAGATCGAGCGCTTCCTCGTCGACTTCTCCGGGCGCCTCAAAGGGCATGCGCAGTGTGTCGCACAGCCATCCTCGACGGCCGAGGTGGCCCGCCTCGTGCAGTGGTGCCACGCGCACCAGGTCGCACTTGTTCCCCAAGGCGGCAATACAGGACTGGTCGGCGGATCGGTTCCCACGGTTCCACAGCCAACGGTTCTGCTATCGACCAGCCAACTGAACAAGCTGCGGGCAATCGACACCTATGGCAACACCATCACGGTGGAGGCCGGCATGGTGCTGCAGCAATTGCAAGCCACCGCACGCGACAACGGACGTCTCTTTCCGTTGTCCCTGGGCGCTGAGGGAAGTTGCACCGTGGGAGGCAATCTCAGCACCAATGCAGGGGGAACTGCCGTCCTGCGCTACGGGAATATGCGTGACCTGTGCCTGGGCCTGGAGGTAGTGCTGCCCAACGGCGAGATCCTGAGCGCCCTGAATTGCCTGCGCAAGGACAACACCGGCTACGACCTCAAGAACCTCTTCATCGGCGCTGAGGGCACGTTGGGAATCATTACCGCTGCGACGCTCAAATTGTTCCCGGTGCCGGCCGCCAAAGTCACGGCATGGTGTGCAATCGACAGTCCAGCTCAGGCACTGAAGCTGCTGTCGCTGGCCCAAAGCCAGCTCGGCCCCGCACTCACGGCGTTTGAATTGATGTCGGACTACTGCGTGCGCCTAGTCGAAGAGAAATTTGCCGACTCGCCCAGGATTCTCGACGAACGCTCTCCTTGGTACATCCTCATGGAGTCCTCGGATCAGGACAGTGAAGCCCATGCCATCCAGAAGTTTGAGGAACTCATGGAACAGGCCTACGACGCAGGTGTCGTTTCTGACGCAGCCATCGCACAGACGCACCAGCAAAGCGCGGCGTTCTGGAGACTGCGCGAACGCATTGGCCTGTCCCAGAAGCGCAACTTCAAGCACGACATTTCGCTGCCCATCGGCACCATTCCCCGCTTCATCGACGAAACACGGATGCTGCTCGATGCGCAGTGCCCAGGCCACACGCTGGTCGTCCTGGGGCACATCGGCGATGGCAACCTGCACTACAACGTCGAGCCGCCACCCGCTACGCCCGCCTCGGAGTTCGTCGTACTGGAAGGCCGCGTGCACGAAATCATCTACGACAAGGTGATGTCCTTGGGAGGGTCGATCTCTGCGGAGCACGGCATCGGATCGTTCAAGACGGCGGATCTGCTTCGCTACAAGTCACCCGTTGCCATAGCTCTCATGCGCAAGATAAAGGCGGTCATCGATCCACACGCCGTTCTGAATCCCGGGAAAGTCCTTGCATAACGTCTCGTTGGAGAACCCCATGGTCACCACTCCCTCCTTTCCTATTGCCCGCCGCCAATTGATGGCGCTGGCAGCCTCCTGCGCACTTTGTGGACAGGCCGCGCACGCCGCAGAGCGGCCCGCAGGCTTCCCGAGCACGGGCAAGGTGTCGCTCATCGTGTCCTTCGCCCAGGCGGCACCACGGACATCGTGGCGCGCATCCTGGCCGAACGCTTGCAGCGCCGCTGGGCCAGCCCGGTCATCGTAGAGAACAAGGCCGGTGCAGGAGGCAACATCGGCGCGGAGTACGTGTCGCGTGCCAAAGGCGATGGCCAAACACTGCTGGTGGCCGCCACCTCGTTCACCAATGCGCCGGCACTGGTGAAAAATCTGCGCTACGACATCCTTCAGGACTTCTCGCCCATCTCCCTTGTGGCAACCACGCCCTTGGTGCTCATGGTCAGCAAGCAATCCGGCATCGGCTCCGTGCCGGAACTCATTGCGCGGCTGCGCAGCAAGAAGGGTGGGCTCAACTACGGCACGAGCGGAGTGGGAACGTCGATCCATGTCTCGACGCTTCTGTTTCTCAACGAGGTGCAAGCCGAGGCGCAACACGTCATCTACAAGGGCAGCGGTCCAGCCTTGCTGGCGCTCGCCTCCGGCGAAATCGATATGCTTTTCGACAATTTCGGAAGCGCCATGCCTTTTGTAGAAACGGGCAAGGTCACCGGCCTCGCGCTGACGAGCCTGCGAACGGATGGGTTGAAGACCACGCTCGTGCCGCTGGACCAAACAGGCCTCCATCACTTCGAGTCATACACCTGGATCGGCATTCTGGGCGCAGCGGGCACACCATCCGGCCTCGTCTCCTGGATCAACGCAGAGGTGGCTCAAGTCCTGCGCGAACCTTCCGTTCAGGAGCAATTGTCAGGATTGGGCTTCTCCGCGCGGCCCAATACGCCAGCGCAGTTCCAGACCTTCATCCGGGACGAACTGGGCAAGGTGCAGCGGCTGGTGAAGAACAACAAAGTCGCGATCGAATAAGCCGCGTGGGACACTCCACGGAGGACAACAGTGCGGATATTGGTAGGGCGTGGCGGACTTGAACCGACGACTAAAGGATTATGAGTCCGTCGCGGAATTGAGCACTGGCGCGGCTTTGCACCGGATTCGTGTTCCGCAATTCTCTGGGAGCGGCACCCTGCAAACCCAATGCTGGCGAGGCCCCTAGAATTTTTGCGGAACACTTTGACCTGCGACGAGCACACCGGAGATCACCCCGAACGGGCGGTGCCTCAGCGCTGCCTGCGTCTCACGGCCGCGATACCCAGCATGGCCAGCAATGACGACATCCCTAGCAACGCATACTCACCAAGCGTAGGGATGCTGGCCGGAGTGGTGGAGATGCGAGGCCGATGTTGATCACGATCTCGTCGCCGGATGGGACGAACAACGTCTGGGTTCCCACGGTGAGACCGAGGGCCGCCAATGTCGTGCCAGCATAAGTAGATTGATTGACCAGCGGTGAGCCGGAGGCATAGGTAGGCGGGAGATACAGATCAGTTCCGAGAAGGAAAACATTCGGCCCAGAAGAGCTTGATCCAGCGGTCGGTACTGCTGAGGGCAGCGAAATGCCCGGCACTAGGGTATGTCATCAATCAACCCTGAGAAAGTGACGGGGTTACTGCCACTTACGCGAGCCACACCATGGATGCGGCCAGATGGATGGCCCCCAAGAAGTTACGAGCCGTCTTGTCGTAACGCGTGGCAATGGCTCGGTACTGCTTCAGACGCGCAAAGAAGTTCTCGATCAGATGCCGGGCCTTGTAGAGGTCTCGGTCATATTCGCGCGGCTTCTTGTTGGTCACCCGTGAAGGAATCACCACCGCCTTGCCCTTGCTCAGCAACGGCTCGATCAGCCGAGCATGGGCGTCGTAGGCCTTGTCGGCAAGGATGGTCTGGGCAGGTGTGTCCTTGAGCAGGACATCGGCGCCCTTGAGGTCATGCGCTTGCCCAGGTGTGAGGAGAAATCCTGTCGGATTGCCCAGCGCATCGACCGTGGCATGGATCTTGGTGCTCAGGCCGCCTTTGCTGCGCCCGAGAGCCTGCTTGTCCGGATCCCCCTTTTGCGCCAGCGCTGTGCTGATGGGCGCGCACGATAGTGGCGTCGATCATCGCGTACTCGTTGTCCGCATCCTGTGCCAAGACATCGAACACCCGCTGCCATGCGCCGCTTTGGCTCCAGCGTGAGTGACGGGTGTGCACCACGCGGAAATCACCAAAGCGCGCGGGCAGATCCCGCCAGGGAATTCCTGCTCGGTATCGGTACAGCACTGCATCTACGAATAGCCGGTTGTCTTTTGCCGTCGCTCCGGGCTGCCCAGCCTGGCCGGGCAAGAAGTCCTTGATGCGCTCCCATTGCCCATCACTGAGGACATATCTTTTACTCATGGCCGCTACGTGGCGCTGGGGCTGTGAATTTCAACTGAAGGGACTTTGATTGATGACACGCCCTAGAACTCCCGAATACAGATCTCCATCTATATCCGTGCCAATACAGAGGGCATCTGTGTAGATCAAACCATCACCGCCAAGAAGACACGGTCCAAGGCTGCCAGACGATAGAGCAGGGTTGATGTCTATCGACCCCGTCCCACTCATCACAACATCTGGACCCACTTGGTTGATGTTGATGGTGTAGATCGCCTGGGATACGCTCGCAGTTGCCCACAAAACCAGCCCTACGCCAATGCTTCGCAAAGCCATCTCCGCTCCTTCATAAGAATCGATATGACTTTGAGTGTAGTAGTCGAGCGCTTTTCAGGCTAACGCATCTTTGCCTGCTGATGGAGAAAACTTCGCGTGCCGCTCTGCAGCGCCGCCAGCGCTAGGAGTCCGTCGCTCTGGCGCGGTTGCAGAGCGAGGGCATTGCCGCTCTGGCGCGGCACGGGAGCCTGTTGCGCGCCGCCCTACCCTGGCGCCCCTCCTCCACGCATTGACGTGTGCCGCGGTCGGCCGGTAGAGATCAGCGAATCCACTGCAGGAGAGGTCGTGGCTGTGGACAGCGCCGTCACGCCGCTTTCAGACTACGAGACGCTGGCCTGATCAGTAGCTGCGCTCTGCTGGCAGCTCGACACCCTGCAGTTGCTGCGCATCGGCCAGCCGCTCGCGCGCTGTCCGTAGCGCGCGGGTGATGCTTGCCATCGCGCCCATGCACATCCGTGAAGACCTCGACATTCGAGGCCAAGCCGTCAAGGTGCGCGCCAACCGCGAAAAAACGCTGTTCTCACACATCTTCAACAAGGCCAGGGAGTGGGCTACACCAGCGTGCAGAACCCCTGCCAAGGCGTGAAAGGCTTCAGGGAAACGGGACGCGACCGCTATGTGACCGATGAGGAATTCGAGCGCGTGAAACAGCACGCGCACTTCACCGTAGCCGATGCCATGGACGTGGCATTGCTCACCGGCCAGCGCCCCGCCGACGTGCTCAAAATGAAGCGGGCGGATATTCGCGACGGTGCGCTGTGGGTCGTGTAGAACAAGACCGGAGCACGCCTGGGCATCGAGATCGCGGGCGAACTGGCCGCCGTCATCGAGCGCATCAACCAGCACCCGCGCAAGGCGATCGGTGCCTTCCTGATTCAGGATGAGAACGGCCAGCCCTTGAGCAGGTTCGCACTGCGCTCACGCTTTGACAAGGCCCGCGAACTGGCGAAGGTGGACTTCCAGTTTCGGGACATTCGGGCGAAGGCTGCAACCGATACCGGCGACCTGGCGCACTCACAGAGGCTGCTCGCGCACAAGAACCGAGGCATGACGGAGCACTATGTGAAGAGCCGGGTTGGGGATCGAGTGAGGCCCCTGCGTTAACCTTGTCTAGCGCCTGAGGCGACTGCACCAGAATCGAGGTTCTAGAGCGTGTTATGAACTCACCCCCGTGCCCAAGGCAGGCAACGCCTTTGGCAGCATGAGGATCACGAAGATCAGGAAATGCAATCCGGCGAGCACTTCGGGCAATCTTTCATAGTCGCGGCTGAGCCTTCTGAATCGCGCCAGCCAGCCAAAGCTGCGCTCGACCACCCAGCGCCTGGGCAGCAGCACAAAGCCCTTCTTGGCCTCGGGCAGCTTGACAATTTGCAGATCAATGCCGTGCTCGCTGGCCTGCCGGTTGGGCTCTTCGCCCGTGTAGCCCTGGTCGGCCCAGGCCAGTCTCACCGTCTCGCCTGTCGCTTCCTGCACCGCCTCGCACAACGGCGCCACTTGCGCTCGCTCCTGTTCATTGGCTGGTGTGATATGGACGGCCAGCAAATGCCCCAGCGTATCGACGGCCATGTGCACTTTCGAGCCGTTGCGCCGCTTGTAACCATCGTAGCCAGCACGCGGACCACTCTCACAGCTCGATTGCAAGGTGCGTCCATCCAAGACTGCCGCACTGGGCTGGCCCTGGCGTCCTTGCGCCACGCGAATGACCGAGCGAAGGTCGTTGGCCATTGCCTCAAAGCATCCTGCTTGCAACCAGCGGCGTGTTTGCTGATAGACCGCCTCCCACGGCGGGAAGTCCCCAGGCAGCATGCGCCAGGGCGCACCCGCACGGGCCATCCAGCGCAAGGCATTGAACACTTCGCGCAGTTCGTGCTGGCGTTGCGCTGCCTTCTCGTCGATCAGTGCCAGGTACGGCGCCGCGAAGCCCCACTCCTCATCCGTGACATCCGTGGGGTACTGCTTGCGCCTTGCCATGTGGCGAATCTACCGCACGCGCTATCAAGTTCATAACACGCTCTAAGGTGCAGTTTGACGCCCAAATCGAACCGGGCAAGCTGCACATAGTGGCAAAAAAGCGATAACACAAACTAATGGACCGCCACGCTGCACCCGCAGTCCGAGCCTGGAAGGCGGCAAGGCCACGCCGTCACAGCGTAGTGTGAGCGCCATGCACACGCCGTCGGCTACTGTGCCGTAGTGCGCCTGGAGCGCGCTGAATCACCTGCCTAGGTGGACGCAGCCTCGTCTTTCGGGACCACCGATGCCGTCTCGGCCCTCCGCGATCACCGTATGTGTCTTGACTATTTCAACGGCCCTACTAACATATATGCGTACATCCAGTCTTTGACCGCTTTGTGGTCGATACGGCAGGATCGCACAAGAAGGCTGTAGCGCAGGAGTGCTTGGCAATTTCCCGTCAATCCGGGGGATGTCATGCACTCAAGGAAAACTGAGTTGGCTCCCCCTTGCTGGAGCCTCCATGGTTTCGATCAAGCCCCTGATCCAGGAAACCCGCGCAGCACTGCCGACCACCGAAGCTGCAATCCACCTCAACCGCAAGCCGCAGACGCTTCGCCTCTGGGCCTGTCATGAAAACGGCCCTCTGCGCCCGATTCGGGTCCATGGTCGCCCTTGCGTGGCCTGTGGCCGATTTGCGCCGCATTTTGGGTGTTGGAGGGTAAGGGATGGCGACCTCTGCCCTGTGCGGTGTCATGCGCATTGGGCGTATCCATACCTTCCGACAACTGCTGGAAGCGGGGCGCCATAACAAGCGCGAGCGTCTTCAACCGCATATTGACCCAGAGCGCGTTCGTTTGAACTACGCCCTGGCCGGCCCGGACGCCGGTCACGGCGCGAGCCTGGCGATCACGCATGCCACCCGGGCGATGCTGCGTGCTGCAGGCCGGGGCAAGGGCCGCGGCCTCAAGCCACTGCGAAAAAACGTGGTGCTCGCCGTGGAGGTCATCTTTAGCCTGCCACCCGGTTTCAATGCGGAGAACCATCGCGCCTATTTCAACGATTGCCTGGCCTGGATGGGCCGGCACTTTTGCGATCCCCGCAACATCCTGAGCGCCGATGTGCACTTGGATGAAGGTGCTCCGCACATGCATGTGCTTGTGCTTCCGCTCCTGGAAGGTCGAATGCAGGGAGGAAAAGTGTGTGGAAGTCCCGCTCAGCTCAATAGTTGGCGCGAGACCCTCTACACCGAGGTCGGTATCCGCCATGGGCTGTCGCCTCCTGCGCAGAAGCTGCGCGGCGAGGATAAGGCAGAAGCCGTCACGATGGTTCTGGCGCACTATCGGCGGGCTTTGCCCGCTTTGTTGAATGATCCCACTTGGCCCGCCGTGCGGAGGTCGATCGAGCTTGACCCTGGTTCGTACATGCGGCAACTCGGCTTGGAGGTCGCCCCTCGCCAGAAGCGGATGCGCACCATGGCGCAGATTTTTACGAGCAATGGCAAGGGGCCGGCTCGGGAACCAAGTCACGCTCAGCGTGTAGCAGTGGGCACCAAAACTCTATGCTCTGTCGCAATTGACGAGATGGAGAGTTTTGAGGTCGTTCCGACTCTGCAAGAAAGGGCAGCCCTCCCCGACGTGGGGCTTGCGGTGAACAAGCAGAAAGCTGCTCGCCAGCGTGCAAGGGCTCCTGATGCTTCGTTGGCGAACATTTGCACCGAGCAGGTGCACTCCGTGGCCCCCGGCGGGCTGGTGGCGCATCTGGACGCCCTGGGTATCGGGCAAGAAACCCAAACGGTGGAGGCGGCGAAGGAGACCCAAGGCGACCACGCCGTGATCGTGTCCAACGACAGGCGCATCACCGGTGGGCGCCATCAGGCCGTCACCGGTCAGCAGGAAGGCGATGGGGGCAAGGCCATCGTCCTCGGCGCGCCTGTGGATCCGCCCCCGGAGGGGCTGGGAGATTCGCACTGTGACCTGCCCCCGTTAGACGTGCCAGTCCCGAGTTAGCGAGTCCAAGGTTGTGGAGACTACTTGATCTCCGGTGATTGCCTTGCATCGCCAGCGCGCTGGCGATGCAAGGCAGCAAAGCTGGCCGGCGAGATGCGCCCCAGTGAACTGTGGGGCCGCACCTCGTTGTAGTCACGCCGCCATCGGGCCACCTCCTGGCGAGCCTGCACCAGCGTCTCGAACCATTGCTCGTTCAAGCACTCATCCCTGAATTTGCCGTTGAAGCTCTCGATGTAGGCGTTCTGGGTCGGACAGCCTGCATCGTTGAGCAGGTGCCGCACGCCTCGTGCCGCTGCCCACGCAATGAAAGCCCGGCTGGTGAACTCCGGCCCCTGATCGGTGCGGATGGCCAGTGGATAGCCTCGGAACTGCGCGGCCTGGTCCAGCAAGCGCACGACGTACTCGCCGCCCATGCCGTGATCCACCGCGATGTCCACGCACTCGCGGCTGAAGTCATCGACCACCGTCAGGCACTTGATGCGCCGGCCATTGGTCAGTGCGTCCATCACGAAGTCCGTGCTCCAGGTGTCATTGACATGGCGGCTGCTCACCAAGGGCTGACGCTCGCCCGTGGGACGCTTGACCTTGCGGCGCTTGCGCACCGACAGGTTGGCCAGCTTGTACAGGCGCCACACGCGCTTGTGGTTCACCTGATGGCCTTCCAGGGCCAACAGGTCATGGATGCGCCGGTAGCCGAAGCGCCGGCGCTCATGCGCCAACTCGACGATGCGCGTGCTCAGGCTGGCTGTGGACTCGTTCATGCTGGGCGGCTCCCGGTAGCTGGTTCTGGACAACCCCGCATAGCGACAGGCGCGGCGCTCGCTGATGGACAGTTCTTGAACCATCCTGGCAGCGGCCTCGCGCCTGGCCTGCGGGGTCAGCGCTTTACCCCGAAGCCCACCTTCAGCGCTTCGATGTGTAGATGGGCCTCGGCCAGCAGTTTCTTGAGCTTGGCGTTCTCGCCCTCGATCTCGCGCAGCCGCGTGGCCTCGCTAGCCTGCATGCCACCGAACTTGGCACGCCACTTGTAGAAGGTCGCATCGCTGAAGCCGCCCAGGCGGCACAGTTCCTTGACCGGCATGCCGCCCTCGGCCTGCTTGAGAAATCCGATGATCTGCTCGTCGGTGAATCTGCTCTTCTTCATGTCCGTTCTTCCTCTGAAAACGGACTCTACTAACCTTCAACTGGTACGCCCTATAGGGAGCAGGTCAACTGCGCCACGCCTGCAACAACACCGAAGGTGGCAACGCCCGACCTGACGCTGCCTGGGCTTGACGATTTGCGCTGCTTTGTGGGGAAGCCGGGCGTGAAGCGACTCGATTGGAACAGCCCGCAAAAACCGTGGCTGTTGAGCGCGGATGAGAAGGGTGTGCCGGCTGCGGCTGGCGGGAGGACTGGCGTCACCAACCGCGCTGAATCCACGCCTCCCGTGGAACAGGGGGCCGACACGGGAGGCAATATAGCCAACCTCATCGCGGGCAACAAGCTCTTCACCGCCGACAAGGTGGCCACCACCCACTCGCGCAGGAAGTCCAAGTGGGGGCAGATCTACAGCGATGCCCGCAACGCCCAACACGCGAGCCTCGAGAGGGGCTTGGTCATGTGGAACGCGCTGGAGCGACAGGGCTTCACGGGCGGGCGGCCGCAGGAGCACCCTGTCGACGTCAGCAACTTCTTCGGCTTGATGCCCAAGAACCGGCCCCTGGCAGGAAGCCAGCGGGCCTATTGGCTGGTTGCTGAGAAGTGCAATTTGCCAATTGATTTCGAGAAAAATTTGGAGGCTGATATGGGTGGTGTAGGAAGTGGGCGGCGGCCGAACAGTGCCCGCCGCAAGACCTCGGAGGTCAAAGTGCTGGATGTGCGCGCACTCCATCGCCAGGGCTTGCTTCAGCCGGGATACCAGCTGCAGTGGACGGACTATGCTGCAGACGGCGCTGCGCACACCAACCACGCTGTGGTCAGGTCGAACAAGATCGATGTCTACCGCTTTTTGCAGGTTGCGCCGGATCAACGGCAGTGTTGGAACAGTGAAATTCTGCTGGAGTGGACGGCATGCCATCTCGGGGGGAAACGTCCGTGGTTTCGCTGCCCCATCGCGGGCTGTGGGCGGCGTGTCGCTTGCCTCTACCTCGCGCCCTCGCGGAGCTATGCGTGCCGCCACTGCCAGCGGCTGGTCTATGAAGTGCAGTACGAGAAACCTGCTTTCCGGCTCATGACCAAGGCCGACAAGATACGGTGCAAATTGGGATGGGGACCGGGGATCGCCAATCCTTCGGGTAACAAGCCGAAGGGCATGCACTGGCAGACTTTTTGGCTCCTTTCCTTTCGGCACGATCGGATCGCCCTGGGGGCATTCGCCGTGATGAAAGCGCAGATCGAAGGAAGCAGCGCAATGCGATCCGAACAGCGAGAGCTTGAGGAAACTTAAAGGCGTACAACATCAAGCAGGCGTGACCGGCATCCAGGATTGGATGCGAGCCTGAATGTCCGAAGCTGGAACACCGAGCAGAAGTTCGCGCATGCGGGAAAAGGTGGCGGAACACTCGGATTCGACAATAACGCTCATCGTCATCGCGCTGCCCAAGGAGGTTGCCGAGGTCATACCGCTTTCAAACGGGCACTTGGGCCTGGTACTGGCGCATTTCGCTCCATTGCGGTACGCAGAGCCAAGAAAGTTCTCTGCCACCGCATGCCAACTTAGTTGGTCTGGAGCAAAGGGTTTGGGTCTATCACCTGAACCGAATCACGGTATCCGGCTTGGGTTCATAAGTTGGCCGATGGAGGTCTCGATCCCCAGTGGCAAGGCACTTGAACGCGACATTGGCTGTACCACCAGGAAGGTGGGTGGATGGGCCGGAACTGAGGTTGTCCACCAGGATATTCCGTCCCATCGCCTGGCATTGCTGGGCTGCTTCGGTCAAAGCCTGTTTGCGCGCACCAGCCTCTCCACCTCGGGCTGGGGCGGCATGGACGGATACTGTGTACGTATCAGGCCCAAGTTGCAACACGCCGCTGGATTGCGCGCAACCTGAGAGCCATATCACCAGCGTTCCAGTCATTGCGGCCTTAATGATTCCGTTCATGGTTTCCCCTCATCGTTATCGAACTTGTTGTGTCTGCTGCCGAGTGCTTTGATACTCGGCAGTCAGGCGCCACGCTGTACCTGCCGTTGTAGTTCCAGCAAACCGTCCATCAATTTAAAGCGGTGAAGCTTGGCCTCATGGGCTACAGCACGGTCGCGCAGCACGAGATTGGCGGGCTGCAGAAGCGCTCCTTCGACAACGCCGACCCCTGGCTCTATTTCGACCACGAACCCAACCTGCTTTGCATCGACGTATTGCGTTCCCACACCCACCATCACGATCGCCTGAGCGTGCCGTGCGAGGCGTGCATCGTCATGGATGTTGAACATGAGCGTGGCTGGGTTGATACCACGCGCACCGAACCAAAGCCTGACGAGGTCGTCAACCGGCTCTACAGCTGCACGTCGCCGCAACCGCTTGAGCCATAGCGATCCCAGCAGTCCAATAGCCACCAAGAGCAAACCCCACCAGAGCATCTGTCCTCCAATCCATCATGAGATTTAAAAACAGTAGATTAACATGCTGTAGATTAAAAGGCGGAGATGAAAGACTCTTCTGGGGATGTCAACGTCTTCGGCCTCCGTCTCCCCCGGCTTGGCGCGCCAGCGCATATCGACCAACATGAAGCGCCTGCGCGAGGCACGCGGCCTGAGTCAGGAAAAATTGGGAGAGCATGCTGATTTCCATCGCACTTATGTGTCGCAGTTGGAGCGCTGCGTCACCAATATCTCCATTGATGGGTTGGAGCGGCTGGCTGCCGCGCTTGGGGTCGATGTTGTGGATCTTTTGCAGCCGCTGGAGAACGAGCGGAAAGGGGCATAGACAGTGCCCGAAGGGTGTTTGTCGCGTCTCGCAAGAGGCGTGGACTTGCCGCCAAGGAACGGTTATCGCTAACACTTTCTGCGGGAATCATCTTGAGCTGCACGCCATCTCCCGATGCCGCCCAATTTGCTTTGTTCAAAGAGTGCTATGAGCGACGCAGTTCCAGCAGAATTGGACGATCTTGTCCGCGAAGTCCGCCTCCAACTCAGCCATCTAGATGAGGATTTCGACAAGCTCAGGGCACTCGTGCAAGCCTTGCGTCTGGCTGCACACAGCGAGATCGCCCGAAACGATGGCCTGTACTGGCCCAGCCTCATGGTGACGCTGGAGGACATGGTGCCTGATCGCGAGCCGTTTCGCGAGAGTATTGGCCGCTTATTGGATGCTATCAACCGCTGATTGACGACAGGCAAACGCTGGACGTCAGTCCGGCTGCCAGCGATGCGGCAGCGCAAAAGAGGCAACGCAGTTTTCTCTCCTTCGATACTCGGCTATTGGCGAGAAACGCCTGCGTCTTTCGAGAGCCGCTTCAACCAAGTCTCCAGCAGTGCAGTGAACCGACCCGGTTTTCGCGGAGGCTCGCCGCCGTTGACGCGCCGGCTTCGATTGCTTCGCACAGCGTGGCGATCAAAGCTCAGACCATTTCGGCTACGCGTGCGCGGCGCGCTGGCGCCGAAGGCTCTGAATAGCGGGCCCGATTCATCGCCTGCAGCAGTGGACCATCACTTGCGACATTGGCGAAGAACTGCGGGGGATGAAAGCCGTTGGAGACCTCACGCAGTCGGTCGAGCGCGATAGGTGAGGCCAGCCGCATTGGCTCGCCCAGGCCCAGCGCAAAAGCCTTGGACAGACCTTCGAAGTATGCGAAGAACTCCTGCCGCTGCAGACCCGACACGGCGCCAAAGCGGCTCCACAGTGTGCGCGGAGACAGTGTGTGCAGTGCGGTCACCTTGGCACACCCAAGCACGCTGCCCACGGGCATCTTTACGTAGATCCAAACGTTCGCACCAATGGCCACATGCATTGCGCGGCGACGAAGCTCGACCGTCTTCGTGCCGTCAAAAATCCGGTCCGCGTGTCGCGCCTCGAGAGAGATTAGAAAGTTTTGCGGGGCGCTCACGGCGGAAATCCTTCAAGAATAATGCTGTGCGTTTGCTCGGGTGTGAGAAGACGGCTCGTCAGCAACTGCGTCGCCTTACCGCAGCCCAATCGCTTCAGGCTCTCCAGTGGCACCGGTCGAGGTAGGGTTTTGACATTGTCGAAGACGACCACGGTCTTGATCTCCGACTTGCCAATAGCTGCCAGGTCGGCCGCCTCGAGCACGGAGCGATCTAGGTCGGCCTTGTCGATCGCGCCTTCGGCGCTCAGATAGGCATTGACCACGCGGGCCATTGCCACTACGGCCTTCTGGCCGTGGCCGCGGGTGGACTCATAGAAAAACATCAGGTGGCCGCGCGCGAAGACCTTTAAGGACTGTGGGGCGCTCAGGTAGTGACGCTGCTGGTACAGCAGCGCCTTTGCGCGCGGCAGCAACTGCATCTGCTCCAAGTGGTCGAGCAAGTGCTCGGCATAGTCGCGCTGGATCGGGACGAGCACGGCTGGTCGGCCCGGCAGGCACAGCAGCGCGGGCGACAGCAAGGTCTCCAACGCAAAGGCCGTCACTTGCGTGCGTTGTCCGTCCGGGCGCATCAGCTCGATATACTGGTCGGCCTGCCGGAAAACGGGCATGGCCGTAGGGAGCGTGATGTCGCTCACAGCCTGCAGGCGAGTGCGCAGCGCCGACCAGTTATGCGGCAGCAGCGCCGCATGCAGCGACACCTTGTGAAGTGCCTGCGTTTCGGGCGTTCCTGTGAAACCCATTTCCAGCGCTACCTCTCGCACGCAGGCCTGGGCGGGCGCCAGGTTCAAACGCATGCGTTGCACCTCCTCGCGGGCGCATCCCATCAGGTGAACGATCATCAGCCTTGCGGCGTCTGGCGCACATGACACATGCTCGTCCACGGCCAAGCTGGCCTCCCAGGTTCCCCCGCGCAAGTTGCTGGGCCACATCAGGTAGCCGATGACGCGATCGCTTTCGAGCACGACGCAGCGATGGCGCGCCCGGCTGCTGCCGTCGTCTGCCGCCCACACCGTGGTCTGATCGGCCAGCGATACACTCAGGCTCGAGAGTAGCGCGCGAACCTGCGCCTCGCGCCCAAGCGCAAGCGGCACCAGCGACAAGGTGTCTCGCGTGCTGGCGGTCACCGCGCCGATGCCTGTGTCCAACTCTCCCAGGATCTTGAACGCAGAGGGCGAAAGCACTTCGATTCCATAGCGCTGACGGAGCAAGGCCGCGGCGTCGCGGATGTCCCCATCGCTGGTGACCAGCCCCGCCAAGTTGTGATGGATGACCGTGCCCAGATGCCGTAGGTCGGAGTGGTCATTGGCGGTCAACGCATCTGCGGCGAAGCGTTCTGGAAAGATCGCCGGTGCGATCTCATGGGTGAGCCGCGCCATGACGTCGTCCGGTGGCACGGAAAACTTTGGAAAGACCTGACCCAGACCCTGCATGGGGTCGGTCTTGGCGCTCGTAGCCGAGCGCTTGAGCTCGGCATCGAACTCCGTACTGAGGGCAAGGCGGCAGACCCCCAGGCGCTCAAGCGCGAAGAGATCGACTACGTCCTGGTGGCGCGCGCGGCGCGGCCCCAGGTCGAAGATCACATTGAGGTCCAGAAGGTAAAGCTTGGTGGCCGTGCACGGGTCGGCCGCCAGCCCCAGGGGATCACGATGAGTCAAGCCGCTGGCGGCGAAGAGTTGCTGCGTCGGCAACTCATGGCTGCGCAGGACCAGGGTTCGCCCGCGTGTCTTGCCGCCAGGCGCGGTGCCATGCGCATAAAAACCTTGGCTCTCCCAGAACTCCTGCGACTGCCGCAAGTCTTCGGCCACCCGTGCGCTGATGGCAATGTAGTTCAAGGCACTGAGCTGCGCCTTAAGTGCGTCCAGCATGCGCTGCGCAACGCCGTGGCGTCGGTGGGCCGCATCGACATGAATCTGCATGACATAGCCACGCGGAAAGGTGGTGGCGAACAGCAGATGCCCCGCGTAGCGCACGTCACCGTCCTTACCGGCCACTGCCACGATCAGCCGCTCGGCGATCGCGGCTTCCTGGTAAACCTTGCGCGCGTACCAGCCCAAAGCGGGCCGATCGCTTTCCGCGGCTAGGACCACTTGCTCCACCAAGGGCAACACGTCTTGGCGTTTCAAAAGCAACGCGATAGTGAGGGGTTCAGAGCTCATGCTGTCATCTCTCCACCTGTGGCGAACGATGGAGGTGACTGTATCCAAATTGTTACGTCTCGCGATCAGGAGACTTTGTACGAGCGCTTCATATAGGCAGATCAGCGCGCGGGAGCGACATGGAGAAAACCGGACGATGAAGACGGCGGCCATGCGGTCACTGTATATTTAAACAGTTTTTTGGTCAATTTGTCAGATATAGCAGTGACCGCCTAACTGATCTGGCTCTTGCAACTGTAGCTGTTGGTCGAAGCAGTCGTTCGTAGTTGGATACACAACCGGCGGCTCGCAGCCTGAAGCCGCCGTCCCCGGCGCGACAATCTGCCGCACAGTGATGTACCTTGCAATCTGCTTCACAAGCTTGCCGTGCCAACGTGATGACACCTACTGCCGTGTGGCATTACCTTGGTGCCCCTCGTTAGCCTGCGCCCCCTCTTCTGCCTTACTTTTCACGCCCGCGACCAAACAAGCCTAAGCCCCCACCATGGACTCTTTTGTTGCTGGGCTGGGTTGTCCCAAGCAAGTTGCCTACAAATCGCCTACAAACAACAGAAAAAAGAAAACCATGCTATCAATTAAGCAGCATGGTTTCCTTATGTGCACTTGGTAGGGCGTGGCGGACTTGAACCGACGACCAAAGGATTATGAGTCCTCTGCTCTAACCAACTGAGCTAACGCCCCAGGGTTGCGCCAGCGCCTCGTCGGCAGGGCAGCGGGCGCTATTGTAGGGGTTACTTCCGGTGGCTCAGGGCGTTGGTGACCAGCTTGGAGGTGATGTCCACGATCTGGATCATCCGGTCGTAGGGCATGCGCGTGGGGCCGATCACGCCCAGTGTGCCGACCACCTGGCCGTCGACCTCGTAGGGCGCGCTGACGACGGACAGTTCCTCAAATGGAACGACCTGGCTCTCGCCGCCGATGAAGATGCGCACGCCCTCGGCCCGGCTGGAGATGTCCAGCAGCCGCAGGATCTGCGTCTTTTGCTCGAACAGGTCGAAGGCCCGGCGCAGGTTGCCCATGTCGCCGGAGAAGTCGCTCACCGCCAGCAGGTTGCGCTCACCGGAGAAAACCACCTCCTCCTGGGATTCGGACATGGCCTCGGTGCCCACGTTGACCGCCGCCTGCATCAGCACGGCGATTTCGCGGCGCAGCGTGTCCACCTCGGACTTGAGGCGCTCGCGCACTTGCTCCATGGTCAGGCCCGCATAGTGGGCGTTGAGGAAATTCGCGGCTTCCACCAGTTGCGATTGCGCATAGTCCGACTCGGTGAAGATCACCCGGTTCTGCACGTCGCCGTCCGGCGAGACGATGATGACGAGCAGCCGCCGCTCGGACAGGCGCAGGAACTCGATGTGCCGGAACACCGATGCGCGGCGCGGCGCCATGACCACGCCCACGAACTGCGACAGGCTGGACAGCAGCTGCGCCGCGTTGGCGATCACCTTCTGCGGCTGCTCGGGCCGCAGTTGCAGTTCGGGCAGTTGCTCCTTCTGCACGGTGAGCATGGTGTCGACGAAGAGCCGGTAGCCCTTGGCCGTGGGAATGCGCCCAGCAGAGGTGTGGGGGCTGGCGATCAACCCCAGCTCTTCCAGGTCTGCCATCACGTTGCGTATCGTGGCAGGCGACAATTCGAGGCCCGATGCCCGCGACAGGGTTCTGGAACCCACTGGCTGTCCGTCGGCGATGTAGCGTTCTACCAGCGCCTTCAACAACAACTTGGAGCGGTCATCGAGCATCGAATCATTCTAGTCATGTACCTGAAACAAATAGCCCGGCCATTCGGGCTATTTTTTTGGGCAAAACCGGGGCCGCGCCCCGGTACCGCATGAACCCCATCATCGCCAGCGGCCACGCCTTTCAAAACGGTGGATCGTATCGCGCAGACAGGACACCGTAACACCCCACAAATCCGCAAGCTGCGCCTGAGACAACACACCCGAGCGCCACATGGCCACTATGTGCGCCACATCCTCATCCGGGATAGTGCGAGCCCTGCCCCAGACCTTGCCACGCGCACGTGCAGCAGCCTGCCCAGCCATGACCCGCTCACGAATCATCGAGCGCTCCAATTGCGCCACCGCGCCCAGCACCTGAAACGTGAACTCACCGAACGGACTGGTCGTATCAAGCGGCTCAGTCAAGCTACGGATACAAGCGCCCGCGCCCTTGAGCCGCCCCTGAATAGCAAGCAGATCAGGCAGGCTGCGCGCGATCCGGTCCAACTTCCACACCACCAACGTATCACCCGTACCCAGCAACGCAAGGGCGCGCTGCAACTCAGGCCGAGGCCCTACACCCGAACCCGACTCCACGAAAACACGCCGCACGCCGTGCCGCTCCAACGCATCACGCTGCAGCGCCGTATCTTGATCTTGCGTGGACACACGGGCATACCCCACCAGCATCCAAACTCCTACGCATCACCGGGAACGAAAAGAGAAAAGGGGCCACCCGCACCCATACCCCCAAGCGCTAACAACCAAGCCTAAATTGCCTGTCCCGCGCCTTCTTTCGCTCCTCCCTAATTCGCTCCAAGCTGTAATGCGTACTGCCTTGCCG
The DNA here is from genome assembly GCF_045291395.1 of Acidovorax sp. SDU_ACID1. Classification (NCBI taxonomy): domain Bacteria; kingdom Pseudomonadati; phylum Pseudomonadota; class Betaproteobacteria; order Burkholderiales; family Comamonadaceae; genus Acidovorax; species Acidovorax sp. SDU_ACID1. Next base: position 3,377,603 of record NZ_CP152342.1, read on the forward strand.
CCCCTGCGCATCAAGAGCGCGAATTCTCTGATCCAGGAGCCTACATTCCATCTCATCACGAAGGCCTGGAGCAGGACGAGCTGTGACAGACGCCGACGAACGCGAAGATGAAGGTACGGCGCGACGATCCCGCTCCAACGCATCCGCAGCACGCTTTTGACTTCGCGCGATCCGGAGCTGATCCTCCCAAGGCATTCCAATGGGCACACGCTCCTTGCGAACCAATGACCAGCCCCGCGTAGAACACGGCTTAGGCAACCAGAACAACCCATCGCCCGCCGTACGGCAGAGATAAACCAGCGTGCTACTAGGCCCAGAGGGATCGGAAAGCGCCGGGGACACGTCCACCGTGACAGCACCCGGGCAAGGCTCAGTGCTGTAAGCATTGCCACACCGGAAAACCTGCGCGTCAGATGCGCCCGACACACCCAGAAGCAGAACTCCAAAAAACATCCAAAGCATCGCCTCATTATGTGAAACAAAACGCTACCGGCAATATTGAGACCTGCGGGCAGGGTGTCAGCCATAAGTCAGCGCGTCAGGCTAGAGCGCACCTGAGCATTGCGCGCGGCCAGCTCCTGTTCCCACTGCGATCGCGGCTGCTGCGGTTGCCGGGACTGCTGGGGCGAGGCCTGGACGTTGCCGCCGGTGAACACCGCTTCTGGCGACACGCGCACCCGTGGAGGGGTAAAGGATGGCGGTGGAGCACCAGAGCCCTGCAGGGCGGCGCTAGCGAGCATCGTGCCGCCCTGGCCCAGGTGCGGCAGATCGCAGATGGCCGTGCGGACTACCCCCTTCCACGTGACCGTCACGATGCACTCGCCGTTGCGGGCGAACTTGTAGCCCATTTCCTCGAGGTCGCGGTTCGTGACCGTGAAGGCGGGTTGACCGCCCTGGCTCACCGCGAGGGTGCAGACGGTTTTCTCACCCATGGCCGCGCAGCCGAGCAGATGCAAACCACGCTCCGCCATGGGATCGTCGGACACCACTTTGAGCGGCTTTGCCCGCTCACGGTCCGCGCCGGCCTGCATGGCGGGTTTCGCGGGCTCAGCTTGTGCCTGGCTCTTGGCGGGTTTCGCCGGTACACCCGCTGCTGTCGGATCCATGTTGGACGCGAGACGCCCGTACATGTGCCACGCGAGGTAGCCGGTGCCGCCGAGGGCCGTCACTGCCACAACCAGGGCGGTGGGGAAGCTGCGGATCGGCTTGATGTGGATAGACGCCGACGTGTAGCTGTCAAAGATGCGCTTGGGCAGCTTGTAACGCTTCTTGATGGGGGCCGAGCGCCAGCCGGTACGGCACTGGTCGGCGCACTCGGGCCATTCGTACCACCAGCGGCCGAGCCAGCCCAGGTCCCGCAGGTGGATATGGCGGCCGACCAGGGCGCGGACGTTGGAGTCCAGCAGGTTTGGGCCTTGCGTGGTCAGGAAGAAGTCCAAGCCCCGATGCCGGTGGGTTTCCAGGGCGGCGATATGGTCAGGGACGGACTTTCCCGCGCCACGTGGGCGCCATACCTGCTGCACTTCATCAATGACGATGGCCGCGCCGTCCGGGACCTCATCCATCCATTTCGTGGGGTCCTCGAGAGGCACGTGCGCCAGCTTGAGGCCGTTCAGGCCGAAGACGAAGAGCGGACGATCCGCGCCGACCGTACGCAGCAGGTCCACAAGAGCAGCGGTTTTGCCGGTGCCGGGAGCACCCGTCAAGAGCGTGATCATGGGTTAGACGCCGTGCCGGTTTGCAGGGCGAAGTGCTTGAGCACCAGCCATGAAATGCCCGCAACCAAGCCGCCGCTAGTGATGCTCATGTAATCGAAGAAGCCAGCGCGGGCGGCGAGCTGGGCGGCCACCGGCAGGATGCCTTGCGTCGCCGCCTTCGCCGAACCGAGCACGTTATTCAGCCCTTCGGTGACACCGGTATAGGTGACCGTGCCGACGCCGAGCGCGGCCAGGACGCGGGAGACGATGGGCCAGGAGATATCCGAGAGCCACTTTGCCAAGCCATCCATGCCGCTACCTCCTCAGAAATCCGACCATGCCGAGCGCGACCGAGAGCCACGCGAGCGCTATCACTACGGGACGCACGCCATCCGCCCATTGGCACCATGCATCCCACGGCCATTCCAGCTTGCCGATGCGGGTAACCACCGTGAGCGGGGGCGGGCAAGACTGGCCAGGGGTGCCAAACCCGGATTGGGGTGCAATGGTCCCGGTGTTGATGTCACGGTTCTTGACTGGCTCGGCCTCACCAGCAGAGCCCGGTTTCTGGCACACGAAGGTCTCCGGGAACAGCTTGCACAACAGGCTGTCGTCCTTATCGCCGTCACCATCACCGTTCCCGCCACCACCGCCGCCGCCACCGCCGCCGCCACCGCCGCCGCCACCACCACCACCACCGCCACCACCACCGCCGCCGCCTTCGCCCTCGCCGTCACCTTCGCCGTCGCCCCCACCACCGCCACCGCCACCGCCACCGCCACCTTCGCCTTCGCCTTCGCCTTCGCCAGGAGGGCAGACACCAGCAGTACACCCGCCATCATCAGGAGGGCCGACAGGCTCATCATCGTCATCATCACCATTCCCGCCCCCGCCGCCACCTTCGCCGCCGCCCTCACCGCCGCCGCCTTCGCCACCGCCGCCCTCGCCGCCACCTTCACCGCCGCCGCCTTCGCCACCGCCGCCGCTTCCGCCGCTACCCGAGCCGCCAGTCTGGGGCGGAGGGCTAGACGGGTCAGGGGTCTTTTGCGTGCACTGCGCGCCCGTGCTGGTGTACGCGTGCTCGCAGAACGACTTATGGGGGACACCCTCCTCGGGAACAGTCTCGATCGAACAATCCTGGACACCCTGGTGCGCCCACACACAGGCACCGTCGCAGTAAGAGCCGGGAGGCGAAACCGGATCGCCGATGGGCTTACCGTCCGGAGGCACGTCAGTCCACCAGCTGCTGAAAAATGTGTAATTCGCCTGCTTCCCCGCCTCGCACTTCGGAGGCTTTACGCACTGGCCGTCCTTCTCCTCAAAGCCGGCTTCGCAGAAGCAGCCATCGCCTACCTTGACCGAGTTAGCAGGACAGGAATAGACGGACTCGGGCTTAGTGCACATTGAAGAATAGACGCCCTTAGCACTAGACCCATCCCAGCCGAGCGCCGCCGACGAGTAAGACCAGCCGCACTCACGCGCGGACCGCCCCTCAAAGCCGCAGACCCACTTAGCTGTAATTGACGGATTACTGACGTAACCCCGCGGAAAATTAGCCGGCGTGCAACTGCCATCGGGCTGGGTGACGATTGGCGGGAACGCATGGACCGGCGAAACGCAGCCAAGCACCCAGATAACCAACGCGACGAAGACGCGGACCATCACAAGCCCCTCAAAAGCAGCGCGGCCATGCCGAGCACGGCCACGGTGAGCATCAATGCATCTGGTGTCATGTTTCCCCCTGGTTGCCCCAATTGGTGACCGCGTGCCAGACGACGCGGCCCAGGAACGTGACCGCACCAACCGACAGCAGGACAGCAGCCACGGCCCAGGCCAGTTCCATGGCCTCCTCGCGCTGCATGAGCCCGCAGGGCTGCGGATCGACCGCCACCACACGCATAAGCACTGCGCCAGTGCTTATGTTTGTGGCCTCGTAGGTGATCGAGGTGGGCGTGACAGCACTGGCGGCGATGGCGTAGCCATCCTGCACAGTGCCGGAGACCGCAGCGGCTGCGGCCTCATTGGCAGCTTGTGGCGTGCCGTAGCACTGGCCCGCAAACTGCCACATGGTCAGCGCACCGCGCGACGCAGGAACAGGATGGCGGCCACGGCGATGACGGCCACGATGACCAGAGTTGCAGCGCTGACGCCGTCCGTTTTCATGTCGCCCAGGGCGGTGGTGACTTCAGCGGGCAGTGCGGCGTGCGCCTGCGATGCCAGGGCGAGCGCGCCAGCGGATGCGGCCTGAGCCAGACGGCGGGTTTGCGTGTTGAAACGGTTCATGTTGATGCTCCTAAAAGGTTCATGGAATGACGCGGATTGCGTCCGAGTGCCCCGCACGCGAGGCAGTCAGCCGGAATCCCTCTTGCCCTGGATCGCCTCGCGGATGAACCGGACGGCGCGCACTGCGGCTATGGCTGTCATGACCATGGCCGCAGCACGGGAGCCGTTCAGGGCCATGCCGAGGAGGATTTCAAGTACCGCTACTGGCATGCGGTGCTCGCGTGGCGCTTGCGCAGGACGTTCGCCATGGCGCGGCGCACGCTGCTGGACATACCGGGCAGCAGCAGGGGACCGTGCACGTTGCGCATGCGCGCCGTGGCGATGCGGATGCGCTTGTCTTCCCACGCCTGGATAGCGTCAGCGACGCGCAACAAGGCGCGCATGAGGAGCGACCAGCAGATGGCGCCCAGGACGCCGCCGAGCATCGACAGCTTCACGATGGATGCCCCTAAGGCTTGCAGCTCGGTTTCTGTCATTCCTATTGGCATTTGGTCTCCGGGAACGAATTGCGATGTTTGGCGCCTGATGGTGAGGTGCCATACATCGGGTTAAAGCTCTACAGGGCGGTGCAATTTGGACAGGTCCACGACCTGCACCTGATGGCACGGCTCTACGTGGTCTTCGATCAGCTGCGCGCAGGTTTCGAGGTCTTCGACCGCTACCGCTTCGCGCAGCAGGAGCACCCATTCGGGCTGTCCGTCCTCATACGAGGGGGCCAGGAAGCAGCCCGTGAACGCCGATTGGATGACGTACATGCCAGCCTCTTACGATGCCTTCGGAGCGGCCGGTTTGGCTTGCTCCAGGGGGCGGATGTCGACCAGGACCATCTTTGTGCCGTCCTGCGCTGCTGCTGCCATTTCGAAGGTGGCGATGGCCTTCACGGGCATGGATTGGCCGAGGTGCGCCCACTTGTCGAAATTACTGGCATCAGCCAGTTTGAAAGGGCGCGTGGCGCGGCCGATGGAGCGACCAGAGCCGTTTTCCGCAAGGTCGACTTCGCAGTGGAAGACGGTATTGTTGTATTCGCGGCCTTCAATGACGCCCTTGCTTTCCTTGACGCCGTGGACGATGACTTCGGATTTGAATTGCATGGTGTTTCCTTTGTGGTCTTTGGTTTAGGCCTGTGCGAATGCGTGACCAGCGCTTTCGGCCTTGCGGGTTCTGTGGTGCGCGCTGCTGTAGGCGCGGCGGATTTCGGTTTGCTTGAATCGGCGCAGACGACCGGGAACGTTTTGGTTCGTGACCATTTCAAGGAAGGCGTCAGTGCCGAGGTGTTCGAATGCCAGGGCCATGCTGGGTGCGGCGACGTCGCGCAGCCAACGCACGTTGCGGGTGACTTCGGCTTCGATGGTTTGGGCCGCGAGCTTTGCTTCGCAGGGCACGGGCTCGGGCAGGGCCTGCGCGGCGGGTTTGGCTTCGCGCAAGATGGCCGCGTGGTAGTCGCTGGCGCCTGCGAAGTAGTCTTGCGGGCGGCGCAGCATGTCGGTGTTCAGTACGCGCAGTTTGTTGCCGTAGCGCAGTTCCGCGCGCAGCCAGTTGGTGGCGTCTTTTTCTCCGAAGAGCTGGTGGCCTTTTTCGTAGAAGTTGGTTTGCTTGCCCGCTTCCTTGCTGCCCATGTAGAAGCTGCGCGCCTTGCCGTTGCACCAGTCTCCGACCATGTTGCATTTCGGGCGCTTGCCTGCCACGTCGCACAGGCCGTTTTCGTAGTCCCGCTTGATGCGCTCCATGCCGCCTGTGATGCCTTCGAAGAAGTCCAGGGCGAGATCGATGCGGGTCATGGTGCCGCCCACGTCATCGATGAGGTTTGCGAGGTGATCGCGCCAGCCGTTTTGGGCGAAGGTGCAGGCCGTGCCATAGAGGTTGACGTGCATGGTTTTGGCCTGGGCTTGCTGGCGCGGGCTGTCGCCGCTTGCGAGGAAGCCGACCCAACCGACTTCACTGCCGTTGCGCTCGATGCTCCAGCGGTGACGGTAGAAGTCGTGGCCTTTGCGCAGTTCGGGGGCGACGGTGAAGTCTTCGCCCAAGGTTTCCGCTACGCGTTCGGCCAGCTCCATGGCTTGCGCGCTTGGAGCGAATTCGGCGTTCGGGAGCTTGGCCAGGAGCTTGCGAAGGCGCATGAGGCGTTGACCCCGTTCGCTGCGCTCCTGTTCGCTGACAGGCTCCATGTCCACGTCGGGCGTGGGCGTGGGGAACAGGGTTTCGATGCCGGGCATCGGGGCGTTGCGCAGCAGGCAGGTGAAGCGCACCCAGTCCACATGCACGATGTTGCCGGTTTCGGTGCGCTCGGCCAGAAGGCGGAATTTGATTTCGTTGCCTTCGAGGACCAGGGAGCAAGTTTTGGAATGCTTGTTCAGGACGGAGCGTGTCGGGCGGGTCATTGAAGGTTCTCCCCGTGATTACCATCGGGGAGGGCTTGCGCCTGCCCCGCCCCGGCGCGCGCGCCCGCGCTCCGCTTTCCGTGCGCGCGCGCCGCGCCGGCATCGGCGCCGCAGTCACACACGCCGCAGGCACCCCAGCAGGGAGCACAAGATGCAGGGCGCATCCCTGCGGGACCGGGCTCTATGGCTTCGCCACCAAGCCCCGCACGCGGGTCTTGGCCCATTCGGGTGACGATCCCTTGCGCGGGGGGGCACACAGGCCCGCAGACAGCGCAATCGGCGCAGGGAGGACCAGACTCAGCGCCTGCGGCGGGCTTGTCTTCCAGGGCGCGCAGCGGGACCTCTGCCGTGCGCGTGGCGGGCACTACGCGGCCAGCGGCGGGGACTGCGAGGGCTTCGGCATGCGTTGCGCCCGGCAGCGGGGGGCACGGGGCGCAACTGGCCGGGGACATGGGGCTGCACCCCATACCCCGCAGGGGCGCGGCGCACGATGGCAGGCAGGCGAGGACGTGTTTCATGCTCACGGCCGCGGTGGCGGGTTTCGCGGCCGCAGCTTGTGCCTGGCTATTGGCGGGTTTCACCATGCCGCCCCCAACGCGCGCTCAATGGCGCGGCGCGTGGACCAGTCCACGTAGTCACCGGATTCGGCGCGCTGGAAGGTGCGCAGGCTCACGCGGCAGCGCTTGGCGGCTTCGGGTTGCGTGAGGCCCTGCGCCACGCGCTGGCGGCGAATGAACGTCGCGCCGCGCGGGGCCTCATAGGGGCCGCGACGGCCGGCGCCGGCCTCGATGGCGGGATTCGTGAAGATGCCGATCATGGGAGCAGCCCTTGCGCACCTTCGAGGCGCAGGACGTGCAGGCGGGCGCGATCTGGCGTCTTGCCGTCGCGCAGGTACGCGGCGCAGGCCTGCGCGGCGGTTTTGTAGTCGGCAGCAGAGCGGGCATTGCCGTCGCGGATGGAGGCAGGCACCGGGGCCGCAAGGGCGCGGCGGCAGCGGTATTGCAGGTCGCGTTTGGCCTCCGGGCTCATTGCAGAACCCCATTGCGGCGGGCACCGTACAGGCCGACCTGTTTCCAGTTGCGATTGGTCAGGGCGAAGCGCACCAGAGACTGCAGCAGTTCGTTCTTGCTGCAATCCAAGTCGGCGGCGATCTCGTTCAGGGTCGCAACGATTTCGGGCTTGTCGGTGAAATCAACTCGGGCCTTTTCAGCGCGATAGGCAGCCTTGCGAGCTGCTGCGCTGGCATGGACTGCCTTGCGCCCCCGTCGCTTTTCGTTCCCGGGCTCGCATTGGTTGCCACCCTCGCCGCCAACCTGAGCTACCAGGGCTGCGGATGCACCCGCACAGACGGGAGGGTGGCAATCGTTTGCCGCTTCGGGGGCGGCGATTTCGGGAAGAAGGAGTTGGAGGGCTGGCATGGGTAGCTCCATGGGTTAAACCAAAGAACACGCCCTGCTTCTGGCTGTAGGCCGCGCCGTTGATCACTGCGACTGGCCGGGAATGCCCAATGGTGATAAAGTCCGTTACCAGAAACGCTTTACTGCATCCGGATTACGTAATGTGTAATTTACCACAAATTACCAGAAACGTAATTTGATATTTCCTATGGAGATTCACATGTCATATGCAGAACTAATCGCCAACCTGACAGCCGACGACCGCAAAGCACTCGCTGCCCAAGGCGTGCCCGCCTCTCGGGTTTCAGAATGGAAAACCGGATTTCGCCTACCTACACGCCCCCAAACACTCGCATTGGCGCTGGTAAAGAACATCGACCCGATCGCCCTCGAGCGAGAGCTAATGCTGATCGAAACAGAGAAAGAAGCCGAGCGGAAGCCAGAAGCACGCGAACTACTCAATCGAGCTCGAGAGCGTTACATCACACTAATGATGTAATTACCGCATGAAGCCTATCTTCCGCAGCGTCGCACTCATCGGCAAGTACCAGGGGCCCGCCGCCGGCGCCACCCCCGACACGCTGCGCCAGGCGATCAAGAACATCGCAGGCTTCGTGGAGCAGCAGGGCTGCGAGCTGACGCTGGAGGCCGGCACGGCGGCCAACACCGGCCTGACGGGCTATGCCACGCTGGACATCGACGGCATCGGCCGCCATTGCGACCTGGGCCTGGTGGTGGGCGGCGACGGCACCATGCTCGGCGTAGGGCGGCGGCTGGCCAGCTACGGCACGCCGCTGGCGGGCATCAACAAGGGGCGGCTGGGCTTCATCACCGACATTCCGCTGGACGGCTACCAGGCCGCGCTGACCTCCATGCTGGCGGGCGACTACGAGGAAGACGTGCGCCCGCTCATGCACGCGCGGGTAATGCGCGGCGCGGAGTGCGTGTTCGAGGCGCTGGCCCTCAACGACGTGGTGGTCAACCGCGGCTCCACCTCCGGCATGGTGGAGCTGCGCGTGGAGGTGGACGGGGTGTTCGTCTCCAACCAGCGCGCCGACGGCCTCATCGTCGCCTCGCCCACCGGCTCCACCGCCTATTCGCTGTCGGCGGGCGGGCCCATCCTGCACCCGTCGATCCCGGGCTGGGTGCTGGTGCCGATCGCACCGCACACGCTGTCCAACCGGCCCATCGTGCTGCCCGACGAGACCGAGGTGGCGATCGAGGTGGTGAGCGGACGCGACGTCAGCGCCAGCTTCGACATGCAGTCGCTCGCCTCGCTGCAGCACGGCGACCGCGTGCTGGTGCGCCGCTCGGCGCACCGCGTATGCTTCCTGCATCCGCTCGGATGGAGTTACTTTGCCACCCTGCGCAAGAAGCTGCGCTGGAACGAAGGAGGTTCCTGAACATGGCCTTGAAGCGGATCGCGCTGCGCGATTTCGTGATCGTGCAGTCGCTGGATCTGGACCTGCATGCCGGCTTCACGGTGCTCACGGGCGAGACCGGCGCGGGCAAGTCCATTCTCATCGATGCGCTGCAACTGCTGCTGGGCGCGCGCGCCGACACCGGCGTGATCCGCGAGGGCGCGCAGCGCACCGACATCTGCGCCGAATTCGACGCCGGCCCGTCCGCACTGGCCGCCTGGCTGGACGAAGCCGGCATTCCGCAGGACGACGCGTTGCTGCTGCGCCGCACCATCGACCTGCAGGGCAAGAGCCGCGCGTGGATCAACGGTATCCCGGCCACGGCGGCGCAGATGCGTGCGCTGGGCGAGTACCTGCTGGACATCCACGGCCAGCACGCCTGGCAGAGCCTGACCCGCCCCGAGGCCGTGCGCGGCCTGCTCGATGCCTATGCCGGCGTGCAGGCGCAGCCCCTGGCGGCGCTGTGGACGGCCTGGCGCGACGCGCACAAGGCGCTGGCCCATGCGCGCACCGCGCAGGACACGCTGCAGCAGGAGCGCGAGCGCCTGCAGTGGCAGATCGGCGAGATGGACAAGCTCGCGCCCCAGCCGGACGAATGGGACGACCTCAACGCCCGGCACGCGCGCCTGTCCAACGCCCAGGCCCTGCTGGACAACGCCCAGGGGGCCCTGGGCGCACTGGAGGACGACGAGGGGGGCGGCGCGCTGCACGCGCTGGCGCAGGCGCAGCACCTGCTGGAAGGCTATGCGCACGTAGACGATGAATTCCGCGCCATGGGCGAGGTGCTGGCTTCCTGCATCGCCCAGGCCAACGACGTGGCCCACTCGCTGCAGAGCTACCTGCGCGATGCCGAGCCCGACCCGGACCAGTTGCAGGCGCTGGACGCGCGCCTGTCGCAATGGCTGTCGCTCGCGCGGCGCTACAAGCGCACGCCGCAGGAGTTGCCGGCGTTGCTCGACGGCTGGAAGCGCGAGCTGCGCCAGCTCGACAGCGCCGCCGACCTGGCCGCGCTGGAGGCGGCCGAACACACCCACGCCGCCGCCTACCGCAAGGCCGCCACCGCCCTGTCGCGCCAGCGCGCCAAGGCGGCGCCGGGCCTGGCCCAGGCCATCACCCAGGCCATGCAGGGGCTGGGTATGGCCGGAGGGCGGTTCGAGGCGCAGGTCGACAAGGCGGCAGAGCCCGGCCCCCAAGGCATGGACCAGGTGGCCTTCCTGGTCAGCAGCCACCCGGGCATGACGCCGCGGCCCATCGGCAAGGTGGCCTCGGGCGGCGAGCTGTCACGCATCTCGCTGGCCATCTCGGTCACCACCAGCGAGCTGGGCGAGGCGCCCACGCTGATCTTCGACGAGGTGGATTCCGGCGTGGGCGGCGCAGTGGCCGAGACCGTGGGGCGACTGATGCAGCAGCTCGGCCAGGCCCGCCAGGTGCTGGCCGTCACGCACCTGCCGCAGGTGGCGGCCTGCGCGGACCACCACCTGGTGGTCGCCAAGCACAAGCGCGCCGGCGGCACGACCAGCTCGGTGGCGCCCGCAGCGCAGGACGAGCGCGTGGCCGAGCTGGCGCGCATGCTGGGCGGGCAGCAGCAATCGCCCACCACGCTGGCGCACGCACGCGAGATGCTCGAAGGCGCGCGCGCCGTGGAGCGCTAGCCGCCATGGCACTCGAAATCGTCGTCATCACCGGCATGTCCGGCTCGGGCAAGTCCGTGGCGCTGCACGCGCTGGAGGATGCGGGCTACTACTGCGTGGACAACCTGCCGCCGGAGCTGCTGTCGTCGTTCGTAGCGCTGGAGCACACGCACCACGGCAACCGAGTGGCCATCGCCATGGACGTGCGCAGCGCCACCGCCCTGCCCCTGGTACCGCGCCAGCTCGCGCTGCTGCGCGAACAGGGCGTGCAGGTGCAGTCGCTGTTCCTCGACGCCACCACCGACACGCTGGTGCGGCGCTTTTCCGAGACGCGCCGGCGCCACCCGCTGTCCAAGGATGAGCTGCGCGACGGCCAGCGCGCGCTGCTGCAGACCATCGAGCTGGAGCGCGAGTTGCTGGCCGAGCTGCGCGAGACCTCGCACGTCATCGATACCAGTGCCATCCGGGCCTCGCAGTTGCAGAGCTACGTGAAGGGCCTGCTGTCGGTGCCGCCGGGGCGGCTCACGCTGGTGTTCCAGTCGTTCGCGTTCAAGCGCGGCATTCCCGTGGATGCGGACTACGTGTTCGACGTGCGCATGCTGCCCAACCCGCACTACGAGCCGCAGCTGCGCAACCAGACCGGCAAGGACGCGCCCGTGGCCGCCTTCCTGCGCCAGCAGCCCGAGGTGCTGACCATGCTCGCACACATCGAGCAGTTCCTGGACCACTGGCTGCAGGCGCTGGCGCACAACCACCGCAGCTACGTCACGGTGGCCATCGGCTGCACCGGCGGGCAACACCGCTCGGTGTACCTGGTGGAGCAATTGGCGGAGCACTTCGCCAGCCGCTGGAATACCCTGCGGCGGCACCGCGAACTGGATGGACGGTAAGCCTTTCCGCTATTCAATTCGTAGCTGGTCGCGCTTGTCCAGCGGGGTATTCAGTATGAAAAGCATCCGAATCCGTTGGACAAAAAGCGCAAGCAGCTATTGTTTTTGAACTACAGGCCGTCCAGCAGCTTGCGCACGGGCGCAGGCAGCCCCAGGGCGCCCCACTGCGGCGCCGTGTACCAATCTCCCTGCATTCCGGCCGTTGCGCCACTGCGCAGCAGCACCGGATGCAGGTGCAGGTCGCGGTGGGTCAGCACGTGGGTGAAGGCGGGCAGGTCCTGCGCGCGGGCGGCATCCGCGCCCAGCGCGGCGTCCAACGCCTCGCGGCTCATGAACACGGGCGGGCAGTAGAGCCCGGCCCAGATGCCCGTGGACGGGCGGCGCTCCAGCCACAGCCGGCCCCCGCCATCCTCGCGCAGCAGCAGCCACCATGCCTGCGCGCTGCGCTTGAGCTTGCGCGTGCGCACCGGGTAGTCCTGCGGGTTGCCCCGGCGCTGCGCGGTGCATGCGCCCTGCAGCGGGCACAGCAGACAAGCAGGGTTGCGCGGCAGGCAGATGCCCGCACCCAGGTCCATCAACCCCTGCGTGTAGCGCGGCATGGCCTGCTCCAGGTCCTCGCGCGGCAGCAGGTCCTCGGCCAGCGTCCACAGCGCGCGCTCGTTGCGCGCCTCGGCCAGGTCGCCGCCGAAGCCCAGCACCCGCGTGAGCACGCGCCGCACGTTGGCGTCGAGGATCGGCGCGCGCACGCCGAAGCAGAACGACGCGATGGCCCCCGCCGTGGAACGGCCGATGCCCGGCAGCGCCGCCAGCGCCTCCACGGTGCGCGGGAACGCGCCGCCGTGCTGCTCCACCACGATCTGCGCGCAGCGGTGCAGGTTGCGCGCGCGGCTGTAGTAGCCCAGGCCGCTCCATAGCGCCAGCACCTCGTCCTGCGGCGCGGCCGCCAGGTCGTGCACGGTGGGAAAGCGCTGCAGGAAGCGTGCGTAGTACTCCAGCACCGTGGCCACCTGGGTCTGCTGCAGCATGATTTCGGAGAGCCACACGCGGTAGGCATCGCGCGTGTTCTGCCAGGGCAGATGGTTGCGGCCGTGCCCAGCCTGCCAGCGCACCACCTGCGCCGCGATCTCCACCGCCGGCCCGCTCATGCCGTCAGGGGCAAGGGAGTCGTGTCGACCGCTTCGGAATGCACGCCCGGCGGCACGATGCCGGCGGTGAGTTCCTGCAGGCGCGTTTCCAGGCCGGCAAGGTGGCGCTCGGCCTGCTCGATCTCGGCGATGCGGTCGGCCAGCCCGTTGGCGGCCTCCTGGATGCGGTTCACCGCCTCGATGCGCCGCGAGAAGCTGCGCTTGCGCTCGCGCAGCTGCGCGTCCAGCTGCGCCGTGGCGGTCTTGCTCCACATCTCCAGCTCGTTGGCAGCGGACTCGAACACCGTGCGCAGGCGCAACATCAGCGCGCGCGCCAGGCGCTGGGCGAATTCCGGCTGCGCCAGGCGCAGCGCATTGCCCATGCCCACGTACTGCAGGTGGCGCTGCTCGATCGCCACGATGTCCTGCACGTAGGACGCCAGCTGCGGCGCCGGCGGCACCTGCAGCGAGAAGCCGAACTCGGCGTTGAGCTGGCGGAAGGTGCCGCCCAGCATGGCTTGGATCTCGATGCCCGAGGCCTGGGCCGCCTCCATGGCGGTGCGCAGGCGCGCGAACGTGTCGCCATAGACCTTACGCACGCCGAGCTTCAGGCCCTTGGCCTGCAGCGCCTCGGCCAGCTCGGCCAGCTCGGCCTTGAGCGCACGCGAGCCCAGTTGCTGGAAGACGCCCTGCAGCATCTTCAAGTGAACCGCGCGCACGGCCTGAATCTTGGCCGCGCTGTGGTCGAACTCCCGCTGCTCCTGTTCGATGCGCCCGCGCATGGCCTCGATCACCGAGGCGTTCTTGCCGCGCAGGCTGCGCAGCTCCAGCATCTGGTCGTCCAGGTCGCGGCGGCGGATGTTGATCACGCGCGTTGTCTCGGCCCGCAGCCCGGCCACGCCGCCGGCGACCGCGGAGCGCAGGATCGCCTGGCGCCGGCCCATGATGCCCTCGGCCAGCGCCTCCTCGAGCTGCGGCAGGCCGCTGGACTCCAGCAGCACGTCGTCGCAGTTGATCTTGGCCACCAGCCCCTTCTGGGCGGACACGGGCACCACGCGCGCCACGGGCATGCCCAGCATCTCGGCCGACGTGTGGCGCTGGCGCTCGATCTGCGCCTGCACCTGCGAGGGCGAGTTGAGCGTGTCCCACAGCGTGTCGATCTTGTTGAGCACCACTAGGCGGGTGTCGGCGGCGTCCTCGGCGTCGCCCAGGTGATCGCGCCAGATGGACAGGTCCGAGCGCGTCACGCCGGTGTCCGCGCCCAGGATGAACACCACGGCATGCGCCTGCGGGATGAGGTTGATGGTCAGCTCCGGCTCCGCGCCCACGGCATTGAGCCCGGGCGTGTCCAGGATCACCAGCCCCTGGCGCAGCAGCGGGTGGGGAATGTTGATGATGGCGTGGCGCCACATCGGCACCTCGACCAGTCCGGCGGCGTCGGGCACGGGGTTGTCGTCTGGCGCCTCGTCGTCCCAGAATCCCAGCGCGCGCGCCTCGTCCAGCGGCACGCGGCGCACTTCCGACACTTTTTCCAATGCCCGGGCCATCTGCTGCGCGTCGTCCATGTCCAGTGCCACGGTCACCCAGCGCTCGGGCTTGAGCCTCCATTCGGCCAGTCCCGGCGCCTGCATGCGCGTCTCGATGGGCAGCAGGCGCAGGCTGGGCGGCGTGTCGGGCTCGTAGCCCAGCTCGGTCGGGCACATGGTCGTGCGCCCGGCGCTGGCCGGCATGATGCGGCGCCCATAGCCGGCGAAGAAGATGGCGTTGATCAGTTCCGACTTGCCGCGCGAGAACTCGGCCACGAACGCCACGGTGACCTTGTCGCCGCGGACCTGCTCCTCCAGGCGGTGCAGGCGTTCTTCCACGGCCGCATCCATGAGGTCGTGCGAACCCATCCACTGGCTGAGCTGCTTGAGCTGGTGGGCAAAAGCACGCCTCCAAGCGCCATGCTGGTCGAACTGTTCGTTGAAAGAAGGTCCCACTGTGCTCCCGGATGTCGATAGCCCCGCCAGGGCGGGGCTTCGCGCAATACTAGCACCGCCACTACGGCTACGCTCTCTGACAGCGCACGCAGAAATAGGTGCTGCGCTGCCCCTGGCGCAGCAGGCGCACAGGCGTGCCGCAGGTGCGGCACGGCAGCCCGTCGCGCCCGTAGACGTTCGCGTCCAGCTGGAAGTGGCCGGCGTTGCCATCCACCCCGGAAAAGTCGCGCAAGGTGCTGCCGCCGCGCTCCACCGCCCGCGCCAGTACGTCGCGGATCGCCGCATGCAGCCGCCGGGCGCGCTGCGGTCCGATGGCGCTGGCGCGCGTCGTGGGCCGGATGCCCGCGAGGAACAGCACCTCCGACGCATAGATGTTGCCCACGCCCACCACCAGCTTGCCCGCCAGCAGCAACTGCTTGATGGGCTGGCGGCTCGCGCGCAGGCCCGCGTGGAAGGCGTCGAAGCCGAAGGCCTCCTCCAGCGGCTCCACGCCCAGGCCACCCAGCAGCTTGCGCGCCAGCGGATCGTCCTCGCCGGCCACCCACACCACCGCGCCGAACCGACGCGGGTCGTGCAGGCGCAGCGTGCCCTGATCGGTCTGCATCTCGAAATGGTCGTGCACGCCCAGCTCCGGCAGCTCCGCAGCGAAGCGCAGACTGCCCGACATGCCCAGGTGGATCAGCAACAGGCCCTCGCCCAGGTCCACCAGCAGGTATTTGCCGCGGCGGCGCACCTCCCGCACGCGCCGCCCGGCGAGCAGGCCGGGCGCGATACCCAGCGGCCAGCGCAAGGGCTTGCCCAGCAGAACCGCCCGGACCTCGGCGCCCCGGATCGCCTCGGCGAAACCGCGCCGCGTCACCTCCACCTCGGGCAACTCAGGCATGCCACCACCCGTCAAAAAGTCCTGAAGGCGTGGATTATCATGGCCCGATGGTGCAATCTCTTCGTTTTAGGGCCGTGGCGCTGGCATGCGCCATCGCGGCCGGCATGGCCCCTGCCCTGGCCCAGACGCCCCCGCAGGCGAACATCCCCGCACCACCGGCCGAGATGGAGGCCCCTGACGACAACTCCAGCGACGCCGCCGCCGCACTCAACGCCGAGCTGTTCTACGAGCTGCTGCTCAGCGAAATGACCACCAGCCAGGGCGACCCCGGCACCGGCTATGCGCTGATGCTGGACGCCGCCCGCCGCAGCGGCGACACGCGGCTGTACCGCCGCGCCACCGAAATCGCTCTGGAATCGCGCTCGGCCGAATACGCGCTGATCGCCGCCCGCGCCTGGCAGCAGGCGCAGCCGCAGTCGCGCGACGCCAATCGCTACATGCTGCGCATCCTGGTGCTGCTCAACCGCGTCGCGGACACCGCGGGCCCGCTTCGGCAGGAACTGACGCAGGTACCGACGCGGGACAAGATTTCCTCGCTCCACTCGCTTCCCCAGCTCTATGCACGCGTGAGCGACAAGGCGCTCGCCGCCCGCGTGGTGGAGCAGGCCGTGGCGGACGACCTCACCCACCCGGCCGTGGGTCCCGTCGCGTGGACCACCGTGGGCCGGCTGCGCCTGGCGGCCTCGGACAAGCCCGGCGCGCTGCAAGCCGTGCAGCGCGCCCAGGCGCTGGACGCCACCGACGACGGCGCGGCCATGCTGGCGCTGCAGCTCCTGGAAGACGGCGTGACGGAGGCCGAGCCCTTGCTGACGGGCTATCTCGCCGGCACGCCCCTGCCCGAGGTGCGCATGGCTTACGCGCGTTTGCTGCTGGAATCCCAGCGCTTGAGCGAAGCCCAGACCCAGGTGGAAGCCGTGACGCGCGAGCGCCCCGACGCGCCCGAAGCCTGGCTGGTCCAGGCCTCGCTCCACCTGCAGGCCCAGCAGCTGGATGCCGCGCAAACTTCGCTGCAGCGTTTCATGCAGTTGCTGGACGCCCTGCCGGCATCGGAGCAGCGCCAGCGGGCCCTGACACAGGCCTACCTCATGCAGGCGCAGATCGCCGAAAAGCGCGGCGATTTCCCGCAGGCCGAAAGCTGGCTGGCGCGCATCGACAACGCCTCCGACCTGCTGGGCGCCCAGAGCCGCCGCGCCTCCCTGCTGGCCCGCCAAGGCAAGCTGGACGAAGCGCTGGCCCTGATCCGCACCATTCCCACCAAAGACCAGGACGACGAGCGCCTCAAGCTCCAGGCCGAAGCCCAACTGCTGCGCGACGCGGGGCAGTACCAGAAGGCCTACGAGGCCCAGTCCCGCGCCGCGGCGCTCGCGCCGCAAGACAACGACCTGGCATACGACCGCGCCATGCTGGCGGAGAAAGCAGGGCGCACCGACGAGATGGAGAGCCTGCTGCGCGAGATCATCGCCCGCAAGCCCGACTACCACCATGCGCTCAATGCGCTGGGATTTTCCATGGCCGACCGGGGCGTTCGCCTGCAGGAGGCCAAGGCCCTCATCAACAAGGCCCTGGAATACGCTCCCGAAGACCCCTTCATCACCGACAGCCTCGGCTGGGTCGAATTCCGGCTGGGCAACACCCAGGAAGCACTGCGCCTGCTCGAAACCGCCTTCCAGAAGCAGCCCAATGCCGAGGTCGCTGCCCACCTCGGCGAAGTGCTGTGGACGCTGGGCGAGCGCGAACGCGCCCTGGCCGTATGGCGCGAGGGCCTGCGCCTCGACAAGGACGATACCGCCCTGCAAAGCACATTGAAGCGGCTGGGAGCGCGTCCTTGAACACGCAGCGCCGGTCGATGGCCACGGGTCTGGCCTGCCTGCTGCTGGCGGCATGCGCGCAGCCGCCCCGCCCCGCCGAGGGGGCATCCGACCATTGGAGCGGCCGGCTGGCGCTGCAGGTGGACGACGCGGCGGCGCAGTCCTTCAGCGCGGGCTTCGAACTCAAGGGCAACCCCGAGCGCGGCGAACTGCTTCTGTTCACCCCCTTGGGCAGCACGCTCGCCCTGCTGGAGTGGGCCCCCGGCCGCGCATTGCTGGTCCAGGGGCAGGAGCGCCGGGAATCCTCGTCGCTGCAGGCCCTCACGCAAGAGCTCACGGGCAGCGAATTGCCCATCGCCGCGCTGTTCGGCTGGCTCAAGGGAGAAGCCGTGCAGGCCACCGGCTGGCAGGCGGACCTGAGCGCACTCGACCAGGGCCGGCTGGCGGCCACGCGCCACACGCCTGCGCCGCAGGCCGTCCTGCGCATCATCCTGAGCCTGTGACCATGCACGCGCTGTACGACGTGCCGGCGCCGGCCAAACTCAACCTGTTCCTGCACATCACCGGCCGCCGTGCCGATGGCTACCACCTGCTGCAGTCGGTGTTCATGCTCATCGACTGGTGCGACACCCTGCACTTCGAGCGGCGTGCCGACGGCCGCGTCAGCCGCGAGGACCTGACGCAGGCCCTGCCCGCCGACGACCTGAGTGTGCGCGCGGCGCGCGCGCTGCAGGCGGCCACGGGGTGCACGCTGGGTGCACACATCGGCGTGCACAAGCGCGTTCCCGCGCAAGCCGGCATGGGCGGCGGTTCCTCCGATGCGGCCAGCACGCTGCTGGCGCTCAACCGGCTCTGGGAGCTGCATCTGCCGCGCGCGCGGCTGGAAGCCATCGGCCTGTCGCTGGGCGCCGACGTGCCGTTCTTTTTGCGTGGCCAAAACGCCTGGGTGGAAGGAATCGGTGACATAATCTCGCCTCTTGAGTTGGAGCACCAACCGCCACATGCGCACTTCGCAGTGGTCAAGCCCGCAGCGGGCCTGGATACGAAAGCGATTTTTTCGAATCCTCTCCTTAAACGCGACTCAGGCTGTGCTACAATCTCAGGCTTTGCTGCAGCACACTACCGATTCGGTAAAAACGACCTGCAGTCGGTCGCTCAGGCCTTGTGCCCCGAGGTCGATCAAGCCGTTCAGTGGCTTGCGTCGAAAGGGTTGCAAGGGCGGATGACAGGCTCTGGAAGTGCAGTGTTTGCGCAAATCACACACGCAGTTGACCTGCACGATGCGCCCGCCGCATGGCAAGTCAAAGTGTGTGAAAATCTGAAGGTTCATCCGCTCGCGGATTGGGCCGCAGATGAAGAAATATACGGTTGACCGTGTCCACGGTCGACCCGTGTAGGGGAGTCGCCAAGTTGGTTAAGGCACCGGATTTTGATTCCGGCATGCGAGGGTTCGAGTCCTTCCTCCCCTGCCAAATTTCTTATTTCCCCCACGGGGTCTAATACCAGCCAGACTGCCGAGTCGCTCATGCAAGCCAATTCCCCCGATTTCATGGTTTTCACGGGCAACGCCAACCCTGGCTTGGCTGCTGAGATCGTCCAGCACCTGGGCACCTCGCTCGGCGCTGTCGACGTGGGGCGTTTCTCCGACGGCGAAGTCACCGTCGAGATCAAGCAGAACGTGCGTGCCCGCGACGTGTTCGTCGTGCAATCCACCTGCGCGCCGACCAACGAGAATTTGATGGAACTGCTGATCATGGTCGATGCGCTCAAGCGCGCCTCGGCCGAACGCATCAGCGCCGTGATCCCCTACTTCGGCTACGCCCGCCAGGACCGCCGCCCGCGCTCCACGCGCGTGCCGATCTCGGCGAAGGTCGTCGCCAACATGCTGCAGGCCGTGGGCGTGGCCCGCGTGCTGACCATGGACCTGCACGCCGACCAGATCCAGGGCTTCTTCGACATTCCGGTGGACAACATCTACGCCTCGCCGGTGCTGCTGGGCGACCTGAACCAGAAGAAGTACGAGAACCTGATCGTCGTTTCCCCCGACGTGGGCGGCGTGGTGCGCGCCCGCGCGCTGGCCAAGCAGCTCGGCACGGACCTTGCCATCATCGACAAGCGCCGCCCCAAGGCCAACGTGTCCGAAGTGATGCACGTGATCGGCGACATCGAGGGCCGCAACTGCGTGATCATGGACGACATGATCGACACCGCCGGCACGCTGGTGAAGGCCGCCGAGGTGCTCAAGGAGCGCGGCGCCAAGAACGTCTACGCCTACTGCACGCACCCCATCTTTTCCGGTCCCGCCATCGAGCGCATCGCCCAGGGCTCGGCGCTCGACGAAGTGGTCGTGACCAACACCATTCCCTTGAGCGATGCCGCCAAGGGGTGTTCCAAGATTCGCCAGCTCTCCGTGGCGCCGCTGATCGGCGAGACGATCCAGCGCATCGCCAAGGGCGAGTCGGTGATGAGCCTGTTCTCGGAAGCCTGAGCTTCCGGAACGACAAGCAGGCCCCACGCCCTTTCGGGCATGGGGTCTTTTTCAACGATGGGCCAGGCTGGTCGCGGCCGGCCCCAACAGGAGTAAATCCATGCAATTCGTCGCTTTTGAGCGCGCCAAGCAAGGTACGGGTGCGAGCCGCCGCCTGCGCATTTCCGGCAAGACCCCCGGCATCGTTTACGGCGGCGCCGCCGAACCCCAGCAGATCGAGCTGGACCACAACGCCCTGTGGCACGCCCTGAAGAAGGAAGCGTTCCACTCCAGCGTGCTGGACATGGAAATCAACGGCCAGACCACCAAGGTGCTGCTGCGCGACGTGCAGTACCACCCCTTCAAGCAGTTGGTGCTGCACGTGGACTTCCAGCGCGTGGACGCCAAGACCAAGCTGCACATGAAGGTGCCGCTCCACTACAGCGGCGCTGAAGAGTCGCCCGCCGTGAAGGTGGACAAGTGCCTGGTGACCCCCGTGGTGACCGAGCTGAACGTGAGCTGCATGCCTTCGGACCTGCCCGAGTTCATCAACGTGGACCTGAGCAACCTGCAGAAGAACGTGTCCCTGCACCTCAAGGACATCAAGCTGCCCAAGGGCGTCTCTGCCGTGATCCGTGGCAGCCAGACCAACCCCGTGCTGGTGTCCGTGGTGGCCCCGGCCGCCGAGGCTCCGGCACCTGCCGAAGGCGAGGCCGCTCCTGCAGCAGCTCCCGCCAAGAAGGGCAAGAAGTAATCCGCTTCGCCCCTAGCCGACGGCCCGCCCCTGCGCGGGCCGTTTGTTTTTTCGGCCCAGGATAATCGCGCACATGATCAGATTGTTTGTAGGCTTGGGCAATCCCGGGCCGGAGTACGAGAGCACGCGCCACAACGCAGGCTTCTGGTGGGTGGACGCGCTGGCGCGCGAACTCAAGGTCATGCCCGCGCCCGAGCGCGCCTACCATGGCCTCGTGGCGCGCACCAGTGTCGCGGGGCAGAGCGTCTGGCTGCTGCAGCCGCAGACGTTCATGAACCTGTCGGGCAAGTCGGTGGCGGCGCTGGCGCGCTTCTTCAAGATCGCCCCCGAGGAGATCCTGGTGGTGCACGACGAGCTGGACTTCGCCCCCGGCCAGGTCAAGCTCAAGCGTGGCGGCAGCCACGGCGGCCACAACGGGCTGCGCGACATCCACGCCCAGCTCGGCAGCAGCGACTACTGGCGCCTGCGCATCGGCATCGGCCATCCCGGCGCGAAGGCCGAAGTGGCGAACTGGGTGCTCAAGAAGCCCGCGCCCGACCAGCGCACGCTGATCGAGGACAGCATCGCCCACTCGCTCAAGGCCTGCCCGGCCCTGCTGGCCGGCGACATGGACAAGGCCATGCAGCTCGTTCACACCACCAAGCCGCCGCGCCCCAAGCCGCCCCGCCCTGCCGCGCCACCCTAAAGCGCCGCAGGTTTACTCCTGTTTTGATAGCTGCTTGCGCTTACCCAGTAAGCGCCAGAGACCAAAAAGACTTGAAACTTCAGGCCGACGGCACGGCCTGCAGCCGGTGGAACTTCTGCCACAGCGTCTCGCGGCTTTCCGTGTGCGCGGGATCCACGGGGATGCAGGCCACGGGGCAGATCGCCACGCACTGCGGCTCGTCGAAGTGGCCCACGCATTCGGTGCACTTCGCAGGATCGATGTCGTAGTGCACCTCGCCCAGGTGGATGGCCTGGTTGGGGCACTCGGGCTCGCACACGTCGCAGTTGATGCACTCCTCGGTGATCATCAGCGCCATGGCAGGCCTCCGGGGGACTGAAGGGCGGGCATGGGCCGGATTATCCGCCTGCCGCGAAGGCCCCGCGGGTTTTGCCGCTATGCTCGCGCTCGCCCTATGCCCCTGTTCCTCCTGCAACGGCTGTTCACCTTCCTCCTGACACTGCTGGGCGCGTCCCTGGTCGTGTTCGTGGTGCTGGAAATCCTGCCCGGCAATGCGGCCGAAGTGCTGCTGGGGCCGGACGCCGCGCCCGAGGCCGTGGCCGCGCTGGCCGTGCAGCTCGGGCTGGACCAGCCGGCCTGGCAGCGCTACGGCCAGTGGCTGGCCGGCCTGCTCACGGGCGACCTGGGCGACAGCCACGCCTACAGCACGCCCGTGCTCGGCCTCATCCTGGAGCGGCTGGCGCTGACCGTTCCCCTGGCGCTGCTGGCCATGGTGCTGGCCTCGGCCCTGGCGCTGGCGGCGGGCGTCTATGCGGCATCGCGCCACAACCGCCTGGGCGACGTGGGCGTGATGGGGCTGGCGCAGATCGGCATCGCCATCCCGAACTTCTGGTTCGCCATCCTGCTCATCCTGGTGTTCTCGGTGAAGCTGCAATGGTTCTCGGCCGGGGGCTTTCCGGGCTGGGGCGAGGGCGTGCTCCCCGCCCTCCAGTCGCTGCTGCTGCCCGCCGTGGCGCTGGCCGTGGTGCAGGGGGCGATCCTGGCGCGCATCACGCGCTCGGCCGTGCTGGATGTGCTGCGCGAGGACTTCGTGCGCACCGCGCGCGCCAAGGGGCTCACGCGCCGTGCCGTGCTCTGGTGCCACGTGCTGCGCAACGCCATGATCCCCGTGGTCACCGTGATGGGCCTGCAGTTCGCCAACCTGCTGGCCGGCACCATCGTGGTGGAAAACGTCTTCTACCTTCCCGGCCTGGGCCGGCTGATCTTCCAGTCCATCGCCAACCGCGACCTCGTGGTGGTGCGTAACTGCGTGATGCTGCTGGCCGCCATGGTGGTGGTCGTGAACTTCGTGGTGGACCTGCTCTACGCGGCCATCGACCCGCGCGTGAAGGCCACGCGCGCATGACCGTGCTGCGCCACCGCAGCTTCGCCGTCGGCGCCGCGCTCACGCTGGCGCTGCTGATCGCTGCCGCACTCTCGCTGGCCTGGACGCCCTGGCCTCCCTACGAGATCGACATGGATGCCGCCCTGCAGCCCCCCGGCCCCGGCCATTGGCTGGGCACGGACGCCTATGGCCGCAACGTGACCTCGCTGCTGCTGGTGGGCGCGCGCGCCTCGCTGTTGGTGGGCGTGGTCGCGGTGGGCATCGGCCTGGTGCTGGGCACGGCCCTCGGGCTGCTGGCGGCAGCGCGGCGCGGCTGGGTGGAGGAAGCCGTGATGCGCCTGGCGGACTTCACCTTCGCCTTCCCTGCGCTGCTGCTGGCCATCATGCTCACGGCCGTATTCGGCCCGGGCATGGTGAACGCCATGGTCGCCATCGGCATCTTCTACGTGCCCACGTTCGCGCGGGTCACGCGCGCGGCGGCCACGTCCGTCTGGGCGCGCGACTACGTGCTGGCCGCGCGCGCCTGCGGCAAGGGCGCATGGCGCATCACCCTGGACCACGTGCTGCCCAACATCGCGCCACTGCTCATCGTGCAGGCCACGGTGCAGTTCGCGCTCGCCATCCTGGCCGAGGCGGCCCTGTCGTACCTGGGCCTGGGTACGCAGCCGCCCCAGCCCTCGTGGGGCCGCATGCTGGCCGAGGCGCAGACGCTTATGTTCCAGGCGCCGCTGCTGGCGGTGTGGCCCGGCGCCGCCATCGCGCTGGCCGTGCTGGGATTGAACCTGCTGGGGGACGGGCTGCGCGACCTGCTCGACCCGAGGATGCAGCGGTAGAACGGCCGCTTGCCAAAACGTCGTTCAAAGGTAATACTCGCATTATTACCAAGGAGGCCATGCCATGACCACCACCGTCAAACTCCCGCCCGATCTGGAACAGTCGCTGCGCCAGCACTGCGCCGCCGCGGGCCGCGGCATCAGCGAGGTGATGCGCGACGCGCTGGCGGCCTATCTGGCCAGCGTGCCCGCCGCGCCCGCGTCGGCCTGGTCGCTGGGGGCCGACCTGTTCGGCCGCCATGCCGGCCCGGCCGATCTGGCAAGCGCCCGCCGCACCCACGCAGGCGATGCGTGGGAACAGAAGCACGCGCGCCGCGCCGGCCGATGAGCGACGCGCGCCACATCGCCGAGCCGCCCGCGCCCTGGGCGACGAGAGCAATGCCCCCGCGCGGGCAGGTGCTGGTGGACAGCGGCCCGCTGCTGGCCCTGTTCAACGCCGCCGACGACTGGCACGCGCCGGTCGTCTCGTGGCTGAAGGCGAACCCCGACGCAGCCCTGGTCAGCACCTGGCCGGTGCTGACCGAGGTCTGCGCGCTGCTGGTACGGCGCGTGCACAACCAGGCGGCGCTCGACTTCCTGCTGTGGGTGGAGCGCGGCGCGCTGTGCGTCGATGTGCCCGGCGAGGCCGGCCTGGCGCAGATGCGCCGCATCGCGCAGCGCTTCGCCAGCCTGCCGCTGGACCTGGCCGACGCCTCCATCGCCGAGGCTGCCGAGCGCCTGGGCCTGCGCCGCATCCTGAGCATCGATGCCGACTTCGACATCTACCGCGACATGCGGGGCCGCCCGCTGGTCAATCTGCTCCGTTCCTGAGAGCCTGATGCTGCGCGTCGACAACCTACGCATCACCGTGCCCACGCGGCGCGGCAGGGCCGAGGCCGTGCGCGGGCTGGACATCGCGCTCGCGCGCGGCGAGACGCTGGGGCTGATCGGCGAGTCGGGCTGCGGCAAGTCGCTCACTGCCCTGGCGCTCATGGGCCTGCTGCCCGAGGGCGCGCAGGCCACGGGCAGCATCCGTTTCGATGGCCAGGAGCTGCTGGGCCAGCCCGACGCGCAGCTCTGCCGCCTGCGCGGCAACCGCATCGCCATGGTCTTCCAGGAGCCCATGACCGCCCTCAACCCCGTGCACCCCATCGGCCGCCAGGTGGCCGAGCCGCTGCGCCTGCACCAGGGCCTGACGGCCCGGCAGGCACGCGCCGAAGCCATCGCGCTGCTGGAGCGCGTGGGCATCGCGCAGGCGGCCCAGCGCTGGGGCGCCTACCCGCACCAGTTCTCGGGCGGGCAGCGCCAGCGCATCACCATCGCCATGGCGCTGGCCTGCGGGCCCGACCTGCTGATCGCCGACGAACCCACCACGGCGCTGGACGTGACGCTGCAGCGCCAGATCCTCGACCTGATCGCCGCGCTGGTGGCCGAGCGCGGCATGGCGCTGATCCTGGTGTCGCACGACCTGGGCGTGATCGCACAGACCGTGCAGCGCACGCTGGTCATGTACGGCGGCACGGTGGTCGAAAGCGGCCCCACGCGCGCCGTGTTCACCGCGCAGGCCCATCCCTACACGCGGGGGCTGTTCGCCGCGCGCCCGCGCCTGGGCGCCGCACGGGGCACGCGCCTGCCCACCATCGCCGGCACCGTGCCCGAGCTGGCCGACCTGCCGGCCGGCTGCCCCTTCGCCGGGCGCTGCGCCCTCACCATCGACGCCTGCCGCACGGCCCTGCCGCCCGCCGTGGCGCTGGGCCCGGGCCACACGGCGCGCTGCATCCGCCTGGACGGCCACGCCGCATGAGCACTACCGATTTCATAGCTGCTTACGCTTGTCCAGCAAGCGCTGGAGGCCAATTTGATGCTGACCCTCCCCTGCTGCGCGTGCGCGGCCTGGAGCGCAGCTACCCGCTGCCGCGCACGCGGCTCCTCGGGCCGCGCCCCGTGCTTCATGCGCTGCGCGGCGTGGATTTCGACCTGGCCGCCGGGCGCAGCCTGGGCGTCGTGGGCGAATCGGGCTCGGGCAAGTCCACGCTGGCGCGGCTGGTGATGGCGCTGGACACGCCCAGCCGCGGCACCGTGGAGCTGCTGGGCCGCGACCTGCACCGGCTGCCGGCGCCTGCGCTGCGCGCCGCACGGCGCGATTTCCAGATGGTGTTCCAGGACCCCTACGGCTCCCTGGACCCGCGCCACACGGTGGAGCGCATCGTGGCCGAGCCGCTGCAGGCCCTGGGCCTGGCCCCGCGCGCAGAGCAGCGCGAGTGCGCGGCCGAGGCGCTGGCCCAGGTGGGCCTGCGCGCGGGCGACGCGCACAAGTACCCGCACGAATTCTCCGGCGGCCAGCGCCAGCGCATCGCCATCGCCCGCGCGCTCATCACCCGCCCGCGCCTCATCGTGGCCGACGAGCCGGTGAGCGCGCTCGACGTTTCCGTGCAGGCCCAGGTGCTCAACCTGATGCAGGACCTGCAGGAGCGCCTGGGGCTCAGCTACCTGCTCATCAGCCATGACCTCGCGGTGGTCGGCCACCTGTGCGACGAGGTGCTGGTGATGCACCAGGGCACGGTGGTGGAGCGCGGCGCGCCGCAGGCGCTGTTCAGCCATCCGGAGCATCCCTATACGCGAGCGCTGGTGGCGGCGGTACCGCGCCTCCTGTAGTAAAAAGGGCACAGCCATACACATTCCATATAAGGAGGAGACCCCCATGTTCACCCGCCGCTCAGCCCTCGCCTCCGGCGCCCTGGCCGCCACCGCGCTGGCCGTGCCCCTGCACGCGCTGGCGCAGCAGGGCAAGAAGGACAGCGTCACGCTGGCGCTGGTGCTGGAGCCCCCGGGCCTGGACCCCACGGCCGGCGCGGCCTCGTCCATCGCCGAGGTCACGCTCTACAACATCTACGAGACGCTGACCAAGATCAACGCCGACGGCAGTGTCTCGCCCCTACTGGCCGAGAGCTGGGAAGTCTCGCCCGACCTCAAGACCTACACCTTCAAGCTGCGCCGCGGCATCACCTTCCACAACAACGAGCCCTTCAACGCCGCGGCCGTCAAGTTCTCCCTGGACCGCGCGGGCGCCGCCAAGAGCACCAACAAGGACAAGCGCACCTTCGCCAACCTGAGCACCCAGGTGGTGGACGACTACACCGTGGTGGTCATCAACAAGGACATCGACCCCGACCTGCTGTTCCTGCTGGGCCAGGCCACGGCCGTCATCGTCGAGCCCAAGAGCGCCGACACCAACGCCGCCAAGCCCGTGGGCACGGGCCCCTACAAGCTCACGGCATGGAGCCGCGGCGCGTCCATCTCGCTCACAGCGTGGCCCGGCTGGCGCCAGGCGGCGCAGGTCAAGATCCGGCGCGCCACGTTCCGCTTCATCCCCGACCCCGCGGCCCAGGTAGCCGCGCTGCTCGCGGGCGACGTGGACGCCTTCCCGCGCGTCACGCCGCGCAGCATGGCGCAATTCAAGGGCAACCCGCGCTTCCAGGTCATCGTGAGCGGCTCGCGCGCCAAGACCATCCTGGCGATCAACAACGCACGCAAGCCCCTTCATGATGTGCGCGTGCGCCGCGCCATCGCCGCCGCCATCGACCGCAAGGCCGTCATCCAGGGTGCGGCCGACGGGCTGGGCGTGCCCATCGGCAGCCACTACGTGCCCGGCGCCTTCGGCTACGTGGACACCACCGGCATCAACCCCTACGACGTGGAAAAAGCCAAGAAGCTCCTGGCCGAGGCCGGCGTGAAGCTGCCGCTCACGCTCACCATGACGCTGCCGCCCGCGCCCTACGCGCGCCAGGGCGGCGAGGTGATCGCCGCGCAACTCGCCAAGGTGGGCATCACCGCCAAGCTGCAGAACGTGGAATGGGCGCAGTGGCTCTCAGGCACCTACGGCAACAAGAACTACGACCTGACGCTGATCTCCCACGTCGAACCCTTCGACCTGGAGAACTTCGCCAAGCCCGACTACTACTGGGGCTACCGCTCCGAGAAGTTCGACCAGCTCTACGACAAGATCAAGACCACCACCCGCCCCGCCGACCGCGCGCGCCTGCTGGGCGATGCACAGCGCCTGCTGGCCGAGGACGCGGCGCACGCCTTCCTCTACCAGCCGCAGTGGGTCACCGTCGCCAACAAGAACCTGCGCGGGCTGTGGAAGGACATGCCGGTGTTCGTCAACGACCTCTCCACCATGTCCTGGGCATGAACGCATTGCACGACCTCTCCGCCCGCGAACTGCTCGCCGCCTATCGCGCGCGCAGCCTCTCTCCCGTCGAAGTCACGCAGGCGCTGCTCGACCACATCGCGCGCTGGGAGCCGCACATCGCCGCCACCTGGCTGCTGCGCCCCGAGGCCGCCCTGGCCCAGGCCCGCGCCAGCGAGGCGCGCTGGCTGCGCGGCGCGCCCTGCGGCCCGCTGGACGGCGTGCCCGCCACCGTCAAGGACAACATCGCCACCCAGGGCGATCCCACGCCGCTGGGCACCGCCGCCGCCGAACTGCTGCCCGCTGCGGCCGACGCGCCGCCCGCCGCGCGGCTGCGCGAGGCCGGCGCCGTCATCGTCTGCAAGACCACCATGCCCGACTACGGCATGCTCTCCTCGGGCCTGTCGTCGTTCCACCAGCTCGCGCGCAACCCGTGGGACCTGGGCAAGACGCCCGGCGGGTCGAGCGCGGGCGCGGGCGCCGCCGCCGCCGCGGGCTACGGGCCGCTGCACCTGGGCACCGACATCGGCGGCTCCATCCGCCTGCCCGCGGGCTGGTGCGGGGTCTTCGGCCTCAAGCCCAGCCTGGGCCGCGTGCCCATCGACCCACCCTACACCGGCCGCGCCGCCGGCCCCATGACGCGCAGCGCGGCCGATGCGGCGCTCATGATGCAGGTGCTGAGCCAGCCCGATGCACGCGACAGCATGAGCCTGCCGCCCGAGCCCATTGCGTGGGAACGCTACGCCGAACGCAGCCTGCAAGGGCTTCGCGTGGGCCTGCTGCTCGACGCGGGCTGCGGCCTGCCCACCGACCCCGAGGTGCGTGCCGCCGTCGCATCCGCCGCGCGCCTCTTCGAGCAGGCGGGCGCCATCGTCGTGCCCATGCGCCCCTTCCTCACGCGGCAGATGCTCGACGGCATGGACCACTTCTGGCGCATGCGCTCGCACATGGACCTGCGCACGCTCGCGCCCGAACGGCAGGCCCAGGTGCTGCCCTTCATCCGCGACTGGGCCGCGAGCGCCGCCGCCTTGGACGGAGCGCAGGTGTTCGACGCCAGCCAGCAGTTCCACGCCACGCGCGTGGCCACCGTGCGCGCCTGCGCGCCATTCGACTACGTGCTCTCGCCCGTCGCGCCCATCCCCGCGTTCCCGGCCGAGCTGCCCTCGCCCACCAATGACCCGCTGCGCCCGCTGGAGCACATCGCCTTCACCGTGTCGTTCAACATGTCGGAGCAACCCGCCGCCTCGGTCAACTGCGGCTACACGGCTGGCGGCCTGCCCATCGGCCTGCAGATCGCGGGCCGGCGCTTCGACGACCTGGGCGTGCTGCAGGTGGCCCATGCGTTCGAGCAGATGCGCGGGCCGCAGCGGCCTTGGCCCCTGCCTCCCGCAGCGTCAATATGAGTAAAAACGGCTCCAGCGCTTATCCAGCAAGCGCTAGCAGCTATCAAACCTGAAGCGTCAGCGCTGCGCCGTGGCCAGCCGCACGGCCAGCCCCAGGAACACCACGCCGGCCACGCGGTTCAGCAGCCGCTGGGCGCGGGCCGAGCGCAGCAGCAGCGTGCCGAACGCACCCGAGAAGCAGGCGATCGCGCCGAACACCAACAGCGTGGCCAGCATGAACACCACGCCCAGCACCATGATCTGCTGCGCCATGCCGCCGCGCGCCGGATCGGCGAACTGGGGCAGGAAGGCCAGGAAGAAGATCAGCACCTTGGGATTGGTGAGGTTCATCACCACCCCGCGCCCCACCATGCGCAACGCGCTGCCGCGGCCCTGGCCGGCGTTGGCAGCCTGCGGCGCGCCCGGTGTGCCAGCCGGCGCGCGCAGGGCGCCCCAGGCCAGCCAGGCCAGGTAGGCCGCGCCTGCGAACTTGAGCACCGTGAACGCCGTGCTGGAAGCCGCGAACACCGCCGCCAGCCCCAGCGCCACCGCCGCCGTGTGTCCGACGAGCCCCAGGCACAGGCCCAGCACCACGCACATGCCCGCGCGCCAGCCGCGCTGCGCGGACTGCAGCAGCACGAAGAGGTTGTCGGGCCCGGGCGTGAGACCCAGGATGACGGAGACGCCGAAGAACGCGGCGAGGGTTTCGGTGGAAGGCATGGCACGCATTGTGCCCCCCGGTTGGCCGCACAATCCCAGGCCTGCGCCGGCACATCCGCCGGCTTCCACGGATCGCTTCGCAATGGACTTCTTCCTCCTGGTGGCGCTGGCCGCCACCGGCGCCTACATGCTCAACACCCAGCAGCAGCACCGGCGCATCGCGCTGCTGGGCCGCCACCTGCAGCCCTACCAGATCGAACGGCTCATGGAGACGCTCATCCAGGGCTATCTGCGCGCCATGGGCGAGCAGGACGCCGAGCGCCGCGCCCAGGTGCTGCACATGCTGGAAGGCAGCGAGGCGCAGCTGTGCGAGCAGTTCGAGCGCCTGGTGGCCGACTTCCGGCGCGTGCCCGCGCCGCTGGCGCGCGTGAGCCAGCTGCCGCTGGGCCTGCCGTTCGCGCTGCAGCTCTTTTCCGGCGCATCGTTCGACATGCGCGACGCCCTGGCCCTGCACGCGCGCGGCATTGCCCGCGTGTCGCGCAACGAGGCGGGCCTGGCCCCGCGCGACAAGGCTTTCACCATGACCGCCGAGCTGCTGCTGATGCAGCACACCTGCCACTGGTTCTGCAAATCCAAAGCCGTGGCCTCCGCCCGCGTGATGGCGCGCCACCAGACGGCCCATGCGCAGATCGTGGCCTCGGTCTCGCCGGAGACCCGCTCGGCCTACATGGCGCTGACGGGCGCGCGGCAGTAGTCCGCGTCCTACCCCGCAACGCGCCTTGCGGCGTTCCAATGCGCACAGCGCCATGACAATGCCCGACCTCCCTTCCTCCTCCGCCTGGATTGCGCTGGGCGTGCAGCACGCGGTGCTGGCGCGCGCCATGCCCGCCGTGCGCCACGACCTGGCCGCCCCCTTGTCCGTGATGCGCATGGGCACCACGGTGCTCAAGCGGCGCCTGGCCGACGGCGAACTGCCGCCCGCGCAGGCGGTGGAGCGCGTGGAGCAGCTCGAAACCCATCTCGCCAGCCTGACCGACAGCGCCCGGCGCCTGCGCCACTGGGACCTGCAGGCCCCGCCCGCCAGCGCACCGCTGCGCGCCACGGCGCAGCTGGCGCAGCAGTGGGCGCAGCCGCTGCTGGCCCTGCGCGGCCTGGCGGTGGAGCTGGCGGACGGCGACACCCTGCCCGACACGCCCGTCGCCCAGCACCTCCTGCTGTGCCTGCTGCTGGGTGCGGTTCACCTCCTGGCGGAGGCGCCCGCAGCGCCCGCCTGCATCCGCATCGGCCCCGTGCCGGACCAGGCAAACGCCCTGCGCGTGCAGGCCGAGGGGCTGGCCCATCAGGGGCTGGCCGAGCAATCCCTGCCCGCGCCGCAGGCGCAGGGCATGCCGCCGCTGGACGGCGCCGCGCTGCAGCACCTGGCGCGCCATGGCGGCGCCGACCTGCGCTGGGGCGACGGGTGGGTGGAGGTCACTGCGCCGTGACGATCCAGCCCTCCAGCGGATCCAGGTCCGCCGGCAGGCCGTAGCGCGCATCGCCCTGCTGCTGCCGCTGCAGCGCCCAGCCGGCCTGCACCATGCACAGCACGGCATCCAGGCTGTCGCCGCTGGCATCGTGCAGCAGGGTTTCGCGCAGCGGCTGCGCCGCCACCAGTGCCAGGCCCAGGCGCGTGGCGCCGTGTTCCAGGCCATCCAGGATGTCGGCGCGCGCAGCCAGCCGCTCGGGGGTCCGGCGCTGGCGGTCGTCGCTCTTGTAGCTGCGCCGGCCGACCAGCTCGCGCGCCAGCAGGCCGGGGTAGGCTTCCAGCGCCACGCGGCGCGGGTCGCCGCCGTGCAGGCCCGGCAGGTGCACGCCTGCATCCAGCAGCAGGGGCACGCCTGCATGGAGCATGTAAGCCACGGGCGGGTTGACCCATTTCATCGAGGGGCTGGAGCCCGCGGGCCCGTCGGTTGCGCGGTGGGCGAACTTGGCGCCCACGGGACGCGCGGCGCAGAACGCGGCGAACGCCGCGCGGATCTGCGCACGCGTGAGCGCGCGGTAGTGCTGCATGCAGTCCTCCCACGCCAGCGGCCAGCCCAGCGCCGCCACCAGTTCGCGCGGCAGGCCGAACGGCAAATCGAAGCCGCCTACCCAGTCGCCCGGCTGGCGCAGCCACTCGCCCCATGCCTGCAGGGTGCCGAAGCGCTGCAGTCCGTGCAGCACCACCTGCGCGCCCTGCAACTCCCCCAGCGCCAGCACGATGGGCTTGCGCGGCCCCGGGCTGCTTGAGAAGTCGCAGCCGGCGAGCATCATCCCAATGCCAGCGCCGCCACGCCTGCCGCGATCAGCAGCGCGCCGGCGATGCGCGCGGCGCGGTCGCCCTCGCCCAGCAAGTGCCCACCGATGAGCGCAGCGAACAGCATGGACACCTCGCGCGCGGGGGCCACGTGGGCCATGGGCGCCTCCTGCATGGCGTAGAGCACCAGCACGTAGGCGATGGGGCTCACGGCGGCCACCAGCAGCGCGAAGCGCCACTGCACGGCCCACAGCCGCGCCAGCTCCGCACGGTCGCGCAGGGCCACGGGTGCCAGCACCGCCACGCGCACGAAGTTGCCCATGTAGTCCACGAGGATGGGCGAGAGCAGCATGAACTTGACCGCATAGCCGTCCACCACCGTATAGCTGGCGATGAACACGCCGGTCAGCACGCCGTAGAGCATGCCCTTGCGCACGCGCCGGCGCGCCTGCGGATCGTGCGCCGCGCGCAGCAGGCCCGGCCCGCCGGCGATCAGGAACACGCCGCCCACCACGCCCGCGATGCCCACGGCGCCCAGCGCCGACAACTGCTCGCCCAGCAGCGTCACGGCCACCAGCGACGACAGCAGCGGCCCCGTGCCGCGCGCGAGCGGGTAGACCACCGTCAGGTCGGCCTTGCGGTAGCCGCGCAGCAATATCACGTAATACAGCACGTGCAGCACGCCGCTGAACACCACGATGCCCCACTCGCGCGTGCCCCAGAGCGGCACGGCGTCGCGCCCCATCCACCAGCCCAGCGGCGCCCAGACCACCGCCATCAGCGTCGAGGTGAAGAACGCGAAGCGCGCGTCGCCACCCGCCTTCTTGGCGGCGATGTTCCAGCCCGCGTGGATCAGGCCGGCCAGGATGATGAGGGCGAACGCGTTGAGGGACATCGGGAGGTCACGAAAGGAAAAGGGCGCCGCAGCGGCGCCCTGGCAGCAGAAGGTGCAGCGGGAATCAGGCCCTGCCGATGATCGAAGCCGTGGCCATGAGCTCCTCCAACAGCGCGAACGACACGCGGCCGGACACAGCGTACGGGTCCAGCTCGGGCCGCTCCGAATACTTGAGCACGATGGAATGGTTGAGCTTGGCCAGGTTCACCTGGCCCATGGACCAGCCGGAGAAGCGCCGCTCGTCGATCTCCTCGAAGTGCAGCAGCTCCACGTCCTTGTGCCGCACGTCCTTCTGGATGCTGGCGTACAGCCGGCTCACGGCCGAGCGCCCGCCTTCGATAGCCTGCAGGAAGATGCCGCCGCCGTAGCACAGCACGCCGGTGATGCCGCAGGCGGGGTTGTGTTCACGGCCTTCCGCAAGGATGGCCTCGATGGCCGCGGGCGAAGTGTCCACGGCACGGCTGACGTAAAGCAGGCGCACGAGCATCATCCATTCCTTCCGGGTATGAGTGAGAGAAATTCGCGTCGCAGCGCCGGGTCCTTGAGGAACACGCCGCGCATCACGGAGTTGATCATCTTGCTGTCCATCTCGCGCACCCCGCGCCAGGACATGCAGAAATGGCTCGCCTCCATCACCACGGCCAGGCCGTCGGGCTGGGTCTTCTCCATGATGAGGTCGGCCAGCTGCACCACGGCTTCTTCCTGGATCTGCGGGCGGCCCATCACCCAGTCCACCAGCCGCGCATACTTCGACAGCCCGATCACGTTGGTGTGCTCGTTGGGCAGGATGCCAATCCAGATCTTGCCGATCACCGGGCAGAAGTGGTGGCTGCAGGCGCTGCGCACGGTGATGGGGCCGACGATCATCAGCTCGTTCAGGTGCTCGGCGTTCGGAAACTCGGTGATCGCGGGCGGCTGCACGTAGCGGCCCTTGAACACCTCGTTCAGGTACATCTTCGCCACCCGCCGCGCGGTGCTGCGCGTGTTGTGGTCGCCGGCCGTGTCGATGACCATGGCATCCAGCACGCCCTGCATCTTGGACTCCACCTCGTCGAGCAGTTGCTCCAGCTCGCCCGGCTGGATGAACTCGGCGATGTTGTCGTTCGCATGGAAGCGCTTGCGGGCCGCGTTCAAGCGCTCACGGATCTTGACGGAGACGGGCGTGCCCTCGTCGGGCACGTGGGCGTTCGGTTCGGAAGACATGCCGGCATGGTACCAGCGAATACGGCCGGCTTCTCTATGGGTGATTTTTGCCCCCAGCGCTTATGCATCAAGCGCAGGCAGCTACATATTCAATAGCGATTGCCCGTCACCCACAGCGCCGCGCGCATGATGCCGAAGGCGATGCGGTCGAGCACGCGCACGCGCCAGGGACGGCTGGCATAGCGGGCCGCGTCCAGCGGGCCGCCGCCGCTGTCCATGGCCTGCGACAGGCGCTCGCGCAGCTCCCGGGCGAAGGCGGCGTCGCGCACCACCACATTGGCCTCGCGCGCCAGCAGCAGCGACAGCGGGTCGAGGTTGCTGGAGCCCACGGTGGCCCAGGGGCGGTCGCCCTGGGCGTCGATCACCGCCACCTTGGCGTGCAGGAAGCTGGGGGCGTATTCGTGGATCTCCACGCCGGCGGCCAGCAGCGCGCCGTAGACCGGCCGCGCGGCATGGTACTGCATGAAGTATTCGTAGCGCCCCTGCAGCAGCAGGCGCACGCGCACGCCGCGGCGCGCGGCCAGCACCAGCGCGCGGCGCAGCTTGCCGCCGGGCACGAAGTAGGCGTTGGCGATGATGATCTCGTGGCGCGCGTTGCCGATCGCGCGGCGGTAGGCGCGCTCGATGCGGCCGCGGTGGCGCACGTTGTCGCGCAGTACCAGCGCGGCGCGCATGCGCCGGCCGGCGTTTTCGGCCAGGCGTGCCTCGATCTGCGCCGCGTGGGCCACGCGCAGGTCGGCCAGCGCCATGGACAGGCGCCGGCGGCGCGCGTCGCGCACGGCCAGCATGCGCCACCAGAGCTGCTCCATGGTCTCGCTGGCGTGGCGCACCAGCGTGCCCTGCACGCGCACGGCGAAGTCGAAGCGCGGCGCTTGCAGCTGCCCATGGTGGGGGTCGTGGAAGTCGTCGAGCACGTTGATGCCGCCGCAGAACAGCACCCGCCCGTCCACCGCGCAGAGCTTGCGGTGCAGGCGGCGCCAGCGCTTGGGCAGCAGCAGGCCCAGGGGGCCCAGCGGCGAGTACACCTGCACGCGCACGCCGGCCTCGGCCATGCGCTGGCCCCAAGGCTGCGGCAGGCGCCCCGTGCCCACGCCGTCCACCGCCAGGTGCACGCGCACGCCGCGCAGGGCGGCGCGGATGAGCGCCTCGGCCACGTCGGCGCCGGAGCCCGTGCAGTCGAAGATGTAGGTCTCGAACTGGATGTCGGACAGCGCGGCGTCCATCTCGGCGATGAGCGCCGGGAAGAACTCCTGCGTGCCCTGCAGCAGCTGGATCTGGTGGTCGGTCCCGGCGTAGCGGGGCTGGCGGCGGCGCGCCATCGCCTACAGGCGGAATTCCGCGATCAGCGGCAGGTGGTCGGACATGCGCCACCAGATGCGCCCGCGCGGCACGTGCAGCGACAGCGGCGTGAGGCCGCGCACGTAGACGTGGTCGAGCTGCACCATGGGCAGCCGCGCCGGATAGGTGAAGGACTGGTGCGCCTCGTCGTACTCGAAGAGGCCGAAGCCGGCCAGCATGCGCTTGATCTGCAGGCCCCAGTCGTTGAAGTCGCCCGCGACGACGAGCGGCGCGTCGTCGGGCACCTCGCGCGCGATGAAGCGCTGCAGCTGCGCCACCTGGCGCAGGCGGCTGCCGGCGATCAGGCCCAGGTGCACCACGATGGCGTGCACGCGCTTGCCCTGCACGTCCACCTCCACGTGCAACAGGCCGCGCTGCTCGAAGCGGTGGTCGGAGATGTCCTCGTGCTGGTGCCCGATCACGGGCCAGCGGGTGAGCAGCGCGTTGCCGTGCTCGCCATCGCGCGTGTAGGCGTTGGTGCGGTAGACGGCCTCGTAGCCCTCGGGCGCCAGATAGTCGGCCTGCGGCACCTCGGGCCAGCGGTCGAAGTACAGCGCCTCGCGCCGGTTGAGCTTGCGCACTTCCTGCAGGCAGACGATGTCTGCGTCGAGCTGCTCCACGGCCAGGCCCAGGTTGTGGATCTCCAGGCGGCGCGCAGGCCCCAGGCCCTGCACACCCTTGTGGATGTTGTAGGTGGCCACGCGCAGGATGCCGGAGTGCTCGTGGGGCAGTTCGATGGGTGTGGCGGCGGCAGTCATCGGTGTACGAGTCGGGGGAGCCAGAGGATGGCCTCGGCGTTGGAGGGCGAGTAGCAGCGGTCGGCCGCGGCACGCCAGTCCATCCAAGCATATGCCGTGTGTTCGCGCGGATTCAAGACCACGGGCGCATCCGGGGGAACCTGCAGGCCGAAGACGCGCTCGGTATTGCGCGTCACGCCGGGCGCGTAGCGGTGCAGCCACTGGGGGTAGATGGTGTAGACGTTCTCCAGGCCCCAGTCGGTGAGCCGGCAGCCGGGCGCGTCGGCGCGCAGGCCGGTTTCCTCGGCCGCCTCGCGCGCGGCGGTGGCGTGCCAGTCCTCGTCGGGATGGTCCTTGCTGCCGGTGACGGACTGCCAGAAATCCACGGCCGAGTCCGCGCGGCGGATCAGGAGCACGTCGAGCTGCGCGGTGTGCACCACCACCAGCACGGATTCGGGAATCTTGTACATCGCCGTGGCAAGGAAAAACGGCAGGAGCGTCTCCGTTCCTGCCGTTGTGCGGTTCCGCGGAGCGTCCTCAGCCCGCAGCGGGTACCGGGTTGCGCAGGCGGATGTGCAGCTCGCGCAACTGCTTCTCGTCCACGGGCGAAGGCGCCTGGGTGAGCAGGTCCTGCGCGCGCTGGGTCTTGGGGAAGGCGATCACGTCGCGGATCGACTCGGCGCCGGTCATCAGCGTAATGAGGCGGTCCAGGCCGAAGGCCAGGCCGCCGTGCGGGGGCGCGCCGTACTGCAGCGCGTCGAGCAGGTAGCCGAACTTGGCGCGCGCGTCCTCCGGGTTGATCTTGAGGGCGCTGAACACCTTGCTCTGCACCTCGGCGCGGTGGATACGCACCGAGCCACCGCCCAGCTCCCAGCCGTTCAGGACCATGTCGTAGGCCTTGGCGATGCACTTGCCGGGGTCGGTGTCCATCAGGTCTTCGTGGCCGTCCTTCGGGCTGGTGAAGGGGTGGTGCACGGCCACCCAGCGGTCTTCTTCCTCGTCGTGTTCGAACATAGGGAAGTCCACCACCCACAGGGGCGCCCAGCGGTTCTCGAACAGGCCGTTCTTCTTGCCGAACTCGCTGTGGCCGATCTTCAGGCGCAGCGCGCCGATGGCGTCGTTGACGATCTTTTCCTTGTCGGCGCCGAAAAAGATCAGGTCGCCGTTCTGCGCGCCGGAGCGCTTGAGCACTTCGGCCAGCGCCGCATCGTGGATGTTCTTGACGATGGGCGATTGAAGCCCGTCACGGCCCTTGGCGAGGTCGTTCACACGGATGTAGGCGAGGCCCTTGGCACCATAGATCTTCACGAACTCGGTGTAGGCGTCGATCTCGCCGCGGCTGATGCCGCCGTTCTCGGCCGAGCCGCTGGGCACGCGCAGCGCGACCACGCGGCCGCCCTTCATGTTGGCTGCACCGGAGAACACCTTGAAATCCACGTCCTTCATCACATCGGTCAGCTCGGTGAATTCGAGCTTCACGCGCAGGTCGGGCTTGTCGGAGCCGAAGCGGTGCGCAGCGTCGTGGTAGGTCATGATAGGGAATTCCCCCAGGTCCACGCCCAACTGCGCCTTGAACACCTCGGTGATCATGCGCTGGAAGATGGCACGGATTTCCTCTTCATTCAGGAAGGAGGTCTCGCAGTCGATCTGCGTGAACTCGGGCTGGCGGTCGGCGCGCAGGTCCTCGTCGCGGAAGCACTTGGTGATCTGGTAGTAGCGGTCGTAGCCGGCCACCATCAGCATCTGCTTGTAGAGCTGGGGCGACTGGGGCAGCGCGAAGAACTGGCCGTCGTGCACGCGGCTGGGAACGAGGTAGTCGCGCGCGCCCTCGGGCGTGCTCTTGCCCAGCATGGGCGTCTCGATGTCGATGAAGCCTTCCTTGTCCAGGAAGTTGCGCACCTGGATGGCGGTCTTGTAGCGCAGCATCATGTTGCGCTGCATGTGGGGGCGGCGCAGATCCATCACGCGGTGCGTGAGGCGCGTGGTTTCCGACAGGTTGTCGTCGTCCATCTGGAACGGCGGCGTGACGGAGGGGTTGAGCACGTCGAGTTGCTGGCACAGCACCTCGATCTTGCCGCTGGCCAAGCCATCGTTGGTCGTGCCCTCGGGACGCGCGCGCACCAGGCCCACCACCTGCACGCAGAACTCATTGCGCACGTCCTCGGCGGTCTTGAACATGTCGGGGCGGTCGGGGTCGCACACCACCTGCACGTAGCCTTCGCGGTCGCGCAGATCGATGAAGATCACGCCACCGTGGTCGCGGCGGCGGTTCACCCAGCCGCACAGGGTGACGGTTTGGCCCAGGAGGGCTTCGGTCACAAGACCGCAATAGTGGGAACGCATGGCCATGGATCAGTCTTCCTGCGCTCTCGTGGAGCGCGTCGATAGGGGTGTATTCATTTGATGGCTTCGGGTGCCAGGGAGTCGGGCGGCGCCACCACCCCCATGGACACAATGTACTTGAGGGCTGCATCGATGCTCATGTCCAGCTCTACGCAGTCGCTCTTGCGCATGAGCACGAAATACCCGCCCGTGGGATTGGGCGTGGTGGGCACGTAGACGCTCACGTATTCGTCGCGCAGGTAGCCCGCCACTTCGCCCGTGGGCGTGCCGGTGATGAAGGCCACCGTCCACACGCCCTCGCGCGGCCACTGCACCAGCACGGCGGTGCGGAAGGCGTTGCCGCTCTCGGAGAACAGCGTGTCCGACACCTGCTTGACGCTCGAATAGATGGAGCGCACCACGGGGATGCGGCTGACCAGCCGGTCGCCCCACTCCACGAGCTTGCGCCCCGCGAAGTTGCTGGCGAAGGCGCCCACGATCAGCAGGATGGACAGCGTGAGCAGCACGCCGAAGCCGGGGATGTGGAAACCCAGCACCTTGTCGGGATGCCAGGAGACGGGCAGGATCAGCAGAGTCTGGTCCAGCATGCCCACGATCCAGTTGAGCACCCAGGCGGTGATGACGCCGGGCACGACGACCAGCAGACCCGTGAACAGCCACTTGCGCAGTGCAGCCATGGAAGCGCTCTTGCCTTCTGTATAGAGATTATGCGTCGGAAGCGGCCGGAGCGCTTGCCGGGCTTGCGCTGGCAGCTTCCTTTTAGGAGCATCCGGCGCGGGGGCCGCCGGCGCGGCGGCAGGCGCATCCACCGGCGCGCTCTTGCGGCCGCTGAAGTCGGTGGCGTACCAGCCCGTGCCCTTGAGCTGGAAGCCCGCGGCCGTCAGCTGCTTGGAAAAGGCCTCGGCCCCGCAGGCGGGGCAGGTGGTGAGCGGCGCGTCGGAAATCTTCTGCAGCACATCCTTGGCATGGCCGCAGGAGCCGCATCGGTAGGCGTAAATAGGCATTGCGAAAAGAGGCGCTGGAAGATGCAAAACCTTTGATTATAGGCAGGCACCCATCACTCGACGCCCACGATGCGGTGGTGCGAGGCGTGCGCATTGCGCACGACCTGGGGGCCCAGCGAGCCGGCCACCATGCCCGCACAGGCGGCCAGCAGGCCCGCCAATTGCTGTGGAAACGCCTCGTGCAGCGCCGGCGTGACCATGAACACCACCCACACGCCGATGCCCAGCACCGCCGCGCACAGCGCGCCCTGGGTGTTGGCGCGCTTCCAGTACAGGCCGAAGACCAGCGGCACGAAGGCGCCCACCAGCGGCACCTGGTAGGCGCTGGAAACCAGTTCGTAGATGGGCGTGCCTTCCATCTTGATGGAATAGGCCAGCACGCAGATGGCGAACACCAGCACGCTGATGCGCATGACCAGCAGGTTCTCGCGGTCGCTGGTCTGCTCGGGGCGGAACTGGCGCCAGATGTTCTCGGTGAAGGTCACGCTGGGCGCGAGCAGCGTGGCCGACGCGCACGACTTGATGGCCGACAGCAGCGCGCCGAAGAACAGCACCTGCATGACGAGCGGCATCTTGTCCATCACCAGCGTAGGCAGCACCTTCTGCGGGTCGTCCTTGAGCAGTGTGGCGGTCTGCTCGGGCATGATGAGCAAGGCGCTGGCCACCAGGAACATGGGCACGAAGGCGAACAGGATGTAGGCCGTTCCGCCGATCACCGTGCCATGGGTGGCCGCGCGCTCGGAGTTGGCCGACATCACGCGCTGGAACACGTCCTGCTGGGGAATGGAGCCCAGCATCATGGTGACCGCGGCGCCGATGAAGAAGATGATCTCGTGCCAGCTCGGCTCGGGCCAGAACTTGAACAGGTCGCGGCTGGTGGCCAGGTCGATCACCTTGCCGGCGCCGCCCGCCATGTCGGCGGCGAACCACGCCAGCACCACGAGGCCGGCGACCAGGATGATCATCTGGATGAAGTCGGTCACCGCCACCGACCACATGCCGCCCCAGAGCGTATAGACCAGGATGGACGCCACGCCGATGGCCATGCCCCAGGGAATGCTCACCGTGCCACCGGACAGCAGGTTGAACACCAGCCCCAGCGCCGTGACCTGCGCCGATACCCAGCCCAGGTAGCTGAGCATGATGATGAGCGAGCAGATGACTTCGATGGTGCGCCCGTAGCGCTCGCGGTAATAGTCGCTGATGGTCAGCAGCGTCATGCGGTAGAGCTTGCCCGCGAAGAACACGCCCACCAGGATCAGGCACATGCCCGCGCCGAACGGGTCCTCGACCACGGCGTGCAGCCCCCTTCGATGAACTTGGCAGGAACGCCCAGCACGATCTCGGAACCGAACCACGTGGCGAACGTGACGGTGATGATCATGTACATCGGCAGATGCCGGCCCGCGATCGCGAAATCGGCCGTGTTCTGCACCCGCCGGGCGGCCCACAGGCCGATGCCGATGGTGACGAACAGGTAGGCAATCACCATGAAGAGCAACACGCTGGTACTCCTGAGGAAGATGATGAAGAGGGGGAGGACTAGAAGATGCGGATGCGCACGAAGAGCTGCATGAACAGCAGCCCCAGCACGAAGCCCAGGCCGCCGTAGATGATGCCCTGCAGCAGCCGGTTGGTGCGCTTTTGCGCCGCCAGCA
Organism: Acidovorax sp. SDU_ACID1; assembly: GCF_045291395.1. Classification (NCBI taxonomy): domain Bacteria; kingdom Pseudomonadati; phylum Pseudomonadota; class Betaproteobacteria; order Burkholderiales; family Comamonadaceae; genus Acidovorax; species Acidovorax sp. SDU_ACID1. The sequence goes on from NZ_CP152342.1 coordinate 3,418,865, forward strand.
GTTCCTGCAGCTCCGCGCGGCCCTCGTGCGGCGTGCGGCGCAGGTAATCGTGCACCAGGCGCGGCAGGTCGGGCAGGATCTTGGCGTAGCGCGGCGCCTCGGCGCGCAGCTCGCGCCAAAGGCGCTGCGGGCCCATCTGCTCGAGCATCCACTTTTCCAGGAAGGGCTTGGCCGTGCTCCACAGGTCCAGGTCGGGGTCGAGCTGGCGCCCCAGGCCCTCGATGTTGAGCAGCGTCTTTTGCAGCAGCACGAGCTGCGGCTGGATCTCCACCTGGAAGCGGCGCGAGGTCTGGAACAGCCGCAGCAGCACCATGCCCAGCGAAATCTCCTTGAGCGGGCGGTCGAAGTACGGCTCGCACACCGCGCGGATGGCCGACTCCAGCTCGTTCACGCGCGTGCTGGCAGGCACCCAGCCGCTTTCGATGTGCAGCTCGGCCACGCGCTTGTAGTCGCGCCGGAAGAACGCGGTGAAATTCTGCGCGAGGTATTCCTTGTCGAACTCCGTCAGCGTGCCGACGATGCCGAAATCCAGAGATATATAGCGGCCGAACGTGGCCGGGTTCACGCTGACCATGATGTTGCCCGGGTGCATGTCGGCGTGGAAGAAGCCGTCGCGGAACACCTGGGTGAAGAAGATGGTCACGCCGTCGCGCGCCAGCTTCGGGATGTCCACGCCTGCGGCGCGCAGTTGCTCGACCTGGCTGATGGGCATGCCGTGCATGCGCTCCATGACCAGCACGTCGGGATGGCAGAAGTCCCAGAAGATCTCGGGGACGAGCACGAGGTCCAGCCCCTCCATGTTGCGCCGCAGTTGCGCCGCGTTGGCCGCCTCGCGTATCAGGTCCAGCTCGTCGTGCAGGTAGTTGTCGAACTCGGCCACCACCTCGCGCGGCTTCAGGCGCTTGCCGTCGGCCGACAGGCCTTCCACCCAGCCGGCCATCATGCGCATCAGGGCCAGGTCCTTGTCGATCACGGGCAGCATGCCCGGACGCAGCACCTTGACGGCCACGTCGCGCTCGCGGCCCTGCCGGTCGCGGATCACCGCGAAGTGCACCTGCGCAATGGACGCACTGGCCACGGGCGTCCGCTCGAACGAGACGAACACCTCCTCCAGCGGCCGGCGGAAGGCGCGCTCGATGGTGGCGATGGCGATCGCGGGGTCGAACGGTGGCACCCGGTCCTGCAGCAGCGCCAGCTCGTCGGCGATGTCCGGGGGCATGAGGTCGCGCCGGGTGGACAGCACCTGGCCGAACTTCACGAAGATGGGGCCCAGTTGCTCCAGCGCCTCGCGCAGGCGCTGGCCGCGCGGCGCGTCCAGCTTGCGGCCCACGGTGATGACGCGCGTCACCCGGCGCAGCCAGGGCTTGGAGAAACTGGACAGGACCAGCTCGTCCAGCCCGTAGCGCAGCACCACCCAGACGATGGTGACGCCCCGCAGGAAGCGGCTCATGGCGGCGAGCGGTCCGAAGCGGCGGCCACGCGCCCGCCCACGAAGCGGCGCAGCGCCTCGGCGGCCCGGCCGGCCACCGACGCGACGGCATGCGCCGGCGCATCGCCGATCACGCGCGCCAGGTCTTCCTCGACGTCCCAGCGCACGTGGTCCACCAGCCATTGGATGTCGCCGGCCAGTTGCACGTCGCCCTCGATACGGATCGTCGGACGGTCACCGCCCAGCGCGCCGCGGGCCAGGGCCAGCGGCGAGGTTTCGGAGACTTCGAGCCGCAGATCGGGCTGCGCGTCCGGCGGGGCCAGGTCGAACAGGCCCGCCGGCGTGATGCGCAGCGCCATGGAGAAGACGCGCCACTGCACCCGCGCCACGCGGCCGCTCTGGCGGGCCAGGCGGTCCATGGCCTCTTTCTCCTGCATCAGCACGTGGTTGAGAAACAGCACCAGGCGGTGCTGCACCTCGTGCACCAGCCATTGCGGCGGCTGGGGACCGGCCAGGACGCGCTCGAAGAACCCGTCCAGAAAAGAAAAAGGGGACTGTGTTGCCATAGTCCCCCGATTATTACCGGGCGCAAAGGCCCGGCTGGCGCGCGCCATTTATTGCAGCGCCTGCACGCCCGCCACCAGCCAGCCGCTGGCGCCGCTCTTGGGCTTGGTCATGTTCCAGACCTCGCGGAACGGGCTCGGGCCGGCCGAGGGCTCCTCGCGGATCATGCCGGAGAACTCCACGCTGGCCATGTAGTCGCCGCCCAGGTCCTCGATGCCGAGCAGCTGCGCTTCGAGCATGACCACGTCGGTCTGGTTGGGCTGGCCGCCGCCACGGTGCTGCTCGCGCTCGTTGAGCTGGGCGCGGATCTCGTCGACCATGCCGTCGGTCATCATGGAGCGCAGGGTGGCGATATCGGAGCGGTCCCAGGCGGCCTGCAGCGTGGTGAAGTTGCGCTTGGCGGCCGACAGGAAACCCTCGGTGTCGAAGCCCTCGGGAATGCCCCAGTTCTGCGAACCGGCGAGCGCCGAGCCGATCATCACGCCGCTGCCCGCACCAGGCGACTGGAAGGCCATGCTGCTGCGCTCCCAGGGGCGCGCCGAAGCGTCGTTGCCGACCTTGTCGGGGCTGTACTGGCGCGGCGTCTGGGCCTGTGCCGGGGTGGCTGCGCCCGCTCCCGCAGAGGCACCCTGGAAGGCGAACGGCGCACCGCCCGCGCCGGGCGCGGCAGCGGCGGATTTGCGCGCACGCATGACCATGCCCACCACGGCCATGACCACCAGGGCCAGCAGCGCGATCAGAAGGAACTGGCCGAATTCGGCGCCCAGGCCGAGGGAGCTGGCCAGCCAGGCCAGGCCCAGGCCCGCGGCCAGGCCGCCCAGCATGGCGCCCCAGGGCTTCTTGGGCGCGGCCGCAGCCGCGTTGGGTGCCGCCGCGGGCTTGGGAGCGGCGGTATTGGCCGCGTTCTGCGCGGGCGCAGCCGGCGCGGCCGGGCGTACTGCTTCGCGCTGGGTGACGTTGCCCGACTGCTTGCCCATGGATTTGCCGCCGCCCATGCGGCGGGCATCCGCATCGGTGTGCGCCACCGCCAGCAGGGCCACCAGGACCACAGACCACAGTTTCATCATGTCTTCTCCACTTTTCTTGTGAATGCAAAAAGGTGCTTCAGCACTTGATTCCAACATGCAAGGCCACGATGCCGCCAGTCATGTTGTGATAGTCCACATGCCCAAAGCCAGTTTGTTGCATCAGGGTTTTGAGTTCCTCCTGGCCGGGGTGCATGCGGATCGATTCGGCCAGGTAGCGGTAGCTGGCATCGTCGCCCGCCACCAGCTTGCCCAGGCGGGGCAGCACGCTGAAGGAGTACCAGTCGTAGGCCTGCGCCAAAGGCTGGGCCACCTTGGAGAACTCCAGCACCAGCAGCCGGCCGCGCGGCTTGAGCACGCGCGCCATCTCGGCGAGGGCGGCTTCCTTGTGCGTCATGTTGCGCAGGCCGAAGGCGACGCTCACGAGGTCGAAATGGTTGTCGGGGAACGGCAGGTGCTCGGCGTCGCACACCAGCGTAGGCAGGACCAGCCCCTTGTCGATCAGCCGGTCGCGGCCCACGCGCAGCATGGCCTCGTTGATGTCGGTGTGCACCACGCGGCCGGTGGCGCCTACCTTCTTGGCGAACGCCAGCGCCAGGTCGCCCGTGCCGCCGGCGATGTCCAGCACCTGGTCGCCCTCCTTCAGGTTGGCCACCATCACCGTGTAGGCCTTCCAGGCGCGGTGCAGGCCGCCCGACATCAGGTCGTTCATCACGTCGTACTTCGACGCGACGGAGTCGAACACGCCGCGCACTCGGCGCGCCTTGTCGTGTTCGTCGACGGTTTCAAATCCGAAATGGGTGGTGCTCATGGCGCGATGCTAGGCAAGCGCCAGCCCCGCGTACAGCGACAACCCCGCGCCCGCGTGGGGCATCTGTCGTTATTGTGCTCAGTGCCCGCCGCAGCCGTGGCCGACCTTGGCCGGCATGGGCGCGTCGCGGTCCACGCCGGCCTCGGCCAGGCGCTGCGTGTACGCGGCCCACAGCGCCTGCTCGTCGCGGCCCAGCTCGTAGAGGTATTCCCAGGTGAAGAGGCCGCTGTCGTGCCCGTCGGAGAACGTGGGCTTGACGGCGTAGTGGCCCACGGGCTCCAGGCCCACCACGGTGACGTCGCGCTTGCCCGTCTGCAGCACTTCCTGGCCCGGGCCATGGCCCTGCACCTCGGCCGAGGGCGAATACACACGCATCAGCTCGAAAGGGATGCGAAAGCGCGCGCCGTCGGAGAACGCCACCTCCAGCACGCGGGACTGCCCGTGCAACGTGATCGACTCTGGCTGGGGGGTGCCCATGGTTGTCACCTTTTCATAACCAAAATGGCCTCCAGCGCTTGATGGAAAAGCGCTGGCAGCTATCAATTCAATAGTTCAAGCCCGGCGCGCATGGCCGCCTCGGCCTGCGGCAGCGCGGCACGCACCTGCGCTTCGCGCTGCGCGTCGCGCGCGCGCTGGGGCGCGGCCCACACGGGCGCGGGAAAGTGGCTGTCCCACGCATGGCGCGCGATGACGTGCCAGTGCAGGTGCGGTACCATGTTGCCCAGCGCGGCCAGGTTGATCTTGTCGGGCTGCACGGCTGCGCGCAGCGCCTGCTCGACGAGGGCCACGGCGTCCATGCAGTGCTGGCGGTCGGCGGAGCCCAGGTCGGAGAACTCCGCCGCATGCGCGTTCCAGACCACGCGGTAGAAGGCGGGAAAGCCGGCCTCGTCGGCGCGGATCACGCGCAGCCGCTCGCCGCGCCAGACCAGCGCGCCGCCGTCCGATGCGCACAGCGGGCAGGTCATACCAGCACCCTTTCGATGCCGCCCGCATTGGCGCGCTGCACGTACTCGGGCAGCCAGTTCTCACCCAGGATCTGGCGGGCCATCTCGATGACGATGTAGTCGGCTTCGAGCAGGCCGTTCTGCAGGTCGTCCTGGTAGCGCGAGATGCCCTGCAGGCAGCTCGGGCAGCTCGTGAGGATCTTGATGTTGTCCTGCGCGCCCACGGCGCCGCTGGCGCGCAGTTGCGCCTCGCCCTTGCGGATCTCCTCCGTCTTGCGGAAGCGCACCTGGGTGGAGATGTCCGGCCGCGTGACGCCCAGCGTGCCCGATTCGCCGCAGCAGCGGTCGCTCTTGAGCACCTTGTCGCCCACCAGCGCGCGCACGGTCTTCATCGAGTCGCCCTGCTTCATCGGGTTGTGGCAGGGCTCGTGGTACAGGTAGCCGCCCTGCCCCTCGGGCAGCTTGATGCCTTTTTCGAGCAGGTATTCGTGGATGTCCACGATGCGGCAGCCGGGGAAGATCTTGTCGAACTGGTAGCCCTGGAGCTGGTCGTAGCAGGTGCCACAGCTAACGACCACCGTCTTGATGTCCAGGTAGTTCAGCGTGGTGGCCACGCGGTGGAACAGCACCCGGTTGTCGGTGATCATCTTGTCGGCCTTGTCGAACTGGCCGCTGCCGCGCTGCGGGTAGCCGCAGCACAGGTAGCCGGGCGGCAGCACGGTCTGCACGCCCGCGTGCCACAGCATGGCCTGCGTGGCCAGGCCCACCTGGCTGAACAGGCGTTCGGAGCCGCAGCCGGGGAAGTAGAACACCGCCTCGGTGTCCGCGCCGGTGGCCTGCGGGTCGCGGATGATGGGCACGTAGTCCTTGTTCTCGATGTCCAGCAGCGCGCGCGCCGTCTTCTTGGGCAGGCCGCCGGGCAGCTTCTTGTTGACGAAGTGGATCACCTGCTCCTTGACCGGCGCTGTGCCCACGGTGGCGGGCGGGCGCGCGGTCTGCGCGCGGCCCAGGCCGCGCAGGGCGTCCACGGCCAGGCGCTGCGCCTTGAAGCCCACGTTGACCATGCCCGCGCGCAGCAGGTTGATGGTGTCGGGGTTCGTCGCGTTGAGCATGGCCATGGCCAGCTTGTTGCCGGGGCGGAAGCTCTTCTTGCCCATCTTGCGCAGCAGGTTGCGCATGGCCATGGTCACGTCGCCGAAGTCGATCTTGACCGGGCACGGCGTGTAGCACTTGTGGCAGACGGTGCAGTGGTCGGCCACGTCCTCGAACTCCTGCCAGTGCTGGATGCTGACGCCCCGGCGCGTCTGCTCTTCGTAGAGGAACGCCTCGGCCAGCAGCGAGGTGGCCAGGATCTTGTTGCGCGGGCTGTAGAGCAGGTTGGCGCGCGGCACGTGGGTGGAGCACACGGGCTTGCACTTGCCGCAGCGCAGGCAGTCCTTGACGCTGGCGACGATGTCGCCGATGTCGCTCTGCTGCATGATGATCGACTCGTGCCCCATGAGGCCGAAGCTGGGCGTGTAGGCGTTGGTGAGGTCCGCGAACATCAGCGACTTGCGCGTCAAATCGCCCTCCAGCGCCCGTCCATCCTGCGCGAGCAGCTCCTGATTACGTAGCAGCTTGCCGCGGTTGAAGCGGCCCTGCGGATCGACCCGGCGCTTGTACTCGGCGAACGGCGCCAGCTCCTCGTCGGTGAGGAACTCCAGCTTGGTGATGCCGATGCCGTGCTCGCCGGAGATCACGCCGTCCAGGCGGCGCGCCAGCACCATGATGCGGGCCACGGCCTCGTGCGCGGTCTGCAGCATCTCGTAGTCGTCGCTGTTGACCGGGATGTTGGTGTGCACGTTGCCGTCGCCCGCGTGCATGTGCAGCGCCACCCACACGCGGCCCTTGAGCACGCGCTTGTGGATGGCCGCGGCCTCGTCGAGGATGGGCTGGAAGGCGGCGCCGGCGAAGATGCCGGCCAGGGGCTTCTTGAGCTGGGTCTTCCAGCTCGCGCGCAGCGTGTGATCCTGCAACTGGGGGAACAGCGCCTCCACCCCATCCAGCCAGCCCTGCCACAGCGCGCGCACCTCGGCCACCAGGGCCAGGGCCTGCTGCACGCGGTCTTCCAGCAGCTCGGCCGAAGGAATCTCGCCCGCGTCGTCCTGCCGGCCCAGCGGCAGGTTGCCGTGGGCGAAGAAGTCCTGCAGCGCGTCGCACAGCTTGAGCTTGTTGCGCAGGCTCAGTTCGATGTTGATGCGCTCGATGCCATCGGTGTACTCCGCCATGCGCGGCAGCGGGATGACCACGTCCTCGTTGATCTTGAAGGCGTTGGTGTGGCGGCTGATGGCGGCCGTGCGCTTGCGATCCAGCCAGAACTTCTTGCGCGCCTCGGCGCTCACGGCCGTGAAGCCCTCGCCGTTGCGCGAGTTGGCGATGCGCACCACCTCTGCGGCAGCGCGGGCCACGGCGTCCGGGTCGTCGCCCACGAGGTCGCCGATCAGCACCATCTTGGGCAGGCCGCCGTTGCCCTTCTTGCTCTTGGTGGCGTAGCCCACGGCCTTCAGGTAGCGGTCGTCCAGGTGCTCCAGGCCGGCCAGCAGCACGCCCGAGCGCTTCTGTTCGGCGAACATGAAATCCTTGATCTCGACGATGCTGGGCACCGCGTCCTTGGCGTTGCCGAAGAATTCCAGGCACACGGTGCGCGTGTGGTCCGGCATGCGGTGCACCACCCAGCGCGCGCTGGTGATGAGACCGTCCGTGCCCTCCTTCTGGATGCCGGGCAGGCCGGAGAGGAACTTGTCCGTCACGTCCTTGCCCAGGCCCTCCTTGCGGAAGGTCTTGCCGGGGATGTCCAGGCGCTCGGTGCGCAGCGGCGTCCTGCCGTCGGCGGCGAAATATTGCAGCTCGAAGCTGGCCACCTCGGCGTCATGGATCTTGCCCAGGTTGTGCCCGATGCGCGTGACCTCCAGCCACTCGGCGTCGGGCGTGACCATGCGCCAGCTCGCCAGGTTGTCCAGCGCCGTGCCCCACAGCACGGCCTTCTTGCCGCCCGCGTTCATGGCGATGTTGCCGCCGATGCAGCTCGCCTCCGCACTCGTCGGATCGACCGCGAAGACGAAGCCCGCGCGTTCGGCCGCGTCGGCCACGCGCTGGGTGACCACGCCGGCCTCGGTCCAGATCGTGCCCACTTCGCCATCCAGGCCCGGCAGGCGGCGCATCTCCACCTCGGTCATGGCCTCCAGCTTCTCGGTGTTGATGACAGCGCTGCGCCAGGTGAGCGGAATGGCGCCGCCCGTGTAGCCCGTGCCGCCGCCACGCGGGATGATGGTCAGCTCCAGCTCGGTGCAGGCCTTGACCAGCTCGGCCATCTCGGCCTCGGTGTCGGGCGTGAGCACGACGAAGGGGTATTCCACGCGCCAGTCGGTCGCGTCGGTCACGTGGCTCACGCGCGAGAGGCCGTCGAACTTGATGTTGTCCTTGGCCGTGTGCGGCCTCAGGCGGCGCTGCACCTTGCGGCGCAGCTCGCCCACCGCGACCAGCGTGGCGTCGAACTCGGCGATGGCGCGGCGCGCGGCCTCGACGAGCTGGCCCACGAGGCGGTCGCGCCCGGCGTCTTCCTGCGGCAGGCGGCGCTTCTCGATGTCGGCCATGCGGTGCAGCATGGCGTCCACCAGCAGCTTGCGCCGCGCCGGGTTGTGCAGCAGGTCGTCCTGCAGGTAGGGGTTGCGCTGCACGGCCCAGATGTCGCCCAGCACTTCGTAGAGCATGCGCGCGGAGCGGCCCGTGCGGCGCTCGCGGCGCAGCTGGTCCAGCACGTCCCAGGCGGAAGCGCCCAGCAGGCGGATGACGATTTCCCGGTCGGAAAACGAGGTGTAGTTGTACGGAATCTCGCGCAGGCGGGCGGGCTCGGCGCCCTGGGCTTGCTGCAGGGCGGCCAGCGCTATCGGAACATTCATGGGATCAACCTGGGTCGGGCGCGGGCGGCGCCCCTGTGCCTCGGGGGTCGAAATTTTATGCGACCGCCCCTACGGCCGCCCATCCATGGCAAAAATGCCCTTCAGCACCTGCCCATAAAGCGCAAGCAGCTACTGTTTATATAGCAAATCCATTCAGCAGCGCCTGCGATAGAACCACGACACCATCCTGATCCAGGCAAATGAAATCGCCCGGCCGGAACACCGCCTGCCCAAAGCTGACCTCGACGCCTGACCTTCCCCGCTCCGGCGCATCCGCCCGCAAGGGCACATGGCCGAGCGCCCACACCGCGACGTCCATCGATTGCAGGTGACCCACGTCGCGCACCGCGCCGTTGATGACGACGCCGCCCCAGCCGTTGTCGATGGCCATCCGGGCCATGCGATCGCCAAGGAGCGCCACGCGCAGCGACGCGCCCCCATCGACCACGAGAATGCGGCCATTCCCAGGCCGCGCCAACTGCGTGCGCAGCGATGCGGCGTCCTCGCAGCACTGGAGGCAGTCGATGAGCCCCTGCGCGGCCCTGTGCCTCCCATAAGGCCGCAGAGGGGCGCGGCACACCTGTGCCTGTGCGCCGAAGCGGTCGCACAGGTCGGCTGTGGCATACGTCGTCATCTGGGGCGCTCAATCGATGGTGGCACCCGATTGCCTGACCAGCTTCTGGTGCTTTGCCAGCTCGGACTCGAAGAAGGCAGGCGCCGCATCGGGGCCGATATCCAATATCGTGAGCCCCTGCGCCGCCATGGACGCCTTCGCCTCGGGCGAGGCCAGCGCGGCCTGCACGGCGGCGTGGCTGCTTTCCACGGCCGGTTTCGGCAGGCCACCAGGCCCGATCAGCGCAATCCACGCGTCGAAACTGTAGTTCGCCACCCCTGCCTCCGCCAAGGTCGGCAGGTCGGGCAGCGCGGCGGAACGCGACGGCGTCGACACGGCCAGTGCCCGCAGCGCCCCAGACTTCACGTGCGGGCTGACCTGCGAGATCGAGACGAAGCCCAGTTGCACTTGCCCGCCAATCAGGTCGGTGACGAGCGGGCCGGTCCCGCGGTAAGGCACGTGCCGCATGTCGATGCCGGTTTCACTGATGAGCAGTTCGCCTGCCAGGTGCAGCGTGCTGCCATTGCCAGCCGAGCCGTAGTTCAACTGCCCCGGGTGGTTCTTGGCGTAGGCCAGGAGTTCCTTCACGCTTTTGACGGGCAGCGTTGGATGGGCGACGAGCACCAGCGGCACCGTGGCGAGCACGGCAATGGGGGTGATGTCCTTCAGGGTGTCGTAGGGAATCGACTTGTAGATGCCGGGATTGATGACGTGGTTGGAGGAAATCATGCCAAGCGTGAGCCCGTCCTTCGGAGCCTTCACGATCTGGCTGGTGCCTGGTATGCCGCCGGCGCCCACGATGTTCTCGACCACGACGGGACGCCCCGCAGCCTTGCCGAAGCCAGGCGCGAGGGCCCGTGCAACCGCATCCACGGTAGAGCCGGCCGCAAGTGGCACGACCAGTCGAAGCGGTTTGTCGGATTGTGCGTGGGCGGTGCCAAGGCAGCCCAGAGCGAGCAGGGCCGCGAGCGCGCCCCGCCTGGAGCGGATGAAGGACATGGGGGTCTCCTGGTGGTATGAATCTAGGGGTGCCGCTGCTGCAGCGCGGCGAAGGACAGCAGCTCTCCGGCGATGGCGCTGGCCGCCACGGTGGGCGGGCTGGCCAGCCAGACCTGACCCGGGCCGCCACGGCCGGGAAAGTTGCGGTTGATGGCGCTGACCGTGACCTGGTTCTCATGCACCGAACCGCCCGGGCCGCAGTTGCCGCAGGCGCCACAGGACGGCTGCAACATGCGCGCGCCTACCTTCTCGAAGGCATCCATATAGCCCTGCGCGATGCAGTGGTTGCGCACGGCCGTCGTACCGAACTGCAGGAACAGCGCCACGTGCGGCGCGACCTTCAGCCCCCGGTCAGCCGCCCAGCGCAGCACCGCGTGGTAGTGGTCGAAATCCTCACGCTTGCCCGCGGTGCACGAGCCGCCGTAGGCAATATCGATGCGCACCGGCTCCCGCACCTGCGACAGCGGCAAGCCATTGCCCGGGTCACCCGGGCGTGCCACCATGGGCGGCACGGCGCCACAATCGACGTGGAGGGTGCCGGCATAGGCAGCTCCTTCATCGCTGTGCATCCAGGGTTCGATCACGCAATCGACGCCGCGCCGCTCGCGCAGGAAGCGCACGGTTTCCGCGTCGGGCGCGACGATGCCGGTGAAGCCGCCCAGCTCGGCCGTCATGTTGGTCAGCGTGGCCCGCTCGTCGGTGGAGAGCTGCGCGATGGCCTCGCCGCAGAATTCGAACACTTTGCCGACGCCGCCGCCTTCGCGGATGAAGGGCAGCGCCAGCAGGTGCAGCACGATGTCCTTGGCCGTCACGCCCGCGGGCACGCGGCCGCCCAGTTCGATGCGCAGCGATTGCGGCATGGTCATGCGCACGGCGCCCGTCATGAAGGCGTTGGCCATGTCGGTCGTTCCCACGCCGAAGGCCACGCAGCCCAATGCGCCGCTGTGGGGCGTGTGCGAGTCGGTGCCGACGACGAGCTGGCCGGGCAGCGCGTAATGCTCGGCCACCATGGCATGCGAGATGCCGGCCTGGTTCGACCCGTCGTCCCGCGCGGCCTCTGCCTCGGTCAGCGTGCGGTGCGAGCGCAGACCATAGGCCAAAGCGAACGCGCGCTGCGCCTCGACCATGCGGTGCACGTTCGGCACCAGGCCGCCGCGCATGTGCGCGGGGCTTTCCTCCACGTAGGAAGTGTGATCCTCGAAGACGATGACCGATGCCGGATCGTGCAGCGCGAGCGGGCGGCCGAAAGTGGCATGCAGCATGTGCGCCGCCATGCCGGTGTAGTACTCGTGGATGAAGCGCCAGTCGGCCCGCACGAAGGCCCCTTCGCCGGGCGCAGGGTGCGCACCGGTCAACGCGGTCGCCAGTGCGTGGCGGGCCACGATCTTCTCGAACAGCGTGCGGGGCCGCCCACCATCCACCTCGGAAGCCGGGCGCACGTCCTGCATGCGGCTCTGGCCGAAGCGCAGGAGTCCGCCGCTTTCGAGGATGGCCGCGGCCAACGCGTCGCGGTCAGCCACCAATTCAGCCACCGGGATCGCCGCACCGGCCTGGATGCGTTCGATCAACCCGAAGTCGGTCGAGGTGAAGAGCCCGATGTTGTCGGCGTTCTGGCGGTAGATGCGCTCGAAGCTCTCGGCAATGACCAGCTGCACGCCGGCGAGCTTTTCCGCAGCCGGGCTGTGTTCGCGCGATGAACCCTTGCCATAGCGCCGGCCGGCCACCACCACTTCGACGCCGTGCAGTCGTATGGCGTCCATGCCGATCGGCATGGCACCGCCCGCCCGCAAGCCTGTGTACGGATAGCGGCCCAGCTTGTCGTCATAGTGCGTGAGGATGGGCAGCGGCGTGATCTCGTCAGTCGAAACATCGTCGCGCAGCGGCATGGCCTCGTCCAGCCGCAGCCGCTCGCCCTGCAGGCTGCGGTGGACGGCATCAAACGACTGGCTCAGAAAGAGCACGTGGGGCGAGAAGCGGATTGCATCCGCAATGGCTGGCGATGAAGCTGGCATGCCTCATCTTCGCCAGCCGGATGGGCACCGCAAAGCGCTGATGCGTCAGACCGGGTCGCGCAAAACGCGATATCCGGGTTTACCCACGAAGCACGTGGATCAGGGCTTCGACGGCACGCGGCCGGGGCGATTTGCGCAGGGCGAACAGCCGCAGCTCGCGCATGGCCCAGGGTTCATCCAGCGGCAGCCGCACAAAGCGGGGGCTACCGGCGTAGGCCGCGGCGGCACTGCGCGGGATCACGGCAATGCCCAGCCCGGCCTCTACCATGCGGCAGACGGCATCGAAGCTGCTTACCGAAACCTTCATGGACAGCGGCCGCTGCAATGCCGCGGCGCGCTCGTGCAACGAGCGGTCCAGCGCACCACCCTGGTTCACGCCGATCAGGGGGAGATTGAGCACTTGGGCAAAACCCAGGGCCTCGCACCCCACGAGTGCGTGGCTTGCGGGCAACACCACCTGCAGCGGGTCCAAGGCGAATGGCCAGGATTCGAGGCCCGCCTGCGCGGGCACGCCAACACCGACGCCGGCATCGGCCAAGTCGTCGAGGCAAGCCCGGATCACGTCGCGGGTATCGCACTCCAGCAGTGATACCTGCACGGCGGGATAACGCGCCATGAAGTCGCGCAAGCGCTCGGGCAGAAAGCCGATCACGGCCGACATGTTGGCGTAGAGGCGCACGGTGCCACGCACCTCGCTGCCCATGGTCTGCACGTCGCGTGCCAGCGCCTGCAGTTCATCGTCGATCTTTTCGCCACGCTCAAGCACCATGCGCCCGGCATCGGTGGGCGTCACGCCGCGTGGCGAGCGGATCAGCAGCGGCGTGCCAAAGGCATGTTCAAGATCCGCCAGCCGCCGGCTCAGCGCCGAGGGAGCGATGTGCTCCTGCGCAGCCGCCCGGACGATCGACCCCGTCTGGACAGCGGCGACCAGCAGTCGCACGCTGTAAGGATCGATGCGGCGGGCCACCCTCTTGAACCGGGCTCAAAACAGCACGCGGCTGCGGATGGTGCCGGGGATGTGGGCGAGCTTTTCCTGCGCCAGCTCGGACGACTGCGCGTCCAGGTCGATCACCACGTAGCCCACCTTCTCGTTGGTCTGCAGGTACTGCGACGAGATGTTGATGTGGTTGTCGGCGAACACCTGGTTGATGGCCGAGAGCACGCCGGGCACGTTGCGGTGCACGTGCAGGATGCGGTGCCTGCCGGGGTGTGCGGGCAGCGCCACCTCGGGGAAGTTCACCGAGGTGATGCTGGTGCCGTTGTCGCTGTACTTGACCAGCTTTTCCGCCACCTCCAGGCCGATGTTGGCCTGCGCCTCCATGGTGGAGCCGCCGATGTGCGGCGTGAGGATGACGTTGTCCAGCCCGCGCAGGGGCGAGGTGAACTCGTCCTTGTTGCTCTTGGGCTCGACGGGAAACACGTCCACCGCCGCGCCCAGCAGCCTGCCGGCCTTGACGGCCTCGGCCAGCGGCTCGATCTCCACCACCGTGCCGCGCGAGGCGTTGATGAGGATGGCGCCCGGCTTCATGGCCGCGATCTCGGCCGGGCCGATCATCCACTGCGTGGAGGGCAGCTCGGGCACGTGCAGGCTCACGATGTCGGCCTGCTCCAGCAGCGCCTTCAGCGACGGCGCCTGGCGCGCGTTGCCCAGCGGCAGCTTGTTGACCACGTCGTGGAAGACCACATGCATGCCCAGCCCTTCGGCCAGCACCGAGAGCTGCGTGCCGATGGAGCCGTAGCCCACGATGCCCAGCGTCTTGCCGCGGATCTCGTAGGCGTTGTCGGCGCTCTTGAGCCAGCCGCCGCGGTGCGCGGCGGCATTCTTGGCGGGCACGCCGCGCAGCAGCAGGATGGCCTCGGCCAGCACCAGCTCGGCCACGGAGCGGGTGTTGGAATACGGCGCGTTGAACACGGCGATGCCGCGCTCGCGCGCCGCGTCCAGGTCGATCTGGTTGGTGCCGATGCAGAACGCCCCCACGGCCACCAGCTTGTGCGCATGCGCGAACACGTCGGCCGTGAGCTGGGTGCGCGAGCGGATGCCGAGGAAGTGCACGTCCGCGATCTTGCGGCGCAGCTCCTCGCCTTCCAATGCGCCGGAGAGCGCCTCCACCTGCGTGTAGCCCGCATCGTGCAGCACCCGCACGGCGGAGGGGTGGATGCCTTCGAGCAGCAGGAACTTGATCTTGGCTTTGTCCAGGGAAGTCTTGAGCATGGCCTTTGAGCGGGATGGGTTGCAGGGCGGGCGGTGCGCTGGCAGAGTGCAGCGCGGTCTCGGAGCATTGTGCATCGCAGCAAAGTCCCTATGAACCGTCCATCTTTGGCGAGCGCGCCGGCCGCGCCGAGGGGTTACCCCGGTTGTGACATGGGCGTGACTTGTGCGAAAACGTCATATTCTTGTCACGCAGGCCGCCTACCGTGCGCCGTGCCTTCGACCGCATACACAAGGAGTATTCATGCAATTCAAACAACTGGCGCTTGCCGCCGCCGTCGCCGCATCGGTCTGCCTTCCCGCGCAGGCGCAGACCGAGATCCAGTGGTGGCACTCCATGGGCGGCGCCCTGGGCGAGTGGGTCAACGACCTGGCCAAGGACTTCAACGCCAGCCAGAAGGATTACAAGATCGTGCCCACCTTCAAGGGCAGCTACGACGAGTCGATGACCGCCGCCATTGCCGCCTTCCGCGCCGGCAACGCGCCGCACATCCTGCAGGTGTTCGAGGTGGGCACCGCCACCATGATGGCCAGCAAGGGCGCCATCGTGCCCGTGGGCAAGGTGATGCAGGACGGCGGCGTGAAATTCAACCCGAACGACTACGTGCCCGCCGTGGCCGGCTACTACACCGCGCCCAACGGGCAGATGCTGAGCTTCCCCTTCAACAGCTCCACGCCGGTGTTCCACTACAACAAGGACGCCTTCAAGGCCGCGGGCCTGGACCCGAACAAGCCGCCCACGACCTGGCCCGAAGTGGCCTCCGCCGCCGCCAAGCTCAAGGCCAGCGGCCACAAGTGCCCCTTCACCACGAGCTGGATCAGCTGGACGCAGTTGGAGACCTTCTCCGCCTGGCACAACGTGCTGTTCGCCACCAAGAACAACGGCTTCGGCGGCCTGGACACGCGCCTGGCGTTCAACACGCCGCTGCACCTGCGCCACATCGAGAACCTGGCCAACATGGCCAAGCAGGGCCTGTTCGTCTACAAGGGCCGGGGCAACGCGGCCGACGCCACCTTCGTCTCGGGCGAGTGCGCCATGGCCACCGGCTCCTCGGCGCTGTACGGCAACGTCAAGCGCAACGGCAAGTTCGACTACGGCATCGGCACCCTGCCCTACTACCCCGACGTGCCGGGCGCGCCGCAGAACACCGTGATCGGCGGCGCCAGCCTGTGGGTCATGAGCGGCAAGAAGGCGTCCGAGTACAAGGGCGTGGCCCAGTTCTTCGCCTACCTGTCGCAGCCCGAGGTGGCGGCCAAGAGCCACCAGCGCACCGGCTACCTGCCAGTGACCAAGGCGTCGTACGAGCTGACCGAGAAGTCCGGCTTCTACAAGCAGAACCCGGGCACCGACGTGTCGGTGGAGCAGATGATCCGCAAGACCACCGACAAGTCGCGCGGCGTGCGCCTGGGCAACTTCGTGCAGATCCGCACCATCATCGACGAGGAGATGGAAGGCGTGTGGAGCGGCAAGAAGACGCCCAAGGAAGCGGTGGACACCGCCATCAAGCGCGGCAACGAGCAGCTCGAGCGCTTCCAGAAGGCCAACAAGGGCTGACGCGACGGCGGGCGCAGTACACTGCGCCCCCTTCACGCCCCTTTGCACGCTTCCTCCCGCAAAAATGCAGATGCAGCCCATCTGCATTTTCTGTTTGAGGGCCAGCACTCTCCACCCCACCGCGCCACCCCATGGAAAAACGCGTTCTCTTCCAATCCGCCTGGCTGCCCTGGCTCCTGATCGTGCCGCAGATGGCCATCATCGTGGTGTTCTTCTTCTGGCCCGCGGGCCAGGCGCTCTACCAGAGCGTGCTGCAGGAAGACGCCTTCGGCACCAGCCGCGAATTCGTGGGCATGGCCAACTTCGAGCGCCTGTGGAACGACCCGAGCTACCTCGACTCGTTCAAGACCACCGCCATCTTCTCGGTGCTGGTGGCCGCCTCGTCCATGACGCTGGCGCTGCTGCTGGCCGTCATGGCC
This sequence comes from Acidovorax sp. SDU_ACID1, assembly GCF_045291395.1. Classification (NCBI taxonomy): domain Bacteria; kingdom Pseudomonadati; phylum Pseudomonadota; class Betaproteobacteria; order Burkholderiales; family Comamonadaceae; genus Acidovorax; species Acidovorax sp. SDU_ACID1. Next base: position 3,435,383 of record NZ_CP152342.1, read on the forward strand.
AACCGCGTGATCCGCGGCGCGGGCTTCTACAAGACGCTGCTCATCTGGCCCTACGCCGTCGCGCCCGTGGTGGCCGGCGTGCTGTGGCTGATGCTGTTCGCCTCGCCCTACGGCGTGATTTCGTTCGCGCTGCAGTCCATGGGCCTCGACTGGAACCACCTGCTCAATGCCAACCATGCCATGGCGCTGATCGTCATGGCCGCGGCGTGGAAGCAGATCTCCTACAACTTCCTGTTCTTCCTCGCGGGCCTGCAGTCCATCCCCCATTCGCTCATCGAGGCCGCCACCATCGACGGCGCCTCGCCCTGGCGGCGCTTCTGGACCATCGTGTTCCCGCTGCTCTCGCCCACCACCTTCTTCCTGCTGGTGATGAACGTGATCTACGCGTTCTTCGACACCTTCGGCACGGTGGATGCCGCCACACACGGCGGCCCCGGCAAGGAGACGGCCATCCTGGTCTACAAGGTGTACTACGACGGCTTCAAGGCGCTGGACATGGGCGGCTCGGCCGCGCAGTCGGTGGTGCTGATGGCCGTGGTCATCGCGCTCACGGTGGTGCAGTTCCGCTTCGTCGAGAAAAAGGTTCAATACTGATCATGATGGTCGAACGCCGCCCCGTCCTCGACTTCGTCGCCCACGCCGTGCTGGTGGTGGGCGTGCTGGTCATCGCCTTCCCGGTCTACCTGGCCTTCATCGCCTCCACGCAGTCGGCCGAGCAGATCGCCTCCAGCCACCCGCTGTCGCTGCTGCCGGGCGACAACTTCATCGAAACCTATCGCCTCGCCCTCTTCGGCGGCAAGACGCATGCGGGCTCAACAATAGCCGCCGGCTGGCCCATGATGTGGGTGAGCCTAGTGATGGCCGTGGTCATCGCCGTGGGCAAGATCGCCATCTCGCTGCTCTCGGCCTTCGCCATCGTCTACTTCCGCTTTCCGCTCAAGACCGTGGTGTTCTGGATGATCTTCATCACGCTGATGCTGCCGGTGGAGGTGCGCATCGGGCCCACGTACGAGGTCATCTCCAACCTCGGCATGCTCAACAGCTACGCGGGCCTCACCGTGCCGCTGATCGCCTCGGCCACGGCCACGTTCCTGTTCCGCCAGTTCTTCCTGACCGTGCCCGACGAACTGGTGGAGGCCGCGCGCATCGACGGCGCGGGGCCCATGCGCTTCTTCCTCGACGTGCTGCTGCCCCTGTCCAAGACCACCATGGCCGCGCTCTTCGTGATCCAGTTCATCTACGGATGGAACCAGTACCTGTGGCCGCTGATGGTGACCACCAGCGAAGACATGTACCCCATCGTGCTCGGCATCAAGCGCGCCATCTTCGGCGAGGTGTACGTGGAATGGAACGTGGTCATGGCCACCGCCATCCTCGCCATGCTGCCGCCGGCGCTGGTGGTGATCCTCATGCAGAAGTGGTTCGTCAAGGGCCTGGTCGACACCGAGAAATAAGCATCGAATCAGCCTCCAGCGCTTATCCATAGAGCGCAAGCAGCTATTAAAAGACTAGCATCATGGCATCTCTTTCCCTTCGCAACGTCGTCAAGCGCTACGGCCACGGGCCCAAGGCCAACCAGGTCATCCACGGCGTGAACGCCGAGATCAAGGACGGCGAATTCATCGTCATCGTCGGCCCCTCGGGCTGCGGCAAGTCCACGCTGCTGCGCATGGTCGCAGGGCTGGAGGAAATCAGCGGCGGCGAGATCGCCATCGGCCCGCGCGTGGTCAACAACCTGGAGCCCGCCCAGCGCGACATCGCGATGGTGTTCCAGAACTACGCGCTCTACCCGCACATGACGAACTTCGAGAACATGGCCTACGGCCTGAAGATCGCAAAGGTGCCCAAGGACGAGATCAAGGCGCGCGTGGACAAGGCCGCCAAGATCCTCGAACTGAGTCACCTGCTGGAGCGCAAGCCGCGCGAACTCTCCGGCGGCCAGCGCCAGCGCGTGGCCATGGGCCGCGCCATCGTGCGCCAGCCGCAGGTGTTCCTGTTCGACGAGCCCCTGTCCAACCTCGACGCCAAGCTGCGCGCCCAGACCCGCATCGAGATCCAGAAGCTGCACCGCGAGCTGGGCATCACCAGCCTGTTCGTGACCCACGACCAGGTCGAGGCCATGACGCTCGCGCAGCGCATGATCGTGATGAACGCCGGCAACATGGAGCAGTTCGGCACGCCCGAGGAGGTCTACCACACGCCCGCCTCCACCTTCGTCGCCAGCTTCATCGGTTCGCCGCCCATGAACCTGCTCAAGAACGCGCCGGGCGGCAAGCAAGGCGCTATCCTCGGCATCCGCCCCGAGCACCTGGACGTGGTGCCCTCCGGCGGCTGGACCATGCGGGTGGACACGGTGGAGCTGCTGGGCGCCGAGCGCCTGGTCTACGGCCGCGTGGGCGACGACGCGATCACCGTGCGCATCGAGGAAGGCGCGCCCGCGCCCCGGCCGGGCGACACGCTGCAGGTCACGCCGCGCGCAGACCGCATCCACCATTTCGAGGCCGCCACCGGCAAGCGCATGGCATGACCCCTTCGCGCACCCCCTGGCCCTACCCGCGCTGGATCGCCCACCGCGGCGCCGGCCGGCTCGCGCCCGAGAACACGCTGGCCGCCTTCCGCCTGGGCGCGCAGCACGGCTACCGCATGTTCGAGTGCGACGCCAAGCTGAGCAGCGACGGCGTGGTCTTCCTGATGCACGACGCCACGCTCGAGCGCACGACCAACGGCCAGGGCATCGGCGGCGAGCAGCCCTGGAGCGCGCTGGCCCAGCTGGACGCGGGCGCCTGGCATTCGCGCCAGTACGCGGGCGAACCCCTGCCCCTGCTGGCCAACGTGGCGCACTGGTGCATCGCCAACGGCCACCACCTCAACATCGAGATCAAGCCCACGCCCGGCACCGAGGACGCCACCGGCCGCGCCGTGGCGCTGCTCGCCGCGCGCCTGTGGCACGGGCAGGCCGTGCCCCCGCTGCTGACCTCGTTCCAGCCGCAGGCGCTGGCCGGTGCGCGCGATACCGCGCCCCACCTGCCGCGCGGCCTGCTGCTGGACCAGTTGCACGGCGGCTGGCTGGACACCGCGCGCCAGCTCGGCTGCGTGGCGGTGGTGTGCAACCACGCGCTGTGGACCAGCGCCCTGGTGGCCGAGGTGCACCTGGCCGGCCTGCGCGCACTGAGCTACACCGTGAACGACGAGTGGGCCGCCGAGCGCCTGGTCGGCCTGAACACCGACGGCATCATCACCGACCGCGTGGACCTCTTCCCCCCGCCGCCGGCTGACCCATTCGCGGCCTCTTCCTGCACGCGGCGGCCCGGCGCGGCCCGACAATGCGCGCGATGCAGATCCGCCTTTTTCTCTCCTCCCTGCTGCTGGCCTGCGCGCTGGCCGGCCTGCCGCAGGCACGGGCCGCGCAGGCGGCGCCCCCTGCGGCGCAGGCGACCGCCGCCAAGGCCGACAGCGAGGCCCCGCCGCCCGACGTGGACGAGCTGCGCCGGCAGCTCGACGCCATCCCCGCGCAGCTCGGCGAAGACGACGACGGGCGCAAGCTGGTCGCCCGGGTCAACGCCATCGGCACCGCCGCCGAGCGGCTGGCCGCGCTGCGCGCCGCCGACCTGGCCGACGTGGACCTGCGCCTGGAGGGCCTGGGCCCTGCGCCCGACAAGGGCAAGCCGGTCGACGCGCCCGACGTGGTGGAACAGCGCACCGCCCTGGCCAAGCAGCGCGCCGCCATCGACAGCGAGCTGAAGCTCGCGCGCCTGATCGCCGTGGACGCCGAGCAGCGTGCCACCGACCTCATCCGCCAGCGCCGCGCGCAGTTCCAGGCCGCGCTCACCTCGCGCACCGACTCGCCCCTGAGCGCCAGCTTCTGGCGCAACCTGCAGGCGGCCGTGCCCGGCGACCGCGCGCGCCTGCAGGTGCTGTGGCAGGACCTGCGCGGAGCCGCCACGGCCGCGCTGGACTCGCCGCGCCGCGGCGCGTTCGCAGGCTCGCTGCTGCTGGCCCTGCTGCTGGCCGTGGCCGGCCCCTGGGTGGCCGAGCGCCTGCTGGTGCGCGTGCTGCCGCCGCGCCTGCCCGCCGCGCGCCTGCGCCGCTCGCTGCTGGCGGCGGCGGCCATCGTGGCCAACATGCTGCTCATCGGCGCGGCGCTGCAGATGGCCTGGGGCGCGCTGCGGCTGGGCGGCACGCTGTCCGAGCCTCTGCAGGCGCTGCAACAGGCCAGCGTGCGCACCGCCGCCTATGCGGCCTTCGTCATCACGCTGGGGCACATGCTGCTGGCGCGCCGGCGCAGCTCCTGGCGCCCGCTGCCGCTGTCGGACGCGCAGGCCGAGCGCCTCGCCCCCTTCCCCTGGTGGATCGCGCTGCTGTCGGCGGCGGGCGCGCTGGTAGCGGACGTGAACGCCCTCGTCGGCGCCAGCCTCGCCAGCGAGGCGCTCACGCTCGCGTTCTTCGCGCTGCTGCTCGCCGCCGCCGTGGCCACGGCATTGCGCCACGTGCGCACGCGCGAGGCAGACGCGCCCCCGCCCCAGGAGGGCGCGCCGCGGGAGGGCCCGCCCGCCCGCCCCCTGTGGCTCGGGCTGGTGCTGGCCTGCGCGGGGGTGGCGGTGGTGGCCATCGTGCTGGCGGTGGCGTTCGGCTTCATCGCGCTGGCGGGCCTGGTGGCACGGCAGATGGTGTGGTCCGGCGTGGTCTTCGCCACCGTCTACCTGCTGTGCATGCTGGTGGACGACCTGAGCGAGGCGCTGCTGTCGTCCAAGGGCAGCCTGGGCACGCACGTGCACACCGCGCTGGGCCTCGATGCGCGGCTGCTGGACCAGGCCGCAGTGCTCGCCTCGGGCGTGCTGCGGCTGCTGCTGTTCTTCTACATGGCGATCGCGCTCATGGCGCCGCTGGGCACCGGCCCGGACGAGGTCTTCCGCCGGGGCAGCACCGTGGACCACAGCCTGAAGATCGGCGAGTTCACGCTGGCCCCCACCGCCCTGCTCACGGCGCTGGCGGTGGCCTGCGCGGGCTTCGCGGCCATCCGCGTCGTCCAGCACTGGCTGAGCGACCGCTACTTTCCCCAAACCGCGCTGGAGCCGGGCATGCGCAGCTCCATCGTCACGCTGCTGGGCTACGTGGGCGGCGTGGTGGTGATCGCCGTGGCGCTGGCGGGCCTGGGCATCAGCGTGGAGCGCATCGCCTGGGTGGCCAGCGCGCTGTCGGTGGGCATCGGCTTCGGGCTGCAGGCCATCGTGCAGAACTTCATCTCGGGCCTGATCCTGCTGGCAGAGCGGCCGGTGAAGGTGGGCGACTGGGTGGTGCTGGGCGACACCGAGGGGGACGTGCGCCGCGTGAACGTGCGCGCCACCGAGATCCAGCTGGGCGACCGCTCCACGGTCATCGTGCCGAACTCGGAATTCATCACCAAGACCGTGCGCAACATGACGCTGGGCGGCGCCCAGGGCCGCGTGCTGCTGCGCCTGCCCGCGCCGCTGGACACCGACGCGCGGCGCATGCGCGCGCTGATCCTGCAGGCCTTCGAGGCGCACGAGGGCATCCTGGAGACGCCCGCACCCTCGGTCACGCTGGAGGGCATCCAGAACGGCACGCTCACCTTCCTGGCGATCGGCTACGTGGGCAGCCCGCGCAGCGCGGGCGGGGTGAAGAGCGACGTGCTGTTCGCCATCCTCGACGCGCTGCGCGAGGCGGGCCTAGCCCTGTCGCCGCCCGCCACCACGTCGGTGGCGCAGGCGCAGCGCGAGAGCGCGCAGGAGCCGCCGCCGCTCTCGGAAAAGCTCTGACGCTTCTCTTTCAATAGCTGCCAGCGCTTGCTGGATAAGCGCTGGAGGCCTATTTCACTGGTATTTCTGCAGCTGCCCGCGCACGTACTCCGCCACCACGGCCAGCAGGCGGTCCAGGTGCTGCTGCAGCGGGGCGAAGCCGGCGTTGGGCGCGCGCGTGTCCTCGTCCATGTACACGGGGCGGCGGATCTCGATCTGCAGGCTGTGGCGGCGCAGGTGCGGCTGGCCGATGCGGCCGATCAGCTCCACGCCCTTGTAGGGCTCGTTGTAGGCCACGCTGTAGCCGAAGCCCTGCAGGGTGTCGCCGATCAGGCGGATGAACTCCGGCGCGCAGGTGGTGCCGTCGCGGTCGCCCAGCACGAAGTCGGCCAGCGGCGGCGCGTCCGTGCGGCCCAGGCGCAGGTACACGTCGTTGGGCATGGAGTGCAGATTCAGGTGCCACACGCAGCCGAAGCGCTGCACGCTGGCGTCGATGGCCTGCTGCAGCTGCGCGTGGTAGGGCCGCCAGTAGCGCTCGATGCGGTGCTGCACCTCGGCCACGGTGCGCTTGCGCGCATAGAGCGGCGTGGGCACGCCGTCCTTGACGATGCGCTGCCAGACCAAGCCCAGGCCCTGCCGGGTCTTGGGGCCGGGCTGCAGCGGCACGGGCCAGGCGCCGTCGATCTGCGCCGGGTCCAGATCGGTCTCGGCGCGGTTCACGTCGATGTAGGTGCGCGGAAAGGTCGCGGCGATCAGCGTCGCGCCGTGCGCCGGGGCGCTGTGCCAGAGCCGGTGCACGTGCGTGTCCTCGCCGCGGCGCAGCAGCGCCAGCGGCACGGCGTGGCCGAAATCCGCGGGGTAGGCGGTGCCGCTGTGCGGCGAGTCGCACACCAGCGGCAGCGCCCCGCCCGTGGGCAGCCAGACCTCGACCGGCGTGTCCGGCCGGGGGCTCAGGTCGTCTTCGGCCATCAGTCGAGCTTGATGTTGGCGCGCTTGGCCACGGCGGTGTAGCGCGCGATGGCGGCATCGATCTGCTTGGCGAATTCCTCGGGCGTGTTCGCCATGGATTCGCCGGAGATGCCCTTCTGCTTCTCCAGGTAGTCGGGCATGGCCATGGCCTTGTGCGCGGCGGCGTTGAGCCTGGCGATGATCTCCTTGGGCGTGCCCGCGGGCGCTACCAGGCCGAACCACCCGCCATCGCCCATGCCGGCGTAGCCCAGCTCGGTGTAGGTGGGCACGTCGGGCAGCACGGGGCTGCGCTTGAGGGCCAGCACGGCCAGCGGGCGCAGCTTGCCCGACTGGATGTTGGCCAGCGTGGAGGGCAGGTTGTCCGTCATCGCATTCACCTGGCCCGCCAGTGCATCGGTCGCGGCCTGGCCCGCGCCCTTGTAGGGGATGTGCAGCAGCTCGATGCCCGCCAGGTTCATGAAGTTCTCGATGTTGGCGTGGCCCAGCGAGCCGGTGCCGGGCGACGCGAAGGTGTACTTGCCCGGGTTGGCCTTGGCCAGCGCCACGAACTCCTTCATGCTCCTGGCGGGCACGCTGGGGTGCACCACGAAGACGCTGGGCACGCTCATCACGTTGGTGATGGGGGCGAAGTCCTTCACCGCGTCGTAGGGCAGCCTGGCATAGATGGCAGGGTTGGCGCCGTGCGTGCTCACCGTGGCCATGCCGATGGTGTAGCCGTCGGGCGCGGCCTTGGCGATCGCGTCGGCGCCGATGGAGCCGCCCGCGCCACCCTTGTTGTCCACCACCACGGCCTTGCCCAGGATGGGGCCCATCTTGTCGGCCAGCAGGCGGGCCACCATGTCGGTGGAGCCGCCGGGCGCGAACGGCACGATCAACTTGATGGGGCGGTTGGGGTAGTCGCCCGCCTGGGCCTGAGCATGCCCCAGCGGCGCAAGGGCGGCGGCCGCCGTGCAAAGGGTGGATAGCAGCAGGGTGCGGCGCAGGGCCATGGCGTTCTCCTCGGGGTGTTGTGTTGCGCGGCCATTCTTGGCGGCCCGGGCCCCGGCGAAAAGCGACAAAATCGCCCCCACCCATTACCAATGCTCATACGTCCATGCGCATGCACTCCCCGTCCCTGCCCGAGCTCCACGCCTTTGCCGCCGCCGCGCGCCTGGGCAGCTTCTCGCGCGCGGCCGAGGACCTGCACGTCACCCAGGGCGCCGTGAGCCGCGCCATCGCCCGGCTGGAGGAGCACCTGGGCGTGCAGCTGTTCACGCGCGAAGGGCGGCGCAGCGTGCTCACGCGCGAGGGCGCGCAGTACCTGGAGGCCGTGGGCCCGGGCGTCGCCGCCATCGAGGCGGCCTCCCTGGCCCTGCGCCAGGGACGCGCCGCGCGGCCCCTGCGCCTGTCGGTGCCGCCCACGCTGTTCAGCCACTGGCTGATCCCGCGCCTGCCCGACTTCAGCGCGCGCCACCCCGGAGTGGCGCTGGCCTTCGCCCCCTACCAGCGCGACGACCCGCTCACCGCGCCCGCAATCGACGCCTGGATCCGCGTGGGCCGGCCCGACTGGCCCGCCGGCATCGCGGGGGAATACCTCGTGGGCCGCGAGCTGGTGCCCATCTGCCGCCCGGAAGACCTGCAGGGCCCGCACGCCATCCGCACGCCGCAGGACCTGCTGCGCCACCCGCTGCTCTTCCACACCCACTACCCGGGCAACTGGGCGCACTGGTTCGCCCAGCTGGGCTGCGCCCACGGGCCGCTCGTGCCCGCGGCGGACTTCGACCAGGTGGGCCTGCTGGCGCAGGCCGTGATGGCGGGGCTGGGCGTGGCCGTGGTGCAGCGCTGCCTGGTGGAGGCGGAATTGGCCGCCGGCCGCATCGCCGTGGCGCTGGAGCGGCCGGTGAACCTGGAGCGCGGCTACCACCTGTGCCGCCCCACGGGCCGGCCCGCGCACCCGGCGCTGGAGACGCTGCGCCAGTGGCTGCTCGCCCAGGCGCAGCCCGTGTAGTCAGCCCTTCCAGGCGCGCAGCCAGAGCCACTGGCTGCTGGCGCAGGCCAGCACCAGCGCCGCATAGGTGAGCATGCGGCCGTCGCGCCCCCACACCGCCAGGCCCGCCGCCAGCACGGCAGCGCCCACGGCGAAATGCAGCGCCATCGGCGCAAGCCAGCCGTGCGGCCTGGCCCTTTTGCGCATGAAAACATGGCTGCACGCCACCAGCCCCACGGCCACGGCGAAGGCCGGCGCGAGGAAGTTCAGCAGGTGGTTCAGGAAGGAAAGCGGGTCCATGGACATGACGCAGATCAAGCCTTGTACGCGTGCGCCTGCCTGACCGCTGCGCGAATTTTATAATCCCCCTCCATGGCAGTCTGGGCCCTCGGCATCAACCACACGACCGCTCCGCTGGACCTGCGGGGCCGCTTCGCGTTCGCGATCGACCAGATCGCGCCGACGCTGCTGGGCCTGCGCCAGTCGCTGGCCGGCGGCGCGGCCCGCCATCCGGGGGTGGAGACGGCCATCATCTCCACCTGCAACCGCACCGAGATCTACTGCGCGGCCGAGGCCCCGGCGCTGGACCACACCGTGGACTGGCTCGCCCACAGCGGCGGCGTGAGCCCCTCGCTGCTGCGCTCGCACTCCTACCTGCTCGAAAACGGCCTGGCCGCGCGCCACGCCTTCCGCGTGGCCAGCGGGCTCGACTCCATGGTGCTGGGCGAGGCGCAGATCCTCGGCCAGATGAAGGACGCGGTGCGCGCCGCCGAGGGCGCGGGCGCCCTGGGCACCACGCTCAACCAGCTCTTCCAGCGCAGCTTCGCCGTCGCCAAGGAGGTGCGCACCAGCACCGACATCGGCGCCCACAGCATCAGCATGGCCGCCGCCGCCGTGCGGCTGGCCGGGCAGCTCTTCGAGGACCTGTCCCAGATCCGCGTGCTGTTCGTGGGCGCGGGCGAGATGATCGAGCTGTGCGCCACGCACTTCGCGGCCAAGAACCCGAAGCAGCTCTCCATCGCCAACCGCACGCTGGAGCGCGGCGAGAAGCTCGCCACCCGCTTCGGCGGCGAGGTGATGCGCCTGGCCGACCTGCCCGACCACCTGCACGAGTTCGACGCGGTCATCAGCTGCACCGCCAGCACCCTGCCCATCATCGGCCTGGGCGCGGTGGAGCGTGCGCTCAAGAAACGCCGCCACCGCCCGATCTTCATGGTGGACCTGGCCGTGCCGCGCGACATCGAGCCCGAGGTGAAGGCGCTGGAGGACGTGTACCTCTACACCGTGGACGACCTCGCCAGCGTGGTGCAGACCGCCCAGGCCAACCGCCAGGCCGCCGTGGCGCAGGCCGAGGCCATCATCGACGCCGGCGTGCAGAGCTTCATGCACTGGATGGACCTGCGCAGCAGCCCCGTGGGCCAGACGGGCGGCGTGGTGCCGCTGATCCAGCAGCTCAACACCCAGGCCGACGAATGGCGCTCGCTGGAGATCGCCCGCGCCAAGAAGCTGCTGGCCAAGGGCGAGGACATCGACGTGGTGCTCGAAGCCCTCTCGCGCGGCCTCACGCAGAAGATGCTGCACGGCACCATGGCCGAGCTGCGCGCGGGCGACGCCGACGCGCGCGCACAGACGGCGCAGACCGTCTCGCGCCTGTTCCTGCGCTCGTCCTCCAAGACCGGCCTGTAGCGGCGCTCGCCGCGAATCAAAGGCCAAATCGGCCTCCAGCGCTTGCCTACCAAGCGCAAACAGCTACTGAAACAGTAGCAAACCCTGGATCCTCCTCCCCATGAAACCCTTTCTCCGCAGCCAGTTGGAACGCTACGCGCAGCGCCTGCAAGAGCTGGACTTCCTGCTCTCGCGCGAAGACATCATGGCCGACATGGCGCAGTACCGCGCCATCTCGCGCGAGCACGCCGACGTGACCGCCGTGGCCGGCCGCTACGCGCGCTACCAGCAGCGCGAGGCCGACCTGCAAGGCGCGCGCGAGATGCTTCATGAGCCCGACATGGCCGAGATGGCGCAGGAGGAAATCACCGCCGCCGAGGCCGAACTGGTGCAGCTCGAAGACGAACTGCAACGCCTGCTGCTGCCCAAGGACCCCGACGACGCGCGCAACGCCTTCATGGAAATCCGCGCAGGCACGGGCGGCGACGAATCGGCCCTGTTCGCGGGCGACCTCGCGCGCATGTACACGCGCTACGCCGCCACCGTGGGCTGGCGCGTGGAGATCATGAGCGCCAACGAAAGCGAGCTGGGCGGCTACAAGGAAGTGGTGCTGCGCATCGAGGGCGACCATGTCTATGGCGCCCTGCGCTTTGAATCCGGCGGCCACCGCGTGCAGCGCGTGCCCGCCACCGAGACGCAGGGCCGCATCCACACCAGCGCCTGCACCGTGGCCGTGATGCCCGAGCCCGACGAGCAGCAGGCCATCACCCTCAACCCGGCCGACCTGCGCATCGACACCTTCCGCGCCAGCGGCGCGGGCGGCCAGCACATCAACAAGACCGACTCCGCCGTGCGCGTGGTGCATCTGCCCACGGGCATCGTGGCCGAGTGCCAGGACGGCCGCAGCCAGCACAGCAACAAGGCCAAGGCGCTGCAGGTGCTGCAGGCGCGCATCCAGGAAAAGGAGCGCAGCGAGCGCGCCGCCAAGGAGGCGGCGCTGCGCAAGGGCCTGATCGGCAGCGGCGACCGCAGCGACCGCATCCGCACCTACAACTTCCCGCAGGGGCGGCTCACAGACCACCGCATCAACCTCACGCTCTACAAGCTGCTGGCCATCATGGAAGGCGACCTGGGCGAAGTGCTGCAGGCCCTGCAGCACGCGCGCGAAGCCGAACTGCTGGCCGAGCTGGAAACCGCGGTTTGAAGCAAATAGGCCTCCAGCGCATACACAGCAAGCGCAAGCAGCTATGAAGTCAATAGCAACTGTCGCCCAGGCCCTCGCGCAGGCGCAGGCCCAGGGCCTGGCGCGCATCGACGCGCAGATGCTGCTGCTGCACCTGCTGCAGCGCCCCCTGCACGACCGCGCCTGGCTGCTCACGCACGACGGCGATGCGCTGCCCGAAGCCATCCTGGCCCGCTACCAGGCCCTGTGCGCCCGCCGCACGGCGGGCGAACCCGTGGCCTATCTCACGGGCACCAAGGAGTTCTACGGCCTGCCGCTGCAGGTGGACGCCCGCGTGCTCGACCCGCGCCCCGATACCGAGACGCTGGTGGACTGGGCTTTGGCGCTCGCCGCGCCCACCGCCCGCATGGCGGACCTGGGCACCGGCAGCGGCGCCATCGCCCTGGCCCTGCAAAGCCGGCGCCCGCAGGCCCAGGTGCTGGCCGTGGACGCCAGCGCCGACGCCCTCGCCGTCGCCCGCGCCAACGCCTGGCGGCTGGGCCTGCCCGTGCGGTTCGTCCAGGGCCACTGGCTGGACGGCATTGCCGGCCCGTTCGACCTGATCGTGAGCAACCCGCCCTACATCCCCGCCACCGACCCGCACCTGGCCGCGCTCACGCACGAACCGCTGTCGGCCCTGGCCAGCGGCGACGACGGCCTTCAAGATATCCGCGCCATCGCCGCGCAGGCCCCCTCGCGCCTCGCGCCCGGCGGCTGGCTGCTGCTGGAGCACGGCTGGGACCAGGCCGAGGCCGTGCAGGCGCTGCTGCGCGCGGCGGGCTTTGGGCAGGTCCACAGCCGCCATGATTTGGCCGGCATAGCCCGATGCAGCGGCGGGTCAATGCCCGGACAGCCGGGGAGTGAAATAATCGCCCCATCGCCGCCCTCCCCCGGGGCGCCCATTCCAGGAGAATTCCATGAGCGACGTCCAGCAACGCATCGACCAACTGGTCAAGACCAACGACATCCTGCTGTTCATGAAGGGCAGCGCCAGCTTCCCCATGTGCGGCTTCTCCGGCCGCGCCGTGCAGATCATCAAGGCCTGCGGCGTGGACCCCAAGGACATCGCCACCGTGAACGTGCTGGAAGACCAGGAAATCCGCCAGGGCATCAAGGACTACAGCAGCTGGCCCACCATCCCGCAGCTCTACGTGAAGGGCGAATTCATCGGCGGCTCGGACATCATGATGGAGATGTACGAGTCGGGCGAACTGCAGCAGGTGCTGGGCGCCCAGCAGGCCGGCTGAACCACCGCCGCGCGTAGGAACCAGCCGCTCCCTGGAGCGGTTTTTTCTGTCCGGCGAATGCGGGATTCCTCCGACGACCGGAGCGCCGCCGCCGTGCTTGAATGGCTGCGTATCGACGGGATGAGGACCCGTTCCAAGGAGCGCGCCATGACCAGCCACAGCCTCGTACCCCAGCCCCCGGCCCTGTCGCTGCCGGTGGCGCAGATGCGCAGCGTGTTCCACCCCGGCGACGTCGAGCGCAAGCTCGCGCGCCTGCAGGAAGCCGGCAGCCAGCGCGACTACGAGAACCTGCGCACGGTGTACGAACGCATGCTCGAGCGCGGCCCCGAGCGCTTCCAGGTCAAGCCCTCGGGCGTTCCCGACATGGCAGGCTTGTACGAGCAGCTGCCCAACTTCACCGAAGTGCTGGACGACGTCAAGCGCCACGTGGCCCTGGCACAGGACAGCCGCGACGGGCTGGAGGTGACCCCCATGCTGCTGCTGGGGCCGCCCGGCATCGGCAAGACCCACTTCGCGCGCCATCTCGCCGAACTGCTGGGCACGGGCATGAACCTCGTGCCCATGAGTTCGATGACCGCGGGCTGGCTTCTGTCGGGCGCGTCTTCGCAATGGAAGGGCGCGCGGCCCGGCAAGGTGTTCGAGGCCCTCGTGGAGGGCGAGTACGCCAACCCGGTCATCGTGGTGGACGAGATCGACAAGGCCGCGGGCGACGCACAGTACGACCCGCTGGGCGCCCTCTACGGCTTGCTGGAGCACGACACCGCGCAGAGCTTCACCGACGAGTTCGCCGACGTGGCCATCGACGCGAGCCAGGTCATCTGGATCACCACCGCCAACGACGAGCGCGGCATCCCCGATCCCATCCTGAACCGCATGAACGTGTTCGAGGTGCTGGCCCCCACACTGGAGCAGGCCCGGGCCATCGCCCTGCGGCTGTACCAGGGCATCCGCGGCGAACACGGCTGGGGCCGCCACTTCGACCCCGATCCTGCGCCCGACGTGCTGGACCTGCTGGCCCGCATGCCGCCGCGCGAGATGCGCCGCGCGCTCATGACCGGCTTCGGCAATGCCCGGCTGGAGCAGCGCGGGCAGATCGAGCCCGCCGACCTGCCGTCCTCTGCCGGGGTGCGCAAGCCGCGCATCGGCTTCACCCAGTAGCGCCCCCGGGCGGCGCGCGCCGCCCAGCGCCCGCTACACTCGGACGGCTCCCACAAGGCGCCCGTCCGCGCGCCTGCGCGGTGCCCCAACGGCCTTCCCATGTCTCTCTCGCAAAGCCTGTTCGTCATCGCCCTGCTCATCGCGGCCAGCGCATTCTTCTCGCTGGCGGAGATCTCCCTGGCCGCCTCGCGCCGCCTGCGCCTGCGCCAGCTCGCCGACGAGGGCGACCGCCGTGCCGACCAGGTGCTGCGCCTGCAGGTGGACCCCGGCGACTACTTCACCGCCGTGCAGATCGGCCAGAACGCCGTGGCGGTGCTCGGCGGCATCGTGGGCGAGGGGGCGCTCAGCCCCCATTTCACGGAAATCTTCAGCCTGTGGCTGAGCGACGCACGCGCGCAGACGGCGGGCTTCCTCGCCTCGTTCACCGTCATCACCTCGCTGTTCATCCTGTTCGCCGACCTGTTTCCCAAGCGCCTGGGCATGGCCGAACCCGAGCGCCTGGCCCTGCGCGTGATCGCGCCCATGCAGACCACCATGGCGCTGCTGCGACCCGTGGTGTGGTTCTACAGCCGCTGTGCCGACGTCGTCTTCCGGCTGCTGGGCCTGACCTCGCTGCGCGACGAGCGTGTCACCTCCGACGACATCCTCGCGATGATGGAAGCCGGCACGCGCTCAGGCGTGCTGGCCGCGCGCGAGCAGCAGGTGATCGAGAACGTGTTCGAGCTCGACTCGCGCAGCGTGGCCAGCAGCATGTCGCCGCGCGACCGCGTGGCCTACTTCCTGCGCGACGACCCCGACACGGTGATCCGCGCGCGCATCGCGGCCGAACCGTTTTCCACCTATCCCGTGTGCGAAGGCGACATCGACCACGTCGTCGGCTACGTGGACGCCAAGGACCTGTTCCAGCGCGTGCTCAACAACCAGCCCATCTCGCTGGCCGAAGACGGCCTGGTACGCAAGGTGCTCATCGTGCCCGACCGCCTCTCGCTGGCCGAGGTGCTGGAGCAGTTCCGCCAGGTGCACGAAGACTTCGCCGTCATCGTCAACGAATACAGCCTGGTCGTGGGCGTGGTGACGCTCAACGACGTGATGAGCACGGTGATGGGCGACCTCGTGGGTCCCGCCGACGAGGAGCAGATCGTGCGCCGCGACGAGAACTCCTGGCTCATCGACGGCATGACTCCGGTGAACGACGTGCTGCACGCGCTCGACCTCGACGAGCTGCCGCATGCCGACGAATACGAGACCCTCGCGGGCTTCCTCATGGTGATGCTGCGCCGCGTGCCCCGCCGCACCGACAGCGTGAACTGGGGCGGCTACAAGTTCGAGGTGCTGGACGTGGACAGCTACCGCATCGACCAGGTGATGGTCTCGCGGCTGGAGCCAACTGCGGCCGGCACTCAGGCCGCCGAGGCGATGCGCTCCTGAAAGAACCAGTTGCGCTGCGCCGCGAACACGGCGCTCGGGTAAGGCGCCTTGCCCCGGCTGCCGTTGTAGCGGCCCAGCGCCATGAATAGGTCGCCGCGCTCGCGGTCGAGGTAGTGGCGCAGGATCACGCAGCCGAAGCGCAGGTTGGTCTGCATGTGGAACAGCTTGGCCGCATCGCCGTCGCCGATCACGCGCGTCCAGAACGGCATCACCTGCATGTAGCCGCGCGCGCCCACGGGCGAAACGGCGAACTTGCGGAACGCGCTCTCGACCTGGATCAGGCCCATGACCAGGGACACGTCCAGGCCCGCGCGCTTGGCCTCGTACCAGGCGGTCTGCAGGAAATCGCGGCGCACCTCCCAGTCGGGCTTGCGGCTGCGCAGGCGGTCGCTCATGGTGCCCAGCCAGCGCAGGTACGACAGGCGCGCCTCGGTGCTGGCGAAGAGCGGCTCGGGCGGCGCCAGGTCGGCCACGGCGGAGGTGAGTGCCGACCGCACGGAATCCATCAGCGGCTCTTCCAGCTGGCTGCCCGCATGGGATGCCGCAGGCGCGCCCAGCCACGCGGCCGGACCGGCCGCAAGCGATGCCAAACAGGCGCGGCGCGACAGTCCGCCGCGCCGTGCAATCCCCTCGTTGTTCATACCTTCAAGCGGTTCTTCACGTAATCGAAAACCTCGCCCACGGCCACCTTGGTGGCCCCCGCGTCGCGGCGGTGCTGGTATTCCACCTGCCCTTCCTTGAGGCCGCGGTCCGACAGTACCACGCGGTGCGGCACGCCGATCAGCTCCCAGTCGGCGAACATGGCGCCGGGCCGTTCGCCCCGGTCGTCCAGCAGCACGTCCACGCCCGCGGTCAGCAGCTCGGCATGGAGCTTCTCGGCGGCGGCCTTGACTTCGTCGCTGCGGTCCATGCCGATGGGACACAGCACCACAGTGAACGGCGCGATCGCGTCGGGCCAGATGATGCCGCGCTCGTCGTGGTTCTGCTCGATGGCGGCGGCCGGCAGGCGCGTCACGCCGATGCCGTAGCAGCCCATCTCGAAGAACGCGGGCTTGCCATCCTCGCCGAGGAAGGTGGCGTTCATGGCCTTGGAATACTTGGTGCCCAGGTAGAACACATGGCCGACTTCGATACCGCGCTCGATGGCGAGTTCCCCCTTGCCGTCGGGCGACGGGTCGCCTGCCACCACGTTGCGCAGGTCGGCCACCAGGTCGGGTTCGGGCAGGTCGCGGCCCCAGTTCACGCCGGTGATGTGGTGATCTTCCTGGTTGGCGCCGCAGATCCAGTCGGCCATCACGGCCACCTCGCGGTCGGCCACGGTCTTCACGGGTTTCTTCAGGCCGAGCGGGCCCAGGTAGCCGGGCTTGCAGCCGAAGTGCTCCTCGATCTCGGCCAGGGTGGCGAAGCGGAAGCCCGCATCCAGCCCGGGCACCTTGGAGACCTTGACTTCATTCATGTCGTGGTCGCCACGCAGCAGAAGCAGCCACACCTGGCTCTTGACGATTTCGCCGGACTCGTTGGCCTGGTCGGTGGCCAGCACCAGCGACTTGACCGTGGTGGCCAGCGGCACGCCCAGCAGCGCGGCCACGTCGGCGCAGGTGCTCTTGCCGGGCGTGGGGGTCAGCGCCTGCGGCTGGCTGGCGGCGGGACGTGGCCCGGCAGGCGCCAGAGCCTCGGCTTTTTCCATGTTGGCCGCGTAGTCGCTGGCCGGGCAGTAGACGATGGCGTCTTCGCCCGTGGCGGCGATCACCTGGAATTCCTCACTCAGGTCGCCGCCGATGGCACCGGAGTCCGCCGCGACGGCGCGGTAGCGCAGCCCGAAACGGTCGAAGATGCGGCGGTACGCCTGCGCCATCACCTGGTAGCTCGCCTTGGCGCCGGCCTGGTCACGGTCGAAGCTGTAGGCGTCCTTCATGATGAATTCACGCCCGCGCATCAGGCCGAAGCGCGGGCGGCGCTCGTCGCGGAACTTGGTCTGGATCTGGTAGAGGTTCTTGGGCAGCTGCTTGTAGCTGCGCAGCTCCTGGCGTGCGATGTCAGTGACCACTTCCTCGCTGGTGGGCTGGATCACGAAGTCACGCCCATGGCGGTCCTGGATGCGCAGCAGCTCCGGGCCCATCTTCTCGAAGCGCCCCGTCTCCTGCCACAGCTCGGCCGGCTGCACCACGGGCATGGTGCACTCCACGGCGCCCGCGCGATTCATTTCCTCGCGCACGATGGCTTCCACCTTGCGGATCACGCGCAGCCCCATGGGCATGTAGTTGTAGATCCCGGCGCCCAGCTTCTTGATGAGCCCGGCGCGCATCATGAGCTTGTGGCTGACGACCTCGGCATCGGCCGGAGCCTCTTTCAAGGTGGAAACGAAGAATTGGGAAGCTTTCATCGAACGAACCTGGCGACCGTGGCGCCCTCGCTTGCCGCAGGCGGGGCAGCGTGCATAATGACCACAGTTTTAAAAATTTGGGGTTAGATTATGCTTGACCGCGACGGCTTCCGGCCGAACGTCGGCATCGTCCTGCTCAACCAAAGAAACCAGGTATTCTGGGGCAAGCGCATACGCACCCACAGCTGGCAGTTCCCTCAAGGCGGTATCGACCGCGGAGAGTCTCGGAGCAGGCCATGTTCCGCGAACTGCACGAAGAGGTGGGATTGCGCCCCAACCAGGTACGTGTGATCGCCCGCACCCGGGACTGGTTGCGCTACGAAGTGCCGGACCGGTACATCCGCCGCGATGCGCGCGGCCACTACAAGGGACAGAAGCAGATCTGGTACCTGCTGCAACTGCTGGGCCACGACTGGGACCTGAACCTGCGCGCCACCAACCACCCCGAGTTCGACGCCTGGCGCTGGAACGACTACTGGGTGCCGCTGGACGTGGTGGTCGAGTTCAAGCGCGGCGTCTATGAAATGGCGCTGACGGAACTCGCGCGCTTCCTCCTCGCTACGAACAGCGCAACCGCTACCTGCGCAGCGGCATGCGCTCGCGTGAGCCAGAGAGCGGCGGCCCGGCCGCCCTGCACCGCTCGGGTTCGCTGTTCGTCAAGCCCGGCATGGAACTGCCTCCGGGCGCCAGCTTCGACCCCGATCCGCAGAGCAGCATGCCCGCCCCGCTCTCGGAAACGCCTCCCGTCGTTGACGAATAGGCTACTGGCATAGCGCAGTCCCGCACTTTCCGCGGGATGCGCACACCACAACTCAGGCGTGGGTCAGCACCAGGTTGTCCCGGTGCACCATTTCCGGCTCCGCCGCATAGCCCAGCAGGCGCTCGAACTCCGTAGAGGGCTTGCGGCACAGCAGCCGCGCCTCGGCGCTGGCGTAGTTGGCCAGGCCGCGCGCGATCTCGGAGCCGCCCGCGTCGCGCACGGCGATCACGTCGCCACGTGCAAAGTCACCTTCCACGGCCACCATGCCGATGGGCAGCAGGCTTTTGCCCTCGCCCAGCAGCTTGGCCACGGCGCCGGCATCCACCGTCACCGAGCCGCGCAGCTGCAGATGGTCGGCCATCCACTGCTTGCGCGCCTGGGTCTTCTGCGTCTGCGCCACGAGCAGCGAGCCGATCGCCTCGCCGCGCGCCAGGCGCAGCAGCACGTCGGGCTCGCGCCCCCAGGCGATCACCGTGGAGGCGCCGGAGCCAGCGGCCCGCTTGGCCGCCAGGATCTTGGTGATCATGCCGCCCTTGCCGATGGACGAGCCCGCGCCCCCGGCCATGGCCTCCAGCGCGGCGTCGCCCGCCTGGGCCTCATGGACGAACTGCGCCGCCGGGTCGCGCCGGGGGTCGGCCGTGTAGAGCCCCTTCTGGTCGGTCAGGATGACCAGCGCATCAGCCTCCACCAGGTTGGCCACCAGCGCGCCCAGCGTGTCGTTGTCACCGAACTTGATCTCGTCGGTGACCACGGTGTCGTTCTCGTTGATGACCGGCACCACGCCCAGGCGCAGCAGCGTGAGCAGCGTGGAGCGGGCGTTCAGGTAGCGCTCGCGGTCGGCCAGGTCGCCGTGGGTGAGCAGTACCTGCGCGCTGCCCATGCCCTGCTCGCGCAGCTTGGTTTCGTACATCTGCGCCAGCCCCATCTGCCCGACGGCGGCAGCGGCCTGCAGTTCGTGGATCTCGCTGGGGCGCGTGGCCCAGCCCAGGCGCTTCATGCCCTCGGCGATCGCGCCGCTGGAGACCATGATGACCTCGCGTGTCGCGCCGCCGTCGCCGCGCACCAGCGCCGCGAGCTGGCGGCTCCACTCGCCGATGGCAACCTCGTCCAGACCCCGTCCTTCATTGGTGACGAGGCTCGACCCCACCTTGACCACGATACGCCGCGCATCGCGCAATACACTGGAAACCATATTTGAATGAAATCAGCCTCTAGCGCTTATCCATCAAGCGCAACCAGCTATTGAATCAATAGCACCAACGCCACCATCAAGCCTGCGTCTCGCCGTCCGCGAAGCGGGGATCCACCTCGACCGGGGCTTGAAGCGCCTGCTGCTGGGCGTGCACGTGCTGGAAGATCGCCTGCACCAGCGGCTCGCAGCCTTCGCGCGTCAGGGCGGAGATTTCAAACACCGGGCCCTTCCACTTGAAGCGCTTGACGAAGTCCTTCACGCGCGCGGAGCGCTCCTCGGCCGGCACCATGTCCAGCTTGTTGAGCACCAGCCAGCGCGGCTTGTCGTAGAGCTGCGCGTCGTATTTCTTGAGCTCGCCGACGATGGCCTTGGCCTGCGCCACCGGGTCTACGGAATCGTCGAACGGCGCCAAGTCCACCACGTGCAGCAGCAGGCGGGTGCGCTGCAGGTGCCGCAGGAACTGGTGCCCCAGGCCCCCCCCTCCGAAGCGCCTTCGATCAGGCCGGGGATGTCGGCCACCACGAAGCTCTGCTCCGGCCCCACGCGCACCACGCCGAGGTTGGGGTGCAGCGTGGTGAAAGGATAGTCCGCGATCTTGGGACGCGCGTTGGAAACGGCAGCGATGAAGGTGGACTTGCCCGCGTTGGGCATGCCCAGCAGGCCCACGTCGGCCAGCACCTTGAGTTCCAGCTTGAGGTTCTTCTTCTCGCCGGGCCAGCCGGGCGTCTTCTGCCGGGGCGCGCGGTTGATGGCACTCTTGAAGCGCATGTTGCCGAAGCCGCCGTCCCCCCCTTGGCGATCATGGTGACCTCGCCGGGGTTCAGCAGTTCGTACAGCACCTCGCCCGTATCCGCGTCGCTGATGATGGTGCCGACGGGCATCTTCAGCGTGACGTCCGCGCCGGCCGCGCCGAACATGTCGGAGCCCATGCCGTGCTCGCCCCGCTTGGCCTCGTGCCTGCGGGAGTAGCGGAAGTCCACCAGCGTGTTGAGATTGGGGTCGGCCAAAGCGAACACGTGGCCGCCGCGGCCACCGTCTCCGCCGTTGGGACCTCCGAACTCCTTGTATTTCTCGTGCCGGAACGACACGCAGCCATTGCCGCCGTCACCTGCGGCAACGTCGATAAAGGCTTCGTCGACGAACTTCATGGGTATCCAGTTTACAAAAGCCATCCGGGAGCACAGCTTCCGGAAACGACAAAGCCCCGACGAGCGGGGCTTTGGGTAGAGCCAGCAGCGACGGGCCTCAGGCCGGAGTCACGCTCACCGTGTGCTTGGACAGTGCACCCTTCGTGCCGAACGACACGTGGCCGTCCACCAGCGCGAACAGGGTGTGGTCCTTGCCCACGCCGACGTTGACGCCGGGGTGGATGCGCGTGCCGCGCTGGCGCACGATGATCGAGCCAGCGCTGATCAATTCACCGCCATAGGCCTTCACGCCGAGCATCTTGGGCTTGGAATCGCGCCCGTTTCGCGTAGAGCCGCCGCCTTTTTTCTGTGCCATGACATCAGCTCCTGCTTAAGCGGCGATCGCTTCGATCTGCAGCTCGGTGAACTGCTGGCGATGGCCTTGACGTTTCTGATAGTGCTTGCGACGGCGCATCTTGAAGATGCGCACCTTGTCGTGCTTGCCGTGCGCCACGACCGTGGCCTTCACGGTTGCGCCGGACACCAGGGGCGTGCCCACCTTGAGTTCAGCGCCGTTGCCGACAGCCAGAACCTGGTCGATCACGATCTCCTGGCCCACTTCCGCAGCAATCTGTTCTACCTTAATTTTTTCGCCAGCGGCAACGCGATACTGCTTGCCACCGGTTTTTATGACCGCGTACATGTAAACCTCTTTGATCTGGAGTTCTGCGAAAGGATTTCCGCAGAACCGCGAATTGTACAACAACCTGTTTTTCGTGCCTAGGACCACCAAGGCAGGCACCCGAGTGCTCCCGGGAGATGCGGCACCGCTTCCTATAATCATTCGTTTACACCACAGCCCTCAACCACCTTGGCCGCCAACTCCCCCCGCACCGCCGCCACCCTCGCCCTGATTTCCGACGACATGCAGGAGGTGGACAAGGTCATTGCTTCACGCTTGACGTCCTCGGTCGCGCTGGTCGGCGATGTGGCGCGATACATCATCTCGGCAGGCGGAAAGCGGTTGCGCCCGTCACTCCTGCTGCTGATGAGCGGCGCGCTGCAGTACCAGGGCGCTCAACGCTTCAACCTTGCCGCCGTGGTCGAGTTCATCCATACGGCCACGCTGCTGCACGACGACGTAGTAGACGAATCCACGCTGCGCCGAGGCCGCCCCACCGCCAACGAGAACTTCGGCAATCCCGCCAGCGTCCTGGTGGGCGACTTTCTCTATTC
Source organism: Acidovorax sp. SDU_ACID1 (assembly GCF_045291395.1). Lineage (NCBI taxonomy): Bacteria > Pseudomonadati > Pseudomonadota > Betaproteobacteria > Burkholderiales > Comamonadaceae > Acidovorax > Acidovorax sp. SDU_ACID1. The sequence continues at coordinate 3,457,492 of NZ_CP152342.1, forward strand.
ACGCGCCTTCCAGATGATGGTGGACACGGGCAACATGCGCGTGATGCAGGTCCTGGCCGACGCTACGAACGTGATTGCCGAGGGCGAGGTGCAGCAGCTCATGAACACGCACGACGCCTCGCTGGACGAGGCAGGCTACCTGGGCGTGATCCGCTCGAAGACCGCCAAGCTGTTCGAAGCCAGCGCCCGGCTCGCGGCCATCCTCTCCGATAGCCCCCCTGCCATCGAGCAGGCCTGCGCCGCCTATGGCCAAGCACTCGGAACCGCTTTCCAGGTGATCGATGACGTCCTGGACTATGACGGCGATGCCCAGGAGATGGGCAAGAACCTGGGTGACGACCTGCGTGAGGGAAAGGTGACCCTGCCCCTCATCGTCGCCATGCAACGCGGCAGCGACGCCGAACGCGCGCTGCTGCGCCGCGTGATCGAAACAGGCTCTACCGACGAACTGCCCGCCGTGATCGACATCGTCAGGCGAACCGGCGCCCTCATCGCCACGCGTGAAGCCGCCGCGACCCAGGCCCGGCTGGCCATGGAGGCACTTTCGCCACTGCCATCCAATTCTTATACTGAAGGTTTGCTACAATTAGCGGCTCAGCTGCTGGAGCGCCGAGTTTGATACTTGGCGGCCCAGCATCTCGCGGGGTGTAGCTTAGCCTGGTAGAGCGCTACGTTCGGGACGTAGAGGCCGGAGGTTCGAATCCTCTCACCCCGACCAGGATTGCATGTCTTGGGCTTGGATGACAAGAGCCCTTCTTTCGCCGCTTTTGTTCACCCGAACACAGTCAACCAAGCGGCCTCCAACACCCGGCTTATGGCCTGCCTGTTGTCCAGGCAACGCATACCGACGAGCACACCTGTACATGCCATAAATCATCGGCGATGATAGGCGGGTTTCCTTTTCCGTCTTAAGAATCCGCTGGTTACATGGCTGCCGTAGGTACCCCTCAGAAAGAGTCTCCCTCTATTGCTCTGCCAGGCTTGGCGCGGGCGCTCATGTCTGTGGGAAAACTGAGCCAGAAATCCGCCGAGGATATTTACAAAAAATCACAAACGAGCCGCACCAATTTCATCGCTGAATTGACGGGATCCAACACGATCACACCCAGCGATTTGGCACATACGGTGTCTGCGATTTTCGGCGCGCCCTTGGTGGATATCAGCGCTATTGATCCGCTGCGCATTCCCAAGGATTTGCTGGACGCCAAGCTGTGCCAGGCTTACAAGGTGGTCGCGCTGAATAAGCGCAATAACCGCCTGATCGTCGCAACGGCCGATCCCACGGACCAGGAGGCTGCGGAAAAGATCAAATTCACGACCCAGATGGGCGTGGACTGGATCATCGCCGAGCACGACAAGCTCATCAAACTCATCGATGCGACCTCCAAGAGCGTCAGCGAAACCCTGGACACGATTACCAGTGGCGGGGATTTTGAATTCGATGACATTCCCGTCGAAGAGGCATCGGAAAGCAACGAGGCAGCGACCACCGAGGTCGAAGATGCCCCCATCGTCAAGTTTCTGCACAAGATGCTGCTGGACGCGTTCAACATGCGGGCATCCGATCTGCATTTCGAACCTTACGAGCACCATTACCGCGTGCGCTTTCGCATCGACGGGGAATTGCGGGAAATCGCCTCGCCTCCCATTGCGATCAAGGAAAAGCTGGCTTCCCGGATCAAGGTCATCTCCCGCCTCGATATTTCCGAGAAACGAGTGCCACAAGACGGCCGGATGAAGCTCAAGGTGGGCCCCGACCGGGTGATCGACTTCCGTGTAAGCACCCTGCCGACCTTGTTCGGCGAAAAGATCGTGATCCGTATCCTCGATCCGAGCAGCGCCAAGCTGGGGATCGACGCGCTGGGGTACGAGCCCGAAGAAAAAGAACGGCTCCTGCATGCCATCGGCCGGCCCTACGGCATGATTCTGGTGACCGGACCCACGGGTTCCGGCAAGACGGTGTCCCTCTACACCTGCCTGAACCTGCTGAACAAGCCCGGCGTCAACATCGCGACGGCGGAAGACCCGTCGGAAATCAACCTGCCGGGCGTGAACCAGGTCAACGTCAACGAGAAGGCGGGGCTTACCTTCGCCACGGCGCTCAAGGCCTTCCTGCGCCAGGATCCGGACATCATCATGGTCGGCGAAATCCGGGACCTGGAAACCGCGGACATCTCGATCAAGGCCGCACAGACAGGCCATCTGGTGCTCTCGACCCTGCACACCAACGACGCACCGACGACGTTGACGCGCATGCGCAACATGGGGATCGCCCCCTTCAACATCGCATCCAGCGTCATCCTGATCACCGCGCAACGCCTCGCGCGCCGCCTGTGCCCCAACTGCAAGGCCCCGGCCGACATTCCGCATGAAACCCTGCTGGAGGCCGGCTACCGCGAGGAAGAAATCGATGGCTCCTGGGTGACCTACAAGCCCGTCGGATGCTCCGCCTGCAACAACGGCTACAAGGGACGCGTAGGCATCTACCAGGTCATGCCCGTTTCCGAAGAGACGCAACGCATCATCCTGCGCGACGGCAGTGCCCTGGAAATCGCGGAGCAGGCCCGGCTGGAAGGGGTGCGCTCCCTGCGCGAGTCCGGCCTGCACAAAGCGAAGATCGGCCTGACCTCGCTCGAAGAGGTTCTGGCCGTCACCAACGAATAATCGCGACGGAACGACACCAATGGCAACCGCAACATCGAGGGACATCAAGGATTTCGTCTTTGAGTGGGAGGGCAAGGACCGCAGCGGAAAGGTCGTCCGCGGCGAGGTACGCGCTTCGGGCGAGAACCAGGTCAAGGCCACCCTGCGGCGCCAGGGCGTGCTGCCCACGAAGATCAAGAAGCGCCGGATGCGCTCCGGCAAGAAGATCAAGCCCAAGGACATCGCGCTCTTCACGCGCCAGATGGCCACCATGATGAAGGCGGGCGTGCCCTTGCTGCAGGCCTTCGACATCGTAGGGCGCGGCAATGCCAACGCCAGCGTCACCAAGCTGCTCAACGACATCCGCAGCGACGTGGAGACGGGTACTTCGCTGAACGCGGCCTTCCGCAAGTACCCCATGTACTTCGACAGCCTTTACTGCAACCTCGTCGAGGCGGGCGAGGCGGCCGGCATCCTGGAAACGCTGCTGGACCGGCTGGCGACTTACATGGAAAAGACGGAGGCCATCAAGGGCAAGATCCGCTCGGCGCTGATGTACCCAATCTCGGTGATCATCGTCGCGTTCGTGGTGGTGACCATCATCATGATCTTCGTGATCCCCGCCTTCAAGGAGGTGTTCACCTCGTTCGGTGCCGATCTGCCGGCTCCCACGTTGTTCGTGATGGCGATCAGTGAATTCTTCGTGTCCTATTGGTACCTGATCTTCGGCGTGATCGGCGGCGGCTTCTACTTCTTCATGCAGGCATGGAGACGCAACGAGAAGATGCAACGCTTCATGGACCGCCTGCTGCTGAAGCTGCCCATCTTCGGCGCATTGATCGACAAGTCCTGCGTCGCGCGCTGGACGCGCACGCTGTCCACCATGTTCGCTGCCGGAGTGCCGCTGGTGGAGGCGCTGGATTCGGTGGGCGGCGCCTCCGGCAACTCCGTGTACGCGATCGCCACGGACAAGATCCAGCAGGAAGTCTCCACCGGCACAAGCCTCACGGCCGCCATGGGCAATGCCAACGTCTTCCCCTCGATGGTGCTGCAGATGTGCGCCATCGGCGAGGAATCGGGCTCCATCGACCACATGCTGGGCAAGGCGGCCGACTTCTACGAGCAGGAAGTCGATGAAATGGTGGCCGGGCTGTCCAGCCTGATGGAACCTATCATCATCGTGTTCCTCGGGACGATCATCGGCGGCATCGTCGTGTCCATGTACCTGCCGATCTTCAAGCTGGGCCAGGTGGTCTGACCGATGACGGGCTCTTCGCAATGGGACGCCGCGTTGGTCGGCATCCTGGGCCTGCTGATCGGCAGTTTTCTCAACGTGGTGATCCACCGGCTGCCCCGCATGATGGAGCGCCAGTGGGCAGCGGAGTGCGACCAGTACGCACGCGATGCCGGCCTGCTTCCCGAAGGGGCCGCCCCCGTTCCCACGGAGACTTTCAACCTCTGGGCGCCACGCTCCCGCTGCCCCTCCTGCGGGCATGAGGTGCGCTGGTACGAGAACATCCCAGTACTCAGCTACATCGGCCTGCGCGGACGCTGCTCGGGCTGCGGCACGCGCATCAGCGCACGCTATCCGCTGGTGGAACTGCTCACGGGCGCGCTGTTCTACGCCTGCGCGGCCCACTGGGGCTGGTCCGCGGCCACGGCAGCCTGGTGCGGCTTCTGTGCGGCCCTGGTGGCCCTGGCCTTCATCGACTGGGACACCACCCTCCTGCCGGACGACATTACCCTGCCCCTGCTCTGGGCTGGCCTGGCCGCAGCCACGCTGCGATGGATCGACGTCACGCCGGCCGACGCCATCCTGGGCGCCGTGGGCGGCTACCTGTCGCTCTGGGCCGTGTACTGGGGCTTCAAGCTCGCGACCGGCAAGGAAGGCATGGGCTATGGCGACTTCAAGCTGTTCGCCGCACTGGGCGCATGGTTCGGCTGGCAGGCGCTGGTGCCCATCATCCTGATCGCATCGGTCATCGGAGCGCTCGTGGGCATTGCGATGAAGCTGGCCAGCCACCTGCGCGAGGGCAAGTACGTCCCCTTCGGCCCCTTCCTCGCGGGCGCGGGAATCGCCGCCATGCTCTGGGGCCCGCAGCAGATCATGCAGGCCATCCTGGCCCTGCTGGGGCTCTGAGCATGCCGCCCCGCAGTTTCCGGCTGGGCGTGACGGGCGGCATCGGCAGCGGCAAGAGCACCGTGGCCGCCATGCTGGGCACGTTCGGCGCAGCGCTCGTCGATGCCGACAGCATCGCGCGCTCCGTCACCGAAGCCGGGGGCGCAGCGGTCCCCGCCATCCGCAGTACGTTCGGCGCCGACTACATCGACGCCCAGGGCGCACTGGACCGCGCCCGCATGCGCGCGCTGGTTTTCGCCGACGCCGGCGCCAAGCTGCGGCTCGAAGCCATCGTCCACCCGCTCGTGGGCCACGCCATCGCACAGGCCGTGCATGAGGCCAGCCTGGGCGGCCACCGCCTCATCGTGCTCGACATCCCGTTGTTGACGGAATCGCCCCGCTGGCCTCGCCAACTCGATGCCGTGCTGGTGGTGGACTGCCGCGAGGCCACACAGATCTCCCGCGTGCAGGCGCGCAGCGGGCTCGGCCCCGATGCCGTGCAGGCCATCATGGCCACGCAGAGCAGCCGCGCGGTGCGCCGTGCGGCGGCCGACATCGTGGTCTACAACGACGGCCTGACGCTCGCGGATTTGCACACAAAGGTACACGGGATCGCCGCATCGTTCGGGCTATGATTGCCAGGCGCAGTTCCGTGCACCCCCAGGAACCCCCTAGCGTGATCCTTTACGAATACCCTTTCAACGAGCGGCTGAGAACCTACCTGCGGCTCGAGCACCTGTTCCGCCGGCTCGGCGAGCTGATGCCCCGCGCGCATCCGCTGGACCACCACTACGCGCTGGTGACGATGTTCGAGATCATGGACGTGGCGGCACGGGCCGACCTGAAGGCCGACGTGCTCAAGGACCTGGAGCGGCACAAGCACCAGTTCGACGGCTACCGGGGCAACCCCTCCATTTCGGAAGCCGCGCTGGACGGCGTCATCGGCCAGTTGGACCACTGCTTTGCCGCGCTCAACGGCCAGAACGGCAAAGCCGGCCAGGCACTCACCGAGAACGACTGGCTCATGAGCATCCGCAGCCGCATGGGCATCCCGGGCGGCACCTGCGGCTTCGACCTGCCGGCCTACTACGCCTGGCAGCACCATGCGCCCCAGGAGCGGCAGCACGATCTGGAAACCTGGGCCGCTAGCCTGGGCCCGCTGGCCGAATCCGTCTACCTGCTGCTGCGCCTCATGCGCGATGCGGGCCTGCCGCAGAAGGTGGCGGCCGAGCGCGGACAGTTCCAGCAAAACCTGCCGCAGGGGCGCACGTTCCAGTTGCTGCGCTTGGCGCTGGATCCGGCCCTGCAGGTGATCCCCGAAATCAGCGGCAACCGCCTCATCGTCTCGGTGCGCCTGATGCGCCAGGAAGAAAACGGGCGCCTGGCCCCCAGCACCGAAGATGCGTTCTTCGAGCTGACGCTGTGCGCTTGAACGCCATGGCCACATCCGCCCAGCAGCCTTCCTCCAGCGCCCGGCAGGTGCCCTGCCCCACCTGCGGCGGCCCCAGCCTCTACAGCCCGGCCAACCCCTACCGCCCGTTCTGCAGCGAGCGCTGCCGGCAGATCGACCTGGGCGCCTGGGCCAACGAGGACTTCCGCATGCCGGCCGAAGCGCCGCCCGAGGACGCCGAATACGGCGACCCCAAGCGCGCTTCCTGAATAGGCAAGAAATCAGCCTCTAGCGCTTGCTGGAAAAGCGCTGGCAGCTATGATTTTTGATAATCAACCCAGCACGGACGGGTCGAACGCCTCGCCGCGTTCCTCGGCCAGCCACTGCAGCACGGGATAGGCACCGGGCAGCACGGGCCGCACCTGCACCGGCCACTGCTGCCAGCGCATCGCCTGGCCCTCACGCATCTCGAACTCGCCCTGCCATGCATGCACCTTGCACCAGTGCAGGCGCACGAGCGCGTGCGGATAGTCGTGCTCCGTCACCTTCCAGACCTCGGCAGGGCCGATGGTCACGCCCAGCTCCTCGATCAGCTCGCGGCGCAGCGCCTGCTCCACCGTCTCGCCCGCCTCGATCTTGCCGCCAGGAAACTCCCAGTAGCCCGCATACGGCTTGCCCTCGGGCCGGGTGGACAGCAGCAGCGCACCGTCATCCCGCAACAGGATGCCGACGGCCACCTCGGTGTGCTTGCGGCTCATGCGCCCTGGCGCCCCGCGAAATCGCGCGCGAACTGATAGGCCACACGGCCCGAGCGCGAGCCGCGCTCCAGCGCCCAGACCAGCGCCTCGGGCCGCGCCGCCTCGATGGTGGCCTGCGACACGCCCAGCGCAGACAGCCACTGCGCAACGATGGCCAGGTATTCCTCCTGGCTGAACGGGTAGAAGCTCACCCAGAGGCCAAAGCGCTCGGACAGGGAGATTTTCTCTTCCACCACCTCACCCGGGTGGATCTCGCCGTCGGCCGACGTGGTGTAGCTCAGGTTGTCCTTCATCTGCTCGGGCAGCAGATGGCGCCGGTTGCTCGTCGCGTAGACCAGCACGTTGGGCGTGGCCGCGGCCACCGAGCCATCGAGGATGGACTTGAGCGCCTTGTAGCCCGCCTCGCCCTCCTCGAAGCTCAGGTCGTCGCAGTAGACGATGAATTTCTCGGGCCGGCCCGAGCACACGTCCACGATGTCGGGCAGGTCGGTCAGGTCGGCCTTGTCCACCTCGATCAGGCGCAGGCCCTGCGGCGCGTACTGGTGCAGGCAGGCCTTGATGAGCGAGGACTTGCCCGTGCCGCGCGCCCCCGTCAGCAGCATGTTGTTGGCTGTGCGCCCATGGACGAACTGCTCGGTGTTGCGCTGCACCTTCTCCTTCTGCGCGTCGATTTCCTTGAGGTCGTCCAGGCGCATCACCGCCACCTGGCGCACGGGTTCCAGCGTGCCGTGGCCGCTGCTGCGCTTGCGGTAGCGCCAGGCCACGGACTGGCTCCAGTCGGGCGCGGTGAGCGGCTGGGGCAGCACGGATTCGATGCGGGCGATGAGCTGCTCGGCGCGCAGCAGCAAGTGGTCGAATTTTTCGTTCATTTTGGCCTCTAGCGCTTGCGCATCAAGCGCAAGCAGCTATTAAACAAATAGCAATCAGGAGCGGTAGTCGGCGTTGATGGTCACGTACTCGTGGCTCAGGTCGCAGGTCCAGACGGTGTCGGCCGCGTCACCGCGCCCAAGCACCACGCGCACGGTGATCTCGCTTTGCTTCATCACGCGCTGGCCATCCTCCTCGCGGTAGGCGGGGTTGCGCCCGCCCTGCACGGCCACGTGCACGTCGTCGAGGTACAGGTCGATCAGCGTCTGGTCGAGGTCTTCGATGCCCGCATAGCCCACGGCCGCGAGAATGCGGCCCAGGTTCGGGTCGCTGGCGAAGAAGGCCGTCTTGACCAGCGGCGAGTGCGCGATGGCGTAGGCCACCTGGCGGCATTCCTCGCCGGTGCGGCCGCCCTCGACGCGCACGGTGATGAACTTGGTCGCTCCCTCGCCGTCGCGCACGATGGCCTGGGCGAGTTTCTGCGCCACTTCCAGCAGCGCGGCCTTGAGCGCGCCACCTTCGTCACTATCGAGCGATGTGATGGGCGCGTGCGCGGCCTGGTGCGTGGCGACGAGCACGAACGAGTCATTGGTGGACGTGTCGCCGTCGATGGTCACGCGGTTGAAGGACTGGTCGGCCAGCTCGCGCACGAGCTGCTGCACCAGTGCGGGAGCGATGCACGCATCGGTGGCCAGGAAGCCCAGCATGGTCGCCATATTGGGCCGGATCATGCCTGCCCCCTTGGAGATGCCGGTGATGGTCACCGTGGTGCCGCCGATTTGTACCTGCGTGCTGAACGCCTTCGGCAGCGTGTCGGTGGTCATGATGCCCTCGGCCGCGCGCGCCCAGTGCGCGGGCTGCGCATCGGCCAGCGCGGCGGGCAGGCCGGCCTCGATGCGGTCCACGGGCAGCGGCTCCATGATCACCCCGGTGGAGAACGGCAGCACCTGCTGCGCGTCCAGCCCCAGGCGGCCCGCGAGCGCCGCGCAGGTGGCGCGGGCGCGCGCCAGGCCGTCGGCCCCCGTGCCGGCGTTGGCGTTGCCGGTGTTGACCACCATCGCGCGGATGGCCTGGCCGCCCTCCAGGTGCTCGCGGCAGACCTGCACGGGCGCAGCGCAGAAACGGTTCTTGGTGAACACGCCCGCGACCGTGGCGCCTTCATCGAGCAGGAACACGGTCAGGTCCTTGCGGTGGGCCTTGCGCACGCCGGCTTCGGCCACGCCGATGCGCACGCCGGGCACGGCATGCAGGTCGGATGCGATGGGAGCAGAGAGATTCACGGGCATGGTCGTCGTCCTTGAAAAATGCAAAACACGGGCCGCAGCCCGTGTTCAGTCCAGAGAAAGCATCAGGCCAGCTTGCCGTGGCACTGCTTGAACTTCTTGCCGCTGCCGCAGGGGCAGGGATCGTTGCGGCCCACGCGCACGCCTTCGGGCAGGTTGAGCGCGGCAGCGCCGTCGGCGTTGATGGTGGTGTCCACGCCGCCGGATTCGTTGGGCGCGCTGTAGGTCACGTTGCCGATGTTCTCGCCGCGCTGCTCTAGCGCCTGGGCGGCCTCGTCCACCTGTGCACTGGACTGCACCTGAACGGTCATCATCACGCGCGTGACTTCGTTCTTGACCTGGTCGATCAGCTGGCGGAACAGCTCGAACGCCTCGCGCTTGTACTCCTGCTTGGGCTGCTTCTGCGCATAGCCGCGCAGGTGGATGCCCTGGCGCAGGTAGTCGAGCGCGCTGAGGTGGTCGCGCCAGCTGGTGTCGAAGCTCTGCAGCAGCACCATGCGCTCGAACTGGGTGAAATTGTCGCCACCCACCTGGGCCACCTTGCCGTCGAACGCGGCGCGCGCGGCGTCCAGCACCTTCTGCAGGATTTCATCGTCCGTGATGGCTTCGGAGCCCTCGACCTCCTGCTGCAGCGCCAGCGGCACCTGCCAGTCGGAGGCCAGCGCCTTCTCCAGCGCCGGCAGGTCCCACTGCTCTTCGACCGATTCGGCAGGCACGTACTGGCGCACCACGTCGGTAAGGCAGTCGTCGCGCATGGCCGAGATCAGGCCGGCCAGGTCGGGCGCATCCAGGATCTCGTTGCGCTGCTGGTAGATGACCTTGCGCTGGTCGTTGGCGACGTCGTCGTATTCGAGCAGTTGCTTGCGGACGTCGAAGTTGCGCGCCTCGACCTTGCGCTGCGCACTCTCGATGCTGCGCGTGACGATGCCCGCCTCGATGGCCTCGCCGTCGGGCATCTTCAGCCGGTCCATGATGGCCTTGACGCGGTCGCCCGCGAAGATGCGCATGAGCTGGTCGTCCAGACTCAGGTAGAAGCGCGAGGAGCCGGGGTCGCCCTGGCGGCCCGAGCGGCCTCGCAGCTGGTTGTCGATGCGGCGCGACTCGTGCCGTTCGGTGGCGATGATGCGCAGGCCGCCCAGCGCCGTGACCTTCTCGTGGTCGAGCTTCCACTGCGCGCGCAATTCCTCGATGCGCTGGGTGCGTTCGGCTTCGGAGAGCGATTCGTCGGCCTCCAGCGCGGCCACGGCCTTCTCCACGTTGCCGCCGAGCACGATGTCGGTGCCGCGGCCCGCCATGTTGGTGGCGATGGTGATCATGCCGGGGCGGCCCGCCTGGGCCACGATGTCGGCCTCGCGCGCATGCTGCTTGGCGTTGAGCACCTGGTGCGGCAGGCCGGCCTTGTTCAGCAGGTCGTCGATGATTTCGGAGTTCTCGATCGACGTAGTGCCCACCAGCACCGGCTGGCCGCGCTCGTGGCACTCGCGGATGTCGGCGATGGCCGCTTCGTACTTCTCGCGCGTGGTCTTGTACACGCGGTCGAGCTGGTCGTCGCGCTTGCTCGGGCGGTTGGGGGGGATGACCACGGTTTCCAGACCGTAGATTTCCTGGAACTCGTAGGCTTCGGTATCGGCCGTGCCGGTCATGCCGGCGAGCTTGCCGTAGAGGCGGAAATAGTTCTGGAAGGTGATCGAGGCCATGGTCTGGTTCTCGGCCTGGATCTCCACGCCCTCCTTGGCCTCGACGGCCTGGTGCAGGCCCTCGCTCCAGCGGCGGCCGGCCATCAGGCGGCCCGTGAACTCGTCCACGATCACGATCTCGCCGTTCTGCACCACGTAGTGCTGGTCGCGGTGGTACAGGTGGTTGGCCCGCAGCGCCGCGTACAGGTGGTGCACCAGCGAGATGTTCGACGGGTCGTAAAGCGAGGCACCTTCGGGCAGCAGCCCCTGGCTGGCCAGGATGCGCTCGGCGTTCTCGTGGCCCTGCTCGGTCAGGAACACCTGGTGGGTCTTCTCGTCCACCGTGAAGTCGCCCGGCTTGACAACGCCCTCGCCTGTGCGCGGGTCCGCTTCGCCCTCCTGGCGCACCAGCAGCGGCACCACCTTGTTGATGGAGACGTACATGGCCGTGTGGTCCTCGGCCTGGCCGCTGATGATGAGCGGCGTGCGCGCCTCGTCGATCAGGATGGAGTCCACCTCGTCCACGATGGCGTAGTTCAAGGCACGCTGAACGCGCTCGCGCGCGTCGTAGACCATGTTGTCGCGCAGGTAGTCGAAGCCGTACTCGTTGTTCGTGCCGTAGGTGATGTCGGCGCCGTAGGCGGCCTGCTTTTCCTCGCGCGGAATCTGCGGCAGGTTGATGCCCACCGTGAGGCCCAGGAAGTTGTAGAGGCGCCCCATCCACTGCGCGTCGCGGCCGGCCAGGTAGTCGTTCACGGTCACCACGTGCACGCCCTTGCCCGAAAGCGCGTTCAGGTACACGGGCAGCGTGGCCGTCAGCGTCTTGCCCTCGCCCGTGCGCATTTCGGCGATCTTGCCGTGGTGCAGCGCCATGCCGCCGATGAGCTGCACGTCGAAGTGGCGCATCTTCATGATGCGCTTGGAGCCCTCGCGCACCACGGCAAAGGCCTCGGGCAGCAGCGCGTCGAGCGTTTCGCCCTTGGCGATGCGGTCCTTGAATTCCTGCGTCTTGCCGCGCAGCGCCTCGTCACTCAGCTTCTCGTATTCCGGCTCCATCGCATTGATGCGAGCGACCGTCTTGCGGTATTGCTTGAGCAGCCGGTCGTTGCGGCTGCCGAATAGTTTGGTGAGAAAGTTGGTGGCCATGCGAACAGGACCGCGCTGCGCATCACGAAAGCGGCAGAGCGGCCGGAATCCCTAAGATGAATGAATTCAGATGGGGGCCACCGCCTGGATTGCAAGCAACTGCAACGCGGGAACGGCGGGGCACGGATCGAGGATTCTACCGTCGTGCAACATCAGCCTTGGCAGGGCGGGCAGCCGCCACGGGCACCTCCCGCGCGTCCTGGCCGGCGGTCAGAAATTTCTGCGGGTCCTGCGGCACGCCTTGCACCCACACCTCGAAATGCAGGTGGGGACCGGTGGAGCGCCCCGACGTGCCGACCTCGGCGATCTTCTGCCCGCGCCGGACCAGGTCTCCCAGCTTGACCATCGTGCGGGAAGCATGCGCGTACCGGGTGATCAACTGGTTGCCGTGGTCGATCTCGACCATGTTGCCGTAGGCGGGGTGGTATTCCTGCGCAATCACCACGCCCCCGGCCGCCGCCACGATCGCCGTGCCTGTGTCGGCGGGGAAGTCCAGGCCGGTATGCAAGGCCGACTGCCCCGTGAGCGGGTCGATGCGCCAGCCAAACGGCGAGCCCACCGAGCGCCCCAGCACCGGGGCCTGCGTGGGCACCAGGTGCTTGCGGATGTGCTGGTCGAACAAACGCGACTCCGCCACGGTCATCAGGTCTACGCGCCGGTCCGTCAGCGCCGCCAGGTCGTCCAGCGCCGCGTCCAGCTCCTGCATGCTCAGGGAATGGCCCGACACCAGGGCACCACCCTGCCCCGGCACGCGGGAAGTATCGAGCGGCGGCATGCCGGCCAGGCCCATCACGCGCTCGCCGAGCGATTCAAGCTGCATCAGCCGTGCCTGCATCTCCCCCAGCTTGCGGGCCATCGCATCGATGTTGGCCCGCATGAAGCGCTCACGCTGCTGGGCATCCTCCTGCATCGCCGCCGGCGCGCCCCCGTCCGTGCCGGGCCATTGCCGCAGCCAGTGGTGCGCACCGGCCGCAGCCAGCATCAGTAGCAGGCACAGCAGGGTTGCAGCCACGGCCAGTTGGCCCCCTCCGAGGTGTATGGCCCGGCTTCGTGCCAGCCGGGCATCCGTGATAATCACATGCACAACGTGTGTCCCCTCCGTTGGCGATCACTTTCTTGCCATGAACCGCCGCCATTACGCCATCTCGCTCCAGCAGGCCAGCCAGGAGTCACCCACCCTGGCCCGATTGACTGCGCTGACCCGCGAGTCCAGCGACCGGCTGAAAGCCATCGAGACATTGATTCCCCCTTGCTCCGGCCCGCGCTTCAAGCCGGGCCGATCGAAGGCACCTGCTGGTGCCTGCTGGTGCGGAGCAATGCGGCAGCAGCCAAGGTGCGGCAGTTGCTGCCGGCATTTCAGGCGCAACTGCGCAATCGGGGGTGGGAGGTTACCTCCATTCGCCTGAAAATTCAAACCTGAGCCGGTGGGTGGCTCGATGGGCGAAAGCGGTGGGGAAGTTGGTGCCGGTTGTCGGATTCGAACTGACGACCTACCGCTTACAAGGCGGGTGCTCTACCAACTGAGCTAAACCGGCGAGAGGCTTCATTCTAGCCGCCAAATGCCGGGGTTTTCACCCTCGGCACTCCGGCGGGAAACGGCGTTATTTGACCCGCTTCAAGGACGGTCGGGCACCGCTGCCAGCAGGCGGCTGCGGACGTGGCGGCTCCTCGCCGTCGTCTGCCACGCTCTCCACGGACTGGAGCTGCACCGGGCTGCGTTCCGGCGCGCTGGGGGCTACAGTGGCCACACCCGTGGCTTGCTCCTCATCCTGGGGCGCCACCACGTCGTCTTCCAGCGGGAAGGCCATACCCTGCCCATTTTCCCGCGCATAGATGGCGACGACGCGGCGTACCGGCACCATGATGTCGCGCGGCTCCCCGCCGAAGCGGGCCTTGAACTCGATGAAATCGTTGCCAAGCTGCAGCGCGCTCGTGGCGTCGTAGCTCACGTTCAGCACGATCTCGCCGTTGTTGACGTATTCGCGGGGTACCTGCACGGAGTCGTTGACGCGCACGACGAGGTAGGGCGTGAACCCGTTGTCCGTGCACCACTCGTACAGGGCCCGGATGAGGTACGGGCGCGTGGAAGTGAAATCCTGGGCGTTCATGATGCGCGGCGACGAATGCGGCTTACTTGCGCATGACCTTTTCGGACGGCGTCAGCGCCTCGATGTAGGCCGGCCGCGAGAAGATGCGCTCCGCATACTTCAGCAGGGGGGCGGCGTTCTTCGACAGCTCGATGCCGTAGTAGTCCAGGCGCCACAGCAGCGGCGCGATGGCCACGTCCAGCATGGAAAAGCCTTCGCCCAGCATGTACTTGTTCTTGAGGAACACGGGCGCCAGTTGGGTCAGGCGGTCGCGGATGTGGGCGCGCGCCTTTTCCAGCGCCTTCTCGTTGCCTTTGGTGGCGCGGGATTCGAGCGTGTTCACATGGACGAACAGCTCCTTCTCGAAATTCAGCAGGAACAGGCGCACGCGCGCGCGGTCCACCGGGTCGCCCGGCATCAGCTGCGGGTGCGGAAAGCGCTCGTCGATGTACTCGTTGATGATGTTCGACTCGTAGAGGATCAGGTCGCGCTCGACCAGGATGGGCACCTGGCCGTAGGGGTTCATCACGCTGATGTCTTCGGGCTTGTTGTACAGGTCCACATCGCGGATCTCGAAGTCCATGCCCTTCTCGAACAGGACAAAACGGCAGCGATGGGAAAAGGGGCAGGTCGTACCCGAATAAAGCACCATCATGGTGGGCAGCTCCTAAAAATCAAAAGAGTGGGTGCTGTAGCACCCACTCTGTACAGGCATGGCAGCGCCGGGAAAGCGCGGCGAGAGTCTAGCGCTTACTTGATGTCCTTCCAGAACGCCGCGTTCAGCCGCCAGGCGATGACGATGAAGACGCCCAGGAAGATCAGCACCCAGACGCCGATGCGAACCCGCGTATTTTGCGCCGGCTCGCCCATCCACTGCAGATAGTTGACGAGATCACCCACGGCCTGGTCGTATTGCAACGGCGTCATGCTGCCGGCCGAGACCTGCTCCCAGCCCTTGAAGACATGCTCCACCCTGCCGTGGCTCTGATGCTCCTCGAAGACCGGGCGGCGGTCGCCCTGCAGTTGCCACAGGGCGTGGGGCATGCCCACGCTCGGGAAGGCAAGGTTGTTCCAGCCGGTGGCCTTGGTGTCGTCGCGGTAGAAGGTGCGCAGGAAGGTGTAGAGATAGTCCGCACCCGTGCCGCCATGTCCGGCGCGCGAGCGCGCGATCACGGTGAGGTCCGGCGGGTTGGCGCCGAACCACTCCTTGGCCTGGCGCGGGTCGATGGCGGACTTCATGGTCTCGCCCACCTTGTCGGTGGTGAACAGCAGGTTGTCCTTGATCTGCTGGTCGGTGAGGCCGATGTCCTTGAGGCGGTTGAAACGCATGAAGGCTGCCGAGTGGCAGTTCAGGCAGTAGTTGACGAACAGCTTGGCGCCGTTCTGCAGCGAAGCCGTGTCGCTGGTGTTGACGGGCGCCTTGTCCCAGGCGATACCGCCTTCGGCAGCTTGCGCGCCCGAGGCAATGCCCAGCGCAGCGATCAACGTGAGGATGAGTTTCTTCATTGTTGTGTTCTCCAGCTCAATGCGGGGCGAAGGTCACGCGCTCGGGCACGGGCTTGGGTTCGCCCAGGCGGCTCCACCAGGGCATGAGCAGGAAGAAACCGAAGTAGAACAGCGTGCCGACCTGCGACACCCGCTCGCCGATCGGCGAGGGCGGCTGCACCCCCAAGTAGGCCAGGATCACGAACACGATCACGAACACGCCGTACAGGTACTTGTGCCAGTCTGGACGGTAGCGGATCGAACGCGCGGGGCTCTGGTCGAGCCAGGGCAGGAAGAACAGAATGACCACGGCGCCGCCCATCACCACCACGCCCCAGAACTTGGCATCGATGGAGAGCATGAGCACGATGGCTACGGCGGCGGCGATCGCGATGCCGCCCTTGACGAAGCCGGGCAGCTTGCCCTTGAGGATGCCGTAGCCCGCGCCCAGCACCACGCAGGCGATCAGCGCATACATCATCTCGCTCGTGATGGCACGCAGCATCGAATAGAACGGCGTGAAGTACCACACCGGAGCGATGTGCGAAGGCGTCTTCAGCGGGTCGGCGGGAATGAAGTTGTTGTACTCCAGGAAGTAGCCGCCGAACTCGGGTGCGAAGAACACCACGGCCGAGAAGATGAACAGGAACACGCATACACCCAGGATGTCGTGCACCGTGTAGTACGGATGGAAGGGCACGCCGTCCAGCGGATGGCCGTGCTCGTCCACCGGCTTGCCGGGGCCCTTGATCTCAATGCCGTCGGGGTTGTTGGAGCCCACGTCGTGCAGCGCCAGCAAGTGCGCCACCACCAGGCCCAGCAGCACCAGCGGCACAGCGATCACGTGGAAGCTGAAGAAGCGGTTCAGCGTCGCGTCGCCCACCACGTAGTCGCCACGGATCAGCAGCGCCAGGTCGGGGCCGATGAAGGGGATGGCCGAGAACAGGTTCACGATCACCTGTGCGCCCCAGTACGACATCTGGCCCCAGGGCAGCAGGTAGCCCATGAAGGCCTCGGCCATGAGGGCCAGGAAGATGGCGCAGCCGAAGATCCAGACCAGCTCACGCGGCTTGCGGTAGCTACCGTAGAGCAGGCCGCGGAACATGTGCAGGTACACGACCACGAAGAAGGCGGAAGCTCCAGTGGAGTGCATGTAGCGGATCAGCCAGCCCCAGGGCACGTCGCGCATGATGTACTCGACCGACTCGAACGCCTTGGCGGCATCGGGCTTGTAGTGCATCACGAGGAAGATGCCGGTGACGATCTGGATCACCAGCACCAGCAGGGCCAGCGAGCCGAAGATGTACCAGAAGTTGAAGTTCTTCGGAGCGTAGTACTCCGACATGTGCACCTTGTAGGCATCGAAGGCCGTGGGGAAACGGTTCTCCAGCCAGTTGGTGACCTTCGCGCCCGCCGAGGCGTTGGGCGAGAGTTCCTTGAATTCGCGGTAAGCAGCCATGTGTTCTGTCTCCCTCAAGCCGTCTTGTCTTCACCGATCAGGAGCTTGGTCTCCGACAGGTACGTGTGCGGCGGCACTTCGAGGTTGTCGGGCGCGGGCTTGTTCTTGAACACGCGGCCGGCCATGTCGAAGGTGGAGCCATGGCAGGGGCACAGGAAGCCGCCCTTCCAGTCGTCGGGCAGCGAAGGTTGCGCGCCCGGCGTGAACTTGTCGGAGGGCGAGCAGCCCAAGTGCGAGCAGATGCCCACGGCCACCAGCACCTCAGGCTTGATGGAGCGCCACTCGTTGCGCGCGTATTCGGGCGTGAGCTCGGCGGGATTGCGCTTGGACTGCGGGTCGGCCAGCTGGCTGTCGAGCTTGGGCAGCTCCGCGAGTTGCTCGGGCGTGCGCTTGACGATCCACACGGGCTTGCCGCGCCATTCCACGGTGATCTTCTCGCCGGGCTTGAGCCCCGAGATATCCACCTCGACGGCAGCGCCCGCAGCCTTGGCCTTTTCGGACGGCTGGAACGTGCTCACAAAAGGAACGGCGGTCGCCACGCCGCCCACCGCACCAGCGCAGCCGGACGCAATCAGCCACGTCCGCTTGCTGGAGTCGATCGGAGTTTCACTCATGGGGATCCTCGGTATGCATCGCTATTGGGGGGTCAACCGCAAATTGTAGCGGAGTGAAAATGGTTATTCCAACGCGGTGAACCCCAGTAAGCTAGGCAATACTTCAGTGTTTTCATCTATATCAAAGGACGAGTGGCATGGGCATCGCACAAGAATTCAGGGAGTTTGCGGTCAAGGGCAACGTGATCGACTTGGCCGTGGGCGTGATCATCGGAGGGGCATTCGGGAAGATCGTCGACTCGGTGGTCAGCGACCTCATCATGCCTGTCGTCGGCCTCGTGTTCGGCAAGCTGGATTTCTCCAACCTGTTCCTGGTGCTGGGCAGCGTGCCCGCAGGCACGCCGCATACGCTGGATGCGCTGCGCAAGGCCGGCGTGCCCGTGCTGGCCTATGGCAGCTTCATCACCGTGCTGGTGAACTTCGTCATCCTCGCGTTCATCATCTTCATGATGGTCAAGCAGATCAACCGCCTCAAGCGCGAGGCGCCTCCCGCGCCGGCCGAACCGGCGGCCACGCCGGAGGACATCCAGCTGCTGCGCGAGATCCGCGACAGCCTCAAGCGCTGAACCCCCAAGCCCGCCGATGAGCGGGCTTTTTTACGCGGCCAGCCTGCGCGCCATGCGCACGGCCTCGACGAGGCTGGAGGCATCGGCCACGCCCTGCCCCGCGATGTCGAACGCAGTGCCGTGGTCCGGGCTGGTGCGCACTAGCGGCAGGCCCAGCGTCACGTTCACGCCCTTGTCCACGCCGAGGTACTTCACGGGGATCAGCCCCTGGTCGTGGTACATGGCCAGCACCACGTCGAACTCGCCCGCGCGCCCGGGCGCACTGCGTGCGCGCATGAAGACGGTGTCGGGTGCATGCGGGCCGTGCGCGTCGATGCCCTCGGCGCGCGCCACGGCGATGGCCGGGGCGATGGCGTCCAGCTCCTCGCGGCCGAACAGGCCGCCCTCGCCTGCATGCGGGTTGAGCCCTGCCACGCCGATGCGCGGCACGCGGCCCAGGCTGCGCGACAGCGCCGCATGCGTGATGCGCAGGGTCTGCAGCACGTTGTCCGGCGTGACGGCGGCGATCGCCTCGCGCAGCGAGACATGGATGCTGACCAGCACCGTGCGCAGTTCGTCGTTGGCCAGCATCATGCGCACCGGCATGCGTGCCACGGGCACGCCCGCGTGGTGCGCGGCCTCGGCCTGCAGCAGCTCGGTGTGACCGGGAAAGTCAACGCCAGCCGCGGCCAGCGCCTCCTTGTGCAGCGGTGCAGTGACCAGGGCGGCGATCTCCCCGCGCAGCGCGGCGCGCGCGGCCCAGACCACGCAGGCGGCCGCGTCGCGCCCGGCCTGCGCACTCACCACGCCCCACGGCGCCGGCCCCGCGAGGCCGGGCAACTGCAGCACGGGCAGGCAGCGCGGCGGCACGCCATGCGCGTCCTGCGGGCCGTCGATGCAGGCCACGGGCACGCCAGGCCGCCCGATGCACGCGGCGGCGCGGCGCAGCGTGGCCACGTCGCCCACGGCGAAGCAGCCGCGCATCTCGTGCGGCGCGTCGCGGAACGCCTTGGCGACGATCTCGGGGCCGATGCCTGCGGGGTCGCCCTGTGTGATGGCGATGAGGGGAATATTGGTCAAATCAGCCTCCAGCGCTTGATGCACAAGCGCAAGCAGCTATCAAAACGATAGTCAGGCGGGATTGTCGATCTCGATGAATTCATGCGACAGCCCCAGTTGCGCCGCCACGTGCGCCGCGACGGCGGGCGCGCCGTAGCGCTCGGTGGCATGGTGGCCCGCGGCGATGAAGGCCACGCCCGTCTCGCGCGCCAGATGGGCCTGGGGCTCGGAGATTTCGCCGGTGAGGAAGGCGTCGGCCCCTGCGACGATGGCGGCCTCGAAGAAGCCCTGCGCGCCTCCCGTGCACCAGGCCACGCGGCGGATGGGGCGCGCGTCCTCGGGCTCGGCCAACGTCACGCTGCGGCCCAGCACGGCCTGCACATGGGCGGCCAGATCGACGGCACCGGCGAAATCGGCGGGCGCGGCGAAGCCCAGCTCCTGCTCGCCGAAGCGCTGGTCGGCCTGCCAGCCGAGCACGCGGCCGAGCTGCGCGTTGTTGCCCAGTTCGGGGTGCGCGTCCAGCGGCAGGTGGTAGGCGAAGAGGTTGATGTCGTGCGCCAGCAGCCGCTGCAGGCGCTGCTTCATCCAGCCGGTCACGCGGCCGTCCATGCCGCGCCAGAACAGGCCATGGTGCACGAAGATGGCATCGGCACCGGCAGCGATCGCAGCATCGATCAGTGCGCGGCTGGCCGTCACGCCGCTGACGATGCGGTGGATCTCGGGCCGGCCCTCGACCTGCAGGCCGTTGGGGCCGTAGTCCTTGAAGCGCTCGGGCTGCAGCAGCGCGTCGAAATGGGAGAGCAGTTCCTGTCGCGTGGTCATGCCCGCAATTGTGCTGCCGATCGTGCCTGCCAGCCCCGGCAGGCCAGCGGCCAGAAGCCGATGGCCGCGCCCAGCACGCCCATCGCGCCCACGTAGTGCGCGGGCGCCATCACGTCGGCCTGCTGCTACACCGACACCAGCATGGGCGTGAGCCCGCCGAACACGGCATAGGCCAGGTTGTAGGCGAACGACAGGCCCGTGAAGCGCACCGCCGGAGGGAAAGCACGCACGCCGACCACCGGCAGCAGCGCAATGGCGCCCACGAAGAAGCCCGCCAGGCCGTATTGCCAGACGAGCGAGGCCGCATCGCCCGGCAGGCCCAGGTAGAACCAGTAGCAGGTCGTGCTCATGCCCAGCCAGCCGACGATCATGGCGGCGCGCGTACCGGCCCGGTCGGACAGCCAGCCCCAGAACACGCAGCCCAGCGTGAGCGTGACCGTGGCGACCGCGTTGGCCTTGAGCGCCAGCGCCGGTTCGATGTGGAACATCTTCTGCAGATAGGACGGCGCGAGCAGCACCACGACCACGATGGCGGTGGAGAGCACCCAGGTCATGAGCGCCACCAGCACGCAGGCCTCACGGTGGTCGCGCAGGATGGTCTTGATGGGCAGTTCGCGCCCCTCGGCCTTGCGCGCCTGCAGTTCCTTGAAGATCGGCGTTTCTTCGAGGAAGCGGCGCAGGTACACCGACACCAGCCCGAACACGCCGCCCAGGATGAACGGAATGCGCCAGGCCCAGTCGTGGATCTCCGCCTGGCTGTAGGTGCTGTTGAGCCACACGCCGAGGATGGAGCCCAGGAAGATGCCGCCCGTGATGCCCGAGGTCAGCGCGCCGATGGCGAAGCCGTAGTGCCGCGCGGGTGCGTGCTCGGCCACGAACACCCAGGCGCCCGGCATCTCGCCGCCGATGGCCGCGCCCTGCAGCACGCGCATCAGCAGCAGCAGGATGGGTGCGGCGACGCCGATGGCGGCGTACGTGGGCAGCAGGCCGATGACCAGCGTGGGCACGGCCATCAGGAAGATGGAGAGCGTGAACATGCGCTTGCGGCCCAGGATGTCGCCGAAGTGCGCGATCAGCACGCCGCCGATGGGCCGCGCGAGGTACCCCGCCGCGAAGATGCCCAGCGTCTGCAGCTGGCGCATCCAGTCGGGCAGGCTGGGAGGGAAGAACAGCGCGCCGATCACGTTGGCGAAGAAGACGAAGACGACGAAGTCGTAGAACTCCAGCGTGCCGCCCAGGGCGGACAGGCCCAGCGTCTTGTAGTCGCCGCGGGTCAGGGGACGATGGTGTGCGCCCGTGCCCGGGAGGGGCGCGGCGGAGATGAGTGTGGTCATGGGATGCGTTCCGGCTAACTTGCGAGCGCTGCGCGGGCCCTGGGCGCTTGGCAGGGCAGCGGGCCAGTTCGGGGAACGATCCGGATAGGGTCTGGGCATGCAGGCCGGGCGGGTGCGCCGGGCCGCAGGGAACGGATGGCCGATGCAGCGGACTTCATTCTAGGGTTAACCCTAGTTTCTTTCAGGACACTGCCCGTTTCCCCTGCCGTGCACAGGGCCGGGGCCTGCGCCCGGCCGCTCCCCGCAAACGCGCGACAATGGCGGCGTTTTCCTCCCTCGAGCCGAAGCCCCGCATCATGAAGCGCTACTGGTTGCTGTTTTCCCAAGCCGTGACGGTGCTCGCCGCCGCCTACTTCGTCGTCGCCACCCTGCAGCCCAGCTGGCTGCAGCGCGGCGCGACCCGGAGCGGCGCGGGCATTTCGCTGATCGAGGCGCCCTCCGCCCCCGTCGCGCAGCCCGCCGCGGGCAGCTTCAGCGCCGCGGCGCGCAAGGCGGCACCGGCGGTGGTGAGCATCAACACCAGCAAAGCCGTGCGCCATCCGCGCAGCAACGACCCGTGGTTCCAGTTCTTCTTCGGCGACCAGGGCACGCAGGCGCAGACGGGCCTGGGCAGCGGCGTGATCATCAGCCCCGACGGCTACATCCTCACCAACAACCACGTGGTGGAAGGCGCCGACGAGATCGAGGTGACGCTCACCGACAGCCGCCGCGCGCGCGCCACCGTGATCGGCACCGACCCCGAGACCGATCTGGCCGTGCTGAAGGTCGAGCTCGACAAGCTGCCCGTGATCGTGCTGGGCGACTCGGACCAGCTCGCCGTGGGCGACCAGGTGCTGGCCATCGGCAACCCCTTCGGCGTAGGCCAGACGGTGACCAGCGGCATCGTCTCGGCGCTGGGGCGCAGCCAGCTCGGCATCAACACCTTCGAGAACTTCATCCAGACCGACGCGGCCATCAACCCCGGCAATTCCGGCGGCGCGCTGGTGGACGTGAACGGCAACCTCATGGGCGTCAACACCGCCATCTATTCGCGCTCGGGCGGCAGCATGGGCATCGGCTTCGCCATCCCCGTTTCCACCGCCAAGCTGGTGCTGGACGGCATCGTGCGCGACGGCCAGGTGACGCGCGGCTGGATCGGCGTGGAGCCCAACGAGCTGTCGCCCGAGCTGGCACAGACCTTCGGCGTGCAGGCCACCGAGGGCGTCATCATCACCGGCGTGCTGCAGGGCGGCCCCGCGGCCCAGGCTGGCGTGCGGCCGGGCGACGTGATCCTGCGCGTGGATGGCAAGGCCACCAACAACGTGTCGCAGCTGCTCACGGCGGTGGCCGCCCTCAAGCCCGGCACGGCCGCGCCCTTCGACCTGCAGCGCGGCGATGCGCGCATGGAGGTTTCCGTAGTGCCCGGCACGCGCCCGCGGCTGCAGCAGCGGCGCTGATCCGCCACGGCACTATCAAAAAAATAGCTGCCAGCGCTTGCTTAGCATGCGCTGGCAGCTATTTTTATGCCTGATCTTTCAGGAGGCCGATTCCGCGCTGTCCTCCGGCGCCTTGGTGGTGCGGATGAAGATCTGCGCCGCCCAGATGCCCAGCTCATAGAGCAGGCACATGGGAACGGCCAGTGCCAGCTGCGACACCACGTCCGGCGGCGTGACGATGGCGGCGACCACGAAGGCGGCCACGATGAAGTAGCCGCGGAAGCTCTTGAGCTTGTCCACGCTCACCACGCCCAGGCGCGCCAGCACCACCACGGCGATGGGCACCTCGAACGCCAGGCCGAAGGCCAGGAACATGGTCATCACGAAGCCCAGGTAGGCCTCGATGTCCGGCGCAGCGGTGATGCTCTTGGGCGCGAAGCCCTGGATGAAGCTGAACACCTGGCCGAACACGAAGAAGTAGCAGAAGGCCACGCCTATGAAGAACAGCACCGTGCTGGAGACCACCAAGGGCAGCACCAGCTTCTTCTCGTGCGAGTACAGGCCCGGCGCGATGAAGGCCCACACCTGGTAGAGCACCACGGGCAGCGCGACCAGGAAGGCCGACATCAGCAGGATCTTGAGCGGCACCATGAACGGCGAGATGACCGAGGTGGCGATCATCGTCGCACCCTGCGGCAGGTGGGCCACCAGCGGCGCGGCCAGGAAGTCGTAGAGCCGGCCGGGGCCGGGGAAGAAGAACAGCACCGCAGCGACGATGCCTACGGCGACCAGCGCCTTGAGCAGGCGGTCGCGCAGCTCCATGAGGTGCTGCACGAAAGGCTGCTCGGTGCCGGCCAGCTCGTCTTCTTTATCGGGGGTTTCGGACATGGTGGGGGTGGGGCCTGGGCGGCTGCATGCACGCGGGCCGCGCGGGCGGCGTGGGCGATGGGGCCGCCGTCACGGCGGGGTCAATGGAATCGTTGGGGCCGGAAGCGCGCCACGCGCGCCGCGCCGGACTGCGCCTTGGTGCGCACGCCGGCACGCGACTTGTACCACTGCGGCACCGCGCCGCGCTTGAGGCGCCAGTTCTTGCCGGGGTGCTTGTAGGCCGGGACGATGGTGGAGGAAGATGCCGCCTGCAGCGCGCCGTCATCCGTGCTGCTGTCGGACGTGAGGCCGGCCACGCCCGCGTCCCAGTCCTTCTGGAAATCAGAGGCGCTGGTCTGGATGCTCTGCTCCACGTCGCGCGCGGCGTTCTCCACCGTGTCCTTCATCTTGCGCAGCTCGTCCAGCTCCATGGAGCGGTTGACCTCGGCCTTCACGTCGGCCACGTAGCGCTGCGCCTTGCCCAGCAGCGTGCCCACGGTACGGGCCACGCGCGGCAGCTTCTCGGGGCCGATGACGATGAGTGCGACGGCGCCGATGAGCGCCATCTTGGACAGGCCGATGTCGATCATGGACGCGCGCGATCAGCTCTTGTGCTTGGCTTCGACGTCGATGGTGGTCTTGTCGGCCGCGGTGGTGTTGGTCACCTGGCCGGCGGGCGCGCTGGCGGAGGCGGCGTCATCGCTGGCGCCGTCCTTCATGCCGTCCTTGAAGCCCTTGACCGCGCCGCCGAGGTCGGAGCCGATGTTCTTGAGCTTCTTCGTGCCGAACACCATCACGACGATGAGCAGCACGATGAGCCAGTGCCAAATGGAAAACGAACCCATGGAAATCTCCTAACGAATACAGGCCATTCTAGACGCGGGGCATGTCGCCTGCCGCCGCATATCCCTGCCGGCGTCAGCCCTTGCGCCAGGGGCGCGGGCCGCCGATCACGTGCATGTGCAGGTGATGGACTTCCTGCCCGCCCTCGGTGCCGGTGTTGACTACGATGCGAAAGCCCCCTTCCGGGTACGGGTTGCAGCCCTGCTCCTGCGCCAGGCGCGGCGCCAGGGCCATCATGTGGCCCAGCAGGCCCGCATGCTCTGGCGTGACGGCGGCCATGGAATGCAGGTGCGTCTTGGGCACCATGAGGAAGTGCACCGGCGCCCAGGGCTGGATGTCGTGGAAGGCGAAGACCTGTTCGTCCTCGTAGACTTTCTTCGAGGGAATCTGGCCGGCGATGATCTTGCAGAAAAGGCAGTTCGGATCGTGTTGCATGGTGGTTGGAGCGCGTGTCGCACGCTCTACGCATTGTCCGCGATGTTCACGCTCGGGCGCACGCCCACGTCGCCGCGGTGGCCCGCGAGCCACTGCTCGCCGGCCTCGCGGCCCAGGGCGAAGAGCTGGCGCACGAAGGACAGGTCCGCGCGCACCTTGCTCGACGAGCCGAAGGGCGCGAGCACCGCGCCGCCGTCGATGCGGTGCATGCGCACGCTCTTGTAGCGGCGCGGGTCCAGCTTGCCCTCGGCCAGCAGGCGACGCACGAACTCGATGGCGCGCAACTCGGCCAGCAGGCTGGCGTTGAAGGTCACCTCGTTCATGCGCTCCATGATTTCCGCCGCGCTGCCCGGCACGCCCGCGTGCTCGATGGGGTTGATCTGCACCAGCAGCACGTCGCTGCATTCGGTCTTGTAGATCAGCGGGTGCAGGGCCGGGTTGCCGGAATAGCCGCCATCCCAGTAGTGCTCGCCGCCGATCTCCACGGCCTTGAACAGCATGGGCAGGCAGGCGGACGCCATCACCGCGTCGGCGCTCAGGCGCTTGCCGGTGAAGATCTCACCGCGCCCGGTGCGCACGTTGGTCGCGCACACGAACACTTGCGGGATGCGGGCGTGCGTGGCGCACAGGCGCTCGAAGTCCACCTCGCGCTCCAGCAGGCGGCGCAGCGGGTTGATGTCCAGCGGATTGGTCTGGTAGGGCGAGAGCCACTGGGTCCACAGGCCCATGAGCGCCTTCGCGCCCGGCAGCGGCACGCCCCACATCAGGCTGCCGAGCGTGCCCACGCCCTCCCACAGCCGCGTGAGCGTGGCGCGCGCCTGCGCGCAGCCGGCCAGGTGCGCCTCGTGCGGGTCGGAATGCTCCTGCGCGGCCTCGGCGAAGCCGTGGGCCAGGGCCACGGCGTTCATGGCGCCGGCGCTGGTGCCGCTCACTCCGTCGAAGGAAAAGCCGCCGTCTTCCAGCAGGGCGTCGAGCACGCCCCAGGTGAGCGCGCCGTGCGAGCCGCCGCCCTGCAGGGCGAGGTTGAGCCGCTGCGTGCCCCCCGCCTCAGGCATGGATGGCCTGGCCCTTGTTCATCTCGACCATGCCGCGCACGATGCGGTAGAGGAACCAGATGGAGATCAGCCCCCAGGCGATCCAGCCCGGGAAGATGAAGATCCACAGCGGCGCGGTGACCACGTAGAGCACCCCGGCCCAGATCACGGTGCGGATGCGCCACGAGAAATGGCTGGCCTGCCAGGTGCCCTGGGCGTCGCTTTTCTTCACGAGGTCGATGACCAGCGCCACGATCAGCAGCGCCGCGCTGGGCTGCGCGCCCGGCACGACGGCCGCCACGGCGACGATCAGGTGCAGGATGTAGCTGACCCAGCCGACGGTCTTGAGCGATTCGGCACGCTGATTCGGCTCCACGTCGATGATGTCGTTGTTCACCTCGGACCTCCTTCTTCGGTTGCACGGGCTGCGGCCTTGCGCAGGGCTTTCTCCTCGATGCCGCTGGTGCCTTCGCGGCGCTCCAGCTCGGCGATCACGTCGGCCGGCGTGGCCCCGTAGTGGGCCAGCGCGATCATCGAGTGGAACCACAGGTCGGCCACTTCGTAGACCAGCTTGGCCTTGTCCGCCCCGTGGTCCACGTCCTTCGCGGCCATGACGCACTCGGTGGCTTCCTCGCCGATCTTCTTGAGAAAGGCGTCGGGCCCCTTATGCAACAAGCGGGCCACGTAGCTTTTCTCGGGGTCGCCGCCGTTCGCCGCCTTGCGGCTTTCGATAATGGCGGCCAGGCGGGCCAGGGAATCGTTGCTGGACATGAGTGGATTATTTGTAGATGGACTCGGGGTCTTTCAAGACCGGATCGACGGCTTGCCATGCACCGTCCTTGAGCACGCTGAAGAAGCAACTGTGCCGCCCCGTGTGACAGGCGATGCCGGGCTCGTGGCCGAGCTGCGTCACCTTGAGCAGCACCACGTCGTTGTCGCAGTCCAGGCGGATCTCGTGCACCGTCTGCACGTGGCCCGATTCCTCGCCCTTGAACCACAGCTTGCCGCGCGAGCGGCTGAAGTACACCGCGCGGCCCAGCTCGGCCGTCCTGGCCAGCGCCTCGCGGTCCATCCAGGCGAACATCAGCACGTCGCCCGTGGCGGCCTCCTGCGCGATGGCGGGCACCAGGCCCTGCGCGTCCCATTTCACTTGATCGAGCCAGTTCATGCGGGCATTGTCGCTCATGGCCTGCTCCTACTATCAAAGAAATAGCTGCCCGCGCTTGGTGGACAAGCGCTGGAGGCCGATTTGGCTTGGAATATCAAAGACGGACCGGAATGCCGCGCGCCTGCATGCGCTCCTTGGCCTCGCGCACGGTGAATTCGCCGTAGTGGAAGATGCTGGCGGCCAGCACCGCGTCGGCGCCGCCCTGCTGCACGCCGTCGGCCAGGTGCTCAAGGTTGCCCACGCCGCCCGAGGCGATCACGGGCACGCCCACCGCGTCGCTCACTGCGCGCGTGAGCTGCAGGTCGAACCCGCTCTTGGTGCCGTCGCGGTCCATGCTGGTCAGCAGGATCTCGCCCGCACCGCGGCGCGCCATGTCGAAGGCCCACTGCACCGCGTCCAGCCCGGTGTTCTTGCGCCCGCCGTGGCTGTACACGTCCCAGCCCTCGCCGCGCTCGCGCACGTCCTCGCCCTGGCGGCGCTTGGCGTCGATGGCCACCACGATGCACTGCGCGCCGTACTTGTCGCTGGCGGCGTTGATGACGTCGGGGTTGGCGATGGCGGCGGAGTTGAAGCTGGTCTTGTCCGCGCCCGCGTTCAAGAGGCGCCGCACGTCTTCGACGGTGCGCACGCCGCCGCCCACCGTGAGGGGGATGAACACCTGGCTGGCCACGGCCTCGATGATCGGCAGAATCAGGTCGCGCCCGTCGCTGGTGGCGGTGATGTCGAGGAAAGTCAGTTCATCGGCGCCCTGCGCGTTGTAGCGCGCGGCGATCTCCACGGGGTCGCCCGCGTCGCGCAGTTCGACGAAGTTGACGCCCTTGACCACGCGGCCTCCGGTCACGTCGAGGCAGGGAATGATGCGTTTGGCAAGCATGGGAAAAGCCCTTCAGGAATGGGCGCCGCTCTGCCAGCGCCAGACGTCCTCGCACATGCGGTCCACGCCGCGCGTGGCGCGCCAGCCCAGCCGTTGCTCGGCCAGAGACGGGTCGGCCCAGTAGGCGGGCACGTCGCCGGGGCGGCGGTCGGTGATGCGGTAGGGCACGGGGCGGCCGCTGGCGCGCTCGAAGGCATGCACCATCTGCAGCACGGAGACGGGCTGGCCGGTGCCCAGGTTGAGGGTGAGCAGGCCCGGGTGCGCGCGCAGGTAGCGCAGCGCGGCCACGTGGCCTTCGGCCAGGTCGCTCACATGGATGTAGTCGCGCACGCCTGTGCCGTCCTCGGTGGGATAGTCGCCGCCGAAAACGGACAGCTCCGGCCGCTGCCCCACGGCCACCTGGGCCACGTAGGGCATGAGGTTGTTCGGCACGTCCTGCGGGTCTTCGCCGATCAGGCCGCTTTCGTGCGCGCCCACGGGGTTGAAGTAGCGCAGCCGCGCGATGCGCCATTGGCCGGGCTCGGAGCGCTCCACGTCGGCCAGCGCCTGCTCAGCCATGAGCTTGCTCCAGCCGTAGGGGTTGGCGGGCTGCAGCGCGAAGTCCTCGCGGATGGGCGAGGTGATGGGATCGCCGTACACCGTGGCCGAGGAGGAGAACACCACGGTGCGCACGCCCGCATCGCGCATCGCGGCCAGCAGCGTGAGCGTGCCGCCCACGTTGTTGTCGTAGTAGCGCAGCGGGTCGCGCACCGACTCGCCCACGGCCTTGAGGCCGGCGAAATGGATGACGGCGCCAATGGAGCGCTCCCGTAGCACGCGCGCGAGCAGCGCGCCGTCGCGCACGTCGCCCTCGACGCAGTCCACCGGCGCGCCGGTGATACGCGCCAGGCGCTCCAGCACCGGGCGCTGGCTGTTGCAGAAGTTGTCGAGGATGACGAAGCGCTCGCCCTGCGCTGCCAGCGCGGCGCAGGTGTGAGAGCCGATGAAACCGGCCCCGCCGGTGACGAGGATCACCTCAGGCCGTGAGCTCATCGGCCCGCTCCTGCGCGGCCGCGAAGTCCAGGTCGCCGCTGTAGATGGCGCGGCCGCAGATCACGCCCTCCACGCCCTCGCGCTCGACGGCGCACAGCTGCTCGATGTCGGCGATGCCGGCGAGCCCGCCCGAGGCGATCACGGGGATGGTCAGCGCCTGCGCGAGCTTGACCGTGGCCTCGATGTTGATGCCCGAGAGCATGCCGTCGCGGCCGATGTCGGTGTAGATGATGGACTCGACGCCCCAGTCCTCGAACTTCTTGGCCAGATCGACCACCTCGTGGCCGGTGAGCTTGCTCCAGCCGTCGGTGGCCACCTTGCCGTCCTTGGCGTCCAGGCCCACGATGATGTGGCCGCCGAAGGCGCTGCACGCGTCCTTGAGGAAGCCCGGGTTCTTGACCGCCGCCGTGCCGATGATGACGTAGGCCAGGCCCGCGTCGATGTAGCGCTCGATGGTGTCCAGGTCGCGGATGCCGCCGCCGAGCTGCACCGGGATGTCCGCGCCCACCTCGGCCAGGATGGACTTGATGGCCGCCTTGTTCTTGGGCTGGCCCGCGAAGGCGCCATTCAGGTCGACGAGATGCAGGCGGCGCGCGCCGGCGTTCGCCCACTTGCGCGCCATGGCGGCAGGGTCTTCGCCGAAGGTGGTCGATTGATCCATGTCACCTTGCTTGAGGCGCACGCAATGGCCGTCCTTGAGGTCGATGGCGGGGATGAGCAGCATAGATGTGGAGCGAGGATTCGGGCGCACGGGCAGCCCGGCCGGGTTGAGGATCAGGGATTCCAGTGCAGGAAGTTGCGGAACAGCGCCAGGCCGTGCTCGGCGCTCTTTTCCGGGTGGAACTGCGTGGCGAAAATATTATCGCGCGCGATGGCGGCTGCAAAGGGCTGGCCGTAGTCGGCCTCGCCCGCCACGTGCGCCGCATCGCGCGGGCGGGCGTAGAAGCTGTGCACGAAGTAGAAATAGCTGTCGTCGGGCACGCCGCTCCACACCGGGTGGGCGCTGCCTCCACGGCGCGCCTGGCGCACGCGGTTCCAGCCCATCTGCGGCACCTTGTAGCGGCTGCCGTCGGGCTGGGTGCGTCCGGCCAGGTCGAACTTGAGCACCTCGCCCGGGATCAGGCCCAGGCCAGGCGTGTCGCCCTCGGCGCTGTGGTCCAGCAGCATCTGCATGCCCACGCACACGCCGAACAGGGGCTTGGCCGCAGCGGCCTCCAGCACGGGGGCGAGCAACCCCGAGTCGCGCAGCTCGCGCATGCAGTCGGGCATGGCGCCCTGGCCGGGCAGCACCACGCGGGCGGCGGCGCGCACCTCGTCGGGATGGCGGGTGACGGTCACCTGCCAGCCGCTGCCCTGCGCCGCGGCCAGCACGGCTTGCGAGACCGAGCGCAGGTTGCCCATGCCGTAGTCCACGACCGCGACGGTTTTAGCTTCACTATTCATAGCTGCCAGCGCTTGCCAGATAAGCGTTAGAGGCCAATTTGGCTTGGAATTTCTACAGGGAGCCCTTGGTGGACGGGATCACGCCCGCCGCGCGCGGGTCGCGCTCCAGCGCGGCGCGCAGCGCGCGCGCGAAGGCCTTGAAGACCGTCTCGCACTGGTGGTGGGCGTTGATGCCCTTGAGGTTGTCGATGTGCAGGGTCACGCCCGCATGGTTCACGAAGCCCTGGAAGAACTCGTAGGTGAGCTGCGTGTCGAAGCCGCCGATGCTCGCCGCCGTGAACGGGATGTGCAGGTGCAGGCCCGGGCGGCCCGAGAAATCGACCACCACGCGCGAGAGCGCCTCGTCGAGCGGCACGTAGGCGTGGCCATAGCGGCGGATGCCTTTCTTGTCGCCCACGGCGCGCGCGAAAGCCTGGCCGAGGGTGATGCCCACGTCCTCCACCGTATGGTGGCCGTCGATGTGCAGGTCGCCGTCGCAGCGCACCTCCAGGTCGATGAGGCCGTGGCGTGCGATCTGGTCGAGCATGTGGTCGAAGAAGCCGATGCCCGTGTTCAGGCGGGCCTCGCCCGTGCCGTCGAGGTTCACGCGCGCGGTGATGCGGGTTTCGGCCGTGTTGCGGCTGACTTCGGCCGTGCGGTCGGCGCAGGGCTCGGGGGAGGAAGGAACGAGTGCGGAAGAGGTCATAGGGAAGCCTGGAGCGCCGCGAGCATCTGGGCGTTGTCGGCGGCACTGCCCACCGTCAGACGCAGGCAGTTGGCCAGCAATGAGTGCATTGTAGAAACGTTCTTGACGAGAACCTTGCGCGCGGCCATGCCCGCATGCGCGCTGGCGGAATCCCGCACGCGGACCAGCACCATGTTGGCCTCGCTGTCCCACACCTTCAGCACGCCGGGCAGGGCGCGCAGCGCGGCCAGCAATTCGGCGCGCGCGGCGCGCAGCTCGGCCGCCTGCGCGGCGAAAACTTCGGCATGCTCCAGCGCGAACAGCGCGGCCTCGCAGTTGAGCACGCTCACGTTGTAGGGCGGGCGCAGCTTGTCGATCTCGTGCACCAGCGCGGCCGGGCCGATCAGGTAGCCCAGGCGAACGCCCGCCAGGCCGAACTTGCTGAGCGTGCGCAGCAGCAGCACGTGGCCGTTGCGCGCGGGCTCGGCCCGCATGCGGGCTATCCAGCTGCGGCTGGCGAAGGGCTGGTAGGCCTCGTCCATCACCACGATGCCGCCCTGCGCGGCCACGGCGTCAACGATGCGCTGCACCACGCCCTCGTCCCACAGCGTGGCCGTGGGGTTGTTGGGATAGGCCAGGAAGGTGACGGCCGGGCGGTGCGCGGCGATGGCATCCAGCATGGCCTGCTCGCGCAGCTGGAATTCACCGTCCAGCTCCACGCCCACGTAGCGCAGGCCGTGCTGCTGCGCGGCCATGGCGTAGTAGACGAAGCCCGGCACCGGCGCGAGCACCGCTGCCCCGGGCTGCGCGCAGGCCATCTGCACCAGGCTGATGAGCTCGTCGGAGCCGTTGCCCAGCAGCAGCGCGCTGCCCTGCGGCGCGCCGGCGTGCGCGGCCAGCGCGGCCCGCAGTTCGCCCTGGCGCGCACCAGGATAGCGGTTGATCTCCAGCGCGCCCAGGCGCCGGCCCAGCGCGGCCTGCAGCGCGGGAGGCAGGCCGAAGGGGTTCTCCATTGCATCCATCTTCAGGTAGCCCGTGGCATCCGGAATGGGATAGGCGTGCATGGCGCGCACGTCGGGGCGGATGCGCTGCAGCGGATCGGGGGCGGTGGGGGGCGTCATGCGGCGGGATCGGTTTCGCGGGAACGGCGAGTGTAGGCGGTGGCCGGGGCCTGCTCGCCCATGCGCGTGGCGATGTCGCCCACGCGGCGCAGCGCGTCCAGATGCCGGTCCGTCCAGTCGCCACCCATGCCGATGCGCAGGCAGTTGCGGAAACGCGCGCTGGCGCTGAACACGGTGCCGGGCGCGACGAGGATGCCCTCGGCCAGGCAGGCCTCGTGCAGGCGCACCGCGTCCAGCCCGCGCGGCAGCTCCAGCCACAGCAGCAGGCCGCCGGGCGGGTCGCTCACGCGCGTGCCGGGCGGGAAGTGGGCGGCGATCGCATGGCGCGCCCCGTCCAGCCGCGCCGCCGCCAGCGCGCGCAGCTGGCGCATCGCGGCGGCGTGGCCGGCCTGGGTGATGAGGTCGGCCAGCGCCAGCTCCAGCACGGCCGACTGGCCGCCGGACTGCAGGTCCTTGATCGCGCGCACCCGCTCGCCCCAGCGCCCGGCCTCCACCCAGCCCAGGCGCAGGCCCGGCGCGAGGGTCTTGGAGAACGAGTCGCACAGCATCACGTGGCCCGTGGCGTCGTACGACTTGACGGTGCGGCGCATCTCGTCGGGCTCGGCGAGGTCGTTGTAGATCGCATCCTCGATCACCGCGATGCCGTGGCGCGCCGCCATCTGCGCCAGGCGCCTGCGCTCGGGCTGGGGCATGCAGGCACCCAGCGGATTGCTGAGCGTGGGCACGAGCAGCAGCGCCTTCACCGGCTGCGTGTCCAGCGCGAGCTGCAGCGCGTCCAGCGACAGGCCGTGG
This sequence comes from Acidovorax sp. SDU_ACID1, assembly GCF_045291395.1. NCBI lineage: Bacteria > Pseudomonadati > Pseudomonadota > Betaproteobacteria > Burkholderiales > Comamonadaceae > Acidovorax > Acidovorax sp. SDU_ACID1. The sequence continues at coordinate 3,490,467 of NZ_CP152342.1, forward strand.
CGCGGGTGCGTGGGGATCTCCAGCGCGCGCAGGTGCAGGCTCTGCAGCACCTCCAGGAAGGAGAAATGCGTGGGCGACTCGATCGCCACCACGTCGCCCGGCTGCGTGACCGCGCGCAGGCACAGGCCGATGCTGTCCATGCAGCCGCTGGTGACGATGACGTTGGCAGGGTCGAGCGTGCAGCCCAGCCCCACGGCATAGCGCGCGAGCGCACGGCGCGCCTCCTCCTGCCCCGTGGCCGAAGGGTAGGCGCACAGCAGGTGGCGGTGGCGCTGCACGGCGCGCGTGACGGCGCGGCGCACGCGGTCGGGGTTGAGCATGTCGGCCCCGGGCGTGCCGCTGCTGAACGACACCAAGCCCGCAGGCTGCTCGCGCCCCAGGATGCGCTGGCCCAGCCAGTCCACCGACACCTCGCGCGGACGGCCGCGCGGGCGCGAGGCCTGGGGCTCGGGCAGTGGCGCTGGCCGGGGTGCGACGAAGAAGCCCGAGCGCGGCCGCGCGACGACCAGGCGCGCGTCCTCCAGCCAGTGGAAGGCCTGCACCACCGTGGTCTGCGCCACGCCGTGCTGGCGCGCGAGCGCGCGCACCGAGGGCAGCTTCTCGCCGCGCACGAGCGTGCCGTTGCGCACCAGCTCGGCGAGCTGGCCGGCGATCTGCTGGTACAGGGGCGGGGCTTCATCGGAGGACATGCGGGCATTCTGTACTGGCCGGCAGCCTGCCAAGCAGCACAGACACCGGCCACGCCGACCAGTACAGACGCGCCGCGGCGGCGCGCTGTACTGCACCGGATCGCCTGCGGCTGTGGCTGGCGGCGGCACGGGCGCCTGCGCACCATGGCTGCCATGGACTACGCCGCTTCCTCCCCCGCTTTCCCTGCCCCCGTCCCCCTGCCCTGGCAGCGCCAGCCTCTGGCGCCGCTGCAGCCCGTACAGATCCTGCACGTGCGCAAGGGCGAAACCGCCGTGCTCGAAGCCGAGCGCGGGCGCGTGTGGCTGACCTGCGAGGGCCGCCTCGAAGACCATTTCCTGGAGGCCGGCCAGCGCCTGCAATTCGCCGGGCCGGCGCGGCTGCGCGTGAGCGCCGACGGGCGCGCCGCCGCGTGCCTGCGCTGGGCGCTCAGTCCTGCGTGAGGCGCATCTCGGCCGCGCGCGCGTGGGCCTGCAGGCCCTCGCCGTGGGCCAGCACGCTGGCGATGCGGCCCAGCGTCTGTGCGCCCTGCCCGCTCACCTCGATGAGGCTGCTGCGCTTCTGGAAGTCGTAGACGCCCAGCGGCGATGAGAAGCGCGCCGTGCCGCTCGTGGGCAGAACATGGTTCGGGCCGGCGCAGTAGTCGCCCAGGCTCTCGCTGGTGTAGGCGCCCAGGAAGATCGCGCCGGCGTGCCGCAGCAGCGGCTCCCAGCGGTGCGGGTCGCTGCTGGAGACCTCCAGGTGCTCGGGCGCGATGCGGTTGCTGATGGCGCAGGCCTCTTCCATGTCCCGCGTGAAGATCAGCGCGCCGCGGCCGGTGAGGCTCTTGGCGATGATCTCGGCGCGCGGCATCCCGGGCAGCAGCCGGTCGATGGCGGCCTGCACCGCTTCGATGTAGGCGGCGTCGGGGCACAGCAGGATGGACTGCGCCAGCTCGTCATGCTCGGCCTGGCTGAACAGGTCCATCGCCACCCAGTCGGGCGGCGTGGTGCCGTCGGCCAGCACGAGGATCTCGCTCGGGCCCGCGATCATGTCGATGCCCACGGTGCCGAACACGCGCTTCTTGGCGCTGGCCACGTAGGCGTTGCCGGGGCCGGTGATCTTGTCCACCTTGGGCACGGTGGCGGTGCCGTAGGCCAGCGCCGCCACGGCCTGCGCGCCGCCGATGGTGAAGGCGCGCGTGACGCCGGCCACGTGCGCGGCGGCGAGCACCAGCGGGTTCTTGGCGCCCTGCGGCGTGGGCACGACCATGACGATCTCGCCCACGCCCGCCACGTGCGCGGGGATGGCGTTCATGAGCACGCTGCTCGGGTACGCGGCCTTGCCGCCGGGCACGTAGATGCCCACGCGGTCGAGCGGCGTGACCTTCTGGCCGAGCAGGGTGCCGTCCTCGTCGCGGTAGCTCCAGCTCTCGCCGTTGGCCTTCTTCTGCGCCTCGTGGTAGCGGCGCACGCGCGCGGCGGCGGCCGTGAGGGCCTCGCGCTGCGCGGCGGGCAGGCCGTCGAAGGCGGCCTGCAGTTCGCCGGCCGCCAGCTCCAGCTCGGCCACGCCGTGCGCGTGCAGGCCGTCGAAGCGCTGCGTGTATTCGAGCACCGCCGCGTCGCCGCGCGCCTGCACGTCGGCCAGGATGTCGGCCACGCGCTGCTCGATGGCTGCGTCCTGCTCGGCCGACCAGTGCAGTCGCGCCGCGAAATCAGCCTCGAAAGTGCTGGAAACGGTGGACAGGCGAGCGGGAGCAGCTACGAATTTCATAGTGGATCAATCCTGCGGAACGGCGGAGGCGAACGCATCGATGATGCGCTTGAGCGGCGCCTGCTTGAGTTTCAGCGCGGCCTGGTTGACGACGAGGTGGGAGCTGATGTCCATGATCTGCTCCACCTCGACGAGGTGGTTGGCCTTGAGCGTGTTGCCGGTGGAGACCAGGTCGACGATGGCATCGGCCAGGCCCGTGAGCGGCGCCAGCTCCATGCTGCCGTAGAGCTTGATCATGTCCACGTGCACGCCCTTGGTGGCGAAGAAGTCGCGCGCGATGCTGGTGTACTTGGTGGCCACCTTCAGGCGCGCTCCCTGGCGCACGGCCTGCGCGTAGTCGAAGTCGGCGCGCACGGCCACGCTCACGCGGCACTTGGCGATTCCCAGGTCGAGCGGGCGGAACAGGCCCTGGCCACCATGCTCGATGAGCGAGTCCTTGCCCGCCACGCCGATGTCGGCGCCGCCGTACTGCACGTAGGTGGGCACGTCGGTGGCGCGCACCAGCACCACCCGCACCTCGGGGCGGCTGGTGGGCAGGATGAGCTTGCGCGACTTCTCGGGGTCTTCCAGCACCTCGATGCCGGCAGCGGCCAGCAGGGGCAGGGTCTCGTCGAAGATGCGGCCCTTGGAGAGGGCCAGCGTGATCTGCTGCGTCATTGGATTCTTTCGATGTCGGCGCCCAGGCCGCGCAGTTTGGCTTCCATGCAGTCGTAGCCGCGGTCCAGGTGGTAGATGCGGTCCACCAGCGTCTCGCCGCTGGCCACGAGGCCCGCGATGACCAGGCTGGCCGAGGCGCGCAGGTCGGTGGCCATGACGGTGGCGCCCGACAGGCGCGCTGCGCTGCCCAAGCCCTCGACCACGGCCACGCGGCCGTCGGTGGTCTGGATTCTGGCACCCAGGCGCAGCAGCTCGTTGACGTGCATGAAGCGGTTCTCGAAGATCGTCTCGGCCACGGTGGCCGTGCCCTGCGCGACCACGTTCAGGGCCATGAACTGGGCCTGCATGTCGGTGGGAAAGCCTGGGTATTCCATGGTGCGGAAGCCCTGCGCCCTCAGGTGCGGGCCGCCTGCGCTGCGCACGCGGATGCCGCCGGCCTCGGCCTGCACCTGCACGCCGGCCTCGCGCAGCTTGTCGATCACCGCGTCCAGGTGGTCGGCGCGGCCGTGGCGCAGGAGCGCGTCGCCGCCCGTGGCGGCCACGGCGCACAGGAAGGTGCCGGCCTCGATGCGGTCGGCCACCACGGCGTGGGTGCAGCCGTGCAGCTGCTCCACGCCCTGGATGCGGATGCGGCTGGTGCCGTGGCCCTCGATGCGCGCGCCCATGCGGATGAGCATCTCGGCCAGGTCCGCCACCTCGGGCTCCTGCGCGGCGTTCTCCAGCACCGTTTCGCCCTCGGCCAGCGTGGCGGCCATGAGCAGGTTCTCGGTGCCGGTCACGGTGACCATGTCGGTGGCGATGCGCGCGCCCCGCAGGCGCGTGCGCCCCGCGGGCAGCTTGGCGATCATGTAGCCGTGCTCCACCACGATCTCCGCGCCCATGGCCTGCAGGCCCTTGATGTGCTGGTCCACGGGCCGCGAGCCGATGGCGCAGCCGCCGGGCAGCGACACCGTGGCCTCGCCGAAGCGTGCCAGCAGCGGGCCCAGCGCGAGCACGGAGGCGCGCATGGTCTTGACCAGCTCGTAGGGCGCCTCGGGCGTGGTCAGGCCGCTGGCGTCGATGCGCACCACGCCCGCCGCGCCGGTGTCCTCGCAGCCGGGCGCGGCGATGCGCTCCACCTGCACGCCCATGTTGCGGATCAGCGTGAGCATGGTGGCCACGTCCTGCAGGCGCGGCACGTTGGCGAGCGTGACCGGCTCGGCCGTGAGCAGCGCGGCGCACAGCTCCGGCAGGGCCGCATTCTTGGCGCCGGAGATCGGCACCTCGCCCACCAGGGGGCGGCCACCGCGGATCAGGAGTTTGTCCATTGGGTTTTTATGAGCCAAATCGGCCTGCAGCGCTTATCCAGCAAGCGCAAGCAGCTATGGAAACAGGAGTTTCACTCGCCCTGGGCCTGCGCCCATTCCGCGGGGGTGAAGGTTTTCATCGACAGCGCGTGCACCTCGTCGGTCTGCATGCGCGCGCCCAGCGTGGCGTAGACGCGCTGGTGGCGCTGGATCTGGCGCTTGCCCTCGAACTCGGGCGAGACGATGATGGCGTACCAGTGGCGGCCGTCGCCTTCCAGGTAGATGTGCTCGCAGGCCAGGCCCGCGCTGATGATGTGCTTGAGTTGGTCTGCGGTCATGGGGTCAGTTCCTGATTTTGTAGCCCGTGCGCAGCAGGTGCAGCGCGAGCGCGCTCACCGCCAGCCAGGCGCCGCCGACGATGGCCAGGGACAGCCAGGGCGATGCGTCGCTCACCCCGAAGAAGCCGTAGCGGAAGCCGTCGATCATGTAGAAGAACGGGTTCAGGTGGCTCACGCCCTGCCAGAACGGAGGCAGCGACTGGATCGAATAGAACACGCCCGACAGGAAGGTCATGGGCACGATGATGAAGTTCTGGAACGCGGCCATCTGGTCGAACTTGTCGGCCCACAGGCCCGCGATCAGCCCCAGCGTGGCCAGCAGCGCCGCGCCCAGCAGCGCGAACGCCAGGATCCACAGCGGCGCGGCGAACTCAGGAGCCGCAAAGGCCAGCGTGACCAGGAACACGCCCAGCCCCACCGCCAGCCCGCGCAGCACGGAAGAGCCGACGTAGGCCGCGAACCAGGCGCGGTGCGACAGCGGCGTGAGCAGCACGAACACCAGGTTGCCCATGATCTTGCTCTGGATCAGGCTGGACGAGCTGTTGGCGAAGGCGTTCTGCAGAATGCTCATCATCACCAGGCCCGGCACCAGGAAGGCGGTGTAGCTCAGGCGGTCGTAGACCTTCACGTGGTCTTCGAGCACGTGGCCGAAGATCAGCAGGTACAGCACCGCCGTGAGCACGGGCGCGGCCACGGTCTGGAAGCCCACCTTCCAGAAGCGCAGCACTTCCTTGTAGAACAGGGTCTGCCAGCCGGTCATCGCTGCGCTCCTTCGGCAGCCATCACGTTGAGGAACACGTCCTCCAGGTCGGCCTTGCGGATCTCCACGTCCTCCACGCGCACGCCGGCCGCGCGCAGCTGGGCCAGGTGGCGCTCGATCTCCTGCGCGTTCTGCGCGGGCAGCTGGGCCACGCGGCCCGTCACGCGCGCCAGAGGCGCAAGCTCGGCGGGCAGCGCGTCGTCGGTCTTGAAGCGCAGCACGTTGGCGGAGGCGGCCTGCAGCAGCTCGGAGGTGCGCGCCAGCGCCACCACTTGGCCGCGCTTGAGCATGGCCAGGCGCGTGCACAGCGCCTCGGCCTCCTCCAGGTAGTGCGTGGTGAGCAGCACGGTGTGGCCCTGCTTGTTGAGCCGGGCGATGAACTGCCACAGCGTCTGGCGCAGCTCCACATCCACGCCGGCCGTGGGCTCGTCGAGCACGATGATGGGGGGCTTGTGCACCAGCGCCTGGGCCACCAGCACGCGGCGCTTCATGCCGCCCGAGAGCTGGCGCATGTTGGCGGTGGCCTTGTCGGCCAGGCCCAGGCTCTCCAGCAGCTCGTCGATCCAGGCGTCGTTGTTCTTCACGCCGAAGTAGCCGGACTGGATGCGCAGCGTCTCGCGCACGTTGAAGAAGGGGTCGAACACCAGCTCCTGCGGCACCACGCCCAGGCGCTGGCGCGCGGCGGCGAAGTCGCCCTGCACGTCGTGCCCCAGCACGCGCACGCGGCCCTGCGTGGCGCGCGCAAGGCCCGCGAGGATGCTGATTAGGGTGGTCTTGCCCGCGCCGTTGGGTCCCAGCAGGCCGAAAAATTCGCCCTCCTCGATGTCCAGGCTGACGTCGTGCAGCGCCTGGAAAGGTCCCTTGGGCGTGGAAAAGGTCTTGGAAACGGACTGGAAGGAGACGGCGGACATAGGGAACCGGCGATTCTAAGCCGTACCCCTTCACGCTGCTGGCAGCAGCTCCTGTACCCCGTAGAGGCCCGCCAGACTGGCCAGCGCCGGCGGCAGCGCCTTGACGACGAGGCCCTTGCCTTCCAGCACCGCCGCGCGGCGGCATTCGAGCAGCACCGCCAGGGCCGACGAGTCGAAGGCCGTCAGCGCGCCGGCGTCCACCACCACCTGCGATTCACGCTCGGTCTTCAGTCCCTGCAGCAGCAGGCGCAGGCAGGCCGCGGCCTGCCGGTGGGTGAGTTCGGGCGGCAGCACCAGCATTTACTTGCCGCCGGCATTGGCCTTGTTGCGCGCCGCCAGCGACTCGATCAGGCGGTCGATGCCCTGGCCGTCAGCGGCGGCGTTGATTTCCTGCGCGAACTGGTTGCGGTAGGTTTCCACCAGCCACACGCCCAGCACGTTCAGGTTGTAGACCTTCCAGCCCGCGCCGTCGCCGGGGGTCTTCTCCAGGCGGTAGTCGAGCTGCACCGGGTCGCCGCGGCCGCGGATCTCGGTGCGCACCAGCACGTCCTTGTCGTCCGGCGCGGCGCGCAGCGGCTTGACGACGATGGTCTGGTCCGTCACCTGGCTCAACGCGCCGGAATAGGTGCGCACCAGCAGAGACTTGAACTCGTCCTGCAGGCGCTTTTGCTGGTCGGGCGTGGCCTTGCGCCAGGCCGGGCCGACGGCGGCGGCGGTCATGCGGCGGAAGTTCACGTGCGGCAGGATGGTCTTGTCCACCAGCGCCATGATCTTGTCCACGTCGCCGGACTTGATGGACTTGTCGGCACGCACCGTCTCCAGCACGTCGGTCGACAGGCGCTTGATCAGTGCGTCCGGCGCCTCGTCGGCGGCCAGCACGGCACCGGGCAGCCCTATCCAGGCCACGACCGCAAGGGCGGCGGCGGTGCGGTTCAGCGTGCGGCGGTTCATCATGTTCTGGTCCTTTCTCGGTGAGTGCGGCACCGGAGGGGCCGCACCGCGGGAGTGCGAATTGTCACGGGCGCGGCGCACGCGCCGTGCGTCGCCACGGTACGCGGATGCAAGCAACTGCAACCTGCGCGGGAGAAGCGTCAATAGTCCTCGGGCAGCCGGCCGTCGTCGTCCCCGTCATCGGCAGTTTGGCCGGGAGCGGCGCGCAGGCGCAGGTACACATCGCGCGTGAAGCTGTAGGAGTCGAGCGCGGCCGCGTCGAGCACCGAGGTGGCGCGCAGCAGCTCCGCGCGCCGGTTGACGAAGCGCAGCGCGTACAGCGAATTGCGGGCGGACACCGGATCGACCGCGAGCAGCGGGTCGGCATACAGGTCCACCGGCAGGGCCGCCGTGTCGCGCACCGTGGAGGGGCCCAACAGCGGCAGCACCAGGTACGGCCCCGTGGGCACGCCCCAGCGGCCCAGCGTCAGGCCGAAGTCCTGCTTGTGGCGCGCGATGCCGGCCTCGCTGGCGATGTCCAGCACGCCGCCCAGGCCCAGGACCGTGTTGGTGCCGAAGCGCACCAGGCTGTCGAAGGCCTCGCGGCCGCGCAGCTGCAGCACGCTGTTGACGAACGACCAGGCGTCGCCCAGGTTGCCGAAGAAGTTGCTCACGCCGGTGCGCACGGGCTGCGGCGTGACGTCGCGGTAGGCCGTGGCCACGGGCTTGAGCACGGCCTTGTCCACGTTCTCGTTGAACGTGGTCATGCCGCGGTTGTAGGGCTCGAAGGGGTCGGCCGGGTTGGCCTGGGGGCCGCTGGCGCAGCCGGCCAGGAGCAGCGCTGCGCCGAGCGCCGCCGCCAGCCTGCCGTGTGTCGTCGTGGTGTTTTTCTTCATTTCTTGTTGCCCGCGCCGCTTTCCTCGGCCTTGCCGTAGAGGAACTGGCCGATCAGATTCTCCAGCACCACGGCCGACTGCGTGGCCGTCACCATGTCGCCTTCGGCGAGGTTGTGCTCGTCCGCGCCGGCCTCGATACCGATGTACTGGTCGCCCAGCAGCCCGCTGGTGAGAATCTTGAGCGAGCTGTCCTTGGGGAAAGCGTAGCGCTTGTCCAGGTCCAGCGTCACGCGCGCCTGGTAAGTGGTGTCATCGAACGTGATGGATTGCACGCGGCCCACCACCACGCCGGCGCTGCGCACCGCCGCCTTGGGCTTGAGACCGCCGATGTTGTCGAAGCGCGCGGTGACCGCGTAGCCGGTGCGCCAGTTCAGGTTGAGCAGGTTGGCCGACTGCAGGGCCAGGAAGACCAGCGCCGCGCCGCCCAGCAACACGAAGAGGCCCACCCAGAGATCGTTCTTGGAATGCTGCATGGTTGTTTGACTCATCAAAGACTGAACATGAAGGCCGTGAGGACGAAGTCCAGCGCCAGCACCGAGAGCGACGCCATCACCACCGTGCGGGTGGTGGCGCGCGACACGCCTTCGGGCGTGGGCTTGGCCACGAAGCCCTGGAGCACCGCGATGAAGGTGACGGCCACGCCGAACACGACGCTTTTGACGAAGCCGTTGCCCACGTCCTTCCACACGTCCACGCCGCCCTGCATCTGCCCCCAGAAGGCGCCGCCATCCACGCCGATCAGCACCACGCCGACCAGCCAGCCGCCGATCACGCCCACGGCGCTGAACACCGCCGCCAGCAGCGGCATGGCGATCACGCCGCCCCAGAAGCGCGGCGCGAGGATGCGGCGCACCGGATCGACGGCCATCATCTCCATGGCCGAGAGCTGCTCGCCCGCGCGCATAAGGCCGATCTCGGCCGTGAGCGACGTGCCCGCGCGCCCGGCGAACAGCAGCGCCGTGACCACCGGCCCCAGCTCGCGCACCAGCCCCAGCGTGACCACGAGCCCCAGCGAATTGGCCGAGCCGTAGAGCTGCAGCACGTTGTAGCCCTGCAGCGCCAGCACGAAGCCCACGAACAGGCCCGACATGGCGATGATGGACAGCGAATAGTTGCCCAGGAAGTGCACCTGGTCGCGCACCAGCGCCGGGCGCTGCATGACCGGGCCCAGGAGCCCCACCAACTGCGCAAACAGGCGCGCGCCCGCGCCGATGTCGGCCAACTTGGTGCGCACCGCGTAGCCCACGTGCGAGGGGCGCCACCAGCTCATGTTGCACCTCCGAAGTCCTGCAGCACCGTAGGGCCGGGGTAGTGGAAGGGCACCGGCCCCGTGGGCAGCGCATGCACGAACTGGTGCACCAGCGGATCGGTGCTGGCGCGCACTTCCTCGGGCGTGCCCTGTGCGGCCACCGTGCCGGGGCCGAGGATGATGACGTGGTCGGCCAAGCGGAAGGTTTCCTCCAGGTCGTGCGAGACGACGATGGTGGTCAGGCCCATGGAGTCGCCCAGCTGGCGGATGAGCTGCGCGGCCGTGCCCAGCGAGATCGGGTCCAGCCCCGCGAAGGGCTCGTCGTACATGATGAGGTCGGGGTCCAGCGCGATGGCCCGCGCCAGCGCCACGCGACGCGCCATGCCGCCGGAGATCTGGCTGGGCATCAGGTCGCGCGCGCCGCGCAGGCCCACGGCGTGGAGCTTCATGAGCACGATGTCGCGGATCAGCGCCTCGGGCAGGTCGGTGTGCTCGCGCAGCGGGAAGGCCACGTTCTCGAACACGCTCATGTCGGTGAACAGCGCGCCGAACTGGAACAGCATGCCCATGCGCCGGCGCGCGGCGTAGAGCTGCTCCACGCTCATGCGGCCCACGTCCTGGCCGGCCACCAGCACCTCGCCCTGCTGGGCGCGCTGCTGGCCGCCGATGAGGCGCAGCACCGTGGTCTTGCCGCCACCCGACGCGCCCATCAGCGCCGTGACCTTGCCACGCGGCACCGTCAGCGACAGGTCGCGCAGGATCACGCGCTCGCCGTACCCGAAGGTGACGTTGCGCAGTTCCACGAGAGCCTCGGAAGGCGATGGGGCGTTGGAGGGCATGGGGTGAAGAATGCAGGGCCGCGCCCCCACGGGGCAGCGGAAAAACGTTACATCATAGGGGAAACCCTCTGGAAATGCTGGACAGGGATCACCTGGGTGTATGCGGATGTATATAACCGTTGGCTATAATTGACAGCTTCGAGAGAAATGTCACGCTCGCCCTGCCGAGCGGATTGCTGTCAGCGTTGCATGGGCGCCCGGTGCGTCCAGCGGAACGAGGGCGCGGCAATTGCCAGCGGCATTCCCCCTTGCCTTCCGTTCAGTGCCTGCGCTGCAGCGCCCCGGGCGCGCCCGCCGAGGACTCCCTGTCCCCGCGCCGAGCCCGCCATCTTCCATGCCACCCCCCGTGCCTGCAGAAAGGGCCTGAACTCCATGAAGAAATTCCAGTCCGTCGTCCCCATCGCCGCCCCGTCCGTCCAGCGCCAGGCCACCGGCCTGCACCTGATTGGCGACCTGTATGGCTGTCTGTGCGACAGCCGCCTGATGCTGGATGCCGCATACCTGGAAGCCTTCTGCAAGGAGCGCGTGGCCGCGGCCGGGCTGACCACCGTGGGCTCGCTGTTCCACAGCTTCGGCGAGGGCGGCGGCGTCACCGGCGTGGTGGTGCTGGCCGAATCGCATCTGTCCATCCACACCTGGCCCGAGTCGGGCTACGTGACGCTGGACGTGTACGTGTGCAACTACACCACCGACAACCGGCCCAAGGCGCAGCAGCTGTTCGGCGACCTGCAGGCCGCGTTCAACCCGAACGATCCGCACCTGCACCGCGTCGAGCGCGCGTGATGGCCGGCGCGCGCACCGCGCAGGCCACGCGCTTCGTGGCCGAGCGCCTGAATGCCGACTTCGGCTTCTACCTGAGCGACCAGCGCACCCTGGCGCAGCGCCAGTCGCCGTGGCAGCACATCGAGGTTTTCGAGAACCCTCAGTTCGGGCGCGTGATGCGCATCGACGGCTGCTTCATGACCAGCGAGCGCGACGAGTTCTTCTACCACGAGCCCATGGTGCACCTGCCCGCCATCGCCCATGCCGGCGTGCGCCGCGCGCTGGTGGTGGGCGGCGGCGACGGCGGCGCGGCCGAGGAGCTGCTCAAGCTGCCCGGCATCGAGCAGGTGGTGCTGGCCGAGCTGGACGGCGAGGTGATCGCCATGGCCCGCGAGTGGCTGGGCGCCATCCACCGCGGCGCGTTCGACGACCCGCGCCTGCAGGTGCGCCTGGGCGACGCGCGCGCGCTGCTGGCGGAAGGCCGCGAGCGCTTCGACCAGATCGTGCTGGACCTGACCGACCCCTTCGGCCCCGCCGTGGAGCTGTACACGGTGGAGTTTTATGCCGCCTGCCGCCGCGCGCTGAACCCCGGCGGCGTGCTGTCGCTGCACCTGGGCTCGCCCATCCACCTGCACGAGACGCTGACGCGCATCGCCGCCTCGGTGCGCGCGGTGTTCCCGGTGTTCCGGCCCTACCTGCAGTACGTGCCCCTGTACGGCACGCTGTGGTGCATGGCCATGGCGTCGGACAGCACCGACCCGGCCCGGCTCACCGCCGCCGAGGTGGATGCGCACCTGGCCGTGCGCGGCATCGGCGACCTGCAGCTCTACAACGGCGCGGTGCACCACGCGCTGCTGGCCCAGCCCAACTTCGTGCGCGCACTGCTGGCGCGCCCGGCCGAACCGCTGCGCAGCGGCGACACGCTGGCCGAGGTGCGCGACCCGGCGGAGCTGCCGCCCGTGACGGTCTCAACAGGTTGATCTTCAAAAAAAGGAGCTGGTTGCGCTTGTCCTGCAAGGATTTCTGCATGCTTTTATATGGAAATCCAGAGCAGACAAGCGCAAGCAGCTCACTTTTTCAATGCGCCTCGCCGAACATGCGGTGGTGCAACCGCCGCAGCGACCACCACACGCCCCCGGCCACCAGCGGGATGGCCACCGCCGCCGTGCTCTCGGGCGAGAAGGGCCAGCCCAGCTTCTGCGCGCCCTTGGCCAGGTAGCTCACCAGGCCGACGATGTAATAGGTGATGGCCGCCACCGACAGCCCCTCCACCGTGGACTGCAGCTTGAGCTGCAGGTCGCCGCGCTGGTTCATCGCGGCCAGCAGGGCCTGGTTGTTCTGCTGCTGCTCGATCTCCACGCGCGTGCGCAGCAGGTTGCTCATGCGAGAGACGCGCTCGGACAGCGCGTTCTGCCGCCGCGCGGCCCAGGCGCAGGTGCTGCGCGCGGGGCTCAGGCGCCGCTCCATGAATTCGCCGATGGTCTGCAGGCCCGCGAGCCGCGATTCGCCGATGTCCTGGATGCGCCGGTCCACCAGCTCGAAATACGCGCTGCTGGCCGAGAAGCGCGAGTGCGTGGCCGCGTACTGCCCCTCCACCTGACCCGCCAGCCGCGTGAGGCGGTCGAGCAGCGCGGGCTCCGCGTCGCGGCGGGAGCTGCGGATGGCCTCGGCCAGCTCCGCCAGCTCGCGCTCGGCGCTGGCGAGGGCCGCGCCGGCATCGCGCGCGGCCGGCAGGCCCAGCAGCGCCGCCATGCGGTAGGTCTCGATCTCCAGCAGCTGCTGCACCAGCCGCCCCAGGCGCTGGGGCGAGAGCGAGCCGGCCACCAGCAGCATGCGCGAGAAGCCGTCGGCGTGGATAGCGAAGTCGGTGTACACCTCGCCCTGTCCGCCCGCGACGGCGCAGGCGACGAGCGATTCCTCGCGCAGCCAGCCCCGCAACGCGGGCCCCGTATCCACCTCCCGCGCGGCGGCCACCCACAGGTGCAGCGCGCACAGGCACTCGCCCGGCAGCCCCGCCAGCCAGTCGCGCGGCACGGACTCCAGCGCGGCCGCGGGCGCCCGCCCATTCTCGGGCACGGCGGCGCCGGCCGGCACGGCCATGAAGGTCCAGGAGACGAACTCGGTGTGCAGCTCCCAGCGGATGCGGAACGCCCCCAGGTCCACGCGCAGGTGCGTGGTGTGCGCATCGGGCGGGGCCAGGTGGTGGTTGCGCAGCAGCGTGGCCAGGTGGGCGCGGCTGGCGTCGCGCCCGGCCGCGTCGGCCAGCATCACGATGTGCGTGATCGCCAGCGGCGCGGCCAGCGCCTCGGGCGGGCGGGCATGGACTTCGTTGTGCAGCAGCACGCGCTGGGCGTGCTGCGTGGGGAGCGGTGCGAGGGTCATGGGCGCAGGCGGTGAGGAATGCGCCATTGTCGCGTCAGAGCATGTGTTCGAGGAACGCCCGCGCGCGCTCGTGTCCCGGATCGGCGAAGAACTCACGCGCGGGCCGCGCCGCGATCAGCTCGCCCTGGTCCATGAAGGCCACGGTGTGCGCCACTTCGCGCGCGAAGCCCATCTCATGCGTAACGACCAGCATGGTCATGCGCTCCTCGGCCAGCTCGCGCATGGTGCGCAGCACCTCGCCGGTCAGCTCGGGGTCGAGCGCGGAGGTGGGCTCGTCGAACAGCATGATGTCGGGCTGCATGGCGAGCGCCCGCGCGATGGCCACGCGCTGCTTCTGCCCGCCCGACAGGCGCGAGGGGTAGTTGTTGCGTTTGGCGGCCAGGCCCACCTTGTCCAGCAGCGTCTCGGCGCGCGCCACGGCCTCGGCGCGCGGCACGCCCTGCACCACCATGGGCGCCTCGATGAGGTTCTGCAGCACCGTGAGGTGCGGGAACAGGTTGAAGTGCTGGAACACCATGCCGGTCTTGGCGCAGATGCGGCGCAGCTCGGCATCGGGCACGTAGGCGCAGCGGCCCTGCGCGTCGGTGGTGGCGAGCGTCTGGCCCTCGATGGCGACGTGGCCGCTGTCGATGGTCTCCAGGTGGTTCAGGCAGCGCAGGAAGGTGCTCTTGCCCGAGCCCGAGGGGCCGATGACCGCGACCACCTCGCCTCTCGCTACCCGCAGCGACACGCCGCGCAGCACCTCGTTGTGGCCGAAGCGCTTGCGCACGTCGCGCGCGTCGATCATGGGCGCTTCACTCGTCGTATTTGGCATAGCGTTTCTCCAGCCGCTGGAAGCCCCAGGTGAGCAGCAGCGTCATCAGCAGATAGAAGGCCGCGGCCACGATGAAGGGCGTGGTGGTGAAGTCGCGCTGCACGATGCCGCGCGCGGCGCGCAGCAGGTCGTTGAGCGCCAGCACGTAGATGAGGGACGTGTCCTTGACCAGCGTGATGGTCTCGTTGCTCATCGGTGGCAGGATGCTTCGCACCATCTGCGGCAGCACGATGCGGCGCATGGTCTGGTCGTAGCTCATGCCGAGCACCTTGGCGGCCTCGTACTGGCCACGGTCGACGGACTGGATGCCCGCGCGGAAGATCTCGGCGAAGTAGGCCGCGTAGTTCAGCGCGAACGCCGCCACCGCCGCCGGAAAGTCCGGCAGGCGCACGCCCACCACCGGCACGAAGGGCAGCGCGAAATAGATGAACAGCATCTGCAGCATGAGCGGCGTGCCGCGCATGAGCCAGATGTAGCCATTCACCGCGCCCGACAGCGCCTTCCAGCGCGACAGCCGCGCCAGCGCCAGCACCAGGCCCAGGGGCACGGCCAGCAGCAGCGTGATGAAGAACAGCTTCAGCGTGACCGTGGCGCCCTGCGCCAGCGGCCCCAGGAGGGAGAGTACGTAGTCCATCGTGTGGCTGCGACCATTCAGTGTTTGGCATGGCTCACGGCCGTTGCCACTGGCGCGCCCCAGGCCAGCGGACGCCGCGCAAGGGCCGCCCCGCCGCGCTGGCGGCGTCCCCCTTCCCGAATTGCGCAGCAATTCGAGAGAAGGGGGAAGGAGCGAAGCGACACAGGGGGTTGTGCGCTATTTATTTGATGATGTTCTTGCCAAACCACTGCTCGGCGATCTTGGCGGCGGCGCCGTCAGCCTTCATGTCGGCCAGCGCCTTGTCCAGCTTGCCTTGCAGGTCGGTGTCGTCCTTGCGCACGCCCACGCCGTATTCCTCGGTGCCGAAGTTGTCGTCGAGCACGGCATAGTCGCCGGGCTTCTTGGCCACGTAGTAGCGGCCCACCACCTCGTCAACCACCACGGCCTCCAGGCGGCCGGTGGTCAGGTCCATCAGCGCGGTCACGTTGTCGCCGAAGGTCTTGAGTTCCTTGAACGACTTGAAGACGGCGTCTTCCTTCTTGATCGCGTCCACGGCGCTGGAGCCTTCCTGCGCGCCGACGACCTTTCCGGCCAGGTCGGCCTTGGCCTTGATGGCGGAATTGGCGGGCACCACGATGATCTGGTGGTTCTCCATGTAGGGCGCGGTGAAGGCGATGTTCTGCTTGCGCTCCTCGGTGATGGTCAGGCCGTTCCACAGCGCGTCCACGCGCTTGCCCGACAGCTCGGCTTCCTTGGCGCTCCAGTCGATGGGCTTGAATTCGACCTCCAGGCCCAGGCGCTTGGCGGCCTCTTTGGCCATGTCGATGTCGAAGCCCACCAGTTCGTTCTTCTCGTCGCGGAAGCCCATGGGCGGGAAGTTGTCGTCCAGGCCGACCACTATTCTTGTCACAGCCGCGACCGGTGCGGGTGCGGGCTCGGCGGCGGCGGGGGCGCTCTCCTGCTTGGAGCAGGCGGCCAGCAGGGCGCCCAGGGACAGCAGGGCGACGGCGGCGATCTTCTTCATGGCGATGCGGTTCTCGAAAGGTTAGGAAAAACCCTGGATTTTCCCACCGATGCGGCCGCATTCCCCGGTTTCAAGCCAAATCGGCCTCCAGCGCTTTTCCAGCAAGCGCAAGCAGCTATCAATTAAGAAGCGCCATATAGCCCACGCAGGGGCATGTGCAGCGCCACGGTGGTCGAGCTGCCCCGCGAATCCACGGCCAGCCGTGCGCCCAGGCGCTGGGCGCGGGCCTGCATGCTGCGCAGGCCGGTGCCGCCGGGCGGAGGCGGCGCGCCCGCTGCGCTGGACTCCAGGCCCACGCCGTTGTCGTGGACTGCCAGCCGCAGGTGCCCGCCCTCTTCACGAACCAGGACCACATCCACGCGGGTGGCACGGCTGTGTTTGAAGACATTGGTCAGCGCCTCCTGCAGGATGCGCAGCACGTCCAGGCTCTGGGTTGCGTCCAGCTGCACCGCGTCCAGGCCGGCGACCCGCCAGTGCGCCTCGATGCCGTGCAGTTCGAACAGCTGGCTCATGCGATAGCGCAGCGGCGCGAGCAGGTCGGCCAGCGACAGCTCGCCGTGGTGCTGCGCCGAAGCGGTGTCGATGATGAGCCGCAGGTCGTCGCGCATGGTGCGCAGCATGTCCAGCACCTGCTGCGGCGGCAGCGGGGCGCGGGTGCGCTCCAGGGTGTTGATGTTGCCGATCAGCATGCCGCCCAGGCCGTCGTGCAGGTCGTGCGCGAGGTTGACGCGCTCGCCCAGCCGCGCGTGCAGCAGCTCCAGCGCGTGCTGGCGGGCCAGCGAGGCCTCCAGCTCGGCCCGCGCAGCGGCGACGCTGTGGTGCATCTCGTCGTTGAAGCGCTCGATGCGCCGGGTGTTGGCGACGAACGTCCAGGCCAGCGTGAGCGCCATGCCGATGGTGGTGGGCCAGGCGGTATAGGACGCGAGGTAGAAGTTGCTGTCGATGAGGTCCGAGAACACCAGCAGGTCATGCACCGTCGCCAGCGCATTGGCGGCCATGGCGGCCGACAGCAGGCGCTGCGCCAGACTGCCGCGCCAGGCCAGGAACAGGAACACGACCGCCGTGGCGACGACCAGCGCCGACGAGGCCCAGGCGAGCGTGTGGCGCACGGCCTTCATGTACTCATGGGGTGCGAGCAGCACCGCCGCGCAGGCGCCGGAGAGCAGCAGCCACAGCATGGCCTCGCGGCGCGGCCAGCGCCGGCCCATGAAGCGCAGCACGAACATGGCGCCGCAACCGTGGTAGAGCACGTAGGCCGCCGTGGTGGCCGCGGCGTAGGCATCGGTGTGCGGGAAGGGCCAGGTGCTGGTGTTGACGAAGTTCACCGTGAAGCCCACCCACGCGGCCTGCCGCGCGGCATACCAGCCATAGGCGGACTCTTGCCGGCGCATCAGCCACAGCGCGAGGAAGAAGCAGCCCAGCGTGGCGCCGATGCCCAGGTGCAGCCAGTTCATGTCCTCCCGTGCCAGCTGGCTCGCACGCTGGGCGGCACGCAGCGGCCCGGGTTCGCCGATCTCCACCGGCCCCAGCGCGGGCTGGTAGGCCGCGTAGCCGCTCACGCGGATCAGCAGCTCGTTGCGCCCGGTGTGCAAGAGCGGCGCGGGCAGCAGCAGGAAGCGCGGCCGGTTCCAGGCGCGCGAGAGCGGCTCCACCAGGCTTTCGTCGCGATCCAGCTCCACGCCGTTGACCGAGATGGCGCCCGCCGACATGACGTAGTGCACGTACAGCCCCAGCGTCTGCGGCGCGCCGGCGATGTCCCAGCGCAGCCGGTACCACACCACGCCGTTGTGGCCGGGCCAGTGCGCGCTCCAGTCGCTGGGCACTTGCACCGGCAGCCAGCCGGATGCGGGCGGCCGCTCGTCCAGCCAACCCGAGGGCGCGGCCTCCACCGTGCCCGGCCAGGCCGTTGGCGTGTCCGCTTGCGCGCGCGAAGCCAGGCAGGCCAGCAGCAGGATCAGCGCAGCAAGCCATGCTCGCGCGCGCGGCGCACCGCCTGCGTGCGCGAGCTGACGGCCAGCTTGTCGTAGATGTGCCGGATGTGCGAATCGATGGTCCATCGGGAAAGGTTCAGGCATTCGGCCATCTCGCGGTTGCTCATGCCCGCGGCCACGTGGTCGAGGATCTGCCGCTCTCGGTCGGTCAGGGCGTCGTTCAGCGCGTTGGGCAGCGCGGGATCGGGGCCGGGCGCCCGTGCGTGCGGGCGGCCCGCCAGGTCCAGGATGCGCCGGGCGATGAAGGGGTCGATGGGCGCGCCGCCCTTGAGCACGTTCTTGACCGACAGGGCGATCTCCACGTCCTCGCGCTCCTTGAGCACGTAGCCGTTGGCGCCCGCGCGCAGCGCGCCCATCAGCATCTCCTCGGTGCTCCAGGCCGAGATCACCAGGATGGGCAGCGCCTCGGCGCGCTCGCGCAGCCAGGCGATCAGGTCGAGGCCGCTGCCATCGGGCAGCCCCAGATCGACCAGGGCCATGGCCCACGCTGGTTCACCCGCCGCCAGCTCCCGCCCCTGCGCCACCGAATCGGCCTGCCGCAGCCGCTCCGGCGCGATGCCGATGGAGCCCAGCACCTCGGCCAGCCGCGCGAGCATGGGCGGGTCGTCATCGACCATCAGGACGGGCAGCGGCGGGGCGGACATCGCGGCGATTGTCCCGCACGGCAGGCGCGGCGCCATCCCGCATTTACGTGATGCGCACCCGAACGCGCCTGGGAAGAATCAACTGTTACCAAAAGAACAGGAGCGCCATGTGACTTCCTTCCCCTTCGCGCGCTGGCTGGCCGGCGCCGCCGCAGCGCTGGGCTGCGCCGCGCCGCTGCTGGCGCAAGACTGCGCCAGCTTCAACAACTCCGTGACCGACTACATTCTGGGCGACGCCCAGGGCACGCCCGAGATGGCGATGCACTGGAAAAGCGGGCTGGTGTGGCAGCGCTGCCTGGCGGGCGAAACGTTCGACAACGACCAATGCACCGGCACGGCGCTGACGGCTTTCTGGAACGACTGGGCCGTCACCCACCAACGGCTGCCGCAGTCCTTCGCCAACCAGGAGGCGGGCGGCATCAGCGTGGACTTCGTGCAGAACCTGCTGGTCAGCGGCGACTGGCGCATGGCCTACATCCTGGAGTTCTACTCCCTCGCCTGCGAGGTGGACTACCTCCACCGCATCGTCAACCCGCTGGTGTTCCCCGTTCCGAACACCACGCGGGTCTGGACGGGCTCGCCCCATGACACGGTGCCGGATCAGGCACACACAATGACGCTCGACACCCTCGGCAACACCTCCAGCCGCGCGCGCACCACTTTGCTGAACACCCTGCTCGTGCGCGGCGGCCAGCCCTTCGCCCCCTTGCCGGTGCAGCCTGCCGCGCTGAACGGCCCCGCGAACGGCCCGCTCACCTTCGCCCCCGTCACGCTCGGTGCCAGCAATACCGCCGGCACGGCCTGGGGCGGCGCGCGCATCGACGACGGCGCATTCCAGATCGACGGCACCGGCCCCTGGCGCACCGAGGCCATCGTCCACAGCGGCCAGACCCTCACCGTGCGCCTGGACACCGGCGCGCCTGGCACCTCGCGCACGGCCACGCTCACCCTGCGCAGCGGCCTGACCACCGGCACCGCCACGGCGCGCGCGGGCAGCGAGGCCACGGCGGTGCGAACCACCGCCGCCCAGTTCACCGCCCACGCGGCACTGGCCGGAAGTTGCGGCGACGCCAGCGGCCCCGCCAGCGCCACGGCGCCCTCGGCCGATCTGTGCGCCACCGGCGCGGCCACCGGCGTGACCGGCATCGGCGGCGCATGGCGCTGGGGCTGCGACGGACTGCACGGCGGCGCCAGCACCACCGCCAATGCCTGCTTCGCCCCTTACGCCAGCCAAACCCTGAGCATCAGCGCCAACCCCGCGAGCATCACCGTGGGTAGCACCAGCGCCATCACCGCCAGCAGCACGGCGGCGGGCCTCGCGGTCACGCTCACGCCCAGCGGCGCCTGCACCTTGAACGGCAGCACCGCCACCGGCACGGCAGCGGGCCTGTGCGCCATCACCGCCAGCCAGCCGGGCACGGGCGACACGGGCGTCAGCCGCTATCTGCCTGCAAGCTCTACGCCCACCTACATCACCGTCACCCCGGCCCCGGTCAACGGCCAGTGCGGCACCGTGGCCGCCAGCGCTGCAGAACCGGCCACCGGCCTGTGCACCGCCGGCGCCGCCACGGGCGTGACCGGCAGCGGCGGCCAATGGCGCTGGGGCTGCAACGGCCTGCATGGCGGCGCCGACACCGCCCCCAATGCCTGCACAGCCCCCTACGCCAGCCAGACCCTGAGCATCAGCGCCAACCCCGCCGCCATCACCGTGAACGGCACCAGCGCCATTACCGCCAGCAGCACGGCGGCGGGCCTCGCGGTCACGCTCACGCCCAACAGCGCTTGCACCTTGAGCCGCAGCACTGCCCCCGCCACGGCCACCGGCACGGCGGCGGGCACCTGCACCATTACCGCCAGCCAGGCGGGCACGGGCGACGCAGGCGCATCCCGCTATCTGGCAGCCACCAGTGTGGCCACCCACATCACCGTCACCCCGGCCCCGGTCAACGGCCAGTGCGGCACGGCCAGCGGCGGCTTTTCCGCCAGCACCCCCACGGCCGGCCTGTGCAGCGCGGGCGACGCCACCGCCGTCACGGGCACCGGCCCGTGGAGCTGGTCTTGCACCGGCCAGCACGGCGGCAACGACAGCGCCATGTGCAGCGCCAGCCCGCGCTACACCAAAATCGCCAACAACGGCGCCGCGCTGCCCGCCAGCGCCACCCCGCCGGGCGCCGGGCCGGACGACTGGGCCTGCACCCAGGACAACCAAACGCACCGGATCTGGGAAGTCAAGACCACCAGCGGCCTGCGCGGCCAGAACCATTCCTACACCTGGTACAACGGTTCGGCCGGTTCTCAGAGCGGCGGCTACTGCCACACCCCGGGCCGCTGCGACACCGAGAAGTACACCCAGGACGTGAACGCGGCGGGCCTGTGCGGCGCCACCGACTGGCGCATGCCCACGGAAGGCGAACTGTGGGGCATCGTGGATGCAGCGCAGGGCGATCCCAAGATCGACCCCGGCTTTTTCCCCAACACGCCAGCGTCTTCGCATGCCTGGTCGAGTACCACTTATGGGGGAAGCAGCTCCCTGCTCATGTATTTCGGCACGCCTGAAGTCTTCAACGTCCCTCATGCCAACTTCTACCAAGTCCGCCTGGTGCGCGCCGGCCAGTCCTTGGCCCCCGTGGTGGCCGGCCTGGCCGTGCAGGGCATCACGCACGACAGCGCCACCGTGCAGGCCGCCAGCAGCCTCGCGGGCACCGGCTGGTGGTTGGTGCGGCCCAGCAGCAGCCTCGACCCCGCGCCGACCCCCACGCAGGTCAAGGCGAACGGCCAGGGCTTTGCCATGCCCACGGCAGGCACCCAGGCCAGCGGCTCCCTCACCGGTTTGAACGCCGGCATGGCTTACGACCTCTACCTGGTGGCCGAGGACGACACGTCGCACCAGTTGAGCGCGCCCGTGCAGAGAGTGCAGTTCACCACCCTCGCCGCGCCCGTCAACGGCGCCTGCGGCAGCAGCCACGGCGGCACGTTCACCAGCAAGCCCGCCACCGGCCTGTGCAGCCCCGGCAGCGCCATCAACGAAACCGGCACCGGCCCGTGGAGCTGGACTTGCCAAGGAAACCATGGCGGCAGCGACTCTGCCGTTTGCACGGCCCACCTGCAAACCTGGGCGGTGACGGCCAGCGCCAGCCCGGCGCAAGGCGGCACGGCCGCCTGCACCCCCGCCGCCGTAGCCCATGGCGGCAGCGCCTCCTGCACGGCCACGCCCGAGCCCGGCTACCGCTTCGACCACTGGACGGGCCATTGCAGCGGCGCCGGCGCCTGCGAGCTGAGTAACGTGACCGGCCCGCGCAGCGTGTCCGCGCAGTTCAGCGCCATCCCCGCACCCGCCGCGCCGCAGATCGACCCGGCCAGCGGCGGCACCACCGGCGCCGCGCGGCCCGCCATCAGCGGCAGCGCCGAGCCGGGCAGCACGGTGGAGGTGTTCAGCGGCGCCACGTCGCTGGGCACCGCCACGGCGGACGCGATGACGGGCGCATGGAGCCTGACGCCCTCCGCCCCCTTGCACACCGGCCCGCACACCCTCACCGCCACGGCCACCAACGCGGGCGGCACATCGCCCGCCAGCGCGCCGCTGGCGCTGGACGTGGCGCTGTTCGACGCGCCAGCGGGCGGCCCGCGCGTCACCATCACCAGCAGCATCAACGGCTGCGTGCTGGGCACGCCGCCCGCCTTCGCGCCCGCCGACCTGGCCGGCGTCCCCATGGGCGCCACCGCCCCGCTGGGCGCGCTGGCCTTCACCGCCACGCAGTGCGCGAACGGCACGCTGACGGTGCAGATCGCCTACCCCAGCGGCAGCCTGGCGGGCCTGGCGCCCTACAAGTGGGGCCCCGCCAGCCAGGGCGCCACGCCCGGCTGGTTCCCCCACGGCACGGTGAGCGGCGACGTGGTGACCTATGCCGTGACCGACGACGGCACGGGCGACGGCGACACCGCCAGCGGCGCCATCTCCGACCCTCACGCCATGCTGCTGCTGGCCGCGCCGGGCGCGCACGCCATCCCCGCGCTGGGCGGCGGAGCGATGGCCTTGCTCTCGCTGCTGGCCGCCGCGCTGGGGGCCGTGGGGCTGCGCAAGCGTTTTTAGATCAATTTCCCATCCAGCCCTTATCCAGAAAGCGCAAGCAGCTATCAATTCAGGAGAATCATGAACCACACCCACGTTTACTGCGCAGCCCTGCTGGCCTGCGCGCTGGCGCCCTGGGCGCAGGCAGGCACCATCGCCACCGTGGCGGGCACGGGCGTGGAAGGCGCCGGAGCCGACGGCCCGGCCACCGCGTCGGCCCTGGGCTACATCACCCGGCTGGCGGCGGACGAGCAGGGGCGTGTGTACATCGCCGATTCCACCAACGGCCGCGTGCGCCGGCTCGACGGCGGCAACCTCACCACCGTGGCCAGCGGCTTCAACCTAGTGGAGGGGCTGGCCGTGGGCGAAGGCAAGGTCTACGTGGCCACCGGCCACGAGAGGAAGGTGCTGCGCTTCGACCTCGCCCGCCCGGCCATCCCGGCGCAGGTGCTGGCCAACACCCCGGGCGATGCCTACGGACTGGCGCTGGTGCCCGGCGTCACCGGCACCCTGCTCTTCAGCGCGAACGGCGACCACATCGGCAGCATCGCGCTACCCAACGGAACACTCTCCAACTTCGACAACCTGCATGGGCCTTCGGGCATCTCCTACACGCGAGGCATGCTCGACTCCCTGTACATCGCCGAGCGGGGGGCGCACCAGATCCGGACAGCAGCCATCCTCCCTCACGGGCTCCTCACCGCATCCAGCCTCGTCGCGGGCGACGGCTCCGCGGGCTTCGGCGGCGACGGAGGCCCGGCCGCCGAGGCCCAGCTGAACGAGCCCGCCGACGTCGTCGCCGACAGGGTGGGCAACCTCTACATCGCCGACCTGGGCAACCACCGCGTGCGGCGCATCGACGGCCTGGGGCTGATCGAGACCATCGCGGGCACGGGTGACTGGAACGACGGATCCGGCACGCCCGTGGGCGACGGCGGCCCCGCCACGGCGGCCATCGTGTCCGACCCCAACGGCCTGCTGTCCGTGGGCGACCACACGCTCTACGTGGCCGAGAACACCGGCCACCGCGTGCGCCGGATCACCTTCGACCCGCCCGCCGCGCCCACGCAAGTGCAGGCCACGATCCTCAACGACCGTGCCATCGTCGCGTGGGAGCACGACGGCGACAAGGCCACCGGCTTCACCGCCGCCGCCTACACCGGCGGCAGCACCCCTGGCCTGCTGTGCCATGCACCGGCGGGCGAGCGGCACTGCACCATCGACGGGCTGGCGGGCGGCTCCCACTATGGATTTCGCGTGCTGGCACGCAACGGCGCCGACGTGAGCCCGGCCGCCTGGTCGGCCGGCTACCCGACGCCCACGCCGCTGACCGAGGCCGACGTGGACCTGGACGGCACCGGCGGCGCCCAAGCCCGCGTCAGCATCGGCAAATCTCCGGCCAGCACCTGCAGCACCGTGCGCGGCCTGGAATTCACCGCCACGCCGCCCGGCGCGCCCGCCAGCGCGCCGCTGGGCGTGCTGCGCTTCAAGGCCGAGGACTGCAATGCAGGCAGCCACATCACCGTGCGCATCGACTACCCGCCGGGCAGCCTGGCCGGCCTGTACCCATGGAAGTACGGCCCGCGCATGGCGGGCGGCCAGCCAGAGTGGTTCCGCTGGGGCACGGTCCACGGCGACACGGTGTACTACACCGTGTCGAACGACGGCATCGGCGACAGCGCCCCGAACGACGCCAGCACCATCGAAGACCCCCACGCCATGCTGCCCCTGGCCGCCCTGCCGCCCGCACCCGGCCCCGGCGGCGCGGTGCGGCCCGTTCCCGTGCTGTCGGCCTGGGGCGTGACGCTGCTGTCGGCCCTGGCGACGCTATTGGGGCTGCGGCGCAGGGTTTGAGGTGTTTTCGGCCTCCAGCGCTTGACAGGCAAGCGCAAGCAGCTATCAAAACAAAAGCAAACGGCGCCACGCGGCGCCGTTGGTTTTTGACGGGCGGATGGATCAGCGCGGCAGGTCGGAATACCCCATGAGGAACTCGTCCACCGCGCGCGCCGCCTGCCGCCCCTCGCGGATGGCCCAGACCACCAGCGACTGGCCCCGGCGCATGTCGCCCGCCGCGAAGACCTTGGGCACGCTGGTGGCGTAGCCGCCGTCGAAGTCGGTCGTGGCCTTGGCGTTGCCGCGCGCGTCCTTGTCGATGCCGAAGGCGTCGAGCACGGCGGCCACGGGGCTGACGAAGCCCATGGCGAGCAGCACGAGGTCGGCCTGGTATTCCTTCTCGCTGCCGGGCACTTCGACGAACTTGCCGTCCTTGAACTCGACGTGCACGGTCTTCAGGCCCGTGACCTTCTTGCCGTCGCCGATGAATTCCTTGGTGGCGATGGCGAACTCGCGCTCGCAGCCTTCCTCGTGGCTGGAACTCGTGCGCAGCTTGGTGGGCCAGTAGGGCCACACCAGGGGCTTGTTCTCCTGCTCGGGCGGCATGGGCATCAGCTCGAACTGGGTGACGCTCACGGCGCCGTGGCGGTTGCTGGTGCCCACGCAGTCGCTGCCGGTGTCGCCGCCGCCGATGACGATGACGTGCTTGCCGTCGGCGCGCAGCTGGCCCTTGAGCTTGTCGCCCGCGTTGACCTTGTTCTGCTGCGGCAGGAATTCCATGGCGAAGTGGATGCCGTCGAGGTCGCGGCCGGGCACGGGCAGGTCGCGCGAGGCTTCAGCGCCGCCGGTGAGCAGCACGGCATCGAAGTCCTTCTGGAACTGCTCGGGTGTGACCGTTTCCTTGGCCCAGTTGGTGACCTTGCTGCCCTTGCCCAGGCCGTCCTTGCCCGCCACCAGCACGCCGGTGCGGATGACCACGCCTTCGGCCACCAGTTGCTCCGCGCGGCGGTCGATGTGCGACTTCTCCATCTTGAAGTCGGGGATGCCGTAGCGCAGCAGGCCGCCCACGCGGTCGTTCTTCTCGAACAGCGTCACGTCGTGGCCCGCGCGCGCCAGTTGCTGCGCCGCCGCCAGGCCAGCGGGCCCGGCGCCGACCACGGCAACCTTCTTGCCGGTCTTGTGCTTCGCAGGCAGGGGCGTGACCCAGCCCTCTTCCCACGCGCGGTCGATGATGGCGTGCTCGATGCTCTTGATGCCCACGGCATCGTCGTTGATGTTGAGCGTGCATGCGGCCTCGCAGGGCGCGGGGCAGATGCGGCCGGTGAACTCGGGGAAGTTGTTGGTGCTGTGCAGCACCGCGATGGCGCTCTTCCAGTCCTGGTGGTAAACGAGGTCGTTGAAGTCCGGGATGATGTTGTTCACCGGGCAGCCGTTGTTGCAGAACGGCGTGCCGCAGTCCATGCAGCGCGCGCCCTGGATCCTGGCCTGCGCGTCATCGAGGCCGATGACGAACTCCTTGTAGTGCTTGAGGCGCTCGCCGACGGGCTTGTAGCCCTCCTCGATGCGCTCGTATTCCATGAAACCCGTGGTCTTGCCCATGATCGTGGTCCTTTTGTTCTTGTGTTACTTGGCCGGGACTGCTGCTTCTTTGGTAGCTGCTACCGCAGGCGTGGTCGGCTCTTCGAGCACTTTGCGTTCATACATCTCGGAGAGAGCGCGCTTGTACTCGGTCGGGAAGACCTTGACGAATTTGGCGCGCGATGCCGCCCAGTTGTCGAGGATCTCGCGCGCGCGCTGGCTGCCCGTCCAGCGGCTGTGGTCTTCGAGCAGCTTCTTGAGCTGCGCCTCGTCGGTCTGGTCGCAGTGCCAGGTGCCGCGGCTCACCGAGGCGATCTGCTCGTCGGCGGGCAGGATGCGCTCCAGCGTCACCATCGAGAGGTTGCAGCGCGAGTCGAAGCGGCCGTCTTCGTCATACACGTAGGCCACGCCGCCGCTCATGCCGGCGGCGAAGTTGCGGCCGGTCTTGCCGAGCACGACCACGGTGCCGCCGGTCATGTATTCGCAGCCGTGGTCGCCCACGCCCTCGACCACCGCCGTGGCGCCCGACAGGCGCACCGCGAAGCGCTCGCCCGCCACGCCGGCGAAGAACGCCTCGCCGCGCGTGGCGCCGAACATCACCGTGTTGCCCACGATGGTGTTGGCCACCGATTCGCCGCGGAATTCATGGCTGGGCCGCACCACCACACGGCCGCCCGAGAGGCCCTTGCCGGTGTAGTCGTTGGCCTCGCCGCTCACGGTGAGGGTAATGCCCTTGCACAGGAACGCGCCGAACGACTGGCCGCCCGTGCCCTCGAAGTGGATGCGGATGGTGTCGTCGGGCAGGCCCTCGGGGTGCGCCTTGGTCACGGCGCCCGAGAGCATCGCGCCCACGGAGCGGTTCACGTTGCGCGCCACTTCCATCAGGCGCACGGTCTCGCCGTGCTGGATGGCGGGCTGGCAGCGCTCGATGAGCTTCACGTCCAGCGCCTTGTCGAGCTTGTGGTCCTGCGTTTCGACGTGGAAGCGCGGCACGTCGGCAGGCACCTGGGGCTGAGCGAACAGGCGGCTGAAATCGAGCCCCTGCGCCTTCCAGTGCGCGAGTCCCTTGCGCGTGTCGAGCAGGTCGGTGCGGCCGATCAACTCGTTGAAGCTGCGCACGCCGAGCTGGGCCATGATCTGGCGCACTTCCTCGGCGATGAAGAAGAAGTAGTTGACGACGTGCTCGGGCTTGCCGGTGAACTTGGCGCGCAGCACCGGGTCTTGCGTGGCCACGCCCACGGGGCAGGTGTTGAGGTGGCACTTGCGCATCATGATGCAGCCCTCGACCACCAGCGGCGCGGTGGCGAAGCCGAATTCGTCCGCACCCAGCAGCGCGCCGATGACCACGTCGCGGCCGGTCTTCATCTGCCCGTCGGCCTGCACGCGGATGCGGCCGCGCAGGCGGTTGAGCACCAGGGTCTGCTGGGTTTCGGCGAGGCCGATTTCCCACGGGCTGCCCGCGTGCTTGATGGACGACCAGGGCGATGCGCCCGTGCCGCCGTCATGGCCCGCGATCACCACGTGGTCGCTCTTGCACTTGGCGACGCCGGCCGCGATGGTGCCCACGCCGACTTCGGAGACGAGCTTGACCGAGATGTCGGCATGCGGCGCGACGTTCTTCAGGTCGTGGATGAGCTGCGCCAGATCCTCGATCGAATAGATGTCGTGGTGCGGCGGCGGGCTGATGAGGCCCACGCCCGGCACCGAGTAGCGCTGCATGCCGATGTATTCCGACACCTTGCCACCCGGCAGTTGGCCACCCTCGCCGGGCTTGGCGCCCTGGGCCATTTTGATCTGGATCTGGTCGGACGAGACGAGGTATTCCGCCGTCACCCCGAAGCGGCCCGAGGCCACCTGCTTGATCTTGGAGCGCAGGCTGTCGCCATCGCGCAGTTCGATGTCGGATTCGACCTGCGCCTTGCCGATGACAGAGGCCAGCGTCTCGCCCTGCTGGATCGGGATGCCCTTCAGTTCGTTGCGGTAGCGCTTCGGGTCTTCGCCGCCCTCGCCCGTGTTGCTCTTGCCGCCGATGCGGTTCATGGCGACGGCCAGCGTGGCGTGCGCCTCGGTGGAAATCGACCCGAGCGACATGGCGCCGGTGGCGAAGCGCTTGACGATTTCGCTCGCGGGCTCGACCTCCTCCACGGGGATGGCCTTGGCCGGGTCGAACTTGAACTCGAACAGGCCGCGCAGCGTCATGTGGCGGCGGCTCTGGTCGTTGATGATCTGGGCGTATTCCTTGTAGGTGCCCCAGCTGTTGGAGCGCGTGCTGTGCTGCAGCTTGGCGATGGCGTCGGGCGACCACATGTGTTCCTCGCCGCGCGCGCGCCAGGCGTATTCGCCGCCCGCGTCGAGCATGGTGGCCAGCACCGGGTCGTCGCCGAATGCGGCCACGTGGGTGCGGATGGCTTCCTCGGCGATCTCGAACACGCCGATGCCCTCCACGCGGCTGGCGGTGCCGGTGAAGTACTTGTTGACCGTGTCGCTGTTCAGGCCCACGCACTCGAAGAGCTGCGCGCCGCAGTAGCTCATGTAGGTGGACACGCCCATCTTGGACATGATCTTCGAGAGGCCCTTGCCCACCGCCTTGATGTAGTTGTAGATGGCCTTGTCGGCGCTGAGGTCGCCCGACAGATCCTTGTGCATCTCGGCCAGCGTCTCCAGCGCGAGGTAGGGGTGCACCGCCTCGGCTCCGTAGCCCGCGAGCACGGCGAAGTGGTGCACCTCGCGCGCCGTGCCGGTCTCCACCACCAGGCCCGCCGTGGTGCGCAGCCCTTCGCGCACCAGGTGCTGGTGGATGGCCGAGAGCGCCAGCAGCGCGGGAATGGCGACCTGCGTGGCCGACAGGTTGCGGTCGCTGATGATGAGGATGTTGGCCCCCCCTTGATCTCATCGACGGCCTGCGCGCAGAGCGACGCCAGCTTGGCTTCCACGCCCTGCTTGCCCCAGTCCAGCGGGTAGGTGATGTCGATGGTCGCGCTCTTGAACTTGCCGTGCGTGTATTTCTCGATCTCGCGCAGCTTGGCCATTCCGTGGAAGTCGAGCACCGGCTGGTGCAGCTCCAGCCGCATGGGTGGGTTGACCTGGTTGATGTCCAGCAGGTTGGGCTTGGGGCCGACGAAGCTGACCAGCGACATGACGATGGCCTCGCGGATCGGGTCGATGGGCGGGTTCGTCACCTGGGCGAACATCTGGCGGAAGTAGTTGTAGAGCGGCTTGTTCTTGCTCGACAGCACCGCCAGCGGGCTGTCGTTGCCCATCGAGCCGATGCCCTCCTCGCCGTTCTTCGCCATCGGCGCGAGCAGGAACTTGATGTCCTCCTGCGTGAAGCCGAACGCCTGCTGGCGGTCCAGCAGCGGCAGGCCGGATGCGGGCAGCAGCGCATCGGCGGACTTCACGTCATCGAGCTTGATGCGCAGGTTCTCGATCCACTGCTTGTAGGGCTTGGTGTTGACGACATTGGCCTTGAGCTCGTCGTCCTCGATCAGGCGGCCCTGCTCCAGGTCGATCAGCAGCATCTTGCCGGGCTGCAGGCGCCACTTGCGGCGGATCTTGCCGTCGGGCACGGGCAGCACGCCGGCTTCGGATGCCAGGATGACCAGATCGTCTTCGGTCACCACGTAGCGCGAGGGGCGCAGGCCGTTGCGGTCCAGCGTGGCGCCGATCTGGCGGCCGTCGGTGAACACGATGGAGGCCGGGCCGTCCCACGGCTCGATCATCGCGGCGTGGTACTCGTAGAACGCGCGGCGGCGCTCGTCCATCGACTCGTGCTGCTCCCAGGGCTCGGGGATCATCATCATCACGGCCTGGCTGATGGGGTAGCCAGCCATGGTCAGCAGTTCCAGGCAGTTGTCGAACGTGGCCGTGTCGGACTGGCCCGCGAAGCTGATGGGGTAGAGCTTCTTCAGGTCCTCGCCCAGCACGGGCGAGGCCATCACGCCCTCGCGCGCCAACATCCAGTTGTAGTTGCCGCGCACGGTGTTGATCTCGCCGTTGTGCGCCACGTAGCGGTAGGGGTGGGCCAGCGGCCACTCGGGGAAGGTGTTGGTGGAGAAGCGCTGGTGCACGAGGCCGATGGCCGAGACGCAGCGCTCGTCGGACAGGTCCTTGTAATAGACGCCCACCTGGTCGGCCAGCAGCAGGCCCTTGTAGACCACCGTGCGGCTGCTCATGCTCGGCACGTAGTATTCCTTGCTGTGCTTGAGCTTGAGCGCCTGGATGTTGGCGCTGGCCGTCTTGCGGATCACGTAGAGCTTGCGCTCCAGCGCGTCCTGCACGATCACGTCGGCGCCGCGGCCGATGAAGACCTGGCGCAGTACGGGCTCCTTCTCCTGCACGGTGGGCGACATGGGCATGTCGCGGTTCACCGGCACGTCGCGCCAGCCCAGCAGCACCTGGCCCTCGGCCTTGATGGCGCGCTCCATCTCCTGCTCGCAGGCGAGGCGGCTCGCATGCTCCTTGGGCAGGAAGATCATGCCCACGCCGTACTCGCCGGCCGGGGGCAGCTCCACGCCCTGCTTGGCCATCTCTTCGCGGTAGAGCTGGTCGGGGATCTGGATCAGGATGCCCGCGCCGTCGCCCATGAGCTTGTCGGCCCCCACGGCGCCGCGGTGGTCGAGGTTCTCCAGGATCTTGAGCGCGCCGGTCACGATGTCGTGCCGCTTCACACCCTTGATGTGGGCCACGAAGCCCAGGCCGCAGGCGTCGTGTTCATTGCTGGACGCGTACAGGCCGTGTTGTTGCAGGTGCTGGATCTCGGCTGCCTTGGTCATGGCGCACTTCCTCAAATATTTCGCAGGGAGCGCAAGAGTAGTGCAGCGCAACAAGGAGATGCAAGCAGTTTAATTGGGGTCAGATACCAATAAAAAACCGCACAGTTTTGGTGCTATTTTTTTGGGGACACATCAAAGAAAAGAGCAGAAAGCCCTTAACGATTCAGCAATCACAGGCGTTTTAAATCTCTTGGGAATTCACCAAAGCGGGGCGCCCGGGCCGCGCCCGGGTCAGCCGTCGTGGCGTGGCCTGTTGCAACGCGCGCACAAAATCCGCATCACCCAAGACCCATCCACCCTGGCTGGACGCGGCAAGCGCCGCTTCATCGGCCCCGGAAACCCCTTCGCGCACCAGCGCGGCATAGGCCGCGTCGCGCGCGAACGGCGTGTTGCCCAGTTCCCAGTAGAGCCGGTGCGGCGTGATGAGCCGGTCGCTGCGCAGGCCCGCATAGTGGCCGTGGCTCGACCAGCGGAAGTCCGCCGGCTCGCTGCACAAGCCCTCGCGCACGGGGGCCAGATCGAAAGACGCCATGCAGGGCAGCAGCCAGCGTTCGGCCTGCAGCACGGCGCTGCGGTAGCGCCCGTCCCACAGCGTGCCCGTGCGGCCGTGGCGCTGGTTGAAATAGCGCACGTAGGCACGGCCCACGGCCTGCATCAGCAGGGACAGGCCGCCCTCTTCCTGGGGCGTGGCGAGCAGGTGGAACTGGCTGTCCATGAACACGTAGGCGTGCACGGCCACCTTCTGGCGGCGGGCGTGCTCTGCCAGCAGCGCCGCCATGGTTTCACGGTCGGCCGCATCCAGGAAGATGGGCTGGCGGTTGTTGCCGCGCTGGACGACGTGGTGCGGGTAGCCGGCAAGGGCAAGGCGGGGCAGGCGGGCCATGGCAGGGGATTGTCTATTGGACGGAGCGCCAGGTGCCCGGCTCGCCCAGCAGTAGCGGCCGGTTGCACGCGACCACCTCGCGCAGGTAGTCCCACAGGGCGCGCACGCGCGCGAGTTCGCGCCGGTCGCCCGGAGCGGCGATCCAGAAGGTGCGCAACAGGTCGATCTCGTGCGCGAGCACGGGCACCAGTTCCTCGCTCTGCGCGGCCATGAAGCACGGCAGCACGGCCAGCCCGCGCCCCTCGCGCACGGCGTGGTACTGCGCCACCACGCTGGTGCTGCGCAGCGGCGTGGGCGCGTCGGGTGCGATGGCGGCCAGGTAGCGCAATGCGGGGCTGAACACGAGTTCTTCCACGTAGCCGAAGAACCGGTGCGCGCCCAGGTCGCGCGCCTGGCGGATGGGCGGGTGGCTGTCCAGGTAGCGCCGGCTGGCATAGAGCCGCAGCCGGTAGTCGGTGAGCCGGCTGCACACCTGGCCGTTGCCTTGGGGACGCTCGACGTTCACGGCCAGGTCGGCCTCGCGCTGCGAGAGGTTGATGAAGCGCGGCACGATGAGCAGTTCCACCTGGATGGCCGGATGCCGCTCGCAGAAGTGGCTCAGGTGCGGCGCGAGGAAGAAGCTGCCGAAGCCCTCCGTCGCGCCCAGGCGCACGTGGCCGGTGAGCGTGTGGCTGTCGCCGCCGATGTCCTCGCCCACCAGCACCATGCTGCTTTCCATGCGCTCGACGTGCTCCAGCAGCCGGTGGCCGGCGGTGGTGAGCACGTGGCCCGCGGGTGTGCGCTCGAAGAGTTGCGCGCCCAGTTCCTTCTCCAGCCGGTGCAGGCGGCGCGTGACCGTGGAGTGGTCCAGCCCCAGGCGCCGCGCCGCTTCCTGCGCCGACTGGGCGCGCGCCACGGAGAGAAACAGGCGCAGGTTGTCCCAGTTGATCTGTTCGGCTGGCATGGTGGTGCAATTTTGCAATGGGTTTGTGCCCAAATGCCTGATCCATTTGCATTAGTGCTGGATTAGAGTGCTTCGTGGTGCGGCGCCCAGACCGCGCCCCAGCAACAACACAAGGAGACATTCATGCGATTCACGCGACATTCCCTCGCCCTGGCCGCTCTGACGCTCGCTGCAGCGGCGCAGGCCCAGATTTCCGGCAACACGGTCAAGGTCGGCGTGCTGACCGACATGGCCGGCCCCTATTCCGGCATGGGCGGCGCGGGCTCGGTCGTGGCCGCCAAGATGGCGATCGATGACTGCCTGAAGGCCGAATGCAAGGGCATGAAGATCGAGGTGGTGAGCGCCGACCACCAGAACAAGGCCGACATCGCCGCCACCAAGGCGCGCGAGTGGCTGGACCGCGACGGCGTGGACGCGATCGCAGACATCACCAATTCCGCCGCCGCGCTGGCCGTGCAGAAGCTGGTGCGCGAAAAGGGCGGCATCGCCATGTACAGCGGCCCCGCCACCACGCGCCTGACCGACGAGGACTGCGCGGAAAACGGCTTCCACTGGATGTTCGACACGTATTCCTCGGCCTCCGGCGCGGCTGCCGCGCTCACGAAGAACGGCGACAAGAGTTGGTACTTCGTCACCGTGGACTACGCCTTCGGCCACTCGCTGGAGAAGGACGCCTCCGAGATGGTGAAGGCCAACGGCGGCACGGTGCTGGGCAGCGTGCGCCACCCGCTCAACGCCAGCGACTTCTCGTCCTTCATCCTGCAGGCGCAGAACTCCAAGGCGCAGGTGATCGGCCTGGCCAACGGCGCGCAGGACACGGTCAACGCCATCAAGGCCGCGCGCGAATTCGGCATCACCGGCGAGAAGGGCCAGAAGGTCGCCTCGCTGCTCATGTTCCTGACCGACGTGCACTCGCTGGGCCTGCGCCAGGCGCAAGGCCTGATGTTCTCCGAGGGCTTCTACTGGGACATGGACGACAAGGCCCGCGCCTTCGCCGCCCGCTTCGAGAAGCTGCACAAGGGCTACAAGCCCACGATGGTGCAGGCGGGCGTCTATTCCAGCGTGCTGCACTACCTGAAGTCCGTCGCCGCGGCCAAGTCCGACGACTCGAAGGTGGTGGCGCAGAAGATGCGCGAACTGCCCATCGACGACCCCGTGATGCGCAACGCCAGCATCCGCCCCGACGGCCGCGTGATCCACGACATGTACCTGTTCCAGGTGAAGGCGCCCAATGAATCCAAGGGCGCGTGGGACTACTACAAGACCGTGAGCACCATCCCCGCCGACGTCGCATTCAAACCCCTCGCCCAGTCGGCCTGCCCACTGGTGAAGAAGTGAAACCCGGAGCCATTTCCATGACCACACCCACCACCATCCACCACTTCATCGGTGGCAAGCCCTACCCGTCCAAATCCACCGAGTGGCGCGACGTGACCAACCCCGCCACGCAGGAAGTCGTGGCGCGCGTACCCTTCGCCACGCGCGAAGAGGTCGAGCTGGCCGTCTCCAACGCGCAGGAGGCTTTCCAGACCTGGCGCAGCACGTCGCTGGCCGTGCGCATGCGCATCATGCTGAAGCTGCAGCACCTGATCCGCGAGAACACCGCCGAGATCGCCCAGCTCATCACCCGCGAGCACGGCAAGACCCTGCCCGACGCCGAAGGCGAAGTGGGCCGCGGCCTGGAAGTAGTGGAGCACGCCTGCTCCATCACCACGCTGCAGCTCGGCGAAATCGCCGAGAACGCCGCCACGGGCGTGGACGTGTACAACCTGCTGCAGCCGCTGGGCGTGGGCGCGGGCATCACGGCGTTCAACTTCCCCGTGATGCTGCCCTGCTTCATGTTCCCGATGGCGATCGCCTGCGGCAACACCTTCGTGCTCAAGCCTTCGGAGCAAGACCCCAGTTCCACCATGCGCCTCGTCGAGCTGGCCCATGAGGCAGGCGTGCCGCCCGGCGTGCTCAACGTGATCCACGGCGGGCCCGAGGTGGCCGACATGCTCTGCGACCACCCCGACATCAAGGCACTGTCGTTCATCGGCTCCACCCACGTCGGCACGCACATCTACCGCCGCGCAAGCGAAGCGGGCAAGCGCGTGCAGTCGATGATGGGCGCCAAAAACCACTGCGTGGTCATGCCCGACGCGCCCAAGGAGCACGCGCTCAACAACCTGCTGGGCTCGGCCTTCGGCGCCGCGGGCCAGCGCTGCATGGCCAATTCGGTCGCCGTGTTCGTGGGCGCCGCGCGGGACTGGCTGCCCGAACTGGTCGCCAAGTCCAAGGCCATGAAGGTCGGCCCCGGCACCGACCGCAGCGCCGACCTCGGCCCCCTGGTCAACCCGCGCGCCAAGCAGCGCGTGCTGGGCCTGATCGACTCCGGCGTGGCGCAAGGCGCGAAGCTGCTGCTCGACGGCCGCGACTGCACCGTGGCCGGCTACGAGAAGGGCAACTTCGTCGGCCCCACGGTCTTCGCCGACGTGACCGACCAGATGGACATCTACAGCCAGGAAATCTTCGGCCCCGTGCTCAACGTGGTCTGCGTGGACACGCTGGAAGAGGCCATCGCCTTCATCAACCGCAACCCCAACGGCAACGGCACGTCCATCTTCACCAGCAGCGGCTGGGCCGCGCGCAAGTACCAGCACGACATCAACGTGGGCCAGGTGGGCATCAACGTGCCGATTCCCGTGCCCGTGGCCTACTTCAGCTTCACCGGCTCGCGCGCCTCCAAGCTCGGCGACCTGGGGCCCAACGGCAAGCAGGCGGTGCAGTTCTGGACGCAGACCAAGACGGTAACGGCACGCTGGTACGAAGACCACGGCAGCAGCAGCGACGGGGTGAACACCACCATCACGATGAAGTAAGCCGCGCTATGCTTTAAGGAGCTGGTTGCGCTTGTTTTTCCTCGGTTTCAGTTCGATTCGATATTGAAACCGAGATCTGACAAGCGCAACCAGCTATTCTTTTTGAAGCAACCCGAACCGCGCGCCCAGCGCCTCGGCCAGCCCGAATTCCTCCAGGATCGCCGCCAGCCGCTCGCGCGCGCTGCGCTTCTTCTGGCCCGTGTGGCGCGCCAGGATAAGCTCGTTCTTCATGCTGTGCTCCCAGCCCACCAACTCCGTCACCGTGACCTGGTAGCCCGACGCCTCCAGGTACAGGCAGCGCAGCACGTTGGTGATCTGGCTGCCCATCTCGCGCGTGTGGATGGGATGGCGCCACAGTTCGGCCAGAGGCGTGCGCGCAAGGCTCATCGCCTTGTTCTGCCGCAGGCACGCCGCCACCTCCGCCTGGCAGCAGGGCACGAGCACCATGGCGCGCGCCTGCTTCTGCAGGCCGAAGGCGATGGCGTCGTCGGTGGCCGTGTCGCAGGCGTGCAGCGCGGTCACGAGGTCGAAGCGCTCGGGCAACTCCTCTGCTCCGGCAGCATCGGCCACCGACATGTCGAGGAAGCGCATGCGGTCGAAACCCAGCCGCGCCGCCAGCTCGCGCGAGCGCTGCACCAGTTCGGCCCGCCACTCGATGCCGTAGATCTCGCCGCGCCCGAACTGCTTGAAGAACAGGTCGTAGAGGATGAAGCCCAGATACGACTTGCCCGCACCGTGGTCGGCGAGCAGCGGCGCGTGCCCGTCCTGAGCCATCTCGGCCAGCAGCGGCTCGATGAACTGGTAGAGGTGGTAGACCTGCTTGAGCTTGCGCCGCGAATCCTGGTTGAGCCGGCCCTCGCGCGTGAGGATGTGCAGTTCCTTGAGCAGTTCGATGGATTGGCCGGGCCGCAGTTCGGCCAGCACCGCCGCGTGCGCTGCATCGGCCTTGTTTGCTGCGCGGCTCATGCCTTGTGCGCCACGGGGCAGCGCGGCCCCACGTCCAGATCGTCCCAGCCCTGTGCGCCCAGGCGCTCGAGCACCTCGATGTTGCGCTCGAAGATCTCCTCGGCCTCGGGGAAGGCTTCCACCGCGCTGTCGATGCTCTCTTCGCGCAGCAGGTGCAGCGTGGGGTACGGCGCGCGGTTGGTGCAGTTGCCCACGTCGCCCACTTCCGTGCCATCGAACTGAAAGCGCGGGTGGAACGGCGCGACCTGCAGGATGCCCGCCAGGTCCATCGCCTCGACCAGTTCGTCGGCCAGTTCCAGGAAGTCGTTGAAGTCCAGGAAATCGGGCAGCGCCTGGGGCGCCATGAGCAGCGTGGTGTCGCGCTTGGCGGGCGAGGCCTCGGCCAGCGCCTCCAGCTCGCGCTGCAGGTCTTCGAGCAGGCCGCGCGCATCCGTCGCATGGCTCACGGCGTAGTGGATCTGGCCCTTGGTGTGCACGCCCTTGGCGAAGGGGCAGAGGTTCAGGCCGATCACGGCACGTTCCAGCCAGCGCACCGTGTCCCGCACCACGGTGGCATCGTCGTATTCGTGGGTTGTCATGGGCGGGAGTGTAGGCGTCAGCCCAGCAGGCGCTTGCCGGTGAGCCGTTCGTGCTCGCGCAGCGCGAAGCGGTCGGTCATGCCGGCGATGAAGTCGGCCACCGTGCGTGCGCGGTGCTGCGCGTCGCCCTCCCGGGCCTGCACCGCCTGCGCCGGCGGCATTTCCCCAGGCGTGGACTGGTAGATGGCGAACAGCTCGCGCACTACCTGCCGCGCCCCTTCGGTGGTCTGCATGACCTGCGGGTGGCGGTACAGCTGCTGGAACAGGAAGCGCTTGAGCGCCTGCGACTGCTCCCGCATGGCCGGCGAGAAACCCACGAGTGCGGGCAGGCGACGCACGGCGCTCACATCGGCGGGCGCGTGCGCGTCAATGGCTGCGCGCGTGGTGTCGATCACGTCATAGACCTGGTCGCTCAGCATGCGGCGGATCGCCTCGCTGAGCAGCCGCCGCTCCACCAGGTGGGGGTACTGCGCCTGGGCGGCGGCGCGGTAGCGGTCGAACAGCGGCACCTCGCGCAGTTGCTCCAGCGTGATGAGGCCGGAGCGCACACCGTCGTCGATGTCGTGCGCGTTGTAGGCAATCTCGTCGGCCAGATTGCACAGCTGCGCCTCCAGCCCAGGCCGCTCGCCAGCCAGGAAGCGCCGGCCCACGCCGCCCGGCTCGCGCGCCTCGATCAGCTCGGCGTTGCGCCGTGAGCAGTGCTTGAGGATGCCCTCGCGCGTCTCGAAGGCCAGGTTGATGCCGTCGTAGGCGGGATAGCGTTCCTCCAGCGTATCGACCACGCGCAGGCTCTGCAGATTGTGCTCGAAGCCGCCGAAATCGGCCATGCAAGCGTTCAGCTCGTCCTGCCCCGCATGGCCGAACGGCGTGTGGCCCAGGTCGTGCGCGAGGCTGATGGCCTCCACCAGGTCCTCGTTCAACCGCAGCGAGCGCGCGATGGAGCGGCCGAGCTGCGCCACCTCCAGCGAATGCGTGAGCCGCGTGCGGAACAGGTCGCCCTCGTGGTTGAGGAACACCTGCGTCTTGTAGACCAGCCGCCGGAACGCGGTGGAATGCACGATGCGGTCGCGGTCGCGCTGGAACTCCGTGCGCGTGGGCGCTGTGGGCTCGGGGTGCCTGCGCCCCCGCGAATGCGCCGAATGGCAGGCATAGGGGGCCAACAGGGATTCAGGCATGCAATTGGCCTCTAGCGCTTTCTGGATAAGCGCGAGCAGCTATCGAATTCATATCATGCCGCGCAGCAGACGTCGATCACCTCGCGCACCAGCGCATCGGGCGCGGGCCGCATCACCGCCTTGCCGGGGCCATCGATCAGCACGAAGCGGATCTCGCCCGCCTCGGCCTTCTTGTCCACCCGCATCAGCTCCAGGTAGCGACCCGCGTTGTCCTGCGCGTCGATCACCGGCCCACGCACGGGCAGGCCCGCACGCTCGATCAATGCACGCAGCCGTGCCACGAAGGCCGCATCCACCATGCCCAGCCGCAGGGACAGCTCCGCCGCCATCACCATGCCTGCCGCCACGCCCTCACCATGCAGCCATACGCCATAGCCCATGCCCGCCTCGATCGCATGCCCGAACGTGTGGCCGAAGTTCAAGATGGCGCGCAGCCCCGCCTCGCGCTCGTCCGCACCCACTACGGCCGCCTTGATTTCGCAACTGCGTCGCACCGCATGCGCCAGCGCACCACGCTCGCGCGCGAGCAGGCCGTCCATGTTCTGCTCCAGCCAGGCGAACAGTTCCATGTCGGCGATCGGCCCATATTTGATGACCTCCGCCAGCCCCGCCGCCAGTTCGCGTGCGGGCAGCGTATCGAGCGTCTCCAGATCGCACACCACCAGCCGCGGCTGGTAGAAGGCGCCGATCATGTTCTTGCCCAACGGGTGGTTGATGGCGGTCTTGCCGCCCACGCTGGAGTCCACCTGTGCGAGCAGCGTGGTTGGCACCTGCACGAACGGCACGCCGCGCATGTAGCACGCGGCGGCGAAGCCCGTCATGTCGCCAATCACGCCGCCGCCCAGGGCGAACAGCACCACCTTGCGGTCGCAGGCCTGGCCAAGTAATTCATCGAAGATGCACTGCAGGGTTTCCCAGGTCTTGTACTCCTCGCCGTCGGGCAGCACCACGGTGTGGATGGCGGGGTAGCGCTTTGCCAGCGCAACAGCCAACGCGTTGCCGTAAAGCGGCTGCACCGTGTTGTTGGTCACAATCAGCGCTGCCGTGCCCTGGGGCAACGCCGCGTGCTCGGCCAATCCTGCGAGCAAGAGAGAGCCGATGTCGATGTTGTAGCGGCGGTCGCCCAGATCGATACGCACGTGCTGGGTGGAGTTGGACTGTTTCATCGAACCGTGTTCCAGGTTGGCAAAAAAATCCCCAGACATGCTGGGGAGGGCTTGTCAGCTCAGGGGACTGGCCCCTGGGCGGCCCGGAGTCGCTATGGTACTCCGGGCCTGGGGCTGGGGGCTGCCGCGAGTTACGGGCAGGTCACAGTGACCGACACTTGCCGCGTCACGCTCGTCACCCCCTTCGTCGCCGTGACGAAGAATCGGTATGTCCCTGCGTCACCCGTGTCTGGCGGCACGGCAGCCACATCGCACTGAGCCGTTGTGCCCGAGATAAAGCCCGTGGTGCCCGCAGTCCCTCCTTTGAGCCAATCTGGCAGGGCATCGAAGGACCATGTCACACCAGACACAGAAGCAGTGAAGGCGTAAGCGAAGTTCGCCCCACTTCCCACGACACCCAACGGGCAGACTTCGTTCAGGTTGCAATTGCCAATCGCAAAGTCTTCCGGCTTCACTGCCCCAACCAGATTGAGCGTGATGGTGCCAGAAGCCTGCCGCTTGTTCTTGTCCCTCACCGTCACGGTCGCACGGTAAGGGCCTTCGGCGTCATCGGGCGTGCCGCTGAGCAGACCCGTGTTCGCGTCGACAGCCAACCCCTTGGGCAGCCCTGTGACCGACCAGGTGAGCGGCGGCAGGCCGCCCGTGGCCGTCAGCAAGTGGGTGTAGGGAATAGTGTTGGTCACGTCGCCCAGATTGACGTCTGCGACTGCCGGCGCGGCAGTGAGCGCTTCCAGCACCGGCATCACATCAATGATGGAGATCGGATCCTGGATGCCGTTGCCGACGTTGTTGTCATAGCGGTCTGCCGTGAACTCCAGGTAGATGGGCCCCGTGTCGTTGCCGCTGAGCAGCGAGAACTGTGCCACGCCACCGATCGAAGGCAGTTGCAGCACACCACCGCTCAGGCTGCCCGCCACCAGCCGCGCACCGACGGCCGCATCGGTTCCTGGAAGGATTCGCACCTGCACGTTTGCGCCAGAACTGCTGGACACGGGCTGTATGGCGTCGTCATGAACCTGCACATTCATGGCAACAGTGCTTGGAATGAGGTTCACATTCCCCTTTGTCCCCATGTAATTCGCCGGAGTAATCATGCGAACGCTCGCGGGCTTGCCGGAGGTGCCGCCCACCACTATCTCCACGCTCTTGCTGACCTCCTTCTTGTCCCGCGGATCGGTCACAGTGCAGGTGATGCGCGCAGTGCCCGCCTGATTCTTAGCATGGAAGTGGAAAGAATTCCCGCCCGAGTTGGAGCCCAGCGTGATGCTGCGGTAAGCCAGAGGAACCTTGATCGTTCCGCCATTGCCGTCATCCACCTCCTCTTCGTGTTCCGGATCACCGTCAAGGTAATACAGGGAGCCCGAATCGAGACCTCCGGCCACATTACAGCCGAAAATTTCCTCGCCACCAGGAATAGGCCTATCACCCTCCTTCGCCTCAACATACAGCGTCGTGGAAAAAGGCGCATACACACCCTGCCCCACAGGGTAGTTGCTGATATTGAGAGGCAACTGCGTCTTCTCTGCGCGCAGCGTAATGCTGTACGCAGCATGGGATTCCCCACCGCTGCCGCCACCGCCGCCACATGCGGAAAGAACGGCAGCCGTGGCAGCCGATACCATCATCGCTTTGGATATCTTCATGATTTCTTCACCTTCATACATTCAACGCACAGGCCCGCGATCAGTAATGACCTTGGGCGTAATAAACACCAGCATTTCCCGCTTCATGGATTCCTTGGTCCGGCTCTTGAACAGATTGCCAAGCACAGGAACATCACCCAGCATCGGTATCTTGTTTTCCTGATTGGTTTCCTCTATCTCAAAGATACCGCCAATTACCACAGTCCCGCCATTCTCTACAAGCACCTGAGTCTTGATGTGCTTCGTATCAATAGCTACGCCTTGTTCGGTAATCTCGCCACGGCTGTCCTTGTTGACGTCAAGGTCAAGGATAATATTGCCTTCTGGCGTAATCTGAGGCGTGACTTCGAGCTTGAGCACTGCTTTCTTGAAAGCGATCGTCGTGGCGCCATTCGGTGCCGTGACCGAATAGGGGTATTCAGTGCCCTGCTCGATCAACGCCTTGGTCTGGTCGGCGGTGATGAGGCGTGGACTGGAAACTATCTTACCTTGACCATCAGCCTCCATCGCCGACAGTTCCAGCGAAAGGAAACGGTTCGCAGCCGAGTTGAAAATGGACAGGGCGAATGAGCCAGATCCCGCCACGTTCGACAGTTGCGCGGGCAGGTTCACAAAGCTGCCATCAGTCAAACTACCACCGACCAAGCCCGAATTGGTAGCGTTGCCATAGTTGGTGCCCCATGCCATGCGGTTTCCACCACCGATGCTATAGCCACCGTCGCCACCACGCTGAGCACGCAAGTCTCCGCCGCCCAAGCGAACACCCAATGCACGGCCAAACGTGTCGCGTGCCTCGACGATACGCGCCTCGATC
This sequence comes from Acidovorax sp. SDU_ACID1, assembly GCF_045291395.1. Taxonomy (NCBI): domain Bacteria; kingdom Pseudomonadati; phylum Pseudomonadota; class Betaproteobacteria; order Burkholderiales; family Comamonadaceae; genus Acidovorax; species Acidovorax sp. SDU_ACID1. Next base: position 3,532,265 of record NZ_CP152342.1, read on the forward strand.
ATGACTTGCCGCACCGGTACATCCAACGTCAGCAGCAGTTGGCGCACTTCTTCCAATTTAGCAGGAGTGTCTGTCACGAAAAGTTGGTTGGTCCGTGGTTCGGAGATAGCGCTGCCACGTTCAGAGAGAAAGCGCGTGGAATGCCCACTGCCACCAGATGACCCCCCGCCAGTAGTAGTAGAAAGTTGCACCACCATGTCTGCAGCCTTGGCATAGTTCAACTGGTAGGCCTGTGTACGCAGAGGCTCCAGTTTCTGAATCGCCAGCGCCGCCTCGTAATCTTTCTTGGTGCGTTCGTCGATTTCATCCTTGGGTGCGATCCACAGGACTGTCCCGGACTTTCGCATACCCAGCCCCTTAGAGCGTGTTATGAACTCACCCCCGTGCCCAAGGCAGGCAACGCCTTTGGCAGCATGAGGATCACGAAGATCAGGAAATGCAATCCGGCGAGCACTTCGGGCAATCTTTCATAGTCGCGGCTGAGCCTTCTGAATCGCGCCAGCCAGCCAAAGCTGCGCTCGACCACCCAGCGCCTGGGCAGCAGCACAAAGCCCTTCTTGGCCTCGGGCAGCTTGACAATTTGCAGATCAATGCCGTGCTCGCTGGCCTGCCGGTTGGGCTCTTCGCCCGTGTAGCCCTGGTCGGCCCAGGCCAGTCTCACCGTCTCGCCTGTCGCTTCCTGCACCGCCTCGCACAACGGCGCCACTTGCGCTCGCTCCTGTTCATTGGCTGGTGTGATATGGACGGCCAGCAAATGCCCCAGCGTATCGACGGCCATGTGCACTTTCGAGCCGTTGCGCCGCTTGTAACCATCGTAGCCAGCACGCGGACCACTCTCACAGCTCGATTGCAAGGTGCGTCCATCCAAGACTGCCGCACTGGGCTGGCCCTGGCGTCCTTGCGCCACGCGAATGACCGAGCGAAGGTCGTTGGCCATTGCCTCAAAGCATCCTGCTTGCAACCAGCGGCGTGTTTGCTGATAGACCGCCTCCCACGGCGGGAAGTCCCCAGGCAGCATGCGCCAGGGCGCACCCGCACGGGCCATCCAGCGCAAGGCATTGAACACTTCGCGCAGTTCGTGCTGGCGTTGCGCTGCCTTCTCGTCGATCAGTGCCAGGTACGGCGCCGCGAAGCCCCACTCCTCATCCGTGACATCCGTGGGGTACTGCTTGCGCCTTGCCATGTGGCGAATCTACCGCACGCGCTATCAAGTTCATAACACGCTCTAGCATCCATGATGATCTGCAGGGCTTGGTCCCACGGCACATCCTTGAGTCGTAGCGTCAGGGCGCCGGTAACCGTATCCGACGTGACGATATTGAAATTCGTGAAATCAGCGATGACCTGCAACAGGGAGCGCACTTCGATGTTCTGGAAGTTCAGTGACAGCTTCTCGCCCGAATAATTCGGGCCCTGAGTGAGTTTGCTAAGATCAACCTTTTTCGGACGTACTTCAACCACGAATTGATTGTCGCTCTGGTAAGCACTGTGCTCCCACTCGCCCACCGGCTCGATCGACATGCGCACACGCTCACCATGTTGGGTTGCGGTGATCATTTGTATGGGAGTGCCGAAGTCGGACACGTCCAGCCGACGACGCAACCCTTCAGGCAAAGACGAACGCAGGAATTCCACCACCAGTCCCTTGCCTTGCTGTTGCAAGTCCACGCCTACCTGGTTGCTGCCCAGACCGACGACAACGCGACCGGAACCATCGGCTCCACGGCGGAAATCCAGGTCTCTCAGGGGCAGAACGTCAGATGTCTGGCTTTCAGCGAAGACCGTCGGAGCCGCGCTGGGCACCATAGCGCCCCCTGTGACAGGTTCCAATAGAACCACCAGGGTCTTGCCCTGTATTTCGGTCCGGTAAGGAGCGGGCTGCTTGAGGTTGAGCACCACCCGCGAGCGCTCTCCCGCCTGAACGATATTGGCCGACTTGATGTTGCCCTGGTTGATATCTATCAAAGAGCGACCTGTGGCGTTGACCACCCCAGGAAAATCGAGAGCGATGCGAGCAGGGCTCTGAATGGAAAATCCTGTTGGAACGTCTTTGGGTGCTTCCGAAAGTTCAATGCGCAACACTTCCGCGCCGCCCTGCAAGAATCCGGAAATAGATTCGATCGCTCCGTCGGCATGCGCAGCCGAAGTACTCAGCAAAGCAAGAAGTACAGCGCCTGCAGCCCACAGACGCTGACGTAAGCGAGTATTCCTTTGAATCATTTCTTCACCTCTGTTCCCTCTTGCAGATCAAGTGTCGTCATGCGCTCCACCCAGTCGCCTGAGGGATCCTGGACAATTTCCCGCAGTCGCATATTTGTTTCTGTAATACTTACGATTTTTCCGTAGTTCTGCCCAAGGTAGTTGCCAACACGCACTTGGTACAAAAGCTTGTCCACACTCAACAGGGCAGTGGGTGTGCCGGTCTTGTTCAAGCTGCCGACCATTTTCACGGCATCGAGTGGATAGGCTTCCAGAGGCTCCTTGCGCCGCGCCATTTCCGGCGCGATCAAGGAAGCGTTGGCTATCCCCTGAGACGATTCACGCCGAAGTGCCTGCGTCAGCTTCATCGGATTGAAAGGATCTACCCCATTCTCCGCCGTGTAGTCCTGAGGAAAGAACTGTTTGGGCTCGGTCAGCGGCGTCACCCGCGGCTTGGTAGTGGCGCGCAATTCCGACATCCATTGGCGCAATTCATCCTCACCGCTGGGCCCACACCCTCCCAGAACGATCACGCCCGCGGCAATGAGCCATCTATGTAGACGCATCATTTCTTGCCCTTCCCTGCGGCAGCAGCTTTTTGCGCCTGGATTTCTTCCTGGTCCAGGTAGCGGAAAGTGCGCGCGGTCGCCTCCATGGTCAAGTTGCCCGCGGCGTCCTTTTGCGGAGGCGCAATTGCTACGTTATTCAACGTCACGATGCGGGACAGGTTGGCGACGTCCGAAGCAAAAGCGCCTATATCGTGGAATTTACCTACCACCCGAATAGAAATTGGCAATTCCGCATAGTAGTCTTTAACGACCACTTGTCCCGGCCGGAACAATTCGAATTGCAGGCTACGGCCCAGGCCAGCCTGATTGATATCGGAGAGCAAAGCAGACATTTCTGCTTTGCTGGGCAATTGCTTCTCCAGCTGAATCACATACTGCTGGATTTGCTCGCGCTGCTTCTTGAGCGCGTCCAGGCTGACGGCCTTGATCAGCTTCTGCTGATAATCATTGCGCAGCGTTTGCTCCGTGTTCTGCTCCGCCACCAGCTCATCCTCGAATTCGGACAGCTTGAAGAACCACAGAAAGGTAGCTACGCCCGCAGCGATCAGCACGCACAACAGAGTACGGGGCAAAATCGGCCACAGGGATGGGTCCTTAGGGTCCAGATTCTGGAATTGGCGCTGCAGATTACTCTGCAGCTTCGCGAAATCGACTTTCGGCGCCTTGTCTTTAGTTCTGGCCATGGCTTACTTCCCCGCAGCCGCGCTGGCGGCATCCATCGCCTTTTGCGCCTCGGCACTGCGTACCAGCCGGAAACGCAGGTTGAACGACGCCACCCGGCGCTGATCCTTCGGCGTCAGCGCAACATTGGCCGCAACGATCTCGACCAGTTCCGGCTTCGAAAACCAGGGCGTGTTGCCGGCGAGATTTCTCAGCATCTCGGAAACGCGCTCGTTCGACTGCGCCATGCCCTGCATGGTGACGACCTGATCGGCCTGCTTGAGGCTGGTGATGTATACGCCGTCCGGCAATTGCATGACCAACTCGTTGAGCATGTGGACGGGCAGATTTCTGTCGGACTGCAGGTCCTCCACCGCCTTCTGGCGTGCGCGCAATGCTGCGATCTCTTCCTCGATGGTTGCGATTTCCTTGATCTGGCCTTCCAGGACTCGGATTTCACCGCGCAGGAAGTTATTCTGCGCCTGCTGGTTGTCGATCATCATCTGGTACCACCAGTAGATGGCCCCGGCGATGGCCAAGCCCACGAGGGCCGAAGCCACCATGACCGCCTGAAATGTTTCCCGCCGGCGCTTGCGCGCGGCCTCCCGGTGCGGGAGCAGGTTGATGAGAATCACTGCAGGAACCTCCGCATCGCCAGCCCGCACGACGTCAGGTAGGACGGCGCCTCGCGCACCATCTTCTTGAGCCGTACCGCGCCGCCGATTTCCATTCCTTCGAAAGGATTGATGGCGCTGCAGGCGGAGCCTGTGTGCTGGGTCACCGCCTCTGTCAGCCCAGGCAGGGGAGCCGAGCCACCCGCCAGCATGATGTGGTCCACCCGGTTGTAGGGCGTACTGGAGAAGAAGAACTGCAGGGCGCGGGCTACTTCTTGCGCCATGCTGTCCACGAAGGGACGCAGCACGGCCGATTGGTAGTCTTCCGGGAGATCGCCGTTGCGCTTCTTGCTTTCCGCTTCTTCCTGGGAAAAACCGTACTGGCGGACGATGAGCTGCGTCAGCTGCGCGCCGCCAAAGGCCTGGTCACGGTCATAGAGGACATCGTCGTTGCGCAGGACCTGCATGCTGGTGGTCAGAGCCCCGACCTCGAACAGCGCCACCACGGCATCCACGCCGCTGCTGGGCAAGGCTTCTATGAGACGGCCGGCCGCCAGGCGGGCCGCATGCGACTCGACATCTACGACGATGGGCTTGAGCCCGGCCGCCTCTGCCAAACCCTGGCGGTCCTGGACCTTTTCCTTACGCGAGGCGGCAATGAGCACCTCCACATCGCCCGGGGCGTTCTTGCTGGGGCCGATCACGCAAAAATCCAGGCTCACTTCGTCCAGAGAGAATGGGATGTACTGGTTGGCCTCGGACTCGACCTGCACCTCGAGTTCCTGCTCGGTCATGCCTCCGGGCAGGGTGATCCGCTTCGTGATGACGGCGGACGACGGCAACGCCAGGGCCACGTTCTTGGTCTTCGTGCCACTCTTCTTCACGACCCGGCGCAGCGCCTCGGCCACTTCGTCGAACTTCTCGATGTTGCCATCCGTGATCCAGCCCCGTTCCAGCGGCTCGATCGCGCACCGTTCCAGCACCAGCGTGCCCGCTTTGTCGCGCCCCAACTCGACAAGCTTGACGCTGGATGAGCTGATGTCGATCCCCAGCAATGGGGCTGACTGGCGACTGAACAACGACCCCATTGAGATCAAGATGGCCCCCCGTGACTTATCTATATGGCGCAACAAAACTTAACACTTCACATGAATGCTATCAGTAAGGTCCTTTACCAGCAAAGAGTTTTACCCTTTGGCTACATGCGCCGCGTTGTCAAAAGCAGACGATTTTCCGGGACAGGAGAGCCGATTTCCCCGGGGAAACCGTGAAACGGCGGGGACGCCGGCAACGTGGCGGAGCGATGGACGGCGCGGACGATTTTTATAATGGCGGGTTCGCTTTCCATTGGAGCCGTATGCCTCCCCCACAAGACAAACAACCCTCCCCGGCCTCCTCCTCGCCACGCTGGCTGCGCTGGGTGGTGCGCGGGCTTGCCTGGCTGGTCGGGCTTGCCGCGGCGGGCGTGCTGGCGGGGGCGATGTTCATTGCGCTCGGGCTGGCCGTGGCCTATCCCAACCTGCCCGACATCTCCGAGCTGGCCGACTACCGGCCCAAGCTGCCGATGCGGGTCTATTCCACGGAAGGCGCGCTGCTCGGAGAGTTCGGCGAGGAACGGCGCAATCTCACACCGATCCAGGACATTCCGCCGGTGATGACCAACGCCGTTCTGGCGATCGAGGATGCGCGCTTCTTCCAGCACGGCGGCGTCGACTACAAGGGCGTGCTGCGCGCCGCGCTCGCCAACCTGGGCCGCGTCAAGAGCCAGGGGGCATCCACCATCACCATGCAGGTGGCGCGCAATGTGTATCTTTCTTCCGAGAAGACATTTACACGAAAGATTTACGAAATATTACTAACCTTCAAGCTCGAGCATCTGCTGACCAAAAACCAGATTCTCGAGATTTACATGAACCAGATTTATCTGGGCAATCGCGCCTATGGGTTTGCCGCCGCATCAGAAACCTATTTTGGCAAGCCGCTGAAAAACATCTCGATCGCCGAAGCCGCCATGCTGGCCGGCCTGCCCAAGGCGCCCTCGGCCTACAACCCCATCAGCAACCCCAAGCGCGCCCGCATGCGCCAGCTCTACATCATCGAGCGCATGCAGGAGAACGGCTTCATCACGGCAGAAGAAGCCGCGGCCGCCAAGCAGGAAGACCTGAAGCTGCGCTCTTCCACCAACAGTACGCGCATCCACGCCGAGTACGTCGCGGAAATGGCCCGCCAACTGGTGTTCGCCCAGTACGGCAACGAGGCCTACACACGCGGCCTGAACGTGTACACCACCCTCAACGCCGGTGAGCAAGAGGCCGCCTATACCGCGCTGCGCAAGGGCATCATGGACTACGAGCGCCGCCAGCACTACCGCGGCCCCGAGCGTTTCGCCGCCCTGCCCACCGACCCCGCTCAGGCCGAGGACGTGATCGACGACGTGCTGGCCGGCCATCCCGACAACGGCGACGTGCTCGCCGCGGTGGTGCTCGAAGCGGGTAGCAAGAAGATCGTGGCGGCCCGCGCCGACGGCGAGCTGATCGAGATCACCGGCGACGGGCTCAAGCCCGCGCAGTCCGGCCTCAGCGACAAGGCCCCGCCCAACATCAAGCTGCGCCGCGGCGCGGTGATCCGGGTAGTGCAGACGCCCAAGAAGACCTGGGAAATCACCCAGCTGCCCGAGGTGGAGGGCGCCTTCGTCGCCGTGGACCCGCGCACCGGTGCCATCCGCGCACTGGTGGGCGGCTTCGACTTCGACAAGAACAAGTTCAACCACGTCACCCAGGCGTGGCGCCAGCCGGGATCGAGCTTCAAACCGTTCATCTATTCCGCCGCGCTGGAAAAGGGCTTCACGCCCGCCACCATCGTCAACGATGCGCCGCTGTTCTTCAGCGCCGGCGTGACGGGCGGCCAGCCCTGGGAGCCGAAGAACTACGACGGCAAGTACGACGGCCCCATGACGCTGCGCACCGGCCTGGCGCGCTCCAAGAACGTCGTCTCCATCCGCGTGCTGCAGTCGGTAGGCCCCAAGACTGCGCAGGACTGGGTGGCCCGCTTCGGCTTCGACGCCGACAAGCACCCGCCCTACCTCACCATGGCGCTGGGTGCCGGCTCGGTCACGCCCATGCAGATGGTGGCGGCCTATTCCGTGTTCGCCAACGGCGGCTACCGCGTCAACCCCTACCTCATCACCCGCATCACCGACCACAAGGGGCGCATCCTGTCGGACGTCCAGCCGCCCGCCATCGGCGACACCCCCCGCGTCATCGACGCGCGCAACGCCTTCGTCATGGACAGCCTGCTGCAGGAGGTGACGCGCTCGGGCACGGCGGCGCGCGCCCAGGCCACGCTCAAGCGCCCCGACCTCTACGGCAAGACCGGCACCACGAACGACGCCGTGGACGCCTGGTTCGCCGGCTTCCAGCCCACGCTGGCGGCCGTGACCTGGATCGGCTACGACACGCCGCGCAACCTGGGCAGCCGCGAGACGGGCGGTGGCCTGAGCCTGCCCGTCTGGATCAGCTTCATGGACCGCGCGCTCAAGGGCGTGCCGGTGGCCGAACCCACGGTGCCGCCCGGCCTGGTGAACGTGAGCGGCGAATGGTTCTACGAGGAATACGCGCGCAGCGGCGGCGTGGCCAGCGTAGGCGTGGAAGGTGGTGCGCCTGGCAGCCAGGCGCCCGGCACGCCGCCACCCACCGAGGAGCGCAACCGGATCCTGGACCTGTTCCGCAACTGACCGCTATCAAAATAAAAGCTGCCTGCGCTTGGTGTGCAAGGTTTTCAGGACAAATACCCCCTGAATTCCTTTCGCACCAAGCGCAGGCAGCTCTTTTTCAAGAGCACCCTCAGCGCGAAAACACCAGCGGCTGCCCCGCCTGCAGGCTGGCATCGCGGCTCAGACCGGCGAAGAATTCGCCTGCGCCCTTGGTGTCCATCCACTGCTGGCCGTCGAAGCGGAAGTGGTAGCCGCCGGACTGCGCCGCCATCCAGACTTCGTGCAGCGGCTTTTGCAGGTTGATGACGATCTGGCTGCGGTTGGGAAACGTGATCGTGACCATGCCACCGGAGCGCTGGCTGTCCAGGTCGGCCTCGGTTGCCTCGTTGATGCGGTCGCAGCCCTGCTCCACCGCCAGCAGCAGCTGCTCGGCACGGTCCATGAATTCGAGGTCGGTCATTACAGTTTTCGAATCCTCTGGAGTGCTAGCTGTAGGGCGTGTGCTGCGCGCTTGCCCTGCGGTTTTTCTAGGTTGATCCCCTCTAGTGCTGCCTCGATGGCGGCTTCGGCGGGGTTCTCTCCGACCGCTACCGCCAGTGCGGCGCGATCGGGTGCGGTGCAGGCTTTTACGCCTGACTTCCACATGCTGATATGGCTTTGTGGCACGCCTACCTCTTTCGCTAACCCGCCATAGCTGCCGTAGATAGATCTACCTTTTTCGATAAAGGAAACCAATTGGCTCATGTTTACTCCTTTCTGTAAACTTGCATTTACTCGTTTGAGTAAAGTTACTGTTTCCGGTAACGGTTTCAGTCTACCACCATGGGGCTCTCCCGGCCAGTCGCAGTGATCCACAGCGCGGCCTACCGCCAGAAGCAGGGCGGGCTCTTTGGTCTAACCCATGGAGCTACCCATGTCAGCCACGCAAATCTCCTTCGCCGCCTTCGCCCTCGCGCAGCAAGCCGCGATGGCCTCCGAAAGCACTCCCCCGTCCAGCAAGCCGCCATTGCGGTGGTAGCTCACCCGTTGGCGGTGGGCGGTGGGGAGTGCCTCCGTATCGCCTCTGTGGCGCCCGGTAACGCGGGTTGCTGTCATGAGATACGTGACGACTTTCTTGGCGGGTGGTGCGCCACTGGTGACGGCTCGGTGACTGGCGCGTTGTTCGGCGCTGGTATGGACGCGCCCTGTTATCTGCCCTCTGGCTCCCATACGTCGTTTGTCGTCGGCTCCGGTCGCAAGTGGGCCTACGCGGTGCTCGATGGCCGCTGCGCCTCCCGTGAGGGCTGTTGACATGGCCGCAAACCTCGACATGCACGACAAGCTGGTGCGCCGCGGCCTCACCGTCTGCTGGTACGGCTTCCGTGGCCCCGTCCTGCGCGTGCGCATGGGCCGCTGCCTCGTCCGTCTTCCTGGTGACACCTACGGCAAATGGCTCCCCTGCACCTCCGTCCAGGTGGTCGCCACATGACAGCCCTGCACGCTCCCTCGCGTGCGGGTGAGCGTAGAGCGCTGTTGCTCTTTCTCGGGCCTTAGCTGCCCACTGCCTGGAGTCCCCTATGTCTGCTTACGCATCCCTCATGGAAATCATCCTTATCGAAGACAAGGTCGCCAAGAAGCCCAATGCACAGGGCGTCCTGTCCCAGTGGAAAGAAGCGCGCGCCATCGTGCGCAAGGAAAACGGCGATGTGGCCACCGTTGGTATGTTCCGAGTCCCGGCCGCTCTGGAGGGGCAGGTCGGCCTGGGCCTCTACACGGTGGGCTTCACGCTCGGCGTGCAGGACTATGGGGACAACGCGGGCCGCATCCAGGCGCAGTTCGTCTCCCTGACACCGGTGGACCCTAAGGCGGTCTTTGGCGCCCGTGCGGCTTCTCCGTCCGCGTCCTCTGCAAAGGCCACGCCTGCTCCATGACAGAGCTTGAGCTGCAAGCCTTCGCGCTGTCCATCGTGAAGCTCTCGATGGTGGGTGGCGTCCTTGGCGCCATCTGCTGGTCGCTCATTGTGCGCGCCCTGATGCATGTGGCTGACGCTATTCAAGCTTGGGAAGACAAGCGCGTGCGCATCGGCTCGGCCCGCGCCCGCGCCCACGTGCGGTCCATCAACAGTGCCCTCCCATGCCGGCCCTAGCCCTCGAACTACTCCTGGGCATGGCCCTCAACGGCTCCCGTGCTGCGGCCATGGTCGTAACGGCCATCACCGCAGTGCGCGCCATCCGCTTCATCCGTGAAGCCATCGGCGGCAAAAAGGATTCCAGCTGACTGCCTCGCGTGCGGGGCACTCGGACGCAATCCGCGTCGTTTCAAAAACCTTTTAGGAGTTTCGACATGAGCCTCAAGAACAAGCTCGCCGCCGCTGCGGCACTGCCCATGGTCCTGGCTGGCAATGCCTACGCCGCACTGCCCACAGAAGTCAGCACCGCCCTGGGCGACATGAAAGACGACGGTGTCAGCGCCGCCACCCTCGTCATTGTGGCCGTGATCGCCGTGGCCGCCATCCTGTTCCTGCGCCGCGCGGTTCGCTGACCATGTGGCAGTTTGGTGCCCAGTGCTACGGCACTGCTCAAGCTGCCAATGAGGCCGCAGCCGCTGCGGTCTCCGGCACTGTCCAAGGTGGCTACGCCATCGCGGCCAGTGCCGTCACGCCCACCTCGATCACCTACGAGGCCACAGACATCAGCACTGGCGCAGTGCTCATGCGTGTGGTGGCGGTTGAGCCGCAGCCCTGCGGACTCATGCAACGCGCGGAAGCCATGGAACTCGCGTGGGGCGTTGCTGCGGTGCTCCTCTCCGTCGGCGCCGTCACATTCATCGGCCGCACCGTCTGGCACGCCGTCACCAGTTGGGGCCACCAGGGGGATACATGACACCGGATGCATTGATGCTCGTCGTCGCCGTGCTCGGCATGGCCGCGCTACTTCTGAGGGGCTTGTGATGGCTATGGCTCGTATTCACCGCCTGATCCTGGCCCTGCTGCTGTGTGTTTGCGCATCTTTGGCGTATGCGATCCCTGCGACGCCGACTCAGCCTGACGGTGACTGCACACCAGGAAATCATCCTAGGTCCTATGCGTCGAACCCCTCCGTATCTGCCGCATGGGTGTGCGGGCATGAGGGGCGCTCGCAGCGTGAATGTGGGTGGTCTTACACGTCGGCGCAGTTGGGCTGGGATGGCAGCACAGCTAACGGTGTCTACAACAGCATGTGTACCAAGCCTGAGCCCGTCTACAGCTGCCCCGATAACTCCACCATGATCGGCTCTGGGGCCTCGGCTACCTGCGCTTGTGCGCAGGGGTTTGTCGAGCGCAACGGCCAGTGCGTCAAGCCGCAAACATGCGAGGCTGGTCAGAACAAGAGCTACACGTTTTTTAGTAGTTGGTGGACTGACGTGCCTCCGGACGGTAAGCCTATTGGCGATCCGGTTTCGCCTCCCGGCTCTTACTGTGACGGTGCTTGCGTGTGGGCGCACCAGGGGGTCCTGGATTGTTCGATTGAGACTGTTGCCGAGGAGGGTGTTCCCCATAAGTCGTTCTGCGAACACGCGTACACCAGCACGGGCGCGCAGTGCACGCAAAAGACCCCTGACCCGTCTAGCCCTCCGCCCCAGACTGGCGGCTCGGGTGGCGGTGGCCCTGGCTGTGAGGGTGCCGGTTGCGAAGGCGAAGGCGGTGGCGGCGAAGGTGGCCCCGGCGAAGGTGGTGGCGGCGAGGGTGGTGGCCCTGGCGAGGGCAGTGGCGGTGAAGGCGGCAACGGCGACGATGACGACGATGATCCCCCCGATGACGGCGGCTGCACTGCTGGTGTCTGCCCTCCCGGTGAGGGCGAGGGCGAGGGCGAAGGTGAAGGCGGCGGCGGCGAGGGCGGTGGCGGCGGTGAATGTGAAGGCGATGACTGCGGCAGTGGCGGCGGCGGCGGCGGTGGTGGCGAGTGCGAGGGCGACGACTGCGGAAACGGTGGGGGCGGCGGTGGCGGTGGCGGTACAGGTGGCGGCGGTGGTGGTGGTGGCAGCGGGGACGGCGACGGCGATGGCGAGGAAGGCCTTCTGTGCAAGCTCTTCCCCGACACCTTCGTGTGCCAGAAAACCGGCTCTGCTGGCGATGCTGAGCCGGTCAAGGATCGCGAAATCAACGCCAGCACCATCACGCCTCAGTCTGGCTTCGGCACGCCTGGGCAGAGCTGCCCTGCGCCCCTCACGGTGTCTACCAGCATCGGCACGCTGGAATGGTCCTGGGATGCGTGGTGCCAGTGGGCGGATGGTGTGCGCCCTGTCGTGATCGCCCTGGCGTGGCTCTCGGTCGGCCTGGGCATGGTCGGCTTCCTGCGGAGGTAAAACATGGATGGCTTGGCAAAGTGGCTCTCGGATATTTCCTGGCCAATCGTCTCCAGAGTCCTGGCCGCGCTCGGCGTCGGCACGGTCACATACACGGGTGTCACCGAAGGCCTGAACAACGTGCTCGGCTCGGCCAAGGCAGCAACCCAGGGCATCCTGCCCGTGGCCGCCCAGCTCGCCGCACGCGCCGGGTTCTTTGACTACATGAGCATTACGAGCGGCGGACTGGTGGCCGGGATTTCCTGGCTCGTACTCAAGCACTTCGCCCTGCAAACCGGCACGGCCTCGCAGTCATGATCACGTTGCTCACGGGTGCCCCTGGCACCGGCAAGACTGCGGCGTTGGTGGATCTGCTGCGCACGGTCGGCGCGGATCGTCCGCTCTTCGTCTTCGGCCTCAATGGCCTCAAGCTGGCGCATGTGCCCCTCGAGGACCCCACTAAATGGATGGAGGAGGTCCCGGACGGCGCGGCCATCGTCATTGATGAGGTGCAGCAGGTATGGCGCCCCCGTGGCGCGGGAAAGGTAGTCCCTGACCATATCGCGGCCCTGGAGACTCACCGCCATCGCGGCCTGGACTTCTTCCTGACCACGCAAGGCCCAAACCTGCTGGATTCAAACGTGCGCGCCCTGGTCGGTCGCCATATCCATCTGCGTGATCTGGGGTGGCTGGGCCGCTGGTGGTACGAATGGCCCGAATGCGCTGACCAGTGCCGTACCGGCTGGCGCTCGGCCCCCATCAAGAAGCGCTACAAGCTGCCCAAGCGCATCTTTGACAGCTACACCTCGGCGTCGATCCACATCAAGCCAATCCGCAGTTTCCCGACGGCGCTCGTCGTGGCTGTCGCAGCCCTCGGTTGCACCGGCTACCTTGCATGGCACATGTACGGACGCCTTGCGTCGAACATGAACCCGGCAGCAGCATCAGCGAGCCAAGGGCAACAGAAGCAAGGCGGCGGGAAAACGGCAATGGTGCCCGCATCGACGGTGCCCGCAGTCGCTGCATCACCGGAGAAGCCACCGCAGCCGGATCACCCACTTGCGGGCCGTGGTCTCCATCTGCTGGGTTGCGTCGAGATGGGGGACCGGCTGTTGTGCCAGCTTGCGGTTAGCCAGGGTGGGCAGCAGGCTTTCACGCTGACTAGCGCCGACTTGAAAGACATGGGTTACAAGGTCACGCGCAAGGGCGAGTGCATGCTCAATCTTGTCTACCGGGGTACGACGCGCTCAGTGATCTGCGACTTGCCCGAGCAGCGGGCGGGTATCACGCATGCCGGCCTTGTCGCGCCGCCTCCTGCTGCTCTGGAGCCTGGGCGTGTGCGTGTGTCTCCTGACCAGATTTTTGGCCCTCAGGCTGCGGCCCAGCAGCAGCCGAAGCAGCCGCGCTCACAGTGGGAGCAGGAGCTGGCCGCGCGCAATGCGCAAGTGCGGTCGAGCCTGGGACGCTAGGTATGCGCCGCCTCTTCTCTGGAGACAAACCGGGGCCCCGAGAGCGGAGACCTTGTGTCGTAGCGGTGGGGTCGGGGTATGGGGTGACAAACCCCATGTCGCCGCGTGGTGCGCCCCGTGCCCTGTGCTCTGTGGCGCTCGCGTTGTTTGATGCCGCGTGCGATGCGGGCAAGCCGACGCTGGCGCAGCGCGGCGGCGAGGCCGCGCGCAGCGCGGCCTAGATTTATCCCATAAACACTTTAGGACGTATGACAGAAAACCCGGTCTTCCTTCCCCATGCGGGTCAGTTGGTGGGCTTTCGTTTGGACGTCCCGCGCCCTGGCGCGTTGCTCGTCTGGCAGTGGCCCGATGGCGATTGGTGCTACCTGGATGAGCTGTGGCGGCGTCAGTACCGGCACAAGCAGGGGGGCGTTGTAGCCCTGTGGTTCGAGGGCGTGCTGCCCTGAAAAAGGTGAACCCCGCAACGGTTGCAGCCGCTCGGGGTTCGTGGTCACGAGATAGAGGGGTATCCCATGGCGATTCGTATTCTAGAGAACGCGGACGGTTCGCGCTACGCGGTCGGCAGTTATCACGATGGTGTCTTCCGGGTCAAGGCGCATGACCTGGGCGCCGGGCACATCGAGGTCAGCGGAGTCGAGCGCACATGCTGGCAGGAGCTGGGATGGACGGCAGGCCAGATTCAGGACTATCTCGATATGCTGGCTGACCCCGATCATCAGAGCGACGTAGACAAGCGTGCTCGCGCTCTTGAGGTCGCGGCGAACCGCGCCAAAACACGCGTGCGCAAGCTCTGCAAGGCCATGGGCGCGGATACGCTGATGACGCTCACGTATAAAGGCAACCAGCAGGATTTGGCGCTGTGCAAGGCGCACCTGAAAGAGTTCGTGCGGCGAGTCCGGCGCGTGATTCCAGACTTCCGCGCGGTGTGCGGTTTTGAGCAGCAAAAGCGTGGTGCGTGGCATGTGCACATGGCTACGGTGAGGCTGCCTGCAAGTCTCAAGGCCCGCAACGGCGTCTTGGTGAAGTCGTGGAATGTGCTGCGCGCCATCTGGCGATCCGTCACGAAAGCGCACGGCGGGAACGTTGATATCTCTGCGCGCAAGCGGCATAGCCAGCGCACTGCTGCGCGCATTGCGGCCTACCTCTCAAAGTACATCACCAAGGCTTTCGAAGAGGGTGACAAGTGGTCGAACCGGTGGACCAAATTCGGTGACGTGGAAGTCCCGCCCCCGTCGACCTCGGTGAGTTCCACTCGGTTGATGCGGCCCTTCGGTCGGCTGCGCTGGTCTTCATGGGTGGTCGTGTAGACACCATGCATCTGAGCCGGTGGGGAGACTGGTTTTACTTCGCGTTTGAGGGCCAGCCGCAAGGCCATAGCGGGCCCGTAGACGCGTTGTCGGGGCGGGGGGTAGGCCATGCCCTTGCCTAAGTCCTCTCTTCGCGTCGTTGCCGGTAACACAAGCGCCGTACGTGTGGCTGACCATCGGTCGCGGCATGTGCGCCTGGATGTGTCCATTCCTCCGCGCACCGGTATGACGATCGACGACTTAGCCTCTTTCTATGGCTGCACGCGCGCTGAGGTCGTGCGGTCCTTACTGCGGTTCGCGCTGACGAATCGTGATTGGAAAACTCAAGGTTTGATCTGGAGGGAGTGATGGCGTTGGTCGGTTATGCGCGTGTGTCTACGGTGGATCAAGATACGGCTTTGCAACAGGATGCGCTGCGCTCTGCTGGCGTGTTGAGGGTCTTTCGTGAGTCTGGGTCTGGCATCGGTCCTCGCCCTGAGTTGCAGCGCGCTCTGTCATGCCTCGCCGCAGGGGATACGCTGGTGGTTTGGAAGCTGGATCGCGTTGCGCGTAGCCTGTCTGACCTGCTCGGTATACGTGATCGTTTAAAGGCTTCCGGTGCGTCCATCCGTAGTCTCACTGAGCCTCTCGATACGTCTAGCCCCTTTGGTGAGTTCACGTTTCAAGTGCTAGGCGCTGTGGCGGAGCTTGAGCGGTCGATGATCCGTGAGCGCGTGATGGCTGGGCAAGCTGCTGCAAAGGCTCGCGGTAAGCGCTGGGGTCGTCGGCGTGCTCTGTCGCCTGATGATGAGGCCCAGTTGGTGGCTATGTACTTGGCGGGTGGTCGGACAATGCCCGAGTTGGCTGAGCTGTGGGGTGTCGGTCTCGGCACGGTCAAGTGCGCGGTCTATCGGGTAGTGCGTCCTGATGCTCCGTATCTCACGCGAGTGCGTGCCCGTGCATGAGAAAGCCCGCGTGGCGCGGGCTTGTCTTGGGGGCTGAAAAGTACAATTTGCGGATGTTGAAAGCCCGCCAAATTCTAGTCAGGACGATTGCCCTTAGCATGAGCGCGGCAGCCCTGGCCGGGTGCGGGCAGCGCGGCCCGCTCTATCTGCCGACGGACCCCGCGGCTGCGCAGCGCGCCACCCTGCCCGAAACCCTCAACCCCGCCATCCCGCGCCCGCCCGCGGCGCCGGCTTCCCCCCGCATCGTCTCCCACTCCATGAGTTCCTCCTCCCTGCCCGGCCAGCCCCACGTCCACTACGAGGGCAACGCCCTGCACCTCGAAGGCGTGCGCCTGCACACCCTGGCGCGCGAGCACGGCACGCCGCTGTACGTCTATTCCCAGGCCGCCATGTTGCAGGCGCTGGCCGCCTACCAGCGCGGCTTCGCCGGGCGCAAGGTGCAGATCTGCTACGCGATGAAGGCCAACTCGTCGCTGGCCGTGCTGCAGCTGTTCGCCCGCCAGGGCTGCGGCTTCGACATCGTCTCCGGCGGCGAGCTGCAGCGCGTGCTCGCAGCCGGGGGCGACCCAGCCCAGGTCATCTTCTCCGGCGTGGGCAAAACCCGCGCCGAGATGCGCCAGGCGCTGGAGACCGGCATCGGCTGCTTCAACGTGGAGAGCGAAGCCGAACTGGAGGTGCTCAGTGAAGTCGCCCAGTCCATGGGCCTGCGCGCGCCGGTCAGCATCCGCGTGAACCCGAACGTGGACGCCAAGACCCACCCCTACATCTCCACCGGCCTCAAGGGCAACAAGTTCGGCATCGCCCACGAGCGCGTGGTGGCCACCTACCAGCGCGCCGCCGCGCTGCCGGGCCTGCGCGTGATCGGCATCGACTGCCACATCGGCTCGCAGATCACCGAGGAGACGCCCTATCTCGACGCCATGGACCGCATGCTGGACTTGGTGCAGGCCGTCGAGGCGGCGGGCATTCCCATCCACCACCTGGACTTCGGCGGCGGCCTGGGCATCGACTACCAAGGCGATACGCCGCCCGCCGCCGACGCACTGTGGGCCAAGCTGCTGGCCAAGGTGGATGCGCGCGGCTACGGCGACAAGCGGCTCATGATCGAGCCGGGCCGCTCCCTGGTGGGCAACGCGGGCGTGTGCCTGACCGAGGTGCTCTACCTCAAGCCCGGCGAGCAGAAGAACTTCTGCATCGTCGATGCGGCGATGAACGACCTGCCCCGGCCGGCGATGTACCAGGCCTACCACGCCATCGTGCCGCTGCAGGCGACCGCACAGGCCACCGCGCAGGTCTACGACGTGGTCGGCCCCGTCTGCGAGAGCGGCGACTGGATCGGCCGCGACCGCGAACTGGCCGTGCGCGCCGGCGACTTGCTGGCCGTGCTCTCCGCCGGCGCCTACTGCAGCGCCATGGGCAGCACCTACAACACGCGGCCGCGCCCGGCCGAAGTGCTGGTGGACGGCGAGCGCGCCCATCTCATCCGCCGCCGCGAGAGCGTGAGCGACATCTTCCACGCCGAAAAGCTCCTGCCACCCGCCAATCCTTGATAGCCATCAAGAAACAGCCACAGAGGGGGGACTAGCATTCCGACTTTCATTGCGAAAGTCCGCTGCATGTCCCTGGAACCTCTCGAACTCTACCGAGACAAGCACCACGCCTGTCTGATGTTCTCGGACCTCATCGAAGAGGACGGCCAGGCCGTGCAGGCCAACCAGTTCCTGATCGTGGACGGGGACACCGGCGCCATCATCGACCCGGGCGGCAACCTGGCCTTCAACGAGCTGTTCATGGGAATGACCAAGCATTTCCCGCCGCACAAGCTCTCCTACCTGATCGCCTCGCACGCCGACCCGGACATCATCGCCTCGCTGGACCGCTGGATGACCAGTACCAAGGCCACGCTGGTCATCTCGCGCATCTGGGAGCGCTTCGCGCCGCACTTCACCAAGCTGGGCAAGACCGAGGGCCGCGTCATCGGCGTGCCCGACGGCGGCGGCCACCTGCCGCTGGGGCGGCACGAACTGGTGCTGCTGCCCGCGCACTTCATGCACTCGGAGGGCAATTTCCACTTCTACGACCCGGTCAGCCGCATCCTGTTCACGGGCGACCTGGGCGTGTCCATGACCTCGGGCGCCGAGGCGCGCGTGCCGGTGACCGAGCTGGCGCCGCACATCCCGCGCATGGAAGGCTTCCACCGCCGCTACATGGTCTCCAACAAAATTCTGCGCCTGTGGACGCGCATGGTGCGCCCGCTCGACGTGGCCATGCTCGTGCCGCAGCACGGCGCGCCCATCATGGGCAAGCAGGCGATCAACGATTTCTACGACTGGCTGGACTCGCTGATGTGCGGCATCGACCTGTTCGACGACCGCGCCTACCAGGTGCCCACGGCGCACATCGACCCGGTGACGCGCCAGGTGCGCCCGCCCCTGCAGGCGGTCGGCTGACTTCAAGCCAAATCCGGCTGCAGCGCTTATCCTGCAAGCGCGAGCAGCTATTCAACCCATAGCATCACGTCCGCCGCCAGCGGACCACGCGCGCCAGCAGCAGCGCCGCCAGCACGGCGGCATAGACCGCCACCTCGGCGAAGTCGTTCTTGCCCGCGCGCATCCAGAAGAAGTGCAGCACCGCCAGCACCGCCACCAGGTACACGGCGCGGTGCAGGCGCTGCCAGCGCCGCCCCCCAGCCAGCGGATGGCGCGGTTGAAGGAGGTGGCGGCGAGCAGCAGCAGCAGCGCGAAGGCCGCCATGCCCACCAGGATGAAGGGCCGCTTGGCGATGTCGCGCGCGATCTCGGCCGCATCGAACCCCATGTCGAACCACGCGTAGCACAGCAGGTGCAACGCGGCATAGAAGAACGTGAACAGCCCCAGCATGCGCCGCATGCGCGCCAGCGCCGGCACTCCCAGCGCGATGCGCACCGGCGTCACCGCCAGGGCCAGGCACAGCAGGCGCAGCGTCCAGTCGCCCGTGGCGCGGATCAGCGCCTCCGCCGGATTGGCGCCCAGGCCATCCGTCGCCGCGCCATACACCAGCCATGCCAGAGGCAGCAGGCACAGCGTGAAGAGCAGCGGCTTGGCCGCGCGGTGCTGCAGCCAGCGGCCGCGGGGCGCGGCAGCCATCAATAGAACTTCTTCAGGTCCATGCCCGCGTAGAGCTGGCCCACCTGGGCCTCGTAGCCGTTGAACAGCAGCGTCTTGCGCTTCTTGGCGAACAGGCCGTCCTCGCCGATGCGGCGCTCGGTGGCCTGGCTCCAGCGTGGATGGTCCACGTCGGGGTTCACGTTGGAATAGAAGCCGTATTCCTGCCGCGCGGCCTTGTTCCAGGCGGTTCCCGGCTCCTTCTCGACGAAGCGGATCTTCACGATGCTCTTGGCGCTCTTGAAGCCGTATTTCCACGGCACGACGATGCGCACCGGCGCGCCGTTCTGGTGGGGCAGCACCTCGCCATACATGCCGAAGGTGAGCAGCGTGAGCGGGTGCAGGGCTTCGTCCATGCGCAGGCCCTCGGTGTAGGGCCAGTCGAGCACGCGCGAGCCCACGTAGGGCATGGTGGCCTTGTCGGCCAGGGTGACGAACTCCACGTACTTGGCGCTGCCCTGCGGCTCCACGCGCTTGATGAGCTCGGCCAGCGAATAGCCCACCCACGGGATCACCATGGACCAGCCTTCCACGCAGCGCAGGCGGTAGATGCGCTCCTCCATCGGCGAGAGCTTGAGCAGCTCGTCGATGTCGAAGCGGCGCGGCTTGTTGACCAGGCCTTCCACCTCCACCGTCCACGGGCGGGTCTTGAGGGTGTGGGCGTTGCGCGCGGGGTCGGCCTTGTCGGTGCCGAACTCATAGAAGTTGTTGTAGGTGGTCGCGTCCTTGTAGGCGGTGGGCTTTTCCATGGTCACCGCGCCGGGCACGGCCGAGCGCGTGCCCGCCAGCGCCTGCGCCGCGAGCGCCTCGCGCCCCGCCCACGCGGCCAGCGCCGCCCCGGCCGCGCCGCCGGCCAGCAGGCGCAGCAGGTCGCGGCGCTGCGCGTACACGGCGCGCGACGTGATCTCGCTGGTGCGCGGGTGGTCGAATCCGGTGGGTCGAATGCGGGCGGGCATGGCGGGCCTCCAATGGCTGGACGTCTGGCGAGTCTGCCTCAGGACGCCCGGCCCTGCACGGCGCAGGGCCTCATGGGCCTTCAAAAACGATAGCTGGTTGCGCTTGCCAACAGCCGGTTTAGAGCAGTATTCACCGCAAAATCCTTGCCAATCAAGCGCAGGCAGCTCCTTTTTTTACAGCGTGCCGTAGCTGTGCAGTCCCGAGAGGAACATGTTCACGCCCAGGAAGGCGAACGTGGTCACCGCCAGCCCCACCAGCGCCCACCAGGCGGAGACGGTGCCGCGCAGCCCCTTCATGAGGCGCATGTGCAGCCAGGCCGCGTAGTTGAGCCAGACGATCAGCGCCCAGGTTTCCTTGGGGTCCCAGCTCCAGTAGCCGCCCCAGGCCTCGGCCGCCCACAGCGCGCCGAGCACGGTGGCGATGGTGAAGAACGCGAAGCCGACGGCAATGGCCTTGTACATCACGTCGTCCAGCACCTCCAGCGGTGGCAGGCGTTCGGCGATGCGCCGGCGCGCGAGCAGGATGCCGCCCACGATGAGCGCAGAGATGCCGAAATACACCATCCAGTAGCTGCCGCCGTTCTCTGTGGCGCCCTGGCGGAAGACGATGGGCTCGAAGCACAGCACCACGCCCAGCAGCCACAGCGGCGCGAGCTTGTACCAGCGCGTCTCGCCGGCCTGCTGCTTGATCAGGTAGGCGAAAGCCACCATGGCCGACAGCGCGAAGGTGCCGTAGCCGATGAAGTTGGCCGGCACGTGCAGCTTCATCCACCAGCTCTTGAGCGCGGGCACCAGCGGCTGGATCTCGTGCGCTTCGCGCACCACCGTGTACCAGAGCAGGAAGCCCACGGCCGCGCTCACCACCAGCATCACGAAGCCGCCGAGCGCGCGCGTGGCGTACTGCTCCTCGTAGTAGAGGTAGAACGCCGCCGTCATCCAGCAGAACATCACGAACACCTCGTAGAGGTTGCTCACGGGGATGTGGCCGATGTCGGGCGCGATCTGGTAGCTCTCGTACCAGCGCACCATGGTGCCGATGAGCGCCAGCGCCACCGCCACCCAGGCCACGCGCGAGCCGATGCGCATCATGGCCGTGCCCTCGCCGCGCGAGAACATGCCCACCCAATAGAACGCCGTGCTCATGAAGAACAGCATGCTCATCCACAGGATGGCCGACTGGCTGGACAGGAAGTATTTCAGCAGGAACACCGTGTCGGCCCGCGCCAGGTCGCCGCCGCCCTCGCCCTGGTAGAGCGCGATAGCCAGCAGCGAGCACGCCGCCACGGCGAACATCAGCGCGCGCAGCGGCCGCCAGAACCAGCCCAGCCAGATCGCGCAGGGGATGGTGCCGAGCAGGATGCCCTTCTCGTAGCCGTCCATCCACGCGCCGTAGCGCTGCAGCGCGAACAGCCCGCCGGCCAGCACGGCCAGGGCGAACAGCCAGTCCAGCCAGTTGCGGCGCGCGAGGAAACCTTCGTTGAGCGTGAACGTCTGCGTGGCGGTGTTCATGCGGAACCTCCGTGGGGGTGGGGGCCGAGGAGCTGGCCGCTCAGGCGCGCGAACTCGCGCCCGCCGTCCAGCGTCTTGCGGTTGGTGGAAAGGGCCATCGTGGCATGCGTGCCCACATCCTGCGGGGCGAGCCAGACCCAGATACGGCGCTCGCGCACGTAGAGCATGGCGAAGATGCCCAGGATCAGCAGCGTGCAGCCGAGGTAGACAACGTTCTTGCCCGGCGCGCGCGCCACCTGGAACACGCTGGCCTGCACCTGCTCGAAGTCGCGCAGCTCGAAGACCATGGGCGCGGGGTAGAGCTGCGCGTCGGACAGCGACAGGACGGCCTGCGTCATGAAGGCCTGCGTCTGCGCGTCGGAAGGCAGCGGCGGCAGGCCGGCCTGCTCGCGCGTCATCTGCGCCAGCTCGAACAGCGCGCCGTTGAGGATGCGCACCAGCACCTCGCCCGCGCGCTCACGCTCGGCCTCGGGCACGTTGGTTTCCATGAAGTCCGAGATCGCCTGCAGGCCGCCGTGCATGCGCCCCTGCGCGTCGCGCTCGCCCGCATACAGCGTGAGCGCGCGCAGCGCCGACTGCGCGAGCTGCGCGGCCAGCTCCGGTCGCGCGCCGTCCACGGCCACGGCCGCATAGCGGCGCACGGCCTGCTCGCGCTGCGCGGGGTCGGCAAGCGCCAGGCGCATGCGCAGGAAGCCGTCCAGCCCGCCCTCGTGGTCCACCGGCACACGCAGGTAGCGGAAGGGCTCGGCCGGCGTCTCGCGCACGCCCAGCATGTACATGGGCTGGCCGTCGCCCGTGTCCACGGGCAGCATGAAGTTGTGGAACTCGCGCGCCTGGCCGGCCGCGTCGCGCAGCTTGTAGGTCACGCTGGGGCCCACGTTGCGCAGCTCGCGCTTGGTGACCGTCTTGTTGCCCGCACCCAGGCGCGATTCGATGGACTGGCGCAAGTCCACCTTGCGCACGTCGGCGCCCGAGGTGCCGCCCGTGTCGCCGAAGTTCTCCACGTTGAGCACGCGCAGCGCCGCGTATTCGAGCGTGAGCGCCTCGCCCGTGCCCGTGTGCGTGAGCTGCGTGGCGCCGCCGATCGTGCCCTCCACCTCGAACTCCCGCGCGCCCGGCACCATGGGCCGCGCGCGCAGGCGCACGTGCGAGCCGCCGTCGTCGAAGCTGGACTGGTAGATCTCGATGCCTTTGTAGCTGGCCGGATGGTTCACCTCCACGCGCGCGGGCGTGGCCTCGCCCGTAGCCTTGTCGTGGATCACGATCTCGCTGGCGAACAGCTTGGGCATGCCGGTGGAATAGTGCTCCACGATGAATTTCTTGAGCTCCACCGCGAACGGCAGCTCCTGCAGCAGCACGCCGTCGGACTGGCTCAGGATGGCCGTGGCCGACTGCGTGCCCTCGGCCACCACCAGGTTGCCGCGGAAGGTGGGGTTGCGCTCGGACAGGCGGTGCTCGGGCTTGACCTCGGAGATCAGCCCGCCGCCCGCGTAGGGCGTCTTGCCGCCGAACCACATCTGCGCGCGCACGATCAGGTCGCCGTCGAGCAGTCCGCCCAGACAGATGAGCACGATGGCGCTGTGCGCGGCGATGTAGCCGATCTTGTTGGCCGCACCCGCCTTGGCCGCCACCATCCAGCCCGCGCCGGCGGCCGTCTCACGCTGCTGCAGGCGCACCTTCCAGCCCACGGAGGCCAGCATCTGCCCGATGCGGCGCGCGGCAGCCTCGGGCGCCTCGCCCGCCAGGTCGGCCTGCGCCTTGTGGTGGAAGGCCTGCAGGCTCTTTTCGCGGATGTTCTCCTTGTAGTTGCGGATGTCCGCCAGGTACTTGGGCGCGTGCCGCGCGATGCACAGCGAGGTGCTCACCACCAGGAACGCCAGGATCAGCAGGAACCACCACGCGCTGTAGACCGCGTTGAGCTTGAGCGCCAGGAACAGCTCGGCCCAGAACGGCCCGAACTGGTTCACGTAGTTGGCGGCGGGCTCGTGCTGCTTGAGCACGGTGCCGATCACCGAGGCGATGCAGATCACCGTGAGCAGCGCGATCGCGAAGCGCATGGACGCCAGCAGCTCGGTCAGCGACCGCGTGGCGTACGGGCGCCGGGCGCCGCTGCTGGAAGGAAGATCAGACATGGAAGACGGCAGAGCCCGAAAGAGAAAAGGGCGGGCCATCCGTTCAGATGCGCCCGCCCGTCTTGGGTGTGATTATCGGCGGTAGGTTCCGGAGGCGCACCTGCGCACCCCGGGGAATTTGACGTGAATCAACGCAGGCCGGCGATGTAGTCGGCCACGGCCCGGACCTCGCGGTCGTTGAGCTTGGCCGCCACGTCGCGCATCTGCGCGTTGTTGCCGCGCTTGCCGTCGCGGAAGTCCACCAGCTGCTTGACCGTGTAATCGGCATGCTGGCCGGACAGGCGCGGGTACTGCGCCGGGATGCCGGCGCCGTTGGGGCTGTGGCAGCCCGCGCAGGCGGCGATGTTGCGGTCCTGGATACCGCCGCGGTAGATGCGCTCGCCCAGGGCGACGAGGTCCTTGTCCTTGGAGAAGCCGTCCTTGGCCTTCTGGGAGGCCAGCCACCAGGACACGTTGCGCATGTCGTCTTCCGACAGGATCGCGGCCATGCCCTGCATCACAGGGTCGGCGCGCTTGCCGGACTTGAACTCCTGCAGCTGCTTGACCAGGTATTCGGGGTGCTGCTGCGCCAGCTTGGGGTTGGCGGCGATGGTGGAGTTGCCGTCGGCCGCATGGCAGGCCACGCACACGGCGGCGTAGCTGGCCTCGCCCTTGGCGAGGTCGGGCTTGGCGGCCTTCGGCGTTTCGCCCGCTGCAAGGGCCGGAAAAGCGGGAGCTGCCAGCGCGGCAGACATCAGCAAGGAGGCGAGCAACTTCATATCGGGGGTTCTTGTGTAACGAGCGGCAAAACCCCGCGATTCTACAATGCACCCTGTTTCGCTCCATCCCCTGAAAACCCGATCTATGTCAACCACACCGCACGCACCGGCGCCCGGCCTGCCCGAATTGCCCGATGCCAAGGCCGCACTGGGATGGATGCACACCGCGCGCTTTCTGACCACCGCCGCCCAGTTGCACCACCTGCCCGAGATTACCGTGCCGGAGATCGCCTTCGTCGGCCGCTCCAACGCGGGCAAGTCCACCTGCATCAACACGCTCACGCAGCAGCGCCAGCTCGCGTTCGCGTCGAAGAAGCCCGGCCGCACCCAGCACATCAACCTGTTCGCGCTGGGCCGCCAGGGCGTGATGGACGCGGTGCTGGCCGACCTGCCCGGCTACGGCTACGCCGCCGTGTCGCGCGACGACAAGCAGCGCTGGCAGCGCGTGATGCTCAACTACCTCATCAGCCGCGAGAGCCTCACGGCCATCGTGCTGCTGTGCGACCCGCGCCTGGGGCTGACCGAGCTGGACGAGGCGCTGCTCGACGCCGTGCGCCCGCGCGTGGAGGCGGGCCTGAAATTCCTCGTGCTGCTCACCAAGGCCGACAAGCTCACGCGCGCCGAGCAGGCCAAGGCGCTGTCGATCACGCGGCTGCAGGCCGGCGGCGGCGAGGTGCGGATGTTCTCCGCGCTCAAGAGACAGGGCGTGGACGAGGTGGCGCAGCTGCTGTGGCAGTGGTCCCACCCTGCGATGGAACCCGCCGCCGCGCCGGATGCCGAACCCGGTTCAGAACCCGTATAGCCGCGCGGGGTTGTCCGCCAGCACGCGGCGGCGCAGGTCCACGCCGGGCAGCCAGCGCGCGATCTGCTCGCGCAGCGCATCCGCCGGCACCACACGGTAGGCACTGACCTCGTGCGCCGCGCGGCCCGGGTCGCGCGCCGTGTGCGGCCAGTCGCTGGCCCACAGCAGCGCGCCGGGCGCCGCCTCGGCCCAGTGGCACGCCCAAGCATCGGCCAGGGCCGACGATGCCAGGCGGTACGGCGCCGAGAGCTTCACGTGCACGCGCCCCGTGCGCAGCAGATCCGTCAGCACATCCGCGCCGTGCGGCGCATCCACCAGCGCGAAGTGGTCGAGCACCACGGGCGACGGCAGCCGCGCCAGGCCATCGGCCAGCGCCCGCACCACGGGCTGCGCGGCATAGAGCTGCACGTGCCAGCCGAGATCGGCCACGCGCGCGCTCCAGGCCTGCAGCAGGGCGCGCGCTCCCACGATGTCGCGCAGGCCCGCGCTTTCCAGGTTGACCCGCACGCCACGCACGCCGCGCGCATGCAGCTCGCGCAGCGCAGCGGCGTCCACGCCCTTCTCCAGCACCGCGATGCCGCGCCCGGCTCCGTCCAGCGCCGCCAGCGCATCGAGCAGGCAGCGGTTGTCGGTGCCATAGACGCTGGGCTGCACCAGCACCACGCGCTCCAGCCCCAGGCCCGCGAGGTGCGCGCGCAGCGGGGCTAGCGGCGCGGGCCCGGGCGTGTAGGGGCGCGCGTCCACCATGGGGTAGTCGGCGCGCGGGCCGAAGACGTGCGTGTGGCAATCGCACGCCCCGGCGGCCATCACGCCCCCTGCAGGCGCTGCGCGAAGGCGCGCCCGGTGGCGGCCGTGCCCAGGCGCCCGCCCGCGTCGCGCGTGGCCTCGCCCGCCTCCACGGCGGCGGCGGCGGTGCGCTCGATGGCCTCGGCCGCCGCCAGGAAAGCCGGCAGACCGTGGCGCTGGCCGTGCCAGCCCAGCAGTTGCCCGGCCGAGAGGATCAGCGAGAACGGATTGGCGATGTCCTGCCCGGCGATGTCGGGCGCCGAGCCGTGCGCGGCCTGGCCCATGGCGTGGTCGCGCCCGGCGTTGACCGAGCCGCCCAGGCCCAGGCTGCCCGAGAGCTCGGCCGTCAGGTCCGAGAGGATGTCGCCGAACATGTTGGTGGTCACTATCACGTCGAAGCGCTGCGGCGCGCGCACCACGTGGGCCATCATGGCGTCGACGATGAACTCGTCCACCTGCACCTCGGGGAAGTCGCGCGCCACGCGCTGGCATTCCTCGATGAACATGCCGTCGCCCAGCTTGAGCACGTTGGCCTTGTGCACGATGCTCACGTGCCGCCGCCGCGTCATCGCCAGCTCGAAGGCCGAGCGCGCGATGCGCTCGCAGCAGCCGCGCGTGATGCGGCGCAGCGACACCGCCACGTCGGGCGTGATGAGCATCTCGCTGCCGCCCGAGGCGATGTTGCGGTCGGCATAGAAGCCCTCGGTGTTCTCGCGCACCACCACGAGGTCGAACGCATCCACCTTGTGCGGCACGCCGCTCCACGTGCGCGCGGGGCGGATGTTGGCGTACAGATCCAGCTCCTTGCGGAAGAACCGGGACGGATTGATCTCGTCCGTGTAGTCGTAGGTGGACATTGGGCCGAGCATCAGCCCGTCGGCCGCCTTCACCTTGGCGAGCAGCGCGGGCGTGACGGTGGCGCCGTGGCGGCGCAGGCTCTCGTGCCCGGCCACGTCGTGGTCGAGCTGCAGATCCAGGCCGAAGCGCTGGGATGCGGCCTGCAGCACTTCTACCGTGGCGGCCATGGTTTCGGGGCCGATGCCATCACCGGGGAGTACGACGATTTTCATGGGAGGTTTCCGTTCGTTGAAAGATTCAGCCTTCGAGCGTGGCGCCGGCGGCCTTGACGAGGCGCGCGTATTTGTCGGCCTCGGCGCGCACGAAGGCGTCGAAGCTCTTGGGCGTGCCCAGCTCCACCGCGCTGCCCTCGGTTTCGAGGCGCTCGCGCAGCGGGCCCTGGCCGATGATGCGGCCGATTTCGCCGGCCAGCCGCTCCACCACTGCGTCGGGCGTGCCGCGCGGGGCGAAGTAGCCGCCCCAGAGGCTGAAGGCGAAGCCCGGCAGCGTGTCCGACACCGCCGGCACGCCGGGCAGCGCGGCAATGCGCGCGGGCTTGGAGACGGCTAGCGCCCGCACCTTGCCGCCCTTGACGTGCCCGACGATGGACGAGGCGCTGGCGAAGAAGAACTGCACCTGCGCGCCTATCAGGTCGGTGATGGCCTGGCCCGCGCCCTTGTAGGGGATGTGCGTCATCTGCGTGCCGGTGCGCGCGGCCAGTTCGGCGGCGGCCAGGTGGCCCGGCGTGGCCGTGCCCGACGAGGCGTAGGCCACGCTGCCCGGCCGCTCGCGCGCGGCCTGCACCAGATCGGCCAGGCTCTTGAAGGGCGAGGCGGCGGGCACCGCCAGCACCAGCGGCGCGTCGCCCACCAGGGCCACGGCGCGCAGGTCTTTCAGCGCGTCGTAGCCGGGGTTCTTCATGGCGGCGCCGTTGATGGCGATCTCGCCCGTCTGCCCCATGAGCAGCGTGTAGCCGTCGGTCGGCGCACGCGCGGCCAGGCGGGTGCCCAGCGCGCCGCTGGCGCCGGGGCGGTTGTCCACCACCACGGGCTGGCCGAGCGCACGTGCCAGCGGCTCGCCGACGAGGCGCGCGAACACGTCGCCCTGCCCGCCCGGCGCGTAGGGCACGATGACGGTGATGGGCTTGTTCGGGTAGCTGTCCTGGGCGCGGGCCCAGCCAGCCAGGGCCAGCGCGGTGGAAGCGCCCACGAAGTTGCGGCGGGAAAGGGTGTGTTGCATGGCGTTGCTCTCCTTCAGCGCAGTTGCATGCCAGGGGCGGCGGCCACGTTGCGCCACAGCGCCAGTTCCTTGCGCAACTCCTCGCCGAACGCGGCGGGGGCCAGGCGCACCGGGTCGGCACCCTCGTGCTGCAGCCGGCCCTTGACCGGCTCGGCGGCGGCGGATTCGTTCACGGCGCGGTTCAGCGCCTCGACGATGGGCGCGGGCGTCCTGGCGGGCGCCAGCACGCCCCACCACGTGGTCACGTCGTAGCCCGGCACGCCGGCCTCGGCCAGCGTGGGCAGGTCGGGGAACAGGCGCGAGCGCTTGGCGCTGGTCACGGCCAGCAGGCCGAGCTGGTTGTCCTTCAGGTGGCTCTGGATCGTCGGCACGGTGGCGAAGAACAGATCCACGCGCCCGGCCAGCAGCTCCACCGTGGCCGGGGCGCTGCCCTTGAAAGGCACGTGCGTCATCGACGCGCCCAGGCCCGTCTTCTGGCGGAACATCTCGCCCGCCAGGTGGTTGATGCTGCCGTTGCCGGCGGAGCAGAAGTTCAGCCCCTCGGGCCGGGCCTTGGCCGCCGCCACGAGCTGGGCCACGCTGCCCGCGCCGAGCTGCTTGCTGGTGACGACCAGCAGCGGGCCTCGCCCGATCATGGCCACCGGGGCGAAGTCCTTCACCGGGTCGTAGGGCAGCTTGGGCTCCACGGCCGCGTTGGTGGCGAAGGTGGACGTGGCAAACAGCAGCGTGTAGCCGTCCGGCGCGGCCTTGGCCACGGCCTGCGCGCCGATGGCGCCGCCCGCGCCGCCGCGGTTGTCCACCACCACAGGCTGGCCCAGCCGCTCGGCCATGTTCTTGGCGATGTCGCGCGCGATGCTGTCGGTGCCGCCGCCCGCCGCGAAGGGCACGATCAGCGTGATGGCGCGCGCGGGCCAGGGGCCTGTGCGGCGGCGGCCAGCGGGACGAGGGCCAGGCACGCCAGGGCGGCCTTCCAGCGGATGGGGAACATCGGTGTCTCTCCTTGCGTTATCGAATGCCCGCGCATCCTCGCGGCAACGCGCTTCGCTGTAAATTGCAAAGATTCGTTGGATTGATAGGCTTTGCGCATGAATTTCGACCTCTCCGACCTGCGCGCCTTCGTCGCCGTGGCCGACCTGGCCAGCTTTCGCGCCGCCGCCGAGGCGCTGCACCTGTCGCAGCCCGCGCTCTCGCGCCGCGTGGACAAGCTGGAGCAGGCGCTGGGCTTTCGCCTGCTGGAGCGCAGCACGCGCAAGGTGGAGCTGAACGCCATGGGCCGCGCCTTCCTGCCGCGCGCGCGGCACGTGCTGGCCGAGCTGGAGGGCGCACTGCTGGGCATGGCGGATCTGGCCGAGCGCATCCACGGCCTCGTCACCG
This sequence comes from Acidovorax sp. SDU_ACID1, assembly GCF_045291395.1. Lineage (NCBI taxonomy): Bacteria > Pseudomonadati > Pseudomonadota > Betaproteobacteria > Burkholderiales > Comamonadaceae > Acidovorax > Acidovorax sp. SDU_ACID1. The sequence continues at coordinate 3,561,577 of NZ_CP152342.1, forward strand.
TGGCCTGCATCCCCTCGGCCGTGGACAACTTCGTGGCCCGAGCCGCACGCGGCTTCCAGCAGCGCTTTCCGCGCATCCGCCTGCGCGTGCTGGACCAGCCAGCCCCGGAAATTCTGATGTCCGTCGCTCGCTCGGAGGCCGATTTCGGCATCAGCTACCTGGGCACGCAGGAGCCCGACCTGGACTTCGACCTGCTGGTGGACGAGCCCTTCGTGCTCGCCTGCCGCCGCGACCACCCGCTGGCGCAGCGCGCGGAGGTCGCCTGGGCCGAGTTGGCCGCGCACGACTGCATCGCGCTGGCGCCGGGCAGCGGCAACCGCCTGCTGATCGAACAGGGCCTGGCCGGCAGCGGCGCCCGCCCGCGCTGGCACTGCGAAGCGCAGCACGTGCCCGCCGTGCTGAGCCTGGTCGAGGCGGGCGTGGGTGTGGGCGCGGTGCCGCAATTGGCGCTGGCCGCAGGCACCTCCCTCGCCGGCGTGCCGCTGGTGGCCCCGCGCATCGCGCGCAGCGTGGGCGTGGTGCGCCGGCGCGGCCGGCCGCTGTCGCCTGCGGCACAGGCATTTCTCGACAATTTGAATGAAATAAGCCTCCAGCGCTTACCTGTCAAGCGCAAGCAGCTACGAAAGAAATAGCACATGACGCACGCCCCCGTACAAGAAACCGCCCACGCCCTGCCGCACGGCATCACCCTGCACTGCCGCGTGGCGGGCGCGCCGGGGCGGCCGCTGCTGCTGTTCCTGCACGGATTTCCCGAGGGCGCTTTCGTCTGGGACGCGCTACTGGCCCACTTCGCCGATCCGGCCCATGGCGGCTACCGCTGCGTGGCGCCGTTCCTGCGCGGCTACGCACCATCGAGCGCACCCGCTGCAGAAGCCGACTACCGCCCCCGGCTGCTGGTGCAGGACCTGGCCGCGCTGATCGCCGCCGAGGGCGGGCGCGCTTCGGCCGTGGTGGCGCACGACTGGGGCGGCGCGCTGGCGTGGAGCCTCGCCAACCAGCACCCGGCGCTGCTGGAGCGGCTGATGGTGCTCAACGCGCCGCACACAGGCACGTTCCTGCGCGAGCTGCAAACCAGCGCCGCCCAGCAGCGCGCCAGCGCCTACATGCACTTCCTGCGCCGCCCCGATGCCGAGGCGATGCTGGCCGAGGACGGCTTTCGCCGCCTGTTCAACTTCTTCCGCCACGCCGACGGCAGTGCGCCCGGCTGGCTCACGCCCGAGCTGCGCGCGCGATACCAGGCGCTCTGGAGCGCGGGCCTGGCCGGCCCTTGCCACTACTACCGCGCCAGCCCGCTCAGGCCGCCCGCCCCGGGCGACGAGGGCATCCACGCCCTGCAGCTGCCGCCGGAGATGCTGACCGTGCAGGCGCCCACCCGCGTGCTCTGGGGCATGGACGACCCGGCCCTGCTGCCCGGCCTGCTGGACGGCCTGGAGCCATGGGTGCCGCGCCTGGAGGTGCGCCGCGTGGAAGGCGCCACGCACTGGATCGTGCACGAGCAGCCCGCGCTGGTGCAGCGCGAGCTGGCCGCCTTCCTCGCGGAATGATTCATTTTTGATAGCTGGTTGCGCTTGCCGGACAAGCGCTGGCGCCGTTTTTCTTCAATAAAGCGGCGGCTGCCCCTCGGGCCGCGTCTTGAAGCGCCGGTGCACCCAGTAGTACTGCGCGGGCATGGTGCCGATGGCCGCCTCCAGTTCGCGGTTCATGCGCGCGGTGTCGGCCACGTGGTCGTCGGTGGGGAAGTGTTCCCACGCGGGCGTGAGCTCGGCCACGTAGCCCTCGGGCGTCATGCGGCTGTAGAGCGCGACGACCTTGGCGCGGCCCAGGCGCGCGAAGCGCGAGAGCGAGGGAATGGTGGCCGCATCGGGCACGGCGAAGAAGGGCACGAAGACCGAATCGCCCGGCCCATAGTCCATGTCGGGCAGCAGGTACAGCAGCCCGCCCTTGCGCAGGCACGAGACGATGGGCTTGACCCCGTCGGCGCGGTTGAGCATGCGCACGTTGCCGAAGCGCTGGCGCCCGCCCATGAACCAGGCGTCGAGCACCGGATCGGGGTTGGTCGCGAAGATCGAGGTGAATTCGCGCGTGGTACTCAAAGGCAGCGCCAGCCCGCCCGCGTCCATGCTGTAGAAGTGCGGCGCGAAGACGATGGTGGGCGTGTCGCCCTCCAACTCGTGCAACGCGCCGGTGAGCTTCACGCGGCTGCGCACCACCGATTCGGACGCGGACCAGAGCCAGCCCCGGTCGAGGAAGGTCTGGCAGAACACCTCGAACGACTCGCGCGCCCAGGCGCGGCGCTGCGCTTCGGGCACGTCGGGAAAGCACAGCGCCAGGTTGCGCAGCGCCACCTTGCGCCGCGGCGCGGCCAGCACGAACAGCACCCGGCCGATGAAGGCGCCCAGTGCGCGCAGCGCGGGCAGCGGCAGGCGGCCCAGCAGGTTCAGCAGCGCGATACCCGCACGTGACGCCAGCCGCGACGTCATGCGCCCGTCTCCACCGTGTGCGCCTCGGCGCGCGGCTGCTTGTAGCGGGCGTAGCCCCAGAGGTACTGCCCGGGGCTTTGGCGGATGAGGTGTTCCATGGCTTGGTTGATCTGCCGCACGGCGGCGTCGAGTGTAGGGGCCAGGGGCTCGGGCAGATCCTCCAGGTGCAGCACGTAGCCACGCCCGCTGGGCAGGCGCTCGCAGCGCGCCAGGATCACGGCGGCGCCCGTCTGCTGCACGAGGCGCGCGGCCAGCGTCATGGTGTAGGCGTCGCGGCCGAAGAACGGCGACCACAGGCCCTGCCCCTGCGGCGGCACCTGGTCGGGCAGCAGGCCCACGGCGCGGCCCGCGCGCAGCGCCTTGAGCATCTGGCGCACGCCCTGCAGCGTGGTCGGCACCGCGTGGATGCCGGGGCGGTTGCGCGCCGTCTGCATCACGCGGGCCAGCCAGGGCTGGCGCGCGGGTCGGTAGAGGATGGTGAAGGGGCCGTGCCCGGGCGCCCAGCGCCGCGCCCCCTCCTGCACCGACATCTCGAAGCAGCCGATGTGCGGCGTGAGGAAGACGATGCCCCGCCCCGCCTCCCACGCGCGCTCCACGCATTCGGCGCCGCGCACCTCGCACGGCGGCAGCGCCGGCGCGAGCCACAGGCGCGGCGCCTCGGCCACCATGCGGCCCGCGTGGCCCACGGCCGCGCGCACGTCGCGCAGCCGGTAGCCTGCGCGCGCGGCGTTCTCCAGAAAGCGCCGCCGGTACGTGGCCGAGGCGCCGAACGCCACCCACCCCAGCAGCGCGCCGATGGCGTGCAGCAGCCGGAGCGGCAGTGCGGAAAGGAAGCGGAAGACGGATGGCATTAAAATGGCGGACGTCGCCGAGTTAACTGAGCAACTTGCAGGGCGACGTTAAACACAACTGCTAAAGCGTTCGCCACAGGCTCCTCAAGGACTGCGGGCAACGCCCAAAAGTGCTGAACACAGGAGTTTATTCAAATGGCGAACGATTTCCTCTTCACCTCCGAATCGGTTTCCGAGGGCCACCCAGACAAGGTGGCCGACCAGATCTCGGATGCGATCCTCGACGCGATCTTCGAGCAGGACCCCCGCTCGCGCGTGGCTGCCGAGACGCTGACCAACACCGGCCTGGTCGTGCTGGCCGGCGAGATCACCACCAACGCCCACGTGGACTACATCCAGGTGGCGCGCGATACCATCAAGCGCATCGGCTACGACAACACCGACTACGGCATCGACTACAAGGGCTGCGCGGTGCTCGTGGCCTACGACAAGCAGAGCAACGACATCGCCCAGGGCGTGGACCACGCGAGCGACGACCACCTGAACACCGGCGCGGGCGACCAGGGCCTGATGTTCGGCTACGCCTGCGACGAGACGCCCGAGCTGATGCCCGCGCCCATCTACTACGCGCACCGCCTGGTCGAGCGCCAGGCACAGTTGCGCAAGGACGGCCGCCTGCCCTTCCTGCGGCCCGACGCCAAGAGCCAGGTGACGATGCGCTACGTGGACGGCAAGCCGCACAGCATCGACACCGTGGTGCTCTCCACCCAGCACCACCCCGACCAGAGCGAGACGCCCACCAAGATGAAGGCCAGCTTCACCGAGGCCGTCATCGAGGAGATCATCAAGCCCGTGCTGCCCAAGGAGTGGCTGCAGGACACCAAGTACCTCATCAACCCCACGGGCCGCTTCGTCATCGGCGGCCCGCAGGGCGACTGCGGCCTGACGGGCCGCAAGATCATCGTGGACACCTACGGCGGCGCCTGCCCGCACGGCGGCGGCGCGTTCAGCGGCAAGGATCCGACGAAGGTGGACCGCAGCGCCGCCTACGCCGCGCGCTACGTGGCCAAGAACATCGTGGCCGCGGGCCTGGCGCGCCAGTGCCAGATCCAGGTGGCCTACGCCATCGGCGTGGCGCGGCCGATGAACGTCACGGTCTACACCGAGGGCACGGGCGTGATGCCCGACGAGCAGATCGCGCAATTGGTGCTGGAGCACTTCGACCTGCGGCCCAAGGGCATCATCCAGATGCTCGACCTGCTGCGCCCGATCTACCAGAAGACCGCCGCCTACGGCCACTTCGGCCGCGAGGAGCCCGAGTTCACCTGGGAGAGGACGGACAAGGCTGCCGCGCTGCGTGCAGCGGCCGGGCTGTAAAGCCCGGCAATCCGCGCCAGCGGATTCGGCAGCCTTGCGGCGCAGGCTCATTTCGCGCAGCGAAGTGAAGGCCCGCAGGGCCGGGCCGAAGCCACAAAGCCCAGGCGCTGCGTACAGCAGCCGGGCGGTAAGCACACGCCCCGCTCCTACATCGCCCCGGCCGCCACACCGACGGCCGGATGGTGCCCGGCTCCCTATCGTTGCTCCCGTAACGAAAGGGAACTGCCATGCTGAAGTACGCCATCATCTTCGCCATCATTTCGCTCATCGCCGGGGCGCTGGGCTTCACCGGCGTGGCCGCGGGCTCGGCCGCCATCGCCAAGGTACTGTTCGTGCTGTTCCTGGTGCTGGCCGTGGTGTTCCTGGTGCTGGCGCTGCTGGGCATCGGCGCTGCGCGCAAGGCGCTCAAATGACGGCGGCGGCCGGGCGCGGCCGCGCAGTTGCCTACACTGCGGGCTCTGCACGACCGCTTCCGCGCCATGTCCGTCCACCTGCTCGCCATCGATCCCCAGAACGACTTCTGCGACCTGCCTGCTGAGGGCGCCGCAGCGCCCACGCTGCCCGTGCCGGGCGCGCATGCGGACATGCAGCGCCTGGCCGCGCTCCTCCGCATGCAGGGCGGGCGCATCGGGAAGATCACCGTCACGCTGGACTCGCACCAGCGCTACGACATCGCCCATCCGCCGTTCTGGCAGCGCGGCGACGGCAGCGATGTGCCGCCCTTCACGCCCATCACCGCAGCCAAGGTCCGCGCCGGCGCCTTCGCTCCGCGCGACGCCCAGGCGCTGCCGCGCGTGCTGGCCTACCTCGACGCGCTGGAAACGCAGGGCCGCTACACGCTCATGGTGTGGCCTGTGCACTGCGAAATCGGCAGCTGGGGCCACGGCGTGCACGCCGACGTGCTCGCGGCCTGCGGCGCATGGCAGGCACGGCAACTGCGCGCCGTGCATCACGTGTTCAAGGGCATGAACCCGTGGACGGAGCACTACAGCGCCGTGCAGGCCGAGGTGCCCGATCCGGCCGACCCCGCCACGGCCCTCAACACCCGCCTGCTGGAGGACCTGGGCCGCGCCGGCCTGCTGCTCATCGCCGGCGAGGCCAGCAGCCACTGCGTGCGCGCCACCACCGAACACATCGTGCAGCACCTGCCGCTCATCGCGCCCGGCTGGAATGCCAGCCGCCTCGTGCTGCTGACCGATTGCATGAGCCCCGTGGCGGGCTTCGAGGCGCAGCACACGGCCTTTCTCGACGCCATGCGCGCGCAGGGCGCACAACTGGCCACCTCAAGCCAAATCAGCCTCTAGCGCTTATTCAGCAAGCGTAAGCAGCTCTCTTTTTGAAGCATGTACGACACCGCCATCCTCATCGGCCGCTTCGAGCCCGTCCACGCCGGCCATGTGGCCCTGCTGCGCGAGGCGCTGGCGCGCGCGCAACGGGCCATCGTCATCGTCGGCTCCGCCTACCAGGCGCGCACGCCCAAGAACCCCTTCACCTGGCAAGAGCGCGAGGCCATGCTGCGCGGCGCCCTGCCCGCGCCGGACGCCGCACGCCTCACCGTGCTGCCCGTGCGCGACTACTACAACGAAGCCGTGTGGGTGCGCGCCGTGCGCGAGGCCGTCGCACGGCTGGCCGGGCCGCAGGAGCGCATCGCCCTCGTGGGCCACTTCAAGGACGCCACCAGCAGCTACCTGGACGCCTTTCCCGACTGGGAACTCATCCGTATGGAGCGCCAGGGCGGCATGGACGCCACCACATTGCGCGATGCCTACTTCGGCGCCACGCCGGACACCCTGGCCGCGGCGCTCGCGCCGCTGGCAGCGGACATTCCCCCTGCCACGCACCGCCTGCTGGAGCGGCTCGCGCGCACGCCCCACTACGCCGCACTGCAACAGGAATGGCGCATGCTGCGCGACTACCGCCAAGCTTGGTCCGCCGCGCCCTACCCGCCCATCTTCGTCACCGTGGACGCGGTGCTGCGCTGCCAGGACCACGTGCTGCTCATCCGCCGCGCCCACGCCCCCGGCAAGGGCCTGCTGGCCGTGCCCGGCGGCTTCATCGAGCCGCGCGAAACCCTCTGGCAGTCCTGCCTGCGCGAGCTGGCCGAGGAAACCCACTGCGCCCTGCCCGAATCCACCCTGCGCGCCGCGCTGCGGGAGGTGGCCGTCTTCGACCACCCCGACCGCAGCCAGCGCGGGCGCACCATCACCCACGCGCATTACTTCGATCTGGGCGACGCACCCTTGCCCGCCGTGCGCGCCGACGACGACGCGGCGCAGGTGCAATGGACTCCGTTCCACCAACTGGCGCGCATGGAAGATGCCTTTTTCGAAGACCATTTCCACCTATTGGATCGTTTTTTGCGCCTCACCCCCTCCACCTGAGCCGCACTCGGCAGGGCTCATGAAGGGGGGCAATTACACTTTCTAGCCTCCATCGCCTCGCCAGCCATGCCGGCGCGATCGCCGAACACCACCATGAGTCCCCCCCGAACACTGAAAAGCGAACCAAGTACCTTTCCTGGCTGTTTGCCTTGGTTCTGCTGGCCGCCGTGCTGGGCGTCTACCTGCCGGGGCTGTACAACGACCTTTTGTTCGACGACGTCTCGTCGCTCCAGAACGGCTCGCTTTTCAAAGCCTACGGAAGCCTGCTGGACATCAAGCAGCGCATGGTCTCGTATGGCAGCTTCATCTGGGTCGAACATCTCGCAGGGCCTGGCTTCTGGAAGCAGCGCCTGGTCAACGTCGCACTGCACCTGGCCGCGGTCGCAGCCCTGTATGCACTGCTCAGGTCGCTGTTCGCGCTGACCCGTTTTCCCGACGACATCGAAAGCCAGCCCCATTTCGTCGCCTCCCGGACCGCCGCTCTGCAGGTGGGCACCGCCCTTTTCGCGCTCCACCCGGTCGCCGTTTACGCGGTGGGCTACCTGATCCAGCGGTCGATTCTCATGGCGACGCTGTTCGCCCTGCTGGCCTGTCTGGCGTGGGTGCGCGCACTGACGGCCCGGCGTTGGCCATGGTATGGACTGGCCGTGCTCTGCTACGCGCTCGCCGTGCTGTCCAAGGAGCATGCGGTGATGACCGCCGCCCTGGCGATTCCGCTCTATATCTACGTGCGGCGCCCAGGCTGGAAGAGCATCGCGGCCGTGGCCGGCTCCGCACTGCTGCTGCTCGCTGTCGCCGCCGCCGTGCTCCTGAATTTCTACGGCAGCTTGGTCGGCCAGCTCTTCGACGCGCAATCCCGGGCCTTTGCCCAGCAGCTCGACGCGCTGCGGCCAGGCGTCAGTCAGCACATGTACCCGTTGAGCATCATGAACCAGGCGGCGCTCTTCTTTGGCTATGGACTGCGCTGGCTCGTGCCCTACCTGGGGTGGCTGTCCATCGACCTGCGGCCGGCGTTCCCCCTGGAGCTCGCCTCGTGGCAGCTCGCTGGCGCCATCGGCTACCTGGCCCTTTTCGCTGCCGCCGTCTGGCTGCTGCTGCGGCGCACCGGCGCGCCGAGCCTGGCGGGCCTGCTCCTGCTCTTTCCTCTGCTGTGGTTCTGCACCGAATTCGCCACCGTCTGGGTGCAGGATCCGTTCGTGCTCTACCGCAGCTACCTCTGGGCCACGATGCTGCCCGGGCTGCTGGCCATCCTCCTGATCGGCCTGCGGCCACGCACCATCTACGCCCTGGGCGCCGTCGCCGGCCTGTTGCTCGGCGCGCTGGCGCTGGAGCGCAACATGTCCTTGCACAATGAAGTCACCGCCTGGACAGACGCGGCGGAGAAGACCGACTTCCAGGCCCCCGCCAACGCCGTGGGGCGCAGCCGCCCCTTCCTGAACCTGGGCGCCTATTACCTGAAGCGGCAGATGCTGGATCAGGCGGAACGCAACCTGACCATCGCAAAAACCTTCGGAGACCGGGGAGAGCTGGGCGGCATGGCGCTGTACAACTCCGGCGTCATCCTGCAAATGAAACGGCAGGACGCCGCGGCACTCCACGCCTTCTCGGTCGCGCGAGCCATGGGCTATTCTGGTCACCCCCTGCATTACCACCAAGGCGAATCGCTTGCCGCCACCGGACAACTGGCCCCGGCCTACCAAAGTTACAGCACTGCACTGGAGCTGGCGCAACACAGCCCCGACACGACGCCAGACCAGTTGCTGCTCATGCGCGTGCGGCGCGCAGAAATCGCAATGGCTGCGCAAATGTATGACGAGGCCCTCGGTGACTTCAAGGCGCTGCTGCAGCAAAGGCCCAGCGACCCCCGCTTCGCCCTGGGTGTGGGCATGGCCTTCGTCGGCAAGAACCTGCCGCTAGCGGCCATCCAGATGTTCGACCAGCTCGTCGCCCGCAACCCCAGCGCACCGGCCTACTACGGCCGCGCCCTGGCCTACCGGCAGCTCGGCCAGAAAAAGGCCGCGCTGGCCGACCTGGACGAGGCGCTCAAACTCCAGCCCAACAACCTGCAGTACACACGCCTGCGCGATACGGTCGCAGCCTCGAAGGAATAGCGGACCGCCGTGACTCTGCGCATCCTGCACATTGGCAAGTTCTATCCGCCGCACCGGGGAGGCATGGAAGTCTTCCTGGCCGACCTCGTCAACGCCCAGCGTCAGGCCGGCATCGATGCCGCCGCCCTGGTGCACGGTACGCCCGAGGCCGGGGATCCCCCTGGCTGACCCGCGTGCCCGTGCAGGGGCAGTTTGTCTACGCCCCCATCGCCATCGGTTTCCGCTCCGCGATGGCGCGTGCCATCGCCCGGCACCAGCCCCACGTGCTGCACCTGCACATGCCAAACAATTCGGCCCTGTGGGCATTGACCCTGGCCAAAGCCCGCGCGCTGCCCTGGGTGGTGCATTGGCAGTCCGACGTCGTGGTGTCGAAGATCCGCCTCCCGGTCGCGCTCGCCTACCGGCTCTACCGGCCGTTCGAGCAGGCCGTGCTGCAGCACGCCTCGCGCATCATCGCAACCTCTCCCCCGTATCTGGAGGCCAGCGAGCCCCTGAGGCGATGGAAGGATAAGTGCGCCGTCATCCCCCTGGGACTGAACATTACCAATGAAGAAACCCCAGCCACTTCAGTGCCTCCGCCATGGCGGAACGGCACGCTGCGCTTGCTGTCCATCGGCAGGCTGACCTACTACAAGGGCTTTGAGACCTTGATCCAGGCCGCCGCCGGGTTGAGCGGCGTGGAGCTCCTGATCGTGGGGGAAGGCGAACTGCGCGATGCACTGCAGGCGCTGATCCAGGCGCAAACCCCGGCGAGCCAGGCGCCCAACGTGCGCCTGCTGGGCAACGTCAGCGACGCGGAGAAAAGCGCCCTGCTGCAAAGCTGCGACGTGTTCTGCCTGGCCTCGCGCGAGCGCACCGAGGCTTTCGGCATCGTTTTGCTGGAAGCCATGCAGCACGCCCGGCCCTGCATCGTGTCGGCGCTGCCGGGCTCGGGCATGCCATGGGTGGTTGCCACAGCCGGCGCCGGCCTGCGGGTGCCGGTGGAAGACGTGGCCGCCTGGCGGGCGGCCATTGCCCAGGCCCACGACAGCCCCGCGCTGCGCACCCGATGGGGCCAGGCCGGCCAGCGCGCCCTGCGGGAATCTTTCTCCATCACCGCCTGCGAGCGCCGCATGGCGGGCCAATACGCCCTGGCCGCACCCGATGCCGCCTGCAGCCCACCGTGCAAAGACGTGCTAATCGTCATTCCCGCCCGCAATGAAGCCGCCACCATCGGCGCCGTGCTGCACGACCTGCAAGCGGCGGGCTGGCGCGACGTGCTGGTCATCAACGACCAAAGCACCGACGACACCGCCGCCATCGCCCGCTCCGCGGGCGCACAGGTACTCAGCCCCGCGCTGCCCGTAGGTGCATGGGGCGGCATGCAGGCGGGCATCCGCCACGCCCTGCGCCATGGCTACCGGGCCGTCGTCACCATGGATGCGGACGGCCAGCACGAAGTCGCCGAGCTTCCCACGCTGCTCCAGGCACATCGCCAGGCAGACTTGGTCATTGGTGCATTTCCTGAACGCGCCAGCCGGCTGCGCCAACTGGCCTGGCACTGGTTCCGTCAATTGGCGGGGTTCGACCTGCGGGACCTGACCTCGGGCTTCAGGCTGTACAACCGCGAGGCCATGCGCGTGCTCGCCTCCCGCGAAGCCACGCTGCTCGACTACCAGGATCTGGGCGCGCTGTTGCTGATCCGCAGGGCGGGCCTCACGATCGCCGAAGTGCCCGTCTCCATGAACCTGCGCACGGCAGGCAAGTCGCGTATCTTCAACTCATGGTTCAACGTAGGCAAATACATGATCGCCACGACACTGCTGTGCCTGGCCCGCAAGGAAGTAGGCGCGCAGCGAAAGGCCGGCGAAGGCTGACGGCAGCGCGCCAGCCGCAAGATCGCTATGTTATCGATAGCTGCTTGCGCTTTCTACACGAGCGCTAGAGGTCATTTTCATTCAAAAAGACCCAAGCTTGCGATACACCGCCACGGTCTGATCTGCACAGGCATCCCACGACAGCGTGGCAGCCCGGGCCAGCCCCTGGGCACGAGCCTGTGCCAGCCAGGCATCGCTGCCCAAACATTCCGCCAAGGCGGCGGCAATGTCCTCCACGTCCAGCGGGTTCACGAGCCGGGCCGCACCCGCAGCCACCTCGGGCATGCACGAAAGATTGGACGTCAGCACCGGCGTGCCGCTCGCCATCGCCTCGACGATGGGCAGGCCGAAGCCTTCATACAGCGACGGATACGCCATCAGCCGTGCGCCCGCATACAACGCCGGCAGCCAATGCTGATCAACGAACGACACGTAGCGCAGCCAGCCCTCGGCCTGCGCGCGGGCCATGCGCGCATGGATGGCTTCGGAGTTCCAGCCCTTGCCCCCCGCCACTACCAGCGGCCATTCACGGCGCATCGCGGCAGGCAAGCACTCATACGCCTGGACCAGCCGCTCCACGTTCTTGCGTGGCTCCACGGTGCCGACGAACAAGGTGTAGCGCCCCGCACGCAAGTCCAGCGCCTGCATGGCGGGCTCCAGCATCTGCGGCGTGTGGGGGCGGAAGACGGAATCGGCCGCCAGGTGGATCGCGGTGATGCGCTCGGGCGGCATCAGACGGCGCTCGATCATCTCCCGGCGAACCGCCTCGGAGATGGCGATCACATGGTCCGTGCGCGCCAGGCTCGGCCTCAGAGTCAGGTTCAGATAATCCACGCGAGCCCGCGGGTGGAACTGCGGGTACAGGATGTGCGACAGATCCAGCACCGTGCTCACCGTGCGCCCCTGGAACGGAGGCACGACGTAGTTGGGTGAGTGGTAGATCGCCTGCTGGTTGCCGCGCAGGCGCCAGCCGAAAAACGCTGGCGTGATGGCACAGAACACCCGCACCGCCAGAGGATTCCCGGCCAGCCGCGTGCGCAAGGTAGTGCGCTCGCGCACCGCAACGGCCGCCGGGGCCACCGTGCTTGACACTGGTGTCCCCAGCGCCTCCAGCGGGTCGTCCAGCCATTGCCCCATGGAGAAATACCGCAGCCGCGCCACCTCCTCGTGCCGTGCCAGCCGCATGGCCAGTTCATAGGTGTAGCGGCCAATGCCGGTCAGCGGCGGGCGCAGGGCGTCAGCGCCCAAGATCACATCGAGTTTCACGAGCAGAAGTATCGCCGAGCCGAGAGAGGAGCAACACCGCGGCAGCGCTCACCGGGGCGTCGATGGGATAGGCGCAACCTCATACAGAAAGCCGGTCTTCTCGCCAATCTTCACCGGGCGCACCGTCCTTTGGACGATGTGGAACGCAGCCCCCCTGATCAGATGGTCTCCGGTGACTTTCTCGCATTCCTCTATGGAATCCACCAGGCACAGCACCTTCAGGCCCTTCTCCCGCGACACCTCGCCCAGCAGCTTGTTCCTCAGCACATGCCCCCGTGGGGCCACCCCGTAGACAGGAAGCCCATCGCTGCCCCTGCGCTGCCAATGCGCATTGGCCAGGAACACCACAGGCCAGACATCCCAGAAGCCACCCGCGACCAAGTTGGCTTTTTCCTCGACCACCACCAGCGCCGATGCCTTCGCCTGGCCGCGCCATGTCGTGGAGACGATCTCGCCCGGCTCAGAGGAAAGCCCGCCGAGCTTCACCACGAAAACATAGGCAACGCAGCCCGCAGCCACCAGGGCTTGCGCCGGCATGTTGAGCACCCTGGCAAACAGGGTCACCCACAAAAAGGCACAGAAGGTGCAGTACGCCAGCACGAAAACGAGGAAATACCGGATGTTGAAGAAGTTGACTTGCACCCACACCAATGCACTCAACGCCGTCACCGCCACGGGCATGGCCGCGGCCAGCACCAGAACCAGCCACGCCTGACGGGTGCGCAGCAGCAGCGCGGCCACGACGGAGGCAGCGCCCAAGGCACCCAGACCCCCAAGGTGCAAGTGCGTGGACAGGGTCTTCCAGACGGCCAGGACAGCAGGCCATGAGGGATGGATGAACGGCGACGTGGAGCGCTCGCCAAACACCCAGGCATGCGCGGCCGCCATGACAAGCGCCACCGCCTGCACCGCCAGCAACAGGAATAAACCGCGCCTCTCCTCCCCCTTGCCGAAGAGCATCAGGAACACCAGCACGGGCAGCATGAGCATCATCAGCGCCGCATTCGTGGCATAGGCCAGGAAAGCCGCCGCTAGCGCCGCCAGCACACTCGCGGCGCCTGGCCATGCGCGAAGAATCGCCGTGCTGATCCCCCACAGCACGAGCGAGGTGCCGAAAGGGTTGTGCTGCACGTACAGGTTGAACAGCCCGTATTGATCCGACAGCGAAAGCGCCAGAAAAAAACCGGCCAGAACCGTGGTGATGAACCATGACCGGCGGTCCTCCTGAATCAGCACCAGAAGCCCCACCGGGGCCAGGAACGCCATGAACGCGCGCAGGAATATCTGCAGGTGCGCGTTGGCCTGCACGTCCGTCACCGGAGCCGCCAGCGCCGGCAGGAAATTCAGCAACCGGTCCTGCCCCCAGAAGTACCAGGTAAGCTTCTGGGTGGATATCAAACTCGTCAACACACCGTCGCCATCCTGCAGCCCCGCCAGCATGTGCGACATCGGGTACAGCAGGCCCGCCAGCCCCCCGAACAACAACAGCCATCCCAGGCCCGGGCACCGCCCAGCCGGGCGCGTAGCCAGATCAGACGGCCGCGCCATCATTCGCACCGCATTGGACACAGCCACCGCCATCGCGGGCATAAGCGCCGGAGGGCATCCCCTCGATCCATGCGTAAGGGCTCGCGCATGACCGGCAGGGAGCAAGGCCACCGCCCCGCCGGGACTTGGAAACCGGCAGCCGTCTCACGACCGCCAACTGCAGCAGCGTGGCCATGCCCCGGAAAATTTCCAACTTGGCGATCTTTGAAACGCCATAGCCGCGCCGCAAGAAATGAATGGGCACGTCTACCATCTGAAAATCATTCCGGGCCCCTTCCACCACCGCCGCCATGAAAAACGAATAGCCGCCCCGGCGAAGCCCCGGCAGCCAAAGCCGCCTGAGCGCCGTGACTCTGAAGGCCCGGAAAGACGTGGTGAACTCCGACAACGCAATGCCCAGCAGCCGCCGCGCCGCCCGGTTGGCCACCTGGCTGACATGCAGCCGATAGCCCGTGTAGTCGCAGCGGCCGCCCGCGCAATAGCGCGACCCGATGACAAAGTCATTGCCCTCTCGGATCTTCTCGATCAGCAAAGGAATGGCGCACGGCTGGTGCGACCCGTCCGCATCCAGGCTCACCAGCACGTCGTAACCGCAATGCATGGCATGGCAAAACGCCAGCAGATGGGCGCTGCCCAGCCCCATCTTTCCGGGACGCTCGATGATGGTGAGTTGCGGCAGTTGCAAGCCCCGCATGACGGCAACCGTGCCGTCCGTGCTCGCATCGTCAACCACCAGGATGTCCGCATACGGAACGGCATCCACTGTCCCGTTCAGCACGCCGCCAATGTTCCCCGCCTCGTCATAGGTGGCGGAAAAAACAAGCACTCTCATGGCGGACGAGCGCTACTACGGCGCCAGCATCCACTGCAGCGTCTGCTCCAGCGGCACCAGGCTTCTTTCGCCAATCAGCGCGTCAAGCCGCGATGTGTCAGCACGCAGGGTCTTGACCTCGTTCGCGCGCACGAAGGCGGGGTTGACGCGCACCTCCATCGCGTGGCCCGTCAGGCGGGCGCACAGGTCCAGCACGTCCTGCAGCGAATGCAGCGCCTGCGATCCCACGTTGACCACCGCGCCCGCCACGGGCTTTTCCGCCAGCAGCCGGTAAGCGCGCACCACGTCGCGCACATCCGAAAAATCGCGCCACACGTGCAGGTTGCCCAGTTCGATCATCGGCGCCTTGCGGCGGAAGTGATCGACGATCTTGGGAATCAGGAAATCGGTGGACTGGTCCAGCCCCGTGTAATTGAAGGGACGGGCCACCGCCAGCGGAAGCCTGTCCACCCATAGACTGGCCATCATTTCCATCGCGGCCTTGCTGACCGCGTAGTCGTTCGCAGGCCGCAGCGGCGTGGACTCGGCCAACTGGCCTTCGGCCGCGTTGCCATACACATTGGCGCTGCTGGCCAGCAGCACGCTTTGTGGCGCCGTGGGCAGGCCGGCCAGCGCCTGCAGCAGATTGCGCGAGCCGCCCACGTTCACACGGTAGAAATCCGCCGGCGAGCCGTGGCCCACGAAGGCAATCGCGGCCAGGTGAAACACCGCCTGCGGCGCAGCCTGGAGCACGGCCGCCTGCAGCGGCGCATAGTCGTTCAGCTCGGTCTGCACATAGTGGTGCAGCTCTGCTGCCGGGAATGCGGCCGCAGGCGTATGCCCCAGGCCCCACACCTCCCAGCCATGCTGCCGCAGTTCACGCGCCAGATAGCGGCCGGTAAAGCCGCCGGCCCCCGTGATCAGCGCCCGTTTGGCGCCCGTGCCTTGCGAGGCCATGATCAGAACGAAAAGCCCGCCTGGTTGCGGCGCAGATCGACCTCCACCATCATCTGGCACAGTTGCTCCAGCGTGGTTTGTGGCGCCCAACCCAGCTTGGCCTTGGCCTTGGCCGGATCGCCAATCAGCAGATCCACCTCGGCCGGGCGGTAGAACCTGGGGTTCACGCGCATTACCGTCTTGCCCGTGGCCATGTCCACGGCGGCCTCGCCTTCGTCCTTGCCCGTGAAATCGACGGCGATGCCGGCGCCCTTGAACGCCATGCGCACGAAGTCACGAACGGTCTCGGTGCGATTGGTGGCCAGCACGAAGGTATCCGGCTCGTCGGCCTGCAGCATGCGCCACATGCCTTCCACGTATTCCTTGGCAAAGCCCCAGTCGCGCTTGGCGTCGATGTTGCCCAGTTCAAGCACATCGAGCTTGCCGAGCTTGATCCTGGCCACGGCATCGGTGATCTTGCGGGTGACGAACTCGCGCCCGCGCAGCGGGCTTTCATGGTTGAACAAGATGCCGCTGCTGCCGAAGATGCCGTAGCTCTCGCGGTAATTGACCGTCATCCAGTGCGCGTACAGCTTGGCCACGCCGTAAGGGCTGCGCGGGTAGAACGGCGTGGACTCCACCTGCGGAATCGCCTGCACCTTGCCGAACATCTCGGAGGTGCTGGCCTGGTAATAGCGCACCTTGGGGTTGACGATGCGAATCGCCTCCAGCAGGTTGACCGCGCCAATGCCGGTGATTTCGGCCGTCGTCACCGGCTGCTCGAACGACACCCCCACGAAACTCTGTGCCGCCAGGTTGTAGACCTCGGTGGCCTCGGTCGTCTGCAGCAGGCGGATGCTGGACGACAAGTCCGTCAGGTCATATTCCACCAAATGCAAATGGGGGTGGCCCTGAATGCCCAGTTCCTCGATGCGCCAGAAGTTGACCGAACTCGTCCGGCGAAAGGTGCCATACACGGCGTAGCCCTTGTCCAGCAGCAACTGCGCCAGATAAGCGCCATCCTGGCCCGTGATTCCCGTAACGACGGCTTTTTTCTCATCTCTTCTTCCTCCAAATAACCAAATCAAATACTCAATCCCCGCCGAACAGATCGCGCGTATAGACCTTGTCCTGCACATCCGCCAGTTCAGGCGCCATGCGGTTGGCGATGATCACGTCGCAATCACGCTTGAAGGCCGCCAGATCAGGCTCCACCCGCGAGCGGAAGAAATGCGACACAGCCAGCGTGGGCTCATAGACCACCACCTCCACACCCTTGGCCTTGATGCGCTTCATCACCCCTTGCACGCTGGAAGCGCGAAAGTTGTCCGAGCCCGCCTTCATGATCAAGCGATACACCCCCACCCGGCGAGGCTCGCGGCGCAGGATACTCTCGGCAACGAAATCCTTGCGCGACATATTGGACTGCACGATGGCCTGGATCAGGTTCTGCGGCACATCGCGATAGTTGGCCAGCAACTGCCGCGTATCCTTGGGCAGGCAATATCCGCCGTAGCCGAAAGAGGGATTGTTGTAGTGCCCCCCAATGCGCCCATCCAGGCACACCCCCTGGATGATCTGGCGCGCATCCAGCCCATGCTGCTCGGCAAAGCTGTCCAGTTCATTGAAGTAGGCCACGCGCATAGCCAGATAGGTATTGGCAAACAGCTTGATCGCCTCGGCCTCGGTCGAGCCGGTGAACAACACCGGCACATCCTGCTTGATGGCCCCTTGCAGCAGCAAATCGGCAAACACCCGAGCCCGCTCCGATTGCTCCCCCACCACGATGCGCGATGGATGCAGGTTGTCGTACAGCGCCCGGCCTTCGCGCAGAAACTCTGGCGAAAAAATCACCTGCCCGCACCCCAGCCGTTCACGCAGCCGCTCCGTGAAGCCCACCGGCACGGTGGACTTGATCACCATCACCGCCTGCGGGTTGACTTCCATCACGTCGTGCACCACCGACTCCACCGAAGACGTGTCGAAATAATTCGTCTGCGGGTCGTAATTCGTGGGTGTGGCAATCACCACGTAATCCGCCCCTGCATAGGCGTGCACCTTGTCAACCGTGGCGTACAGATGCAGTTGCTTGTCACGGAGATAGTTCTCAATCTCTGGATCCTCGATCAGCGACCGCCGCGCGTTCAACATGGCAACTTTCTCAGGATCTATATCCAGAGATACCACCTCATGACTCTGCGCAAGCAACACCGCATTGGACAACCCCACATAACCCATTCCAGCCACCGCTATTTTCATTAGCCCCCCAACAAAACAAGCACGCACCCAATGAAATCACGACGCGAGAAACTGCAGATATCTAATCCTGCGGCTGCCTCTTAAAAAATGCATATAAAAAAAACAACAAATCTCCTATAACAGTTACCGCACGGGCGAGCATCACCGAAGTAAGCACCTCTACCTGAGGCACCACGCCATTGAGCAAGTAAATGAGTGCGGCCTCTCGTATACCAATTCCGGCAGGCGCTCCGGGAACAAGCAATCCCAACAGCCACGCAACCACATATGCGCCTATTATTTTTGTCCATATGCTCTCTGGCAAAGGCGCCTCATGACTCAGCCAAAGCAAGATCAAGAAGATGCCGCCCGAGACAGCAAGAAATACCGTATGAGATATGAACGCCCACGTTACGAACCGTGAGAATATATATCCAACAACACGGGCCAACCCAAGAAAGCACAAGCCAAACCCAATCTGACCCCACATCATCGGAAAAACCAAGCCAAACCTCGGCAAAACCCATATTGAAAAAAGAGATGCAGCCAAGGCTATTAATGCCAACTCCCATACCGTCGATTTAGCAAGCACCTTCGCATCAATTCCGGCAGCCATGCCAAGGGCTTGTCTTCCGGCCAGATGAAAAATATTTCCGGGTATATATCTCGCCAATTGAGACACACCGTGAATCTTCACCGCCTGGTCCACGGAAATCCGACAACCCAAATTTTGTAGCAACTGCCTCCAAGCGCGGGCAAGGAGGGCATTGGCGATTGCACTCAGGAAGATCAACACCAAGATCGCACACCACCTCCAACCATCGAATCGAGAAAAATCGATCTCTCCCGCATAGAAATATAATCGCCAAACAACAAAGCCAATTGCCAAAACCACCAATATTTTGCCAAATAGCTTTAGTACCCTCTTAGCAGGCAAATTCATCTCGTCAATTCAGCTTACGAGCACACACATAGTAGGACAAACCGAAGCCTCGGCGAGTTGTTTCCGACATATTCGCGACCTCTTGCAGAAACACAGTGCGAAGTATTTTATCGGCATATCGCCCTGTAGGCACCGGCTGCTTTTTTGGCACATCTTCATTTCGCCCTCGGAATCGACGCCACATTTGCCACGTCATTCGAGAAGCCAATCCCAAGGGGAAAAGGTATGAATTGAAATAGCTCCCATACAAACGAACCGCATCAGCGGGGAGCAGTCTTTCAAAATTCTCTGCGTTATATCTTCGATAATGACCAAGCGCTCTGTCATGGTCACTATAGAGCCATTGGAAAGCTGGGACGGTTGCAAGAAAAATCCCTCCCGGTTTCAGGTGATCGAAGATCCACTGAATCGCCGAGCGATCATCCTCTATGTGTTCAATAACGTCACACGCACAAATGACATCCCACATCCCTTGAAGATCAGAAGGGATGGCAGACTCAAACACATGCCGTACCTGCTGCAAATCCCGAAGCTTGGCCAGACCTAATGGATCCAATTCCAGCGCGTCAACTTGGCCAAACTGGCTCAACATCGGAATATTCTGCCCTACTCCTGCCCCAACCTCTAACATCTCCCTGTTGCCAACCGATTCCGTCAAAGACCATGAAAGCACCTTTTGTACAAGCTGGGAGCGACCAGCATGGAGCCATGACGAAACCTCATGAGAATAGCTCAAATAGGCTTGAGGATTCATTGAACATCTTTCTTTTGCATCAATTGGGCAGCATCCTGACTCACACCCGAATGCGATGAAATATATTTGCCAATATCTATTGGAGAACTTCGCACAAAAAATTCCGCGATGATACCGAGCGAAAGCATCTGCAAAGAAGCGACCATGGTTAAAACACCGAAGGTCAACAAGGGGCGCCCACCAATGGGGGGTCCGCCACCCAGCCAAACAATGAATAAATATACCAAGGACGCGCTGCCAGCCAATCCCAAAATTACACCGACCCCCCCGAACAAATGACCAGGCTTGGCCAACCAGCGCGTAGTTGCCAATACCGTAACTAAATCAATGAATCCTCGGACATAGCGCTCCCAGCCGTATTTTGATTTTCCATGAACACGCGGATGATGCTCCACTTCAATTTCGCCCACGCGATATCCAAGATCTGAAGCCAGGACAGGAATATAACGGTGCATTTCTCCGTAAAGACGGATGTTTTCGATTACTTCCCTGCGATAACATTTAAAACCACAATTGAAGTCATTCAGTTTGACTCCGGTTAATTTCGAGGTTACTCCATTGAAAATTTTTGAAGGCAGGGTCTTCGACAACGGGTCGTGACGCGTACGCTTCCAGCCAGACACGAGATCAAAACCTTGCTCCAGCTTTTCAAGAAACCTCGAAATCTCCTTGGGGTCATCTTGCAGGTCGGCATCCATCGTGAAAACAATGTCACCACGAGACGCACGGAACCCTGCCTCCAATGCAAGCGCCTTGCCCATATTTCGGCGGAAACGTATTGCACCTGCAATCCCTGGCAATCTCTCGGCGATTGATTGCATTACGGCCCAGCTCCCGTCCGTACTGCCATCGTCAATAAACAATATTTCAATACCATCCGCAGGGTGCTCACGACTCATCGAATCAACAATTCGGTCTGCAAGCTCATCGAGACTAGCCGCCTCATCTTTAACAGGTATCACGAAGCTGACCACTCTCTGCATTTTTCTTTCCTCTAATCAATTCGCTCAATTCTGACCGCATTCAAACCAATTCCCAGCCTTCGCGGATCCACGCCCCGGCCTTCCGCCAGAGGAGAAGTCGGATTACGAATTTTTGCATTCACCAGCACGTATTCATGGTCGCGTGATTTCTCACAGGGTAGGTTGACCAACTTAAAAGCATCGTTCTCGAAACGTACATGGCGAGAACCACCGCCGGAACAGCGAAGCTCGACATCAAGCGCTTCCCGCTGCCCAGGAACGTAAGCACGCAGGTCCAGTTCCGCCTCGTATTTCGCCCCGCCTTTCCCTACCCGAAAAGAGATTTCCGCCATGTCACCGTCAGACCAAACGCCCCAGGGCTCGATATGACTCCATCCTTTCCGAAGCTCAGCCCCTTGCGCAACCAGTTCCCCCACTGTCAAACGCTTGCCAGTACCCTCAAAGAATGGACGTGTATCTTCATGGAAATGCAGCGTAGGATTCACAGGCTCCTTTTCCCCGGAATCGTCCGCCTCCACCACCAGCGCAGCCAACGCAATATGCTTCTTGAACAGCATATCGAATGCGTGCCGAAACGGAACGGCGCTATCAATTTCGATAGCCTGATTTTGTCCAGCAAGCACCGCCCCGCTCCACACGACGCGCCCCCCACTGAGAATGCGTACCGAAGCGTCTACCGACGTTGCCACAGTGACAGGTGGAAATTTTCTTTCCTTATCCATTTTATATATCAAAAAATTCGACCTTCGATCATCGCGGTTAGCATGAGGCCATGAAGATTCATTGATTTTGTCAGTTTTAAATATCTTAAAATACCCATCACTCACCTCCTCCACATATTTATCAGAAAATCCAGAAAATACCGTTGGCAAGAGCCATTCTTCTAAACGGAAGAAATTCAACGGAGAAACAAAATTAACCCTCCAGTATCGCATCACGGCTTCATTGCCGGGGAGAATTAGCCGATACTGAATTGACATTCCAAGAATTGCCGTTCCGAGTAAAAATACACCCGTCCAACGGCGGACAGCGAGCGGCTTGGGAGAGAATGGCTCATATTTAGCCCCGATGAAAGCCAATGGAATCAAAGGTAAAGCCTGCATCATGTAGCGCGAACCATATGAGCCAGCCCCCCCATAGCCGTTCGTTGGAAAGACGAGCCACTGCAGCACCATGTAGGCAAAAAAACCGACCAGTACAAGTGCCGAGCGTTGCCAGGTAAAAGCTGGCCGCATAATCAAAAGACTTGCGGCAACAGTAAAGTATGGAATTATTCCAGTCTGCCGCCCCACCAGAAAATCAGCGATTTTTGTAGGCAATAGACTCAGGTTTCCGACAATCGCAGCCGCGACGCCCAGAGGGTCGAAGACGTGACCGGTGATGCCTTTTGTAGGTGGAATCCAGCCGTCCTCCAATGGAAAAGGTGCACCCCGAACATACAATCTCAACCCCTGGTATGACAACAAAGAACCGTCGATGGCTAAATTCACGCCGGAGAATACAAACCACGATACTACGACGAGCGAACCGATCAGGCTGCGACGCCTCCATCCGACGTCTGGGATCGCCAGAATAATAAAAGGAATTACCACCAAGAAAGGAATTTTTTCATGCAGTGCGGCACCGAGTATGAGGGCCCCAAATACTCTCGAATGACCACTCATCCCTACGGACAATAAAAGGTATGTGCCTGCCGCGAGCAGCGCTGCAATGAAAATATCAGGATGAGCTACGAATACCCACGGAAAAAATGCCGAAGGCACAACAAACGCCAAGGAAGCGATGAAACTCCACCCATGCGCAAGCGCACTTTTTAACGCAAATGCAGTTATCGAACCGATAACCAGCAGGCAGAGTACGTTCAATACAATAAATCCATCCATACCGAGCGCGGCATGAAACGGTGCAGCAACCATCCCATATATGTACGGTTTTGCATAGAACAACTCACCTGCAGTTCCCTGCTTCAGAAAAAGACCTCTTGGGCCAGACTCTTGCGG
This sequence comes from Acidovorax sp. SDU_ACID1, assembly GCF_045291395.1. Classification (NCBI taxonomy): domain Bacteria; kingdom Pseudomonadati; phylum Pseudomonadota; class Betaproteobacteria; order Burkholderiales; family Comamonadaceae; genus Acidovorax; species Acidovorax sp. SDU_ACID1. The sequence continues at coordinate 3,584,052 of NZ_CP152342.1, forward strand.
ATAGTCCAATGAAAACCGACGTAAGTCATCCAAGGAATACTTCAAGTCACCGTCATTCCAGAGGCTGTCGGCAATCATCACATGCGTGGCTTGGTCGCTGTAAAGCACACGCTTGGCTGCTGGCGTGGCATGCGCAAGCGCCCAAGCCATCACCATCAATCCGATAATTGCCCAACCCAAAATAATTGTAGTTCGATTCGATAGATCGAATTTCGACTTCAGGACAGCACCAATGACGTTCGATTGCATCACTTAACGAACCGCCATGAAATAGTATTCACGGCCGCTATAAAACTCGTCTTCAAATTCTCCCCTTCCCAGACCCGAATCTTCGCCATTGCGCAACCATCTTGCCATCAAATGGATTCGATAACCCAATGTCCCACATAGCAACTCGTATATATCGCCCGGCGTAGTTCCATAGCAATCCGCCGCTCCAAGCCCATGCTCAAATATGATGCAAGGTTGACTGCGGCGTAACGTTTGTACGCCCCCCCTCATCACCTCCAGTTCCGCACCTTCCACGTCTATTTTTATCATATCCACACATAAATCGACCGGTATGACTTGGTCCAGCCGTAAAAGTGACACATCGATCTCTTGCAAACTCTCATCCGGCCTTTCATATCGACGTTCACGTAAACCACTGTACCCAGGATTACTTACCACATGCGTAAATCGTGATTTACCGTCATGGTCGCTCAACGCTGCCTCTATGACGGTCACATTAGACACACCCTCATACTTACGCCTAAGCCCCTCGCAAAGATCTGGCAGAGGTTCAAATGCAAAATGCTTTCCTTCGGGAGCGAGTCTGAGGAAATCATCCATGAATGTCCCGACATGGCAGCCCACGTCAACACAGATGGAATTCCTCCGGAGCAACCGTTTCATTACCTCGACAGCCTGATTGTCATAGCTGGAATTCTGGTCCATTCAAATCTCCTTTAGAGAGCTTTTTCCAAAGAAATGAAGCGATCTACCAAACTATCCCAGTCGTGCTTTTCTGCATAATCAATTGATCTTGTACGCAGAGCATCGTATTTCTCTACCGACCGAAGCACTTCTTTTATCTCTTGCGCCCACACGGCAGCATCTCCCTCCACGGTACAGGCATATTCACGTACATCGTCGAAAATTCGGGCACCCGAGATCAGAAGAGGGAGCCCCACGGACAAGCAATCAGCAGCGGCGGCACTCCCGCCTTCCTCACTTTGTTCATAGGCCAAGAGTGCAAGGTCTGCGTCGCAAAGCAATGTAAGTTGTTCCTTTTTCTCATGGAATGTGGTATCAAAAACAACATGGGCTTCCAGACCTAGTGCATCCACCATTTCTCGGCAACGTCTCAGTTCTTCCCTAGAGTCGTCACTTGGATATTCTGCACAGTGAACACGGAGCACCGCACCCGGAAATTCAATTTGAACCGCTGGCATTGCACCAATCAGCGTTTGAATGTTCTTGTGAGGACGGAGAAAACCAGTCGTGACAAGCGTTGGCGGCTTTTTTTCCAGTCCCTGCCACCTATTGACTCTGGCACATCGGGAATATTACTTTTCAATCCGATAGGGGAGTAAATCGCTTTCAAACCAAGCTCTTTCGCAGCATTGCACTCCGCCAATCTATGGAAGAATACCCAAGCACCCATTGCCGCCATTTCAATCAATGCCTGCCCATCCTCGACTCTGAAACGATGGTTATCAATGATCACCTGCCATCGGTTCTCAATGCATTCTTTCACAAAACGTCTCAACTCCTCAGCCGGAAAAAATCCAGGATGGTATTGAACAATCACCCTATTCGAGCCCGTTGATCGAATTAAATCCACCGTTTCTGTATATATAAAGCTATGGGCAAATGATTTATCATCATAATACCAGCCAATATGCGCACCCTGCCCTGCATCATTTAGCGTCACGCCGGAAGTTTCGCTGCGGCAGCTGATGACATGAACAGCCATCCCCTTTTTTTCAGGGCAGTCCCGAGGCTTGCCGCATACTCCCCAACACCGCATTTATGCCCTTGGGTTGAAAACATCACCACCGCGCACTTTCCTCCCTTGATTAAGGTCGGATTTTCCATGCTCGGTGCGTCCTCTATCCTCCCGATTCGCCTTAATCGAGCAATCAGCGTTTCCGGATCAGCCAAGTCATTGGTTACGGCATCGTCCTCAAACCCTCCCACTACCCGCAGGGCTTCCGTACGCACAGCTATTCGCGGTAAGGCAGCACCCGCCCCCGCATGTGATAGAGGCACCCAAGCTATGGACTGCGCACCACCTGCTGCCATTGACACACTTTCACGTAGCTGAAAAAGCCATGCCTCGTCAGGTAAATCATATTCTTGTGCTAGCACCAAAATTACTCCATTCGCTAGCGAAACGCCCACATTCTTTGCGGCACCAAGCCCCAAATGAGGAGCATGCATATATACCAATGGAAACCCATACTCCTGCAGTTGATTCTTTCTCGAACCTGATGCACGGTCTATCACAATCAACTCAAAATCGCGCTCTATCTGGCAGCCAAGCGCCAAGCAAAAAGCACTGAGATCATCGAAGCCCCCCGACGCTACAATAAGCACCGAGAAACGAGGTACGGATTGCAATGCATAACGACTACGGGCGGCCAGCAATTGGCCTGTGAACTTGCTGATGCGCTCCCATGAATAGTATTGCTCAACGCAGATACGGGCCTTTTCTCCTCGGCTCTCCCTCTTCCTTGGATCCTTAAGTTGATTGATATTTTTTATAAATGGAGCCGCTTGCGGAGCAGTGATCTCGACGGCATCACCGGAGTTCTTTGTAATACCCCTCGCGCCAATCTCGGTGGCAATGATTGGCAATCCAAATGCCATGAAGTCAAACATTTTAATATTTGTTCCCGAGCCCGAGAACATCGGATTGACTGCTACGTCTGCCGCAGTCAGCCACTGCACCTTTTCTGCCTCTTCGATTGGCCCCGTAATATGTACATTTTTATGTACCGACGCGACTCTTTTGCCCACACCACCTGCGATCACAAATAATGTATCGGTGCTTTCCGGCGCCAGCTGATCTACAATGAATTGGGCAGCCTCCACATTGGGCTCATAAGCGCTACCGATGAAAATCGCAACCAGTGACCATTGCGCAATGTCCAGCCGCCTTTTTGCATTCATTCGGTCTGCGGGCATAGGCCTTGGATGTGCAAATGCCATGACACCGTTAGGCACTACGCGCAATTTGTTGGCGTGAATTCTGTACAAGCGATTGAAGCGTGATGCGTCTTCCTGGGAGCACGTCAGGACAAGGTCAGCCCGCTGGCACAGACGCAGTTCGTCGTCGACCACGCATCGCAGCAGTTCTGCCTCCACGGAACTATTTTCGTCCAGCAACTGGGCGCGCAAAAAACCTTCGACATTCTGCGAATCGTACACAATGGTTTGATTGGGGCGGAGTTCTGCTGCAAGCAAGGGATACACCCAAGGATGCGAAAACACCACCACGTCTGCCTCACGTACCGCTTCGCGGGCCGTCCGAACGTATTCGACCGATAAGCGCCCCAACCGTCCAAAAGTAATATCAATGGTCGTTTTGCCACCTGCTTTAGCCGATAATCGCCCCGCTTCTGCATGGTGCTCGCGGCTCAATGGCACATCGATTTCTTCTAAGCCTGGGCTGAGCCTGTGTCGCCGATAGCACTCACCGGGCCAGTCGTAGCTTCCGATGTAGGTACAGTCGATTTCACTACCCAGGTTGTGGTAAAGCCCTAGGAGCCTCAGTCTTCCGCCGCCCACTGGCGGGTCGATGGGCTGCATGTCCAAAACTGCGACCTTGAGCTTGTCCGGTATCGTCTCTCTCTGGGGAGCCAACGCGGCATTCAACAGTTTCTGTGCTACATCGCTCCAATGCATTTGGGCGACCCAGGCCCGCCCGTTCTGGCCCATTTCTTCAGCCTGGCGCGGATTATCAAATAGCGATTCGAGCGCTTTGCAAATTTCCTTAGGGTCCGGTGCACAGATGCGGCCAGAAATCCCGTCAATGACGATGCGCGCCGGCTCTCCTGAATCCACACAGGTTACAACTGGCTTTCCACTGGCAAAGGCCTCGAGCGTGATGTAGCCATAGTCTTCCCGCTCAGGCACAAATGGGACGGCAAGCGCCCGAGAATATAGTTCGATCAGGGAAGCATCGCTCACCCTGCCTAGAAATTCGATTCGCGGGTCGCCTGCTGCCAATGCTTCCAGTTTCGTCTTTGCTTCACCAGTTCCCGCGATCAGCAGTCTCATTGGGCGGGACGAGCAACGTACCGCTTCGATCACCAAATGGACACGTTTCCAGTCGTGCAGGCGGCCCGGCAAGAAAAAATAGTCCGCAGCAGTCGCGCATTGAAAGCCAGTGACGCCCAGTGGAGGATGCAGCACCTCAGCATCCAACCCACGCCAACGATAAAGCCGGTCGGCCACTTCATGCCCAATCGCGAATCGGGCTTTGACCTGTGTCATCGCCTTGAGGTCTCGTGCATGAATGCGTGCGCGTTGCCAATAGTCTTGCTGCCCGGCATTGGGAAAGACACGTTCGAACATGTCATCGAACACGCGAACCGTATGGACTAGATACAAAACGTGGCACGGATGGCACGCTGCATAGGTCGGCGCCTTCGTCGAGATGACAACGTCGAAGTTAGAGACGTTCAGCGCTTCACAGCGATCGTAGTTGCCCATAATGGCATTGAAATTGGGCTCATCTGCAGGGATGGAAATCAGTTCAGCCTCGCATTCGAGTTGCCTCAAACCACCGAGCAATCCTTCATACAACCTCTCGGCGCCACCCACCACGCCAGTCGTCGGCCCCGCTGCCAGCACTGCGACCCGCAGTCCTTGGTGGTTGATCTTCGGCACAGCCTCTCCACTTCCCCTCATTGAGGTCCCCCTTGATAGGCAACCAGTTCACGCCGGATCCCAAGCAACACGTCGGCTACCGTCACCGGGCCATCCTTGCCATCAATGCTCCAAGACAGGTATTGACCTGCGACTGGCAGGACGCATTCGACCAATTGGCGGGCACTTTGGGCCCAAGAGATTCTCGCGATACCATGCGAGACTGGGTCACCGTCCGAACGGAACATATCTGCCGGGACAGACAAGAGATCATCCCCCAACGAAAAATTATGCACCTCGATCGACTGCAAACGCTCGGGAAGATTCTCTCGAACCCATGCGCTGTAATCATCGGCCACTGCTTGTGAAATACAAAGCACACCATCGGCTTTTGATATTACTTGCAGCCACTTTTCGCGCAAAGAAAATATCTCAGGCGGAAAATACCGTGAATGCCCGGCATTCAAAAGATTGTAAATAACGAAATAGACCCGAACACCCGCCAGACGAATCGCATCGAGATACTGGGCGTTTTGTGTGACCAAGGTAGGCTGGAGATCAAGCCCAAGAAAAATATCGCCACGCTGGGGGGCAATAATGCCCACCGCAGCTTCACCGATGCCGTAGAGCTGTGCAATTCGTTCACCCGCATGGCGATACCCCTGCTCTCCAGGATTTGCAAAGACTGGCCGGATAAAGAACCCTGCAGGAGGACTGGAGATCAGTTCAATCAACAGATTTTTGACCACCCCTTGTGCATCACCCAACTTATCTTCATTGATCAGACATGTTACATCCAGGAAAATCTGGAGCACCGCCCTTGGCCCAGACCCATTTGCCCCCCTAACAAACCTGGCGGGGTGCACCGGAATATTGACAGCCTGATTGACTTGACGAATAGCGTATCCATGGAGCTTAGGGAACGGCTTCAATATTGCATGAACCAGTGCAACTAAAGTTGCATTCTTGAGAAGCCGGGCAATCCCCCACTTGACAATCGACACTCTCTGCGGAACTGGTGGCGGCTGCTTTGTCTCGGAAGGGCTGAATTCCGATTGAGCCTGAACTTCGCTCACGGCATCTTGTGAAAATGTTTTTTTTTGCAGAATCCACCCACCGACAAAGCGCAAAGGAGAAGTCAGACGCCACGATAGGCTTCGGTATACGGACAAGAGCTTTTGATGGCGGTCGTCCGCCAGGTGCCAATAATGGCGATTCGATTGATTCAGTGCATTCAACTGCATCTGGGCCGTCGCCATCTCCCGCTCCATCTGCGTCAATCTGGACTGGATCACCTGAAGGACACCCTCAGCTTCGGCGACACGCCCCTCATGCAACCGTGCGAGTACGTCTACTTCGGTAGCACGCTGCCAGGTGAATGCAGTTTCTGTCTCGCGCTGCACACCATCGGCTTGCGCGCGTACAACCTGAGTTCCTATGTCCCGTCGGCTCTGCCATTCATCAAGATGGCCTATGGCGGCCACCACGCCATCTTCAACGTTGGCAATGCGCTGGTGCATCTCGGCCATGCGTCGCGCCAGCGTACTGTCATACCGATCAGCAATTTCTCGTAGCTCTATTCCGAAAGGGGCCGCAAAAGCAGCATCGAAGGATGCCATTACGTCAGGGGAAGCCGCTTTCTGCGCCACCACGGCATAGTCGGGACTGACACCACCTAATACATCCATCATACGGATGTCGGTGCGTGAGCGCAGTTCAGCCGACTCCTGCAACCTCAAGGTGCGTACTCGAGCAAAACCGTAATGCTCAGGTAAAAACGAAAGCAGTGGGGGAGGGAGAGGCCGCAGATGGGTGGGGTCGAGAAAGAAGCTACTAGTCCCCACTACCAGGTTTTCTGGGTTAGGTGTTTCAAGAATGAGCAAACCGCCCGGTTTCAACACCCTTAGTGCATGAGCCACCAGAGTTTCAAGGTCACTGAACGAAATGTGCTCTGCGACGTGGAATCCCGACACAATGCATTGTGTCCTATCTCCCAATGATTTCAGGTAGGCAATTGCGTCTCCTTCAACCGCTGGCAGCCCGCGCTCTGTGCAGGCTGCAAGCATATCGACGTCAAAATCAACACCCTGAGGCAAGAAGCCCGCGTCCTGCACCAGTTCTATCCACTCGCCTCGGCCACAACCTAGATCGATAGCATTGGCTGGCTGATAAATACTCAGTAGCGGCTGGATGAAAGGAAGATAAGTTTCGAGACGCTGAGAGATCAACTCGCGCGAACCTCGATAACGTTCTTCAAAGGCACGGTAAAAGCCGGTAGATTTCACTTTTTGTATTCGACTTGAGGTACAAGCCAACTTACCCCCACAAACGGGTTTCGGTTGACATTGACCACATTGAACATCAGCGCCCTATCGCGCCACTCGTAATTGGTAGCCAGGTGGGTGTCCACCACATGTAGCGCTGTGGACAAGGAATACGAGCCCACGCCGATGTTGGCCGGGAAAGAAAACCCCAGACTGACCACCTCACCTCGCTTCAATTGCACCATAGCCACCTTGAGATGATATGTATTAGTGCCAAATATCGGCTGCCCCAACCGGTCCTTGATTACGTAGCCAAATACCAGATCGGGCAAGTCGGCATGCAGACGAATCCGTACCTGCAGACACACCGGCTCGCCCACATTGACGTATTCGACAACCTCGTCTTCTGAGTTGCGCAGTTCAATGGATTCGACCCGTGCCTCGCCAGTGCCCGAGGTCGTTTGCATACGACCACCCTCTAGGCGCTTAACCTCTATGGTGGCATTTTCACGCTCGGCAATAAGCGCGTTGTAGAAGTCCATGACCTCCGCAGGTGACCCGTCTCTGATAACAAAGCCGTGTTCAAGCAGGATGGCGCGGTCGCACAGGCTTTGGATGGCGCTGCGGTCATGCGACACGATAAGCAGCGACGTGCCTTTTTCGCGGAATTCGCGGATTTTGTCGAAGCTCTTGTGCTGAAAATAGGCATCCCCCACCGACAGCGCCTCATCGACGATCAACAAATCTGGCCGCACCGCCGTGGCCACGCTGAAGGCCAGGCGCATCTGCATGCCACTGGAATACAGGCGCACGGGGCGGTCGATGTAGTCGCCTATTTCTGCAAAGGCTTCGATGGCGGGCATGCAGGCGGTGATTTCGCCTTGCGTCAGGCCCAGCAGTTGCCCGGCCATGAAGACGTTTTGTCGGCCCGTGAAGTCGGGATGAAAGCCCATGCCTAGTTCCAGCAATGCGGCGACGCGGCCATGCCGGGTGACGCTGCCCTGCGTGGGCTGGGTGGTGCCGGTGATGATCTTGAGCAGTGTGCTTTTGCCAGCGCCATTCACACCAATGATGCCCACGGCCTCGCCGGGCTTTACCGTAAAGGCGATATCGCGCAGCACCCAGGTTTTCTCATGCATGGTGCGGCGGCTGATCCATTCCCACGCGCGCGCCCACTTGCTGGGGTAGCGCTTGTAGGCTTTGCCGATGTTGGTGACGGTGAGGGCTGCACTCATGGCTGGCGGGTGCTTTTTTTATCGTTGTGCAGAGCTTCTTCCAGCGCCTCGATGCTGGGCAATTGGTTCAGCAAGTCCGGGGGCAAGGTGTGCGACAGGGTGTAGCTGGCCAGGCCCAGCGGCTTGTGGATGTCTGACAGCGCATATTCGGCCACCAGGCGGTCTTTGCTTTTGCACAGCAGCAGGCCGATGCTGGGGGCGTCGCTTTCGCAGCGAAGCCGCTCGTCCACAACCTTGAGGTAGAAGTTGAGCTTGCCTGCGAATTCGGGTTCGAAGTCGCCCGTCTTCAGTTCCACCACCACATAGCAGTGCAGGCGGGCATGGTAGAAGAGCAGGTCGAGAAAGAATTCGCGCTCGCCCACTTGCAGGGGCACTTGTCGCCCCATGTAGGCAAAGCCTGCGCCCAGTTCCAGCAAGAACTGGGTGATGTGGTCGATGAGCGCTTTTTCCAGCTCGCGCTCGTGGTGTTCGGGTGTCAGCGAGAGAAAGTCGAACACATACGGGTCTTTGAGTACCTGGGCCGCCAAGTCTGATTGGGGCGCGGACCGGGTGTTGGCAAAGTTGCTGATGGCCTTGCCTTCGCGCTGCCACAGGCCGCTTTCGATGTGGTGCGTGAGTACGGCGCGGCTCCAGCCGTGGGCCTGGGTTTGGCGCAGGTAGTACAGGGCTTCGGCGTGGCTGGCGCACTTGCTGGCAATCAGCACGTTGTGCCACCAGGGGGTGCTGAACAATTGCGTAGCAGCCTGCTTCGCAATTGCCGAATCGCTGCTCCAAAAGCGGTGCCAGCGGCGGATTTGCTCCAGATTGCGCTTGGAGAACCCCTTGACCTGCGGAAACTCCTGCATCAAGTCCTGGCTCAGGCGCTGCAAGAAGCCGGTGCCCCAGCGCTGCTCGGCCTGCTGCGCGGCAATGTCGGCGCCCAGCTGCCAGTAGAACTGCAGCAGTTCGACATTCACGGCCACGGCTGCCTTGAGCTGCACTTGCCAAAAGCTTGTCTTGAGTTGTGCCAGCCATTGGGGATAATCGGCCGCCTGCGGGGGCGAGGGGGTGCCGGGCATCACAGCTCGTCCACCATTTCACCCACGCGGGCTAGGAAGAAGCCCGCACCCAGCAGCAGAAAGACCACGGCTAGCCCTGCCAGCGGCAACAGCGGCCCAGCGGAGGGTACGGCTTTGTCCAGATAGATCTGCTGGTAGCCGGCCATCAGCGGGGCCATCGGGTTCAGCGCCATCAGGCTGCGCACTTTTTCAGGCAGCGCGGGCAGGGTGTAGACGATGGGCGTGAGCCAGAACCAAAACTGCAAGACCACGCCGGTCAGTTGCCCCACGTCGCGAAAGAACACGTTGAGCGTGCCCAGGAAGATGCCCAAGCCCAGTGTGAACAGGATTTGCAGCGCCAGCAGCGGCACGGCTGCCAGCAGCGCCTGCCCCGGCCAGTGGCCGATGAGCGCGAGGAACACCAGGTACAGCGTGAAGACGATGCCGAAGTTGATGAGCGCCGACAGCGTGACGATGGCGGGCAGACAGATGCGCGGGAAGTTCGATTTCTTGATGAGGTTGCCATGCTCCAGGAACACGTTGTTCAGCCGCCCGAGCATTTCGGCGAACAGGCTCCAGTGGATGACGCCCGCGCACAGATAGATGCTGAAGGCGAACGGGGTCTGCTCGTGCCCTTGCAGCGTGTTGCCCATGAGGCGCCCGAACACCACGGTGTAGATGACGATCATGGTCAGCGGGTTGGCCACGGACCAGAAGGCGCCCAGCAGGGATTCGCGGTATTTGCCCTGGAATTCGCGCAGGACGCTGCTCCAGACGAACCCACGGTACGACCACAACGCCCGCAGCATGGGCATGCCAGGCATGGCGATCATGGGCTGGCCACCGGTTGGGGGGCGCGGCCGTAGGTGTCCTCGAAACGGACGATGTCGTCTTCTCCCAGATAGCTGCCGGACTGCACCTCGATGATCTCCAGCGGCACCTTGCCCGGATTGGCCAACCGGTGCGTGTACCCAAGCGAAATGAAGGTCGACTCGTTCTCGGCCAGCAAAAATGTCTTGTCGCCATTGGTGACTTGGGCCGTGCCCTTGACGACGATCCAGTGCTCGGCCCGGTGGTGATGCATTTGCAGGCTCAACTGCGCGCCGGGATTGACCACGATGCGCTTGACCTGGAAGCGCTCGCCGCTGTCGATGCTGTCGTACCAGCCCCAGGGCCGGTGCACCTTGCGGTGGGTGGAGGCCAGGCTGCGCTTCTGCACCTTCAGTTCCGCCACGATCTTCTTGACGTCCTGGGTCTTGCGCTTGTCGGCAACCAGGATGGCGTCGGGCGTTTCGACAATAACGAGGTTGTCCACACCCACGGCGGCGACGAGGCAGGTTTCGGAGAACAGCAGGCTGTCGCGGGTGTCGATAGCGAGGGTCTGGCCGGTGTGGGCGTTACCCTGCGCATCGTGGGGCAGCACGTCCCACAGGGCGTCCCAGGCGCCCAGGTCGGACCAGCCGGCGTCCAGCGGCACGACGCGGGCGGGGATGCCCAGAGCCTTGTTGCCGGGTAGGTGTTCCATGACGGCGTAGTCGATGGAGTCGGAAGGGCAAGCAGCGAAGGTGTCGCCGTGGGGCCGGATGAAGTCCAGGTCACGGCTGCTTTGCTCGATGGCGGCCCGACAGGCTTGCAGCATCTGCGGCTGCAGTGCGGCCATGGCCTTGAGCCACTGGTCCGCGCGCACCATGAACAGGCCGCTGTTCCAGAAATAGTTGCCGCTTTCCACGTAGGCCTGGGCCAGTTCCAGACTGGGCTTTTCGGCAAAGCTCTGGATGGCGAAGGCGTTGCAGCCGTCGATGGCTTGCGCCTTCTGGATGTAGCCATACCCCGTTTCGGGACGATTGGCCACGATACCGAAAGTGACCATGGCTCCGCCTTTCGCCAACTCCCACGCGGTCTGCACGGCGCCGTGCAGTTGGGCCACGTCGGTCATGACGTGGTCGGCGGGCATGGCCAGCAGTACGGCATGCGGATCCGCGACCAGGGCGGCCAGGGTCAAGGCGGGTGCAGTGTTGCGCCCGACAGGCTCCAGCACCAGCCTGGCGCCGGAGATACCGGCCTCCTGCAGTTGCTGGGCGGCCAGAAAGCGATGCTCGCTGTTGCACACCACGATGGGTGCGGCCTGGGGTATGTGCGGCGCCACGCCGTCCAGCCGCTTGGCGGTGTCTTGCAGCATGGAGACGCCGTCGCCACCCAGTGCCAGGAACTGCTTGGGGTAGGTTTCGCGCGACAGCGGCCACAGGCGGGTGCCTGAGCCCCCGCACAAGATGACGGGAAGCAGGGGAGAAGTCATGTTGATGAAGAATCAGGGGAAGAGTGGGATGCCTGCTGGAGGTTTTCGAGGTCGGCCTCCAGCATCGCCAGGCGCTGATTCAGCCGGCGCACGTCACGCTCGATGCGGGTGTTGAGCATGTCGGCATGCAGGGCCTTGAGCACCAGCACGATGGAAGCCAGCAGCAGTAGCAGCGCTGGCGGATAACTGAAGCCCGTCCACCCGGCCAGCCGGTCGATGAGCCCGGGCCAGGCACCCAGCACTGCGGCTACGGCTGCCAGCATGACCCAGAACAGGCCATGCATCAAATACAAGTGGTCTCGGCGCACGAGGTACAGAATCAGTACCGCCAGGCCGATCCCTAAAAGAGCTGTCGTAAGTTGCATGGATGCCATTGGTCCCTCGATCGCCTTGCGGGGATGGAGGAGTGGCGGGAAGGAACCCTGACCACCCAAGCGCCCCCGATCTCAAGTGTGCCTCGGCACGGTTTCCCGAGGCTCCAGGATTGTAAATGCGGTGCGTTGCGCACAGATTTCGGGCGTCCGGGCCTTGAAAACACCCAGAACGCCCGTATCATTAGCACTCGCTGCAGATGAGTGCTAACACCTCTCTGCCGGGTTCCGAAGCGCCCGCCCCCGCGGGCGCGTTGTCGATAGTCGTAAACCTTTTGTCCTCTAGGAGAGATGCAATGAACCTTCGCCCCCTGCACGATCGCGTGATCGTCAAGCGCCTGGAAAACGAAACCAAGACCGCCTCGGGCATCGTGATCCCCGACAACGCTGCCGAGAAGCCCGATCAAGGCGAAGTGCTGGCCGTGGGCCCCGGCCGCAAGAACGACAAGGGCGACCTGATCGCCCTGAACGTGAAGGTCGGCGACCGCGTGCTGTTCGGCAAGTACAGCGGCCAGACCGTGAAGGTCGATGGTGACGAACTGCTGGTCATGAAGGAAGACGACCTGTTCGCGGTCGTCGAGAAGTAAGCCTTCGGCACTTCTTCATCCCTTCCCTGTTTACTGAATCTGGAGAATTGAAATGGCAGCAAAAGACGTAGTTTTCGGCGGCGAAGCCCGCGCTCGCATGGTCGAAGGCGTGAACATCCTGGCCAATGCGGTCAAGGTGACCCTGGGCCCCAAGGGCCGCAACGTGGTGCTGGAGCGCTCGTTCGGCGCCCCCACGGTGACCAAGGACGGCGTGTCCGTGGCCAAGGAAATCGAACTGAAGGACAAGCTGCAGAACATGGGCGCCCAGCTCGTGAAGGAAGTGGCCTCCAAGACCAATGATATCGCCGGTGACGGCACCACCACCGCCACCGTGCTGGCCCAGGCCATCGTGCGCGAAGGCTCCAAGTACGTGGCCGCCGGCCTGAACCCCATGGACCTCAAGCGCGGCATCGACAAGGCCGTGGTGGCCCTGGTGGAAGAGCTGAAGAAGGCTTCCAAGGCCACGACCACCTCCAAGGAAATCGCCCAGGTCGGATCCATCTCCGCGAACTCCGACGAGTCCGTGGGCAAGATCATCGCCGACGCGATGGACAAGGTGGGCAAGGAAGGCGTGATCACCGTCGAAGACGGCAAGTCGCTGGACAACGAGCTGGACGTCGTGGAAGGCATGCAGTTCGACCGCGGCTACCTCTCGCCCTACTTCATCAACCAGCCCGAGAAGCAGTCCGCCGTCCTGGACAACCCCTTCGTGCTGCTGTACGACAAGAAGGTGTCCAACATCCGCGACCTGCTGCCCACGCTGGAGCAAGTCGCCAAGGCCGGCCGCCCGCTGCTGATCATCGCTGAAGAAGTCGAAGGCGAAGCCCTGGCGACGCTGGTGGTGAACACGATCCGCGGCATCCTGAAGGTCGTGGCCGTGAAGGCGCCTGGCTTCGGCGACCGCCGCAAGGCCATGCTGGAAGACATCGCCATCCTGACGGGCGGCAAGGTGATCGCCGAGGAAGTGGGCCTGTCGCTGGAGAAAGTGACGCTGGCCGACCTGGGCCAGGCGAAGACGATCGAGATCGGCAAGGAAAACACCACGATCATCGACGGCGCCGGCGCTGCCGCTGACATCGAGGCGCGCGTCAAGCAGATCCGCATCCAGATCGAGGAAGCCACCAGCGACTACGACCGCGAGAAGCTGCAAGAGCGCGTGGCCAAGCTGGCCGGCGGCGTGGCCGTCATCAAGGTAGGCGCTGCCACCGAAGTCGAGATGAAGGAAAAGAAGGCCCGCGTGGAAGACGCCCTGCACGCCACCCGCGCTGCGGTGGAAGAAGGCATCGTGGCCGGCGGCGGCGTGGCCTTCCTGCGCGCCAAGCAAGCCATCGGCGAGCTGAAGGGCGACAACGCCGAGCAGGACGCCGGCATCAAGCTGGTGCTCAAGGCCATCGAAGCGCCCCTGCGCGAGATCGTGGCCAACGCCGGTGGCGAGCCCTCGGTGGTGGTCAATGCCGTGCTGAACGGCAAGGGCAACTACGGCTTCAACGCCGCCAACGACACCTACGGCGACATGCTGGAAATGGGTATCCTGGACCCGACCAAGGTGACCCGCACGGCCCTGCAGAACGCCGCTTCCGTGGCCTCGCTGCTGCTGACGACCGAAGCCATGGTGGCTGAGGCTCCGAAGGACGAAGCCCCCGCTGCCGGCGGCATGCCCGACATGGGCGGCATGGGCGGCATGGGCATGTAAGCCTCCCGCTCGCCCGGGCAAACCAGCCCCGCAGTGCGCAAGCCTGCGGGGCTTTTTCTATGGTTTTGATAGCTGCCAGCGCTTGATGGACAAGCGCTGATGGCTCTTTTCGCCCACGACCTCCACATCGGCCAGTAATGATTTGTATGTAAAATTGATATCCATTCTCATTATTGTTCTGGATTGCTTCCATGTGGATCGGTATCTTGCTGGCCGCCGTCTGCGGCGGGCTGTTTCTGTGCGCCACGCCCCGCGTTGAGGGGCCGCTCCAGGGCTGGCGCGGCACGGTGCTGGGGCTGATGGTGCTGCTGTTGGCCGTGTGGCAGACGCAGGCCGGCGGCCTGGGCCTGGCGACCTCCACTGCCCTGGTGCTGGGCGTGGCCATGTTGGTCCTGCCCTGCCTGAGCTGGTGGCAGGCCGCGCGCCGCCGCACCGCCAAGGCGGCCGCCCGATGAGCCGCGGCGCCCACGACAAAGCCGCGCCGCGCCACCTGCTGTTCAAGGGTTTTACGGGCTTTCTCCTCGGCTTTCCGCTGGCGCTGTGGCTGAGCTGGCTGCTGATGTACGGTGGCCTGCTGCCCGCCTATCTGCCGGTGCGCGACCAGATCGCCATGTGGCTGGCGGTGCTGCTGTGGTGCGCCGCGCCGTGCGTGGCCTTCCTGGCACAAAGCCGCAAGCAGTGCGCGGCCGCTTTCCTGCTGGCCAACGTGGCGGCCTTCGCCGCCTGGAAGGTGCTGCAATGAAGGCGCAGACCGTCAAGGACTACCTGGCCGTCCACACCTGGGTCGGCATTCTCTGCGGGCTGGTGCTGTACATCGCCTTCTACGCGGGCGCCTTCTCCATGCTGGAGGCCGAGATCACCCGCTGGACGCAGCCGCCCGCGCCCGCATCCAGCGCGGTGAGCAACGACGGCGACGCGCTGGCCGCCACCTTCTTCGATGCCCACCCCGACGTGAAAGGCCGCGTGCGCCTGCGCTTTCCCGGCCCCGACAACGCCCAGCCCGCGCTGGCGCAGCTCGAGCGCGGCCAGGACGCGGTGTGGTGGCAGCTGGGCAGCGACGGCCAGCTGCGCCGCATGGATGCGCCGCGCGAGGACGACACCAGCGGCAACTTCGTCGACTACCTGCACCGCAAGGGCGGCCTGCCGATTCCGCTGGAGGTGGCCGAGCCGGTCATCGGCCTCGTCTCGCTGGCCTACGGGCTGGCGCTGGTGTCGGGCATCGTGGTGCTGCTGCCGTCGCTGGTGAAGGACCTGTTCTACCTGCGCCTGGGCGCCAACCTCAAGCGCATGTGGCTGGACGTGCACAACCTGCTGGGCGTGGCCAGCCTGCCGTTCCACCTGGTCATCGCTTTCAGCGCCGCCGTGTTCGGCCTGCACGACATGGTCTACCTCGCGCAGGACAAGTTCATCTACCGGGACGGCCTGAGCGCCACGGTGGCGCGCGACAGCGTGCCCCGGCCGCTGGCGGCCCGCGCCGACTGGCTGCCGCCCAGCGAGATCAAGCGCCGCGTGCAGGAGCAGGCCCCGCACTTCCAGCCCCTGGGTCTGGACTACGTGGTCCAGCCCGGCGGGGCCGTGGCCGCCGTGGGCGGTATCGACGAGCGGAACTTCCAGCGCGCTTCGCGCTACGGCCTGGCCTTCGTGAACCTGCGCACGGGCGAGATCTACGACCGCACCTACGTGCCGGGCGAAAGCGGCCACGCGTCGAGCGCGCTGCTCAGCAGCCTGTTCTCGCTGCACTTCGGCAGCTACGGCGGGGACACGGTGCGCATCCTCTACGTGCTGCTGGGCCTGTCGGGCGCGCTGCTGTTCTACACCGGCAACCTGCTGTGGATCGAGACGCGCACCAAGCGCGCGCGCAAGCCGCAGGATGGGCCGGCCATGGAACGCCCGCGCCACGTGCGCGTCGTCTCCGCCCTCACGCTGGGCGTGAGCTTGGGTTGCGCCGCCGCCCTGCCCGCCACGCTGGCGCTGGCGCACTGGCTGGCGCCCGTGGTCAGCGACCTGGACACGCTGCACCAGGGCGCGTTCTACGGTCTGTTCGCCGCCTGCATCGCCTGGGCCCTCTGGCGCGGCACTGCGCAGGCTGCGCGTGGCCTGCTGTGGTTCACGGCGCTGTGCAACGCGCTGGTGCCGCTGGCCGCCGTGCTGCGCCCCGGGCCCGACGGCGTATTGCTGGGCGCGGTGTGCGCGCTGCTGGCGCTGTTCTTCGCATGGGTGGGCTGGCGGCAACGGTAGCGGTTACCTGTTGCAACACCATTAGAATGCGAGCTATTTTCATTTGCAACACCATCATTCACAACAGGAAGCATCCATGCCCGCCATCACCTGCCGCACGCTGCGGCGCACTCCGATTGCCCTGGCGCTAATCGCCATCAGCGCCGGCGCCGCCGCCCAGACCGCCCCCGCGCAAGGCGAGACCACGCTGCCCACGGTCACCGTGCGCAGCAAGTACGAGCGCGAAGACCTGCCCGTGCGCGCACCCGGCAACAAGGCTGCATCGGGTGCGCGCCTGGGCATCCTGGGCGCCACGTCCATCATGGAAGCGCCGGTGCACGTCAACGCCTACACGCGCGAGCTGGCCGAGGACTGGTCGGCCCTCACGCTGCAGGACGTGCTGGAGAACGACTCCGCCGTCGTCTTCACCACCAACAAGAATCACCTGCTGCAGAACTTCAACCTGCGCGGCCTGGACATGACGGCGATGGACATCGCCACCAACGGCCTGTACGGCATCGCCCCGGCCAACTCGGTGCCGGTCGAGATGTTCGAGCGCATCGAGGTGCTGCGCGGCCCCAACGTGCTGCTCTCGGGCATGCCGCCCCTGTCCAGCGTGGCGGGCACCGTCAACATGGTGACCAAGCGCGCCCTGGCGCAGCCCATCGCCGACCTGACCGTGACCTACGGGTCGAAGTCCTACTTCCAGGCCCATGCCGACGTGGGCAAGCGCTTCGGTGAGGAAAAGCGCCTGGGCATCCGCTTCAACGGCGTCTACGGCTCCGGCGACATGGGCGCCAAGGACGAGGAGCAGTCCCGCCGTGTCGGCGCGCTGGCGCTGGACTACGTGGGCGACCGCGCCCGCTTCTCGCTCGACCTGTACAACAGCGTCAACAAGATCGACAACGGCAGCCCTGGCATGTTCAACTTCCTGGGCAACGCGGCCATCCCCGGCGTGGGCCGCCTGCTGGCCCCGCCCGAGGGCGACACCAACATGTTCCGCGGCACGCACGGCGAGTACGAGAACAGCGGCGCACTGGCCCGCGCCGAGTTCGACTTCACGCAGGACTGGCAGGGCTACTTCGCGGTGGGCGGCTCCGAGGCCGAGGGCCAGGGCCTGCTGTTTGGCACCCGCGCCTTCGTCACCGGCGCGGACGGCACCACGCGCGGCGCCATCTACAACGTGCACACCAAGTCCGAGCGCCGCACGGCCGAGGCCGGCATGATCGGCAAGTTCGACACGGGCGCTGTCCGCCACCGCCTGCAGGTGTCGGCCAACATCCTCAAGCACAAGGAAGGGACCGTGAACACGGCCTGCAACTACTGCTACACCACCAACATGTACGACCCGGTGGTTCCCAACTTCCCCTCCGCGCCCGTCTGGAAGGACTACACCACCCAGAATGAATACCGTTCGCTGGCCGTGGCCGACACCATGGGCTTCGCCGACGAGAAGGTGCTGCTGACCGTGGGCGGCCGCCACCAGACCGTGAAGATGCCGCTGTCGAACTACAGCGAAAGCCGCTTCTCGCCGATGATCGCCGCCGTCGTGCGCCCCTGGGGCGACGACCTCTCGCTGTTCGGCAACTACACCGAAGGGCTGGAGCCGGGCCAGATCGTGGGCGTGGGCTACACCAACACGGGCGAGGCCCTGCCGCCGAAGCAGACCAAGCAGATGGAGCTGGGCGTGAAGGTGCAGACCGGCGCGCTCACGCACACCGTCAGCGCCTTCGAGATCAAGCGGCCCTCGTTCATCAGCAACAACGGGGCCCCCCTGCCCACCCTGGTGGACGACGGCGAGCAGCGCCTGCGCGGCCTGGAGTGGAGCATGTACGGACAGGTGGCGCAAACCGTGTCGCTGCTGGGCGGCATCACCCACATCAAGTCCGAGCAGCGCAACACCGGCAAGGACACCTTCGGCACACCCGAATGGCGCGTGCGCATCGGCATGGACTGGCAGACGCCCGTGCAGGGCCTGAAGGTAGGCGGCCGCGTGATCCACACCGGCTCGCAGTGGTCCGACTCGGGCAACCGCCTGCGCATGCCGTCCTGGAACCGCCTGGACCTGAACGCCAGCTACGCCACCCAGCTCGGCGCCACGCCCGTGCGCTTCAACGCCAGCGTGGAAAACGTGTCCGACAAAAAGTACTGGATCGGCACCTTCGGCGACGGCTTCGTGATGCCCGGCGCGCCGCGCACCTTCAAGCTGTCGGCCACTGTGTCGTTCTGACCTGCGGCACTGCAAAAAAAGGGCCGGTCTTGCGACCGGCCTTTTTGCTTCTGTATCGATAGCTGCCAGCGCTTTACCAGCAATCGCTAGAGGCCTATTTGGCTTGCAGTTTCTGCACCAGCGCGGCGGTGGACGGGTCCAGCCCCTCCACGCCGCCATGGCCCAGGCGCGGCTCGATGTCCTTGGCCACCACCTTGCCCAGTTCCACGCCCCACTGGTCGAAGCTGTTGATGCCCCAGAGGGCGCCGGCCACGAACACACGGTGCTCGTACAGCGCGATCAGCGCCCCCAGGCTGGCCGGATCCAGCCGCTCCAGCACCAGGAAGGTACTAGGCCGGTTGCCGGAGAACGCGCGGTGGCCGCCCGCGTCGGCGCGGCCCACCATGAGCGCGCGCGCCTGCGCGAGCGCGTTGGCCACCAGGCGCGGGTGCTGGCCGGGCAGATCGCGCCCAGGCTCGCGCAGCGCGATGAACTCCACGGGGATCACGTCCGGCCCCTGGTGGATCATCTGGAAGAACGCGTGCTGCCCGTTGGTGCCCGGCTCGCCCCAGATGGCGGGCGCGGTGGCATAGGGCAGCGCGGCGCCCTGCGCGTCCACGCCCTTGCCGTTGCTCTCCATCTCCAGCTGCTGCAGGTACGCGGGCAGGCGGCGCAGGCCATGGCTGTAGGGCGCCACGCTGCGGCTGGTGAAGCCGTGGAAGTTGCGGTACCACACGTCCAGCAGGCCCAGGCGCACGGGCAGGTTGGCTTCGAGCGGCGCGGTGCGGAAGTGCTCGTCCATCGCGTGCGCGCCCGCCAGCAGCTCGCGGAAGGCCGGCGCGCCGATGGCGATGGCGATCGGCAGGCCGATGGCCGACCACAGCGAGTAGCGCCCGCCCACCCAGTCCCAGAAACCCAGCGTGGTGGTGATGCCGAACTGCGCCGCCGCCTCCAGGTGGGTGGTGAGCGCGTAGAAGTGCCGCGCCACGTCGGTGCCGCCCTGGGACGTGAACCAGTCGCGCGCGGCCTGCGCGTTGGTCATCGTCTCCAGCGTGGTGAAGGTCTTGGAGGCGATGAGGAACAGCGTGCTCTCGGGACGCAGCGTGCGCAGCAGGCTGCCCAGCTCCATGCCGTCCACGTTGGAGATGAAGTGCAGGCGCTTGGCCGGGGGGCGCAGGTCGTCGAGCGCCTTCACCGCCATCGCGGGCCCGAGGTCGGAGCCGCCGATGCCGATGTTCACGATGTCGGTGATGGCGTCGTCCTGGCGCACCTGCTCGGCGATGCGCAGCATGGCGTCCAGCGTGGCGTGCACGTCGCGCAGGCCCTCCGCTACTACATTCGTAGCTGCCTGCGCTTGTCCTGCCTGCGCTGGAGCCGGTTTTCGCAACAACCAGTGCATCACCGCGCGCTGCTCGGTGTTGTTGATGGGCGCGCCCGCGAACATGGCGTCGCGGTAGGCCGGCAGGCCGCATTCGCGCGCCAGCTGCACCAGCAGCGCCTCGGTGGGCGCGTCGATGCGGTTCTTGGACAGGTCCGCGAACACGTGGGGCGCCTGCTGGCTGAAGCGCTCCACGCGCTGCGGGTCTTCGGCGAAGGCGTCGCGCACGTCGAAGTCCCGGCCTGCGCGCTCGTAGTGCGTGCGCAGTTGGCCCCAGGCATCCGTGCGGTCGCAGCGCGTGCGCGGGTCCGTGTAGCTCATGCGGCGGCTTGCATCAGCTGTTCGAGCTTGGCCGCGTCGGCCGCGAAGGCGCGGATGCCCTCGGCGAGCTTTTCCGTGGCCATGGCGTCTGCGTTGAGCGCGTAGCGGAAGCCCGCCTCGTCGTACTGCACGGGCTCGATGGCCACGCGGCGCGCGGCCTCGGGGTCGAGCACGCGCGCGACGGGCGCCTCGCTGGCGGCGAGCTGGGTCAGCAACTCGGGCGCGATGGTCAGCAGGTCGCAGCCCGCCAGCGCCACGATCTGGCCCGTGTTGCGGAAGCTCGCGCCCATCACCTCCGTGGCGATGCCGAAGTGCTTGTAGTGGTTGTAGATGGCCCGCACGGACTGCACGCCGGGGTCGTTGGCGCCGGCCATCGCGGCGTCGTCCCAGCTGCTGCCGGCCTGCTTCTTGTACCAGTCGTAGATGCGGCCGACGAAGGGCGAGATGAGCTGCACCTTGGCCTGCCCGCAGGCCACGGCCTGGGCGAACGAGAACAGCAGCGTGAGGTTGGTGTGGATGCCCCTGGCCTCCAGCAGCCGCGCGGCCTCGATGCCCTCCCAGGTGGAGGCGATCTTGATGAGCACGCGGTCGATATGGATGCCCTCGGCCTGGTACAGCTCCACGATGCGCTCGGCGCGCGCCACGGTGGCGGCGGTGTCGAACGACAGGCGCGCGTCGACCTCGGTGGACACGCGGCCCGGGATGATGGAGAGGATCTCGCAGCCGAAGCGCACGATGAGCCGGTCCATCAGCTCGCCGATGTCGCGGCCGTGGAAGCGCGTCACGCAGTCCTGGAGCAGCGGCGCGTATTCAGGCTTCTGCACGGCCTTGAGAATCAGCGACGGATTGGTGGTCGCGTCCTGCGGCTGGAACTGGGCCAGCTGCTTGAAGTCGCCGGTATCGGCCACTACGGTGGTGAACTGTTTGAGCGCGTCGAGTTGGTTCAAGGAAAAGTCCTCTCAAAATGCAGGCCAATAGCCGGAGTGTATGCGCGGGAGCAGCATGGTCCCTGTCGGCCGGGGCCGCGGATGAAACTCGGTAACATTGTTCGCCATGAGCTTCGACCTCGTACTTTTCGGCGGCACGGGCGACCTGGCCTGGCGCAAGCTGCTTCCCGCCCTGTTCCAGGCCTGGCGCCACGGCTCGCTGCCGCCAGGCGGACGCATCGTCGGCGTGGCGCGCGACGCGCTGACCGATGCCGACTACCGCGCGCTCATCGGCAGCCGCCTGGCCGTCGTGGAGGGCGAGAAACGCCCGAGCGCGCAGGAGTTCGAGCGCTTCGCCGCGCTGCTCGAATACCAGCGCATGGATCTCTCGGCGCCCGCCGACTACCAGCTGCTCAAGGACAAGCTGGAGGCGCGCGGTGCCGAGACGGTGGTGATGTACCTCGCCACCGCGCCAGGCCTGTTCACCACCGCCTGCGAGCAGATCGGCGCCGCGGGCCTGGCCACGCCCGCCACGCGCGTGGTGCTGGAAAAGCCGCTGGGGCACGACCTGGCATCCAACCGCGCCATCAACGCCGCCGTGCGCGGCGTGTTCGACGAGCGGCAGGTGTTCCGCATCGACCACTACCTCGGCAAGCCCTCGGTGCAGAACCTGCTGGCGCTGCGCTTCGGCAACGCGCTGTTCGAGCCGCTGTGGCGCCGCGAGACGGTCGCCAGCATCGAGATCACCATGGCCGAGCAGCTCGGCGTGGAAAAGCGCGGCG
The DNA here is from genome assembly GCF_045291395.1 of Acidovorax sp. SDU_ACID1. Classification (NCBI taxonomy): domain Bacteria; kingdom Pseudomonadati; phylum Pseudomonadota; class Betaproteobacteria; order Burkholderiales; family Comamonadaceae; genus Acidovorax; species Acidovorax sp. SDU_ACID1. The sequence goes on from NZ_CP152342.1 coordinate 3,606,225, forward strand.
CCTTCTACGACGGCACGGGTGCGCTGCGCGACATGGTGCAGAACCACGCGCTGCAACTGCTGTGCGCGATCGCCATGGAGCCGCCCATCAACGCCCATGCCGACGCGATCCGAGACGAGAAGCTCAAGGTGCTGCGCTCGCTCTCGCCCTGGACGCCCGCCACGCTGGCCCAGGGCGTGGTGCGCGGCCAGTACACGGCCGGCCAGCTCGCGGGCGGCCAGGTGCGCGCCTACGGCGAGGAGGACGGGGTCGCCCCCGGCAGCACCACCGAGACCTTTGTCGCCCTGCGCACCGGGATCGCCAACTGGCGCTGGGCCGGCGTGCCCTTCTACATCCGCACCGGCAAGCGCCTGGCGGCGCGCGAGGCGCACATCGCCATCAATTTCCGCCCGACGCCACATCCCATCTACCGCACGCCGCTGGGCGCAGCCAACCGCCTGGTGATCCGCCTGCAGCCGCGCGACGGCGTGGCGCTGCACCTGTTCGCCGCGCAGGAAAAGCGCGGCGCGGCGGCCGTGCAGGCGCTGGCGCCGGTGCAGCTCGACCTGGACTTCGAGCAGCGCTTCGGCGCCGAGCGCGTGGGCGCCTACGAACGGCTGCTGCTCGACGTGATCGCCGGACGGCTGAATCTCTTCGTGCGCGCCGACGAGCAGGAGGCCGCCTGGCGCTGGGTGGAGCCCATCATGCAAACCTGGCGCGAGCAGGACGAGCGTGGCGAAGGCCCGCGCCCCTATGCCGCCGGAAGCTGGGGGCCGAGCGCCGCCAGCACCCTGGTGGCCCGCGACGGCAACACCTGGATCGAAGAATGCTAGACCGCATCACTGCATCGCTGCCTTCGCTCGCGCCCGCCGAGCAGCGCGTCGCCCAGCTCGTGCTGCAGGACGCGCGCGCCTTCGCGCACCTGCCCGTGCGCGAACTGGCCGCGCGCGCGCACGTGAGCAAGCCCACCGTGGTGCGCTTTTGCCGCAGCATGGGCTACGACGGGCTGGCGGACTTCAAGCTCAAGCTCATGGGCAGCGTGAGCGAGGGCGTGCCCTTCATCCACCGCAGCGTGGACGCCGACGACAAGACCGGCGACGTGCTGGTGAAGGTGGTGGACAACGCCGTCGCCGCCTTCCTGCAGTACCGCAACGCCGCCAGCACCGCCGCGCTGGAGCAGGCGGCGAGCGCCATCGCCGCCACGTGGCAGACGGGGCGGCGCATCGAGTTCTACGGCGCTGGCAATTCCGGCATCGTGGCGCAGGACGGGCAGCACAAGTTCTTCCGCCTCGGCATCACCAGCATCAGCACCAGCGACGGCCATATGCAGGTGATGAGCGCCACGCTGCTCGGGCCCGGCGACTGCGCGGTCATCATCAGCAACTCGGGCCGTACGCGCGACCTGATGGACGCAGCCGACATCGCGCGCAAGAACGGCGCCACGACCATCGCGATCACCGCCAGCGGCTCGCCCCTGGCCCACACCTGCCAGATCCACCTGGCCGCCGACCACCCCGAGGGCTACGACCGCTACAGCCCCATGGTCTCGCGCCTGCTGCACCTGCTGGTCATCGACGTGCTGGCCACCTGCGTGGCGCTGCGCATCGGCGAGCCACTGCAGCCGGTGCTGCAGCAGATGAAGAACAACCTGCGGGCCAAGCGCTACACTTGAAAATGATAGCTTCCAGCGCTTGATGGATAAGCGCTGGAGCCCGATTTGACCCTCAACGTCCGTAGGTAGCGGTGAAGCTTGCCTTGGCGATCGTGTTGGCGTTGACCATGAAGCCCGTGAGCGCGGCAGGCGCGTCGTCGGGCACGTCGATGCGCTCCACCGACAGCGCATGCACCGTGAAGATGTAGCGGTGCGGCTTGTCGCCGGGCGGCGGGCACATGCCTCCCCAGGCATAGATGCCGTAGTCGTTGCGGATCTGGCGCGCACCCGCGGGCAGGTGAGCACCGCCCTTGGCGCCGGCGTTGCCACCCAGTTCGGTCACGCTGGCGGGAATGTCGATCACGTACCAGTGCCAGAAACCCGAGCCCGTGGGCGCGTCGGGGTCGTAGACGTTCACGGCGAAGCTCTTGGTGCCCTCGGGTGCGCCGCTCCAGCGCAGCACGGGCGACTGGTTGGCGCCGGTGCAGCCGAAGGAGTCGAACTCGAAGCTCTGGGCAATGGTGCTGCCGTCGGCGATGTCGGGGCTGGTGAGGGTGAAGGTCATGGCGTTCTCCTTTCGGGTTTACAGGCGGCCTTCCTGCACGGCATGGCAGGCCACGCGGGCGCCGCCCGCCTCCAGCATCTGCGGCCGCTCGGTGCGGCAGCGGTCGTTGGCGTGCGGGCAGCGCGGGTTGAATGCGCAGCCGGGCGGCGGGTTGAGCGGGTTGGGCACCTCGCCCTGCACGGGCGTGCGCGCGCGGCCGGTGTCGTGCATCTTGGGGATGGCATCGAGCAGCATGCGCGTGTAGGGGTGGCGCGGGCGGCTGAACAGCTCCTGCTTGTCGGCCAGCTCCACCAGGCGGCCCAGGTACATCACGCCGACCTGGTCGCTCACGTGGCGCACCACGGCGAGGTTGTGGCTGATGAAGAGGTACGTCAGGTGCCGCTGGCGCTGCAGGTCCTTCATGATGTTGAGCACCTGGGCCTGCACCGATACGTCGAGCGCGCTGGTGGGCTCGTCGCACACGAGGAACTCTGGCTCGGTGGCGAGCGCGCGGGCGATGGAGATGCGCTGGCGCTGCCCGCCCGAGAACTGGTGCGGGTACTTGGCCATGTCCTGCGCGGACAGGCCCACCGACTGCAGCAGCTCGCCCACGCGGGTCTTGAGTTCGGCCTTGCCGGTGATGAGGCCATGCTCGCGCAGCGGCTCGCCGACGATGTCCTCCACCAGCCAGCGCGGGTTCAGGCTGGCATACGGGTCCTGGAAGATCATCTGGATGCGGCGGCGCATGGCGCGCGCATCCTTGCCCTGGAAGGCGGCATGCGCGTCCTGCCCGTCGAAGTCGAAGCCGCCGCGCGTGGGCTCGTACAGGCCCACGAGCAGGCGCGCCACGGTGCTCTTGCCGCAGCCCGATTCTCCCACCAGGGCCAGTGTGCGGCCCTTCTCGATCTCGAAGCTCACGCCGTCCACGGCATGCAGCAGCGCGCGCGGCTTGCGCTCGATGACGCGGTTGAGCCAGGGGGCGGAGACGTCGAAGGTCTTGGCGAGGTCGTGCGCCTGTACCAGCGGTGCGCTCATGCCGCCACCTCCGCATGCAGCCAGCAGGCGGCCTGGGTTGGGCCGGCGGGCATCAGGTCGGGCCGCGCCACGCGGCAGCGGGCGAAGGCGCGCGGGCAGCGCGGGTTGAAGGCGCAGCCCTCGGGGATGGCGGTCAGGCGCGGCATGGCTCCGTCGATCTGGTTCAGGCGCTCGCGGTCGTGCTCCATGTCCGGGATGGAGGCCATGAGGCCGGCGGTGTAGGGGTGCGCGGGATGGTTGATGACCTCGTGCACGGGGCCGATCTCGGCCACGCGGCCCGCGTACATGACGGCCACGCGGTCGCAGGTCTCAGCGATCACGCCCATGTCGTGCGTGATGAGCATGACGGCCGCGCCGCGCGTTTTGCAGATGTGCTTGAGCAGCTGAATGATCTGCGCCTGGATGGACACGTCCAGCGCCGTGGTGGGCTCGTCGGCCACGATGAGCTGCGGCTCGGCCGCCAGCGCCAGGGCGATCACCACGCGCTGGCGCATGCCGCCGGAGAACTGGTGCGGGTAGTGGTCCACACGCTGCTCGGCGGCCGGGATGCCCGTGTCCTTGAGAAGCTGAATAGCACGCTGGCGTGCCTCGGCAGCCGACACGGGCAGGTGCGTGCGGATGGTCTCGACTAGCTGCTGGCCCACGGTGTACAGCGGGTTCAGCGAGGTGAGCGGGTCCTGGAAGATGGCGCCGATGCGCCGGCCCCGAATATGGCGCATCTGCTCGTGCGGCAGGTTGTCGATGCGCTGGCCTTCCAGCAGGATGCGGCCGGACGCCACGCGCCCCGGCGGCTCCAGCAGGCCGATGATGGACGCGCCCGTGAGCGACTTGCCCGCGCCCGACTCGCCCACCACGCCGAGTATCTCGCCCGGCGCGATGGAGAAGGACACGTCGTCCAAAGCGCGCAGCGTGCCGCGGCGGCCGGGGAATTCGACGACGAGGTTTTGGACTTCTAGTAATGACATATCAGCGCAGTCGTGGGTTCAGCGCATCGCGCAGCCAGTCGCCCAGCAGGTTCACCGACAGCGCGATCAGCACCAGCATGATGCCGGGGAAGACGGTGATCCACCATTCGCCCGAGAACAGGTAGTCGTTGCCCACGCGGATCAGCGTGCCCAGCGACGGCGAGGTGGGCGGCGCGCCCACGCCGAGGAAGGAGAGCGTGGCCTCGGTGATGATGGCCGTGGCGACCTGGATGGTGGCCAGCACCGTGACCGGGCCGGTGACGTTGGGCAGGATGTGCTTGACCATGATGCGCGCGGGCGGCACGCCCGTCACCCGGGCAGCCTGCACGTATTCCTTGCTGCGCTCCACCATGGTGCTGGCGCGCACGGTGCGCGCGTACTGCACCCAGCCGTTGCTGCCTGCGAAGGCGATGGCCAAGATGAGCACGCCGAAGGCCATGCCTTCGGAGGCGTCCGGGTACATGGCGCGCGCCACGCCGGCGATGAGCAGCGCCACCAGGATGGCGGGGAAGGACGACACCACGTCGCACACGCGCATCAGCAGGCCGTCCACCCAGCCGCCGGTGGCCCCGGCCAGCAGGCCCAGCCCCACGCCGATCAGCAGCGACAGCGCCACGGCGGCCAGCCCCACGATCAGCGAGATGCGGGTGCCGTAGATCAGCGCGGAGAGGATGTCGCGCCCCTGGTCGTCGGTGCCCAGCAGGTATTTGGAGGTGCCCTCCGCGCTCCATGCGGGCGGCAGGCGCGAATCCGACAACTCGAGCGTGGAGAGGTCGAATGGGTTGTGCGGCGCGACCCAGCCGGCGAACACCGCGCAGAACACGCACACGGCGGCGATCACCGCCGCGATGACGGCCACCGGCGAGGTGCGGAAGCTGTGGGCCACGTCGCTGTCGTACCAACGCAAGAGCATTTGTTTCATGGGGCTGTGGTTCTTGTCGTCAGGGTGCCACGCCCATCCATTTGAAGGGCATGGAGTTGTCGGGCAGTTGCACCAGCCGGACCCTGCGGGACACGCCCCAGGCCAGCGCCTGCTGGTGCAGCGGGAGGTAGGCGATGTCGGCGGCCAGCAGCAGTACGGCCTCGCGCATCAGCGCATTGCGGCGGGTCCGGTCGGTTTCCATCTGGGCCTTGTGCACCAGCGCGTCCAGCGCCGGGTTGCAATAGCCCCCCAGGTTGAACTGGCCGGCGCCTTGCCCGTCCGGGCAGGCGGCGAGCGCGTGCAAGGCGCTCTGCGCATCGTAGGTGGAGGGCGTCCAGCCGAGCAGGTAGAAGGCCGTGTCGCGCCGCAGGATGCGCGGGAAATAGGCTTCCTTGGGCTCGGCCTGCACCGTCACGCGCACCTGGATGGCGGCGAGCTGCTCGGCCACCGCGGCGCAGACGGCAGCGTCCCGCACGTAGCGGCCCGCGGGGCAGTGCAGGGTGAGGTCGAAGCCGTCGGCATAGCCCGCCTGCGCCATGAGGGCGCGCGCAGCGGCCGCATCAAAGGGCAGGCGCTTGGCGTCGGGCTGGAAGCCGTTGATGCCGGGTCCCACGATCAGGGCCGCGGGCGTGGATGCGCCGCCCATCACGTCCTTGCGGATCGCGTCGATGTCGATGGCCTGATAGAAGGCCTGGCGCACGCGCTTGTCCTTGAAAGGGTTGGCGCCCCGGACGCTGGAATACGGCAACTCGTCGCTGCGCTGGTCCATGCCCAGGAACAGCGTGCGCAGCTCCGCCCCGGTCACCACGCGCGCGCCGCCCGCGGCGTTCACGCGGTCGATCTCCTGCACGGGAACGGGCTCGGCCACGTCCACGCGCCCGTCGAGCAGGGCCTGCACGCGCTCGGCGTCGTCGGGCAGGGGCGTGAAGACGATCTGCTGCGCGTTGCTTTCCATGCGCCCCCAGTAGCCGTCATGGCGCGCGAACACGGTGCGCTGGTTGGGCTGGCGCTCCTGCAGGCGGAAGGGGCCGGTGCCGTTGGCGCGCTGCAGGGCCGCGTCGGGCCGGGCGGCGCCGAGGGATTCGCTCCAGCGCCGACTCACCATGTAGACGTGCGACAGCGCATCGGGCAGCAGCAGGGAGGGCGCGCGGGTTTCCACCTCGATGGTGTGCGTGTCGATCTTGCGCACCTGCCGCACGTCGCTCAGGTAGTTCTTCAGGCCCGAGCCCTCGCCCTGCGCGCGGCGCAGGGAGAACACCGCGTCGTCGGCGCTGAAAGACGTGCCGTCGTGGAAGCGCACGCCCCGGCGCAGCTCGAAGCGCCAGACGGTGGGCGCCTGCATGCGCCAGGCCACGGCCAGCGCCGGCGCCAGGCGCAGGTCCTTGTTGCGGCCCACCAGGGGCTCGTACAGGTTGCCCGTGAGGCTGAGCTGCAGCGATTCGTTGAGCACGTGCGGGTCCATCGACGGCGCATCGCCCTGGTTGGCCACGCGGATGGTCTGCGCGCTTGCTACCGTAAAAATAGCTGCCAGCGCTTGCCCGGCAAGCGCCAGAGCCACTTTTTGCTTGAATCTCAGCGACGGCATCTTCACGGCCTCATTGCGCCGCCGCCAGCGGCATCGCCTGCTCGACCAGACCGGCATGCAGCGCCGCCCCCAGGGGCAGGATGTCGTCGTTGAAGTCGTAGCGGCTGTTGTGCAACGTGCTGTTGCCCGCACCCATGCCCTGCCCCAGGCGCAGGTAGGCGCCCGGCTTGGCCTGCAGCATGAAGGAGAAATCCTCCGCGCCCATGCTCGGTTCCAGGTCGCGCACCAGGTTCTCGGCGCCCACCAGCGCCTCGGCCACGTCGCCGGCGAAGCGGGCCTCGGCCTCGGTGTTGATGGTGGCGGGGTAGATGCGCTCGTAGCGCACGTTGGCCGTGGCGCCGAAACCCAGGGCGACGGCGTTGCACAGCTCCTGGATGCGGCGCTCGACCATGTCCTGCACGGAGGGGTCGAACGCGCGCACCGTGCCCACCAGCGTGGCCGTGCCCGGCAGCACGCTGAACGCGCCCAGGTCGCCCGCCTGCACGGCGCACAGGCTGAGGACGGCGCTGTCCAGCGGCCGCACGTTGCGCGAGACGATGCCCTGCACCGCCGTGATGATGTGCGCGGCCACCAGCACCACGTCCACCGTCTGGTAGGCGTGCGCGCCATGGCCGCCGCGGCCGGTGATCTCGATGGTCACGCGGTCGGCCGCGGCCATCATGGCGCCGTCGTTGATGCCCACCGTGCCCGGCTTCATGGCCGGCCAGTTGTGCATGGCGTAGACCGACTGGACCGGGAAGCGCTCGAACAGGCCGTCCTCGATCATCACACGCGCGCCGCCCAGGCCTTCTTCGCCCGGCTGGAAGATCAGCACCGCCGTGCCGTCGAAGTGGCGCGTGGCCGCCAGGTAGCGCGCCGCGCCCACCAGCATGGCGGTGTGCCCGTCGTGGCCGCAGCCGTGCATGAGGCCGCTCTTGCAGGACTTCCAGGCGAAGTCGTTGTGCTCGGCCATGGGCAGCGCGTCCATATCGGCGCGCAGGCCGACCATGGCGCCGCTGCCGCGCCCCTGCCCATGGATCACGCCCACGACGCCGGTACGGCCGATGCCCTCGTGCACCTCGTCCACGCCGCAGGCGCGCAGCGCCTCGCGCACGCGGGCGGCGGTGTAGACCTCCTCGAAGCCCAGCTCGGGGTGCGCGTGCAGGTCGCGCCGCAGCGCCGTGAGTTCCGGGTGGTACTGGGCGATGTGCGCGAAGGCTCGCCCGCCCGCCTTGAACCGCGGGGGCTGCATGGTCAATGCCCTCCGGCCTTGCCGCCGATGCGCAGGCGCGGGTCGACGGCGAAATAGAGCAGGTCCACCACCAGGTTGATGACCACGAAGATCAGCGCGATCAGGCACAGGTAGGCGGCCATCACGGGAATGTCGGCGAAGGTGACGGCCTGAATGAACAGCAGGCCCATGCCGGGCCACTGGAACACCGTCTCCGTGATGATGGCGAAGGCGATCAGGCCGCCGAGCTGCAGGCCGGTGATGGTCATCACCGGCACCAGCGTGTTCTTGAGCGCATGGCCGAAGTGGATGGCCCGGTCCGTCAGGCCGCGCGCGCGGGCGAACTTGATGTAGTCGGTGCGCAGCACCTCCAGCATCTCGGCGCGCACCAGGCGCATGATGAGCGTGAGCTGGAAGATCGCCAGCGTCACCGCCGGCAGCACCATGTGGTGCCAGCCCTTGGCCGTGAGCAGCCCCGTGCTCCACCAGCCCAGTTGCACCACCTCGCCGCGGCCGAAGCTGGGAAACCAGCCCAGCGTGACCGAGAACACCAGAATCAGCAGGATGCCGATGAGGAACGTGGGCAGCGACACGCCCAGCAGCGACAGCGTCATGAACACCTGGCTGGTGAAGGTGCCGCGCCGCAGAGCCGCATACACGCCCATGGGCACACCGACGACCAGCGCGATGACGGCGGCCACCAGCGCCAGCTCCAGCGTGGCGGGAAAGCGTTCCGCGATCAGCCGCGACACCTTCGCGCCCTGGCGCAGGGAGAGGCCGAACTCGCCCTGCGCGGCATTCACGAGGAAGTGCCAGAACTGCACGAAGAATGGCTTGTCCAGCCCCAGCGCGGCACGCATCTCCGCGATCTGCTCGGGCGTCGCATCCTGCCCCAGCAGGATGGCCACCGGGTCGCCCACGAACTGGAACAGCATGAACGCGATGAAGGCCACGGTGACCATCACGATCACGGCCTGGAGGAGTCGGCGCAGGATGAAGGCAAGCATTCGGATAAACCACGCAATAGTCGGGCCATGCTAGCAGGAAGCGCCCGGCCCAAAACACAAAAACCTCCCGAGGGAGGTTCTTGCGAAGCCGGCGCAAAAGGTGTCAGAAGCGGTGGCGCAGGCCGACGGTGATGCCCGTGCGCTTGCGTGCACCGCTGGCCGCATCCAGCACCACAGCGCTGCCGCCGCTGATCTTGGTGTGGTCCACGCCGAAGTAGGCGTCGGTGCGCTTGCTGAAGGCGTAGTCCGCCACGGCCACCAGGAAGTCGGAATTGCCGTTGGACAGGCCCGAGGCCGAGCCGGACTGCTTGCCGCGGTAGTAGTGCATGCCCAGGTTCAACTGGGAGGTGAGCTGGTAGCCCACGCCCAGCTTTACCAGCTGGCGCTTGTTGGCATCGCCCGGCTGGAAGCCGCCATTGGTCTGGCCGGCCCAGAACGCGCCCAGGATCGCCTTGTCCACCGCATTGCGGATATTCACTGGATCGAGGGCGCTGCCCGGCGTGGCGAACTTGGCCTTGTTCTGTGCATAGCCCGTCATGAAATACCAGGGGCCGGTACGGTAGGAGCCGCCCACCGTCCAGGCATCCACGTCGGTGCCGCCGGGCAGTTCGGTGCGCAGGAAGCCACCGCCGACTGCGAGGCCTCCGGTGGAGTAGCGCAGATAGCCACCGAGGGTTTTCCATGCACCGCCATTGATCGTGCTAAGCGCCTGCGCTCCCACGAGGGCCGGCAGGCTGGCGGCATTGCCGGGGAAGCCTGCTTCAATGGCCCTGGTATCGTTGTTCTCGTCAAAGGAATACTGCAGCCCGCCGACGAAGCTGCGGTCCGGCGTGGCGAACATGTACTTCAGCGAATTGCTGTTGCGTGCGCCCACGGCCATGCCCAGCTCGGGCTTGTAGGCTTCCATGTACGGCGAATAGGGGAACGAGGCGTAGGTGCTGGTCACCACGTCGAACAGCACGTTCCACTGGCGACCCGCCGTCAGGCGGCCATAGGCACCCTGCAGACCGACGTTGGCCAACTGGAAGAACGGCGCGTTGACTGCGGCATTGCCCGCATCGGCGTCGAAGCGGTTTTCCAGCTCCACCAGCGCCTTGCTGCCTCCGCCCAGGTCTTCCTCGACCTTGATGCCCCAGCGGCTTTGCGACATGCCGCCGCCGATCATTTGCGTCTTGCTTCCCTTCGCCGCACCTTCGTTGTTGGTGTGGCGCACGGCGACGTCCACGATGCCCCACAGCTGGACCTTGCTGGTATTGGCAGTCTGGGCCATGGAAGCACCCGCGCTACACACGGCCATGGCAGCCAGGACGATATTTTTCTTTGCAAACAGACGCATAGGTGCTCTCTCTCTTCTAAGGATGATGGAACTTGCATTCTTAGAAATAGCCCCTTGGGGGACAAGCCCGTATCACCTCCCAGCCACAGGCGTTTTCCCTAGTTCTTTGTTGCATGCGTGACGCTGGCCCGCGGGTTCCATGGGACAGACGAAAAAAAACCGCTGCCCGAAGGCAGCGGTTTTGCCGTTCATGCAAAGCTGGCATACGCCAGCCGGGCATTAGAACGTGTGGCTGATGCCGACTTGCAGACCTTGCTGCGAACCGTTGTCCTTCAGGCCACCGGAACCCAGGGTGTACAGGTTGGCGCCGTCCTTGTTCTTCAGGTAGGCGTAGGTGCCGTACACGGAAGTGCGCTTGGACAGGCTGTACACATAGCCGATGCCGAACTGGTCAGCCTTGGCCTTGTTGCCGTTGAAGTTGTTTTCGTAACGGTCGTAGGCAGCACGCACCAGGCCGGGGCCCACGGGGGCGGTCACAGCCAGCATGTAGCCCTTGCGCTTGTTGTCGTTGCCGGAAGCGGCGTAGTTGTCGGAGGTGGACTGACGATAGCCACCCAGCAGCTTGGCCACGCCGAGGTCGAACGAACCGCCCAGGCTCCAGGCGTCGATGTCGCCGTTCACGGAGGAGTTCACGCCCTTGCTCAGACGCTCCAGACCCAGACCCAGGCTCAGGGGGCCGTTGTCATAGGTCAGGCCAGCGCCCAGGTAACGGCTGTCGCCGTTCTTGCCAGCCACTTCGCCGAAGCCGTAGTTCACGGCGGCCTTGAAGCCAGCGATGTTGGGGGACACGTAGGTGATGGCGTTGCTCACGCGCTGGTTCGTCGTCACAGCAGCGGGGTTGCCCGTTGCGTCGACCACACCACCGTCAGCCCACAGGCGGGACTGTGCCAGACCCACGCTGCCGAACACGTCGTAACGAGCGGTGGCGTTGTAGGCTGCGGTCAGTTCGCGACCCAGACGCACTTCACCGAAACCACCTTCCAGGCCCACGGTCGCGTTACGCTTGAACACGAAGCCTTCGCCAGCCTTGGCACCTGCATAGCCGGAAGCGCCGTCGCCGCTGTCCAGGTTCACGCCGCCTTCCAGGCGGAAGTTGGCCTTCAGGCCGCCACCCAGATCTTCCACGCCGCGGAAACCGATACGGCTGGTCAGGTTGTTGCCGGAGGTCAGGCCAGACCAGTTGTCCTTGCCGTTGATGAAGGTCACGCCGGCGTCAGCCACGCCGTACAGGGTCACGGAGGACTGGGCCATTGCGGCGCCAGAAGCGGCCAGCACTGCCAGGGCAATCAGGGATTTTTTCATTGCGAGTTACTCCAAGGTTAAACAGAGGGCCCCGGATCGAGAGGACTATGGGGTGCAGCTCACGCACAGCCCCGCCGGTTCCCCGGGCCAACCTCCTGGTGGGGAAGTTACTCCTATTGCAACAGACGCCGCCGGGTTTCGCAAAGGAATTCCCGCACAATCGGGCGAAAAGCGGGTTTTCGTTGCTGTACCGCAACATGCCCTGAGGCGCGGCAAAACTGGCTTATTGTTGCTCCGCGCAGGCAGCGATGCGCTGTTTTTTTGCGCCAGTACGCCGCACTTTGTGCGTTTTGACCAACATTGTGCTTTTATGGACCGCTTCCTGATCGCTGCCGACAGCGCCTTGAGAACCCTGTTCGCAACGCCGCAGGCCTCGCAGCCGTCGCCTGCCGCCGCCCTACCCCCTGTCCAGCTCGCTGCACCGCAGGCGCGCCTGTCAGGCGCGCTGATGCGCGTCAACCATGTCGGCGAAGTGTGTGCCCAGGCCCTGTACATGGCCCAGGCCTGCGTGACGCGCGATGAAGCTCTGCGCCAGGACCTGCTGGTGGCGGCCAAGGAGGAGACGGACCATCTCGCCTGGACCCGCGAGCGCCTCGACATCCTGCACAGCCGCCCCAGCCTGCTGAACCCGCTCTGGTTCACCGGCGCCTTCTGCATCGGCCTGGCGGCAGCCGGCGTGAGCGACCGCGCCAGCCTGGGTTTCGTCGTGGAGACGGAAAAGCAGGTGTCTGCACACCTGCAAAGCCACCTGCACCGCCTGCCCGAGGAGGATGCACCCTCGCGCGCCATCGTCGCGCGCATGCAGGAGGACGAGGAGCGCCACGCCACTCAGGCGCTGGCCGCCGGGGCCGCGCCGCTGCCCGCACCGGCGCAGTGGCTGATGCGGGCTGCCGCCAAAGTCATGACGACGACGGCGCACTACATATAGGGGGCTCAGCCCTCGACGATCTCGAACCCCGTGGTGATCTGCGCCGTCTTGCCCAGCATGATGCTGGCAGAGCAGTATTTGTCGTGGCTCATGGCGATGGCGCGCTCCACGGCCTCGGCCGGCAGGCCCCGGCCGGTCACCGTGAAGTGCATGTGGATCTGGGTGAAGACCTTGGGATCGGTCTCGGCACGCTCGGAGGTGAGCCGCACGCTGCAGCCGCGCACGTCGTGCCGGCCGCGCTTGAGGATCAGCACCACGTCGTAGGCGGTGCAGCCGCCCGTGCCCGCGAGCACGGTCTCCATGGGGCGCGGCGCCAGGTTCTGGCCGCCGTTCTCGGGGCGCACGGCATCCGGCGCGCCATCCATGGCCAGCACGTGGCCGCTGCCGGTTTCGGCGATAAAGCCCATGCCGGAGCGCGTGCCGGCGGCGCCGGTCCAGGTGACGGTGCATTCCATGTTGTTTTTTCTCCAAAGAATAGAACGAATGTGCGATTTTGCTGCAACGCAGCAACCAACGCGCTACAATGCGGCCATGCGTTGCTTGATGCTTCGCACCGATTGTCTCCTCCATCTCCTCAAAAGGATGGATTAAGCCCCAGGCCTCCGGCCCGGGGCTTTTTTTCGCCCGAACAGCCCCCGGTGGGTCGGTTCTATGATGTGCGCCCCATGACCCAGCCCCTCACCCCCTTCGACTACCTGAAGAAGATCCTCACGGCCCGCGTCTACGACGTGGCGGTGGAGTCCGAGTTGCAGCCTGCCAAGGCGCTCTCGCGCCGCCTGCACAACAAGGTGCTGCTCAAGCGCGAGGACCAGCAGCCGGTGTTCAGCTTCAAGCTGCGCGGCGCCTACAACAAGATGGCGCAGCTCTCGTCCGAGCAGCTCGCGCGCGGGGTGATCTGCGCCTCGGCCGGCAACCACGCGCAGGGCGTGGCGATGAGCGCCAGCAAGCTGGGCACGCGCGCCGTGATCGTGATGCCCACGACCACGCCGCAGCTCAAGATCGACGCGGTGAAGACCCTCGGCGGCGAGGTCGTGCTGGCCGGCGAGAGCTATTCCGACGCCTACGAGCACGCCGCCCGCCTGCAGCAGGACGAGGGCCTGACTTTCGTGCACCCCTTCGACGACCCGGACGTGATCGCCGGCCAGGGCACTATCGCCATGGAGATGCTGCGCCAGCTCCAGGCGCTGGGCAGCAACCGGCTCGACGCGGTGTTCGTCGCCATCGGCGGCGGCGGGCTGATTTCCGGCGTGGCGAACTACATCAAGGCCGTGCGGCCGGAGATCAAGGTCATCGGCGTGCAGATGAACGACTCCGACGCCATGGCCCAGTCGGTGCGCGCGCAGGGGCGCGTGCAGCTGCCCGACGTGGGCCTGTTCTCCGACGGCACGGCCGTCAAGCTGGTGGGCGAGGAAACCTTCCGCGTCGCCAGCGGCCTGGTGGACGATTTCGTGATCGTCGACACCGACGCCGTCTGCGCCGCGATCAAGGACATCTTCGTGGACACCCGCAGCATCGTCGAACCCGCGGGCGCGCTGGCCGTGGCCGCCATCAAGCAGTACGCCGCCAAACACAAGACCAAGGGCGAGACCTACGCCGCCATCCTCTGCGGCGCCAACATGAACTTCGACCGCCTGCGCTTCGTGGCCGAGCGCGCCGAGGTGGGCGAGGAGCGCGAGGCGCTGTTCGCCGTCACCATCCCCGAGGAGCGCGGCTCGTTCCGGCGCTTCTGCGAGGTGGTGGGTGCCCTGCCCGGCGGCCCGCGCAACGTGACCGAGTTCAACTACCGCATCAGCGACGCGCGCCGCGCCCACGTCTTCGTGGGCCTGTCCACCCATGGGCGGGGCGAGTCGGAGAAGATCGCCAGGAACTTCCAGAAGAACGGCTTCGAGTCGCTGGACCTCACGCACGACGAACTCGCCAAGGAACACCTGCGCCACCTCGTGGGCGGCCACTCGGCCCTGGCGCAGGACGAGCGCCTGATGCGCTTCACCTTCCCCGAGCGGCCCGGCGCGCTGTTCAAGTTCCTGAGCCTGATGCGGCCCACCTGGAACATCTCGCTGTTCCACTACCGCAACCAGGGCGCGGACTACGGCCGCATCCTCGTGGGCATGCAGGTGCCGCCGGACGACACGGCTGCATTCGACGCCTTCCTGCAGGCGCTGGACTACCCCTACGTCGAGGAAACGCAGAACCCCGCGTACCGCCTGTTCCTGCAGGCGGGCGGCGGCTGACTTCAAGCGAAATCGGCCTCCAGCGCCCGTCCATCAAGCGCAAGCAGCTATTATTTAAGCAGCATCCGATGCAAGCCCTGCGCCACTACCTGCTGGCCGTGCAGTTCTTCACGCGCATCCCCGTCACCGGGCGGCTGGCCGCCTGGGTGGGCTACAGCCCCGCCATGCTGCGCGCGGCCAGCGCGCATTTTCCCGGCGTGGGCTGGCTCGCGGCGGCGCTGGCGGCGCTGGTGTACGGCGCGTTGCTGCTGGCGCTGGGGCCGGACCCGTTCGCCCCGGCCGTGGCGGCCGTGCTCTCCACCGCCGCCACCGTGCTCATGACCGGCGGCTTCCATGAAGACGGCCTCGCCGACGTGGCCGACGGCCTGGGCGGCGCCTACCAGCGCGAGCGCGCGCTGGAGATCATGAAGGACTCGCGCATCGGCGCCTTCGGCGCGATGGCGCTGGTGCTGGCGCTGTTGGCCAAGGTGGCGCTGCTCGCACACCTGGGCAGCCACGGGCTGGCCGCCGCGCTGGGCGCGATCGTGGGCGCGCACGTGCTCTCGCGCCTGTGGCCGCTGTGCATCGTACGTACGCTGCCCCACGTGGGCGACACCGCCACGTCCAAGAGCAAGCCGCTGGCCGACCAGATATCCGCCCGCGCGCTGGCCGTGGCGGCCTTGTGGTGTTTTGTGCCCCTGGCGCTTTCCCAGAAAGCGCTGGGCGCTCCTGCACTGATAGCAGCCGCGGCCTGCAGCGCGCTGGGCGCGGCCTGGATGGGCTGGCGCTTCGCGCGGCGGCTGCAGGGCTTCACGGGCGACTGCCTGGGCGCGGCGCAGCAGGTGGGGGAGATCGGCTTCTACCTGGGCGCGGCTCTTGCCCTGGCCCAATGAGCACGCTGTGGCTGGTGCGCCATGCGCGCCCGCTGGTCGAGGGCGGCATCTGCTACGGCCGGCTGGACGTGTCCGCCGACGCCCAGGCCACGCGCGATGCCGCCGCCGCGCTGGCCCGCGCCCTGCCCATCGGTGCGCGGGTGCAGCACTCTCCGCTACAAAGATGTGAGCTACTTGCGCTTTCCCTGTATGCGCTACGGCCCGATTTGGCACTGAATCCGGAGCCGCGCATCGCCGAGATGGACTTCGGCTCCTGGGAGGGGCGCGCCTGGAGCGCCATCGCCCGCACCGACATCGACGCCTGGACCGCCCGGTTCTGCGCGCACGCCCCGGGCGGCGGCGAGCCGCTGGCCGCCATGCTGGCTCGCGTGGACGCCGCGCTGCGGGACGCCGCCGCGCTGGAGCGCGACGTGGTCTGGATCACGCACGCCGGCGTGGCGCGCTGCGTGCAGTGGCTCCAGGCACATGGCACGCGGCGCATGCCCCTGTCCCACGAATGGCCGCGGGAAGCGCCCACCTTCGGCGCCTGGACCACCGTGCCGCTTGTCTGAAAACTACTTCTTGCGCGCCACTTCCAGCGCCAGCGTGGCCGCACCGTCCATGGAGGCGCCCAGCCGCGCCTCGCGCCGGCCCAGCGACTGCAGCACCAGGCCCGGCTCCACCGTGGCGCCCACGCGGTAGGGCTTGGCAGGCTTGCCGTCCACGGCGATCAGGGCCGCGCCGCCGCCGCTGGCCGTGCCGGACAGCACGCCCAGCAGCACGAAACGGCTGGCCGCCGCGGGCGCCGCGCTGGCCGCGGCCACCACGGGGTTCGCGCCCAGCAGCCGCGCCAGGGCCTGCGGATCGGCCGCCACGGGCGCGGACGCCGGCGGGGCGAAGGCCGGGCCGGCGGCGGACGCCGACAGCCGCAGCCCCCAATAGACCGCGCTGGCACCGGCCAGCGCCCAGAGCGCCAGCGTCGCCAGGCGCAGACCCCATGGGCTGTGTGTATTCGTCACCATCGCGCGATTATCATTGACCGGCTATGTCCATCCAGAGCCGCTTCACCCCCTCATGCGCCGCGCCGCCGCCGGCTTCACCCTGATCGAGCTGATGGTGGTGCTGGTCATCATCGGCGTGCTGGCCGCGCTCATCGTGCCCAACGTGCTGGACCGCGCCGACGACGCGCGCAGCACTGCCGCACGCACGGACGTCACCAACATCATGCAGGCGCTCAAGCTCTACCGGCTGGACAACCAGCGCTACCCCACGGCCGAGCAGGGCCTGCAGGCGCTCATCGCCAAGCCCTCTTCCGGCCCCGTGCCCGGCAACTGGCGCCCCTACCTGGAAAAGCTGCCCAACGACCCCTGGGGCCGCCCCTACCAGTACCTGAGCCCCGGTATCAAGGGCGAGGTGGACGTGATGTCCTTCGGCGCGGACGGCCAGTCGGGGGGCGAGGGCAAGGATGCCGACATCGGCAGCTGGCAGTAGGGCCGGCGGCTTCACGCTGCTGGAGCTGCTGGTCGTCATCGCCATCATGGCCCTCGCCACCGCCGGCGTGGGCTTGGCCCTGCGCGACAGCGGTGCCACCCAGCTGCAGCGCGAGGGCGAACGCCTGGCCGCGCTGCTGGAGTCGGCCCGCGCCCAGTCGCGCGCCTCCGGCGCTGCTGTGCGCTGGCGCGCCGATGCGCAGGGCTTCCGCTTCGAAGGGCTGCCCTCCCTGGCCCTGCCCAGCCGCTGGCTCGACAGCGCCACGGGTGTGCGCGGCCCGGGCGTGCTGTGGCTGGGGCCCGAGCCGCTGATCGGCCCGCAGCAAGTCGTGATCGTGAGCCCGTCCTACCCGCAGCGCGCCGTGCGCGTGGCCACCGACGGGCTGCACCCCTTCGCGGCGGAGGCGCTGCAGTGAAACACCCCCTGTGGCGCTTCGCGCCTTCCCCGCTCTCGGCTTCGCCGGGCAGGGGGACGCAGCCCTCGCTGCGGGGCGGCCCTTGCTCGGCTGCCCTGGCTTGGGACGCGCCGGTTTCATGGGGCGCGGGTGATACGCAGCATCGTGGAGAAATGCGCACGCGGCGGCAGGCCGGCTTCACGTTGGTGGAGGTGCTGGTGGCGCTGGCCATCGTCGCCATCGCGCTCATGGCAGGGCTGCAGGCCACGTCGGCGCTCACGCGCAACGCCGTGCGCCAGACCGACGTGGTGCTGGCCCACCTGTGCGCCGAGAACGAGCTGGCCAAGGTGCGCCTGTCCAGCCAGATGCCCTCCATCGGCGATGCCCGCCTGGGCTGCGAGCAGGCCGGGCAGGCCTACCAGGTGGCGGTGACCGTCTCGCCCACGCCCAACCCGCAGTTCCGCCGCGTGGACGCGCAGGTGTTCGACGCGCAGCAGCTCCCGGTGCTGAAACTCTCCACCATCGTGGGCCGCTACTGACATGCGCAGCAGCACCCACCCACGCGGCTTCACGCTCGTCGAGCTGCTCGTGGCCATCTCCGTCATGGCGCTGCTGGCCCTGGTGAGCTGGCGCGGCCTGGACGGCATGGTGCGCTCGCAGGAGCGCACGCGCGCGCATGCCGACCAGGTGCTGGCGCTGCAGACCGTGCTGGCGCAGTGGGCCGCCGACCTGGACGCGCTGCAGGCCATCGACCACACGGAGCCGCTCGCCTGGGACGGGCAGGCGCTGCGCCTCACGCGCCGCGGCACGCGCGCGCCGCAGGAGGGCGCCGTCGTCGTCGCCTGGGCCTTGCGCTCGGGCCAATGGCTGCGCTGGCAGTCGCTGCCCGTGCGTACCCGCGCCGAATGGCAGGAGGCCTGGCAGCGCGCCGCCCAGTGGGCGCGCACCCCGGGCGAAGCCGAGCGCCGCCTGGAAACCGTGCTGATGCCGCTGCAGAACTGGCAGCTTTTCTACTACCGTGGCGGCGCCTGGGCCAACGCCCTGTCCAGCGCGGCCAGCGCCGGCACGCCGCGCACGGCGGGCGGGCTCACCGAGGCGGCCGCGAGCATTCCCGAAGGCGTGCGCGTGCAGCTCACGCTGCCGCCGGGCGGCGCGGTGGCGGGCGTGGTCACGCGCGACTGGGTCAGCCCGCTGCAGGGCGGAGGCAAGTCATGAGGCAGCGCGGCGCCGCACTGCTCGCGGCCATGCTGACGGTGACGCTGGTGGCCGCCTTCGCCGCGTCCGCCATGTGGCGGCAGTGGCGTGCCATCGAGGTGGAGACAGCCGAGCGCGCGCGCGTGCAGTCGGCCTGGATCCTCGTGGGCGCGCTGGACTGGGCGCGCCTGATCCTGCGCGAGGACTCGCTCGCGCGCGGCGGCGACGGCACCGACAACCTCACCGAGCCCTGGTCCGTGCCGCTGGAGGAAGCGCGCCTGTCCACCTTCCTGGCCGCCGAGCGCGGCGTGGCCCAGGTGCAGGACGCGAGCACCGACACGACCAACGCCTTCCTGGCCGGCAGCATCGCCGACATGCAGGCCCGGCTGAACCTGCGCAACCTGGTGGACACCGGCGCGGCCGGCGGCGGCCAGGTCAACGCCGTGGCGCGGCGCCAGTTCGCGCGCCTGTTCGACTATCTGGGCCTGCCTCAGCAGCAGCTCGTCGCCCTGGCCGTGCAGCTGCAGCGCGCGCTGGCCGAGGGCGGCGACGCGCGCGCCGCGCCGCTGCTGCCGCAGAACGTGGAACAGCTCGGCTGGCTGGGCCTGCCGCAGGAAACCGTGGCCGCCCTGGCCCCCCACGTCACGCTGCTGCCCGTGGCCACCAAGGTCAACCTGAACACCGCCAGCGCCATCGTGCTGTGGGCCAGCGCCGACGGGCTGGACATGGCCGACGCGCAGCGCCTCGTGCAGGCGCGCGACGCGCAGCACTTCCGCAGCGAATCGGACGCAGCGCGCCTCATCGGCGAGGGCAGCGGCGGCGACGGCGCGCGCATCGGCACCGCCACGCACACCGTGGCGTCCAGCTATTTCGAGGTGCGCGGGCGCCTGCGGCTGGACTCGGCCGTGGTGGAGGAGCGCTCGCTCGTCCTCAAGCAGCGCGGGGAGGTGCTCACGCTGTGGCGCGAGCGCGGCAGCCTGCTGCAGGCCGCCACGGCGCCGGCGCGCTGAGGCGTCACCCCGGCCCCCTACAATGCCCCGCGAAATCCATCCATGAGCACCCTCGTCCTCACCCTGCCCCTGGGCTCGCCGGAGCCCGCCGCCGAGTACGGCTACACGCTCACGGCCGACGGCCACACCGCCACCCGCCATGCCAGCGCCCCCGCGGCCCTGCTGCCCGACCCGGGCCGGGCCGGCGAGACCGTGGCCGTGGTGCCTGCGCGCGCGCTGTCGTGGCAGCGCGTGACGCTGCCCCAGGGCGCGCTATCCCAGGCGCCGCGCCTGCGCGCCATCCTCGAAGGACTGCTGGAAGAGCACCTGCTCGACGATCCCGCGCTGCTGCACTTCGCGCTGCAGCCCGGCGCCGTCAGCGGCACGCCGGCCTGGGTCGCCGTGTGCGACCGCGCCTGGCTGCGCGGCGCGCTGCAGGCGCTGGAGGCGGCCGGTCGCCCCGTGGACCGCGTGGTGCCCGAGGTGGCCCCCGGCCCCACGGCCAGCGGCCAAGTGGAATGCACCGTGCTCGGCACGCCCGAGGACGCGCTGGCCGTGCTCTGCGGCCACGGTCCGCACCAGGCCGTGGCCGTGCTGCCGCTCGCCTCGGCCCCCGCGCTGCTGCCGCCCGCTGGCGGCGATGCCGATCCTGCGCCCGTGCGCGCCGAGCCCGCCGTGGCCGCGCTGGCCGAGCGCGTGCTGGGCCGCCCCGTGCAGATCCAGACGGCCAGCCAGCGCATGCTCGATGCGGCGCGCGGCGACTGGGACCTGGCCCAGTTCGACCTGGCCAGCAGCGGCCGCACCCGCGCGCTGCGCAAGCTGGGCAGCGCCGCCAACACCTTCCTGCGCGCGCCGCAGTGGCGCGCCGCGCGCTGGGCCCTGGGCCTGGCCGTGGCGGTGCAGGTGGTGGGCCTCAACGCCTGGGCCTGGCAGGAGCGCCAGGCGCTCGCGGCCAAGCAGGCCGGCGTGCGCGGCGCGCTCACCCAGACCTTTGCGCACGTGAAGGTGGTGGTGGACGCGCCGGTGCAGATGGAGCGCGAGCTGGCCCAACTGCGCCAGGCCGCCGGCAGCATGGCGCCACGCGACCTGGAGCCGCTGATGGCCGCCGCGGCCGGCGCCCTGCCCGCATCGCGCATGCCCGCGCAGATCGAATACGCCAGCGGCGAGCTGCGCCTGCGCGGCATGGCGCTGGCGCCCGAAGAACTCACGGCCCTGAACCAGGCCTTGGCCGCCCAGGGCTTCTCGGCCCGCATGCAGGACGAAGCGCTGCTGGTGCGCGCGGAGGGACAGCCATGACATCTCCGCTGACCGCGCGGCTGCGCACGCACTGGGCCACGCTCGCACCGCGCGAGCAGGCGCTGGTGCTGGCCGCCACCACCGTCGTCGGCCTGGCCGTGCTGTGGTGGCTGCTGCTGGCGCCCGCGCTGCACACGCTGCGCGAAGCCCCCGCCCGCCATGCCGCGCTGGACGCGCAACTGCAGCGCATGCACGCGCTGCAGGCCGAGGCGCTGCAGCTCAAGGATGCGCCCCGTGCCCAGGGCGGCGAGGCGCTGCGCACGCTGCGCGGCACGCTCACCCAGCAGCTCGGCGCGGCGGCGCAGCTGTCCGTGGCCGGCGACCGCGCCACCATCACGCTCAAGGGCGTGCCCGCCGAGGCGCTGGCGCACTGGCTGGCCCAGGCGCGCGCCGGCGCGCGCGCCGTGCCGCTGGAGGCACGCCTGGTGCGCACCGCCGGCGCGCCGGACACGCCCGCGCGCTGGGACGGCACGCTGGTGCTGGCCCTGCCCGCCGAATAGCCACGACCATCATGTTCCGCCGCTCCGCCCCCTCCTCCGCCCCGCCACGCGCCCCGTGGCCCTGGGCCGTGGCCGGGCTGGGCCTGGGCGCGCTGGCCACGCTGCTGCTGTGCGCGCCCGCGCACTGGCTGGCCGCGGGCGTCGCGCGCGCCAGCGGCGGGCAGGTGCTGCTGCAGCAGGCGCGCGGCACGGTGTGGAACGGCTCCGCCCAGTTGGTGCTGACCGGCGGCGCCGACAGCCGCGACCACACGGCCCTGCCCGGGCGGCTGCACTGGCGGCTGCGCCCGGCCTGGACCGGCGCGCAGGCGCAGCTGTCGGCCGACTGCTGCACCCCCGCGCCGCTGCACCTGCGCGCCACGCCCGGCTGGGGCCGGCTGCACCTGGCCGTGGCGGACGGCGACAGCCGCTGGCCGGCGGCGGTGCTCAGCGGCCTGGGCACGCCCTGGAACACGGTGCAGCCCCAGGGCCGCCTGCAGCTGGGCACACAGGGCCTGGCGCTGGAGTGGTCGGCCGGCCGCATGCGCCTGCAGGGGCAGGTGCGGCTGGATGCGCTGGACATGTCCTCGCGCCTGTCCACGCTGCGCCCCATGGGCAGCTACCGGCTGCAGCTCGCGGGCGGTGAAGCGCCCACGCTGCAGCTCTCGACGCTGGACGGCGCGCTGCTGCTGTCGGGCAGCGGCCAATGGGTGGGGCAGCGCCTGCGCTTCACCGGCGAGGCCAGCGCCGCGCCGGGGCGCGAGGCCGCGCTCGCCAATCTTCTGAACATCATCGGGCGGCGCAGCGGCGCGCGCTCCGTCATCACCGTGGGCTGACCCCTATGCATCTTCCACCCCGCCCCCATTCCCTGCGGTTCGCTCTCAATCTCATAGCTGCTTGCGCTTGCCTGGTAAGCGCTAGCGGCACAATTCATGCGCAAACTGGCAGTGTGCAGCCGGGCGAGCCGGTGACGCTCAACTTCGCCGGCGCCGACATCGAGGCCGTGGCGCGCACCATGGCCACCATCACCGGCAAGAACGTGGTGGTGGACCCGCGCGTGAAGGGCCAGCTCTCGCTGGTGACGGAAAAGGCCGTGCCGCCCCAGGCGGCGTTCCAGCAGTTCCTGGCGGCGCTGCGGCTGCAGGGCTTCACGGTGGTGGAGTCGGCGGGCCTGTACAAGGTGGTGCCCGAGGCCGACGCCAAGCTGCAGACCGGCAGCGTGAGCGTGTCGCAGGGCGGCGTGGGCGGCACGCCCTCGGGCGGGCAGATCGTCACGCAGATCTTCAAGCTGAACTTCGAGAACGCGGCCAACCTCGTGCCCGTGCTGCGCCCGCTCATCAGCCCGAACAACACCATCAACGTGAACCCCGGCAACAACTCGCTGGTGATCACCGACTACGCCGACAACCTGCAGCGCCTGGCGCGCATCGTGGCGGCGATGGACGTTTCCAACGCGAGCGACGTGGAGGTGATCCCGCTGCAGCATGCCGTCGCCGCCGACCTGGCGCCGCTGGTCTCCCGCCTGGTCGAAGGCGCCGGCACAGCCGCCACCGCCGGCGTGCCGCCGGCCGGTGCGCAGGGCCAGGCGGACACCGCGTTCAAGACCACCCTGCTGGCCGAGCCACGCAGCAACGCGCTGATCGTGCGCGCGGCCAACCCGGCGCGCGTGGCGCTGGTGCGCTCGCTGGTGGCCAAGCTGGACCAGCCGGCCCTGCCGGGCAGCAGCGCGGCCAGCGGCAACATCCACGTGGTCTACCTGAAGAACGCCGACGCGGTGAAGCTCGCCACCACGCTGCGCGCCGCCCTGGCGGCCGCCTCGGGCGGCGCCGCCACCGCCGGCGGCACCACGGGCGTGGGCGGCGGGCTGGGCACCGGCCTGTCCGGGGGCTCACGCAGACCGGCGGCGGCTCCACGCTGGGGCAAAGCGGCGGCCTGGGCGCGGGCAGCACCAGCGGCGGCCTGGGCACGGGCACCGGCAGCGGCGGCCTGAACGGCGGCAACGCCAACCAGCCCTCCACGGGCGGCATGATCCAGGCGGACCCGACCACCAACTCGCTCATCATCACCGCGCCCGAGCCGCAGTACCGCCAGATCCGCGCGGTGATCGACAAGCTCGACGGCCGCCGCGCGCAGGTGCTCATAGAGAGCCTGATCGTGGAGGTGAGCGCCAACAAGGTGGCCGAGTTCGGCATCCAGTGGCAGACCGCCTTCGGCAACTACGGCAGCGGCGCCGTGGGCGTGATCGGCACCAACTCCAGCGTCACCGGCGGCAACATCATCGACCTGGCGGTGGCCGCCGCCACGGGCAACGCCGCGGGGATTTCCAGCCAGACGCTCGGCAACGGCATGAACGTGGCCATCGCCCCGCGCATCAACGGCAAGTACTACCTGGGCGCGCTGGCCAACTTCCTGGAGAACACGGGCGACGCCAACGTGCTGTCCACGCCCAACCTGCTGACGCTGGACAACGAGGAAGCGCAGATCATCATCGGCAACAACGTGCCCTTCCCCACGGGCTCCTACGCCAACACCGGCGGCAACAACGGCGCGGTGAACCCCTTCACCACCGTGGAGCGCAAGGACGTGGGCCTGATGCTGCGCGTGCGCCCCACGATCAACGAGAACGGCACCGTCAAGCTCACGCTGTACCAGGAAGTCTCCAAGGTCAACGAGGGCACGCTCAAGGACACCAACGGCCCCACCACCAGCAAGCGCTCCATCGAGTCCACGGTGATGGTGGACGACGGCAACGTCATCGTGCTCGGCGGCCTGTTGGAAGACAGCTACGCCCTGGGCCAGGACAAGGTGCCCGTGATGGGCGACCTGCCGGTGGTGGGCGCGCTGTTCCGCAACGAGAACCGCTCGCGCAAGAAGACCAACCTGATGGTCTTCCTGCGCCCCATGGTGATCCGCGACGCCGCCACCAGCGAGGCGCTGGTGATGGACCGCTACGAGGCCATCCGCGCGCTGCAGCAAGGCACCCAGCCGGCGCCCAGCGCCGTCATGCGCGCGGTGTCCGATGCGCCCGTGCTGCCGCCGCTGCGCCCGGGCGCCGGACCCGCGCCGCTGGCCCCCGTGGTGCCCGCGCCCCCGCCCGCCCCGCCCCGCCCCGCCGCCCAGCCCCTGGTGGGCGGCGAAGCGGGCGGGCTGCAGTGATGCGCCACCCGCTGCCCTACGCCTTCGCGCGGTCGAGCCAGCTGCTGCTGGAGGACGACGGCCAGCAGCTCGTGCTGTGGCACGGCCCCGCACCCGACGCGGCCGCCCTGTCCGAGGTGCTGCGCAAGCACGCCGTGCAGCGCTTCGTGCCGCTCGATGCGCCGCAGCTGGCGCAGCGCATCAGCGCCGCCTACTCGCAGAGCGAATCGAGCGCGGCCACGGTGGTGAGCGAGGTCGAGGAAGGTGCCGACCTCTCGCGCATGATGCAGGAGCTGCCCGCCGTGGAAGACCTGCTGGAATCGGCGGGCGACGCGCCCATCATCCGCATGCTCAACGCCCTGCTCACGCAGGCCGTGCGCGACGGCGCGAGCGACATCCACATCGAGCCCTACGAGCGCCATTCGAGCGTGCGTTTCCGCGTGGACGGCACGCTGCGCGAGGTGGTGCAGCCCAACCGCGCGCTGCACGCGGCCCTGATCTCGCGCCTGAAGATCATGGCCGACCTCGACATCTCCGAGAAGCGCCTGCCGCAGGACGGCCGCATCAGCCTGCGCCTGGGGACAAGAGCCATCGATGTGCGCGTCTCCACCCTGCCCAACGCGCACGGCGAACGCGCGGTGCTGCGCCTGCTCGACAAGAGCGAGAGCAAGCTGAGCCTGGAGTCGGTGGGCATGCAGGGCGGCGCGCTGGCGCGCTTCGAGCAGCTCATCGCCCAGCCGCACGGCATCATCCTCGTGACCGGGCCCACGGGCTCGGGCAAGACCACCACGCTCTACGCGGCGCTGGCGCGGCTCGACGCCGCGCGCAGCAACATCATGACGGTGGAAGACCCCATCGAATACGAGCTGCCCGGCGTGGGCCAGACACAGGTCAACGGCAAGATCGACCTGACCTTCGCGAAGGCGCTGCGCGCCATCCTGCGCCAGGACCCGGACGTGATCATGATCGGCGAGATCCGCGACTTCGAGACCGCGCAGATCGCCATCCAGGCCTCGCTCACCGGCCACCTCGTGCTCGCCACGCTGCACACCAACGACGCGGCCAGCGCCATCACGCGCCTGACCGACATGGGGGTGGAGCCGTTCCTGCTGTCCTCCTCGCTGCTCGGCGTGCTGGCCCAGCGGCTGGTGCGCAAGTTCTGCACCCAGTGCCACGGCGCGGGCTGCGAGCACTGCGGCCACACGGGCTATGCGGGCCGCACCGGCGTGTTCGAGTTGCTGGTGGTCCAGGATGCCATCCGCGCCCAGATCCACAACCAGGCGGCCGAGGCCGACGTACGCGCCCAAGCCCTGGCCGGCGGCATGACGCTGATGCGCGACGATGGCGAGCGGCTGATCGCGCAGGGCATCACCAGCCGCGAGGAAGTGCTGCGCGTCACGCGGGATTGATCGAAAAAGAGAGCTGCCTGCGCTTGCTGCTCCTCAGTTTCAGCATGAAAACCATCTGAAAACCTGAATTGGCAAGCGCTGGCAGCTCCTGTTCTTGCATCAGAACAGGCGTGCACCCAGCGGCACCTCGCGGTCGGGCACGCACAGCGCCACGTCGCCGTTCGCATCGGCAAAGCCCATCACCAGGCATTCCGAGCGGATGGGG
Source organism: Acidovorax sp. SDU_ACID1 (assembly GCF_045291395.1). Classification (NCBI taxonomy): domain Bacteria; kingdom Pseudomonadati; phylum Pseudomonadota; class Betaproteobacteria; order Burkholderiales; family Comamonadaceae; genus Acidovorax; species Acidovorax sp. SDU_ACID1. Next base: position 3,632,360 of record NZ_CP152342.1, read on the forward strand.
CCGATCTGCTTCTTGGGGAAATTCACCACCGCCACCACCAGCCGGCCCACCAGTTCCTCGGGCCGGTACAGGGCGGTGATCTGCGCGCTGGACTTGCGCAGCCCGAGCGCGGGGCCGAAGTCCACCTGCAGCAGGTAGGCCGGCTTGCGCGCCTGGGCGAACACCTCGGCGGCCACGATGCGGCCCACGCGCATCTCCACCTTCAGGAAATCGTCGAACGTGACCGTGGGCAGGGTTTCGGGGCTGGCTTGCATGCCCGCCATGGTGCGCCCGCCGGGCGCCGCCGAATGTCGAGCGGCTACTGCAGTCGGCCGGCCGCGCGCTGCTTGCGCACCAGCCCGCGCTGCAGTTCCTTGAGCAGCAGCACCACTTGGCGCGATGCGTGCTGGCAGCTCTTGAAGGCCTGCTCGGCCTGCGGGTTCTCGCCTGCCTCGGCGTGCGCGATGAGCGCCGCGGCCTGCTGGTGGAAATAGCGGTGGCGCCGCATGAGCATGTCGAACGCGGGGAAATGCCCCAGCGCCGCGCGGCCGCTGCCGTGCAGCCACTGGCCCAGTTCGGAGCAGGTGTCTTCGGCGACCACCTCGGGGCGCAGGCGCTCGTCGCGCGCGCCGTGCAGCACCTCGCCCAGCCAGGGCAGCCAGCGCTCGTGGGTCACGATGGCGGCGTCGATGTCGAATTGCGCCACGAGCCGGTGGGCTTCTTCATCGAAGAGCACCAGTTCGCTGGCCTGGCCTTCGGGCAGGGACGTCCAGTCCTCGGGCGGCGGTGCTCCGTCGGCCCGGGGCTGAAACAAACGGCTGAAAAAGCCCATACGCACCCCTCTTCCCTGAATGCCTGGATTCACCGAACGAGAGCGTGACACAGGCAACATCATGTTTCTTACTGTAATTTCAATGGAAAAACGATTATTGATTAGATCGAACTATCCAGCATGGGCGGTACTGTCAACAATTCATACCCGCCCGCCTGCACGGGTCACGGCGCGCCGCCCACAATCCGGCCATGACCGCACATTCCCTGCCCCCGCTCTCGATGCTCGATCTGGTGGCCGTCCGCGAAGGCGGCACGGTCGCCCAGGCCCTCCAGATCGCCGCGCGCACGGCCCAGCACGTGGAAGCGCTGGGCTTCCAGCGCTACTGGCTGGCGGAGCACCACAACATGCCGGGCATCGCCAGCTCGGCCACCGCCGTGCTCGTGGGCCACATCGCCGGCGCCACGCGCACCATCCGCGTGGGCTCGGGCGGCGTCATGCTGCCCAACCACGCGCCGCTGGTGGTGGCCGAGGCCTTCGGCACCCTGGCCGAGCTCTACCCCGGCCGCATCGACCTGGGCCTGGGCCGCGCGCCCGGCACCGACGGCCCCACCATGCGTGCGCTGCGCCGCGACCGCGTGGAGACCGAGGCCGACTTTCCCCGCGACGTGGCCGAACTGCAGCACCTGCTGGGCCCGGTGCAGCCGGGCCAGCGCCTCGTCGCCATGCCCGGCGCGGGCACGCAGGTGCCCATCTGGCTGCTGGGCTCCAGCCTGTTTTCCGCCCAGCTCGCGGCCGAGCGCGGGCTGCCCTACGCGTTCGCCTCGCACTTCGCGCCACGCATGCTGCACGCGGCCATCGATTTGTACCGCCGGCTGTTCCGCCCCTCGGCAGCGCTGGCCAAGCCCTACGTGATGATCGGCGTGCCGCTGATCGCCGCCCCCACCGATGCCGAGGCCGAGTACCTGGCCAGCAGCACCTACCAGCGCGTGCTGGGCATCGTCACCGGCCAGCGCGGGCTGCTGCGCCCGCCCGTGGAGCATTACCTGGAGGGCCTGGCCTACCAGGAGCGCGCAGCCATTGCCGACTTCCTGGCCGTGGGCGTGGTCGGCGGCCCGCAGGCGGTGCGCGACGACCTGGCCGCGCTGGCCGAGGCCACGCGCGCGGACGAGTTCATGCTGGTCAGCGACGTGTTCGACCCGGACCTGCGCCTGCGCTCGCTGGAGATCGCCGCGCAGGCCGCCACATAATCAGCGGTTTCGCGCCACCGCCCACACCCATGCCCGCCTTTTCCTTCGAAGCCCTGGACGCCGAGGGCCACGTGCGCCGCGGCACGCTGGATGCCGACAGCCCCAAGGCCGCGCGCAGCCTGCTGCGCGCGCAGGCGCTGGTGCCGCTGGACGTGGAGGCGCTGTCGCCTGGCGCGGAAGGCGGCGCTGCGCCCACGCTGGCGCAACGGCTGTTCACGCGCCCCGCGTTCAACGCCACGGGCCTGGCGGTCTGGACGCGCCAGCTCGCGGGCCTGGTGGGCTCGGGCCTGCCGCTGGAGCGCGCGCTCACCGCGCTGGCCGAGGAGGCCGAGGGCGACGCACAGCGCCACCTGGTGGCCGCGCTGCGCGCCGAGGTCAACGGCGGCGCCAGCTTCGCGCGCGCGCTGGCGCAGCACCCGCGCGAGTTCTCCTCCATCTACGTGGCCGTGGTCGGCGCGGGCGAGGCCAGCGGCGGCCTGGACCAGGTGCTCGAGAGCCTGGCGGACGACCTGGAAGCGCGCCAGGCGCTGCGCGCCAAGGTCATCGGCGCGGCGCTCTACCCGGCCATCGTCACCGTGGTGGCCATCGTCATCGTGCTGTTCCTCGTGGGCTACGTGGTGCCGCAGGTGGCCAGCGTGTTCGCGGGCACCAAGCGCGCGCTGCCCTTCCTCACAGTGGCCATGCTGGCGATCAGCGACTTCGTGCGCAGCTATGGCTGGGCGGTGCTGGGCGCGCTGGCCGTGGCCGCCGCCGGCGTCCGGGTGGCGCTGGCCCGCCCCGCCTTCCGTGAAAAATTCGACGGCTGGTGGCTGCGCCTGCCGCTGGTGGGCAAGCTCGCGCGCGGCTACAACGCGGCGCGCTTCGCCGGCACGCTGGCCATGCTGGCGGGCGCGGGCGTTCCCATCCTCAAGGCGCTGCAGGCCGCGGCCGAGACGCTGAACAACCGCGCCCTGCGCGCCGACGCGCTGGAAGCGCTGGCCCTGGTGCGCGAGGGCGCACCGCTGGCCTCGGCCCTGGCGCAGAAGAAGCGCTTCCCCGGCCTGGTCGCCATGTTCGCCCGCCTGGGCGAGCAGACCGGGCGCCTGCCGCAGATGCTGGAGCGCGCCGCCACCCAGCTCGGCAACGAGGTGCAGCGCCGCGCCATGCAGATGGCCACCATCCTGGAGCCGCTGCTCATCGTGGGCATGGGGCTCATCGTCATGCTCATCGTGCTCGCCGTGCTCCAGCCCATCATCCAGCTCAACCAATTCGTGAAGTAAATGGCTCTCACCCTTCAGGACAAGCTCGTCGTCGCGATCTCCTCGCGCGCGCTGTTCGACTTCGAGGAAGAGAACCGCCTGTTCGACCCGGGCGACCCGCAGGCGTACATGCAATTGCAGTTGGAGCGCCTGGACGTGCCCGCGCGCCCCGGCGTGGCCTTCTCGCTGGTCAAGAAGCTGCTGGCCTTCAACGAGCCGGGACACCAGCGGGTGGAAGTGGTGATGCTCTCGCGCAACGACCCGGTCAGCGGCATGCGCGTGTTCCGCTCCACGCGCGCGGCGCAGGTGGCGCTGGAGCGCGGCGTGTTCACGCAGGGCCGAGCGCCATTCGCCTACCTGAGGCCGCTGGGCGCGCACCTGTTCCTGTCCGCCAACGACAAGGACGTGGCGCAAGCGCTGCGCCTGGGCTACCCCGCCGCGCACGTGTTCACCGAGTCCGCCCAGGCCAGCGACGCGAACCCCGGCGAGTTGCGCATCGCCTTCGACGGCGACGCCGTGCTGTTCTCCGACGAGGCCGAGCGCGTCTACCAGGCCGAGGGGCTGGCCTCGTTCCTTCGGCACGAGACCGACAAGGCCGCCCAGCCGCTGCCCGACGGGCCGTTCAAGCCCCTGCTGGCCGCCCTGCACCGGCTGCAGCGGGCGGGCGCGGCGGGCATGCGCATCCGCACCGCACTGGTCACGGCGCGCAGCGCGCCCGCGCACGAGCGCGCGATCCAGACGCTGATGAGCTGGAACATCGCGGTGGACGAAGCCATGTTCCTCGGCGGGCTGGAAAAAGGCCCGTTCCTGCGCGAGTTCGAGCCCGACTTCTTCTTCGACGACCAGACAGGCCACGTCACCTCCGCCGCGCGTCATGTGCCCGCGGGCCACGTGAGCAGCGGCATCGCCAACCCGGCGGCGTGAACCTTAGAGTCTGTTCATGATGAAAGCACCCATTTCCCTGCTCCTGGCCCTGCTGGCCGCGGCGCCCCTGCACGCCCAGACGGCCGCCGCGAACGCGCCGGTCTCCAAGGGCGAGGCCAAGGCGATCCGCGAATTCCACATGCTGGATTTCAATGGCGACGGCAAGCTCAGCCGTGCCGAGGTGGCCATCGTGCCCCGGCTCGCGGCGGCTTTCGACGACGCCGATACCAACCGCGACGGCTACGTGACGCTGGACGAGGTGCGCGCCTTCGCGGTCAAGTACCGCGCCGAGCGGGACCGCGCCCGGGCCGAGGCGAAGGCGCGGGAGAGTAGCTCGCCTCCCTGATTATTTCTAGTGAAAATTGGCTTCAGAGCTTACCAGGCAAGCGCAAGCAGCTATCGAAACAGAAGCATTCGCTTCAGAGCCCGCCCGTGCGCTTGACCTTGGGATCGGAGTAGGTCAGCGGCTGGTCGTTGCGCACCTGCTGGGCCAGGCGTTCCTGCAGCGTGGTCTTGTTGATGTCCTGGGCCAGTTCCACCGCGCTGCCACTGGCGCGCCACATGGACTGGATGAACTCCAGCAACTGCTTGGAGATGGGCTCCTTGGGCGGCTCCTCGGGCTCCTTGGGCGCTTCCTTCTTGGCCTCGGCCAGGGTCCAGTCGCGGTTTTCCTCGTCCGGCGCGGAAGGTTTGTCCGGCTCGCGGGGCTTGTCCTGCCCGCGCAGGGCGGCGCCCTCGCCCAGCCGGTCCACCGACTCGACGGGGTTGGACGCGTGCACGGGCCGCACCGGCACGGCGCCCGAGGCACCAGTGGAATACAAGTCAGCGCCCTGGGGACGCCACTGGAAGGATGGCGAACGGTCTACAGGTGGCAGTTGCATGGCAATGGTCCTCGGTGAATGCCCAATGCGGCAGCTACAGCTACCGCCTCGTCGTACATTCATTACGGCAAAAAGAAGGGTGAATTGAGGCCAGATCAACCGATTGTCACAAATTAAGGGTTTTCACCTAGTTTGTGCCTTACCTTCCATTTCCCCTTCAGCGCCCGCCACGCCTGCGCCAGGCGCTATAGAAACCGCTCCAGCAGCTTGCGCGAATGGCGGTCCAGCGCGGTCACGTCGGGCACGCGGAACTGCAGGCCGTCGGTGGCGGCGATGAGCAGGTGGGTGCGTCCGCCCAGGCGCCGGATGTCCTCCTCGCCCTTGAGCACGAGCTGCGCCGGGCCGCGGTCGGTGTCCACCTGCCACGTGCTGGGCGTGGAGAAGCTCGATACGGAGCGGATGCACGCGATGGTGGGCACGAACTCACGTGCGGCCAGTTCCTCCTCGACCAGGGTGCGCGTTGCGGCTCCGAGCCGGTCCAGGTGCGGCACCCAGGCCAGTTCGTGGCCGTCGGCGCCGACGAGCGACAGGCCCTCAGTTGGCGCGGCGATGGGAAAGGCGCGCACGGGAGTCACGCCCACATGCTCGGTGCCGTCTTCCAGGCGCAGCACCAGGCGGCCGTGCGGATTGCGCGAAAGGTTCAAGGTATCGGTCACAGGTGGGCCTCCTCTTCGGCGCGGCGGGCCTGGGCTTCATAGAGGCGCCAGTAGGCGCCCTGCTGTTCCATGAGGGCGTCGTGCGGTCCGACCTCGACGATCTCGCCGCGGTCCATGACGACGAGGCGATCGGCCTTGCGCAGCGTGGACAGGCGGTGGGCGATGGCGATGGTGGTGCGGCCCTTGACGAGGTTGTCCAGCGCCTTCTGGATTTCCTTCTCGGTCTCCGTGTCCACGGCCGAGGTGGCCTCGTCGAGGATCAGGATGCGCGGATCGATGAGCAGCGCACGCGCAATGCTGATGCGCTGGCGCTCGCCGCCCGACAGGCCCTGGCCGCGCTCGCCCACCAAGCTGTCGTAGCCGTGCGGCAGGCGCAGGATGAACTCGTGCGCGTGCGCGGCGCGCGCGGCGGCCACGATTTCCTCGCGCGTGGCGTCGGGTTTGCCGTAGGCGATGTTCTCGGCGATGGTGCCGAAGAACAGGAAGGGCTCCTGCAGCACCAGGCCGATGTGGCGGCGAAAGTCCGCCACGGCCATGCGGCGGATGTCCACGCCGTCCACCAGGATGGCGCCGTCGCTTACGTCGTAGAAGCGGCTGATGAGGTTGACCAGCGTGCTCTTGCCCGAGCCGCTGTGGCCCACGAGGCCGATCATCTCGCCCGGGCGTATGTCGAGCGACAGGTTGCGGATCACCGTGCGGCTGCCGTAGCGGAAACTTAACGCCCGCATCTCGATGGCGCCCTGCACGCGCTCCACCTTCACCGGGTTCACCGGATCGGGCACGTTGCTCACGTGGTCCAGGATGTCGAAGATGCGCTTGGCTCCCGCCGCCGCCTTCTGCGTGACGGAGACGATGCGGCTCATGGAATCGAGCCGCGTGTAGAACCGGCCGATGTAGGCGATGAACGCCGCGAGCACGCCCACGGTGATCTGGTTCTGGGCCACGAGCCAGATGCCGAAGCCCCAGACGACGAGCAGGCCGACCTCGGTCATCAGCGAGACGGTGGGGGCGAACAGGCTCCAGGTCTTGTTGAGCCGGTCGTTCACCTCCAGGTTGTGCTGGTTGGCGGCGCGGAAGCGGTCGGCCTCGCGCTTTTCCTGCGCGAAGGCCTTCACCACGCGGATGCCGGGGATGGTATCGGCCAGCACGTTGGTCACTTCGCTCCAGACGCGGTCGATCTTCTCGAAACCGGTGCGCAGCTTGTCGCGCACGGTGTGGATCAGCCACGCGATGAAAGGCAGCGGCACCAGCGTGACCAGCGCCAGCCACGGGTTGATGGAGAACAGGATCACCGACGTCATCACGATCATGAGCACGTCGGTGGCGAAATCGAGCGCGTTGAGCGAGAGAAAGACGTTGATGCGGTCCGTTTCGGAGCCGATGCGCGCCATCAAGTCGCCCGTGCGCTTGCTGCCGAAATAGTCCAGCGACAGGCGCATCAGGTGCTCGTAGGTGGTCGTGCGCAGGTCGGCGCCGATGCGCTCGGACACCAATGCCAGGATGTAAGTGCGCGCCCACCCCAGTCCCCAGGCCAGCAGCGCCGCGAGCAGCAGGCCGCCCAGGTACATGGCCGCCCGCTCTGTGGGGATGGGCGTGCCGCTCTGGTAGGGGATGAGGATCTCGTCCATGAGCGGGATCGTCATGTACGGCGGCACCAGCGAGGCGGCCGTGGAGGCCAGCGTGAGCCCGAAGCCCGCCGCGAGCTGCTTCTTGTACGGCCGCGCGAACCGCCACAAGCGCAGCAGCACCCAGGTGGAGGTGTGCGGCGCCTGCTGGCGCGCGCAGGCCGGGCATTCGTCGCTGTCGGGTGGCAGGGGCGTTTGGCAGGCGGCGCAGCGCGGCGTGTCGTCCTCGGCGGGCGCGGCCAGGGCGTGGGGGCTGTCCAGACGCTCGACCTGGCGCTCGAACGCCTGCGCCAGCAGCAGCGCCTGGGGGTGGTGCCCCAGCGTGAAGCGCCACAGCGCCAGGCGCCGGTCGGCGTCGTGCAGCGCCAGCGTGCCTACGCCGCCGTGGTCGGCCATGCGCAGCTGCATGCCGGGGGCGGCCGGCCATTCGCCCTGCGCGCCCTCGGCGCCCCAGGCGATGAGGCGGCGGTCGGTGACGGCCAGCAGGCCGGGGGCGAAGCGCAGGTCGGGGGTCAGGTCAACCTCGAAGGCGGCCTGCACGTTTTCGTCGGAAGCGAGCGCCGCTCGCAGGCCGGCCCCCAGGGGGCCGGACAAGACACCTGAGGCGTCCACGGAATGGTGATGTTGCATGTTGTTTGGGTCATATGCGCCGCCCGGCCCTGCCCGGCGGCGCCCGCGCGCACGGGCCGATTGTGATGGACACCTCCAGCCTCCGTCCCGCCGCCTGCGCATCGCCTTGTAACGCGCGCATGCCACCCTCCGCTGACACTGCGCAGCCTTCCATCTGAGCGCACAATCTCCGTCACCCCCGGCCAGCGGCGCGCGGCGCCCGGCCTTCCGACTCTCCACGCTGCATTCCATGGCGAAATTCAAAGACATCCAACTCCTGCGCGCCACCTACCTGCGCGGCCCCAGCGTATGGACCTACCGCCCCATCCTGGAGGTCTGGCTGGACCTGGGCGAGCTGGAGGACTACCCGTCGAACAAGCTGCCCGGCTTCAACCAGCGCCTGACGGCCTGGCTGCCCAACCTGATTGAGCACCACTGCGGCGTGGGCGAGCGCGGCGGCTTCATCCAGCGGCTGGAGGGCGGCACCTGGATGGGCCACGTGCTGGAACACATCATCATCGAGTTGCTGAACCTCGCCGGCATGCCCGCCGAATTCGGCCAGACGCGCGAGATCTCCCAGCGCGGCGTCTACCGCATGGTGTTCCGCTGCCCCGAGGAAACCGTGGCGCGCACCGCCCTGGCCTGGGGCCACCAGCTCATCATGGCGGCCATCAACGACGAGCCGTTCGACCTGAAGCCCGCCATCCAGGCCATCAAGACCGAGATCAACGACCGCTACCTGGGCCCGAGCACCGGCTGCATCGTGGACGCGGCCGGCGAGCGCCGCATCCCGCACATCCGCCTGAACGACGGCAACCTGGTGCAGCTCGGCTACGGCGCCGCGCAGCGCCGCATCTGGACGGCCGAGAGCGACCAGACCAGCGCCATCGCCGAGGGCATCGCGCAGGACAAGGATTTCACCAAGCGCCTGCTGACCGCCTGCGGCGTGCCCGTGCCCGAGGGGCAGATCGTGGCATCGCCCGAGGAGGCCTGGGAGGTGGCGCAGGATATCGGCTTCCCCGTCACGGTGAAGCCCTCGGACGGCAACCACGCGCGCGGCGTGACGCTGGAGCTCTCCAAGGAGGCCGACATCAAGGCCGCCTTCGCCCTGGCCGCGCCCGAGGGCTCGGACGTGATCGTCGAGAAGTTCATCGACGGCGTGGAGCACCGCATCCTGGTGGTGGGCGGCAAGGTGGTGGCCGCCACCAAGGGCGAGACGGTGAGCGTGCACGGCAACGGCCGCTCCACGCTGCGCGAGCTGGTGGAGGTGCTCAACCAGGACCCGCGCCGCGGCCCCGAGCAGGAATACCCGCTGGACTGGATCAAGCTGGAGTCCGGCGCCGTCACGCTGGAGCTGCGCCGCCAGGGCGTCACACCCGACTCGGTGATCCCGCAGGGCCGCAGCATCCTGCTGCAGCGCAACGGCAACATGGCCATCGACTGCACGGACGAGGTGCACCCCGACGTGGCCTACTACGCCCAGCTCGCCGCAAAAATAGTCGGCCTGGACATCGCGGGCATGGACATGATCCTGCAGGACGTCTCCAGGCCCATGAAGGAACAGGGCGGCGCCATCCTCGAAGTAAACGCCGGCCCCGGCCTGCTCATGCACCTCAAGCCCACCAGCGGCGCGCCGCGCCCCGTGGGCATGGCTATCGTGGACCACCTGTTCCCGCGCACCGACGACGCCGCCGGCGCGGGCCGCATCCACCTGGTGGGCATCGCCGGCACACGCGGCAACGCCTTCACCGCCCGGCTGGTGGGCTGGCTGCTGCAGCTGTCGGGCAAGCTCACCGGCGTGGCCAGCAGCGAAGGCATGTTCCTGGCCAACCGCCAGACCCAGAAGCACGACACCGCCAACTGGGCCGGCGCCCACCGCCTGCTCACCAACCGCCTGGCCCAGGCCGCCGTGATCCAGACCACGGCCCGCTCCATCCTCGAGGAAGGGCTGGCCTACGACCGCTGCCTGGTCGGCGTGGTGACCGACATGGACGGCTGGGAGCCCCTGGCCGACCACGACGTGCGCGAGCAGGCGCAGATGACGCGCGTGCTGCGTACCCAGATCGACGTGGTGCTGGACGAAGGCGCGGGCGTGCTCAACGCCGACATCGCGCAGGTGGCCGACCTCGCACGCCTGTGCGACGGCGAGGTGCTGCTGTATTCCGCCCAGGCCGACAACCCCGCCATCGCCACCCACCGGGGCGAGGGCGAAGGCCGCGCGGTGTTCGTGCGCGGCGAGCAGGTGGTGCTGGCCACCGGTGCCAGCGAGCGCGTGCTGGGCACGCTGGCCGCGCTGCAGCCCGCCGGCCGGCAGCCTGACACGCCGGCACTGCTCGCGGCGATCGCGGCCGCCTGGTCCATGGACATCGCCCCCGACCTGATCGCCGCGGGCATCAAGACCTTCGAGTACACGGGCGCCTGATTCAAAAACATAGCTGCCACCGCTTGATGGATAAGCGCTAGAGGCCTATTTGACTCATAAAGAGAACCCCATGCAGATCACCCGCATCCGCGCCCTGCGCGGCCCCAACCTCTGGACCCGCAGCACCGCCATCGAGGCCGTGGTGCACTGCGCGCCTGGCGAGTGCGACTACGCCGCCCTGCCCGGCTTCGAGGACCGCCTGCGCGCGCGCTTCCCGCAGATCGGCGCGCTGCAGCCCCACGGCGCCGACCAGCGCCTGACGCTGGCCCACGTGCTGGAAGTGGCGGCCCTGGCACTGCAGGCGCAGGCCGGCTGCCCGGTCACCTTCAGCCGCACGCACGAAACCGTGGAGGCGGGCACCTACCAGGTGGTGGTCGAATACACCGAGGAGGCCGTGGGCCACCAGGCCATGGAACAAGCCGAGAAGCTGGTGCAGGCCGCGCTGGCCGATACGCCCTTCGACGCCGACGCCGTGGTCGCCCAGCTGCGCGAGCTGGACGAGGACGAGCGCATCGGTCCGTCCACCGGCGCCATCGTCGACGCGGCCGTGGCGCGCGGCATTCCGTTCCGGCGGCTGACGAGCGGCTCGCTGGTGCAGCTCGGCTGGGGCTCAAAGGCCCGCCGCATCCAGGCTGCCGAGCTGGACGCGACCAGCGCCGTGGCCGAATCCATCGCGCAGGACAAGGACCTGACCAAGCGCCTGCTGCATGCCGCCGGCGTACCCGTGCCGCTGGGCCGCCCCGTCACGGACGTGGAAGACGCCTGGAAGGTGGCCGAGGAAGTCGGCCTGCCCGTGGTCGTGAAGCCGCAGGACGGCAACCAGGGCAAGGGCGTGGTGGTCAACATCACCACGCGCGAACAGCTCGAGGCCGCCTACAAGACCGCCAGCGAATTCGGCGACGAGATCATGGTGGAGCGCTTCCTGCCCGGCCACGACTTCCGCCTGCTCGTGGTGGGCAACCAGCTCGTGGCCGCCGCGCGACGCGAGCCGCCGCAGGTGCTGGGCGATGGCCTGCACACTATTTCGCAGCTGGTGGACATCGTCAACCAGGATCCGCGCCGCGGCAGCGGCCACGGCACGGCGCTCACCAAGGTGCGGCTGGACGACATCGCCGTCGCGCGCATCGCCGCCGACGGCCTCACGCCCGAATCCGTGCCCGCCCAGGGCCAGCGCGTGGTGCTGCGCAACAACGCCAACCTCTCCACCGGCGGCAGCGCCACCGACGTGACCGACGACGTGCACCCCGAGATCGCCGCGCGCGCCGTGGAGGCCGCGCAGACCATCGGCCTGCACATCTGCGGCGTGGACGTGGTCTGCGAGACCATGCTGCGCCCGCTGGAGGAACAAAGCGGCGGCATCGTCGAGGTGAACGCCGCGCCCGGCCTGCGCATGCACCTCGCGCCCTCGTTCGGCCGCCCGCGCAATGTGGGCGTGCCCATGGTGGACGCGCTGTTCCCGCCGGGGCAGGACGGGCGCATCCCGCTCGTGGCCGTCACCGGCACCAACGGCAAGACCACCACCACGCGCCTGATCGCGCACCTGTTCACCGCGCACGGCTGGCGCACGGCCATGACCAACACCGACGGCGTGTACGTCAACGGCCGCCAGATCGACAGCGGCGACTGCTCCGGCCCCAAGAGCGCACGCAACGCGCTGGCCCACCCCGAGACCGATGCCGCCGTGCTCGAATGCGCACGCGGCGGCCTGCTGCGCGAGGGCCTGGGCTTCGACCGCGCGCAGGTGGCCGTGGTCACCAACGTGGGCGAGGGCGACCACCTGGGGCTGAACTTCATCCACACCGTGGAGGACGTGGCCGTGCTCAAGCGCGTCATCGTGCAGAACGTCGCGCAGGACGGCTACGCCGTGCTCAACGCCGCCGACCCGCACGTGGCCGCCATGGCGGCGAGCTGCCCCGGCAAGGTGATTTTCTTCGCCGCCGACCGCCACCACCCCGTCATGGCCACGCACCGCGCGCAAGGCGCCCGCGTGGTCTACGTGGACGAGGGCCATATCGTCGCCGCCGAAGGCTCGTGGCGCGAGAGCATCCCGCTGCGCGACATTCCCCTGACGCGGGGCGGCACCATCGGCTTCCAGGTCGAGAACGCCATGGCCTCCATCGCCGCCGCCTGGGGCGTGGGCCTGCCGTGGCAGACCATCCGCCGCGGACTGGCCGGCTTCGTGAACGACAGCGACAACGCGCCCGGCCGCTTCAACGTCATGGACTACCGCGGCGCCACGCTGATCGCCGACTACGGCCACAACCCCGACGCCATCCGCGCCCTGGTGCAGGCCGTGGACGCCATGCCCGGCCAGCGCCGCAGCGTGGTCATCAGTGGCGCGGGCGACCGCCGCGACCAGGACATCACCGAACAGACCCTGATCCTGGGCCGCGCCTTCGACGACGTGATCCTCTACCAGGACGCGTGCCAGCGCGGCCGCGCCGACGGCGAGGTGCTGGCCCTGCTGCAAAAGGGCCTGCAGGGCGCGCCGCGCACCAGCTACGTGACCGAGATCCACGGCGAGTTCGCCGCCATCGACCACGCGCTGGCGCGCCTGGCGCCCGGCGACCTGTGCCTGGTGCTGGTGGACCAGGTGGAGGAGGCGCTCGCGCACCTGCACCGCCACGTGAGCGGAGAGCAGCATGCGGCGGCTTGAAGGCATCGCCGGCGCCACCTGCGCCCTGCTGCTGGCCGCCTGCGGCGCGCGCGCCGAGCAGGTGGGCGCCGTGGACACGGTGTTCAAGTTCATCGGCCCCGACCACAAGATCGTGGTCGATGCCTACGACGATCCCAAGGTGCAGGGCGTGACCTGCTACGTCTCGCGCGCCAAGACCGGCGGCATCAAGGGCGGGCTCGGGCTGGCGGAAGACAAGTCCGAGGCCTCGATCGCCTGCGTGCAGACCGGCGCCATCCAGATACCGCAGCCGCTGCCGCAGCAGGAAGAAGTGTTCACCGAGCGCACCTCGCTGCTCTTCAAGCGCCTGCGCGTGGTGCGCATGGTCGACGCGAAGCGCAACGCGCTCGTCTACATGACGTATTCCGACCGCGTGATCGAAGGCTCGCCGCAGAACAGCGTGACGGCCGTGCCCGTGGGGCGCGGCACACCGATTCCGGTCAAATAGCCCCCGTTTGACACAATCGCCGGATTCTTCCGAAACCGCAGAATCCAGCCCCATGGCCTCCTCCAAGAAAACGCAGGCATCCCAGCTTTTCACCCAGTCCGCCCGGCCAGCAGACCTGGCCGCCGAATTGCAGCGTGCAGTCGCTCTGCACCGCGCTGGCCAATGGGCACAGGCCGGCGCCGCCTATGAACGGATATTGGCCCTGCAGCCTGGCAACTTTTCCTGCCTCCATCTGCTCGGCGTCCTGATGCTGCAGGGCGGCAGGCACGGCGATGCCGAGCGGCTGATTTCCCGGGCCATCGGGGCACAGCCGAACACAGCTACCCCCTATATCAACCTGGCCCTCGCACAGTCGGGCCAGCACAAGTACGACAACGCCCTGGACAGCATCGCAAAGGCGCTGGCCCTCCAACCCGATCTGGTGGAGGCGCAGGTCAATCGTGGGGCCATCCTTGTCCAAGCCAAGCGGTCCCAAGAGGCGGTCGATCAGCTCGACCGTCTGATCTCCACGGGACATGGCACCGCCGAGGTCTGGACCAATCGAGGCATCGCACTGGCGCAACTACGTCACTACCCGGATGCGCTGGAGAGCTACCGCAAGGCATTGTCCATCGCGCCTGCTTTTCCCAAGGCGCACTACAACATGGGAACCGCCCTGATAGAAACCAGAAACTATGGCGATGCCCTGCAAGCCCTTGATCGCGCCATCTCATCCCATCCGAACTATGCGGAAGCCTTCAGCGCCAAAGGACAGGCCCTGCATGGGCTCGGCAATCCCGGGGAGGCCAAGCCCTGGCACGAACGCGCGGCGGCGCTCAAGCCCCACGCCGCACAGATCCTGCTCAGCTATGCCAACTGCTTGGTTGATCTCCGCGAATACGAAGCCGCGCACAGGACCATCGAAGCGGCGCTATCGGCCGACCCGCAACTGGCCGATGCCTATGTAGCCGGCGGCCACCTGCTGGCATGCCAGTGGCGGCATGAGGACGCCCTTGCGAACTACGACCACGCCCTCCAGATCAATCCGTTACTGGAGTCCGCCTATTTCTTCAAGGCCACATCAGAAATGGCGCTGAAACGCTATGCTGATGCGCTCCAGAGCATGCAGCGCTGCACGGAAAGCGGTCGTTTCGATACGATGCTTGCCCGGCAGTATTGCCGGATGATGGTGTGTGACTGGACGGATTTCGATGGGAGTGTTCAACGCATCTGCGAAGAAATCCAGCCAGGCAAGCCTGCAGAACTCGCGTTTGCCTTGCTCAGCCTCATTGACGATCCTGCACTGCACTTGATCGCAGCGAGCAATTTCGCCAGCAAATGGAAGCCAGCGGCCACGCTCTCTCCAAAACCCCATGGCACAGGCAAGATCAAGATCGGGTATTACTCCGCCGATTTCCACGACCATGCAACGACCTTCCTGATGGCGGAACTCTTCGAGAGCCACGACACCGAGAGGTTCGAAATTTACGCTTTTTCCTTCGGCCCCGCGCAGGCTGCTAGCCGGATGCTAGAGCGCATCACGCGCAAGCTCGACCATTTCATCGAAGTACATGGCAAGAGCGACGAGGAGATAGCCGCACTGTCCCAGTCACTGGGCATCGACGTTGCCGTGGACCTCAAGGGGTTCACCACGGATGCCCGCTTCGGCATTTTCGCCGCACGTTGCGCGCCACTGCAGGTGAGCTACCTGGGGTATCCAGGCACAACCGGGGCAGACTTCATCGACTACGTCATCGCGGACAAGACCGTCATCCCCGAGAGCCAGCAGGCCCACTACACCGAAAAAGTCATCTATCTACCCCACAGCTACCAGGTCAACGACAGCCAGCGCGCCATTTCCAGCCGCGTTTTCGAGCGGCAGGAGTTGGGCCTGCCGCAGCAGGCCTTCGTCTTCTGTTGCTTCAACAGCAGCAACAAGATCCTTCCCGCGACTTTCGACGCCTGGATGCGTCTGCTGCGCAACGTCGATGGCAGCGTTCTATGGCTGCTGCAGAGCAACACGCCGGCCATGCAAAACCTGCGCAAAGAGGCCGAAGCCCGTGGCGTGGATGGCATGCGGCTGGTCTTTGCCGAATACATGCCCTTGGAGGAGCATCTGGCCCGCTACCGTCTGGCCGACCTGTTCATCGACACCTTCCCCTACAACGCCCATACGACCGCCAGCGATGCGTTGTGGGCAGGTCTTCCCGTGCTGACCCGCACGGGGCAGTCTTTCGCCAGCAGGGTCGCCGCGAGCCTTCTGACCGCCATTGGCCTGCCCGAATTGATTACCCACACCCCGGCCGACTTTGAAGCCAAGGCCATCGCACTGGCACACGACCCCGGCGCACTACGCGCCATCCGCGACAAGCTGGATCATCAGCGGCTCCGCAGCCCGCTGTTCGACGGCGTACAGTTCACACGGCATATGGAGTCAGCCTACATCGCCATGCACGAGCGCTACTGCCAAGGGCTGGCACCCGCTGCGATGGAAATAAAGGCATAGCCTGATACACGGTCAATCCTGCGCCGCGATGCGGCGCAGGGCCTGCTCGAACACCTCGACCGGCTGGCCGCCCTGGATCAGGTGGCGCTGGTTCACGATGACCGCCGGCACCGAGTGGATGCCATGGCTCTGGTAGTACGCCTCGCGCTCGCGCACCTCATGGGCGTAGGTGTCCGACGCCAGCACCGCGCCGGCGCGTGCCTCGTCCAGCCCCAGTTCGCGCACCAGGCGCAGCAGCACGGCCCGGTCGCCGGGGTTCTCGCCGTCGGTGAAATAGGCCTTGAACAGCGCATGCTTCAGCGCGCTCTGCTGCGCCGGGGTGCCCTCCGCCTCCAGCCAGTGCAGCAGGCGGTGGGCATCGAAGGTGTTGTAGATGCGGCCGCGCCTGTCCATGCGGAAGGTGAAGCCGAGCTGCGCCCCGCGTGCCGCAATCGCCTCCCGGGTCTGCTGCGACTGCTCGGGCGTGGCTCCGTACTTCTGCATCAGGTGCTCGCCGATGTCCTGCCCTTCGGGGCCCATGTCCGGGTTCAGCTCGAAGGGCTGGAAATGCACGTCCAGCGCCACCTCCTGCGCCAGCCGCGCGGCCGCCTGCTCCAGCGCGTGCAGGCCGATGGCGCACCAGGGGCAGGACACGTCGGAGACGAAATCGATCCGGAGGGGGATGGGCGTGTTGGCGGTCATCGCAAGGCTCCTGCGCGCAAAGCGCCCATCCTAGCCTTCGGCCTGCAGCCATGCGCGCAGCTCGGTCTTGAGCACCTTGCCATAGCTGTTCTTGGGCAGCGCCGGGACCCACCGGTATTCCTTGGGGCGCTTGAAGCGCGCGATGTGGTCCAGGCACAGCGCGTCCAGCGCCGCGTCGTCCACCGCACCGCCCTCGCCCGCGACGAGGAAGGCAACCACCACCTCGCCCCATTCCGTGTCGCGCTGGCCGACCACGGCGGCCTCGCTCACGCGCGGGTGTAGCAGCAGCACCTCTTCCACCTCGCGCGGGTAGATGTTGGAGCCGCCGGAGATGATCACGTCCTTGGAGCGGTCGCGCAGGGTGAGGAAGCCGTCCGCGTCCAGGCTGCCCACATCGCCCGTATGCAGCCAGCCGCCGCGCAGCGTGGCGGCGGTGGCCTCTTCGTTGGCCCAGTAGCCCGCCATCACCGTTTCGCCACGCACCACCACCTCGCCCGGTTCCCCGGCGGGCACGGGCCGGTCCTCGGCATCCACCACGCGCACTTCCACGCAGGCATGCGCCACGCCCACCGAGGCGATGCGCTCGGCCCATCGCGGGTGGGCGGTGTCGGCCAAATGCGCGCGCGCCAAGGCGGTGATGGTCATGGGGCTCTCGCCCTGGCCGTAGATCTGCACGAACTTCTGGCCCAGGGTGTCCAGTGCGCGGCGCAGGTCCTCCACGTACATGGGGCCGCCGCCGTAGACGATGGTCTTGAAGCCGTCCGCGGCGGCGCCCGCGCGCCGCACGTGCTCCACCAGGCGATGCACCATGGTGGGCGCAGCGAAGAGCGACAGCCGCCCCACGCTGGCGGCGAGCCGCACCAGCTCGGCCGGGTCGAAACCGCCGGATTCGGGCACCACGTGGCGCGCGCCGCGCAGCACGTGGGCGTAGTTGTACAGGCCCGCGCCGTGCGACATGGGGGCGGCGTAGACCATGGCGTCATCCGGGTGGACGTCGTCCACGTCGGTGAAATAGGCCATGGTCATGGCCAGCAGGTTGCGGTGGGTCTGCATCACGCCCTTGGGCCGGCCCGTGGTGCCGGAGGTGTAGAAGAGCGAGGCCACGTCCTGCGGCGCGCAGGCGTGTATCTCCAGCGCCGGGCCCTGCGCGGCCTGCTCCCAGGCGTCGCTGCCCAGCTCCTGCAGCGTGGCGGGCGCGGCGCCGGCGGCCAGCGCCGCATCGCGCAGCGCGCCGGACACGCACACGGCGCGCGCGCCGCTGTGCTCCAGCACGTAGGCCAGCTCGCGCGCATGCAGCTTGTAGTTGACGGGCACCGACACCGCACCGGCCCAGTGGATGGCATGCAGCGCCTCCAGGTACTGCGGGCAGTTGGCCGAGAAGATGGCCACGCGGTCGCCCGGCGCCACGGCGCAGCGCGTGCGCAGGTGGCCGGCCAGGGCCGCCACGCGGGCGGCAAGCCGGCGGTAGTCGTGCAGCACGCGCTCGCCGGCCAGCAGCGCTGGTCGGCTGGGAAAACCTGGGCGCTGCGCCGCAGCAGGTGGGAAATGTTCATCGCTGTCGTCGTCTCCTGCCCTGCACTATAAGCAGGCGGCGGCACGGTCGTCCGCTCTCATAACAATAGCTGCTTGCGCTCGGTGGATAAGCGCTGCAGGCCCTTTTTTGCTTCAAACTCACGGCATGCACACCGCACCGGACCTGTTCGCCGACGACCCCGCCCGGCCCGCCGCCCTCCCCCTGGGGCCGCAGGCCGTGCTGCTGCGCGGCTTCGCGCTCGCGCAGGCGGCGGCGCTGCTGGAGGGCGTGCACGCGGTCACGCAGCAGGCGCCCTGGCGCCGCATGGCCACGCCGGGCGGCCGCGCGCTGTCGGTGGCCACCACGGGCTGCGGGTCTCTGTCGTGGGTGAGCGACCGGCGGGGCTACCGCTACGAGGCGCACGACCCGCTCACCGGCCGGCCGTGGCCCGCGCTGCCGCCGGCCTTCCTGGCCGTGGCGCAGGCGGGGGCACTGCAAGCCGGCTTCGCGCACTTCATGCCGGACGCCTGCCTAGTCAACCGCTACGCGCCCGGCACCCGCCTGTCGCTGCACCAGGACCGCGACGAGCAGGACATGGACGCCCCCATCGTCTCCGTCTCGCTGGGCCTGCCGGCCGTGTTCCTCTGGGGCGGCGCCACGCGCGCCGAACGCCCCGAGCGCGTGCTGCTGCACCACGGCGACGTGGTCGTATGGGGCGGCGTGGACCGCCTGCGCTTCCACGGCGTGCTGCCGGTCGAGGCGGGCGAGCACCCGGCCACCGGGCCCTGGCGCATCAATCTCACGCTGCGCAAGGCGCTATTGAAAGAGGAGCTGCCTGCGCTTTCTTAGAAAGCGCCAGAGCCATTTTTTGACCCAAAATGCAGGCGGCGGACGGCACGCTGTCCTACGTCGGGGTAGGCCGCATGCCTGCACAATGGCCCGCTGCCCCCTCTTTTCGTTCAAGGGAACACATTTGCGCATTCTGTACGTCGAAGACAGCCACGAGCTGCGAGACACCATCGCCCTGCTGATGGAAGGCGATGGCCGCACCGTCACCACCTGCGCCACCGCCGAGGAAGCGCTGCAGCACGACGCGGCGCAACCCTTCGACCTGGTGGTCACCGACGTGAGCCTGCCCGGCCTGTCCGGCACCGACCTGTGCCGCCGCCTGCTGGCCGACGATCCGCAGCGCTGGGTGGTGCTGTGCTCGGGGTACGAGTTCTCCCAGCCGCTGGACAGCCTGGGCCCCTGCGTGCGGGCCCTGCTCAAGCCTTTCGAGATCGAGGAGCTGGAGGAACTGCTGGACTCCATTCAGGCCGCCCTTCAGGCCTGATTGCAAGCGCGGCGCGGCAGCGTCACCTGGAAGCAGGTGCTTCCGTCCTTCGAACAAGCCTGCACCTGCCCGCCGTGGGCCAGCACGATCTGCTGCACGATGAACAGGCCCAGGCCCAGCCCCTGGTGCTGGTCGGGAGTGCTCTGGCGGCCGCGGAACGGCTCGAACAGCCGGGGCTGCAGTTCGGCGGGAATTTCCCCGCCGTTGGTGACGCGGATCCTGACCACGCAAGTGTCGGTGCCATCCAAGTGCAGTTCCACGGGATGCTGCGGCGCGCCGTGGTGCATGGCGTTGCCCAGCAGGTTGGCCAGCACCTGGCCGAGGCGCTCGCCGTCCCACAGCCCGCACAGATCGCCCTCCTGCCGCATGCGCACCTGCCGCTGCGGATGGGCCGCATGCACTTCCTGCAGCGCGCGCTGCGCCTGCGCACCCAGGTCCACCTCGCCCGGCGCCATGACCAGGCCGCCATGCTGACGCGCGCGGGTCACGTCCAGCAGGTCCTCGATCATGCGGCCCATGCGCCGGCCCGCGATCTGCATCCGGTCCGCCAGGGACTGCACCTTGTCCTGCTCCTGCGGGCGCTGCAGCAGCGCGGCGCACGCCATGATGGCGCTCAGGGGGCCGCGCAGGTCGTGGCTGAGCACGGCCATGAACATCTCGTTGATGTAGAGCGCCTCGGTGCGCTCGCGCAGCTCGCGCGCCAGCGCGTGCTTCTGGCGCTGCAGGTCGAAGAACACCTTGGCCTTGTTCACCAGCATGTGCGGGTCGATGGGCTTGTAGAGGAAGTCCACCGCGCCCGTCTCGTAGCCCTTGAACTGCCACTGCTGGTCGCGCGAGCCGGCCGTCATGAAGATCAGCGGCACGTGGCGCGTGCGCTCGCTGCCGCGCAGCAGCTCGGCCAGCTCGAAGCCGTTCATCTCGGGCATCTGCACGTCGAGCAGGGCCAGCGCCACGTCGGAATGCGCCAGCAGCAACTCCAGCGCCTGCGGCCCGGATTCGGCCTTGAGAATCTCCACGTCGTCGCCCTGCAGCAGGGCCTCGAGCGCGACGAGGTTCTCGGGCACGTCATCGACGATCAGGCACTTGACGCGCTCTGGAGCGCCCGCCGCCGGGGGCTCCTGCGCCGAAGCGGCAAATATCACAACAGCCTCCGGGAATGCAGGGTGGTCAACAACGAAGCGATGCGCGGCGGCGGCAGCACGTGCTGCGGCTGCAGCAGGGCCATCGCCGCCTGCGGCATGGCCGGCGCGACCGCCGACTCGGGCGATTGCACCACGGTGGCGCCGCCCGCGCGCTGCACGGCCAGCAGGCCGTGCGCGCCGTCGCCGTTGGCGCCCGACAGCAGCACCGCCATGAGCCGCGGACCATACCAATCCGCGGCGGATTCGAACAGCACGTCGATCGAGGGGCGCGAGAAGTGCACCGGCGGGTCGATCGACAGGGCCAGCTGCGGCCCCGCGTCCACCAGCAGATGGTAGTCGGGCGGCGCGAAGTACACCGTGCCCGGAGCCACCGGCTCCTTGTCCTGCGGCTCGCACACGGGCAGGGCGCAGCGGTGGCGGAAGATGCTGCACAGCAGGCTGGGCCGCTCGCGCGGCAGGTGGAGCACGACCAGCACCGCGGCTTGCAGCGTGGGCGGCAGCACGGGCAGCACTTCGCCCAGCGCCTCGATGCTGCCGGCCGATCCGCCGATGACTACCGCACCGAAGGGCTGCGCGCTCATACCTCCCCCCGCTTCTGGTAGATGCGGTCCTGCGCCACGAATTCGTCGAACTGCGCCGCGTGCGCCGAGAACCGCAGCGACTCCTTGGACCCCAGGCCCAGGAAGCCCTTGCGGCACAGCGCCTCGCTGAAGAGGCCCAGCGCACGGTCCTGCAGCGCACGGTCGAAGTAGATCAGCACGTTGCGGCAGGAGACGAGCTGCACCTCGGCGAACACGCTGTCGGTGGCCAGGCTGTGGTCGGAGAACACGATGTGGCGGCGCAGGCTCTTGTCGAAGACCACGCGGCCGTAGGCGGCGCTGTAGTGGTCCGAAAGCGACGAGCGCCCGCCCGAGCGGGCATGGTTCTCGGTGAAGCCGGGCACGCGCTCGATGTCGTACACGCCGGCCTCGGCCTTCTGCAGCGCGCCGGCGTTGATGTCGGTCGCGTAGATGAGCGAGCGCTCCAGCAGCCCTTCCTCGCGCAGCAGGATGGCCAGCGAATAGACCTCCTCGCCGGTGCTGCAGCCCGCCACCCAGATCTTGAGCGAGGGGTAGGTGCGCAGCAGCGGCACCACCTTCTCGCGCAGCGAGCGGAAGTAGTCCGGGTCGCGGAACATCTCGCTGACCTGCACGGTGAGGTATTCGAGCAGTGCCGGGAACACCGCCGCGTCGTGCAGCACCAGGTGCTGCAGCTGCGACAGCGAGCCGCAGCCGAAGCGCACCAGCGCGGCCTGCAGCCGGCGCTTGAGCGATGCCTGCGCGTACCCCCGAAAGTCGTAGTGGTAGCGGCGGTAGATCGCCTCCACCAGCAGGTGCTGCTCGATCTCGAAGGTCTTGCGCGTGTGGGACATCGGGCTACTTGGGCATCCACACTCGCACCAGCGAGAGCAGTTTCTCCACGTCCAGCGGCTTGGCGATGTAGTCGTTGGCACCGGCGGCCAGGCATTTCTCCTGGTCGTCCTTCATGGCCTTGGCGGTGAGCGCGATGATGGGCAGCCGGCGCCATTCGGCGCGCTTGCGGATCTCGGCCATGGCGGCGAAGCCGTCCATCTCCGGCATCATGATGTCCATGAGCACCAGGTCCACCGGCTGCCCGCCGGGCTGCGCGGCACGCTCCAGGGCTTCGACGGCCTCACGGCCGTTGCGGGCGATCTCCACCTTCGCTCCCGTGGGCTCCAGCACGCTGGAGAGCGCGAACACGTTGCGCACGTCGTCTTCCACCACCAGGATGGTGCGGCCCTCGAAGGTCGATTCGCGGTCGCGCGCCAGCTGCAGCATGCGGCGCCGGTCGGCAGGCAGGGTGGATTCGACCTGGTGCAGGAACAGCATGACCTCGTCGAGCAGGCGCTCAGGCGAGCGCGCGTCCTTGATGATGATGGACTTGGAGAAGCGCCTCAGCTGCTGCTCCTCGTCGCGCGAGAGGGTGCGGCCGGTGTAGACGATGACGGGCGGGAACGCCACGTCCTCCTGCTCGGACATCTGCTGCAGCAGCTCGTAGCCGCTGAGGTCCGGCAGGTTCAGGTCCATCACCATGCAGTCGAAGGTGTTCTGGCGCAGCAGACCCAGGGCCTGCTGAGCGCTTTCCGCACCCACGATGTCCACCCCGTCGGCGTCCAGCAGCTCGCGCACGCTCTCGCGCTGGCGCTCGTCGTCCTCCACCACCAGCACGCGGCGCATGCCCTGGGTGAACTTGGCCTCCATGCGGTGCATGGCCTGCACCAGCTCCTCGCGCTTGACGGGCTTGAGCGCATAGCCCATGGCACCGCGCTCCAGCGCTTCCTGCGTGTAGTCGGCCACGGAGACCACATGCACCGGCACATGGCGCGTGGCCGGGTCGCGCTTGAGCTGGTCGAGCACGCCCAGGCCAGAGAAGTCGGGCAGGTTCATGTCGAGCACCACGGCGCTGGGCGCGTATTCGAGCGCCGCCGCCAGGCCCTCGCCACCCGTAGGGGCGATCACGCACTGGAAGCCCATCTCGTGCGCCAGCTCGTAGAGGATCTGCGCGAAGCGCAGGTCGTCCTCGATCACCAGGATCAGCCGGCGCCCGGCCTCGATGCGGTCCCGGTCGTCCTCCACGCCGCGCGGGAGCCGGCGCACGCCGGCCGAGCCCGCGGCCGCCACGGCAGGCGCTGGAGCCTGCGCTTGCACCGGCGCAGGGACTGGCGCCGCGGGTGCAGGTGCAGCGGCAGGCGTGGATGGCGGCCCGGCGAGCGGCAGGGTCAGGGTGAAGACGCTGCCTTCGCCCGGCGCGCTCTGCACGGCGATGCCGCCGCCCAGCAGCCGCGCCAGGTCGCGCGAGATCGACAGCCCCAGGCCGGTGCCGCCGTACTTGCGGTGGGTGCTGCCGTCCGCCTGGCGGAAGGCCTCGAAGATCAGTTCCTGCTGGTGCTCGGGGATGCCGATGCCCGTGTCGCGCACGGCGAAGCACACGGTGTCCTCGGCACCCGCGAACACGCGCAGCA
Source organism: Acidovorax sp. SDU_ACID1 (assembly GCF_045291395.1). Classification (NCBI taxonomy): domain Bacteria; kingdom Pseudomonadati; phylum Pseudomonadota; class Betaproteobacteria; order Burkholderiales; family Comamonadaceae; genus Acidovorax; species Acidovorax sp. SDU_ACID1. The sequence goes on from NZ_CP152342.1 coordinate 3,656,014, forward strand.
CCACTTCGCCCTGCTCGGTGAACTTGACGGCGTTGGACAGCAGGTTGCGCAGGATCTGCCCCAGGCGCTGCGCATCGGAAGCCAGGCGCTCGGGCACGCCGGGCTCCACCTCCACCCGCAGCGCCAGACCGCGCTCCCCGGCCACCGGGCGCAGCGGTTCGGCCGCGGCCGCGACCACCCGGGGGATGGACACCTCCTCGATGGTGACGTTGGCCTGCCCGGCCTCGATCTTGGCCAGGTCCAGGATGTCGTTGATCAGCGTGAGCAGGTCGCTGCCCGCGCTGTGGATGGTCTGCGCATAGCGCACCTGCTCGGGCGTCAGGTTGCCCGGCTTGTTGTCCGCGAGCAGCTTGGCCAGGATCAGGCTGGAGTTGAGCGGCGTGCGCAACTCGTGGCTCATGTTGGCCAGGAACTCGCTCTTGTACTGGTTGGCCTGCGCCAGGTCGTTGGCCTTGGCGGACAGCGCGTCCTGGGCGCGCAGCAGCTGCTGCTTCTGGTATTCGAGCTGCTGGGTCTGCTCTTCCAGCTGCGTGTTGCTGTGTTCCAGCTCCGCCTGCTGCGACTGCATCAGCGTCTGCGATTCCTGCAGCATGCGGCTTTGCTGCTCCAGCTCCTCGTTGCTCACGCGCAGCTCTTCCTGCTGCGCCTGTAGCTCCTCGGCCTGCCGCTGGGTTTCGTCGAGCAGCGCTTCGAGCCGCGTGCGGTCCAGTGCACCGCGCACGGCCTGCGCCAGTTGCTCGCCCGTGCGGTGCAGGAAATCCAGCTCCTCCGCACGCAGCTGGCGGAAAAGCCCCAGCTCCACCACCGCCAGCGTCACGCCGCTCAGCACCACCGGCACCACCACCAGCTCCGCCGGGCTGGCCCGCCCCGTGCCGGACGTCACGGGCAGGTAGCCCGCGGGCACATTGCGCACGTGCTGCAGGGCGCGGGCCTGGAGCGCCTGCCCCGCCAGCCCCTCGCCCGCGCGGATGGAAGCGGGCGCGGCATCCGGCGCCAGGGCGTAGCCCGCCATGCGCTCGAAGACGCCGTGGCCTTGCGTCACATACATGGCGCCCACCTTCGCATCCAGCCGCGCGGCCAGGAACTCCACCACGGCGGCGGCCAGCTCGTGCACGCGCTGCTCCCCTTGCAGCCGCAGCCCCAATCCGACAAGGCTGCCCTTGATCCAGTTCTCCACCTCGCGCGAACGGTGCTCGGCGTAGGCCATCACGGCCGAGGCGCAGATCAGCAGCAACAGCACGGCCGTGCTGCCCCAGGTGATATAGGCCGACAGGCCAAAGGCATCCTCCCACGCGCGGCGGCGGTCGGCCAGTTCCTGGCGCTCGGCGTTCTGCATTTCGCGCACGAGGCCGCGCATGGTGTCCATGGTGGCGTTCCCTTCGCCGCGCAGTACCGACAGCGCCTCGTCCCGCCGCCCTTCGCGCTGCAGGGCGATCATGCGGTTCAGCTCGGCCATCTTCTGCCTGGCCAGCCCCTGCAGTTGGTCCAGGCGCCTGCGCTGCATCGGGTCGTTCCCCGCAAAGCGCTGGAGCTTCTCCAGTTCCACCGGCAACGCCGCCTGCGCCGCGGTGTACAGGTCCAGGCGCTGCTCATCCCCGGTCAGCATATAGCCGCGCTGGCTCGACTCGGCGTTCTTCAGATACGCCCATACCAGTTGCACCTGCAGCAGACCATCCACCGTGGAATTCATGCTGTCCACCATCGTGGCGCGCTCGTCGCTGGAGCGGTAGGCGAGCACGGCGATCAGCAAGGCGGCGGTCGCAGCCAGCACGAAGCCGAGGAGCTGGCGTGCGGGCATGCTAGCAAGGGCGCGCGGGCCCGAGGTGTCTGGTGCGGAGGGAACCATTCGTGACCCAAGGTAAATGATGCCGCGCGATGATAGGGGCACCTACAGGCCACTGCATGTAGGACGCGGCCATCCAGGGCGATTTTCCCCCTGTGCGCCACGTGCAAGAACGGGCTATGGCATAGCCATGTCCTCGGGCACCGTGCCATTCCACAGGCGCGTGGACAGCAGCTTGCTGCGCGTGTCCGCGATCCATTGGGGAATGATCTCGCAGCCCATCACTTCGCTTTGCAGAACGCCCGAAGCCAGCAGGGTGCGGCATCCCCGCTGGCCCAGCCGGTCGGCGCACAGGGGAATGGTATGAAGCGGGGAGCCGCCGTCGCTGTAGCGCGTGTCCACGCATTCGCTGTAGCCCATGACGCCACAGCACGCGCAGGGCAGCAACGCTACGGCGCGCCGATAGGCCGATGCCTCGCAGCGGCCGGCGCGCGACGGCGCCCGTACCGCTTCGCGCCCGCAATGGGCGCCGCTGGTGAATGCATCGGTTGCGGCCATGAACGACTCCTCTTGCCATGCCGGGCATGGAAAGCAGCCAATCCGCATGCCACGCCCGTCAGGTGAGTGCATCGTAGAAAGGCGCCGCAGCCGCTGCTGTAGGACGGAGGGCCGCGCATGCGTCCCATGGCACCTCACTCTGCATGCCCAAACTTGAGAGGCACGCGGCCGATCATCCGCATCACGGCAGATTGGCCTTAATGGCATCTCGTAGCGCGTTGGCTGCGAACGATAGTGGATGTCCTCTGCGTTTGAGCAAGTAAACCGCACTTTTAAGCCCCGCATCGGTCACTGGAATGGCCACCAGTCCCAAGCGCTCGAAATTGAACAAAGATTGGCCAGCAACCACGGTGATTCCCATTCCGTGCAGAACCAGGCCGGCGCCGGTGCTCATGTTCGAGAAGATATGGCCTGTCTCGCGTATGGCGATGCGGTTCAGATGCGGATACAGGCGCTGGGCGAGGCTGCTCGACGGCGCCGAATGGATGAAATCGTACCCAGCCAACTGTGCCAGCTTGATACGCTTGCGTTTCGCCAGCGGGTGATCGGGCCGGCAGACGAGGTAGTGAGGGTCGTGAAACAGCCGTTCATAGTCGAATTCGCCCTCCTGCCCCAGTTCGCGGTTAATACCAAAATCCACCACACCCGCCCGGATCAAATCGAGCACCTCGTCAGAAACCGTGTCGTACAGACGAACCCGGATGCCCGGATAGCTCTTCCTGAACTTAGCGAGGATTTTGGGAATCCAGTCGGCGGCCGCCCCGGGCAGTGCCGCAATGGACAGCTTGCCTCGTTGGCCCTGGGAATGCTCGCGCAGCATCTGCAGGACGTCGGCCATGTCCTGCATGAGGCGCTGTGCCACGGGCAAAGCATTTCCCCTTCGGGCGTGAGCGTGACGTTGCGCGTGCTGCGCTCGAAAAGACGCACGCCCACCAAATCTTCCAGACGCGAAATGGCTTGGCTGAACGCGGACTGCGACATATGCACGCGATCGGAGGCCACCGTGAAGTTTCTGCAATGGGCCAGCGTCAGGAACAAGTGCAGCAGCCTTGGCTGGAGATTTATCGAATTCATCGATCAATTCTTTCATACGATTAATTGGACCACCATAAAAAGCAACCCTACATTTCCCGCCAATAGTCCCGGCAAAAGAGGTGCGCCTGCCGCGCACACGGGCTGAGGCGAGGAGACAAGGTTTGGCGACCCAAGAAATTCCTGTACTGGTCGGAGTGGGTATGGCAACGCAACGGGCGGAAGACCCGGCGTTGGCCCGCGAGCCGGTGGACTTGATGCTTGACGCCGTGCATGCCGCTGGCGCCGATTGCGGCCACCCGGCGGCGCTGTCAGGCACGCAATGGATTGCGGTACCGCGCGGACGCTGGTCCTATCGAAACCCGGCGGGCCGCATTGCTCGGGCTATAGGAGCGAACAACGCCGAGACCCTGTTGGCCCACGTTGGCGTCTTGCAGCAAACCCTGCTGGGCGAAGCCTGCCGGCGCATCGCCGAGGGAAGGGCCGACATCACGCTGGTGCTGGGCGGCGAAGCCGGCTACAGGCTGCAGCGCTATGCGGCGGCTGGGCTGGCCGCCCCGGAGAGCCAGGACGACGACGAGCCGCATGTGACGCTGAGCCCTCAGCAGGAGCTGCGCCCCCAGCCGAGCTGCGCGCGGGCCTGCAGATGCCCGTTGGGCTCTACGCGATGGTGGACAGCGCATTTCGCCACCGCACGCACCGAGCGTTGGATGCGCACCGCCACGACATTGACCGCCTCTACGCACGCCTGTCGGAAATTGCCAATGCGAACCCGCACGCCTGGAGTCGCCAGCCGCGCGATGCGCAGGCGTTCGCGTCATCCGCCAGCAACCCGATGCATGCGTTTCCCTACACCAGGTCGCATTGCAGCAACTGGAGCGTGGACCAGGCCTCGGCGCTACTGTTCATGTCGCAGCGCAAAGCCCAGGCATTGGGCATTCCGCGCGAACGATGGGTCTTTCCGCTGGCGAGCACCGAAGCCAACCACATGGTTCCCGTTTCGGCACGCGCCGACCTCGGCGCATGTCCCGGAGCGGAAATCGCCGGGCGCGAAGCTTTGGAGGGCGCCGGCGTGGATGCGCAGGCGCTGGACTTCGTCGACCTCTACTCCTGCTTTCCGGTGGCGCTGCTGCTCTATGCGCAGGCCCTGGGACTGCCGCAGGGACGCGACCTCTCGGTCACCGGTGGCATGCCCCTTGCAGGCGGACCGTACAACAACTACGTCCTGCAATCCACTGCACGCATGGCGCAACTGCTGCGCAAGCGTGGAGGTACCGGACTGGTGTCATCAGTCTCGGGCATCGTCACCAAACAAGGCTTCGGCATCTGGTCCAGCCAAGAGCCCGGCAAGCCCTTCCATTGGGCGGACGTGACCGCGCGCGCGGCTGCGGCAGTCGCCGTACGCGAAGTCGTGCAGGGCATAGAGGGGCCCGCACGGATCGCGGGCTACACGGTGCTGGGCAGCAAAGGCCGCCCCGCCACGGGTATCGCCATCGTGGACCTGCCGGATGGCCGCCGTGCGGTAGCAACGTCAACGGAAGAAAGCCTGCTGGCCGCCCTGCAATCCTCCGAATGCGTCGGCGCGCCGGTGCTGCTGGCCGACGACCGATTCCGCTTGGCGCAATGAACCGAGAGAGCCAATACCGATGACCAATGCCTCCCCCATGCCCCACCCCCACGATGCCATCGTCGCCACCGACACTTGCGCCCTGCCGCTCGTGCGGCGCGTGGCAGCCACGCTCGATCTGGATCCCGCACGCTGGCGCGAGGGTGATCCGCTGCCGCGCGGATGGCATCTCGCCTTGTTCTCCACCGACACGCCCGCATCCGCGCTGCGCCACGACGGCATGGCAGGCTTCGGTTTCCCCCTGCCAGACCTGGGGCTGCCGCGCATCGTTTTCGGCGGGCGGGAGATCCATTTTCACCACGACATTCCCATCGGGGCGCACCTTGAGCGAACGAGCCGGCTGGCGGACGTCGAGGTCAAGCAAGGGCGCACAGGCCGTTTCGCCGTGGTCTCGATCGAACACGCGATCTCCGTCACTAGCGAACCCGCGGTCTGCCTGACCGAGCGACACGACTACATCCTGCGCCCGGCGGCCACGGGCAAGACCACTGCCACGGCAGCGCCCACTGCGGGGACGCCCTCCATGCGGCCACCGCCGAAGGCGGCATACCACGCTGTCGTCACCCCCGACGAAGTCTTCCTGTTCCGTGTTTCGGCGGTCATGTTCAACCCGCATCGAATCCATTACGACGAGCGCTATTGCCGCGAACAGGAAGGTTACCGCGCCCTGGTCGTGAACGGCTCGGCCTCCTGCCTGCTGCTGATGAAGTTCTTCGAGACCGCAGTAGGCCGGGCGCCACGGCGGCTCAGCCTGCGCAACTTGGGGCTGGCTTATTGCGCCGAGCCGCTGCACCTGCACATCGACCCCATTCGCCCGGGCGATGCTGCGCAGGACGGGCTCCAGTACCGCGTCTGGGCCAGCAACGGGCAAGGCGAATTGATTGTGGAAGGAATGGTGCACGTATGAGTTATCCAAAAATTCTTGCCGGCATGCGGGTGCTGGATTTTTCCAAGGTGCTTGCCGGGCCGACCTGTACCCAATACCTCGCCGATATGGGCGCGGACGTCATCAAGGTCGAGCCCGTCGGCGGCGGCGACGACACGCGTGCCTTCCCGCCGTTCGCGAGCAAGGACGGTTATGCCGACGGCACGATCTTCCTCAGCGCCAACCGCAACAAGCGCAGCATCGGCGTGGACCTCAAGCGCGCCGAAGGCCGTGCGCTGGTGCACCGCCTGGTGGAACGCTCCGACATCGTGGTCGAGAGCTTCGGCCCTGGCGTCGCTCGGCGCCTGGGGGTGGACGGCGAGACGCTCTCCGCCATCAACCCGCGCCTGATCCACTGCAGCATCTCCGGCTACGGCAGCGTGGGAGAGCTGAGGGGCGGCAAGGGCTACGACGCCGTTCTGCAAGCCTTCACCGGCATGATGGCCATCACCGGCGAGCGTGGCGGCAAGCCCGTGCGCAGCCCGTTTTCACCCGTGGACCAGGCCACGGGCATGCACGCATTGAGCGGCATCCTGGCAGCGGTCATCGAGCGCCAGAACACAGGCAAGGGCATGCGCATCGAAGCCAGCCTGTTCGACACTTCGCTCGCATTCCTCGGCTACATCCTGCAAGGCGTGTGGCAAACCGGCGAAGAGCCGCAAAAGCCAGGTTCCTCCCACGATTCGCTGTGTCCCTACGAAGTGTTCGACACGGCCGACAAGCCGGTGCTCCTCGGCGTCGCCAACGATTCGCTATGGCAGAAATTCTGCGTGGTCACGGGAGCGCACGCCCTGCTGGACGACGGGCGCCTGGCCACCAACGCCTCCCGTGTGGCGCACCGCGAGCAGACAGTGGAGAGCGTCGCCGCGATCCTGAAATCGAAGACCCGCGACGAGTGGCTAGCCGTGTTCCAGGCGGGCGGCGTGCCGTGTTCGCCGGTCCATACCCCGAGCGAGATGCTGGAACACCCCCACACCGCAGCCTCGGGCATGGTGGGGAGCTACGAGCATCCGGTTTTCGGTGAAACCAAGACCGTGGCCCAGCCCCTGCGGCTCAATGGAAAGCGCAGCGAGGTCACGGCACCAGCCCCCGTGCTGGGGCAGCACACCCGGGACCTCTTGCGCGAGATGGGCGTGTCGCCGGATGAGATCGCCGCACTGCATGCGGACAAGACCATCGTCACCGCCGACATTGGCAACACCGCCCCCATCGTCTGAAACCCTGACCCATGGAGAAAGCACGCATCATGAACACGAAGACTACGAAACGTTTGCTTCTGACGGGCGCGCTGGCCTTGAGCGCGCTGGCCTTCAGCCCGCTCGCAGCCGCCCAGAGCTGGCCTGCGGCCAAGCCCATCCGCATCGTGATCGCGTTCGGCCCGGGCTCGGCGAGCGACATCATTGCGCGCCTGCTGGGCGAACGACTGAGCAGGGCGCTCGGGCAAAGCGTAATCGTCGATGCCAAGCCCGGCGCTGCGGGCCAGATAGCCGCGGAGCACGTGGCAGGCTCGCCCGCTGACGGCTACACGTTATTTCTGACCACCAACACGACGCACTCAGCCAACCCCTACCTGTACAAGCACCTGCGCTACGACCCCGTGAAAGACTTCACGCCTGTCTCGCGCATCGGCTACCTGCCATTCCTGCTGCTGGTCAACTCCCAGACTCCCGTAAAAACCTTGCAGGAGTTGGTGGCCTACGCCAAGGCAAACCCCGCGAAGGCGAACTACGCCTACACCAGCAGCACTGGGCAGATCGCGGCCGCTGCGCTGAGCAACTACACGGATATGAAGGCCGTGGGCGTCGCGTACAAGTCGGCCCCCGAGGCGGTTACCAGTACGCTGGGCGGGCAGGTACTGTTCACCATCCTGGACTTCGCAACCACCAAGGGCGCCGTCAGCGCAGGGCGCTTGCGCCCGCTGGCCGTCACCCCAAAAGAGCGCACCAGCCTCGCACCGGAACTGCCCGCCATATCCGAGGCAACGCACCTGAAGAATTTCGATCTCGTCGCCTGGATCGGCCTCTTCGGACCTGCCAACCTGCCCGGGCCGATCACCAGCCGCCTTCACTGCGAACTCGGCAAGATCATGGAAGCTCCGGACATCAAGGCGCGGCTGCTGGCGCTAGGCACGGAGCCCGCGGTCGCCGACCCCGCCGCGTTCGGCGACTTCGTGAAGGCGCAGCTCAGCGTATGGGCTGAATATTCGCGGATCGCTGGCATGGAGCCGCAATAGGCCGAGGCGCCGCGCACGGCAGCTGCGCTGCCCCAAAAGCGCTCCAGTTATTCGACCGTCACGCTCTTGGCTAGGTTGCGCGGCTTGTCCACGTCCGTGCCCCGGGCGCAGGCCGTGTGGTAGGCCAGCAATTGCAGCGGCACCACGTGCAGCAGCGGCGAGAGCTGGCCGTAGTGCTCGGGCATGCGGATGACGTGGATGCCCTCGCTGCTGTCGATGCGGGTGTCGGCGTCCGCCAGCACATAGAGCACGCCGCCGCGCGCACGCACTTCCTGCATGTTGCTCTTGAGCTTTTCAAGCAGCGCGTCGTTGGGCGCCACGGTCACCACGGGCATGCTGCTGGTCACCAGCGCCAGGGGCCCGTGCTTGAGTTCGCCCGCCGGGTAGGCCTCGGCGTGGATGTAGCTGATTTCCTTGAGCTTGAGCGCGCCCTCCAGCGCGATCGGGTAATGCAGCCCGCGGCCCAGGAACAGGGCGTTCTCGCGCTTGGCGAAGTCCTCGGCCCAGCTGATGAGCTGGGGCTCCAGGGCCAGCACGGCCTGCAGCGAGACCGGCAGGTGGCGCATCGCCTTGAGGTGCTGGCCTTCCTCTTCCTCGGTGAGGCGGCCCTTGGCTTGCGCCAGGGCCAGCGTGAGCAGGAACAGGCCCGCGAGCTGTGTGGTGAAGGCCTTGGTGGAGGCCACCCCGATCTCCACCCCGGCGCGCGTGATGTAGGCCAGCGCGCACTCGCGCACCATGGCGCTGGTGGCCACGTTGCAGATGGTCAGCGTGTGGCGCATGCCCAGCCCCTGCGCATGGCGCAGCGCGGCCAGCGTGTCCGCGGTTTCGCCGGACTGGCTGATGGTGACCACCAGCGCGCGCGGGTTGGGCACGCTGGTGCGGTAGCGGTATTCGCTGGCCACTTCCACCTGCGTGGGAATGCCTGCGATGGCTTCGAGCCAGTACTTGGCGACGCAGCCGCTGTAGTAGCTGGTGCCGCAGGCCAGGATGAGCACCGAATCGATCTCCTTGAACACGCGCCAGGCGGCGGTGCCGTCGGCGCCGTCGAACAGCTCGGGCACGATGCCCTGCAGCCCCTCCAGCGTGTCGGCGATGGCGCGCGGCTGTTCGAAGATTTCCTTTTGCATGTAGTGGCGGTAAGGCCCCAGCTCGGCCGCGCCGCTGTGGGCCTGCACCGTGCGCACGGGGCGCTGCGCCGGGCCCAGGGGCTGGCCGGCGGCGTCCGTGATCCAGTAGCGGCCCAGCTGCAGGTCCACCAGATCGCCTTCTTCCAGGTAGACGATCTGGTCGGTCACCCCGGCGAGCGCCATGGCGTCGCTGGCCAGGAAGTTCTCGCCCTCCCCCACGCCCAGCACCAGCGGCGAGCCCGCGCGCGCACCCACCACGCGGTGCGGCTCGTCCTTGTGCATCACGGCGATGGCGAAGCTGCCCTGCAACTGCGCCACGGCGGCGCGCACGGCCTGGAACAGGTCGCCCTCGTACAGGCTGTCCACGAGGTGGGCGATGACTTCCGTGTCGGTCTGGCTGGAGAAGACGTAGCCGCGCGCCTGGAGCTGCGCGTACAGTTCCTCATGGTTCTCGATGATGCCGTTGTGCACCAGCGCCACGCGCCCGGCGCGCACCGCCTCGGCGGGGGCCACGCCGGGGCCGTGGCTGAAATGCGGATGCGCGTTGTGCACCGCCGGCGCGCCGTGCGTCGCCCAGCGCGTGTGCGCGATGCCGGTCGCGCCCTGCAGGCCGCCGCTGGCCACCTGCTCCAGCAGTTCCGCCACGCGCGCGGTGCTGCGCGTACGCTGCAGGCCGCCGGTAGGCCGGTCGCCCAGGCTGGCCTCGTGCACGGCGACGCCGCAGGAATCGTAGCCGCGGTATTCGAGCCGCTGCAGGCCCTGGACGAGAAGGGGAACGATGTTGCGCGTGGAAACCGCGCCGACGATGCCGCACATGGATGGCTCCGGTCAGATGGGATTGGGCGGATGCTAGAGAGGCATCGAGGAAATTACAGATCTTTTTTCTTTGATTTTGAAATAAAATTTCCCATCGACTTATATGTGAAATTTTATTCCATAAATTCCCATCAATGGAAATTTCCCTTGACGCCATCGACCTGCAGTTGCTGGACCAGCTGCAGCGCGACGCCACGCTGAGCAACCAGGCGCTGGCCGAGCGCGTGCACGTCTCTCCCCCGACCTGTCTGCGGCGCGTGCGGCGGCTGCAGGAGTCGGGACTGATCGAGCGGCAGGTGGCACTGCTGCAGCCCGACCGGCTCGCCGCACTGCAGGGCCATGGCCTCACGGCCATCGTCGAAGTCTCGCTGGACCAGCAGGGCGCCGAGCACCTGGCCGCGTTCGAGGCCCGTGCCGTGCAGGACGACGGGGTGCAGCAATGCTGGCGCGTATCGCCCGGGCCGGACTTCGTGCTGGTGGTGCACACGCGCGACATGCCGGGCTACCTGGCGCTGTCGCAGCGCCTTTTCACGCAGGACGCCAACGTGCGCAACGTCCGCGCCTTCTTCGCCACCCACCGCGCAAAATTCGAGACAAAACTGCCTCTGGCGCTTGGCTGACAAGCGCAAGCAGCTATCAAAGAAGAAGCACTCCTGCCACAGGCCTTGCGCTGCGGCCGGGTCGACTCCATCTCTCCTCTTTATAGTGGGCACCGGGCCTGGTGCCCCGCATGGAGGACGCATGGAGTTCAAGGATTACTACCAGATCCTGGGCGTGGAACGCGACGCCACGGCCGCCGACATCAAGAAGGCCTACCGCAAGCTCGCGCGCCGCTACCACCCCGACGTGAGCAAGGAGACCGACGCCGCCGCACGCATGGCCGAAGTGAACGAGGCCAACACCGTGCTCTCGGACCCGGAAAAACGCGCCGCCTACGACGCGCTGGGCCGCGCGGCGCCACACCAGGCGGGCCAGGACTTCCGCCCGCCGCCGCACTGGGATGCGGGCTTCGAGTTCACCGGCGCGCCGGGCGGCGGCCAGGGCATGGACGGCGCCGAGTTCAGCGACTTCTTCGAGCAGCTCTTCGGCCAGTCCGCGCGCGCGCGGCGCCCGGGCGCCGCCAGCGCCCAGAGCGGCGGTGCGCAGCGCGGCCGCGACCACCACGCCCGCATCGAACTGGACCTGCGCGACGCCTACCACGGCGCCGAGCGCATGCTGACGCTGCACGGCGCGCGGCTGGACGACGGCGGCCGCCTGGTGAACGAGGAGCGGCAGTTGCAGGTCAGCATCCCGAAGGGCGTGCGCGAGGGCCAGCTCATCCGCCTGGGCGGCCAGGGCGGCCCGGGCCTGGGCGGCGCGCCCGCAGGCGACCTGTTCCTGGAGGTGCAGTTCAAGCCCGACACCCGCTGGCGCGCCGAGGACCGCGACGTGTACCAGTCCGTCACCCTCGCGCCCTGGGAGGCGGAGCTGGGCGGCCCCGTGGAGGTGGAAACGCCCGGCGGCAGCACGGTGGAGGTCACCGTGCCCGCCCGCTGGAAACCGGGGCGCAAGCTGCGCCTGAAAGGGCGCGGCATCCCTGCCGCCACGCCGGGCGACCTGTATCTGGAGCTGCACGTGGCCCTGCCGCCCGCCGCCACCGACGCCCAGCGCGAGGCCTACCGCGCGCTGGAGCAGGCCTTCCCGCACTTCCAGCCCCGCACCACGCAAGGAGCCTGAACATGGCAACGCACGCCCCTTCCCCCCGCAGCGCCCTGGCCGAGCTGCTGGACGAGCAGACCCGCCTCACGCTGGACGACCTGGCCCGCGCCTGCTGCATGGAGCCCGGCTGGGTGACAGAACGGCTGGAGGCCGGCCTGCTGCACGGCGAGCACGCCGAAGGCCGCTGGCAGTTCAGCGCCACCACCGTGGTGCGCGCCCGGCGCCTGGCGCGCCTGGAATCCACCTTCGACGCCGACCCGCAGCTGGCCGGGCTCACGACCGACCTGATCGAGGAAGTCACGGCGCTGCGCCAGCGCCTTCGCCAGCTGGAAGCGCTACTGGGCCGCTAACGGCGGCGCCGGCCAGTCGAGGCGCACGGTGCAGCCCGCGCCCGGCGCAGCCTGTGCACTGATGCTGGCGCCATGGCGCTGCGCAATGGCCTGGCACAACGCCAGGCCTGCGCCCACGCCGTCGAATTCCGACTCGCGGTGCATGCGCTGGAACACGCCGAACAGGTGCTGCGCGCGCGCGCCGTCGAAACCCACGCCGTTGTCCTGCACCATGACCGCCACGCGGCCCGCCACATCGCCAGGCGCGGCCTGCACCGCCAGGCGCGCGTCCGGCTGTCCGTGCGTAAACTTGAGCGCATTGCCCAGCACCTGCAGCAGCAACTGGCGCAGCAGCCTCGCGTCGGCCCACACGGCGGGCAGGTGCGGGGCAATATCCCACTGCACATCGCCCGCGGCGCGACCGGCCTCGATGGCCGCCAGCTCCGTGCGCGCCTCGCGCACGGCTGCATCCAGGTCCACCGCCTCCAGGCGCAGCGGCGCGCGGCCGGCCCGGGCGATGGCCTGCAGGCCGTCGAGCATCAGCCCCATGCGGCGCGCGGACTGCTCCATGGTGGCCAGGAAGCCCAGCGCCTCGCCCACCTGCGGGTACTGGCCGGGCAGCTCCTGCAGCACCTCGCGCACCAGCGTGCCGTAGGAGGTGACGTGGCGCAGCGGCGCGCGCAGGTCGTGCGACACGCCGCGCAGAAAGGATTCGTGCGCGGCGGCCATGTCGTCGATGCGCTGGCGCGCCTCGGCCAGCTCCGCGCGCAGCCGCTCGGTTTCCGTCATGGCTTGGCAGGCCGTTTCCAGCCAGCGATGCTCACCTGTTTGCCACGCGCAACGGTAAGCGCGCCTGGTGCCGTGCTCTCGGTGACGGTGGAGCCCCCACCCACGGTGCCTCCCGCGCCGATGGTCACGGGCGCCACAAGCACGCAGTTGCTGCCCACGTGCACGTCGGCCTCGATCACGGTGCGGTGCTTGTTCGCGCCGTCATAGTTGGCGGTGATGCTGCCCGCGCCGTAGTTCACGCGCTCGCCCACCGTGGCGTCGCCCAGGTAGGCCAGGTGGTTGGCCTTGGCGCCGTCGGCCAGAGTGGAGTTCTTCACCTCGACGAAGTTGCCGATGTGCACTTCGCGCCCCAGGCGTGCGCCGGGGCGCAGCCGTGCGAAGGGGCCGATCAGCGCACCCTCTCCCACGTGGGCGCCGGCCTTCTCGCCGTCGATGTGGGTGAAGGGATGGACGACCGCGCCGGCCGCGATGGTCGCGTTGGCGATGCAGCAGTAGGCGCCGATGCGCGCGCCCTCGCCGATCTCCACGCGGCCGGTGAAGATGCAGCCCACGTCGATCTCCACGTCCTGCCCGCAGTCCAGCACGCCGCGCACGCCGGTGCGCGCGTCGTCACGCAGGTCGAAGCGCGCCGGATCGGCCAGGCGCACGCCCTGCTCCATGAGCGCGCGGGCCTGGGCGGCCTGGTGGGCGCGCTCCAGTTCGGCGAGCTGCAGCGGGCTGTTCACGCCCGCCACCTGCAGCGCATCGTCGATGCGGTGCGCCACCACGGGCACGCCATCGGCCACGGCCCGGGCGACGATGTCGGTCAGGTAGTACTCGCCCTGGGCATTGTCGTTGGTCAGCCGCGCCAGCCACGGCGCCAGCAGGCGCGCGGGCACGGCCATGATGCCGCTGTAGACCTCGGTGATGGCGCGTTCGTCCGCGCTGGCGTCCTTGTGCTCGACGATGCGGCGCACGGTGCCGCCGTCGCCGCGCACGATGCGGCCGTAGCCCGTGGGGTCGGGCAGCGTCACCGTGAGCAGGGCCAGCCGCCCGCCCGCGCTCGCCTGCACCAGCGCGGCCAGCGTGTCCGCGCGCGTGAGCGGCACGTCGCCCGACAGCACGACCACCGTGCCGTCGCCCGCCAGCCGCGGCATGGCCTGCTGCACTGCGTGGCCGGTGCCGAGCTGCGGCTCCTGGCGCACGCATTGCAAGTCAAATGTGCCTCCAGCGCTTGCCCCGCCTGCGCAAGCAGCTTCCACTTCGATAGCACCATGGCCCGTCACCACCACCACGCGGCGCGCCCGCAGGCTGGCGGCCTGGTCCAGCACGTGGTGCAGCAGCGGCCGGCCTGCCAGGCGCTGCAGGACCTTGGGAAGGCGGCTTTTCATGCGCGTGCCCTTGCCCGCGGCCATGATGATGATGTCCAGTGCTGTCGTCATGTGGATGGGTGGAGAGAACAGGGGCGCGGGGCCCGCGCGATGCTCCGCGCATTATCCGGCGCCATCCCGCGGGAGCGGGGGCAGGCATGTCAATAAAAGTTGCGAGGCACCCTCCGCGCCTGGCGCTCACAAAAAAATAGCTGCCAGCGCCCTCCTACGGGCACTGGCAGCCATCGAGGCCCTATCGCGGCCGCAGCCGCCGCCGCGTCAGGCGCAGCAGGTGTCGCGGTCCGCCGCCGCAGCCTGCCGCCGGGGCGCCGCGGGCTGGGCCTGCGCTGCGCCCGCGCGGCGCCACTGGTACTGCAGCGGCTGCGGCCCCATGGGCTCGACCACCGCATGCTGGCCCGGCGCCACGCCCACGCCCTGGCCCGGGTGCAGCACCACGTCGCCAGACTCCTCGCACCAGCCATGGGGCCCGTCGTTCAGCGTGACCCAGGCCTGGCCGCTGACCACGCGCAGCACCATGGCGGCCTTGGGGTGCAGGCTGTGCGCCGCGCCCACGGCCAGCGTGCAGGCCTCGGGGCCGGCGGTACCCACGGAGGCGGAATGTTGCGAATTCAGAACGTGCGATGCGGTCATGGCGGTCTCCAGGTAAACCCTTGAATGGCTGCCAGTGTGCGCCGCGAGAGGCCAGCCAGTCCAATGAAAACGGGCCACCTTATCGATTCATGAATCGCATCAATTGCGGAGCGCCTTCGACGCCTGGCCTTCACCGCCAAGTGCCTAACCTGCAGAGCACTACCGCGATCGATGAAACCACGCTAGGATTTTGATTCCCTTTCCTCATTAATACGCCATGCCCTCGCTCCCGCCTCCCATCGCCCATCTGCGCACCCGCCCCGTGGCCGTGGGGCACTGGCGCGCCTTCCTGGCCGTGGCCCGGCACCTGAACTTCCGCGCGGCGGCGGAAGAACTGTCGCTCACCCAGTCGGCCGTGAGCCGGCAGATCCAGGCCCTGGAGGAGGAGGTGGGCGTGCCGCTTTTCCTGCGCCACACGCGCGCGGTGGAGCTCACCAGCGCGGGCGGGCAGCTGCAGCGCGCCGTGGGCCCTGCGCTGGAGCGCATGGACTCCGCCGTGCGGCTGGTGCGCCAGACGGCGGGGCGCAGGAGCGTGGCCATCACCACCTGGGCGAGCTTCGCCTCCATGTGGCTGATCCCGCGCATGGAGGAGTTCCAGCGCGACAACCCGGACATCGACATCCGCATCGACGCCAGCGACACCATCGTCGACCTCGACACCTCCGACGTCGACCTGGCCCTGCGCTCCAGCGTGCCCGCCAGCGTGGCGCCGGGCGCGCAGCGCCTGTTCGGCGAGCAGCTCGCGGTGGTGGCCAGCCCCTGGCTGCTCAAGAGCGCGGCGCCGATCCGTGCTCCCGAGGACGTGGCGCAGTTCACCCTCATCGAGGCGGGCGACGCCTACCGCATGCCGTACTTCGAGTGGATCACCTGGCGCCGGTGGTTCGACCTCAACGGCCTGGGCCGGCTGCAGCCCAAGCGCTGGCTGTACTTCAACTATGCGCAGCAGATCGTGCAGGCCGCTCTGGCCGGCCAGGGCCTGGCGCTGGCGCGGATGCCGCTCATCGCGGAAAGCCTGGCCTCGGGCGATCTCGTGGAGGTGCTGCCAGGGCACCGGCTGGACTCGCCCCTGGTCTACTGGCTGGTGGTGGGCCCGCGCAGCAGCCAGCGGCCCGAGATCCAGGCCTTCTGCGCCTGGCTGCTGCTGCAGGCGCAGGCCACGCGCCAGGCCATCGGCGAGGTGCCGGACCCGGACCTCAACGACAACCTGGACTGATCGCTTCCATTTTCATAGCTGCCAGCGCTTACCAGTCAAGCGCTGGAGGCCAATTTGGTTCTATATCAAGCCAACGTCACGCGCGCGAACTTGCGCTTGCCCACCTGCACCACGTAGCTGCCCGCGCCCAGCTTCAGGGCCTTGTCGCCGACCACGGAGCCGTCCACGCGCACGCCGCCGCCGTCGATCAGGCGGTTGGCCTCGCTGGTCGAGGGCACGAGGTTGGCCTGCTTGAGCAGGGCGCCGATACCCAGCGGGGCGCCGGCCAGCTGCACCTCGGGGATCTCATCGGGCACGCCGCCCTTGCTGCGGTTGGCGAAGTCCTGCTCCGCTGCGTCGGCCGCCTGCGCGCTGTGGAAGCGCGTGGTGATCTCCCTGGCCAGCATCACCTTGGCATCCTTGGGATTGCGCCCGCCTGCCACCTCCGCTTTCAGCGCGGCGATCTCGGCCAGGCTCTTGAACGACAGCAGCGTGTACCAGTCCCACATCAGGTCGTCGGAGATCGACAGCACCTTGGCGAACATGGTGTTGGCCTCCTCGGTGATGCCGATGTAGTTGTGCTTGGACTTGGACATCTTGTCCACCCCGTCCAGCCCCACGAGCAGGGGCATGGTGAGCACGCACTGCGGCTCCTGGTCATATTCCTGCTGTAGATGGCGGCCCATGAGCAGGTTGAACTTCTGGTCCGTGCCGCCCAGCTCCAGGTCGCTCTTGAGCGCCACCGAGTCGTAGCCCTGCATGAGCGGGTAGAGGAATTCGTGCACGCTGATGGACTGCCCCGCGCTGAAGCGCTTGTGGAAGTCGTCGCGCTCCATCATGCGCGCCACGGTGTAGCGGGCCGCGAGCTGGATCATGCCGCGCGCGCCCAGGGCGTCGCTCCATTCGCTGTTGTAGCGGATCTCGGTGCGCTGCGGGTCGAGCACCCGCGCCGCCTGGGTGTAGTAGGTCTCGGCGTTCAGCTTGATCTGCTCGGCCGTGAGCGGCGGGCGGGTGGAGTTGCGGCCCGAGGGATCGCCGATCAGGCTGGTGAAGTCGCCGATCAGGAAGATCACCTGGTGGCCCAGGTCCTGCAGCTGGCGCATCTTGTTGAGCACCACCGTGTGGCCCAGGTGGATGTCGGGCGCCGTCGGGTCCAGCCCCAGCTTGATGCGCAGCGGCTGGCCGGTCGCCTCCGAGCGCGCCAGCTTGCGCGTCCACTCGTCCTTGGGCAGCAGCTCGTCAGCGCCGCGCAGCGAGACTTCGAGCGCTCGTCCTACACCTTCGGTTACCGGGAATGTTGTAACAGCAGATTGATTCATAAGGGTTTTCTGGGGTGTAATGGCCGCTGCCGGGACTATACTTCCGGCCACTTTTCCAGCGGTGGATTCTAGTGGGCCCGCCCACCTGCCCAGGCTCTTGCCTCCTCTGCCGCACACCGATTCCTGATGCTTCCCGCCCTGAGACTTCCGCCTTCGCGGAGGGCCAGGAAGCACATTTGTTTGGGGTAAGACTCTTGAACAACGGCTTGACCACCGCCTGCCTGGTTCTGCTGGGCCATTTGAAGCAATCCGTTCAGAAGCATCCGAAGCGCATTACCGCCGCCGTGGCGTCCGTGCTGCTCACAGGCGGTGGCGGTGCTTTTGCCGTGGCGTCCCTCGCTCCGGACCCGGCCGACCTGCCCGTGACCACCGTCACCCACGCCGTGGAATCGCTGGCGGGCGACGCCCCCTGTCGGCCCTGGTGGACATGCCGGGCTATTCGCTCTACCGCTCCGACACCACGCGCAGCGCCGACACGGCCGAAAGCCTGCTGCAGCGCCTGGGAATCGCCGATCCGGCCGCCTCGGCGTTCCTGCGCGGCGACGGGCTGGTGCGCCAGAACCTGCTGGGCCGTGCGGGCCGCTCCGTCTCCGCCGAAACCTCGGACGACCATCGCCTGCTGCGCCTGTCCGCGCGCTGGGCGCCGGACGACAGTGGCTATTTCAAACGCCTCGTGGTCGAGCGCAAGGAAGACGGCGGCTTCGCCTCGCGCATCGAGACGGCGCCGCTCACCGTGGGCAGCCGGCTGGCGGGCGGCGTCATCCGTACCTCGCTGTTCGCCGCCACCGATGCCTCCAACATCCCCGACGGCGTGGCCGTGCAGATGGCCGAGATCTTCTCCAGCAACATCGACTTCCACCGCGCGCTGCGCAAGGAAGACCGGTTCTCCGTCGTCTACGAAACCCTGGAGGCCGACGGCGAGCCGCTGCGCAGCGGCCGCGTGCTGAGCGCCGAGTTCCACAACAACGGCAAGACCCACGATGCCCTCTGGTTCCAGGAAAGCGGCGCGGCCAAGGGCTCATACTACACGCTGGATGGCGAGAGCATGCGCCGCGCCTACCTCACCTCGCCGGTGGAGTTCTCCCGCATCTCCAGCGGCTTCTCCATGCGCATGCACCCCATCCACAAGACCTGGCGCGCCCACCTGGGCACGGACTTCGCCGCGCCCACGGGCACATCCGTGCGCACGGTCGGCGACGGCGTGGTCGATTTCGCCGGTGTGCAGAACGGCTATGGCAACGTGGTCTACGTCAAGCACCGCAACCAGCACGTCACCGTCTACGCGCACCTGAGCCGCATCGACGTATCCAAAGGCCAGGCCGTGGAGCAGGGCCAGAAACTCGGCGCCGTGGGCTCCACGGGCTGGGCCACGGGGCCGCACCTGCACTTCGAGTTCCGGGTGAACGGCGTGCACCAGGACCCGATGACCATCGCCCAGCAGAGCGAAGCCGCGCAGCCCGTGTCGGGCGCCTCGCGCGCCGCCTTCAACCGCCTGGCAGCCAACATGCGCGTGCAGCTCGCCTCGGCGGCCCAGTTCCAGCTCGCCAGCGCGGACTGATCTCCCTGCGCCCATGCACAGCCAGGCGCGGTGGTTCATCGGGCTGATGTCGGGCACCTCGCTCGATGGCATCGACGGCGTGCTGGCCGATCTTTCGGACTCGAATTGCCGCGTGGCGCAGCATGTATCTGCGCCGCTAGCTCCTGATTTAAGAGCAGAGCTGCTCGCCCTGAACACCAGCGGCCCCGACGAGCTGCACCGTGCAGCGCTGGCCGCCAATGCGCTGGCCCGCGCCTATGCCGACGTCGTTCGCCAATTGCTGGACCGGGCGGGAATGCAGCCGCACCAGGTGCTGGCTGTTGGCGCCCACGGCCAGAC
This sequence comes from Acidovorax sp. SDU_ACID1, assembly GCF_045291395.1. NCBI lineage: Bacteria > Pseudomonadati > Pseudomonadota > Betaproteobacteria > Burkholderiales > Comamonadaceae > Acidovorax > Acidovorax sp. SDU_ACID1. Next base: position 3,675,318 of record NZ_CP152342.1, read on the forward strand.
GGTGCGCCACCGTCCCCAGGCCTTCGATGGCACCGGGTACACGCTGCAGATCAACAACCCCGCCCTGCTGGCCGAATGCTGCGGCATCACCGTCGCGGCCGACTTCCGCAGCCGCGATGTGGCGGCAGGCGGCCAAGGCGCGCCCCTCGTCCCCGCCTTCCACCGGAGCGTCTTCGGCCAGGTGGGGCGCACCGTGGGCGTGCTGAACGTCGGAGGCATTTCCAACCTGAGCGTCTTGCGCGCAGATGGCGCCACGTTCGGGTTCGACTGCGGGCCCGGTAATGCGCTCATGGACCAGTGGTGCCAGCAGCACACGGGCCAGCTTTTCGACGACGCCGGCGCCTGGGGCCGCAGTGGGCAGGTCCTCCCCGCCCTGCTGGAAGCCATGCTGTCCGAGCCCTTCCTCGCGCTCGCTCCTCCGAAGAGCACGGGGCGCGACCTCTTCAATACGCCGTGGCTCGAACGGCATGTATCCGCCACGCAGGCACACCGCCCCCAGGATGTCCAGGCCACGCTGACCGAATTCACCGCCCGCGCCTGCGCGCAGGACTTTGCGCGGCATGCCCCCGGCAGTGATTTGCTCATCGTCTGCGGTGGCGGTGCGCTGAACCGTTACCTGATGGAACGCCTGCAGGCCCTGCTGCCCCGCATATCCATCGAACCCTCCAGCCGCCATGGGCTGCCGCCCCAGCAGGTCGAGGCCGCCGCTTTCGCCTGGCTGGCGCGCCAGTGCCTGGAAGGCCAGCCCGCCAGCAGCCCCGGCGTCACGGGCGCGCGCGGCCCCCGCATCCTGGGCGCGCTCTACCGCGCATGAAAAAGCCGCCCGGAGGCGGCTTTCGTGGGTGCGAGAAGCTTCAGCTTTCAGGCGGAGAAGCTGGACCCGCAGCCGCAGGTGGTCTGGGCGTTCGGGTTCTTGATGACGAACTGCGCACCCTGCAGATCTTCCTTGTAGTCGATTTCCGCGCCCACCAGGTACTGGTAGCTCATCGCATCGATCAGCAGCGACACACCGTTCTTGGTCATGGTGGTGTCATCTTCGTTGGTGATCTCATCGAAGGTGAAGCCGTATTGGAAGCCCGAGCAGCCGCCGCCTTGCACGAAGACGCGCAGCTTCAGGTCGGGGTTGCCCTCCTCAGCAATCAGATCGGCCACCTTGGCGGCAGCGCTGTCGGTGAAGACGATGGGGGCGGGCATGTCGGTGGGGGTATTTTCGGCAACGGCGCTCATATGAGGCTCCTTGGGGCAATCTTGTGCACGATGGTAAGGCAATGCCGCATGGCGTGCGCTCAAGTGGCGTTTGACGCCAGCTTCAGTGTGGGCTTTTCCTCCAGCAACAGCGTGCTTGCGGGGCACATCTGCCCAGAGATCACGGCACCCTGGTGCATTTCAAGGGCCTTGTAATGCACATTGCCCATGATGCGCGCCTTGGGCTGCACTTCCAGCAGCTCGGCCGCGTGCACCGGCCCCTCGACCGTGCCGTTGACGATGACGTGCGAGGCATGCAGCGCTCCCTGGACCCGCCCCAATTCGGACACCACGAGGATGCTGGGCTCCACGGTGGAACGCACATCCCCCACGACCTCGCCGTCGATCCGCAACCCGTCGGTGAACGACAGATCGCCCTGCACGTGCGTCCCCTGGGCGATCAGGCTTTTGATGGGCGGCTGCTTCTTGCGAGAAAACATGCAGGATCTCCTGGGGAAGGGGTGCCAGCGGGTCCGCAGCCGGGCCCGTGCAGGCTCATTCGAGGGTGAAGGTCTGGATGGCACGCACGGAGGAGCCCTCCAGCAAGCGTGCCGTCACGGTTTTTACCATGGCCCGCGCAGGCAGGTTCACCACGCCCTGCATCCGGCGGTATTGCTGGAACTGCACGGGCTGGTCGACCGCTGGCGACTGCGATGCCCAGGGCGCGCCGTCCAGCGAGCCGGCCAGCACCAGTTCCAGCCGCCCCTTGAATTCGGGCGCATTGCGCATGGGCTGGATGGCCAGCACCTGCCAGCGCAGCTGCGCTCCATCGCCCAGCACCTCCGCATGCAGGCCGCGGATGCTCAACGCCTTGCCGACCTTGGTGGCGGGAATGAGCTTCTCGAAGAAGCCCAGGTCGTCGCGCAGGCTGCGGTTGTCGGCCTCCAGTTGCCGGACCTGCTCGGACAACCGATCCATCGCCACACCCTCGGCCGTGCGCAGGCTCTTGGCAGCAATGCCCTGGTCCTGGAACCGGTGGTTTTCCTCGCGCAGCTGCGCCACCTCGGCACGCAGGCGCTGCAATTCCTCTCGCGCGCCTGAATCCAGGCCCGCAATGCTCTTGCCGAACTCGAACGCCCACAGCGCCACGGCACCACACAGCCCGAGCACCACGGCGGCGCTCAGCCAGCGCAGCGGCCAGGGCATGGCGCTGCGGATAGCGACCCGCGGGGCGCTGATGGTCAGGCGGCGGCGCAACAGGCGAAAGCGCATGGGGGAGCCTCCAGAGCGTGGCGAAAAAGAAAAAACCGCCACGCAGGCGGTTTTTTCGACAGGGCTCGAAACTTAGCGCTTCGAGAACTGCTTGGCGCGGCGTGCGGAGTGCAGGCCGACCTTCTTACGCTCGACCTCACGGGCATCGCGGGTCACGAAGCCGGCAGCGCTGAGCTGGGGCTTGAGCGTCGCGTCGTAGTCGATCAGAGCGCGGGTGATGCCGTGGCGGGTGGCGCCGGCCTGGCCGGACTCACCGCCGCCGTGCACGTTCACCTGGATGTCGAAGGTCTCGACATGGTTGGTGAGCACCAGCGGCTGCTTGGCGATCATGATGGAGGTTTCGCGGCCGAAATACTGCTGAATGTCCTTGCCATTCACAGTGATCTTGCCGGAACCCTTCTTCAGAAACACGCGGGCGACGCTGGACTTGCGACGGCCGGTGCCATTGTTCCATTCACCAATCATTTCAGCTCCTTAGATTTCCAGAGCCTTGGGCTGCTGGGCGGTGTGCGGATGCTCCGCGCCGCCGTAGACCTTGAGCTTCTTGATCATGGCGTAGCCCAGGGGGCCCTTGGGCAGCATGCCCTTGACAGCCTTCTCCAGCGCGCGGCCGGGGTGCTTGGCCTGCAGGTCGCGGAAGTTGGTGGCCGTGATGCCGCCGGGATAGCCGGAATGGCGGTAGTACACCTTGTCCAGGGACTTGGTGCCGGTGACCTTGAGCTTGGAGGCGTTGATGATGACGATGTAATCGCCAGTATCGACGTGAGGCGTGTAAATGGCTTTGTGTTTGCCGCGCAGACGGAGGGCAACTTCGCTGGCTACCCGGCCGAGCACCTTGTCGGTGGCGTCAATCACAAACCACTCGTGCACGACCTCAGCGGGCTTTGCGCTGAATGTGGACATGAGTTTCTCTTTGCAAGAGGGGGTTTGGCGGTCCTTTTCCACGGTCGGTGCCTCTCTTCTGGAGGCCTCTTAGGTGGCAGATGAAGTCTTCGCCGCGGGACCAGTAAATCGCTGCGAAGCCGCGCATTATACAAAAAAGCCCGCGCCAGACCACCTCCGGCCGCTACTGCGCGTAGTCCTGCCGCCGGCGGGCCTCTTCCTCCTGCTTGCGGCGGTTCTCCACGCACACGGGATGGCCGGCCATGCCGGCCTTCTGGCACTCCTGGTGGATGCACATGGGCCGGGCGAAAAAGCCTGCGGAAGCGCAAACCTCGTCAGGCCCCGGCTGCCGCGCGGGCGCCGGCCGGGGCGGCGGAGGCGCGGGCACCGCAGGTTCCGGCACCGCTGTGCGCACCTCCTGGGCCGGCGCCGCAGCGACGGGCTCGGGATCCGCCTTGCGCTGCGGCCGGCCCCGTTGGGACGCCATGGATCGCTCTTGCACGGCAGATGCCTGCGCCATAGGCGCCTCCAGCAGTGTCGTGTCATGCACCACAGGGATCAGTTCCCCTGCGGCCGCAGACGCGGGCGCCGGCTCGGCCCACTCGGTGATGATTTCGCTGTCCGGCGTGTACCGGGGGCGCGGCGCCGAACCTGCCTCCCACCACAGGCCAGCCCCTGCGGCGGTCATGGCCAGCAGGCCCGCCAAGGACCACAAGGCCAGCGAACGCCCACGGGCGCGCGGCGGCTTGCCGGAGTGCGGCCCTGTGGGTTCATGCGGCCCGCGGGTGTCCTTGCGGGCATGGCGCCGGCGCACAGGCTGCTCTTGCGGCTGTTGTGTCGGCGCCCACGACGCATCCCGGGTGTCCGCGAAGGCGGCAGGGTCCTGCGCCACGGTTTCCTGGAAAGCCGGCGGTGGCTCCTCGTCCCGCGCCGCCGTGCTGCGGTCCGCCTGCTGCACCGTCCGTACGGCCGCGCGCTGGGCCAATACATCGGCCAGGGGCTGCGAGACCAGGGGCTGCGACAGCGCCGTGATGTCGATCACCGCGGTCGCCACGCCCTGGTCATCCTTGTCCGACGGCTCGACCCAGATATCGCCCAGGTCCGCCCGGAAATCGAAATGCTCCAGCCCCGCGGGAGCGGATGTCATTTCCATGCGCTGCAGGAACGCGTCGATGGACTGCGGCCGGTCTTCGGGCTGCAGCGCCAGCGCCTGCGAGATGGCTTCGATGAACGGGCGCGAATACTCCACACCGAACTGCTTGCGCACGGTGCGCGCCACGCGGGAGAAGGACACCATGCGGTCGCGTATGGCCCGCAGGGTCGCGGGCAGCGGCGTGTCGTTGCACAGGCATCCGTGCACCACGGCGCCCAGCGCATACAGGTCGCTCCATGGCCCCTGCCGCAGATGGCTGGCCGCGTCCGTGTACTGCTCTATGGGAGCGTAGTTGACCTTGAGCACGGCCGTGTGCCTGCGCTCGCGGTCGCTGATCGCATGGCGCGCCGCGCCCAGGTCCAGCAGCACCGGGGGACCGTTGTCCTGCAGGAAGATGTTGTCGGGCGAGATGTCCCGGTGCAGCGTATAGCCCTCGTGCAGCACGCGCAGCGCGCTGGTCACGGACCACAGCACCTTGCGCAGCCATGCCTCGGGCGGCGGCGTGCGCATGTGGGCGCGTGCCTGCTTGAGCGTCATGCCGCTGTAGAGCGGCATGACCATGTAGGCCGTCTGGTTCGCCTCCCAGAAGCGGAACACCTTGACCAGCGAAGGATGGTCGAACTGCGCCAGCAGGCGCGCCTCCTCCACAAATGAAGCCAAGCCCGCCTGGAAAGACTGCTCGTCCGAGGAGGAGCGCACCCACAGCGACTGCCCATCCGCCCGCCCGGCCAGCGCGGCGGGCATGTATTCCTTGATGGCCACGAAGCGCAGCAGGGAATGGTCGAATGCCTGGTACACCATTCCGAAGCCGCCCACGCCCAGCAACGTCACCACCTCGAACTCCCCCAGCCGTGTGCCCGGCGGCAGGGCATCGACGTGATGCGCGATGCTCGCTGGCGTGGTGCGGAGGGATGGCGTGGACATGGTGGCGGGATCGTACGGCGGCTTGGGGCCCTGAGGCGTGAACGGCCGCCATGATGCGCCATGCGCTGCCCCGGCTGGCAACAAAGCGCATCCTGTCTGCCAAAAACATCACTTCGCGGCCGCGCAGGTGCCGCATTGCGCCGCGGGCGCCGAAGGCGTCCCCACTGGTTACCATCGGCGGATGTTCAGTTATCGCCACGCCTTCCATGCAGGCAACCACGCGGACGTGCTCAAGCACACCGTGCTCATCGCGGCCTTGCAACACTTGCTGCAAAAAGACGCAGCCCTGACCGTGGTGGACACCCATGCCGGCGCCGGCCTGTACCGCCTCGACGGCGACTACGCCACCACCAGCGCCGAATCCACGGACGGCGTCCTGCGTCTGGCGGCCGCCGCCGCCACGCTCGCACCGGCCTTGCAGGACTACCTGGACATGGTGCGCGCCTTCAACCAGGGAAACAGCCTGCGGGTCTATCCCGGCTCCCCGTTCATCGTGCAGCGGCTGCTGCGGGAGCACGACAAGCTCAAGCTGTTCGAGCTGCACCCCACCGACACGCGCTCCCTCGCGGCGAACGTGGCCCAGCTCGACGCAGGCCGCCAAGTGGCCGTGCTGCACGAGGACGGTTTCGAAGGCACCAGGAAATTCTTGCCCCCACCGGCCCGGCGCGCGCTCCTGCTCTGCGATCCCAGCTATGAAATCAAGAGCGATTATGGGCGTGTGCAAGACCTGCTGGACGAGGGCCTGCGGCGCTTCGCCACGGGGGTCTACGCGATCTGGTACCCCATCATCCCCCGGCCCGAAGCCCACGACCTGCCTCGCCGCCTCAAGGCGCTGGCCCACAAGGCGGGCAAGCCATGGCTGCACGCCACGCTGACCGTCAAGTCGAGCAAGATCCCTTCCGCCGCCAGCGAGGGCCGGCGGCCGGGGCTGCCCGCGAGCGGCATGTTCCTGGTCAACCCGCCCTATCCGCTGCAGGCTGCGCTGAAGGCCTGCCTGCCGCAGATGGTGGAATTGCTGGGGCAGGACCGGAACGCCGCCCACACGCTGGAAACCGGCGGCTAACCCTGCTCAACGCCGGCGAGGCCGGCTCTTGCTTTTGGTGCGGGCGGCCGGGGCCGTGGCACGCGGCGGCTTCGGCGGCACCACGGCATCGCCCACGCCGGGCAAGTCCTCGGGGCAGTCGGCCGCGTCCTCCCCGATGTGCCACAGCTCCACCTGCTTGAGTCCCAGGCCCGTCATGCCCAGTTCCTCGGCGGCGGCCTGGCTCAGGTCGATCACGCGGCCCGGCGTGAAGGGCCCGCGGTCGTTGACGCGCACCACCACCGCCTTGCCATTGACCATGCTGCGCACACACAGGCGCGCACCAAAGGGCAAGGTGGGGTGGGCGGCGGTGAAGTCCTCGCGGTCGAAACGCTCGCCGCTGGCCGTGCGCCGCCCATGGAAGCGCCCGCCATACCACGACGCCAGGCCGCGCCCGAGCAGCACACCGGGTTCGCTGTCCGCCGGCTCCGCCAGCGCGGGCGGCATCTCCGCCTCGGCGGGCGCAGGCGCCGGTCCGGGTTTGGAAGGAGGAGCCGGGGCACGCGGAGGGCGCACCTGCGGTGCCCGCACGGCCGGCGCTTCGGCAGAGGGCGGCACCTGCGGCTGATCGGCGGGCGGCACGGCCGCGCAGCCCGTCAGCAGGGCGAGCAAGGCCGCGCAGACGCCCCGCCTGCCGCGAACCAGCGATCGGTCAGGATTTGGCGCAGCGCGCAGTGATGTTGTCTTCGAAACGGCGCAGGTCATTGCGTTCGCCGGGGGTCAGGTCGGTACGGGCTTTCTTGGCCGCAAGGATACGCCGCGACTCCGCGCATTGCTGAGCCCGCCGGGCATCCTGCTCCTGCCCGGCCTGCAGCGCCTCCTGCTGCTGGCGCTCGTCGTCGCGCCGCTGGCGGCGGCTTTCGCGCTGCTCCTTGTAGTAGCGCGAGGAGGCCTCCGTCTCCTCGTCGCTGCAGTCGCGGCGGTATTCGCGCTGCATGCCGGCGATCACCTCGTACTTCGACCCATTGGCCGAGGCCGCACGGATGCTGCTGCGCAGCGTGCGGCAGCGGCCGCTCATGTAGTCCATGTAATCGGGCTCGTCGCGCATCACCCGGCTGCGCTGGGGCGTGGAGGACTCCTGCCGGTAGCTGCGCTGCTCCACCGGCCCCGCCGATACGGCCGTGGTGACCATGCCTTTCGGGCAGGGACGGGACAGCGTGTAGACGGCGCCGCCCTCGTCGCGGCAGGTGTAGCGTGTCTGGGCCAAGACTGGCTCAGCCCCGAGGAAGGACATCGCGACGAACAGCAGGGAGGAAGGAAGGGCTTTCATGCCAGGCACCACGGTGGGAGGCCAAAAAGTAAAGACCTGTAAATGTTACCGGCAGCCTCGCCGCTACAGCCCGAGGCGTTGGCAGATTTCCAACGTGGCCGCACTCTGGTTCATCGTGTAGAAGTGCAGCCCCGGCGCACCCGCGCGGCGCAGCTGCTCGCACAACTGGGCCACCACATCCAGGCCGAAGGCGCGGATGCTGGCCGCGTCGTCGCCGAAGCCCTGCAGGCGCAGGCGAATCCAGCGCGGAATCTCGGCGCCGCAGGCGTCGGAGAAGCGCATGAGCTGGGTGGCGCCCATGATGGGCATGATGCCGGGCACTACCGGCACATCGAGACCCAGGCGTCGCGCATCGTCCACGAAGCGCAGGTACGCATCGGCATTGAAAAAATACTGCGTGATGGCCGAGTCCGCGCCCGCGCGCACCTTGGCGGCGAAGGCCTGCAGGTCGGCGTCGGCCGAGCGTGCCTGCGGATGCACCTCGGGATAGGCCGCCACCTCGATGTGAAAGGCGCTGCCCGTCTCAGCTCGGATGAAGGCCACGAGGTCGCTCGCGTACTGAAATTCACCGCCGATGCCGTAGCCGCTGGGCAAGTCGCCGCGCAGCGCGACGAGGCGCTTGACGCCCATGCCCTGCAGCTCTGCGAGCTGCGCACGCACGCTGTCCCGCGTGGCGCCGATGCACGAGAAATGCGATGCCGCATCCACGCCCTCGGCGAGGATTTCGCGCACGGTAGAAAAAGTGCCTTCGTGCGTGGAGCCGCCCGCGCCATAGGTGACGGAGCAGAACTGCGGCGCGCGCGCATAGAGCTGCTGGCGCACGGTGCGCAGCTTGGCCGCACCCTCGGGCGTCTTGGGCGGGAAGAATTCGAAACTGACCGGGAGGCTCATGCCCCTCTCCTTGCATGGATGAAGAATTCGCGGTTGCCGTCGCCGCCTTCGATGGGGCTGTCGAACCAGCGCAGCTCCCGCAGCGGCAGGGCCGCGCAGCAGTCGCGGATACGCTGTTCGACCTGCGCGTACAGCGCCGCGTCGCGCACGATGCCGCCCTTGCCCACCTGTCCCGGCTGCAGCTCGAACTGCGGCTTGACCAGCATGAGCAGGTGGCCTCCGTCCTGGAGCAGCGGCACGAGCGCGGGCAGCACCAGCGTGAGCGAGATGAACGACAGATCGCCCGTCACCAGGCCGAACGCGGGCGTGATGTCCACGTCCTCGCGCCCCGCCCTGCGGCGCCGCCGGGTGGGCACGGTGCCTTCGGCGCGCGCGCGGGCCTTGGAGGCGCGCTCGGCCTTGAAGGCTTCGATGTCGTGCTCCTTGGCGTCGTCGCTGTCGTCGTACGCGTCGTCGACCATGCCGCCGTTGCGCATCCACGCATAGGGCGACTGGGGCTGGGTGTCGTTGTCCTCGGCCTCCTCGATGTGCTCGGACAGCGCCTCGTCGCACGCTTCGCGCAGTCCTTCGGGCGTGAGCGCGCGGGCATTCACGCCCTCGACGCAGACCACGCGCGGGTCGTCCCTGAGCCGCTCGTGGAGCTGGTCGTGGCCCACGTCCACGCCGATGACCTGCGCCGCGCCCGCGCGCAGCAGGCAGTCGGTGAAGCCGCCCGTGCTCTGACCCACGTCGAGGCAACGCAGGCCGGAGACGGCCAGTCCCGCGGCCGCAAGCGCGCCCTCGAGCTTGAGGCCGCCACGCGAGATGAACTTGGCCTCGGCCGCGTCGAGCAGCTGCACCTCGGCACCGGCCGGAATGTCGTCGCCGTTCTTGGCCACCTTCTGCCAGGGCAGCGTGGCTGCCAGCCGCCACTGCACGCCCGCGGCGATCAGCCGCTGGGCCTGCGAGCGGGTGGCTGCATGGCCGCCTTCGACCAGGAATACGTCTGCGCGCATCGCGCTCATCCTTTATGAGTCAAATAGGTCTCCAGCGCTTACTGGAAAAGCGCTGAAAGCTACCAAATCAGTAGCGATAGGTGTCGGGCTTGTAGGGGCCGTTCTTGTCCACGCCGATGTAGGCGGCCTGCTCGTCGGTCAGCACCGTGAGCTGCGCGCCGAGCTTGGACAGCTGCAGCCGCGCCACCTTCTCGTCCAGGATCTTGGGCAGCACGTAGACCTTGCCGGCCTGGTAGGCGTCGGGCTTGGTGAACAGCTCGATCTGGGCGATGGTCTGGTTGGCGAACGAGGACGACATCACGTAGCTCGGGTGGCCCGTGGCACAGCCCAGGTTCACCAGGCGGCCCTTGGCCAGCAGGATGATGCGCTTGCCGTCGGGGAAGATGATGTGGTCCACCTGCGGCTTGATCTCCTCCCACTGGTATTTTTCCAGCGAGGCGACTTCGATCTCGTTGTCGAAATGGCCGATGTTGCAGACGATGGCCTGGTCCTTCATCGCGACCATATGCTCGTGGCGGATCACGTCCTTGTTGCCTGTGGTGGTCACGAAGATGTCGGCCTTGTCGGCGGCATATTCCATCGTCACCACGCGATAGCCTTCCATCGAGGCCTGCAGCGCGTTGATCGGGTCGATCTCGGTCACCCACACCTGGGCGCTCAATGCGCGCAGCGCCTGCGCCGAGCCCTTGCCCACGTCGCCGTAGCCCGCCACCACGGCCACCTTGCCGGCGATCATCACGTCGGTGGCGCGCTTGATGCCGTCCACCAGCGACTCGCGGCAGCCGTAGAGGTTGTCGAACTTGCTCTTGGTGACCGAGTCGTTCACGTTGATCGCGCGGAACAGCAGCGTGCCCTTGGCGGACATTTCATTCAGGCGGTGCACGCCCGTGGTCGTCTCCTCGGTCACGCCGATGATCTCGGCGCTCATGCGCGAGTACCACGTGGCGTCTTCGGCCAGCTTCTTGCGGATGGCGGCGAACAGGATGCGCTCTTCCTCGCTGCTGCCGTTGCCGGCGACCAGCGATGCGTCCTTCTCGGCGCGCTGGCCCAGGTGCATCAGCAGCGTGGCATCGCCGCCGTCGTCCAGGATCATGTTCGGGCCCTTGCCTGCGAACTCGAAGATGCGGTGCGTGTAGTCCCAGTAGTCCTCCAGCGACTCACCCTTGATGGCGAACACCGGCGTGCCACCCGCCGCGATGGCCGCGGCCGCGTGGTCCTGCGTCGAGAAGATGTTGCACGAGGCCCAGCGCACCTCGGCGCCCAGCGCCTGCAGCGTCTCGATCAGCACGGCGGTCTGGATCGTCATGTGCAGCGAGCCGGTGATGCGTGCGCCCTTGAGCGGCTGGCTCTTGGCGTATTCGTCGCGGATGGCCATCAGGCCGGGCATCTCCGTCTCGGCGATGCGGATTTCCTTGCGGCCCCAATCGGCCAGGGTGATGTCGGCGATCGCGGATTCGCGGGCTGCAGCGTTCATGGGTTTCTCCAATGGTGAAAAAACCACGCTCTCGGGGGATGGAACTCACCGCACAGGCCAAGCGTGGGTGAGCGTCGTTGCAAGTGAATCGTTCCGAGCCTCACGCCCCGCCGTGCTGGGGACGCTGCAACGCTCCTCGGAAAAGCCTGCGATTATAGAGCCGCCGGTAAAATCACGCCCTTTGCCCCAGCCCGCTCCAGCCGTGTCCTTCGCCCCTGAAACCCGCCGCCGCCGCACCTTCGCCATCATCTCCCACCCCGACGCGGGCAAGACCACGCTGACGGAGAAGCTGCTGCTGTTCTCGGGCGCGATCCAGATCGCCGGGGCCGTCAAGGGCCGCAAGGCCAGCCGCCACGCCACGTCGGACTGGATGGAGATCGAGAAGCAGCGCGGCATCTCGGTCGCATCCAGCGTGATGCAGATGAGCTACCGCGACCACGTGGTGAACCTGCTCGACACGCCCGGCCACAAGGACTTTTCGGAAGACACCTACCGCGTGCTCACCGCCGTCGATTCGGCGCTGATGGTGATCGACGCGGCCAACGGCGTGGAATCGCAGACCCGCCGCCTGATCGAGGTCTGCCGCCAGCGCGACACGCCCATCATCACCTTCGTCAACAAGATGGACCGCGAGGTGCGCGACCCGCTGGACATCCTGGACGAGGTGGAGCGCGAGCTGGGCATGCCCTGCTGCCCCATCACCTGGCCCGTGGGCCAGGGCAAGACCTTTGGCGGCATCATCAACCTGCGCACGCAGAGCATGACCGTGTTCTCGCCCGGCAGCGAAAAGCGCCCGCAGGATTTCGAGGTGATCCCGCTCTCCGACGCCGCCACGCTGCGCGCGCGCTTCGGCCAGGCCTTCGACGACGCGATGGAGAGCATGGAGCTGGCCGTGGGCGCATCCGCCGAATGGGATCATGAAGCTTTCCTGGCGGGCAAGCTCACACCCGTGTTCTTCGGCTCCGGCGTCAACAACTTCGGCGTGATGGAAGTGCTGGACGCGGTGGTGGACATGTCCCCCCCGCCCGGCCCGCGCAAGAGCACGCTCGTCGTCAACAAGCAGCCCGTCGAGAAAGTCATCCAACCCGAGGACGAGGGCTTCTCCGGCGTGGTCTTCAAGGTGCAGGCCAACATGGACGCCAACCACCGCGACCGCATCGCCTTCGTGCGCGTGGCCTCGGGCAAGTACACGCCGGGCATGAAGATGAAGGTGCAGCGCACGGCCAAGGAGCTGCGCCCCACCAGCGTCGTCACCTTCATGAGCCAGCGCCGCGAAGCGGTCGATGAAGCCTACGCAGGGGACATCATCGGCTTCACCATCCACGGCGGCGTGCAGCTCGGCGACACCATCACCGACGGGCCCAGCCTGCAGTTCACCGGCCTGCCCTTCTTCGCGCCCGAGATGTTCATGACCGTGGTGCTGAAGAACCCGCTGCGCACCAAGCAGCTGCAGCAGGGGCTGATGCAACTGGGCGAGGAAGGCGCCATCCAGGTCTTCAAGCCCGAGGCCGGCGGCAACATGCTGCTGGGCGCCGTAGGCCAGCTGCAGTTCGAAGTGGTGCAGCACCGCCTGAATACCGAGTACGACTGCGATGTGCGGCTGGAAGGCTGCCAGTACACCGGCGCGCGCTGGATCACAGCCGACACGCCCGCCGAGCTGCGCGAGTTCGAGAACGCCTACCCGCTGCGCATGGCGCGCGATGCGGCGTACACGCTGGCCTACCTCTGCACCAGCCCCTACGACGTGCGGCTGGCGCAGGAGCGCTTCCCCAAGATCCACTTCCACCCGCTGCGCGAGCATGCCGGGCTGGCGCTGAGCGCGAGCTGATGCAGCCCCTGGCCTCTGGGCAATTGCCGCAGCCGCCACTCCTGGCGGGCGTGCTGACCGACATCGACGACACGCTGACCACCGAGGGCGCCATCACGCCCGATGCGCTGCAGGCGCTGGCCGACCTGAAGGCGGCGGGCCTGCACGTCATCCCTATCACCGGCCGCCCCGTGGGCTGGAGCGAGCCGTTCGCCGCCGCGTGGCCCGTGGATGCCATCGTCGCGGAAAATGGTGCTGTAGCGCTCCAGCGATTGCCTGGCAAGCGCGAGCAGCTATCAAAACTGTATCAACAGGACGCCCCCACCCGCACCGCCAACTTCTCCCGCATGCAGCAGGTGCTGGCCGAGATCGAGGCCACCGTGCCCGGCGCGCGACGCGCCACTGATTCAAAGGGGCGCGAGTGCGACATCGCCATCGATCACAGCGAGTTCACACACCTGCCGCAAGAGGCTATCGACCAGTGCGTGGCGATCATGCGCGCGGCGGGCATGAACGCGACAGTGAGCAGCATCCACATCAACGGCTGGTATGGCGCACACGACAAGCTGGAGGGCGCACGCTGGATCGTGCGGCAACTGCTTGGGCGCGACCTCGATGAGGAGCTGGGCCGCTGGGTCTACATCGGCGATTCGACCAACGACCAGCGCATGTTCGAGCACTTTCCGTACAGCGTGGGCGTGGCAAACATCGCGCGTTTCGTGCCGCAGCTTGCACACCTGCCACGCTACGTGACGCAGGGCGAGCGCGGCGCAGGGTTCACAGAGTTGGCCCGCGCGATTTTGAATCAAAACAGGCTCTAGCGCCCACCAATCAAGCGCAGGTAGCTATCAAAAAAGAAAAGGCGCCCGCGGGCGCCTTTGCTTTAAGGGGATCGGCAGTCAATGCTGCAGGATCTTGTTGAGGAAGTCCTTGGTGCGCGGCTGGCGGTTCTCGGGGTGGCCGAAGAATTCGTCCCTGGAGCAATCCTCGAGGATCTTGCCGCCCACGTCCATGAAGATCACGCGGTTGCTGACCTTCTTGGCAAAGCCCATTTCGTGGGTCACGCACATCATGGTCATGCCTTCGTTAGCAAGGCCCACCATCACGTCGAGCACTTCGCCGACCATCTCAGGGTCGAGCGCCGAGGTGGGTTCATCGAACAGCATCACGATGGGGTCCATCGACAACGCACGCGCGATGGCCACGCGCTGCTGCTGGCCACCCGAGAGCTGGCCGGGGAACTTGTCCTTGTGCGCCGACAGCCCCACGCGGTCGAGCATCTTCAGGCCGCGCTTCTTCGCGTCGTCCTGGCTGCGGCCAAGCACCTTGACCTGGGCGATGGTGAGGTTCTCGGTGACCGACAGGTGCGGGAACAGCTCGAAATGCTGGAACACCATGCCCACGCGGCTGCGCAGCTTGGGCAGGTTGGTCTTGGGGTCGTGGATGGCCGTGCCATCCACCCAGATCTCGCCCTTCTGGACGGGCTCCAGCGCGTTGATGGTCTTGATGAGCGTGGACTTGCCCGAGCCCGAGGGCCCACAGACCACGACCACCTCGCCCTTGCCGATGCTGGTGGAGCAGTCGTTGAGCACCTGGAAGGTGCCGTACCACTTGGAGACGTTCTTCAACTCGATCATTTGGCTCATGTTTCTCTCCAGTCCGCATCAGCGGATGATGGCGATCTTCTTGTGCAGGCGCTTCACGGTCCAGGACAGCGCGTAGCAGATGACGAAATAGACCACGGCGGCGGCGAGGTAGGCCTCGATGGGCCGGCCGAAGTTCTTGCCCGCGATCTCGAAGCCCTTGAGCATGTCGTAGGCGCCGATGGCGTAGACCAGCGAGGTGTCCTGGAACAGGATGATGGTCTGCGTGAGCAGCACGGGCAGCATGTTGCGGAACGCCTGCGGCAGCACGACGAGCTTCATGTTCTGCCCGTAGGTCATGCCCAGTGCCTGGCCCGCGAAGACCTGGCCGCGTGGGATGGACTGGATGCCGGCGCGCATGATCTCGCTGAAGTAGGCGGCCTCGAACGCGATGAAGGTGATGACGGCCGAGATCTCCGCGCCGATGGGCCGGCCGATGATCATGGGCACGAGCAGGAAGAACCACAGGATCACCATGACCAGCGGAATGGAACGCATGCCGTTGACGTAGATGGTCGCGGGCACGTCCAGCCATTTCTTGCCCGACAGGCGCATGAGCGCCAGCACCGTGCCCAGCGCGATGCCGCCCAGCGTGGCGATCACGGTGAGGGTGACGCTGAAGTAAAGGCCCTTGAGCACGAAGCTGGAGAACAGCTCCCAGGTGAAGAAGGACCAGTCGATGTTGAGGTTCATGTCAGTGTCCTCCCCCGCCTGCGGCAATCAGCCCCGGCACGCGCGTGCGCTTCTCGATGAAGGCCATGATGCGGTTGATGGCGAAGGCCGAGATCACATACAGCGCCGTGACGGCCAGGTAGATCTCCACGCCGCGCGCTGTCTCTTCCTGTGCCTGCATGGCGAACATAGTCAGTTCGGCCACCGAGACGGCGAACGCCACGGACGAGTTCTTGAACACGTTCATGGTCTCGCTGGTGAGCGGCGGGATGATGATGCGGAAGGCCATGGGCAGCAGCACATAGCGGTAATACTGGAACGTGGTGAAGCCCAGCGCCATGCCCGCATAGCGCTGGCCGCGCGGCAGCGCCTGGATGCCCGAGCGCACCTGCTCGGCGATACGCGCCGAGGTGAAGAAACCCAGCGCGAACACCACCAGCACGAAGCCCGGCAACGACTTCATCGCGGGAAACATGGCAGGCACCACGTGGTACCACACGAAGATGTGCACCAGCAGCGGGATGTTGCGGAACAGCTCGACCCAGGCATTGCCCAGGCGTACGACCCAGGGCCGGCCCTCGAGCGTGCGCAGCGTGCCGACGAGCGAGCCGACCACCAGCGCGATGACCAGCGACAGCAAGGAGACGGACACCGTCCAGCCCCAGGCCGACAGCATCCAGTCGAGGTAGGTCACGTCGCCGCCCTTGCCGAAGCAGCTCTGTCCGACCTCTTGGGTAATGGTGTCTTGGCAGAACACCTGCCATTCCCAGTTCATAGGAGCACCCTTTCAATTCATCTGACCATGCCGCCGCCGCAGGCATGCGCTGGCTGCGGCGGCAACAAAAAACGCCCCTTCCGGCCGTTTGGCAGAAGGGGCGATCCGGGCGGAAAGCCTCTTACTTGACTTCGTAGGACTCCATGGGCTTGTCGTTCGGATGGGCCCAGGCGTCCTTGGTGGCTTCGGACAGCGGCAGGCCGATCTTCACGTTGGCCGGCGGGATGGGCTGCATGAACCACTTGTCGTACAGCTTGGCCAGTGAGCCGTCGGCGATCTGGCGCTTGATGGAGTCGTCCACGGCCTTCTTGAAGGCGGGGTCGTCCTTGCGGATCATGCAGGCGATGGGCTCGACCGACAGCACTTCGCCGACGATCTTGTAGTCGGCAGGGCTCTTGGACTTGGAGATGTTGGCGGCCAGGATGGAGCCGTCCATGATGAAGGCGTCGGCGCGGCCGGTCTCCAGCATCAGGAAGCTGTCGGCGTGGTCCTTGCCCATGACTTCCTTGAAAGTCAGGCCGTCGGCGCGCTTGTTCTTGCGCAGGGTCTGCACCGAGGTCGTGCCGGTGGTGGTCACGATGGTCTTGCCGTTCAGGTCCTTGATGCCGGTGATGCCGGACTTGGCGTTCACGGCGATGCGCACTTCCTCCACGTAGGTGGTCACGGCGAAGGCCACTTCCTTCTGGCGGGCCGCGCTGTTGGTGGTGGAGCCGCACTCCATGTCCACCGTGCCGTTGGTCACCAGCGGGATGCGGTTCTGCGAGGTCACGGGCTGGTACTTGACTTCCATCTTGGACAGGCCGAGCTGCTTCTGGATGTCGTCCAGGATGCGCTCGCCCATTTCGGTGTGGAAGCCCACGTACTTGCCGTTGCCCAGGGTGTAGCCCAGGCCGGAGGACTCGCGCACGCCCAGCGTGACGGCGCCGCTGGACTTGATCTTGGCCAGCGTGTCGTTGGCCTGCGCGAACGCGCTGCCTGCAGCCAGGACGGTAATGGCGGCGGCCAGCAAATGCTTCTTCATGTGAAATCTCCTTGTGGGTGAAGCGGGTGACGAAGTGTAGTGAATCGGGCACCCGGGCCTGGACGGCAAGCCCAAGCCAGCGGGTCGAAGCGGTTCCTATTGTGCGTGTTCCGGGCCTTAGAAGGGGACCTCGTCGCTAGGGTATTTCCAGAAGTCCCGCAGCAAATAGCTCACGGGCAGGTTCAGCGCACGCTGCGTGGGCGGGATGGGGCGCATGAACCACCGGTCGTAGATCGCATAGATCTCGCGGCTGGAGATCAGGCGCCGCATCTCGGCGTCCACCAGCTTCTTGAATTCGTCGTCGCCCTTGGGCAGCATGATGGCCAGCGGCTCCGTGGTCACGAAGCGCCCCACCACCTTCAGCGCCTGGGGATCGGCGCGGTTGGAGGCCAGGCCGTAGAGCAGCACGTCGTCCATCACGAACGCGTCGGCCTCGCCCTTCTCGACCATGCGTACCGCGGCCTCGTGGTCGGGCGCCTCCACCATCTGGATGCGCATGAGCCGCTCGCGGTTGGCCTGCTCGGCGGCCTTCAGGGGCGTCGTGCCCTGGGTGGACACGAGCTTCCTGCCTTCCAGGTCCTCCATACGCTCCACCTTGCTCGCTGCCGGCACCAGCAGCCGCGCGCCGGTGATGAAGTGCGGGATGGTGAACGCCACGTCCTTGCGGCGCTCGGCGTTGTTGGTGGTGGAGCCGCATTCCATGTCGGCCTTGCCGGACTTCACCGCCTCGATGCGGTTGGAGGGCGTCACCTGCAGCATCTGCACGGGCATGTCCTTGCGGCCCGTCTTCTGGCGCACCACCTCGGCGATGCGCAGGCACAGGTCCACCGCATAGCCGACGGCCCGGCCTTCGTGGACATAGGAGAACGGCACCGACGACTCGCGGTGCGCGATGACCAGCGGCCCGCCCCCACGCACGCGGTCCAGCACGCCCTCGGCTTGCGCGAGGGTGCTGCACGCCGAGGCGGCCAGCAGGGCCAGCAGGTACCCGAATCTCATGGGGAAATGTCTCCGAGGCCAGGACGATGCGCCCATGCGGGCAACTCGCCTTTGAATCGTTTGGAATGGGGTGCGACTGTAATGGCGCGCTCCGCCGCCATCCAATGCCGATGATGGGACTTCATATGCGCATCCCGCATGTACTGTCAGATGGGCTTGTGCCCGCTGTCGCGCGCCTGCAGATACGCCCACAGCGACTGCGCCAAACCCTTGGCCGGCTCCTTGCGCGAGGGTTTTTCCCGGTAGACGCGCACATCCATCACCATTTGCAGGCTGTCCACGCCGGGCGGCACGGCACTCACCAGCTTGCGCGAGCGCAGTTCCTTCTTCACCGCGCTGTGCGGCAGGAAGGCCACGCCGTGGCCTTCGAGCGCCATGGCCTTCAGCCCCTCGGCCATGTCGGTCTCGTACACGCGCTCCAGGTGGATGGCCGTGCCCGCCTGCTTGAGAATCAGCTCCGTCACCCGGCCCAGATAGGCGCCAGGCGCATAGCCCAGGTACGGCAGCGGCTGGCCAGGGCGCCCGGGCAGGCAGTGGATCGGCTGCCCGTCGGCATCGGCCTTGGCATAGGGCGCCAGCGACTCCTGGCCCAGGCTGACCATCTCGTAGCGCTCCGAATCGAGCTGGAACGGCTGCGACGGGTGGTGGTAGGCGATGAGCAGGTCGCAGCCGCCTTCGACGAGGCGCATCACCGCGTCGTGCACGTTCAGCGCGATGAGCCGGCTCTTGAGCGGGCCGAAGTCCTCGCGCAGGCTGGACACCCAGGCCGGGAAGAAGGTGAACGCCAGCGTGTGCGGCACCGCGAACTCCACCATGTCGGTGCCCGCGCTGGTGTGCGCGCGCAGCATGGCGCGGGTGTTCTGCAGGGCCTGCAGCACTTCCAGTGCCTGGTCGTACAGCGTGTTGCCAGCGGCGGTGAGCCGCGTGGGGTAGGAACTGCGGTCCACCAGATCGGTGCCGGCCCAGGCTTCCAGCGCCTGGATGCGGCGCGAAAACGCCGGCTGCGTCACGTGGCGCAGTTGCGCGGAGCGGCTGAAGCTGCGCGTCTCGGCCAGGCTGACGAAATCCTCAAGCCATTTGGTTTCCATGGAGCCGCATTATCGTGCCGGGAATGCCGCCCCGGCCCCCTGCACAGAGGGAAGACTCAGGGAACACCCTTGCCCGGAGCCGCCGGGATCTGCATGCAAAATGGAGTGCTGCCGCGCCCCAAGCACGGCTCCCCCGTCAAGGCTCCCGGTGCACAACGCTGGCGGGCTGCAGTGGTTTGTCTTCCATGTTCGACTTTTCTGCTTCCTGCCCCCATGTCCTCCCACCCCTCTCCCGGGCCGGCCGACGATGCCGCAGCCCCGGATGGCGCGCCCACGTCCCCCTCCTCTAGCGACGAACCCCGCTCCCTGCGCATCGAGGACTGGCTCACCGTCATCGTCATGGCGCTGCTGGCGCTCATCACGTTCGCCAACGTGCTCGTGCGCTACTTCACCAGTTCCTCCTTCGCCTGGACGGAGGAGATCTCCATCTTCCTGATGATCGTGCTGGCCTTGGTGGCCGGCTCGGCCGCCGTGGCGCGCGACCGCCACATCCGCATCGAGTTCTTCTGCGAAAGCGGCTCCGCCGCACGCCGGCGCTTCCTGGCGCAGCTGGGCGCGCTGATGGTGGCGCTGCTCTTCGCGCTGATCGCGGCGCTGTCGGTGCGCGTGGTGTGGGACGATTTCCGCTACGAGGAGACCTCGCCCGGCATCGGCGTGCCGCAATGGTGGTACTCGGTGTGGCTGCCCGTGCTGTCGCTGCTCATCACCTGGCGTGCCGTGGGCCTGTTCATCCGCCGCTCGCGCCAGAGCGACGTCGAGTTCCTGGGCGATGACAGCCAGGAGCGCCAGCCATGATCGCCACGCTGCTCTTCGTCGCCTTCCTGGTGCTGATGTTCGTGGGCGTGCCCATCGGCGCGGCGCTGGGCCTGGCGGGCGCGGCCTGCATCGCGCTGGCCAATGCCGACGCGCAGTGGTTCGGCCTGCTGGCCGTGCCGCAGAACTTCTACGCCGGGCTGGGCAAGTACCCGCTGCTGGCCATCCCCATGTTCGTGCTCGTGGGCTCGATCTTCGACCGCTCGGGCGTGGCGCTGCGCCTGGTCAACTTCGCCGTGGCCATCGTGGGGCGCGGCCCCGGCATGCTGCCGCTGGTGGCGATCGCCGTGGCCATGTTCCTGGGCGGCATCTCGGGCTCGGGGCCGGCCAACGCGGCGGCCGTGGGCGGCGTGATGATCGCGGCCATGAGCCGCGCGGGCTACCCCGGCAGCTTCTCGGCCAGCGTGGTGGGCGCGGCTGCGGCCACGGACATCCTGATCCCGCCCTCGGTGGCCTTCATCATCTACTCGGTGCTGGTGCCCACGGCGTCGGTGCCGGCGCTGTTCGCGGCCGGCATGGTGCCGGGCGTGCTGGCGGGCGTGGCACTGATCGCCCCGGCCGTGTGGATGGCCCGCAAGCACAAGATGGGCGCGCTCGAATCGTCCATGCCGCGCCCGCCGTTCTGGAAGAGCCTCAAGGAAGCCTCCTGGGGCCTGGCTGCGCCGGTGCTGATCCTGGGCGGCATGCGCGCGGGCTGGTTCACGCCCACCGAGGCGGCCGTGGTGGCCGTGTTCTACGGCCTGTTCGTGGGCATGGTGGTCTACCGCACCATCGGGGTGCGCGACCTGTACGTGATCCTGCGCGAGGCCGGCGAGCTGTCGGCCGTGATCCTGCTGGTGGTGTCGCTGGCGGGCATTTTCGCGTTCTCGCTGTCCACGCTGGGCGTGATCGACCCGGTGGCCAAGGCCATCGTGAACTCGGGCCTGGGCGAATACGGCGTGCTGTCGCTGCTGATCCTGCTGCTCATCACCGTGGGCATGTTCCTGGACGGCATCTCCATCTTCCTGATCTTCGTGCCGCTGCTGCTGCCCATCATGAACCACTACGGCTGGGACCCGGTGTGGTTCGGCGTGATCCTCACGCTGAAGGTGGCGCTGGGCCAGTTCACTCCGCCGCTGGCCGTGAACCTGATGGTGTCGTGCCGCATCGCCGGCGTGCGCATGGAATCCACCGTGCGCTGGGTCGGCCCCATGCTGCTGGCCATGTTCCTGGTGATGGTGGCCGTGATCGCTTTCCCGCAACTGGCCCTGTGGCTGCCCCATTACCTGGGCTATTGAAAATTTTCCAAGGAGACCAACCCATGAAACTGCGTACTTTCCTCGCATCCGCCGTGGCTGCGGCCGCTGCCCTCACCGTCGCCGCACCGGCGATAGCGCAAAGCAACTACAAGAGCGAATACCGCCTGTCGCTGGTGCTGGGCCCGCCCACGCCCTGGGGCATGGCCGGCCAGATCTGGGCCGACCTGGTCAAGGAGCGCACGCAGGGCCGCATCAACATCAAGCTCTACCCCGGCGTGTCGCTGATCCAGGGCGACCAGACGCGCGAGTTCTCCGCGCTGCGCCAGGGCGTGATCGACATGGCCGTGGGCTCGACCATCAACTGGTCGCCGCAGGTCAAGCAGCTCAACCTGTTCTCGCTGCCCTTCCTGATGCCCGACTACGCCGCCGTGGACGCGCTCACGCAGGGCGAGGTGGGCAAGGAGATCTTCAAGACGCTGGACAAGGCCGGCGTCGTGCCGCTGGCCTGGGGCGAGAACGGCTACCGCGAGATCACCAACTCCAAGCGCGCCATCGAGAAGCCCGAGGACTTGAAGGGCATGAAGATCCGCGTGGTGGGCTCGCCCATCTTCGCCGACATGTTCACCGCCCTGGGCGCCAACCCCACGCAGATGAGCTGGGCCGACGCGCAGCCGGCCCTGTCCAGCGGCGCGGTGGACGGGCAGGAGAACCCGCTGTTCCTCTTCACCGTGCTGAAGATGCACACCGTCGGCCAGAAGTTCGTGACCACCTGGGGCTACATGGCCGACCCGCTGGTGTTCGTGGTCAACAAGGACATCTGGAACAGCTGGACGCCGGCCGACCGCGACATCGTTCGCCAGGCCGCCGTGGACGCGGGCAAGCAGGAGATCGTGCTGGCGCGCAAGGGCCTGGTGGAAGCCGGCAAGCCCCTGCTCAAGGACATCGCCGGCATGGGCGTAACCGTCACGCAGCTCACGCCCGCGCAGCGCGAAGTCTTCGTGAAGGCCACCCGCCCCGTCTACGACAAGTGGAAGCCCACCATCGGCACCAACCTCGTGGACATGGCGGAAAAGGCCATCGCCGCGCGCAAGCAATAAAACGCAACTACCAAAACGATAGCTGCCCGCGCTTGCTGCGGGCCGGTTTCAAGGCAAAAGACTTTGAAATCGGCTGGCATCAAGCGCCGGCAGCTCCTTTTTCATAGCTCCCTTTCTTCTTTCATGACTGAACTGCTGGATCTCTACCGCACCATGGTGCGCATCCGCGCGTTCGAAGACGCCGCGGAGGCCGCCAGCCAGGGCGGCGTGACCTGGGGCGGCGCGGCCACGGGCAAGGCGTCGGAGGTGCGCGTCAAGGGCCCGCTGCACCTGTCCACCGGTCAGGAGGCCGTCGCCGCGGGCGTGTGCCAGCACCTGGGGCCGCGCGACCTGCTCACCTCCACCCACCGCGGCCACGGCCACACGCTGGCCAAGGGCGCGGACGCCACGCGCATGATGTGCGAGCTGTTCGGCCGCGCCAGCGGCTACAACGGCGGCAAGGGCGGCTCCATGCACATCGCCGACTTCTCCGTGGGCATGCTGGGCGCCAACGGCGTCGTCACCGCCGGGCTGCCCATCGCCGTGGGCGCGGCCCATGCGCTCAAGCTCCAGGACCAGGAGGCCATCGCCGTCAGCTTCTTTGGCGACGGCGCCATCAACCGCGGCCCCTTCCTCGAAGCGCTGAACTGGGCCCAGGTCTACCACCTGCCCGTGCTCTTCGTCTGCGAGGACAACCGCATCTCCGCCACCACCCGCTCCGCGCCCATGACCGCCGGCACGCAGGCCGCGAGCGCGCGCGCAGAGAGCCTGGGCATCCCCGCCACGCGCGTGGACGGCAACGACGTGGAGGCCGTGAGCAGCGCCGCGCGCCGCCTCATCGCGGAGATCCGCGCCGGCGGCGGCCCGCGCCTGCTGCACGCCCTCACCTACCGCCAGAAGGGCCACGTCTCCGTCGACCCCGCCACCTACCGCGACCCGCAGGAGGTGGCCGAGGCGCTCAAGGACGACCCCATCGCCCGCGCCCGCGAATGCCTGCACGCGCGCGGCCTGACCGAGCAGGCCGAGCGCATCGAGGCCGAGGCCCGCCAGGAGATCGAGGCCGCCCTGGCCGCCGCCGCCGCCGCCCCCGTGCCGCAAGCCGCCGACGCCTACACCGACGTGGTGACCATCGGCGAAGGGGCCTGGAAATGACCGCCACCGCCATGCAACCACGCACCCTCACCTACGCGCAGGCCGCAGCTCTCGCCCTGCAGGAAGCCATGCAGGCCAGCCCCCACGTGATCGCCATGGGCGAAGACCTGGGGCGCGGCGGCGTCTTCGGCCAGTACCGCACGCCCGAAGGCCGCACCCTGGCCGACGTGTTCGGCACCGACCGCGTGATCGACACGCCCATCTCCGAAGCCACCATCATGGGCGCCGGCGTCGGCATGGCGCTCGCGGGCCTGCAGCCCGTGGTCGAGATGCGCGTGGCCGACTTCGCGCTGTGCGCCATCGACGAGCTGGTCAACCAGGCCGCCAAGAACCGCTACATGTTCGGCGGCCAGGGCCGCGTGCCGCTGGTCGCGCGTCTGCCCATCGGCATCTGGACGGCATCGGCCGCGCAGCACTCGCAGTCGTTCGAATCGTGGTTCGCCCACGTGCCGGGCCTGGTCGTCGTCGCGCCCTCCACGCCCGCCGACAACTACGGGCTGCTCAAGGCCGCTCTCGCCTGCGGCGACCCCGTGGTCTACATGGAGCACAAGGAGCTGTGGGGCCTGCAGGGCGAGGTGGACGGCGCGCCGGTGGAACTCGGCCAATGCCGCGTCGCCCACCAGAGCGCCGCGGCGGGCGACCTCACCATCGTCTCCTGGTCGCGCCAGGTGCACGCCTGCGTGGACGCCGCGCGCCAGCTGGCCGCGCAGGGCATCCACGCCGAGGTGCTCGACCTGCGCACCATCTGGCCCTGGGACCGCGAGGCGGTGCTGGCCAGCAGCGCCCGCACCGGCCGCCTGCTGGTGGTGCACGAAGCCGTGCAGGCCGCGGGCTTCGGCGCAGAGGTGGCCGCCACCGTGGCCGAGCACACCGGCGCCCGCGTCGCCCGCCTGGGCGCGCCGCGCATCCCCGTGGGCTACGCGCAGACGCTGGAGGCCGAATCGCGCATCGGCGAGGCGCAGATCGTGCAGGCCGCGCGGCGGCTGCAGGGGAAGTAAGGGGCGGAAGCTCTCTTATTGATAGCTGCTGGCGCTTTACCACCAAACGCTAGCGGCCATTTTCGCCACTGGTCTGCTGCATGGCCCACATGCGGGCATACCGTCCGCCCTGGGCCAGCAGCGCCGCGTGCGTACCGCGCTCCACGATGCGGCCCGCGTCCATCACCAGGATCTCGTGCGCATCCACCACCGTGGACAGGCGGTGCGCGATCACCAGCGCGGTCTTGTTCTGCGCGGCGCTGCGCAGCTCGGCCTGGATGGCGCGCTCGTTGGCCGAATCCAGGGCGCTGGTCGCTTCGTCGAAGATCAGGATGGGCGGGTTCTTGAGCAGCGTGCGGGCGATGGCCACGCGCTGCTTCTCGCCGCCCGAGAGCTTCAGGCCGCGCTCACCCACCATGGTGTCGTAGCCCTTGGGCGTGGCGGCGATGAAGCCGTGGATGTGCGCCCCGCGGGCGGCGGCCTCCACCTCCGCACGGCTGGCGCCGGGGCGGCCGTAGGCGATGTTGTATTCCACCGTGTCGTTGAACAGCACCGTGTCCTGCGGCACGATGCCGATCGCCTGGCGCACGCTGGCCTGGGTGACGGCGCGGATGTCCTGTCCCGCGATAGTGATGCGGCCCTGCTGGATGTCGTAGAAGCGGAACAGCAGGCGCGAGAGGGTGCTCTTGCCCGCGCCCGAAGGGCCGACCACGGCCACGGTCTTGCCCGCCGGGATCTCGAAGCTCACGCCGTGCAGGATGGGGCGGCTGGGCTCGTAGGCGAAATGCACGTCCTCGAAGCGCACCGCAGGCTGCCCGTCCAGCGCCAGGGGTTGGGCGCCGGGCGCGTCGGCCACCTCGCGCTCGCGGTCCATCAGGGTGAACATGCGGTCCAGGTCGGTCAGGCTCTGCTTGATCTCGCGGTAGATCACGCCCAGGAAGTTGAGCGGGATGTAGAGCTGGATCATGAAGGCGTTGACCATAACCAGGTCGCCCAGCGTCAGGCGCCCGTCGACCACTCCCTGCGTGGCGCGCCAGAGCATGGCGACCAGCGCCGTGGCGATGATGAGCTGCTGGCCGGTGTTGAGCAGCGAGAGCGTGGTCTGGCTCTTGAGCCGCGCGCGGCGCAGGCGCTCCAGGCTCTCGTCGTAGCGGCGGGCCTCGAAGGCCTCGTTGTTGAAGTACTTGACGGTTTCGTAGTTCAGCAGCGAATCCACGGCCTTGGTGTGCGCGGCGGAGTCGAACTCGTTGGCCTGGCGGCGGAACTGCGTGCGCCATTCGGTCACTGTGACGGTGAACACGATATAGATGCCCAGCGCCGCCAGCGTGATGCCGGCAAACCAGGCGTCGAACTTCACGGCCAGGATGCCGAGCACCAGCGCCACCTCGATCAGCGTGGGCAGGATGCTGTAGAGCGAGTACGAGATCAGCGACTCGATGCCGCGCACGCCGCGCTCGATGTCGCGCGTCATGCCACCGGTCTGGCGCTCCAGGTGGAAGCGCAGGCTGAGCGCGTGCAGATGCTCGAAGGTACTCAGTGCAATGCTGCGCGCCGCGCCCTGCGTGGCCTTGGCGAAGACCAGCTCGCGCAGTTCGGTGAAGAGCGAGGTGGCCAGGCGCAGGCCGCCATAGGCCAGCAGCAGCCCCGCGGGCACGACGAGCAGCGCCATGGGGTCGCCGGGCTTGAGCGACAGGGCGTCCACCAGGTTCTTGAGCAGCACCGGCACGCCCACGTTGGCGACCTTCGCGCCCACCATGAAGGCCAGCGCGGCGAGCACGCGCCACTTGTATTCCCAGAGGTAGGGCAGCAGGCGGCGCAGGGCCGCCCAGTCGGAGCTTCCCGGCGGGGAGGGAGGAAGGGGGAATCGCCACCGCGGCGCATGGGGGACAATCGTTGTTTTACTGCCTGCCATTGTGCCCATGACCGACGATTCCATCCGCCCCCACGCCACATTGCCCACCGACAAGGAACTGGTGCTGAAGGTCATCCCCATGCCCGCCGACACCAACGGCAATGGCGACATCTTCGGCGGCTGGGTGATGGCGCAGGTGGACCTGGCGGGCGCCGTGCTGCCCGCTCGGCTGGTGCAGGGCCGCATGGCCACCGTGGCCGTGAAGGAGTTCGTCTTCAAGCAGCCAGTGCGCGTGGGCGACATCCTCTCGCTCTATTCGAGCGTGGTGCGCGTGGGTCGCACCTCGGTCACCGTGGACGTGGAGGTCTACGCCGAGGGCTTCCACGCCCAGGGCCAGTACGTGAAGGTGACCGAGGCGCTGCTGACCTACGTGGCCATCGACGACGAAGGCCGCCCGCGCGAGATTCCCCGTCCCCAATGAACAACGGGAGCCCAAGGGCTCCCGTCGTGGTGTGAGCGCGAAGCCGCGTCAGGCCGCCGCGAGCGCCGGGGACGGCGCGGAAGAGGACTGGCTCTGCCGGCCGCCGCCGCCCACGCCGACCTCGATCTCGCCCGAGAGCTGGCCGCCCTCCTCGATCACCACCTTGCCGTAGCGGATCTTGCCGCTGACCTTGCCCGTGCTGTGGATCACCAGCTTCTGGCGCACGGTGAGCGCGCCGTCGAACTCGCCATGGATCTCGGCGATGTCGATCTCCGCGGAGCCGCGGAACGCCCCCTGCTCGGCGATGTGGATCACGCGCGAATCCATCGTGGCCTCCACCGTGCCCTCCACCACCAGGGTGTCGCAGTCCGTGATCTCCACGCCCTTGAGCTTGATGTTCGGGCCCACGGTGAGCTTGCTGCCGCCTTCTGTGGTAGCGGGAGTGGTGCTGCTGGCGGGGGTGGCGGGCTTGGTCACGGCACTGGTGCTGGGGGTGGTCGATCCGCCCAGAACGGACGAAGGCTGGCGCGGCTGGAATGCATCGGGTTCGCGTTTGCCAAAGAAGGGGTTTTGCACGGCCATCGGTTCTCCTTGAAAAGACCCGCCCATGCTAGAAGCCGTGCCGCGGCGAAACCGCCCCTGTTACGCAAGAACGGTAACCAAACCGCTCTATCGTTGCATGCACTTGCAGGGCTTACGCGACGATGTAGGCTGCAGAACCTGCCGACATCAACTCACCCTGCGGCCCCAGGAATTCCATGCGCGTGCTGGCCACGCGCGAGCCCAGGCGCAGCACCTCGGCGCGCAGCGTGAAGTGACTGCCGATGCCGGGGCGCAGGTAATCGATGCGCAGGTCGATGGTGCCCAGCTTGGAGAAGCGGTGCAGGCGCTGCAGCGGCGGGTCTTCCATGTGCTTGGCGCCGATGGCAGCCATGACGGCCAGCCCGCCCATGGCGTCCAGCCCCGCGCTGATGACGCCGCCGTGCATGCGGTTGTAGACGAAGTGCCCCACTAGTTCCGGACGCATGTCGATGCGGCCTGCGACGTGGCCGGGCTCCAGTTCGGTGATGCGCAGGCCGATCAGGCGGTTGAAGGGAATCTTCTCTTCGAAGATGTCCTTCAGGCCGGCAATGAACTCGGGCTCGAAGACGACAGGCGATGGGACGGACTTGGTCATCGGTGACTATCAAAAAAGGAGCTTCCAGCGCTTGTCAGTAAAGCGCTGGGGCCTGTTTTCTATGCAAGCTCAGCACTTGCTGAAGTCCGGGCGCCGCTTTTCCATGAACGCCGAGAAGGCCTCCTTGGCGGCGGGCCCGCCCATCAGGTGGCCGAAGCTCAGGCCTTCCTCGTCCATGCGCTCACGCACCTGCGCTGCCTGGCCGGCCTTCATCAGGCGCTTGGTCTCGATGAGCGCCGTCAGCGGCTTGGCTGCCAGCTTGCGCGCCTGTGCCTGGGCCAGCGCGTTGCATTCCGCGGGCGGCACCACGCGGTTGACCAGGCCCACCTCCAGCGCGGCCTCGGCCATGAAGGGCTCGCCCAGCAGCAGCGCCTCGGCTGCGCGGTGGTAGCCCAGCATCTGCGGCAGCAGCAGGCTCGACGCGGCCTCGGGGCACAGGCCCAGGTTCACGAAGGGCAGCGAGAAGGCGGCGTTGTCGCCCGCGTAGACCAGGTCGCAGTGCAGCAGCAGCGTGGTGCCGATGCCCACGGCCGGGCCGCAGACGGCGGCGACCAGCGGCTTGGGGAAGGCGGCGAGCAGGTGCAGGAAGCGCCACACGGGGCGCTCGCCGTCGGGCTGCGGCACCCCTGCGGCCGACTGGCGCAGGAAGTCGCCGATGTCGTTGCCCGCGCTGAAGATGGCCATGTCGCCCTGGAACACCACGCAGCGCACGGCGGCGTCCTGCGCGGCCGCGGCCAGCGTGTCGGCCATGGCGGCGTACATGGCCTCGGTGAGGGAGTTCTTCTTGTCGGCGCGGTTGAGGGTGATGGTGGTCACGCCGGCTTCGGTGTGGACCAGGATGTCCTGTGTGCTCATGGTGCGGTTCATTCCTTGTAGTAGACGATCTGGTGGCTGGTGGCCAGCAGCGCGCCGGCCTCGTTCCACAGCTGCGCGGTCTGGTCGAAGAAGCCGTTGCGGAACTCCTGCGCGCGGGCCTGGCCCAGCAGGTAGCCCGCGCCGGTCTGCGCCAGCAGCGCGCTGCCGGCGTGGAAATAGACGGTGATGGACACGGTGCCCGCAGGCACCTGGCGCGCGCGGCGCAGCCAGACGCGGGGGAAGAAGATGTCGGCCATGGCCGCCAGCGCGCAGAAGTCGAGCGGCCGTGCGGGCGCGTCGCGCATCCACAGCTGCGACAGGCTGCTCTCGCCGCCGCCGTCCCACTGCGCGGGCAGGCTGCCGGCCACGGGGCGCATCTCGTAGCGCCGCAGCCATTCCACGGGGAAGGCGGGCGGGATGGCCTTGCACTGCGCCGGCGCGGGCACGGAGGGCATGGGCGTGTCGGCCGCGCCCCAGGTCTCGCGGCGCGCGGCCGTGACCACGGTGGCCGTGGTGGTGACCACGGGCGCACCTTCGGCATCGGGCTGCAGGACGGACAGCGTCCAGTGCTGCGTGGAGCGGTTGGTACGTACCGGCGTGGCCTGCAGCGTGAACGGCCCCTGCGTCAGCGCGCCGGCGTAGTTCACGGTGAGCGACAGCGGCTCGCCCAGCAGATCCGGGTGCTGCAGCACGGCCTGCAGCAGCGTGGCCGCGGTGACGCCGCCGAACGGCCCCACCATGTTCCAGTAGGCTGGCGTGGTGCGCCCTTCGTATTGCCCGGGCGCGGCGGAGGTGAGCGCCAGCGCATCGTCCAGGGGATGAATGCTGTGGTGGTGTGCGGTGGTCATAGACGTGCGAGTGTGCCGCGAAACCTGCGGCTACGGTGTCGCGCCCGTCCAGCCCGCCAGCACCGCGGCCGCGCGCGGCCACAGACTCTGCGCGAACTGTGCGCGGAAGAAGCCGAAGTGCCCGATGCGCCGCGCCTGCACGTCCTGCGGCGCCACGCGCTCGACGCTGCGCGGCGCGTTGGCGTACAGGTTCACCAGGTTGTGCGTGCCGCGCCAGGTCATGAGCTCGTCATCGCTCATGGACAGCGCCCGCACCGGAAAGCGCACGGCCGCATAGCTGCGCGCGGCGGACTCGCCCTCGGCGCCCACGCTGTACTGCGGGTGCAGGCACCAGCGGCGCCACTGCAGCACCACGCCGGCGGGCAGGTCGCCCACCTTGCGCAGGCGCCGCCCGGGGAAGTAGCCGCACAGGCGCGTGGCCAGCGGCACCAGCACGTGCCAGAAATAGAGCACCACGCGGCGCAGGCGCGGCGCGTTGTCGCGCCAGTAGCCGCTGCCCGCGGCGATGGACAGCAGCCCGTCCACCTGCTGCGGCGCGCGCAACAGGCCCGGCAGCTGCGCGCCCAGGCTGTGGCCCAGCAGGAACAGCGGCCGGCCGGGCTGCAGCGCCTTGGCGTGGGCGATCACGGCCTCGTAGTCGCGCGCCCAGTCCGTCAGATTGGCGCGCACCTCGCGCATCGGGCCCCGCAGCGAATCGCCGTGGCCCCGGTAGTCGAAGGTGGTCACCTGGTAGCCCTGGCCGGCGAGCCAGGTGGCGAAGTCCTCGTAGAAGCTCTGGCGCACGCCCATCGCGCCGCCGATCACCACGCTGGCCACCACGTCGGCGCTGGGCGCATACACGCGCAGCGCCAGCGGCGCGGCGCCTTCCACCGGAAGGGCGAGGGTTTGCATGCCTGTCTCCTGGGTCGCCGTGGCGCCGCTTCTGGCGGCAGCGCGCACGGTGGGTATGCGTTACACGCGCTCGAAGATGCCGGCCGCGCCCTGCCCCATGCCCACGCACATCGTGACCATGCCGTACTGCAGGTTCTTGCGGCGCAGCGCATGCACCACCGTGGCCGAACGGATCGCGCCCGTGGCGCCCAGCGGGTGGCCCAGGGCGATGGCGCCGCCCATCGGATTCACCTTGGCCGGGTCGAGCCCGAGCGTGTTGACCACGGCGAGCGACTGGGCCGCGAAGGCTTCGTTCAGCTCATACCAGCCGATGTCGTCGGCTTTCAGGCCCGCATAGCGCAGCGCGGCGGGGATCGCCTCGATGGGGCCGATGCCCATGATGCTGGGCGGCACGCCCTTGCTGGCGA
The DNA here is from genome assembly GCF_045291395.1 of Acidovorax sp. SDU_ACID1. Taxonomy (NCBI): domain Bacteria; kingdom Pseudomonadati; phylum Pseudomonadota; class Betaproteobacteria; order Burkholderiales; family Comamonadaceae; genus Acidovorax; species Acidovorax sp. SDU_ACID1. The sequence goes on from NZ_CP152342.1 coordinate 3,706,217, forward strand.
AGCTCACGAAACGCGCCAGCGGCGTGAGGCCGAAGCGCTTGACCGCGTCGCCGCTCGCCAGGATCAGCGCGCCCGCGCCGTCGCTGGTCTGCGAGCTGTTGCCCGCCGTGACGGTGCCGCGCGCAGCGAACACGGTCTTGAGCTTGCCCAGCCCTTCCAGCGTGGTGTCGGGGCGCGGGCCCTCGTCCAGGCCCACGGTGCGGGTCGTGGCAACCACTTCGCCCGTGGCCAAGTCGGCCGTGCGGTCGGTCACTTCGATGGGGGTGATCTCGTCGGCGAACTCGCCCGCCTGCTGCGCGGCGATGGCGCGGCGGTGCGATTCGAGCGCAAAGGCGTCCTGCGCCTCGCGCGTCACCTTCCACTGCTGCGCCACCTTCTCGGCGGTGAGGCCCATGCCGTAGGCAATGCCCACGTCGCCGTCGCGCTCGAAGATGCTGGGCGAAAGCGAGGGGCTGTTGCCCATCATGGGCACCATGCTCATGCTCTCCACGCCGGCGGCGATCATCACCTCGGCCTCGCCCACGCGGATGCGGTCGGCCGCCATCGCCACGGCCGACAGGCCCGAGGCGCAGAAGCGGTTCACCGTGATGCCCCCCACGCTGGTGGGCAGGCCCGCGAGCACGGCGCCGATGCGCGCCACGTTCAGGCCCTGCTGCGCCTCGGGAATGGCGCAGCCGCAGATGATGTCTTCGATGGCCGCCGGGTCGAGCCCCGGCACCTGGGCCAGCGCGGCCTTCAGGATGGTGGCCAGCAGGTCGTCGGGCCGGTGGTTGCGCAGGTAGCCGCGGTGCGACTTGCCGATGGGCGTGCGCGTGGCGGCGACGATGTAGGCGTCTTGCACTTGCTTCATGGTCGTTGTCTCTTTCAGTTGCGCACGGGCTTGCCGGTATTCAACATCCCCAGAATGCGCTCCTGCGTCTTGGGGTGCTCAATGAGCGCGCAGAACGCCTTGCGCTCTAGCGCCATCAGGTATTCCTCGCTGACCAGCGTGCCCGCATCCACGTCGCCGCCGCAGACCACCTCGGCGATCAGCGTGGCAATGTGCTGGTCGTGCGCGCTGATGAAGCCGCCGTCGCGCATGTTCACCAGCGAGCCCTTGATGGTGGCGATGCCGCTGCGCCCCGCCACGGGGAAGAGGCGCCTGGCCGGCGCGCGCCAACCGCTCGCTGCCATGCTCCGCGCCTCGTTGATGGCGACGAACAGCACTTCGTCCTTGTGCGGCACGATGAGGTCGCTCTCCAGCAGGTAGCCGAGCTTGCGCGACTCGATGGCGCTGGTGCCCACCTTCGCCATCGCAGCGGCGGTGAAGCCTTCGGTCAGGAAGGGCAGGATGTCCTTGCCCGTGCCAGTGGCCGCGTTCTCGGCCGCGCGGCGCGCGATGTAGGTCAGGCCGCCCGCGCCGGGTACCAGGCCCACGCCCACTTCGACGAGGCCGATGTAGCTTTCCATGTGCGCCACGCGGCGCGCGCTGTGCACGGCCAGCTCGCACCCGCCGCCGAGCGCCATGCCGTGGATGGCCGAGATCACCGGCACCTGGGCGTAGCGCAGGCGCAGCATGAGGTTCTGCAGCTCGTGCTCCACGCCCTCGATGGCCGCGATGCCCGCGACCACATAGGCGGGCATGGTGGCCTGCAGGTCGGCGCCCACGCTGAAGGGCGCGTCGCCCGACCAGATCACCATGCCGTCGTACTCGCGCTCGGCGAGATCGACGGCCTCCATCAGCCCTTCCATCACGTCGGGGCTGATCGCGTGCATCTTGCTTTGGATGCTGGCGATGAGCACCTTGCCGTCCAGCGTCCAGGTGCGCAGCGCGTCGGTGTCGCCGATGGTGGTGCCGGCCTTGCGCCAGTCGGGCAGGTTGTCTTCGCCCAGCAGCTTCTCGGGGAAATGCTGGCGCTCGTACACCGGCAACTGGCGGCGCGGAACGAACTTGCCTTGACGGGGGCTCCATGAGCCTTGCGCCGTGTGCACGCCACCCGCTTCGGCCACGGGGCCCTTGAACACCCATTCGGGCAGCGGTGCGCGGCTCAATGCCTTGCCCGCGTCGATGTCCTCCTGGACCATCTTCGCCACGTCGAGCCAGCCCGCTTCCTGCCACAGCTCGAACGGGCCCTGCTTCATGCCGAAGCCCCAGCGCATGGCCTGATCCACGTCGCGTGCGGTGTCGGCGATGGTGGCGAGGTGCACGGCCGCGTAGTGGAAGCTGTTGCGCAGGATGGCCCAGAGGAACTGGCCCTGCGCGCCTTCGGCATTACGCAGCAGCTTCAGGCGCTCAGCGGCGGGCCGCTTCAGCATGCGGCCATAGACCTCGTCGGCCTTCGCGCCCGCGGGCACGTATTCCTCGCTCTCCAGCTCGAAGCGCAGGATGTCGCGGCCCACCTTCTTGTAGAAGCCCGCCTTGGCCTTCTGGCCCAGGTTGCCCAGTTCGATGAGCTTTTGCAGCACGGCAGGCGTGCCGAAGCTGCCGTAGAACGGGTCGCTTTGCTCGTCCAGGTTGTCCTGCAGCGTCTTGATGACGTGGGCCATCGTATCCAGCCCCACCACGTCGGCGGTGCGAAAGGTGCCGCTGCTCGCGCGGCCGAGCTTCTTGCCCGTGAGGTCGTCCACCACGTCGAAGGTCAGGCCGAAGTTCTCCACCTCCTTCATCGTGGCGAGCATGCCCGCGATGCCCACGCGGTTGGCGATGAAGTTGGGCGTGTCGTGCGCGCGCACCACGCCCTTGCCCAAGCCGCTGGTGACGAAGGCTTCGAGCTGGTCGAGCACCTGTGCTTCAGTCGTGGGCGTGTCGATCAGCTCCACTAGCACCATGTAGCGCGGCGGGTTGAAGAAGTGGATGCCGCAGAAGCGCGGCTTCACGCTCTCGGGCAGCGCCTCGGAGAGTTTGGTGATCGACAGGCCCGAGGTGTTGCTCGCCACAATGGCGTGCGGCGCGAGGTGGGGCGCGATCTTCTTGTAGAGGTCGAGCTTCCAATCCATGCGCTCGGCGATGGCCTCGATCACGAGGTCGCATTCACCCAGCAGGGCCATGTGTTCCTCATAGTTCGCCTGCTGGATCAGCGCCGCGTCCTCGGGCACGCCCAGCGGCGAGGGCTTGAGCTTCTTCAGCCCTTCGACGGCCTTGGTGACGATGCCGTTCTTGGGGCCTTCCTTGGCCGGAAGGTCGAACAGCACCACGGGCACCTTCACGTTGACGAGGTGGGCCGCGATCTGCGCGCCCATCACGCCGGCGCCGAGCACGGCGACTTTCTTCACATTGAATCGGGACATTACTGCGTTCCTTGATTACTGCACGCGCTGCCAGGTCTGGGTGCGGCCGAAGGGGCCGATGGAGCCGCGCACTTCGAGCTTTTGCCCGCCCTCCACGGGCGTGAGGCGCAGGGTGTAGAGCTTGCCGCTCTCGGGATCGAGGATCTTGCCGCCCTCCCATACGTCCTTGCCCTCGGCCTTCCTGGCGCCGCGGATGATGGGCAGGCCCACCATGGGTTGGTCTTTCAGCTCATCCTTGCACTCCACGCACTTGGCCGCCGGATCGGCGTCCTTGCGCAGCAGTTTCTCGATGCGCCCTTCCAGCACGCCGCCGGCGTCCTGGATGCGGATCTCGGACTTGGCCTCGCCGGTCTTGTCATCCATGCTGCGCCACAGGCCCACGGGGGTGGCCTGGGCCCACACGGGGGCGGCGATTGCTGCGAAAAGAATAGCTGCCAGCGCTTGTCTCATATGGGCTCCAGTGCAAAAAGACTCAAAACACTCCGATCAGGCGAGGGCCGCGTCGGTGTCCATGAGCGGCTTGCTGCCGGCGCGCGCGGTGCGCATCAGCGTGGCGGTCTCGGGGAACAGCTTGGCGAAGTAGAAGCGCGCCGTCTGCAGCTTGGCCTGGTAGAACGGATCAGCGTTGCCTGCGGCGATTTCGCGCAGCGCCACCTGGGCCATGCGTGCGAACAGGTAGCCGAACACCAGGTGGCCGGCCACGCGCAGGTAGTCCACGGCGGCGGCGCCCACTTCGTCGGGATTCTGGAAGCCGCGGAAGCCGATCTCGGTGGTGAACTTGGTCATCTGGTCGCCCAGGTAGGCAATGGGGTTGATGAACTCGGCCATCTTCTCGTTCACGCCCTCTTCGGCCACGAGCTGGCCCACGAGCTTGCCGAACTTCTTGAGCGTGGCGCCGTTGTTCGACAGGATCTTGCGTCCCAGCAGGTCGAGCGACTGCACGGTGTTCGTGCCTTCGTAGATCATGTTGATGCGGTTGTCGCGCACGAACTGCTCCATGCCCCATTCCTTGATGAAGCCGTGGCCGCCGAAGACCTGCATGCACGCATTCGTGCTGATGTGGCCGTTGTCGGTGATGAAGGCCTTGACGATGGGCGTGAGCAGGGCGACCAGCTCATCGCTGTCCTTGCGCACCTTTTCATCGGGGTGCTCGTGCGCCTTGTCCAGCAGCAGCGTGCAGAAAATCTGCAGCGCACGCGCGCCCTCGGCGTAAGCCTTGGCGGTGAGCAGCATCTTGCGCACGTCGGGGTGCACGATGATGGGGTCGGCCTCCTTGTCCTTGGCCTTCACGCCGCTCAGCGAGCGCATCTGGATGCGGTCCTTGGCATAGGCCAGCGCATTCTGGAAGGCCACTTCCGTCAGGCCCAGCGACTGGTTGCCCACGCCCAGGCGCGCGGCGTTCATCATCACGAACATGGCGGCCAGGCCCTTGTTGGGCTCGCCCACCAGGGTGCCGATGGCGCCGTCGATGGCGATCTGCGCCGTGGCGTTGCCGTGGATGCCCATCTTGTGCTCCAGGCCCGTGCAGTAGATGGGGTTGCGCTCGCCCAGGCTGCCTTCGGCGTTCACCTTGAACTTGGGCACCACGAACAGGCTGATGCCCTTGCTGCCCTTCGGCGCGTCGGGCAGGCGGGCCAGCACCAGGTGGACGATGTTCTCGGTGAAGTCGTGCTCGCCCGCGCTGATGAAGATCTTGTTGCCGGTGATCTTGTACGTGCCATCGGCCTGGGGCTCGGCCTTGGTGCGCAGCAGGCCCAGGTCGGTGCCGCAGTGGGGCTCGGTCAGGCACATGGTGCCGGTCCATTCGCCGCTGGTCAGCTTGGGCAGGTAGGTCTTCTTCTGCTCGTCGGTGCCGTGCGCATGCAGGGCTTCGTAGGCGCCGTGCGACAGGCCGGGGTACATGGTCCATGCCTGGTTGGCGCTGTTGAGCATCTCGTAGAGGCACTGGTTCATCACGAACGGCAGGCCCTGACCACCGTAAGCCGGGTCACACGACAGCGCCGCCCAGCCGCCCTCCACGTATTGCGCATAGGCTTCCTTGAAGCCCTTGGGCGTGGTGACCTCGTGGGTCTTCTGGTCGAGCGTGCAGCCCTCCGTGTCGCCGCTGATGTTGAGCGGGAAGGTCACGCCCGCAGCGAACTTACCGGCCTCCTCCAGCACGGCGTTGACGGTGTCGGTGTCCACCTCGGCGTGGCGCGGCATGGCCTTGAACTCGTCGGTGACCTTGAAGACTTCATGCAGGACGAATTGCATGTCGCGCAGCGGCGGCGTGTAAGTGGGCATGGTGGACTCCTGGAAAAAAGTGGAAATGAAGGTCAAGGCTGGACGCCGTAGCGCGCCAGGATGTTGTCGAAGCCGGCGTTCGCGCGGTCGATGGAGCCGGGCGTGCGCAGGAAGCGCGCCTCGTAGTGCAGCGCCAGGATCAGGCCGTGGATCTCGAACAGCATCTGGTCCTCGTTCACGTCCGGCTGGATCTCGCCGCATTCCTTGCACTGCTGGATGGCCCGCTTCATGGCGGCATGCCAGGTCAGCACCGAACCCGCCAGCGCGTCGCGCACCGGGCCCGCGCGGTCGTCGAACTCCACGGCGCCGCTGATGTAGATGCAGCCAGAGTCGATCTCGATCGAGGTGCGCTGCATCCAGTTGGCGAACATCGCGCGCAGGCGTGCCACGCCACGCGGAGCGCTCATGGCGGGATAGAACACTTCCTGCTCGAAGCGCGCGTGGTATTCGCGCACCACGGAGATCTGCAGTTCCTCGCGCGAGCCGAAATGGGCGAAGACGCCGGACTTGCTCATGCCCGTCACGTCGGCCAAGGCGCCGATGGACAAGCCCTCCAGCCCGATGTGCGTCGCCAGGCCCAGCGCCGCATCGACGATCGCGGCCTTGGTCTGCTGCCCTTTCTGCAGCGCCCGGCCTGCGCGGCGGGGCGCACGGGCGGGCTTGGGAGAGGTGGTCGATGCGGGCATGGCACAAATAAAACGAACGATCGTTCTATTTTGCACAAAAGACAGGGCCTGCGCCAGAGCCTCTCTCCCTGTGCGGGGATTTCGGGGGTAAACCCCTAGAAGAAAACCGGCGAGGCTGGCAGCGTGCCGCCGTTACAGCAGCCGTGCCAGCGTAGCGTCGAGGTGCTCCGTGGGCGATCGGCGGAAACCCGTGCGCGCGTAGCGCTGCAGCCGACCGCAGATCAGGTCGCTCAGCGCGGCGGCGGCCACCTGCGCCTGCGCGGTGGGTGCCGCATCGCCCGCGGCCTGTGCCGCGGGGCGCAGGCATTGGCGCAGCGTGGCCTCGATCTTGTCGAAGAACAGGTTCATGCGCTGCTGCAGGCGCTCGTTCTCGTACACCAGCGCATCGCCCACCATCACCCGCACCATGCCGGGATTGCGCTCGCCGAACTGCAGCACCATCGCCACGATGCGCGCGGCCGCCTGGGCGCCGTGGCCATCCCGCTCGGCAATCTGGTTCACCAGGGTGAAGACGCTCTGCTCGATGAAGTCGATGAGCCCCTCGAACATCTGCGCCTTGCTGGCGAAGTGGCGGTACAACGCCGCCTCGCTCACCTCCAGTTGCCGCGCCAGGGCGGCCGTGGTGATGCGCTCGGCCCCCGGCTGCTGCAGCATGGACGCGAGGGTCTGCAGGATCTGCTCGCGCCGCTCCCCCGGCCGGGGCCGGCGGCGTGCGGCCGGAGCGTCTTCGGAAGCGGTGGGTTCGGGGAGTGCGGAGATCGATTCGGACATAGGCAACACCTGTGTGCAATTGATTCTCGCACAGCGCTGCGCCAGCCCCTTCACTCCTGAATTGGTAGCTTCCAGCGCTTTCCCGACAAGCGCTGGAGCCCTATTTCACTGAAATTCTCAGTGGCTGCGGATCATGGTGCCGTAGGCTTGGTCCGTCAGGATTTCCAGCAGCATCGAATGCGGCACGCGGCCATCGATGATGTGCACCGCGTTCACGCCGGCCTTGGCCGCGTCCAGCGCGCCACTGATCTTGGGCAGCATGCCGCCGGAGATGGTGCCGTCTGCGAACAGTCCGTCGATCTCGCGCGCCGTCAGGTCGGTGAGCAGGTTGCCCGCCTTGTCAAGCACGCCCGGGGTGTTGGTGAGCAGCACCAATTTCTCGGCTTGCAGCACCGTAGCCAGCTTGCTGGCCACCACATCGGCGTTGATGTTGTAGCTCTCGTTCTCTTCGCCGAAACCGATGGGGCTGATGACGGGGATAAACGCATCGTCCTGCAGCGCCTTGACCACGCTGGGGTCGATGGAAACGATGTCGCCGACCTGGCCCACGTCGTACTCGACGTTCGGATCCTTGTTGTCCACCATCTTGAGCTTCTTGGCGCGGATCAGCCCACCGTCGCGCCCCGTCAGGCCCACGGCCTTGCCGCCCGCCTGGTGGATCAGGCCAACGATGTCCTGCTGCACTTCGCCGGCCAGCACCCATTCCACCACTTCCATGGTCTCGGCATCGGTCACGCGCATGCCCTGGATGAACTCGCCCTTCTTGCCCAGGCGACCCAGCGCCGCCTCGATCTGCGGGCCGCCGCCATGGACCACCACTGGGTTCATGCCCACGAGCTTGAGCAGCACCACGTCCTCGGCGAAATCGGCCTGCAGGGCCGGATCGGTCATCGCGTTGCCGCCGTACTTGATCACCAGCGTCTTGCCGTGAAACTTGCGGATGTAGGGCAGCGCCTGGGCCAGGATTTCAGCCTTGTCGCGAGGGGCGATCGAAAGAAGGTCGGTCATGGGGCAATTTCAATGCGGAAAAGTGCCGCAGATTGTGCAACTAAAACCGCATCCAGTCTGGCACCTTGAAGCGCACTATGCCGATGTATGCCGTCACGTAGGTCACACCGAACAATCCGCAGAACGCCATAAGCACAAGCGTATTGCGCCAGAACAGCACGGCAGGTACCACCGTCAGCATAAAAAACGCCCATAGATAGGGAGAAGTACGGTTGTTGCGCTTGAGCATACGGCGCGCTTCGTCATCATGGAACACGCCGCGCACGAGCCGGCGGTAGATGAGCTGATGGAAGTGCAGGGCATCGGCCATGCCGGGCGAGTCGCCCCGGGCCAGCTTCCGGTAAATCGAGAACATCGTCTCCCAGATCGGATAGATCAACAGCAGCACAGGGAACCAAGGCGATACGTCAACGTTGCGCTGCACCAGCGACAGGCTGGCCACCGCGATCACCACGCCCCAGATGTAGGCCCCGCCATCGCCCGCGAACAGCATGCCGCGTGGGTAATTCCACACCAGGAACCCTCCCGTGGCCGCAGCGAGACATACCAGCAACGCTCCCAGTGCACGGTCGCCTACCTGCAGGCACACATGTGCCAAAGCAAGGCAGACGATCAACGCCACCATTCCCGCCAAGCCGTTGTAGCCATCGATGATGTTGAAAGCATGCGGCAGTCCTGCTATGGCCAGGAGCACGATGCCTACACCCAGCCATGGAGCCTGGCCCAGCAATGTGTCCAGCCATGGCAGGCCCAACCGAGTCACATTCAGTTCCAGCAGCCACGCGGCCAACCCGCCAGATACCAGTGTCAACAGCAACCGATAGCGCACCGTGAGCCGCTGCGTCATATCTTCCGCGATGCCCCCCAAAGCTGCCGGCAGCAGCACCACGATCCACCAGAACACCCAGAAGCCCATGCGCAATGAGCCTGGGTCGCCCGCATGCGTCTGCCAGATGCCCAGCAGCCAGCTTGCCACCACGCCTGCCAGCAGCGCCATCCCGCCCAAGCGCGGCACTTCGCCCACGTGAAAGCGCTGGGGCATGGTTTCGCCATACATTGCTGCGCGCCCCCCATCCAACGGATGATGTAAGCAGCAGACAGCCCTGCAACGAGAAAGCCAACCAGAGACAACCAGATCATGGGGGGCTGATGGTACTCGCACTGCCCAGCCAGCGGCTTGGCGGATACGCCAACCGTCCCCTCAATTTGCAACTAACTGGCGCATGCTTTACCCCCCACCGCATGCCGCTGCCGGGCGCCAGGGAGATTGCTGGGACAATGCACCGCGAAGGCCGCCGGTGAATACGTACACCGCCTGGCCTGGGAAGCCGACCAATGAAGAGAGAAATAACCGAAAAAGTACGCTACGTCATGGATGAACTGGTGCCGCCCGCCATTCGCGACAGCCGTTGGTTCATGTGGCCCTTCTTCGTGATGGCCTATGGCACCTTTGCGGTCCGGCCCTTCATGGAGTTCAAGTCCCGGGCATACGCCATGACAGCGGAGGATTACAGGAATTTCTATGCCTCGCTGGGCAATTCGATATCCCGCAGGCGCGTAAGCGATCTCAACGAGGCTTCGGTGCGCTTCATCACCGAGCAGTTGCGGCACACCAGCGGCATGAGCCTGCTCGACGTCGGCACGGGCAACGGCTATCTGCTCTCCCGGCTCAGCGGGGAGCGTCCATGGCGCAGGCTCGCAGGCGTTGACGTGGTTGCCGTCACCGGCGAATCGACGCATTTTGAATTCCATGAGGGCATGCTCCCATCGCTGCCCTTCGCGGATCACGAATTCGACGTCGTAACCTGCACCCACGTCGTCGAACACCTGCTCGACGTCGAAGCATCGATCAAGGAACTGCTGCGCATCACGAGGAGGCAACTGTTCATCGTCCTGCCGCGGCAACGCTACTACTTCTACACGCTCGACGAGCACTTGAACTTCTATCCGCACATCGAACCCCTGCTCCGGCTGCTGCAGCCCCACCAAGTGCGCCATGAACTCCGGGGGGGCGACTGGGCCATCGCCATCACCCCGGCCATGCAGACCGCTGCCCCATGAGCCAGACGCTCAAGCTGGTCTTTTCCGCGCTGCTGCTTGCCGCGGCGCTCACGCTGGCCCATGCGCTCCTGCGCTCTGCCGCCAGCCACCCGCCGCTCAGGATCGACTGGATTGCGCGCACCGGCGCCGCCCTGGTGCTCTACGGCGGAGTTTTCTTCAGCTATGCCTTTCTCCTGCGGTATTTCGATCTGTCCACGCTCTATCCCCTGTACACAGGCCTGTCCATCATCGGCGTACTCCTGATCGGGACGGTGTATTTTGGAGAAAGCCTATCCCTGCAGAAAATCATCGGCACCGCCACCATCATCGCTGGCATATTTCTTCTTTCGAAATAGAGCGGCTGCGCATGAAGAAGATTGCAATCGTTACCCCCTGCTTCAACGAAGAGGAGAACATCGGGCCGTTCTTCGACAGGCTTTCGAAAGTCCTGGCCCGGCACGACCAATACGCATTCCAGCTGATCCTGGTGAATGATGGCAGCTCGGATGGCACTTTCCCGGCCATCGAAAAACTGTCAAAGCAACAGAAATGGGTGAAAGGCATCAATTTCACCCGGAATTTCGGCAAGGAGGCAGCACTCACCGCCGGGCTGAACCATGCCGGCGGCGACGCCGTGATCTTCATCGATGCCGATCTGCAGCACCCGCCCGAAGTCATCGACGACTTCATCCACGCCTGGGAGCACGGCGCCGAAGTGGTGCTGGGCCGCAGGATATCCCGGGACACAGACACCAAGGCATACCGTTTTCTCGCCAGCATCTTCTACCGGCTTCACAACCGAATTTCCGATGTCAAGCTGCCCGAGAACGTCGGCGATTTCAGGCTGATCGACAGGAAAGTGGCCGATCACCTCCGGAGCATGCCCGAGAACTGCCGGTTCATGAAAGGCATGTTCGCCTGGGTGGGATATGCGCCGCAATTCGTCGAATACGAGGTCGAGGAGCGCTTTGGCGGCAAATCATCCTTCAACAAATGGCGCTCCTGGAACTTGGCGCTCGAAGGCATCACCAGTTTCAGCACCGCACCCCTTCGAGTCTGGACCTACATTGGAACCGGCGTTTTACTGGTCGGGCTGCTGTACTCCGCCCTCATCATCGTCCGAGCGCTGATGCACGGCATACAAACCCCAGGGTATGTGACGCTGCTGACGGCCATGGTGATCTTTGGCGGCGTGCAACTGATAGGGCTCGGCATTCTTGGCGAATACATCGGCAGGATCTACATAGAAGCCAAGCGCCGCCCGCCCTATCTCATCAAGGAAATGGTCCAGCAGGAAACACCGCCCGTAGCCCACTTGGACGGCCACAGCCCCTATGGCAAAGAACAAGACGCCCGTTGATCTCCTTCTGGCGCCGCTGATGATCGCGGTGCTGGGAGGCCTGCAGATTTACTTCTTCGACGTCACCTTCCACGGCCCGGATCAGATCCGCGACATGGAAGTCGCGCGCCGGCTCGTCCACGCGCACGAGTGGCCCGTCAACAGCCCGCCCATGTTCGGAGAGCGCATTACGCTGCCGCCCGGGTTCTATTACCTGCTGGCGCTGCCGCTGCTGCTCAAGGACAGCGACGCCAGCGTTTTCATTGCCTTTGGCATCCTGTTTCTTCTGTCGGCCCTCTATTTGTGGCGCCAGACGAGCCAGGCCTTCGGCCCACACTGTGGCCTAGTCTATGCCACCCTGGCGCTGCCTCTTTTTCCGTCCATCTATGCCCACAGCGCCTGGGCGCCAGCACTCATCATCACGTTCAGCAACGTCCTGCTGGGCCTGTACATCCGCTCTGCCAGCCAGGAGAAAGCTGGCTGGTTTGCCCTGCCGCTGGTCTTTTTCCTGCTGGTGCAGATCCACCCTTCAGCTGCGCCTCTGCTGGCGGGTCTGACCCTGTACGTGCTGTTCCACCGCCGCATCCTCGCGGACAAGCGCACCCTGGCCTCGGTCGCCATCGCCACCGCAGCGACGGCGGTCTGGCTCGTCAAGTCCGGCGCATGGGCCCGGCTGGCGGCCACCGGCGCGCCAGCGGCGGCCTTGCAGCAGCCCGGTCACGGCTGGCTTGCCAATTTCCTGGATCTGGCGAAGTGGCGCGACGCGCTCCTGATGCCCTACAGCCTTGTCACTGGAATCCAGCCGGCCATGCAGCCGCTCGACACCCTCGCCGCCGCGGGCCTGGCTGTCATGCTGGCCGGCCTCGGCTTGTGCTGCATGCTGGGATGGGCCGAGCGCACCGTCCGCTGGATATTGGCCACCCTGGCCATCTGGCTGATCGTCTCGATGGCATTTCTGCACCAGGGAGGGTTCTGGCACCTCGATGTCATCCACCCCTGGCTAGCCGTGGCCGCCGCCTATGGCTGGAGTCGGTTCTGTGACCTGCTGAAAATCCCCCGCCTCGGGTTGCGCGCCCTCGCAGGCGCCTTCTTTGCCATCGCGCTCTCGTCGCACGCCATTCTTTACCGGGGCATGGATCGCCTGGGAAAGATGGACTGGCCGATATCCACCATGTTTTTCCCGCAGGCGCCGCCCTCGGACATCGTCGTTCCGTCCTACACCTACAGGCATCTGACCGCCGTGCGCGAGATTCTGGACACCCGCCGCATCTGCCAGGATCAGGTCGCAGGGCTGGCGCCGATGGCGATGCGGGAGGCCACCAGCCGCTATTTCGAGCCGGCCTGCACAACTGCGGCCATCACCCAGCCACCGGCGCCCCGGTATTTCATTGCCACCGCGCAAGACCGCCTGCGCTTTGATTTCACCAAGGGCATCGAGGCCATCGCCGTGGCCGGAGATTCAGCGGTCTATGCGCCGCAGGCACTAGACATCGCCCTCAATGGGAAACGCACGGCCACCCTGCTATCGCAGCAGAGGTTCAACTACATGACCTACCTGCCAGCCCATCTGGAGCATGGCCTGCAGGTCACCATGCCGCCCGGTGCCGCGGACATCCTCCTGCGCCTGGTCCTGCGATGCAGCGAGGAGTTGCCCGCGCACCAGCCCGGCTACTGGCGCCTGGAGGGCGCAAGCATCGCCCGGCCCATGATCACCGAACGCCACAGGTATCTGAGCCTTTACTACTACGACCTGGAATGGCTCCTCTCCCCGCATGGCAGCGCACCAGCTGTCGCTCTGTCCTCGCTCGGGGAGCCCATGCACTGCGACGTATCGGCCATTGCCCGCACTGCAGCGCCCTAGGAGAGCTATAAATTTTATAGCAAAAGCCCTTTATGTATAGGCGCAATTGCCTATTTTCTCTTGCGCCTTCTTTTCAAGGCAGCGGGTCGGACCAGGTCTTGTAGAGGCGCATCACCTTCTCGACATATTTCTGCGTTTCCGGATAGGGAGGGATGCGCCGACCGTGCTTGATGACCGCCCCCTCACCCGCGTTGTAAGCAGCAACGGCCAGTTCCTTGTCTCCGTCGAACAGGCGCAGCAGATCCGCCAGGTAGCGGCTGCCGACCTGGGCATTGATCCGGGGCTCCATGACGGCGTGCCGACCATCGGGCGACGCGCCTGCCGCCACGCCGTAGCGCGCCGCCGTGGCCGGCATGATCTGCATCAGCCCCAAGGCGCCCTTGTGGGAAACCGCGTCCGCATTGAAGGCGGACTCGGCCGCGGCGACAGCCATGACGAGCATCGGATCGAGCGACTCGGACAGCGCCGCCGATTCCAGATGCGGCTTGACCTGTTCGAAGCCCACCATTTTGCTCAAGGGCTTCGGGCTGGCGGCGCCCTGCCCGGCCACAGCACCGCGCGCCATCGGCACTTGGTGCAGCCAGATGACGCCGCGCTGCGCAGGAGGAACGGCATTGCCTATGTGCACTACCCCCTCGCCATCCACGAATTCCCAGATCGCCTTGCCGTCCGCAAAGACAGGTCCCGCGCAGAGCAGCGACAGCCACAGCGCCGCCGCCCGTATGAAAGATCTCGCCATGCCGTCAACCTCGCCGTGCATTCCACCAACGGCACCACCGCAGCCACAGACCGCCGCTGCCGTCAGCCACCGGGGCGAAACCGGCCACCCGGCGGGAGCGGATCGCTCTAGCGGGAATGCCCGCCACCACCATGCCCGCCGGCACGTCCTGACGCACCACCGCGCCTGCGGCGACCACGGCGCCCCGGCCGATGCGCACGCCTTCGAGCACCACGGCGCCAGCGCCAATCCAGGCGCCGTCTTCGATGACGATCTGCCCGCGGGTGATGCGGTTGCGCGCGATGATCACGTCGCCTTCGTCGATGGCATGCCCGGCGGACAGCAGTTTCACGTGGGGCCCAATCAACACGTCAGCGCCAATCTCCAGCCCTCCTTCGCCAGACAGATAACCGCCAGCATTGACGATGGTGCGCGCGCCGATATGCAGGCGCACGCAAGGGTCAATGTCCACGTCGCCCAGAACGAGCCGCGTATTCACGTACAAGCTCACCTCGTCCGCAAGACTCAGCACCCCCGTGCGGCGGCCGAATCGCATCACGGAAACGGACGTGTCTATCCGGCAGTCCCGGCCCAGGCTGTCAACGCCGGGATGGGAAGCGGTTACCTCAGGAACGCCCAGCAACATGTGTCGCCCGTCCTATCGCCGCCCCAGCAGGCGGCGCAGCAGCCACCACCGCGACTGACTGGCCGACACCTCGGCGCGCAGTTGCTCCAGATCCGTTTGCAGAGTGCGTTTTTCTGCCGCGGATGCTTCGCTGGCCGCGTCCATCGCCGACTGCAGGGAAGCCTGCTGCGCCTCCAGCCGGGCGATGATCACCTTGGCCTCGGCGAATGCCTTCTGGTGCTCCAGCAGCGAGGCATGCTCCTGGTCATGCACGGCCTTGAGGGCATGCAATTCGTGCCGCAGCCTTTCGGCCTTGAAGCGCTCATGCGCCGCTTCGGCCACATGGCCATCGTGCGACGGGGTGGCCACTACCATCCACTGGTATACGTCGAAATCGGGCCAGTTGCACTGCAACTCCTGGCGCAACCCGTCCGTCAGCCCATTCCAGCACCAGGCGAATTCGCTGCGCGTCACCGGAATGCGGTTGGCACCCCAGTAGCGCGGCACCCAGCCGGCGTCCAGCAGCATCTTCTCTGCGCTACGCTTGGTGAGGAAGCGGACGTGCGTGCGGTCGAGTTGCCCCTTGTCGGCATAGTCGAAGACCCCGTTGCGCAAGGCAGCGACCACGCCCGCATACGCGATATTGGGAACCGAGACGACCAGCCGCCCCGATGGCTCAAGGCAGCCTGCCAGGTTCTGCAACAGCGCCTCCGGCTGGTGCAGATGCTCCAGGACGTCGCATGCCAAGATCGCATGGAAGCGCCTGCCCGCCAGTTCGGACAGCCAATCGGCGCGCTCGAGATCGCCCTCAATCACCTGCACGCCCAGGGACTGCAGCGCCTCCAGGGCCTGCGGGTCATTTTCGACGGCTGTCACCTGGTAGCCGCGCTCCACCAGCACCTTGGTCATGGCGCCAGGGCCCGGCCCCAGTTCCAGCACCGCGCCCGGAGGTGGCAGTTGCCGGATCAACCGCGCCGCCCAATCCTCGCCCTCGGGGTCGAAGGCATAGTCATAGCGTTCAATGTTGCTCAAGCGAGTTCTCCCCCTTCAGTCGGCGGCGACCACATCTGGTCCCACTGGCCCCAGCACCACCATGCCCAGGGCCGCTCCCTGACATCGCGCTCCAGCCGCGCGACGACCGCATCGATCGCCAGTTGCGGCTCCGGCGGCAGCGGCTCGACGGCGACGCGCAAGCGGCCGGAACCGCCGGAGTATGTCGCTGCGTACAGCAGCGGAACATTGGTGAATCGGGCCATGCGCTCGATTCCTGTGGTCAGGGTCAAGCGCCCGCCGAGAAACGGATGCCGCCTCAGGCGCTTGAACCCCGGCTGCCAGGCATCGGCCCAGATCACCCACCCCTGCCCCGCCCGCAGGCCTTCCAGCACCGGAGCCAGGCCTTCGTTCGTGGTGCGCCAGTTTCCCCCGGTGACTTCGGCATAGCCCCGGACCTTGCGCAGCAGAAAGCGGCGATGGGCGCCATCAAGCTCCGGATTGTCCAACACCGGCATGGTCAGCACGTGGGTGTGAATCCCCTGGTGCGCCAAGGCCACCGGCGCGGCCAATTGCCGGTCGAAGTGGTTCAGCACCAGGATGAAGCCCTGGCCCTGCTCGCGCAATCGCTGTACGTGCCCGAGCCCCGCCACGTCGATGGAAGGCCCGCTCGGCCTGCCCAGTCGGTGGAACGCCATGGCATCCATCATCTCCTGCGCCAGCATGTCCAGATGCGCACGGGCCCAGTGGGCATGGTCTGAAGACGATGCCTGCGGAAAGATCTGCGCGAAGCGCGACTCTAGCCAGCGCAGCAGATGGCGGCGCTCAGCGCCACGCTCACGCCCGATTTTCGCGGCCAGCCACCAAGGCAATGTCGTTGGAATATGCGCCAGCGACGGAAACACCCAGTCCAGCAGCCAGTCGCGCGTCATTCCACCAGCACCCAATCATGTTCGAGCCAGGTCACGCCAAACTCCCGGTACTTCTCGTTGAGCACTGTGAAAGGCTGGATCAGTTCCGCCATGTCGATGACCTGAAAACCCGAGTCATCGAGCACGTAGGCGCTCCACAGGTATTCGCCCGAGAGCAGCGGCAGCTTCGGAAAGCGCACCCGGATCCTGTGCGTGCCCATGCCCCGCAGCGGTTCTCCCTGGGCGCGAAACTGGGTGCTGGAGCCAAACACGTTGTCCTTGTCCGGCCGCACAATGGCAAACATGACGTGGAATGGCTCATCGCTGTATGACTCGATTTCAATATCGAGAAGAAAATCCTGGAACGAATCCACCTGGGCAGGATTGATTCCATCGGCCGTCTCGGTCGTCAGGCACACGATCTTGGCCAACGCCGCCATCGACGGCTTGGCCACCGGCTTTTCCTGTGCTGCTTCCTGCCGTTTCTGCTTTTCCGCGTTTTCCAGGCGCAAATGGGCATATCGCCGCCGCTCGTGGGCCTCATAGGCGGTGACCACATCTTCCGTCGCCCCGATCGCCTGCACGCGTCCCCCATGGATCCACGCCGCGCGCTGGCAAAGGCTGCGCACCTGGTACAGGTTGTGCGAGCAAAACAGCACCGTGGCCCCGCGCTCGCGCAGGCGCAAGATGCGATCCAGGCTCTTCTTCTGGAAATGTAGATCCCCCACGGACAAGGCTTCATCGACGATCAGCACGTCCGGCTCGATCGCCGTGGCGGCCGCGAAAGCCAGTCGCATGAACATGCCCGACGAATAGGTCTTCACCGGCCGCGCCAACGTGTCGGCATCCAGTTCCGAAAAGTCCGTGGCATGGGCGATGAACACGTCCATCGCCTCGCCCTCCAGCCCGTGCAGCGCCGCCATAAAGCGAATGTTGTCGCTGCCCGACTCCTCGGGATGGAAGCCCGCTCCCAGTTCCAGCAGCGCGGCCACGCGCCCCACCCGTTCTACCGCGCCAGTGGATGGCCGGATGGTGCCGGCAGCAATCTTGAGCAGCGTGCTCTTGCCGGCTCCGTTCTCACCGATCAGGCCAAAGGTCTCCCCCGGCTTGACGTCGAAATCAACGCCCGTCAGCGCTACGTGCACGCGGTGGCGCTGCCGCCCGGAAAGCCACTCCCACAGCCGATCCTGCGGGCGGGCATACACCGCATAGCGCTTTTCTATGCCGTTGAACCGGATGCTCATTACAGCGCCTCGCCCAAAGCCGACTTCATCGACCGGAAGAACCACCACCCGCCGCCGCCCAGGATCACCGTCCAGGCCAGCAAGGCATAGGGCGTACTCCCCGGCATCGGCATGCCCAGCAAGGCCCATTCGACGCACAGCACCAGACAGGCCAGCGGGTTGAGCAAGTACCAGCCATGGAACTTCTCGGGCACCTGAGCCAGCGGATAGACAACGGGGGTCAGGTAAAACCACAGTTGCAGCGCAAAGGACATCATCGAGCCCACGTCGCGCCACAGAAAATGTGCCATGCTGAACATCAGCGTCAACCCATAGGTCAGCGCCACCTGCATCACCACCAGCACGGGCAGCCAAGCCCAGGTGGCGCGCAGCGCCACGCCCTGGCTCAGGCACAGCACCAGCAGCAGCGCATAGCCAATCGCCATCATCAACAGGCTGCCGCCCACTGCCACTGCGGGCAGAATCTCTGCCGGCATCGGCTGTTTTCGCAAAAAGTCCTCATACGCAGCCAAGCTGCCTATCCCCCGGCCAAACGCGTCGGTAAAGGGCAGCCATACTGCCAGCCCCGCCAGCAAATGCAGTAGGTAGCCATGATCCACGTCCAGCCCCGGCACACGGACTGCCAGCACCATGCCGAACAGCACGTAGAAAATGGCCAACGTGGCCAGCGGCTGCACGAAAGCCCAGGCGAGCCCCAACACCGAGCCTGCATAGCGCGTTTTCAGCTCACGCACCATCCAATAACGCCATAGCACCCAGAGCTGGCGCGGCTGGCGCACAGTCTCCTGAGCTGGAGAATGTGACGCAGAAGTCATGACAGCGCGCTGCCGGCACGCACCTTCTGCAAACCGGCTTCGAATTGGTCGGCCATATCAGCCCAGTGCAGGTCACGCGCATAGGCCTCGCCGCGCGCACTCAAGGCACTGCGCCGGGCGTCGTCCTGCAAAAGCCCGCACACAGCGTCAGTCATAGCTTCAGGTGTGGCATCGGTCAGTACAGCCACGTCCTCGCTCAACAGCCATTCCACGTTGAGGCCCCGATTGGATACTACGGTGCAGCCGCAGGCCATCAGTTCCGGCGGCATCAGCGAAGCATTCGTCAACGACAATACCAGCGCCACATCACACTGGCTGAAAACGTCGGCCAATTCATCCGGTGTCACCGTGCCACAAGACAGGTGCGGGAATGGAATGCTGTAGTTCGACGTGTCCCATCCCGCCATGATGAAATGCGTATCCGGCAACCGCTCCCACACCGCCTTGAGCACCAACAGCCCCAGTTCGAACGCACGGCGCTGCGTAGGTGGGCGGGCATAGAAGAACACCCGACGGATGTGAGGCTCGCGGCGCGGCCGACGACGATAACGCTCCTGCTCCACACCGAACCGCACAGGATGGGTGACCATGCCATAGTCTTGCGCCAGTTTGCCGGCCAGCCAATCACCCGCCGTGATGCCAAAAAACCCAAACCGGTAGGTGTTCTCCGCCAACACATGTTCGCTGCCCATGGCGTAGAAATACGGCTCGAAATCCTGCACAAAGTACAGCTTGTGCCTCGCGCCCGTGAAAGCACGCACGCTGTAAGCCGTGTCCCAGCCAGTGGCCATGGCGAACTCACAAGGTGGTAGCCCCGCAAACCCCAGATACACCTGCGCCTGTAGCGGAAAAAAATGCTCCTGAATCTCTGCACGAGCGTCCTGCGCGTTCTGGTGCATAACCGGCTTGCAGATCACGATGCCCGAGCGGTATCCTTTTTGCTCCAGATGCCAGATTGTGCGGAAAATGGTGGTGTGCCCGCCCGAACCGATGTTGAAGTCAGGAATGAACCATAGCAATGTGCCGGGCTCGGATTGCCCTGGTGCCGGCCGGATGACATGGGGCAGCGCAAAGCTATAGTGGCCAAAAACGTCCACATACTGCGGCTGGGCCGGGCCGTAACGCAACCGGCGCCAGATGGCACGTAAAGCACCCCACACTCCGTCGCGCTTCAATAGCGCGGAGACCTGCCGCGCGCGGTGCACCAGCAACACCATCATGCGCCTCCTGCGCGCTGCAAGCGCTCGTCCCGCGACACACTGCGGAGAAGCCAACCGGGCAGGCTATCATGGCGCGTACCCAGGTACTGGCCCGTGGTGCGCGCACACTCGATCAACGCCATATACATTCCATTTTTAAACAGACGCCAACCTCTCAGCCCTGCGTTACGTAGCCAGCCCCAATCGCGCCTAGCTAATCCCAAGCCTGACGTCAAGGCTCGCGCTGGCCTATTTTGCAGGCGATAGCCAAAATACCTCTGAAACGAGCGCGCCTCGTCAAAATTGCGCTGCAGCGTTTCCCACACGCCGAAGTCGTGCGAATGGAACACCACCGCATCCGGTACAAAAGCTTTTCCATAGCCAGCCTCCACGGCGCGTAGCGCCCAAGTCTGGTCTTCAGCAAAAGTCACGTCGGGCAAAGGCAGCTTTTCCCAAACTGTGCGACGGATACAGGAGTTATTGCTGGAAAAAAATGCAGCCATTGGCGATAGCCAGGATCGAGGGCAAACCTCTCGCTGTCTTCCAGCCGCGCAATGGAGAGATCCCTGCCAAAGCCCCCGAAATGCATTTCCAATTCGCGGTGCGTTACATGCCGAGCCTCGACGTGAGCACGGTGCGGGCCAAATGCCCCCGCGACATCGGGCGCCGCATCACAGCCATTCACCAAGTTGCGGAGCCAATGCACATCGGCCGGCTTGGCATCCTGCGTGATAAAAACGAGAAATTCCCCCGAGGACAGGGAGGCCGCAAAATTGCGGGTACGTCCATGGCCGAATTCCGCGGGTGGAATGCATTCCACTCGGACTCCACGCTGACGCGCTAATTCCACCGAGCCATCGCGCGAACCCGAGTCCACGATGATCACTTCGAAAGGCCAGGGCGCTTGCTGCGCCAGTACGGCATCCAGCACCTCACCCAACAAAGCGCCGCCATTCTTAACGGGTATTAAAACAGAAGCGCGCATCAATAAGGACATGCAAAAAACAACCTGCTCGAAGAACGCCCATTTGGCATGTTCTACACGCAGGCAGCTTGGAGAAATAGACCAAACAGGCTAACAAACATCCTCGCCATGAATAGTAACCATTCAAAACCATAGCGACGAACGTCCGCCAAAACCTAATATCAGAAATAATTAATCTTCGAAACCAAACGCAACAAGCACCCAAACACTATAGATCAAAACAAATCTTACCGTTTCAGCCAGATTGTCTTCGCGAAAAACTCGCGGATGGCTCCGCCATCAATCTCCACTCCATATTTTTTGAACAACCTCGCGCGCAACTGCTCGCGTCCATTAGACTGACAATACGATACAGCTCGAGTTGCTGCGAAAGCCCTGGATTCGTCCCATGTGAGTTGACGTGCCGGCCGCTGACTCACCACCTGGAACAGGTAGCTGAAATCACCCTCACGCAGCGGCCCCAGCACCGCACCCGCCTTAGCCGCTCTTAAAGATGCCACGATCGCGTTGTCACCCTCTAAATCAATCCAACCCAGATCACCCTGTGGCTCTAACGTATAGACATCCTGAGCACGCTGGGCCACTTTGGCGAACTGGACACCACCACCATCAATAGCCTGAGCCTGCGCCTTCAGCCACTCCATGGCCGGAAGGCCCTCTATCTCGAAGGTCACAGGCAACATCATCCGCTGCACCCGCGCCTGAGCAGGCACCATGAACGCTTGGGGGTTTTCATCAAAATACTTGCGCGCCTCCCGATCATTCGCCGGGCGCTCACAAACAGGCTCCTGCTTACTCTGTACCCCCAACCCGTACGCATCGTCAAACCGCAAGGTTGCTTCACCACCACCGCTACGGGGGATACCCAAACTCTCACCCTCAAGGTTCAGCACACGGGTCAACGCCATCTCTCGCACCACCTGTTCCACGCCCCATACATTGCGTGCAATTCCACGCAAATCCATACGCCGCTCCAGGTAATCCGCCAGATCCTGCTCACCGATCAACTCGCCATTAGCCATGCGAGCCAGAGGCTTTCCACTCGAGGCGACAGCCAATGCGGTCGAACTCGCCAATACGCAGACCGCCACGGCTATCCAACGCTTCACTTGCTTCATCATGTCCATCAGTCCGTACTCATCAAAAAAACGCCTTACCGCATTAGATCATCGCACCTGCGCGCGTTCCCACACGGGACCATAGATCACTTCAACCCCCGCTTTCTTCTGAGGCAGCGAGGCAGAATTAAGCACGATCAAGTCATCTTCACCATCACCATCTACATCTTTCAATTGCAAGCCCGTGGGAAATCCGCTCACATCCAGCCAACGCGTTTCCAGCACTTCGCCCCCGGAGCTTAGTCGCTGCAGGTAAAGGGAAGTATCAAATCCCCACACCACCACATCATCGGTCAGCGGCAGTGTCGAAACCCCCCTGGCGTCGGAGCAATAATCCATTGAAATGCACCACTGTCCATATCGATGCGCAGGTTGCGCCCACCCAGCTCCAGCGCTACATACAACCAGCGGCCCGAAGGCGATATCCGGGCCTGGCGCGACACAATGCGCTCTTCGCCCGGCACCTTGAGCAATACCTGCGGCATCCCTAGCAAATCGTCGTGAGGCACAAAAAGCACCCGCTGCTCGTCCAGACATGCCACGGCCACGCCACCCGTGGGACTCCCTGGCGCTCGCTCCACACGCACGGGATGCCATGGCGCCTCGCACCACTTGACGCGGGTCACCTGCCCGGCGGGGGCCTTTGGTACTGACCGCGCAGCAGGCTCGCCCGGTATATAGTCCACCCAAGCCACTTCGTTGCGGCTGTATGGCGTAGCCAACAAGCGGTAGCGCCCTTGCTCGGAGCTTACAACAACCACGTCGCGCGGAGGAATACCTACATCAATTTGCTCCAACAGCCGCAGACGCTCGCCCTCTACGCGGTACACATCCAGGCTGTGCGAGGCCTCCACAGAGGCTACCACGAGGTCATCCTCTAGCCATGCAGCCCCATCGGGGTGGTATGCCAGTTTCTGTTTATCCAGTAAGCGCGAGGTGCGCCCCGGACCCAGTTGGTGCAATACCAGCATGCTGTTCTCATGTTCCACGGCTAGCAAGCGGCAACCAGCTTTAGCGGTGCAACGCACTTCGCCACCCCACGCGTCAGGCACGTCCAACTTCAGCCGCTCCACTTGGATGGGCCGGCCCAACGCCGCCGTATGCGCCCCCCCGTGGCCTGACATGCCGCCAATATGACTGCAGTCGCCAGCAGCACACCACAATGAAGAGTACGCACCCAGCCCATACACACCCCCTAAAGCCTTCAGAACACATAAGTGAAAAAACAAATAGCGCCCGAAGGCGCTATTTGAATACGGTCAGTGGCTTGCGCCACTTTTGATGCGAGACAGAGGATGACCTATCGGCCACCTCTCTGTCAAGCCACCATTACTGCGTTGCACCCAGCAGCGTCTGGACGGCGCCAAATGCCGGCAGGCTGATCGTGCTGTACACGAACACGGAGCCAGAGGTAGTACCCAGGGCGCTCTCGCCGTTCACGCTCTTGAAATTGGCAGGAACCTTGCCTGCGTTCCACTCGATGAAACCATCAGTGAAAGCAGTGGTGCCGACCATGGTCGAGGGATCAAACAAATCCAGTTCAGCCTTCGTCAGCACGAAGTTGGTAGAAGTACGCTGCTGCTGGCTGTTATAGATGTCCACCGTATGGCGACCGCTGTGGTCACCCGTGGACCAAACGTTCACAACAGTCTTAGCACCAGCCACACCCTTGGCGTAGCGGGCCGTGATAACAGGACCCGTACCAGGAGTGACTTGGGCTGCACCAGCGATGCTCACCAGACTACGTTCGCTCAGATCCTTGAGGTTGTTCAAAGGAGCAGCAGCAAGAGTCAGGGGGCCGTCGATCACCGGCACCACAGCCACATCGCTGCTAGCCGTATCCACCTGGAATGCGTTGGCGGACAGCAGTGCTGCAGTATTCGTACCCACGGAGCCAGCATTGCAAACTGCCGCTGCATCAGCCGCAGTGCCAGAGGTGTTAATGCCAGCGGCAAATACCAGATAGCCCTTCAGACCAGCAACGGAAGCATCACCCAGATCACTACCCCAGGCCACACCCTTGTATTGGTTTGCCGTCATGGGGAAGCAGCCGTCCAGCACGTGACCAGAGTTTTGGTCATGGAAAACCCAGAACACCGGCACCACGGAATTGGTACGGTTAATGATACCCACGGCGGTCGTACCGCTGGCGGTCAATTCAACGCTGGGGACCACGAAACCATCAGAGTATGTACCGACCGTGTAGGCGTGAGCGACGCCGCCGGTCATTGCCGCTGCCGCAACGGCTGCCAGAGCAAATTTTTTCATCTTAAAGATCCTTAGAAAAAAGAAGGAAGCTTCCCACCCTTGCGGGCTGTGCAACCCATCCGTCAAACCGTTTGGGCTATGCTGATCTTAGCCCCAGCCATCCTGCATTTCAACCGGGTGCAATGCTATTTTAAAAAAAACCGCTGCCTGTTGCACTGCTGCAACGAGCCTTTTAGCATCGCGCCCATTCAAGTCACTGAACAGCGGGACGGTCAGCATGGTACCACTGACCATCGATCCAGATCCACTGATCCTGCCGCTCGGCCGTGATGTTCTTCACACGTACCGCCGGAACCGAATAAGTCATCTTGACATGGACCGCAGCGCGATCGCCCTCGATGGCGCCGGCGCTCAGCACCTTTACCTCGTCATAAACGAGGCCTCCACGCTTGAGATACCCCTGCAGAGTCCAGTCAGGCTTTTTCGACAGTTCTTCGTAGCCCCAGGCCGTGACGCGGTCGTTGTCTTTCATGGCTTGCCAGTAGGCGGTGGCGCGCTGCAGCAATGCCTCTTGGGTTTTCGCACCATGGCCTGGCACTGAAGCACAGCCCATCAAGCTCAGCGCCACCAGGCTGGCAATGGATACCGAGCGGCACAGCAGGCGCCGGCGATGCGGCAGGGACGTCGTCATGTGTGATGTTCTCCTTGTAGGTTAAAGAAGGGGCACAAGGCCAAGCACCCCATTGCAATCAGGGGGCCGCCAGCGGGCTAATTGCGTCCTTGAACGAGGGTGGCACGCTTCGGGGAGGGTCCAATTGTGGCAACGGGGTGAGGTTGGTTTGTGTGGTCAGGCCACGCAGGCGGTCACGCATTTCGGCGCTGGCCGAACGCAGCGCATCGTCGTCTTCGAGCACCCGCGGGGTGAGCATGACCAGCAGTTCGGTGCGGGCACTGGTGCTCTCGGAGGTGGAGAACAGAGCACCCAGAAGAGGAATATTGCGCAAGCCTGGCACGCCATTGTTACCAGCAGTTTCGTTTTCGCTGATGACCCCACCCAGAACGATAGGCTCGCCCGAGCGTACCGCTACGCGTGTCTGGATTTGACGCGCGAGGAAATAACGCTGTCGGGTGGCAGTATCTTCCTCGCCCACATCCGTGACCTGCTGCAAGATGTCGAGGGTGATAAGCCCACTGGCGTTCACGGATGGCGTGACATTGAGCACCACACCCGTATCCTTGTAGGTAATGTTCTCGGTGGCGAAACCGCCAGTGCTGGCAATGGTGGTGGATGTCTTGATGGGTTGCTGCCTGCCCACCATGATGCTGGCACTGTGGTTGTCCAACACGAGCACGGAGGGGCTGGAGAGTACCTTGAGTTGCGAATTGGCAGCCAGGGCATTGAGCGTGGCGCGCACGGCGCCCGCTTTGTTGAGGATGGTGTAGGAGAAGCCCGGTTGTTTGGTGCCAATGTTTCCCGAGCTGTTGTTCGAGTTCAGCAATGATGCTTGGCCCGTACGGTCGCCGCTCATGTGGTTTTCGATGAACCATTCGACGCCGTACTTCAGATTCCCGTTGAGGCTGACCTCGACAATGCTGGCTTCGATGAGCACCTGGGTAGGGGCACGGTCAAGCTCGCGCAAGGCACGCTCAATGCGCCGGTATTCTGCGCGCGGCGCTCGGATCATGAGCGCGTTGCGCGACGCATCCGCCACGATACGGACGTTGCCTTCGAGCGTGCTGACAGACGTTGCAGGCGCCGCAGTTGCGTTATTGGTCTGCGCTCCAGTTCCCAGAGTCCCCAACGAACCGAAGCTGTTATTCGACTGATTATTGCCCATGGAGGTTTGCTGACCGCTGCCAAAGATGCCGCTGCTGCGGGAGGAGCCGAACTGCGAGGGCGCGGATCCCGCCGCCACGCCCCCCACCCCACCCGCCCCACCCGCCCCGAAGAGTCCGTTAAGCATCTCTGCCATCTTGACGGCTGAGCCGTTTTGCACGGAGTAAACGAACAGGCTGTGCTCTAGGCCATCGGTAGGCTTGTCGAGGCGACGGATCCAGGTTTCGACCTGCTGGAGGATGTGGCTACGCGGTGTGACGACCACGAGCGCATTGAGCCGTTCCACGGGGAATAGGCGGATCAAGCCGGACAAGGGGCCAGCAGATGCCGAAGTGATCACCGGGCTATTGGCAGCCGGGTTAGCAACTACGGAGCCGCCCACCCCGGGACGAGGGGCAGAAGAGCCGCCCGTCCTCGGCGACGCAGGACTGCCGCCGCTGCCGCCAAATGGCGAAGACCCGGTACCGTCGCTGCCCAGCATGGCTTGTAGTGCTTCGTTAACGACACTGACATTGGCGTTTTCCAGCACAAATACGCCTAGCGACATGCCCGCAAGGAAATCCACATCGAAGGCCTCCACCATCTCCAGCCATCCGCTGATCTGAGACTTGCTGCCTTGCAGGACGAGCAGGTTGCGGATGCTGTCAACGTAGGTGATAGCCTCACGCGATGCCAGGGGTGCCAGAATTTTGGCCATCTCGGCTGCGGCGATGTGGTTGAGCGGCACGATGACTGTGCCCGATCCTGCTAGATCCTTGACCCTGGCCGCGCCCACAATAGGACGCGTCCCCACCGTGACCGAGCGCTTGGTGACGTGGTACACCCCAGCATTGTCCCGGTTGATGACAAGGTCGTGCGGCAGCAGCACAGCGTCGAGCACTTCAAGTACCTGGCTGCGCGGGAGAGGCTGGCGGGTGTGCAGGCTGACGACGGCATCGCCACCCGCGTCAATGGTGTAGTTGAGTTTGAGTAGGTCGCCCAGCAAGGCTTCGGCTAGATTGGCAACGGAGATGTTCTCAAAGTTCAGAGACACCTTGTCTCCACGCGCGAGCATGGGATCGATCTTGGGCTTGAGATCGGGCTTGAACTGGTTGTCGTTGCCCGGGAACAGGTGCGCCTTGGTCGATGCAGGCTCTGCCTGTGCCTGCTGTGCCCCAGACTGCGTGGCGAGTTGGGGCGCGGCTGCAACTGCCTGCTTAGCGGGCAACGGAGAGATTGCCGACGGTGAAACTTGGACAGCCTCGTCAGCGGAGGGCACGCCATTCGTGCTGGCACAACCCACTGCAAGCAATGCCAGCATGAGGATGGATGGCCTGATATTCATAGAGATGTCACTCCAATATATTGGTGCTGCATACCGCAGGCGCGTCCGGCTCACGGCCGGCGCGCACGCACCGGCGCGGGAGCTTTCGGCGGGGTGGCACCCGCTTCCAGCAGCCGCTCTATGCGCCGGTTGTCGGTGGACAGGAACACGGCCTTGCGGCCATCGAATGATTCGATGCTCCACGGTTTGGTTTCCGTGGTGAGCTTGAGTTTTTTCCGTCGGGCTGCTGCAGCATGGCTACGCGAGCCGAGCCTGACTCCAACACCGCCATCAAGCGCGACTGGCTCAGGACATCAGCCGCTTCGTCTTTCTTCTTCTCGGCCACCTGGGGAGGGCGACGCGACACCCAAAGCACCGGCCGCTCGCGGGCCTGCTGGACAACCGCACCTCGCGGGCCAGGAATAGGCTCGAATGCGGGTAGATCGGGCCTGCGCTCACGCGGCGGCGTCCAGGTCGCCTTCTGGGTCTGCCACCAATAGGTGCTCACAACCAAGGCCACTGCAGCAAGGAAGGGGCCCAGGAGCCAAGGCTTGGGGCCTGTCATCAATCGTTTCCCCTTCATGGCTGTTTGTTTTCCAAAGCCGCGGAAGCGATCGGTGCTTCGAGCTGGAGCGTGATACGGCCGTTCTGGCCCGATGCACCGGTGTTGGCACCATCGCGCATGATGCTGACTGCTCGTATCCACAGGACTGGAGTATGGGTTTGTAGGGTTCCCATGAAGTGCAGCAGCTTGACCCACTCGCCAGTGATAGTGGCCGTCAGGCGAACCCGCGCAAGCTTGCCGTCCGCTGCGGACTCAACGGCCACCTGGGAGGAAACAAGAGTGCTACCGGAAGACGAGATGAGTTCGCGCAACTGCTGCTGCATTTCGTTTTGCGCACTTTCACCACCAGGATGCACAAGGGGACTCACGCTTTGGCGCACGGTTTCCAGCAAGGCCTGGATGTCGGGCCCTGCGCTGACGATGCCGTCGAGCCGCTCACTGCGGGATTCGAGCAATTGCTGTGCTTTGTCGTAGCGTCCCCAGAGCGCGTGGTAGACGAGGGCAGCACATGCGAGCACAGCCAACCCGCACAACAGCACGGTGACGATGGCCCGGCGCGTCCAGATGTTCATGGCTTTGCCTCCTCGCCGCGCCAGCGCATCTCGAAAGCGAAGCGTTCCTTGTTCAGCGCGTTGTCGCGCACGTTGGCCGAGGTGGCCCGCACATCGGCAAACATGGCTTGGCGCCCCAGACGCGCGATAAGGTCAACGGCATTGGCGGTGTACCCGGTGATCCGGATGTCGCCACCGTTGATTTCGATACGGTCAAGCCAAGTGTCATCCGGGAGCACTTCCGAGAGCTGCTCAACCACGCTGGCGAGCGGAAGAGCCGTGCTCGCACCAGCGCGCAAATCCTGCGCCATGACTGTCTGGGCACGCAGTTCGTCGAGCTGCGCGCGCAAGGGGGCGGCCTGGGGCTCAACCGCACCGACATGCCGGACGGCCAGCACGACAGCCTGGCGCTTCAGGATCAGCGGCATGAGCGCGGGTATGGCGATCGCGGCCACGACGATTAGCACTCCCGCGAGCCCAAGGCCATCCATCCACCGCCGCCGCTTCTGCAGAGCCGTCCAGGCGGTGCTGCGCACCGGCAGCGCCCGCCCTTGGCGCGCCAGGAACACAGGGGCTGCAGCACTCAGGGTTTGCCTCTCCAGCGCCGCGTCCTGCACACTACGCCGGCAGACGCCCCATTCGACGAACCAGCCGCCTTTGGCCTCGGGGACAGCACGCCAGGCGACCACGATCTGATCGGGGGGAAGGGGCGAGACGCGCCACATCGCCTCCTGCACGGCCAAGCCCAGCGCCCGATGCGGCATATCCGCGAATTGAAGAGTGCCCCACAGGCATTCGGATTCCGGGATGAGCAGACCAGCCGCCTGGCGGCTGTCGCTCCTGGGGCGCAGCCAATCGCCTGCCAGCGCCCAGCGGCTCGCGTCCGCCGATACGAGAGGTTGTACCGTTGTAGGCCACCATCCGCGCTGGATGAGCAGTTGCCTGCAGTCGCCAAATCCCCAGCCGATCCGATCCAGGGCGGTGGAGATGCGATGCTGCAGCTCGCCTTTATCTGCCATGGGTTGAGTTCCTGTTCTCGGGGCTGTTCATGCGGCGCGTGGGTTCAAGCGAGAGGGTTGTCCAGGGCGTCAGCGTATCCGGCCTCTCGCTCAAGTCGATCCATGCCTCGCGCTGCCACCAACGTCCGCCTTCCGCCTGAATGGAGACTCGCATCCTGACCGTCCTCGCGCTAACGCCGCCAGGGGAAAAAGTTCTGCCGCAGGCCCGGACAGGAACTCGCTTGCGCGTGATTCAGGGGGGATGAAAGGATTTGCTCTCCGAACCCCTTTCGGCCCGAGAGCATATCGATCAGCGCCGGAGGCGCCGCATCGATGCGGATGCGTGACTGCCCATTGACTCCCAAGAAAGGCATGATTATCTCATACAGCTCAGGGGTCATTCCCAGCACCATCCGCAATTCCGACAGGTCGTCCAGCCCTCTATTGGGAGGGCCAGTCGGCCGGCCAGCCGCACGGTATTGGGGAGCTTCGGCGCCGCCTATCTCGCCTGGCTCGCTGTCCGGATCAATGTAGTCTCTGATGCGCGTAATCATGATCAAGGCTTCGCCAGGGGGAAGCCCTCCCGCCCGTTCAAACAAGGCCTGCAGCAGTTCATCACTCGCGACATTTACGTCGATCAGCCCCGAAGACGGGATGGTCTCAATCCGGACATTGTTGTTTCCAAGCTGCAGATGCTGGCGGCGGTAGAAACTTCCAGCGGCACGGTCGGCCATGAGATTTTGCACGCCCAACTGCAGCGCGGTATCTAGCGCCAACTCCATCCGCAGACGCTCCAGGTCAATGGATACTCTCTGCGTCTGCTGCCGTATGCTGTTCGCACTAACGAGCACCAGCAGGGAGAGCGCAGCCATCAACCAGAGCACCAGCACCAGCGCAGTGCCTCGGCCGTTTCTTCCGCCACGGCTCATCGCGCCCTCGACAATGCAAAGACCAGGGGAGGCCACGCGCCTTGCGCATCCGCCAGCTCGACCCGGACACGGGCGGGAAAACTCGGCTTGGATGCATCCCATTGCTGAACCCACTGGCCGGTCTTGCCATCCTGGTAGAACCATTGCAGTGTCCGGACGTCGGCCAGCAGCGTAGCGCGCTGGGACTGGCCCCAGTCCAAAGCCATCGCCATGCCATCGTAGGGCAGCACCTCGAGCGCCAGATCCACTCTTCCGTCCGGATGGCGCAGGGGCGTCGAACGGAATACATAGAGACCGCCATCGCTGCTCCGCTCGGGCAAGGGGGCAACCCACATGGCGCCGGCCGCATTGCCGATGAAGAAGTTCACCAGGGCTCCGTTGTCTTGCCTGACCAGCAAGCGCAACGTATCGAACTTGCGGCCCAGCCATTGGCCCACCACCATCATGCGCTCGGCGCGGTCGATGACCTGCTGGTTGCGGTCTTCGGTACGCCCGATGACACCAAAACCCGCAAACACGAGGCCCACCACCGCAGTCGTGACCATGAGGGCAATGAGCAGTTCGAGCAAAGTGAAGCCGCTTTGCCGTGCCTTGGACATGCGGTTCATTGCAGCACCCGGTAGGGTTTCCATGCGGTCCAAGCCAGGGCAGTACCGCCCTCCTGGGCAACTCTGACCGTCACCCTGCCGACTCGCAAGGGCGGCCCTTGGGGCCGACCGAAGTCTTCGCTCATGACCACTTGCTCGGGCTCCACGTTGGCGCTCCATTGCCACCCGCCCAATTGCCCTGCAGGCTGCTGAATCAGGTCTTCGGCGAACGTGGCCGAGGACAGAACGGATCGCACAACCAGTGCGGCCTCCACGCGCGACTGCACGTCCACCACGCTCTTGGAGCCCTGGCCCACGGTTCTATACAGCGCGGCAAACGCGATGGATGCAATGGCCATCGCAACCAGTGCTTCGAGCAAGCTGAAGCCGCTTGCGCGAGCCAGTGACCTGGCCCGCCGTGAACGCATCTCCATGCTCATGATGCAGCCGACTGCTCCACCGTTCCCAGCAGCCAGTTCACCTGGAATACGACCCCCTGCCCCCCTTCACGGGACACGGCGAACCGCCCGCCCCCGGCCCCACCGTCGGCGTTGAAGACGAAGACGGGCTGGCCACCCCTGCCTCCGCATTGCGCTGGGATTGCATAGGCTCCCAGCTAATTTGTACCGACGGCGGGATATCCAGCCTGGCTTTGCCGTCCGTGATCAACTGGCGCGCCTGCGGGTCGTATGCAACGACCACCGTGCGTCCCTCTTGCACGCACAGCGCCCGAGCACGACCGAACTGGGTCGCCACGTCTCGGACAGCCTGGTGGTAACGGGAGCGTTCCATGAAAGACTGGGCGCCCCCTCCCACCATCGTCGCCGCCAGGGCTGCCAGCGAGAGCACGACCAGCAGTTCCAGAAGCGTGAAACCGGCTTGCCTCGCCCTGGGCGCCAAACGACAATTCATAGGAGTGAAGGCAAAGCAGGCCGAACCAGAAGCCCCGCGTCAGTTGAATACGTCCGCATCCTCGCCATCGCCACCCGGCCGGCCATCGCCCCCCAGAGAGAAGATGTCGGGACCACCATGGCGGCCTTGCAGTTTGTATTGATAGGCGCCGCCCCAGGGGTCGGCAGGCAACCCCTTCTTGAGATAGGGGCCATTCCAGCCCGACGCGGTCGCGGGACGATCCACCAGTGCGCGCAGCCCTTCGGCATCGTTCGGATAACGGCCGACGTCAAGCTTGAACAGATCCACGCCTTGTTCGATTTCCGCGATCTGAACCCGGGCCGTCTTCGATTTCGCGCCGCCCAACTGGTCCAGCACCTTGGGGCCGACGAGGCCGGCCAGCAAGGTCAGGATCACCAGCACCACCAGCAGCTCGATTAGCGTGAAGCCTTTGGAGCCGCGTTTTTTCAGCGCATGGGAAATACCGGCATAAGCGACGTGCTTCTTCATATGCGAAATCCTTGGAAACATTTTTCAAATGGTGTCATTGATCGACAAAACGCCGCCCAATATCGCGACGATGATAAAGGCGACCATCATCCCCAGGAAAATGATGATCAGGGGTTCCAGCGTGGCCAGCACGCGGCCCATGGTGCGCCGGCCTTCGTCTTCATAACGATCCGCCAAGCCCAGCAAGGTTGCATCGAGTTGCCCGGTTTCTTCCGCTACGCGGATCAACTGGGGCGTGCTGGTCTTGGCGAAATACCGGGACACGAAGCCCGAGGAAAGCCTGCGGCCCGCCTTGACCACGCCGACCAGCGGCTCCATGTCGCTGCGCAGCACGGTGTTCGTCAGCGTATCGATGGAGATGCGTAGCGCATCAATCATGGGCACGCCGCGCTGCAACAACACTCCGAAGGTGCGAAAGTAGATGGCGAATTGCAAGTTCTGAAGCACCTTGCCCATGAGGGGCAGCCCCAGCAGCGCGCCATCAAGCCTCATGCGCCCCGACGGCGTTGCCGCCCAACGGGAGACAAGCCAGAGCACGGCAGCCAGCGCGGCCAGCAGCGCCATCCAGTGGAGCCGCAGGAAGTCGCTGATGTTGATGACCAGCTTGGTCGAGTAAGGCAGTGCGTCACCCATGGAATCGAAGATGTCCCGGAATTGCGGAACGACGAAAGCCAGCAGCAGCACGACGGACAACACCGCGACCACCAGGAGGATCATGGGGTACATCATGGACGAGATGATGTAGTTCCTGAGCTTATCCTCCGCCTCCAGCTGCGTCGTGAGTTCCTTAAGGATGACGTGCAGCGAGCCGGACGCCTCGCCCGCACGAATCAGGATCAGGTACTGGCGCCCCAGCTCCTTTTCGAACGGCAGCAGCGACTGGTAGAGCGACTTACCCGCGCGTACCCCCTCCTCCACCTTCGAGATGAAGGCCTTGAGCCGGTCCGTATTGGCTGTCTCCTTGAGCATGCCCAGCGCCTTGTCGAGCGGCATGTTCGCCTGCTTCAGATGGGACATCTCGCGGCTGAACAGCAGCACGTCCGCCCGCTTGAGCTTCACGCCCTGGCTGGAGGCGGCCTTCTGCTCCGCTGCGCCCTCGGCGAAGCGCACCGGGGTGATGCCCTGGCCGATCAGCCGCAGCCGGGCAGTCTCGGCGTTAGGCGCGCGCACGGTGCCCTGGCAAGGCCTGCCATCGGCGGTGGTTCCGGCGTAGTGGAATTCAGTCATTTTGACGGGCAACGCGCAGCACTTCCTCTGCCGTCGTCAAGCCTTGAAAGACCTTGGTGGCGCCGTCTTGCAGCAAGTTCCCGCCCACGTAGGCGCTGTCGACACCAGTCACGGCCGTTCCCTCTTCAAGCACCCGCCGCTTGACCTCTTCCGTGAGCAGGAGCAGTTCATGGACGGCCAGGCGCCCTCGGTAGCCCGTGTTGCGGCAGTGCGGACACCCGACCGGCCCGTAGAGCATCCTCCCCTCCTCCAGCGCCATCCCCAGGGATGCCGCGGCCGCCCGGGCCTGGTCCTGCGAGAGGGGCGTCTTGCACTCCTTGCACAGCTGGCGCACCAGCCGCTGCGCCAGCACGCCGACCACCGACGCGGTGATGAGATAGGGCTCCACCCCCATGTTGATCAGCCGGACGATGGCGCCCATCGCGCTGTTGGTGTGCAGGGTGGACATCACCAGGTGGCCCGTCAGCGCGGCCTGGACGGCGATCTCGGCCGTCTCGCCGTCGCGCATTTCGCCGATCATGATGACGTCCGGGTCTTGCCGCAGGAAAGAGCGCAGCACCTTGGCGAAAGTCAGCCCGATCTGGGGCTGGACCTGCACCTGGTTGAGCCACTCCAGCCGGTATTCCACCGGGTCCTCGACGGTCAGGATCTTGAGGTTCTGCCCCTCCATCTCCTGCATGGAGGCATACAGCGTGGTGGACTTGCCGGAGCCGGTGGGCCCCGTCACAAGCAGGATACCGTGCGGCACGCTGAGCAGTCTGCGCATGGCCTGCAGCGTGGGCGGCGTGAACTGCAGGCTTTCGAGCGAGAGCAGGTCGAAGTTCTTCTCCAGCAGGCGCATCACCACCGATTCACCGAACATGGTGGGCACGGTGGAGACGCGCGAATCCATCTCCTTGCCATGCACGCGGATCTTGGTGCGACCGTCCTGGGGCATGCGCCGCTCGGCGATGTCCAGCTGGGAGAGGATCTTGATGCGGGAGACGACGGCCGGCGCATCCTTGTTGTCGATTTCCTCGATGGGAAAGATTTCCCCATCGACGCGGATGCGCACGACGGACTTGTCCTCGTAGGTCTCGATGTGGATGTCGGATGCCTGCGCCGCCACGGCCTGCGAGAGGATGTGGTTCACGCGCTGGATGATGGGCGCCTCCGACGCCATATCGCGCAGGTGCTCGATGAATTCCGATGCCTCGGCCTGACCGCCCTCCGCTTCATCGGCCTGCGCGTCATCCTCCAGGAACCACTCGCCCAGCCGGGTGGCGATCTCCGACTCCAGCCCGAAATACAGATTGGGCACGCGCCCGAACACGAGGTGAAGCGCGCTGTGGAGGGCCGGGCTGCGCGGGTCCGCCGATACGAAGTCCGGAATGGACTCCTCGCTCTCGACATCGCCCAGCGGCAGCAGGTTGCTGGACAGGAGAAAGCTCGTGTTGAGCAGCGCGGTGTTGGGCCTGTCCTGCGGAAAGGCCCCCAGGCGCACCAGCGGCAGCCCGGCCTGCCGGGCCAGCGCGGCATAGACGTCCACCTCCGACACCAGCCCCAGGCTGATCAGCAGGCGCCCCATGCGCCCGCCCATCGAGCGCTGGACTTCCAGGGCCCGCTCAAGATCATTGCGGGAGAGCTTTTGCTCCGCCAGAAGCATCTCGCCGAGCCTGGGCGCGGCCGCGGCATCCTCCTGCACGGTTTCCGTTTCAACCAATTGATTCATCACGCACGCCTTTATCCAGCTTCGCCAACGTCCTACCCCATGCCTACCAGAACAGCAGACGGCTGCACCGGTCCAGCGCTGGCCCGGCGTAATACCGCCGATGCCCGCCAAGCCGCCGCCACAAGGGCCGGCCGCGCCAGGACAGGTAGTCCTCCACATATCCGCCATCCCGCCCCAGGCTGTCCAACCGCTCACGCAGTGCCAGGGCCTGTGCACGGGTTGCCTGCCCCAGTGCGCGCACCCGGCGCAGCACCCCGGTTGCATCCGCAGCCAGCCGGGCCAGCCGGTTGCGCAGCGTCCGCCCCTTGGCGCCCAGCTGGTTCGCGCCGTGCTGCCGGTACAGCACCAGCGGCTCATCCAGGAACGACCGGTGGCCACTGCCCGCGAGCAGCGCGCACCACCAGTCGTGCATGACCGCAGCGGCTGGCAGCGGCAAGGCCGCCTGCAGCAGCGCGCGGTTCACCATCATCGCGCATCCGGTCACCTGGTTGATGCTCAGCAGCATGTCGGCGGTGCAGTTGCCCGGGTCGAACCGCTGGTGCCGCACGAAAGAAGGGTGGATAACGTTCAGCGCTTCGTCCACGACCACCAAGTCCGAATGCACGACGCACGCGCCCTCGCCCGTCCGTGCTTCC
The DNA here is from genome assembly GCF_045291395.1 of Acidovorax sp. SDU_ACID1. Taxonomy (NCBI): domain Bacteria; kingdom Pseudomonadati; phylum Pseudomonadota; class Betaproteobacteria; order Burkholderiales; family Comamonadaceae; genus Acidovorax; species Acidovorax sp. SDU_ACID1. The sequence goes on from NZ_CP152342.1 coordinate 3,742,029, forward strand.
AAGCGCTGCATTTCCGACAGAGTGGCTTCGATCTTGCGGGGCAGCCAGACGTCATCCTGGTCGCAGAACGCCGCCCAGCCGGCCTGGGCGTCTCGCAGGCTGGACTGCATCAGGTTCTCGAAGTTCCGCACGGTGCCGCGCCCCGGCGCGGCGTTGGGCACCAGCACCAGCCGCCCGCCAAACCGCGCCCTGTAGCTTTCGAGCAGGGCCAGCGTCCCGTCCGTGGAGCCGTCGTCGCTGACCAGCAGGCGAAAGTCCTGGTGCGTCTGGGCCAGGAGGGAGTCCAGCTGCGCGCCAAGGTGCCTGGCGCCGTTGTAGGTGGCCAGCAGCAGATCCACGCAAGTTGACGTCATGGGGCGATTTTCCTGCACGGCCAGACGTCAGGCATGCGCCGCGCGGGCGCCGCATTCGGAGCGGATCAGCGCCTCGTAGGCGTCCGTGATCCCTTCCCAGGTGTAGTTTTCCGCGATGCGCTGCCGTGCGCGGCGGCTGCGTTCGGGCCGCTGCCCGTCAGTGGATGCGGCCCATTGGTCCAGGCTTCGGGCAAGCTGCTCCGGGGTGTCGAAATAGGCGGCGGCATCGCGGGCCACTTCGCGGTTGTAGGGGTTGTCGTGTGCGAAAACCCAGTTGCCGCACGCGAGCGCTTCGAGCAGGGACGGGTTCGTCCCCCCACGGAGTGGCCGTGCAGGTAGCAGGCCGCATGCATGCGCAGGCTCTGGAGCTGGTCCGCGTCGTAGATCCCGCCGACGAAGCGCACCTTGTCACCCGCCATCGACAGCAGGCGCCGCTGATAGGCCGTGGCGCCGGTCACTCCGCCCACCACCACCAGCGGCCACGGCCCGCCATGCAGCAGACAGCCCTGGATGATCTCCTCGATGTGATTCTCCGGCTCGGGCCGCGCCACCACGAGCAGGTAGCGGTAGGGCTGCAGGCCCCAGCGGGACAGCATGGCCGGATCGGCCTCCTGCACGAGATCGGCGCCATAGGCGATGAAGCTGCAGGGCGCCCCCGGGGATAGAGGGACCGGAACCGGTCCGCGATGGCTTGCGCGTCGGCAATGGTCCGCGTGGCGGCGCGGCTGGCCACCCATTCCATGGCGCGCAGGTAGATGCGCGCCACGGCGCTCCATTTGCTGCGCGCCCATTCCAGCCCATCGACGTTGATCCACACCGGCACGCCGGACAGCCGGGGCCACCAACAGGCCCAGGCGGCGCCGTAGCCGAGCATGTAAACGAGGTCGTACCCCTTGCGCGCATCCCACAGGCAGGCGCAGTCGTAGGCCAGCACCGACGCAGCCCCCCAGCGGGGACGGCGCCGGTAGCGCACCCGCACGCCCAGATGGTCGCTGTCGGCACTGGGCGCCCCATCGGCCTCGGCATACACCGTGACGCGATGGCCCCGCGCCACCAGCCGGGTGGCCAGTTGCTCGGCGAAGGTCTCGAACCCTCCATAGCCCGCCGGAATGCCCCGCGTGCCCAGGATGGCGATCCGCAGCGCAGGCGGCTGCACCCCGGTGGAACACGCCTGGGTCAAAGATCCGCCTCGGCGAACGCACGCCCCGCTTGGTCCTTGGCGGACAGTTGAGGGGCCACCCCAGGGTCGGGCCAGACGATGGCGAGCTGCGGGTCGTCCCAGCGGATGCTGCGCTCGTGCGCGGGGCTGTAGTAGTCGGTGGTCTTGTAGAGGAAGTCGGCCGACTCCGAGAGCACCAGGAAGCCGTGCGCCAAGCCCGGCGGCACCCAGAGCTGGCGGTGATTGTCCTCGGTCAGCTCCACCCCCACCCATTGCCCGAAGGTCGGCGATTCCTTGCGAATATCCACCGCCACATCGAACACGGCTCCCCGTACCACACGCACAAGCTTGCCTTGCGCCTTGGGAGGCGTCTGGTAATGCAGACCACGCAACACACCCTTGCTGCTGCGGCTGTGGTTGTCCTGCACGAACCGATGGTTTGTGCCAGTGGCTTCGTTGAACGTCTGCTGGTTGAAACTCTCGTAGAAGAAGCCTCGGCTGTCACCAAAGACCTTCGGCTCGATAAGCACCACATCGGGAATGGCAAGTCGGATAGCACGCATATCGACTTAGTACACTTTCTCATTCAGCAGGCGCTGCAGATACTGGCCATAGCCGTTCTTGGTCAATGGCTGGGCCAGTTGTGCAAGATGGGCACTGTCGATCCAGCCATGGCGCCATGCAATTTCCTCAGGGCAGGCGATCTTCAGCCCTTGGCGATGCTCCAGCGTCGCAATGAACTGGCTCGCCTCCATCAGGCTGTCGTGGGTCCCCGTATCCAGCCAAGCATAGCCCCGCCCCATGATCTCGACGCTGAGCAGGCCCTGTTCCAGATAAAGCCGGTTCAGGTCCGTGATTTCGAGCTCGCCACGTGGCGATGGCTGGAGTTGCCGGGCCAGTTCCACCACTTGGCCATCGTAGAAATAGAGTCCCGTAACGGCATAGTTGCTCTTGGGTTTCGCGGGCTTTTCTTCCAGCGACAGCACCTTGCCGGATGCATCGAATTCAGCCACGCCATAGCGCTCGGGGTCGTGCACGTGATAGGCGAAAACACTCGCTCCTTGCGTGCGCGCCTGTGCGTGCGCAAGGAGTTCATGGAAGTCGTGACCGTAGAAGATGTTGTCACCCAGTACCAGAGCACTGGGACTGCCTGCCAAGAACGACTCGCCAATCAGGAATGCCTGAGCCAGGCCGTCCGGGCTGGGCTGCACGGCGTATTGCAGGTTCAGCCCCCACTGGCTGCCGTCGCCCAGCAGCTGCTCGAAGCGCGGCGTGTCCTGCGGCGTGCTGATGAGGAGGATGTCGCGGATGCCCGCGAGCATCAGGGTGCTGAGCGGGTAATAGACCATGGGCTTGTCGTAGACCGGCAGCAGCTGCTTGCTGATGGCCAGCGTTGCCGGGTGCAGGCGCGTGCCGGAGCCGCCGGCGAGGATGATGCCTTTGCGTGGAATGGTCATTCAGAGAATCTCGGTGAGCATGCGCGCCACGCCTTGCTGCCACGGGGGCAGCGTAAGCCCGAAGGTGGCCCGCAGCTTACTGGTGTCCAGCCGCGAGTTGTGGGGCCGCACGGCTGGCGTAGGGAAGGCGCTAGTAGGCACCGGCGCGATCTCGGTTGCTTTTATTTCGATAGCTGGCTGCGCTTTCCTGGCGTGGCTTACAACGTATTTTGCATAGGAATTCCAAGTGGTTTCCCCGCCTGCTACACAGTGGTACAAGCCACCGTCCTCGGGCTTGCGCGCCAAGTGCCGGATGGCATGGGCCGTCACGTCGGCCAGCACGTCGGCGCCTGTGGGCGCTCCCCACTGGTCGTCGATGACAGTGAGGCGCTCGCGCTCCTGCGCCAGCCGCAACATGGTCTTGGCGAAGTTGCCGCCGCGCGCGGCATACACCCAGCTCGTGCGCAGGATGAGGTGCCTGCAGCCGGATTGCTGGATCAATTGCTCGCCTTCGAGCTTGGTGCGCCCATAGACGGACAGGGGTGCGGGCGCGTCGGTTTCCACCCAGGGGCGGGTGCCGCTGCCGTCGAAGACATAGTCGGTGCTGTAGTGGACCAGCCACGCGCCCAGGCGTGCGGCTTCCTGGGCCACCACGCCGGGGGTGGTGGCGTTGAGCAGGCGGGCGCGATCGGGCTCGCTTTCGGCCTTGTCCACGGCGGTGTGGGCAGCGGCGTTGACGATCACGTCGGGGCGCAGGGCGCGCACGGTGTCGGCGATGCCCGCAGGATTGCTGAAATCGCCGCAGTGTTCCTGGCTGTCGAAATCCAGCGCCGTGACCTGGCCCAGCACGGACAGGCTGCGCTGCAGTTCCCAGCCGACCTGGCCGCCTTTGCCGAAGAGCAGGATGTTCATGCTGCCTCGTATTGCTGGGACACCCACTCGCGGTAGGCGCCCGTCTGCACCTGTTCGACCCATGCGGGGTTGTCCAGGTACCACTGAACGGTCTTGCGAATGCCGGTCTCGAAGGTTTCGGCAGGCTTCCAGCCGAGCTCGCGCTCGATCTTGCGCGCGTCGATGGCGTAGCGGCGGTCGTGGCCGGGGCGGTCGGTCACGTAGGTGATCTGCTGGGCGTAGCGCTGGCCGTCGGCGCGCGGACGCAGCTCGTCGAGCAGCGCGCAGATGGTCTGCACGATCTCGATGTTGGGCTTCTCGTTCCAGCCGCCGACGTTGTAGGTTTCGCCCACGCGCCCGGCCTGGAGCACGCGGCGGATGGCGCTGCAGTGGTCCTTGACGTAGAGCCAGTCGCGCACTTGCATGCCGTCGCCGTACACCGGCAGGCCCTTGCCGGCCAGGGCGTTGACGATCATCAGCGGGATGAGCTTCTCGGGGAAGTGCAGCGGGCCGTAGTTGTTGCTGCAGTTGGTGGTGAGCACCGGCAGGCCGTAGGTGTGGTGCCAGGCGCGCACCAGGTGGTCGCTGGCGGCCTTGCTGGCGCTGTAGGGGCTGTTGGGCTCGTAGCCGTGCGACTCGGTGAAGGCGGGCGCGGCGGGCGCCAGGGTGCCGTACACCTCGTCGGTGGAAACGTGCAGGAACCGGAACGCTTCCTTTTCCGTAGCACCCAGCGCTTGCCAGTAGTGCCTTGCGGCTTCCAGGAGCCTGAAGGTGCCGACCACGTTGGTCTGGATGAATTCACCCGGGCCGTGGATGGACCGGTCCACGTGCGATTCGGCGGCGAAGTTGACGATGGCACGCGGGTGGTGCTCGGCCAGCAGGCGCTCGACCAGGGCCGTATCGCCGATGTCGCCTTGCACGAACACGTGGCGTGCATCGCCCCGCAGGCTGTCCAGGTTGTGCACATTGCCCGCATAGGTCAGCTTGTCGAGGTTGACCACGGGCTCGGCATGGTGCGCCAGCCAGTCGAGCACGAAGTTGGCGCCGATGAAGCCTGCGCCGCCTGTTACCAGAATCATGGGTTTGCTAGAAAAACGTCTGCCGCCGGGGCAAAACGCGGATTATCCCATCGGCCCGCCGTGCCTTGTAACAGCGTCCGATTAGTGGCTGCAACCTACACGGGACCGCCCGCCTTGCCCGGACAATGCGCGCTCCACCACGCACAAGGATTGCCCATGCCCCGCTCCCGCCACGACGACGCCCCGCCCCCCGCTGGCGAGCTGCCGCGCATGGCGCGCGATTCGGCCCAGCAGATTTGGCTGGCCGGGCTGGGCGCCTTCGCCAAGGCGCAGGAGGAAGGAGGCAAGGTCTTCAAGGCGCTGGTGCAGGAAGGCGTGGCCTTGCAGCGCAACACCCAGAACGCCACCGAGGCCCAGTGGAGCGAAGCGGCGCAACGCGTGGGCAGCCTGGCCTCGGGCCTGGGGGCGCGAGCGGCCGGTCAGTGGGACCGGCTGGAGGGCATCTTCGAGGAGCGTGTCTCCAAGGCGCTGCAGCGCCTGGGCGTGCCCACGGCCGGCGAGCTGCAGGCGCTGCGCGAACGTGTCGACGCGCTGGAGCAGGCTCTGGCGCGCGAGCGTGCGGCCGCCCCGCGCGCGGCGCCCCGGCGCCGCAGCAACACCGCGGGCGGCAACGACTGAAAACCCGGGTACGCAAGCCCGCACGGCGCGGGTAGAGTCAGCCCCATCACGACGATGGGAGGAGACAGCCCATGGCGCGAAAAGCACCCCGCCGCACCGCCGAACGCATCCTGGAGGCAAGCCTCGGGCTGTTCAACCGCTTCGGCGAACCGAATGTCTCCACCACGGCCATCGCGGCCGAACTGGGCATCAGTCCCGGCAATCTCTACTACCACTACCCTGCCAAGGACGGGCTGGTCAACGCGCTGTTCGCGCGCTACCAGGAGGAGCTGGGCGCCCTGCTGCCCGCCAGCGGCGACGTGGCGGGCGTGGAGGACGCCTGGTTCTTCATGCACACGCTGTTCGAGCTGATCTGGCAGTACCGCTTCCTCTACCGTGACGTGAACCACCTGGTCACCCACAACCGCGTGCTGGAGGCGCAGTTCCCCGCCGCGCTGCAGGCCAAGACCGAAGCCATGCGCCAGCTGCTGCTCGGCATGGGCCGCAGCGGTACGCTCAGCATCGGGAACGAAGACGAACTGCAGACCACCGCCACCAGCATGGTGGTGGTGCTGACCTACTGGCTGAGCTTCGAATACGTGCGCGACCCGCGCCGCGCCCTGGAGCCCGAAAGCGCCCAGGCGGCGCTGCTGCGGGGCGCGCACCATGCGCTGGGGCTGCTCATGCCCTACCTGGAGCCCGAGCAGCATGCGCACCTGGCACACCTGGCCGGCGCCTACAGGGCCGGGGTCTGAACGAAACGCCGCGCGGCGATCTCCAGCAGGCCGTCGAAGATCAGGTTCTCGACCAACTCGAAGGGACGCACCATGCTGGGCGCCATCTTCCAGCCTGCGCCACCCGCCATGATGCACACGGGCTCCTGCCCGCAGTGCGCGAGGAGGTGCTGGTACATGCGCTCCACCGCGCCGGCGATGGCATAGGTGCCGCCGCTGGTGAGCGCGTCGCTGGTGTTCGAGGGGAAGGGCCGCACCTCGCCCGTGGGCACGTGCAGGCCGGCGGTGCCGGTCTCCAGCGCGCGCAGCATGATGCCGTGGCCCGGCAGAATCAGGCCGCCGAGGAAGCGCCCGGACGCATCCAGCGCCTCCACGGTGACGGCTGTGCCCACCATCACCACGATGAGCGGCCGCGCCGGGCCGCGCGCCAGCATGCGGTGGCGCGCGCCGATCATGGCCACCCAGCGGTCGGCGCCCAGGCGCGTGGGGTGGTCGTAGCCGTTGACCACGCCCGCCTCCTCGCTGGAGGGCACGACCCAGCGCGCCGGCACGTCCCACAGCTCCATCTGCTCGGCCACCCGGCGTTTGATCGCATCGCCTGCCACCACGCAGCCCAGCATGTGGGTGGGAGCGGGCAGCTCGGCCCACGGGCCTTCCGACAGGCGTTCGATGTGTTCCAGAAATTCAACCCCATGCGCGCGCATGGCGGCGCCGGGCTGTGCCGCATCGAACAACGCCCACTTCAGGCGGGTGTTGCCCACGTCGATGGCCAGGAAAGTCATGGCGCGGATTATCCCGAGTTTTGCCGGAAGGCCCCGGCGCCCGCCCAATGCGACGAATTGTCAACCATGGTATGGCCCGTGCTTGTCCGACATGCCGCGCACTCCCGCAGCCGCTACAGTCGGCGCTGCATCGTTTCTTGCAACCTCAAAAAGGAGTGTGAACCATGGGTCTGTTCAGTTTCATCAAGGAAGCCGGCGAAAAACTGTTCGGCGGCAAGGAAGCCCAGGCCGCGGCCGCCGCCGCGCCCACGCAGGCCGAGCTCAACGCCAAGGCGGGCCAGGCCATCGAGACCTACATCGCCACGCAGAACCTCGGCGTGAGCAACGTCAAGGTGGCCTTCGAGGGCCCCGACGGCAAGGTGACGGTGACGGGCACCGCCCCCACCCAGGCCGTCAAGGAGAAGGTGACCCTGTGCTGCGGCAACGTGGCCAGCGTGACCAGCGTGGACAACCAGATGGCTGTCACCAACCCCGAGCCCGAGGCGCAGTACCACGACGTGGTGCGCGGCGACACGCTCTCGGCCATCGCCAAGAAGTTCTACGGCGACGCCAACAAGTACCCGGTGATCTTCGAGGCCAACAAGCCCATGCTGACCCACCCGGACAAGATCTACCCCGGCCAGAAGCTGCGCATCCCGCCGCTGGCCAAGTAATCAGGTTTCAAGCCAAAACGACTGCCAGCGCTTGATGGTCAAGCGCTGGCAGCTATTTTTTTGGGAGCATCAGGTCTGCCGCCACGGCAGGCCGTGGAAGCGCCAGCCGCCGCGCCGGTTGCGCTGGCCGTTCTCGTCGGCGTCGCCCTCGAAGCCGCCGAGGATGTTGTAGGCCTCCAGCCCCAGCGCCGCCGCGCGGCGCGCCGCCGCCACCGAGCGCACGCCGCTGCGGCACAGCAGCACGGCCTTGGTGCCGGGCGGCACGGCGGCGCGGACCTGCGCGTCGAAGTCGGGGCTCAGCGCCATGCCCGGCCACTGCTTCCAAGCCACGGCGACGGCGCCGGGCACGAAGCCCACCCAGTCGCGCTCGGCATCGGTGCGCACGTCCACCAGCACGGCCTCGCCGGCCTGCACCCATTGCCAGGCCAGTTGCGGGCTCACGTCGCCCGCGTAGCCATCGTTCGTCATAGCGGTCTCCTGTTCAATCCCATGGAGGGGCAGGCTGCTCGCGCAGGTGCGCGCGCAGCACGGCATAGTCTGGCACCACCGTGCCCACCGTGTCCCAGAAGCGCGGGCTGTGGTCCATCACCCGCAGGTGCGACAGCTCGTGTGCGACCACGTAGTCGATGATGGCCGGGCGGTAGTGCATCAGGCGCCAGTTCAGGCAGATGGAGCCGTCGGCGCGCGCGCTGCCCCAGCGCGTCTGGGCGCTGGACAGGCGCAGCCGCGTCCAGCGCACGTCCAGCAGCGGCGCGAAGTGCTGCAGCCGCTCGGTGAAGCGCTGGCGCGCCTCGCGCATCAGCCAGGCCTGCACCGCGTCGCGCACCTGCGCGGGCGCGGCGCCGTGCGGCAGGGCGACGTGCAGTTCGCGCACGCCCGGCGCCGGCGCCACGAGCGCGCCGCCGCGCCCGGCGAAACGGTGCGCGGGGTCGAGCACCACGTGCAAGGGCTCGCCCAGGTAGGGCAGCACCGCCCCGTCGCCCCACTGGATGCGCGCGCTCTCCAGGCGCTGCTGGCGCGCCTGCTGCTCGCCCAGCTTGCGCACGATCCACGCGGCCTTGTCGCGCAGCGCGGCATCCACCCCCGCCAGCGTGACCCAGGCGGGGGCGCGCACGGACAGCCCCTCGGGGCCGACGGTGAAGCCGATGCTGCGCCGCCGCGCGCGCGCGAGCCGGTAGGCCACGCATGCCTCGCCCAGCAGTACCTCGCGGTTGGCTTCGGGATGGCGGAAGACGGCGGGCGCGAGCAGGTCGGCCAGCGGCTCGGCGGGCGCGGGTTTTGCTCCCTTTAAAGGAGCTGCCTGCGCTTGATGGACGGGCGCTGGAGGCCGATTCGGCTCTATCTCCTGGCTGCCGTTCCAGAAGTCCAGCGCCAGCTGCACCAGCCGCTGCATGGCGTCAGTCCCGGTACGCCTCGGGGTCGAGGCGGCGCATTTCGGCTTCGATCCAGGCCTCGACCTCATCCATCAGTTCGTCCGGCTTGCGGCCTTCGCTGGGAATGGGCCGGCCGATGGAGACGTCCACCACGCCCGGGCGCTTGATGAAGGCCTTGCGCGGCCAGACCTTTGCCGAGGTGACGGCGATGGGCACCACGGGCACGCCAGCCTCGATGGCTAGGCGCGTGCCGCCGCTCTTGTACTGGCCCTTCTCGCCGCGCGCGATGCGCGTGCCCTCGGGGAACATGATCACCCAGGTGCCCTTGGCCAGCAGCCGGCGCCCCTGCTGCAGCACCTTGACGAAGGCGCGCGCGCGCTGGCCGCGGTCGATGTGGATCATGTCCAGGCTGCCGATGGACCATCCGAAGAAGGGCACGGAGAGCAGCTCTTTCTTGAACACGTAGGCCAGGGGGTGGGGCATGATGGCCGGCATGAGGAAGGTCTCGTAGGTGGACTGGTGCTTGACCAGCAGCACCGCGCCTTGCGTCTCCCCTTGCGGCAAATGCTCCATGCCCGCGATGCGCGTGCGGATGCCCAGCAGCACGCGGGCCGCGTCGATGCACAGCGCAAGCCAGGCGCGCGCCACCCGGTAGCGCGCGGCCGGGCCGCCGCCCAGCAGCCGCACCAACAGGATGGCGCAGGTGTAGGGGATCACGGTGACGATCATCACCAGCAGGTGGAGGACGGAACGGATCAAGGCCATGGGGGAACAGATTTAAGTGTTTTTGTGCTCCAGCGCTTACCAGGCAAGCGCAGGCAGCTATCGATCAAGGAGCATTCGGCGGAGGCGGCCCCTGCGGTGCGATGCAGTCCACCAGATCCCCCAGGCTCGCATGCGCCCGGGTGCCCGGCGGCCAGCCGGGCGGCAGGCCCTGGTGGGCATCGAGGTGGGCCGAGCGTCCCGTGCACACCATGTGCAGTTGCGCGCCCAGGTCGGCCGCTGCCTGCAGATGCGCCAGACAGCTACCGACGACCAGGATCTGCGGCCCCTCCACGCCATAGCGCTCCTGGATCTGCCGCATCAGCCCCGGAGCGGGCTTGCGACAGGCGCAGGCCTCGCCCTCGGCATGCGGACAGTAGAACACCGCGTCGATGCGCCCGCCCAGGCTGGCGAGCAGGCGGTGCATCTTGGCATGGATGGCCACCAGGGCCTGGGTGTCGAACAGCCCGCGGCCCAGGCCCGGCTGGTTGGTGGCCACCACGACGTGCCAGCCGGCCTGGTTCAGGCGCGCCACAGCCTCCAGCGCGCCGGGCAGCGGCTCCCAGTCCTGCGGCGAGGCGATGAAGCCGTCGCCCAGGGCATTGAGCGTGCCGTCGCGGTCGAGGATGGCGAGTTTCATGGCGCGATTATCGGCTCCAGCCCGGTGACGTAGCGGCCCGTGGCGCGCCCCGTGGCCCAGTGCACGCGCAGGCGCTGGCCCGCGCGCCATTGCGCGGCAGCGGGGTCCTCCGCCAGCACCTGCTGCACCGCGTCCTCGCCCTGCAGCCGCAGCACCAGCACCAGCAGCGTGCCACCCACCGATCGCAGCGAGGGCGGCTGCGCGCGGCTGCCCAGCACCTCGGCCAGCACGGGCGGCTGCGGCTGCAATGCGCGCAGGTTCACGTGGCGGCCGATCTGCGCCGCGCAGGCGGCCAGGCACGCCAGCACCCAGGCCGCGCCCAGCACCCGGCGCCCCGGCCGCGCGCCGAAGCGCCGCCATGCCGCCCAGCCCAGGCCGAGCAGCACCAGGGCCGCGGCCAGTCCCCAACCGAGGGGACGCAGCCAGCCCAGCGGGTCTTGCGTGCCGACGAAGGGCAGCAGCGGCCAGGCCGCGATGGGCGCGGCGCGGTCCTCCAGCCAGGCCAGCACCCAGCGCACGCCGACCACGGCGGCCAGCGGTGCGAACAGCAGCCAGGCGGTGCGCCGCTGGGCCGTGGCGGGTCCGCTCATGCTCCGCAGGTCAGACCGCGAGGCGGGACAGGTCGGCGACGCGGTTCATCGCCACGTGCAGGGTCTTGAGCAGGCCCTGGCGGTTCAGGCGCAGGGGCAGGTCCTCGGCGTTGACCATCACGTCGTCGAAGAACGCATCCACCGGCGCGCGCAGCACGGCCAGGGTCTGCAGGCTGGCGGTGTAGTCGCCGCGCTCGAACTGGGCGTTGGCCTCGGGCACGAAGCGCTGCAGCGCGGCGTACAGGTCCTTCTCGGCCTGCTCGCGCAGCAGTTCCTCGTTCACGTGGGCGTCCACCTCGCCGGCCTTCTTGAGGATGTTGGTCACGCGCTTGTTGGCCGCCGCCAGGGCGGGCGCCTGCTCCAGCGTGGCGAAGGCGCGCACGGCTTCGAGCTGGCGCGGCACCAGCGACAGGCGCTGCGGGCGCAGGGCGATGACGGCGTCCACCTCCTGGGCGCTGTAGCCCTGCTCGCGCAGGCTGCCGGCGAGGCGGTCGTAGAAGAAGTCGGCGAGCTGGGCCGTGGCGTCCTCGATCTTGTCGCCGAAGGCGGGCACGGCGCTGTGCAGCAGCGGCTGCAGGTCCAGCGGCAGGTCCTTCTCGATGAGCATGCGGATCACGCCCAGCGCATGGCGGCGCAGCGCGAACGGGTCGCGGTCGCCCGTGGGCAGGTTGCCGATGCCGAACATGCCCACCAGGGTTTCGAGCTTGTCGGCCAGGGCGACGATGGTGCCCACGTTCTCGCGCGGCAGCGCATCGCCCGCGAAGCGGGGCTTGTAGTGGTCCTCGATGGCGTGGGCCACTTCGTCGGGCAGGCCGTCGTTGACGGCGTAGTAGCCGCCCATGACGCCCTGCAGCTCGGGGAACTCGCCCACCATGTCGGTCACGAGGTCGGTCTTGGCGAGCAGCGCGGCGTTGTCCACGCAGGTCATGAGGTAGTCGAGCACCACCTCGGCGTCCTGCGTGCCCTGCAGGTCGTGGCGCGCGACCAGCCCGGCGTAGAGCGGCTCGGCGATGGCCTTGGCGATCTGCCGCACGCGCTGCACGCGCTCGCCCTGGGTGCCGAGCTTGTTGTGGTAGACCACCTTGTCCAGCAGCTCGACGCGGCTGGCCAGCGTCTTCTTGCGGTCCTGGTCGAAGAAGAACTTGGCGTCGGCCAGGCGCGGGCGCACCACGCGCTCGTTGCCCTGGACGACCGCGCTCGCGTCCTGCGGAGCAATGTTGCTCACCACGAGGAATTGGTGCGTGAGCTTGCCCTGCGCGTCCAGCAGCGGGAAGTACTTCTGGTTGGCCTTCATCGTGAGGATCAGGCATTCCTGCGGCACGGCGAGGAATTCGCGCTCGAACTCGCAGACGAGCACGTTGGGGCGCTCGACCAGCGCCGTCACCTCGTCGAGCAGGGCCGCGTCCTCGATGGGGCGCACGCCGCCGCCGACCTTTTCAGCGGCAGCCTGGAGCTGGCGCGCGATCTCGGCGCGGCGCTCGGCGAAGCCGGCGATCACGGCGCCCTCCTCGCGCATCTGGGCGGCGTAGCTGTCGGCGCTGCGGATCACCACGGGGTCCACGGCAGCCTCGAAGCGGTGGCCGTGCGTGGCGTTGCCCGCCGTCAGGCCCAGGGCCTGCACCGACAGCAGCACCTCGCTGCCGTGCAGCGCCACCAGGCCATGCGCCGGGCGCACGAAGTTCACGCTGGTCCAGCCGTCCTGCAGTTGGTAGCGCATCACCTTGGGGATCGGCAGCCTGGCCAGGGCCTCGTGCAGTGCTGCCTGCAGGCCGTCGGCGAGCAGCGCGCCCTTGGCGGTGCTCTCGAAGAACAGCACCTCGGCCTTGCCGTCGTCCACACGCTTGAGGGCAGGCACGGCGGAAGCGTCCGCGCCCAGCGCCGCGAGCTTCTTGAGCAGCGCGGGCGTGGGCTGGCCGCCGGCATCCAGCCCCACGGCCACGGGCATCAGCTTTTGCGACACGGCCTTGTCGGCCGCCTGCGGCGCCACCTCGGTGATGTGCGCGGCCAGGCGGCGCGGCGAGGCGTAGGCCGTCAGTTGCGCGCTGGCGCCCGCCAGGCCCTGGGCCTGGAGCTGCTCCAGCAGCACGGCGCCGAAGGCGTCGCCCAGCTTCTGGAGCGCCTTCGGAGGCAGTTCTTCGACAAACAGTTCGACGAGGAGATTCGGGTGGGTCATGGTGTCAGGCGGCCTTCTTTTTGTTGCTGCTGTCGGCCTTGGCAAGTTCGGCCAGCACCTCCTCGGCATGCGCGCGCGGCGCCATGGGGAAGCCCAGGCGGGCGCGGCTGTCCAGGTAGGCCTTGGCCACGGCGCGCGCCAGGTTGCGGATGCGGCCGATGTAGGCGGCGCGCTCGGTCACGCTGATCGCGCCGCGCGCATCCAGCAGGTTGAAGGTGTGCGCGGCCTTGAGCACCTGCTCGTAGCCGGGCAGCGCCAGCTGCTCGGCCATCAGGTGCTGGGCCTGCTTCTCGTGCGCGTTGAAGGCGGTGAAAAGGAAGTCGGCGTCGGAATGCTCGAAGTTGTAGGTGGACTGCTCCACCTCGTTCTGGTGGTACACGTCGCCGTAGGTCAGGCCATCCGTCCACGTGAGGTTGTAGACGTTGTCCACGCCCTGCAGGTACATCGCCAGGCGCTCCAGGCCGTAGGTGATCTCGCCCGTGGCGGGCTTGCAGTCGATGCCGCCGACCTGCTGGAAGTAGGTGAACTGCGTCACCTCCATGCCGTTGAGCCAGACCTCCCAGCCCAGGCCCCAGGCGCCGAGCGTGGGGTTCTCCCAGTCGTCTTCGACGAAGCGGATGTCGTTCTTCTTCAGGTCGAACCCCAGCGCTTCGAGCGAGCCCAGGTACAGCTCCAGGATGTTGTCCGGCGCGGGCTTCAGGACCACCTGGTACTGGTAGTAGTGCTGCAGGCGGTTGGGGTTGTCGCCGTAGCGGCCGTCCTTGGGGCGGCGGCTGGGCTGCACGTAGGCGGCCTTCCAGGGCTCGGGGCCGAGCGCGCGCAGGAACGTGGCGGTGTGCGACGTGCCTGCGCCCACTTCCATGTCATAGGGTTGCAAAAGCGCGCAGCCCTGGTTGGCCCAGTAGGTCTGCAGTTGGAGGATGATTTGTTGGAAAGTGAGCATGACGGCTGGAGAAAAGGCACGCGCGCGGCGAACCGGTAATTTTAGGCTGGCAAGCGAAAACGGGGGCCAAGGCCCCCGTTCGACGCGATCGCTTGGCTCAAGCGCCTTGCCAGCGCCGCAGCACCAGGCTGGCGTTGGTACCGCCGAAGCCGAAGCTGTTGGACAGCACGGTGTTCAATTGCGCGTCGCGTGTTTGCGTGACCAGCGGCATGTCGCCCAGCAGCGGGTCGGGCGTTTCCACGTTCACCGAGCCGGCGATGAAGCCTTGCTGCAGCATGATGAGGCAGTAGATCGCCTCCTGCACGCCCGTGGCGCCCAGCGAGTGGCCGGTGAGCGACTTGGTGCTGGAAAACGGCGGCACGGCGTCGCCGAACAGCGCCTTCATCGCGCGCACTTCCTGCATGTCGCCCACGGGGGTGGAGGTGCCGTGGGTGTTGATGTAGTCCACGCCGCCCTCGATGCCTTCGAGGGCCTGCTGCATGCAGGCGATGGCGCCGTCGCCGGAGGGGGCGACCATGTCCTCGCCGTCGCTCGTGGCGCCGAAGCCCACGACCTCGGCCAGGATGGTGGCGCCGCGCGCTTGCGCATGCTCCAGGCTTTCCAGCACCACGGCACCGCCGCCGCCGGCGATGACGAAGCCGTCGCGGTTGGCGTCATAGGCACGCGAGGCCTTCTCGGGCGTGTCGTTGTACTTGCTGGACATGGCGCCCATGCCGTCGAACAGCAGCGACATGCCCCACGACAGCTCCTCGCCGCCGCCCGCGAACATCACGTCCTGCATGCCCCACGCGATCTGCTGCGCGGCCGCGCCGATGCAGTGGGCCGAGGTGGAGCAGGCCGAGGTGATGGAGTAGTTGATGCCCTTGACCTTGAAGTTGGTCGCCAGGCACGCCGAGACGGTGCTGCTCATGCAGCGCGTGACCTGGTACGGCCCCACGCGGCGGATGCCCTTCTCGCGCAGGGTGTCGGCCGCCTCGATCTGGTTGGCGGGCGAGCCGCCGCCCGAGCCCATGATGAGGCCGGTGCGCGGGTGGCTGACCTGTTCCGGCGTCAGGCCGGCCTGGGCGATGGCGTCTTCGAGCGCGATCTGCGCGTAGGCCGCCGCGTCGCCCATGAAGCGCAGCTGCTTGCGGTCGATGCGCGCCTCCAGGTCGATCTGCGGCACGCCGGCCACCTGGCTGCGCAGGCCCAGCTCCGTGAACTTCGGCACGGCCTGGATGCCGCTCCTGCCCTCGCGCAGCGAGGCTTCCACCGTCGCCAGATCGTTGCCGATGCACGAGACGATGCCCGCGCCCGTGATCACCACCCGCTTCCTGGTCATGCCTTCGTCTCTCCTTCGCGCAGGAACAGGCCCACGCGCAGGTCGTTGGCCACGTAGATTTCCTTGCCGTCGGCGAGCAGGCGCGCGTCGCCGATGGCCATGTTGAGCTTGCGCTTGATGACGCGCTTGATGTCGATCTCGTAGCGCACCAGCTTCACGTCGGGACCCACCTCGCCGGTGAACTTGACCTCGCCCGCGCCCAAGGCGCGGCCCCGGCCGGGCAGGCGCAGCCAGGTGAGGTAGAAGCCGATGAGCTGCCACATGGCGTCCAGGCCCAGGCAGCCGGGCATGACCGGGTCGCCCTGGAAGTGGCAGGCGAAGAACCACAGGTCGGGCCGCACGTCCAGCTCGGCCTCGATCCTCCCGAGCCCATGCGCGCCGCCGTCGCTGTCGATGTGGGTGATGCGGTCGAACATCAGCATGGGCGGCAGGGGCAGGCGCCCGCTGTCGGGAGTGAACAACCGGCCTTCGCCCGAGGCGATCAGTTGGTCGTACGAGAAGGATTCAGCCATTGTGGAATTGATTTCTGAGAGGGTTTGCGCAGGAAAGCGCCCATTATCCAGTGTCGCGGCGCACCGACCGCGCTGCGGGGCCAAGGGAAAGCCCTTTGCTCGTTGACCGCCATCAAACCCTGCGGCGGCGCAGCCGCGCCCCGCTGCCACGGCCAGCCCCAGCGCCCACAGGGGCGCCAGCCCCCAGCGCGCCACCCACCACGCATAGGGCGTGACCGGGCCGCCCCGCCCCTGTACCTCTGCGTGCAGCACGCCGCGCGTGTGCGCCGCCAGGCGGTGCGTGACCTGGCCGCGGTGGTCGATGACGGCGGTGGCGCCGGTGTTGGTGGCGCGCACCATGGGGCGCTCGAACTCCAGCGCGCGCATGCGGCTGATGGCCAGATGCTGGTCGACGGCCACGCTGTCGCCGAACCAGCCGATGTTGCTCAGGTTCACCAGCAGCGTGGGCGCGCCGGCCGCATCGGCGAAGCCTGCGCCGATCTCCTCGCCGAACAGATCTTCGTAACAAATATTCGGCGCGATGCGCTGGCCCTGCCAGGCCAGCGGGGGCTGGCCCAGGGCGCCGCGGTGGAAGTCGCCCAGCGGGATGTTCATCATCCGCGTGAACCAGCGGAAGAACGGCGGGATGAATTCGCCGAACGGCACCAGGTGGTGCTTGTCGTACTGGTAGGGCTGCGGCTGCCCCGGCGCAAAGCCGAGCACGGAATTGGTATAGCCCCGCTCCATGTCGCCCAGCGGGATGCCCAGCAGCAGCGCCTGCCCGCCCGCGGCATAGCGCTGGGTGATGCCGGGCAGGTAGCCGGGGTCGAGCTGCTGGGGCAGCAGGGGAATGGCGGTTTCCGGCGCCACGACCAGCGCGGCGTCGGCCGTGCGCAGCTGCTCGGCGTACCAGTGCAGCGCCAGCGGCACGCCGCTGCCGGGCTGGAACTTCTCGTCCTGCGGGATGTTGCCCTGCAGCAACGCCAGGGACAGGGGCTGCGTCTCGCCCCCTCCAGCGCGCCGTGCCGCTGCACGGCCAGCCCCGCCCAGGCCAGCGCGAGCACCGCCACCACCGCCCACGCGCGCGGGCGGCGCACGTCCGCCGGGCGCAGCGCCGCCAGCGCCATGGCGAGGGCCGCCGCCACGCAGCCCACGCCGTACACGCCCACGGTGCGCGCCAGCACGGCCAGCGGGCCGTCCACGTGGGCGTAGCCGCCCGCGCCCCAGGGGAAGCCCGTCCACAGCACGCCGCGCGCCAGCTCCGCCAGCAGCCACAGCGCTGCGAAAACCATAGCTGCTTGCGCTTTCCCAGCAAGCCTCAGAGCCTGAAAACAAGCGCAGGCCAGCGCGTAGTAGCTGCCCAGGAAAGCCGCCAGCCCCAGCACGGCCAGCACGGCCAGCGGCGCGGCCAGGCCGCCATAGGTGTGCATGGAGATGAACAGCCACCAGAAGGTGCCAGCGAGCCAGGCGGTGGCGAACAGCCAGCCCAGCAGCCCGGCGCGCCGCGCGCCGCCCGCGACGCCCAGCAGCACGCGGGCGAACAACGCCAGCGACAGGATCTGCAGCCACCACAGCGGCTGGCCGCTGCCGGGCAAGGCCAGCGAGGCGGCCTGCGCCAGCCCCGCCAGCAGGGCCAGCAGCCATGGCAGGGCGGCGCGCATCAGTCCTCGGCGGCGGCGTCCGCGGCCGGCGCGGGCGACACCTTGAACCAGCGCACCGCGCCGCCCTTGGTGTGCAGCGCCACGAACTGCAGGCCGCCGAGCACCACGATCTCGCCCTTGCGCGGCACGCGGCCGAGCTCGTGCGCGATCAGGCCGCCGATGGTGTCGAAAGTCTCGCCGGGGTCGCTGCCGTGCAGGGGCGTGTCGAACGCCTCGGCCACGCGCTCGATGGGCGTGTCGCCGCTCACGCGGTAGGTGCGGTCAGCCAGGCCGAAGATGTCGCCTTCGTCCTCGGGGATGTCGAACTCGTCCTCGATCTCGCCCACGATCTGCTCGATCACGTCCTCGAAGGTGACCAGCCCGGCGATGCGGCCGAACTCGTCGATGACGATGGCCATGTGGCTGCGCGTGCTGCGGAACTCGCGGCCCAGGTCGTTGAGGCCCTTGCTCTCGGGCACGAACAGCGCGGGGCGCACCAGCGTGCGCACGTTCAGCCCCGGCGCGCGCTGCAGCTTGAGCAGGTCCTTGGCGAGCAAGATGCCGACGATGTTGTCGCGCTCGCCCTGGTAGACGGGGAAGCGCGAGTGCGCGGTCTGGATGACCTGGTGCATCAGCGCATCCAGCGGCGCGTCGATGTCCAGCAAGTCCATGCGGTGCGTGGGCACCAGCACGTCGGCGGCCGTCATCTCGGCCATGCGCAGCACGCGCTCCAGCATCACGCGCGCATCGGCGTTGATGACTTCGTTGTCTTCGGCCTCGGCCAGGGTGGCGATCAGCTCGTCGGTCGAATCGGGGCCGGGGTGGATGAATTCGACGAGGCGCTGCAGGAACGTGCGCTTGTCCTCCTTGTCGGAGGCGCGCGCAGGGTGCGGGTCGGACACGGTCGCGGAGTGCAGGACGTGCGGTGGTGGAACAGGCCCCTAGGATAGCGGATCGCCGGGCGCGGCCCCGGCGCGCTTTCTATTCGGCCGCCTGGTGGCGGCCGTCGCGCACGCCCTGGCGGATTTCCTGCACGTGCGACAGGAAGTGCCAGAACTGCCGCGCCTGCTTCTTGAGCTGGTAGTCCACCTCGCCGAAGTGCTCGGCCATGATCTCGGACATGCGTGTGTCCAGGCCGGCGGGTGGCAGCTGCAGGTAGGCCTCGGACTCCGAGCCGTCCTGGCGCACGGTGGCGCCCGCGTTGCGCGCGATCTTGAGCATGGCCGTGTTCTCGGACAGCGCGTGGATGAACATCATGCTCACGCCCCGGTTGCGCGCCAGCACCACGGCGCGCTCGAACAGCCGCGCGCCGTATCCCCGGCCGCGCGCGCTGCCGGACACCGAGACGCCGAACTCGGCGCAGCCGCGGTGCGCTTCCTCCGTGCTGAACGCCACGTGGGCCATGGCGATCAGCTCCAGGCGCCGGTTGAAGATGCCGAACACCTCGTCGCGCCCGAAGTCGAGCAGCTGCACGTAACGGCGCACCTGCTCGTCGGTCGCGGCATAGCCGAAGCGCAGGTAGCGGTCGCGCGGCTCCAGGCGCATCAGGTGCGCCGCGATGCGCTCGCGGTGCTGCGGGCCCAGCGAACGGATGGGCACCATCACAGTGTTCATGGCAGAAGCTCGGTGTGTACGCGCGCCGCTGCGGCGCGCACGAAGCCAGGAGGAAAGCATGATGGGCGTGATTCTAGGGTTTTCCCTAGATTCTTGCTGCATTGCAACATCATTCCCTCCTTTCCAAGCCCAATTGGCCTCCAGCGCTTGATGGACAAGTGCTGGCAGCTATCATTTTCGATAACCCTCACACGGGTACGGCCGTCGTGGCCTTGACGCGGTCGAGCACGAAGCTGGTCTTGCAGTCCTGCACGCTCGGGTGCTTGAGCAGCGTGTCCATGATGAAGCGGCTGTAGTGCGCCATGTCGGCCACCACCACGCGCAGCAGGTAGTCCATCTCGCCGGTGAGCGCGGCGCACTCCACCACCTCGGGCCAGGTCTGCACGCTGGCGCGGAACAGGTCCATGGGGTTGCGCTTGTGGCTCTCGGTGTGCTTTTCCAGGCGCACGTTCAGGTAGGCCGTCAGGCCCAGACCCACGGCCTCGGGGCGCACCAGGGCCACGTAGCGGTCGATGACGCCGCATTCCTCCAGCCGCTTGGCCCGTCGCAGCACGGCGCTGGGCGACAGGCCCACCTGCTCGCCGATCACGTCGTAGGTCTCGCGGCCGTTGTCCTGCAGGCGGCGCAGGATGGCGCGGTCCAGCTTGTCGATGGCGGGGGGCGTTCGCTCATGGCGGCGGATTCTAGGCAGGCGCCCGCCGCGCCACACCCGAGCCTTCCCTAACGCCACAGGGCTGCACGCTGCATTGACGGCGCGCAATATTCCTGCATTTCCGTGGCGCAACCGGGATGTTTTCGCCCAAAACGTGAAGGGCCTGCGGCCTACAGTGGGCCGATCGACCACAACACCCCACGGAGACGCCCCATGACCGCCGCCCTGCCCACGCAAGCCACCCGCGATACCAGCGCCTGGGAGAACCCCATGGGCCTGATGGGCTTCGAGTTCGTCGAGTTCACCTCGCCCACGCCCGGCGTGCTGGAGCCGGTGTTCGAGAAGCTCGGCTTCACCCTGGTGGCCAAGCACCGCTCCAAGGACGTGCTGCTGTACCGCCAGAACCAGATCAACTTCATCCTGAACCGCGAGCCGCACAGCCTGGCGGCCTATTTCGGCGCGGAGCACGGCCCTTCGGCCTGCGGGCTGGCCTTTCGCGTGAAGGATGCGCACAAGGCCTACCAGCGCGCGCTGGCGCTGGGCGCGCAGCCCATCGAGATTCCCACCGGCCCGATGGAGCTGCGCCTGCCGGCCATCAAGGGAATCGGCGGCGCGCCGCTCTACCTGATCGACCGCTTCGAGGATGGCAAGTCCATCTACGACATCGACTTCGAATGGGTGGAGGGCGTGGACCAGCGCCCCGCGGGCCATGGCCTGAACGAGATCGACCACCTCACGCACAACGTCTACCGCGGGCGCATGGGCTTCTGGGCGAACTTCTACGAAAAGCTGTTCAACTTCCGCGAGATCCGCTACTTCGACATCCAGGGCGAGTACACGGGCCTGACCAGCAAGGCGATGACGGCGCCCGACGGCAAGATCCGCATCCCGCTCAACGAGGAGGCGCGCCAGGGCGGCGGACAGATCGAGGAATTCCTCATGCAGTTCAACGGCGAGGGCATCCAGCACATCGCGCTGATCTGCGACAGGCTGACCGACGTGGTGGACCGCCTGGGCCTGGCCGGCGTGCCGCTGGCCACCGCGCCCAACGACATCTACTACGAGATGCTGGAAACCCGGCTGCCCGGCCACGGCCAGCACGTGCCCGACCTGCAGGCGCGCGGCATCCTGCTGGACGGCACCACCGAGGGCGGCACGCCGCGCCTGCTGCTGCAGATCTTCTCCACGCCGATGCTCGGCCCGGTGTTCTTCGAGTTCATCGAGCGCCGGGGCGACTACCGCGACGGCTTCGGCGAGGGCAACTTCAAGGCCCTCTTCGAGTCGCTGGAACGCGACCAGATCCGCCGCGGCGCGCTGGAAACGAAGGCCTGACATGACCGCCCGTCCCGTTGTCTACGGCGCGAGCGACCGGCCTCCGCGCGGCGACTACGGCCGCGCGCAGGACGACTACACCTGCGCCCAGAACTTCGCGGCCTACACCGAGGCCGACCACGACACCTACCACCGGCTCTACCAGCGCCAGTCGGCCCTGCTGCCGGGGCTGGCCAGCGAGGCCTTCATCGCCGCCCTGCCGCTGCTCGGGGCCAAGGAGCGCATTCCGCGCTTCGACGACGTCAACGAGCGCCTGTACCGCGCCACGGGCTGGCAGCTCGTGGCCGTGCCGGGGCTAATCCCGGAAGTGCCGTTCTTCACACTGCTGGCGAACCGCAAGTTCCCGGTAACGGACTGGATCCGCACGCCGGCGGAGTTCGACTACATCGTCGAGCCCGACGTGTTCCACGACCTCTTCGGCCACGTGCCGCTGCTGTTCAACCCGGTGTTCGCCGACTACGTGCAGCGCTACGGCGAGGGCGGCCTGAAGGCCGCGCGGCTGGGCGCGTGCGAGATGCTCTCGCGCCTGTACTGGTACACGATCGAGTTCGGCCTGATCCGCGAGGCCGGGGGGCTGCGCGCCTATGGCGCGGGCATCCTCAGCTCCAGCGGCGAGCTGCCCTACGCCGTGCACAGCCCCGCGCCGCGGCGCCTGCCCTTGGCGCTGGAGCGCGCCATGCGCACGCGCTACAAGATCGACAGCTACCAGCAGACTTACTTTCTCATCGACAGCTTCGAACAGCTCTTCCAGCTGACGGACCAGGACTTCGCGCCGCTCTACGCGCAACTGCGCGGGCTGCCGGAGTTCGCGCCGGGGGATTGAAGCCAAATCGGCCTCCAGCGCTTACCAGTCAAGCGCAAGCAGCTATTCTTCCAATAGCAACTCCAGGCAGTCCCGCACCACCTCGGGCCGGAAGGCCATCTCCACATGGGCCGCGCCGGCGATGAAGCGGTTGTCCGCCCCCGCCAGCATGGCGGCGGAGGGGGGTAGACCACGTTGTCGCAGTTCGAATACCAGCACACGCACCGCGCGGCCACCTCCGCCGGCTCCTGCGCGCGCAGCGCCTGCACCCAGGGGCCGTGCAGCCGCATCTGCCGCCCGTTGACGCTGCGCGCGCCGCCGGCCGCCCAGGTGCCGTGATGCGGCGTGCCCAGCGTGACCACGCGGTGCACGCGCGCGGCCGCATCCGGCACCGCGCGCAGCCAGGCGCGCACGGCCAGCCCGCCCATGCTGTGGCCCACCACCACGGGCACGCGGCCCGTGGCCTCGGCCACGCGGCGCACGGCCGCGTCGATGGCGGGCGCATAGGCGTCGATGGAGCCGAACGCCGGCTCCAGCGTCACCGCCACGAAGGCGTGGCCGCGCGCGCGCAGCAGCGGCAGCCACGGTGTCCAGAACCCCCGGTTGCACAGGAAGCCGTGCACCAGCACCACGCCGCGCCGCCCCGTGGGCGGGGCGGGCAGCCAGTCGGCCACGGCCTGGTGGCGGAAAGGCTGCCACCAGCCGAACACCAGGCCGGCCCAGCGCGATTCGGCCCACCACGCGCGCAGCAGTTGCGCGGGGCCGGGACGCGGGGCGGGGTCGCCGCGGCTGGCCCAGGCCATGAGCAGGAACTGCGGCACCATGCCCAGCCGGAACATCAGCGGCACCGCCGCCACGCCCGCCAGCGCCAGCGCGGGCGAGCGGCCCCAGAACCAGGCCATCCAGCCGGCGATCAGCAGCAGATGGAGCCCGACCAGCCAGCGTTGCCAGCGTGCGTTTGTCATGTTGGTGTCTTCACGTGTTGGTTTTCCCGGTACTGCCCGGCCCCCGGGCGCTCCCACAATCGCGGCGGACTTTCAGCGAAGGACTCCCGCATGGACAGAATCTGGCTCAAGAACTACCCCCCGGCGTGCCGCACGACGTCGATGCCGACCAATACGCGTCGGTGGCGCAACTGCTGGAGGAGTCCTTCCGCCGCCATGCGGACAACCCGTTCTCGGTGTGCATGGACCGCTGGATGCGCTACCGCGACCTGGACCGCCTCTCCGCGCAGCTGGGCGCCTGGCTGCAGGGCACGGGCCTGGCGCCCGGCGCGCGCGTGGCCATCATGCTACCGAACGTGCCGCAGTTCGCCGTGACCATGGCCGCCGTGCTGCGCGCGGGCTACACCTGCGTGAACGTGAACCCGCTCTACACCGCGCGCGAACTGGAGCACCAGCTCAAGGACTCGGGCGCGTCGGCCATCGTGATCCTGGAGAACTTCGCCCACACGCTGGCCGAGGTGATCGACCACACCGCCGTGCGGCACGTGGTGATCGCCTCGATGGGCGACCTGCTGGGGCCCTGGTACGGCCGCTGGATCACCTTCGCCGTGCGCCACCTGGCCAAGATGGTGCCGGCCTACGAGCTGCCCCTGACCGCGGGGCGGCAGGTGCTGCCGTTCAAGCGCGCGCTGGCCCTGGGCGAGCGGCGCACGCTCAACCCCGCGCGCGTCGCGCCGGACACGCCGGCCTTCCTGCAGTACACGGGCGGCACCACGGGCCTGTCCAAGGGCGCGGTGCTCACGCAGCGCAACATCATCGCCGCCACGCTGCAGGCCGAGGCGTGGTTCACCCCGGCGCTTTCCAAGATGGGCGACCTGAGCCGCGCCAACAGCATCGCGGCGCTGCCGCTCTACCACATCTTCGCGCTCACGCTGTGCCTGCTGGCCATCCGCCAGGGCTCGCACCTGACGCTGATCCCCAACCCGCGCGACATCCCCAAGTTCGTCGAGGTGCTCAAGAAGCGCCCCTTCCACCTGCTGCCGGCGGTGAACACGCTGTTCAACGCGCTGCTGCAGAACGCGCAGTTCCGCCGGCTCGACTTCTCCCACCTGTGCGTGTCGCAGGCCGGCGGCATGGCTGCCTCGGAGGCCACGGCCCAGCAGTGGCAGCACGTGACGGGCAGCACCATGATCGAGGGCTGGGGCATGAGCGAGACCTGCGCCATCGGCACCAACAACCCGGTGAGCAACACCGCGTTCACCGGCACCATCGGCCTGCCGCTGCCGGGCATCGACATCGCCATCAAGGACGACGAGGGCGCCAGCCTGCCCCTGGGCGCGCCGGGCGAGATCTGCATCAAGGGCCCGAACGTCATGCCCGGCTACTACAACCAGCCCGAGGAGAATGCCAAGGCCTTCACGCCCGACGGCTTCATGCGCACCGGCGACGTGGGCGTGATGGACGAGGGCGGCTACATCCGCATCATCGACCGCAAGAAGGACATGATCCTGGTGAGCGGCTTCAACGTGTTCCCCAACGAGCTGGAACAAGTGCTGGCGCAGTGCCCCGGCGTGCTGGAGTGCGCGGCCGTGGGCGTGGCCGACGACAAGCAGGGCGAGGCCATCAAGGTCTTCGTGGTGCGCAGCGACCCCTCGCTCACCGAGGACAACGTGGTGCGCTACTGCAACGAGCACTTCACGGGCTACAAGCGGCCAAAATACATCGAATTCCGCGACGAACTGCCCAAGACCAACGTGGGCAAGATCCTGCGCCGCGAGCTGCGCGGCTGACTGCTTCCATTTTCATAGCTGATGACGCCTACCCCACCTGCGCTACCCCCCGAAATCACCGTATTCGAACGCGGCTGGCTCTCGGCCAACAACGTGCTCATCGTGGGCGGGGGGCATGCCGCGCTGGTGGACAGCGGCTACTGCACCCATGCCGCGCAGACGGTGGCGCTGGTGGAAGGCGCCCTGGGCGGGCAGGCGCTCGACCTGCTGGTCAACACCCACCTGCACAGCGACCACTGCGGCGGCAACGCCGCGCTGCAGGCGCGCTGGCCGGACGTGCGCACGCTCATCCCGCCGGGCCAGGCCCGGCAGGTGCGCGACTGGGACCCCTACGCGCTGAGCTACACCCCCACCGGCCAGGAATGCCCGCGCTTTCGCATGGACGGCGTGCTGCAGCCCGGCGGCACCCTGCGCCTGGGCACGCGCGAGTGGCAGGTGCATGCGGCGCCGGGGCACGACCCGCACTCCGTCGTGCTGTTCGAGCCGCAGGAAGCCCTCTTGATCTCGGCCGATGCGCTGTGGCAGAACGGCTTCGGCGTGGTCTTCCCCGAACTCGAAGGGGAGCACGCCTTCGCCGAGGTGGGCGCCACGCTGGACCTCATCGCGTCGCTCGCGCCGCGCACCGTCATCCCGGGCCACGGCAGCGTGTTCGCCGACGTGCCGCAGGCGCTGGACACGGCGCGCCGCCGCCTGGACGGCTTCGTGCGCGCGCCCGAGCGGCATGCGCTGTATGCGGCCAAGGTGCTGCTCAAGTACAAGCTGCTCGAATGGCAGCGCATCGGCATCGCCGACCTGCACGCCTGGGTGCGGGCCACGCCCTATTTCGGCATGCTGCATGCGCGCCACTTTGGCAGCGAGCCGCTGGAGGCGTGGCTGGAGCGGCTGGAGCAGGACCTCGTGCGCTCGGGCGCCGCGCGCCGCGAGGAAGACTGGCTGCTCAACGCCTGAGCCTGCGCCGCGCGCCAGCGAGCGCGCGAATTGTTGCCGTTTCACTACATCTGCGTCGGATCAATGCATCTGAATACAGATATGTAAACAAGAATAGTTATCATTGACATCATCAAGTCGATGGATTACGCATTCCGCGAGCCCTGCAGCTTGACCTCAGCCAGCCGTCGAGGCTCCAGGCAGGCGGCCCGTGCCACCCCCGTCCGAGCGGCAAGCCAACATCCGCACCCTCTCAGACGGGCCCCTCTCATGGCGCACAAAATCTCATACATCAAGAGCCGCAAGCATTCCCCGGCCGCCAGGCCGCATGCCGCCGGCATGGCGGCCGCGGCCGCACTCATGGCACTGGGCGCTCCCGCCCTGGCACAGACCTCCACCGCCGCCCCCACCTTGAAGGAAGTCAAGGTGGAGTCCTCGCGCGACGCGGGCTACACGCCCACCGCGCCGGCATCGCCGAAATTCACCCAGCCGCTGGTGGACACCACGCAGACCATCTCCGTCATCAAGGAGCAGGTGCTGCAGGACCAGGGCGCCACCACCCTCACCGAGGCGCTGCGCAACGTGCCCGGCGCGGGCACTTTCTACGCGGGCGAGAACGGCAACACCAGCACGGGCGACGCGATCTACATGCGCGGCTTCGATACGTCGAACAGCATCTTCGTGGACGGCGTGCGCGACCTGGGCTCCATCTCGCGCGACGTGTTCAACACCGAGCAGGTCGAGGTGACCAAGGGCCCGGCCAGCACCGACTACGGCCGCAGCGCGCCCACGGGCACGATCAACATGGTGACCAAGCAGCCGTCGCTGGTGGACAGCTTCGGCGCCTCCATCGGCGTGGGCAACGGCAGCTACAAGCGCTCCACCGTGGACTGGAACAAGGGGCTCGACCACGAGAAGGGCACGGCCTTGCGCCTCAACGCCGTGCTGCAGGACGCGGGCGTGGCGGGCCGCCGCGAGATCGAGAACGACCGCTGGGGCATCGCGCCCTCGTTCGCCTTCGGCCTGAACACGGACACCCGCGTGTTCGTGAACCTGCTGCACGTCAAGCAGAGCAACGTGCCCGACGGCGGCGTGCTGACCATGGGCATGCCGGGCTACAGCACGCCCGACCGCGCCAACGACCCGCTGCGCCGCAACTTCCTGAACAGCGCGGCGCGCGTGAACAGCCGCAACTTCTACGGCACGGCCTCCGACCACGACGACGTGACGGCCGACATGGCCACGCTGCGCCTGGAGCGCGACCTGTCGCCCACGACCACGCTGCGCAACGTCACGCGCTGGGGCCAGACCAAGCAGGACTACCTGCTGTCGGCGTTCATGGCCGCGGGCCGCTCCCAGAACGCCACGACCGGCGTCTGGTCGGACGGCTCGCTGCTCACGCCCAATCCCGCCGACCCGTCCACCTGGACCATGTCGCGCCTGATCAACGTGAAGGACCAGGTCAACCGCATCCTGACCAACCAGACCAACCTGAGCACCCGCTTCGCCACGGGCTCCGTGCGGCACGACCTGAGCACCGGCGTGGAGTTCACGCGCGAGGAGCAGAACAACTACGGCCTGGCCACCACCGGCACCGTGCCGGGCCGCGTGAGCGTGTACGACCCGGACTCCAGCGTCACCCTGCCCGCCTACCTGCGCAACGGCGCCGACAGCCAGGGCACGACCAACACCTTCGCGCTCTACGCCTTCGACACGCTCAAGTTCAACGAGCAATGGCAGGCCAACCTGGGCCTGCGCTGGGACCACTACAAGACCAAGTACTACCAGACGGCCGTCTGCGCGGCCACCTCGGCAACGCAGCCCTGCGGCACCAACCCCGCAGGCACGGTGGTGCCCACGACCTCCAACGGCCTGAAGACGTCGGACACCATCCTGAGCTGGAAGGCCGGCCTGCTCTACAAGCCCGCGCCCAACGGCAGCGTCTACGTGAACTACGCGCTGTCGCAGCAGCCGCCGGGCGGCAGCAACTTCACGCTGTCGGCCACTGCCAACAACGCCAACAGCCCCAACGTGGATCCGCAAAAGGCCAAGACGGCCGAGATCGGCACCAAGTGGGAACTGTTCGACAAGCGCCTGCTGCTGGCCGGCGCGGTGTTCCGCACGGAGGTCAACAACGAGATCGTCTCCACCTCCGACGGCTCCGTGGACCAGACCGGCAAGAAGCGCGTGCAGGGCTTCGAGCTGTCCGCCGCCGGCCAGATCACGGCCGACTGGGGCGTGAGCGCCGGCTACACGGTGCAGAAGACCAAGATCGCGCACGGCGCCAACCTGGCGGCGGACGGCTCCGACCAGCTCACCTACACACCCAAGAACGCCTTCTCGCTGTGGAGCACCTACCGCCTGCCCTTCGGCCTGACGGTGGGCGGCGGCGCGCGCTACTCGGGCGGCCTCAAGCGCGGCACCGACGGCGCCGTGGGCACGCCCAACTTCACCGAGTCGTTCTGGGTGTTCGACGCCATGGCCTCCTACCAGGTGAACAAGAACGTGGACATCCAGCTCAACGTCTACAACCTGTTCGACAAGGAATACGTGGCGGCCATCAACAAGAGCGGCTACCGCTACTTCCCCGGCATCCCGCGCTCGGCGCGCGTGACGGCGAACTTCCGCTTCTGACCTTTCCAAGGGCGCCCGCGCGCGGGCGTTAAGCTTGCGCCCCGGCCCAGGGCGCGTCATCCAATAATTCACCACGCGAGGGGCATCCGGGCGGTGCAGTGCTAGGCGAGGTGAGTGCCGTGTAGCTCTGCTCCACAAGCGAGCCGCAACGACGCAATGC
Organism: Acidovorax sp. SDU_ACID1; assembly: GCF_045291395.1. NCBI lineage: Bacteria > Pseudomonadati > Pseudomonadota > Betaproteobacteria > Burkholderiales > Comamonadaceae > Acidovorax > Acidovorax sp. SDU_ACID1. The sequence continues at coordinate 3,770,501 of NZ_CP152342.1, forward strand.
GCCGCCCGCATGCCCCCTTCGGGCTGGCCCCGCAATGGGGCGTCTGCTTTGTCGCACGGCTTGCCAATAGCTGCGGCTATTGGCTGCGCCGCGCTTCGCGCATCCATCCCCCTTGCGGGGCCAGCGCGTGGGGAATTATTGGATGACGCGCCCTGCGCCGGGGCTTTTTCATTGAGGAGCTTCCACCATGATGCTGCACATCCCCCAGGTGCTCACGCGCGAGCAGGTGCGCCAGATGCGCGCCGCCATCGACGCCGCCGACTGGGTGGACGGCCGCGCCACCGCCGGCAGCCAAGGCGCGCAGGTCAAGCGCAACCGGCAGTTGCCCGACATCTCGCCCGTGGCGATCGCGCAGGGCCAGGTGATCCTGCAGGCCCTCGCAGCCAACCCGGTCTTCTTCGCCGCGGCGCTGCCCTCGCGCACGGCGCCGCCGCTCTTCAACCGCTACGCGGGCGGCGAGACCTACGGCCTGCACGTGGACGGCTCGGTGCGCCGCGTGCCGGGCGCGCCCGGGTGGCTGCGCACCGACGTGTCGAGCACGCTGTTCCTCTGCGACCCCGAGGACTACGACGGCGGCGAGCTGGTGGTGGTGGACGCCTACGGCACGCACGAGGTCAAGCTGCCCGCGGGCGACCTGATCGTCTACCCCGCCACCAGCCTGCACCGCGTGGAGCCCGTCACGCGCGGCGAGCGCGTGTGCTCGTTCTTCTGGTCGCAGAGCATGGTGCGCGACGACGCGCGCCGCGCCATGCTGTTCGAGATGGACCAGGCCATCCAGCAGCTGCGCGCGCGCCTGGGCGAAACGCCCGAGACGGTCACGCTGACGGGGCACTACCACAACCTGCTGCGCCTGTGGGCCGAGGTGTAGGCGGCGCCTGGATCCAAGCCGAATCGGCCCCTGGCGCTTATGCAGCGAGCGCCAGCAGCTCCTTATTCGATAGCGTCAGGGCAAATCCTTGTTGGGCTCCGGGCGCCCCGCGTCGCGCGGGCCGACGAGGCCCAGCCGGCTCTTGAGCGACTGCGGCTGCCCCGTGAGGATGGCCGCGTAGTTCACCGTGTTGGCCAGCACCTTCTTCACGTAGTCGCGCGTCTCGGTGAAGGGCACGTTCTCCGCCCAGATGGCCGCGTCGATCACCGGCCCGTTGCGCCAGTTGCGCGGGCGGCCCGGCCCGGCGTTGTAGGCGGCGGCGGCCAGCGGCATGGAGCCGTCGAAGTCGTCCAGCGCCAGCTTGAGGTAGGCCGTGCCGATGGTGATGTTGGTGTCACGGTCGTAGATCTGGTCCGGCGTGAAGCCCGCCAGGCCGATCTTGCGCGCCGTCCAGCGCGCCGTGGCCGGCATGACCTGCATGAGGCCCGAGGCGCCCACGCCCGAGCGCGCGTCCATGATGAAGCGGCTTTCCTGCCGGATCAGGCCGTAGACGTAGGCCGGGTCCAGCCCGATGCCCTGCGCACGCTCCACCACCGCGCCGCGGAACGGCATGGGAAAGCGCTGCGCCATGTCGATCACGCCCTTGGTGCGCTCGCTGGTGTTGATGCAGCGGTCCCACACCTCCTGCCGGCAGGCGAAATCGGCCGCTGCCAGCAGATCGCGCTCGCCCATGCCGCCGGGGGTGTGCAGGTTGGTGGTGTAGTTCCACTCGCGCACACCCTCGCTGCGCAGGCCCAGCAGGATGGCGTACAGCGCCCGGTTCAGGCCCGGGTTGGCGCGCGCGGCGGCCTTTTCCTCGTCGCTCAGCGGCGCGGGCGCGGGCGGAGGCACCACGCGCTCGCCCAGCTCTTCCAGCGCCAGCTGCTCGTAGAAGCCCGTGGTGCCGGCGATGCTCTCGAACAGGCGACGGGCGTTGGCGCGGTCCTCGTCGCCGGGGCGGTTGGACATCAGCGCGCGCGCCCTCCAGTAGGTCCAGGCGCTGTCCTGGCGCGCGGCGGGGCTCATGGCGTCGATGCTGCGGCCGGCCAGCTTCCACTGGCCGGCGCGCAGCGCGGCGCGCGTCTTCCAGGCCAGCATGTCGTCGGTCAGGTCGGCGTCGCGGCTCGCGTTGCCGAAGTAGCCCAGCGCATCGGGCGACAGCGCGATGGCCGACTGCTTGCCGATCAGGCCCCAGAGCCAGTTGCGCTCCTCGGGCGAGAGCTGCGGGCCCCACTTGCTGTCGAGCAGGCGCGCGGCGCCGGCCGTGTCGCTCATGGCCATGCGCACCAGGGCCAGCACCACCAGCTCCTGCCGCTCCTTGCCCCGGGCCGTGGCGCGGCCGGTGAGGTACTTGGTGGGCGCGTCGAGCGCCTCGCGCAGCTGCGGCAGCGCATCGGGCGCGACGATCTCCACCGCCTTGCGCGCGGCGCGCAGGCGGTTGGCCTCCGCGGCAAGGCGCGCCTTGCGCCACACGTCGATGGGCTTGATCTTCTTGGCGGCGAGCATCTCTGCGGCGGCGTTGGAACAGCCGTCGTCCACGTCGCGCAGCGCGTACCAGTTGCGCAGCACCTCGGCGCCCGCATCCTCGGCGGCGGTGCCCTTGAGCTGGTCGATCACCAGCGCGTAGCAGCGCACCTCGCGGTCGTCCGACATGCGAAAGTGCGGGTGCACCTCAGCGAACCGGTCCCACTCGCGGCGCTGGCCGAGCAGCAGCAGCCAGTCGTTGCGCAGCCGGTCCTCCTGGTAGGTGCCGGCCCAGCGGCGCAGGAAGGCCTCGACCTCGGCAGGCTGCGCCTCCTCCAGCCGCGCGCGCAGTTCCCAGTAGGCGGCCCAGGGCTCCAGCACATGGCCGCGCGCGGCGGGCAGTAGCCCGGCGAGCTTGGGCCGGTCGCTCTTGCGGAAGGCCTGGCGCATCTCCAGCAGGGCCTCGTCGCCGCGGTTTTGCGCCATGGCCAGCGGCGCTGCCAGGGCGATCGCCGCGGCAGCGACGAGCGGTGTCAAAATCTTCGGCAGCAATTGCATCCGGGAATTATGTAATGGACAAAGCAGCCCTGCGTCGCGCACTGGTAGAAGAGCGCCTGAACCTGCCCGACCGTCTGCAGCGGGCCGACGCGCTGCAGCGCGTGATGCGCCTGTGGCTGCTGAACCAGAGCGACACCGTGATCGGCGCCTACTGGCCCATCAAGGGCGAGTTCGACCCCCTGCCCGCCCTGCACCGCTGGAAGGAAGACGGCGAGTTGCTCGACGAGCCCCAGCGCCGCCGCATCGGCCTGCCCGTAGTGAACAAGGCGCACAAGACCCTCACCTTCCACGCCTGGTACCCCGGCTGCCCCATGGAGGAAGACGCCTACGGCATCCCCAAGCCCAAGGACACGGAGCTGATCGTGCCCACCCTGCTCTTCGTGCCCTGCGTGGGCTACGGCCCTGGCGGCTACCGCCTGGGCTATGGCGGCGGCTTCTACGACCGCACGCTGGCCAGCCTGCAGCCGCGCCCGGCCACCGTGGGGCTGGGCTACACCGTGGGCTACCTGGACGACTTCGAGCCCGAGCCGCACGACCTGCCGCTCGACGCCATCCTCAACGACAACGGCGTCGTCTGGCCCGTATGAGGAACACTCCCCTGAGACGCTTCGCGTCTTCCCCCTCTCTCACGCTCCGCGTGGGAGGGAGGACGCAGCCAGCGCGGCGGGGCGGCCCTTGCGCGGCTACCCGCGCCTGGGCCGCGCCCGCCTTCAGTGCTGCATGTAACGCATACCTTGCTCCACCAAAAAAGGCTCACCATGCTCCAGCTCTACATCGGCAACAAGAACTATTCGTCGTGGTCCATGCGCCCCTGGGTGCTGCTGCGCCAGGCAGGCATCGCCTTCGAGGAAGTGCCCGTGCGCTTCGACAGCTTCGACGCCGGCTCGCAATTCAAGCGCCAGCTCCAGGCCGTGTCTCCCACGGCCAAGGTGCCAGTGCTGGTCGATGGCGGCGTGAGCGTGTGGGACAGCCTAGCGATCGCCGAATACGTGGCAGAGGCGCACCCCGACAAGCACCTGTGGCCACAGGACAAGGCCGCGCGCGCCCGCGCACGCAGCGTCACGGCCGAGATGCACAGCGGCTTCACCGCGCTGCGCAGCCACTGCCCGATGAACATCGAGGCGCGCCTGCCCGAGGTGGGCGCCCTGCTCTGGCGCGACCAGGCCGGCGTGCGCGCCGACGTGCAGCGCCTGGTGCAGATGTGGAGCGAGCTGCTGGAGCAGCACGGCGGCCCCATGCTGTTCGGCGCCTTCACCATCGCCGACGCGTTCTACGCCCCGGTCTGCATGCGCCTGGCCACCTACGCGCTGCCGCTGCCGGAACCCATCGCCGCCTACGTGCAGCGCGTGCAGGCGCTGCCCGGCGTGAAGGCGTGGATCGATGGCGCGCTGGCCGAAGCCGACTTCCGCGAATTCGAGGAGCCTTACCGGCTGGGGCGTTAAACGATCAATTCGCCACCACGCGCCACGATGCGCCCGCCCGACACCACCAGCCTGCGCACGGGCCGCGCCACCACCGCGTGGGCCACGGCCTGCGCATCCACCAGCACCAGGTCGGCCCGGCAGCCGGGCGCCAGGCCGTAATCCGAGAAGCCGCAGGCCTGCGCGCCGGCCTGCGTCACGCAGCCGAGCGCCAGCGCGATCTCGTCGTCGCGGCGCAGGTTGTGGCGCAGGCCGATGAACATGGCGCGCTCCAGCATGTCGGGGCTGCCGTAGGGCGTCCAGGCGTCGCGGATGCCGTCGTTGCCGCCCGCTACCACCACGCCGGCCTCCAGGCACATCTTCAGCGGCGGCACGGGCCGCGACGGCGGCGCACTGGTGACCAGCGCCACGCCCAGGCGCGCCATGCGCTCCAGCAGCGCGCGGCCTTCGGCCTCGGGCACGTCGCCCAGGCAGAAGCCGTGGCTGACCGCCACCCGCCCCTGCAGGCCCAGCGCGGCGGTGCGCTCCAGGACCAGCCCGAGCGAGAACGCCCCCATGGCGCCCGGCTCGTGCAGGTGGATGTCCAGCGGCACTCCGCGCCGCTCGGAGATGGCGAACAGGGTGTCCAGCGAGCGCACCGGGTCGCCGTCGATGGCGCACGGGTCCAGCCCGCCCAGCACGTCGGCCCCGGCGGCCAGCGCCGCCTCCAGCAGCTCGGCCGTGCCGGGGCGGCCCAGCAGGCCGGACTGCGGAAACGCCACCACCTGGATGCGTTGCACCGCCTGCAGCGCGGCGCGCGTGCGCAGCACGCCCTCCACATGGCGCAGGCCGGCCTGCGTGTCTACGTCCACGTGCGTGCGCACGCACGTGGCGCCGCGCGCCAGGAAGGCCCGGGCCAGCGCGAGCGACTGCGCGCCCGCGTCGTGCCCGCTGGCGGCGCGCCAGGCGCGCTCGTTGTCGATCTTGTCGGTGAGGCGCGGGCCAACCTCGTTGCGGTACCAGTCCATGCCCCACATCGTCTTGTCCAGGTGCGTGTGGCTCTCCACCAGGCCGGGCAGCAGCAGCGCGCCGCCGCCCTCCTCCACTGCGCAGCCCGCGGGTGCGGCCAGCGCGGGGCCGACGGCGGCGATGCAGCCCGCGCGCAAGAGCACGTCGGCAGGCGCTCCGCCCAGGGGGCGGACGTTGCAGATCAACAGGTCGGACGGTGGCTGCATGGGCATGCGTTCTCTCTACACTTGGACGCATGCAAATCTACATGGTTGGCGGCGCCGTGCGCGACCGCCTGCTGGGCCGGCCCGTCCACGACCACGACTGGGTCGTCGTCGGCGCCACGCCCGAGCACATGGCCGCGCAGGGCTACCTGCCCGTGGGCCGCGACTTCCCCGTCTTCCTGCACCCCGAGACGCGCGAGGAATACGCGCTGGCGCGCACCGAACGCAAGAGCGGACGCGGCTACCGCGGCTTCGTGGTGCAGGCCTCGCCGGACGTGACGCTGGAGGAAGACCTGGCGCGACGCGACCTCACTATCAATGCGATAGCTGCTCCCGCTGACTGGACGGGTGCTGGAGCCGTTTTTGATCCATACCACGGCACACGCGACCTGCAGGCGCGCGTGCTGCGCCACGTGACCGATGCCTTCCGCGAAGACCCGGTGCGCATCTTGCGCGTGGCGCGCTTCGCCGCGCGGTTCACCGATTTCACGGTGGCGCCCGAGACGCTGGCGCTGATGCGCGCGATGGTCGAAGCCGGCGAGGCCGACCACCTCGTGCCCGAGCGCGTGTGGCAGGAGCTGGCACGCGGCCTCATGGAGGACAAGCCCTCGCGCATGTTCGAGGTGCTGCGCGCGTGCGGCGCGCTTGCCGTGCTGCTGCCCGAGGTGGAGCGCCTGTGGGGCGTGCCGCAGCGCGCCGAATACCACCCCGAGGTGGATACCGGCGTGCACCTCATGATGGTGCTGGACATGTCTGCGCGCCTGGCCGCGCCGCTGGCCGTGCGCTTCGCCTGCCTGACGCACGACCTTGGCAAGGGCACCACGCCGGCCGACGTGCTGCCGCGCCACATCGGCCACGAGCAGCGCAGCTCCAAGCTGCTCAAGGGCGTGGCCGAGCGCCTGCGCGTGCCCGTGGACTGCCGCGAGACGGCCGACGTGGTGGCCCGCGAGCACGGCAACATCCACCGCAGCGGCGACCTGGGCGCCGCCGCCTTGCTGCGATTGCTGGAGCGCTGCGACGCGCTGCGCAAGCCCGCGCGCTTCGCCGACGTGCTGCTGGCCTGCGAGTGCGACGCGCGCGGTCGGCTGGGTTTCGAGGAGGCGCCCTACCCGCCGCGCGGGCGGCTGGCGGCGGCGCTGCAGGCCGCGCTGGCCCTGCCCACGGCCGAGGTGGCCGCGCGCGCCGCTGCCGCGGGAGTGCGGGGGCCGCAGGTGGGCGAATGGATACGCCGCGCGCGCGAGGACGCCCTGGCGCAGTGGCTGCGCGGCGGCTGAATCAGGGAACTGAGCGCACCCAGCGCGCGATGTCGGCCGCGCCCATGGCGCCGGAGACGCGCGCCGCCTCCTTGCCGCCCTTGAAAAGGATCATGGTGGGAATGCTGCGGATACCGTAGCGCCCCGCGATCTGCGGCTGCGCTTCGGTGTCGAGCTTGGCCAGCCGCACCTGCGGCTCCAATTCGCGCGCGGCCTGGGCGAAGGCCGGGGCCATCTGCCGGCAGGGGCCGCACCAGGGGGCCCAGAAGTCCACCAGCACGGGCACGTGGTTGCGGCCCACGTGTTTGTCGAAACTGGCGGCGTCCAACGCCAGCGGCTCGCCCGTGAACAGGGGCCGGTGGCACTGGCCGCAGTCGGGCGCGCTGCCGAGCTGCGCGGCCTGCACGCGGTTGGTGGTATGGCAATGGGGGCAGACGATGTGCAGTGCTTCGCTCATGCCGCCAGATGCGGCGCCCAAGGCCCTTTTTCAATACCGACGCTACCGCGCGCCCCCGGCCTACACCGGCCGCGTGCGATGGGGGGTATGGTGGCCTGCGATGCATACCCCTCCGCTTTTGACGCCGCGGCACGCGCTGTTCCTGGACTTCGACGGCACACTCGCCGACCTTGCCGCACAACCCCACGCCATCCACGTGCTGCCCGAAGTGCCGCAAGGCCTGCAGGCGCTGCATGCCGCACTGCACGGCGCGCTGGCCATCGTCACCGGCCGCACCATGGCCGACATCGACCGCTACCTGTGCCCGCTGCGCCTGCCCGTGGCATGCGAGCACGGCGCGCAGTACCGTCTGGGCAACGGCCGCGCGGGCAGCCTGCCTGCGCCGCCGCTGGCGCCCCTGCTGGACGTGCTGCGCCCCCTGGTGGCGCAGCACCCCGACCTGCTGGTGGAAGTCAAGAGCGCCGGCGTCGCCCTGCACTACCGGCGCGCGCCGCACCTGCAGGCGCTGTGCCTGCAGGCCATGCACGATGCACTGCACCAGGCCCCGGGCATGGAGCTGCTGCAAGGCAAGTGCGTGCTGGAGGCCAAGCCCGCCGGCCCGAGCAAGGGCCGCGCGATCGCGGACTTCATGCGCCAGCCGCCGTTCGCCGGCCGCGTGCCGCTGTTCATCGGCGACGACGTGACGGACGAGGCCGGCTTCACCGCCGTGCAGGCCCTGGGCGGCGTAGGTATCAAGGTGGGCGACGGTCCCACGCAGGCGCAGGCGCGCCTGGGCTCGCCGGCCGAGGTGCGCGCCTGGTTGCGCCTGGCCGCGCAAGCGCTGGCGCAGCAGGCGCCGGCCCTGGCCGGGGAGTGCCATCCATGAGCAGTACGCAAGACACCGGCGCGCAGCACTCGCTCGCACTGGGCATGATCGGCAACTGCACCATCAGCGCGCTGGTGGACCAGCGGGCCACCGTGGTCTGGTGCTGCCTGCCGCGCTTCGACGGCGATCCGGTGTTCAACGCGCTGCTGCACCCTGGCGAGGAGGGCAGCCGCTTCGCCATCGCGCTGGAGGACTTCGCCAGCAGCGAGCAGTGGTACGAGCCGAACACCGCCGTGCTGCGCACGCGCCTGACCGACACCCACGGCAACTGCCTGGAGGTGACCGACTTCGCGCCGCGCTTCTTCGCGCGCTCGCGCCTCTTCCGGCCGGTGATGCTGGTGCGCCGCATCCGCCCGGTGCGCGGCTCGCCGCGCATCCGCGTGCTGCTGAACGTGCGCTACGACTGGGGCGAGCGCGCCCGCCATCACGCGCGGCAGCAACCACGTGCGCTACGTAGGCCCCGCGCTCACGGTGCGCCTGAACACCGACGCGCCGGTGACCTACGTGCTCTCGGGCCAGCCCTTCGTGGTGGGCCGCGAGCACAGCTTCCTGCTGGGCGCCGACGAGTCGCTGCCCACCGGCATCGCCGACACCGCGCGCCACTACGAGCAGGAGACCATCGCCTACTGGAAGCGCTGGACGCAGCGCCTGCACCTGCCGCTGGAGTGGCAGGACGCAGTGATCCGCGCGGCCGTCACGCTGAAGATGTCGCTGTTCGAGGACACGGGCGCCATCGTCGCCGCCATGACCACGAGCATCCCCGAGGCGGCGCACAGCGGCCGCAACTGGGACTACCGCTACTGCTGGCTGCGCGATGCGTTCTTCGTGGTGCGTGCGCTCAACAGCCTGTCCGAGATCGGCACCATGGAGGACTACCTGCGCTGGCTCGGCAACGTGGTGGTGGAGGCGGGCAGCGGCCACATCCAGCCGCTCTACGGCATCGGGCTGGAGCGCGAGCTGCCCGAGAGCATCGTGGAACACCTGCCCGGCTACCGTGGCATGGGCCCGGTGCGCGTGGGCAACCAGGCGGCCGAGCACTTCCAGCACGACGTGTACGGCAACATCGTGCTGGGCGCGGCCCAGGCCTTCCACGACCGGCGCCTGCTGCACCCGGCCGGGCCCGCCGAGTTCGAGCGGCTGGAACAGATCGGCCAGCTCGCCGTGCAGGTCTACGGCCAGCCCGACGCGGGCATGTGGGAGCTGCGCACGCGCGCGCGCATCCACACCTCGTCTGCCCTCATGAGCTGGGCCGCCTGCGACCGCCTGGCCAAGATCGCCGAGGCGCTGGCCCTGCCCGAGCGCGCCGCCCACTGGCACGGCCACGCGCGCCGCATGCGCGCCGAGATCCTGGAGCGCTCCTGGAACCCTCAGCGCCGCGCGTTCGCCGAGAGCTTCGGCGGCAGCGAGCTGGACGCCAGCGTGCTGCTCATGGCCGAGGTCGGGCTGATCCACCCCACCGACCCGCGCTTCGTGGACACGCTGGACGCCATGGAGCGCTCGCTGTGCGACGGCCCCTACATGCGCCGCTACGAGGCGGCGGACGATTTCGGCAAGCCCGAAACCTCGTTCAACATCTGCACCTTCTGGCGCATCGACGCGCTGGCCCGCACCGGCCGGCGCGAGCAGGCGCGCGAGATCTTCGAGGCCATGCTGGCCGTGCGCAACCCGCTGGGCCTGCTGTCGGAAGACACGCACGCCACCACCGGCGAGATGTGGGGCAACTTCCCGCAGACGTATTCGATGGTGGGCATCATCAACGCCGCCATGCGCCTGTCGGCCCCCTGGGACAGCGTGATCTGATGGGCCGCCTCGTCGTCGTCTCCAACCGCCTGGCCGACCCGCGCAAGCCCGCCGCCGGCGGCCTGGCCGTGGCGCTGGGCGACACGCTCAGCCGCACCGGCGGGCTGTGGTTCGGCTGGAGCGGCACCGTCGCTGCGCACGGCACGCCCGGCGAAGGCGAGCTGCAGACCCGCCAGGCCGGCCGCGTCACGCTGGCCAGCGTCAACCTCTGCGCCGAAGACCATGCCGCCTACTACCACGGCTACGCCAACAGCGTGCTGTGGCCCGTGTTCCACTACCGGCTCGACCTGGCCGACTTCTCCTCCGGCTACCTGGACGGCTACCGCCGCGTGAACCGCATGTTCGCGCACAAGCTGCTGCCGCTGCTGCGCGAGGACGACGTGATCTGGGTGCACGACTACCACCTGATCCCGCTGGCCGCCGAGCTGCGCGCGCTGGGCTGCCGCCAGCGCATCGGCTTCTTCCTGCACATTCCCGTGCCGCCGCCGCTGGTGCTGGCCGCGCTGCCGCAGCACGAGTGGCTGATGCGCTCGTTCTTCGCCTACGACCTCGTGGGCCTGCAAAGCGAGGCCGACGTGGCCCACTTCACGCGCTACATGACCGTGGAGGCCGGCGCGCAGGACCTGGGCGCCCAGCGCCTGCGCGCGTTCAACGCCACGGTGCGCGTGGCGGCGTTCCCCATCGGCATCGACGTGGAGGAATTCCATCGCCTGGGGCGCGCCCCCGACGCCATGCAGACCTATGAGGAAATGCGCGCCGAATACTCGCGCCGCCAGCTGCTGCTGGGCATCGACCGGCTGGACTATTCCAAGGGCATCCCGCACCGCGTGCGGGCCTTCCGCCAGCTGCTGGAGCGCTACCCCGAGAACGCCCACAGCGCCACGCTGGTGATGATCGCCTCGCCCAGCCGTGACGACGTGAACGCCTACGCCGACCTGCGCCAGGAGCTGGAAGGCCTGTGCGGCGCCATCAACGGCGACTTCGGCGACCTGGACTGGATGCCGCTGCGCTACATCCACCGCACCGTGGCGCGCAAGCGCGTGCCCGGCCTGTGCCGCGCGTCGCGCGTGGGGCTGGTCACGCCGCTGCGCGACGGCATGAACCTGGTGGCCAAGGAATACGTGGTCTCGCAAAACCCCGAAGACCCCGGCGTGCTCGTGCTCTCGCGCTTCGCCGGCGCGGCCGAGCAGCTGCGCGACGCGCTGCTGGTCAACCCCTACGACACGCAGGGCATGGCCGAAGCCATCCAGACCGCGCTGCGCATGCCCTTAGCGGAGCGGCAGGCGCGGCACCAGCGGCTGATGGCGTGCATCAGCGAGCACGACGTGCACTGGTGGCGGCGCAACTTCCTGCGCGCGCTGGAAGGGGAAGAACAGGAATAGAAGCCAAATCGGCCTCCAGCGCTTATCCAGCAAGCGCGAGCAGCTATTCTTTTTGAATATCCGCACCGAGCAGCGCCAGCGCCGCGTAATCGCCCACGCGGTCGCCCAGCCCTGCGCGCACCAGTTCCACGCCCTCGGTCAGCGCGGGAAAGTAGCGCGCCAGCTCCTGGCGCAGCAGCGGCAGCAGCAGCGCCTCGTGGTGCAGGAACACCGCTCCGCCCAGGCTGATGCGCCGCAGGTCGAGCGTGGCCACCAGGTTGTAGAGCAACCTCCCCATGAGCACGCACAGCCCCCGCACTTCATGGAGGGCCGCCGCATCCCCCGCGCCCGCCGCCCGCAGCAGCGCCGGCGCATCCACGCCCAGCCGGCGCGGGAGCGCGTTGCCCGCGACCAGCGACTCCACGTCGCCCCGGTTGCCGCAGCCGCACACCGCGGGCTCGCCCGCCACGTCGCCCACGAAGGAATGCCCCGCATGCCCCGCGTTGCCGTTCTTGCCCTGCAGCACGCGCCCGTCCACGCACAGGCCCACGCCGATGCCGGTGCTCCAGGTCACGTAGGCGCAGTCGGTCGCGCCGCGCAACGCGCCCCAGCGACGCTCGGCCTGCAGCGCGGCCACGGCGTCGTTGGCGATGTGCACGTGCGCGCCCAGCGCCTGCGCGAGCGGCGCCTGCAGCGGCACGCGCGTCCAGTCGTTGTCCAGGCCGCGCGCCGCGCCGGCCAGGCCGCCGCAGATGTTGGGGTTGCTGACCTCCACCCTGCCGTCCACGCGCACGAACGGCCCACACGATGCAACACCCACCGCCGCCACGTCGCCGCGCCCCAGGCCGCGTTCAGCGCAGGCCGCGTCCAGCAGGCGCAGCACCTGGCGCGCGAGCGCGTCGGGCGCGCCGGTCTTCACCGTGGGCTCGGCAAGGCGCGCGAGCAGCATCGGGGGAGCATCTGCATCGGAGAAGGCGGCCAGGCACACGGCGACCTTGGTGCCGCCGATGTCCACGCCGGCCAGCACATGGGAATCGGGAAGCTGCGACATGCGCCCATCATCGCGCACGGCCCGTGCGGGCGGTGCAGGACAAGGGCTTTTCAAAAAAAAGAATAGCTGCTTGTGCTTGCCTCATAAGCGCTGGAGGCCCCAAGGACCACAAGCCTGCGGCGGTGCGTCAGAACCGGAACCACAGGATCACCCCCGCAGTCAGCAGGCAGGCGAGCGCGTTGGCGATGCACACCCCTATCGCCTTGTCGATGCGATGGCCGTTGTGCTCATACATCCACGCAGCCATGGTCGCGTTGGCGCCCACCCAGATCAGCCAGGTCCACAGCGAATGCTGGCGCGAGTCGCGCATCAGCACGATGGCCCACACCGTGGGCGCGTAAGCCGCCAGTCGCGCGGCCGTCAGCAGCATGAAGGCCCATGTCAGCGCGCGCAGGTACGCCGACCGCCAGGTGCGGGGCGGTGCGGCCGAGCTCAGCATGTCGGCAGGGGGAGAGGTCATGGCCGCGCAGGAATTTGAGCGCCGCGCGAGCGCAGCCCGCGCAGGCCCAGAGCCGCCATCAGCACCGCCAACAGCACCAGGGTCCATTCGCTCAGCGTGGGGATGGACGCAAGCGCACTGGGGACGGCGAACGGCGTGCTGAACACGCCGCTGGCATTGCCCGCAGCGTCGCGGGCGATGAAGTGGAATACGTAGGCAGATCCAGGCGCCAGACCAGCGATGGGGATGGCGGCAAGCGCGTTGGCGGTCAGGGTTATCGGCGCACCTGAGGCGAGCAGCGCGGCAGCGGCCGGCGCGGCGGTGCCGGCGGGCAGCACCTGCCAGTAGCCGGCAGCGTCTTCGGTCGCCGCCAGACTGGCGCCAGCCGTGGCTCCGTCGGCACCGGGCACGATCGTGGGAGCGGCGGCGAGGGCGGGCGCCGTGGTGTCGCCCAGCGCATCGAAGGCTGCCAGGGATTGCCCGCCGCGCACCAAGCGGACTCCCAAAGAGACGAATTTGGCGCCGTAGCCGACGCTGCCGCTGCCAAAGCCGACGTAGAACGCGGCGACGGAAGAGTGCGCTAAGTGGGTGGACGACCAGAAGGTGACAGACGGGCTGCCGGGAGGCGGGTGGTTGGAAAACACAGCATCGACGTACGGCCCCACCGCGCCATCGATCCTCACCAGGGATTCCAGCTCCTTGATGTTGGGCAGCCGCCAGTCGCTATGGCCCTTGTGGCTGCCGGCATTGGCCGCTTGAGCGGCGGCCAGCGCCTGCGCCCAAGTGAGCGGGGTGGGGTTGCCGGAGCAGCCGGCCCCTGTCTGATCCCATGCGCAGCGGTCCCACACCAGGCTCGTGGCCGCGTCGGTCACGGTGCCGTCGCCGTTATCGGTGAAGGGCGCGGCCCATGCGGACGCCAGCAGCGTGGCGGCCAAGAATCCAGCGATGCGGAAGGTGGCAATGTTCTTCATGGTGCATGCGAGGAAGGAGAGCGTCACGGGCCGCTTCGCACGAGGCGAATCGAGAAGACATCGGTCTTTTCGCCGGCACTGGAGTTGCCGGTGGTGAAGTTGACGGACCACGCGTGGAGCGGATCGGGCGCATAGCTGTCCGAGGTCCACCAGTACGGGGCGGTGGAGGGAAAATACGCGGTGTCGATGGCAGGGTCGTGGGCGCCGTAGTGAACGATGGACAGCAGCTCCCGCCGCGTGGGCAGGCGCCAGTCCGTCTTGCCGCACAGCCCGGCGGCGTTGACGGCGTTCACATAGGCCTGGGTGTTGCACAGGTTGCCGGGCAGCGTTCCATGGCAGGCAAGGCCGGTCTGACTGCTCTGGCTGCCCGGGTGGCTCGCGCTGCTGTCGTACCAGGTGTAGAGGTGGCCCTCGTAGCGCAACTGGCTGGTGCCGCCGTTCTGCTTGACCTCCCACGTCAGGCCGGTGGCGTTGTCCCTCACGCAGTCGTGGCCGCCAGGCGCAGTGGCGTTGCCACCGGCATCGAGCGCGCTGAAGTCGAAACCCGCCGCGCCGCCACCGGTCTTGGGCACGGGAGAGCCATGGACATAGGCGGCATCGCGGCCGAAGCGCCCGTCCTGGCCTGGATACGCGGCGGCGCTGCCAGTGTTGGCGATGGCGCAGGCCGCCAGCGCGGCGCCGTCGTGGCACTGCGCCTGACCGGTGTCGTTGAGCGGCTGCGTGGGCTGGGCGCCAGCGTACGGGGTCAGCAGGGCCAGGGCCGCCAGCCAGCGCGCCGCAGCAGAGGGCATGGCGTACAGCTTGGGCATCACTGGCCCCTTTGCGGCATGCGCCGCATGCCCAGCCCGCTCACCAGCAGGCCCAGCGCCACCAGCGCCCACTGCCCGAGCGTAGGCACTGGCGCGATGGCGGGGGTGGTGATGGCCTCGAACCTCACCGTCACCGTGCATGCCGCTTGCAGCGGGCCAGTTGTGTAGGGGCTGGTGGTGGCGAGCGCGCCGTCGCAGCCTTCGATGTCCACCAGCCTGAAGCCCGCGGCGGGCGAGGCAACGCAGGTAGAGGCCTGGCCCGGCTGGGCGGGGGTACAGCTTGCGGAGCCGCTCAGGGACGGGCTCCAGAATACGGACGGCACGATGGTGCCCGCCGCTGCGCGAAACCAGGCGGACACATAGCAATCGGCGTTGACCGCGCCGGTGGTGTAGGTGCCGGCGTTGGCGTCCAGCGTGCCGCCGGTGCAGCCGCTGGTGGTCACGCTGCTGATCTCGTAGTTGGAATCGGGCGTGAGGGTCAGGGTAGCCGTCTGCCCCGCCTGCACGCCTTGCGGCGGGCTGATGCTGCCTCCGGTTCCCGCGCTGGTGCTCACCAGGTAGCCGCGGGTGCACGTGAAAGCCCAGGGCGTGGCGCCGGTGGCGGTGTCCCAGGCCGCGTCATCGGGCGACGAGGGGTGCAGCAGGTTGGGGCACAGGCTGGAGCCGCCCGCTGCCAACGAGGCGGGCGGCACGGGCGGCGGGCCGCTGAGGCGGTTGCTCTGCACGCCAAAGGCTTGCAGCGCCGTCAGCCCGTCCAGGCTGGGGATGGGGCCCACGAGTTCGTTGTGGGAAACGCTGAAGAAGCGCAGCGACGTCAGGCCCGTGAGGCTGGGGAGGGTGCCGGTGAAATGGTTGTTGTTGAGGGAGAACGATTCCAACTGGCTCAGCCCTGCGAGGGCGGGAATGGGCCCGCCCATGTCCTGGTACTGGATGCTGAACGTGCGTAGCGCAGTCAGGCTGCCGAGGCTGGGCAGCGTGCCGTTCAACCCCCGGTGATGGCGGTGAAGGTTTGCAGCGCCGTCAGCGTGCTGAACAGCGACGGCGGCAGCGGACCGACGGGGTTGTTCTCGTTCAGGTTCAGCCCGATGACGCGGTTCCCCCCGCATCGCAGGTCACGCCGCGCCAGGTGCATTCGGTGCCGGGGGCGCTGAAGGCGCCGCCGGTCTTCCAGCCGGTGTTGTTGAGCCAGCCGTCGCCCGTGGTGCTGTCGTAGAGGTTGATGAGCGCCTGGCGTTCGACGGCCGGGATGGCGGACAGGGCGGGCACGGCGCTGACGGCGAGGACGCAGGCGGCCATAGCGGCACGCATGCGCAGGAAAGAAGGCAATGGGAAGGAGGGCACGGCTGGAGGCTCCTTGAGGTGATGGGGCATGGGTCTATGGATGGAATTGGCCTGTAGCGCTTGATGGGATTCCGATAACAGCTATCAATCCAATAGCATTCGAACACGGCGCAGGCGATGCGCGCCCAACCCGGCGGCGGCCAGACCGGACAGCGCCAGCGCGCATTCGCCCAGCGTGGGCGCGGGCGTCGCCACGCAGTCGACGGTGAACGGGCCGGTGAGGAAGCCGCCCGCCGCCTGCATGCCGCCGCAATTGCTGTCGATCGCATCCGTCACCCGGCCAGGATCGGGCGTGATGGCGATGGTGGCGGTGTTCCAGGCGCCGTCGTTGGGCGAGGGCGTGTGCAAGAAATTGGGACACAAGGTCGCGCCGTACCAGCCATCTTGATCGAGCCAATTGGCGCCGTGGGTGCCGGCGTACAAGTCAGCCAGCACCTCCTTCTCGGCCGGAGCGGCGCCGGCCAGGGCGATGCGCGCGCGGCGCGAAAGGGAGGGCTGTCCGACGGGGCGGTCGGCGGATTGACGGCGCATCGGCAAGGTTCCTCCGAGGTTCTGATGTCGAATCGGCTACCAGCACCTGATGGATGGGCAGCCGCAGTGGCGCAAGACTCCTGCGCACTGGCCACCACGATAGGCGGGCGCTGCGTTCTTTTCTTGGTCAGGCGCGAAGTCGGACTACGCCTACAGCGAACTGCCGCAACGCCTCTACACTGCCCCGGGTAAGGGAAGTCACGACGGAGGTCCGCTTGAACGAACACAGCCATCTTCCGGCCATGGGCAGTTCGCATCGCACCCGATGGCTGCGCAGCCCGCCCATCCGTGGGCAGCGGGAGCTGCGGGCCTTCCAGGACGAGTTCACGCAGTTCCTCTCCGGCATTCAGGTGGAGCCGCTGCACGGCCACCCGCTGGCGATGGAAGGCTCGCTGACCTCCATCGACGGCATGCTCGTCAACATCGGCCACACCACGCCCACGCGCTGCATCCACCCCGCCAGCGGCGCGGACGATGCCGTCATGCTGATGGGCGTGCCCGTAGGCCGCCTGCAGCTGCAGCTGCACGGACAGGGGCGCGAATGCGGGCTGGAATCGGGCGACGCGGTGTTCTCGTCTCCAGGCCGGCACCTGCTGGTGGCGCCCTCGCCAGCCCATCTGTGCGGCGTGCTGCTGAGCCGGTCGCTGCTCGAATCCATGTCGATCGACGTGGACGCAGCCCTGCTGCGCCCGCAACGCGCGCACCCGGCGGCAGCGCTGCTGATGCGCTATGCCTACCTGCTGCGCGACCACGACGCCCTGGCCACACCCGGCCTGCGCCGCGCCGCCGTGCTGCACATGCACGACCTGGCCGCGCTGCTGGCCGGCGCCACGGGCGATGCGGCGCACCAGGCGCGCGGCCGGGGCGGGCGTGCCGCGCGGCTGGCGGCGGTGCAGCAGGACATCGCCGCACACCTCACCGATCCGCAGCTGTCCGTGGCGGGCGTGGCGCGCCGCCAGGGCGTGACGCCGCGCTACCTGCAGATGCTACTGGAGGAAGCCGGCGAGACCTTCACCGCGCTGGTGCTGGCGCAGCGGCTGGCGCTGGCCCGTCGCTTGCTGGCCGACCCGCGCCTACGCCGCCGCACGGTCAGCGACATCGCACTGGACGCGGGCTTCGGCGACCTGTCGTACTTCAACCGCAGCTTTCGCCGCCGCTACGGCATGACGCCCACCGAGTCGCGCGCCTGCGCGCCGCAGTCATAGCCATTTGACCAGCAGGCTGAGCAGGAAGCTCAGCAGCACCGTGCTGGCCAGCGGAATGAACCAGTCGCGTCCGAACAGGCGGAAGTGGAAATCCCCCGGCAGCCGGCCCAGCCCCAGGCGGCGCAGCCAGGGCGTGAGCCCGTTGATGAGCACCAGGGCGAGGAAGACGACGATGAGCCAGCGCAGCATGGGGCCAAGTGTAGGATGCCCCGCCATGCGATTGCGCCATATCGAGGTCTTCAACGCCATCATGCTCACCGGCAGCGTGAGCGCCGCGGCACGCATGATCAACGTGACCCAGCCGGCCGTGAGCCGCACGCTGCAGCACGCGGAGCTGCAGCTCGGCTTCGCGCTGTTCCAGCGCGTGGGCGGGCGGCTGCAGCCCACGTCCGAGGCGCGCACGCTGCACCCGCACATCGAGCGGCTGTTCGCCCAGCTCGACGAGGTGCAGCGCCTGTCGGCCAGCCTCAAGGCCGGGCGCGGCCGGGGCACGCTGCGCGTGCTCACGGTGCTGGGGCTGAGCTACGAGGTGTTCCCGCGCGCCATGCAGCTCTTTCGCGAGAAGCACCCGCGCGTGGTGGTGCACCACCAGGCGCTGCACTCGCCGCAGATCGTCTCGGCACTGGCGCTGCAGGAGGCCGACGCGGGCTACGTCTTCGTCGCCACCAGCCACCCGGCCCTGGTGCAGGAGCGCCTGGCCGAGCGGCGCGTGATGTGCATCGCGCCCAAGGGCCTGCTGCCCGCGCGGGTGCTGCGCGCGGGCAGCATCCAGTTGCAGCAGCTCGCGGGCCTCCCCCTGATCGCACTGGACGGGCGCGACCCGCTGGGCATGGTGCTGGACCATGCGCTGCGCGGCCAGGACGCGGGGCTGAACGAGGTGATGTCGGTGCAGACCTACCACGTGGCCCTGGCGCTGGCACACCACGGCGTGGGCGTGGCCCTGGTGGAGGGCTGCACGGCCGCGTCGGCCGACCGCGCCCGGGTGGACGTGCTGGCGGTGGAGCCCGCCATCGCCACCACGGTGCACGCGCTGCGGCCGGCGGCGCATCCGCAGTCGGTGGCGGCGCGCGCGTTCACGCGCTGCATGCAGCAGGCGCTGCAACAGATCCCGTGATCGCGGCCGCCACGCGCCGCGCGCTGCCGAACGCCAGCGTGAAGCCCAGCGCGCCATGGCCCGTGTTCATGAACAGGTTGGCCGGCCCCTGCGGCAGCCGGCCCAGCACCGGCTCGGCCGTGGGCGTGGCGGGGCGCAGGCCGGCCCAGGGCTCGGCCCGCGCGTAGTCGCCGCCCTGCGGGAACACGTCGCGCGCCGTGGCCTGCAGTGCAGCGATGCGCGCGGGCGCGATGGAGAGGTCTTCGCCCGTCAGCTCGGCCATGCCCGCCACGCGCAGGCGGTCACCCAGCCGCGCGAACACCACCTTGCGCGCCGCGTCGGTCACACTCACCACGGGCGCGGCGCCCGGCTGCGCGCTGGCCACGGCGGTGATGCTGTAGCCCTTGAGCGGGTAGACCGGCACCCGCCAGGCCGCACCCAGCCCGAGCGGGCACAGCAGCGCGGGCGAGCCCGTGCCCAGAGCGAGCACGAAGGCGTCGGCCTGCAGCGCCGTGCCGTCCGCCATCTGCACGGCTGCCACGCGGCCGCCATGCATGCGCAGGCGGCTCACCTCGCCGCGCACGAACGCCACGCCGCGCGCGCGCAGCAGGCGCTCCAGCGCCTGGCAGACCTTGTGGCAGTCGGCCGCGCATTCGCCCGGCGTGTGGATGCCGCCCGCGATGCGCGGCGCGTAGTGGGCGAGCGCCGGCTCCACCGCCGCGCATTCGGCGGGCGCGAGGGCCTGCTGCACGCTGCCCAGCTCACGCTGCAGCGCGAGCTGGCGGCGCGCGCCGGCAAACCCCTCGGCGTCCGCATACAGCACCAGCTTGCCGGTGGCGGAAAAGTCGCAGTCGATGCGCTCGCGCGCCATGAAGTCGTCGAAGCCCGTACGGCTTTCGGCCGCCAGGGCCAGCAGCCGCTCGGTGGTGCGCCGCGACACGCTGGTGCGGCAGGCAGCCAGGAAGCGCAGCCCCCAGGCCCATTGCCAGGGGTCGAAGCGCAGGCGCAGAGAGAGGGGCGAGTCGGGCGAGAGCAGCAGCTTGGGCAGTTGCAGCCAGAGCGAGGGGTCGGCCAGCGGCTGCACGTAGGCGTAGCTGAGCTGCGCACCATTGGCGCCGCTGGTGCCCTGCCCTGGTGCGGCGCGGTCCACGACGGTGACCGCCACGCCGGCCTGCGCCAGCTCCCACGCCGTGGCCAGGCCCACGATGCCGGCGCCGAGCACGCAGACATGCGGACGGGGGGTGTGCACGGGTTCCATGGCGCGCAATCTAGGCAAACGGCCGGCCGCGCGCCAATGCCGTTTGCAGCGCCGCCCATGACCGGAATTTATGGCGCGTAGGTCGCCACCTCGACGAGGTTGCCGTCCGGGTCGCGGCAATAGACCGAGGTCATCACCCCCAGCGCGCCGGTGCGCTCCACGGGTCCGACCTCGGGCGTGACGCCCACGGCCGCGAAGTGCGCCACCACCTCGGCCGCCGGCTGCGTGGTGACGAAGCACAGGTCGTCGCTGCCCGGCGCGGGGTTGGCGCCGGTGAACCACGCCACGGTGTCGGTGCCCATGGGGCGCAGGTTGATCTTCTGGCGGCCGAACTTCAGCGCCACGCGCGTGCCGGTGCGCGAGTCGAATGCCTCGCGCTCCATGCCCAGCACGCGCACGTACCAGGCGGCACTGGCTTCCACGTCCGCGACGTTGAGGACGATGTGGTCGAAACGGTCGATCTTCAGGCTCATGGCGGTCGGGTGTTGCGAAGTGGGAAGGTCGCCATTGTGCGCCGGCTGGTGCGGCGCAACATAAACGCAGGGCATGGGCTGGCACCAAAAATGCATTGGCGCCAGGGCACGGCCTGCGCCCACACTGGGCCGCGATGGACAGACCACCCGCCGCCATGACGACCACGCACGTATTGCACCGCCACCTGCACCACACCCCGCCGCGCGCCGTGGCGGGGCACGGCATGACCTTGCGCGACGCCTCGGGCAAGGAATACCTCGACGCCTCGGGCGGCGCGGCCGTGTCGTGCCTGGGCCATGGGCACCCCGACGTACTAGCCGCCATGCATGCGCAGATCGACCGGCTGGCCTATGCGCACACGAGCTTCTTCACCACCGAAGTGGCCGAGGAGCTCGCCGACCAGCTCGTGCGCACCGCGCCCGAGGGCATGAGCCACGCGTATTTCGTGAGCGGCGGCTCCGAGGCCGTGGAGGCGGCGCTGAAGATGGCGCGCCAGTATTTCGTGGAGATCGGCCAGCCACAGCGGCGCCACTTCATCGCGCGGCGCCAGAGCTACCACGGCAACACGCTGGGCGCGCTGGCCGTGGGCGGCAACGCCTGGCGGCGCGCGCAGTTCGCACCGCTGCTGATCGACGTGGAGCACGTCGCGCCCTGCTACCCCTACCGCGAGCAGCGCGCGGAGGAAACGCCCGAGCAGTACGGCCAGCGCCTCGCGCAGGAGCTGGAGGACACCATCCTGCGCCTGGGTGCGGACAGCGTGATGGCCTTCGTGGCCGAGACCGTGGGCGGCGCCACCGCAGGCGTGCTCGTGCCCGTGCCCGGCTACCTGCAGGCCGTGCGCCGCGTGTGCGACACGCACGGCGTGTTGCTGATCCTGGACGAGGTGATGTGCGGCATGGGCCGCACGGGCACGCTGCACGCCTGCGAGCAGGACGGCGTGGTGCCCGACCTGATGACCGTCGCCAAGGGACTGGGCGGCGGCTACCAGCCCATCGGCGCGGTGCTGGCGCAGGGGCGCATCGTGCAGGCCATGACGGCGGGCAGCGGCTTCTTCCAGCACGGCCATACCTACCTGGGCCATGCCGTGGCTTGCGCCGCCGCGCTGGCCGTGCAGCGCGTGATCGAGCGCGACGGGCTGCTGGCGCGCGTGCGCGAAGCGGGCCAGCGCCTGCAGGGCCTGCTGCACGGCGCGTTCGATGCGCACCCGCACGTGGGCGACATCCGCGGGCGGGGCCTGTTCTGGGGCGTGGAACTGGTGCAGGACCGCGCCAGCAAGGCACCCTTCGACCCGTCGCGCCGCCTGCATGCGCGCGTGAAGGCCGAGGCGTTCGCGCGCGGCTTGCTGGTTTACCCGATGGGTGGCACGGTGGACGGCCGCTATGGTGACCACGTGCTGCTGGCGCCGCCCTTCATCGCGAGCGATGCCGACCTGGCCACCATCGCCCAGCGCCTGCAGGCCGCCCTGGACGCCGCGCTGCACTGAGATGCACCGTTCATTCACCCCCATCCCCAAGGAGAAGCGCATGACCGTGACATTCACCCTGAAGACCGCCGCCCGGGCCCTGGCCCCCGTGGCCCTGCTGTGCGCCACGCTGGGCGGCACGCCCGCCATGGCACAGCAGAAGTTCGTCACCATCGGCACCGGCGGGGTGACGGGCGTGTACTACGCCGCCGGCGGCGCCATCTGCCGCCTGGTGAACAAGGACCGCGCCAAGCACGGCATCCGCTGCTCGGTGGAATCCACGGGCGGCTCGGTGTTCAACGTGAACACCATCAAGGCCGGCGAGCTGGACCTGGGCTTCACCCAGTCCGACGTGCAGTACAACGCCGTGAAGGGCGTGGGCCAGTTCAAGGACGCGGGCGCCGTGGGCGACCTGCGCGCCGTGTTCGCCGTGCACCCCGAGCCGTTCACCGTGGTGGCGCGCAAGGAGGCCAACATCGGCAAGTTCGAGGATTTCAAGGGCAAGCGCTTCAACGTGGGCAACCCCGGCTCGGGCACGCGCGCATCGATGGAGGAGCTGCTGGCCGCCATGGGCTGGAAGCTGTCGGACTTCTCGCTGGCCTCCGAGCTGAAGGCCGACGAGCACGGCCCGGCGCTGTGCGACGGCAAGGTGGACGGCTTCTTCTACGGCGTGGGCCACCCCTCGGCCAACATCCAGGACCCCACCACCTCGTGCGGCGCCAAGCTGGTGCCGCTGGCAGGCCCGGTGGTGGACAAGCTGGTGGCCGACAAGCCCTACTACGCCAAGGTCACCATCCCCGCGGGGCTCTACCCCAACAACCCGCAGGCCACGCCCACCTATGGCGTGCTGGCCACCGTGGTGGCCTCGGCCAAGACGCCGGCCGACACCGTCTATGCCGTCACCAAGGCGGTGTTCGAGAACTTCGAGGAGTTCAAGAAACTGCATCCGGCACTGGCGAACCTGTCGCCGCAGAGCATGGTCAAGGACGGCCTGAGCGCACCGTTGCACGAGGGCGCCGCGCGCTACTACAAGGAAAAGGGCTGGATCCAGTAAGCGGCCGCCGCCAGTCCCCGCCGCAGGGGCGAAGCGCCAGGTGCTTCGCCCCTTTTTTGTACCGACTGGAACCGCAGCATGGCCACCGACATCGACAAGGCCCCCGAGGCCCTTCAGCAACTCGTCGCCGACGCCGACACCGGCGGGCGCAAGCCCGTGGGGCTGCCCAAGCACATCATCTTCGCGGTGGCGCTCGCCTGGGCGCTGTTCCAGTACTGGTACGCGTCGCCGCTGCCGTTCACGCTGGGCTGGGGCATCCTGAACGACACCGAGGCGCGCTCCATCCACCTGGCGTTCGCCCTGTTCCTGGCCTTCGCCGCCTGGCCGGCCACCCAGCGCTCGCGGCGCCAGACGGTGCCCTGGACGGACTGGCTGCTGGCCGCCGCCGGCGCCTTCGCGGGCGCCTACATCATGCTGTTCTACGCCGAGCTGGCCACGCGGCCCGGCACGCCCTCGACCATGGACATCGTGGTCTCCACCGCCGGCCTGGTGCTGCTGCTGGAGGCCACGCGCCGCGCCGTGGGCTGGCCCATGGCGGCACTGGCGCTGGCCTTCATCGCCTACTGCATGCTCGGGCCCTGGCTGCCCGAGGTGATCGCGCACAAGGGCGCATCGCTCAACCGGCTGCTCTCGCACATGTGGCTCACCACCGAGGGCGTGTACGGCATCGCGCTGGGCGTGTCGGCCGGCACCATCTTCGTCTACGTGCTGTTCGGCGCGCTGCTCGACCGCGGCGGCGGCGGCAACTACATGATGCAGGTGAGCTTTGCGGCGCTGGGCCACCTGCGCGGCGGTCCGGCCAAGGTGGCGGTGGTGTCGTCGGCGCTCAACGGCACGATCTCGGGCTCCTCGGTGGCCAACGTGGTCTCGGGCGGAATCTTCACCATCCCGCTCATGAAGAAGGCCGGCTACGGCGGGGTGAAGGCCGGCGCCATCGAGACCATGTCGTCGGTGGACGGGCAGATCATGCCCCCGGTGATGGGCGCGGCCGCCTTCCTGATGGTGGAGTACGTGGGCATCCCGTATTCCGACATCGTCAAGCACGCCTTCCTGCCGGCCATCCTGTCGTACCTGGGGCTGTTCTACATCGTGCACCTGGAGGCGCTCAAGCTCGGCATGCAGCCCATCGTGCAGCGCACGCCGCGCCCGCTGCGCGACCGCGCGCTGCGCAACCTGATCGGCCTGTCGGGCTCGGTGGCGCTGGTGTGCGCGCTCTACTACCTGTTCGCCGCCATGCAGGCCTGGCTGGGCGCAGCCGCCCCTGGGCCGTGGGCGCGACGGTGCTGGCGCTGTACCTGGCGGCCGTGCGCCAGGCGGCGGCCTGCCCCGACCTGCCGCAGGACATCGACATCGAGCACCCGCGCGCCATGGACACCTGGCCCACCGTGCGCGCAGGCATGCACTTCATCATGCCCATCGGCATCCTGGTGTGGTGCCTGATGGTGGAGGAGATGTCGCCCGCGCTGGCCGCGTTCTGGGCCGTCACCTCGCTCGTGGTGCTCATGCTCACGCAGCACCCGCTGATCGCGTTCTTCCGCAAGGCCTCGCCCGCGGGCGCGTGGCGCGAGGGTTTCGCCTCGGTGGTGGAGGGCTTCCACAACGGGGCGCGCAACATGATCGGCATCGGCATCGCCACGGCCACCGCAGGCATCGTGGTGGGCGGCATCACGCTCACGGGCCTGGGCCTGCGCATGACGGAGTTCGTGGAGTTCGTGAGCCAGGGCAGCGTGATCCTGATGCTGCTGTTCGTGGCCCTCTCGTGCCTGGTGATCGGCCTGGGCGTGCCCACCACGGCCAACTACGTGCTGGTGGCCACGCTGATGGCGCCCGTGGTGGTGGAGCTGGGCGCGCAGTCGGGCATGGTGATCCCGCTCATCGCGGTGCACATGTTCGTCTTCTACTACGGCATCATGGCCGACATCACCCCGCCCGTGGGGCTGGCCACGTTCGCGGCCTCGGCCATCTCGGGCGAAGACTCGCTCGCCACGGGCATCCAGGGCTCCATCTACGCGCTGCGCACGCTGATCCTGCCCTTCATCTGGATCTTCAACCCCCAGCTGCTGCTCATCAACGTCGACGACGCGGGCGAGATGGTGCGGGTGATCGCCGCGAGCATCGGCGCCATGCTGCTGTTCGCGGCCGTGACCATGAACTGGTTCCGCATCCGGTGCCGCTGGTGGGAGACGCTGGCACTGCTCGCGGCCGTGGTGCTGCTGTTCCGCCCCGACATGTTCATGGACCGCATCGCGCCCGAATACCGCAATGCCCCCGCCGCCAGCGTGTTCGACGTGGCGCGCGACACGGCCCCCGGAGGCCGCCTGGTGCTGCGCATCCAGGGCACCACGCTGGAGGGCGAGGAACGCTCCAAGACCGTGGCCGTGCAGCTCGGAGAGGCCGTCGCCGACGGCCGCAAGCGCCTGGCCGACGCGGGCCTGCAGCTCGTGCCGCTGGGTGACGCGCTGCAGATCGGCGCGGTCAAGTTCGGCTCGCGCGCGGCCAAGGCCGGCTTCGAGCAGGGCTGGGACGTGCGCGACGTGCAGGTGCGCAGCGGCCGGCCCACGCCGCACTGGTTCTACCTGCCCGCGATCGCGCTGGTGCTGCTGGTGTGGTTCAGCCAGGGGCGGCGCATGCGCCATGCGGCTTTGCATTCCATTGCATAACTAGGCGGGAAGCCGAAGACAGTGCTGTGGCACGGCGAGGCGACCAACGACGTTAGGCGATTGAAGGCGAAGCCGTATCAGAGCCGGTGCGTGCGGTCGCCCTGTGCAAAGCCCATCGGTCCCCAGGGCGCACCCGGCGCCACAGCCAGCACCTTGAACAGCTCGCCCATCTCGTGCTCCATCATCAATTTGGCCGCTTGCGCACGCTGGGCCTGCGCAAGCAGCTCCAATTGTGATAGCAGTCCACAGTTGATGAGGAAGTGCGCCTGCGTGGTGTAGCCCAGGACTTGAAGCCCCGCCTCCTGCGCGGCCAGGGCCATGGCGGTGAAGTTCACGTGGGCGGTGATGTCCTTCAGGCCCACGTCGGCCAGCGGGGCGGAATCCACCTGATGCGCCCGGTGGCACACCAGCGTGCCCATGTGGCGCTGGGGGTGGTAGTACTCGTCCTCGCCAAAGCCGTAGTCGATGAGGAACGCCGCACCCCGCGCCAGCCGCTGGGCCAGCATGCGCATGAAGCCCTCGCCCTGCGGGTGGATCTCGGTCAGGTAGTCGTGCGGACCACCGATCTCCACGGGCGGGCGCAATGCGGTGGCCCGGTCTTCCCAGGCGAAGCCATCCCCAGCCCACACCACGCCGCGCTCGTGCCACGTGCCCGCGCGGCGGTGCAGCAGCTGCACGGGCATGGCGTCCAGCACCTCGTTGCCCACCACCACGCCTTCCAGCGCCTCCGGCAGCTGGTCGGCCCAGGCCACGCGGTCGCCGAACGGCGCGAGCCGCGCCTGCTGGCGCGCACGCAAGCTGCCCGACAGGTCCACGATGGTGTAGCGCCGCACGCGCTCGCCCAAGCTGCCCAGCAGTTGCGCGGCCAGCGCGCCGCTGCCGGCGCCGAATTCCCAGACATCGTGCGTGCCCGTCGCGTCCAGCGCCTCGCGCACCTGGGCCGCGAGCACCCGGCCGAAGACGGGCGACAGCTCGGGCGCGGTCACGAAATCGCTGCCGCTGCCGGGCATGGCGCCGAACTTGGGGCTTTCGTTGGCGTAGTAGCCCAGGCCGGGAGCATAGAGGGCAGCCTGCATGAAGCGGTCGAAACCGATCCAGCCGCCGGCCGCGCGGATGTCCTGCACGATGTGCGCCCGCAGGGCGCTCGTTAAACTTGAGGGTTCGTTCGTCACGCGCCCGATTGTCTCCCCAATGCCCTCTCCCTCCCGCCCCCGCACCGTGCTGGTGACCGGCGCCGCAAAGCGCCTGGGCCGCAGCATGGCCCTGGCGCTGGCGGCGGATGGCTGGCAGGTGGCGGTGCACTACCG
This sequence comes from Acidovorax sp. SDU_ACID1, assembly GCF_045291395.1. Classification (NCBI taxonomy): domain Bacteria; kingdom Pseudomonadati; phylum Pseudomonadota; class Betaproteobacteria; order Burkholderiales; family Comamonadaceae; genus Acidovorax; species Acidovorax sp. SDU_ACID1. The sequence continues at coordinate 3,797,453 of NZ_CP152342.1, forward strand.
CGCGTCAGAGCAGGAAGCTATTGAAACAGTAGCTGCTTGCGCACAACTGGCGGGCGATAGCGCCCATTTTGATGCGGATTTCCAGGACGAGGCCGCCGTGGGCGCCCTGCTGCCGCGCGTGGCGCAGCGCTTCGGCCGCGTGGATGCCGTGGTCAACAGCGCCTCGCTGTTCGAGCACGACACGGCGGCCAGTTTCAGCTACGCGCTGCTCGAGCGGCACCTGCGCAGCAACGCGGGCGCGCCCGTGCTGCTGGCGCAGGCGCTGCATGCGCACATCGCCGAACGCGGCGAGGCCGATGCGCAAGGCGCAGTGGTCAACCTGCTGGACCAGAAGCTCTGGAACCAGAACCCCGACTTCCTGAGCTACACGCTCTCGAAGGCGGCGCTGGAGGCCGCAGGCACCATGCTGGCCCTGGCGCTCTCCCCGCGCGTGCGCGTGGTGGGCGTGGCGCCCGGCCTCACGCTCACCAGCCACATGCTCACGCCCGAGCGCTTCGCCGCGCTGCACGCGATGAGCCCGCTGGGCCGATCGTCCACGGCCGAGGACGTGGCCGCCGCCGTGAAGTTCGCGCTGGACAACCGCTCCATCACCGGCACCACGCTGCTGGTGGACGGCGGCCAGCACCTCATGCGCTTCGAGCGCGATTTCTCCCTGATGTAAATGTCCGCAGGCACCCAGATCCTCACGCTCACCGGTTTGCGCTTCGACGCCAACCTGGGCATCCTGGCGCACGAGAAGACCGCGCCCCAGCCCATCCAGGTGGACGCCGAGCTGAACCTGGGCCCCCAACCCCTGGCGCCGCGCGACGACGACATCCGGCACGTGCTGGACTACCGCAAGGTGCGCCAGATCATCATCGACGAGTGCACGGCCGAGCACGTCAACCTGCTGGAGAGCCTGATCGGCAAGCTGGCCCACCGGCTGATGCAGCTGCCCGGCGTGCTGGGCGTGCGCGTGAAAATCGCCAAATTGGAAATATTCGACGACTGCGAAGTGGCCATTCGCGTCGAGACAGGACAGTGGTGAACCCCATGAATGCAATGCAAGAGCCCTCAAGCTGGATCGGCGAAGAGCCGGCAGCCGACAACCGCAAGATCGAGCGCGAGCAGATCAAGCTCGAAAAGCGCCTGTGCCGCGAGGTGGGCCGCGCCGTGCTCGACTTCAACATGATCGAGGAGGGCGACAAGATCATGGTCTGCATGTCCGGCGGCAAGGACAGCTACACGCTGCTGGACATCCTGCGCAAACTGCAAAAGCGCGCGCCGGTGAAGTTCGACCTCGTCGCCGTGAACCTCGACCAGAAGCAGCCGGGATTTCCCGACCATGTGCTGCCCGACTATTTCAAGAGCATCGGCGTGGACTACCACATCGAGACGCAGGACACCTACAGCGTCGTCAAGCGCGTGGTGCCCGAGGGCAAGACCACCTGCGGCCTGTGCTCGCGCCTGCGCCGCGCCATCCTCTACAAGGTGGCCGACGAGCTGGGCTGCACCAAGCTGGCGCTGGGCCACCACCGCGACGACATTGTGCAGACGCTGATGCTCAACATGTTCTACGGCGGCCGCATGAAGGGCATGCCGCCCAAGCTGGTCAGCGACGACGGCAAACACGTAGTGATCCGCCCCCTGTGCTACGTGCCCGAGAAGGACACGGCGCGCTGGGCGCAGTACCAGAATTTTCCCATCATCCCCTGCAACCTCTGCGGCAGCCAGGACGGCCTGCAGCGCGTGGCCGTGGGCGAGATGCTGCGCGAGTGGGACAAGAAATTCCCCGGCCGCATCGAGAGCATGTTCCGCGCCATGGGCAACATCGTCACCACGCACATGATGGACCCGCAGCTGCACGACTTCCGCAACGCCAAGGCCACCGGCATCGCCGACCCCGACGGCGACATGGCCTTCGACCACGAGGAACTCCCCACAGCGCCCACACTCCCAGGTATGCAGGTCGTGCAATTGGGCTGACCTGCCCCACCTTCCAGGAGACCGCCATGGCCATTTTGCGCCGCGCCCTCGTCCTGCCGCTGTGCATGGCGGCCGCACTGCTCGCGGGCTGCGCCGGGCCCCGGCTGGTGGAGAGCGACGTCAACAGTTTCTCCACCCTCTCCGCGCTGCCCAGCCCACCCACCTACCGCATCGAGCGCCTGCCCTCGCAGGAAGCCCATTCGGCGGCCTACATCCCCATCGAGGCCCAGGCAGAGCAGGCTCTGGCGCGCGTAGGCCTGCAGCGCGACGACGCCCGACCTCGCCTGATCGCCCAGATCGGCGCCGAGGGCGGCTACGCCTCGCCGCGCTACTGGCCCTATTACTCCGACCCGTTCTATGGCCGCTTCGGCTGGGGGCTGGGCTACGGCGGGCGCTGGGGGTGGGGCATGGGAATGGGCTGGATGATGGACACTCCCCCGACGCTGTACCACCGCGGGGTCAGCCTGGTGCTGCGCGACGCGGCCACCCAGCAGGTGGTGTACGAAACCTCCGCCGTCTATGAAGACGTGTGGACGGACGACCCGGCCATCTACGGCGTGCTCTTCAACCAGGCCCTCAGCGGCTTCCCGCAGCCGCCGCGGGGCCGGCGCACCATCCGCACGGAAGTGCTGCCGCAGTCCGCCGCACGCCCTGCCCCGCAACCGGCCACGCCGGCCACCGTGGCACCCGCCCCGGCTCGCTAGCCGGTTTGCAAACGTCCACATTCGTACGCGCCACCCCGTGCTAACGTGCCCCTCTCGCGCAGCCGCCGTGCGCTTCTGGCTCGGCCCGCGCGCACCATTGGAAGGAACTGCCATGAAGACAATCGCCATCTCCGGCCTGCTGTGGGCCAGCCTGTGCGGACTGGGCGCCAGCGCACACGCCGCCGGCCTGGGAGACGCCCTGCGCGGCCAGGCCTCGGGCACGTCGGCGCTCGGCGGCATGCTGGGCGGCGGCGCGGATATGTCCGCCCTGTCCGCCATGGGCCTGACCGGCTCGGGCACGGCCAGCAACGCGGCCGGCGTGATCACCTACTGCATGAAGAACAACTACCTGAACGCCAACAAGGCGGCGCAGGTCAAGGACCAGTTGCTGGGCAAGATGGGCCTGGGCCAGAAGGAAGAGCCCAAGGACGAGGGCTACCTGAGCGGCCTGTCTGGCATGGTCACAGGCTCGGGCGGCAAGACCTTCAACCTCGACAAGGTCAAGGGCGACCTGAAGGAAAAGGCCTGCGACTTCGTGCTCGACAACGCCAAGTCGCTGCTCTGACCCTCGGCACAGGCACGAGCCGGCTCGGCAATGCGCCAAGCCGGCTTTTTTCATGGGTCAACGGAAGGCATGATGCCCCAGGGGAGTGAGTGACAATCCAGGCACGCCACTGTCCTTCCCGCCTATCTGCACCACCCATGCAAGCCACCCGCCTCATCGCCATCCGCCATGGCGAAACCGCCTGGAACGTGGACACCCGCATCCAGGGCCACCTCGACATTCCGCTCAACGACACCGGCCTGTGGCAGGCCCGGCAAGTCGGCCAGGCGCTGGCCCATGAGCCCGTCTCAGCCATCTACAGCAGCGACCTGCTGCGCGCCTGGGCCACCGCCGAGGCCGTGGCCCAGGCCACCGGCGCGCCCCTCACGCCCGAGCGCGGCCTGCGCGAGCGCTGCTTCGGCGACTTCCAGGGCCGCACGTTCCAGCAGATCGAGGACGAATCGCCCGAGCAAGCCCTGCGCTGGCGCAAGCGCGACCCCGACTTCGTGCCCGACGGCGGGGGCGAGTCCCTGTCCATGCTGCGCGAGCGCATCGAGCGCACGGTGCACGCCATCGCCGCCCGCCACCCGGGCCAGCAGATCGTGCTGGTCGCGCATGGCGGCGTGATGGACGTGCTCTACCGCCTGGCCACCCGCCTGCACCTGCAGGCCCCGCGCACCTGGCAGCTCACCAACGCGGCCATCAACCGCCTGCTGTGGACCGACAGCAGCGGCCTCACCCTCGTCGGCTGGGCCGATACGCAGCATCTGGATAATGCCAGCCGCGATGAAATCCATTCCTGAACACCTGCGCGCCACCATCGGGCAGCGCGTAGACCTGATCGACACGCCCGCCCTGGTCTTGGATCTGGACGCCATGGAACGCAACATCCAGCGCATGGCCGATTTCGCGCGCAAGCACCAGGTCCGCTGGCGCCCCCACGCCAAGATGCACAAGAGCGCCGAGATCGCCCTGCTGCTGGAGAAGGCCGGCGCGCACGGCCATTGCGTGCAGAAGGTGGCCGAGGCCGAGGCGCTGGCCGCCGCAGGCGTGGACGACCTCTACATCAGCAACGAAGTGCTGGCCGCCGGCAAGCTGCTGCGTGCCGCGCGGCTGGCCGCGCAACTGGCGGCGCGCGGCGGGCGGCTGGCCATCGCGGTGGACAGCGAGGAAGGCGTGGCCCGCCTGGCCGAAGCCATGCGCGTGGCCGGCAGCGACGCCGGGATCGACGTGTTCGTGGAAATCGACGTGGGCCAGGGCCGCTGCGGCGTGCCGCCCGGCCCCGAGGCCGTCACCTTGGCCCTGGCCGTGGCAGCGCAGCCGCGCCTGCACTTCGCCGGGCTGCAGGCCTACCACGGCCGCGCCCAGCACCTGCGCACCGCCACGGAGCGGCGCGACGCCATCGCCCGCGTCGTGCAAGCCGCCGCCGACACGCGCGCTCTGATCGAAGCCGCCGGCCTGCCCGTGCCGCTGATCACCGGCTCCGGCACGGGCACCCTGGTGCACGAAGCGGCCAGCGGCATCTATGGCGAGCTGCAGGCCGGCTCCTTCCTCTACATGGATGCGGACTACGCCGCCAACGAGCGCGAACCCGCCCAGCCGGCCTTCGAGCACGCGCTGTTCGTCAAGACCCAGGTGATCTCCGCCCGCGCTACCCACGCCGTCTGCGACGCAGGCCACAAGAGCCATGCCGTCGACTCCGGCCTGCCTACCGTCCACGGCCTGCCGCCCGAGCGCGCTCTACGCTACGCCAGTTGCAGCGACGAGCACGGCGTGCTGACCGCCGAAGGCTCCAAGGCCCGCCTGCCCGCCCTGGGGCGCATGCTCTGGCTGGTGCCCGGCCATTGCGACCCCACGGTGAACCTGCACGATTACCTGATCGGCGTGCGCGGCGGCTTGGCGCATGGGGTGGTGGACCGCATCATCCGCGTGGACGCGCGCGGGGCATTGACTTGAACATGTAAGCGGCGAGCAAGTCCAGTGGGCACACTGTGCCCCCATGGAAGACATACATGCCAGCGATCTCAAGGCCATCCTGCATTCCAAGCGGGCCAATGTCTACTATCTGGAGCACTGCCGCGTTCTTGTCAACGGCGGCCGGGTCGAATATGTGACCGATGCGGGCAAGAAAAGCCTGTACTGGAACATCCCGATCGCCAACACCTCCAGCATCCTGTTGGGCACGGGCACCTCCATCACCCAGGCGGCCATGCGTGAGCTGGCCAAGGCCGGCGTGCTGGTGGGCTTTTGCGGCGGGGGCGGCACGCCGCTGTTCAGCGCCAATGAAGTCGATATCGAAGTGGCCTGGATATCGCCGCAAAGCGAGTACCGCCCCACGGAATATTTGCAAGCCTGGGTGCAGTTCTGGTTTGACGACGAACTGCGCCTGCACGCTGCCCAACAGCTACAGACCCGACGGCTGCAACGCCTGCTGGCCGCGTGGAACACCCGCGCTCTGCGCGAAGCCGGCTTCGCCGTCGATCTGGCCCGCCTGCAAGCGCTGGTCCAGCAGTTCACGCCCCGCATCGCCAACGCCCCGGACGTGACGGCGCTGCTGACCGACGAGGCGCAGCTCACCAAGGCACTGTTCAAGCTGGCTGTCGATGCCGTGGGCTACGGCGAGTTCACCCGCGCCAAGCGCGGCACGGGCACCGATGCAGCGAACCGTTTTCTGGATCATGGCAACTACCTGGCCTATGGTCTGGGCGCCACCGCCACCTGGGTGCTGGGCCTGCCGCACGGCCTGGCGGTGCTGCACGGCAAAACACGGCGCGGCGGGCTGGTGTTCGACGCAGCCGATCTGGTCAAGGACGCGGCCATCCTGCCGCAGGCGTTTCTGTCGGCCATGCGCGGCGACGACGAGCAGCAGTTCCGCCGCCAGTGCATCGAGGCGCTGACGCAAAGTGAATCGCTGGACTTCATGATCGACACGCTCAAGGACATCGCCCTGCAGACCGCCCGGCTGGCGCAAACGCCGCCGCAGTTGCAGGAGGGCGCCGCATGAACGTGCTGTTCGTTGCGCAATGCACCAAGAACGCGCTGATCGAAACGCGCCGCATCCTCGACCAGTTTGCCGAACGCCGGGGCGAGCGCACCTGGCAAACGCCGATCACCCAGGCCGGGCTGGACACCGTGCGCCGCCTGCTGCGCCAGAGCGCCCGCAAGAACACCGCCGTCGCCTGCCACTGGATTCGCGGGCGCGACCACAGCGAGCTGCTGTGGGTGGTGGGCGATGCCCGCCAGTTCAACGACCAGGGCGCCGTGCCCACCAACACCACCGCCCGCAACGTGCTGCGCACCGAGGACGAAAACGCCTGGCACCACCTGCCGCTAATGACGGCCCTGGCCGCGCTGGCCGCCCTGCTGCACGACCTGGGCAAGGCCACGCAAGCCTTTCAGAACCGGCTGCGCAACCCCGGCCTGCGCGAGCGCAACCATTACCGGCACGAGTGGGTGTCGGTGCGGCTGTTCCAGGCCTTTGTGGGCGGTGATGGCGATGCCGGCTGGTTGCAGCAGCTGACCACCTGCGCCGAACCGGGTACGGATGCCAAGGCATTTGAAGCGCTGTGGCTGGATCACGCAGGCGGGCGTCTGCTGCGCGACGGCCTGGACGAGCCCCGCGCCGCGCAGCATCTGCCATTCGCCCGACTGCCGCCACTGGCCCAGGCAGTGGCCTGGCTGGTGTTCACCCACCATCGCCTGCCGTGTCTGCCCGTCAAACAACCGGACGGCAGTTGTGACGAAGACATGGGTGAACCGCGTGCGCAGTGGCGACGCTTTGGCGCCCATCCCCGCTTCATCAATGCCAACGAGCTGGACGGCATCCTGGCCCGCATCAGCGCCGACTGGAACGAACCGCGCGAACCCCGCGATCGTGAGAACCGTGCCATGGTGCAAGCGCACTGGCACTTCCCCCACGGCCTGCCGGTGGCCACGCCCGCATGGCGCAAGCAAGCCGCCCGCTACGCCCGCAAGCTGCTGGAGTTATTGCAAGCCCCCGCGAATGGGCGGGTGTTGCACGACCCCTTCGCCATGCATGTCTCACGCCTGTGCCTGATGCTGGCCGACCACCACTATTCCAGCATCACGGACAAGGCACGTCGCCAGCCCTTTCTCAACGAAAGCTATCCGCTGGGCGCCAACACAATCAAAGACGATAGCTATCAGCGCTTGCCAGATAAGGGCCAGCGACCGATTTTTAATCAAACCCTGGACGAACACCTGCTGGGCGTGCAGGCGCACGCCACACTGGTGGCGCGCTCGCTGCCCAGCCTGGCGCAAAGCCTGCCCGCGCTGAAAAACCACAAGCCGCTCAAAAAGCGCAGCGCCAACGCCCGCTTTGCCTGGCAAGACAAGGCGGCCGACCTGGCTGCCAGCCTGCGCACACCGGCCGCCGCGCAGGGCGCCTTCATCGTCAACATGGCGTCCACCGGCTGCGGCAAGACGCTGGCCAACGCCCGCGTGATAAACGCACTGGCCAACCCGGCCACGGGGATACGCTGCGCGTTTGCCATCGGCCTGCGCACGCTGACGCTGCAAACCGGGCGCAGCTTTCAAAACGACCTGGGGCTGGGCGACGAGCAACTGGCCATCCAGGTCGGCGGCAGTGCCAGCCGTGCGCTGTTCGAGTATTGGGAGCAAAAGGCCGAAGCCACCGGCTCCGCCTCGCGCCAGGATCTGCTGGATGAAGCCGGTGCCGTGCTCTTTGAGGGTAACGACCAGCACCCGCTGCTGCAGCGCCTGACCGACGACGCGCAGGTGCGCCGCTTGATTGCCGCGCCGCTGCTGGTCTGCACCGTGGACCACCTCACCCCCGCCACCGAAAGCCTGCGCGGCGGCCGCCAGATCGCGCCCATGCTGCGCCTCTTGAGCGGCGATCTGGTGCTGGACGAGCCGGACGATTTCGACATGGCCGACCTGCCCCCCTCACGCGGCTGGTGCATTGGGCGGGCCTGCTGGGCAGCCGCGTGCTGCTGTCGTCGGCCACCCTGCCGCCCGCGCTGGTAGAAGGGCTGTTCCTGGCCTACCGCGCCGGGCGGGCCGTGTATCAGCAGCATCGCAGCGAACGGCCCCACGAGGCGGTGAACATCTGCTGCCTGTGGATCGATGAGTTTCACCAGACCGCGCAGGACTGCGCCGATAGTCCCGCCTTCCGCGCAACCCACAAGGAGTACGTGCAAAAGCGCGTTGCCCGGCTGGCGCAGGCCGAAGTGCGTCGGCGGGCCCAAATCGCGACCTTACCCGACACCTGGCACGGCATGAAAGAGGCCGAGCGGCGTCAGGACTTTGCCCGCCTGGTGCTGGAGCAGGCGTGGCAACTGCACCAGCAACCGCAGAATCACAGCACCGACCCCGCCAGCGGCAAACACGTCAGCCTGGGCCTGATCCGCATGGCCAACATCGCGCCGCTGTTCGATGTAGCGCTGGCCATCTACCAGCAGGGGCACCCGCGCCCTGCGTGCGCATCCACCTGTGCGTGTACCACTCGCAATTCCCGCTGCTGCTGCGCTCGGCCATCGAGCAGCAGCTCGACACCCTGCTAAACCGCCGAGGTCAAGACGGCCATGACCCGGCACTGCAGCGCCCGGCCTTGCGTGCGCAGATCGACGCCCACACCGAACCCCACCACCTGTTCATCGTGCTGGGCAGCCCGGTCACCGAGGTGGGCCGCGACCACGACTATGACTGGGCCGTGGTCGAGCCTTCGTCTATGCGCTCGCTCATCCAGCTCGCCGGTCGCGTGCGGCGGCATCGGCCTGGGGCAGTGGATGGGGTGAATATGGTGGTGCTGAACAGCAATTTGCGGCATTTCAAGGACAAGGGCGGCGCGGCGTTTTGCCGGCCGGGGTTCGAGACGGACTACCCGCCCTTTCAGCTCCAATCCCATCACATGCACGATTTGATGGCGCGGGAAATGCGGGGTGCGCAGACGTGGGCCGTCGATGCCCAGCCCCGCGTGGCCCTGGCACCCGGCAGGCTTTTCCCCAGCCGCCATCTGGTGGATTTGGAACACGCTCGCATGCACGATGCCATGCTGCCGCGGCCCAAGGAAGCCAGCCCGACACCCCCATTACGCGCAGCAAGCCTGCACTGGGCCCACCCCGATCACCTGTGGCTAACCGGCCTGCTGCCGCAGTACCAGCGCTTTCGTCATGACCCACTGCCGCGCGAAGACATCGCGCTGCTGCCTGACGAAGATGAAGAAACGCTACGGCTGCACCGCGTGGAGGATGGGACACGCCGTGGCGACAAGCTGTATGTGCCAGTGCATGAAAGCCTGTGCCACGCAATGCCAGAGGCGCGGCTGAAATCACCGAGTGTTTCGCCCTGGCCGCCCGTGAACCTGATGGATGAATTGCTCAGCCTGGCGCAAGCGCAGGGTCTATCGCTGCAGCAATGCGCCCAGCGCTATGCCATCGCCAGCCTGCCCGCCCACCGTGACGGCTGGCTGTTCCATGAAACGCTAGGCTTCTCCGTCAAGAAGTGAGTCCGTCAGGCCGGATGCAGCGCCATGGGGTGCACCGCCATCACCGCCGTCTGCAGTGCCTCGTCCAATTCGGCCACGCGCAGGTCGTAGGCCGTTTGCAGGTTCAACCAGGACTGCGCATCGCCGCCAAAAAAGCGGCTCAGGCGCAAGGCGGTGTCGGCAGTGATGCCACGCCGCTCCAGCACGATGTCGTTGATGCGCGAGGCCGGCACATGCAGTTGCCGGGCCAGGGCGTTGGCACTCATGTCCATGGGCTTGAGGTAGTCCTCGCGCAGCACCTCTCCGGGGTGGACGGGGCGCATGCCGTTTTTGAGCATCTGTATCGCCTTACTTTGAGCTGCCTATGCGGCAGTAGATCGACAGCCAAACTCTCAAGCTGACTTTTCTGAGCTGCTTGTCCAGCAAGGGTTGCGAAGATAGCACGATGCACTTAATATCGCGGCGTTGTTGCTCCTATTTGACTACGTCAAAAATTTCAAGTTGACTGGGAAAATCATGACAACCCAAAAAAACCGTGGTGCAAGTACCAGTCGCACCACGGTTGATTCAGCACCGTGCTCTCGAGGCACCAAGCAGAAAAGTGAGGTCACAGTGGATAGCGTCCGCGCTCTGAAAAGAGCTTTGGCGGCAACTTAGCCGTTTTTCAGATCCCTGGTTGGCTTTGTGCTGACCGGGGAATTTTAGCCTTTAACCCTTTTTGAAAGGCATTCCCATGTCTGAAGCCCCTCTAGTAGGTGGCAAGGCGGGTTATCAAGCAGCCATTGCAGACTTCCTACAAGAGCGATTGCAAACCAAACTCGACAAGCTCAAACCCGACGATCCGCAGCGTAACGACGTGCTCACGTCCTTTGCGCATAACGTGTGGCTGGCCAGTGCCGCCAAGCGCGTGGAGCAAATCCAGGCCGTCACCCACTCCCTCAAACCCATACATCCCGACGCACGGGGCACCAACCTCTATGTGGAGCCCGCCAGCCTGCCGGCACTTGCCGAACTCGGCAGCCACGCACTGGGCGCGCAATTCGCGGGCGACGTGGTGGGCAACGCCGCCGCGCTGGATGTTTACAAATTCCTCAAGCTGGAGGTGAACGGGCGCAGCCTGCTCACCGCCCTGCTGGCGCAGGATGCCGATGCCCTGGCCGCGCTGCACACCGATCCGGCGCAAGCCCAGTCGCTGCGCGACGCCTTTGTGTCGCTGACCCAGCCACGCGCTGAAGGGCCCAGCAGCCATACCCTGGCCAAACAGCTGTATTGGTTGACAGGTGACGAAGCTTGCGCGGATGCGGACTACGCCCTGCTGGCACCGCTGTACGCCACGTCTCTGGCCCATGCGGTGCATGCACAGGTGCAGGAAGATCGCTTTGGCGAGGCCAACAAGACTGCCCGCGTGGCAAAGAAAGAACGCAAGGCACACGACGGCGTGTTTCACGACTACCCTGGCCTGGCCGTACAGAACATGGGCGGCACCAAGCCGCAGAACATCAGCCAGCTCAACAGCGAGCGCAGGGGCATGAACTACCTGCTCTCATCGCTTCCGCCGCAGTGGCAGACCAGCGCCATGCGGTTGCCCGTGCAGGCTGGCTCGGTATTTGACCGCCTGTTCATTGCCCGCCCCGAGGTGCGCCGCACCGTGCGGGCGCTGCGGCAGTTTCTGGAGTCCGACCCTGAGCCCAACCTGGCCACGCGGCAGCACCGCGAAGCTCTGCTGGACACGCTGCTGGACGAACTGGTGTCGCTGGCTGCCGAGTTGCAGCAGCAGTTGCCGCCAGGGTGGAGTCTGGACGACGATCGGTTTGCAAACCTGCATCGCAGCGAACAGCTCTGGCTCGACCCTTTGCGTGCCGAACTACCCGACCAGGCTGCCTTTGCCCAGGAGTGGTTGCAAATGGATTGGACCACCGACATCGGCAAGCGCTTTGCCAACTGGCTGAACGCGCAACTGCGCGACAAGCTGCCACTGGGCGACGCCGAAGCACGTGAATGGGCGAAAGTGTTGCTGGCTGATGAAGACGGCTTTCAGCAGCAATTGCGCTCGCTGCGCGATCGGCTGGACGGCGTAACCACTGAGGTGGCGCCATGACGCAACACGAAGCCATCCTCGTGCTACCCCGCCTGCGCATCCAGAACGCCAATGCCATTGCCAGCCCGCTCACGCATGGATTCCCCTCCGTCACCGCCTTTACCGGCCTGATGTGGGCCCTGGAACGCAAACTGACCCAAGCAGGTGTCCCGCTGCGGCTGCAGGCCGTGGGTGTGGTGTGCCACCACCACCAGGAGCAGGTCACGCAAGGCTATGTGCGCAGCTTCAACCTGACGCGCAACCCGGTGGACAAGGACGGCAGCACTGCCGCCATCGTCGAAGAAGGCCGTATGCACTTGGAGATCACCCTGGTGCTGGCCGTGTCGGAAAAACGCCTCGCTGGCGCACCGCCTGCCCTGGTGCAGGGCAACGATGACCAACTGGCCGACTGGGCGCGGACCGCGGGCGAGACGCTGGCCGGCATGCGCGTGGCCGGCGGCAGCGTGCTGCCCTCGCGCCCCGTGCCGGGCAAGCGAGTGCGGCCGTGGATGGCCTTGGTGCCTGACGACGCTGAGGCCGCTGCCACAGAGTTTCGCCAATGGCGCAGGCAATGGCTGCCCGGCTTTGCGCTGGTGGGTCGCGACGACCTGCTGGCCGAGCGTCTGCAGCACCTGCGCGAAACCCAGTCCGAAGCCACGCTGCTCGATGCCTGGCTAGATGCCGCCCGGTTCAACCACCAGCCCCTGCCCAGCGCAGATGGTTCCCCCACGCCCGACGGCAAAGTCGCGTGGGGTGATCCGCTGCGCCCCAAGGGCAGCGGCTGGGTCGTGCCCATTCCTGTGGGTTACGCCGCGCTAACCCCGCAGGCGCATCCCGCAGGCACGGTGCGCAACGCCCGGGATGCCACTGTGCCGCTGCGCTTCGTGGAGTCGGTCTATTCGCTGGGCAAATGGGTCAGCCCGCACCGGCTGACCAGCCTGACGGAACTGCTGTGGCGGGCTGAGACTGACGATGCCCAAGGTCTGTATCGCTGCCGCAATGGCTACCGGCCCAGCCCACGGTCAGACAGTCACAGCGACACATCCGAAGAAGAGGACGACGCCGATGCCTATGACTACACCTGAGCTGGCGCCTCCCCCGTAACTCTTTCACGCACCCGATTTTTCAAGGATTGACACCATGACCGACAAACTCACCACCGCTTCCGTCCTGGCCTTCGAGCGCAAGCTCGATCCCTCTGACGCCGTCTTCCACGCGGGCCGCTGGGAAGACCGCGCCCAGTCGCACGCCTGGCAGCCCGTGACCATTCGGCCCAAGTCCGTGCGCGGCACCATCAGCAACCGGCTCAAGGCCAAGGACCAGGACCCAGCCAAGCTCGACGCCGCCATCGAGAACCCCAACCTGCAAACCGTGGATGTGGCCGCCCTGCCGCCGCAGGCCGATACGCTCAAGGCGCAGTTCACGCTGCGCGTACTCGGCGGCGCTGGCACACCATCAGCCTGCAATAGCGCGGCCTACCAGGCCAAGCTGCTGGCCACCGTGCAGGGCTATGAGCAGCAGCACGGCTTTGCCGAACTGGCGCGGCGCTACGCCGCCAACCTGGCCAATGGCCGCTTCCTCTGGCGCAACCGCGTGGGTGCCGAAAGCGTGGAAGTCACCGTGGAGCAGATGCAAGATGGCAAAGCTGCCAATTCATGGTCTTTTGATGCTCTAGCGCTTAATACACGGGCGGTAGCAGCTATCAATAATGAAACAAAAGGACTGAATGAACTCGGCCAGGTCATTGCTTCCGGGCTGGCGGGTACGGCACATGTGCTGCTGCGGGTCACGGCCTTTGTGCGCCAGGGTGCCGGGCAGGAAGTGTTCCCATCGCAAGAGCTGATCCTGGACAAGGGTAGCGCGGGCAAGAGCAAGACGCTGTACGACGTGGGAGGCGTGGCCGCGATCCACTCGCAAAAAATCGGCAACGCCATCCGCACCATCGACACCTGGTACGAAGGCGCCGACGAACTGGGCCCGATTGCTATCGAGCCCTATGGCTCCGTCACCACCCAGGGCAAGGCCTACCGCCAGCCCAAGCAGAAGCTGGACTTCTACACCTTGCTGGACAACTGGCTGCTCAAGGACCAAGTACCACCCGTCGAGCAGCAGCATTTCGTCATGGCCGTGCTCATTCGCGGCGGCGTATTCGGCGACGCGAGCTGACCACCATGACCACGCACTACATCGACATCACCCTGCTGCCCGACCCGGAGTTCAGCCACGCACACTTGCTGGGTGCGTTGGTAGCCAAACTGCATCGGGTACTGGTGCAGGGACAGAACACCGACATTGGCGTAAGCTACCCGCAGCACACCAGCCAGCCCCTGGCCCGCCGCACCCTGGGGGTTGTGCTGCGCCTGCACGGCACTCCCGAGGCGCTGCAACGCTTGATGGCGCAGGACTGGCTCAAAGGCATGCGCGACCACACCCAGGTGGCTGCGCTGCGTCCGGTGCCCGCCGATGCACAGCACCGCACCGTGCGCCGCCGCCAGTTCAAGACCAACGCCGACCGCCTGCGCCGCCGCCGCATGCAGCGCAAGGGGGAGACCGCCGAACAGGCCGCAGCCGCCATTCCCAGCAGTGTGGAGCGCCGCCCTGACCTGCCATTTGTGCAACTGCGCAGCAGCAGCACCGGACAGCCGTTTTGCCTGTGTGTGGAGCATGGGCCGCTGTTGACCCAACCCATCCCCGGGACCTTCAACGCCTACGGTTTGGCTCATGAGGCAACGGTGCCGTGGTTTTGACCCTTTTTCTGAGCACCGGACAAAGCCTTGTAAATCAAGCATTTGCAGAGCGTCTGGAAATTAGGTTGTTCGGGAACGCAGGTGAATTTGTTCTTGAACAATCAATGCGTTACGTGCTGGATGGTCTAGTTCACTGCCGCATAGGCAGCTCAGAAAGAGCGCATAACGGATAGTGCTTCTTCCAACACGTTCACTGCCGCATAGGCAGCTCAGAAATACGACCTCGGCTACAACGATGCCCGCAATGCTGTTCACTGCCGCATAGGCAGCTCAGAAAGTGGAGTGCTCGCCGTGGCCCGTGTCTGGCAGTGTTCACTGCCGCATAGGCAGCTCAGAAAGTCCCCTTCCCATAGCGGCCGTTGATGGCATCGTTCACTGCCGCATAGGCAGCTCAGAAATGCGGTACGGATACCGGTGCGCATCCTGCGGCTGTTCACTGCTGCATAGGCAGCTCAGAAAATTCCGTGGCCACGCCCTCGCGCAGGGCCCTGGTTCACTGCCGCATAGGCAGCTCAGAAAAGCTTGTTGAGCGCTTCAGCGAGCACCACCAGGTTCACTGCCGCATAGGCAGCTCAGAAAGTAGGCCGGCGCCACGATGTCGGCCGCCCTGCCGTTCACTGCCGCATAGGCAGCTCAGAAACGAGACTGTGCTGCAGCACGAGCTGGTCCTGGGTTCACTGCCGCATAGGCAGCTCAGAAAGTCAGCACCCATGACGCGGCGATTGCTGTGGCGTTCACTGCCGCATAGGCAGCTCAGAAAACGATAGAAAACTGCCGGTTCCGGCTGTTTCCGTTCACTGCCGCATAGGCAGCTCAGAAAATCGCGCTGGGGCGCTGCGCGCGCGGGTCGGAGTTCACTGCCGCATAGGCAGCTCAGAAATCGCCCGTGGCGACATGGCGCCGGTAGTCATAGTTCACTGCCGCATAGGCAGCTCAGAAAGTGGAGAAGCACGTCTGCCCGCTGCAGTTCGAGTTCACTGCCGCATAGGCAGCTCAGAAAATTGGCCGCCGCTGCTGTAGTACTTGACCGCGGTTCACTGCCGCATAGGCAGCTCAGAAAACCACGATGTGCCCGTTGACGGGCTTGATCGCGTTCACTGCCGCATAGGCAGCTCAGAAAGACCCCATCGCCCCCCGCCGAAGAACCCTACGGTTCACTGCCGCATAGGCAGCTCAGAAACCGAAGTCCGCCGCCGGCGACGGAAAGCCCGCGTTCACTGCCGCATAGGCAGCTCAGAAAAAGCGGCCCGATGTCAGTCCCGCCATCCCCCTGTTCACTGCCGCATAGGCAGCTCAGAAATGGACCCGGCCACTGTGCGGCGGCGCTGGAGCGTTCACTGCCGCATAGGCAGCTCAGAAATCACACCCTCGCCAGCAGCGCAAGTCTGCCCCGTTCACTGCCGCATAGGCAGCTCAGAAACATGTTTCTTCCCTCACGTAGCGGACGATGCGGTTCACTGCCGCATAGGCAGCTCAGAAATGTGCTCCCTGCGCCATCCGCAGCGCCGTCGCGTTCACTGCCGCATAGGCAGCTCAGAAATGCACTACTTCGTGGGCGCGATGGACTGGTGGGTTCACTGCCGCATAGGCAGCTCAGAAATTTGGGTTCGCCGCCCACCGCTCGTAGAACTCGTTCACTGCCGCATAGGCAGCTCAGAAAACGCTGCGCGGCACCGACCGCGCCGCCTGGACGTTCACTGCCGCATAGGCAGCTCAGAAACGCAGCAGCACACGCCCTGGTGGAAGCAAGACGTTCACTGCCGCATAGGCAGCTCAGAAAAGCACGGCCAGAATCTCCGTGCGCCAATTGGTGTTCACTGCCGCATAGGCAGCTCAGAAAGTCGTCGTTTTCCTTGCGGTAGCTGTAGCTCTGTTCACTGCCGCATAGGCAGCTCAGAAAAAGGCGGATTGGGTGATCGGCGTTGCCGCGCCGTTCACTGCCGCATAGGCAGCTCAGAAATCAGTCAGCAGCTTTACGAAGTCGCCCAAATAGTTCACTGCCGCATAGGCAGCTCAGAAACAGCGTCTGGGCCATGGTGCTGAGCACACCGCGTTCACTGCCGCATAGGCAGCTCAGAAAATGTCGGCGCCGGCCAGGCTGGAGGCGAACAGGTTCACTGCCGCATAGGCAGCTCAGAAAGACGCCCTCCGGTAGAGGGCTCTCCGAGGAGAAGTTCACTGCCGCATAGGCAGCTCAGAAACACGAGGCTCTCGTCGTAAGCCTCCAGCGCAAGTTCACTGCCGCATAGGCAGCTCAGAAATCGCACGAAGCGCTTGATGCACGCCGTGACCAGTTCACTGCCGCATAGGCAGCTCAGAAAATAACGAAGCCGCGCGCGTCGCTGCGCAGCTTGTTCACTGCCGCATAGGCAGCTCAGAAAAGTCCCGCAACCGCTGCGGCTTCACCTGGCGGGTTCACTGCCGCATAGGCAGCTCAGAAAAGCACGTCCTGCAGCAGCGCCAGCTCGGCCTGGTTCACTGCCGCATAGGCAGCTCAGAAACAGGCGTTTCCACACCTTGCGCGCGCCGGGGCGTTCACTGCCGCATAGGCAGCTCAGAAAACCACGGGCGAGCAGGCGCGCGAGGTCTTCGAGTTCACTGCCGCATAGGCAGCTCAGAAAGTTGCGGGTGGGCCTGGAGGGGTGCGCAGTGCGTTCACTGCCGCATAGGCAGCTCAGAAACTGACCCGGTGTGGCCAGGCAGCGGGCCGATGACGTTCACTGCCGCATAGGCAGCTCAGAAATGGTCCAGGGCGGCCTTGCGCCCGTCGAACTGCGTTCACTGCCGCATAGGCAGCTCAGAAAACGCCAACTGCCCCGCCTGCATCGCAGCAGGGGTTCACTGCCGCATAGGCAGCTCAGAAAAAGAGCGTGGCCGCCGTGGGCCAGGCCGCCAAGTTCACTGCCGCATAGGCAGCTCAGAAAAGCTCGTCCAGCAGCCGCTCCTTCTTCCAGTCGTTCACTGCCGCATAGGCAGCTCAGAAAATTGCCGAGCACTTTGACGTGGACATTGGAGAGTTCACTGCCGCATAGGCAGCTCAGAGATCATCCGAATTCCCCTGGAAGAAATCGAGTTGGTTCACTGCCGCACGGCAGCCCAGAAAACGTGGAGACGGCAATGCCGAGTTGCCCACCTCCTCTCCAAGAAAATAACTCATCACAATCGCGCGCATGTCCGGCAGCCAGCTCATCGTCCTCGTCACCCCTGCCTTCCTGCTTCTCATGGCACTGGAGTGGGCCGTCGGCCGCTGGCGCGGAGTGCGCCCCTTCCGGCTTGCCGACGCGGTGAGCAGCATCAGCCTGGGCATGCTGAGCCAAACCAGTGCCGTGTTCACCGTGCTGCTGCGCGTGGGCCTGTACACGCTGGCCTGGGAGCATCTGGCGCTGTGGCGCAACGACGGGTTCTGGAGGGCCTGGTACGGCTGGCTGCTGGCGCTGCTGCTGTACGACTTCTGCTACTACTGGCTGCACCGCATGGGGCACGAGGTGGCGGTGCTCTGGGCCGCGCATGCGGTGCACCACCAGAGCCAGGACTACAACCTCTCGACCGCACTGCGCCAGACCAGTTCGGGCGCGCTGCTGGGCTGGCTGTTCTACCTGCCCATGGCGCTGGCGGGCGTGCCGCCGCTGGTGTTCGTGGTGGTAGGCCTGGTAGACCTGCTCTACCAGTTCTGGGTGCATACCGAGCAGGTGGGGCGGCTGGGCTGGTTCGACCGCTGGTTCTGCAGCCCCAGCAACCACCGCGTGCACCATGCCGTGAACGACGCCTACCTCGACAAGAACTACGGCGGCATCCTGATCGTGTGGGACCGGATCTTCGGCACCTTCAAGGACGAGGACCCGCGCGAGAAGTGCGTGTACGGCACGCGCGGCCTGCTCAACAGCTGGGACCCTCTGTGGGCCAATGCGCAGGTGTATGCGGGGCTGGCGCACGACTGCTGGCATGCGCGCGGCGTGGCGGACAAGCTGCGCGTGTGGCTGAAAGCCCCGGGCTGGCGGCCGGCGGACGTGGAGCGGCGTTTTCCCAAGCCGGCGTTCGACATCAACGCCATGCCCGTGTTCGACCCCGCGGTGCCACCCGCGCTGCGCTGGTTCGCCGGGCTGCAGTTCGTGCTGCTGCTGGCAGGCGTGGCGGCCTTCCTGTGGCAAGCCGAAGCTGCGCCGCTGGCCGCCAACGCCATCTGGTTCGCCGTGCTGCTGGCCTGCCAATGGGCACTGGGCGCGGCCATGCAGGGGCGCATCGGTCCGTGGGAGGCGCTGATGGTCGAGGCCGGCGCGCTGGCCACGGCCACCAGTGCGCTGCAGTTGGAGGAATGGCACCTGCTGTTGAAGCCCATGGCCATGGTGTTCGCTATGGTTTGCGTAGCTGCCAGCGCTCGTCAGCAAAGCGCCAGAGGCCTTTTTGACCTGAAATCGCCTTACCCGCTGCTGCTGGGCGCACTGCTGGCTTCGCTGGCCGGCGACGTGTGCCTGATGCTGCCCGGCCTGTTCATTGCCGGCCTGGCGAGCTTCCTGCTGGCGCACCTGTGCTACATCGCGCTGCTGCGCCGGGGCGTGCCATGGATGGCGCACCGCCCTGCACTGGCCGCCACACTGGCGCTGGGGGCATGCGCATACGCCTTCCTGTGGCTGGGCGGGTTGCCCTCCGCGCTGCGGTTGCCCGTGGCGGCCTATGTGGCGGTGATCGCGCTCATGGCGGCGCAAGCCTGGGGGCGCTGGGCGGTGCTGCGCGACGGCCCTGCGCTGCACGTGGCGCTGGGCGCCTGCTGCTTCATGCTGAGCGATACGGTGCTGGCCACCAGCCGCTTCGTGCACCCGCTGCCGCACGCGCAGTTCTGGGTGCTGGCCGCGTACTACGCGGCGCAGGCGCTCATCGTCGGCGGCGTGCTGCGGGGAGCCCGCCGCCTTGACCCGGCGGGCCTGCGCGGGGGATAATGCGCGCTTCGCAAATTTCGGAGTCCCCACGTGGACAGTGCCAGTTCAACCAGTGATGCAAGGCGCGCCGCAATGGCTTCGCCGCTGGCCGACTGACCGACTCCCGCAACGGGAGCCCCAGCCGGCCACCCGAACCCGTTGCAGTTTTCAGCTTCTCCACCTTCCGCCCTGGTAATGGGCTTGGTGGCATTCCTGCGCTTCCACTGAGATCCTGCGCCCTGCCGGCACAGGTGTTTGACACGTACCGCTACGTGGCCCTTTCCCGTGCCCGCACAGGAGACCGCCATGATCGCCTTCTGGAACCGTGACCCGCGCCGGCTGCCGC
This sequence comes from Acidovorax sp. SDU_ACID1, assembly GCF_045291395.1. Taxonomy (NCBI): domain Bacteria; kingdom Pseudomonadati; phylum Pseudomonadota; class Betaproteobacteria; order Burkholderiales; family Comamonadaceae; genus Acidovorax; species Acidovorax sp. SDU_ACID1. The sequence goes on from NZ_CP152342.1 coordinate 3,817,215, forward strand.
CGCGCATGACCGCCGCCCGCCTCTGCACCGCCCAGCCGCCGGCCGCCCAGCCTGCGCTGGAGCAGGCGCTGGACCTGGACGCACGCACCGTCTGGCCCACGCACCGCATCCGCAATTTCCTCAGCACCCACGCGGCCCCTTCGGGCTGCAAGCCACGCTGAGCCGGAGCCTCGCCCCGCCATGGACCCCGTCCCTCCCCGCCCGCCCACCGAAGGACCCGCGCGCCGCTGAAAATCCCGCCCGGCTCCTTCTCCCGAACAAGAAAGGAGCCCGCATGCTGCACCTGCCCCGCCTGCGCGCGCAGCGCGCCACCGCCGCCACCGGCCTCACCCACGCCATCGCCCCCGCCGCAGCCGCCTGTGCCCTGGAGCGCGCCCTGCTCGCCGCGCTGGGCCAGCGGCGCCCACACCTGCTGAACCACCTGGTCGACCAGGCCGGCCCGCAAGCCTTCGCGCAAGCCCTGGCTGCGCTGGACGCACGCCAGATGATGGATGCCCTCTGCCTGCTGGCGGACGCGCCACGCGCTGCCGTCTGCGCCCACCTGCCGCCGTCGGCACGCCGCCGCTGGCCCACCGCCCAGGCGCCGCGCCCACGCGGCTGGCGCGGTCTGCTGCACCGGGCATTCATCTGACTGCCACGGAGCCGCCCTAGGCTTTCTCTTTCCCATTCCGAAAAAGAACAACCATGCAGGCACTGCACAACATCAACCTCGCGGCCACCCTCAACACGCTGGTGAGCCTGTTCTTCGCCTTTGCCTTCGGCAGCGTGATCGGCCTGGAGCGGCAGATACGCCAGCGCACGGCCGGGCTGCGTACCAACGCCCTGGTGGCCGTGGGCGCGGCGGTGTTCGTGGACCTGGCAATGCGGCTGGACGGCGCGGGCGGCGCCACGCGCGTGGTGGCCTACGTGGTGTCGGGCGTGGGCTTCCTGGGCGCGGGCGCGATCATGAAGGAAGGCATCAACGTCACCGGGCTCAACACGGCGGCCACGCTGTGGGGCTCGGCCGCCGTGGGCGCGTGCGCGGGCGCCAGCCTGGTCGTGGAAGCAGCACTGGCCACCGTCTTCGTGCTGGCCAGCAACACGCTGCTGCGCCCCGTGGTCAACCACATCAACCGCCGCCCGGTGAGCGAAGCCGCGGCCGAAGCCACCTACCACGTCTATGCCATGTGCCGCCAGGCCGAACAGGCGGACGTGCACGAAAAGCTGCTGGCGTTGCTGGAGGCCGCGCAGTACCCCGTGCGCGCGGTGCAGAAGCACCCCTTCGGCACCACGGACACGGAGATCGAGGCCGTGCTGTATGCCACCTCGGTCGACGCCGAGGAACTGGACGGCGTGGTGCAGCGCATCGAAGGGCTGCCCGGCGTGCTGCAGGCCTACTGGAACGCCGGCACGGAACACACGGCGTGAACAGGTGAAGCCCCGGCCGCGCACCGGCGCCGCTGCCGGGTCACGCCAACGTGGATTCGGTCAATCAACGGCCTGGGTGTAGCCGTCCACCACCAGTTCCTGCCCGTGCACGTTGGCGGCTTGGCCGCTGCACACGAAGCGCACCATGTTCGCGATGTCGCGCGCGGACACCATGCGGCCCAGCGCCGTGTGCTGGGTGTAGCGGCGCGTCGTCTCCTCGATGGATTCGCCGTGCATCCGCGCCCGCGCGGCCAGCACGGCCTCGATGCGCGGCCCCGCGGTGATGCCGGGCAGCACGGCGTTGACGCGGATGCCCTCCGGCCCGAACTCCAGCGCCAGCGACTTGGTGAAGCCCACGATCCCCCACTTGGTGGCCGAATAAGGCGTGCGGCCCGCCACGCCCATGTGCCCCGCGATGGACGACACGTTCACGATCGAGGGCGCGTTCCCTTTCAGCAGGCGGGGCACCGCCGCGCGCGTGCACAGGAACTGCCCCGTCAGGTTGACGGCCAGGGTGCGCTCCCAGTCGGCCAGCCGGAGCGTGTCGATGCGCCCCGTCGGCCCCGCGATGCCGGCGTTGTTCACCAGCACGTCCAGCCCGCCCAGCGCCGCATCGACCTGGGCGAACAGCGCCTCGACGTCGGCCTCGCTCGCGACGTCCGCCTTGAACCCGTGCACCTGCGGCAGCGCGGCGCCCAGGCGCTCCAGCGACGCATCGGAGACGTCGCAGACCGCGACATTCGCCCCGGCCTCGACGAAGGCCTTGGCGATTTCCAGGCCGATGCCGTCGGCGCCCGCCGTGACCAGCACGCGCTTGCCGTTCAGCGATTCATCCGTCCACATGCTGCGCTCTCTTATTTCTTCAGCAGGCCGCAGGTCGAGGCCGAGAGCGGGGCGAACGCCTTGTCGCCGGGCATCACCGCCACCTGTTTCAGGAAGTCCCAGGGCTTCTTGGATTCGGCGGGCTTCTTGACCTCGTAGAGATAGAAGTCGTGGATCATCTGCCCGTCGGCGCGGATCATGCCCTTGGCGTACATGTCGTCGATCTTGAGCTTGCGCAGCTGCTCCATGACCTTGCCCGGCTCGCTGCTGCCGGCGGCCTGCGCGGCCTTCAGGTAGCTCATGGTGGCGGAGTAGTCGGCCGCCTGGTTGCCGTTGGGCATGCGCTTCATCTTGGCGAAGTAGCGCTGCGCGAAGGCGCGCGAGGCGTCGTTCTGGTCCCAGTACCACGGCTCGCTCATCAGCAGGCCCTGCGTGTTCCGGAGGCCCAGGCTTTCGACGTTGTTGACGGTCATGATGAGCGTGGCCAGCTTCATCGACTGCGTGAGGCCGAATTCACGCGCGCCCTTGATGGCGTTCAGCAGGTCGCTGCCGCCGCCCGTCAGGCCCAGCACCTGGGCCTTGGAGCTCTGCGCCTTGACCAGGAACGACGAGAAATCGCTCGCCCCCAGCGGGTGCCGGATGCTGCCGGCGACGGTGCCGCCGTTCTCGGTGATGACCTTGGCTGCCTCCTGTTCGAGCGAGTGCCCGAAAGCGTAGTCGGGGGTGAGGAAGAACCAGGACTTGCCCCCCTGGGCCATGACGGCGGAGCTGACGGTGCGCGCAAGGGCCGTGGTGTTGTAGTGGTACTGGACGGTGTAGGGCGTGCACGCCTCGTTGGTGAACTGCGTGCCCCCGGCGCTCACGACCATGAACACGAACTTCTTCTCGACCACCAGGTTGTTGATGGCCAGCATGGCGGCGGAGTTGGCACCGCCGACGATCATGTCGATGCCCTGGCGGTCGGCCCATTCGCGCGCCTTGGCGGAGGCGATGTCGGCCTTGTTCTGGTGGTCGGCCGACAGCACCTCGATGGGCTTGCCATTGACCTTGCCGCCGAAGTCGGCCACCGCCATGCGGATGGCTTCCAGGCCGCCGCTGCCGTCGTTGTCGGCCAGGGGGCCGGAAAGATCCGTGATGAAGCCGATGCGCACGGCATTCCCGGGGGTTTGGGCCGATGCCGCGCACGCGGCGGCCAGCGCCATGGCGCTGGCGGCGAGTCGAAGAGGCTGCAGGGAAGTCATGAAAGTCTCCTGGTGGTCTATAGGTTTGGATGAATCAGGCATCCGCCGGCACGACGGTGCCGGCGCAGGTGCCGAAGCCGATGCGGTAGCCCGGGCCCTGGGCCCAGGCGGTCAGTTCCACCTCGTCGCCGTCTTCGAGGTAGACGCGGCTGCCGCCGTGTTCGAGGGCGACGGGCTGCTGGCCGTTGCGCGTGGCCTCGTAGAGGCAGCCCTGGCCGCCGGGGCCGGTGGTGCTCACGGTGCCGGTGCCCAGCAAATCGCCGGGCTGCAGGTTGCAGCCGGTGCAGGCGTGGTGGGCCACCTGCTGGGCGAAGCTCCAGTACAGGTGCTTGAGGTTGCTGCGGCAGACCACGGAGGCCGCGCCGCCCTGGGGCCGGATGGAAGCCTGCATGTGCACGTCGAAGTTGCGCAGCCCCTTCTGTTCCAGGTAGGGCAAGGGCGGCGGCGATTGCGCGGGGCCCGCGACGCGGAACGGCTCCAGCGCGTCGAAGGTCACGATCCACGGCGAGATCGAGGTGCGGTGCCCCTTGGAGACGAAGACGCCGAGCGGCTGCGCCTCCCAGGCCTGGATGTCGCGCGTGCTCCAGTCGTTGAGCAGCACGACGCCGAAGGCGTGCTTTTCGGCATCGTCGATGGCGATGGTGCTGCCCAGGGCGTTGCCGGCGCCGATGACGACGGCGGCCTCCAGCTCGAAGTCCAGCTTCTCGCTGGGCTGGTAGCGCGGCGCGGTCTCGCCCGGCGCCAGCACTTGGCCCCAGGGGCGCTTGACGGGAGTGCCGCCCACCACGACCGAGCTGGCGCGGCCGTTGTAGGCCATGGGCAGGCAGGTCCAGTTGGGCCAGAGCTGGCCGCCGCTGTTGCCCAGGATGTCCACGCAGTTGAGCGAATGCTCGCGCGAGAGCATGAAGTCGCTGAAGCCCCCCACGGCCACGGGCAGGTGCAGCGTGGCCCCGGCCATGGGGACGATGGCCTGCCGGCGCAGCGCGGCGTTGTCGCGCAGCGCGGGGTTGTCATGCCGCAGCAGTTCGCTGACCTGCTGGCGCACGGCCGAGGTCGCCGCACGGCCCAGGCCGATGAAGGCGTTCAGCGTGGGCTGGGCGAACACGGCGGCATCGGCGGCGCGCAGCAGCCCGGCTTCGGCCAGGGCCTGCAGGTCGGCGATGCAGTCGCCGATGGCCACCCCGGCGCGCGGCGCGCGGCCGGCCATGCTGAAGATGCCGAAGGGCAGGTTCTGGATGGGGAAGTGCGAATCGGCGGCGACCGGTATGAACGAGGCCAGGGCCGGGTCGTTGGGCGAAACAGTGGAAGTGGTCATGGCAGGTGCGGAGAGGGATTCAGGCCGTCTGCACGTCGCCGGCGCCGCCGTAGGAGGTAAAGCCCCCGTCCACGGGCAGGATCGCGCCGGACACGTACGAAGCGGCATCGGACAGCAGGAACGCGGCGGCGTTGGCCACTTCCACGGGCAGCCCCATGCGCGCCATGGGCGTGCGGCGCTCGATGCGGTCCACGTCGATTTTCTGGTCGCGCACGAGCTGGTCGATCATCGGCGTGGCGATGTAGCCCGGCGCCACGGCGTTCACTCGCACGCCCTGCTGGCTCCATTCGCAGGACAGGTTGCGGGTCAGCAGGGCCACGCCGGCCTTCGCCGGGCCGTAGGCGTTGCGCCGGGGGATGCCGTTGAGGCCGTTGACGGAGGCGATGGTCACGATGGCGCCGCTGCCGCGCTCCAGCATCGCGCGGCCGACCGTGCGGCACATCAGGAAGGAGCCGCGCAGGTTCACGTCCACGATGCGCTGCCAGGTGTCCAGATCCATGTCGACGGCGGGCGTGACCTGGTCGCTGACGCCCGCGCAGTGGAACAGCCCGTCCAGCCAGCCCAGGCTCTGGCAGGCGCTGGCCACGGCGGCTTCGCAGGCGCGCTCGTCGGTGACGTCGGCCACGGCGAAGCCCTGGGCGCCCATGGCGCGGGCCTCCATGGCAAGCGCCTGCGTGCTCAGGTCGAGCAGGAACACCTGCGCCCCCAGTTCGATGAAGCGGCGGGCGGACGCCAGCCCGATGCCGCTGGAGCCGCCGGTGACCAGGATGCGTTTGCCGGCCAGGTCGATGCCGTGAATGGAGTGATTCATACGGGTTCGCTGTGATTTTTGGTTGGACGATCAACCAAATTCCCAGGAAGTTTCAGGCAGCGGCAGGCGCGTGACCATTCACGTTAACGCTATGCGGGTTAACCCTTTGATTTGCGCACCAAGAACCAGAACCGCGCCGTGCCGGCGCCGGGCGTCACCCCGCCTGGAGCGCCAGGGGCTTGCGGATGGCCTCGAAATCCTGGCCGAACGACGCGGGCACGGCATCCACCGTCGCCGTGAGGCCCGCCACCATGAACGGCAGCAGGTGGCTGCACGCATCGCCGCGATGGTCGCCGGAGCACAGCCCGCCGGACAGCACCTCGATCCGGTTGTTCTCGCTGAAGGTGTTGCACATCACGCCCACCATGAAGTCGAAGGCCCACTGGATGCGCTTTTCCTCGCGCCCCGGGAAGGTGCGGCGCAGCTCCTGCAGGAAAACCTCGGCCAGGGGGTTGAACAGCGTGCCCAGCAGCCCCATCCAGCGCTCGGTGGACATGATGCGGGCGGCCAGCTTGGCGTAGTTCTGCCAGCCGGGGCCGCCGTGCATGCTCCAGTACAGATAGGGCGAGAGATAGCAGCGCGCGATCTCTTCCGCCGACAGCGGCTCGCCGCCGCGCTGGTGGCGGTAGTGAGCCAGCAGCTGCTGCCGGCTTTCGTTGACCACGTTGGCCCGGCGCGCCAGCACCTCGTGAAAGATGAGCTCCTTCGATTCGAAGTGGTAGTGCGCCAGCGCCAGCCGCACCCCCGCCAGGTCGGTGATCTGCCGGATCGAGGTGCCTTCGTAGCTTTGGTCGGCGAAGAGCTGCTCGGCGGCGTCGATGATCCGCACGGAGGTTTCGCGGGGAGGTGGGGATTGCATGGGTCTTCCAGTCGCCGTGGCAGCCCTACGCGCCGAACAGCCCGCCCGCCGCGCTCGGCGGCGCCACGCCCAGGTGGCGGTAGGCCGCCAGCGTGGCCACGCGCCCGCGCGGGGTGCGCTGCAGGTAGCCCTGCTGGATGAGGTAGGGCTCGATCACGTCCTCGATCGTGCCGCTCTCCTCGCCGATGCTCGCGGCGATGTTGTCCAGCCCCACGGGGCCGCCGTCGAAGCGGTGCACCACGGCTTCGAGCAGCTTGCGGTCCATCACGTCGAAGCCCTGCGGATCCACGTCGAGCATGGTGAGCGCGCGGTTCGCCATGTCGAGCGTGATGCGGCCCGTGCCCTTCACGTCGGCGTAGTCGCGCACGCGGCGCAGCAGGCGGTTGGCGATGCGCGGCGTGCCGCGTGAGCGGCGCGCGATCTCGAAGCCGCCCTCCTCGTCGATGGGCGTGCCCAGCAGCGAGGCGGAACGCATGACGATGCGCGCCAATTCTTCAGGTGTATAGAACTCCAGCCGCGCGACGATGCCGAAGCGGTCGCGCAGCGGGTTGGTGAGCATGCCCGCGCGCGTGGTGGCGCCCACCAGCGTGAAGGGCTGCAGGTCGAGCTTGATGCTGCGCGCGGCCGGGCCCTCGCCGATCATGATGTCGATCTGGTAGTCCTCCAGCGCGGGGTAGAGGATTTCCTCGACCACGGGCGAGAGGCGGTGGATCTCGTCGATGAAGAGCACGTCGTTGCGCTCAAGATTGGTGAGCAGCGCGGCGAGGTCCTTGGGTTTTTCCAACACCGGGCCGCTGGTCTGACGCAGTTGCACGCCGAGTTCGGTAGCGATGATGTGGCTGAGTGTGGTCTTGCCCAGGCCCGGCGGGCCGAAGAGCAGCACGTGGTCGAGTGCCTCGCCGCGCTTCTTGGCCGCGCCGATGAAGATCTCCAACTGCTCGCGCGCCTTGGCCTGGCCCACGTATTCATCGAGCAGCTTGGGGCGCAGCGCCCGCTCCAGCGCTTCCTCCTGCGAGGACGCGGGCGAGGCCGACACCACGCGCTCGCGCGTGGGCGGAGGGGGAGCGGGGGCGAAATCGTCGGTATGGATCGTCATGCGGGGGCGATTGTCCCCCATTGGTAACATCGCCCCCTTTCTTTCCGGGCCGTGCCGCAGCGTCTCCGCACGGCCCCGCAACGCCCCATGACCGAATCCACACCCCCTCCTTTTTCAGCCGCATCGCCCTCGCCTTCGCCGTGCTGGGCGATGCGCGCCTCGCCCTCGGCGCGGCCCGTCTGCGCGACGGCGAAGCGCTAGCCGCCGACGTGCCGCCGCGCGAGGTGCCCGTCGAGAAGATCGTCGAAGTCCGCGTGGAAGTACCCGTGGAAAAGCTGGTCGAAAAGCGCGTCGAAGTCACCACCCCCACCGCCGCGCTGCAACTGCTCAGCCTGCTGCAGCGCGAGGCGCGCTTCGTCGATTTCGTGCAGGAAGACGTGGCGGGCTACACCGATGCCGAGATCGGCGCCGCCGCGCGCGTGCTGCACGAAGGCTGCCGCAAGGCACTGCGCGAGCACCTGACGCTGGAGCCCGTGCGCCCCGAAGCCGAGGGCAGCCGCGTCACCCTGCCCCCCGGCTTCGACGCCACCGCCGTGCGCGTGAGCGGCAACCTGGTCGGCCAGCCGCCGTTCACCGGCACCCTGGCCCACCGCGGCTGGCGCGCCGCCGACGTGCGCCTGCCGCAGCTCACCGACGACAAGGCCGCCGCCGTCATCGCCCAGGCTGAGGTGGAGCTGTGACCGTGGAAACGACAGGCGCCCGATTCAGCATCGGCATCGACCTGGGCACGACGCACTGCGCGCTATCGTGGGTGGATCTGCACGCCAGCGATGGCGACCGCGTCGTACAGGGCGTGCTCGACGTGCCGCAGCTCACCGCGCCCGCCACCCTCGAAGCACACCCGCTGCTGCCCTCCTTCCTCTACCTGCCGCACGAGAGCGAATTCGCCCCCGGCGATACCACCCTGCCCTGGGGCGCGGCCGAGGACGGCATCACCGGCGAACTCGCGCGCACGCGCGGCGCGGCCACGCCGATCCGGCTGGTGGCCAGCGCCAAAAGCTGGCTCTGCCACCCCGGCGTGGACCGACGCGCACCCATCCTGCCGGCCGATGCGCCGCCCGAGGTCGCACGCATCTCTCCGCTGGCCGCCAGCGTGTACTACCTCACACACCTGCGCGATGCGTGGGCGCACGCCCACCCCGGCGCGCCGCTGGCCGCGCAGCACGTCACCGTCACCATCCCCGCATCGTTCGACCCCGCCGCGCGCGAGCTGACGGCCGAGGCCTGCAAGGCCGCGGGCTTCGCGCACCTGACGCTGCTGGAGGAACCCCAGGCCGCGCTCTATAGCTGGATCCAGGCGAGCGGCGGCGGCTGGCGCAAGCAAGTGCAGAGCGGCGACGTGATCCTCGTCGTGGACGTGGGCGGCGGCACCACCGACCTCTCGCTGATCGCCGTGCAGGAAAACGCCGGCACCCTGGAGCTGCAGCGCATCGCCGTGGGCGAACACATCCTGCTCGGCGGCGACAACATGGACCTGGCCCTGGCCTACGGCGTGGCGCGCAAGCTGGCGCAGGAGGGCAGGCAGCTCGACGCCTGGCAGACCCGCGCGCTCGCCCACGGCTGCCGCGCGGCCAAGGAGCAATTGCTGGCCGACGAGAACGTGCAGAGCGTGCCCGTGGTCGTGCCCAGCCGGGGCAGCAAGCTCATTGGCGGCAGCATCCGCACCGAGGTCACGCGTGCCGAAGTGCAGCAGACGCTGGTCGAAGGCTTCTTCCCCCAGGTCGCAGTGACCGACAAGCCCCAGACCCGCGCGCGCGCGGCGCGCTGACGCAACTGGGCCTGCCCTATGCGCAGGACGCAGCCGTCACGCGCCACCTCGCGGCCTTCCTCGCGCGGCAGGCCGGGGCGCTGGATCAAGCCACCTTCGCGCGTCCCACGGCCATCCTGTTCAACGGTGGCGTGCTCAAGGCTCCACGAATAGCCGATCGCATCGTGCAGGTCGTCAACGGCTGGCTGGCCGCCGACGGCGCCGCCCCCGCGCGGCTGCTCGACGGCACGCACCTGGATCTCGCCGTCGCACGCGGCGCGGCCTACCACGGCCATGTCGCAGCACGCGGCCAGAGTGTGCGCATCCGTGGCGGCACGGCGCAGAGCTACTACGTGGGCGTGGAAAGCAACATGCCCGCCATCCCCGGCCTGGAGCCGCCCATCAACGCCCTCTGCCTCGCGCCCTTCGGCATGGAGGAAGGCAGCGAGGTGGCGCTGGACGCGCAGGAATTCGGCCTCGTCGTCGGCGAACCGGTGCGCCTGCGCTTCTTCGGCTCCAGCGTGCGCCGCAACGACACCGTGGGCACCCTGCTCGACTTCTGGGGGCCGGAAGAATTGGTGGAGCTGCAGGAGATCGAGGCCCAATTGCCCGCCGAGGGACGTACCCCCGGCGAAGTCGTGCCCGTCACCCTGCACGCGCGCGTAACCGACATCGGCACGCTGGAACTCTCCGCCGTGCCCGTGGGCGGCAGCGAGCGCTGGAAGGTGGAATTCGACGTGCGCGCGCCTGCGGCGTCTGAATAGCGGCGCAGGAAAACCACGTCAGGCACACCACATCATGACCACGAAGTCCGTCCAAGAACTCCTCGATGACCTCCGCCTGCTTGGCGACGAGCAATTCTCATGGGTAGAGTCTGTTCGCACGCTCGTCAAAGAAACCATTCCGTCCGTGACCGAGGAGGTCAAGTACGGCGGCATCCTCTTTTCCTCCGGCGTGCAATTCTGCGGAGTCTTTGCCTACAGGCAGCATGTCTCGGTGGAGTTTGGCAGCGGCGCCAAGATCTCGGACGCGCTCGGCCACCTGGAGGGTGGCGGCAAGGGCCGGCGGCACATCAAGCTGCGCTCGGCGAATGACATCCAGGCCAAAGAGTTGGCCCACTACCTTCCGCTGGCGTTGGAGGCGGCGAGGAGTGGCGCCTGATTGCATGCCCCAGCGCCCATGACGCAGCCCGCCGCCCGCTACGCCGTCGGCATCGACCTCGGCACCAGCCACACCGTCTGCGCCTTTGCGCCGCTGGGCGGCGATGCGGCGCAGATCACTCTGCTGCCCATCCCCCAGCGCATCTCGGCCAGCGAGGTGCAGGCTCAGCCGCTGCTGCCCTCGGTGCGCTACCAGGCCGCGCCGCAGGAGCTGGGCGATGCGTGGCGCGCGCCGTGGCCGCCACTGGATGCGTCGGATGGAGCGCCCGCCACCCTCGGCCGCTGGGCGCGCGAGCTGGGCGCGGCCATGCCGGGGCGGCTGGTGGCGAGCGCCAAGAGCTGGCTGTCGCACCCCGGCGTGGATCGCACCGCGCCCATCCTGCCCTGGGGGGCGCCGGAAGGCGTGGCGAAGGTGTCGCCGCTCGCGGCATCGGCCTCGTACCTCGCGCATGTGAAAGCTGCTTGGAATGCGGCGCATCCCGACGCTCCGCTGGAACGGCAGGCCGTGGTGCTCACCGTGCCCGCCTCGTTCGACGAGGGCGCGCGGGCGCTGACGCTGGAGGCCGCGCAGTGGGCCGGGCTGCCCGAAGTGCATCTGCTCGAAGAACCCAAGGCCGCGTTCCACGACTGGCTGGCGCTGCAGGGCGAGCAACTGGCCGCGCAGCTGGAAGGCTGCCGCCTCGTGCTGGTGGCCGACGTGGGCGGCGGCACGACCGATCTGACGCTGATCCGCGTGGAGCCCACGCCGGGCGGCCTGCCCACGCTCACGCGCATCGCCGTGGGCGAGCACCTGATGCTGGGCGGCGACAACATGGATCTGGCGCTCGCGCACCGGCTGGAGCCGCGGTTCGCCGGCGAAGGCCAGCGCCTGCCCGCCGCGCGCTTCGCGCAGCTCGTGCAGCGCTGCCGCATCGCCAAGGAGCGGCTGCTGGCGCAGGACGCGCCCGAGAGCGCCGCCGTCACCCTGCTCGGCGGCGGCTCGCAGCTGCTGGCGCAGACGCGCTCGGCCACGCTCTCTCGCGATGACGTGCGCGCCTGGGTGGTCGAAGGCTTTCTGCCGAGCGCGCAACTTACCGATGCGCCTGCACGCCGCCAAGGTGCGCTGCGCGGTCTGGGGCTGCCCTACCCGGCGGACGCGGCCATCTCACGGCATCTGGCGCAGTTTCTCGCACGGCATGCGCAGGGCGAGCTGCCGGATGCCGTTCTGCTCAACGGCGGCGTGTTCCACGCGCACGCGCTGGCCGCGCGGCTCACGCAACTGCTGGGCGAATGGCGCGGCGCGCCGGTGCACGTGCTGCACAACCCGCACCCGGACTGGGCCGTGGCGCGCGGCGCAGCGGCGCATGGGCTGGCTACTTTTGAATCAAATCAGCCTCCAGCGCTTGCTGGAAAAGCGCAAGCAGCTATCAAAAACATAGTCCCCCGCATCGGCGGAGGCTCCGCGCGCAGCTACTGGCTGGTACTGCCGGGTAGCAAGGGGCTGTGCCTGCTGCCGCGCGGCACCGAGGAAGGCGTGCGCATCGTGCTCACCGGGCGGCGCTTCGCCTTGAGGCTGGGGCAGGCGGTGCGCTTCGCGCTCGTCGCCAACAGCCATGACGCACCCGCGCAAGCCGGGCAGATCGCGCCGCTCGCAGGCGAGGGCTGGGTGGAGCTGCCGCCGCTCGCCGCCGTGCTGCCCGCGCCGGAAGGGCGCGAGAAGGCGCAGGTCGAAGTGCAGCTCCACGCGCGCATGACCGAGATGGGCACGCTGGAGGTGCGCTGCGTGGCGGTGGACGACGACAGCCGCCAGTGGCTGCTGCCGTTCAACCTGCGCAGCACTACCGATTCGATAGCTTGCGGCGCTGACCAGGAAAGCGCTGGAGGCCAAAAACACCTCAAGCCCGCCATCGAGGCCATCGACCGCATCTTCGGCAGCCAGTCGCAGGAGGTGCCACCCAAGGAGGTGCGCCAGCTGCGCCAGACACTGGAAAAGATCCTGGGCCCCCGCGAGGGCTGGGACGCCCCCCTGCTGCGCGCGCTGTTCGACGCCCTGCTCGCGCGCGCCAAGCGCCGCCGCCGCACGCCCGAGCACGAGCGCGCATGGCTCAACCTCGCGGGCTGGTGCCTGCGCCCCGGCGTGGGCGCGGAGCTGGATGGCTGGCGCGTCGACCAGGCGTGGCAGCTCTACGCGCAGTGCCTCGCCCACGGCACGGAGGCGGCCAACTGGACGGAGTGGTGGGTCTTCTGGCGCCGCATCGCGGCGGGGCTAAATGAAGCGCGGCAGATGGAACTGCTGGAGGACGTGGCCGGCAAGATGCAGAAAACGGTGCAGCAAGCCGCACAGCGCAGCGCCAAGTACGGCAGCTACGACGACATGCTGCGCCTCTTCGCCGCGATGGAAGCCGTGCCCTGGCAATACCGCCAGGAGATGGGCCAGTGGATGCTGCAGCGCCTGCAAAAGCCCGGCGAGCCGGTGCAGACCTGGTGGGCCATCGGCCGCCTGGCCGCACGCCAGCCGCTGGCCGCCAATGCCCACCTGACCATGCCGCCCGAGGCCGCGCGCGAATTCCTCGCCGCCACGCTGGCGCAGGACTGGCGCAGGAACGAACACGCGATGTTCGCCGCCGTGCAGATCGCCCGCATGACGGGCGACCGCGCGCGCGACCTGCCCGATGATCTGCGCGCGCAGGTGCTGGTCCAGTTGCGTGCCGCCGCCGCACCCGGGCGCTGGATCGCGCTGGTGGAGCAGGCCCAGGCGATGGACGCCGAAGACCAGAAACGCAGCCTCGGCGACAGCCTGCCGCCCGGGCTGGTATTGCTTTGATTCACTTGACAAGGAGACAACCCATGCCCCGCACTCTCACCCGCCGCGCTCTGTCCGCCGCCGCCCTCGGCCTGCTGGCCGCCGCGCCCGCCTGGGCCCAGCAGGCCGCCTGGCCCGCGCGGCCCATCGTCTTCGTGGTGCCGCAGAACCCCGGCGGCGCGAACGACGTGATCGCCCGCGCCGTGGCGCAGGGCCTGGAGAACTCGCTGGGCCAGCCCGTGGTGGTGGAAAACCGCCCCGGCGCGGGCGGCAACCTGGGCACCAGCCAGGTCGCACGCGCCGCGCCCGACGGCCACACCTTCCTGGTGACGGCGCAAAGCGCGCACACCATCAACCCGGCGCTCTACAGCAAGATCCCGTTCGACCCCGTCAAGGACTTCACGCCCGTGATGCAGCTGGCCGTGGCGCCCTACCTGCTGGCGGTGAACCCGAACTTCCCGGCCAAGACGCTGGACGAACTCGTGGCCTACGCCAAGGCCCATCCCGGCAAGGTGGAATACGCGTCGGCCGGCAACGGCACGCTCAACCACCTGCTGGGCGAGATGCTCAAGAAGCAGAAGGGCGTGAACCTGCTCCACGTGCCCTACAAGGGCGCGGCCGCCGCGGCCACCGACGTGGTGGCGGGCCAGCTACCGGTGACCTTCGGCAGCTTCCCCGGCGTGATGCCGTTCGTCACCAGCGGCAAGCTGCGCGTGCTGGGCGTGGCGTCGGACAAGCCCACGGCGCTGGCGCCGGAGATCCCGCCGCTGGGCAAGGAGCTGTCCGTGACCTCGTGGTACGGTCTCTTCGCCCCGGCGGGCACGCCCGCACCCATCGTCGAGAAGCTGCACGGCGCCATCACCAAGGTGCTGGCCACGCCCGCGATGCGCGAGCGCCTCAAGGCGCTGGGCGCGGAGCCGGTGGAGTCCGACCCGCGCAGCTTCGCGGCCATGCTGCCAGGCGAGCTGGCGCACTGGAAGCAGATCGTGCAGGACTCCGGGGCAAGGATTGACTAACTTGCTTCAGGGAACGAAAACACCCCAGTGGATGCCTATACCTCCACCGTATCAAGATAGTCCTGCGTACCTTGCACTAGGTCCCGCAGACTAGGCGAGGGCGTTTGTTCGAAATTCATATGGGGCGCAATCGCTTTGGCCCATGCCAGCTTGTCCGTTCCTGTCACGAAGCGAACGTCCGCACCCAATACTTCGGCCAACCGCTCCCAGGCTCCTACGATCTCATCAGGTGCAATGCCCCGGATTTTGCGCAGTCTTGCATGAGGGAAACCACAACGTACCGCTTGCGGGTCGGCCAGAAACCAACTCTCGGTTTCTTCGACCGCCAATCGAAATAACACCCGCGCAGGCCGACGCGGCAGTTGCTCCAGCATCGACTGCAATTGCGCCAGCAACTGCTGCGGGTCGTCGTCATCCGCATCCACGAGTACCAGCACCAATACACTCTCGGGCAACCACGCCCACCCCCGCAGCTTCGCGGGCAACTGATCCAGCAAACCACGGCGTTTCGGGTCTGGCGCCGCCAAAAAATTGGCTGGCAAACGGCCCCGCCCTTGGTGCGGATGTATACGGAAATGCTCATCCCGGAGCAGCCCGAAATGGCGTTTTAGCAACTCCTCTGCCACGGGAACGTCGGAAGCCCCTTCCGTCAGTACCTCAACGTAGGCACTCATGGATTACCCACGCCGAAGTGGTTGCTGAACCACAGGCTGCCCGTCGGGATGCCTTCACGGAACATCTCTTTCACGCCCGCAATACTGGCCGCGCTGATGGCCTGGGTGTAGCCATCCGATCCTTTGTGCAAAACCCATACCTCTTCCGGCGTCAGGGCGTCAACGAAATAAGGGGAATGGGTCGTTACCAGTACCTGCGGCCCCCGGGTGCGGCTGGCAAATGTTTGCAGTTCTTGTGCCAAGACAGCCAACAATTGGTGGTGTAGACCATTCTCAGGCTCCTCGATACCGATCAAGGGAGCAGGATCGGGGTCTTCCATTAGCAACAGGTAGGCCAGCAGCTTTAACGAGCCATCGGACATATCCTGCTGGTAGAACGGCTCTGCATAGCCGCGCGCGGAAAACTCCAGCATCAAGCGCCCATCCTTGGCCCTCTCGGAGCGAATGCTTTCCACGCCTGGAATCTTCTGCGCAATCAAATCCAGCGCTGCCTTGAAGCCCCGGGGATTTTCACGCTCGATGAACTGCAGATATTTAGCCAAGTTGTCACCACGGCGATTCAAGTGCGGGTCCGCACCCGCCATTGGCTGCGCCCGCGCCAGCTCCGGCACAAAATACGACAAATACCAGCCTGCCAGGAAAGCACGAAACTGCCCGATACGAGGGTGGTCTTTCAGCGTGCCCAGCGTGGAAATGCCCAAGACCTGCCTGTCACTCATGCTGACCGCTATTTTTCGAGCCCCCTCGCTATCGCCAGCTTCTTCACCAGACCATGCGTATCCCTCTCCATTGCGCAGTTCAAGAAAGCTGTAGGGACGCCCGGCAGGCTGTCCCTTGCGACGCTGGCGCAAGCGCTCGTAAGCCACGCAGACCCGACCACGCGCGTCTTGGTCGATTTCTAGGCTGTAACTGATGGGCCTGTCTTTCACCGTCTGGCGGAAGCGCACCTCAAAACGGATGGGCTCTTTCACACCAAGTGTTCGTAGGCGTTCAAAGCCTCCGCGCTGCGGTTTGTCACAGGCAGCCTCCACCCCGTCGCTCAAACAATCGCCCAAAAAACCCAGCGCATCAAGCAGCGTAGATTTACCGACGCCATTGGCACCGATGACCGCCATCAGCCTCGGTAAAACGTCACCGTCCTGCCGCTCAAATGTTTTGCCCAGCGTCACATCCTTCAGACTTCGGTAATTCTGAATACTTACGCCTTCCAGCACAGCCATCGCGCAAATCTCCTGTAATCGTTGAAATCAGGGGTTCAGCCAGTTCTTGATCGCGGCGCGGTAGCTGGTGTCGAAGCGGCCGTAGTGGTCCACGCCGGCCGGGTTCTCGCAGCTCGACGTGCCGCCGAACAGCTGGCCGACCACGTAGCGGCGCGGCCCGATGGTGATGAACGCGCCCGAGCCGCTGCTGCCGCCTTCCACCACGCCCTGCTGCCAGCCCAGCGTGAGGAAGGTGCCGTTGGTGCCGTCGCTGTTGGTGCACCACTCGCCGCTGCAGGTGCTGTAGCGCAGCACCACGCCCTGGCTGACCTTCTGCAGGTCGCCCTTGGGGTGGTGCACGCCGGCCAGCACCTGCCCGGACTGCACGCCGCCGAAGTACGTGCCTGCGTAGACGATACCCGCCGGCGCCGGACGGTCCAGGCGCAGGAACGACACGTCGGTGGTGGCCGACGCGTAAAGCAGCGTGGCGCCGCCCGCCAGGCGCGTGGCGGCCGGGTTCACGCCAGAGCCGCCGCAGCTCGCGGAGCGGTAGAACCAGTCGGTGGTGAGCGTGGAGGCCACGGCCTGGGTGGAGATGCAGTGGTTCGCGCTCAGGAAATACGGCGTGCCGCTGGACTGCGCGTCGTTGAGCAGCGTGCCCGTGCACAGGTAGCTCTTGCCGTCCTCGCGCACATAGATCATGCGCGCCACGGAGCGGCTCTGGTCGATGTATTCGGGGCGGCAGGTCACGTCCACGTTGCAGCTGCCCGACTCGCCCACCTTGGCGAAGGCAGCCTCCTCGGCTGCGGCGGGCGCCACGGTGAAGTGCGACAGGCGCGGCACGGCCAGTTGCACGGCGGCGGCCTGCGCGCCGGCAGGGATCTCCACCTCCAGCGTGGTCTGCGGGCCGCCGAAGTCGGGGCTCCAGTAGGTGCGGGCGGCGTCATCCGGAGCGTCTCCCTGGGCGTTGCGCTCGGCCACGGCGCGCAGCTCGTCGGCGCCGATCTCCACGGCGCCCTCGTCCGTGGTCCCGTAGAAGCGCAGCACCGCGCCGGCAGGCAGCGCCTGCACCAGCACGCCCAGGCGCACGCCGTGCGCCCCCTCGGCCGTGAAGCGCAGCGCCGCCACCTGCGTGCCGTGCGCCGTGGGCTGCCAGCGCAGCAGCGCGGCCGTGGCGGCCACGGTGGCCGTGTCCTGCACGCCGCGCGCGGTGCCGATCTGCAGCGGCACGCCGGGCTGCGCCGCCTCAGCGGCCTTGGCCTGCGCCAGCGGCCCCAGGGCGACGGTGCGCGTGGACTGCGCATCAGCCGCCGCGCTTACCTGCGCCGCCGGCGCGGCCTGCGCCTTGGCGGTACCGCTGGGATCGAAGGGCTCGATGCGGTCCGCCGAGGGAACCACGGGCGTCTCGGGCGTGGACGGCGTGCTGTTGTTGCTGCCGCCGCCGCAGCCGGCCAGTGCCAAAACCAGCGGCAGCGCCGCCCATGCTGTACTCGAAGCCTTCATGGCGTTTTCCTTGAATTGGCAATTAATGACGAGCATGCGCGCTGGCATGGCACCGGCGAACAGCGTAGACATCTCAAATAAATTTCGTTACAACTCAGGCGTATCCAACCCGCCACCGCACGCCACTTTTCCACACTGTGACCTCATGAAGAAGTACCTCTGCCTTATCACCCTCTACGCCGGCTGCTCCATAGCGGCTCACGCCGATCTGAAAAATGTGAGCGCCACAACGCTGCAGTCCAACACGACCGAAGCCATTGCCTGCACCATTATTGCGACCGGCGGTCCCACGTATCAGGGCTACAAGGTGCTGGTGGCTTTTTCTGAAACAAATGGCGGCGGCAATCCGACCGCCCGCGTATCCAATTTCAACAGGACGATCAACTACACCAACGACAACTGGACCGAGCATCCGATGTACCTCAATGGTGAAGCCATTGGGACCGCCGAACAATTGCGACCGTTCTACATCAATGGCGTAGGCAGAACGCCACAAAGCGCCACCGACTCAGCCATGCTCGTACTGTTCCCGCCGGGTGAGGCGGCATGCATGTACTCCACAGAAGTGAGCTCTGGCAATCTGACGCGCACAAGCCTAGCCATGACCGATATCACAAGTTCCATTGCGGGCGCCAAGTCGCTTTCCGCCCAAGAGGTATCTATTCTCGAGCGATTGATGCACAGAGACTGATGCTCGACAATCCAAAGCGCGCCATTAGGCGCGTTTTTTTGTGTTACAGCCTACGCAGAATACGCACCATGGAATCCAGAGGTGATGTCGTGGGCGTCGGCTCCGGCGTCGGCTCCGGGTTCGAGCCGGCAGCCAACCACCCCTTTATCGATTGGAAGGACTCGTAAAAACGTCCGTAATAGTCCACGCCTGCAGAGCTCGTGCAAGACGACGAGCCGCCATACAACGTACCCACGACACGTCCCGCGCTATTGAACAGTGCAGAACCACTGCTCCCCCTTGGGTCGTACCAGAAGACCACCGCACACGATCATAGTTACCCGATGTCCCGGTGCATGAAAACCGCCCGTCGGTCCCAGGAGTGCAGCTTGTCTGGCCAAGAACCTGCCCTTTGCTGATCATGAGCATGTCCCCCGCCGGATGGTGCAATCCCGTGACGGCAGTTCCAACTGCCATGGCGGTAGGTGCCGCCTCCCAGCCGGCAAAGTACACCCCGCCAGGCACGGTATCGTTGAGGCGCATGAAGGACACATCCGAATTCGTGCTCGCATAGAGCAAGGTCGCGCCTTGGCTCAAGCTCCGCGTGGTATTCGACAGCATGCGCGATTGACATCCTGCAGATTGATAGAACCAATCGGTTTGCAGTGACGAAGCCGAGGTCTGCGTGGAAATACAGTGGTTTGCGCTCAGGAAATATGGGGTCCTGGAGCTTTGCTTGTCATTCAGCAGTGTGCCGGTACATAGATAGCTTTTTCCATCGCGCACGTAACGCATGCGCGCGACGGCATCGCGCTCTGGCGAAAGGGTGGCGTCGCACAGTGCATCCACGTTGCATGACCCTGATTCGTTGATCTTCTCCTGCACCCCAGGGAAGGCTTCATGCTCCAACTCAGCAAAGATATGAGACACCACCGGCACCGCGATCTGCACCGCTGTCATCGACACCCCTGCGGGCAACTCGATTTCCAGTGTCGCCTCATCGGTGCCCATGTCGGGCGTCCACCACGTCCGCGCCTGCATGCTGTCACCGTCGACCTGAATGTTGCGGTGCACCAGCGCGAGCACTTCCTCACCCGTGAGCTCCAGCATGACCTGCGAACGATCCTGGCTATAAACGCGCAGCACCGCCGCATTCGGCAATGTCAAAACGTGCACTCCCATACGCAAACCGCGAGCGTCTCGTGCGGCAATGCTCAAAGCAGCCACGTACCCTCCTGCAGCCATGCGCTCCCATTGCAAACGCTGCAGCGTCAATGCGGCGGTAGCCGCACCTGGAACGGCCCGTGCTTCTCCCACCAACTGAGGACCTGACCCCGCCAAAGACTCTGCGGCCTTGTGCATATCAAGTGCGTCCAGCGTGATACGCGAAGGCACTGGCGCAGCGGCAGCACTGCGATATTTCACGTACTGTCGTTCGATAGCGACTTGCGGTGCAACACGGCCCTCCACCAACAGCGCCGCATCCCTTACCGCCTGGCTGTTCGGGGCATCCCCCCTCCGCCACAACCCGCTACAGCCACGCCCAGCAGCACGCCTGCCGCAAGGCCAACAGCCTTCATGCATTTCTTCATAGCCTCTCTCCTCCTCCAAAAATCATCTCGCCAACGTTTTCAAGGCAAGCTTTATCCCCTCACTCACTCCCACATCTGCTGGCAGCGCCTTCAGCGCCGCAGCCGCCTCCTTGTCGTTGTAGCCCAGCGCCAGCAGCGCCTGCAGGATGTCGGCCTGCGCGTCGTTGGCGGCGTGGGCCTTGGCGCCGATGTCGGTGCCCAGCTTGCCCTTGAGCTCCAGCAGCAGCCGCTCGGCCGTCTTCTTGCCGATGCCGGGCACCTTCACCAGGCGCCCCGCCTCCTGCAGCGACACGGCCTGCGCGAGGTCGCCCACGCCCAGGCCCGAGAGGATGGCCAGCGCCGTGCGCGGCCCCACGCCGCTGATCTTGATGAGCTCTCGGAACGCCTGGCGTTCGGGCGCGGTGCCGAAGCCATAGAGCAATTGCGCATCCTCGCGCACGATGAACTGGGTGAGCAGCGCCACGCGCTCGCCCACGGCCGGCAGGTTGTAGAAGGTGCTCATGGGCACCTGCACCTCGTAGCCCACGCCGTGGCAGTCCAGCAGCACCTCGGGCGGGTTCTTCTCCAGCAGGGTGCCGGTCAGTTTGCCTATCATCGCGTTCCTTTCTTGCTGGAATTATCAGCGTGATCCTGCGCCACACCTTCACCCCCCACAACAACACGCGCCTGACCCACCTGTGCGGCCCCGCCGACGCGCACCTGCGCACCATCGAGGTGGCGCTGCAGGTCAAGATCGCCCACCGCCACGAGCAGTTCAAGGTGGACGGCCCCAAGGCCAAGGCGACGCAGGCCATGGAACTGCTGCAGGCGCTCTACGAGATGGCCGAGCGCCCCATCAAGGAGGAGCACCTGCAGCTCATGCTGGCCGGCGACAGCAGCATGCGCGAGGACGCGGAGGGCGCCATCCAGCTCACCACGCGCCGCGCCGACCTGCGCGCGCGCACGCCCACGCAGAGCACGTACCTGCACAACATCGCCACGCACGACATCACCTTCGGCATCGGCCCGGCGGGTACGGGCAAGACCTACCTGGCCGTGGCCTGCGCGGTGGACGCGCTGGAGCGCAGCGCCGTGCAGCGCATCGTGCTCACCCGCCCTGCCGTGGAAGCAGGCGAGCGCCTGGGCTTCCTGCCGGGCGACTTGACGCAGAAGGTGGACCCGTACCTGCGCCCGCTCTACGACGCGCTCTACGACCTGATGGGCTTCGACCGCGTGCAGAAGGCCTTCGAGCGCAATGCGCTGGAGATCGCGCCGCTGGCCTTCATGCGCGGGCGCACGCTGAACAACGCCTTCGTGATCCTGGATGAAGCGCAGAACACCACGCCCGAGCAGATGAAGATGTTCCTCACCCGCATCGGCTTCGGCGCCAAGGCGGTGGTGACGGGCGACGTGAGCCAGATCGATTTACCGAAGGGCGCGATGAGCGGGCTGATCGACGCCGAGCGCGTCCTGAAGCGCGTGCAGGGTATCGCCGTCACGCGCTTCACCAGCGCCGACGTGGTGCGCCACCCGTTGGTGGCGCGCATCGTGGATGCCTACGACGCGCAGCGCAACCGCCGCGATCACTCCTGATTCAATAGCTGGTAGCGCTTGCTGGATAAGCGCTGGAGGCCAAAATGGCTCTTAACGCACTCGCCTTGTCCCTGCAATTCGCGCGCGACGCCGCCGAACACCGCGCCACCCTGCCGCGCCACAAGGTCGCGCGCTGGATCCGCCACGCGCTCGCTGTCGATGCCGAGATCACCGTGCGCATCGTCGGCACTGAGGAAGGCCAGCGCCTGAACCGCGAGTTCCGCCGCAAGGACTACGCCACCAACGTGCTCACCTTCAACTACCAGCAGGAGCCCGTGGCCGTGGCCGACCTCGTGCTCTGCGCCCCCGTGGTCGAACGCGAGGCGCGCGAGCAGAACAAGACGCTGGAAGAGCACTACGCCCACCTGCTGGTGCACGGCGCGCTGCACGCCCAGGGCTGGGATCACGAGACCAGCGCCGAGGACGCCGACGAGATGGAAGCCTACGAGACGGCCATCATGCAGGAGCTGGGCTTCGCCGACCCCTACGCCAAGTAGGCAGGTTCACGGCAGCGCCGCACCCAGCACGCCGCTGCGCTGCAGCCGCTCGATCGCGGCCGTATCCATGCCCAGTTCCTGCAACAGCGCACGGCCCCGCTCGCCCAGCGCAGGGGCCGGCGTCTGCGGCGCCGGCTCGCAGCCGCCCAGCCGGAAACCCAGGCCCGGCGTATCCACGCCCGCGCCCTCCACGCCGTAGCGCACGGGCGCCAGCGCGCCCGTGGCCCGCGCCTCGTCCAGGAATTCCCCCAGGCGTCGTACGCGCGCGGCGGGCACGCCCGCCGCATTGAGCCGTGCCTCCATCTCGCCGGCGCTGCGGCCTGCGAAGGCCGCGCGCAGGCGCTCCTGCAGCGTGGGCAGGTCGCGAGCGATGACGAAGCCCCCCTGCGGGGCGTTGAAGGCGTCGAGATCCAGCAGCGCCGCGTCCTCGCACAGCGCCTCCAGCCCCAGCACGCCGGCCAGCAGCCTGAACTGCGCCGGCGTGTTGGCGGCGGTGGACAGCCAGCCGTCGGCGCACTGGTAGGTATCGGCCGCGGGGCTGCCCGTATAGCCGCGGTTGCCCACGCGCCGGGGCTCGGTGCCGTGGGTGAGGTAGGTGCAGGCGTGGGGATACATGAGCATCAGCGACGCCTGCAGCATGGAGGCGTCGATGTGCTGGCTGGCGCGCGCGCCCGGCGCGTCGGCGTTGCGCCGGTGCAGCGCGGCCGTGATCGACAGGGCGCCCAGCATGCCGACAGCCACGTCGATGACCGGGAAGCCCACCTTCACGGGCGGCGCATCCTCGTCGCTGCCGGCCATCATCATCATGCCGGTCAGCGCCTGCACCACGTGGTCGTAGGCGCCGCGCCGGGCCCATTCGCCCTGCTGGCCGAAGCCCGAGATGGAGCAGTAGACGACGTCCGGCCGCTGCGCCCGGATGTCCTCGTAGCCCAGGCCATGGCGCGCCACCACGCCGGGGCG
Source organism: Acidovorax sp. SDU_ACID1 (assembly GCF_045291395.1). Taxonomy (NCBI): domain Bacteria; kingdom Pseudomonadati; phylum Pseudomonadota; class Betaproteobacteria; order Burkholderiales; family Comamonadaceae; genus Acidovorax; species Acidovorax sp. SDU_ACID1. The sequence continues at coordinate 3,840,138 of NZ_CP152342.1, forward strand.
GAAGTTCTCGATGAACACGTCAGCCGTGCGGGCCAGGGCGCGCACGATGTCCGCGCCCTCCGGCCGGCGGATGTCCACCGCCAGCGACCGCTTGCCCGCGTTGAGCGCCACGAATCCCGAGGGCAAACCGCCCGCGTTGGTTTCGCCGGGCGCGTGGCTGTTGCGCATGACTTCGCCGCCCGGCGGCTCGATCTTGATGACCTCGGCCCCCAGCTGGGCCAGGTAGTGCGAGGCCAGCGGCCCCGCGATCACGTGCGACATGTCGATGACGCGCACGCCCTGCAACGGCTTGTCCATATCCGTTCTCTCTCTTGTTCGATGGTGGGGATGGGCGCGCCGTTCAGCTGTTGGCCGTGATGCCGGTCAGCTGGATGATCTCGGCCCACTTGCGGTTCTCGCTGCGCACGAAGTCGGCGAACGCCTGGGGCGATGCGCTGGCCGTGGCCTCGTTGCCCACGGCCTCGAAGGAGGCGCGCAGCGCGGGCTGAGCCGCCACCTTGCGCACGGCGGCGTTGAGGATGTCGAGCACGGCCGGCGGGGTCTTGGCCGGCGCCCACAGGCCGAACCACGATTCCTGCACCGCCAGCTCGTTGCGCAGCACCTCCTGCAGCGTGGGCACGTCGGGCAACTGGCTCAGGCGCTTGCGGCTGGTCACGGCCAGGGCGCGCAGCTTGCCGCCCTGCACCTGCGGGATGCCTGTGCCCGCCACCGGGAACGCGTACTGCGTGTCGCCCCGGATCAGCGATGCGGCGATCTCCACCGAGCCCTTGAGCGGAATGTGGGTCACCTGCAGCCCCGCCAGCGAGGCCAGCGTGGCCCCGGCCAGGTGGGCCGAGGTGCCGATGCCGCCCGAGCCGTAGTTGGCCTGCGCCGGCTGCGCCTTGAGCGCGTCGATCAGCTCCTGCGCCGTGCGCCAGGGCGCGTCGGCGCGCACCACCAGCACCGTGGGCGAGGCCGTCAGGTTGCTGACCGGAGCGAAGTCCCCGACCGGGTCGAAGCGCAGCCCCGGCTGCAGCAGCTTCTGGATCAGGTGGGTGTTGGAGCCCATCAGGCAGGTGTACCCATCGGCGGGCTGCTGCGCCACGTACTGGGCGGCCAGCACGCCCGCGGCCCCGACCTTGTTCTCGATCACGATGGGCTGGCCGAGCGCCTCGCCCAGCGCCGGGCCGGCCTGGCGCAACTGCACGTCCGGCCCACCGCCCGCAGCGTAGGGCGAGATCACGCGCACGGGCCGCGCGGGAAAGCCCTCCGCCCAGGCGAGCGGGGTTGCGGTGGCGGCCAGTGCGCTGGCCAGAAAGGCGCGTCTATCCATGGTTCGTCTCCTTGCGGCGTGTCGTTGTGGCGGCAGGATAGGCCGGCCATCGGTTTTCCAATAGTGATATGTTTCTATGGATCGAAAACTTTTGGTGATCACCCATGCCGGACTTCGACCCGCAGCGCCTGCTGTCCCGCCTGCGCTTCAAGCACCTGCAGCTGCTGCTGGCCCTGCACCGGGGCGGCAGCCTGCGCGCGGCGGCCGGCCTGATGCACCTGACGCAGCCGGCGCTGAGCAAGGCGCTGGGCGAAATCGAAGCCGCCTTCGGCACGCCGCTGTTCGTGCGCACTGCGCGCGGGCTGGAACCCACGCCCCAGGGCGAGACCGCCATCCGCGGCGCCGCCATGCTGCTCAACGAGCTGGCACACCTGGGCCGGGAAACCGCACAGCAGCCCGCCGTCACGCAGTTGCGCATCGGCGCGCCCCCTTTCGTGGCCCAGGGGTATCTGCCCGAAGTGCTGGCGCGGCTGGCCGCGGAGCACCCCCACGTCCGGGTGCAGTTGCAGGAAGAGCGCGTGCCGCTGCTCGTGGAATGCCTGCTGGCCGGCCAGCTCGACGCGCTCATCACCAGCTACCCCACCGAGCTACCCGAAGCTGCCGGCCAGCCGCTGCGCTACGAGAAGCTGTTCGACGCAGCCTTCACCGTCATCGCCCCCGCGGATCATCCCGCGGGCCGTGCGCGCGCCTGCAACTGGGACTACCTGGCGGGCCAGCGCTGGGTGCTGCCCACGCACAGCTCCATGCTGCGGCGCATGATGGAAGAGGTGTTCCGCCGCGAAGGCGTGGTGGCGCCCACGCCGGTGATCGAGTCCACCAGTCCGTACACCAATCTCCAACTGGTCAAGGCGGGGCTGGGCATCAGCGCCGTGCCCCGCGCCTCCCTGCACGCCGCGCCCGCATCGCTCGGCGTGCGCGAGGTCAAGGTCACGCCGGGGATTTCCACGGGCCCGGTGGCGCTGATCTACCGGGGTGCCGTCGCCAATCCCCGTGTAGCCCTGCTGCGCTCCACGCTGGGGCTTGCATAGCCGCCCGACTTCCCGGCGCAGGGCACCTGTGCCGAAAACAGCACCAATCGGCCCCACCACGGCGCATAACATCGGCACCGATGTTCGACACCACCCTGCTCCTCGCCGCCGCCTTCGTCGCGGGCGCCCTCAATGCCGTCGCCGGAGGCGGCAGCTTTCTCACCCTGCCCGCGCTGGTCTTCACCGGCGTGCCGCCCGTGGCCGCCAACGCCACCGGCACCGTCGCGCTGCTGCCCGGGTACATGGCGGGCGCCTGGGGCTTCCGCGAGGACATGCAGCCGCCCCCGGGCCTGTCGATGCGCGCCGTGGTGCTGCTGTCGCTCATCGGCGGCTCGGCCGGGGCGGCGCTGCTGCTGGTCACGCCCGACGCCACGTTCAAGAAGATCGTGCCTTGGCTGCTGCTGGCCGCCACCGCCATGTTCGCCTTCGGTCCGCAGTTGCGCCGATGGGCCGGCGCCGGCCACGGCCCCGTGCCGGCATCGAAAGCCGGCCTGGGCATGCTGGCCGTTGCGGCCTACGGCGGCTACTTCAACGGCGGGCTGGGCATCCTGCTGCTGGCCCTGTTCGGCCTGCTGGGGCAGACGCAGTTCAACGCCATGAACGGCATGAAGAACCTCGTGTCCGCGCTGCTCACCGCCATTGCCGTGGCGATCTACGCGGCGGGCGGCATCGTGGAGTGGAAGCAGGCCCTGCTGATGATGGTGGCCGCCACGCTGGGCGGATACGGCGGCGCGCGCGTGGCGCGCAAGCTGACCGCGCCGGTGCTGCGCTGGGGCATCGTGGCGACGGGGCTGGTGATGGCAGGCGTTTTTTTCTGGCGACAATAGACCTGCCATTAATAACCTATTTTCAATAGTGGCCCTCGCCACTGCTAGAAAGGCTCAATATGCCTCTCCTCTCATCCATACTCCACCCTGCATGCAGGCAATCCCTGTGGCGCGCGCTCGCACTCGGCTGCACTACGTTGGCGCTCACCGCCTGCGGCGGCGGTTCCGGCTCGGACTCTGGCAGCGTTGACCCCGGCTCTTCGGCGGTCACCGGGGTGGTTAATGCCAGCCTGGGCTCCACAGGAACGGCGGACTTTGGCTTAGCCTATCGCAGGCATAGTTACGAGTTCCATTGGAGTGCCTCGCCGGGTGCAACCCGCTACGAACTGTATGAAGATCCGGACGGCGCGGGCCCGCTGCCCGAGATGCAGATAGGCGATGCCATGACCGGCACCGCGTACATCTATGGCCTCACGAAGGCGCATGAGCGCGTCAATGCGAGCTACCGGCTGCGCGTATGCCAGGACGATCAATGCACCTACAAGGCTGGCACGGTGACCCCCGACATCACCCGCACCTTTTTATTCTTTGAGCCTGGCACTGACAAAATCATGGGCTCCTGGGATTCCAACACGGTGGCGCTCTCCGCGGATGGCAAGACGCTGGTGATCGGTGCACCGCAGCTTCAATTGGTCGTCCCCCCATCCGCTCCTCCGGTGGCCGACAACAGCGCGGCGTACGTCTTCACCCGCATATCCCCCGCAGACCCTTGGTTCCAACAAGCCCGTCTCCAGGCCAACAACAATCGGACGCCCCTGTGCACCGACAACAGGGGCGGGCGTTGGTGCCCGTCATCGGACTTCGGCAGTGCGATAGCCCTGTCGGCCGATGGCAACACCCTGGCAGTGGGCGCGAAGGGCGAAACCAGCAACGCCCGGGGCGTGAACGGGGATGCCTCGAACACAGACGCTCTGGGAGCAGGCGCCGTATACATGTTCGTGCGCACCGATGGTGCCTGGAGCCAGCAAGCTTATATCAAAGCAACCACAACCCCCGTGCGGCACAACGAGTGGTGCGCCGTTTACTGGGCGACGTACCCCTGCGGAATACAGGCGTTCGGGCAGAATCTTGCCCTATCAGCCGACGGAAATCTGCTTGCCGTGACCGGAGCCAATGGCACTTACAGCAACGTCAGCGACCGGCCACCGGAGCAAAACACACCGCGCGCGCAGGCCGGCGCCGTCTATACCTATACCCGCAACGCTACGACTTGGTCTCATCAAGCCGTCCTTAGCGCCAGCAACTCCGACGGAGGTGACGCCTTCGGCTCGCCCCTCACTCTGTCGGGCGACGGAAGCACCTTGGCCGTGACCGCTAAACGAGAGAGTAGCAATGCCACCGGCGTCAATGGCAACCAGCAAGACAATTCCGAAGCCAATGCGGGGGCCGTTTACGTCTTTGCCCAGAACAATGGGACCTGGAACCAGCAAGCCTATGTGAAGGTTAGCCAAAGAATCGACCTCACCAGAGCAAGCCAATTCGGGCTAAGCACGGCGCTGTCCAGAGACGGCAATACTCTGGCGAGTAGCGCAGCGGGTGCGGCTTTCGTCTATGTCCGGAACGGCGGTACCTGGCGCCCCCAAGCTCATATGAAGGCGGCCGCTGGTCCCGAGGAAGGGTTTTCCTTCGCCCAGGTGATCGCCCTCTCCGGCGATGGCAATACCCTGCTCGCCACACGCCTCAATGACAACCCGATTTACCTGTTCACCCGCGACAACAGTGTCTGGCGGCAGTAGGCTGAAGGCGCAGGGTTCTTTGAACCAAATTGCCCACCACCACTTACAGGACGAGCGCTGACAGCTACTTTTTCAGGAGCTATCAGCCACCCACGGGCGCGATGCGCAGCGGAATGGTCACCGGCCCGTCGTTGACCAGGTGCACCTGCATGTCCGCCGCGAACTCGCCCGTCTGCACCACGGGGTGGGCGGCCCGCGCGCGCTGCACGAAGTAGTCGTACAGCCGCTGCCCCTCGGCGGGGTCGGCGGCCTGGGTGAAGCTGGGGCGGTTGCCGCCGCGCGTGTCGGCGGCCAGGGTGAACTGGCTGACGATGAGCAGGCCGCCGCCCACGTCCTGCACGCTGCGGTTCATCTTGCCCGCCTCGTCGCTGAAGATGCGCAGCTTGAGCACCTTGGCCAGCAGCTTGTCGGCCTGGGCCTCGCTGTCGCCCTGCTCGGCACACACCAGCGCCAGCAGGCCGGGGCCGATCCGGCCCGTCACGCGGCCGGCCACTTCCACGCGCGCCTCGCGCACGCGCTGCAGGATGCTGATCACTTGTCGTCTCCTTGCGTTTCCACGGTTTCGAATACGGTGGCCTGGCCCACGGGCAGCAGCTCGATGGTGGCGTGCAGGCCGGGCGCGGCGCGCATCAGCGCCTCTTCGACGCGGGTGCGCATGCGCGCCGCGTGGCCCAGCGCCCAGTCGGCGGGCACGTGCATGTGCAACTGCACGTAGTTGCGCGCGCCGGCGCGGCGCGAGGTCAGGCTGTCGAACTGCACGGCGCCGCGGCTGGCGGCGGCATGCTCCTGCAGCACGGCCTGCACGCGCGCGAGCATGGCGGGCTCCATGGCCTCGTCCATCAGCCCCTGCGAGGCGCGCCAGACCAGCGCGCCGCCTTCCTTCAGGATGTTCAGCGCCACGCCCATGGCGACCACCGGGTCGAGCCATTGCCAGCCCGTCGCGCCGGCGGCCAGCAGGCCGACCACCACGCCGACCGACGTCCACACGTCGGTCATCAGGTGGCGCGCGTCGCCCTCCAGCGCCAACGAGCGGTGCACGCGCGCGGCGCGCAGCATGCCCCAGGCCAGCAGGCCGTTGCAGGCGGTGCTCAGCAGGGACAGGCCCATCCCCCAGCCGATCTGCTCCAGCGGCTGCGGATGCACCAGGCGCAGCGCGGCCGCCCAGAAGATGGCGATGCTGGCACCCACGATCAGGATGCCCTCGAAGCCCGAGGAGAAATATTCCGCCTTGTGGTGGCCGTAGGGGTGGCCGTCGTCGGCCGGACGCCGGGCCACCGTGACCATGGCCAGCGCGAAGACGGCGCCGGCCAGGTTCACGAAGGACTCCAGCGCGTCCGACAGCAGGCCCACCGACCCGCTGACCCACCACGCGAGCGTCTTGAGCGCGATGGTGAGCACGGCCACGCCGACGGACGCGCGCAGCAGGTTGCCGGGCGTCATCCAGGCGGGCAGGTGCTCGCCGGCGGGGCCGGCCGCCGGGCGGGTGGGGGTGTTCATGGCGGTCGATTATCCTGTCCGGCATCACGCCGACGGCAGGCGCAGAGGGCTTGCACTCTCCCTGCGGCCAGGGCGATCCGCTATAAGTTCCCCATGGGCACCTCACCAACCCACCCTTCCCTGCCCGGTCTTGGACAACGCGGCGGCACGGCCCTGCTGCGCCTGCTGGCCGACGCGGTGCCCGTGCTGCTGGCCTACTACGAGGTGCCCGGCCTGCGCTGCGTGTTCGCCAACCAGCGCTACGCGCAGTACAGCGGCATGGCGGTGGACGCGCTCATCGGCAAGACGGTGCGCGACGCCGTGGGCGAGCGGGCATGGCAGCAGATCCTGCCCTACGTGGAGCGCGCGCTGCAGGGCGAGACGGTGCAGTACACGCGCGAGCACGTCCAGGACGACGGCGAGGCGCGCATGATGGAAATCACCCTCATGCCCCACTTCGACCGCGACGGCGACGGGCAGCCGCACATGGTGGGCGCCTTCGTGCTCATCAACGACATCACCCACCACTGGGCGGCCGAGCGCGCCGTGCGCCAGAGCGAGGAGCGCATGCGCAAGTTCGCCGAGGCCACCGAGGAGGGCATCGTCTTCCACCGCGAAGGCATCATCCTGGACGGCAACGAGGCCCTGCAGCGCCTCACCGGCTATCCGCTGGACGAGCTGGTCGGGCACCCGATCATCGATTTCGTCGAGCCCGCGCACCACGAGGCCGTGCGCGAATACGTGCAGCACGGGCGCGAGGACCCCTACGAGCTGGCCATCCGCCACAAGGACGGCCACACCATCCAGATCGAGGCGGTGGGCAAGACCATGCCCCAGGCCGGCGGCGCCTACCGCGTGGTGGTGGCGCGCGACATCACGGCGCGCAAGCAGGCGCAGGCGCGCGCGGACTTCCTGGCCGGCCACGACACCCTCACGCAGCTGCCCAATCGCCGCAGCCTCATGCAGCAGCTGGCGCGCACGCTGGCCGATGCGCAGCACTGGCGCCGGCGCGCGGCGGTGCTGTTCATCGACCTGGACCACTTCAAGACCGTCAACGAGTCGCTCGGGCACGAGGCCGGCGACCAGTTGCTGTGCGAGATGGCGCGGCGCCTGCAGGGCAGCGTGGAGGCCGGCGACTTCGTCGCCCGCGTGGGGGGCGACCAGTTCGTGGCGGTGCTTCCGGACATCCGCAACCGCACCGCCGCCGCCACGCTGGCCGACACCCTGCTGGAGCGCGTGCGCGCGGTCTACGCGATCGACGGCACGCCGCTGTCGCTGTCGCCCTCCATCGGCATCAGCGTATTCCCCGAGGACGGCTACGCCCCCGACGAGCTGCTGCGCCGCGCCGACGCGGCCATGCACCGGGCCAAGGAAAGCGGGCGCGGCACGCGCCAGTTCTACGCCCCGGGCATGGAAGGCCAGCCCACCGAGATCCTGCAGCTGGAGCACCAGCTGCGCGAGGCCGTGTTCCAGGAAGCCTTCGTGCTGCACTACCAGCCCCAGGTGGAGGTGAGCAGCGGCCGCCTGGTGGGCTTCGAGGCGCTGGTGCGCTGGCAGCACCCGCAGCGCGGCCTGATCGGGCCGGACGAGTTCATCCCCGTCGCCGAATCGCGCGGGCTCATCACGCCCATCGGCCGCTGGGTGCTGCGCGAGGCCTGCCGGCAGGTCAAGGCCTGGCACGACGAGGGCCTGCCGCGCGTGCCCGTGGCGGTGAACCTCTCGCCCCTGGAGTTCCGCCAGCGCGACGTGGCCGCCGAGATCGCCGCCGTGCTGCACGCCACCGGCCTGGAGCCGCGCTACCTGGAAATCGAGATCACCGAGTCCGCCCTCATGTGGCACACCGACCAGACGCGCGAGACGCTGCAGGCGCTGCAGCACCTGGGCGTGGGCGTGGCCGTGGACGACTTCGGCACCGGCTATTCGTCGCTCGCCTACCTCAAGCGCTACCCGCTGGACAAGCTCAAGATCGACCGCTCCTTTCTCACCGAAGCGCCCGCCAACGGCGACGACGTGGCCATCGTCACCGCCATCGTCCAGCTCGCGCACAGCCTGCAGCTGCAGCCCGTGGCCGAGGGGGTGGAAACCGCCGAGCAGATCGACCTGCTGCGCCGCCTGGGCTGCGGACTGGCCCAGGGCTTCGGTATCTCGCAGCCCATGGATGCCGAGCGCACCCGCGCCTGGCTGCAAGCCCTGGCGTGACCCCCCTGAGGCGCTTTGCGCCTTCCCCCGCTCTCGCATTGCTTCGCAATGCGGGCAGGGGGACGCAGCCAGCGCGGCGGGGCGGCGCGGCCGGCCCAGGCCCTTGCGCGGCAGCCCTCGCCTGGAGCGCGCCAGTTTCATGCGGCGCGGGCGACGCACGGCATCAGGTAGAAGGTGCTTCCGCGCCACGGCGCGGTCATGCGGCGGTGGACAATAGCGCCATGGTCCACACCTCCGATTTCACCGAATCCACCTTCCACAGCGACCCCGCCGGCGCCCTCGCGCAAGTGCAGCGCCTCTACCAGAGCCAGATCGACCATCTGCGCGATGCCATGCAGCGCTTCGTGGCCGGCGAGACGCCGGACAGCCCCGTTCGCGCCTTCTACCCCTTCGTGCGCGTGCAGACCACCACCGTGGCGCGCGCGGCCACCACGCTGGCCTATGGCTTCGTCGAAGGCCCGGGGCGCTACGAAACCACGCTCACGCGCCCCGACCTGTTCGCCAGCTACTACCAGGAGCAGTTCCGCCTGCTGCGCGCCAGCCACGGCGTGGAGCTGGAGGTGGGCCTGAGCAGCCAGCCCATCCCCATCCACTTCTCGTTCGCGGAGAACGACCACATCGAAGGCACGCTGTCGCCCGAGCGCCGCATGCTCATGCGCGACGTGTTCGACCTGCCCGACCTCGAGGCCATGGACGACGGCATCGCCAACGGCACCTGGGCGCCGCGCGCGGGCGAGCCCCAGCCGCTGGCCCTCTTCACCGCGCCGCGCGTGGACTACTCGCTGCACCGCCTGCGCCACTACACCGGCACGGCGCCCGAGTGGTTCCAGAACTTCGTGCTGTTCACCAACTACCAGTTCTACATCGACGAGTTCGTGCGCCTGGGCCACGCCGAGATGGCCAGGCCGGACAGCGAGTACGTCGCCTTCATCGAGCCCGGCAACGTGGTCACGCGCCGTGCAGGCCTGGAGCCAGCGCCTGGCGACGAGCTGGGCACCCCGCCGCCGCGCCTGCCGCAGATGCCCGCCTACCACCTCGTGCGCGCGGACCGCAGCGGCATCACCATGGTCAACATCGGCGTGGGCCCGGCCAACGCCAAGACCATCACCGACCACATCGCCGTGCTGCGCCCGCACGCCTGGATGATGCTGGGCCACTGCGCGGGCCTGCGCAACAGCCAGCAGCTGGGCGACTACGTGCTGGCCCACGCCTACGTGCGCGAGGACCACGTGCTGGACGAGGAGCTGCCGCTGTGGGTGCCCATCCCGGCCCTCGCCGAGATCCAGGTGGCGCTGCAGCAGGCCGTGGCCGACGTGGCCCGGATGCCCGAGGCGCAGCTCAAGCGCATCATGCGCACCGGCACCGTCGCCAGCACCGACAACCGCAACTGGGAGCTGCTGCCCGACAACATGCCCCAGCGCCGCTTCAGCCAGAGCCGCGCCGTGGCCCTGGACATGGAAAGCGCCACCATCGCGGCCAACGGCTTCCGCTTCCGCGTGCCCTACGGCACGCTGCTGTGCGTGAGCGACAAGCCGCTGCACGGCGAGATCAAGCTGCCCGGCATGGCCAACCACTTCTACCGCGAGCGGGTCGACCAGCACCTGCGCATCGGCATGCGCGCCGTGGACATCCTGCGCGAAGGCGGGGTGCACCGGCTGCACAGCCGCAAGCTGCGCAGCTTCGCGGAGGTCGCTTTCCAGTAATCGAAAAACATAGCTGCCAGCGCTTGCCAGACAAGCGCTGGAGCCATTTTTCATGCTGAATCCTCAATACTGCTTGTAGGGCAGGAACTTGCCCGAGAGCACCACCTTCACGCGGTCGCCCTTGGGATCGGCCTCGCGCTGGATGTCCATGCTGAAGTCGATGGCGCTCATGATGCCGTCGCCGAACTCCTCGTGGATCAGCTCCTTGATCGTGGTGCCATAGACGCTCACTACCTCGTACCAGCGGTAGATCAGCGGATCGGTGGGCACGGGCGTGGGCAGCGAGCCCTTGTAGGGCACCACCTGCAGCCACTTCTGCTCCTCGGCGGTGAGGCCGAAGAGCTTGCCCAGCACCTTGGCCTGCTCGGGCGTGGCCGTCATCTGGCCCAGGCACAGGGCCGTGGTCCATTCCTTGGACTGGCCGACCTTCTTGGCGATGGCGTCCCACTGCAGGCCCTTCGCGACCTTGGTGCTGATGATCTTCTCGGTGACGTCGTTGCGGTTCATGGCGTTGGTTCCTTGGGTTTGAAGAAAGAAAGGGATCAGTGGGCCTTGGCCCGGCTGACGAGAAAGTCCACGATGTGGTTGCGCAGCGCGTAGTAGCCATCCAGGTGGTGCAGGCTGGTGCGCGTGCGCTCGCGCGGCAGGGGGTTGACCACCACCTCGGCGATGCCGCCGGGCCGGTAGCCCTGGGGCGTGTCACTGCCGTTGCTCATGAGCAGGATGCGGTCGGCCAGCAGGATGGCCTCGTCCACGTCGTGCGTGATCATGAAGACCGTCTGCTGCGTCTGCCGCACGATCGCCATGAGTTCGTCCTGGATGGTGCCGCGCGTGAGCGCGTCGAGCGCGCCGAAGGGCTCGTCGAGCAGCAGCATCTTGGGCTGGATCGAGAACGCCCGCGCGATGCCCACGCGCTGCTTCATGCCGCCCGAGAGTTCCGACGGCTTCTTGTCGATGGCGTGCGACAGGCCCACCAGCGCCACGAACTTCTCCACGTGGGCATCGACCTGCGCGCGCTTCCACTCCGGCCAGCGCGACCTGACGGCGAAGGCGATGTTCTGCCGCACCGTGAACCAGGGCATGAGCGCATGGCCCTGAAACACCACGCCCCGGTCCAGGCTGGGGCCGGCGACCTCGCGCCCGTCCATGATGACGTGGCCTGCCGTGGCCGTGTCCAGCCCCGCCAGCACGTTGAGGATGGTGGTCTTGCCGCAGCCCGAGTGGCCGATGATGCAGACGAACTCGCCCTTGTCGAGCGCGAACGACACGTCGGCGAACACGGGCCGGGCGGGCACGTAGGCCTTGCCGAGTTGTTCGATCTGCAGGAATCCGGTCACGGGAGGGGCCTTTCTTGTGGTTGGCGAGGTGCCGGGCGCTACGTCACTCCACATAGGTCACCGCCTTCTGCAGTTGGGCGAACGCCAAGTCGAGCAGCATGCCCACCACGCCGATCGTCAGGATGGCGAAGATCACGTTGGTGAGCGACAGGTTGTTCCACTCGTTCCACACGAAGTAGCCGATGCCCGTGCCGCCCACCAGCATCTCGGCAGCCACGATGACCAGCCACGCGATGCCCATGCTGATGCGCATGCCCGTGAGGATGGTGGGCGCGGCGGCGGGCAGGATGACGAGGAACGCGCGGCGCAGCGGGCTCACCTCCAGCGTGGCCGACACGTTGAGCCAGTCGCGCTTGACCGAGGCCACGCCGAAGGCCGTGTTCACCAGCATGGGCCAGACCGAGCAGATGAAGATCACGAAGATGCCCGAGATGGACGAGTCCTTGATGGTGTAGAGCGCCAGCGGCATCCACGCCAGCGGGCTGATGGGCTTGAGCACCTGGATGAACGGGTCCAGCGCGCGCCGCAGCAGCGGCGACATGCCGATCACGAAGCCCAGCGGAATCGCCACCAGGCACGCCAGGCCGAAGCCCAGCGCCACGCGCGCCAGCGAATACCCGAGCTGGATGGCGATGCCCTTGTCGTTGGGACCGTTGTCGTAGAACGGGTCGGACAGGTGGCTCCACACCGTGGCGCCCATGGCTCCCGGCGTGGGAAAGCCGCCGCTCTTGGCGGGGGCGCCGCCGGGGTCCTTGCCCATCATCTTCGCGTACTCGATCTGCTCGGGCGTCATGCCCGCCGTGCCTGCGGCGCCGCCCTGCGCGGGTGCCGTGGCCACGTACCAGATGCCCAGCAGCGCCAGGAAGAGCAGCACGGACAGCACGCCCGCGCGCAGGGTGAGGTTCTTGGGTGCCGCCACGTCATGCCTCCTTGCGGATGGGGAAGCTCTTGGCGTATTCGGCCGCCTTGGCGGGGTCGAACTCGCGGCCCATGATCTTGAACTTGGGGTAGGCGCCCTCGGGCACGGGCATGTCCAGCGCCTTCATCTGCTTCTTGGCGTCGGTCAGCAGGAACACCTTCTCGGCGATCTGCCGGTAATTCACGTCGCCCTTCACGTAGCCCCAGCGCTGCATCTGCGTGAGCATCCACACGGCCATGCTCTGCCAGGGCATGGGGTCGAAGTCGGCGCGGTCGGGCACGCTCTGCACCTTGCCCAGGCCGTCGGCGAAGCGGCCGGTGAGCACCTGGGAGAGCACCGTTTCGGGCTGGTTCAGGTACTGCGCGGGCGCGATCACCTTGGCGATCAGCTCGCGGTTCTCGGCCTTGCGCGCCATGGCGGCCGAGGTGAGCACGGCGCGGTAGAGCGCGGCGAAGGTGTTGGGGTTCTGCTGGATGAACTCGGTGCTGGTGCCGAAGGCGCAGCAGGGGTGGCCGTTCCACAGGTCGCGCGTGAGCAGGTGCAAAAAGCCGATCTCCTCGTACACCGCGCGCTGGTTGAACGGGTCGGGGCCCAGGTAACCGTCGATGTTGCCCGCGCGCAGGTTGGCCACCATCTCGGGCGGCGGCACCACACGGATCTGGATGTCGGTGTCGGGGTTCAGCCCGTGCTCGGCCACGTAGTAGCGCAGCAGGAAGTTGTGCATGCTGAACTCGAATGGCACAGCGAACTTGAAGCCCTTCCACTGCTTGGGGTCGCGCTTGTCCTTGTGCTTGTTGGCCAGCGTGATGGCCTGCCCGTTGGTGTTCTGGATGGTGGCCACGTTCATCGGCATCGGGTTGGAGCCGATGCCCATCGAGATCGCCAGCGGCATGGGCGAGAGGAAGTGCGTGGCGTCGTACTCCTTGTTCATCATCTTGTCGCGGATCAGCGCCCAGCCCGCCGTCTTGGTCACCTCCACCTTCAGGCCTTGCTTCTCGTAGAAGCCCAGCGGGTGGGCCATGATGAGCGGCGTGGCGCAGGTGATGGGGATGAAGCCGATCTTGAGGTTCTTCTTCTCCAGCGCGCCCTGCTTCTCCTGCGCCATGGCCTGCAGGCTGGCCACGGGCAGCACGCTGGCGATGGCGGCCATGGCCGTGCCCTTGCCCACGGCGCGCAGGAAGCGGCGGCGCACCGCGTCCTGCGGGAACAGGGCTTTGACCAGCGTGGCCTCGACGAATTCGTTGCTGTAGGCCTCGAACTCGCTGGTGAGGCTGCGCGCGCGCAATTGGGTGGCGGCAGCCTCGGCGGAAACCTCGGCCTGGTGGTCGGCCACCGTGTGGTCGCGGCCGCAGCTGCACTTGAGCATCAGCGGGCGGTCGGCATCGAAGGGCGAGAAGAATTCGGACATGGCACACCTCACGGAAGTTGATGCCAGCCGTTACGCAAGCCGCGGGCCAGTTCGGGCCCGGCGCAGGCCGCCTGCGCCATTTCGCGGTGCTGGCGTCTACGGCGTGTAGGGCCCGCACTACACCGCTCAGGCTTCGGGCGCGCCGTGGGCCAGCAGCGCCAGCTCCACGTCGTTGCGGGCGCCGGTCTTTTCGAGGATGCGCGCGCGGTAGGTGCTCACCGTGTTGGACGCAAGCTGGAGCTGTGCACCAATTTCGCCCACGCTGTGCCCCGCGATGAGCAGGCGGAACACCTGGTGCTCGCGGTAGGAGAGCGCGTCGATCCCCACGGGCGCGCCTTTCACCATGCTGGTGCGCTGCACCGCGCCCGCCAGCGCCAGCGCCGTAGCCTCGGTCAGGTAGCGCCCGCCCGCGGCCGCCTTGCGCACCGCCGCCACCATGTCGTCGGGGTCGGCGCTCTTGTGCAGGTAGCCCGACGCGCCGAGCTGGATGCAGCGCACCGCGTACTGCCGCTCGGGGTAGGTGCTGAGCATGAGCACGGGCAGCGCGGGCCAGTCGCGGCGCAGGGTCTGCAGCACCTCCAGGCCGTCCATGCCGGGCATGGCGATGTTGAGCAGCACCAGGTCCAGCCCGCCCTGCAGCACAGCCACCTGCGCCAGCACCTCGGCGCCCTGCGTGGCCTCGGCCGCCACGGTGATTTCGGGCAAGCCGTTGGCCGGGTCGCCCAGCACCTGCTTCAAGCCCTCGCGGACGATGCGGTGGTCGTCGCCGATCAGCACGCGGATGGCGGCATTCATGGCAGCGGCACCCACAGTTGAAGGGACGAGCCCGCGCCCGGCTCGCTGGTGATGCGCAGCTGCCCGCCCAATTGGCGTGCCCGCTCGCGCATGCCCATCACGCCGTAGGCGGTGGGCGCCTCCAGCGCCTGGCGCGTGGCGCCCACGCCGTCGTCGCGCACGCGCAGGTGCAACTGCCCGTCCTGCAAGCCAATGGCAATGTCGATGGCGCTGGCCCGCGCGTGGCGACCCACGTTGCTCAGCATCTCCTGGAAGATGCGGAACACCGCGATGGCAGCGGGCTCGGGCAGGTGCAGTGCGGGCGGCACGTCCATGCGCCAGTCCAGCGCCAGCTCGGCCGACTGCGCGAACTCCTGCGCCTGCCATTCCAGCGCGGCCCACAGGCCCTGGTGGTCGAGAATGCTGGGGCGCAGGTCGGTGATGATACGGCCCACGTTGTCCACGGCGTTCTCGATCAGGCGGCTCATGTTCTGGCACTTGCAGCGCATCTGCGTGCGCATGCCGTCCGCCGCCTCGGGCGTGCGCGCGGCCTGCTCGCCCAGGCGCTTGTGCAGCCAGTTCACGTCCATCTTCAGCGCCACGAGCAGGCTGCCCAGCTCGTCGTGCACCTCGCGCGCGATGCGGGTGCGCTCCTCCTCGCGCACCTGCTCGGAATAGGCCGACAACTCGCGCAGCTGCGCCAGCGCCTGCGACAGCTCCCCCGTGCGCGCGGCCACGCGGCGCTCCAGCTCGTCGTGCGCGCGCTGCAGCTCGTCGGCGGCGCGCTTGCGGTCGGTGATGTCGATGAAGGTGATCACGGCGCCATGCACCTGCGCGCCTTCCACGATGGGGTGGCTGGAATATTCCACCGCGAACGCGCTGCCGTCGCGGCGCCAGAACACCTCGGTGTCCACCCGGCACGGCAGGCCGTTGCGGAAGGCGTTGAAGATGGGGCAGTCGCTGTCGGCGTAGGGGCTGCCGTCGGGGTGGGAGTGGTGGGTGAGCGCATGCATGTTGCGGCCCATGACCTCCCCGGCCGCGTAGCCCAGCATGCGCGCCCCGGCAGGGTTGATGAACACGCAGTCGCCCGCGAGGTCGATGCCGAACACGCCCTCGCCGGTGGATTCGAGCAGCAGGCCCAGGCGGTTGCGCCAGAGTGCGCCGGAGGGAAGGTGCAGGACGTCGGCGTTCATGCCGCCTGCGGCAAGCAATGGCCGTGCCCGTGCGGCGCCGATCAGTTCAACTTTGATAGCTGCTCGCGCTTGCCCATCAAGCGCAGGAGCCCGATTTCATGCCAAGGATGCCCGGTCCAGCGCCTCGCCCGACTCCAGCAGGGCCGCCGCCTCGCGCGCCGCCACCCGCCCTTCGTCGGTGGGGATGACCCAGATCTCCACCGCGCTGTCCGGCGCGTGGATGGCATAGGCCTCCTTGCCGTCAGCCTCGCGGTTGCGCTGCCAGTCCATGTGGATGCCCAGCCAGGCGAGGCGCGTGCAGACCTGCTCGCGCAGCGCGATGTCGTTCTCGCCGATGCCTCCGCTGAAGGCCAGCACGTCCAGGCCGCCCAGGCAGGCCACCAGCGCGCCTGTCTCGCGCACCACGCGGTGGGTGAACTGGGCGATGGCGCGCCGCGCGTTCTCGCCGTCCGCGCCGTCTTTCGCGGCCTCCTCGCGCAGGCGGCGCATGTCGGCCGAGATGCCCGACACGCCCAGCAGGCCGCTCTGCTTGTAGAGCAGTTTCTCGATCTGCGCGTGCGTCCAGCCCTGCTCCATCAGGTAGAGCAGCACGCCCGCATCCAGCGAGCCGCTGCGCGTGCCCATCATCAGGCCGTCCAGCGCGGAGAAGCCCATGGTGGTGGCCATGCTGGAACCGTCGCGGCAGGCGCAGAGGCTGGCGCCGTTGCCCAGGTGGGCCATGACCACGCGGCCGTTGGCGCGGATGGTGCGCTGCTGCAGCACGGACATGATGTACTGGTACGACAGGCCGTGGAAGCCGTAGCGGCGCACGCCCTGCGCGCGCAGCTCGCGCGGCAGCGCGAAGGCATAGTCCACCTCGGGCATGGTGGCATGGAAGGCGGTGTCGAAGCAGGCGATCTGCGGCAGCTCTGGGAACGCGCTGCGGAACTGGCGGATGCCCGCCAGGTTGTGCGGCTGGTGCAGCGGCGCCAGCGAGTTGAAGCGCGCCAGGCGCTCCAGCACCTCGTCGGTGACGCGCACGCTTTCGGTGTACTCGCCGCCGCCGTGCACCACGCGGTGGGCCACGGCCTCGATGCCCGCGCCCTGCAGCGACTGCACCAGCGCGCGCAGGCGCTCCAGCGCGATCGCAAAGGGGCGGCTGCCGCGGGCACGGCAAGCGCTTCCTGCTGCTTGCGTCCTTGGTACTTCCAGTCCAGCGAGGGGCTGCCGCCGGGCTCCAGGCCCTGGATGCAGCCCGAGAGCACGTGGGGCTGGACCTGCCCGCCCTGCAGCGGGTGCAGCGAGAACTTCAGCGACGAGGAGCCAGCGTTGACGGCGAGGATGGACATGGCGGTATTTCCTTTTGGTTCGATGGTTCAGGGCATGCCCTTGGCAATTGGCGCAGCCCAAGCCAGCAGACGCCGCGCAAGGGCCGCCCCGCCGCGCTGGCGTCGTCCCCCTCCCCGTAGCGCGCAAGCGCGCAGAGAGAAGGGGGAAGCCGCGCAGCGGCTCAGGGGGATGTCACCCCTGTTTCCAGGCGTTCTCGGCCTGGCGCTTGCGCTGGTCGTGCGCCGCCAGCAGCGCCAGCACGGCCGAGGCCACGCGCGCCATGGGGCCGTCGGCGCGGCTGGTCAGGGCGATGGGCACGCGCGCGCCCAGCACCAGGCCTGAGCCGCTGGCGCCGGCCATGTATTCGAGCTGCTTGGCCACCATGTTGCCGCTCTCCAGGTTGGGCACGGCGAGGATGTCGGCCTGGCCCGCCACATCGGAGGCGATGCCCTTGATGCGCACGGCTTCCATGGAGATGGCGTTGTCGAACGCCAGGGGGCCGTCGAGCAGGCCGCCCTTGATCTGGCCGCGGTCGGCCATCTTGCACAGCGCGGCGGCGTCGATGGTGGAGGGAATCGACGGCGTGACGGTCTCCACCGCCGAGAGGATGGCCACCTTGGGCCGCTCGTTGCCCATGATGCATGCGAACTCGATGGCGTTCTGGATGATGTCGGCCTTCTCGGCCAGCGTAGGCTGGATGTTGATCGCCGCGTCGGTCACGATGATGGGCTTGGGGTACAGCGGCACGTCGAAGCGGAACACGTGCGACAGGCGCCGGCCGGTGCGCAACGGCGCCTGGGCCAGGACGGCCTTGAGCAGCTCGTCGGTGTGCAGGCTGCCCTTCATGACGATCTCCACCTCGCGGCGCGCGGCCATGCCGGCGGCCAGTTCGGCGGCGGCGTGGCTGTGCTCCACGGAGACTATCTCCACGCCTTCGAGGTCGATGCCGGCCTCCTCGGCCACGCGGCGGATGCGGCCCTCGGGGCCGATGAGCACGGGCACGATCAGGCCGTGCGCGGCGGCGTCGATGGCGCCGGAGAGCGAGCCGGCGTCGCACGGGTGGACCACGGCGCAGCGCACCGCCTCCAGGCCGTCGGCGCGGGCCAGCAGCTCCTTCAGGCGCGCCTCGGGGTCGAAGAGCTGGATCTGCGGCGCGTTCACCTTGGGCACGCGCACCTTCTGCGTGGGCGGCATCAGCCGGGCATCGCCCTTGAGCACCACCTCGCCCTTCTGGTTGGTGACCAGGCAGTCCATCTTGACGCGCTTCTTCTCGTCGTCCTTCTCGCTCACGGTGGCCAGCACGGTGAGCGTGTCGCCGATGCGCACGGGCTTGGTGAACTTCAGCTCCTGGCCCAGGTAGATCGTGCCGGGGCCGGGGAACCGCGTGCCGAACAGCGCCGAGATCAGCGCAGCGCCCAGCATGCCGTGGGCGATGACGCCGTGGAACATGGTGGCGTCGGCGTATTCGGCGTTCAGGTGGGCGGGGTTGATGTCGCCGGAGACGGCAGCGAAGGCCTGGATGTCCTCCAGCGTCACCGTGCGCAGCAGCCGGGCCGTCTGGCCCAGGCTCAGCTCGTCATAGGTGACGTTTTCCATCCATTCGAGGTCGGGTGCGTTGGTGTTCATGGTGGTTGAGAAATTCAGAAAAGATCAAAAAGAAAAGGCGCAACCCAGGCCAGTGGACGCCGTGGAGCTGGCTTTGCCAGGCCACCGGCGTCGTCCCCCATCCCGCAGGAGAGGGGGGAAGGCGCGCAGCGCCTCAGGGGGTGCTCCCTAATCCACGGCGTGGACGCCGCCGTCCACGTAAATCGTCTGGCCCGTCATGCCGGAAGCGGCTTCGGTGCACAGGAACAGGCTCAGCTGGGCGATCTCGTCGAGCGTCACCAGGCGCTGCAGCGGCGCCTTGGCCTGGGCCGTGGCCATCAGCTCGTCGAAGCTGGCGATGCCCGAGGCCGCGCGCGTGAGGATGGGGCCGGGCGACACCGCGTGCACGCGGATGTTCCTGCCGCCCAGCTCCATGGCCATGTAGCGCACCATGGATTCCAGCGCCGCCTTCACCGGGCCCATCAGGCCGTAGTGGGGCACGGCCTCGCCGGAGCCCAGGTAGGTCATGGACAGCATGCTGCCGCCGCGCGGCATGTGCGGCGCGCACAGCCGGCCCAGCTCGGCGAACGAGTGGCAGGAGACGCCCACGGCGCGGGCGAAGCCCTCGCGCGAGCTGTCCACCACGTCGCCGTGCAGGTCGGCCAGCGGCGCCCAGGCTATGGAGTGGATGACGAAGTCGATCTGGCCGAACTTCGCCACCGCATGGTCGACGATGGCCTGCAGCTGGCCGTCGGCCTCCACGTCGCAGTTGACCAGGTCGATGCCCAGCGGCGCGGTGAGCGGCTCGACGTACTTTCGGGCCTTGTCGTTGAGGCACGAGGCCACCACCTCGGCGCCCATGCTGCGCGCCAGGCGGGCGCAGCCGAAGGCGATGCTGCTGTCGTTGGCGATGCCGAGGATCAGGCCTTTCTTTCCGGCCAGGCTGAAGGGATTGGTTGTCATGGAGTGAAGGAAGTCGGAAAAATCAGTCGTCGATGCCGTCGAAGAGCGCGCGCAGGTTCAGGCCCGGCGCCTCATAGGGGAAGCCCTTGCACAGCAGGCGGTCGTTGGCGCACAGCAGGATGTCGCGCGCAGCCTGCGGGCCCACGTCGGGGTTGTAGGCAAGCCGCCGGAAGGCGCGGTAGCGCAGCACCAGCAGGCCCCGCAGCTCCTCGCGCATGCGCTCCTCGCGCCCCGGGCGGCCGGCGGTCGCCGCGTCGCACTGCAGCGCGGCCTGCAGCTCCGACGCGGTGCCCAGCGGCACGTCCAGGGCCTGCGCCAGCAGGGTGATGCGCGCGCCCATGCCCTCGAACTGCCGCACGAAGTGGTGCAGGTGGCGTTCGATGACCTGCTGGCGCGTGGAGTGCCTAGTCTGCATAGCGCGTCATCACATAGGCGCCGGGCGCGTCGCACACGGCATGCTCGGCGCGCATGGCCGGCGGCTTGGCGGGCGCGCCCGAGCGCTCGGCGATCCAGGCGTGCATGGCCTCCCACCACGAGCCCTGCACCACGGGAGCCTGGGCCTTCCAGTCGTCGGGGTCGATCCAGCCGGTGTTGTCCTCCACGCTGGCGATCTGGTAGCTGCGGCGCGGGCGGCCGGGCTCGCTGACGATGCCCGCGTTGTGCCCGCCCTCGGCCAGCACGAAGGTCACGTGCGTGTCGGTCTGCAGGTGGATCTTGTAGACCGACTTCCACGGCGAGACGTGGTCGCGCGTGGTGGCCACCACCATCATCGGCGCGTCGATGTCCATCAGCGCCACGGTGGCCCCGGCGAAGCGGTACTGGCCCGAGGCCAGCGCGTTGTTGAGGAACAGCGCGTTGAGGTATTCCGAGTGCATGCGCGCGGGCAGGCGCGTGGTGTCGGCGTTCCAGCTCATGAGGTCGAAGCTGGCGTCGTCCTCGCCCATCAGGTAGCGGCGCGTGTTGCGGCCCCACAGCAGGCCGCGCGAGGCCAGGTAGACGAACGAGCCGCCCATCTGCTTGCCCGAGAGGTAGCCCTTGTCGTTCATGTTCTGGCGCAGCGTGGCGAGCTGGTCCTCGTCGATGAACACGCCCAGCTCACCGGGCTCGGTGAAGTCGGTCTGCGCGGCCAGCAGGAT
The DNA here is from genome assembly GCF_045291395.1 of Acidovorax sp. SDU_ACID1. Classification (NCBI taxonomy): domain Bacteria; kingdom Pseudomonadati; phylum Pseudomonadota; class Betaproteobacteria; order Burkholderiales; family Comamonadaceae; genus Acidovorax; species Acidovorax sp. SDU_ACID1. Next base: position 3,861,041 of record NZ_CP152342.1, read on the forward strand.
GACGGAGGCCAGCTGGGGCAGGTCCGCCGGGATCAGCGCCTGCTCCTTGGCCGTGCGCTCGCCCTTCTTGCGCGCCAGGCGCCCCATGGCCGCCGCGGCGATGGCCAGGAACGTGCCGCCCAGGCAGTAGCCCACGGTGTGCAGGCGCTCGGCGCCGGTGCGCGATCTGGCGGCGGCCATGGCGGCGAGCACGCCGGCGCTCAGGTAGTCCTGCATCTTCAGGTCGCGGTCCGATGCGTCGGGGTTGCGCCAGGAGATGATGAACACCGTATGGCCCTTGTCCACCAGGTACTTGACCATGGAGTTGTGCGGCGACAGGTCCAGGATGTAGTACTTCATGATGCACGAGGGCACGATGAGCACCGGCTCCGGCAGCACCTTGGCGGTGGTCGGGCTGTACTGGATCAGCTCGATCAGGTGATTGCGCAGCACCACCTTGCCGGGCGTGACGGCCACGTCCTTGCCCACGGCGTATTCCAGCGGTTCGAGCTGCTCGGCGGGCGTGTCGGCGCGGGCATTCATCTGCTCGCGCAGGTCCTGCAGGAAGAACTCCATGCCCTCGCGCAGCGTGCGGCCCTGGCTGGCCTGCGCCGAGCGCAGCACTTCGGGGTTGGTGAAGGCCCAGTTGGACGGCGAGAGCGCGTCCAGTGCCTGGCCCGTGAAGAAGTTCACCATGTGCTGGTGGTGGCGCTGCACGCCCCCGCCCTGCTGCGCCACGTCGCGCCACCAGGCGTCCACGGCCTTGTAGCCCTCCTTGAAGGCGCTGAAGGGCCACTCGCGCCAGGCGGAATCGGCAAAGCGCCCGTCTTTGTCGGGCGCGGCTTCGCCGGCGCCGCCGGCGGCGTTCTGCCAGGCCTGCAGCGACAGTTCCAGCGCGCGCTGGGCCAGCACGGCCTGGCGGCCGGGCGAGGCCATCAGATGCAGCGCCCAGTCGGCGTGCGCCAGCGCCAGCGCGATGGGCGACAGCCCGCTATAAGGACGCGACATCTGCGCATGCACCGACGCATCGAGCGCGCGGGCGGCTCTGCGCTGCAGCTCGCGGGGATGTTCGGACTCGGGCGAGGTCTCCACGACCATGGGCACTCCTGACGTAACAAGTACAACAATCGGTAATTCTGCTGATACCCGTCAAGCTGACAGTTGACGGAAGTCAACGAATACGCGTCTTGCCCCCGCCGCCGCCCCGGCAGGCCTGCCGCGCGGGCGGTGCCCGCTCCACAATCGCGCAGCCGGCCCGCCCGTGGCCCCTGTGCGCAGAGATAAGAGCTCAGAGCCTGTTCACGATCTTTTCATGGTGCCCGCAAGGCAGCAAACAGCCGCAATCAAGGCGCGCGCCGCAGGCCATGCTGGTGGCCTGGACAAGGCGCGCAACGCGGAGTGCGGCTGTTTGCTGCCTTGCCCGAAGGGTTGCCCCGCAAAGGCGGCGTCTGCGGCGTTGCAAATCCTCGCCGGGCCATCAGCCCGGCTGCGGTTTGCGCCTTGCAGCCACCGCCTTTGCGGGGCAACGGGCACCATGAAAAGATCGCGAACAGGCTCTAAAAGGCCTCCAGCCCTTATCCAGCAAGCGCAAGCAGCTATCAAATCCGCCAGAACTCCCTTCTTCCCGTAGCCCTCCCATGCTGGACAAGCACTACCTCGCCCCCTTGTTCTCCCCCGGTTCGGTCGCCGTTCTGGCGGGCCGGCCGGACGACCCCGAGCTGACGCCGCAGGCCCAGGCCCTGCATGCCGCGCTGCGCGCGCAACGCTACGCGGGCACGCTCACGTTCCTGGACATCCGGGGCAGCAGCGGCACCCTGCACGACCTGGCGCAGAGCCGCGCCGACCTGGCCGTGATCGCCCTGCCGCCGCAGGACCTGGCCGCCGCGCTGGAGCTGGCGGGCCGCATGCACTGCCGCGCAGCGCTGGTGCTGGGCAACGGCGTGGGCGCGCCGCATGCCGCACAGCTGCACAAGATCGCGCGGCGCGAGGGCGTGCACCTGCTGGGCCCCAATTCGCTCGGCATCCAGCGCCCCGCGCTGCACCTGAACGCCAGCGCCGCCGGGCCGCTGGCGCAGGACGGGCCGCTGGCGCTGGTCTGCCAGTCCGGCGCGCTCACCGCGGCGGTGCTCGACTGGGCGGGCAGCAACGACGTGGGCTTTTCCAGCGTGATCTCCCTCGGCCCGCACCCCGGCGTGGGGCTGGCCGATGCGCTGGACTTCCTGGCCCACGACCCGCACACGCAAAGCATCGCCGTCTGCATGGAGGGCATCCAGGACGCGCGCCGCTTCATGAGCGCGCTGCGCTCGGCCGCCTTCGCCAAGCCGGTCATCGTGCTCAAGGCCGGCCGCAGGAGCGCGGGCAGCGCGGCGGCGCAGACGCACAGCGGCGCCATCGTGGGCAGCGACGACGTCTTCGACGCCGCCCTGCGCCGCGCGGGCGCCGTGCGCGTGCGCTCGTTCGTGGAGCTGTTCTCGGCCGCCAAGTGCCTGGCCTCGCGCCACCGCCCCGTAGGCAGCCGCCTGGCCGTGGTCACCAACGGCGGCGGCCCCGGCGTGCTGGCGGCCGACTGGATGGAGGAGATCGGCCTGTCGCTGGGCCGACTGCCCGAGGCCGCCCGCATCCGCCTGGCCCCGCACCTGCCCGCCCAGGCCACGCTGGACGACCTGGTGGACCTGACCGAGGACGCCACCCCCGCGCACTACCGCGCCGCGCTGGACGCCTCGCTGGCCGAGCCCGCGATCGACGGCGTGCTGGCCCTGTTCTCGCCCAAGGCCGGGCAGGACGGCGCGGGCATTGCCCAGGCCCTGGCCGGCGCCCGCCAGCACGCTGCCAAGCCCCTGCTGTCGTGCTGGATGGGCGACAGCGCCGTGCTGCCCGCGCGCGCGGTGCTGCGCGCGGCGCACATCCCCACCTTCCGCACGCCCGAGGCGGCCGTAGGCGCGTTCGGCAGCATCGCCGCCTATCACCGCAACCAGCAGCTGCTGCAGCAGACCCCACCGCCGCTCGCCGCCGCGCTGGCCCCGCCCGACATCGAGGGCGCGCGCCTGGTGATCGAAGGCGTGCTGGCCGAGCGCCGCACCGTGCTCACCGAGATGGAGTCCAAGGCGCTGCTGGCCGCCTTCCACATCCCCGTGACGCGCACGCTGCTGGCGCGCAGCAGCCACGAGGCGGTGATGATCGCCGCGCAGCTCGGCTTTCCCGTGGCGCTCAAGATCGACTCGCCCGACATCGCCCACAAGTCCGACGTGGGCGGCGTGGCCCTGCACCTGCAGAGCGCCGCCGCCGTGCGCGACGCCTACGAGGCCATGGCGCAGCGCGTGGCGCATGCCGCACCCGGCGCGCGCATCCAGGGCGTGACGGTGCAGCCCATGGCGGCCGCGCCGGGGCGCGAGGTCTGCATCGGCCTGGTGGCGGACGACCCGTTCGGCCCCGTCATCACCTTCGGCGCGGGCGGCACCATGGTCGAGCTGCTCGAGGACCAGGCCATGGAGCTGCCGCCGCTCAACACCTTCCTCGCGCAGCGCCTGGTCCAGCGCTCGCGCGTGGCGCGCCTGCTCGGCGCCTGGCGCGGCGCGCCGCCCGCCGACCGGCAGGCGCTGGAGCAGGTGCTGCTGCGCGTGTCCGAGATGGCCTGCGCGCTGCCGCAGCTGCGCGAGATGGACATCAACCCGCTGATCGTCGATGCGCACGGCGCCGTGGCGGTGGACGCGCGCATCGCGCTGGGCGAGGCGGCCCATGGCCCCGCTGCGGGACACGCGCGCCATGGCCCCTATGCCCACCTGCCCATCCTGCCCTACCCCGCGCGCTACGAGCAGACCTGGCCGCTGCGCTGCCAGACGGGCGGCAGCGGCGAATACCTCGTGCGGCCCATCCGCCCCGACGACGCGCCGCTGATCCAGCGCCTGGTGCGCGAGCTGTCGCCCGAGAGCCGCTACTTGCGCTTCGCCTCGCGCATCACCGAGCTGCCGCCCGCCATGCTGGCGCGCTTCACGCTCATCGACTACGACCGCGACATGGCCCTGGTGGCCGTGCACCGCGAGCGCACGCTGGACGCGCAAGGTGTGGAGCACTGCGCCGAGCGCATCGTGGGCGTGTCGCGCTACGTCATCAACCCCGACCCGTCGAGCTGCGAATTCGCGCTGCTGGTGGCCGACGATTTCGCCGGCCAGGGCCTGGGCTCGCGGCTGATGCACAGCCTCATGGACGTGTCGCGCGAGCAGGGCCTGGCCGAGATCCAGGGCCTGGTGCTGGCGGAGAACACCCGCATGCTCCAGCTCATGCGCCGCCTGGGCTTCGAGGTGCGCGCCTACCCCGAGGAGCCCGAGTTCCGGCTGGTGACGCACGCGCTCTAGGATCAGAGGGTTTTCGGCCTCCAGCGCTTACCCAGAAAGCGCAGGCAGCTATTTTTTCAGGAGCATTCCAGCGCCAGCGTGCGGGCCAGCTTGTCCCACTCGCTGCCCGACAGGTGCAGCCGCACCATGTCCAGCATCGCCTGGAACGCCTCGCGCGGCGCGTGCTGGCGCATGTCGCACAGCACCAGGGCGCGCTCGGCGGGTGTCAGGTAGGGCAGCATCCAGCGCATGGTCACCATGGCTTCGGCCGGCGGGAGGGAGGCGACGATGGCGCCCTCCACCTCGGCCAGCTGCGCATCGGTGCAGTGGGCCCAGAGCACGGCGTTGTGCTCCGTCTCCTCCTGGTGCATGTGCTCGAAGTTGTGCGCCACGAACAGCGCCAGCTGCCGGTACAGCGCATGCGCCACGCGCGCACGACGCTCGCGCGGGCAGGCCATGAGCTGCGCCGCCCCCGAGGCCAGGGCGGCGATGGCCTGCTCGTGGCCCTCGTGCTCGTGCTCCACGGCGGCGCTGCTGCCGGGCGCGCGCACCTCCATGGCCGGGTGCACGAAGGCATTCTCGTGGTGCAGGTGCGAGCGGCAGAAGTCCAGCAGTTCCAGCACGCGCGCGCAGGCTTGCGACAGTTCCAGGTCGTCGCCCACGTCCGCGCGGCCCAGGCCCATGAGCGTGTCGGCCATGAAGGCGCGCAGCGCCTTGTGGATGAAGGCATAGATGTCCAGGCGCGGGGCGGCGGCTTCGGCCTGGGCCAGGGCGGTGATTTCGCGGGGGTTGAATTGCATGGTCGGGTTCCTTGGGAATCAAGTGCCGCGAAGTCTAGGAACGCCGGAGCGCGCGCGCTGCTAAAAACTGCTTAAACGGGCCTCAAAGATTGCTCCAACGGACGCATTCGTGAAATACCTCACGCCCCCTGGCGCACCCACTCGGCCGCGCGCTCGGCGATCATGACCGTCGGCGCGTTGGTGTTGCCGCTGACGATGCGCGGCATGACGGACGCGTCCACCACCCGCAGCCCCTGCATGCCGTGCACGCGCAGCCGCGCATCCACCACGTCCGTCGCGCCCGGCCCCATGCGGCACGAGCCCACCGGGTGGTAGACGGTGTCGGCATGGCCGCGCACGAAGCGCTCCAGCTGCGCGTCGTCCTGCGCCTGGGCCGAGACGAGCAGCTCGCGCGCGCCATGCCGGGCCAGCGCGGGCTGGGCCAGGATCTGGCGCATGAGGCGCACGCCGCGCACCAGGCGCCGCAGGTCGTCGGGGTCGCTGAGGAAGGCCGGGTCCACCAGCGGTGCAGCGTCCGGGTCGGCGCTGGCGAGCTGCACACTGCCCCGGCTGCGCGGGCGCAGCACGCACACGTGGCACGAATAGCCGTGGCCCCAGCGCGCGGTGCGGCCGTGGTTGACGAGCTTGCCGGTGACGAAGTGCAGCTGCAGGTCGGGCACGTCCTCGTCGGGACTGCTCCTGAGGAAGCCGCCGGCCTCGGCGAAGTTGGTGGTGAGCATGCCGGTGCGGTGCGCGCGCCATTCGCGGATGCCGCGCAGCAGGCGCCACGCGCCGGGCAGCGACAGGCCGAACAGGTCGGCCAGGCGCGGCGCGTCCATCACCAGCACCACGTCGGGGTGGTCGTGCAGGTGCTCGCCCACGCCCGGCAGGTCGTGCACCACGGCGATGCCGTGGCGCTGCAGTTGCGCGCCGGGCCCGATGCCCGAGAGCAGCAGCAGTTGGGGCGACAGCAGGGCACCGGCCGACAGCAGCACCTCGCGCGCGGCGCGCACCGTGTGCAGCTGCCCGCCCTGGCGGTACTCCACGCCCACGGCGCGCCGGCCCTCGCAGACGATGCGCGTGGCGCGCGCGCCGGTCACCACGCGCAGGTTGGGGCGACCCAGGTGCGGCGTGAGGTAGGCCTTGGCCACACTGAAGCGCTCGCCCGCGCGGTGGGTGACCTGGTAGAGGCCCACGCCCTCCAGCTGCGCGCCGTTGAAGTCGCCGTTGCGCGCGTGGCCGGCCTGCACGCCGGCCTCCACGAAATCGCGGCTCACGCGGTGGGGCGACTGCAGGTCGGCCACGTTGAGCGGGCCGCCGGTGGCGTGCCAGGCATCGGCACCGCGCTCGTTGTGCTCGGCCCGCAGGAAGTACGGCAGCACGTCGCTCCACGCCCAGCCGGGGTTGCCGGCCTGCGCCCAGTGGTCGTAGTCGCTGGAATGGCCGCGCGCGTAGATCATGGCGTTGACCGAGCTGGAGCCGCCCAGCACCTTGCCGCGCGGCTGGTAGCCCCGCCGCCCATCCAGGCCCGCCTGCGGCGTGGTGGACAGACCCCAGTTGAGTGTGCCCGTGGCCGCCAGAGCGGCCAGGCCCGCGGGGCAGTGGATGAGCGCGCTGGCGTCAGGCGGCCCGGCCTCCAGCAGGCACACGCGCACGGCGGGGTCCTCCGTCAGCCGCCCGGCCAGCACGCAGCCGGCCGAACCGCCGCCGATCACGATGTAGTCGAAGTCCTCCATGCGTCCCCTCCTGCTTGTACGCCGATGGCGGCTACCATCGCCGTGTTTTTCTTTTCACGTTCCATTGAAGGGGTTCTTTATATGACGATTTCGACCGTCGGCATCATCGGCGCAGGCACCATGGGCAACGGCATCGCACAGGCGTGCGCTGTCTCGGGCATCGACGTGGTGATGGTGGACATCTCCGACGCCGCCGTGCAAAAGGGCATCGCCACCGTGGCCGGCAGCCTGGACCGGCTGATCAAGAAGGAAAAGATCACCGCCACCGACAAGGACGCGGCGCTGGCGCGCATCAAGGGCTCGACGAGCTACGACGACCTGAAGGCCGCGCAGATCGTGATCGAGGCCGCCACCGAGAACTACGAGCTCAAGCTCAAGATCCTCAAGCAGGTGGACGCCCTGGTGGCGCCCGAGGTCATCATCGCCTCCAACACCTCGTCGATCTCCATCACCAAGCTGGCCGCCGCGACCAGCCGCGCCGACAAGTTCATCGGCATGCACTTCTTCAACCCCGTGCCGATGATGGCGCTGGTGGAGATCATCCGCGGCCTGGCCACCAGCGACGCCACGCACGACGCGGTGAAGCAGCTTTCCGAGCGCCTGGGCAAGAGCCCCATCACCGTGAAGAACGCACCGGGCTTCGTGGTCAACCGCATCCTGGTGCCCATGATCAACGAGGCCTTCTTCGTGCTGGCCGAAGGCCTGGCCACGCCCGAGGACATCGACGCGGGCATGAAGCTCGGCTGCAACCAGCCCATTGGCCCGCTGGCGCTGGCCGACATGGTCGGCCTGGACGTGTGCCTGGCCGTGATGGACGTGTACCTCACCGAGTTCGGCGACAGCAAGTACCGCGCCTGCCCGCTGCTCAAGGAATACGTGGCCGCCGGCCGCCTGGGCCGCAAGACCGGGCACGGCGTGTACCAGTACTGACCGGCCATGCCGCAGCGCAACCCGTTCAAGCACGCCCTGGCCGCCGGCCAGGCGCAGATCGGCCTGTGGTGCACGCTGGCCTCGCCCTACGCGGCGGAGCTGGTGGCCGGATCGGGCTTCGACTGGCTGCTGCTCGACACCGAGCACACGCCCGCCGACGTGCCCCTGGTGCTACAGCAGCTGCAGGCCGTGGCCGCCGAGCCGCTGCACCGCACGCACCCCGTGGTGCGCGCAGCATGGAACGACCCGGTGCTGATCAAGCGCATCCTCGACATCGGCGCGCAGACGCTGCTGCTGCCCTTCGTGCAGAACGCGGATGAAGCCCGCGCCGCCGTGGCCGCCATGCGCTATGCGCCGCGCGGCATCCGGGGCATGGGCGGCACCATGCGCGCGTCGCACTACGGGCGCGACATGGACTACGTGCGCGATGCCGAGAAGGAACTCTGCCTGCTGGTGCAGGTGGAGACGGCCGAGGCGCTGGCGCAGCTCGAGGCCATCGCCGCCGTCGATGGCGTGGACGGCATCTTCATCGGCCCGGCCGACCTGTCGGCCAGCATGGGCCACCCGGGCAACGCCAACCACCCCGAGGTGCGCGCGGCCATCGACGACGCGATCCACCGCATCCGCGCAGCCGGCAAGGCGCCGGGCATCCTCATGGTGGACGAGGCCCGCGCGCGCGAATGCCTGGCACTGGGCGCGCAGTTCGTCGCCGTGGGCATGGACATGATCCTGCTGCGCAACGCGGCCGACGGCTTGGCCGCCGCCTTCCGGCCCGGCGCGCGCGGCGCGGTGCAGACCGCGTACTAGCCGACGCGCATGGCACGCCCCTGACTCGGCCTTGCGCCGCCAGGGGCGTTTTTCTAAGCAAAATTGGCCTCCAGCGCTTATCCAGAAAGCGCAAGAAGCTCTTTTTCAATAGCAACCCGAAGACCTTGCCCATTGGATGGGCGCCCGCATTTCAATTGCACACAATTGAATTGCACTCCACAATCCAGCCATGCCTTCGCGCTCCCATTCCCTGCCACCCGCGTCCGAGCTGCTACGGCTCGACCACCAGGTCTGCTTCGCGCTGTATTCCGCGTCGCTGGCCATGACCAAGCTCTACAAGCCGCTGCTGGACGCGCTCGGCCTCACCTACCCGCAGTACGTGGCGCTGCTCGCGCTGTGGGAGCGCGACGGGCTCACCGTCTCCGAACTCGGCGAGCGCCTGTTCCTCGACTCCGGCACGCTCACCCCGCTGCTCAAGCGGCTGGAGGCAGCCGGCCTCGTGGCCCGGCTGCGCGACGTGCAGGACGAGCGCCGCGTGCGCATCACGCTCACGCCGCAGGGCCGGGCGCTGCGCGAACGCGCCGAGGACATCCCGCGCTGCGTGATGGAGCGCAGCCAGTGCGACGTCTCCGAGCTGCAGGCGCTCACGCGCCAGCTCACCACCCTGCGCGACCGTCTGGCCGCGCGCTGACCTTCCCGAAAGGAAACACCATGGCCTCCCTCGACAAAGTCCTTTACACCGCCCGCGCCCACACCACCGGCGGCCGCGACGGCGCCTCGCGCACCGACGACGGGCGCCTCGACGTCAAGCTCTCCTCGCCCGGCGGCAGCGGCACGGGCACCAACCCCGAACAGCTCTTCGCCGCGGGCTACTCGGCCTGCTTCATCGGCGCGATGAAGGCCGTGGGCGGCAAGCTGGGCATCGCCGTGCCGCAGGACGTGGCGGTAGACGCCGAAGTGGACCTGGGCACCATTCCCAACGCCTACGGCATCGCCGTGCGCCTGACGATCAGCCTTCCGGGCCTGGAGCAGGGCCAGGCGCAGCAGCTCGTGGACGCCGCCCACCAGGTGTGCCCCTACTCCAACGCCACGCGCGGCAACATCGACGTGACCCTGGCGCTGGCCTGAGACGGCACCCGCCACACGCGACGCCCTCGCGTTTTCCCTAGGCCCCGCCGCTCCGCGCTGCAAGCCAGCGATCAGCTTCCGGGGCCATCATGGAGGGCTGCCACCGCACGCTGCCCCGCCATGAAGATCGCCCTGCTGTCCGACATCCACGCCAATCTGCCCGCATTCGACGCCTGCCTGGAGCACGCCCGAGCGCACGGCGCGCAGCAGTTCGTCCTGCTGGGCGACCTGGTGGGCTATGGCGCGGCCCCCGGCGCCGTGCTGGACCGGGCGATGCAGCTCACCGGCGCTGGCGCGCTCGCCGTGCGCGGCAACCACGACGATGCCGCCCTGGCCCCGCCCGCCACCGCCCAGAACCTGGGCGACCAGAGCGCGCAGTGGACCGGGCCGCATCTGCAGGAGCACCACCGCGCCTTCCTGGCCGGCCTGCCGCTCACCGCCCGCATGGGGCCCGACGCGCTGCTGGTGCACGCCAGCGCCGACGGCCCCGAGCGCTGGCACTACGTGACCGACGGCAACGCCGCCGAGCGCAGCATGGCCGCCGCCACGCAGGTGGACCCGGCCATCCGCTACGTCTTCAGCGGCCACGTGCACGAGCAGGCGCTCTATTTCCTCACGCCCACGGCCAAGCTCATGCGCTTCTCGCCGCAGCCCGGCGTACCCGTGCCCGTGCCGCCGCACCGCCAGTGGCTGGCCATCGTGGGCTCGTGCGGCCAGCCGCGCGACGGCGACGTGCGCGCCATGTATGCGCTGTTCGACGAGGACGCCGCCACCCTCACCTTCCACCGCGTGCCCTACGACCACCTGGCCGCGGCCGCGGCCGTGCGCGCGAGCGGGCTGCCTTCGTTCTTCGCCGATCGCCTGGAAAAGGGCCGCTGATGAAACTGCTCGACCCCGGCACCGAGATCGACGGCTTCGTGGTGCACGAGTGCATCCACGCGGGCGGCATGGCCCACATCTACCGCGTGGGCTACGCCAGCGCCGCGCGCGACCCGGGCTTCGCCATGGCGATGAAGATCCCGCGCATGACGGCGGGCGACGGGGCCGAGAACATCGTGAGTTTCGAGGTCGAGCTGACCATCCTGCCCACGCTCTCGGGCCCGCACGTGCCGCGCTTCGTGGCGGCGGGCGACCTGGTGCGCCTGCCCTACCTCGTCATGGAATACGTGGAGGGCCACACGCTGCAGCACTGGATCGACACGCACGAGCGCGGCGACGCGCTGGCCGACGCAGCCGCCATCGCGCGCCTGGGCGGCGCGGTCGCCATCGCCGCGCACAGCATCCACCAGCAGAACGTCTGCCACCTGGACCTGAAACCCGCCAACGTGCTGCTGCGCGCCGACGGCAGCGCCGTGCTGCTGGACTTCGGCCTGTCGTGCCACGCCCACTACCCCGACCTGCTGGCCGAGGAGATGCGCAAGGCCGTGGGCTCGCCCGCGTGGATCGCGCCCGAGCAGGTCGTGGGCGTGCGCGGCGACCTGCGCAGCGACATCTTCGCCATCGGCGTGATGCTCTACGAGATGGCCACGGGCGAGCTGCCCTTCGGCGCGCCCGCCACCCAGGGCGGCCTGCGCCAGCGCCTGTGGATGACGCCCGCCCCACCGCGCCAGCACCGCCCCGACCTGCCCGAGTGGCTGCAGGAAATCATCCTGCGCTGCCTGGAGCCCGAGGCCGCGCAGCGCTACCCCACGGCCGCGCACCTCGCATTCGACCTGACGAATCCCGGCCAAGTGCCCATCACCGAGCGCGGCCGGCGCCTGCGCGGGCCGGGCGTGCGCGCGCACCTCAAGCGCTGGATCAAGGCCGCGGGCATGCACTACCAGCCCAGCCCGCTGCCCGAGCGCCAGATCGCGGAGGTGCCCATCCTCATGGTGGCCGTGCCGCACAACGACGTGACCGACGCGACGCTCTACTCGCTGCGCGAAGCCGTCGCGCGCTCGCTGGGCATCCGCCCCGGCGCGCGGCTGGCCTGCGTCACGGTGATCTCGCCCGGCGCCAGCAGCACCTCGGACAGCGCGCGCAGCGAGACCACGCTGCACCGACAGCACCTCGCGCGCCTCAAGCAGTGGGCCTCGGGCCTCGATCTCACGGGCCACGCCGCGAGCTACCACGTGCTCGAAGCCAGCGACGTGGCCCAGGCCCTGGTGCGTTATGCCGAGGGCAACCGCGTGGGCATGATGATCCTGGGCGCGGCCACGCACGGGCTGCAGCTGCAGCGCTTCATCGACACCGTGCCCATCCGCGTGGCGCGGGATGCGCCGTGCACCGTGATCCTGGTCAAGCAGCAGTTGCCATTCGAGCAGCTTCACTCGGCCACGTCGGCCGCCGCATAGAAGCAGTAGCCGCTGCCACGCAGCGTCTTCACCGGCAGCAGCTGGCCGCTTTCGCTTTGCACCTTGCGGCGCAGGCGGCGCATCTGCGTGTCCAGGCGGCGCTGGTCGTAGTCCAGGTAATCGGCGCCCAGCGCCTGCACGATCTGGCGGCGGCTCACCTCCTCCCCCGCCGCGCGCACCAGGCAGTGCAGCACCAGCAGGTCCTGCCGCGACAGTGCCACGGGCGGCGCGCCCGGCGGCAGCAGGCGGCCTGCGCCCAGTTCCAGCCGCCAGCGCTGCTGGCTTTGCTGCAGGCCCAGTCGGCGCCCCAGCGCGGCCAGCACGGCCTCCAACTCGTCGAGGTCACAGCCCTTGCCCAGGTAGTGGTCGGCACCCGTAGCCAAGCCGTCGATGCGGTCGGCGCTGGTGTTGTGCGCGCTGAACACCACGATGCCCAGTTGCTGTCCGTCCTGGCGCAACCGCTGGATCAGCGCCAGGCCGCTGCCATCGGGCAGGCCGATGTCGATGACCGCCAGCCGGTGGCGGCGCACGTCGAAGTGGCGCTCCCACTCCGCCAGGCTGGCCACGCACTGGGGCGCGTAGCCGGTCTGCTCCAGGAATTCACCCAGCTCGGCGCGCAGCACGGGTTCGTCTTCAAGGAGAATCACGTCGATCATGGTGCGCCATTATCTCGTTGCCCTGGCGCTGCTGATCGCGCCGCTGCTGGCCCTGGCGCAGGCGCCGCTGGAGCTGGCTGCCGATGCGCAGGTACTCCGCACTGCCGGGCACCTCGAATGGCTCGACGACCCCGGCGGCACGCTGGACGTGGACCGGGCCGGCCGCGCCAGCGGCTGGGCGGCGCTGCCCGGCAACCTCAGCGCCAGCTACACCCGTTCCGCCATCTGGCTTCGCCTGCGCCTGGCCGTCCCGCAGCCGGGACAGTGGATGCTGCTGCTGCGCAACCCGCTGCTGGACGACGTGCGCGTGTACACCCGCGCGGAGGATGACGCCTGGCACGTCCTCGGTGCCAGCGGCGAAGACGTGCCGCGCCGCCTGTGGCCCGTGGACTTCCGCAGCGCCGCCTTCCCCTTCCAGCCGGCCCAGGCGGGCACGTACACCGTGCTGGTGCGCGTGACCGCGCGCAACGCCGTCAACACCGCCTTGGACGTATGGCAGCGCCTGGGTTTCGACAACCACACGCGCCGCGAAGGCTTCGTCTTCGGCCTGTACTTCGGGTTCTACCTGCTGCTCATCAGCCTGCACGCGCTGTTCTGGCGCGCCACCCGCGCGCCGGCCAGCGGCCTGTTCCTGGCCTATGTCGGCCTGTGCGTTTCCGTCGAACTGCTGACACTGGGCCTGGTGCAGCAGCTCACCGGCCTGCCCGGCACGTGGAGCGACCGGCTGCTGGGCATGAGCCTGGCGCTGTCCTACCCCGTGGCCATGCAGATGGCCGCGCGCCAACTGCGGCTGCGCGCCGCCTGGCCGCAGCTGGTTCGCGCGCTGCAGGCCGCTGCAGGGGCCACCGCGCTGGCCTGCACGGTACTGGTGCTGTCCGGGCACTACGCCGCAGGGGTGCAACTGCTGCAGGCCCTGGCCACGCCCACGCTGCTGCTGCTGCCGTGCGGGCTGGCGCTATGGCTGCTGCGCCGCGGCCAGCCGCATGCCGGCCTCTTTCTCATCGTGTTCAGCCCCTACTATGCGGGCGCGCTCATGGCCTTCGCGCGCAACATGGGCCTGCTGCCGTTCAACGCCTTCACCGAAAACGCCTCGGCGCTGTGCACCATGGTGCATATGGTGCTGCTGAGCCTGTGGATCGTGGGCAGCCACGACCGCCAGCGCCGCGCGCGCGAGCGCGCGCAAATCCAACTCGAGGCCGAACTCGCCCAGCGCCAGCAACGTGAAGGCGAGCTACTGCAGGCGCTGGACCTGGAGCGGCGCGTGCGCCAGGAGCAACGCGACTTCGTCGCCATGGTCTCTCACGAATTGCGCACGCCACTGGCCATCATCAACACCAGCGCGCAGCAGCTCGCGCGCAACCTGGGGGCGCCGCCCGAGAAAACCCTGGCGCGCAGCCACAACATCCGTGCCGCGGTGCAGCGCCTGCTCAACCTGGTGGACGACTGCCTGGCCGATGACCGCATGGCAGAGCCGGACATCGCCACTCACCAGGCCCCGTGCGACCTGCACGCGCTGATCAGCGAGCTGCAAGCGGATTTCGCCCCCGGCCGCGTGCACGGCACGCACAGTGATGGCACGCGCCACCTCGCCACCGACGCGGCCCTGTTGCGCATCGCCCTGCGCAACCTGCTGGCCAACGCCGACCGCCACGCGCCTGCGCACGCCATCGTGCGCATCACCACCCGCCGCGAAGGCAGCCGCCTGCACATTGACGTGTCCAACCCCGGCGCCGCCATCCCGAGCGAGGAACAGTTGCGCCTTTTCGAGCGCTATTTCCGCGGCCGGTCGGCACAGGGCCAGCCCGGCTCGGGGCTGGGCCTGTACTTGGTGCAGCGCATCACCGAAAAGCTGGGGGGCAACGCCTCGCTGGTGACGGCGGGCGGCGCGGCGCCGGTGGTGTTCCGGCTCGATCTGCCCGCAGGATGAATTATCAGAATTGATAGCTGTCAGCGCTTTCCAGACAAGCGCTAGAGGCCATTTTCACCAAAAATTGCGGCACTGCGCGCGCTCAGGTTTGCTCAGATTCGCGGCGGAATCGTCCCGTAGATTCAGTTGGCCCCCCCAACTCCGACCCGCTTGTATGTCCACGCCGCACCGACTGTTTCGCACACTGCTCCAGATCTGCGCTGTGCCGCTTCTGCTGGGGCTGGCCCATGCCGCCGCGCTGGCACAAACTGTCAATTGGGTCAGCTGGACGGCGCCGAGCGCCCCCCAGTACCCCAACAGCTATGCGCCGCAGGGCTACACCTACCGGGACGGCGTCAGCGGATCGCTGCTTCTGGCGGACAACGCAACCGTCGTGAACACCACCCTGACAGGTGAAGTCATCAATTTCAGCTGCTTTGGCAACACCATCAGTGACTGCCCACCGGGCTATTGGCGGAATGAGGGTGGATGGAGCGGCTCTGCCCCTGCCAACACCTTCACCAGCACCAACGTTCCGGCCTTGCCCACCAATGCCAACATGCTTGCGATGGCCGGGTATGTGCCCGCAGTGGCCCGGCATACGCTGACTTTCGACCGGCCCGTTACCAACATCGTGATGACCATCTTCTCCCTGGGCGGGACTCCCGGTAACTCGGCTTACAAATTCGACCAGGACTTCACCCTGCTGAGCCAGGATACGCGGTGCACAGGCCATCTCACCGATGCCGCACCATTGTTCCGCTGCATGACAGTGCATGGTCGCACCCTGACTGGCCGTGAAGGCATGGGAACCCTGCAGTTCACGGGCACCTTCACGTCCATCTCCTGGGAGGTGACGGTGCCCGAGGTCTACAGCGGCTTCAACATCGGCGTCACCTCCGCATCGTTCACCGCCCAGTCCGCGCTGACATTGACTGCCAGCGCATCGCACATTCCCGTGGCCAGCGGTACGTCTGTGCTCAGCACGAGCGGCGGGTCGGGCGCGGGCGCGGTTTCCTACACCGTGGTCAGCGGCCCGTGCACCGTCTCCGGCAACACCTTGACGGGCACCAGCGCGGGCACCTGCCGCGTCACGGCCACCAAGGCGGGCGACGGCACCCACGCCTCGGCCACCAGCAACACCGTGACCGTGACCGTGGTCAGGCCGCTGTCCGTCACCTACGACGGCAACGGCCAGACCTACGGCGCCGCGCCCGTGGATTCCGGGGCCTACGACAACGGCAACAGCGTCACGGTGCTGGGGCAGAACTTCCTGCAGCGCAGCGGCTACAGCTTCGGCGGCTGGAACACCGCCGCCGACGGCAGCGGCACCACCTATGCCGCTGCCGCGACCTTCGCCATCACCGCCAGCACGACGCTGTATGCGCGGTGGCTGAACACCACGTACCACGTCACCTACGACGCCAATAGCGCCACCACGGGCACGGCGCCAGCGGCGCAGACCAAGAACGACGGCACCCCGCTGACCCTGGCCACGAACACCGGCGGCCTGGCGCGCACCGGCTACGCCTTCGCGGGCTGGAACACCGCCGCCGATGGCTCAGGCACCAACTATGCCGCCGGTGCCACGTACACCGACAACGCGGCGCTGGCGCTTTACGCGCGATGGACGATCAACACCTACTCCGTCACCTACGACGGCAACGGCGCCACCTCGGGCACCGCGCCCTTGGCGCAGGACAAGACCCACGGCACACCGCTGACCCTGGCCACCAACGCGGGCAACCTGGCGCGCGCGGGCTATGCCTTCGCGGGCTGGAACACGGCCGCCGACGGCTCGGGCACCGACTACGCGGCGGGCGGCGCCTACGCCGCCGATGCGGCAGGCACGCTGTACGCCAAATGGCTGGCGGCGGCGCCCGCACCCATCCCGACCCTGTCGCAGTGGGGCCTGGCCCTGCTGCCGCTACTGCTGGCGGCGGTGGCGGGCCTGAGGACCACCCGGCGCGGCGCTTAACGGCGGGGCCGCGCGCCCGGCGGTGACAATCCCGGGCATGACCACGCCTGCCTCCACCCACCCCTACGCCACCCTCACCCCCGACCTGGTGCTGGACGCCCTGGCCAGCATCGGCCTGTACGGCGACGGCCGCCTGATGGCGCTGGGCTCGTACGAGAACCGCGTCTACCAGGCGGTGCTGGAGGACGGCAGCCGCGTGGTGGCCAAGTTCTACCGCCCGGGGCGCTGGAGCGACGCGCAGATCCTCGAAGAACACACCTTCGCGCTGGAACTGGCCGCCGCCGAGGTGCCCGTGGTGGCGCCGCTGGTGGTGCAGCAGCGCACGCTGCACCGCCACGGCGGCTTCGCGTTCGCGGCCAGCCCCTGGCGCGGCGGGCGCACGCCGGAGTTGGACGACTTCGACACGCTGGAATGGCTGGGCCGCTTTCTGGCGCGCATCCACAACGTGGGCGCGGCGCGGCTGTTTGCGCACCGCCCGGCGCTGGACGTGCAGGCCTTCGGCCGCGAGCCGCGTGACTGGCTGCTGGCCCAGCAGGTGATCCCGATGGACCAGCAGTCGGCCTGGCGCGCGGCCTGCGACGACGCTCTTGAATTGATAGCTTCCAGCGCTTTAAAAACAGGCGCTGGAGGCCATTTTGGCTTGAAAGATGCAGTACCCCTGCGCCTGCACGGCGACTGCCACCCCGGCAACGTGCTGTGGACGCCCGTGGACGGCCACGGCGGCGGCCCGCACTTCGTGGACCTGGACGACGCGCGCACCGGCCCGGCCGTGCAGGATCTGTGGATGCTGCTGTCCGGCGAGCGCCGCCAGCGCACGGCGCAGCTGTCGGCGCTGCTGGACGGCTACGAGCAGTTGCGCCCGTTCGACCGGCGCGAGCTGGCACTGATCGAGCCGCTGCGCACGCTGCGCCTGATCCACTACAGCGCGTGGCTGGCGCGGCGCTGGCAGGACCCGATCTTCCCGATCAACTTCCCGTGGTTTGGCAGCAGCGACTACTGGCGCGGTCAGGTGGACATGCTGCACGAGCAGATCGAGGCGATGCAGGAGGAGCCCCTGCATGCGTGAATGCGGCTGATCAGCGTCCGCCAGCGGCAGACAGGATGCGCACCATCTCCACCTGTCCGCGCCGGCGCGCGTGCGCCAGCGGGGTGACGCCATCCCGGTCGGCAAGGTTCACGTCGGCGCCTGCGGCCAGCACCTGGCGCACGATGTCCTGGTGCGGAGGGCCGCCGTCGCTCAGCACGATGGCTTCCAGCAGGCAAGTCCAGCCCAGGCGGTTGACATGGTCCACGGCCACGCCGGCCGCGATCAGCGTGCGCACCGTTTCCACATGGCCGCGCTCGCAGGCGGGGATGAGGGCGGTGCCGCCGTAGCGGTTGGTGCTCTTCAGGTCGGCGCCGTAGGACAGCGTCATGCGCAGGATTTCCAGGCGGCCCCGCGCGCCGGCGAGCAGGTAGGGACTGTCGCGCTGGTCGTTCTGCCGGTTCACGTCGGCACCCGCCAGTACCAGCGAACGCGCCACTTCCACATGGTTGCCCGCCGTGGCCAACAGCAGCGGGGTGCTGCCATGCGCATCGAGCGCATCCACGGGTGCGCCTTGCGCCAGGAAGCGGCGCACGGCACCCGCGTCGCCCTCCCGGGCTGCATGCAGCAGCGCAGTACCGGCATCGGTGGCGGGCACCTGCGCATGCGGCGCTGCCATGCACGCCAAAGCCAGACCGGCGGCAAAGGCGATGCGCCACGCGACGTGGCACATTTGCCTGTCAGCCATTCGCACCTTCGCTGGCGCCAGACTGCTTCTTGGCTTCGAGCGACTGCTTCCAACCATGCACAATCACGTCGTTGAAGAACTTGCGGTCGAGCCACAGCCAGATCAGCACGGGCATGAGAGCGGGCAGAACCAGCGTGGCGACCTGGGAGCCGAAAACGATGGCTTCGATCTGCCAGGGGTCCACCCGTAGCGCGCGGGTGTCGTACTGAGCGCCCGCAGCCAGATTCATGAGGACGAACATCACCAAGCTGAATGTTTGGGTCGGCAACAGCAATGCGTATCCAGCCAGTGCCCGCTGGACAAGGCCCGGCCTGCGCATGATGGCCCACGACGACAGCAGCAGCGCCAGGAGAATGGGAAAGCCGTAGGCTAGGCGACCGGGGTCCGCCGGAAGGATGGCTGCGGCCTTGCGACCGCCGCTATTGGGAATAACCACTTCTACGGCCGTCTTCACCAGCATCTGGCCCGGCTGCACGTCCACCGACCGCACCCACATGGGCGCCGTCTGGTTGAGAACGATGTCAGAGAGAACCGCCACGGGGTAGCTCAGCCATGGAGACACCTGTGTCCATAGCGCCATCAGCGCGATGGTGGTGGCCACGGAAAACACCATGAAGCGCGTCAGCACGGCCCGGCCGTGGCTCGATGCTTCCTTGGAAGCGGGCTGCGCCTGAACCGGCCCCGTGCTCATGCAACCGCCCCTTGCAGCGAGGGCGGCGGTGGCTCGTCAGGCGGGGTGCCATTGTCTTGCGGCGAACCTTTGGCAACCGCGCGCACCCAGAGCAGCCAGACGATGAGCACATCCAGCATGATCAAGCCCTGCCAGAGGTATTCGTGCGCGAAGTCGAAGAGCGGCTTGCTCCACTGCCCGATATAAAACAGGCTGATCACACGCACCACGTTGAGCGCCTGCACGGCGGCGAATCCAGCGACCAGCCCCACCAGCTTATGGCGCCATCCCGCGGGGAATGCCATCACAGCGGCAAAAAGCACGATACATGCCTCGATGCCGTTGCAGCCCGCCTCGATGGAGACACCGAAGCCCGTCACCGTGTTCCAAAGCACCTTGCCCTGCGCGGCGGCGGTGCTGTCGAACCACATCACCAGGGTGGCACACACCTTTGCGAGCAGAGTCGTCCACGGCACCACGAAGTGCTGCTGCACCCAGTTCAGCATATTGAGGCCGAACAGGGTGAACTGGAGGGTGAGGAAAAGCAGGAAGAAGCGCAGCATGGCCAGAATTATCTACAAACACGCCTGCTGCGCCTTCTCTAGTTACACCAGCAGCGCGTTCACGCGCTTCACGTAGGCCGCCGGGTCGTCGGGCAGGCCGCCTTCGGCCAGCAGCGCCTGGTCGAACAGGATGTGCGCCAGATCGTGGAAATGTACGCTGCCATCGAGCTGCTTGACCAGCGGATGCTCGGGGTTCACTTCGAGCACGGGCTTGGAATCCGGCGCGCTCTGGCCTGCCTGCTTCAGGAGGCGGGCGAGCTGCGTGCTCATGCCGCCGTCCTGCACCACCAGGCAGGCGGGCGAGTCGACCAGGCGCGTGGTAACGCGCACGTCCTCGGCCTTGTCTTTGAGGGCTTCTTTCAGCTTGGCGAGCACGGGCTTGAAGGTTTCTGCGGCTTCTTCGGCCGCCTTCTTCTCGGCTTCGTCCTGCAGCTTGCCCAAGTCCACCGCCCCCTTGGCGACGGACTGCAGCGGCGTGCCGTCGAAGTCCTGCAGATAGCCCAGCGCCCACTCGTCCACGCGGTCGGCCATGAGCAGCACCTCGATGCCCTTCTTCTTGAAGACTTCGAGCTGCGGGCTGTTCTTGGCCGCCGCCAGCGTGTCGGCGGTGATGTAGTAGATGGCGTCCTGGCCTTCCTTCATGCGGGCCTTGTAGTCGGCCAGGCCGACACTCGGCGTATCGCTCTGCGTGGAGGCGAAGCGCAGCAGCTTGGCGATGCGCTCGCGGTTGGCGAAGTCCTCGCCCAGGCCCTCTTTCAGCACGGCGCCGAACTCGTTGTAGAACTGCGTGTACTTGCCTTCCTTGGCCTTGTCTTCCTCGCTCACCACGTCGGTCACGCCGTCGGCATCGGTGGCCGATTCATGCTTGTCGTGCTTGGCCAAGTCTTCCAGCATGCCGAGCACGCGTTTGACCGAGCCATCGCGGATCAGCCGCACGTCGCGGCTTTCCTGCAGCAGCTCGCGGCTCACGTTGAGCGGTAGGTCGTTGGAGTCGATCACGCCCTTGACGAAGCGCAGGTAGCTGGGCATCAGCGCCTCGGCGTCGTCCATGATGAACACGCGCTTCACGTAGAGCTTCACACCCGCCTTCTTGTCGCGGTTCCACAGGTCGAACGGCGCCTTGGCGGGGATATACAGGAGCTGCGTGTACTCGGTGTTGCCCTCGACGCGGTTGTGGCTCCAGCTCAAAGGGTTCTCGAAGTCGTGGCTGATCGACTTGTAGAAGTCCTGGTACTGCTCGGGCGTGATGTCCTTCTTGGGGCGCGTCCACAGGGCGCTGGCCTTGTTGACGGTTTCCCACTCGCCGGTCTTGACCATCTCGCCGGGGTCGCCTTCCTTCTCGCCCTCCTTCCATTCCTCTTTTTCCATGAGGATGGGCAGGCTGATGTGGTCGGAATACTTGCCGATGATCTGCTTGAGCTTCCAGGCGTTGAGGTATTCCTCGGCGTCCTCGCGCAGGTGCAGGATCACGCTGGTGCCGCGCGCCGCGCGCTCGATCTGCTCCACGTCGAAGTCGCCCGCGCCGCCGCTCGTCCAGCGCACGCCCTCGCTGGCCGGCAGGCCCGCGCGGCGGCTCTCCACGGTGATCTTGTCGGCCACGATGAAGCCCGAGTAGAAGCCCACGCCGAACTGGCCGATGAGCTGGCCCTGCTCGCTGGCCGTGGCCTTCTGGTCGCCCGTCAGGCGGCTCATGAAGTCCTTGGTGCCGCTCTTGGCGATGGTGCCCAGGTGGTCGATGGCCTCCTGCTGGCTCATGCCGATGCCGTTGTCGGTGATGGTCAGGGTGCGCGCGGCCTTGTCGAAGGCGATGCGCACTTCGAGGTTGGGCTGGTCTTCGTAGAGAGCGCTGTCGTTCAGCGCCTCGAAGCGCAGCTTGTCACAGGCGTCGGAGGCGTTGGAGACCAGCTCGCGCAGGAAGATCTCCTTGTTGGAATACAGCGAGTGCGTGACGAGGTGCAGCAGCTGCGCGACCTCGGCCTGGAAGGAATGGTGTTGCTTGTTGCTCATGCGTGTGCGGGCAAAAACGGAGGGTTGAAACGGATGGCCGGCCGCCTGCGGCCGGTTCGCCGCTGCACTTGGGGGCGCAGCGGCGCGATTCAAGAGCCTGCGATTATTGCCTGCACGGGGCGCCCGCAGGGGACGGCGGTCAGGCCCTGGCCCACGCCTGCCCGACATCCGGGCTCAGCTTGTGCTTCTGGATGCGTTGGCTGGGCGTGAGGTCGAAGCGCTCGATGGCCGCGTAGTAGCGCGGCAGCTGGAACGCGGCCAGCCGGGGCCTGGCCCACTGCACGAGCTCGCTCCAGTCCACCGCCTGGCCCGCGTTGAACTTGACGTACAGGAAGATCTCCTGCTCGCCCACCGCGCCTTTGACGCCCATGGCGGCCGAGGCCTCGATGCACGGGTGTTCGGCGAACACGCGCTCCACCTCCCAGGCCGAGACGTTCTCGCCGCGCACGCGCATGCTGTCCGAGGAGCGGCCGATGAAGTACAGGTCACCGTCGGCGTCCTGGCGCGCCATGTCGCCCGTGTACAGGCGGCCATTGCGCAGCGCCTTGGCCGTGGCCTCGGGATTGTCCAGGTAGCCGGGCAGGAAGGCGCCTTCGAGGTCGCTCTCCAGCACGATCTGACCCGCGGCGCCCACGGGCACGGGCTGGTCGTTCTCGTCCAGCAGCTGCAGGCGGATCCAGGGCAGCGGCTTGCCGATGGAGCCGGGCTTGCCGCTGCCGTTGAGCGTGGCGAAGCTGGAGCATTCGGTCATGCCGTAGCACTCGCGCAGCTCGCAGCCCAGGCGCTCGCGGATGGGCTGCCAATTGCTCGCGGCCACGCCCGCGCCCCAGGCCGTGGGGATGCGCGCGCCGGGCGGAATGCTGCTGGCGGGCATCTGCATGAGGATGTCGAGCACACCGCCCAGGTAGTGCAGATGCGTGGCGCGGCTGTCCTGCCACTGCTGCCAGAACTGGCTGGCCGAGAAGCGGTCCACCACCAGCAACGTGGCCTTGGCGAGGAAGGGCACCAGCAGCATCTGCGCGCCGCCGATATGGCACAGCGGCTCCCACAGGAATGCGCGGTCGCCGTCGCGAATGTTCGCCACGAGCAACGCCGCCTCGGTGGCGATGCGCATCATGCGGTGCGTGAAGACCACGCCCTTGGGCGCGCCCGTGGTGCCCGAGGTGTAGATCAGGCACAGCATGTCGCCGCCCTGGCTGGGCACGTGCTCCAGCGGTCCGGCCGCCGAAAGATCGACCTGCGCCAGGTTGGCGATGGCGACGCCGGGCAGCGGCTGCTCGCGCACCAGCGGCTCGAATTCGCCGTCCACCACCGCCAGCCGGGGCCTGGCGTGCTCGAAGAGGTAGCGCAGGCCCGCGCTGCGCAGCCGCGTATTGATCGGCACCCAGGTCAGGCCCGAGAGCACCAGGGCATAGATCAGCGCGATGTGCTGGACGGAGTTGTTCAGCATGACCGCCACGCGGTCGCCCTGCACCAGCCCCTGGGCGCGCAGCCACTGCTGGAAGGCCGCCACGTCGGCACGCAGCTGCGCGCGCGAAAGCGGCTGGCCCTCGTATTCGATGGGCGCATGCGGGTCGTTCCCCGCCAGGCCGGCGTACAGCAGCGGCGCCACGTCGAGCTGGTCGTTCTCGACGCGCTGGGGAAGGTATGGAGAGCGGGACATTAGCGGCTACCTTTGGTCTTGAGGTACGAAGAGGCGAAGATGATCACGGTGATGAGCAGCACCAGGAAGGTGGAGACCGCCGCCAGCGTGGGCGTGACCGCGAGCTGGATGCTGTCCCACATCTGCTTGGGCAGGGTGGTGTTCACGCCGCCGCTCACGAAGATGGCGATGGTCAGGTCGTCGAACGACACGATGAACGCGAACAGCAGCGCCGAGGTGATGCTGCCGGCCAGCAGCGGCAGCAGCACCGTGCGCAGGCGGCCGAACATCGACGCGCCCAGGATGCGCGCCGCATCGTCCAGCCGCCAGTCGAACTGGCGGAAGCCCGCCGACAGCGTGACCACTACGTAGGGAATGGCGAGGATGGTGTGGCCGATGACCAGGCCCAGGTCGCTGCCCGTCATGCCGAAACTGGCGAACAGATACAGCAGGCCGATGGCCACCACGATGCGCGGCACGATCAGCGGCGCGACGAACAGCGCGAACAGCGGCTTGACCCAGCGCCCCGAGACCTTGGTGAGCGTGTAGGTGGCGCCGAAGCCCAGCACCACAGCCAGCACCGCCGTGGCCGCGCCCACCGCAAGCGAGCGCACCATCGCGGCCTGCCACACGGGCGACTCGATGAACTCGACGAACCAGCGCAGGCTGAAGAGCTGCGGCGGGAACGCCACCACGGCCGTGCGGGTGAAGGCGATGGGGATGACGATCAGGATGGGCAGCACCAGGAAGCCCACGGCCGCCATGCAGTAGCCGGCCAGCACGCCGGCGCGGCGCGCGCGCAGGCTGCCCGCGGCGAACACCTTGTCGAGCACGCCGCCCAGCACGTAGAGCAGCCGCATGGCCCAGCCGGGGCCGCCGGTGTTGCGCTGGCTGGCCTCGCCCGCCAGCGAGGTCAGGCCCACCAGCCGGTCGTACACGTAGAACACCACGATGGAGCACAGCAGGATCACGATCGACAGCGCGCCGGCGAAGCGCATGTCCACCAGCTCCAGCACCGACGAGATGACGAGCTGCGCGATCATGGATTCGCGCGGCGTTCCCAGCAGCGCGGGCACGATGAAGAAGCCCAGGCAGGTGATGAACACCAGCAGCCCGGCCGCCGCCACGCCCGGCAGCGACAGCGGGAAGAACACGGTGAGGAAGTTGGTCGCGCGGCCCGCGCCGAGGATTTCGGCGGCGCTGGAGAGCTGCCGGTTGATGCCCTGCATGGTGGGCATGATGGTGAGCACGGCCAGCGGCAGCATGGCATGCACCATGCCCACCAGCACGCCGAGCAGCGAGGGCGCGAGCGCGCCGCTCTCGCCCGTCAGGCCCAGCGCAGATGCCACCGTGGTGAGCAGGCCGGTGCGCGACAGCAGCAGCATCCAGGCATAGGTCTTGACGAGGTAGCTGGTCCAGAACGGCAGCATGATCCACAGCACCCAGCGCCCGCGCGAGCGCTCGGTCATCATGCCGAGCCAGTACGCCAGCGGGTAGCCCAGCGCCACCGACAGCACGGCGGTGGCCAGCGAGATGCCGAAGGTCGTCCACAGCACCTTGACGTACACGGGGGCCGTGATCAGCCGCTGGAATTGCGAAGCGTCCCAGGTGCCCGTCTCGGTGAAGAACCCGCCCTGCAGGATCTGCAGGACCGGCACCACGAAGAACACCGCCAGGAAGGCGATGGCGGGCAAGGCGGGCGCCCAGAGAACGGCGAGGCGCCTTGCGGCGGAGGCGGGCCGGGCCGGAGCGGAACTGGCGAGCTGCATGGGAATGTCTCCTGGCCGGTTCAGCGGTGCAGCACGCGCGAGCGTGCCAGCTCCCAGCGCAGGCCGACGCGGTCGCCCACGCGGGGCTGGCGCTCGCGGCCGCAGCGGGCGATGAAGGTCTCGGTGTGGCCCGCGCCCTCGGGCAACGCGACGAGCACGCGCACCTCGTTGCCCAGGAACACCACCTCCGAGATCTCGCCCTGCAGCAGCCCCTGCTCGGGCGCGGTCAGCTCCACGGCCTCGGGGCGCACCAGCAGCGAGACGGCCCCTTCGGGCGCGGCCGCGCCCTGCTCCGCCGGCACCGGGATCAGGTGCTGGCCCGCGCGGAACCTGCCGGCCTGCTCCAGCGCGCCCGCCAGCAGGTTGGACTGCCCGATGAAACCCGCGGCGAAGCGCGTGGCCGGCTCGTCGTACAGCTCCACGGGCGTGCCGATCTGCTCGATGCGCGCGTGGTTCATCAGGCAGATGCGGTCGCTCATGGTGAGCGCCTCTTCCTGGTCGTGGGTTACGTAGATGAAAGTGGCGCCCAGCTCCTGGTGCAGCCGGCGGATCTCGAGTTGCATGTGCTCGCGCAGCTTCTTGTCCAGCGCGCCCAGCGGCTCGTCCAGCAGGATGACCGAGGGGCTGTAGGCGAAGCAGCGCGCCAGCGCCACGCGCTGCTGCTGGCCGCCCGACAGCTCCTTGGGGTAGCGGTGGGCGTATTCGCGCATCTTCACCATGTCGAGCGCGTTGTCCACGAGGCGGGCCATGTCCTGCGAGCCGGTTCTGCGCATGCGCAGGCCATAGGCCACGTTGTCGCGCACCGTCATGTGCGGGAACAACGCGTAGCTCTGGAACACCATGCCGATGCCGCGCTGGCCCGGGGGCGCGTAGGTGGCATCCTTGCCGTCGATCAAGAGCTGGCCGCCGGTGGGCGCGACCAGGCCCGCGATCATCATCAAGAGCGTGGTCTTGCCCGAGCCCGAGGGGCCCAGCAGGGTCAGGAACTCACCCGGGCGCACCTGCAGGTCGGTGGGCAGCAGGGCATCGGTTTCGCCGTAGCGCTTGGCCAGGCCGGCGGTCTCCAGCTTGAACATGGTGCCTCGCGTGCGTCAGGAGATGATGAAGTTGTTGAAGCGCTCGGTCACCGCCTGGCGGTTCTTGGCCCACCACTCGGGGCTGGGCAGCGCCATGTTGCGGATGTTGGCCGGGGCGCTGGGCAGGATCTCGGCGCGCTTGGGATCGATGGAGTCGAACGAGCGGCGGTTGGTCGGGCCGTAGGCCAGGTCGGCGGTGATGGCGGCCTGGCGCTTGGCGTCGGCGCAAAAGCGCACGAACTGCTTGGCCAGCTCGGCGCGCGGCGTGCCGCGTGGAATGCCCCAGCCTTCGATGGAATACAGCCCCTGGTCCCAGACGATCTTGACCGGCGCGCCGTTCTCGATCGCGGTCTGCGCGCGGCCGTTCCAGGTGGAGATCATGTCCACGTCGCCGTTCTGGATCGCCTGCATGGCCTGCGCGCCCGAAGTCCACCAGATGCTGATGTGCTTCTTGATCTTCTCCAGGCTCTTGAACGCGCGCTCGATGTCCAGCGGGTAGAGCTTGTCCACGGGCACGCCGTCGGCCATGAGCGCCTGCTCCAGCGTGTCGATGGGGCTGCGGCGCAGGCTGCGGCGGCCGGGGAATTTCTCCACGTTCCAGAAGTCCGCCCAGTTCTTCGGGCCCGCGTCCTTGAACTTGTCGGTGCGGTAGGCCAGCACGGTGGAGTAGATGTCCACGCCGAGCCAGTTGGCGGTGATGGCTTCGGGCATCACGTCCGGGAAATCGGCGGCCTTGAGCCCGATGGGCTCCAACAGGTTCTGCGACTCCAGGTACGGAATGTCGGCCGAGAGCGTGAGCGTGGTCACGTCCCAGATGTAGTTCTTGGACTTGACGATGGCGCTGATCTGGGCGACCGGCTGCGCCTCGCGCGCCACGTTGATCACCTTGATGCCCGTGGCCTTCTCGAACGGGTCGTAGAACGCGCGGCGGTACGCGGCGGTGTAGGGGCCGCCCGGGTCGGACACCACGATCTTCTTGTCCTGCGCCAGGGCCAGCGGGGCCGCGCCGGCCAGCGCCAGGCCGCCGGCGGCCTGCAGCAGTTCACGGCGGCGCATGGGGTTCAGGGGTTTGCTCATGATTCGCTCCAATCGATGCCAGGAAAAAAGGGACGTGCGGGACGGTGTCAGTGCTTTTTGCGCGCCTCGAAGAACTCTTCCATCATGCGTTGCGGCTCGCCGGTGGCGTAGGACTCGGCGTGCAAGCGGATGGCGGCGTCGATGGTTTCGCGGAAGCTGGCCTCCGTCATCTCGCGGAAGCGCTGCTTGTCCAGGCGCATGGCGACAGGCGGCTTGGCGCCCAGCTCGCGAGCGATCTCCAGCGAGCGCGGCAGCACCTGGTCCTCGGGCACCACGTGGTGCAGCACGCCGATGTGCTGGCATTCCTGCGCCTCCATCAGGCGGCCCGTCAGCGTCAGCTCGATGGTGCGCGACATGCCCAGGATCAGGTTCATGATCCACGGCCCCGTCACGCTGGCGATGCCCGAATTGATCTCGGGCTGGCCCATGCGCACACCCGGGTGGCCCACGCGCACGTCGCCCAGCAGCACGGTCTGGAAAGCCGAGCCCGCGGCCGTGCCGTTGAGCGCGAAGACCAGCGGCTTGCCCAGGCTGCGGATCACGTCATAGAAGGTCTCCCAGGTGCGAATCCACACCTTGGAGCCCTCGACGTCGAAGCCGTGCGCCTCCGACAGATCCTGCCCCGCGCAGAAGGCGCGGTTGCCCGCGCCCGTCATGACGATGGCGCGCGTGCCCTCGGCCGCGTCGAAGGCCTTGAGCGCCTGCATGATTTCCTCGCGCATCGCCCCTGTCCAGGCGTTGAGCTTTTCCGGCCGGTTGAGGCGGATCAGCCCGACCACGTCGTGCTGTTCCACTTCGATGAACTTGAACTGCTGGGACATCTTGCGCACTCCTTTGATAAAAAACTATTGCGATGAAATATAAAAATATTCTTTGCAATGAAATATAGGTGTAAACCCGATGGAGTGCAAGCTGGAGGTCCCCGCGCGCCACGAAGGGCAACGGGGCCATGGAAGGCATTTGCTATTGGATTGCTAGCTGCTCGCGCTTTCTGGATAAGCGCTGGAGGCCGATTTGGCTCGAACAGCGTCGCGCGGGCAACAAAAAAGCCAGGGTGGCGTTGCGCCACCCTGGCTGGAAAGAGAGCGGGCGCCGCGCGGCGCCGCCGGCTACTGGCGGCTGGAGATGGCCCGCCCCGCGGCGATCAGCAGCGAGGAGATCCGCTCCTTGTCCGCCTCGCCCTTCCATTGCGGCCGGGCCACGCCGATGTTGATGGCCCCGACGGCGCGCTTGTCCGAGTTCGTGATCGCCACGCCGATGGCGATGTCGCCCAGGTACATCTCGTCCTCGACGTGGGCATAGCCCAGCTCGCGGATGGTGTCCAGGCGCGCCAGGATCTGGCCGCGCTCGGTGACCGTGTGGCGCGTGTACTTGACCAGCTCCGAGCGGTCCAGGATGTCCTCGGCCTCCTCGGGCGGCAGCGCCGCCAGCATCGCCAGCCCCGACGAGGTGCAGTACGCCGGCAGGCGCGTGCCCACGATGAGCTCGGGCGAGAGCACGTAGCGGCTCACGATGCGCTGCAGGTAGACGATCTGCGTGCCGTCGAGGATGCTGAGGTTCACCGCCGCCTCCGTCTCCATCGCCAGGTGCTGCAGGAACGGCATGGCCTGGCTCACCAGGTCGTTGGCGGAGATGTACTGGTGCCCGAAGTCCAGCATGCGCGGCGACAGCTCGTACAGCTTGGTGTTCGCATCCTTGCGCAGCAGGTTCAGGGCCACCAGCGTATAGGTGAAGCGCTGGACGGTGCTCATGTCCATGCCCGAATGCGCGGCGATCTGCGTGAGCGTGAGCTGCTTGCGCTGCGGCCCGAACGCCGCCATGACCTGCAGCGCCTTCTCCACCGAATTCACGTAGAGCGTCGACTCCCTGGCATCGGCCAGGACGGCGCCGCCCTCTGCGGCTGGCGCCGCTTTTCTGGACACGGTACGGGGGATTTCCGGGGTACAGCGCTCATGGCAGACATCAATTATTTTAATAAGATATTTTATTATCTCATTCAAATAACACAAGAGCCATATCCAGCGTGCAGGCGCCGGGAATACTTGCGCTGCAGCTATCTTACCGGCACCGCCTTACAGTTCCGCCCATGACCTCTTCCAGCACCCAACGCACCCGGCAGGCCCTGGCCGCCATCGAAGCGGCCGGCGACGAAGGCCGCCGCATCTTCACCCGCGTCTATGTCGACGCCGCGCTGCAGGCCGCCGAGGCGGCCGACGCCCGCGCCGCCCGGGGCATCGCCCTGGGCCCGCTGGACGGGCGCATCGTCTCCGTCAAGGACCTGTTCGACGTGGCCGGCGAGCCCACCACGGCGGGTTCCGCCCTGCTGCGCAGCGCCCCGCCGGCGGAGCAGGATGCCCTGGCCGTGCGGCGCCTGCGCGCCGCGGGCGCGGTGGTCATCGGCAAGACCAACATGACCGAGTTCGCGTTCTCCGGCATCGGCATCAATCCGCACTACGGCACGCCGGGCAACGCACGCGACGGCGCGCGCATTCCCGGCGGGTCGTCCTGCGGCGCGGGCGTGAGCGTGGCGCGCGGCATGGCCGAGATCGCCATCGGCTCGGACACGGGCGGCTCCATCCGCATCCCCGCCGCGCTCAACGGCGTCACGGGCTTCAAGCCCACGCAGGCGCGCGTGCCGCGCACGGGCGCCTACCCTCTGTCGTTCACGCTGGACACCGTGGGCCCGCTGGCCGCGAGCGTGCAGGACTGCGCGCAGGCCGATGCCGTGCTCTCGGGCTGCGAATGGACGCCGCTGCCCGCGCGCAGCGTGGGCGGGCTGCGCCTGGGCGTGCCACGCGGCCTGCTGTTCGCGCAGACCGAAGACACCGTGCAGCAGGCCTTCGACTCCGCGCTGTCCGCCATCTCGGCCGCCGGCGCCCGTGTGCGCGACATGGCGCTGGACGAGTGGCTGGGCGCGCCCGCGCAGGTGCAGGAGCGCGGCACGATCACCGCCGCCGAGGCCGCGCACATCCACCGTGCGGTGCTGGCGCAGGCGCCCGAGGCCATCGACCCGCTGGTGCTGGGCCGCATCCGCGGCGGCGAAGCCATTGCCGCCGCGCACTACGTGGGCATGCTGCAGGCCCGCGCCGCGCTGCTTCCGGCGCTGGACGCGCAGTTGGAGGACGTGGACGCCCTCGTCCTGCCCACCGTGCCCTTCGTCGCACCCGCCATCGAGGCGCTGCGCGACGACGCCGCGTTCATCCGGACCAACCTGCTGGCGCTGCGCAACCCCTCGGTGTTCAACTTCTACGACCTGCCCGCGCTGTCGCTGCCGATCGCGCAGCCTGCCGGCGCCCTGCCCGCAGGGCTGATGGTCGTGGGCCGGCGCGGGCGCGACCGCGACCTGCTGGCCATCGGCGCGGCGCTGCAGGGACTGCCAGCATTGGCCGCCTGACCGCCTGACCGCCATCCATCAAAAAGAGGAGCTGCTCGCGCTTGTCGCTATGGGGGTTCAGATCGAAATGGATCTGAAATCCTTGGCTGGCAGGCGCAGGCAGCTCTCTTTTTTGATATTTCGTAGTACCACCAAAACACTACTGCAGTTTTTCGACCACCAGAACACAATCGATTCTGATTTGCAACAACAATTCGCACCGTCTTCAACGGAGCGAATATGCAAGAGATCCAACACAGCCTCCCTCCGGCGAAGCTGACCCGCGTGGCTTGGGCCGCCGGGTTGTGCTTTGCCGCCACTACTGCCTTCGCGCAGCAAAACGCCACGCTGGGCACGGTGACGGTGACCGACACGGCCGACCTGCCCGTCAAGGTGGACCAGGCGCCCTCCTCCAAATTCACCGCGCCGCTGCTCGATACGCCCAAGACGGTGCAGGTCATCAACGAGGAGGTGATCCGCCAGACCGGCTCCACCAGCCTGACCGAGGCGCTGCGCACCACGCCCGGCATCACCTTCGGCGCGGGCGAGGGCGGCAACCCCGTGGGCGACCGGCCCTTCCTGCGCGGCAGCGACTCGCAGAGCAGCCTGTTCGTGGACGGCATGCGCGACATCGGCGCGCGTTCTCGCGAGGTGTTCAACATCGAGGCCATCGAGGTCGTCAAGGGCTCCGACTCGGCCTACGCGGGCCGCGGCGGCGCGGGCGGCAGCATCAACATGCAGACCAAGCGCGCGAAGAACGAGAACTTCATCAGCGGCGACGTGGGCCTGGGCACCGACAGCTACAAGCGCGCCACGGTCGACCTGAACCGCAAGCTGGGCGACACCGTGGGCTTTCGCCTGAACGCGATGGCGCACGACGCCGACGTGCCCGGCCGCAACGGCCCGGACAACCAGCGCTGGGGCATCGCGCCCACGGTGACCTTCGGCATGGGGACGGCCACCGAGATCACGCTGGCCTACGAGCACATGACCAGCGACGACATGCCCGACACCGGCGTGCCGTACGCGATGGGCAACGTGAGCGGGCTGACCTCGCCCACCTTCGTCAAGCCCACCTACGGCGGCAACCGCGACAACTGGTACGGCCTGAAGGCGCGCGACTTCCGCAAGGAAAAGAGCGACATGTTCACCGCCGCCATCGAGCACAAGTTCAGCGACACCAACAAGATCCGCAACGCCACGCGCTGGAGCAAGGGCACGCAGGACTATGTCTGGACGCAGCCCGACGACAGCCAGAGCAACGTGGCGGGCGGCAAGGTGTGGCGCCGCATGAATTCGCGCTACGCCGAGAACAAGACGCTGCAGAACCTGACCGAGTTCACCGGCCAGGCCTTCAGCGGCGACGTGAAGCACCAGTTCGCCGTGGGCCTGGAACTCTCGCGCGAGGAGTCCGACCTCGACAGCTACAAGATGGTCGGCGCCGACGGCAAGGACATCGCCAACACCAACCAGTGCGTGACGGGCCTGTCGCCCTACATGTGCACGAGCCTGTACAGCCCCAACGGCAACGACCCGTGGACGGGCCACATGGTGCGCAACAACGCCGTCACGCAATACAAGGCGAACACCGCCGCGCTGTACGCCTTCGACACGATCACGCTGACGCCGCAGTGGCTCGTCAACGCCGGCCTGCGCTACGACCACTACCGCACCAAGCAGTGGAACGCGACCAGCGCCTACGAGTACGACGACAACCTGCTCAACTACCAGCTCGGCGTGGTCTACAAGCTGCAGCCCAACGCGAGCCTGTACGCCAGCATGGGCACCTCGTCCAAGCCCGGCGGCGGCGCCGTGGGCCAGGGTAGCGAGGACCAGGCCATCAGCGTCATCAACGCCGATGCGCTCAAGCCCGAGAAGACCCGCTCCTTCGAGCTGGGCACGAAGTGGGACGTGATGGACCGGCAGCTGTCGCTGACGGCCGCCCTCTTCCGCAACGAGACCACCAACGCCCGCATCACCGACGCCCTCGGCCAGGTGCTGATGGCCGGCGAGAAGGTCGTCAACGGCCTGGAGCTGGGCTTCGCCGGCCGCGTAACCAAGCTGTGGGACGTGTTCGGCGGCTACACCTACATGGACAGCGAACAGAAGAACGCCGGCACCTCCTGCCCCCGCGGCGGCGGCGCCTGCACGCCCAGCGCGGCCAACGGCCAGGCCTTCCCCAACACGCCCAAGCACAGCTTCAGCCTGTGGACGAGCTACAAGGTCACGCCCCAGCTCACCCTCGGCGTGGGCGCCTTCGGCCAGAGCGAGGTGGTGGGCGGCTATTCGTTCAGCAGCAACCGCTCGCTCATCCGCAAGGGCACGCCCGGCTATGTGCGCTACGACGCCATGGCCAGCTACGCCTTCAACAGGAACCTGTCGCTGCAGGTCAACCTGTACAACCTGACCGACAAGGTCTACTACAACACCGCCTACGCGGCCCACTACGCGGGCATGGGTGCGGGCCGCTCGGCGGTCGCGTCGCTCAAGTTCACGTATTGATCTGACCGCGATCAAACTCCAAGGGTGACCAAGCCCCGCCGCAGGCCCTGCGGCGGGGCTTCGTTCTGATACCTTCCCCATTTTTCGTGCCAGGAAACCCATGCTGCTGCGCATCCCCGCCCTGCTCACCCGCGACGAAGTGCGCGCCTGCCGCCAGGCGATGGAGCAGGCCGAATGGCAGGACGGCCGCGCCACCGCCGGCCACCTGGCCGCCGGCGTCAAGGCCAACCTGCAATTGCCCATCGACAGCCCGCTGGCCGCGCAGCTGGGCGACCTGATCCTCGACAAGCTCGGCGCCAGCCCGCTCTTCATGGCCGCAGCGCTGCCGCTCAAGGTGCTGCCGCCGCGCTTCAACCGCTACGAGGGCGGCGGCACCTACGGCAACCACATCGACAACGCCTTCTTCACCATTCCCGGCACGGCCATCAAGGTGCGCACGGACGTATCGACCACCGTGTTCTTCAGCGACCCCGATGAATACGAGGGCGGCGAGCTGATCGTGGAGGACACCTATGGCCAGCAGAGCGTGAAGCTGCCCGCGGGCGACGCCATCGTCTACCCCGGCACCAGCCTGCACCGCGTCAACCCGGTCACGCGCGGCACGCGCGGCACGCGCTTCGCGTCATTCTTCTGGACACACAGCCTGGTGGCCTCGGCCGAGCAGCGCCGGCTGCTGTTCGACCTGGACCAGCAGATCCAGCAACTCACCGCGCGCCACCCGGGCGACTTGGCGCTGGCCGCGCTCTCGGGCACATACCACAACCTGCTGCGCATGTGGTCGCAGGCATGAAAAATGAAACACCCCCTGAGTCGCTTCGCGCCTTCCCCTCTCTTCGCGCTGCGCGCTACGGGAGGGGGACGCCACCAGCGCGGCGGGACGGCCCTTGCGCGGCGGCCCGCGCATGGGGCGCGCCAGTTTCATGCGATGCAGGCAGCACGCAGCGCTATGGATAACTGAGATGACAACCGATTCACCCAGTCTCAATATTCATGGAGCGCCCGTGCGCCCGGCGCACACGCGCATTCCCGCCGACATCGGCTGTGCGCTGGACTACGAACGCCACGCCGCGCACCACATCGAGGCCATGGCCTGGCGCCACATCCAAGGCGGCGCCGACCAGAACCTGACGCTGGCCCACAACCGCGCCGCGCTCGACGCGCTGCGCCTGCTGCCGCGCCCGCTGGCCAGCCTGCGCGGCGGGCACACGCGGCTCACGCTGCTGGGGCAGGCGTTCGAGCACCCGCTGCTGCTCGCGCCCGTGGCCTACCAGGGCCTCGCGCACCCCGAGGGCGAAATTGCCAGCGTGCGCGCTGCGATGGCGCTGCGCGCGGGCTACATCGCCAGCACGCTCTCCAGCCACACGCTGGAAGACATCGCCGCCGCCGCCCAGGCCGCCGCGCACGAGCTGGGGCACGGCGCGCCGCTCTGGTTCCAGCTCTATTCCCAGCCCGCGCGCGAGCACACGCTGACCCTGCTGCGCCGCGCCGAGGCCGTGGGCTACCAGGCCATCGTGTGGACGGTGGATGCATCCATCAAGCGCTCCGGCTTCGCGCTGCCGCCGGGCGTGGAGGCCGCCAACCTGCGCGGCTACCCGGCCGTGCAGCACACGCCGCAGGCCATCGGCGGCGCCGTGCTGCTGGGCACACCGCTGGCCGACGCGGCGCCCGCGCTCGAAGACCTGGAATGGCTGCGCGCGCAGACGCGCCTGCCGCTCATCGTGAAAGGCGTGCTCTCCCCCGCGTGGCTGCCGAGGCCGTGGCGCGCGGCGCGGATGCGCTCGTCGTCTCCAACCACGGCGGGCGCGTGATGGACGGCGTGCCCGCGCCCATCGAGGTGCTGCCCGCCATCCGCGCCGCCGTGCCCGCCGCGCCGCTGCTGCTCGACAGCGGCATCCGCTGGGGCACCGACGCGGCCAAGGCCCTGGCCCTGGGCGCGAGCGCCGTGCTTATCGGCCGCCCGCAGCTGCACGCCCTGGCCGTGGCCGGCGTACAGGGCGTGGCCCATCTGCTGCTGACGCTGCGCTCCGAGCTGGAGCTGGCCCTGGCGCAACTGGGCTGTGCGCGGCTGGAGCAGCTCACGCCCGAGGCGATGTGGGACGGTCCTTCAAAAAGTGAGCTGGTCGCGCTTGTCAGATAAGGGTTTCAGCATCATTGACCCCTGAAGCACTCCTCAATCAAGCGCAACAAGCTATCGAAAAAGAAGCTACACCCTCGGCCCCGACTCCCGCCACCAGCACCGCAGGATGTACGCCACGGGCGGCACCATCAGCACCGCGCAGAACGCGCCGAACCACCGCCCCTGCGGCAGCACGGGCGCGGCCAGCGCCTCCAGGTGGCGCGCCCAGGCGGACGTGGGCGCGGCCAGTGCCAGGTATTCGGCCAGCGCGCCCAGCATCATCTGGATGGCCAGCAGCGACAGCAGCGCCGCCGACAGCCGGAACGCCGCCAGCATGCCCACACGCGTGCCCAGCCCGCGCCACGCGACGGCCAGGCAGGCCGCGCCCGCCAGGCCCAGCACGGCACCTTCCAGCACGCCCGCGCCGTCCGTGCGCAGCCACAGCCCGCGCAGGAACAGGCCCGCCTCCAGCGTCTCGCGCAGGCTGGCCACGCAGCTGAACGCCAGCAGCCACAGCGGTGCGGAGGGACGTTCGAGCCATTTCTCCACCAGCGCCTGCACGTGCGCGCGGATCGCCCCCTGGGCCGCCAGCAAGGTGCTCACCAGCACCAGCACGCCCAGGGCCAGCACGAACGTCAGGCCCGCAGCCCAGCGCGGGTCGATGTGCGCGGAAACCAGCCAGAGCGTGAATCCCGCTCCCGCCGCGCAGCCCGCCACAGCGCCTGCGGCCACCCAGGGCAGCCAGCGCGCGCCCTGCGCCGAGCGCAGGCTGGCGACGAGCGCGCCCAGGATCAGGAGCAGCTCCGCCGACTCGCGAAGCACCACGGAAAACGCATCGAACACGGCAGGAAGAAGAGGCAGGGCTGCAAAGCGCCTGATTGTCATTCAAAGACCTACTGCTGCGCCCGCGGCATCCGTGCGACACTGGCGCCTTTACCGCGCCTTTGCTTCACACACCGGCACCACCCCGACCTTCATGAACGACAAGGATCTTCTGTCCATCATCGATCGCGCCGTCGATGAGTTCAACGGCGACCTCGACGAGCTGGAAAGCGCCATCGGCATGCTGATCCTGGGCCGGCACTACGGCTGGCGCGTGATGCTGCTCATCCACAGCCCCACCACCGTGCGCAAGTACCTCAAGACGCTGGGCCTCAAGAGCCTGCGCGACGTGCTGCCCGAAGTAGGCGTGCTGGCCCACCGCTCCAACGCCTGGCGGCTGGTGGATGGCACCAAGAACTTCTGGAAGGTGGTGCGCGGCCAGATCAGCGGCGTGCGCACCGCGCGCGTGGACAAGACCCCGGCCGACTGACCCGCGCAGGCGGCGCGGGCGCATTCGCGCGACCCGATGAGTAGCATTTGACAATACTATTCACCCACTCATAATCCGGGCATGAGTCAGCGTCATCCGTCCGCCGCGCCCACCCCACCCTCGCCCCTGCAGCCCCAAGACCCGCTCATGGAGCAGTCCCGCGTGCTGGAGCGCCTGAACGCTGCGAACCTGCGCCCCACCATGGCCCGCATCAGCGTGTACCAGGCCATCGCCACCATGGGCAGCCAGGGCGTCACCGCCCACGACGCCTTTCAGATCGTGATCCAGCGCGGCACCCGCATCTCGTTCAGCAGCATCTCGCGCATCATGCGCGAGATGTGCGAGCAAGACCTGCTCTCGATGACGCTCAACCGCAGCGGCACGGCGGTGTTCTTCCTGCGCAGCAACTCGGCGGCCAGCAAGGAAATCCGATTCGAATGCGCCAGCACCGGCCGCTGCGCCGTGGTCGAGAACGCCGACCTGCACGCGCGCCTGCTGGCGGCGGCGCGGCAGTCGGGGCTGGAACTCGACGGCCAGTGCGTGGTGGTGCGCGGGTAGCCTCTCAGAAACGTTCGCCAGGGCCCAGATAGCGCCACTGCCCCACGGGCAGGCTGCCCAGCGTGACGCGGCCGATGCGGATGCGCTTGAGGCCCACCACCTTCAGCCCCACCAGTTCGCACATGCGGCGGATCTGGCGCTTCTTGCCCTCCTGCAGCACGAAGCGCAGCTGCTCGGGGTTCTGCCACTCCACCTGCGCGGGCTTGAGCGCCTGCCCGTCCAGGCTCAGGCCGTGGCGCAGCCGCGCCAGCCCCTCGCGCGGAAAGGCGGCCTGCACGTCGGCGGCCACGACGCCGCCTGCTGTCGGGTACTCCACGCGCACGAGGTATTCCTTGTCCACCGTGGAGTCCTCGCCGATGAGCTGGCGCGCCACGCGGCCGTCCTGCGTGAGCACGAGCAGGCCCACGGAGTCGATGTCCAGCCGCCCGCACGGCGCCAGGCCCTTGAGCTGCGCGGGCGCGAAACGCGTGCGGCTGGCGTCGCCCTTCCAGTGCGTGCGCTGGCTGACGAGCGCCACGGCGGGCGTGTGCCCGTCCTCGGCCTGCCCGCTCACGTAGCCCATGGGCTTGTGCATCAGGATAGTCACCTGCTGCTGTTGCTGGCCCTGGGCGGCGCGGTCCACGTCGATGCGGTCCTGCGGCAGCACCTGCAGGCCCATGGCCGCCACCTGCCCGTTGACGCGCACCCAGCCCCGGGCGATCCACTCGTCGGCCTCGCGGCGCGAG
Organism: Acidovorax sp. SDU_ACID1; assembly: GCF_045291395.1. Classification (NCBI taxonomy): domain Bacteria; kingdom Pseudomonadati; phylum Pseudomonadota; class Betaproteobacteria; order Burkholderiales; family Comamonadaceae; genus Acidovorax; species Acidovorax sp. SDU_ACID1. Next base: position 3,898,727 of record NZ_CP152342.1, read on the forward strand.
CACAGGCCCAGCTCGGCCATGCGCTTGTTCAGGCGCGAGCGGTCGCCGCCGCCGGGCGGGGCGGCATCAGGGCGCAGGGAGGGAGCAGCGGCGGGCTTCGGCGCGGCGGGCTTCGGCGCGGCGGGCTTCGGCGCGGCCGGCTGAGGCGCGGCGGGCTTGGGCGGAGCGGTTTTTTTCGGGGCCAGCGACAGACGCGGGCGCGGTGGAGGAACTGGCATGGCCGCTATTGTCTCGCCACCGCGCGCGGAAAGTCGCCCGAGCGCAGCGCGTTCAGGTCGAGCACCCGCAGGCCGCCGTATTCCACGCGGATCACGCCCTGCTCCTGCAGGCAGGCCAGCGCCTCGTTCACGCGCTGGCGCGACAGGCCCACCAGGTAGGCCAGCTCCTGCTGCGTGATGCGCAGCACCTCGCCCACGCCGGGGTAGAGCACGGGGTTGAACAGCGCCGCCAGGCTGCGCGCCACGCGCGCGTCGGGGCTGCCCATGCGGTCGATCTCGCGCGCGGAGATGAACTGCCCCAGCCGCTCGTTGAGCTGGTTCATCACGAAGCGGTTGAAGCCGATGGAGTGGTCCAGCAGCCAGTGGAAGGTGTCGATCGGCAGGCCCGCCACCACGCTCTTGCGCAGCGCCTGGATGTTGTAGCGGTAAGGCTCGCGCTTCATGGCCGTGCCCTCGCCGAACCAGCCGCCCGGCGGCACGCCGGTGAAGGTCATGGTCAGGCCGTCGGCGTTGTCGGCGCTCATCTTGAGCAGCCCTTCGACGAGGCCGAACCAGTAGGTGACGGAGCGCCCCACGCGGCACACGTAGTCGCCCGCCTGCGCATCGCCCACCACCAGCGCCGCCACCGCGCGCTCGCGCTCGGCGCTGTGCAGGAGGCCCAGCCATGGAATGCCCTGCAGCTCGGCCGCCGTGGGCGGCCTGCGCCGCAGGTAGAGGGGCGCGTCCTGGCTCATGCGCCAGCAGCTCCCGATTTCATAGCTGCTCGCGCTTGTCTGCAGCCAGTTTGAGGCCAATTCGGCATGAAACCTCCTTCACTGCGACGGCAGGGCGTAGCGGTAGCCCCGGAACGCCCATACCGTGCGGCCTGGCTCGATGCGCTCCAGCACCAGGCCCGGCGCGGCGGCATCGCCTTCGTGCAGCACCTGGCCGTTGACGATGACCATGCGGTGCAGCGGATTGGCGGAATAGGTGACGCCCGCCAACTGCAGCGTGGGCAGCTGCTCGCGCACCGAGGGCGGCAGGTCGCCCTGCGCGAACACCGGGGTGGCCGCCGCAGCGGAGTCCGCCGGCTTGGGCGCTTCCTTCGGCGCTTCCTTGGGAGCGGCCGGAGGCGCCGCCGCGCGCTCCGGTGCGGCGCGCCGCGCGGGACGCGCCTCCCGCGCCGCCGCAGGAGCCGGCGCAGGCGCGGGGACCGCCGCCGGGACCGGCGCGGCCTGCGGCGCAGGCGGTGCCGGCACGGCAGGCGCCACGGGTGCGGCCACCACCACGGCGGCGGGGGGCGGTGCGCGCCACAGCCACCAGACGGCAGCGGCCAGGCCCGCGCCCAGCGCGAGCGCGACCCACAGCAGGGCACCGTCCCGGGGGCCGCGGGCTGCGGCCGCCGCAGTGGGCAGTGCGCCCACGGGAGAGGCCTGGGTGTGCAGGCCCGGCACGCTGCCCCGGCCGCGCTCGGCCTGGGCGCGCCGCAGCGCATCGAGGATGTAGGACATGGTGTGGAGCGGGTTCAGCCCCCGCGTGCAGGCGCGGTTCCTGCACGCCGGCGGCGCGGTTGAGCAACATCAGGGTCAAGGGGCCGGCCTTGCCGTCGGGCGTGAGGCCCTGGGCCAGCTGGAACTGCAGGATGCGCGCGCGCCGTGTCGCGGCGGGCGCCGTGCGAGCGGGCGCCGTGCCAGCGGGCGCCACGCCGGCGCGGGCCAGCTGCTGGTCGATCCATGCGCCCCCGGCAGCGGTGTCGCCGCCTTCGGGCAGCTCCGGCGGCATCTTCCACAGCGTGGCGATCTCCCCGCGCCACAGCGGCGCGAGCTGGGCCAGCGGCACCTGCAGCGCCTCGCCCTGGGCGCCCTGCAGCGTGGCGCTCTCGCCTTCCAGGCGTTGCAGCAGCACGGCCACGGGGCGGTCGCCCTCGGAGGCCTGCAGCGTGAGCAGCACAGGGCGGTCGATCTGGCGCAGCAGGCTCAGGCTGGCGCGGCGGTTGCGGTAGCAGCGCAGCCCGTCGGCCGGCAGCGCGGCGCAGGGCTGCGCACCCGCGGGCACCTGCGCCTGCCAGGCCTGCGCCAGGGCCTGCCAGGCCGCCGCGTCGTCCGCAGGCTGGCGCGCCAGGAAGGCAGGCAGCGGCGCAGCGGCCTCTGCGCCGGGCGATGCGGGCGATATGGGCGCGGAGGCTGGCGACGACGCAGCAGCGGCGGCGGCGGCCGGCGGCCGCTGGTACAGCGCCCAGCCCAGTCCGGCGACGATGGCTGCGCCCGCCAGCGCCCCGGCGGCGGCCCATGCCGCGGCGGTGCGCCCGCGCGTGGCCGGTACCGCCGGCGCGGCGTCGAACACCTCGCGCGCGGCCTGGCGCACCATGGCGTCGCTGACCTCGCGCACGTTCGCGGCGTAGGCACCCAGCAGCGCGCGGTCGCACAGCAGGTTGATGCGCCGGGGCACGCCACCGCTCAATGCGTGGACGCGCTCCAGCGCGCGGCGCGCGAAGGGCGGCGGGCCCTGCCAGCCCGCCACCGCCAGGCGATGGGCGATGTAGTGCCTGGTTTCCTCGGCCGTGAGCGTGCCCAGGTGGTAGCGCGCGATCACGCGCTGCGCGAGCTGCTCCAGCGCGGGGCTGGCCACCATGGCGCGCAGCTCGGGCTGGCCGATCAGGATGATCTGCAGCAGCTTGCGCTCGCTGGTTTCCAGGTTGGTGAGCAGGCGCAGTTGCTCCAGCACGTCGGGCGCGAGGTTCTGCGCCTCGTCGATGATGAGCACGTTGTTGCGCCCCGCGGCGTGCTGCGCGAGCAGGAAGGCGTTGAGCGGGTCGATGCAGTCCTTCACCGTCTCCGCGCCATCCACGGAAGGCGCGTGCGCCACGCCGAACTCCTCGCAGATGGAGCGCAGCAGCTCGGGCACGGTGAGCTTGGGGTTGAAGATGTAGGCCACGTTGCAGTGCGGCGGGATCTGCTCCAGGAAGCAGCGGCACACGGTGGTCTTGCCCGTGCCGATCTCGCCCGTGAGCAGCACGAAGCCGCCGCCCGCATCCAGGCCGTAGAGCAGGTGCGCCAGCGCCTCGCGGTGGCGCTCGCTCATGAAGAGGTAGCGCGGATCGGGAGCGATGGAGAACGGCGGATGTTCGAGTCCGAAGAACGGGGCGTACATGGGCGGGGAGGATAGCGCCCGAGGGGTTCAGGGTTTACACCCGTCGGGAATAACCCGCAAATTGTCGTCGCGAAGACAAGTTGGCGTCAAAGTCATTCCTACCATTGGCTGCAGTCTGGCAGCGAAGGGCGTCCACGCCTCCTGTCGCCGCCATCCACAGAACCCGTTAGGAACCGGAATGAAGACCACGTTCCCCCACCTGCTGCTGCAGCACGCCGCCCAGCGCCCCGAGGCGACGGCCCTGCGCGAGAAAGAATTCGGCATCTGGCAGACCTGGAGCTGGAAGGCCGCCGCCACGGAAGTGCGCCACATGGCCTGCGGCCTGCTGTCGCTGGGTTTCGCCAAGGGCCAGAACCTGGCGCTGATCAGCGACAACCGGCCGCACCTGTACATGGGCTTCCTGGCCGTGCAGAGCGTGGGCGGCGTGCCCATTCCGCTGTACCAGGACGCCGTGGCCGCGGAGATGACCTTCGTGATGAAGGACGCAGAGATCGCCTTCGCCTTCGCCGAGAACCAGGAACAGGTGGACAAGCTGCTGGAGGTGCGCGAGACCGTGCCCAGCATCCGCACCATCATCTACGACGACCCGCGCGGCCTGCGCAACTACGACCAGCCGGGCCTCATCAGCACGGCCGAGCTCGTGGCCAAGGGCGCCGAATGGGACAAGGCCCACCCGGGCGCCTGGGATGCGCTGGTAGAGCAGATCGAGCCCGGCGACGTCTCCGTGATCCTCTACACCTCCGGCACCACCGGCCAGCCCAAGGGCGTGTGCCAGACGCACGCGGCCTTCGTGGCGTCCGCGCAGGGCGGGGTGGAAGTGGACCGCCTGGGCCCGCAGGACAACGTGATCTCCTACCTGCCGCCGGCCTGGGTGGGCGACCACCTGTTCTCGCTGGCGCAGTGGATCGTGGCGGGCTTCACCATCAACTGCCCCGAGTCGGCCAGCACGGTGTCCATCGACCTGCGCGAGATCGGCCCCACCTACTACTTCGCGCCGCCGCGCATCTTCGAGGGCATGCTGACCTCCGTCTCCATCCGCATGGAAGACGCCGCGGCGCCTAAGCGCTGGCTCTACGAGAAGTGCATGCAGCTGGCGCGCCGCGTGGGCTCGGACATCCTGGACGGCAAGCCGGTCGGCGCGCTGGACCGCTTCAAGTACAAGCTGGCGGACATGGCCATCTACGGCCCGCTGCGCAACGTGATGGGCCTGTCGCGCATCCGCGTGGCCTACACCGCTGGCGCGGCCATCGGGCCCGACCTGTTCCGCTTCTTCCGCTCCATCGGCATCAACCTGAAGCAGCTCTACGGCCAGACCGAGACCTGCGCCTACGTGTGCATCCAGCGCGACAGGCAGGTGGAGCTGTCGAGCGTGGGCCAGGCGGCGCCGGGCATCGAGCTGAAGATCGCCGACAGCGGCGAGGTGCTGGTCAAGGGCGTGTCGGTGCTCAAGGAGTACTACAAGCGCCCCGACGCCACGGCCGAGGTGATCGACGAGCAGGGCTACTTCCACACCGGCGACGCCGGCGTGATCGATGCCAACGGCCAGCTGCGCATCATCGACCGCGCCAAGGACGTGGGCAAGATGCGCACGGGCGCCATGTTCGCGCCCAACTACATCGAGAACAAGCTCAAGTTCTTCCCGCACATCAAGGAAGCCGTGTGCTTCGGCAACCAGCGCGAGACGGTCTGCGCGTTCATCAACATCGACTACGAGGCCGTGGGCAACTGGGCCGAGCGCCAGGGCATCCCCTACGGCGGCTACGTGGACCTGGCCTCCAAGCCCCAGGTGATCGCGCTGGTGGCCGAGTGCATCGGCCAGGTCAACGCCGACCTGGCCACCGAGCCCGGCATGGCCGACACCCAGGTGGCGCGCTTTCTGGTGCTGCACAAGGAGCTGGACCCGGACGACGACGAGCTGACCCGCACGCGCAAGGTGCGCCGCAACTTCATCGCCGACAAGTACGGCGTGCTGGTGGATGCGCTGTACGAGGGCAAGGCGGAGCAGTTCATCGAGACCCAGGTGAAGTTCGAGGACGGGCGCAAAGGCAGCGTGAGCGCCACGCTGAAGATCACCGATGCCAAGACCCACCCCGCCGCCGCCTGACACGCAAACCGAGGCAAGCACATCCATGACCAGCAAGAAGATCGGCGACGTCATCCTCGACGTCAAGAACATCAGCCTGCGCTTCGGTGGCGTGAAGGCGCTCACGGACATCTCGTTCAACGTGCGCGAGCACGAGATCCGCTCCATCATCGGCCCCAACGGCGCGGGCAAGAGCTCCATGCTCAACTGCATCAACGGCGTCTACACGCCTTCGGAAGGATCGATCACCTTCCGCGGCAAGACTTTCGACCACATGAACAGCCGCCAGGTGGCCGAGATGGGCGTGGCCCGCACGTTCCAGAACCTGGCGCTGTTCAAGGGCATGAGCGTGATCGACAACATCATGACCGGGCGCAACCTCAAGATCAAAAGCAACATCCTGATGCAGGCGCTGCGCATCGGCCCGGCGGAGAAGGAAGAGATCCGCCACCGCGAATTCGTCGAGCACATCATCGATTTCCTCGAGATCCAGGCGCACCGCAAGACTCCCGTGGGCCAGTTGCCCTACGGCCTGCAAAAGCGCGTGGACCTGGGCCGGGCCCTGGCCATGGAGCCGCAGGTGCTGCTGCTGGACGAACCCATGGCCGGCATGAACGTCGAGGAAAAGCAGGACATGTGCCGCTTCATCCTCGACGTGAACGACGAGTTCGGCACCACCATCGTGCTCATCGAGCACGACATGGGCGTGGTGATGGACATCAGCGACCGCGTGGTGGTGCTGGACTACGGCAAGAAGATCGGCGACGGCGCGCCCGATGAAGTGCGCAACAACGAAGACGTGATCCGCGCCTACCTGGGCACGAGCCACTGACAGCGGAGACAGGCAATGGCATTCTTTCTCGAAACCCTGATTGGCGGCCTGATGGCCGGCATGCTGTACGCACTGGTCGCGCTCGGCTTCGTGCTGATCTACAAGGCCTCGGGCGTGTTCAACTTCGCGCAGGGGGCCATGGTGCTGTTCGCCGCCCTGGCGATGGCGCGCTTCTCGGAATGGATTCCGAAGTGGACCGGCCTCGACAACATGATCGTGGCCAACCTGGCGGCCTTCCTGATCGCCGGCGCCATCATGTTCGCGGTGGCCTGGTTCATCGAGCGGCTGGCGCTGCGCCACCTCGTGAACCAGGAAGGCGCGACGCTGCTGATGGCCACGCTGGGCATCACCTACTTCCTGGAAGGCCTGGGCCAGACGCTGTTCGGCAGCGACATCTACAAGATCGACGTGGGCATGCCCAAGGACCCGATGTTCCTGCTCGAATCGGTGTTCGAGGGCGGCGTGCTGGTGAACAAGGAAGACGTGATCGCCGCCGTGATCGCCGCCGCGCTGGTGCTGCTGCTGACGCTGTTCTTCCAGAAGACCACCACGGGCCGCGCGCTGCGCGCCGTGGCCGACGACCACCAGGCCGCCCAGTCCATCGGCATCCCGCTCAACCGCATCTGGGTCATCGTCTGGTGCGTGGCCGGCGTGGTGGCCCTGGTGGCCGGGATGATCTGGGGCTCCAAGCTCGGCGTGCAGTTCTCGCTGACCACCGTGGCGCTGCGCGCGCTGCCGGTGGTGATCCTGGGCGGGCTCACCTCCGTGCCCGGCGCCATCATCGGCGGCCTGATCATCGGCGTGGGCGAGAAACTCTCCGAGGTGTACCTGGGCCCGTTCGTGGGCGGCGGCATCGAGATCTGGTTCGCCTACGTGCTGGCCCTCGTGTTCCTGCTGTTCCGCCCGCAGGGGCTGTTCGGCGAAAAAATCATTGACCGCGTGTAAGGGAGGGACTGACCATGTTCTACAGAGAAAACGGCCAGTTCAAGACGAGCTACCGCGCCGACCAGCAGATCTTCCCCATCGCGCAGGACCGCATCGTCATCCTCGCGTTCCTGGCTGCGGCCTTCGTGCTCGTGCCCATGCTGGCCAGCGACTATTTCTACCGCGCCATCCTGATCCCGCTGGTCATCATGTCGATGGCCGCGCTGGGCGTGAACATTCTCGTGGGCTACTGCGGGCAGATATCGCTGGGCTCGGGCGCGTTCATGGCCGTGGGCGCCTACGGCGCGTTCAACTTCTTCGTGCGCTTCCCGGGCATGCCGCTGATCCCGGCGCTGATCCTGGGCGGCCTGTGCGCCACCTTCTTCGGCATCCTGTTCGGCCTGCCGAGCCTGCGCGTCAAGGGCCTGTACCTGGCCGTGGCCACGCTGGCCGCGCAGTTCTTCAGCGACTGGATGTTCCTGCGCATCAAGTGGTTCACGAACGATTCCGACTCGGGCTCGGTGTCGGTCAGCCACCTGCAGGTGCTGGGCATGCCCATCGAGAGCGCGATGAGCAAGTACCTGTTCTGCCTGGGCCTGCTCGTGGTCGTGGCGCTGCTGGCCAAGAACCTGGTGCGCGGCGCGATCGGCCGCGAGTGGATGGCCATCCGCGACATGGACGTGGCCGCCAGCGTGATCGGCATCCGCCCGATGTACGCCAAGCTCTCGGCCTTCGCCGTGAGTTCCTTCATCGTGGGCATGGCCGGCGCACTGTGGGCCTTCGTGCACCTGGGCTCGTGGGAGCCGGCTGCCTTCTCGGTGGAGGTGTCGTTCCGCCTGCTGTTCATGGTCATCATCGGCGGGCTGGGCTCCATCATGGGCGCGTTCTTCGGCGCGGCCTTCATCGTGGTGCTGCCCATCTTCCTCAACCAGTTCCTGCCGGCCCTGCTGGGTATGTTCGGGCTAGAGATCTCCACGGCCGGCGTGTCGCACGCCGAGCTGATGATCTTCGGCGCGCTCATCGTCTGGTTCCTGATCGTCGAGCCGCACGGCCTGGCCAAGCTCTGGTCCACCGCCAAGCAGAAGCTGCGCGTGTGGCCCTTCCCGCACTGATCCCGTGTCCGTTTTCCCCGTGCTTCAACCACCACTCATTCACAAGGAGACAACCATGAAGCTATCGAAAGTCATGATCGCAGCCGCCATGGTGGCCGCAGGCGCCTCGGCGGTGACCACCAGCGCCTTCGCGCAGGCCAAGGAGCAGTTCTTCCCGCTGCTGTCGTACCGCACCGGCCCCTATGCACCCAACGGCGTGCCATGGGCCAACGGCAAGCAGGACTACATCAAGCTCATCAACGCGCGCGACGGCGGCGTCAACGGCGTGAAGCTCACGTTCGAGGAATGCGAGACGGGCTACGCCACCGACCGCGGCGTGGAGTGCTACGAGCGCCTCAAGAGCCGTCCGGGCGTGTCCCTGTTCGACCCGCAGGCCACCGGCATCACCTTCGCGCTGACCGAGAAGGCGCCCGTGGACAAGATCCCGCTGATGACGCTGGGCTACGGCCTGTCGGTCGCGCAGGACGGCATGGCGTTCAAGTGGAACTTCCCCTACATGGGCAGCTACTGGACCGGTGCCGACATCCTGATCCAGCACATCGGCAAGAACGCCGGCGGCCTGGACAAGCTCAAGGGCAAGAAGATCGCGCTGGTCTACCACGACAGCCCGTTCGGCAAGGAACCCATCCCGCTGCTGCAGGAACGCGCCAAGATGCATGGCTTCGACCTGCAGATGCTGCCCGTGACGGCGCCCGGCGTGGAGCAGAAGGCCACCTGGCTGCAGGTGCGCCAGAGCCGTCCCGACTACGTGCTGCTGTGGGGCTGGGGCGTGATGAACTCCACCGCCCTCAAGGAAGCCCAGGCCACGGGCTTCCCGCGCGACAAGATGTACGGCGTGTGGTGGGCCGGTGCCGAACCCGACGTGCGCGACGTGGGCGACGGAGCCAAGGGCTACCACGCGCTGGCGCTCAACGGCTATGGCACGCAGTCCAAGGTCATCCAGGACATCCTCAAGCACGTGCACGAGAAGGGCCAGGGCACCGGGCCCAAGGACGAAGTCGGCTCCGTGCTCTACACGCGCGGCGTGATCATCCAGATGCTGGCCGTCGAGGCCGTGCGCCGCGCGCAGGAGCGCTTCGGCAAGGGCAAGGTCATGACCGGCGAGCAGGTGCGCTGGGGCATGGAGAACCTGGCCCTGGACCAGAAGAAGCTCGACGCGCTGGGCTTCAAGGACCTGATGCGCCCGCTGTCCACGAGCTGCAACGACCACATGGGCTCGACCTGGGCGCGCGTGCACACCTGGGATGGCAAGAAGTGGAACTTCTCGTCCGACTGGTACCAGGCCGACGAGCAGATCCTCAAGCCGATGGTCAAGAGCGGCGCGGACAAGTACCTCGCCGACAAGAAGATGAGCCGCCGCGACGCGGCTGACTGCCAGTCTTGAGGACAACCCCGTGAGGCGCTGGGCGCCTTCCCCTTCTCTCGGCTGCGCCGGGAAGGGGGACGACGCCGGTGGCCTGGCAAAACCCGCTCCACGGCGTCCGCTGGCGCGGGGGGTGCTGGTTTCAACGGCTGCGCAAGCAGCCGCCAGCCGAGAGGGCTGCGCTTCGCAGCCCTGCCGATTGGTACGACGAGAGCAACGCTATGGACTCCACAAACATCGTTCTGCAGGTCAACGGCATCGAGGTCATCTACAACCACGTGATCCTCGTGCTCAAGGGCGTGTCGCTGCAGCTGCCCGAAAAAGGCATCGTCGCGCTGCTGGGCGGCAACGGCGCGGGCAAGACCACCACGCTGCGCGCCATCTCCAACCTGCTCAAGGGCGAGCGCGGCGAGGTCACCAAGGGCAGCATCGAGCTGCGCGGCGAGCGCATCGAGAACCTCTCGCCCGCCGATCTCGTCAAGCGCGGCGTGGTGCAGGTCATGGAAGGCCGCCACTGCTTCGCCCACCTGAGCATCGAGGAGAACCTGCTGACGGGCGCCTACACCCGCAGCGACCGCGGCGAGATCGCCGCCAACCTCGAGAAGGTCTACACCTACTTCCCGCGCCTGAAGACGCGCCGCACCTCGCAGGCCGCCTACACGTCGGGCGGCGAGCAGCAGATGTGCGCCATCGGCCGCGCCATCATGTGCAACCCCTCCATCGTGCTGCTGGACGAGCCCTCCATGGGCCTGGCGCCGCAGATCGTGGAGGAGGTGTTCAACATCGTGAAGGACCTCAACGCCAAGGAAGGCACCACCTTCCTGCTGGCCGAGCAGAACACCAACATGGCGCTGAAGTACGCCGACTACGGCTACATCATGGAAAGCGGCCGCATCGTGATGGACGGCCCCGCGCAGGAGCTGGCCAACAACGAGGACGTCAAGGAGTTCTACCTGGGCGTGGGCGGCGGCGAGCGCAAGAGCTTCAAGGACGTCAAGAGTTACAAGCGCCGCAAGCGCTGGCTCGCCTGACACTCCCGTTTTCATAGCTGCCAGCGCTTAACCAGTCTGCGCTGGAAGCTTATTTCGCCTCAAACCGGAATACCCCCATGAGCACGTTCTACGACGCCCTGGAAACCCGCTCTCCCGCGGAGCGCGAAGCGGCACTGATGGCCGCGCTGCCGCGCCAGGTGGCCCATGCGCAGCAGGCCTCGCCCGCCTTCGCCACGCTGCTGGCGGGCGTGGATGCCGCGTCCGTCACCAGCCGCGCCGCGCTGGCCCGTCTGCCGGTGACGCGCAAGTACGAGCTGCTGGAGCGCCAGCAGGCCCAGCGCGCGCAAGACGCCTTCGGCGGCTTCAGCGCGCTGGCCTTCGGCCCGGACATGCCACGCGTCTTCGCCAGCCCCGGCACCATCTACGAGCCCGAGGGCACGCGCCGCGACTACTGGCGCATGGCCCGCGCCATGCACGCCGCGGGCTTCCGCCCGGGCGAGCTGATCCACAACTGCTTTTCCTACCACTTCGTGCCCGCCGGCTCCATGATGGAAACAGGCGCCCATGCGCTGGGCTGCACCGTGTTCGCCGGCGGCACCGGCCAGACCGAGCAGCAGGTGCAGGCCATGGCCGAGTTGCGGCCCGCGGGCTACATCGGCACGCCGAGCTTCCTGAAGATCATCCTGGACAAGGCGGCCGAGATGGGCGTGCCGCTGCCCAGCGTGACCAAGGCACTGGTGTCGGGCGAGGCCTTTCCCCGTCGCTGCGCGACTGGTTCGCCGAGCGCGGCGTGGCCGGCTACCAGTGCTATGCCACGGCCGACCTGGGGCTGATCGCCTACGAGACCAGCGCCCGCCAGGGCCTGGTGCTGGGCGAGGACGTGATCGTGGAGATCGTGCGCCCCGGCACCGGCGACCCCGTGCCCGAGGGCGAGGTCGGCGAGTTGGTGGTGACCACGCTCAACCCCGACTACCCGCTGATCCGCTTCGGCACCGGCGACCTGTCGGCCGTGCTGCCCGGCCCCTGCCCCACCGGCCGCACCAACACGCGCATCAAGGGCTGGATGGGCCGGGCCGACCAGACCACCAAGGTGCGCGGCATGTTCGTGCACCCGGGCCAGGTGGCCGCCGTCGCCAAGCGCTTCCCGCAGGTGCTGCGCGCGCGCTTGGTCGTCAGCGGCGAGATGGCCAACGACCAGATGGTGCTGCAGGTGGAGACGCTGGAGACCGCCGCGGGCCTCGCCCAGCAGATCGCCGACAGCCTGCGCGAGGCCACCAAGCTGCGCGGCGACGTGCAGATGGTGCCTCCCGGCACCCTGCCCAACGACGGCAAGGTGATCGAGGACGCGCGCAGCTACCGCTGAGCGCAGCCCGTTCTCCTTGCGCCAGCGCATCCTTCTGCTGCGGAGCGGGTGATTACCACATTGCCCTGCCGCCGAGGGGCCGATACCATCGCCTCCTTTTTGTTTCCAACCCAGAGGATCTACATGAAAACCCTGTTCAAGCTCACGCTGGCCGCCACGGCCGCCGCCCTGGCCTTCGGCGCAGCCGCCCAGGACTTCCCCGGCAAGAAGAGCATCACCATCGTCGTGCCCTTCGCCGCAGGCGGCCCCACCGACCGCGTGGCGCGCGACCTGGCCGAAGCCATGCGCAAGCCGCTGGACGGCGCCACCATCGTGATCGACAACGTGGGCGGCGCGGGCAGCACCATCGGCACCGCCAAGGTGGCGCGCGCCCCCGCCGACGGCTACACGCTGCTGGTCACGCACATCGGCATGGCCACCATCCCGTCGCTCTACCGCAAGCTGTCGTTCGACGTGCTGAACGACTTCGAATACCTGGGCATCGTCAACGACGTGCCCATGACCATCATCTCGCGCCCCACGCTGGAGGCCAACAACTGGGCCGAACTCAGCGCCTGGATCGCCAAGCAGGGCCGCAGCGTGAACCTGGGCCATTCGGGCCAGGGCTCCGCCGGCCACCTGTGCGGCCTGATGTTCCAGAGCGCCCTCAAGTCCGAAATGACGCCCGTGCCCTACAAGGGCGCGGCCCCCGCCATCGCCGACCTGATGGGCAACCAGATCGACCTGATGTGCGACCAGACGACCAACACGTCCACGCAGATCGAGTCCAAGAAGGTCAAGGGCTTCGCCGTGACCACGCTCAAGCGCCTGGACACGCCCGCGCTCAAGCACCTGCCCACGCTGGACGAATCGGGCCTCAAGGGCTTCAACGTGACCGTGTGGCACGGCCTGTATGCGCCCAAGGGCACGCCGCAAGCCGTGCTGGCCAAGCTCAACGAGGCCCTCAAGGTCGCGGTGAAGGACCCCGAATTCGTCAAGAAGCAGCAGGGCCTGGGCGCCGTGGTCGTGGCCGACAAGCGCGTCGAGCCCGCCGAGCACAAGAAGTTCGTGCAGGCCGAGATCGCCTCCTGGGGCAAGGTCATCAAGGCTGCCGAGGCCTACGCGGACTGATTCCCGCTGGCCCGCGCCTGCGCATGACGCCCGGCCCGCGCCGGGCGTTTTTCATTGTCACGCGCATCACAGCGGCTACGGGTAATCCTGCTGCCGGCAGCAGCCATCACCGGCCTACAACCGGGGTTCTTTCAACATCACCGGGGAACCTCATGAACTCGTTCGCTCCACGCCGCCACGCGCTGCTCCTGGGGGCCGCGCTGGCGCTGGGCCTGGGTGCCGCCCAGGCGCAGACCACTGCCTGGCCCACCAAGCCCGTGCGCATCGTCGTGCCCTTCGCCGCCGGCGGCACCACCGACATCGTGGCACGCGCCATCGCGCCGGACCTGGGCAAGGCCTTCGGCCAGCAGTTCGTGGTGGACAACCGGGGCGGCGCGGGCGGCAACATCGGCGCGGAGCTGGTCGCCAAGTCGCCGGGCGACGGCTACACGCTGCTCATGGGCACGGTGGGCACGCACGGCATCAACCGCGCGCTGTACGCCAAGCTGCCCTACGACCCGATCAAGGACTTCGTGCCCATCACACTGGTGGCCGCCGTGCCCAATGTGATGGAGATGAACGCAGAGAAGGCGAAGGCACTGGGCATCCACAACGTGCAGGACTTCATCCGCTACGCCAAGGCCAATCCCGGCAAGCTGAACATGGCCTCCAGCGGCAACGGCACCTCGATCCACCTGGCAGGCGAGCTGTTCAAGGCCATGACCGGCACCTACATGCTGCACATGCCCTACCGCGGCTCTGCGCCGGCGCTGCTCGACATGGTGGGCGGCAACATGGACGTGATGTTCGACAACCTGCCCTCGTCCATGGCACACATCAAGGCCGGCAAGCTCAAGGCGCTGGCGGTGACCAGCGCGCGCCGCTCGGACGCGCTGCCCGACGTGCCCACCGTCGAGGAAGCCGGCGGCCCCGAGCTCAAGGGATTCGAGGCCAGCTCCTGGTTCGGCCTGCTCGCCCCCGCGGGCACTCCGCCCGAGATCGTCCAGCGCATCCAGCAGGAGGTGGCCAAGGCGCTGGCCACGCCCGCCGTCAAGGAACGCCTGGTCGCCCAGGGCGCCATTCCTGGCGGCAACACGCCTGCCGAGTTCACGGCCTTGATCGACAGCGAGCACCGCAAGTGGGCGCAGGTGGTCAAGGCCTCCGGCGCGAAGGTCGACTGACCGCTACCAGACCACGTCGTGGCCTTCGGCCGCGCTGCGGCGCAGCATGTCGATGAAGGGCGTTGCACGCTGGCGCAGGCGCACGGCGTCCGAGCGGGGCTCCTGCCCGCCCTCGTCCGCTTCGTCGCCCTCGTCGGCGGGCGCCTGCTGGGCCGCTTCTTCGGCGGCGATGGCGTCCTGCAGCGCCTGGATGGCGGCTGGGATCTGCGCCGCCGTCACGATGCCATGCGGGTCGGGCGATTTGCCGATGATTTCCAGCAGTTGCCGGCCGTTGGGCTCCAGCATGATGAGATCGGCAGTGGAGCGGGATTTGAATTTGAAAAGCATCCGGGTTCCAGCAAGAGAGGTCAGGGGGCCGCGGTCGCGGCGGCATCGCCGTACATGTACGCGCGGTTGAAAGGATAGTCCGAACGCGCGCCCTTCATGGGCCCGGCAGCGTCCATGCGGTCGTCCGGGCACGTCGCCAGTATCTGGTGCAGCGCCACCCATCCGCGCTCGAATGCCAGGGCGCAGCCCGCAAGGTACAGCCGGTAGGCCCTCAGGGCCTTTTCGCCGCGGTCGGCGCCGTGCTGCGCGACGAGGACGCGGCGCGCTTCCTCCAGGCGGGTCTCCAGCCCGTCGGACCAGGCCCAGAGCGTGCGCGCATAGTGCGGCCGCAGGTTCTCGGTGTCCACCATCTCCAGCTCCGCGCGGGCCATGTCGTGCAGCGCCACGCTCACGTGCAGCAGTTCGCCGCCGGGGAAGATGTAGCGCTCGATGAATTCGCCCAGGCCCGCGCCCAGGCCCGCGTTGTCCAGGCCGCCGGCGGTGATGCCATGGTTCAGCACCAGTCCGCCGGGACGCAGCAGCCTGTGCACGGTGGCGAAATAGCGCTCCATCTGCGCGCGGCCCACGTGCTCGAACATGCCCACGGAGGCGACCTTGTCGAACGGCTGCTCCACCTGCAGCGCACGGTAGTCCAGCAGCAGCATGCGCACGCGGCCCTGCAGGCCGCGCTCCTCGATGAGCCGCTGCACGTGCGCATGCTGGTTGCGCGACAGCGTGATGCCCGTGGCATCCACGCCGTAGTGCTCGGCAGCCCACAGCAGCAGGCCGCCCCAACCGGCACCGATGTCCAGGAAGCGCTCGCCGGGCCGCAGCATGAGCTTGCGGCAGATGTGGTCGAGCTTGGCTTCCTGCGCCTGCGCCAGCGTCATGCCGGGGCTGCGGTAGTAGGCGCACGAGTAGACCCGCCGCGGATCGAGCCAGAGAGCGTAGAAGTCGTCCGAGAGGTCGTAGTGGAATTCAATGTTGCGCGCGTCGTGGGCCAGCGTGTGCGCCGCCATGGAGCGCGCCCGCAGCAGCACGCGCTGCCACCAGCCCGCATGCTCGCCCTGCGCCGGATCGCTCTTGAGCAGCGCCGCCGCAGCCGCCATGAGCTGGCGCATGCTGCCCTCCAGCGCCACGCGGCCTTCGACGATGGCCGCCCCCACGCTGCCGATCTCGCCCATGGCCAGGGCGACGACCGCCATGCGGTCCCGCAGGCGCAGGCGCAGGTCGGCGTTGGCGTCGCCCAGGCGCACGCCATCGGGAAGCTCCACGGCCACGCCCACGGGAGAGGCGGCCAGGCTGGCTTCCAGGGCGTTGAGCAGATGTTTCACGGCGCCAACCCTCCTTTCGCGACAGCCCTGATTCTTGGTGCCATGGCGCCGCTCCGTCAATGGCCCCCGGCTGACAGGCGGACGCGGCCTTGGCTGACAGCCAAGGCCTGCCGTGGGCAGGCCCGTGCGCGGCTATGGCCTAATACGGGGTTTTTCAACCAATCCGTTCATTCTCAGGAGCCACCATGGGCAACAAAATCGTCACCGAAGCCGACCGCAAGCGCAGCCCCCGTCCCACGCCCCTGCCTGGCATGCCCCTGGCCACGCATGGCCGCGGCCAGCGCGTGAGCCTGGAGCGCGGCACGGCCACGCGCAGCAAGAAGAACCCCGGCAAGCGCCACGGCTGAGCATCCCCCAGCCATGCCGACAAGCCCTCTGCGGAGGGCTTTTTCGTTTCAGCGCCCGGCCTCGGCCTGTGCGGGCGTGCGCGTGCTGGCCCGGGCCACGACCTCGAAGCCGACCTCCTGCGCAGCGGGCGTGACGCCTGCGCCGCGCATGCGCGTCACCAGAGCCTGCGCGCCCAGGCGGCCGATGCAGGCGCCGTCCACCCGCACGGTCGAGAGCGCGGGAATGGTGTCGGCAGCCAGGGCCTGGTCGCCGAAACCCAGCACGCCGAACCGCGGCACCTGCAGTCCCAGCACGTGCGCATGGGCCAGCACGCCCTGGGCCAGGGCATCCGAGCTGCAGAACACCGCATCCGCCTCCGGGGCCTGGGCACGCAGCGCGTTGAGCGCCTCGCGCCCGCGGCCGGCCTGGGGACTGCGCTCGGAAAAGACGATCTGCACCGGCTCGGAGGCCCCGGCCTCGGCGGCGGCGCGCATGAAGCCCTGCGCGCGCCGATGGGCGCGGCTGTCGTCGGCCCGCAAGACGGCGGGGCTCCGATAGCCGCAAGCCGCGAGATGGCGGAACGCGGCCCGGCCCGCGTCCTCGTGCGAAAAGCCGATGGCCACGTCCAGCGGGTGGGGCGTGTAGTCCCATAGCTCGACCACGGGAATGTCGGCGTTGAGCAGCAGGCGCCGCGTGCGCGCCGTGTGCTCGGTGCCCGTCAGCACCACGCCCTCGGGCCTGCGGCCGAGCATGGCCGCCAGCCAGGTTTCCTCATGCTCCGGGTCGTAGCTGGAGATGCCGAGCGTCGTTTCATAGCGCTCTTGCGCCAGCGTGGTGATGAGCGCGTCCAGCATGTCCGAGAACAGCGAATGCCCCACGGACGGAACGATGGCCGCCACCAGCCGGGTCTGGCGCGACGTGAGGCCGCCAGCCAGCGAGTTGGGCACGTACCCCGACTGTTCCACCGCCTGCGCCACCCGCGCGCGCGTGGCCTCGGCCACCAGCTCGGGCCGGTGCAGCGCGCGCGAGGCCGTGATGGGCGACACGCCCGCCAGGCGGGCCAGGTCTTTCAGCGTGGGAGCGGAGAAGCTGCGGGGAGCGCGTTGCGTCATGGCGGCCGGCCGGATTGATGGTAGATGATTGCGTTGTCATGATAGCGGCAATCTGTATCATCTGCATCAGATTTTCCCTTGGTGTACTTCCCGATGGATGGCGTGCTCCAGCCACGAAATGATTGCGCAATCATCCACAGGAGACCATCCATGCACCGATTCCTGCCCGCCCGACGTACTGCCCTGGCCGGCCTGCTGGCCGTGGCGCTGGCCCCGCTGGCCGCCCCCGCACAGACGGCCTATCCCAGCAAGCCCATCACGCTGGTCATCCCCTTCCCGCCCGGCGGGCAGACGGACGTGGTGGGCCGCCTGATCGGCGAGCGCCTGTCCCAGCGGCTGGGGCAGCCGGTGGTGGTGGAGAACAAGCCGGGCGTCAACGGCTCGCTGGCGTCCGACGCCGTGGCCCGCGCCAAGCCCGACGGGTACACGCTGGTAGTCGGCGGCCCCGGCACGCATGCCATCAACCAGCTCGTCAATCCGAACGTCAAGTACGACACCCGCAAGGACTTCACCCACATCGCCATGCTGGGCCGCGTACCCATGCTGCTGCTGGCCTCGCCCACGCTGAAGGCGAACACGGTGGCGGACGTGGTGGCCCTGGCCAAGGCCAAACCCGACTCCGTCAACATGGCGCTGACGGGCATCGGCTCGTCGAGCCACATGACCACCGAGCTGTTCAAGCAGGCAGCCGGCATCACCTTCAACAACGTGCCCTACAAGGGCGACGTGCCCGCGATGACGGACGTGATCGGCGGGCAGGCGGACCTGCTGTTCGTGCCTGCGACGTCGGCCATCACCTTCGCGCAGGCCGGCAAGCTGCGCGCGCTGGCCGTCACCGGCGACAAGCGGCTGGCCGCGCTGCCCAACGTGCCCACCATGCCGGAGGCCGGGCAGGCCAGCGTCATCAACTATTCGTGGACCAGCCTGGCCGGCCCGGCGGGCATGCCGGCGGACATCGTGCAAAAGCTCAACCAGGCATGCCAGGCCATCCTGGCCGAACCCGAGGTGGTCGCCCGGCTGGCCGCGATGAGCAACGAGACCACGCCCGGCACACCGGCGCAGGCCGCCAGCTTCATCGCCGCCGAAGTGGCACGCTGGTCCGACGTGGTGAAAAAGGGAAACATCCAGGTCCAATGAGCATGCTGCCCACGAACCACTTCAAGCATGCCCTGCGCGCGGGCCACGCCCAGATCGGGATCTGGTCCACCATCCCCTCGCCCTTCGTCTGCGAGCTCATCGGCGGCGCGGGCTACGACTGGGTGCTGCTGGACACCGAGCACACGCCGACCGACGTGCCGCTGATGCTGCACCAGCTGCAGGCCGTGGCCGCCGCGCAGCCCCGGCCCGGCGGCTCGCCCACGCACGCGGTCGTACGGCCGGCATGGAACGACCCGGTGCTCATCAAGCGCTACCTGGACATCGGCGCGCAGACGCTGCTGCTGCCCTTCGTGCAGAACGCCGAGGAGGCGCAGGCCGCCGTGCGCGCCATCCGCTACGCGCCGCAGGGCATCCGCGGCATGGGCGGCTCTACCCGCGCCGCCAACTTCGGCCGCACGGCCGATTACGTGGCCCGCGCCGCCGACGAGCTGTGCCTGCTGGTGCAGGTGGAGACTGCCGAGGCGCTGGAGCAGATCGAGGCCATCGCGGCCGTCGACGGGATCGACGGCATCTTCATCGGCCCGGCGGACCTGTCGGCCAGCCTGGGCTACCCGGGCCAGGCGCGCCACCCCGCCGTCAACGGCATCATCGACGACGCCATCCGCCGCATCCGCGCCTGCGGCAAGGCGCCGGGCATCCTGATGGTGGACGAACCGCGCGCGCGCGAATGCCTGGCGCTGGGCGCGCAGTTCGTCGCGGTGGCGCTGGACACGATCCTGCTGCGCGACGGCCTGGACGCAGCCGCCGCACGCTTTCGCGGCCAGGCTCCGGCCGCCGCCCGGCTGGCGACCGCCGGAAGCTATTGAGGAGCGCCCCATGTCCTTCGACTCCCAAGCCTGGCTGGCCGAGGCGCGCGCGCTGATCGGGGAGGCCCACGTCCTGTCGGCCGACCGCGGCGACGACCTGTCCGCCTACACCCGCGACTGGCGCAACAAGTTCGAGGGCCCGGCACTGGCCGTGCTGCGCCCTGCCGACACCGGCGAAGTGCAGGCCATCGTGCGGCTGGCCGCGCGCACCGGCGTGGCACTGGTGCCGCAGGGCGGCAACACCGGCATGTGCGGCGGGTCGGTGCCCACGGCCGGCGGGCGGCAGGCCGTGCTGCAGCTCGGGCGGCTCAACCGCATCCTGGAGCTCGACCCCGAGAACAACACCGCCACCGTGGAGGCCGGCTGCATCCTGCAGGCCCTGCAGGAGCAGGCCGCCGCGGCGGGGCGGCTCTTCCCCCTGTCGCTGGGTGCCGAGGGCTCCTGCCAGATCGGCGGCAACATCGCCACCAACGCCGGTGGCGTACAGGTGCTGCGCTACGGCAACATGCGCGACCTGGTGCTGGGCCTCGAGGTGGTGCTGCCGGACGGCGAGCGCCTGGACCTGCTGCGCGGACTGCGCAAGGACAACACCGGCTACGACCTCAAGCAGCTGTTCATCGGCGCCGAAGGCACGCTGGGCATCATCACGGCGGCCACGGTCAAGCTGTTCCCCGCACCCGGCGCCGAAGCCGTCGCCTTCGCGGGCGTGTCCTCCATCGCCCAGGCCGTGCAGTTGCTGGGCGCCATGCGCGGCCGGCTGGGCGAGCGCTTCACCGCATTCGAGGTGATCTCCGGCGCGGCGGTAGACCTGGTGCGCCACTACTTCCCCGACACCCCTCCCCTGCTGGAAGGCGCCTGCCCCTGGTACGTGCTTATGGAAGCCTCCGACGGCGGCAGCGACGAGGCGCTGCACGAGGCCATGCAGACTGCCCTGATGGCCTGCCTGGAAGACGGCTGTCTGCAGGACGTGGTCCTGGCCGGCAACCTGGCCCAGGGGCAGGCCCTGTGGATGCTGCGCGAGAACATCACGCACGCCCAGCAGATGGACGGCGGCAACATCAAGCACGACATCTCGCTGCCGATCTCGCGCATCCCCGCCTTCGTGGAACAGATGCTGCCGCGGCTGCAACAGGCGTTTCCCGGAGTCCGGCCCATCGTCTACGGGCACCTGGGCGACGGCAACCTGCACTTCAACGTCAGCGCCCCTCGGGGCGTCGCCCCTGCGGCGTGGCAGCGCGAGACCGATGCGGTCAACACGCTGCTGCACGACGTGGTGGTCGCGATGCGCGGCAGCATCAGCGCGGAGCACGGCATCGGCCAGCTCAAGCGCCACGAGCTGGCGCTCTACAAGACGCCTGCCGAGCTGGACGTGATGCGCCGCATCAAGCAGGCGCTCGACCCGCAAGGCGTGATGAACCCGGGCAAGGTGCTGTAGCACCCCACAAGCTCCTCTTTTCATAGCTTTCTGCGCTTACTGCATAAGCGCTGGAGCCAATTTTTATTCATAACCATGACACACGAAGAACCCACCACCGTCGGCCACCTGATAGACGGCCAGCTCGTGGCCGACACCGAGCGCACCCAGCCGGTGTTCAACCCCGCCACCGGCCAGTCCTCGCTGAACGTGGCCCTGGCCAGCCAGGCCACCGTGGAGGCGGCCATCGCTTCGGCCCAGGCAGCGTTCCCCGCCTGGCGCAACACGCCCCCACTCAAGCGCGCGCGCGTTCTGGCCAAGCTCAAGGTGCTGCTCGAGGAGAACGCCGACAGGATCACCGCCCTGATCACCGCCGAGCACGGCAAGGTGCTCGCCGATGCGCACGGCGAGCTGCAGCGCGGCATCGAGAACGTGGAGTACGCCAGCTACGCGCCCGAGCTGCTCAAGGGCGAGCATTCGCGCAACGTGGGCCCCAGCATCGATTCGTGGAGCGAGTTCCAGGCGCTGGGCGTGACGGCCGGTATCACGCCGTTCAACTTCCCCGCGATGGTGCCGCTGTGGATGTGGCCCATGGCCGTAGCCTGCGGCAATACCTTCGTGCTCAAGCCCAGCGAGCGCGATCCCTCGTCCGCCCTGCTCATCGCGCAGCTGGCGCTGGAGGCGGGCCTGCCGCCGGGGGTGCTCAACGTGGTCAATGGCGACAAGACCGCCGTCGATACGCTTTTGCGCGATCCGCGCGTGAAGGCCGTGAGTTTCGTGGGCTCCACGCCGATCGCCGAGTACATCTATTCGGAAGGCTGCAAGCACGGCAAGCGCGTGCAGGCCCTGGGCGGCGCGAAGAACCATGCGGTGCTGATGCCCGATGCGGACATCGGCAATGCGGTGAGCGCGCTGATGGGCGCGGCCTACGGTTCGTGCGGCGAGCGCTGCATGGCCATTCCGCTGGTGGTGGCGGTGGGCGACGAGACGGCCGACAAGGTGATCGAGGGCCTGAAGGCGGAGATCGCCAGGATGAAGGTGGGCCCCGGCACCGACAACGGCAACGACATGGGGCCGCTGGTGACCAAGCAGCACTTCGAGAAGGTGAAGGCCTATGTGGACAGCGGCGTGGCCGAGGGCGCCACGCTGGTGGTCGATGGCCGCGGCGTGCAGGTGGCGGGCCACGAGGAGGGCTACTTCCTGGGCGCCTGCCTGTTCGACCACGTCAAGCCCGGCATGAAGGTCTACCAGGAGGAGATCTTCGGCCCCGTGCTCGGCGTGGTGCGCGTGAAGACCCTGCAGGAGGCGATGCAGCTGATCGACGACCATGAGTACGGCAACGGCACGTGCATCTTCACGCGCGACGGCGAGGCCGCGCGCTATTTCACCGACCACATCCAGGTGGGCATGGTGGGGATCAACGTGCCGCTGCCCGTGCCAGTGGCCTACCATTCGTTCGGCGGCTGGAAGCGCTCGCTGTTCGGCGATCTGCATGCCTACGGGCCGGATGCCGTGCGCTTCTATACCAAGCGCAAGACCATCACCCAGCGCTGGCCGAGCGCGGGTGTGCGCGAGGGGGCCGTGTTCAGCTTCCCCAGCAGCCGCTGAAGCAGCCAACCACCATGCGGAGCCCATGCCGCTCCGCCCAGGAGACAGAGCCCATGAAACGCACCTACGAGACCCTGCGCAGCGCGCGCTGGTTCGCACCCGACGACTTCCGCTCCTTCGGCCACCGCTCGCGTGTGCTGCAGATGGGCTATGGCTACGAGGACTGGGTGGGCAAGCCCGTCATCGCCATCGTCAACACCTGGAGCGACGCCAACCAGTGCCACGCCCACTTCAAGCAGCGCGTGGAGGACGTCAAGCGCGGCGTGCTGCAGGCGGGCGGCTTTCCGCTGGAGCTGCCGGCGATCAGCCTGTCGGAAAGCATGGTCAAGCCCACGACCATGCTGTACCGCAACTTTCTCGCCATGGAGACCGAGGAGCTGCTGCGCAGCCACCCGGTGGACGGCGCCGTGCTGATGGGCGGCTGCGACAAGACCACGCCGGGCCTGACCATGGGAGCGCTCTCCATGGGCATCCCCTTCATCTACCTGCCTGCCGGCCCCATGCTGCGCGGCAACTGGAAGGGCCAGGTGCTGGGCTCGGGCTCGGACGCCTTCAAGTACTGGGACGAGCGCCGCGCCGGACGCCTCTCCGACCAGGCCTGGAACGAAATGGAAGCCGGCATCGCACGCAGCCACGGCACCTGCATGACCATGGGCACGGCCGCCACGATGATGGGCATCGCCGAGGCCGTGGGCCTGGCGCTGCCGGGCGCGAGCAGCATCCCCGCCGCCGATGCCAACCACATCCGCATGAGCGCCGAGTGCGGGCGCCGCATCGTCGAGATGGTGTGGGACGACTTCACGCCCGCGAAGATGCTCACGCGCGCCAATTTCGAGAACGGCATCGCCTGCGCGATGGCCATGGGCTGCTCGACCAACGCCATCATCCACCTGATCGCCATGTCGCGCCGCGCAGGCCATCCGGTGAGCCTGCAGGACTTCGACGCCTTCAGCCGCCAAGTGCCGGTGATCGCCAACATCCGGCCCAGCGGCGACGCCTATCTGATGGAGGACTTCTTCTACGCCGGCGGCCTGCGCGCGATGCTGGAGCGCATCCGCTGCCACCTGAAGACCGAGGCGCTCACCGTCAACGGCAGGACGATCGGCGAAAACATCGCGGGCAGCGAGGTCTACCACGACGACGTGATCCGGCCGCTCTCCAACCCCATCTACGCCGAGGGCGCGCTGGCCGTGCTCAAGGGCAACCTCGCGCCCGATGGCGTGGTCATCAAGCCCAGCGCCTGCGCGCCGCACCTGCTGCAGCACACCGGCCGCGCACTGGTGTTCGACGACTATCCGTCGCTGAAGAAAGCGGTGGAGGACCCTGACCTCGACGTGACCGGCGACGACGTCCTGGTGCTGCGCAACGCCGGCCCGCTGGGCGCCGGCATGCCCGAATGGGGCATGCTGCCCATCCCCACCAAGCTGCTCAAGCAGGGCGTCAAGGACATGCTGCGCCTGTCGGACGCGCGCATGAGCGGCACCAGCTACGGCGGCTGCCTGCTGCACTGCGCGCCCGAGGCGGCCATCGGCGGGCCGCTGGCGCTGGTGAAGACCGGCGACCGCATCACCGTGGACGTGCCCGCGCGCAGCATCCACCTCGAAGTCAGCGACGAGGAACTGGCTGCACGAAGCAAGGCCTGGAAGCCCGCGCCGCCGCGCTACGAGCGCGGCTACGGCTGGATGTTCGGCCGCCACATCAAGCAGGCCGACGAGGGCTGCGACTTCGACTTCCTCGAAACCACGTTCGGCACGCCCGTGCCGGAACCCGACATCTTCTGATGGAGCATCGCATGGACCCAACCACCCGCGAACGGCTGATGCAGATCAGCACCGCCACCCTGTGCACCGCGCTGTTCAAGCGCGGCCTGCGCAACCAGTGCATCCAGGACGTGCGCCCGCTCAACCCGGGCCTGCCCAACATGGTGGGCGAGGCGTTCACGCTGCGCTACATTCCCGCGCGCGAGGACCGCAACGGCATCGCCGTCTTCCAGAACCGAGACCACCCGCAACGCAAGGCGGTGGAAGATTGTCCGGGCGGCGCGGTGCTGGTGATCGACAGCCGCAAGGACGCGCGCGCCGCCTCGGCCGGCGGCATCCTGGTCGCGCGGCTGATGCAGCGCGGCGTGGCCGGCGTGGTAACCGACGGCGGCTTTCGCGACAGCCCGGACATCGCCAGGTACGCCATGCCCGCGTACCACAGCCGCCCTAGCGCCCCGACCAACCTGACGCTGCACGAGGCCATCGAGATCAACGGTCCCATCGGCTGCGGCGACGTGGCCGTGTTCCCCGGCGACGTGGTCGTGGGCGATGCCGAAGGCGTGGTCGTGATCCCTGCGCACCTGGCAGACGAGATCGCCGCCGAGGCCACGGAGATGACCGTGTTCGAGGACTTCGTGCAGGAGAAGGTCATGGAAGGCCGCTCCATCCTGGGCCTGTATCCGCCCACCGACGAACGCAGCCGCTCCGACTTCGCCGCCTGGCGCGCGGAACGCGGTCGCTGAACGCGGCGCCTCAGAGCCTGTTCACGATCTTTTCATGGTGCCCGCAAGGCAGCAAACAGCCGCGATCAAGGCGCGCGCCGCAGGCCATGCTGGTGGCCTGGACAAGGCGCGCAACGCGGAGTGCGGCTGTTTGCTGCCTTGCCCGAAGGGTTGCCCCGCAAAGGCGGCGTCTGCGGCGTTGCAAATCCTCGCCGGGCCACCAGCCCGGCTGCGGTTTGCGCCTTGCATCCACTGCCTTTGCGGGGCAACGGGCACCATGAAAAGATCGTGAACAGGCTCTCAGGCCGTGGGCGGCGTGAAAGCGGCGCGCGCCGCCTCGGCCGCCGGGCGCGCGCTGCAGCCCTCGATGTGGTCGTTGACCAGGCCCATGGCCTGCATGAAGGCGTACATGGTCGTGGGGCCGACGAAGCTGAAGCCGCGCTTCTTCAAGTCCTTGGAGAGCTGCGCCGACGCGGCCGACGCGGTGAGCGCGCGCACGGCGTCGCCCGTCATGCGCTGGGGCCGGCCCTGCGCCGCCTGCGGCGCGTAGCGCCACACGTAGTGCGCGAGCGAGCCGTATTCGCGCCGCAGCTCCAGCACGCGCTGCGCGTTATTGATGGCCGACTCGATCTTGCCCCGGTGGCGCACGATACCCGCGTCGCCCAGCAAGCGCTCCACGTCTGCCGGCCCGAAGCGCGCCAGTTCCTCGGCCTCGAAGTTCGCCATGGCCGCGCGGAAGGCCTCGCGCTTGTTGAGGATGGTGATCCACGACAGGCCCGCCTGGAAGCCCTCCAGGCACAGCTTCTCGAACAGCCGGCGGTCATCGGTCACCGGGAAGCCCCACTCGTGGTCGTGGTAGTGGCGGTACAGCGGCGAAGCGCGGCACCAGAAGCAGCGCGAATGGCCCTGCTCGTCGGTGAACAGGTGGGTATCGGTGGTGTCGGTCATGGCGGCATTGTGGGGGCTGCGCCCTGCGCTTGCTATCCTCGCGGGCACTGCCCATGCGCTCCTTCCACGTGTCTTTCCGCCCTGCTGCCGTGCTGCTCGCATCAGCGTCGGCGCTGCTGCTCTCCGGCTGCGGCACGCTGGGGTATTACTGGCAATCGGCGCGCGGACACCTGGCCCTGCTGCAGGCGGCCCGCCCCGTGCCGGAGTGGATCGCCAGCCCCGACACCTCCAGCGCGCTGCGCGCGCGCCTGCAGCTGGCCGCGCAGGCGCGCGCCTTCGCGGTGAGCGCGCTGGCGCTGCCGGACAACGCCAGCTACCACCGCTACGCACAGCTCGGGCGCCGCGCCGCGGTGTGGAACGTGGTGGCGGCGGGGCCGTATTCGCTCCAGCTCCATACGTGGTGCTTCCCCGTCACGGGCTGCATCGGCTACCGGGGCTATTTCGACGAGGCCGACGCGCGCGCCGAGGCCGCGCGGCTGGCGGCCACGGGGCTGGAGGTGAGCGTCTACGGCGTGCCGGCCTATTCCACGCTGGGCTACAGCAACTGGCTGGGCGGAGACCCGCTGCTGTCCACCTTCATCGCCTGGCCCGAGGGCGAGTTCGTGCGCCTGCTGTTCCATGAACTGGCGCACCAGGTGGCCTACGCGCCGGGGGACACGCAGTTCAACGAGTCCTACGCCACGGCGGTGGAGCGGCTGGGCGTGCGGCGCTGGCTGGACGAGCGCTCCACGCCCGAGGCGCGCGCGCAGTTCGACGCTGGCGAGGAGCGGCGCGCGCAGTTCCGCGCGCTCACGCGCTCCACGCGCGAGCGGCTGCGGGAAATATACGAGTCAAAACAGCCTCTAGCGCTCACCCAGCAAGCGCCAGCAGCTATGAAAACAGAAGCAATGCAGGAATTCCGCGCCCGTTACGAGGCGCTGCGCACCCGCTGGCTGGCGGCGGGTACGCCTGCGGCGCTGGTGGCAGGCATGGACCTGTGGGTGCACGAGGCCAACAACGCCAGCTTCGCGGCGCAGGCGGCCTATGACGACTGGGTGCCGGCCTTCACCGCGCTGTTCGAGCGCGAGGGCCGCGACTGGCCGCGCTTCCACGCAGCGGTGAAGGTGCTGGCCCGCGCGCCGCAGGCCGAGCGTGATGCCGCGCTCATGGCCCTGGCGGCACGGCCCTGAGGTTCATCCACGCAGGGATTCGATGAGGTCGATGTACTGCTGCTTGGCAGCATCGGCGGCCGTGCCCTTGAGCTTCTCCCACGCGTCCCATTTGGCGCGGCCGACGATGTCGGAGAAGCTGGGCTTCTTCTCGGTGTTATCGCCGGCCGTGGCCTGCTTGTAAAGCGCGTAGATCTTCAGCAGCGTCGGGTTGTCGGGCCGCTCGCTGAGGTTCTTGGAATTGGCGACGGCGGCTTCGAAGGCGGTGTTCAGATCGGACATTGCGGGTCTCCTGGTCAGAAACCCACAGTGTAGCCAGAGTGCGAACGACCGTTCTTTTTAAGCCATCGGGTTCGCCAGCCATTGCCGCGCCAGCTCCACCCAGTAGGTGCCGCCCAGCGGGATCAGGTCGTCGTTGAAGTCGTAGCTCGGGTTGTGCAGCGTGCAGGGGCCGCCGCCGTGGCCCATGTCGCGGTGCGTGCCGTCGCCGTTGGCGATGAACACGTAGGCGCCGGGCTTGGCCTGCAGCATGAAGGAGAAGTCCTCGGCACCGCCCGTGGGCTCCTGCGCCAGCACCTTGTCCTCGCCCACGATGCCGGCCATCACGCGGCGCGCGAACTCGGCTTCGGCCGGGGAGTTGATCGTGGGCGGGTAGTTGCGCACGAACTCGAATTCGCACGTGGCCTCGAAGGCCGCGCAGGTGTGCTCGGCCACCTGTCGCATGCGCCGCTCGATCATGTCCAGCAGCTCGATGGTGAAGGTGCGCACCGTACCCTGCATCTCGCAGCTGTCGGGCACGACATTGGTGGCCTCGCCGGTGTGGATCATGGTGACGGAGATCACGCCGGCCTCGATGGGCTTCTTGTTGCGGCTGATGATGGTCTGGAAGGCCTGCACCATCTGGCAGGCCACGGGCACGGGGTCGATACCCAGGTGCGGCATGGCGCCGTGCGCGCCCTTGCCGCGGATGGTGATCTTGAACTCGTTGGAGGACGCCATCACCGGCCCCGCGCTGACGGCGAACGTACCCACGGGCATGCCGGGCCAGTTGTGCATGCCGAAGACGGCCTGCATGGGGAACTGCTCGAACAGGCCGTCCTTGATCATCTCGCGCGCGCCGCCGCCGCCTTCCTCGGCGGGCTGGAAGATCAGGTAGACGGTGCCGTCGAAGTCGCGGTGCCTGGAGAAATACTTGGCCGCCGCGAGCAGCATGGCGGTGTGGCCGTCGTGGCCGCAGGCGTGCATCTTGCCCACATGCTTGCTGGCGTGGGCGAAGGTGTTGAATTCCTGCATGGGCAGCGCGTCGATGTCGGCGCGCAGGCCCACGGCGCGGCCGCAGGCGCCGCCGTCGCGGCCGTGCACGATGCCCACCACGCCGGTGGTGCCCAGGCCGCGGTGGATGGGAATGCCCCATTCGGTGAGCTGCGCCGCGATCACGTCGGCGGTGCGCACTTCCTGGAAGCACAGTTCGGGATGGGCGTGGATGTCGCGCCGCACGGCGGCGATGGCTGCCGCATCGGCAACGATGGAATCAATGACTTTCATGGCGGGAGTCTTCCTTGGGAAGCCACAGTCTAGCCGCGCCTCTGCAACCCTGCCAGGCAAGGGCTTGCCACCCTCAGGTGCGCACGCGGCCGTCTCCGGTGAGCATGGACATCTCCACGAAGCGCGAGCCCTCGTGGTCGGCTCCGCTGAAAGCCACCTGGAAGCCGCCCACCTGCCCGTTGACCGACTCCAGCCCAGCCACCAGCGCCTCGCGCGTGAGCTTGCCGCCGCTTTGCGCGTGCGCATTGCGCAGGCCCTCGATGAACACGCGCGCGGCCAGGTAGCCCTCCATGCTGGAGTAGTTGGCCTGCACGCCGGTGCCGCCCTTCTTGATGGCGTCGTGGAATTCGCGCGTGATCTGCCGCGAGCTCTGGTAGGGCGAGGGCACGACCTGCGACACCACCACGCCCGCGCCGTCTGTGCCCAGTGCGTCGGCCAGCGCCTGGGTGCCCACGAAGGACACG
This sequence comes from Acidovorax sp. SDU_ACID1, assembly GCF_045291395.1. Lineage (NCBI taxonomy): Bacteria > Pseudomonadati > Pseudomonadota > Betaproteobacteria > Burkholderiales > Comamonadaceae > Acidovorax > Acidovorax sp. SDU_ACID1. The sequence goes on from NZ_CP152342.1 coordinate 3,927,665, forward strand.
TTGTAGAACGTCCCGCCGTAACCCGCCTTGCGCGCCGCGCGCACGAAGGCCGCGCACGAGGCGTAGGTGCTGACCTGCACGATGGCCTCGGGCCGGGCGGCCACGAGCTTTTGCACCGCGGCGGCGACGTTGTCCGAATTGCGCTCCACCGTGCCCGTGGCCACGGGCGCGAGCTTGCGCGCGGCCAGCGCCTTCGCCACGCCGTCCAGACCGGCCTGGCCGTAGCTGTCGTTCTGGTGGAACACGCCGATGCGCGTGAGGCCCAGATGGGTGAGCTGGCGCACCATGAGTTCGGTCTCGTCGTCGTAGGAGGCGCGCACGTGGAAGATCAGCCGGTTGAAAGGTTTGCGCAGCCCTGGCGCGCCCGTGAAGGGTGCGAAGAACGGCACCCGGGCCTGCGTGAACAGCGGCAGGGCCGCGAGGCTGGTGGGCGTGCCAATGTAGCCGAACAGCGCGAACACGTCGTCGGCGATGAGCTTGCGCGTGTTCTCGGCGCAGCGGTCGGGCTCGTAGCCGTCGTCCAGCGCGCGGATCTCGATGCTGCGCCGGCCGATGCCGCCATGCGCGTTGGCCTGATCAAAGGCCAGCTTCGCGCCGGCCTGGAATTGCACGCCGAGCTGCCCCGCCGCGCCCGTGAGCGCCGCCGACTGGCCCAGCACGATGCGCCCTTCGCCCTGCGCGTGCACCGCCGGAAACCCCGCCAGCGCCGCCGCACCCAGACCCACGGAAAACTGCCTGCGCCCCAGAACCTGCTGCATCATGGTGAAATCCCTTCTTGTCGATCGCGCCCGCCGGCGCATCCTGCCGTGAAACACCCGCGTGAACGAGTGTAGCGGCCACCCCCGAGAAACCGCCATGACCACGACCGCCCCCATCGCCGACCCCGTCCAGGTACGCGGCGCCTGCCCGCACGACTGCCCCGACACCTGCGCCCTGCTGACCACCGTGGAGAACGGCCGCGCCGTGCGCGTGCAGGGCAACCCCGCCCATGCACAGACGGGCGGCGTGCTGTGCGCCAAGGTGTCCAAGTACGCCGAGCGCACGCACCACCCCGAGCGCATCCTCACGCCGCTCAGGCGCACCGGCCCCAAGGGCAGCGGCCAGTTCGCGCCCGTCTCGTGGGACGAGGCGCTGGCGGACATCGCCGCGCGCCTCACGGCCATCGCCGCGCGCGACCCGCAGGCCATCCTGCCCTACAGCTACGCCGGCACCATGGGCCTGGTGCAGGGCGAGAGCATGGACCGGCGCTTCTTCCACCGCCTGGGCGCCTCGCTGCTCCATCGCAGCATCTGCTCCACAGCCGGCGGCGAAGGGCTCATGCACACACTGGGCGGCAAGGTGGGCATGAAGGTGGAGTTCTTCGCGGAGGCCAAACTCATCCTCATCTGGGGCAGCAACTCCATCGGCAGCAACCTGCACTTCTGGCGCATCGCCCAGCAGGCCAAGCGCGACGGCGCGCGCCTGGTGTGCATCGACCCGCGCCGCACCGAGACGGCCGAGAAGTGCCACGAACACCTGCAGCTCCTCCCCGGCACCGACGCCGCACTGGCCCTGGCGCTGATGCACGAGCTGGTGAGGAACGACTGGCTCGACCACGACTACATCACCCGCCACACCATCGGCTGGGAAGGCCTGCGCGAGCGCGCGCTGGAGTGGCCGCCCGAGCGCGCGGCCGAAGTCTGCGGCCTGCCCGTGGAGCAGATCCGCCGCTTGGCGCAGGACTACGGCACGACGCAGCCCGCCGCTATCCGACTCAACTACGGGATGCAGCGCGCCCACGGCGGCGGCAACGCCACGCGCGCCATCGCCTGCCTGCCCGCGCTCACCGGCGCGTGGCGCCACCGCGCTGGCGGCCTGCTGTTCTCCAGCTCAGGGCACTACCCGGTGCAGCGCGCGCAGCTCCAGCGCCCCGACCTGCTGGCCGGGCGCCAGCCGCGCACCGTCAACATGGTGACCATCGGCGACGACCTGCTGCGCGGCGACGCCATCCAGGCCCTGGTGGTCTACAACAGCAACCCCGTGGCCGTGGCGCCAGACTCCACCAAGGTGGTGCAGGGCTTCGCGCGCGAGGACCTGTTCACCGTGGTGCTGGAGCACTTCCATACCGACACGGCCGACTACGCCGACTACATCCTGCCCGCCACCACGCAGCTCGAGCACTGGGATGTGCACCTGTCCTACGGTCATACCGACGTGCTGCTCAACCGCCCGGCGATCCCGCCCCTGGGCGAGGCGCGCAGCAACGGGCAGATCTTCCGCGACCTGGCAGCCCGCATGGGCTTCACCGAGCCGTGCTTTTCCGACAGCGACGAGGAACTCTGCCGCCAGGCCTACGGCAAAGCCGTCGATTTCGAGCGGCTGCTCAAGGACGGCTTCGCCCCCCTGCCCGTGCCCGACGCGCCGTTTGCCGAAGGCAACTTCCCCACGCCCTCGGGCAAGTGCGAGATCCACAGCGCGCGCCTGGCCGCCCAGGGGCTCGATCCGCTGCCCGGCTACGTGCCCAACCACGAGGCGCCCGGCAGCTCGGCGCGCTACCCGCTGGCGATGATCTCGCCGCCCGCGCGCAACTTCCTCAACTCCACGTTCGTGAACGTGCAGAGCCTGCGCGGCATCGAGGGCCGGCCCGTGCTGGAGATCCACCCCGACGACGCGGCCCCGCGCGGCGTCCAGGACGGCGGCCTGGTGCGCGTGTTCAACGGCCGCGGCAGCTATGAATGCCATGCGGCAGTAAGCGAGCGCGCCCGCCCCGGCGTGGTCAACGGCCTGGGCATCTGGTGGCGCAAGCTCGGACCCAACGGCACCAACGTCAACGAGCTGACCAGCCAGGCCCTGACCGACCTGGGCGCGGCACCCACGTTCTATGACTGCGTTGTGGAAGTAGAGGCCCGATTGCATAAGGAGCATCCATGACATCGGCCGTCACGATCGTGTTGTCCACCTACGGCCGGCCCGGCACATTGGCATGCGCCGTACGCTCGGTACTTCTCCAGACGATGCCTGACTGGAGGTTGCTGGTGATCGGCGATGGCTGCGGGGAAGAAACTGCCGCCGTGATGGCGCCTTTGCTTGCAGACCCGCGCATCCGCTATGTCAACCTGCCCTGGCGCTGTGGCGAGCAGGCGCAGCCCAATTCCGCGGGTATGGCCTGCGCCAGCACCAGCCGAATCGCCCTTCTGAATCACGATGACCTCTGGCTGCCCTCGCACCTCGACAGGGCCTGCCGGCAGATGGATCACACTGGTGCCGACTTCTTCTTTGGTCGATCGGCATGGATATGGGATGCCCCGGAAAGCATGGATGCGCCACTGGCCATCGAGACGGTTTCGCCCTTGCCGCAGAGCTTCGAACAAATCTTCTGCTCGGGAATTCATCGCATTGAGCCCGCCAGTGCCTGGGTCGTCTCGCGCAAACTGGCCGACAAGGTCGGCCCGTGGCACAGCTCCAGCGGTCTGTTCCGCGCACCCATTCAGGATTGGGTTCTACGCGCCTGCCGAGCGGGAGCCCAAGTGACTCCAGGTGCTGAGGTGACTTGCTTCAAATTCGAGAACCAGTGGTCTGCACAGGCCGCTGAGCGGCGGTACGACACGCCTGCGCTGCCGCAGGAAGCCGCGTTGCGCATGATGCAGGTGCCAGCCACTCTGCATGACCTCACGCTACGGTTGCAACGTCTTGCCAAACACCCCGAAGCGGTCGGTCGCCGCATGGATCTCTCTGCCACCCCCACGATAGGCCCGAAAGCGCAACAGCTCACACAGCAACTGCTCACCGCCAATACCGCCAATTTCTATCTGCAGACCCAGTTGGACGCCTACACGTGGCTATGTGCCGAACTCGGGCTGCCGCGAGGCTGGCGGTGGCGTGCTGCCCTGCAGCACCGCACGGGGGAAACACGAATTACCCCTCCTTCCCAACCTGAAGTGACCGCCTATGTCGCCCGCGCCATCACCGAACACCCCTGGACCAACGATGTATGAGTCCACGTCCATCGCCCATTGGCTTGCCGGACGGCGGGCGGCCAGCGGGCTTACCGTCGAACAGATTCCCTTCAGCGATTGCAAGCACTGGTCATTCGTTGATGGCCGGCTGCGGCACACAACGGGAAGGTTTTTTTCCGTGATCGGTATCCAGTGCATTCATGGCCCAAGGCACTTGAAGGGACTGGCGCTGCCTATCATCGACCAGCCCGAGATAGGCATCCTGGGATTCGTGGTGCGCCGCACGGAATCCGGCTGGGAATGGCTGCTGCAGGCCAAGACGGAGCCGGGCAATGTCGGAGGCACCCAGGTCGGCCCTTCCGTCCAAGCCACCTTGAGCAACTACCGGCAAGTGCATGGTGGACAACCGACCGAAATGATCGACCTGTTCACTGAAGGCAAGCACGTTGTGCGCCAGATCGCGAACGTGGAGCAGTCCGAGCAAGGCGACCGCTTCCTCGGCAAGTACAACCGCAACGCGGTTGTCGAGGTCGAACGCTGGTTCCAGCCCCCCGCCCATCGCGCATGGCAATGGTTCGATGCTGATGCGGTGCGCGAAGCCCTGGCAGAGGATTACATCTTCAACACCGACGCTCGCTCGGTACTGTGCTGCGCCGACTGGTCTTTGCTGTGCGAGTCCGAAGACATGCCCCCGTTCGGCCGATGGCGGTCTCGGGGCGGCTTTGGCGAGCAACTGCTGGTTTCCAGCCAAGTTCCGCTGCCCGCCTCGGGCCACACACAGGCGCTGGACACACTCGCCCGGTGCCGTGAAGCTTCGGCGCTGCAAATCGAGCAGGTGCCGCTACAGCGGCTCGAAGGATGGTGCGTCGATACATGGGCCATCGAATGCAGCCAGCCAGGGATCGACCCTGTCGTCCGAACCTTCCGGATACACAGCGCGGACCGAGAGGTGCAGGACTGGTGCCAACCCCTGCTCACCAATCGCACCGAAGGCTTGGCCGTGCTGGTCTGTGCGCAGCGTGACGGCATTGTGCGTTTCCTGCTCAATCCCAGCGTCGAGCCCGGCTTCGCCGAACGCGCCCAATTCGCCCCTTCGCTGCTCACGGGCCTGGGCCATGCCAACCCGGCGGCACTGCTCGAAACCATCAGAAATGCGGGTTCCAGTACCCACCTGTCAGTGCGCCAGTCGGACGAGGGCGGGCGCTTCAAGGACTCGGTGGCGCGCTACCAGATCGTCGAGCTTCCGCCAGAGCAAGCACAGGCGTTCGATATAGCGGGCCCTTGGGTAACGCTCTCCGCCCTGCGCGCCATGGCCAATGTCCGAGGCTTGCTCAGCAATGAGCTTCGCAGCTGCATCTCGTTGCTGCTGAGCTGGGTATAAAAAATAAACACGCTCTCAGCCAATCATTCAGTTGCATGCACTCGGCAGTTGGAACCCGGTAAGGCAAAACTGGCCAGCAATATGAAGAACAGCGCCCCGAAGCTGAAACACAGAATTGCGTGGCGTTCCACTTCCATGTATCCATCACCCAGAATCGAGGAAAACAGGGCGTAGTTGAACAGCAACCCGTTCAGCAGGAACATCAAAGCCCAGCGGCGCTGCCTCAGCCTCCAGGCCGCTAACGCGGCAAAGGCAGGACCGAGAGCGGCGACATAGATGAGCAGCGCTGCCGCCTGTGCGGAAAGGCCCTGGATCAGCGGATCGATCGACTGGTAATACGGCTGGATGCCGCTGGCGGTATCTATGTAGGCGTTCTCCCCCTTCGATGTGGCCTATGTGACGCTGCAGAAAACCTCTGTGGTGCTGGGCGATGTTCCGGATGATTGTGACCAGCGGGCCGGGCTCCAGCGCCACAGCCTTCGCGATGCGCAGGAGTGGTAGCCTCATGCTCTCGGGGCAATGCGTTTCGAATTCTGGGATAGGCCGCGTATACAAGCTCTCCCCCATGAACCGCATGCACTCCGGCGGCAAGCCCAGCCGTTCTAGCATCCGGCTCGGATCCTTGGATGCAGGCAGCAGTGCCACGAAAACGGTATCGATCCGGTTGGTGGCGGTTTCCAGGTACATGCGCTTTTTGGCTGCCGCGTTGTAGGCCAGCACCGGCAACAGGCATGCGACCGCGACCAGCACCCATTTGGCCACGGAGGCCGCCGACAGCTTGCCGCGCTGGCGCGACAGAAGCAGTGCAGCACCAACGAGCAACGCCACAGCCAGCAGCAGGAACATGTACTGGTTGCGGTTGAATGAAATGAGCGCCAGGCACACGGCACCCCATATAAGCGCCTTGCGCAGCGAAACGCGCTGGAACAACCACAGCCATGCAATGCCCACGAACAGCGTAGTGACGGCGAAGGCAGAGAACTCCGCGTACCAAGTGTTCAGAAACAGCAAGTTGATGGGATCGGCAACCACCAATATCCAGACCGCAAATCCCAGAGCCGCCAGCGGTCTCGCCGTCAGTTTCCTGAAGATCAGCCAGATGCCCACCAGCCAGCCCAGGAGCAGAGGGAGGGCTGCAACCTTGATGTCCATGACGCTATCGCTGGTGCGAAAAGCTGCCATCGCGCTGACCTGAATGGACTTGAAGATCCGGTCGGACGAGGGATGGGTGGCCTTGTGCCGGATGTCTGCCTCAATGAAGTAACGCCAGGGGTGCTCTGGCGTGCGCTCATAAAGCGCCTTGGGCGAATCCTTGGGATGCAGGCCGAAGACCTTCAACGTGCGTATCTGGTCGTAGTTGTTGGCATAGGCCAGCATCGGGTCAGCAGCCCAGAAGGTGAAGGCGCGCAGGGTCGCAGCGATCAGGATGAGGCAGGCCAGCAGGTTGGCCCCCGTCTTGTATCGGCTCATGGATGCGTGGCTAGGATCGGAGTGCTGAAAACGAACTTTTTGTCCAAGTGGTATTTGGCGAGATAGCCAATGACGAGGCCGATCATGCCTCCCAGGTAGCGCATCTGCGCCGTTCCGAACGCCCACCAGAATCCGTATTCAACCCCCAGAAGATGGCCGTGGTCACCACGCCCATGAGGGTGTAGAGCACGAACGTCTTGCCGTCATGGCTGGCGCTCTGCGCCGTGAAGCGGAAGATGAAGCGCTTGTCGAGCACGTACTTGACGACCAAGCCCGTGCCCGTGCCGACGATGATGGAGAACCAAATTCTCGAAGGCCAAAACCGCAACACCAGATCTTGGGAGCCGATGTTGACCACGATGGCCACGGCGCAGAACAGGGCGTACAGCAGTGCGATGCGCATGGCTTCAGATGTCCGCCTTGTTGAACAGGAAGCGCGGCAGGTGGCGGATCACCAGCATGATGAGCGCCCACTTGACCGGCGCATACACCACGGGCCGGCCCGCCGCAATGGCGCTGACGATGCCTTGGGCCACTGCTTCGGCGCTGGCGAGCCGGGCGCCGCCCTGCTTAAGGTGCGCGGTCATGGGCGTATCCGTGGGGCCGGGCTTGGCCAGCGTGACGCGCACGGGGCTGCCCGCCAGCGCCAGCCGGTGCTGCAGGCCCTGCGCGTAGCGGTCGACCAGCCCCTTGGCGGCGCCGTAGATGTAGTTGCTCTTGCGGCCCCTGTCTCCGGCCACGGAGCCGATGATGCACAGCCGCCCGTGGCCGGCGCGCTGCATGGGCCCGATGAAGGCCTCGGCGATAAGGGCGGGGGACAGGCCGTTGACCCGCAGGGCCTCCTGGGCTGCATGCAAGTCGTCCTGGCAGGCGGTCTGGTCGGGCAGCGAGCCGTGGGCGATCAGCACGATGTCGACAGGCCCTGCGGCGGTGGCCTCCCGCGCCAGCGCGGCAATGGCGTCCACGTCGTCGAAGCGCAGCGCGGCGGTGCGCGCCGTCACGCCGGCACCCCGCGCGCACAGGTCAGCAGCAAGGGGCTCTGCCCGCCGGGCGTCGCGGCCCACGAGCAGGAAGTCGCACGGGCCTTGCTGCGCCCACAGGCGGCTGCACTGGTGGGCAATGGCAGAGGTGGCGCCGATGACGACGATTCTTTTCTGGGGAGAGTTCATGGAGGTCAGGCCCCCATCAGCCGGCGCGACATGGCGGAGCTGATGCCGGGATCACGGTAGGTAAGAAATTGCTCCCACTGGGGGTAGCCGGATTGGAAGAGCGAGGTGGGCATGCGCGCGTCCTTGGCGGGGTAGATGCGGCCGCCGGCCTCGCTGACGATGGCGTCCAACTGGCCGAAAAGGCGCAGCGTTTTGTCGCCCTGGTTGGGGAAGTCCAGCGCCAGGGTGATGCCGGGCTGCGGAAAGCTCAGCAGGCCCAGCGAAGGACGGTGCCCAAAGGTTTTCAGGACGACCAGGAAAGAGCCTTGCCCGCTGCGGACGATCTGCGCCAGCATGGCCTCGATGGCCCGCTCGCCGCCCTGGAACGGCACCACGCACTGGTATTGGTAGAAGCCGCGGGGCCCGTACATGCGGTTCCAGTGCCCGATGCCGTCGAGGGGGTAGAAAAACGGGAGGTAATGGCTGACGGCTCGGCCTGCGCGCGCGCGGTGCATGCGATAGTACAGCGCATTGAAGCCGCGCAGGCTCACGGCATTGACCAGGGACAGCGGCGGCGTCAACGGCATGGACAGGCCGCGCGGCCGGGGCGCTTCGGCAGGCACCTGGGCGGCGGCATCGCAGTGGTTGGCCCGCATGAACAGGCCGCGCCCATGCCGATCCCGGCAGTCGATCCAGGAAACGGTGTATTCCCACGCGGCCTCCGACTCGGACACCAACGTGTAGAAGCGCTCCAGCGAGTCGAACGCAATGGTTTCCGTCTCCAGCCAGGGGCCGGCGACGGGGCGCAACTGCAGCGTGGCCTGCGTGATGAGCCCTGTTAGCCCCAGGCCGCCCACGGTGGCGTGGAACCACTCAGCGTTCTGCCCCGGCCCGCAGACGATAGTGCTGCCGTCGGTGCGCCGCAAGGTCAGCGCGTGCACGTGGTTGCCGAACGAGCCCGCCGCATGGTGGTTCTTGCCATGCACGTCGTTGGCGATGGCGCCGCCCACGGTGACGAACTGGGTGCCGGGTGTGACGGGCAGCATCCAGCCGCGCGGCGCCAGCAGGCACTGGATGTCGGCGAGCAGGGCGCCGGCCTGGCAGGTGAGGCGGCCGCTGGCGGCATCGAAATCCAGCCAATGGTCCATGCCGGCCGTCATCCACAGCGCGCCGCCCGGGTTCAGGCACACGTCGCCATAGCTGCGGCCCATGCCGTAGGGCAAGGCCGTGCGCCCGGCTTCGGGCAGGGGCAGCGCGCGGCCGGCCATGCCGTCCAGAAGCAGCGGCTGATGCGGCTCGGCGCTCAAACGGCCCCAGGAACTGACGCGCATCACCACGGCCACTCCACGGTGGCCGCCACGAGCGAGGCGGCGAACGCGGCGCCGCAGGCCAGGCTCACCTTGTCCTTGACGGCAAACACCACCGGGTCGTCATGCATCTCGCCCCGGTGGGACTGGAGCCACATCCAACTGATCCAGTACACCAGCACCCCCAGGGTGACCAAAATGGCATAGGGCTGGGCGTAGAGCACCTTCGCCGTGTCGCCATGCAGGTACAAGGCCAGCACGACGGCGGAGGCATACCCGGCGGCGATGCCCAGCATCTGCACCAGGCTGGCGTCGTGCGCCGTGTAGCCGCGCCCGTGCGCGGCGGCGGCTTCGCCGCGCTGCACCAGCGGGCGCAGCTCCGTGTGGCGCTTCAGGAAGGACAGCGACAGGAACACGAAGCCCGACACGGCCAGCAGCCAGTGCGACAGCGCCAGCCCTGCGGCGGCCCCGCCCGCGACGATGCGCAGGGTGTACAGGCAGGCCAGCGTCATGCAGTCGAGCAGCGCCAGGCGCTTGAGGGTGACCGAGTACCAGCACGTCAGCACGAAGTACACCGCCAGCCAGGCCAGGAAGCGCGGCCCCACCGCCAGGGCCAGGGCAGCGTGCCGGCGTCCAGAGACACACGCCGGGCCAGTTGCTGCTTGAGGTGGGCCTTGCCGCGCAGCAGCCATGCGGGCAGCAGGAACGCTTGCGGGAGGTGCTCCTTGGCCAGCGCCAGCGCTTGCTCATGCAAGGTGTCGGTGCGCACCAGGGTGCCGTCCAGATCGACGACGAGGGGAACGGAAGCCATCAGCAGTCACCTGCCTCGATCACATCCGGCGGCAGCCCTTGCAGGCTGCGCGCATGCATGGCGGTGTACGCGGCCTCTATGTCGCGCGCAAAGCGCTGCGTGTCGAACAAGGGGGCCGTCGGGAGCTGCGCCTGCAGGGTGTCGCGGAGGGATTTCAACCGGGCCGGATCGTGGGCCAGCGCGATGGCAAGGGCTTCGTAGCCGGCCTGGCTTTCGGTCACCAGCTCCGGCAGCCCCACCGCATGCAGCAGGGTGGCCGCCACCCGGCCCGCGAAGGCCGCGCCCGCGCAGGTAAGCAGCGGCAAGCCGGCCCACAGGGCATCGCTGGCCGTGGTGTGGGCGTTGTAGGGCAGCGTGTCCAGGAACAGATCCGCCAGGCGGTGGCGCGCTAGGTGCTCGCTGGGTTCCATGCGCGGGGCGAACACCAGCCGCTCGGGCGCGATGCCGCGCGCCTGAGCCTCGCGCCGCAGGTTGGCGGCGGCGAAGGGGTTGTCCTCCAGCAGCCACAGCACGCTGCCCGGCACCGCGTGCAGGATGCGCATCCAGCCGTCGAACGTGGGCGGCTGGATCTTGTAGTTGTTGTTGAAGCAGCAGAACACAAAGCCCTCATCCGGCAAGCCCACTTCGGCGCGCGTGAAATCGCGCGGGGCAATGCGGCGCTGGCGGTCATTGACCTGGTAGCTGTGCGGCAGGTACGCCGGCTTTTCGCTGAAGTGAGGCTGCACGGCGGGAGGCAGCACCACCTTGTCGGCGATGACGTAGTCCATGTAGTCCACCCCCGTGGTGCCGGGATAGCCCAGCCAGCTCACCTGCACCGGCGCGCAGCGGTGGGCGAAGATGCCCAGGCGGTGGTGTTCGGTGAAGCCCTTGAGGTCCACGGCGATGTCGATGCCCAGCGTGCGCGAGAGCTCGGCCACCTCCTTGTCGCTGTGCTGGCGCACGTCCACGAAATGGTCGAACGCGCCGCGCACCCGCTCGCGCATCGCGTCCTCGACGAGGGGGCCGAAATCGAAGGCGAACCACTCGAAGCGCTCGCGGTCGTGCCGCTCGAACAGCTCGGCCATCAGGATGGTGGTGGCGTGCTGCTTGAAGTCCGCCGAGTAGTAGCCCACGCGGATCTTGCCGCCGCCCGTGCGCGCGGGGATGGGGCCCAGGGGAGACTGCTCCCGCGCGGATGCGCCCAGCGCGGCGCGCACGAACTGCAACTGGAACGCGGGCGCGTCGCGCAAGGCGATCACGTCGAGAGGGTCCACGCTGTACTCGCCCCGCGCCATGGCCTGTTCGATGAGCGCGACGCCGGCATCCAGGCTGCTCCAGTCGCACATGGCCACCATGGTTTCCATCATGTGGTTCAGCAGGCCCGGCAGCCCCGGGTGGGCCTGCCACGCGGCTTTCAGCTGCTGCAATGCCTCTGGAAGGCGCCGGTGCTTCTTGAGCAGCACGCCCACCTGGAAGCGGGCCTCGGCCAGTTGCGGCTTGATGCGCAGGGCCTGGTTGAAGCTGGCGAATGCCTGCTCGTCCTGCTGCAGTCCGAGATAGGCAGCGCCCTGGTGGAGTAGCGCCTCAGCGTTGCCCGGCTCCAGCGCCAGCACCCGATTCATGCAGGCAATGGCTTCGTTGAACTGCTTGCACAGCACTAATAGCGCGCCCAGGTTGAAGTGGCCGTGCGCATTCGCCGGATCGCATTGCACTGCCTGGCGGTAGCTTTGCAGCGCCTCGTCGGTGCGGCCCTGGCCCTCCAGGGACTCTCCCCGCGCAATGTAGGCCTGCGCCTCGGCGGAGCGCCGAGGCAAGCCGCCGGGCAGGAAGGGGGTGTGAATCTAGGGGTTTTCGCTGTATTCATGGAGGATGCCGGAGCCCTGAAGGGCCCACCTCCCGATTGTGTCACCGTGCGGCTATTGGCTGGTTTAACTCCTGAAAACATAGCTGCTTGCGCTTTTCCAGCAAGCGCTGAAGACCATTTTCCTTGAAAACCCAGAGTCAGACCGGCGCCGCCATAGTCTTCATCGTCTGGTCAACCGATGCGTGCCAAGCTCTAAGGCCCATCACAGCTAAGCGGTTCCCTTTTTGCAATTTCTGATTTGGCTCATACCCACGGCCATCGGAAATACCTATAGCGGCATTGCGAAACGGTAGTTTTCGCGGCCGCCGCGCATTCCTACGATGCGCGCCATGAACGAAACGACGGACAGAGGGCGGATCGAGGTCTGCACGCAGGGGCCCGTGGCCACGGTGACCATCGCCAACCCCGGCAAGCGCAACGCATTGACGGTGGCCATGTGGAACGCGCTGCGCACCGCATTCGAGCGCCTGCCGGACAACCCTGCGCTGCGCTGCGTCGTCGTGCGCGGGCATGGCGCCGAGGGCTTCGCGGCAGGTGCCGACATCGGAGAGTTCGCGCAGGTGCGCAGCACGCGCGCACAGGTCACGGCCTTCCATGAGGACACGGTGCTGGGCGCACTCACCGCCCTCCACGGTTGCCCTGTGCCGGTGGTGGCGCTGATCCAGGGCGCCTGCGCCGGGGGCGGGCTGGAGATTGCCGCGGTCTGCGACCTGCGCATCGCGGGCCGGAGCGCGCGCATGGGCATTCCCATCAACACCCTGGGCTTCTCGCTGGCGCTGGGCGAGACGCAGGCGCTCGTGCGCCTGGCCGGTGCCTCCGTGGCGGCCGAATTGCTCTACGAAGGCCGCATGCTGGATGCACCCGAGGCGCTGGCCAAGGGCCTGCTCACGCGCGTGGTGGACGACGCCCAGGCCGAGGCCGAGGCGATGGCCGCCGCGCAGCGCATCGCCGCCGGCGCGCCGCTGGCCGCACGCGAGCACAAGCGGCAGCTGCGCCGCCTGGCGCGCGACCCCTCGCCCGTGACGCACGCGGAGCGCCTGGCCAGCTACGCCTTCGCCGACACGCAGGACTACCGCACCGGCATCCGCGCCTTCCTCGACAAGACCACGCCGGTGTTCACCGGACGCTGACCCGCATCACTTCCCACGCCATTCCGCCATGACACCCTCGTCCCTGCCTCTCGCCGGCCTGCGCGTGCTCGACCTGTCGCGCGCGCTCTCAGGCCCCTTCTGCTCCATGATCCTCGGCGACCTCGGCGCCGAGGTCATCAAGGTGGAGCCCGCACCGCACGGCGACATGGTGCGCCAGTGGGGCCCCTTCGCGGGGGACACCAGCGTGTACTACCTCTCGGGCAACCGCAACAAGAAGAGCGTGGCGGTGAACTTCCGCCACCCCGAGGGTCTGGGCATCGTGCGCGACATGGCGCTGCGCGCGGACATCCTCGTGGAGAACTTCCGCGCCGGCGTGATGGCCGAGATGGGCATGGCGCAGGAGGACCTGCAGGCGCGCAATCCCGGCCTCATCTGGGGCAGCATCACCGGCTTCGGCAGCGACGGGCCGCGCGGGCAGTGGCCCGGGTTCGACCAGATCGCGCAGGGCTTCTCGGGCTTCATGAGCTTCACCGGCACGCCGCAGTCAGGGCCTCAGCGCGTGGGCGTGGCCATCGGCGACCTGACCTCGGGCATGTGGACGGCCATCGGCATCCTCGGCGCGGTGATCCGGCGCCAGGCCACGGGCCAGGGCCAGAAGGTGGAGACCTCGCTGCTGGCCAGCCTGGTCGCGCTGCTCAGCGTGCAGGGGCAGCGCTACCTGTCGCTGGGCGACGTGCCCGCGCCGGTGGGCAACGTGCACCCGGTGATCGCGCCCTACGGCGTGTTCGAGGCGCAGGACGGCCCGCTCAACATCGGCAGCGCCACGCAGGAGCAGTGGCTCAAGCTGGCGCGGCTGCTGGGTCTGGAGCACCTGGCGGGGGATGCGCGCTTTCTCAACAACGCCGCGCGCATCCAGCACCGCATGGAGCTCAAGGCGCTGCTGGAAGAGCGCCTGCGCCTGCGCCCGCGCGCCGAATGGACGCAGGCCATGGTGGCACAGGGTATCCCCGCCGGCCCCATCAACCGGCTGGACGACGTGTTCGCCGACCCGCAGGTGCAGCACTGCCGGATGGTGGAAACCATCGAACACCCCGAACTCGGCGCCCTGCGCCAGGTGGGCAATCCGGTGCGCATGGACGGGCTGCGCGAGGGCAGCATGCGCCTGCCGCCGCCGCTGTACGGCCAGCACACGGTGCAGGTGCTGCAGGACATGGGCTACGCGCGCTCGGCGATCGACGGCTGGCTCGCCAGCGGCGTGGTGGCCCAGCACCGTCACGGCCCCGGAGAATGACCGCGGCCGCGGCAGGCCCTACCATCGGCAGCGACATGCCTGCCTTGCACACCGCCCATGGAACTGCGCCAGCTTCGCTACTTCGTCGCCATCGTCGATAGCGGCTCGCTGTCGCGCGCGGCGGCGCTGGTGCACATCGTGCAGCCGGCGCTCAGCCAGCAGATGACGCAGCTCGAAGACGAACTGGGCGTACAGCTCCTGCAGCGCAGCGTGAAGGGCGTCACGCCCACCGACGCGGGCCTGGCGTTGTACCGCCACGCGCAGCACATCCTCAAGCTCGCGGCCGAGACACGCAACGTGGTGCGCGCCACCGCCAGCGAGATCAACGGCCGGGTCAAGCTCGGACTGCCTTCGAGCATCGCCATGGTGCTCGTGGGCCCGCTCATCGCGGCGCTGGAGGAGCGCTTTCCGCAGGTGTCGCTGGAGATCCACGAAAGCCCCAGCGCCTACCTGGCCGCGCAATTGCTCAACGAGCGCGTGGACCTGAGCGTGCTGGTGGACGACGCGGCCATGCCCGGCATCGAGTGCGTGCCGCTGGTGGACGAATACCTGTACTTCGTGCAGCCACGCAAGGCCGCGCTGCTGCGCTGTGGCCGCAGCGTCGCGCTGTCCGCGCTGGCGCAGGTGCCGCTCATGCTCACCACGCACGCCACCACGCTGCGCCGCATCGTGGACGGCGCGTTCGCCGAAGCGGGCGTGGCCCCGCTCATCAAGGGCGAGGCCAGCTCCATCCAGACCGTGCTGTCGATGGTGGCGCAAGGCGGCGCGGGCACCATCGTGCCGCACTCCGCGCTGGCCTGGCATGCGGCCTCGCAGTGGCTGCGGCAGACGGTGATAGAGCCGCGCCTGGTGCGCTGCGCATCGCTCGCGCACTCGCGGCTCAACCCGCTGTCGCCCGCCAGCGCCTGCGTGCGCGCGGTCGTGCGCGACGTGGCGGCCCAGCTCGTGCAGACGCGCCAGTGGGACGGCGCGCGCCTGCCGCCGCCCGCCCCGCAGCGGTCCTGAAAGCCGCGCCAGCCATTGCGCGCCGCTATACCGGTAGCAGGATTCCGTACTGGTCAGCGCGCCCGCCCCTGCCTACATTGCCCTTGCCGGCCAGCCCCGCGCACCGCGCCCGGCAGCCCCAACGACAAGGAGACAAGCACATGAGACATGCCTGGACCACAGCCCTTTGCACCGCCGCCCTCGCGGCCTTCTGCTCCGCCGCGACCGCGCAGCAGGACTACCCTGCGCGCCAGCCCGTGCGCCTGATCGTGACCTTCGCCCCCGGCGGCGGCTCCGACACCATCGCGCGCTCGCTCAACGCCCGGCTCGGCCAGGCGCTGGGCCAGACCGTCATCGTGGAGAACAAGGCGGGCGCGGGCGGCACCATCGCCACCGACTACGTGGCCAAGTCGCCGGCCGATGGCTACACCGTGCTGTTCGCGGTGTCCTCGCACAGCATCAACCAGGCGCTCTACCCCTCGCTGCCCTTCAACACCGAGCGCGACCTGCGCGGCGTCACGCTCATAGGCGCGCTGCCGCAGGTCGTCGCGGTGCACCCGTCCGTGCCCGCGGGCAACCTGGCGCAGTGGCTCGAGCTGGTGCGGCGCGATGCGCAGTACCGGCAATACGCCTCGGGCGGCATCGGTTCGCCGGGGCACCTGGCGGGCGGCCTGCTGCAGTCCATGGCCAAGCTGCCGCTGGAGCACGTGCCCTACCGCGGCGCGGGCCCGGCCATCAGCGACGTGGTGGGCAACCAGGTGCCAGCCATGATCGGCACGCTGAGCGCCGCCCTGCCCCACATCCGCAGCGGCAAGCTCAAGGCCATCGCCGTCACGTCCGCCGAACGCTCGCCGCTGCTGCCGGACGTGGGCACCATCGCGGAGTCGGTTCCGGGCTACGAGTCCGACACCTGGATCGGCACCTTCGTGCCGCGCGCCACGCCCGACGCCGTCGTGCGCAAGCTGCACGCGGCCACGGTGGCCGCGCTGCAGGACCCGGCCACGAAGACGCGCATGGAGTCGCAGGCCGGACGCATCGCCGGCGCGCCGCCCGAGGCGCTGGACGCGCTGGTGGCGCGCGAGATCCGGCAGTTCACCCAGGTGGTGCGCGAGCAGAACATCCACCCGGAGTGACGCGCTCTCATACGGGGTTGCATTCAACCGTATAACTAGGCGGGAAGCCGCAGACAGTGCTGTGGCACGGCAAGGCGAACCAACGACGTTAGACGGTTGAAGGCAAATCCGTATCAGTCCAGCTTCACGCCCGTGGCCTCGATAACCGGGCCCCAGCGCCGGGCCTCGGCACGGGCCATCGCGTGGAACTGCTCGGGCGTGCCCGGCAGGGCTTCCATGCCGAAGTCACGCATGCGCTGGGCCACGGCCGGGGCGGCCAGGGCCTGGTTGATCTCCGCGTTCAGCCGCGCGGTGACGGCCGGCGGCAGGCCCGCTGGCGCCAGTACGCCCTGGAAGGCGTAGACCTCCGCATCGGCCACGCCCACCTCGGCCAGCGTAGGCACGTCGGGCAGGCCGGCCACGCGCCGGGCCGCGCCGATGGCCAGCGCCCGCACCTTGCCCGACTGGATCACGGGCAGGCCTGCGGCCAGGTCCAGGAACATGCAGGGCACCTGCCCGCCCATCACGTCCTGCAGCGCGGGCGCGGCGCCGCGGTAGGGGATGTGGGTGAGGAAGGTCCTGGTGCGGTGCTTGAACAGCTCCATCGCCAGGTGGTGCGGCGAGCCGTTGCCGGGCGATGCGTAGTTGACCTTGCCGGGATGGGCGCGCACGTAGGCCAGGAAATCCTTGAACGTCTGCGCCTCGAACGCCGGGTGCACCACCAGCGCCAGCGGGAAGCGCGAGAGGCCGCCCACGTAGGTGAAGTCGCGCTCGGGGCTGAAGGGCAGCTTGCGGAACAGGTGCTCGTTGTAGGCCAGCAGCGCGTTGTCGGCGGACATGACGGTGTAGCCGTCCGGCCTGGCGGTGGCGACGATCTGCGCGCCGATGTTGGTGGAGGCGCCGGGCCGGTTGTCCACCACGATCTGCTGGCCCAGGCCGGTGCGCATGGCCTCGGCCACGGTGCGCGCGAGCACGTCGGTGCCGCCGCCCGCCGGATAGGGCACGACCCAGCGAATCGGCTGCGCCGGGTAAGCGCCTTCAGCGCGCACCCACGGTGCCGCGGCGGCGGCCGCCAGGGCGGCCAGGAGGTGTCTGCGTTCCATCGTTGTCTCCTTTGCTCTTTTTTGCATAGCTGTTTGCGCTTGCTGTACAAGCGCCAGGGGCCGATTTGGCTCCGAACTCACCGGGGCGCGGCGATGCTTTGCTCGATGGCGCCGAACAGGCTCTGACCGGCCTTGTTCTTCATCTCGATGCGGATGGTGTCGCCATACTTCATGAATTCCGTGCCGGGCTGCCCGTCCTGGATGGTCTCGATGCAGCGCTTCTCGGCGATGCACGAGTAGCCCTTGGCCCAGTCCTTGTTGCTCACCGTGCCGCTGCCGACGATGGAGCCCGCGCGCACGTTGCGCGTCTTGCAGATGTGGGCGATGAGCTGGCCGAAGTGGAAGGTCATCTCCGGTCCCGCATCGCACATGCCGACCCGGCGGCCGTTCCAGGTGGACTGCAGCGTGAGGTGCACGCGCCCGCCGTCCCAGGCGTCGCCCAGTTCGTCCAGCGTCACGGCCACCGGGCTGAACGCCGTGGCGGGCTTGGACTGGAAGAAGCCGAAGCCCTTGGCCAGCTCGGCCGGGATCAGGTTGCGCAGGGACACGTCGTTGGCCAGCATCACGAGACGGATGCCGTCGAGCGCCTGCTCGGGGCCCGTGCCCATCTTCACGTCGCCGGTAACCACGGCGATCTCGGCCTCGAAATCAATGCCCATGGATTCGCTGGGCACCACCACGTCGTCACACGGGCCCAGGAAGTCGTCGCTGCCGCCCTGGTACATGAGCGGGTCGGTGTAGAAGCTGGCGGGAACCTCCGCGTTGCGCGCTTTTCGCACCAGTTCGACGTGGTTGATGTAGGCCGAGCCGTCGGCCCACTGGTAGGCGCGCGGCAGCGGCGCCATGCACTGCTGCGGATCGAAGGGGAACGGATGGCGCGCGCGGCCCGCGTTGAGCTGGTCGTACAGGTCCTGCAGTTGGGGCGAGAGGAAGTTCCAGTCGTCCAGCACCTGCTGCAGGCGGCTCGCGATGCCGGTCGCATAATGGGCCGTACTCAGATCGCGCGAGACCACGACAAGCTGGCCGTCGCGCGATCCGTCTTTGTAGGTGGCGAGTTTCATGGTTTTCCAACACCCAATTTCGGTTTGGTAAATTGATTTAACTAAACAGAACGGCAAATTCTAGGATAGATGAACAAAGAGCGCGTCGGCATCCAGTCGGTGGAAGTAGGCTTCGCACTGCTCGACGCCCTGGCGCGCGCGCCCGGCGCGCTCATGCTCAAGGACCTCGCATCCGAAGCCGGCATGAGCGCCGCCAAGGCGCACCGCTACCTGGTGAGCTTCCAGCGCCTGGGCCTGGTCGTGCAGGATGCGCGCACCGCGCGCTACGACCTGGGGCCTGCTGCGCTCAAGTTAGGGCTCGCTTCGCTCTCGCGCCTGGATGCCGTGCGCCTGGCACGCGAGCGCATGCCCGCGCTCATGGAGCAGATCGGCCACACGCTAGCCCTGGCCGTGTGGGGCAACCGGGGGCCGACCATCGTGCACTGGGAGGAGGCGCCCCGCGCCG
Organism: Acidovorax sp. SDU_ACID1; assembly: GCF_045291395.1. Taxonomy (NCBI): domain Bacteria; kingdom Pseudomonadati; phylum Pseudomonadota; class Betaproteobacteria; order Burkholderiales; family Comamonadaceae; genus Acidovorax; species Acidovorax sp. SDU_ACID1. The sequence goes on from NZ_CP152342.1 coordinate 3,946,647, forward strand.
TCACCGTCAACCTGCGCCTGGGCGACGTGATGCCGCTGCTCGGCTCGGCCACGGGCCGCTGCTTCGCCGCCTGGCTGCCGCGCGAGAACACCGCCGCGCTGCTGGAGGAAGAGCTGGCATTGGCCCCCCGCCACCCGCACCTGCCCCGGGACGCCGCCGCCATCGAGGCCCTGCTGCGCGAGGTGCGCGAACGCCGCTGCGCCCGCGTGGTGGACACGGTGCTGCCGGGCATCGTGGCCTTCTGCGCCCCCGTGTTCGACGCCGACGGCCACCTGGCGCTGGGCATCACCACGCTGGGCCCGGCCGCCACCTTCGACCCGCAATGGGGCGGCGCCATCGAGCGGCCGCTGCGCGCCGCCGCCGAACAGCTCTCGCGCGACCTGGGCCACAAGCCCTGACCATGCCGCGCCGCGCCCTGCTCCTGCTCACCGCCCTGGTGCTGGCCCTGCACTGGCTGGTGCTGGTGGGCCTGCCGCTGGGAGCCACGGGGGAGGGGCAGCCCCGGCGCATGGCCTTCCACACGCGCATGGTCGAGCCGCCGCCCCCGCCCCCGGAGGCCGCCCCCGCGCCACCTCCGCCGCCGCCCGCCGCACCGCGCCCCCGGCCGGTGCGCAAACCCAAGCCGCCTCCACCGCCGGCGCCTGAACCGGCGCCCGTGCCGGTACCGGAGGAGGCCGCAGCGCCCGCAGACCCCACACCCGTATCGCCCACGGAGACGGCAGAGGACGCGCCCGCGGCCGAGGCTCCGCCCCCCGAGCCGCCTGCGCCGGCAGCCTCCGCCGAGCCGCCTCCCGCCCCGCCGCAAGCCGCCGCATCCACCCCGGCCGCAGCGCCTGCCGAGAGCGCCGGCGTGGACATCCAGCCTCCCGGCGCCACGGGCGCGGCTCCGAGCAGCGAGCCCCCGCCCGTGCGCCTGCCACCCTCCACGCGGCTGTCCTTCGAGGTGCGCGGCGAGGTCAAGAAATTCCACTACAACGCCAGCGCCGAACTCGTCTGGCGCCAGGACGGCGCGCGCTACGAGGCGCGCCAGCAGGTCCGCGCCTTCCTGCTCGGGGCGCGCTCGCAAAGCAGCGTGGGACGCATCACGGCGCAGGGGCTGCAGCCCGAGCGCTTCGGCGACAAGGCGCGCAGCGAACAGGCCGCGCACTTCAACTTCGACACGCACGAGGTCATCTTCAGCGCCAATACTCCGCGCGCCACCATCGGCGAGGGCGCGCAGGACCGCCTGAGCGTGTTCATCCAGCTCGGCGCCATGCTGGCCGCCGCGCCCGACCGCTACCCCACGGGCACGCGCATCACGCTGACCACCGTGGGCGCACGCTATGCCGACCGCTGGACCTTCACCGTGGAAGGCCCCGAGACGCTGGAGCTGCCCGCCGGTCCCACGCCCGCGCTGAAGCTGCAGCGCCTGCCCCGTCACGACCGCGACCAGAAGGCCGAGCTGTGGCTGGGCAGCCAGCTCGGCTACCTGCCCGTGCGCATCCGCCTGACCCAGGGCAACGGCGACTTCGCCGAGCTGTCGCTGAGCGGCCACGAGGCCCCCTGATTTCCGTGGAATACTGGGAACGCACTTGAACTCCCGCCGCCCGCCGTCATCTGACCCTTATCTACAGGGGAACGCCATGCACATGCTCTACGACTCCGACTCCTTCGTGGTAGTCCACATGCTGCCGGACGCCGACCGCAGCGGCGTCGCCGACGACGCGCTCCCCGCCGCCCCGCAGCTCGTGCGCCACGGCTTCGAGATCGTGGACAAGCGCTCGGGCAAGGAGGTCTACCTGGACGGCTCCTGGGCCGAGATGTTCCAGATGCAGATCCTGGCCTGGCAGCGCGACGCTCCCACCCAGGAGGAGGTGGAGGACACGCTGGACGGTTACGTGGGCCTGGCCCAGAACCCCGTGGTCGTCCACTGACGGGTCAGGACGGCGCTTCCGCCCCATACACCCAGCGGTACATCGGCGCCACCACCAGCAGCACCACCACCAGCCGGCAGACCTGGAACGCAGTGACCACCGGCACGCCGAGCTGAAGCACCTTGGCGGTGATGGACATCTCCGCAATGCCGCCCGGCGACGTGGCCAGCACCAGCGTCACCCAGTGCAGCCCCGTGGCGCGCGCCAGCGCCCAGGCGAACAGCGCACACACCAGCATCAGCCCCACCGTGCCCACGGCCACCGACGCCAGCCAGCGCGGCGCCGTGCGCAGGAAGGCACGCCGGAAGCGCACCCCCAGGCTCACGCCGATCACCAGCTGCGCCGCATTCACCAGCGGCTGGGGGATGGCCGTCAGCGTGACGCTGGCCATGGTGAGCGCCATGGTCACCAGCAGCGGGCCGATGAACCACGGATTGGCGCGCCCCAGGCGCAGCATGAGCAGCGCGCCCGCGCCGGTGAGCGCGGCCAGCAGCGCCAGCCCTGCGGGCTGCACCATGCGTGGCGGCGGCGCCAGCAGGTCCACGCCGTGCAGGCCGCTCCACTGCAGCGCGAAGGGGATGCTGACGGTGACGATCACCAGCCGCAGGCTGTGGCTGGCGGCCACGAGGTCGGTGCGCGCATGCTGGCGCTCGGCCAGCAACGCCATCTCCGACGCGGCGCCGATGGCCCCTGCGAAGTAGGTCGTGGCGCGCATCGCGGGCGCTGGCACATCCGGCATCAGCGGCGCATGCATGCGGTGCAGCCACGCACCGAAGGCCCAGCCCAGCAGCAGCGCCCAGCCGATGGCCAGCGCCACGGCCCACCACAGGCCCGCGACCAGCGCCGTGACCTCGGGCGTGAAGTACAGGCCCAGGATCGCACCCAGCGTCCACTGCCCCGCATTGCGCAGCGGCGCAGCGCTGTCGGTCGGCGCGCCCAGCATCGACAACAGGGCCGTGCCCAGCAGCGGGCCGAGCATCCAGGGTAGGGGCGTGTGCAACTGCAGGCACAGCAGCGCGGCGGCCAGCGCGGCGGCCAGGGTGAACGCGACGCGCGCCGCGTAGGCAAGGTGCGTGGACATGAGAACAGGTATCTCTGCGTGCGCAAGGCTTCAAGCAAAAATAGCCTTCAGCCCTTATATAGCAAGCGCAGGCAGCTATCTTTTAAGAAGCACTCCCAGGGAGTTCTTTCACCTCGATCACTTCCGGCGGCAGGCCTTGGAGCGCCCGCTCGTGCATCACCGTGTAGGCGGCTTCGACATGGCGTGCGAGCAGCGCGGCGTCGAACAGCGGCGAGCCCGGCAGGTTGGCGCGCAGCTTGTCCCGCAACGCCTGCAACTGCGCGCTATCGCGCGCCAGCGCGATGGCCCGGGCTTCAAAGTCGGCCTGCGTGTGGGTCACGAGCTCGGGCAGGCCCACTGCGTGCAGCAGGCTCGCGGCCACGCGGCTGGCGAAGGACTGGCCCATGCAGGTCAGCACCGGCAGACCGGCCCAAAGCGCATCGCTGGCCGTGGTGTGGGCGTTGTAGGGCAGCGTGTCCAGGAACAGGCCGGCCAGGCGGTGGCGCGCAAGGTGCTCACTCAGCTCCATGCGTGGGGCGAACACCAGCCGCTCGGGCGCAATGCCGCGCGCCTGAGCCTCGCGCCGCAGGTTGGCGGCGGCGGCCGAGTTGTCCTCCAGCAGCCAGAGCACGCTGCCCGACACCGCGTGCAGGATGCGCATCCAGCCATCGAACGTGGGCGGCAGAATCTTGTAGTTATTGTTGAAGCAGCAGAAGACGAACCCGCTGGCGGGCAGGCTGGCCTCCTCGCGGGTGAAGACGCGATCGGAGACGCGGCGCTGGCCGTCATTGACTTGGTAGCTATGGGGCAGGTAGACGGCCTTCTCTGTGAACCAGGGCTGCCCCTCGGACGGCAGCACCACCTTGTCGGCGATGACATAGTCCATGTAGTGGGCGCCCGTCGTGCCGGGGTAACCTAGCCAGCTCACCTGCACGGGCGCGCAGCGGCTGGAGAAGATCTCCATGCGCATATCCTGGGTGTAGCCCTTGAGGTCGACGGCGATGTCGATGCCCAGCTCGCGCGACAGGCGCGCGATTTCCTCGCCTGTGCGCTCGCGCACGTCCAGGAAGTGATCGAACCCGGCCTGCAGGCGTTGGCGCATCGCGTCCTGCGCATCCGGCCCGAACGAGAAGGCGAACCACTCGAAGCGCTCGCGGTCGTGCCGCTCGAACAGCTCCGCCATGAGGTAGGCCGTGGCGTGGGTATGGAAGTCCGCCGAGTAATAGCCCACGCGGATCTTCCCGCCCGGCGTGCGTGCGCGAAACGGCCCGAGGGAAGGGCTGTGCTCCTCCTCTGCCTCCACGAGATTGCGCGCGGCCTCCAGTTGAAGGTGAGGCGAGTCTGTCACCCCCAGCACGATGAACGGCACCACCGCCGGGCGCCGACTCGCAATGGCCTCCTCCATCTGCGCCATGCGCGCGTCGAGGCCCTGCCAGTCGCAGACGGCCGTATGGGCGGCGATGACGTCGCCCAGCAGCAAGGGCAGATCCGGCTTCAGTTGATAGGCCAGCCGCGTCTGCTGCAGCGCCGCCTCGCGCTGCTTCTGGTCTCTGAGCAGGGTACCCATGAGTTGCCGCGTCTCTGCCCGGTCGGGCTGCAGACGGATGGCCTCACCCAGGTCGGCGAAGGCCTGCGCGTAGTTCTTCAACTGCAAGTGGACATTGCCCCGGTTGCCGAGGGTCTCGGCGCTCTGCGGCTCCAGCGCCAGCGCCTGGTCGCAGGCGGCAACGGCCTCGCGCAGCCGATGGGTCCGCAGCAGCGCGACCCCTCGGTTGCCGTGCGCCCGCGCCACCTGGGGCGCGTGGACGATCACCGCGTCCATGCAGGCCAGCGCCTCGTCGTAGTGCTTGAGGGCCAAGTGGCCGCAGCCGAGATTGAAGCGCGCCTGCACGTGGCCGGGCTCGATCTCCAGCACGGCGCGGTAGCTGTCCATCGCCTCCCGCACCCGGCCCAGCGCTTCCAGCACGGCGCCCCGGTTGTAGTGGGCCAGCGCCAGCCGGGGAGACAGGGCGATCGCCTGCTCGAAAGAGGCCAGCGCTTCTTCGTTGCGCTGCAGGCGCAGCAGCGCGTTGCCGCGGTTGAAATGCGGGTCCAGGTAGTCCGGTTGCAGTGCGATGGCCCGGTCGTAAGCGCGCACCGCGTCGGCCGCGCGGCCGGCCTGCATCCACTGGTTGCCCTGGGTGTTGCAGCCCTGCGCATCGCCGGGCAGCGGGGCCGGCTCCGGGGTGGCAGGCATGCGCAGCGCATATTGCAAGCCGGTGATGGCGCCGGGGCGGGCAGGCGGCAAGGCCACGCCGCCGAAGTTCTGGCTGAAATGGGGTTTCTTAGTGTCTGTCACGGTGATTGCCATGCGCGCGAAAGGTACGCGGGTGGTGCGCGGGTCGCGAAACGAGGCAGTCTAGCCGAACCCTGGCGCAAGCAATACTTCAAGCCAAATCGGGCTCCAGCGCCTGATGGACAAGCGCAAGCAGCTATCTTCTTGGGAGCATCAGCGCGCCACGCCGCGCCGCGCGGCCATTTCCCGGCCCATGGACTGCTGCGCCTGCGCGTCGAGCACGGCGCGCGCGGCGGGGTAGAGGCTGTCGTCCTCGTGGCGCAGGTGGTCGGCGTAGCACCCGGCGAAGCGCTCCAGCGCGGCCTCGTGTTCGGGCGTGAAGGATTGCAATGCACCCTGCGCGAGCTGCTCCAGGGGCTGGCGCGCCTCGGCCCAGCAGGCGGCCATGCGCACGTGGTCGCGCTGCATCTGGTGCACGAGGTCGGCCACGTGCCCTTCGGCATGGGCGGCCAGCAGCGCGGGGAAGACGTGCAGTTCCTCGTCCTCGTGGTGCAGCGGCGCCGCGATGTCGAAGTAGCGCAGCACGTCGCGCGCGGCCTGGCGTGCGGAGCCATCGCAGCCCTTGTCCTGCAGGTAGGCGCGCAGGCGCTGCAGCAGATCGAGCGAGCGGCGCACGCGGTCGTGGCAGGCGTCCAGCATCTCGAAGGGCTGGTCGAACCCTGCGCCCGGCGTGTGCAGGCCGGGCAGGGACACGCGCGAGGTCATGCGGCCATCCTCCGGTCGCCCAGCCGCACGGGCATGCCCTCGCGGTTGAAGGGCAGGTAGGCGCCCAGCGCGCCGGTCTTCACCGCCTCCACCATGCGGCGCAGCAGCCGCTCGGCGTCCTCGTCGGACGGCGCGCGCGCGGGCGTGCCGGTGAGCGCGGCGGTGAACACCAGGCTCCAGGGCTGGCCGGGCTGCTCGAACTGCTGCGATTCGCGCAGCAGCGCGTCGAACGATGCCACCTCGCTGGGCAGCTTGTCCACGCACATCAGCGGCACCAACGCCCCGCCCTCGCCCTGCATGAAATGCGCGCGCTGCGCGGGCGTGGCGCCCGCGGGCAGCTCCGTGCCCACGAAGACGAACAGCAGGCGCTGGCGCTCGCGCCGCATGCGGGCGATGCGCAGCAGGTCGTCGAAGTTGTTGATTTCCCTCTTCATGGCGGTCTCCTTGTCAATCAGTCCAGGGCTGCACGCCCTGCCCCGGCACCAGGATGCCGGTGTATTGCGCGGGGCGCGGACGCCCGCGCGCGGGTTTGCGCGACAGCACCGTGCCCACGCTCACGAAGCACAGCGCACGCTCGTCGGCCGCCAGGCCGAACAACGTGCGCAGCGCGTGCGACTGCAGCGCCTTGCCGCTGGTGAGTGCCGAGCCGAAGCCCTGCGCGGTGGCCGCGAGCAGCAGGTTCTGCAGCGCACAGCCGGCGGAGGCGGTGCGCTCGCGGGCGTCGATCTCCGCCGGATCGCCCCCTTCGCGCACCACTGCCAGCAGCAGCACGGGCGCGCGCGCGGCCTTCTCGCGCGCCTGGGCCTGCTGCTCGGGCGTGGCCTGCGCGTCGCGCTCCAGCAGCGCCCGTGCGAATGCCTCGCCCAGCGCGGCGCGCGCCTTCTGCGGCACCAGCACGAAGCGCCAGGGCAGCAGGCGGCCATGGTCCGGCGCGTGGCCCGCCGCGGCCAGCAGGGCCTGCAGTTGCGCGGCGTCGGGCCCCGGCGCGCCGAGGCGCTTGGGCAGCACGGTCTCGCGCGCCTGCAGCAGCGCGGCCAATGCAACGGGGGAAGGCAGGGGTCCGGTCATGTCAATCGATCAATACTTGCCCGTCATGCTCCACGTAGGGCGGATAGGGGCCGGTGCCGCTGCTGCTCGCCTGCGAGGCCGCGACGAAGCCGCCGCTCTGCACGTCGAACACATGCACCTCCCCGTCCTCGATCACGTAATGCCAGCCGTGCAGCGTGATGAGGCCCTCTTCCACCTTGCGGCGCACCATGGGGTAGTTCATCAGTCGTTCGAGCTGCAGCACCACGGCGCGCTGCTCGGTGCGGCGCAGCGCCTCGGGGCCGGGCTGCACCGGCAGCACCGCCTCGCGGCCCAGGTCCAGCCAGCGCTGGAGGTTCTGCGCCTCGGGCGAGACCTCACCATACAGCGCCTTGATGGCCCCACAGTGGCTGTGGCCACAGACCACGATGCGGCGCACGTGCAGGCTCAGCACGGCGAACTCGATGGCCGCCGCGGTGCCGTGGTGGCCGTAGGAGCCGTCGTAGGGCGGCACGAAGGCGCCCACGTTGCGCACAAGGAACAGCTCGCCCGGCTCCGCGCCCGTGAGCAGGTAGGGCACCAGGCGCGAGTCGGAGCAGCCGATGAACAGCGTGGTGGGGTGCTGTCCCTCGTCCACCAACGCCTGGAACTGCGCACGGTACTGGGGGAAGGCGTCCTGCTGGAAGCGGCGCAGCCGCTGCAGCAGCTCGTCGTCGGGCATGCACGCCCCCTACTGGACCAGCGGCGTCTCGGCCGCATCGAGCTGCACACCGTGGAGTTCGGCCGCGCCCGCAAGTACCTGTAGGTATTGGCGCAGCGCGTTCACCCAGGCCTGCTGGCGCAGCACCAGGGCCACGCTGGCATGCACTTCCTCGAAGGCGGCAGGGCGGCCGGCCTCGCGCGCGCAGACCTCGACCACGTGCAGGCCGAAGCGGCTGTGCACGAGGCGCGCGAGCACACCGACCTCCTGCGCGCCGAAGACCTCGCGCGCGAATTCGGGTGCACAGTCGGCGCGCATGAGCCAGCCGAGTTCGCCGCCCTGGGCGGCGCTGGGGCAGTTGGACCACTGGCGCGCCGCCTCGGCGAAGCGCACGCCGCCGTCGTCGGCGCAGCGCAGCTCGATCAGCAGCGCCTCGGCGCGCTGGCGCAGGCGCTGCACGTCCACGCCGGGCGTGACGGCGAACAGCACATGGCGCAGCCGCGCGCGCTCCCCTGGCCGTGCAGCGCGGGGTGGGCGGCGTGGTAGCGGCGGCAGGCCTCTTCCGACGGCTCGGGCACCTGCAGCGCCCGGTCGAGCAGGCACTCGATGGCCTGCGCCGCCTCGGCGCTGGTGGCGCCGTCCAGGCCCGGCGCATCGCCTGCGGCCAGCAGTCCCTCGCTCTGGGCCTGCTGGCGCAGCAGCTCGGTGCAGGCGCGCTGGCGCAGGGCCTCGGGCGGCAGGTGCTCGCCCTGCGCATGCAGCGGCACGCCGTTCACGCTGGCGGCCGGCGCGCTGCCGGCGCAGCCGCAGGCGCCCGATCCGCAAGAGGTGGTTTCCATGGCGTTCTCCATTCCTTCTAAGCCAAATTACGCTCAAACCCTTATGGGACAAGCGCTGGCAGCTATCAAATCAGATGCGCTGGTTGCTGGGCTGGTTCTGGCCGGGCGGCAGGTTGAGGCGCCGCGCACGCACGAGCTGGTAAGGCCGCGCGATGTAGGCCAGCGTGCCGAAGCCGCTCCACACGTGCACGAGGCGCGTGAACGGGAAGATGAGGAACACCGTCATGCCCAGGAACATGTGGGCCTTGAACACCCAGCCCGCGCCGGCGAGCATCTCCACCGCGCCGGTGCGGAAAGTGACGATGCGCTGTGCCCATTCAGCCAGGCGCATCATCATGGAGCCGTCCAGGTGCTGCGCCGACAGGGGAATGGTGGCCAGGCCCAGCGCGAGCTGCACCCACAGGATCCACAGCAGCAGGATGTCGCTGGTCTTGGAGGTGGCGCGGATGCGCGCGTCCGACAGGCGCCGGTGCAGCAGCAGCGTGACGCCGGCGAAGGCCAGCAGGCCCGCGATGCCGCCGCTCACCATGGCCATGAGCTGCTTGTGGCCCGCGCTCATGAAGTGCTCGTACAGGAAGTGCGGCGTGAGCATGCCCACGGTGTGGCCGAAGAACAGGAACAGCACGCCGACGTGGAACAGGTTGCTGCCCCAGCGCAGGCTGTCGGTGCGCAGCAGCTGGGACGAATCGCTCTTCCACGTGTACTGATCGCGGTCGAAGCGCGCCCAGCTGCCGATGAAGAACACGGCCAGGCAGATGTAGGGGTAGATGCCGAACAGCAGGGTGTCGATCCAGGCGGTCATACCGATGCTCCTTGGTGGTGGTTGCCCGCATTGCGGACGAAATGCAGGGGCTGCGCCTCGCCGGGGCGGTTCTGGCCGCGCGTGCTGCAGCCATCGAAGGCGGCGGGCTCGGCCCAGGTGTCGTCCAGGCCCGGCTCGGGCGCGAGGGGCACGGCCTGCGCACGCTGGCCGGCGGCTTCCAGCACGGCCGCGATCACGCTGGCGTAGGGGTTGCCGCGCTCCAGCAGCGCCGTGAACAGCGCGTTGAGGATGTGGGCCATCTCGCCGAGGAATTCCTGCGCGATGGCCGGCGGCTGCGTGGAGGCGAACTCCAGCACCACGGCCAGGTGGTCGGGCAGCTCCGGCGCGTCGAAGAACAGGCCGGCGCGCTCGTAGGTCTGCTGCAGGTCGATGAGCGCCGGGCCGCGGTCGCGCGAGTCGCCGTGCACGTGCTCGAACAGGTGCAGCGAGGTCTGGCGGCCGCGGTCGAAGGTGTCCACGTAGCGCGCCTCGGCCTCGTAGGGCTCCAGTGCGCAGACCTGGCGGCACAGGGCCTCCAGCTCGCGCACGCGGGCGGCGGGCAGGATCTGCTCCAGGCGCAGCGCGTCGATCAGGTCGGGCATCTGCGCGCGCAATTCGGCATCGGGGTAGCCCACGAGGCGCGCGAGGGCGCGCAGCGTCAGGCGCAGGGATTCGGGTGCGTTCTTGAACATGTGCGCGCTCCTCAGACCACGGCCTTGATGGGGATGGTGCGGGGCTTCTTGCCGCCGAACATGCTCGCGTCGGTGGAGCCGTCGGAGCAGCCGTTGCCGAACGAGAAGCCGCAGCCGCCGCGCACGTCGAAGGCGTTCTCGGCGTATTCGCGGTGCGAGGAGGGGATCACGAAGCGGTCCTCGTAGTTGGCGATCGCCATCACGTGGTACATGTCCTCCACCTCGTGCAGCGTCAGGCCCGCCTGCTGCAGCACGGCGAGGTTCTGGCGCTGCTCCACGTGCTTGTCGCGCTGGTAGGCCCGCATGGCCAGCATGCGCTCCAGCGCGCGCACCACGGGGCCGGTGTCGCCGGCGGTGAGCAGGTTGGCCAGGTACTGCACGGGGATGCGCAGCTGCGACACGTCCGGGATCTCGCCGTTCACGCCGATGTGCCCCGCGTTGGCAGCGGAGGTGATGGGCGAGAGCGGCGGCACGTACCAGACCATGGGCAGCGTGCGGTACTCGGGGTGCAGCGGCAGCGCCACCTTCCACTCCACGGCCATCTTGTAGACGGGGCTGTGGCGGGCGGCCTCCATCCACGCGTCGGGGATGCCGTCGATGCGCGCCTGGCGGATCACGTCGGGGTCGTTGGGGTCCAGGAAGATGCCGAGCTGCGCCTCGTAGAGGTCGCGGTCGCGCTCCACGCTGGCGGCTTCCTCGATGCGGTCGGCGTCGTAGAGCAGCACGCCCAGATACCGGATGCGGCCCACGCAGGTCTCGGAGCACACGGTGGGCTGGCCGGCCTCGATGCGCGGGTAGCAGAAGATGCACTTCTCGGCCTTGCCGGTCTGCCAGTTGTAGTAGATCTTCTTGTACGGGCAGCCGGAGACGCACATGCGCCAGCCGCGGCACTTGTCCTGATCGATGAGGACGATGCCGTCCTCCTCGCGCTTGTAGATCGAGCCGCTGGGGCACGAGGCCACGCACGCCGGGTTCAGGCAGTGCTCGCACAGACGCGGCAGGTACATCATGAAGGTGTTCTCGAACTGGCCGTAGATGTCCTTCTGCACCTCCTCGAAGTTCACGTCGATGCTGCGCTTGGCGAACTCACCGCCGAGGATTTCCTCCCAGTTCGGGCCCCACTCGATCTTCTCCATGCGCTGGCCCGTGATCAGGCTGCGCGGGCGCGCGGTGGGCGCGGCCTTGGACTCCGGCGCCGACTGCAGGTGGTCGTAGTCGAAGGTGAAGGGCTCGTAGTAGTCGTCGATCTGCGGCAGGTTCGGGTTGGCGAAGATGCGCATGAGCAGCTTCCACTTGCCGCCCTGGCGCGGGGCGATGGAGCCGTCGGCCAGGCGCGTCCAGCCGCCGTTCCACTTGTCCTGGTTCTCCCACTCCTTGGGGTAGCCGATGCCGGGCTTGGTCTCGACGTTGTTGAACCAGGCGTACTCCATGCCGGGGCGGCTGGTCCACACGTTCTTGCAGGTGACCGAGCAGGTGTGGCAGCCGATGCACTTGTCCAGGTTCAGCACCATGCCGATTTGTGCGCGTATTCTCATCGTGGTTCTCCTTCTTCTTCAGGCGTGGGCGGGGGCCGCGGCCTGGGCGTCCTCGTCGAGCCAGTCGACGCGGCGCATCTTGCGCACCAGCACGAACTCGTCGCGGTTGGTGCCGATGGTTCCGTAGTAGTTGAAGCCGTAGCTGTACTGCGCGTAGCCGCCGATCATGTGCGTGGGCTTGAGCACGATGCGCGTGACCGAGTTGTGGATGCCGCCGCGCGTGCCCGTGATCTCCGAACCGGGCGTGTTGATGATCTTTTCCTGCGCGTGGTACATCATGACCATGCCGGGGTTCACGCGCTGGCTCACCACTGCGCGCGCCGCGATGGCGCCGTTGGCATTGAACAGCTCGACCCAGTCGTTGTCCACGATGCCGCCGCGCCTGGCGTCGTCCTCGCTGAGCCAGATCACCGGCCCACCGCGGTTGAGTGTGAGCATGTGCAGGTTGTCGCTGTACGTGCTGTGGATGCCCCACTTCTGGTGCGGCGTGATGAAGTTCAGCGCGATCTCGGGGTTGCCGTTGGGCTTGACACCTTCCACTTCGTGCAGCGTCTTGAGGTGCACGGGCGGGCGGTAGCTCACGAAGCCCTCGCCGAAGTCGCGCATCCAGGGGTGGTCCTGGTAGAACTGCTGGCGGCCCGTGAGGGTGCGCCATGGGATCAGCTCGTGCACGTTGGTGTAGCCCGCGTTGTAGCTGACCTTCTCGCTCTCCAGCCCGCTCCAGGTGGGCGAGCTGATGATCTTGCGCGGCTGCGCCTGGATGTCGCGGAAGCGGATCTTCTCGTCCTCGCGGTGCAGCGCCAGGTGCACGTGCTCGCGCCCGGTCTGCTTGCCCAGCGCCTCCCAGGCCTTGCAGGCCACGTGGCCGTTGGTCTCGGGCGCGAGCATCATCACCACCTCGGTGGCGTCGATGTCGCTCACGATCTTCGGGCGGCCCTGCGTGGCGCCTTCCTCGCGCACGCGGCCGTTGAGGTCGCCCAGCTGCGCCACCTCGGTTTCGGTGTTCCAGGCGATGCCCTTGCCGCCGTTGCCGATCCTGTCCATCAGCGGCCCCAGGGCCGTGAAGCGCTTGTAGGTGTTGGGGTAGTCGCGCTCGACCACCGCGATCTGCGGCGCGGTCTTGCCGGGCACCAACTCGCACTCGCCCTTCTTCCACTCGCGCACGCCGTAGGGCTGGGCCAGCTCGGCGGGCGTGTCGTGCATGATGGGCGTGAGCACCACCTCCTTTTCCACGCCCAGGTGGCCCACGCAGACCTCGCTGAACGCCTTGGCGAAGCCCTTGTAGATCTCCCAGTCGCTCCTGGCCTGCCACGCCGGATCGACGGCCGCCGACAGCGGGTGGATGAAGGGGTGCATGTCGCTGGTGTTGAGGTCGTTCTTCTCGTACCAGGTGGCCGTGGGCAGCACGATGTCGGAATACAGGCACGTGGTGCTCATGCGGAAGTCCAGCGTCACCAGCAGGTCCAGCTTGCCCTCGGGCGCCTGGGCGTGCCAGCGCACCTCCTCGGGCTTGGCCTCGTCATGGCCCAGGTCCTTGCCCTGCACGCCGTGCGTGGTGCCCAGCAGGTGCTTGAGGAAGTACTCGTGCCCCTTGCCCGAGCTGCCCAGGATGTTGGAGCGCCACACGAACATGTTGCGCGGCCAGTTGGCGGGATGGTCCGGGTCCTCGCAGCTCATGGTGAGCGAGCCGTCCTTGAGCGACTGCACCACGTAGTCCTTGGCGTCCAGGCCGCGGGCCTGCGCGTCCTTCACCACCTGCAGCGGGTTGGTCTGCAGCTGCGGCGCGCTGGGCAGCCAGCCCATGCGCTCGGCGCGCACGTTGTGGTCGATCATCGCGCCGCTATAGTGCTGCGGGTCGGCCAGCGGCGAGAGCACCTCCTCCACGCCGAGCTTCTCGTAGCGCCACTGGTCGGTGTGGGCGTAGAAGAAGCTGGTGGAGTTCTGCTGGCGCGGCGGGCGGATCCAGTCGAGCGCGAAGGCCAGCGCCGTCCAGCCGGTCTGCGGGCGCAGCTTCTCCTGGCCCACGTAGTGCGACCAGCCGCCGCCGCTCTGGCCGACGCAGCCGCACAGCATCAGCATGTTGATGATGCCGCGGTAGTTCATGTCGCAGTGGTACCAGTGGTTCATGGCCGCGCCGATGATCACCATGGACTTTCCGCGCGTCTTGTCGGCGTTGTCGGCGAACTGGCGCGCCACGGCGGTCACCTGCTCGCGCGGCACGCCGGTGATGGCCTCCTGCCAGGCGGGGGTGTAGGGCGCGTTGGCGTCGTAGCCGCCGTCCACGCCTTCTCCCTCCAGGCCGCGGTGGATGCCGTAGTTGGCGGCCAGCAGGTCGAACACGGTGGCCACGGCCACGCGGCCCTGCAGGCCGTCGCCCTCCAGGTCCAGGTGCGTGACGGGCACGCGGCGCACCAGCACGTCGCCGTCCTGCGCGTTGGCCTTGAAGTGCGGCGACTCGACACCGCCGAAGTATGGAAAGGCCACGTCGGAGACGGCATGCGCCTGCGCGCCGTCCTCCAGCACCGAGAGCTTGAGCCGCACGTCGTTGCCGGTGCGCGCCTCCTTTGCCTCCAGGTTCCACAGGCCCTGGTCCTCGCGGCCCTCGGCGCCCCAGCGGAAGCCGATGGAGCCGTTGGGCAGGGCCACGTTGCCCTGCTCGTCATAGGCCACGGTCTTCCAGTCGGGGTGGTTGCCCTGGCCCAGCTTGCCCGCGAAGTCGCTGGCGCGCAGGTAGCGGTCGGGCACCATCACCGTGCGGCCGTCCGCGAGCCGCTTTTCCTTGAGCGCAACGAGCAGCGGCAGGTCGGTGTAGCGGCGGGCGTAGTCGTCGAAGTACGCCGAGCGCTTGTCGAAGTAGAACTCCTTGAGGATCACGTGCCCCATGGCCATGGCCACGGCGGCGTCGGTGCCCTGCTGCGGGTGCATCCACAGGTCGGCCAGCTTGGCGACCTCGGAATAGTCGGGCGTGACGGCCACGGTCTTCGCGCCCTTGTAGCGCACCTCGGTGAAGAAGTGGGCGTCGGGCGTGCGCGTCTGGGGCACGTTGGAGCCCCAGGCGATGATGAAGGTGGAGTTGTACCAGTCGGCGCTCTCGGGCACGTCGGTCTGCTCGCCCCACACCTGCGGGCTGGACGGCGGCAGGTCGCAGTACCAGTCGTAGAAGCTCATGCACACGCCGCCGATGAGGCTCAGGTAGCGCGAGCCTGCGGCGTACGAGATCATCGACATGGCCGGGATCGGCGAGAAGCCGATGATGCGGTCCGGCCCGTGCTTCTTGATGGTGTAGACGTTGGCCGCGGCGACGATCTGGTTGACCTCGTCCCAGGTGCTGCGCACGAACCCGCCCAGGCCGCGCTGCTTCTGCCACTCGCGGCGCGCGCTCTCGTTCTCGACGATGCTGGCCCAGGCGTCCACCGGGCTGCGCGCCACGGCCAGGGCCGCGCGCCAGTGCTTGAGCAGGCGCGCGCGCACCAGCGGGTATTTCACGCGGTTGGCGCTGTACAGGTACCAGCTGTAGCTGGCGCCCCGCGCGCAGCCGCGCGGCTCGTGGTTGGGCAGGTCGGGCCGCGTGCGCGGATAGTCGGTCTGCTGGGTTTCCCAGGTGACGATGCCGCCCTTGACGTAGATCTTCCACGAGCAGGAGCCCGTGCAGTTCACGCCGTGGGTGGAGCGCACGATCTTGTCGTGCGCCCAGCGGTCGCGGTAGGCGCCTTCCCAGGTGCGGTCTTCGCCGTTGGTCTGGCCGTGGCCCTGCGAGAAGGTCTCGCGCGGCTGCGCGAAGTAGGAAAGGCGGTCGAGGAAATGGCTCATCGTGAGGCTCCTTGGAATCGTTGTCGTGTCAGCAGGGCATCTCTGCTTTTCGGCGCGCGTAGTACCACCAGGTGACGACCACGCACAGCGCATAGAAAGCGGCGAACATCCACAGCGCGAACTCCGGCCCGCCCGTGGCGGCGATGGAGCTGCCGTAGCTCTTGGGGATGAAGAAGCCGCCATAGGCACCCAGCGCGCCGGCGAAGCCCACGGCGGCGGCGCCTTCGGTGTTGCCTTCCTTGATGGCTTGGGCGCGGGCGCTCTCGTCGTTGCCATCGCGCAATGCGCGCAGCTTCTGGTTCAGGAAGATCACGGGGATCATGCGGAAGGTCGATCCGTTGCCGATGCCGGTGGTGAGGAACAGCAGCAGGAACATCACGAAGAAGCCCGCGAAGCTGCCCTCTGCCGGACCGAAGGGCATGGCGTAGCCGCCCGTGCCCTTGGGCAGGAAATACAGCACGCCCAGCACGGCCAGCGCCATGACGATGAAGTTCCAGAACGTCACCGCGCCGCCGCCCACCTTGTCGGCGAGCCAGCCGCCGAAGGGGCGGATCACCGCGCCCACCAGCGGGCCGAGCCAGGCATAGGCCAGCGGGTTGACGCTGGGGAACTGGCTCTTGATGAGCAGCGGAAAGCCCGCCGCGAAGCCGATGAACGAGCCGAACGTGCCCAGGTACAGCAGGCACATGACCCAGTTGTGCTTGGCGCGGAAGATCGCGGCCTGCGCGGCGAAGCTGGCCTTGGCATCGGCGATGTCGTTCATGCCGAACCACGCGGCGAGCGATGCGATGGCGATCCACGGCACCCAGATGAAGGCCGCGTTCTGCGCCCACACCTGCGTGTGCTCGCCGTTCTTCACGATGGTCTGCGCTTCGCCGCCGAAGATGCCGAAGATGCCGGCCGTGATGACCAGCGGGCTCAGGAACTGCACCACCGACACGCCCAGGTTGCCCAGGCCCGCGTTCACGCCCAGCGCCGAGCCCTTGCGCTCCTTGGGGAAGAAGAAGCTGATGTTGGCCATGCTGGAGCTGAAGTTGCCCCCGCCCAGCCCGCACAGCAGCGCCAGGATCAGCATGGTGGGGTAGCTGGTGGTGTTGTCCTGCACCGCGTAGCCGATGCCGATGGCCGGGATCAACAGCGACGCGGTGGACAGGGCCGTCCAGCGCCGCCCGCCGAAGATCGGCACCATGAACGAGTAGAAGATGCGCAGCGTGGCGCCCGAGAGCGCGGGCGCCGCCGCTAGCCAGAAGAGCTGGTTGGTCGAATACTTGAAGCCCAGCGCCGGCAGGTTCACGGCCACCACGCTCCAGACCTGCCAGATGGCGAAGGCCAGGAACAGGGCGGGCACGGAGATCCAGAGGTTGAGCTTGGCGACGGCCTCGCCCTCGCGTGCCCAGAACTGCTTGTCCTCGGGCGTCCAGAGCGTGAGCAGGCGGCCTTTGCGGGCATGCGTTGCGGTGGCGGATGTCATGGCGCTTTTTTCCATGGAAGGGATATGGCACCGATGCTCCCGCGAAGCGCGCGCCGCGCCTATCCTTCGCTGGGGGGTGCGGCGGCAGGCAGAAGAACGAGGCGATGGCGCGGGGAGGTAAGCCCAAAGAACTATGCGGGGAGGACTGGCGGCAATGCACCGGGCACAGCGGCATGCACCCCGCAGATAATCAAAAGAGAGAGCTGCCAGCGCTTGCTACACAAGCGCTGGCAGCCCATTTGGCTTAGAAAGCTTGAAGGAAGCCCGCTAGGCCTGGGCCTGCATCACATCGGTGCGCCGCACCTCGGTGAAATACATCCAGATGAGCGACACCCAGACCACGCCGTACATCAGCATGAAGGCGCTGGAGCGGATGCCCGTCCAGTCCATGAGCACGCCGAACAGGATGGGCAGGATGAAGCCCCCCATGCCGCCTGCCAACCCCACGATGCCGCTGATGGCGCCGATGTTGCCGGGGTAGTCGTCGCTGATGTACTTGAACACGCTGGCCTTGCCGAAGGCCCAGGCGATGCCCAGCACGAACATGAGCGCGGTGAACACGTAGACGTTCAGGCCGATGTGGAAGGTCTTGGCGCCGTCGACGGTGAGGATGGTGAAGTCCGTCTGCGGGTACGACAGCAGGAACAGGCAGATCCAGCTCACCCACATCACCCACCAGGTCACGCTGTGCGCGCCGTACTTGTCCGACAGCACGCCGCCGATGGCCCGCAGCACGCCGCCGGGCAGCGAGAAGCAGGCGGCCAGCAGCGCGGCCACGCGGATGTCCAGTCCGTATTCGCCCACGTAGTACTGCACCATCCACAGGGAGAGCGCCACGTAGCCGCCGAACACGATGCTGTAGTACTGGCAGTACTTCAGCACCTTGGGATCCTTGAGCGCCTTGAGCTGCTGTGTGAACGAGACGTTGCTGGGCACCAGGTGCGCCGGGTCGCTGTGGCTGAAGAGCCAGAACAGCACCAGCGTGCCGAGCATGATGGCCGCATAGACGTGCGGCACGGCGGCCCAGCCGAATGCCACCAGGATCACCGGCGCCACGAACTTGTTGACGGCCGCGCCCGAGTTGCCCGCGCCATAGACGCCCATGGCCATGCCCTGGCGGTGCTTGGGGAACCAGCGCGCCACGTAGGGCGTGCCCACCGAGAACGAGCCCCCGGCCAGCCCCACGAACAGGCCGATCACGAGGAAGTGCCAGTACTCGGTGGCCGAGCCCATGAGCCAGATCGCCGGCACGGTGGCGGCCATGAGCAGCGCCATGACGATGCGCCCGCCGTAGCGGTCGGTCCAGATGCCCAGCGGCACGCGCACCAGCGAGCCCGTGAGCACGGGCATGGCCGTGAGCAGGCCGAACTGGGTCGAGTTGAGGTTCAGCATCTTCTTGATCGGGATGCCGATCACGCCGAACATCATCCAGACCATGAAGCAGACGGTGAAGGCCAGCGTGCTCACGATGAGCACGGACCAGGCCTGGCGGTTGCGGCGGGAATCATCTGCCGCAGGGTGCGACGCGGTTGTCATGGGTTTTTCCCTCTTGTGCAAGATGGCACCGATGGTCCCGCGAACCCGCCCGCGCGCCCATCCTTCGCTGGAAGGCTGGGGCCTACGCAAAAGAACGAGGGCGGCCAAGGCCGTCCTACTCCCAAAGAACTAGCGCACCGGGTGCGCTCAGAAGCTTTCCCAGTCGTCCTGCGCCGCTTCCTTGGTCAGCGCGGGTGCGCGGGGCGCAGGATGCAGTGGGGCGGCAGCCGGGCGCGCGGGCGCGGGGGCCGGCGCCTTGGGCGGCAGCGGCGCGGGCCGGGCGGCGGCTGGCGCGCTACCGCCCTGCAGGCGGAAGACGGAGACGGCGCGCACCAGCTCGTCGGACTGCTGGCGCAGGCTTTCGGCGGCGCCCGCCATCTCCTCGACCATGGCGGCGTTCTGCTGCGTGGTCTGGTCCATGTTGCTCACGGCCTCGCCCACCTGGGCCACGCCGTTGCTCTGTTCGGCGCTGGCGTGGCTGATGTCGGAAATCAGGCGCGTGACCTTCTGGATCTCGGTGATGGCCTGGTCCATGGTTTCGCCTGCCCGCGCGGCGCGCGCATTGCCCTGGTGGATCTCCGACACGCTGGCGGTGATGAGCTGCTTGATCTCCTTGGCCGCCTCGGCACTGCGCTGCGCGAGGCTGCGCACCTCGCCCGCCACCACGGCGAAGCCCCGGCCGTGCTCGCCCGCGCGGGCCGCTTCCACGGCGGCGTTGAGCGCCAGGATGTTGGTCTGGAACGCGATGCCGTCGATCACGCCGATGATGTCGGCGATCTTCTGGCTGCTGGCATCGATGCCCTGCATGGTCTGCACCACCTCGCGCACGGCCTGCCCGCCTTCTGTGACCACGCGCTGGGCCTCGCGCGTGAGCTGGTCGGCCGAGCGCGCATGGTCGGCGTTGTGGGCCACGGTGCTGCCGAGTTGCTCCATGGCGGCGGCCGTTTCCTCCAGCGCGCTGGCGGCACTCTCGGTGCGGCTGGCCAGGTCCTGGTTGCCCTGGGCGATCTCGGCGCTGGCGATGGCCACGCCGTCGGCGCGGGCGTGCACGGTGCGCACCACTTTCTCCAGGCCGTCGGCGGTGTTGTTCATGTCGTCGAGCAGGTGGCCGATCTCGTCCTTGCGCTCGTTCGCGATGCGCACGGTCAGGTCGCCCTCGGCGATGGCATCGGCCATGCGGCTGGCCTGCACCAGCGGACGCACGATCATGCGGCGCACCAGCCACCACCACACCAGCGCCAGCACGGCCACGGCGCACAGCCCCAGCGCAGCGAAGACGGCCATGAGCTGGCGCGTCTCGGCGACGAACTCGTCCTTGTAGGCGCTGGAGGCATAGACCCAGTTCCACGGCGCGTAGTAGCCGAACACGGCCAGCTTGTCGCGCTCGCTCTGCGCGCCGGCGTCGAGCCAGGGGTAGGCGATCACGCCCTGCTTGCGCTCGAGCATCTCGCGCACGAAGGCCGGCCCCTGGCCGCCGCCCTCGGGCGTGACCATGTTCTTGCCCTCCGCGCTGGGGTGCACGGCCAGCAGGCCGTAGGCCTGCGGATCGGAGCGCAGCACGAAGTAGTAGCCGCTGCCGCCCACCTTGAGCTGGCGGATGGAGGCCTTGAGCTGGCCCAGCGCCTCGGAGAAGTCCATGCCCACGAAGGCGATGCCCACGGTGGCGCCGCCGGCATCCTTGAGCGGGCGGTAGTGCGTCATGTACTGGCGGCCGAACAGCGTGGCCAGGCCCATGTAGCTCTGCCCCGCGGTGACGGCGGCGAAGGCTGGATGGCCCTGGTCCAGCAGCGTGCCCACCACTGCCCGGCCCTGGTCGTCCTTGAGCGACGAGGCCACGCGCAGGAAGCCGGGGTCCTGGCGCGCGAACACGGTGGCCACGGCGCCGGTGGCGCGGGTGAAGCGGTCCAGGCGCGCGCTGTCATCGGAGAGCGGCTCGCTGCCGAGCGTCTCGTGCAGGCTGTCGGCCAGGAACTGGATGCGCTGGCGCTGCTCCTTGTCGCTGGCCTCGATGAAACGGCCCAGCATGGTGATGCCCTGCTCCATTTCGCTTTGCAGCTTCTGGTGCATGGCGCGCGTCACGCCCCAGGAGATGGCCGCGACCAGCACGGCGAGGATGGCGGCGACCCACACGAAGTTGGTGATCGCCAGCTTGGGGCCCAGACCCTGGCGGCGCCAGAAACGTTGACCGATGTGCATGCTCTGCTTTCATGGAGGGGCATGGAGGAAAGGCTCCAGCCCACGGTTACATCTGTTGTCAAATGTATCCAGACGCTCCGCAAAAGCACTTGATGCGTGTCAATGAATCCGCGCTCCACGCGGGTACCTTCAGAGGGCGCGCTGGCGGTCCGATGCGTACACCGCGGCCTGCACGCGCGAGCTCAGGCCCAGCTTGCGCAAGATGTGCTGCACGTGGATCTTCACGGTGGTCTCGGCGATGTCGAGCGTGCGCGCGATCTCCTTGTTGCTCGCGCCGCGCGCGATCTCGCGCAGCACGTCCTCCTCGCGCGGCGACAGGGGCGAGGCGGGCCCGTCCGGCAGCGGCTGCGCCTCGGGCTCGGGCACGCCCTGCGACTGGAAGGCGGCGACCAGCTTGCCCATCATCTCGGGGCTGACCACCGGCTCGCCGCGCGCGGCGCGGCGGATGCCCTGGGCGAGCAGGTCTCCGTCGATGGTCTTGAGCAGGTAGCCCTGTGCGCCGTTGCGCAGCGCGGCGGCGAGGTCCTGCCCGTCCTCGCTCACGGTGAGCATGATCACGCGGCTGCCCTGCGAGGCCTCGCGCAGGCCGGCGATGGCGTCCACGCCGAGCACGCCGGGCAGGTGGTTGTCCAGCAGGATCACGTCGGGCCGCAGCACCGGCAGCTGGCGCAGCGCCTCGCCGGCGTCGCCGGCCTCGCCCACCACGCGCAGGTCCGGCTGCTGCGACAGCAGGGCCACCAGGCCGCGGCGCAGCAGGGTATGGTCGTCGATCAGGAAGACGGAGATGCAGGAGGTCATGGCGTGGTAGCAAGGGAAAGGGGAAGCGCTTCGCCGTGGGTGCCTTCATGGTCCTCCTCGCGGCGCATGGGAGGCAGCTCCACGATCACCCTGGTGCCCGCGCCATCCGGGGCGGAGTCCAGCCGCAGCGCGGCGCCGATTCGCTGCGCGCGCTCGCGCATGATGCCCAGGCCCACGTGCAGCGAATCGGGCGGCACGTCCTGCGGGCGGAAGCCCCGGCCGTCGTCGTGCACCTCGAAGCGCCAGCGCGGGTGGCGCAGCACACGCAGCTCCACGCGGCGCGCGCCGGCGTGCTTGCGCACATTGGACAGCGCTTCCTGCACGATGTGCAGCACCTGCACCTGCACGTCCGGCGCCAGCGGCAGGCCCTGGCCCGCCATGGCGAGCGACGTGGCCACGCCCGTCTGGTGCTCGAACTTGGAGAGCGTGGCGCGCAGCGCGTCCTCGATGTCCTCGTCCTTGGTACGGGTGCGGAAGTGCACCAGCAGCTCGCGCACGTCGGCGTAGCACTCGCGCACGCCCACGTCCAGCTCGTCGATGCTGCGGTCGCGCGCTACGGCGTTGTCCTTGGCGACGGCATCGCGCAGCAGCTGCGTCTGGATCTTGAGGAAGGCCAGCGACTGGGCGATGGAGTCGTGCAGCTCGCGCGCGATCAGTCCGCGCTCCTCGGCCACGGCGGCCTCGCGCTCCAGCGCCGTGGCGCGCAGGCTCTCCATGGAGCTGGCCAGGTGGCGCGCCATGGTGGACAGCAGCTCGCGCATGCCGTCCGACAGCGCGAGCGGCGTGCGGTAGAACAGCGTCACTTCGCCCAGCAGGCGCTGCTGCAGTTGCACGGGGATGCTCACCACGGTCTCGAAGCCGGCCTCGCGGCAGTGCGGCAGTTGCACGTCCGACGCAGGGGCGATGGGGATCACGCGCATGCGCGCATCGGCCTGCAGTTGCCCGCACTCGCAGGTGCCGGTGAGCAGGCAATGCTCCTCCTCGGCCAGGGAGCGCGGCAGCCCGTCGGAGGCCAGCAGCACGTAGCGCTCGTTGGCCTCGTCGGACCAGCGCACGGCGGCCGCGTCGCAGCCGGCCACGCGGCGGATCTGCTGCACGAAGCCCTGGGTCAGCACGTCCAGGCTGCCGGCCTCGGCGCCCAGGGCGCTCACCGCATAGAGCGCGGACAGGCGCTGGTTCTGCACCTCGATGCTGGCGGTCTTCTCGCGCACCTTGCGCTCCAGGTCCTCGTGCGAGGCCTGCAGCGCATGGGCCATGAGGTTGAAGCCCGCCGCGAGCTGGCCGAACTCGTCGTCCGTCTCCACGGCCAGGCGCGTGTCCAGCGCGCCGCGCCGCACGCTGGCCAGCGCCTGCTGCAGCCGCGTCACGGGGTTGAGAACCAGCAGGTAGCTCAGCGCCATGAAGGCCACGGCGGCTCCGATGGCCAGCGCCACCATGAAGAGCTGGAACAGGTGCAGTGCGGCGGTCCAGCGCACGATCTGGATCTCGATGGCCTCGACGAAACCGTCGAGCTGGTGCACGAAGGCATCGCCCAGGGCCACGGCCTCGGTGCCGCCCGGCGGGTGGGAGGTCTTCCAGACCTCCTGCAGCGCGCGCCATTGCCGGGTGACGTGCTCGTAGCGCTCGTGCGTGGCATCGCTCCAGGGCACGAACAGCGGCCGCGCCGGGTCGCCCATGCGCAGCAGTTCCAGGCTGGCATCGAAGCGCTGCGCCAGCCGCGCCACCTCCTCGGGCGACTCGTTCTGCTGCGCCAGCACCATGCGCAGCATGTTCATGCGCAGGCGGCCCGCCTCGTTCACGGCGGCCGCGCCGCCTTCGAGCTGCCAAGTCACCCACAGCGTGAAGCCGATGGAAGCCAGGGCCACGAACAGGAAGACCGTGCCCATGGCCAGCAGCTTGGTGGACAGCGTGGGCTTCTTGCGCATGGAGGCAGTGTAGGCAGGCACGGCCCGTCCACCTTGACCTGCATCAAGCGGTACGAGGGCCAGGACGATTTAAATGAAATTCGCCCGCAGCCCTTGCTGGTCAGGCGCGACCAGCTATCGTTTCAGAAGCATCAACCGCAGCTACCCAATGCACCGCACTGGGTGCAGTAGTCGCAGCCATCCTTGCGGATCACGGCATGGGCGCCGCATTCGTGGCACTTCTTGCCGGCCATGGCGGGCGGCATGCCGGCAGGCATGTCGGGCTCGTCCAGCGGCAGCACCTGCTGCTGGGGCGCCTGGGCGCGGCCGGCCAGGATGTTCTGCACGGCATAGGCGATGGCGGCCACCTCGGAGTCGTGCCATAGCGGTACGCGCGCGCCGTCGGCGCGTTCGTGCTGCCCCAAGCGCACGGGGCCGCGATCCCAGGCCACCTTGCGCATGTCCGACAGCGCCCGCTCCAGGAAGCCGCCGCGCGCGGCCAGCGACAGCAGGCGCATGCTGGAGGTGATCCACTGCTGCGACTCGCCGCTCTGGCCCACGGGCATGAAGAACTCGATGGCGCGGTCCACCGTGCCGCCCCGGCCGTCCGGCACGGGCAGGAAGGAGACGATGAGGTAGAGGGTCTTGTGGCCTTCCTGCGTCCAGTATTCCAGCTTCTCGGCCACGGCCGACAGGCCGCCCTTGGGGCGGCTCTCGATCATGGTGCGCATGGGATCGAAGGCAGGGGCTGCAGCAGCGGGCTCCGGGGCCGGAGCCGGTGCGGCGGCAGGCACTTCCAGCACAGCGCCCAGAATGCTGTTGGGGCGGTAGGTGGCCAGGCCCTTGAGGCCCGAGTGCCAAGCCTGCAGGTACAGGTTCTTGAAGTCGCCGTAGGGGTAGTCCTCGGGCACGTTCACTGTCTTGGAGATGGCCGTGTCCACGTAGGGCTGTACGGCCTCCATCATGGCCACGTGGTCGGCGGCCGCCATGTCCATGGCGTTCACGAAATACTCGGGCAGCCGGTTCACGTCGCCGCCGAGGGTCTTGTACAGGCGCCAGGCGTAGTCTTCCACCACGTACTCGCTCTTGCTGCCGTCGGCCTCGCGCTTGCGGCGCGTGTAGGTCCACGAGAACGGCGGCTCGATGCCGTTGGAGGCGTTGTCGGCAAAGGCCAGGCTCACGGTGCCCGTGGGTGCGATGGACAGCAGGTGGCTGTTGCGGATGCCGTGCTTGCGGATGGCCTTCTGGATGTCCTCGGGCAGGCGGCTGGCGAAGGTGCCCTTGGCGAGGTAGCCGTCGGCGTCGAATTTGGGGAAGCGCCCCTTTTCCTTGGCCAGTTCGACGGAAGCGCGGTAGGCCGCATTGCGCATGCGCTCGGCGATCTGCACGGCCATGTCGCGCCCTTCCTGGCGGTCGTAGCGCCTGCACAGCATGGCCAGGGTGTTGCCCATGCCGGTGAAGCCCACGCCGATGCGGCGCTTGGCGGCGGACTCGGCCTGCTGCTGTGTCAGCGGCCAGAAGGTCACGTCCAGCACGTTGTCCAGCGCGCGCACCTGGGTGGCGACGGCCTGCTCGAACGCCTCGAAGTCGAACGCCGCCGCCCCGTGCAGGCCGAACGGGTTGCGCACGAAGCGCGTGAGGATGATGGGCCCCAGATCGCAGCAGCCGTAGGGCGGCAGCGGCTGCTCGCCGCAGGGGTTGGTGGCCTGGATGTTCTCGGTGTAGTGCAGGTTGTTGTCGGTGTTGATCTGGTCCAGGAACAGGATGCCGGGCTCGGCGAAGTCGTAGGCGGACTTCATGATCGTGTCCCACAGGTCGCGCGCGCGCACCGTGCGGTACACCCATTGGCCATCGGCGCGCTGGCGCGCCCCGTCCTTGAGCAGCTCGGCGCCGGGGGCCGCCGTGTGCACCAGCTCCCAGTCGCGGTCCTGCTCCACGGCCTCCATGAAGGCGTCGGGCACCCCCACGGAGACGTTGAAGTTGTTCCAGCGGCCGGGCGTGCGCTTGGCGGTGATGAAGTCCAGCACGTCCGGGTGGTCGATGCGCAGCACGCCCATCTGCGCGCCGCGGCGCGCGCCGGCGCTCTCCACCGTGGAGCACGACTGGTCGAACACGTTGATGTAGCTGCACGGCCCCGAAGCCATCGACGCCGTGCCCTTGACCAGCGCGCCGCGCGGACGGATGCGCGAGAAGTCGTAGCCCACGCCGCCGCCGCGGCGCATGGTTTCGGCGGCCTCGCGCAGGGCCTCGTAGATGCCGGGATAGCCGGCATCGTCCACGCCCTGGATGCAGTCGCCCACGGGCTGCACGAAGCAGTTGATGAGCGTGGCCTGGATGTCAGTGCCCGCCGCGCTCATGATGCGGCCGGCGCCGATCGCGCCCGAGCGCAGGTTGTCGAGGAAGCGCGCCTCCATGGCCTCGCGCAGTTCCTCGCGCTCCACCGAGGCAAGCGCACGCGCCACGCGCCCGAACAGGTCGTCCACGTCGCTCTCGCCATTCTTGAAGTATTTCTCCCGCAGCACATCCAGGCTGATGGGCTGCGCGGGCAGGCTGGGCGCAAGGTCGGTGGTTTCACGTTGCATGGCGGAAGGCTCCGGGGGAAAGGGGTGTCGGGGCGCCGCGAGCGGCGGCGCAAACCTGGGTTTGTACACCGCCCGGAGGGCCTGCGGCTGGATCGCCATCAAGACCTTGTGGACTGTCCGCCCCCGCTCCTACATTTGTTGTAGCAGCCCCTTCCGGCCGCGCGCGGCCCGGCCCGCGAAGCCCGCATTTACATTCGGTTGCACCCTGGCCATGACCCTGCGCAAGCCGCCGTGCACGGCCCGTGCCCTACCATGCGGACATGCTTCTGCCTCCCCTTCCCCGGGCGCTGCGGCTTGCCGCCTGCCTCGCGGCGCTGCTCCTGCTGGGCTGCGCCAGCGCCCCGCCCGCGCCGCAGGATTGGCCGGCGCAGCTTGCCCGCTGGCCGCAGCCCGACGTGCTGCTGCTGGGCGAGCAGCACGATGCGTCCGAGCACCAGCGCTGGCAGGAAGACACCGTGCGCCGCCTGGCCGGACAAGGCCGCCTGGCCGCGCTGGTGCTGGAGATGGCGGAGCTGGACACCCGCACCGACGGCCTGCCGCCCGGCGCCGCCGAGTCCAAGGTGCGCGCCGCATTGCACTGGAACGATGCGGCCTGGCCCTGGGCGCAGTACGGCCCGGTGGTGATGGCTGCCGTCGCCGCCGGCGTGCCGGTGCGCGGCGGCAACCTGCCGCGCGCGCGCATGCGCGAGGCCATGCAGGACACGCGCTATGACACGCACCTGCCCCCGCCCGCATGGCAGCGCCAGCGCACGGCCATCGCCGAGGGCCACTGCGGCCTGCTGCCCGAGGACCGGCTGGCGCCCATGGCCCGCATCCAGCTGGCGCGCGACGCCAGCATGGCCCAGGCCCTGCGCGAGGCGCGCCAGCCGGGGCGCACGGTGGTGCTGGTGGCGGGCCTCGGCCACGTGCAGCGCAGCCTGGGCGTGCCGACCTGGCTGCCGCCGGATCTGAAGCAAAAAGTGGCGATAGCGCAGGCGGGTCAAGCGCAAGAAGCTATCAAAATGGAAGCAGATTACATCCATCTCACGCCGGCGCTGCCGCCGCGCGACCACTGCGCCGAGCTGCGCGCGCGCTGGCCCGGCGCGCGCTAGGACGCGCGCAGCAGCGCCGCGAACTCCTGCGGCGGCAGCGGGCGGCTGCACAGGTAGCCCTGGAACGCGTCGCACCCCCGCTCGCGCAGGAAGGCGAGCTGCTCGGCCGTCTCCACCCCTTCGGCCAGCACCGACAGCCCCAGGCTGCGGCCCATGGCGATGATGGCCGCGCTGATGGCCATGTCGTCGGCACTGCGCGGGATGTCGCGGATGAAGCCCTGGTCGATCTTGAGCACGTCGATGGGAAAGCGCTTGAGGTGCGCCAGCGAAGAGTAGCCGGTGCCGAAGTCGTCCACCGCGATGCGCAGGCCCTGCGCGCGCAGGCGCTGCAGCACCTGCCGCGCCTCCTCCGGGCGGGCGGCCAGCGCCGATTCGGTGATCTCCAGCTCCAGCGCCTGCGGCGGGTAGCCGGAGACTTCCAGCGCGGCGGCCACGCTGCCGCTCAGATCCGTCAGGTGGAACTGGTGCTGCGAGATGTTCACCGCCAGCGTCAGCGGCGGCAGCCCCTCGGCGCGCCACTGCCGGCCCTGCAGGCAGACCTGGGCCAGCACCCATTCGCCCAGTGGGCCGATGAGGCCCGAGCTTTCCGCCACGGGGATGAACTGCGCCGGCGAGACGGCCCGGCCGCTGCCGGGCTCGAACCAGCGCACCAGCGCCTCGGCACCGACGATGCGGCCGCTGGCGATGTCCACCTGCGGCTGGTAGTACACCTGCAGCTGCCCCGGCTCGCGCAGCGCCATGCGCAGCCGCGCCTCCATCGCCAGCCGCTCGTGGGCGGCCTGGGTCATGCCCTCATCGAAGAAGCACCACGCGCCGCGCCCCAGCGCCTTGGCACCGTAGACGGCCGCGTGCGCGCCTTGCTGCAGCGTTCTGCGCGGTGCGCATGTGGTCGGGGAACAGGCAGATGCCCACGCTGGCGCTGGCCACCACGGCCAGCCCCTCGGGCGAGCGCCAGGGCCGCGCCACGGCGGCGATGAGTTCGCGCGCGTAGGCGCCCGCGTCCTCGGGCCGCTGCAGCGCGCGCGCCAGCACGGCCAGTTCGTCGCCCGCCATGCGCCCCAGCAGGTCGCCGGGGCGCAGGGCCTCCTGCATCTGCCGCGCGATGTGCTTGAGCACCTCGTCGCCCACGGCATGGCCGTAGCTGCCGTTCACGTCCTTGAAGCGGTCCAGGTTGAGCTGCAGCACGGCCAGGCGCTCGCCGCGGTCGCCGGCCTCGCGCACGGCCTCGGCCAGCAGCTCGCCGAAGTGAGCGCGGTTGGCGATGCCCGTGAGCGGGTCGCAGTGGGCGAGGAACTCCAGCCGCTCGCGCTGCGCCTTCTCCTCGGAGATGTCGCTGAACATGCACACATAGTGCGTGACCTGGCCCACCGCGTCGTGCACGGCCGACAGCGACATGCGCTCGGGGAAGATCTCGCCATTCTTGCGCCGGTTCCAGATCTCGCCGCGCCAGTGGCCGGTGCCGCGCAGGCTTTCCCACAGGGCCTCGTAGAACGCGCGGTCGTGGCGCCCGGACTTGAAGACGCGCGGCGTCTTGCCCAGCAGCTCGGCCTCGGTGTAGCCCATGAGGCGCGTGAACGCCGCGTTGACCGAGAGGATGCGACTGTGCGCATCGGTGACCACCACGCCCTCGATGGTGTTGTCCACCACGGTGGCCGCCAGCCGCTGGCGCTGCTGCGCCTGGCGCTCGGCCGTGAGGTCGGTCAGGATGCCCGAGAAGCGCTCGGGCCGCCCGTCGGCGCCCATGTGGCGCATGCCCCGCGCATGGAACCAGCGGTAGGTGCCGTCGAAGCACTGCAGGCGCGCCGTTTCCTGGAACGGGCGGTCCGCGCAGAGCGCCCGCAGGACCGACTGGCGCACGCGCACCGCGTCCTCGGGGTGCAGGCGCTCCAGCAGGTTGACGCTGGCGCCCAGCCGCTCGCCGTCGTAGCGCAGCATGCGCACCACCCCTTGCGAATACGTGGCCTGGGACTGCGCCATGTCCCAGTCCCACATGCCGCTGCCGCTGCCGTCCAGCGCCAGGCGCAGGCGCGTCTCGCTGCGCTCCAGCGCCGCGCGGGCGGCCTCGGCCTCGGCGATGTCCTGCAGCACGCACACCAGTTGCTCGGGTTCGCCGTCCGCGGCGGGCACGTGGCTCACGGTGCACAGCACGGGCACGGCGGGCCGTCCGTCCGCCGGGCGGCACAGGCGCTTGTCCTGGTAGTGGTCGATCTGGCCGCTGCGCAGTCGCTCCAGCTGGGCCATGGCCCAGCCCATGTCGGAGGGCGGCACCAGCGCGGAGAACACATGCCGGCCCGCCTCCTGCCGCGACATGCCCAGCCAGCCGCACAGGCGCTCGTCCGCCCAGAGCACGCGCCCGTCCAGCGCCACGCGGGCGACGCCCGCGGAGGCATAGCGCCCGATGCGCCCCACGTCGCTCTCCAGCGCCCCGCGCCGGCGGTCGGCGCTGTGCATGCGGCGCAGCAGCCACCAGGTCAGCAGGCCGGTGAACAGCACGTAGGCCCAGCCCTTCCAGGTCTGGTAGCGCGTGAGGCTGCGCGGATCGTCGGCGAAGGCGGCGAGCAGCGCGTCGCCCACGAACACCCAGGCCACGCCCAGGGCCAGGTAGAGGACCATGCCCCAACCGGGCGTGATCCTCGATGCCTTGCCTGTGCTTGTTTCCTCCATCAATACCTCACCCCGGGCTGCGACAATCGCGGCATATGACCCATTCTTACATCCTGACTCTGTCCTGCCCCGACCGGCTCGGGCTGGTGCACGCCGTCACGGGCTTTCTGCTGGAGCATGGCGGCAACATCGAGGAAGCCGCCCAGTACAACGACCACGGCACGGGCCTGTTCTTCATGCGCGTGCAGTTCGCCCTGGCCGGCGCCTCCGGTGCCGACGGCGAGGCCCTCAAGGGCGCCCTGGCCGCCTTCGCCGAGACGCACGCCATGCGCTGCAGCCTGCACGCGGCCAGCGAGGCCATGAAGACCGTGCTGATGGTCAGCCGCGAGGGCCACTGCCTCAACGACCTGCTGTTCCGCTGGAAAAGCGGCCTGCTGCCCATCGACATCCGCGCCATCGTCAGCAACCACCGCGACTTCTACCAGCTCGCGGCCAGCTACAACATTCCGTTCCACCACATCCCCGTCACGGCCGCCACCAAGGCCCAGGCCGAGGCCCGGCAATACGAGATCATCCAAAGCGAGGGGGCGGAACTGGTGGTGCTGGCGCGCTACATGCAGGTGCTGTCGAACGACCTGTGCACCAAGCTGGCCGGCCGCGCGATCAACATCCACCACAGCTTCCTGCCCAGCTTCAAGGGCGCCAAGCCCTACTACCAGGCCCACGACCGCGGCGTGAAGCTGATCGGCGCCACCGCGCACTACGTCACGGCCGACCTCGACGAAGGTCCGATTATCGAACAAGATGTTACAAGGGCGGACCATACCGACACAGTGGAAGACCTCACCGCCCGCGGCCGCGACACCGAAAGCCTGGTGCTGGCCCGCGCCGTGAAATGGCACAGCGAGCACCGCGTGCTGCTCAACGGCCACAAGACCGTCGTCTTCCGCTGAGCGCTCCATGGCCCCGCCCGCACTGGACATGGCTGGACTGCGGCGCATCCCGCCCATCCAGTGCCTGCTGACCTTCGAGGCGCTGGCGCGCCTGCGCAGCGTGACGCAGACGGCCGACGAGCTGTGCGTCACGCCCAGCGCCGTGAGCCACCGCGTCAAGCAGCTCGAGCAGATCCTGGGCACGCGCCTGTTCGGGCGCGCGGACTTCTCCCTCACCACCGACGGCAGCGCCTACCTGGCCCATGTGCGCGAGGGCCTCACCGCGCTGCAGCGCTTCCCCGGCGCGGCCGGCGCGCCGGGCAAGCGGCGGCTGAAGATCGCCGTCACCCCCACGTTCGCGCGCGCCATCCTCATCCCGCGGCTGCGCCAGTTCACCGAAGCCTACCCCGAGATCGACCTGGCCCTGCAGGTCTCCATCCCGCTGCTGGACGTGGTGGCCGAGGACGCCGACCTCGTGGTGCGCTTCGGCCCCGGCCACTACGCCGACATGGAGCACGTGGAGATCGCGCGCGACGTGGTCACGCCCCTGGCTTCGCCCGGCTTCGTGCGCGAGCACGGCCCCTTCGAGCGCCCGGAGGACCTGCAGGACGTGCCCCTGCTGCGCAGCCCGCTGGAGCCCTGGCGCAGCTGGTTCGACGCCTGCGGCCTGGACTGGCCCGCGCCCGCCGAGGGCTCGCAGTTCAACGACATCGGCCTGATGTGCGACGCGGCCGCCGCCGGCATGGGCGTGGCGCTGGTGCGCCTCAAGCTCGGCGCGCCCTGGCTGGACCAGGGCACGCTGGTGCGCCTGTTCGACGTGGAGGCGCCCAGCCCGCATGCGCACTACCTGTGCTGGCGCACCGGCACCATGGACCGCTGGGAGTGCGCCGCGTTCGCCGAGTGGCTGCGCCGCTCCATGGCTTGAGGATACAAGCCAAATCGGCATCCAGCGCTTATCTGGAAAGCGCAAGCAGCTATCAATAGTGAAGCATTCGCATAACCTGCTTCACGGCCGCCTGCAAGAAAACTCAAAGCCCCCGCGCCCGCCATCGCCTAAAGTGGCGTGATGTCCAGCCCCACACCCACCGAGCGCGCCCAGCGCCAGTCCGAAGTCGTGCAGGCCCTCTCGGCCTGCGTGCCGCAGCACGCGCTGCTCTGGCAGAGCGAGGACACCACGCCCTACGAGTGCGACGGCCTCACCGCCTACCGCCAGCGCCCGCTGGTCGTCTGCCTGCCGGAGACCGAGGAGCAGGTACAGGCCGTGCTCAAGGCCTGCCACCGCCTGCAGGTGCCCGTGGTCGCGCGCGGCGCGGGCACGGGCCTGTCGGGCGGGGCCATGCCGCATGCGATGGGCGTGACGCTGTCGCTGGCCAAATTCAATCGCATCCTCTCGGTCGACCCCGTGAGCCGCACCGCGCGCGTGCAGTGCGGCGTGCGCAACCTCGCCATCAGCGAGGCGGCCGCGCCCCACGGCCTCTACTACGCGCCCGACCCCAGCAGCCAGATCGCCTGCACCATCGGCGGCAACGTGGCCGAGAACTCCGGCGGCGTGCACTGCCTGAAATACGGCCTGACGGTGCACAACGTGCTGCGCGTGCGCGGCTTCACCATGGAGGGCGAGCCCGTCACCTTCGGCAGCGAGGCGCTGGACGCGCCCGGCTACGACCTGCTGGCCGCCGTGATCGGCAGCGAGGGCATGCTGGCCGTGGCGCTGGAGGTCACGGTCAAGCTGGTGCCCAAGCCGCAGCTCGCGCGCTGCATCATGGCCAGCTTCGACGACGTGCGCAAAGCCGGCGACGCGGTGGCCGCCGTGATCGCCGCCGGCATCATCCCCGCCGGGCTGGAGATGATGGACAAGCCCATGACCGCCGCCGTCGAGGACTTCGTCAAGGCCGGCTACGACCTGACGGCCGAGGCCATCCTGCTGTGCGAATCCGACGGCACGCCCGAGGAGGTGGAGGAGGAAATCGCCCGCATGAGCGAGGTGCTGCGCGGCGCGGGCGCCACCGCCATCAGCGTGAGCGAGAGCGAGGAGGAGCGCATGCGCTTCTGGAGCGGGCGCAAGAACGCCTTCCCCGCCAGCGGCCGCATCAGTCCCGACTACATGTGCATGGACTCCACCATCCCGCGCAAGCGCCTGGCGGACATCCTGCTGGCCATCCAGGAGATGGAGAAGAAATACCGCCTGCGCTGCTGCAACGTCTTCCACGCGGGCGACGGCAACCTGCACCCGCTGATCCTGTTCGATGCCAACGACCCCGACGAACTGCACCGCTGCGAACTCTTCGGCGCCGACATCCTGGAGACCAGCGTGCGGATGGGCGGCACGGTGACGGGCGAGCACGGCGTGGGCGTGGAGAAGCTCAACAGCATGTGCACCCAGTTCACCACCGAAGAGAACGCGCAGATGATCGCCCTGAAGCACGCGTTCGACCCGGCCGGGCTGCTCAACCCCGGCAAGGTGATTCCCACGCTCAACCGCTGCGCCGAATACGGAAAGATGCTGGTGCGCGGCGGGCAGATCAGCCACCCGGACCTGCCACGCTTCTAAAGCCCAATCGGCCTCCAGCGCTTATCCCGCAAGCGCTGGCAGCTATTCAATTCATAGTGCGCAGCGCGTTCCACAGCGCGCCCGCGTGCGACACCGAGAACAGCACCAGCCCGATCAGCCCGCCCACCAGCGTGCCGTTGATGCGGATGTACTGCAGGTCGCGGCCGATGTGCAGCTCCACCAGGCGCGAGAGCTCGCGCGCGTCCCAGCGACGCACCGTGTCGCTGATGTGTGTGGCCACCGACTGCGCCACGTCGGGCGCCAGCGTGGCCACCCACAGCTCCAGCTGCACGTTCAGGCGGATGCGCAGCGCCGCATCGCCCGCGAGCGACATGCCCAGCCACTGGCCCAGTTCCGCCACGCGGCGCGCGACCACGGAGTCGGGGTTGTCCAGGTCGGCGCGCAGCTTGCCGCGCAGGTCCGCCCAGAGGCCGCTCACGTAGCGGCCCAGCACTTCGTCGTTCTGCAGGTAGTCGCGCAGCTCCTCGCCGCGCCGCGTCCATTCGGGGTCGTCCTGCAGGCGGGCCGCCAGGCGCTGCAGCGCGCCATCCAGCGCCTCGCGCAGCTCGTGCTGCGGGTCCTCGGCCACGGCCTTGAGCAGCGTATCCACCGCATGGGTGATGGCCGCCGCGCCCTTGCCCGAGAGCCAGTCGGTGGGCAGCACCTTCTGCTTGAGCGGATGCTCGCGCCGGATCCACTGCACCAGCGTGTCGGCGACGAAGGCGCGCGCCTGCGGCGTGCGCACCATGCTGCCCACGCGCGCCAGCACGTCGTCCAGCAGCGCCTGGTGGCGCCCTTCGTGGGTGAGCGCCGAGAGCGCTGCGGACATGGAGCGCGACAGGTCCAGCCGCGCCACCAGCGCGCGCGCCGACTGCGCGAGGAAAGCCTGGATCTTGGCGTCCTCCGCCGTCTCCAGCGCCATCAGTCCCAGGCGCGCCACCTGACGTCCCAGCAGGCCGGCGTTGGCCGGCGCGCTGAGCCACTGCGCCAGCATGCCGGCCGGGTTGTGGCGGCGGATCATGGAGACGAGCGCGGGCGCATCCAGGAACTCGTCGCGCACGAAGGCCGCGAGGTTGCCGCCGATGCGGTCCTTGTTGCGCGCGATGATGTCCGTGTGCCGCTGCACCAGCGGCAGCGGCACGCGCCGGAACAGCGCCGACACGGCGAACCAGTCGGCCAGCGCGCCGATCATCGCGGCCTCGGCCACGGCCTTGATGGCGTCGGACCACAGGCTGCGCGGCGCAATGGTGCTGGCGATGAAGAGGGCGGCGAACAGCAGCAGCAGGCCCAGGGCCAGCCGCCGGGCCCGGGCCAGGTCCGCCTGGCGGGCGAGGGTGGCGCTCTCGGTCGAGCCAAGGGAAGGGATCATTGGCAAGGCGGGTACTTCGGAGGCCCCACGCTACCACGCCCCAAGGCGGCGCCGCGTCGGAAGAAAGCCCGTGTTCAGCCCGGCGGCTTCGCGTCGCCGGCGGGCCGGGGCGCGTCGCGCAGCTCGCGCAGGCGCCGCACGTTGGCCTGCATGGCGTCGAGTTGGGCGCGCGTCAACGGCGGCACCTGCGGCAGGGCTGCGGGCCGCTGGGTGTCCGCGATCGCACACGGCGGAGGAAGGGGTGGATTCTTGGGCTGGGAAGGAAGGCTCATGAGAACTCCTGCAACTGCCAGCAACGAGGGCCGGCCATGCTGCCTCTCTTTGTTGTAACCGAAGCGCAATCATTTTACGTAACTATCCCATTGAATAACGCCTGCACGTGGCGGCCTTCTTAGTGTGACTGCATGCAGGATGCAAAGACACAGTTTGCGCAGAGGTTACGTGCGGCGATGGTGGCAGCAGGCTACGAGCCCAAGCCTGCCGTGCTGGAGCGCGAGTTCAACACCCGCCACTGGGGCAAGCCCATGACCCTGCACGGCGTACGCCGCTGGCTCCTGGGAGAGACCCTGCCCGACCATCGCAAGCTCACGACGCTGGCCGACTGGCTGGGCGTGCCCGTGCAGGCGCTGGTCTACGGCAGCACGGACAAGCATGCCGTGCGCGAACGCCAGCCCCAATGGCACACGGGCGTGGGCTACCAGGACCGGGAGCTGTTCGACATCTACCTGCGCCTGCCCGTGCCCAAGCGCCGCCTGGCGCGCGACGTGATCCTGGCCATTGCCCGAGCGCACGAGGCCGAGCAGGCCGAAGCCACCGCACGCGAAGCCCGCTGAACGGCGGGCGCCGGGTTTGGCATTGCAGTGGGCTTCAAGGCTAATCTGCCCGCCGTCAGCCACACAACGCCACACCATGGACGCGAACGGACTACAGACGGTATTGGGGGCCAACGGCCAGATCGCCACGGAACTGGCGCGCGCGCTGCGGCGCCGTCACACGGACCGCCTGCGGCTCGTCAGCCGCAATCCCCGCCCGGTGAACGGCGACGACCACCTGGTATCCGCCAACCTGCTGGATGCGCGGCAGACCCTGGAGGCGGTGCAAGGCAGCAGCATCGTCTACTTCACGGCCGGCCTGCCGCCGGACACCGCGCTGTGGGAGGCGCAGTTCCCCACGATGCTGAAGAACGCCCTGGACGCCTGCCGCGCGGCGGGCGCCCGCTTCGCCTACTTCGACAACACCTACATGTACCCGCAGGACAGCCGGCTGCAGACGGAGGCGACGCCCTTCGCGCCCGTGGGACGCAAGGGCAAGGTGCGCGCGGCGATGGCCACCATGGTGCTCGAGGAGATGGCGCGCGGGGAGATTCCCGTGCTCATCGGCCGGGCCCCCGAGTTCTACGGCCCCGGCAAGACGCAGAGCTTCACCAATGCGCTGGTCATCGAGAAGCTCCAGGCCGGCGAGAAGCCCCGCGTGCCCGTGCGCGACGACACGCGGCGCACGCTCATCTGGACGCCCGACGCGAGCCGCGCGCTGGCGGCCCTGGGCAATGCGCCCGATGCGTTCGGGCAGACCTGGCACCTGCCCTGCTGCGACGACCGGCCAACGTACCGCGAGTTCGTCGCCATGGCCTGCGAGGTGTTCGGCCGGGAGGCGTCCTATGCGGTCATCGGCAAGTGGACCCTGGCCGCCGCCGGGCTGTTCTCGAAGCAGGTGCGCGAGATCCGGGAACTGCTGCCCCGCTACGGGCAGGACAACCTCTTCGACTCCGTGAAGTTCAAGCGCCGGTTTCCCGGCTTCGAGGTGACCACCTACCGGCAGGGGCTGGACCTGATCCGGCAGGAGGGCGCGGCCCCATGAGCGTCAGCCGCGCGGCGCCACCTTGTCGAGCGCGGCGGCGAGCTGGCCCACGGTACGGTCCACGTTGTGCCACTTCTCCAAGCCGAAGAGGCCGATGCGGAAGGTCTGGAAGTCCGGCCCTTCGTCGCACTGCAGCGGCACGCCCGAGGCGGTCTGCAGGCCCACCTCCAGGAACTTCTTGCCGCTCTGGATGCCGGGGTCGGTGGTGTAGCTCACAACCACGCCCGGCGCCTTCCAGCCCTCGGCCGCCACGCTGGGAAAGCCGCGCGACTCGAGCAGCGCGCGCACCTGGGCGCCCAGGGCGATCTGCTCCTCGCGCACCTTGGCGAAGCCGTAGGCGCGCGTCTCCAGCATCACGTCGCGCAGGCGCACCAGCGCGTCGGTGGGCATGGTGGTGTGGTAGGCGTGCTGGCCCTTCTCGTAGCCCTCAGCGATCTGCATCCACTTCTTGAGGTCGCACGAGAAGCTGGAGCTCTGCGTGCCGTCGATGGCCTGGCGCGCGCGCTGGCTGAGCATCACCATGGCGCAGCAGGGCGAGCTGCTCCAGCCCTTCTGCGGCGCGGAGATCAGCACGTCCACGCCGGTCTTCTCCATGTCCACCCACATGGCGCCCGAGGCCACGCAGTCGAGCACGAAGAGCGCGCCCACCTCGTGCGCGGCGGCGCTTACGGTGCGGATGTAGTCGTCGGTCAGCAGGATGCCGCTGGCCGTCTCCACGTGCGGCGCGAAGACCACCTTCGGCGCCTCGGCGCGGATGGCTGCGGCCACTTCGCCCGCCGGGCACGGCGCCCAGGGTGCCTGCGGGCCGTCGCCCTGCCTGCGCGCCTTGCACACCACGGCGCCGCCGCCCAGGCCCGCATCGGCGTCGAAGATCTGGCTCCAGCGGTAGCTGAACCAGCCGTTGCGCACGATGAGCACCTTCTGCCGGTTGGCGAACTGGCGCGCCACGGCCTCCATGCCGAAGGTGCCGCTGCCGGGCACGAGCACGGCCGTGTGCGCGTGGTAGACCTCC
The DNA here is from genome assembly GCF_045291395.1 of Acidovorax sp. SDU_ACID1. Taxonomy (NCBI): domain Bacteria; kingdom Pseudomonadati; phylum Pseudomonadota; class Betaproteobacteria; order Burkholderiales; family Comamonadaceae; genus Acidovorax; species Acidovorax sp. SDU_ACID1. The sequence goes on from NZ_CP152342.1 coordinate 3,983,967, forward strand.
TTGAGCGTGGCCAGGATGTCCTGCATCACGCCCGTGAAGCGCTTGGACATGTGGTTGAGCGCACGGTCGGTGTAGACCACCGAGAATTCGAGCAGGCCATCGGGGTCGACATCGGGCAAGAGTCCGGGCATGGGGCAGGTTCTCCGTCGGAAATCGGGCCAGCTTAGCACGCCGGTTTACCCAACTTTACGCAAGCGCCACAAGCGGCCCCGGGCGGCCTTGGCACACTCGCGGCCATGCCGATCTCCCGCAAGCTCTTCACCCCCTGGCGCATCGTCCTCGCCCTGATCGTGCTCGCGGCCCTGGCCGTGGGCGCCAAGCTGCTGTTCTTCAGCGCCCCGCCCGCCCCGCGCTTCGTGACCGCCACCGCCACGCGCGGCGACCTGGAGGATTCGGTGCTGGCCACGGGCACCGTGCAGGCCTTCAAGCAGGTGAGCGTGGGCGCGCAGGTGTCGGGCCAGGTCAAGACCCTGTTCGTGGAGCTGGGCCAGCGCGTGAAGAAGGGCGAGCCCGTGGCCGAGATCGACTCGACCACGCAGCAGAACACCGTGCGCAACGCCGAGGCCGCGCTGGAGAACGTGCGCGCCCAGCTCGCCGCGCAGCAGGCCTCGCTGATCGAGGCCGAGCTGGCCTACAAGCGCCAGAAGCACCTGTTCGACAACGAGGCGGGCTCGCGCGCCGACTTCGAGGCCGCCGAGGCCAAGCTGGCCACCACGCGCGCCAACATCGCCGCGCTGCGCGCCCAGATCAAGCAGGCCGAGATCACGGCCGACACGGCCAAGGTGAACCTGGGCTACACGAAGATCGTCTCGCCCATCGACGGCATCGTCGTGGCACTGGTGGTGCAGCAGGGCCAGACGGTGAACGCGAACCAGACCACCCCCACCATCATCAAGGTGGCGCAGCTCGACACGGTGACGGTGAAGACCCAGATCTCCGAGGCCGACGTGGTGAAGGTGCAGCCCGGCCTGCCCGTGTACTTCACGATCCTGGGCCAGCCCGACGAGCGCTACCACGCCAAGCTGCGCACCATCGAGCCCGCGACCGACGCCATCCTCACCGAGAGCACGGGCGCATCGTCCTCCAGCACGAGCACCAGCACCACCACGGCCATCTACTACAACGGCCTGTTCGACGTGCCCAACCCGGACAACAAGCTGCGCATCTCGATGACGGCGCAGGTGACCATCGTGCGCGCGCAGGCCAAGGACGCGATCGTCATCCCCTCGTCGGCGCTCGGCCGCCGCGGCAAGGACGGCCGCTACGCCGTGCGCGTGCTGGGCGAGGACGGCCAGCCCCAGCAGCGCCAGATCCGCGTGGGCATCAACAACAACGTGAGCGCCGAGGTGACCGAGGGCCTGGCCGAGGGCGACAAGGTCGTGCTGGGCGAAGCCGCCGCCGGCGGAGCGCCGCAGCAGGGCAACATGCGTCGCCCGCCGATGCGCCTGTGAGGCCGCCGCGATGAAGCAGGAATTCCCCTCCTCCACCGTGGGCGGCGCTGCAGGCGGCACGGGCCCCGCGCTGCTCGAGCTGCGCGGTCTGCGCCGCGAATTCCCGGCCGGCGAAGGCACCATCGCCGTGCTCAAGGACATCGACCTGGACATCCGCGCGGGCGAGATGGTGGCCATCGTCGGGCAGTCGGGCTCGGGCAAGTCCACGCTCATGAACATCCTGGGCTGCCTGGACCAGCCCACCGCCGGCAGCTACCGCGTGGGCGGGCGCGAGACGCACTCGCTGGATGCCGACGAGCTGGCCGCGCTGCGCCGGGGCCACTTCGGCTTCATCTTCCAGCGCTACCACCTGCTGGGCGACCTGACGGCGCGCGGCAACGTGGAGGTGCCGGCCGTGTACGCCGGCGTGCCCGGCCCGCAGCGCCACGAGCGCGCCGCAGCCCTGCTGGCGCGGCTGGGCCTGCAGGACCGCATGGGCCACCGTCCCGGCCAGCTCTCGGGCGGGCAGCAGCAGCGCGTGTCCATCGCGCGGGCGCTCATAAACGGCGGCAGCGTGATCCTGGCCGACGAGCCCACGGGCGCACTCGACACCGCGAGCGGCGAGGAGGTGATGAAGATCCTCCAGGAGCTGCACGCCGAAGGCCACACCATCATCATCGTGACGCACGACATGGCCGTGGCCGAGCATGCCGAGCGGATCATCGAGATCCGCGACGGCTGCATCATCGGCGACCACCCCACGGCGCGCGCCGCCGCGCGCACCCCAACCGGCCCCGCGGCCGGCGCCCGCCCCGCCGCGCCCGCGCCGCGCGACGGGCTAGGGGCGCTGCGCGACCGCTTCATCGAAGCCTTCCAGATGGCGCTGCTGGCCATGAACGCGCACCGCCTGCGCACCTTCCTGACCATGCTGGGCATCATCATCGGCATCGCCTCGGTGGTGGCCGTGGTGGCGCTGGGCGAGGGCTCGCGCCAGCAGGTGCTCAAGAACATCAGCGCCATCGGCACCAACACCATCGAGATCTTCTCGGGCTCGGGCTTCGGCGACCGGCGCGCGGCCGCCGTGCGCACCCTGGTGCCCGCCGATGCCGACGCGCTCGCGCGCCAGGGCTACGTGGACAGCGTCACGCCCACGCTGTCCAGCAGCGTGACGGCCCGCTACCGCAACGTCGAGGCCTCGGCCACGGTGATGGGCGCGGGCGAGCAGTACTTCCGCGTCAAGGGCGTGAAGATCGCCCAGGGCAACGCCTTCGACGCCGATAACGTCGCGCGCCGCGACCAGGTGGCCGTGATCGACGACAACACGCGCAAGACGCTGTTCCCCAACACGCCCAACCCCGTGGGCGAGGTCGTGCTGCTGGGCAGCGTGCCGGTGCGCGTGATCGGCGTGGCGGCCAAGAGCGACTCGGCCTTCGGCAACAGCGAGGCGCTCAACGTCTTCGTGCCCTACACCACGGCCATGAGCCGCGTCGTCAACCAGAACTACCTGCGCAGCATCACGGTGCGCGTGCGCGACGACGCGCCCACCGAGGCCGCCGAGCAGGGCATCAACCAGCTGCTGGAGCGACGCCACGGGCGCAAGGACTTCTACGTGCTCAACACCGACAGCATCCGCCAGACGATCGAGGCCACCACGCGCACCATGACGCTGCTGATCTCCTCCATCGCCGTGATCTCGCTGGTGGTGGGCGGCATCGGCGTGATGAACATCATGCTGGTCAGCGTGACCGAGCGCACGCGCGAGATCGGCGTGCGCATGGCCGTGGGGGCGCGCCAGAGCGACATCCAGCAGCAGTTCCTGATCGAGGCCGTGCTGGTGTGCCTGATCGGCGGCGTGCTCGGCATCCTGGCCGCGCTCGCGTTCGGCGCGGTGTTCGCGCGCGCCAGCAGCGAGTTCCAGATGGCGTACTCGACCAGCTCCATGGCCGCGGCCTTCGCGTGCGCCTCGCTGATCGGCGTGGTCTTCGGCTTCCTGCCGGCGCGCAGCGCCGCACGGCTCGACCCGGTCCAGGCACTGGCGCGTGAGTAGCTCTCTTTTCAATAGCTTCTCGCGCTTTCCAGATAAGCGCTAGAGGCCGATTTGGCTTGTATCTTTCGCACGGAAACCCAGGGCTTCCCATGACACAGACCGCACTCCTTCGCCCCGCCATGCTGGCGCTGGCCCTGGCGCTCGCCGGCTGCTCCACGCTGCGCACGCCCTACGAGGCGCCCGCCGTGGCGGTGCCCGCCCAATGGCCGAACGCCCCGCAGGCACAGGCCGGCGCACGCGATGCGCAGGCCGCCACCGGCCACTGGTGGAAGGCCTTCAACGACCCGGTGCTCGACAGCCTGGTCGAAGCCGCGCTGACGCGCAACAACAACCTGGCCGCGGCCACCATCCAGGTGCGGCGCGCGCAGCTGCAGGCCCGGCTCACGGAGCACCGCCCCAGCGTCAACGCGAACCTCAGCACGAGCGCGGGGCGGCCGCTGGACGGCGGCGGCACCACGCGCTCGAACAGCGCCTCGCTGGGCGTGAGCTACGAGCTGGACCTGTGGAACCGCCTGGGCGCATCGCTCGACGCCGCGCGCTGGGAAGCCCAGGCCACGGCAGAGGACCGCGAGGCCACGGCCCAGGCCCTGGCGGGCACCACGGCCACGCTGTACTGGCAGCTCGCCTACTACAACCAGCGCCTGGCGGCGGCCACCGAGAGCATCGGCTATGCCGAGCGCACGCTCGCGCTGGTGCAGACGCAATACGACGCGGGCGCGGTCTCGTCGCTGGAGCTGGCCGAGTCGCGCCAGAGCCTGGCGAGCCAGCGCGCCGCCCTGGCCAATTTGCAGCAGCAGTACGTGGAAACCTCGAACGCGCTCATGCTGTTGTTCGACGGCTCGGCCACCGGACCCGCCGCCCCGGGATGGAGCGCGCCGCAAACCCTGCCCGCCGCGCCGCTGCCCGACGTGGCCGCCGGCCTGCCGGCCGAGCTGCTGGCGCGCCGCCCCGACCTGCGCGCGGCCGAGCTGCGGCTGCGCGGCACGCTGGCCAGCGGCGACGCGACGCGCCTGTCGTACTACCCCCAGCTCTCGCTCACCGGAGCGCTCGGCGGCGCCAGCAGCGCGCTCGGCAGCGTGCTGGCCAACCCCGTGGCCACGCTGGGCGCGGGGCTGGTGCTGCCGTTCCTCAACCAGACGGAGATGCGCATCAGCACCGCCATCGCGCAGGCCGACTACGAGCGCGCGGTGGTCACCTTCCGCCAGACGCTCTACCAGGCCCTGACCGACGTGGACAACGCGCTGTCGGCCCGCCGGCAGTACGCCGAGCAGGCAGCGCAGCTCGAACAGTCGCTGGCCGACGCGCGCAGGGCCGAGCGCCTCTACGAGGTGCGCTACCGCGCGGGCGCCGTGGCGCTCAAGCCCTGGCTCGACGCCCAGGAAAAGCGCCGCTCCGCCGAGACGGCACTGGCCGAGAACCGGCTGAACCGCCTGGTGAACCACGCCACGCTGTACCAGGCCCTGGGCGGCGCCTGAGCATCATTGCGCGGGTGGCACCTGCCCGCGCAGCCACGCCATGAAACGGTCGCGCCACACCGAGCGCCTGCCGCGCGGCCACAGCAGCACGTAGGCACCCTGCCCGGCCATGCTGCCGTGCGGCGCGACGAGCCGCCCCTGCGCCAGCGCATCGGCCACCAGCGGCACCGGGGCCACAAGCGCGCCCAGGCCCGATTCGGCGGCCTGGATGGCCAGGAACCAGTGCTCGAACATCTGCGAGGGCGCAGCCGCCCGGCCCGCCACGCCGTCCGCCTGCGGGCAGGCCAGTACCCACTGGGCCCAGGCATCGGGCCGCGTGGCACTGTGCAGGCGCCGCACGGTGCGCGGCGCCTGCCGCCAGGCCGGCAGCAGCGCGGGCGCCAGCACCAGGGCCATGGGTTCGGGCATCAGCGGCGCCGTCTGCACCGCACGGCCCGGGGCGAAGTCGTCGCGGCGGATGGCCACGTCCGCGCCTTCGGCGCCGAAGTCCACCGGGCCGCCGCCCGCCTGGACGTGCACCACCACTTCCGGGTGCAGCGCCTGGAAGCCGCCCAGCCGGGGAATGAGCCAGCGCAGCGCCAGCGAGCGTTCGCACGACACCGCCAGCCGGTGCGCTCCCGCATCGGCGGCCGGCACGGCCACCGCCTGCCAGGCCGTGGCGAGCGCTTCGAGCGCCTGCGCCGTGGAGGCCGCCAGCACCAGGCCCGCGCGCGTGGGCGCGGCCTTGCGGCTGCCGCGCTCCAGCAGCCGCACGCCGGCCTTGGCCTCCAGCGCGCTGATGCGCTTGCTGACGGCGCCCTGCGTCAGCGCAAGCGCGTCGGCCGCGGCCCCGATGCCGCCGTGGCGTACCACGGCGTCGAACACGCGCAGGTCTTCGAGCGGCAGGCGCGGTGAAGTGGTGGGTTTCCTGTTTCTCATGGATGGCGGCAGCATTTCTCAACCTCGGCGGCGTCGGCTGCACGCACACTCACGGCCATCGACACCCCGCCCGAGGATAGCCACCATGCCCGACTTTCGCAGCGACACCGTCACCCAGCCCACGCCCGCCATGCGGCACGCCATGCTGCAGGCCCCGTTGGGCGACGACGTGTTCGGCGACGACCCGTCCGTGAACGCCCTGCAGGACCATGCCGCGCAGTTGCTCGGCTTCGAGGCCGCGCTGTTCGCGCCCACCGGCACGCAGACCAACCTGATCGCGCTCATGGGCCACTGCCAGCGCGGCGACGAGGCCATCGTGGGCCAGAGCTGGCACACCTACCGCTGGGAAGGCGGCGGCATGGCCGTGCTCGGCTCGATCCAGCCCCAGCCGGTGGAGACCCAGCCCGACGGCACGCTGCGCCCGGCCGACATCGCGGCCGCCATCAAGCCCGACGATCCGCACTTCGCGCGCTCGCGCCTCGTGGTGCTGGAGAACACCACGGGCGGCCAGCCCTGCCGCTGCCCTACATCGCCGAGGTTGCGCAGCTCGCGCGCTCGCGCGGCCTGGCACTGCACCTGGATGGCGCGCGCCTGTTCAACGCGGCCACGGCCCAGGCCGAAGCGGACGGCAGCGACGTGTACGAGGCGGCGCGCGCCATCTGCGCGCATTTCGACACCGCGTCGGTCTGCCTCTCCAAGGGGCTGGGCGCACCCGTAGGCTCGCTTCTGCTGGGCCCGCAGGCCTTCATCCGCCAGGCGCGGCGCACGCGCAAGATCCTGGGCGGCGGCATGCGCCAGGCGGGCCTGCTGGCCGCCGCCGGCCACCATGCGCTGCAGCACCACGTGCGGCGCATGGCCGACGACCACGCCCTGCTGCGCACGCTCGCGCAGGGCCTGGCCGAGGCGGGGCGCAGCCACCCGGCGCTGGCGGGCAAGCTGGCCGTAGCCTCGGCCCACACCAACATCCTGTTCTGCGACGTGCAGGCCGACGTGGCCCCGGCCTTCACGGCCTGGCTCGCGCAGCACGGAGTGCGCGTGACCGGCAGCCTCTACGGCGGCGCCACGCGCCTGCGCTGGGTCACGCACCTCGACGTGGGGCCGCAGGACGTGGCGCAGGCCTTGGACTGCACCCGGCGCTTCGCGCCGGCCTGAGCGGCGCGCCGCTCAGCCGGCGCGCGCGCGTAGCTGCGCGCGCCGAAGATGCCGCTGCCCACGCGCACCAGGGTACTGCCCGCAGCCACTGCGGCCTCCAGGTCGCCCGTCATGCCGAGGGACAGCGTGTCGAACTGCTCCAGCCCGGCCACGCCGCTGGCCTTGATCTGGTCGAAAACGGCTGCCGCCCTGTGGTGGAGAGCGCGCTGCGCTTCGAAATCAGGAGCATCATCGGGAATGCTCATGATGCCGCGCAGCACCAGGCGCGGCAGCCGGGCCACCGCCTCGGCCAACGCCAGCGCCTCGCCGGGCGCCACGCCGGACTTGGTGGGCCCGCCGTCCACGTTGACCTGCAGGCACACCATGAGCGGAGGCAGGTGCGCGGGGCGCTGCTCCGACAGGCGCTGCGCGATCTTGAGGCGGTCCACGGTGTGCGCCCAGTCGAAGTGCTCGGCCACCAGCCGCGTCTTGTTGCTCTGGATGGGGCCGATGCAATGCCACTGCAGCGGCCGGGGCAGCTGCATGTCCGCCACCACGGCCATTTTCTCCACGGCCTCCTGGATGTAGTTCTCGCCGAAGGCGCATTGGCCGGCGAGCGCCGCGTCGCGCACGGCCTCGGGTCCGAAGGTCTTGGAAACGGCCAGCAGCGCCACGGCATCCGCAGGGCGCCCGGCCGCCGCGCAGGCCCGCGCGATGCGGCTTTGCACGTGCTGGAGGTTGTTACCGATCGTCGTCATAATGTCCGCCCAAGCGTACCAAACGATTCGAGGGACCTTCCGTGGACATCACCCAACTGCTCGCCTTCAGCGTGAAAAACAAGGCGTCGGACCTGCACCTTTCCGCAGGCCTGCCGCCGATGATCCGGGTCCACGGGGATGTACGCCGCATCAATGTGGATGCGCTGGACCACAAGACCGTCCACGCCATGGTGTACGACATCATGAGCGATGCGCAGCGCAAGGCCTACGAGGAGTTCCTGGAAGTCGATTTCTCGTTCGAGATCGACGGCCTGGCGCGCTTTCGCGTCAACGCGTTCAACCAGAACCGCGGTGCGGCCGCCGTGTTCCGGACCATCCCGAGCAAGATCCTCACGCTGGAGCAGCTCAACGCGCCCAAGATCTTCGCCGACCTGTCCCTCAAGCCGCGCGGCCTGGTGCTGGTGACCGGCCCGACGGGCTCGGGCAAGTCCACTACGCTGGCAGCGATGATCAACCACCTCAACGAGACGGAGTACGGCCACATTCTCACCATCGAGGACCCGATCGAGTTCGTGCACGAGTCCAAGAAGTGCCTGGTGAACCAGCGCGAGGTGGGGCCGATGACGCTGTCGTTCGCCGCGGCGCTCAAGTCCGCGCTGCGCGAAGACCCGGATGCCATCCTCGTCGGCGAAATGCGCGACCTGGAGACCATCCGCCTGGCCATGACGGCGGCCGAGACAGGCCACCTGGTGTTCGGCACGCTGCACACGTCGAGCGCCGCCAAGACCATCGACCGGATCATCGATGTGTTCCCCGCCGAGGAAAAGGAAATGGTGCGGGCGATGCTGTCGGAGTCGCTCCAGGCCGTGATCTCGCAGACGCTGTGCAAGCTCAAGGACGGTTCCGGCCGCGTGGCGGCGCACGAGATCATGCTGGGCACCAGCGCCATCCGCAACCTGATCCGCGAGGCCAAGGTGGCACAGATGTATTCCACCATCCAGACGGGCAACAGCGCGGGCATGCAGACGCTGGACCAGAATCTCACCGAATTGGTGCGCCGCAACATCATCAGTCCCGCCGAAGCGCGCAGCAAGGCTAAGATTCCGGAGAACTTCCCCGGCTAGCCGCCTGCGGGTGCGGCCGGGCACCACGTCATCCTAGAAGCCACTGGCCTCGCAGTGGCCCAGCGATCGGAGCATTCCCATGAAAGGCATCCTCAGCCTGCTCAAGACCAAGGCCCGCAAGCCCAGCGAAGAGAGCCACGACTCGGTGTTCTTCACCACGGCCTTCGCCGGCCAGGGCGTGGACGAATCCCTGCTCGTGCCCTGGGAAGCGCGCGCGGTGGAGGTCGGCGCCAAGCGCCTGCCCAAGAGCCGCGGCGGCAAGCTGCTGCAGTCGCTGTGGGGCAAGGACAAGTACATGGCGCACCTGGACCAGGATGCCGTGGAGCGCATGGAGCGCTTTTTCGAGTTCGCCGCCATTCCGCCCAACCGCGACGTCATCCGCCAGGACGAATACGGCAACTTCATGGTGGTGCTGCTCACCGGCACCATCGCCGTGGACCGTGTGCAGCCCTGGGGCGAGCAGCTGCGGCTGGCCGAGACCCGCCCCGGCGACATCCTGGGGGAGATGTCGCTGCTCGACAGCGGCGTCCGGTTCTCCGCATGTACCACGCTCACCGACTGCGAGGTCGCCGTGCTGAGCGCCGAGGCCATGGACGAGATGATGTCCCAGGACCCCCAGCTGGCCGCCAGCCTGGTCGCATTGCTGGCACGCAAGCTCTCCCTGCGGCTGCGCGTGGTGAGTGCGCGGCTGAGTGAGAATCAACGCTGAACAGCGGCCCCATACACAAGGCGAGTCCACGGGAGGTACAGGGATGGAACGCGATCAGGCCAGTAAATTCATCAACGACCTGCTCAAGCTGATGGTCAGCCGGGGAGGGAGCGACCTGTTCATCACGGCGGACTTCCCTCCGGCCATCAAGGTGGACGGCAAGGTCACCAAGGTGTCGCCACAGCCGCTCACCCCCACGCACACCCTGACGCTGGCACGCTCGATCATGAGCGACAAGCAGGTGGCGGATTTCGAGCGCACCAAGGAATGCAATTTCGCCATCGCGCCCGCAGGCGTCGGGCGCTTCCGCGTCAACGCCTTCATCCAGCAAGGCCGCGTGGGCATGGTGCTGAGGACCATTCCGCTCACCCTGCCGACCATCGATGGCCTGGGCTTGCCGCAGGTGCTCAAGGAAATCACCATGACCAAGCGCGGCCTGTGCATCCTGGTCGGCGCCACGGGCTCGGGCAAGTCGACCTCCCTGGCCGCCATGGTGGACTGGCGCAACGAGCACTCGTTCGGCCACATCATCACGGTGGAGGACCCCATCGAGTTCGTGCATCCGCACAAGAACTGCGTCGTCACGCAGCGCGAGGTGGGCCTGGATACCGACAGCTGGGAAGCCGCGTTGAAGAACACACTGCGCCAGGCGCCCGACGTTATCCTGATGGGCGAGATCCGCGACCGCGAAACCATGGAGCACGCCGTGGCCTTCGCCGAAACCGGCCACCTGTGCCTGGCCACGCTGCACGCCAACAGTGCCAACCAGGCGCTGGACCGGATCATCAACTTCTTTCCCGAGGAACGCCGCGCGCAACTGCTCATGGACCTGTCGCTGAACCTGCGCGCCATGGTCTCGCAGCGCCTCCTTCCCAAGCAGGATGGCAAGGGCCGGGCCGCAGCGGTCGAGGTGATGCTCAACACGCCGCTGATCGCCGACCTGATCTTCAAGGGCGAGGTGGCCGAGATCAAGGAGATCATGAAGAAGAGCCGCAACCTCGGCATGCAGACTTTCGACCAGGCACTGTTCGATCTGTTCGAGGCGAATGTGGTCACCTACGAGGATGCCTTGCGCAACGCGGACTCGGTGAACGATCTGCGCCTGCAGATCAAGCTGAGCAGCCAACGCGCCAAGACCACGGACCTCGCCTCCGGCACCGAACACTTCGCCATCGTGTGACCGTACGCCGGCGCACGGTTGCAGCCCCCAGCCCGCCCACAGCGGCGGGTCGTTTTTTATTGGAGACCCACTAGACATGACCAGCAGCATCAATCCCCGCACCTACGAGCCGGCTCCCGCGCGCCGCGTGGCCTTCCTGGGCCTGGGCGTCATGGGCTATCCCATGGCAGGCCATCTGGCGCGCGCCGGCCATGCCGTGACCGTCTACAACCGCACGGCCGCCAAGTCGGAAGCATGGTGCGCCGAGTTCGCGGAAACCGGCAAGGTGCAGCACGCGAACACGCCCCGCGAGGCGGCGCAGGGCGCGGACATCGTCTTCTGCTGCGTGGGCAACGACGACGATCTGCGCTCCGTGGTGCTGGGCGCCGACGGCGCCTTTGCCGGCATGCAGCCCGGCGCCATCTTCGTGGACCACACCACGGCCTCCGCCGCCGTGGCACGCGAACTCGATACGGCAGCGAAGGCCCTGGGCCTGCAGTTCATCGATGCCCCGGTCTCCGGCGGGCAGGCCGGCGCCCAGAACGGACAGTTGACGGTGATGTGCGGAGGCAGCCAGCCGGCCTTCGACGCGGTGCGCCCCACTGCACTGGCCTTCTCCCGCGCCTTCACCCGCATCGGCGACAGTGGGGCCGGCCAGTTGGCCAAGATGGTGAACCAGATCTGCATCGCCGGACTGGTGCAGGGCCTGTCGGAAGCCATTGCGTTCGGCCAGCACGCCGGCCTGGACATGCCCCTGGTGCTTGACGTGATCAGCAAGGGTGCCGCCCAAAGCTGGCAGATGGAGAACCGGGGCAAGACCATGGTCGAAGGACGCTTCGACTTCGGGTTTGCCGTGGACTGGATGCGCAAGGATCTGGGCCTGGTGCTCGACGAAGCCAAGCGCAATGGCGCCCGCCTGCCGGTGACGGCGCTGGTGGACCAGTTCTACGCCGACGTGCAGCGTGCGGGCGGCAACCGGTGGGATACCTCGAGCCTCATCACCCGCCTCGCGACCAAGAAGGCCTGACCTCCATTGCAAGGGCACGGTGTGGCAGGCGCGCTCACGCGCAGCCTGCCTATTGCCCGCTCTGCTACTGCTGGGCAGCGGGATCCTGGGAGACGGGTGCCGGCTGCCGCACGGCTGCCCGGCTGAGCTCTTCCTCGGAAATCGTTTCAAAGACACGGACCACCTTGCGCACGCCGTTCACGCCCCGTGCGATCTCTGTCGCCCGCTTGGCCTCGCGCTCGGTCACACGCCCCATCAGGTAGACCACGTTCCGCTCGGTCACCACCTTGAACGCGTTGGCAGACAGGTCCTTGGCATCCACGAGGCTGGCACGCACCTTGCCGGTGATGAAGGTGTCGTTGGAGCGCTGGCTCAGCGTGGAGTTGGGCATCACGCCCAGGTCATTGACCACCGAGCGCACGTTCTCCACGCCCAGCGCGATCTGTTCCACCTTCTGCCCATCGGCGGCGGCCGGCACTTCGCCCGTCAGCAGCACCTGGCGGTTGTAGCTCGTGACGTTCACATGCACGTTGTCGCCCAGGGTCTCGCGGATGCGGCTGGCCGTGCGGAACTCGATCCCCTCGTCCTCCACCTGCGAGCCTGCGGTGCGCCGGTCGGTGGCGACCAGAGTGCCCATGACGGCGCCGCCCCCGATGACGAGCGGGGCGCATGCCGCCAAGCCGCCCGCCAACGTCACCGCGGCCAGCAACGCGCATGGAGTGCGCACGATCTGGAATGTCATAGAGGAATCTCCTGTTCTCCAAGTAATTGGGCATCCACCCCATCGCACAGGCAATGCAATACCAGGCTATGCACCTCCCGTACCCGCGCGGCGCGGTCATGCGGCACGCAGATCTGCACATCGGTTTCGTGCAGCAAGGAAGCCAAGCCCCGCTATCGCGGCCGCACAGGGCGACGACCGTCATGTCGCGCTCGTGGGCAGCCTGCACGGCATCCAGGATGGCAGGCTCATTGCCATCGGCGGTAATGGCCAGCAGCAGGTCACCCGCCTGGCCCAAGGCGCGGACCTGCCGTGCCAGGGCAGCGGTATCGGTGCCTGCCATCCATATCGCCTCGTGCGTGAGTGCCAGGGCGGCCAGTTCCGGCCGGTCCCGCTCGAAGCCGGATACGCACAGGGCGGCGAATTGCTGCGCCTGCGGGGCCGAGAGGCCGCAGCCGCATGCCAGGACCTTCGCTCCATTGGTCACGCAGGCCAGAATGGCCTGCACCGCGGCCTCGATCGGTTGGCTGAGAACCTGCGCCGCCTGGTATTTCAGGTCGGCACTGTCGATGAAATGCTGTTGGACACGTTGCTCAAGCATGAGCCGTGGATGATACCTGCGGGCACCCTGCCTTCTGTAGCAAACGGTAGGCGTACAGGCACTACCCTGCGTCGAAAGCGGCGCGCAGCCATTGCAAGGAACCATCCTCGATGGAGATCACGTCGAAGCGGCACGCCGGCGGGGAGGACCAACGCATCAGAAAGTACTGCGCCGCCCGCACGAGCCTCTGCTGCTTGACCCGTCCCACGCTACCTGCCGCACCGCCAAAGGCGGCCGTCGCACGGCTGCGCACCTCGACGAAGACCAATGTGCCGTCCCGTTCGCGCATGACAAGGTCAATTTCCCCTCCCCCCGGCCAGGCGTCCGATAATTGCGTTCGACCAGCAGCATGCCGGCGCTGATCAGGTACGCGAGCGCTTCGTCCTCTGCGTGCTGGCCCCGCTGCAGCGTGGTGTCCGCTTTGCGTCTCACACCGCCCGTATTGGTTTTTTTGCCGAGGAAACCCATTGTCCGCCTCCTTTTCCTCCGCCCTGAGTGCCGCACGTGAAGCGGCAGCATCCCAGCATTATCCGCAGGGAGCACTGTATGTCGTGGCCACGCCAATCGGCAACTTGGCCGACATCACTCTGCGGGCACTGCATGTCCTGCAGCTTGTAGATGCCATCGCATGCGAGGACACCCGCCATACACAGGCCCTGTTGCGCGCGTACGGCGTAGACAAGAGCCCGGAACAGTTGATCTCCGTGCACCAGCACAACGAAGCGCAGGCAGCACAAAAGGTGATTGAACGTCTGGGACGCGGAGAGAGGATCGCCTATGCAAGCGATGCCGGCACCCCGGGCATCAGCGACCCCGGAGCCCGCCTGGTGGCAGCAGTACACGCCGCCGGCATGCGCTGCATTCCGCTTCCGGGCGCCAGCAGTGTGACGTGCGCCATGAGTGTTGCCGGAGCCATCGCCGGCGCCTCCCACGACAATGGTTTCGTATTTGCCGGATTCCTGCCCGCCAAAGGCAGCGAGCGCGCCACCGCCCTGCAGCAGCTGGCCAGCGAACCACGGAGTGCCGTCCTGCTGGAGGCCCCGCATCGCATTGCCAGCCTGGCATCCGACCTGGCCGCGCTGGGTGCACGCCAAGTCACCCTGGCACGGGAACTCACCAAGCAATACGAAGAAATCGCCACGTGCCGTGCAGACGCACTAGCCGCATGGCTGGCGGCAGGTGCGCAGCGCGCCCGCGGAGAATTCGTGGTGATCGTGCATCCACTCGCGCATGCCACTCCCGCCATGGATGGCGAAGGACTGCGAGTGCTTCGGCTGTTGCTGGAGGCCTTGCCCGTGAAGACTGCCGTGCGCCTCGCAGCAGACATCACCCAAGAGCCCAGGAATGCGCTGTACCAGCAAGCACTGGCCCTGAAGCAGACAACTTCGCCATAGTTGCCAAGAAGCCTGCTGCCGGGCCATAGACAGGCACCTTCGGCCAAAATGCAAACGAACGAGACAAAAAAAGCCACGACAATGTCGTGGCTTTTTTCCTTATTGGTTGCGCGAGAAGGATTTGAACCTCCGACCTTTGGGTTATGAGCCCAACGAGCTACCAGACTGCTCCATCGCGCGGTAGAAAAGTATTATAGCCTATTTTTAGGCTGCAGCTTCCGCTTCGCCAGCAGAAACTTCGGAACGTTCAACCAATTCCACAAAAGCCATGGGCGCATTGTCGCCAACACGGAAACCCATCTTCAGGATGCGGGTGTAGCCGCCCGGGCGCGCCTTGAAGCGGGGGCCCAATTCATTGAAGAGCTTGGTCACGCTGTCACGGTCGCGCAGGCGATTGAAAGCCAGGCGGCGGTTCGCCACGGAGTCTTCCTTGGCCAGCGTGATCATGGGCTCGATCACCCGACGCAGTTCCTTGGCCTTGGGCAGTGTGGTCTTGATGGCCTCGTGCTCGATGAGCGAGTTCATCATGTTCTGCAGCATCGCGAGGCGGTGCGAGCTGGTGCGGTTCAGTTTACGGAGTCCGTGTCCGTGGCGCATGGTGCTTTTCCTTATCAGTCAATTAAAACGGGCAGCCGTATCAGGTACTGCCCGGAGCACTCTTCCTCTTGGAGAGGAAGCCAAAAATTATAACTCAGCGCTTATCCAGGCCGGCAGGCGGCCAGTTCTCGAGCTTCATGCCCAGCGTAAGACCGCGCGAAGCCAGCACTTCCTTGATCTCGTTGAGCGACTTGCGGCCCAGGTTCGGGGTCTTGAGCAGTTCGTTCTCGGTACGCTGGATCAAGTCGCCGATGTAGTAGATGTTCTCGGCCTTCAGGCAGTTCGCCGAACGAACCGTGAGCTCCAGCTCGTCCACAGGACGCAGCAGGATCGGGTCGAACGTCGCAGCCCCGCGGGAGCTGGCAGGAGCGTCAAACGCCGCCAGTTCACCCCCTTCGAGCTGTGCGAAGACCGCCAGCTGCTCCACCAGGATCTTGGCGGAGGCACGCACTGCGTCTTCGGCCGTGATGGCGCCATTGGTCTCGATCTCTACCACGAGCTTGTCCAGGTCGGTCCGCTGCTCGACACGGGCGCTCTCGACCGTGTAGCTCACACGCTTGACCGGGGAGAACGATGCATCCAGCACGATACGGCCGATCGACTTGGTGGATTCATCCCCATAGCGGCGCAGGTTGCCCGGCACGTAGCCGCGGCCCTTCTCCACCTTGATCTGCATGTCGAGCTTGCCGCCTGCGGACAGGGTGGCAATGACATGGTCGGGGTTCACGATTTCAACGTCGTGCGGTGTCTGGATATCGCGCGCCGTCACCACACCCTCGCCGTCCTTGCGCAGGCTCAGCGTAACCTCGTCACGGTTGTGCAGCTTGAACACAACCCCTTTGAGATTCAACAGGATGTTGACGACATCTTCCTGGACGCCATCGATCGACGAATATTCGTGCAAGACTCCCGCAATCGTCACTTCCGTTGCTGCGTACCCCACCATGGACGAGAGCAGTACACGGCGGATGGCATTGCCCAGCGTGTGGCCGTAACCGCGCTCAAAGGGCTCCAATGCGACCTTGGCGCGGTTGGGGCCAAGCTGCTCGACATTGATTGCCTTGGGTTTCAGCAAATTGGTTTGCATGCAGACTTCCTCTCAATACCCCCAGCTCGTTACACCGGTAAGGCTGGTGAAGCGCCTAAACCGCGATGCCTCGCGGTTCAGGGACGATTTCGGTTAACGTGTATCAGCTAGGCTTAGCGCGAATACAACTCAACGATCAGGGATTCGTTGATGTCTGCACCGAACTCATCGCGGTCCGGCGCCTTCTTGAAGACGCCCTCGACCTTGTCGGCGTTCACTTCCACCCATGCCGGGATGCCCACTTGCTGCGCCAGTTGCAGGGCTTCGACGATGCGCGCCTGCTTCTTGGACTTTTCGCGCACGGCCACCACATCGCCGTCCTTCACCAAGTAGGAGGCGATATTGACGGACTGGCCATTCACGGTGATGGCCTTGTGGGACACGAGCTGGCGCGCTTCGGCGCGCGTGGAGCCGAAGCCCATGCGGTAGACGACGTTGTCCAGGCGCGATTCCAGCAGCGACAGCAGGTTCGCACCGGTGTTGCCCTTGCGGCGCTCGGCAGCTTCGAAGTAACGGCGGAACTGCTTTTCCAGCACGCCGTACATGCGCTTCACCTTCTGCTTTTCGCGCAGTTGCAGACCGTAGTCGGACGTACGGGCGCCGGAGGTGCGGCCATGCTGGCCAGGCTTGGAATCGAACTTCGCCTTGTCCGCGATGGAGCGACGTGCGCTCTTGAGGAACAGGTCGGTGCCTTCACGGCGGGAGAGCTTGGCCTTGGGGCCGAGATAACGTGCCACGTGTATTTCCTTGTGTAATCAGCTGCCGCAGGAACCTGCGGGAGCCACCATCGCGCCAGGCGATCGGTGGCGGTGGGCTTCAGTGAAAAAAATCAGATGCGACGGCGCTTCTGGGGACGGCAGCCGTTGTGCGGGACAGGCGTCACGTCGGAAATGGACGTGATGCGGATGCCCAGTGCACCCAGAGCGCGCACCGAGGATTCGCGGCCAGGGCCAGGGCCCTTGATCTCGACATCCAGGTTCTTGATGCCTTGTTCGATGGCAGCGCGGCCCGCGACTTCCGATGCTACCTGGGCAGCGAAAGGCGTCGACTTGCGCGAACCCTTGAAGCCCTGGCCACCGGAAGAAGCCCAGGACAGCGCATTGCCCTGACGATCCGTGATCGTGATGATGGTGTTGTTGAAGGACGCATGCACGTGGGCGATGCCATCCGACACGTTCTTGCGAACCTTCTTGCGCACGCGCTGCGCGGCGTTATTGGCAGGAGACTTGGCCATATTGATCTTTCAATCCTTACTTCTTCAGTGCCGCCGCGCCCTTGCGCGGACCCTTGCGGGTGCGGGCATTGGTGCGCGTACGCTGACCGCGCATGGGCAGGCCACGACGGTGGCGGAAGCCGCGGTAGCAGCCGATGTCCATCAAGCGCTTGATGTTCATCGTCGTCTCACGACGAAGGTCACCTTCGATAGTGAACTGGGCGATCTGATCGCGGATCTTTTCCAGATCTGCGTCGGTCAGCTCCTTCACCTTCTTGGAATAGGCAATGCCGCATGCTTCGCAGATCTTGCGAGCACGGGTGCGCCCGATACCATAGATGGCCGTCAGGCCAATCTCGGCATGTTGATGGGGCGGGATGTTGATACCAGCGATACGTGCCATTTGCGTCCTCTAATCTTTCCCGATCAACCTTGGCGCTGCTTGTGGCGCTGATCCGTGCAGATCACGCGAACCACGCCCTTGCGGCGGATGATCTTGCAGTTACGGCAGATTTTCTTGACCGAAGCCGAAACCCTCATTGCATTCTCCTAAAACTATCCAATCGTTCCGGCCCACTGCACGGAACACAAAACATGTGCCCGCGATGGATCGAAGGGCATCAATAAACCGTACTTCTCTGGCGAACCCGCGACTATAGCGCATTCGCCAAAGAGGCGTCGGAATCAGGTACCTGGTGCCGCCTTGAAGTTCGCCTTCTTGAGCAGCGATTCGTACTGCTGCGACATCATGTAGTTCTGCACCTGGGCCATGAAGTCCATCGTCACCACCACGATGATCAGCAGCGAAGTGCCGCCGAAGTAGAACGGGACGTTGTACTTCAGGATCAGGAACTCCGGCAGCAGGCACACGAACGTGATGTAGATGGCCCCCGCCAGCGTCAGCCGGACCAGGATCTTGTCGATATAGCGCGCGGTGTGCTCCCCCGGGCGGATGCCAGGAATGAACGCCCCGCTCTTCTTCAGGTTGTCCGCCGTCTCCCGGCTGTTGAAGACCAGCGCGGTGTAGAAGAAGCAGAAGAAGACGATGGCTGCCGCGTAGAACATCACATAGACCGGCTGGCCAGGCGTCAACGCGCCCGAGATGTCACGCAGCCAGCGCATGGACTCCCCTGCGCTGAACCAGTTCACCACCGTGGCCGGCAGCAGGATGATGGACGACGCGAAGATCGGCGGAATCACCCCGGCCATATTGAGCTTCAGCGGCAGGTGGGACGACTGCCCACCATACACCTTGTTGCCCACCTGCCGGCGCGCATAGTTCACCAGGATCTTGCGCTGGCCACGCTCCACGAACACCACGAAATAGGTCACCAGCCCCACGACCAGCACGATGAAGATCGCTGCCAGGATGCTCATGGCCCCCGTGCGTACCAGTTCCAGCAAGCCGCCGATGGAACTCGGAAGACCCGCGGCGATGCCCGCGAAGATCAAGATCGAGATGCCGTTGCCCAGGCCGCGCTCGGTGATTTGCTCACCCAGCCACATCAGGAACATGGTGCCCGCCGTCAGGCTGACCACGGCCGTCATGCGGAACCCGAAGCCAGGGCTCAACACCAGGCCAGCGGAACTTTCCAAGGCCACTGCAATGCCCAGCGACTGGAAGATCGCCAGCGCCAGAGTGCCATAGCGCGTGTACTGGGTGATCTTGCGGCGGCCCGCCTCGCCTTCCTTCTTCAGTTGCTCGAACGTCGGGACGACGTAGGTCATCAGTTGCATGATGATCGATGCCGAGATGTACGGCATGATCCCCAGCGCGAAGACCGTGAAACGCGAGAGCGCCCCACCCGAGAACATGTTGAAGAGGTTCAGGATGCCGCCTTGCTGGCCACTGAACAACTGCTGCAACTGCGCCGGATCGATACCAGGCACGGGAATGTGCGCGCCCACGCGATAGACGACCAGCGCGAGCAGCAGGAAAACCAGCCGCCGACGCAGGTCGCCGAAACGACCCGTCTTCGCCAGTTGAGCTGCGTTAGTAGCCACGGGTGCCTTTCTTCAAAGCCGGATCAGGCCAAGCTGCCGCCAGCAGCCTCGATGGCTGCCTTGGCGCCAGCAGTGGCGGTGATGCCCGACAGCTTGACTGCCTTGGAGATCTCGCCGCTCTTGATCACCTTGACCACCTTGGCCAATTCGTTCACGAGGCCGGCCTTCTTCAGGGCGAGCACGTCCACTTCGGCCAGTTCCAACTGGTTCAGGGCTGTCAGCGTCACTTCGGCATTGAACTTCAGCAGGTGCGACTTGAATCCGCGCTTGGGCAGACGGCGCTGCAGAGGCATCTGGCCGCCTTCGAAGCCCACCTTGTGGTAGCCGCCGGAACGCGACTTCTGGCCCTTGTGGCCCCGGCCAGCGGTCTTACCCAGGCCCGAGCCAATGCCGCGACCGACACGGCGCTTGGCGTGCTTGGCACCTTCTGCGGGCTTGATGCTATTGAGTTCCATCATCAACCTCTCAGAGGATCTTGACCAGATAGCTGATCTTGTTAATCATGCCGCGCACTTCGGGCGTGTCCTGGAGCTCGCTCACGCTGTTGAGCTTGCGCAGGCCCAGGCCACGCACGGTGGCGCGGTGCGACTCCTTGGTGCCGATCGGGCTGCGCACCAATTGAATCTTGACGGTTTGTTGCGTTGTCATATCGCCTCCCTATCAGGCAGCGAAGAGGTCTTCGACCGTCTTGCCACGCTTGGCGGCCACTTCGGCCGGCGTAGTGGAATTGGCCAGGGCGTCGAACGTCGCACGAACCATGTTGTAGGGGTTGGACGACCCATGGCTCTTGGCCACGATGTCGGTAATGCCCATCACCTCGAACACGGCGCGCATCGGACCGCCGGCGATGATGCCGGTACCCTTGGGGGCCGGAGCCACCATCACCACAGCTGCGCCGTGGTGGCCGGTCACACCGTGGTGGATGGTGCCGTTCTTCAGGGACACCTTCACCATGTTGCGACGCGCTTCTTCCATTGCTTTCTGCACGGCTGCAGGCACTTCCTTGGACTTGCCCTTGCCCATGCCCACGCGGCCGTCACCGTCGCCGACCACCGTCAGTGCAGCGAAGCCGAGGATACGGCCGCCCTTCACGACTTTGGTCACGCGGTTGACCGCGATCATTTTTTCGCGCAGACCGTCGTCCTGGCCTTCGCTCTGCACCTTGGGTTGAAATTTAGCCATTTTTATCCGCTCCGCTTAGAACTGCAGGCCGGCTTCACGGGCCGCATCGGCCAGAGCCTTCACGCGACCGTGGTATGCAAAACCTGCGCGATCGAATGCAACCTTCTCGACACCGGCCGCCTTCGCCTTCTCAGCGATGCGCTTGCCGATGACCTGGGCCGCGGCGGCATTGCCCCCCTTGCCGGAGCCACCGAGCGACTTGCGCACATCGGCTTCGGCAGTGGAAGCGCTGGCCAGCACCTTGGTGCCGTCGCCGGAGATCACACTGGCGTAGATATGGAGGTTCGTACGGTTGACGGTCAGGCGCGCTACCTCTTGCTGGGCAATGCGGATGCGGGTCTGACGGGCACGACGAAGACGCTGCTCTTTCTTGGTCAACATGCTGCAGCTCCTTACTTCTTCTTGGTCTCTTTGATCACGACCTTCTCATCCGCGTAGCGGATGCCCTTGCCCTTGTAGGGCTCGGGAGGACGAACGGCGCGGATCTCGGCGGCCAGCTGGCCCACCACCTGGCGGTTCGCACCCTTGATCACGATCTCGGTCGGGGTCGGAGTGGCGACGGTGATGCCGGAGGGCATCTCGAAGTTCACGGGGTGCGAGAAACCGACGCTCAGGTTCAGCTTGGCGCCGGAGGCTGCCGCCTTGAAACCCACGCCGATCAGCGTGAGCTTCTTCTCGAAGCCCTTGCTGACGCCGACCACCATGTTGTTCACCAGCTGACGCACCGTGCCGCTCATGGCATTGGCTTCACGCGAGTCGTTGATGGGCTCGAAGCTCAGCTTGCCGTCGTTGCTGGACACCTTGACCAGCGCATTCTGGGCCAGCGACAGCGTGCCGCCTGCGCCCTTGACGCTGATCTGGTCGTCCTTGATGGACACATCCACGCCTGCGGGGATGGTCACCGGGGATTTACCTACTCGGGACATTTCAGTTTTCTCCTCAATGCCGCGTTAGGCCACGTAGCACAGCACTTCGCCGCCGACACCGGTAGCGCGCGCCTTGCGGTCGGTCATCACGCCCTTGGGGGTCGTGACGATCGCCACGCCCAGGCCGTTCATGACTTGCGGAATGGAATCGCGGCCCTTGTACACGCGCAGGCCAGGACGGCTCACGCGCTCGATGCGCTCGATCACCGGACGGCCGGCGTAGTACTTCAGGGCGATTTCGAGTTCAGACTTGCCGTCGGCGTTCTTCACTTCGAAGCCGTCGATGTAACCCTCGTCCTTCAGCACCTGCGCGATGGCAACCTTCACCTTGGAAGAAGGCACCGACACGGTGGCCTTGGACACCATTTGCGCGTTGCGGATGCGGGTCAGCAAGTCAGCGATGGGATCACTCATGCTCATGTTATCTCTCCTGCCTGCTTACCAGCTGGCCTTGGTGACACCAGGGATGTCACCGGCAAAAGCCAGTTCACGGATCTTGGCGCGGCCCAGACCGAATTGGCGGAAGGTGCCACGGGGACGGCCCGTGATCTCGCAGCGGTTGCGCTGGCGCGTGGGATTGGCGTTGCGCGGGAGCTTCTGCAGGCCCAGACGGGCTGCTTCGCGCTCTTCGTCGCTGCGCTTGGCGTCGCCAGCGATGGCCTTCAGTTCCGCGTACTTGGCGGCGTACTTGGCGGCCAGTTTTTCGCGCTTCAGTTCGCGCTGGATCAAAGCTACTTTAGCCATACGCTGCCTTTAGTTCTTGAACGGGAAACGGAAAGCCGTGAGGAGCGCCTTGGCTTCCTCGTCGGACTTGGCCGTCGTGGTGATGCTGATATTGAGACCGCGCAGGGCATCGACCTTGTCGTACTCAATTTCAGGGAAGATGATCTGTTCTTTGACGCCGATGTTGTAGTTGCCACGGCCGTCGAAAGCGCGGCCGGAGATACCACGGAAGTCGCGCACGCGGGGCAGAGCCACGGTAACGAAACGGTCCAGGAACTCGTACATCTGGACGCCACGCAGCGTCACCATGCAGCCGATGGCCTGGCCTTCGCGGATCTTGAAGCCGGCGATGGCTTTCTTGGCCTTGGTCACCACGGGCTTCTGGCCAGCGATCTTGGTCAGGTCGGCAACGGCGTTGTCCATGACCTTCTTGTCCGCCACGGCCTCGCTCACGCCCATGTTGAGCGTGATCTTGGTCAGACGGGGAACCTGCATTGGCGAGGTGTAGCCGAACTGCTTGACCAGTTCGGGAGCGATCTTGTCGCGGTAGATTTGTTGCAGTCGTGCCATGGGAACTCCTTAGGCGGCCTTGATTTCGGCGCCGCTGGACTTGAACACGCGAACGCGCGAACCGTCGGCCTGCACCTTGATGCCCACGCGGTCGGCCTTGCCGGTCGCGGCATTGAAGATGGCCACGTTGGACTGGTGGATGGGCATGGCCTTTTCCACGATGCCGCCGGTGGTGCCCTTCATGGGGTTCGGCTTGACGTGCTTCTTGACCAGGTTGATACCTTCGATGACCAGATGGGAGTCATCCCTGCGCAGCGCGACCGTGCCGCGCTTGCCCTTGTCACGCCCGGCGATCACGATGACCTCGTCGCCCTTGCGGATCTTGTTCATGGCGTGTCCTTTTAGAGAACTTCAGGAGCCAGGGACACGATCTTCATGAAGCGCTCGGTACGCAGTTCACGCGTCACGGGCCCGAAGATGCGGGTGCCAATCGGCTCCAGCTTGGAGTTGAGCAGCACGGCGGCATTGCCGTCGAACTTGACGAGCGAGCCGTCGCCGCGGCGGATGCCCTTGGCCGTACGAACGACCACGGCGCTGTAGACCTCGCCCTTCTTGACGCGGCCACGCGGAGCAGCTTCCTTCACGCTCACCTTGATGATGTCGCCAACGCTGGCATAGCGACGCTTGGAACCGCCCAGCACCTTGATGCACAGGACGGACTTCGCGCCGGTATTGTCGGCAACGTCTAACCGAGATTCTGTCTGGATCATTTCAATATTCCCAACTTGTACCAGCGGCCGGAGCCTTGAAGAGCCCCCGCATGCCAGTCAGTCTTGGGCCCGTCGTCCGCGCCGCAAACCACTTGCGATGCTTCCCGCTGGGCAGAAACTCCGCGCTTGAATAACGCGAAGCCGTCTATTGTTGCCGAACTCGATAAACGCGTCAAGCGCTTTTTAGGCCGGAACGCTCGCGTACTGTTGCGCCAGCGCCAGGAACGCGGCCAACTGCGGGTCATGGCCCGGTAATTCCTCGACGAGGATTTCCGCCACGCGGGGGGCCAGGGATGCGGCAAGGCGTGCGTCCAAGAACAGAATGCGGGCACGCCGGGCCAGTACATCTTCCACCGTGCGCGCGTATTCGTACCGAGCGGCGAACCGCACCATGGCCTCGGTCAGACCCGGGGCCAGCGCCACGTCCGCCCCCGGCAGGCGGGCGACGGCATGCGCCTCCGATCCGTAGGAGTGCAGCCCCTGGGGTGCGCTCAGGCCCTGCCCGCCCTTGCGGCCGTCGGCGCCTACCATGGGCAAGGCCACGGTCACGCCGCCCGGGCGCGAGGGCAGCAGGTGCTCGTCCATGCATTTGCGCAGCACGTCCTCGGCCATGGCACGGTAGGTGGTCCACTTGCCGCCCGTGACCGTCACCAGCCCGCTGCGGCTGGCCAGCACGGTGTGCTCCCGGCTGATGCTCTTGGTGTTGCCGCCGTCCTCGTCCTGCGGCTTGACGAGAGGGCGCAGGCCCACCCAGATGCTGCGCACGTCCTCCACGCGCGGCGCGCGGCGCAGGTAGCGCGCGGACTCGCCGAGGATGAAGGCCACTTCCTCCCGCATGGCCTGGGGCTCGCGCGCCAGGTCCTGGCGCGGGCTGTCGGTCGTGCCCAAGATGAGCTTGCCCAGCCACGGCACCGCGAAGAGCACCCGGCCGTCGGCCGTCTTGGGCACCATCAGGGCATGGTCGGAGGGCAGGAACTCGCGGTCCACCACGATGTGCACGCCCTGGCTGGGCGCCACCATGGGCTTGACGTTCAGGCCCTGGGCCTGGCCGTCGCGCTGGCGCAGGCCGTCCACCCAGACGCCCGTGGCGTTGATGACACAGCGGGCCCATACATCGAAGCGGCGGGAGGTTTCCGCGTCCTCGCAGACCAGCCCGGCCACTTTGCCGCCCTCGTAGAGCAGATCGGCCACCGGGCAATAGTTGAGCACCAGCGCGCCTTGGCGTGCCGCCGTGCGTGCCAGGGCCAGGGCCAGGCGGGCGTCGTCGAATTGCCCGTCCCAATACTTCACTCCGCCCTTGAGCCCGTCCGCCATGGCGGTGGGCAGGCAGCGTAGGGTTTCCATGCGCCCGAGAAATTCGGTCGGCCCCAGGCCGGCCTTGCCCGCCAGCGCGTCGTACATCTTCAGGCCTGCGCCGTAGAACGGCGTTTCCCACAGCTTGTAGGACGGCATGACGAAGGCCAGCGGCTGCGCCAGGTGCGGCGCGTTGCGCAGCAGCGTGGTGCGCTCGTGCAGCGCCTCGCGCACCAGGGCGATGTTGCCCTGCGCCAAGTAGCGCACGCCGCCGTGCACCAGCTTGGTGGCGCGCGACGAGGTGCCCTTGGCGAAGTCGTGCGACTCCAGCAGGACGACCGAGAACCCGCGCGCGGCTGCGTCCAGCGCCACGCCCAGTCCCGTGGCGCCGCCGCCGATGACGGCCACGTCATAGGTCACGGGCTGCGCCAGCCGCGCCAGGAGTTCGGCGCGCTCGGTGGCCAGGGGAGAAGGCGTTTCGCTAGTCATAAGAGTCCATTGTCCACAATCCGGAGGGGGATTTCAGGGTTTACCCTAGATTCCCCTCCGGGAGCCGCCCGGGGATCAGCGCACCTTGCCTTCCTTCCAGGCTTGCAGCAGGCGGTCGTAGGCGATGGTTTCACCCTTCGGCTTTTCGTTGGCCAGCTTCTTCCAGGGCGCGTGCTTGTCGCTCAGCCACTTGGCGGGATCGCCCTTGGGGTTGAGCTTGGGCGCGCAGTGCTCCATGCCGGCGCGCTGCAGGCGGGCCATGACCTGGTCCATCTCGTCGGCCAGCGTGTCCATGGCGGCCTGGGGCGTCTTCTCGCCGGTGACGGCCTGGGCCACGTTCTTCCACCAGAGCTGGGCCAGCTTGGGGTAGTCGGGCACGTTGGTGCCGGTGGGCGACCAGGCGACGCGCGCAGGGCTGCGGTAGAACTCGACCAGGCCGCCGAGCTTGGGCGCGGCGTCGGTCATGGCCTTGGACTGGATGTCGCTCTCGCGGATCGGCGTCAGGCCCACCAGCGTCTTCTTGAGCGAGGTGGTCTTGGCGGTCACGAACTGGGCGTACAGCCATGCGGCGGCCGTCTTGTTGGCGTCGTGGCCCTTGAAGAAGGACCAGGAGCCCACGTCCTGGTAGCCGTTCTGCATGCCCTGCTTCCAGTACGGGCCGTTGGGGCCGGGGGCCATGCGCCACTTGGGGCTGCCATCGGCGTTCACCACGGGCAGGCCGGGCTTGGTCATGTCGGCGGTGAAGGCGGTGTACCAGAAGATCTGCTGCGCGATCTGGCCCTGGGCAGGCACGGGGCCGGCTTCGCCGAAGGTCATGCCCATGGCTTCCTTGGGCGCGTACTTCTTCATCCAGTCCACGTACTTGGTGAGCGCGTAGACGGCGGCGGGCGAGTTGGTGGCGCCGCCACGGGCCACGCTGGCGCCCACGGGGGTGCACTTGTCGTCGGCCACGCGGATGCCCCATTCGTCGATGGGCAGGCCGTTGGGCGCGCCGATGTCGGCGGAACCGGCCATCGAGAGCCACGCATCGGTGAAGCGCCAGCCCAGCGACGGGTCCTTCTTGCCATAGTCCATGTGGCCGTAGATGGGCTTGCCGTCGATGTTCTTCACGTCGTTGGTGAAGAACTCGGCGATGTCCTCATACGCGCTCCAGTTCAGCGGCACGCCCAGGTCGTAGCCGTACTTGGCCTTGAACTTGTCCTTGATGTCCTTGCGGTCGAACAGGTCGGCGCGGAACCAGTACAGGTTGGCGAACTGCTGGTCGGGCAGTTGGTAGAGCTTGCCGTCGGGCGCGGTGGTGAACTTGATGCCGATGAAGTCGTTGATGTCCAGGCCAGGGTTGGTCCACTCCTTGCCGGCGCCTGCCATGTAGTCGGTCAGGTTCATCATCTTGCCGTAGCGGTAGTGCGTGCCGATCAGGTCGGAGTCGCTGATCCAGCCGTCGTAGATGGACTTGCCCGACTGCATCGATGTTTGCAGCTTCTCGACCACGTCGCCTTCCTGGATCAGGTCGTGCTTGACGGTGATGCCGGTGATCTCGCTGAACGCCTTGGCCAGCGTCTTGGATTCGTATTCGTGCGTGGTGATGGTTTCGGACACCACGGAAATCTCCTTCACGCCCTTGGCCTGCAGTTTCTTGGCCGCGTCGATGAACCACTTCATCTCGGCCATCTGCTGGTCCTTGGACAGCGTGGAGGGCTGGAACTCGCTGTCGATCCACTTCTTGGCTTCGGCCTCGCCGGCCCAAGCGGCCTGCCCCAACGCCAGGGCCGCGGCGGCGAATGCTATTTGCCTGAACTGCATCTTCATTGCTGTCTCCTCATAGGACTCCCCCACCTTCATTGGGACGCCGACCTCGGGGGAGGAACGGTCCAGCGCCATGGAATTTTCAAATTTGATAGCTGCTTGCGCTTGCCACATAAGCGCTAGAGCCGCTTTTCACCCTTTTTCATCACCAGCGCCAGCACCACCATGGACAGCACGAAGCTGATCCACACCGAGGGCTCCGCCTCCAGCGAGAACCACTGCACCATCTTCTCGCCCAGCCCCACCCAGGCGAGGTTGATGTAGGCCGCGGTGAGCAGGCCGATGAACAGGCGGTCGCCGCGCGTGGTGGCGATGGGCAGGAAACCCTTGCGCTCCACCGTGGGACATTTGATTTCCCACACCGTCATGCCGATGAGCATGAGCACGATGCAGGTGAAGAACACGGCCACGGGCGTGGTCCAGGCCATCCAGTCGAACATGGCGCTTCTCCCTCAGACGCGTCCCATCGCGAAGCCCTTCGCGATGTAGTGCCGCACGAACCAGATCACGATGGCGCCGGGCACGATGGTCAGCACCCCGGCGGCGGCGAGCGTGGCCCAGTCCATGCCGGAGGCGCTCACCGTGCGCGTCATCGTCGCCACGATGGGCTTGGCGTTCACGCTGGTCAGCGTGCGGGCCAGCAGCAGCTCGACCCAGCTGAACATGAAGCAGAAGAACGCCGCCACGCCCACGCCCGCCTTGATGAGCGGCAGGAAGATGGTGAGGAAGAAGCGTGGGAACGAGTAGCCGTCGATGTACGCCGTCTCGTCGATCTCGCGCGGAATGCCACTCATGAAGCCTTCCAGGATCCATACCGCCAGCGGCACGTTGAACAGCAGGTGCGCCAGCGCCACGGCGATGTGCGTGTCCATCAGCCCCACGGTGGTGTAGAGCTGGAAGAACGGCAGCAGGAAAACTGCGGGCGGCGTCATGCGGTTGGTCAGCAGCCAGAAGAACACGTGCTTGTCGCCCAGGAACTGGTAGCGGCTGAACGCATAGGCCGCGGGCAGCGCCACGGTGAGCGAGATGACGGTGTTGATCGCCACGTAGATCAGGCTGTTGATGTAGCCCGAATACCAGCTCTCGTCGGTGAAGATGGTCTTGTAGTTGTCCCAGGTGAAGTGCTGGGGCCACAGCGAGAAGCTCGACAGGATCTCCTCGTTGGTCTTGAAGCTCATGTTGACCATCCAGTAGATGGGCAGCACGGCGAAGACCAGGTAGGCGATCAGGAACAGCGTGCGTTTCTGGAAGCGGGGCTCATTCATGGCCTGCGCCCTCCTTTTCGGCGGTGCCCACGCGCTGCATCCAGTTGTAGAGGATGAAGCACAGCAGCAGGATGATGAAGAAATAGATCAGCGAGAAGGCGGCCGCCGGCCCCAGGTCGAACTGGCCCACGGCCTTCTGCGTGAGGTATTGCGACAGGAACGTGGTCGCGTTGCCCGGCCCGCCGCCCGTGAGCACGAAGGGCTCGGTGTAGATCATGAAGCTGTCCATGAAGCGCAGCAGCACCGCGATCATCAGCACGCCGCGCATCTTGGGCAGCTGGATGTAGCGGAACACCGCAAGCTTGCTCGCGCCGTCGATGCGCGCGGCCTGGTAATAGGCGTCGGGGATGGAGCGCAGCCCGGCGAAGGCCAGCAGCGCCACCAGCGGCGTCCAGTGCCACACGTCCATGGCCAGCACGGTGAGCCAGGCCTGCGTGGCGTTGCCGGTGTAGCTGTACTCGATGCCCGCCGCCTTGAAGGCGGCCCCCAGCAGGCCGATGTCCGAGCGGCCGAAGATCTGCCAGATGGTGCCCACCACGTTCCACGGGATCAAGAGCGACAGGGCCACCACCACCAGCACGGCGGAAGACTTCCAGCCCTGCGCGGGCATGGACAGCGCCAGCAGAATGCCCAGAGGAATCTCCACCAGCAGGACGGCCAGCGAGAAGGTGATCTGGCGCAGCAGCGCGCTGTGCAGCTCCTCGTCGCGCATCACGGCGGCGAACCATTCGGTGCCCACGAACACGCGGCGCTCGGGGCTGATGATGTCCTGCACCGAGTAGTTCACCACCGTCATCAGCGGCAGGATGGCCGAGAAGGCCACGCACAGGATCACGGGCAGGATCAGGAACCAGGCCTTCTGGTTCACCGGCTTGGTCGTCGTGCTCATGCCAGCAGCTCCTCGTTGCGGTAGAAACAGGTGTGTTCGCCCATTACCTGCAGCCAGACCGCCTCACCCGGCGCGGGCAGCACCTGCTCGGGCGTGAAGCGCGCCTTGAGCGTGTGGCCCTGGGCGCTGGCGGTCAGCATCTGGTGCGTGCCCACGTCCTGCACCCGCGCCACCGTGCAGCGCAGCGCGCCGGGGGCGTGCGCGTCGGCCAGCGCCAGGTATTCGGGGCGCACACCCAATTGCAATTCCCCCTCTGGCAGCTCGCGCGGCAGCGCCAGCCGCTCCCCCGCGACGAGGGCGCCGCCGCCTTCTACCCGCACGGGCAGGAAGTTCATGCCCGGCGAGCCGATGAAGTGCCCCACGAAGGCATGCTGCGGCCGCTCGAACAGCTCGCCCGGCGTGCCCACCTGCACCACGCGCCCGCGCGTCATCACCACCACCTGGTCGGCGAAGGTCAGCGCCTCCACCTGGTCGTGCGTCACGTAGATCAGCGTCAGCTTGAGTTCGTGGTGGATCTGCTTGAGCTTGCGCCGCAGCTGCCATTTCAGGTGCGGGTCGATCACCGTGAGCGGCTCGTCGAACAGCACGGCCGCCACATCCTCGCGCACCAGGCCACGGCCCAGCGAGATCTTCTGCTTGGCGTCGGCACTCAAACCCGCCGCGCGCTGGTCGAGCTGGCCGCTCATCTCCAGCATCTCGGCGATCTGGCCCACGCGCTGGCGGATGCGCGCCTCAGGCACCTTGCGGTTCTTCAAGGGGAACGCCAGGTTCTCGGCCACCGTCATCGTGTCGTAGATCACCGGGAACTGGAACACCTGGGCGATGTTGCGCTCCTGCGGGCTGGCGCGCGTCACGTCGCGGCCGTCGAACAGCACGCGGCCCTGCGACGGCACGAGCAGGCCCGACATGATGTTGAGCATGGTCGTCTTGCCGCAGCCCGACGGGCCCAGCAGCGCGTAGGCGCCGCCGTCGTCGAAGGTCATGGACAGGGGCAGCAGCGCGTAGTCGCTGTCCTGTTGGGGATGCGGCTTGTACGAGTGCGCCAGGTCGAGTTCGATGCGTGCCATGTCAGCGCCCTCCCCGCTGCGGACGGCCAGGCGCGAGCACCAGCGCGCCGTCCGCGCCGAACACGTAGACCTGCGCCGGGTCCAGGTGCAGCGTGACCGTGCAACCCAGTTCCAGGTAGTGCACGCCGGTAACCTGTGCCACCAGCTCGCCCCACGGCGTGGCCGCGTGCACGAAGGTGTCGGAGCCCGAGATTTCCGCCAGCTCCACCACGCCCTGCACCGCCATGTCGCCCGGCCGCGCCTGCAGGCGCAGCGCGCTGGCGCGCACGCCCAGCGTGACGTCCTGCAACCCCGGTGGCAGCGCCACGTCCAGCGCCGCTCCGCCCGGCAGGCGCAGGCCCTGCGCCATGGCCTGCGCCGGCACCAGGTTCATCGGCGGGTCGCTGAAGGCCCGCGCCACGCGCAGCGAACTGGGCGCGTGGAACACCTCGGCCGTGGGGCCGTATTGCAGCAGCTCGCCTTCGTGCAGCACGGCGGTGTAGCCGCCCAGCAGCAGCGCCTCGCCCGGCTCGGTGGTGGCGTAGACCACGGTGGAGTCGCCCGTGGCGAAGAGTTGCGTGAGCTCATCGCGCAGTTCCTCGCGCAGCTTGTAGTCGAGGTTGACCAGCGGCTCGTCCAGCAGCATCAGCGGCGCGCCCTTGGCGAGGGCGCGCGCCAGCGCCACGCGCTGCTGCTGCCCGCCCGACAGCTCGGACGGATAGCGGTTCAGGAACATCTCGATGTGCAGGCGCTCGGCCAGCTCGCGCACGCGCTGGGCCACGTGCTTCTCGCCGCGCAGCTTCAGGGGCGAGGCGATGTTGTCGGCCACGGTGAGCGAGGGGTAGTTGATGAACTGCTGGTAGACCATGGCCACGTTGCGCTCGCGCACGGGCATGCCGGTCACGTCCACGCCGTCGACGCGCACGCGCCCTTCGGTGGGCGCGTCCAGCCCGGCCATGATGCGCATCAGGCTGGTCTTGCCCGCCTGCGTGGCGCCCAGCAGCACGGTGACGGCCCCGCCGTGCAGCGCCATGTCCATGCCATGCAGCCACGCCTGCGCCCCCACCCGCTTGCTGATTCCATCCAGAACCAACTCCATTGCCGCCTTTCCCTCGCCCTTGTGGGCCGCGTTTATTTTCGAATTGGTTCATTTTTGTTCTTTTTTGATCGAACAAGCATGCAGGTTTACCCTTGGTGCTTTCCTTTTGCTTCGTTTTAAAGTCCTGCCCAAGGAGCGAACGAACCCACGTGAACACCAATCCCCGCCAACTTCTGCTGCTCGACGAAGTGCGGCAGCGCAAGTCCACCACCGTGGAGCAACTGGCCGACACCCTGGGCGTGACGCTGCAGACCGTGCGCCGCGACGTGCAGCGCCTGGCCGAGCAAGGGCTGGTCAAGCGCTTCCACGGCGGCGTGCGCGTGCCCACCTCCACCGTCGAGAACCTGGCCCACACCCAGCGCGAGACGCTCAACGCCGAGGGCAAGGCGCGCATCGCGCGCGCCGTGGCGGCCCAGGTGCCCAACGACTGCTCGCTGATCCTGAACATCGGCACCACCACCGAGGCCATCGCCCGCGCGCTGCAGCACCACCGCGGCCTGCGCGTGCTGACCAACAACCTGAACGTGGCCGCCCTCCTGAGCGGCAACCCCGACTGCGAGGTGATCGTGGCCGGCGGCGTGGTGCGCGCGCGCGACCGGGGCATCGTGGGCGAGGCGGCGGTGGACTTCATCCGCCAGTTCCGCGTGGACATCGCGCTCATCGGCATCTCCGGCATCGAGATCGACGGCACGCTGCGCGACTTCGATTACCGTGAGGTGAAAGTGGCGCAGACCATCATCGAGCACGCGCGCGAGGTCTGGCTCGCCGCCGACCACACCAAGTTCCACCGCCCGGCGATGGTGCAGCTGGCCACGCTCGCGCAGATCGACCGGCTGTTCACCGACGAGCCGCCGCCCGAGCCCTTCCCTGCGCTGCTGCAGGAAGCAGAAGTGCTCTGCACCGTCGCTTGAATGAACGACGCCCCCTGAGCCGCTGCGCGGCTTCCCCGCTCTCGCAGTGCTGCGCTCTGCGGGCAGGGGGACGACGCCAGCGCGGCGGGGCGGCGCGGCCGGCTGAGGCCCTTGCGCGGCGTCTGCTGGCCTGGGGCGCGCCAGTTGCACAAGTCGCGTGCGACACAATAAACCAGTGAACCGCTGAATCACCATGACCACCTACCTGCTCGCACTCGACCAAGGCACCTCCAGCTCCCGCAGCATCGTGTTCGATGCCCACGGCCACATCGTGGCCCAGGCCCAGCAGGAGCTGCCGCAGATCTACCCCCAGCCCGGCTGGGTGGAGCACGACCCACGCGACATCTGGCGCACCCAGCTCGCCACCGCGCGCGAGGCGCTGGGCAAGGCGGGCCTCGCCGCCGGAGACATCCGCGCGCTGGGCATCACCAACCAGCGCGAGACCACGGTGCTGTGGAACCGCGCCACGGGCCAGCCCGTGCACCACGCCATCGTCTGGCAGGACCGGCGCGCCGAGCCCGCCTGCGCGCAACTGCGCGACCAGGGCCATGCCGCGCTCATCCAGCAGAAGACCGGCCTGTTGATCGACGCCTATTTCTCGGGCACCAAGCTGCAATGGCTGCTCGACCACGTGCCCGGCGCGCGCGCGGCGGCCGAACGCGGCGAGCTGGCCTTCGGCACCGTCGACAGCTGGCTCATCTGGCAGCTCACGAACGGCAAGCGCCACGTCACCGACGTGAGCAACGCCAGCCGCACCATGCTGTTCAACGTGCACACCAACCAGTGGGACGACGAACTGCTCGCGCTGCTGCGCATCCCGCGCGCGCTGATGCCCGAGGTGCTGCCCTCCAGCGGCGACTTCGGCCGCACGGACGCCGAGGTGCTGGGCACATCCATCGCCATCGGCGGCGTGGCGGGCGACCAGCAGAGCGCGCTGTTCGGCCAGGCGTGCTTTTCCGCCGGCATGGCCAAGAACACCTACGGCACGGGCTGCTTCATGCTCATGCACACGGGCGGCAACTTCCAGAAGAGCGAGAACGGCCTGCTCGCCACCAGCGCGGCGCAGACGGGCGCCGCACCCGAATACGCCATGGAAGGCAGCGTCTTCGTCGGCGGCGCCGTGGTGCAGTGGCTGCGCGACGGGCTGCGCGCCATCTCCGCCAGCAGCGAGGTGCAGTCGCTCGCCGAGAGCGTGCCCGACTCGGGCGGCGTGATGATGGTGCCCGCCTTCACCGGTCTGGGCGCGCCCTACTGGAAGCCCGACGCGCGCGGCACCATCACCGGCCTGACGCGCGGCACCACGCTGGCGCACATCGCGCGCGCAGCGCTCGAATCCATCGCCTACCAGAGCGCCGCCCTGCTCACCGCCATGAGCCGCGACGCCGTGGCCGCCGGCGGCGCACCGGTGAGCGAACTGCGCGTGGACGGCGGCGCCTGCGTGAACGATCTGCTGATGCAGTTCCAGGCCGACCTGCTGGGCATTCCCGTGGTGCGCCCCGCCGTGGTGGAGACCACCGCCCTCGGCGCGGCCTACCTCGCAGGCCTGTCGTGCGGCGTGTACGGCGGCACGGCCGAGCTGTCGCGGCTGTGGCGCGCCGAACGCCGCTTCGTTCCCACCCTGCCGCGCGGGCAGGCCGAGGCGCTCATGGCGCGCTGGGAGCATGCGGTGGCACAGGCCACGCTTTAGATAAAATCGGCCTCCAGCGCTTATGAATCAAGCGCAAACAGCTATCATTTTGAAAGCATCAGCGCCCATGACCGACAATACATCCACTCCTCCCATCGCCTTCATCGGCGGCGGCAACATGGCCAGCGCCATCATCGGCGGGCTGATCCGCCAAGGCCTGCCGGCCGGCCAGATCGACGTGGTCGAGCCGTTCGAGCCCGCGCGCGAGGCGCTGCGCCAGAACTTCGGCATCGCCGCGCAGCCGGCACCCACGGCGGCGCTGGCCCGCGCCGGCCTGGTGGTGTGGGCCGTCAAGCCGCAGACCTTCAAGGAGGCCGCCCAGGCCACAGCCGCGCACACCACGCAGGCGTTGCACCTGAGCGTGGCGGCGGGCATTCCCTCGCAGAGCATCGCCCAATGGCTGGGTACGCAGCAGGTCGTGCGCGCCATGCCCAACACGCCGGCGCTGGTCGGCATGGGCATCACCGGGCTGTTCGCCCGCTCCGGCGTGGACGCCGCCGGCAAGGCGCTGGTGGAACAGGTGGTAAGCACCACGGGTCAACATGTGTGGGTGGAGCGCGAAGACCTGCTGGACGCGGTTACGGCGCTCTCCGGCTCCGGCCCGGCCTACGTGTTCCTGTTCCTCGAGGCCATGACCCAGGCCGGCGTGGACATGGGCCTGTCTGCCGCACAGGCGCACCAGTTGGCCGTGGCCACCTTCCAGGGCGCCTCGGAGCTGGCAGCTCGCTCCGATGAGGCGCCCGAAGTGCTGCGCCAGCGCGTGACCAGCAAGGGCGGCACCACGCACGCAGCCATCACCCACCTGCAGGCCGCGCAGGTGCCCGAGCACTTCATCGCCGCCATCCGCGCCGCCGAGAAGCGCGCGCAGGAACTGGCGGCCGAGTTCGGCGCTTGAAGGGGAACATCCCCCTGTGGCGCTTCGCGCCTTCCCCTTCTCTCTACGCGCTTCGCGCTACGGGAAGAGGGACGCAGCCGGCGCGGCGGGGCGGCCCTTGCGCGGCTGCCCTCGCAGGGCGCGTCAGTCGCAAAGGCCGCGCCCTGAAGAACCCGCGATCTTGATTAAATCAGGCTCCAGCGCTTGCCAGGCAAGCGCTGGCAGCTATCAATAGCGCAGCAAGTACCCGAGCGCCACGCCCGCGAACAGCGCCGCGCCTATCCAGTGACTCTTGCTGAAGGCGGTGAAGCAGCCTTCGCGCGTGCGCCCCCGGATCAGCGTGTAGTGCCACGCCACCTGCGCGGCGGCAGCGGCCAGCCCCAGCGCGAAGGGCCAGCCGCCCA
Source organism: Acidovorax sp. SDU_ACID1 (assembly GCF_045291395.1). Lineage (NCBI taxonomy): Bacteria > Pseudomonadati > Pseudomonadota > Betaproteobacteria > Burkholderiales > Comamonadaceae > Acidovorax > Acidovorax sp. SDU_ACID1. The sequence goes on from NZ_CP152342.1 coordinate 4,019,176, forward strand.
CGCGCGGCCACAGCACCCAGGCCGTGAGCACCAGGCAGAGCACGAAGCACAGCATGACGCCCGCCACGTCGAAGCGCCCCAGCGTGATGGCCGAGGTCTTCATGCCGATCTTCAGGTCGTCGTCGCGGTCCACCATGGCGTATTCGGTGTCGTAGGCCAGCACCAGGAACAGGTTGGCCAGCCACAGCACCCAGGCGGTGGCGGTCACCTCGCCGCGCACGGCCGCGAAGGCGATGACGATGCCGAAGTTGAACGCCAGCCCCAGGAAGGCCTGCGGCATGGCGAAGAAACGCTTGGTGAACGGGTAGAGGATGGTGAACAGCACCGCGGGCACCGACCAGGCCACGGCCTCCCAACGCGTGGTGAGCACCAGGCCGAAGGAGAACAGCGCCAGCGCCGCGCCGAGCAGCGCCGCCTCCTTCACGCCGATCTGGCCGCTCGTGATGGGGCGGTGCGCGGTGCGCTTGACGTGGCGGTCGAAGTCGCGGTCGGCGATGTCGTTGATGCAGCAGCCCGCGCTCCTCATGAGCACCGTGCCCGCCACGAACACCGCCAGCAGGTGCCAGCCCGGGAAGCCGTCCGCCGCCACCCACAGCGCCACCAGCGTGGGCCACACCAGCACCAGCCAGCCGGCGGGGCGGTCGAAGCGGATCAGGTCGAGGTACAGGGACAGGCGGCTGCGCGAAGAAGACATGGCTGGATCCTACCGCCGCGCCCTGGCCCATTCCGCCGTGCAGACGACGAGCGCCAGCCACGCCAGCCCGAGCAGCCAGCCCGCGAGCACGTCGCTCGCGAAATGCACGCGCAGCATCACGCGGCTGGCGCCGATGGACAGGCCCAGCGCCAGCGCCACGCCCCAGACCGCCGCGCGCCAGTGCCGGGGCAGGCCGCCCGCGAGCAGCCAGGCCAGCATGCCGTAGAGCACCAGCGTGCCCGCGCTGTGGCCGCTCGGGAAGCTGTAGCCACCTTCGGACACCCAGCCGGCCTCGGGCCGCGGGCGGGCGACGAAGCCCTTGATCGCGCGGATCCACAGCCCCACGCCCGCCGTGCCCAGCAGCCACGCGCCCGCGCGCAGGCCCTCGCGGCGCCACAGGAGCCACAGCAGCACGGCCACCGAGAGCGCCGCCGTCCAGCCCACGTGGCCCCGGTGCGTGAAGGCCGCGACGGGCCCGAGCCACGCGGGCGGCCGGTGGTGCGCGAACCACTGCTGCACGGCCAGGTCCATCGCGTGCCAGTGCGCGCCCTCGGCGCAGCCGGGCGCGGTGAGGCAGAGCATGTCGCGCGCGAGCACCGCCAGGCCCAGCGCGGCCAGCAGTCCGGCCAGCGCCAGCGCGTGCCACGCGGCGGGCGGCAGGGCGGCATCGGAGGGTGCGGCCTGCGCGGGCGCGCGGCGCAGGTAGAAAAAAGGCCGCCCAGGGCGGCCATCACGAGCAGCAGCCCCGCGGGGCCGCATGCGCGTCAATCCAGGACATGCGGAGCGGGCGCTCCCATCACGCTTCGAGCAGCGAGCGCAGCATCCATGCCGTCTGCTCGTGCACCGTGAGGCGCTGGGTGAGCAGGTCGGCCGTGGGCTCGTCGCTGGCCTTGTCGGCCAGGGGGAAGAGCTCGCGCGCGGTGCGGGCCACGGCCTCATGGCCTTCGACGAGGATGCGCACCATCTCCAGCGCCGCGGGCGGCGTGGTGGGCACGTCGGCCAGCGAGGTGAGCTTGCCGAATTCGGCGTAGGAGCCGGGCGCGTGGTGGCCCAGCGAGCGGATGCGCTCGGCCACCGGGTCCACGGCGTTCCACAGCTCGGTGTACTGCTCCATGAACATGGCGTGCAGCGAGTTGAACATCGGGCCCGTCACGTTCCAGTGGAAGTTGTGCGTGGTCAGGTACAGCGTGTAGGTGTCGGCCAGCAGGCGCGACAGGCCCTGCGCGATGGCGGCGCGGTCCTTTTCGCTGATGCCAATGTTGATGCGCGGCACGCCGGTCTTGGCGGTGGCGGATTTGCTCGGGGATTTGGCCATGGTGTTTCCTCCTGTTGAACAACGGCGAAAGCTTACGACAGGCGCGTGACGCCCGGCAGCTCGCAAGCATAGACCGCATTGCGCAGCGCTGCGATGGCTTCGTAGCGCGTGAAGCTGCGCCGCCAGGCCAGCACCACGCGGCGCTTCGGGGGGCGCTGCCGTCGTCCTCGACGATGGGCAGGTAGCGGATGTGGGCGTCGTCGCTCTTGCGCCGGCGCGCGCCGGCGTGCAGCGCGTCGCGCGGCACCGACAGGCGCGGCACCAGCGTGACGCCCATGCCGGCCGAAACCATGTGCTTGATGGTCTCCAGCGACGAGCCCTCGAAGGTGCGGCGGATGCCCTCGGCGTTGCTCGCGTAGCGCGCGAACTCGGGGCAGACCTCGAGCACGTGGTCGCGGAAGCAGTGGCCCGCGCCGAGCAGCAGCATGGTCTCGTTCTTGAGTTCGGTGGCGGAGACGGAGGCGCGCGCGGCCAGCGGGTGGCTGCTGGGCACGGCGGCCATGAAGGGCTCGTCGTACAGCGGCGCCACGGCCAGGCCGGTGTCGGGGAAGGGCTCGGCCATGATGGCGCAGTCGATCTCGCCGGTGCGCAGCATCTCCAGCAGGCGCGCGGTGAAGTTCTCCTGCAGCATCAGCGGCATCTGCGGCGTGCGCGCGATGGCGTGGCGCACCAGCTCGGGCAGCAGGTAGGGGCCCACGGTGTAGATCACGCCCAGCGTGAGCGCACCGGCCAGCGGGTCCTTGCCGCGCTTGGCGATCTCCTTGATGGCGGCGGCCTGCTCCAGCACGCTCTGCGCCTGGCGCACGATCTCCTCGCCCAGCGGGGTGACGGAGACGTCGCTCGCGCTGCGCTCGAAGAGCTTGACCTCCAGCTCGTCCTCCAGCTTCTTCACGGCCACGGACAGCGTGGGCTGCGAGACGTAGCACGCGTCCGCGGCACGGCCGAAGTGCTTCTCACGCGCGACGGCGACGATGTATTTGAGTTCGGTAAGTGTCATGTGTGGAAGAGGGGCCGGCTATGGCGCAAGGCGACACCATAGTGCACTGCAGGCATTCTGAAAAGCCGCCGCGCTCAAGCAGGGCGTGCAGTTCGTGCGTTTTTGTGCAGCCGGCCCATTGTCCCACCGCCGCGCGCTCCGTGTGCCGCGCCCGGTCATGCCTTGAGATAGTCGGCCTTGCCGCCCAGCCAGCGCTCCACGTGGCGCGCGGCGAGCTGCGGGTGGCCGTCGAGCATGCGCGGCGCCGTCTCGCGCGCCCAGGCGAGCAGCGCCGTGTCGGTGGCCAGGTCGGCGAAGCGCAGCAGCGCGTCGCCCGACTGGCGCGCGCCCAGGAATTCGCCCGGCCCGCGGATCTCCAGGTCGCGCCGGGCGATCTCGAAGCCGTCCGTCGTCTCGGCCATGGCCTTGAGCCGGTCGCGCGCGGTCTCGCCCAGGCGGCCGCTGTCGCCCGTGGAATAGAGCAGCACGCAGGCCGACGCGGCCGCGCCGCGCCCCACGCGCCCGCGCAGCTGGTGCAGCTGCGAGAGGCCGAAGCGCTCGGCGTGCTCGATGACCATGAGCGAGGCGTTGGGCACGTCCACGCCCACCTCGATCACCGTGGTGCTGACCAGCACGCCCATGCGCCCGCTCTTGAATTCCTCCATCACCGCCTTCTTCTCGGCCGCAGACATGCGCGAATGCAGCAGGCCGACGGACACGCCCGGCAACGCCTCGCTCAACTCCACGTGCGTGGCCGTGGCGTTGGACAGGTCCAGCGCCTCGCTCTCCTCGATCAGCGGGCACACCCAGTAGACCTGCCGCCCCGCCGCCACCTGGGCGCCGATGCGCTCGACCACCTCGTCCTTGCGGCTGTCGGCGATGAGCTTGGTGACGATGGGCGTGCGGCCCGGCGGCAGCTCGTCGATGGTGGAAACATCGAGGTCGGCGTAGTAGGTCATCGCCAGCGTGCGCGGGATGGGCGTGGCGCTCATCATCAGCATGTGCGGCTCCAGGCCCAGGTGGGCCAGCTTCTTGCGCAGTTCCAGCCGCTGCGCGACGCCGAAGCGGTGCTGCTCGTCTACCACCGCGAGCGCGAGGTTGTGGAAGCGCACCTGCTCCTGGATGACGGCGTGCGTGCCGACGACCAGCGCGGCCTCGCCGCTGGCCACGGCCTCCAGCATCGCGGCGCGCTCCTTCTTCTTCTGCCCGCCCGCGAGCCACGCGACGCGCTTGCCGCGCGCGGCCAGCAGCGGCTCCAGCCAGCCGATGAGCTTGGCGAAGTGCTGCTCGGCCAATATTTCCGTGGGCGCCATCAGCGCGCACTGCCAGCCCGCATCCATGCAGACGGCGGCGGCCAGCGCGGCGACCACCGTCTTGCCCGAGCCCACGTCGCCCTGCAGCAGACGGTGCATGGGGCGGCTGGCGGCGATGTCGCGCGCGATCTCCTCGCCCACGCGGCGCTGCGCGGCGGTGAGCTGGAAGGGCAGTGCGGCGAGCAGCTGTTCATGCAGTGCGGTTTCGCCCGCAGCACGCAGTTGCGGCGCGCGCAGCCGGTCGCGCGCGCGCTTGGCGGTCAGCTGCGAGAGCTGCTGCGCCAGCAGCTCCTCGGCCTTCAGGCGCTGCCAGGCGGGGTGGCTGTGGTCCTCCAGCGTTGCCAGGGCCACGTCGGGCGCTGGGTGATGCAAAAGAAGAGCGCCTCGCGCAGGCTCCATGGGCGCTGGAGGCCATTTTGGCGATCGAAGCGCGCCAGGGGCGGCTCCAGGCCCGGCGGCAGCGTCTCGGGCAGGTCCACGCGCGTGAGCGCGCTGGCGACGGCGCGGCGCAGGTAGGCCTGCGGCAGCTGCGCCACCGTGGGGTAGACGGGCGTGAGCGCGGCGGGCAGCTCTCCCTCGGCCTTGCGGAACGCCGGGTGCAGCATCTGCCGGCCCCAGAAGCCGCCCTTGATCTCGCCGCGCGCGCGCACGCGCGTGCCCACGGCCAGGGTCTTCTGGTGCGAGGGGTAGAAGCTGAAGAAGCGCAGCTCGCAGGTGCCCGAGCCGTCGTCCAGCGTCACCACGAGCTGGCGGCGCGGGCGCATCTGGATTTCGCTGGCGGTCACCTCGCCCTCGATCTGCACCGTGCTGCCGTCGCGGGCGCTCTTGATGGGGGTGATGCGCGTCTCGTCCTCGTAGCGCAGCGGCAGGTGCAGGGCCAGGTCGATGTCGCGCGTGAGGCCCAGCTTGACGAGGGCTTGCCGGGCGGGCGAAGCGGCAGGGCCGGAGGAAGAAGGGTTCGGACGGGGCACGCGAAAAGGCTACCATGTCCGGTTACCGCCAACTCTCTGGAGACTCCGTTTCCCGCCATGCTCAAGCGCATCCCCGTACGGCACCTCACCCTGGGCATGTACCTGCACGATTTCTGCGGGGCGTGGATCGAGCACCCCTTCTGGCGCAAGCGCTTCCTGCTCGAAGACCCCGAGGACCTGGCGCGCATCCGCGCCACGCGCATCCAGGAGGTCTGGATCGACATCGCCCGGGGCCTGGACGTGCCCGCGGGCGCAGCGGCCGCGGTGCCACGGCACCCCGTGCCCGGCGCGCCCCCGGCCCCGCAGGAGCCGCCCCGCACGCCCGCGCCCGAGTCCGCCCCCATGGACCAGGAGCTGCGCCGCGCCGCCACCATCTGCGGCAACGCCAAGCAGGCCATGGCCTCGATGTTCAGCGAGGCGCGCATGGGCCGCGCGGTGGACGTGGCCGGCACCGAGGGGCTGGTGCACGCGATCTCGCACTCGGTCACGCGCAACCCCGGCGCACTCATCAGCCTGGCCCGGCTCAAGACGGCAGACGAATACACCTACATGCACTCCGTGGCCGTGTGCGCGCTCATGGTGGCGCTGGCGCGCCAGCTGGGCATGGACGACGCGGCCACGCACCAGGCCGGCCAGGCGGGCCTGCTGCACGACCTGGGCAAGGCCGCCGTGCCGCTGGCCGTGCTCAACAAGCCGGGCAAGCTCACCGCCGAGGAATTCACCACGGTGCAAAGCCACCCCGTGGCCGGCCACGCCATGCTGCAGGGCAGCGGCCTGCCCGCGGGGGTGCTCGACGCCTGCCTGCACCACCACGAGAAGATGGACGGCACGGGCTACCCCCACCGCCTGCCGGGCGAGCGCATCGGCCAGCTCGCGCGCATGGCGGCCATCTGCGACGTGTACGACGCCATCACCTCCGACCGCCCGTACAAGCGCGGCTGGGACCCGTCCGAGGCCCTGCGCCGCATGGCCGAGTGGACGCGCGGCCACCTCGACGGCCGGCTGTTCCAGGCCTTCGTGAAGACCATCGGCATCTACCCCGTGGGCTCGCTGGTGCGCCTGGCCTCGGGGCGCCTGGGCGTGGTGGTGGAGCAGTCGCCCGGCACCCTGGTGGCGCCGCGCGTGAAGGTGTTCTTCTCCACCAAGTCCGGCATGCGCATCGTGCCCGAACTGGTGGACCTGTCCGCCCCGGGCTGCGCCGAACGCATCACCGCGCGCGAAGACCCCGACGCGTGGCAGTTCCCCGACCTCGCCCAGCTGTGGTCGGACCTGCCGCCGCAGCCCTGGTGAGCCGGTAGCGCCGGCATCCCGCACGCAGCGGGTGGAATGCCAATAATGCGAATGATTCTTGATAATATTCGTTCGCCTGTCCCCCCGCTCTTGCATTCCATGCTCGCCCTTCTCCTCGTCCCGCTGGCGCTGGTGCTCGCCAGCCTCGCCCTGGTCTTCGCCTCGGAGCGCGCCGCTCGCCGCATCACCCGCCCGCTGGGCTGGTGCCTGGTCGCGCTGCTGGCGGCCGCGCTGCTGGGGGGCCACCTGCCGGCCACCGCGGTGGCCGGTCAGCAGCTTGCCGTGGGCGCCGCCCAGGCGGGCGCGCTGGGCGCGGGCCAGGTCCTGCGCTGGCAGCCCGCCGTGCCGCCGGGCCATGTGGTGCAGGGCAGCTTCGACGGTCCCGGCGCCGTGCTCGACCTGCTGGACGCCGAGGGCCGCCACCTGCGCCGCCTGGTCGCCGAGGACGACAGCCCCCAGGGCTTCACCTGGCAGGTGCAGCCGGGGCAACAGTTGCAGGTGCGCGGGGGCGCGCAGGCCGGTCCCTACTCCCTGGTGCTGCGCCGCGCGTTCGCCCCGGCGGACACGGCCGCCGCCGCACCCGCGCCGCAGAGCCCGCGCCTGCGCGCGCTGGCGCAGACCCTGGCCGAGGGCGGCGGCACCGCCGCCTTCTGGGCCGAGCGCGCGCGCGAGGGCACGCCGCTGGTGGAGCCGCTCTCCGCCCGCGAGGCGCTGGTCACCTTCCTGTGGCGCGGCACGCCGGACACGCGCGGCGTGCGCCTGTTCGGCAGCCCCTCGGGCGACCACGACCCGCTGCAGCGCCTGGGCGGCAGCGACGTGTGGTGGACGAGCTTTCGCATGCCGCTGGGCGCGCGCCTGTCCTACCGCCTCGCGCCCGACGTGCCGCAGGTCCGGGGCACGGCGACGGACAACCGCCGCATGATCCTGGCCACCGCGCAGCGCGATCCGCTGAACCCGCGCGCCTTCCCCGCGCGCACCGACACCGCGCTGGACGCCTTCCAGGGCTTCTCCGTGCTGGAGCTGCCCGGCGCGCCCGCGCAGCCCTGGGTGACGCCGCGCCCGGGCGTGGCCCGGGGCACGCTCACGCGCCACGTGGTGGACAGCCGCATCCTGGGCAACCAGCGCGCCGTCTGGCTCTACCGCCCGGCCGGCGCGCCGCCGCAGGCACTGCTGGTGCTGTTCGACGCCCATGCCTACCGCGACGACGTGCCCACGCCGCGCATCGTGGACAACCTGCTGGCCGACGGCCTGATCCCGCCCACCGCCGTGGTGCTCGTCGCCAACCCCAGCCCCGAGGCGCGCGGCGCCGAACTGCCACCCAACCCGGCGTTCGCGCGCTTCCTCGACGAGGAGCTGATGCCCTGGGTGCGCGCGCGAGGCCTGGCGCAGCCGCCCGAGGCCACCGTGGTCGCCGGCTCCAGCTACGGCGGCCTGGCCTCGGCCTATGCCGGGCTGGTGCTGCCGCACTGGTTCGGCCGCGTGCTGAGCCTGTCGGGCTCGTACTGGTGGGCGCCGCGGGGCGAGATGCCCGGCGCCATGATGCGCGCCTACGCCGAGGCGCCGCCGCGCGCCGTGCGCTTCTACCTGGACGCCGGGCGCTACGAGAGCGCCCGCGCCGGGCAGGACGGCATCCTGGAGACCAACCGCCACCTGGGCGACGTGCTGCGCGCCAAGGGCTACGCCGTGACCCAGCGCGAGCACCCCACGGGCCACGACTACCTCCACTGGCAGGGCGCGCTGGGCTGCGGCCTGGTGGCACTGCTGAACCCCGCGCGCTTCGCGCAGGGGCTGGCGGCGTGCGATTCGTCCGCTATGTAATCAGGAGCTAGTCGCGCTTTTCCTGACTGGAATTGCAGTGCATTCCATATGAAAAACCAGGAGCAGCCAGCGCAAGCAGCTCCTTTTTCAGAGCGCCGCGCCGGCGGCCTCCGCCGCCACGCAGCGGTTGCGCCCCTGGTGCTTGGCCTCGTAGAGCGCCGCATCGGCCCGCGCGATCAGCGCCGCCGAGCCGCTGGCGCCGCCGGCGGCCGGCAGCGGCACCTGGCTGCACACGCCCGCGCTGATGCTGACGCTGGGCCCGGCCAGCGAATCGGCGTGCGGCATATCCAGGGCGCGCACCGCCTGCACCATGCGCCCGGCCATGGCCTGCGCGCCGGCCGCGTCGGTCTCGGGCAGCACCACGGCCAGCTCCTCGCCGCCGTAGCGCGCCACCAGGTCGGTGCCGCGGCGCACGCAGCCGGCCACGGCGCGGGCCACGGCCTGCAGGCAGGCGTCGCCCTGCTGGTGGCCGTAGTGGTCGTTGTAGCGTTTGAAGCAGTCCACGTCGATCATCACCAGCCCCACGGGCCGCCGCGCGCGGCGCGCCAGGGCGCAGGTCTGCTCCAGCCATTCGTTGAAATGCGCGCGGTTGGCGATGCCCAGCAGCGCGTCGGTGCGCGAGAGCGTGCGCAGGCGCTCGTTGGCCTCCTCCAGCTCGTGCGTGCGCTGGGCCACGCGCTCCTCCAGGTGCTGGTTGGCGGCGGCGAGCTGCGCGTTCTGCACCGACAGCGCGGAGTAGAGCTTGCTGATCATCTTGAGCAGCGCCTGGATGCCGTTGTCGTGCGCCTCGCGTTCGCGATCGAACGCCTCGGCCGCGCTCAGCCCCGCCTGCACCGAGGCGATCTGCCGCGCCATCGACTGGTCGATGCCCAGAATGTGCAGGCCCAGCCACGAGGTGAGAAAGTCCACCAGCGTGGTGCCCGCATCCGCCATGGAGGCGCGCTGCATCCACAGCATGCGCACCTGCTCCTCGAACTGCTGGTGCAGCAGGCGGTGGCCCTCGATGTGGCGCGCGTCCAGGCCGCAGCGCCCCATCAGCTCCTCCTCTTCGCGGAAGTGGTAGGCGGTGTAGGCCAGCAGGCGCCCGTAGACGTCGGCCAGCAGCGCCTCGCCGCCGCTGGACGGCGAGAACAGCGCGTGGCTCAGCTCGTTGAACAGGTCCACCAGCGCGCGGTGCTGCACGTCCACCACGTCCAGGCCCGTGACGAAGCCATCATCCCAAACGAAAGAGGTATCCATGTGAGCCCGCAGCGTGTCATGACATGGACCGCAGTCTAGGCCTGTGCGCACGCAAAGGGTTGACTTCTCTCAAGATTACACGTGCACGCCGCCCCGCGCCGGAGTTGCGACAATCGCGCCTTCCGCCTGCCCGCACGGGCAGGCCGCCCCAACGGATCCCGCATGTCCCCCAGCCCCCGCACGCACACCCTCAGCGACTTCGACTTCGAGCTGCCCGAGCTGCTCATCGCCCAGCACCCCGCGCCCGAGCGCAGCGGCTCGCGCCTGCTCGACGGCCGCGCCCTGCCGCCCACCGACCGCATCTTCCGCGAGCTGCCGCAGCAGCTGGCACCGGGCGACCTGCTCGTCTTCAACGACACGCGCGTGGTCAAGGCGCGCGTGTTCGGCGAAAAGGCCAGCGGCGGCAAGCTGGAGCTGCTGATCGAGCGCGTGCTCACCGGCAACGAGGTCGTGGCCCACATGAAGGTCAGCAAGAAGCCCCTGCCCGGTGCCACCGTCCACATGGCCGGCGGCAAGGCGGCGGGCGGCTTCGACGCCACCCTGCTCGCGCGCTGGCCCGACGCCGACGGGCCGCTGTTCCGCTTCGCGCTGCACGGCCCGGCCGGCGAGACACCCTGGGAACTGATGGAGCGCCACGGCCACCTGCCGCTGCCGCCCTACATCGAGCGCCAGCAGAACGCTGATCACGACCCTCATGAATCCGAGGACAGCGAGCGCTACCAGACCGTCTTCGCCCGCACCCCCGGCGCCGTGGCCGCGCCCACGGCGGCGCTGCACTTCGACGACGCCGTGCTCGCCGCGCTCGCCGCGCGCGGCGTCGAGCGCGCCAGCGTCACCCTGCACGTGGGCGCGGGCACCTTCCAGCCCGTCAAGACCGAAAGCCTGGCCGAGCACCGCATGCACAGCGAGTGGTACGAGGTGCCGCTGGCCACCCTCGCCGCGCTGGAGCGCTGCCGCGCGCGCGGCGGGCGCGTGGTGGCCGTGGGCACGACCACGGTACGCACGCTCGAATCCTGGGCGCGCAGCGGCCAGACCACGGGTGAGACGGACATCTTCATCACGCCTGGCTTCGCGTTCCAGGTGGTCGATCTGCTCGTCACCAACTTCCACCTCCCCAAGAGCACGCTGATGATGCTGGTGAGCGCCTTCGCGGGGTACGAGCACGTCATGCAGCTCTACCGGCACGCCATCGCGCAGCGCTACCGCTTCTTCAGCTACGGCGATTCGATGCTCCTCGAACGCACCCGTTGATGGCACACACCAGCACACGCCATTCCGCCCTGGCGGGCATCGCGCTCACCGTGGGCGCGTGCGCTTGCTTCGCGCTGCTCGACACCGCCACCAAGCTCGTCAGCGCCACGGTGCCGCTCTTCATGGCGCTGTGGCTGCGCTACCTGTTCCAGTCGCTGCTCACCTCGGCCTGGGTGCTGCCGCGCTCCGGCTGGCGGCTGCCGCGCACCGCGCACCCGCGTTTCCAGATGCTGCGGGCAATGCTGTTCGCGGGCACCAGCCTGTTCGGCTTCTTCAGCATCCGCGTGATGCCGCTGCCCGAATTCACCGCCATCGTCGCGGCCACGCCGCTGTGCGTGACGCTCGTGGCCGCGCTGTGGCTGCGCCAGCACGTGAGCCTGCCGCGCTGGCTGCTGGTCGTCACGGGCCTGGCCAGCGTGATGCTCATCCTGCGCCCCGGCGGCGACACCCTCGGCTGGGCCCTGCTGCTGCCGCTGGCCATGCTGGCACTGGCCACGGGCTACCAGATCCTCAGCAGCCTGATGGCGGGCCAGGAAGACCCGGCCACCACACAGTTCTACACAGGCTGGATCGCCACGGCGCTCACGTCGCTGGGCGCGCCCTTTGTCTGGACACAGATCGACAACCCGTGGATCTGGCTGGGCACCTTCGTCATGGGCCTGTCGAGCGCGCTGGGCCACCTGATGCTGCTGCGCGCGTACGCACACACTACGCCCGCGACCATTGCGCCGTTCCTCTACACGCAGATCGGCTTCGCCATGCTCGCGGGCTGGGCGGTGTACGGGCACATGCCCGACGGCTGGTCGCTCGTGGGCATGGCGCTGATCGCGGCCAGCGGCGTGGCGAGCGCGTGGCTGACAGTGCGCGAGACGCGGTGACGCTATACAAAAAATAGCTGCCAGCGCTTGCTGAAAAAGCGCTAGCGGCCGATTGGGCTTAGAACGCCACCGCGCACCCGTCCTTGCGCGGATCAGAGCCCGCGACGTACACGTCGCCCTGCCGCAGCACCAGCTGCGCGCCGCCGAAGGCGAAAACGCCGTTGCCCGCCTCCACCGTGACCTCATGGCCGCGCGCGCGCAGCTGCTCTACCACGGCGGGATCGAACGCGGGTTCCACCGCCACGCCCTTGCCACCCGTCACGCGCCAGCGCGGCGCGTCGGCAGCGGCCTGCGGGTTCTGGCCGTAGCGCAGCACGCGCAAGGCCATCTGCGCGTGGCCCTGGCTCTGCATGGGGCCGCCCATCACGCCGAAGGCCATCTGCGGCGTGCCATCGGCGTGCATGGCGAAGGCGGGAATGATGGTGTGCGAGGGCGCTTGCGCGGGCCGACCTCGTTGGCATGGCCAGGCTCCAGCGTGAAGCCGTGGCCCCGGTTCTGCAGGCTGATGCCGGTGCCCGGCACGACCACGCCAGAGCCGAAGCCCATGTAGTTGGACTGGATGAACGAGACCATCATGCCGCCAGCATCAGCCGCCGCGAGGTACACCGTGCCGCCGGGACGCGGCGCGCCGTACGCGAGATCGCCCGCGCGCGCGGGGTTGATCAGTGCCGCGCGCTCGCGCAGGTATTCGGGGCGCAGCAGGTCGGCTGGCGCGACGCGCATGTGGTCGATGTCGGCGTTGTACTGGTGCAGGTCGGCGAAGGCGAGCTTCATGGCCTCGATCTGCAGGTGCACGCTGTCGATGCCGTCGAGCGGCTGGCTGCCGACGCCCAGGGCGTCGAGCATGCCCAGCGCCATCAGCGCCGCGATGCCCTGGCCGTTGGGCGGGATTTCGTGGATCACCGAGTCGCCGAAGCGCTGGCTCACCGTGCCCACCCAGTCGGCCTGGTGTGCGGCCAGGTCTTCGACGGTCATCGCACCGCCGTTGGCCTGCGAATGCGCTGCCATCTTCTCGGCCAGCTCGCCGCGGTAGAACGCTTCGCCCTGCGTTGCAGCGATCAGCTCCAGCGTGCGCGCGTGCGCCTCGCTGCGAAACACCTCGCCCGCGCGCGGGGCACGGCCGCCGGGGAGGAAGCATTCGGCGAAGCCGGGCTGGCTGCCGAGCTTGGCGTCCCCAAGCTCCCACAGCCGCGCGATGGTGGGCGACACGGGAAAGCCATGGCGCGCGTAGTCGATGGCAGGCTGCGCGAGCTGCGCGAACGGCAGCTTGCCGAAGCGCTGCGACAGCGCCACCCATGCCGAGACGGCGCCTGGCACGGTGACCGCGTTCCAGCCTTTCTCGGGGATGCCGCCAAGCCGGGCAAAGTAGTCAGGCGTCCACGCGGCGGGCGAGCGGCCCGAGGCGTTGAGGCCGTGCAGTTCCTTGCCATCCCAGACGATGGCGAAGCCGTCGCTGCCGATGCCGCAGCCCGAGGGCTCGACCACGGTGAGCGCCATGGCGGCGGCCAGCGCCGCGTCCACCGCGTTGCCGCCGGCCAGCAGCATGCGCAGGCCGGCCTGGGCGGCCAGCGGCTGCGAGGTGGAGACGATGTTGCGCCCCATCACCGCGCTGCGGTGCGAGGCGTAGGGAAGGGTCCAGTCGAGGTTCTGTGCGTCGTGCATGGCGGTCATTCCAGAGTGATCTTGTGCTGGCGGATCACGCCCGCCCAGCGTGCGCTGTCGGCCTGCACCATGGCGGCGAACTGTGCGGGCGAGCCGGGCGCGGCGGGCTCCACGCCCAGCTTAGCGAGGCTGGCGGCCACCTCGGGCGTTTGCATGGCCTGGGTGAAGGCCTTGTGGATGCGCTCGACCAGCGCGGGCGGCGCGCCGGCGGGCAGGTACACGCCGAACCACGTCACGGACGAATAGCCCGGCAGGCCCGATTCGGCCAGCGTGGGCAGCTCGGGCGCGAGCGCGCTGCGCTTCTCGCTGGTGACGGCCAGCGCGCGCAGGCGGCCGCTTTTCACGTGCGGCATGCCGGTGGGGATGGAGTCGAACAGCACGTGCACCTGGCCCGTGGCCAGGTCGGTGATGGACTGGGCCGTGCCCTTGTAGGGCACGTGCGTCATCTCGATGCCGGCCTGCGCGCTGAACGCCGCAGCGTTCAGATGCACGATGGTGCCGTTGCCGCTGGACGCATAGTTGAGCGCGCGCGGGTGGGCCTTGGCGTAGGCCACGAGTTCCTGCACCGTCTTGGCGGGGAGCGACGGCGTGACCAGCAGCACGCTGGCCGCGTCGGCCAGGTGCGCCACGGGCGTGAAGTCCTTGCGTGCGTCGTAGGCCAGGCGGGGCATGAGGTGCGGCGAAATGGCGTGCGTGCTGCTCGTGGTGAGCAGCAGCGTGTAGCCGTCGGGCTGCGCCTTGGCGGCCTCGCCCGCGCCGATGGTGCCGCCCGCGCCGGGCTTGTTGTCCACCACGAACTGCTGGCCCAGGTCCTGCGACACGCGCTGCGTGACCACGCGCGCCACCAGGTCGGTCGCGCCGCTGGACGGGAAGGGCACGATCACCCGCACCGGCCGCGCGGGCCAGTCCTGGGCCTGCGCCAGTGCCACCCCGGCCATCCACAATGCCACGCCCCATGCCCATTTGCGCATCGCCCGCTCCTTTTGTCTCCGTTGGAAGCCGGCATCTTAGAAAAGCGCCCGCGTTCTGACCAACACCGATTCTGCAATCCTGCGTTGCCGGATCGGCAAAGTGCATACTCGCGCGCATGCGTGCCCACCAGTTGCAGGACACCGCGCTGCGCTACTTCCTCGAGGTGGCGCAGTGCGGCTCGATCACCGAGGCGTCGGCGCGCCTGCATGTGGCCGCGTCGGCGCTGAGCCGGCAGATCGCCGGACTGGAGGCGCAGCTCGGCGCGCCGCTGTTCGAGCGGCACCCGCGCGGCATGGTGCTCACCGAGGCCGGCGAGATCCTGGCGCGCCATGCGCGGCGCGCGCACCTGGACGCCGAGCGCGCGCTGGGCGAGATCGGCGCGCTGCGCGGCCTGCGCGCGGGCCAGGTGCGGCTGGCCACGTCGGACGCATTCGCCAACGAACTCGTGCCGCGCCTGTGCGCCCGCTTCCAGCAGGCGCACCAGGGCATCCGCTTCAGCGTGCAGGTGCTGCCCACGGCCGAGGTGCCCGGCGCGGTGCGCGGCGGGGCGGCCGACATCGGCCTGTGCTTCAGCCGCGCGCCCGAGAAGGACATCGAGGTGGCCTACCGCCAGAGCGCTCCCGTGCAGGCCCTGCTTCCCCCGGCCACGCGCTGGCGCGGGCGCGCAGCCTCACCCTCGCGCGCATGGCGCGCTACCCGCTGGCCCTGCCGCCGCCCGAGACCACGGTGCGCCAGATGGTCGACGTGGCCTGCAGCCGCCAGGGCCTGCGGCTGGACCCCGTGCTGGTGAGCGGCCATGCCCGCACGCTGCTGCACTTCGTGGCCAGCGGCGGCGGCCTGTCGGTGGGCAGCGAAGTGGCGGCGCGCCACCTGGTAGCGGCCGGCGAGCTGGTGGCGCGGCCCATCGGCGACCAGGGCATGGACCTGCGCGACATTGAGGTGCAGACGCTGGCGGGCCGCAGCCTGCCGGTGGCGGCGCAGGCCTTCCTCGCGCTGCTGCGCGAGAGCCTGCCGGGATAAAGACTGCTCAGTAGCCGTGCTGCTCGCGGAAGGCGCGCGCCTTGCCGAAGTGCCCGCAGCCGATGAACGGCACGGGCGGGCGCAGCGCCGACAGCGGCGAGGGGTGGTTGGCCGTGAGCACCAGATGCCCCCGGCCCTGCGGGATGAAAGCGCGCTTGGATTGCGCGTGGCTGCCCCAGAGCATGAAGACCACCGGCCGCTCCGCTTCGGCCACGTGGCGGATCACGGCGTCGGTCAGCAGCTCCCAGCCCTTGCCGGAATGGCTGGCGGCCTGGCCCTCCTCCACCGTGAGGCAGGTGTTGAGCAGCAGCACGCCGTTCTTGGCCCACTTGACGAGGCTGCCGCCCGGGTTGGGGAATGGCGGGAACGGCACGTCCAGGTCGCGCTGCATTTCCTTGAAGATGTTCTGCAGCGAGGGCGGCAGGCGCACGCCGGGCGCGACGGAGAAGGCCAGCCCTTCGGCCTGGCCGCGCCCGTGGTACGGGTCCTGCCCCAGGATGACCACGCGCACCTGCTCGGGCGGCGTCAGTTCCAGCGCGCGCAGGGGCTTCGGGGGAAAGATGGTGGCGCCGGCCTCCAGCCGCGATTGCAGGAAGGCGAGCAGCGCCTGGCCGCGTTCGCTGGCGAAGAAGCCATCGACCAGCGGCTGCCAGCCGGGGGCGACAGGCCAATCCGCCGGGTCGGCGGTGACGAGCTGGGTGTCTTCCGAATTCATGGTCAAAAGTGCCTCCAGCGCTTATCCATCAAGCGCGAGCAGCTATCAAGAAAATAGCTTTGCGAGTGCGAGCCCCGGCTCCGGCGCGCGCATGAACGCCTCGCCGACGAGGAAGGCGTCGATGCCCGCATCGCGCAGGGTCTTCACGTCGTCGGGCGCAAGGATGCCCGATTCGGCCACCAGCAGGCGATCCTGCGGCACGTGCTTTTGCAGATCCAGCGTGGTCTGGATCGACACCTCGAACGTGCGCAGGTTGCGGTTGTTGATGCCGACGAGCGGGGTCTTCAGCTTCAACGCGCGATCCAGCTCCGCGCCGTCGTGCACCTCGACCAGCACGGCCATGTCCAGGCTGCGGGCGATCTGCTCCATCTCGGCCATCAGGCCATCCTGAAGGCAGGCGGCGATCAGCAGCACGCAGTCGGCCCCCATCGCGCGCGACTCGTAGATCTGGTACGGATCGACCATGAAGTCCTTGCGCAGCACGGGCAGTTGGCAGCTCGCGCGCGCCTGCTTCAGGTAGTCGGGCTGGCCCTGGAAGAACTGGCGGTCGGTCAGCACCGAGAGGCAGGCGGCGCTGACTTTGCCATCGCCTTCGGCGTAGCTCTGGGCGATGTCGGCGGGGATGAAGTCCTCGCGGATCACGCCCTTGCTGGGGCTGGCCTTCTTGATCTCGGCGATCACGCCGGCCTGGCCCTTGGCTATTTCTGCGCGCAGCGCGCCCACGAAGTCGCGCGTGAGCACGCGGCTTTCGGCGTCGCGGCGCATCTCGGCGAAGGGCATGCGCTTCTTCGCGGCGGCCACTTCCTCGGCCTTCACGTCGCAGATTTTTTGCAGGATGTCGGACATGGCGTTTTCAGTCTTCGGAAGGCTTGTCGGTGGGCGGCGGCGCGCGCAGCACCTTGCGGATGACGTGGTGCATGGCAATGCCCACGACGATGAAGAGCAGCGACACGCCCAGCACGATCCACGTGCCCGCGTCGTGCCAGATGGGCGCATCCAGCAGGCTCATGCGCCAGCGAGCTGATGGGTATAGGCCGCCAGCGCGTCGAGCCTGGCACGCGCCGCACCGCTGTCGATGGCGGCCTGCGCGCGCGCGAGGCCCTCGGCGATGCTGGGCACCACGTTGGCCGCATAGAGCGCCGCACCCGCGTTCAGGCAGACGATGTCGCGCGCCGGGCCCTGGGCGCCGCTCAGCACTTCGAGCAGCATGGCCTTGGATTCCTCGGGGCTGTCCACGCGCAGCGCGCGCGTGCCGGCCATGCGCAGGCCGAAGTCCTCGGGGTGGACTTCGTATTCGCGCACCACGCCGTCCTTCAGCTCGCCCACCAGCGTGCCTGCGCCCAGGCTGATCTCGTCGAGCCCGTCGCGGCCGTAGACGACCAGCGCATGCTCGGCGCCCAGGCGCTGCAGCGCGCGCACCTGGATGCCCACGAGGTCTTCGTGGAACACGCCCATGAGGATGTTGGGCGCGCCGGCCGGGTTGGTGAGCGGGCCCAGGATGTTGAAGATCGTGCGCACGCCCAGTTCCTTGCGCACGGGTGCCACGTTCTTCATGGCCGGATGGTGGTTGGGCGCGAACATGAAGCCGATGCCGACTTCCTGGATGCACTGGGCGATCTGCTCAGGCGCCAGGTTGATGTGGATGCCCAGCGCCTCCATCGCGTCCGCGCTGCCCGACTTGCTCGACACGCCGCGCCCGCCGTGCTTGCTGACCTTGCCGCCCGCGGCGGCGATCACGAAGGTGGAGCAGGTGGAGATGTTGAAGGTGTTCGCCCCGTCGCCGCCCGTGCCCACGATGTCCACGAGGTGCCGGGTGTCGGCCACGTGCACCTTGTTGGAGAACTCGCGCATCACCTGCGCGGCGGCGGTGATCTCGCCGATGGTTTCCTTCTTCACGCGCAGGCCGGTGACGATGGCCGCCGTCATCACGGGCGACAGCTCGCCGCTCATGATGAGGCGCATCAGGTGCAGCATCTCGTCGTGGAAGATTTCCCGGTGCTCGATGGTGCGCTGCAGCGCTTCTTGCGGGGTGATCATCGCGCTTGCTCCAGGAAGTTCTTCAGCATGGCGTGGCCGTGCTCGGTCAGGATGCTTTCGGGGTGGAACTGCACACCCTCGATGGGCAGCTCGCGGTGGCGCACGCCCATGATCTCGCCGTCATCCGTCCAGGCCGTGACCTCCAGCACCTCGGGGCAGCTCTCGCGCTCGATGGCCAGCGAGTGGTAGCGGTTCACCGTGAACTGCTCCGGCAGGCCCGCGAACACGCCCTTTTGCGTCGTGGTGATGACGCTGGTCTTGCCGTGCATCAGCTCCTGCGCGCGGATGATCTTGCCGCCGAAGGCCGCCCCGATGCTCTGGTGCCCCAGGCACACGCCCAGGATCGGCAGCTTGCCCGCGAAGTGCTGGATGGCCGCGACGGAGACGCCTGCTTCAGCCGGCGAGCACGGGCCGGGCGAAATCACCAGCCGCTCTGGCGCGCGCGCGGCGATGCCCTCCAGCGTGATCTCGTCGTTGCGGAACACCTCCACGTCTGCGCCCAGTTCGCCCAGGTACTGCACGATGTTGTAGGTGAAGCTGTCGTAGTTGTCGATCATGAGGAGTTTCATGCGTGCTCTCCCTTCGGTTGGAGTCCCTCGGCGCGCAGCCGGGCCAGCTCGTCGTGTTCGTAGGCGATGTAGCACTCCATCATCGCGCGGTAGAGGCGCTCGATCAGGTCGGCGTTGCCCCCTTCGGCCTCGGCCATGGGGCGCACGCGGTCGATGATGGCCTGGATGCGCGCCTCGTCGCGCACCAGCGACTCGTCGTTCTTCACGCGCGCGGCCTGGGTCATGTAGCCGCCGCGCGCCACCAGCAGGGGCACCAGCACGTCGTCCAGCGCGTTCACGCCGTCGCGCACGTCGCGCATGGTGGCGCAGTGCTTCACGGTATCGATGGCGCGGGTCATTCCAGCCCCTCCTCGACCAGCTCGGCCGCGCGCAGCAGGGCGCGCGCCTTGTGCTCGGTCTCCCTCCACTCCAGCTCGGGCACCGAGTCGGCCACCACGCCGGCCGCCGCCTGCACGTAGAGCGTGCCGTCCTTGACGATGCCCGTGCGGATGGCGATGGCCACGTCCATGTCGCCCGCGTAGCTCAGGTAGCCGCAGGCGCCGCCGTAGAGGCCGCGCTTGGTGGGCTCGAGCTGGTCGATCAGCTCCATCGCGTGCACCTTGGGCGCACCGGTGAGCGTGCCGGCGGGGAAGGTGGCGCGCAGCACGTCCATGCTGGTCATGCCGTCGTTGAGGATGCCCTCCACGTTGCTCACGATGTGCATCACGTGGCTGTAGCGCTCGATGGCGAAGGCCTCCGTCACCTTCACCGTGCCGGTCTTGGCGATGCGGCCGATGTCGTTGCGCGCGAGGTCGATGAGCATCACGTGCTCGGCGCGCTCCTTGGGGTCGCCCACCAGTTCGTGCTCGGTGGCCTTGTCGGCCTCGGGCGTGGCGCCGCGCGGGCGGGTACCGGCCAGCGGGCGGATGGTGATCTTCTGGCCCTCGGGCGTGGCTTCCTGGCGCACCAGGATCTCTGGGCTCGCGCCCACCACGTGGAAGTCGCCGAAGTGGTAGTAGTACATGTACGGCGACGGGTTCAGCGAACGCAGCGCGCGGTACAGCGACAGCGGCGACTCGGTGTAGCGCTTGTGGATGCGCTGGCCCACCTGCACCTGCATGAAGTCGCCGGCGGCGATCAGCCCCTTGGCGCGTTCCACGGCGTCGAGATAGTCGGCCTTGGCGAAGCTGCGCTGCGCGGGGTGGCTTTCGCTCGCCTTCACCTGCGGGGCGCTCACCGAATACTTGAGTTGGTCCTTCAGCTCGCGCAGGCGCTTCTTGCCGCGCGCGTAGGCCTCGGGCTCGGCCGGGTTGGCATAGACGATCAGGTAGAGCTTGCCCGAGAGGTTGTCGATGACGGCCAGTTCCTCGCACTGCAGCAGCAGGATGTCGGGGCAGCCCAGCGCGTCGGGCGGGCAGGTGTTCTCCAGCTTCTTCTCGATGTAGCGCACCGCGTCGTAGCCGAAGTAGCCCGCCAGCCCCCGCAAAAGCGCGGCAGGCCGGGGCGCAGCGCCACCTTGAAGCGCTTCTGGTAGTCGGCGATGAAGTCCAGCGGGTTGCCGGCGGCCGTCTCGACCACTTGGCCGTCGGTCACCACCTCGGTCTTGGCCGCATCGCCGAACCCGCTGGCGCGCAGCAGCGTGCGCGCAGGCAAGCCGATGAAGCTGTAGCGTCCGAAGCGCTCGCCGCCGACGACCGACTCCAGCAGGAAGCTGTGCTTGCCGTCGCCCCTGCCGTGGGCCAGCTTGAGGTAGAGGGACAGGGGGGTTTCCAGGTCCGCGAAGGCTTCCGCGATCAGCGGGATGCGGTTGTAGCCTTCCAGGGCCAGGCTTTTGAATTCGAGTTCAGTGATCACGAGGAGAGTTCCCAGCTCGTGCGGCGCGCCGCTGGACGGGCGCGTGCCGCGGGTTCATTCGGGGGTTGGCCTGCCCACGCGGGGAGGCCACGGGCGCACGCTGGGGAGATGCCTCGGAGCCCCAGGTGCCATCAGGAGTTCGACAGCGCTGGCTTGCGCCAGGGCCAGGCTCCCCGGTCGCTGCGACCTGTGATGAACGTGCGGTGAATGAACATGGCTGTGCAGTGTAGCAAAGCCAGCCTGGGTGACGCCCCGGCGACGCCATGCCGTCGCTGACCGCGCGAAAACCCTATTGCCCTCGGGCGCCTCCTCCTGCAACATTTAGAAACGAACGATCGTTCTTTTTTAAAAAGGAGTCGCGCATGTCCCTGCACCGCCGCCATGCCCTGCTGCATGGGGCCGCCCTGGCCCTTCCCCTCTTCCTGGCGCTGCCGGCCGCCGGGGCCGAGCCCGTCACCGCGGGCGGCGTGCCGTTCGACCCCACGGCGCAGGTGCAGGGCCGCACCCTGCAGCTCAACGGCGCGGGCGTGCGCTACAAGGCTGTCTTCAAGGTGTACGCTGCCGGCCTCTATCTGGAGAGCAAGGCCGCGACGGCCGCCGAGGTGCAGGCCCTGCGCGGCCCCAAGCGCATCAGCGTGACCATGCTGCGCGACATCGACTCCACCGAGCTGGGCAGGCTGTTCTCCCGCGGCATGGAGGACAACATGGACAAGGCTGCCTTCTCCAAGCTGATCCCCGGCGTGCTGCGCATGAGCCAGATCTTCTCGGACCACAAGAAGCTGCTGACCGGCGAGGTCTTCACGGTGGACTGGCTGCCGGGCACGGGCACGGTGGTCACCGTGAAGGGCGTCCCGCAGGGCGAGCCCTTCAAGGAGCCGGAATTCTTCAACGCCCTGCTGGGCATCTGGCTCGGCCCGCAGCCGGCCGACTGGAAGCTCAAGGAAGCCCTGCTCGGCAAGCCCTCCTGAGGCCCCGGGATTCACCGGAGGCGCACGCCCCCTCTTCGTTGCGGCTGGAATTCTCCGCATACACTTTCTTGCAAACAACGAAGGGGCTCCCATGCATCTCAGCAATCTCAAGGTCGGCACCCGGCTTGGCCTGGCTTTCGGACTGGTGCTCTGCATCACGGTGGTCATCGCCGCCATCGGCGTATGGCGGCTGCACGACCTCTCGCGTGTCACCGAGCAGTTGACCAGCACCGACAACGAGCGCCTGCAAGCCGCCGTGGAATGGCGCCAGACCATCGACCTGAACTGGATCCGCACGCGCGCCGCCCTGCTGGACTCGGACACCAACCGCCTCGCCGCCTGGCAGGCCGAGATGGACAAGACCTCCGAGACCACCGTCGCCGCGCGCAAGGTGGTCGAGCGCCTGGTGCAGTCCGACGAAGGCCGCAAGATGCTGGCCGACATCGACAAGGCGCGCGAGGCCTACCGCACGCCCCGCGCCAACATTCTCAAGCGCAAGGCCGCGGGCGAAGACGTGTCGGCCCTGCTGGACAGCCAGCTCAAGCCGCTGGCCGACGCCTACAGCCAGACCATCCTGGCGCTGGAACAGCGCCAGCGCAAGCTGTATGAAGACGCCCGCACCGAAGCGGCCGCCACGGCCGCGCAAAGCCGCATCATCCTGATCGCGGGCACGGTGGTGGCCCTGCTCATCGGCATCGGCGCGGCCATCCTGCTGAGCCGCTCGGTCACCGGGCCGCTGCAGTTGGCGGTGCACCGCGCGGGCCAGATCGCCGAGGGCGACCTGACCCAGCCCATCGAGAGCCAGGGCCGCGACGAAGCCGCGGAGTTGCTCAACGCCCTGCGCAACATGCAAACCAACCTGGTGCGCGTGGTGGGCGGCGTGCGCGGCAATGCAGAGAGCGTGGCCTCCGCCAGCGCCGAGATCGCCCAGGGTAACCACGACCTGTCGGCCCGCACCGAAAGCCAGGCCAGCGCCCTGGAAGAGACCGCCGCCTCCATGGAGCAGTTGGGCGCCACCGTGCGCCAGAACGCCGACAACGCCCGCCAGGCCAACCAGCTCGCCATGAGCGCCAGCACCGTCGCCGTGCAGGGCGGCGAGGTGGTCAGCCAGGTGGTGGACACCATGCGCGGCATCAACGATTCCAGCCGCAAGATCGCCGACATCATCGGCGTGATCGACGGCATCGCGTTCCAGACCAACATCCTGGCGCTCAACGCCGCCGTGGAAGCGGCGCGCGCGGGCGAGCAGGGCCGGGGCTTCGCGGTGGTGGCCGGCGAGGTGCGCAGCCTGGCGCAGCGCAGTGCGGAAGCCGCCAAGGAGATCAAGCAGCTCATCACGGCCAGCGTAGAGCGCGTGGAACAGGGCTCGCAGCTGGTGGACAAGGCGGGCACGACCATGACCGAGGTGGTCAACTCCATTCGCCGCGTGACGGACATCATGGGCGAGATCAGTGCGGCCAGCAGCGAGCAGAGCAGCGGCGTGGCCCAGGTGGGCGAGGCCATCACGCAGATGGACCAGGCCACGCAGCAGAACGCGGCGCTGGTGGAGGAAATGGCCGCGGCCGCCGGCAGCCTCAGGAGCCAGGCCACCCGCCTGGTGGACGCGGTGGCCGTGTTCCGCCTGGCCCAGGGCGCAGCCAGCACTGCAGCAGCAGCGGCACCTGCGCCCGCCGTGGCGCGTGCCGCACCGGCGCCGCGCGCTGCGGCCCCGGCCGCCAAGCCCGTGGTGGCCCGCAGCAAGGCTCCCGCCGCCCCTGCCGCGCCCGCTGCCCTGTCCGCCCCGCCTGCGGCCGCCAAGCCCGCGGCGGCCGGTCCGGGGACCGATGACGACTGGGAAACCTTCTAACCGTCAGGACGCGGGCGCGAGTTCGGTCAGCGCGTCCACGTAGCCATCGGCATCGACTCCCCGCACTGGCTGGCCATGGTTGTAGCCATAGGTCACCAGCACCACGGGACAGCCGGCGGCGCGCGCGGCCTGGGCATCGTTGCTGGAGTCGCCCACCATCAGCGTGCGGGCGGGCGCCGTCCCCAGCGCCTCGCAGGTCTTGCGCAGGGGCAGCGGGTCGGGCTTCTTGCGCTCGAACGCGTCGCCGCCGAACACATGGTCGAAGAAGCCGTCCAGCCCCTTGGCGCGCAGCAGGGGCCGCGCGAAGTCGGTCGGCTTGTTGGTCAGGCAGGCCAGGCGCAGGCCAGCCGCACGCAGCGCCTGCAGGCCCTCGGCCACGCCCGGGTAGGCCTGGGCGTATTGGCCGTTGATGGCCAGGTAGTGGTGCTGGTAGCGCTCCCAGGCGCGGGGATAGAGCGCCTCCGCCTTTGCTTCAATTTCGATAGCTGGCAGCGCTTGGCTGTCCTGCGCCAGCACGTGTTTCAGCACCGAACGCAGCAGGTGCTCCGAGCCCTTGCCCACCATGCGCTCGATCAGCGCGGGGGCGATGCCCGGCAGTTCCAGATCCTGCAGCATGCGGCCCAGCGCCTGCGCGAAGTCCCCCAGCGTATCCACCATCGTGCCGTCCAGGTCCACGATCGCCGCGTCCACGCGCGCCAGCAGCGCGGCCGGCGCAGTGTGTTGTTCCGTTCCCATCGAATAGTCGCCTTTCGTGCCGCCCCGGGGCACGCGGCGCGCAGTGTACCGGCGGCGCTGCCGGGGTGTGCGCCACGTCCGACAGGGCGCGGAGCAGCGCGCGGACAGACGCCCCCACCCCTGCGCCCTAAGCTGGAACGCAACCAGACCCAGGAGGTAACACCATGGCCCTGCCCCGTTTCACTGCCCTCGTTCCCGCCGCGCTGCTGCTGTGCGCCGCAGCCCAGGCCGCCCCCGACAGCAATGCGCGCAGCCGCTACTCCGAAGAGCGCGCCGCCTGCGCGAGCGTGCCTGCCGAAAGCCGCGCCGCCTGCGTGCGCGAAGCCGGAGCCGCCCAGCAGGCCGCACGCGCCGGCCAGCTCACGAGCGACAGCGGCGCCTACGAACGCAACGCCATGGCGCGCTGCGAAGTGTTCAAGACGCCGGGCGACCGTTCGGACTGCGAGGCCCGCATCCGCAGCGGCTCCACCGTGTCCGGCTCGGTGGAAGGCGGCGGCGTGCTGCGCGAGGCCGAAACCCTCGTGACCCCGCGCTGATCAGCCCAGCTGCGCCCGCATGCCGTCGATGACGGCACGGTAGTCCGGCTTGCCGAAGATGGCGCTGCCCGCCACGAAGGTGTCGGCGCCAGCATCCGCCACGCGGCGGATGTTCTCCGTCTTGATGCCGCCGTCCACCTCCAGGCGGATGTCCTTGCCGCAGGCGTCAATGCGCTTGCGCGCCGCCTCGATCTTGCGCAGCGCCGAATCGATGAAGCCCTGGCCGCCGAAGCCGGGGTTCACGCTCATGATGAGGATGAGGTCGATGTCCTCGATCACCCAGTCCAGCACTTCCAGCGGCGCCGCCGGGTTGAAGGTGAGGCCTGCCTTGCAGCCGTGCGCCTTGATGTTCTGGATGCTGCGGTGCACGTGCGACGACGCGTCGGGGTGGAAGCTGATGTAGTCCGCGCCCGCCTTGGCGAATGCCGTGGCCAGGTCGTCCACGGGCTGCACCATCAGGTGCACGTCGATGGGCACGGCCTGGCCGGCGGGCGTGACGGCGTGGGGCTTGAGGGCCTGGCAGATCATGGGCCCGAACGTGAGGTTGGGCACGTAGTGGTTGTCCATCACGTCGAAATGGATCCAGTCTGCGCCGCTGGCGATGACGTTGCGCACCTCCTCGCCCAGGCGGGCGAAGTCGGCTGACAGGATGGAAGGGGCGATGCGGTAGGTGGGGCTGCTCATGCGCCCGATTGTCGCAGCAGCGCCCTGCCCGCCCTCGGCTTCATCGTTACCATTGCGCGATGCCCAAATACCAGTTCCAGGCCGAGGTGCGGCCCCAGTTCCTGCCCGACCAGTCGGACCCGGAAGCGGGGGTGTACAGCTTCGCCTATACCATCACCATCACGAACGTGGGCGAAGCCACGGCCCAGCTCATCGCGCGCCACTGGATCATCTGCGACGCCCATGGGCATGTGGAGGAGGTCAAGGGCCTGGGCGTCGTGGGCCAGCAGCCGCTGCTGCGGCCGGGCGAAGCCTTCCAGTACACCAGCGGCTGCCGCCTGCGCACCGCCAGCGGCAGCATGCACGGCAGCTATTTCTGCGTGGCCGAGGACGGCGAGCAGTTCACCAGCCCGATCGGCATGTTCGTGCTGGAGGCCATGGGGCCGCACACGCCCCAGCAGCCGCACGGCGGCAGGGTGCTGCATTGAAGCGCGGCGGCCCGGATCTGGCGCAGCTGCTCGCCGCCGTCGATCCCGCGGCGCCCTTGGCGCAGCGGCATCTGCAGCTCATCGCCCTGCTGGACTGGGTGCGCGGCGACGGCCGGAGCGTCGAGGGCGCAGCCGGCCGCGTGGCGCTGCTGGTGGAGGCGGCGGAGCGCTCCGCCGAGACACGGGCCCGCCTGCAGGCCTGGTGGGCCGTGCTCGCCAGCACGGTGGACATCACCACGCTGCTGGCCGACTTCGGCTTCGCCCAGCGCACCGCGATGACCAGCGAGCTGATGGAGCGGCTGCGCTACAAGCTGCTGCCCGCCAGCCCCGACACGCTCGATGCCTCCGAGCTGTTCATGCTGGCCCTTCCCGATGAATTCGACGCCCACTGGCTGGCCGCGCTGGACGAGCCCCTGTTGGATCGGCTGCTCGCCGTGCTGGCGCCGCCGCAGGAGCCCGGCGGCGCCACGCTGTGGCAGCACGCGCTGGTGGACGCCATCACCTATTGCGCGGGCCAGATCCTGTCCACCGGCTTCGCGCCCGAACTGCGCCTGCGCATGAGCGACGCCGCGCGCGAGGAGCAGCCCTTCCACGCGCTGATCCGCGACGTGGAGAGCCTGCGCGTGGAGGTGTTGCACCCGCTGCGCACGCAGGATCGGCTGCAGGAAAGCGTGCAGCGCCTGCGCGAGCGACTGGACGCCTGCCGCGGGGCCGTCAACACCGTCTATACGCACTTCGAGGACAACGGCATCTCCGTGGGCCTGGTGTTCCGCCTGCGCCAGTTGCGCGAGCGCATCCTGCGTGTGCGCGAGCTGCTCGAATGCCTGCTGTCGCCGCGCCCCGCCGTGGCGGCCGCCCGGCTCATGGCGCGCCTGGTGAACGTGGGGCGCGACCGGCGCAGCCTGCGCGCGCTGGTCGCCGCCAACTCCTCCATGCTCGCGGCCAAGGTGGCCGAGCGCAGCGCCGAGACGGGCGAACACTACATCACCCGCACGGGCGGCGAATACCTCGCCATGGTGCGCAAGGCCGCGGGCGGCGGCGTGGTGATGGCCTTCACCACCCTGGCCAAGTTCGGCCTCTACGCACTGGCGCTGTCGGCCTTCTGGGGCGGGCTGGCAGCGGGCGTGAACTATGCGCTGAGCTTCGTGCTCATCCAGCTGCTGCACTTCACCGTGGCCACCAAGCAGCCGGCCATGACCGCGCCCGCCATGGCCGCCAAGCTCAAGGACCTGGGGGACGACCACAGCGTGGAGGCCTTCGTGGACGAGGTCACGCATCTCGTGCGCTCGCAGGTCGCGGCGGTGCTGGGCAACGTGCTGCTGGTGTTTCCCGCCGCGCTGGGCCTGGCGCTGCTGTTCGCCCAGGCCTTCGGCCGCCCGGCCATCAGCGCGGGGCAGGCCGAGCACGTGTTCGAGTCGCTGCACCTGCTCGGCCCCTCGCTGCTGTTCGCCGCCTTCACGGGCGTGCTGCTGTTCGCGTCGAGCATCTTCGCGGGCTGGACGGAAAACTGGTTCGTGCTGCGCCGGCTGGACTCCGCCATCGAATACAACCCGCGCATCACCCGCCTGCTGGGCACGCGCCGCGCCGCGCGCTGGGCGCACTTCCTGCGCAAGAACATCTCGGGCCTGGCGGCCAACATCTCGCTGGGCTTCATGCTCGGGCTCACACCGGCCATCGCTAGCTTCTTCGGCCTGGGGCTGGACGTGCGCCACGTCACCCTGTCCACGGGCCAGATGGGCGTGGCCTCCGCCACGCTGGGCTGGGATGCGGTGCACCAGAGCGCGTTCTGGTGGGCCGCGGCCATGATCCCTTTCAACGGCGCGCTCAACGTCATCGTGAGCTTCTACCTCGCCTTCCGCCTCGCCCTGCGCGCCCACAACGTGGGCAGCGTAGACCGCGCGCGCATCTACCGCGCTCTGCGCGCGCGCCTGCGCCACGCGCCCCTGGGCTTTTTCGTGCCCCCGCGCCGCGCCGTCTGATAAGGTGCGCCCGTGCGCTGCCTGCCGTCCTACACGGGGCGCGCGGCACCTGCAGATACATTCGGTAAAAAACCGCACGCCCGCAGGCGCGGCTCCGGCGCCCTGGCGCCCGCCGCGGCCTGCGCACCCAGCGGGCCTGGCCCGCGCGAGATACAGGACACCCGGTACATGAACGAACTGATGAGCTTTTGGGCGCAGTGGCTGCGCCCATCGGCCGGACTGCCCACCGTGCAATGGGCCCTGCTGCTGGCCGCCGCCACCGTGGCCGGCTACCTGGTGCAGCGCTACAGCGGCCTGCCCAAGGTGGTGGGCTACACCCTGGTGGGCACCATCGTCGGCCTGCTGGGCTTTTCCGGCGCCGTGTGGCCCCTGCAGGGCATCGGCCTGTACCTGGTGGAGCTGGGCGTAGCCGTGGTGCTGTTCGAGGCGGGCGGGCGCATCCCGCTGCGCTGGTTCCGCCACAACCCCATGGTGCTGGTGCAGAGCATCGCCGAATCCGCGTTCACCTATTTCGCCGTGTACTGGGTCATGCTCTGGCTGGACGTGCCGCCGCGCGCCGCCGGCCCGCTGGCGCTGGTGGCCATGGCCGCCTCGCCCGCCGTGCTCACCCGCGTGGTGGCCGACACCCGCGCCGCCGGCCCGGTGACGGACCGCGCCATCGTGCTGGCCACGCTGTCGTCGCTGTACGCGCTCACGCTGGGCAGCGCGCACGCCGAGCTGATCAACCGCCCCGCCGCCGACTGGGCCGGCAAGGTCTATCCCGTACTGGTGGTGCTGGGCGTGTCCATCGCCGTGGGCGCACTGCTTTCGCTGGCGATGCGCCTGGCGCTGCGCGTGATGAGCCCCACGAGCGAGAACACCTCCATTCTGCTGCTCGTGCTCATCGCCGCGGGCACCGCCATCACCGCGCACATGGGCGGCTCCGCGCCGCTGGCCGCGCTGCTGGGCGGCATGCTGCTCAAGCAACTGCACCCGCGCCCGTGGGCCTGGCCGCGGCAGTTCGGCACGGCCTCGTCGCTGCTGACCATGCTGATGTTCGTGCTCGTCTCCACCGTGGCCGCGCAGGCCGACTGGACCGCCCCCGTGGCCGGTGCCGTGCTGGCGCTCATCGTCGTGCGCCTGCTGGCCAAGGCCGTGGGTGTGGGCGTGGGCAACGTGGGCAGCGGCGCGAGCTGGCGCCAGGCCCTGTGGGTGAGCTGCGCGATGACGCCCATGTCCGCCATCGCGCTGCTCGTCGCCTCGCAGTTCGTCATGGCGTCGGCCTCCACCGGCCACCTGATTGCACGCATCGCTCTGCCGGCCATCCTGCTCATGGAAGTGCTGGGCGCCGTGATCGCCACCGTGGCCATCTACCGCGCGGGAGAGAGTTCCAAGCCCTGGGCGCCCCTCACCGGCCTGGCCGGCCGCACCACCCATCCGGAGAAAGAGCAGCCGTGAGCCTCGAAGCCTTCCAACATTCCGAACCGCTGACCCTCGGCGTGGAGCTGGAGCTGCAGCTCGTCAGCACGCACGACTACGACCTCGCGCCCTACGCCGAGGACATGCTGCGCCTCATGCACAAGACGCCGCTGCCCGGCAGCGTGGTGCCCGAGATGACCAACAGCATGATCGAGGTCTCCACCGGCGTGTGCCACAGCAGCAGCGAGGTGCTGGGCCAGCTCACGCAGATCCGCGACGCGCTGGTCAAGAGCGCCGACAAGCTCAACATCGCCGTGGTCGGCGGCGGCACGCACCCGTTCCAGCAGTGGCACGAGCGGCGCATCTACGACAAGCCGCGCTTCCAGGAACTGTCGCAGCTCTACGGCTACCTCTCCAAGCAGTTCACCATCTTCGGCCAGCACGTGCACATCGGCTGCCCCGACGCTGACGCCGCCCTGCTCATGCTGCACCGCATGAGCCGCTACATCCCGCACTTCATCGCGCTCTCGGCCTCCAGCCCATACGTGCAGGGGCAGGACACGCAGTTCGACTCCGCGCGGCTCAACTCGGTGTTCGCCTTCCCCCTGTCGGGCCGCGCGCCCTGCGTGCTCACCTGGGACGAGTTCGAGCAGTACTTCGACAAGATGACCCACACCGGTGTCGTCAAGAGCATGAAGGACTTCTACTGGGACATCCGCCCCAAGCCCGAGTTCGGCACCATCGAGATCCGCGTGTTCGACACGCCGCTCACCGTCGAGCGTGCCGCCGCGCTGGCCGGCTACGTGCAGTCGCTGGCCGCGTGGTTCCTGGCCGAGCAGCCCTTCATGCCCTGCGAAGACGACTACCTCGTCTACACCTACAATCGCTTCCAGGCCTGCCGCTTCGGCATGGACGCGGTCTACGTGGACCCGGCCACCGGCGGCCACATGCCACTGCGCGACCACATCCTGCAGACCATCGACCACGTCGCGCGCCACGCGGGCGCGCACGGCGCATCGGGCGCGCTGCACATGCTGCGCGGCGAAACGGCCGCCGGCCAGAACGACGCGCGCTGGCTGCGCGAGCGCCAGCGCGAAGAGCAGCTGCTCGCCGAAATCAGCCGCCAGGCCGCGCTGCGCTTTCGCGGGCAGCCCGCCTGAAGCGGTGTGTGCCGATGGGTGAGTTCGACCTCATCGCGCGCTACTTCACGCGCCCCGCGCGCGCCGATGGCGCCGTGGCGCTAGGCGTGGGCGACGACTGCGCCCTGCTCGCCCCGCGCCCCGGCATGCAGCTGGCCATCTCCAGCGACATGCTGGTCGAAGGCCGGCATTTCTTCGCCGACGTGGACCCGCTCACCCTCGGCCACAAGGCGCTGGCCGTCAACCTGAGCGACCTCGCCGCCAGCGGCGCGCGGCCCCTGGCATTCACGCTGGCGCTGGCCCTGCCGCGCGTCCACGAACCCTGGCTCCAGCGCTTCTCCGAAGGCCTGCTGCGCCTGGCCGACGCGCACTGCTGCGAGCTGATCGGCGGCGACACCACGCAAGGCCCGCTCAACATCTGCATCACCGTCTTCGGCGAAGTGCCCGCCGGCCAGGCCCTGCTGCGCAGCGGCGCGCGCGCAGGCGACGACATCTGGGTCAGCGGCACGCTGGGCGATGCGCGACTGGCGCTGGAAGCGCTGCAAGGGCGCATCGGCCTGCCCGCCGGCACGCTGGCCCGCGCGCGCACGCGGCTCGAAACGCCCACGCCGCGCGTGGCCCTGGGCCAGGCCCTGCGCGGCATCGCCACCAGTGCGCTGGACCTGAGCGACGGCCTGCTGGGCGACCTGGGCCACATCCTGCGCGCTTCGGGCGTGGGTGCCGAGATCGATGCGGACGAAACATCGAAATTGATAGCTGCTCGCGCTTTATTTACGGGCGCTACAGCCCGTTTAGATATGGAACTGCTACGCCAGTGCACGCTGGCGGGCGGCGACGACTACGAACTCGCCTTCACCGCCCCGCCCGCGCTGCGTGAAGCCGTGGCCGGTGCCGCCGCCACGGCGGGTACGCCGGTGGCGCGCATCGGGCGCATCAGCGCCGAGCCGGGGCTGCGCCTCGCCGATGCGCAGGGCCGCCCGCTGGCCGGGCGCTACGCCTCTTTCGATCACTTCGGCGGCTGATCGCGCTGTGCCGCGACCGCTATCGCGGCCACGACTTCCTGCACCGTCTTGCGGCGCGCGGGCGTCAGGGTCAGGTACTGCGCCAGCATTTCCCGGTCCTGCAGATTGAGCCGCCGCTCCAGCGGACTCGGCTCCCGT
This sequence comes from Acidovorax sp. SDU_ACID1, assembly GCF_045291395.1. Classification (NCBI taxonomy): domain Bacteria; kingdom Pseudomonadati; phylum Pseudomonadota; class Betaproteobacteria; order Burkholderiales; family Comamonadaceae; genus Acidovorax; species Acidovorax sp. SDU_ACID1. The sequence goes on from NZ_CP152342.1 coordinate 4,050,641, forward strand.
GCTATCACCGCAGCCCCAGGACTGGGACCGAAGCGCAATTCGTCGGGTGCTACCTGCAGCCACTCGCTCAAGGTGCGGACCTTGTCCTGCATAGGGATAGCCACGCCTGCCAGCCAAGCCCGCGCAGTATGCGGCGTGATGCTCTTACCCCAATAACGCGTGTTGAACTCGTTCGCCACCACCGTAGGCGACGGTCGTACACCTGCATCTTCCAGCGCCTGCTTTAACCGCACAGAAAAGGCCTTTGCCTCCTCCGCATGAACACCTTTTGCCATGGCGGCGACGGTAGGGGAGGCCTTGCAGCGCTTCTTAAATTTCGTTTACATTGCGTAAAAGTCATTTACTTCGCATCGCCAACCGCTTCCCATGACCTACGCACACCCGGCCCGGGCAAGGCGCTCTCCGGGCTACTCCGGCCGAATGGCCAGTTGCGGCTTCACGCTCATCGAGGTGATGATCGTCGTGGCCATCGTGGCGATCCTGGCCTCCGTGGCGCTGCCCTCCTACCAGGACTACATCCGGCGCGGGCAGTTGCAGGAGGGCTTCTCGCAGATGTCCAGCTTCCAGCTCAAGATCGAGCAGCATTACCAGGACAACCGCAGCTACCAAGACACCGGCGCTGACACCTGCCCCGCCGCGCTGCTGGCCAGCCTCACCAGCAAATACTTCACCTTCTCCTGCGCCAAGGGAGCCGACTGGCAGAGCTACACCCTCACGGCCACCGGCCAGGGCAACACCGCCGGCTACGACTACACCATCGACCAGGCGAACGCGCGCAAGACCACCAAGTTCAAGGGCACTGTCCAAAGCCCTGCCCTCACCTGCTGGGCCGAGCGCTCGGCCGCGTGCTGAGACCGGGGCGCGCCATGGTGCAACGCGGCCATGCACACGGTTTCTCGCTGCTGGAGCTGATGGTGGTGCTCACCCTCGTCGGCATCCTGGCGCTGCTGGCCACACCCAGCATGGCCGAGTGGATGAAGAACCAGCGCATCCGCGGCACGGCCGAGGCTCTGTTGAACGGTCTGCAGACGGCGCGCGAGGAAGCCATCCGCCGCAACCGGCCCGCCAGCTTCTGGCTGGTGAGCGATCTCACCAGCGGCTGCGCGCTCTCCAACACCAGCGGATCCTGGGTGGTCAGCCTCAACTCGCCCGCAGGCCAGTGCGACAGCGCACCATCGGCCACGGCCGCCCCGCTGCTGGTCACCTCCTATGCCGTCCAGGGCAGCCTGGACGTGAAGGCGCTCGACAAGGACGGCAGCGCCGCCAGCGAAGCGCGTTTCGACGGCTACGGCCGCCTGGCGGGGACCACCCCCATCGCCCGCATCGAAGTCCGCGACCCGGCCGACGCCGACAAGGACAGCGCCGCCACCCATGCCTACCGCAGCCTGCGCGTGCAGATCCTGGGCACGGGCGTCATCCGCCTGTGCGACCCGCGCATCAGCGACGCAAACGACACGCGCCGCTGCACGTAAGTTCCCCTCCGGAGCCCTTCCCATGCCCGACCGCCCCCGCCGCACCCTCCGACGCGCGCCTCGCCGCGCAGGCGGCTTCGTGCTGCTCGAAGCCCTGGTCGCCATCCTGCTGTTCGTCCTGGGCGTCATGGGCATCCTGGGCCTGCAGGCCAGCATGACCCGCTCGCAGACCGAAAGCAGCCTGCGCTCCGAAGCGGCCTACCTCGCCCAGGAACTGATCGGCCTGATGTGGGCCGACATTCCCAACCTCACGGGATTCGCCATCGCCAGCGGCAGTTGCACCGCCACCTCCTGCCAGCGCTGGCTGGAAAAGGCCAAGACCGCCCTGCCCAGTGGCAGCGCCACCGTCGCCATCGCGGCACTCGCCGACGGTTCCACCGGCAGCGACGTGGACATCACCGTCACCTGGACCATGCCCGGCGGCGAGGCGCGCAGGTACATGACCCGCTCCACCATCGCCCTGAGCCACACGCCATGACACCCCCTTGCCCCACAGCCCGCGCCCAGCGCGGCATCTCCCTGCTGGAGCTGCTGGTGGGCATCGTCGTCAGCATGTTCACCGTGCTGGCCATCACGCAGGTGTTCCTCGAATCCGAGCGGCAGCGGCGCATCCCCGCCACGGGGGCCGACGCGCAGGTCAACGGCATCCTGGCGCTCGACGCCATCCAGCGCGACGTGCGCCAGGCGGGCTACGGACTGGGCGGCGGCCCCTGGGTGGGCAACTGCACCACGGGCGTTTCGAGCGAGGCGCAGGCCGTCGGCCTGTCCGGCCTGCCTCTCGCGCCCGTCACCATCGCAGCAGGCAGCGGCACCGCACCTTCGGACAGCATCGACATTCTCTCCAGCGGCAAGGTGGACGCCGCCCTGCAAATCAAGCTGGAGGAAGACCGCGCCAACGGCAACGGCGCATTCATCGTGCCCTCCACCGTAGGGATCGAAGCCAACGACTGGCTCATCATCGCCACGTCTCCCGCAGGCACCACCTGCCATGCGTTCCAGGCGCTCTCGCTGACCTCCGCCGCACCCTGGAGCATCACCCCCACCGGCAGCGTGCCCGCCTACGCCGCAGGCAGCCTGCTGACCAACCTGGGCGCCGCGCCCATCCGGCGGCGCTGGAGCGTGTCGGACACCTTCCACCTGCGCATCACCAACCTGGCCGCCAGCGGCACGCCCACGCCCGCCGATGACGCCTACCCCGAGGTCGTGCTGCTGCGCGCCTTCTACGCCAAGGACACCGACGCCGACGGCGCCGTGGACACCTACGACACCACTACCCCCGCCGACCGCGCCGCCTGGAACCAGGTCATCGGCGTGCGCCTGGCCCTGGTCGTGCGCAGCCCGCAATGGAACCAGGAAGAAGTCACCCCCAGCGCCCCAGTCTGGAACCTGGGCAGCGCCGCCACCGTGGCGGGCAGCGCCGCCTGCGCCGGCGACGCCAGCAGCAAGTGCATCACCCTCGGCCTCACCCACACCGCCACCACCACCGGCGACGAGTCGAAGCCCGACGAGTGGAAGCACTACCGCTACCGCATGTACGACTCCCTGATCCCGCTGAGGAACCTGCTATGGAACGCCGGCTGACGCCCCCGGCCGCCAGCGCGGCATGGCCATGATCATCGCCTTGCTGGTGCTCGTCGCCATGTCGCTCGGCGCCGTGGCGCTGGTGCGCTCGGTGAACACCGGCGCGCAGATCGCGGGCAACCTGAGCTTCCGCCAGGACGCCACCGCCAACGCCGACCGCGTGGCGCAGGAAGCCATCGCCATGCTCTACGGCAAGCTGACGGTGGACCCCGACAGTCTCAACAACGACCAGGCCGGCGACGGCTACTACGCCAGCCAGCCCGCTCAGCTCGACCCCACGGGCAACGCTCGCGCGGGCGACAACACCCGCGCCCTGATCGCGTGGGACGGCGGCTACTGCGCCACCTACCCCAGCGGCGGCCATGCCAGTTGCGACCACACGCCCAAGGCCAGCGCGGCGGAGCTGACGGCGGGCAACAGCGCCGCGTTCATCGTGTTCCGCATGTGCGCAGCGGCGGGCTCGGTGGACGTGTCCACCACCCGCTGCGCCACCACGGCCGCATCCGTTTCCAACACCTGCCAGGGCGCCATCAACTACGAGAACGAAGGCAAATGCCCCTCGGGCGCGGGTGTCACGCCGTACTACCGCGTGCTGGTGCGCACCCTGGGGCCGCGCAACACCGCGAGCTACACCGAAACCATCGTGCACTTCTAGTTTCAGCATCAAAACCGGCTCCAGCGCTTTCTGGTCAAGCGCGAGCAGCTATCTTTTTTGAAAATCAACCGACCGAGGGCCGCCATGACCGCACACCGCCTATCCACCCGCCTGCTGTCCGCGCTGGCCGTGGCAGTGTCTCCCGCCGCCCAGGCGGCGCTGACCGGCATTGCCGACGAGCCGCTGATCACGCAGTCGGAATTCAAGCCCAAGCCGAATCTGATGGTGATCCTGGACGACTCGCAAAGCATGAATTTCCAGATGATGCCGGACGACATGCGGAGCCTTCTGGACAGCCAGCCTGACATGCGCTCCAACAATTTCACCGGCGGCATCTTCCGACTGGGCTTCAAGGCCATCCAGTGCAACGGCGTGGCCTACAACCCCGGCTACACCTATACGCCACCCAAGTATGCGAATGGCACCGACTACCCCAACGCGGCTTTCAACGCAGCGCCATTCGATGGATTCCTGAACACGGCATCGCTGGCCGCCAGCGATCCGCGGAAAACGTCCCTCGATCTCCGCACGACGGTTCTCAACATGGTGATGGATGGCGACAACAACCCCAGCACGCTCACCATTCGCACTACCGACAGCATGAAGCGCAAGAGCGATAACGACGAAGGCACCGGCTCGGTGGCCTACTTCAAGGTCAGGACGGACACAGCCATCAAGCCGTCGGATCTGACCCTCAACACGTCGAAAGTCCTCACCGTTTCCACCCTGATGAGCGCGGCGCTGGGGCCGAAGTCCTTCGTCGTGGGCGACAGCATCACCTTTCAAAGCAATGCGGCCAATGAAAACAATTCCTTCAAGGGAACGATCACCGCGTGGGCCTGGAACACTGGACAGATCACCATCACCGTCAGCGCCAAGACCGGCAGCACCTCCAAAAGCGAGTGGTATGTGTCTTTCCCCGGCCAGACGTATTACACATACAAAGGTTCCGTGCCTGTCGCCAGCAGAAAGTGGACTTACGACAGCGCAGGCAACGCCATCACCACGACGGATTTCTACAAGGAATGCACCGCCAGCGAAACCGCCGCCAGCAGGGCATCCAACACCGGCGTGTTCGAGTTGAACACCATCTCCGCCAATTCATCGGCAGACGAACAAACCAACTATGCCAACTGGCATGCCTATTACCGCAACCGCAAGCTGATGATGCGCACGGCCATGGGACGGGCGCTGAACAACCTGGACGAAGGCTACCGGCTGGGGTTCATGAACATCCACCAGAAAACCAATTCCGAATTCTGGCCGGTGGATGATTTCAACGACACGAACAAACAAGGCTTCTACGCCCTGCTTTACGGCGGAACGGAAGAAGGCGGCACGCCTTTGCGCAGCGCGCTGTCGGAGGCGGGCCGGTACTTTGCTGGGAAACTGGTTTCCAACGGGAAACCCGACCCCATGCAATACGCCTGCCAGCGTAATTTCGCCTTGCTGACTACCGATGGCTACTGGACGACGCCTACCGGAGAGAACGCATTCAATCTGAGCAACACCGCGCTTGGCAATGCCGATGGCGGCGCAGGCTCTCCCTACGAAGACGCCCACTCCAATACGCTGGCCGACGTGGCGTATTACTACTACAGCACCGACCTGCGCACCGGCACGGCAGGGTCGGCGGCGTGCACCGGTGCGCCAGTCGGCGGCAATGCCGGGCAGGATGTCTGCGCCAACATCGTTTCTCCCTCCGGCCAGGACACCGCCACGCACCAGCACATGACCACCTACACCATTGGCATGGGCGTGAACGGGACGAAAGACCCGGCCAGCGACACGCCCGGTTCGTTTGCGTGGCCTGCGCCCACAGCCAACAAAAGCACCACTGTCGACGACCTCTGGCACGCCGCCATCAATGGGCGGGGCGCATACTATTCCGCCCAGAACGCCACTGAACTGACCCGTGCCATCGAAGGCATGGTCAGCGCGGTGCAAGACGTATCGGGCGCCGGCTCGGCCACCGCCACCAGCACGCTCGACCTGGTGCAGGGCGACGGCAACATCGCCTTCGAGGCCAGTTACACCACGGGCTCCTGGTTCGGCGACGTGCTGGCGCGCACGCTGAACTCATCCACGGCGCAACCGGAAGGAGCCCCCCAATGGTCGGCCCGCGAGAAGCTGAATGCCAAGGAGGCCGCCAGCCGCGCGATCTACTTCAAGAACGGCAATGCGCTGAGCGCTTTCACCCTGGGCAATCTGACGGCGGCAGGGCTGGATGGCTACTTCAAGAGCAAATGCGCCACCGGCGCCCTGTCGCAATGCACCTCCTTGGGCGATACACACAAAGGCATCATCAATGCTGGCGAGGCGCTGGTCACTTATCTGCGCGGAGATTCGTCCAAAGACACTACCAACACCGCTGAGCCGCTGTTCCGCAAGCGTTTGAACAAGCTGGGCGACATCATCAACAGCAAGCCCATCCATGTGGGCAAGCCGCCGTTCGACTACGCCGATGAGGGCTACGCCGCGTTCAAGGCCAGCCATGCCAGCCGCAAGAAGGTGGTCTACGTGGGCGCCAACGACGGCATGCTGCACGCACTGGACGCGGCCACGGGCGAGGAACTGTGGGCCTACATTCCCACCGCGGTGATGCCCTACCTGCACAAGCTGGCCGACGTGAAGTACGGCTCGGCGGTGGCGCACCAGTACTACGTGGACGGCAAGACGGTGCAGGGCGACGTGAAGATCGACGGCCAGTGGAAGACCATCTTGGTGGGCGGACTGAACAAGGGCGGCCGGGCCTATTACGCGCTGGACATCACCGATCCCGACGAACCGAAGGCGCTGTGGGAATTCACCGACGACAACCTGGGCCTGACGTACAGCGACCCGGTCATCACCAAGCTGGCAGGCGGCACCTGGGCGGTGGCCTTCGGGGCAGGCTACAACAACGCGCCAGAGGGCAACACCGGGTCAGGCGACGGCAAGGGCCGCCTGTTCGTGGTGAACGCCGCCAATGGCGCCATCCTGCGCAACATTCCGACCACTGCGGGCGACACCACCACACCCGCCGGGATGGCCAAGATCAACGTGTGGGTGAAGGCCTTGAGCGACAACACGGCGCAGCGCTTCTACGCGGGTGACCTGCTGGGCAACGTGTGGCGCTTCAACCTGGAGGGCAGCGGCAGCGCGATGCTGCTGGCGCAAATGAAGGACGCCAGCGGCACCCCGCAGCCCATCACCACCGAACCCAAGCTGCGCGAGTACGACAAGCAGCCTGTGGTCGTGGTGGCCACGGGGCGCTACCTGGGGCGCGACGACATCAACGACACGCAAGTGCAGTCCATTGCCGCCATCCGCGACCCGCTGACGGCCACGGGCTGGGGAGTGGTGCGCACCAACACCGCCAAGTTCAAGAAGGTGACCATCACCAAGAGCGGCACCACTGCCAGCGGCGCAGCGGTGACGGTGGACTGGGCCACGGACGGCGGCTGGTGGGCGGACTTCCCCACCAGCGGCGAGCGCGTGGCCATGCCCATGGAATGGGACGGCGCGCGGCTGCTGGCGGCCACCACCCTGCCCAGCGGCGACCAGTGCAAGTCGGGCGGCGCGTCGTGGCTGTATTCGTTCGGCCTGGCGGGCGGCAAGACCGACGCCGAGCAGTTCAGCGAGGACACGCTGATCGTCGGCTTCAGCGTGGTCACCAACGACGAGGGCCAGCCCAAGATCCTGGTGCGCACCAGCGGCAACGAGACCCAGGTGAAGGACGGCACGGGCCTGGGCGGCGGCACGACGATTAAGCGCGCGCGGCGGGTGTCGTGGAGGGAACTGCCGTAGCCGCTTCGCGGCGGGGCGTGCCTGCTAGCATCCCCCGCATGCCCGCATTCCCCTCCCCGCTCCAAGTCGGCGGCCTTGCCGCCCTGCTGTTCCTCCCGGCGTTCGCGCATGCCCAGGCCGACGCCCCTTCGCGCATCACCAGCGTCAAGCTCTACCCCGGCAGCGCCACCGTGGAGCGCACGGCGCGCGTGCCCGCGGGCAGCCGCAGCGTCACCTTCCGCTGCCTGCCGCAGGGGCTGGACGCGCGCAGCCTGCAGGTGGTGGCGGATGCGCCCGTGCGCGTGGGCGACATCAGCGTGCAGGTGCAGGAGCGCGCGCTGGCCGGCGGCTGCGCCAGCCCGCTCGACGAGCGCGTGCGCGCCGCGCAGGACCAGCTGGCCGCCGCGCAGGCCGAGACGGATGCGCTGGAGCTGGCGCACACCTATCTCAAGACCGTGGCCGGCACGGCGCCCACCACGCAGACCAGCGGGCCGGGCACGCCGGGCGCGGGCAACATCAGCGTGACCACCGATGCGCTGCGCCGCTCGGCCCAGGACACGCTCATGCGCCTGCACCAGGCCAAGCGCCGCCAGGAGGCGCTGGAGCTGGACGTGCGCGTCCTGACGGCCGAACGCGACCGCATCGCCGGCCCGCGCGCGCGCGTGGCGACCGTCACCGTCGCGCTGGCGGCCGAGCGCGAGGGCGACGTCCGCCTGGCCTACCAGGTGCGCGGCCCGAGCTGGTCGCCCAGCTACCGCGCCACGCTGGACAGCAGCGCCGCCACCGTGCGCCTGGAGCGCCTGGCGCTGGTGGCGCAGAGCACGGGCGAGGACTGGAGCGGCGTGCCGCTCGTGCTCTCCACGGGCCAGCCGCTGGGCCAGACGCAAGGCAGCCTGCCGCGCCCCTGGACGGTGGACGTGCAGCCCGAGCCGCCCGCCAGGCCCGTCGCCATCAGCATGGCCGCCGCCCCCGCGCCTGCGGCGCTGGGCCGCGCCGCGGAGGTGGCGCAGGAGGCGGAGCCCACGTTCGACGTGGCCATCGCCGACGGCGCCTACGCCACCGAATTCACCGTGCCCCAGCGCATCACCGTGCCCTCGGGCGGCCAGCGCGTAACGCTGTCGCTGGGCGCGCAGACGGTGCACGCGCAGCTGTTCACGCGCACCGCGCCGGCCGTGGAGCCGGCCGCCTACCTGGTGGCGCAGCTGCCCGCGCTGGAGGGCGTGTGGCCTGCCGGCCCGGTGGCGCTGCAGCGCGACGGCGCGTCGGTGGGCCAGGGGCAGTTCGACCCTGCCAGCGCCGCGATGGCGCGCACGGGCTTGTCGTTCGGGCGCGACGAGCGCATCACCGTCACCGCCGAGCCCGTGCGCGAGCACACGGGCAGCAGCGGGCTGACGGGTGCGCGCACCGAGCGCCAGCTCTCCCGCATCTACCGCGTGGAGAACCGCCACGCCCGCCCCGTGGCGCTGCAGGTGCTGGACGCGGCGCCGGTGTCGCAGAACGAACAGATCACCGTGGAATCGCGCTACGAGCCCGCTCCGCAGGACACGGCCTGGAACGGCCAGCCGGGCAGCATCCTCTGGAGCCAGGAACTGGGCGCAGGCGCCACGGCGCGCTTCACCGCGGCCCACACGCTGCGCTACGCCAAGGAGCTGCGCATCCGGGAGCGGCGCTGATGCCCGCCACCCTGCCTGCGCCGCACGTGCTGCGCCGCTTCCTGCTCACGCACCCCGCGCACTTCATCGCCCTGGGCTGCGGCAGCGGCCTGTCGCGCATCGCGCCGGGCACCGTGGGCACGCTGTGGGGCTGGCTGGCGTTCCTGGTGCTGCAGCTGTGGCTCACGCCGCTGGGCATGGGCCTGGTGATCGCGCTCTCGCTGCCGCTGGGCTGGTGGGCCTGCACGGTGGCGGCGCGGCACATGGGCGTGGCCGACCCCGGCCACATCGTGTGGGACGAGATCGTCGCCATCTGGATCGTGCTGTGGCTGGCCATGCCCATGGGCTTCTGGGGCCAGCTCGTCGCGTTCGGCCTGTTCCGCTATTTCGACGCGGCCAAGCCCGGCCCCGTGGCCTGGGCCGACCGGCTGTTCAAGGGCTTCGGCTGGCGCGGCGGGCTGGGCATCATGCTGGACGACCTGGTGGCGGCGTTCTGCACGCTGCTGGTCATCGCGCTGTGGCGGCACGTCCTGGGATGAGTGGCCGCAAAACTATCAAAAAGAGAGCATCCAGCGCTGGATGGACAAGCGCTGGATGCCAATTTTCCTCAGAAAAGCGGGGCGATGGGCTTGACCACGTAGAGCATGTTGCTCTCGACCTTGCCGTCGTACAGGTATTTCTGCTTGACGCCGCCCTTCCCGTCTGGGGCGATCATGAAGTCCGCGTCGTTGAGAATGCCCAGGCGGTTGGCGTCGATCACCCACAGGCCTTCCATCTTGTCGTGCGGGTACTTCTGCGAGGCAATGCCGTCATAGGCCAGCGTCTTCGCGGCGGGCTGGATGCCCAGCGCGGCCAGGCGGGCCCAGCCCGCGGCGAAGCCGCCCTCCGTGCCGCCCCCTTGACCACCAGTTCCAGCGTCTTGCCGTCCACCAGCAGCCCGTTGGCCGCGCTGGCCGTGAACGCCGCCTGGCCTGCGCGCAGCGCGGTGTTGGACGCGTCGATGTTGGTCGCGCGGCTCAGGTCCACCTTGTAGACGTTCTTGCGGATGGTGCTGGTGTCGATGCCGTAGAACTTGGTGTCGCGCTCGATCACCAGGAAGCTCGTGGCGCTCAGGGCCACGATTTCGGAATTGGCCAGGCCCGCCGCGTCCTGCTTGTACAGGTACTGCGCGACGGCCCCGGTGCCGATGTTCACCGTGACGATGCGCGTCAGGTTGATGCTGCCCACGGCGCTGGTGGGGTTGTGCAGGTTGGACTGCATGATGCCCACCAGCGTCGTGCCGTCAGGCGTGATCGTCAGCCCCTCCATGCCCCGGTTGGGCCAGCGCGTGGACAGCTCGGCGGGCAGCACGCGGCCGGCCTTGTTGCGCGGATCGGCGGCGAACGGGTTGATGCGCTCGATCTCCTTGCCCGTGGCGTCGAAGTGCACGATGTGCGGGCCGTATTCGTCGCTGATCCAGAACGTGCCGTCCTTGAGCGCCACCAGCCCCTCAGAGTCGAGCCCGCTCTCGTCGAAGCCCTTGATGCCGTCGCCGTCGGGGTCCAGCGAGACGACGCTGCCGTCCAGGTTATAGGGCGTTTCGCCCGTGCCGCCGAAGCGCTTGTTGGGTAGGCCGGTGATGGGGCGGCCCTTGGGGTCCTTGAGAAGGATGGTCTCCACCAGTTCGGGCTTGCCCTCGCCGGTGAGCCTGAACAGCCCGATGCGCGGCGTGTAGTCGGGCGTGAGGAAAATGATGCCCGAGGGCGTGCGTCCCGCCTCTGTGGCCGCATTCGGGCCGCGGTCGCTCAATCCGTAGAAATAGCCCTCGCGGGTGGGATGCGGTGCCATGGCGGAGCCATAGCTGCCGTTGCGGATCTCCGTCTTCTCCGTGTTGTCCACCCGGCTCATCAGCGCATAGGGAAGGGCCGCCCCGGTGGCGCCGGGGAACTGGAAGCCGTCGTCGCCGGAGCCGCCGCAGGCGGTCAGTCCCACGGTGAGAGCCAAGACAAAGGGTGCAGAAAGTTTCATGGTGATGGAACGGATAGAAAGGCAACATAGAGGATATGAACCGGACGTGACAACACCATGAAACACGCGCGCCCCCTTGTCCCCCCAACTGCCCACGGAGCTCCCGATGGCACTCCCTGATTCGCTATATAAAAATGAGCTGCCTGCGCTTTCCGCACAAGCGCTGGAGGCCGATCTGGCTTATATCTCCACCACGCTGCCCGCACGCGGCTGGATGCTGGCCACGGCCGAGAGCTGCACCGGCGGCATGATCGCCGCGGCCTGCACCGACCTGGCCGGCTCCAGCGCATGGTTCGAGCGCGGCTTCGTCACCTATTCCAACGCCGCCAAGACCGAGCTGCTGGGCGTGCCCGCCGCGCTGATCGACACGCACGGCGCGGTGAGCGAGCCCGTGGCCCGCGCCATGGCCGAAGGCGCCGTGGCGCACAGCGCCGCGCAGGTGGCCGTGGCGGTCACCGGCATTGCCGGGCCCACAGGGGGCAGCGTGGACAAGCCGGTGGGGACGGTGTGGTTCGGCTGGCAGGTGGGAGGGCGCACGCACAGCGAGCGGCGCTGCTTCGATGGGGACCGTGCTGCCGTGCGTGCGGCGACGGTGTGCCATGCGCTGGGACGGCTGCGGGAGTTGCTGGGCTAGCCGGAAGACGGGCACACCAAAGCACCCCGCGGGTGCATTTCTTCACGAAGCCCGGCGCCGCCGCCATTGCCAGCCCCGCCCGCCATCGCCAGAATGCGCGGCTTCGCCCCCAGCCCCCGCGCCATGTCCGCCACATCCCACCACGCCCACCAGAGCGAACTGCTCACCGAACACCTGCGCACCTTCCTGCCCGGCATCGAGCCCGAGGCGCTGGAGCTGCTGTGCAGCCACCTGGAGTGGGTGGAGGTGCCCGGCGGCGGCACGCTGATCAGCCAGGGCGAGCCCGGCGAGTCCATGTACATCGCCGTCAGCGGGCGGCTGCGCGCCTATGTGCGCGATGCCGACGGCCAGCAGCGCCGCGTGGCCGACATGGGGCGCGGGCAGATCATCGGCGAGATCAGCCTGTTCACCGGCGCGCCGCGCGCCGCCACGGTAGTGGCCGTGCGCGACTCGGTGCTGGTGCGGCTGACCAAGGACATGTTCAAGCACCTGCTGGCGCGCAGCGCGCAGGTGTCCATCGCGCTCACGCGCCAGATCATCGAGCGGCTGCAGGCCAGCCCCGCGCCGATGGAGCGCCCCGTGGCGCTGGGCCTTCTGCCCATCAGCGCGGGCGTGGACCTGCGCGGCTTCGGCGACGCGCTGGCGCGCCAGCTCGCGGCCATCGGCAGCGTGCGCGTGGTGGATTCGGCCACCGTGGACGCCGAGCTGCACGCACCCGGCATCTCGCACCGCGAGGGCGGCGACGCCACGGCCAACCGGCGCATCGCCATGCTGCTCGACGAGATCGAGGCGCGCCATGACTTCGTGCTGCTGCTGGCCGACCCCGACCCCACGCCGTGGACGCACCGCGTGAGCCGCCACTGCGACGAACTGCTGCTGCTGGCCGACGGCCAGGCCGAGCCGGCGCTACACCCCATCGAGGAGCAGTGCCTGATGCGCCGCAGCCCGCTGACCGAGGCGGCCGAGATCCTGGTGCTGCTGCACCCGGCCGGCCTGCAGTGCCCGCAGGGCACGCACGCCTGGCTGGCGCGCCGGCCGGTGGCCGACCACGTGCACATCCGCCCCGCGCTGGAGCGCGACATGGCGCGGCTGGCGCGCATCCAGAGCCGCACCGCCGTGGGCCTGGTGCTGGCCGGCGGCGGCGCGCGCGGCTTCGCCCACCTGGGCGTGTACCGGGCGCTGCGCGAGCGCGGGGTGGAGATCGACTGCGTGGGCGGCACCAGCATCGGCTCGGTGATGGCGGCCTACGTGGCCTCGGACCAGCCCCTGGAGGACGTGATGGCGAACGCGCGCGACGCCTTCCGCACCAACCCCACGGGCGACTGGAGCCTGCTGCCGCTGCTCTCGCTCATCAAGGGCGAGCGCCTGCGCCGCATCCTGCACGGCGCGGTGGACCGGCTGGTGGGCTTTCCCGCCCAGGTGGAAGACCTGTGGAAGAACTACTACTGCGTGGCCACCAACTACTCCAAGGCCAGCGAGCACGTGGTGCGGCGCGGCAGCCTGGTGAAGTCGCTGCTGGCCAGCATCTCCATTCCCGGCGCCCTGCCGCCCGTGCTGCACGAGGGCGACCTGCTGTGCGACGGCGGCACGTTCAACAACTTTCCCGTGGACGTGATGCGCGGCATGCGCGGCGTGGGCACGGTGATCGGCGTGGACCTGAACTTCCGCAAGCCCCGGCGCATCGATCTGGAGGAGGTGCCCACGCACTGGGCGCTGCTGCGCGACCGCCTGCGCCCGCGCGGGCGGCGGCGCTACAAGCTGCCCTCGCTGGCCAGCTACCTGATGCAGGTGACCATCCTCTACAGCATGTCGCGCCAGCGCCAGTCGCGCCAGCTCACGGACCTGTACTTCAACCCGCCGCTGGACCGCGTGGGCATGCTCGAATGGAACCGCTTCGAGCAGATCGTGCAGCAGGGCTATACGCACGGCACCGAGGTGCTGGCGCAGTGGGAAGGGCAGCCTCCGCTACCGAAAAAAGAGCTGGCTGCGCTTATCCAGTAAGCGCTGGAGGCCGATTCGGTGCTGAACCGACCCCGTCAGGCGCCGTGGCACTTCTTGTATTTCTTGCCGCTGCCGCACGGGCACGGGTCGTTGCGGCCGGGCTGGGCGCCCTTGACGATGGTTTCCTGGCGCGGGCCCAGGCTCTTCCAGAGCTGGCGCAGGTCGTAGACGCCCCAGATCGCCTCGCCGAACACCTCCAGCCGGTCCTGGCTGGTGCTGGGCGGGCCGTTCTCGTCGTACATGCAGACCTCGGGCTTGCCGGTGTCGTCCTCGGTCAGGGCGACGATGGACTCCAGCGCGCCGTCCAGCCACTGGGCGGCCTCCTTGTCGCGCGGGGCGGCCCAGTCGTCGGGCCAGTTCTCCACGGCGAACATGAAGCCCAGCGCCCACACCTGGCCAAACGAGGGGATGTCCTGGCCCTCCATCTCGCGGCGCTCTTCCTCGGGCAGGCTGGCGATGGCGCCACGCATGTCCATCACCTCGGGCTGGAAGGCGTTGTCGGCGTCCAGCGATTCGGCCTGCTCGTCCAGCTGCGCCGCCGCCTCGGCCAGGCGCAGCTCGCACAGCGCGAGGAAGCGCTGCTGCTGGGCCGCGTCCTTGAACGGCGCGATCAGGGGCAGCGCGTGGCCCTCGGCCCCTTCTTCGAGTGCCAGGCCGTCGCCCAGCAGCATGGGCAGCCATTCGGCCGCGGCAATCGGCCGGCGGGTGCAGACCAGGGCCGTCAGGAAGCCGTCGCAGAACTCCCACTGGGGCACGTCCTCCTCGCGCGAGCGCAGGTCGTCCAGCAGGGTGTCGAGTTCGTCGAGCTCATCGGGGCCCAGGGCGGGGGTGGGTTCGGTCATGGCAATGCGTGTTCTAAGATCAATCAATGAGTGTAGTGCCCGCCTCCCTGCCCCACGAAACCCCTGCCGGCCCGGCCGCGTTCCTCGCGCGGCAGTTGCCGCTGCAGCCCAAGCCCATCGACCACTACCTGCTGGGCGGCGACCAGGTGTGGCTCAAGCGCGCAGGCCCGGGCAACAGCGCATGGCGCTACCGCGTGCTCAGCGTGGCCGCCGCGCTGCTGCGCCTGCCCGTGCTGCGCCCGGTGCCCAACCCCGGCGGGCAGGCGGCCATCGCCACCGAGGTGCGCCGCCTGCGCGCGCTGGCCGCCCAGGGCGTGCGCGTGCCCGCCGTGCTGGCGGCCGAGCCCGGGGGCTTCCTGATGAGCCACCTGGGCGTGCCGGGGCAGGAGGCGCCGTCGCTGGCCAACGCGATCCGCGCCGCCGTGGCGCAAGGCGCGCCCGCCGTGCTGCCGCTGTGGACGCAGGGGCTGGAGCTGCTGCAGGAGGTGCATGGCCAGGGCCTGTGCCTGAGCCAGGCCTTCGCGCGCAACATGGTGATCTGCGCCGACGGCGCGCTGGCCTGCGTGGATTTCGAGGACGATCCCGCCGCGGCCCTGCCGCTGGACGTGTGCCAGGTGCGCGACGTGCTGTGCTACCTGCACTCCACGGCGATCTACCTGGCCCACGCCCAGGCGCTGCCCGAGGCGCGCACGGTGTGGGACGCCTGGCTGGCCCGGCCGGTCTACGGCGAGGCGTTCCACGCCACGCTGCGCCAGACGGTGGCCCGCCTGGGCTGGCTGCGCCGCCTGCCGCAGGACCGCAGCTGGGGACGCGACGCGCAGCGTCTGCGCGCGGCCTACGACCTGCTGGCAAGCGCCGATCACTTCTGAATCGATAGCTGCTTGCGCTTTATTGGTGGGCCTCAGAGTCATTTTTGGCCTGAAAAGCAAAACGCCCCGTGGCACGAAAGGCCAAGGGGCGTTGCCACTGGGAGAAAGCCGTTTACTGGCTTGCGATCTCCAGATGGGCCGCACGGGCTTCCTGGATGAACTCGATGAGGGAAAGGATGGCTTCGCGCATGGTGGACTCCTGTCAGAGATGCTCATCCGGTGCTGCGGCACGCATCTCAAGCGCCGCATGACACAGGGTTAACATCTAAGGGTTAACCCTTGGTATAAGTATAAACCACAATGCGCACCGTTGCTGCACCGCAGCAATAACCTCACTCGTCGCTGGTCCACTCCACGCGCGCGCCCAGGCTGCGCAGGTTTTCCACGAAGTGCGGGTGGGCGCGGCGGATGGGCACGGCGTTGCGGATCTCCGAGCGCCCCTCGATGCTGGCCGCCACCATGAACAGGGCGATGGCCACGCGGATGATGTAGGGGCTCTCCACCACGGCCGGCGTGAGCTGCCCCCCGCCGAAGGTGACGATGCGGTGCGGGTCGGACTGGTAGACGTGCGCGCCGAACTTCGACAGCTCGCCCGTCCAGCCCAGCGCGCCGTCGTACACCTTGTTCCAGAACATGGCGTTGCCCTGCGCGCGCACGCCCAGGGCGATGAAGATGGGCAGCAGGTCCACGGGGAAATAGGGCCAGGGGGCGGCCTCCACCTTGGTGAGCACGTTGGCGGTGAAGGGCGTCTGCACGGCCAGCGGGCCGTCCACGTGCGCGCGCGACCAGCCGTCCGCGTGCTCCACGCGCACGCCGAACTTGGCGAAGGTGCGGTCGATCAGCGGGAAGTTCTCCGGCGCGCTGTTCCTGACCTGCACGTCGCCGCCGGTGATGGCGCCCAGCGCGAGGAAGGTGGTGATCTCGTGGAAGTCCTCGTCGAAGCGGAATTCGCCGCCGCCCAGCGCCGCCCCGCCGTGCACCGTGAGCCGCGAGGTGCCCACGCCCTCGATGCGCGCGCCCAGCATCTGCATGAAGCGGCAGAACTCCTGCACGTGCGGCTCCGACGCCGCGTTGGTGAGCGTGGACGCGCCCGGCGCGGCCACGGCGCAGAGCACGAAGTTCTCGGTGGTGGTGACCGAGGCGTAGTCCAGCCAGTGGTGCACGGGCGTGAGCGACGCACCGCGCCGCACGAGCAGCGAGCCCTGCGTGCGCTCCACCTGCGCGCCGAAGTGGCGCAGCACCTCCACGTGCGGGTCGATCTCGCGCACGCCCAGCGTGCAGCCCTTCACGTTGTCCTCCAGCCGCGCCACGCCGAAGCGCGCCAGCAGCGGCGGCACCAGCATGATGGACGAGCGCATCTCCTCGGGCAGGCGGTGCGTGGCGGCGTCGAAGTGCGTGTCCCGGTGGTGCAGCTCCAGCACGCCGCTGGCGTGGTCCATGCGGACCTGGCTGCCCAGGGTGCGGAAGATGTCGAGGATCTTGCGCACATCGGTGATGTCGGGCACGCCGACGAGGCGCAGCGGCGCGCGCGTGAGCAGCGTGGCGCAGAGGATGGGCAGCACCGCGTTCTTGTTGGCCGACGGCGTGATGCGGCCGCGCAGCGGCGTGCCGCCGTGGACGATGAGGTTGGACATGGCCTGGATTCGGAAAAAGGCAGGCCGGCACTGTAGCGCCAACCGGCTGCCCTCCCCGGCACAATGGCCGTTCCCGATACACAAGGAGACAAGCGCATGAAGCTCACCGCCGCCGTGGCACAGACCGCCACCGTCCTGTTCGACACCCCCGCCACGCTGGCGCGCGCCGAGGGCCTGATGGCCGAGGCCGCCCGGCGCGGCGCGCAGGTGATCGTGTTCCCCGAGGCCTTCATCGGCGGCTACCCCAAGGGCGCGGACTTCCACATCTTCGTGGGCGCGCGCACGCCCGAGGGCCGGCGCGAGTTCCAGAAATACTGGAGCGCGGCCGTCACGCTGGACGGCCCCGAGATCGTGCAGCTCGCCCAGGCCGCGGCCGCGCACCAGCTGTATGTGTGCGTGGGCATCATCGAGCGCGACGGCGGCACGCTGTACTGCACCGCCGTCTACCTGGGGCCTCAAGGCCAGGTGCTGGGCCACCACCGCAAGCTCATGCCCACGGCGCTGGAGCGCATCATGTGGGGCTACGGCGACGGCTCTACGCTGCAGGCGGTGGACACGCCCTGGGGCAAGCTGGGCGCGGTGATCTGCTGGGAGAACTACATGCCCGCGATGCGCATGGCCATGTACCAGCAGCGCGTGGCGCTCTACTGCGCGCCCACGGCCGACGACCGCGCCACCTGGATCAGCAGCATGCAGCACATCGCCATGGAGGGGGCGCTGCTTCGTGCTGTCGGCCTGCCAGCACCTGCGCCGCGCGCAGTTCCCCATGGACGCGATGCACAACCGCCTGCCCGAGGCGCCCGACACGGTGCTGATGCGCGGCGGCAGCTGCATCGTGAGTCCGCTGGGCAAGGTGCTGGCCGGGCCGGTCTACGACGAGGACACGCTGCTCACCGCCGAGCTGGACCTGGACGAGATCGCGCAGGGCCAGTTCGACTTCGACCCCGTGGGCCACTACGCGCGGCCGGACGTGTTCCAGCTCGCCGTCAACACCGCGCCGCAGCGCGCGGTGTACGCGGCGGCGGGCGCCACCACGGTGGTCACACCGCCTGCGGAGTGAGTGCAACCGCTTCCAAAACGATAGCTGTCACCGCTTGCGTATCCTGCGTGAGCAGCCGTTTTCGCATGCAAAGCACCGCCTTGTCCTTGGACACGAGGATGGCGCGGTGCGCCACGGCCAGGTCGATGAACTTCTGGTCATCGGTGTCCTTGCAGGCCCAGGGCGCGCGCGGGGCCACGTCCGCGCGCTGCGCGCCCGCGTCGAACGCGGCCAGCACGTCCTGCGCGGTCACGCCATAGAACTGCATGCGCGGCTGCAGGTGGGTGTAGTCGAGCACGCGCTCCAGCTCGTCGCGCATGACCTGCGTGGCGATCCAGCGCAGCCGCCCCCCGGCGAGCAGCGTGCGGATGGAGGCCACCCGCGGGTCGGCGAAGATGAACAGGTCGAGCACGATGTTGGTGTCGAGCACCACGGTGCGCGGGGCGTCGCCCGCCTCCTGCGCATTCCAGCGCAGCACGGGGCGCGTCACGCTTCGCCTTCCGGGCGCTGGCGCACCGCGCCCTTGACCATGTCGAAGCGGAACAGGCGGCACTCGATGGGACCGTTCCACATCGGCACGCGGCGCGATTCCTTCAGGCGCATCTTGCCGGGCAGCTTGAGGTCGGGCGTGAGCATCCAGGCCTGCCAGCCCGCATAGTGCTTCTTCCAGTGCGTGGCGAGCTGGGCGAAGAAGTCCACGCCGTCCTCGGTCTGCGCGGTTTCGCGGCCCGCACGCTCCACCACGCCCATGCGCTCGCGTGCGCTGCGCCCGGCCGTGCCGGCGGCGGCGATGCGCTCGCCATAGGGCGGGTTGAGCAGCATCACGCCCGGCTGCTCGCAAGGCGGCATGCGCTGCAGCGCGTCGCCGCCGCGCAGCTGCACGGCGTGGGCCACCCCCGCGCGCTCGGCGTTGCGCTGGGCGAAGTCCACCATGCGGTGCGACACGTCACTGCCGAAAATGGGCGTAGCGCTTGCCTGGATTGCGCCAGCAGCTTCTTCTTTGATAGCAGACCAGATGTGCGCCTGGTAGGGCAACAGCCGCTCGAAGGCGAAACGGCGCTTGCCGCCCGGCGGGATACGGCAGGCGATCTGCGCGGCCTCGATGGCGATGGTGCCGCTGCCGCAGCAGGGGTCGTAGAGCGGCGCGTCGGCCTGCCAGCCGGTGGCGGCGATCATGGCGGCGGCCAGGGTTTCCTTGAGCGGGGCGTCGCCCTTGTCCTCGCGCCAGCCGCGCTTGAACAGGGGCTCGCCGCTGGTGTCGATGTAGAGCGTGGCCTGGTCGCTGGTCAGGTGCAGGTGGATGCGCACGTCGGGCCGCTGCGTGTCCACGTCGGGGCGGCTGCCGCCCTTGGCGCGGAAGCGGTCGGCCACGGCGTCCTTCACGCGCAGCGCGGCGAAGTTCAGGCTCTTGAGCGGGCTGTGCTGGGCCGTCACCTCCACCTTGAAGCTCTGGCGTGCGGTGAACCAGATCTCCCAGGCCACGTCGCCCGCGAGGGCGTAGAGGTCGTTCTCGCCCCGGTAGGGCCGCTGGGCGAGCTGCACCAGCACGCGCTGCGCGAGGCGGCTGTGCAGGTTGAGCCGCAGCGCATCGCGCCACGAGGCCTGGAGCAGCACGCCGCCGCGCCCGACCAGCAGGTCGTGCCCGGTCAGGCCCGTGAGGGCGTGCACCTCGTCGGCCAGGAAGCCCTCGACGCCGGCGGCGCAGGGCAAAAACAGTTGCAGGGAATTCATAAGATGCGCCAAGGATAAGCGGGCCGGGCCTCTGGATCACAATCCATGCTCCATTTCCCAAAGCTCCTCCCATGTTCCACACCCTGCGCGCACGGCTGATCGGCGCCTGCATCGCCATTGCCACGCTCTCCCTCGTCGCCCTGTCGGCCGTGACTTTCCTGGCCGTGCGCAGCGACACCCTCTCGACGCTGGACGACCGCATGGGCCGCTTCACGCGCCTGTATGCGCAGGAGCTGGCGCAATGGGCCCGCGACAAGCAGCGCCTGACCAGCTCCCTCAAGCTGGCGGTGCCGCAGGCCGAGCCCCTGCCCTTCCTGCAGGCAGCCCAGCAGGCCGGTCTGGACGAGGCCTTCTTCGTGCTGGCCGACAAACGCAACGTCTTCACCACGCCGCGCCCGCCGGGCTACGACGGCACGACGCGCGCCTGGTACAAGCAGGCCGTGGCGGCGGGCGGGCCGGCCATCACGCCGGTCTATCCCGACTCGGCCACGGGCAAGCTCACGGTGAGCTTCGTCGAGCCGGTGCTCCAGGGCGGGCAGGTCGCCGCCGTGGTCGGGGCCGACATGCTGCTGGAGTCGGTGATCCAGAAGGTCAACAGCATCCACCCCACGGACAAGAGCTTCGCCGTGCTGCTCGACGGCACGAACGCCACCATCCTCGCGCACGCGCGGCCTGAGCTGGCGCTCAAGCCCGTGACCGACCTGGCACCCGGCTTCGACGCCGCGCTGGTCGCCCGCCTGGCCGCGCAAGGCGGCCATGCCGAGGTGGAGATCGACGGCGCCGTGCAGATGGTCTATGCCGCCAAGGTCGAAGGTACGCCGTGGGTCCTGACCGTCGCGGCCGACAAGGCCGAGGCCACCGCCGCCCTGAGCGTGCTGATGCGCACGGCCGCCGCCATCGCCGCGCTGTGCGTGCTGGCCGCAGGGGCGCTGGTGACGGTGTTCGTCAGCCGCCAGCTGCGCCGCCTGGTGGTGGTGCGCGATGCGCTGGAGGACATCGCCTCCGGCGAGGGCGACCTGACGCGCCGCATGGACGCCACGGGCCGCGACGAGCTCACGCAGATCGCCAGCGCCTTCAACCGCTTCGCCGACAAGATCGCCGCCGTGCTGCTGCGCATCCGCGAATCGTCCGAATCCGTGCGCCTGGCCTCCAGCGAGATCGCCAGCGGCAACCAGGACCTGTCGGCCCGCACCGAGCAGCAGGCCAGCTCGCTGGAGCAGACCGCCGCCGCCATGGAGCAGCTCACCGCCACCGTGCAGCAGAACGCCGAGAACGCCGCGCAGGCCAACCAGCTCGCCGCCAGCGCCTCGCAGGTGGCCGGCCACGGCGGGGGCGTCGTGCAGCAGGTGGTGCAGACCATGGGCGGCATCGACGCGGCCTCGCGCAAGATCGTGGACATCATCCAGGTGATCGACGGCATTGCGTTCCAGACCAACATCCTGGCCCTGAACGCGGCCGTGGAAGCCGCGCGCGCGGGCGAACAGGGCCGGGGCTTCGCCGTGGTGGCCGGCGAGGTGCGCACCCTGGCGCAGCGCAGCGCCACGGCGGCCAAGGAGATCAAGGCGCTGATCGACGACTCGGTGCAGCAGGTCGGCGCGGGCAGCCGCCTGGTGCAGGACGCGGGCACCACCATGCAGGAGGTGGTGGAGAGCATCCGCCGCGTCACGGCCATCGTGGCCGAGATCAGCAACGCCAGCCGCGAGCAGAGCAACGGCATCACCGAGATCGGCGGCGCCGTCGCCCAGATGGACCAGGGCACCCAGCAGAACGCCGCGCTGGTGGAGCAAGCCACCGCCGCCGCGCAATCGCTGCAGCAGCAGGCCCACGACCTGGCCGAGGTGGTCGCGGGCTTCAAGCTGCCGCAGGGCGCCGCGGCGCAAAGACTCCTTCATTGATAGCTCCCAGCGCTTGATGGGCAAGCGCTGGAGCCTATTTTTCCTCTAACTGCGGCGGCGCCAGCCCAGCAGCCCTAGCCCCGCCGCCAGCAGCGCCAGCGCGAAGGGCGACAGCGCCGGGATGGCCGCCGCTCCGCCCGGCGCGGCCAGCACGGCCAAGCCGCCGGGGTCGGTGATGGTGCCGTCCTGCGCAGCGTCGGTGTCGCCCACGCCGCCGTCGGTCAGCGTGATCTCGATGGTGGTGGCGTTGATCCGCGCCATCGGGATCTGGTGCCAGCCCTGCGGGCCGTGCTTCCAGTACTCGGCGCTGGCGGGCACGTTGCCGGGGTACTGGATGCGCAGGGTGACGGCGTTCCCCAGGCCCACGTTCTCCAGCCTGAAGCCCACGATGCCGAAGGGGAAGGTGTAGCCCGGCATGGACGGCAGGCTCGCGCTCGCCGGGTCGTTGGCGAACATCGTTTGCGCAAACTGCGCCGAGGCCGTGAGCGGCACGGCGGCGGACTGCACGCTGACCGTCGCCGTGCCGCCCGGCACGGGGCCACTGATGAGCAGCGGCGGCAGGGCGTCATTGGTCAGCACAAAGGGCACCGTGCCCCCGCGTGGCTGGCGACGACCTGGTAGCTGCCCGCCGTGGCGTTGGCGGTAGCGGTGATGGCGGCTTCGCCGTTGCCGTCCGTCACCGCGGAGGCGGCGGACAGCGTGGCCGATGCGCCCGAGAGCGGTGCCGCGAAGCCGATGGCGGCGCCCACCAGGGGTGCGTTGTGCTCGTCCCGCAGGCGCACGCGCAGCGCCTGTGCGAAGACCGTGCCCACGGTGGCCGATTGCGGCGTGCCGCTGACGGCGATGAAGCTCCCCACCCCCGGCGCGGCGGTGTTGGCCAGCGCGAAGCTGGCGGTGTAGGCGCCCGACGTGGCCGTGACGGTGTAGGAGCCTGCGGTGCCATTGGCGGTGGCGGTGACGAAGGCTTCGCCGCTGGCGTCGGTCACCACGGACGTGGCGGACAGCGCCGCCGATGCGCCCGATGGCGGCACGGCGAAGGTCACCGTCTGCCCCGCCTGCACCACGCCATTGGCGCCGCGCAAGGTCATCTTGAGCGGCCAGGGGAAGACCGTGCCCACGGTGGCCGACTGCGGCGTGCCGTCGGTCGCGGCCAGGCCCGGCGCACAGGCTTGCGCATCGGGCACCACGCGCGCAAAGGGGTAGTTGGTGATGCCGGTGATGGCGATGTCGTCCACCTCCCAGCCTTCGGTGGTGGCGGCCGGGTCGGTGTGCACCACCCAGGCCAGGCGCACGGTTTGCCCGGCGTAGGCGGTGCCCAGGTTGACGGTGGCGGTGGCCAAGGCGGGCCAGCCTGGGCTTTGGCCCACGTAGGCCTGCTGGCCCTCGGCCGGGTTGCCACTGGCGCCGTTGATGGCGCCGGTATAGCCAGCGGCCGCGCTGGGCGCGTTGGTCCAGGTGGCGCCGTTATCGGTCGAGATCATCAGTTGGCCGCCGTCGTAGTTCGTGGTGCCGTCCTTCTCGAAGCGGTAGCGGTGCTTGAACGACACCACGAGGTTGCCCGCCCCCGCCTGCAGCGGCGGCGTGCGCATCCAGTGCGAGCCAGTGGCGGCGGGTGTGGCGCCCGCATAGAAGCGGCTGCCGATGCTGCCCTTGGCGCCCCAGGCGCTGGCGAAGGCCGGGTCCGTGCTGCCGAACTCCATGGCGCTGGCCACGGCCTCGGCGTCATCGGTGGCGGCGCGGTGGGCCCATTCGTCGCGGTGCAGGGGCACGTCCAGCGTGCGGTCGTCGGGCGTGGTGGGTTGGCTGCCGTAGGCCAGTTGGGCGGTGATGCGCGCCGCGCCGGGTGCCGTCATGCCGGAGAGCAGCACGCGCGCGGTCACGGTGACGGACGCGCCCGAAGTCACGCCGGGTACGGCCACGGGGCCATCGGGGAACGACAAGGCAGGGTCGTCGGCCGATAGCGTCACCGTGCCAGGGTTGGTGAATTCAAAGCCCCGGTTGCGCAGCGTGATTTGCACCACACCGGTTTCGCCGCTGTCGAGCACGGTATCGGCATCGCACATCACCGCACCCGACGCGGCCAGCGACAGTTGCAGGTCGGTGATTTCGAGCACGCCTACGGTTCCGTAGTTCTCCAACACGCCCGCGTTGGTGGTGGAGTAGCGGTCAGGCACCTGCGCCAGCGACCCCGCGCCACGCTTGGCAAAGGCGGCGGAGAAGCGGGCATGGTCAGCCGGATCCATGGCCAGTGCGGCGGCCAGCAGTGCGTCGCGCGCCTCGGTCAGCGTGGGGTTGACGGGGGTGAGCTTGTAGCCTGCCACCAGGTACTGCTTCATGCGGTCTTGCGCTTCCTGGAAGGGATGCGCACGGAGCAGGCTCACGTAGCACTCCCACAGCATGCTGGCCCAGACCTCGCCCATGTTGTGCACCTCGGCGTTGAGGCCGCCCGCGCTGGGGTTGCGCGGCGCACCGCCGGGCAGCGCCTGGCCATCGGTGATGTGGCGCAGCGTGAGCGGGTTCTTCGTCATGTCGGCCGAATAGGGGTAGCGGCGCATGCCGTAATAGGCTACGTCGGCGGCGTCCGTTCCGGCGCCGTTGGTCATGGCATGCCCTGCCATGGCGTAGGTGCCCGACCAGTTGGCGTTACTGGGTATGTTGATGTCCTGCGGTGCGGCCATCATCAGCAGCGCGTGGAAGTCGCCCCAGCCTTCGCCCAGGCCTCTGGCGTGGTTGGTGGTCAGGCCGCTGGCGTCGCCGATCAGGCGGTTGCTGATGAAGTGGCCCCACTCGTGGGCGATGACGGTGTTGTCCAGCGCGCTGCTGCGCTCGGCGCCACTGCCCTGCATGCGCAACGTGACGCCGCCGACGGCCAGCGCGGCGCGGTCAGCCTGCGCGACCATGATGGCCGCAATGGCCACGCTGGCGCCGGACGCGCCAGGGCCCATCGCCGTCGGCGCGCTCGCCAGGTTGTTCACGATGACGACGCCCGCCGCACCCGCCTGCTGCGCGTTCAGCACCTTGACGGAGAACTCGCAGTTGCCACGGTCTATGAGGGCGATCTTGTTGGTGAGGCTGGAGGCGTTGGTCAAGGGCGTGCAGCCGTCGGCCGGGGCTGCCACGGCCACATCGGCCGTGAGGTCGAACGCGAGCGGCCCGAATTGCGCACCGGCGGGAGGCTGGGTGAAAGTCACGCCGGCGGCACTGGCCTGCACGCCCCCCCGGTTGAGGAAGCGGTACATCTGCATGCGCGGCGGCGCGCCGTCCGCCGGGGTGGACATGTTGGCGTTGTTGGTGCCGCTGTAGTCCAGCGCCTCGGCGCGCATGGCATCGCCGTCCTGCCCGCCCCGGCCGAAGTTGTCGGCCTGGGCGTTGCCCGCGGCTTCGTCGAAGCCCGCGTCGTAGAACCAGTCGTGCAGCCAGTTGGTGGCGTAGAACAGGTTGACCACCGAGGCGTCGATCTGGCCCGGGTTCGCCTGCGGCCCCTGGTCCGGGTCGTAGACGTAGTCGAAAACGCCGGGCGCGGAAATGCTGGCGATGCGGTCGCCGCCTACGTTGAAGCCATCGGGCGCGGCCAGGTCGGCATAGGCATGCACGTTGTTGCCCTGGGTTTGCGTGGCACCGCTAGGTAGCCAGGGATCGTTGCGGGAGAACGGCGCGTTTTGCAGCGTCAACAGGTTGGGCGACGCCATGGGGGCGGCGTAGCCGTTGGGCGTGCCGGCGGGGTGGGGCGTTCCGTTGCGGCCCTGGGGGCCGGGCCAGGGCGTGTAGGGCGGCGTCGCGTCGGCGGGCACGCGGTAGCTGAAGTCGGCGTGCGCCGTCTGGTCGTGGCGCAGCAGCAGGCGGGCGTCGCTGCTGGCCACCACGTAGGCGTAGGCATGTTCCTGCCCCTCCTGCAGCACGCGCACTTCCACGTAGGTGGCGGCCACCAGCCCCTGGGGGAGGCGGAACCACACGGGTTTGGTGCGGGCGGACAGGAGCGTGGCACCGTCCTCGCCACTGGTCCCGCCGGGCAGCACCCACCACTGGTAGGCCCCCTGGGGTGCGCCGCTGGGCTGGAGCAGGTGCTCCACGGCGGCAAAGCCCCAGTCCTGCAAGGCGCGGGCCAGGGCGCCGGGGGCGGTGAGGGGCTGCGCGAGCGCCGCCTTGGGCTGGGGCGCCAGGGCGGTGCTGCCCAGGTAGCCACCGATGGCCGTGACCTGCCCCTCGGCGTCCAGCAGCACGGTGGCCTGCTCGCGGAAAACCTCGATGCCATCGCGCCGGCTGGTCAGGCGCACCAGGCGCGCGCCACCGGGCAGGGCTTGCACGTGGTGCAGCACGGCGGCGTCGGCCTCTTGCTCGGTGATGCCGTACAGGCCGGCCAGGGCTTTCAATTCGCCGCGCGCGGCGCTGGCGGGATCGGCGTTCGCGGGGCGCGACTTGGCCAGGGAAGGCCTCAATTGCACGAAGGTGGGCACGCCCAGCCGTTCCTCGCGCGAGAGGCTCTGCACCTGGACGGGCAAGGCCTGGGCGGCCTTGCGCTGCACTGCGGGGGGCCTCTCCCAGGGCGTCGATGGGCGCAAGCTCGCGGGCGTGGGCAAGCGGCAGTGTCAGGACAGCGGCGCACAGCAGTGCGCGGCCCCAGGAGCCCCAGATAGGTGAGTGCATGGCGTTTGAACTATGGGTTTGATAGCTGCCTGCGCTTGCCAGGCAAGGGCTAAAGCCCAAAAACACTCAAACCAAGCCCACGCGGCCAAACAATGTTAACGGAATGTGACTTTTCGCAACATCCCTGAAATTGGGTAATTTGCGGTCTGCCGCCGCCCGCATGTTCAGGATGCCGACGCGACGCGCTGAAGCAGCAACTGCCGCACCGATTCAGGGATGGGCGCGGGCTTGCGGGCCGCGCGGTCGATGAACACGATGCCGGTCTTGCCGCGCGCGATCTCGCGGCACTGGGTCTTCTCCGTCATGCGGAAGACGAGGTCGAAGCCGTAGCGGTTGAAGTCTTGCGGCGCCATCTCCACGCGCAGCGTCTCGCCGTGGAAGGCCTCGGACTTGTATTGGGCGACCATGTCGCCCACCACGGTGGCAAGGCCCGCCACATCGGCCTCCGGGTAGCCCAGGGAGCGGAAAAAGCGCACGCGCGCCTCGGAAACGAGGCTGAGCAGCTGCGCGTTGTCCAGGTGCCCGCCCTGGTTGACGTGGCTGATGTAGACCTGCAGCTCGGTGGCGAAGCCGAAATGGGCGGGAAGGTCGAAGACGACGCGGGCCATGGAGAGGGGTGTTTTCTAGAGCGCCTTGCGCAGGTTGGCGGGCGCGATCTTGAGCGCCTCGCGGTACTTGGCCACGGTGCGGCGTGCGCACTCGATACCCTGTTCCTTGAGCATGTCGGCGATCTGGCTGTCCGACAGGGGCTTGTGCGGGTTCTCGGCGGCCACGAACTGCTTGATGAGCGCGCGCACGGCCGTGCTGGAGGCGTTGCCGCCGGTCTCGGTGCCCAGGCCGGAGCCGAAGAAATACTTCAGCTCGAACGTGCCCTGCGGCGTGGCCATGTACTTGGCGGTGGTCACCCGGCTGATGGTGGACTCGTGCAGGCCCAGCTCGTCGGCGATGTCGCGCAGCACCAGCGGGCGCATGGCCAGCTCGCCGTGGACGAAGAAGTTCTTCTGCCGCTCGACGATGGCGGTGGAGACGCGCAGGATGGTGTCGAAGCGCTGCTGGATGTTCTTGATGAACCAGCGCGCCTCCTGCAGGCGCTGCTGCAGCGCCTGGTGGCCTTCGCTGCCGCGCCCGCCACGCAGCGCTCCGGCGTAGATGTCGTGCACGCGCAGGCGGGGCATCACGTCGGGGTTGAGCTGCACGCTGAAGCGCTGCTGCGCGCCGCGCCCGGTTTTGCGCACGATGACGTCGGGCACGATGATGTTGCGGTCCACGTCGGCGAAGCGCCGGCCGGGGCGCGGCTCCAGCCGCGCGATGAGCGCCATGGCGGCGCGCGTCACGTCTTCGCTGCTGCCGGCGGCCTGGGCCAGGCGGCGCACGTCGCGCTTGGCCAGCAACTCCAGCGGCTGGCGGCAGATGGCGAGCGCGGCCTGGATCACGGCCGGGTCGCCCTCCTCGTCCTGGTCCATCGCACGCAGCTGCAGCGCCAGGCATTCGGCCAGGTTGCGCGCGCCTACGCCGGCGGGCTCCAGGCTTTGCAGCAGGCCCAGGGCGACGGTGAAGCGGTGCACCAGCTCGTCCACCTGCTCGGGGTCTTCGGTGCCGGCCAGGCTCTGCGCGAGGGATTCGAGCGGCTCGTCGAGGTAACCGTCGTCGTTCAGCGATTCGATGAGGAAGCGCAGCGCGGCGCAGTCCACCTCCGACAGACGCAGCGAGAGCGCCTGGCGGTGCAGATGGTCGGTGAGCGATTCGTGGCTGCGGGCGAGCTCCGTGGCGTCCACCTCGTCGCCATCGCCGCTGGAAGATCCGGTGCGCGCGGGGGCATCGCCGCCCCACTCGCCGTCGTCGGGGGCCATCTCGACGGTGCCGTCGCCCTCCCAGTCCGGGGAGGGTTCAGGTTCATTTGGGGCTTCAGCGCTTGCTGGCTCAGCGCTGGCAGCTCCTGAATAAGAAGCATCTTCGTCGGCACTGGCGGGCGCATCGGCCTGGGCGATGCCGAACTCCTCGCGCGGCGCCTCATCCTGCGCCACCTCCAGGAAGGGGTTGTCGCCGAGCATCTGCTCGACTTCCTGCGCCAGCTCCAGCGTGGAGAGCTGCAGCAGCCGGATCGACTGCTGCAACTGCGGCGTGAGCGCCAGATGCTGCGAGACACGCAGCGACAGGCTGGGTTTCATCACATCCTGAAGTGTTCGCCGAGATAGACGCGGCGCACTTCAGCGTTATCGACAATTTCGGACGGCGTGCCCTGCGCGAGCACCTGGCCGTCGCTGATGATGAAGGCGTGGTCGCAGATGCCCAGGGTCTCGCGCACGTTGTGGTCGGTGATGAGCACGCCGATGCCGCGCTCCTTGAGGAAGCCGATGATGCGCTGGATCTCGATCACGGCGATGGGGTCGATGCCCGCGAAGGGCTCGTCCAGCAGGATGAAGCGCGGCTGCGTGGCCAGCGCCCGGGCGATTTCCACGCGCCTGCGCTCGCCGCCCGACAGCGCCAGCGCGGGCGATTCGCGCAGGTGCTGCACGCGCAGTTCTTCGAGCAGCGCGGTGAGGCGGCGCTCGATCTCGGCGCGCGCCAGGGAGCGGCCGGCCTCGTCCTTCTGCAGCTCCAGCACGGCCCGCACGTTCTCTTCGACGTTGAGCTTGCGGAAGATCGAGGCCTCCTGCGGCAGGTAGGACAGCCCCAGGCGCGAGCGCCGGTGGATGGGCATGTGGGTGACGTCCTGGCCGTCGATGCGGATGCTGCCGCCGTCGCTGCGCACCAGGCCCACGATCATGTAGAACGACGTGGTCTTGCCCGCGCCGTTGGGGCCGAGCAGGCCCACCACCTCGCCCTTTTGCACCGCCACCGACACGTCCTTGACCACCTTGCGGCTGCCGTAGGACTTCTGCAGGTGCCAGGCTTCCAGGCGGCTGCCGTTTCCGGCATCCGTGGCGTGCGCCGCGGGCGCCTGTGCCTCGTGCGCGGCCATCACTTCGCGCCGCCGCCCAGTTCGGGGCTGGAACGCAGCGCGGGCGCGTCGGCGGGTGCCGGCGCGGGCTGCGCGCCGGAGGCGGGTTCCTTGGGCGAGAGCACGGCGCGGATGCGCCCGCCGGGCGTGCCCGCGCTGGTGCCGGCCGGCGCGGTCTTCTGGCCGTCCACGGTGAAGACGTCCGTGAGGTTGTTGTAGACGATGAGCGCGCCGGCCAGCTCGTCGGTCAGCGTGGCCTCGCGGTAGCGGCGCAGCTCGGCGCGGCGGATGAGCCGCACCTTGTCGGCGCGGCCGTCGTATTCGATGAGCTCGCCCTCGCCCTCGACGAATTCGTCGGGCGCGCCGGGCGCGGTGTCGCGCTTCTGGCGGAAGAAGGCGCGCTTGCCCTGCTCCGCCGTCACCACGCCGTACTGGAAGCCGTCGGCGTCCTGGCGCACTTCGAGCTGCGCGCCGCGCAGCACGATGGTGCCCTTGGTCATGACCACGCGGCCGGAGAACACGCTGGTCTGCTTGAGCTCATCGTGGCGCAGCGCGTCGGCCTCGATGTTCATGGGCTTGTTGCGGTCGGCCTTCTCGGCACGGGCGCCCCACGAGGCACAGGCCAGCGCGCAGAGCAGGAGGAGCGGGAGCAGTCGTTTTCTCATAGGGCACGAATCTTGCGGTCCATTGTACTGACGCATGCGCCCCAGCTTCTAAAAAGACAAAGCGCGCCCCGGGGGCGCGCTCGTGTAGCGGAAACGGGCAGTCAACCCTTGCGCGCCTGCGACGCCAAGTATTCCACCACCTGCAGCACGCTCTGCATGTTGCCGGCCATGGTGCCGTCGGTGTAGTAGCGGCCCGCCACGCCCATGGAGGGCACGCCCTCGACCTGGTAGGCGTCCTGCAACTGCGAGGCCTTGCGCACCTGGTTGGAGACGGTGAAGGAGTTGTAGACCTCCTTGAACTTCGCCACGTCCACGCCTTGCTTGCCGATCCAGTCGAAGATCAGGTCGTCCTTGTTCAGAGGCAGCCGCTCCACGTGCACGGCGCGGAACACCTTGGCGTGCAGTTCGGGCAGCTTGCCCATCCCTTCGAGCGTGTAGTAGAGCTTCTGCTGGGGCACGAAGCTGGAATTGAACGCCACGGGCACGCGGCGGATGTGCAGCTCCTTGGGCGCGGACTTGATCCAGGCCTCCAGCGTGGGCTCGAAGGCGTTGCAGTGCCCGCAGCTGTACCAGAAGAACTCGATCACCTCGACCTTGCCGACGGGTGCTTCCGATGCCACGGGCTTGCCGAGCTTGGCGTAGTCCTTGCCCTCCTTGAACTGGCGGGCCTGCGCGAAAGCGGGCGCAGCCATCGGCAGGCTCAAGGCAGCGGCGGCGGCCGTCGTTGCGGTGGACAGGGAGAACTCGCGGCGTTTCATTTGATAGGTCACTCCGATGGAAGGAAGGCTGTGTGAACCAGCCCATGACGAAAAGTTTCAGCGCTGCACCCGCACGAGGGCGGAATCCACGCCCGCGCCGTCGAGCTTTTCCTTCAGGGATTCGGCGTCGTCGCGTTTGGCGAAAGGCCCCACGCGCACGCGAAAGACCGTGCGGCCGTTCTGTTCGCGCTCGCTCACGCGCGCCTCCCAGCCGAGCATGGCCAGCTTGGCGCGCTGCGCGTCGGCATCCTGCTGGGTGCGGAAGGCCCCCGCCTGGATGAAGTAGTCGAACGGATCGGCGCCCGTGGTGGGCGCGGGCGGCGGCGGTGCGGCCGCGGCCTTCGCGCGGGCTAGGTCACCCAGCGGATCAGCCGACTGCGCCGGCCGGCTGGCCGCGGCGGTGGGTGCCGCGGGCGTCGCAGTCACTGCGGGCGCCGGCGCGGGAGCGGCGGCCATGCTACTGGCGGGCGCCTGGGGCGCGGAGGCCGGGGCGGCGGGCCGCGCCGGGTTCTTGCCGTACAGCGGCGCGTTCGGGTCCCAGTTCTTGTTGCGCTGGGCCTCGGCCGCGTCCTGCTCGGGGGCGCGCGGGGCGTTCTTGTTGAGGAACGGCACGGGCACCTTGGTCACGTAGACGGCCACCGCCAGCGCGGCACCGAGCCCGACGATCATCCCCAGGATGAACCCCACGATGGTGCCGCCGCGTTGCTGCTTCTTCATATCAGTGATCACTTACATTCTGGCTGGCGCCGACACGCCCAGCACCGCCAGGCCATTGTGCAATACCTGCGCGGTGGCGGCGACCAGGGCCAGGCGCGCGCGCTTGACGCGCTCGTCATCCACCAGGATGCGCTCGGCGTCGTAGTAGCTGTGGTACGCGGCCGCCAGGTCGCGCAGGTAGAAGGTCACGTCGTGCGGCGCGTTGCCCTGCGCGGCCGCCGTGAGCATCTCGGGGTACTTGGCCAGCAGCAGCATGAGAGCCTGGGCCTGGGGGCCGTCGAGCGCGGCCAGGTCCACGTCCCGCAGTTCGGCCACGTCGTAGGACTCGCGCCAGCCGCGCAGCACCGAGCAGATGCGCGCGTGGGCGTACTGCACGTAGTAGACCGGGTTGTCGTTGTTCTGCGCCACCGCCAGGTCGACGTCGAAGGTGTATTCGGTGTCGGGCTTGCGCGAGAGCAGGAAGAAGCGCACCGCGTCCTTGCTGGTCCACTCGATCAGGTCGCGCAGCGTGACGTAGCTGCCCGCGCGCTTGCTGATCTTCACCTCCTCGCCGTTGCGCACCACGCGCACCATGGTGTGCAGCACGTAGTCGGGATAGCCCTGGGGAATGCCAACTTGGGCCGCCTGCAGCCCGGCGCGCACGCGCGCGATGGTGCCGTGGTGGTCCGTTCCTGGATGTTGACCACCTTGGCGAAGCCGCGCTGGAACTTCTGGATGTGGTAGGCCACGTCGGGCACGAAATAGGTATAGGTGCCGTCCTGCTTGCGCATGACGCGGTCCTTGTCGTCGCCGTAGTCGGTGGACTTGAGCCACAGCGCGCCGTCCTGCTGGTAGGTCTTGCCGTTGGCGACCAGGCGCTGCACGGTGGCGTCCACGTGGCCGTTGGCGTAGAGGCTGGACTCCAGGTAGTACTGGTCGAACTTCAGGTTGAACGCCTGCAGGTCCTTGTCCTGCTCGTTGCGCAGGTAGGCCACGGCGAACTGGCGGATGTTGTCGTAGTCCTCCACGTCGCCGTTGGCCGAGAACTCGCGGTCGTCGGCCTTCACCGTTTCCTTGTTCAGGAAGGCCTGGGCGATGTCGGCGATGTAGTCGCCGTTGTAGAAGTTCTTGGCCAGCGGGTTGTCCGCATCGGTGGGCCAGCAGGCGTCGCCGGGCTTGAAGCCCTTGGCGCGCAGCTGCGTGCTCTTGGTGAGCGTGTCGATCTGCACGCCCGCGTCGTTGTAATAGAACTCGCGGTGCACGCGCCAGCCCTGGGTGGCGTAGAGGTTGCTGATGGCGTCGCCGATCGCGGCCTGGCGGCCGTGGCCCACGTGCAGCGGGCCTGTGGGGTTGGCCGAGACGAATTCGACCAGCACCTTCTCGCCTCGGTCGCCCTGGAAGCCGAAGCGTGCGCCCTGCGCCAGCACCTCGCGCACGATCTGCTGCTTGGCGGCGGGCTTGAGCCGAATGTTCAGGAAGCCCGGGCCGGCGATCTCGATGGCCTGCACCCATTGGCCGAAGGCGGGCGTGGCTTCCAGCGCGGCCTTGAGCTGCTCGCCGAGGGCACGGGGGTTCTGCTGCAGCGGCTTGGCCAGCTGCATGGCCGCGGTGCACGCGAAGTCGCCGTGCGCGGCCACCTTGGGGTTCTCGAAAGCGGCACGTGCGCCCGCGCCGGGCGACAATTTTTCCAGCTCGCCGGCCAGCGCCGCGAGCAATTCCTGTTTGACGGAGAGCATGGGGCGGGATTCTACGGGGCGGCCCGTCATCCAAAACCGCGGCCCCGGCGTTATGCTGGACAGCCCCTCGGGGCTCTCATCATCCACTCTTGCAGGAGCACTCCATGAAGAAACTGCTTCCCCTGCTGGCCGCCGCCAGCCTCGCCTTCGCCTCCTCGTTCGCCGTACAGGCCGCCGAGGGAGACGCGGCCGCCAAGAAGGCGCCCACGGCCCAGCAAAACAAGATGAAGACCTGCAATGCCGAGGCCGGG
This sequence comes from Acidovorax sp. SDU_ACID1, assembly GCF_045291395.1. Lineage (NCBI taxonomy): Bacteria > Pseudomonadati > Pseudomonadota > Betaproteobacteria > Burkholderiales > Comamonadaceae > Acidovorax > Acidovorax sp. SDU_ACID1. The sequence continues at coordinate 4,084,112 of NZ_CP152342.1, forward strand.
GAGAAGAACCTCAAGGGCGACGAGCGCAAGGCCTTCATGAAGGAGTGCCTCTCGGCCAACAAGCAAGCCAAGCAGCAGGACAAGATGAAGGCCTGCAACGCCGACCCCAAGGCCAAGACCCTCAAGGGCGATGAGCGCAAGGCCTTCATGAAGGAATGCCTGAGCGCCCAGCCCGCCGCCTGACACGCGGCCCGTCCGGCACACCAGCCCCGCTAGTGCGGGGCTTTTTGTCAGCGCGTCCCCACGCCCCGGGCCAGGAAGACGGCCAGCAGGGGGATCACGGCGAGCAGGTGCGCCTCGATCATCACCAGCCGGCGCGTGGCGCGCACCTCGTGCTCCGGCGGCAGCGCCCCCGTGGCGCGCAGCTGGCGGCGCCAGCGCAGGAAGCGCACCGTGGGGCCGATGGACATGAGCCCGATCACCACGAACAGCGTGACCTTGGCGTGCAGCAGCGGCTGCGACCAGTACCACCCCGCGCCTTTCATGCCCCACCACGTGCGCGCCAGGCCCGTGGCCAGCAGCGCCAGCGCGGAGATGCCGTAGAGCAGGTCCACGCGCGCCAGCCGCTCGACCACGGCGGCGCTCATCCATTCCTGGCGGCACAGCGCGGCCTCGCTGGCCAGGAAGGTGGCGGTCATGAGGATGGCCAGGATGTGGGCGTAGGCCAGCAGGGCTTCGGTGGTCATGGGGCGGTCTTCGGCATGAAGGGAGCGTGCGATGCCGCGCATCCTATGCCAGCGCCCGCTACGGCGCCAGCGCATGCCGATGTTGAGAACAATTCCTATTTGAATCTCTACAATGGCGCTCCCATGACCGCTCCATCGCCCTCCGCGCCGCCCATGCTGCACGCCCGGCAGCTCTTTGCCAGCCACCACGGCTGGCTGGTCGCGCGGCTGCAGGCGCGGCTGCGCTGCACGGCCGATGCGCAGGACGTGGCCTCCGAGACCTTCCTGCGCGTGCTGGCCTCGCGGCACCTGGGCGCGGTGCAGGAGCCGCGCGCCTTCCTCACCACCATCGCCAAGCGCCTGCTGTTCACGCTGTGGCGCCGCCGCGCGCTGGAGCAGGCCTACCTGGAGACGCTGGCGCTGCACCCCGAGGAGTTCGCGCCCTCGCCCGAGGACCGGGCCGTGCTGCTGGAAACGCTGGACTACATCGCCCAGGCGCTGGACGGCCTGCCGCTCAAGGCGCGGCAGGCCTTCGTGCTCAGCCAGATCCACGGGCTGGGCTACCACGCGATCGCAGGGCAGCTCGGCATCTCGCACAGCACCGTGCGCCGCCACATGGCCGAGGGCTTCCGCCGCATCGCCATGGCGCTGGCGCAGCAGGAGGCCGGCGTGGCCGCCCCGGCGCGTCGCACGTGAGCGGCGCCCCGCTCGACGAGGCCACCGAAGCCGCCATCGGCTGGCTGGTGGTGCTCCACTCCGGCGCCGTGACCGCCGCCGACCGCGCCGGGTTCGATGCCTGGCTGGCCGCCCAGCCCGGCCACCGCAGCGCCTGGGAGCGGCTGGCCGGCCCGCTGGACAATGCGCTGCACGGCGCCCGCGCCGCCGCCGCACGCACGCCAGGCACTCCCGGCGCCCTGGGCAACGCGCTGGCCCGCGCCGAGGCCGGCCTGCGCCAGCGCCGCCGCCTGCTGCTCGGCACGCTGGGCCTGGGCGGCGTGGCCGCCGGGGCGGCGCTGTTGCTGGCCGAGCGGCACGCCCCGCTCGCCCAGTGGGCCGCCGACCTGCGCACCGGCACCGGCGAGCGGCGCGGCTTCGCGCTGCCCGACGGCAGCACCGTCACGCTCGACGCGCGCTCGGCCGCCGACCTCGACTTCGGCCCCGGCCGCCGCACCGTCACGCTGCGCCAGGGCGCCTTGCTCGCCGAAGCCGCACCCGCCGGCCGGCACGGCGGCGCGCCCTTCGTCGTGCGCACGACCCACGGGCAGGTGCGCGCACTGGGCACGCGCTTCATCGTGCGCCTGCACGAGGCCGACAGCTACGTGGGCATGCTGGAACACCGCAGCGAAGTCACCGCCGTCGGCGGCCAGCGCCTGGAACTGGCCGAGGGCCAGGGCGCGCGCTTCGGCCCGCAGGGCGTGGTGCCCGGTACCCTGGCGCCCCAGACCGCCTCCGCTTGGCGGCGCGGCCTGCTGGAAGCGCACGACCTGCCGCTGGGCGAGGTGATCGACGCCCTGCGCGCCTACCGCACCGGCTTCGTCCGCATCGCCCCCGGGCCGCCGCGCTGCGCGTCTACGGCAGCTACGACCTCGACGACACCGACCGCGCCCTCGCCGCGCTGGCCGAAACGCTGCCCATCGAGGTGCGGGTCTTCCGGCAAGGGTGGCTGGTCACGATCGAGTGAGCACGCCGCAGACTCATAGCCCAAATGGCCTCTAGCGCTTTACCAGCAAGCGCGAGCAGCTATACATAACATAGCTTTCATGCAACGCCGCCACCGCAGGCGCGCAAAAAGATGAACACTTTTGCGCGCTCGCGCGACAAGCCTCGGAACCCCTTCGTCACGCACCCGCCTTCCGAGGACTGCCATGCCATCCACGCCACCCCTTTGCCCGCCGCGCGCCCTGGCCGCGGCCGCCCTGCTCGCCTGCGCCATCGCCGCGCATGCGCAAGCGCCCCGCAGCTACGACCTGCCCGCCCAGCCGCTGGGCAGCACGCTCGCCCGCATCGCCGCCGACAGCGGCCAGCAGATCAGCATCGACGCCGCCTTGGTGCGCGGCCGCACCGCCCCGGCCGTGCAGGGCCGCTACACGGCCGAGCAGGCCGCCCGCGCCGCGCTGGCGGGCAGCGGGCTGGAACTGGTGCGCACGGACAACGGCAACTGGGCGCTGCGGCGTGCTGCGGCCGCCACGGCAGGCACCGCCAGCGCGCAGGTATCCACTGCGGCCGCGCTGCCCACGGTGACGGTTACGGGCGCAGCGATCCATGAGACGGCGTACGGCCCCGTGGGCGGCTTCGTCGCCACGCGCAGCGCCACGGCCACCAAGACCGACACGCGGCTGTTCGAAACCGCGCAGTCGATCAGCGTGGTGCCGCGCGAGCAGATCCAGGCCCAGGCGGCGGACTCCCTGGACCAGGCGCTGGAATACACGGCCGGCGTCTCCAAGTTCGAGGGCGGCGGAACGCGGAGCGCGGGCACGCGGATCTCCGTGCGCGGCTTCAACACGACGGGCACCGAGGCGCTGTACCTCGACGGGAGCAAATTCCCCGCCAACTCCCTCAGCGGCTCCCTGGAGCCGTACCACTTCGAGCGCATCGAGCTGCTCAAGGGCCCGGCCTCGATCATGTACGGCCAGGGCACGCCCGGCGGCATCATCAATCTGGTGAGCAAGCGCCCGACGGCCGCGCCCCTGCGGGAGGTGGAAGTACAGGCCGGCAGCTGGAGCCGCAAGCAGGTCGCCGTGGACCTCGGCGGTCCCGTGACGGAGGACGGCCGCATCCGCTACCGCCTGACGGGCCTGCAGCGCGACAGCGAGAGCATGATCCGGCAGAACCCCAACGACAGGACGTCGCTGTCCGCTGCGCTGGACTGGCAACTGACCGACGCCACGCTGCTGACCCTGCTGGGCGCGTACGACACGGCCCATGCCGCGTTCGATCCGGGCAAGCCCCTGGACGGCACCCTGCTGCCGAACCCCGCCGGCAGGATTTCGCGCCACCTGTTCGTCGGAGAGCCGGGCACCAACCGGCACGACAGCCAGGGCACCCGCCTGGGCTACCAGCTGGAGCACGCCTTCAACGGAGCCTGGAAATTCCGCCAGAACCTGCTGGCCTACGACTACGACATCGACTCGGACTACGTCGCCGTATACCCCCGCGTCGCCGCGGCGACGCCCCGGCTGGCCCAGCGCTACGCCGTCTTGCGCACCGACGGCGACAAGGGCGCCAGCCTCGACAACCAGCTGCACGGCAAGGTGCGGCACGGCCGCTTCGAACACACCCTCCTGTTCGGGCTGGACTGGAGGCAGAGCCACTTCGAGCGCACCCAGCGTTTCGGCACCGTGTCGCCGCTCGACCTGTTCTCGCCGGCCTATGGCGCACCCATCTCCGGCACCGCCCGCAGCGGCGAAGACCGCTCCCGGCAGTTGGGCTTGTACGCGCAGGACCAGATCAAGTTCGACGGGCGCTGGATCGCCGTGATCGGCGGCCGCTACGACGCCACCCGCTACGACGAGGGCGCTGGCACGCCGGCCGACAAGGCCCACGCCTTCACGCCGCGGCTGGGCCTGATGTACCTGGCGGGCAACGGCATCGCGCCCTACTACAGCTACAGCCGCTCCTTCCAGCCGACGGCGGGCACGGACTTCCACCTCAACCGCCTCCAGCCCACGACCGGAACGCAGCATGAAATCGGTGTGAAGTACGAACCGCAGGGCATGGACGCATCGGTCACGGTCGCCGCCTATGAGATCAAGCAGCGCAACGTGCTGACCAGCGATCCCGACCACGCGGGGTATCTGGTGCAGACGGGCGAGGTGCGCTCGCGCGGCGTGGAGGTCGAAGGCCGCGCCGAAATCGGCCGGCACTGGAGCCTCGTCGCCGCGCTGGCCGTGACCGATGCCAAGATCACCGCCAGCAACGCGGGCGACGTGGGCGCCCGCCCCGCCTCGGTGCCGCGCACCACCGCGTCGCTCTGGGTGGACTACCAGTTGCCGGCCGCTCCCGGCCTCAGCCTGGGCCTGGGCGTGCGGCGCGTGGGCGAGCAGGAGGTGAGCCGCATGGCCGTGCCGTCCTTCACCGTCTACGACGCCGCCGTGCGCTACCAGTGGGACCGGTGGCAGTTCGCCTTGAACCTCAAGAACCTGGCGGACAAGACCTATGTCGCCGCCTGCTCCAGCGTCTGCTACTACGGGGACGAGCGCAACTTCACCCTGACGGCGCGCTACCGCTGGTAGCGGGCGTGCCTACCGCGCGCCAGCGCCGCCGAACTCCTTGCGCACCCAGTCGTCCAGCAGCACCTTCTCGTGGCGTAGCGGGTCGTTGGGATACATGTCGGGCCGCATCAGGAAGGCGCTGTCGCGCAGCTGGCGGCTGCCCTGGCGCAGCACGGCGCCGCCCTCGTCCAGCAGCTTGAACGAGAGGTCGATGCGCGGCGGATAGATGTCGCGCACGATGCGCACGTTGGCCGCCTGCGGGCCGCGCCAGGGCTCGAAGCCGCCGGCGCGCTGCACGTCGGTGATATTGACCTCCAGGCGCTGCCCCCGGGGCAGCGCGGCGGCGGCCCGTTCGGACAGATGCAGGCACAGCGCATCCAGCCAGGCACGGCGGGCCTTGGCGCTTTCGGGCGGCGCGTTGCGGGCCTCGCCGAACCCGGCCGGATCGCCATGGACGACGCTGACGATGCCCGCAGGCGGCGGCCCGGGCTGCTGGCGCGCCTGCTGGGCGCAGCCCGCGGCAAGCGCCACGGCCGCGGCGGCCAGCAGGCAGCGGCCCGTGCGCCAGGGGGTGGTGGCCATGAACGATGGCGCTGCGGGGCGGTGCATGAAGGAGCCTTTCTTTTTCCCAAAAGGGAGATGGTCGGGCAGTTACGCTGGCCCAGATGTCAGCGGGTGCCGAATTCCTGGGCCACCCAGCCATCGAGCAGGGCCCTTTCGTAACGTAGCGAGTCGCCAGGGTAGCGTTGCGCATGCTGCATGAAGCCGGCCTGGTCCAATGTCCGCCGGCCTATTTGGACGATCTCGCCATCGCTCCCGACGCGCTTGAATTCCAGCTCGATGCGTGGCGGAGAGCCTTCGCTGACGATGCGCACGGGCGTCGACCCCGCTTGCGGCTTGGCATCGAAATACCCCGCACGCCGCACATCCAGGATCTGGACTTCGAGCCGCTCGCCCGGGGCCATCAACGGTGCGGCCCGCTCCGCGAGGTGCTCGCACAGCAGGGTGATCCACTCGCGCCGCTGCACGTTGGTTTCCGGCCGCGCGTGTGCGAGCGCGTCCGTGAAGCGGGAGGGGTCGGCATAGGTCACGCTGACGATGCCCGCGTCCGTCTCGGCAGGGGGCTGCGGCTGGCCCGGCTGCTGCGCGCAGCCTGCCACCAGCGCGAAAACGGCAGAAGCCATCCATCGGGCAAGCGTTGGGATGTGCATGGGTTCCCTTCTCTGTCTTTCTTCAATGGTCCGCCGGCCGCGACCAGAACTCCGGCTGCGCGTAATGGTGCCGCAGGTATTCGATCCACAGCCGCACGCGCAGCGGCAGGTGCTTGCGCTGCGGGAAGACCACGTAGATGCCGTTGGGCGGCGCGGCGAAGTCTTCGAGCACGGCCACGAGCCGGCCGGCCGCGACCTCGGTCTCCACCTCCCAGGTGCTGCGCCAGGCGATGCCCCAGCCGCCCATGCACCAGTCGTGCAGCACTTGGCCGTCCGAGCAGTCCAGCGGCCCGCCGGGCTTGAAATGCACGACCTCGGAGGCGCCGCCGCCGCCCGCCACGGGCACGCGAAAGGCCCAGCCGCGCGTCTGCGAGGCATCGCTGGAAAGCGTCAGGCAGTCGTGCTGGCTCAGCTCGCCCGGGTGCAGGGGCGTGCCCCGGCGTTCCAGGTACTGCGGGGTGGCGACGCACAGGCGCCGGTTGTCGGCCATGCGCACGCTGACCAGCGAGGAGTCGGGCAGGTCACCCACACGCACGGCGCAGTCGTAGCCCTCGCCAGCCATGTCCACCACGCGGTCGCTCAGGTTGAGCGAGATGGTCACGTCCGGGTGCAGGTCGCGGAAGCGCGGCACCAGCGGCGCGACGTGGCGCCGCCCGAAGCCCGCAGGCGCGGTGATGCGCAGGTGCCCCGTGGCCTTCACGCCGCCGGCGGAGACGCTGGCCTCGGCGTTCGCCACGTCGGCCAGCAGGCGCTGGCAATCCTCCAGGAAGGCACTGCCCTCGTGCGTGAGGCTGATGCGCCGCGTGGTGCGCACGAGCAGCTTCACGCCCAGGTGCTCCTCCAGCGCATCCAGCCGCCGGCCCATGATGGCGGGCGCCACACCTTCGGCCTTGGCGGCAGCGGTCAGGCTGCCCTTGGTGGCCACGGAGACGAAGGACTCGAAGGCTTTGAGTTTGTCCATGGGTGAGTTTCAAGCCAAACCGGCCTCCAGCGCTTGCCCATCAAGCGCTGGCAGCTATCAATTTTGCGAATTTCCGGCGCAGCAACCGCAGTGTCGCCAATCTTTGCAAAAAAGTCATTGGTTTAGAGATATTCGCGCAATTTATTAATGGAAATATTTCTAATACAGTGCTTCTCAAGGCCCGCTGCCCGGGCCACGGCTTTGTCAATTCACCGCTAGGGGGTTTTCCCATGACCGCACGTACCCAAGTCCACGGCCTGCAGGTGGCCAACGAACTGCACACTTTCATCAACGAGCAGGTGCTGCCCGGCACCGGCGTGGACAGCGCCGCGTTCTGGAAGGGCTTCGACGCCATCGTGGCCGACCTCGCGCCCAAGAACGCCGCTCTGCTGGCCGAGCGCGACCGGCTGCAGAAGGAACTGGACACCTGGCACCAGGCCAACCCCGGCCCGATCAAGGACATGGCGGGCTACCGCAACTTCCTCACGCGCATCGGCTACCTGGTGGAGCCGCCCAAGGGCGCACAGGCCACCACGGCCAACGTGGACGCCGAGCTGGCGATCCAGGCCGGCCCGCAGCTGGTGGTGCCGATCCTGAACGCGCGCTATGCGCTGAACGCCGCCAACGCGCGCTGGGGCTCGCTGTATGACGCGCTCTACGGCACCGACGTGATCGGCGAGGAAGGCGGCGCGGAGAAGGGCAAGGGCTACAACCCGGTGCGCGGCGACAAGGTGATCGCGTTCGCGCGCGACTTCCTCGACCAGGCCGCGCCGCTCGCCAGCGGCTCGCACAAGGACGCCGCCGGCTACAAGGTGGAGGGCGGCAAGCTGGCCGTCGCGCTCAAGGATGGCGCCACGACCAGCCTGAAAGACGCCGCGCAGTTCGTGGGCTACCAGGGCGATGCCTCCGCGCCCTCCTCGGTGCTGCTGGTGCACAACGGCCTGCACATCGACATCCGCATCGACAAGAACACGCCCATCGGCAAGACCGACGCGGCGGGCGTGGCCGACGTAGTGGTGGAAGCGGCCCTGTCCACCATCCTCGACCTGGAGGACTCCGTGGCCGCCGTCGATGCCGAGGACAAGGTGCTGGGCTACGGCAACTGGCTGGGCATCCTCAAGGGCACGCTGACCGAGTCGTTCGACAAGGGCGGCAAGACCGTCACGCGCGGCCTGAACGCCGACCGCGAATACACGGGCGCCGACGGCAAGCCCGTGAAGCTGCACGGCCGCTCGCTGATGTTCGTGCGCAACGTGGGCCACCTGATGACCAACCCCGCGATCCTCTGGGGCGCGGAAGGCAAGGAAATCCCCGAGGGCATCCTGGACGCCGTGGTCACCACCGCCATCGCCATCCACGACCTCAAGGGCAACGGCGCGGGCGGCATCAAGAACAGCCGCACCGGCAGCGTCTACATCGTCAAGCCCAAGATGCACGGCCCGGCCGAAGTGACTTTCGCCAACGAGCTGTTCAGCCGCGTGGAGCAGGTGCTGGGCCTGCCCGCCAACACCGTCAAGCTGGGCATCATGGACGAGGAGCGCCGCACCTCGGTGAACCTCAAGGCCTGCATCGCCGCCGCCCCGGCGCGCGTGGCGTTCATCAACACCGGCTTCCTGGACCGCACGGGCGACGAGATGCACACCGCCATGCGCGCCGGCCCGATGATCCGCAAGGGCGACATGAAGACCAGCGCCTGGATCCAGGCGTACGAGAAGAACAACGTGCTCGTGGGCCTGTCGATGGGCCTGCGCGGCAAGGCCCAGATCGGCAAGGGCATGTGGGCCATGCCCGACCTGATGAAGGCCATGCTGGAGCAGAAGATCGCCCACCCCAAGGCCGGTGCCAACACCGCCTGGGTGCCCAGCCCCACGGGCGCCACGCTGCACGCGCTGCACTACCACCAGGTGAAGGTGAGCGACATCCAGGCCGAGCTGGAAAAGACCGACGCCGACGCCGAGCGCGACAACCTGCTGACCGGCCTGCTCACCGTGCCCGTGAGTGCCAACCCGAGCTGGAGCGACGCCGAGAAGCAGCAGGAGCTGGACAACAACATCCAGGGCATCCTGGGCTACGTGGTGCGCTGGGTGGACCAGGGCGTGGGCTGCTCCAAGGTGCCCGACATCCACGACGTGGGCCTGATGGAAGACCGCGCCACGCTGCGCATCTCCGCCCAGCACGTGGCCAACTGGCTGCTGCACGGCGTGGTGACCGAAGCCCAGGTGCGCGAGACCTTCGAGCGCATGGCCGCCAAGGTGGACCAGCAGAACGCGGGCGACGCGCTCTACCAGAAGATGGCCGGGCGCTTCAGCGAATCCGCCGCGTACCAGGCCGCGTGCGAGCTGGTGTTCAAGGGCGTGGAACAGCCCAGCGGCTACACCGAGCCGCTGCTGCACGCCTGGCGCCTGAAGGTCAAGGCTGGTCAAATTTGATAGCTTCCGGCGCTTGATACACAAGCGCCGGAGGCCGATTTGACTCATAACGGTGCCTGCGGGCGCCGTTGTGTTTCCTACACTGGGCACATGACCGCCATCGACACCACGCGCTGCCCGCTGTGCGGCCAGTCCAACGCCTGCGCCATCACGGCGGGGCTGCCCGCCGGGGAATGCTGGTGCATGGCGCAGCCGGTCTCCCGCACGGCGCTGGCGCGCGTGCCGCCCGAAGAACGCGGCCGCGCGTGCCTCTGTCCGCGCTGTGCCGCCGATATGATTCCCGATCCCCATCCACAGGAGCCCCCATGCCCACCTACCACATCGAAATGATGGAAGGCCGCACCGTCGAACAGAAGCGCAAGCTGGCCGAAGAGATCACCCGCGTCAGCGTCGAAGTCCTGGGCGGCTCGCCCGAATCGGTGGACATCCTCATCACCGACGTGAAGCGCGAGAACTGGGCCACGGGCGGCAAGCTCTGGCTCGACCGCCAGTAAGGAACCGAGGCGCCGCCCCATGTGCCAGCTGCTCGGCATGAATGCCAACACCCCGACGGACGTGACCTTCAGCTTCCGCGGGTTCGCGCAGCGCGCGGGCAACACGGCCGACCACACCGACGGCTGGGGCATCGCCTTCTTCGAGGGGCGCGGCCTGCGCCACTTCGTGGACCACGAACGCGCCGTGGACTCGCCCGTGGCCGAGCTGATCCGCCGCTACCCCATCAAGAGCCGCAACGTCATCGCCCACATCCGCAAGGCCACGCAGGGTGTGGTCACGCTGGAGAACTGCCACCCCTTTGTGCGCGAGCTGTGGGGCCGCTACTGGGTGTTCGCGCACAACGGCGACCTGAAGGACTTCCGCCCGCGCCTGCACGCCCACTTCCACCCCGTGGGCACGACCGACAGCGAGCACGTGTTCTGCTGGATCATGCAAGAGCTCTCGAAGTCCCACGCGGGCATGCCGAGCATCGACGAGCTGACGCTCACGCTGCGCGAGCTGGCCGCGCGCATCGCGCCGCACGGCACGTTCAACTTCCTGCTCTCCAACGGCCAGGCGCTGTGGGCGCACGCCTCCACGCACCTGTACTACATCGAACGCCGCCACCCTTTCGCGCAGGCGCAGCTGTGCGACGAAGACCTGTGCGTGGACTTCTCCAGCCACACCACGCCGGCCGACAAGGTGGCCGTGGTGGTCACGGCGCCGCTCACGTCCAACGAACAGTGGACCGCCTTCCAGTCAGGAGAGATGCGCGTGTTCGTGGACGGCGCGTGCCAGGCGGGCTGACGCCGCCCCACCCTCACCCCTCCACATGACCACCACCTCCACCGATTCCGTGCGCATCCCCCTCGCAGAACTGCAGGACCTCGCGTGCCGCGTGCTGCTGCGCCAGGGCCTGTCGCGGCCCCATGCCGAGGCCATGGCCCGCACCGTCGTGGCCGGGCAGCGCGACGACTGCCAGTCGCACGGCGTCTACCGCCTCGTCACCTGCGCCCAGACCATCCGCGCCGGCAAGGTGGACCTGCAGGCCGAGCCGGCGGTCGCGGCCACCGGCGGGGCCGTGGTGCAGGTCGATGCACGCTACGGCTTTTCTCCGCTGGCCTTCGAACGCGGCCTGCCCGCGCTGGTGGAGGCAGCGCGCACCCAGGGCGTGGGCGCGCTGGTCATCCGCCACTGCTTCCATTTTTCCGCGCTGTGGCCGGAGGTCGAAGCCGTCACCGGCCATGGCCTGGCCGCGCTCGCGCTCACGCCCAGCCACGCCTGGGTGGCCCCCGCCGGCGGGCGCCAGCCGGTGTTCGGCACCAACCCCATCGCCTTCGGATGGCCGCGCCCGGGGCCGCATCCGTTCGTCTTCGACTTCGCCACCAGCGCCATCGCCCGCGGCGACCTCGAACTGCACCGCCGCGCCGGCACGCCCCTGCCCGAGGGCTGCGGCGTCGATGCCCAGGGCCGGCCCAGTACCGATCCCGTCGCCGTAGCGCAGGGCGCCATGCTGGCCTTCGGCGGCCACAAGGGCTCGGCGCTGTCGGCCATGGTCGAGCTGATGGCCGGGGCGCTGATCGGGGACTGGATGAGCCAGGAATCGCTGGCCTTCGACGAGGGCGCGGGCGCCGCGCCCTGCCATGGCGAACTGGTGCTGGCCTTCGACCCCGTCCGCCTCAGCGGCGGCGACCCCGCCGCGCACCAGCAGCGCGCCGAGCAGCTGTTCGCCGCCATCACCGGCCAGGGCGCGCGCCTGCCTTCGCAGCGGCGCTACGCGGCACGCCAGCGCAGCCTGGCCGAAGGCGCGGCGGTGCCGCGTGCGCTGTACGAGGAAATCCTGGCCCTGGCAGGCTGAAACGGCCGAGCCCGCACGGACGCGGGCTCGCAGGATGGTTTGCCAACAGGGGGAATGTGGCGCGGCTGGCGGGGATCGAACCCACGACCCTTGGCTTCGGAGGCCAATACTCTATCCACTGAGCTACAGCCGCTGGCAAAGATTCGTGCAGCTGCCCTGGGCGGGCAGTGCGGACAAGCTGGGCATTATCGCACGGCGTACTACACCCGAAAGCCAAGCCCGCGCAGGTAGGCCTCGATCGCCGCCAGGCCGGTCGCCCGCAGGTCGAAGTCCGCGTTGCCGAGGATCCACGACTGCAGAAGGCCGTCGAACAGGGCATGCAGGCCCCGCGCCGCCGCGGCAATATCCATGGGCAGCGCCAGCGCCGCTTCCTCGGCCGCGAGGCGCAGGTCCTGCTCCACCAGGGCCTGGAAGCGCGCGTGTGCGGCCAGGTGCCGCTCGCGCACGCCGCTGAGCTCGCTGACGTATTCCACGCGGTACATCGCGATCTCGAAGACGCGCCGCGCGTGCGCGTTGCTTTCGATGATGCCGAGCAGCCGCTCGACCACGGAGCGCAGCCGCTGCAGTGGTGCCTGGGGCGCCAGCGCCTCGCCGGCGTTGCAGGCCTCCTCGAGCGGCAGGGTGACGCGGTCCATCATCGCGTTGAACAGGTCCACCTTGTCCTTGAAGTGCCAGTAGATGGCGCCCCGCGTGGCGCCCGCCGCCTGGGCGATCTCGTTGAGCGATGCGCGCGCCACGCCCTTTTCGTAGAAAACGAGTTCGGCGGCGTCCAGCAGGCCATTGCGCGTAGCATCTGCGTCTTCCTTGGTGCGTCGTGCCATGGCGGGTCTCCCGGAAAAAGCGCTGCAGCCATCACTGCAGCCGATCCGCAATTATACATTCATGGATGTATATATAATGCCCTCCCTTGTGCAACTGTCACTCGACGATGCGAGCATCTCGCACCTGCCCGTCACGGCACCCAACGCATCTGCCAGCCAAAGGACTCCCATGCCCCGTTCGAACAACGAGAAAGCCCGCCCTGTCAGCCGCTTCCAGCGCCCCCCGGCGACGGCGCTGTCGATCGTCCTCGCCGCCGTGCTCGCGCTCAGCGCCTGCGGCAAGAAGGACGCCGCCCCCGCAGGCGCGGGCGGACCGCCACCGGCACCGGAAGTGGGCGTCGTCACCGTGCAGCCGGGCGACGTGGGCCTGGTGACCGAGTTGCCGGGCCGGCTGGAGGCCTCGCGCGTCGCCGAGGTGCGCGCACGCGCCGCGGGCATCGTGCAAAAGCGCCTGTTCAACGAGGGAAGCGACGTGAAAGCCGGCCAGAAGCTGTTCCAGATCGACAGCGCGCCCTACCAGGCCACCGTGGCCCAGGCGCAGGCCAGCGTGGCCCAGGCCGAGGCCAACCTGGTGCAGAGCCGGGCGCTGGCCGAGCGCTACCGCCCCCTGGTGGCGGTGAACGCCATCAGCAAGCAGGAATACGACAACGCCGTGGCCGCGCAGAAGACGGCCGAGGCCAACGTGGCGGCCGCCAAGGCCGCCGTGACGACGGCCAACATCAACCTGGGCTACGCCTCCGTCACCGCGCCCATCTCCGGGCGCATCGGCCGCGCGCTGGTGACCGAGGGCGCGCTGGTCGGCCAGGGCACCGCGACCGAGCTCGCGGTGATCCAGCAGATCGACCCGCTCTACATCAACTTCACGCAGTCGGCGGCCGATGCGCTCAAGCTGCGCAAGGCCATGGCCGGCGGCAAGTACAAGCAGGCCGGCGCCAACGCCGCGAACGTGAGCGTGGTGCTGGAAGACGGCAGCGTCTACCAGCACCAGGGCCGCCTGCTGTTCACCGACCTCACGGTGGACCCGACCAGCGGCCAGGTCACGCTGCGCGCCGAGGTGCCCAACCCCGAGCGCGCGCTGCTGCCCGGCCTGTACGTGCGCGTGCGCCTGGAACAGGCGCAGGTGGCGGGTGGCATCCTGCTGCCCCAGCAGGCAGTCACGCGCTCCGGCCAGACCGATACGGTGATGGTGGTGGGCGAAGGCGGCAACGTCGCGCCGCGCCCCGTCAAGCTCGGCCCCAGCCAGGGCTCGAACTGGGTGGTGCTCGACGGCCTGAAGGCCGGCGAACAGGTGATGGTCGACGGCTTCCAGAAGCTGCCGCGCGGCAAGCCCGGCGATCCGGTCGTGGTCAAGCCCGTGCCGTGGCAGGGCAACGGCGGCGCCAAGGCGCCGGCCGCTCCGCCTCCGCCGCCAGCCCGGGCAATGCCGCGCCGGCCAAGCAATAAGAAATAAGAACCAGGAGCGCGGCACATGGCCAAGTTCTTCATCGAGCGCCCCATCTTCGCGTGGGTGATCGCAATCTTCATCATGGTGATCGGCGCCGTCTCGATCACCCAGCTGCCCATCGCGCAGTACCCCGCCGTGGCGCCGCCGACCATCCAGGTGTCTGTGGCCTACCCCGGTGCGACCGCCCAGACGCTGGAGGACTCGGTGCTCGCCGTCATCGAGCGCGAGATGAACGGCTCGCCGGGCCTGGCCTACATGGAAGCCACGGCCCAGGCCAACGGCACAGGCTCGATCGTGCTGAGCTTCGAGCCGGGCACCAACGACGACCTGGCGCAGGTCGATGTGCAAAACCGCCTCTCGCGCGCCACCCCGCGCCTGCCGGCGGCCGTGGTGCAGCAGGGCGTGCGCGTCGAGAAGTCGCGCTCGAACTTCCTGCTGTTCTCCATGCTCACGTCCGAGACGCCCGACGTGTCCATCGACGCGCTCAACGACTACGCCGCGCGCAACGTCGTGCCCGAGCTGCAGCGCCTGCCGGGCGTGGGCTCGGTCACGCAGTTCGGCTCCGAGCGCGCGATGCGCGTCTGGATCGACCCGGCCAAGCTCAAGGGCTTCAACCTGTCGCAAGACCAGGTGGGCGCTGCCATCCGTGCGCAGAACCTGCAGGTGTCCGCCGGCAACCTGGGCGACCTGCCCAGCGCCGAGGGGCAGACGACGACGGCCACCATCGTGGTGCAGGGCCAGCTCTCCACCACCGAGCAGTTCGGCAACATCGTGCTGCGCGCCAACACCGACGGCTCCACCGTGCGGCTGCGCGACGTGGCGCGCATCGAGCTGGGCGCGCAGAGCTACAGCACCAGCGCGCGCCTGAACGGCGCTCCCGCCGTGGGCATGGGCGTGCAGCTCACCCCCACCGCCAACGCGCTGGCCACGGCCAAGGCCGTGAAGGCCAAGCTGGCCGACCTGCAGCGGTACTACCCGCAGGGCGTGAAGTCCACCATTCCGTACGACACCTCGGTGTTCGTGTCGGTGTCCATCGAGAAGGTGGTGCACACGCTGCTCGAAGCCGTGGCGCTGGTGTTCCTGGTGATGTTCCTGTTCCTGCAGAACTTCCGCTACACCATCATCCCGACCATCGTGGTGCCCGTGGCGCTGCTGGGCACGTTCGGCGCGCTGCTGGCGATGGGCTTCTCGATCAACGTGCTGACCATGTTCGGCATGGTGCTGGTGATCGGCATCGTGGTGGACGACGCCATCGTGGTGGTCGAGAACGTCGAGCGCATCATGAGCGAGGAAGGCCTGCCGCCGCTGCAGGCCACGCGCAAGGCCATGGGCCAGATCTCTGGCGCCATCGTCGGCGTGACCGTGGTGCTGATCTCGGTGTTCGTGCCGCTGGCGTTCTTCGCGGGCTCCACGGGCAACATCTACCGCCAGTTCGCGGCCACCATGGCCACGTCGATCGCGTTCTCCGCGTTCCTGGCGCTGTCGCTCACGCCCGCGCTGTGCGGCACGCTGCTCAAGCCCGTCTCCGAGGACCACCATGAGAAGAAGGGCTTCTTCGGCTGGTTCAACCGCGGGTTCAAGAGCACCACGCACCGCTACGAGTCGGGCCTGAGCAAGCTGGTGCGCCGCGGCGGACGCATGGCGGTCATCTACGCGGCGTTGGTCGGCGCGGTGGCCATCGTCTACACGCGCCTGCCCACCTCGTTCCTGCCCAACGAAGACCAGGGCTACCTGATCACCAACATCCAGCTGCCCGCGGGCGCATCGCTGGAGCGCACGCGCGCGGCGCTGACGCAGGTCGAGCAGTTCGCCCTGAAGCAGCCCGAGGTGAACAACATCGTTACGGTGGCGGGCTTCTCGTTCTCGGGCCAGGGGCAGAACGCGGGCCTGGCGTTCATGACGCTCAAGGACTGGAGCGAGCGTGCCGGCTCCGAACATTCGGCCAGCGCCATCGCGGGCCGCGCCATGGGCGCGCTCGCGGGCTACCGCGACGCGTTCATCTTCGCGCTGAGCCCGCCGCCCATCCCCGAGCTGGGCACCGCCACGGGCTTCACCTTCCGCCTGCAGGACCGGGGCTCCAAGGGTCACGACGCGCTCGTGGGCGCGCGCAACCAGCTGCTCGGCATGGCCGCGCAGAGCAAGGTGCTCGCCGGCGTGCGCCCCGACGGCATGGAGGATGCGCCGCAGATGCAGATCGACATCGACCGCGACAAGGCCAACGCCCTGGGCGTGTCGTTCGACGCGATCAGCAGCGCGCTGTCCACGGCGCTCGGCTCGTCGTACATCAACGACTTCCCGAACCAGGGCCGCCTGCAGCGCGTCGTGGTGCAGGCCGACGCGCATGCGCGCATGCAGCCCGAGGCCGTGCTCGACCTGCCCGTGCTCAACAGCAAGGGCCAGGTGGTGCCGCTGTCCACGTTCGCGTCCACGCGCTGGATCACCGGCGCCATGCAGACCGTGCGCTATAACGGCTACCCCTCGATGAAGATCGCAGGCGACGCCGCCCCCGGCTTCAGCACGGGCGACGCGATGGCCGAGATGGAGCGCCTCGCGGCCCAGTTGCCCGAAGGCTTCGGCTTCGAATGGACGGGCCAGTCGCGCGAAGAAAAGCTGGCCGGCTCGCAGGCCATGGTGCTGTACGCGTTCTCGCTGCTGGCCGTGTTCCTGTGCCTGGCCGCGCTCTACGAGAGCTGGTCCATCCCGTTCTCGGTGCTGCTGGTGGTGCCGCTGGGCGTGCTGGGCGTGCTGCTGGCCACGCTGCTGCGCGGCATGTCCAACGACGTGTACTTCCAGATCGGCCTGGTGACCATCATCGGCCTGTCGGCGAAGAACGCCATCCTGATCATCGAGTTCGCCAAGGACCTGCAGGCCTCGGGCAAGAACGTGATCGATGCGGCGCTGGAAGCGGCCCACCTGCGCTTCCGCCCCATCATCATGACCTCGCTGGCCTTCACGCTGGGCGTGCTGCCGCTGTTCCTGGCGACGGGCGCCAGCTCGGCCAGCCAGCGCGCCATCGGCACCGGCGTGATCGGCGGCATGATCACCGGCACCCTGCTGGCCGTGATCTTCGTGCCCGTGTTCTTCGTGGTGGTGCGCAGCTTCTTCAAGGGCAGCGAGCGCCAGCGCGAGCACGACGCCAAGCAGGCCCTGCAGCACCGCAGCGAGGCATGACATGCAGGCCGGAGAACCACACATGCACAAGCACCACACTTCCCAAGCGCACCGCGCGCGCGCCCTCTCCCCCTGATGGCAGCGGCGCTGCTGGCGGGCTGCAGCTTCATCCCCACCTACGAGCGCCCCGCCGCACCGGTGCCGCAGGCCTATGCGCTGGCCGGCGCCGATGTGCCGGCCACGGCCCGCGCCGCGGCGGACATCGACTGGAAGGAATACTTCAGCGACCCGCGTCTGCAGCGCCTCATCGGCGTCGCCCTGGGCAACAACCGCGACCTGCGCGTGGCCATGCTCAACGTGGAGCAGGCGCGCGCGCAGTTCCAGATCCAGCGCGCGGGGCAGTACCCCACGGTGAACGCCATCGCCAGCGGCACGCGCCAGCCCAGCACCGCCACGGGCGAATACACCAACCTGTTCCAGGTCGGCCTGGGCATCACCGCCTGGGAGATCGACTTCTTCGGCCGCATCGCGGCCCTCAAGGAACAGGCGCTGGCCCAGTACCTGGCCACCGAGGAGGCGCGCAAGTCGGCGCAGATCAGCCTGGTGGCCGCCGTGGCCTCCGGTTGGCTCACGCTGATGGCCGACGAGGAGCTGCTGGACATCTCCCGCCGCACCCTGGCCACGCGCGAGGAATCGGTCAAGCTCACGCGCCTGCGCCTGGAAAACGGCGTGAGCTCCGAGCTGGACAACAGCCAGGCGCTGAGCCTCGCGCAGGCCGCGCGCGCCACCTATGCGCAGCAGCAGCGCCAGCGCATGCTGGACGAGAACGCCCTGGTCCTGCTGCTGGGCCAAGCGCTGCCCGACGACATCCGCGCCAGCCTGCCTTCGGCCCGCCTGGCCGAGGCCGTGCCCATGCAGCCGCTGCCCGCGGGCCTGCCCTCGGACCTGCTGGTGCGCCGCCCGGACATCCGCATGGCCGAGCAGCAGCTGATCGGCGCCAATGCCAACATCGGCGCGGCGCGCGCGGCGTTCTTCCCGCGCGTGTCGCTCACGGCGCAGTTCGGCACGGTGAGCGACGAGCTGTCGGGCCTGTTCAAGGGCGGCTCCTGGGCCTTTTCGCTCGCGCCGCAGCTGGCGCTGCCGCTCTTCGATGCCGGCCGCAACCAGGCCAACCTGGAAGCCGCGCGCGCAGGGCGCGAGATCGCCGTGGCGCAGTACGAGAAGTCCATCCAGACGGCCTTCCGCGAAGTCTCCGACGCGCTGGCCGGCCAGGCCACGCTGCAGGAACAGCTGGACGCACAGCGCGCGCAGGCCCAGTCCGACGCCAAGCGGCTGGAGCTGTCCGACCTGCGCTACCGCAACGGCGTGGCGAGCTACCTGGACCTGCTGGACGCCCAGCGCTCCCTGTTCGCCACCGAGCAGTCGCTGGTGCTCACGCGGCTGCAGCAGCTGCAGAACCAGGTCGTCCTCTACAAGGTCCTCGGCGGCGGGTGGACGGAACAAGCCCCGCAAGAGAACGCCACACCGCGTTCCTGATGCAGCGCAAGGTGGGGCGCCTGCCTGTTTTCCCCAACGGGCGGGCGCGGGAGCGCCTCCTATAATGAAGGGCTCTTTTCCCCGCCCCACCACTACAACTGCAATCACCAGAGGATCTCATGAGCGTCACCCACGAAGAAGCGCACACCGGGCCGATCACGAACCCCAAGCAGCTCCTGGTCACCGTCATCTTTGCGTTTGTGCTCCCGGTCTTCGCCATCATCGGACTGGTGCTCTACGTGACCGCCGGCAACAAGCCCGCAGCCGGTTCCGGCAACCCCGAGCTGGCCATCGCCCAGCGCATCCAGAAGATCGGCACCGTGGAAGTGCGTGACGCCAACCGCCCCCTGCGTCCCGGCGAAGAGGTCTACAAGGGCCAGTGCGCCGCCTGCCACGCCACCGGCGCGGCCGGCGCGCCCAAGCTGGGCGACGCAGCGGCCTGGGCGCCGCGCATCCAGACCGGCTTCGAGGCGCTGGTGCATTCCGCGCTCAAGGGCAAGGGCGCCATGGCGCCCCAGGGCGGCGGCGACTTCGACGATACCGAGATCGCCCGCGGCGTGGCCTACATGGCCAATGCCGCCGGCGCCAAGTTCGAGGAACCGAACCGTCCCGGCGCCCAGGAAGGCGAAGGCGCCGCGCCTGCCGCTTCCGCCGCATCGGGCGGCTGAGGCCTCGCTCCCGCGCCCTCCGAAGCCGGCCCGCGTGGCCGGCTTTTTACTGGGCGCCTGCCTGCGCCTGCCGTGCCGCGGGGCTGGGCACGAAGCTGTAGGCGGCGGGCAGGTCGCTGCTCTGCACCTCGCGCGGCTGCCAGCGGCCGCGCTCGATGTCCTGTGCCACGGCGCCGACGTCCAGGCTGTGGACCAGGCCCAGGCCCGCCGCGCAGGCCAGGTACACGCGCCCGGCCTCGTCCACCAGGCACTCGCGCACGGTGCCGGCATCCAGACCGGTGTGCGCCACGGGCGGGCCGCCGGCCTCCAGCCGCCAGACCAGGGGCGCGGCCTCCAGCTCCACGTAGACGCGCTGCGGCCCGTTCTGGAAGAACCAGCGTCCCTGCGCGTCCGGCTCGTAGTTGCGGTGGATGAAGGCGATGAGCCCGTCGTGCCGCAGCAGCGTGCCCCGCTCGGCCGGAAAGCCGCCGCGCGCCTGCACGGCCTCGTCGCGCAGCCACCATTGGCCGCGCGCGTCCAGCCCCAGCCAGCCATAGCAGTCGGGTACGTTGGGCCACTTGGCGATGGCCTGCCTCACGATGTCATCCATGCGCGGATTGTGCTACCAGCCACTGCGCCACAGTGTCGGGCAGCCCGCGCACGTGGCCCGGCCACGCGCCCTGCGCGAAGCCCACGTGGCCGCCGTGGTCCGGCTGCCACAGCGTCACGTGCCTCCCCACCTGCCCGAGCCGCGGCAGGCTGGCGGCGGGCACGAAGGGGTCGTTGCGCGCGTTCAGCGCCAGCGCCGGCACGCGCACCTGCGGCAGCAGCGGCTTGGCGGAGGCGCGGCGCCAATAGTCGTCGGCATCACGAAAGCCGTGCAGGGGCGCGGTGAAGACGTCGTCGAACCCGTGCAGGTCGCGCGCGGCCAGCAGCGCGGCACGGTCGAACAGGCCGGGGTACTGGGCGAGCTTGGCCAGCGCCTTGGGCACCATGGTGTGCAGGAACATGCGCGTGTAGACCTGCCGGTTGAAGCCCCGGCCGATGGCCTGCCCGCCGGCCGCGAGGTCCAGCGGCGCGCAGATGGCGGCCACGGCGTCCACGCTGGCGGCTGCGGCGGCACCCCACTCGCCCGCCCAGCGCATCAGCGCATTGCCGCCCAGCGACACGCCCACCGCCCACAGCGGCGCGCGCGTGCCGTCAGGTGCCCGCTGGCGCTGCGCCAGGCGCGCGAGCAGCCAGGCGATCTCCTCGTGGTCGCCCGAGTGGTAGGCGCGCGGCGCGCGGTTGATCTCGCCGCTGCAGCCGCGGAAATGCGGCACGGCGAAGTCCCAGCCGCGCTCGCGCGCCACGTCGGCGAAGGCCAGGGCGTAGTGGCTGCGCGAGGACCCCTCCAGCCCGTGGAACAGCACCAGCAGCGGGCGCGGCGGGCCAGCCTCGCCACCTTGCAGGAAGTCCACGTCCACGAAGTCACCGTCCGGCGCGTCCCAGCGCTCGCGCCGGTAGCGGGGCGCGGGCCCGAAGGTGCTGCGCGCGAACAGCGCGGGCCAGATGGTCTGCGCATGGCCGCCGCGCAGCCAGGCCGATGCTTCGTAATTCATAGCTGCTCGCGCTTTTCTGTCAAGGGCCAGAGGCCCAAAACACTCTCAATGCAGCACATGCTGCGGCGGCGCCGCAGCGTCGGCCTCGCGCAGCCCGCCCGTGCTCGCGTGGTGCGCGACGAGACGCCAGCCCTGCGGGGTCTTGTGGTAGACGTTGGTGGCGGCGACCAGCGCCTCGCGCGGGCCGTCGGGCAGCATCACGCGCACATGCTCGACCACGCTGTGCACGGCGCTCGCCAACGCCTGCACGCGCACCACCTGCGCGGGCCGCACGTTCAGACCACCCTGCTCCAGCATGGCCATGAACGCGGCACGGATCGCGGCGGCCCCGAGCAGGCGCGCGCTGCCGGGGTGCACGCAGACGATCTCGTCCTCGTCGGCCCAGCAGGCCATCAGGCGCTCCACGTCGCCCGCCTGCAGGGCTTCGTAGAACGCGGTTTCGACGTCGTCGGGGGTGCCGGCCAAGAGGGCGGCGCGCTGCGCGGTTCGTGTCATGGCGGCCCCGATTGTCCGCGCCATCGCGCGGCCTGTCACGGCACAATGCGCCATCTTCCGCGTTCAACGATTGGACCCGCACCATGAAACGACTCATCGCCACCCTCGCCGCCGCGCTGGCCCTGACGGGCTGCGGCTACAACGACTTCCAGCGCCTGGACGAGCAGTCGAAGGCCGCCTGGAGCGAGGTGCTCAACCAGTACCAGCGCCGCGCCGACCTGGTGCCCAACATCGTCGCCACCGTGAAGGGCGAGGCGAATTTCGAGCAGGAAACGCTGACCAAGGTGGTCGAGGCGCGCGCCAAGGCCACCTCCATCCAGGTGACGCCCGAAACGCTGAACAACCCCGAGGCGTTCAACAAGTTCCAGCAGGCGCAGGGCGAACTCTCCGGCGCCCTGAGCCGCCTGATGGTGGTGGCCGAGCGCTACCCGCAGCTGCAGGCCAACCAGGCGTTCCGCGACCTGCGCGTGACGCTGGAGGGCACCGAGAACCGCATCACCGTGGCGCGCAACCGCTACATCCAGACCGTGCAGGAATACAACGTGCTCGCGCGCAGCTTCCCCACCAACCTCACGGCCAAGGTGTTCAGCTACGAGCCCAAGCCCAGCTTCACGGTGCAGAACGAGGCGCAGATCAGCACGCCGCCCGCCGTGGACTTCTCTAAGTAAAAAATGCCTCTGGCGCTTGTCTGGCAAGCGCTGGCAGCTATCTTTCTGGTAGTTGCCGGCGCCCTTCCCGCCGCCGCCCAGCCACTGCGGGCCGTGCCTGCGCTCACCGCGCACATGATCGACCAGACCGCCACGCTGAGCGAGGCGCAGCGCCAGTCGCTGGAGACGCAGCTCGCGGCCATCGAGCAGCAGCACGGCTCGCAGGTCGTGGTGCTGATGGTGCCCACCACCGCGCCCGAGGACATCGCCGCCTTCGCCAACCGCGTGGGCAACGCCTGGAAGATCGGCCGGCGCGACGTGGGCGACGGCGTGCTCGTCATCGTCGCCAAGGACGACCGGCGCATGCGCATCGAGGTCGCCAAGGCGCTCGAAGGCGCGATCCCCGACATCGCGGCGGCGCGCATCATCGACGGCGCGATGAAGCCGCGCTTTCGCGAGAACGATTTCGCGGGCGGGCTGCAGGCCGCCGTGGCGCAGATCGGCGCGCGCATCGCGGGCGAGTCGCTGCCGCTGCCGCAGGAAGGCACAAAGCGCGCATCGCCAGGGGCGGACTGGACGGACCTCGCCATCTTCCTGTTCTTCGGCGTCATGGTCGCGGGGCCCATCATGCGCCGCCTGTTCGGGCAGCGCCTGGGCGGGCTGGTGATGGGCGGCGGCGTGGGCGCGCTGGCCTTCCTGGCCACGGCCAGCATGCTGCTGGCATCGGGCGCGGGCATCGCGGCGCTGCTCTACACCTGGATCTTCGCCGGGCGCGGCGCGCCCATCGTCTGGAACGGCGGCGGCTGGGGCGGCGGCCACGGCGGTGGCTGGGGCGGCGGGGGCGGCTTCGGGGGCGGCGGCGGATTCAGCTCCGGCGGCGGCGGGGATTTCGGCGGCGGCGGCGCGTCGGGCGACTGGTGAAGGCATCGAACATGGACAAGAACCGCACCGCACTCCCTCACCGCATCGCCCGCCTGCTGCACCACCGCTGGGCCGAGGGCGGCCTGCGCCAGGCCCTGCAGCCCGATCTGCTCGAACGCCTGGGCCAGCGCGTGGCCGCGAGCGAGCGCCGCCACACGGGCCAGATCCGCATCTGCATCGAGGGCGGGCTGCCGCTGTCGTACCTGTGGCGCGGCGCCGGCGCGCGCGAGCGCGCCGTCACCCAGTTCGGCAAGCTGCGCGTGTGGGACACCGAGCACAACAACGGCGTGCTCATCTACCTGCTGCTGGCCGACCACGCGATCGAGATCGTGGCCGACCGTGGCCTGGCGCGCCGTGTGCCGCACGGCACCTGGCAGGCGATGGTCGGCCACATGCGCGCAGCCTTCCGCGCCGGGCGCTACGAGGACGGGCTGACGCAGGCGCTGGCCGAGGTGTCGGCGCTGCTGGTGGCGCATTTCCCTGCGGAGGACGACGCGGTGCACGGCAACGAGCTGCCGGACGATCCCGTCGTCATCGGTTAAGGCAGGGCCCACACCTGTCCCGCCGCCACCGCGAACAAGCGGCGGCCCGGCGCGCGGCCGACCGTGTAGCCGCCCGTGAATTCGCCGAACGCGGGCAGCACGAGCAGGCCGGGCTCGCTCAGGAAGCAGGGCACGCGCAAGGCATCGCGCCCGCTGCCGCGCAGCACGGCGGCGGGGTGCAGATGGCCTGCCAGCACCCATCGTTCAGGATGGCGCTGCGGATGGTGGCAACAGGCGAAGGGGCCCAGCGGCCAGGGCTCGTCCACGATGCGCGCATCGAGCCAGGGCGGCGGGTCGCCCGCGTGGCTGTCATGGTTGCCGCGCACCAGCACCACCTCCAGCGCCGGATGCCCCTCGCGCCACGCGGCCAGCGCGTTCAGCACGCCATGCGCATGGGACTCCGCCGCGTGCAGGAAGTCGCCCAGCACCACCAGACGCCGAGCCTGCGGGTAGCGCGCAAGCAGCCACGCCAGGCGATCCAGATTGCCCCGCGTGGTGCCATGCGGCACGGGCAGGCCCCGGGCGCGGAAGGTGGCGGCCTTGCCCAGGTGCAGGTCGGCGATGCAGAGCGCGGCGCCCTCGGGCCACCAGAGCGCGCCTTCGGGCAGCAGATGGACGGTGGTATCGGCCAGGGGCAGTTCGATGTGCATGTCTTCCTATGATCGCCGGATGTTCGATCACCGATCCGGCACGTTGAAGCCGTCGCACAGGCGGCGGGGCTCGGCTAGCGGCGCCTGCCACGCCGCTTTGCCGATGCCCGGAGGTCGCTGTCAGGCACGGCGGAGAAAGCCAGCCCGCTCTGCACGGCATGCGCCTCAGGCGGCGCTTCGTGCCGGCCGGTGGCGGCGTCGGCGGCGGCCTCCATGTCGCCCAGCATGCGCGCGATGCGGTCGGCCAGCGCCTCGTTGGTGAGCTGCTCGCGGAAGCGCTCGACCATGAGCGGGAATGCGAAGGGCCCGGGCCGCGCAAGGGGCGAGAGCACCAGCCGCTGCGCCTGCATGACCTGCAGGGCCGCGAGCAGCACGGCCACGTCCAGGTCCTGGCTCAGCACTTCCTCGTCGGCTTGGCGCAGCAGCAGGTTGCCCGCGTCGTACTGGCGGAAGACCTCGAAGAACAGTTGCGACGAGGCCTGCAACTGCCGCGCGCTGCGCTGCTCGCCGGGGTGGCTCTGGAAGATGAGGCCAGCCACGCGCGCGATTTCGCGGAAGCGCCGGCGCGCCATCTCGGTGGCGTTGAGGCTGGCGAGCACTTCGCGCAGCAACTCAGCGCGCGTGCCGGCATGCAGCAGGCCGGGCAGCAGCGCAGGCCAGTCGCGTTCGGTGGCACTGAGGATTTCGAGTCCGTAGTCGTTGACGGCGATGGAGAAGGTGCCCGGCGCCTGCTGCGCCGCGCGCCACGCGAACAGGCTGGCCAGGCCCAGGTGCGCATGCCGCCCCGCGAACGGGTAGAGGAACAAGTGCCAGCCCTCGCGCGAACGCAGCGTCTCGGCCAGCAGCGTCTCGGGCGTGGGCAGTTGCGACCAGCGGCGCTGCACGTCGAGCAGGGGCCGCGCGGCGCGCAGCTCGGGGCTGGCGTAGCGGCCGCGCCCGGCCTGCGCGAGCTGGCGCACCATGAAGTCGGCCAGAACGGCCGACAGCGGCATGCGCGAGCCCGCCCAGCGCGGCACGGTGGGCTTGCGGCGCGGGGCGGCGCGCACGAAGGCCGTCATCTCGCGCACGCGCACCAGCTCCAGCACGCGGCCCGCGAAGACGAAGCAGTCGCCGGGCGATAGGCGGGCGATGAATCCCTCTTCCACCGAGCCCAGGCGCGCGCCGCGCAGCACCTGCACGGTCATGCTCGCATCGCTGACGATGGTGCCGATGTTGGCGCGGTGGCGCCGCGCCAGGCGCGCATCGGGCAGGCGCCAGATGCCGTTCTCGTCGGGAACAACGCGGCGGTAGTCCGGGTAGGCGGCCAGCGACGGCCCGCCGCGCGCGACGAAGTCCAGGCACCACTGCCAGACCTCAGGTGGCAGATCGCGGTAGGCGGCGGTGCGGCGCACCTCGGCATAGAGCGCCTTGGGTTCGAAGCCGCCTCCCAGCGCCACGGTGGCCAGATGCTGCACCAGCACGTCCACCGGCTGGCGCGGGCTGCTGCGCATTTCCACGCGGCCCGCGTGCACGGCCGCGCGGGCGGCGGCGGCCTCGACCAATTCCAGGCTGTGCGTGGGCACCAGCGTGATGCGCGAAGGCCGCCCCGGCGCATGGCCCGAACGCCCGGCGCGCTGCAGGAGGCGCGCCACGCCCTTGGCCGAGCCGATCTGCATCACGCGCTGCACGGGCAGGAAGTCCACGCCCAGGTCGAGGCTGCTGGTGCAGACCACCGCGCGCAGGCTGCCGCTCTTGAGCCCCGCCTCCACCCATTCGCGCACCGCGCGGTCGAGCGAGCCGTGGTGGATGGCGATCTGCCCCGCCCAATCGGGCCGGGCATCGAGCAGCGCCTGGTACCACTGCTCGGCCTGCGAGCGCACATTGACGAAGACCAGCGTGGTACCCTCTGCCCCCTCCAGCGCGCGCACCACGGCGGGCAGCATCGACAGGCCCAGGTGGCCGGCCCAGGTGAAGCGCTCGGGCCGTTCGGGCAGCAGGGTGTCCACCACCAACTGCTTCTCCACCCGCCCGCGCACCAGCAGACCGCCGTCTCGCCCCAGCAGCGCGTGCATGGCCTCGGGCAGGTTGCCGAGCGTGGCGGACATGCCCCAGACCATGAGGCGCGGGTTCCAGCCCGCGAGGCGCGCAAGCGCGAGCTGCACCTGCACGCCGCGCTTGTTGCCCAGCAATTCGTGCCACTCGTCGGCCACCACGAGGCGCACGCTGGCGAGCTGCTCGCGCGCATCGGCGCGCGCCAGCAGCAGCGACAGGCTCTCGGGCGTGGTGACCAGCACTGTGGGCAGCCGCCGCGCCTGCGCGCTGCGCTCGGCGCTGCCGGTGTCGCCGGTGCGCGCGGCGATGCTCCAGTGCGGGGCCAGGGCTTGCAGCGGTGCGGAGAGGGCGCGCAGCGTGTCGGCGGCCAGGGCGCGCATGGGCGTGATCCACAGCACGGTGAGCGGTGGCGCTTTGTTTTTGATAGCTGGTTGCGCTTGCTGGATAAGCGCTGGAGGCTGTTTTTGCTTGGAATTCGCGAACGCCTCCAGCGCACCCAGCCAGACGGCGTAGGTCTTGCCCGCGCCGGTGGTGGCATGCAGCATCCCGGAGCGGCCGCGCGCGATGGCGCGCCACACCTGCTGCTGGAATGCAAACGGCTGCCAGCCGCGCTCGGCGAGCCAGGCTTGGGCATGGGGGAAGCGGGTGGCGGCCATGGGTTCAAGTGCCAAATTGGCCTCCAGCGCTTATCCAGCAAGCGCAATCAGCTATCAAAAGAGGAGTTTCGGCATGCATCATGGCAAGGGCAGCAATGCCGCCAGCGTCTGCAGCGTGTCCGCCTCGTCCACCGGCTTGTCCTCGCGCCAGCGCAGCATGCGCGGGAAGCGCACGGCGATGCCGCTTTTGTGTCGGCTGCTGCGCGCGATGCCCTCGAAGCCCAGCTCGAACACCAGCGTGGGCCGCACGCTGCGCACGGGGCCGAAGCTCTCCACCGTGGTCTTGCGGATGATGGCGTCCACGCGCGCCATTTCGGCATCGGTGAGGCCCGAATACGCCTTGGCGAAGGGCACGAGCGTGCGGCCTTCTTCCCCGGGCGGGCCGCTCCACACGGCGAAGGTGTAGTCGCTGTAGAGGCTGGCGCGCCGCCCATGGCCGCGCTGCGCGTAGATGAGCACGGCATCGACGCTCAGGGGGTCGATCTTCCATTTCCACCAGGTGCCCACGTCCTTGGTGCGGCCCACGCCGTAGCGCGCGGCGCGGCCCTTGAGCATCATGCCCTCCACGCCGCGTTCGCGCGCGGCCTCGCGCTGGCATGCGAGGTCGGCCCAATCGGCGCCCATGAGTACGGGGCTGGCGATGAGCGCGGGGTGGGCCGCGCGGGCGACCAGCGCATCCAGCCGCGCGCGGCGCGCCTGCAGGGGCAGGCCGCGCAGGTCCTCGCCGCCTTCTTCCAGCAGGTCGTAGGCCAGCAGCGCGACGGGCAGCTCGCGCAGGATCTTGGGGCCGAGGGTCTTGCGGCCGATGCGCTTTTGCAGGTCGGCGAAGGGGCGGGCACGTTCGCCGTGCCAGACGACGATCTCGCCGTCGATCACCGTGCCCGCGGACAGGGCCTCCATGCCCATGGCCTGGAGTTCGGGGAAGCGGTCGCTCACCAGCTCCTCTCCGCGCGTCCAGAGCCATGCACCGCCTTCGTCGCCCGCGCCGCGGCGCACGAGCTGGGCGCGGATGCCGTCCCATTTCCATTCCACGATCCAGTCCGCGGGCGGGCCGAGCGCGTCATCGAAACGGTCCACGGGCAGCGCCAGGGGATGGGCGAGGAAGAACGGGTACGGATGGCCCTGCAGGGCCGCGCCGTCTTCCTCGAGCGACACGAGGCGCAGGTAGTCCGCCGCGCCGGGCTGCGCGCCCACGCCGGTGTAGCCCATGAGGCGCTGCGCGATGCGCTTGGCATCCACCCCGCTCACCGCCGCGAGCGCCTGCGTGACCTGCAGGCGCGACACGCCCACGCGGAATGCACCCGTGATGAGCTTGAAATAGACCAGCCGCTCCTCGGGCGCCAGGCGCTGCCACTGCGTGCGCAGGCGCTCGGCCTGGGTGTCGGGCGAGAGGCCGCGCAGCGGCAGCAGGTGTTCGCGCATCCACTGCGCCAGGCCCAGCGGCGGCGCCTCGGCGACGGGCGGGGGCAGCAGCAGCGCGATGGTTTCGGCGAGGTCGCCCACGGCTTCGTAGCTTTCGTCGAACAGCCATTCGGGCAGCCCCGCCGCCTCGCGCGCCACGGCGCGCAGCCATTTGGTGGGCACGAGCTGGCGCGGCTTGCCGCCCGCGAGGAAGTACACGGCCCAGGCGGCGTCCTCGGGCGGTGCATGCTGCAGGTAGCCGCGCAGCGCGGCCTGCTTGGCGAGGCTGGAGGTGCTGGCGTCCAGCGCCTGGTAGAGCGCGGCGAAGGCTTTCATGGCGGGGGTTCCGCAGGCGCGGCGGCGTCGGCAGGCCCTTCGTCCTCGTCGCCGTATTCGGTGCGGAACGCCTGCGCGTCGAGCCCCTGCTCGCGCAGCCAGCGCACCATGACGGCCACGCTGCCGTGGGTGACGAACACCTGCCCGGCCCCCGTGGCGGCGATGGCGGCCTGCAGCCCCGGCCAGTCGGCATGGTCGGAGAGCACGAAGCCCCGGTCCACCCCGCGCCGCCGGCGCGTGCCGCGCAGCCGCATCCAGCCGCTGGCGAAGGCGTCCGCATGGCGCGGAAAGCGGCGCATCCACGGCGTGCCCTGAGCCGAGGGCGGCGCGAGCACCAGCGCCTGGCGCAGCGTGGCGGCGTCCAGCCCCGCGTCGGTGGCGTGGCGCGTGGGCGGCAGCGCCACGCCCGCGGCGCGGTAGGCGGCGTTGAGCGGCTCCACCGCGCCATGCACGAGGATCGGGCCGATGCCCGCATCCACCCCTTGCAGGATGCGCTGCGCCTTGCCGAAGGCGTAGCAGAACAGCACGGAGGGCCGTCCCTCGGCGGCATTGGCCTGCCACCAGGCGTTCACCTCGGCCCACAGCGCGGCCTGTTCGGGCCAGCGGTAGATGGGCAGGCCGAAGGTGGATTCGGTGATGAAGGTGTCGCAGCGCACCGGCTCGAACGGCGCGCAGGTGCCGTCGGCGTCGAGCTTGTAGTCGCCCGAGGCGACCCAGACGCGCCCGCCGTGCTCCATGCGCACCTGCGCCGATCCGAGCACGTGGCCGGCCGGGTGCAGCGAGATGCGCACGCCCCGGTGCTCGATGGCCGCCCCGTAGGGCAGGGTCTGCAAAGTGATGTCATCCCCCAGGCGCGCGCGCAGCACGCCGGCGCTGTCCTCGTGCGCGAGGTAGTGCGCATGGCCGCGCCGCGCGTGGTCGCCGTGCGCGTGGGTGATGACCGCGCGCTCCACGGGGCGCCAGGGGTCGATGTAGAAATCGCCGGGCGGGCAATACAGGCCCTCGGGCCGGGCCACGACCAGGTCGGTGGGATTCGCCATGGCCCATGCTAGGGCGGGCCGGCTCGCCGCCGCGTCGGACGCCGCCGCGGCACGGGCGAAAAAAGCCGCCCTGAAGGCGGCTGGCTGGCATCCCTGGAAGGGAATCAGCGCTTCTGGCGGTACTTGCGCAGCGCGGCGATCTGGGCGGCCATGACGGCCAGCTCGGACTGTGCCTTGGCCAGGTCGATCTCGCTCCTGGCGTTCTTGAGGGCCTCCTCGGCGGACGCCTTGGCTTCCTCGGCCTTCTGGTCGTCCAGGTCCTTGCCGCGGATGGCGGTGTCGGACAGCACGGTCACGCGGTCGGGCTGCACTTCGAGGATGCCGCCGGCCACGAAGACGAATTCCTCGTTGCCGTCGGCCATCTCGATGCGCACCGAGCCGGGCTTGATGCGGGTGATCAGCGGCGTGTGCTTGGGCAGGATGCCCAGCTCGCCCGCCTCGCCGGGCAGCGCGACGAAGCGCGCCTCGCCGGAGAAGATGGACTCTTCGGCACTGACCACGTCGACGTGGATGGTGTTCATCTTTGCTCCTTGCAAAAGGGGATGGGCAAGCCTTTCAGAACCGGGGCCGGCGGGCGTCGTGGACGGCCGGCCCTGCGGTCATCAGGCCACCTTCTTCGCCTTTTCGAAGGCTTCGTCGATGGTGCCGACCATGTAGAACGCCTGCTCGGGCAGGTGGTCGCATTCGCCGGCCACGATCATCTTGAAGCCGCGGATGGTCTCGGCCAGCGAGACGTACTTGCCGGGCGAGCCCGTGAACACTTCGGCCACGTGGAACGGCTGCGACAGGAAGCGCTGGATCTTGCGGGCGCGGGCCACGGCCAGCTTGTCTTCGGGTGCCAGTTCGTCCATGCCCAGGATGGCGATGATGTCGCGCAGTTCCTTGTAGCGCTGCAGCGTGCCCTGCACGTCGCGGGCCACCTTGTAGTGCTCTTCACCGACGACCTGCGGGTCGAGCTGGCGGCTGGTGGAGTCCAGCGGGTCCACGGCGGGGTAGATACCCAGCGAAGCGATGTCGCGCGACAGCACCACGGTGGAGTCCAAGTGGGCGAAGGTCGTGGCGGGCGAGGGGTCGGTCAAGTCGTCCGCGGGCACGTACACGGCCTGGATCGAGGTGATCGAGCCGACCTTGGTGGAGGTGATGCGCTCTTGCAGGCGGCCCATTTCCTCGGCCAGCGTCGGCTGGTAGCCCACGGCGGAGGGCATGCGGCCCAGCAGGGCGGACACTTCGGTACCGGCCAGCGTGTAGCGGTAGATGTTGTCCACGAAGAACAGCACGTCGCGGCCTTCGTCGCGGAACGACTCGGCGATGGTCAGGCCGGTCAGGGCCACGCGCAGACGGTTGCCCGGGGGCTCGTTCATCTGGCCGTAGACCATGGCCACCTTGGACTCGCCCAGGTTCTCCAGGTTCACGACGCCGGAGTCGGCCATCTCGTGGTAGAAGTCGTTGCCCTCGCGGGTACGCTCGCCCACGCCGGCGAACACGGACAGACCCGAGTGCGCCTTGGCGATGTTGTTGATGAGCTCCATCATGTTCACGGTCTTGCCCACGCCGGCGCCGCCGAACAGGCCCACCTTGCCGCCCTTGGCGAACGGGCAGACCAGGTCGATCACCTTGATGCCGGTTTCGAGCAGCTCCTGCGAGGGGCTCAGCTCGTCATAAGCGGGCGCCTTGCGGTGGATGGAAGCCGTGAGGGCCTGGTCCACGGGGCCGCGCTCGTCGATGGGGTTGCCCAGCACGTCCATGATGCGGCCCAGGGTGGCCTTGCCCACGGGCACGGTGATGGGGGCTGCGGTGTTGGTGACCATCAGGCCGCGCTTCAGACCGTCGGACGAGCCGAGGGCGATGGTACGCACCACGCCGTCGCCGAGCTGCTGCTGCACTTCCAGCGTCAGGGCCGAGCCTTCGAGCTTGAGGGCGTCGTACACCTTTGGCATCTGGTCGCGCGGGAACTCCACGTCCACCACGGCGCCGATACATTGAACAATCTTGCCTTGCACTTGAGCCATTTTTTGCTCCAGAAATTTGTGAAACCGGTTAGACGGCTGCCGCACCCGCGACGATCTCCGAAAGTTCCTTCGTGATCGCGGCTTGGCGCGTCTTGTTGTAGACCAGCTTGAGCTCGTTGATGACGTTGCCCGCGTTGTCGGTGGCGGCCTTCATGGCCACCATGCGCGCCGACTGCTCCGAGGCCATGTTCTCGGCCACGGCCTGGTAGATCAGCGACTCGACGTAGCGCACGAGCAGCTCGTCGATCACGGTCTGCGCATCGGGCTCGTAGATGTAGTCCCAGCCGTGCTCGGTCTTCTCGGCCTGCATCTTCTCGGACGAGAGGGGCAGCAACTGCTCCACCACCGATTCCTGCTTCATGGTGTTGATGAACTTGGTGTACGAGAGGTACACCGCGTTGATCTTGCCTTCGGCGTAAGCGTCGAGCAGCACCTTGACGGGGCCGATGAGCTTCTCGAGATGCGGCGTGTCGCCCAGGCCCGTGACGTGCGAGACCACCTTGGCGCCGACGCGGTTCAGGAAGCCCAGGCCCTTGTTGCCGATGGCCACCGCCTGCGTTTCCACGCCAGCCGACTGCAACTCGCGCAGCTTGGCCGTCACGGCGCGCAGCACGTTGGTGTTCATGCCGCCGCACAGCCCCTTGTCCGTCGTCACCACGATGACGCCCGCCGCCTTCGCGTCGTTCGTCTTCATGAAGGGATGGACGTACTCGGGGTTGGCATGGCCGAGGTTGGCGGCGATGTTGCGCACCTTCTCCGCGTACGGACGGGCCGCACGCATGCGATCCTGCGCCTTGCGCATCTTGGACGCGGCCACCATTTCCATGGCCTTGGTGATCTTCTTGGTGTTCTCCACCGATTTGATCTTGCCGCGTATTTCCTTGCCTGCTGCCATGATGGCTCCTCGTCCGGTTTAAACGAACGACTTCTTGAACGCCGTGATGGCTTGCGTCAGCTCGGCCTCGTCCTTGCCTTCCTTGTCGAACGCACGGCTCTTCTCCAGGCGCTCCAGCAGGGCGGCATGGCTGGTCTTGAGGAACTGGTGCAGGCCGGACTCGAAGGACAGGACCTTCTTCACGTCCACGTCGTCCAGGAAGCCCTTGTTCACGGCGAACAGCGTCGCACCCATCAGGCTGACGGGCAGCGGGCTGTACTGCGCCTGCTTGAGCAGTTCGGTCACACGCGCGCCGCGGTCGAGCTGCTTGCGGGTGGCTTCGTCCAGGTCGGAGGCGAACTGCGCGAAGGCAGCCAGTTCACGGTACTGCGCCAGGTCGGTACGGATACCGCCGGACAGGCCCTTGATGATCTTCGTCTGTGCCGACGAACCCACGCGCGACACCGAGATACCAGCGTTGATGGCGGGGCGGATACCGGCGTTGAACAGGCTGGTCTCCAGGAAGATCTGGCCGTCGGTGATCGAGATCACGTTGGTCGGAACGAACGCGGACACGTCGCCGGCTTGCGTCTCGATGATCGGCAGCGCGGTCAGCGAGCCGGTCTTGCCCTTGACCTCGCCCTTGGTGAAGGCTTCGACGTAGTCGGCGTTGACGCGGGCGGCACGCTCCAGCAGGCGGCTGTGCAGGTAGAACACGTCGCCAGGGTAGGCTTCGCGGCCCGGCGGGCGGCGCAGCAGCAGAGAGACCTGGCGGTAGGCCACGGCCTGCTTGGACAGGTCGTCATAGACGATCAGCGCGTCTTCGCCGCGGTCGCGGAAGTATTCGCCCATCGTGCAGCCGGAGTAGGCCGACACGTACTGCATGGCGGCGGACTCGGAAGCCGAGGCGGCCACCACGATGGTGTAGTCCATGGCGCCGGCCTGTTCCAGGGCGCGCACCACGTTCTTGATCGACGAAGCCTTCTGGCCGATGGCGACGTAGATACACGTCACGCCCTGGCCCTTCTGGTTGATGATGGCGTCGATGGCCACGGCCGTCTTGCCGGTCTGGCGGTCGCCGATGATCAGCTCGCGCTGGCCGCGGCCGATCGGCACCATGGAGTCGATGGACTTCAGGCCGGTCTGCAGCGGCTGGTCCACGGACTGGCGTGCGATCACGCCGGGAGCGACCTTCTCGATCACGTCCGTCATCTTGGCGTTGATCGGACCCTTGCCGTCGATCGGCTGGCCCAGGGCGTTCACCACGCGGCCGATCAGTTCGGGGCCGACGGGCACTTCCAGGATGCGGCCCGTGCACTTGACGGTGTCGCCTTCGGAGATGTGCTCGTACTCGCCCAGAATCACGGCGCCGACGGAGTCGCGCTCGAGGTTCAGCGCCAGGCCGTAGGTGGGCTGGCCGTCCGCCGTGGCGGGGAATTCCAGCATTTCGCCCTGCATCACGTCGGACAGGCCATGCACGCGCACGATACCGTCCGTCACGGACACCACGGTGCCCTGGTTGCGGATGTCGCTGCTGGCTGCCAGCCCTTCGATGCGGCTCTTGATCAGTTCAGAAATTTCTGCGGGATTGAGTTGCATGACTCTTTCCTTCTTTCTTTAAATAGCCGAAACCTCCAGCCGCTCAGGCCGTGAGGGCCGCTTTCATTTGTTCCAGACGGGCCTTGACGGAAGTGTCGAGCACCTCATCGCCCACCACCACGCGCACGCCGCCGATCAGCGTCTCGTCCTGTTGCACGGAGAGATTGAGCTTGCGGCCGAAGCGCTTTTGCAGCGTGATGCCGAGGTCGGCCAACGCTTGCGCATCCAGCGGGAAGGCGCTGTACACCACGGCATCCGAGGAGCCGTTGCTGCGATTGACCAGTGCGCGAAATTGGGCCGCGATTTCGGGCAGCGCCTGCACGCGGCCGTTGTCGATCACGGTGCGCAGGAAGTTCTGGGCCAGATCGGGCAACGCCGAGCGGGCCACGCCCGCGATGACGTCGAACACCTGGTTCGTCGTCACCTTCGGGTTGTCTGCCAGCTGGCGCAATTGGGGATTGGCGGCAATCGCCGCCAGCTCGTCCACCCAGGCTGCGGCGCCGTTCAGGTCAGCACCGGCTTTGTCGGTGCAGGCCTTGTACAGCGCCTCGGCGTAAGGGCGGGCAATGGTGGCGAGTTCTGCCATTGGATGCTCCCTTACAGCTCGGTCTTCAGGCGGTTCAGCAGATCGGCATGGACACCGGCATTGACTTCCTTGCGGAGAATCTGCTCGGCGCCCTTGACGGCCAGCGCGGCCACCTGCTCGCGCAGGGCTTCGCGGGCGGTGACCGCCTGCTGCTCGGCCTCGGCGCGGGCGGCGGCGACAATCTTGTTGCCTTCGTCGGTGGCGCGTGCCTTGGCCTCTTCGATGATGGCCTGCGCGCGGCGCTCGGCATCGGCCAGGCGCGTCGCGGTTTCGTTGCTGGCGGCGGCCAGTTCCTGCTTCACGCGCTGGTCGGCAGCGGCGAGCTCGGTCTTGGCACGGTCGGCAGCGGCGAGACCATCGGCGATTTTCTGGGCTCGTTCATCCAGCGCCTTCGCGATCGGGGGCCACACGAACTTCATCGTGAACAGCACCAGGATCAGGAAGACGATGGCCTGAACGAACAGGGTCGCGTTGATACTCACGGCAACACCTTTCTATTCGTTGGCGTTGATCGGAGTGCTTAGGCCAGGACGAAGGGGTTGGCGAAAGCGAACAGCAGGGCGATGGCCACGCCAATCAGGAAGGCGGCGTCGATCAGACCGGCCAAGATGAACATCTTGGTTTGGAGTTCGTTGATCAGCTCGGGCTGGCGAGCGGACGATTCCAGGAACTTGCCGCCCATCAGAGCGATACCGATCGAAGCGCCGATAGCGCCGAGACCCACGATCAGACCACAAGCCAGAGCGACGAGACCGAGAATGTTTTCCATGATGACTCCTAGAGATGAAAAGAAAGGTTGGAAAGGAAAAGGAAAGGATCAGTGAGCTTCATGCGCCTGGCCGAGGTAGATCAGCGTCAGCATCATGAAAATGAAGGCCTGCAGGGTGATGATCAGAATGTGGAAGATCGCCCAGATAGAGCCCGCAATGATGTGCCCCACGGGGAGCAACACACCAGAGAGCGACATAGCCGCCGCGCCGCCCATCAGGGCGATCAGCATGAACACCAACTCACCAGCGTACATGTTGCCGAACAGTCGCATGCCATGCGAGACCGTCTTGGCAACGTATTCGATGATCTGCATGAGCAGATTGACCACACCCAGGATCAGGGCGAAGACGGGATTCTTGCTGGTGCCGAAAGGCGCCGTCACCAGTTCATGGGCCCAACCGCCCACGCCCTTGATCTTGATGCTGTACACGAAGCACAGGATTAGCACTGCGGTGGACAGGCCCAGAGTGGTGGAGAGGTCGGCAGTGGGCACCACGCGCAGGTAGGCATGGTGGTCGCCGGTTGCGCCTTGCCAGAGCACCGGCAGCAGGTCGACGGGCAGCAGGTCCATGGCGTTCATCAGGAAGATCCAGACGAACACCGTGAGCGCCAGGGGTGCGATGAATTGGCGGCTCTGGGCGTTGTGGATGTTGGCCTTGGCCTGGTTGTCCACCATTTCCACGAGCATTTCCACGGCGGCCTGGAAACGGCCCGGCACGCCGGAGGTGGCCTTGCGCGCAGCCAGCCACATGAGGAACAAACCCAGCACGCCCAGAGTCACACTGACCGCAATGGAATCGAAATTGACCACCGAGAAGTCAATGATGGACTTCTGCTTGATGTTCTGAAGATGCTGCAGGTGGTGAACGATGTATTCACTTGCAGTCGGGGCGTTCGCATCTGCGGCCATCGGACAACTCTTCTCTCAAATATCAATCGGTTCGTCGGACACCGGGCCGCGCCAGCAGCGCGATCCAGTACGTTTTCATCGTCACCACCATGCCGACCAGCAGCGCCAGCCAGCTCAGCCCCGGCACCAGCCGGGGCGCCGCCGCCAACATGGCGACGGTCAACACAATCTTGACCAGCTCCCACCCGAAGAGCCCGGCCATGGCCGCCCCTGCGGATGCACGCTTGCGTGCCATGCCCCGCGCGAACAGCGCCGCGGGAATCACCACCGCCAAGGCGCCGTATCCGGCGGACCAGGCCACCTGCACCCGCCCTGTCAGCAACCATGCCAACAGCGCGACCAGCACACCCACCCCTGCCTGGCTCCCGACGATGCGCCAGACCGACACGGCCGGGTGGCGACTGCGCCACTCCTGGGCCTCTTGCGCGGTCAGGGGCTTGAAGTCGGGATCTTCGGCCTCAGCTTCTGTCCCGAGGGCGTCTGTTTTCAT
Source organism: Acidovorax sp. SDU_ACID1 (assembly GCF_045291395.1). Classification (NCBI taxonomy): domain Bacteria; kingdom Pseudomonadati; phylum Pseudomonadota; class Betaproteobacteria; order Burkholderiales; family Comamonadaceae; genus Acidovorax; species Acidovorax sp. SDU_ACID1. Next base: position 4,121,039 of record NZ_CP152342.1, read on the forward strand.
GCGCGAAGATTGCCTGTGCGGCAGACCAAAACTTTCACAAAGCCCTTGATTATAAGTAAAAACCCCGGGCAATCCACAAGCCCCCGCTGCGTGCTGCCATCGGGGGCCGGCCTGCGCCATTGTGGCGGCAGACCAACGCGGCCGGAAATCAAGCTTACCTTTGGCAGGCATACCATCGCGATTCATCCCCATCGCGATCGCGCCGCGCGACAGAAGAAAGACCTGAAATGACCACACCCGCCACCCCGGATCCGCGCAAGGATTCGCTGATCGAGTACCCCTCGCGCTTCCCCATCAAGGTGATGGGCGCCAAGGTCGACGGGTTCGTGCACGCGGTGACCGAGGTGGCGCGCCGCTTCGACCCAGGCTTCGACGCTTCCACCATCGAGCTGCGCGACAGCCGCGCCGGCAACTACCTCGGCGTCACGATCACCATCACAGCCACCAGCCGCGAGCAGCTCGACGATCTGTATCGCGCACTGTCGTCGCATCCCATGGTCAAGGTCGTGCTCTGAACGCCATGGAGCTGCGCATGCTCGGGCGCGTGCCCTACGACGCGACCCTGGAGGCCATGCGGCGCTTCACCGAGGAGCGCACGCAGGAGACGCCCGACACGCTCTGGATCTGCGAACACCCGCCTGTGTTCACGCAAGGCCTGGCGGGCAAGGACGGCCACATCCTGCAGCCCGGCGGCATCCCCGTGGTGCACACCAACCGCGGCGGCCAGGTCACGCACCACGGCCCCGGGCAGGTCGTGGCCTACCCGCTCGTGGACCTGCGGCGCGCGGGCTACTACGTCAAGGAATACGTCTACCGCCTCGAAGAGGCCGTGATCCGCACGCTGGCGCACTTCGGCGTGACGGGCCACCGCGTGGCGGGTGCGCCTGGCATCTACGTGCGTCTGGACGACCCGTTCGAGCACGCCCTCCTGCCCCAGCGGCCGCAGCAGCGCGATGCCGCCGCCCCGCCTTCTCCGCCCGACTTCACCGGCCTGGGCAAGATCGCCGCGCTGGGCATTAAGGTCACGCGCCACTGCACCTACCACGGCGTGGCGCTCAACGTGGCCATGGACCTGGAACCCTTCTCCCGTATCAACCCTTGCGGTTACGCAGGCCTTCCGACGGTGGACCTTTCTACAATCGGCGCACGAACCACCTGGGACGAAGCCGCCGCGGTACTGGGCCAACAGCTCTGCACGCGCCTCGCGCCCTGACTTTCCCCGCAGCCATGAGCACTCCCGAAGTCGTGCGCGAAGCGCAACCCCCGAGGCCTACAACCCGCTGGCCAAGCAAAAGGCCGCGGCCAAGCTTTCGCGCATTCCGATCAAGGTCGAGCAGGGCGAAGTGCTCAAGAAGCCCGAGTGGATCCGCGTGAAGGCGGGCAGCCCCACCACGCGCTTCTACGAGATCAAGCAGATCCTGCGCGAGAGCAACTTGCACACGGTGTGCGAGGAAGCGAGCTGCCCCAACATCGGCGAATGCTTCGGCAAGGGCACGGCCACGTTCATGATCATGGGCGACAAGTGCACGCGCCGCTGCCCGTTCTGCGACGTGGGACACGGCCGCCCCGACCCGCTGGACAAGGACGAGCCACTGAACCTGGCGAAGACCATCGCCAAGCTGCGCCTGAAGTACGTGGTGATCACCAGCGTGGACCGCGACGACCTGCGCGACGGCGGCTCGGGCCACTTCGTGGAGTGCATCCAGCGCACGCGCGAACTCTCGCCCGCCACGCAGATCGAGATCCTCGTACCCGACTTCCGCGGCCGCGACGACCGCGCGCTGGAGATCCTCAAAGCCGCGCCGCCGGACGTGATGAACCACAACCTGGAGACCATCCCGCGCCTCTACAAGGAAGCGCGCCCCGGATCGGACTACCAGTTCAGCCTGAACCTGCTGAAAAAGTTCAAGGCCCTGCACCCCAAGGTGCCGACCAAGAGCGGCATCATGGTCGGCCTGGGCGAGACCGACGAGGAGATCCTGCAGGTGATGCGCGACATGCGCGCGCACGACATCGACATGCTGACCATCGGCCAGTACCTCGCGCCCAGCAACAGCCACCTGCCGGTGCGCCGCTACGTGCACCCCGACACGTTCAAGATGTTCGAGGAAGAGGCGTACAAGATGGGCTTCTCGCACGCCGCCGTGGGCGCGATGGTGCGCTCCAGCTACCACGCCGACCAGCAGGCGCACGCCGCCGGCGTTTAAAGCAAAATCTGGCTCTAGCGCTTATCCAGAAAACACGAACAGCTATTAATTCAATAGCCAACTATCCCAGCGCGCCGAAACCGCGATGTCCCTGGCTACTGCGCGACCCATCCCAAGTGCGCCATGCAACCCTTGTGAATATCCTCCCGGGCACGTCTGGCATCCAACACGGCTCTGATGGCCGCCCCCTGAGCCGCACCCTGGGCAAATGATTGCACCGGGTTGACGGTCGGAGTCACGGTAGCACTGTAGCTGCCGTTACTGATGCCTCGACTGCCATAGGTGGTGCTGTTGCCGTTCACGTAGTAGCCGGCTGGCACCGCGGGAGCCACCGCCATTTGCGGCATCGGGGCAGTTCCCTGGACAACCTGTTGGCAGTACCCGTTGTCGATTGCCAAGCGCTGTTCATGCAGCGCGGGATTGCCGCTGTAGCCTGGATGGCGCCACTGGTTAGTGGCACAGGCGCCCAGGCTCAGGGCCAATGCCAGACTGCCGGCCATCTTTGCTCGAATCATGAAGAGTCCCCCTCGAAAGTAAATGGGCGATAAGGCGTCTACCTGCTACGGATTGCTCCATGGCATCGCAGCGCTTTTCCAACCATAGTTGGAAGACGAGCGTAGCACTTTCCTCTGAAATTTCCAACGATAGTTGGAGAGTTCATTGGATATTGCAATTGCGTTCGGAAGCGTCTTGCGCCAGCTTCGAAAAGAGGCAGGCTTGACGCAAGAGCAGTTGGGCTTCGAGGCCGAGTTGGAGCGCAACTACATCAGCATGCTGGAGCTGGGGCAGCGACAGCCCACTTTGACAACGCTGTTCAAACTGGCGGCAGCCTTGAAAACCCCGCCTTCGAACATCGTGTCGCTGCTGGAGAAATCGGGTGTAGTGCTTCGCAGTAACGATGTTCCTTAGCAGCTTCGCGGAGAATTTCAAGACGAATCGGAGCCTAGCGCCTATTCAGCAAGCGCGAACAGCTATTTATTCAGTAGCACCCCAACCAGCCAGTACCAGCTTGCCCATGGTGTGGCCCGATTCGATGCGCCGGTGCGCCTCGCGCAGGTGGGCGGCGTCGATGGGCCCGAGCACCTCGCGCAGCGTGCCGCGCAGGGCGCCGGCGTCGATGCGGCGCGCCACCTCGGCCAGCAGGGCGTGCTGCGCGGCCATGTCGGGCGTGCGGTACATGCTGCGCGCGAACATCATTTCCCACACGAAGCCCTGGCTCTTGCCGTGCAGCGGCCGCAGGTCGAGCGGCGCGGTGTTCTCCACGATGCCGCAGGCCAGGCCCTGCGGGCGCAGCAGCGCGGGGATGCGGGGAAAGTGCGCGTCGGTGTCGGACAGCAGCAGCAGGTGATCGACCTCGCCCACGCCCAGCGCGTCGAGTTGCGCGCGCAGGTCCTGGCGGTGGTCCACCACGTGGGCGGCGCCCAGCTCGCGCACCCAGGCCTGCGATTCGGGGCGCGAAGCGGTGCCGATCACGGTGAGCCCGGCGCTCGCGGCGAGTTGCACGGCTATCGAGCCCACGCCGCCACCTGCGCCGATGACGAGGATGCTCTGCCCGCGCTGCGGACTATCGGCGGCGGGAGTGCTCTCCAGCCCCAGGCGGTCGAACAGCGCCTCCCACGCGGTGATGGCCGTAAGCGGCAGCGCCGCCGCCTGGGCGAAGTCCAGCGAGCGGGGCTTGGGGCCCACGATGCGCTCGTCCACCAGCGTGAATTGCGCGTTGCTGCCGGGTCGCGTGATGTCGCCCGCGAAGTAGACGGCATCCCCCACGGCGAAGCGCGTCACGGCGCTGCCCACGGCCACCACGGTGCCCGCCGCGTCCCAGCCCAGCACGCGGGGCTGCGCGGGCGTGGGCGACTGCTGGCCGCGCACCTTGGCGTCCACGGGGTTGACCGAGACGGCCTCCACGCGCACCAGCAGGTCGTGCGCGCCGGGTTCGGGCACGGGCAGGATGAGGTCGATCAGGGCTTCGGGATGGGCTATGGGCAGGTACTGACGCAGGCCGATGGCCTTCATGGTGGTGGTCATGGGTTTCTCCAAAAAAACGATGAACGCTGGGACTATAGGCAGCCATCCCCGCTTGAAAAACGGCTTCAAAATTGAAGCATCCACAAATATTTTTTGAAATCATGCTGCACCTGCAAGATGCCCGCCTGTTCGCCCGCGTGGCCGCCACGGGTTCGTTCAGCGAGGCCGCGCGCCAGCTCGACCTGACGCCGGCCGCCGTGAGCGCCACGCTCAAGAAGCTCGAAGCGCTTTTGAGCGCGCGGCTGCTGGAGCGCAGCACCCGTTCGCTGCGCCTGACGGCCGAGGGCACGCAGTTCCTCGACACCTGCGAGCGCCTGCTGGCCGTGTGGGCCGAGGGCGAGGCGCAGCGCGCCGCGGGCGGCCTGCAGGGCGTGGTGCAGCTCGCGGCGCCGAGCGATCTGGCGCAGGTCTGGCTCACGCCCTGGCTGCCCGCGTTCGCGCGCGAGCACCCGCAGGTGCAGGTGGTGCTGCACGCGAGCGACACGGTGCAGGCACTGCCGCGCGAGGGGCTGGACCTGGCGCTGCGCTACGGCGCGCTGGCCGATTCCAGCCTCGCCGCCCGGCGCCTGTGCGCCAACCCCCGCGTGCTGGTGGCCAGCCCCGAATATGTGCGCGAACACGGCATGCCGCAATCACCCGCCGACCTGGAGCGCCACCCGTGCCTGACCTACTTCCTGAAGGGGCGGCGCCACGCGCAATGGCGCTTCAGCCGCGCCGGGCGCGTGGTGCAAGTGAAGGTGGACGGGCCGCTCGCCACCTCCAACGGCACGATGGTGCGGCAGTGGGCGCTGGCGGGCGAGGGCATCGCCTACAAGAGCCGCATCGACGTGCTGCCCGACCTGCGCGCCGGGCGCCTCGTGCCGCTGCTGGCGGACTGGACGCCCGAGGAGGTGCCGCTGCACGCCGTGCTGCTGTCGCACAAGCGGGTGCCGCAGCGCGTGCGCGCGTTGCTGGACTTCCTGGCGGCGCGCTTCGCCGCGCTGGAAGATGATGAAGGAATATGAATCGAATCGGCCTCTATCGCTTATCCATCAAGCGCCAGAAGCTATCGAAACAATAGTGCTCGTCAGGAGGTCAGCAGTGCCGCCGGATCGTCGCTGTCCAGCACCTGCTGCGCCCAGTCGGCGAGCTTGCGCGTGTCGGCGCGCAGCACTTCCTGCTTGACGGCGAGGATCTGCGCCGGCTGCATCGAGAAGCTGCGCAGGCCCAGGCCCAGCAGCAGGCGCGTCATGGCCACGTCGCCCGCCATCTCGCCGCACACGCTCACGCTCTTGCCCTGGCGGGCCCCTGCCGCGATCACATCGGCCACCAGGCGCAGCACGGCGGGGTGCAGCGGGTCGTACAGGTGGGCCACCGCCTCGTCGGCGCGGTCGATGGCCAGCGAATACTGGATCAGGTCGTTGGTGCCGATGGAGAGGAAGTCGAAGTGGCGCAGGAACTCGCGCACGATGAGCGCCGCGGCCGGCACCTCGATCATGGCGCCCACCTCCACCGGACCGTAGGCCGCGCCGCGCGCGTCCAGCTCGGCGCGCGCCTGGTCGAGCTGCGCCAGCGTCTGGCGGATCTCGCCCGCATGCGCCAGCATGGGAAAGAGCAGCTTGACCTTGCCGTGCCCCGCGGCGCGCAGCACGGCGCGCAGCTGGGTGCGGAACATGGCCGGTTCGGCCAGGCTCCAGCGGATGGCGCGCAGGCCCAGCGCGGGGTTGAGCGAGCTGTCCTTGTGGCCCTTGTCCAGCGGCTTGTCGGCACCCACGTCCACCGTGCGGATGGTGACGGGCAGGCCCCGCATGCCCTCGACCGCCTCGCGGTAGGCGCGGTATTGCTCCTCCTCGTCGGGCAGGCGGCCCGCGCGGCCCATGAACAGGAATTCGCTGCGGAACAGGCCCACGCCCACGGCACCCACGCCCAGGGCGGCGGCAGCGTCGGCGGGCTGCTCGATGTTGGCCAGCAGCTCGATGGCCTGGGCGTCGAGCGTGACGGCCGGCGTGTGCAGCAGGCGGGCCAAACGCTCGCGCTCCAGCGCGATCTGGCGCTGGCGGAAGCGGTATTCGGCCAGGATGATGGGCGAGGGATCGACGATGACCACGCCAGCGTCGCCGTCGATGATGACCCAGTCGTCCTGGCGCACGAGCTGGCTGGCCCCGCGCGCGCCCACGACGGCCGGGATGTCCATGCTGCGCGCGACGATGGCCGTGTGGCTGGTCTTGCCGCCCACGTCGGTGACGAAGCCGGCGAACACGCTCTGCTTGAACTGCAGCATGTCGGCCGGCGAGAGGTCGTGCGCCACCAGCACCAGGGGCACCTCGGTGCTGCCCTCGGGCAGAAGCTCGGCCTGCAGGCCCTGCTCGGCGCGGCGCCGGGGGCTGGCGGGCGGCGGCCCTACGGGGCTGCCCACGCCCTTCATGTGGCGCAGGATGCGCTCGACCACCTGCTCCAGGTCGGCCTTGCGCTCGCGCAGGTAGTCGTCCTCCATTTCGTCGAACTGGCGGCTGATGATCTCCAGCTGCGTGGTCAGCGCCCATTCGGCGTTGTAGAGGCGGTCGCGGATCCAGTGCTTGACGCCGCTGACGAGCATCTCGTCCTGCAGCAGCATGAGGTGCACGTCCAGCAGCGCGGCCAGCTCATGCGGGGCATCGGGCGGCATGTCGGTCTGCAGGCGCTGCAGCTCGCCGATCACCGCGTTGCGGCCATTGCGGATGCGCAGGATCTCGGCCTCGACCTGGTCCTGCTCGATGAAGTAGTGCACCACCTCCATGCGGCTCGCGGCCGCCAGCACCGCACGCCCGATGGCGATGCCGCGTGCGACTGCCAGGCCGTGGACTGAGAAGGTCATCGCCAGAAGCCCTATTCGCCTTCGCCGAACTTGCCGTCGATCAGGGCCAGGAGCGCGTCCATCGCCTCCTGCTCCTGCGCGCCGTCGGTTTCTATCTCGACCTGCGCGCCCAGGCCCGCGGCCAGCATCATCACGCCCATGATGCTCTTGGCGTTGATGCGGCGGTCGCCGCGGCTCATCCAGACGTCGCAGGGGAAGCTGCCCGCCAGCTTGGTGAGCTTGGCGGAGGCGCGGGCATGCAGGCCCAGCTTATTGCTGATGGTGATGGTGTTCTTGATCATGGGATGCACGTCGGGTCTGGTTCTGCGGCGCGGCCACGGCCACCGGCATCACGCCCTGCGCGCCGCCGGCCAGCGCGCGCTCGGCCAGGGCTTCCAGCGGCTCGGCGCGGTAGCCCACGGCGCGCAGCAGCATGGGCAGGTTCACGCCCGCCACGAGGCGCGTGCGCACGCCGTCCACGAGGCGCTGGGCCACGTTGCACGGGGTGGCGCCGAACACGTCGGCCAGCACGAGGACGGAGGCGCCACCCTGCTGCTGCAGCAGGATGCGCGCGGCGGCCAGCGTCTCCTCCGGCGGCTCGTTCGGCGGCACGTCCAGCGCCAGCACGTCGGATGCGCAATCGGGAAACACGTGCAGCGCGCATTCGCGCAGCGCATGGGCCAGGGGGGCGTGGGCGATGAGGAGGAGGCGCGTGTTCATGGGCGGCAGCAATGGCCGCATTATGGCTGCAGCACCAGGGCGTCGAAGAAGGTGCCGGCCACCGCCTCTCCGCGCGTTCTGTGCGGCTCGCGCGTGTAGACCACCGCATGGTAGAGGCGTGCCTGCGTGCCTTCCAGCCGGGCGAACCACACCGCCTCGGCGGCCACGGCGCTGCCATCGGGCGCGCGCCCGCGCGCGGCCATGCGCACCGACTGCGGCAGGTCCAGCGCGCGGGCGGGAACGAAGCGCGCATGCGGCCCGTCGGGCGGTTCAGCCTGCATGCGCCCGCGCACCGCCGCGCGCCACACGTCCAGCGTGGCGCCGGCCTGGGACGGGTCGGCCAGCAGCAGGTGCGAGACCGCGAACGTGGCGCCGTCGGCCTCGCAGCCGGTCATGGCCAGCTCCACCGGGCCGCGCCCCAGGTCCACCGGGCGCGTGGCGTGTTCGGGCTTGCAGGGCAGGGAGAGGGTGAGGCCGGCCTCGGGGATGGACACGCTGCGCCAGTTCAGCGCGGGGCTGCAGGCGGCCAGCGCACAGGCGCTGGCGCTGGCGATGGCAAAGAAAAGGCGACGGAGCATGGCGCGGATTATTTCCCCGAACTTCCGCGCGCGGCGGCGATCCACCCTGCGGCACAATGGGCGCAGCATGCGCGCGAACGACGGGGAATCCAGGATATGCAAGTGAAGAAGTGGCTGGTAGCGGGCGCCGTGGCGGCATGTGCCGCCGTGGCGGCGGTGGTGGTGCTGGGCACCGGGGCGTCGGCCGCGCCGCAGTCCACCTTCGTATTGCTCGACGGCTCGCGCCAGACCACCCAGGATCTGCGCGGCAAGGTCGCGCTGGTGAACTTCTGGGCCACGAGCTGCACGACGTGCGTGGCGGAAATGCCCGAGATCGTCGCCACCTACGACAAGTTCAAGGACCGCGGCTTCGAAACCCTGGCCGTCGCCATGAGCTACGACCCGCCGAGCTACGTGGTGAACTTCACCGAGACGCGCAAGCTGCCGTTCAAGGTGGCCATCGACAACACCGGCGAAGTGGCCCGCGCCTGGGGCGATGTGAAGCTGACGCCCTCCACCTTCATCGTCAACAAGCGCGGGGAGATCGTGAAGAGCTTCGTGGGCGCCCCCGATTTCGCGGAGCTGCACAAGCTCATCGAGCGCCTGCTGGCCGAGGCCTGATCCCTCCTGCCGCCCCCAAAAGCAAAAGGCCGATTTCGTTAAGAAATCGGCCTTTTGCGCTTGACTGGCAAGCGCCAGCAGCTATTCAAACGATAGCGCCGGATCAGCGGTCGCGGTAGGCATCGTGGCAGGCCTTGCAGGAATTGGCCGCGGGGCCGAAGGCGGCCTTCAGGTTGTCCAGGTTGCCGGTCTTGGCCGCCGCGGCCAGTTTGGCGGACTCGGCCACGAGCTTGTCGGCATGCTCCTGGAACTTGGCCTGCTCGGTCCACACGCCGGCCTTGGCCTTGTGGGGGGCGCCCTTGTCCGTGCCCGGGCCGAAGCCGGCCCAGGGCAGGCTGGCCAGCGAGGCCACCACGTCGGCGTTCTGCTGCGCGGCCTTGGCGTCGAACGGCACGCGGCCGTTGGCCATGGCGCCCAGGCGCGAGAAATGCTGGCCCATGACGAACAGGGCGCCCTGGCGGTACTTGATGGCGTCCTCGGGCTTGGCGAACTGGGCCGCGGCGGGCAGCGACAGCAGCAGACCCGCCGAAGCGGCGGCGGCGAAGGCGATGGATTTCAGCGACATGGCGATGGCACCTTTCTTTTTCGTGGGGTTGAACGGCGCCAAGTATCCGCTGGCGCCGGTCCGGCGGGAGGCCAAGCACGGGCAATCTCGTCGGATATACCGCAAGGCGCCCTCTCTGCGGCCTGGGCAGAATATCCTGCAACGTCATTGCCTTTGCTGAAATCTGCCATGCAACACACGGTCCGTGTCTGGGATCTGCCCACCCGCCTGTTCCACTGGTCGCTGGCGGCCACCACCATCGCCCTGGTCGCCACCGCCAAGCTGGGCGGCAACGCCATGGAATGGCACCTGCGGCTGGGCTACGTGATGCTGGCGCTGCTGGTGTTCCGCCTGGTCTGGGGGCTGATGGGCGGGCGCTGGTCGCGCTTCGCGAGCTTTCTCTACTCCCCCACCCGCCTGTGGCGCTACCTGCGCGGCGGCGGGGAGGACGACGTGGGCCACTCCCCGCTGGGCGCGCTGTCGGTGTTCGCCCTGCTCGCCGTGCTGCTGCTGCAGGTAGGCAGCGGCCTGGTGAGCGATGACGAGATCGCCTTCGCCGGCCCGCTCACGCGCTTCGTCCCGGGCAGCGTGGTGGGGCAGGCCACGTGGTACCACAAGGACGTGGGCCAGTACCTGCTCTATGCCCTCGTCGGGCTGCACCTGCTGGCCATCCTGTTCTACGTGCTGGTGCGCAAGCGCACGCTGGTGCGCCCGATGCTGGGGGGCGACAAGCAATTGCCGCGGCCCGCATCGCCCTCGCGCGACGACATGGCCTCCCGCGCGGGCGCGGCCGTCGTGCTGGCGCTGAGCGGTGCGCTGGCCTGGTGGGTGTCGGGCCTGGGGGCTTTCTGACGCCCCTCCCGGAGCATGCGGCTACACTGACTCTTCATCGTCAGCCGAACACAACGCCACCAGTGGACCAGCCACCCGCCGTCACCCTGTTCATTCCCACCCAGCCGCATGAGATGGATGCGGTGCGCGCCATCTTCCAGGAATACGCCGACAGCCTGGACGTGGACCTGGCATTCCAGGACTTCGCCCAGGAGATGGCAGACCTGCCGGGCGACTATGCCGCGCCGCGCGGCCAGATCCTGCTGGCCGAGGTCGAAGGCAGCATCGCCGGCTGCTGCGCCCTGCGCCCCCTGGACTCCGCCGACTACCCCAACGCCAGCGAGATGAAGCGCCTGTACGTACGCAAGGCCTTCCGCGGCTTCGGGCTCGGCCGGCAGCTGGCCGAGGCCATCCTGGATGCGGCGCGCCAGGCCGGCTATGCCTGCGTGCTGCTGGACACGCTGGACGGCATGGAGTCGGCCCGCGCGCTCTATGCGGAGCTGAGTTTCGTGGAGATCCCGCCCTACTACCACAACCCCATCGCGGGCTCGCATTACCTGAAAGCCGACATTTCTTGAGCCTTTCAGGCCTCTAGCGCCCGTCCAGCAAGCGCAAGCAGCTCTCTTTTAGATAGCAAAACGCCACGCCTGCAGTGTGCAGGCGTGGCGTTTTGCGAAAGGGCGCAGCAGCTTTATGCGCGCGCCTGGGAGAGCAGCGTGGCTGCGTCGCTGACCTCGAACTTGCCGGGCGCCTCGACGTTGAGCGCCACCACCTTCCCGTCCTTCACGAGCATGGAATAGCGGTTGCTGCGCAGACCCAGGCCCTTGCCATTGAGGTCCAGCGTCAGGCCCGTGGCCTTGGCGAAGGCCGCGTCGCCATCGGCCAGCATGCGCACCTTGCCATCGGTCTTCTGGTCGCGAGCCCAGGCGCCCATCACGAAGGCGTCGTTCACCGACAGGCACCAGATCTCGTCAACCCCGACGGCCTTGAGCGCCTCGGCATTCTCGACATAGCCCGGCACGTGCTTGGCCGAGCAGGTCGGCGTGAAGGCGCCCGGCACGGCGAACAGGGCGATCGTCTTGCCCGCGGCGGCCTTCTGCGCGTCCACCGGGTTGGGGCCGATGCTGCAGCCGTTGCCTTCGACCTCCGAATATTCCATCAGCGTGATGGCGGGCAGGGTGTCGCCGACTTTGATCATGGGATGCTCCTTGTGCATGGATGAAAAAAAACGACCCACATTGTGGGTCGTTTCTCATGGCCCTGGCGGGAGGCCAGGTTTGCGCGGGTCTTAGACCAGCGCTGCCTTTTGCACCAGGCGCGTAGCGACCCAGTTCTTGGTCTTGGACAGCGGACGGCTTTCCGTGATCTCGATGGTGTCGCCCAGCTTGTACTCGCCATTTTCGTCATGGGCGTGGTACTTGCTCGACTTGATCATGATCTTGTCGTAGATCGGGTGCTTCACGCGGCGCTCGACCAGGACCGTCACGGTCTTGGCGCGCTTGTCGCTGACCACCTTGCCAACCAAGGTGCGCTTGAGGGATGTTTTAGCTTCCGTCATGTCGGCTCCTTACTTGGCGGCTTGCTTTTCAGCAAGAATGGTCTTGGCGCGCGCGATGTCGCGGCGCGTGGCGCGCAGCGTACCGGTATTGCCCAGTTGCTGCGTGGCCTTCTGCATGCGCAGGCCGAAATGGGCCTTTTGCAGCGACTTGATTTCGGCTTCGATGCCGGCCACGTCCTTTTGGCGGAGTTCAGCAGCTTTCGTCATGTTGATTCTCCTTAAGCGCCAATCTGACGGGCGACGAACGTGGTGCGCAGCGGCAGCTTGGCGGCAGCCAGGCGGAACGCTTCACGGGCCAGTTCTTCGGGCACGCCGACGATCTCGAACACGATCTTGCCGGGCTGGATCTCGGCCACGTAGTACTCGGGGTTGCCCTTGCCGTTACCCATACGCACTTCTGCGGGCTTGGTGGAGATCGGCTTGTCGGGGAACACACGGATCCAGATGCGGCCGCCGCGCTTGACGTGGCGGGAGATCGCACGGCGTGCGGCCTCGATCTGGCGGGCCGTCAGACGGCCACGGTCCGTGCACTTCAGACCGAAGTCACCGAAAGCCACCGAATTGCCACGCGTGGCGACGCCGGTGTTGCGGCCTTTTTGCTCCTTGCGGAACTTGCGGCGAGCAGGTTGCAGCATGTTTATTCTCCTTTGCCGTCCGCTGCTGTAGCGGGCGCGTCAGTCTTGCGAACGCGCTTAACGGCGGTTGCGTCGGCGCCACCGGCGCCAGCGGGCTTGTCGCTGCCATCGGCAGGAGCGGCATTGCCACCCATCGGACGGCGTGCACCACCACGGCCTGCGCGGTCGCCAGGGCGGCCATCGCGGCGGGGGCCACGGGGACGGCGCTCTTCTTCAGGGCGCGGCGTCTCGGCAGCAGGCAGGTCGTTGCGGCCCAGCGTGTCGCCCTTGTAGACCCACACCTTCACGCCGATCACACCGTAGGTGGTCTTGGCTTCGGAGGTGCCGTAGTCGATGTCGGCGCGCAGGGTGTGCAGCGGCACGCGGCCTTCGCGGTACCACTCGGTACGTGCGATTTCGATGCCGTTCAGGCGGCCCGACGACATGATCTTGATGCCCTGCGCGCCCAGGCGCATCGCGTTCTGCATGGCGCGCTTCATGGCGCGGCGGAACATGATGCGCTTTTCGAGCTGCTGGGTGATCGAGTCGGCGATCAGCTTGGCATCGATTTCGGGCTTGCGCACTTCCTCGATGTTCACCGCGACCGGCACGCCCAGGCGGGTGGCGAGTTCCTTCTTCAGGTTCTCGATGTCCTCGCCCTTCTTGCCGATCACGACGCCCGGACGTGCCGAGTAGATCGTGATGCGGGCGTTCTTGGCAGGGCGCTCGATCAGCACGCGCGACACGGCGGCGTTCTTGAGCTTGGCCTTCAGGTACTCGCGCACCTTGATGTCTTCGGCCAGCATGCCGGCGAAGTCACGGTTGCTCGCGTACCAGCGGCTGGCCCAGTTGCGGCTCACAGCAAGGCGGAAGCCGGTAGGATGGATTTTCTGTCCCATATTCTTCCCTTTGGCCTCAGTTGCCCACGGTCACGTAGATGTGGCAGGTCGGCTTGCTGATGCGGTTGCCGCGGCCCTTGGCGCGCGCGGTGAAGCGCTTGAGCGTGGTGCCCTGCTCGACGAAGATGGTCTTGACCTTCAGCTCGTCGATATCGGCGCCGTCGTTGTGCTCGGCGTTGGCGATGGCGGACTCCAGCACCTTCTTGACGATCACGGCAGCTTTTTTCTGCGTGAAAGCCAGGATGTTCAGGGCTTGATCCACCTTCTTGCCGCGGATCAGATCCGCGACCAGGCGACCCTTGTCAACCGACAAGCGGACGCCACGGAGGACTGCACGTGTTTCAGACATGGTCGTTCCTTACTTCTTGGCCTTCTTGTCGGCGGGGTGACCCTTGAAGGTGCGCGTCAGGGCGAATTCGCCCAGCTTGTGGCCCACCATCTGGTCGGTAACGTAGACCGGCACGTGCTGCTTGCCGTTGTGCACGGCAATGGTCAGGCCGATGAAATCGGGCAGAACCATGGAGCGACGCGACCAGGTCTTGACGGGCTTCTTGTCCTTGGTGGCGATGGCCTTCTCGACCTTGGCCAGCAAGTGATGGTCAACAAACGGACCCTTTTTGAGAGAGCGAGTCATTTGCTACCCCTTACTTCTTGCGGCGCGACACGATCATGGTCTGTGTGCGCTTGTTGTTACGGGTACGGTAGCCCTTCGTCAGGTTGCCCCATGGGTCAACCGCATGACGGCCTTCACCGGTACGGCCCTCGCCACCACCGTGCGGGTGGTCGATCGGGTTCATGGCAACGCCACGCACCGTCGGGCGGATACCCATCCAGCGCTTCACGCCGGCCTTGCCGAGCTGGCGCAGGCTGTGTTCTTCGTTGGCGACTTCGCCGATCGTGGCGCGGCACTCGATGTGGATCTTGCGCACTTCGCCCGAACGCATACGCACCTGGGCGTAGATGCCTTCGCGGGCCAGCAGCGTGGCGGACGTACCGGCCGAGCGGGCGATCTGGGCACCGGCACCGGGCTTGAGCTCGATGCAGTGGATGGTCGAACCCACCGGGATGTTGCGGATCGGCAGCGTGTTGCCCACGCGGATCGGGGCTTCGGAGCCGCTCACGATGGTCGCGCCCACTTCCAGGTTGCGCGGAGCGATGATGTAGCGGCGCTCGCCGTCGGCATAGCACACCAGGGCGATGTGGGCCGTGCGGTTCGGGTCGTACTCGATGCGCTCCACCTTGGCGGGGATGGCGTCCTTGTTGCGACGGAAGTCCACCACGCGGTAGTGGTGCTTGTGGCCACCGCCCTTGTGGCGGGTGGTGATGTGGCCGTTGTTGTTACGGCCAGCCTTCTGGTGCTGGGGTTCCAGCAGAGCAGCGAACGCCTCACCCTTGTACAGGTGGTTGCGCGTCACCTTCACCGTGCCACGCTGGCCCGGGGTGGTGGGTTTCAACTTGATAACGGCCATGGTTTACGCAGCCTCCCCGGACAGGTTCAGCTCTTGACCTTCCTTCAGCAGCACGTAGGCCTTGCGCACGTTATCGCGGCGGCCGACGGTCTTGCCAAAGCGCTTGGTCTTGCCTTTGGTGTTCACCACAGAAACGCCCTTCACTTCCACCTTGAACATCAGTTCCACGGCGGCCTTGATCTCGGGCTTCGTAGCGTTCTGCAGCACCTTGAACGTCACGGCGTTGGACTTCTCGGCAACCATGGTGGCCTTCTCGGACACGATGGGAGCAACCAACACCTGCATCAGACGACCTTCGTCAAACTTGAGTGTGCTCATGCGAACATCTCCTTGAGTTTGTCGATCGCGCCCTTGGTGACGAGCACTTTCTTGTAGTGCACCAGCGACACGGGGTCTGCATAACGCGGTTCGGTCACGAACACGTTCTTCAGGTTGCGCGAGGCGAGGTACAGGTTTTCATCGACCTCATCGGCGATCACCATCACCGATTGCAGGTTCATGGCCTTGAACTTGTCGGCCAGCACCTTGGTCTTGGGGCTTTCCAGCTTCAGCGAATCCACCACGGCCAAGCGGCCTTCGCGGGCCAGCTGCGACAGGATGGACGCCATGCCGGCGCGGTACATCTTCTTGTTGATCTTCTGCGAGAAGTTTTCTTCCGGCAGGTTCGGGAAGATGCGGCCGCCCCCACGCCACAGCGGCGAGGAGGTCATACCGGCACGTGCGTTGCCGGTGCCCTTCTGCTTGAAGGGCTTCTTGGTCGAGTGCTTGACCTGCTCGCGGTCCTTCTGGGCGCGCGTGCCCTGGCGGGCGTTGGCCTGGTAGGCGACGACGATCTGGTGGATCAGGTCTTCGTTGTACTGGCGGTCGAACACGGTCTCGGGCACGTCCACCTTGGACGCGGCCTGGCCTTGCTCATTCAGGAGTTCGAGCTGCATTAGTTCGCTCCCTTCGGTGCGGTGGCCTTGACGGCGGGACGCACGGTCACGAAGCCACCCTTGGAGCCCGGAACAGCGCCCTTGATCAAGAGCAGTTGGCGTGCTTCGTCGATGCGAACCACGTCGAGGTTTTGCGTCGTGACGGTGGCATCACCGAGGTGACCCGTCATCTTCTTGCCCGGAAAAATGCGACCGGGATCCTGGGCCATACCGATGGAGCCAGGAACGTTGTGCGAACGGCTGTTGCCGTGCGAGGCGCGCTGCGAGGAGAAGTTGTGGCGCTTGATCGTGCCGGCGTAGCCCTTGCCGATCGAAGTGCCCTGCACGTCCACCTTCTGGCCCACGCTGAACACGTCGGCCACGGCAACGGCGGTGCCCGCGGCGTACTTGCCGGCGGTCTCTTCGGTCACGCGGAATTCACGGACGATCTCACCGGCTTCGACACCCGCCTTGGCGAGGTGGCCGGCTTCGGGCTTGGTCACGCGCGATGCCTTGCGCGCGCCGAACGTGACCTGCAGGGCCACGTAGCCATCGTTCTCTTGGGTTTTCACCTGGGTCACGCGGTTGTTGGACACGTCCACCACCGTGACAGGCACTGCGTCCCCGTCATCGGTGAAGAGGCGCATCATGCCCACCTTGCGGCCCAGCAACCCGAGGGAGTTGCTCAGACTCATTGTTTTCTCCAGAGCTTTCGCCGCACCGACTTCAATTGGCCGATACGTTTGCACCCGAGTGCCCTGCACCCGAAGTGCGCGAAAGAAGGTTGATAAAACTCCGCGCCCGCGCGCCCGAAAGCCGGACGCAAAAACGCGAAGCCGCAAAGTATAACGCGGACTGCCTTTTCAGGCAAGTCCGCGTCATGAGGGGTGCGGCGCCAGAGCCGCACCGGGGGAAGCGCAGGATTACTGCAGCTTGATTTCGACGTCCACGCCGGCCGGCAGGTCCAGCTTCATCAAGGCGTCCACCGTCTTGTCCGTGGGATCGACGATGTCCATCAGGCGCTGGTGCGTGCGGATCTCGAACTGGTCGCGGCTGGTCTTGTTGACGTGCGGCGAGCGCAGGATGTCGAAGCGCTTCATGCGCGTCGGCAGGGGCACGGGGCCCTTGACGATGGCGCCGGTGCGCTTGGCGGTGTCGACGATCTCGGCGGCGGACTGGTCGATCAGCTTGTAGTCGAAAGCCTTCAGGCGGATACGGATCTTTTGCTTGGACATTGGGTATTCCTTACTGGTTTTCGGGATTACGCAATGATCTTAGCCACGACGCCGGCGCCGACCGTGCGGCCGCCTTCACGGATGGCGAAGCGCAGGCCTTCTTCCATGGCGATGGGGTTGATCAGCTTGACGGTGATCGACACGTTGTCGCCGGGCATCACCATTTCCTTGTCCGCGGGCAGCTCGATGGAGCCGGTCACGTCGGTGGTGCGGAAGTAGAACTGGGGACGGTAGTTGTTGAAGAAGGGGGTGTGGCGCCCGCCCTCGTCCTTGGACAGAACGTACACCTCGGCGGTGAAGTGCGTGTGCGGCTTGATGGAGCCGGGCTTGCACAGCACCTGGCCGCGCTCGACGTCTTCGCGCTTGGTGCCGCGCAGCAGCAGGCCCACGTTGTCGCCGGCCTGGCCCTGGTCGAGCAGCTTGCGGAACATTTCCACGCCGGTGACGGTGGTCTTTTGCGTGTCGCGGATGCCGACGATTTCGATTTCTTCGCCGACCTTGATGATGCCGCGCTCGACACGGCCCGTGACCACGGTGCCGCGGCCGGAGATGGAGAACACGTCTTCCACGGGCATCAGGAAGGCGCCGTCGACGGCGCGCTCAGGCGTGGGGATGTAGGTGTCCAGGGCTTCGGCCAGGCGCAGGATGGCGGGTTCGCCCTTGTCGGACTGGTCGCCTTCGAGGGCCAGCTTGGCGGAGCCGCGGATGATGGGGGTGTCGTCGCCGGGGAAGTCGTACTTGTCCAGCAGTTCGCGCACTTCCATTTCGACGAGTTCGAGCAGCTCTTCGTCATCGACCATGTCGCACTTGTTCAGGAACACGATGATGTAGGGCACGCCCACCTGGCGGGCCAGCAGGATGTGCTCGCGCGTCTGGGGCATCGGGCCATCGGCGGCCGAGCACACCAGGATGGCGCCGTCCATCTGGGCGGCACCGGTGATCATGTTCTTGACGTAGTCGGCGTGGCCGGGGCAGTCCACGTGGGCGTAGTGGCGCGAGGCGGTCTCGTACTCGACGTGCGAGGTGTTGATGGTGATGCCGCGGGCCTTTTCTTCGGGGGCGTTGTCGATCTGGTCGTAGCCCTTGGCTTCGCCGCCGAACTTCTTGGCCAGCACCGTGGCGATGGCTGCCGTCAGCGTTGTCTTGCCATGGTCCACGTGACCGATCGTGCCCACGTTCACGTGGGGCTTGGTACGTTCGAACTTACCTTTTGCCATTTCTGATCTCCAAAAGAGCAATGCCTGTGTTGGGGTTTAACGTCTGCACCCGGTTGCTGGTTCGGCCCGCACAGCGCGACAGGCCGGCACCGGATCGCAGATTGCAAGAAACTTGCTATCTTTAAGTGAGCTGCCAGCGCTTACTGGATAAGCGCCAGCAGCCGATTTCGCACTTACTTGGCGCGCGCGGCAATGATGGCCTCGGCCACGTTGCGCGGAGCTTCGGAATAGTGCTTGAACTCCATCGTGTACGTGGCACGGCCCTGCGTCATCGAGCGCAGCTGCGTGGCGTAGCCGAACATCTCGGACAGCGGGACTTCGGCCTTGATGGCCTTGCCGCCGCCGACCATGTCGTCCATGCCCTGCACCATGCCGCGGCGGCTGGAGAGGTCGCCCATCACGGTACCGGCATAGTCCTCGGGCGTCTCGACTTCCACGGCCATCATGGGCTCGAGGATGACGGGGCCGGCCTTCTTGGCGGCTTCCTTGAAGCCGAAGATGGCAGCCATCTTGAACGCCTGCTCGGACGAGTCCACGTCGTGGTACGAACCGAAGGTCAGCGCGACCTTGACGTCCACCACAGGGTAGCCGGCCAGCACGCCGCTGGTGAGCGCTTCTTCCACGCCCTTCTGCACGGCGGGGATGTACTCGCGCGGCACCACGCCGCCCTTGATCTCGTCGAGGAACTCGAAGCCCTTGCCCGGCTCGTTGGGTTCCAGGCGGAACACCACGTGGCCGTACTGGCCCTTACCGCCGGACTGGCGCACGAACTTGCCGTCCACGTCCTTGACCGTGTTGCGGATGGTTTCGCGGTAGGCCACCTGGGGCTTGCCCACGTTGGCTTCCACGCCGAACTCGCGCTTCATGCGGTCGACGATGATTTCCAGGTGCAGCTCACCCATGCCGGCGATGATGGTCTGGCCGGACTCTTCGTCGGAGCGCACGCGGAACGACGGGTCCTCGGACGCCAGGCGCGACAGGGCGATGCCCATCTTCTCCTGGTCAGACTTGGACTTGGGCTCCACGGCCTGCGCGATCACGGGCTCGGGGAACACCATGCGCTCCAGGGTCACGACGGCATCGGGATCGCACAGGGTTTCGCCCGTGGTCACATCCTTCAGGCCCACGCAGGCGGCGATGTCGCCGGCGCGGATCTCGTCGATTTCCACGCGCTCGTTGGCCATCATCTGCACGATACGGCCGATGCGCTCCTTCTTGCCCTTGACGGCGTTGTAGACGGTGTCGCCCTTGGAGAGCACACCGGAGTACACGCGCACGAACGTGAGCTGGCCCACGAACGGGTCGGTCATCAGCTTGAAGGCCAGCGCGGAGAACTTCTCGGCGTCGTCGGCCTTGCGCGACGTGGGCTGCTCGTCCTCGTCGGTACCGCCCACGGGCGGGATGTCCACGGGCGAGGGCAGGTAGTCGATCACGGCGTCGAGCATGCGCTGCACACCCTTGTTCTTGAACGCGGTGCCGCACAGCATGGGCTGGATTTCGGTCGCGATGGTGCGCGTGCGCAGGCCGAGCTTGACTTCGGCCTCGGAGAGGTCGCCCTCTTCGAGGTACTTGTTCATCAGCTCTTCGCTGGCTTCAGCGGCGGCCTCGACCATGTTCTCGCGCCACTTCTGGGCATCGGCAGCCAGCTCGGCCGGGATGTCCTGGTACTCGAACTTCATGCCCTGGGAAGCTTCGTCCCAGATGATGGCCTTCATCTTCACGAGGTCGATCACGCCCTTGAAGTTGTCTTCCGCGCCGATCGGGATCACCACGGGCACGGGGTTGGCCTTCAGGCGCAGCTTCATCTGGTCGTAGACCTTGAAGAAGTTGGCGCCGGTGCGGTCCATCTTGTTGACGAACGCGAGGCGGGGCACCTTGTACTTGTTGGCCTGGCGCCAGACGGTTTCGGACTGGGGCTGCACGCCGCCCACGGCGCAGTACACCATGCAGGCGCCGTCCAGCACGCGCATGGAACGCTCCACCTCGATGGTGAAGTCCACGTGGCCGGGGGTGTCGATGATGTTGAAGCGGTGCTCGGGGTAGGACATGTCCATGCCCTTCCAGAAGCAGGTCACTGCCGCGGAAGTGATGGTGATGCCGCGCTCCTGCTCCTGCTCCATCCAGTCGGTGGTGGCGGCGCCGTCGTGCACTTCGCCCAGTTTGTGGGTCACACCCGTGTAGAACAGGATGCGTTCCGTGGTCGTGGTCTTGCCAGCGTCGATGTGGGCCGAGATACCGATGTTGCGGTAGCGCTCGATGGGAGTTTTGCGAGCCATGATGGGTACTTTCGTTAACGGCTGAGAGCCCGTCCGCCGAAAAGGGCGGATCGGGCTCCCTGCCAGTGCGATAGGTGGGGGCGGAACTTAGAAGCGGAAGTGGCTGAATGCCTTGTTGGCTTCGGCCATGCGGTGCACTTCGTCACGGCGCTTCATCGCGCCGCCACGGCCTTCGGTGGCTTCCATCAGTTCGTTGGCCAAGCGCTGCGCCATGGACTTCTCGCCGCGCTTGCGGGCGGCTTCCTTGATCCAGCGCATCGACAGGGCCAGGCGGCGCACGGGACGCACTTCTACGGGCACCTGGTAGTTGGCGCCGCCCACGCGGCGGGACTTCACTTCGACCATCGGCTTCACGTTGTTGATGGCCGTGACGAACACTTCCAGAGCATCCTTCTCGGGCTGCTTCTTGGAGATCAGTTCCAGCGCACCATAGATGATGCGCTCTGCAACCGCCTTCTTGCCGCCTTCCATGATCACGTTCATGAATTTGGACAGCTCTACGTTGCCGAACTTGGGATCCGGCAGGATTTCACGTTTGGGGACTTCGCGACGACGTGGCATTTTTCACCTCTATCTTTGCTTCAGTTGGCGTCTTTTCAGACACCGCGAGAGTCAAACCATGGACTCCCACTTACTCGACCCGCGCAGAACACCTGCGTTTGGGGTCACTACGCTGCATCACCGCGCCACGCGGGAGACAGCACCGAAAATTCCTTGCGAAAGCGCAGGGCTTACTTGGCCTTGGGCTTCTTGGCGCCGTACTTGGAACGGGCCTGCTTGCGGTCCTTGACGCCTTGCAGGTCAAGCGAACCACGCACGATGTGGTAGCGCACACCGGGCAAGTCCTTCACACGGCCGCCGCGCACCAGCACCACGCTGTGCTCTTGCAGGTTGTGGCCTTCGCCGCCGATGTACGAGATCACCTCGAAGCCGTTGGTCAGGCGCACCTTGGCGACCTTACGCAGAGCGGAGTTCGGCTTCTTGGGCGTCGTGGTGTACACACGGGTGCACACGCCACGGCGCTGCGGGCAGTTTTCCATTGCAGGGCTTTTGGATTTGACAACTTCGACCGTGCGGCCCTGGCGCACGAGTTGGTTGATGGTTGGCATGAATACGTCCCTAAACGTGAATTAAGCGAAAACGTGAGTCCCTTCGGAAATTCCGAAAAGCCTTCTAGTGTACTGGTTTGCGGATAACAAGGCAATCCACCCGCGCTACAGGCGAATCTGGCGCTAGAACGCGTAGGACGCCCAGGCGCCCTGCCCTGCCTTCATCCGGTAGCCGCCCGCCGCGTTGCGCACCACGACCACGTCTTCGTTCTCCGAGACGAAGGGCGTCGTGCCCAC
This sequence comes from Acidovorax sp. SDU_ACID1, assembly GCF_045291395.1. Taxonomy (NCBI): domain Bacteria; kingdom Pseudomonadati; phylum Pseudomonadota; class Betaproteobacteria; order Burkholderiales; family Comamonadaceae; genus Acidovorax; species Acidovorax sp. SDU_ACID1. Next base: position 4,142,884 of record NZ_CP152342.1, read on the forward strand.
GCTGCCCAGGCGCGCCGACAGCGGGCGGGCACGGGCGCCGTAGGGGCTGTCGGCGACCAGATCGGCCAGCAGGCTGTTCAGGTCGAAGTAGCTGGTCGGCCGGTCCACCACGAGCGGGCCGCCGCCCTGCCGCCCCGGCAGGCCGATGAGCTTGACCGCCGCCGGCACCAGCGTGACGCGCGGCCCGGGAATTTCGCGCATGCCGGCAAACTGCATCTTGTCGCCCCGCAGCGACGCGCCGTGCTCCGGCACCATCACCAGCACCACGGGCCGGCCGCTGCTTTCGAGCTGGCCGATGAAGCGGTCGAAATCGTTCAGCAGCTTATGCAACCGGGGCTTGTACGAGGCCAGGCTGCTGCGCGTGTCCGAGCCGGAGACGCGGTTGCCGTCGTGGAGCGAGACGGTGTTGTAGTACAGCGCGGCGGGCTGGCCGCCCTGGCCCTGCCGCTGGCGCCACCACGCCGAGAGGGCGGCGAGGTCGTCGTAGATGGGCGAGCCGTCGAAGCTGCGCATGTGCACCGGCGCGCCGCGGCTGACCTGCACCTTGCCGCGCAGCCCGCCGCGGTATTCGAGGAGCTTGGAGAAGTCGTCGAACTCGCCGTCGTGGTTGAGCAGGGCACCGGTCTTGAAACCGGCCTGCTCCAGGACCGGGAAGAGCTGGCATTCGCGCGGCGCGCCGCGGTACAGCTGCCCGTGCCGCACCTGCCCGCAGGCGCCGTACAGCAGCCGCAGCACGGCGGGGCCGCTGTAGCTGGCAGCGCTGTTGAAATCGGAGAACAGCAGGTCGAAGCGGGCGAACAGCGGGTGATTGCGTTCCCCCACCACGTCCAGGTCGTCCCATGCCAGCGAGCACACGTGCAGGACGACGAGGTCGAACGCCGGCGTGCCGCCCGCAGGCAGATGCAGCTTGCGCCGCGACTCGTCCTGGTAGAACGCCTGCAGCCGGGCTTGCGGGTCCGCGGGAGCAGCGGCGCTGTGCACCGCGCTGGCGGCAGCCGGCCCGGCACCCAGCTCCGCCACGGCCGGCACGCTCAGGATGCCCAGGAATGCGACGACGGTGAAGGGCACCCAGCGCGCCAGCAGCCCATAGGCCGCCACGCCCGCCACCAGGGCCAACGCCACCCACGGGTTCACGGCGCGCGCCGCCAGCTCCCACAGGTATTCGGCGCTGAAGCCGCCGAGCCCGGCCAGCAGGCGCTCGGGCCCGGGCAGGAAGGAGTCGTGGTAGAGCAGCCCCAGGGCCACGGGCCAGGCCAGCCAGCGCCGCGCGCGGCGGGCCCAAGGCCAGCGCAGCGGCCACGCCAGGGCGGCCGCGAACAGCAGGTTGCCGATCCAGCCGAAACCTATGGAGCCCGCGTGGTACAGGCCCGCCTTGGCCAGGAAATACAGGCTCCAGGCGCCCATCCCCGCGCCCGTGGATTCAGGACGCCGGGCGGCCGGCGCCGGGGTGTGCCGAGGGCGCCGCGCCGGCGGCCTGGGCGGGGCCTTCGGGGAACTGTCGGCCCGGGGCTGCGGCGCCGGGGGCCTGGACCAGCCCGGCGCCGGGGGAGCCTGCGGGTCCTGCGCGTCCATGGACCCTTACTTGATCCAGAGGCGGATGGCGTCCCATGCGCGGCCGAAGATGCCGGCCTCGCCCACGTCTTCCAGCGCCACCAGCGGCACCTCGGTCACGGGCTGGCCTTCCAGCGACACCTTCAGCGTGCCGATGGACTGGCACTTGGTGAAGGGCGCGATCAGCGGGTCCTTGCGCACGACCTCGGTAGCGATCTTGCCGGCGCTGCCCGAGGGCACGGTGATGACGATGGCCTCGGGCCGGCCGATCTTCAGCGTGTTCTGCGTGCCCTTCCACACGGCCGGCGTGGCGGCCGGCTGGCCGGCGTCGAAAAGCTTGACGGCGTCGAACGCGGTGTAGCCCCAGTTCAGCAGCTTCTGGCTCTCGTTGGCGCGGGCGTTCTCGCTGGCCGCGCCGAGCACGATGGACAGCAGGCGCCGCTGGCCCACCTGCGGGAAGTCGCGCTTGGACGTGGCCACCAGGCAGTAGCCCGCAGCAGCCGTGTGGCCGGTCTTGAGGCCGTCCACCGTCGGGTCGCGCAGCAGCAACGTATTGCGGTTGTTGCTGTTGGATGCCGGCGTGCCCTCGTAGCGGTACTGCTTGGTGGCGTAGTAGTGCATGTACTCGGGGAAGTCGCGCATCAGCCGGGTGGCCAGCGTGGCCAGGTCGCGCGCCGTGGTGGTGTGGCCGGGCTCGGTCAGGCCTTCGGGGTTCTTGTAGGCGGTGCCGTTCATGCCCAGGGCCTTGGCCTGCTCGTTCATCAGGCGCACGAAGTTGTCGACCGTGCCGCCCACGCCCTCGGCCAGGGCCACGGTGGCGTCGTTGCCGGACTGCACGATCATGCCCTTGAGCAGGTCGTCCACCGGCACCTGCATCTTGGGGTCGATGAACATGCGCGAGCCGGGCATCTTCCAGGCACGCTCGGAGACGGGCAGCTTCTGCTCCAGCGTGATCTTCTTGGCGCGCAGCGCGTCGAAGACGAGGTAGCCGGTCATGAGCTTGGTGAGCGAGGCCTGCTCCACCGGCGCGTCGATGTCCTTGGCGGCGAGCACCTGGCCGGCCGTCACGTCCACCAGCAGGTAGTTGCGCGCGGCGATCTCCGGCGGCTGGGGTGCTTGCGCCCACAGGGCGGCGGGCGCCAGCAGGGCGGCACAGGCAAGGGTTCGCAACGAGGACAGGAAAGACTTCATGGTGGAGGAAACGCGGAAAACAGGAGGAAAAGAATGGAGGCGGGGGCTCATTGCAGGTGGCGCACGACCAGGCCCTTGAGCAGCGGCAATTGTCCGTGAAAGAAATGGCCGCCCCCGGGCACGACGGTAACCGGCAGTGACTGCGGGCGCGCCCAGTCCATCACGGAGGCCAGGGGCACGGTGTCGTCGGCCTCGCCGTGCACGACCAGCGTGCGCAGGTGGGCGTCGGGCGGCACGGGCGCCACGGCGAAGCGGCTGGCGGCCGTGCCCACGAGCACGGCGCGGTCCACCTCGCGCTCGCCCCACAGGCGCGCCAGCGCATGGCTGGTGACGAAGGCGCCGAAGGAAAAGCCCGCCAGGGCGATCGGCCCCGTTTCGGCAGCCTGCCGCACGACGGCCAGCAGGTCGTCCAGCTCGCCCCGCCCCTCGTCGTGCGTGCCGGCGGTGCCGCCCACGCCGCGGAAGTTGAAGCGCACGGCGGTGAAGCCGCACTGCACGAAGGCACGCGCCAGCGTCTGCACCACCTTGTTGTCCATGGTGCCGCCGAACAGCGGATGCGGGTGCGCAATCACCGCCACGCCCCGCGCAGGCACGCCCTCGGCAGGCGCATCGCGCAGGGCTTCGATGGGGCCCACGGGGCCGGCAAGGGTCAGGCGTTCGGTCTGTGCGTTCACGTCAGGCTACCAATTCAATAGCTGCTGGCGCTTGGCTGACAAGCGCTGGAGGCCAAAAACACTATGAATGCGGATCAGCGGCCAAGTTCCGGCGGCGTGCGCAAGCGCTCCACCACCTGGCCGTTCTTGAGGTGCGACTCCACGATCTCGTCGATGTCGGCCTCGTCCACGTAGGTGTACCAGGTCCCCTCGGGATAGACCACGGCGATGGGCCCGCCCGCGCAGCGGTCCAGGCACCCGGCCTTGTTCACGCGCACCTTGCCGGGGCCGGCCAGGCCCTGCTTCTTGACGAGCGACTTGCAGCGCTCGAACGCCTGCTGCGCGCCGTGGTGGGCGCAGCAGTTCTCGCCGTTGGTGCGCTCGTTGAGACAAAAGAAGATGTGGCGCTGGTAGTACGGGGTGTCGCTCATGGGCCGATTCTAGGATTCCGCCTCGCGCCGCGACACCCGCAGCACCACATAGACGAGCGCCGCATAGGGCCAGATCCAGCCCAGCCACTGCCCCAGGCCGTAGAAGCGGATGAACCGTCCCTGTTCCCAGGCCTGCAACGTCTGCGCGAAATAGGCGCTGGTGGGCGCCTGGTTCAGCAGGTTCAGGTGCAGCATCAGCGCCAGCAGCAGCAGCGCCGCGCAGGCACGGCGGGGCACCGCCGCCAGCGCCAGCGCGGCGGCCACGCCGGCGATGACGCCCGCGCGCGCGGGCAGCGTCTGCCATTCCCAGGCGTGGGTGGGCCCGTAGGTCAGGGCCGCCGAAAGCGCCGTCACCGCCACACCCGCCAGGGCCACGCACAGGGCGAACACCACGCGCCGGCCCACATGGCGCATCACGCAGTAGCCCAGCAGGCAGGGAATCAGCAGCCCCAGCGCCACGGCCAGCAGCTCGCCGCCCTGCGACAACGGCTCCAGCGCCTCGTCGCGCAACGGCAGCCATTCGAGGAAGGGCGTGTCGTCCAGCAGGTCGAAAAGCGCCGTCTCCAGCCGCTCCCAGACCTGCCCCAGCCCGAAGGGCAGCGCCGCCGGGAACAGCAGCGCCCAGGGCCACAGCGCCAGCAGCACCAGCGCGCCGCGCGCATCCGGCACGAACCACTGCGCGCGGAAACGGCTCCAGCGCGCGATGGCGCCCAGGCGCTCCAGCAGCGCCGCCGCCAGCGCGCCCAGCAGCGCGCCCGCGGCGTTGAGCGCCAGGTCCATGTTGGAGGGCACGCGCCGGGGCAGGTAGATCTGCAGGTATTCCATCGCCAGCGACAGCAGCGCGCCCGCCAGCGCCGCCACCGGCACCGCCGCGCGCGGCCAGCCCGTGCGCAAGCCAGCCAGCGCCAGCAGGAAGCCCAGCGGCGCGTAGCCCGCCACGTTGAGGTTCACGTCGAACCACGTCCAGTACGGCGGCGGGATGCGCGCCGTGAAGAACACCCAGGGCGAGATGCCCTGTTCGCGCCAGCCCTCGAACGGGAACAGGCTGGCGAAGACGATCAGCGCGCCATAGATCAGCGCCAGGGGCCAGGCCGACGTCTTGTGCATGCCCCGGCTAGAACGGCTTGACCACCACGAGGATCACCGCCGCGACCAGCAGCAGCACGGGGACTTCGTTGAACACGCGGAACCAGCGGTGGCTGTGCTGGTCGGTGTTGGCCACCAGCTTGCGCAGCAGCACGGCGCAGGCATGGTGGTAGCCCACCGCCAGCACCACCACGGCCAGCTTGGCGTGCAGCCAGCCATTGCCCGGCCCGCGCCCGATGCCGTAGCCCAGCCACAGCCACAGGCCCAGGCCCAGGGCCGGCACCGCCAGCATCGTCGTGAAGCGCAGCAGCTTGCGCGCCATCAGCACCAGGCGCTCACGCTCGGCCACCGATCCGGGCGTCACCATGGCCAGGTTGACGAAGATGCGCGGCAGGTAGAACAGGCCGGCGAACCAGCTGGCGATGAAGACGATGTGGAAGGCTTTGACCCAGAGCATGGAGGCGGTGGAGGAAAAAGAAGCCCGGCGGGACCGGGCGGGAAAGCCCTGGGCATGCGTGGCATGCCAAGGCCCCGCTCAGGGAGGTAAAGCGGGGGGCGGCGTGCCGCCCGGGGGCAATCTAGCACCCGATCCCCGCCAGCGCAAGGCTGCGGCATGGCATATGGCGCACAATTTGCCCATGCATCTGTCCAGCCCCACCCCTTTCCCCGCCAACCGCCCGCGCCGCCTGCGCCGCGACGCATACACCCGCAACCTGGTGCGCGAGACCGTGCTCACGCCGCACGACCTCATCTACCCCGTGTTCGTGCACGAAGGCACCAACCTGCGCGTGCCCGTGCCCTCCATGCCCGGCGTGGAGCGCCTGAGCCTGGACCTGCTGCTGCCCGTGGCCGAGGAGTGCGTGAAGCTGGGCATCCCCGTGCTGGCGCTGTTTCCCTCGATCGACACGGCGCTGAAGACGCCCGACGGCAAGGAGGCGCTGAACCCCGACGGCCTCGTGCCGCGCGTGGTGCGCAAGCTCAAGGCCGAGTTCCCCGGCCTGGGCGTGCTGACCGACGTGGCGCTGGACCCCTACACCAGCCACGGCCAGGACGGCCTGCTCGACGACACCGGCTACATCCTGAACGACGAGACGGTCGAAGTCCTCGTGGGCCAGGCCCTGGCGCATGCCGACGCGGGCGTGGACATGGTGGCGCCCAGCGACATGATGGACGGGCGCATCGGCGCGATCCGAGAGGCGCTGGAAGCGCACGGCCACATCCACACGCGCATCATGGCCTACAGCGCCAAGTACGCCAGCGCCTTCTACGGCCCGTTCCGCGACGCCGTGGGCTCCAGCGCCAACCTGGGCGCCAGCAACAAGAACGTCTACCAGATGGACCCGGCCAACACCGACGAGGCGCTGCGCGAGGTGGCGCTGGACCTGGCCGAAGGCGCCGACATGGTCATGGTCAAGCCCGGCATGCCCTACCTGGACGTGGTGCGCCGCGTGAAGGACGAGTTCCGCGTGCCCACCTTCGCCTACCAGGTCAGCGGCGAATACGCCATGCTCAAGGCCGCCGCGGCAAACGGCTGGCTCGACCACGACAAGGTGATGATGGAGTCGCTGCTGGCCTTCAAGCGCGCGGGCGCCGACGGCGTGCTGACCTATTTCGCGCTCGACGCCGCGCGCCTTCTGCTCTCAAAATAAGAGCTGCTTGCGCTTGATGGAAAAGCGCTGGAGGCCGATTTGACTGGAAACCCGCCGCAGCCAATCCGCGTCTTCCTCCTGCAGCCCGGCGCCCTGGCGCAGGAGCTGCAGGCCCTGCCCGCGCAGCCGCCCGCCCAGGGCTTCTACTGGATCGCCTGCACGCGCGCGGCCTTCAGCGCCGAGCTGCCGCGCCTGCAGGCCGCGCTGCAGGCGGCGGCCGGGCAGCAGCTGGTGGACCTGCACGTGTCCGACCTGCTCAACCCGCAGCTGCCCTCGCACTACGACTACACCTCGCAGTACGACCTGCTGGTGGTGCGCCGCCTGGGCACCGCGCAGGAAAGCGCCGCCGCCCCGCTGGCGGCCGCGGCCGCGCGTGGCGGCCCGCCGGTGCTGCGGCGCATCGACACCAGCCCCGTGGGCTTCGCCGTGTTCGACCAGGTGCTGCTCTCCGTGCACCCCGGAGACTGCACCGTGCGCGACGCCTACGCCGCCCGCCTGGCCGCGCCCCCGCCCGCCGCGGCGCCCGCCACCACCCCGGCCGAGGCCGTGGTGCGCGACCTGCGCAGCGGCCCCGTGGCCGGCACGCGCCTGCCCGCCAGCCCCGCCGACCTGATGCTGCGCGTGGCCGGCCACATCGTGGACAACTACCTGGACCTGCGCCGCGAGCTCTCGCGCCAGCTCGACCACTGGCAGTCCGAGCTGCTCAAGCCCGGCACCCGCTTCACCAACTGGGGCGCGCTGCTCGACGCGCGCCTTACCCTGCACCAGCTCGACGAGATCTGCGAGGACCAGCGCGCCGCCATCCAGGCCTGGAGCGAGGCGCTGGACACCTGGGCCGCGCCCGGCGGCAACGCGCAGGCCGCGCGCGAGCTGGACCTGCTCAAGGTACGCAGCCGCGACGTGCTGGAGCACATCGAGCGCGTGGTGCACCACGTGCGCCGCCTGGAGCAAAGCACCGAGGCCGTGCTGCAGATGCATTTCTCCGTGCAGAGCAACCGCACCAACGACATCATGCGCACCCTCACGGCGCTCACCGCCGTGTTCCTGCCGCTGAACCTGATCGCCGGCATCTTCGGCATGAACTTCGAGTTCATCCCCTTCGTGCACCAGGAGGAAGGCTTCTGGTGGGCCATGGGCAGCATGACCTTGATCGCCGTGGCGCTCACGGCCTTCTTCTGGCGCAAGCGCTACCTGACGCGCACGGGACGGGGCTGAGACCCTTTTCACGGCAGGGATTCAATCCTTGTCCTGGCAAATAATTGCCTAGGCAATTATTGTTGCGCCCTATGAAAACGCCGGATGAAGAAGACACCCTGGCCGGCGACGGCCTGTGCCCGCTGTCGGACCCGTCGCTGCCCGTTCCGTTCGAGGTGGAGCAAAGCCTCGGCTTCCAGTTGCGCCGCATCGCCACGCTGCTGGGCGCCGAGGTGGACCGCCGCATGGAGCCCCTGGGCCTGACCGACGCACAGTGGAAGCCCCTGCTGCGCCTGCTGCTCGACCCGCCCGGCACGGCCGCGGCGCTGGCGCGCGTGTGCCACCTGGACGCCGGCGGCCTCACGCGCCTGCTCGACCGACTGGAGGCCAAGGGTCTGTGCCAGCGCGAACGCTCGCAGGAAGACCGGCGCGTGGTGAACATCGCCCTCACGCCCGAGGGCCGCGCCGTGGCCGAGCAACTCCCCGCCATCCTGGCCGGCGTGCAGCGCGAGCTGCTCGCGGGCTTCGACGAGGCGGAAGAAGCGCGACTGCGCGACTTCCTCGCCCGCATCTACGCCAACACCCGCGCCATGCCCGGCTCCTGAATTTCCCCGTCCTCCGAGAGAACCACAACATGAAGAACCACCTCTCCCCCGACCCCGCCGCCGCACCGTCCGCCGTCGCACCACCCGGCTCCGCGCTGCTCTACGCCGCCACGCTGGCCGTGGCGCTGCTGGCGCTGCCCGCGCTCACGGGCTGCGCCGACACGGGCGGTATCGCCCCGCAGGCCCGGCTGCGCGACACGGCCACGCTCGTCGCGCCCGGCGCGCCCGACGTGGCCGTCGCCCCCGACTGGTGGCGCGCCTTCGGCGACGCGCAGCTCGACGCGCTGGTGCAGCAGGCGCTGGACGGCAACCCCGGCCTGCGCCAGGCCCAGGCGCGCATCGCCCGCGCCGAGGCCTTCACCCACGCCGCGCGCGCCGCGCTCGGCCCGCAGGTCAACGCCAGCACGGATCTCATGCGCCAGCGCTACAGCGAGAACGGCCCCTACCCGCCCGGCCAAGCGGGCAGCGTCCTGAGCATCGACACGGCGCGCCTGTCGGGCAGTTGGGAGATCGACTTCTTCGGCAAGAACCGCGCCGCGCTCGAATCGGCCCTGGGCACGGCCCGCGCCGCGCGCGCCGATGCCGATGCCGCACGCCTGCTGCTCGCGGCCAACGTGGTGCACGCCTACCTGCAGCTCGCGCGGCTGCAGGAGCAATTGCAGGTGGCCGAGCGCACGCTGGCCCAGCGCGGGGAAATGCTGCGCCTCGTACGGCAGCGCGTGAGCGCCGGCCTGGACACGCGGCTGGAGCTGCGCCAGAGCGAGGGCGCGCTGCCCGAGGCGCGCCAGCAGATCGAGGCCCTGCGCGAGCAGGCCGCCCTCACGCGCAACGCACTGGGCGCGTTGATTGCAGAGCCAAAAACGGCTCTGGCGCTTACCCCGAAAGCGCTGGAAGCTATCAAATCAGAAGCAATACCGGCCGCCCTGCCCGCCGACCTGCTGGGCCGCCGCCCCGACGTGGCCGCCGCGCGCTGGCGCGTGGAAGCAGCGACGCAGGACGTGGCCGTGGCGCGCGCGCAGTTCTATCCGAACGTGAGCCTGACGGCCTTCGTGGGCCTGGCCAGCATGGGGCTGGATCGCTTTATCGAGGGCGGCAGCCGCGAATGGGGCGTGGGCCCGGCGCTGCGCCTGCCCATCTTCGACGCGGGCCGCCTGCGCGCCAACCTGGCGGGCAAGTCGGCCGACCTGGACGCGGCGGTGGAGAGCTACAACGCCGCGCTGCTGGACGCCGTGCGCGACACGGCCGACCAACTCGCCTCCAGCGCCTCGGTCGAGCGCCAGATCGCCGAGCAGCGCCAGGCCGGCGAGGCGGCCGAATCCGCCTACGCCATCGCCCGCAAGCGCTACGAGGCCGGCCTCGGCAGCTACCTGCAGGTGCTCTCGGCCGAAACGCAGGTGCTGGCCCAGCGCCGCCAGGCCGTCGATCTGGCCGCGCGCCGCCTCGACACCCAGGCCGCCGTGATGCGCGCCCTGGGCGGCGGCTACGCCGCGAGCTGATCCCCCTTCCCCTACACACCCGCCTTCACCATGAACGCACCGCAATCCCCCTCCCCGGCCGCGCCCAAGCCCAACCGCCGCAAGGCTCTGTTGACCCTCGCCGGCGTGGTCGTGCTCACCGGCGCCGCCTGGGGCCTGTACGACTGGCTGGTCGCCAGCCACTACGAGAGCACCGACAACGCCTACGTGCAGGGCAACGTGATCCAGATCACCCCGCAGACCGGCGGCACGGTGACGGCCATCCTGGCCGACGACACCGACCTGGTGCGCGCCGGCTCGCCGCTGGTGCAACTCGACCCGGCCGACGCGCGCGTGGCCCTGCAGCAGGCCGAGGCCGCGCTGGCGCAGGCCGTGCGCCAGGCGCGCCAGCTCTACACCAACAACGGCGCGCTCACCGCCCAGGTGCGCCTGCGCGAGGCCGACGTGGCGCGCGCCCAGTCCGACATCGCCCGCGCGCAGGACGACCTGCGCCGCCGCCAGATGCTGACGGGCGACGGCGCCGTCTCCAAGGAAGAACTCAACCACGCGCAGAGCCAGCTCGACACCGCGCGCACCCAGCTCGCGGCGGCGCAGGCCGGCGTGGCGGCGGCGCGCGAGCAGCTCGCCAGCAACCAGTCGCTCACGCAGGGCGTGGCCGTGCAGGAGCACCCCAGCGTGCTGGCCGCCGCCGCCAAGGTGCGCGAGGCCTACCTGGCCGACCGCCGCACCGCCCTGCCCGCGCCGGTGGATGGCTACGTCGCCAAGCGCAGCGTGCAGCTCGGCCAGCGCGTGGCGGCTGGCACGCCGCTGCTGTCCATCGTGCCGCTGCACGGGGTGTGGGTGGACGCGAACTTCAAGGAGAACCAGTTGCGCCACCTGCGCCTGGGCCAGCCCGCGAAGCTCACGGCCGACCTGTACGGCAAGAAGGTCGAATACACCGGCACCGTGGCGGGCCTGGGCGTGGGCACGGGATCGGCCTTCGCGCTGCTGCCCGCGCAGAACGCCACGGGCAACTGGATCAAGGTGGTGCAGCGCGTGCCGGTGCGCATCGCGCTCGACGCCGCGCAACTCGAACAGCACCCGCTGCGCGTGGGCCTGTCGATGGAAGTCGAGGTGGACACGAAGGAGCGCGGCGGCGCATCGCTGGCCGAGGCCCCGCGCAAGGAGGCCGTGGCGCAGACCACCGTGTACGCATCGCTCGACGAGGGCGCCGACGCTGACGTGGCCCGCATCATCACGGCCAACCTCAAGCCCTGAGCATGAGCGCGCACACTCCGCCCCCGCCGCTCACCGGCAGCGCGCGCACCTGGGGCACGCTGGCCCTGTCGGCCGCCACGTTCATGAACGTGCTCGACACGTCCATCGCCAACGTGTCGCTGCCCGCCATCGCGGGCGACCTGGGCGTGAGCCCCACGCAGGGCACCTGGGTCATCACCAGCTTCGCGGTGGCCAACGCCATCGCCGTGCCGCTCACGGGCTGGCTGTCGCAGCGCTTCGGACAGGTGCGGCTGTTCGTGGCCAGCGTCACGCTGTTCGTGATCGCGTCGCTCTTGTGCGGCCTGGCACCGAACATGACGCTGCTGATCGCCTTCCGCGCGCTGCAGGGCTTCGTCGCGGGGCCGATGATCCCGCTGTCGCAGGCGCTGCTGCTCTCCAGCTACCCGCGCGCGCTCGCGGGGCTGGCGATGGCGATGTGGTCCATGACCACGCTGATCGCGCCCGTCACCGGGCCGCTGCTGGGCGGCTGGATCACCGACAACATGGCCTGGCCGTGGATCTTCTACATCAACGTTCCCGTGGGCATCGCCGCCGTGGTGGTCACCTGGGGCATCTTCCACAAGCGCGAGACGGTGCGCCGTGCCCTGCCCATCGACTGCATCGGCCTGGCGCTGCTGGTGATCTGGGTGGGCGCGATGCAGATCATGCTGGACATCGGCAAGGAGCACGACTGGTTCGAGTCGCCCTGGGTCGTGGCCTGCGCGCTGGTGGCGGCCATCGGCTTCGTGGCCTTCCTGATCTGGGAGCGCGGCGACGACCATCCCGTGGTCGATCTCACGCTGTTCAGGAACCGCAACTTCTGGGCCGGCTCGCTCGCCACCGCCGTGGGCTACGGCCTGTTCTTCGGCAACGTGGTGCTGCTGCCGCTGTGGCTGCAGCAGTACATGGGCTACACCGCCACGCAGGCCGGCGAGGTGATGGCGCCCGTGGGCCTGCTGGCGCTGGTGCTCTCGCCCTGGGTGGGCAAGAACATCGGCAAGAGCGACCCGCGCCGCTTCGCCACCTTCGCATTCCTGGTGTTCGCGCTGGTGCTGTGGATGCGCTCGAACTTCAACACCCAGGCGGATCTGGCGACCATCATGGTGCCCACCATCGTGCAGGGCATCTCCATGGCGTTCTTCTTCATTCCGCTGGTGACGATCACGCTCTCGGAGATTCCGCCAGAGCGCATTCCCGCCGCCTCGGGCCTGTCGAACTTCATGCGCATCACCGCCGGCGCGGTGGGCACGTCCATCGCCACCACGCTGTGGGAGCGCCGCGCCACGCTGCACCACGCCCAGCTCACCGAAGGGCTCACCCAGGGCAACGCCGCCTTCACCCAGGCGCTGCAGGGCCTCCAGGCCGGCGGCCTCACGCCCCAGCAGGCACTGGCGCAGGTGGAACGCATGCTGAACCAGCAGGCCTTCATGCTCGCGGCCAACGACATCTTCTACGTGTCGGCCGTGCTGTTCATGCTGCTGATCCCGCTGGTCTGGCTGGCCCATGCGCCGCGTGCCTCGGCGGGCAGCGCAGATGCGGCGGCAGGGGCCCATTGACTCCTGAAAAGAGAGCTGCTTGCGCTTGTCCAATAAGCGCTGGAGGCCGTTTTGGCTATGAAACCTGCATGAACGCATGGATCGTGCGCCCCCGGCTGTCCACCGCCACGGTGACGGGGAAGTCCACCAGCTCGAACTCGTGGATCGCCTCCATCCCCAGGTCTTCGAAGGCCAGCACGCGCGCGGCGCGGATGGCCCGGGACAGCAGGTAGGCCGCGCCGCCCGTGGCGCTCAGGTAGGCGCCGCCGTGGCGGGCGATGGCCGCGATGGCGTCCGGGCCGCGCTCGGCCTTGCCGATCATGGCCAGCAGCCCCGCCTGCGCCATCAAGGGCTCGACGAAGCGGTCCATGCGCGTGGCCGTGGTCGGCCCCGCGGGGCCCACGGCCTCGTCGCCCACGGCATCGACCGGGCCCACGTAGTAGACGACGCGCCCACGCAAGTCCACCGGCAGCGGCTCGCCACGCGCGAGCAGATCCACCAGGCGCTTGTGCGCGGCGTCGCGCGCGGTGAGCACGCGGCCTGACAGCAGCAGCGTCTGGCCGATGCGCCACTGGCGTACCGCATCGGCGCCGAGGCGGTCGAGATCCACGCGCACGGCACCGGGCATGTCGAAGCGGTCGGCGATGCCGTCCCACAGGTCGGACGAAGGCTCCTCAATCCGTGCCGGCCCGCTGCCATCGAGCGTGAAGCGCACGTACCGCGCGGCGGCGCAGTTGGGCACCAGCGCCACGGGAATCGTGGCCGCATGGCAGGGCGCCGTGCGCAGCTTCACGTCCAGCACGGCGCTGGTGCCGCCCAGGCCCTGCGCGCCGATGCCCAGCGCATTCGCGCGCTCGCAGACCTGCAGCCGCAGCGCTTCTTCGGCGTTCCGGGCGCCGCGCGCCTGCAGCAGGTCCATGTCGATGGGGTCGAACAGCGAGAGCTTGGCCAGCAGCATCGCCTGCTCGGGCGTGCCGCCGATGCCGATACCCAGCGTGCCGGGCGGGCACCAGCCGGCGCCCATGCCGGGCAGCTGCGCGATGACCCAGTCGGCCACGCTGTCGCTGGGCTCCAGCGTGGCGAAGCGCGCCTTCACGTCGCCGCCGCCGCCCTTGGCGACGACCAGCACCTCCAGCGCATCGCCCTCCACGATCTCGCAGTGCACGACGGCGGGCGTGTTGTCCCGCGTGTTGAGCCGCCGGCCCAGCGGGTCGGAGACCATGGTGGCGCGCAGCGGGTTGACCGGGTCGCGGTAGGCGCGGCGCACGCCCTCGTCGGCCATGGCCTGCAGGCTCCAGGGCGACGCGCCATCGCGGCGGAAGAACCGCACGCCGCAGCCCACGCGCAGGAACACCTGGCCCACGCCGGTGTCCTGGCACACGGGCCGCCGCCCCAGGGCCGAAAGGCGGCTGTTCACGAGCAACTGCTCGATGGCCGCGCGCGCCGGCGCGTGGGTCTCGGCGGCCAGCGCCCGGCGCAGCGCGCGCACGAAGTCGGGCGGGTGGTGGTGGCTTACGAACTGGAAGGCCCGGGCCAGGCTGTCCGCCAGGTCTTCCTGGGCGATGCGTGTCATGGCGGTCAGTCGAGCTGGATCTTGGCGTCCGCCACTACCTTGCGCCAGCGCTCGACTTCCGCGGCCGTGTGCCTGGCCAGCGCGTCGGGGGCGTACTGCGCCTCGGGCAGGAGGTGGATGCCCTGGGCGGCCATGCGCTCGGTCCAGGCCTTGTCGGCCAGGGCCTTCAGGTAGGCCTGGTGCATTTTCTGCACGATGTCCTTGGCCGTGCCCTTGGGGGCGTACAGGCCGTACCAGGTGGCGGCCTCGAAGCCCGGAAGGGTCTTGTCCGCCAGCGGGGGCACGCCGGGGTATTGCTGCGGCATGGCGGTGAGCGAGGTCAGCGCGATGGCGTTGAGGCGCCCGCCCTGCACCTGGGGCAGCGCGGTGTTGCTCTGGTCGAACATGGCATCGACCTGGCCGCCGATCAGGTCGTTGATGGCGGGCGCGGCGCCCTTGTAGGCCACCTGCGTGACGTCGATGCCGGCCCGGGCGGCGAACAGCGCGGCGATCAGGTGCGAGGTGGAGCCCACGCCGGCGTTGCTGAAGTTGATCTTGCCCGGCTGCGCCTTGGCCGCGGCCACCAGGTCGCCGGCGTTCTTGTAGGGGGAGTTCTTGCCCACCAGCATCACCAGCGGCGTGTCGGGGAAGCGGAACACGGCCTCGAAGTCCTTGACCGGGTCGTAGCTCAGTTTCTTGTAGAGTGCCGGGCCCGCGCCCATGTAACCCATGTGCCCCACCAGGAAGGTGTAGCCGTCCGCGGGCGCCTTGGCGGCCTTGGCCGCGCCGATGGTGCCGCCCGCGCCGGGGGTGTTCTCGATGATGACGGGCTGACCCAGCTGCCGGCTGACCTTGTCCGCGATGTCGCGCGCCATGGCGTCCGTGGGGCCGCCGGCGGCGAAGGGCACGATCCAGGTCACGTTCTTGGTGGGCCACGCCTGGGCGTGGGTGAGCGGGGATGCGGCGAGCAGTGCGATGGCGCCAAGGGTTTTGAGGAATTTCATGCGTGTCTCCTGGGTGGTTGGGGGATCAATGGGTCTTGGCCGATGTCTCGATCGCGCGATCCACCATCACCGTGGCCAGGCCCAGGTAGTTCGCGGGATCGGTCAGACGGTCGATGGCGGCGCGGTCGAAGTGCGCGGTGACGGCGGGCAGGGCCGCCAGGGCCTCGGCCAGGGTGCCGCCGTGCTCGTTGACGGTGCGGCAGGCGTCGTAGACCACGTCGTGCGCCTGCTGGCGCCCCATGGCGGAGGCCAGGCCCATCATCACGGCCTCGGCCACGATCAAGCCGCGGCTGATTCCCAGGTTGCGGCGCATCTGGTCGGTGTCCACGATCAGCCCGCCCAGGGCGAACTTGGCCTGGTGCAGCGCCCCGGCGGCGAGGATGAAGCTCTCGGGGATGGCGACCCATTCGGCATGCCACGGGCCGGTGGCGCGCTCGAAGTCCTGCACCATGGCATCCACCATCAGGCCGGCGTGCTGGCGCACGGCCTTGGCGGCGGCCAGCATCAGCTCGCTGGAGATGGGGTTGCGCTTCTGCGGCATGGTGCTGCTGGCGCCCCGGCCCTTGACGAAGGGCTCGTAGACCTCGGCGAACTCGGTCGAGGCCATGATCATGATGTCCAGCGCGATCTTGCCGAGCGAGCCCGTCACCAGCGCCAGCAGGTTCACCGCCTCGGCGAAGCCGTCGCGCGCCACGTGCCAGGTGGTGGCCGGCACGGCCAGGCCCAGCTCCTCGGCCAGCGCCTGCTGCACCTCCAGCCCCTTGTCGCCCAGCGATGCCAGCGTGCCCGCCGCGCCCGCGAATTCCACGCACAGCACGCGCTCGCGCAGCTGGGCCAGGCGCTGCTGGTGGCGATCGAACATGGCCAGCCAGATCGCCACCTTGTAGCCGAAGGTCACGGGCAGCGCCTGCTGCAGGTGGGTGCGGCCGGCCATGGGCGTGTCGCGGTGCTTCTTCGCCAGGCCGGCCAGGATGGCGCGCAGCGCGCGGATGTCGGCCTCCACGATGTCCAGCGCATCGCGCACCTGCAGCACGTTGGCCGTGTCCATGATGTCCTGCGTGGTGGCGCCCCAGTGCACGTAGCGGCCCGCGTCGCCGCACATGGCCACCAGCTGGTGCACCAGCGGCAGGATGGGGTAGCCGACAATGTCGGTTTCGTGGCGCATGTGGTCGAAGTCGATGCGCTCCAGGCGCGACTCGCGGGCGATGGCCTCGGCCGCCTCGGCGGGGATCACGCCGCAGCGCGCCTCGGCGCGCGCCAGGGCCACTTCCACCTCGATGTAGCGGGAGATCAGGCGGTGGTCGGAGAACACCTCGCGCATGGCGGACGTGCCGAAGGCGTCGCGGAACAGGATGGAATCGATGACGGTGCTGGAGATGGGGCTGAAGGACATGGGAGCGGCTTGGAGTGAGTGGACATACATCGAACATATAGATATGTTCGAACAAATCAACTGTAGATATGTTCGAACAATCAAGAATCAGGAATAACCCTGAGCCGTTGCCGCACGCCATGAACAAGACCACCTACGCCGACCTGGCCCGCGACCTGGCCGAGGCCATCACGGCCGGCACCTATCCCGTGGGTTCTCTGCTGCCCACCGAATTCGAGCTGTGCGAGACGCACGGCCTGAGCCGCTATGCGGTGCGCAAGGCGCTGGACGAGCTGCAGGAACTGGGGCTGATCTCCCGGCGCAAGAACGTGGGCACGCGCGTGGAGGCCACGCGGCCGGCGGCGGGGTTCACGCAGTCCATCGCCACGGTGGACGAACTGGCCCAGTTCGGCGCCCGGCACGTGCGCGTCGTCCGCGGCTCCGAACGGCTGGTGGCCGACCTGGCGCTGGCCCGGGAGCTGGACTGCCCCGGCGGCACGCGCTGGCTGCACATCTCCAGTCTGCGCATGGAAGACGCCACGCCTACGGCCCGCCCCATCTGCTGGACCGACGTGTACGTGGACGCAGCATTCGGCGACATCGACGCGCTGGTGCGCGAGTCGCCCGAAACCCTGATCAGCTCCCTGATCGAGGCGCGCTACGGGCGCGCCATCACGCGCATCCGCCAGGAAGTGGATGCCATCCTCATGCCCCCCGGGCTGGCCGGCGAGCTGCAGGCGGAAGCGGGCTCGCCCGCGCTGCGCATCACGCGGCGCTATTACGACGCGGCGGGGGAGCTGCTGGAGATTTCACGCTCCACCCACCCCGCCAGCCGCTTCACCTTCTCGATGGAGATGAGCCGCAGCCGGGAATAGGTGGCGGCGCCGCCGCGCTGGCGGCGCCGGTGCGGCCTGGAGCGTCAGGCCAGGTGCTGGTCCAGGAAGGCCAGCGTGCGGTCGCGCGCCGCCATGGCGGCGGCCTCGTCGTAGCTGCCGCGGTGGTCGCAGTTGAAACCGTGGTCCGCGGCGTACAGGTGCACCTGCACTTCGGGATGGGCGCGCGCGAAGGCCTGCACGCCGTCCACGGGGATGAAGTGGTCGCGCTCGCCGAAGTGCGCCAGCACCGGCACGCGCGGCTGGCGGGCGGCCTCATCGGCCGTGGTCATGCCGCCGCCGTAGTAGGGCACGGCGGCCGACAGGCCCTCCAGCAGGCAGGCCGCGCGCCACGCGAGCAGGCCGCCCCAGCAAAAGCCCACCACGCCCACCTTGCGGCCGCTGGCCTGGGCGGAGTGGTCGATGGCGGCCTGGATGTCGGCCAGCACGCCCGGCGCGGGCAGGGCCTCCACGGCGGCCTTGAGTTCGCGGCCCGTGCGCATGTCCTCGTCGCCATAGCCCAGGTCCACGTCCGGGCGCACGCGCGCGAACGTGGCGGGCGCCACCGCGAGGTAGCCGCGCGCGGCCAGGCGGTCGGCCACCGCGCGGATGTGGGCGTTGACGCCGAAGATTTCCTGCAGCACCACCACCGCGCCGCGCGGCGCGGCATCGGGGCGCGCCTCCCAGGCCGGCAGCGTGAAACCGTCGGCCGAGGTGAGGTGGATCCATTGGCCCATGGCAGCTCCTTTCCTGTTCAAATGCGCGATTCTTGCAGGAGTCATCCGATCATGGACAAGATCGTTCTCGTCACCGGAGGCAGCCGGGGCATCGGCGCCGCCACCGCCTTGCTGGCCGCGCGCCACGGCTGGGCCGTGGCCGTGAACTACGCACACAACGCCCATGCCGCCGACGGCGTGGTGCGCCGCATCGCGGACGCGGGCGGCCGCGCCATCGCGGTGCAGGCCGATGTGGCCGAGGAATCGCAGGTGCTGGCGATGTTCGAGGCCGTGGACCGGCAGCTCGGCCGCCTCACCGCGCTGGTGAACAACGCAGGCGTGGTGGACCGCCCCGCCCGCGTGGACGAGATGAGCGCCGAGCGCCTGCGCCGCATGTTCGACATCAACGTGCTGGGCAGCTTCTACTGCGCGCGCGAGGCGGTGCAGCGCATGAGCACGAAACACGGCGGCGCGGGCGGCAGCATCGTCAACCTCTCCAGCGCCGCCGCGCGGCTGGGCGCGGCGCACCAGTACGTGGACTACGCGGCCGCCAAGGGCGCGGTGGACGTGCTCACGCTGGGCCTGGCGCGCGAGGTGGCGGCCGAGGGCATCCGCGTGAACGCGGTGCGCCCCGGCCTGATCGAGACCGAGATCCACGCCAGCGGCGGCCTGCCCGACCGCGTGCGCGACCTGGCGCACCAGGTGCCCATGGGCCGCGGCGGCACGGCCGAGGAGGTGGCCGAGGCGATCGTGTGGCTGATGTCGGACGCCTCGCCCTACACCACGGCCAGCTTCATGGAAGTCTCCGGAGGCCGCTGATGGAGTCCATCAAGCCGCTGATCGCGCTGCTCGCCATCGTCAACCCGCTGGCCATCGTGCCCTTCTTCATCCACTACACGCAGGGCTTCACCGCCGCGCAGCGCCGCCGCACCATCGAGGTGGCGGCCTTCAGCGCGTTCTGCGTGATCGCGGCCTGCGCGCTGCTGGGCCTGCAGATCCTGGCGTTCTTCAACATCTCGCTGCAGAGCTTCCAGGTGGGCGGCGGCATGCTGCTGCTCATCAGCGCGATGAACATGCTCAACGCCCAGCCCGCCGAGGCCAAGCCCCACACCCACGAGCTGGAACAGGGCGCCGAAAAGGCCGCCGCGGGCGACAGCATCGCCGTGGTGCCGCTCACCATCCCGCTGCTCACCGGGCCGGCGAGCATGTCCACCGTGGTGATCTACGCCGACCGCGCGCAGAACTTCTGGCAGCACGCGGCCCTGGTGGGCTACGGCGTGGTCATCGCGGCGGCCACGGCGCTGTGCTTCTCGCTGGCGGACCCCATCGCGCGCGTGCTCGGCAAGACCGGCATCAGCGTGATGACGCGGCTCATGGGCCTGATCCTGGCCGCGCTGGCGGTGGAGGTGATGGCCGACGGGCTGACCAAGCTGTTCCCGGCGCTGGCAGGGTAGCCATGGGCACGCGGCTGCTGCTCGTCGAGGACGACCCCGCCATCGCCCGCACCGTGGCCTACGCCTTCGAGCGCGAGGGCCTGGCCGTCACGCACAGCCTGCTGCTGGGCGACGCGCGGGCTCAACTGCGGGGCGCGTGCTTCGACCTGCTGGTGCTCGACGTGGGCCTGCCCGACGGCAACGGCCTGGACCTGCTGCGCGAGCTGCGGCGCGGCGCGCATCCCACGCTGCCCGTGCTCATGCTGTCCGCCCACGGCGAGGAGATCGACCGCGTGCTCGGCCTGGAGCTGGGTGCCGACGACTACCTGCCCAAGCCCTTCAGCCCGCGCGAACTGGCCGCGCGCGTGAAGGCCCTGCTGCGCCGCGCGGCCGCGCCCGCCGCCGCGGCGCCCCCGGTCTTCCACGACGACGCGGCCGGCCAGCGCATCTTCCTGCACGGCCAGCCGCTCGCGCTCACGCGGCGCGAATACCGCCTGCTGTCCACGCTGCTCGCGGGCGCGGGCCGCATCCACGCGCGCGACGCGCTGCTCGCCGCCGCCTGGGGCGACGACAGCGAGAGCACCGACCGCACCGTGGACACCCACATCAAGACCCTGCGCGCCAAGCTGCGCGAAGCCGACCCGGCGCGCGAGTACATCAGCACGCACCGGGGCATGGGGTACTGCCTGGATGTTTGAAGCCAAATCGGCCTCCAGCGCTTACCTGCCAAGCGCAGGCAGCTCACTTTTTTGAAGCCCATGCGCCTCGGCATCCGCCTGCTGTTCGCCTTCTTTCTCATCAACGGCATCGCCGCGTTCTTCGTGCTGCGCGTGTTCACTGCCGAGATCAAGCCCAGCGTGCGCGAGGTGATGGAAGACATGATGGTGGACACCGCCAACATCCTCGCCGAGCTGGCCAGCGACGACCTGGCCGCCGGGCGCATGCAGGCGGACGGCGCCTTCGCCCGCCACGTGCGCGCCTACGCCAGCCGCCCGGTGGACGCGGCGATCTGGGGCCTGGCCAAGCAGTCGCTGGACTTCCGCATCTACGTGACCGATGCCACGGGCCGTGTGCTCTTCGACAGCGAGCGCCAGGCCGAGGGGCAGGACTATTCGCAGTGGAACGACGTGGCGCGCACGCTGCGCGGCGAGTACGGCGCGCGCGCCAGCCGCGACGTGCAGCAGGACGACACCAGCGGCGTGATGTACGTGGCCGCGCCGATCCGCGTGGATGGACGCATCGCGGGCGTGCTCACCGTCGCCAAGCCCACGCGCACGGTGCAGCGCTTCATCGACCGCGCCGAACGCAAGGTGCTGCGCGGCGGCGTGCTGCTGCTGGCGCTCTCGGCCCTGGTGGGCGTGGCCGTCACCGTGTGGACGGTGTGGCACGTGCGCCGCCTGCGCGACTACGCCCTGAGCGTGCAGGGGCCCAGCGGCGACGGCCCGCCGCCCGCCGTGCCGCAGGTGCCCGGCGAGCTGGGCGACCTGGCCCGCGCCATGGAGCGCATGCGCGAGCGGCTGGAAGGGCGCGACTACATCGAGGGCTACGTGCGCGCCCTCACGCACGAGCTCAAAAGCCCCGTGGCCGCCATCCGCGGCGCGGGCGAGCTGCTGCACGACGACCTGCCCGAGGCCGACCGCCGCCAGTTCGCCGCCCAGGTGGTGGAGCAGAGCGAGCGCCTGCAGCGCCTGATCGACCGGCTGCTGGAGCTTTCCAAGCTGGAGCAGCGCCAGCACGCCGAGGCCGCCGCGCCCGTGGCGCTGCGCGACTGCGCCGAGCGCGCCATCGCCCAGGCGCGGGCGCGCGCGCACCAGCGCCGCGTGGCGCTGGAGCTGCACGGCGAGGGCGCGAGCGGCGCGTGGGAGGCGGAGCTGGTCACCCTCGCCATCGGCAACCTGATCGACAACGCTATCGACTTCTCGCCCGAGGGCACCGCCGTGCGCGTGGAGCTGCACGGCAGCACCGTCGCCGTGCAGGACGCAGGCCCGGGCGTGCCCGAATACGCGCTGGCGCGCCTGGGCGAGCGCTTTTTCACCACCGCGCGCCCTGGCGGCCAGCGCAGCGGCTCGGGCCTGGGCCTGGCGATCGTGCGGCGCGTGATGCTGCTGCACGGCGGGCAGCTGCGCGTGCGCAACACGGCCGGAGGCTGCCGCGCGGAGCTGCTGTTCGCATAAAATGCACCGGTGTGATGGGAATGGAGCTTCCCGACAACCGCCCCGGGGCCTGCCCCGATGGCTGATGGCTCCTGCGGCACGGGCGCATGGCGTCCGCCTGCGGCAGGATGCATCCCCACCCGCCGCCTGGCGGGTTTTTTGTTGCCCGATTTCTTTTGAACTTTTCTGAGGGCGGCATCCATCATGGAATTCCTGCTTGTGTTTCTGGGCGGCGGCGTGGGTGCCGCGCTGCGCCATGGCGTCAACATGCTCGCGGCGCGGCTGCTGAGCGGCGCGTTCCCGTGGGGTACGCTGTGCATCAACGTGCTGGGCTCGTTCGTAATGGGCGCGGTGGTGGAGTTCTGGGCGCAAAAGAGCGGGCTGCCGCAGCAGGCGCGCCTGTTCCTGACCACCGGCATCCTCGGCGGCTTCACGACCTTCTCCACCTTTTCGCTGGAGGTGGCGCTGCTGCACTCGCGCGGCGAGACGGCGATGGCGGCGCTCTACGCGGCGGGTTCCGTGGCGCTGGGCGTGGGGGCGCTGTACCTGGGCATGGCATCGGTACGCTGAACCGCTTCACATTCGCCTCACAAACTTCATCGCCTTCTCACCCGCGCGGCGAACACTGCTCCTCCATGAACCACCCATGGAGGAGCCTTCCCTTGAAACATCCCTTGTTCGCAAAAATCGCCGCGCTCGCGGCCGTCGGCATGCTGCTGCTGTTCGGCCTGGGCCTGATCGAAGACGTAGTGCGCGACCGGCAGCTCTACCGCAGTGCGGCCGCCCATGGCGTGGCGCAGAGCCTGGCCGGCCCGCAGACGCTGATCGGCCCGCTGGTGCACAGCGCCTGCGTGGAGAGCTGGGACGAGACCGTGGGCACCGGCGCCGAGCGGCGCACCGAGGAGCGGCGGCGCGAGTTCCTGCTGACGGCCCCGCCCGAGCGGCTGCAGGTGCAGTCCGCCGCACTGATGCAGGAGCGCGCGCGCGGCCTGCACAAGGTCCACGCCTACACCCTGAAGGCCCACCTGACGGCCCAGTGGCCCGACCTCGCGGCCCTGCGGCCCGAAGGCACGGTGCGCGGCTCGCGCATGCAGTGCGGCGCGCCCATCCTGATGCTGGCGGTACAGGACGCGCGCGGCATCCGCGCCGCGCAGGTGGATGTGGACGGCAGCGCGCAGGTGCTCAGGCCCGGCACCTTCCACCCGGTGTACTCGCGCGGCCTGCATGCGGCACTGCCCGAGGGGCTGCGCCACCGCGAGGGCGTGCTCACGGCCGCGCTCGACCTGGAGCTCGTGGGCACCGAGCGCCTGGCCATCGTGCCGCTGGGCGGCACGACCGAGGTGCAGATGCAGAGCACTTGGCCCCACCCGTCGTTCGCGGGGCGCTTCCTGCCGTCGGAGCGCGAGGTGGGCGACGGCGGCTTCACCGCGCGCTGGCGCCTGTCGTCGCTCGCCACCACGGCGCAGCAGGACATTGCCAAGGGCCGCGCGGTCTGCGACGCGCCCGAAGACGGTGGCGACCGCTGCGCCGACAGCTTCAGCGTCGCCTTCGTCGACCCGGTGAACCCCTACACGCTGTCGGACCGCGCCACCAAGTACGGCGTGCTGTTCATCGCCCTCACCTTCGTGGCCGTGGGCCTGTTCGAGCTCATGAGCAATGGCCCCCACGCTCCGCCGCTGCGCGGGTCGCTGCCCCCCGAGGGGGCCGCTTTTTCGTCTTGGGGCGGCCCGGCGACGAAAAGGCTGCGCGTGCACCCCGTGCAGTACCTGCTGGTGGGCAGCGCGCTGTGCAGCTTCTTCCTGCTGCTGGTGAGCCTGTCGGAGCATCTGCCCTTCGGCCTGTCCTACGCGCTGGCGGCCGGGGCCTGCGTGCTGCTGCTGGGCTACTACGCCAGCCACATGCTGGGCGGGCGCTGGCGCGGCCTGCCGTTCGGCGCGGGCATCGCGCTGCTCTACGGGCTGCTCTACGGGCTACTGCAGCTGGAGCAGACGGCGCTGGTGGTGGGCGCGGTGGCGCTGTTCGCGGTGCTGGCGGCGGTGATGGTGCTCACGCGCAAGGTGGACTGGTATGGGCTGGCGGCACGGCGCATGCCCGTGCAGGAGGTGGCAGCATGAATGCACCCCTCACCCCCGCCGAGGCCCGGCGTGTGCAGCGCTACCACGACCGGCTGATGCGCGCGCTGCAGGAACGCGACCGCGCCGCCCTGCGCCACGCCAAGCAGCGCGTGCTGGCCGCGGCCTACACGCCCCGGCGGCGCGGCATCACGCCGGCGCTGCGGCAGGCGCTGCGCGAGCTCGCATGGCGCATGGCGGGGCTGTTGCCCGCGCGGCGCTGGTGAGGTGCGTCAGGCGTGCGTTTCGGCTTCGTGCTCGGCCGACGAGCAGGCACCGCCGCAGCCATGGATCAGCTCCTGCGGCAGCGCGTCGGGCGACTGCACGGTGCCGGTGGCGGGGTCGAAGCCCACGCGGCGCAGGTGCAGCGCGAGAGCGGCGTCCATGGCCTGCGTGTGCTGCGGGAACCAGACGGCCAGCTCGGCCGCCATGCCGCGCAGCACGTGCAGCTCGCCCTGGGCCGCACGCTCGGCGCCTTCGCGCATGACCTTCAGCACCACCTTGTGCTGCAGGCTGTGGCAGTTGCCGGAAGCGAAGCGCGTGGCCTGCATCCAGCGGTCTTCCTGGTCGAAGTGGGCCTGCGTGTGTTCCACCAGTTCCTGCCAGGCGGACAGCAGCCGCGCATCGTCCGCAAGTTCGACGGACTGCAGCAGCGCCACGAATTCCTGGTGGGTGTTGTCCATGAGGGGCAGGTCGAGCGCCAGTCCTGCGGACCATTCCAGTGCGGCCATGGCCTGTATTCCTTCCATTGCGAAGCCGTTTCCAAAGCGGCGCGAGCATAGGAGCGATGGCCGCCGCGCGTGTTGACGCAGGTCAGGGCGCTCCGCTGCGCCCATGAAAAAACCCCGCCAGCGTCGGGCTGGCGGGGTCTGCGGCATGCGGGGCGGGCGCCAAGCGCCTGCCGGTCACTGGCCGTACATGCGCTTGGCGTCAGCCACGCAGGCGTCCTTGGCGTCGCCGCTCATGGCATCGCAGCGTTCCTTGGCGGCCTTGTAGTCTGCTTCGCGCTTGGCTTCCGCGGCATCCTTCTTCGCGTCGGCCACATCGGCCTGCTTGGCAGCGGTGCTGTCGGCGCCCTTGGCCTGGGCGCGCGCCACCTTGGCGTTTTCCTTGGCAGCCACGTGGGCGGCCTTGGCGTCCTTCACGCAGACGTCCTTGGCGTTGCCCTGCTGGTCGTCGCACTTTTCCTTGGCGACGTCGTAGGCGGCGTCGGCACGGGCTTCATGCACCTTGTAGGTGGCCTTATCGCTGGGCTTGTACTGGGCTTCCAGCTCGGCCTTGGCGATCTTTTCGTTGCCCTTGGCCTCGGCCATGCAGATGTCCTTGGCGTTGGCCTTCAGCGTGTCGCACTGGGCCTTGGCGGCCTTGTAGTCGGCGGAGATGCGGTCCTTGGCGGCGCTGTGCTCCTCGCGGGTCATGGCCATGCCGGACGTGGCGAGCAGGCCGGCGGCGACCAGGGCGATCAGATTGCGTGTATTTTTCATGGATAGTCCTCCTGCGGAATGTGGAAGGGCGCGGGCGGCGCGACAGGCGCGCCGCACACGGATATCAGTCGTCGAAACGGAAGTCGGGGTTGCGTTGCTGCCAGCTCTTGAGCTGCTCTTCCGCTGCGTCCTTGGCCAGGCCCTGGCGCTCCTGCAGCTTGCCCAGGAACTGGTCGCGCTTGCCGGCGATCACGTCGAGGTCGTCGTCAGTGAGCTTGCCCCACTGCTCCTTGATCTTGCCGGTGAACTGCTTCCAGTTGCCCTTGATGCGGTCCTCATTCATGACTGGCTCTCCTTGGGAATGCTTCGCCGCCTGCCCGTCCCGCCGGCGGCGGGAATCGCGGTGCGTGGGGCGATGGAGAGACTGTAGGCAGCGTGCGCTGCGCAGCCCGTCGGCGCAGGTGCGCGGGCCGCGTCAGCGCGGAGCGACAGCCGCATGTAGGCCGAAGGAGCACGGACCGGGCAAAAAAAAGACGTGCGGCGCACGTCTCTCTGGGGGTGGCGGGAAGCGCGGCTCAGTGCGCCAGGTGCAGCCCGCACTCGCGGTTGTCTTCGCCCTTGGTGGGGTCCATATAGTCGAAGTTGTTGGGCAGGTCGTGGGCCACGAGGTATTCGTAGAGCTGCTTGGACGTCCAGTGCAGCAGCGGCGCGACCTTGACGAGCCCGTCGGGGTTGATGGACACGGGCTCCATCTGCGCACGCACGGCGGTGTCGCTGGCGCGCAGAGCCGTGAACCACACCTGGGGCGCGGTCTCGCGCAGCGCGCGGGCGAAGGGCTCGAGCTTGACCTCCTCGGTGAACGCGGCGTGGCGCGGATCATCCAGCGCCGGCACGGGGCCGTCCACGGCCTCGCGGTGCGCGCGCGAGCGGCGCGGCAGGTAGATGCTGAGGTTCAACTGCAGGCGCCGGGTCACCTCGTCGGCGAAGCGGTAGGTGGCCTCGGTGTTGTAGCCGTTGTCCATCCACACCACGGGCATGTCGGGCTGGGCACGCGTGCACAGGTGCAGGATCACGGCCTCGAACGGACGGAAATTGGTGGTGACGATGGCCGGCCGGCCCAGGCCCACGGCCCAGTCCACCAGCCCCTGGGCGTCGTGGCCGAGGGTGGCGTTGATGTGTGCGAGGTCGATGCTGCTCATGGCAAGGTGCTTGCGGGGGAGAAAACCGCCCATTGTGCTCCCTCGGTGTTTGCGCGCTCAGCGCCCCTGCTGCTCCAGCCACTGCGCCAGTTCCTCGGCGGCCTGGGCCGAGGCCTCGGCCAGGGCGCGCGCACCGCCCGCGGCGTCCTGCGTGGCGGCGGGGCGCTGCACGGCGAACACACGCTGGGCCACCAGCGTGTCGCCGGCGCTGGCGGCACGCGCCACAGAGGCGCGCAGGCGCACCAGGCCGACGCTGCTGGCCGGGGCGCTGAAGACCTGGCTGAACTCCTCCAGCTCCACGCGCACCACGGTGGGCCAGCCGGTGCCTTCGACCTGCTGGGCGATGCCGTCCTCGCCCAATACCACCACGCGGCGCTGGCCGAGCCGGTCGCGCAGCGCCTGCTGCAGCAGTTGCGCTGGCGGCTGGCTCCAGCGCGCGTGGGCATAGGGCCGCAGTTGCTGGGCGTTGGCGTAGGCCAGGCGGTAGAGCAGCGCGGAGCTGCCTTCGGGGATGCCCACGGTGGAGATCTCGGCCAGCGCGACCGGGGGCAGGCTGGCCTGCCGGTCTGCGGGCGCGGGGGCCATGAGGCCGGGGCCGAAGTCGTACACATCGGCGCGCGCGGGCGGCTCGGGCAGGATGGAGCAGCCGGCGGCCAGCGCCGCGAACATCAAGCCGAAAACGGCCCTGGCGCTTGCTGAATAAGCGCGACCAGCTATGGATTTGGTAGTAGCAGTCATTCCACTGGATCTCCATTGCGCGCGTTGGGCGGCACGAAGCCGGGCTCGCCCGGCCCGGCGGATGCGCGGCCCGCGCCGTAGATGAGCGATTGGGGGTTGTCGCTGATGCCCGAGGCCGTGCGGCCCAGCCGGCGCGCGGCACGCGCCGTTTCGTCCGCCGCATGGTTCAGGCGCGGCAGGGACACGCGGCCGAAGCGGTCCGCCGCGGCCGAGAGGCTGCGCGCGCCGCTGGCGATCTCGTCGAGCGCGCCGCCTTCGGCGCTGAGGGTGCGCACGGCCTGGCTGACTTCCTGGGCGGCCGTGGCGGCGCTGCTGCCGGCCTGGCGCAGCGACTGCAGGGTCTGGCGCGCATCCTGGGCGACGTCGGGCACCACGGCCAGCGCCGGGTCGAGGCGCGTGGTGACGGTGTGGTCCAGCCGCCGCGCCAGCGCATCGACGCTGCCGGCCGCGCGGCCGAACTGGTCCAGCGCCGTGCCGAAGCGCTCCTGGTTCTCGTCGCCCAGCAGGGTGTTGATGCGCTCGGTGGCCTCCTGCACCTGGGCCAGGATGGCCGGGCCCTGCTCGGCCAGCTGGCTGAAGGGCGAGCTTTGCAGCGGCAGGCGCGGCAACCCGCTGGGGCCGGAAGCAGGGCGCGGCACCGGAGCATCCGCGTCGTCGAGCTGGACGTGCGCCAGGCCGGTGACGCCCTGGTAGCCCAGGGTGGCGAAGGTGGTGGGGCTGATGGGTGCGTCGGTGTTGACCGCGATGCGGATGAGCACGTTGCCCGAGGTCTGCGGGTCGAAGCCGATGCGGGTGACCTTGCCCACGGCCACGCCCTTGTAGCGCACGGCGGCCTGGGGCTGCAGGCCGCTCACGCTTTCCTTGCTGGACAGCTCGTAGAGCGTGTAGTCGGTGGTGTCGCGCGTGAGCCAGAGGCCCAGGCCGGCCAGCAATGCCGTCACGACGATCACGAAGAGGCCCGCTGCCAGGGCATGGGACTTGTTTTCCATCAGGGTTCCTTGGCCGCCGGCGCGGCAGTGGGAGCGTCTGCGGGCGGGGCCGCCATGGCGCGGCGGCCGCGCTCTCCGAGAAAGAAATGGTCGATGAAGGGGTGCGGGAAGTGCGCCACCTCCTGAGGCGTGCCTTCCACGATGACACGCTTGTCGGCCAGCACGGCCACGCGCGTGGACAGGGCGAACAGCGTGTCCAGGTCGTGCGTGACCATGATGACGGTGAGGCCCAGCGCCGCGTGCAGCTCGCGCAGCAGCGCGCAGAACTCGTCGGAGCTGTTCGGGTCCAGACCCGCCGTGGGCTCGTCGAGCAGCAGCAGCGGCGGGTCCATGATGAGCGCGCGCGCCAGGGCCACGCGCTTGATCATGCCGCCCGACAGGTCCGCGGGCATGCGCAGGGCGTGCTCGGCCTTCAGGCCGGTCAGGCGCAGCTTGACCATGGCCGCGTCGTTCACCACCTCCTGCGGCAGCGTGCCCAGCTCGCGCAGGGCGAAGGCCACGTTGTCCAGCACGTTGAAGGCCGAGAACAGCGCGCCGTGCTGGAACAGCATGCCCACGCGGCTGCTGGCGCCGTCGCCGCCCAGTTCGCCAGCGGGCCGGCCCAGCACCGTCACGCTGCCGCGCGTGGGCCGCGTCAGGCCCAGGATGTGGCGCAGCAGCACCGTCTTGCCCGTGCCCGAGCCGCCCACGAGCGACAGGATCTCGCCGCGGCGCACGGTGAGGTCGAGGTTCTGGTGCACGGCGAAGGCCTCGCTGCCCTTGCCGAAGACGGTGGACAGACCCCGGATGTCGACGACTGCGGTTTCGTCGCTCATTGTTCAGAATCCAACGTTCTTGAACGCGATGGCGAACAGCGCGTCCACGATGATGACCATGGTGATCGCGCTCACCACCGATGCGGTGGTGCCCTCGCCCAGGCTCTGGGTGTTGGGCTTGACGCGCAGGCCCCAGTGGCAGCCGATGAGCGCGATGAACACGCCGAACACCACCGACTTGGCCATGGCCAGCCACAGGTTGCCCACCTTCACCGCGGCAGGCAGCGCCTGCGCGAAGTAGGCCGGCGAGATGCCCATGGCCACGTCGGCCGCGAGCATGCCGCCCGCCAGCGCGGCCAGCGTGGTCCACAGCGCCACGAGCGGCATGGCCAGGCCCAGGGCCAGCGCGCGCGGCATCACGAGGCGAAAGCCGTGCGGGATGCCCATGACGCGCATGGCGTCCAGCTCCTCGGTCACGCGCATCACGCCGATCTGCGCGGTGATGGCCGAGCCCGAGCGCCCTGCCACGAGGATAGCGCCGAGCATGGGCCCCAGTTCGCGGATCAGCGAGATGCCCAGGATGTTGACGATGAAGGTTTCCGCGCCGAACTGCCGCAGCTGCAGCGACATCAGGTAGGCCAGCACCACCCCGATCAGGAACCCCACCAGCGCCGTGATCGGCAGCGCCGTGGTGCCCATGCGGTAGAGGTGCCCAGAGATGTCTCGCCATGGCCCGCGCCGGGGGTTGCGCAGCAGCCGCAGCACGTCCAGCAGCAGCTGGCCCGTGAGTTCGACCAGGTGCTTCAGGTGGTCCAGCGCGTGCAGCACCAGCACGCCCAGGCGGTCCACCTGGTCGCCCAGGCGCCAGCGCTCGGCGCCTGCCTGCTCGGTGGTGAACTGCGCCACGCGCTCGAGCATGGCGCGCTGGGCGTCGTCGAGCTCGACCTGCGCGGGCCAGGCGCGCCCCCAGTGGTTCCACAGGACCTGCGCGCCCACGTGGTCCAGCCGCTCCAGGCCCTGCAGGCTCCATGCATGGCCCCGTCCGCAGGCCTTGAGCTGCGCGGCCAGGCGCCGCCAGGCCCGGCGGTCGGCGAAGGCGGCCGCCACCCAGTCCCCCTGCGGCAATGCGCGGGGTGTGGCGGCGTTGTCCAGGGCGACCGATGGCGGAGTGAACAGGGGCATGTAGGAACGACGGAGGGCGCGAAGCCCGGTGCGCGCCCAGTTTTGCACAGTCCGCGGCGCTTGCCGGCGGGCGGGCGTGGGGAAGCGGCGCGTGCCGATGTAGTACGGCGCCCCATCATTCCATAGTTTCGGTCAAGAAAAAGGCGCGTTGCGCGCCTTTCTTCACACGGCGGGCGCCACCCGAGGCCGTCAGGCCACGCGCAGCCGGGGCTGCGCCTGCGTGTTCGCCGGGTGGGCGGAGAAATGGGCCATGGTGGCCTCCACGCCGCTGCCCGCCACCGGCACGCCGCTGAGCTTGAGGCCCATCTCCACGCCGGCCACCATGGCCACCAGCGTGAGGTCGTTGCTGTCGCCCAGGTGCCCCAGGCGGAACATGCGTCCGCGCAGTTTGCCCAGGCCCTGGCCCAGCGAGAGGTCGAAGCGCTCGTAGATCAGCGTGCGCACGGCGTCCGCGTCCACCCCCTCGGGCAGGATCACGCCGGTGAGGATGGGCGAGTAGACCGCCGGGTCCGCGCACTGGATGGGCAGGCCCCAGGCCTGCACCGCCGCGCGCACGCCCGCGCCCCAGCGCTGGTGGCGCGCGAACACCGCTTCCAGGCCCTGCCCCAGGATCATGTCCAGCACCTCCGACAGGCCGTAGAGCAGGTTGGTGTTGGGCGTGTACGGCCAGTAGCCGTTCTTGTTCATCTCGATGATCTCGTCCCATGCCCAGAAGGCACGCGGCAGCTTCGCGGTCTTGGAGGCCTCCAGCGCCTTGGGCGACACGGCGTTGAAGCTGATGCCCGGCGGCAGCATCAGCCCCTTTTGCGAGCCGCTCACCGTCACGTCGATGCCCCAGGCGTCGTGCTCCAGGTCGGCCCCGGCCAGGCCGGAGATGCTGTCCACCATGAGCAGCGCCGGGTGGCCCGCCGCGTCGATGGCCTTGCGCACGGCGGCGATGTCGGAGGTGACGCCCGTGGAGGTTTCGTTGTGCACCACGCACACGGCCTTGATCGTGCGCTCCGTGTCGCGGCGCAGGCGGTCCTCGATCATGTCGGCCTGCACGCCGCGGCGCCAGCTCGGCGCGTGCGGCAGGTCCTTGTCCACGCCGTCCCAGGCCAGCACCTCGGGCCGCAGGCCCAGGCGCGTGGCCATCTTGATCCAGAGCGATGCGAAGTGGCCGGTCTCGTACATCAGCACGTGGTCGCCGGGGCTCATCACGTTGGTGAGCGCGGCTTCCCACGCGCCCGTGCCCGACGCCGGGTAGATCACCACGGGGTGCTGCGTCTTGAAGATCTTGCCGATGTCGCCCAGCACCTTGCGGCCCAGCGCACCGAACTCGGGACCCCGGTGGTCGATGGTGGGCAGGCTCATGGCCCGCAGAATGCGGTCCGGCACGGGGCTGGGGCCCGGGATCTGCAGAAAATGGCGGCCTGTGGGGTGAAAATCCAGTTGCAGCATGATGAACTCCTTTCCGGCCCTATTTTGCATGCAAAAAACAAAATAGGGTAAGCGTTAACACCTAAAATTGGGTTCGGAGGGGTTAAAAATGAATTCATTTTTATGACAAAAGCACAACCAGCCAGCAAACCGGCGGAGATCCCGCGCGTGGCCCTGCACGAGCAGGTGGCCGAGCGCCTGCGCGCCATGCTCGTCGAAGGGCAGATCAAGCCGGGCGCCAAGCTCAACGAACGCGAGCTGTGCGAGCTGCTCAGCGTCTCGCGCACGCCGCTGCGCGAGGCCATCAAGCTGCTGGCCGCCGAGGGGCTGGTGGAGCTGCTGCCCAACCGGGGCGCCGTGGCGGCGTGCATGGACGAGAGCGACATCATCAGCACCTTCGAGGTGCTCGCCAGCCTGGAGGGGCTGTCGGGCGAGCTCGCGGCGCAGCGCGTCACGGACGAGGAGCTCGACGAGATCCGCGCGCTGCACTACGAGATGATGGCCTGCTTCGCGCGCAAGAACCTCGCGGGCTACTACGAGCTGAACGCGCGCATCCACGCGGCCATCAACGCCGCCGCCAAGAACCCCGTGCTGAGCCAGGTGTACCGCAGCGTGAACGCCCGCGCCCACCCCATGCGCTTCCACACCAACCAGGACCCCAACAAGTGGCAGCACGCGGCGCGCGAGCACGGCGAGATGCTGGAGGCCCTGGCCGCGCACGACGCGCCGCGGCTGCGCGCGCTGCTCATGGCCCACCTGCATTCCAAGCGCGACACGGTGCTGGACCAGATGCGCCGCGGCGCACTGGGCGCCGCTACCAAGTAGCGGGCAGCAGTCAGGCCACCGCGGGGTCGTCGCGCCGGCCGCGGATGCGGGCCAGCACGGCGCTGATCACGGGCCACAGCAGCAGCACCAGGGCCAGCGTGATGATGGAGCCCGACAGCCCGTTGTGCCAGAACACCCCCACGTTGCCGCCGCTGCCCAGCATGCTCTGGCGGAACGCATCCTCCATGCGGTCGCCCAGCACCAGCGCCAGCACCATGGGCGCGAGCGGGTAGTCGAGCTTCTTGAACACGTAGCCCACCACGCCGAAGACCAGCATCATCCAGATGTCCGACGCCGAGCCGTTCACCGTGAAGGCGCCGATGGCGCAGACCATCAGGATCATGGGCGCGACGATGGAGAACGGGATGCGCAGGATGGCCGCGAACAGCGGCACGGTGGACAGCACGATCAGCAGCCCCGCGAGGTTGCCCATGTACATGCTGGCGATCAGGCCCCAGACGAAGTCCTTCTGCTCGGTGAACAGCAGCGGCCCCGGCTGCAGGCCCCAGATCATCAGCCCGCCCAGCAGCACCGCCGCCGTGGCCGAACCGGGGATGCCCAGCGCCAGCATGGGCAGCAGGGCCGAGGTGCCGGCCGCGTGGGCTGCCGTCTCGGGCGCCAGCACGCCCTCGGGCTCGCCCTTGCCGAAGTGGTCGCCGCGGCGCGAGAACTTCTTGGCCAGGCCGTAGCCCATGAAGCTGGCGGCCACCGCGCCGCCCGGGGTCACGCCCATCCAGCAGCCCACGGCCGACGAGCGCAGCATGGTGAGCCAGTAGCGCGGCAGGCCGGCCCAGGTCTTGAGCACCACCTTCAGGTCGATGCTGGCCTTCTTGCCCTTGAAGGCCAGCCCTTCCTCGATGGTCATCAGGATCTCGCTGATGCCGAACAGGCCGATCACCACCACCAGGAAGTCGAAGCCGCGCATCAGCTCGCCCGAGCCGAAGGTCATGCGCAGGTCGCCCGAGATCGTGTCCATGCCCACGGCGGCCAGCAGCAGGCCCAGGCCCATGGCCGCGACGATCTTGGCCTTGGGCTCCTTGCCCATGCCGATGAAGCTGCAGAACGTGAGGAAGAACACGGCGAAGAACTCGGGCGGGCCGAACTCCAGCGCGAACGAGGCCACCAGCGGTGCGAGAAAGGTGATGAGCAGCACGCCCGAAATGGCGCCCACGAAGGAGCCGGTGAAGGCCAGCGTCAGCGCCTCGCCCGCATGGCCGCGCTGGGCCATGGGATAGCCGTCGAACGTGGTCGCCACCGACCACGCCTCGCCCGGGATGTTGAACAGTACCGAGGTGATGGCGCCGCCGAACAGCGCCCCCCAGTAGATGCAGCTGAGCAGGATGATCGCCGACGTGGGCGACATGCCGAAGGTCAGCGGCAGCAGGATGGCCACGCCGTTGGGCCCGCCCAGGCCCGGCAGCACGCCCACCACGATGCCCAGCAGGATGCCCACGAGCATCAGCCCCATGTTGCTCCACGACAGCACGACGCTGAAGCCGTGCAGCAATGCGCCTAGGTCTTCCATCATTTACTCCGATCTGTATTGCCGGCGACACGCAAGCAGCGCGCGCCCTGAGCCAGCGGACGCCGTGGAGCGGGCTTTGCCCGGCCACCGGCGGCGTCCCTCCTCCCGCAGGAGAGGGGGAAGGCGCGCAGCGCCTCAGGGGGTGTCCCACATCAATAGCCCAGCCAGGCTTCCAGCGGCCCCTTGGGCAGCGGCACCTTGAACTGGATCTCGAACACCACGAACAGCAGGAGGTTGGTGAACACTCCCAGCGCCAGCGACTTCCACCAGGCGTAGCCACCCGCGAAGCGCATGAAGGCGGCGATGAACAGGGCCGAGGCCACGTAGATGCCCAGCGTCGTGATCAGGGCGACGTAGACCAGCAGCGGCACCAGCACCTGCGACACGCTCCTGAGCTGCTCCCAGGTGGCGAACAGCTCCTGCGCCCGTTCGCGCCGGGCCTGCCATGCCACGGCCAGCGCCGCGATGCCGACCGCCACGCCCACGCGCAGGGGGAAGTAGCCCGCCTGGGGCCCCGAGTCGTCCCAGCCCGCGCCGATGCGCAGGTTGTCCCAGACCACCAGCGCCGCGATGGCCAGCAGGAGCGCGGCCACGCCCCACTCCACCGCGCGCCGGGTCAGGCCGCGCGGCTCCTGCACCGCATGGCCGTGCGCCGCATCCGTCATGGCGGGCCCGCTCACTTCTTGGCCATGAAGCCGGCCGACTTCATGATTTCCGCATGGCGGGCCTCATCCTTGGCGAGGAAGTCCGCGAACTGCTGGCCCACCATGAAGTCGGGACGCAGCGCGTTCTTCTCCAGGTACTCCTTGAACTCGGGCGTCTCCACCACCTTCTTGAGCAGGTCGGCGTAGAACTGGGTCTGCTCCGCCGTCACGCCGCCCGGCAGGAAGAAGCCGCGCAGCATGTTGTAGGACACGTCCAGCCCCTGCTCCTTGCAGGTGGGAATGTCGGCCCAGCCCTGGGTTTCGGTGACCTTGGCGGTGTAGCCCGAGCGCTTGTCGGAGAACAGGCACAGCGCCCGCACCTGTCCCGCGCGCCATTGCGCGATCGACTCGCTGGGGTTGTTGGTGTTGGAGTCGATGTGCTTGCCCACGAGCTGGGTGCTGGCCTCGCCGCCGCCCTTGTATGGGATATAGGTGAATTTCACGCCCGCCTTCTGCTCTACCGAAGCGGTGATCACCTGGTCCTCGCGCTTGGAGCTGGTGCCGCCCATCTTGAGCTTGCCGGGCGCCTTCTTCACCTCCGCCAGGTAGTCGCCCGCGGTCTGGTAAGGCGTGGCCGCGTTCACCCACAGCACGAACTCGTCCTGCGCGACCATGCCCACGGGCGTGAGGTCCTTCCAGTTGAAGGGCAGGCCCGTGGCCATGGGCACGGTGAAGATGGCGGTGGAGCCGACCAGCACCTTGTGCGGGTCCTTGGCCGCGCTCTTCACGTCCAGGATGCCCTCGGCGCCGGAGGCGCCCGCCTTGTTCTGGATCACGATGGGCGTTTTCACCAGCTCGTGCTTGGTGATGGCCGCCTGGATGACGCGCGCCATCTGGTCGGAGGCGCCTCCGGGCGAGAACGGCACCACGAACTCGACGGCCTTGGTGGGCGCCCAGTCGGCATGCGCGGAGCCCAGCAGGCTCAGCAACGAGATGGCGGCGCCGGCGACGGCGCGGACGGGGTTTCTTGCGTACATGGCTTGTCTTCCTCGGTGGGGTGGTGGGCTGGAATGGCTGCAGCGGCTCCGGCGTGCCGCCGCGCAGACGCGAGACATTCCTTGCGAAGGCAGGGCACAGTTTTGCATTCAAAAGACAAATGCAAATCATGGATTTCCCTGAATCACAGAGGATTGGCGCATTGTGTTTATGAATACAAAATTCAAATTGACACCATCCCACGTTCCGGCGGATGCTCGGGCCATCCACGACCGCGCCGCGCATCCCCACCCAGAAAGCCGCCATGCACAGAGATCCGCAAGCCCGCCTCGCCCCTGCGGGGACCGTCCTCCCGTCCAACGAAGTCAGCCACGCGCTGGAACAGCGCCTGCGCAAGGAGACGCAGGCGGAGGTGATGTTCGACGCCGCCTCGCGCGGCCGCTACGCCACGGATGCGTCGATCTACCAGATCATGCCGGTGGGGGTCATGGTGCCGAAGACGGAGGACGACATCGCCACCGCCCTGGCCGTCGCGCGCGACCTGCAGGTGCCCGTGCTGCCGCGCGGCGGCGGCACCAGCCAGTGCGGCCAGACCACGGGCGCGGCGCTGGTGGTGGACAACACCAAGCACTTCCGCAAGGTGCTGCACGTCGATCCGCAGGCGGGCACGGCCACGGTGGAGCCCGGCATCGTGCTCGACCACCTCAACGCGCAGCTCAAGCCGCACGGCCTGTGGTACCCGGTGGACGTGTCCACCAGCGCGCAGGCCACGCTGGGCGGCATGGCGGGCAACAATTCGTGCGGCTCGCGCTCCATCGCCTACGGCAACATGGTGCACAACGTGCTGGGCGCCAGCGCCTGGCTGTCCAGCGGCGAGCTGCTGGACTTCGGGCCCGTGGCGGCCTTGCGCGGGCGCGCGGCGCAGATCGCGGCCTTCGTGCGTGACCTGGCGGGCCAGCACCGCGCCGAGATCGAGGCGCGCTGGCCCAAGGTGATGCGCCGCGTGGCGGGCTACAACCTGGACATCTTCCACAACCAGAGCGAGCGGCCCTACACCGCCGACGGCTCGGTGAACCTCGCGCACCTGCTCATCGGCTCCGAGGGCACGCTGGCCTACACGCGCAGCCTCACCCTGCAACTGGCCGAGCTGCCGCGCGCCAAGGTGCTGGGCGTGGTGAACTTTCCCACCTTCCACGCGGCGATGGACGCGGCGCAGCACATCGTCAAGCTCGGCCCCTGCGCGGTGGAGCTGGTGGACCGCACCATGATCGACCTGGCGCTCACCAACCCGGCCTTCCGCCCCACCATGCAGACGGCGCTGATCGACGGCACGCCCGCCGCCATCCTGCTCGTGGAATTCGCCGGGCCCGAGAAGGCCGGCCTGCGGCCCAAGCTCGACCAGCTCGTGGAGCTGATGGGTGACCTGGGCCTGCCCGGCAGCGTGGTGCGCATGCCCGAGGACGCGCCGCAGAAGAACCTGTGGGAGGTGCGCAAGGCCGGCCTGAACATCATGATGAGCCTCAAGGGCGACGGCAAGCCGGTGAGCTTCATCGAGGACTGCGCCGTGCCCCTGGAGCACCTGGCCGAGTACACCGACGCGCTCACCGAGGTCTTCGCGCGCCACGGCACGCGCGGCACCTGGTACGCCCACGCCTCCGTGGGCACGCTGCACGTGCGCCCCATCCTCGACATGCGCGTGGACGGCCCCGAGGGCGGCGCCGCCAAGATGCGCGCCATCGGCGAGGAGGCGGCGGAGCTGGTGCGCAAGTACAAGGGCGCCTACAGCGGCGAGCACGGCGACGGCCTGTGCCGCGGCGAGTGGATCGGGTGGCAGTTCGGCCCCGCGATCAACGAGGCCTTCCGCGCCATCAAGCAGCACATGGACCCGGCCGGCCTGTTCAACCCCGGCAAGATCATCGACCCGCCGCGCATGGACGACGGCGCGCTCTTCCGCTTCGCACCGCCCAGCGCGCCGCGGCCCTACCAGCGCATTCCCATCACGCCCGTGCTCGACTGGTCGGCCTGGAACGTGAACGCCGACCCGGTGACCGAGGAAGTCACCGCGCCCGGCACCGGCGGTGACGTGACCGGCGGCTTCGCCAAGGCCGTGGAGATGTGCAACAACAACGGCCACTGCCGCAAGTTCGACGCGGGCACCATGTGCCCGAGCTACCGCGTCACGCGCGACGAGCAGCACGTCACGCGCGGGCGGGCCAACACGCTGCGCCTGGCGCTGTCGGGCCAACTCGGCCCCGACGCCTTCACCAGCGAGGCGATGCGCGAAACCATGGACCTGTGCGTGGGCTGCAAGGGCTGCAAGCGCGACTGCCCCACGGGCGTGGACATGGCGAAGATGAAGATCGAATTCACCGCGCACTACAAGCGCCGCCACGGCCACACGCTCAAGGACCGGCTCATCGCCCGCCTGCCCGAGTACGCCGCCAGCGCCAGCCGCATGCCCTGGCTCATGAACCTGCGCAACCGCCTGCCCGGCGCCGCCTGGCTGGGCGAGAAGCTGCTGGGCCTGTCGGCCCGCCGCAGCCTGCCCGCGTGGCGCAGCGACACCTTCTGGCGCATGCAGGAAGCCGACCGCGCGCTGTTCTCCAGCCATGCCGACACGCTCGCCGCCGCCCGCACCACGGGCAAGGCCGCCGTGCTGTTCGTGGACACCTTCAACGGCACCTTCGAGACCGAGAACGCGCTGGCCGCCGCCCGCGTGCTGCACGCCGCCGGCTACGCCGTGCACACCGTCGAGAAGGGCCATGGCAGCCACCACTGCTGCGGCCGCACCTACCTGGCCGGCGGCATGGTGCAGGAGGCACGCGAGCGCATGGAGCAGCTCATCGACGCGCTGCTGCCCCTGGCGCGCGAGGGCGTGGCCGTGGTGGGGTTGGAGCCCTCGTGCCTGCTCACGCTGCGCGACGAGGCGCTGTCCCTGGGCCTGGGCGACAAGGCGGTCGCCGTGTCGCGGCAGGCACTGATGTTCGAGGAATTCGTCGCGCGCGAGGCCCAGGCCGGGCGCTTCGCACTCGCGCTGCGCCCCGCCGGGCGGCAGGTGCTGCTGCACGGCCACTGCCACCAGAAGGCGTTCGGCGCGGTCACGCCCATCATGGAGGTGCTGAGGCTCATCCCCGAGACGCGCGCCGAGCTCATTGAAAGCTCCTGCTGCGGCATGGCCGGCAGCTTCGGCTACGAGGCCGCGCACATCGACGTGAGTCTGCAGATGGCCGAGGCCAGCCTGCTGCCCGCCATCCGCAAGCAGCCCGACGCCATCGTGGTGGCCGACGGCACGAGCTGCCGCCACCAGATCGCCGACGGCGCCGCGCGCGAGGCCATCCACGTGGCGCGGCTGCTGGAATCGCTCATGGCCCGTTCTTGAAAAAACATCAAAATCCGGCCCCAGCGCTTATACAGCAAGCGCTAGCAGCTATATAAAACATAGCTGCTAGCGCTTTCCCTCTCGACACCCGCGCCGGGGCTCGCACAATGCGCCGCCAGCCCCTTGCACTTCTTTTCTTCCACCGCGCGGGCTGCCCTTATCCATGAGCGACACCACCTTCGACTACATCATCATCGGCGGCGGCACGGCCGGCGCCCTGCTGTCCAACCGCCTGTCGGCCGACGCGAGGAACCGCGTGCTGCTCGTGGAGGCCGGCCGCAAGGACGACTACCACTGGATCCACATCCCCGTGGGCTACCTCTACTGCATCGGCAACCCGCGCACCGACTGGCTCTACCAGACCGAGCCCGACGCGGGCCTGAACGGCCGCCAGCTGCGCTACCCACGCGGCAAGACGCTGGGCGGCTGCAGCAGCATCAACGGCATGATCTACATGCGCGGCCAGGCGCGCGACTACGACCAGTGGGCGCAGATCACCGGCGACGATGCCTGGCGCTGGGACAACGTGCTGCCCGCCTTCCGCCGCCACGAAGACCACTGGCGCCTGGACCGCCCCGAGGGCGTGAACGAGAATTTCAAGCGCCTGCACGGCAGCAAGACCACCGGCGGCAGCGGCGAGTGGCGCGTGGAGAAGCAGCGCCTGCGCTGGGACGTGCTGGACGCCTTCGCCCAGGCCGCGCAGCAGGCCGGCATCCCCGCCACCGACGACTTCAACGGCGGCGACAACGAGGGCGTGGGCTACTTCGAGGTCAACCAGAAGGCCGGCTGGCGCTGGAACACCGCCAAGGCCTTCCTGCGCCCCACCTGCTACGGCCGGCCGAACTTCGAGATGTGGACCTCGGCGCAAGCCTCGCGCCTGCTCATCGAGACGCAGGCCGACGGCAGCCGCCGCTGCACCGGCGTGCAGGTCTGGACGGGCGAGGAGATGGTCACCGCCCACGCGCAGCGCGAGGTGATCCTGAGCGCGGGCGCGGTCAATTCGCCGCAGCTCCTGCAGCTCTCGGGCATCGGCCCCGGCGCGCTGCTGCAGCACCACGGCATCGCGGTGGTGCACGACCTGCCCGGCGTGGGCGCCAACCTGCAGGACCACCTGCAGATCCGCGCCGTCTACAAGGTCAAGGGCGTGCCCACGCTGAACGCGCTGGCCGGCACGCTGCTGGGCAAGGCGCGCATCGGGCTCGAATACGCATGGAAGCGCAGCGGGCCGATGAGCATGGCGCCCTCGCAGCTCGGCGCCTTCACGCGCAGCGACCCGGACCGGCCGCACGCCAACATCCAGTACCACGTGCAGCCGCTGTCGCTCGAAGCCTTCGGCGAGCCGCTGCACGGCTTCCCCGCGTTCACCGCCAGCGTGTGCAACCTCAACCCCACGAGCCGGGGCAGCGTGCAGATCAAGAGCGCGGACTTCAAGGCCGCGCCCGCCATCGCGCCCAACTACCTCTCCACCCCCGAGGACCGGCAGGTGGCCGCCGACAGCCTGCGCGTCACGCGGCGCATCGTGGCCCAGCCCGCGCTCGCGCCCTACCAGCCCGAGGAATACAAGCCCGGCCCGCAGTACCAGAGCGACGAGGACCTGGCCCGCCTGGCGGGCGACATCGCCACCACCATCTTCCACCCCGTGGGCACCACCCGCATGGGCCGCGCCGACGACCCGATGGCCGTGCTGGACGCGCAGATGCGCGTGCGCGGCATCCAGGGCCTGCGCGTGATCGATGCCGGCGCCATGCCCACCATCACCAGCGGCAACACCAACTCGCCCACGCTGATGATGGCCGAGAAGGCGGCCGAATGGATCCGCGCGCAGCCGCGCTGAGCGCCTTCTAGCGGATGCCGCCCACGTAGCGCGGCGCGGGAGCCTCCCGCCGCTCCAGCAGGGGCTTGCGCGCGCTCGCCTCGGCCAGTGCCTCGGCCATGGCGCGCTCCAGCTTGGCGGCCCATTCGGCCAGCTCAGGCGCATCGTCCTGCTGGGCACGCTGGCGCGCGAAGCGGATGATCTCCTGCGCATAGTCGGCGTTGGCCGCCATCCATTCGGTGTCGGTCACCCGCCCCGTCCTGCGCCGCAGCAGCACGTGCAGGTGGGCGGCGATGGCCAGTCTGTCGCTGTCGTTCATGTCCGCTCCTCAACCGCCCACGCGCTCGCGGTGCTGCGAAAGATCCAGGCCCGTGGCCTCGCCCTCCTCGTCCACGCGCAAACCCAGGGCGAAGTCCATCATCCAGAGCAGCACCAAAGAGGCCGCCAGGCTGAAGGCCAGCACCGCGCCCACGCTCAGGGCCTGGGTGAGCACGTTGCCCTCCACGCCGCCCACGGTGCGGCTGGCGAACACGCCCGTGAGCAGCGAGCCCACGATGCCGCCCACGCCGTGCACGCCGAAGACATCGAGCGAATCGTCTGCGCCCAGCAGGCGCTTGAGGGCCGTGGCGCCCCAGTAGCAGGCCAGCCCGGCCACGGCGCCGATGGCGAGCGCTGCGCGCGGCGTGACGAAGCCGGCCGCCGGCGTGATGGCCACCAGCCCCGCCACCAGCCCGGAGCACAGTCCCAGCAGCGAAGGCTTGCCGCGCAGCACGGCCTCGCCCAGCATCCAGGCCAGCGCGCCGGCCGCCGCGGCGATGTGCGTCACCGCCATCGCCAGGCCCGCGCGCCCGTCCGCGGCCAGGGCGGAGCCGGCATTGAAGCCGAACCAGCCCACCCACAGCAGCGCCGCCCCCGCCATGGTGAAGCCCAGGTTGTAGGGCTCGAAGGCCTCGCGCCCGTAGCCGCGCCGGGGGCCCAGGTACCACGCGCAGGCCAGCCCCGTCGCGCCGGCGTTGACGTGCACCACCGCGCCGCCGGCGAAGTCCAGCGCGCCCATGCGCGCCAGCCAGCCGCCCGGCTCCCACACCCAGTGCGCGATGGGTGCGTAGACCAGCAGCGACCACAGCCCGATGAAGACCAGCATCGGCGCGAAGCGCATGCGCTCCACGAAGGCGCCCACGACCAGCGCCGCCGTGATGATGGCGAAGGTGAGCTGGAACATGGCGTAGACCGACTCGGGGATGTGCGGCGCCACGTGGCTCACGGCCACACGCCCGGCCGCCAGGTCGAACTGCAGGCCGTCGAACCCCATGCGCGCGAACCCGCCCAGCCAGGCCGTGTCCGGCGTGAAGGCCAGCGAGTAGCCCGCCGCGAACCACAGCACGCTGACCAGCGCGGCGATGGCCACCACACTGGCCATGGTGTTGAGCACGCTCTTGCGCCGCACCATGCCGGCGTAGAACAGCGCCACGCCCGGCAGCGTCATGAGCAGCACCAGCGCCGTGGCCGTGAGCATCCAGCCCGTGTCGGCCGCGCTGAGCGCCTGCGCGTCCACCATGCCGGGCCGCACGGGCGCGCCCGCGGCCTGCGCCTGCACGGCGCAGGGCAGCAGCCCCCAGCCCGCCACTCCCACCAGGACCCCATGCCATCCGTACCGCATCGCTCGCCCTCCTTGTAACGTCGGGAAAC
This sequence comes from Acidovorax sp. SDU_ACID1, assembly GCF_045291395.1. NCBI lineage: Bacteria > Pseudomonadati > Pseudomonadota > Betaproteobacteria > Burkholderiales > Comamonadaceae > Acidovorax > Acidovorax sp. SDU_ACID1. Next base: position 4,185,301 of record NZ_CP152342.1, read on the forward strand.
GCATCGCACAAGTTGTGCCAAACGGGAAAACGGGAGGTATCGGGGAGCGGGCGCCCTGTCCAGGGGGTGCGGGAAATCACCGATGCACCATCGGGGTGCGATGGTTACATTGCATGCACTCGAAGCGCGCCTCGGCACGCCACACGAGGGGACCGAGGAGACAGCCCTAAATTCCAAGAACACACAATCATTAGCATCCGCGTCGAGATGCTCGCAATTCCCAAGGCACCTGTGACCCAGGTGCTTTTTTTGTCCTCCGGCGCCGCCCCGGGCGGGCTGCAGGGCGGTGCGACAATCCGGCGGATGGAATGGATCATCGTCTCGCTGGCCTCGCTGCTGGCCGGTTTCGTGGACGCGATCGTCGGCGGAGGCGGCCTGATCCTGCTGCCGGCCCTGTTCGCCACCTTCCCCGCCGCCCCGCCCGCCACGCTGCTGGGCACCAACAAGAGCGCCGCCATCTGGGGCACGGGCGTGGCCGCCTGGCAGTTCAGCCGCCGCGTGCGGATGCGCTGGCCGGCCATGCTGCCGGCGGCGCTGGCCAGCTTCGCCGGCGCCTTCGCCGGGGCGTGGGTGGTCACCCTGATCTCGGCGGACTTCCTGCGCAAGCTGCTGCCCGTGGTGCTGGCCGGTCTGCTGCTCTACACCCTGGCACGCAAGGACCTCGGCCGCGAGCACGCCCCGCGCTTCGCGGCGCGCCGGGAAACCCTGGCGGCCAGCCTGATCGGGGTGCTGATCGGTTTCTACGACGGCTTCTTCGGCCCCGGCACGGGCAGCTTCTTCGTCTTCCTGTTCGTGCGCGTGCTGGGCTACGACTTCCTGAACGCCTCGGTGTCGGCCAAGCTGCTGAACCTGGCCACCAACCTGGCGGCGTTGATCCTGTTCACGCTCAAGGGCCACGTGTGGTGGCACATCGCGCTGCCGCTGGCCGTGGCCAACGTGGTCGGCAGCGTGCTGGGCACGCACCTGGCGCTCAAGCACGGGGCGGGCTTCGTGCGCGGCATCTTCATCCTGGTGGTGGGGCTGCTGATCCTCAAGACCGGGTACGACGCATTCCTACGCTGACGGAGCGCCCGCGGGTGCAGCATGCCCCTTTCGTTCCACCCCCCACCTGCCGGAGAAGCACATGCCTGTCCTGACCTTGATCGGCGCGCCCACCGACGTGGGCGCCAGCGTGCTCGGCGCCAGCATGGGCCCGGACGCGCTGCGCATCGCGGGCATCGCCCGTGCGCTGCGCGAGCGGGGCTTTGCCGTGCGCGACATCGGCAACCTGGCCGGCCCGGGCAATCCGCAGGACGCGCCCTCGGAGGGATTTCGCCACCTGGCCGAGGTGGTGGCCTGGAACCAGGCGGTCTTCGCCGCCACGCACGCTGCCCTGGAGGCCGGTGAGCTGCCGCTGCTGATGGGCGGCGACCACTGCCTGGCGATCGGCTCCATCAGCGCCGTGGCCCGGCACTGCCGCGCGCGCGGCAAGCGGCTGAAGGTGCTCTGGTTCGACGCCCATGCCGACGCCAACACGCCCGACACCACCCCCAGCGGCAACCTGCACGGCATGCCCGTGGCCTGCCTGCTGGGCCAGGGCCCGCAGGCGCTCACGCAGCTGGCCGGCAGCGGCCCGGCCCTGCACGCGGGCGAAATCGCCCAGGTCGGCGTGCGCAGCGTGGACCCGAACGAAAAGCGCTTCGTGGGCGAGCACGGCATCGAGGTGTTCGACATGCGCACCATCGACGAGCTGGGCATGCGCGCCGTGATGCAGGCTGCCCTGAAGGACGTGGACCGGGACACGCACCTGCACGTGAGCTTCGACATGGACTGCCTGGACCCATCCGTGGCCCCCGGCGTGGGCACGGCCGTGCGCGGCGGCCCCACCTACCGCGAGACGCAGCTGTGCATGGAGATGCTGGCCGACAGCGGCGCGCTCGGCTCGGCCGACCTGGTGGAGCTGAACCCGGCGCTGGACGTGCGCAACCAGACGGCCGAACTGGCCGTGGACCTGCTGGAGAGCCTGTTCGGCAAGTCCACGCTGATGCGGATGTGACAGGGTTTATGGCGATGCGCGCCGCCCAGGCGGGCTCCCTATAATGTGACCGCCTCGTGACGCGCCCCACCCGGGCCCCTTGCGCGGGCAACGGTTTTCCGGCTTGTGATCCGCAAGGCCGGATTTTTTGTACCTGAAAACACTCCCACGCAGGAACACGTTCATGCAGATGCTCAAGACCCTGGCCGCCGCCGTGCTGGCCGTGTGCACCGCAGTCGCCGTGCAGGCGCGCCCGCTGGAGGACATCCGCAAGAGCGGCACCATCGTCCTTGGCTCCGAGGGGCAGTACGCGCCCTTCAACTTCTTCAAGGGCAAGCAGCTCACGGGCTACGAGATCGAGGTGGCCGAGGCCGTGGTCAAGAAGATGGGCCTCAAGCACGAGTGGAAGACCGTGGGCTTCGACGCCCTGCTCACCGGCCTGGCGCAGGACCGCTGGGACCTGGTGATCGCCTCGCATGCCATCACCGACGAGCGCTCCAAGGCCGTCACCTTCACGCTGCCGCACTACTGCTCGGGCGGCCAGATCGTCTCCATGAAGGCCGAGATCGGCAAGGCCGGCGACCTGGCCGGCAAGGTGGTGGCCGTGCAGACCGGCACCACCTACCTGGAAGCCGTGAAGAAGGTGCCCGGCGTGAAGGACGTGAAGAACTTCCCCACCGACGAGGCCGCGCGCAACGCCCTGGCTTCCAAGCGCGTGGACGCCTGGGTGACCGACCGCTTCGTGGCCAAGGAAATGCTGGCCAAGGCGCCCCAGGCAGGTTTCCACACCGGCGACATGCTGTTCGTCGAGCAGGTGGCCGCCGCCGTCTCCAAGGGCAACCAGGGCCTGGCCGATGCCTGGAACAAGGCTTTGAAGGAGGCCATCGCCGACGGCAGCGTCGCGGCGATCTCCAAGAAGTACTTCCAGGAAGACGTGACCTGTAAGTAACCTCTTTCATACTCCCGGCCGGGCGCGGCGCGCCCTGCCCGCTTCTCCCATGCTTCTCGCTCTCTGGCCCGCACACTGGAGCCGTTCCCAGCGCAGCAACGCGACCCTGGTGGCGGCCCTGGTGCTGATGGCCCTGGTCCTCTCGCTGCTCGGCCAGTTCCTCTCGTTCTTCCCCGAGCCCATCGGCTCCAACGCGGCCCTCTTCTCCGAAGGCGCGCTCACCACGCTCACCCTCACGCTGGTCAGCGGCGCCGTGGGCCTGGTGCTGGGCACCGCAGCGGCGCTGGCGCGCACCTCGCGCCTGGCATGGCTGCGCTGGGTGGCCAGCTTCTACATCTGGGCCATCCGCGGCACACCGCTGCTGGTGCAGATCCTGTTCGTGTATTTCGCGCTGCCGGTGCTGGTGCCGGGGCTGAACCTGCCCGACTTCGCCGCCGCCGTGGTGGCGCTGGGCCTGAACGTGGGCGCCTACAACGCCGAGGCCATCCGCGCCGGCCTGCAGGCCGTGCCGCGCGGGCAGACCGAGGCGGCGCGCGCACTGGGCCTGTCCCGCACCCATGTCTTCTTCGACGTGGTGTTCCCCCAGGCGTTCAAGATCGCGCTGCCGCCGCTGGTGAGCAACTTCGTGGCGCTGCTCAAGGATTCGTCGCTGGCCTACGCCATCGGCGTGGTGGAGCTGACCAACGTGGGCAACCGCATCCAGTCGGCCACCTTCCAGCCCGTGGCGACGCTGGTGACGGTGGCCATCACCTACCTGATCCTGACCACGCTGGTGACGCAGGTGACGCACGCGATCGAGCACCGCTTCGACGTGGAAGGGCGCGTGAAATGACGCAGGACACGAACGCCACGCCCTACATCGTCTGCAAGGACGTGCGCAAGGCCTTCGGCAGCCACGAGGTGCTCAAGGGCGTCTCGACCGTGTTCCGCACGGGCGAGGTCACGGTCATCATCGGCGCCTCGGGCTCGGGCAAGAGCACGCTGCTGCGCGCCATCAACCGCCTGGAGCCGCACGACAGCGGCAGCATCGCCATCGACGGCGTGGAAGTGACCGACGACCCGCGCACGCTGCAACTGCAGCGCAGCGAGGTGGGCATGGTGTTCCAGCAGTTCAACCTGTTCGGCCACATGAGCGTGCTGGACAACGTGACCCTCGCGCCCCGGCGCATCCGCCGCACGCCGCGCGGCGAGGCCAACGACAAGGCCATGGCGCTGCTGCGGCGCGTGGGCATGCAGGACCATGCGCACAAATACCCCTGGCAGCTCTCGGGCGGCCAGCAGCAGCGCGTGGCCATCGCCCGCGCGCTCGCCATGCAGCCGAAGGTGATGCTGTTCGACGAGCCCACCAGCGCCCTCGACCCCGAGATGGTGCAGGAGGTGCTGGACGTGATGCGCGAGCTGGCACGCGGCGGCATGACGATGATCGTGGTGACGCACGAAATGGGCTTCGCCCGCGAGGTGGCCGACCGCGTGATGTTCTTCGACCAGGGCTGCATCGCGCACGATGCGCCGCCGACCGAGTTCTTCGCCCGCCCGGCCAACGACCGCATCCGCGCGTTCATCGGGCGCATGGGCGCCTGAGCCCTCACCCCCAAAAACCATAGCTGCTCGCGCTCGGTATACAAGGGTTTCAGCATCGAAACATGCTGAAATCGGCTTACAACAAGCGCGACCAGCTCCTTTTTTGACAAGCAACCGCATGCGTCCCGAACGCCAGGGCCTGCTGGCCCTCCTGGTGGTGGTCGTCGTCTGGGGCACCACCTTTCCCGCGATGAAGATGCTGTCGGCGTACCTGGACGCGCCGCAGATCATCTGGGCGCGCTTCGCCATCGCCCTGCTGGTGCTTGCGCCGATGTGGCGCGGCCTGCGCGCGGCCGAGCGGCGCTGGGGGCTGCTGCTGGGCGCGCTGCTGTTCCTGGCGTTCTGGCTGCAGATCGAAGGGCTGGCGCGCACCACCAGCAACCGCAACGCCTTCGTCACGGGGCTGAACGTGCTCGTGGTGCCGCTGCTGGCCATGGCCGTGCTGGGGCGGCGCTACGGCGGCGCGCTGTGGCTGGCCTGCGGCATGGCGCTGGCGGGCATGGTGCTGATGTTCCACGAGGACGCGCCGTGGAACCTGGGCGACACGCTCACGCTGGCGAGCACGCTGTTCTACGCCGTCTACATCCTGGCACTGGAGGAATGTGCGCGCCGCAACTCCGCGCAGCCGCTGCGCGCCACGCGCATGGCGGCCGTGCAGGCGCTGGTGATGTTCACCGCCGCCGGCGCGCTGGTGCTGGCGCGCCACGGCGGCGCTGCCACGTCGCTGCAGGCGCTGGCCGCGCTGCCCGGACCGGCGCTGGCGGCGCTGGTCTACCTGGGCGTGGTCGCCAGCGTGCTGGTGGTGACGCTGCAGGCCTGGGGCCAGCAGCGCGTGGACGCGATGCGCAGCGCCATCGTCTTCGGGCTGGAGCCGGTGTTCGCCGCCGCCACGGCCTGGGTGCTGATCGGCGAGCGGCTGGGCGTGGCGGGCCTGGCGGGCGCAGCGCTGATCGTGGCGGCGCTGGTGGTGAGCCAGATGCCGCCGCCTCCCGCAAGGCTCAGGGCGTCGTGAGCGGCACGTCCTCGGCGCGGCGCGGCGTGCCCATGGGCGCGCCGGCCTGTCCCTTGGCGACGGCGGCGAGGTCTTCCGCGCTGGGGTACTGGCCCAGCAGCCAGTAGTCGAACACGCGGCGCACGATGGGCGCGGCCGCGGCGGCGCCGAAGCCCGCGTTCTCCACGATCACCGCCACGGCCACGCGCGGCTCCTCCACGGGCGCGAAGGCGGCGAACAGCGAATGGTCACGCTGGTGCTCGGCCAGCAGTTGGGCGTTGTACTTCACGTTCTGCCCGAGGCTCACGGCCTGGGCGGTACCGGTCTTGCCGGCCGAGGTGTAGGGCGCACCCGCGAACACGCGCCGGCCCGTGCCGGCCTGGTTCACGGCCATGAGGGCGTTGTTCACGATGGCCACGTTCTTCGGCTTGAAGCCCAGGTTCTCGCCGGGCGGCTGCTGCACCTCGGTCACCTCGCCGGTCACCGAGTCCTTCACCGCCTTGATGAGGTGCGGGCGGTGGCGCGTGCCGCCGTTGGCCAGCGTGGCCTCGGCCACGGCGAGCTGCAGCATGGTGAAGTTGTTGTAGCCCTGGCCGATGCCCAGCGACACGGTTTCGCCCGAATACCAGCGCTTGGCCTCGGGGCGCTTGTAGGCATTGCGCTTCCACTCGGTGCTGGGCAGCACGCCGCGCAGCTCGCCGCCGAGGTCGATGCCGGTGATCTGGCCGAAGCCCAGCGGCTTCATGAAGTCGTGGATGGCGTCCACGCCCATCTCGACGGCCAGCGAATAGAAATAGGTGTTGCTCGAATACTGGATGGCGCGGTGCATGTCCACGCCGCCCAGCCCGCCTTCGTGGCTGCGGAAGGTGCGCCCGCCGTAGTTGAAGAAGCCGGGGTCGTTGAACACCGCCGTGGGGTTGCGCTTGCCCAGCTCCAGCGCGGCCAGGGCCATGAAGGGCTTGTAGGTGGAGCCCGGCGGGTAGGTGCCGCGCAGCGCGCGGTTGAGCAGCGGCTTGTTGATGGACTCGTTGAGCGCCTGCCAGTTCTCCTGGTCGATGCCGTCCACGAACAGGTTCGGGTCGAACGTGGGCTTGGAGACCAGCGCCAGCACCTCGCCGTTGCGCGGGTCCAGCGCCACCAGCGCGCCGCGCCGGTCGCCGAACATCTCCTCCACGAGCTTTTGCAGCTTGATGTCCAGCGACAGCATGACCGTGCCGCCGGGCGTGGCCGGGTGGCTGTTGAGGCGCCGCACCGCGTGGCCGCCGGCCGAGGTCTCCAGGCGCTCGAAGCCGGTGTGGCCGTGCAGCGTGGACTCGAAGCTCTGCTCCACGCCGAGCTTGCCGATGTAGTCCGTGCCGCGGTAGTTGGCCGCGTCGTCCGAGTCCTCGATGCGCTCCTTCTCGCGCTGGTTGATGCGGCCGATGTAGCCGATGGCGTGGCTGGCCACCTCGCCCATCGGGTAGTTGCGGAACAGGCGCGCCTTGATCTCCACGCCGGGGAAGCGGTAGCGCTGCGCCGCGAAGCGCGCCACCTCCTGGTCGGTCAGGCGCGTGCGGATGGGCAGCGACTCGAAGCTGCGCGACTCGTCCATGAGCCGCTTGAAGCGGCGCCGGTCGCGCTGCTGGATGTCCACGATCTTGGCCAGCTCGTCGATCGTCGCCTCCAGGTCGATCGCGCGCGAGGGCGTGATCTCCAGCGTGTACGCCGAGTAGTTGGTGGCCAGCACCACGCCGTTGCGGTCCAGGATCAGCCCGCGGTTGGGCACGATGGGCACCACCGCCGTGCGGTTGCTCTCGGCCTGGTCCGCCAGGTCTTCGTGGCGCATGACCTGCAGCACCACCAGCCGCCAGACGATGAGCAGGAACGCCAGGAGCACCACTGCGCCCACCACGAACACGCGCAGGCGAAAGCGCGACGCATCGGCCTCGACGTTGTGCAGCTCGGTCATTCCACCTGCCCGCTGCGCGCGGCCTCACCCCTCCGATGGCTACGGAGCAAGCCATGCCAGCGGACGCCGTGGAGCTGGCTTTGCCAGGCCACCGGCGTCGTCCCCCTGGAGGGGGAAGGCGCGAAGCGACTCAGGGGGTGGTTCATAGCGGCCGGTTGTCGTCCTGGTCGGGCGGACGGCGCTGGGGTGCGAGCAGCAGCCAGCTCGCCAGCGGCCAGATCACCGCCTCCAGCAGCGGGGCGGCCACGCCGTCCAGCCCGGGCAGCAGGCCGCCGCCGGCCATGCGCAGCAGCAGCTCCAGCGCGTGCGCGCCGGCGAAGAGCGGCAGCAGCTGCAGCGCCTGCGCCAGCGGGCCGAACCACAGCAGGCGCCGGTTCGACAGGTGCACGGCGAACATGAGCGCGCAGTAGACCAGCGCATGCTGGCCCAGCAGCGCGGACTGGTGCACGTCGATGCACAGCCCCATGGCGAAGGCCAGTCCCATGCCCACGCGCTGGGGCTGGTGCATGCCCCAGAACGCGAGCAGCACCATCACCCAGTCGGGCGTCCACACCACGCGGCCCAGCGGCAGCATGTTCAGCGCCAGGGCCGCCACCAGGCTGGCCGCGATGAAGGCGGGGCTGACGGGCAGCAGCAGCTGCTGCCCCTTGGGCATGATCATTTGCGGCCTCCGCGCTTGGGCGCCTGCGGCTCGGGCGCGGGCCGCGGCGGCAGGCTGGCCCCCTCGGCCGTTTCGCCGGTCAAGGGCTGCAGCACCATCACGTGGCGCGCACCGTAGACCTGGGCCAGCGGCGCGCAGTAGATGCGGGCGAAGGTGGAGTCCGCGCGCCGCTCCACGCGGATCACGCGGGCCACGGGCAGGCCCGGCGGATACAGCCCGTCCACGCCGCTGGTGGTGAGCAGGTCGCCCTCCTGCACGTCGGCGTTGCCGGGGGTGAAGCGCAGCTCCATGCCGCCGCCGTGGCCCATCGTCGGGTCGCCGTAGGCCACGCTGCGTGCGCCGGTGCGCAGGTTGAGCACGGGGATGGCCTGGTCGCGGTCGATGAGCAGCGTGACCTCGCTGAGCATGGGATAGACGCGCGTGACCTGGCCCAGCACGCCCGAGGCGTCCATCACGGGCGAACCGGGCTCCACGCCGGCGAGCTGCCCGCGGTCCACCATGATGCGGCGGGTGTAGGGGTCCGCCGTGTCGTAGATCACCTGTGCGGCCTGGGCAGGGGTCTGCAGGCGTTCGCGCAGCGCGAGCAACTGGCGCAGCTCGGCGTTCTCGCGCAGGAGCTGGTCGGTTTCGCCCGCGCGCACCGCCATCTGCGCCATCTGCCGGCGCGCCGCGTCGGTGCCGGCCTGCGCCTCCTGCAGCGACTGGAAGTAGCCCGCGCCCTGGCCGGCGAACTCCACCGGCTGCAGCATCAGCCACTGCAGCGGGTACAGCACCGTGGCCACGCCCTTGCGCAGCGGCTCGGTGACGTGGAAGCGCGCGTCCGCCACCATCAAAAACAGCGCCAGGGCGCTGTAGAGGGCGAGACGCGAGAGCGGGGAAGGCCCCTGCCGGAAGAAGGACGGCGCCGAGCGGTCCAGGGTTCCCAGGGGCATGGGTTATCAGTCGCTGGTGAAGATGCTGCCCTGGCGGTCCATGCGCTCCAGCGCGATGCCGCAGCCGCGCACCACGCAGGTCAGCGGCTCCTCGGCCACGAGCACGGGCAGGCCGGTTTCCTCGGCCAGCAGGCGGTCCAGGTCGCGCAGCAGCGCGCCGCCGCCGGTGAGCATCATGCCGCGCTCGGCGATGTCGGCGCCCAATTCCGGGGGCGTCTGCTCCAGCGCGTTCTTGACGGCGGAGACGATCTGGTTGAGCGGCTCGGTGAGCGCCTCCAGCACTTCATTGCTGGAGATGGTGAAGCTGCGCGGCACGCCCTCGGAGAGGTTGCGGCCCTTGACCTCCATCTCCTTGACCTCGGAGCCGGGGAATGCCGAGCCGATGTGCTTCTTGATGGACTCGGCCGTGGGCTCGCCGATCAGCATGCCGTAGTTGCGGCGGATGTAGTTGATGATGGACTCGTCGAACTTGTCGCCGCCCACGCGCACGCTGCCCTTGTAGACCATGCCGCCCAGCGAGATCACGCCGACTTCGGTGGTGCCGCCGCCGATGTCCACGACCATCGAGCCGGACGCTTCGGACACGGGCAGGCCCGCGCCGATGCCGGCGGCCATGGGCTCCTCGATCAGGTAGACGGCGGTGGCGCCTGCCGCCTCGGCCGCATCCTTGATGGCGCGGCGCTCGACCTGGGTGGAGCCGCAGGGCACGCAGATGATGATGCGCGGGCTGGGCGTGAGCACCGAGCGCGGGTGCACCATCTTGATGAACTGCTTGATCATCTGCTCGGTGATGACGAAGTCGGCGATCACGCCGTCCTTCATCGGGCGGATGGCCTCGATGTTGCCGGGCACCTTGCCGAGCATGGCCTTGGCCTCGTGGCCGACGGCCTGGATGACTTTCTTGCCGTGGGGGCCGCCTTCGTGGCGGATGGCGACGACCGAAGGCTCGTCGAGCACGATGCCCTTGTCACGGGCGAAGATCAGGGTGTTGGCGGTGCCAAGGTCGATGGCCAGGTCGGTGGAGAAATACCGACGGAATGCTCCGAACATGCAGGGATCCTCTCAGGCACGGCATGCACGTCGGCCTGCCGTCGCCGGAAATCTAGGGGGTGTTTGTGGGCTTTTTTCGCACAATGACCGGCGGTAGGGAGGGTATTGCGGCAAAGCCGGGATAATAACGCATCCCCTGTGAATAACTTCCCATGGCACGGCCCGGATTGGAGCTTTACATCCGGTTTCCCGCGCCCTTTTCCCTATGGCACTGACACCCCAGGACATCGGCCGCATCGCCAATCTGGCGCGGCTGGAACTGCGCCCCGAGGACAGTGAGCGCATGCTCACCCAGATCAACGGTTTCTTCGGCATCGTCGAGAAGATGCAGGCTGTGGATACCAACGGCATCGCACCCCTGCCGCACCCTGTCGCCGCGATCCAGGAAATCGCCCTGCGATTGCGCGACGACGTGGCCAGCGAGCCGAACCAGCGCGAGGCCAACCAGCAGAGCGCCCCCGCCGTCGAGCGCGGCCTGTTCCTCGTGCCCAAGGTGATCGAATGAGCTCCACCGCATTGCATGACTTGGGCGTGGCCCAGCTGGCCGCCGAACTGCGCGCCAGGCGCGTCTCGGCCGCCGAGGCCGCCCGGCACTTCCTCGACCGCGCCAAGGCGCACCAGAACCTGGGCGCCTACGTTTCCATCGACGAGGACGCCACGCTGGCCCAGGCGCGCGCGCAGGACGCCGCCATCGCCGCAGGCACGGCCGCGCCGCTCGCGGGCGTGCCGATCGCGCACAAGGACATCTTCGTCACGCGCGACTTCCCGAGCACGGCCGGTTCCAAGATGCTCGCCGGCTACCGCTCGCCGTTCGACGCCACCGTGGTCACCAAGCTGGCCGAGGCCGGCTGCGTGACCCTGGGCAAGCTCAACTGCGACGAGTTCGCCATGGGCTCGGCCAACGAGAACTCCGCCGTTGCGCCCGTGGGCTTCGATGCGCCCGCGCCGGTGCGCAACCCGTGGAACGCCGAGCGCATCCCCGGCGGCTCCTCGGGCGGCAGCGCCGTGGCCGTGGCCGCACGCCTCGCGCCCGCCGTGACGGGCACGGACACGGGCGGCTCGATCCGCCAGCCCGCGTCGTTCTGCGGCATCACGGGCATCAAACCGACCTACGGGCGCGCGAGCCGCTACGGGATGATCGCGTTCGCGTCGAGCCTCGACCAGGCCGGCCCGATGGCCCGCAGCGCGGAGGACTGCGCGCTGCTGCTCTCGGCGATGTGCGGCCCCGATCCCGACCGCGATTCGACGAGCCTGGACGTGCCTGCCGAGGATTTCAGCGCCAAGCTGGGTGACAGCCTGGACGGCCTGCGCATCGGCATCCCCGCCGAGTTCTTCGGTGAAGGCTTGGCTGACGACGTGCGCGCCGCCGTCGATGGCGCGCTCAAGGAATACGAGAAGCTCGGCGCCAAGCTGGTGCCCATCAGCCTTCCGCGCACCGAGCTGTCGATCCCCGTGTACTACGTCATCGCGCCCGCCGAGGCCTCGTCCAACCTCAGCCGCTTCGACGGCGTGAAGTTCGGCCACCGCGCCAAGGACTACACCGACCTCGTGGACATGTACAAGAAGACCCGCGCCGAGGGCTTCGGCGACGAGGTCAAGCGCCGCATCATGATCGGCACCTACGTGCTCTCTCACGGCTACTACGACGCCTACTACCTGCAGGCGCAAAAGATCCGCCGCATGATCGCTCAGGATTTCCAGCAGGCATTCCAGCAATGCGACCTGATCGCCGGCCCCGTGGCGCCCAGCGTGGCCTGGAAGCTCGGCGAGCACGGCAGCGACCCGCTGGCCGACTACCTGGCCGACATCTTCACGCTGCCCGCATCGCTGGCCGGGCTGCCGGGCATGAGCGTGCCCGCGGGCTTCGGCGCGCACGGCATGCCCGTGGGGCTGCAGCTGATCGGCAGCTACTTCCAGGAAAGCCGGCTGCTCAACGCAGCGCACCGGCTGCAACAGGCGACCGACTTCCACCTCCGCACACCGGGGGGTATCTGACATGACCGCGAAACTGATCCAGGGCTACGAGGTCGTCATCGGCTTCGAGACGCACGCCCAGCTCGCCACGAAAAGCAAGATCTTCAGCCGCGCCAGCACGGCCTTCGGCGCGGAACCGAACACGCAAGCCTGCGCGGTCGATCTGGCGCTGCCCGGCACGCTGCCGGTGATGAACCGCGAGGCGGTGGCCTGCGCTATCAAATTGGGACTGGCACTCGGCTCCCACATTGCGCCAGAGAGCATTTTCGCGCGCAAGAACTATTTCTATCCCGACCTGCCCAAGGGCTACCAGATCAGCCAGTTCGAGATCCCCGTGGTGCAGGGCGGCGAGGTGTCGTTCTACCTGGGCGACGAGAAGAAGACCGTGCGCCTGGTGCGCGCGCACCTGGAGGAAGACGCGGGCAAGTCGCTGCACGAGGACTTCATCGGCCAGTCGGGCATCGACCTGAACCGCGCGGGCACGCCGCTGCTGGAGATCGTGACCGAGCCCGACATGCGCGGCACGGAAGAAGCCGTGGCCTACGCGCGCGAGCTGCACAAGATCGTGACGTGGATCGGCATCTGCGACGGCAACATGCAGGAAGGCTCGTTCCGCTGCGATGCGAACGTCTCCGTGCGCAAGCCCGGCCAGCCGCTGGGCACGCGCCGCGAGATCAAGAACCTGAACAGCTTCAAGTTCATGCAGCAGGCGATCGACTACGAAATCCGCTGGCAGATCGAGCAGATCGAGGACGGCCACGCGATCCAGCAAGCCACCGTGCTGTTCGACCCCGACACGGGCGAGACGCGCGCCATGCGCACCAAGGAAGACGCGGCCGACTACCGCTACTTCCCCGATCCCGACCTGCCGCCGCTGCGCATCGCCGCCGGCTGGATCGACGAGGTGAAGGCCCGCATGCCCGAGCTGCCGCGCGCGATGGCCGCGCGCTTCGTGGCGCAGTACGGCCTGCCCGAGTACGACGCGGACACGCTGACGCAGAGCCAAGCGATGGCCGCGTATTTCGAGGATGCGGCGAAGGCCAGCGGCGCTGCCAAGCTCGCATCGAACTGGGTGATGGGCGAGATATCGCGCCGCCTGAACGCCGAGGAAATCGGCATCGAGCAGGCCAAGGTCGGCAGCGCGCAACTGGCCGCGCTGATCCGCCGTATCGGCGACGGCACGATCAGCAACAACGCGGCGCGGCAGGTGTTCGACGCGCTCTGGAGCGGCGAGGGCAGCGACGTGGATGCGGTGATCGAGGCCAAGGGCCTCAAGCAGATGAACGACACGGGCGCCCTGGAGGCGATCATCGACGAGGTGATCGCCGCCAACCCCGCGAACGTGGAGCAGTACAAGGCCGGCAAGGACAAGGCGTTCAACGCGCTCGTGGGCCAGGTGATGAAGGCCAGCAAGGGCAAGGCCAATCCGGCGCAGGTCAACGAGCTGTTGAAAGCCAAATTGGCCTGAAGCGCTTTCCAGCCAAGCGCTGGCAGCTATCAAAAGAGAGGGCTCCCTGGGGGAGCCCTTTTTCCTGTTCAGCGCGTACCGGGTGGCGGCGTCCACTGTTCGGCGGATGCGCGCTGGGCCGCCCAGAGCTGGCGCAGCTGGGCCAGCTCGGCGTCGAAGCGCTGGGCAATGCGGCGCTTTTCCTGGTCCTGCGCTGCGATGAAGCGCTGCTGCTCGGCCACGGCCTCGTCGTTCTCGGCGATCTGGCGCTGCAGCTTCGCAGGGGCCTTGGCGGGGTCGCGGCGGTAGAACTCCAGCTCCACGTCGATGCGCTTGCGCTCGCCGCGCAGGTCGGCGATGCGCTTGTGCGCCACGGCGACCACTTCGTCCACCTGCGCGAGGGCGTTCAGGCGCTCCTCGCGGTGCGTGGCCTCGTCGGGGTAGCGGGCCAGCAGCACGCGCTCGCGACGGCGCTCCTCGGCGATGCGGGCGCGCTGCTCGGCCTCCTTGCGGCGCTGCACCTCCTGGGCGGCGCGCTCGTGCTCGGTGAGCGTGGGGCCGATGCGGCGGCGCTCGGCGCCGGTGTGGTCCAGGATGCGCTGCTCGCGGTCGATGCAGTCGGCAATGGGACGGTCGGCCGTGATGCGGCGGCCGCTCTTGTCGATGCAGGTGTAGACCTCCTGCGCGGGCTTGTCCTGCTGCGCCCACGCGGGCGCCATACCCGACGCCGCCAGCGCGCAAAGCACCGCCGCGCCGCACCTGCCGATCCGCCCTGCTGCACCTGCTTTCAAGTCCCTGCCCCCGCGCTGCCGCTATTCGTCGTTGACGCCGTAGCGCTGGCGGTAGGCCAGCACCCGTTCGTGGTGGTCGTGCATTTGTGCATCGCCACCGCTTGCCGATAGATATTGCAATAAGTCTGCCAGTTTGGCGATAGCGCAGACCTGCATGCCCAGCTCGCGCCGCACATACTGCACGGCGCTGTGATCCACGTCACGCCCGTTCTCGGTGGCCTTTTCCTGGCGGTCGAGCGCGATGGCGATGGCGTGCGGCGTGGCGCCCGCGGCGCGGATCAGGGCGATGGATTCGCGCGCGGCGGTGCCGGCGCTCATCACGTCGTCGATGATGAGCACACGGCCCTGGAGGGGCGCGCCCACCAGCGTGCCGCCCTCGCCGTGGTCCTTGGCTTCCTTGCGGTTGTAGGCGAAGGGCACGTTGCGGCCCAGGCGCGCCAGTTCCACGGCCACGGTGGCGCCCAGCGGGATGCCCTTGTAGGCGGGGCCGAAGAGCATGTCGAACTCGATGCCGCTGGCCACCAGGGCCTGTGCATAGAATTGCGCGAGGCGGCCCATCTTGGCGCCGTCGTCGAACAGGCCGGCGTTGAAGAAATACGGGCTCATGCGGCCTGCCTTGGTCTTGAATTCGCCAAAGCGCAGCACGCCCGCCTCCACCGCGAACCGCACGAACTCCTGTGCCAGATCCTGGCCCTGCCGCTCCACCATGACTTCTTCCTTGTTCAAATTAACCAGTCTCAACCTCAACGGCATCCGCTCGGCCACGTCCAAGGGCGTGGAGGCGTGGATCGCCCAGAACCGCCCGGATTGTATTTGCGTGCAGGAGATCAAGGCCCAGGCGGGCGACGTGCAGGGCCGCTTCGAGGAGCTCGCGGGCCTGAAGGGCCACTTCCACTTCGCGGCCAAGAAGGGCTATTCGGGCGTGGGCATCTACACGCGCCACGCGCCGAGCGACGTGGTGGTGGGCTACGGCTGCAACGAGTTCGACCCCGAGGGCCGGTACGTGGAGCTGCGCTTCGACACGCCCGCGCGCAAGATGTCGATCATCAGCGCGTATTTTCCGAGCGGCTCCTCGGGCGAGGAGCGGCAGCTGGCCAAGTACCGCTTCCTCGCCAACTTCCACCCGCACCTGATGCGGCTGAAGGCCGAGCGCGAGTTCATCCTGTGCGGCGACATCAATATCGCCCACCAGCAGGCCGACCTGAAGAACTGGCGCAGCAACCAGAAGAACAGCGGCTTTCTGCCCGAGGAACGCGCGTGGATGACAAAGCTGTTGCACACGACTGACGAAGGCGGCGGCCTCGTGGACGTGTACCGCCTGCTGCAGCCCGACACCACGGATGCCTGCTACACATGGTGGAGCAACCGCGGCCAGGCCTATGCGAACAACGTGGGCTGGCGGCTGGACTACCACCTGGCCACGCCGGCCCTCGCGCGGCTGGCGCGCACCGAGGAAATCTACCGCGCACAGAAGTTCAGCGATCATGCGCCCATCACGGTGGGCTATGAGCTGGCGCTCTGAATTCAGGAGCTGCTTGCGCTTGGTATTCGCCGCTTTCCCTATTCTTTGATAAGGAAAATGGCTTACAAAAAGCGCAAGCAGCTCCTGATTCGATAGCTCACCCGCGCGCCGCCATGTGGCGCTGCGCGCTCTCCCAGCCCAGCTCGGCCAGCGGTCCGGCCTTGGCCCCCGTCTCCTCCGCGTCCTCCGCAGCCGCGTTGCCGTCGGCCGCGCGCTGAGCGATGCCGTGCAGGATGGCCGCCATGCGGAACAGGTTGTAGGCGATGTAGAAGTCCCAATCGCCTGCCGCATCACGGCCGGTGGCGTCGCCGTACCAGGCGATGTACTCTGCCTCCTGCGGAATGCCCAGCGCGGCCAGGTCCAGCCCGCCGATGCCACGCCACAGGCTGGGCGGGATGCGCCAGGCCATGCACTGGTAGGACAGGTCGGCCAGCGGGTGGCCGAGGGTCGACAGCTCCCAGTCCAGCACGCCGATGACGCGCGGCTCGGTGGGGTGGAAGACGAGGTTGTCGAGCCGGTAGTCGCCGTGCACCAGCGTGGTCTCGTCGCCCGCGGGCAGGTGCTCGGGCAGCCAGTCCATGAGGCGGTGCATCGCGCCGTTCATGGGCAAGGAGGATTGCCGGCACTGGCGCGACCAGCGGGCGATCTGGCGGCCCACGTAGTTGCCCTCCTTGCCGTAGTCGCCCAGGCCCACGGCACGGTAGTCCACGGCATGCAGCGCGGCGATGACGCGGTTCATCTCGCGGTAGATGGCGCGGCGCTCGTCGGGATGCATGCCTGGCAGCGACTGGTCCATGAGCACGCGGCCCTGGAGGAACTCCATCACGTAGAACGGCGTGCCCAGCAGCTCGCTGCTCTCGCAGTAGTGCAGCATGCGCGGCACGGGCACATCGGTGTCCGCCAGGGCCTTCATCACGCGGTATTCGCGGTCGATGGCGTGGGCCGAGGCGATGAGCGTGCCCGGCGGCTTCTTGCGCAGCACGTAGTCGCGCCCTTCGCCCGCCGTGATGCGGTAGGTGGGGTTGGACTGGCCGCCCGCGAGCACGCGCATCTCCAGCGGCGCGCTGCCCGCCAGGCCCTGGGCGCGCAGGTAGTCGCCGAGCGCTTCCACCGGCAGGGGATTCGCGGGGCCGCTCATAGCGAACTCACCAGGTGCGCACCGTCGACGGCCAGCGTGGCGCCCGACATGGCCGCGCCCGCGTCGGAGGCCAGCAGCAGCAGCGGGCCGTCCAGGTCGGTCACTTCGCCGAAGCGGCGGCTGGGGATGCGCGCGCGCAGCTTGTCGCCCGCCGGGCTGGTGAGGAAGTCGCGGTTCAGGTCGGTCACCACGTAGCCGGGCAGCAGCGCGTTCACGCGGATGCCGTGGCGCGCCAGCTCCAGCGCCAGGGCCTTGGTGGCCTGCACCACGCCGGCCTTGGAGATGGCGTATGGCGCCACGCCGCCCGCCACGCGCTCGCCCAGGATGGAGGCCACGTTGACGATCGCGCCGCCCTTGCCCGCCGCCACCATGCGGCGCGCGGCCTCGGTGGCCACGAGCCAGTTGCCCTTGAGGTTGGTGCCGAGCACATGGTCGAAGTCTTCCTCGGTCTGCTCCAGCACGGGGCGCGTCACCGTCACGCCCGCGTTGTTGACCACCACGTCGGGCACACCCCAGGCGCCCACGGCGTCGAGGCAGGCGCACACGCTGGCGTTGTCGGTCACGTCGAGGGCAAACGCGCGGGCTTCGCCGCCCTGCGCGGCGATGGCCTCCACCACGCCCTGCAGCTTGTCCACGCGGCGCGCGGCCAGGGCCACGCGGGCACCGGCGCCGGCCAGCACCTGGGCGAAGTGCGTTCCCAGGCCGCTGGAAGCGCCGGTCACCAGGGCCAGCTTGCCTTGCAGGCCGAATCGGTCGATCGCGCCCGTCATGCGGCACCCCCTTCGCGCAGCAGTTCGGCCTCGGCCTTTTCGGCCATGTGGGCGAGCTTGCGCGCCATGCTCCAGCGGTGCACCTCGCTCGGGCCGTCGTAAATGCGGAAGGCACGCATGTCGGTGAAGATGCGCATCACCGGCGTCTCGCCCGTCACGCCCTGGCCGCCGAGCATCTGCACGCTACGGTCGACCACGCGCCACTCGGCCTCGGAGCACACGACCTTGGCGCGGCTCGACTCGAAGTTGCACTTCTCACCCTGGTCCAGCAGCCAGGCCGTGTGCCAGATGTGCAGGCGCGCGGTGTGCAGGTCCATGTCGCTGTCGGCCACCATGAAGCCCACGCCCTCGTGCTCCACCAGCGGCTTGCCGAAGGCGTGGCGCTTGCGCACGTAGTTCAGTGCCGTGTCGTGCGCGCGGCGCGCCTGGCCCAGCCAGCGCATGCAGTGCGTGAGCCGCGCGGGCGCCAGGCGCACCTGGGCGTAGCGGAAGCCCTTGCCAATTTCGCCCAGCACGTCGGCGGCAGGTACGCGCAGATTGTCGAAGCGCAGCACGCCGTGGCCGCCGGTGAAGCAGGCATCCATCGCGTCCATGTTGCGCTCCAGCACGATGCCTGGGCGGTCCATGTCCGAGAGAAACATGGTGGCCGAGCCGTCCTCCATGCGCGCCATGATGATGGCGTAGTCGGCACCGTCGGCGCCGGTGATGAACCACTTGCGGCCGTTGATGACGTAGTCGTCGCCGTCGCGCACGGCCGTGGTCTGCAGCATCGAAGGATCAGCCCCCGCGCCGGGCGAGGGCTCGGTCATCGCGAAGCACGAGCGCAGTTCGCCCGCCACCTGCGGGCGCAGCCAGCGCTCCTTCTGCGCGGGCGTGGCCACCTCCTCCATCAGGTGGATGTTGCCCTCGTCGGGCGCGTGGATGTTGAGGGCCGTGGGGCCCAGCCGCGAATAGCCCGCCTCCTCGAACACCACGGCCTTCTCCACGTGCGAGAGGCCCATGCCGCCCATGGCGCGCGAGGCGTGGGGCGTGAGCAGGCCGGCCGCCCTGGCGCGCGCCACCAGCTCGCGGCGCAGCGGCTCGTCGGGGCCATGGTGGGACTGGCGCGGGTCGTTCTCGAGCGGAACGACTTGCTCGGCGATGAACCGGCGCACTTTGTCGCGCAACGCGACCAACTCGGGCGAAAGGGAAAAGTCCATGGAAAAGATCTCCTGATCGGCGATAATTGCTCCATCATATTGTTGAACAACATTGATGGCAATACCCATGGCCGACGAAACCGATACCCCCACCTCCGCCGCCGACGCGGTGTTCCACGGCATCGTGCAGGGATTGGCGCTGCAGAAGTTCGTGCCCGGCCAGCGGCTCGTGGAGGTGGACCTGGCCGCGCAGTTCGGCGTGAGCCGCAACTCCGTGCGCGAGGCGCTGCAGCGCCTGGCCGCCCAGGGGCTGGCGGATCTGCACCGCAACAAGGGCGCGGCCATCCGCGCGCTGTCGCCGCAGGAAACCCTGGAAGTGCTCGACGTGGCCGAGCGCATGACCGGCCTGCTCGCGCGCAGCGCCGCACGCCGCATCGCAGCCGGCGCCTCCGGCGCGGCCGTCGAGCAGGCGCTGGCCCAGCTCCATGCCGCCGACGGCGCGCAGGATCCCGACGCCTTCGCCCACGCCCGGCGCGCCTTCTACCGCGCCCTGCTGGACACCAGCGCCAGCCGCGAGTTGCGCCGCCTGCTGCCGACCATCCACATGCCCATCGTCTACGCCCAGCACCGGCCGGCGGCGCTGCAGCGCATCCGCATGCGCGACTACCGGGCGATGGGCGAGGCCGTCATCCAGGGCGACGAGGACGCTGCGGACGCTGCGGGCATGGCGCACGTGCGCAACGTGCGCGAGGCGATCGAGGCGGCCCTCTCCCCCGACCGGGCTCAGGCGAGGCGATAGAACCGCGCCGCGGTATCGCGGTAGAGCTGCCGCTTCTCGTCCTCCGACATGCCCGCGGTGATCCGCTTGAAGGTGTTCCACAGCACCTGGTAGCTGCACGTGCCCTTGTCCACGGGGAAGTTGCTCTCGAACATGCAGCGCGACGGTCCGAAGATTTCGATGCAGGTGAGGATGTAGGGGCCCCAGGCCTGCGCCAGCTCCGCGGAAGTGGGCGGCCTGTCCGCCTGGTGGAATCCAAAGCCGAACACGCTCATGCCCAGGCCGCCGAGCTTGATGCAGACGTTGGGCAACGGGGCGAACTCCTGCAGCAACCGTTTCCATTCGGCAAAGACGGCATCCCGCTGCCCCGCATAGGGGCCCACGCCCAGGGGCACGCCAATGTGGTCGATCACCACGGGGATGTCGGGAAAGGCGCACGCCAGGTCATGGAGTTCGTCGAGCTGGGTGTGATAGGCCCAGGAGTCGAACGTGAGCCCGAAGCGCGCGAGCGTGGCATAGCCCTCGCGGAACTTCGGATCCATGTAGAGGTGCAGCGGCGGAGAGTGCATCACGCCGTACTGGAACTGCGCATGTGCGGCCGCGTGGCAGCGGATGCCGCGAAAGCGCCCCGCTGCGGCCTGCAGGTGCGCGGTCAGGGTTTCCTCGACGCGTGCGCCCAGCGCGAGATCCGCAAAGCCCACGATGCCTTCGCAGACCCGCGTGCCCGCCTGCGCGGCATCGGTCTGCCCTGCGATGGCCACGACACGCTCCGTCTCGCCCACGGGGCGCAGGTGCTCCGGCCCGTCCGCGCGGTAGCTGAAGCCCACCTGGATGAAGGCCGTGGACTCGATGCGGTGTCCCGAGCCCAGATCCGCCAGCAGGTCGTCCTTCAGGTAGCCGCCCCACAGGCTGTCGGACAGGTGGTGGTGCGGGTCGATGATGGGCAGCTCCGGCTCCAGCGGCGCCTCGTGGTGCAGGGCAAGCCACTGCGGACGGACTTCCGCGCGGGGGATGATGGGGAGGGTGCCCATGGTCAGACTCCGAGGAAGGCTTTTTGCACGAATGCGTCCTGCAGCAGTTCCTGGCCGGAGCCCGAGCGGACCACCGTGCCCTGCTCGAACACGTAGGCGTGGTGCGCCATCTTGAGCGCGAGCCGCGCGTTCTGCTCCACCAGGATCACCGAGATGCCGGTTTCCCGGTTCAGTTGCACGATGGCCTGGGCGATCTCGGAGACGATCTTGGGCGCGATGCCCAGCGAGGGTTCGTCGAGCATCAGGATTTGCGGGTGCGACATCAGGGCGCGGCCGATAGCCACCATCTGCTGCTCGCCGCCCGAGAGCGAGCCCGCGAGCTGGCTGCGGCGCTCCTGCACGCGCGGGAACAGCGCATAGACCTGCTCCAGCGAGCGGTTGCGCACGGCCGCCGAGCCGACGGTGTGCGCGCCGACCATGAGGTTCTCCCAGACGGTCATGCGCGGGAACAGCCTGCGCCCCTCGGGCGAGAGCGCCAGGCCCATCGAGACCCGCTGGGCCGAGCCGGTGCCATCGATGCGCCGCCCGTCCATCAGGATGCTGCCGGACGAGACTTTCTTCAGGCCCATCAGCGCCTTGAGCGTGGTGCTCTTGCCCGCGCCATTGGAGCCGACGAGCGCCACGATCCGGCCGGCCGGCACCGTGAAGCTGACGCCATGCAGCGCCTCCACCAGCCCGTAGTGAACCACCACATCCTTGACTTCAACCGTGGGCATCTTCGTCCACTCCCAGATAGGCTTCGATCACCGCAGGGTTGTTGCGCACCTCGTCGGGCGTGCCCTGCGCGATCTTCTGGCCCTGCACGAGCACGATGATCTTCTCGCAGGTGTTCATCACCAGCGCCATGTGGTGTTCCACGAAGAGCAGCGAGATGTCGTGCCGGTCGCGCAGCGTCTTCAGCAGGCCGCCGAACTCGGCGCACTCCTCGGGGTTGAGGCCCGCGGCGGGCTCGTCGAGCAACAACAGCTTCGGCCTCGTCGCCAGGCCGATCGCCACGCCGATGCGCTTCTGGTGGCCGTAGGCCAGCGCTCCGGCCACGTCGTCGCGGTAAGGCGCAAGGCCCGTGATCTCCAGCACCTCGTCCACTTCCTCCTGCACCTTGCGCAGCGCGCCGCGGTAGCGGGCCGTCTGCGCGATCTGCGCCCAGACGGGCACGTCGAAGCGCGCCAGGGCACCCCGGTAGAGGTTCTCCTGCACCGTGGCGGTGGGGTACACCGTGGCCGACTGGAAGGTGCGCGCCAGCCCGTGGCGCACGACCTGGCTCGGCTTCATGCCCTCGATCTGCTGGCCCGCGAACCGGATGCTGCCGGCCGAGGGCGGCAGCGAGCCGCTGATGACGTTGAAGGCCGTGCTCTTGCCCGCGCCGTTGGGGCCGATCAGGCCGACGATCTCGCCCGCGTTGAGCTCGAAGCTCAGATCCTTGACGGCGGCCAGGCCGCCGAAATAGCGGGACAGGCCATCCACCTTGAGCAGTGCGGTCATGCCTTGCCCCCCTTCCCTCGGAGCTTCGCGGCGATCCCCACGAGGCCGCCCGGCAGGAACTTGAGCACCAGGATCAGCGTGATGCCGTAGAGGATGTTCTGCGTCTCGATCGCGCTGCGGAACAGCTCGGGCAGCGGCGTCATGATGAGCGCGCCCAGGATCGGCCCCAGCACCGACGCGCGGCCGCCGATCACCAGCATGACGATGGCCGCCACGGAAATGTGCTGGTTGAACGACTCGGGCGAAACGAAACCCAGGTAGTGCGCCAGCAGCGCGCCCGCGAACCCGGCCATGGCCGAGCCCAGCACGAACGCGAACATCTGCGTGCGCTGGATGCCGATGCCGCTGGCCTCGGCCAGCTCCTGGTTGTCGCCCACGGAGTCCAGCGCCGTGCCCTGGGGCGTGCGGAACAGCGCGATCAGCAGCATGATGGAGGCGAAGGCGCAGACCGCCGCCAGCACGTAGAACGAGGTCTTGGTGTCGAATGCGAAGCCGAGCATGGATGCAGGCGGAATGTTGGCGATGCCGTTCGCCCCGCCTGTATGGCCGCCGCCCTCCAGCAGGATCAGCCGGAACAGCTCGCCGAAGCAGAAAGTCACCAGCACGAAGTACACGCCCTGCAGGCGCAGGATCACCGAACCGAGCAGGTAGGCCACCGCAGCGGCGACGGCCACGCCGAGCGCGACCGACAACAGGAACGGCGCATGCCACTGGGTGGTGGCCATCACCGAGGCATAGGCGCCCATCCCCATGAACGCGGCGTGGCAAAACGAGAGCTGCCCGGTGCGGCTGAGCAGCGACAGCCCGTTGACGAAGATGATGTTCAGGCAGACCAATACCGCCAGGTGCATGTAGAACGGGCTGCTGGTGAACAGCGGCAGGGCGAACAGAACCAGCAGGCCGGGCAGCCAGCGGCGCCAGTGCGCCTGCGGGTTTCCGGCGCCGGGGTCGGGGGCGCGAGGCTTCATGGTCGGGGCAGTGGAAGAGGCATGCATGGCGTCAGCGTCCAGACTTTCCGAGCAGGCCCGAGGGGCGGAAGATCAGCATCAGGATCACGAAGCCGAAGAGCAGCATGTCGGACATGGCGCTGGACATGAAGGTGTTGGCCCCGCTCTCCACCACGCCCAGCAGCAGGCTGGCGAGCGCGGCGCCGGGAATGCTCCCCAGCCCGCCGAGGATCACCACGATGAATGCCTTGAGCAGAGGGGTCGAGCCGATGCTCGGCGAGACCGAGAACACCGGCGCCATCAGCGCACCCGCCACGGCAGCCAGCGCCACGCCGATGCCGAAGCCCAACGGATACATGAGGTGCGAGCGGATGCCCTGGGCGCTGGCGATCTCGGTGTCCTGCACCACGGCGCGCAGCGCGCGCCCGCCCTTGCTGTGCATGAGGAACAGGTAGAGCAGCGCCAGCACGGCGATGGAAAACGCCACCACGTACAGCCGCGACATGGGCAGCATGATGGGGCCGAGGGACACCACGCCTTCGGCCACCGGCGGCATGGACTGAGGATCCGGCCCGAAGAGCAGCAGGGCGCTGTTCTGCAGGATCATCCCCAGCCCGATCGTGCTGATCATCCCGTTGAGCTCGTTGCCGCGGAAGCCCTTGAGCACGACCACCTCGATGAGCCAGCCCGCGACCAGGGTCACGGCGAAGGTGGCAAGCACCGCCACCAGGAAAGGCAACTGGAACCGGGTGACACAGACATAGGCGACGAACGCGCCCAGCATGTAGAACTCGCCATGCGCGAAATTGACCACGCGCATGACGCCGAAGACCAGTGTGAAGCCAATGGCCATCAGCAGGTAGAGCAGCCCAATGATGAGGCCATTGGTCAATGCCTGACCAATGAGGAAAGTGAAATCCACGGCGGTACCCAGCAGGTTCTGTGCTTACTTGCAGGCAGTGAGGGAGCAGGTGCTCTCGACCACTTCCTGCCCGTCCTGCACGCGCGCGATGTAGAACGGCGCGCTGATCTGGTGGTTGGAGCCGTAGACTTCCTTGCCCGTCCAGTTGAGGGTGCCCAGAATGCCCTTGAAGTCCTTGATGCCTTCGAGCGCCACGCGCACCTTGTCCGTGTCAGTGGTGCTGCCCGCCTGGCCCATGGCCTGGAACAGCATGCGCGTGCCGTCGTAGAACGCCGGGCTGAAACCGTTCATGCGCTTCTTGTACTTGCCGAAATAGCGCTCTGCATAGGCCTTGACCTCCGCATTGGCGGGGTCGATCGGCGTGTTGACCAGCATGCCGTTGGTCGCGCCCGCGCCCGCCACGTTGACGATCTCGGTGGTGGCCGGGCCGCCACTGCGGATGATGTGCCCCTTGAAGCCCAGCTCGCGCGCCTGCTTGACGATGAGGCCGGCGGTACCCGGCGCATTGCCGTCGAGCTCGATGGCGTCCACGCCCTTGGCCATGATGCGGGTGAGCAGCGGCATCATGTCCACGCGCTCGCGCTCGAAGAACTCCTTGGCGTCCATCTTCGCGCCGGCCTTGGCGTAGGCCTTCTCCAGATCCTGGGCGATCTGCTGGCCGGTCTCGTCGTTGGGGAACAGCGCGCCCACCTTCTTGATGCCCTTGGCCTTGACGATCCAGTCGATCTGGGGCTGCGATGTCTCCATCGTCGTCAGGTTGGGGCGGAAGCTGAACGGCTTGTCGGCCGCCAGGGCCTTGTCGGTGAAGCCCAGGGTCAGCATGACGACCTTGTTCTTCTCCATGATCGGGCCCACGGCCAGCGCGGCGGCCGAGCCCACGGGGCCGATCACGTACTGGACCTTGTCCTCGAACACCAGGCGGTTGGCGGCGGTGACGGCCTCGCCGGCCTGGTACTTGTCGTCGTAGGCGACGACCTTGACCTTGTACTTCTTGCCGCCCACGTCGAGGCCGCCCTTGGCGTTCACGTCGTCGGCGGCCAGCTCGGTCGCGTACAGCATGGCCTGGCCCCAGGCGGCGCCCGCTCCGGACAGCGTCACGATGGCGCCGATCTTGAGTTCTTCCTGGGCGAATGCGCCGCAGCCCACGCACAGCAGCGAGGCGGCAAGGATCTTTTTCATGGTTGTCTCCTGGAGGATGGTTGGGGTTGGAATGGAGTGCCGGCAAGGCTCAGCGGGCCGCGATCTCGTCCAGCACGGGCAGGATGTATTTCCTGAATTGCCCGGGGTTCTCGCTCATGGGGAAATGCCCCAGTTCCTTCATGACGGTCACCTTCGCGCCGGGAATGGTCTCTGCGGTGCGGATCGAGTCCTCGGGACTGCAGGAAAAGTCGTATTCGCCCGTCAGCAGGTAGAGCGGCGTGGCGGCCGTATCGATGCCGCCCAGCTTGCCGCGCAGGTCGGAATCCACGCGGTAGAAGTACAGGTCGCCCTTGAAGATCCCGGGGCCGCTCTGCTTGTATTGCCACAGGGTTTCATGGCGGTATTCGCTCGGGCTTTGCGGCGCGATCAGGCCGGACACCAGCGCGGCGCAGACCTCGCCGCCATGCACGTCGGGGCGGTTGAGCCAGCCCGTGTCGTACCAGGGCTGCTGGTAGTCGGCGCTCTCCAGGCCGATGAGCGCCCGGAACTCGGCGCCGTGGGCATGCGCCAGCTGCAACACGATCCGTCCGCCGATCGAGCAGCCCATGACCACCGGCCTGTCCAGCCCCAGCGCGGCGCTGAACGCGCGGATCGTGGCCACGTAGCGC
Organism: Acidovorax sp. SDU_ACID1; assembly: GCF_045291395.1. NCBI lineage: Bacteria > Pseudomonadati > Pseudomonadota > Betaproteobacteria > Burkholderiales > Comamonadaceae > Acidovorax > Acidovorax sp. SDU_ACID1. The sequence goes on from NZ_CP152342.1 coordinate 4,211,176, forward strand.
TCGGTGGTGAGTTCGTAGTCCCGCTCGTGGAAGCCGACGGGCGGATAGGACTTTCCGTGCCAGGGCATGTCGAATGCGATGACGCGGAATTTTCCGGTGAGGGCGCCGTCGTTGAGCAGATGGCGGAACTGCCGGCCATCGGAGCCGGCCGTGTGCAGGCACAGCAAGGGAATGCCCTGGCCGCATTCCTCGAAATAGATGCGGCACGTCTCGCCCAGGACATCCACGTGGATGTAGCGGCCGACGATGGGCTCGATGCGGTCTTTCATCTGGTGTCTCCTCGCTGGTTCAGGCGTCCGCGGGCACGTGGCGCGGCATTTCCAGCACATCCTTGAGGTACTGGAGATGCGAGAACAGCAGCCGGGTGTCCCCCTCGATCACCATCTCGCCCCGCTTGTGCAGGGCGAAGATGTCGTGCCAGCCGGGAAGAGGCACCTGGTCCCAGAGCCGCTCCCAGGCCTCGGCCGTTCCCTGCACGAAGAGCGCGCACGGATGGAACAGCGCGAACCGCTGCGTGACTTCGGCGACTTCGCCCTGGTGGATGCGCAGCAGAAACCGCGCCGTGCCGACGACGACGACGAGGTCGGCCGTCAACGCCCGGCCCCGGTGCACGAGGCAGGCGTTCGCGTTGACATGCGGCGCGAGGGACGCGAACCGCTCGGCCAGGGAGGTGTGCGTGGTGTGTGAGCTCATGCCGTTGCGCCCGGGTGGTTCAGCCGATCCCCGGCAGAAGGGGCGCCGCGGTCATGGACTGCAGGCGCTCGAAGCTCATCCCTTCGCACATCCAGCGGACTGCCAGCCCTTGCGCCGTGACGTCGATGACCGCGCAATCCGTGTAGATGCGGTCCACCACGCGCGCACCCGTGAGCGGGTAGGTGCACTCGGTGACGATCTTGGGCTCGCCCGCCTTGCTCACGTGCTCCATGACCACGAAGACCTGTCGCGCGCCGACCACGAGGTCCATGGCACCGCCCACGGCGGGGATCGCGTCGGGCGCGCCGGTGTCCCAGTTGGCCAGGTCGCCCTGGCTGGAGACCTGGAACGCGCCGAGCACGGTGAGGTCGATGTGCCCGCCGCGCATCATGGCGAACGAGGTCACGTGGTCGGTGATGGACGCCCCCGGCAGCAGCGTGACCGGCTCCTTGCTCGCGTTGATGAGGCTCAGGTCCACGGCACCGCCCGCGGGCGCGGGGCCCATGCCCAGGATGCCGTTCTCGCTGTGCAGGATCACGTCGCGGCCCGGCGGCAGGCACTTGGAGATCAGCGTGGGAATGCCGATCCCCAGGTTGACGTAGCTGCCGTCGGGAATGTCGTTGGCCACCTTGGCCGCCATCGCGGCGCGGCTGAGCCGTTGGATGTTCATCGTCATGCCCGTCCTTCCACCTGTACCACGCGCTGCACGAAGATGCCCGGCGTTGCCACGTGCTCGGGCACGAGCATGCCCAGCGGCACGATCTCGTCCACCTGCGCCACGGCCACCTTGGCAGCCATGCACATGACGGGGCCGAAGTTGCGCTCCGCGTTGCGGTACATGAGGTTGCCCCAGGGGTCCGCCGTCTGCGCCTTCACGAAGGCGAAGTCGCCGTGCAGCGGCTGCTCCAGCACATAGCCCACGCCGTCGATGACGCGGGTTTCCTTGCCCTCGGCCAGGCGCGTGCCGTACGAGGTGGGCGTGAAGAACGGCCCCAGGCCCGAGCCCGCCGCGCGCATGCGCTCGGCCATCGTGCCCTGGGGCACGCATTCGAGTTCGATCCTGCCGGCGCGGTACCACGCGGCGAACGCGGCGGCGTTGGGCTCCACCGGGTTGGAGGAGCGCGCGAACGAGCACACCATGCGCCGCACGCGTCCGGCCTCCACCAGCTGGCTCAGGCCGATCTTGCCGTTGCCCGCATTGTTGTTGACGATGGTGAGTTCGCGCGCGCCCTGGTCCAGCAGCGCACAGACGAGTTCGGTGGGCACGCCGGAGATGCCGAAGCCGCCGATGAGGATGGTCGCGCCGTCGCGCACGTCGCGCACGGCCTCGTGCACCGAGGCGGTCACTTTGTTGAGCATGCCGGCTCCCTGCCTCGCGCGTTCACAGCGTTTCCTCCACGCCGAAGATCGCCGTGGACTGGCTCGACAGCGTGCCGCCGTTGCCGTGCGCCAGGGCGATGCGCGCATCCTTGACCTGCCGCGCGCCGCATTCGCCGCGCAACTGACGCACCGCCTCGATCACGAGGAAGATGCCGTACATGCCCGGGTGCACGCACGAGAGCCCGCCGCCGTTGGTATTGACCGGCAGCCGACCGCCCGGCGCGATGCCGCCGTTCTCCACGAACGCGCCGGCCTCGCCCTTCTTGCAGAAGCCCAGGTCTTCGAGGAACAGCAGCGTGTTGATCGTGAAGGCGTCGTAGAGGCCCACCACGTCCACGTCCGAGGGCGCGAGGCCCGCCATCTCGAAGGCACGCCGCCCCGACTCCGACGCGGCGGTGACGGTGAGGTTCTCCATGGACGAGATCTGCCGGTTCCACACCGCCGTGGCGTTGCCGAGCACGTACACGGGCTTGGGCACCTGGGCCTTGGCGCGGTCGGCGCGCATGAGCACGAAGGCGCCCGCGCCGTCGGTGACGAGGCAGCAGTCGCGCACCGTGAGCGGCGTGGAGACCATGCGCGCGGACAGCACGTCGTCGATGCTGAGCGGATCGCGCATCACCGCCTCGGGGTTGAGCTGCGCCCAGCGGCGCGCGGCCACGGCCACCTCGGCGAGCTGCTCGCGCGTGGTGCCGAACTCGTGCATGTGGCGCGAAGCGGCCAGCGCGTAGGACGTGAGCGGCTGGATGGGCGCGTAGGGGTGCTCGTAGGGCAGCGGGTCGATCAGGCGGAACGTATCCGACATGGCCTTGCGCGAGAACGTGCCCGTCTTCTGGGTGCTGCCGTAGCACACGAGCACCGCGTTGCACTGGCCGCTCTCCAGCGCCAGCATCGCGGGCATCAGGTGGGCGATGAAGCTGGAGCCGCCCAGCATGGTGCTGTCGATGAACTGCGGCCGCAGGCCCAGGTATTCGGCCACCGGCAGCGCCCACATGCTGGCCGCCGAGCTGCAGGTGGCCAGGCCGTCGATGTCGCGCAGCGTGAGCCCCGCATCGTCCACGGCCGCGAGCGCGGCCTGGCCCAGGATTTCCATGGCGCTGAAGCCGGTCGCCTCGCCGATGCCGGCATGGCCCACGCCCACGATGGCGGCCTTGCCGCGAAGTTGTTGCAGGCTCATTGCGCACCTCCCGCGCCTTGGGGAACGAAGACCACGAGCGGCTTGCCGTCCTGCTCCACGATGCGGGCCTGCACGCGCATGCCGATACGCACCTGGTCCTGCGGATGCTCCCGCACGCGGCCCATCATGCGCACGCCCTCGTCCAGGTCGACGAGCACGATGGCGTAGTCGGTGCCCGTGCCGGGCTTGCCCATGACCACGCTGCACGCATGGACGGTGCCCTGGCCGCTGGCGTCCATCCAGCGCAGGTCGGCGCCGCCGCAGTGCGGGCAAGCGACCCGTGGATAGAACACGTGCCGCGCGCACGCGCCGCATTGCTGGATGCGGAACCGGCCCTGGGCCAGGTGGTGGAGATAGGCGGCGTCGGGGCCGCCCGGGGATGGGGCGATGGCGGTCATGGTCGTTCAGGTGGGTTCGGTGGGCACCACGTAGCCGGAGAGGGACTGGCCCTGCGCCACGAGCTGCGCGAGCAGCGGCGCGGGCTCCCACAACGGGCCGTGGAGGCGGTGGAATTCCTCGATGCGCGCGAGCACCTGGGGCAGGCCCACGGTGTCGGCATAGAACAGCGGGCCGCCGCGCGCGGCGGGAAAGCCGTAGCCGTTCACGTAGATCACGTCGATGTCGCTGCCGCGGCGCGCCACGCCATCCTGCAGGATGCGCGCGGCCTCATTGACCAGCGCATACATCGTGCGCTCCACGATCTCCTCGTCGGTGATCGCCCGGCGCGTGATGCCCGATTCGCGTGCGCAGGTGTCGATGATCGCCTCCACGGCCGGATCGGGCACGGGCGCGCGGCTGCCCGGCTCGTAGCGGTAGAAGCCCGCGCCCGTCTTCTGCCCCAGGCGGCCCGACTCGCAGAGCCGGTCGGCGATGTGGCAGTAGCGCAGGTGCCTGGGGCGCGTGGGGGCCTGGCGCTTGCGCGCGGCCCAGCTGATGTCCAGGCCGGCCATGTCGCCCATGCGCAGCGGGCCCATGGCCATGCCGAAGCGCTCCACGGCCTGATCCACCTGCGCGGGGCTCGCGCCCTCCTCCAGCAGGAAGTGCGCCTCGCGCGTATACGGGCTCACCATGCGGTTGCCCACGAAGCCGTCGCACACGCCCACCACGGCGGGCACCTTGCCGATGCGCTTGGCCACATCGAGCACCGTGGCGATCACGTCGGGCGCCGTGGCCCGGCCGCGCACGATTTCCAGCAGCTTCATGACGTGGGCGGGGCTGAAGAAGTGCAGTCCCATCACGTCCTGCGGGCGGCGCGTCACGGCGGCGATGTCGTTGATGTCGAGCCGCGAGGTGTTGGTCGCAAGGATGGCGCCAGGCTTGGCGATCGCGTCCAGTTGCTGGAACAGGCCGTGCTTGACGGCGATGTCCTCGAAGGCCGCCTCGATGACCAGATCCGCCTCTGCGAGTTCCTGCATGGCCGTGGAGCCGTGGATGCGCGCCAGGCGGGCCTGCATCTGCGCCTCGTCCAGCTTGCCCTTGGCCACCGTGGCCGCGTAGTTGCGGCGGATCGTCTCCAGGCCCTTGGCGAGGGCCGCGTCGGTGGCCTCGACCAGCGTCACGGCGTAGCCCGCGTTGGCGAAGGCCATGGCGATGCCGCCGCCCATCGTGCCCGCGCCGATCACACCCACGCGCTGCACGGAGCGCAACGCCATGCCCTGCGCATCCGCCGGCGGCTTGGCGGCTTCGCGCTCGCCGAAGAACAGGTGGCGCAGCGCCTTGGACTGCGTGCCGTTCACGAGCTCGACGAAGCGCTGCCGCTCGAACGCCAGCCCTTCCTGCAGCGAGCCGCCCTGCGACTTCTCCACGCAGGCGATGCATTGCAGCGGCGCTTCCAGGCCGCGCGCCGTCTTGCGCGCCTTCTCTCGCGCGGCGCCGAACAGCGCGGCCGCGTCGGCGGGCGGCGTGACGGCACGCGCGCCCGTGGGCCGCAGCGCCTGCGCGGGATCGAGCCCGGCCGCGAACGCGATCGCCTGCGACAGCCAGTCGCCTTCGAACACCGCGTCCAGCAGGCCCGCCTCCAGGGCCTTGGCCGCGCCCACCGTCCTCCCGGAGACGATCCAGTCCAGCGCCGTCTCGACGCCCACGAGCCGGGGCAGGCGCTGCGTGCCGCCGCCGCCGGGCAGCAGGCCCAGCTTCACCTCGGGCAGGGCCACCGACGCCTGGGCATCGGCCACGCGCCAGTGGCAGCCCAGGGCCAGCTCCAGGCCGCCGCCGAGCGCAGAGCCGTGGATAGCTGCCACCACGGGCTTGCCCAGGTTCTCGATGCGCTGGATCAACTGGGGCGTGGTCGGCTCGGCCACGCCGCGCGGCGTGTTGAACTCACGGATGTCCGCGCCACCCGAGAACATGCGGCCCTCGCCCGCGAGCACGATGGCGTCGATGGCCGCATCCGCCACGGCCGCGTCCAGCGCCGCTGACAGGTGCTGGCGCAACGCGAACGACAGGCCGTTGACGGGCGGGTTGGCCCATCGGATCAGGGCCACCCGGCCGTGGCGCTCGAAGCCGCTGTTCATCGCAGTTCCACCAGGGGCTGGCCTTCGGCCACTTCCGCACCGACCTCGACCAGGTAGCGCACCACGGTGCCGCCGGCCTCCGCCTCCACAGGGATCTCCATCTTCATGGACTCGACGATCAAGAGCGGATCACCGGCCGACACGCTGTCGTCGGGAGCGGTGCAGTGGGTGACGACGCGGCCCGCCAGCGGGGAGCAGAGAGTGGGCATGGGAAATCTCCTGGATGGACGTTGTTTCAAAGAGGGCGCGATGCGATCGCGGCGCCCAGTTGGGTGTGCAGCTGGCTGGCCGCGAACGCCGGGTCACGCAGGACGCGCAGCACGTAGGGAATGTTGGTTTTCACGCCTTCGACGCGAAAGTGCTCCAGCGCGCCGGCCAGCCGGGCGACCGCTTCGGCCCTGTCGGCACCATGCGCGATGACCTTGGCGAGCATCGGGTCGTAGTGGCTCGACACACGGGTGCCGGCGGCATAGCCCGTCTCCACGCGAATGCCCTCGCCCGCCGGCGGCGTGAACACGGCGAGTTCGCCGGGGGACGGGAAGAAGCGCACGGGGTCTTCCGCGTAGATGCGCGCCTCCACCGCGTGGCCGTTGCATGCGATGGGCGCGGGCAGCACGGCAGCGAGCGGCTCGCCCGCGGCCAGCCGGATCTGCGCCGCGACGATGTCCACGCCCGTGACTTCTTCCGTCACCGCGTGCTCCACCTGCAGCCGCGTGTTCACCTCCAGGAACGTGAAGCCCGTCGCGGGTGTGTAGAGCATCTCCACGGTGCCGATGACGTCGTAGCCGATGCCGGCCAGGATCGCCTCCAGCCGCCGGGCCATGGCCTGCACGGCGTCGCGGGGAATGCCCGGCGCGGGCGCCTCTTCGACGACCTTCTGGTTGCGCCGCTGTACGGAGCAGTCGCGCTCGTACAGGCAGCGCACCTGCCCGTGGCGATCCGCGAGGAACTGGAATTCCACGTGCCGTGGCATGTCGATCAGCGTCTCGAAGTACAGCTCCGACGCGCCGAACGCCTTGGCCGAGGTGGACTGCGCCTGCCGCCAGGCCGCGGCGATCTCCTGTGCCCCACGCACCGGCAGCATGCCGATGCCGCCACCGCCGTTCGCGGGCTTGAGCATGAGGGGGAAACCCATGCCGCAGGCGACCCGGGTCACCTCGTCGAGGTCGTCCGGCAGGAGCGCGCTGCTGCGCGTCATGGGCATGCCGTGCGCCTGCATCAATTCGCGCGCCGCCGTCTTGTGGCCCAGGGTCTTGATCCAGCGCGGGCTGGGGCCGATGAAGCACAGTCCTTCGGCCTCCACGCGCTCGGCGAAGGCCGCGTTTTCGGACAGGAAGCCGTAGCCCGGATGCACCGCATCAGCGCCGCTCTCCCGGGCCGCGCGCAGCACGGCGTCCTGGTTCAGGTAGCTCGCGGCGGCGGGTGCGTCGCCGATACAGACCGCGGCATCGGCCTCTTTCACATAGGGCATCCGCTCGTCGGCGGTGGAATGCACCGCGACGGACTCGATCCCCAGGGCCTTCGCCGCGCGGATCACGCGGGCCGCCACCGCGCCGCGGTTGGCGACCAGGATGCGGCGGATGGAACGGGGCGCCCGCACGGGCCTGGCCTCGCTCACTGACGTACCTTCGCCCTGACGGGCTGCGGTGCTATGAGCCTTCGGAACGGCCGGGCGGCTCATGGACGGAACCCGAAGCGCACCGGGCCGGCTTGGCGCAGCGGCGCGGCGAGGTTGGCGAACTCGACCAGCAGGGTGCGCGTGTCCTGCGGGTCGATGATGTCCTCCACCACGAACGCCTCGGCGCTGCGGAAGGGCGAGGTCAGGCTGCGCACGCGGGCCTCGATGCGCGCACGGGCCGCCTCGGGGTCGCCGGCGGCCTCGATCTCGGCCTTGTAGGCCACCTCCAGCCCGCCTTCGATGGGCAGCGATCCCCATTGGGCCGAAGGCCATGCATAGCGGAAGTTGAAGCGGTCAGCGTTCTGGTGCCCGCCCCCGGCCACGCCGAAGGCCTTGCGCAGGATCACCGTGCACCAGGGCACCGTGCTCTGCGCCACGGCGGTGAGCGCGCGCACGCCGGCGCGCATCACGCCTTCCTTCTCGGCCTCCAGGCCGATGCGGAAGCCCGGCACGTCCACGAGGTTGAGCACGGGCAGGTGGAACTGCTCGGCCAGATCGACCATGCGCATGTACTTCTCGGTCGTCTGGCGATCCCAGGCGCCGCCGTAGTGGTAGGGGTCGCTCGCGACGACGACGACCGGCCAGCCGTCGATGCGCGCCAGGCCCGCCGCGATGGCCTTGCCCCAATGGCGGCCGATCTCCATGAACGAGCCGCTGTCCACCAGGGTCTCCACGATGGTGCGGATCTTGTAGACCGAGCGCGTGTTCTCCGGAATGGCGCTGCGCAGCGCCGCCTGGTTCGCCGAGGCTTCACGCCCGCCTTCAGCGCGCGGGGGCAGCTCGTGCACGGACGCAGGCAGGTACGAGAGGAAGCGGCGCGCGCGCGCGAAGGCTTCGGCCTCGGAGGCGACCTCGTCGTCCACCACGCCGTTGCGCGCGTGGATCTGGGCGCCGCCCAGCTCGTTCTTGCCCAGCACCTGGCCCGTGCGCGCCACCACGGGCGGGCCCGCCACGAAGAGCTGCGCGGTATCGCGCACCATGACCGAGTAGTGGCTGGCGGACACGCGCGCCGCGCCCAGCCCCGCTACCGACCCCAGCGCCAGCCCCACGACCGGAACGGTGGCCAGGTTGCGCGCGATGTAGGGCCAGGACTTGAGCTTGGGCAGCAGCGTGTGCCCCTTGAGTTCGATGTTCTTCACCGAGCCGCCGCCGCCCGTGCCATCCACTAGGCGCACCAGCGGCAGGCGCAGGTCGTGCGCCATCTGCTCCGCCACGATCATCTTGTCGCCCACGGCACCGTCGTTGGCACCGCCGCGCACGGTGAAGTCGTCGCCCATCACCACGGCGGGCCGCCCGCCGATGCGCGCACGCCCCATCACCAGGTTCGCGGGCGTGAAGTCGGCCAGCCGGCCTTCGTCGTCGTACTGGCCCGAGCCGGCCAGGCCGCCCACCTCGACGAGCGAGTCCTCGTCCACGAGCAGCGCGATGCGCTCGCGCACGGGGATCTTCCCGTTGTCCCTGTGCCGCTGCACCTTCTCAGCACCGCCCATGCGCTGCGCCAGCTCCTTGCGCTGCGCGAGCTCGGCGAGTTCCTTGTCCCAGGCCATCGTGATGAGCTCCCGTTCAGTCCAGCTTGATGTCCGCCTTGCGGATGATTTCCGCGTACTGCGCGGTTTCCTTGTCGATCTGCTCGGCGAAGCGCTGGGGGCCGTACATGCGGATGTTCCCCTGCTGCTCCAGCCGCGCCTTCACGGCCGGGTCTTGGAGCGCAGATGCGATCGCCTCGGACAGCGCGTTCACGACGGGCGCGGGCGTCTGCGCCGGCACGAGGGCGCCGACCCAGAACGAGATATCGAAGCCTGGATAGCCGGCCTCCGCGATGGCCGGCACGTCGGGCAGCTCGTGCCAGCGCTGGGCCGACGTGACGGCCAGCGCGCGCAGTTGCCCGGCCTTGATCTTCGGCACTGCCGAGGGGTTGTCGAACGCCGCGTCCACCTCGCCGCCCATCAGCGCCACCTGGGCAGGGGCGGAGCCCCGGTAGGCCACGTGCGTCATGTTCACGCCGGCCATGCCGTTGAGCAGCTCGAAGCTCAGCTGCGTGAGGTTGCCCACGCCTGCCGATCCATAGGAGTAGGCGCCCGGCTTGGCCTTGGCCGCGTGCAGCATGTCCTGCAGCGTGGGGGCTGTGCCGAGCGGGCCCTTCTGCGGATTGACCGTCAGGATGAACGGCACCGACACCACGAGCGACACCGGCGCGAAGTCCTTCTTCGGGTCGTAGCTCATCTTCTTGTAGAGCAGCGGATTGACGGTGATCGTGCTCGAGTTGCTGATCAGCACCGTGTACCCATCGGGCTGCGAGCGTGCAACCTCGGTGGCGGCGAGCATGCCGTTGGCGCCCGTCTTGTTGTCCACCACCACGGGCTGTCCGAGCTTGGTGGTCAGGTGCTGCGCAATGATGCGGGCCACCGAGTCGATGGAGTTGCCCGCGCTGAAGCCCACCACGAAGCGGATGGGCTTGTTGGGGTAGCCCTGGGCCGTGGCAGGCATGGCGACCATGCCAGTTGCCAGCGCCGCCACGGCGGCTGCCAGAAAGGTGCGTTTTGCGTTCATGAGGTCTCCTGTCTTGACTTAAAGTGTTCTATAGAAAAGAATTTAAGTTCTCTTTTTTTCAGTTTTCAAGAAAGTCGTCCTTCCGTCAACCCGTTGCCGATAGGGGTTAACCCCTGAAAAACCTCCCGCCTCCCCGCCCTTTCGCTCCTGAAAATGGATACCCTGTTGCCCAAGATAGAATTCGCCATCGAGCCACCACGCAACGCGCGCATGCCCCCCCTGACGTCCACGGAGCCTTCGGAAAAGAGCGACGGTGTCGCCGCGGTCGATCGCGCGCTGCACATCGCCACCTCGCTGGCGAACTCGGCCCAGGCGCTCACGCTCACGGAGCTCTCGCAGGCCACGGGCATGTACAAGAGCACGCTGCTGCGCCTGCTCGCCTCTCTGGAGCGTGCCGGGCTGGTGACGCACCGCGCGGACAAGCGGTATGCGCTGGGGCCGCTGGCCTTCGTGTTCGGCCGCTCCTTCGAGCAGGTGCACGGCCTGCAGGGCGCCATCCAGCCCATCCTGCAGTGGCTGGTGGAACAGGGCACGGAGAGCCCGTCGTTCCACGTGCGCCACGACCAGAGCCACCGGCTGTGCCTCATGCGCATCGACTCCAACCACTCGACGCTGGATCGCGTGCGCACGGGAGACCTGCTGCCCCTGCACAAAGGCGCCGCGGGCAAGGTGATCACCACCCTGGAGCAGGGCTCGCATGCGCAAGCCGCGGCCGCCGGCGATCTCGTCTTCACATCGTTCGGCGAGCGCGATCCTCTCTGCGGCGCCATCGCGGCGCCGGTGTTCGGCCCCTCGGCCTCGCTGCTCGGCGCGATTTCGGTATCGGGGCCGCTGGAGCGGTTTTCCGAGCTCGCAGTGCAGCGCATGAAGGCCCTCGTCCTGGCCGCAGCCGAGCGCGCCACGCACAGCCTCGGCGGGAAATGGCCGAGCGCATCCTGACCTGACCCCTCCGTTTCTTGCTGTACCGCTGACCGCCGCGCCGCTGGGCGCACCAGCGTGCATGGGCGGCACACCTCAATTTTCAGAACTTTTGTTCCATCAGTAGAAACACTAGGCAGACGCACTCGGCTTGTCCACGAAAATTCGAAAAATAGAATTTTTGTTCTGAAAATCGTGAAAGGTTCCAGATGCTTGAACACAAGCCCATGCTGATCGCGGGACAGGATGCACCGGGCGAGCAAGGCATTGCCCCGCTGGTCTCCGTCAACCCGGCAACGGGCGAAACCAACCACGAGGTGGCCGCCGCGGGGCCGCGCACCGTGGACGAGGCCGTGCGCAACGCTGCGCAGGCCAGCAAGGCCGGTACCTGGACGCAGATGCTGCCGATGCAGCGCGCGCGCATCCTGTTCGGCATCGCCGATCGCATGGAGCGCGACAGCGACCAGCTCGCGCGCCTGCAGATGCTCGAGAACGGCAAGGTGTGGAGCGAGTGCGTCAAGCAGGTCAAGAGCGCCGCCGCCACCTTCCGCTACTACGGCGCGGTCTGCGAGACGACGGGCTCGGAGGTGACGCCGGCGCGTGGCAACTACCTGTCCATGACGGCCTACGAGCCCTATGGCGTGGTGGCGGCCATCACGCCGTGGAATTCGCCGCTGACGATGGAGGCGCAGAAGATCGCCCCGGCGCTGGCGGCGGGCAACGCGGTCGTGCTCAAGCCCTCGGAGGTCACGCCCTCGACCGGCCTGGCCGTGGGCCGCATCGCGCTGGAGGCGGGCCTGCCGCCCGGGCTGCTGAACGTGCTGCCGGGCACCGGGCACGACGTGGGCGCGGCGCTGGTCGCGCACCCGCTGGTGCGCATGGTGTCGTTCACGGGCGGCACGGAGAGCGGCCGGCGCATTGCCGAGGTGGCCGCGCGCAAGCTCATGCCCGTGGCGCTGGAGCTGGGCGGCAAGTCGCCCCACATCGTCTTTGCCGATGCCGACATCGACGCCGCCGTGGCCGCCGTGGCCGACGGCATCTTCGAGGGCAGCGGCCAGTCGTGCGTGGCCGGCTCGCGCCTGTTCGTGCAGCGCTCCGTGCAGGCCGAAGTGGTGCGCAAGCTCACGGAGCGCGCCCGCTCGCTGCGCGTGGATCTGCCCGATGCGGCCGGCGCCGAGATGGGCCCGCTCGCCTCCTTCGCGCACCGCGACAAGGTCGAGCGCATGGTGGAGGACGCGCGCGCCGCGGGCGCGCAGATCCTCGCGGGCGGCGCGCGGCCCGGCGCCGCAGCGCTGGCGCGCGGCGCCTACTACCTGCCCACGGTGATCGGCGGCATCGACAACCGCGCGGCCATCGCCCAGCAGGAAATCTTCGGCCCCGTGCTCTGCGTGCTGCCGTTCGACGACGAGGAAGACCTCATCGCCCAGGCCAACGACAGCACCCTCGGCCTCGCCTCCGGCGTCTGGACGGCCGATTACCAGCGCGCCTGGCGCGTCGCGCGCGCGCTGGAAGCGGGCACCGTCTGGATCAACACCTACAAGCAACTGTCCATCGCCACGCCCTTCGGCGGCTTCAAGGAAAGCGGCATCGGGCGCGAGAAGGGCATCACCGGCATGCGGCTGTACCAGCAGCCCAAGGGCATCTATTTCGGCATGGCATGAACGGCCGACAGGAAAAGCACATGAACAACACCACCAAGCAAGTGATCGGCTTCATCGGCCTGGGCGTGATGGGCGAGCCCATCTGCCGCAACCTCGCGGTGAAGACCGGCGCCCGCGTGATCGCGCACGACCTCGACGCGGCCCCGCTGCAGCGCCTGGCCGCGCACGGCGTGCAGGCCGCGCCCAGCGCCGCGGCCGTGATGCAGGCGGCCGACGTCGTCTTCCTCTCGCTGCCCTCGGGCGAAATCGTCGCGCAGTTGTGCCGCCAGGACGGCGGCCTGCTGGCCTCGGCACGCGCGGGCCAGACCATCGTGGATCTGAGCACGTCGCCCGTGGACACCACCCGCGAACTGGCCCGTGAATTCGCGGCCCTGGGCACGCAATTCGTGGACGCGCCCGTGGCGCGCACCCGCGCCGCCGCCGAAGCGGGCACGCTCGCGGTGATGGTGGGCGCCGCGCCCGAGGTGTTCGAGGCCGTCAAGCCGCTGATCGCCACCTTCGCCTCCGACATCGCGCTGTGCGGGCCCGTGGGCTGCGGCCAGGTGCTCAAGATCCTCAACAACATGGTGCTGTTCGAGACCGTGGTGGCCGTGAGCGAGGCCAAGGCCATCGGCGAGAAGGCCGGGGTCGATCCCAATGTGCTGTTCGACACGCTCTCGAAGGGCTCGGCCGACAGCTTCGCGCTGCGCAACCACGGCATGAAGGCCGTGCTGCCCGGCGAATTCCCCGAGCGCGCGTTCTCCGTGCTCTACGCGCGCAAGGATCTGAAGTACGCGCTGCAACTGGCGCGCGACGCGGGCGTGGATGCGCGCGGCGCGGCCGTCGTCGATGCATGGTTCCAGCAGGCCATCGACAGCGGCCTGGGCGAGAAGTACCACCCCGTCATCAGCCGGCTGATCGCCGGCCAGCGCTGAAGCGCGCAGGAGAAACACATGCCATCCATCACCCGCCGCGGGGCGCTGCGCTGCGCCCTGGCCGCCGCATGCGCGCCCGGCCTGGCCTTCGCCCAGGAAGCGCCCTTCCCTTCCGGCAACGTCCACCTCGTCGTGCCCTACGCGGCGGGCGGCGCCACCGACATCGTGGCCCGCGCGGTGGCCGACAAACTGGGCCCGCGCTGGGGCAAGCCGGTCGTCATCGACAACAAGCCCGGCGCCGGCACGACGCTGGCCGCCGCGCAGGTGGCGCGCGCGCCCGGCGACGGCCACCTGCTCTACATGACCACCTCGGCGCACACCATCAGCGCCGCGCTGTACAAGAAGCTCGACTACGACCCCCTGGCGAGCTTCGCCGCGCTCACGCTGGTCGCGAAGGTGCCGCTGGTGCTGGTCGTGCGGCCCAGCCTGGAGGTCTCGACGCTGGACGAGTTCACCCGCTACGCGCGCGCCAACCCGGACAAAGCCGCCTACGCCTCGCCCGGCAACGGCACGGCCCAGCACCTCACGGGCGAGATGTTCAACGCCGCGATGAAAACGCGCATGGTGCACGTGCCCTACAAGGGCGACGCGCCCGCCATCACCGACCTGCTGGGCGGCTCGGTGGACGCGATGTTCGCCACGCTCACCGTGGTGCTGCCGCACATCGCCTCGGGCAAGCTCAAGGCCATCGCGCTGGCCAACGGCAGCCGCATCGAGAAGGTGCCTGCCATTCCCACCTTCGCCGAAGCGGGGCTGCCAAACTTCGAGGCCGCCACGTGGTTCGGCGTGCTCGCGCCCGCCGCGCTGCCGCAGGGCTTGCGCGAGCGCATCAGCCGGGACATCCGCGCAGTGGTAGACCAGCCCGACCTGCGCGCGCGGCTGATCGACCTCGGCGGCGAGGTCGTCTCCAACACGCCCGCCGAGTTCGACGCCTTCATGCGGGCCGAGTCGGCCAAGTGGCGAGGCATCGTCCAGCAGTCCGGAGCGGTGATCAACTAGCAGCAGGGGGCTGCGACAATCGCCGCCCATGCTCCACTACCTCACCATCCCCGTCACCGCGTTCCAGCAGAACTGCTCGCTCGTCTGGTGCGACCAGACCATGGACGCCGCCGTGATCGACCCGGGCGGCGACCTGGACGTGCTGCTGGCCGAAGCGAAGCGCCTGGGCCTGCAGCTGAAGGCCATCTGGCTCACGCACGCCCACATCGACCACGCGGGCGGCGCAGGCGAGCTGGCGCAGCGCCTGCAGTTGCCCATCGTCGGCCCGCAGGAGGGCGACCAGTTCTGGATCGACGGCCTGCCGCAACAGAGCGCGATGTTCGGCTTTCCGCCCGCGCTGCCGTTCGCGCCCACCCGCTGGCTGCACGACGGCGACACGGTCACCATCGGCCATGAGACCTTGAACGTGCGCCATTGCCCGGGCCACACGCCGGGCCACGTGGTGTTCCACGCGCCGCAGATCGACCGCGCCTTCGTGGGCGACGTGCTGTTCGCCGGCAGCATTGGCCGCACGGACTTTCCGCAGGGCAACCACCAGCAGCTCATCGGCAGCATCACCCAGCGCCTGTGGCCCATGGGCGACCAGACGGTGTTCATCCCCGGCCACGGGCCGGAGAGCACCTTCGGACGCGAGCGGCGCAGCAATCCCTACGTGGGCGGCACCTGATCGCACACTACCAAAAAAAATAGCTGCTCGCGCTTGTTGCATAAGCGCTGGCAGCCAATTCGGTTTGTATTGAATGGCCAGGAATGGCGCCAATGAAAATCATTCTCAATAGAATGATCGATTTGCAACACCGTCTCCCGCCATGTCCCCTCTCCTGCACCGTGTGCGCCGCTGGCTGAGCGGCGCGCTGTTCCTCCTCGCCGCCACGGCCCAGGCCCAGCCGGCCGCCACGACCACCGTCACCGACCTCGCGGGCCGCACCGTGCGCGTGCCTGCCAAGGTGGAGCGCATCCTGCTCGGCGAAGGCCGCCTGCTGCCGCTGCTCGCGGTGTTCGACAAGGACGACCCCGCGCGCCGCCTCGTCGCCATGATGGGCGAGTTCGAAAAGCTCGACGCGCCCGGCTATGCGCAGTGGACGCGCCGCTTTCCGCAGATCGACAAGGTGCCGCGCGTGGGCCGCACCAGCAGCGGCAGCTTCAGCGACGAGCAGGCCATCACGCTCAAGCCGCAGCTGGCCATCCTCGGCCTGGCGGGCGGCCACGGCCCGAGCGAGCGCGACCGCGAGACCCTGGCGCGCCTGGAGGCCGCGGGCACCGCCGTGGTGTTCATCGACCTGCGCCACGACCCGCTGGTCAACACGCCGCGCAGCATGCTGCTGCTGGGCGAGGTGCTGGGCAAAAAGGCCGAGGCCGAGGCGTTCGTCGCGTACTGGCGCGCGCAGCTCGCCGTGGTGACCGACCGGCTGGCCAAGGCCCGGCCCCAGGCGCCCACGGTGTTCCTGGAAAACCGCGTGGGCCTCTCGGACGGCTGCTGCGACACCATGGTGGGCCTGGTGGGCAAGCTGCTCGACGCGGCGGGCTCGCGCAACGTGGCCAAGGACCTGATCCCCGGCGAGTTCGGCACGCTGAACCCCGAGTTCCTGATCGCGCGCCAGCCGCGCTTCTACATCGGCACCGGCATCGGCGCGCTGGCGACGCAGCAGCAGATGCCGCTGCGCGTCGTGCTCGGCGCCGACGCCACGCCCGAGGCCGCGCAGGCATCGCTGGCGCGCGCCGTGCAGCGCCGGGGCATCGCGCAGTTGCAGGCCGTCAAAGAGGGGCGCGCCTATGCGATGTGGCACCACTTCTACAACTCGCCATTCAACGTGGTGGCCGTGCAGGTGTTCGCGAAGTGGCTTCATCCCGAGCTGTTCGCCGACCTCGACCCGCGCGCCACGCTGCAGACGATGTACGACCGCTTCCAGCCCATTGCGCTGGAAGGCGTCTACTGGACGGCGCTCAAGCCATGACGGGCACGTTGGCCCGCCGCGCCGTGCTGGGCCTGGGCGCGGCACTGGCCTTGCCCGGCTGCGCGCTGCGGCCCACACTGGAAGGCGCGCCCCCCGTGGCCCTGCCGGACACGCGGCAGATCGACATCGCCGCTGGCGGACACATCCATCGCATCATGCTCGCCGTGCCGCCCGCGCCGCCGCCGGCGCAGGGCTGGCCCGTGCTCTACGTGCTGGACGGCAACCTGCTGTTCGCGCCCACCGCGCAGCTCATGCGCAACCGCTTCGCGCGCGGGCCGGGCGTGCCCACGCAAGGCGCGGTGGTGGTGGGCCTGGGCTACGCGGGCGCCCAAGTGCTCAACCTGGATGCGCGCACCTGGGACTACACGCCGCCCGCGCCCGGCCCCGCCACGGACGAGCGCGGCCGCCGCGAGGGCGGGGCCGATGCCTTCCTCGACTTCCTCGACGCCACGGTGCGCCCGCTGGTGGAGCGCACCGCGCGCGTAGACGCCGCGCGCCAGACGCTGTTCGGCCATTCCTACGGCGGGCTGTGCGTGCTGCACGCGCTGTTCACGCGGCCGGGCGCCTTCCAGAACTATGTGGCCGCGAGCCCCTCGGTCTGGTGGCGTAACGGCTTCATCCTGCAGGAGCAGGCACGCTTTCTTGAAGAGCGGCGCGCCGATGCGCCCGCGCTGCGCCTGTGGGTCTCCCAAGGCGAACTGGAGGCCCAAATGCCCGCCGACCCCGCCCGTGCCGCCATCGCACGCGAGCGGCGCGGCACCGACCGCCTGCACACGCTGCTGGACGGCCTGCGCGGCGCACCCGCGCTGGACCTGCGCTTCACCACCTTCCCCGGCGCCGACCACGGCGGCGCCATGCTGCCCGCCGCGCAGCAGGCGCTGGCCCTCGCCATCGGGGGCCGCACATGACCTCACTGGCCGCGCGCTACCGCCGCTTCGCCGCGCTGCGCCTGTGGCTGCTGGCCGCGATGGCGCTGGTGCTCTGCGCCACCTTCGTGCTCGACCTGGCGACCGGCCCCTCGGGCCTGCCGTTCGCCGACGTGGTGGCCGGTCTGCTGCGGCCCTCCGGCATGCCGCTGGAACAGCGCGTGATCCTCTGGGAGGTGCGCCTGCCCTACGCGGTAATGGCGCTGCTGGTGGGCGCGTCGCTGGGCCTCGCGGGCGCGGAGATGCAGACGGCGCTGAACAACCCTCTGGCCAGCCCCTTCACGCTGGGCCTTTCGGCGGCGGCGGCGGTGGGCGCCTCCATCGCCGTGGTGAGCGGCTTCACGCTGATGGCCTTTGGTGAAAACCTCGCGGTGCCACTCGCGGCCTTCGTCTGCGCGTCTGCGGCCACGCTGCTGATCCAGCTGCTCGCCTGGCGCTACGGCCCCACGGTGGACACCGTGGTGCTCTTCGGCATCGCGCTGCTGTTCTCCTTCGAGGCGCTGCTGTGGCTCATGCAGTTCATCGCCGACAGCAACGCGCTGCAGCAGATCGTGTTCTGGACCATGGGCAGCCTCTCGCGCGCCACCTGGAACAAGATCGGCCTGGTGGGCTGCGTGCTGCTGCTGTGCGGCATCTGGTCGGCCCGCAACGCCTGGCCGCTCACGGCCCTGCGCGCGGGCGAGGACCAGGCACGCAGCTTCGGCATCGCGGTGGAGCGGCTGCGCCTCGTCACGCTGCTGCGCGTGAGCCTGCTCGCGGCGACGGCGTTGGCCTTCGTGGGCACCATCGGCTTCGTGGGCCTGGTGGGGCCGCACATCGCGCGGCTGCTGCTGGGCGAAGACCACCGCTACTACCTGCCGGGCAGCGCGCTCGCGGGCGCGCTCATGCTGTCGGGCGCGTCCATCCTCAGCAAGACGCTGGTGCCCGGCGTGGTGCTGCCCATCGGCATCATCACCGCGCTGGTGGGTGTGCCCATGTTCATGGCCCTGGTGCTCTCGCGCAGGAGGGGTGGCGCATGACCGAAGGACTGGAGCTGCGCGGCCTGAGCGCCGGCTACCCGCGCCGACCCGTGCTGCAAGGGCTGGACTTGGAACGCATCGCGCCCGGCACGCTGGTGGCGCTGGTGGGGCCGAACGCCGTGGGCAAGTCCACGCTGCTCAAGGCCATCGCCGGGCTGCGCCCCGTGCGCGGGCAGGTGCTGCTGGACGGCACCGACCTGGCCACCCTGCCCCCGCGCGAGCGCCTGCGCCGCGTGGGCTACCTGCCGCAGGCGCTGCCCCAGGCAACGTCGCTGGTGGCGTATGAATCCATGCTGAGCGCGCTACGCGCCAGCCGCCCCGACCTGGGGACCGCGCAGGCCGAGGCCGCCATCGCCCGCGCCTTCGCCACGCTGGGGCTGGACGCGCTGGCGCTGCGGCCCCTGAACGAGCTCTCGGGCGGGCAGCGCCAGATGATCGGCCTGGCCCAGGTGCTGGTGCGCGCGCCGCGCCTGCTGCTGCTGGACGAACCCACCAGCGCGCTCGACCTGCGCTGGCAACTGCAGGTGCTGCAGGCCGTGCGCGCGCTGGTCGACGAAGGCCAAACGCTGGCCCTGATCGCCGTGCACGACCTGAACCTGGCGCTGCGCTTTTGCGACCGCATCGTGGTCCTGGGCCAGGGTCGCGTGCTGGCGGCGGGCCGCCCCGCCGACGTGCTCACGCCCGCGCTGCTGCACACCGCCTACGGCGTGCGCGCGCGCATCGAGCACTGCTCGCTGGGCCATCCGCTGGTGCTGGCCGACGAAACCATCTCCCTTGACAACGACGCCCCATGATCCACGCCCGAGGCTACGACGAACGCACAGGCCATACCGAATTTCCGCGGGGAACTTGCGGGATGCGTGCCGACAATGCCGCGCTGCACTTCAGCATTGACGAGTACATCAAGCTGTTCTCGCACAAGAACCCGTTGGCGGAGCAGCGGGATTCTTAGAACGCCTTTCAAGATCTTGGGATAAGAATGGCTTGTAGCGCTTATGCAGCCTTCTCTAACAGCTATAGTTTTTGAGCTACACCGCCATCCCCACCACTACTTTGCGGTACAACTGCTCCATGGTCTGATTCGCTACTTTCAAGCGATGCGGTCATGCCGAAGGGGAAAACGACACCACCTGTCCATGCAATCGCACACATTCACGGCTCAACACGTGAATGGGGAATGACGATGTTTTGGATCACAGTTTTGGGCCTGGGCTTGTCCTGGATGCTGGTCAAGTTTGGAGCAATGTCCGCCACGGCGAGTTTTCTGATGCTGGCGCTCAAACTGCTGCTCGTCTTGACAGTCATCGGGGGCTTGATTGGCGTGTGGGCATGGTTTCGGCACAAACCCTGACGACAATCCAGGAAAGTGGACGCCAACAACGAAATTGAGAAGAGAGGAATGACGCAAGGCACACACGACACGATCGCCTACCGACTGTCGCAAATTCTCATCAAGCTGAACCAGGGCGAAAAGCTGGCGCCTGACGCTCTGGCCGAAGATTTCGGGGTCCATGTGCGCACCATCCAACGCGACCTGAAGGTGCGTCTGGCCTACTTGCCCCTGACGCGGCGCAATGGCTTGTACCAGTTGGAGTCGGTATTTCTGGGCAAACTCGGCTTCAAGGACATTGAGCGCTTCGCCTCCCTTGCCGGAGTCAAGGGACTGTTCCCCGCGCTGTCCAACGATTTTCTAAGGGACATCTTTGACGACCGCATGCAGGCGGCCTGGCTGGTCAAGAGCCATGCATACGAAGACCTGTCCCACGCCAAGCATCTCTTCCAACAGTTGGAGCAAGCCATTGTCCAGAGTTGGATGGTCAGCCTTGAACTCCACCATGAAGGCAAGACAAAGCGATATGAGGCCGTGGCTCCCTACCGCCTGCTGAACATCAAGGGCATCTGGTACCTGGCAGCGATGCACCACGGCAGATACAAAACCTTTGGCATCGGAAAATTACAGCGCGTGAACACCAGCCACACACCCTTCGAGAAGATTCCCGAAATCGAAGCGGACATAGAGCGCCAGGAAGGCGCTTGGCACTCCGATACGGATCACCCGGTCACGCTCCACATTGCTGCACCCGTGGCGCCGTATTTCAAGCGCAGGCCCTTGGTGCCACACCAACAGATCACCCAGGAAAATGCAGAGGGTGATTTGCTGGCGACAACGCTGGTGGGGCACCCCAACCAAATCCTGCCCATCGTTCGCTATTGGCTGCCGCATATCCGTATCGTCAGCCCGACCCAGTGGCAAACTGATCTGGAGCGGGAGTTGAGCGCCTATGTTTCGAGGGCCGCCAATGCCGAAGACCACGAATTTTCAACAGCTTCTAAAGCCAGAATTCGGGAGTAGGCCGTAACGTGTCAACCGATCAACGCCCTCCCGATCCATCACCAGCCAGCAGCTTTCTGAGCAGGATCGCCGCTTTTTTGAACCGCGACGTGGCATCGTTTTTCAACGGTGGAACTTCAACGGAGAAGGAGAAAACGCCCCGCAGTGCAGCCCCTGCCGAACCTGCAGTTGAACCGCTACTGAAACCCGAGCGACTAGCCTATCTGGCATTCCAGCGCACAGTGCTGGACTGGCGCGACAACGCCCATGCCGAGATCCTGTCCGCCATGGTCGCGCTGCATCGGGAATTCACACGCTACATCGACTACCAATTGGACGACATGGGCGTATTCAGCGGATGGTTTGCCGATCCGGCCGATGAAGTCCTCGCACCAGAATTTGCCCAACAGATACAAGCGCCCATGAGCGCCTGCCTGCGCCGCCAGGAAGCAGCATTGAACGCCATTGCAGAGAAAGAGGCCTCCGGCCAAGAAAACCTTGTCCACTTTCGGACGGTGGAGTTGGCCACTGGCTGCGCATGCCTGACTGGGCTGGATTTCAAGCCATCGGCGCACAAGGCGATGATCGAAAAACTCCACGCCAAGCTCCTGGGCACCAATGGCATCGCCCCCGACCTTTGCAACCAAGCCACGCACCTAGCCAACCAGATGATTCAAGAAAGGCACGCATGCTGAGCACCATCCCCTTCGAGCTTCCTGCCAAGTTCGCGGCACAGTTGGCAACGGGAGAGTTGGTGCGGTATGGCGGCATCCTGAAAAGCGCAGGCACTGGGCAGATCATTGCGCACCTCCAGGAAACCGGGATGGCGCAGTCCATGCTCTCATCCATCGTTTCCGGCGTGCCCACGCCGCTTTCTCTGGTATCCAATGTGATCAACGCCGGCTCGGGCATCTACACAGCGGTCCAGGTACGCCAGATCGAGGCCCTTATGGAGACGCTGCAAACCTTGCAGGTGGCGACGCTGGGCGTATCCCTGGTGGGTGTGGGCGTCAGCGTTGCGGGTTTTGTGTACATGCGCAAGCGCTTCAATGCCCTGGACGAGCGACTCGACCAAGTCATCAATGCCATCCATGCTGGATTTGAAAATCAGCGCAAGGATGATTTACGCGCGCGGATGTCTCGAATCAAGGGACTGATTCGACGCGCAGAGCAGGCCAAGGAGTTCTCCAACCCCCAGTCCGAATACCGAGAGGTGGCTGCGGCGCTCGCAGATCAGGCCGCCTATTTCGACGGCGAAATCTCTGTCATCCTGTCCGCCAAAGGCCCTATTCCCGCAGACCTGTTCTGGCAGTTGGCGCAATCACTGATGCTTTGCAATAACGTGCGCATCGATTGCGGAATACGCAGCGATGAACTCAGGCACACCCTGCGCATCGCTGAAGCGGTGGCGTCGGAATACCAAGGCCTGTTCAATCCGCTGACGCCCATGTCTTTTGATGGCTCCGTCGAGAACGGCCTGAATACTGTCCGAGTGCTTCGGGACATCAGCGACTCCGCTGCAAGCAAGCCGTATTTGATCGACTACTTGCGTACCCAAAGAATTACCGGCAAAGAGTATGTCAACGCACTAGAACAAGAGAAGCAGGAACCGCTCCTCATGCTGAAAACCAGCTAGAGCGTGTTATGAACTCACCCCCGTGCCCAAGGCAGGCAACGCCTTTGGCAGCATGAGGATCACGAAGATCAGGAAATGCAATCCGGCGAGCACTTCGGGCAATCTTTCATAGTCGCGGCTGAGCCTTCTGAATCGCGCCAGCCAGCCAAAGCTGCGCTCGACCACCCAGCGCCTGGGCAGCAGCACAAAGCCCTTCTTGGCCTCGGGCAGCTTGACAATTTGCAGATCAATGCCGTGCTCGCTGGCCTGCCGGTTGGGCTCTTCGCCCGTGTAGCCCTGGTCGGCCCAGGCCAGTCTCACCGTCTCGCCTGTCGCTTCCTGCACCGCCTCGCACAACGGCGCCACTTGCGCTCGCTCCTGTTCATTGGCTGGTGTGATATGGACGGCCAGCAAATGCCCCAGCGTATCGACGGCCATGTGCACTTTCGAGCCGTTGCGCCGCTTGTAACCATCGTAGCCAGCACGCGGACCACTCTCACAGCTCGATTGCAAGGTGCGTCCATCCAAGACTGCCGCACTGGGCTGGCCCTGGCGTCCTTGCGCCACGCGAATGACCGAGCGAAGGTCGTTGGCCATTGCCTCAAAGCATCCTGCTTGCAACCAGCGGCGTGTTTGCTGATAGACCGCCTCCCACAGCGGGAAGTCCCCAGGCAGCATGCGCCAGGGCGCACCCGCACGGGCCATCCAGCGCAAGGCATTGAACACTTCGCGCAGTTCGTGCTGGCGTTGCGCTGCCTTCTCGTCGATCAGTGCCAGGTACGGCGCCGCGAAGCCCCACTCCTCATCCGTGACATCCGTGGGGTACTGCTTGCGCCTTGCCATGTGGCGAATCTACCGCACGCGCTATCAAGTTCATAACACGCTCTAGTCACAGCCCCTGCGTGGGCGGCGAATTGCTCACAATCAAATCGACCTCTAGCGCTTATGTATCAAGCGCAGGCAGCTATCGATTGGATAGCTGATGCGGGTCTGCTTCATCCGCGGCGGCGACCGGCGCCCCTGCGGCCCAGGCCTGCCAATGCCGCGGCGGCCAGCGCCGTCAACGCCACTGCGGCCTGCGACAGCCCCGGCACCGGCACGGGGCCGGGGGCGACCGTCGTCGGCGTGACCGGCGCGGAGACCGCCGATACCGGCCCCTCGCCGTTGGGGTGCTGCGCCCGCACCGTGAAGGTATACGGCGTGCCGTTCGCCAGCCCGGTCACCGTGCAGCTGGTGGCAGGCGCCACGGCCGTGCAGCCAGCGCCGCCGGGGCTGGCGGTGACGGCGTAGCCTGCCGGCGGGTTGCCGCCGGTGCTGGCGGGGGGCGTCCAGCTCACCGTCACCTCGCCGTTGCCCGGCGCGCCGCCCGGCGTGCCTGCCGGGTTGGTGAACCGGACCAGCGTCGCTGCCGAGGGAACGCCGTCCACCACCACCCGCGCCATGTAGAGCCCCGCCGGCAGACC
Source organism: Acidovorax sp. SDU_ACID1 (assembly GCF_045291395.1). Lineage (NCBI taxonomy): Bacteria > Pseudomonadati > Pseudomonadota > Betaproteobacteria > Burkholderiales > Comamonadaceae > Acidovorax > Acidovorax sp. SDU_ACID1. Next base: position 4,234,966 of record NZ_CP152342.1, read on the forward strand.
GCCAAAATTCGCGGTCAATCCCGTATCCGTGAAGCTGACCGGGCTCAAGACCCGGATGAAACCGTTGACCATGTGCTGCAAATGAAGCTGCGGGGTGCTGGCACCCGTCGCACCCGTGAACCCCGTTCCCGTCAGGTTCAGCACCCCGGCGCGCTGCAGCAGGGGCAGGGGGTTTACCACCGGCGCAGGCCCGGCGGGCACGTCGGGGGTGTAGCGCTCCACCGAGGCGTAGAAGCTCGTCCCTGGCAATGAGTGGAATCCCCCCGTCAGCAGCACGTCGCCGTCGGCAAGCAGGTGGGCCGAACCGTTTTCACGCCCCACGCCCATCGACCCGTCAAGGGTCCACGCACCCGTCGTGTGGTCGTAGATCTCCGCTTCGGGGTGGGCGACTCGCGCAGTATTGGAGCCGCCCACCATCAGCACCTGGCCAGACGGCAGCACCGTGGCATGGGCCAGCGGCGAACCCATGGCGCCGCTGCGCGGAAAGTTCATCGCCCCTGTGGCAGTCCAGGTGTTGTCCGTGGGGCTGTAGATTTCAGCGTGCGCCGTGACGCCCGCGCCCGTCCAGCCCCCCGCGAGCAGCGCCCGGCCGTCGGGCAGCAGGTTCAGGCTGGCATAGTGGCGCGGCACCAGCGGGGGCGCCACGATGCTCCACGTTCCCGTGGCCGGGTTGTAGATTTCCGCCCCAAGCACCTCGCCACTGCCAGAGTATCCCGAGGCCACCAGCACCCGGCCATCGCCCAGCAGCACCGCCGCGTGCGCATTACGGGCCTGGGCCATGCTGCCGGTCGCCGCCCACGTGCGGGTCTGCGGGTCGTAGAGCTCGGCCGAAACCAAGCGGACGCCTCCTCCTCCGATCCCGCCCGCCACCAGCACCTTGCCATCGGGCAGCAGCGTCATCGAAGGCAACGTGCGCACGGCGGTCTGGGTGCCACCGGGAAGCCATGCGTCGGCCACCGGGTCGAACAAGCGCGCCTGCGTGCTGCCGTCAGAGCGCACGAGCACCTGCCCGGTGCCCAGCGTAACCGCCTCGGTCACATTACCCGTCAACCCGCTGGCGGCGATCGGCGCCCAGGCCCCGCCGGCGTAGCGCTCGCCGCCGGCGACGAACCCGCCTGAATTGACCCCGTTGAAAACAGCCACCGAGCCATCGTCCAGCAGCACCCCGGCATGCTGCCCACGCGCCGTGGCCATGGGGGTATCGGCAGTCCAGACGCCTGCGGCGCCGGGGGCTGCCACAGCAGGGCCGCCAGGCCCAGGCAGGGGAAGATTTTGGACATGCCTCGCCTCCGAAAAACAGCGAGGCTATCGGCGCTGCGCCACGCTGTCTGTCGCCCTTTCGGGCGACAAGGCGGCGAACCACCGCGAACGGCTACCTGGAGCGCGCCTGCCGGTACAGCCCCTCCACGCGCGGCACGTTCTCCTGCAGCTCGCGGATCCGGTCCGGCCCCGTGGGGTGGGTGGACAGGAACCCGATGCCGCTGCTGCCCGTGGCCTCGCCCATCTTGCGCCACAGGGTCACGGCGGCCTGCGGGTCGTAGCCCGCGCGGGCGGCCAGCTCCAGGCCGACGAGGTCGGCCTCGGTCTCGTCGCTGCGGCTGAACTTGAGCGTGAGCAGCTGCGTGCCCAGGTTGGCCGCCGCGTTGCCCAGGTCGCCCAGGCCCAGCAGCTGCGCGCCCAGCGACAGGCCGATGCTGGTGGCCTGGCTCTTGGCGATGCGCGAGCGCGCGTGCTCACGCAGCGCGTGGGCCATCTCGTGGCCCATGACCATGGCGATCTCGTCGTCGGTGAGCTTGAGCTGGTCGAGGATGCCCGTGTAGAACGCGATCTTGCCGCCGGGCATGCAGAAGGCGTTGATCTGCTTGCTGCCGATCAGGTTCACCTCCCAGCGCCAGGAGCCCGCGCGGCTGTTCCACTGCGCGGCGTACGGGATGATGCGCTGCGCGATGGCGCGCAGCTTCACCAGCTGCGGGTGGCCATCGGGCGCCAGCGCGCCCTTGGCCTTGGCCTGCGCCAGCATCTGGCTGTACTGCTGGGTGGCCGAGGTTTCCAGCTGCTCGGCCGGCACCAGCTTGCGCATGCCCGATGCGCTGCCCACGTCCACCTGCGCGGCGGCGGGGAGCGCGGCCGCGCCGGCGGCGGCCAGTACGAAGGCGCGGCGCGCGTTCCAGACACCGCCGGCGCAGCAGCGGCAGCCGGACGGACCAGGGAAGTCGATGGCAGGAGGGGTCATGGAGCGAAGTCTACGATTGCGCGCGCAACTCCGCCCAGATCACCAGCAGCAGGCCTGCCAGCACGCCGCCCAGCCCCCAGAAGGCCATGGCCGAGGGCCGCTCGCCCACGACCAGGATGGCCAGCGCGAAGGCCGTCACCGGCTCGGCCAGGGCCAGCGTCACGCCGGTGGCGCCGCTGATGTGGCGCAGCGCCGCGCTGAACAGCAGATAGGCCAGCCCCGTGGCCGCCAGCCCCAGGTACAGCACCACGCCCCAGGTGGCTGGCGACGGCGCGGGTACCCCGCCGAGCAGCAGCGCCACGGGCAGCGACAGCAGGCCCGCGCCGCCGAACACCGCGAGGTTCACCACGGCCGGCGCCGCCTGCGCCACCAGGCGCTTGTTCAGCAGCGCATAGCCCGCATACGCCAGCCCGGCCAGCAGGCACAGGGCGATGCCCCCGAGCGGCGCGCGCACGCTGGCGCCCCCGTCCAGCGCCATGGCCGCGCCGCCCGCCACGCCCAGCAGCGTGCCCAGCCACCACACCGGGGCGGGCCAGCGCCGCTGCGCCACGGTCTGCAGCAGCCCGGCCCAGACCGGCCCGCTGCCGATGGCCAGCGCCGTGCCCAGCGCCACGCCGCTGGCCTTCACACCCGCGAAGAAGCTCAGGTTGTACGCCGCCACGCACAGCGCGGCCAGCGGCAGCACGCCACCGCGCAGGCCGCGCCAGCCCCGCGCCCGCAGCGCGGGCCAGGCCAGCACGGCGAAGAACGCGCTGGCCACGCCCAGGCGCAGCGCGCCCACCCAGTAGGGCGACAGCGTGGGCGGCGCCAGGCTTTGCGCGGTGCCGGTGGTGCCCCAGAGCATGGCGGCGAGCAGCACCATGGCGATGCTGCGCAGGGATGCGGTGTTCATGCACCCATGGTGCGCGCGGGCGGCGCCGCGACTGTCGAGCGACGCGCGAAGTGCGGCGCGCTTTTGCTTCTCTATCGATAGCTGCTTGCGCTTTCTGGGTAAGCGCTGGAGGGCTATTTGGCTTGTAATCCACGCAGCGCCCGTGCACCCGTGCCGCGTTCGCGCCGCAGCGCATAGGCCAGCGCGCTGGCGCTGGCGTAGCCGGTGCGCAGCGCGGTGGCCTCCAGCGGCAGGCCGCGCGCCAGTGCGGCCGCGGCCACGTCCAGCCGGCGCGCGCGCAGCCAGGCCTGGGGCGTGGCGCCGGTCAGCTCCGCCAGGCGGGCGTGGAAGCGCGGCGCGCTCAGGTGGAACAGCCGGGCCATGCGCGCGGTGGGCCAGTCCTCGTGCAGCGCGACGTCCACGGCGGCCTGCAGCGCGGCCAGGTCCAGCCCGCGGCGCGCCAGCACGCGCGGCGCCTGCAGCAGCAGCGCCAGATGCGCGGCCGGATCGCAGGCGTGGCGCGCGCCGGGCGGCACGGCGAAGCGGCGCACGCGGTCGATCGCCGCCTGGGGCGGCGCGTCGATCACGAAGATGCGCGTGCCCGGCCGCGCCAGGAAGCCGTGCGCCGTGCCCGCGGGCACCACCAGCCCGCAGGCCGTGTCCACGAACGCGGCGCGGCCCGCCACCTCCAGCTCCATGCGGCCCTCGAGCGCGTAGAGGACCTGGGCGTGCACGTGCGCGTGCGACTGGTGCTCGCCGGCATAGCGGCGCACCGAGGCGACGGGGTGGGCGAGCGCGGCGCGTGGCATGGGCGTGATGGTAGCTGCGGATAATCCCCGCCCATGCCCGATTCCTCTCCCCTCCCCGCGCGCCGCTCCTGGCGCGAGGCCTGGCTCGTCTACCTGGAGCCCGCCAGCCTGCGCATGCTGGCGCTGGGCTTTTCCGCCGGCCTGCCGCTGCTGCTGGTGCTGGGCACGCTCTCGTTTCGCCTGCGCGAGGCGGGCATCGACCGCACCACCATCGGCTACCTGAGCTGGGTGGGCCTGGCGTATGCCTTCAAGTGGGTCTGGGCGCCGCTGGTGGACCGCATGCCGCTGCCGCTGCTCACGCGCGCGCTCGGGCGGCGGCGCGGCTGGCTGCTGCTGGCGCAGGCGGTGGTGATGGGCGGGCTGGTCGGCATGGCGCTGATCGACCCGCGCGCGCAGTTGGGCACCCTGGTGTGGTGCGCGCTGCTGGTGGCCTTCGGCTCGGCCACGCAGGACATCGCGCTGGACGCTTTCCGCATCGAATCGGCCGACGCCGACCGCCAGGCCGCGCTGGCCGCCACCTACCAGACGGGCTACCGCCTGGCGATGATCTGGGCCGGCGCGGGCGTGCTCTGGGTGGCCGCGCGCGCCGAGGTGCCGGGAGTGGAGGGCTACCAGAGCGGCGCCTGGCGCGCGGCCTACCTGGCCATGGCCGCGTCGATGCTCGCGGGCATTCTCACCGTGCTGCTCTCGCGCGAACCCGCGCCCCGCCCGCTGCCGCCCACGCGCGGCCTGGGCGAGTGGCTGCGCGGCGCGCTGGTGGAGCCGTTCGCCGACTTCATCCGCCGCCACCGCTGGCACGCGGCGCTGATCCTGGGGCTGATCGCCGTCTACCGCATCAGCGACGTGGTCATGGGCATCATGGCCAACCCGTTCTACGTGGACATGGGCTACACCAAGGACGAGGTGGCCGCCGTGACCAAGGTCTTCGGCGTGGTGATGACGCTGGCCGGCGCCTTCGTGGGCGGCGTGCTCTCGATGCGCCTGGGCGTGATGCGCGTGCTGATGTTGGGCGCGGTGCTCTCGGCCCTGAGCAACCTGCTGTTCGCCTGGCTAGGCCAGCGCGGGCACGACGTGACGGGGCTGGTGCTGGTGGTCAGCGCCGACAACCTGGCGGGCGGCATCGCCTCGGCGGCATTCATCGCCTACCTGTCGAGCCTGACGAACGTGCAGTACTCGGCCACGCAGTACGCGCTGTTCAGCTCGATGATGCTGCTGCTGCCCAAATGGCTCGCGGGCTTCTCCGGGCAGTTCGTCGATGCGCACGGCTACGCAGCGTTCTTCACCGGCACGGCGCTGCTGGGGCTGCCGGTGCTGGTGCTGGTGGCACTGGCTTCAAGGGTCAAATCGGCACCTGGCGCTTGACAGGCAAGCGCAAGCAGCTATTAATTCAGAAGCGGTTTACCAAAACTTTACAGACACTTCAACGTACCGAGATACCCAACCCGCAGGATTCCCCCATGAGCGCGCAACTCCTGATGATCGAAGACGACCACCGCCTCGCGCAGATGGTGGGCGAATACCTGGGCCAGTCCGGCCTGCACGTGACGCACATGGCCGACGGCGCGAGCGGCCTGGCGCGCCTGCAGAACCCCGAAGGCGGCCAGCTGCCCGACCTGGTGATCCTCGACCTGATGCTGCCCGACACCGACGGGCTGGAGGTGTGCCGCCGCATCCGCGCGCTGCCCGGCGCCGCCGCCAAGGTGCCGGTGCTGATGCTCACCGCCAAGGGCGACCCCATGGACCGCGTGATCGGCCTGGAGATCGGCGCCGACGACTACCTGCCCAAGCCCTTCGAGCCGCGCGAGCTGCTCGCGCGCATCCGTGCCATCCTGCGCCGGCGCGAGGCCGGCGCCCAGCCCACGGCCAACGTGCTGCGCTTCGGCAGCCTGGAGATCGACCGCGACGCACGCACCGTGAGCGTGGCAGGCCAGGCGGTGGACCTCACCTCCTACCAGTTCGACCTGCTGGCCGCCATGGCCGAGCGCGCGGGCCGCGTGCTCACGCGCGACCAGATCATGGAGGCCGTGCGCGGCCGCGAGCTGGAGGCGTTCGACCGCTCCATCGACGTGCACATGGGCCGCATCCGCGCGGCCATCGAGGCCGACCCGAAGAACCCGCGCCGCATCCTCACCGTGCGCGGCGTGGGCTACGTGTTCGCCAAGCAGCAAGACTGATGTCCCTGGTCAGCCCCTTCTCCCGGCGCCTGTACCTGCGCATCTGGCTCGCGGTGGTCGGCGGCGTGCTGGTGTTCGCGTTCGCCGTCGGTTTCGCCTGGCGCTGGGCGGCCGACCAGACCCAGCAGCAGCCGCCCACGCGCGAGATCGTGCTCACCGACCCGCAGGGCCGCACGCTGGTGGACGGCGTGGGCGAGCGCCAGCGGCTGGACCCGAGCGAGGGCATCCACTACCGCATCCAATCCAGCGACGGCAAGGTCTACGAGATGCGCATGTCGCCGCGCACCCCGCACGTGCGCCCCGACGAGCGCGGGCCGGCCGCGTGGTTCCGCCCGCCCTTCGGCTTCCTGTGGATCCTGGGCCTCGTGGGCATCGCGGTCACGGTGGGCGTGTTCCCCATCATCCGCCGCCTGCTGCAGCGGCTGGAAACGCTGCAGAGCAGCGTGCAGCGCTTCGGCGAGGGCGACCTGTCCGTGCGCGTGGCCGAGCAGGGCCACGACGAGGTGGCGGCCCTGGCGCGCCAGTTCAACGCCGCCGCCGAGCGCATCGAGACGCTGGTGCAGTCGCACAAGTCGCTGCTGGCCAACGCCTCGCATGAACTGCGCTCGCCCCTCACGCGCATCCGCATGGGGCTGGAGCTGATGGGCAACGGCGCGCCCTCGCCCGCGTTCCGCGCAGAGATCGAGCGCAACATCGCCGAGCTGGACCAGCTCGTCGACGAGATCCTGCTCGCCAGCCGCCTGGACGCCGGCGCCGCCGACGTGGGCACCATCGAACCCGTGGACCTGGTGGGCCTGGCCGTGGAGGAATGCGTACGCGTCGATGCCGAGCTGCAGACCGCCGTCACCTCCGAGGGGGGTCGAGGTGCCCGGCGTCTCCAAGCTGCTGCGCCGCGCCGTGCGCAACCTGCTGGAGAACGCGCGCCGCTACAGCCAGGGAGAAATCACCCTGCACATCGACCGCGAAGGCGCCGACGCCGTGCTGCGCGTGTGCGACCACGGCCCCGGCGTGCCGCCCGAGCAGCGCGAGCGCATCTTCGAGCCCTTCTACCGCCTGCCCGGCGCCAGCGAACGCGCGGGCGGCGTGGGCCTGGGGCTGGCGCTGGTGCGCTCCATCGCACAGCGCCATGGCGGCAGCGTGCACTGCGAGGCACGGCCGGACGGCGCGCCCGGCGCCTGCTTCGTGCTGGCTCTGCCGCTTCAGAAATGAGAGCTCCCGGCGCTTGATGGCCAAGCGCTGGAGGCCGATTGGGCTTAACTCTTTTTCCAGCGCAGCGCCGACGCCGCATACATCGCCGCCCCCGCAGCCAGCGCCAGCGCCGCCAGTGCCAGCGCGCGCGCGAAGCCCTGCGCCTCATCCCCCTGCACGAGCAGCCACGCCACCAGGGGCGGCCCCGCGATCTGCCCCAGGGCATAGAGCGCCGTCACCAGGCTGGCGAAGCTGTCGGCAGACTGCGGCCACAGGCGGCGCGCCTCCTGGAGGCCGAAGAAGGTGATGGCCGTGAACGGCAGGCCCAGCAGCGCGCTGCCCAGCGCGAAGCCCGCGGGCGTGGGCCACGCCAACCCCAGGGCGATGCCCAGCGCCTGCAGCGCGTAGCAGGCCGCGAGCAGCCAGCGCCGGTCCCAGCGCGCCGGCGCGCGCGTGCCCAGCACCGTGCCCGCCACCGCGCCCACGCCGAACAGCGGCCAGAACAGGTCGGGCCAGGGCGAGCCCTGCGGCAGTGCCGCGCGCGCGATCACCGGCAGGAACGTGGCCGTGACGATGTAGCCCAGCCCCGCCAGCCCGTAGGCCAGCGCATGCACGGCGCGCGCGGCGGGCGTGCCGCCCTGCACCGCGGCCGGGGCGGTGCGCGCCGCCCCGCCGCCCGGCGCCGCGCGCCCCTGCACCACGGGCCAGACCAGCGCGCACAGCAGCACCGACAGCAGCGCGAACGCCACCCAGCCCGCGGCCGCGCGCCACCCGCCGGCCACCATGGCGCCCGCCGCCAGGCCCGTGAGCCCGATGCCCAGGCCAGGCCCGCAGAAGATCAGGCCGCCCAGCGCGGGCCGGCCCAGCGCCGCCAGGCGCACCATGCACCACGCGGCCACGTTGAGCAGCACCACGGCGCTGGCCGCCCCCGCCGCGAACCGCAGCAGCGGCCAGCCGCCCTGCAGCGGCAGCGCCATCGCCAGCGTGAGCAGCACCGTCGCCACCAGCCCCGCGCGCGCCAGCACCGCCGGGTGCCAGCGCTCGTAGAGCCGGGGCGCCACCCACGGCAGCGCCATGCAGGCCAGCGCGCCGGCCAGGTAGCCCACGTAGTTGGTCATGGCGAGCCAGTTGCCCTCGGCCAGCGTGACCACGCCGTCCGCCAGCATCATGGGCAGCAGCGGCGTGAATGCGAAGCGCCCCACGCCCATGGCGACGGCCAGCGCCAGCATGCCCGCGAAGGCGATGGCGCGCGGCTGCGCGGTCCAGGCGGGATCGGCTTGCATTTCAATCCTGTTTTGAGATAATTTCTTTATTAATCATCTCACAAACAGAATGAAATGGACCTGGTGGCGCTGGAAATCTTCCACACCGTGGCAGCGGAAGGCAGCGTGACGCGCGCCGCCGAGCGGCTCGGGCGCGCCCAGTCCAACGTGACCACGCGCGTGCAGCAGCTCGAGGAACAGCTGGGCGTGCCGCTCTTCCTGCGCGAGGGCAAGCGCATGCAGCCCACGCCCGCGGGCGAGATCCTGCGCGGCTATGCCGACCGGCTGCTGGCCCTGGCCGAGGAAGCGCGCCAGGCCGTGCGCCCCGGCCAGCCCACGGGCCTGCTGCGCCTGGGCGCCATGGAAAGCACCGCCGCCGCACGCCTGCCCGGGCCGCTGGCGCGGCTGCATGCGCAGTGGCCGCAGCTGGTGCTGGAGCTGCGCACCGCGCCCTCGCGCCAACTGGTCGAGCAGGTGCTGGCCCACCAGCTCGACTGCGCCCTGGTCGCCTGGCCGCCCCCGGGGCTGGAGCCGGACGCGCCCGTGGAGCGCACTCCCGTGTTCACCGAAACCCTGCTGCTGGCCCTGCCGGCGAGCCACCCGCCCGTTGCCCGCCCTGCGGACCTGCGCCTGGACCAGTTCGCCGCCTTCGCCCACGGCTGCACCTACCGCCGCATGGGCGAGGACTGGATGCGCCAGGCCGGCGGCGAGCCGCCGCGGGTGCTGGAGCTGGCCTCCTACCCCGCCATCCTGGCCTGCGTGGCCGCCGGCCGCTGCGCGGGCGTGGTGCCGCAGTCGGTGCTGGAGCTGCTGCGCACGCCACCCGCGCTGCAATGGGTGCCGCTGGGCACCTGCGACACGGTGCTCGTGCACCGCGCGGGCTACGCCACGCCGGCGTTCGCGGCGCTGCAGGACACCCTTCTTTCCAACGGAGACGACACACCATGACCCCGCTGCTGCAACGCCTGGGAATCCCCCTGCCCATCGTCCAGGGCCCGATGACGGGCTCCGACACCCCGCCGCTGGCCGCCGCCGTGTCCCAGGCCGGTGGGCTGGGCATGCTGGGCTGCGGCATGCGCTCGCCCGAAGCCATGGCCCAGGCCGCCGCCGCCGTGCGCGCCGCGACGGACAGGCCCTTCGGCATGAACCTGTTCGTGCTGGACACGCCCGCGCCCGACGCCGCCACCGTGCAGGCCGCGATGGCACGCCTCGCCCCGCTCTATGCCGAGTTCGGCCTGACGCCCGAGGCGCCCGCGCGCTGGTGCGAAGACTTCGCGGCGCAGCTCGAGGCGCTCATCGCCGCGCGCCCGGCCGTGGCGAGCTTCACCTTCGGCATCCTCGACGGCGCGCAGGTCGAGCGGCTGCACGGCGCGGGCTGCATGGTCATCGGCACCGCCACCACGCTGGCCGAGGCGCTGGCCTGGCAGGAGGTGGGCGCGGATGCGGTATGTGCATCGGGCATGGAGGCGGGCGGCCATCGCGGAACGTTCCTCGGGGATTTCGACGCGAGCCTGGTTGGCACCATGGCGCTGATCCCGCAGTGCGTGGACGCGCTGCGCATTCCCGTGATCGCCGCGGGCGGCATCATGGACGGGCGCGGCATCGCCGCCGCCCAGGCGCTGGGCGCGCAGGCGGTGCAGATGGGCACGGCCTTCCTGGCCTGCCCCGAGTCGGGCATCACCCCCGCGCAGCGTGCGGCCATGGCCCGCGCCCAGGGCACCGACACGCGCATCACGCGGGCCTATTCGGGCCGGCCGGCGCGCGGCATCGTCAACACGATGATGGAGCGGCTGGCCCCCGACGAGGCCGCCATCCCGCCCTACCCCATCCAGAACGCGCTCACCGGCGCGCTGCGCCGCGCGGCCGGCGCGCAGGGCCGGGCGGACTACCTGTCGCTCTGGGCCGGCCAGGGCGTGGGCGCAGCGCGCGTGATGCCTGCGGGCGAACTGGTGGCGCTGCTGGCACAGGAATGGCGCGCCGCCACGGCATGCGCTCAGGAATAAGGGTGTTTTTGGCCCCCAGCGCTTATCCAGAAAGCGCAAGCAGCTACTGAATCAGGAGCGATCCAGCCACCGGCCGGCCACGCTGTCCGGCAGGTACAGGCCGCGCGCCAGGTAGTCGCTGAGGCGCCGCCGGTCGGGCGCGCGCAGCTTGACGAGCGGCGGCAGCGGGCCGCGGATACGCGAAAACAGCAGGCGCAGCTTGAGCGGGGCGCGGCGCCAGCCGCCCAGCGCGTGGTAGAGGTAGGGGCCGTCCTCGGCCCGGGCCAGGCTGAGGCGGTAGGCGCCGCCGCGCAGCAGCACGGCCTGCAGGGCCAGGTGCATGGTGAGGTAGGCGGGCGCGTCGATGCGCTGCAGCGCCTGCTCGTAGAGGCCCTGGGCCTGCAGGTGGGCGATGTATTCCTCGCCGCTGCGGGCGATGACCTCGCCGGTGAACTCGCGCTGCAGCGCCGCGATGAAGGGGCTGGCGGGCGGCGCGGCCATGAACCAGTTCTCGACCACCGGGCGCTCGGGGACGCTGGTGTACAGCGCCAGGTAGTAGCCCACGAAGTCGGCGCCGGTGCGCGCCTGCTCGGCCAGCACCCAGTCCAGCGGCTGGGTGAGGATGGTGCTGGCGTCGAGCCAGATGCCGCCGTGGCGCAGCAGCAGCTCCAGGCGGATCCAGTCGGCCCGCTTGGCAGGCGAGGCATCCTGCAGCGCGGCGGGCAGGGCCGGCAGGTGCTGGAGCACGCTGCGGTCGTCGAGCACGCGGATGTCGAAATGCGGGTGCAGGCGCCGCCAGCCGTCGATGCAGCGCTGCACGGCCAGCGGCGGCGTGCCGCCCTGCCAGTAGGCCCAGACGATGGGTGGGATGGCCCGGGCCAGGGGCGCGCCGCTGCCGTACGGCGTGAAGGCGGGCGCGGGCGCGGGCGCGGCCTCCAGCCAGCGCGGACACAGGCCGTACCAGCGCCGCAGCCAGCGGGCCAGCCACAGCTCGCTGCGGCTCTTGAAGGACAGGCGTGTGGCGGTCATGCGGCCGCCACGCCGTGGGCGCGCAGGAGTTTGGCCGCGCGCAGCCACCAGCCGCGCCGTGCGTAGGCGCGCGCCAGCGCGTGCACGCCCAGCGGAGAGTGGGCGGCGAAGTCGGCGCGCACCTGTTCGGCGGCGGCGCGGCGCTCGGCCTCGGGCAGCGCGGCGTTCTGCACGAAGCGCATGGCGCCCACGAGGCAGCGCGCACTCTGGTGCGCCAATGCGAAATGCAGACCAGGGCTGGCGGGCAGCCGCCCTGCCGCCTCGGCGGCCGCCAGCGCCTGGGCGAAGGCGGTCAGCGCGCGCGACTGGTCCAGCGCCTTGGGCAGCGTCATGGTGGACAGGATGCTGCTGCCGCGCTGGCGGTAGGCCACCCAGGGCACCGGCGCGTAGCAGTGGCTGCGCGCGCGCAGCAGCGCCAGCGGCATGGTGGCCATGTCTTCGAAGTAGCGGCCCGGCGGAAAGCGCAGGTCCGCGCCCCACAGCGCGCGCCGCGTGACCTTGGACCAGGCGTGCAGCTGCCCCGTCATGAGCAGCCCGGCGAGCAGCGCCGCGCGGTCGGTGGACGGGCCGCCCGCCGCGCCGGCGAAGGTGGCGCGGTGCGATTCGCCGCGCAGCCGGTGCTTCCAACGGGGCCTCTCGCGCCAGACCGCGAAGTCGCACAGCACCGCATCGGGCACGTGCTCGCGCACGATGGCCTGCAGGCCCGCCAGGGCGCCGGGCAGCAGCTTGTCGTCGGAATCGAGAAACCAGAGGTAGTCGCCGCGCGCGGCGTCGATCAGCGTGTTGCGCGCCGCGCTCAGGCCCTGGTTGGCCGCGTGGTGGTGCAGGCGCAGGCGTCCGGGCCAGCGCGCGGCGAGCCGATCCATGAGCGCGCGCGAGCCGTCGGTGGAGGCATCGTCGAGCACGAGGATCTCGACGCCCTCGCCTGCTTGTTCGATGACCGAGGCCAGGCACTCCTCCAGATAGTCCTGCACGTTGTAGACGGGCACGAGGACGCTGAGCCAGGGCGCGGTCATCGCGGCGCCTCCAGGCCGCGCAGCAGCAGGTCTTCGTAGCGTGCCGTCATGGTGGCCATGCCGTAGAGCCGCAGCGCGTCGGCGCGCGCGGCGCGGGCCATGCGCTCGGCATCCTCGTGCTGCGTAAGCAGGCGCTGCAGCGCATCGGCCAGCGCGGCCGGGTCGGCGTGGGCCGCCAGCAGGCCGTTGCGGCCGTCGGCGATGACCTCCTGAACGCCCACCACGCGGCTGCCCGCCACGGCGCAGCCCGCAGCCATGCCTTCGATGAGCGAGAGCGGCATGCCCTCGAAGTGGGTGGCGAGCACGCAGATGCGGTGGCGCATGAGCAGGCCGGGCACGTCGCCGCAGTGGCCGAGGAATTCCACCTGCCCGTCCAGCCCCAACTCGGCGCAGAGCTTGCGCGCCGCGCGCTGCGCACTCGCCTTGCCGCCGCCTGCGAGCTTCACGGGCGGCGCCAGGCCGCGATCGCGCAGCAAGGCCACGGCGCGCAGCAGCGTGGCGTGGTCCTTCTGGCGCGCGAAGCGCGCGGCCATGACGATGCCAGGCACGCGGTCTGCCCAGGCCATCGCGTCGGCGCGCTCGTAGGGCGCGAGGTGGATGCCGTTGGGGATGGCGATGGTTTTCTCGGGCGGAAAGCCGCGCGCCAGCAGGCTCTGGCGCACTCCCTCGGAGACGCCGACGATGGCCTCGGTGCGTTCGGCCAGCCACAGCGCCTGGCGCAGCCGCCACGCGCTGTAGCGTTCGCGCGAGTTGTGCTCCACGTGCACCAGGCGCGGCACGCCAGCGATCAGGCCCGCGTAGCGGCCCCACAGGTGCTCGCTGAAGCCGTGGGCCACCAGCACGTCGGGCCGCCAGCGACGGCACAGCGCGGCCAGCTGCCAGACGGTGGCCGCGTGCGCCCAGCCGGGCACCAGCTCCACGGCCAGGCCCTCGTCGCGCAGGGCCTGCACGCGCTCCGGCGGCGTATGGCGCTTGCGGCGCAGCGCCAGCAGCGCGTCGCAGCGGCCCGATGCGGCGTGCGCGCGCACCAGGTCCACGGCGACCTGCGTGGCGCCGGAGAAGCCGCCGGTCACGAAGTGCAGTACGCGCGGGCGGCGGTCAGCGGGGAGAGCGGGAAGAAGGGCCATGGTCGGCGTGCTCGGCATCCATGCCGCGCAGCGCGGCCCAGGTGAGCATGGTCATGAACAGGTAGAACATGATGCCGCTGTTGTGGGCGAAGAACACCTGCGTCATGCCGAAGCCCGCGTACAGCACCGGAATGCACACGCCGCCCAGGCGCAGCGCCAGCATCTGCGCCTGCACACCCTCGGGCTGCCGCGCATAGGCCGCCATGCGCGCGCGCGTGGGCCAGAACATGGCCAGCGGCACGGCATACAGCAGCAGCAGCCAGAGCACGCCCACGAGGCCCGCCTTGACGAACATGTCCAGCGGCTCGTTGTGCGTGTAGATGTATTCCAGGATGGAGGGCTCGTACTGCCCCGCCGCCACGCGCCGGGCCTTTTCGTCGAGGTAGCCCCGCATGCCCCAGCCGAGCAGCGGACGCTCCAGCCCGGCCTCCCAGGCGAAGCGCCAGTGCTCCAGGCGCTGGCCCACGGAGTTGTCGGCCTCGCGGCTGCTGCTGTAGATCTGGACCTCCTTTTCCATGAGCGCCCAGCGCTGGTCGAGCAGGTCATGGTTCGCAGCCGCCAGCACCGCCAGCACCGCCGCCAGGCCGCCCAGCACGCGCCACAGGTCGCGCCGGTGGAAGCGCCACAGCAGGTACAGCCCCACGGGCAGGGCCATGGCCAGCGCCAGCCACCCGCCGCGCGACTGCGAGAGCACCGAGGCGTTGAGCGCCATCAGCACGGCCAGGGCTGCAGCCAGCACACGGCCCCGACCCAGTTGCCGGCGCAGCGCGATCGTCTGCATGGCGAGCATGGTGCCCATGAGCAGCGCGATGTTGCCCCACTGGATGGCGTTGGTGTGCCGCGACGGGAAGCCCGACGCGCGCGGCGCGCCTTCCACGTGCACCTGCCACAGCGCCACGGCGCCCGCGCCCAGGCAGCCCGCGAGCAAGCCCCAGAACTGCGCCCGGGGCCGGGGCGCGGCGCGGCTCACGAACAGCAGGCAGGCAGTGCCGAGGAAGAACTTGGCCGGCCGGTCCCACCGCCCCCAGGCCTCCTGCGGGTCGGCCAGCACGTACCAGAGCACGCCCATGCCCAGCAGGACCACGGCCAGCGCCCAGGTCCAGGGGTTGTGGGTGCCACGCGGCCAGCGGTGTATGGAACACAGGGCGCCGATCAGCAACAGCGCCGCGCCGAAGGAGTAGCCCGACTGCACCACCAGGGCCAGCGCGGGCACCAGGAACAGCGCCGCGGTCGCCACCCGGCGGGGCCAGGGCGCAGGGCCGACAAGAGAGTCAAACATCATGGAATCGTGTGCGCCGGTGACAGAATACCGGCCGTCGCGCGAACGCGCAGTACGCCCGCCGTTGTTGTTATTGCCATGTCCTCACGCATTCCCGCCCCCATCCTGCGCGCCGCCTACCGGCTGCTGACCGCCGTGCAGCCCCGCAGCGCGCGGGCCTATCCGGGACAGCCCCTGACGACGGCCTTCGTGGGGCCGCAGGCCGCGACGCAGCCGCCCGCCCGGCAGGGCGCCATTCCCCGCCGCATCTGGAGCTACTGGAACACGCAGACCCCCGACGCGGTGGTGGCGCAGTGCATCGCCAACTGGCGCACGCAATGCCCGGACTACGAGATCCACGTGCTGAACGGCGCCGACCTCGGCCCGCACGTGCCGCCGGAGCACCTGCCCGAGGGCTTCGCGCAGCTGCACCCCACCAAGCAGTCCGACTGGCTGCGCCTGTACCTGGTGCGCCACCATGGCGGCTACTGGCTGGACGCGACCACGCTGCTCACCCAGCCGCTGGACTGGATGGACACCGCGCGGCGCGCGCAGGGCGCGGAGTTCGTGGGCTTCTTCCTGGAAGGCTTCACGCACGACGCGCGCTACCCGGTGGTGGAGAGCTGGATCTTCGGCGCGCCCGCGCACACGCCCTTCGTCAGCGCCTGGCAGCAGGAGTTCCACCACGCACTGGTCGAGCAGGGCAGCGCGACCTACCTGCAGGCCCTGCAGGCGTCGCCCCAGGGGGCCCAGGTGCTGCAGGGCATCGCCGATCCGCAGTACCTGCTGATCCACGTGGCGGCGCAGCAGGCGCTGCGCCGGGACAACGGCTTCCGGCTGGCCCTCTTCAAGGCCGAGGACACGGCCTTCTTCCACCAGAAGGCCGTGGGCTGGAAGTGGTACTGGCTCTACCCACGCCTGTGCCTGGCGGCCGCGCAGGAGCCCACCGCGCCGCTCATCAAGCTGCGCGGCGGCGAGCGGCGGCACTTCGCGGAACTCTTCGAGCTGCATGGGGGCCCCGCGGCGGGCAGCCTCTGGCAACGCGCCTGCGCGGGAAGGTGACGGCAAGCCCGTATCAGTGGCCTGCGCGGACGACTTCGCCCGCCTTGAGCCGGTACACGGTGCCGCAATAGGGGCACTTGGCCTCGCCCGTGTGGGCCACGTCCAGGTACACCTTGGGGTGGCTGTTCCAGAGCTTCATGTCGGCCTTGGGGCTGGGGCAGTACACACCACCCTGCGCGTTGAGGTCCTTGGCCAGCAGTTCGACGACGGCTTGCGACATATGCATCAGACCTTGGTGAGCCAGTGGGCGTACTTGGGATTGCGGCCGTTCACGATGTCGAAGAACGCGTTCTGGATCTTCTCGGTGACGGGGCCGCGGCTGCCCGCGCCGATGGCGACGCGGTCGAGTTCGCGGATGGGCGTGATCTCGGCGGCGGTGCCGCTGAAGAAGGCCTCGTCGGCGATGTAGATCTCGTCGCGCGTGATGCGCTTTTGCACGAGTTCGATGCCGAGGTCCTTGCAGATGTGCAGCACGGTGTTGCGCGTGATGCCGTTGAGCGCGCCGGCCGACAGGTCGGGCGTGTAGACCACGCCGTCCTTCACCACGAACACGTTCTCGCCCGCGCCCTCGCTCACGAAGCCGGCGGCGTCGAGCAGCAGGGCCTCGTCGTAGCCGTCGTCGAGCGCTTCCATGTTGGCGAGGATGGAGTTGCTGTAGTTGCTCACCGCCTTGGCCTGCGTCATCGTGATGTTGACGTGGTGGCGCGTGTAGCTGCTGGTCTTCACGCGGATGCCGCGCTGCATGCCCTCCTCGCCCAGGTAGGCGCCCCAGGCCCAGGCGGCTACCATCAGGTGGATCTGGTTGCCCTTGGGAGACACGCCCAGCTTCTGCGAGCCGATCCAGGTCAGCGGGCGCAGGTAGCACGATTCCAGGTTGTTGGCGCGCACCACGGCCTTCTGGGCCTCGTTGACCTCGTCCTTGGTGAAGGGGATGGCCATGCGCAGGATCTTGGCGCTGTTGAACAGGCGGTCGGTGTGCTCCTGCAGGCGGAAGATGGCCGTGCCGTTCACCGTGTTGTAGGCGCGCACGCCTTCGAAGGCGCCGCAGCCGTAGTGCAGCGTGTGGGTCAGCACGTGGATCTTGGCGTCGCGCCAGTCCACCATCTGGCCGTCCATCCAGATCGTGCCGTCACGGTCGGCCATCGAGGGAACAACGGGGCTCATGGGGGTGTCCTTTGGAGGAAAACTCGGATAAACCGGCGATTTTACGATTCGGCGGCCGGCACCCCCGCTTGCGGCTCCTGCGGCGCGGGGCGCACCAGCTCCCAGCGCGCCAGGCGCCCGCCCACGAACTCGCAGGTGACGTGCGACTGCGTGCCGTCCGTCCAGCGGTAGCGCTCGGGGTCCTGGCCCTCGGCGGACAGCTGCTCGCCCAGGGAGCGCGTCATGGCGATCACGTGCATGAGGTTCACGCCGGGCTTGAGCTTGGCGTTGAGCATCACGGCGCTGCCCACGTAGCCGATCGGGCTGTTGCGCGCCTTCTGCATCACGTTCATGAGGCGTGTGAAATGCAGCAGCGCCCACATGACGAGGCCGCCGCTCACGGTGAGGATGCCTTGCGGGCCGTAGGCCCGCCAGGCCGCGAAGACGAGGAAAACGATGCCGATGGGAATGAGGATCTTGCGCCAGTTCATGGGCGCGGATTGTCCCCCGAAGCGCGCCGCCCCGCGATGTGGAAGTACCGTACCCCGCAGGGGACAATGCTTGCGCCATGACACGCTACGCCGCCCTCGCCTCGGACATCGAAGCCTCCATCCGCGCCGGCGTGCTGCGCCCGGGCGACCGCCTGCCCTCGGTGCGCCACACCTGCGAGAGCCGCGGCGTGAGCGCCTCCACCGTGTTCCAGGCCTACTACCTGCTGGAGGCGCGCGGCCTGGTGCGTGCGCGCGAGCGCTCGGGCTACTACGTGAGCGAGGGCGCGGCCCGGCGCCCGCCCGAGCCCACCGGCGCGTCGCAGCCGGGCGACGCCTCGATCGCCGTGGACGTGAGCGCGCTGGTGTTCGAGGTGCTGCAGGCCGGCACCGCGCGCGGCGTGGTGCCCTTCGGCTCGGCCTTCCCCAGCCCGCTGCTGTTCCCGCTGGCGCGCCTGGGCCAGGCCATGGCCGCGAGCGCCCAGGCGCTGGACCCATGGAGCACGGTGGACGACCTCTCGCCCGGCAATCCCGCGCTGCGCCGCCAGATCGCGCTGCGCTACCTGGCCGACGGCATGCAGGTGCACACCGACGAGATCGTGGTCACCAACGGCGCGCTGGAGGCGCTGAACCTGTGCCTGGCGGCCATCGCCCGGCCGGGCGACGCCGTGGTGATCGAGTCGCCCACGTTCTACGCTGCCCTGCAGACGCTGGAGCGCATGGGCCTGCAGGCCATCGAGGTGCCCACGCACCCGGGCGAGGGCATCGACCTGGCGGCGCTGGAGCACGCCATCGCGCGCCACGGCCCCAAGGCCTGCTGGCTCATGACCACCTTCCAGAACCCGCTGGGCAGCCTGATGCCCGAGGCGAAGAAACAGGCCCTGGTGGCGCTGCTCGCGCGCCACGGTGTGCCGCTGATCGAGGACGACGTGTACGCCGAGCTGTACTTCGGCGACCGGCGCCCCCTGCCCGCCAAGGCGTTCGACGGCGAGGGGCTGGTGCTGCACTGCGGCTCGTTCTCCAAGTGCCTCGCACCCGGCTACCGGCTGGGCTGGGCGGCGCCGGGCCGCTTCGCGCAGGCCGTGGCGCGCCAGAAGCTCACCACCACGCTGGGCACCTGCGCGCCGGCGCAGATGGCGCTGGCCGACTACCTGCGGCGCGGCGGCTACGACAAGCACCTGCGCAAGCTGCGCCACACCCTGGCGTCACGGCAGGCGGCCTTCGCCGAGGCCGTGGGCGCGCACTTCCCGCCCGGCACGCGCGCCACGCGGCCCGCGGGCGGCTATTTCCTGTGGGTGGAGCTGCCCGAGGGCGTGGACGCGCTGCGGCTGCACCGGCAGGCGCTGGCGCAGGGCATCAGCACCGCGCCGGGGCCGATCTTCTCGGCGTCGCGCAGCTTCGCCCACTGCCTGCGGCTGAACTACGGCCACGAATGGAACGCGCGCAGCGAAGCGGCACTGGCCACGCTGGGACGGCTGGCGCACGCAGCGTTGCTTCCAAAAGAATAGCTGGCTGCGCTTTACTATCGGTCATTCCAATGCCATTTCATATTTAAAGCGGCAAACGACAAGCGCAAGCAGCTATTTTTTCAATAGCTGCATCTCCAGCTGCGCCACGCTCGGCGTGATGATGGGGATGAAGGCCGCCTCGCGCCAGCGCCGTGCGAACCCTGGCGCCTGTCCCTCCAGATAGGCCTGGCCGCCCCAGGCCTGCAGCTCCTGCGCCAGCGCTTCCTGCACGTGCAGGGCTAGCGCCAGCCGCAGACGGAACAGCGCGGCCGGGTCGGCGCCGAAGCGCCCGTCGTCCAGGCCCTGCAGCAGCTCCGCCACGTCTACCTCCAGGCCCATGCCCGCCTCGGCCAGGCGCATGCGCAGCGCCTCGCGGCGGCCGACGCGCTTTTGCGCGGCGAACAGGCTGGCGCGCGCCAGGCCGATCGACATGCCGCACTGCGCGCCCAGGAACAGCGGCCGCACCTGCGGCAGCCAGGCGTTCAGGTCGGCATGCAGCCGGTCCTCGGGGCCGGCCAGCGCGCCCTGCAGCCGCACGGCGGCCACGTCGCAGCCGCGCAGCCCGATCAGGGGCAGGTCGGGGCTGCGCCGCACGCCCGGCTGGTCCGAGCGCAGCGCAACCACCGGCAGCGGCCCGCCCGGCACGGGCTGCACGGCGGCGGCCACGCTGAAGCCCTGCGCGCGCAGGTTGGTCACCCAGGGCAGCACGCCGTCCACGCGCCAGCGGTCCCCATCGGGCCGCGCCGCCAGCTCCAGCGGCTCGATGCCGCCGAGGAACTTCATCGCATTCGACAGGCCCACGCCGCCGGCCCAGCGGCCCTCCAGCAGCGCAGGCAGCTCCCGCGCGCGCAGCGCCGGGTTGTCGCTCTGCACGACGAGCTCGGCATAGCTGCGCTGGCTCCAGAGCACGAAGGCCGCCGCCACGGAATGCCGCGCCACCGCCGCGACGGCGGCGGCCACGTCGGAGGGCGCGCCGCCGTCGCCGCCCAGCGCCGCGGGCACGCCCACGCGCGTGAGCCCTTCGGCGGCCAGCCGGCCCAGCAGGTCGAATGCGGGCGGCCCGCTGTCCAGCGCATCGGCCACCTCGCCCAGTTCCTCATCCAGCCATGTCGTCATCGCGGCACCAGAAAGACAGATTTTTCGACCACCCGCGCGCGCGCCGCGCCGAGCGACTCCACCTCGAACCGCACGGGGTGCGATCCCGCGCCTGCCGACCCATAAGGAATGCGCAGGCGCACGGCCACCCAGCGCGATGCGGCCGGGCCCACCTCGACGTAGGTGTCCGACGCCACCGCGATCCCCTCCATCCCCTGCGCGCCGATGCGGTAGGTTTGCACCGCCTCGGTGGCATTCATGATCTGCAGGCGGTAGATGTTCTCCAGCTGGCCGCCGGCCACGATGCGCGAGAGCGCCGCGCGGTCGCGCACCACGTCCACCTTGAGCGGCGTGCGCAGCGACAGGCTGGCGACCATGGCGGCGCTCAGACCCAGCAGCACCGCACCATAACCCAGCACGCGCGGGCGCAGCACGCGGCGCAGCATGCGCGCGGAGCTCCAGCGGCCCTGCAGGCCGTGGGTCGTCGCCAGGCGGATCAGGCCGCGCGGCAGCCCCACCTTGTTCATCACGCCGTTGCACGCGTCGATGCACAGGCCGCAGCCGATGCACTCGTACTGCAGGCCGTCGCGGATGTCGATGCCCGCCGGGCAGACCTGCACGCACAGCGTACAGTCGATGCAGTCGCCCAGCCCCTGCTCTGCCGCGTTCTTGCCGCGCGCACCGCGCGGCTCGCCGCGCTGCGCGTCGTAGGTGACGATGAGCGTGTCCTTGTCGAACATCGCGCTCTGGAAGCGGGCATAGGGGCACATGTAGCGGCACACCTGCTCGCGCAGGAAACCGGCATTGCCGTAGGTCGCCAGACCGTAGAACAGCACCCAGAAAATCTGCCAGGAACCCTGCAGCGCGAGCAGCTCGCCGCCCAGCGCGCGGATGGGCACGAAGTAGCCCACGAAGGTGAAGCCCGTCCACAGCGACACGGCGATCCACGCGCCCTGCTTGGCCGTCTTCTTCCAGAGTTTCTCCCCTGTCCAGCCACTCGCATCCAGGCGCAGGCGCGCGCTGCGGTCGCCTTCGATGCGGTGCTCGATCCACAGGAAGATCTCGGTGTAGACCGTCTGCGGGCAGGCGAAGCCGCACCACAGGCGCCCCGCCACGGCGGTGAACAGGAACAGCACCAGCGCCGAGATGACGAGCAGGCCCGTGAGGTAGATGAAGTCCTGCGGGTACAGCACCAGCCCGAACAGGTAGAAGCGCCGCGCGCCCAGGTCGAACAGCACCATCTGGCGCTGGCCCCATTCGAGCCAGGGCAGGCCGTAGAACAGGACCTGCGTGGCCCACACCATGAGCCAGCGCCACCGCGCGAAAACGCCGCGGATGGAGCGGGGGTGGATCTTGCGCCGCGCCTCGTAGAGCGACACCGTCTCGGGCGCGGGCGCGATGGGAATGACTTTGCGCGACCTGGCTGCGCGCTCTGGATGGGACATGGTGGGGCCTTGCTTTTGCCCCGACTATCGCGTGCGCCCCGCCCGTCCGCCAGCAGCAGATGCGGGCGATTCGGGCGTATCAGATGCAGCGCGTCAGGCCAGTCCGCGCACCACGTCCATCGCCTCTTCCACGCGCTCCACGGCGTGGATCTCCAGGCCCTCGATGGGCTTCTTGGGCGCATTGGCTTTGGGCACCACCGCGACAGTGAAACCCAGCTTCGCGGCCTCCTTGAGCCGCTCCTGCCCGCGCGGCGCGGGGCGCACCTCGCCGGCCAGGCCCACCTCGCCGAACGCGATGAAGCCCTTGGGCAGCGCCTTGCCGCGCAGGCTGCTCGTGATGGCGAGCATCACCGCCAGGTCGGCGGCGGGCTCGCTGATGCGCACGCCGCCCACGGCGTTGACGAACACGTCCTGGTCCGCGCAGGCCACGCCCGCGTGGCGGTGCAGCACCGCGAGCAGCATGGCCAGGCGGTCCCGCTCCAGGCCCACCGACAGGCGCCGCGGGCTGGGGCCGCCGCCGTCGACCAGCGCCTGGATCTCCACCAGCATGGGCCGCGTGCCCTCCAGCGTGACCAGCACGCAGCTGCCGGGCACGGGCTCGCTGTGCTGGCTCAGGAAAATGGCGCTGGGGTTGGACACGCCGCGCAGGCCGCGCTCGGTCATGGCGAACACGCCGATCTCGTTGACGGCGCCGAAGCGGTTCTTGATGGCGCGCACCAGGCGGAACTGGCTGTGCGTGTCGCCCTCGAAATAGAGCACCGTATCGACCATGTGCTCCAGCACGCGCGGGCCGGCGAGCGCCCCCTCCTTGGTCACGTGGCCCACGAGGATGACGGCGATGCCCGTGGCCTTGGCCATGCGCGTGAGGTGCGCCGCGCACTCGCGCACCTGGGCCACGCTGCCGGGCGCGCTGGTGAGCTGGTCGGAATAGATGGTCTGGATGGAGTCGATCACGCAGACGGCGGGCTGCGTGGCCTCGACGGTGGCGAGGATTTTTTCGAGCTGGATCTCGGCCAGCACGTTGACCTGGCTGCCCTCCAGCCCCAGGCGGCGCGAGCGCAGCGCCACCTGCGCGCCGCTTTCCTCGCCCGTCACGTAGAGCGTGGGCAGGCCCACGCGGTGCAGCGCGTCCATGGCCTGCAGCAGCAGCGTGGACTTGCCGATGCCGGGGTCGCCTCCGATCAGCACCACGCCGCCCTCGACCACGCCGCCGCCCAGCACGCGGTCCAGCTCCTCGATGCCGCTGGCGGTGCGCGCCACCTCGGTGGCCTCGATGGCGGCCAGGGGCATCACCGTCTGGGCCTGCGCCAGGCCCGCGTGCTTCGGGGCGCTCAGGCGGTTCTTGCCGGCGCTCTCGGCCACGGTCTCGACCAGGGTGTTCCACGCGCCGCACGAGGGGCACTTGCCGAGCCAGCGCGGGCTGGTGCCGCCGCATTCGCTGCAGGTGTAGAGGGTTTTGTCCTTGGCCATGGGGCGACGACTATAGCGGGGCACAATGCCCCCATGAAAGCATGCATCTACGGCGCCGGCGCCATCGGCGGCTGGCTCGGCGCGGCCTTTGCCCAGGCGGGTTGCGAATTGAACGTGGTCGCGCGCGGCACCACCCTGGCCGCGCTGCAGGCCGAGGGCCTGCGCCTCACCCGTCCCGACGGCACCACAGCCCAGGCGGCCGTGCATGCCAGCGACGACCCTGCCGCGCTGGGCGCGCAGGACCTCGTGGTCATCGCCGTGAAGGCCCCCGCCTTGCCCGACGTGGCCCGGCGCATCGCCCCGCTGATCGGCCCGCACACGGTGGTGCTCACCGCCATGAACGGTGTGCCCTGGTGGTTCACCGATGGCTGCGAAGGCCCCGCGCGCGGGCAGGCGCTGGCCAGCGTGGATGGGGACGGCGCCATCGCGCGCGCCATTCCCGCGGGCCAGGTGATCGGCGGCGTGGTGCACGCGAGCTGCTCGCTCATCACGCCGGGCCACGTGCGACAGCACCAGGGCAACCGGCTCATCGTGGGCGAACCCGGCGGGCAAGGCAGCGAACGCCTGGAGCGGCTCGCCGCGCTGCTCGCGCGCGGCGGCATCGAGGCCGAGCGCTCCACCCGGATCCAGCGCGACATCTGGTTCAAACTCTGGGGCAACCTGACCATGAACCCCATCAGCGCGCTCACCGGCGCCACCACCGACCGCATCCTGGACGACGACCTGGTGCGCGGCTTCGCCTGCGCCGTGATGCTGGAGGCCAAGGCCATCGGCGAGCGCCTGGGCCTGCCCATCGACCAGCAGCCGGAGGACCGGTTCGCGGTCACGCGCCAGATCGGCGCGTTCAAGACCTCGATGCTGCAGGACGTGGAGGCCCACAAGCCCCTGGAGGTCGACGCCCTGGTGGGCGCGGTGTGCGAGCTGGGCCAGCGCACCGGCGTGCCCACGCCGCACACCGACGCGCTGCTGGGCCTCACGCGGCTCATGGCGCGCACGCGCGGTTTGTATTGAAATCGGCCTCCAGAGCTTATCCATCAAGCGCAAAAAGCTTCTTTTTGATAGCATCCATCCTATGACCACCCTCACGCTCTACTACGCCCCCGGCACCTGCGCCCAGGCCGTGCGCATCGCCCTGCACGAAGCCGGCGCCCCGCACGAGGCCGTGCGCATCGACTTCGCCGCGGCCGAGCAGCGCAGCCCCGCCTACCTCGCCATTAACCCCAAGGGCCGCGTGCCCGCGCTGGTCACGGAGCACGGCGTGCTCACCGAAACGCCGGCCCTGCTGGCCTACGTGGCGCAGCGCTTCCCCGAGGCGCGGCTGGCGCCCGCGGACGCCTTCGGCTTCGCGCGCATGCAGGAGTTCCACAGCTACCTGGCCTCCACCGTGCACGTGGCCCACGCCCACCGCCCGCGCTCGGCCCGCTGGGCCGACGAGCCCGAGGCCCAGGCCGCCATGCAGCGCAAGGTGCCGGCCAACATGGCCGAGTGCTTCGAGGTGATCGAGCGGCACTACCTCGGGAACCCGGAACAAGGCCCCTGGGTGATGGGCGGCCAGTACACCGTGGCCGACGGCTACCTGTTCACCGTGGCGGGCTGGCTCAAGAGCGACGGCGTGGACATTGCCCGCTTCCCCCAGGTGCATGCCCACTTCCAGCGCGTGGCCGCACGGCCCGCAACCCAGGAGGCCCTGGCATGACGGCAAAACCCTCCATCGGCATGGCCGGCATCGGCCTCATGGGCCACGGCATCGCGCGCAACCTGCTGCGCCACGGCTACCCCCTGGCGGTGCTGGAGCATGCGGGCAACCAGCCGCTCGATGAACTGCTGGCCGCGGGCGCCACCACGCGCGCCAGCGGCGCGCAGCTCGCCGCCGGTGCCGACGTGGTCATCCTGTGCGTGACGGGCTCGCCCCAGGTCGAGGCCGTGCTGCTGGGCGACGGCGGCGTGCTCCAGGGCCTGCGCCCCGGCGCCGTGGTGATCGACTGCTCCACGGCCATCCCCACCTCCACCGAGCGCATGGCCCAGGCCGTGGCCGCCGCGGGCGGGCGCTTCCTGGACGCGCCCATGACGCGCACGCCCAAGGAGGCGGCCGAGGGCCGCCTGAACCTGCTCGTGGGCGGCGACGCCGCGCTGTTCGCCGAATGCCGCCCCATCCTGGCCAGCTTCGCCGAGAACATCACCCACGCCGGCCCCGTGGGCGCGGGCCACCGCATGAAGCTGCTGCACAACTACGTGTCGCTGGGCTTCGTGGCGCTGCTGGCCGAGGCCGCCGCGTGCTCCGAGCGCGCCGGCATCGACCCGCAGGTCCTGGTGCAGGTGCTGGCCCAGGGCGGCGGCGGCGGCGCGGCGCTGGAGCGGCTCAAGCCCTACCTGCTGGCGCGCGACCCCTCGGGCCTGCGCTTCTTCATGTCCAACGCGCAGAAGGACCTGGGCTACTACGCCACCATGGCCGAGGACGGCGGCGCCGCGCACGCGATCGCCGACGGGGTGCTGGCAACGTACGAGCGGGCCGTGCAGCAAGGGGGCGCGCAGGCGCTGGTGCCTGAACTGGTCAGCCTGCTCGCGCAAGGCGGCGCCCGCTGAACGCGCGGTTCAGCGCAGCGCCTCGCCGTCGCTCCAGCGGAAGCGCACGCGCGGCTCGATCTCCACGATCTCGGCGCGCAGCAGCGCCGCCAGCCGCGCCGCTTCGCGCTGCGTGAGCCGCGCCTGCGTGGTGGACACGCTCACCGCCGCGAACGCGCGCCCGCCCGCGTCGCGCACCGCATGCCCCACGGCGGCGGTGTTGGTGTTCAGGCAGCCCCCGCTGCGCGCATAGCCCAGCGCGCGCGTCTGCGCGACCAGCGTGCGCAGCGCCGGCACGTCCAGGCCGCCGTAGCGGCCTAGCACCTCGGCATGGGCCTGCAGCGCGGCCTCGACCAGCGCGTCGTCCTGCGCCGCCATCAGCGCCAGGCCCGCCGCGCCCACGCCCAGCGGGCGGCGCCCGCCCACGGTGACGGTGAGCGGCGGGTCCAGCCGCTGCATGTTGGTGTGGTCGTAGCACACGGCCTCGTGGCCGCTCAGCACGAACAGGTAGGCCGCGTAGCCCGTGGCGTCGGCCAGGCGGCGCAGGTGGGTGGCGAAGAGCGGCGCCACGTCGTGCCGCGCGCGTGCGGCCAGGCCATGCTCGAAGGTGAGGCGGCCCAGCACGTAGCCCTTACCATCGGGCAACTGCGCGACCATGCGCGCGGCCACCATGTCGCGCAGCAGGCGGTGCACCGTGGGGTGCGGAATGCCGGACTGCCGCGCGATGTCCGACAGCGCCAGGCCCCGCGCGTCGTAGCGCGAGAGCTGGTCGAGGATGCGCAGGGCGCGGTCGAGCACCAGGGTCGTCATGCGTTGCCGTTGTCCATCCAGTGGAAAAAGCGATTGTAGGAAGCGCGTGGATCGCAACAATCGCCCCGGCTGCCGCCCGTTTCGCACGCGGCTCCCCCACCGAACAGGAGACTCCATGCACCGCCCCCTCATCCCCGCCCTGCCCCGCCGCGCCTTGCTGTGCGCCGCCACCGCCGCGCTGCTGGGCGCCGCCGGCCCGCTGGCCGCGCAGGACGCCTTTCCCTCCAAGCCGATCCGCTTCATCGTGCCCTACGCGGCCGGCGGCACCACCGACCTGGTGGCGCGCACCGTGGGCGCGCGCATGGCGCAGACGCTGGGCCAGCCCGTGCTCATCGACAACCGCGGCGGCGCGGGCGGCAACATCGGCATGGACGCGGTGGCCAAGGCCGCGCCCGACGGCTACACCGTCGGCATGGGCGCCATCTCCACCAACGCGCTGAATCCGCACATCTACAAGAAGGTGCCGTTCGACCCGCGCAAGGACTTCACGGCCATCGGCATGCTGGGCATGTCCACCATCGTGCTGGAAGTGGGCCCCGCCCTGCCCGTGAAGAACGTGGCCGAGCTGATCGCCCATGCGCGCAAGCACCCCGGCCTGCCCTATTCCACGGCGGGTGCGGGCACGTCCATGCACCTGGCCGGCGTGCTGTTCGGGCAGATGAGCGGCACCGAGCTGACGCACGTGCCCTACAAGGGCAGCGCGCCGCTGATCACCGACCTGATCGCGGGCCAGGTGCCCGTGGCGTTCGACAACCTGCCCGCGTCGCTGCCGCACATCCAGGCGGGCAAGCTCAAGGCGCTGGCCGTGGCGGGCTCGCAGCGCTCGCCCGCGCTGCCGGACGTGCCCACGCTGGCCGAGGCCGGCCTGGCCGGCTATGCGGTGGAGCCGTGGTTCGGCGTGTACGGCCCCGCCGGCATGCCGCCGGCCGTGGCGCAGCGGCTGGAGAAGGCGCTGCAGGAGGCGCTGGCCGAGCCGGCCGTGAAGGACAAGCTGCTGGCCGCGGGCTTCACGCCGCGCAGTTCCACGGCGGCCGAGTTCGAGGCGCTGACCCAACGCGAGTACCAGCGCCTGGGCCAGGTGGCCCAGGGCGCCCGCATGACCGCCGACTGACGCCGCAGCCATGACCTTGCATACCGACGCCACCCACGATCCCGCCCTGCGCAGCTGGGTCGATTCCGCCAACGTGGCTGGCTGCGACTTCCCGATCCAGAACCTGCCGTTTGGGCGCTTTCGCGCCGCGGACGGCGGCGCGCGGATCGGCGTGGCGATCGGCGACCAGATCCTCGACCTGCGCGCCGCCGGACTCGCCGGCAGCGACGACATGAACGCGCTCATGGCCATGCCGCCCGCGCAGCGCCGGGCGCTGCGCGAACGCATCTCGCAGGGCCTGGCCGCGGGCAGCGCACAGCAAAGCGCCTGGGCCTCCGCACTGATACCCCAGGCGCAGGCCGAGATGCTGCTGCCCTGCCGCATCGGCGACTACACCGACTTCTACACCAGCGTGCACCACGCCACCAACGTGGGCCGGCAGTTCCGCCCGGACAACCCGCTGCTGCCCAACTACAAGTGGGTGCCCATCGGCTACCACGGCCGCGCCTCGTCCATCGGCGTGAGCGGCGCCCGGGTGAAGCGCCCCATGGGCCAGCGCAAGGCGGCCGATGCGGCCGCTCCCGTGCTCGCACCCTGCGAGCGGCTGGACTACGAGCTGGAGCTGGGCTGGTTCATCGGCCAGGGCAACGCGCAGGGCGCGCCCATCGCCATGGGCGAGGCCGAGCAGCACCTGTTCGGCGTGGCGCTGTTCAACGACTGGAGCGCACGCGACATCCAGGGCTGGGAATACCAGCCGCTGGGCCCGTTCCTGTCGAAGAACTTCGCCAGCACGCTTTCGCCCTGGGTGGTGACCATGGAGGCGCTCGCGCCGTTCCGCGCGCCGTTCGCGCGGCCCGAGGGCGACCCGCAGCCGCTGCCCTACCTGGACTCGGCGGAAAACCGCGCGCACGGCGCGTTCTCGATCACGCTGGAGGTGCTGCTGCAGACCGCACGCATGCGCGCCGAAGGCATCGCGCCCGTCGTGCTGTCGCGCACCGACACCACGCGCGCCGCGTACTGGACGCCCGCGCAGCTCGTGGCGCACCACACGGTGAACGGCTGCAACCTGCAGAGCGGCGACCTGTTCGGCTCGGGCACGCTCTCCGGGCCCGGCGCGACGGAAGCCGGCTCGCTGCTGGAGCTGGCCGCAGCGGGCCAGCGGCCCGTGCCGCTGCCCACGGGCGAGCGGCGCAGCTTCCTCGAAGACGGCGACACGCTCACGCTGCGCGGCTGGTGCGCGCGCGCGGGCGCGGTGCGCATCGGACTGGGCGAGGCGAGCGGCACGGTGGTCGGCTGACGCCAGACGAAAAAAGGCCGGAGCCCCCCGCAAAAGCTCCGGCCTGAAGGGCCCGCGAACGGGCCGTCTTTAGTTGTTGTGGCGTCAGTCGAACGGCTGGGGCCGCTTGGTCTTGTCGCTGGAGGGCGGCAGGATCGGCATCGCGATCTGGGGCTGGTCGCCCGTCAGCGTCTTCAGGAACGCGACGATGTCGGCGTTCTCCTGGTCGGTGAACTTCTTGCCGAGCTGGATGCGGCCCATGGTGTCCACGGCCTGGGCCAGGGTGTCGGCGGCGCCGTCGTGGAAGTAGGGATAGGTCAGCTCCACGTTGCGCAGCGTCGGCACCTTGAAGTTGAAGCGCTCGGCGTCGTTGCCGGTGACGGCGGAGCGGCCTTCGGCCGGGTTGTCGGTCTTGTAGGCCTCGACCAGGCCCATCTTCTGGAACGAGGTGCCGCCCAGGTTGGGGCCGTTGTGGCAGGCGACGCAGCCGGAGCCCTTGAACAGCTCGTAGCCGCGCAGCTCCTGCGCCGTGATGGCCTTCTTGTCGCCCTTGAGCCACTTGTCGAAGCGCGAGTTGGGCGTGACCAGTGTCTCCTCGAACGCGGCGATGGCGGAGGTCACCTCGTCGATGGTGAGCTTGTCGTGGCCGAAGACCTTCTTGAACTCATGCACGTACTGCGGGATGGAGCGCAGCATGTCCACCGCGAGGTCGTGCGAGAAAGCCATCTCGCCCGGATTGGCGATGGGGCCGCCGGCCTGTTCCTTCAGGTCCTTGGCGCGGCCGTCCCAGAACTGGGCCACGTTCAGGCTGGAGTTGAGCACCGTGGGCGAGTTGATCGGGCCCTTCTGCCACTTGTCACCGATGGAGGTCTTGAGGTTGTCGGAGCCGCCCATGCTAAGGTTGTGGCAGGAGTTGCACGAGATGAAGCCCGAGCGCGACAGGCGCGGGTCGAACCACAGCTTCTTGCCCAGCTCGACCTTGGCGGGCTCGGTCACCTTGGGCACCGCGATGGGCTGCACGGGCTCCTGCGCACGCGCGGGAGCCGCTGCCAGTAGCGCGGCCATGGACACCGCGCCCAGCACGAACCGTGCGGCGTGGCGGAGGGAGGGGGACTTGTGTTTCATAGGGGACTCCACTTCTTTCTTTGTCGCAAACCGTGTCTATGCGCTGTGGATCCCATTCTTCGGGAAGGCGCTGCCCTGCTTCTTGATGCAGAGCAACCCCAAAGACATTTTCGGCAAAATGGTTATTGATTCCGCCAGGCGAAAAGCCGGCCGGCGCGCTCAGCGGTCGCGCAGCAGGTGCACGGCGTGCGGCAGGGAGCGGGCCTCGGGTACGAAGTGGTCCAGCCCCGCGCCCAGAACCACGGCGCAGAGCAGCGCACCCAGCAGGGGCTTCCAGGTCAGGCGCACGGCGGCGGCGAGCCAGCCCGCGCGCTCGGCGCCCATCACCGCGCGCGCCGCCGCGACAGAGAAGGCCAGCTCCACCGCGACGGCCATCAGCACCTCGGAGCCAAAATAGGCCCAGGCCAGCGCGCCGGCGCCGAACAGCACCGCCGCGCCCAGCAGGAAGATGGCCACCACGGGCACGACCACCACCGCGCCTTCGTCGGCGCTGCCCGCGGCCTCCAGCGCGCCCGAGGCGGCATCGCCCAGGCCGCCATCGGCCATGCCCCAATCGCCGCTGGCACCGCCGCCCGCGTAGTCGCCGCCCCCACCGCTGCGGGGCGCGGCCGGGCCGCCGCCGCGGCCCGAGGGCCAGCCCACGTCGGGCAGCAGGTCGGCGCCGTCGAGCGTGCCGCTGTCCTTGCGGGCGGGCCGCAGCAGCCACGCGGCCCACAGGCGCAGCACCAGCAGGTAGGCGAGGTAGCCCACGCCCAGCGTGGCCAGGTAGCGCAGCGCCAGGGACTGCACGCCCAGCAGCATCTGCGCGTGCGACACGGCCCACATCACGGCCAGCGTCAGGCTGCCGATGCACCAGCCATGCAGGCGCAGGCGGTGGCGCTGCTGCAGGCTGTCCTGCAGCACACGCCGGGGCGCACGCATGCGGCGCCAGGTGGAGCCTTGGCCGCGCGGGCGCGCCATATCAGTCCAGGGCAGCGACTGGCACGCGCGGCGCGAGCGCGCACATCAGCTCGTAGCCGATGGTGCCGCCCGCCTGCGCCACTTCGTCGATGGGCAGCACGGCGCCGCTGCCCGCACGGCCCCAGAGCGTGACCTCTGCGCCGATGCCGGCCTGGGGCACGGGCGTCAGGTCCACGGCGAGCATGTCCATGCTCACGCGGCCCACGGTGCGCGTGCGCACGCCCTCCACCAGCACGGGCGTGCCGGTGGGGCAATGGCGCGGGTACCCATCGGCGTAGCCGCAGGCGACGACGCCGAGGGTGAGGGGCCCTTCGGCCGTGAAGCGCGATCCGTAGCCCACCGTGTCGCCCGCCTGCAGTTGCTGCACGCCGATGAGGCGCGAGGCCAGCGTCATCGTGGGCTGCAGCTCCCAGTCGGCGGCGGTGCGCTCGGGGTGGTCGGGCGCGCCGCCGTAGAGCACGATGCCGGCGCGCACCCAGTCCAGGCGCACATCGGCCTCGCCGCCATGGCGCAGGATGGCGGCACTGTTGGAGATGCTGCGCTCGCCCGGCAGGTCCTGCGTGGCGCGGTGGAAGGCCTGCACCTGGTGGGCGATGCCGCGGGCGCCGTCGGCGTCGCTGAAGTGGGTCATGAACGAGATCTCGTCCACCTGCGGCAGCGCGTTCAGGCGCGCCCATGCGGCGCGGTAGCGCTCGGGCTTGAAGCCCAGGCGGTTCATGCCGGAGTTCATCTTGAGGAACACACGGTGCGGCACCTGCGTCTTGTGCGCGGCCAGCCAGTCGATCTGCGCGTCGCAGTGCACCGCATGCCACAGGCCCAGGCGCGAGCACAGCTCCAGGTCGCGCGGTTCGAACACACCCTCCAGCAGCAGGATGGGACCGCGCCAGCCCAGGGCCCGTACGCGCTCGGCTTCGGCCAGGTCCAGCAGCGCGAAGCCGTCGGCCGCGCGCAGGCCCTCGAACGCGCGCTCGATGCCGTGGCCGTAGGCGTTGGCCTTGACCACGGCCCACACGCGCGCATCGGGCGCAGCACGGCGCGCACGCTCCAGGTTGTGGCGCAGCGCAGCGGTGTGGATGGTGGCGTGGATGGGGCGCGGCATGGGGGTGTTTCTACGGGGGCGAGGGGGGCCATTCTGGCATCGGCGCTGCGGATACGCGTGATATAACCGCCCGTCGCTCCTCGGAGTGTTTCGATTTTTCACAGTCCATCAGCCCCACTGATGGACCCACAGCCATCCGATGAAGCGCGGTTTCTACACCATCATGTCGGCGCAGTTCTTTAGCTCGCTGGCCGACAACGCCTTGTTCGTGACCGCGGTGGAGTTGCTGCGCACCAGCGGCGCAGCCGAATGGCAGCGCGCCGCCCTGGTGCCGATGTTCGCCCTGTTCTACGTGGTGCTGGCCCCCTGGGTGGGTGCGTTCGCCGACTCCGTGCCCAAGGGGCGGGTGATGTTCATCAGCAATGCCGTCAAGGTGGTGGGCTGCCTGATGATGCTGTTCGGCTCGCACCCTCTGCTGGCCTACGCGGTGGTGGGCCTGGGCGCGGCGGCCTACTCGCCGGCCAAGTACGGCATCCTCACCGAGCTGCTGCCTGCGTCCCAGCTCGTCAAGGCCAACGGCTGGATCGAGGGGCTGACCATCACCTCCATCATCCTCGGCGTGCTGCTGGGCGGCCAGCTCGTGGCGCCGCACATCTCCAGCGTGCTGCTGGGCCTGGACGTGCCGGGCGTCGACCTGGGGATCGACCTGCCGGCCGAGGCGGCCATCATGGCCCTGGTGCCGATCTACGCGCTGGCGGCCTGGTTCAACCTGCGCATCCCGCTCACGGGCGTGGAAATGCGCCCCATGCCGAGCAACCCCGCCCTGCTGCTGCCCGACTTCTGGGCCTGCAACGGGCGCCTGTGGCGCGACAAGCTGGGGCAGATCTCGCTGTCCACCACCACGCTGTTCTGGGGCGCCTCGGGCAACCTGCGCTACATCGTGCTGGCCTGGAGCGCCGCGGCGCTGGGCTACAGCACCACGCAGGCCTCGGCCCTGGTGGGCGTGGTGGCCATCGGCACGGCGGTCGGCGCGGTGCTGGCCTCCATGCGCATGCGGCTGGACGTGGCCACGCGCGTCATCCCGCTGGGCATCGCCATGGGGCTGCTGGTGATGCTGATGAACTTCATCGGCAGCATCTGGCTGGCGATCCCCTTCCTGATCCTGCTGGGCGGACTGGGGGGTTTCTCGTGGTGCCCATGAACGCGCTGCTGCAGCACCGGGGCCACAACCTGATGGGCGCGGGCCGCTCCATCGCCGTGCAGAACTTCAACGAGCAGGCCGCCATTTTGGGCATGGGCGCGTTCTACAGCCTGTCCACCAAGTTCGGGCTGTCGGCCTTCGGCGCCATCACCGCGTTCGGCCTGGTCGTGGCCGGCGTGATGTGGGTCATCCAGCGCTGGCACGCCCACAACCTGGTCCGCCACAGCGAGGAGGTGGCGCACCAGATCGCCATCGCCCGCCACGACCACCACTGAAACTCCTGTTTTGATAGCTGACAGCGCTTGACCAGCAAGCGCTGGGGGCATATTTTTCATGCAATCGCAGCTGCCCGTCCTCGCCCTGCTGTCCAATGCCTTCATCTGGGGGCTGGCCTGGTGGCCGTTCCGCGTCATGCACGGCGCAGGGCTGCACCCGCTGTGGGCCACGGCAGTGATGTACTGCGGCGTGCTCGCCCTGCTGCTGGCGCTGCGCCCGGGCATCTGGCGGCAGGTTTGCGCGCACCCGGCCCTGTGGATGCTGGCACTGAGCTCGGGGCTGAACAACGTGGCGTTCAACTGGGCCATCACCATCGGCGACGTGGTGCGCGTGATCCTGCTGTTCTACCTCATGCCCGCCTGGGCCGTGCTGCTGGCCTGGCGCATCCTGGGCGAGCGGCCCACGCCGCAGGCGCTGGCACGGCTGCTGCTGGCCTTCGCCGGGGTGTTGCTGGTGCTGTGGCCCGCCGAGGGCGGCGTGCAGCGCCTGGGCGCCGCCCTGAGCCTGGCCGACGCGCTGGCGCTGCTGGGCGGCTTCATGTTCGCCCTCACCAACGTCCTGCTGCGCCGCATGCACGCGGTGCCGGGCCAGGCGCGCATGTTCACCATGTTCGGCGGCTGCATGCTGATGGCGCTGGCGGCCGCCGCTGCGGGCCACGCGCTGGGACAGGTGCCGGGGTTTCCGCCATTCGATGCCACCTGGGCCGGCGTGGCAGCGCTGCTGGCGCTGCTGCTCATGGCGGGCAACTGGGCACTGCAGTTCGGCGCCGCCCGCCTGGCGGCGGGCACGACGGCGGTGGTCATGCTGTCGGAAGTGGTGTTCGCCAGCGGCTCCTCCATGCTGGCGGGTGCCGCGCAGCCCACGCTGCGCACCCTGCTCGGCGGCGTGCTGGTGATGGGCGCCGCGCTGCTGGCGGCGTTGCGCCGGTGAGCCTCGCGCTGTAAGCCAACGCCGCGAATGACCGGCCCGGGGATGGACGGGCTGCACCCGGCCGCCTAAATTGGGGCATTCCCTTGCAGGAGCCTTCCCATGCCGTCTTTTTCCCGTTGCCTCCCCGCCGCCCTGGCCTTGACCGCCGCAGCCTTGCTGAGCGCGTGCGACCGTACCAAGGACACCCCCACGCCCAGCCCGGCACCCGTGCCCGCGCCGGAGATGACCAGCCCGTCCACGTCCGCTCCCACGTCTGACAGCCATCCCTCCGAGCCCAGTCAGCCGTCCGCCGCCCCCGCCTCCACCTCGGCGCCGGCACCCGGCGAGGGGAGGGAGCCCCCGCGAACATCGACCTGTCCAAGGACTCGAAGTAGCCGGTCCAGCGGCGGGCCGCTGCGGCGTACCATGGTGCCCGCCACAAACAGGAGACTTCCATCCCCACCACCGCCCACGATTTCGAAGCCCAGACCATCGATGGCCGCACGGTGCCTCTGCGCGACTATGCCGGCCAAGTGCTGCTCATCGTCAACACCGCGAGCGCCTGCGGCTTCACGCCGCAGTTCGCCGGCCTGCAGGCGCTGCATGAACGCTATGCCGCGCGCGGGCTCGTAGTGCTCGGGTTTCCGTGCAACCAGTTCGGCCGCCAGGATCCGGGCAGCAACGCGGAGATCGCGGGCTTCTGCCAGCGCAACTACGGCGTGGACTTTCCCATGATGGCCAAGATCGACGTGAACGGCCCCGATGCCGCGCCGCTGTACCGCTGGCTCACGGCCGAAGCGCCCGGGCTGCTGGGCACCAAGGCCATCAAGTGGAACTTCACCAAGTTCCTGGTGGGGCGCGACGGCGAGGTGATCCGCCGCTACGCGCCGCAGGACAAGCCGGAGGCGCTCGCCCAGGACATCGAGGCGGCGCTGGCCGCCTGATCAGGAACCCGCCGCCGCGCGGCGCTGGCGCGCGCGCTCCAGCGTCTGGCCCGCCTGGCGCGCCGGCAGGCCGTACATGTCGGCGAAGGCTTCGGGACTCTGGCCGCTGGCCTCGAATGCGCGCAGCAGCGCCTCGTCCTTCGCAGCCCGTGCCGCGGCCTCCTGCAGCGCTTCGTCGAGCAGGGCGTTGGCCTGCTCGTCACGGCCGCGCACGCGCTTGTCATAGTCCTCACGCGTGAGGCCCGAGGCTTCGAAGGCCTGCACGATGCGGCCCCGCAGCTTGGCCGTCAGGTCCTCCCCGCCGCGCTGCTGGCGGCGGCGGAAGACTTCGAGCAGCGCGTGGTGCACGTGCTCCGGCGCCATGGCCTCCACCGGCTGGCCCTGCAGGTCGTGGCGCTGCTGCCCGGCCGCCACGGCCGTCAGGTAGCGCGTCGAGCGCGTGTGGATGGACAGCGCCAGCTTGAGCGCATCCTTGTCGATGGCCTCGCCGTGCGCGGCCAGCAGGTCCTGGAAGATGCCTCGCTTGAGCGGCAGCAGCGTGGCGCCGAACAGGTGCGGATGCCACTGGGCGAGTTGCTCCAGCAGCGGGTGCGTGCGCCGCGGCGCCGCGGGCTTGGCCTGCTCTGGCGCGGCGGCGGCGCCGGCGGCTTGGCGCCTGCCGCCGCGGCGGCGGCCACGGGCAGCGGGCTGCGCGCCCTGCGGCACGGGGGCGGGAGATGCTTCAGGTGCGGGAGGGACGGTCACGGAGTCGGTCATGAAAAAGCGCGCCATGGCTCACGCGGCGCTGGTCTCGAAAACCCGCCATCATGCCAGCGCTTCGTCCAGCACTTCCACCCAGTGCTTCACGGGCAGGCCCGTGCCGCTTTGCAGATGGGTGATGCAGCCCATGTTGGCCGATAGGATGGCCGCGGGGGGCGCGTCGGCGAACGCCTCGCCCAAAGCGCCCAGCTTGCGGTCGCGCAACTGGTGCGACAACACGGGGTTGAGCACCGAGTACGTGCCCGCCGAGCCGCAGCACAGGTGCGATTCGGTGCGCGCTGTGCGCAACGTGAAGCCCAGGGCCTGCATGTGCCGCTCCACGCCGCCGCGCAGCTTCTGGCCGTGCTGCAGCGTGCAGGGCGGGTGGTAGGCGAAGGGCGCGGCGGCGGGCTTGACGCGCGCGCGCAGCGGCTCCACGAGGTCGGGCAGTAGCTCCGACAGGTCGCGCGTGAGGGCGCTGATGCGCGCGGCCTTTTCCGCGTACTGCGGGTCGCCGCGCAGGATGTGGCCGTATTCCTTCACGGTGACGCCGCAACCCGAGGCGTTCATGACGATGGCCTCCACCTCGCCGCTTTCCACGTGGGGCCACCACGCATCGATGTTGGCGCGCATCTCGGCCTTGCCGCCGTCCTGGTCGTTCAGGTGGAACTTCACCGCACCGCAGCAGCCGGCCTTGGCCGCCACCACGGTCTGGATACCCGCCGCGTCGAGTACGCGCGCCGTGGCGGCGTTGATGTTGGGCGCCATGGCCGGCTGCACGCAGCCCGCGAGCATCAGCACCTTGCGCGCATGCGTGCGCGTGGGCCAGGCGCCCGCGTCCTGTTGGGGCGGCACTTTCTCGCGCAGGCGCTCGGGCAGCAGGCCGCGCACGGCCCGGCCCACGGCCATCGCAGGGCCGAACAGCGGCGAAGGCAGCCCTTCCTTGAGCGCCCAGCGCGTGGCGCGCTCGCCCAGGGGGCGCGGCACCTGCTCCTCGACGATCTTGCGGCCGATGTCCACCAGATGGCCGTACTGCACGCCGCTCGGGCAGGTGCTCTCGCAGTTGCGGCAGGTCAGGCACCGATCCAGGTGCTCCTGCGTGGCGCGCGTGGGCGCGGCGCCTTCGAGCACCTGCTTGATGAGGTAGATGCGCCCGCGCGGGCCGTCCAGCTCGTCGCCCAGGATCTGGTAGGTGGGGCAGGTGGCGGTGCAGAAGCCGCAGTGCACGCATTTGCGCAGGATGGCCTCGGCCTCCTGCCCTTCGGGCGTGCCCTGGTACTGGGGTGC
Source organism: Acidovorax sp. SDU_ACID1 (assembly GCF_045291395.1). Classification (NCBI taxonomy): domain Bacteria; kingdom Pseudomonadati; phylum Pseudomonadota; class Betaproteobacteria; order Burkholderiales; family Comamonadaceae; genus Acidovorax; species Acidovorax sp. SDU_ACID1. Next base: position 4,272,343 of record NZ_CP152342.1, read on the forward strand.
GAGTTGGGTTTGCATGGTGGGTTCTCTTTATCGTTGTGGCGCGGCGCGGCGTGCGCGCCACCAGTGGGCCAGGCGGCCGGAATCGGCTGCCAGCGGCGGCAGCGAGAGCGCGAGCAGGATGGACGCCAGCGGCACCACCCAGATGAAACCTACGTGCTTGAAGCCCGCCGCGCCCACCACGCCGCCCGCGGTGAACATGGACAGCAGGCTCGCGTAGAGGCGCAGGCGCGCATGGTTGGCGCGCACCTGGGCTTCGGGCGGCGTGCCGCTGCGGTTCCAGTACAAGGCCTTGCCCATCTCGATGCCCAGATCGGTCACCACGCCGGTCATGTGCGTGGTGCGGATCTGCGCGGACGACATCTTGGTCACCACCGCGTTCTGCAGTCCCATGATGAAGGCCAGCAGCAGCACGGTGAGCGGCACGGCGAACGGCGTGTTCCAGCCCAGCGTGATCGCGCCCATGAGGCCGAACAGCAGCATCAGCACGGCTTCGAGCAGCAGCGGCAGCGCGAAGCCGCTGCGCAGGCGCTGGTGGCGCGCCCAGTTGACCATGATGGCCGTGGTTCCCGCGCCCGACATGAACGCCCACAGCGTGCCCACGGCGCCCAGCACCAGCGCCATGTTGCCCAGCACGAGGTTGTCGCCCACGGTGGAGAGAAAGCCCGTCATGTGCGAGGTATAGGAGTGCACGACCAGGAAGCCCCCAGCGTTCACCGCGCCCGCGTTGAAGGCCAGCAGCAGGCCCAGCGTGCGGTTGGTGACCGAGGTGCGGTGCCGCCCGGTCAGGTGGCGCAGCAGGCGCATGGCTACGCCATGACGCGGCCGGGGTTGAGACTGCCCGCCGGGTCGAACGCCTGCCGCAGGCGCTGGTGGATCGCGGCGAGCGCAGGATCCGCATCGAATCCGACCTCAGCGTCCTCCCCGAAAGCGCCAGCAGCTATGAAAACAGAAGCATTTCCGCCCGCCTGCGCGGCCAGTGCATGCAGCGCGTCGCCATGCTCCGGCGCCGCCTGCACCCAGCGCAGCCCGCCATGCCACTCGACCAGCGGCGGCGCGACGCCGGTGGGCAGGTGGAGCACCGGCGCCGTCTGTGGCACGGACAGGCGCCACAGCGCATGGCCCCGCGCGCGCTCGGCGAACCACGGCAGGCGCTGGTCGCGGCAGGCCTGCCAGTCGTCCGCCACGCCGGGCGTATCCTGGCGCTCGCCGCCCATGGTGCGGCAGGCCGCCTCCACGGCGGCGTTCGCACCGCGCAGGCGCACGTAGAGCGTGCCCACGCCAGCGTCCTCCACCCAGCAGCTCGCGTTGAGCGGCAGCGGCTGGCCGCCCCAGGCGTTCAGCCGCGCGAGCGCATCGGCCTGGCTGCAGACGAAGCGCAGCGTGGTTTCCGCCGGCGCGAAGGGCAGCACCTTGAGGCTCACCTCGGTGATCACGCCGAGTTGCCCCCATGCCCCCGCCATGAGGCGCGAGACGTCGTAACCCGCCACGTTCTTCATCACCTGCCCGCCGAAGCGCAGCAGTTCGCCCTGGCCGTTGACGATCTCGATGCCCAGCACGTAGTCGCGCACCGCCCCCACGCTGGCGCGCGCCGGGCCCGACAGGCCCGCGGCCACCATGCCGCCGACGGTTCCTCCCGCCGCGAAGCGCGGCGGCTCGAACGGCAGGCACTGGCCCTGGGCAGCCAGCAGTTCCTCCAGCTCGGCCAGCGGCGTGCCCGCACGCACGGTCACCACGAGCTCGCTCGGCTCGTAGCTCACGATGCCCGCAAGCGGCCGCATGTCCAGCGGCTCGCCCGCGCGCGGCGCGCTGCGGTGGAAATCCTTGGTGCCGCCGCCGCGGATGCGCAGCGGGGCGTGGCGCGCGGCGGCGTCGCGCACGCGGTCGATGGTCTGGCGAAGGGCTACGTCCATAAAGGGCGATGGTACTGCCGCACCCCTCGCCAGCCCCGTGCGGCGGATTTGATTTTTTTGAACGGGAAGCGTGAATGCGGTCAGCGGCGCACGAACGGGTTGGGCACTTCGAGGTCGGTGGAGATCCAGACCGCCTTGGTCTCCAGGTATTCCTTGATCGCCTCCACGCCCGACTCGCGGCCGATGCCGGAGCGCTTGTAGCCGCCGAAGGGCGTGGTGAAGCTGGTGGCGCGGTAGTTGTTGACCCACACGGTGCCCGCGCGCAGCCGGGACGACATCAGCATCGCGCGGTGCAGCGAGCGCGTCCACACGCCCGCCGCCAGGCCGTACTGCACGTCGTTGCCAATGCGGATGGCGTCCGCCTCGTCCTTGAACGGGATCACCGCCAGCACGGGGCCGAACACCTCTTCCTGCGCGATGCGCATGTCGTTCCTCACCCCCGTGAAGATGGTCGGCTCGACGAACCAGCCCGCGCCCAGGTCGCCGCGCGCCTTGCCGCCCAGCACGCAGCGCGCGCCCTCGGCGCGCGCGATGTCCAGGTAGCCCAGGATCTTCTCGAACTGCGGGCGCGTGGCGATGGGGCCGATGCGCGTCTGGGGGTCGGTGGGGTCGCCCAGCCGCGCGTCCTTGACGAAATCGACCAGGCGCTCCACCAGCGCGTCGTGGATCGATTCCTGCACCAGCAGGCGCGAGCCCGCGATGCAGGTCTGCCCGGCCGCCGCGAAGATGCCCGACACCACGCCCTTGGCAGCCTGATCCAGATCCGCATCGTCGAACACGATGTTGGGCGACTTGCCGCCCAGTTCCAGCGTGACCGTCTTCAGGCCCCGCGCCGCCGCCTCGTAGATCTTCTGGCCCGCCATCTCGCCCCCCGTGAAGCCCACGTGCGCCACCAACGGGTGGGCCACCAGGGGCTCGCCCACCTCGGCGCCGAAGCCCGTCACCACGTTGACCACGCCGTCGGGAAAGCCCGCTTCCTTGAAGAGCTGCGCGAACAGCACGGCCGACGGCGAGGTGAATTCCGAGGGCTTGATCACCGCCGTGCAGCCCGCCGCCAGCGCGGGCGCGAGCTTCCAGCTCGTCAGCGTGAGCGGCGAGTTCCACGGCGTGATGATGGCCACCACGCCCTTGGCCTCGTAGCGCGTGAAGCAGGTCACGCCCTTCTTGTCGGTGGGGATCACGTGGCTTTCCACCTTGTCGGCCAGACCCGCGTAGTAGCGGAAGTAGTCGGCCACGTAGCGCACCTGCGACGTCACCTCGGCCGCGAGCTTGCCGTTGTCGCGCATCTCCACCTCGGCCAGTTTGGCCGCGTCGCGCCGCAAAAGTTCTGACAGACGAAACATGATTTCGCCACGCTGCGTGGCGCTCATCTGCGGCCACGGCCCCGACTCGAAAGCCTGGTGGGCGGCACGCACCGCCCTGTCCACGTCGGCCGCGTTGCCGCGCGCCACGGTGGCCCAGGTCTGGCCCGAGAAGGGGTTCTGCGTCTCGAAATAGGCGCCGCTGGCGGGGGCGGCGTCCTGGCCGCCGATGTAGTGCTGGAACTGGGGAAGGGCCGGAGTGTTCATGGCTGGAAGAGGGAGAGTTGCGTGGTTTTGTTGCATTGTGCAGAACTAAGTTCTATTATTCAAGCACTTTTCATCCACAGGAGACCGTTCCCATGCACCGCTTCCCTTCCCGCCGCGACGTCGCGGCTCTGGCCGCCGGCCTCGCCCTGTGCGGCGGTGCCTTCGCGCAGGCCGGCGACGGCGCCGCCTTCCCCACCCAGCCCATCCGCATGGTGGTGGGCTTCCCGGCCGGGGGGCCGACCGACGTGTCCGCGCGCCTGATCGCCGACTCGCTCTCGCGCTCGCTGGGCCAGCCCGTGGTGGTGGACAACAAGCCCGGCGCCAACGCCACGCTGGCGGCCGAGCTGGTGGCGCGCGCCAAACCCGACGGCTACACCATCCTCATGGCCGCCACCAACCACCCGATCAACGCCTCGCTGTACAAGAACCTCAAGTTCGACAGCGACAAGAGCTTCTCGGCCATCACGGCAGTGGCCGTCGCGCCCACGGTGCTGGTGGTCAACCCCAAGTTCCCCGCCAGGACGTATGCCGAATTCATCGCGCTGATGAAAGCCAACCCCGGCAAATACAGCTACGCCAGCGCCGGCAGCGGCGGCACGCCCCACCTGTCGGCCGAGATGTTCAAGAGCCTCACGGGCACGTCCATCGTCCACATTCCCTATCGCGGCGCGGCGCCGGCCGTGACCGACCTCATCGGCGGCCAGGTGGACATGTCCTTCGCCACGCTGGGCTCGGTGCTGCCGCAGTTGCGCGCCGGCCAGCTGCGCGCGATCGCCGTGGCCGCGCCCCAGCGCAGCCGCCTGCTGCCCGACGTGCCCACGTTCGAGGAATCGGGCCTGAAGAACTTCCGCCTCGACTCCTGGTACGGCCTGCTGGCCCCGGCCGGTACGCCCAAGCCCGTGATCGACCGCCTGTACGCCGAGACCCTCAAGGCCGTCTCCTCCAGCGACTACCAGAGCAGGCTCAACGCCGCTGGCCTGGAGCCCGTGACCGACAGCAACCCCACGGCGTTCGGCGAACAGCTGCGCCAGGAGATCGCCACCTACGGCGCGCTGGTGCGCGCGAACCACGTCTCCATCGACTGATGACAGCGCCCGCCATGCCCTCCCATCCGCTCTCCGACGCGCCGCCGCCCTACGTGCTCGGCACCATGGCCCTCACGGGCTACTACGGCGCCGTGGCCGAAAGCCAGGCCGCCGCCACCATCGCGCGCTATCTCGACGTGGGCGGCCGCTGCATCGACACTGCCGACCTCTACGCCAACGGCGGCAACGAAACCCTGGTCGGCCGCTGCCTGCAGGGCCGGCGGCAGGGCGTGCTGCTGGCCACCAAGTTCGGCTACACCTTCGGCGAGCGTGCCGACCAGCGCGGCCTGGACGCGCGGCCCGAGCGCGTGCAGCCCGCGTGCGAAGCCAGCCTGCGCCGCCTGGGCGTGGAGCACATCGACCTGTACTACCTGCACCGCGTGGATCCCAACGTGCCCATCGAGGACACCTGGGGCGCCATGGCCCGCCTGGTCGAGCAGGGCAAGGTGCGCGCCCTGGGCCTGTGCGAGGTGGGGCCGCACACCTACCGGCGCGCGGCCGCCATCCACCCGGTGGCCGTGGTGCAGTCCGAATACTCGCTCTGGAGCCGCGAGCCCGAGGAAGAGATGCTCGAATTCCTGCGCGATGCGGGCTCGTGGTTCTTCGGCTACGCCTCGCTGGGGCGGGGCTTCCTGAGCGGCCAGGTGCGCCGCCCCGAGGACTTCGAACCCGGCGACCAGCGCCGCGACATGCCGCGCTTCCAGGGCGAGAACTTCCGGCGCAACATCGAGCTGGTGGACGCGCTGCAGCAGCTGGCGCGCGAGATGGGCGTCACGGCCGCGCAGCTCGCGCTCGCCTGGTGTCGCCGCCAGGGCCTGGCCAGCCCCATCGCCGGGGCCACGCTGCCGGAGCACATCGACGACGCGCAGCGCGCCATCGCGCTGCAGGTGCCCGCCGAAGTCTGGGCCCGCATCGACGCGGTCTTCCCCCTGGGCGCGGCCACGGGCGAGCGCTACAACGCATCGGCCATGAAGCGCCTGGAGACGGGCCGCTGAACGTACGGGGCGATGGCACAATGGCGCGCCGCGCTCCCCCGCGATCGCGGCGCCCAACCGATGCGAGAAGCCCGTACAAGTCATGAGTGAAGAAACTGGCGTTGCGGCCGTGGATCGGGCGCTGAGCATCCTGGCAGCCTTCAGCCCCAACGACCGCAGCCTCACGCTGACCCAGATCGCCGAGCGCACCGGCCTGTACAAGAGCACCGTGCTGCGCCTGATCGAATCCCTCGCGCGCGCCCACTACCTCGTGCGCATCACCGACGGCAGCTACCAGATCGGCCCCAAGCCGCTGCAGCTCGGCGCCATCTTCCAGCGACAGTTCCACACGTCGGAATACGTTCCCCCCGTGCTGCGCGAACTCGTCGCCCAGCTCGGTGAAAGCGCTTCCTACTACGTGCCGGCCCAGAACGGCCGCATCTGCCTGCACCGCGTGGACGCGCCGCGCATGATCCGCGACGCCGTGCGCGAAGGAGACTGGCGGCCGCTGGAGAACGGCGCGGCCGGCACCATCATCCTGGCCTTCCGCGGCACCCCGGGCGACCGACTCGACCGCGTGCGCCGCGAGTTCTGGGCCGCGTCGCTCGGCAACGAGGTCGATCCCGAACTGGCCGCCGTCTCCGTGCCCGTGTTCGCCGCCGATGGACAAATCGCCGGCGCCCTGAGCATCTCGGGCCCCCGCTACCGCCTGGAAGAGAACGGCACCCGCAGCTTCGTCCCCGCGCTGCTCGCCGCCGCCCGGCGGCTGTCGGCGAACTTCGGGGCCGATACCAGCGTCTATCCCGCGCAGGAAGACGCCCGTTAGGAGCGCTGGAACACCAGCGCGTCCACCGCCATCACGCCTTGCCCCTCGGGCAGGATCAGCAGCGGGTTGACCTCGGCCTCGGCGATGCGCATTGCGGGTTTGAGCGCCAGTTGCGAGAGCGCGCTCACCGTGTGCGCCAGGGCCTCCAGGTCGCCGCGCGCCTTGCCACGCAGGCCCGTCAGGGGCTTCAGGGCTTTGACCTCGGCGACCATCTCGCGCGCCGTTTCGACCGTCACTGGAGCGAGGCGGATGCTGCGATCCTTGGCGACCTCGGCCCAGATGCCGCCTGCGGCCAGCATGACGATAGGGCCGGCGTCGGCATCGACGCGGTAGCCGACGAGCACTTCGGCCAGCCCCTTTTGCATGGGCTGCACCAGCACCGTGTCGCACGCGGCCTGGGGTGCACGCTCGTCGAGATTGCGGCGCAGCGTCGTCATGGCCTCGGCCAGCTCCTCGCTGCTGCCGATGTTCAGCAGCACGCCGCCAACCTCGGTTTTGTGCGGGATCTCGGCCGAGCAGACCTTGGCGACCACGGGGTAGGCGAAGGGCAGCGGCGGCGGCGCCTCGCCGAAGCGGCGCAGGGCCACGGGCGCGTGCGGCACGCCGAGTTCATCGAGCACGCCGTAGGCATCGGCCTCGCTCAAGGTCTGCGCGGGGCCGGGCGCGGGCAGCACGGGTTCCTGGCCCGGCGGGCGGCGCGCGAGCACGGCGGCGATGGCGTCGCCGCAGGCCTCGGGCGTGCGGAAGCACGGCACGCCGGCGGCGGTGAGCGCGGCCAGGGCTTCGGGCGCGTCGGGAACGAGCATGGCGGCGAGGGGCTTGGGGCTGCCGTCCGCGCATTCGACGATGGGCTTGACGGCCAGTTGCGGCTGGAAGCGCGCGGACGAGCCGACGATGGCCAGCACCAGGTCGAACTCCGGCGCGGTGAGCAGGATGTCCAGCGTGCCCTTCATGGTCTCGTATTTGGTGCCCGCGAGCGTCATGTCGAGCACGCGGCCCGGCGTGCAAGGCAGGCCGGCCTGCTCCAGCCGCCTCAATGTTTCGTTTGATGGCGGCTCCACGACCACGCCGCGGATGCCGAGCTGCTCCACCGCCATCGCCGCGCCGCCGCCCGTGGTGGTGACCACGCCGACGCGCTTCGGTGCGCTCGCCAGCGGAATGCGCCGCGCGAGCGGGAAGGTTTCGAGCAGCGCCTCCAGCACGCCCACGCGGGCGACGCCCATGTCTTTCAGGAACGCGTCGGCGATGTCGTCCTCGCCCGCGATGGCGCCGGTGTGCGTGGTGGCCATCTCGGCCGCTGCCGCCGAGCGGCCGAGCTTGTAGGCGATGACGGGCTTGCCCGCGCGCTGCGCCGCGCGCGCGAAGGCGCGCAACTCGGGGCCGTGGCGCAGGCTCTCCAGGAACAGCAGGTAGCCTTCGATGCCGGGGTCATCGAGTGTGGCGGCGCAGATCTCGCCCATGTTCAAATCCACCTCGCTGCCCACCGACACCAGCCCCGCGAAGCCCACGCCGCGCGCCTTGCCGCGCGAGACCAGCGCGCCGATCATGCTGCCGCTGTGCGAGGCGACGAACACCTTGCCGGGCGGGATGTCCGGCTCGGCGAAGGCCGCGTTGGCCGTGAGCACCAGGCCCGTGCGCGGGTTGACCACGCCCAGGCTGCTGGGGCCGAGGATGCGGATGCCCGTCTCTCGCGCGATGGCGCGCAGCTCTTCCTCGCGCTGCGCGCCTTCGTGGCCCGATTCAGAGAAGCCGCTCGCCAGGATGGTGACCACGCGCACGCCCAGCGCCGCGCATTCGCGCACGGCCGGGATCACCGTCTCGGTGGGCGTGAGCACGAACACCTGGTCGGGCACCTCGGGCAGGCTTTGCAGACTGGGCCAGGCCTTGAGGCCCTGGATCTCGTCGCGCCGGGGGTTGATGGGATAGATGCGGCCCGCGAAGCCCGAGCGCTGGAGGAACTGCACCGGGCGCCCGCCCATCTTGCCCACGTCGTCGGAGGCGCCGTAGAGCGCCACGCTGGCCGGGTGCAGCAGCGCCTGGGCCAATCGGCTGTCGTTGTCTGAAGTCATTGCATGTCGATCTTGATGGCCTTGAACTGCTCGGCCCAGTGCGCCACTTCGCGCTGGATGTCGGCGCGGAATTCCGCGGGGCTGCTGCCGATCACGATGGCGCCCTGCGATTCGAGCTTGCTGCGGATCTCGGGCACCTGCAGCGCCTCGACCGCGGCGGCGTGCAGCTTCTGCACGATGGCGGCGGGCGTGCCCGCCGGGGCCAGCAGGCCGTTCCACGAGTCGGAGATCATCGCGGGGTAGCCCGCCTCGGCGAACGTGGGCACATCGGGCAGGCCCGAGAGGCGCTGCGGCCCGGCGACGGCCAGGGGCTTGACCTTGCCCGCCTGCAGGTGCGGCATGGCGCCGGTGGCGGTCATGAAGGCCATGTCCACGTGGCCCGCGATCAGGTCGGTCATGACGTTGCTCGCGCCCTTGTAGGGGATGTGCGTGAGCTTGACGCCCGCGAGCTTCTGGAACATTTCCGTCGCCATGTGCTGCGAGCCGCCCAGGCCCGTGGTGCCGTAGGTGAGCTTGCCCGGCTCCTTCTTCGCCAGCGCCACCACCTCCTGGACGCTGCCCACGCCCAGGGTGGTCCGCACGGCCAGCACGCCAGGCGCGGACGAGAGCTTGGAGATGGGCTCGAAGCTCCTGGCGGCTTCGAACTTCAGGTTCTTGTAGACGTGGCTGTTCATGGTGAGCGGCGCGGCGGCCACCAGCAGCGTGTAGCCATCGGGCGCGGCCGCCGCCACGGCCTCGGAGGCGATGTTGGAGCCCGCGCCCGCGCGGTTGTCCACCACGAAGGGCTGGCCCAGCCTGGTCTGCAGGTGCGCGGCGACCATGCGCGCGACCGCGTCCGTGGGGCCGCCGGCGGAATAGCCGACGATGATGCGCACGGGCTTCGAGGGGTAGGCCGGGTCGGCCGCGGCCATGTTCCATGCGCAGGCCGCGAGGGCGGCCAGGGGAAAGATGCGGCGCTTCATTTCGGCTCCTTGGCCATACGTTGCGGGAAGGTCTTGCCGAACACACCCTCGGCAATGCGGTTCTTCAATATCTCGATGGAGCCGCCGGCGATCATCCAGCCGCGCGTGCGGCGCACGCAGTACTCCACCAGCGACTCCTGGCTGAAGCCCATGCCGCCCATGACCTGCAGCGCGTCGTTGGAAACCTCCCAGCCCGCGAGGTTGCAGGCCAGCTTGGCCATGGCCGTGCTCTGCGCGCTGGGCAGGCCGTGCTCGCCCTCCATCGCGGCGCGGTAGAGCATGAGCTGGGCCTGCTCCAGCTTCAGCGCCATCTCGGCGAACTTCCACTGGATGCCCTGGAACTCGCACAGCTCGCGGCCGAACTGCCGGCGCGTCAGCGCATGCTCGCGCGCGGTGTTGAACGCATGGCGCCCCACGGCCAGCGCGCGCGCGGAGTTGCCCAGGCGCTCCACGTTGAAGCCCGAGATCTGCTTCTTGAACCCGCCCGCGCCCAGCAGCACGTTTTCCTTGGGGATGCGGCAGTTCTCGAAATAGAGCTGCGACCACTGCTCGCCGTTCATGAACGACGAGGGCTGGCCCACCTCGAAGCCCGGCGTGCCCTTCTCGACCAGCACCGAGCCGATGCCGCCCACGCCGGGGCCGAAGCGCACGTAGACCAGGAACAGCTCCGCCTCCGGGCTGTGCGTGGAGAACACCTTGCTGCCGTTGATGAGAAAGCCGTCGCCATCGGGCGTGGCCGAGGTCTTGAGCTCGGTCACGGCCGAGCCCGCATCGGGCTCGGTCATGCCCAGCGAGACGAGCTTGCGGCCCGCCAGCAGGTCGGGCAGGAAGCGGCGCTTCTGCTCAGGCGTGGCGTATTCGACGAAGGTGCGGATGGGCCCGAAGTTGCCCGCCTGCACGATGTCGGCGCTCTTGGGGCAGACCAGCGCCACCTGCTCGATGGCCAGCACCGCGTGCATCAGCGTGCCGCCCTGGCCGCCGTCCGCCTCGGGGAAGGCGATGCCCAGCAGGCCCTGCTCGGCCAGCAGCGCGGCCGTCTCCCAGGGGTAGTGGGGCGAATGGGCGCGCGCCAGCGCGCCGTCCTTGAGCTTGTCCTGGGCAAAGCGCGCCACCGAGTCGGCGAATGCCTGGTGTTCTTCGCTGAGTGTGAAATCCATGCGTGTTCCTGGTGGGTTCGATCGGCGTGCATCGTGCCCAGCGCCCCGCTGCTTGAGAACTTCGCGTTGCGTCGCCTGCCCTGACAAATACTCATGCCAGCACCACTTCTGTGAAGTTCACAGCGGCGCGCGGCGGCGCGACCATCGGTGCCATGCCTACACACGACACCACCGCCGTCCAGCGCTTCGCCGCGTTCGCCGCCTCGCTGAACGGCGCGCCGCTCGCCCCCGAGGTCATCCACCACGCCAAGCGCGCCATCGTCGACTGGTACGCCGCCCTGCTGCCCGGCGCGGTGGAGCCGCCGCCCACGCTGCTGGAGCAGGCCCTGGCCGAAGACCTGGACCGTGGCGGCGCGCGCCTGGCCCTGGGCCGCGCGGCCACGGTGCGCACGGCCGCGCTCATCAACGGCACGGCCGCGCACACGGTGGAGGTGGACGACATCTACCGAGAGGCCATCTACCACCCCGGCGCGCCCACCATCGCCGCCGCGCTGGCCTTGGCGCAGGCACGCCAGGCCACGGGCATGGACATGATCCGCGCCGTGGTGGCGGGCTACGAAGTCTCCACGCGCATCGGCGCGGCGCTGGGGCGCGCGCACTACCGCCACTGGCACAACACGGGCACCGTGGGCACCTTCGGCGCCGTGTCGGCCGCCGCCGCGCTGCTGGGGCTGGATGCCGATCGGCACGCGCACGCGCTCGCCACCGGCGCCACCTTCGCGGCAGGCTTGCAGCAGGCGTTCCGCATGGATTCCATGTCCAAACCGCTGCACGCGGGCCACGCGGCCGAGGCCGGCGTGCTGGCCGCGCTGGCGGCCGAGCGCGGCGTGACCGGCTCGCTCGACGTGCTGGACGGCGACGCGGGCCTGGGCCGCGCCATGAGCGACGGGCCTGACTGGCACGCCGCCACGGCCACGCTTGGCCAGGACTTCCACATCACGCGCATGACGTTCAAGAACCACGCCTGCTGCGGCCACACCTTCGCGCCCATCGACGGCGCGCTGGTGCTGCAGCAGCGCATGGGCCTGCGCTGGCAGGACGTGGACACGGTGGAGATCGCCACCTACGCCCCCGCGCTCGCCGTGGCGGGCAACGCCGACCCGCGCACGGCCGCCGAGGCGCGCTTTTCCATCCCCTTCGTGGTGGCCACGGCGCTGATCCACGGCAGCGTGCGCCTGTCGGCCTTCACGCCCGGGCGGCTCGCGGATGCGGACATCCGCGCACTCATGGCACGCATCCGCCTCGCCGTCGATCCCGAGCTGGACGCGCGCTTTCCGGGCCAGCGCGCCGCGCGCGTGCGCTTCACCGCCACGGACGGCCGCCAGGGCGAATTCCTGCAACCCACGCGCAAGGGCGACCCGGAGCAGCCGCTCACCGACGCGGAGCTGTCGGACAAGTTCATGGAGCTGGCCGCGCCCGTGCTGGGCGAGGCGCGCGCGGGCGCGCTGCTGGCGCGCCTGTGGGCGCTGGATGCGTGCGAGCGGGTGGATGAACTATCAATTTAATAGCTGCTCGCGCTTACTATTGCTTGATTTCATATGTTTTTCATCCTCAAACCCAATGACAACAAGCGCCAGCAGCTCCTGTTTTTGATGCAACCCCAGCCATGACAAAAGCGCATCCCTGCCCGACAAATAGTCGGTTCCCCCGGGGCTGACGCTATGGAACAGTGAACGCCGGAGACACGCCCGCCATGCACACCACCAACGACGATCTGGCCCGCCGGGGCCGCTGGGTCAACGTGACCTTCCTGCTACGGAAGGGCGCGGATGACTACCTCATCACCCTGCGCGAGGGCCGCGTGGAGCGCATCGCGCCCGGCCCGCACGTGATGCCCTGCTGGACGTTCGCGCTCGTGGCGGAAGGCGACGCGTGGGAGCGCTTCTGGGCGGCCGAGCCGCAGCCGCGCTTCCACGACCTGATGGCCATGGTGCGCTTCAAGACGCTGCGCATCGAGGGCGACATGACGGTCTTCATGCGCAACCTGCTGTATTTCAAGGCGCTCGTGAAGCAACTCGGAGATCAAATCCATGCGCGTTGAAAAAGAAAACATCACCGGCGGCTATGTGAATTTCGAGATCGCGGGCCGCATGTGCCGCGTCTATTACGAAACCGCCGGCAGCGGCCAGCCCCTGCTGTGCCTGCATACGGCGGGCAGCGACACGCGCCAGTACCGGGGCCTGCTCAACGCGCCCGAGCTCACCGCGAACCACCAGGTGATCTGCTTCGACATGCCCTGGCATGGCAAGTCCTCGCCGCCCGAGGGCTGGCACACCGAGGAATACCGCCTGACCAGCACGCTCTACGTGCAGACCATCCTGGCCTTCATGGACGCGATGCAGGTCGAGCGCCCCATCGCCATGGGCTGCTCCATCGGCGGGCGCGTGGTGCTGCACCTGGCGCTGCAACAACCTGAGCGCTTCAAGGCGCTGATCGGCCTGCAATCAGGTGCGCACGTCAACCCCTACTACGACCTGGACTGGCTGCACCGCCCCGACGTGCACGGCGGCGAGGTCTGCGCGGGCATCGTCTCCGGCCTCGTTGGCCCAGGCAGCCCCGAGCGCGACCGCTGGGAAACGCTGTGGCACTACATGCAAGGGGGGCCCGGCGTGTTCAAGGGCGACCTGCACTTCTACACGGGCGAGGGCGACCTGCGCGGGCGCGTGCAGCGCATCGACACCGCGCGCTGCCCGCTCTATCTGCTCACGGGCGAATACGACTATTCGTGCACGCCCGAGGACAGCGAAGACCTCGCGCGCCTGATCCCCGGCGCACAACTGCAAATCATGCCGGGCCTGGGCCACTTCCCGATGAGCGAGGCGCCGCAAGCCTTTCTGCAACACCTGCTGCCCGTGCTGCAGCGCATTCAAGGAAACACATGAAAGCCGGATTCATCGGCCTGGGCCGCATGGGCCTGGCCCTGGCCTCGCACCTGCTGCGCAACGGCGTGGATTTGACGGTGCACGACATCCAGAGCGCGCCCGTGGACAAGCTCGCGGCCCAGGGCGCGAAGCGCGCCGCCAGCGTGCAGGCGCTGGCGGCCGGCGTGGACGTGGTGTTCACCATGCTGCCCGGCCCGAAGCAGGCGCGCGAGGTGATCCTGGGCGAAGGCGGCGTGCTCGCCGGGCTGCGCGAGGGCGCGTTCCTCGTGGAGCTGAGCACCATCGACACCGACACCGTGGACGCGCTCGCCGCCGCCGCTGCAAAGCAGGGCGTGCGCTTCGCCGACGCGCCCGTGGGTCGCCTGGCCGCGCACGCCGACCGGGGTGAGTCGCTGTTCATGCTCGGTGCATCCGAGCAAGACCGCGCCGCGCTGGAGCCGCTGCTGCTGAAGATGGGCACCACGGTGCTGCACTGCGGCGCGCCGGGCAGCGGCACGCGCATGAAGCTCATCAACAACCTCATGGTGCTGTGCTACTGCCAGCTCAACTCCGAGGCGCTGGTGCTCGCGGGTGCGCTGGGGCTGGACGCGCGCAAGACCTTCGACGTGCTCACGGGCACCACGGCATCGAACGGGCAGCTCAAGGACAAGTGGCCCGTGAAGGTGCTCGCGGGCGACCTGGCGCCGGGCTTCGACATCGCGCTGGGCTTCAAGGATCTGACGTTGGCCTGCCAGGCCGCGCAGTCCGCGGGCATCTCGCTGCCGATGGGCAACCTCGCCCGCAGCCTGTTCCAGCTCGCACGCCATGCCGGCAAGGACGGGCAGGACACCTCGTGCATGACCGACTTCTGGGCCGAGTCCAACGGCCAGCCACTGATCCGCCTCTAGACATTCCACACAAGGAGACAAGCCATGAAACTCACCTTCACCCAGGCGGCGCTCGGCGCCACGCTGCTCGCCGCATCCATGCTCGCGCCCGCGCAGGACAAGAGCGCGCGCATCTCGGACGGCATCGTCAAGATCGGCGTGCTGACCGACATCAACGGCCCCTTCATGGACAACGTGGGCAAGGGCTCCATCGTGGCGACCGAGATCGCCATCGAAGAATTCAAGGGCAAGGTACTCGGCTACCCCATCCAGATGGTCACGGCCGACCATCAGAACAAGGCCGACGTGGCCTCCACCCGCGTGCGCGAATGGTTCGACCGCGACCAGGTGGACGCGGTGACCGAGCTGGGCAACAGCGCCGTCGCCCTGGCCGCGATGAAGCTCGCGCAGGACAAGGGCCGCATCTCCATCGTGACCGGCGCGGGCGCGGTGCGCATCTCCAGCGAGGACTGCACGCCCAACAACCTGCACTGGGTGTACGACACCTATTCGCTCGCCAAGGTGGGCACGCAGTCGGTGGTGAAGAACGGCGCCAAGACCTGGTACTACCTGACGGCCGACTACGCCTTCGGCCATTCGCTGGAAAACGACGGCAAGCGCTTCATCGAGGCGGCGGGCGGCCAGGTGCTGGGCTCCTCGCGCTACCCGTTCCCGGGCAACGACTTCGCGTCCTACATCATCAAGGCTCAGGGCAGCAAGGCCAACGCGGTGGCCATCGCCACGGCGGGGCTCGACTTGCAGAACGCCATCAAGCAGGGCAAGGAGTTCGGCCTGGCCAGCGGCGGGCAGAAGACCGTGGCCATGCTCATGAGCATCATGGACGTGCACGGCGTGGGCCTGAAGGACGCCGGCGGCATGCTGTTCGCCGAGTCGTTCTACTGGGATCTGGACGATACCTCGCGCGCCTTCTCGCGCAAGTTCTTCGAGCGCACCAAGCGCATGCCCACCGCGCTGCAGGCCGGGCAGTATTCGGCCACGCTGAACTACCTGAAGGCCATCGAAAAGGCCAAGTCCGACGACGTGGCCGACGTGATGAAGGCCATCAAGAGCATGCCCATCCAGGACGCCTTCGCCAAGAACGGCAAGGTGCGCGCCGACGGCAAGATGATCCACGACATGTACCTGGTGCGCGTGAAGACGCCCAAGGAATCGCAGGCCGCGTGGGACTACTACACGGTGCTGGAGACGGTGCCGGGCGAGCAGGCGTTCCATTCCCCCGCTGAGAGCAAGTGCCCATTGCTCAAGCCGTGAACACCTACCGCATCCTCGCCGTGAAGTACGCCACGGTGGAGCGCGCGCGGGGCAGCAACTTCCTGCACCCCGCGCCGGGCGACCCCGAGGCGCCGATGGCGCTGGACTTCTTCGTCTGGCTGATCGACGGCCCCGGCGGCGCGGTGCTGGTGGACACGGGCTTCAGCCCCGCATCGGCCACCGCGCGGCAGCGGCGCTACCTGGTCTCGCCGCTCGAATCGCTGCACCGTCTGGGCCATGCGCCCGAGGGCATCCCCGACGTGGTGGTCACGCACCTGCACTACGACCACGCGGGCAACGTGGGCGAGTTCCCCGCCGCCACCGTCTGGGTGCAGGAGCGCGAGGTGCGCTACGCCACGGGCGACTGCATGTGCGATCCGAAGCAGAACCATTTCTTCTCGACCGACGACGTGGCCGTGCTCATCAAGCGCCTGTACCGGGGCGACGTGCGGCTCATCGACGGCTTCCACGCATTGCGCGACGGCATCGAGCTGCACCGCGTGGGCGGCCACACCGACGGCCTGCAGGTGGTGCGCGTGCGCACCGCGCGCGGCTGGGTGGTGCTGGCGTCCGACGCGGCGCACTACTACGAGAACCTCGCGCTGCAAAACCCTTTCCCCGCCATCTACAGCCTGCCCGACATGCTGGCCGGCTACGCGCGCATCCGCGAGTTGGCCGATGGCGAAGACCGCATCGTGCCCGGCCACGACCCTGCCGTCTGCACGCGCTTCGAGAGCGCGGGCGTGGACGGCGTACATGCCTACCGCATTGCCTGATTTTTGGAGACACCCCTGATGACCGCTTTCAACAAACGCGCCTTCTTGCTGGGCAGCATCGCCCTCGCCGCCAGCACCGCCTTCGCCCAGCCCGCAAGCGACTGGCCCGCAGCCAAGCCCGTGACCATCGTGGTCGGCTTTTCCGCGGGCGGCCCGACCGACGTGGTGGCGCGCATCGTGGCCGAGCAGCTTTCCACGAAGTTCAAGCAGAGCTTCGTGGTGGACAACAAGGCCGGCGCCTCCGGCGGCGTGGCGGCCAACCTCGTCAAGCAGGCCGCGCCCGACGGCTACACGCTGATGTTCGGCAGCAGCAGCACGCTGTCCATCATCCCCACGCTGCAAAAGACCGGCTACGACCCGCTGCGTGACTTCACGGCCATCGCGCTGGTGGCGAGCTACCCGTACTTCCTCGTCGCGCCCGCGTCGTCCAGCATCACGTCGCTCGACGAACTGCTCAAGCAAGGGCGCGCCAGCGGCTCGCAATTGAGCTACGGCTCGGCCGGCAATGGCGCGGTGAACCACCTCGCGGGTGAATGGTTCAAGCACGAGGCGAAGATCAACGCGGTGCACGTGCCCTACAAGGGCGACTCGGCGGCGGTGACCGATCTCGTGGCGGGGCGGCTGGACTTCGCCTTCCTCGCGGGCTCGGTGGCGCTGCCGCAGGTCAAGGCGGGCAAGATGCGCGTGCTGGCCTCGGCCAGCGCCGTGGCGGGGCGCGGCGGCGAGGGCGTGCCCACGCTGGGCGACCGCTACCCCGGCTTCGCGGCCGAGCCGTGGAACGGCCTGATGGGCCCCAAGGGCGTGCCCGAGCCCATCGTCGCCAAGCTGAATGCCGCCGTGAACGAGATCATGGCCCGCCCGGACGTGCTGGCACGCCTCGGGCCCATGGAGCAGTACGCCTTCACCGGCACGCCGCAGCAGTTCACCGACCACATCAAGACGCAGACCGAGCGCTGGGCCTCGGTCATCAAGACTTCGAACATCAAGGCCGACTGATGCAGTACACCCAATTCATCGCGGGCGAGTTCCGCCAGGGCACGTCCGACGAACGCTTCACCGTCATCGACCCGAGCACGGGCCAGCCGCTGGGCGACTACGCCCATGCCGCGCCGGCCGACGTGCAGGCCGCCATCGACGCGGCCGAGGGCGCCCTGCGCGCGTGGCGCAGCACCTCGGCGCTGGAGCGCTCGGTATTGCTGCGCCGCGTGGCTGCGCTGATGCGCGAGCGCGGCGACGCCATCGCCACGCAGATCGCGCGCGAGCTGGGCAAGCCCTTCGGCGAGGCGCAAAAGGAAGTGGTGACCGCCGCCGAGATGTTCGAGTGGGCGGCCGAGGAGGCGCGCCGCATCTACGGCCGCACCATTCCCGCGCGCGCCGGCGGCATCACGCAGACCGTGGCGCTGGAGCCCATCGGCATGGTGGCCGCGTTCGCGGGCTGGAACGCGCCGGCCATCACGCCCTCGCGCAAGATCAGCGGCGCGCTGGCTGCGGGCTGCACCATCGTCATCAAGCCCTCTGAGGAAACAGCCGGCGTGGCGCTGCACATCGCCCACGCGGTGCAGGACGCGGGCGTGCCCGACGGCGTGGTCAACCTGGTGTTCGGCGAGCCCGGCGCCATCGCCGACCAGCTCTGCGCATCGCCGCAGGTGCACATGGTCACCTTCACCGGCGCCACCGCGGTCGGCAAGCAGATAGGGGCCAAGGCCGCGCTGACCATGAAGCGCGCCACGCTGGAGCTGGGCGGGCATGCGCCGGTGGTCGTTTGCGACGATGTGGACGTGGATCGCGTGGCGCGCGCCGCCGTGGCCACCAAGTACCGCAACACGGGGCAGGTCTGCACCTCGCCCACGCGCGTCCTGGTGCAGGCGGGCGTGTTCGATGCGTTCTGCGAACGCTTCGTGCAGGCCGCGCAGGCACTGAAGGTGGGCGACCCGTTCGACGCGGCCACGCAGATGGGGCCGCTGAAGAACCAGCGCCGCCTGCAGTCCATCGATCGCCTGGTGCAGGACGCGCGCGACCACGGCCTCACCGTCGCCACGGGCGGCGAGCGCATCGGCACCGAGGGCTTCTTCTACCGGCCCACGGTGCTCGTGCGGCCTTCGCGCGACTGCGACGCGGCGAACATCGAGCCCTTCGGCCCGGTGGCGCTCATCAGCCCGTTCGGCGAACTGGATGAGGCCATCGCCGAAGCCAACCGCCTGCCCTTCGGCCTGGCGGCCTATGCGTTCACGAACAACGTGCAGCGCGCCCACCGACTCGCGGGCGAGATCGACAGCGGCGTGGTCTGCATCAACGAGTGGCAGGCCTCGCTGCCCGAGACGCCCTTCGGCGGCCACAAGGACAGCGGCCTGGGCTCGGAAGGCGGCATCGAGGGCCTGCAGGAATTCCTGCGCGTGAAGTGCGTGCGCCAGGGAGCGTCGGCATGAGCGGCCCGATCCTGGGCTTCGTCGGCGTGGGCGTGATGGGCGAGGGCATGTGCCGCAACCTGCTCGCCAAGAGCGGCCAGCCGGTGCACGTGGCCGACATGCAGGCCGAGAACGTGGCGCGCCTCGCCACGCTGGGCGCCGTGGCCTCCAGCGTACGCGCGCTGCGCGAGACGGCGCACACGGTGTTCCTCTCGCTGCCCTCCATCGACCAGGTGGAAGAAGTCTGCCTCGGCGCCGACCCGCTCGTCGCCCCCGGCGGCAGCGTGAAGACCGTGGTGGACATGAGCACCAGCGACGTGCCGCGCACCCGCGCGCTGGCCAAGCGGCTGGCCGCGCTGGGCGTGCGCTTCCTCGACGCGCCCGTGGCCCGCAGCCGCGAGGCCGCGAACAACGGCACGCTGCTCATCACCGTGGGCGGCCCGGCCGACCTGTTCGAGTCCGTGGCGCCGTGGCTGCGCTGCATGGGCTCCGACGTGGTGCACTGCGGCGGCGTGGGCGCGGGGCAGGTGGTCAAGATCATGAACAACATGGTGCTGCTCTCCACCGTCAACGCGCTGGCCGAGGCCATGGCGATCGCCGAGGCGGCGGGCGTGGACAAGGGCCTGCTCGCGGGCGTGCTGCGGCTGGGATCGGCCGACTCGTTCGCGCTCAAGCTCACAGGCGAACGGCTGGCGACGGACGTGTTCCCCGAGAAGCTGTTCCCCACCGCCTACGCGCTCAAGGATCTGAAGCTGGCGCTGGGCCTCGCGCAGGCCTCGGGCATCCAGCCCGCCGTGGCGCAGGCCACGGCCGCGCTGCTGGAGGCGGCCTGCGCGCGCGGCTATGCGATGAACTACTACCCGGTGATCTACCGGCTGGTACGGAAAACATAGTGCTTCCGGGTATGGCCGCTTTAATCCGCTTTCTTGACGAAGACAACTCGTTGGTGTTTCCATTGACGCATAGCAAAGGAGCGCGAACATGACCTGGCCCCTCCCCACCCCCGGCGAAATCCTTGCCACCGAATTTCTGGAACCCATGGGCCTGACCCAATACCGGCTGGCCCAAGCCATTCACGTGCCTCAAACCCGCATCGCGGCCATCGTCAAGGATGGCCGCTCGATCACGGCCGACACGGCGCTCAGGCTTGCCCGGTTCTTCGGAACGTCCGTGGAGTTCTGGATGAACCTCCAGGGGCAGTACGACGCGGATACCGCGAGGATGGAACTCGCGGAAGAACTGGAGTCCATCGAACCCTTCGCGGCAGCCGCGTAGCCCCGGCATCAGATGCCGGGCGGGTTATGAACCCAATCGAGCTCTAGCGCTTATGCAGCAAGCGCTGGCAGCTCACTTTTCCATAGCTTCTGCCAGCAGCCAGTCCTTGAACGCGGCGATCTTGCCCGAGTAGCGCTGCAGCGCGGGCGTGACGAGGTAGTGGCCCTTGCCCGTGCGCAGCGGGCTGCCGAACGGGCGCACGAGGCGGCGGGCCTGGAAGTCCGCCTCCAGCATGTGCGGCTGGCCGATGGCGATGCCCAGCCCGTCCACCGCCGCCTGCCAGGTGAGGATGGAACTGCTGAAGATCATCTTCTCGGCCGTGTCGAACAGCTCTGGCAGGCCCGCGTGCGCGAGCCAGCGCGGCCAGTCGTCCTTGCGGTACTTGGAGACCAGCAGGCGCTTGCCGCGCAGCGCCTCGGCGGGCGCAGCGCCGGCCGCCAGGGAGCCGGGCGCGCAGACCGGCTCCACGATGTCCTCGAGCAGCAGTACCGCCTCGGCGCCGGGCCAGTGGCCGTCGCCGAGCACGATGGCCAGGTCGCACTGCTCGGCGCCGAAGTCCAGCGGCGCGCTGCTGTTGGTGATGGCCACCTCCACCTCGGGGTGCTGCGCCTTGAAGCGCGGCAGGCGCGGGATGAGCCAGCGCGCGGTGAGCGTAGTGTAGGTGCGCAGGCGGATGACGTTGTTCGAATACTTGCGCGTAATGGCCTCGGTGGCGGCGGCGATCTCCTCGAACGCCGGGCCGATGCGGCGCGCGTAGCCCTCGCCCACCTCGGTCAGGCGCACGCCCACGCGCTCGCGCGTGAAAAGCTGCACGCCCAGGTATTCCTCCAGCACGGCGATCTGGCGGCTCACGGCCGACTGGCTCACGTTCAGTTCGCTGGCCGCCAGCGTGAGGTTGCTGGTGCGCGCGACGACCTCGAAGACCTTGAGCGGGTTGAGCGGCGGCACCTTCATCGCGCGCCTCCGACCTCGCACCACGCCACGGGCAGGCCGGGCACGTCGACACGCGTGCGCAGCACCGGCCCTTGGCCGAGGTGACGAACAGCGTGCGACCGTCGGGGCCGCCCAGACAGGGCATGGTGGGACGCTCCACGGGCACGGGCAGCTCGGCCAGCACCTCGCCGCGCGGCGACAGGCGCAGCACGCGCGCGCCTTCGTAGAGCGCGCACCAGTAGGCGCCTTCGGCGTCCACGCAGGCGCCGTCGGGGCGGCCGCCGTAGGGCACGCCCTCTTGGCGCGGGTCGAAAGTGCGCAGCACGCACGGCGCGCCTACCGGGTCGCCGCGCTCGTCGCAGTTCCACGCGCGGATCGCGTGCGCAGGGGTGTCGGCCCAGTACATCGTGCGGCCATCGGGCGACCAGCCGAGCCCGTTGGCCGTGCGCGCGCCGTCCAGAACACGGCGCACCGAGCCCTCGCGCGCGTCGATGCAGTACAGCGCGGCGACGGGCTGGCGCGGGCCGCTCGCCGGTTCGTGCATCGTGCCCACCCAGAAGCGTCCCTGCGCGTCGCACTTGCCGTCGTTCGCGCGCTCGGTGGCCGGGTCGATAGGCAGGCGGGCGATCTCGGCCAGCGGCCCGCCCCACGCGGGCGCGTGGCAGATGCGGTCGCGCAGCGCGACCACGAGGCCCGCATCGGCACCGCTCTGGCGCGCGGGCGCGATGCAGCCGGGCTCGGCCGGCATGGGCCAGCACTGCGCGCCGCCGCCTCCGGCATCGCTGCGCCAGAGCGCACGGCCCGCGATGTCCACCCAGTACAGGCGCTCCTCGGCGGGGTGCCAGAACGGCGATTCGCCCAGCTGCGCGGGCCCTGCGGCAAGCGACTTCCAAGGTGTGTGCATGCGCGTGATTGTCCCGCACGGCCCGCCCCATAAAAAAGGCCCGCGCGAGGCGGGCCGAAGTTCCTTGGAAGTAACAGGTTGCCGGTTCAGCGATGGTAGGCCGTTTCGCCGTGGGAGCTGATGTCCAGGCCCTCGCGCTCGGCGTCTTCGGAGACGCGCAGGCCCATGAGCAGGTCGGCGATCTTGTAGGCGATGAAGGACACGACGCCCGACCACACGATGGTGAACAGCACGCTCTTGACCTGGATCCACACTTGCGCACCAATAGCGAAGTCTGCGCCCTGCACGCCGCCCAGGCTGGGCGCAGCGAACACGCCGGTCAGGATGGCGCCCACGATGCCGCCCACGCCGTGCACGCCGAACACGTCGAACGCGTCGTCGGCGCCCAGCATGCGCTTGAGGCCGCCCACACCCCACAGGCACACCAGGCCGGCGATGAGGCCGATCACGATGGAGCCCATGGGGCCGACGAAGCCCGCGGCGGGCGTGACGGCCACCAGGCCCGCCACGGCGCCGGAGGCAGCGCCCAGCATCGAGGCCTTGCCCTTGTGCAGCGCCTCGCCGGCGATCCACGACAGCGTGGCGGCGGCGGTGGCAAGCACCGTGTTCACGAAGGCCAGGCCGGCAGCGGCGTTGGCGGCACCGGCGGAGCCGGCGTTGAAGCCGAACCAGCCCACCCACAGCAGCGATGCGCCCACCATGGTCAGCGTCAGCGAGTGGGGCGTGAACGCTTCGCGGCCGAAGCCGATGCGCTTGCCCACCAGGTACGCACCCACCAGGCCCGCGATACCGGCGTTGATGTGCACCACGGTGCCGCCCGCGAAGTCCAGCGCGCCGTCGGCGCCCAGCAGGCCGCCGCCCCAGACGATGTGGGCCATGGGCACATAGCTGAAGGTGAACCACAGCAGCGCGAAGATCAGCACGGCGGAGAACTTGATGCGCTCGGCGAACGAGCCCACGATCAGCGCCACGGTGATGGCCGCGAAGGTGCCCTGGAACGAGACGAACACGTACTCGGGAATGGTCGCCAGCGCGCCGAAGGTCTCCATGTTCACGCCCTTGAGGAAGACCTTGGCGAAATCGCCGTAGAACTTGCCTTCGCCCGAGAACGCCAGGCTGTAGCCGTAGAGCGACCACAGGACGGAGATCAGCGAGAAGATCACGAACACCTGCATGAGCACCGACAGCATGTTCTTGCTGCGGCCCAGGCCGCCGTAGAACAGTGCCAGGCCTGGGATGGTCATGAGGATCACGAGCAGTGTGGAGGTGAGCATCCAGGCGGTGTCGCCCGAGTCGATCTTGGGCGGGGGCGCCTCAGCCGCGGGCGCTTCGGCGGCGGGTGCCACAGCCGGTGCGGCCGTTTCGGCGGCGGGCGCGGCAGCGGGTGCAGCGGCGGCGGCGGCTTCGGGCGCCGCGGGCGCCTGCGCCAGCGCGGCGGTGCCGCCGGCCAGCAGGCTCATGCCGAGCAACAGGGAAGCAAGCAGTTTTTTCATGGCATTTCTCCGTTGCGGTAGGTCAGAGGGCTTCCTTGCCCGTTTCGCCAGTGCGGATGCGCACGACCTGTTCGAGGTCGGCCACGAAGATCTTCCCGTCGCCGATCTTGCCGGTGCGGGCCGAGCCCTCGATGGCTTCGATGGCACGCTCGACGAGGTCATCGGACACGGCGGCCTCGATCTTCACCTTGGGCAAGAAGTCCACGACGTATTCAGCGCCGCGGTACAGCTCGGTGTGGCCCTTCTGGCGCCCGAAGCCCTTCACCTCGGTCACGGTGATGCCCTGCACGCCGATGTCGGAGAGCGCCTCGCGCACCTCGTCGAGCTTGAAGGGTTTGATGATGGCGGTGACCATTTTCATGATCGGCTCCTTGGAAATCGGTTAGAGGGTCTTGGTGAGCGTGAGGATCAGGCGCGCCTTGTTCGCGTCGCCGAAGAAGCCCTTCTTGTTGGCGCCCGCCACCATGGCCGACAGCGACAGGCCGTCGCCGAAGTCGTAGGCGCCGCCCACGCTGTAGTCGACGTAGTTGGGCACGCCGAGGTCCTTGATGTCGCTGGCGAAGCGCGTGAAGCCCACGGCGGCCTTGAGCGTGACCGAGGGCGCCACCTCCTGCGCGAAGGCCAGGTTCAGGTAGCCCGTATTGCGCCCCTTCAGGCTGGAGGTCTTGGCGCCGGCCCAGCCGAAGTAGTCCTTGGAGACGGTGTGCGAATACTTGGCCGTGAGCGGCCCGAAGGTGGCCGCGCCGTACAGCTCGGTGGTGTTGCCGTTGGTGTTGCCGGGGTAGACGTAGGTGAGCGCGCCCACGTCCAGGTCCACGTCGCCGGCCTTGAACTTGTAGCCGCCGTAGAAATCGACCTCGACCGAGTTGCCGTCCAGCCAGTCGACGCTGGAGTTCCAGTTGCCCACGTAGAAGCCGCTCTCGCCGAAGGTGTAGTCGAAGCCGCCCTGGATGGCCGGGTTCACGCCCTTGATGCGGTTCACGTCCTGGTCCTGGCCGCGAAACTTGTAGTTGCTGGTCAGCGACACGTTGGCCGTCAGTTCGGCGCTCGCCAGGGTGGGCACGACCGCAGCGGCCAGCGCCAGGCTCAGGGACTTCAGGGATGCAGGGGACATGGTTCCTCCGGGATGTGTTGAAAGCGGATGCATCCCTGCAATGCATGGAGCGTGCCAGGCGCCGTTGCCGCTACATTTGGCGACATGCGTGCACGGGAGCAGGTCCATCGCGCACCAGATTGGGGAGAGTCCGCGCAATGAGTCTTGCTTTGGTGCAAAGCCGCGCCCTGATGGGCCTGCAGGCGCCCGCAGTCACCGTCGAGGTGCATCTGGCCAATGGCCTGCCCAGCTTCACGCTGGTGGGTCTGGCCGAGATCGAGGTGAAGGAGGCGCGCGAGCGCGTGCGCTCCGCGCTGCAGAACGCGGGGCTGGAGTTCCCCTCGAACAAGAAAATCACCGTCAACCTCGCCCCCGCCGACCTGCCCAAGGACTCGGGCCGGTTCGACCTGCCCATCGCCCTGGGGCTGCTCGCGGCCAGCGGCCAGATCGATGCCGCGCGGCTGGCGGGCTGGGAGTTCGCGGGCGAGTTGTCGCTGTCCGGCCAGCTGCGGCCGGTGCGCGGCGCGCTGGCCACGGCGCTGGCGCTGCGCGCCCAGGAACAGCCTGCGCGCATGGTGCTGCCGCTCGGCAGCGCCGAGGAGGCCGCGCTGGTGCCCGGCACCGAGATCTACGGCGCACGCCACCTGCTGGACGTGGTGCGCCAGTTCCTGCCCGTGGACCCCGGCCCCGATACCCAAGCCGATGGCTGGCAGCGCCTGCAGTCCACGCCGCCGCCCATGCCCGCCAGCGGCCCCGACCTCGCCGACGTGAAAGGCCAGACCGCTCCCAAGCGCGCGCTGGAGATCGCCGCCGCCGGCGGCCACGGCCTGCTGCTGGTGGGCCCGCCGGGCTCGGGCAAGTCCATGCTGGCCCAGCGCTTCGCCGGTCTGCTGCCGCCCATGGACGTGGAGCAGGCGCTGGAAAGCGCCGCCATCGCCAGCCTGGCCGGGCGCTTCACGCCCGCGCAATGGATGCAGCGCGCCACCGCCAGCCCGCACCACACGAGCAGCGCCGTGGCCCTGGTGGGCGGCGGCTCGCCGCCGAGGCCCGGCGAGATCTCCCTGGCCCACGAAGGCGTTCTGTATCTGGACGAATTCCCCGAGTTCGCCCGCAGCGCGCTGGAGGCGCTGCGCGAGCCGCTGGAGACCGGCCGCATCACCATCGCCCGCGCGGCGCAGCGCGCCGAGTTCCCCGCGCGCTTCCAGCTCATCGCCGCCATGAACCCCTGCCCGTGCGGCTTCGCGGGCTCCACCCAGCGCGCCTGCCGCTGCACGCCTGACCAGGTCGCACGCTACCAGGGCAAGCTGAGCGGCCCGCTGCTCGACCGCATCGACCTGCACGTGGAAGTGCCCGCCCTGCCCCCGCAGGAGCTGCTGCACGCCCCGCCGGGCGAGGCCAGCCATGCCGTGCGCGCACGCGTGGCTGCCGCGCGCGAACGGGCCCTGGCGCGCCAGGGCAAGCCCAACCACGCGCTGCAGGGGCAGGAGATCGACACACACCTGGCACTGCAGGACGCCGCCGCGCAGTTCCTGCAGACCGCCGCCACGCGCCTGGGCTGGTCGGCGCGCAGCACGCACCGGGCGCTGAAGGTGGCCCGCACCATCGCCGATCTGGCGGGCAGCGACATGGTGGGCACGGCCCACGTGGCCGAGGCCGTGCAGTACCGGCGCGTGCTGCGGGGCACGTCGCCATAGACGCAGCCTTGCGGCTACGCCAATGCGTCGGTGATCGGCTTCATGTTCTCCGCGCAGGCGTGCAGGGCGGGCACGATGCGCCGCTCCACTTCTTCCGTCGTCCAGGGCTCGCCGATGGAGGTCACGTTGAGTCCGACCGTGCTCCACCCCGTGGCACTGGGCAAGGCGATGGCAGCACCGAACAATCCGTGCACCAGTTCGGAATTGACGAAGCTCCAACCGCGTTCGCGGATACGCGACAGCTCCTGATGGAGGCTCGCGCGCGTCGTGACGGTATGCGGCGCGAGCCGGTTGAGCGCGCCCCCAGGCAGATGGTCCGCGAGCTGCGCGGGCGGCAATTGCGCCAGCAGCACCCTGCCCAATGAATGCGCGAAAGCAGGCAGCCGGTCGCCGGCACGCAGATCCAGCTTGATGGGCCGGTCCGCCTCGATCCGCTCGATGAACAGCACATCCGGGCCAGACAGCACGCCCAGCGCCACGCCCACCCCCATCTCGCGGGACAGCGCGAACAGGTGAGGCCGCGCCGAGGCCGCCAGGCCCAGGGAGCGGAAATAGCGGTAGCCCAGCTCGATCGACTTGGGCGCAAGCGAGAAGAAGCGGTCGCGCACCTGCAGGTAGCCCAATTCGGCCAGCGTCAGCAGGATGCGCCGCGAGGCCGGCCGCGTGATGCCCAGCCGCTCCGCGGCGGACTGGATGGTGACGCTGTGCGTCTGCTCATCGAACATTTCCAGCAACTGCAGGCCGTTGGCCAGAGCATCGAGAAATTCGCGCTTCCCTTCGTTCCCGGCAGCCGCGGCCACCCCCTTGCGTTCCATACGTTCTCCCGGTTCACCGCCGCGTGCACGGCGCGCAGCGCGTTTGACAGCCTAACCCAATGCCGATAGAGTTATTAGCGAACATTTGTTCGCCATTCATTGATCGGAGACAAACCCCATGCAGATTTCCCCGCTTTCCGAGCGATTCGGCGTTGCCATCGACGGCATCGACCTGGGCAGCGCGCTGGACCCGGAGGCGTTCGACCGCCTGCACCGGCTGTTCGTGGACCACAAGCTGGTGTGCTTCAAGAACCAGTCGCTGTCAGCCGAGGCGCAGATCGCTTTCAGCCGCCGCTTCGGCCCCCTGGAAGTCCACATCCTGTCGCAGTACAACCACCCGGAGCATCCCGAAATCTTCCGTCTGTCCAACCGCGTCGTGGATGGCAAGCCCATGGGTATTTCGGATGGCGGCTCCTACTGGCACTCCGACCTGGCGTTCCAGGAACAGCCGGCCAAGGCCACCATCCTGAACGCGCTGGAAATCCCGCCCGAGGGCGGCGACACGCTGTTCGTGAACATGGAGGCTGCCTATGAAGCCCTCTCCGACGAATGGAAGCAACGGCTGCAGGGGCTGCAAGCCGTCCACCGCTACCGCCGCAGGCAAACCACCGACGGGCAAAGCACCCAGGTCGAGCTGAACGACGCGCAGAAGAACCAGACCCCCGACGTGGTGCACCCGCTGATTCGCACCAACCCCGACACGGGCCGCCAATCCATCTTCGCGCACAAGGGCATGACGGCCGAGATCGTGGGCCTGCCCCGTGAGGAAAGCGACCGCATCCTGGACTTCCTGTTCGAGCACACGGTCCAGCCGCAGTTTCGCTACGACTTCCGCTGGAGCCCCGGCGACGTGGTGATGTGGGACAACCGCTCCACCATGCACAGCGCCACCACGCGCGACCTGCCGCCCGGCCAGTACCGCAGCCTGTACCGCACCACGGTGCGCGGCGAGCGCCCCATCTGAGCACCAGCCGCATGCACTCCGTGGCAACGCAGCACCTGCACATCGACGGCTTCCGCCTTGCCGATGGCACGGCCGTGGACCTGCGGCTGGCCTACACGCGCTGCGGCCCCGAGGATGCTCCTGCCTACCTGATCCTGCACGGCTATGCGGGCAGCCACCATGCCCTGGCCCCGCATCCTGACGCGATTGATGGCGGCTGGGCCGCGGCCTGGGCCGGTCCGGGCCGGGCCCTGGACACGGACAGCGTGCAATCGCTGACCGTGAACCTGCCAGGCTCCGCCTACGGCTCCTGCTGGGAGGGCGCACCGCACACCCACGCAAGCGTGGAGGGCATGGCGCAGGCCATCGCCCGGCTGCTCGACCACCTGGGCATAGCGCAATTGGCGGGCGCCATCGGCTACTCCTTCGGCGGCTACGTCGCGCAACAGCTCAAAGCCAGCCACCCCGGGCGAGTGCGCCGGGTGCTGGGGCTGTGCACCGCGCCCCGCGGGCGCGGCAACCCGGACGAGCTCGCGTTCCTGCGCGGGCTCACCGATGCCGCCGCACGCGTGGACTTCCGCCGGTCCGTCCTGCTGCGCGCCGGCGTGCGCGAATGGGCACAAGACCATGGAGACGCCGCGCTCGCGCGGGAATGGCAAGCCGTCGACCGATGGGCACTGCAATTCGATGCGGCCGCGCTGTGGCGCCTGCGCGCCGCGGCGCTCGGCTTCGCGCTGGAGCGCAGCCCGGACTGCACCACCCTGCTCTACGCCTCTTCCGATGCCCTGTTCCCTCCTCCTGTCCCCCTGCCCGCCCATGCAGCCGTGGTGAACACCCGCTACGGCCACCAGGCGCTGCTGCTCGACCCCGGCCCGTGGGTGGAACCGATACGCGCCTGGGTGCAGCACCGCTGACCCTCCCCTTTTCCCCGCAAGCCCCACTTCACAAAAAGACGAGACAAACCATGAAGCTCCTCCGCAGAACCCTGCTCGCCCTCCTGCCCCTGTCCACGCTGCTGGCGCCCTCGGGTGCTGGCGCCCAGGCCCCGGCCTGGCCCACCAAGCCGGTGCGCATCATCGTGGCCTATCCACCGGGCGGCGCCACCGACATGCAGGCCCGTCTGGTCGGCCAGCGCCTGTCCGAGAAATGGAAGCAGCCCGTCATCGTGGAAAACAAGCCCGGCGGCAACACCGTGATCGCCACCGACGCGGTGGCCAAGGCCGCCCCCGACGGGCACACGCTGCTGCTCACCGCCATGCCGTTCGCGCTCAACCCCATCCTGATGGACAAGCTGCCCTACGACTCGGCCCGCGACCTGGCGCCCGTCACCGTGCTCACCACCATTTCCAACGTGCTGGTGACCGCTCCTGAAACGGGTATCCGCAGCGTGCAGGACCTGATCGCGCGCGGCAAGGCGGAGCCGGGCTCCATCTCGTTCGCCTCGACCGGGCTGGCCACGTCCACCCATCTGTCGGGCGAGCTGTTCTCCAGCATGGCAGGCGTCCAGCTCACGCATGTGCCCTACAAAGGCAGCGCGCCGGCGCACCAGGATCTGCTGAGCGGCCGCGTGAAGATCATGTTCGACAACGGCGTGCTGCAGCACATCAAGTCGGGCCGGGTGATTGCGCTGGGCGTGACCTCGGCCAAGCGCCTGCCCTGGCTGCCCAACGTGCCCACCATCGCGGAGCAGGGTCTGCCGGGCTATGAGGCGTCGGCCTGGTACGGCATCTTCGCTACCGGCGGCACGCCGGCCGACGTGGTGCGGCAGCTGGCGGCCGACATCACCACCGCGATCCGGGCTCCCGACATGGAGCCCAAGCTGGAGGGCATCGGCGCCACCGCCGGCGGCGGCACCCCCGAGGAATTCCGCCGCTTCCTGGCACAGGAAACCACCCGCTGGGGCCAGCTGGTACGCGAGCGCAACATCCGCGTGGAGTAGCCACGCTCTGCAGCACGGGAGCGAGCGGTACAGTAGCGGCCCACGCTCGCGCCAAAGGCGTGCCTCCCAAGGAGCCTCTCCATGTCCCTCCTGCTGCGCCACGCCCTGGCCTGGGCTGTCGTCCTGCCCGCCGCGACCACCGCCCAGGCGCAGACGCCCTGGCCGCCGGTGCCCGCGCTCAGCGCCCACCGGGGCGCCTCGGCGCTCTACCCGGAGATGACCCAGCCCGCCTTCGCGCAGGCCCTGCAGGACGGCGCCGACCTGCTGGAGCTGGACGTGGTCCTGAGCAGGGACGGCGTGCCCGTGGTGCGGCACGATGCCGCCCTGGCGGCGCCCGAAGTGGGCGAAGGCATGCCGTTCGCGACGACCGACGTCGCCACGCGGCCCGAATTCGCGCAGCGCAAGACCACCAAGACGGTGGACGGCGTCCGCCAGACCGGCTGGTTCGCGGAGGACTTCACGCTGCAGGAGCTCAAGACCCTGCGCACCGTGGAGCGCTTCGCCCAGCTGCGCCCCGGCAGCGCGGCGCACGACGGCCAGCACCCGCTGCTGACGCTACAGGAGGTGGCCGACCTGGCCAAGGCGCACACCGCCCGGACGGGCCGCCCGGCGGGCCTGCTGATCGAGCTCAAGCACGCGGCCTACCTGCAGGCCCAGGGGCTCGACCTGGGCCGTGCGCTGCTGGAGTTCCTGGAGCGCAACCAATGGAGCAGCGCCCAGGCGCCCGTGATCGTTCAGTCGTTCGAGGTGCAGGTGCTCAAGGAGCTGCGCGCGCGCAGCCCCGTGCGCATCCTGCAGCTGCTGGGCGGCAAGGGCGGCCCGCCGGACCGCGCCGCGCAGGGCGCGACCTATGCGCAGATGGCCTCCGCGCAAGGC
Organism: Acidovorax sp. SDU_ACID1; assembly: GCF_045291395.1. Lineage (NCBI taxonomy): Bacteria > Pseudomonadati > Pseudomonadota > Betaproteobacteria > Burkholderiales > Comamonadaceae > Acidovorax > Acidovorax sp. SDU_ACID1. Next base: position 4,303,060 of record NZ_CP152342.1, read on the forward strand.
ATGGCTGCCATCGCCGCCTATGCCCAGGGCGTGGCCCTGCCGCGCCAGCTGGCGATGGCGATGGACAAGGGCCGCTGGATCGCCCCCTCGGCGGCCACGCGGGAGGCCAAGGCGGCCGGCCTGGCCGTGCACGTCTGGACGCTGCGGCCGGAAAACCAGTTCCTGCCCCCCGCCTACCGCAAGGGCACGAACCCTGCGGACCGGGGCGACGCGCTGGCCGAGGCGCGGGCCATCCTGGGCAGCGGCGGCGTGGACGGGCTCATCGCGGACGATCCCGCCGCCATCCACGACGCGTTCCGGCGCTGAGCGCGCTCACGCGCCTGCGGGCCGTGCGCGCTGGTGCCACTCGGTGGGCGACAGTCCGAAGCGCGCCCTGAACAGCTTGGCGAAGTCCGACGGGCTGGCGAAGCCGCAGCGCCACGCCAGCGCCCCCACATGCAGCCGCGGGCTTCGCGCGATGAGCGCCTGGGCGCGCTGCAGGCGCAGCTCGCGCAGTGCGCCCATCACCCTATGGCCCTGCGCCGCGAACGCCGCGTGGAGCCACGTGCGCGAACAGCCCGCGCCGCGCGCGATGGCTGCGACTTCGAACTGGCGGGCTGCACCAGCGCGGTGACCATGCCCGTGGCCTACCCCACGCCGCTGGCTGCAAACACCCGGTACTGAAAGCAGCGCGGTGGCACCTGGAGCGAGTACCCCGCCATCCTCGACCTGCCCGCCGGCACGGCCACCTTCACCCTCACCGACGGCGGGCCAGGCGACGACGGCCCTGCGGGCGATGGCCGCATCAAAGACCCCTCCGGCGCCGGGCTGATGGCGCTGCCAGCGGGCGCGGCGGCCATCCCCACGCTGGGCGAATGGGGTGTGCTGCTGCTGGCGATGGCCTTGGGCATTTTTGGCTTCCAGCGCATGTCCAACAGGCACTGGCAGCTATCAAAACAAAAGCATTCCGATGCCACTGCGCGCACGCTGGTTGCGACGCTGCGCGTACCATCGCGCCCTTTTCCTTTCCCCCTGCAACCATGAAGAACCTCAATATCGGCACCCGCCTGGGAGGCGGCTTCGCCCTGGTCCTGCTGCTGATGGCGCTGATGACCGCGTTCGGCGTCTGGCGGCTGAGCGCCGTCGCGCAGGCCACGAGCGACATGACGCACCAGCCCCTGGCCGTGGAGCGCATGATCAGCGACTGGTACCGCTACGTGTACAGCGCCGCGCGCCGCACCACCGCCATCGTCAAGAGCACCGACCCGTCGCTGGGCGAATTCTTCGCCGCCGAGACGGCCACCAGCACGCGCGAATCGGCCGAGCTGCAAAAGCGCATCGAAGGGCTGCTGCAGCGCGACGAAGAGAAGGCGCTGTGGGCCGAGATCCAGAAGGCGCGCACCGGCTACCTGTCGTCGCGCGACCAGGCCGTCAAGGCCAAGACGGATGGCCGCTCCGAGGAGGCCGAGCGCCTGCTCACGCAGGCCTACCTGCCGGCCACCGAGCAGTATTCGGCGCTGATCCAGCGCCTGCTGGACATGCAGCGCGCCAGCATCGACGCCACGGCGCAGCAGATCGGCGCCACCTACGCGCAGAGCCGGGCATGGCTGATCGCGCTGGGCGCGCTCGGCGTGGCGCTGGGCGCGGCGTGCGCCTGGTGGCTCACGCGCGGCATCACCCGGCCGCTGGCACAGGCCGTGCAGGTGGCGCGCGCCGTGGCCTCCAGCGACCTGACCAGCCGCCCCGCGCCGCGCGCCAGCGACGAGACGGGCCAGCTGCTGCAGGCGCTGGACGACATGAACGCCAGCCTCTCGCAAGTGGTGGCGCGCGTGCGCCAGGGGACGGACAGCATCGCCACCGCGTCCAGCCAGATCGATGCGGGCAACCAGGACCTGTCCTCGCGCACCGAGGAGCAGGCCAGCTCGCTGCAGCAGACCGCCGCGTCGATGGAGGAGCTGACCAGCACCGTGCGCCAGAACGCGGAGAACGCGCGCCAGGCCAACCAGCTCGCGTCGTCCGCGGCGCAGACGGCGGCGCAGGGCGGGCAGGTGGTGGCGGGCGTGGTGCAGACCATGGGCGAGATCAACGACTCCAGCCGCAAGATCGCCGACATCATCGGCGTGATCGACGGCATCGCCTTCCAGACCAACATCCTGGCGCTCAATGCGGCGGTGGAGGCGGCACGCGCGGGCGAGCAGGGACGCGGCTTCGCCGTGGTGGCCAGCGAGGTGCGCGCCCTGGCGCAGCGCAGCGCGGCCGCCGCCAAGGACATCAAGAGCCTGATCGGCGACTCGGTCACCAAGGTGGACGAGGGCTCGCAGCAGGTGGCCGAGGCCGGCCGCACCATGGACGCCATCGTGCAGAGTGTGCAGCGCGTGAGCGACCTGGTGGCCGAAATCACTGCCGCCAGCCAGGAGCAGAGCGCGGGCATCGACCAAGTGCACCAGGCGATCACGATGATGGACCAGGTGACCCAGCAGAACGCCGCGCTGGTGGAGGAAGCCACGGCCGCCACCGGCGCGCTCAAGGCCCAGGCAGGCGACCTGGCCTCGGCGGTGAGCGTGTTCCGCATCGAGGGCGGCCAGAGCGCGCGCGCCGCAGCGCCCGCACCCCGGCCGGCCCCGGCACCTGGCGCCGCGCGCTTTGCAGCCGCATCGGCCCCGGTCGCGCGGCCTTCGGCTCTCAAGGCGCTGGCCCCGGCCAAGGCGCCTGCCACAGCGCGCGGGACGGACGAGGATTGGGAGAGCTTCTGACGCGCCGCGGCCCTGCGGGTTAGCAGTACGGAACGAAGCGGTCCTTGCGCTCCGCCTGACGGCACAGATGGCGCCACTCGCGCGCCAGAGCGGAGCGCAGCCAATGCTGCAGGCGCCGGCCGGTGGCCAGCCAGCGCCGGCGGGACATAGCGTTGGAAGCGAAGAGTGCAGGCATGGCGTGCTCCTGTCGGTGGCATGGCGCCATTGCAGCCTTTGCCCGGCCCATGCGCAGGAGGCGGATGTCCCGCCCGATGGCGAAACGCCTATCCGGGACCGGGACCGCTGCCCCGCCCGAAGCCGGCCTCGCGCGCCAGGACGATGGCCCGGCCCCGGCTGCCCACGCCGAGCTTTTCGAAGACTGCGGAGACCTTGTTGCGCACGGTCTTCTCGCTCACCGCGAGGTGTGCAGCAATCTGCAGGTTGTCCAGCCCGCGTGCGAGCAACTCCAGCAGTTCACGCTCGCGCGGCGTGAGCGCCTGAAAGGCGGCGCAAGCACCGGCAGGCACCGGGTCGTGCGCGGACAGGAAGGCGTGCATCTCGCTGAAGCAATGGGCGAAGGCGGCTTCATGGCTCAGCAGCATGTGGTTGGCGCTGTCCAGCGGAACGAAGCGCGCCCCCGGAATCAGCCCCGCCATGCGCCGCCCCTCGTCGAAGGGCACACGCGCATCGCCCCGCGCGTGCAGCACCAGGGTCGGGCAACGCACCCGCGCCGCCTCGTCGCTCACGTCGATCTGGCCGAAGGCCGCCACCGTGCGGGCCGCATGCGCCGGCGTGGTGGACAGCCGTTCCATCTCGTTGAACCACTGCACCTCGTCGGGCCGCCCGCCGGGCAGGTACAGCGACGTGAAGGCCTGGCGGAAGGCCGGGTTCTCGCGGCCCCAGCCGATCTCGATCATCTCCAGGAGCAATTGCGCCTCGCGCACCTGCTCGGGCGTCGGGTGCCTGCGCATGAGGCCGCGCGCGTAGCTGCCCAGCAGCACCAGGGCACTGACCCGCTCGGGATGCCGCGCCGCATAGGCCACCGACACCGCGCCGCCCTGCGAGCAGCCAAGCAGCGCAAAGCGCTCCAGCCCGGCGGCATCGACCACCGCTTCCAGATCGGCCACCCAGCTGTCCAGGCACAGCGGCGTCGCGGGGTGGTCCGACAGCCCGCACCCACGCCCGTCGTAGCGCACCAGCGTGCGGTCGCGGCCCAGTGTTTCCAGCCAGGGCCGCCATACCGGGCTCTGCAGATCGAACTCGACGTGGGTCAGGAAATGGGCCGCGCGGACCAGCACCGGGCCCCGGCCTGGCGCGGCACGGCCTGACGCGGCCCGGCCTGACGCGGCCCGGCCTGTCACGGCGTAGGCCAGCCGCAGGCCGTCGCGGGTGCCGCAGAAGCGGATTTCCTGGGAAAGCGGAGGTGCCATCCGAAGGAAGATACACCCCGCAGCCTGCGCCTGAGAGCGTGTTCATGATCTTTTCATGGTGCCCGCAAGGCAGCATCTGCCGCGTTGCAAATCCTCGCCGGGCCACCAGCCCGGCTGCGGTTTGCGCCTAACAGCTGCTGCCTTTGCGAGGCAACGGGCACCATGAAAAGATCATGAATACGCTCTTAAACCCCCAGGTACGCCTGCCGCACCTGGGCGTCGCCCGCGAAATCGGCCATGGGCGCGGCATGCACGATGCGGCCCTTTTCCAGCACGCAGACGCGGTCGGCCACGGCTTCGGCCAGGGCCAGGTTCTGCTCGCTGAGCAGGATGCCCACGCCCTGTTCCTTCAGCGCGCGGATGGCGTGGGCCATCTGCTCCACGATGACGGGGGCCACGCCTTCGCTGGGCTCGTCGAGCAGCACCATGTAGGGCTGGCCCATGAGCGTGCGCGCCACCGTGAGCATCTGCTGCTCGCCGCCGCTCATGCGCCCGCCCAGGCGCCCGGGCATTTCGCCGAGGTTGGGGAAGAGCGTGAACAGGCGCTCCGGCGTCCAGTGCGGTGCTGGTTCGCCATCGGGCCACGCGCGCGGCGGCTGGCGGCCGGCTTCGAGGTTTTCCAGCACGGTGAGGTCGGTGAAGATGCGCCGGTCTTCCGGCACGTAGCCCAGCCCCGCGCGCGCGATCTGGTGCGGGGCCTTGCCGCGCAGGGGCTGGCCCATGAAGTCCACGCGGCCTTCGGTGCGCGCCAGCAGCCCGGCGATGCTTTTCAGCGTGGTGGACTTGCCCGCGCCGTTGCGGCCCATGAGGGCCACGACCTCGCCGCGCCCCACGGTGAGCGAGACGCCGTGCAGGATGTGCGCCGCGCCGTACCAGGCATGCAGCCCTTCCACGCTGAGTAAGGGTGTTTTTGGCGCTTCAGCCTTATCCGGCAAGCGCGGGCAGCTCTCATTTTGAGAGCTGCCCAGGTACGCGGCCTGCACGCGCGCGTCCTGGCGGATGGCCTCGGGCGTGCCTTCGGCCAGCAGCTGGCCGCGCACCAGCACGGCCACGCGGTCGGCCTGGCCGAAGACCACGTCCATGCTGTGCTCGGTGAACAGCACGCCCATGCGCCGCTCGCGCGCGATGCGGCGCACGAGCTGCATGAGGGCCACGCGCTCGGCGGGCGCCATGCCCGCCGTGGGCTCGTCCATGAGCAGCAGGCGCGGCGCGTGCGCGAGGGCGATCGCCAGCTCCACGCGCTTCACGTCGCCGTAGGCCAGTTCGCTGCACGGGCGCCCGGCCTGCTCCTGCATGCCTACCTGCGCGAGCAGCGCCAGCGCATCCTGCGGACGGTGCGCGCTGGCGCGGCGCCACCAGCGCCAGGCGTGGCCGTCGTGCGAGAGCAGCGCCATCTGCACGTTCTCCAGCACGGTGAAGCTCATCAGCGTCTGCGCGATCTGGAAGGTGCGGCCCACGCCTAGGCGCCAGATGGCGCGCGGCGGCAGGCCTGTGATGTCGCGGCCATCCAGCACCACGCGCCCGCCATCCGGGGCGAGCTGGCCGCCAGCCATGTTGAAGGTGGTGGTCTTGCCCGCGCCGTTGGGGCCGATGAGGGCGAGCAGTTCGCCCTCGGCCAGTTCGAACGAGATGCCCTGCACGGCCTGCACGCCGCCGAAGGATTTGGAGAGGCCCTCCACGCGCAGCAAGGTCATGGTGCTCCTTTTTTGAGAGCTGTCCGCGCTTGCCAGTATTGCGCGAAACCCGAAATCCCCTGTGGAAACAGCAGCACCAGCAGCAGCATCACGCCGCCCAGCAGCGCGCGCCAGTATTCCGTGCCGCGCGCCACGCTGTCGTGCAGCCACGTGAACGCGCCCGCGCCCACGATGGGGCCCGCGAGCGTCTGCATGCCGCCCAGCAGCACCATGACCAGCGCATCGACCGACTTGGTGACCCAGAGCGCATCGGGCGCGATGCTGCCCTTGGAATACGCGGCCAGCGCGCCCGCCAGCCCGGCGAACAGGCCCGCCACCACGAAGGCCGCCCACTGCGTGCCGCGCACGTCGACGCCGATGGCCTGCGCGCGTGCGCCGGAGTCGCGCGCGGCGCGCAGCGACCAGCCGAAGGGCGCGAACAGCATGCGCCGCAGCACGTAGAGGCCGGCGGCGCACACGGCCAGCGCCAGCCAGTAGAAGCCCGCGCCCTGTGCGAGGGCCTCGGGCGGCCAGACGCCGGTGAGGCCGTTGCTGCCGCCCGTGAGGCCGTCCCACTGGAACGCGACGGCCCAGGTGATCTGCGCGAAGGCGAGCGTGAGCATGGTGAGGTACACGCCCGAAAGGCGCACGCAGAACCAGCCGTAGAGCAGCGCGCCCGCCGCCGCCAGCAGCGGCGCGAGCAGGAGCGCGACGCCGAACGGCGCATCCGCCCAGCGCACCAGCAGCGCCGCGCCATAGGCCCCCAGGCCGAAGTACGCCGCGTGGCCGAAGGAGTGCATGCCGCCCGGCCCCAGGATGAAGTGCAGGCTGGCGGCGAATAGCGCGGCGATGCAGACATCGGTGAGCAGCACGGCGGCATAGCTCTCCTGCCCGGCTACGAACGGCAGCAGCGCCAGCGCGGCCAGCAGCGCGCACCATGCCCAGGTGGCGGCGCGGCCCGCCGGGTGCAGGGGCCGTTCGGGCTCGCCCGGCGTGCGCGCGGCGGCCTGCGCGCGGCCCATCAGGCCCCAGGGGCGCCAGATGAGGACAAACGCCATCACGAGGAATTCGACGACCAGCGTGAGCTTGGAGAACGAGATGTCCACGCCGCCGATCTGCACGAGGCCGAGCCAGATGCACACGGCCTTCAGCTCCGCGATGACCAGCGCGGCGACGAACGCGCCGGGCAGCGAGCCCATGCCGCCCACCACCACCACGACAAAGGCCGCGCCGATGGTGAGCATGTCCAGCTCCAGGCTCGCGGGCTCGCGCGGCAGTTGCAGCGCGCCGCCCAGGCCCGCCAGCAGCGCGCCCAGCGCGAACACGCCGGTGAACAGCCACGCCTGGTTCACGCCGAGGGAGCCCAGCATCTCGCGGTCCTGCGTGGCCGCGCGCACCAGCGTGCCCCAGCGCGTGCGCGTGAGCAGCAGCCAGAGCAGCAGCAGCACGACAGGGCCGACGGCGATCAGGAACAGGTCGTAGGCGGGAAAGCGCCGGCCCAGCAGGTCGACCGCGCCTTCGAGCCCCGGCGCGCGCGGGCCGAAGAGTTCCTCGGGCCCCCACGTCCACAGCGCCGCGTCCTTGATGACGAGCGCCAGCGCGAACGTGGCCAGCAGTTGCAAAAGCTCCGGCGCGCGGTACAGGCGGCGCAGCAGCAGCACTTCCACCGCCGCACCCAGCAGCCCCACGGCCAGGGGCGCGAGCAGCAGCGCGGGCCAGAAGCCGATCGCGCCGCCCAGCCGCTCCACGCACGAATAGGCCACGTAGAGCCCCAGCATGTAGAACGAACCGTGCGCGAAGTTGACGATGCGCGTGACGCCGAAGATCAGCGACAGCCCCGCCGCCACGAGGAACAGCGTGGACGCGCCCGCCAGCCCGTTCAGGAGCTGGGCGAGAAGGCCGGAGAAGTCCATCAAGGAGCTGCGGGACGGAGCTTTTTCACTTCCTCATCGCTGGGCTGGAACTTGCCGCCGTCCTGGTACGTGAAGCCCACCATCACGCCCTTGCCCTTGACCTGCGCGGTCTTGCCGACGTAGGCGCCCATCGTGGATTGATGGTCCTGCGCGCGGTAGGTGATGGGGCCGAACGGCGTCTTCACCTCCAGGCCCCGGAACGCGGCGATGAGCTTCTCGGTATCGGCGGAGCCGGCCTTCTTCAGCCCCGCCGCGATCGACAGGATGGCGTTGTAGCCCACCACCGAGCCCGCGCGCGGGTAGTCGTTGAAGCGCTTCTGGTAGGCGTCGAGGAAGGCCTTGTGCTCGGGCGTCTGGATGGCGTACCAGGGGTAGCCGGTGACCACCCAGCCCTCGGGCGTCTCGGTCTTGAGCGTGTCCAGGTACTCGGGCTCGCCCGAGAGCAGGCTCACCACGCCCTTGCCCGCAAACAGCCCGCGCGTGTTGCCCTCGCGCACGAACTTGGCGAGGTCGGCCGCGAACAGCACGTTGAAGATCGCATCGGGCTTGGCATCCGCCAGCGCCTGCACCACGCTGCCCGCATCCACCTTGCCCAGCGGCGTGGCCTGCTCGGCGACGAACTCCACATTGGGCTGCGCGGCCTTGAGCAGCTGCTTGAAGGTGGCGACGGCCGATTGGCCGTATTCGTAGTTGGGATAGACGATGGCCCAGCGCTGCTTCTTCATCGCCGCGGCCTCGGGCACCAGCATGGCGACCTGCATGTAGGTGGAGGGGCGCAGGCGGAAGGTGTAGCGGTTGCCGTGCTCCCAGACGATCTTGTCGGTCAGCGGTTCGGCGGCGAGGAAGAAGCGCTTCTTCTGCTGCGCGAAGTCGGTCAGCGCCAGGCCCACGTGCGAGAGGAAGCTGCCCATGAGCACGTCGATTTTCTCGCGCGCGATCAGCTCCTCGGCCGCGCGCACCGCGTCAGCGGGGTTGCCGTTGTCGTCGCGGGTGACGAGCTGCAGCTTCTTGCCGCCCACGCCGCCGGCGGCGTTGACCTGTTCCACGGCCAGCTCCATGCCCTTCTTGTAGGGCTCCAGGAAGGCCGGCTGGGCCTTGTAGCTGTTGATTTCGCCGATCTTGTACGCCCCCCCTGCGCATGGGCCGCGCCCAGGCCGCAGGCCAGCGTTGCGAGACAGACGGCGAGGTGCTTGTGCATGGTCGGATCCTTTGCCACGGGTCAATTGCAAGGCACAGAAATGTACCCCCGCGGCGAGTTTGCCCCACAATGCGCGGGTTTGCCCGCATGCCGGGCGGGCAGGCCGCACTTTTCGGCTTATGCCCAACACGAATAACAAAACGGTGAAACTAGCCGAATCGGCACAAGCCCTCTCCTTTTCACTCTTTCTTCCAGTCCATCCATGAGCGCATTCCTCGAAGAACGGGTTCTCTCCGTACACCACTGGACCGACCGCCTGTTCTCCTTCACCACCACGCGCGACCCCGCGCTGCGTTTCTCCAACGGCCACTTCACCATGATCGGCCTGAAGGTGGACGGCAAGCCGCTGCTGCGCGCCTATTCCATCGCCAGCCCGAACTGGGAAGAGCACCTGGAGTTCCTCTCGATCAAGGTGCCCGACGGCCCGCTGACCTCGCGCCTGCAGAACATCCAGGTGGGTGACACCATCATCGTCGGCAAGAAGCCCACGGGCACGCTGCTCATCGACTACCTGCTGCCCGGCAAGAACCTGTACCTGATCGGCACCGGGACGGGCCTGGCGCCCTGGCTGTCGATCGTGCGCGACCCCGACACCTACGAGCGCTTCGAGAAGGTGATCGTCGTGCACGGCGTGCGGCAGGTGAACGAGCTGGCCTACCAGGAGCTGTTCGAGAAGGACCTGCCCAACCACGAGCTGCTCGGCGAGATCGTGCGGGACAAGCTCATCTACTACCCCACGGTGACGCGCGAGCCCTTCCGCAACCAGGGCCGCATCACCGACCTGATCGCCAGCGGCACCTTCCCCGCCAACATCGGCCTGCCGTCGCTGGACCCGCTCACCGACCGCGTGATGCTCTGCGGCAGCCCCGCGATGCTGGCCGACCTCAAGGTGATGCTGGAAAAGCGCGACTTCGAGGAAGGCAACACGAGCACGCCGGGCGACTTCGTCGTCGAGCGGGCTTTTGTAGAGAAGTAAAAAAGCAGCTATCGAATAGATAGCTGCCCACGCTTACTGGTATTGGCCTGAAGCCAGAAAGCGTCAATAATTCCGGTCGGAGGCGTACACCGGCTGCGCGCCGGCCGCCGCGCGGTCGTCCACGCGGAAACCCTTACCCTCCACGCGCACCGGCGTGCCCTCGGCCACGGGCTGTGCGCGGGTGAAGGTGCGCAGCGAGCCGTCGTCCATGCGCACCCGCATCTGGTAGACGGTCGTCGTGCGCGTACGCTGCTCCACCTGGTGGCCCACGTAGCCGCCGCCCACCGCGCCCAGCACCGTCGCGGCCGTGCGGCCCGAGCCCTTGCCGATCTGGTTGCCGAGCACGCCGCCCAGCACCCCGCCGGCCACCGCGCCCACGCCCGTGGCGGGTGCGGCCTGCGCGACCGGCTGCACCGACTCGACGCGCCCGCAGCTCGCGCAGACCGGCGCCGGGGCCTGCGCCACCGGCAGCACGCGGTTTGCTCTTGAATCAGGAGCTGGCTGCGCTTGCCTGGAAAGCGCTGGGGGCGCTTTTTCCTCGATCACCTGGGGTGCTGCGGGCGCAGTCCGCGGCGCATCGCCCGGAAGCTTCTGCGCCAGCAGCGTGCCCCCCAGGGCAAGCACGCAGGCGCCGAGCGCGCCCACGGCAATCCAGAGGTATTTGAGAGAGGCAGAGGAACCCGCGGCGGGAGAGGAAGCGGTGGTATGCATGGGTCGGTTCTGGTCGTGCAATAGCAAGCATGCAGCCTATCCCGCGATGGCCGACACAATGCCGCGCCGCCCGTAAAGAACGTAATGAGACGTTCAGGACTGTGGTGCAGCCTTGGCCGTGCGCGATTCGTGCAGCGCCCGCGCGCAGCTCGCCGCGAACAGCAGCACCGCCGACGAGAAGTAGATCCACATCAGCAGCACCACCAGCGAGCCCGCCGCCCCGTAGGCCGACACCACCGCCGCCGTGGACAGGTACAGCGCCAGCGCCTGCTTGCCCACGGTGAACAGCACCGCGCCCACCACCGCGCCGAACACCAGGCAGCGCGTGGGCGGCCGGGGCCCGCCGCCGATGCGCATGAGCCCCACGAACAGCAGCACCGTCACCCCGAACGACACCGTCTCGTTCACCGCGCCCAGCAGCAGGCCCGAGCCGAACGGCAGCATCTCGCCGGCCCATTTCGCCACCATGTTGATGACGGTGGACAGCACCAGCGACGTCAGCAGCAGGAAGCCGATCACCAGCACGTAGGCCAGCCCGCGTAGCCGCAGCGTGGCCATGCGCCACCAGGCCTTGTCCTCGTGCACGGGCTTGCCGCCCGTCCACAGGCGCTCCAGGGCCGACTGCAGCTCCACGAACACCCCCGTGGCACCCGACATCAGCAGGACGAAGCCGGCGATGGAAGCCAGCCGCCCCTCGCCGGGCGCCTGCGCACTCGCCAGCGCCAGCCGCACCACCTCGGCACCACGCTCGCCCATCACGCTCTGCACCTGGCCGATCAGGTTGCTCTCCAGGTACGACTTGTCGATCCACCAGCCCAGCACGCCCACCAGCAGCAGCAGCAGCGGCGCCAGGCTCAGCATGCCGTAGAACGACATGGCCGCGCTCATGCGCAGGCCCTCCGCGTCGAGCCACATCTGCACCGCGCGCACGAAGGGCGTGACCAGCGGCATCACCGGGCGCAGCAGCCGCTGCGCGCGCTCCTGCAGGGAAGTCAAGAAAGAAGGCATGCCCGATTGTGACCACTGCCGCACGGGCACCGTGTCGGCGCGCGCCGCTACACTCGGCGCTCCCCCATCCCACAGGATTTCGAAGAATGCAAACGCGCTGCGCCCTGGTCGGCATGCCGGGCTCCGGCAAATCCACGGTGGGCCGCCAGCTCGCCCGCCGCCTGGGCCTGCCCTTCGTGGACCTGGACCAGCGGCTGGAGCAGCAGCTGGGCACGAGCATCCGCCAGTTCTTCGAGCAGCACGGAGAAGACGCCTTCCGCGACCGCGAGGCCGCCCTGCTGGCCGCGCTGGCGGCCGAGCCCGGCCCCATGGTGCTTTCCACCGGCGGCGGCGCCGTGCTGCGCGAGGCCAACCGCGACGTCCTGCGCCAGGGCTTTCCCCACGTGCTCTACCTGCGCGCCTCGCCCGAGGAAATCTTCAAGCGCGTCAAGCACGACCGCAGCCGCCCTCTGCTGCAGGTGGATGACCCCATGGCCCGCCTGCGCGACCTCTACCGCACCCGCGACCCGCTGTACCGCCAAGCGGCGCACTACGTCATCGAAACCGGGCGGCCGACGGTGAACACGCTGGTGAACATGATCGTGATGCAGCTGGAGATGGCGCTGGGCGCGGGCGCATAGCCCTCTTTCAGCGCGAGAGGTATTTCTCCTCGTAGATCCGCCGCGCCGGACGCATGTGGCCGAGCGCCAGCTCCACCAGGCGCGGCCGGTCGGCATCCGCCAGCGCCTGGACCATATGCGCATGCTCGGCGCAGGCGCGCTGCAGCGCCTCGCGGTCGGCGATCGCATAGGCGCGCGCTGGAAAGCTCAGCCAGTCGTGCAGGCGGATGGATTCGGCGATGTACGGGTTGCCGCACAGGCCGTAGAACAGCCGGTGGAACGCCATGTTCGTGCGGTGGATGGCGATCAGGTCGCCCGACTGGGCGGCCTGCGCATGCGCCTGCGCGGCGGCGCGCACGGACTCCAGGGGCTCGGCCTGAGGGGGCAGCGGCATGGCCTCGACGGCCGCGCGGTGCAGCACCGTGCGCAGGTGGTAGAGGTCTTCGAGGCTTTGCGCGTCGAAGCGGCGGATGCGCGCGCCCAGGTGCGGCGGCTTGACCACCACGCCCAGGCGCTGCAGCTCGGTGAGCGCCGCCCGCACCACATGGCGCTTGGCGCCGTAGTCCTCCATCAGGTGGTCCTCGATGAGCCGCGTGCGCGGCAGGATGATGCCGCGGATGATGTCGGTCTCGATGGCCTCGATGACCGCCGCGACCTGGGGGGACAGTTCGGCCCGGGGAAACACCCCCGCGTCCATGGCGGATTGCCGGTTGTTGCTCATCTGAATGTGCGCGCGTTGCTCTGGCTACGCCCCGGAGCGTAGCGCTTTCGCGCCCCTCTTTTTATCAATAGTTTCATCGCCGGAATCGGCGACAACGTGCCTGTTGAACACCGGCGGGAGGCTTCCTAGACTGCCGCCCAGCTTCAACACAGGAACCCCTCCATGGCACCGGTCAACGCCGCCAACGAACTCGTCAGTATCAACCCCGCCACCGGCCAGGAGATCGCCCGCGTGGCGGTCACCTCCGCCTTGGAGCTCGACGCCACGGTCGAGCGCGCCTGGCACGCCTTCCACCACAGTGGCTGGAAATCGCTGCTGCCGCACAAGCGCGCGCTGGTGCTCCAGGCCATCGCCGACGGCCTCGCGGCCGAGAAGGAATCGCTCGCGCGCCTGCAGATGCAGGACAACGGCAAGCCGCTGGGCGAATGCCGCGGCATGGTGGAGTCGGCCATCGGCACCTTCCGCTACTACGCCGGCGTGTGCGAGACGCTGGAGACGGACGTGACGCCCTCGCGCGGCGAGTACGTGTCGTTCACCGTGCTCGAGCCCTTCGGCGTGGTGGCCGCGATCACGCCGTGGAACTCGCCCGTCATGAACGACGCGACCAAGGTCGCGCCCGCGCTCGCCGCCGGCAACGCCGTGATCCTCAAGCCCTCGGAGGATTCGCCGCTGCTGGCGCCCGAGCTCGCGCGCATCGCATTGGCCGCAGGCCTGCCCAAAGATCTGCTGCAGGTGGTGCAGGGCCGCGGCGCCGACGTGGGCGCGGCCCTCGTGGCGCACCCCGGCGTGCGCATGGTCTCGTTCACCGGCGGCACCGTCTCGGGCCGCGCCATCGCGCGCGTGGCGGGCGACCGGCTCGTGCCCGCGGCGCTCGAACTCGGCGGCAAGTCGCCCCACGTGGTGTTCGCCGACGCGGACCGCGAACATGCCGTGGCGGCCGTGGTGGCGGGCATCTTCGGCTCGGCGGGCCAGTCGTGCGTGGCGGGCTCGCGCCTGTTCATCGAAGAGAGCATCTACGACGAGGTGCTGGCCGCCGTGGTGGCCCGCGCGCGCGGCCTCAAGGTCGCGGCGCCCGACGCCGAGGGCGTGGAGATGGGGCCGCTCGCCTCGTTCCACCACCGCGAGCGCGTGGCGCGCTTCGTGGAGCGCGCGCGCGCCGAAGGCGGCAACGTGCTGTGCGGCGGCGAAGCGCCCACGGGCGGCGCGTTCGACCAGGGCGCCTACTACCTGCCCACGGTGATCGACGGCCTGCAATACGGCGCCGCCTCGTGCCAGGAGGAAGCCTTCGGCCCCGTGCTCGTGGCCCTGCCCTTCAAGGACGAGGCCGACCTGATCGCCCAGGCCAACGGCACGGCCTTCGGCCTGGCCTGCGGCATCTGGACGGAGAGCTTCAAGCGTGCCTGGCGCATCGGCCGCGCGCTGGAAGCGGGCTCCGTGTGGATCAACACCTACAAGCAGTCGGTGACCAGCACGCCCTTCGGCGGTTTCAAGAACAGCGGCATCGGCCGCGAAAAAGGCATCGACGGCCTGAAGCTCTACGCCCAGGTCAAGAGCATGTACTTCGGCCTGCACGAGCAGCCGCTGGCCGTCGCCAAGTAACCCCTCTCTTTTTCTCCTTATCGTTATGACCCAGCCATCCCCCGTGGCCATCTATGGCCTTGGCAACATGGGCTATCCGCTCGCAGAGCGGATCGGCCGCCATTTCCCCACGCAGGTCTTCGACCTCGACGCCGCGCAGCTGCAGCGCGCGCAGGCCGCGTTCGGCGCGGCGCCCATCCAGGCGCCTTCGGACCTGGCGAACACACGCACTGTCGTGCTGTGCCTTCCCAACCCCGAGATCTCGCAGAAGGTGCTCCAGCAGATCGCGCCGCACCTGCCGCGCGGCGCCGTGGTGCTGGAGACCAGCACCGTGAACCCGGAGCACGTGCACGCCGAACAGAAGCTGCTCGCCGCCCACGGCATCGACGTGGTGGACGCCTCCATCATGGCCGGCGTGGGGCAGATGGTCGCCGGCACGGCCTCGCTCGCGCTGGGGGGCGACCCGGCCGCCATCGCGCGCGCCCAGGGCGTGCTCGACGCGATCGCCGCAAAGCAGGTCTATTTCGGCGCGCTCGGCGCGGGCGCCGCCGCCAAGGTGATCAACAACGCCGTGGCCCACGCCGTGATGATCGTGGTGGCTGAGGCCGGCGCCATGGCCACGGCCGCGGGCGTGGACTGCCACAAGCTCATCGCGCTGCTGTCCGATGCGCAGATGGGTCTGCACCGCCCACTCACACACCGCTACGCCGAGCGCATCGTGGACGGCAACTACGCCGGCGGCATGCCGCTGGACGCCGCGCGCAAGGACTCGGTGCTCGCGCTGCAACTGGCGCAGACGCTGGGCGTGCCGCTGTTCGCCATCCAGGGCTCGCACAGCGTGTACGACATGGCCGTGGCCGCTGGCCATGGGCGCGACGACTACGCCGCCGTCGCCAAGCTCTGGGCCGCCTGGGGCTGCCCGGCCGTGCCGGCGAAAGACTGAATCCGCTTCCCTTTCCATACCGACAACCACCCTTCAGGAGACCTATGTCCTTCCCCTCTCGCACCCTCCTCGCCGGCACGCGGCGCTCCTGCTCGCCGCCGTCGGCGCCCTCGCGCTCGGCGCTGCGCCTGCCTGGGCCGCTTGGCCGGAAAAGCCCATCGAACTCGTGGTGGGCTTCGCCGCCGGCGGTGGCACCGACATCACCGCGCGCACGCTGGCCGTGCACCTGGGCAAGCACCTGGGCACGCAGGTGGTGGTGACCAACAAGGCCGGCGCCTCGGGCGAGCTGGGCCTGGCCCAGGTCGCCAAGGCCGCGCCCGACGGCTACACCATCGGCATGACCAACATGCCCGGCCTGGTGACCCTGCCGATCGAGCGCAAGACGCAGTTCAAGGGCAACGATTTCGCCTACATCGCCAACCTGGTGCGCGACCCCAGCGCCTTCAGCGTGCTGGGCAGCAGCAAGTACCAGACGCTGGCCGACCTGATCGCGGACGCCAAGGCCCGCCCCGGCGAGCTCAGCTACGGCTCCACCGGCGTGGGCACCGACGACCACCTGGCGATGGTGCTGTTCGAGCGCCTGACCGGCACGCGGCTGAACCACGTGCCCTACAACGGTGCGGGCCCGCTGCGCACCGCCGTGCTGGGCGGCCACGTGGTCATCGGGGGCATGAACCTGGGCGAGGTGATGCCCTTCCGCGACAAGGTGCGCGTGCTGGCCCAGGCCAGCGCGGGCCGCTCGCAGCTGGGCAAGGACGTGCCAAGCTTCACCGAACAGGGCGTGAACCTGGTCTTCAACTCCGAGCGCGGCATCGTCGCGCCCGCTGCCACGCCCGCCGACGTACAGCGCCGCCTAGCCGAGGCCCTGCGCGCCATCGCCGCCGATCCCGAGTTCCAGAAGCAGATGGCGGCCCAGTTCACCGAGATGGACTATGTCGAAGGCCCCGCCTGGAAGGCCCGCCTGGACAAGGCCACGGCCGATTTCGTGGAGCTGTGGAAGACCTCGCCCTGGTCCGACAAGTAAGCGCCACGCCCGACCGGGAGGCCGGCCGGCCGGCTCACCCCAGGTTGGGCGCGAGCCGTCGGCGCAGTTCCTCCACATCCATCCCCCGCCGCGCGGCCATGTCCTCCACCTGGTCCTCCCCGATCTGCCCCACGTTGAAATACGTGGCGTCGGGGTGGCCCAGGTAGAAGCCGCTCACGCTGGACGCGGGGAACATCGCCAGGCTGTCGGTCAGGCTCATGCCGATCTCGTCCGCCTGGAGCACCTTGAACAAGTCGGTCTTGGCCGTGTGGTCCGGGCAGGCGGGGTAGCCGGGCGCGGGGCGGATGCCCTTGTACTGCTCCTTGACGAGCTGTTCGTTCGTCAGCTGCTCGTCGGCCGCATAGCCCCACAGGTCCTTGCGCACGCGCTCATGCAGGCATTCGGCGAAGGCCTCGGCCAAGCGGTCGGCCAGGGCCTTGAACATGATGCTGCTGTAGTCGTCCAGCGCATCCAGGAATTCCTTTTCCTTCTTCTCCGCGCCGATGCCGGCCGTCACGGCGAACAGGCCCGCGTAGTCGGGCGTGCCCACCGGCGCAACGAAGTCCGACAGGCAGCGGCTGGGGCGCATCACGCTGTCGATGGCCTGCTTCTCGGTCTGCTGGCGCAGGCCGTACCAGGTCATCAGCGCGCTGGTGCGCGACTCGTCGGCATAGAAGACGATGTCGTCGCCCACGCGGTTGGCGGGGTACAGGGCCATGACGCCGCTGGCCGTGAGCCAGCGGCCTTCGATGATCTTCTTGAGCATGGCCAGGGCGTCGGCCAGCACCTTGCGCGCCTCCTCGCCCACGATCTCGTCCTGCAGGATGGCGGGGTAAGGCCCGGCCAGGTCCCAGGTCTGGAAGAACGGGCCCCAGTCGATGTACTGGGCGATCTCGGCCAGGTCGAAGTTCCTGAACACGCGCCGGCCCAGCGCGCGCGGCGCCACGGGCGGGTGCGCCGCGAAGTCCACCACGGTCGCGTTGGCGCGCGCCTGGGCCAGCGGCCACAGCGGCACCTTCTTCTTGTTGGCGTGGAGCTGGCGCACGTGGTCGTAGTCGGCCTGCACCTCGGCCAGGTAGCCGTCCTTGTTCTCGCCGAGCAGGCTCTGCGCCACGCTCACGCTGCGCGAGGCGTCGGGCACGTAGACCACGGGGCCGTCGTACTTGGGCGCGATCTTCACGGCGGTGTGCACGCGCGAGCAGGTGGCGCCGCCGATCAGCAGGGGGATCTTCTTGATGCGGAAGTACTCGTCCTTGTCCATCTCGCCGGCCACGTACTGCATTTCCTCGAGGCTCGGCGTGATGAGGCCCGACAGGCCGATGATGTCCGCCCCCTCGGCCTTGGCGCGCGCCAATATTTCGTGGCAGGGCACCATCACGCCCATGTTGATGACCTCGAAGTTGTTGCACTGCAGGACCACGGTGACGATGTTCTTGCCGATGTCGTGCACGTCGCCCTTGACGGTGGCGATGACGATCTTGCCCTTGCTCGACACGTCCATGCCGGCGGCTTCCTGCTGGCGCTTTTCTTCCTCGATGTAGGGGATCAGGTGGGCCACGGCCTGCTTCATCACGCGCGCGCTCTTGACCACCTGGGGCAGGAACATCTTGCCCGCGCCGAACAGGTCGCCGACGATGTTCATGCCGTCCATCAGCGGGCCCTCGATCACATGCAGCGGGCGGCCGCCGCCCTTGACGACGATGGCCTGGTACGCCTCCTCGGTGTCCTCGACGATGAAGTCGGTGATGCCGTGCACCAGCGCGTGCGACAGCCGCTCGCCCACGCTCTTGGGGTGCTCGGGCGTGCCGCGCCATTCGAGCTTCTTGCTGTCGTCCTTGGCCGCGCCCTTGGCGGATTCGGCGATCTCCAGCAGCCTTTCCGCCGCATCGGCGCGGCGGTTGAGCACCACGTCCTCCACGCGCTCGCGCAACTCGGTGTCGAGGTCGTCATACACGCCCACCATGCCCGCGTTGACGATGCCCATGTCCATGCCCGCTTGAATGGCGTGGTACAGGAACACGGTGTGGATCGCCTCGCGCACCGGGTCGTTGCCGCGGAAGCTGAACGACACGTTGGACACGCCCCCGCTCACCTTCGCGCCCGGCAGGTGCTGCTTGATCCAGCGCGTGGCCTCGATGAACTCCACCGCGTAGTTGTTGTGCTCCTCGATGCCGGTGGCGACGGCGAAGATGTTGGGGTCGAAGATGATGTCCTCGGGCGCAAAGCCCACCTCGTCCACCAGCACGCGGTAGGCGCGCTCGCAGATCTCGATCTTGCGCGCGTAGGTGTCGGCCTGGCCCTGCTCGTCGAAGGCCATGACGACGGCAGCGGCGCCGTAGCGCTTGACCAGGCGGGCCTCGTGCTTGAACTTCTCGATGCCCTCCTTCATGCTGATCGAGTTGACGATGCCCTTGCCCTGGATGCAGCGCAGCCCGGCCTCGATCACCTCCCACTTGGACGAGTCCACCATCACCGGCACCTTGGCGATGTCGGGCTCCGACGCGATGAGGTTCAGGAAGCGCACCATGGCGGCCTTGCTGTCGAGCATGGCCTCGTCCATGTTCACGTCGATGACCTGGGCGCCGTTCTCCACCTGCTGGCGCGCCACCGACAGCGCTTCCTCGTACTGCTCGTTGAGAATCATGCGCGCGAAGGCCTTGGAGCCGGTGACGTTGGTGCGCTCGCCCACGTTGACGAACAGCGTGCCCTCGCCGATGAAGACGGGCTCCAGGCCGGAGAGTTTCATGGGGGGGACGAGGGCAGCGGACATCGGACTCACCTGTGCAAACGGTTCGGGGGGACAGGTGAGCGTCGTTGCGAACGGGGGACGGCCCCAAGCCTGACGGGCCGGTGGACGGCCCGCTGCAACGCTCCTTGGGGGAAAGGGCGATTTTACCGGCTGATCTTGTTACATTGCGCGACAGGATCAGGCGCAGGGCCTTTTCCCCGACACCGACAAGAAGAGGGCAACGATGTTTCGATGGACACGATATGCGGGCGCGGCCATGGCGCTCGCGCTGGCGGCGGGCTGCGGCGGTGGCGACGACGATGACGGCTACGTGCCGCCGCCCACGCCCAAGGTCACCGGCGCCGAGGGCTTCTGGGCCGGCAAGGCCTCCACCGGCTACGACGTGGCCCTGGCTATCCTCGACAACGGCGACACCTGGGGCGTGTATGCCCGCGATGGCGTGATCCACGGCGCGGTGCACGGCACCACCCTCTCGGCCGACGGGCGCCTGCGCGGCTCCGGCGCGCAGTTCGACCTCGCCGGCAACACCGTGGCCTCGCGCGCCTACGAGGGCACCTACGCCATGCAGAAGGACATCCAGATCGGGTTCGGCTTCGATGCGTTCTCGGGCACCTACAGCGCCGCCTACGAGCAGCCCGCGTCCCTCGCCCAGCTGGCGGGCACCTACCGGGGCATGGGCGTGAGCACCGGCGCGGCGAGCATGCCTGTGACGCTGTCAATCTCCGCGAACGGCGCCGTGGCCACCGAGCCCATGCAGGGCTGCACGGCCCAGGGCTCGGCCGCGCCGCGCCCGGGCGGCAAGAACATCTTCGACCTGCGCATCGCATTCGCGGGCGACGCCTGCGCGCTGGGCCACGGGGCCATCGCCACGGGCGTGGCGTACTACGACAGCGGACGCCTGATGGCCGTGGGCCTGCTGCCCTCGCAGATCCAGGGCTTCGCCTTCCTGGGCGGCAAGTAACGCTACCGCACCGGCAGGAACTGCATGAACGTGCCGCCCGCCAGCCCCTGCACATAGCCGATGACGGCGCGGCGGTACTTCTCCGTGGTGACCTGCGCCAGCAGGTCCACGCGCGCGATGATCTTGCCGAACTCGCGCTCGTAGCTCAGGTTGCGCTCGGCGGCGCTGATCTCGTCGGCCAGCAGCAGCGGCGCGCCCGTGGCGGCGCGGCGCTGCGCGAGCATCCACACGGCGACCTCCAGGTTGCGCGCGGCGTTGTAGAGGTGCTGCGCGTCCTGGCCGTCGACCAGGTAGAACTCGGTCTTGCCGCCATGGGCGGTGATGAGCATGTCGGCCACGGCGTAGATGAAGCCCGCCACGCGGTCGCCCGTGAAGTCGGGCGAGAGGGCCAGGGCCAGCGCGTCGATGTCGCGGCGCTGCTGCAGCGCGGGCCAGCCGCTGCGCTGGGCGATGGCGGCACGCAGTTGCGTCACGGCCAGGTCGCGGCTGGCGGCGCCGCCCTTGCGCCACTCAGCCGGGTTGCGGCGGTAGAGCTTGTCGGCCAGGCGGTGGAGGCTTTCCAGGTTCTCGCGCATGGCCACGGTCGCCACGCGGTTCATGTCGGACTGGCCCCATTCCTGCATGCTGGCGTCCGCGCCCTTGACCTCGCCCTTGTGCGTGGGCGCAGGCGTGCCGCAGGCGGCCAACAGCAGGGCGGCGGCGGTGGCGAGGGTGAGGCGGCAGGCGTGCATCTGGGCTGCATTATGGCCAGATCGGCCTGCAACCCTTGTCCATCAAGCGCGGCCAGCTATCATTTTTTCACATTCTTCCTGCTCCAGCGCGCGCAGGCGGCGGTACAGCGTGCGGGGGCTGACGCCCAGCGCCCGCGCCTGCTCGCGGCGCGTGGCCGCGTGGGTGGGGGCGCCGGGCTGCAGCGCGGCGCGCAGGGCCGCGTTCTCGATGCCGCGCAGCGTGGCCCGCGGGGCAGGGGCCGCGGGCGCGGGTGGGGGACTGTCGAACCCGAGGGCGCGCTCGATGGTCTGCGCGGTGACCACGGGGCCGTCGGTCAGCAGCGCGGCGCGCTCCAGCACGTTGCGCAGTTCGCGCACGTTGCCGGGGAAGGGGTGCCGGGCCAGGCGCCGCTGGGCCGCGGGTGCCAGCGCCAGGCGCCGGCCGGGAGCGACGCGCTCCAGCAGCGACGCCGCCAGCAGGGGAATGTCCTGCACGCGCTCGCGCAGCGCGGGCAGCCGGATGGGGAAGGTACTCAGGCGGTAGTACAGGTCTTCGCGGAAGCGCCCCTCGGCCACCAGCGCGCGCAGGTCGCGGTGGGTGGCGGCGACGAGGCGGATGTCCGCGCGGCGCAGCTCGGTCTGGCCCACGCGGCGGTAGGTGCCGCTTTCCAGCAGGCGCAGCAGCTTGACCTGCATGGTGAGCGGAATATCGCCCACCTCGTCGAGGAACAGCGTGCCGCCGTGCGCGGCTTCCACCAGCCCGGCGCGGGCGGCGTGCGCACCGGTGAAGGCGCCGCGCTCGTGGCCGAACAGCTCGCTCTCGAACAGCGTCTCGGGCAGGCTGGCGCAGTCCACCACCACCAGGGGACGCGCGGCGCGGGCGCTGGCCTCGTGCACGGCGCGGGCGGCCAGCTCCTTGCCGGTGCCCGATTCGCCCAGCAGCAGCACGCTGGCCTGCGAGGGGCCGACGCGCGCGATCAGCTCCAGCAGCGCCTGGAAGGGCGCGCTGCGGCCGATCATGCCCGGCGCGCCGGAGCGGCCCTGGGCGATGCGCAGCGGCTCCATCTTCTCCACGAAATAGAGCGGCTCGCCGTCCGCACCGCGCAGGGGGACCAGCTCGATCTGCACGTATTCCTCGCCGCCCGGCGTGTGGTGCAGGTGCAGCACGCGCTCGCGCTGGCCGCTGTGCAGCGAGCGCGCGAGCGGACAGGTCTCGCCCGCCTGGTCGCAGGGCACGGCCGAGTGGTGCGACACCGCGTGGCAGCTGCGTCCAACCACCGGCGCGCCCTGGGCGAACTGGCCGCGGTAGGCGGCGTTGGCGGCCACGATGCGGTAGGCGCGGTCGAACAGGATGTGGGGCTCGGGCTGGGCCTCCAGCCAGGAGGCCAGCAGGGACGGCAGCGCCGCCGGGGGCGCGTCGTCGGGCAGGGAAGGGGCGGTGGTCACGGGCGCTTCGGCGGGAGTGGAAGTGCCACAGGGTGACGCCAGTGGCAGCGATGGCACTTGACTGGCATCAAACCTCGTGCGCACGGCAAGCGTAAACGCCTGTCGGCATTGGTTTTTTTCTGCCGCTCCGGCACGGCGGGCGCTGGCACGGGTCTTGATGTGCAACAGGGCCTGTCCCCCGCCTTGCATTGGAGTTCCGCCATGTCCGCACCCGCTCTGCCACCCGACGCCCAACGGCGCACCCTGATCCACGCCACCGCCGCAGCGGGCGGCGCCGCCGCCGTGGCGGCGGCCGTGCCCTTCGTCTCCAGCCTGGCGCCCAGCGAGCGGGCGCGCTCCATGGGCGCGGCGGTGGAGGTGGACATCGCCGCCCTGCAGCCCGGCGAGATGCTGACGGTGGAGTGGCGCGGCAAGCCGGTCTGGGTGGTGCGGCGCACGCCCGCCATGCTGCAGTCGCTGCAGGGGCACGACGGCGAGCTGGCCGACCCCGCCTCCGCCAAGGACCAGCAGCCGCCCTATGCGCGCAATGCGCACCGCTCCATCGCACCGGAGGTGTTCGTCGCCATCGGCATCTGCACGCACCTGGGCTGCTCGCCCACGCAGGTGGCCGAGGGCGCGCCCCAGGCGGCCCTGCTGGGCGCGGGCTGGCCCGGCGGGTTCTTCTGCCCCTGCCACGGCTCCACCTTCGACAACGCCGGCCGCGTGTACCGCAACAAGCCCGCGCCCACCAACCTGGAAGTGCCGCCGCACCGCTTCCTGAGCGCCACGCGCCTGCGCATCGGCGAGGACGGCGACGCCGCCTGAGCCACGCACCACCACAACAACAACGATCCGCCATGCCCACGCCCCAGCCCTCCACGCCCGCCGCACACGACGGCTACATCGACCTGTACGAGGCCAAGAAGAAGATCTACCCCCGCGCCATCGGCGGCCTGTTCACGCGCTGGCGCTGGGCGCTGGTATGGCTCACGCAAATCGTGTTCTACGGCCTGCCGTGGTTCCAGTGGGGCGGGCGGCAGATGGTGCTGTTCGACCTGGGCGCGCGGCGCTTCTACCTGTTCGGGCTGGTGCTCTACCCGCAGGACTTCATCTACCTCACGGGGCTGCTCATCATCTCGGCCCTTTCGCTGTTCCTGTTCACCGCCGTGGCCGGGCGGCTGTGGTGCGGCTTCGCCTGCCCGCAGACGGTCTACACCGAGATCTTCCTGTGGATCGAGCGCCGCATCGAGGGCGACCGCAGCGCCCGCATGCGGCTGGACCGCGGCCCCTGGAGCCTGGACAAGCTCTGGCGCAAGGCGCTCAAGCAGACGGCGTGGATCGCCGTGGCGCTGTGGACCGGCTTCACCTTCGTGGGCTACTTCGTGCCCATCCGCCAGCTCGCGCCGCAGCTGCTGGCCCTGCAGGGCACGTGGCAGATCTTCTGGGTGGGCTTCTACGGCTTCGCCACCTATGGTTTCGCGGGCCACATGCGCGAGCAGGTGTGCAAGTACATGTGCCCCTACGCGCGCTTCCAGAGCGCGATGTTCGACAAGGACACGCTCATCGTCACTTACGACACCCCCCGCGGCGAGCCGCGCGGCGCGCGCGGCAAGAAGGCGCAGGCGCAGGGCCTGGGCGACTGCATCGACTGCGGGCTGTGCGTTCAGGTCTGCCCCACTGGCATCGACATCCGCGGCGGGCTGCAGTACGAGTGCATCGGCTGCGGCATGTGCGTGGATGCGTGCAACTCGGTCATGGACAAGGTGCATCTCCCCCGCGGCCTGGTGCGCTACGCCACGCAGAACGGCATGCGCCAGGCCTGGAGCAGCGCACAGATGCTGCGCCGCGTGCTGCGCCCGCGCGTGCTGGTCTACGGCACGGTGCTGCTGGCGCTGTGCATCGCCATGCTGGCCAGCCTGGCCACGCGCACCCCGCTCAAGGTGGACGTGGTGCGCGACCGCGCCGCCCTGGCGCGGCTGGTGGAGGGCGGGCAGATCGAGAACATCTACCGCCTGCAGGTGATGAACGCCACCGAGGGGCCCCGGCGCTACCGCATCGAGGCGCAGGGGTTGCCGCAGGTGCGGGTGGCCTCGGAGCCCGAGGTGGATGTGGGCCCCGCCGAGTCGCGCTGGGTGCCGGTGCGGCTGCGCGCGCCCTACGGCGCGGCGCCGGCAGGGTCGCACGCCGTGCGCTTCGAGGTGCGGGAGGTGGACGGCACGGCGCAGGTGTCGGAAAAGTCCGTGTTCCTCGTACCCCGCTGATCAAGCATCGAATCCGGCCCCGGCGCTTGACGGACAAGCGCTGGCAGCTATGGAAACAGGAGCCTACGAGGCCACGGCCACCGCCTGGGCCGAGGCCGGCAGGCCGAAGACGCGGTCGAACGACCAGTTGAACACGTAGGTGTAGACCAGAAAGAACAGCAGCAGCCCGGCCTCCATCAGCGTGGCCTCCCACAGGCCCACGCCGAACCACCACGCCATCAGCGGGATCAGCACCAGCGCCAGTCCGCCCTCGAAGCCCACCGCGTGCACCACGCGGCGCAGCACGGAGCGGCCCTTGACGCGCTGGCGCGCCTCCCACTTCTCGAACAGCGTGTTGAAGCTCACGTTCCAGACGATGGCGATCACGGACGCGGCCACCGCCATCGCGCCGGACGCGCCCGCGCCCTGGCCGATGGCCATGAACAGCAGGCTGGAGACGGCGATGGCGATCAGCTCGTACAGCGCCACGAAAACCACCCGGCGCTTGGCGCCCTGCAGGCCGGTGGCCTGTGTTGTTGTTGCATTCATGCGGCGCAGTGTATGCGTTGAAAATTGAAGAAAAAAGTCATCTTCTTTCAGATTATTTGATAGATTGCGCCATGGCCTTCACCTCCGACAGCGCGCAGGTCTTCCTGGCCGTGCTCGACCACGGCTCCTTCTCCGCGGCCGCGCGGGCGCTCTCGCGCGTGCCCTCGGCCGTCAGCATGGCCATGGCCCACCTGGAGGCCGAGCTGGACCTGCCCCTGTTCGACCGCGCCGGCCGCGAACCCCGCCCCACCCCGGCGGCGCGCGCGCTGGAGCCCCAGGCGCGGCTGCTGGCAGCGCAGCTGCAGCAGCTCAACGCGCAGGCGCTGGCGCTGCACCAGGGGCTGGAGGAGCGGCTGACGCTGGCCATCGCCCCCGAGCTACTCGCCGCCCCCTGGCACGGCCCGCTGGCCACGCTGGCGCAGGAGCACCCGCTGCTGCAGGTGGAAGTGCTGGCCGCGCCGCAGGCCGACGCGCTGGCCATGCTGCACGCCGGGCGCGCGCAGCTCGCGCTGGTGTTCGAGCGGCCCAGCATGGACGGGCGCGAGGGTTTCCAGGAAGTGGGCAGCGAAACGCTGGTGGCCGTCCTCTCCCCGCGCCACCCGCTGCTGGCCGCGGGCACGCCGCTGCGCGAGGAGCACCTGACCGGCACGCGCCAGATCGTGGTGGCCGGGCGCGACCTGGCGCAGACCGACCCGCGCTTCGTCTTCGCGCGCCACCACTGGCGCACCGACAACCACCTGGCCGCGCTGGGCCTGATCGAGGCCGGCCTGGGCTGGGGCTGGCAGCCGCGCGCGCTGGTGCAGCCGCGCATCGCCGCCGGCACGCTGGCCGAGCTGCCCCTGGCCAACCTGACCAACGGCGTGGAGCTGTGGGTGGACGTGGTCTGGTCCAAGGAGCGGCCGCTGGGCCTGGGCGCGCAGCGCTTCGTGGCGCTGATGGCGCCACACGCGAGCGGGCCACAATAGCCCCATGCCCTCCTCCCTCCTCTTCCCCTTCGACATCGCCGACCGCACGCTGGCGCAGCGCTGGCAGCCGTGGCAGCCCCCGCTGAACGGGCAGGGCCAGGACTTCCGCCTGAAGGCCCTCGACCCCGGCGCCAAGCCCTTCTCCGGCGGCGACAAGGCGCAGGACAAGGCCCGCGTGGAGGAGCTGGCGCTGGAGCTGGACGCACTGCAGAACCTGCTGTACGCCGACAAGCGCTTCAAGCTGCTGGTGGTGCTGCAGGGCACCGACACGGCCGGCAAGGACGGCACGGTGCGCGGCGTGTTCGGCCGCATGAGCGCCCTGGGCGTGCACGCCGTGGGCTGGAAGGCGCCCACGGAGCTGGAGCGCGCGCACGACTACCTGTGGCGCATCCACCAGCAGGTGCCTGGCGCGGGCGAGCTGACGGTGTTCAACCGCAGCCACTACGAGGACGTGCTGGTGCCCGTGGTGGGCGGCTGGATCACGCCCGCGCAGCAGCGCCAGCGCTTCGCGCACATCAACGACTTCGAACGCATGCTGTCCGAGACCGGCACGGTGATCGTGAAGTTCATGCTGCACATCAGCAAGGACGAGCAGCGCCAGCGCCTGCAGGAGCGCCTGGACGACCCGGCCAAGCACTGGAAGTTCGACCAGGGCGACATCGCCGTGCGCAAGCAGTGGGACGACTACCAGCGCGCCTACGAGCAGCTGCTGCCCGCCACCCACACGCCCTGGGCGCCGTGGACCGTCGTGCCGGCCGACTCCAAGACGCACCGCAACCTGATGGTCGCCACGCTGCTGCGCGCCGTGCTGCAACGCCTGGACCTGCGCTACCCGCCGGGCGACCCGGCGCTGGACGGCATCCGCATCCAATAACAGCCAAAACAGGCTCCAGCGCTTATCCAACAAGCGCAAGAAGCTCTTTTTCAGGAGCAAACCGCCCGCACGGCGTCCGCCGAATCCATGCACGCCGTGCATGCCATCGAAACAGGGCGGCGTTGGACAGCGCGCGGGGGCAGGCATACAGTGGCCGGCTGACAGATTTCCCACAAGGACCCTCCCATGTCATCCACCACCCCGACCTCCCTGCCCACCCACGCCCTGCCCTCGTACCTGCAGGCCGACCACCTCGGCCCCTGGGGCATCTACCTGCAGCAGGTGGACCGCGTGACGCCCTACCTGGGCGGCCTGGCGCGCTGGGTGGAAACGCTCAAGCGCCCCAAGCGCGCGCTGATCGTGGACGTGCCCATCGAGATGGACGACGGCACCATCGCCCACTTCGAGGGCTACCGCGTGCAGCACAACACCAGCCGCGGCCCGGGCAAGGGCGGCGTGCGCTTCCACCAGGACGTGACGCTGTCCGAGGTGATGGCCCTGTCGGCCTGGATGAGCATCAAGAACGCGGCGGTGAACGTGCCCTACGGCGGCGCCAAGGGCGGCATCCGCGTCGATCCGCGCAAGCTCTCCAAGGGCGAGCTGGAGCGCCTCACGCGCCGCTACACCAGCGAGATCGGCATCATCATCGGCCCCTCCAAGGACATCCCCGCGCCCGACGTGAACACCAACGGCCAGATCATGGCCTGGATGATGGACACCTATTCCATGAACGTGGGCAGCACCGCCACCGGCGTGGTCACCGGCAAGCCGGTGGACCTGGGTGGCTCGCTGGGCCGCGTGGAAGCCACGGGCCGCGGCGTGTTCACCGTGGGCGTGGAGGCGGCGCGGCTCACGGGCCTGTCCATCGAGGGCGCGCGCGTGGCCGTGCAGGGCTTCGGCAACGTGGGCGGCACGGCGGGCAAGCTGTTCGCCGAGGCGGGCGCGAAGATCGTCGCGGTGCAGGACCACACCGGCACGGTGGCCAACGACAAGGGGCTGGACGTGCCTGCGCTGCTGGCGCATGTGAAGGAGCACGGCGGCGTGGGCGGCTTCGCGGGCGGCACCCGCATGGCGGACGCGGACTTTTGGGGCGTGGCGTGCGACATCCTGATCCCCGCCGCGCTGGAGGGCCAGATCACCCAGGACAACGCCGGCCGCATCCAGGCCAAGATGGTCATCGAGGGCGCCAACGGCCCCACCACGCCCGAGGCCGACGACATCCTCCACGACAAGGGCGTGCTCGTGGTGCCAGACGTGATCGCCAACGCCGGCGGCGTGACGGTGAGCTACTTCGAGTGGGTGCAGGACTTCTCCAGCTTCTTCTGGACCGAGGACGAGATCAACGCCCGCCTCGTGCGCATCATGCAGGAGGCCTTCGCGGGCGTATGGCACGTGGCGCAGGAGCACAAGGTGAGCTTGCGCACGGCCACCTTCATCGTGGCCTGCAAGCGCATCCTGCATGCGCGCGAGATGCGCGGCCTGTATCCCTGAAGCCTCAGCGTTGCGCGATCAGCTCGCGCATCTGCCGCGCGACGAGTTCCTGCCGCTCGCGGCCCATGCGTGACTTGATCGAGGCCACGCTCACGCCGCCGACGATGTTGCCCAGCGGGTCGCGCAGCGCCACCCCCACGCCCACCACGCCGGACACGGCGTGGTTGCCGATCACCGCGTAGCCGTCCGTGCGCGCCTGCGCCACCATGCCGCGCAGCGCGGCCATGGTGAGGTTGCGGTAGTAGGGCAGCCGCTCGCGGTTGGCGCGGATCAGCGCGTCCGCGTCGCGCGCGGGCATCTCCGCCAGCATGGCCAGGCCTCCCGCGCCCACGCCGATGGGCTGGCGGTGGCCCACGTTCACGGCCAGCGCCTGGATCATGTAGGTGCCGATGGCGCGGGCGATGCACAGGGTGTCGAAGCCGCTCTGCACCACGAGGAAGGTGGCATCGCCCGTGGCCTGCGCGATCTCTTCCAGCAGCGGGCCGTAGGTCTCCTGGATCGGCGCCTCGTTGCCCGCGGCCTTGGCGAGCTGCTGGCAGTACGGCCCCAGCGCGTAGCGCTTGCCCGTCTCGTGCTGCATCACCAGCCCCTCGCGCACCAGGCTGCCCAGCAGGCGGTGGACCGTGGGGCGCTCCAGGTCGCTGAGCGCGGCGAGGTCCGTCAGCCGCACGCCCGAAGGGTGGTGCGCGGCGACGAGCTTGAGCAGCTCGATGCCCCGTTCCAGGGTTTGCGTGCCGTGTGCCATTTTTCCAATATCTGGAAATCCAAGAATCGCAGAGGGGCCAATTCTATGCTTTGCCGCAACGCATTCTTTTTCACGCGGCCTGCGATAAGTCCAGATATTGGAATTCCAGGCCATTGACTCCAAGGAAGTGGCATGGACGTTTTCATCGCGGGCATCGCGCAGACCCCGCTGGGCCGGCACCCGGACACATCGGTCAAGGAGCTGGCGCGCCAGGCCGTCGGGGGCGCCCTGCGCGACGCGGGCGTAGATCTGGGCTCCATCGACGCGGCCTGGTTCGCCAACGTGCGCCAGGGGCAGATGGAGGGGCAGAACTCCATCCGCGGGCAGTGCGCGCTGACCGCCATGGGCCTGGGCGGCATCCCGATCTTCAACGTGGAGAACGCCTGCGCCAGCAGCAGCTCGGCGCTGTACCAGGCCTATGCCGCCATCAAGGCCGGGCTGCACGACATCGTGGTCGTGGCGGGCGTCGAGAAGATGTACTACCCCGAGAAGCGCCAGGCCATGATGGAGGCCTTCTTCGGCGGCACCGACGTGCACGAGATGCAGAGCACCTGGGCGGGCCTGCAGCGCATCGGCGACGGTATCGGCCCGCAGCAGGCGGCCGGCGGCGACTGGCGCCAGCAGAGCTTCTTCATGGACGTGTACGCGGCCCTCGCGCGCATGCACATGAAGCTGTACGGCACGACGCAGGCGCATTACGCCCACGCCGCCGCCAAGAACCACGGCCATTCGGCGCTGAACCCGCTCGCGCAGTACCGCACGCCCATGAGCGTGCAGGAAGTGCTGGACACGCCCCTAATCGCCTGGCCTTTGACCCGCGCCATGTGCGCGCCCATCTCCGACGGCGCCGCAGCGGCCGTGGTCTGCAGCGAGAAGGCGCTGGACCGCATCGGGCGCGCCCGTGCGGTGCGCATCCGCGGCATGGGCGTGTCCAGCACCGTGGACCGCGCGCCCGAGGCACTGGAATCGCACTGCGTGACGCTCGCGGCCACCCGCGCCTATGGCGCCGCGGGCATCGCGGCCAGGGACATCGACGTGGTCGAGGTGCACGACGCATCGAGCTTCGCCGAAGTGCTGCAGATCGAGAACCTGGGCCTGTGCGCGCGCGGCGAAGGCGGCCCCTACACGGCCAGCGGCGCCACCACGCTCGGCGGCGAATGCCCCGTGAACGTCTCCGGCGGGCTGGTCTCCAAGGGCCACCCCATCGCGGCCACCGGGATCATCCAGCTGCACGAGCTGGTCACGCAGCTGCGCGGCGAGGCCGGGCCGCGCCAGGTGCAGGGCGCGCGCATCGCCGTGGCCGAGAACGGCGGCGGCTTCCTGCGCGTGGAAGACGCCGCCGCCGTCGTCACCGTCCTCGACCGCATCCAGCCATGACACCCATCGATTTCTTCTGGGCCGCCGTGCGCAGCCGCCCCGGCGCCGATGCCGCCATCGAGGTGGCGGCGGACGGGCGCGTCCTGCACCGCGTGGACTACGCCGCGCTGGCGCAGCAGGTGCATGCCGCCGCCGCCCTCTTCCAGCGGCTCTCGGGCCAGCGCCGGCCCCGCGTGGTGCTGGCCAGCCGCAACAGCACCGCGATGCTGGTGAGCATCCTGGCGACCTACCACTGCCGGGGCGTGCTGATTCCGCTGACGCCCAAGAACCCCGAGGCCGAGCTGCGCCAGCAGATCGCGGTGGCGCAGCCCGACCTGGTGGTGCTCGACGACTCCGCCGCCGCGCTGGCCGCCGGGCAGGCCGTGCCCATCGTCACCCTCGGCCACGCGGCCGGCGGCGCGCCGCGCTTCGACCCGCCGCTGGCCCTGGACGAGGCCCCCGCCATCGAGGAAGCCGTGGGCGAGGACACCATCGCCATGAAGTTCACCGGCGGCTCCTCCGGCCGCCCCAAGGCCGTGCTGCAGTCGGTGCGCTGCCTGAACACCATGGTCGCGTCGCTGATGCAGGTCTACGGCCTCACGGAGGCCGACCGCTTCCTGATCAGCCCGCCCATGACGCACGGCGCCGGCACCTTCGTCGTGCCCGTGCTGGCGGCGGGCGGCTGCCTCCTCATCATGGACGGGGCCAGGGCGGACGCGCTGCTGGACGCCCTGGCCGCGCACGAGGCCACCGGCGCCTGGGTGCCGCCCACGCTGCTCTACCAGCTGCTGGACCAGCAGGCGCAGCAGCCCCGCGCCCTGCCCTGCCTGCGCAACCTGCTCTACGGCGGCGCGGGCGCCACGCTGGAGCGCCTGCACCAGGCGCGCGCCCTGCTGGGCCCCGTGGTGGGCGTGACCTACGGCCTGACCGAGGCGCCCGTCATCATCGCCGGCATGCCCGGCCAGGCCAGCGCCGTGGACGCCAACCTGGGCAGCGCGGGCTGCGCCGGCCCGCTCACGCGCCTGGCCGTCATGGGCCAGGGCGGCCAGCTCTGCGCCCCACGGGAGATGGGCGAGATCGTCGCCCGGGGCGACCTGCTGATGACCGGCTACCTCGACATGCCGGCCGAGACCGCGGCCGTCATGGCCGACGGCTGGCTGCGCACCGGCGACGTGGGCTACCTGGACGAGCGGGGCTACCTGTTCATCAAGGGCCGCTCCAAGGACGTGGTCATCACGGGCGGCTTCAACGTCTACCCCTCGGACGTGGAGGACGCCCTCGCGCAGCACGGCGACGTGGCCGAGAGCGTGGTCTTCGGCATCCCCGACGCCCACTGGGGCGAGCGCGTGGAGGCGGCGGTGGAGCTCAAGCAGGGCCGGCAGGCCACGGCCGAGGCGTTGCGCGAGCACGTGCGCGCCGCGCTCGGCGCGGTGCGCACGCCCAAGGCCATCCACATCGTGGAGCAGCTGCCCCGCAATTCCCTGGGCAAGGTGCAAAAGCGCCAGCTCAGGGACGAATTCATACGCACCTTCGGCCATAGCTGAGCCGATCCCTACAACCACTCAAGGAGATGACAGCATGAACAAGCGCACATTGGTACGGGCGGCCCTGGCCGCCATGGCCGCCACCGGCCTGCTGGCGGGCAGCCCCGCGCTGGCGCAAAGTTACCCGAACAAGCCCATCAAGTTCATCGTGGCCTTCCCGCCGGGGGGCTCCACGGACCTGGTCACGCGCATCGTGGCAGCGCAGATGTCCGAGGAGCTCAAGCAGCCCATCGTCGTGGAGAACAAGCCCGGCGCGGGCGGCAACATCGCCTCGCAGTTCGTCGCCGGCTCGGCGCCCGACGGCTACACCATCTACCTGGGCACGCTGGCCACGCACGGCATCAACCCGGTGCTGCAGAAGAACCTGCCGTTCGACCACATCAAGGACTTCACCATGGTGAGCCAGATCGGCTACTACACCAACCTGGTGCTGGTGAACCCCGCCACGCCGGTCAAGACCCTGGGCGAATGGATCAGCTACGCGAAGAAGGCCGGCCGGGCCATGAACTTCGGCTCGCCCGGCTCGGGCACGTCGCCGCACCTCACGGGCGAATACTTCAAGATCCTCACCGGCGTGGACCTCGTGCACGTGCCCTACAAGGGCAGCGGCCCGGCGCTGACCGACCTCGTCGGCGGGCAGATCGACGTGATGTTCGACAACCTGCCCTCGGCGCTGGGCCTGGTGCAGGCCGGCAAGCTGCGTCCGCTGGCCATCACCTCGCGCGAGCGCATCACGCAGCTGCCGCAGGTGCCCACCTCCGTGGAATCGGGCCTGCCCGAGATGGTGGTGGACGCCTGGGTGGGCGTGATGGCGCCCGCCGGGCTGCCCAAGCCCATCCTGGACAGCCTGCACAAGGCCGTCGTGACCAGCGTGAACGCGCCGCAGGTGCGCGCCAAGCTGGAGGAGCGCGGCGTGACCATCCGCACCTCGCAGCCCGACGAGTTCCTGGCCTACGTGAAGGCCGAGAACGAGAAGTGGGCCAAGGTGGTCAAGATCTCGGGCGCGCAGGCGAACTGAGCCGGGGCCGCAAGGCGGGCCTGCGGCGCAGGCCCGCTACCATGCCCGCTCCATGAGTACACAGACCACCCCTTCCTCTTTCGCGGACGAAGCCCCCGGCGTGCTGTTCGGCCTGCCCATGCCGATGGCCGCCGCCATGGCGCTGCGCGGCGAGCACATCGGCGGCGACACGGCGCGCATCCGCATGGGCTTCCAGCCCGACCTGGCCAACAGCCGGGGCGAGGCGCACGGCGGCGCCATCGCCACGCTGCTGGACTGCGCGCTCGCCTCGGCCGCGCGTGCGCACGATCCGGCCACCTTCGGCGTGGCCACGATCGACCTGACGCTGCACTTCGTCGCGGCCGGCAAGGGCGACCTGGTCGCCACCGGGCACTGCGAGCGGCGCGGGCGCTCCGTCAGCTTCGCGCGCGGCGAGGTGCGCGCCGAAGACGGCACGCTGGTGGCTCTGGCCACGGGCACCTTCAAGCTCATCGAGCGCGCGCGCCAGCATCAAAAAACATAGCTGCTTGCGCTTGCTGTACAAGCGCTGGAGCCGTTTCTTTCCATGAATCACCCGCCCCGCGCGCGCAGGCTCTCGAACACCTGTCGCGTACTGCGGCTGGCCACGCCCCGGCGCACGCACAGGCGGTAGGCCAGGTCGGGCAGCGGCGGCATGCCGTCGCCCGCGCCCAGCACGCGCAGGCCCGCGTCGAGCTGCTCCACGCCGCGCGCCGTCACGCCCAGGCCCGCGCGCAGCGCGGCGCGGATGCCCGCGAGGCTGGTGCACAGGTGGCGTGGCGTCCAGGCGATGCCGGCGGCATCCAGCGCCTCGCAGGCCAGGCGGCGGAACACGCTCGGCCCGTCGGCCACGATGAGCGGCACGGGGCGCGCGGCATCGTGCACGTAGCCCGCGCCGCAGAGCCACACCGTGGGGCTGGCGCGCAGCGCGAAGCCCTCGCACTGCGGGTCTTCGCGGTTGGAGATTGCCATGTCCAGCTCGGCGTTCCTGAGCGACTCCATGAGGAAGGGGCTGCGCCCCACGTGCACGTCGATGCGCATGCCGGGAAAGCGCGCCGCGATGTCGCGCAGCACCTGCGGCAGCAGCGTGTCGGCCACGTCGTGCGGCGCGCCGATGCGCACCATGCCCGCCACCGGCCGGTGGCGCAGGTGGCGCAGCGCCTCGTCGTGGATCGCCAGCATCTGCCGCGCGTAGCCCAGCAGCCGCGTGCCGTGGGCCGTGAGGCGTTTGCCCCGGCCCTGCTTCTCGAAGAGCGCGTGGCCGATCTGCGCCTCCAGCCGCTGCATCTGGTGGGTGACGGCCGACTGCGTGCGCCCCAGGTGCACGGCGGCGGCGGCGAAGCTGCCCTGGGCGTCGATGGCGGCCAGCGTGCGCAGCAGTTCGAGATCGAGCGTGTCCATAGTTGAATTTTCTTGAAGTGTTCTTCGCGCTGCAGGGATTGTCCGCCCGCCGGCCGCGCGGCTAGAGTGCTGCAACCCCAGGAGAACACCATGGACACCGCCCCCGAACGCCAGCAGGCCGTCGCCACGGCCATCGCCGCCATGAAGGCCGCCGTCGGCCCCGGCCCCGCCACACGGACCAGCCTCGACGCCGTGCTGCAGCAGCTGCTCGGCCTGGCCGCGCGGCGCGCGCTGTGGCAGCAGGGCGACTTCCCCGCACCGGAGGACGGCGAGCACCAGGCGCGCTACCTCATCGCCGAGGATGCGGACCAGACCTACGCGCTCTACCTCAACGTGATGCGCCCCGGCAAGAAGATCGTGCCGCACAACCACACCACCTGGGCCTGCATCGCCGCTGTCGAGGGCACGGAGCACAACCACGTCTACGAACGCACCGACGACGGCAGCGTGCCCGGCAGGGCCACGCTGGCGGAAACGGCCGTGGTCGAGGTCGCGCCGGGCCGGGGCATCGCGCTGATGCCCGACGACATCCACGCAGTGAAGATCCACGGCGAGCAGGTGATCCGCCACCTGCACATGTACGGCCGCGCGCTGGAGGCGCTCACCGCACGCACCAGCTACGACCTGGAGGCGGGCACGTGCAGCGTCAAGGACATCGGCGTGCAGACTCGGAGATCAACCCCCTGAGCGGCTGCGCCGCTTCCCCTTCTCTCTACGCGCTGCGCGCTTCGGGAAGGGGGACGACGCCAGCGCGGCGGGGCGGCCCTTGCGCGGCGTCCGCTGGCATGGCGTGCGCCAGTTTCAAACGGCGCGGGTATCGCCCAATCCCCTGGGAAATCAACATGTCCTCGTTCATCGACGCCCGCATGCTCAAGCACTGGCTGCACGACGGCCAGGAGATCGCCCTGCTCGACGTGCGCGAGCACGGCCAGTACGGCGAATCGCACCTGTTCTACGCCACGCCGCTGCCCTACAGCCGGCTGGAGCTGGACGTGGCGCGCCTCGTGCCGCGCCCCTCCGTGCGCACGGTGGTCTGCGACGGCGGCGACGGCGTGGCCGAGCGCGCGGCGGCGCGTCTGCGGGCGCTGGGCTACACGCAGGTAGCCGTGCTGCAGGGCGGCACGCCCGCATGGCGCGACGCGGGCTACACGCTGTTCGCGGGCGTGAACCTGCCGTCCAAGACCTTCGGCGAGCTGGTGGAGCACGTCTGCCACACACCGCGCATCACGGCGCGGGAACTCGCCGCCATGCAGGCGGCCGGCACGCCGGTGGCGGTGCTGGACGGGCGGCCGGTGGCGGAGTTCGGCAAGATGAACATTCCCGGCGCCCTCTGCTGCCCCAACGGCGAGCTGGCCTGGCGCGTGCGCAGCCTCGTTCCCGACGAAACGACACCCATCGTCGTCAACTGCGCGGGCCGCACGCGCTCCCTGATCGGCGCGCAGACGCTCATCCACCTGGGCCTGCCCAACCCCGTGTATGCGCTGGAGAACGGCACGCAGGGCTGGTTCCTGGCCGACCTGCCTTTGGCGCACGGCGGCACGCGCCGCTATGCCGACGGTTCCGGCAGCCCCTTCCTGCGCCCGCAGGCCCAGGCCCTGGCCCGGCGCATGGGCGTGCCCGAGGTGGATGCCTCCACCGTGCGGCGCTGGGCCGACACGCCCACGCGCACGCTGTTCCTCTGCGACGTGCGCACGCCGGAGGAGTTCGCTGCCGGCACGCTGCCCGGCGCGCAGCACACGCCGGGCGGGCAGCTGGTCCAGGCGCTGGACCAGTACGTGGGCGTGCGCGGCGCGCGGCTGGTGCTGTTCGACGGCGACGGCCCTGCCGATGGAGTGCGCGCGCCCGTGGTGGCCAGCTGGCTGCGCCAGATGGGGCACGATGCCTGCGTGCTGCGGGGCGGCCTGCACAGCGGCCTGGCGCTGGACGTTGCGCAGGCGCCCGCCGCGCCCGCGCTGCCCACGGTCGCCCCGGCCGCGCTGGCGCAGCGCAGCGACGTGGCCGTGGTGGACCTGCGCGCGGGCATGCAGTACCGCGCCGGGCACATTCCCGGCGCGCGCTGGTCGATCCGCCCGCGCCTAGCGCACGACCTGGGCGGGGACACGCGCGACGTGGTGCTGGTGGCCGACGATGCCCGGCTCGCCGCCTGGAGCGCGCTCGAGCTGCCGCGCACGCCGCTGCTGCTCGCGGGCGGCATGGCGGCCTGGCTGGAGGCGGGCCTGCCCGCGGAGGCCACGCCGCACAGCCCCGGCGATGCGCAGTGCATCGACTACCTGTTCTTCGTGCACGACCGCCACGACGGCAACAAGGAGGCCGCGCGGCAGTACCTGGCGTGGGAGACGGGGCTGCTCGGGCAGTTGGACCCGCAGGAGCGGGCCGGCTTTCTCATTTAAAGCGAAAACGGGCTCCAGCGCCCGCCCATCAAGCTCTGGCAGCTATGATTTTGGAAGTGCGCTGGCACGCCCAGGCATGGCGCGCCAGCGTGCGCTCGGCCAGGCGCAGCACGGGCGCATCGACCATCTTGCCGCCCACCACGCACACGCCGCCCTGCGCGGCCTGCATGGCCTGCACGACGGCCTGCGCGTGCGCCACGGCCTCGGCCGACGGGGCGAACACGCCGTTGACCAGCGGCACCTGGGCCGGGTGGATGCACAGCTTGGCGCCGAAGCCCATGCGCCGGGCGCGGCGCGTGTCGGCCTCGGTGCGGGCCGCATCGCGCGTGTCGACGGTCACGCCGTCCACCGGCTGCGCCAGCCCCGCCCGGCGCGAGGCCATGACCAGGGCCATGCGCGTGGGCAGCAGCTCGCCCTCGTCGGCCGCGCACTGCATGCCCGCGTCCACCTGGAAGTCGAGGTGGCCGAACGCCAGGCGCGCCACCTGCGGCGCGGCGGCGATGGCGTCCAGCGCGTCGATGCCGGCCACGCTTTCGATGAGCGGCACCAGCGCACAGCCGCCGCCCGCGGCCTCGGCCGCCTGCCGCAGCACGCCGGCCCCTTCGGCCTTGGGCACCATGGCGCCCGCCACGCCGGCCTCCGCAAGCCGCGCCAGCGCCTGCAGGTCGGCGCCGAACCACGCGCTGCCCTGGGCGTTGATGCGCACCAGCAGGCGCGCGCGGTCGGCGGGCGGCAGCGCCTGCACGGCCTGCTCCAGCGCGGCGCGGGCGGCATCCTTGTCGCCCGGGGCCACGGCATCCTCCCAGTCGGCGATGACCATGTCGGCCCCGCTGGCCAGGGCCTTGCCCAGCCGCGCGGGCTGGGTGGCGGGCACGAAGAGGAAGGTGCAGGCGTGCTGCAGCAGGTCGGCCATGGGCCTTACTCGGCCGAGACGCCGGCCGCCTTGATCACCTTGTCCCAGCGCGCCACCTCGGCCTCCAGGTGCTTGCGCAGGCCTTCGGGCGTGGCCTTCTCGGGCGTGGCGAGGTCGGAGCTCAGCTCGGCGATGCGCTTCTTGACGTTGTCGTCCTTGATCGCCACGTTGAGCGCCTTGTTCAGCTTGTCGATGACTTCCTTGGGCGTGCCCTTGGGTGCGTACATGCCGTGCCACACCTTCACGTCGAAGCCCTTGAGGCCCTGCTCGTCGAGTGTGGGGATGTCGGGCAGCGACGACAGGCGCTGGGGCGTGGTCACTCCGAACACCTTGGCGCGCTTGCCGTCCTGGATGACGGGCACGGTCTGCGTGGTCTGGTCGCACAGCAGGTCCACCTGGCCGCCCATGAGGTCGTTCATGGCGGGGCCGGCGCCCTTGTAGGGCACGGTGGTCAGCTTCACGCCGACCTGGTGCATGAACAGCATGCCGCACAGCTGCGACACCGCGCCGATGCCCGCGTTGGCCAGCGACACCTTGTCCTGGTTCTTGCGCACGTAGTCGAGCAGCTCGGGGAAGGTGTTGGCCGGGAAGTCCTTGCGCGACAGCAGGGTCATGGGCACGTCGAGCACCTGGCCGATGTACTCGAAGTCTCTCAAAGGGTCGTAGGGCAGCTTCTTGTAGAGCGCGGGCGCGGTGGCCATGCCCATGTGGTGGATCAGGATGGTGTAGCCGTCGTTCTTGGACTTGGCCACGCGGTTGGGCGCGATGGTGCCGCCCGCACCCACGGTGTTTTCCACCACCACGGTCTGGCCCAGCGACTGGCCCATGGGCACGGCCAGCAGGCGCGCCACCACGTCGGTGGGGCCGCCGGCGCTGTAGGGCACGACGAGGGTGACGGTCTTCTCGGGCCAGGTGGCCGCCTGGGCCATGCCCATGGCCAGCAGGACGCAGGCGGATGCGATGGCTCCCGCCATGCGGCGGCGGATCAGGGCGGTGTTGTGCGTCATAGTGTCTCCTGTTGTTCGGGGGGTTGAGAGGTGCGCCGGCACATCCCCAGCGTGCCGGCGTCCGGATTCATGGCTGTGCCACCAGCCGCTCCACGCGGCCCCACTGCGCGACCTGCCACAGCCGCTGCACGGCGGCCTCGGCCTGGTGCGCGGGCACGGCGGCGCCGTAGGCGGCCAGGCGCAGCGCCTTGGCGGTGATTTCCTCGCGCGACAAGGTGTTGCCGGGGTCGCCCTTGGGCTCGTCGACGCGGCCGTGGAGCAGGCGGCCGTCGGTGGTCCGCACCGTCACCTTGCCGATCCAGCGGCGGGGGTAGGCGCCGTCCACCTCGGCGTCCAGCACCATGGCCACCCGGTCGCGCAGGGCCACAGTGTCGGGCGCGAGGTACTCGCGGTCGAACTCGGTCAAACCCGCATGGCCGTGGCGCGCGGCCAGTGCCAGCACCGTGCCCATGGAGAACTTGGACTGGTGCACCGTGGCGGGCGAGACCACGGGGCCCAGCACGTCGATGGCGCCCTGGTGCACGTGGCAGGTGACCTGCGCGATGTCGGCGAGGGACAGCCGCTCCCGCTGCAGGACCTGCAGCAGCGCATCGGCCGCGGGGTGCGTGTGGCGGCACGAGGCGTGCCACTTGAAGCTGGTCTCGGCCGTGGCCCAGCGCGTGCCCAGGCCGTCGGTGAGCTTGGAGGGATCGGCATCGGTGGACATGCCCGCGGCCATGCCCTGCGGCCCGGTGAAGATGTCCTGCGCGCCGGTGAAACCGTCCTGGGCCAGATAGGCGGCCATCAGGCCGGCGGCAGCGGCATGGGCCGTGTGCAGCTGCTTGCTGTCGGCGGCGGTGCGCAGGAACTCCCACAGCCCCGCCGACTGCGTGCCGGCCGAGCCGAAGGCGTGCTGCATCTGCGCGGGCGTCAGCGCCAGCAGGCGCCCCACGGCGGCGGCCGCCGCCAGGGTGCCGGCCGTGGCCGTGGTGTGGAAGACCTTGTAGTGGCTGCGGCCCAGGAATTCGCCCACGCGGATGCCGACCTCGTAGCCCGCCACGCACGCGGCCATGAGCTGCGCGCCGCTCGCGCCGATGCTCTGCGCCACCGCCAGCGCGGGCGGGAAGACCACGGCCGCGGGGTGGAACACGGAGCCGTTGTGCACGTCGTCCTGCTCGGCCACGTGGCTGGCGGCGGCGTTGGCGAGGGCCGCCATCATCGGCGAGGTACTGCCGCCCAGGCCGATCACCTCGCTGGGGCCCTGGGCCGGGCCCTGCGACAGCGCGAAGCGCGCGATGCTGGCCACGGGCCGCGCCTGGCAGCCCGCGAGCACGGAGCCGAACCAGTCCACCCACAGGTCTTCGGTGCGGCGCTGCACGGCGTCGGGCACGTCGCTCCATTGCAGCGTCGCGGCGAACTGGGCCAGGGGGTGGATGGTCACTGGGGTTTCTTGCTTCATTTTGGCCTCCAGGGCTGATGGGACAAGCGCGGGCAGCTATGGTTTCAGATGGCTTGCGGGGC
Source organism: Acidovorax sp. SDU_ACID1 (assembly GCF_045291395.1). Classification (NCBI taxonomy): domain Bacteria; kingdom Pseudomonadati; phylum Pseudomonadota; class Betaproteobacteria; order Burkholderiales; family Comamonadaceae; genus Acidovorax; species Acidovorax sp. SDU_ACID1. The sequence continues at coordinate 4,343,380 of NZ_CP152342.1, forward strand.
TTGCAGGGCGTCGATCTGCTCGGCCGTCCAGCCCAGCTCGGCCAGGATGGCCGCGTTGTGCTGGCCCACGGCAGGGATCGGCTCCATGCGATAGTCGAACGCGCTGTTCACGCCCGGCGGCAGCAGCGCGGGCACCTCGCCCGCGGGCGTGGCCACGGTACGCCAGCGGCCGCGCGCCTGCAGCTGCGGGTGCGCCCACAGGCCCGCCATGTCGTTGACACGGGCGTTGGCTATTGCCGCCGCGTCCAGCCGCTCGACCACCTGCGCGGCGGTGAGCGCGGCGAAGGTCTCCAGGATCAGCGCCTGCAGCTCGGCGCGGTGCTGGTTGCGCTGGGCGTTGCTGTCGAAGCGCGCGTCGGTCGCCACTTCGGGGCGCTGCAGCACGGCATCGCAGAACACCTTCCACTCGCGTTCGTTCTGCAGGCCCAGCATCACCGTGCCGCCGTCGCCGGCGGTGAACGGGCCGTAGGGGTAGATGCTGGCGTGCGATGCGCCGGTGCGCGGCGGCGGCGGGGCGCCGTCGAAGGCGTAGTACATCGGGTAGCCCATCCACTCGCCCATGGCTTCGAGCATGGACACGTCGATGTGGCTGCCTTCGCCCGTCTTGCCGCGCAGCAGCAGGGCCGAGAGGATGTTGGTGTAGGCGTACATGCCCGCGGCGATGTCGGCGACCGAGATGCCGCCCTTGGACGGCGTGTCGGGCGTGCCGGTGATCGAGAGGAAGCCCGCCTCGCTCTGGATCAGCAGGTCATAGGCCTTCTTGTCGCGGTAGGGGCCGTCGCTGCCGTAGCCGCTGATGTCGCAGACGATGAGCTTCGGGTTGTGGCCTTTGAGGGCTTCGTACGACAGGCCCATGCGCGCCGCCGCGCCGGGCGCGAGGTTCTGCACCAGCACGTCGGCGGTCTTGAGCAGCTGCAGCAGCGCGGCCCTGGCCTGCGGCTGCTTCACGTCCAGCGCCAGGCTTTCCTTGCTGCGGTTGATCCAGGTGAAGTGCGAGGACTGGCCTTTCACGCGCTGGTCGTAGCCGCGCGCGAAGTCGCCGCTGCCGGGGCGCTCCACCTTGATGACGCGCGCGCCCAGGTCGGCCAGCTGGCGCGTACAGAACGGCGCGGCCACCGCGTGTTCGAGCGAGACGACGGTGATGCCGTCGAGGGGGCGGGTCATGGACAGCCCGCCGCCGGGCCGCCCCAAGGCGGGCTGCGCCCCCTCGGGGGGCAGCGAGGACACGTCAGTGCCGAGCGTGGGGGTCATGTTTTCTCCCTCAGAAAGAGCGAGGCAAGCCGAGGAGGTGCTCGGCCACGTAGGAGTAGATGAGGTTGGTCGAGATCGGCGCCACCTGGTAGAGGCGCGTCTCGCGGAACTTGCGCTCCACGTCGTATTCGCAGGCGAAGCCGAAGCCGCCGTGGAACTGCAGGCAGGCGTTGGCCGCCTCCCAGCTGGCCTTGGCCGCGAGGTACTTGGCCATGTTGGCCTGCGCGCCCATGGGCTCGTGCCGGTCGAACAGCTCGCAGGCCTTCCAGCGCATGAGGTTGGCGGCCTCCACCTCGATGAAAGCGTCGGCGATGGGGAACTGCACGCCCTGGTTCTGGCCGATGGGGCGGCCGAACACCTGGCGGTCCTTCACGTAGTTCGTCACGCGGTCCAGGAACCAGTAGCCGTCGCCGATGCACTCGGCCGCGATCAGCGTGCGCTCGGCGTTCAGGCCGTCGAGGATGTACTTGAAGCCCTTGCCCTCCTCGCCGATCAGGTTCTCCTCGGGGATCTCCAGGTCCTCGAAGAACAGCTCGTTGGTCTCGTGGTTGACCATGTTGAGGATGGGCCGCACGGTCATGCCCTTCTTCTCGGCCTCGCGCAGGTCCACCATGAAGATGGACATGCCCTCGCTCTTCTTCTTCACCTCGGCCAGCGGCGTGGTGCGCGCCAGCAGGATCATGAAGTCGCTGTGCTGGATGCGGCTGATCCACACCTTCTGGCCGTTGACCACGTAGCGGCCGTCCTTCTTCACGGCGCTAGTCTTGATCTTGGTGGTGTCGGTGCCGGTGGTGGGCTCGGTCACGCCCATGGATTGCAGACGCCATTCGCCCGAAGCGATCTTGGGCAGGTACTTTTCCTTCTGCGCCGCGCTGCCATGGCGCAGCAGCGTGCCCATGTTGTACATCTGGCCGTGGCAGGCACCGGAGTTGCCGCCGCAGCGGTTGATCTCCTCCATGATGACGCTGGCCTCGGTCAGGCCCAGGCCCGAGCCGCCGTATTCCTGCGGGATCAGCGCGGCCAGCCAGCCGGCCTGCGTGAGCGCGTTGACGAAGGCCTCGGGATAGGCCCGCTGCTCGTCGACCGTGCGGAAATACTCGTCCGGGAATTCCGCGCACAGCGCACGGATGGCGTCGCGGATCTCGTGGTGGTTGTTGGAACTGGTGTGTTCGATCATTTCAAGCCTTTTTGGCCCCTGGCGCTTGCCCAGCAAGCGCGAGCAGCTATGGTTTTGGGAGTCTTCAGGCCAGCGTGGCCGTGGCCTGCATGGTGAGGAAGCCTTCGTGGTCCTGGGCCCACAGGTCGATGGTCCTGCCATCCTCGCGCGGCTTGCCGTGCACGCTGAACGGGTGCAGGTCGAACGTGGGCCGCACGGCCTTGAAATCGAACGCCGCCACCTGCGCACCGGGCAGGCTGCGGCGCAGCAGGTCGACGAGCAGCGTGGCGATCAGCGGGCCGTGCACGATCAGGCCGGGGTAGCCCTCCACCTGCGTGACGTACTGGCGGTCGTAGTGGATGCGGTGGCCGTTGAAGGTGAGCGCGGAGTAGCGGAACAGCAGCACGTCGTCCGGCACGACGGTGCGCGACCACGCCGCCTGCGCAGGCGGCTGCTGGGGCTGCGGGGCCGGGTCGCCTGGCTGCGCGGCGGCGCGGTACACGATGTCGTGCTCCTCGGTCAGCGACAGGCCGTTCGCATTGGAAAAGCGGTGCTCCACCAGCACGAACAGCAGCTCGCCCGAGCGGCCCGCCTTGTGCGTGACGGAGCGGATGGTGGACAGGCGCTCCAGCGCCTGCCCCACCTGCAGCGGGTTGCCGGTTTCCCAGCGCAGCCGCCCGCCGGCCCACATGCGGCGCGGCAGCGGCACGGGCGGCAGGAAGCCGCCGCGTTTGGGATGCCCGTCGGGCCCGATCTCGCTCTGGCGCGCGTGCGGCAGGAAGTACAGCCAGTGCCACAGCGGCGGCACGGGCGTGCCGGGAACGGGCGCTGGGTCGTCCCGGTCCAGCGTGGCCGACAGGGCGCGCACGGGCGCGGCGGTGGCGGTGTCGGGGGTGGTCTCGCTCCTGCCCTGCCAGGATTGCAGGTGGGCCAGGGCGGCGGCGTCGATGGTGGCGGTCATGTGCGGGAAGAGGTCAGTTGATCGTGGCACCGGAGGTCTTCACGATGCGCGCCCACTTGGCGATGTCCTGCTTGAGGATGGCGGCGAACTCGGTACCCATGACGGGCTTGTCGGCCGTGCCGGCCAGCTCCACGCCCTGGGCCTCCAGCTTGTCGCGCATCTCCTTGTCGGCCATGGCCTGGCGCATGCCCTCCTGCAGGCGGTCCTGCACGTCCTTGGGCACGCCCGCGGGCGCGAACAGGCCGATCCACAGCGTGCCGTTGTAGCCCGGCACGAATTCGCCCAGGGCCGGCACGTCCGGCAGCACCGGCGAGCGCTGCGCGCTGCTCACGGCCAGCGCGCGCAGCTTGCCCGACTTGATGTGCGACAGCGTGGACGGCAGGCTGCCGAACAGCAGCGGCAGCTGCCCGCCCAGCACGTCGTTGAGCGCGGGCGCCACGCCCTTGTAGGGCACGTGCTGCAGCTCGATGCCGGCCATCTGGTTCAGCATCTCGCCCAGCAGGTGATTCAGCGTGCCGTTGCCGGCCGAGGCGTACTGCAGCTGGCCCGGCTGGGCCTTGGCCATGGCGAGCAGCTCGGGCACCGTCTTGGCAGGGAACGCGGGGTGGGCCAGCAGCACGTTGGGCACGGCGCCGATCAGCGCCACGGGCTGGAAGTCGGCCACGGGGTCGAACCCCGGCGCCTTGTAGAGGGCCGGGTTGATGGCCTGGCTGCTGCTGATGGTCATGAGCAGCGTGTAGCCGTCCTTGGGCGCCTTGGCCACGGCCTGCGTGCCGATGTTGCCGCCGGCACCCGGGCGGTTCTCCACCACGGCGCTGCCGCCGAGCTTCTCGGCCAGCTTCTGGCTCACCACGCGGCCCACGATGTCGTTGGTGCCGCCCGCGGCCTGGGGGACGATCATCACGATGGGGCGGCTGGGGTAGGCGGCCTGCGCCCACGCGCCCGGCAGGGCCGCCAGGCCCCAGGCCAAGGCACACAGGGCACGGCGGGAAAGGGCGGGAAGGCGGGGGCTGCGCATGTTGTGTCTCCTGAAGATGGGGCGCCATCTTCCGGGGCGGGCGGGCTTTCTACAATCACGGAGTTTGCAAGCCAGCCTTCGGTTTTTCAAAAGGCTTGTTCTTCTCAGTAGAAACCCTGAACCTCCATGCAATTCGATCTGAAGGACCTGCGGCTCTTCGTTTTGATAGCGCAAACCGGAAGCCTGACAAGGGCTGCGGAGCAATCGCACCTGTCCCTGGCGGCCACCAGCGCGCGCGCCAAGGCGCTGGAGGAGCAGGCGGGCATGCCTTTGCTGATACGAGAGGCTCGGGGGGTGCGCCTGTCGCCACCGGGCGAGGCCTTCCTGCACCACGCCCAGGCCATGCTGCAGCAGTCGCGCCAGCTCCAGGCCGACCTGCAGGAATACGGCGCCGGCCTGCGCGGCCACCTGCGCGTGTTCGCCAACACCACGGCGGTGACGGACTTCCTGCCCGACATCCTGTCGGCCTACCTGATCGCGCACCCGCACATCAGCGTGGACCTGCAGGAGCGCCCCAACGCGCGCATCGCCGACGACATCCGCGAAGGCCGGGCCGACCTGGGCATCATCGCGGGCGAGGTGGACACGCACGGCCTCGCCAGCGTGCACTTCAGCACCGACCGGCTGGCGCTCGTCACGCCGCCCACGCCGGCCTGGCGCGCGCTGCGGGAGCTGCCCTTCGCCCAGGTGCTGCACGAGCGCTTCGTGGGCATGCACCGCAGCAGCACGCTGCAGGCCTTCCTGGACGGCGTGGCCCAGCAGCTGGGTGCCACGCTGAAGCTGCGCATCCAGCTCGCGAGCTTCGACGCCATGTGCCGCATGGTAGCGGCGGGCGTGGGCATCGCGGTGGTGCCCGAGAGCGGCGCGCAGCGCTACGCCGACAGCGCGCACGTGCACCAGATCCGCCTGCTGGACGCCTGGGCCGTGCGGCCGCGCTACATGCTGGTGCGCTCGCTGGACGGCCTGCCCGCGCACGTACAGGCCCTGATGGCGGCGGTGCAGGCGCACCACGCGCCAGGCTGAAAAAGCCCGCCTACCGGCGCACGAAGCGCGCCAGCCGCTCCACGCCGTCCAGCAGCTTGGCGCCGTCCGCCACCGCGTGGCACCAGCGCAGCCAGCCGTTGCCCTCGGGGCCGAAGGCGGAACCGGGGGCCAGGCCCAGGCCCACCTCACTCACCAGGCGCTTGGCCAGATCCAGCGAATCGTCATGGCCCTGCAGGCGGAAGAACACGTACATGGCGCCGCCCGCGTCGGGCACCTCCACGCCGGGCACGGCGCGCAGCGCATCGACCAGCAGCCGGCGGCTCTCCACCAGGCCCGCGCGCAGTTGCGCCACGTGCGCCTCGCCCTGCGCCAGCGCCACGGCGGCCGCGCGCTGGATGGGCTCGAAGATGCAGGAGAAGTTGTATTCGATGACCTTGCCCAGGTCGGCCTCCAGCGTCTCGGGCACCACCATCCAGCCCACGCGCCAGCCGGTCATCCGCCAGGCCTTGGAGCAGCTGTTGACCGAGACGATGCGGTCGCCGCGCTCGTAGTGGCGCAGGAAGGATGGGGCGCTCGCCAGCGCCGGGTCGTACACCAGGCGCTCGTATACGTCGTCGCTCAGGATCCAGATGCCGTGCTGGCGGCAGCGCGCCAGGACGGCGGCCATGCCCTCCTCGTCGATGGTCCAGCCCGTGGGGTTGTTGGGCGAGTTCAGGACGAGCATGCGCGTGCCGGGCGTGAGCGCGTCCATGAGCCGGTCGAGCTGAAGCGCCCAGCGCCCCTCGCGCACGGCGAGCGGCACGCGCACGACCTGCGCGCCCAGGATGCGCGGCATCTCCAGCAGGTTGGGCCACAGCGGCGTGACGGCCACCACGCGGTCGCCGGGCGACAGCAGCATCTGGTTGGCCAGCATCAGCCCCGCGTCGCCCGAGGCGACGGCACCGATGCGCGGCACCCCCACTTCGCGCCCATGCAGGCGCGCGAGGTACTGCGCGATGGCCTCGCGCAGATAGGGACGGCCCAGGTTCTGGGAATAGAAAGTCTCGCCCGCATCCAGCGAGCGGGCCGCGGCGTCGCGGATGAACTGCGGCGTGGGCTGGTCGGACTCGCCGAACCAGAACGGCAGCACGTCCGCGCGGCCCATGCCGGTGTTGGCGACTTCGCGGATGAGGGAGCCGCCCAGGTCCTGGATGGCGGCGCGCGGCTGGGCGGGAAAGGAAGGGGCAGAAGGCATGGGCTGCATTGTGCTCAGAACGTGCGAGCGCACCCGGCGTGGCCGAGCAGCGCGCCAAAACGCGGCCCCTCTAGGCGCAAAGCGCAGCCATAGCGCGGGCTATGGCGAGCATTTGCAACGCCGAGGGGACGTGTTTTGGCGTGATGAGCGGGCGTGGCGGATGCGTTCACACGTTCTCAACATTCGACGATGTTCACGGCCAGCCCGCCGCGCGAGGTCTCCTTGTACTTGGTCATCATGTCCGCGCCCGTCTCGCGCATGGTCTTGATGACCTGGTCCAGGCTCACGTGGTGCGTGCCGTCGCCGTGCAGCGCCATGCGCGCGGCGTTGATGGCCTTCACGGAGGCCAGCGCGTTGCGCTCGATGCAGGGGATCTGCACCAGGCCGCCCACGGGGTCGCAAGTGAGGCCCAGGTGGTGCTCCATGCCGATCTCGGCCGCGTTCTCCACCTGCGCGGGTGTGCCGCCCAGCACGGCGCACAGGCCCGCGGCGGCCATGGAGCAGGCCACGCCCACCTCGCCTTGGCAGCCGACCTCTGCGCCGGAGATGGAGGCGTTTTCCTTGTAGAGGATGCCGATGGCCCCGGCCGTGAGCAGGAAGTCGATCACGCCGGCCTCGCTGGCGCTGGGAACGAAGCGCCAGTAGTAGTGCAGCACCGCCGGCACGATGCCCGCCGCGCCGTTGGTGGGCGCGGTGACCACGCGCCCACCCGCGGCGTTCTCCTCGTTCACCGCCAGCGCGAACAGGTTCACCCAGTCGATGACCTGCAGCGGATCCTGCTCCACGCTTGGCGCCGCCTGCAGCGCCCGGTGCAGCGCGGGCGCGCGCCGGCGCACCTGGAAGCCGCCGGGCAGTACGCCGCCCACGGCGCAGCCGCGCGCCACGCAGTCCTGCATGGCGCGCCAGATGGCGAGCAGGCCGGTGTCGATGGCCGCGTCGTCGCGCCAGTGGCGCTCGTTGGTGCGCATGACCTGCGCGATGGAGCCGCCCTGCGCGCGCGCCTGGGCCAGCAGCTGCTCGCCGCTGTGGAACGGCAGGGGCAGCACCTCGGTGTCGGGCGCAATCTCGGCCTGGCGCTGCGCGTCGGCAGCGGCCTCCTCGCTGACGATGAAGCCGCCACCCACCGAGTAGTACACCTGGGCGTCCAGCAGCCCGCCCGCGGCGTCGAAGGCCTCGAAGCGCATGCCGTTGGCATGCAGCGGCAGCGTGACCTCCGCCACCAGCGGCAGGTCCGCCGCTTCGTCGAAGGCGATCTCCAGTCCGTCGGCCAGCGGCAGGCGGCGCCGGGCGCGGATGCGGGCGATCAGTGGCTCGATGGCATCGACGGGCACCGTGTCAGGCGCATGGCCGGCCAAGCCCAGCAGCACGGCGCGGTCGCTGGCGTGCCCCCGGCCGGTGGCGCCCAGCGAACCGTAGAGCGTGCTGCGCACGCGCGCCACGCGAGGCAGCACGCCCTCGCGCCCCAGCCGCTGCACGAACAGCCGCGCGGCCCGCATGGGGCCCACGGTGTGCGAACTGGACGGCCCGATGCCGATCTTGAACAAGTCGAAAACACTGACTGCCATCGTGCAACCCCTTTTGCCATCCAGTCCGTTACAGCGCATCCGGCGGACTCAGAAATGCCCCCACCTCGGCCGCGTTCATATCCATCCGCAAAACTCTAGATTTGGCCAAGTTAGCGACAGATTGGAGTTTTCTGCCAGAAGGGGCAAGACGTATTGCACTATCCGATACCTCTCCCTAGGATGGGCGTCGTCTGATCAGTCAACCGTCTAGAGCACATTCCATGCCCATCGAAATCTGGCTCGCCTTTGTCGTTGCATCTGCAGTTCTTCTCATCATTCCTGGCCCGACCATCCTCACAGTTATCAGCTATTCCATTGCCCATGGCCGTCGCGCCAATGTCCCTCTTGTTGCTGCCGTCGCACTGGGGGATTCAACCGCATTGGTGGTGTCGCTGCTCGGCCTCGGCGCGCTCCTGGCAACGTCGGCCTTCTGGTTCACGGTAGTCAAGTGGGCGGGTGGCCTGTATCTGCTCTATCTTGGCGTGAAGCTTTTACGGGCAGGCGTCTCATCCGCTGAGTTCACTGCACCAGCCACGCCGAAGTCTCGTTGGAGGCTATTTGCGAACACTTATCTTGTCACGGCGCTCAACCCGAAGGGCATCGTATTCTTCGTGGCGTTCCTGCCGCAATTCATCAATCCAAATGCCAACTTGACCCGCCAGCTTTGGATTCTCTCTGTCACGTTTGTGTTCATGGCTGCTATCAATGCGGGGCTCTATGCAGCGTTTGCCGCTTCTGCTCGCAAATTCTTGGCATCTCCTCTGGCGCAGCGGCGCTTCAACCTTGCCGGGGGGTCGCTTCTTTCAGTCGCGGGTGTATGGGCACTGCTAGTCAAACGTCCTGCATGAATATGGCCAACAATTCATTCAAGCCGACGCTGCCTCGCGGCGCGGCTTAATTTCGGAGTTAAGAAATTCCATGACATCCAGCAGTGCAGCCGTTCATATTGACGCTTACTACAAGACGAATCAGCGTCACTTGGCTTGGAGCTTCTGGGCGAGCCTCACGGCTTTGATCATTGGTCTGGTTGTCCTTGTCGTAGGTGTAGGATTAGCGCTAGCCGGTTATGCATCAGCCATATCGGTCGCAACAACAGCAGGTGGGGTTCTTACTCAATTTATTGGTGCAGGTTTCTTTTTCCTGTACACCCGCAACTTGAAGCAATTGAATGTATTCTATGCAACGCTCGTCCAACGTGACGACATTGTGTTCGCGTACAACCTGACTAGCCTTATTCCTGAAAATTTGAAGGCGAGCGTTATTCACTCGATGATAAACACACTACTCGTTCGTAACGGTCCCTCCATCGAATTGTCGGGAGACCTTGTAAGGGCACTGAATGAAAAGCGCCCCTAGATCTGAATTCCAACCACCTACAGGAAAGCGCATGAAAACACTCTACTCTGCCTTTTTCTGCTCTTTTCTGGCTTCCGCATGTAGTTCAAGCCCGCCTGTTCAGACTGATCGTGATGTTGCCTTTTCCTGCGCCAATGGCGATAACATTTCAGTTCGCTTTTCACTCGTCAACGAAACGGCTGTCCTGACACGCAATGACGGGAGCATTGAACTTCAACAGCAACCCAGCGGCTCTGGCTTCATGTACAGCAATAGCTCCAGCACAATTCGGGGCAAAGGTGATGAACTTACCGTGACGATTGGCCGCATGCCGCCAATTCAATGCAAAGCCAAGTAGGCCTAGACCAGACAATTCATTCAAATCTACGCCGCTTCGCGGCGCGGCTTAACTTAGACATTAGCCCTTTCAATCCAATCAGCCACCTTTTTCCACAAGAGAATTTACCAAGAATGTTGATGAGCAGTTTGCCATGCTGTCCGAAGTGCAATTCGGTCTACACATATGAAGACGGCGGCCTGTACATTTGCCCGGAATGCGGCCACGAATGGAATACCGTTGCAGAAGAAGTTGTAGAAGGCCAGCGGGTGTGGAAAGACGCCTTCGGCAATGAACTCCATAACGGAGATTCGGTGACCGTTATCAAGGACCTCAGGGTCAAGGGTTCATCTTCCGTTGTCAAAGTCGGAACGAAGGTCAAGAACATTCGCCTCATTGATGGCGACCACGACATCGACTGCAAGATCGAAGGGTTCGGGTCCATGCAATTGAAGTCCGAGTACATCAAGAAAGCCTGACCGGGCCCAAACCCCTCATTCGGCGGGATATCTGGCAGCGCCCGCTTTTGCAGGCTACCCAGCACTTTCCAGGCGATCGCACCCCGCCTTCCAGGTGGGGCGCGACCTCCTTGCTTTCGGGCCTAAGCGCGAGGGGCCTTTTCCACCCCGTCAGAACGCGTGCGCCATCCCCACCCCGAACGCGGTGCGCGAGGGATGGTGCTCATAGCGCTGGTGGCCCAGGCTGGCGTAGACCGTGGTGCGCTTGGACAGCGCGTAGTCCGCGCCCAGCGAGGCAAAGTGGTGGGTGTCGTCGTTCAGGCGCTGGCGGCCGTAGCCTGCCTTGAGGGTGGTGGCGCCCAGCGCGTAGGTGGCGCCCAGGGTGGCGGCGCGGGCCTTGTCCGGCGTGTCGCCCGAGCGGCTGCGGTCGTAGGCGGCCATGAGCGCCAGCGCGCCGAAGCCGTACTTGCCGGCCAGGAACAGGTTGCGGTCGCCGCTGCCGTTGCGTTCGTGCGCGAGCATGGCGGCCACGGGGCCCTGGTCGTAGTTGAGCGAGACGGAGCGCGCGCGCCCGTCGCGGCCCGGCGCGGCGGTGCGCTCGGGCGAGGCGCTCAGGTGCAGCGTGAAGCCGGCCAGCGTGGGCGAGTCGTAGAAGACGCCATTGGCCATGCGGCCGTATTCGGCGGTGCCGTTGTTGCTGGCGCGGTCGGTAGGCGCGAGGTAGTGCCAAAAGTGCCATGCGGGCGAGGCCACGCGGTTGAAGTTGGCCCAGGGGTCGAACTTCCAGTCCTGCGCCCACATGGCGCTCAGGGCACGGCCGGCGCGCAGGTGGCCCCAGCCGCCGCGCAGGCCCACGGTGGACTCGTCGTGCCAGAAGGGCTTGCGGCCGGCGTCTTCGGGCGCGCCGGTGTCGAGGTCGAAGCGGGTGCTCAGGCGGAAGGTGGCCTGCAGGCCGCCGCCCAGGTCTTCGTTGCCGGAGAGGGCAAGGTTGCTGCGCTGGATGGTTCCAAGCTTGCTGGTCTTGTCGAAGTCGCGGAACACGCCGGCATCGAGGTAGCCGCTGATCTGGACCGAGGATTGCGCCGCGGCAGGCAGGGCGGCGGCGAGGAGAGAGGCAAAACCGAGGGGCAAGCGATGGAACAGACGCATCTGTGGGATTTCCTGAGAAGGGAAGGGATAAAAGACACTGGCCGCGCTGCGCGGCCGGCAAGGAAGGAGGGCGGGTGCCGCTCCGCGGGAGCAGCGGGGGCGCGGAGCGCCCCGGTGGGTGCACAGCGCGAGCGGATCGCGCGATTCCCCGAAGATGCCATCCGTTGCCAGCAGATGCCAGCAACATCCGTATTGTAGGAAGCCCAGCGGGCCTAATCCCCAAAAATGACTGGGGTATTACCCTGACTGCGGACGCTAGCACGCTACCAAATCGGTAGCTGCCAGAGCTTGCTGCACAAGCGCTGGAACCCGATTTTGCTTGGAACTACCCCTTGAGCCCCAGGCGCCGCGCCAGCTTGTGCAGGTTGCTCGGGTCCACGTCCAGCGCCCGCGCGGCCTGGGCCCAGTTGCCCTGGTGGCGGTCCAGCGCGGCGGTGACGGCCTGGCGCTGGCAGGCGTCCACCACGTCGCGCAACGTGCCGTCCAGGGCCGCGGGCGCGCCGGCGGCCGGGGCGGCGGCGGGCTGCGCGGCAGGGGCGGGCGCCTCCAGCGCGTCCAGGTCGAGCAGGCCGGCCTCCAGCGTCACGATCTCGTTGCGGTCCACGCCCCGGCTGAGGGCCTTGAGCGCGGCGCGGCTGATGACGTGCTCCAGCTCGCGCACGTTGCCGGGCCAGCGGTAGCGGCGCAGCGCTCCTTGCGCGTCGGGCGACAGGCGCAGGCTGCGCAGGCCCAGGCGGGCGCGGTTGAGCTCCAGGAAGCGGCCGGCCAGCAGCAGCACGTCGTTGCCGCGCTCGCGCAGCGGCGGGATGGGCACGGGGTAGACCGACAGGCGGTGGTACAGGTCGGCGCGGAAGGCGCCGCTGGCCACCTGCTCGCGCAGGTTGCGGTTGGTGGCGGCGACCACGCGCACGTGCACGCGCCGCGGGCGGTCGGCGCCCAGGCGCTGGATCTCGCCGTTCTGCAGCGTGCGCAGCAGCTTGGCCTGCACGGACAGGGGCAGCTCGCCCACTTCGTCGAGGAACAGCGTGCCGCCCTCGGCGGCCTCGAAGCGGCCGGGCCGGTCGCTGACGGCGCCCGAGAAGGCGCCGCGCACGTGGCCGAACAGCTCGCTCTCGGCCAGCGACTCGGGCAGGGCCGCGCAGTTCACGTGCACCAGCGGCCGCGCGCGCCGGGGCGAGTGGTGGTGCAGCATGCGGGCGAACAGCTCCTTGCCCACGCCGGTTTCGCCCAGCAGCAGCACGGGCAGCTCGGACGCGGCGACCACGCCCAGCTCGTGCAGCAGGCGCTGCAGCGCGGGGCTTTCCCCCACGATCTCCAGCTCGCCGGGGTCGCGCTGCGCCGCTGCGTGGGCCGCATCGTCCCCGCCCAGGCCGCCGGGCGCGGTGGCGGCCATGCGCAGGGCGCGCAGCTCCTGCTCCAGCCGCGCGACGCGCACCACGGCCTCGGCCAGCGGCACGCACTGCGCCAGGCGCTGGCGCGCGGCGGGGCCGAAGGTGCCGGTGGCCAGCGCGTCGAACGTGAGCGCGCCCCAGGGCCGCCCTTCCACGTGCAGCGCCACGCCCATGCAGTCGTGCACCGGCAGGGGCTCGCCGACCAGGGTGTCGAGCAGGCCGTCGTAGGGGTCGGGCAGCTGGCTGTCGTGCTCGAAGCAAGTCACCTCGCGCCGCGCCAGGATGGCGGCCAGCCGCGGGTGCTGCGCCACGGCGAAGCGCCGGCCCAGCGCATCGCCCACCAGGCCGTTGACGGCCACGGGGCGCAGGTGCTCGTCCTCCAGCCGCAGCAGCGCCACCGCCCCGCAGCCGAACTGCGCACGCAGCAGGTCCACCAGCCGCTGCAGGCGCACGGCCTGGGGCAGCTCGCCGCCCAGGTCGGACCACAGGGCGGGCAGCACCGCCTGCGAGGCCGAGGCACTGGTTTCGAAAACGGTCATTTCAACCCTTTGATGGTTTTTTAAACCCTGATTGGATGGGGTTTATTTTACCTTCACCCGTGTAAACCCTTGATTTTGCTGCGCACCCACGCTGGCCCGCGCCTTGCGAAATGGCCAGCGTCTCAGTGCAACAACGATGGAGGCCCTTCATGGGGAAATACGCCAAGTATTGGTACACGCTCATAGGCGTGTTGATCGTCACCTTCAGCCTATTGGGCTACTACGGTGCCGAGGTTTATCGCACGGCGCCGCCGATCCCGGGGCAGGTGCTGGTGCAGGGCCAGGACAAGCCGCTCTTCACGAAGGACAGCATCCTCGACGGCCAGACCGCCTGGCAGTCGGTGGGCGGCATGCAGCTCGGCTCCATCTGGGGCCACGGCGCCTACCAGGCGCCGGACTGGACGGCCGACTGGCTGCACCGCGAGCTGACGACCTGGCTCGCGCTGGCCGCCCAGCAGGACTACGGCCGCGCCTTCGCCGACCTGGACGCGGGCCAGCAGGCCGTGCTGAAGGCACGGCTGCGCAGCGAGTACCGCACCAACACCTATGACCAGGGCAAGGACGCAGTGACGCTCACGCCGCTGCGCGCGCAGGCGATCGCCGACACGGCCAAGTACTACGACCAGCTCTTCAGCAACGACCCCGCGCTGCACAAGACGCGCGAGAGCTACGCCATGAAGGAAAACACCCTGCCCAGCGCCGAGCGGCGCGCGCAGATGGCCGGCTTCTTCTTCTGGACGGCCTGGGCCGCCGCCACCGAGCGCCCCGCCGACCTGGGCGGCAGCGGCGCCACCTACACCAACAACTGGCCGCACGAGCCGCTGGTGGGCAACGTGCCCACGGGCGAGAACCTGGTGTGGTCGATCATGAGCGTGGTGGTGATGATGGCCGGCGTGGGCTTCCTCGTGTGGGGCTGGGCCTTCCTGCGCAAGCACGACGAGCAGGACCCCACCCCGCCCGCGCACGACCCCCTGAGCCGCGTGCCGCTCACCCCCTCGCAGCGCGCGCTGGGCAAGTACCTGTTCCTGGTGGTGGCGCTGTTCACCGCGCAGGTGTTCCTGGGCGGCTTCACCGCGCACTACACCATCGAGGGCCAGACGTTCTACGGCTTCGACGTGTCGCAGTGGCTGCCCTACTCGCTGGTGCGCACCTGGCACATCCAGGCCGCGCTGTTCTGGATCGCCACCGGCTTCCTGGCCGCTGGCCTGTTCCTCGCGCCGCTGATCAACGGCGGCAAGGACCCCAAGTTCCAGAAGCTGGGCGTGGACATCCTGTTCTGGGCGCTGGTCGTCGTCTGCGTGGGCTCGTTCATCGGCAACTACCTGGCCATCGCGCAGATCATGCCGCCCGAGTGGAACTTCTGGCTGGGCCACCAGGGCTATGAATACGTGGACCTGGGGCGCCTGTGGCAGATCGGCAAGTTCGCCGGCGTGGCCTTCTGGCTGGTGCTCATGGCGCGCGGCATCTTCCCGGCGCTGCTGGCCCCCAACGGCCAGGACAAGAACCTGCTGGCGCTGCTGACCTGCTCGGTGGTCTGCATCGGCCTGTTCTACGGCGCGGGCCTGTTCTACGGCGAGCGCACGCACCTGTCGGTGATGGAGTACTGGCGCTGGTGGGTGGTCCACCTGTGGGTGGAAGGCTTCTTCGAGGTCTTCGCCACCACGGCCCTGGCCTTCATCTTCTCCACCCTGGGCCTGGTCTCGTACCGCATGGCCACGGCGGCCAGCCTGGCATCGGCATCGCTCTTCATGCTGGGCGGCGTGCCCGGCACCTTCCACCACCTGTACTTCGCCGGCACCACCACCCCCGTGATGGCCGTGGGCGCATCGTTCAGCGCGCTCGAAGTGGTGCCGCTGGTGGTGCTGGGCCACGAGGCCTGGGAACACTGGCGCCTGCAGCACAGCGCCACCTGGATGAAGAACCTGAAGTGGCCCCTGATGTGCTTCGTGGCCGTGGCCTTCTGGAACATGCTGGGCGCGGGCGTCTTCGGCTTCATGATCAACCCGCCCATCTCGCTGTACTACATCCAGGGCCTGAACACCACGCCCGTGCACGCCCACGCCGCGCTCTTCGGGGTCTACGGCTTCCTGGCCCTGGGCTTCACGCTGATGGTGCTGCGCTACGTGCGCCCCGAGCTGCAGTTCAACGAGCGCCTGATGAAGACCGGCTTCTGGTGGCTCAACGCCGGCATCGTGCTGATGATCTCCACCAGCCTGCTGCCCATCGGCCTGTTCCAGTTCCACGCCAGCGTGACGCACGGCATGTGGTACGCGCGCAGCGAGGAATTCCTGCAGCAGCCCTTCCTGGAAACGCTGCGCTGGGTGCGCACCTTCGGCGACGTGGTCTTCATCGTCGGCGCCCTGTGCGTGACCTGGCAGGTGGTGAGCGGCGTGCTCTTCGGGCCCCGCGCACCCTCCGTGCCCAAGACCGGCGCGCTGGCAGGCGCCAGCCGCTGACAACGGCCCACGGCGTGGCGCATCGGCGCCACGCCTTCAAGGAAACGCCATGAACATCGACCGCTTCAAACACGAACACCGCGACATCCTCGACCAGATCGCGGCGCTGCGCCAGCTCACCCATGCCGGCGTGGAACACAACGCCGCCGCCATCGCGCGCGGCATCGTGGCCATGAGCTCCACCATCAAGCTCCACCTGGCCGTGGAAGACCGTCTGCTCTACCCCGCGCTGCAAGGCGGAGCGGACCCGGAACTGGCCCGCCTGGGCGAACAGTTCCAGCGCGAGATGGGCGCCATCGCCGGCGCCTACATGGAATTCGCGCGGCACTGGAACACCCCCGAGCGCGTGCGCGCCGACGCCGCAGGCTTCCGCGCCGACGCCAACACCGTGCTGCGCCGCGTGTACGAACGCATGCAGCGCGAGAACCGCGACTTCTATCCGCGCATCGAGGCGGAAGAGGCTGCGCTCCTGTTGTGATAGCTGCCAGCGCTTGATGGACAAGCGCTGCAACCCGAAATAGCTTCCATCGGCAAGGCCATAGGGGCACCTTGCTTTTCAGCCGGCTTCGTGCCGGCTTTTTTTGGCCTCACGCCACGCAGCGCAGCCGCCAGCCGTCGATGGGCACCACGTCGCAGTCGGCCTGCGCGGCCACGCGGTCGGCCACCAGCCAGGTGCCCGCGGTGAGCGAGAGCAGCGGGTGGTGCCACGTGCCCGCGCGCAGGTGGATGCCCTGCTGCCCGTTGCTGACGAAGGCGTGCAGGTGGTGCGGCGCGAGTTCGGCGGGCGCGAGCCGCGCGTCGGCCACCACCACCAGCATGCGCAGCGCGGCGCCGAAGGGCGCGAAGCTCTGGCTGCCCAGGCGGTGGCGCTCCATCAGGTGCAGCGCGCAGGGCCGAGGCGCGGCGGCGGCCTCGAACAGGCTCAAGGACATGCTGCCGGGCTCGGCCGCGCAGGGGCGCGCGAGGTCGTGGTGGCGCAGGCAGGTGCCACCGTTGATCGGGATGGCGCTGCCCGCGCCGGCCTCGATCACCTCGCCGAACGGCGCGAAGGCCTGCGCGCTGAGCGTGCGCACGGGTAGCCAGGCGGGAGCGCTCATCAGTTCACGGCGCCGGTATGCACCGCGCCGGTATGCACCGCGCCGATGAACGCCGCCAGCTCGGGCGTTTGCGGATCGGCGAACAACTCCTTGGCCGGCCCGCGTTCGTGGATGCGGCCCTGGTGCATGAACACGAGCTGGTCGCCCACGTCGCGCGCGAAGCGCATCTCGTGCGTGACCATCACCAGGGTCATGCCCTCGGCGGCGAGCTGCTTGACGACGGCCAGCACCTCGTTGACGAGTTCCGGGTCGAGGGCCGAGGTGATCTCGTCGCACAGCAGCACCTTCGGCTGCATGGCCAGCGCCCGCGCGATGGCCACGCGCTGCTGCTGGCCGCCGCTGAGCTGGTCGGGGTAGGCGCCGTACTTGTCGCCCAGGCCCACCTTGGCGAGCATCTTGCGCGCGAGGGCGGCGGCCTCCGGCTTCTTCATGCCCTTGACCACGACGGGCGACAGGGCCACGTTCTCGCCCGCCGTGAGGTGCGGGAACAGGTTGAACTGCTGGAACACCATGCCCACCTTGAGCCGCAGCGCGCGCAGCTGCGCGGGGCTGGCGTGCTCGGCCTGCAGCGTCGCGCCGTCGACCACGATCTGGCCGGAGTCGATGGATTCCAGGCCGTTGATGGAGCGCAGCAGCGTGCTCTTGCCCGAGCCGCTGCGGCCGATGATGGCGACCACCTGCCCGCTCTCGACGCGCAGGTCCACGCCCTTGAGCACGTGGTTGGGGCCGTAGTGCTTGTGCACGGCGAGGATTTCGACGAGAGGGTCAACGAGCGGCATGGAGCTTCTTTTCGAGATGGGACGCGCACAGCGACAGCGGCCAGCACAACAGGAAGTAGCCGGCCGCCACCAGCGCGTAGATGAGGAAGGGCTGGAAGGTGGCGTTGGCGAGCATGGAGCCGAGCTTGGTCAGCTCGTTGAAGCCGATGATCGAGGCCACCGACGTGCCCTTGACTATCTGCACGGAGAAGCCCACCGTGGGCGCGATCGACAGGCGCAGCGCCTGCGGCAGCACCACGTGGCGCATCTGCTGCACGTAGCCCATAGCGAGGCTGGCGGAGGCCTCCCACTGCCCGCGCAGCACGGCCTCCACGCAGCCGCGCCAGACTTCGGCGAGGTACGCGCTGGTGTAGAGCGTGAGGCCCACGGCCGCGGCCGTCCACGGCGACACGTCCAGGCCCGCCATCGACGCGCCGAAGAACACGAGGAACATCTGCATCAAGAGCGGCGTGTTCTGGAACGCCTGGATGTAGGTGCGCGCGATGCGCCGCGCGAGCGGGCTGCGCCCCACGCGCGCGAACAACACCGCGAGCCCCGCGACGCCGCCCAGCGCGAACGCGATGAGCGAGAGCGCCAGCGTGGCGAGCAGCCCCTCGGCCAGCTTGGCGAGGATGGGCCAGAGCGGGATGTCGGCGATCATGCGGCGGCCCCCGCGTTGGCCAGCCGTCGCCCTGACACCCAGCGCTCGCCCACCTGCCCCAGCAGCCAGCGCAGCACCAGCGCAAGCGCGCAGTACATCGCGGTGACGATGACGTAGGTCTCGAACGCGCGGAAGTTGCGCGACTGGATGAAGTTGGCGGCGAAGGTCAGATCCTGCGCCGCGATCTGCGACACCACCGAAGTGCCCAGCATCACGATCACGATCTGGCTGCTGAGCGCCGGCCACACGCGCTGCAGCGCCGGGCGCAGCACCACGTGGCGGAACTGCGCCCAGCGGCCCATGCCCAGCGCGCTCGCGGCCTCCATCTGGCCGCGCGGCGTCTCCTGCACGCCCGCGCGCACGATCTCGGTTATGTAGGCGCCCAGGTTGACCACCGTGGTCAGCAGGCTGGCCTGCCATTCGTTGATCTGCACGCCGAGCGAGGGCAGGCCGAAGAACACGAACATGAGCTGCACCAGGAACGGCGTGTTGCGGATCACCTCCACGTAGCCCTTGAACAGCCAGTGCAGCGGCGCGATGCGCCACGCGCGGATCACGCCGCCGGCCACGCCGATCAGGCCGCCCAGCACGGCGCCCGCCGCCGTCAGGCCCAGCGTGAACGCGGCGCCTTCGGCGAGGAGGCCGCTGTAGTCGAAGACGGCGGCGAAGTCGAACGCATAGGCCATTTACATCTTTGCCGGGA
This sequence comes from Acidovorax sp. SDU_ACID1, assembly GCF_045291395.1. Lineage (NCBI taxonomy): Bacteria > Pseudomonadati > Pseudomonadota > Betaproteobacteria > Burkholderiales > Comamonadaceae > Acidovorax > Acidovorax sp. SDU_ACID1. The sequence continues at coordinate 4,362,433 of NZ_CP152342.1, forward strand.
GCGGCATCTTCATCCAGCGCACGGACAGGTCGTTCAGCGAGCCGTCGGTCTTCGCCTTGGCGATGATCTCGTCGAGCTTCTTGAGAAGCGCCTCCTCGCCCTTGGCCACGCCGATGTAGCACGGCGTTTCCTCGACGGGGAACTTGGCGTCGAGCTGGCGCAGCCGCGTGCGCTCGTTGACCGCGTTGGCGACGATGTTGCCCAGCGTGACGAGCTGCACCTGGCCCGTGAGGTAGCTCTGCGCGGTGGCGTTGTTGTCCTCGTAGCGCTTGATGGTGGCCGAGGGCGGCGCCACGGCCGTGAGGGCCAGGTCCTCGGTGGAGCCGCGCGTCACGCCGATGGTCTTGCCCGCGAGGTCGGCGGGCGCCTTGATCGCCACGTCCTTGGGGCCGTAGACGCTCTTGGGGAAGGGCGCGTAGGCCTGGGTGAAGTCGATCACCTTGGCGCGCTCGGCATTCTTGCCCAGGCTGGAGATCACCACGTCGGCCTTGCCCGTGGTCAGGAACGGAATGCGGTTGGTGCTGGTCACGGGCACCAGTTCCACCTTCACGCCCAGGCCCTTGGCGACGAGCTGGGCCATGTCGATGTCGTAGCCCTGCAGCTTCAGGTCGGTGCCCAGCGAGCCGAACGGCGGGAAGTCCTGCGGGATGGCGACGCGCACCACGCCCGCTTTCTGGATGTGGGCGAGCGCGTCGGCGCGCGCGGCCGTGCCGGTGGCGAGGACCGCGGCGGCCAGTGCATGGAGGAAGACGCGGCGGGGGGTGTGGAATCGGGTCATGGCAGGGAACGCTCCTTCGGCGAATGCAGGCCCGGCGCGGCATGCGCCCGGCGACGCGGAGGAATGAGCGAATTGCGTGCCAACTATCAAAAAGTGAGCTGCTTGCGCTTTCCCATAAAGCGCTGGAGGCTGTTTTTGCTTGAACCCGCCGCACCATTGCGGGGCACCGCGCAGCGGCGCGGGCGCCCTGCTCTCCAGCCCTCTTTTTTGGCTCCGCGGCCCCGGGGTTTGTGCCCGATCAAACTACCTATAGTGTCCGATGGGTATCGTGGACGCTATATGTAGTGTTTTGGAGCTTCCATGGTCCATCCCTCCACCCCCCTGGCTACCCTGCCGCGCGACGTGATCCAGCGCGACGGCACCCGCGCCGCGTTCGACGCCCACCGCATCCAGTCCGCCATCGCGCGCGCCGGCAGCGCCACCGGCGAATTCGGCGAGGACGAGGCGCAACTGCTCACCGCCCAGGCCACCAAGGTGCTGATCCACCGCTTCCGCGGCGAGGCGCCGGCCATCGAGCAGATCCAGGACGTGGTGGAGCAGACGCTGATCGCCGCCAACCACCTGCAGACCGCGCGCGCCTACATGGCCTACCGCCAGCGCCACGCCACGCTGCGCGCCGACCGGCAGACGCTGGTGCACGTGGAAAGCTCCATCAACGAATACCTCACGCGCGCCGACTGGCGCGTGAACGCCAACGCCAACCAGGGCTATTCGCTCGGCGGGCTGATCCTCAACGTGGCCGGCAAGGTCACGGCCAACTACTGGCTCTCTCATGTGTACGCGCCCGAGATCGGCGAGGCGCACCGCAATGGCGACATCCACATCCACGACCTGGACATGCTCAGCGGCTACTGCGCCGGCTGGTCGCTGCGCACGCTGCTGCACGAGGGGCTGAACGGCGTGCCCGGCAAGGTGGAGGCGGGGCCACCCAAGCACATGAGTTCCGCCGTCGGGCAGATCGTGAACTTCCTCGGCACGCTGCAGAATGAATGGGCAGGCGCGCAGGCGTTCTCCTCGTTCGACACCTACATGGCGCCCTTCGTGCGCAAGGACGGCATGGACTATGCCCAGGTGCGCCAGTGCATCCAGGAGCTGGTCTACAACCTCAACGTGCCCTCGCGCTGGGGCACGCAGACGCCGTTCACCAACCTCACCTTCGACTGGACCTGCCCCGAGGACCTGCGCGAGCAGGTGCCGGTGATCGGCGGCGTGGAGATGCCCTTCAGCTACGGCGCGCTGCAGGCCGAGATGGACCTCATCAACCGCGCCTACATCGACGTGATGACCACGGGCGACGCCAAGGGCCGCGTGTTCACCTTCCCCATCCCCACGTACAACATCACGCCCGACTTCCCGTGGGAGAGCGAGAACGCCGCTGCCCTCTTCGACATGACGGCCAAGTACGGCCTGCCGTACTTCCAGAACTTCATCAACTCGGAGCTTTCGCCGAACATGGTGCGCTCCATGTGCTGCCGGCTGCAGCTCGACCTGCGCGAGCTGCTCAAGCGCGGCAACGGCCTGTTCGGCAGCGCCGAGCAGACGGGCAGCCTGGGTGTGGTCACGGTCAACTGCGCGCGGCTGGGCTATCTGCACGCGGGGGATGAGGCTGCACTGTTCAGCGCGCTCGACCGGCTGCTCGAACTCGGCAAGCAGAGCCTGGAGGTCAAGCGCAAGCTCATCCAGCGCCTGATGGACCAGGGCCTGTTCCCGTACACCAAGCGCTACCTGGGCACCCTGCGCAACCACTTCTCCACGCTGGGCGTGAACGGCATCAACGAGATGATCCGCAACTTCACGCACGACGCGCACGACATCACCAGCGAATGGGGCCACGCCTTCGCCGTGCGCCTGCTGGACCACGTGCGCGAACGCATGACGGCATTCCAGGAGGAAACCGGCCACCTTTACAACCTGGAGGCCACGCCCGCCGAGGGCACGACCTACCGCTTCGCCAAGGAAGACAGGAAGCGCTGGCCCGCCATCCTGCAGGCGGGCACGGCGGAGCAACCCTATTACACCAACAGCTCGCAACTGCCCGTGGGCTACACCAGCGACCCGTTCGACGCGCTGCAGCGCCAGGAGGCGCTGCAAGGCAAGTACACCGGCGGCACCGTGCTGCACCTCTACATGGGCGAGCGCATCTCCAGCGGCGCGGCCTGCCGCGAGTTGGTCAAGCGCGCGCTGACGAACTTCCGCCTGCCCTACATCACCGTCACGCCGACGTTCTCCATCTGCCCCACGCACGGCTACCTCGCGGGCGAGCACCAGTTCTGCCCCACGTGCGATGCGGAGCGCCTGGAGGCCAAGCGCCGACGCCTCGCGGCTTGAAGCCGAATCGCCCTCCAGCGCTTTTCCACCAAGCGCGAGCAGCTATCAAAACCGAAGTATCCCAACCCTGAAGGAGTTCACCATGAGCCATTTCTCCACCACCGAGCAAGCCGCCCTGGCCGCCGTACAGCTCACCGACGAGGAGCGCCAGCCCTGCGAGGTCTGGACCCGCGTGATGGGCTACCACCGCCCCGTGGCCAGCTTCAACACCGGCAAGCAGGGCGAGCACAACGAGCGCCGCTTCTTCGCCGAGCCCGCACGTGGCTGCAGTTACCACTGCTGAGGCGTTGCGCATCGGCGGCCTGACGCCGCTCACCACCATCGACTTCCCCGGCAGGCTGGCGGCCGTGGTCTTCTGCCAGGGCTGCCCCTGGCGCTGCGGCTACTGCCACAACACGGAACTGCTCGATGCCGGCGCACCCACGGCCCACATCTGGGCCGACGTGGAGCGCCTGCTGCACGCGCGGCGCGGCCTGCTCGACGGCGTGGTGTTCTCGGGCGGCGAGCCCACGCTGCAGGCCGCCCTTCCCGATGCGCTGGCACGCGTGCGCGTCCTGGGCTTCGCCACCGGCCTGCACACGGCCGGCATGTACCCCGAGCGGCTCGCGGCCCTGCTGCCGCTGCTCGACTGGGTGGGGCTGGACATCAAGGCCCCGCTGCACCGCTACGACGCGATCACGCGCACGCCGGGCAGCGGCGCGAGGGCGTGGGAGTCGCTGCGCCATGTGCTCGTCAGCGGCGTGGCCTATGAATGCCGCACCACCTGGAACACGGGGCTTTACGGGGAGGACGACCTGCAGGCCCTTGCCGGCGCCCTGGCGGCCGAAGGCGTTCGGCACTGGGCGCTGCAGGAGTGCCGCAAGGAGGGCGCCCCCCTGGGCCGCGCCGCAGCGCATCGCGCAGCATTGGCCCGGCACGCTCGCCGTGCGCCGCGCCTGAGCGCCGCTACTGGCGGCACACCCGCACCACGTCCTCGCCATAGGCTTCGAGCTTCTTCACCCCCATGCCGCTGATGCCCTGCAGGTCGTCAAGCGTGGCGGGGTTGCGCTCGGCGATGGCCGCGAGCGTGGCGTCGTGGAAGATCACGTAGGCCGGCAGGTTGTGCTCGCGCGCCACCTCGGCGCGCCAGGCCTTGAGGTTGATGAAGCGCACCTGCGCGTCCTGCCCCAGGTTGGCGGCGGCCACGGGCGGGGTGGCGGCGCGGCGCGTGCGCTTGGACTTCGGGGCCGCCTGGGCCGTGGCCTCGCGCAGTTGCACGGTCTGCTCGCCGCGCAGCACGGGGCGCGAGCCGTCGGTGAGGGTCAGGGTGTCGAAGCTGTGGCCGCTTTCCAGCATCACCTTGTGCATGCCCACGGCGCCGGTGGCGAGCAGCTGGCGCAGCACGCCGCGCAGTTGCGCCTCGGTGTATTCCTTGCCCACGCCGAAGGTGGAGAGCTTGTCGTGGCCGAACTGCCTGACCTTGTCCGTGTCCTTGCCGCGCACGATGTCCATGACGTGCCCGGTGCCGAAGCTGATGCCGCTGGCCTGGTGCACGCGGTAGATGGTCGACAGGAGCTTCCTCGCCGCGTCTGTGCCGTCCCACACCGCGGGTGGGTTCAGGCAGTTGTCGCAGTTGCCGCAGGGCTCGGAATGCTCGCCGAAGTAGGCCAGCAGCCGCACGCGGCGGCAGTCGGTGGCCTCGGCCAGGGCCAGCAGCGCGTCGAGCTTGCCGCGCAGCACGGCCTTGAATTCCTCGGCCGCGTCGCCGTCGTCGATCATGCGGCGCTGGTTCACCACGTCCTGCAGGCCGTAGGCCATCCAGGCGTCGGCGGGCAGGCCGTCGCGGCCGGCGCGGCCGGTTTCCTGGTAGTAGCCCTCGATGTTCTTGGGCATGTCCACGTGGGCGACGAAGCGCACGTCGGGCTTGTCGATGCCCATGCCGAAGGCGATGGTGGCGACCATGACGATGCCGTCCTCGCGCAAAAAGCGGTCCTGGTGCGCCTGGCGCATCTCCGCCGGCAGGCCCGCGTGGTAGGGCAGCGCGTTGACGCCGCCGTCCTGCAGCGCCTGGGCCATTTCCTCGACGCGCTTGCGCGACTGGCAATAGACCACGCCGGCGTCGCCCAGGTGCTCGCGGTCGATGAAGCGCATGAGCTGCGTGAGCGGCTCCTTCTTCTCCTCGATGCGGTAGCGGATGTTAGGCCGGTCGAAGCTGCTGACGAACTGGCGCGCGTCCTGCAGCTTCAGGCCCTCGACGATGTCGGCGCGCGTGAGCGCGTCGGCCGTGGCGGTGAGGGCGATGCGCGGAACGCTGGCGTAGCGCTCGTGCAGGATGGAGAGCTGGCGGTATTCGGGCCGGAAGTCGTGGCCCCACTGGCTCACGCAGTGCGCCTCGTCGATGGCGAAGAGCGAAAGCTGCCCGCGCTCGTGCAGGCCGTCGAGCAGGCCCAGGAAGCGCTCGGTCGTCACGCGCTCGGGCGCGGCGTAGAGCAGCGTGATCTCGCCGCGCGCCATGCGCCGCTCCACGTCCAGCGTCTGCTGCCAGTCGAGCGTGGAGTTGAGGAATGCCGCCTCCACCCCCGCCTCGTGCAGCGCGCCCACCTGGTCGTGCATGAGCGCGATGAGCGGCGAGACGACCACGGTGACGCCCTGCCCCGCGTCGCGCCGCACGATGGCCGGCACCTGGTAGCACAGCGACTTGCCGCCGCCCGTGGGCATGAGCACCAGCGCGTCGCCGCCGGCGATCACGTGTTCGACGATGGATTCCTGCGGGCCACGGAACTGCTCGTAGCCGAAGACGTCGTGCAGGACGAAGTGGGCGGGGGATGCGGGAGACACTCTTGTTTTGATAGCTGCTTGCGCTTGTCCTGCAAGCGCTGGAGGCCGATTTGGCTTGAAACCTGTAGCGAAGACACGCACGCGCGCGAAGCGCCTATTGTGCGCGCGCCCAACCATTCGCAAAGCGAATCGATCGGTCCGCCGATTGAATTGGACTTGAATCGCCGCGATGGCCACCATGGGCGCGCATTCCCACACCGATACAGGAGACACGCCCATGAAAACCATCCTGCGCGCCACGTTCGCCGCGTGTGCCCTCGCCGCCGGCGCCTCGGCGGCACTGGCACAGCAGCCCTACCCCAGCGGCCCCGTCACCCTCGTCGTGCCGTTCGCGGCCGGCAGCGGCACCGATTCGGTGGCACGCGCCGTGGCCTCGGGGCTGGCCGCGCGGCTCAGGCAGCCGGTGGTCGTGGACAACAAGCCCGGCGCCAACGCCCAGGTGGCCGCGCAAGCCGTCGCCAAGGCCAGGGCCGACGGCTACACGCTGTTCATGACCACGAACACCTCGCACTCGGCCAACCCCTGGCTGGTCAAGAACCTCAAGTACGACCCGATCAAGGACTTCACGCCCGTGGCGCGCGTGGGCGAGCTGCCCTTCGCGCTGGCGGTGAACCCCGCCCTGCCCGCCAAGACCCTGGCCGAGCTGCTGGACTACGCGCGCGCCAATCCCGGCAAGCTGAGCTACGCCACGCCCAACAGCACCTCGCTGGTGGCGATGGAGAGCATCAAGCACATCGCGAAGGTGGACATCGTCGGCATTCCGTACAAGTCCAGCCCGCAGGCCATGACCGACCTCGTGGGCGGGCAGGTGCAGGTCTACGTGGCCGACCTGGGCTCGGGCATGGGCATGCTCAAGACCGACAAGGTGCGCACGCTGGGCATCACCACGGCCGAGCCCACGCCGCTGCTGGCGGGCGTACCGCCCATCGGCCAGACGGTGAAGGGGTTCGACCTGACCTCGTGGAACGGCATCTTCGGCCCCGCGGGCCTGCCGCCGGCCGTGGTGCAGCGCCTGAACACCGAGCTGCAGGCCGTGCTGGCCGACAAGGAGCTGCAGGACAAGCTCGGGCAGATCGGCTTCCAGGTGTGGCCGAGCAAGACGCCCGAGGAGTTCGCGCAGTACGTGGGCGGCCAGCTCGCCCACTGGCGCACGCTGATCCAGCAGGCCGGCATCCAACCCGAGTGACGACCGCCATGACCACTCCCGCTGCCGGCCCGCTCGCAGGCGTGCGCGTGCTCGACCTGACCACTGTCATCCTCGGTCCTTTCGCCACGCAGATCCTCGCGCAGCTCGGTGCCGAGGTCATCAAGGTGGAAACGCCCGAGGGCGACAACATGCGCCACGTGGGCCCCATGCGCCACCCCGGCATGGGCCACATCTTCCTGCACGCCAACGCGGGCAAGCAGAGCATCGTGCTTGACCTCAAGCACCCCGAGGGGCGCGAGGCCGCGCTGAAGCTCGCCGAGGGCTGCGACGTGCTCATCAGCAACGTGCGCCCGCAGGCCATGCAGCGGCTGGGGCTGGACTATGACGCGGTGCGCGCGCGCAGCCCGCGCATCATCCACGTGAGCTGCTGCGGCTTCGACCAGGACGGCCCCGACGCCGCGCGCCCCGCCTACGACGACCTGATCCAGGGCGCCACCGGCATCCCCTGGCTGATGCAGCAGTACGGCGCGCCCGAGCCCGCCTACGCGCCGACCACGCTGTCCGACCGCGTGACCGGCCTGCACGCCGTGTACGCGGTGACGGCCGCGCTCTACGCCCGCGAGAAGACGGGCCAGGGCCAGGCCATCGTGGTGCCCATGTTCGAGGCCATGGCGCAGTTCGTGCTGGGCGACCACATGGCCGGGCTCACTTTCGAGCCGCCGCTGGGCGACCCCGGCTACGCGCGCCTGCTCACCGCGCACCGCAAGCCCTACGCCACGGCAGACGGCATGCTCTGCGTGCTGATCTACAACGACAAGCACTGGCGCAGCTTCTTCGCCGCCATCGGCGAGAGCGAGGGCCTTGCGCGCGACGAGCGCTTCGCCACCCACGGCGCGCGCGCCGCGAACATCGACGCCGTGTATGCCGAGGTGGCGCGCATCCTGCGCACGCGCACCACGGCCGAGTGGCAGGCGCTGCTGGACGCGGCCGACGTGCCCCACATGCCCATGAACTCGCCCGCCGACCTGCTGGTGAATCCGCAGTTGCGCGCCACCGGCTTCGTCAGCGACACCGTGCACCCCACCGAAGGCCCGATGCACGCTCTGGCCCACCCCACGCGCTGGAGTGCCACGCCGCCCGCGCGCGCGCCAGCGCACGCTCCGCGCCTGGGCGAACACACACGCGCACTGCTGGCCCAGGCGGGCTATTCCCCCGAACGGATCGAGGCGCTGCTGGCCCAGGGGGCCTGCCGCGCTGCAGGAGAACCCACATGACCACCCCATCCCGCTACCTGGTGCGCGCCGCCGACGTGCCCGGCTACCAGCCCGCCAACCACCACCACACCGTCAACCAGCGCCTGATCGGCCCCGAGACCGTGGGTGCACGGCAGATGGAAGTGCTGCTGGGCACGCTGCACCAGGGCGGCGGCGCGCTGCCGCACGCCCACCCCGGCATCGAGCAGGCCTGCTACCTGCTCGAGGGCACGGCCCGCGCCGAGGTCGATGGCGAAGCCTTCGACATGGTGCCCGGCGACATGTGCTTCTTCCCCGCCGACCGCATGCACGTCTTCACCGTGACCAGCGACACGCCCGTGAAGCTGCTCGTCATCTACAGCCCGCCCTACGGCGAATCCCCCGAAAAGGTTATCCGGCCATGAACTTCGCGCACACCCCCGAGCAGGAGCAGATCCGCGACGCCATCGAGCGCGTCTGCGCGCCCTTCGACGCCGACTACTGGCACGCCCGCGACGACGACGGCCAATTCCCCGAGGACTTCTACCGCGCCCTGGCCGACGCCGGCTGGCTGGGCATCGCCATGCCCGAGGAATACGGCGGCGCGGGCCTCGGCATCACCGAAGCCGCGCTGATGATGCACACCATCTCGGCCTCCGGCGCCGGGCTGTCGGGCGCCTCGGCCGTGCACATGAACATCTTCGGCCTGCACCCGGTCGTGGTCTACGGCACGCCCGAGCAGAAGGCGCGCATGTTGCCGCCGCTGATCCAGGGCAAGGACAAGGCGTGCTTCGGCGTGACCGAGCCGAACACCGGGCTCAACACCCTCAAGCTCAAGACCCGTGCAGTGCGCGAGGGCGGCCACTACGTGGTGCACGGGCAGAAGGTGTTCATCTCCACCGCGCAGCAGGCCAGCAAGATTTTGCTGCTGGCGCGCACCAAGCCGGTGGAGGAATGCAAGGGCACCGAAGGGCTGTCGCTGTTCTACACCGACTTCGACCGCAGCAAGATCGAGGTGCACGAGATCCCGAAGATGGGCCGCAAGTGCGTCGATACGAACCAGCTCTTCATCGACGGCCTGCGCATCCCCGTGGAAGACCGCATCGGCGAGGAGAACAAGGGCTTCGAATACATCCTGCACGGCATGAACCCCGAGCGCATCCTGATCGCCTGCGAGGCCATCGGCCTGGGCCGCGCGGCACTGGCGCGCGGCGCGCAGTACGCCAGCGAGCGCGAGGTGTTCGGCCGCCCCATCGGCAAGAACCAGGGCATCCAGCACCCGCTGGCCGAGCGCTGGATGGAGCTGGAGGCCGCCTTTCTCATGGCCATGAAGGCGGCCTGGCTCTACGACCAGCGCCAGCCCTGCGGCGCCGAGGCCAACGCCGCCAAGTTCCTGGGCGCGGAGGCCGGCTTTCGCGCCTGCGAGACGGCCATCTTCACGCATGGCGGAATGGGCTACGCCAAGGAATTCCACGTCGAGCGCTACATGCGCGAGAGCTGGATCCCGCGCCTGGCACCGGTGAGCCCGCAGCTCATCCTGTGCTTCATCGCCGAAAAAGTCCTGGGTCTCCCCAAGTCGTACTGAGCCGCGCGCGGGGCATGATGGCCCCATGAAACTCCACCTGCTGCGCTACTTCGCCGTGCTGGCCGAGGAGCTGCACTTCGGCCGCGCGGCCGAGCGCCTGTCCATCACCCAGCCGCCGCTCAGCTCGGGCATCAAGGCGCTGGAGGACGAACTGGGCGTGAAGCTGTTCGAGCGCACCAGCAAGCACGTGGCCCTGACGCCCGCCGGCCATGCCTACCTGGCCGAGGTGCGCGTGGTGCTCGACCGCGTGGGGCGCGCGGGCGAGACGGCGCGCGCCGTGGCCGCGGGACTGCGCGGGCGGCTGGACATCGGTTTCACGGGCTCCATGGTCTACCGCGACATGCCGCGCATCGTGCGCGCCTTCGGGCAGCAGGCGCCGGGCATCGAGGTGCGCCTGTGCGAGATGTCCTCCAGCGAGCAGATCGAGGCGCTGCTGCGCCGCCAACTCCATGCGGGCTTCGTCAACCTGGGCGCCGTGCCGCCGCGGCTGGCCAGCCTTCCGCTGGCGGCGGACTACCTGGTGTGCTGCCTGCCCGAGGGCCACGCGCTGGCGCACGCCCCGTCCGTGGCGCTGCGCGCGCTGGCGCAGGAGAGCTTCGTGATGTTCGCGCGCGACGTGGCGCCGGCCAACCACGACAACGTGATCGCGCTCTTCCACCGCGCGGGCATCCATCCGCACACGCGCCACGCGGCGCGCCAGTGGCTCACGGTGGTATCGCTGGTGGCGCTGGGCATGGGCGTGGCGCTGGTGCCCGCATCGCTCGCCCAGGCGGGCGTCCAGGGCGTGCGCTTCGTGCCCATCGCCGGGCTGCGCCATCCCACGGTGGGGGTGCTGGCCTGGCACGAGGAGGCGGATGCGCCCGCGCTGCAGGCCTTCCTGGAGGTAGCCCGCGGCGGCGGCGGGCCCCCTTGACGGCGCCTACAGCGCCCCGTCGCCCAGCACGATCCCCTCGCGCCGCGGGTCCACGCCGCCTTCGAGCTTGACGGCGCCGCCCTTGTTCACGCGCATGATGGTCGAGATGCCGCTCGACTGCGCGCTGGTGGACACCGTATGCCCCTTGGCCTCCAGCCCCGCCTTCAGGCCGGAAAGATCCTGCGTGGTGTTGGAGCCGTCCACGTTGGTGGTGCGGCTGTTGCTGGCGCCGAAGTCGTTGAGCGACGTGGCCTGCTGCGCGTCCAGCCCCCAGTCCAGCGCGCCCACGACGGTCTTGAGCACGTACTGGATGATGGCCCCGCCGCCGGGCGAGCCCGTGGCCATGAGGAAGTCGCCCGGCTGCGTGCCCTTGAACACCAGCGTGGGCGCCATGGTGCTGCGCGGGCGCTTGTTGCCTTCCACGCGGTTGGCCACGGGGTTGCCCGCGCTGTCCTGCGGCTGGGCGGAGAAGTCCGTGAGCTGGTTGGTGAGCAGGAAGCCGCCGACCATGTGGAACGAGCCCATGCTGGACTCCACCGTGGTGGTCATGGAGGCCACGTTGCCGTACGCATCGACGATGGAGTAGTGCGTGGTGCCGTATTCCTGCGTGCGGTCCACGGCGTAGCTGGCGCTGGCGCCGCCGAACACGCCGGCCTCGGCCACGCCCATGCTCTGGTCGGGGCTGATCAACGCGGCGCGGGCCTTCAGGTAGTTCTTGTCGAGCATCGAGGCCGCGCCCTGGGCCGGCAGTGGCACGAAGTCGGTGTCGGCCACGTACTTGTCGCGGTCGGCATAGGCCAGGCGCTCGGCCTCGGTGACCAGGTGCACGCCCATCACGCTGGGAATGCCGCCCTCGTTTTCCGGGGAAGCGGGCTTGTGCGCCGCGAGGTCGAAGTTCTCCAGGATGCCCAGCGCCTGCACGATGGCGATGCCGCCCGACGACGGGGGCGACATGGAGCACACGTAGTACGCATTGCGGTAGGTGGTGCACACCGGCTCGCGCTTCTTGGCCTGGTAGCCGGCCAGGTCATCCACCGTCATGAGGCTGGGCGTGATGGGCGTGCGCGCCGCGTCGTCGCCCACCGACTGGCGGGCCTTGGCGACGATGGCCTCGGCGATCGGGCCCTTGTGCAGCGCGTCGGCGCCGCCGTCGGCCAGCGCCTTGAGGGTGACCGCATACGGCGCGTTGGTCATGATGGACAGGGCCGCGCGCGGCGTGCCATCCGCGTTGAAATAGGTCTGCACGGCGTTGGCGTCCAGCGCCAGGCTGGAGGCGTTGCTGGCGATGGCGCTGGCCAGCCGCTGCGGCACGCGGAAGCCGTCATTGGCCAGGCGAATGCCTTCGCCGAAGAGCTGGTTCCACTTGAGCTTGCCGTGCTCGCCGTGCGCCATCTCGAGCATGCGCATCACGCCGGGCACGCCGATGGAGCGGCCGCTGCGCCGCGCGCTGGGCACGGGCGCGGGGGAGTTCTCGTCGGCCTGGTCCTGGCGTGCGAGGTAGTAGCCGTTGGCGGCGGCGGGCGCCGTCTCGCGGCCATCGTAGGCGGTGACCTTCTTCGTCGCCGCGTCGTAGTACATCATGAACGCGCTGCCCGCGATGGTGCTGGACTGCGGTTCCACCAGCCCCAGCACGGCCTGCACCGCCACGGCCGCGTCGGCCGCCGTGCCGCCGGCCTTGAGGATCTCGCACCCCGCCTTGGTGGCCAGCGGCGTGTTGGCCACCACCATGTACTTGCTGGAGTATTTGGCCTTGTAGCCCAGGCGGTAGCCCGATGCGGCCTCGGGCGCCGCCGGGTCGCCCGGCACGCCCGAGCCCACGATGATGGGCTGGCCGCTGCTGGAGACCACCGAGCAGCTGTCGGCGTTGTTGTCCACCGCCAGCCCGTCGCCGGGACCGGAGGAATCGTCGGAGCTGCCGCACCCTGCCAGTGCGAGCGCCAGGGCCAGCGGTGCCGCCGGCCAGAGCTTCTGATACGCCATGGTTGTCTCCTGTTGTCGTGGGGTTGTTGCAAAGGTGCCGGACCGTTGCGGGCCGGCTGCCCACTCTATCGGGCACACCCTGCTACACCACGTTTTGTTATGTAACCGCAGATGGGCACGCGGCCTTTGCGCCCGGAACTCGCGCTGCGCCTGGCAGGTTCCTACAATGTCGGCCCCATGACCCTGCCTCGCTATACCCGCGCCCAGCAACTGCCCGCCATCCTCGGGCAACGCATCTGCATCCTCGACGGCGCCATGGGCACCATGATCCAGCGCTTCAAGCTGACCGAGGCGCAGTACCGCGGCGAGCGCTTCAAGGACTTCCCGCGCGACGTGAAGGGCAACAACGAGCTGCTGTCGCTCACGCGGCCCGACGTGATCAGCGACATCCACGAGGGCTACCTGGCCGCGGGCGCCGACCTGATCGAGACCAACACCTTCGGCGCCACCACGATCGCGCAGGACGACTATCACATGGCCGACCTGGCCTATGAGATGAACCTGGAGAGTGCCAAGCTGGCGCGCGCCGCGTGCGACAAATTCAGCACGCCCCATAAACCCCGCTTCGTTGCCGGCGCCCTCGGCCCCACGCCCAAGACGGCCAGCATCAGCCCCGACGTGAACGACCCCGGCGCGCGCAACGTGACCTTCGAGCAATTGCGCGCGGCCTATCTGGAGCAGACGCTCGCGCTCATCGAGGGCGGGGCCGACGTGATCCTGGTCGAGACCATCTTCGACACGCTCAACGCCAAGGCGGCCCTGTTCGCCGTAGACGAGGCCTTCGAGCAGACCGGCGAATGCCTGCCCATCATGATCAGCGGCACCGTGACCGACGCCTCGGGCCGCATCCTGAGCGGCCAGACCGTGACCGCCTTCTGGCACAGCGTGCGCCATGCCAATCCGCTCTCCATCGGCCTGAACTGCGCGCTGGGCGCGGCACTGATGCGCCCCTACGTGCAGGAGCTGAACCGCGCCGCGCCCGAGACTTTCATCAGCTGCTACCCCAACGCCGGCCTGCCCAACCCGATGAGCGACACCGGCTTCGACGAGACGCCGGAGGTCACGAGCCGCCTGGTGCACGAGTTCGCCGCCGAGGGGCTGGTCAACATCGTCGGCGGCTGCTGCGGCACCACGCCCGACCACATCGGCGCCATCGCGCGGGCAGTGGCGCCGGTGGGGGCGCGCAAGCTGTTTCAGCTCGAAGCGGCCTGACCCGCCCAGCCGCCGGCCAGCGCCTGGTACAGCGCCACGGCCGCCTGCAGCGCGCGGCGGCGGCTGTCGGCAGCCGCATCCTGCGCGGCGAGCAGGTCGCGCTGCGTGTCCAGCACCTCGCCCAGGGCCGCGCTGCCCGCCTCGTAGCGGCGCCAGGCCAGGCGCTCGGCCGCGGCGCGCTCCGCCGCGGCCTGCTGGAGCAGCGCATCCTCCTCGCGCGTGCGCTGCAGCTGCACCAGGGCATTTTCCGTGTCCTCGAGCGCCTGCAGCACGGTCTGCTGGTACAGGGCCAGCGCGGCGGCGGCCCCGGCCTCGCTGGCAGCGATGCGCGCACGCACGCGGCCCACGTCCAGGAACGACCAGTCCACGCCCAGCCACACGGACCGGCTGGCGCTGCCCGCTTCCCACAGCGCACCGGCGCCCGGTGCCACGCTGGCCAGCAGCCCGCCCAGCGACAGGCGCGGGAACAGGTCGGCCGTGGCCACGCCGATGCGGGCCGTGGCGGCATGCAGCCGGGCCTCGGCAGCAGCCACGTCGGGACGGCGGCGCAGCAGGTCGGCCGGCGTGCCGGGATCCACGGCCGGCGGCAGCGCGGGCAGCGGCCGAAGGGCGTCCAGCTCGGCCAGCAGCGCCTGCGGCGGCAGGCCCAGCAGCACCGCCAGCCGGTGCTGGGCCACGGCAACGCGGGCCTGCAGCGCGGGCAGGCGCGCCTGGGCGGCCTGCCACTGGGCGCTGGCGCGGGCCGCCTCCAGCGCGGTGGCGCTGCCTGCCCCCAGCCGCACCCGGGCCAGGCGCAGCGTGGCGTGCTGGTTGTCGGCCTGCTGCCGCGCCAGCTGCAGCTGCTGCTGGCCGCTGCGCAGGTCGGTGTAGGCGGCGGCCACCTGGGCCGCCACCGCCACCTGCAGCGCCTGCAGGTCTGCGGCGCTGGCCTGCACCTCGGCCTGCTGCGCCTCGGTGCTGCGGCGCAGGCGGCCGAAAAGATCCAGCTCCCAACCGGCCTGGATACCGGCGCTGAACTGCCGCTGGCTGCGCGGGGCGCCTGCGGCCTCACTGGCGCTGGCGTGCTGCTGCGCGGCGCGGGCCTGGGCCGTGACCACGGGCCACGCATCCAGCTCGTCCTGGCGGCGCAGGGCCTGGGCGCCGTCCAGTCGCGCCAGGGCGGCGCCCAGGTCATGGTTGCCGGCCAGCGCCCGCCGCATCAGCGCGGAGAGCTGGTCGTCACCCAGGCCCTGCCAGAGCAGGGTGGGGTCTGCGGGCAGCGCATCGGCATGGGCGAAGCGCGCGGGCGGCTCGGACACGGCGGGGCGGGTGAAGTCGGGGCCCGCCGCACAGCCAGCCAGCAGGGCCGCGCACGCCAGGGCCAGCGGCAGCTGGATTCGCAAAGACTCACGCATGGTGGCCCTCCGCGATGCGGGGCGCCGCCGGGCGGGCCAGGCGCGTGCCGCTCCATTGGCGCAGGGTGACGTAGAACACCGGCGTGAGGAACAGGCCGAACAGCGTGACGCCCAGCATGCCGGAGAACACGGTCACGCCGGTGGCGGCGCGCACCTCGCTGCCCGCGCCGGAACCGATCAGCAGCGGCACGGCGCCGGCGATGAAGGCGATGGAGGTCATCACGATGGGCCGCAAGCGCAGGCGGCAGGCCTGGCGCGCGGCGTCGCGGGTGGCGACGCCCTGCATCTCCAGCTCGCGCGCGAACTCCACGATCAGGATGGCGTTCTTGCACGCCAGCCCCATCAGCACCACCAGGCCCACCTGCACGAAGACGTTGTTGTCCCCGCCCGAGAGCCAGACGCCGAACAGCGCCGCGCAAAGGGTGACGGGCACGATGAGGATCACCGCCAGCGGCAGGGTCCAGCTCTCGTACAGCGCGGCCAGCACCAGGAAGACCAGCATCACCGCCAGCGCGAACACCACCGCCGAGGCGTGGCTCTGCTCCACCTGCTGGTGGCTCAAGTCGGTCCAGGCCAGTTCGATGCCGCGCGGCAGCGTGCGCGCGGCGATCTCGCGCAGCTTCTCCAGTGCCTGCGCGGACGACATCACGCGCGGGTCGGCGTCGCCGATCAGGTCGGCCGCGGCGAAGCCGTTGTAGCGCAGCACCGGGTCGGGGCCGAACGCCGGCTCCACCGTCACCATGGCGGCGATGGGCACCATCTCGCCACGGCCGTTGCGCACCTGCAGCCGGCCGATGTCCTGCACGCGCTGGCGGAAGTCCGCATCGGCCTGCAGCACCACGCGGTACACGCGGCCGAAGGCGTTGAAGTCGTTCACGTACACCGAACCCAGGTAGGCCTGCAGCGTCTGGAACAGCTCGTCGAGCGGCACGCCCTGGGCCTTGGCCTTGGCGCGGTCCACGCGCACTTCGAGCTGCGGGATGTTGGACTGGAAGGCGCTGACCGGGTAATGCATGCCCGGCGTCTTGGCGACCTCGGCCTGGAAGGCGTCCAGCGCCTGCTGCAGCGCCGCGTAGCCCAGGCCGCCCCGGTCGATCAGGAACAGCGAGTAGCCCGAGCCGTTGCCCAGTCCCTCGATGGGCGGCGGCATCAGCGCATAGGCGTAGCCGCCCTCGATACCCTGCAGCTTCGCATTCAGCTCCGCGCTGATGTCCCCTGCGCTGCGCGTGCGATCGCCAAAACCCTGGAGCAGCACGTAGGCGCTGGTCAGGTTGGGCGTGGTCGTTCCCTGCAGCGCGTTCAGGCCCGCAAAGGCGCTCACGGTCTTGACGCCCTCCACCTCCAGCGCGTGGCGCGTCAGCTCCTGCGTCACCTCCTCGGTGCGGCGCAGCGAGGCGCCTTCGGGCAGCTTGGCCCCGGCGAACAGGTAGAGCTTGTCCTGCATGGGGATGAAGCCGCCCGGCACGCGGTCGAACAGCAGCGCGGCGGCGCCCAGCAGCAGCACATAGACCACGAACACCACGCCGCGCCGCCCCAGGCTGCGGGCCACGGTGCGTTCGTAGCCGCGCGCGCTGCGGTCGAAGAAGCGGTTGAAGGCTCCGAAGAAGCGGCCGAAGCATCGATCGAGCAGGCGCGAAAGCCCGTCCTTCGGCGCGCCGCGCGGCTGCAGCAGCCGCGCCGCCAGCGCGGGCGAGAGCGTCAGCGAGTTGACGGCCGAGATCACCGTGGAAATGGCGATGGTCACCGCGAACTGCTTGTAGAACTGCCCGGTGATGCCGTCCAGGAAGGCCATGGGCACGAAGACCGCGCAAAGCACCAGGGCGATGGCGATGATGGGGCCGGAGACCTCGGCCATCGCCAAGTGGGCCGCCTCGCGCGGGCCATGGCCCTGCGCGATGAAACGCTCCACGTTCTCGACCACGACGATGGCATCGTCCACCACGATGCCGATGGCCAGCACCAGGCCGAACAGGGTGAGCGTGTTGATCGAATAGCCCAGCAGCAGCAGGCCCGCGAAGGTGCCGACGATGGACACCGGCACGGCCAGCAGCGGGATGACGGAGGCGCGCCAGGTCTGCAGGAACACCACGACCACCAGCACCACCAGCACCACGGCCTCGATCAGCGTGTGCTGCACGGACTGGATCGAGTCCTGCACGAACACCGTCGGGTCCCACGATTCCTCGAAGGACAGGCCCGGCGGCAGGTCGCGCGACAGACGCTGCAGCGTCTCGTGGACCTTCCCTGCCACGGCCAGGGCATTGGCGCCCGGCGTGAGGAAGATGCCGATGGCGGCCATGGAGTTGCCGTTCATGGAGGCGCGCAGCGTGTAGTCGCTGGAGCCCATCTCGATGCGCGCCACGTCCGACAGGCGCACGATCTGGCCGGCCTCGCCGGTCTTGAGCACGATGTCGCCGAACTCCTGTCCGGTGCGCAGGCGGCCGCGCACGTTGATGGACAGCAGCTTGTCGGCGCCGGCGCTGCTCGGCTCGGCGCCGAGCTGGCCGGCCGAGACCTGCACGTTCTGCTCGCGCACGGCGGCGATCACCTGGCCGGCGGTGAGCTGGCGCGCAGCCACCTTCTCGGGGTCCAGCCAGATGCGCATTGCATAGTCGCCCGCGCCGTATACGCCCACGTCGCCGACGCCGGGAAGGCGCGCGAGTTCGTCCTTGACCTTGAGCGTGACGTAGTTGCGCAGGTAGAGCGTGTCGTGCCGGCCGCCCTGCGACACCAGCGCCACGTACATCAGCGGCGTGGGTGACTGCTTCTGCGTGGTCACGCCGTACTGGCGCACCTCCTCGGGCAGCCGGCTCTGGGCCTGGCTGACGCGGTTCTGCACGCGCACCGCGGCGGCGTCCGCGTCCTCGCCGGGACGGAAGGTGGCGACCACCTGCAGGCTGCCGTCGGAGGCGGCCACCGACTTCATGTACATCAGGCCCTCGACGCCGTTGATGGCCTCTTCCAGCGGCACGGCCACGGCTTCGGCCACCTCCTTGGGATTGGCGCCGGGGTAGTTGGCGCGCACCACCACGCTGGGCGGAACGACCTCGGGGTATTCGCCCGCGGGCAGCTGCGGGATGGCGATCAGCCCCAGGGCGAAGAGGATGACCGATAGCACGACCGCGAAGATCGGCCGGTCGATGAAGAATTTGGAGAAGTCCATGGCGTTCCTCACTGCCCCTGCGGCTGCGTTTGCGGCTGCAGCGGCATGCCGGGGTAGTGGATGCGCTGCACGCCGCCCACCACGAGCGCGTCGCCCTCGCGCAGGCCCGACTCGACCACGCGCAGCCCGTCCACCATGCGCCCCAGCCGCACGTCGCGGCGCTCGGCGCGCTGGTCCGGTCCGACCACGTAGACGTAGCGCCGGTCCTGGTCCACCAGCACGGCCTTGTCGTCGATCAGCAGGGCCTGGGCGTCGCGGGCGCCCTGCAGCTGCACGCGGGCGAACAGGCCGGGCGTGAAGCGCTGCTGCGGGTTCGCCAGCCGCGCGCGCACGCGGATGGTGCCGGTGCCGGCGTCGAGCTGGTTGTCCATGAACTGCAGGCGGGCCTCGTGCGGAAAGCCCTGCTCATCGGCCAGGCCCACGCGCACGGCCTGGGCGCCGCCGGCCAACTGGCGGTAGCGCAGGTAGCTGTGCTCGTCGGCATCGAAGTCCACGTACACCGGGTCCTGCGAGACCACCGTGGTCAGCAGGCTCTGGTCGGCCTGGACCAGGTTGCCCACGGTCAGCAGCGCCCGGCCCATGCGGCCGGCCACCGGCGCGCGCACCTCGGTGAACTCCAGGTTCAGCCGCGCGGCCTCCACGGCGGCCTCGTCGGCGCGCACCTGCGCCTGGGCCTGCGCCAGCGCGGCGGCGCGGTGGTCGGCCTCCTCCTGCGAGATGGCCCGCTCGCCCACCAGTTGCTGGGCACGGTGGTGCTGGGCCTGCGCCAGCTCCGCGGCGCGGTGGCTGCGCTCGCGCTGCGCCTGGGCGCTGGCCAGCGCGGCGCGGTAGGGGCGCGCATCGATGGCGAACAGCAGCTGGCCCTTGCGCACCTCCTGGCCTTCCCGCGCCGCCACGTGTTCGATGTAGCCGCTCACGCGCGGGCGCAGCTCTACCGAATCCACCGCGCGGATGCGGCCCTGGAACTCGTCCCACTGCCGCACCGCCTGGGCCTGCACGGTCTGCACGCGCACCTCTGCCGCCGCCGGGGCCTGGGCGGAGGTATCGGCCTGGGCGCCGCAGCCCGTAAGCACCGCTGCCGCGCCGCCCGCCATTGCCCAGCGCAGTGCGCCGTGGAGCCATCTCTTCTTGTGCATGTGTGCTCTCTCTACTTGGTTGGATAACGATGCGGCGCATTCTCAAAGCTCAAGTAAACTTGAAGTCAAACGGCCCCTGGAGAAACACCCATGAAAATTGAGGACGATCCGTTGCTGGGCATCGGCCAGGTGGCGCAGCGCAGCGGCGTCAAGGCGTCCGCGCTGCGGTTCTACGAATCGCTGGGGCTGATCGAATCGGTGCGCGGCGAGGGCAGCCACCGGCGCTACCACCGCTCCGCGCTGCGGCGCATCGCCTTCGTCGTGTTCGCCCAGCGCATCGGCTTCACGCTGGAGGAGATCGCCGAGCAGCTGCGCAAGCTGCCCACGCGCCACGTGCCCACCGGCCGCGACTGGGAGCGCATGTCGCGCGTCTGGAAGGAGCGCCTGGACCAGCGCATGGCCGAGCTGCAGCGACTGAGTTCCAGCCTGGACCAGTGCATCGGCTGCGGCTGCCTGTCGATGCGCAGCTGCGCGCTCTACAACGCCGGCGACCGCTGCGGCCAGAACGGCGCCGGCGCGCGCCGCTGGCTGGGCGACCCCATGGAGGACTAGGGACCCTGGATAGACTTTGGCGGCGATCCAGGCACGAAAGGCAGGCACACCATGGACTGGCACACCCACAGCGTCTTCAACCAGTTCCCCGAGCTGACCGGCTACGACCCGCTCGGCACCGATCCGGCCCTGGGCGAAGCCCTCGCGCGCGCGGGCGCCCAGTGGGCCCGGCCCTGGCTTGGCGGCTACGCGCGCCAGCTGGGCAGTGCCGAGACCTACGCGCTCGCCGAGCAGGCCAACCGCCATGGGCCTGCGCTGCACGCCTTCGACACGCGCGGGCGGCGCATCGACGCGGTGGAGTTCCACCCGAGCTGGCACACGCTCATGGCGCTGTACCGCGCGCAGGGACTCGTCGGCCTGCCCTTCGAGGAAACGCGCACGGGCCGCTGGGCCGCCTGGGCGGCGGGCTTCTACCTGCACGGCCAAGTGGAACAGGGCACGCTGTGCCCCGCGACGATGACGCAGGCCAGCATCCCGCTGCTGCAGCGCGAACCCGCGCTGTGGGAGCAGCTGCGCGGCAAGCTCTACAGCCGCGCCTACGACCCGCGCGACGTGCCCGCGCAGGACAAGGCCAGCGTCTGGCTCGGCATGGGCATGACCGAGAAGCAGGGCGGCTCCGACGTGCGCGCCAACACCACCGTCGCCACACCCACCGGCGCGGGCGGGCGCGGCGGCGAATACCTGCTGCGCGGGCACAAGTGGTTCTTCTCGGCGCCGACGAGCGACGCGCACCTCGTCGTCGCGCGCACCGGCGAGGGCGGCCAATCCTCTTCCAACCTGGCCTGCTTCTACGTGCCGCGCTGGCGCCCCGACGGCAGCAGGAACGCGGTGGTCGTGCAGCGCCTCAAGGACAAGGTGGGCAACCGCAGCAACGCCAGCAGCGAGGTCGAGTTCCAGGACGCCTGGGGCCTGCTCATGGGCGAGGAAGGCCGGGGCATCCCGACCATCATCGAGATGGCGACCTACACGCGCCTGAACTGCGTGGCCGGCAGCGCCGCCATCCTGCGGCAGGCCACGGTGCAGGCCATCGCCTACACGCGCCAGCGCCACGCCTTCGGCAAGGCCTTGGCCGAGCAGCCGCTGATGCGCGCCGTGCTGGCCGACCTGGCGCTGGAGAGCGAAGCCGCGCTGGCGCTGCTGATGCGCCTGGCCGAAGCCTATGAAAACGACGACGCTCCCGCCCAGCGCGCCTGGAAGCGCGTAATGACGCCCGCCGCCAAGTTCTGGGTCTGCAAGCGCGCAGTGGAGCTGACGGGCGAGGCCATGGAAGTCTTCGGCGGCAACGGCTACGTGGAAGGCGGCGTGATGGCGCGCCTGTTCCGCGAGGCGCCCGTCAACTCCATCTGGGAAGGCTCCGGCAACGTGATGTGCCTGGACGTGCTGCGCGCCCTCTCGCGCGAGCCCGAGGCCGCCCAGGCCCTGCTGGCCGATCTGCTGCACGCCGCGCAGGGCGAGCCGCGCATCGCTGCCGCACTGCATGAACTGCAGGCGCTGCTGGCCGCCCCGCCCGCCGAACTGGAGGGCCTGGGCCGCATGCTCGCGCAGCGACTGGTGCTCGTGGCCCAGGCCTGCCTGCTGCGCGCGCAGGCGCCCGCCTGCGTGGCCGATGCGTTCATCGCCACGCGGCTGGAGGGCGGCGGCGCGGGCCGCGTGGCGGGCGCCATCGACACGCGCGGGCTGGACGTGGGTGCGATCCTGGCACGCGCCTTCGCAGGGTAGATTCAAGCGAAATCCGCCTCCAGCGCTTATACAGAAAGCGCAAGCAGCTACTTTTTCGATAGCATGCACCCCCCGGTATCCAGCAGGACAGGGTTCTATAGAATGCGACACATTCTCATTTAATCCCAGACACCCGCCATGCCTCCCGCCTCCCTGCGCGCACCCCTCGACCCGGTGCAGGCCCTCTACCGGGAGCACCACGGCTGGCTGCTGGCCCTGCTGCGCCGCCGCCTGCGCTGCCCGGACGGCGCGGCCGACCTGGCGCACGACACCTTCGTGCGCGTGCTGCTCAGGCCCGAGGTGCTGCCGGGCCTGCGCGAGCCGCGCGCCTACCTCACCACCATCGCGCGCGGCCTGCTGCACGACCACTGGCGGCGCCGCTCGCTGGAGCAGGCCTGGCTCGACACCCTCGCCGCGCTGCCCGAGGAACACGCGCCCGCGCCCGAGGACGCGCTCGCCATCCGCCAGGCGCTGCAGCAGCTCGACGACCTGCTCGGCCGCCTGGCGCCCAAGGCGCGCGAGGTGTTCGTGCTCTCGCAGCTGCAGGGACTGGGCTACGCGCAGATCGCGGCCCGGGTGGGCGTGAGCGAGCGCACCGTCAAGCGCTACATGGCGCAGGGGTTCGAGCTGTGCCTCACGCTGATGGAATGAGCGCGACGGCGGTGCCCGCGCTCGACCCCGCCGTCGTCCGCGCGGCGGCGCGCTGGCTGGTGCGCCTGCACTCGGGCAACGCAGTCGCCGCCGACTTCGCCGCCTGCGAGCGCTGGCGCGCCGCGCACCCCGCGCACGAGGCCGCATGGCAGAAGGCCGAGCGCCTGGCGCGCCAGTTCGGCGCCGTGCCGCCCGCGCTGGGCGTGCCCGTACTCACGCGCCCGACCATGCGCCCCTCCACGCACGCCAGCCGCCGCGCCGTGCTGCGCACCCTGGCCCTGCTCGGCGTGGCCGCACCCGCCGCCTGGCTGGGCTGGCGCCACGTGCCCTGGCAGGGCTGGACGGCCGACTACGCCACGGCCACCGGCGAGCGCCGCGAAGCCTTGCTGGCCGACGGCAGCCGCCTCACCCTGAACACCGCCACCGCGCTGGACGTGGCCTGGAGCGACGCGCAGCGCCTCGTGCGCCTGCACCGGGGCGAGGTGTACGTGCGCACCGCGCCCGACACGCCGGGCACGCACCGCCCCTTCATCGTCGAGACGCCCCAGGGCCGCCTGCGCGCGCTGGGCACCCGCTTCGTCGTGCGCATCGAGGACGGCGGCGGCGCCCCGCGCACCCGGCTCACCGTGCTGGAGCACCGCGTGGAGGCCACGCCGCGCGGCGGCGGCGCGCCGCTCGTCGTGGACGCGGGCCAGCACACCGTCCTCGGCGCCGCCGGGGCCGCGCCGCCCGAATCCAACGCGCTGCTGCCGCAGGCCGCACCGGACGGCGCGCCCGGCTGGCTGCACGGCGTGCTGTATGCCGACGGCATGCGCCTCGCCGATTTCCTGGAAGAGCTGGCGCGCTACCGCCCCGGCGTGGTCCGCTGCGCGCCCGAGGTGGCGGATTTGCGCATCTCGGGCGCGTTCCAGCTCGCGGATACCGAGTACGTGCTCGCCCTGCTGCGCGAAACCCTGCCCGTGCAGGTGCTGCTGCGCACGCGCTGGTGGGTGACCGTGGTGCCGCGCGGCGCGGGCTGACTTTTTTTCGCCAGGCTGGCACTTTGGCCCCGGCTCGTCCGGCAAGCAGCGGATTGCCCCGTCTCCGGGGCCTCGCATCCGCTGAACCACCGACGAGGAATCCGCCCATGACCCCCACCCTTCCCGCCTTGCGCCCCGTGGCGCTGGCCTGCCTGTTCGCCGCCGCCCTGCCTCCGGGCGCCCTGGCCCAGCCGCAGGCGCAGCAGGCCCCACGCAGCTATGCCATTGCTCCCGGCCCGCTGGCCCCGGCGCTCTCGGCCTTCGCCGGGCAGGCGGGCGTGAGCCTGTCGTTCACGCCCGCGCAGACGAACGGGCTGCGCACCCCGGGCCTGCAAGGCAGCCACGGCGTGGCCCAGGGCTTCGCGCAGTTGCTCGAGGGCACAGGGCTGCGCGCCGTGGCGCGCGAAGGCGGCGGCTACACGCTGCAGGCGGCGCCGCAGCCCACGCCGGCCGCCGGCGGTGACGGCACCTCCGTGGCGCTGGCCCCCGTCACCGTGACTGCGGCGGCCGTGCGCGACAACGGCGCCACCGAAGGCACCGGCAGCTACACCCAGACCGGCCCCAGCCGCACGGCCACGGGGCTGGGCCTGTCGCTGCGGGAGACGCCGCAGTCCGTCAGCGTGATGACGCGCCAGCGGATGGACGACTTCAAGCTGGAAACGCTGACCGACGTGCTGGAGCAGACGCCCGGCATCGGCGTCTACCGCCAGAACAACGCCACCGACTTCCAGGCGCGCGGGGCCAGCGTCAACCTGCAGACCGACGGCATGGCCCAGGTCAGCAGCGGCTGGTACTACCTGACCAGCACCATGTATGCGCTGGACGACATGGCGGAGATGGACCGCATCGAGGTGCTCAAGGGCTCATCGGGCCTGGTGGTCGGCAAGGGCAACTACGGCGCCACCGTCAACATGGTGCGCAAGCGGCCCACGCGCGAGTTCCAGGCCAGCGTGCGCGCCAGCGCCGGCAGCTGGGACACCTACCGCGCCGAGGCCGATGTGGGCGGTCCGCTCAACGAAGCCGGCACGCTGCGCGGGAGGCTGGTGGCGTCCGGCATGGATGCGGGAGGCTTCCGCGACCACGAGAAGAACCGCAGCAAGATGCTGTACGGCACGCTAGAGGCCGACCTGGCGCCCGACACGCTGCTCAACGTAGGCATGACCTACCGCCGGCGCGAGGCACGCGGCATCGGCACCACGCAGCCCATCCAGCGCTACACCCGCGCGGGCGCCGCAGTGCCGTGGATGCCGCGTTCGTTCAACGTGGGGGCGCCCTGGGGCGGGTACGAGCAGGACGCGCTCAATCTCTTCGGCAGCCTGGAGCAGCGCTTGGCGGACGACTGGACGGCCACGCTCAAGTTCTCGCACCAACGCGTGGCCATGGACGACATGGTCGCGGGCTATTTCTACGACCAGGACCGCGCGAGCTTCGGACGCTGGCGCGACATGGAGAGCCGCAACTGGACGGTGAACCTGGACGTCAAGGGCACATTCGACCTGCTGGGCCGCACGCACGAGCTGCTGGCCGGCGCAGGCATCTCGCGCTTTCGCAGCGACGTGCAGTTGCCCCTCAACCCATTGACGCTGGTTCCGCTCGCGGACCTGGGGGCTAGCTTCGCCCAGGGCGGCGCCACGCTGCCCCAGCCCGATGCCAGCGGCTGGAACTATGGCGACAACAGTTTCAGCCAGAAGCAGCGCTACGCATACGCCGCCGGGCGCTTCCGCATGGCCGACCCGCTGCAGCTGATCGCAGGACTGCGCGTGACCCGGTACGAGGAGCGCGACATCACGCCCTACTGGTGGAACTACGACATGAAGGAAAACGGCGTGACCACGCCGTATGCCGGGCTGGTCTACGAGGTGCACCCGAACGTGTCGCTCTACGCGAGCTACGCCAGCATCTTCCAGCCCCAGACCGCGCAGGACGAGCAGGGCCGCACGCTGGCCCCCGAAGAGGGCAGCACCTACGAGGCCGGCGCCAAGGGCGAATTCTTCGACAAGCGTCTGAACGTTGGCATCAGCCACTATTGGATGAAGACCCGCAACACCGCCGAGGAGAGCGGCGGCCTCACCCCCGGCGGCGACACGGCCTACCGCGCCGTCTCCAGCGCCATGCGGCGCGGCTGGGAGCTGGAGCTGTCGGGCGAACTGGCGCGCGGTTGGCAGGCGCAGGGCAGCCTGGTGCAGCAAAGCAGCTCGCTCAGCACCACAAGCCAGTATCCCAAGTACCAGTTCAAGCTCGGCACCACCTACCGCTTCGACGGCGGCACCCTGCGCGGGCTGACCGTGGGCGCCGCCACGCGCTGGCAGGGCAAGACGGCGGTGAGCAACAGCGCGGCCACGCTGGCGCAGCAGGGCTATGCGCTGCTGGACCTGATGGCCCGCTACCAGGTCGACAGGCACCTGTCGTTCAGCCTGAACGTGAACAATGCGCTGGACAAGCACTACCTGGCCGGACTCACCAACTTCAGTGCCGTGGGCCTGATGTACACCTGGGGCGCGCCGCGCAGCGTGAACGTGGGCATGCGCTACGACTTCTGAACCGGACCCAGGCGCACCCGGCGGTGGCGTCCGCAACACATAGAATGCGATGCATTCTCATTAAAGCGCCCGCCATGCCCGCGCCCTCCCCCACCCACGCCGAGGCCACCCAGGCCCTGTACCTGCAGCACCACGGCTGGCTGGTGGCGCGGCTGCGCCGCAAGCTGGGCTGCGCCTGGGACGCCGCCGACCTCGCGCAGAGCACCTTCGTGCGCGTGCTCACCGCGCGCGGCCAGCCGGCGGACACGGTGGCCGAGCCGCGTGCCTACCTCACCACCATCTCCCAACGCCTGCTGGCGAACCACCTGCGGCGCCGGCAGATCGAGCGCGCCTACCTCGACGCCCTGGCCACCCTGCCCGAGCCCGTGGCACCCCCGCCCGACGCGCGCCTGATGGTGCTGGAGACGCTGGTCGCCATCGACCGCCTGCTGGACGGCCTGCCCCTGGCCGCGCGCAAGGCCTTCCTGCTGTGGCGGCTGGAGGAGCTGACACAGGAGCAGATCGCCGCGCAGCTCGGCATCTCGCGCACCAGCGTGCGCCGGCACCTGGCGGCGGCGGCCGAGCGCTGCTACTTCCATGCCGACTGATCCGATTCCGCCGCACGTCGCCCGTGCCGCCGTGCGCTGGCTGCTGGCGCTGGACGGCGGAAGCGAAGGCGCCCGCCAGCAATGGCAGGCCTGGCTGGCCGCCGACCCGCTGCACGCGCGCGCCTGGCAGCGCATCGCCGAGGTGGACGGGCAATTGCGCAGCGTCTCTACGCCCCTGGCCCTGCAGACGCTGGCCGCCCCCGGCTTGGCGCGCCGCCATGCGGTGCGGCTGGCCGTGCTGCTGACCGCCGGCGCGGGCGGGCTGCTGGCCGCGCGGCAGACGGGCACCTGGCAGCAGATGGCGGCCGACCACTCCACCGCCACCGGCGAGCGGCGCGAGACGGTGCTGGCCGACGGCACGCGCCTCCTGCTCAACACCGCCAGCGCCGTGGACGTGCGCTACAGCGCCGCCGAGCGCCTGATCGTGCTGCGCGCGGGCGAGATCCTGGTGCGCAGCGCGCCGGATGCTGCCGACCGCCCCCTGCGCGTGCGCACGGCCGAGGGCACGGTGCGCGCCATCGGCACGCGCTTCACCGTGCGCCAGCACGGCGGGCACACCACCGTGGCCGTGCTCGAAGGCGCGGTGGAACTCACCCCCGCGCAGGCGCCGCACGCCGCGCAACGCCTGTCGGCCGGCGAGCAGGGCCGCTTCACCGCCACCGCCGCCAGCCCGCCCGCGCCGCTGCAGGACAGCGCCGCCGCCTGGGCCGACGGCATGCTGGTGGCCGACGGCATGCCGCTGCCCGATTTCCTCGCCGAACTGGGCCGTCACCGCCCCGGCGTGCTGCGCTGCGCGCCCGATGCGGCGGGGCTGCGCGTGTCGGGCAGCTACCCGCTGGCCGACACCGACCGCGTGCTGGCCGCGCTCACGCTCTCGCTGCCCGTTCAGGTGCGCAGCCGCACGCGCTGGTGGGTGGTGGTGGAACGGCAGGCGTCGCCCTGAATTCCTGTTTTGATAGCTGCCTGCGCTTGCTGGACAAGCGCTAGAGGCCGATTTCATTCGCAACGCCAAGAAAAGCGGCCAATCCGGCCGCCACGCGTGTCAAGCCTTTCGGACCCAACCATCACCAACCATCCGAGGGCACATGCACCACCACCCGTCCCGCGCTCGCGGCACCACCTTCGCCACGCAACTGCTCTGCGCCAGCCTGGCGGCCTTCGCGGCCCTGCCGCACAATGCATCGGCCCAGCCGGCCGCAACGACGGCTGTCCGCAGCTACGCCATTCCCGCCGGGCCGCTCGGCCCCGCGCTCAACCAGTGGGGGCGGGAGTCGGGCACGCTGATCACCTTTGCGCCGGAACTCGTGGCGGGCGAGCGGACCCGGGGCGCCAGCGGCAGCCTGTCCACCCGGCAGGCACTGGATGCGCTGCTGGCGGGCACGGGCCTGTCGGCCTCCGCCGGCCCGCAAGGCGCCTATGTGCTGCGGCGCATACCGCAAACCCCTGCGCCAGAAGCCGGGCCCCATGTCCAACTGGCCGAAGTCCGGGTCGTCGCGCAGGCCGAGGCAACCACCGAGGGCAGCGGCTCCTATGCCCCGGCCGGCCCCAGCGGCACGGCAACCGGCCTGCGTCTGGCGCTGCGCGAAACCCCGCAGTCGGTCACCACGGTCACCCGCCAGCAGATGGACGACCAGGCGCTGCACAGCGTCCAAGAGGTTCTGGAACAAACCGTGGGCGTCCACATGGACCAGTCCGACAGCGAGCGTGCCTACCCCACCATTCGCGGCTTCTCGGTTCCGTCGCTGCAACTCGATGGCGCGCCCCTGCCGACGGGCGACAACCTGTTCGGGTACGCCTACCTGCTGCAGGATGCGGCCGCGTACGACCGCGTGGAAGTGGTGCGCGGCGCGTCCGGCCTGCTCAACGGCGTCGGCACTCCCGCCGGGGCAATCAACCTGGTACGCAAGAAACCCACCCGCACCTTCCAGGCGGCCGTGGAGGCGAACCTGGGCTCCTGGAACCGCTATCGCACCCTGCTGGACATTTCCTCCCCGCTCAACGCGGAAGGCTCGCTGCGCGGCAGGCTGGTCACGGCGTACCAGGACCGCCAGTCCTTCATGGAGCACTACCGCCAGAAGCGCACGGACGTCTACGCCGTGCTGGAAGCCGACCTGGCGCCCACCACGCTGCTCACCGTGGGCGCCGAGCAGGTCACCAGCAATGCCGACGCCCCGAGTTGGGGGCCGCTGCCGCTGTTCCTGCGCGACGGCACGCCCTACGACGCGCCACGCACGCGCAACCCCGGCGTCAAGTGGGGGCGGTTCGACACGACCACGCGCTCCCTCTTCGCCGAGGTGGAGCACCACTTCGGCAACGCCTGGGTCGGGAAGTTCTCGGCCCACCGGCTGGAGAACCACCGGGAGCAGGACTTGGTGTCCGGCGCGTACGACTGGCCCGCGCTCGATGGGTCGGGCGTGCGCGCCAACGTCTCGCAGGGGCCCGACACCAACAAGACGACGGTGCTCAATGCGTCCGCCAGCGGCGGCTTCACGCTCTGGGGGCGCCAGCACCAGGCTCACTTCGGGGCGCACTACTCGGACATCGACGGCCATTCCGATGTCTATTACTCGGCCAGCCGGCCCGGCCGGGCGCTGTACCTGGACATTCCGGACTTCTTCACCTGGGACAACGATTTCGCGCACCCCACGCTGGCGCACTGGGGTTACTGGTACCGCAAGACCCGCCAGGTGGCCGCGCATGGCGCGCTCCAGCTGCGCATCACCGACACCCTGGCCGTCATTCCAGGCGCCCGCCTGACTTCCTACAAGGACAGCAGCCACCGCTATCTGGTGGATGGCGCCTACGCCTGGGGCAGCGCCAAGGAGGAGAAGCGCGTCCTCACGCCCTTCCTGGGCATGGTGTACGACGTGTCTCCCGGCCTTTCGCTCTACGCGAGCTACGCGGAAATCTTCACGCCCCAGACCTTCACCGACGTGAACGGCGACAGGCTGGACCCGATCGTCGGGCGCAACGTCGAGATCGGCGCCAAGGGCGCGCTGCCCGGCAATGCGCTGCAGGGCAGCATCGCATTCTTCAGCACCGAGGAAAGGAACAACGCGGAGTCCGACGGCGACCGCACCACGCCCTCCGGCGACTACGCCTACCGCAATGGCAAGGGCATGCTGTCGCGCGGCGTGGAGGTGGAGATCTCCGGCAAGCTGGCGCCGCACTGGAACATCTATGGCGGCTACACGCTGAAGCGCACCCGGCGCGAAGCCGAGCTGGGGCTGTTCGACTCGGCCCTGCCGCCCAACCACCTGCTGAAGCTGTCCACGGACTACCGGCTCCCGGGCGCCTGGAGCCGGTTGCGTATCGGCGGCGCGCTGAGCTGGCAAAGCCGCATGGAAACCACCAAGACCTTCGGCGGCGTGACGGCAACCCGCGTGCAAGGCGCCTATGCGTTGCTCAACCTCTCCGCCCATTACGACCTGACCCGGCAGACACGGTTGTCGCTCCACATCGACAACGTGCTGGACAAGCACTATTACGCAGGCTTCGGGGGCTACGGCGGCGGCTATTGGGGCGCCCCGCGCAACTTCCTCATGACCTTGCGGCACCAGTTCTGAAACGGCGGCACTGGCGCGGCGTGACACCGGTCCAGGGACGGCCTGGAAGTTGGCGCCACAATCGCCGGATGCTCAGCCTCCAAGACATCCAGGCCGCCGCCGAACGCCTGCGCGGCCACGTGCTGCAAACGCCCTGCGTGGAATCCAAGACGCTCTCCGAGGTCGTAGGCGCGCAGGTGTTCCTCAAGTTCGAGAACCTGCAGTTCACCGCCTCGTTCAAGGAACGCGGCGCGTGCAATCGGCTCGCGCAGCTCTCGCCCGGCGAGCGCGCGCGCGGCGTGGTGGCGATGAGCGCGGGCAACCATGCCCAGGGCGTCGCCTACCACGCGCAGCGCCTGGGCGTGCGCGCGGTGATCGTCATGCCACGCTTCACGCCCGGCGTGAAGGTGGAGCGCACGCGCGGCTTCGGCGCCGAGGTGGTGCTGCACGGCGACACGCTGGAGGAAGCGCGCGCGCATGCCTATCAGCTCGCCGATCAGCAGGGCCTGACCTTCGTGCACCCCTACGACGACGAAGCCATTGCCGCGGGCCAGGGCACGCTGGCGCTGGAGATGCTGCGCGAGCAGCCGGGGCTGGACGTGCTCGTCCTCTCCGTGGGCGGCGGCGGCCTCATCGCGGGCGTGGCCACGGCGGCCAAGGCGCTCAAGCCGGGCATCGAGGTGGTGGGCGTGCAGACGCAGCGCTTTCCGTCCATGGTCAACGCCGTGCAGGGCACGCAGCACCCCATGGGCAATGCCACCATCGCCGAGGGCATTGCCGTGGGCGCGCCGGGCAAGATCACCCAGGAGGTGGTGGCGCGCCTGGTGGACGACCTGCTGCTGGTGGACGAGGGCGACATCGAGCAGGCCGTGCTGATGCTGCTGGAGATCGAGAAGACGCTGGTCGAGGGCGCGGGCGCGGCCGGACTGGCGGCGCTCATCAAGCACCCCGCGCGCTTCGCGGGCAAGCGGGTGGGGCTGGTGCTCTCGGGCGGCAACATCGACCCAATGCTGCTGGCGGCCATCATCGAGCGCGGCATGGTGCGCTCGGGCCGGCTGGCGCGCATCAAGGTCAGCGCGCGCGACATACCGGGCGTGCTGGCGCGCATCACCGCCACCGTGGCCGAAGCGGGCGCCAACATCGAGGAGGTGCACCACCAGCGCGCCTTCACCGTGCTGGCCGCACAGAACGTGGAGATCGAGCTGGTGCTGCAGACGCGCGGCCAGGCCCACGTGCAGCAGGTGCTCGAGCGCCTGCGCGCCGCGGAGATGGAAGCGGCGCTGATGTAGGAAAAGGCCGCTTTTTGCGCCCAAAACCCCGGCGGGGCACACGGCGTTGCAGGAAACCGCCGCACGCTTGGGCACACTGCGGCCCATGCCTTCACGACGCCGTTTCATGCGCTCGCTCGGCCAGGGCGCGGCCCTGGCCCTCCTGAACTGGACCCCGGCCTTCGCCGCCCTCAAGCCCCTGGGCGCGCCCCGCCCGTTCGACTACGCCGCCCTCAAGGGCCAAGCCCGCGCCCTGGCTGCCCGCCCGCACGTGCCGCCCACGGCCCAGCTGCCGCCGCCGGTGGCCGCGCTGGACTGGGACCAGTACCAGGCCCTGCGCTTTCGCGCCGACCACGCGCTGTGGGCCGGCGAGAAGCGCCGCTTCCAGGCGCAGTTCTTCCACCTGGGGCTGTTCTTCAAGCGCCCCGTGCGCCTCTACGAGCTGGCCGACGGCCAGGCGCAGGAACTCGCTTACGACCCTGCGCTGTTCGACTACGGCAAGAGCGGCCTCAAGGCGGACGCGCTGCCGGCGGACCTGGGCTTCGCGGGCTTTCGCCTGAACTTCCACACCGACCCGCTGCGCGACGTGGCGGCCTTCCTGGGCGCGAGCTACTTCCGCGCCGTGGGCGGCGAGTGGCAGTACGGCCTGTCCGCGCGCGGCCTGGCGATCGACACCGGCCTGCCCCGCCCGGAGGAGTTCCCGGACTTCACGGCCTTCTACCTGGAGCGCCCCGCGCCCGGCTCCAACACGGTGGTGGTGCTGGCGCTGCTGGATTCGCCCAGCATCGCGGGCGCCTACCGCTTCGCCATCACGCCGGGCGACACGCTGGTGATGGACGTGGACGCGGCCCTGTACCCGCGCAAGCCCATCGAGCGCCTGGGCCTGGCGCCGTGCACCAGCATGTTCCAGCACGGCGAGAACGACAGGCGCATGGCCAACGACTGGCGCCCGGAGATCCACGATTCCGACGGCCTGGCGATGTGGCGCGGCAACGGCGAGTGGGTCTGGCGCCCGCTCACCAACCCGCCCACGCTGCAGTTCAACGCCTTCGCCGACGAGAACCCCAAGGGCTTCGGCCTGCTGCAGCGCGACCGCGACTTCGACCACTACCAGGACGACGGCGTGTTCTACGAGCGCCGCCCCTCGCTCTGGGTGGAGCCCAAGGAGGATTGGGGCAAGGGCGCGGTCCAGCTCGTGGAGATCCCCACGGTGGACGAAACCTTCGACAACGTGGTGGCCTTCTGGAACCCCGAGCGCAAGCCGCAGGCGGGCGAGGAATGGCTGGTGGGCTACCGCCTCTACTGGGGCGCGGAGGCGCCCGCCCGTCCGCCGCTGGCGCGCTGCGTGGCCACGCGCACCGGCCTGGGCGGCGTGGTGGGGCAGCCGCGCAGGCATTTCTCGTGGCGCTTCGCGGTGGATTTCGCGGGCGAGGCGCTGGCGCGCCTGGGCGAGGGCACGCAAGTGGAGCCCGTCATCACCCTGAGCCGCGGCACGGTGGAGATTCCCTCGGCACGGCCGCTGCACGCCATCGACGGCTGGCGCGCCATGTTCGACGTGCGCCCGCCCGACGAGAGCACCGAGCCCATCACCATCCGCCTGTTCCTGCGCAGCGGCGGCCGGCCGCTGACGGAAACCTGGCTCTACCAGTGGGTGCCGCCTGCGGCGGCCGACCGCAAGCCCTATTGACCCGGGGTGCGCCCGGCGCACGATGCCGCTACACTTGGCACCTCGCCCGAACACACCAACGACACAGGAGATCACCATGGCCCACGACACCACCACCGTCCCCCACGCCGGCGAGGACCATGCCCCCGACGCCGTGGAGTCGGTGGTGCACCTGGTGCCCGTGGTGCTGCCCGCCGTGGGCGCGGCCATGATGCTCCTGCTGGCTTTCATCGCCGTGTACATGGCCTGAAAAAGCCCGCGCGCTGCGTACCGGCCCCGCTCGGCGGGGCTTTTTTACGTCCAGGCCCACCGCATGCATAACCTCATGCTCGTTATGCATAGATTTTCCCCCTGTCCGACAGACAAGCCGGGGGCGGCTTCATAGAATCGTCATCCCAGCCGACCCGCGCATGCTTGCCGCCGCAGCCATGCAGCCTCCGCATCCGCCCGCCGACTGCGTTCAAGCCGTTTTTTCAAAGGCAGCGGCAGGGGTTCGCCCCGCGCAGGCCTCTCGTGTCGTGACCCGGTTCGCTTCCTTTGAAAAGACTGTTTTTCAACTTCAGGAAGCCCCGCGATGAACGCTCCCACCATGCAAGGCCTGGATCTCCAGGCGCCTGCCTACGTCAAGAACGCCAAGCTGATCGCCTGGGTGGCCGACATGGCCGCCCTGTGCAAGCCCGACCGCATCCACTGGTGCGACGGCAGCCAGGAGGAATACGACGCCCTGTGCGCGCAGCTCGTGCAGGCCGGCACCTTCAAGAAGCTCAAC
This sequence comes from Acidovorax sp. SDU_ACID1, assembly GCF_045291395.1. Taxonomy (NCBI): domain Bacteria; kingdom Pseudomonadati; phylum Pseudomonadota; class Betaproteobacteria; order Burkholderiales; family Comamonadaceae; genus Acidovorax; species Acidovorax sp. SDU_ACID1. The sequence continues at coordinate 4,396,434 of NZ_CP152342.1, forward strand.
CCCGCCAAGCGCCCGGGCAGCTACCTGGCGTGGTCCGACCCGTCGGACGTGGCCCGCGTGGAAGACCGCACCTACATCTGCTCCGAAAAGAAGGAAGACGCCGGCCCCACCAACAACTGGATGGCCCCGGCCGAGATGCGCGCCACGCTGCAGCCGCTGTTCGACGGCTGCATGCGGGGCCGCACCATGTACGTGGTGCCGTTCAGCATGGGGCCGCTCGGCTCGCCCATCGCCCACGTGGGCGTGGAGCTGTCCGACAGCGCCTATGTGGCCGTGAACATGAAGATCATGACCCGCATGGGCCGCGCGGTGTACGACGTGATCGGCACCGACGGCGAGTTCGTGCCCTGCGTGCACACCGTGGGCGCGCCGCTGCAGCCCGGCCAGAAGGACGAGACGAGCTGGCCCTGCAACAAGACCAAGTACATCGTGCACTACCCCGAGACGCGCGAGATCTGGAGCTACGGCTCGGGCTACGGCGGCAACGCGCTGCTGGGTAAGAAGTGCTTCGCGCTGCGCATCGCCTCCACCATGGGCCGCGACCAGGGCTGGCTGGCCGAGCACATGCTGATCCTGGGCGTGACCAACCCCCAGGGCAAGAAGTACCACGTGGCCGCCGCCTTCCCCAGCGCTTGCGGTAAGACCAACTTCTCGATGCTGGTGCCCCCGAAGGCCTTCGAAGGCTGGAAGGTCACCACCATCGGCGACGACATCGCCTGGATCAAGCCCCAGGCCGACGGCAGCCTGCGCGCCATCAACCCCGAGGCCGGCTACTTCGGCGTGGCTCCCGGCACCAACTACCACACCAACCCCAACTGCATGGCCAGCCTGGACAAGGACGTGATCTTCACGAACGTCGCGCTGACCGACGACGGCGACGTGTGGTGGGAAGGCATCGAGAAAGACACCGGCACGCTGCCCGACCACCTGATCGACTGGCAGGGCAAGGACTGGACGCCCCAGATCGCCAAGGAGACCGGCGCCAAGGCCGCCCACCCCAACGCCCGCTTCACCGTGGCCGCCACCAACAACCCGGCGCTGGACGAGGCCTGGGACGACCCGGCCGGCGTGAAGATCGACGCCATCATCTTCGGCGGCCGCCGCTCCACCACCGTGCCGCTGGTGACCGAGGCGCGCGACTGGGTCGAGGGCGTGTACATGGCCGCCACCATGGGCAGCGAGACCACCGCCGCCGCCTTCGGCCAGCAGGGCGTGGTGCGCCGCGACCCGTTCGCCATGCTGCCCTTCATGGGCTACAACATGAGCGACTACTTCCAGCACTGGCTGCAGCTCGGCGCCAAGATCCAGGCGCAGGGCGCCCGGCTGCCGCGCATCTTCACCACCAACTGGTTCCGCAAGAACGCCGAAGGCAAGTTCGTCTGGCCCGGCTACGGCGAGAACATGCGCGTGCTCAAGTGGATGATCGACCGCATCGAGGGCCAGGCCCAGGGCCAGGAAACCGCCTTCGGCATCGCCCCGCAGTACGCCGAGATCAACTGGAGCGGCCTGGACTTCACGCCCGAGCAGTTCCAGAACGTGACCAGCATCGACCAGGCCGCCTGGGCCGACGAGCTGAAGCTGCACACCGAGCACTTCGACAAGCTGGCCTACCACCTGCCCCAGGAACTGCTGTCCACCAAGGACAAGCTGCAACAGCGCCTGGCCGCCTGACCGGCTTCGCCCCCTCCGCCAAGCGGAGGGAGGCTAAAAAAGAGAGCTGCCAGCGCTTGCCCTGCCAGGCTTTCAGGTATTTTTTTACCCGAAAACCTCAGCAGGCAAGCGCTGGCAGCTCTCTTTTTGCGGCGACCCGCTTAGAAGCGGTAGCGGCGCAGATCCTCGACGGCGATGCCGTTCATGGCGCGGCTCAGGTCGGCCATGATGCGCGCGTCGTGCAGGGCGGCGTTCCAGGTCCGCTGGTCCTCGGCGTCGCGGCGGCGGGCCTCGGTCCAGGCGCGGGCGCTGCCGCGCAGCAGGGCGGCGGCACGGCGGGCCGGGGCGGCCAGCAGCGCGAGGGCGGCGAAGGCCACCACCCACAGCACCATCCAGGCGGCGAGCAGGTGGCCGTCGCCCCAGGCGTCGACCACCTGGTTGGCCACCACCACCAGGGCAGACACCACGGCCGCCAGCAGCAGCGAGGCGCCGCCGCGGACGCCGTCGAAGCGGGAGGCCATGTCCTTGAGCGCCGTCGCCGCGCGCTCCACGCGCTCGACGCCGGGGTGGACGTCACGGAAATCGGGGTGGACAAAATGGGTCATGGTTGCAATCCTTCCCAGCCACGTAGGCGAGACTGCCAAGGCCGGTACGAGAATATTAGGGTTTACCCCATATTTATTCCACTTTATATGTTGAATCCCCGTCATTCACATCTGTGATGATTGCGGCGTGGCACCGATCAACTTCCGCACCCTGGACCTGAACCTGCTGCGCGTGTTCGACGAAGTGATGGCCGAGCGCAATCTCACGCGCGCGGCCGAGAAGCTGGCGCTCACCCAGCCAGCCGTCAGCAACGCATTGCGCCGCCTGCGCGAGGTGGTGGGCGACGACCTGCTCGTGCGCAGCGGCCAGGGCGTGGAGCCCACGCCGCGCGCACTGGCGCTGTGGCCCACGGTGCGCCAGGCGCTCGGGCACCTGCAGCAGGCGCTGGCGCCCGGCGCCTTCGACCCCGGCACCGCCAGCACCGCCTTCGTGCTGGCCATGGCCGACGCCACCGGCGCCACGCTGATCCCGCCGCTGGTCGAGATCGTGGAGCGCGAGGCGCCCGGCGTGTCGCTGCGCGTGGTGCCGCTGACCACGCGCGACCCGCGCCGCCTGCTCGACGACGAGACCGCCGACGTGGCCGTAGGCTACTTCCCCGCCGCCATGGCCGACCTCACGGCCCGCGCGCAGACCGACAGCCTGGTGGCCTTCGACAGCATGCGCCTGTACGACGGCGAATACGTCTGCGTGATGCGCCGCGGCCACCCCCTGGCGCACGGCCCGCTGACGCTGGACCAGTACTGCGCCGCACGCCACCTGCTGGTGAGCTTCTCGGGCAAGCCCTTCGGCTTCATCGACGAGGCGCTGGCCGCGCTAGGACGCGACCGGCGCATCGTGCTCACCGTCAACCAGTTCTTCACCGCCGGGCGCGTGGTCGCCGCATCCGACCTGCTCACCGTGCTGCCGCGCCACTTCGTGGGCGTGGCCAGCCTCAAGGACGAGCTGGTCTGGCGTCCCCTGCCCATGCCCATGCCCATCGTCCACGTGGACGCGCTGTGGCACCGCCGCCGCCGGCACGACCCGGCCCACCGCTGGCTGCAGGACGCCCTGGCGCGTTCGGCCCGCCGCACCTTCCACGCCCCGCCCCTGCCGTGAACATCCAGCTGCTGTCCGACCTGCACCTCGAAGCCCATCCGCACTTCAGCCCCAGCCCCGCCGCCGGCGCCGACCTGCTGGTGCTGGCCGGCGACATCGGCTCCTACCAGGCCGGCTCGCGCATCGAGGGCGACGACTTCGGCCTGGCCCGCTTCTCTCCGCTGCCGCAGTACGCCGGCTGGCCCACGCCCGTGGTCTTCGTGCCCGGCAACCACGAATACGACATGCAGGACTTCGACGCCGCGCACGCGCGCCTGCGTCACCTGTGCGACCGGCTCGGCCTGATCTGGCTGGAGCGCGAGAGCGTGGTGCTGCAGGGCGTGCGGCTGGTGGGCACCACGCTGTGGAGCGACTTCGACGCGCTCGCCGACCCCGGCGCCCCCCAGACCGAGCGGATGCGGCGGCGAGACAAGGCCTTCCGCGCGGCCAACTTCTACCTCTCCAAGACCGGCGGCACGCGCCACGGCACGCCCTTCCTGGCCGAAGCCGTGCGCGAGCAGTCACTGCAATGCCAGGCGTGGCTGCGCGAGGCGCTGGCCCAGCCCTTCGACGGGCCCACCGTCGCCGTCACCCATTTCGCGCCCAGCCTGAGAAGCGCCGACCCGCGCTACGGACTGGTGCCCGGCACCGCGGGCTTCTGCAACGCGCTGGACGACCTGCTGCCCCGCGCGCGCCTGTGGCTGCACGGCCACCTGCACGCGCCCAGCGACTACACGGTCCGCGGCACCCGCGCCGACGGCGGCGCCTGGGCCTGCCGCGTGGTCGCCAACCCGCTCGGCTACGCGCGCAAGGGCGAGCAGGCCACCTTCCGGCCGCACTGCATCGTCGCCGTGTGAAACCGTATGATGCTGCCCGGGTGCTGCGCACCCATCGCCGGCACACAGAGCACGCAAAATATGACCCTGGTCAAGACAACAGGCGCGGTCGCGAAGTAGCCTGAACCATCCCCTTACGGAGTCTCGCAATGAACATCCTGCTCGCCGTCGATGGCAGCCCCTACACCAAGAAGATGCTGGCCTACCTGGCCGCCCACGACGAGATGCTGGGCACCTCGCACAGCTACACGGCCATCACCGTCCAGCCCCAGCTGCCCCCGCGCGCGCGCGCCACGCTGGGCAAGGAAGTGCTCGATAAGTACTACGCCGAGGAGTCCGAGAAGGTGCTCGCGCCCGTGGTGAAGTTCCTGGGCCGCCAGGGCGTGCAGCTCAAGACCATCTCCAAGGTGGGCCCCGCCGGCGAGACCATCGCCAAAACCGCCGAGTCCGGCAAATTCGACCTCGTCGTCATGGGCACCCACGGCCACGGCTCGCTGGGCAAGCTGGTGATGGGCTCCGTGAGCACGCAGGTGCTGGCCAACTGCACCGTGCCGGTGCTGCTGGTGCGCTGATCCGCCTGGGCTGGGCCATGCTGCCTCCCACCCAGCCCCTCCCCTCCACCACCTTCTCCACCAGCCAGCTCCCGGGCGAAGACCGCTTCGAGGCGTGGCGCACCAGCATTTCGGTGCTCTTCGACGTGGCCCCGCTGGCGCAGGGCGCGCCGGTCGAGGACTTCCAGGCGCAGGTGGAGGCCGTCCACCTGGGCCAGCTCCTGCTGGGCGACCTGCACTTCGGCGCCCAGCGCTTCGCGCGCAGCCACGCGCGCGCCGCGCACGACGGGCTGGACCATTACCTCGTGCAGTGGTACCGCCAGGGCGGATTCATCGGCCAGCACGGCGATGGTGTCGGCCTGCGCGTGCGCGGCGGCGACGTGGTGGTCTTCGACATGGCCCGCACCCAGCACACCGTGGCGCAGGACTCGCACGTGCTCTCGCTCATCGTGCCGCGCGCGCTGGGCGACGTGGCCTTCGCGGGCGCGGCCAGCCCGCACGGCACCGTGCTGCGCGGCGACAGCGTCTTCGGCGGCCTGCTGGCCGACCACCTCGGAGCGCTGCACCGGCGCCTGCCCGCCATCGGCATGGAGCAGGCCGACGACGTGGTGCGCGCCACCACCCAGATGCTGGCCGCCTGCCTGCGCCCCAGCCAGCGCACGCTGGCCGAGGCCCGCGCCGATGTGCAGGCCGTGACGCTGGAGCGCATCCAGCGCCACATCGCGCGCAACCTGGGCGCGCCGCTCACGCCCGAGGCGCTCTGCCGCGCCTTCGGCCTCTCGCGCCACCGGCTCTACCAGCTCTTCGAGCCGCTGGGCGGCGTGTCACGCTACGTGCAGCAGCGCAGGCTGCAGCGCGCCTTCCAGACCCTGTCCAACCCCGTCTACCGCCACTTGCGCGTGGCCGACGTGGCCGCGCGCCTGGGCTTCGCCAGCGAGGCGCACTTCAGCCGCGCCTTCCGCGCCGCCTTCGGCCATACGCCCAGCGACGTGCGCGCCATGGCCGAGGCCGCCCGCGCCAGCGGACGCAACCCGCCTGCGCTGCCCAGCGCGGCCTCGGTGGAATACGCCGACTGGCTGCTCGGGCTCTGAGCAGACGCCCAGTCAAGCGCCGCGCGAACGCCCGGTCAAGCCGCCGGGGCGCGGCGCCCGCAAGATCGGCCACAGCGCGCATCCATCGGCGCCGAACGCTTCCATAAAGATAGCTTTCAGCGCTTGATACGCAAGCGCTAGCGGGGTTTTTGGACCTCGCCCCTTCGGACCACGTCCATGAAAACCTTTGCCCTTCGGATGGCCTCGCTTCTGCTGACGGCGGCGGCTTCAGTGTCTGCCGGCGCAGTCACGGTGTTCGACAACCTGAATGCGGCCAATGACCCGTGGCTCATCACTTTTACGTCCCAGTACCACACCAACCTGTGGGTGGCCAACCGCATCCCCATCGGCGCCGAGTCGCTGCGCATCAACCAGGTGACGATGGACTTGGACCAGTTCGACGGCTTCGAGGTGCAAGTGTGCGCAACCAGCGCCAGTGCCGACACACCGTTCATGGGTGCCTGCGCCCCCTTCACCCCCGATGCAAGCACTGCGGGCCGGCGCGTGTTCACGGGCAACCGCGTCGTTGCGGCGGGCGACTTCGCCTGGGTGGTGATGCGCAGCACGGGCTGGAGCAAGATTCGCCGCCAGATCACAACCGCCACCAACAACGGGCTGACCTGGTATTCGGGTGCCAGCCACAACCCGAACTGGGTCGCCGAGCCCCAAACGTCCCTCGGCATGGCGGTCAACGGCGCGTCTGTGCAACTCGATGGCGTTTGCGGCAGCGCCAGCGGCAGCACGCCTTTGCGCTACCCGCCCCAGGGGGCCTCGCTGTGCAGCGTAGGTACGGCGAACGGTGTTTGGGGAGAGGAGAACCGCTTTGCCTGGCAGTGCCAGGGCGAATACGGCGGCAACCCGTCGCCGCAATGCTCTGCGCCCCGGGCCCACTTCGTCGCCACCCAGGCCACGGGCGGCGGCGGCATCGAGCCCGGGCGCGAAGTGGCCGCGGGGCAGCAGGCCAGCTTCACGCTCACCATTCCGCCAGGCTACACGGCCCAGGCCAGCGGCTGCGGGGGCGCGCTCTCGGGCAGCACCTACACCACCGCAGCCATTACCGGGCCATGCACCGTCAGCGCCAGCTTCACCCCGCCGCCCGCCAACGGCGCATGCGGCGACACGGCGCCCTCACTCCACTGGCCCACCAGCTTGTGCAGCGCCGGTTCGCCCACCAACCCATTTGCCACGTCCGATGCCTTCCGCTGGAACTGCGCAGGCACCCACGGCGGCGCCACGGCTGCCTGCCAGGCGCCGCGCCAATACACGGTGACAGTCAATATGGATGAGGGCATCGCCAGCGCGCAATGCACCCCCAACCCCGTGGCCTATGGCGTCACCACCGTTTGCACGGCCACGGTATCCGACCCTGTCGCCCGCCCCTTCAGCGGCTGGGGCGGTGCATGCAGCGGCACGGGGGCTTGCATGCCCCTGGTTTTCGGCCCGACCACCGTCTCGGCCCACTCGACACCCATTACCTACGCCATCGCCACCACCTCCACCACCGGCGGCAGTGTGGCGTGCACGCCCAACCCTGTGCCCCGCGGCCAGAATGCAAGCTGCACCGCCACGCCCGATACGGGCTACCACTTCACCGGCTGGGCAGGCGATTGCTCGGGTACGGGCGCATGCCAGTTCACCAACGTGACCAGCCCGCGCAGCGTGAGCGCCACCTTTGCACAAACCACCTACCCCGTCGCCACCCCCACTGCCACCGGCGGCAGCGTGTACTGCACGTCCAACCCCGTGCCCCATGGGCAAGACACGATCTGCATCGCGACACCCGGTGCAGGCCATCACTTCACCCATTGGTCGGGCGATTGCTCAGGCACTGCTACTGCGTGCATGCTCCATAACGTGACCGGGCCGCGCAGCGTGAGCGCCACCTTTGCGCTCAACACCTACGCCATCGGCATCACCCCCGCCGCCGCCAACGGCACGGTCACCTGCGCGCCCAACCCCGTCACCCATGGGCAGGATGCAAGCTGCACCGCCACGCCCGATGCGGGCTACCACTTCACTAACTGGTCGGGCGATTGTGCTGGCGCTGGCAGCAACACCACATGCCAGCTCACCAACGTGGCCGCGTCGCGCACCGTCTCAGCCACATTCACGCCCAACACCCACGCCATCGCTACTCCCGCCGCCGCCAACGGCACGGTCACCTGCGCGCCCAACCCCGTTAACCATGGGCAGGACGCAAGCTGCGCCGCCACGCCCGATGCGGGCTACCACTTCACCGGCTGGTCGGGCGATTGCGAGGGCACCGGTGCGTGCCAGCTCACCAACGTGACCGCGCCGCGCAGCGTGAGCGCCACCTTTGCGCTCAACGCCTATGCCATCAGCACCACCCCCGCCGCCGCGAACGGCACGGTCACCTGCGCACCCAACCCCGTTAACCATGGGCAGAACGCAAGCTGCACCGCCACGCCCGATACGGGCTACCACTTCACCAGTTGGTCGGGCGATTGCTTGGGCACGGGCTCATGCCAGCTCACCAACGTGACCAGCCCGCGCAGCGTTTCGGCCACTTTCACCCACGACCCGGTCGATGCCACCTGCGGCTCGGCGGCCAACGGCGCTGTGGCCTTCAAGCCCGGCGCGAATCTGTGCGCCACGGGCACGCCAGGTGCCGTGCTGTCAGCCAGCGGCCAATACACATGGCAGTGCAGCGGTGAATATGGCGGCGCGGCGCAGCAGTGCAGCGCGCCTTGGCAGGGTGCGGGCGGCGATGGCAATCTGGGTGCGGTGGAGGTGGACGGCGCGAACGGCTGGGAGATCAGCAGCGCCGCCTTTGCCTCCACCCTGCCCGCGCCCTTGCCGCCCCATGTGCGGGCGGTGCACGCACCGCTGGGGCTGGTACTGCGGCGTGTCGCTGGCAATGGCGATGCGCAGGTGACCGTGCGCTTCACTGCGCCTGTGCCCCAGGGTGCCATTTATTTCAAATACGGCCCCAGCCCCGAAGGGCTGGGCTGCACCGGCGCCGCCGCCTGCGCGCAGCCGCACTGGTACGCGCTGCCCGGCGCGCAGTTCGCGCCCGACGGCCTGAGCGTGACCTTCACCCTGGCCGACGGCGGCGCGGGCGACAGCGACGCCGTGCCCGGCCAGATCACCGACCCCGGCCTGCCCGTGCTGCTGGCCGCGCCGCCTGGCGGCGCGCAGGCCATTCCCACGCTGTCGGCCTGGGCGCTGGCGCTGCTCTCGCTGCTGGCGGCGGGCCTGGGCGCGCGGCGGCGCAGGGCGTGAGCGCCGCCGGACGCCCAGTCAAGCGCCGTGCAAACGCCCAGTCAAGCCGCCGGGGCGCGGCGCCCGCAAGATCGCCCGCGTTGCGCTTCCACCCGCGCCGATCGCTTCCATAAAGATAGCTGCCTGCGCTTGATACATAAGCGCTGGAGGCATTTTTCATGCGCAATGACGGTGCAGCGGACGCCCCCCTTACCCCTTTCCATGACAACCCCTGCGTGCCCCCGTATGCACCCCTTCCTGGTCTTCATCAGCCTCGCCGCCGCCTTGCTGGGCAGCGCCGCCCACGCCCAGGTCACGCTCTCGGGCGCTGGCGGCGTGGTCGTCCAGGCCCCCTCGGGGCAGGCCGTGACCCGCTTCGGCAACGACGGCACGGTCGCCATTCCCGCGCTGGGTGCGGCGGGCTTCGTGCGGGCCGATGCGCAGGGCGTGCTGTCCGCCGATCCGAATGGGCCCGTGGGGCCGCAGGGCCCGCGGGGGCGCCAGGAGCCCAGGGCGCGGCGGGCGCGCAAGGCCCGGCAGGGCCGCAAGGGCTTGCGGGAGCCACGGGGCCGACAGGCCCTGCCGGTGCCACGGGGCCACAAGGCGCCAAAGGCGAGACCGGCGCCACAGGAGGCCAGGGACCGAAGGGTGACAAAGGCGATACGGGCGAGACCGGCCCGCAAGGCCCGGCAGGCTTCTCGGGCCTGGAGGTGATGGAGTATGAGATTGAAGCCCCCAAGCAGGCAGGCGCGTACATGAACATCTACGCCAAATGCCCCGCTGGCAAGCAAGCCATTGCCGGCGGCTGTACGACGAACAACCATGACGCCCGACTGGTCACGTGCGCGCCCACCTATGTGGATGGTTTCACCGCTCCCAAGACCTACTACGGCTGGATAGCCAAGTTCGCCCCGCCGGCCTCTGGCGACTGGCAAGGCGCCACGGGCACCCTCTACATCACCTGCGTCAACAAGTAAGACCATGCAAGCCACCCCCTTGCCAGCGCTTGCCTGGAAAGCACACGTAGCTATCAAAAACGGAGTCATTCACGTTTACGCGCCAGTCTGGCCGCGCTGCTGATGGCCGGCGCGGCAGGCGCGCAGGCAGCGGCGTTCACCGTGGGCTCCGGGGGTGGGGCGTACCACGGCACGATCGACCTGGCCTGCGATGACCTGGAGGTGAATGGCCCCCTGGACGCTGCGGGCGCCACCTTCACCGGCGTGGGCCGCGTGCGCATTGGCGCGGCGGGCTCCATCGCAGCAGCAGGCGCGCGCATCGAGGTGGGTGCGGGATGGCACAACGCAGCCGGCCCGAGCGGCTTCACCGGCGCAAGCAGCACCGTGGCCCTGGTGGGCCGCTGCAGCATTGGCAACGCCACAGACATCACCGGCAGCACCACCTTCGACACCCTGAGCGCTGCGCAGGCGGGGCAGACGCTGCACCTGGCCGCAGGCAGCGAACAACAGGTGACCGGCACGCTCACGTTGGGCAACGTGACGCTATGGGGCCAAGGCGGCGCCGCATTTCTCACGCTGCTGCCTGGCGGCGTGCAGCAGATCGGCGCCGTGAGCGTGTCGGGCGTGGACGCCTCGCGCGGCCAACGGCTGGCTCCCACCGGCCAGAACGGCCCCGGAGGCGGCAACGCGCCAGGCTGGTTTGCGCTGGCTCCCGCGCCGGGCGCCGTGCCGGTGCCCTCGCTGGGTGCCTGGAGCCTGCTGCTGCTGTCCGCGCTGACGGGCCTGCTGGGCTGGCGGCGCAAGTACCTCTGCATTCATCCGTGAGCGATCCATGCCAAACCAACTGCATCTCCTGTGCGCTGCCCTGATGGCGGCCAGTGCCGCGCAAGCGCAAGTCACCCTGTCGGGCGCGAGTGGCGTACACATCCAGTCCCACACCACCGGGCAGGCCATCGCCGGCTTTGGCAACGACGGCAAGATCGCCATGCCCCAGCTCGGCGCCGCGGGCTTCGTGCGGGCGGACGCGCAGGGCGTGCTGTCGGTCGATCCGGCCGGGCCGGTGGGGCCCGCGGGGCCCGCGGGGCCGAAGGGCGATACCGGCGCCACGGGTGCAACGGGCGCAACGGGTGCAACGGGTGCAACGGGCGCGCAAGGCCCTGCCGGTGCCGCCGGCGCGAACGGCCTGCAAGGCCCTGCCGGTGCCGCCGGCCCTGCGGGGCCCGCTGGACCCCAGGGCGACCCCGGCCCGCAAGGCCCCGCCGGCCCCAAGGGCGATACCGGTCCCGCCGGGCCGCAAGGCGCCGTGGCTGGCGTGACCTTCATGCGGCACGGCTGCTTTTCGGTGCAGGACGACCCTACCGGCAACACCTGGGGCATAGCCACACTGATCAGCGGTGCGGACTACACCGTGAACCCCGCCTATGACAACACGACCGGCAACCCCGCCTACTTCATCGTGTTCGGCACGCCGCCGGGCGGCCTCGACTCCACCGTTGTGCTGGATGTGCGCAACGGCACCACGGGCCGCCCCCTTTCAGCCACCGTCCAGCGCGGCCACGCCATCGACCTGATGGTGGCCTTGAAGGAGCCGTCCGTGCCGGGCCAGGGTGTGAGCGTCTGCTTCACGCTGATGCGGTGAGGCCCCGCGCGCTCTTTCCTGCTTTGTTTTTGATAGCTGGCCGTGCTTTCGCAGCAAGCGCCAGCGGCCTTTTTCATTGATTTCCCATCTGCCAAGAACCTGCCATGAAACGGACTCTCTACCCCCTTCGCTCCGCAGCCGCCCTGCTGGCCGCCACCGCTTGCTGCGCGCCCGCCGCCTGGGCCCAGGCGCAGCCCCCGGTAGGCACCATCACCTACGCCCTGGCCGGCGCGGCCCAACCGGTACCCACGCTGACGCAATGGGGCGTGCTGCTGCTTTCGCTGCTGCTGGCGCCGCTGGCCTGGCGCGCGGCGCGCGGACGCCTGACCTGCCTGGCGCTGGCCGGGCCGGGGCTGCTGGCCGCCGCGCTGCTGCTGGCGGCGGGCTGGAGCGAGCGGGCGCAGGCGCTGCCCCTGGCGATGGGCGACGTGCTGCTGGACAACCCTGCCGGAGGGTCGGCGGACATCCCCTACCACGTCGCGCTGGACACCCCTTTCGCCGACTTCATGTACCAGTACGAGGTGGGCAACGCCACCGGCCAGCCGCTGCGCATCACGGGCATCACCCTCACGCCGGCGCACACCGACCGGGCGCCCATGGACACGCCGCGCTGCACGGCCGGACTGGTGCTGGCGCCCGGCGAAGGCTGCTATCTGCTGGTGAGCAAGCCGCACTGAGCGGTGGCCAGGCCCTGCAGGCAGGTGTCCATGGCCCAGTCGATGATCTGCGCGTCCGCGTGGCCGCGCTCGCGCAGCAGGCCCGGAAGCGGGTCGGCCGAGCGCGCCAGCAGCACGCACAGCGCCACCTCGGCCGGCAGGTCACACCGCAGATGGCGCGCGGCCTGGGCCTCGGCGATCCAGCCGAGCGCACGGGCGTGCACCTCGCGCATGGCCGCCTGGTAGGGCGCGCAGTCGCGCAGCGCCTGGGCCAGGGCGGAGTTGCGGCCGGGCAGCAACGGGGTCTCGTCGCCGAGCTGCAGCTCCAGCAGGCAGCGCAGCAGCGCGCGCAGGCGCTCCATGGCGGGCAGGCCAGCGGGCAGCTCGGCCACGAAGCGCTGCAGGCGCTCCACCGCGCGCAGCATGGCGGCGGTGCACAGGTCGTCCTTGCCGGCGAAGTGCTTGTACAGGCTGGCCTTGGCGATGCCCACAGCGGCGGCCACCTCGTCCACGGTCATGGACTCGAAGCCTTTCTCGCCCAGCAGCCGGCTGGCGGCCTGGACGATGGCGTCCTCGCGCGCCTGGTGCATTTGCGCCTTGAAGGAGGGGCGCGGCGGCTGCGGCAGGTTCATGCGGCGCATGTTAAGCCGCGGGCGCATAACCCCAGAAGCCCCACAGTTCAGCCGGATAGCGACCGCGCGGCGGCGGTGGTGAGCGCGTCGGCCAGTGCGTCGAGCACCTGCGACTCCAGGTTCCACGAGTGCCAGTAGAGCTGCACCGGCAGGCTGTGGCCGGGCGCCAGGTCGACGAGCCGGCCCTCGGCCAGCAGCGGCCGCGCGAGCAGCTCGGGCACCACGCTCACGCCCCAGCCGGCCACCACGGCGCGCACCTGGCCTTCGGAGCTGGGCACGAAGACGCGGCTGAGGGCCGCGCGCTTGAGGCCGAAGGTGCGCATGACGAATTCGGCCTGCATGTCGTCCTTGCGGTTGAAGGAGACGAAGGAGACGCTGCGGAAGTTGTGCGCCGTGAGCCCTTGCGGCAGGTGGCGGCGCGCCAGCCCGGGCGCGGCCACGGCCACGTAGCGCATGGCGCCCAGGGGCACCACGCGGCAGCCGCGCAGCGCGTTCTTGAGCGTGGTCACGCAGCCCAGCACCTGGCCGGAGCGCAGCCATTCCTGGGTGAAGTCCTGGTCGTCCGCGATGATCTCCAGCGGCAGGCGCTGTCGCACCAGGTCGCCCAGGGCGTCCAGCGCCCAGGTGGCGATGCTGTCGGCGTTGATGGCGATGGCGATGCGCTCGTCCTCGCGCACGCCGCCGGGCGCGCTGGGCGCGAGGTCCTGCAGGTCGCGGTCCAGGTCGGCACGCAGCAGGCGCAGCTGCTTGGTGTGCTTGAGCAGCAGTTGCCCCGCGTTCGTGGGCCGCAGCGGGCGGCTGCGCACGATGAGCACCGAGCCCACCTGCGCCTCCAGCGCGCGCAGGCGCTGCGACACGGCGGACTGGGTGATGTGCAGGCGCCGCGCGGCGCGCTCGAAGCCGCCCTCCTCGACGATGGCGGCCAGGCATTCCAAAGCGGCGGGATCGAAGGTGCTCATGGCCGTGGATTATTAGCGCAACTGATGTTTTTGGAGGAACGTTAATTACGCTTTTGTTTCCGCACGGCCCGCAGCACACTGCGCGCCATGAACACCATCGTCCTGGGCGCCGGCATCATCGGCATTTCCACCGCCTGGCATCTGCGCGAGCGCGGGCATGAAGTCACCGTCATCGACCGCCAGCCCGGTGCGGCGCTGGAGACCAGCTTCGCCAACGCGGCGCAGATCTCGGTGAGCTATTGCGAGCCCTGGGCCAACCGCTCGGCGCCGTGGAAGGCGCTCAAGTGGATGTTCGACAAGGAAGCGCCGCTGCTCTTTCGCCCCCGGATGGACTGGGACCAGTGGCGCTGGTGCCTGCGGTTCCTGGCGCAATGCAACGATGCGGCCTTCGCGCGCAACGTGCAGCAGATCGTGGCGCTGGGCGCCTACAGCCACGCCGCGCTCAAGGACATGGTGCGCGCCACGGGCATCGAGTACCACCGGCTGGAGCGCGGCATCGCCCACTTCTACACCGACCAGAAATCCTTCGACGACGCGGGCCACGCCGTGGAGCTGATGCGCCGCTTCGGCGTGCAGCGGCGCATCGTCAGCAAGGACGAGCTGCTCCAGATCGAACCCGCATTCCGCGCCTACGGCGACCGCATCACCGGCGGCACCTACACCAGCACCGACGAGAGCGGCGACGCGCGCGTGTTCACCCAGCAGCTCGCGCAGCGCTGCGCCGAGCGCGGCGTGCGCTTCCTCTACGGCCACGACGTGCTGCGCCTGAACCGCGTGGGGGATGCTATCGAATCGGTAGCTGTTCGCGCTCGCGGGACAAGCGCTGGAGGCCAAAAAGACCAGATATTGAAGGCCGACGCCGTCGTCGTCGCCTGCGGCAGCTACAGCGCGCCGCTGCTGCGCACCGTGGGCGTCGACCTGCCCATCTACCCCGGCAAGGGCTACAGCGCCACCTTCCCTCTTCTGAAGCCCGAGGGCGCGCCCATGGTCTCCACCATCGACGACGGCAAGAAGATCGCCATGAGCCGCCTGGGCGGCTTCCTGCGCGTGGCGGGCACCATCGAGCTGGGCGGCTGGGACCTGTCGCTGGACAGCCCCCTGGCCCGCGCGCGCTGCCACATGCTGTCGCGCCGCATCGAGCAGATCCTGCCCGGCGTATGCGACACGCGCACGCCCGAGGAAGGCGGCAACCCGCAGTACTGGACCGGCCTGCGCCCGGCCACGCCCACCAACATCCCCTTCATCGGCCGCACGCGCCTGGGCGGCCTGTGGGTGAACGCGGGCCACGGCACGCTGGGCTGGACGCACGGCGCAGGCTCGGGCAAGGCCATGGCCGAGCTGATCAGCGGCGAGCGGCCGGCGATGGATTTCCGGTTCCTGGGCGACGGCGCGGCCCGTCAGGGCGCCAATCCTCTTTCGATAGCAGCTCGCGCTTGATGGGCGGGCGCTAGCGCCCGTTTTGACCCCTCATCAGTGCAGCACGCGCCCCGGCTGGGCCAGGAAGTCCAGCAGCGCGCCCTCGAAGGCCTCGGGGTTCTCGAGCTGCGGCCAATGGCCCACGCCGGGCAGCATCACAGCGCGCGCATCGGGCAGCACGTGGGCCAGGGCCAGCAGGGCCTCGGGCGGCGTGCAGCGGTCCAGAGCGCCGCCCACCAGCAGCGTGGGCACATGCAATTGCGCCAGCGCGGACGCACTGCGCGCGAATTCCGGCAGCGCCTGCAGCGCGCGGCGGTAGGTGGCCGGGTGCACGCGGCCCATGGCGTGGTGCACCAGCCGCAGCCCTTCGGGCAGCGCGGCCGGGCCGGCATCGCGCGGCACGATGCGCTCGGCGATGCGTGCCATGTCCAGCCCTTCGCCCAGCGCTGCCAGGCGCGGCGCCACCCAGGCGGCGGTGGCGGCCGCATCCAGCGCCGGGCCGCCCGCGCAGAGCGCGAGACGCTGCACGCGCTCAGGCGCGCGCAGCGCCACCTCCAGTGCCAGCATGGCGCCCAGGCCATGGCCCACGAGCGTCACCGCGCCGCACTGCAGCGCGTCGAGCAGCAGCAGGCAGCGCTGGGCCAGGCCCTTGAAGCCGTAGGGCTCCACCGGCGCGCTGCGACCGTAGCCCGGCATGTCCCAGGCCACGGCGCGGTAGCCGGCGCAGGCCAGGGTTTCGAGCTGGGGCGCGAAGCTGAGGTGGTCGCCGTCGGCGTCGTGCAGCAGCACGACGGTGGGGCCGGAGCCCAGGAGGGAAAAGCTGGGAAGAAGAGACATGGAAGCGCCTGGGGCCGTGCGGCCGGGGCCGCTGCAGGCTTGCGCCCGCCAGCCGATAATAGCCCTCCCTTCGCCCGCTCCGGAGCGCGCCGCGCTCCGTGCCTCAGTGAACAGCCTGCCTTCTCGCCCTGACACCGACCCCCCGACCGCCTTCTCTTCGCGCGAATTTCGCAGCGCGCTGGGCATGTTCGCCACGGGCGTGACCATCGTCACCGCACGCGGCGCGGGCGGTGAGCTGGTGGGCATGACGGCCAATTCGTTCAATTCCGTCTCGCTCGACCCGCCGCTGGTGCTGTGGAGCCTGGCGCACAAGGCCTCGTCGCTGCAGGCGTTCGCCACCGCCACGCACTACGCGATCAACGTGCTGGCGGTGGAGCAGCGCGCACTGGCCGAGCGCTTCGCCACGCGCGGCATCGACCGCTGGGCGGGCGTCGCACACCGCCCGGGCCTGCACGGCGCGCCGGTGCTCGAAGGGGCAGCGGCGGTGTTCGAGTGCGCCAACCGCAGCCAGTACGTGGAGGGCGACCACACGATCTTCGTGGGGTTGGTGGAGCGTTGCGCGCACCTGGGCGGCGCGGCGCCGCTGCTCTACCACGGCGGGATGTTCTATACCGAGCACCCGCTGGGCACGCTGTCGGACACGGCAGTGCCTGACATGCCCGCGTCCTAAAAGCCCAGGCTCGCTTCTCCTACAGACAGGGCGGCTGGCGGGCCGCTCAATGGAGGCTTCCCGCAACGTCAATGCACAAGGAGCCTCACATGAACAGCCCCAAGGACACTCTCAACCGCGATCCCCTCACCGGTGCGCCGGGAGCGCATCCCATCGGAACGGGCATCGGCGCCGCCGGCGGCGCGGTCACAGGCGCAGCGGCCGGCGCGCTGGGCGGCCCCATCGGGGCGGCGGCAGGCGCCGTCGTCGGCGCGGTGATCGGCGGGCTGGCCGGCAAGGGCGCGGCCGAGGCGGTCAACCCCACGGTGGAAGAAGCGCACTGGCGCGAGGCCTATGTGCGCGAGCCGTACTACTCCCCGGATTACGCCTATGAGGACTACGCCCCCGCGTACCGTGCGGGCTGGGAAGCCCGTGCGGCCGGCAGCGACTGGGATGCCGCGCGCGCGCAATGGGCCCGCAGGTGGGACGCCGAGCATGCCGAGGGCCGGCTCAAGTGGGAAAAGGCCCAGCCGGCATTCAAGGCCGCCTGGGACCGGGCCAACCGCAGCTACGTCCAGGAAACGGGCTACTGACTCCGAACCCGTGGTTATGGCGCCGCGCCGGTGGTCTTGATCCATTCCACCATCGCGTCGTAGGCGGCGCGGGGCGTCTCCAGGTGGCCGCCAGGCACTTCCAGGTAGCGATTGCGGGAGTTGGCGGGCAGCTTGTCCACCAGGTAGGCACGGATACGGCCGAACAGCGGGTCTTTCTCGCCCACGGCCGTGAAGACAGGCAGGCTGGCGGGCAAGCGCGGTGCGGTGACGGACATCTCGGCATCGCCCGCCGGGTCGAAGTACGACTGGAAGTTGGCCGCCGTGGTGATCAAGGGTTGCTGGCGGCCCTGGTTGATATCGATGAAGCGCTCGCGCTCGCCGCCCTTGCCTGCGGCCACCAGCTCGCGCGCCTTCACGATGCTGTCATGAACGGCCGACAGGCCCGGCAGGGTGTCGTACAGCAACGGTACATGTCCGGGCGCCAGCAGCACCAGCGCCTGCACGTCGCCGCCACGAACCGCATGGCCCATGGCGGCAGGCACGCCCATGCTGTGGCCCATGAGCACGATGCGCGTAGCGCCCTGCTCGCGCAGCGCACGCACGTGGCCCGCGATCTCCTGCATGGCCTGGTCCCAGTTGCCGTCGAGGTAGCGCGTGCGCGACCACGGCATGTCGGGCAGCCGCACCAGCCAGCCCTCGCCCTCGAAGCGGGTCTTGAGCGGCGAGAAGTTCGGGTCGTTCGGGTTGCCCGGGCTCTTGCCGTGCAGCATGAGGATGCCGACGCGCTCTTGCGCCAGGGCGGATGGGGGCATCAGGGCGGCGCACAGGCCCGCCAGGGCGAGCGCGCAGCAGGCGCGGCGTGTCAGGGTCATGTCTCCTCCGGGGTTGGGAGCGCCATTCTTGGCGCCCGGCCCCACCGCCGTCCAGAGGAGTTTTACTTGACCGCCTCGGGCAGTTCGATCTTCACTTCGAGCACCTCCAGGTCGTCCTGGCGCTCGAAGTGCACCTTGAGGTCTTCGGCGTTGATCTTCACGTACTTGGAGATCACGGCCACCAGCTCGCGCTGCAGCGCGGGCAGGTAGTCGGGCTGGCCCGCGTTGCGGCCGCTGCGCTCGTGGGCCAGGATGATCTGCAGGCGCTCCTTGGCCACCGTAGCGGTTTTCTTCTTCTCGCCGAGCAGGAAAGACAGCAGGGACATGGCCGCTTACCTCCCGCCGAAGATGCGCTTGAAGAAGCCGGGCTTGACCGCCTCGATGAAGCGCAAAGGCTTGTCCTCGCCAAGGAAGCGCGCCACCACGTCCTTGTAGGCTTCCGACACGTCGGTGCCCGCGAGGTGGATGGCGGGCAGGCCCTGGTTCGAGGCCTGCAGCACGCTTTCGGACTCGGGAATCACGCCGATGAGCTTGATGCGCAGGATGTCCTGGATGTCTTCCAGGCTCAGCATCTGGCCGTCCTCCACGCGGTTGGGGTTGTAGCGCGTGATGAGCAGGTGCTCCTTGATGGGCTCCTTGCCCTCGATGGCCCGCTTGGTCTTGCTGCCGAGCATGCCCAGGATGCGGTCGGAGTCGCGCACCGAGGACACTTCCGGGTTCGTGACCAGCAGCGCCTCGTCGGCGAAGTGCATGGCCATGAGGGCGCCGCTCTCGATGCCCGCGGGGGAGTCGCAGACGATGTAGTCGAAGCCCATCTCGGCCAGGTCCTTGAGCACCTTCTCCACGCCATCCAGCTTCAGCGCGTCCTTGTCACGCGTCTGGCTGGCGGCCAGCACGAACAGGTTCTCGCACTGCTTGTCCTTGATGAGGGCCTGGTTCAGGTTGGCCTCGCCCTGGATCACGTTGATGAGGTCGTACACCACGCGGCGCTCGCAGCCCATGATGAGGTCCAGGTTGCGCAGGCCGACATCGAAGTCGATCACGGCGGTCTTGTAGCCGGCGAGCGCCAGGCCCGATGCGAAGGCGGCACTGGTGGTGGTCTTGCCCACGCCACCCTTGCCGGAGGTCACGACGACGATTTTGGCCATGTGTGCGGTTTCCTTGCGTTAGTTCTTTTCAAAGCGGTTCGATGAGCAGCTTCTCGCCGTCCAGCCGCACTTGCGCGGGCTTGCCGCGCACGTTGTCGGGCAGTTCGGTCTCGGTGGTGCGGTAGATGCCGGCCACGGACACGAGCTGCGGCTCCAGGCAGGTGCTGAAGATGCGGGCGCTGGTGTCGCCGCGCGCGCCGGCGATGGCGCGGCCGCGCAGCGGCGCGTAGACGTGGATGTTGCCGTCGGCGATCACTTCGGCGCCGAAGCTCACCACGGCCATCACCACCAGGTCCGCGCCGCGCGCATACACCTGCTGGCCGGAACGCAGCGGCTTGTCCACCACCACCGTGCCGGGCGCAGGAACGGGCACTTCGACCTGCACTTCGCGGACGATTTCGCGCATCGCCTCACGCGGCTGCGCACGCGCCGGGGCCACATCGGGTGCGGCGATCAGGCCCGCAGCGTGGGCCGCCTGCATCTGCTCGGCGCTGCCGCCGCGCACGGCCACGGGCTGGGTGCGCAGGCCGCGCAGCGCCTGCACCAGCGCGGCAAAGTCGATAGGCCGCGCCTCGCCCTGCACGGCCGTCAGGTCGAGCAGCACGGGGTCGTTGTCGAAAAATTCGGGATCGTCGGCCACGCGGGCCGCCAGGTCGGAGGCGATGGCGGCGGCGTCGGTGGTCTTGAGCACGACGGCCACCACGGGCAACTGCGCGCTCTTGAGGTCTAGATGGGTGCGGGTGGTGCCCGCCGTATCAACGGCCATGAAGCAATGCGGTGGAGAAAGGGCCGCGCCAGCGGCGCCAAAGCCGCGAAGTGTACCCGCGCCATGCGCCGGGACTGCTTCAGGAAGTGTCTGCGCCGGGGGTCAGAATTTCGGGAGGCGGATGCGGCTGATCATCAGCGAGCCCGACAGCGCGAACAGCAGCACCGGCATCTGCGCGGGACTGCCGCCGCGCACGGCCACCAGGGCGGCAAAGTCGATGGCGGCGTCGGAGGTCTTGAGCACCACGGCCACCACGGGCAGCGAGGCGCTCTTGAGGTCAAAGCTGGTGCGGGCCTGGGCCGCCATCGTAAGGGCCATGGAGGAGGGTGGAGAAGGGGGCTCGGAAACCCGCGAAGTGTACCGTGCTGCTCCCTGAGTCTTGAGCGCAGACCTGACCTTCCTTGAACGGCACTGCAAATTCGAATCGACGATGTTTTAATCGCTGGGCGCACCACGGCCCCCCCACAGACTGCGGGCGCATCACTCGTTTTAAAGAAAGATGTGTCAGATGCCTTCCATTGCCGGTTTACTCCCCGCGCCATGGCGCGCCATGAACCCCTTGTGCATTGCTGCGGCCGCGGGCTTTGCCCTGGTAGCCCTGGCGGGCTGCGGCGGGAGCTCTAACGACACGGCACAGCCCCCCGCCCCCAGCCTCGCGGCCCCCACGAACTTCACCTACGAAGTGCAATTTCGGTGGACTGCCACACCAGGCGCCACCCGCTACGAGTTGCATGTCGACCCAGACGGTCCTGGCCCACTGCCTGAAACCAAGGTACCCGACAACAACGGCACCGGGACGGGTTTCAATTTCCAATCAAATGGTACGCAGGCGTTTACCGGATCCCTGTACTTTTACGATGGCAGCGTTGTTGCGCCTGACTTAGTTGGGAGAATCAATGCCACCTATCGGTTGCGTGCGTGCGATACCAAGGGATGTGGCGCCTACACAGCACCCATCGTCAAGGAGTACAGCTACGAATTTCCATCAGGTCGAGTCCCAATCTTCCACTCGCAGTCCAAAGACGGCCTCACACTTGCCATCGGCCAGCCCAGTGGAGATGCAAATTCCGCCGTATTTGTTTTCACACGCAGCAGCAGCGCACAACCATGGCAGCAACACGCCCTGCTGCGTTCCGGCAATGCCTGGTTCGGATATGGCCTGGCGCTGTCTGACGATGGCAACACCCTGGCCGTAGGTGAATCCATACGGCCCCAAGATAACCTTTCCCCTCGCGGGACACGTTCTTACATCTATCAGCGCAGCGGCAGCACCTGGAACCAACAAGCCTCGCTAACACCCCACGATATCCCGTCGGCCTGCCAACAGCCATGCGAGATGGATCTCTCAACATTCGCACTGTCCGCTGACGGCAACTTGCTGGCTGAGTTGATAACTCTCTCCTCGCAAACCGCGGCCAAGTACATGAAAGTCGTCGCGATTCACGCTCGCGACGGAGCGACTTGGTCTCAACGGGCCTTGTTCGATACAGGTGACAGAGACACTGTTCTCATGACGCTGGCCCGTGATGGCAAGACCTTGGCGGTGAACCAGGGTGCCACATACCGTGACAGGAGCATGCCGTCCTTCGCCCTGGTCTTCGCACAGCAAAGCAACGGTATCTGGAGCGAGCAAGCCCGCATTCCTGTTGGTATTCATTACTTCTTGGACGTTGCAGCAGGTGCTTACAGCAGTATGCAGCTATCCGACGATGGCAGCACCCTTGCTGTCATGGCGCGAGATCTGCCAGATGACCTCTCCGGGCGCGCTATCCATGCTGCCGATCTCTCGTGCGGCCCTCTGGTGGGAGAGGGGTCAGCGCATCGCTATTACATGGCATTGTTTGCACGCAGCGGCGCTACATGGCAGCGGCAAGCCGCTATCTCGCGCGGTTATCAAAGTAGCACCTCGTGGGCGTTGGCCCGCGATGGCAACACGCTGCTTTACGGCAATGAACTGTTCACGCGCAACAACGGCACTTGGGCTTGCCCCTGATCGGCCACACCACTGATCCGCAAACATGCCGCCCTGCCCCGCGCCTGGCTGGGCGGCCTGCGGCTTTGGATGAAATGGCTGCTAGCGCTTATCCAGCAAGCGCAGACAGCTATTGTTTTCAGAGCTTCGGTATCTTGATCCGGCTGATCATCAACGACCCCGACACCGCGAACAGCAGCACCAGCGGGTGCAGCGTGAAACCGCCGATCACCACCGTGCCCAGCCACAGGTGCTCGCGCACCGCGCCCATGGAGGCCGCCAGCGCCAACAGGCCCACGAGCACGATGGAGGTGGGGATGGGCGTGCCCTCGAAGTACTTGACCTTGCCCGACGGCCCCTCCGCCATCGCCTCGGCCGTGATGTTGAAGCGCGCCAGGCGCGAGACGCCGCAGGCCACGAAGAAAGCGAGCACAATGCGGTCGTACAGCCCCTGCATGCCGCAGGCATAGGCGATGATGGCCGGCGCCACGCCGAAGGAGATCACGTCGGCCAGCGAATCCAGTTCGCGCCCCATGGCCGAGCTTTTCTGCCGCCAGCGCGCAACGCGGCCATCGAGCACGTCGAACACCAGCGCCGCCAGCACCAGCGCGCAGGCGAAGTACACGTGGCGCACGTCCGCCGTTTCCAGGTAGGTCATGGACGAGAACAGTGCCCCGACGCCGCACACGGCGTTGCCCAGTGTGAACCAGTCCGCGAGGTGGAACTCGCGGATCATCGAGAAGCGTTTGTGGGGTGATGCCATGGGGCGATTATCGAACGCTCCGGCCCCCGCGTCTCACTGGAAGCGCGGCGCGCGCTTTTCGATGAAGGCGGTGACGGCCTCGCGGTGGTCGGCCGTCTTGTGGGCGAGGGCCTGGTAGCCTGCGGACAGCTCCAGCAGCGATTCCAGCGTGGCGAGCTGGCCCTCGCGCAGCAGGCGCTTGGTCATGCGCATCACGGCGCCGGGGTTGGCGGCGATTTTTTCGGCCAGCGCGCGGGCCGTGGGCAGCAGCTGATCGGCGGGCACCACGCGGATGACCAGGCCCGCAGGCCAGCGCATCCAGCGCATTGATGGCCTCGCCGGTGAAGGCCATTTCGGAGACCTTGGCCATGCCCACGGCGCGCGGCAATAGCCAGGCCGATGTCCGCGCGCACGAAGCAACGGCACATGAGCCGATACCAGCGTAGCGCGACCCATGAGTTCCGTTTATTCCTTGGGCAGCGTCCGCGCGATCGGCTCGTAGGATTTTTGTGCCTGTTCGACTGCCTTGGCCCATTCGGCGCCACCGAGGAAGGACAGGAAAGGCGCATCGTTGCGAGCCGTCTTGACGTACTCGGGATCCTTGAGGGCGGCTTCAATGGCTTTCTCGAGCCGGGCGCGAATCGCGGCCGGAACGCCGTTAGGCGCGGCGATGCCGCGCTCGGCCGTCATCTCAACCGGAAATCCCATCTCGAACGTGGTCGGCGTGCTGGCGATGCGCTGCACCTTGTCCTTGGTGAACTGGGCCAGCAGACGTACGGGCGTGGCTTCGTTTTCGGGATCCGGCACCTCCGAAGCGGCCAGGAACGCGATGTCGAGCGTGCTGGTCGTGAGGGCGGCCTTCTGCTGCGCCGAGCCGTTGAACGGGATGGAGTTGAACTTCACGCTGGCGGCGTTTTCCAGTTGGGCCATCGCCAGGTGTCCGTTGGTGCCCAGGCCGTTGTGGCCGGCCGAATAGGACGACGGAGCGGTTTTCAGCTGGCTCACGACCTGCCGCAGGTCGGTCAGCTTGCTGTCCTTGCGCGTCACCATGATCGTGGGGTCGCTGACGAGGCGCGCGACCAGGGTCAGATCCTTGGTTGTGTACGACGACTTGCGGTACATCGGTACGAAAAAATAGCCCGGCAGATTGACCACCACCAGGGAGTAGCCGTCCGGCTTGGCCCGCATCACCGAATTGATGGCGATCTCGCCCGATGCTCCCGGCCGGTTCTGAATGACGAAGGAGGCGTTGTCGCCGAGATGCTTGGCGATGAAGGGCGCCAGATTGCGCACCATCACATCGGTGGTGCCGCCGGCGGCGAACCCGACGGTGATGCTGATCGGCGCGTCCGAGGGCCAGGCGGCGTGCGCCGGCGCGGCCGCGAGGCCGGTCAGAAGGGCCGCGGCGGCCGCGAGGATCGAGCGATGGATGGAGGTGCTGAACATCACGATGTCTCCGAAGTTGTCATAGGGGCGCCGAATCTTGAATCGATCCACAAAGTAGCGAAAGCGATATTTATTCAATAGAAGACAGTCGTTTTTAGACACTTATGATTATTCAAAAAACGACTTTTAAAGTATTCATAAATATCACTTTTCAGACTGATTCAGGCTTCCTACACTGCGCCCCAGAAGACAACAAGGAGCGTCAATGAGCGGATTTCTGAGCATCGACAGGATGGACGGGGTGGTGGTGGCCACCATGAATCGGCCCGACGAGCGCAACGCGCTGACCGAGGAGCACCAGATGCTCGAATTCGTCGAGCTGTGCGCGCAGATTCGGCGCGATCCGGGCGTGACGGCACTGGTGCTGACCGGCGCGGGCTCGGCCTTTTCCGCCGGCGGCAATCTCAAGAACATGCGGGACAAGAAGGGCTTTTCCGCCGGCTCTCCCGCCGACATCCGCGACGCCTACCGCAACGGCATCCAGCAGATCCCGCTGGCGCTGTACGAAGTGGACGTGCCGACCATCGCCGCGGTGAACGGCCCGGCCATCGGCGCCGGTCTGGATCTGGCGTGCATGTGCGACATTCGCCTCGCGTCCGAGCGGGCCACCTTCGCCAGCAGTTTCGTCAAGCTGGGCATCGTGCCGGGCGACGGCGGGGCCTGGCTGCTGGCGCGCACCATCGGCCAGCCGAAGGCGATGGAAATGATGCTGACCGGCGACACCTTCGACGCCGCCCGTGCGCTGGCGCTGGGGCTGGTCTCGCGCGTGATCCCACCGGAGGAACTGATGCCGCAGGCGCTCGATCTGGCGGCGCGTATCAGCGCCAATCCGTCGCGCACGGTGCGCCTCACCAAGCGGCTGCTGCGCGAGAGTGACTCCGTGTCGCTGGCTTCGTCGCTGGAGATGGCGGCGGCCTACCAGGCGCTGGCGCACTACACCTCGGACCACGACGAAGCGGTACGGGCGTTCCTGGAAAAGCGCAAGCCCATGTTCACGGGCCGTTGAGGAGAGGCGATGTTCGAGTTCAATCAACCGCCGGACCTCTCGGTCTGCGAGCCCACGCGGCAGCGGGTGCGGGCATTTCTCGCCGCCGAGGTGGAGCGGGGCAGCTTCAAGCCCTGGGAAGTGACGTGGACCACCTTCGACCGCGGCTTCAGCCGCCGTGCCGGGACCGCGGGTCTGATCGGCATGACCTGGCCGCGCGCCTATGGCGGGCAGGAAGCCACGGCGCTGGAGCGCTATGTGGTGGTGGAGGAGATGCTGGCCGCTGGTGCGCCTTGCGGCGCGCACTGGATCGCCGACCGGCAGTCCGGCCCGCAGATTCTCCGGCATGGGTCGGAGCGCGCCAAACAGGACATCCTTCCACGCATCGCACGCGGCGAGTGCGCCTTCGGCATCGGCATGAGCGAGCCCGACTCGGGCTCCGACCTGGCCGCGGTGCGCACCAGGGCTACCCGGGTCGAGGGGGCTGGCGCATCAACGGCACCAAGGTGTGGACGACCAATGCCCACCAGGTGGACTACCTCATCACCCTGGTGCGCACGGCCGAGCCGGGCGTCGGCAAGCACGAGGGGCTGACGCAGATGATCACGGCCACCGGCCAGCCCGGCATCACCGTGCGGCCGATCCGGGACCTGTCGGGGCATCATGAATTCAACGAGGTGCACTTCGAGGACTACTTCGTTCCTGACGACATGCTGATGGGCGAGCCCGGTTCCGGCTGGCGCATGGTGACCGCCGAGCTGGCCTACGAACGCAGCGGCCCGGACCGGTTCCTGAGCGCGTGGCAACTGCTGGCCGCCCTGGTGGATGCCGTCGGCCACGAGCCCGACGCACAGCAGGCCGTACAGATCGGGCGCCTGGTGGCGCACGCAGCGACGCTGCGGCGCATGTCCACCGGCATCGCCGGCCTGCTGGAGCGGGGCGCAAACCCCCAGGTGGAAGCAGCGCTGGTGAAGCACGTGGGCACGGGCTTCGAGCGCGAGATTCCAGAAATCGCCCGCTTGCTGGTGAATGCCGGCCAGCAGGGCGAGGCCGGGCAGCGTTTCGCCGACGCGCTGCGGCACGTGACGCTGGCCGCTCCCAGCTTCACCTTGCGCGGTGGCACGCGCGAAATTCTGCGTGGCGTGATCGCGCGAGGGATGGGGCTGCGATGAGCGAACGAGACGAACTCACGGCGATGGTGAACGAGCAGGCGGAGCGGCAGTTCCGCGAGCTCCTGACGCCCGAGGCCATGGAGCAGGCCAGCACCGGCCAATGGCTGCCGACCCTGTGGCAGCAGATGGAGGACGCCGGCTGGCCGTCGGCACTGGTCGCGGAGGCGCAGGGCGGTGTCGGCCTGCCTTCGAGCGCCGCGTTCGACGTCGTCCGCCTGAGCGGGCATTGGGGCGTTCCTCTGCCGCTGGCCGAAACCATGGCGGGTCGCGGACTCTGGACGGCGGTCGGGGGCGATCCGGACTTGGTGGCGGATCGGCCGGTGCTCCTGGGTGTAGGCGCGCAGGCACGTGCGCCTGCGCTGCGGCTCGATGGCGAGTCCTCCCTGACTGGCGAGACAGGTTCCGTGACTTTCGGCGACGCGCCTGGCGCCCTGCTGCTGGTGCAGGCCCATATGCGCGACGATGCCCATGCGCTCGTGCTGCTGGACGTGCAGAAGCTCGCGCCGCGTTCGGTGCGCGCCCTGTCGTTCGAGGCGCAATGCGCATTCAGCCTGGGCAGCGTTCCGGTTCCGACAGACTATTGCCAGCCATGGGACGTGCGCGATCCGCGCGCGCTTCAGGCCGTGGGTGCCGTGCTGCGATCGGTGCAGATGGTGGGCGCCATGCAGCGCTGCCTGGCGCTGGGGCTGCAATACGCGCAAGAGCGGGTGCAGTTCGGCCGGCCGATCTCGCGCTTCACGCCCGTGCAGGACATGTTGGTGGAAGCCGCAGCGGAAGTCTCCGCCGCCGTCAATGCCGCCAGCCTGGCGGTGGACCATTGGCGGCCGGCGCCGACGCCCGAAGGCGTGTTCTCCGCCGCCGTGGCCAAGTCCCGCTGCGGCGAGGCTGCCGGCAAGGTGGCCGCGTTCATCCACCAGGTGCACGGCGCCATGGGGTTCACGCAGGAGCATGTGCTGCACCAGTTCACGCGCCGCCTCTGGGCCTGGCGCGACGAATTCGGCACGGAGGCGTACTGGAACCACCAGATCGGCACGCGCGTCTGCGCAGCCGACGGGCACAGCCTGTGGCCCATGCTCACGGCCCTTTGACATCCGACCCCATGAAGACCGACCCTTCCTCCTTCAAGAACGGCCCCTTGCAGGGCGTGCGCATCATCGACGCGACCACGGTCGTCCTCGGGCCCTACGCGACCCGCATCCTGGCAGACATGGGCGCCGAGGTGATCAAGATCGAAACCTCGTCGGGCGACCAGACCCGCCACTACAAGCCGCTGCGCCACGAGGGCATGGCGGGCTACTTCATCAATCTGAACCGCAACAAGCGCAGCGTCTCGCTGGACCTGAAGTCCCCCGAGGGCATGGAGGTGCTCAAGCGCCTGCTGAAGGGCGCCAACGCCTTCATCCACAACATGCGGCAGCAGGCGGCGGACCGCCTGGGCCTGGGCTACGAAGCGGTGCGCGCCGTCAACCCCGACATCGTGTACTGCTCCGCGGTGGGCTTCGGCTCGGCGGGCCCGTACTCGGGCCGGGCGGCGTACGACGACGTCATCCAGGCCGGCTCCGGCATCGCCGGGCTGTTCGCCCAGGTCCACGGCCAGCCCATGTTCGCACCCACCGTGCTGTGCGACAAGATCACCGGCCACACAGTGGCCTACGCGGTGGTCGCAGCATTGCTGCAACAGGCCAAGGGCGGCGGCGGCCAGGCGGTCGAGGTGCCGATGCTGGAAACCTCGGCGGAATTCGCGCTGGTCGAGCACCTGCACGCCGCCACCTTCGAGCCACCGCTTGGGGAGATCGGTTTCAAGCGCGTCATGAGCAAGTTTCGCAAGCCCTACCGCACGCGCGACGGCTTCATGTGTATCCTGCCGTATTCCGATAGCAACTGGACCGATTTCTTCCGCTTCACCGGGCGCACCGAACTGCTGGACGACGAGCGCTTCCGCGTGCTGGCAGACCGGGTGCAGCACATCGACGAACTCTATGCCGTGGTCGAGAAAGAGGCGCCGCGCTTCACCAACGCCGAGTGGGAGGCTTTCTGCAACCGCGTGAGCATCCCCTGCATGCCCGTGCGCGACCTGGAGGGCGTCCTGCAAGACGAGCATTTGCAGGCGGTGGGGATGTTCCAGCCCGCCACGCACCCGACCGAAGGCGACTACCGAGTAGTGCGCAGTCCTGTGCAGTTCGCCGAGCCGTTCCGGCTGCGCCACCACGCGCCGCGATTGGGGCAGGATACGATCAACGTGATGCGGGATGCGGGTTACTCGGACGCCGAGATCGACAGCCTCGTGGCCAAAGGAGCCGTGCTCGCGGCGCCGCCGGTGGCCGAATGAAGGGCCGGGCCTGCCCCGCCATTGGAGCTGTAGCGCGAGGCCACCCCACATGACACTGAAGCAGTTGGAAGCGTTCTACTGGGCGGCGAAGCTGGGCACCTTCGCCATCGCCGCACAACGCCTGCACGTGACACAGTCCTCGCTGTCCAAGCGCATCGCCGAGCTGGAGTCAGACCTCGGCCAGCAGCTGTTCGACCGCACGGCGCGGCGCGCCATGCTCACGGCGGCCGGGGAAAAACTGCTGGACAAGGCGGCGGCCATGCTCGATCTGGAGCGCGAGATCCGCGCCGA
The DNA here is from genome assembly GCF_045291395.1 of Acidovorax sp. SDU_ACID1. Lineage (NCBI taxonomy): Bacteria > Pseudomonadati > Pseudomonadota > Betaproteobacteria > Burkholderiales > Comamonadaceae > Acidovorax > Acidovorax sp. SDU_ACID1. The sequence continues at coordinate 4,425,485 of NZ_CP152342.1, forward strand.
CTCGGGCCCATCCCGCGACGAATTGCAGGGCGCTTGCCGCGTCGGCATCACCGAGCTGACCGCGACCACGTGGTTCCCGTCCCTGGTGGCGCGGGTGGAGCGCGACTTCCCTCTGCTGACGCTAGAGCCGCAGGTGGGTTTGTCGCGCCTGATCGAGAACGACGTGGTTCGGGGCGAGCTCGACGTGGCGATCCTCGCGGGCGCGGTGAATCGGCCGGAGCTGCGCGGCCGGGCCGTGGCCGACATCGAGTTCATCTGGACCAGCGCGCCCGTGCGGCTGCCGCGCCGCACCGTGCTGCAGGCCGAGCATTTCGAGGCGCATCCGGTCATCAACAATCCCCACGACTCCGGCCTGTCCGTGGCTTTCGAGAGCTGGGCCAACACCCACCGCATCCGCATCGGCAAGACGATCCAGTGCAACAGCCGTGCAGCGATCATCGCGCTGACCATCGCCGGTGTCGGCATCAGCTTTCAGCCGCGCCGCTACGTGCAGCCGCTGCTGGAGCGCGGCTTGCTGGTGCCGCTGGAGAGCGCCGCACCACTGCCACGCCAACCCTACAACCTCGTCTGGCGCGCGGACGACGACCGGCGCATCGTCGAAGCCATCGTGGCCCTGGTGCAGGAAGAGGCGGATTTCGACGCCGACAACCTGTTTTGGGGCAATTGAAGATGCTGTCGCGATCCAATCGATAGCTATAGCTGTCTGCTATGGGCGATCGCGAATGGGATCCACATGCCAGCCATCAGCAGCAGGGGCAGCGCGAAATCGCCAGCGGCCGTGAGGCGACACAAACACTCTGAAACGCTCGCCAGACGTGCACAAGCAGCCCCCATTCACGAAGCATCAGCCTGCCGCCGCGCCGCGAATTCCACGTACCAGGACAGGCAATCGGGGTTGGCCATCGCGTCCCGATTGACCACCTTGTCAATCGGCTGGCCCAGCAGCAGCTTCTTGATGGGCAGCTCCTGCTTCTTGCCGCTCAAGGTGCGCGGCACCTCGGCGACCTGGATGATCTCGTCGGGCACGAAGCGCGGGCTCAAGGAGCTGCGGATGGCCGCGTTGATGCGCTCGCGCAGCGCGTCATCCAGCGTGGCGCCGCTGCGCAGCACGACGAAGAGCGGCATGTAGCTCTCGCGGCCCAGGTATTCCAGATCGACGACGAGGCTGTCGAGCACCTCGGGCAGGCTTTCCACGGCGCTGTAGATCTCGCTCGTGCCCATGCGCAAACCGTGGCGGTTGATGGTGGCGTCGCTGCGGCCGTAGATGACGCAGCCGCCGTTCGCGCCCACCTTGAGCCAGTCGCCGTGGCGCCAGACGGCGCCCATGGCGGCCGGGCCATCGCCGCCGCCGGGCTGGCGGCCGTGGCCGGGCGGATACATGTCGAAGTAGCTCGACAGGTAGCGGCTGCCGTCTTCGTCGCCCCAGAGGTAGAGCGGCATCGACGGCAGCGGCTGGGTGCAAACCAGCTCACCCACGGTGTCGGTGACCGGGCGGCCGCCATCGCCCCACGCCTGCACGGCTGCGCCGAGCGTGCGGCACTGCATCTCGCCGGGCACCTGCGGCAGCTCGCGGTGGCCGCCGATGAAGGCCCCGGCAAAGTCCGTGCCGCCCGAGATATTGCACCACCAGACCTCCGGCACGCCGGCCGCCGCCATGAAGCCGCTGCCCCAGCGCTGCACTTCGGCGGGCAGCGGCGATCCGGTGCAGCCCAGCGCGCGGATGGCCGACAGGTCGCCGCAATCGGCCGCGGCGATGCCGGTCTTCATGCAGTTGCCGTAGAACGCGGCACCCGCGCCGAAGAAGGTCACGCCGGTGTCGGCCGCCATGCGCCAGAGCACGGTCCAGTCGGGCCGCTCCTTCGAGCCGCCGGGGTTGCCGTCGTAGAGCACGCAGGTGGTGCCACCCAGCAGGCCGCCGACCTGGGCGTTCCACATGATCCAGCCCGTGGAGCTGTACCAGTGGAAGCGCTCGCCGAACGAGTTGGGCGCGTAGCTGCAGCCGATGTCGTTGTGCAGCACCGCGAGCTGCAGCATGCCCAGCACCATGCCGCCATGGCCGTGCACGATGGGCTTGGGCAGGCCCGTGGTGCCGCTGGAGTAGACGATCCACAGCGGGTGGTCGAACGGCAGCCACAGCGGCTCGAAAGCCTTGGTTTGTGCATCATTTTGGCCCGTAGCGCTTGTGTAGCAAGCGCAGCCAGCTATATTTTTTGAAGCATCAAGGACATGGACCAGCACCACGTGCCGCACCGAGGGCAGTGCCGCGCGCAGCTCGGCCAGCACGCCGGTACGGTCGTGGTCGCGGTCGCCGTAGGTCACGCCGTCCACGGCGATGAGCACCGTGGGCGCGATCTGGCGGAAGCGGTCCAGCACCGCGTGCGTGCCCATGTCCGGGGCGCACACGCTCCACACGGCGCCGATGCTGGCGCAGGCCAGGAAGGCGACGATGGTCTCGGGGATATTCGGCAGGTAGGCCGCCACGCGGTCGCCGGGCTGCATGCCCTGCGCCTGCAGGTGCAGCGCGAGCGAGGCCGCCTGGCGGCGCAGCTCGGGCCACGACAACTCGCTGCGGCGGCCTTTCTCGCCCCGGCCGATGAGGGCAGGCTGCCCGGCCGCGTGTGCGGCGTCCACATGGCGCAGCACCTGCCGCGCGTAGTTCACCTGGGCGCCGGGGAACCACTGCGCTCCTGGCATGGCGTTCTTCGCGAGCACCGCGGTGTGCGGCGTGGGCGATTGCAGGTCGAAATAGTCCCAGATGCTTTGCCAGAACGCGTCCAGCTCGGTGACGGACCAGCGCCAGAGCGCGTCGTAGCCTTCGAACTGCAAGCCGTGGCGTTCGCGCAGCCAGTCTTGATATAGGCGGATCTGGGGGACGTAAGGGGGGCGTTGTGCGGTGCGTGTCTCCATGCGGCCAGCGTAGCGCGCCGCAGCGCGCACGTCACCTGCGAGCGTCCCGTGCTTGACAGCCCGCAGGCGGCTCAGTCGTCGGTCTGGCGGTCCAGGCTGGTGATCGCGTAGCCCTTGTCGCGCAGTTGCCGGCCGGGCTCCACGATGCCGAACTCCGGCCACTGCGCGGCCGTTTCGTCCAGTTCCTCGCCGCGCCGCTCGCTCTCCCAGTCGGTGTTGGTGGCCTCCTGGGGAATGGCGCGCCCTTCGGGCACGGCCAGGTGCGAAAACCGGCCTTCGGCCTCCGCACGGCGGTAGATGTCCACGCGCATGGTTGGGGTCCTTTGCTTGGGTGAGGGAACGTTCCACTCTAGCGGCGCCTCCCGGCCTCCTGCGTAGGAAGGCGCCCCGCATGGCCCCGGCACGGTCCGGGGCTTGACGCAAGGCAACCCCGAGCGCACCCGCCCGGCGGACAATGCCGGCCACCCCTCTTTCTCCCCCCCCCCGCCATGCCTTCAGACACCCTCCCGCCCCTGCCCCGCGGCCTCGCCTCGCAGACCGACGTGCTCATCGTGGGCGCGGGCCCGGCCGGCCTGGCGCTGGCGGCCTCGCTGGCGCAGGCGGGGCTGCAAGCCACGGTGCTGGAGCAGCAGGGCAGCGAGGTGCTCACCGCCCCGGCGCCGGACGGGCGCGAGATCGCGCTCACCCACCCCAGCGTCGCCACGCTGCAGCGCCTCGGCAGCTGGCAGCGCCTGGCCGGGCACGAGATCGGCCTGCTGCGCGAGGCCCAGGTGCACGACGGCCCCGTGGGCCAGCGCGGCGCCATGGCGCTGCACGCGGGCGGCACGGGGGTGGAGCACCTGGGCTGGATCGTGCCCAACCACGCATTGCGCCGCACCGCCTGGGAGGTGGCCTCGCGCACCCCGGGCGTGCGCATCGTCACCGGCGCGCGCGTGACGCAGGTGGCCGTCACCCCCACCCACGCCGAGCTGGAATACGCCGATGCCGCCGCGCCGGACGTTCCCCAGCGCCTGCGCGCGCCGCTGCTGGTGGCGGCCGACAGCCGGTTTTCCGCCACGCGGCGGCAGCTGGGCATCGGCGCGTCGATGAACGACTTCGGCCGCACCGTGATCGTCTGTCGCATGCGCACCGAGGCGCCGCACGGCGAGGTGGCGCACGAATGCTTCGGCTACGAGCGCACGCTGGCCGTGCTGCCGCTGCCGCCCGACCCGGCGGACGGCGCGCCGCTGTGCTCCGCCGTCGTCACCGCTGGCACGGCCGAGGCCCAGGCGCTGATGGCTCTGCCGCCCGAGGCCTTCGCCGCGCGCGTGCAGGAGCAGTTCCAGCACCGCCTGGGCGCCATGCAGCTCGTGGGCGAGCGCCACGCCTACCCGCTGGTGGCCGTGTACGCCCACCGCTTCGCCGCCGCGCGCTGCGCGCTGCTGGGCGACGCGGCCGTGGGCATGCACCCGGTGACGGCGCACGGCTTCAACCTGGGCCTGTCGGGCGTGGAGAGCCTCACGTACGCGCTCACCGGCGCCCATACGCGCGGCGCGGACATCGGCGCTGCCAGCGTGCTGGAGCGCTACGCCCGCGCGCACCAGCGCCACGCCTGGCCGATCTACCAGGGCACCAACGCCATCGTGCGGCTGTACACGGACGCGCGGCCCCTGCCCCGCCTGCTGCGCCAGGCCGTGCTGGCGGGCGCCAGCCGGCTGCCGCCGCTGAAGGCGGCCATCGTCAGCCAGCTCACGGGGCGGCGCCCGGCCTGGCCTGCGGCGGCAGGCCACGCACAGCGGCCCTGATTCCCCTCCGGGGAGGGGCTACGGCGCCGCCAGCGCCGCAGCCATAACGGCAGCTTATGGATGGGCACCCGCGCGCCACTCACGCGCGCGCGCCCGGCTGCCTACAGTCGCGCCAACCCCTCCGCACAGGCGCCCATCCCCATGTCCGCTCACCCAGGCACACCGCCGCATCCGCACCCGCTTACGGCCCGCGCTGCCGCGCCCGTGGCGGTGGACAGCCATGCGCATGTCTTCCTCCAGCGCCTGCCGCTGGCCTCGGCGCGCCGCTATGCGCCGGCATTCGACGCCACGCCGGCCCAATACCTGGGCCTGCTGGACGCCCACGGCATCACGCACGGCGTGCTGGTGCAGCCAAGCTTCCTGGGCAACGACAACCGCTTCCTGCTGGACACGCTGCGCGCCCATCCCGGGCGCCTGCGCGGCGTGGTGATGACGGACCCCGCGGCGGATGAGAAAGAACTCGCCAGCCTCGACGCCGCAGGCGTGGTCGGCGTGCGGCTGAACCTCGTGGGCCAACCGCTGCCGGACCTCGGCACGCCCGGCTGGCAGACCTTCCTGGCCCGCCTGAAGGCGCTGGACTGGCACCTGGAGCTGCACCGCGAGGCGGCAGACCTGCCCGCGCTGCTGGACGCCGCACTGCCCGCCGGCTGCCGCATCGTGGTGGACCACTTCGGCCGGCCCCATGCCGCGCAGGCGGATGGCGACCTCGGCTTCGCCGCCCTGCTGCGCCGCGCCGCGTCGGGCCGCGTCTGGGTCAAGCTCTCCGCCGCCTACCGCAACGCGCGCGGCGTACCCCAGGCCGATGCCCAGAGCGCGTGTGCTTGCGCCCGCGCGCTGCTGGAAGCCTTCGGGCCCGAGCGCCTCGTATGGGGCAGCGACTGGCCCCACACGCAGCACCAGGACCAGGCCGACTACGCGCGCAGCCTGGGCGCCCTCGCCGACTGGGTGCCCGACGCCGCGCAGCGCCGCCGCATCCTCGGCGAAACGGCCGCCGAGCTCTTCCGCATTCCCCCCGCCATCTGACAAGGAGACACCATGCAACGACGTTCCATCGCCCTCGCCGCTCTGGCACTGGCCCTCGCGCCGGCCGTGCACGCCCAGGCCCCGGCAGGCTTTCCCAACAAGCCCGTGAAGCTGGTGGTGACCTACCCGCCAGGCGGCACGGTGGATGCCGTGGCCCGCATCCTGGGCCCCAAGCTCTCGCAGATCTGGGGCCAGCCCGTGGTGATCGACAACCGCGCGGGCGGCGGCGGCATCATCGGAGCGCAGGCCGTGATGGCCGCGCCCGCGGACGGCTACACGCTGATGGTGGACGCCTCCAACCACGCGCAGAACCCCGCGCTCAAGAAGCGCATGCCGTTCGACACACTCCAGGCGTTCGCCCCGGTATCGCTGATGCTCAAGGTGCCCAACGTGCTGGTGGTGAACCCGGGCTTTCCCGTGCGCACGGCCAAGGACCTGGTCGCCCACGTGAAAGCCCACCCCGGCAAGGTGGACTACGCCTCGTCGGGCAACGGCTCCGCGCAACACCTGGCGGCCGAGCTGTTCGCCATGAAGACCGGCGCCCGGATGACCCACGTGGCCTACCGCGGCGGCGGCCCGGCCATGGTGGACGTGATGGCCGGCACCGTGCCCGTGTTCTTCGCCAGCCTGGCCTCGTCGCTGCCCTACATCCAGGGCGGCAAGCTGGTCCCCGTGGCTGTGGCGGGCCAGCGGCGCTCGCCCGTGCTGCCCGACACGCCCACGTTCACCGAGGCCGGCGTGCCGGGCGTGGACGTCTATGAATGGAACGCCCTGTTCGCCCCTGCCGGCACGCCCGCGGCGCTGGTGGACAAGATCAGCAAGGACGTGGCCGCCGCCCTGTCGGACCGCGAGATCAAGGCCCGGCTGATGTCGATCGGCGCCGAGGTGATCGGCTCCACGCCCAAGGAGCTGGACCAGTTCCGCCGCACCGAGATCGCCCAGTGGACCGCTTTAGGCAAGCAGGCTGGCATTTCTCTGGACTGATCACAGCCGGTCGGCCAGCTGGCTGGCGATCGTCGGCCGGCCCGACGCCTGCCACAGCACGCTGAGCTCGAAATGCGGCAGCCGCTCGCCATCGCGCAGCGGCGCGAACCGCACGCCCCGGTGGCGCAGCACCGTGGCCGACTGCGGCAGCAGCGACGCACCGATGCCCGCAGCCACGCACGAGAGCACGGTGAGCGAGCGGTTGGCCTCCTGCACCACGCGCATTTCCAGCCCCGCGCGCGAAAAGGCCTGCGCGATGCCCGCGCGCAGTGCGGGCAACTGCGCCTGCGGGAACCACACCAGCCCCAGCCGCGCCACGTCAGCCAGCGCGGCGCGGCCGTCGGCATCCGCCGGGCAGTCCGCCGGCAGCACGGCCACCAGCGGGTCGCGGCGCACCAGCTTCTGCCGCACGCGCCCCTGCAGGTCCACGGGCGTGTGCAGCATCGCCAGGTCGATGCGCCCTTCGCCCAGCGCCTCCAGCAGATCGGCATTGCTCATCTCCGACAGCACCACCTGCGTGCCCGCGAACTCGGAGTGCAGCAGCCGCAGCGCGGCGGGTAGCGCCTCGTACACCGCATGCGTGACGAAGCCGATGTGCAGCCGCCCCGTCTTGCCGCCCGCGATGGCGCGCGCCCGCTGCTCGGCGGACTGCGCCAGCGCCAAGCTGGCGCGCACGTCGTCGATCACGGCCCGCCCCGCGCCGGTGAGCACCGCCCCGCGCCGCGAGCGCTCGAACAGGCGCACGCCCAGGTCGGCCTCCAGCCGCCGCAGCGCCTGGCTCAGCGCAGGCTGCGCCACGCCCAGGTGCTCGGCCGCAGCCGTCATGCTGCCCCAGTCCGCCACCGCGAGCAGGTAGCGCATGGTGCGCGTGTCGAACGGCCCGCCGGGCGGGCGCTGCGGGGGATGGGACACGGAAGAAGGCATGGTGGGCAAGGGTAAACCGATAATCGGCGCCCCATGCCTTCCACACCTGCGCGCGTGCTCGCCGTCATCCCGCCGATGACGCAGCTCAACACGCCCTACCCCTCCACCGCCTACCTCACGGGCTTCCTGCGCTCGCGCGGCGTGGCCGCCTTCCAGGAAGACCTGGCGATCGCGCTGGTGCTGCGGCTGCTCTCGCAGAGCGGGCTGGCGCGCGTCCTGGAACGCGCGCGGGCGCTGCCTGAAAAACGGCGCAGCCCCGCCGTGCAGTCGTTCCTCGCGCAGCAGGCGCGGTATCTGGCCACCATCGGCCCCGTGATCGCCTTCCTGCAGGGACGCGACGGCACGCTGGCCCACCGCATCGCGGGCCGCGCCTGGCTGCCCGAAGGGCCGCGCTTCGCCGCACTGGACGTGTACGAGGACGACGGCAGCGGCGACCCGCTGGGCTGGGCCTTCGGTGCGCTGGGCCTGGCGGACAAGGCCAAGCACCTGGCCACGCTCTACCTCAACGACCTGGCCGACGTGCTGCGCGATGCGGTGGACGAGCGCTTCGAGTTCGTGCGCTACGCCGAATCGCTGGCGGGCAGCCAGCCCACGTTCGACCCGCTGGCCGATGCGCTGGCCCAGGCGCCCACTCTCGTGGACGAGGCACTCGCCGCGCTCACGCACGAGGCCATCGAGCGCCACGCGCCCGACGTGGTGCTGCTCTCGGTGCCCTTTCCCGGCTCGGTGTACGGGGCCTTCCGCATCGCCCAGGCCATCAAGGCGCGGCATCCGCACATCGTCACCGTGCTCGGCGGCGGCTTCGTGAACACCGAGCTGCGCGAACTCAGCGACCCGCGCGTGTTCGACTTCTTCGACTACGTGACGCTGGACGCGGGCGAGCGCCCGCTGCTCGCGCTGCTGGAGCACCTGCGCGGCGAGCGCGGCCGCCAGCGGCTGGTGCGCACCTTCGTGCGCGAGGGCGACCAAGAGGGTGGAGAAGTGCGCTACGTGAACCTGATGGAAGCCGACGTGGCCTTCGCCGAGGTGGGCACGCCCACCTGGGACGGGCTGCCGCTCTCCGACTATCTGTCGCTGCTGGACATGCTCAACCCCATGCACCGCCTCTGGAGCGACGGGCGCTGGAACAAGCTCACCGTGGCCCACGGCTGCTACTGGAAGAAGTGCAGCTTCTGCGACGTGGGGCTGGACTACATCGGCCGCTACGAGGGCGCGAGCGCGCAGGTGCTGGCCGACCGCATCGAGGCCATCGTGGCCGAGACGGGGCAGACGGGCTTCCACTTCGTCGACGAGGCCGCGCCGCCGAAGGCGCTCAAGGCCCTGGCCAGCGAACTCATCGCGCGCGGCACGGGCATCTCGTGGTGGGGCAACGTGCGCTTCGAGAAGACCTTCACGCCCGATCTGGCGGAGCTGCTGGCCGACTCGGGCTGCATCGCTATCTCGGGCGGGCTGGAGGTCGCCTCCGACCGGCTGCTCGCGCTCATGAAGAAGGGCGTTTCCGTCGACCAGGTGGCGCGCGTGACGCGGGCCTTCAGCGACGCGGGCATCCTCGTGCACGCCTACCTGATGTACGGCTTTCCCACGCAGACGGTGCAGGACACGGTGGACGCGCTGGAGTACGTGCGCCAGCTCTTCGAGAACGGCTGCATCCAGAGCGGCTTCTTCCACCGTTTCGCCTGCACCGTGCATTCCCCCGTGGGGCAGAACCCCGGGGAATACGGCATCGCCCTCGCCCCGCTGCCGCCGGGCGGCTTCGCGAAGAACGACGTGGCCTTCACCGACCCCACGGGCACCGACCACGACGCGCTGGGCGCGGGGCTGAAGAAGGCCATCTACAACTACATGCACGGCATCGGCCTGGAGGAGGACGCGCGCATGTGGTTCCCCTTCAAGGTGCCCAAGACCACGGTGCGGCGCGACCGCATCGCGCGGGCGCTGCAGACACGGCCTTGAACTCCTGTTTTCATAGCTGTTTGCGCTTGTCCAGCAAGCGCTAGAGGCCTATTTCATTCAAAATCTCCAGCCGCACTGAAAACCCCCTACCATCGCTCCACTTTTCACACCACGGAGGAAGCAGATGGGGATGTTTCAATGGAACGAGCGCCCGGCAGAGGTGCTGCAGTCGGGCGGCGTGATCGGGCCCGACGAGCGCCTGCCCTGGCCGCAGACGGGGCTGATGGGCATCCAGCACGTGATCGCGATGTTCGGCTCCACGGTGCTGGCGCCGATCCTCATGGGGTTCGACCCCAACCTGGCGGTGTTCATGAGCGGCATCGGCACGCTGATCTTCTTCCTCATCACCGGCGGCAAGGTGCCGAGCTACCTGGGCTCGTCGTTCGCGTTCATCGGCGTGGTGATCGCGGCCACGGCCTATGCGGGCAAGGGGCCCAACGCCAACGTGGGCGTGGCGCTGGGCGGCATCATCGCCTGCGGGCTGGTCTACACGCTGGTGGGCGTGGTGGTGCACCTGATCGGCACGGGCTGGATCGAGCGCTTCATGCCGCCCGTGGTGACGGGCGCGGTGGTGGCGGTGATCGGGCTGAACCTGGCCGCCATCCCCGTCAAGAACATGGCGGCCAACAACTTCGAGGCGTGGATGCAGGCGCTCACCTTCGTCTGCGTGGCCCTGGTGGCGGTGTTCACGCGCGGCATGCTGCAGCGCCTGCTGATCCTGGTGGGCCTGATCGTGGCGAGCATCGCCTACGCCGTGCTCACCAACGGCCTGGGCCTGGGCAAGCCGGTGGACGTGTCGGGCATCGCCAATGCGGCATGGTTCGGCATGCCGCAGTTCCACGCGCCGGTGTTCAGCGCGCCGGCCATGCTGCTGATCGTGCCCGTGGTCATCATCCTGGTGGCCGAGAACCTGGGCCACATCAAGGCCGTGACGGCCATGACGGGCAAGAACCTCGACCAGTACATGGGCCGCGCCTTCATCGGCGACGGCGTGGCGACGATGGTCAGCGGCGCCGCCGGCGGCACGGGCGTGACCACCTATGCCGAGAACATCGGCGTGATGGCCGCCACGCGCATCTATTCGACCGCCGTGTTCCTCGTGGCCGCCGTGCTGGCGGTGCTGCTGGGCTTCTCGCCGAAGTTCGGCGCGCTGATCCAGGCGATCCCGCTGCCGGTGATGGGCGGCGTGTCGATCGTGGTGTTCGGCCTGATCGCCATCGCGGGCGCCAAGATCTGGGTGGACAACCGCGTGGACTTCTCGCAGAACAAGAACCTCATCGTGGCGGCCATCACCGTGATCCTGGGCACGGGCGAGTTCACGCTGAAGTTCGGCGACTTCGCGCTGGGCGGCATCGGCACCGCGACCTTCGGCGCGATCCTGCTCTACGCGCTGCTCGACCGCGGGCGCAGTCAATAACGCCGCAGCAGCGACCAGACCAGTTCGATGCCTGCGGTGAGCAGGTCGAACTGCTCGTCGCCGCGCCCCTCCAGCCGCTCGCGCTGGCGCGCGCGCTCCTCGCGCGTGCGGTTGCGCTCCAGCGCGACGAGCGCGTCGGCCAGCGCATCGGGCGAGCGCTCGTCGGCCGGGGCGGTGCGCTGCGCCGCGCGGCCATGGCGCGCGAGGGCCTTGTCCACGGCCTGCGGGTCGAGCAGCGAGAGGGCCGAGCGGCAGTAAGGGCAGGCGTGGTCGTTGCGGATGTCCACCGTGCCTCCGCAGCTCGTGCAGGCGATGGTGCCCACGCGCTCGGCCAGGGCCTCGATCTCCACCTTCGAGAGGTGGCGCACGAAGCCCTTTTCCACCATGAACGAGCCGAAAGTCGAAAAGCGCCCGTGCCGCGCAGCGCAACGGTAGGTGACGTAGCGCCCGCCCTGGGCCACGTCGTAGCCCTTGACCAGCGCCTTGCTGCAGCGCGGGCACTGCAGGCGCTCGGACAGCGGGTGGTGCGCGTCGCCGCCATGGTCGTGCAGCAGCTCGAACAGCTCCAGCACGGCCGCGGGGGCCAGGCGCGTGTTCTCCTGCGGGTCGAACCACATGCCCTGGCAGGCGAAGCACAGGTCCAGTTCCAGCGTGCCTCCGCCGTTCGCGGCGAAGCGGCGGATGTCCGTGGGTTGGCGGCAGGAAGGGCAGCGCGGCGTGAAGGGCATGGTGGCGGCGATCGTAGCGCCGACCCGACTCAGGGTTAACCCTTGTTACACCCATTAAGATCGGGCGTCTTTCCGCCTGGAGTCCGTGTGTCCTCTTCGTCCGCCCCCCGCATCCAGAACCCCGCGCTGCGCCGCAAGATCATGAGCGCGGCCGAGGCCGCCGCGCTGATCCCGGCCGGCGCCACCGTCGGCATGAGCGGCTTCACCGGCGCGGGCTATCCCAAGCAGGTGCCGCAGGCACTGGCCGCGCGCATCCAGGCCGAGCACGCGGCGGGCCGTCCGTTCCAGATCGACCTGTGGACGGGCGCCTCCACCGCGCCGGAGCTCGACGGCGTGCTGGCCCAGGTGAACGGCCTGGGCCGGCGCCTGCCCTTCCAGTCCGACCCGCTGTGCCGCCAGCGCATCAACGCGGGTGAGATCGACTACGTGGACATCCACCTCTCGCACGTGGCGCAGCACGCGTGGTTCGGCTTCCTGGGCCGCATGCAGGTGGCGGTGGTGGAGGTGCTGGGCATCCTGCCCGACGGGCGGCTGATCCCCTCCACGGCCGTGGGCAACAACAAGACCTGGCTGGAGATCGCCGACCAGGTGATCCTGGAGGTGAATGCGCTGCCGCCCCTCGCGATGGAGGGCATGCACGACATCTACTACGGCACGGCCATCCCGCCGCGCCGCCAGCCCATCCACCTGACGCAGGCCACCGAGCGCATCGGAGAGCCCTACCTGCACGTCGATCCGGCCAAGGTGATCGCCGTGGTGGAGACCTGCCAGGGCGACCGCAACACGGCCTTCGCCCCGCCGGACGCGGTGTCCAACCAGATCGCGGCGCACATCATCGACTTCCTCGCGCACGAGGTGAAGATGGACCGCCTTCCGCAGAACATGCTGCCGCTGCAGTCGGGCGTGGGCAACGTGGCCAATGCCGTGCTGGCCGGGCTGCTGGACGGCCCCTTCGACCACCTGCTGGGCTTTACCGAGGTGCTGCAGGACGGCATGCTGGAGCTCATCAAGCGCGGCAAGATGACCGCCGCCTCGGCCACCGCCATTTCCTTGAGCGGCGAGGCGCAGAAGGAATTCAACGACCGCATCGATTTCTACCGCGACCGCATCGTGCTGCGACCGCAGGAGATCAGCAACCACCCCGAGCTGGTGCGCCGCCTGGGCGTGATCGCGATGAACGCGATGATCGAGGCCGACATCTACGGCAACATCAACTCCACCCACATCATGGGCACGGGGATGATGAACGGCATCGGCGGCTCGGGCGACTACGCGCGCAACGGCTACCTCTCGTTCTTCGTCACGCCCTCGGTGGCCAAGGGTGGCACGGTGAGCTGCATCGTGCCCATGGTCTCGCACGTGGACCACACCGAGCACGACACGCAGATCATCGTCACCGAGCAGGGCCTGGCCGACCTGCGCGGCCTCTCGCCGCGCCAGCGCGCGCAGGTCGTCATCGACCGCTGCGCCCACCCCGACTACCGCCCGCTGCTGCAGGACTACTTCGACCGCGCGCGGCGCCAGGGCGCGCAGCACACGCCGCACCTGCTGGGCGAGGCCCTGTCCTGGCACGATCGCTGCCTGCGCACCGGCAGCATGCGGCCCTGAGGGCCGCGCCGGCGGTCAGCCGATGAAGCGGCCCGTGCCGCCGAGCACGCCCAGGTCGATGTAGCGCGAGCCCACGTAGGGCATCTGGCCGCTGTAGTCCACCGTGAAGCCGCCCAGGTCCAGGTTGCGGATGGACGACAGCGCCGCGCGCAGCCGGGCCTGCGTGGGGTCCTTGCCCGCGCGCTCCAGGCCTTCGAGCAGCACGCGCGCGTTCACGTAGGCCTCCAGGCTGCCCTGGGAGAAATCGCCCTTGCCCTGCGCGCGCATGGCGGCCTGGTAGTCGCGCACCAGCTGCAGCTTGGCGCGGTGCGGGTCGGGCACGATCATGGTGAGCGCCAGGCCGCTGCCGTCCTCGCCCAGGCTGGACAGGCTGGCGCTGGGCAAGGTCACGCTCAAACCAGCCATGAGCACGCCGGGCGACTGCTTCCTGAGGCCGCGCACCAGCGCCACCGACACCGTGCCCGCCGTGGCCAGCAGCACGGCCGAGGGGCGCGCGGCCGCCACGGCCTGCAGCACCTGCGGCAGGTTCTTGCCGTCGGTGGCCACGGCGGCCTGCACGGCGGGCTTCATGTTCAGCGCGGCGAGCACTGCCGCCGCCACCTCCAGCAGTTCGCGGCCGTAGCCGTTGTCCTGGTGCACGATGCCGATGCCCTTGAGGCCCATGCCCGCCAGGCGCTGCACGAGGCGCTGCACCTCGTCGGTATAGCTCGCGCGCACGTGGAACACGTTGCGCGCGTTCTTGCGCAGCGATGCGGCGCCGGTGATCGGGGCGATGTGGGGCAGGCCCGCCTCCTCGATGAGCGGCAGGATGGCGGTGTTGTTGGGCGTGCCCACGCACGACAGCAGCGCGAACGCGCTGCCCTGCCCGATGATCTGCTGGACGTTGGCCAGCGTGCGCTCGGGCTCGTAGGCGTCGTCCACCATCTGCAGCTGCACGCTGCGCCCGTGCACGCCGCCGCGCGCGTTGGCGTGCGCGAAGGCCGCGCCGGCGCCCTGCTGGATGTCGCTGCCGAAGCCCGCCAGCGGGCCGCTCATGGCCGCGGAGCAGCCGATGGCGATGGCCTTGGCCGACAGGCCCGGCACGTCCTGCGCGTGCGCGGGGCGCACGAAGGCGGGCGCGGCCACGGTGGCGGCGGCACGGAGTACGAATTGACGGCGTTGCATGGTGTCTGGAATCACGGAAGGCCAACGATCTTCCCGGCCGCTCGCGGTGCCCGGCGCTGGGCGCCGGCGCTTCCGACGGGAAACGGATAAGCTCAAGCGAGCAAAACGCGCGATTCTGGGCGCGATCGGGGGCGCAGCAGGGTTGCATTTCGCGCCACGCACCTCCCCATTCGCGCCAGCGCCCTTCCTCCGTCCTCTACCGCCCTGCCATGTCCCTCTGGAAAAAGCCCATCACCCTGACCCAGGTCAACCAGAACGGCGCCCGCACCGCCGTGAGCCACCTGGGCATCGAGTTCACCGAAGTCGGCGACGATTTCCTGCGTGCCCGCGTGCCCGTGGACGAGCGCACGCGCCAGCCCTTCGGCCTGCTGCACGGCGGCGTGAGCGTGGTGCTGGCCGAGACGCTGGGCTCGGTGGGCGCCTACCACGCGTCGCCCGAAGGCTGGATGGCCGTGGGCCTGGACATCAATGCCAACCACCTGCGCGCGGTGAAAACCGGCTGGGTCACGGGCACGGCGCGGCCCGTGCACATCGGCAAGACCACGCAGGTGTGGCAGATCGACATGGTGAACGACGCGGGCGAGCCGACCTGCGTGTCGCGCATCACCATGGCGATGCTGGCGCCGAGGTAGGGAACATCCCCCTGAGCGGCTGCGCCGCTCCATGCAGCCGCCAGAGACGGCAGCCCTTCGGGCACGTCCAAGCCTGCGCAGGCAGGCTCGGAGCCGCGGCCCTCAGCCCCTTCTCTCGGTTTCGCCGGGAAGGGGACGACGCCAGCGCGGCGGGGCGGCGCGGCCGGCTCAGGCCCTTGCGCGGCGTCTGCTGGCATGGGTTGCGCCAGTTTCAAGCCAAAACGGGCTGCAGCGCTTATCCAGCAAGCGCGAGCAGCTACGCATTCAGGAGCATCGATTTCCTTCGATGACGGCGGCGCAGGCCGCCAGCGCGTCGATCTCGGGGCCCGCCATGCCCAGTTCAGCGGACAGGATCTGCCGCGTGTGCTCGCCCCGCATCGGCGGCGGCCGCCACGGGGCCTCGATGCCGCCGTAGCGCACCGGGTTGCGGATGCCCGGCACAGTGCCCAGCACCGCATGCTCCCACCGGCCCACCAGCGCGTTGGCGGCCACCTGCCCGTGCGCCAGCAGTGCCGCGTAGTCGTTGATGGGCGCGCACACCAGGTCGTACTGCCGCGACAGTTCCAGCACCTCGGCCTGGGTGCGCTGCGCGAAGAACGGGACGATGACGTCCTGCAATTGCGCACGGTGCGCGAGGCGCGCCGGCGCGGTGGCGAAGCGCGGGTCGTCGGCCAGCGCCTCCTGGCCGATCGCGGCGCAGAACTTGCGCCACAGCGGCTGGGTGGCCACGAGGGTGACGTAGCCATCCTTCACCTCGTAGGTGCCCGAGGGCACGATCATCGGGTGCTGGCGGCCGCTGCGCGGCGGGACGATGCCCGTGAGCGCGTATTCCGTGACCGGCGGCGCCTGGAAGGCCACCAGCGCATCGAGCAGGCTGACGTTCACGCGCTGCCCGCGCCCCGTGCCGGCCAGGGCCAGCAGCGCGGCCAGCACGCCCTGGCACAGGTAGCTGCCGGCCAGCATGTCCGAGACCATGTTGCCCATGCGCAGCGGCGGGCCGTCGCCATCGCCGTTGATGCTCATGAGGCCGCCGAAGGCCTGCATGGTCGAGTCGGTGGCGGGCGCGCCGGCCAGCGGGCCGTCTTCGCCGAAGCCGTGGATGCTGGCGTAGACGAGCCGCGGGTTGGCCGCGGCCAGCGCGTCGTAGCCCAGGCCGAACCTTTCCATCACGCCGGGGCGGAAGTTCTGCACCACGATGTCGCTGCGCGCCGCGAGCCGCGCGGCGACGGCGCGGCCCTCGGGGTGCTTCAGGTCCAGGCAGATGCTGCGCTTGTTGCGGTTGAGGCTCAGGTGCGCGCTGCTTTCGCCGGGCGCTACTTGGTGGCCCACGCCGCGCGCCCAGTCGCCCTCGGGCGGCTCGACCTTGATCACGTCCGCGCCCAGGTCGGCCAGCAGCATGGCGCACGACGGGCCGGCCACGCCCTGGCTGAAGTCGATCAGGCGGCGGCCCGCCAGCGGCCCCGGGCCGCACTCATTCGGGCTGGATACCTGCATCCTTGACCTTCGTTCCCCAGACGACGAGCTGCTGGTCCACGAACGCGCGCAGCTCGCCGGCCGTGCTGGTCTGCGCCTCGACGCCCGCCTGGCGCAGCCGCTCGCGGAAGTCGGGGTCGGTGGTGATGCGGGCCAGTTCGGCGCTCAGGCGCTCCACGATGGCCCGGGGCATGCCGGCCGGGCCGAAGACGGCGCCCCAGGCCGTGAGGTCGAAGCCCTGCAGGCCCGTCTCCTCGGTGATGGTGGGCAACTGGGGCAGCAAGGCGCTGCGCGCCGCGCTGGACACCGCCAGCGCCTTGAGCCGGCCGGCCTGCATGTGCGGCAGGGCGTTGGCGATGTCCACGAAGGCGAACTGCACCTGGTTGCCCAGCAAGTCCGTGACGACCTGGGGCACGCTCTTGTAGGGCACGGCGACGGAGTCCATGCGCATCAGCCGGGCGAAGGCCGCGCCCGCCACCTGCCCCGTGCTGTTGCCATAGCCGTAGCTGGTGTTGCCGGCCTTGCGCGCATAGGCGACCAGCTCCTGCACGCTGGCCACGGGCAGGCGCGATTCGACCACCAGCACGAAGGGAAAGGCGCAGACGCGCGCGACGGGCGTGAAGTCCTTCACCGGGTCGTAGCCGAGCTTCTTGAACAGGAAGGGGTTGGCCGAGTGCGTGGTGTTGGAGGTGAGGAACAGGGTGTAGCCGTCCGGCGGCGCCTTGGCCACCAGGTCGGCCGCGATCTGGCCCGATGCGCCGGCCTTGTTCTCGACCACCACGGGCTGGCCCAGCGCGGCCTGCAGGCGCTCGCCCAGGCGGCGCGCCACCATGTCGCTCGCGGCGCCGGCGCCGAAGGGGATGACGAGGCGGATCGGCCGCTCGGGCCAGTTCTGCGCCAGGGCCTGGGGCACGGCCGCGCAGGCGGCGGTGGCGGCCGCGGCGGTCAAAAGGGTGCGTCGCTGCATCATGGTTTCCTTTCGAAAAGCCGCTGCATGGCGGCGTCGTGCTCGGGCGTGTGGTGGGCGATGGCCTGGTAGGCCGCCGTCATCTCCAGCAGGGTTTCCAGGCCCGTGCGCTGGCCCTCGCGCAGCAGCCGCTTGGCCATGCGCAGGGCGGTGCCGGGGTGCGCGGCGATGCGGCGGGCCAGGGCGCGGCTCTCGTCCATCAACCGTTCAGGATCGACCACGCGCGAGACCAGGCCCCACTCGCACGCGGTGGCCGCGTCGATGGGCTCGGCGGTGAAGGTCATCTCCGCCGCGCGGGACATGCCGACGGCGCGCGGCAGCAGCCAGGAGCCGCCGTCGCCCGCCACCAGCCCCAGCTTCACGAAGCTCTCGGCGAAGGTCGCCCGGGTGGAGGCGATGCGGATGTCGCACAGGGTGGCGATATCGCAGCCCGCGCCGTAGGCCGGGCCGTTGACGGCCGCGATGACGGGCACCTGCAGGCGGTACAGCGCCAGCGCCATGCGCTGCACGCTCTCGCGGTAGCGGTTCTGGATGGCGTGGGCGCTGCCTTCGCCCAGGCCCTGTTTGGCACTCAGATCCTTGACGTCGCCGCCGGCGCAGAAGGCATTGCCCGCGCCGGTCAGGATGGCGCAGCGCACGCTGTCGTCGGCGTTGATGCGCTCGCACGCCTCCACGATGCCCTGCGTCTCGGCCGCGCCCGTGAGCGCGTTGAGCGCAGCGGGGCGGTTCATCGTCAGCGTGACGACGCCCCCGTCCTGCTCGTAAAGAATGAAGGTATCGGTCATGCGGCGCCCTCCCCGGCGTCGTCGGTGCGCATCAGGAGCCGGTAGGAGCCTTCCATGACGGTTTCCTGGCGCTGGTTGGCCACGCGAATGGCGATGTCGATCACGCCGCGCCCCGGCTTGGAGGTCAGCCGCTTGGAGGCCACGCGGGAATGGGTGCGCAGGGTGTCGCCGATGAGCGCGGGCCGCAGGAAGCGCGACTCGCCGAAGCCCAGCGCGGCGATGGTGCAGGGCCCGATCAGCTCTTCCATCATCCCGGCCGCGAACGCCTGGATCAGCAGGCCGGGCACGATGCGCTGCCCGAACGGGCTGTGCTCGCGGCAGTACGCCGCGTCGATGAAGATGGGCAGCTTCAGGCCCGCGAGACAGGTGAACTGCACGATGTCCGTCTCCGTCACCGTGCGGCCGTAGCTGACGAAGGTTTCATGCAGGCGGATCTGCGCGAATGTCTGGTGCTTCATGGCTGCGCTCACTCGATCTGGATGCGCGCGGCCTGGATGACCCGCTTCCACTTCGCGTAGTCGCCCTCGATCTTGCGGCGCAGCGCCTGCGGATCACCGTCGCCGGGCACGAAGCCCAGCCCATCGAAGCGCGCGCGCACCTCGGGCACCTGCAGCGCCTGGGCCACGGCGGCGGCGATGGCGCCGCGCGCGGCCTGCGGCGTGCCGGCCGGCACGGCGATGCCGGTCCACACGCTGAAGTCGAAGCCAGGCACGCCCGATTCGGCGATGGTCGGCACCTCCGGCAGGCTGGCGTAGCGCTTGGGCACCGAGATGCCCAGCGCCTTGAGCCGGCCGCTGCGGATGTGCTGCACCACCGGCCCGAAGGAGCTGAAGATCATGTCCACCTGCCCGCCCAGCACGTCCGTCACGCCCTGGGCCTGGCCCTTGTAGGGCACGTGCAGGAGGTCGGTGCGGGTCTCGTACTTGAACAGCTCGGCCGCCAGGTGCGACGTGGCGCCCGTGCCCGACGAGGCGATGGTCAACTGCCCCGGGCGCGCGCGGGCCGCGTCGATCAGCTCCTGGATGCTGTTCACGGGCAGGCCCGGCCGCACCACCAGCACCATGGGGATGGTGGCGATCAGCGCCACGGGCTCGAAGTCCTTGAGGGGGTCGTAGGCGAGCCTGCGCACGTGCGGCAGGATGGTGAACGGCGGGTCGTGCGCCAGCACCCACGTATAGCCGTCGGGCGCGGCGCGCGCGGCCGCCGCCGTGCCCACCGTGCCGCTGGCCGCGCCCTGGTTGTCGATGACCACGGGCTGGCCCAGCGTGGCCGCGAGGTGGTCGGAGATGGTGCGCGCGCTGATGTCGGTGGCCGCGCCCGGCGCGAACGGCACGATGAGCCGGATGGGGTGCTCGGGCTTCCAGCCGGCCTGCGCCTGCGCGGCCTGCCAGGGCTGCAGGGCGCACAGCACCGCCGCCAGCGCGGTGCGTCTCTTGAGGTGTTTCACGGCATGTCTCCTGGGGTCTTTGCGTCCAGTATTGGCCGTGGCACTCATTAGTACAATGGTTTTTCCTTTATCAATTGTTCGGTTCATCTAATCAATGAAAGTCACGTTGCGGCAGATCGAGGGCTTTCTGGCGGTGGCCGACACCCTGTCGTTCTCGCGCGGGGCGCAGAAGCTCCACGTCACGCAGTCGGCGTTCTCGCAGTTGATCCGCGAGATGGAGGCGGCGCTGGACGTGCGGCTGTTCGACCGCACCACGCGCAAGGTGGTGCTGACCGAGGCCGGCCATTCGCTGCTGCTCAAGATGCGCAGCGGGCTCATGGCCATCGAGGAGGCGTGCCTGGACGCGCAGGCGATCAGCCGGCTGGAGAAGGGGCACGCGTCGGTGGGCGCGCTGCCGTCGCTCGCCAGCGGCTACGTGGCGCAGGCGCTGGGCGACCTGCGGCGGCTGCACCCCGGCGTGAGCGTGAGCCTGCACGAGGCGCAGAACCCCGACCTGCTGGAGATGGTGCTGCAAGGCCAGGTGGAACTGGCGGTCTGCGCCCAGGTGCCTGCGTCGCGGGAGCTGGTGTTCGAGGGGCTGTTCACCGAGGAGCTGGTGGCGCTGGTGCCCGCCGGCCACCCGCTGGCGGGCAAGGCGCGGCAGACCTGGAAGAAGCTGGCGCGTGTGCCGCTCATCCTCATGTCGCACCACTCCAGCACCCGCCGCACGATCGCCGAGGCGCTGCTCGAAAGCGGCCTGCCCGACAAGCCCGCCCACGAGGTGGCCAGCCTGCACACGGCCGTGGGCATGGTCCGCGCCGGCATGGGCGCGGCCATCATGCCGCTCACGGCGCTGATGGAGGTGAACCTGGACGGGCTGGCCACATGCCGGCTGAGCAGCCCGGTGCCGCTGCGCCGTATCGCCATCTGCCGCCGCCGCGACCGCGTGGCGTCCGCCGCGGCGCTGGAGGTGTCGCACCTGGTGCGAGTGCGGGTGCAGCAGTCCCTGCGGCAGGGCATCCTGCCATCTCCTGTGGAGAAATGAGCCTCCAGCGCTTACTCAGAAAGCGCCAGCAGCTATCTATTCAGTAGCATCCTGCCGTGCCAGGCGCTCGCTCTTCCAGTACACGTCGTCGCCGCCGTCCATGCGGTTGAGTACGCGCGCGAGCACGAACAGCAGGTCCGACAGGCGGTTGAGGTATTGGCGCGGCGCGGGCCGCATGCTTTCCTGCTGCTGCAGCGCCACCACGGCGCGCTCCGCGCGGCGCGCGACCGTGCGGCACACGTGGGCCTGCGCCGCGGCGCGCGTGCCGGCGGGCAGGATGAATTCCTGCAGGCGCGGCAGCTGCGCGTTGTAGCGCGCCAGGGCCTGGTCGAGCTGCACCAGCGCGTCGTCCTTGAGCAGTTCGAAACCGGGGATGGACAGCTCGCCGCCCAGGTTGAAGAGCTGGTGCTGCACGTCGACGAGCAGCTCGCGCACGTCCTGCGGCAGCGGCTCGCACAGCAGCAAGCCGATGTGGGAGTTGAGCTCGTCCACGTCGCCCATGGCATGGGGCCGGCCGCTGGCCTTGGACACGCGCGTGTTGTCGCCCAGGCCGGTGGTGCCGTCGTCGCCGGTGCGGGTGGCGATTTGTGTCAGTCGGTTGCCCATGGGGTGTTTTCTCCTCAATGGCTCCTCATTCGGGAGCCGCGCGGGGATTGTGCGTTACATCCGCCGGGCAATTGTGGAGAGGGGCAACAGCGGGCAAAAGTGCTGGCCCGGGGCCGCTTGCTGCGGTGCAATGAAGTCCTGTTCCACTCTCGACGGAGACCTGATCGATGCCTCAAGCCAAACAGCGCCCTCTCTCTTCCTTCGATGCCCGCAGCGTGATGCTGTTCGCCGCGATCACCGTAGGGGGCGGGCTCGCCCAGGCACAGACCGCTCCCACGACCACGCGGCCGAATGCACCGGTGAAGGCGGCCAGTCCGGCAGCGGCCAAGACCAGCAGCACTTCGACCAAAAAGCACCCGGCCTTCGAAACCGCTGACAAGGACAAGGATGGCAAACTGACGCGCGACGAGACCCAATGGCTGTCTTCGCTCAGGGAAGGCTTCGACCAATACGACACGGACAAAGATGGCACGATTTCGTACGCTGAGTTCGTGAACAGCAAGCTCTACCAAAAGAAGTAAGCCCCCGTTTTCCCACCCAGCCCGCCCTACCGGTCCCCAGTGGATCGCGGGCGGGCCTTTTTTTGCCCCGGCTTCTCTAGAATGCCCATCCCGCCCTGGAGAGTCTCATGAACGCCCCGCCCCACACCGTCCACCTGCAGCCACGCCCCGTGCCACAAGCCCTGCTGGATGCGCTGGCCGCCCGCTTCGGCGCGCAATATTCCACCACCCAGGCGGTGCGCGAGCAGCACGGCCGCGACGAGGGCTCCCTGCAGGCGCCGCCGCCTTCCGCCGTGGTCTTCGCCGAGAGCACGCAGGATGTGCAGGACGCCGTGCGCCTGGCCGCGCAACATGCGGTGCCGGTGATCCCCTACGGCGCGGGCTCGTCGCTGGAGGGGCATCTGCTCGCCGTGCAGGGCGGCATCAGCATCGATGTGGGCCGCATGAACCGCGTGCTCGCCATCGACGCCGACGACCTCACCGTCACCGTGCAGCCCGGCATCACGCGCAAGCAGCTCAACGAGGCGGTGAAGCACACGGGCCTGTTCTTCCCCATCGACCCCGGCGCGGACGCCAGCATCGGCGGCATGGCCGCGACGCGCGCCAGCGGCACCAATGCCGTGCGCTACGGCACCATGCGCGAGAACGTGCTGGCACTGGAGGTGGTCACAGCCAGCGGCGAGGTGATCCGCACCGGCACGCGCGCCAAGAAGAGCAGCGCGGGCTACGACCTCACGCGCCTGATGGTGGGCAGCGAGGGCACGCTGGGCCTGTTCACCGAAGTCACCGTGCGCCTGTACCCGCTGCCCGAGGCGGTGAGCGCGGCGATCTGCTCGTTCCCGAGCATCGAGGCCGCCGTGCGCACCGTGATCCAGACCATCCAGCTGGGCGTGCCGATCGCGCGCGTGGAGCTGATCGACGTGAACTCGGTGCGCGTGGTCAACGCCCACAGCAAGCTCGCCCTGCGCGAGGAGCCCCTGCTGCTCATGGAATTCCACGGCTCGCCCGCCGGCGTGCAGGAGCAGGCCGAAACGGTGCAGGCCATCGCGCAGGAATTCGGCGGCAACGCCTTCGAATGGGCCACCACACCCGAGGAGCGCACCCGCCTGTGGACGGCGCGGCACAACGCCTACTTCGCCGCCGTGCAGAGCCGCCCCGGCTGCAAGGCCATCAGCACCGACACCTGCGTGCCCATCAGCCGCCTGGCCGACTGCCTGCTGGACTCGGTGGCCGAGGCCGACGCCAGCGGCATCCCCTATTTCCTCGTCGGCCACGTGGGCGACGGCAACTTCCACTTCGGCTACCTGCTGGACCCGGCGGTTCCCGAGGAGCGCGAAACGGCCGAGCGGCTCAACCACCAACTGGTGGCGCGCGCGCTGCGCCTGGGCGGCACCTGCACGGGCGAACACGGCGTTGGCGTGCACAAGATGGGCTTCCTCGTGGACGAGGCGGGCGAAGGCGCCGTGGAGATGATGCGTGCCATCAAGCGCGCGCTGGACCCGCAGAACATCCTGAACCCGGGTAAGATCTTCGCGCTCTGATCGCGCTATGCATTTCATAGCTGCCTGCGCTTGATGCAGGCGCGCTACGGCCCGATTCGCCTCAATTACCGGGCTGCGCCAGCGGGTAACTCACCGGCGCCGCCGCATCGCCCGGCACGTGCAGCAGGTTGACCACGCCCATCACGTCGTCCACCAGCCCCACCGCCTGCTCCAGCGCGCGGCCCTGCTCCACGGAGCGCACGCAGCCCATCAGCGTGACGATGCGCCGCTGTCCCAGCACCCACACGCTGGTCTCGCCGAAGCGCCCGTCCTCGCGGATGAACTGGCGCACGCGCGGAACGATCTCGGCGTCGTACTGGTACGAGTTGGGCAGCCGGCAGCGGCCGGAGCGGTAGCAGCTGCCGCCGTGCTGCGCGCGGATGTGCGCCAGCGCGCGCACCTCCTCGGCGGTGTAGAGCGGTCCCTCGGGCACGGGGCAGCCCGCCATGGCGGACGTGGCCTGAACGAACGGGTCATCGAAGGCGTTGGTGCGCGGCTGTGCCTGCGCCGCTGCGCAGGCCAGCAGCAGCGCGATAGAGCATGAGAATCGCTTTGTACGCCCGCCCATCAAGCGCCTCCAGCGATCCTTTCAGAAGCGCGTGGCTTCACGCCGCCACGGCCGCCGGGCGCGAACGCGCCGCCACGCCCGCACCCACGAAGCCGGCCGACACCACGCCCAGCACCAGCGCCATCGCCGATCCATAGAAGATGCCGCTGACCATGCCCCGGTCCAGCATGGCGCCGAACACCGGCGCGGCCAGGCTGAAGCCCAGGTCCAGCCCCGAATACACCGTGCCGTACACCCGACCCGTGGCGCCCGGCGGCGCGGCGCGCTTGATGAGCATGTCGCGCGACGGGCCGGCGATGCCGATGCCCATGCCCGCCAGCGCCGCCACCACCAGCGCCGCCGGGCCCGGCAGCACGCCAAGGCCCACCAGCGCCAGCAGCGCGGCCGATGCCAGCAGGCAGGCGCTGATGGTCTTCTCCAGCCGCGCCACGCGCGCCACCAGGAAGCCACCGATCACCATGCCCACGGCGCCGCACAGCATGTAGCCCGTGACCACCATGGCCGTGACGGACAGCGGCATGCCGTAGAGCCGCTGCAGCGCCGGGCTGGCGAAGCTCTGGATGGCGCTGAGCGAGCTGGTGCTCCAGAAGAAGAACGAGAAACACAGCCACACGGCCGGCAGCTTGAGGAAGGCGAGCGGATGCTCCTGCGGCACGGCCGCCGCCGCGCCCTTGGCGGACTGCCCGCCCCACGAGCCCTGCCGGTCGTCCAGCGCATCGCGGTTCCAGACCATGACGGCCAGCACCACCAGCGCCAGCGCGCCGCCGCACAGGCAGGCCATGCGCCACGATCCCGTGGCCGTGGCGATGCCGGCCATGAACACCGGCGCCGTGGCCCAGCCCAGGTTGCCCGAGATGCCGTGCACCGAGAAGCCGTGGCCCAGGCGCTGGGGCGACACGCGCTTGTTGAGGATGGTGAAGTCCACCGGGTGGAACGGCGCATTGCCCAGCCCCGCCAGCACCGAGGCCACGAGCAGCCCCGCGTAGCCGCTCGACGAGCCCGCCGTCAGCCCCGCCAGCGCGAAGCACGACAGCGCGCAGAACAGCACCGGCCGCGCGCCCACGCGGTCCACCAGGAAGCCCGCCAACGCCTGCCCCACGCCCGAAACCACGAAGAACACCGACACCAGCAGCCCCAGTTCCGAATAGCTGAAGCCGAACTCCGCGATCAGGAATGGGAACAGCGGCGGCAGCAGCATGTGGAAGAAGTGCGACGAGCCGTGGGCCAGCCCGATCAGGCCGATGGTGCGCGCGTCCTGGCGCAGCGATGGGGAGGTGTGGTCCATGGGGCGTGATCTTAGGCAAGGCGCGCGCGGCCGATATACGATAGGCAGCCAATTACTGTCGCAACCATGCCAAGCACGCCCGCCGCCGCCCCTGCCGCCCCCGTGCGCCTTGCGCGCACGCTCTCCTACGTGGAGTCGCTCACGCCCCACCTGTTCGTGCCCAGCCGCGAGCGTCCGGTGCGCGCCAAGCACCGTGAGCTGACCGCCGACACGCAGGTGCGCCCGCACAGCCACCCCTGGGCGCAAGTGGCCATCTCCACCACCGGCGTGCTGCGCCTGACGGTGCCGCACGGCGCCTACATCGTGCCACCCTCGCGCGCGCTGTGGATCCCGCCCGGCGTGGAGCATGCCGTGACCATGGTGGAAGACGCCGACCTGCGCACCCTCTACTTCCACCAGCCGCCCGGCAGCGCCGGCCCCGGCGTGCCGCGCGCGCAGCAGGACCCGTGGCGCCAGTGCCGCGTGCTCGAAGTCTCCGACCTGCTGCGCGCCCTGGTGCGCGAGATGCCCGCCACGCCCGACGACGCCCCGCCCCTGCCCCCCGAGGCATTGCGCCGCGAGCGCCACCTGAGCGCGCTGATCCGGGGCGAGCTGCGCCGCGCCAGCAGCGTGAGCCTGGGCGTCCAACTCCCGCGCGACAAGCGCCTGCGCCACCTGTGCGAGGCCGTGCTGGCCGATCCCACGCGCCACGAGACGCTGGCCGACTGGGCGCACGACACCGGCGCCAGCCCGCGCACCGTGGCGCGCCTGTTCCGCCAGGAGCTGTCCAGCACCTTCACGCAGTGGCGCCAGCAGGTCATCCTGGCCAAGGCCGTGGCCCTGGCCGCGGGCCGCCGGCCCATCAACCAGATCGCGGCCGAGCTGGGCTACAACAGCCCCAGTGCCTTCAGCGCCATGGTGCGCCGCGCGGTGGGAATGGCGCCGGGACGGTTCCTGGGATTACCCTGAAACTACCGATTTGATAGCTGCTCGCGCTTGCTGGATAAGCGCGAAAGCCCGATTTGGCCATGAAAAACGCGGCCCATAGGCCGCGTTGGTCATCGGGGCAGCGCCCGCTCAGCGCGACAGCGCCCCGGACGTGGCCGCATCCAGGCGGCCCGTCACGGGCAGGCCCTGCTGCTGCTGGAACTCACGCAGCGCGCGGGCCGTCTTGGGGCCGGCGGCACCGTCGGGCGTGCCCACGTTGTAGCCCAGGGCGTTCAGGCGCTCCTGCGCCTCGCGCACGGACATGGCCGCGCCCGCCTTGGTCTGCGACGGGGCCGTGCCGCCGTCCACGCCCAGGCGGCCGCCGCCGCCGAGGCCCTGGCCCTGGACCGACTGCGCCTTGTAGCTGCGCAGCGCCACGACCATCTGGTTGTAGGCGTCCATGAACGCGGCCGTGATGACCTTGCCCTGCGCCGTGTTCTGGTAGCCGCCCAGGCCGCCGCCGGCCGAGCCGCCGAAGATGCCGCCGAAGCCCGCGAAGTCGCTCTTGGAAGCGCTGCCCTCGGAGGCCGCCACCTGCACGCCCGAGCGGTTGTCCACCAGGGTCAGCATGGCGCTGGCCTCGCGCGTCTTGAGGCTGCCGCCGATGGCCGCCAGCGCACGGCCCTTGCCGCCGCCGATCAGGCCGCCCAGCGCGCCGCCGATGCCGCCCGCGTCGTCGTTCTGGAAAATGATTTCAGGCGACATGCCGTAGTCGGAAGCCACCATCTGGCCCTTGCCGAAGTTGCTGCCGCCGCGCATTTCGCCCGAGCCCATGAGCTGGCGCTCGCGGTCCATGGCGCGCATGCCGGCCGCGCCGCGCTCGACCACCACGAAGCAGTTGGACTGCTGGATCAGCAGGCGCAGCAGGTTGGCCGTGGGCGGAAGCTTGTACTCGTTGCGCAGGATGGTGTACCAGCCGGCGTCCTGGTTCTCGACCAGCGACACGGTGCCCAGCGGCGACTGGCAGCGTTCGAGCTGGCCGCTCTCGCCGGCGGCGCTGCCGCCAGCGGCAGCGCCGGTGGCCACGGTCTTGGCGTCCTGGCTGCCCATCTTCATGTTGGTGGTTTCGCACCCCGTGAGGGCGACGACGGCGCAGGCGGCCGCGATCAGCGGCAGGGTTTTGCGGGACATGTGTTGGCTTCCTCTCTCAGTGAATGGTTTGGCGGGCTGGCCCATGGAATGGCTCAAGCGGCGCGAAATGATAGCCATCCGCCCGTGGATGTAAGGTTTTCTTTCATGTTGTTTCCACTTTGCCGCGTGACAAAGTGCCTCCAGGGCGCATTTGGTACATCCACACCCCCTGCCCCGCGAAAGCGGGAAGCTGGGCGCTGGCACACAGGCCTGGCACTTCGAACGCCAGGCTGACCAGCCAGCTCCCCGGCACCATCTCCGCCTGTGCCTTTGCCGCGGCGCGGGCCATGCTCTCCGGCCGCTGAAACAAGTACACCAGCTGGTAACCGCTCCAGTCGGCCGCCCAGATGTCGCCGCGCCGCACCCGTGCCCAGGGGCAGCGCAGGCGGCACATCAGGGCCAGCGGCCAGCTCCACTCCAGCCCGTGCAGCCGCGCCTGGGGATAGGCGGCACGCAGCGCCAGCAGCCCGTCGCCCAGGCCGCAGCCGGCATCGAGCACCGCCGCGCCCGGCGGCAATGGCGCCAGCGCATCGATGCCGCGCAGCGCGCCGCGCGGCGTGGGAAACAGCGGCGCATCGCGCCAGGCATTGAGGGGATAGACCAGCAGCAGCACGGCCAGCGGCAGCAGCCAGGCCCAGGACGGCAGCGCGGCCGCGCCGGTGAGCAGCAGCGAGAGCGGGAAACCCAGCGCGATCAGCGCCCGGCGCCACCACGTGGCCGCAAGCACGCTGCCCGCCACGCCCACGCCGCAAGCCAGCAGCACGGCCACCGCCGGCGGCGCCGCCTGGCGCAATCCGGCGAAAGCCAGCCAGGCCGCAGCCCATGCCAGCACGGCGGGCAGCGGCCAGGGGAAGCGCATCGCGGGTCAGCCGCGCAGTTTGTCGATCAGGCCGTTGAGCGCGTCGAGCGAGCCGAACTGGATCGCCAGCTCGCCTATCTCCTCGGTGCGGCTGCCGCGCTTGACGCGCTTTTTCACGCGCACCTCGACCTCGGCCATGAGCAGGTCGGAGAGTTCTTCTTCCACGCGCTTGAGGTCGCGCGACTTTTCCTTCTTGGGCTTTTGCGGCGTGAGGGCGAACTCCGCGCCCAGCTTCTTGACCAGGCTCTCGGCCTCGCGCACCGAGAGCTTCCTGGCCGCGATCTGGTTGCCCGCCGTGATCTGCGTCGCACGGTCCAGCGCCAGCAGCGCGCGCGCATGGCCCATGTCGATGTCGCCCGCCATCAGCATGGTCTGCACCGGCTCGGCCAGGTTCAAGAGGCGCAGCAGGTTGCTCGCCGCGCTGCGCGAGCGCCCCACGGCCTGCGCCGCCTGCTCGTGCGTGAGGCCGAATTCCTTGACCAGCCGCTGCAGGCCCTGCGCCTCCTCCAGCGGGTTGAGGTCCTCGCGCTGGATGTTCTCGATCAGCGCCATCGCAGCGGCGGCCTCGTCGGGCACCTCGCGCACCAGCACCGGCACCTCGGCCAGCCCGGCCAGGCGCGAGGCGCGGAAACGCCGCTCGCCCGCGATGATCTCGTACTTGCCCGCGTGCTCGCCGCCGGCGAGGCGCCGCACCAGGATGGGCTGCATGATCCCCTGGGCCTTGATGCTCTCGGCCAGTTCGTACAGCGCGCCCTCGTCCATGCGCGTGCGCGGCTGGTAGACGCCCGGCACCATCTGGTCCAGCGCCAGCGTGCTGGGTAGGCCCGCCTCGGCGGCCTGGGCGTGCTGCGTCGTCTCGGCGACCTTGGGGCCGAGCAGCGCTTCGAGGCCGCGGCCGAGGCCCTTGGGTTTCTTGGTGACCATGTGTGTCTTTCAGTCCTTGTCTGCCAGGGATTGGAGCATTGCCCGCCCCTCGGGCCAAGTGCCCAGCCCCGATTCGGCATTGATGTGCCCGCGCTCGCCATAGTCGATGCAGCGCGCGCCCCAGTCCGCCGCCATGGCCTGGGCGCGCTCGAAGCTGCAGTACGGGTCGTTGCGGCTGCCCACCAGCACGGCCGGGAACGGCAGCGACTGCCGCGCGATGGGCGCCCAGCCGGGAATCTGCGCGGCCAGATCGGGCCGCTCCACGTCGCCCGGCGCCACCAGCAGCGCGCCGCGCACCTTGTGCGCATGGCGCGTGTGCGCCGCCCACCAGGCGGTGAGGATGCAGCCCAGGCTGTGTGCCGCCAGCACCACGGGGCCGGCCGCATCGGCCACCACCTCCTCCAGCCGCGCGGACCAGTCGCCGCGCAGCGGGCGCATCCACTCGTGCTGCTGCACGCGCTGGTCGCCGTGCGCGCGCTCCCACTCGGTCTGCCAATGGCCGGGGCCGGAGTTCTGCCAGCCGGGCAGGAGCAATACGGTAGAGGAGTTCATCGCTATGGTTTCAGGAGCTACTTGCGCTTTACGGGCGAGCGCCAGGGACTGATTTCACGGGTAAGGAGCAGCCGGTATTTTGCCCCAATGCACAAAGCACATCGCCGCCGCAACGCCCTGGCGGGCGCGGCGGCGGCGGCGATGCTTGCCGGTCAGCGCGTTGCGGCGCTTACATGCGGCGGCCGGGTTGCAGCGGCATGCGGCGCAGGGCGAAGGCGGCCAGGAGCATAGACAAGGCGATCAGCCCCCATTCGGAGAGGGTGGGGATCGGCTGGGGAACAGTCACTTCGGTTTCGGCATCGTCCTCGTCGTTGGTCGGATCCCTGTCGCCGGGCGTGGTGACGCGGGCCGTGTTCACCAACCGCGTCCCAGGAACGACGCCCGCATCCACCGTAGCAGTGAAGGTGAAGTTTCTCGTCTGACCCACAGCCAACGCGCCCACGTTGCAGGTCACCGTGGCGCCGGCGCCCGTGCAGCCGCTGGCCGAGGCCGCGAAGGTCACTCCGGCGGGAAGCGTGTCGGTGATCACAGCGGCGCTGTTGGACGTGGAGCCATTGTTGGTCACCGCCAGGGTGTAGGTCAGCGTATTGCCGACGCTGGCACGGGTGCGGTCCACCGACTTAACCAAGCCCACGTCGATGTTCTCCACCGGTACTTCGATGTCGTCTTCGTTGTTCGGGTCCACGGGGTCACCAGGGCTGGTGACGGTCGCCACGTTGCGCAGGCTGGGCGCATTGGTAGCCGCCACGGTCACGTTGAAGTTATAGGTTTGCGTAGCGCCCTGGTTCAGGTTGACGATGGGACCACATTCCAGCGTCCGTGTGGGCGCCGCGTAGCTGCAGCCAGCGACAGGCCCCGCCAGTTCCAGCCCTGCGGGCAGCACATCGCGCACCATGGCGTTGCCGTTCACCAGATGGTTCGGCGGCGTGGCGGTTTCCTCGTTGCGCACGGTCAGCCGGTAGGCGATGGTGTCCCCAACGCGCACGCTGGCACCCGGGGCGAGGTTGGGCGTGGTCTTGGTAATGGACAGGTCCACCAGACGCAGGTCGTTGGGATCGATCGCCCCCGCGTCATAGGCAGAGGTGCGGTCCGAAACCGTGTTGTTGGCCGTCACGTCGCCGCTGGGCAGGCGCTCGCCGTCGGCGCGCACGCTGGCCTCGTGGCGGATCGTGCCGTAGGGAAGGCCGTTGTTGTTGATGGCGGTGGCGTCCATCTCGAACGTGATTTCGGCCGATTCGCCCGGCGCCAGCCAGGGGAAGTCGCAGCGCAGCCCGCTGGCGCTGAATGCGCAGTTGCTGGCGTCGAACCGGTTGGGACTCACAGGGTTGCCATTGGGCGCGAGCGCACGCACACCGGTGACCGTGGCGCCGTTGAGCACGAAGGCCGCCGTCGACCCGGGCGCGGGGAACAGGTCTTCCATCACCACGTTGGTGGCGTAGGAGGTGGAATTGCCGCTGTTTTGCACCCGGATGGTGTACTGGGTCCGGCTGGCTGCGCCCTGGTTGATGGGCAGGCGGTCAGCGGTGTGCTGCATGGTGATGAGCACATCCAGTTGGGGCTCGCTCAGGGTAACGGTCTGGTCGGTCAGGTTGTCAGCCAGCGTGGTTTCTTGCGTGATGGTGGAGATCACCGCATCGTTGCGCACCGATGGCGGGTAGCCGGTGGTAGCCGAGCGCAGGGTGTAGGTGAGGGAACGGATGGTGCCCCGGTTGGTCGCACCCGGCCAGACACAGGTCATGTTCCGGTTAGCGGCAGTCACCTCCAGGCCTGCAGCAATGGTTGCGCCGCCGCTCAGCGAGCAGGTGGGGCCGCTGGAAGGCGCGGTCACCCAGATCATGCCCAGGGGCAGCGTATCCACCACGGTGACGTTCGTGGCCTGCGAGGGGCCCCGGTTGTCAGCGGTCAGGTTGTACGTGACGGGCTGGCCTGCCAGCGCGGCAACGGGTGCGGCGGTCTTGCCGGCGATCAGGTTGGTCAGCGGCGTGAGAGTGACCTGCGCGTCGTCGCTGTTGGGCAGCGCGCCGGTCCCCGTGTATTCCGCCGTGTCGGTCGAGGTGATGCTGGCCGTGTTGTCGATCGTGTTCGACTGGGTGCCGTTGGCCTGGGGGTTCACGAATTGGCGCGCGCGGATCGTGATCACGTATTCCGTGTCACTGACCGGCACGTTGCTGAACGTGCAGGTGACGCGCGTCGTGCTGCCGCTGCCTTGGTCGGCGTAGGCGCATCCGGTTGTCGCCATGGGCGGGATCGGGGGCACCGCGGACGGATTGCCGGGGGGAAATTCGTTGTGTCCGGCTCGGCGATCACGAAGCGGTTGTTGACGTACCGAGGCGCGCCCGTCACCGGATCGGCAACCGCGCTCACGTTCCGGTTCAGGAGGTTGATCACGTCATCCGTGACGGTCACGGTCTGGGCAGTCTGGAAGTCCACCGCGTTCTGCCCCGCAGGCAGCGCGTTCTTGAAGCGCAGCGTATAGACCACCTCAGAGCCGGAGGCGTTCGTGGAGCCGGCGGGAAGAAGAGCGGGGACGGAGTCGGGGGTGATGGCCGCATCCTTCAGGATGGACAGGTCTGCCTTCTTCTCGGACAGGCTGACGGTGGCGTTGTTCGTCAGCGCGCTCGGCGTGACGCAGTTGCGGCCGGCAGGGCAGGACACCGATGCCTGGTTGGCGATGGTGGCGAATTGCTGGCCTGTAGGGATGTGCGCACGAACACGGATATTCAGGTTGCTGACATTGTTGGGCGACGTGCGGGAGATGCCCGCGTCGAGTGTGCAAGTCACCGTCTGCCGGGCCACGTAATCGCCCGGCCAAGCGGCCGGACTGACCGTACACGCCCACGGTGCCTCATCCGTGCTCGGCACATATTCGAGCTTGGCATCCAGTTCGTCGATGACGGTGATTGTCTGGGTGGGCAGAACATCCACCGCCCCGTTGTTGGTCACGCCGACGCGCCAGTAGAACTCCGTGCCGTCGGCGATGGCACCCACCCCTGTGTCGCCGGTAGCGGCGGCGCGGGCGGCTTTGTTGATCGCCAGGCTGGGGCGGTTGCTGACGGTCAGATTGGCAGTGGAGGTATTGTTGCCGGTGCTTGCCACTGGTTCGTTCTGCACCGACAGCGTGGCCGTGTTGGCAATGACCGCCGTGCCTGTGCCGGGATTGACAGTCACGCCGCCCACATCGACGTCCGCGTTGAAAACCAGGTCGGGCAGGCTGCCATCGCCATTCACAGCCCCAGTGAACGTGCAGCTGATATTGCCGTTGCAGGACCAGCCCGCAGCAGCGGATGCGGAGGTGACGCTCGTGAATGTCACGCCCGCCGGCAAGGTGTCGGTGATCGCGATGTTCCCCGAGGGCGCCATCCCGCCGGAGTTGCGGGTGGCCCGCAGGGTATAGACCACGCTCTGGGTCGCGGCACCCGCTGCGTCCAGCGTGGTGGGGGCCACCGACTTGTTCAGCACCATGTCCAACTGGCTATTGGGTGCGAAAACGATGCTGGATGCATCGTTGTTGTTGTCGGGATAGGCGTCGATGAAGGGAGCGCCCGCCGACGTCTGGCCCGCGACCGAGACCAGGGCATTGGTGTTGCCAGTGTCGGCCGTCACCGTGACGGGGACCGTCAGCAACGGCAAATTGGCGCCCTTGGCGAGGCCGCCTGCAGGTGCTGTGTATTCGCAGGTTTGCACGGACACGGGCGGGGTGGCGCTGTTGTCCATGCTCTGCACGCACGTCCAGGCGTTGCCAGGGGACGAAGGAGAACCCTGCCACGCGGTACCCGCAGGCAGGGGGAAGCGCACTACAGCTTTTTCGCCCGCTTTCAGGGGATAGGCGTAAGGCGAGTTGGTATTGCTCACCTGAAGCGTCCAGTTGACCACCGTGCCCTGCTGCTGCGTGCTGCCGTCCGCCGGACCCGTGATGTCCACGGCCAAGTCGGCTCGCTCGTAGGTAGTGACGTTGCGCGTGATGTTGTCGTGGTTGCTGTTGTTTCCATCCGTGTTGCCAGCCGCCGTGAGGGACACGCTGGCGACGTTGGAGGTGCTCTCGGCCGGCAGGATGACGTTGAAATCCACGACCTGCGGCGCACCCGCCGAAAGGGTCGGGAAGGTGCAACTGATGATGGCACTGCCGATGGGCTGGCCCACGGCAGGCTGCCCGGTGCAATTCACCCCCGCAGGCGCAACGATGCCCTGGAAGATGGCGTTGTCAGGTAGGTCCTGCACCAGCACAGCGTTGTTCACCGAGCCGCTGGGATCATTAACGCCGGAACTGGCGCTATAGGTATAGGTGCCGCCCACCGGTCCGTCGTTCGGGTTGGCTGTCGCATTGCCGTAATAACGGACTTCATGATTCACCTGAAGGTCCAGCGCATAGGCACCGCCCGCCATGCCCAACAGGGGCACTGCCAGCAAGCTGACCATGAAGCGCGCAGGGCGCATCTTGGCTGGAGAAGACTGCCGGCGCCCGTCTGGAGGCGGCGCCAGCGGTGCTGCGGAAGCACGTGAAAGCGGATTGGATGGCATGGCTGGGCTTTCTTAAAACCGCCGGAATCTCTTGTTGCGCCAAGGGAATCCTGCGAAAAAGTGCAATCACGGTAACCGCAGATTGCGTCTGCCCGAGTCTAATCAGGGCAACCCCAGCATTGCCATCTTCTATCGCTCACGAATCCACACAAATCGCAATTGTTTGCAATCCGGCGGAACCCGCTTACATGCGCTTGATACGCCCCACCATCTCGCGCGCGAATTCCACGAACGCCTGGCTGCCCTTGGCCGAAGCGTCGAACACCACGCCAGGCAGGCCATAGCTGGGTGCCTCCGCCAGGCGCACGTTGCGGGGGATCACCGTGTCGAACACCTTGTCCCCGAAATGGTCCTTGAGCTGCTCGCTCACCTGGCTTTGCAGGGTGATACGCGGGTCGAACATGACGCGCAGCAGGCCGATGATCTGCAGGTCGGGGTTCAGGTTGGCATGCACCTGCTTGATGGTGTTGACGAGATCCGTGAGCCCCTCCAGCGCGAAGTATTCGCACTGCATGGGCACGATGACGCCATGGGCGCTGCACAGGCCGTTGAGCGTGAGCATGGACAGGCTGGGAGGGCAGTCGATGAGCACGAAGTCGTAGGCCGCGTCCACCTCGGCCAGGGCCGCCTTCAGGCGCTTTTCGCGGCGCTCCAGCTCGACCAG
This sequence comes from Acidovorax sp. SDU_ACID1, assembly GCF_045291395.1. NCBI lineage: Bacteria > Pseudomonadati > Pseudomonadota > Betaproteobacteria > Burkholderiales > Comamonadaceae > Acidovorax > Acidovorax sp. SDU_ACID1. The sequence goes on from NZ_CP152342.1 coordinate 4,460,419, forward strand.
TTCGACCTCGGCGCCGGCCAGTTCGCGGTTGGCGCCCAGCACGTGGTAGCCGCAGGCCTCGGACAGCACGGCCGCCTCCTGCACCGAGGCGGATTCCAGCAGCACGTCGTACACCGACAGCTGCAGCGCCCGCTTGTCCACGCCCGAACCCATCGTGGCATTGCCCTGCGGGTCCAGGTCGACGAGCAGGACACGCTGGCCGATCTTGGCCAGGCCGGCGGCCAGGTTGACGGAGGTGGTGGTCTTGCCGACGCCGCCCTTCTGGTTGGCGATGCAGAAAATCTTGGCCATGCGATGGGTTATCTAGAGATGGCGAGCTTGACGCCGAAACCGATGAGGAACACGCCCGCCAGCCGTTCGAGCGCGCGCGCGATGGCCGGGTTGGCGCGCATGCGCTCGGCCAGGTGGTGCGTGAGCAGCACCACGATCAGGCTGTAGAGAAAGGTGAGCGCGGCGATGGTGGCGGCCATGACGCCGAAAGTGGCCATGCCTTGGTGCCGGGCAGGGTCCACGAACAGCGGAAAGAACGCCATGTAAAACACGATGGCCTTGGGGTTGAGCAGCGTGATGATGGCGCCCTGCTTGAAATAATGGCGCGGTTCGATGCGCAGCACGGGCGCGTCGCCCGGCTTGGCGGTGAGCATCTTGAAGCCCAGCCACGCCAGGTAGGCAGCGCCCAGCCACTGCACCGCATGGAAGGCCGCCGGGTAGGCGGCCAGCAGCGCCGCCACGCCGGCCACGGCCGCCCACATGAGCACCTGGTCGCCGGCGATCACTCCGAACGCCGCCGCCAGGCCCGCGCGCACGCCGCCCTTGCCGGTGGAGGTGATGAGGGCCAGGTTGCCCGGCCCGGGAATGGCAAGGAACAGGATGATGGCGGCGACGAAGGCGCCATAGTCAGCGATGCCGAACATAGGAGGACCTGCTGCGAGCGGTGTAGGGGGTTGTCAAGTTTACGCCACAGCCCCCGGCGCGGGCCGCATCCAGACGATGCACCGCTGTGCCTGCAGGCCCGGCACGGCGAGCGGTTCCACGTGAAACACCTGCACCCCGGCTGGAAGCGCGTCGATTTCATCCTGAGGACGCCTGCCCTTCATGGCCAGCCATACACCCGTGGGCGCGAGCGCCTCGCGCGACCAGATCGTGAAGTCCGCCAGGGAGGCGAAGGCCCGGCAGCTCACCACATCGAACGGGCCTGCCAGCGTCTCCACGCGTGCGTGGATGCCGTGCAGGTTGGGCAGCTGGAGCGCGGCCGCCGCCTGCTGGATGAAGGCGGCCTTCTTTGCCACGGTGTCCACGCAACTCACGTCGATCTCCGGGCAGCAGATGGCGAACACCACGCCGGGCAGGCCGCCGCCGGAGCCCACGTCCAGCAGCCGTGCCGCCCCGCCCTGCCCGCGCACATGGCGGCGCAGGGGCGCCACGGCAGCCAGGCTGTCGAGCAGGTGGTGGGTCAGCATGTCCTGTGGGTTGCGCACGGCCGTGAGGTTGTAGACCTTGTTCCACTTCTGCAGCAGCGCCAGGAAGTCGAGCAGGCGGTTGATTTGCCCATCGGCCAGATGCAGCCCAAGCGCATGCACGCCCTGGCGCAGTTCGTCGACCGCCGTCATGCGGCAGCTTCCGCAGGCGCCGCGAAGCCCTTGAAGCCGCCCTTCTTCAGGTGCACCAGCAGCAGAGAGATAGCGGCCGGCGTGACGCCCGAAATGCGCGATGCCTGGCCCAGCGTTTCGGGACGGTGCTTCTGCAGCTTCTGCCGCACCTCGATGGACAGGGCCGCCACCTGCATGTAATCCAGGTCTTCGGGCAGGCGCAGTTTCTCGAAGTGCGCGGCGCGCTGCACCTCGTCCTTCTGCCGATCGATGTAGCCTGCGTACTTGGCGGCGATTTCCACCTGCTCGATCACCGGGGCGCTCAGGTCACCCAGCGTTTCACGTGAAACATCCTCGCTGGCGTACTTGCCGCCGTCCAGCGACATCAACACGCCATACCCCACGTCAGGGCGGCGCAGCAAGTCGAACAGGTTGTATTCGTGCTCGATGGCCTTGCCCAGCACGCGCTCGGATTCCGCCGCGTCCAGGATGCGCGGATTGACCCAGGTGGATTTGAGGCGTTCCGTTTCACGTGAAACAGCATCGCGCTTGCGGCTGAAGGCCTCCCAGCGCGCATCCGGGACCAGGCCCATGCGGCGGCCGGCCTCGGTCAGGCGCATGTCGGCGTTGTCTTCACGCAGTTGCAGGCGGAACTCGGCGCGGCTGGTGAACATGCGGTAGGGCTCGGTGACGCCCTTGGTCACGAGGTCGTCCACCAGCACACCCAGGTAGGCCTCGTCGCGCCGCGGCAGCCAGGCGGCTTCCCCACGGCACTGCAGAGCGGCATTCAGCCCGGCGAACAGGCCCTGGGCGGCAGCCTCTTCGTAGCCCGTGGTGCCATTGATCTGCCCCGCGAAGAACAGGCCCTGGATCTGCCGTGTCTCGAAGCTGCTCTTGAGCGAGCGCGGGTCGAAGTAGTCGTACTCGATCGCATAGCCGGGGCGCAGGATGTGGGCATTCTCCAGACCCGGCATGCTGCGCACCAGGTCGTACTGGATGTCGAACGGCAGGCTGGTGGAAATGCCGTTGGGATAGAACTCGTGCGTGGTCAGCCCCTCGGGCTCCAGGAAGATCTGGTGGCTTTCCTTGTCGGCAAAGCGATTGATCTTGTCTTCCACGCTGGGGCAGTAGCGCGGCCCCACCCCCTCGATCTTGCCGGTGAACATGGGGCTGCGGTCGAAGCCGCTGCGGATAATCTCGTGCGTGCGCGCGTTGGTGTGCGTGACCCAGCACGGCACCTGGCGCGGGTGCATGGCCGCATGGCCCATGAAGCTGAACACCGGCACGGGGTCGAGGTCGCCCGGCTGCTCCTCGCACTGGGAGAAATCGATGCTGCGCCCGTCGATGCGCGGAGGCGTGCCGGTCTTCAGGCGGCCCTGGGGCAGTTGCAACTCCTTGAGCCGGGCGGACAGGCTCACGGCCGGCGGGTCGCCCGCGCGGCCGGCGGAATAGTTGTTCAGGCCCACATGGATCTTGCCATCCAGGAAGGTGCCGGCCGTCAGCACAACAGTGCGGCTGCGGAAGGTGATGCCCACCTGCGTGACCGCGCCCGCCACCCGGTCGCCCTCCACCACCAGATCGTCCACCGCCTGCTGGAACAGCCACAGGTGGGGCTGGTTCTCCAGCATGCGGCGGATGGCGGCCTTGTACAGCACGCGGTCGGCCTGCGCGCGCGTGGCGCGCACGGCCGGACCCTTGCTGCTGTTGAGCGTGCGGAACTGGATGCCGCCCTCGTCCGTGGCCAGCGCCATGGCGCCACCCAGCGCATCCACCTCCTTGACCAGGTGGCCCTTGCCGATACCGCCGATGCTGGGGTTGCAGCTCATCTGGCCCAGCGTCTCGATGTTGTGCGTGAGCAGAAGGGTCTTGCAACCCATGCGCGCGGCGGCAAGCGCGGCCTCGGTGCCGGCGTGGCCGCCGCCGACAACGATGACATCAAATTCCTGGGGATACAGCATGGCGGAGTGGGCTGGTGCGGGGAAACCCGCGATTTTCCCACCTTTGCCCATTTCCGTGGGAGCAGCGCTGTTTCACGTGGAACGGCGCAGGATTCCTGCCCCTGCCCTGTGCTTCAATCGCCGCATGAAACTCCTGGTCTTCGCGGGCAGCACCCGCCAACAATCGTTCAACCGCCGCCTGGCCCGCGTCGCCGCCGAACTGGGGCGCGAGGCCGGGGCTGAAGTCACGCTGCTGGAGCTGGCCGATTTCGACATCCCCCTGTACAACGCCGACGTGGAAGCCGCCGGCACCCCGCCCGACGTGGTGCGGCTCAAGGAGGTGATGGACGCCCACCCCGCCTGGGTGATCTGCTCGCCCGAGTACAACGCCAGCTACACCGGCCTGCTCAAGAACACCATCGACTGGGCGTCCAGCCCCGTGGCCGGCCATCCGTTGTGGGCCGACATGGCGCGGCCCTTTGCGGGCAAGGTGGTGGGCGTGCTCAGCGCATCCAACGGCGCTCTGGGAGGGCTGCGCGCGCAAAGCTACCTGGCGCCCCTGCTCCTGACCCTCGAATGCTGGCTGGCGCCGCGCCACTATGCGCTGGCGCGTGCGGCCACGGCGTTCGACGAAGAGGGCCGCCTGATCGACCCGCAGCAGCGCGCGCAGGTGCGCGCCGTGGTGGAACAGGTGCTGTGGGCCGCACAGCGGCTGCATGGTGCCGGGTGAATATGCATAAAACAGCCTCCAGCGCTTATCCAGCAAGCGCAAGCAGCTATCTATCTCATAGCGCCATGGAGTGCCGCCCCGGTTGCGGCGCCTGCTGCGTGGCGCCCTCGATCAGCTCCCCCATTCCCGGCATGCCGCAGGGCAAGCCGGCAGGTGTGCGCTGCGTGCAGCTGGACGCAGCGGGGCGCTGCCGCATCTTCGGCCAGCCCGGCCGCCCGGCGGTCTGTTCCTCCTTGCGGCCCAGCGCGCAGATGTGCGGCGACGGGCGCGCCCATGCGATGCGCTGGCTGGCCTGGCTGGAACAGGCCACCGCCTGAAAACCCCCAGCGCAGCACACACCGGCGCATGGGCCTAGCATGTCCCCTGCTTTCAACAACCCCCTTCCCTGAAAGGACTGTTCCGGCATGAAGCTCTACTACTCCCCCGGCGCCTGCTCGCTGTCTCCCCATATCGTGCTGCATGAGGCGGGCCTCGCCTACACCCCCGTGCTCGCCAGCACCAAGAGCCACAAGCTGCAGGACGGCACGGACTTCTACACCATCAACCCGCTGGGTTATGTGCCCGTGCTGGAGCTGGACGACGGCACCCGCCTGCGCGAAGGCCCGGCTATCGTGCAGTACCTGGCCGACCAAGCCCCGCAAAAGAACCTGGCGCCCGCCCACGGCACGCTGGCGCGCTACCGCCTGCAGGAGTGGCTGACCTTCATCGGCACCGAGATCCACAAGGGTTTCGGCCCGCTGTTCAAGCCCAACACGCCCGAGGAATACAAGCCCATCGCGCGAGAGAACGTGCTGAACCGCCTGAAGTGGGTGGACGGCGAGCTGGCCGGCAAGCAGTTCCTGATGGGCGACCATTTCACCGTGGCCGACGCCTACCTGTTCACCGTGACCAACTGGGCCAAGGCCGTGGGTCTGGACATCTCGGGCCTGCAGCACCTGGCGGCCTACCGCGAACGCATCGCCGCCCGCCCTGCCGTGCAGGAGGCCATGAAGGCCGAGGGCCTGCTCAAGTAAGAAGCTCCGCGCTCAGGGCCTGTCCCGTGTTTCACGTGAAACACGGGCTTTTTTCTTTGAAGGAACCGTACATGACCACCTTGTTCGACCCCCTCGACGCGGGCGACCTGCACCTGGCCAACCGCATCGCCATGGCACCGCTCACGCGCAACCGCGCGCCGGACGCCGTGCCGCGCGACATCACCGCCACCTACTACACGCAGCGCGCCAGCGCCGGACTGCTCATCACCGAAGCCACGGCCATCAGCCACCAGGGTCAGGGCTACGCCGACGTGCCGGGCCTCTACGGCACCGAGCAGCTCGACGGCTGGAAGCGTGTGACCAGCGCGGTGCACGCCGCCGGCGGCAAGATCGTCACGCAGCTCTGGCACGTGGGCCGCATCTCGCACAACGACCTGCAGCCCGAGGGTGGTGCGCCCGTGGCTCCTTCGGCCGTCCAGGCGAAGTCCAAGACCTACCTGATCGACCGCGCCACGGGCCAGGGCAGCTTCGTGCCCACCTCGGCGCCGCGCGCGCTGGACGCGGGCGAGCTGCCCGGCATCGTGCACACCTACGCCGCGGCCGCGCGCAACGCGGTGGAGACGGCGGGCTTCGACGGCGTGGAGATCCACGGCGCCAACGGCTACCTGCTGGACCAGTTCCTCAAGACCGGCGCCAACCAGCGCACGGACGACTACGGCGGCAGCATCGAGAACCGCGCCCGCCTGATGCTGGAAGTGACGCGCGCCGTGGCCGACGCCGTGGGCCCGGGCCGCGTGGGCATCCGCCTGTCGCCTGTCACGCCCGCCAACGACATCGTGGACGACGATCCACAGCCGCTGTTCGACTACCTGGCGCGCCAGCTCGCCCCGCTGGGCCTGGCCTACATCCATGTGATCGAGGGCGCCACGGGCGGGCCGCGCGATGTGGAGGGCCGCCCGTTCGACTACGCCGCGTTCAAGGCCGCCTACCGCGACGCGGGCGGCCAGGGTGCGTGGATGGTGAACAACGGCTACGACGCCGCCACGGCGCGGGAGGCCGTGGCCAGCGGCCGCGCCGACATGGTGGCCTTCGGCCGCGCCTTCATCTCCACGCCCGACCTGGTGGAGCGCCTGCGGCGCGGCGCGGATTTCAACGCCTGGGACAGCAAGACCTTCTACGGCGGCGGGGAGAAGGGCTATACCGACTACCCGACCCTAGCGCAAATTTAAGCCAAATCGGGCTCCAGCGCTTGCCAAGCAAGCGCTGGCAGCTACGCTTTCAGGAGCGGCAGGCCTTCGTCTTCCAGGTGGAACTGCTGCACCACCTGCGACAGGCGCGCGGCCTGCTCGCGCAGCGACTCGGCGGCGGCGGCGGACTCTTCCACCAGCGCAGCGTTCTGCTGGGTCATGCGGTCGATCTCGCCCACCGATTCGTTCACCTGGCCGATGCCGCCGGCCTGCTCGGAGGCCGCGGAGTTGATCTCGCCGATGATGTCGGTCACGCGCTGCACGCTGGCCACGATCTCTTGCATGGCCTTGCCCGCGTCTTCCACGTGGCGCACGCCGCCATCCACGGCGGACACGCTGGCGCTGATCAGGCCCTTGATCTCGCTGGCCGCCTGCGCGCTGCGCTGCGCCAGGCTGCGCACCTCGCTGGCCACCACGGCGAACCCACGGCCCTGCTCGCCCGCGCGCGCCGCCTCCACGGCGGCGTTGAGCGCCAGGATGTTGGTCTGGAAGGCGATGGAATCGATCAGGCCGATGATGTCGCCGATCTTGCGGCTGGAGGTGGAGATGTCGTGCATGCTGGTCACCGCCTGCTCCACCACCTGGCCGCCGCGCGTGGCGATGCCCGAGGCCGAGGCCACGAGCTGGTTGGCCACCTGCGAGGACGAGGCCGTCTGCTGCACCGTGGCCGTGAGCTGGGCGAGCGAGGCCACGGCCTCCTGCGCATTGCTGGCGGTCTGCTCGGTGCGCGCGGACAGGTCCTGGTTGCCCGAGGCGATCTCCTGGCTGGCCGTGGCGATGCTGCCGCTGGCGTCGCGCACCTGCGAGACCAGCGCGCCCAGGCCGCCCTGCATCTCCAGCAGCGCGCGCTGCAGGTCGGCCACCTCGTCGCGGCCGTCCACGCGGATGCGCTGCGACAGGTTGCCGCCCGCAATCGACTGCGCCAGCGCGCGCGCCACCTCCAGCGGGCGGCAGATGGACACCATGTTCAGCAGCGTGAGCGGCACCACCACCACCACGGTGATCAGCACCGCCAGGCCGAACAGCCACTTGGTCTGCTCGGTGATGCCATCGGCGCGCGCGATGGCGCTGTCCACCTCGCCGGCCAAGCGCTTGTCCAGCGCCTCCAGCGTCTCGGCGGCGCCCGCGAACTGCTCCACGGCCCGGCCGCTCATGCGGTTGGCGATGGTGGCGGTGTCGTAGCCGCCCTCTTCCAGCTGGCGCGCCACGTGGGCGAACTGCGTGCGGTAGGCCTCCAGCTTCTGGGCAATGCCCTTGACCTCGGCCAGTTCCTCGCCCTGCCAGACGCTGGCGAACTTCTCGGTCAGCGCCTTGGCCCGGTCCAGCGCCGCCTGCCACTGACCGTGGGAGGCGCGCACCGCGTCGGGCTTCTCGTAGTGGATGATCATGTCCTTCTCGAACTGGCGGACCTGGCCCATCTGGCCGCGCAGGTCGCCCAGCAGCTTCACCGCCGCGTGGGACTGGTGGATGAAGTCCTGGCTCAGCCCATGGATGCGGAACATGCCCAGCATGCCCGCCCCGCCCAACAGGCCCAGCAGCCCCAGCACCACCGCAATGGCGCCGATCATGCGCACACGAATGGTAAAAAGCCGCATGAGTGCGTAGAAGTTCATTGGCGTATTCCTCGACGTGTCCGGCCCATGGCCCGACCAACTGCAACAAAACGTTGCAGTTTGCCAGACATGGGAAAGACCTGCCGCGGTATTTATCAACCGCGCCAGCGCTTCAATAGCAAGGCATTGGTCATCACGCTCACCGAGCTCAGGGCCATGGCGGCGCCCGCCACCACCGGGCTCAGGTAGCCCAGCGCGGCCAGCGGGATGCCGGCCACGTTGTACGCGAAGGCCCAGAACAGGTTCTGGCGGATCTTGGCCACCGTGCGGTGCGAGATGTCCAGCGCCGCGGCCACCAGGGCCGGGTCGCCGCGCATCAGCGTCACGCCGGCGGCGTGCATGGCCACGTCGGTGCCGTTGCCCATGGCCATGCCCACATCGGCGGCGGCCAGGGCGGGCGCGTCGTTCACGCCGTCGCCCACCATGGCGACCACCTGCCCCTCGCCCTTGAGGGCGGCCACGGCAGCGGCCTTGTCGCCAGGCAGCACCTCGGCCATCACCTCGCCCGCTTCCGGGTCCAGGCCCAGGCGGCGGGCCATGGCCTCGGCCGCGCCGCGGTTGTCGCCGGAGATCATCACGCAGCGCACGCCCTTGGCGCGCAACGCCGCCAGCGCCTCGCGCGCACCGGGCTTGGGCTCGTCGCCGAAACCCATCAGCGCACACGCCGCCAAGCCATTCTCCGCGCGCTGCGCCACGGCCGACACGGTGGCGCCCTGGGCCTGCAGCGCCGCGGCCTGGTCGGCCAGCGCGCCCAGATCCACGCCCAGTTCCTGCATCCAGCGCAGGCTGCCCACCAGGTAGCTGCGGCCCGCCACCTCGCCCTCGGTGCCGCGCCCGGGCACCGCGCGCACGCCCTCGGGCGCGGGCACGGCCAGGCCGCGCTCCTGCGCTGCGGCCAGCACGGCGCGCGCCAGTGGGTGCTCGCTGCCGCTCTGCACGCCGGCTACCGCGGCCAGCAGCGCCGCATCTTCGGCCCCTGGTTCCACGTGAAACGCGGTGAGCCGGGGCCGGCCCACGGTGAGCGTGCCGGTCTTGTCGAAGGCCACCGTGTCGACGCGGTGCGCCGTCTCCAGCGCCTCCGCGTCCTTGATCAGGATGCCGTGGCGCGCGGCCACGCCCGTGCCGGCCATGATGGCGGCCGGCGTGGCCAGCCCCAGCGCGCAGGGGCAAGCGATGACCAGCACCGCCACGGCATGGATCAGCGCCTGCTCCACACCCGCGCCCGCCCACAGCCAGCCCGCCAGCGTGACCAGTGCGATGCCCAGCACCGTGGGCACGAAGACGGCCGACACCTTGTCCACCAGCCGCTGGATTGGCGCCTTGGCGGCCTGCGCATCCTCCACCAGGCGGATGATGCGCGCGAGCACCGTCTCGCTGCCCACGGCCGTCACCTGCATGACGATGCGGCCGTCGCCGTTGATCGCGCCGCCCGTCAGCAACGCGCCCTCCTCCCGCGTCACCGGCAGCGGCTCGCCTGTCAGCATGGATTCGTCCACCTGCGTGCGGCCTTCGAGCACCGTGCCGTCCACCGGGATGCGCTCGCCGGGACGCACCACAATGCGGTCGCCGGCCATCACCTCGGCGATGGGCACGTCCACCTCGCCACCCTGCCCCAGCAGGTGCGCCACCTCGGGCCGCAGCGCATGCAGCGCACGGATGGCCGCCGTGGTCTGGCGCTTGGCGCGCGCCTCCAGCCACTTGCCCAGCAGCACCAGCGTGATCACCACGGCCGAGGCCTCGAAGTACAGGTGCGGCGTGTGCCCCGGATGGGCCGTGGCCCAAAGCCACAGCGACAGGCCGTAGCCAGCGCTGGTGCCCAGCGCCACCAGCAGGTCCATGTTGCCGGTGAGCGCCTTCGCCGCATGCCATCCCGCCTTGTAGAAGCGCGCGCCCAGGATGAACTGCACCGGCGTGGCCAGCAGGAACTGCGCCCAGGCGGGCAGCATCCAGTGCCTGCCGAACAGGTCGCCGACCATGGGCAGCACCAGCGGCGCCGACAGCAGCAGCCCCAGCGCCACCGGCGCGAAGCCCGCCCAGGGAGACAGGTCGGCCTCGGCCTCCTGCGCCGCGAGCACGCGCGGCTCGTAGCCCGCGTTGCGCACCGCGCGGCGCGCCAGCGCCTCCACGTCGCTGCCCGCACCGTCGTAGGTGATGCGCGCCGACTCGGTGGCCAGGTTGACCGTTGCATCGTGCACGCCGGGCACCTTGCGCAGCGCCCGCTCCACGCGCGCCACGCAGCTCGCGCAGGTCATGCCGCCAATGCCCAGGTCGAGCGAGGAAGAAGCCGTTGAAGTAGTCATGCCGCGTACGTTAAACCTTGACAACATGGCAAGGTCAACCCCTTGACTCTGCCACCATGTCAGGCTTCATGATGACGCCGTCAACCAACCCAAGGAGCATCCTATGCAACACACTTTCCAGGTCCAAGGCATGACCTGCGGCCACTGCGAGCGCGCCGTCGTCCACGCCGTGCGCGAGGTCGATACCGACGCCGTCGTCAAGGTCGACCTGCCCACCGGCCAGGTCGTCGTAGAGAGCGACCAGCCGCGCGACGCGATCGCCAATGCCATCCAGGAAGAAGGCTACAAGGTCGCCGCATGAGCCCCCGCCCTGCCGAGGGCTGGCCGGTGCCCATCGGCACGGCGGCCGACCGCGCGGGCGTGTCCGCGCGCATGGTGCGCCACTACGAGTCGCTGGGCCTGCTGGCCCAGGTGGCGCGCACCGACAGCGGCTACCGCCAGTACACCGAGGCGGACGTGCACACCCTGCGCTTCATCCGCCGCGCGCGCGACCTGGGCTTCTCGATGGACGAGATCGTCACCCTGCTCGGCCTGTGGCAGGACAAGCAACGCGCCAGCAGCCAGGTCAAGCAGATCGCGCAAAGGCACATCGACGACCTGGCCGAGCGCATCGCCGCCATGCAGGCCATGCAGCGCAGCCTGCAGGCGCTGGTGGGCTGCTGCCAGGGCAACGACCGGCCGGATTGCCCGATCCTCGACGATCTGGCCAACGCGCCGGGGCAGTGATTCGCTCCTCGATTGATAGCTGCCTGCGCTTTCCACACAAGCGTTGGAGTCCAAAAACGCTGAAAACACACCTTCGACCCGTGGCAGACTCACGGCTTTCCATCCAAGCCCTGCCCCATGCTCACCGGCGAATTGAGAAACAAGGTCGATCAAGTCTGGAACGCCTTCTGGTCCGGCGGCATCGCCAACCCCCTCGAAGTCATCGAGCAGATCACCTACCTGCTCTTCCTGCGCGCGCTCGACAGCGACCAGACCCGCGAGGACAACAAGGCCCTGCGCCTGAAAACCCCGCCCGTGCGGATCATTCCTGCAGGCCTGGACTCCCATGGCCGCCCGTTCGACGACATGCGCTGGTCACGCTTCAAGCACATGGCCCCCGCAGAAATGTTCGCCGTGCTGAGTGAGCAGGTCTTCCCCTTCCTGCGCGGCCTGAAGCTATCGGGCGGCCCCGCCGCCAAAACCGCCTTTGCCCACCACATGCGCGACGCGCGCTTCACCATCCCCACGCCGGGCCTGCTGGCCAAGGTGGTCGATCTGCTCGACACCATTCCGCTTGACGACCGCGACACCAAGGGCGACCTGTACGAATACATGCTCGGCAAGATCGCCTCCGCTGGGCAGAACGGGCAGTTCCGCACACCCCGCCACATCATCGATCTGATGGTGGCCCTCACGGCCCCCGTGCCGCAAGACACCATCTGCGACCCCGCCAGCGGCACCTGCGGCTTCCTCGTCGCCGCCGGCGAATACCTGCGCCGCACCTACCCCGACATGCTGCGCGTGCCCGTGCAAAACGCGCACTTCCACAACGGCATGTTCCACGGCTACGACTTCGACAACACCATGCTGCGCATCGGCAGCATGAACATGGTGCTGCACGGCGTGGAACACCCCGCCATCGAGTACCGCGACTCCCTCGCCGAAGGCGCGGCGGGTGACGCCGGGGCCTACAGCCTCATCCTGGCCAACCCGCCCTTCGCGGGCAGCCTGGACTACGAAAACACCGCCAAGGACTTGCAGCAGACCGTCAAGACCAAGAAGACCGAGCTGCTGTTCCTGGCCCTGTTCCTGCGCCTCTTGAAAACCGGTGGCCGCGCCGCCGTCATCGTGCCCGACGGCGTGCTGTTCGGCTCCAGCAAGGCCCACAAGGAACTGCGCCGCAAGCTGGTCGAAGAGCAAAAGCTCGACGCCGTCATCAGCCTGCCCGGCGGCGTGTTCAAGCCGTATGCGGGCGTCAGCACCGCCATATTGCTGTTCACCAAAACCATGAGCGGCGGCACCGACAGCGTGTGGTTCTACGACATGCAGGCCGACGGCTGGAGCCTGGACGACAAGCGCCAGCCGCTGCTGGATACAAGCCTTTTAGGGCTCCAGCCCTTTGTGGAAGGGCGCAATCAGCTATCAGAAGCAGAGCACGCCAAGAACAACCTGCCCGACGTGCTGGCGCGCTGGGGGCAGAGGAACGGCAGCGAACGTGAGCGGCCCCGCACGGCGCAGAGCTTTTGCGTGCCCAGGGCGGACATCGAGGCGAATGGGTATGACCTGAGCATCAACCGGTACAAGGAGGTGGTGCATGCGCAGGTGCAGCACCGGGCGCCGGGGGAGATATTGGCGGAACTGCGGGAGTTGGAGGGAGAGATTGCGCGGGGGATGGGGGTGTTGGAGGGGATGTTGTGATGCCCCCATCTTTGACGACTGTTGGAAGCGTTCTGCGGGGTATTGTTTCCGGCAAGAGCGTGCAGACGCTTGAGCGGCCAGCGCAGGACAACGAACTCGGCATTCTCAAAGTCAGCGCAGTGACGTGGGGCTCATTCCGCCCCCACGAAAATAAGGCACTGCCGCCCAGCTACGACCCCAAGGACTGTCCACGCCCCATGAACGGGGACATCCTGATTTCCCGAGCAAACACGCGTGAGCTCGTAGGTGCGCCGGTCATGGTGCATGGCGACTACCCTCACCTACTACTTTCAGACAAGTTGCTGAAGCTGGTTCCCGATGAATCTGCAGTCGATGCGCGCTATCTCGTTCGCGCTTTGAGATCGCCTTCCGCCTCGGCACATTTCTTTCAATGCGCAGGCGGGTCAAGCGGCTCCATGACAAACATCACGCAGTCAGACATTCGATCTGCTCCGATCTACTTGCCCCCGCTGGAAGAACAACGCCGCATCGCCGCCATCCTCGACCAAGCCGAAACCCTCCGCACCCAACGCCGCACCGCCCTGGCCCTGCTCGACAGCCTCACCCAGTCCCTCTTTCTCGATATGTTTGGAGACCCACTGGACAACACCAAGCGATGGGAGTGGCGTTGCATGTCAGAGCTTTTCGAGACGCCTCCAATTTTTGGAACGATGATCCCTGGCGCAGCAGAGAAAGGCTCATGGCTTTGTCTACGAGTCGCCAACATACAAGACTGGCAGTTGACACTTGAGGACAAAAAGTACGTTGAGTTGACCGGATCAGCTGTTGAACGACACAGCGTCAAAGCTGGAGATTTGCTCATGGCGCGAGCGATCGCCAGTCAAGAACATCTTGGTAAATGTGTAGTGACTCAACCAAAAGACGAGTTGTGGGCCTTTGACTCGCACCTTATGCGTTTGAGATTCCGGGCCGACCGAGCACTGCCTGAGTTCATTCGACAAATGCTCAGAACGCCAGGAGGCCGCAATGTATTTCTGAAAGCCTCTCGGAAATCATCTGTGCAGTACAACATCAACACGAAGGAAATTTCTGCCTTGGAGGTGCCAGTTCCCCCTCTCTCCCTCCAACAAACCTTTGCCACTCGCATCGCCTCCATCGAAGCCCTCAAAGCCACTCACCGCCGCGCCCTGGCCGCGCTCGATGCTTTATTCGCCTCGCTGCAACAGCGGGCATTCCGTGGCGAGTTGGCTTCTACCTCCGCAGAAAAAACCGCCGTAGCGCGCCATTCGGCGCAGAACTTTGCAGGGCTGCTGCAACTGGAAGCCTCCATCGGCCAAGAGGCATTGATCTACCTCGCCAATCGCATACCCGGCGGCGATCTCTACAAGACGCACAAGGCTCTTTACTTTGCCGACAGGCACCATCTGGAACACCATGGCCGCCTGATCTACAACGAGACCTATTGCGCACTGCCTCACGGCCCAGTGCCGCAGGCAGCCTACGACGCCACACGGGTGCTGAACGGGGAGCGCCTGTTGAGCGATTTCGACGATGACGCCCTGCGCTGCGCTTTGCGCCGCCAGGGCAATACGCTCACGGCCCTGCGTGATGCCGACTTCAGCAAGCTCAGCCCGAAAGCCCTGGAAAGCCTGGAATGGGCCATCCGCTACTGCCGGGACATGACATTCACGCAGACCAAGACCGCCTCGCACGACAGCGCCTACGACCGAACACCAGAGAACGAGCCTATTCCGTTGAAGTACATCATCGAGACGCTCTCGCCCGAAGCACGCCAGCGTCACTGGAATCTGTAGCTTCCTCACTTCCTGCTGCACCATGCCCACTTCCGTCGCTCAACTCCACCAATGGCTGCTTGAACCCGAAGGCCAGCGCCTGGAGTTCAAGGAGGCCAAGCAGCGCTACGACTTTGAAAAGCTGCTCAAGTACTGCGTGGCCCTGGCCAACGAGGGCGGCGGCACCATCGTGCTGGGTGTGACGGACAAGCGCCCCCGGCGCATCGTGGGCACGCAGGCGTTTGAAGACCCTGGCCGCACCGAGGCGGGCTTGCACAAGCGGCTGGGGCATCGCGTTCCGGTCGAGGAATTGCGCCTGCCCGAAGGGCGCGTGCTGGTGGTGCATGTGCCTTCGCGCCTGCCGGGCACGGCCTGGAATGTGGATGGCAGCTACTTCAAGCGCGCGGGCGACGATCTGGCCCCGCTCGCCGACCACGAACTGCGGGCCATGTTTGCCGAGGCGGGGCCGGACTTTTCCGCCCAGCCATGCCCCGGTGCCACGTTGGCCGATCTGGAGCCGGATTCCATCGCCCTGTTCCGCGAGCGCTGGGCCAGAAAGAGCAGCGACCTGCGCAAGCGCGAATTGGGCGACTTGCAGACCTTACGCGATGCAGAACTGTTGGTGGAAGGCGATCAGGTGAGTTATGCGGCACTCATCCTGTTCGGCACGCGGGCGGGGCTGACGCGGTGGCTGGCGCAGGCCGAGCTGGTGTTTGAGTACCGCTCGTCCGAAGCGGCAGGCCCGGCGGCCGACCGCGAGGAATACCGCGCGGGCTTCTTTGCCTGGCAAGACGCGCTGTGGAAAAAGATCAACCTGCGTAACGACCGCCAGAGCTATCAGGACGATTTCTTTCGCATGGACTTGCCCACGTTCGACGAGGTGCCGGTGCGCGAGGCCATCCTGAACGCGGTGGCTCACCGTGACTACCGGCTGGGGGGCTCGGTCTTCGTGCGGCAGTTCGCCAAGCGGCTGGAGGTGGTGAGCCCTGGCGGGTTGCCGCCGGGCATCACGCCCGAGAACATCATCGACCAGCAGAACCCGCGCAACCGCCGCTTGGCAGAGGCGCTGGCGCGGTGCGGGCTGATAGAGCGGTCCGGCCAGGGGCTGAACCTGATGATGGAAAGCGCCGTGCGCCAGGGCAAGCCCCTGCCCAGCTTTGCAGGCACCGCCGCGCACGAGGTACGGCTGACGCTGGAAGGCGGCGTGCGCAACCCGGCTTTTGTGCGGTTCATGGAGCGGCTGGGGGAAGACACGTTGCGCAGTTTTTCGACGCTGGACTATCTGGCGCTGGAATGCCTGGAACAGGGCAAAACACTGCCTGCTGCACTCAAGGAACGCCTGCCGGGCCTTGTGGCCGCAGGCGCTGCCGAAGCCATCGGACGGGGCAAGGGCACGCGCTACATCCTCTCCGAAGCGCTGTACGCATCTTTGGGCGCCAAGGGAACCTACACCCGCCAGCGGGGGTTGGACCGTGAAACCAACAAGACGCTGCTGCTCACGCACCTGACCAAGCAGGGAGAA
Source organism: Acidovorax sp. SDU_ACID1 (assembly GCF_045291395.1). Lineage (NCBI taxonomy): Bacteria > Pseudomonadati > Pseudomonadota > Betaproteobacteria > Burkholderiales > Comamonadaceae > Acidovorax > Acidovorax sp. SDU_ACID1. The sequence continues at coordinate 4,476,488 of NZ_CP152342.1, forward strand.
CAGGGCGCACCGCTGGCCGAACTGCGCCAAGTGCTGCCCACGTTGCCTGAAAGCACGGTGCGAGACTTGTTGCGGGAGTTGCGGGACGAGGGCAAGCTGATGCTGAGAGGCCAACGCCGGTGGGCGCGCTGGTTCAGCGTTATGCCTGACCTCCATAAACCCCTTTAAACCTCTTTAAACATTCATATGACGACGGAGAACGCTTTAAAAAACAACAACTTATAAAGCTTTCTCTAAAGCATTCACTGCGCCTTTCAGGCTTTAGAGTGTCTTTGGACACAACGTCCCCCAATGAACCGGGGGCATGAAAGAACCACCGTGAGCAGCACGCCATCCAACTTTGACTTTCTCGCTCCCGACTGGCCCGCACTGGTGGCCGAGGCCCGCCGCGCCGAGGCCGCCGCGCTGGGCGACCCGCGCGCCGCCTGCTTTTACGCCCGCCGCACGCTAGAGCTTGCCGTCGCGTGGCTGTTCCAGGCCGAAGGGGGCCGCAATGGGTGCCTGCGCATGCCCTACAAGGCGGATTTGTCGGCCTTTCTGTTTGAGCCCAGCTTTCAGCAACTGGTGGGCAGCACTGTGCATGCCAAGATGGACGTGATTCGCCGCCTGGGCAACCAAGCCGTGCACAACGCCCGCCCGGTGCCACAGCAGGACGCGCTGAACGCGCTGCGCGAGCTGTTCCATGTGGCCTTCTGGCTGGCTCAGCGCTATACGCGCAAGGCGGCCGACCGGCCCGGCGCGGGCCTGCAGTTCCGCCCCGAGTTGCTGCCCTCTTCACCTTCCACCGCCATGGCCGAAGCGCAGGCCAGCCGCGCCGCCCAGGTCGCCGCGCAAGAGGCCCTGCAAAAACAGGCCGAAGCCCTGGCCCAGAAGGACGCGCAATTGCGCGAGGCCGAAGCGCGCAACGCCGCGATGGATGAAGAACTGGCCCGCTATCGCGCCGAAATCGCCGCCGCCAAGGCCGCCAATGCCGCAGCGCCCGCTCCGGCACACGACTACGACGAAGCCGCCACACGCGACCTGTTCATCGACCTGCTGCTCAAGGAAGCGGGCTGGACACTCTCCGACGCGCGCGACCGCGAATACGAAGTGCAGGGCATGCCCAACAACGAGGGCAAGGGCTACGTGGATTACGTGCTCTGGGGCGACGACGGCAGGCCGCTCGCCATCGTCGAGGCCAAGCGCACGCGCCGTTCCGCCCGCGAGGGCGAGCAGCAGGCCCGCCTGTATGCCGACTGCCTGGAACAGCAGTTCGGCCAGCGCCCCGTGATGTACGGCACCAATGGCTACGAGCATTGGCTGTGGGACGACGCCACCAGCCCGCCGCGCGCGGTGCAAGGCTTTCACAAGAAGAACGAGCTGGAACTGATGGTGCAGCGGCGCGCCAGCCGCAAGCCGCTGGACAGCCTGCCCATCGCGCCCGGCATCGTGGAACGGCATTACCAGCAGCGCGCCATCCGCCGCATTGCCGAGACTTTCGAACGCGACCAGCACCGCAAGGCGCTGGTGGTGATGGCCACCGGCGCGGGCAAGACGCGCACGGTGATCGCGTTGGTGGACTTGCTGATGCGCGCGGGCTGGTGCAAGCGCGTGCTGTTCCTGGCCGACCGAGTGGCCCTGGTGAACCAGGCCGTGAACGCCTTCAAGGCCCATCTGTCCGACGCCACGCCGGTGAACCTGGTGACCGATCGCGCCACCGAGGGCCGCGTATACGTCAGCACCTACCCGACCATGATGGGTCTCATCAACGAGGGCGCGGGTAGTGGCCAGCGCCGCTTCGGCGTGGGCCACTTCGACCTGATCGTGGTGGATGAGGCGCACCGCTCCATCTACCAGAAGTACCGCGCCATCTTCAGCTACTTCGACGCGCTGCTGGTGGGCCTGACGGCCACGCCCAAGGACGAGATCGACCGCAATACCTACAGCCTTTTCGGCCTGGAGAGCGGCGTGCCCACCGATGCCTACGGGTTGGATGATGCCATCGCCGAGCGCTATCTGGCACCGCCCAAGGCCATTTCAGTGCCACTGCGATTCCAGCGCGAGGGCATCCGCTACGACGACCTGAGCGAAGACGAAAAAGACCAGTGGGACGCGCTGGAGTGGGACGATGAGGGCGGCGAAGCGCCCGACGCCGTGGGCGCCGAGGCAGTGAACCAATGGCTGTTCAACACCGACACGGTGGACAAGATGCTGGCTCTGCTGATGGCGCGCGGCCACAAGGTCGCAGGTGGCGACCGGCTGGGCAAGACCATCGTGTTCGCCAAGAACCAGCAGCACGCCGAGTTCATCGCCGAGCGCTTCAACGCCAACTACCCGCAGTACCGGGGCGAGTTCGCGCGCGTCATCACCTTCAAGACCGAATACGCGCAGTCGCTCATCGACGCCTTTGCGCAGAAGGACCGCGCACCGCACATCGCCATCTCGGTGGACATGCTGGACACCGGCATCGACGTGCCCGAGGTGGTGAACCTGGTGTTCTTCAAGATAGTGCGCTCCAAGGCCAAGTTCTGGCAGATGGTGGGGCGCGGCACCCGTTTGTGCAAAGACCTGTACGGGCCGGATCAGGACAAGAAGGATTTCTTCATCTTCGACTTCTGCCAGAACCTGGAGTTTTTCAGCCAGGAGCTGGAGGGCAGCGAGGGCGCGCTGGTGCAGCCGCTGTCGCAGCGCCTGTTCAATGCCCGGCTGGAACTGCTGGGCGTGCTGGACCAGCGCCTGGCAACGCAAGGCGTGGCCGAAGACACACCGCCGGCGCTGGCACTGACCGAAGGCGCAATCCGCAACGACATTGCCGCTCTGCTGCACCGCACGGTGGAAGGCATGCCGCTCGCCAACTTCATGGTGCGGCCGCAGCGCCGCTGGGTGGAGACCTGGGCGCAGGCCGATGCGTGGAAGCAGCCGACGGCGGAGCAGTTGGCCGAGGTATCGGAACATCTCTCCGGTCTGCCTACCAGCGTGCGCGACAACGACGAGGACGCCAAGCGCTTCGACGCGCTGATGATGGGCACCCAGCTCGCCCTGCTGCGGCAGGAGCCTGCGCTGGCCCGTTTGCAGACGCGCGTGCAGCAACTGGCGAACGGCCTGCTGGAACTTGCCAACGTACCCAGCGTGCGCGAGCACCTGCTGCTGATCGAAGCCATCGCGGGCGAAGAATGGTGGCAGGACGTGACCCTGCCCATACTGGAGCAGGCGCGTCGCAAGCTGCGCGGCCTCATCAAGCTGATCGAGAAAACCAGCCGCAAGGTGGTCTATACCGACTTCGAAGATGCGCTGGGCGAAACCACCGAAGTCGATCTACCCCTGGTGGCAAGCGCCGTGGACTTCGACCGTTTTCGAGCCAAAGCCAAGATATTCCTGCGCGCCCACGAAGACCGGCTGGCCCTGCACAAGCTGCGGCGCAACCAGCCCTTGACCGCCACGGATCTGACTGAACTGGAAGCCCTGCTGCACGAAGCGGGCGGCAGCGACAGGGACATCGAACGGGCCCGCGCCCTGCACACCAGCCTGCCTTTGTTCATTCGCTCACTGGTAGGACTGGATCGCGGAGCCGCCACGGCAGCGTTTGCCGGCCTGATCGCAACAGGCACCGCCAGCGCGGGCCAATTGCAGTTCGTCGAGGAAATCGTGCGGCACCTGACGGAGCATGGAGCCATGCCGGCGGAACGGCTCTATGAGTCCCCCTTCACCGACATTCATGCGCAAGGGCCGGATGGTGTTTTCGATACGCAGCGGGTGGAGCAGCTATTCAAGGCATTGGAGCAATTCGCTCTGCAAGAAGTTGCCTGAAAACACCCTGCCCAGCCATCAAACACCAGCCGCGCGCTTGCGCGGCTTGCAGGTGGGCTCGGCCCGTCCCAGTACTCCATCCATGAGCGTGGCGATGCACTGCCGCGCCACCTCGGCGGCGGAGTATTCCCCTCCAGGCTGGTACCAGCGACCGATCCAGCTCAACGCGCCCGCGATCACGAAGGCCGTCATCTTCGGATCGCAGGCGGCGAGCGAGCCCTCCTCCACGCCCTGCGCCACCAGGCGGCGGAACGCGTGGTCGATCTCCGACTTCATGCGGCGCAGCTCGGTGCGGCTGGGCTCGGGCACCTCTTCGTCGCCCACGCGGATCAGGCACATGCCGAAGGGCTGGGCGACGATGTCCGCATACACCTCCATGCACGCACGCAGCTGATCCACCGCGTTGCCGCCGGCCTGGCGCGAGGCCTCGATGCCGTCCAGCGTCATGTGCAGGCCCTTGCGCACGCACTCCAGCAGGATCTCGTCCTTGTTCTTCACGTAGTAGTACAGCGTGGGCTTGGTCACGTGCAGGCGGGCAGCGATGTCGTCGAGCGACGTGGCGTGGAAGCCCCGTTCGTTGAACATCTGCGCGGCCGTGGACAGCACCGCGTTGCGCTTGGCCTCGCGCTGGCGTTCGCGCTCCGGCGCCCGGGCCCAGGGCGAGGCGTCGGCCTGCTTGCGCGCGCGCGGCGGCGGGGAAGGGGTGGCGGCTTTGGAGGACGTACCCATGCTGATGGCCCTTTGCGTACCGGGAAAGTCCTGATGCCCCGAAAGGCCGACTCTCCAAAAATCTACTCACGAGTAACGAGTCTACGTAAAAGTAGGCTCATCTCCGGTGCGAAAAAACCCGTAGAGGAAACCGATGGAGACAACGCTTGCGCGCGGCGCGCCCGCCGCCGCCCCGCCCCTGCTGCAGGTGGACAGTGTCACGCTGGCCTTCGGCGGCGTGCGGGCGCTGTCGGGCGTGGGCTTCGGCGTGCAGCCGGGCTCCATCACGGCCGTGATCGGGCCCAACGGGGCGGGCAAGACCTCGCTCTTCAACACCATCTCGGGCTTCTACCGGCCCACGGGCGGCAGCATCCGGTTCAAGGGCCAGGACATCACGCGCGTGCCCGCGCCGCAGCGCGCCCGCATGGGCCTGGGCCGCAGCTTCCAGAACATCGCCCTCTTTCGCGGCATGACGGTGCTGGACAACATCAAGCTCGGCCGCCACGCGCACCTCAAGACCAACGTGTTCGACGCCCTGCTCTACCTGGGCCGCGCACGCCGCGAGGAGGCCGAGCTGCGCCGCGACATCGAGGAGCGCATCATCGACTTCCTCGAGATCGACCACATCCGCCACGCGCCCGTCTCGGCCCTGTCCTACGGGCTGCAGAAGCGCGTGGAGATGGCCCGTGCCCTGGCCATGCAGCCCGAGATCCTCATGCTCGACGAGCCCGTGGCCGGCATGAACCGCGAGGAAACGGAGGACATGGCCCGCTTCATCCTCGACGTGCGTGCCGAATGGGGCGTGACGGTGCTCATGGTGGAGCACGACATGGGCATGGTCATGGACCTGTCGGACCACGTCGTGGTGCTCAACTTCGGCCAGGTCATCGCCCAGGGCACGCCCGCCGTGGTGCAGGCCGACCCGGAGGTGAACCGCGCCTACCTCGGCGCGGGCGACGTGGGCGCGCTGCGCCGCAAGCTGCATGCCGGCGCGCGGGAGGCCGCATGATGGACTGGGCCTACCTGTTCGAGATCAGCCTTACCGGCATCGCCAGCGGCGGCCTCTACGCGCTCGCGGCGCTGGCCTTCGTGATGGTCTACAAGGCCACGCGCGTGGTGAACATCGCCATCGGCGAGATGCTCATGGCCGGCGGCTACCTGTTCTTCACTTTCGCCGCCATGTGGGCCATGCCGCTGTGGCTGGCCATCCCCGCCGCCGTGCTGGCCTGCGGCCTGCTGGGCGCGGTGATCGAGCGCACCATGATCCGCCCGCTGCTGGGCGAGCCGCCCATCTCCGTCTTCATGGTCACCGTGGGCCTGGGCTCGGTGCTGGTGGGCCTGGTGGAGATGGTCTGGACGGCCGACCAGCGCCGCCTGCCCGAGTTCATGCCCAGCGACCCGATCATGGTCGGCGACGCCTTTCTCGCACCCAAGGTGTTCTGGGGCGCGGTGATCGCCGCCGTGTTCATCGCGGCCGTTCTGCTGGTGTTCCGCTTCTGGCGCGGCGGCGTGGCCCTGCGCGCCACGGCCAGCGACCAGGCCGCCGCCTACTCGGTGGGCATCAACGTGCCGCGCGTGTTCTCGCTGGCATGGGTGGCCTCGGCCATGCTCGCGGCCATTTCCGGGATCATCGTGGGCTCCATCGGCGGCATTTCGTCGAGCATGGGCGTGTTCGGCCTCTCGGTGCTGGTCGTCGTCATCGTGGGCGGGCTCGACAGCGTGCTCGGCGCGCTGCTGGGCGGGCTCATCATCGGCCTGGTGGAGGCGCTCGCGGGCGCGTACCTAGGCGGCGAATACAAGCTGCTGGCCACCTTCGTGGTGCTGGTCGCCATCCTCATGCTGCGGCCCTACGGCCTGTTCGGCACCCATGAGATCGAGAGACTCTGATGCGCATCGGAACCCTCAAGGAAAGCTACGTCGCCGACGCCGCGCTGTTCGATTCACGCACGCAGAAGGCGTGGCTCGCCATCGCCGCCGCGCTGCTCTCGCTGTTCCCCTTCGTCGCCAGCGACTACTGGCTCTACATGGCCTGCCTGGTGGCCATCAACATCGCCAGCGCCACGGGCCTCAACATCCTCACGGGCTATACGGGCCTGGTGAGCCTGGGTCAGGCCGCGTTCATGGGACTGGGCGCTTACACGGTGGCCATCCTGCAGGCGCGCTGGGGCACGCCCTTCCTGCTGAACCTGGCCGCGGGCGGCGTGGTGGCCATGGTGGGCGGCATCGTCGTGGGCATTCCCTCGCTGCGCGTGAAGGGGCTATACCTGGCGATCGCAACCATCGCCGCGTCGTTCATCGCGCACTTCCTGTTCGCCAACCTGCAGATCACGGGCGGCACGGCGGGCATCTCCATGCAGCCCGCACGCCTGCTGGGCACCGACCTGGACACGTCGTTCCGCCTCTACTGGCTGATCGTGCCGGTCACGGTGCTCCTGCTGCTGGGCGCGGCCAACCTGTTTCGCACGCGCATCGGGCGCGCCTTCATCGCCATCCGCGACCGCGACATTTCGGCCGAGGTGCTGGGCATTCCGCTGCTGCGCTACAAGCTGCTGAGCTTCGGCCTGTCGTCGTTCTACGCGGGTGTGGCCGGGGGCCTGTGGGCGTATTTCTTCCGCGTGGTCACGCCCGAGAGCTTCCCGCTGTCCATGTCGATCTTCTTCCTGGCGGCCATCATCGTCGGCGGCATGGGCTCCATCCTGGGCGGCATCCTCGGCGCTGCCTTCATGACCATGGTGCCCGAGCTGCTCAAGTTCGCCGTGGACCTGCTGCCCGGCGGGGCAGGGCTGGCCGTGTTCCTCTCGCCCGTGCGCCTGGTGGTGTTCGGCGCGCTGATCATCGGTTTTCTGGTCTTCGAGCCGCTGGGGCTCGCAGAAATATGGCGCCGCGTGCGCCGGTTCTTCCACCTGTGGCCCTTCCGCAACTAGACCCATCGACCAAGGAGACAGACATGCAACGCATTTCCCAGAAACGCCGCCGCCTCATGCTGGGCGCGGCCGCCGCCACGCTCGCGCACCCGCTCTCGGTGCTGGCGCAAGGCACGGAGGACATCGTCATCGGCGGCTCCATTCCCATGACGGGCGTGTTCGCCTTCGCGGGCGTGGGCATCAACGCCGGCATCCAGGACTACGTGAAGATCGTCAACGACGCGGGCGGCATCAAGGGCCGCAAGGTGAAGTACGTGCCCGAGGACACGGGCTACAAGGTCGACGTGTCGGTGGCCGCGTTCAAGAAGATCACCAGCCAGAACAAGGTCAACCTCTACTACGGCGACTCCACGGGCTTCTCCAAGACCATCAACCCCGAGCTGGAGCGCAACGGCAACATCCTCATGGCCGGCGCCTCGTTCGCCAGCGAACTGAACGACCCCAAGAAGTACCCCCACCAGTTCCTCGTGGGCCCGGACTACACGGAGATGTTCAGCATCCTGCTCAAGCACATCGCCAAGGAAAAGCCGGGTGCCAAGGTGGCCTTCGTCTATTCGGACTCCGAATTCGGCCGCGACCCCATCGAGCGCAGCGAGGCCGAGGCCAAGAAGCTGGGCCTGTCCGTGCCCATCAAGATCATGACCCCCGCGGGCAGCGTGGACGTGTCCACCGAGGTCATCAAGCTGCGCCGCGCCGCGCCCGACTACACCATCTTCCACGGCTACATCCTCGCGCCCATCCCCGAGTTCATCAACCAGGGCAAGCAGCAGGGCATGAAGTCGAAGTGGATGGGCACGTTCTGGACCATGGACAGTTCCACCGTCATGAAGATGGGCGAGGCCGGCGACGGCTTCATGGGCGTGATGCCCTACCGCTACTACTACGACACCGAGAAGGCGCCCATGCTGGAGAAGATCCGCGCCATGCGCCCGGAATACCAGAGCACGGCCTACACGCAGGGCTTCCTCGCGGCCATGCTGTTCCTCGAGGCGGCCAAGCGCTGCCTCGACGCGGGCAAGCCGCTCACGGGCACCCACCTGAAAGCCGCGCTCAACTCCATCAAGGACTTCGACACCGGCGGCCTCATCGGCGTGCCGCTCACCATCACGGGCAATTCCCTGCCCGTGGGCCGCGTCTACAAGGCCGACATGAAGGCGCAGAAGATGGTGCCCGTCTCTGACTGGATCAAGCTCTAAGACGGCATGAACCCGCAGGCCACGGACAACGTCCTCGAAGTCAACAACATCGAGGTCATCTACCACAAGACGGTGCAGGCCCTGCGCGGCCTGTCGCTGGCCGTGCCGCGCGGCCAGATCGTGGCGCTGCTGGGCAGCAACGGCGCGGGCAAGAGCACCACGCTCAAGGCCGTCTCGGGCCTGCTCGCGCTGGAGAACGGCGAACTCGCCTCGGGCAGCGTGCACTTCAACGGCCACAGCACGGCCGGCCGCGCGCCGCAGGAGCTGGTGCGCGGCGGGCTGTCGCACGTGATGGAAGGCCGCCGCGTGTTCGAGGACCTCACCATCGAGGAGAACCTCGTCGCCTCCACCTACGCGCTCAGCGGGCGCGCGGGCGCGGCACGGCCGGACTTCGACCTCGTCTACACCTATTTCCCGCGCCTGCACGAGCGGCGCAAGGGCCTGGCGGGCTACCTGTCGGGCGGCGAGCAGCAGATGCTGGCCATCGGCCGTGCGCTCATCGCGCAGCCCCAGCTCATCCTGCTGGACGAGCCCTCGCTGGGCCTGTCGCCGAAGCTGGTGGAGGATATCTTCACCATCATCGCCCGCATCAACGCCGAGCGCGGCACCTCCATGCTGCTGGTGGAGCAGAACGCCACCGTGGCCCTGGCCGTGGCGCATGGCGGCTACATCATGGAGAACGGCAAGATCGTCATCGACGGCACGGCCGAGCGCCTGGCCAGCGACCCCGACGTGCGCGAGTTCTACCTCGGCACGGGCGGCAGCGGGGAGGCGAAAAGCTTCAAAGAAATCAAGCACTACAAACGTCGGAAACGCTGGCTGTCATGACCCTCCCCGACCTCACCCTGCCGCAGATGCTGCGCGAACGCGCGCGCACCGACGCGCAGCGCGTCGCCATCCGGCAAAAGGACTTCGGCATCTGGAAGCCCTTCACCTGGGCGCAGTACTACGAACGCGCGGCGCACTTCGGCCAGGGCCTGCTGCAGCTCGGTCTGGGTGCGGGCGGCCACGTGGGCGTGATCGCCGAGAACCGCATCGAATGGGTGCTGGCGCAGATGGGCGCGGGCCTGGTCGGCGCCATCGCCGTCGGCGTGTACCCCACCAGCCCCACCGCGGAAGTGGCCTACGTGGTGGGCCACGCCGACATCGAGGTCATGGTCTGCGAGGACCAGGAGCAGACCGACAAGGTGCTGGAGGCGCTGGAGCAACTGCCGCGCCTGAAGAAGATCATCGTCATGGAAACCAAGGGCCTGCGCAGCTTCGCGCCCGAGGTGCGCCAGCTCATCGCCACCTTCGCCGAGGTGGAGCAGCTCGGCGCGCGGGCCGGCCAGGGCGCGGCGATCGACGAGGCTCTCGCGCGCCAGCGGCTGGACGACATCGGCCTGATGATCTACACCTCCGGCTCCACCGGCAAGCCCAAGGGCGCCATGATCTCCTGGCGCAACATGCGCGGCGTGGTGCCCGGCATTGTGGAGCGGCTGCGGCTGGACGCGGCGACCACCCACCTGTCGTACCTGCCGCTGTGCCACGTGGCCGAGCAGATGCTCACTACCTTCTGCCCGGTCTACCTGGGCTCGCAGGTGAACTTCGGCGAATCCATCCGCACCGTGCAGGAAGACCTGCGCGAAGTGGCGCCTAGCATGTTCCTGGGCGTGCCGCGCATCTGGGAGAAGCTGCACTCGGCCATCACCATCAAGATGCAGGAAACCGGCCCGCTGCGCCGCGCGCTGTACGCGCGCGCCCTGGCCGCCTGCGCGCCGCTGGCGGAAAAGCCCCGCGGCCAATGGTCCCTGGCCGAGCGCCTGCACTATGGGCTGAGCTACTGGACCGTGCTGCGCGCGCTGCAGAACTTCATCGGCCTGCGCGAGGCTCGGGTCGCACTCACCGGCGCGGCGCCCATACCGCCCGACGTGGTGCGGTTCTTCCGCACGCTGGGCGTGCCGCTGATCGAGGTCTACGGCCTGACCGAATCCACCGGCATGGTGACCGGCCACGTGCTGGACGACGTGGCCGTAGGCACCGTGGGCACGGTAACCAAGGGCGTGCAGTACCGCATCGCCACAACCGGGGAAGACATGGGCGAGCTGCAGATCCGTGGCGACATGGTCTTCTGCGGCTACTACAAGAATCCCGAGGCCACCGCCCAGACCATCGTGGACGGCTGGCTGCACACCGGCGACGTGGTGCGCGAGGAGCGCGGCCAGATCCGCATCGTGGACCGGCTCAAGGACATCATGATCACCGCCGGCGGCAAGAACCTCACGCCCTCGGAGATCGAGAACACGATGAAGGCCAGCCCCTACATCAAGGAATGCATCATCGTCGCCGAGGGCCGCAAGTTCGTCGGCGCGCTGGTGCAGATCGACTACGAGACCGTGGCCAAGTGGGCCGAGGCACGGCGCCTGCCGTTCACGCATTTCCGCTCGCTCGTCGAGACGCCGCAGGTGCGCGAGCTCATCGACCTGGAAATCAGCCAGGGCAACGCGCGGCTGGCCCAGGTCTCCCAGATCCGCCGCTTCCACCTGCTCGCCAAGGAGCTGGACCACGACGACGGCGAGGTCACCGCCACCATGAAGGTGCGCCGCGCCAGCATCTACAAGACCTACGCCGCCGAGATCGAAGCGCTGTATTCATAGCCCAATTGGCCTCCAGCGCTTGATGTACAAGCGCGAGCAGCTCTTTTTAGATAGCACACCATGACCGACGCATCCCCCTCCTCCTCACCCGCCAGGGCGCGGTGGCCACGCTGCAGTTCAACCGCCCCGAGGCCATGAACGCGCTGGATCTGCCCACCGCGCAGGCGCTGCTGGCCGCCGTGAAAGCCATCGCGCAGGACGCCGGCGTGCGCGCCGTGCTGCTCAAGGGCGCCGGCCGCGCCTTCGTGGCCGGCGGCGACCTGGCCACCCTGCGCGCCGATCCGGCCCAGGGCGCCAGGGATCTGCTGGCGCCGCTCAACGAAACCCTTACGCTGCTGCAGGGACTGGACGCGCCCGTCATCGCCCAGGTGCACGGCGCTGCGGCCGGCGCGGGCCTGTCGCTCATGCTGATGTGCGACTTCGTGCTCGCGGCCGAGGGCACCCAATTCAACCTCGCCTACATCAACCTGGGCACGAGCTGCGACGTGGGTGCCTCCTGGGCGCTGCCGCGCCTCGTGGGCCTGCGCCACGCGCTGGAGATCGCTCTGCTGGGCGACACTTTCACCACCGCCGACGCACTGCGCCTGGGCCTGGTCAACCGCGTGCTGCCCGCCGCCGAGCTGGAAGCGGCCGCGCAGGCCCTGGCCCAACGCCTAGCCGCCGGTCCCACGGTGGCATACGGCCACATGCGCCGCCTGATGCGCGCCGGTTTCGACCGCGACCTGCCCACGCAGCTCGCGGCCGAGGCCGCCTCGTTCGATGCCTGCGCCCACACGGCCGACCTGCGCGAAGGCATCGAGGCCTTCTTCGCCAAGCGCAAGCCGGAATTCAAAGGCCAGTAAAGGAAACCTTCATGACCCACCGCGAAGTCTTCGTCGCCAGCACCGCCCGCACCGCCATCGGCACCTTCGGCGGCAGCTTGAAGGACGTGCCCAACAGCCGGCTCGCCACCATCGCCGTCCAGGCCGCCATCCAGCGCGCCGGCATCGCGCCCGACGCCGTGGGCCACGTCGTCATGGGCAACGTGATCCCCACCGACACCAAGGACGCCTACCTCGCCCGCGTGGCCGCCATCGACGCCGGCTGCCCCATCGAGACGCCCGCGTTCAACGTCAACCGCCTGTGCGGCTCGGGCCTGCAGGCCATCGTCAGCGCCGCGCAGGCCATCGGCTACGGCGACTGCGACGTGGCCGTGGCCGGCGGCTCCGAGTCCATGAGCCGCGGCCCGTACTTCGACCAGGGCGCGCGCTGGGGCCAGCGCATGGGCGACAGCAGGAGCATCGACTACATGCTCGGCATCCTGCACGACCCGTGGCAGAAGATGCACATGGGCATCACCGCCGAGAACGTGGCCGAGCGTTACCGTATTTCGCGTGAAATGCAGGACCAGCTCGCGCTGGAAAGCCAGCGCCGCGCCGCCGCCGCCATCGCGGCGGGCTGCTTCAAGGAACAGATCGTCCCCGTCGAGATCGCCACCCGCAAGGGCACGGCCCTGTTCCAGGAAGACGAGCATGTGCGCGCCGCCATCACGCTGGAAGTGCTGGCCGGCATGAAGCCCGCGTTCAGGAAGGACGGCGGCACGGTGACCGCCGGCAACGCCTCGGGCATCAACGACGGCGCAGCCGCCGTGGTGCTCGCCGCGGGCGACCGCATGGCCGCCCTGGGCCTGAAGCCCCTGGCGCGCCTCGTGGGCTACGCGCACGCGGGCGTGGAGCCCGCCTACATGGGCATCGGCCCCGTGCCCGCCACGCGCAAGGTGCTGGCACGCACGGGCCTCACGGTGCAAGACATGGATGTGATCGAGGCCAACGAGGCCTTCGCCGCCCAGGCCTGCGCCGTCATCCAGGAGCTGGGCCTGGACCCCGCCAAGGTCAACCCCCACGGCTCGGGCATCTCCCTAGGCCACCCGGTGGGCGCCACCGGCGCCATCATCACCACCAAGGCCATCGCCGAGCTGCACCGCACGGGCGGGCGCTACGCGCTGGTGACCATGTGCATCGGCGGCGGCCAGGGCATCGCGGCCATCTTCGAACGGGTGTGACTATAAGAGAATGTACGTTTCCGGCAACACGTCTACAACGTACATGAACTTCCTTCTTCGTTCAGCCACAGCACTGCTGTACGCCCTGTTTTTTGCCAGTGCAGCGGTCGCCAAGCCGCAGGTAGCCACCCTTATCGTCATGCCCCAGGATCTGCGCCAGAACCCGCAGATCATCGGCGACCTGCAACGCGTTGGCATCAACCACGCAACCGTGTACCTGAACTGGTCCGACGTCGAAGCCCAGCCGGGCAGCTTCGACTTCTCGGCCTACAACCCGTACTTTGACCAGCTCACCCAGGGCGGGCTGTCGCTGGTGGTCGTGCTCGACATGGGAGGCCGCACGTACTTTGACGCCAACGGCAAGATGCACCCCGACCGCACTACCGTGCCCACCTGGCTGTACAAGCAGTTTCCCGACGGGATCATGAAAAACTTCTCCGGCCAGATCACGCCGCAGCCTGATTTCGCGAATCCCACGGTGCGCGAGCTCTCAGCCAAGTTCGTGCGCCATGCCGTGGCACACATGCAGCAGCGCTACCCTGGCAAGGTCCTGGGTTACTCGATCGGACTGCAGGAGGAGCACGAAATCAAGTACGGCCAAACCGGCTACCAGTGGCGCGACTACGCCGACGCTGCACAGGCCGCCTTCCGCGCCCAGAATGGCGCGCCGCTGCCCGTCATCAACTACACCAGCGACATCGCCCTGGGTCTGCCACGCACGGAGCCACTGCTGCACGCGCACAAGCAATTCCGTGAAGCGCGCCTGAAGGAGGCCACCTGCTTCTATGCCAACACCATCCGCAGCCAGGGCGGCCGCGCCATGAGCTATTTCGGTGAACTCTTTACCGCGCACGACGCCATTTACGCCACCAGCATAGCCGAGCAACTGGCCGACTGTCTGGACGTCGCCGTCATCGACTACAACTTCTACGACGGATGGGCCCTGTCTGGCGACGCGCGCGTTCTGCCCATGCTCGCCAACTACATGGCGTCAGTCGGCTACAAGCAAATCATGGTGGGAGCTTATGCCGAGCAGTGGGAGCGGGTGAAGAAGTCCGCCGAACTGTTGCCCGTCATCAACCGCACCTTGTCCACCGCACTGGCACTGCCGAATGTGATCGGCTACGAAGTGGGGGGCTTGCAACGCCAGCTCGACCCGCACCTGGCCGGCACCATCGACCTGAAAAAGCTGCAAACGCTGAACGTGCGGCCCACCCCGGCCACGTCGGACACAAAGGCGACGCTCACCATCGGCATTCTTGCCTCCACCACCAACTACTATGTATGGCACGGTGACCGCAGTGGCGGCGTCAATGTCCACCGCGAGGCGCTGCTCGCCGCCTACGACCTGCTGAGCACTCAGCCGGGCTTCAAAGTCCACGTCATCGGAGAGAAAAACCTGCGCGGAGACGATCCGCTGCTGCAAACCCTGGACGCCATCGTGGTACCGCACCAGGCCGCGCTGCCCGCATCCGTGAAGCAGCAGCTCGCAGCCTTCTGGAAACAAGGCGGCACGCTGATCCAGGACATGCGCCTGGGCGAATTCGACGAAAACGGCAAACCCGTTTTCGACTGGATGCACGAGCTTTTCGGCATCGAAGCCCTACACTGGAAGCCGCGCGGCGGCATATTCATGACGGGCAATGGTGAAATCCTGCGCTTGAAGTCCTCGCGCAAGCTGTACACGGGCTACGCGGCCATGACACCGCGCCCCGGCTACCGCCTATTGGCCACCGACATCGTCAACAAACGCCAGGGCATCATGGTGCGCGGCGAACGCACGCTGGCATTCGGTTTTACGCCCCAGCTGGTAGATGACACGCAGGATCTTTGGAAGAAGATTTTTGTGCGTGAGATCACTAATGCCATACCTTGCAATACAAGAGCTGTTTGTAAAACACCGGCACATCGCCGTTAGAAAAGCATGCGAGATAAAAGGGCCAAGATGTTATGCGCATCTTGGCCCTTTTTAATTCATACCATTTCTAGCCAAAAGCATCTGCTCAATATACTTGGCAACGGCTGCACCCATCAACTGACTTCCAGCCGTCGTGTAATGGCCTGGATCGATGTACATCAAAATCCCATCGCGTTCTACATAGCAATACTGGGCATCGCACAGTACATCAAGCGTGTTAAACGTCCTGACCGCTGGCAAACCAGCCTCAATACGCTTAATAATTCCATCGTATTCAGCACGTTCCGACTCAATCACGGCTCTGGAACGCCTGCAATCCTCGGGCTGATGCCTCAGTTGCGGCCGAACTTCTGCAACGCATGCCTTGACTGTAGCCAGCATGGAATAGTTTGGTATTGACTTGATCAACAGTACTTTTTTACCGCGGGCTTGCAACCTTTGCGCGGTACGGTACATACCTGCTTCATAAGCTTGCGCCACAGTCTCAGACGTGGCAGCACCCGATATACTGCGCAGATTATCACCTGGTAAATACATCAAATAAGAATTTGAAATAATAACAAGACGGATAGTTGGATCTGCCTCTATTTCTTCCAATGCTTTTTGCGTGATTTCTGGTGAACCAACGTGGTCTGGATGTGGAACGAAGCCAGGACGGTATCTCACACCATCCAAATAAGGCCAGCCAGGGGTAGCGTAGTGCTTCAGTCTCTCTCCATATAAGAGAGACAGACCATATACCATGTGCCCTGCATTACTGTCTCCCAGCAAAACAATTTTGCCACTGCTATGAATTTCAGGCATCTCATAATTCAACAGCTTCGCATTGGCATAAGATACAGGCGCAAATGGCATTTTTTCCCAATGAATTAATCCTACTGCCCCTCCAAAACAGGCCATTAAACTTGCCAAAATAACTGCTAGCCGACCTCGACGCACTACTCGCTGGGCAAGTGGCTTTTCCAATGCATGATAGGTGAGCACAGCTAGTGCTATCGAAATTAGCACTGCTATGTTGCGATGAGCCATGCTCCATTGGCCATCTCCCAATAACCGAGCAAAAACCAACAATGGCCAATGCCACAAATAAAGCGGATAGCTAATTTTTCCAATATAAACCAATAATTGATTCGACAAAAAATATCGATTGATCCACGAATGAGGTCCCGAAAAAATAAGAAAGGCCGTCGCGAGAACAATGATGACTGCATAGTAGCCAGGAAATGCATCCGCATCCATAGGCACTGCCTGGGTAACCATCAATAAAATAATGCCCCCCCATCCCAATGTGTTCCTTATCCCCGCATGAATAGGCGATGAATAGTTATACTGAATACCAGCCAGTAGTCCTCCTGCAGCTAGCTCCCATAGGCGACCAAAAGGCAAATAAAACGCAGCAGGCTGATTTTCAAAAGTCAAAAAAAGTTGATAATCAGAGATAAAAATATAATACCCAAAGACCAAACAGTAAATGAAAACTTTTTACGAAAAATGATCCATATAACAAGTGGCCACAACAAGTAAAATTGCTCCTCCACTCCCAGAGACCATAAATGCAATAGTGGTTTTAATTTACTGGATATATCCCAATAACCAGCCTCTAGATAAAATTTTATATTAGCCGAAAATAATGTACTGGCCAATGCAGACCATCTCATTTTCAAATATTCGTCTGGATACATAACCAGCATCCCTATAGTCATGGTAAAAACCAAGACCAATAACAATGCAGGAAATATTCTATTAATCCTTCGTATATAAAATTCTCTAATTGAGAAACTATTTATCGAAAAATCTCGTAGCAAGATAGATGTGATAAGGTAGCCTGATATAACAAAAAATATATCAACTCCCACGTATCCATTTGGAAGTCTTTTAGGAAATGCATGGACCATTAGCACCATAAAGACTGCTATTGCACGTAGTCCATCAATATCACGTCTATAGTGACCTGAATTTCTATTCATTATTCAATTCTTCTACAGGCTATCTGATCACATATCACTTGTAGAACGCCTCAACCACGCCCCTGAGCGTGATCAGCAGAGGCCGCCCGCGCCGGTCCAGCGTCTTGCCAGCGGGCACCTTGATCCAGCCCTCGCTGACGCAGTACTCCTCCACATCCATCCGCTCCTTGCCGTTGAAACGGATGCCGATGTCCGCCTCCTGCTGGAACACGGCCGCCACATGGTGCGGGCTGCGCGGGTCGATGGCGAGGCGGTCGGGCAGGGGAAAGCGGGTGGAATCGGTCATGGCGGGATTATCCCGCACTCCTGAAATGAGAGCTGCTTGCGCTTGCACATCAAGCGCTAAGGCCCGATTTCATCCAAAAATCAGTTCTGTGGACAAGTCTGAGGAACATTCCGGCACAACCGGGCTGTTATCCACAGCGGCGGCCTGCACGGCGCGCTTGTCCCCATTGCGGGTACATCGGCGCGGCATTGCCGTCCCCATGCTTTGGCGCCCCGCAAGTGCTTGATGCAGTGGAAGAAAAAGCACTTGTCCACGGCCAGGATCCGCCTCTACTACTACCACTATCTTTAAATAAGACATTCAATGAATAACAGGCAGGCGAACCGCGGCGGGCGAAAAAAAGCCCCTTTCGGGGCGCTAGATGCAGTGCCGGGGCTTATCTCAGCAGCGTGTAGCCCACGCCGATGGCCGCCACCAGCCCCACGGCGTCGGCGAACAGCGCGCAGCCCAGGGCATGGCGGCTGTGCTTGACGCCCACGCTGCCGAAGTAGACCGCCAGTACGTAGAAGGTGGTTTCGGTGGAGCCCTGGACGATGGCGGCCAGGCGACCGGCGAACGAATCGACGCCGTGCGTCTGCAGCACGTCGATCATCAAGCCCCGCGCGCCCGCGCCGGAGAGCACCTTCATCAGTCCCACGGGCAGCGCTGGCAGGAAGCCGGTGTCCCAGCCCAGCGCGGCCACGCCCGCGCCGATGGCGCCGAGCAGCGCGTCCATGCAGCCGGCAGCGCGGAACACGCCGATGGCCACCAGGATGGCGATGAGGTAGGGCACGATCTGGATGGCCACACCAAAGCCTTCCTTGGCGCCTTCGACGAAGGCGTCGTAGGCGTTGACGCGGCGCCACGCGCCGGCGACGAGGAACAGCGCTACCACGCCCAGAATGACCGCCGCGCCCGTGGTGCCCGCGATCCGTGCGGCGCGTTCGGCCGGCAGCTGGGCCAGCAGCGCCACGGCCGCCGCCAGCAGGCCGCCCACCGCCAGCACCGGCACCGCCAGGCGCGCGCGCCACAGCGGCAGGCGCTGGCACCAGGCCACGGCGAGCACCCCGGCCAGCAGCGAGGCGAAGGTGACCAGCAGCGTGGGCAGGAAGATGTCCGCCGCGTTGAACCCCGCGCCCAGCCCCTGCTGGAGCGCGACGCTCTGGCGGATGGCGATGACCGAGGTGGGGATCAGGGTGAGCCCGGCGGTGTTCATCACCACGAACATGATCTGCGCGTTGCTGGCCGTGCCCTCCGGTTCGCGGTTGAGCGCCTGCAGCTCGCGCATGGCCTTCAGGCCCAGCGGCGTGGCGGCGTTGTCCAGCCCCAGCAGGTTGGCGGAGATGTTCAGCGTCATCGCGCCTTGGGCCGGGTGGCCGGGCGGCACGCCGGGGAACAGCCGCGCGAGCAGCGGCCCTGCCAGGCGCGCCAGCAGCTCCACCATGCCCGCGCGCTCGCCCACGCGCATCAGACCCAGCCAGAGCGCCATCACGCCCGCCAGGCCCAGCGAGATCTCGAAGCCGGAGCGCGCGGCGTCGAACATCGCCGCCAGCAGGGCCTGGAAAATGCCCGCCTCGCCCAGCAGCCAGCGCACGACGGCAGTGGCGAAGGCGACGAGGAAGAAGGCGGTCCAGACCCGGTTGAGCGCCATGGTTCAGGCCGTCTAGAAAGGCGCGTCGTCGTCCTGCGCAGGTGCAGCAGACGCCGCTGCGGCGCCCAGCTCCGTGCGGCCCTCGCCGCCCAGCGCCTCGATCAGGTCGGGGATGAGCTTGGACAGCTCGCCCGTGGCGATGGCCACGTCGGCATCGAAGCCGCCATCGTCCTGGCCCTGCCCCTCGAACACCGTGTCGAGGAAGGCCACTTTCTTGAGCTGCAGGCCCTCGGTGAGCACGAAGCTCACGCGGTCGTCCCAGGTCATGGCCAGCTTGGTGGGCAGCTTGCCGGCCTGGATGTGGGCCTGCACTTCCTCGATGTCCAGCGGGTGGCGGGCGTAGCGCACCACCGCCTTGCTCTCGTCGGCCGCCTTCAGCTCGCATTCGCGGTCGATGGAGAAGCCCGCGGGCGGCTCCTGCTCCTTGAGCCAGTGGGCCATGGCGGCCTGCGCGGAGGTCTGGGTGTCCAGCAGCGCCACCGACAGGCCGGGCAGCGCCTCGACCAGTGCGGTGACGATCTCGTCGGCGCGTCCCTGCGCGCCCGTGTCCAGTACCAGCAGGCGCGCCTCGCGGTCGATCCACACCCAGGTGGAGCCCTGCTTGGTGAAGGCCATGGGCAGCAGGTCCAGCTTGGCCTCGTCCTTGAGTTCCTTGGTTTCCTTCTTGCCGGGCTTGCGGCCGGTCTGCTGCTCGATCTGCGCGGCCTTTTCCTTCACCTTGCGCGCCAGCACCGTGCCGGGGAGCATCTTGGCCTCGGTCATGAAGCGCAGCACCCACTGCCCGCCCACGCTCTCGGCTAGCAGGCCGTGGGCCTCGCCGCGCGGCGGCACCCAGCCGCTGGACTTTTCCTGCGTGGCGCCGCACTCCTGGAAGGGGGCCTTGGCCAGCGCTTCTTCCAGCGCGGCCAGCTCCGCCTGCCACCCGGGCGCGATGCGGTACACGATCATGTTCTTGAACACAGGGGGATTCCTTGTCAGATTTGATAGCTGCCAGCGCTTTCTAGATAAGCGCTGGAGCCGGATTTCATTCAAAAAATGCCCGGCAGCCGGGCATTGCTTGACGCAACTTTACACACGTGCAGGGTTCGCTCATGGCGGCGATACACGGGCCGCGCACACTGCCTTCCATCGACCACCCGAAAGGAAGCCACCATGACCCGCATCCGTTTCTCTCCCCGCCTTGCCGCCACCGCCCTGGCCGCCGCCCTGCTGGGCGCCGCCACTCTGCCCGTGGTGGCCCAGCCCGCCCCTGCGGCCGCCGTCCAGGGCCAGCGCGCCGACGGTCCGCGCCACCACCGCACCCCGGAGCAGCGCCAGCAAGCCATGGCCCGGCATGCCGAGGCGTTCAAGCAGAAGCTGCAGCTCACGCCGGACCAGGAGCCTGCCTGGACCGCGTTCACGCAGAGCATGCAGCCCGGCCAGCATGCCCGCCTGGGGCGCCAGGACATGGCGCAGCTCACCACGCCCGAGCGCATCGACCACATGCGCGCCGTGCGCACCCAGCGCGCGGCCGAGGCCGACCGCCGCGGCGAAGCCGCCAAGACCTTCTACGCCGCGCTGACGCCGGCGCAGCAGAAGGTCTTCGACGCCGAGAGCGCCCGCATGTTCCGCCACGGCCCCAAGGGCAAGCACATGCATGGCCACAAGGGGCCGCGCCACGGCGCAGCGCCCGCACAGTGACTCTGGCCAACATCCCCTCGCGGTGAAGGCCTACAGCGTGGCAGGGGCAAGGTTTTCTACAGTGTCGTTACACAATCAAACGACACACCAGAGAGAACCATGCGCACCACTGCCCTGCCACGCACCCTCCTCGCCTTGCTGCTGTCCGCATGCGCCATGGGCCCCGCCCTCGCGCAGGACGCCTCCCACGGGCCCTCGCTCTACGTGCAGGGCAACTGGGCCGAGCGCGGCACGGACGCCCTCACCCTGGGCGCCACGCTGCCCTGGAGCGGGTGGAGCAAGTCCCTGTGGGGCGGCGAGCTGCGCGGCCACTGGGACATCTACCTGAGCCGCTGGTCCTTCGATGCCGCGCCCGGCCGCAGCGACAACCTGACGCTGCTGGGCGTCACGCCCACCTTCCGCCTGCGTCCCGACGAAGGGCGCTCCGCCTGGTTCTGGGAGGCGGGCATCGGCGCCACCCTGGCCAGTCGCCGCTACGTCGCGGCCCACCACGAATTCAGCACGCGCTTCAACTTCGCCTCGCACGTGGGCGTGGGCATCAACCTGGGCGCCCAGCGCCAGCACGAACTGCTTCTGCGCGTGCAGCACGTCTCCAACGCCGGCATCAAGCACCCCAACCCGGGCGAGAACTTCGTCCAGCTGCGCTACGCCCTGCACTTCTGATCGCCGGGTGTGGACAGGCCTGGGGATGGTTTTCTGGCAAGTGCCCGCTTGTCCACAGGGCGGCGCGGCGCGCCGGACTTGTTCCCATCCGCGCACGCTGTTCCACCCGCTGCGGGGCACAGGGTTGGCCCGCATGCAAGTGCGCGCCGGTATTGAAAAAACCGGGCTTGTCCACAGCGCAGGCGGTGGCTCTACTACTACCACCATGTATAGATAAAGAATGAAAGGAATAACAACAGGGAGCGGAACGGCGGCCCGGAGGTATCGCCCCGCTCCTGTTTTCAGGCCCGGCAGCGGGTGCGCAGCAGATGTTCCAGACGGTCCGACGGCAGCGGGCGGCTGAAGAAATAGCCCTGGTAGCACTGGCAGCCGGCCCGGGCCAGCCAGTCCCGCTGCTGCACGGTTTCCACGCCCTCGGCGATCGCCTCCAGGCCCAGGCTGTCGGCCAGGGCGATGATGGTGCGCACGATGGCCGCGTCGTTCGGGTCCGTGAGCAGGTCTCGCACGAAGCTCTGGTCGATCTTGAGCTGCTCCAGCGGCATGCGCTTGAGGTAGGCCAGGGACGAATACCCGGTGCCGAAGTCGTCGAGCGAGAAGCCCACGCCGTGGGCGCGCAGCGCTTCCATGGTGGCGATGGTGGCCTCCATGTCCTCCACCAGCAGGCTTTCGGTGAGTTCCAGCTTGAGCTGGCCCGGCGGCGCGCCGGTGACGGCCAGCACTCGCGCCACGTCGTCCACGAAGCCGTCGTTGCGGAACTGGCGCGAGCTCACGTTCACCGCCATGGTCAGGTGGGACAGCGCCGGGTCGTGCTGCCACGCGGCCAGCATGGAGCAGGCCGTGTGCAGCACCCAGCGCCCCAGCGGCAGCACCAGGCCCGTCTCCTCGGCCAGCGGGATGAACTGCGCTGGCGATACCATGCCCCGCTGCGGATGGGCCCAGCGCAGCAGGGCCTCCACGCCCACGATGCGCTCCTGGGCATCGATCTGGGGCTGGTAGTGCAGCAGGAATTCCTGCTGCGACAAGGCGTTGCGCAGGTCGGCCTCGAGCGATGCGCGCTCCGCCACGGCCAGCTGCATGCCGGGGTTGAAGAAACGCAGCGTGCTGCGCCCTGCCGTCTTGGCCTGGTACATGGCCAGGTCGGCCTGCTGCAGCAGCTCGCCCACGGTGGTCGGCGCATCGTTGAACAGCGCGATGCCGATGCTCGGCGTGCTGCGGTACTGGTAGCCGGTCAGCACGTAGGGCGTGGAGAGCACGGACAGGATCTTCTCGCCCACGCCGCGGGCATGCAGGGCCAGCGCCTCGGGCTCGGTGCTGAGGTCCTCGACCATCACCACGAACTCGTCGCCGCCCAGCCGCGCCACCGTGTCCACGCCGCGCACGCAGGTGGTCAGGCGCTGGGCCACGAGCTGCAGCAGCTGGTCGCCCTTGTCGTGGCCCAGGGTGTCGTTGAGGGTCTTGAAGTTGTCCAGGTCGATGAACAGCAGCGCCCCGCCCTGGCGCTGGTGCTGGGCCTTGCGCAGGGCCTGGCCGATGCGCTCCATGAGCCGGATGCGGTTGGGCAGGCCGGTAAGCGGGTCGAAGAAGGCCAGGCGCTGGATCTCGCGCTCGCTTTCCTTGCGCTGGCCGATGTCGGCGTTGATGGCCAGCACCGATTCGGGTTCGCCGCGGTCGTTGCGCACCAGGGTCCAGCGGCCCTCGGCCTCGATGGCGCGGCCGTTGCGGTCGTACTGCAGGATTTCCCCGCTCCAGTCGCCCTGCTGCATCACTGCGGCCGTGGCGCGCTCGAAATCGCGCGTGTCCTTGTACAGCAGCGTGGCGATGGAGCGTCCCAGCACTTCCTCGCGCGTCCAGCCGTACATGCGCTCCGCGCCTTCGTTCCAGAAGGTGATGCGGTGGTCCAGGTCGCGCACGATGATGGCGTCGCGGGCCTTGTCCAGCAGCGAGGCCTGGTGGCGGATGCGCGCGTCCGCCGTCTGGCGCTCCAGCTCGGCCGAGGCGCGCGCGGCGAAGATGCGCAGCGTGTTCTCGACGAAGTCGGCATGCTCCAGCGGCTGGGCGAACATCACGAAGATCAGCCCCACGGGCGTGCCGTCGCTGGCGGTGAGCTGCTGGCCCACATAGCTGCGCGCGCCCGCGCGCGTCAGCACCGGCGCATGCGGATACAGCGTGGCGGCGTGGTCCACGATCACGAACTGGCGGTGCGTCAGCAACTGCCGGCTGGGCGTGCCGTCCAGCGAATACTCGGCGTTGGGCTGCACCACGCCCTGCGTGACGTGCGACAGGGTGATTGCGCGCGGGGGCTGGCCCTCCACGGGCGGCAGCAGGCGGGCCACGCAGGCGATCTGGGCGTCCAGGGCCTGGGCCATGTTGTGCGCCAGGCGCTCGAAGAACTCCGTGCCGATGCCCGCGGACACGGCCGTGGCCACCTTGAGCATCGCGCCCTGCAGGCGCTGCTGCTCGGCGCGGGCGCGCAGGTTGCCGATGCCGAAGGCCAGGTCGGCCGCCATGGCCTCGAGCAGCTGGGTCTCTTCCTCGCCGACATGCAGCACCTCGGGCGCATACAGCTGCAGCAGGCCGAAAGTGCGCTGCGCGTTGCGCAGCGGCAGGCACACCACGGCGTGGAAGCCCATGCGGGCCATCTGCCCGGCGACGCTGCGGAAGGACGGGTTGGTGCGGATGTCGCGCACGATCATCGTCTGGCCGCTGCGCACGGTCACGCCTGCGGGGCCGTTGCCGTGGGGGTCGTCCGCGGACCAGCTCAGGCGCCGCAGGTCTTCCAGATACGCCTCGTCGGCGCCCGCGTGGGCCACGGGCTCGATGCTCTTGCGCTCGTCGTCGCGCACCATGCCCACCCAGCACAGCGAATAGCCGCCGATCTCCACGGCCACGCGGCACACGGCGTGCAGCAGCTCGGCCTCGGAGCCCGCGCGTACCAGGGTTTCGCTGCAGGCGCTGCGCATGCGCTGCGTGCGGTTCAGGCGGGCCAGCTCGCGCTCGATGCGGCGGCGCCCCGTCACGTCGTTGGCCAGCACCTGCCAGGCATCGTGGCCGCCGAAGGTGGTGCTGCCCACGAACAGCTCCATCTCGATGGGCGTGCCGTCCTTGCGCACGTGTTCGGCCAGGATGGGACCGGAGGGCGGGGCGGCTGCCGCCTGCATGGCCGCGGCGGCCTGGCCGCGCTCGTGCGCGGGCCAGAAGCCGCGCAGGTCCATGCCGCACAGCTCGTCTTCGCCATAGCCGTAGTGCTGGGCCATTGCGCGGTTCGCGGCCAGCAGGCGCAGGCTGCCGCGCTCGCAGACCCACATGGGCTGCGGGTGCTCGGCGAACAGTGCGCGGTATTGCAGTTCGGACGCGCGCAGCTGCGCATCTGCGTGCCGCAGCTGGACCAGGGCGCCCAGCGATTCGGCCAGGATGCGCAGATGCGCCAGGTGGCGCGGCGAAAATTCCTGCCCCGGCGCCGCCGTCACGTGCAGCAGGCCCGCCAGCGCGGCATGGCCGCGCAAGGGCGCGGCGATGAAGCGCCGACCGTCCTGCACGCAGGCCACATGGTCGTCCGGCAGCCCGTCGCTGCCCTGCGGGGCCGGCTGGGACAGCCGTTGCCACAGCGGGTGCTCGCCCAGCGCGCGGACGCTGTGCAGCGCCGGCAGCGGCCCCCCGTCCGCGCCCACGCGGGCGTGCACGCGCAGCACATCGCCTTCGCGCAGCTCTATCACCGCGGACTCGGCGCCCGCCAGGTCGCAGGCGGTCTGCGCAGCCTCCTGCAGCACCTGCGCCAGCGGCTGCTCCAGGCGCGTGATCTGCTGCTGCACGCGCAGCAGGCGGGCATGGGCGTGGGCCTCCTGCTGCGTCTGCAGCTCGACCTGCTTGCGCGCGCCGATGTCGGTCATGCCGCCGACCATGCGCCAGCCGCGCCCTTGGGCGTCGCGCAGCACGAAGCCGCGGTCGCGCACCCAGGCGTAGCTGCCGTCCTGGCGGCGGAAGCGGTATTCGTCGCTCCAGTGCTCGCCCGTGCCCTGGATCACGCCGTCCAGGCCCGCGAGCACGCGCTGCGCGTCCTCGGGGTGCAGCCGCTCGGTCCAGGAACGGCTGTCGGGCGGCAGGCTCTCCAGCGGCACGCCGAACAGCGTCTCCATGCCCTCGTTCCACCACATGGTGTCGTCCACCAGGTTCCAGTCCCAGATGGCATCGGCCGTGGCGCGGGCCACGAGGTGGAAGCGCTCGTCGCTCTCGCGCATGTCGCGCACCGCGCCGTGCAGGGCGGTGATGCGCCCCGCCACGTCGCGCACCGCCTGTCCCGCGAGCCGCACCGACACGGCTGCGCCGCACGGCAGCAGCGCCTGGCACAGCAGGTCCAGCGGCGTGCCGTGGAGCGTTGCCTCGCGCAGCGCGCCCTGCACCTGCGCGCGCGCCTCGGGCGCGAACCGCAGGGCGGCTTCTTCCAGGGAATGCCCGCCCTGCTCCCAGCCGAACAGCGCGGCCGCCTGCGGCGACCACCAGAGCCGGCCCTGCTCCACGTCCAGATGCCAGCCACCCGTGCGGGCCACGCGCGCCACCGTGTCCAGAAGGTCCGTCTGCGCGTCCGTCGGTCCGGAGGCCGGCTGGCGTGAAGGCGTGGGGGGAGCGGTGGTCACGGCGGTTTCGTGGTCAGGGCGTTGCGGCTCCCGCGCAGGCAGGCGCGCGTTCGCAAGACGGAGCACGGCGGGGCAGCCGCATGGCGGGGTCCTCGGGTGGAATCATCGGCGGGGGTTTACGCCATGTTACACCCGGTACGGCATGCGCTGAAATCGCCCTGGCGCAGGACCACCGGCGTGCGGGCCCGGCCAGGAAGATTGCAAGCCTGAATGGCCTTCAGCTCTTATCCAGCAAGCGCAAGCAGCTATCGTTCAAGGAGCAACCGCGCGCCGCGCCCGCACGGCGGTGGCGAGCTGCTCCAGCACGGGCACCGTCTGCGCGAAGCTGATGCAGGCGTCCGTCACCGAAACCCCGGGCTGCAGCGATTGGCCGGGCACGATGTCCTGGCGACCCTCCTCCAGGTGGCTTTCGATCATCACGCCCGTGATGCGCGCGTCGCCCGCCGCGACCTGGGCGGCCACGTCCCCGGCCACCACGATCTGGCGCGCGTGCTGCTTGCTGCTGTTGGCGTGCGAGAGGTCGATCATCACCTGCTCGCGCAGCCCCGCCGCGCGCAGCAGCGCACAGGCGGCCTCCACGTCGGCCGCGCCATAGTTGGGCTGCTTGCCGCCGCGCAGGATCACGTGGCAGTCGTCGTTGCCGCGCGTCTCGAAGATGGCCGACTGGCCCATCTTGGTCATGCCCATGAAGGCATGCGGCGCACTGGCCGCGAGGATGGCGTCGCTCGCCACCTTCACGCCGCCGTCGGTGCCGTTCTTGAAGCCCACGGGGCAGCTCAGGCCGCTGGCCAGCTGGCGGTGGCTCTGGCTCTCGGTGGTGCGCGCGCCGATAGCGCCCCAGCTCACCAGGTCGCTGATGAACTGCGGGCTCAGCAGGTCCAGGAACTCCGTGCCCACCGGCAGGCCCAGCGCCAGGACGTCGAGCAGCAGGGCGCGGGCGCGCTCCAGGCCCTCGTTGATGGCGAAGCTGCCGTCCAGGTGCGGGTCGTTGATGTAGCCCTTCCAGCCCACGGTGGTGCGGGGCTTCTCGAAATAGACGCGCATCACGACGATCAGATCCTGCGACAGCGCGTCGGCCTGCGCCAAAAGCTGCCGCGCGTATTCCATGGCCTGGTCGTGGTCGTGGATGGAGCACGGCCCCACGACCACGACCAGCCGGTCGTCCCGCCCGTGCAGCACGCGCGAGATGGCGGCGCGGCTGCTTTCCACGAGCTGCTGCGCGGCCTCGGGCGCGGGCAGCCATTCCTCCAGGATGGCGGGCGTGATGAGCGGGCGCACCGCCTTGATGCGCAGGTCGTCGATGCGCGTGGTGTCCAGGGTGGAAGGTGTGGGCGTGGGGCGGTCGGTGTGGATCATGGTGCCCCGATTGTCGCGCGGGTGCTCAGGGCCGCCTGAAGCGTGCGCTCTGCTGCGCCCAGTAGCGCGATTCCAGGCTGTCCAGCCGCACCGTGCCGCCCGAGGACGGCGCATGCACGAAGCGCCCCTGCCCCACGTAGATGCCCGCATGGGTGGGCTGCCCGCGACCGAACACCACGAGATCGCCGGTGCGCAGATCGCTCGCCCCTACCGCCTGCCCGAAGCCGCTGAGCTGTGCCACCGTGCGCGGCGGCGCCACGCCGGCGCGGCTGCTGTACACGTAGCCGATCAGGCCGCTGCAGTCGAAACCGCCCTCGGGCGTATTGCCGCCGTAGCGGTAGGGCGTACCGACCAGCCCCAGCGCGTGGATGGCGATATCGCTCGACTGCTCGGCCGACAGGCGGGAGTAGGCAGGGGAGCGCGGCCCCGCGGGCGGGGCCGTGCCGCAGCCGGTCGCCAGCAGCGCGGCGGCCAGGGCCAGGCCGGGAAGGAAGGGAGCACGCATGGCACCCGAGCGTAGCAGCCGTGCGGCGGCTCCATCGGCTTTCTCGTACTTTTTCCGGGCGTTTTCGGCCTGTTTTCGCGCTTTTTTTTCCGAAACCGCCGAAATCATTTTCGGAATTTGGCGCTTTCTTTTGCAAAGCCATACAAAATTTTGTACTAGTACAAACAATACAATGCATGGATGCCATCGTTGTTTGCCCGAGGAAGCAATGCCAGAGACATTGCCGAAAGTCTTGAATATGCCATGCGTTCCGGCGCTCTGCAGCCGGGCGATCCCCTGCCCGCCGTGCGCCGCCTGGCGTCCGATCTGGGCGTCAATCCCAACACCGTGGCGGCCGCCTATGCGCGGCTGCGCAATGCCGGTCGCCTGACGACCGCGGGCCGCCACGGCACGCGCGTAGCGGATGAGCCACCCCGCCCTGCCCCGGTCTTCGCCGTGCCGCCCGGGTTGCGTGACCTGGCCAGCGGCCACGTCGACGCCGCGCTGCTGCCGACGGCCTCGCAGTTGCCGAGTGTGCCGCACAACGACACCATGTGGAACGCGGAACTGCAGTCGCTCGCATGCGGCTGGCTGCAGGCGCAGGGGCTTCCGCAGGACGCAATGGGCGTCTTTTCCGGAACGCTCGACGCCGTGGAGCGCGCTCTGCGCCAGCATGCGCGCCCCGGTGACCGCGTGGCGATCGAGGATCCATGCTGGCCGCCTCTGCTGGCGCTGCTGCACAGCCTGCGCCTCGTGCCCGTGGGGCTGCCGGTGGACGCGCAGGGTGTGCGTGCCGCCGCCGGGGCTGCTCGCGGGCTGCGTGGCGCTGGTGATCACGCCGCGTGCGCACAACCCCACGGGCGCGGCTCTGGGCACCACGCGCTGGAGGACGCTGCGCCGGCAGCTGCAGGCCAGCCCGCACACGCTGCTCATCCTGGATGACCACTGGGGCCTGCTGAGCCAAGCGCCCCTGGCCGTGGCTGGTGCATTGCCCCCCTGTGGCTGCATGTGCTGTCCGTCAGCAAGGCGCTGGGGCCGGACTGCCGCGTAGCACTGGTGGCGGGCACGCCGCACCTGGTGCAGGGCATGTGTGCCCACCAGGCGCTGGGGCCGCGCTGGGTCAGCCGCTGGCTGCAGGCCTGGGTAGCGCGGCTGTGGAGCCAGGCGCGCAAGGGCAGGGGGTCTGGCTCGCTGCGGCACATGGCGGCCGGCTATGCGGCGCGCCGTACCGCGCTGGTCCGGGCACTGCGCGGCGAGGGCGTGGATATCGCGTGCGGTGAACGCGGCGAGGGCCTGCACCTGTGGCTTCCCGTGCCGCACGAGGCTGCCGTGGCGCAGTTCATGGCCGCGCGGAGCTGGGCCGTGCAGGTGGGGGCGCCCCTGCGTCTGCTGGCTGGTCCGGCCATCCGCGTCAGCATCGGCATGGTGGGGCCGCGCGACATGGCCCGGCTGGCGCGCGACTTGGCGGCGGCGCTGCGGCACACGGCCCGGGCGGTGTTCTAGAAAGCCTGGGGCATGAACGGCTTCAATTGGCCTTGGCGCCGGACTGCTTCACCATCTCACCCCAGCGGGGAATTTCGCTGCTGATGAAGCGGGCGAAATCTTGCGGCGAGTTGCCGCCCGTGGTGCCGCCGATGTCGCCCACGGCTTTCTGGACTTCCGGGGACTTCAGGCTGGCCACCGTCGCTTCGTGGAGTTTCTTCGCCACCTCGGGCGGCATGCCCGCCGGGCCGGCGAGGCCGAACCACGGATAGACCTCGTACCCCTTCAGGCCGGATTCATCGAGCGTGGGAACGTCGGGCAGCAGCGGGCTGCGGTGCTGGGTGGTGACGGCCACGATGCGCAGCCCGCCGCTCTTGTAGTGCGAGCCGATGGAGGTATAGCTGGAGATGCCGATGGGCACGTGCCCGCCGAGCACGTCGCTGACGGCGGGCGCCTCGCCCTTGTAGCCGATGGCGTTGAGCTTGAGGCCGGCCATGGTCGCGAACTGCTCGCCCGCGAAATGCTGCGCGGTGCCGATGCCTCCATGCGCATAGCTGTACTTGCCAGGGTTGGCCTTGAGCAGCTTGACCAGCTCCTGGATGTTGTTCACGCCCAGCGACGGGTGCACGAACACCATGTAGGGCACGGTGAATAGCAGCGTGATGGGCGTGAAGTCGGTTTCCGGGTTGTACGGCAAGTGGGAATAGAGGGTCTTGTTGGCTGCCATCGGGCCGTTGGTCACGATGCCGATCGTGTAGCCGTCGGGCGCGGCCTTGGCGATCATGTCGGTGCCGATGTTGCCTCCGGCGCCGGTGCGGTTGTCCACCACCACGACCTGCTTGAGCTGCTCGGACATCTGCCGCGCGATGGCGCGAGAGATCACGTCGGTCACACCGCCTGCCGCATAGGGAACGATGAGGCGGATGGGCTTGTGCGGATAGTCCTGGGCCTGGGCAGCCGTCATGCAGAAGGCGGCCACGAGGCCCGTAGCGAGCAGGAACATGTTTTTCTTGCGCATGGTTTGTCTCCGGTTGGTTGTCTTTTGGGGATGAAAGTCAGGCTGCGACGTACTTGAGCCAGCGCCCGCCGTCGACCACGAGGTTGTCGCCCGTGACGTAGCCCGCCATGTCGGAGGCCAGGTACACGGCCGCGTGGGCGACGTCGGCTTTGGCGCCGAAGCGGTTCAGCGCCGTCTTGCGGCGTTCCAGATCGCCTCGGCCGGTGTCGAGGTACATGCGCTTGGCACCTTCGGTGTCTCCGATAGGCCCAGGGGAGATGGTGTTGACGCGGATGCCGTCTCCACCCCATTCGACGGCCAGCGTGCGCGAGAGCGAAAGAATGCCGGCCTTGGCCGCTGCGGCATGCGCCGCGCCGGGCCAGCCCGTCAGGCCGAGCATCGTGATGATGCTGATGATGCTGCCCCCATGCGCCGAGCGCTTGAGGTGCTCGTAGGCCGCCAGGCAGCCGTAGAACGTGCCGTTGAGGTCGATGTCGATGACGGTCTTCCAGCCGTTGGGCGTGAGCCCGGCGGTCGGGCAGTGGAAGTTGCCTGCTGCGTTGTTGACCAGGATGTCGAGTGCGCCGAAGCGTCCGACGGTCTGGTCGATGGCGCGCTTGACCTGATCGGCATCGCGCACGTCGGTGGCGATGGCCGCGGCCTCGATACCCTGCTGCTGGAGCGTGGAAAGGGCCTCCTCCAGGCGCGTCTGATTGCGGCTCGCAATCACGACGCGGGCGCCCAGGCGCCCGTAGGTCTGGGCGATCTCGAAGCCGATGTCGCCCGCGCCGCCCGTAATGAAGGCCACGCGGTTCTTGAGTGTGTCTGGGGCGAACAAAGCTGTCTCCTTGCAGTAGTGGTGGTGCGCGTTCTGTGGCGTCAGCTGCTGGCCAGGGCGCCCAGCGCCCCGGAGCTGCGCAGCGTTTCGATGCGTTCCTCGCCGTAGCCCAGTACGTCCGACAGAACCTCGTCGGTGTGCTGGCCGAGCAGCGGCGGGGCGACGGGGTCGGCCAGTGGGGTGCCGAACATCTTGAAAGGCGAGCCGATGGCGGGCACCTCGCCTGCCAGCGGGTGCGCGATGCTGCTGAGCAGGTGCTGGTCGCGCATTTCGCCCGAGGTATAGGCCTGCGCCACGCTGCGCACCACACCCATCGGCACGCCGTGCTGCAGCGCCTTGGCCAGCAGGTCCTTCTGGGCGTAGCGGGCGAAGCTTTCGGCGAGGATGGCTTCCAAGGCCTTGGCGTTGGCCACGCGCTGGGGGTATGTGCAGAAATCGGGGTGGTCCGCGAGTTCGGGTCGCTGCAGCAGCTCGACCATCAGTTGCCGGTAGGTCTTGTCGTTGCCGCAGGTGAGATAGATCTCGCCGTCGGAGCAGCGGTAGAGGCCCGCCGGAGCGGAGTTCTTGGAGCCGTTGCCGATGCGCACCTCGTCCTGGCCGGTCATGAGGTAATTCATGCCGAGCGGGCCGATGAGCGCGGTGCACGCGCCCCAGAGCGAGGCCTCGACATACTGGCCGTGGCCCAGGCGTTCGCGTGCCATCAGCGCGCCCAGGATCACGTTGCTCGCGATGATGGCGGTGGTGATGTCCACGACCGACGAGCCCACGCGCACCGGCGGATGCTCGGGGTAGCCGCTCAGCGAGAACAGGCCGCTCTCGGCCTGCGCGACGGGATCGAAGCCTGGTCGCGAGGCGTATTCGCCCCGCCGGCCGAACGCCGAGATGGCGCAGTACACGATGCGTGGATTGATGGCGGACAACGCGTCGTAGCCCAGGCCGAGGCGGTCCATCACGCCGGCCGAGAAATTCTCGATCACCACGTCGGCGCCTGCCACGAGGTCGCGCACGACCTGGCGCGCCTCTTCCTGCCGCAGATCGAGCGCGATGCTGCGCTTGTTGCGGTTGGCCCAGAGATACATCGCGCCTTGACCTGCGATCTCCGGCACTACGAGCCTGCGCGCATCGTCGCCGCCTTGCGGGTTCTCGATCTTGATGACGTCGGCGCCCATGTCCGCCAGCAGCTGGGTCGCATAGGGGCCTGCGATGAGGCGGCTGAGGTCGATGACGCGGATGCCTTCCAGCGCCAGCGGCGCGCGGCTTTCGCGGGGAATGGGTTTCGGAAGCTGTGGGCGTTGCATGCTGGTGGAAAAGGCCTCTCGGCCCTGGGCGTGTGGACGATGCAGCCCGGTCAGCATTTAGCGTGCCAAAGCGGCGCTGTCCTGCCGGTGCGGCATGCGCGCTGTCTCTGGCCTGTCCTGTGTCTGGCTGGAGAGCAGCGGAATGTCTGTGCCGGCGACACGCGCAACGCATTGCCGTGTCTCTCGCAGCGGGCCGTGGCGGTGTCCGTCCCTTGGCCTGCTCCTTGCATGAAGCGGCAGTGATCCTTTCAGCGACCACTGCCACGAGACCATGCAAACAGAACTTCCCATTCCCTTTCCCAACCCCGACTCCCAGGCGTACTGGGATGCGGCGCGCAACGGCGAATTGGCGATCCGCCGCTGCAAGGCCTGCGGCCAGTTCCACTTCATGCCGCGCTACCTGTGTCCGCACTGCTGGTCCACCGACCTCGAATGGGTAAAGGCCAGTGGCAAAGGCACCGTGCACAGCTACTCAGTGATCCGCCGCGCGCCCATGCAGGCCTATGCGCCGCGCGTGCCCTACGTCGTCGCGCTGATCGACCTAGAGGAAGGTCCGCGCATGCTCACCAACATCGTGGGAGACGACGCACTCGATGCGCGCGTGGGCACGTCCGTGCAGGTCTGCTTCGAGCAGCGGGGCGAATACCAGCTGCCCCAGTTCAGCCTCCGCAAACCGTGAACGAGAAACGAGAGAACCATGATTGACAACGATTCGCTTCGCAACCGTGTGGCCATCGTCGGCGTCGGCGAGTCCGACATCGGCAAGGTGCCCGGCATGAGCGGCCTGGGCCTGAATGCGCAGGCCGCGCGCCGCGCGCTGGATGATGCCGGGCTGAAGGTGTCCGACATCGACGGACTGCTCACCGCCTACTCGTTCACCGAGCCGTATTTCATGCTCGGCTCCGTGATGTGCGAATACCTCGGCATCAAGCCGCACTTCAATGCCTCGATGGTCGTGGGCGGATGCTCCCCGGCGATCATGCTCAAGCACGCGGCCGAGGCCATCGCCGCGGGCCAGTGCGAGACCGTGCTGGTGTGCGCGGGCGAGAACCGCGCCACGGGCCAGTCGCGCGACCAGGCGGTGGCGGCGCTGATGGCCGTGGGCCATCCGTACTACGAGCAGCCGTACGGGCCCTCCATTCCCAGCTTCTACGCGATGATCGCGCAGCGCCACATGGCCGAGTTCGGCACCACGCAGGAACACCTGGCATCGGTGGCCGTGACCACGCGATCGCACGCGCTGCTGCACGACAACGCCCACATGAAGAAGCCGCTCACGATGGAGGAGGTGCTCAACTCCAAACCGATCGCGGACCCGCTGAAGATGCTCGACTGCTGCCTGCTCTCGGATGCGGGCGGCGCCTTCATCGTGACCTCGGCCGAACGAGCGAAGGACCTGAAGTCCAGGCCCGCCTACCTGGCCGGCATCGGCGAATTCCACACACACGAGCACATCATGTGCGCCCCGAGCCTGACCGAATTCGGCGCCAAGGAGTCCGGCGAGGCCGCCTACCGCATGGCGCGCATGACACCGGCGGACATCAACGTGGCGCAGCTTTACGACTGCTTCACCATCGTTCCGATCATCGAACTGGAGGAACTGGGCTTCTGCGGGCGGGGGGAAGGTGGCTTCTTCTATGCGGAAGGCCACACGCGCATCGGCGGCAAGCTGCCGGTGAATACCCATGGCGGCATGCTGTCCCATGCCCATGCGGGCGCGGCAGGCGGGCTGCTGGGCATCGTGGAGGCAGTGCGCCAGCTGCGCGGCGGCCTCGGGGCGCGCCAGGTCGAGGGCGCCGAGGTGGCGCTGGTGCACAACGAAGGCGGCATCCTGTCCTCGCACTGCACCATGATCCTGACCAAGGACCTCTGCTGAACACCATGAGCGAAACCATGCTGTCCACCCGTCCGCTGCAAGGGCTGCGCGTGATCGACTTCTCCACGCTGCTGCCCGGACCCTACGCCACGCTGATGCTCGCCGAAGCCGGCGCCGAGGTCATCAAGATCGAGAAGCCGCAAGGCGGTGACGAGTTGAGGATGGGCCTGCCGCGCTGGGGCGCTGATTCGATCAACTTCGCTCTGCTCAATGCCGGCAAGCGCAGCATCGCCATCGACCTCAAGCACCCGCAGTCGCGTGAGCGGCTGCTGCCGTTGATCCGTGAGGCCGATGTGCTTGTCGAGCAATTCCGGCCCGGCGCCATGGAACGCCTGGGCCTGGGCTACGAGGACGTCAGGCAGATCAATCCCCGCCTGATCTATTGCTCCATCACCGGCTACGCGCCTGACGGGCCCTCCGCCCGCGTCGCGGGCCACGACCTGACCTACATGGCGGATGCCGGCCTGCTGTCACTCACCTGCGGCAGCGTGGGCGAGCCCGTCATTCCGCCGGTGCTGGTGGCCGACATCGGCGGCGGTTCCATGCCTGCGGTGATGAACATCCTGCTCGCGCTGATCCAGCGCAACCAGACGCAGGCCGGGACGAGGATCAGCGTGTCCATCACCGACAACCTGTTCGCATGGCCCTACGCAGCCGTGCAGCGCGGCATGGCGTTCGGCGATTGGCCGAAGACGGGCGGCGAGCGGCTCACGGGCGGTACGCCCCGCTACCAGATCTACCGCGCCCGCGACGGGCGCTACCTCGCGGTCGCCGCGCTGGAAGACCGCTTCTGGCAGGTGTTCTGCGATGGCATCGGGCTGGATGCCGCATTGCGCGAGGACGGCTACGATCCCGCGGCTGTGCGCGAGGCCGTCGCTACCATCCTGGCCACCCGCGACAGCACGGACTGGCAGGCCGTTTTCGCGGGAAAGGATGCCTGCGTCAGCCTGGTGCGCACGCTCGAGGAGGCCGCGAGCGACCCGCAGTTCGGCAGGCTGTTCGGCCGCCGCCTTTGCCAGGATGGCCGCGCGGTGCCTGCGATCGCCACGCCGCTCGACCCGCAGTTCCGCGACTCGGCCCAGAGCCCTGCGCCGGCGCTTGGCGAAGGCAACTCGCTGCTGGGACCGGAGAAAGCCGCGTGAAAATCGATATTCCCGTATTTTGCTGAAAGACAGAAAATCCGTTGCCAAGGCAAAGTACAATTTATTAATACGAAGAATATCCCTTGAATGGAGAAACTGGATACAGCAGAGACATGAAGCACAACGGCCCCGCCTTTGATCTCGGCATCGTTGTCCTCGGCCCGGCCGGGAATCCCGTGTTTGTGCATGGTCTGGGAGAAGATCCCGAAATGCTCGATGCATTGCGCGGGCATTTGGCCGAGCGGAGCGCGCAAACCAGCGGCCTTTTCTCAAGCGGCGATTTCATGGCGGCCTGGCACCGCAGCCCTCTCGGCTACGCTGTCCTGATACGCCGGGCGGATGGGCTTGGCGCCGCCTCGCAGCCGGGCCGGCCGCCTCGCGGTGGCGCTTCCTTCGATCTCGGCCACATGGTGGGCGCCAGCGAAGCCATCATGCAGCTCAAGTCCGACATCGCCAAGGTTGCGCCGCTGGACGTGCCCGTCCTCATCGTCGGGGAAAGCGGCACCGGCAAGGAACTCGCGGCCCAGGCGATCCATGCCCTGAGCGCCCGGGCAGAGCGCAACTTGGTGTTCGTCAACGCGGCGGCGCTGCCGTCGAGCCTGGTCGAAAGCGAGCTGTTCGGCTACGAAGCGGGTGCGTTCACCGGCGCCGAGCGCGCAGGCCGCAAGGGGAAGTTCGAGCTGGCCGACAAGGGCACGCTGTTTTTCGACGAAGTCGGTGACATGCCACTGGAGATCCAGGTCAAGCTCCTGCGGGTACTGCAGGACGGCATCTACGAGCGCGTGGGCGGTCACCGCTCCCAGCGCTCCGACTTCCGGCTGATCAGCGCGACCAACCGCAATTTCCAGGAAATGATCGGCGCCGGCAGCTTCCGGCTCGATCTGTACTACCGCATCAGCGGCGTCACGATCCGCATGCCTACGCTGCGCGAGCGCCTGAGCGACCTGCCGCTGCTGGTCAGGCGCTTCCTCGACGCCTTTGCCGCGCGGCACCATGCCCAGGCCAAGGGCATCGGCAAGGACGTCATCGCGTTCCTGGCCGGGCAACCCTGGCCCGGCAACGTGCGGCAGTTGCTGCACGAGGTGGAGAAGGCCGCGATCTTCTGCGACGGGCCAGAGATCGGCGTGGAGGATTTCCGCTTCCTCGGCTCCGAGGCCGTGCATACCGAGCCCATGCCCGACAAACCCGCGCCGGTGCCTGCGGGAGGATTGCATGACGCGGTGGCCAGCCTGGAAAAGAGCATGATCCACGAGGCCATGCAGAAATACCGGGGCAACAAGAAGAAGGTGGCCGAGGAGCTGGGCATTTCTCGGGCCTACCTCTACAAGATCCTGGCGGAGACGCAGGATCCCAAGTAAAGCCTGCTCAGCGCTCGTAGGCCGACAGCAGGTTGTAACGCATGATGGCTCCGATCAGCAGGCCGGTGCTGGAGCTGTCGCGCGAGAGCAACTCGGCATGCAGCCCCGGCGCGGTGCCTACCAGATTGGAGCTTTCCATGAACAGGATCCAGTTCGTGTAGTTCTCGAGGTTCTCCGTGCTGCTGACGGCGGCTGCGGCCGTCATGTCTGAATCGGCCTCCCACAAGGCCAGGCGCACGAAGCCGCCCTGGCCCAGGATCCGGGGGGCGAGCTGCTCGGCCAGGAAGCGGCGCACTTCCTGCTCCCTCCCTCTGATGGGGGAGCATTGCACGATGACCGCTCCGCCACCGAGACCCGAGCCTGCGGACCAGGTCTCGCGGCACACCGACCATTGCAGATTGCTGAACCCCTTGCGCACCTGCATCCGCCATTCGCTCGGCGATGCCATGTGCTGCCGGTATTCCTCGGTGAACAGGGCTTCGACCGATGCGCAGCGGTAGAAGGCCATGTAGGAAAAATTGCCGCCCACCGCATGGTAGCGTCTCGCCGCAGTGAATCCCGGCAGGGCCAGCCGGGCGGGAATGGCCTCTTTCTCGTACCAGAGATTGAAATCCGCCTCCACCTCGGGCCTGACGTTGCTCAGCGCCAAAATGATCCCGGGAGGCGTGCCTGCCTCTTGCGCAGACGGGCAGAGTGCGGGACTGGAAAGAAACGGTGTTTTCTTCATGAGGCCCCTGCGGAAACGGTAATTGAAATATCGGAGTCCAGTTTCAAACGGCAGTATGCGGGGCTCTGGCCATTATCGAAGGGTCCGGCACAGCGGTTAAAAAAGGTTTTATCGATGAGTGCCATTATATTCATGCTCCCGGTAATCCATTCATATGGAATTCGGGAGCGGGGTATTCAATCGAGCGTAGCGCCCGTCAGCTTGACGATACGCGCCCATTTGTCAATTTCCTCTTTGATGAAGGCGCCGAATTCCCGCGTCGTAGCAGGTGCCGAAATGCCTCCGATGGCCTGGAAACGTTCCGCGAGAGGGCCGGACGCGATGGCCTGGTTGCTGGCCTGATTGAGTTTTTCCAGCAAGGGCGCGGGCGTGCCCTTGGGCGCCACTGCGCCGAACCAGGCGACGAGTTCATAGCCGGGCACGCCGGCCTCGGTGATCGTGGGCACGTCGGGCAGAGAGGTGCTGCGCGTTTTCGACGTCACCGCGATCGCGCGCAGGCGGCCGGACTGGATGTGGGGCAGGACCACCGAGGCCGTGGCGAACGTGATGGGCACCTGGCCGCCCAGCACGTCGTTGATCGACTGGGCCTCGCCGCGGTAGGGCACGTGCGCCATCTCTACCTTTGCCATCGACTTGAGCAGCTCGCCGCTGAAGTGCTGCGCGGTGCCGTTGCCGCCGGATGCGAAGCTGTACTTGCCGGGGTTGGCACGCAGCAGGGCCAGAAGCTCCGACAGGTTCTGGGCCGGAACGCTCGGGTGCACCGCCAGGATGTTCTGGATGAACCCCAGGCGGGCCACGGGGGCGAGGTCGGCGCCCGGGTGGTAGCTCAGGCTCTTGAAGAGGGCGTAGTTGCTCGCCAGCGGGCCGTTGGCAGAGAACCCCAGCGTGTAGCCATCCGGCGCCGACTTGGCGACATGGTCGATGCCGATGCTACCCGCCTGGCCGGTGCGGTTCTCCGTGATCACGGGCTGGCCCAGAGTCGCTGAGAGCTGCTGCGCGTAGAGGCGGCCGAGCACATCGGTGATGCCGCCGGCGGGGTAGGGCACGATCAGGCGGATGGGCCTGTGGGGATAGTCCTGGGCCATGGCTGCGCTGCCCGCCATGAGCAGCGCCACGGATGCGGCCAGGAACCGCTGCAGTCGTTTCATGATGTCTCCTTTGTGTGGGCGGGAAATCAGATTTCCATCTGCTTGGCGATGATGTTCTTCATGATTTCGGTGGTGCCGCCGCCGATCGTTCCCACCCGGCAGTCGCGGTAGTACATCTGCATCTCGTGGTCCATCATCCAGGCGGTGCCGCCCAGGATCTGCATGCCGATGTCGGCGCAGCGGATGTTGCTTTCGGTGCAGTAGACCTTGGCGGCCGAGGCCTGCAGGGCAGGCGCGAGGCCAGCGTCCAGCATGTCGGCCGTGCGGTGGACGGCGGCCACGCCGGTCTCGTACATCACCTGCATTTCCGCGAACTTGTGCGCGATGGCCTGGTGTTCGGTCAGCGGCTTGCCGAACTGCGTGCGCTGCAGTGCGAAGTCGCGCGCGTAGTCGATGATGCGGCGGATGTTGCCGATGGCCGAGGCAGACAGGCACAGCCGCTCCAGGTTGAGGCCGCGCATGAGTGCCTTCCATCCCTGGTTGAGTTCGCCCAGGTGGCGGCTGGCTGGCACGCGCACTTCGTCGAAGAAGACCTCGTTGGTATGGATCATCTTGCGGCCGATGCCCTTGAGCGGCCGGATGGCCAGTCCTGGGCTTTTGGCATCCACAAGGAAGAGCGTGATCCCCCGATGGCCTGCCTGCGGATCGGTCTTGGTCGCGACGATCAGATGGTCGGCCACATGCGCGCAGGTGATGTAGATCTTTTGCCCCGAGATGACGAAGTCGTCGCCATCCGCCACAGCCCTGGTGCGGATGGCGGCGACATCGCTGCCGGTATCGGGCTCCGTGATGCACAGCGCCAGCCGGGTGCTGCCGTCGACGACGCCCGGCATCATCTCGTCGCGCAAGGGTGGCGGGGCATTCAGGCAGACCTGCATCCCGCCGTAGATCACCGTGGTCAGCCATGCGCTGGCCATCTGGGCATTGTGGTAGGCCACCGTCTCCACGAAGACGGCGAGATCCTTGTAGGAGCCGTCCGAGCCGCCGCACTCGGCGGGATACGGCAGGCCCATCCATCCGGCCTTGGCCAGCGCCGCGTAGGCCTCGTGGGGAAACTCGGCAGCCTCGTCAAGCCGGCGGATCTTCTCCCAGGGCAGCACGGCCTGGAGCAGCGGCGGCACGCTCTGCGCGATCATGCGCTGCTCGTCGGTATAGCCGAAGGTGTGGTCGATGGCCATCGGCTGCTCCTTCACTGCACGCGGCGGCGATACAGCAGCTTGGCCTGCATCTCCTGCACGGTTTCGTTGCGCTGGTTGACGATGGTGCGCTTGAGCGTGACCACGCCGCGGTCGGGCTTGGAGGACTCCTTCTTCTCCAGGATCCTGGTGATCATGCGGATGGTGTCGCCATGCACCACCGGCGCGATCATGCGCCAGCCGTCGATCTGCAGCAGGGCCAGCAGCGTGCCGTCGTTGACGCCGCTCGCGTACTGCAGGCCGGCCGACATCGCGTAGACCAGCGGGCCGTGGGCGATGGGTTCGCCCGAGGCGGTGTTCTTCTTGCAGTATTCGAAGTTGGTGTGCACCTCGTTGAAATCGCCGGTCAGGCAGGCGAAGTTGACGATGTCGGTGCTGGTGATGGTCCGGCAGGGCGTGCTGCACTCATCGCCGATCTGGAAATCGTCGAAGTACTTGCCGCGCACGGGCACGGGAGGGATGGCAGTCGTGGTCATGGTTGCTCCTTGCTGGGTTGCTGGTGAAGTCAAAGGCCGAGTTCGCGCGCGATCAGCTGCCGCTGGATCTGCGACGTGCCACCGCCGATCGTGGCGTTGCGGCCGTCGCGCCAGTGGC
This sequence comes from Acidovorax sp. SDU_ACID1, assembly GCF_045291395.1. Taxonomy (NCBI): domain Bacteria; kingdom Pseudomonadati; phylum Pseudomonadota; class Betaproteobacteria; order Burkholderiales; family Comamonadaceae; genus Acidovorax; species Acidovorax sp. SDU_ACID1. The sequence goes on from NZ_CP152342.1 coordinate 4,517,050, forward strand.
GCTGCACGCTGTAGTCCGTCGTGTAGCCGTGGCCGCCGAGGATCTGCATGCCAGTGGCCGTCACGCGCTGCAGCATTTCGGAAACGAACAGCTTGGCCATCGACGCTTCCTTGCGGCAGGGCAGGCCCTGGTCGTAGCGCCAGGCGGCCACGGCCGTCATCCAGCGCCCGGCCTCCAGTTCCGTGGCCATGTCGGCCAGGCTGTGGGCGATGGCCTGGAACTGGCTGATGGGCCGCCCGAACTGGCGGCGCTCCTGTGCATAGGCCATGGCCTCTTCCAGCGCACTGCCCGCGCTGCCCAGGTAGTTGGCGGCCAGCGTGATGCGCTCGCGCTCCAGATGGCGGCCGACGTAGGTCCAGCCCTGGCCTTCCTCGCCGATGAGGTAGCGCCCGGGAATGCGCACGTCGTCGAAGAACACTTCGGTCAGCCCCAGGATGCGCCGGCCGACGACGTCCAAGCGCTTGATGGTGATGCCTGGCAGATCGTTGGGCACGAGGAACAGCGAGATGCCCTGGTGGCGGTCGCCCTGCGCGTCGGTGCGCGCGGCGACGATCATCATGTTGTCGGGCGCATGCGCGCCGCTGGAGAACAGCTTCTGGCCGCGCAGCAGCCAGTCGCCTCCCTCGCGCCGTGCCGACGTGGTGAGCGATGCGGCATCCGAGCCGGAACCCGGCTCGGTGAGGCTGAACGAGAGCTTGGCCTGGCCCTGGATCACGCGGGGCAGGACCTCCCGGCACAGGTCTTCGGCCGCGAAGTCCGCGAGGATCATTGAGCCCCAGGCCTGCAGCGCGACGCGGGTCGCGAAATCGACGCTGGGCCGTGCGATCTCCTCGTACAGGATGGCACAGTCCGACATCGGGCTGCCCATGCCGCCGTAGGCGCTGGGCACCACCATCGCGATGTAGCCGGCCTCGACCATCGCCTGGTAGACGTCTTCGGGGAAGACGCCGTCGCGGTCCCACTCGCGCACCTTGTGGGCGGGGCACTGCGCCTGCACCAGCTTGCGGATGGCTTCGCGCATCATGTTCTGTTCTTCGGAGGGTTCGAAGTTCTGCATGTTTCTTCCGGTTCGTGAGAGGTGGATCAGCCCTGGCGGCCCAGCGTGGCGCGCAGCGCCGCGATGGCGCGCTGGTGCCCTGCGGTGGCGGTCGCCAGCGCGAAGGCTTCCGACTCGTGCGCCAGCACCGGCTCGAGCCCTGCGGCCCAGTGCTGGGCGCACAGCGCCTTGGTCAGCATCAGCGCCTCCCATGGCAGCTTCAGCAGGTCGCGTGCGAGCGCCGTGCTGTCCTCGAGCAGGGAGTGCGGCGGCACCACGCGCCGCGTCAGGCCCATGCGCTGCGCCTCCTGCGCGCGCAGGCTGCCTCCCGTGAGCAGCAGGTCGAGTGCGGCTGCGGGGCCGGCCTTGGCCTGCAGCAGCGCGGAGGCGCCGCCGTCTGGCACGACCCCCAGGCGCACGAAGGGAAAGACCAGCTTCGCGTCCTCGGCCATCACGAGGATGTCGGCCGCGAGCGCCAGCGACGCGCCGCCGCCAATGGCGCGCCCTTGCACGGCGGCAATGACGGGCTTGTTCATGCGCACGATGGACAGGTGGTGCGCCTGCGCGAGCCGGATGCGCTCGCGCCATGCGAGCGGCGCGTCCGGTGCGTCCGCCAGATCGGCGCCCGTGCAGAAGTCGCTCCCCTCGCCGTGTATCAGCACCACCTTCACCGCGTCGTCCCGGGCTGCCTGCGCGAGGCAGTCGCCCATGGCGGCACGCATCGCCGGCGAGAGGGCGTTGAGCTTGCCCGGCCTCGACAGCGTGATCACGCCGAGACCGTCCGTGGTCTGCAGGCGCACGTTTCCGTCTGAACCCATTCGCATGTCTCCTTTGTGCCCCTGCAAAAGCAAGCGGCGTGCCGCGGCATGCGCGCTGCCTATCTGCCTGGCTCTGCACAGGAAAACGGTGCGGCGGGATACACGGCGTTGAGTGGCGCGAAGACAGTCGGATGTCTGCCACGCGCACAGATTGCGCGTGCGGGTCCCTCCCATGCGATGGTCCGCATGCGGCGCCCACTGGCATATGTCTTGCGAACCGATGGCCATCCACATCCATCAGTACATGCACGCCATGAGCACCAACGCATCGCCGCTGAGCGGCATCCGCGTCATCGACATGACATCACTGGGCATGGGGCCGCTGGCCGGGCAGATCCTCGGCGACCACGGCGCCGACGTGATCAAGGTCGAGTCGCCCGAGGGGGACATCTTCCGGCACGTGCTGCCGCAGAAATCGCCCGGCATGAGCCACGCCTTCATCCAGTTCAACCGCAACAAGCGCAGCCTGGCGCTGAACCTGAAGACGCCCGAGGGCATGGAGGCGATGCTGCGGCTGGTGCGCACGGCCGACGTGCTGCTGTCCAACATGCGGCCCGCCGCCATGGCGCGGCTGGGGCTGACGGCCGACGCGCTGCTCGCGGCCAAGCCCGATCTCATCTACTGCGCGTGCTACGGCTATTCGGAGCGCGGCCCCTACGCGGGCCGGCCCGCAGCGGACGACACCATCCAGGCCATGTCCGGCCTGGCCGGCCTGCAGCGCATGGCCACGGGCGCATTGCAGTTCGTGCCGTCGGTGGTCGCGGACAAGGCCGTCGGCCAGGCCGTGGCCAACGCCGTGCTGGCCGCGCTCATCCACCGCCTGAAGACGGGCGAGGGCCAGTCGGTCGAGGTGCCCATGTTCGAGACCATGGTCTCCTTCGTGATGCCCGAGCACATGTCGGGCCGCACCTTCGAGCCGCCGCTGGGCGAGGCCGGCTACGCGCGCATCATCACCGCGCAGCGGCGCCCCTACCGCACGCAGGACGGCTACCTCTGCGTGATGCCCTACACCACCGCGCAGTGGCTGCGATTCCTGCGGCTCATCGGCCGCGGCGACCTCGCCGACGATCCGGAGATCGCCGACATGGGCGGGCGCAGCCGGCGCTTCGACGAGCTGTATGCGGTGATCGCGCAGGCGATGCCCGCGCGCCGCACGGACGAGTGGATCGCCGACCTCGCCCGGCACGACATCCTGTTCGGCAAGGTCAATTCGCCCGACGACCTGCTGCAGGACCCGCACCTGCAGGCGGTGGGCATGTTCCCGCAGGTGGACCACCCGAGCGAAGGGCGGTTGCGCATGCTCGGCTTTCCGGTCAGCTATTCGCGCACACCCAGCCGGCTGCGCCACCTGCCGCCGCAGATCGGGCAACATACGCACGAGCTGCTGCAGGAGCTGGGCTACGGCGAAGACGAGATCGGCGCCATGCTGACCGGCGAGGCGGCAGCCATTCCCATGGAGAAGCGATGAACACAGCGATCATTGGCGCCGGCAGCATCGGCGTGGCATTCGCGGTGGCCTTCAGCCGCGCAGGCGGCCAGGTCAGCATGTACGACCCGGACGCATCGCGGCGCCAGGCCGCCCTGGCCGAGGTGCGGCAGTGCCTTGCGGACCTGCAGTCGTTCCAGCTGCTGGACGAAGACCCTTCGGCGGTCGCGGCGCGCGTGCAGGCCACGGACTCGCTCGAGGACGCGGTGCGCGAGGCCGACCTGGTGCAGGAATGCGCGCCCGAGAAGGCCGACCTCAAGCGTGACCTGTTCGCGCGCGTGGCTGCTGCGGCGCCGGCGCATGCGGTGCTGGCGAGCGCGAGTTCCGCGCTGCCCGTATCGCAGTACGCGCCCGAGGGCGAGGCGCGCGAGCGCTGCCTGGTGGCGCACCCCGGCAACCCGCCCTACCTGATCCCCGTGATCGAGCTCGTGCCGGCGCCGTTCACCAGCGCGCGGACCATCGAGCGCGCCGAAGCCCTCTACCGCTCCTTCGGCCTCTCGCCCGTGAAGGTGCGCAAGGAAGTGGAAGGCTTCATCTTCAACCGCCTGCAGGGCGCGGTGCTGCGCGAGGCCTATTGCCTGGTGCGCGATGGCGTGGCCGACGTGGAGGACATCGACACGGTGATGCGCGACGGCCTGGGCCTGCGCTGGAGCTTCATGGGGCCGTTCGAGACGGTCGACCTCAACACGCGCGGCGGCATCCTGTCCCACGCCGACAAGATGGGCCCCGCCTATGCGCGCATGGGCGCGGAGCGCGGGCAGAACGACCCTGGTTCCCCGAGCTGGTCGCCCGGGTGAATGCCCAGCGCCGCGCCCTGGTGCCGCTGGAGCGCTGGGCCGACCGCGTGCGCTGGCGCGACCGGATGCTGATGCAGCTGCAGCGGCTGCGCAGGAAGAAAGACTCCGCTCAATGAAAAAGAGGCCCCGGGGGCCTCTTCTTTTTCAGTCCGCGCGGATGTTCGCCTTGTGGACCACGGCGCGCCAGCGCTCGGTCTCCGACGCGATCATCTTGCCAAGCTCCTCGGGCGAGCTGCCCACCGCATCCAGTCCGCGCGAAGTCATCTGCTCGCGGAACTCCGGCTCGCGGGCCATCTCGGTGAACTCCTTGTTCAGGCGCTCGAGGATGGGTTTGGGCGTCTGGGCCGGCGCCAGCACGCCATACCAGCCGACGACCTCGAAACCCGGAACGCCGGTTTCGGACACCGTGGGCACGTTGGGCAGCAGCTTGCTGCGCTCCTTGGTGGCGATGGCGAGCGCGCGCAGCTTGCCTGACTGCACCAGCGGCAGCGTGCCGCCCAGCGTGGCGAACATGCCCGAGAGGCGCCCGCCCATCAGCTCGGTGAACGCCTGCGATTCGCCGCGGTAGGGGATATGCGTGATGTCGATGCCGACCTGCTCCTTGAACAGCTCCGTCATGAGGTGGGCCGTGGACGCGTTGCCGGCGGAGCCGTAGTTCAGCGTGCCCGGCCTGGCCTTGGCCATGGCGATGAGTTCGGCGATCGAGGCGGGCGGCGCATCGGGCTTGGACACGAAGACCATCGGGAACGTCGCGATCATCGTGACCGGCGCGAAGTCGCGCACCGTGTCGTAGGGCAGGTTTTTGTACAGGCTCGCATTGACGCTCGCCAGCCCCTGGCCCACGAGCACGATGGTGTAGCCGTCGGGCGCCGCCTTGGCCGCTGCCTCCACGCCGATCACGCCGCCCGCACCGGCGCGGTTGTCCACCACCACGGGCTGGCCCAGGCGCTCCGACAGGCGCTTGGAGAGCATCCGCGCAAGCACGTCGGTGAGGCCCCCCGCCGCGTAGGGACTGATGAGGCGGATGGGGCGGCTGGGGTAGTCGCTGGCGGCAGCGGCGCTGGTGCTCGCTACGGCCAGGGCCAGCGAGGACAGCAGCGCCGCGGTGAGTTTCTGAATCGTTTTCACGGTCGGTCTCCTGTGTGTTTCGAGGGGGCGCGGTGCGGTGGTCACTGGCCCGCCTCGGCGGCGCGGGCCGCGGCCGCGGCGAAGTCGGGGCTGCGCTTTTCCAGCGCCGCATGGAAGCCCTCGCCGAACTCGGCGCTCGACATGGCGAGCGCCTGCCCCAGCCCCTCGTAGGTGAACATCTGCTCCAGCGAATGCTCGAAGCTGCGCGCCATCAGCATCTTGGCCAGGCCCATGACCTCGGCCGGCCCGCTCGCCAGGCGCTGCGCCTCTTCCAGCCCCGCGGCGCGCAGCTGGCCGTCGGGCACGACTTTGCGCACGAGGCCCAGCTCCAGCGCCTCCTGCGCGTTCAGGGTGTCGCCGCCGAAGAGGAAGTTCTTCGCGCGCGCCATGCCGATGAGGCGCGGTAGCTGGTACATCACCCCGATGTCGGGCACCGCGCCCAGGCGGAAGAAGCCTGCGACGAACTGGGTGCTCTCCCCCGCGATGAGCATGTCGCCCGTGAGCGCCAGGCCCATGCCGCCACCCACCGCGTAGCCGTGCACGCCCACCACCACGGGCTTTTCCAGCATGGTCAGCGGCGTGAGCCAGCGGCTGTACTGGCGGAAGCGCCGGTGCACCGGCCAGGGGGTGCTGGCCTGCTGCAGCATCTTGAAATCGCCGCCCGAGCAGAACGACGAGCCCGCGCCCGACAGGAACACGCTGCGCACGCTGCGGTCGCGCTCGGCCAGCGCGATGGCCGCGCCCAGCTGTTCGCGCAGCTCCAGGGTCAGCGAGTTGCGGGTGTCGGGGCTGTTGAGGGTGACGGCCAGCACCGCTCCGTGCCGCTCCGTGCTGACGAGTTCTGTAGCCATTCAATGTCTCCTTGTGCCTCACGCCGTCCGGATGCGGCGTGCAAACCCCTTCTTGCAAGGAGCAGGCCAGAGGAAAGAGCGTTGATTTTCAAGGCATTTTCCCGCGCTGGTGTCCTCGGAGCCGCTGCACTGCGGGCAATCTGTCTGCGCCGCGGACATGACAGGCCCGAAATATGGGACCAAATCGGCCTCCAGCGCTTGTGCAGCAAGCGCGAGCAGCTATCAATTCAGGAATCACACCGCCGGCGCGACGGCCAGCGCGTGCTGGCGCAGCAGGCGCTCCACGGCCGGGCGCGCACAGCGCTGCAACTGCATGAGCAACGCATGGCCGGGCCAGCCCAGGCCGAAGCGCTGGCCCAGGTCGTGCTGCAGGCGCACGAGCAGGGCGGCGGCCATCTCGGCGTCGGCCAGTGCGCGGTGGGCGCGGCCCGCGCGCGGCAGGCCCAGGTGGTCGATCAGGTTACCCAGCTTGTGGCTGGGCGCATCGGGGTAGACGCGGCGCGAGAGCAGCACGGTGCAGGCGAAGGGATGGGCGGCGTGAGGCTGGGTGGCTTCCAGCCCCGCGTGGCGCAGCTCGGACTGCCAGAACTTGCTGTCGAACGCGGCGTTGTGCGCCACCATGGGGGCATTGCCCACGAAGCGCGCGGCCTCGCGCATCACTTCGTCGGCGGGCGGGGCGGCGGCCACCATGGCGTTGGTGATGCCGGTGAGCTGGGTGATGAAGGGCGGTATCCACGCGCCCGTCTTCATGAGGCTGGAGAAGCGGTCCACCACGCGCTCGCCCTCGATCAGCACGATGGCCACTTCGGTGGCGCGCGACCCCTGGGCTGGGGCCATGCCGGTGGTTTCGAAGTCGATGACGGCGATGGGAGGCATGGAGGCAGGAAAGAGTGGCAAGCGGGGATTGTCTCCCCACGCCACCGCCTGCCTGCGCTGCCGGTTATCCGGCGCCCCGGCTTCCGCCTCCGCTGCTGCTGCCGGCAGCCCCTTGCCGGGACTGCATCTGGTTGCCGCTGCCCACGTGCGCATCGCGGTCGCCGCGGCTTTCGGGCGTGCGGCGGCCCTGGTGGAGCTGGGTGGCAGGCTTGTCGCCCGCGCTGTTGTGGGCCTGGGCGACCTTGCCCGAGCCCTGGGCGCTGGCGTCGTTCTGGCTGTCGTCCCTGTCGCTGTGCTGGTCCTTGCGGTTCATGGAAGCCTCCTGTGCGTTGGGTTGGGGAATGCCGCCGGTCACGGCAGCGTCAGTTCCTTGTGCTCGCCCAGCTGGCGCGGAGGCTCGCCGGTGACGGCGGCCTTGGCCATCTTGAACAACTGCACCATCTTGCTTTCCTTCACGTCCCAGTATTCGGCGTGGCGGATGCGCACGGCCAGCAGCGCCAGGTCGGGGTCGGTAGGACCGCCGGGAAACCAGGCCTTGGCCATGGAGGACCACAGGGCCTCCTTGCGTGCAGGCTGGTCCAGGAACCGTGCCTGGCCGGAGAGCGAGACATAGCTGTCGTCTTCCGGATCGGCATAGGACACGTTCACCTCGCCATCGGCCAGCAGGCGTTCATGCAGCTCGCTGGATTGGGAGATGAAGAAGTACAGATCCGCACCCTCGTCGATGCCGCGGTTCTGCGTGGTCAGCGGGTGCGCGTGCAGCATGCCGGAAGCCGTGCGGTGCACGAGCATGCCGAAGCGGATGTCCTTGATGAGTTTCCACAGGGTTTCGTGGGCGGGGGGTGGTCGGGCATGGGCGGTCTCTCCGAAGGAAGGGGTTGCCTTCACTCTAGGCAACCTGCCGCGTGCGCCGTGTCGGCCCGGGACCCATGGGAGCGTGGCGTTTGTCCCACAGCCCAGGCGGCCCTACAAGGCCGCGCGCCGCTCCAGCGTGAACGGCGGCAGGCCCTTGAGCAGCCGCTGGCCGTAGCCCGTGCGCACCAGGCGCTTGTCGTAGCAATAGACGCGCGCCCGGTCTTCCTCGGTGCGGATGGCGCGGCCCACCCATTGGGCGAGGCGGATGGCGGTGGCGGGCACGACGAGTTCGCTGAACGGGTCGCGCCCCGCGCCGCGCAGCCATTCGGCGCGGGCCTCGCCCACGGGGTCGTCGGGCGGGGCGAAGGGCAGCTTGGTGACGAAGAGCGACTCGCACAGCGCGCCCGGCAGGTCCAGTCCCTCGCCGAAGGACTGCATGCCGAAGATGATGGACGGCAACCCTTCGGCCACGCGCTCGCGGTGGCGCGCCAGCAGCTGCGGGCGGGGCAGGGTGCCCTGCACCAGCACGCTGGCGCGCATGGCGGTGGGCAGCAGGTCCACGGCCTGGCGCATCTGCTCGCGCGAGGTGAAGAGCACCAGCGCGCCGGCTTCCACCTGGGCCAGGTCGCACAGCAGCGCATCGACCATCTCGGCCGTGAAGGCCTGGGCGTCGCGCGGCTCGGCGCGGGTTTCGCTGGCCACCAGCGTGCCCTGCAGCGCGTAGTCGAACGGGCTGGGAACTGCCAGCGTGGCGACGGCCTCGTCGCCCCACAGGCCGCTTTCGCGCAGGAAGAAGTCGAACTGCCCGCAGCTCGTGAGCGTGGCCGAGGTGAGCACCGCGCCGCGCACGGCTGACCACAGGTGGTGGCGCAGCGCGCTGCCGGGCAGCACCGGGCTGGCGTGGGCGCGCAGGGCGATGAAGTCGCCGTCCGCCTCCAGCGTGAACCACTTGGCGGCGGGCGCCGCGCCTTCGGGCGTGTCCTGCAGCAGCAGCTGCGCGGCGGCGTGCAGGCCCTCCAGGCGCGGGGCCAGCGCGCCGATCTGCGCGTAGAGCTGGGACAGGCGGCGCGCCTCGTCGGGCTTGTCGCGCATCTCGCTGCGCAGCGCCTTGGAGATGGCGCGCAGCGCGGCCAGAAAGCCGTCGGCATGGTGGGCGGCCTGGGCGAAGGGCTCGGTCAGCGCCTCGGGCAGCACGCCGCCGGGCACGCGGGCGCGCGTGGGCGCGGCGGCGTTGAACGCGCGGCGCGCGGGCGCGCGCAGCTGCTCGCCGTACACGTCCATCACCAGCCGGGCCGCGTCCTGCAGCGCGGCGCGCAGGCGCGCGGCGTGGTTGGGGATGTCGGCGATCTCCTCCACCTCCACCAGCTGGCCGATGCGCAGCGCGCGGCTGGCCAGGCGGTCGATCCAGGTCAGGCGCGACAGGTCGGCCTCGCAGGCGAACTGGTCGAGCGCCGTGGCGGGCAGATGGTGGGCTTCGTCGATGACCAGCAGGCAGTTGTCCAGCTCGGGCAGCAGCCGCGCGCCGATGGACGACAGCAGCAGGTCGTGGTTGGCCACGATGACCTGCGCCGCCACCAGCTCCTTGCGGCGGTCGTAGTAGGTGCAGCGGCTGAACAGGGGACAGTGCTTGCCGGTGCAGGAGTTGGCCTCGGCCGCCACGGGGCCCCAGGCCTCGGGCTCGGGGGGCGTCGCCAGCGTGTCGCGGTCGCCGTCCCAGCCGCCGGTGGCTAGCGCGTCGGCCATGGTGGCGTAGAACTTCATGCGCGCCTCGGATTCGTGGCGCGGGCGCTGGCTGCGCCGCTCGGCCTCCTCGTCGGGGAACAGGTCGTCGTCCTCCACGCCGTCCTCGCCGGCCGCCGCGCCGCCGGCCAGGCGCTCCAGCTTGAGCTTGCACACGTAGCGCCCGCGCCCCTTGGCCAGTGCGAAGCGCAGGGGCTGCTCCATGCGTGCGGCGAGCTGCGGCAGGTCCTTGTGCACCAACTGCTCCTGCAGCGCCACCGTGGCGGTGGAGATCAGCACCCGCGTGCCGCGCGCCAGCGCCATGGCGATGGCCGGAGCGCTGTAGGCCAGCGACTTGCCCACGCCCGTGCCGGCCTGCACGACGGCGATGGCGCGCTGGGGCTCGTCGTCCTCATCTTGAAGCTTGCCGAACTGCGCCTGGGCGAAGGTCTGCGCCACCTGCTCGGCCATGCGCCGCTGGCCCTCGCGTGGGCGGAAGCCGGCGGTGGACTGCACCGCCGCCTCGAACGATTGCAGGGCCTGCGCGGCCCATTCTTGCGCGGACATGGAATTCAGGAACGGGGGGCAGAGCACTGTACTTTCATCCAGCCATGGTAACGGATCGCCGCGCCGCGCGTCCGATGGCGGCCGGCGGCTCCGGCCTACGCGGTGCCCGCGGGTGCCGGCCTAGCATGGGGCCATACCGTTGCACGAGGTACCGCCATGCCAGCACCTTCCCCGTCTTCCGAGCGCACGCGCCAGCGCGGCGTGGACCTTCGCCATCCCCCCGGGCAGCCCGCCCAGGCCGCCGAGCCCCCGGCCCCGCTGCTGCCCCATGAGCGCGACCAGTCGGTGGACATGACGGACGAGAAACGCGACCCGGTCGTGAAGCAGGCCTACGACGACCTGGAGCGCGGCCTGCAGGACACGGACCGCGGGCCTTCCGCGGGCGAGGCCTACCGCAAGCTCAAGCGCTGAGCTATCAAAGCGGTAGCTGATAGCGCTTACTGGGCAAGCGCTGGAGGCGTTTTTGGCTCTCACTCTTCCACCCGCAGGCGCCGCACCAGCGCACCCGTGTGCTGCTGCAGCCGCTCGGCCGCGCGCGCGGCCACGCCGTCGGGCGCCGGGGCGGTGAGCAGCGCGAGCGTGGGTGCGCCGCCCGGCGCCTGGGCGGGGCCCCAGGCGCGGCGCTGCACGGCGAGCCCCTCGTGCGCGAGCGCGCGCAGCACCTGGGCCTCGCAGAGCGCCGTGCCCGGCAGTAGGCGCAGGAAGTGCTGTGTGCGCACCTGCGCCAGGGGCAGCACCCGGGGTGGCGTGGCGGCGCGGGGGCCCAGTGCGGGCAGGCAGGCCATGCCCTCGGGCCGCCGCGCCAGATCCACCAGGTCGGCCACCACGGCGCTGGCCGTGGGCTGCGCACCCGCGCCTGCGCCGCTGAAGAAGAGGGGGCCGGTGGCATCGCCGTGCACCAGCAGGCCGTTCGACACGCCGTGCACCTGGGCCAGCGGGTGGCCGACCGGCAGCAGGGCAGGGTGCACGCGCAGCTCCACGGCGGCGCCGTCCTCGGTGGGCCCGCGGCGTGCCAGCGCCAGCAGCTTCACGGCATAGCCCCACTGCGCGGCGGCGGCCACGTCGCCGTGCTGCAGCGCGCGGATGCCCTCCACGTGCACCGCACCGGGCTGCACGGGCAGGCCGAAGGCGTTGGCGGCCAGCAGGGCGAGCTTGTGGGCGGCGTCCACGCCGTCCACGTCGAAGGCCGGATCGGCCTCGGCATAGCCCAGGGCCTGGGCCTCGGTCAGCGCGGCGGCGAAGCCCAGGCCGTCGGCCTGCATGCGCGTGAGGATGTAGTTGCTGGTGCCGTTCAGGATGCCGGCCAGCGCCTCGACCCGGTTGGCGGCCAGGCCCTCGCGCAGCGCCTTCACGACGGGCAGGCCGCCCGCCACCGCCGCCTCGTAGGCCAGCACGCGGCCGTGGCGCGCGGCGGCGGCGGCCAGCGCCTCGCCGTGCTCGGCCAGCAGGGCCTTGTTGGCGGTCACCACATGCTTGCCGTGGGCCAGTGCGGCCAGCGCCCAGGCGCGCGGGGCCTCGATGCCGCCCGCCAGCTCCAGCAGCACGTCCACGCCGGGGTCGGCGGCGAGCTGCAGCGGGTCGGCCAGCAGGCGCACGCCGGGCGCTTCGCCCAGCAGCACGGCGGCGCGGGCCGGGCTGCGCGCGGCCACGGCCACGATCTCGATGCCGCGCCCCGCGCGCGCGGCGATCAGCGTCTGGTTGCGCCGCAGCAGCCGCCACACGCCGCCGCCCACGGTGCCGGTGCCGATGAGGCCCACGCGCAGGGCAGGGGGCTGGGCCGGGGCGTGCGCGCACGCGGCGGGTGAAAGGGCCGGCGAGGGTTCTACGAACATGGTTCACTCTCCAAACAAGGCGGTCAAGCCAATGAAAAAACCCAGCGGCCTGGGCTGGGTTTCGTTCGGAGGGAAGAGACACCAGGTGGCCGCCGGTACGGCCACCCCGCGTGCGCTAGGTAGCCGCGGTGGTCATGGTGGTAATCATGGATGCGCCTGGCAGCGGCCGCACGCAGGCCGGTGCGCGGCCCGGGCGGGCGGCGGTGGCGGTGCGGCAGGGGGACAGGCGCGACATGGGCTGCAGTGTAGCGCAGGCTAGGTCGCTCCTGTTTTCATAGCTTTCTGCGCTTGATAGTAAAGCGCTGCAGGCCTTCCGGTCCAGGCTTACCGAATGGTAATGAAAGCGTCACCCGCAGGCGGGGCGCGCGTTCCTAGGATGCGCGCGTCGAATGTCGAAAGGGAACGCGATGAACGCGCGCAAGCTGCAACCCCGGGCTGCCGGGCGATGGATGGGTGTCGTGGCGGCCGTGGCCGCGGCGGTGGTGGCGGCGGGGTGCGGGCTGTCCGGCGCGAACGAGGCCGTGGCCCCCCGGCCAGCGCGCCGCCGGCCGACGGCCTGGTGCGGCTGCAGGGTGCGTCGCTGAAGATGCTGGACATCCAGCCCGTGGCGGATCCCCAGGGCGCGCAGACGGCCTGGGCGCCGGCGCGCGTGGCGTTCATGGAGGACCGCATGGCGGCCGTGTCCGTGCCCGTGGCGGCGCGCGTGCAGACCGTGCAGGCCCACGTGGGCGACGAGGTGAAGGCCGGCGACGTGCTGGCCGTGCTGGTCAGCGCCGACGCGCTGCGCGTGCGCCACGAGGTGGCCGCCGCCCGCTCGGCGCGCGACGTGGCGGCCGCGGAGGCGCAGCGCCAGCAGACCATGGTGGACAAGGGCGTGGGCGTGGACGTGGAGCTGCGCGCCGCCCAGGCCAGGCTGCGCGAGGCCGCGCAGGAGCTGGCGCGCGCGCAGGGCGCGGCGCAGCTGTTGGGTGGCGGCGACGGCGACCGCGTGGTGGTGCGCGCGCCGCGCGCCGGCGTGGTGGCCGAGCGCAAGGCCGTTCCCGGCGCCGCGGTGGAGGCGGGCGCGGAGCTGTTCTCGGTGGGCGACCCGCAGGGCCTGGGCGTGGTGGCCGAGGTGTTCGAGTCCGCGCTGCCCGGCATCCGCAAGGGCAACCCCGTGCAGGTGGTGGTGCCGCAGCTGCCGCAGCCGCTCAAGGGCAAGGTGCAGTACCTGGGCGCGACGCTCGACAAGGAGTCGCGCCGCGCCACCGTGGTGGTGGCGCTGGACGCACAGCACCCCGCGTTGCGCCCCGGCATGCAGGCGCGCGTGGGCGTGCAGGTGTCCGGCCAGGGCGAGATGCTGATCCCCATCACGGCGGTGCTCATCAAGGACGAGAGCCGCAGCGTGGTCTTCGTGCAAAAGAGCGAAGGTGCGGGCGAAGGTGCGGGCGGTGCCGCGTTCGAGGCGCGCGCCGTCACGCTGGGCCGTCCCGTGCGCGGCATGGTGCCCGTGGTCTCCGGCCTGCAGCCGGGCGACCGGATCGTGGTGCGCGGCGGGCTGCTGCTCGATGGCGCCGCCAGCCAGCTTCTGTGAGCCGTTCATGCTGCATTCCATGATTTCGTTCGTGGTGCACCGGCGCTTGCTGGCGCTGTGCGCCACGCTGGGCATCGCGCTGTACGGCGTGTATTCGTACCTGCATACGGCCATCGAGGCCTATCCTGACGTGACCAACGTGCAGGTGGGCGTGATCGCCCAGGCGCCCGGCCTCGCGCCCGAGGAGGTCGAGCGCCAGATCACCCAGCCGCTGGAGCGCGAGCTCAACGGCACGCCGGGCCTGGTCTCGCTGCGCTCGGAGAGCTACTTCGGCCTGTCGATGGTCAACCTCGTCTTCAACGACGACGCGCAGAGCTTCAAGGCGCGCGCCGAGGTCTCGCAGCGCCTGCCCCAGGCCGACCTGCCGCCCGGCGTGACGCCAGAGATGGCGCCCGACTACACGCCGCTGGGCAAGATCTTCTACTACCGCCTGCACAGCGACCGCCACACCCTGGCCGAGCTGCGCACCGCGCAGGAGTGGCGCGTGGTGCGTGTGCTCAAGCAGGTGCAGGGCGTGGCCGACGTGGTGAGCATCGGCGGCTTCGTGAAGGAATTCCACATCGAGGCCGACCCCGACAAGCTCTACGCCATGGGCCTGACGCTGGAGGACGTGAGCCAGGCCATCGCCCAGTCCAACCGCAACGTGGGCGGCGGCCTGATGCGCCGGGGCGAGCAGTCGCTCATCATCCGCGGCATCGGCTTGCTGCGCTCGCCGCAGGACATCCAGGGCGTGGTGGTGGCCATGCGCGGCGGCGCGCCCGTCACCGTGGGCGACGTGGCGCGCGTGCTGCAGTCGCACACGCCGCGCCAGGGCTCGGTGGGCATGGACGAGCACGACGACGTGGTGCAGGGCATCGTGCTGCTCAAGCGCGGCGAGAATCCCTCGGAGGTGCTCGACGCGATCCACGAGAAGGTGGACGCGCTCAACGGCGGCGGCCTGCCCGAGGGCATGCGCATGACCACCAACTACGACCGCTCCGACCTCGTGGGCCACACCCTGGCCACCGTGCAGCACAACCTGCTGTTCGGCGCCACGCTCATCGTGGCCGTGCTGTGGCTGTTCCTGCGCAGCCTGCGCGGCTCGCTGATCGTGGCCACGGTGATCCCGCTGTCGCTGCTGGCGGCCTTCATCGGGCTGCACTGGCTGGGCATGCCGGCCAACCTCATCTCGATGGGCGCGATCGACTTCGGCATCATGGTGGACGGCGCCGTGGTGCTGGCCGAGAACATCATCCGCAACGCGCGCCTGCGCAAGCCCCAGAACGCGGTGGACATGCGCCACATCATCGTGGACTCGGCCGTGGCCGTGGCCAAGCCGACGCTGTTCGCCATGGCCATCGTGATCGCGGCGCTGATCCCGGTGTTCTCGCTGCAGAGCATCGAGGGCCGCATCTTCCGGCCCCTGGCCATGACCTACAGCTTCGCGCTGCTGGGCGCGCTGGTGTTCGCCATGGGCCTGGTGCCGGCGCTGTGCGCGCTGCTGCTCAAGCCCAGGCACGTGATGGTGGAAGAGCCCCAGGTGTTCGAGCGCGCCGAGCACGGCTACCGGCACTGGATCGGCGCCGTGCTGGGGGCAGGCCGCAAGCGCGCGATGGTGCTGCTGGTGTCGCTGGCCGTGCTGGCGGGCGGCGGCATCTGGGCCAGGTTCCTGGGCACCGAGTTCCTGCCCGAGCTGGACGAGGGCGACGCCTACGTGCTGGTGCAGATGCCAGCCTCCATCTCGCTGGAAAAGGGGCAGGAGGTGCTGCGCGACGTGCGCGCGCGGCTCAAGGTGTTCCCCGAGGTGATCTCCGTCACCTCCGAGCAGGGCCGCCCCGAGTCGGGCACCGACAACGAGACGCTGAACCTGGCCAAGGTGCTGGTGCGCCTCAAGCCCCACGGCCAGTGGCGCGCGGGGCTGGACAAGCCCGGCCTCATCGAGCAGATGCGCGCCACGCTGGGCGAGATCCCTGGCGTGTCCTTCAACTTCGCCCAGCCCATCCGCGACAGCGTGGAGGAGTCCACCTCCGGCGCGCGCGGGCAGGTGGTGCTCAAGGTCTTCGGCCCCGAGATCCCGCAGCTGCGCGCCGTGCTGGAGCAGACCGTGGCGGCGGTGAAGGACATCGACGGCGTGGTGGACCTGGGCCTGTACCGCGACGCGCCCGCGCCGCAGGTGCACGTGGAGTTCGACCGCCAGGCCCTGGCGCGCCACGGCATCGCCATGGAAACCGCGCAGAAGACCCTGGCCGGCGCGCTGGCCGGCGACGTGGCCACCACGCTGTGGGAGGGCGAATACCCCGTGCCCGTGCGCGTGCGCCTGCCCTACGCCGACCGGATGGACGAGGAGCAGGTGCGCCAGATCGCCATCCCGCTGCCCTCGGGCGGCTCGGTGCCGCTGCACGCCGTGGGCAGCGTGGGCATCCAGATCGGCAACTCCTCCATCTTCCGCGAGGGCAACGCGCGCTACATGGCGCTCAAGTTCAACGTGGAAGGGCGCGACATCGGCTCCGTGGTCAAGGACACGCTGGCCGCCTTCAAGGACAAGGTGCAGGTGCCCGACGGCTACCAGGCCATCTGGGGCGGCGAGTGGGAGAACCAGCAGCGCGCCGCCGCGCGGCTGAAGGTGGTGGTGCCGCTGTCGCTGCTGGTGGTCTATGCGCTGCTCTTCGGCGCGCTGGGCCAGGCGCGCAGCGCCGGCGTGATCCTGCTGTGCGCGCCGTTCGCCATGGTGGGCGGCATCGCCGCGCTGCACCTGGCGCACATCGAGCTGTCCATCAGCGCGGCCATCGGCTTCATCGCCCTGCTGGGGCAGGTGGCGCTGGCGGGGCTGCTGGTGGTGTCGGCCGTCGAGGAACTGCGCCGCCAGGGCGTGCCGATGCTGCAGGCGCTGGTGGCCGGCACGGCCGAGCGCATGCGCTCCATCGTGCTCGTGGCGCTGCTGGCCCTGCTGGGGCTGCTGCCCATGGCCCTGTCCACCGGCGTGGGCAGCGAGACGCAGCGGCCCTTCGCCTCGGTCATCGTCGGCGGCATGGTCGTGCTGCCGCTCGTGGCCCTGGTGCTGCTGCCGGTGCTCTACGTGCTGCTGGGCCCCAAGACCATGAAGACCCAGGAAGAACTCGATGAACTCCCCGATGGAGAGGCCTGACATGCGGCACGAAAACTCCTGTTTTGATAGCTGCTTGCGCTTGTCTGGTAAGCGCTGGAGGTCGATTTGGCTTCAATTGGCAGGCGCCGCGCTGCTGTGCTGCGCGCAGGCCGTGGCCGCAGCCCCTGCCGCGCCTGCGCCCGCGCAGCCCGTGACGCTGGAGGAATACCTGCGCCTGGTGGCGCGCAACCAGCCCGCGCTGGCGGCCGAGCAGCTCCAGGTGGAGGCGGCCCGCGCCGACACGCGCGGCGCGCGCGCCTTCCCCAACCCCACCGTGGGCTATTCGCGCCAGCCCAGCGAGCGGCAGTGGAGCATCGACCAGCCGCTGCCGATCTTTGGCCAGCGCGGCGCGCGCATCGAGAACGCGCGCCGGGGCGAGGCGGCCGCGGCGGCCCATGCGCAGGCGGCCGTCACCTCCGCGCTGGACGAGGCCGCCCACGCCTTCAACGAGCTGCTCGTGGCCCAGCGCCGCCTGCAGGTGTGGCAAGAGGCGTCGCAGGAGCTGGAGCGTGCCGGCCGCATCGTGCGCGGGCAGATCGAGGCCGGTGCGCGCAGCCGCTACGACGGCGCGCGCCTGGACCTGCGCCAGGCCCAGATGGCCATGCAGGTCGCCAAGGCCGACGCCGCCGCGCAGGAGGCCGCCACCCGCGCCGCCGCCCTGGCCGCGCTGCCCGCCTGGGCGCCGCGTGCCGAAGGCAGCCTGCAGGCGGGCCCCGCCGCGCAGGCGCAGGACTTCGAACTGCTCTGGCACGAGGCCGGCGCGCGCCTGTCCGCCGTGCGTGCCGCCCAGGCCGACCTGGACCAGGCGCGCCAGAAGGTCGCGCTGGCGCGCCGCGAGGCCCTGCCTACACCCAGCGTGGGCGTGGCGCGCGTGCGCAACCGCAACGACGGCAACTACACCCAGTGGGGCGTGTCGGTGGAAATACCGCTGTTCGACCGCCACCAGGGCGCCATCGACCGCGCGCTGGTCGAGGCCGACCAGGCCGCGCTGCGCCTCGATGCCGCCGTGCTTGCCGCGCAATCCAGCCTGCGCCTGGCCCTGCAGCAGGTGCAGCTCAAGCGCGCCAGCGTGCTCGCCTACGAAAAGGAAGGCCTGTCCCGCGTCGCCCCGCTGCACCAGATGGCGCAGGACGCCTACAAGCTGGGCCAGGGCGGCATCCTGGAGCTGATCGACGCGCTCGGGTCGATTGCCGAGCACCGGCTGGAGCACCTGGAGCTGGTCAAGGACATGCTGGATGCCGAATGGCAGCTGCGCGTGGCCACAGGCAACCTTCCGGCCGTGGAGCCCTGAACCTGCCGGATACTCGGGGCGGCATGTACCGCTACCTCATCATCGAAGACGACGCGCTCAACGCGCGCTACATCGCTGACGGCCTGCGCCAGCAGGGCGCGCAGGTGGCGGTGTGCGGCGACGGCGTGCAGGGCATCGCCCTGGCCGTGGGCGAGCAGTGGGACGTGATCATCCTCGACCGCATGCTCGAAGGCGGCTTCGACGGCCTGCAGATCCTGCAGACCCTGCGCGCGATGGGCCGGCAGACGCCGGTGCTGGTGCTCAGCGCGCTGTCGGCCACCGACGAGCGCGTGCGCGGCCTCAAGGCCGGCTGCGACGACTACCTGACCAAGCCCTTCGCCTTCTCCGAACTCTCCGCCCGGCTGGAGGCGCTGGTGCGCCGCGCGCGCATCCCCGCGCCCGAGCGCGAGATGCGCGTGGCCGACCTGCGCCTGAACCTCATGAGCCGCAGCGCCGAGCGCGCCGGCCAGCCGCTGGCCCTGCAGCCGCGCGAGTTCCGCCTGCTGGCCTTCCTGGCGCAGCACGCGCACCAGATCGTCACGCGCACCATGCTGCTCGAGTCGGTGTGGGACTACCGGTTCGACCCGCAGACCAACGTGATCGACGTGCACATCAGCCGCCTGCGCGGCAAGGTGGACAAGGGCTTCGAGCCCCCGCTCATCCACACCGTGCGCGGCGTGGGCTACAGCCTGACCGACCGGCCGCAGGCATTGCCCCAGGGCGCGTGATGGCTGCCGCCCGTCCCTGGAGCTCCGTCGCCTTCCGCCTGGCCCTGTACTACGGCGGCCTGCTGGTGCTCACCATGGCCATCGTGCTCTCGGTGTTCTACGTGCAGACCGTGGGCGTGCTCGGCGCGCGCATGGACCGGCAGGCCGAGAACCACCTGCGCCGCCTGGTGGAGCACGGCGCCAAGTACGGCCAGGAGGCGCTGGAGGGCGAGATCCGCTGGATGCTGCAGGACGGCGTGAACACCGATACCGAGATCCTCATGCTCACCGACGCCCAGGGCCACGTGCTGCTGGGCAACGCCGCGCCCTGGCCGCCGCGCCGCCTGAGCACCGTGGGCGTGCGCGACGTGAAGGTGCGGCGCGCCGGCGCGCTCGTCGCCGGCCGCGTGGCCGTGGCCGAGCTGCCCGGCGGCCGCCTGCTGGCCGTGGGCAGCGACCTGCAGGCCCAGCGCCACATGGAGGAGCTGATCGGCCGCGCCAGCTTCATGGCGGCCTTCATCGCGCTGGTCATGGCCGTGGTCGGCGCGCTGGTCTTTCGCCGCGTGGTGGACGACCGCGCCGCCGACATCCGCAGCACCATGGCGCGCGTCGCCGCGGGCGACCTGCGCCAGCGCATCCCCGTGGCCGGCCGCGACGACGAATTCACCCTGCTGGGCCGCGACATCAACGGCATGCTCGACCGGCTGGAGCACCTGATGGAGGGCATACGCCACGTCTCCAACACCATCGCGCACAACCTGCGCACCCCGCTCACGCGCATGCTGCTGCAGCTGCGCGGCGCCGAGCAGGCCCCGGCCGCGGAGCAGGCGGCCACGCTCGCGCGCGTGGCGCGCGAGGTGGAGGAGCTGGGCGTGGTGTTCGACAAGCTGCTGCAGATCGCCGAAGTGGAGAGCGGCACCAGCCGCACCCGCTTCGCCCGCGTGGAGGTGCGCGACCTGCTGCTGGACGTGGCCGACCTCTACGCCCCCGTGCTCGAAGACAGCGGCGGCAGCCTGCGCGCCCAGGTGCAGGACGCGCCCGCCGCCCTGGGCGACGCGGACCTGCTGGCCAGCGCCATCGCCAACCTGATCGACAACGCCATCAAGTACGGCCGCGCGCCGGAGGGCGGCCGCGGTGCCGACATCGTCCTGCACGCCGCTCCCGCGCAGGGCCCGGGCGGCGCCCCGGGCATCGCCGTCACCGTGCGCGACCATGGCCCCGGCGTGGAGCCCCAGGCGCTGGAGCAGCTGGGCACGCGCTTCTTCCGCGCCCGCACGGACGGGCAGGGCTACGGCCTGGGGCTGTCGAGCGTGCGGGCCATCGTGGAACTGCACGGCGGCCGCCTGGAATTCGCCAACACCCACCCCGGCATGCAGGCGCGCATCTGGCTGCCGGCCCCGCCGCCTGCATGAATCAGGTGGCGGTGCGCACCATGCGGATCGCGTCGAACGGGCAGCGCACCGCGCACAGCGCGCACCCCGTGCAGCCCGGCGCATCGTGCAGCACCGAGCGCTTGGGGCCGAAGCGCGCCCCTGCCTGCACCTGCAGCGACAGCACGTGCGGCGGGCACACGCCCACGCACCAGCCGCAGCCGGTGCAGCGCTGCGGGTCGATCACGGGCAGGGCCTTGCGCGGGGCGGTCATGGCCGCAGCATGCCATGGCGGGCGCTACAGTGCGGGGCCTATGTCCGATTCCGATGCTTTCATCACCCGCCACCTGCGCGTCCACGGCCGCGTGCAGGGCGTCTACTACCGCCAATCCATGATCGAAGCCGCGCAGCGCCTGGGCGTGCACGGCTGGGTGCGCAACCGGCACGACGGCAGCGTCGAAGCCCTGGCCACCGGCCCCGCCTCCGCCGTGCAGGCGCTCATGGATTGGGCCCGCCAGGGCCCGCCCGCCGCGCGCGTGGAGCGGGTGGAGGTCGCCGAGGCGCCCGTCGGCGAATCGCAGGGCTTCGTGCAGCGCGAGACGGTTTAAGCAAAATCGGCCTCCAGCGCTTATCCAGAAAGCGCGAGCAGCTATTGAAACAGGAGCTATCGGCTCACGCGAGCTGCCGGAGCAATTCCATGGCGCCGGCCGGCGCCCGCTCCTTGGCGCCATTGATGAAATACACGAACACGTCGCGCGGCCGCGCGCCGCCGGTCCAGGCGCGCACGCCCTCGGCCCACCGTGCGATGGCCTCGGGCGTATAGCCCATGGGCACATCGGCCTGGCCGCGCATCAGCCGCAGGTAGGCGAAGCCGGCCTGCGCATCGGCGATGGCGGGGAATTTCTCCGAGTCGGTGCACACCGGCACGCAGCCGTAGCGCCGCGCCAGCGCCGGGAACGCCGGCGTGGCGAAACTCGCGTGCCGCACGTCCAGCGCATGGCGCAGGCGGCGCCCGTCCACCGCCCGCGGCAGCAGCGCCAGGAAGGCCTCGAAGTCCTCCGGCTCGAACACCTTGGCGGGCATGAACTGCCAGACGATGGGACCCAGCTTGTCCTTCAGCTCCGCGATGCCGCTCTCGACGAAGCGCGTGACCGCATCGCCCGCCTCCGCCAGTACCCGGCGGTGCGTCGCCAGGCGGTGGGCCTTGAGCGAGAACAGGAAGCCGTCGGGCGTCTCGCCGTGCCACTTGGCGAAGGTGGCCGGTCGGAAGGTGCTGTAGAACGTGCCGTTGACCTCGATGGACGTGAGCCGGCGGCTGGCGTAGTGCAGCTCTTGGCTGTGCGCCAGGCCCTCGGGGTAGAAGCTGCCGCGCCAGGGCGCGAAGGTCCAGCCGCCGATGCCGACGCGAACGTCTGCAGCGGTTGCCACGGCCGGGCCGCTACTGCACCAGCGTGGCCTCGAGCGTGATCTCGGGCACGGACGCCAGGGCCTTCGACAGCGGGCAGTTGGCCTTGGCCTCCTGCGCCATCTTCTGGAAGGCGGCCTCGTCCATGCCCGGCACCTTGGCCTTCAGCGTGAGCGCGATGCGGTCGATGACGAAGCCGTCGCCGTCCTTGGCCAGGCGCACGCTGGCCGTGGTGTCGAGGCGCTCGGTGGCGATGCCGGCCTTGTCCGCCGCGAACGAGAACGCCATGGTGAAACAGGCCGCATGCGCCGCGCCCAGGATCTCCTCGGGGTTGGTGCCCTTGCGGTCGTCGCCGAAGCGGCTGGCAAAGCCGTAGGGGTACTTCTCCAGCGCACCCGTTTCGGTGCTGATCTGGCCCTGGCCGGCCTTGCCGGCACCTTCCCAGTGAACGCTGGCTTTCTTTTCAGGCATGCGAAATCTCCACGGTATGCAAGGAAAGCGCCCATGACACCATGCTCCGCGCGCATCCGAGGTGGGCCGCGGCGGCCTTGCGGTGTGGGCCGCGTCCTACGCGCGGCGCGCGCCGTAGGCGCACCAGCCGGGCCGGGGGCTTTTCTGCAGCGGGTGCAGGCGGCAGGTCTCGGGCCGCTGGTCGTACACCGTGCACAGCCGCGTCCTGGGGTCCAGGAAGTGGCAGTCCCCGCTGGCCCGCCGCGCGATGGTGAAGACCGCGTGCTTGTGGTTGAAGTGGTCGATCAGCCGTGCCTTCTGCAGCCGCTTGGCGATGTGCCGGGGCTCGTCGTGCTCGGCTTCGAAGGCATCCACCAGGCCGAGGCGCACCAGATCGGGCAGGCGCACTTCGAGCGGCATCGTGCAGCAGTTGGCCGCACAGCCCGCGCACAGGCCCGCGCGGTAGCGGGTCCAGGTGTCGGGGCGGTCGACGTCGACGATGGAGATGGGCGAGCGCATGAGGGATGCGATTGTGCCCATATCCTCGCCCTGGCCGATGGGCTGTGGCTGAAACGCTGGTGGCTGACCCATGCGCCACAATCCGGCTGGGCCTCCTGGCCTTCTTGCGGCTGCGATAGCAGATACCGCAGCAGATAACAGCAACAGACTTCAAAACTGCCGCTAGCGCATCCATCAAAGATGCCCTGGCGGCAGTCGGGCATATGAATCACCAGGCTCTCTCATCCTTCATCTGGTCGGTGGCCGACCTGCTGCGCGGCGACTACAAGCAATCCGAATACGGCCGCGTCATCCTGCCCTTCACGGTTTTGCGCCGCCTGGACTGCGTGCTGGAAGGCACCAAGCCCGCCGTGCTGGCCGAATACGCCGCCAAGAAGCACATGCCAGGGCACGAGCACTTCCTGCTGCGCAAGTCCGGGCAGAGCTTCTACAACACGTCCGAGCTGGACCTGCCCCGCCTGCTGGGCGACCAGGACCACATCCGCCAGAACCTCTACGCCTACATCCAGGCGTTCTCGCCCTCGGCGCGCGACATCTTCGAGCGCTTCGAGTTCCACACCCAGATCGAGCGCCTGGCCAAGGCCAACCTGCTCTATCTCGTGGCCGAGAAATTCGCCCACATCGACCTGCACCCGAGCACGGTGGACAACGCCAGCATGGGCCTGGTCTTCGAGGAACTGATCCGCAAGTTCGCTGAAATCTCCAACGAAACGGCCGGGGAGCACTTCACCCCGCGCGAGGTCATCCGCCTCATGGTCAACCTGCTGTTCATCGAGGACGACGACGTGCTCACGCCCGGCAATGCCGTGGTGCGTACCCTCTACGACCCCACGGCGGGCACGGGCGGCATGCTCTCCATCGCGGGCGAGCACCTGCTGGCGCACAACCCCCAGGCCCGCCTGACCCTGTACGGCCAGGAACTCAACGACGAGTCCTACGCCATCTGCAAGGCCGACATGCTCATCAAGGGCCAGGACGTCGCCAACATCGTCTCCGGCAACACCCTCAGCGACGACGGCCACGCCGCCGCCAAGTTCGACTACATGCTCTCCAACCCGCCCTTCGGCGTGGAATGGAAGAAGGTCGAGAAAGCCGTGCGCGCCGAGCACGAGCAAAAAGGCTTCGACGGCCGCTTCGGCCCCGGGCTGCCGCGCGTGTCCGACGGCTCCATGCTGTTCCTCATGCACCTGCTGTCCAAGATGCGCCCGGCTAGGGAAGGCGGCAGCCGCTTCGGCATCGTGCTCAACGGCTCGCCGCTGTTCACCGGCGGCGCGGGCAGCGGTGAGAGCGAAATCCGCCGCTACGTGCTGGAGAACGACCTAGTCGAGGCCATCATCGGCCTGCCCACCGACATGTTCTACAACACCGGCATCGCCACCTACGTGTGGATCCTCTCCAACCGCAAGGTGGAAGACCGCCGGGGCCACGTGCAGCTGATTGACGCCAGCGGCTTCTGGCAGAAGATGCGCAAGAGCCTGGGCAGCAAGCGCAAGGAGATGAGCGACGCGCACATCGCCACCGTCACCCGCCTGTTCGGCGACTTCACCGAGGCCGAGATGGTCACCGTGCTCGACGCCCAGGGCCAGCCCCTGCGGGACGCAGACGGCAAGCCCTGCGAGCCGCAGCTCGTCACCAACACCGACTCACCGCCCAAGCCCCCCGGGGGCGGGCGCCTCCAGCGCGTGCCCATCGCACGCATCTTCCGCAACGAGGAATTCGGCTACACCACCCTTACCGTCGAACGCCCGCTGCGCGATGAAAACGGCAACGTCGTGCTCGGCCTCAAGGGCAAGCAAAAAGGCCAGCCCCAGCCCGACAGCGCGCTGCGCGACACCGAGAACGTGCCGCTCACCGAGGACATCGCCGCCTACTTCCAGCGCGAAGTGTTGCCGCACGCGTCCGATGCGTGGATCGACGAAGCCAAGAGCAAGGTCGGCTACGAGATTCCGTTCAACCGCCATTTCTACGTCTTCGAGCCGCCGCGCAGCCTGCATGCGATCGACGAGGAACTGAAGGCCGTGTCGGCCAACATCATGCGGATGCTGGGGGAGTTGGCGGAGTAAATCTACTGGCTGAAAGATGCCATGAAGAATGCAAAAACTCTATTTTTAGTAAAATGAAATTTACTTAAAACAAGATTTCAAGCATGGATATCCCAAAAAGCGAGCTTTTTGCGGTCTTGCAGCAGTTCAACCCCTGGTGGACGGGCGCCCCCATGACCGACCTGCCCCACTGGCAGCGCTTCGCCGCGCGCCTGTTGTGGCAATGGGCGACCGACCCGGACAACAAGCGCGCCCTGCTCCTCACCGGCGCGCGCCAGGTAGGCAAAACCACGCTGCTGCGGCAGACCATCCGGCAACTGGTCGCATCCGGCATGGCACCGGGCCAGGTGCTCTACGCCACGCTCGACCATCCCCTGCTCAAACTGGCGGGCCTGCAACGCACCCTCGAAGCCTGGGACGAACTGCACCCACCCGCCGCAGGCCAGGTGCGCTACGTCTTTCTGGACGAAATCCAGTACATGCCCGACTGGCAGACCTGGCTCAAGCACCAGGTCGATTTCAACCGCGGCCTGCGCATCGCCGCCACCGGCTCCGCCGACCCCCTGCGCAACGGCTCCGCCGAATCCGGCGTGGGCCGCTGGGAAACCATCCCGCTGCCCACCATGTCGTTCGGCGAATTCCTGAAGCTGCGCGACATCGCCGTGCCGGCCGGCATCCCGGCGGTGCGCACGCTGCGCGACCTGTTCGACTGGAGCGAGGCCGACTTCGCCCGTGCGCGCGCCGCCGCCCAGCCCCTGACCGGGCATTTCCACGACTATCTGCTGCGCGGCGGCTTCCCCGAACCCGCCCTCACCCCCGACCTGGCCCGCTGCCAGCGCCTGCTGCGCGAAGACATCGTGGACAAGATCCTCAAGCGCGACATGACCGCCTTCTACGGCGTGCGCCGCGTGCTGGAGGTGGAGCGCATCTTTCTCTACCTGTGCTACCACGACGGCGGCATCCTCGACATACCCACCCTGTGCGGCCAGCTCGAAGGCGTCAACCGCCAGACGGCGCTCAACTTCCTCGACCTGTTTGAATCCGCGCACCTCATCACCCGGCTCAAGCCCTTCGGCTACGGCAAGGAAGTGCTGCGCGGCCGCGACAAGGTGTACCTGGCCGACGCCGCGCTGCCCGGCGCCATGCTGCTGCTGGGCCAGCAACTGCTCACCCAGCCCGAGCGCCTGGGCGCGGCCGTGGAAACCGCCTTCTTCAAGCACATCCTCACCCGCTACTGGCGCGAAACGCCCGAGTTCTCGTATTGGATCGAGCCCAAGAGCAAGCAGGAGGTGGACATCATCACCCGCCTGGGCGAGCGGCTCGTGCCCTTCGAGGTGAAGTACCAGGACACCGCCATCACGCCACGGCGGCTCCTGGGCATGCGCCAGTTCATGGAAAGCCGCCAGGTGCCGCAGGGCTACGCCATCACCCAGCGCTGGGAAGACTTTGGCCGCATCGCCATGACGTCCGCGAACAAGGCCACGCCGGACAAGCCCATTGGCGAGGTCGTTGCCATACCCGCGCCGCTGGCGTGCTACTGGATGTCGGAGATTTGATGATGGGGGAGGTGGCGGAATGAGTTTGCCGAGGTATGAGGAGTACAAGGATAGTGACGTGGAATGGCTGGGCAAGATTCCATCGCATTGGAGCGTGCGCCCGCTAAAACGTGCTTTGCGGCTTCTTACCGAGAAAGCAGATCGTCGTAGTAATCCGGTAGCCCTTGAGAATATAGAAAGCTGGTCTGGAAGATTTATTCCAACAGAAACGGAGCTTGTTGGCGATGGGATTGCGTTCGAACGCGGAGATATATTGTTTGGAAAATTGCGCCCTTATCTCGCCAAGGTGCTGTTGGCAGAATCTTCAGGTGAGGCTGTAGGTGATTTCCATGTGATGCATCCAGCAATCGATGTGCTTCCTCGGTTTGCTCAATACCAATTGCTTGAGCATACGTTCATCGACATCGTTGATGGTTCAACGTTTGGCTCCAAGATGCCCCGCGCAAGTTGGGAGTTCGTCGGATCAATGCCGTTGGCGACGCCGCTGCTGGAAGAACAAACCGCCATCGCCACCTTCCTCGACCGCGAAACCGCCAAAATCGACGCGCTGATTGCCGAGCAGGAAAAACTCATTGCCCTGCTGGCCGAAAAGCGCCAAGCCACCATCTCCCACGCCGTCACCAAAGGACTCAACCCCAACGCCCCGATGAAGGATTCCGGCGTGGCGTGGCTGGGGGAAGTGCCGGAGCGTTGGGAGGTTAAGCGAATGAAGCATCTTGTTCGCGAGAGTATCGCTGGCCCCTATGGCTCATCGTTGACCAAGTCGATGTATGAGACGTCGGGCTATAGGGTTTATGGGCAGCAACAGGTGATTCCAGATGACTTTTCGGTGGGTGATTACTACATCTCGGAAGAAAGGTTCGTTGACATGATTCGCTATCGCGTTGAACCAAATGACATTTTGATCAGCGTAATGGGAACCATAGGCCGCGCAGCAGTTGTTCCTCCGGATGTGGAGCCCGGGATCATCAACCCTCGCTTGGTCTTGTACCGGGTAATCGAGCGATTAGTGATGCCAAGGTACTTGCAATGCTTCCTTAACAACTCAACGAGTCAACGGTACTTCTCATTGGCAGCACAGGGTACGACGATGGAAGGATTGAATATGACATCCATTGGTGAGCTTTATGTCGCCCTGCCACCCATCCCGGAGCAAATGGAGCTATTGCAGTTCATTCAGCAAGAAGAGGAGAAGCTTGATCGGCTCTCAATAGAATCAACGCGCGCGGTTACTTTGCTCAAAGAACGCCGCTCCGCCCTCATCACCGCCGCCGTCACCGGCCAGATCGACGTCCGCAACCTGACCCCAGAGATTCCCGCATGAGCGATATCCAGCTTTTCCGGCTCCAGACCAAAACCGCCACCGAACTGACCGCCTCGGCGGCGGCGCTGGAGCGCAATTTGCAATCGCTGATCGAAGGCCAGATGGAAACCTTCCTGGGCGTGCGCTTCCTGGCGACGGAATACGCCACCGGCAAGACGCATCGCGGCCGCATCGACTCGCTGGGGCTGGACGAGAACAACTGCCCCGTCATCATCGAATACAAGCGGCACAGCAATGAGAACGTCATCAACCAGGGCCTGTTCTATCTGGACTGGCTGCTGGACCACAAGGCCGAGTTCCGCTGGCTGGTGATGGAAACGCTGGGCAAAGAGGTGGCCGACAGCGTGGAATGGTCGGGCACCCGGCTGCTATGCATCGCGGCGGATTTCACCCGCTACGACCAGCACGCGGTGCAGCAGATTCCGCGCAATATCGAGCTGATCCGCTACAAGCTGTTTGGCGAGGATTTGCTGTTGCTGGAATTGGTGAATACGCAGACGGTGGCCGAACCGGCCTCGGAATCGGCCAAGCCCGTGCCAGTGGATGCAGGCCCCGCCACCGCGAAGCCGCAAGGCAAGGACAAGGGCTTTGCCGAGCAGTTGGAAGGCGCGGCGCCCGAGATTCAGGCGCTCTATGCCGACCTGCGTTCGTTCGTGTTCGCGCTGGGCGATGACGTAACGGAAAAGCAGCCCAAGCTGTACGTGGCCTTTCGCAAGCTCAAAAATTTCGCCTGCGTGGTCATGCACCCGAACAAGATGCTGGTGATCCTGAAGCTGAACCCCGACACCGTGGCGCTGGAAGAAGGCTTCAGCCGCGATGTGCGGCAGATCGGGCATTGGGGCACGGGTGATCTGGAGCTGTGCCTGCGCAGTGCGGCTGATCTGGAGCGCGCCAAGCCGCTGTTGGAACGGGCGTACCAAGAGGGGTGAGCGCTCGGCGCTGCGCAATGCCATCAAACAACGCACTTGATTTGAGGGAAGCAATGACCCAACCACCATCTCAACGGCAACTGTCCCGCTGGAACCGCCGCCAGCGCAAGAAGCACCATGCGGGAGAGTTTCAGGAGTTGGGTTTTGCCTATGGGCTGCGCTTGGCGCAACCGCTGGATCCAGCGCGGTTGGATGCCTTGATGGATGCGGCCATCGAGATGTTCGAGGCCAATGGGCTGGAGGTCGGTGGTGGCTGGGCTCCCCAATCCGCCAGCGGATTTGTCTCTGCTGCCAAGGGCTCCGTTACCGAAGCGCAGCGCATGGCGGTTCTGGCATGGCTGCAGGCCTGGCCTGGAATAACCCATGCCCGTGTGGGCGGCTTGCAGGATGCCTGGTACGGGGAGTTTGACGATTTCGATGAAGATCGCTCGGACTGAAGCGGTTAGCCAAATTGGCCTCTAGCCCTTTTCTATCAAGCGCTGACAGCTATCAAAACAAAGAGAGACTTGCATGGCCCTCCACCAGGAACTCCACTTCGAGCAGGAAATCTGCGCCTATCTGGCCGCCCACGGCTGGCTGCATGCCGAGGGCGATGCGGCGCTGTTCGACCGCGCGCACGGCCTGTTCATGCCCGACCTGCTGGCCTGGATGGAGGCGACGCAGCCACAGAGCTGGCAGCGCCTGACCAAGACGCACGGCGCGGCCCTGCCCAAGGTGCT
Source organism: Acidovorax sp. SDU_ACID1 (assembly GCF_045291395.1). Classification (NCBI taxonomy): domain Bacteria; kingdom Pseudomonadati; phylum Pseudomonadota; class Betaproteobacteria; order Burkholderiales; family Comamonadaceae; genus Acidovorax; species Acidovorax sp. SDU_ACID1. Next base: position 4,546,024 of record NZ_CP152342.1, read on the forward strand.
GGCCGAGCGCGTGCGCAAGAGCCTGAACGAGCGCGGCACGCTGGATGTGCTGCGCCGGGGTGTGGAAATCCTGGGCCTGGCGGCGCCGCTGGAGCTGGCGCAGTTCAAGCCTGCCCTGGCGATCAATCCGGCCACGCAGCAGAAGTACGCGGCGAACCGGCTGCGCGTGGTGCGGCAAGTCACCCATTCGCCCAACAATCCCAAGGACGAACTCGATCTGGTGCTGTTCCTGAATGGCATTGCCGTGGCGACGGCGGAGCTGAAAAGTAATTTCACGCAGAGCGTGGGCGATGCGGTGGACCAGTACCGCCAGGACCGGCTGCCCCAGCCCAAGGGTGGCGTGGCCGAGCCGTTGCTGGCCTTCCCCGGCGGCGCGCTGGTGCATTTCGCGGTGAGCCAGTCCGAGGTGATGATGAGCACGCGGCTGAACGGGGCGGACACGGTGTTTTTGCCCTTCAACCGGGGCAACGCTGGTGGCGCGGGCAATACGCCCAACCCCGATGGTTTCGCCACTTCGTATTTGTGGGAGGAAGTCTGGGAGCGCGAGAGCTGGCTGGACATCCTGCACCGCTATCTGATCGGCAAACGCGACGACAAGAAGCAGTTGCAGGCGGTGATCTTCCCGCGCTACCACCAGCTCGATGCGACGCGCAAGCTGGTGGCCGACGTGCGGGAGCGCGGTGCCGGTCAGCGGTATCTGATCCAGCATTCGGCGGGCTCGGGCAAGACCAACTCCATCGCCTGGACGGCGCATTTCCTGGCCGATCTGCATGACGCGCAACACCGCAAGGTGTTCGACAGCGTGCTGGTGGTCAGCGATCGCACGGTGCTAGACGCGCAGCTGCGCGAGGCCATCTTCGACTTCGAGCGCACGCAGGGCGTGGTGGCCAGCATCACCAACGAGCATGGCAGCAAGAGCGCGGCGCTGAAGGAGGCTTTGAGCGCGGGCAAGAAGATCATCGTCTGCACCATCCAGACCTTCCCCGCCGCCATGAGCGCGGCGCAGGAGCTGGCGGCCACGCAGGGCAAGCGCTTCGCGGTGATCGCCGACGAGGCGCACAGCTCGCAGACGGGCGAGGCGGCATCCAAGCTCAAGCAGATGCTGTCCGCCGAGGAATGGGCTGAGTTGCAGGATGGCGGCGAGGTGGACACCGAAGCCTTGCTGGCCGCGCAGATGGAGGCCAAGGCCGGTGCGCAGGGCCTGACCTATGTGGCCTTCACGGCCACGCCCAAGGGCAAGACACTGGAGCTGTTCGGTCGCAAGGATGAGGATGGCAAGCGGCAGCCGTTCCATGTGTATTCCATGCGCCAGGCCATCGAGGAGGGTTTCATTCTCGACGTGCTCCAGAACTACACCAGCTACAAACTGGCGTTCAAGCTGGCCCACAACGGGCAGGAGTGGAACGACAAGGAGGTGGAGCGCAGCACCGCGATGAAGGGCCTGATGCAGTGGGTGCGACTGCATCCGTACAACATCGCCAGCAAGGTGCAGGTCGTCGTGGAGCATTACCGTGAGAACGTGCAGCCTTTGCTGGCTGGCCGCGCCAAGGCGATGGTGGTCGTGGGCAGCCGCAAGGAGGCCGTGCGCTGGCAGAAGGCGATTCGCGGCTACATCGAACGCCAGGGCTACCGGCTGGGCGTGCTGGTGGCGTTTTCCGGCGAGATCGACGATCCCGAGAGCTTCCCCGAGGCCGTGACCGAGAGCAGCAAGGCGCTGAACCCCGACCTGCGCGGCCGGGATATCCGGGAGGTGTTCAAGGAGCCGGACTACCACCTGCTGCTGGTGGCCAACAAGTTCCAGACCGGATTCGACCAGCCGCTGCTGTGCGGCATGTACGTGGACAAGATGCTGGGCGGCATCCAGGCGGTGCAGACGCTCTCGCGCCTCAATCGCGCCTACCCGGACAAGGACACGACCTACGTGCTCGACTTCGTGAACGAGCCGGCGGAAATCCTTAAGGCGTTCAAGACGTATTACGAGACGGCTGAGTTGGAGTCGGCTACCGACCCGCACCTGGTCTATGACCTGCGCGCCAAGCTCGACGCGGCGGGCTGCTACGACGATTTCGAGGTGGAGCGCGTGGTGGCGGTGGAGATGAACCCGGCGGGCACGCAAAAGCAATTGGAGGCTGCTATCGCGCCGGTAGCCGACCGCCTGCTCAAGCGCTACAGCGCGGCCAAGGCCGCCAAGGAGGCAGTCGATGCAGCGCAGGACGCCAAAGCAAGCCAGGTGGCCAAGGATCAGATGGATGCGCTGCTGCTGTTCAAGAACGACATGGGCGCCTATGTGCGGCTGTATGCCTTCCTCTCGCAGATCTTTGACTACGGCAATACTGACATCGAGAGGCGCTTCATCTTCTACAAGCGACTGATTCCGCTGCTGGCCTTCGGCCGCGAGCGTGACACGGTGGACTTGAGCCAGGTGAAACTCACGCACCATACGTTGAAGAAGCAGGGCAGGTCCTCGATGAGCCTGAACCAGGACGGCACCTACAAGCTGGCTCCGATGGACGCGGTGGGCAGCGGTTCGGTGCAGGAGAAGGAAAGGGCTTATCTGGCGGACATCATCCAGAAGGTGAACGGCCTCTTCGAGGGCGAGCTTTCGGAGAGCGACCAACTCGTGTATGTGGATGGCGTGCTCAAGGGCAAGCTGCTGGAGAACCAGACGCTGATCCAGCAATCGGGCAGCAACAGCCGGGAGCAGTTCAACAACTCGCCCGATCTGCGCAACTCGCTGCGCGATGCCATCATCGAAGTGTGGGATGCCCACCAATCGATGAGCAGCCAGGCGCTGGCCTCGGATCGGGTCTTCGAGGGCGTGCTGGATACCTTGCTGGGGCCGGGGCGGCTGTATGAGCTGCTGCGGGCCAGGTCGGGCGCGGATGGCATGGGCACATCGGCGCGCTGACAAGCACTGTCCGGGATAAAGAAAACCTCCAGACAGTTCGCACCAAAGTGCGTCACTGAAAGGAGGCTGTATCGAAGAAGACGTGATTACACGTCGATATTGCCCGCGCGCAGGGCGTTGGTCTCGATGAAGTCCCGGCGCGGCTCCACCTCGTCGCCCATGAGCATGGTGAACACGCGGTCGGCCTCGATGGCGTCGTCGATCTGCACGCGCAGCAGGCGGCGCACCTCGGGGTCCATCGTGGTTTCCCACAGCTGCTCGGGGTTCATCTCGCCCAGGCCCTTGTAGCGCTGGCGGGCGGTGGTGCGCTCGGCTTCGCTGATGAGCCATTGCATGGCCTGGCGGAAGTCGCCCACCTTTTCCTCCTTCTGGCGCTCGCCCTCGCCGCGCGTGGCCCTGGCGCCTTCCTGGATCAGGCCGCGGAAGGTGTTGGCGGCGTCGGCCAGAGCGGCGTAGTCGGCGCCTGCCACGAAGTCCTGCGTGATGATGCTGCTCTTGACGTTGCCGTGGTGGTGGCGGCTGATGCGCAGGATGGGCTTGTCGGTGCGGGCGTCGAATTCGCCGGCCACGTCGGCGGGCACGCCGTTCACGTTCAGCTCGCGCAGCTTGGCCTGCAGCTGCACGGCGCTGGCTTCGGCGTCCTGCACGGTGTCGAGGTTGATGGCGACACCATCGGCGATGGCGCGCAGGGCCTCGGTGTCCATGAAGGCGGACAGGCGGTCGATCACGCGCTCGGCCTGCTGGTGCTTGCGCGCCAGGTCGGCCAGCGCGTCGCCGGCCAGGGGCTCGGCGCCGCTGCCGGTGTGGACGGCCGCGTCCTTGAGCGCCACGCGCAGCAGGAAGCTGTCGAGCGCGGCGCCGTCCTTCAGGTACAGTTCTTCCTTGCCGTTCTTGACCTTGTAGAGCGGCGGCTGGGCGATGTAGATGTGGCCGCGCTCGACCAGCTCGGGCATCTGGCGGTAGAAGAAGGTGAGCAGCAGCGTGCGGATGTGGGCGCCGTCCACGTCGGCGTCGGTCATGATGATGATGCGGTGGTAGCGCAGCTTGGCGGCGTCGAAATCGTCCGCGCCGCTCTTGCCCGATTCGACGGCGGCCTTGCCGATGCCCGTGCCCAGGGCCGTGATGAGCGTGACGATTTCGTTGCTGGACAGCAGCTTCTCGTAGCGCGCCTTCTCCACGTTCAGGATCTTGCCGCGCAGCGGCAGGATGGCCTGGAACTTGCGGTCGCGCCCCTGCTTGGCGGAGCCGCCGGCGGAGTCGCCCTCGACGATGTAGATCTCGCACAGCGCCGGGTCTTTCTCCTGGCAGTCGGCCAGCTTGCCGGGCAGGCCCATGCCGTCGAGAACCCCTTTTCTGCGTGTCATTTCACGGGCTTTTCGCGCGGCCTCGCGGGCGCGCGCGGCCTCGACGATCTTGCCGCAGAGGATCTTGGCGTCGTTGGGCTTTTCTTCGAGGTATTCGGTGAGCGCCTTGGCGACGATGTCTTCCACCGGCGCGCGCACTTCGCTGGAGACCAGCTTGTCCTTGGTCTGGCTGCTGAACTTGGGTTCGGGCACCTTCACCGACAGCACGGCGCACAGGCCTTCGCGCATGTCGTCGCCGCTGACTTCCACCTTGGCCTTCTTGGCCAGCTCGTTGCTCTCGATGTACTTGCCGATCACGCGCGTCATCGCGGCGCGCAGGCCGGTCAGGTGCGTGCCGCCGTCGCGCTGCGGGATGTTGTTGGTGAAGCAGAGCACCTGCTCGTTGTAGCCGTCGTTCCACTGCATGGCGACTTCCACGCCGATCTCGGTGCCGGGGATGCCGCCGTAGGTCTCGGCCGGGCGCGTGCCCGTGGCGTGGAAGGCCGTGGGGTGCAGCACTTTCTTGGTGCCGTTGATGAATTCCACGAAGCCCTTGACGCCGCCGGCACCGGAAAAATCGTCTTCCTTGCCCGTGCGCTCGTCGATCAGGCGGATGCGCACGCCGTTGTTCAGGAAGGAGAGCTCGCGCAGCCGCTTGGCGAGGATCTCGTAGTGGAAGTCGCTGTTTTCCTTGAAGATCTCGGTGTCGGGCAGGAAGCGCACCTCGGTGCCGCGCTTTTCCGTGGGGCCGACGACCTTCATGGGCGAGACCTCGAAGCCGTTGACCACCTCGATCAGCCGGTGCTGCACCACGCCCTTGGAGAAGTCGAGTTGGTGCGTCTGCCCGTCGCGGCGCACGGTGAGGCGCAGCGTCTTCGAGAGCGCGTTCACGCACGAGACGCCCACGCCGTGCAGGCCGCCCGAGACCTTGTAGCTGTTCTGGTTGAACTTGCCGCCCGCGTGCAGCTCGGTCAGCGCGATCTCGGCGGCCGAGCGCTTGGGCTCGTGCTTGTCGTCCATCTTCACGCCGGTGGGGATGCCGCGGCCGTTGTCGGTCACGCTGATGGAGTTGTCGGTGTGGATGGTGACGACGATGTCGTCGCAGTGCCCGGCCAGGGCTTCGTCGATGGAGTTGTCCACCACCTCGAACACGAGGTGGTGCAGGCCCGTGCCGTCCGACGTGTCGCCGATGTACATGCCCGGGCGCTTGCGCACGGCCTCCAGGCCTTCCAGGATCTGGATGGCGCCTTCGCCGTAGCCTTCGCTGCCGGCGACCGATGCGGTGGGCTGGTCGGCGGGGGCGGGGATGGGCGCGTCGGGTGCGGGCTGCGTGTGCTCTGCGGTCATGAAAGGGTCGCCTTCGATCCGGGCGCATCCGCCGGATGGGCGGATGGCGGTATATAGCCAAATGGGCCGCTAGCGCTTGTCCAGCAAGCGCGGGCAGCTATCAAAACAATAATTGGTCAGATGCGCATGGGCATCACGACGTACTTGAAGTGCTCGTTGTCGGGGATGGTCATCAGCGCGGAGCTGTTGCCGTCGGCCAGTTCGACCTTCACCATGTCCTGGCCCATGTTGGCCAGGGCGTCGATGAGATAGGTGACGTTGAAGCCGATCTCGATGGCGTCGCCGCCGTAGTCGATGTCGAGCTCGTCCACGGCCTCTTCCTGCTCGGCGTTGTTCGACGCCACGCGCAGCAGGCCGGGTTCGATGTTCAGGCGCACGCCCTTGAACTTGTCGCTGGTCATGATGGCCGTGCGCTGCAGGCTGGCCAGCAGCGGCGCGCGGCCCAGGGTCACGCTGTTGTGGTGGTTCTTGGGGATCACGCGGTTGTAGTCGGGGAACTTGCCCTCGACCAGCTTGGTGACGAACTCCATGCCGCCGAAGCTGAACTTGGCCTGGTTGTTGGCGAACTGCATCTCGATGGCGCCTTCCGCGTCCGACAGCAGGCGCTGCAGCTCCAGCACCGTCTTGCGCGGCAGGATCACCTCCTGCTTGGGCACCTCGACTTCGAGGGTGGCGCTGGCGAAGGCCAGGCGGTGGCCGTCGGTGGCGACCAGCGAGAGCGTGTTGCCTTCGGCCACGAACAGGATGCCGTTCAGGTAGTAGCGGATGTCCTGCACCGCCATGGCGAACGACACCTGGCCCATCAGCGCCTTGAGCACCTTCTGCGGCACGCTGAACGCGGGGCCGAACGCGGCCGACTCCTGCACCAGCGGGAAGTCCTCGGCCGGCAGGCTCTGCAGCGTGAAGCGGCTCTTGCCGCCTTTCAGGATCAGCTTGGACTGGCTCGACTCCAGGCTCACCGTCTGGTCGGCGGGCATGGTCTTCATGATGTCGATGAGCTTGCGCGCGCCCACCGTGGTGGTGAAGTCGCCCGTGTCGCCGCCCAGCTCGGCCGTGGTGCGGATCTGGATCTCCAGGTCGCTCGTGGTGAGCTGGATCGCGTTGCCCGTCTTGCGGATCAGCACGTTGGCGAGGATGGGCAGCGTGTGCCGGCGTTCGACGATGCCGGACACCGATTGCAAAACCGCGAGAACCTTGTCTTGTGTGGCCTTCAGGACAATCATGTCGTCAACCTTTGGTGGTTTTGGGAGGAGTGCGCAGACGGCGCCCTCTGCGAGCCGTCCAACACGCCATTTTGCCTTTGAAAGGGGCGGCTCCTGCTGGGGTGGCGGCTCACCGGGCGTCAACCTTTCAGCGTCTGCTCCAGCACGTGCAGCTGCTGGTTGAGTTCGGTCAACTGCTGGCGCTCGCCGGCGATCTTGCGCACCGCGTGCAGCACGGTGGTGTGGTCGCGCCCGCCGAACAGCTCGCCGATCTCGGGCAGGCTCTTCTGCGTCAGCTCCTTGGCCAGGTACATGGCGATCTGGCGCGGCCGCGCGATGCTGGCCGGGCGCTTCTTGCTGTACATGTCTGCCACCTTGATCTTGTAGTAGTCGGCGACGGTCTTCTGGATGTTTTCCACGCTGATCTGGCGGTTCTGGATGGAGAGCAGGTCGCGCAGCGCCTCGCGCGCGAGCTGGATTGACACTTCCTTCTGGTTGAAGCGCGAATAGGCCAGGATCTTGCGCAGCGCGCCTTCCAGCTCGCGTACGTTGGAGCGCACGTTCTTGGCGACGAAGAAGGCCACCTCCTCGGGCATCTCCGCGCTCTCGGCGCGCGCCTTGTTGATCAGGATGGCCACGCGCATTTCCAGCTCGGGCGGCTCGATGGCCACCGTCAGGCCCGAGTCGAAGCGCGACACCAGCCGCTCGTGGATGTTCGCCAGGCCCTTCGGGTATGTGTCCGAAGTCATCACGATGTGGCTCTTCTTGGCCAGCAGCGCCTCGAACGCGTTGAAGAACTCCTCCTGCGTGCGGTCCTTATTGGCGAAGAACTGCACGTCGTCGATCAGCAGCAGGTCGAGCGAGTGGTAGCGCGCCTTGAAATCGTCGAACGTGCGCCGCTGGTAGGACTTGACCACATCCGAGACGAACTGCTCCGCGTGGATGTAGAGAACTTTCGCGTCCGGCTTGTCCTGCAGGAGCTTGTTGCCCACCGCGTGCACCAGGTGGGTCTTGCCCAGGCCCACGCCGCCGTAGATGAAAAGCGGGTTGTAGAGGTGCCCCGGCGAGCCCGCCACGTGCATCGCGGCCGAGCGTGCCATGCGGTTGGCCGTGCCCTCCACCAGCGTCTCGAACGTCAAGGCCGGGTTGAGCCGCGTGCGGAACGCGCCGGCCTGCGCCTCGTCGCCCGCCACGGGCGGGGCGGGCTGGTCGGTCGCCGGCTGGGGCTCGGCTGCCATGGGGCGCACATAAGTCCTGACAACAGATTCCCGCTGAGCGAGCGCTAACTCAAGGGTCACTGGCTGGCCGTACAGGCCCTCCAGCAGCGCGGAGATCCGGCCCGCGTACTGCGCGCGGATCCAGTCGAGCTTGAAGCGGTTGGCCACGAGCAGCGTGACCTTGGAGAAGTCCGGTGCCACCTGGGCCACCAGCGGCTTGATCCAGGTGTTGAACTGCTGCTCGGGCAAGTCCTGCGCAAGCTGTTCGACACAGGCCTGCCACAGCCCCTGCCCGGCGTCGGAGCCGTCGTGGTCGTGGCGGGAGGAGAAGGGTTCCTCGGGCATTTCGGATGGTTGTAGTTGTGGATAGGAGGAACGGTGCAAGGCCGGGGATTCTAGCTTGTCAAGGAGTTATCCACAATTCGCGGAGCAGGGAGTGGAAACGCAAGGGATTGCCATGATTGCCCGCCGGTGCAATAATCGCGGGTTTCCCTGAATGCGTTCAGGGTGATCGAGCGCGGCTGAAAAGAAGCCGCAACTGAACCTTTCAAGGACTACAAACATGAAGCGTACCTACCAGCCTTCCAAGACCCGCCGCGCCCGCACCCATGGCTTCCTCGTGCGCATGAAGACGCGCGGCGGCCGCGCCGTCATCAACGCGCGCCGCGCCAAGGGCCGCAAGCGCCTGGCCGTCTGAGCCGGCAGCTCCCGTCAGGGGCTGCTTTCTCATGCACCGGCTGAAGACCCGCCCCCAGTTCCAGGCGGCGATGGCGGGAGGCACCGTCTCCCGCACGGCGCATTTCGCGCTGCACAGGCTGGGACTGGATGCCGCAGCCTGCGCTCCCTCCCCCACAGGGCCCGACCCTTCGCCGCAGGCGCAGGGGCCGCAGGTCCTGTTCGGCGTTGCGGGCGTGTGGCTGGGCGCGATGGTGCCCAAGCGCTGGGCGCGCCGCGCCGTGACGCGCAACACCATCAAGCGGCAGATCTATGCCGTGGCCCAGCACTACGAGCCGCGCATGCCCGCGGCGGCGCACGTGGTGCGGCTGCGCTCGGGCTTCGACCGCCAGCATTTCGTGAGCGCCTCCTCGGACGCGCTCAAGCAGGCCGTGCGTGCCGAGCTGGAGCAGCTCTTCGCGGCGGCCGAGCGCCGGGGGCGCACGCCATGATGCGCGCCCTGCTCATGGGGCTGGTGCGGGGCTACCGGCTGCTGCTGAGCCCCTGGCTCGGCTCGGCCTGCCGCTTCGAGCCCACCTGCTCGGTGTACGCTCTGCAGGCGCTGGAGCGGCACGGCGCCGCGGCGGGCAGCTACCTCACGGTGCGCCGGCTGGCGCGCTGTCATCCCTGGTGCGACGGAGGGCACGATCCGGTGCCGCAGGAACTGCCGCGCGGCATGCGCCTCTTTTCCCGGCTGACGCCCTCCGATTCCTCATCTTCCTCACCTACGAAGACTTCATGAACGACATCCGCCGCACCATTCTGTGGGTGATATTTGGCTTCTCCATGGTTCTGCTGTGGGACAAATGGCAGATCCACAACGGCAACAAGGCCACCTTCTTCCCGGCGCCGCCGGCGCAAACGGCTTCGGCGCCTGCCACGCCGGCCTCGGCCAGCGCGGGGGCGTCCAGCGTGCCGGTGGCCGTGGCCACGCCCGCGCAGCCGCCCGTGGACGGCGTGCCCGCCCAGCCGGCTGCCACGCCGCGCCAGCGCGTGACGGTGAGCACCGACGTGCTGCGCCTGGCCTTCGACAGCGAAGGCGGCTCGCTGGTGCACGGCGAACTGCTGCAGTACCCCGAGATGGAGGACAAGTCCAAGCCGTTCCTGCTGCTCGACGAGAGCGCCAACCGCGTCTACGTGGCGCAGACGGGCCTCATCGGCAGCGGTGCCGGCGGCGCCTTCCCCACCCACAAGACCGGCATGGCCATCGTGCCCGGCCCGCGCGAGCTGCAGGACGGCCAGAACGAGCTGTCCGTGCGCTTCGAGTCGCCCGACCTGGGTGGCGTGAAGCTGGTCAAGACCTGGACGCTCAAGCGCGGCGCCTACGACGTGGCCGTGCGGCACGAGGTGGTCAACACCGGCACCGCGCCCGTCTCGCCCCAGCTCTACCTGCAGCTGGCGCGCGACGGCAACAAGCCGCCGGGCGAATCGTCGTTCTATTCCACCTTCACCGGCCCGGCCCTCTATACCGAGGCCAAGAAGTACCACAAGGTCGAGTTCAAGGACATCGAGAACGGCAAGGCCGAGATCGACAAGAATTCCACCAACGGCTACGTGGCCATGGTGCAGCACTACTTCGCGACCGCCTGGCTGCTGGCCGATGGCACGCAGCGCGACAACTTCGTGCGCAAGGTGGACACGAACCTCTACTCCGTGGGCATGATCACGCCGCTGGGCGAGATCGCGCCTGGCCAGGCCAAGGCCATCGACGCGCGCCTGTTCGCCGGCCCGCAGATCGAGACCATGCTGGAAAAGCTCTCTCCCGGCCTGGAACTGGTCAAGGACTACGGCTGGCTCACCATCCTGTCCAAGCCGCTCTATTGGCTGCTCGACCAACTGCACAAGCTGCTGGGCAACTGGGGGTGGTCCATCGTGGCGCTGGTGCTGCTGCTGAAGATCGCGTTCTACTGGCTCAACGCCAAGGCCTACTCCAGCATGGCCAAGATGAAGGCCATCAACCCGCGCATCATGGAAATGCGCGAGCGCCTCAAGGACAAGCCGCAGCAGATGCAGCAGGAGATGATGCGCATCTACCGCGAGGAGAAGGTCAACCCCATGGGCGGCTGCCTGCCCATCATGGTGCAGATTCCCGTGTTCATCGCGCTCTACTGGGTGCTGCTGTCCAGCGTGGAGATGCGCAATGCGCCGTGGATCGGCTGGATCCGCGACCTCTCCTCGCCCGACCCGTTCTTCATCCTGCCCCTGCTGATGACGGCCAGCTCGCTGCTGCAGACCGCGCTCAACCCGGCGCCGCCCGACCCGATGCAGGCCAAGATGATGTGGATCATGCCGTTGATGTTCAGCGTGATGTTCTTCTTCTTCCCGGCCGGCCTGGTGCTGTACTGGCTGACGAACAACATCCTGTCCATCGTCCAGCAGTGGATCATCAACACGCGCATGGGCGTTCCGCCGCAGTTCAACCTGCCGAAGTTCCGCTGAGCGCATAAGCTTCCACGAAAAACAACGGCCGCATCCCTGCGGCCGTTGCCGTTTTCGGTACGATGATCGGCTCGCAATACAACCGAGGAGCCAAACAGATGATTCAGCGCAAGACTTTGAAACTGGGCCTGGTGGGCGCGGCGGTGCTCATGGCGCTGGGCGCCGCGAATGCGGCCACCCTGCGCTGGGCGGGCGCCAACGACATCCTCACCGTGGACCCCCACGCCCAGAACCACCAGACCACGCACGCCTTCCTGCAGCAGGTGTACGAAAGCCTGGTGCGCTACGACGGCAAGTACCAGATCGAGCCGGCATTGGCCACCAAGTGGACGCAGGTCTCGCCCACCCAGGTGCGCTTCGAGCTGCGCAAGGACGTGAAATTCCATGACGGCGCGCCCTTTACGGCCGACGACGTGGTGTTCTCGCTCACGCGCGCCGGCACGGCGCCCTCCAACATGATGTCGGCCGTGCAGAGCGTCAAGGAAGTCAAGAAGGTCGACGACCACACCGTGGACGTGTTCCTCAAGGGCCCCAGCCCCGTACTGCTGCGCGACCTGACCGAGGCGCGCATCATGAACAAGGCCTGGGCCGAGAAGAACAACTCCGTCAAGTCGCAGGACTACGCGGGCAAGGAAGAGAACTTCGCCTCGCGCAACGCCAACGGCACCGGCCCCTTCGTCATGGCAGGCTGGCAACCCGACGTGAAGGTCACGCTCAAGAAGAACCCTAACTGGTGGGACAAGCCCAAGGGCAACATCGACGAAGTGGTGTTCACCCCCATCAAGTCCGCCGCCACGCGCTCTGCCGCGCTGATCTCGGGCCAGGTGGACTTCGTCGTTGATCCCCCGCCGCAGGACCTGGCCCGCATGAAGGCCAACCCCGACATCAAGCTCATCGAAGGCGCCGAGAACCGCACCATCTACCTGGGCCTGGACCAGTTCCGCGACGAGCTGCCCGGTGCCGGCACGCCCGGCAAGAACCCACTCAAGGACAAGCGCGTGCGCCAGGCGCTCTACCAGGCCATCGACTCCGCCGGCCTGCACAGCCGCACCATGCGCAACCTCTCGGTGCCCGCCGGCACCATGGTCGCGCCGATGGTGCACGGCTGGAGCAAGCAGCTCGACGAGCGCGCCGCCAAGTACGACGTCGATGCCGCCAAGAAGCTGCTGGCCGACGCGGGCTATCCCAACGGCTTCTCGCTCAAGCTCGACTGCCCCAATGACCGCTACGTGAACGACGAGGCCATCTGCCAGGCCGTCACCGCCATGTGGACGCGCATCGGCGTCAAGACCCAGCTGCAGACCGCGCCCATGGCCCAGTTCGTCACCCGCGTGATGAACAACGACGTGAGCGCCTTCCTGTTCGGCTGGGGCGTGGCCACGTTCGACGCGCTCTACTCGCTCGACTCGCTCATGTCCACCAAGGACGGCAAGACCTCCGCCGGCGTCTACAACGGCGGCCGCTTCAGCGACGCCAAGCTCGACGGCATGATCAACCAGATCAAGGTCGAGATGGATGCGCCCAAGCGCGACGCGCTCATCAACGATGCGCTCAAGCTGGTCAAGGACGAGTACTACTACCTCCCGCTGCACCACCAGATCCGCCCCTGGGCGATGCGCAAGAACGTGGACACCCAGCACCGTGCGGACGACCGCCCGATGCCCGCCTGGACCACGATCAAGTAAGAAGCGGGCCGCTGCACGGCATCCAAGAAAAGGAGCGCACTGTCGCTCCTTTTTTAATAGCTGCTTGCGCTTGATGGCAAAGCGGTAGAGCCTGTTTTGGCTCATAATCAGCCCCGCACTTCCCTGCGCCATGGTCCACCCCTCTCTCCCACCGGCCGCCCTGCCGCCCACGGCGCCGCGCGACACGCGCACGCCCGCCAGCGCCTACCCCGGCCTGATGTGGCTGGTGCGCGGCGCCGTCACGCTGCGTGAATGCGGTGGGCGCGCGGTGTGCCAGCCCTTCGCGCCCATCGTGGTCTCCGGCGCGCACCGGCATGCCTACCACTCGGAGGCCGAGCCGGGCGCGGACTTCTTCTGCATCGCCTTCCAGCCGGGCGCGCTGGCCTGGCTGGCGGGCATCGACCTGCAGCCCCTGACCGACGGCGTGCACGACGCCTGGGCCTGCCTGCCCGCCGTGGACGGCTGGCCCGCCTGGCTGCACGCCATGCAGGCCGCGCCCGACCATACCGCCCGTATGGCGCTGTGCGAAGCGTTCCTGCTGCCGCGCTGGGAAGCCGCGCGGCGCGCCCATGCGGATTGGCTGCCGCTGCTGGAGCAAGGCTTTCGCCGCGACGCCCGCCAGGCCCTGGCGCGGCGCCTGGCCTGCACGCCGCGCCACGTGCAGCGGCGCGTGCGCAGCCTCACGGGCCTGCGTCCCGGCGAGGTGGAGCGCATGCTGCGCGCCGAACAGGCCGTGCTGGCCATGCGCGACGCCAATGCATCGCCGCTGGACGCCGCCCTGGACAGCGGCTATGCCGACCAGGCCCACTTCAGCCGCGAAGCGCGCAGCCTCTTTGAAAAACCGCCTGCGGCCCTGCGCCAGCACATGCACGGCGACGCAGCCCAGGCGAAGGACGCCGACTGGATGCTGCGGCGATAGACAGCCCTGGCCGGCGCCGCCGGTCGCTTTCATTCAATACGCCACGCGTGCATCTGCCGAAGATGCGCCCCCATGGCTTTCAACGACCTACCCAACCTGGAGCCGCCCCGCTACAGCGTGGAGCGCGATGGCTTCGTGCTCTCGCGGCTTGACGACGTGGTCCGTGCCGTGCGCAGCGACAGCCTCTGGCCCATGGCCTTCGGCCTGGCCTGCTGCGGTGTGGAAATGATGCATGCGGCCGCCGCGCGCTACGACATCGGCCGCTTCGGCTCCGAGGTCTTCCGCGGCAGCCCGCGCCAGTCCGACCTGATGATCGTCGCAGGCACGCTCACCAACAAGATGGCGCCCGCCTTGCGCAAGGTCTACGACCAGATGGCCGAGCCGCGCTGGGTCATCTCCATGGGCTCGTGTGCCAACGGCGGCGGCTACTACCACTACAGCTACTCGGTCGTGCGCGGCTGCGACCGCATCGTGCCCGTGGACGTGTATGTGCCCGGCTGCCCGCCCACGGCCGAGGCCCTGCTCTACGGCCTGCTGCAATTGAAGAACCGCATCCGCCACCCGCAGGTGCTGCAGCGCTGACGCGCGCTGCGCCCGCGTCTTTTCCCTCCCCCATCACCATGAAATCCCTGACCCTTGCCGCGCTCGCGGCCAGCGCCGCCGTGTGCGGCGCCAGCGCCCAGGCCGCCGTGCTCTACCGCTTCACCTCTCCCGCCTATGACAGCGTGACCAACTTCCAGCCGCCCTGCGGCGGCGGCAACTACGTGGCGCTGCCGGTCGGCGGGCGGGTGCAGGCGCAGTTCACCACCGCATCGCCGCTGCCGCCCAACCTGAACTGGAGCGACGACGTCGTGCCCCTGCTCACCGGCTGGCAGATCAGCAACGGCTCCGTCCTCCTGGCCCACAGCACGCCGGGCGTGCGCATCGTCAACTTCCACATCGCCACCGACGCGGCGGGCCGCATCACCAACTCGCGCATCAGCGTCAGCCGCTGGATGGACGGCGGCCCCGGCCCCCATGCGGCGGGGGACCGCGTCGCCTACCTCACCGCCCATTCCGCCCACACGTACGAGAGCTACACGGTGCTCAACGCGCCCTGCAGCACGCTGGGCACTTCGCAGTGGGGCGTGCCCGACACCTGCACCGGCTTCCTGGAGCCGCCCAATGAACGCTCGCGCGCCAGCTATGGCGGCGGCACCTGGGAGATGGATGCGCCGCTGGCCAGCATCACCGACACCACCCTGCAGGAAGGCAATGCGGGCGCGGCAGGGGTGGTGTTTACCGTCTCCTTGAGCCGTGCGCCCCTGCAAGCCGCCAGCCTGCGCTGGCGCACCGTGAACGGCACCGCCACCGCACCGCAGGACTACAGCGCCGACAGCGGCATGCTCACCTGGGCCGCTGGCAGCCAGGCGCCGCGCACCATCACCATACCCATCCATGGCGACACCGATGCCGAGCCCGACGAAACCTTCACCGTGGTGCTGGAGGACTTCGTGGGCATGGCGGGCGGCGCATCGACCGTTGGCACCGGAACCATCGTCAACGACGACGTGGCGTTGCCGCCTCCACCCCCGCCAGCGGCCGGTGCCACGCCCGTGCCCGCACTGACCGGAATGGGGGCCGGCGCGCTGTCGGCCTTGCTGCTCGCCGCCAGGGCCGCCGGGCGCCGCCGCGTCCGCAAGAACCACAACCCACCCGAGGAAACGCCATGAACCATTCCCCTGAAACCCGTCGCGTAGATATCTATGCCGGCATCCACAAGGCCCTGCGCGCCATGATGATGGACACCCTGCACGCCGTGGGCAGCGTGGACGTGGAAGACGCTGCCGAACTGCATGCTGTCTGCGGGCGCGTGCTCGGGCTGGCCGACGCCTGCGCCAGCCATCTCGGGCACGAGAACGACTTTGTCCACTCCCTGCTGGAGGAGTACGGCAATGGCCCATGTTGGGAAGTCGCCCAAGACCACCGTGAGCACCTGGTCGCCATCGCGGAGCTGCGCGCCCTCGTCGCCACGCTGCGCGCCGCCTGCCGAGGCGCGGCGCAGGCCGCTGCCGCACAAGCGCTGTACCGTCAGCTGGCCCTGTTCATTGCCGACAACTTCGTCCACATGCATACCGAAGAGGTGGAGCACAACCAGATGCTCTGGGCCCGCTGCAGCGACGACCAACTGCGCGCGCTCGAAGGCCGCATCGTCGCGGCCATCACACCCGCCGAACACCTGGAAACCCTGCGCTGGATGGTCCCCGCGATGGCGCCGGCCGAGCGCGCACAGGTGCTGGCCGGTGTGCGTGCCCACGCGACTGCGTCCGCCTTCGCGGCGGTTCTGGGCACGCTGCGCCCGCACCTGGACGAGAAGGGCTGGGCCAAGCTCAACCGCGACCTGGAGGCGGCATTCGATAATGCGCCCGCATGACGGATTCCGACGCTTTGCCCCTGCGCATCCGCGCGCTGCAGCCCGGCGAAGCCCTGCGCTTGTACCCCGTGTTCCACTCCGCGGTGCACCGCCTGGCCGCGCGCCACTACACGCCCGCGCAATGCGCGGCATGGGCGCCCCTGCCGTTCGATGAGGCGGCCTGGGTGCAGCGCATCGAACGCAACCACCCCTGCGTAGCGCTGGTGCGCGGCGTCATTGCCGGCTTTGCCGACCTGCAGCCCGACGGCACCATCGACCAGTTCTTCGTGGATGCCGCGCACGCAGGGCAGGGCGTCGGCAGTGCCCTGCTGGCCTTCCTGCTCGGCCAGGCGAAAGCCCGGGGCCTGCGGCAGGTGTGCTCCCATGTCAGCCTGACCGCGCAGCCGCTGTTCATGCGGCACGGGTTCGCGGTCGTGCAACGCCAGACGGTGCAATTGCGCGGCATGGCGTTCGAGAACGCGGTGATGGCCTGCGAACTGCGCCCATAATCCCTGTCGAAGGCTTATAGGCCAAAATGGCCCCCAGCGCTTATGCAGCAAGCGCAAGCAGCTATTTGTTTCATAGCATCCATTTCGCACCCATGCTGGCCCGCCACCACGATCCCATTGCCGCCATCGCCACTGCCCCCGGGCGCGGGGCCGTGGGCATCGTGCGCGTGTCGGGCCGGGGGCTGGCGCCCTTCGTGCAGGCGCTGCTCGGCCGCGCGTTGCGCCCGCGCGAGGCGCACTACCTGCCTTTCCCCGACGCCCAGGGCCAGCCCATCGACCGGGGCCTCGCGCTCTGGTTCCCCGCGCCGCACAGCTATACCGGCGAGGACGTGCTGGAGCTGCAGGCCCACGGCGGCCCCGTGGTGCTGCAGCTGCTGCTGGCGCGCTGCCTGGAGGCGGCGCCCGGCAACCTGACGCGCCTGCGCCTGGCCGAGCCGGGCGAATTCACCGAGCGCGCATTCCTCAACGACAAGATCGACCTGGCCCAGGCGGAGGCCATCGCCGACCTGATCGACGCCAGCACCGAGGCCGCCGCGCGCAGTGCAGGCCGCTCGCTGTCGGGCGACTTCTCGCGCGAGATCCACGGCTTGCGCGACGCCCTCGTGCACCTGCGCATGCTGGTCGAAGCCACGCTCGACTTTCCCGAGGAGGAAATCGACTTCCTGCGCAAGGCGGACGCGCGCGGGCAGCTATCCAAATTGCAGCAAACCCTGGCCGCCGTGATGCAGCGTGCCAGCCAGGGCGCGCTGCTGCGCGAGGGCATCAAGGTCGTGATCGCGGGCCAGCCCAACGCGGGCAAAAGCTCGCTGCTCAACGCTCTGGCGGGCGCGGAGCTGGCCATCGTCACTCCCATCGCCGGCACCACGCGCGACAAGGTGCAGCAGACCATCCAGATCGAGGGCGTGCCGCTGCACGTGATCGACACCGCCGGCCTGCGCGAGAGCAGCGACGAGGTGGAGCGCATCGGCATTGCCCGCGCCTGGGATGAGATTGCCGCGGCCGATGCCGTGCTCTTCCTGCACGACCTCACGCGCCAGGACGCACCCGACTATGCCGCCGCCGACGCGGACATCGCACGCGCCCTGGCCCAGCGGCTGCCTGCCGGCGTGCCCGTGATCGACGTCTGGAACAAGACCGACGCTGCCGCTCCCGCGCCGGACCGCGCGGGCGTGCGCCTGTCGGCGCGCACCGGCGAGGGGCTGGATGCGCTGCGCCGCCAGTTGCTGCACATCGCCGGCTGGCAGTCCGCCGCCGAGGGTGTCTACATCGCCCGCGCCCGCCACATCGAGGCCCTGCGCGCCGTGGATGCCCACCTGATGGAAGCCGCGGCCCAGCTGGAAAGCACCGGCCCCGCGCTCGACCTGCTGGCCGAGGAACTGCGCCTGGCGCAGAACGCATTGGGCGCCATCACCGGCGAATTCACCTCGGACGACCTGCTGGGCGTGATTTTTTCCAGCTTCTGCATCGGCAAGTGAGCTGCGGCTGCTTGTGCGCCGGATGTAAGCAGTGGTAATGCCCGCTTGTGCGGATCGCGGGGCCGCGTTACCGTCGCGCGCGATGAACGCCGTCACCCCCGCCACCCCTTCCTCCGCCTCCAAGGTCGATCTGCGCGGCCTGGTGCAGGCCATCGCGCAGGCGTCGGCCGAGGACAGCATGAACAACGTGCTGACTGCGGACCAGTGGGAACTGCTGTCGCACTACCTGCTGCCGCTGAGCCTGTCGGCCGGGCAGGTGCTCTTCGCGCAGGGCACGACGGACCGCACGCTCTACCTGCTCGAAAGCGGCAGCCTCAGCGTGCACTACGAAGACGAGAAGCAGCGCCTGCGCCTGGCCATCGTCGGCCCTGGATCGGTGGTGGGCGAGGGCGCCTTCTTCTCGCACCGCCCCCGCAGCGCGACGGTGCAGGCCGGCGCGCCGTGCAAGCTCTGGAGCCTGCCCGCGCTGCGCTTCGCCGAACTGTCCAACCGCCAGCCGGCGGTGGCGCTCGCGCTGGCCATGGCGTCCGGCGCGGTGCTGGCCAAGCGCCTGGGCAACCGCCGCCGCCGCGTCGCCGCCACCTGACCGGCCGGCGCCGATGGCGGCGTGTCGGATGGCGCACATTCCCGGCGCGCTGCGGCGCATGTCCATGCCCTGGCGTCAAGGGCGCGCAGTACACTGTCAGCCGTTTTTCAAGTGCGCTCCCGACGAAGGCATGGCATGTCGCTGTTCAGCTGGTTCTTCCGCAAACCCCAGGCCAAGGCGCCCGCTGCGCGCCCGCGCCCGGCAGCCCCGCCGCTGAGGGCGGAGGCTGCGCCCCTGGCCGGGGCGCGCAACAGCAAGCCCCTGCTGGAGCCGCAGCCGACGCCGGAGCAACTGGCCGGCCGCAAGAACGAGCGCATGGAGCGCCGCGAACTGCTCTACACCGTGGTGCGCGACGCCATGGTGCGCGCGGGCGTGCTGTCCGCGGGCTACAAGTTCAAGGTCCTGTCGCTGGACCAGCGCGGCGCCCAGTTCCTGGTGATGATGGACCTGGTGCCGGAATACGGCAGCGACACCGCGCGGCTGAGCGAGATCGAGGCGATGATCGCGCAGGCGGCGCGTACGCGCTTCGACATCCTGGTGACGGCGGTGTACTGGCGCGTCAACGACCAAGCCGCGGGCTCCCGCCGTGCTGCGGCCGCGCCCGCGCCCGCAGCAGCACCCGGCACGGCACCGGCGCCCCTTGCGCCCACGTCGCCCATCATCGCCGCGCCGCGGCCGGCGCCTGCGCGCAACGGCAACCCGGTGCTGTCCTCCCGTCCCGCGCCCCTGGTCCCGCCCGCCCCCCTGCTGCGGCGCGCACCACGCCGCGCTTCGAGCCCATCGAGGCCGATGAGGTGGCCGCCTTCAAGCAGGCGCTGGTGCATGCGGCCGCCACCCGCCCCGTGGCGCCTCCGCCGCCCCTGGGCGTGACCACGCGCAGCGGCCCGCTGCTGCCGCCGGCGCCCGCTCCCACGGGATTCGAGGACACGGTGATGCCGGGGCAGGACGGGCGCGTTTCCGATCTGAGCACGACCCAGTACGGCGACCTGCGCTGAGGTTGCGGGCCCTCGGGCCCGCCCTCCGCCGGTCAGTGGCCGCTGAAATCCACCAGCGTGTAGAGCGGCAGGCCCGTGGCGCGCAGCCGCGCCGATCCGCCCAACTCGGGCAGGTCCACGATGGCGGCGCCTTCCATGACGGTGGCGCCCAGCTTCTCCAGCAGTTTCTTGCCGGCCATCATGGTGCCGCCGGTGGCGATCAGGTCGTCGATCAGCAGCACCTTGTCGCCGGGCTGGACGGCGTCGGCATGCAGCTCCACGGTGGCGCTGCCGTATTCCAGCTCGTAGGTTTCCTCCACCGTGGTGAAGGGCAGCTTGCCCTTCTTGCGGATGGGCACGAAGCCCACGTTCAGCTCGTAGGCCACCACGGCTCCGAGGATGAAGCCGCGTGCGTCCAGGCCTGCCACGACGTCGGGGCGCAGCGCGCGGTCCATGTAGCGGTGGACGAAGGCGTCGATCAGCACGCGGAACACCTTGGGGTCCTGCAGCAGCGGCGTGATGTCGCGGAACTGCACTCCCGGTGCGGGCCAGTCGGGCACGGTGCGGATGTGCTGGCGCAGGTAGTCGTTGACGTTGAGGGAAGACATGGGCAGTGGAGCGGTGAGAGGGCAGGCGCGATGCTAACCGCGCAGCAGCTTCTCTTCCGCCAGTCCCAGCGCGGTGGGGTGTCCGCTCAGCACCAGCGTGTCGCCTTCGGCCAGCGGCGCCGCAGCCTCGCCGCGCACGCGGCCGTGGGCCCGGCGCACGTTGACGAGTCGCGCGCCGATCGCCTCCAGGGGCAGCGTGTCGGGCTCCTGGCCCACCGCGGCGGCGCCCGGCGGGAGGGTGATGGAAGACAGGCGCTCCTGGTCGCGTTCGCTGGGCGTGTCGTCGTCCGCGCCATGGAAGTAGCCGCGCAGCAGGCCGTAGCGCGCGTCGCGCTGGTCGCGCACCAGGCGCAGCACGCGCCGCATGGGCACGCCCACCAGGGCCAGGGCGTGGCTGGCCAGCATCAGCGAGCCTTCGATGGCCTCGGGCACCACCTCGGTGGCGCCGGCGGTCTGCAGCCGGTCCAGGTCGGCGTCGTCCTGCGTGCGCACCACCACGGGCACATGGGGCGCATGGGTGCGCGTCTGTTCCAGCACCTTGAGGGCCGAGGGCGTGTCCAGGTAGGTGACCGCCACGGCGGCCGCGCGCGCCAGGCCTGCGGCCATCAGGGCCTGCAGGCGCGTGGCGTCGCCGAAGACCACGGAGTTGCCCGCGGCGGCGGCCTGGCGCACGCGGTCGGGGTCCAGGTCCAGCGCCAGGTAGGGGATGCCCTCGCGCTCCAGCATGCGCGCCAAGTTCTGCCCGCAGCGGCCGTAGCCGCAGATCAGCACGTGCCCGCTGGTGTTGATGGACTGCCGCGCGATGCTGGTCACCTGCAGCGACTGCTGCAGCCAGTCGCTGGCGACGAGCTTCATCACGATGCGGTTGCTGTACTGGATGAGGAAGGGCGTGGCCAGCATCGACAGCACCATGGCGGCGAGCACCGGGTTCATGAGCGAGGGCTGGACCAGCTCGTGCACCTGCATCAGCGACAGCAGCACGAAGCCGAACTCGCCCGCCTGGGCCGCGTAGAGCGCCGTGCGCAGCGACACCCCGGACGTCGCCCCCAGCCCCCGGGCCAGCGCGAAGATGATCGCCGTCTTGAGCAGCAGCGGCCCGGCCAGCAGCAGCAGCACCAGCGCCCAGCGCTCCAGCAGGATATGCCAGTCCAGCATCATGCCCACGGTGATGAAGAACAGGCCCAGCAGCACGTCGTGGAAGGGGCGGATGTCCGTGCCCACCTGGTGGCGGTACTCGGTCTCCGACACCAGCACGCCGGCGATGAATGCGCCCAGCGCCAGCGATAGGCCTGCCTGCTCGGTGAGCCAGGCCAGCCCCAGCGTCACCAGGAGCAGGTTGAGCATGAACAGCTCCTCGCTCTTGCGCCGCGCCACCAGCGTGAGCCACCAGCGCATCACGCGCTGGCCGCCGGCGAGCAGCAGGCCCACGAGCACGGTGGCCTTGAGCAGCGCCAGGCCCAGCGCCAGCAGCAGCTTGTCGGGCGACGATCCCAGGGCTGGCACCATCACCAGCAGCGGCACCACGGCCAGGTCCTGGAACAGCAGGATGCCCAGAACGCGCCGGCCGTGCTCGCTCTCCAGCTCGCCGCGCTCGGACATGAGCTTGACCACGATCGCCGTGCTGCTCATCGTCAGCGTGCCGCCCAGCGCCAGGGCCGTCTGCCAGCCCATGTCCCACACCCCCCGGCCAGGCGCGAGAGCAGCAGCAGGGCGGTGGTGAAGGCGGCCATGGACAGCGCCACCTGCAGCATCCCCAGGCCGAACACGTGGCGGCGCATGGCGCGCAGCTTGGGCAGGCTGAATTCCAGCCCGATGGTGAACATGAGGAACACCACGCCGAACTCGCCCAAGTGGCGCACCCCTTCGGAATTCTGCGTGAGCGCCAGCGCGTGCGGCCCGATCAGGATGCCCGCTGCCAGGTAGCCCATCATGGGCGGCAGCTTGAGCGTGCGGCAGGCCACCACGCCCAGCACGGCGGCCAGCAGGTACAGCAGGGTCAGTGCCAGCGAGGACATTCGCCATCCTAGCCGAGCGCCTGCCAGGGCGGCCGATAGAATCCGCCCATGCCTACCGCCGCCGCAGCAGCCTCCACTCCCTTCGATGCCCAGCAGGTCCTGCGCCTGGGACGGGAGACCTTCGACATCGAGGCCGCGGCGCTGGCGCACATGGGCGCGCGCCTGGGCCCGGCCTTCGTGCAGGCGGTGCAGCGCGTGCTGGCGACGGCCGGCCGCGTGATCGTCATGGGCATGGGCAAGAGCGGCCACGTGGGCCGCAAGATCGCGGCCACGCTGGCCTCCACCGGCACCCCCGCCTTCTTCGTGCACCCGGCCGAGGCCAGCCATGGCGACCTCGGCATGGTGGCGGGGGGCGACCTGGTGCTGGCCATCTCCAACAGCGGCGAAAGCCAGGAGATCACCGTGCTGCTGCCCGTGCTCAAGCGCCAGGGCGTGCCGCTGATCGCCATGACCGGCGGCCTGCAGTCCACGCTGGCGCGCCATGCCGATCTGGTGCTCGACTGCGGCGTGGAGCGCGAGGCCTGCCCGCTCAACCTGGCACCCACCACCAGCACCACCGCGCAACTGGCCATGGGCGACGCGCTGGCCGTGGCGCTGCTGGATGCGCGCGGCTTCCGCCCGGAAGACTTCGCGCGCTCCCACCCGGGGGAGCGCTGGGCCGCCGGCTGCTCACCCACGTGCGCGACGTCATGCGCATGGGTACGGAAGTGCCGCGCGTCTCGCCCCAGGCCGGCTTCAGCGAGCTGATGCGCGAGATGAGCGCCAAGGGCGTGGGCGCCTCCGCCGTGGTGGACGCCGCCGGCCGCCCCGTGGGCATCTTCACCGACGGCGACCTGCGCCGCCGTATCGAGGCCGGTGCGGACCTGCGCGCCCTGCACGCCGAGGACCTCATGCACCCGCACCCCCGCACCATCGCCGCCGATGCCCTGGCGGCCGACGCCGCCCAGGCCATGGAACAGCACGCGATCACCAGCGTGCTGGTCACCGACACGGACGGCGTGCTGGTGGGCGTCGTGCACATCGGCGACCTGATGCGCGCCAAGGTCATCTGATGCACGCGCTGCCTTCTCTTTCCCCCGCGCTGCAATTCGACCCTGAACTGCTGTTGCGCGCGCAGGACGTGCGCGTGGCCTTCTTCGACGTGGACGGCGTGCTGACCGACGGAAGCCTCTACTTCACCGAGGCGGGCGAGACGCTCAAGCGCTTCCACACCCTCGACGGCCACGGCATCAAGCTGCTGCAGCAGGCCGGCATCACGCCCGCCGTGGTCACCGGCCGCGACGCGCCAGCGCTGCGCCTGCGCCTGAAAGCGCTGGGCGTGGCGCATGCGCGCTTCGGCACAGAGGACAAGCGCCCCGCGGCCGAAGCCATCCTGGCCGAACTGGGCCTGGGCTGGACGCAGGCCGCGGCCATGGGCGACGACTGGCCCGACCTGCCCGTCATGCGCCGCGCGGCCTTCGCCTGCGCGCCCGCCCAGGCACACATCGAGGCCCGGGCCGTGGCCCACTACACCACGGCGGCACCCGGCGGAAGCGGCGCCGCGCGGGAATTCTGCGACTTGCTGCTCGCCGCCAGCGGCCGCTACGCCGGCCTGCTGGCTGCGCACACCGGATGAGCCAGCCCCTGCGCCAGGCGTGGGAACGCCTGTCCCTCTACCTGCCCGTGGTACTCATGGGCCTGCTGGCACTGGGCACGTGGTGGCTGGTGCGCAACGCGCCCAAGCCCCTGGCGCCCGCCCAGGGGCAGGAGGTGCGCCACGAGCCCGACTACTACATGCGCGACTTCTCCGTGAAGAGCTTCGATGTCACGGGCCGCTTGCACAGCGAGGTGCGCGGCACCCTGGCGCGGCACTACCTCGATACCGACACGCTGGAGATCGACCAGGTGCGCATGCGCGCGGTGAACGCCGAAGGCCGCATCACCACGGCTACCGCCAACCGCGCCGTGACCAACGCCGACGGGTCGGAGGTCCAGCTCTTCGGCAACGCCGTCGTCACGCGCGAGTCCACGGCCCGCGCCGGCCGCCAGCCGCTGCCGCGTCTGGAATTCCGCGGCGAATTCCTGCATGCCTGGGTGAACGACGAGCGGGTGCGCTCGGACCGGCCCGTCACGCTCACGCGCGGCACCGACACCTTCACCGCCGACAGCATGGACTACGACCATCTGGACCAGACCCTGCGCCTGCAGGGCCGCGTGCACGGCACCCTGATGCCGGCCCCCGCCCGCCGCTGATGCCCATGGCCGCTGCCGCGCCCCTGGTCTTCATCACCGGCGCCTCCAGCGGCATCGGCCGCGCACTGGCCCTGCGCTACTACCAGGCCGGCTGGCGGCTGGCGCTGTCGGCCCGCAGGGAGGATGTAATCAAATCATGGGCTGACGCTTGCGGAATAAGCGCAAGCAGCTATGAAATCTATAGAGCTGATGTCGCGCAGCCCGACCGCATCATGGCGGCCGGCCAGTCGTGCCTGGAGCGGCAGGGGCTGCCTGACGTGGTCATCGCCAACGCCGGCATCAGCATCGGTATGGACACGGCAGAGCGCAGCGATATCGACGTCATGGCACGCACCTTCGCCACCAACAACGTCGGCATGGCTGCCACCTTCCAGCCCTTCGTGGCGCCCATGGCGCTGCGCGGCAGCGGGCGGCTGGTGGGCATCGGCAGCGTGGCGGGCATCCGGGGCCTGCCTGGCCACGGCGCCTACTGCGCCAGCAAGGCGGCGGCGATCAGCTACTGCGAAAGCCTGCGCGGCGAACTGTGCGCCAGCGGCGTGCGGGTGGTGATGATCTGCCCCGGCTACGTGGACACGCCGCTCACGCGCGAGAACCGCTACGCCATGCCCTTCCTGATGCGGGCAGAGGACTTTGCCGACCAGGCGTTCAAGGCCATCGAGGCGGGCGCGAGCTACCGCGTCATTCCCTGGCAGATGGGGGTGGTGGCCAAGCTGCTGCGCGTGCTGCCCAATGCCCTGTTCGACCGCGTGCTGGCCGGGCGCCCACGCAAGCACCGGCAGGGAGAGGGCCGCTCCTGAACGGCGCGGGGCCAAAAGAAAAGGCTCCCGAGGGAGCCTGTCTTGTGCGCTGGTGGGCCTCAGTAGCTGTTGCCGCCGCCACCGTAGCCGCCGCGGCCACCACCGCCGCCGCCACGCGGACCCGCGCCATACGGGCTGCGGAAGCCGCCTTCGCTGCGGCCGCCGCCACCGAAGCCACCGCCGCCGCCACTGCGGCCGCCGCCGTAACCACCACCGCCGCCGCCACCGAAGCCGCCGCCGCTGCGGGGGGACGGGGTTCCATGGGGCGCGCTTCGTTCACCACGAGACTACGGCCGCCCAGGGACTGGCCGTTCATGCCGTTGATGGCGTCTTGTGCCTCGGCGTCACTGCCCATCTCGACGAAGCCGAAACCCTTGGAGCGGCCCGTGTCCCGCTCCATCATGACCTTGGCGCTGGTCACGGCGCCAAACTGGCCAAACGCCTGCTCGAGATCTTGGTCGCGCACCGTGTAGGGCAGGTTGCCGACATACAGTTTGTTGCCCATCAAGGGACTCCTCAAAAACAATTGGATAGAGCGACGGAGTCCCGAACCCGCAGCCAGTTGATCACAAAGACGCCCCTATGCGCGAAACTGACGGATCACCGCAACCTCGGCGAGGCAAAAAACTCGCCGCAAATATTATGTGCCAGAACTAAGGCAGAAATACAAGGAGTTTTCCGCCCCTGTGGCACAAAAAAAGAGGGCCTTTCGGCCCTCTCTTCATTTGCAGTCGCTATCAGTAGCTGGAACGGCCGCCGCCGTAGCCGCCACGGCCACCGCCACCGCCGTAGCCGCCGCCACCGAAGCCACCGCCGCTGCGGGGGGGCGGGGTTCCATCGGACGGGCTTCGTTGACCACCAGGTCACGGCCGCCGAAGTTCTGGCCATGCACGCCCTGGATGGCGGCCTGGGCTTCGGCATCGCTGCCCATTTCGACGAAACCAAAGCCCTTGGAGCGGCCGGTGTCGCGCTCCATCATGACCTTGGCGCTTTGGACAGCGCCGAATTGGCCGAACGTCTGCTCCAGGTCGTTGTCGCGGAAGGAATAGGGCAGATTGCCCACGTAGAGTTTGTTGCCCATGATCGGACTCCTAAAAAAACACGAAATGCGATGGAGCCTGACGCAATCAACAAACCTGTGACGACTTCAAAGACGCGAAACTGACCAAACACCGCAGCCTGCATTCCTGCAAGGCAGAAAGGCGTAACCATTATCGGGCATTGCCGCGTGCAGAAAACGGCGGATAGTGCGTGGCAGCAACACTTTTCAGGGTAAATACCTGGGCAGTCGTTACAATGCGCCCCAGTCCTTGGGGAGTAGCCTGCCCTTGCGCCGCTGGCGCGAGAGGAGGCATGCATCAACAGACTTGGGGCCCACCGGGCGCCATGGTGCATGAGGTCCGCCGCAATGGCGGGCTGGGCGAGACCATTGACTGCGCGCCGATCCCATAGGCCGGAATCGGTGCGCGGTCAATGCTGTCCGATCTATTTCCGGCCGGAAATCCCCCCACCATGGAAGCCTTCCTCGTCTCCACCGCCATCGTCGCCCTCGCCGAAATGGGCGACAAGACCCAGCTGCTCTCGCTCGTGCTCGCCGCGCGGTTCCGCAAGCCCTGGCCTATCGTCTGGGGCATTTTCGTGGCCACCGTGGTCAACCATGCGCTGGCCGGGGCCGTGGGCGCATGGGTGACCACGGTGCTGGGGCCGCAGGCACTGCGCTGGGTGCTGGGGCTGTCGTTCATCGCCATGGCCGTGTGGATGCTGATCCCCGACAAGCTCGACGACGACGGAGCAACCCGGGCGCCGCGCTTCGGCGTCTTCGGCACCACGCTCGTGGCCTTCTTCCTGGCCGAGATGGGCGACAAGACGCAGATCGCCACGGTGATGCTGGCGGCGCAGTACAGCGCCTACCTCTGGGTGGTGGCCGGCACCACGCTGGGCATGATGCTCGCCAATGCGCCCGTCGTCTGGCTGGGCGAGCGCATCACGCGGCGCGTGCCGATCCGCGCGGTGCACGTGGTTTCGGCCGTCATCTTCCTCGTGCTCGGGCTGCTGGCGCTTTTGGCATAATGGCCGACGCGCCGATTTGCCACCGCTTGCGGGCGCTTTACAAATTCAGCTAAAGACATGACCGATGGAGATGCGACCCGGCCTCGTTTTTAGCGACAGCCGGGTTTTTTCATGTCCTTCATCGCCACACCGCAGTCCATGCACTTCGCCGAGGCCCTCGCCCTGCAGTCGGGCGCCTCGATCCGCGACTACACGCTGGCCTACGAAACCTACGGCACGCTGAATGCCGACAAGAGCAACGCCGTGCTCGTGTGCCACGCGCTCAACGCCTCCCACCACGTCGCGGGCGTCTACGAAGGCCAGCCGAAAAGCGAGGGCTGGTGGGACAACATGATCGGGCCGGGCAAGCCGGTGGACACCAACCGCTTCTTTGTCATCGGCGTCAACAACCTGGGCTCGTGCTTCGGCTCCACCGGCCCCATGCACACCCACCCCGACACAGGCGAGGTCTATGGCGCCGATTTCCCCGTGGTCACGGTGGAGGACTGGGTGAATGCCCAGGCGCGGCTCCTGGACTGCCTGGGCATCGAGCAGCTCGCCGCCGTGATGGGCGGCAGCCTCGGCGGCATGCAGGCGCTGAGCTGGACGCTGCAGTACCCCGGGCGCATGCGCCACGCCGTGGTGGTGGCCAGCGCCCCGAACCTCACGGCCGAGAACATCGCCTTCAACGAAGTGGCGCGCCGCGCCATCGTGACCGATCCTGACTTCCACGGCGGGCACTTCTACCGCCACGGCGTGATACCCAAGCGAGGCCTGCGCATCGCGCGCATGATCGGCCACATCACCTACCTGAGCGACGACGTGATGAACGAGAAGTTCGGACGCCAGCTGCGCGAGGGGATGCAGCTCAAGTACAGCACGCAGGACATCGAGTTCCAGATCGAGAGCTACCTGCGCTACCAGGGCGACAAGTTCAGCGAATACTTCGACGCCAACACCTACCTGCTCATTACGCGCGCGCTCGACTACTTCGACCCTGCGCGCCAGCACGGCGGCAGCCTCACGCAGGCGCTGGCCGCGGCGCGCGCCCGCTTCCTGCTCGTGAGCTTCACCACCGACTGGCGCTTCTCGCCCCAGCGCAGCCGGGAGATCGTGCACGCCCTGCTGGAGAACCGCCGCGACGTGAGCTACGCCGAGATCGACGCACCCCACGGGCATGACGCCTTTCTGCTCGATGACGCCCGCTACATGGGCGTAGTTCGCTCTTATTTCGATAGTATTGCCAAGGAGCTGACATGAGCGACCACGCCACCATGCAAGCCATCGCGCGCCGCGTGCCCCAGGGCGCGCGCGTGCTCGACCTGGGTTGCGGCGACGGGGCGCTGCTCGACCTGCTGCAGCGCGAGCGCGGCTGCAGCGGCTACGGTATCGAGATAGCCGACGCCAACGTGCTCGCCTGCGTGCGCCGCGGCGTGAACGTGATCCAGCTCAACCTCGACGAGGGGCTGGCCATGTTCGCCGACAACAGCTTCGACGTGGTCTTGCAGATCGACACACTGCAGCACCTGCGCAACGCCGAGGTGATGCTGCGCGAGACCGCTCGCGTGGGGCGCAGCGGCATCGTCGCCTTCCCGAATTTCGCCCACTGGCCCAACCGCCTGTCGGTGCTGCGCGGACGCATGCCCGTCACGCGGCGCCTGCCCTACCAGTGGTACGACACACCCAACATCCGCGTGGGCACGTACAAGGACTTCGAGGTGCTGGCCGGCAAGAACAAGCTGCGCATCCTCGACGCCTTCGGGCTGCAGGACGGGCGGGAGGTGCGCTGGCTGCCCAACGCGCGCGCCGGCACGGCGGTGTTCCACTTCGAGCACGATTGAGGCAGGGCCGCCCGGTACGTGACACCGCGTAAGGGATTGCGTGAATAAATGTAACTAGGTGTTTGCCGTAGATTCGTTGGCCCGTCCGGAGCGAACCGGACACCACGAATATCTCAGGAGACACCCCCCATGGCCGCTTCGTCCGCCAACAACCGTTCCGTCGCCCGCCGGGTCACGCTGATGGCGCTGTGCCTGGTGGCGCTGGTGCTGGTGGGTGTGGGGGCGACGCTGGCGGTGCTGACCGAGCGCAGCACGCGCGCGCAGCTGGTGCAGAGCGTGGGCACGACGGCGCAGGCCGTGGCCCAGTCGCTGGACGCCGCCGACAACACCAACCGCGAGATGGTGCGCGCCACGATGCGGGGCTTCCAGCGGTACTTCGAGGCCACCATGCAGCTCGACGAAGGCGCGGGCGAACTGCGCAGCTACGGCGCGCTGGTCAATGGCGACTACGGCTCGGTGGACAAGTTTGCCCAGGAGACGGGCGGCGTGGCCTCCGTGTATGCGCGCAAGGGCGACGACTTCGTGCGCATCACCACGTCCGTGAAGAACGCCCAGGGCGAGCGCGAACTGGACACGCCGCTCGCGCGCACCGACCCGGCCTATGCCGCCGTGCTCAAGGGCGAGCCCTTCACCGGCCTGGTCATGGTGCAGGGCAAGCCCTACATGGGCCACTACCTGCCGGTCAAGGACGCCAGCGGCAAGATCGTGGCGCTGCTGTTCATCGGCAACGACGTGAGCATCTTCCACACCATGCTGCAAAAGCAGGTCGAGCAGACGCGCTTCTTCGAGCATGGCGGCGTGTACGTGATCAACCCCGGCGTTTCGCTGGAGCAGGCGCGCTTCGTCTACCACCCCGCGGCGCGCGGGCGCGGCGTGCTGGAGGCCTTCCCGCAGGCCAAGCCCTTCCTGGAATCGCTGGCGGCCGCCGAGGACGGTTTCGTGCGCCACGCGGCCCCCGTGCTCTATGCCGACGCGGACGACCCCTGGGCGCTCATGCGCAAGACCCAAGGCGGCTGGTGGGTGGTGGCCGAGGTGCCCGATGCCGAGGCCATGGCCGGCCAGCGCCACATCACCTGGGCCGTGTGGGGGCTGATGGCCCTGGCCGTGGCGCTGCTGGGTGTGGGCCTGCTCGTGATGCTGCGCCGCGGCGTGAGCCAGCCGCTCACCGAGCTCACGCAGGCCATCACCCTCGTGGCGCACGGCGATCTCACCCAGAGCTTCCGCACCACGCGGCGCGACGAGATCGGCGCCCTGGTGCAGGAGGTGGAAGGCATGCGCCAGCGCTACGTGCAGATGCTGCAGCAGGTGCGCACTGCGGTGGACAGCATCGACACCGCCAGCGCCGAGATCGCCAGCGGCAACCAGGACCTTTCCGCCCGCACCGAAGCCACGGCCAGCAGCCTTGCGCAAACCGCGCAGAGCATGGACCAGTTCACCGCCACGGTGCGCCAGTCGGCCGACGCGGCGCGCCAGGCCAACCAGCTCGCCGCGTCCGCCGCGGAGGTGGCCGCGCGCGGCGGGCAGGTGGTGGGCGAGGTGGTCACCACCATGGGCGACATCAACCAGAGTTCGCGCAAGATCGCCGACATCATCGGTGTGATCGACGGCATCGCCTTCCAGACCAACATCCTGGCGCTCAACGCCGCCGTGGAAGCGGCGCGCGCGGGCGAGCAGGGCCGGGGCTTCGCCGTGGTGGCGGGCGAAGTGCGCAGCCTGGCGGGCCGCTCGGCCGAGGCGGCGCGCGAGATCAAGCAGCTCATCCAGGCCTCGGTGCAGAAGGTCGAATCCGGCGCGCGCCTGGTGCAGGACGCGGGCAGCACCATGGGCGAGATCGTGGGCAGCGTGCAGCGCGTGGGCGACATCATCGGCGAGATCACCGTCGCCGCCGACGAGCAGGCCGGCAGCATCGGTCAGGTCAACCAGGCCGTGGGCCAGCTCGACCAGATGACGCAGCAGAATGCCGCCCTCGTCGAGCAATCGGCCGCCGCGGCGCACAGCCTGCGCGAGCAGGCCTCGCGCCTGGCCGGCGCGGTGCAGGTGTTCAAGCTCGGCCCGGGCATGGACGGGCCGGCGGCGCTGGCGCTGGAGGCGGCGCCGCCCCAGCCGGCCCTGGGCGCGCGGGCCGCGCAGCCGGCGCTCGAACATGCCTGAGGGCGCGTTGGTCACGGCAAAGGCATCCTGACCTTGCCCTGAGCACCGCACAGGTTCAGGGGCCGGGGGCGGCGCACGGTTATCCTCGGGCCACCGCCGCCCGCTTCGCCTCATGCTGCCGCACCTCGACGTTCCCACCATGCTGCTGATGACTGCGGCAGCATCGCTCACCATGGCGTGCTCCCTCGCGGCCATGCAACCGGGGCGCCGCGAGGGCATGGGCCTGTGGGCGCTGGCGTTGATGCTGCACACCGCCACCTACATCCTGTACACGCTGCGCGGCGTGGCGCCCGACTGGGCCAGCATCGTGCTGGCCAACACGCTGCTGTCGGGCACCTTCGCGCTGGTGCTGGCGGCCGTGCACCAGTTCCAGGGGCGGGAGATGCCCTGGCGGCGGATGGTGCCGCCGGTGCTCGTCATGGCGCTGCTGTTCGCCGTGTTCATCGACGACTACCGCGCGCGCCTGATAGTGACGAGCACACTGCTGCCGCTGCAACTGCTCCTGATCCTGTGGGCACTGTGGCGGCCGCAGCCGCCGCCGCAGCTGCGCGGCGCGGTGCTGCTGTCGGTGGGGGTGGCGCTACAGGTGATGCTGCTGTCGGTGCGCGGCGTGCTGGAGCTCACCAACGGCACCTCGGTCGAAGGGCTGATGCGCGGCAGCGGCATGCAGTCTCTCGTCTTCATGGCGGCGTTCGTCGTCGTCGTCCTGTCGTCGCTGGGCTTCATCGTCATGGCCAAGGACCGGGCCGATGCGGCCAACCGCCACTTCGCGGCGCACGATGCGCTCACCGGCGTGGCCAACCGCCGCTCGCTCATCGCTGCGCTGGAGCGTGACGTGGCGCGTGCCGTGCGCACGCGCGAGCCCTACGCGCTGATGATGCTGGACATCGACCATTTCAAGGCCGTCAACGACACGCGCGGCCACCTCGCCGGCGACCAGGTGCTGTGCCATGTGGCGGCCATGCTGCGCACCCGCCTGCGCGCACAGGACCTGGTGGGCCGCTACGGCGGCGAGGAATTCCTCGTGCTGCTGCCCGACACGCCCCTGCGCGGCGCCATGGAACTGGCCGAAGTGCTGCGCCAGGCGGTCGCGCAGACGCCCTGCATGCACGAAGGCCGGGCGCTGCCCGTCACCGTGAGCATCGGCGTCTGCGGCGGGCGGCTGGAGCAGGGCGACCACGGCGACCTGCTGATCCACACCGCTGACCAGGCGCTCTACGCCGCCAAGGCGGCCGGGCGCAACCGCGTCGAGGGCGCCTTGCTGCCGCGCGACGGCCCGCCCACCCTGCCCATGCAGAGGCCGGAGGGGCTGGCGTATCCTGTGCCCTTTCCCCATCGCTCCGAGGAACTGCCATGACCGCCCGCCTGCCCGCCGCCGCACTCGACACCGCCCTGGCGCTGGAGCGCGTGGGCCGCGTATGGGATGAGGACATCCTGCGCCAGCTCACCGACTACATCCGCATTCCCGCCAAATCCCCCGGCTTCTCGCCCGACTGGCGCGCGCAGGGCCATCTGGAAACCGTGCTGCGCAACGCCGCGCAGTGGGTGGAGGCGCAGAAGGTCGCTGGCCTGCGCCTGGAGATCGTGCGCCTGGACGGCCGCACGCCGGTGCTGTTCTTCGAGGTGGAGGCCACCCGGCCGCAGTCCACGCAGACGGTCCTGATGTACGGCCACCTGGACAAGCAGCCCGAGTTCGAGGGCTGGCGCGCCGACCTGGGGCCCTGGACCCCCAAGTACGAGGACGGCAAGCTCTACGGCCGCGGCGGCGCCGACGACGGCTACGCGGTCTACGCCAGCATCGCCGCGGTGCAGGAGCTGCAGCGCCAGAACGTGCCGCATCCGCGCATCGTCGGCCTGATCGAGACCTGCGAGGAGAGCGGCTCCGCCGACCTGCTGCCCTACATCGACCTGCTGCGCGGACGCCTGGGCGACGTGGCGCTGGTCATCTGCCTGGACTCGGGCGCCGGCAACTACGACCAGCTCTGGCTCACCACCAGCCTGCGCGGCATGGCCAGCGGCACGCTGAAGGTGGAGATCCTCACCGAGGGCGTGCACTCGGGCGACTCGTCCGGGCTCGTGCCCTCGTCGTTCCGCATCATGCGGCAGGTGCTCGACCGGCTGGAAGACTCGACCACCGGGCGCCTGCTGCCCGCCAGCTTCCACTGCGAGATGCCTGCCGACCGCCTGGCGCAGGCGCGCGCCACCGCCGCCATCCTGGGCGACGAGGTCTACAAGCGCTTTCCCTGGGCGCACCACGACTGCGGCGGCAGCACGGTGTTCGCGCTGCCCACCACCACCGACCCGGTCGAGGCGCTGATCCGCCGCACCTGGCAGCCCACGCTCAGCGTCACCGGCGCCGAGGGCTTCCCCGCCCTGCGGGACGCGGGCAACGTGCTGCGCCCCTACACCGCCTTCAAGCTCAGCCTGCGCCTGCCGCCGCTGGTGGACGCGGGCGCCTGCGTGCAGGAAATGAAGGCCTTGCTGGAGGACAACGCACCCTACCAGGCCCGCGTGACCTTCGCGCCCGACGGCGCCGCCAGTGGCTGGAACGCCCCGGCCATCGATCCGTGGTTCGCCCAGGCGCTGGACGCCGCCAGCCAGGCGCACTTCGGCGCGCCCTGCGGCTACATCGGCCAGGGCGGCACCATCCCGCTCATGAACATGCTGAGCCAGGGCTTCCCCAAGGCGCAGATGATGGTCTGCGGCGTGCTCGGCCCCAAGAGCAATGCGCACGGCCCCAACGAATTCCTGCACGTGCCTTACGCCAAGCGCCTCACCGCCGCCGTGGCCCAGGTGGTCGCTGCCCTGCCTGCCTGAACACCGCTCCCGCCATGCAGGACCTGCCCGAGTCCACGCTGAGCCCCTTCACCGCCGGCGACGGCGAGAACCTCGCCGTGCGCGACTGGCCGCTGCCCACCCGCGAGCGGCGCGGCACCGTGCTTGTCGTGCACGGGCTGGGCGAGCACTCGGCCCGCTACCGCATGCTCGCCGCGCGCCTGAACGGCTGGGGGTTCGCCGTGCGCAGCTACGACCACTACGGCCATGGCGAGTCGGGCGGCCCGCGCGGCGGCCTGACCAGCGACCTGCGCCTGGAAGACGACCTGGCCGATCTGATCGACGCCACGCGCGCGCGCATGCGCCCGGGCGAGCCGCTGGTGCTGCTGGGCCACAGCATGGGCGGGCTGGTGGCCGCGCACCTGGTGGCGCGGGGCGTGCGGCCCGTGGAGGCGCTGGTGCTTTCGTCGCCTGCGCTCGCTGCCTTCCTGAACCCCGTGCAGAAACTCCTGCTGGCCACGCTGCCGCGCCTGGTGCCGAACCTGCGCGTAGGCAACGGCCTGGACGCGGATTTCCTGTCGCACGACGCGGACGTGGTCGCAGCCTACCGGGCCGACCGGCGCTGCCACGACCGCATCTGCGCCCGCCTGGCGCGCTATATCGCCGACGCCGGCCCCGTCACGGTGGCCCATGCGCCGCAATGGAGCGTGCCCACGCTGCTGCTCTGGGGCGAGGACGACCGCATCGTGGACCCCGCCGGCAGCCAGGTCTTCGCCGCTGCCGCGCCGCAGGACGTGTTGGCCGCGCAAGGCTTCGCGGGGCTGTACCACGAGATCTTCAACGAGCGCGAAGCCCAGCCCGTCTTCACGGCGCTGGGGCATTGGCTCGGGGAAAGGTTCTAAGCGAAATCGGCCTCTGGCGCTTGTCCATCAAGCGCTGGAAGCTATTGTTTCGGGAGCATCCTGCCCCGCCCACACCACGCGGTTGCGTCCCTGGCGCTTGGCCTCGTAGAGGGCCGCGTCGGCCCGCTGCAGCAGGGCCACGGGCGTCTCGCCGGCGTGCAGCCGGGCGGCGCCCACCGACACGGTCAGGCGCACCGTGCCGCCCGCGGGCAGCGCCACCGGCGACGCCGCCACGGCCGCGCGCACGCGCTCCAGCAGGCGCGCGCCGTCCTCGGGCGTGGTGCCGGCCATGAGCAGCACGAACTCCTCGCCGCCCCAGCGCGCCAGGATGTCGGTGGCGCGCACGCTGGCCAGCACCGTGCGCGCGAAAGCCTGCAGCGCCAAATCGCCGCCGGCGTGGCCGTGGGTGTCGTTGACGGCCTTGAAGTGGTCCAGGTCCAGCTGCGCCATCAGCACCGGGTGGCCGCCGCGGCGCACGCGCAGCCCTTCCAGTCGCATCATCTCCAGCATGTAGCGCCGGTTGGGCAGGCCGGTGAGCTCGTCGCGCGTGGCCAGCTCGCGCACCTGCTCCACGGCATGCGCCAGCTCGGCCTTCTGCCGCCGCAGCTTCTCGCGCGTGGCATGCATGCGCATGTTGAGGAAGGTGCTGCTGAGCAGCACCACCACGATCATCACCATGTAGGCGCCGGCCAGCGCCGCCGGCTGGCCGCCGGGCGGGTACCACCACTGCACCACGGCCGAGGCGAGGCCGAACACCGCCAGCCCGTAGACCAGCACGCCCACCATCTGCCGCGGCGTCAGGCCGAAGATGCCGAACATCAGGATCACCGCCAGGATGGGCAGCGCGATGCCGCGTGCCGGCCCGGCGATCACGTAGGCCGTGGCATTGCAGGCGATGGCGTAGACGATCTGCAGCAGCGTGAGCGCGGGGTCGTGCCAGCGGCTGCTGTAGCCGCTGCGGATCAGTGCGTAGACCGCCGCCAGGCCGGTGGCGCAGGCCAGCGTCCACCAGTGCACGGGCCGCGCGGCCGTCAGTCCGGCGGCGGCCACCAGGTGCATGGCGGCGATGCAGCAGAGCATGAGCAGGGCGGCCAGGCCCGTCATCGCCAGCCGCAGCCGCTGGTGGGGGTCGCGGGTGATGAGCGCGTCCAGCACGCGCTGCGGCAGGGTGCGGGCCACGGCCTCCTGGTCCACGGGCGGGTTCCTTTCCTTGCGCGCTCGGCGCCGTCCGCATCTTAGGCCGGCAGCGGCGGCTGGATGTAGGCAGGAAACCCCTTGGACGGTCAGGCCGCGATGGGCCGCAGCTCCGGCACGCCGCGCCGCTTGGCCACCGCGATGGGCGGCGCCCAGCGGCTCTCGCGCGGCTTCTTGCTCGTGACCAGGGTGATCTCGGCGGGCTCGAACACCTCCAGGTTGTGCGTGATCGGCGTGGTCAGCACGTACTGCGCGCGCGTGGAGCGCAGGAAGTGGCCGACGAGCTGGATGTTGCGCACGTCCAGGTGGGCGAAGGGCTCGTCGATGAACACGAAGCCGCCCGAGCCGCTTTCCTCGTCCTTGAGCAGGCCCACCAGAAGGATCAGCGACTTGATGACCTGCTGCCCGCCCGAGGCCTCGCCGTCGTTCAGGCCGATGCTGCCCTTGCCGTCGAAGGCGAAGTGCACCTTCAGGCCCGCCTGGGCCAGCACGGCGTCTTCGTTTTCCAAGAGAGGCAGGTCGGCCGCCACCTCCACGCCCGCGAGCTGGCCCAGCTCCTGGATGTTCTTGCGGTAGCGGCGCACGGTGCTGCGCAGCACCTCGATGTAGCTCTCGCGCGCGTTCAGCACGGCGGTCTGGGCCTGGGCGTTCTTCACCTGGTGGTCCGACAGGCTTGCGGCCTGCTCGCGCACCGCCACGTCCATGCGGCGGTGGCGCTCTTCCACCGTGGCGTCCTGCTCCCAGGCGCCCTGCTCCAGTTCCTGCTCCACGGCGTGCAGGCGCAGGCGGGCCTGGGTGTCGTTCACGTATTCGTCGGCCAGCTGGGCGATGGCGCCGGGTGCGATCCAGCGCGCGGGGAACTGCGCGCGCTGCGCCTGGCTGCGCGCCACCGCGCCTTGCTGCTGGCGGCGGCGCGCGCTCCAGTCCTGCGCGGCGCGCTCGCTCTCGCCGCGTGCGCGCTGCAGCTGCTGTTCCAGGCGCTTGTGCTCCTCGGAAAACGCGCGGTGGCGGTCGTGGGCGCGGCCCGTGTCCTGCTCCAGCCGCTGCCAGAGCTGGGCGGCGGCCACGCGTGCCTGCCTGGCGCCGGGCAGCTGCTCGCGCGCCTGGGCGAACTCGTCGCTGCGGCGCGCCAGCTCCTCGGCGGCGCTGTGGCCCTCCAGCGCGCGGCGCGTGTCGGTGATCTGGCGCTTGAGGGCCAGCAGCGTGTCCAGCACCGGTGCGAGCTGCGCGTCGATGCGGGCCAGCTCGCGCTCGGCCGCGGTGCGGCGCGCGTGCACGGCGGCGGCGCCGAACTGGTGCTCGTGCGCGTCGACCCACATGGAGCGCGCGCCGCGCCCGTCGTGCATGTAGGCCTGGGGTGTGATCCATGTGCCGCCCAGCCTCTTGCCCTCGCGCGGGTCGGCCACGCAGCGCAGCTGCTGCAGCTGCTGCACCAGCCAGCGCGGCACGGGGGCGGTGAACTTCACGTGCGCCAGCAGCGTGCCGTCCTCGCCGCGCAGGGCGGTTTCCATGGCGTTCTGCCCGGGGCCGACGATGTAGTGCCGGTAGCGCTCGCGCTCGCCGGTTTCGTAGGCCTCGGCCAGGTCCTGCTCCTTGTCCAGCAGCGCCACCCAGCGGTGGCCCCGCAGCACACCCTCGACGGCGGCGCGCCAGCGCTCGTCCTGCACCTCCACCACCTCGGCCACGAAGCGGTGGCCGATGCCTTGCGCGCTGAGCGCACGGCGGAATTTCTGCACCTCGGACGGCAGCGGCGGCAGGTGCTGGCCTTCCAGCGCGGCGAGCTGCGCGGCGGCCAGCTTGCGGCGCTGGGCCAGCGCGGCGCGCTCGTCCTGCAGGGCCGATTCCTGCGCCTGCAGCTGGGCCAGATGGGCCTGCAGGTCGCCCGCGTCGCTGCCCTTGTCCACCAGGGCCAGCAGTTCCTGCGCGCGCTGGGCCAGTTTCTCCAGCGGCGCTTCGTGGCGCGTGGCTTCGTCGAGCTGGGCGCGGGCCTGGTCGCGCTCCACGCGCAATTGCTCGGCCTGCTGCTGGGCGCGGGCGCTTTCCTCCAGCAGGTGCAGCAGGCGCTTGTTCTGCACTGCCTGGTCGGCCAGCGCGGCGCGGTGCTGGGCCTTGTGGCGGCGCAGCTCGCGCGACTGTTTCGCCAGCCCCTCGCGCTCGCCCCACCAGGCGAGCACGGGCAGCACCTCGGTGGCCAGGCGCTCGCGCTCGGCCAGCCGCATCTGCCAGGTCTTGTAGCTGGTCACGCGGTTGTGCAGCTCGGCCAGCTGCGCGCGGCTGTGCTGCAGCTCGCGCTCGGCCTGCACCATCTCGCGGGCGAGCTGCTGCTGGTGCTCGCGCGCCTGGTCGTAGGCGTCCAGCACCTGCTGGTCGCCGAACACATCGAACACGAGGCGCAGCAGTTCGCGCGGGCTGAATTCGCACAGCCGGTCGGTCTGCCCCTGCTCCAGCGAGAGCACGCGTGCAATGGCCGGCGACAGGCCGGCGGCGGACAGCACGCGGCCCCAGGCTTCCACGCCGATGAAGCCCAGGTCCTTCTCGGGCGTGTCCACCAGCTGCTCGATGGACACGTCGCCCTCCAGCAGGCAGTAGCGCCGCTGCCAGTCGCCACCGTTCTTGTCGATGCGGCAGGCCAGCGTCACCTGGTCGGCGTAGAGCAGCCGGCGCGCGAACGGCCGGCTGGAGCTTTGCCGCCCCTGCGGCCGGTTGTCCACCACGGCGCGCAGCCACGCCGTCTGCGCGCCCGCGTGGCGCGCATAGGTGCGGTAGTCGCGCGGGGCCGAGCAGCGCAGGCCGAGCAGCGTGCGCAGGGCGTCCAGCAGCGTGGTCTTGCCGGAGCCGTTGGGGCCGGCGATGGTGATGATGGAGGCGTCCAGCGGCAGGGAGACGCGCTGGCAGTAGTCCCAGTGGACGAGTTCGAGGGTTTGAAGGTGGAACACGGGTGCTCTTGTGGGGATGGCTGCTCGCGCGCAATGGACGGGCGCTGGCGCTCGAAATGACTCAGGAGGCGCCGGGCTTGAGCCGGTCCGCCGGATGGTTGACGCCGTCGTTGGTCGGCACGTCGCCGATGGCGAAGGGATCGACGCCCTCCAGGCAGCCCACGTTGTAGCCGTACTGGCTGGGGTTGGAGCGGCGCTGGTGGTGCGTGTAGATGCCGCAGTTCCCGCAGAAGTAGTGCTTGGCCGTGAACGTGTTGAACTGGTAGAGCTTCAGATGCTCGGCGCCCTGCACGATGCGGATGCCGTCCAGCGGCACGGACGCGACGACCGCGCCCCTGCGCCGGCACATGGAGCAATTGCAGCGGCGGGGGTCGACCACGCCGTCGGGCAGGCTCAACTCCAGCACCACCGCGCCGCAGTGGCACGACGCCCGGTGCCGGGGCTGTATGCGGACTCCGCCGATTTCCTTGAGCAGTGCGGGGCTCTTGCGTGACGCGGTCATGTGGATGCTCCTGTATTGATAGCTTCTTGCGCTTGATGGTCATGCGCTGGAGCCTGATTTTGCTCGTGATCGTCAGCGGCCCGCTCGCGCGCCAGCACGTCGGCCAGCGCCCCGTCGAGGATGCGCGGGGCGAGCACGTCGTAGTCCAGCAGCACGTCCAGCAGCGGCCCTTCGGCAATCTCGTCCTGGCGGCGCAGGATGAAGCCGTGGCGCTCCAGCAGCTTGAGGTTGGCGTCCAGGCGCAGCTTCTTGCCGAGCTGGGGGCCGTAGTCTTCCAGCAGCGCCTTGTACGAGAGCACGGGGCTGACGCTGGCGGCCTGGGGCAGGGGCTTGGCGGCGGGGAAGAAGTCGCTCTGGCCCGCATCGCCTTCCTGTGCGCGGCTGGTCTGGCGCTCGCGCTTGGGCAAAACGATGAGCGCCCACAGCACGACCAGCAGCGCCTGCGCGTCGCGCGGCAGCTCCAGGTTGTTGTTGGCGTTGAGCCCGGCTTCGCCCAGCACGCCGTTCTGGGCGGCGGGCAGCAGGGCCACGCTGACGTGGTCGGCGTAGATGCTGTCCATCCAGCGCAGGCCGGACTGGGCCAGGCGCTGCTCGACCTGGGCGAAAAGCTCGGCGTCGACCAGCGCGCGCTTCACGCGCGGGTGGCTGCGCGGCAGCCAGCGGCGGGTGAGCAGTTCGGCGATCAACAGGGCGGCGTCATCCATGCGTGTCTTCCTTGGCGGGCACCAGCGTGCCGCGGCTCAGCAGTGCGACCTGGTGGTGGTCGATGGGTTCGGCGCCGCCGTCCCAGGCGATGCGCCAGGGCTGGCGCGCCAGCGCGCCGGTCAGCCCGGGCAGCACGGCGGCCTGCGGGTCGCCCAGCAGGGGCATGAGCTGTGCCTTGTAGGCCACCTGGGCGTAGCGCGCGGCGCCGGGGCGCGGGCCCAGCAGGGCGTCGGCCACGGTGCGGGCGGTGCCGGGGTCGCCGCCGGTCCACTCGGCCAGCAGCGCGTTCAGGTCGCCCAGTTCGCGCGGCAGGGCCACGGCGGCGAGGGTACCGGGCGGCGCGCTCTGGGCGGCGGGCAGGGTGTCGGGCAGGGCGGCCTGGGGGCGGTCGCGCTCGAACTCGGCCTCCACCACGTCCAGCAGCTCGTGCGGCGCCAGCGTGGCCAGTTGCGTGGGCTGGGCCAGCGCGCCGTCCAGCAGGCGGTGCGGCGCGGGCGCGGTCTGCAGCCAGCGCTTGACGTCGGTGCTGGTGATGCCGGTGGTGCCCAGCGTCACGCGCTGGCGGTCCACCTGCTGCAGCGCGCGGTTGAACTGGCTGGCCATGGCCAGCAGGCGCGACTGGGCTTGGCCCAGGCCGCGCGCGGCGCGCTCCAGCAGCAGGTGGCCCTGGGCGTTGCCGATGAGGGCGCTGATGGCGTCGGACGCGCGGTCGATGAGCGTGGCGGCGCGGTCGTAGCGCTTGCGCGCCTCGCGCAGGCGGAACTCGGAGCCGCTGGCGATGGCGTCGGCGAACTCGCCGTGCAGCCGCGCGAGCTGCGCGTGCAGCATCTGCACCTGGGCGGCGTCCACGCTGCCGAGCTGGTTGGCGCCGACCACCTGGCCGAGCAGGGCGGCCAGCTCGCCGCCGTCGGCGTCGCCTTCCTCGTTGGCGGCGGGGGCGTCGGCGGCCAGCGGCGTCAGCAGGGCGGCCACGCGCTGGGCCAGCGGGGGCAGGGCGTAGGCGCGCTGGGTCTCGTCCCAGGCCAGCAGGCCCACGTCGCGCAGGCGTTTGAGCACGGTGTCCAGCGCCTCGGGGCGCAGGGCGTTGAAGAGCTCGTCGATGCGCTCGCGCGGCCATTGCGCGTCGCCCTGCGAGGCGAGCTGCAGGAACACCCATACGCGCAGCTGCACCAGCGCGGCGGGGCCGTGGAACAGGCCGCTCAAGGCCTGCGTGAGCGGCTGCTGGCGCGTGATGCGGCCGAGCAGGGGCGCGTCGGCGGCGGCGTCGCCGAACAGGTAGCCGTCGCGGAAGAAGTCGGCCACGGCGCCCAGTTCAGCGCCGAATGCGGCGCTCTCGTCCATCTCGCTGTGCATCAGAGCCCCAGCACGGCCAGCGCGGCGACGGAGGCCGTCTCGGCCCGCAGCACGCGCGCGCCCAGGCTGGCGGGCGCGAAGCCCTGGGCCAGCGCGGCGTCTTCTTCCTGCACGCTCAATCCGCCTTCGGGGCCGTGCAGCACCCACACCGCGCCCGCATGGCCAGCGGCCTCCTGCAGGGGGCGGGCACCGTCGCGCAGCGACAGCAGCAGGCGCGCGCCTTCTGCCGCAGGCCGGCGCAGCCAGTCCGCCAGCGGCAGCGGGGCGGCGACCGGCGGCACGCGGTTGCGCCCGCACTGCTCGCAGGCTGCCACGGCGATGGCCTGCCAATGGGCCTGGCGCTTGGCGGCGCGCTCGCCGGCCAGCTTGAGCACGCTGCGTGCGGCGGCCACGGGCTGGATGCTGGCGGCGCCGAGTTCGGTGGCTTTTTCCACCAGCCAGTCCATGCGCTCGTTGGCGGGCATGCCCACGACGAGGTGCACGGCGCGCGCGGCCTCGCGCTCGATGGCCGCGTGCGCGCCCACTTCCACCTCCACGTCGGAGCGGCCCATGCGGGTGACGGCGGCTGACCATTCCCCGCCCTCGCCGTTGAACAGCGTGACCGCGTCGCCCGGCTGCAGGCGCAGCACCTGCACATGGCGCGCGGCCGTGGGCGGCAGCGCGATGCGCGCGCCGGTGGCCAGGGGCAGGGGGCAGTGGAAACGGGGCATGTGCTTCAAAAAAAGTAGCTGCTAGCGCTTGCTGGATAAGCGCTGGAGGCCGTTTTCGTTGGTAAACCTAGACGCGTCCGAAGGCATAGCCCACGGGGGCCTGGGTGCCTTCGATCTCGTCCACCAGCCGCAGCAGGGGCGACAGCTCGCGGTAGCGCCCGGCCGTCTGGCGGATGTAGTGGATGAAGCGCGGCGCGTCCTGCAGGTACTTGGGCTTGCCGTCGCGCAGCGTGAGCCGCGCGAAGATGCCGGCCACCTTGAGGTGGCGCTGCAGTGCCATCCAGTCCACCGCGCGGTAGAACTCGCCGAAGTCCGCGCCCCAGCCGCTGCTGCTGGCGGCGCCGAGGATGCCCGTGCGCCGGGCCTTTTCCCAGTAACGCACGGTAATGTCGATGACGAAATCCTCTTCCCAGCTGATGAACGCGTCGCGCAGCAGGCTGGCGATGTCGTAGGTCACGGGGCCCAGCACCGCGTCCTGGAAGTCCAGCACGCCCAGGCGCCCGTCCTCGCCCACCATGAGGTTGCGCATCATGAAGTCGCGGTGCACGAACACGCTGGGCGCGGCCAGGTTCTGGGCGACGATGGCGTCGAAGGCCTTGGCCAGCACGGCCTGCTGCGCGCCGGTGAGCGGGATGGCGCGGTGGCGGGCGATGTACCAGTCGGGAAAGAGCTGCAGCTCGCGGCGCAGCAGGGCGTCGTCATAGGCCGGCAGCGCGCCGGGCCGGCTGGCGCGCTGCCAGTCGATCAGCAGGCCCACCGCCTGCACATACCAGGCGTGCGCGGCCTGCGGGTCGCGCGCATCCAGGCGCTCGATGGCCGTCTGGATGCCCAAGTCGGTCAGCAGCATGAAGCCGTGGGCCTCGTCCCAGGCCAGGATCTGCGGCACGCGCAGGCCGGCCGCGTGCAGCAGCGCCTGCACGTGCACGAACGGGCGGCAGTCTTCCTTCTCCGGCGGCGCATCCATCACGACCAGGCTGGCGCCGGATTGCGTGTCCAGCCGCAGGTAGCGGCGAAAGCTCGCGTCGGCGGACGCAGGGCGCAGCGTCGCGGGCAGCAGGCCGTGGGCGGGAACGAGGGGGAAAGCCAGGCCTCGAAGGCGGCCTGGCGGGCCGGATCGCTCCAGGCGACGGCCGCGCGGGCGCTGCCTGCCGGCGGAAAAGGGGAGGGGTGGCTCATGGATAATCCGATTCTACAAACCGGCCTGGCTGCTTGAAGCCGCGCAGCCCCTCGCCTCACTCCATGGATCGACCTTTCCTGCCCTCCGACCCGCCCGCCCCCCTGCTGCGCCCGCTCGCGCGGCTGGCCGCCCTGATGCTGTGCG
This sequence comes from Acidovorax sp. SDU_ACID1, assembly GCF_045291395.1. Taxonomy (NCBI): domain Bacteria; kingdom Pseudomonadati; phylum Pseudomonadota; class Betaproteobacteria; order Burkholderiales; family Comamonadaceae; genus Acidovorax; species Acidovorax sp. SDU_ACID1. Next base: position 4,589,825 of record NZ_CP152342.1, read on the forward strand.
GCCTGCCGCTGTCGGCGCTGGCCCAGGCGCAGGCCGCGGCCGAGGAGGCGCCGCCGGCGCTGCGCCCCAGCCCGCGGCTGCAGGAGACGCTGCCCTACGGCGTGCGCCAGCAGATGCCGGTGTTCGTGCGCGGCGACCAGGTCACCGGCCAGCCGGACATCCGCGCCACCATCGAGGGCAACGCCGAGCTGCGCCGCGGCGACACCGTGATCCAGGCCGACCGCATGGACTACGACGTGCCCGAGGACCGCGCCCAGGCCAGCGGCAACGTGCGCATCAACCGCGCCGGCAACCGCTACGAGGGCTCCGAGCTGGACCTGCGCGTGGACGCCTTCAGCGGTTTCTTCAGCGGGGCGCGCTACCGTTTCCTGGAGACCTCGGCCCATGGCGAGGCGGCGCGCGTGGACTTCCTGGACCGCGACCGCTCCGTGGTGCACGAGGCCACCTACACCACCTGCGAGCGCACCGACGAGACGAGCTGGCAGCCCGACTGGATCCTGCGCGCCAAGCGCATCCACCTGGACCGCGTGGAGGACGTGGGCACGGCCGAGGACGGCGTGCTGGAGTTCAAGGGCGTGCCCATCCTGCCGGTGCCGCGCATCACCTTCCCGCTGTCGGACCGGCGCAAGTCCGGCCTGCTGCCGCCCACCATCGGGCTGGACAACCTGAGCGGCGTGGAATACGCCCAGCCGTACTACTGGAACATCGCGCCCAACCGCGACGCCACCATCACCCCCGTGCTCATGAGCAAGCGCGGCCTTTCGCTGGGCGCCGAATTCCGCTACCTGGAGCCGCGCTACAGCGGCGAGCTGGGCGTCAACTACATGCCCAACGACAGCCTGCGCGACCGGGACCGCTGGGCCTACAGCCTGCGCCACCGCCAGGCGTTCGACACGCCGCTGGGCGGCCTGGGGCTGAACGTCGACATCAAGCGCGTGAGCGACGACGACTACTGGCGCGACTTCACGCAGCGCACCGGCATGCGGCCGGGCAATTCCACCGACCAGCTCACCCAGCGCCTGCTGCCGGGCGACGCCTCGCTGAGCTGGGCGCGGGACGACCACTCGGTGGTGCTGCGCACGCTCAAGTGGCAGACGCTGCAGGATGTGAGCGCGCCCATCGCCCCGCCCTACGACCGCATGCCCCAGCTGCACTGGCGCTATGCGCCGCTGCAGCTCGCCGGCGGCTTCGATGCCACGGTCGAGGCGGACTACACGCACTTCCAGTCCGACCGGCGCTTCTACAACCAGCCCAACGGCCGGCGCAGCTACACCATGGCCCAGGTCAGCCGGCCGTTCCTCGCGCCCGCGGGCTTCATCACGCCGCGGCTGCAGCTGCATGCGACGAACTACGAGTTCGACGACCTGCTGGCCAACGGCCAGCGCTCGGCCTCGCGCACGCTGCCCACCTTCAGCCTGGACAGCGGGCTGGTGTTCGAGCGCGACGCCGCGTACTTCGGCCGCAGCTTCCTGCAGACGCTGGAGCCGCGCGCGTTCTACACCTACACGCCCTACCGCGACCAGAGCATGCTGCCCGTCTACGACACGGCGGCCACCGACTTCAACTTCGCGTCCATCTACACCGAGAACGCCTTCGGCGGCAACGACCGCATCGCCGACAACAACCTGCTCACGCTGGGCGTGACCACGCGCCTGCTGGACGCCGACACCGGCGCCGAGGCCGCGCGCTTCGGCATCGCCCAGCGCCTGCGCTTTTCCGACCAGAACGTGACCATGCCCGGCGGAGCCCCGGTGAACGACCGGCTGTCGGACGTGCTGCTGGGCGCGGGCCTGAACTGGACGCCGCAGTGGGGCTTCGACGCCACCGTGCAGTACAACCCCAAGACCGGCCGCTCCCTGCGCTCCACGGTGGCCGCGCGCTATTCGCCCGGCAAGTACCGCACGGTGAGCGCGGCCTACCGCCTGCAGCGGGTGACCGACTTCATCAGCGAGCCTAGCGAGCAGCTCGACGTGGGCTGGCAGTGGCCCCTGAACGACCTGTGGGGCGACCGCAGCGACAAGCCTACCGCCAGCGCCGGGCGCTGGTACGGCGTGGGCCGCCTGAACTACAGCCTGCGCGACCGCAAGTTCGTGGACACCGTGGTCGGCGTGGAATACGAGAGCTGCTGCTGGATCGGCCGCGTGGTGCTCGAACGCCTGCAGCGCAGCTACACGTCGAGCAACACGCGCGTCATGTTCCAGATCGAGTTCATCGGCTTCTCGCGCCTGTCGCTGGGCTCCAACCCGCTCACCAGCCTGAAGCAGAACGTGCCGCGCTACGAGTTCCTGCGCGAAAACGTGGCCCTGCCCAGCCGCTTCACCCAATACGATTGAACGCCATGAAACACCGCGTCCTCCCCTTCGCCCTGGCCTGCTGGACCGCGCTTGCGGCGCCGCTCACGCAGGCCCAGGGGCTGCGGCCCTCGGCCGGCAACGGCGTGCCGCGCCTGTCCTCTCCCGCCACCCTGCTGCCGCCCGCGGGTTCGGCCGCGCCCAGCCAGGCCGGGCCGCGCCAGGCCGACTACATCGTGGCCGTGGTCAACTCCGAGCCCATCACCAACAACGAGGTGCGCCAGCGGACCGACCGCGTGGCCCAGCAGGTCGCCAGCCAGGGCGGCAGCCTGCCCGCACGCGACCTGCTGCTCAAGGACGTGCTCGAACGCCTCATCCTGGAAAAGATCCAGGTGCAGCTGGCCAAGGAAAGCGGCATCAAGGTGGACGACTACGCCGTCACGCAGGCCGAGCAGTCGGTGGCGCGGCAGAACCAGCTGAGCCTGCAGGAGATGCACCGCCGCATGGAGGCCGAGGGCATCAGCCAGGAGCGCTTCCGCGAGGAGCTGCGCAGCCAGCTGCTGGCCCTGCGCGTGCGCGAGCGCGACGTGGAGTCGCGCGTGCGCGTGAGCGACCTGGAGGTGGACCAGTACCTGCGCGACCAGCAGAAGTCGGCCGCGGTGGACAAGCTCGAGCTCAACCTGGCCCACATCCTCATCCAGGTACCGGAGAACGCCAGCCCCGCCCAGGCGTCCGAGCGCAGCGCGCGCGCGCAGGAGGTGCTCGCCAAGCTGCAGGCCGGCGGCGACTTCGGCGCGCTGGCGCGCGAATATTCCGATGCGCCCGAGGGCACGAGCGGCGGCCTGCTGGGCCTGCGCCCGGCCGACCGCTATCCCGAGCTGTTCGTGAACGCCGTGCAGAACGCCAATGTGGGCAGCGTGGTGGGGCCGCTGCGCTCGCCCGCAGGCTTCCACCTGCTCAAGGTGATCGACAAGACCCACGGCGGCGTGGCCACCACGGCCATCCAGAACCATGCGCGCCACATCCTGCTGCGCACCAACGCCGGCCTGACCGAGCGCGAGGCCGCGGCGCGGCTGGAAGACCTGCGCGACCGCGTGGTGCGCGGCCAGGCCGAGTTCGCCGCGCTGGCGCGCGAGTATTCGCAGGACGGCAGCGCCAAGGACGGCGGCGACCTGGGCTGGGCCTCGCCCGGGCGCTACGTGCCCGAGTTCGAGGAAGTGCTTGATGCGCTCGCGCCCGGCGAGATCAGCCACCCCGTGGTGTCGCGCTTCGGCGTGCACCTGATCCAGCTCATGGGCCGCCGAGAGGCCAAGCTCACCCAGCGCGAGCAGCGCGACATGGTGCGCGACACGGTGCGCGAGAAGAAGCTCGACGAGGCCTATTCCACCTGGATCCAGGAGGCGCGCGGCCGGGCCTACGTGGAATACCGCGAACCGCCGCAGTGATGAGGTGCAACCCCTGAGCCGCTGCGCGGCTTCCCCTTCTCTCCACGCGCTGCGCGCTCTGGGAAGGGGGACGCAGCCCTCGCTGCGGGGCGGCCCTTGCTCGGCTGCCCTGGCTTGGGGCGCGCTGGTTTCATGCGCAGCGCCACGGATCAATGAGATGAAGCACATCCCGCGCAAGCGCTTCGGCCAGCACTTCCTGTCCGACAGCGGCATCATCGATGCCATCGTGCGGGCGATCGCCCCGCAGCCCGGCCAGCCCATGGTGGAGATCGGCCCCGGCCTGGCGGCGCTCACCCAGCCGCTGGTCGAGCGCCTGGGCCGCCTCACCGTGATCGAGCTGGACCGCGACTTGGCCGCGCGGCTGCGCCAGCACGGGCAACTGCAGGTCATCGAATCCGATGTGCTGAAAGTGGATTTTGCGCAGGTGGCGCAAGCGCTGGGCGCTCCAAAAATCAGAGTGGTAGGCAACCTGCCCTACAACATCTCCAGCCCCATCCTGTTCCATTTGCTGGAGCACGTGCAGTCCATTGAGGACCAGCACTTCATGCTGCAAAAGGAAGTCATCGACCGCATGGTGGCCGCGCCCTCCACCGCTGCCTACGGGCGCCTGTCGGTCATGCTGCAGTGGCGCTACGCGATGGAAGACGTGCTGTTCGTGCCGCCCGAGGCGTTCGATCCGCCGCCGCGCGTGGACAGCGCCGTGGTGCGCATGGTGCCGCATGCCGACCCTGCGGCGGTGGACGTGGCGCTGCTGGAGGAGCTGGTGCAGGTGGCCTTCAGCCAGCGGCGCAAGCTGCTGCGCCACACCCTGGGCCGCTGGCTCGAGGCGCGCAACGGGTCGGGCGATTTCGACACCCAGCGCCGCGCCGAGGAAGTGCCCGTGGCCGAATACGTCGCACTGGCCCAGTCGCTGCAAAATTAGGAGCTGCCAGCGCTTGACTGGCAAGCGCTGGAGTCCGATTTGGCTGGGAGCCGGCTACGCTGCCGCGAGCCAATAGCCCGCGTTGAACGGGCTGCTCATGCGCAGCGCCAGCGGCGACACGTCCACGAGCTTGTCGGTGGGCATCTTCTCGCCCGAGAGATCGACTTCGATCTCGATGGCCGGAGACGAGGCGCTGAGGGCGGCCTCGCTGGCCCGTTCCGCTTGGCCAGCGGTTGCGGAACGGGCTACAGAAAAGAATAGAAGCAGCGGAACGGAATCTTGCGGTCGCCCCAGTACTCGGCCGCGTCGCGGAAGATGTCCAGCAGTTGCTCGCGTGCTTCCTTGTCGAACTTGGCTGTGGCCGGGATCTGCTCCAGCACCACGATGAAGCCCGGCTGCGGCCCCGACTTGTGCAGCGGGTCGGTCATGCAGTCGTACAGCGCGTCGAAGTTCTTGCCGAAGTGCGGCGGAAAGGTGAACTGCGATGCGATGAGGTCGAGCACGTCCTGCTTGGACTGTGCGTGTGCCAGGTTGGCATACAGGAAGTGCTGGCCCAGCGCGCGTGCCGTGTCCTGCAGGTCCTGCACCCGGAAGGCGCGGATCGACTGCACGATGTTGGTGCGCACGCCGCGCAAGAGAGTGTCCTGTTCTTTACGAAGTGGCGTTTCCATCTCCGTTGCTCTTTCTTTCAGAGGTCCACGATAGGCATATCCGACAAGCCCGTGGGGGCGGCTGTCGGACGAAGATCCGATGGCATGGCGCGCCGGCCCACGGCCCGCTGCGAGGCTTTCGGCGCTCATTCCCTAATTTCCCGAAAACTCGCGTAGTGGTCGCCGGTGTAGTAGCAGGCGTCCGGCGTGCGCGGAGCGCCGCCACAGACGATGCGCCGTGCACCCCGGCCGCGCGCACCCGGCGTCTTCACGGTGTACTCGCGGTAGTAGCCACGCTTGTGCAGGGGCAGCAACCGCTCGCGGTTGCCGAACACCGTGCCATCCTTGTCATAGGGGAACGGCCCGCCCTGCAGGATCAGCGCATAGGTCTTGCGCCCCTGGAGGGGCAGATCGGCCAGCGCCACGGGAGCGGCCCCGGGCAAATCGGAGGACTGTCGCGCGGACGCCGCAGCCGGTGCGAGCACGAACGCAGCACCCAGAGCGCACGCCACAACTGTCTTGTACGCCCGGATGGCGACAGCCTTCAACATCCACTACACCTTTCGGAAACTACGGGTTTACCCGAAATTTCGAGCCGATAGTGTGACAAAAATGGCCCCAAAAAGCAAGCGCCTGCCCAAAAAGCGGGCAGGCGCCTGTGGGGTTAACGGAAGTTAATAGTTAGCGCTTGCTCTGGTTTCTTCCCTTATCGGGACGCATTGGCGTCGGCCACCGTGAGGGCCGTCATGTTGACGATGCGGCGCACCGTGGCGCTGGCGGTGAGCACCTGCACCGGCGCGGCCGCGCCCAGCAGGATGGGGCCGATGGCAATTCCGCCGCCGGCCGCCGTCTTGAGCAGGTTGTAGGAAATGTTGGCCGCGTCGATGTTGGGCATGACCAGCAGGTTGGCGCTGCCGGCCAGAGTGCTGTGGGGCATGAGCGTGGTGCGTGCCTTCTCGTCCAGGGCCACGTCGCCGTGCATCTCGCCGTCCACCTCCAGCCAGGGGGCCTGCTCGCGCAGGAGGTCCAGCGTCTGGCGCATCTTCACGGCGCTGGGCTGGTTGCTGGAGCCGAAGTTGGAGTGCGACAGCAGCGCCGCCTTGGGCTTGATGCCGAAACGCATCATTTCCTCGGCTGCCATGATGGTGATCTCGGCCAGCTGCGCGGCGGAGGGGTCGTAGTTGACGTGCGTGTCCACCACGAACACCTGGCGGTCGGGCAGCAGCAGGGCGTTCATGCAGGCGTAGGTGTTCACGCCCGTGCGCTTGCCGATCACCTGGTCGATGTACTGCAGGTGGTGGGCCGTGTGGCCCCAGGTGCCGCAGATCAGGCCGTCCACTTCGCCCTTGTGAAGCAGCATGGTGCCGATCAGCGTGAGGCGCCGGCGCATCTCGATCTTGGCGATCGACACCGTGACGCCCTTGCGCTCGGTCATGCGGTGGTAGGTCTGCCAGAAGTCGCGGTAGCGGTGGTCCTGCTCCACGTTGACCACGTCGTAGTCCTGACCTTCCTTCAGGCGCAGGCCGAACTTCTCGACGCGCTGGGCGATGATGGCCGGGCGGCCGATCAGCGTGGGCCGGGCCACGCGCTCGTCCACCAGGATCTGCGCGGCGCGCAGCACGCGCTCTTCCTCGCCCTCGGAGAAGGCCACGCGCTTCAGGGTGGCCTGCTTGGCCGCCGTGAAGATCGGCTTCATGATGGTGCCGGAGGCGTAGACGAAGGTCTGCAGGTGGTCGCGGTAGGCGTCCATGTCCGCGATGGGGCGCTGGGCCACGCCGCTGTCCTTGGCGGCCTGCGCCACGGCGGGCGCGATCTTCATCATCAGGCGAGGGTCGAACGGCTTGGGAATCAGGTATTCCGGTCCGAACGCCAGCGGCTCGCCCACGTAGGCCGCGGCCACCACCTCGCTCTGCTCCGCCTGCGCCAGCTCGGCGATGGCGTGGACGGCGGCGATCTCCATCTCCGTCGTGATGGTGGTCGCGCCGCAGTCCAGCGCGCCCCGGAAGATGTAGGGGAAGCACAGGACGTTGTTCACCTGGTTGGGGTAGTCCGTACGGCCCGTGGCGATGATGGCGTCGTCCCGCACTTCCTTCACGTCCTCGGGCGTGATCTCCGGGTTGGGGTTGGCCAGCGCGAAGATCAGCGGGTGCGCTGCCATCTTGCGCACCATGTCCTGCTTGAGCACGCCGCCGGCGGACAGGCCCAGGAAGACGTCGGCGCCCTCGATCACCTCGGCGAGCGTACGCAGCGGTGTGTTCTGGGCGAACTGGGCCTTGTCGTCGTCCATGAGTTCGGTGCGGCCCTGGTAGACCACGCCGGCGATGTCGGTGACCCAGATGTTCTCGCGCGGCAGCCCGAGCTTGACCAGCAGCCCCAGGCAGGCCAGCGCCGCAGCGCCCGCGCCCGAAACCACCAGCTTGACCTGCCGGATGTCCTTGCCCGACACCTTCAGCCCGTTGAGGACGGCCGCGCCGACCACGATGGCCGTGCCGTGCTGGTCATCGTGGAACACCGGGATGTGCATGCGCTCGCGCAGCTTGCGCTCGATGTAGAAGCAGTCGGGCGCCTTGATGTCCTCGAGGTTGATGCCTCCGAAGGTCGGCTCGAGCGAGGCGATGATCTCGATGAGCTTGTCCGGGTCCTTCTCGTTGATCTCGATGTCGAACACGTCGATGCCCGAGAACTTCTTGAACAGGACGCCCTTGCCCTCCATCACGGGCTTGCCGGCCAGTGCGCCGATGTCGCCCAGGCCCAGCACGGCCGTGCCGTTGGTGACCACGCCCACCAAGTTGCCTCGGGCGGTGTAGCGGAACGCGGCGGAAGGGTCCTTCACGATCTCCTCGCAGGGCGCGGCCACGCCGGGCGAGTAGGCCAGCGCGAGATCGTGCTGGTTGATCATCTGCTTGGTGGCAGCGATGGTGATCTTGCCGGGCTGGGGAAACTCGTGGTACTCCAGTGCCGCACGGCGCAGCAGGGCGCGTTTATCGGTAAGGTTGGTGGCCGTGTTGTCGGGCATCGAGCGTCTCCAGCGAAAGCATGGCCGACGCGGCGGCATGGCAGCCCCTGCGCCCCGTCAGCAGTAGGTAGGGGGAGCCGATTGTAGGCCGCGCGGCTGTCAGTCCGCCGTCAAGTGAAACACTTGTGATCGGGGTGCGTGCAATCGTTCCGGCGCCGCTCAGATCGGGTCGAGCGGGAACACGGGGCGGCGGACCCGCGCGAACGGGAAGCGCGCGTAGTCCGACGTGGTCACGCCGGGGCTGTCGCACTCCACCAGCCCCTCGGACAGCGGCACGAACACCGGCCGGCAGTACATGCGCGACTTGAGCAGCAGGAAGCGAAAGCGCGTGGGATCGATGCCGACGCAGTGGAACACGCCCAGGTCCCAGGGCTCGTGCGTCTGCTCGGCCACCACGATCTGCGCATCGCCGGTGTCGAAGCACACCGCGCGGCCCATGTGGCAGCGCTGGCCCGTGTAGATCGGGCCCGTCACGGTGTAGGCCCCGTCGCTCACGGCGCGCACGGTGCCGCGCAGGTGCAGCGGCTCCTTGCGCAGGCCGATGCTGTCGAGCGGCACCTTGTTGCCGAGCGCGATCTCCACCTCGGCGCCTTCGCCGGCGGCGACGAACTGCGCCACGGCCTCGGGATCGCAGAGCGGGCCCACGGCGATGCCGGTGAGCCCCAGTGCGCGCGCGGCCTGCAGCACGTCCATGGTGTCGCAGGTGCCGCCCGACATGCAGTTGTCGCCATGGTCGAGCAGCAGCACCGGCCGGGAGGCGCCTTCGGCCAGGGCCTGCGCGCGGCGCAGCGACTGCGGCAGCGGCTCGCTGCGGTACACGTAGTCGGCGCGCCGCTGCCAGATCTGCTGTGCCAGGCCGTCCACTTGGGATTGCGCGGCGGCGTCCTCCGCGCGGCAGGTGGCCACCACGCTCATGCATGGCGCCTCGATGTCGGCCAGCGAGAAGCCGCCGAACACCGACACGGCGGGCATTCCGCCACGCTCCAATGTGCGTGCCGCTTCAACGGCGTCGCGCATGGGGCCGCCCAATGTTGTGCTGCGCAGCGTGTGGCTCATGAGGGGCAGGCGGTGCCAGCGCACGCAGTAGCGCGCTTGGCCGCGCAGCATCTGCAGCAGCAGGCGGCCTGCATGCTCGCCGGTCTCGTACATGTCGATGTGCGGATAGGTCTTGAAGCCCACCATCACGTCGGCGTTCGCCACCATCTTTTCGGTGATGTTGCCGTGCAGGTCCAGCGCTACGCCCAGCGGCACGCCGGGCGCGGCGGCACGCACGCGCGCCAGCAGGTCGCCCTCGCCGTCGTCGGTGTTCTCGGCCACCATGGCGCCGTGCAGGTCGAGCAGGATCGCGTCGCAGCCCGGCGCGGCCTCGACGATGCGGCGCGTGAGTTCGTCGTAGGCCGCAGCGTGCACGGGGCCGCTTGGGTTGGCGGTGGCCGACACCGGGGTGACCAGCGTGGCGCCCAGGCCTTCCGCCAGTTCGATGAACGCGGCCATGGCCGTGCGCATGCCCTTGTTGGCGCGGTAGGCGTCCTCGCCGTAGGTGGGCGCGAACGCCTCGAGGGGCGTGGGCACGGGAGAGAAGGTGTTGGTCTCGTGGTTGAGGCGCGCGATCAGGACCTTCACGACACCACCTCCGCGGCCGCCAGCATGGCGCGCAGCAGCACGTTGCAGCCGGCCTCCAGGTGGGCGGGCTCGGCGTCCTCGATCTCGTTGTGGCTGATGCCGTCGGCGCAGGGCACGAAGATCATGGCCGCGGGCGCCACGCGGGCCACGTAGACGGCGTCGTGGCCGGCGCCGCTCACCACGTCCATGCTGCCGTAGCCCAGGTCGGCCGCGTTGGCGCGCACGGCCTCCACCAGGTGCGGCGTGAAGGGCTGCGGCGGGAAGTAGACCACCTGCTCCACGTCCACGCGCAGGCCGCGCTCGGCGGCGATGCGGGTGCAGGCGCTGCGCAGCGCGGCGTCCATGTCGAGCAGCTGGGCGTCGTCGGGCGCGCGCAGGTCCACGCTGAACTTGACGCGGCCCGGGATCACGTTGCGCGAGTTCGGGAACACCTCCAGCGAACCCACCGTGCCGCGCGCATGCGGCATGCGGTTCACCGCGATGCGGTTGACCTCGGCCACGAGATGGCTCGCGGCCAGCAGCGCGTCCTGGCGCAGCTCCATGGGCGTGGGGCCGGCATGCGCCTCCATGCCGTGCACGGTCACGTCGTACCAGCGCTGGCCCAGCGCGGCCTGCACCACGCCGATCACGCGCCCGTGCTTCTCGAGCACGGGGCCCTGCTCGATGTGCGCCTCGAAATACGCGCCCACGGCCGGGGCGGGGCCGGCCTCGCCGGCATAGCCGATGGCTGCGAGGGCCTCGCCCACGCTCACGCCTTGGGCATCGCGCTGCGCGAGCGCATGCTCCAGCGTGAATGCGCCCGCGAACACGCCCGAGCCCATCATCACGGGCACGAAGCGCGAGCCTTCCTCGTTGGTCCACACGGCCACCTCGATGGGCGCGCGCGTGCGCACGCCGGCGGCGTTGAGCGTGCGCAGCACCTCCAGGCCCGCCATCACGCCGTAGTTGCCGTCGAACTTGCCGCCCGTGGGCTGGGTGTCGATGTGGCTGCCGGTCATCACCGGCGGCAGGCTGTCGTCCGCGCCCGCGCGGCGCGCGAAGATGTTGCCGATGGCATCGACGCGCAGCGTGCAGCCGGCGTCGCGCGCCCATTGCGCGAAGAGGTCGCGGCCCTGGCGGTCCAGGTCGGTGAGCGCGAGGCGGCACACGCCGCCCTTGGGCGTGCCGCCGATGCGCGCCAGATCCATCAGCGATTGCCACAGGCGTGCGCCGTCGATGCGCAGTGCGGCGACGGAAGGGGCGGAGGTATTCAGGTCCATGGGGGGCTCCAGCGGGAAAGAAGGCGTCAGGCCATGCCGACGCCGAGGTAGCGGTCCTTCACGGCGTCGTCCGCCATGAAGGCATCGTTGGTGGCTTCGTGCACGATCGCGCCCTGTTCGATGACATAGTGCCGGTCGGCCAGCTGCGTGCAGACCTCCAGGTTCTGCTCCACCAGCAGGATGGCCACGCCCGCGGCCTTGATGGTCTTGAGCTGGGCCACGATTTCCTCGACGATCACGGGCGCCAGGCCCTCCACCGGCTCGTCGAGCATGAGCAGGCGCGGCGCGTTCATGAGCGCGCGGCCGATGGCCAGCATCTGCTGCTCGCCGCCCGAGAGCTGGCCGCCGCCGTTGGCGCGCCGCTCCTTGAGGCGGGGAAAGATGCGGTACACGTCCTCCAGCTGCCAGGGAGAGTGCTTGCGCTGGCCCAGCATCAGGTTCTCCTCCACCGTGAGCAGCTTGAAGATGCCGCGGTGCTCGGGCACCAGGCAGATGCCGCGCTGCGCCACGAGGTGCGTCGCCAGGCGGTGCGTGGCCTCGCCGCCGAAGCGCACCTGGCCCTGCGTGGGTGCCATGGCGCCCGCGATGGTCTTGAGCGTGGTGGTCTTGCCCGCGCCGTTGCGGCCCAGCAGCGTGACCAGTTCGCCGTCGCCGACGTGCAGCGACACACCCTGCAGCACGTGGCTCTTGCCGTAATGCGCGTGGATGCCCTCCACCGAGAGAAGTGGTGCACTGCTCATGCCTTGCCCCCGGTGATCATGTTGCCCAGGTAGGCGCTGCGCACGCGCTCGTCGGCACGGATCGCGTCGGGCAGCCCTTCGGCCAGCACGCGGCCCTGCTGCATCACGGTGATGGTGTCGGAGATGTCCATGACGATGCCCATGTTGTGTTCGATGAGCACCACGGTGTGCTCGTCCTTGAGGCCCTGGATCAGGCGCTTCATGTCGTCCAGGTCGTCGATGCCCATGCCGGAGGTGGGCTCGTCGAGGAAGATCGCCTTGGGCCGCGCGGCCAGCGCCATGCCCACCTCCAGGCGCCGCTGCTGGCCGTGCGAGAGGTTGCCCGCCGGGGTGTCGGCGTGGCGCTCCAGCCCCAGGCGCGCCAGCACGCTCGCCACCGTGTCGGCGCACGAGCGGCGGCCCACGGGCGGGCTCCAGCAGTTGAGCGCCATGGCGGGCGCCACGCCCTGCGCGGCCAGGCGCAGGTTCTCGCGCACCGGCAGGGTGAGGAACAGGCTGGTCACCTGGAACGAGCGCGCCATGCCCCGGCGCACGCGCCGGTGGTCGGGCTCGCGCGTGACGTCGTGGCCGTCGAACAGGATGCGCCCGCCGCTCACGGTCTTGGTGCCCGTGAGCATGTGGAACAGCGTGGTCTTGCCCGCGCCGTTGGGGCCGATGACCGAGTGCACGGTGTTGGCGCGCACCTTCAGGTCTACGCCGCCCAGGGCGACGAACTTGTCGTAGCGCTTCTCGACGCCCTGGGCTTCGAGCAGGATGGGGGAGGCGGCGGCGCTCATGCGTTGTCTCCCGTCGCATTCAGGCCGGCGGACGATGCGTCCTTGGGCGCCTTGCGCCGCACCAGGCCCCACAGGCTTTCGCCCAGGCCCCACAGCCCGCGCTGCAGCCCCAGGCTGACCACCATCAGCACCACGCCCAGCAGCAGCAGCCAGCGCGGCCACAGCGTGGAGAGCCAGTCGCCCAGCAGCACGTAGAACGCCGCGCCCAGCACCGAGGCCAGCAGGTTGCCCGTGCCGCCGATGACGGTCATCACGAGGATCATCTCGCTCGTGTGGTACTCGGCGTTCGACAGCGGAGCGATGCCGGTCATCATCGCGTGCAGCGCGCCGGCCAGGCCCGTCACCGCGCCCGAGATCACGAAGGCCTGCAGCTTCAGCAGGCGCAGGTCGTAGCCCATGGCGGCGGCGCGCTCCTCGTTGTCGCGCACGGCCAGCAGCGTGCGGCCGAACACCGAGTCGCACACGCGGCGCAGCAGCCAGAACGCGCAGAGGAACAGCACGGCCACGAAGCCGTAGTACTGCCACGGCGTGGCCAGCGGCCACAGCGTGTGGCCCGCCACGGCGAGCGAGGGGCGCGGGATGTCCAGCAGGCCGTTGTCGCCGCCCGTGAGGCCCGTGGCCGTGTAGGCGATGAAGTAGAACATCTGCGCGAAGGCCAGCGTCAGCATCACGAAGTAGGTGCCGCGCTGGCGGATGGCGACCCAGCCGACGATGGCGGCGCCCACGGCGCCCATGGCCACGGCGGCCGTGAGGGCCAGCGGCATGGGCAGCGGCCAGCGCGTGAGCAGCAGGCCGATGGTGTAGCTGCCCAGGCCGAAGAAGATGCCCTGGCCGAACGAGAGCAGGCCGGTGTAGCCCAGCAGCAGGTTGCAGCCCATGGCGGCCAGGCCGAAGATCAGCACCTCGCTGGCGAGCGAGCCCGACTGCATGAAGAGCGGCATGGCCACCACGATGGCCAGCGCGAGAAGAAGATGGAAGTGCCTGGTCATGGTGAGGTCATCCTTTGCGGCCCAGCAGGCCATGGGGGCGCAGCAGCAGCACGGCGGCCATGGCCACGTAGATCATCAGGCGCGCGCCCTCGGGCCACAGCGTGCTCATCACGCTCTGCACGATGCCGATGAGCAGCCCGCCGACGAGCGCGCCGCCGAAGCTGCCCAGGCCGCCCACGACCACGATCACGAAGGCCACGCCCAGCGCCTCGATGCCCATGAACGGCTCGGCGCCGCGAATGGGCGCGGCCAGCACGCCCGCCAGCGCCGCCGTGGCCGCGCCCAGCGCGAACACCAGGCTGAAGATGCGCAGCACGTTCAGGCCCAGCAGCGAGACCATCTCGGTCGATTCGCTGCCCGCGCGCACCGCGCTGCCCAGGCGCGTGCCCTCCAGCACCCACCACAGCAGCACCGCCAGCACGGCCGTGAAGCCGATCACGAACAGCCGGTACTTCGGGTAGACGAAGCTGCCCCACATCACCACGCCCTGCAGCAGCTCGGGCACGGCCACGCTGTCGCCCAGCGGCCCCCACTGCAGGATCACCAGCTCCTGCACCACCAGCGCGAGGCCCACGGTGACGATGATGTGGAACTCGTGCGGCTTGGCGTACACGTGGCGCAGCATCAGCTTCTCGGTGAACCAGCCGATGGCGCCCACGGCCAGGGGCGCCACCACCAGGGCCAGCCAGAAGCTCAGGCCCCAGCGCGTCATCTGGTAGCAGAAGTACGCGCCCAGCAGGTAGAAGGCGCCGTGCGCGAAGTTCACGAAGCGCAGCAGGCCGAACACGATGGACAGGCCCACGGCCAACAGGAAATACAGCATGCCGATGCCGATCCCGTTGATGGTCTGTAGCAGGTAGATGCTCATGAGGACTATTAAAAATATAGCTGCTAGCGCTTATCTATAAAGCGCTGGAGGCGTTTTCTGCTTGAGAACCGGCTGCGGCCCGTCAGGCCAGCTTGCAGCCGGTCTTGTCCACGGGCAGGAAGGACTTGCCGGAGCTCACCACATCCACGTAGTCGTCCTTGTTGGCCATCCTGGACTTGGCCTTGCCCTTGAGCAGGTAGTAGTTCTTGAGCACCTGGTGGTCGGCCTTGCGCACCTCTTCCTCGCCCGTCAGGCCCTGGTACTTCATGCCCTCCAGCGCCGCGACGACGGCCTTCTGGTCCACCGTGCCCGCCTTGATGATGGCGTCGATCAGCAGCTTGGTGCAGATGTAGGAGCCCGCCAGGCTGTAGTTGGGGTTGGACTTGAACGTGGCCTGCGAGCGCTTGACCAGGTCGTGGTTCAGCGGCGTGTCCGCCGTGTGCCAGTACTGCGCGCCGAAATACACGCCGTCGCACAGGTCGGCACCGAGCGACTCGAACTGCTCCAGCCCCGAGGCCCAGGCGATCAGGATGGTCATGTTCTTGTGCATGCCGAAGCTCACCGCCTGGCGCAGCGCGTCGGACGACTGGGCGCCGAAGTTGAGCAGCAGCAGCACGTCGGGCTTGGCGGCCATGGCGTTGGTCAGGTAGCCGCTGAACTCCTTCTCGGTCAGCGAGTGGTAGCTGTTGCCCACGTGCTCGATGCCCTTTTCCTTGAAGATGTTCTTGGCGGCGGTGAGCAGGCCGTCGCCGAACACGTACTGCGGCGTGATGGTGTACCAGCGCTTGGCCTTGGGATGGGCTTCGAGCAGCGGGCGCACCGTCTGCTCGATGGCGCCGAAGGTGGGCACCGACCAGCGGAACGTGGCGCTGTTGCAGTCCGTGCCCGTGAGCTCGTCGGCGCCTGCCGTGGTGATGAAGATGCCGCCGGCCTTCTCGGCCTCCTTGCCCATGGCCAGGGCCTCGGACGACAGGATGCCGCCCGCGAAGAAGCGCGCGCCCTTTTGCTGGGCCGACTCCTGCACCTTGCGCACGGCGGTGGCGGGCTTGCCTTCGGTGTCGAGCAGCGTGTAGGCCAGGGGGCGGTCCAGGGCCTTGCCGTACTGCTCGATGGCGAGCTTCATCCCCAGGTCTGCGTACTTGCCGTTGGCCGCGAACGCGCCCGACATGGGCACGGGGCAGCCGAACTGGATCGCATCCTTGGACTGGGCCCAGGCGCTGGCGCCCAGGCCGAGGGATGCGGGCAGTGCGCCGAGCGCGGAAAGTTGCAGGAGGTGACGACGTTGCATGAGGGACTCCGTGGTGTGGGAACGGGTTGGGGCTTGTGTCAGAGCACGTTGCATGCCAATCCGCTGGGCCATGCGATCACGCTCCTTGTTCATATTTATAGTGACAAATAGAATGAATATGACGCGTACAAACCCTAGAAGCTTCCACCATGCCCCCGGGCGGTGCATACTGCACCAAGACAGCGAATGCAGGGGTGCCGGCGGCGCCTGACCACCCCGAGGAAAGACAACAAGCCATGGCAACACAGAAGTCCGCTCCCCTGGCGATCAAGCAGCTCAAGCGCTCCGATCTCGTGGCCCAGGAGATCAAGCGGATGATCACCGAGAAGAACCTGAGCCCCGGCGACCGCCTGCCGCGCGAGAGCGAGCTGCAGGCGCAGTTCCAGGTCAGCAAGGGCACCATCCGCGAGGCGCTCAAGTCGCTGGAGGTGCAGGGCCTCGTCACCATCTCCACGGGCCCGTCAGGCGGCGGCACCATTGTCGAGGTGCCGCTGGACCGCACGCTGCAGTTCATGCAGAACTACCTGTTCTTCAAGGAAGTGACCATCGACGACATCTACGCCGTGCGCCAGCAGCTCGAACCCCTGCTGGCCGCCGGCGCCGTGGCGCACCTGGACGAGGCCGACTTCGAGGCGCTGGAGCACAGCATCGCCTGCTGCGACCCCACGCAGGCCCAGGGGGACCTGCTGAACCAGCGGCGCGAAGACGTGAACTTCCACGACATCCTCGCGGCGGCCAACCCCAACCCGTTCCTGCGTTTCACCTGCGAGCTGATCAACGAGATGATCCGCCAGCTCATCGTGCTGGGCAACCGCACCTCGCAGGCCGAGCATCGGCGCTTCGGCGAGACCAATGCGCAGTTCCATCGCGACATCGTGCAGGCCGCGCGCGCGCGCGACGCCGAGAAGGTCCGCGTGCTCATGGAACGCCATATGCAGGACGCGGCCAGCAGCGTCAAGCGCATGAAGGGCCGCATCCAGGGCCGCCTGATCCTGGATGCCGACACGCTGCGCCGCC
This sequence comes from Acidovorax sp. SDU_ACID1, assembly GCF_045291395.1. NCBI lineage: Bacteria > Pseudomonadati > Pseudomonadota > Betaproteobacteria > Burkholderiales > Comamonadaceae > Acidovorax > Acidovorax sp. SDU_ACID1. Next base: position 4,606,709 of record NZ_CP152342.1, read on the forward strand.
CCCGCGCGGCCCCTGCGCCCGCGAAGCGGCCGCGCAAGCTCGCGGACGGGGCGCAGTGAGCCGGCAGGCTCAGAACGTGTTTACGCTCTTTTCATGGTGCCCGCAAGGCAGCAAAGAGCCGCAATCTAGGCGCGCGCCGCAGGCCATGCTGGCGGCCTGGACAAGGCGCGCAACGACGAGTGCGGCTCTTTGCTGCCTTGCCCGGAGGGTTGCCCCGCCAAGGAGGCATCTGCCGCGTTGCAAATGCTCGCCGGGCCACCAGCCCGGCTGCGCTTTGCGCCTAACAGCTGCCCCCTTGGCGGGGCAACGGGCACCATGAAAAGAGCGTAAACACGTTCTCAGGACACGGGCGCTTCCTGCGCCGCGTGCGCCACCACCCGGTTGCGGCCGGCCAGCTTGGCCGCGTAGAGCGCGGCGTCGGCAGCCTGCACCAGCTTCGTGGCGCTGGCGCCGTGGCCCGGAAAGCATGCGATGCCGCAGGACAGCGTGCCGCGCAGCGTCGCCGCGCCGTATGCGACCTGCAGGTCCTCGAACGCGGTGCGCAGTGCCTGTGCGCGTTCTTGCGCCTGCGCGATCGGGACGTTGGGCAGCGCCAGCAGGAACTCCTCTCCCCCATGCGTATGGCCAGGTCGCTGGCGCGCACGTGCGACTGCAGCAGGTGCGCCAGCGCCTGCAGGACCGCGTCGCCGGCCGGATGGCCGTGGGTGTCGTTGATGTGCTTGAAGTGGTCGATGTCGATCATCAGCACGCACAGCGGCTCGCGGGCCTGCTGGCAGCGGGCGAGCGCTTCGGCCAGCGCGGTGTCGAGCGAGCGCCGGTTGAACAGCCCGGTGAGCGGGTCGCGCAGCGCCATGTCGTGCAGGCGCACCTGCAGCATGCGGATCTCGTCCAGCTGCCGCTGCGCCTGCCTGCGGCTTTCGTACAGCCCCTTGGCGCGCAGATAGCCATCGCGGGCGAAGACGACGAGAAACGCCGTCAGGACCCCCATGCACAGCAGCGACACCGTCAGGCTGGTGTCGGGCGCCCAGACTGGCGGCCAGAAGATGGCCACGCCCAGCAGCATGCCCGCCACCACCACGCCGGCCAGTTCGGCCAAGCCGGTCGGCCCCTTGAAAACGACGAGGTTCACGCACACCGCGATGAACATGATGAAGCTGATCCACAGGGGCAGGCCCAGCCAGACGATCCAGATGCCGAAGCAGAAGCCGTCGAGCGCCATGTTGCGCTCCTCGGCGCGGCGCGGGTGGGCGCTGCGCCGTGCGTACTGGTAGATGACTTGCGGATAGACCGCGAACTGCAGCACCAGCCACGCCCCTCCCGCCGCAAGGCGGCCGGTCTGGTGGAGATGGAGGCCCACGATCAGGCCCAGCAGCGCGAAGAAGACCGAACGGTTGCGCCAGTTCATGCGCACGGCCCAGTGGGTCTTCGAGGCGTGGGTGGAGGGAGCGGCGGTCATGCGGGGCCCGGTAATGCAACCAACTGTAGCAGTGCTCCGGCAGGTGCGCGAGGACCTGCGTCAATGCAGGCTGCCCGTGCCCGGCCTTTGCTATGCTGCGCCGCCCCCGCAACGAATCCCCAAGGAACCCATGAACCCTCCTGCAAAGTCCCGTGCGCTCTGGCGCGCGCTGATCGGCGGTGCCGCAGCCGCCGCGGCCCTGTCCGCGCCCCTGGCGCAGGCCCAGAACGCCGGTGCCTATCCCACCAAGCCCATCCGCCTCGTCATCCCGTTCGCGCCCGGCGGCTCGACCGACATCCTGGGCCGCCTGCTGGCGCAGAAGATGGGCGAGAACATGCAGGCCACGGTGGTGGTGGACAACAAGCCGGGCGCCAACGGCACCATCGGCTGCGACCTCGTGGCCAAGGCGCCGCCGGACGGCTACACGGTCATCCTGGGCGACGTGGGCTGCATGTCCATGGCGCCGGGCCTGTACACCAGGCTGCCCTACGACCCGCTGCGCGACTTCGCGCCCGTGAGCCTCGTGGGCCGCAGCCCGCTCGTGCTCACCGTGGGCGAGAACAGCCCGCTGCGCTCGCTGGCCGACCTCACCGCCGCCGCGCAGGCCGCGCCCGGCAAGCTCAACTACCCCTCGTCCGGCACGGGCGGCCCGAACCACCTGGGCGCCGAGCTGTACGCCATGCAGGCCAAGGTCAAGGTCAGCCACATCCCCTACAAGGGCAGCGCGCCGTCGGTGGTGTCGCTCGTGGCGGGCGAGACGGACTTCGGCTTCCTCACCGCCGTGACCATCGCCTCGCAGCTCAATGCGGGCAAGGTGCGCGCGCTGGCCGTGGCGCACACCGAGCGCCTGCCGTCCATGCCCAACGTGCCGACGATGACGGAGGCTGGCCTCAAGGGCTTCACGGCCGATGCCTGGTTCCTCGCGGCCGTGCCCGTGGGCACGCCCCAGCCCATCGTGGACCGCCTGTACGCCGAGATCGCCAAGGCCCTGCCCGCGCCCGAGGTGAAGGCCAAGCTCGACTCCGTGGGCGTGCTGCCCTCGGGGCTCGACCCGCAGGCCTCGGCGAAATTCCTGCGCACCGAGGTGGACAAGTGGCGTGGCGTGATCAAGACCGCTGGTATCACGCTCGACTGACGCAGCCGTCCCAAAGACAAAGCCCCTGGGCCGCGAGGCCCAGGGGCTTTTTTGTGCGTGCGGCGCTGCTTCAGCGGCTGCTGGGGAAGCTGAACACGGCCCCCTCGCGCACACCCGCGCTCGGCCAGCGCTGGGTGATGGTCTTGCGCTTGGTATAGAAGCGCACGGCATCCGGCCCGTAGGCATGCAGATCGCCGAACAGCGAGCGCTTCCAGCCGCCGAACGAATGGTAGGCCACTGGCACGGGCAGCGGCACGTTGATCCCCACCATGCCCACCTGGATGTGGTCGGTGAAATAGCGCGCGGCCTCGCCGTCGCGCGTGAAGATGCACGTGCCGTTGCCGTACTCATGGTCGTCGATCAGCTGCATCGCCTCCTGCAGGGTCTTCACGCGCACCACGCCGAGCACGGGGCCGAAGATCTCCTCCTGGTAGACCTTCATGCCGGGCTTGACGTGGTCGAACAGGCAGGCGCCCAGGAAGTAGCCCTCCTCGTGGCCCGCCACCTGCACGCCGCGGCCATCGACCACCAGCGTGGCGCCCTCGGCCACGCCGCTGTCCACATAGGCCTTCACCTTCTCGAAGTGCTGCTTGGTCACCAGCGGCCCCATGTCGTTGCCGTTGTCGGTGCCGGGGCCCACCTTCATCCTGGCGATCTCCGCCTTCAGGCCCTCGATCACCTTGTCGGCCGTCTCGTCGCCCACCGCCACCACCAGCGGAATGGCCATGCAGCGCTCGCCGCACGAACCGTAGGCCGCGCCCATCAGCGCGCTCACCGCATTGCCGATGTCCGCATCGGGCATCAGCACCGCATGGTTCTTCGCGCCGCCCAGGGCCTGCACGCGCTTGCCGTGCTTGCAGCCTTCCGAATAGATGTACTCGGCGATCGGCGTGGAGCCCACGAAACTCACGGCCTTCACGCGCGGATCGCGCAAAAGCGTATCGACGGCGGTCTTGTCGCCATTGACCACGTTGAGCACCCCCGGCGGCAGGCCCGCCTCCAGCGCCAGCTGCGCGATGAGCAGGGCGGACGAGGGATCGCGCTCGCTGGGCTTGAGCACGAAGGTATTGCCGCAGGCTACGGCCATGGGCCACATCCACAGCGGCACCATCGCGGGGAAGTTGAACGGCGTGATACCGGCCGTCACGCCCAGCGCCTGGAACTCGCTCCACGAATCGATGCTGGGGCCCACGTTGCGCGAATGCTCGCCCTTGAGCAGCTCGGGCGCGTAGCTGGCGTACTCCACGTTCTCGATGCCGCGCTGCAGCTCGCCGTGCGCATCGGCGAGCACCTTGCCGTGCTCGGCGGTGATCAGGGCGGTGATCCTGTCGGCGTTCTCCTCGAGCAGCACCTTGAGCTTGGCCAGAACGCGCGCGCGCTTGAGTGGGGGCGTGTTGCGCCAGGCGGGGAACGCTGCCTGGGCCGAAGCGATGGCCGCCTCCACGGTGGCCTGGCTGGCCAGGGCCACGTTCAGCGAGGACTGGCCGGTGGCGGGGTTGAACACCGGCTGGGTGCGCTCGGTGTCGGCCACGAGCTGGCCGTCTATCAGGTGGCTGACGGTCTGGGTCACGGTTTTGTCGTTGTGCATGGAATGAATGGTCAAAAGTGCCTACAGCGCTTGCTGGGCAAGCGCTGGCAGCTATCAAAAAGGAAGATCAGGCGGTCTCGGCCAGCGCGTCGCCCAGTGCGTTCACCAGGCGCTCGATCTCTGCCTCGGTGCTGATGAACGGGGGCGCGATCTGGATCGTGTCGCCGCCGTAGCGCACGTAGAAGCCCTTGTCCCAGCACTTCATCGCGACCTCGTAGGGGCGCTTGGCGGGCTCGCCCGGCAGCGACGCGATGGTGAAGCCCGCGGCCAGGCCGTAGTTGCGGATGTCGGCCACGTGCTTGGCGCCCTTGAGGCTGTGCACGGCCTTCTCGAAGAAGGGCGACAGCGCCTTCACGCGCCCAGGCATGTCTTCCTTCTGCAGGATGTCGAGCACCGCGTTGCCCGCCGCGCAGGCCACGGGGTGGGCGGAGTAGGTGTAGCCGTGGGGAAATTCGAGCATGTACTCGGGGCCGCCCTGCGCCATGAAGGTGTCGTAGATCTCCTTGGTGGCGACGCAGCCGCCCAGCGGCTGGGCGCCATTCGTCACCTGCTTGGCGAAGTTCATGATGTCGGGCGTCACGCCGAACACCTCGGCGCCCGTCCAGCCGCCGCAGCGGCCGAAGCCGGTGATGACCTCGTCGAAGATCAGCAGGATGTGGTTCTGCGTGCAGATCTCGCGCAGGCGCTGCAGGTAGCCCTGGGGCGGGATGACCACGCCGGCCGAGCCCGAGAACGGCTCCACGATCACGGCGGCGATGTTGCTCGCGTCGTGCAGCGCGATCACGTCCAGCAGCTTGTCGGCCAGGGCCCGGCCGTCGATGTCGGGCATGCCCTTGTGGAACGAGCCCACGGGCGGCTGCGTGTGGGGGATGTGGTCGGCCTCCACCGTCTGGCCGAAGGTCTTGCGGTTGCCCACCATGCCGCCGACCGAGATGCCGCCGAAGTTCACGCCGTGGTAGCCCTTCTCGCGGCCGATCAGGCGCGTCTTGCCGGCCTGGCCCTTGGCGCGCCAGTAGGCGCGGGCCATCTTGAGCGAGGTGTCGGCCGCCTCGGAGCCCGAGCCGGTGAAGAACACGTAGTCCAGGCCCGCGGGCGTCAGGTCCTTGATGCGGTTGGCCAGCTCGAACGAGGCCGGGTGGCCGAATTGGAATGCGGGCGCGTAGTCCAGTGTGGCGGCCGCCTTGCCGATGGCCTGCGCCACCTCGGTGCGGCCATGGCCCAGGCCCGAGCACCACAGGCCCGAGAGGCCGTCGAAGATCTTGCGGCCTTCCGAATCGGTGTAGTAGGCGCCCTGGCCGCCCACGATCATGCGCGGCTTGGCCTTGAAGTTGCGGTTGCCCGTGAAGGGCATCCAGTGCGCGTCGAGCCAGGCGGCGTCCATGCGCGGGGAGGAGGTGGTTTCGTCGATGACGGCAAAAGACATGGCGGCTCTCCGTGAAAGGGAATGCGCGCATTGTGGCCCCGGCCATAATCCGTTGAAGCAACAAATATCCACGTTCACTTGCCAATCTATGCAAGTAAAAGCCCCCTCCCGCCAGCGCGCCGTGCTGGGCCAGCTCTCCGACATGGACCTGCGCCTGCTGCAGGTCTTCAAGGCCGTGGTCGAGTGCGGCGGCATGGCCGCGGCGGAGCTGGAGCTGAACATCGGCACCAGCACCGTGAGCCGCCACGTGAAGGACCTGGAAACGCGCCTGGGCCTGACCCTGTGCCGACGCGGCCGCGCGGGCTTCGCGCTCACGCCTGAGGGACAGCGCGTCTACGAGGAAACGCTGCGCCTGCTGGCCTCGGTGCGGGGGTTCCTGGGCAGCATCGACGACATCCATGCGCGCATGGGCGGGCAGCTCGCCGTGGCGGTGTTCGACAAGACGGCCAGCAACCCGGCCGCGCACATCGACGCGGCCATCGCCGCCTTCGCCGCCGAGGCGCCGCACGTGCAACTGCAGCTGCACGTGGGCTCGATCAACGCCATCGAGCGCGGCGTGATCGACGGCAGCTACCAGGTGGGCATCATTCCCGCGCACCGCAGTTCGCAGAGCCTGGTCTATGCGGACCTGTTCGGCGAAACCATGCTGCTCTACTGCGGCGCGGGCCACCCGCTGTTCGACGCGCTCCACCACGACCAGAACCAGGGGCTGGACTGGGACGCTGTACGCCGCTACCCCTTCGCCGGCCTGGGTTACCACTCGCCCAACATGGAGCTGAGCCACGAGGCGCGCCTGACGCGCAGCGCCACGGGCTTCGACCAGGAGTCGATCGCCACGCTGGTGCTGTCGGGGCGCTTCCTCGGCTTCCTGCCCGACCACTACGCCGAAGGCTTCGAGCGCCAGGGCCGCATGCGCGCCGTGCGGCCCGAGGCGTTCCGCTACGACTGCCGCTTCGTGAGCCTGGTGCGGCGCTCGCCCGAGCCCAGCCGCGCGGCGCAGGCGTTCCAGCGCTGCCTGGTGCAGGAACATGCAGGAGCTTGAGGAAATTGGACCTCCAGCGCTTATGCAGTAAGCGCAAGCAGCTATTAAAATAGGAGCAAACTCAAGGGCTGGCGCGCTTTGCCGATAACATGGGCACCATGACCTCCATTGCCGCCATCGCCCAGTCCGGCCTCCAGGCCGCGCAATTGCGCCTGGACAGCAGCGCGCACAACGTGGCCAACATGAACACCGAGGGCTTCCGCCGCCAGACGGTGGAGCAGCAGGCCGCTCCCTCCCTCGGCGGCACGCGCGCCCGCCCGGGCCAGGCGGGCGAGCCCGGCGTGGCGCTGGAGCAGGAAGCGGTGGAGCAGATCGCCGCCACCTACGCCTTCAAGGCCAGCCTGCTGGTGCTGCGCACGGCCGATGATATGGCCGGCGCACTGCTCGATGTGAGGGCCTGACGGGCCCCCTGCCGTTTTCTCAGTCGTCGAATTCGATCTCGGTCGCCAGCAGCGTCGCGCCGTCGGGCGAGAGGCTGCCCTGCACCTCCACCTTCACGCCCACGGCGAGCTGGGCGGGCGTGCCGCCCTTGAAGCGCGTGGCGGCGTCGTAGCCGACCGTCACGCCGCGCACCACGAAGCCGCCCGCGGCCACGCTGGTGATGCGGCCTTCGATCTCCAGGCCGCCGCCGTCGCGGTCGTCATCGTCTTCCAGCTCCACCTCGCGCGCGACCAGGGTGCCGTTCACCAGCACGCCCTCGACTTCCACGCGCCGGCCCAGCGCTAGGCCGGCGGGCAGGCGGGCCGCGCCGCTGGCATCCACGTCCACGCCGTTCACGGCGAAGCGCGTGCTGCTGGCGAAGGCGGAGATGTAGCCCTCCAGCTCGGCGTTCACGCGGCCCGTGGCGGGCAGGCTGCCCGTGCCGGTGGGCGTGGTCTGCAGGCGGGTGGCGGTCCACGTGCCAGCGGCGCCGGGCACGGGGTCCAGCTCCACGCGGGCGTACTGGCCGTTGGCCAGGCCCGCCGGCGGCGTGCCCAGGCCCACATAGGAAACGGTGGCGGTGCCGATGCGGAAGGTGCGCGCGGCGCTGTCCAGGCCGCTCACCGGGCCGCGCAGCTTGTAGTGGCGGGCGCCGTCCTCGTCGTCGATGCGGGTGGCGGTGTACTGGCCCGCAGCGTTCAGCAGGCCGTAGATTTCCACGACCTGCCCCACGCGCAGGCTGGCGAGGCCGCCGCGCAGGTCGTCGTCGAATACGGTGGCGGGGGTCACGCGCACCTGCTGGCCGAGCACGGCGAGGGTGCCGGCGGCGGGGTCGATGGCTTCGATGGGGCCTTCGATCTCGCTGCGCACGCTGATGGCGCTGGCGGCGGCGCGGCGCTGGCCGGTGAGGGCGTCGGTGGCGATGTCGCCGCCGTTCACCTCGACCACCATGCCCAGGCGCAGGTCGGCGCTGCTGGCCGCGGCGCCTGCATCGGTGACGATGCGGGCGGCGCTGTCGTCGTAGCGCACGCCGCCCACGATGATGGAGCCGAAGCCGTGGATGGGCCCGCTGGCGAACGAGCCGGTGCCGCCGCTGCCCACGCCGGCCAGGCTGTCGCCGCCGCCCCCTCCGCAGCCGAACAGGGCCAGCGCGGCCGATGCGGCGCCCCCGGCGAGCAGGCGGCGGCGGGCGGGAGAGGTGGGATGTGTGGGTTGCATGGTCATGCTCCGTGAGGGGGTTGGTGAATGGGGGGCTGCGCCATGGGTTCGGCGTAGGAATAGAAGCCGATGCGCACGCGCTGGTCCTGCGCACGGGCGGCGGCCTTGTCGCTGGCGATGTGCTGCTCCAGCAGGGGCACGAGGCGGCCGAACAGCGCGGCCCACTGCGCGGCGATCACCGGGCGCAGGGCGTGCACCGATTCCTGCGACAGCTCGTCGGCGTAGACGGCCTGCTCGAAGTGCGCGTCGCCGCTGCCGCCGAGCACGTTGTCGACGGCAGCGTGCAGGTGGTCGCCCACGTTGTCGGCCAGCAGGCCCAGCATGCGCGTGAAGTCGGCGCAGGGCACGAAGGCATTGCGCTGCAGGGCCACGGTGTCGTCATCGGCATTCCATTCGGCCAGGCCCAGGCGGCACAGCTCGTCGAGCAGGGTGCGCGGGTGCACGTCGCGGGTCACGGACTGGGCCAGCGCCTCGAAGCTGGGCGCGGCGCCCTGGCGCGGCAGGCGGCGCGGCTCGGCGCCGTGGCCGCAGGCGGGGTCGGTCATCCAGCGCGTGAAGACCTCGCCGGCCAGCCAGCGCCGGGGCGGGGGAGCGGCCTCGGCCCCGTCGGCGGAGCGGGCCTGCAGGAGCCGGCCGGCCTCGCGGCGGCTCAGGCCGGTGGCGGTGCTCACGCGGCTCACCAGGCCGTGCGCGGGCGCGTCGGCATGCAGGCGGCGCGCTTCCTCCACGAGGGCGGTGCGCAGCAGTTCATCCAGGGCGGGATAGGGCAATCCGCGCGAGAGGGCCAGCCGCGCCAGCGGCCGCAGGAGCTGCCCGAAGGCGGAGAGCAGGGCGGTCTGATCCGGGGTGTGGGACATGGTGTGACAGAGCGGGCCGCGGCCCGGGAAACCATCGATGTCCCGGATTCTAGTGCAAATGTGCAATTTGCACATTTACACGCGAGTGGCCGGTCAGCCGGCGAGCGCCGGCTCTGCGCGCGGCTGCGCGGCACGCCGCCGCAGCGTGCGCTCCCACGCCTTTTCGTGGAAGAAGAAGGCCACGGCCTGCACCGTGGGCTCCAGCAGGCTGAGGGTGAGCGAGGCGATCAGGTTGCCCGTGACGGCGTAGGCCACCAGGGCGGCCACGCAGACGTGGATCACGTAGTAGCTGCCGGTCTTCATCAGCGTGGGCAGGTTCTGGCGGGCGGTGGCGCGGATGCGGGACATGGCGGGACTCCGGTTCGAATGCATGGATGAATGCTAGTCATTTGTATTTGAAAAGACCAATTGATCGTCGCTAAACCGAAGATTGAAACTATCGTTCGGCCCGCGTTCCGCCCTGCCGCGCCGCATGCCGGCCGCTAGAGCGTGTTATTCACTTTTACGTACCCGCGTTGGTCCCACAGGCAGGTGATTGCAAGGCGCAGCGCGTCGCCAAGGCTCATGCCTTGGCAAGCGCTGCAACGCCGCGAGCGCCTGCCTGTGGGACCAACCCTTCGGGAAAGCCGGGGAAAGGCCCGGCCACGTTGTTGCAGGCCGCTTGCGGTATCCATACCGCGGCGCGTCCTGCGCCTAGTTGCCGGGCCTTTCCCCGGCTTTCGCGGGCACGTAAAAGTGCATAACACGCTCTATGATGGCCGCTCCCTTTTTCCATCCACCAGGCACAGAACGGGAGCGCGCATGGCACTCATGGACTTCATCAAGAAGCAGTTCATCGACATCCTCCAGTGGACCGAGGACGGCGACGGCACGCTCGCCTGGCGCTTCCCCATGGCGGGCATGGAAATCCAGAACGGCGCCGCGTTGGTGGTGCGCGAGTCGCAGATGGCCGTGTTCGTCAACGAGGGCCAGGTGGCCGACGTGTTCGGCCCCGGCACCTACAAGCTGACCACGCAGACGCTGCCCGTCCTCACCTACCTGAAGCACTGGGACAAGCTGTTCCAGTCGCCGTTCAAGAGCGACGTGTACTTCTTCAGCACGCGCCAGCAGGTGGACCAGAAGTGGGGCACGCCCCAGCCCATCACCATCCGCGACAAGGACTTCGGCGCCGTGCGCTTGCGCGCCTTCGGCAACTATGCCTACCGCGTGGCCGATCCCAAGCTGTTCCACACCGAGATCTCGGGCACGCGCGAGAGCTACCCCGCCACCGACCTGGAAGGCCAGCTGCGCGGCATGGTGCTGCAGAACATCAGCAACGCCATCGCGGGCAGCGGCCTGCCGTTCCTGGACCTGGCGGCCAACCAGGTGATGTTCGCCGACGCGCTGCGCAAGGAGCTGGCGCCCGCGTTCGAGAAGATCGGCCTGAAACTCGAGGCGATGACGGTGCAGAACGTCTCCCTGCCCGAGGAACTGCAGAAGGTGCTGGACCAGAAGATCGGCATGGGCATGGTCGGAGGCGACATGGGCCGCTTCATGCAGTACCAGACGGCGCAGGCCATCCCGAAGTTCGCCGAAGGCGCGGGGACGGACGGCGGCGTGGCGGGCGACGCCATGGGCCTGGGTGCCGGCGTGGCGCTGGGCCAGGTGCTGGCGCAGAACCTGCAGCAGGGCCTGCAGGGCGGCGCGGCGCAGCAGGCCGCTGCCGTGGGCGTGCGGCCCGAGGAGGTGATGGCCACGCTGGAGAAGCTGGGCGACCTCAAGGCCAAGGGCATCCTCACCCAGGAAGAATTCGACGCCAAGAAGGCCGAACTGCTCAAGAAGCTCGTCTGACGCATCTTTTGATAGCTGCTGGCGCTTGAGGGACGGGCGCCAGAGGCCGAAAACGTTCAGAAAACACCATGGCCGAGAACGGTACCCAGCGCTTCTACCGCGCGCCGTGCCCCGGCTGCGGCGCGCCCGTCGAGTTCAAAAGCGCGCAGTCCACCCATGCCGTCTGCCCCTACTGCCAGAGCACCGTGGTGCGCAGCGGCGAGGTGCTGGCGCGCGTGGGCAAGATGGCCGAGGTCTTCGACGACCACAGCCCGCTGCGGCTGCAGGCCAGCGGCCGGTTCGAAGGCCAGCGGCCGGTTCGAAGGCCAGGCCTTCACGCTGATCGGCCGCCTGCAGTACCGGGGCGAGGAGGGCGCCTGGGCCGAATGGGTCGCCTTCCTGCAGGACGGCAGCACCGCCACGCTGAGCGAAGACAACGGCGCCTACGTCTTCACGCGCCCGGCCACGCTGGGGCGCGAGCCGCCCGAGGCCGGGCGCTTTCGCATCGGCATGGCCACCGCCGTGGGCGGCCGGCCCTTCAGCGTGGCGGTCAACATGCAGGCGCGGCTGGTCGCGGCCGAGGGCGAGCTGCCCCGGCTGCCGCCGCTGGGCCAGCCCTTCCAGGTGGTGGAGCTGCGCAGCAGCGAGGGCGAGGTGCTCTCCATCGACTACGGCACCCAGCCGCCCCAGGTGCAGCGCGGCCGCGCGGTGCGCATCGAGGACCTGCAGATGCAGGGCCTCAAGGAGGCATCGGCCAAGGAGGAGCAAGGCCGCCAGTTCAATTGCCCCAACTGCGGCGTGCCCGTGCGGGTGCAACTGGACAGCACCCTGAGCTGCACCTGCCCCGCATGCAACAGCCTCATCGACCTGAGCGCCGGCGTGGGCGGCGAGCTGCGCCACGCGGCGCAGCGCGAGCCTGTCCAGCCGCTGATCCCGCTGGGGAGCGTGGGCCGGTTCGAGGGCGTGCCGTGGCAGGTGGTGGGCTTCCAGCACCGCATGGGGCGCGAGCCGGGGGACGACGAGGAATTCGGCTGGGACGAATACCTGCTCTACCACGCCACGCGCGGCTTCCTCTTCCTGGTGGACGCCAGCGACGGCTGGAGCCTGGTGCGCTCCGCCACGGGCGCGCCGCAGTACCAGAACGGTGCGCAGGCGGCCATCTACCTGGGCCGCACGTACCGCCTGCAGTACAGCTACACGGCCGAAACGAACTACGTGGCCGGCGAGTTCTACTGGCCCGTGGTGCGCGGCCAGAAGACGCACAACAGCGACTTCGCCGCCGTGGACGGCAAGGGCCTCCTCTCGCGCGAGCAGGCGCGCGGCGAGGTCACCTGGTCGCACGGCCAGCGCATCGACAGCAGCGCCGTCGCCCTGGCCTTCCGGCTTGAAGGCCAGGCCGCGCTGTTCCGCCGCCAGGATGCGGGGCCCGTCATCGGCAATGCGCGCGTCGGCTGCGGCACCATCGTCCTGGTGGCCCTCGTGCTGCTAGTCCTGCTGGTGCTCATGGGCAACTGTTCGGGCTCTTCGGGCAGCGGCTACCGCAGCTCGGGCGGCTCCTACGGCGGCTACACCTCGGGCGGCAGCCACAAATGATTTTTTCCAAGGAGTAAACGCCATGATGGGTTTTGAATGGCTCCGGCCCGCGGCCTTCCTCGGCTCCATCCTCTATGCCGTGATCGGCGTGGTGGTCTTCTGGCTGTGCTTTCTTATCATCGACAAGATCACCCCCGCCGACCTGTGGGCCGAGATCGTCGAGAAGCAGAACCGCGCGCTGGCGCTGGTCGTGGCCGCCATGTGCCTGGGCATCAGCATCATCGTGGCGGCGGCGATCCACGGCGGCTGAGCCGCTGCGCGGCCTGCTGTTGCGTGCATGCCGCATTCTCTCTTTGAGAATGGGAATAATTATCATTTGCCATAGAATCGGCCGCTTTCGAGAGGAGAAGCGGCACCATGGCATTGCATGAAACCCTGAAAACACCCTACCGCCACCAGCGCCGCGCCACGGCGGGCGCCGCGGCGGCTTGCTTGGCGCTGCTGCAGGGCGGGGCGCTGGCGCAGGATGCCCAGCACCAGCAGCAGACGCTGCCCGCCGTGCAGGTGACCGGCGACCAGTACGACGCCGACGACGTGCGTCCCGAGGGCGTGACCACGGCCACCAAGACCTACATGGCGCCCAAGGACATTCCGCAGGCCATCGACACGCTGGAGGTCAACAAGTACAAGAGCTACGGCATCAACGACCTGTCGGTCATGCTCGACGGCGTGCCGGGCGTGAACACCAATTACGACATGCGCGGCGAGGGCGTGTACATCCGCGGCTTCCAGGCCGATTCGGGCGACATCTACCGTGACGGCGTGCGCGAATCGGGCCAGGTGCGCCGCAGCACGGCCAACGTGGAGCGCATCGAGATCCTGAAGGGCCCCGGTGCGGTGCTGTACGGGCGCGGCAGCGGCGGCGGCGTCATCAACCTCGTGAGCAAGCAGGCACGCTTCGACGCCAAGAGCAGCGTCACGCTGCGCGCCGGCTCGTGGGACAACTACGGCGGCACCATCGACATCAACCGGGTCGTGAACAACCACGTGGCCGTGCGCCTGACGGCCGACCGCGAGCAGGCCCACAGCTTCCGCAGCGGCATCCGCAACAGGAACGAGATGATCTCGCCCAGCATCCTCGTGGACACGCGCACCGGCCTGCGCTGGACGGGCCAGTACACCTACGACAACGTCTGGCGCCGCCCCGACCGGGGCCCCGTGTACGGCGAGCTGCCCGCGGGCATTTCCATCCGCCAGGGCTTCGCCCATCCCGACGACTATGTGGAAGACCGCCTGCGCGTGCTGCGCTCGGACCTGAGCTACGACTTCAACCCGGCCTGGAGCCTGCGCTGGGTGGCCAGCAAGCGCGAGGCCAGCCAGGACTTCGACCACGTCTTCGGCGGCACCTATTGCAACGCGGCGGGCCGCACCGTGGCGGGGGCCGCCTGCACCTATCCCGGCCTGATGCGCCAGAACTACGCCTGGCAGGCCACGAACAACAAGACCACCACCCACACGCTGGACCTGACCGGCCGGGCAGAGCTGGCGGGCATGCGGCACGAGTTGCTCATCGGCCTGGAGCACAGCGAGGAAGAGCGCCAGCCCCAGGTGTACGGCACCGTGCCCGGCCCCACCATCGACCCGTTCAACCCCGTCTGGCCCGCCCGCCCCGCGCAGCGGCCCGACCCCACCCAGAACAACCTGCACGAAGCCGCGTCGCGCGCGCTGTACGTGCAGGACTTCGTGCACCTCGCGCCGCAGTGGAAGCTGCTGGTGGGCGCGCGCTACGACAGCTACGACTTCGACACGCTGAACCGGCTCACCGGCGCCACCCGCGCGGCCAGCGGCAGTTCTGTGAGTCCGCGCGTGGGCCTGGTGTGGCAGCCCGTGCGCGAGCACAGCGTGTACACCTCGTACAGCAAGAGCTACTCGCCCTACGGCGGGCGCGGCATGCTAGGCGTGAGCGGCGCGCAGGACGACGAGCCGCGCTATTCGCGCCAGGTCGAGGCCGGGGTCAAGAGCGACTGGCTGGACGGCGGCCTGTCCACCCAGCTGGCGGCATACCAGCTGGAGCACTACAACATCCGCTACCAGCCCGATGCCGTGAACTCTCCCCTGGAATGGGCCGTGCGCGGCAAGGAACGCTCGCGCGGCATCGAGTTCAGCCTGGCGGGCCGCGTGGCGCCATCGTGGTACGTGCGCGGCGGCGTGGGCCTCATGAGCGCCAAGGTGGCCGAGGACCGCAGCGCGCCCGCCAACGTGGGCAAGCGCCTTGTGAACACAGCCCAGCGCAACGGCAACCTCTTCCTGCGCTACGCGCCGCAAGGCCCGTGGTATGGCGAGATCGGCGTCACGCACACCAGCGAGCGCTACAGCAACGCCGCCAATACCGCCCGCGTGCCTGGCTACACCCGCTGGGACGCGCTGGTGGGCTGGCGCGCCGCGCCCTGGACGGTCACGCTCGCCATTTCCAACCTGCTGGACAAGGAGTACTGGCGCTCCAGCTCCATGCCCGGTGCGCCGCGCAGCGTGCTGGTGAGCGCGAACTACCAGTTCTGATGGCCGCCGATGGCCGGCACGGCGCCGCTACACAATAGCGCCCGTGTCGTCCCCAACCGCCTCCGCCCCGGCGCACAGCCCGCCCCGCCCCATCGACGTCGCCCTGCTCGCCAGCGTCTTCGTGATCGCGGCCTGCGGGCTGCTGTACGAGCTGGCGGCGGGTGCGCTCGCGTCGTACCTGCTGGGCGACTCGGTGCTGCAGTTCTCCACCATCATCGGCACCTACCTCTTCGCCATGGGCGTGGGCTCGTGGCTGTCGCGCTACTTCGAGCGGCAGCTGCCCGCGCATTTCCTGCGCATCGAATTGCTCGTGGCGCTGGTGGGTGGAGCGCTGCCGGCGACGCTTTTCATCGCAAACGCCTACGCGCCCGGCGCCTTCCGCGTGCTGCTCTACGGCATGGTGCTGCTCGTGGGCACGCTGGTGGGGCTGGAGATTCCGCTGGTGATGCGCATCCTCAAGCGCAACGTGCGGCTGCAGGAGCTGGTGTCGCAGGTGCTCACCTTCGACTACCTGGGCGCGCTGGCCGTGTCGCTGGCGTTCCCGCTGCTGCTGGTGCCGCAGCTCGGGCTGGTGCGCACGGGGCTGCTGTTCGGCTTCCTGAACGCGGCGGTGGCGGTGTGGGCGCTGTGGCTGTTCCGGCACGAGCTGCGGCGCCTGCGCGCCCATGCGCTGGCCTGTACGGCAGTGCTGGCGGCGCTGGCGGCGGGCCTGGCGGGCGCGGAGCACATCACCCGCTTCGCGGAGGACAAGTTCTACCAGGACCGCATCGTGATGGGCACGGCCTCGCCCTACCAGCGCATCGTGGTCACGCACGGGCGCCTGGGCCACCGCCTCTACCTCAATGGCAACCTGCAGTTCGCAGAGAGCGACGAGTACCGCTACCACGAAGCGCTGGTGCACCCCGCCATGGCCGCGCACGGCGCGCCCAGGCGCGTGGCGGTGCTGGGCGGCGGCGACGGCATGGCGGTGCGCGAGGTGCTGCGCTACCCTGCGGTGGAATCCGTCACGCTGGTGGAACTGGACCCGGCCATGACGCGCCTGTTCGGCGAGCACCCCACGCTGCGCCGGCTCAACGGCGATGCGCTGGCCTCGCCCAAGGTCCGCGTGGTGAACCAGGACGCCTTCCAGTGGCTGCAGCAGGGCAGCGATACCTTCGACGTGGTGATCGTGGACTTTCCGGACCCGACCAACTTCGCCATTGGCAAGCTGTTCACCAACAGCTTCTACGCGCTGCTGGACCAGCGCCTGGCGGCCAGCGGCTATGCGGTGGTCCAGACCACCTCGCCGCTGATCGCGCGCAAGAGCTTCTGGACGGTGGCGGCCACCATCGAGTCGGTGGGCCTGCAGGCGCGGCCCTACCACGCCCATGTGCCGAGCTTCGGCGAATGGGGCTTCGTCATCGCCAGCCGCCGCCCCTGGCGCATGCCGGATGCGCTGCCGCCGGGGCTGCGCTTCCTGTCGCTGGAGGCGCTGCCGCTGCTGTTCCACTTTCCCGCCGACATGGCGCGCGTGGACGCCGAGGTCAACCGCCTGTCCAACCAGGTGCTGGTGCACACCTACGAGCAGGAGTGGGGCCGCACAGGCCGCTGAAACCCGGCAGCGCGGGGGGCCGCGCTCCGGCACAATGAAACACCTTTGCTTACATCCGCCCGCGAAATGCTCGAGAAATTCTTCGTCGTCGGCGTGGCGCGGGACGCATATGGCGTTGCCATGCACCACGATGCCCGGCTGGTGCTCCTGTCGGTGGCGCTGGCGATCGCGTCGTCGGTGATGGCGCTGCACCTGGCGGGCCTGGCACTGCGCGCGCCGGACGCCGCGAGCCGCCGAATGGCCATCGCCTCGGGCGCGGTGGCGCTGGGCGGCGGCATCTGGGCCATGCACTTCGTGGGCATGCTGGCCTTCGACCTGTGCGCCTCGGGGCATTTCGACCTGTGGATCACGGCGCTGTCGGTGCTGCCCAGCGTGCTCGCCTCCTGGGTGGCGCTGGCGGTGCTGGCGCGCCAGCAGGTCGGCGCGCGCTCGCTGCTGCTCGGTGGCGCGCTGGTGGGCGCGGGCATCGGGCTCATGCACTACGCGGGCATGGCGGCTTCGGAGTTCGCGCCGCTCATGCGCTACGACGTGGCGGGCTTCGCGGCCTCCATCGCCTACGCGGTGGGCATGGCCACCGCGGCGCTGTGGGTGCGCTTCCGCCTGGGGCGCGTGGCCGGCTTGTCCCCGCGCGTCGCCAACATGCTGGGCGGCGTGGTCATGGGCCTGGCCATCGCGGGCATGCACTACATCAGCATGGCCGCGCTGCGCGTCGTGGGCGAGGCCGTCGGCCCGGCGGGGCAGGGCGCGCCGTCGCACTACCTGGCGCTGGCCATCGCCGTGGCGGCGCTGGCGACGGGGCTGTCCATTACCGGGGTGAACGTGCACCTGCGCTTTCGCCAGCTGCTGCGCGAGGCGCGCGCCAACGCGTCGCGGCTGAGCGCGCTGGTCGACACGGCGGTGGACGGCATCGTCATCATCGACGCGCAGGGCACCGTGCGCCTGTTCAACCACGCGGCCGAGCGGCTGTTGGGCTGGAGCGCCGGCGAAGTGATCGGCCGCAACGTGCACATGCTCATGCCCTCGCCGCACCGCGAAGCGCACGACGGCTACCTGCGCCGGCACGTGGAGACGGGCTACTCCTCCATCATCGGCGCCGGGCGCGAGATCGAGGCGCTGCGCAAGGACGGCACGCTGCTGCCCATGCGGCTGGCCGTGGGCCGGGTGGACCAGCCGGGCGATCCGCTGTTCGTGGGCTTCCTGGTCGACCTGTCCGAGCGCAAGGCGCTGGAGCGCGAGCGCGCGCGCGGCGAGGAGCAGCTGCGCTCCCTGATGGGCAACCTGCCCGGCGTGGCCTTCCGCTGCCGCAACGAGGGCGACTGGCCCATGGTCTTCATCAGCGACGCCGTGCAGTCCCTGACCGGCTGGAGCGCCGAGGACTTTGTGCAGGAGCGCGTGTATTTCGGCCACCTCATCCACGCGGAGGATGCACTGCGCATCGCGCCCGAGGTGGAATACGCGCTGCGCATGGCCATGCCCTACCACATCGAATACCGCATCAAGACCCGCGACGGGCGCACGCGCTGGATGTCGGAGAACGGCCGGGGCGTGGCCGACGCGCAGGGCGCGATGCGCTGGATCGACGGCGTGATCCTCGACGTGACCGAGCCGAAGTCCCGCAACGCCGAGTTCGTGGGCACGGTGCAGGCCATCGACCGCTCGCAGGCGTCGGCGGAATTCGACCTGCGCGGCCACGTCATCGCGGCCAACCCCAACTTCCTCGCGCTCATGGGCTACACGCTCGACGAGGTCATCGGCCAGCCCCACGCCATGTTCTGCGCGCCCGCGTTCGCGCAGGGCGGCGAATACGGCGCCTTCTGGCAGCGGCTGGCGCAGGGCGAATTCGAGGCCGGCGAATTCGAGAGCTTCGGCAAGGACGGGCGGCCGGTGTGGATCCACGCCACCTACAACCCCATCTTCGACGCCGAGGGCCAGGTCTTCAAGGTCATCATGTTCGCCACCGACCTGAGCGGGCGCCGCGCCATGGAACAGGATCTGCGCACCGCCAAGGAGCGCGCCGAGGCCGCCGCCGCGGCGCGCAGCACCTTCCTGGCCAACATGAGCCACGAAATCCGCACGCCCATGAACGCCATCATCGGCTTCACCGAGGCGCTGCTCGACACCCCGCTGGAAAGCACCCAGCGCCGCCACCTGGGCACCGTGCACCACGCCGCGCGCTCCATGCTGCGGCTACTCAACGACATCCTGGACACGGCCAAGCTGGAAAAGGGTGCCGTGGAGCTGGAGATCGAAACCTTCAGCCTGCATGAGCTGTGCGACCAGATCCTGGCTTCGCTGCGCATCAGCGCCGCCAAGAAGGGCCTGGACCTGGTGCTGGACTACCCCGCGTGCGTGCCCGAGTTCTGGCGCGGCGACGCCTTCCGCATCCAGCAGATCCTGCTCAACCTCATCGGCAACGCGATCAAGTTCACGCACGAGGGCGGGGTGACGCTGCGCGTGGCCGGCGGCGACGGCGCGCTGGTGCTCGACGTGGTGGACACCGGCATCGGCATCGGCGAGGCCGGCCTGCAGCGCATCTTCGACCCCTTCTCGCAGGCCGACGCCTCCACCACCCGCCGCTACGGCGGCACCGGCCTGGGCACCACCATCGCGCGCCAGCTCGCCGAGCTGATGCAGGGAGGCATCGGCGTGCACAGCCGCGTGGGCGAGGGCAGCACCTTCAGCGTGCGCCTGCCCCTGCGCGTGGCCGAGGCGCCCGCCCACGCCGCCAGCGCGCCCGGCCGCCCGCGCCTGGCCCTGCCGCCGCTGCGCGTGCTGGCGGCCGACGACGTGCCCGCCAACCTGGAGCTGCTGCAGCTCACCCTGCAGCGCGGCGGCCACAAGGTCACGCTGGCCGAAAGCGGGCAGGAGGCCGTGCAGGCCTTCGAGAGCGAGCGCTTCGACGTGGTGCTCATGGACCTGCAGATGCCCGACATGGACGGCCTGGAGGCCACGCGCCGCATGCGCGCCTTCGAGCGCGCGCACGCGCGCACGCCCACCGCCATCGTCGCCCTCTCGGCCAGCGTGCTGGAGCAGGACCGGCGCAACGCACGCGCCGCCGGCATGGACGGCTTCGCCAGCAAGCCCATCGAGCCGCTGCGCCTGACGGGCGAGATCGCGCGAGTGATCGGCCTGGCCGGCGGCGAACCCTCCGCAGCGCCCGCAGCCGCCGTGCCGGGCCTGCCCGCCATCGACTGGGAGCGCGGCGTGCGCCTGTGGACGCAGGCGCGCTACCTGCGCGAGGCCATCCAGCGCTATCTGCAGGACGGCGCCGCCACCGTGGCCGCCCTGCGCGCCGCCGTGCAGCGCACCGACGCGCGGGCCGTGGCTGCCGCGGCCCACCGCCTGCACGGTGCCGCCGCCAACCTGGCGCTGGCCGCGCTGCAGGCGCAGGCCGCGCGGCTCGAAGCCGCCGCACGCGCGCACGAAACCGCCGCATGGCCTGCGCTGGTCGAGGCACTGGACTGCGCGCTGGCCGGCGTGGCCGAGGCGCTGAACAGCCTGGACGCACCCGATGCCGCGCCGGCCCCCGCCGCGCCCCGCACGCTGGGCGCGCAGGAGCGCGCCGACCTGCGCGCCGCCATCGACGCGCTGGCCGACGCCCTGGCCGCGGGCGAGCTGCCGGCCGAGCCCCTGGCCGCGCTGGAGCGGCACCTGAGCGCCACCAGCCTGGACGCTCTGCGCGAGGCGCTGGACCGCTTCGACTTCGACGACGCCGTGCAGCGCTTGCACACCCTGCGCCACCAGACCGAGTGACATGCCCACCCAGGACCACCGCCCCCGCCTGCTGCTCGTCGACGACGAGCCCACCAACCTGCAGGTGCTGCGCCACGTGCTGCAGGACGACTACCGCCTGCTCTTCGCCACCGACGGCGCGCGCGCCCTGCAGATCGCCCGCCAGCAGCAGCCCCAGCTCATCCTGCTCGACGTGATGATGCCCGGCATGGACGGCTACGCCCTGTGCGCCGCGCTCAAGGCCGACGGCGCCACCGCCGCCATCCCCGTGATCTTCGTCACCGCGCTCACCGACACGGCCGACGAGACGCGCGGCTTCGACGCCGGCGCCGTGGACTACATCACCAAGCCCGTCAGCGCCCCCATCGTGCGTGCGCGCGTGCGCACCCACCTGTCGCTGGTGCGCACCGAGGAGCTGCGCGCCACGCGCCTGCAGATCGTGCAGCGCCTGGGCCGCGCCGCCGAATACAAGGACAACGAAACGGGCATGCACGTCATCCGCATGAGCCACTTCGCCCAGGCGCTGGCCCTCGCCCTGGGCCATGCGCCGGAATGGGCGGAAGACCTGCTCAACGCCGCGCCCATGCACGACGTGGGCAAGATCGGCATCCCCGACGCCATCCTGCGCAAGCCCGGCAAGCTCACGCCCGAGGAATGGGACGTGATGCGCCGCCACCCCGAGATCGGTGCCGAGATCATCGGCCAGCACCCCGGCGGCGTGCTGCGCATGGCCCACACCATCGCCCTGGCGCACCACGAGAAATGGGACGGCAGCGGCTACCCGCACGGCCTGGCGGGCGAGGCCATCCCCGTGGAGGCGCGCATCGTGGCCCTGGCCGACGTGTTCGACGCTCTCACCGCGCGCCGCCCCTACAAGGAGCCCTGGACCACCGAGGCCACCGTGGAGCACCTGCGCGCGCAGTCCGGCCGGCACTTCGACCCGGCCATGGTCGAGGTCTTCATCGCACAGTTGCCTGCGCTCGTCGCCATCAAGGAGCAATGGCCGGACTGACACATTTTTTTATCTATGCAAGCCTGCTGGTCATAGAATGAACGAATCCTCACAGGGATTCACAATGCGTTGCATGTACACAACAAGAACGTTTGCCATGGCGGTCCTGGCGGCAATGCCCGCCGCAATGGCTTTCGCCCAGGTGACGGTACCCCCGGATGCGGGGCTGCACTTCCCGACAGGCAGCGTGATGGGCATGGCGTGTACCGGCCTCGAGGTCTCGGGCGCAGTCAGCCTGGAGGCCAGCCAGGTGCAGCGAGCGGCGGGCGTGCAGATCGAACCCGGCGGCACCTTGGCCGCAGGTGCTGGCACCGTCACCGTCAGCGGCGACTGGGTCAACAACGGCACCTTCGCTGCGGGCACGGGAACCGTGATCTTCGACGATGCCTGCGCCTCCGGCCCTATTGCCCTTGCCGGTACGACAGTGTTCAACAACCTCACGCTGTCGAGCCTGAACGGGCGCAGCTTTGTCCTGCCCCAGGGCAGTCACATCACCGTCAACGGCACGCTCACGCTGCAGGGAACGCCGGCCATGCCCATCCAGCTGGCGTCCTCGGGCGGTGGCACCGCCGTGCTCAACTTGGGGCCCGGCGCTCAGGTAGTGCGCAGCAACGCCAACGTGAACGCCAACGTACAGATAGGCGCCGCCGCCGTCGCCGTGCCAACACTCTCCGAGGCCGGCCGCGCCCTTGCAGCAGCGCTCCTGGCCTTGGCAGCGGCAGCCACCTTCAGGCGACGGCACGGTCGGGTCTGAAAGCCAGTCATCCCAATTTACCAACCGAGCACTTTCCATGACTCGCAATCCTCCCGCACCTTCCCGCCTGTTCATGGCCTTGTGTCTGGGCGTCTTGTCGCACGGCGCTATGGCGGCAGATGTGACCGTCGTGCCTCCTCCCGGCGGCGGCTTTGCGGTGCGCGACCCCGGCGACAGCGCCAACCGCCTGCGCGTTGACGGCAACGGCGTGGTCTTCATCCCCGGCCTGGGCGGCGCCACGCAGCAGGGCACGGCCACCTGCTTCGACGGCCCCAGTGGCCAGTTGGGCCCCTGCAGCGCAGGCGCGCTGGGCGTGACCGGCGCCACCGGCCCCAGCGGGGCGACCGGCCCCATCGGCCCCACGGGGCCGCAGGGCGTGCAAGGCACCCAGGGGTTGCAGGGCACACCAGGCATCCAGGGCCCCACCGGGATGGTCGGGCCCACGGGCTTGACCGGCCCTACCGGCCCCACCGGGCCGACAGGCCCGCAGGGCGCGGGCATGCTGGCGGGCGCGGGCGCGCCGGACAACGCCACGGGCCAGGACGGCGACTTCTACTTCGACAGCAATGCCAAGTCCGTGTACGGCCCCAAGGCGTCGGGCGCGTGGCCAGGCTCCGGCGTCAGCCTGCTGGGGCCCACCGGCGCGACGGGAGACGCCGGGCCCACAGGCCCCACCGGGCCGCAAGGGGCGCAGGGCGATGCGGGTGCCGTCGGCATGCAAGGGGCGACGGGCCCCACGGGAATGACCGGACCGACCGGCCCCACCGGGCCGACGGGACCCACGGGGCCGACCGGGCCGACGGGCCCCACCGGACCGATAGGCAGCCTGGGAACGATCACTTTCCAGAAAACGGAAACCAACAGTTCCGTTGCGTTGGAGACGGACCTGGAACTGGATGCGGTGTGCACGGGGGGCAGTAAGCTGATCAGCGGCGGCTGCTCTTCCACGAATAAATCCGCCGGCGTCTTCTGGTACGACCACTATCCGGTCAATACAACGACCTACCGGTGCGTCGCGTGGCTGGATAGCACTTTTCCCAGGACGACGGAGAAGATCGCGGCGCATGCGATCTGCGCCCAATAGGCCCGCTTTCAGCAGCGCCGCCGCGCCGCCAGCGTGAGAGCGCCTCGCGCCGTGATCTGCCTGAACATGATCGTCAAGGACGAGGCGGGCGTTATCGAACGCTGCCTCGCCTCGGTCAAGCCCTTCGTCACCCACTGGGCCATCGTGGACACCGGCTCCACCGACGGCACGCAGGACATCATCCGCCGCTGCATGGCGGACGTGCCCGGCGCGCTGCACGAACGCCCTTGGCGCGACTTCGGCCACAACCGCAGCGAGGCGCTGGACCTGGCCCGCGCGCAGGGCGGCGGCTACGTGCTGGTGATGGACGCGGACAACATCTTCCACGCGCCGCCGGGCTGGGCCTGGCCGCCGTTGCAGGCCCCGGCCTATACGCTGCAGCTGGACAGCGACGGCACGCGCTACCGGCAGTGCCTGCTGGTGTCCGCCGCGCTGCCCTGGCGCTGGGTGGGCGTGGTGCATGAATACCTGACCACCGACGTGCCCCACCACCTGGCGCCGCTGGACGGCCCCTGGGTGGAGCGCCGCCACGAGGGCGCGCGCAGCCGCGACCCGCTGACCTTCCGCAAGGACGCCGCGCTGCTGGAGCAGGCCCTGCGCGACGAGCCCGGCAACGCGCGCACGGCCTTCTACCTGGCCCAAAGCTGGCGCGACGCGGGCGAGCCGGAGAAGGCGCGCCAAGCCTATCTGTCGCGTGCGCGCATGGGCGGGTGGGACGAGGAGGTGTGGTTCGCGCTGTACCAGGCGGCGGTGCTGGCCGACGGGCTGCAGCGGCCTGACACCGAGGTGCGCGGCGCCTACCTGGCCGCCTACCAGCACCGGCCCGCGCGCGCCGAGCCGCTGGTGGCCCTGGCCCGCTGGCATGGGCGGCGCCAGCAGTGGGCCATGGCCCAGCTGTACGCCCGCGCGGCCCTGGGCCTGCCCCGGCCGGCGGACATCCTCTTCATGGACGAAGGCATGTACCGCTGGGGCGCCGTGGACGAATCGGCCATCGCCGCCTACTGGCTGGGCCAGCCGTTGGAGAGCTTTCGTCTGTGCATGCAACTGCTGGACGACGACTTGCTGCCCGAGTCCGAGCGTCCGCGTGTGGAGGCCAACCGTGATTTCGCTGCACCGGCGATGGCCGCGCACACCGCACAGTACCCGCAGGCCGTCGTCCAGCGGCTGCTGGAACGCAAGGGTACGGGCGAGGGCGACACCACGCTCACCATCACCACCTGCAAGCGGCTCGACCTGTTCGAGCGCACGGTGAACTCGTTCCTGAACTGCTGCGAAGACCTGCACCGCATACGGCGCTTCGTGTGCGTGGACGACAACTCCAGCGAAAGCGACCGTGAGCGCATGCGGCAGCGCTATCCGTTCTTCGATTTCATCCTCAAAGATCCGCAGGACAAGGGCCACGCGCGCAGCATGAACCTGCTGCGCACCGAAGTGCACACTTCGTACTGGCTGCATCTGGAAGACGATTGGGAGTTCCTGGCCGCCTTGCCTTATGTGGGCCGGGCTGTTGGCATTTTGCAGGCCGAACCTGGCTTGGCCCAGGTGGTTTTCAATCGCAACTATGCCGAGACCCTGCCGGACCGCGCACTGGCGGGGGGCCTGCTGCGTCGGCACCTGGCCACGGGTCGGCGCTACGTGCTGCACGAGCATGTGCCATCCGAGGGACAGGCTGCGTTTTTTGCGCGCCAGCCGCAAGGCGCGCGCAGCAACATGTGGTGGCCGCACTTCTCGCTGCAACCTTCGGTGATGGATGCGCGCAAACTGCTCGCGCTGGGGGAGTTCGACGAGGGCGGAGGCCACTTCGAACAGGCATTCGCTAGACGGTTCATGGCGGCGGGCCATGGCACGGCATTCTTCGATCTGGTCGTATGCCAACATATCGGGCGCCTGATTTCCGAGCGAGGAAATGGCAAGCCCAATGCATATGAACTCAACGATGTGCAGCAGTTCTGAGGAACGGCCTGCCGTCTGCCCTTTCTTTTCCTGAGCGGCCCATGCAGCGGCGCGGTTTTCTGCTGGCATCCCTGGGGCTTGCGGCCTGTGCTCCGACGAGGCATGCCCTCGATGGCGGCTTTACCGGCATCCACATCGAACGCGGCCATGCCCTGCGTGAGCGACTGCGCGCAGGCACTCTGCCGGCGCCCGATGTCATACGCCGCACGCAGGTGGTGATTGCCGGTGGCGGCGTGGCCGGCCTGGCCGCGGCGCGGGCGCTGCGTCTGGCCGGTGTGGAGGACTTCCAGCTCCTGGAGCTGGAGGACGCGCCCGGCGGCAACAGCCGCGCCGGCAGCGTGCGGGGCGTCGCCTGCCCGCTGGGCGCGCACTACCTGCCCGTGCCTGGCGAGCAGGCCAGCGAGGTGCAGGACCTGCTGGAGGAACTGGGGCTGCGCCAGCGCGTGGCCGGGCGCTGGCAGTACGGGGGCGACGACGGGCGCCACCTGTGCCACAGCCCGCAGGAGCGGCTGTATTTCCAGGGCCACTGGCAGGAGGGGCTGCTGCCCGTGCAGGGCGTGGGCGAGGCCACGCTGGCGCAGTACCGGCGCTTCGCCGCGCGCGTGGCCGCGCTGTCGCGCGCAGCGCCCTTCACCATGCCGGTACTCAAAAGTTGGGTGCCAGACCGGCCTGCAGCGCCCGTCCACCAAGCGCTGGATGCTATCGATTTCGATGCCTGGCTGGCGCGCGAGGGCCTGGATGATGCACACCTGCGCTGGTACCTGGACTACTGCTGCCGCGACGATTACGGCGCGGGCACGGCGCGCGTCTCGGCCTGGGCGGGGATCCACTACTTTGCGAGCCGCCACGGCTTCCACGCGCCGGGCGAGGCGCCGGGGAGCGAGGAGCGCGAGGCCGTGCTCACCTGGCCCGAGGGCAACGGCTGGCTTGCCCGGCGCCTGGCCGCGCCGCTCGCGGGCCGCCTGCGCACCGGCACCAGCGTGCTGCGCATCGCCGAGACACGCCACGGCGTGGAGGTGGACGCCTTCGACCATGCGAACGGCCGCGTGGTGCGCTGGCAGGCCGCGCGCTGCATCGTGGCGCTGCCCGCGTTCATCGCCGCGCGCGTGGTGCAACCCGCGCCCGCCTTCGTGCACGAGGCTGCGCGCCGCCTGCAGTGGGCGCCCTGGCTGGTGGCCAACCTCCACATCGGCGCGCCCCTGGCAGACCGCGAGGGCGCGGCCCCCGCGTGGGACAACGTGCTCTACGCGGACCCCACCCCCGGCGGCCTGGGCTATGTAGATGCGGGCCACCAGCGGCTGGACCCCGGCGCGCTGCTCGCCGGGCCCACCGTGCTCACCTACTACCAGGCGCTGGGCGACGTGCCGCAGGCCCGCCAGGCGCTGGCCGAGCGGCCCTGGACGCACTGGCGCGACGCCATCCTGGCCGCGCTGGCCGTGCCCCACCCCGACGTGGCCGGCCGCGCCACGCGCATGGAGATCACGCGCTACGGCCACGCCATGGCCATCCCCGTGCCGGGCACGCTCGGGTTCTTGAGCCAAATCGGCCTCCAGCGCTTGCCTGACAAGCGCTGGCAGCTATCGAATGGAGAGCGTGTGCCGCTGCTGCCCACGCCTGGCACCCAGCGCCTGCTGTTTGCGCATGCCGACTGGTCGGGCTATTCGGTGTTCGAGGAGGCGTTTACGCGTGGACATGCGGCGGGGCTGGCGGCGGCGGGGTAGCAACCACGGCGCCCATGGGGGCTTTGGGCGGATGCCCGCCGCCAGCGGCAATTTAGATATATCGTAAATAAAAAGATATATCGAAATGAATGCCATGAAAGACCCTGAATTTCTCGACCTGCGCACCGGCCATCCGGCCACGCGGCGCGGCGGGCGCGTGTTCGGCCACGGCGGGCTGCGCCTCGTGCTGCTGCAGCTCATCGCCGACAAGCCGCGCCACGGTTACGAACTCATCAAGGCCATCGAAGAGCGGCTGGGCGGCAGCTACAGCCCCAGCCCCGGCGTGGTCTACCCCACGCTCACGCTGCTGGAGGAGATGGGCCACGTCACCGTGACCGCCGGCGAGGGCGGGCGCAAGCGGCACACCATCACCGCCGCCGGGCTGGAGCACCTGCAGGCCCACCGCGCCGAGGTGGACGAACTGCTGGCCCGCATGGACAGCGGCGCCGCCGTGCATGCCCACGGCGCGCGCCCTGCGCCCGTGGAGCGTGCCGTGCACAACCTGCGCCAGGCGCTGCACATGCGCCTGGCCCGCGAGCCGATGGGCGACGCCCAGGCCCATGCCATCGCCGACGTGCTCGACGCCGCGGCCCGGCACATAGAACGCCTCTGAAAGAAAGGACAACCATGAACACCACCGACGAACGGATGGCCGCCCGTGCCCTGCAGCGCGTGCGCCACGAGTTGCGCCTGCGCACGCTCACCGTGCAGCGCGCCGAGCGCATCACGCCGCATTGCGTGCGCGTCACTCTCGAGAGTGACGAACTGGAGGGCTTCCACAGCCCCGGCTTCGACGACCACGTGAAGCTCATCCTGCCCGATCCCGCCACGGGTGCGCTGCAGTTGCCGGACTTCGGCACGCAGGGCCAGCCGGACCCGGACGCGCCGCGCCCGCCCATGCGCGACTACACGCCGCGCCACCACGACGCGGCCGCGCGCACGCTGGCCATCGACTTCGCGCTGCACGACGCCGGCCCCGCCACCGCCTGGGCGCTGCAGGCCGCGCCGGGCCAGCGCATCGGCGTGGGCGGGCCGCGCGGCTCGCTGCTGGTGCCGCTGGCGTTCGACGGTTACGTGCTCGTCGGCGACGAAACGGCCCTGCCCGCCATCGCGCGCCGCCTGGGCGAGCTGCCGGCGGGCACACCCGCGCTCGCGCTCATCGAGGCGGACGGCCCGGCCGACGAGCAGCCCCTGCCCACGGCGGCCGATGCGCGCATCCACTGGGTGCACCGCAGCGGCGCCGCGCCGGGCGATGCGGGGCCGCTGCTGGCCGCGCTGCGCGCGCAGGCGCTGCCCGCGGGCGACGTGCACGCCTGGGTCGCCTGCGAAACCGGCGTCGCCAAGGCGCTGCGTGCGCACCTCGTGGGCGAGCGCGGCGTGCATCCCAAGTGGGTGAAGGCCTCGGGCTACTGGCGGCGCGGCAGCGCGGCCACGCACGATACCGTCGAGGATTGATACCAGCCAAATCGGCCTTCAGCGCTTATCTGGCAAGCGCAAGCAGCTACAAAATGAGTAGCTATCGGCGCCAGGCGGGCGGGTGGCAGAATCGGACCCGCGATGTCCACGAGCAACCCCCGCCTATTTCGAACGCCAGCACGAGCGGCTGGATGCGCTGCTGCACGCCCACCTGCTGGACATCGTGGGCGCGGATTTCGGCGCCGCGCTGGAGCACCTGCGCCGCTGGCGCCAGGAACTGGCCCAGCACATCGAGATCGAGAACACCCGCCTGCTGCCCCACGTGCCCGAGGGCGCCCGCTGGGCGCCGCGCGTCTACCTGCTGGAGCACGAGCGCATCGCCCTGTTGGCCGACGAGCACCTGCAGCGCGTGCAGGCGGCGGCGCGCCAGCCGCTGCAGGGCGAGACGGAGCGCCGCCGCGCGGTGCTGGCGCTGCTGGACGGCGCGCACGCGCTGCGCCACGTGCTGGAGCACCACCACGAGCGCGAGCACATGGCGCTGGCCCATGAGCTGCCGCTGGACGTGCAGCGCGCCGCCTGGGAAGGCGTACCCGGCTAAGCCAACTTCTCTGCCAGGTGGTCGATCCACGCCCGCATGCGCGCGGGCAGGAAGCGGCCCGGCGGGTACAGCAGCCATGCCGTGCCCGAATAGTCCGTGTCGTGCCGCCATTCGGCCAGCACGCGCACCAGCGCGCCGCTGGCAATCTGCGCCTGCGCGGTGAAGGCGGGCAGGCTCGCCAGGCCCAGGCCCGCCAGGGCCGCGTCGCGCCGGTTCTCGCTGTGGTTGTCCCGGTAGCGCCCGCGCACCGCCACCGCAACCTGCTGTGCGCCGCGCGCGAAGCGCCAGCGCAGCCCGCCCGGGCCCTCGCCCAGGGGTATGCAGTCATGCGCGGCCAGGTCCTGCGGGTGCGCGGGCGTGCCGCGCCGCGCGAGGTAGGCGGGGCTGGCGCAAACGAGGTGCTCCACCGCCTCCAGCGGGCGGCCCGCCAGGCCGGGCGGCGGTACGTCGGTGATGCGCACGGCCAGGTCGATGTCCTCGGCGAACAGGTCCACCGCGCGGTCGGTGGTGACGAGCTGCACGTCCACCTGCGGGTGCGCGGCGAGGAACGGTGCGACCAGCGGGTGGATGCGCTGGCGCCCGTAGGCCTTGGGCACGGCCATGCGCACGAGCCCGCTGGGCGCGGCCGTGTGCCGGTCAGCCAACTGCATCACCTCGCGCGCGGACGCTTCCAGCGCCTGGCAGCGCGCGAAGGCCGCCTGGCCGGCCTCGGTGAGCCGCAGCTTGCGCGTGGTGCGCTCCAGCAGGCGCACGCGCAGCAGCCCTTCCAGCCGCGCTACCTGCCGGCTCACCGCCGAGGGCGTCAGGCCCAGCCCGCGGGCCGCGCCCGAGAAGCTGCCGGCCTCCACCACGCGCGCGAAGATGGCCATGTCGGCCAGGCTGTCGAGGACTGCATTCGTGCGCATAGGGAACAGGTCTTGTGTAAGCAGTCTGGATTATCAATTGCAGGGCGCAAATCTACGATGCCTGCATGACCGCGCTCACCCATGCCCCTCCTGCGCTGCTGCCGCGCCTGTCCGACGCCGCCCTGCTGCTCGTCGCCATCGCCTGGGGCACCAGCTACGGCGTGGCCAAGGGTGCGCTGGCGTTCTACCCGGTGCTGGGCTTCCTGGCCGTGCGCTTTTTACTCACTGCCGTGCTGCTGGCGCCGGCCTGCGTGCGCGCCACGCCCGCGCAGCGGCGCGATGCATGGCGCGCGGGGCTGCCGCTGGGAGGGCTGCTCCTGGCGATCTTCGTCTGCGAGACCTACGGCGTGGCGCACACGCAAGCCAGCAATGCGGCTTTCCTCATCAGCCTGTGCGTGGTGTTCACGCCGTTCGCCGAATGGGCGCTGCTGGGCCGGCGCCCCGCCGCGCGCCTGTTCGGCTTCGCCGCCGTCTCGCTGCTGGGCGCCGCGCTGCTCGCAGGCGGCTGGCGCCTGCAATGGGGCCTGGGCGATGCGCTGATGCTGGCCGCCGCCGTGCTGCGCGCCGTCACCGTGTGCGCCACCAGCCTGCTGGCGCGCCGCCACGCGCAGGCGCCCATGCTGCTGCTCACGGCCGTGCAATCGGCCGTGGTGGGTGCGGGCTGCCTGCTGGCGGCGCTGGCGCTCGGCGGCCTGCCGCCGCTGCCGCGCGAGGGCACCTTCTGGGCCGCCAGCCTCTACCTCGTGCTGGGCTGCACGGTGTTCGCCTTCTTCGCGCAGAACTGGGCGCTCAAGCACAGCGCGCCCAGCCGCGTGGGGCTGCTCACGGGCACGGAGCCCGCCTGGGGCGCGCTTTTCGCCGTGGCCTGGCTGGGCGAGCGCCTCAGCGCCGGGGCGTGGGCGGGCGGCGCGCTGATCGTGGGGGCGGCGCTGTGGACATTGCGGGCGCGCTAGCATCGTCCGCATGAAAACCTTCGGCCAGCGCGCCACGGGCCTGCGCCTGGAGCGCATGCAGGATTCGCCGCTGTGGGCGGACGGCGTGTTCCGCAACATCCACCCCGTCCTGCCCGGCCTGCGCGACCGGCAGGCGCCGCGCCCCGCGCTGCGCGACATCCTCCTGCCCGGCGGCAGGCGCCTGCCGGGCGCACCGCTCCCTTCGATGGACCCGCTGGACACCTGGCGCCGCGCACCGGGCTCGGGCCTGCGGGCCACCTGGCTCGGGCATTCCACGGTGCTCATTGAGATCGACGGCCTGCGCGTGCTCACCGACCCCGTGTGGGGCCCGCGCGCATCGCCCTCGCGGTTCATGGGGCCCAAGCGCTTCCAGCCCGTGCCCGTGCGGCTGGCCGCCATGCCGCCGGTGGACCTGGTGCTGGTCTCGCACGACCACTACGACCACCTGGACTACCCCACGATCCGCGCGCTGGCGAAGCAGAACGTGCCCTTCGTCACCCCGCTGGGCGTGGGCGCGCATCTGGAAGCCTGGGGCGTGCCCGCCGCGCGCATCACCGAGCTGGACTGGTGGCAGAGCTACAACCTGCCGCAGGCCGATCTCACGGTGCACGCGGCGCCGTCGCAGCATTTCTCGGGCCGGGGCTTCAAGGATCGCAACGCCACGCTGTGGGCGTCGCTGGTCATCGAGACGCCGCGCCACCGCGTGTTCTTCAGCGGCGACACGGGCCTGACCACCGAATACGCCGCGATCCGCGAACGCTTCGGCCCGTTCGACCTGGTGATGCTGGAGGTGGGCGCCTTCCACCCGACCTGGGGCGACATCCACCTGGGCCCCGCCAACGCGCTCAAGGCGCTGGATCTGCTGGGCGGCGGCGCTTTCCTGCCGGTGCACTGGGGTACGTTCAGCCTCGCGGTGCACGACTGGGATGAGCCGGCCGAGACGCTGCTGCAGCTCGCGCCCGGGCACGGCGCGCAGCTGCTGATGCCGCGCCTGGGCGAGCCCGTGGAACCGTCGCACGGCCCGCGTGCGCAGCCCTGGTGGCGCGGCATCGGGCAGGGCGCACCCGCACCCGCACCCGCCGGGCCGGTGCCCGATGCAACGCTGCCGGGGCCGCTCGACTGAGCGGCGGCCCGCGTCAGTCCAGGCGCAGCCTGTAGGCCACCCCGTCGCGCCCCGGGTCGGCGCCGCCGTGCAGTCCGTCGGCCTGCACCTGCACGCCATGCACCCAGGCGATGGTGTAGTTGTACGGGTTGCGGTTGACCTTGTAGCCCTGGGTTTCCAGCGCGCGTGTGGTGTGGCGCGGGATGCGGTTGCACACGTCGATGGCGTTGCTGGTGGACGAGAAGCGCGGCGCGCTCACAGCGGCCTGCATCTCCATGCCGTGGTCGATCACGTTGAGCAGCGCCTGCAGCACGCCCATGGCGATCTGCGTGCCGCCGGGTGCGCCCAGCACTACGTCGAGCCGGCCGTCCTTGAACGTGATCGTGGGGCAGGAGGCGGTGAAGCGGCTCTTGCCCGGCCGGATGCTGCCTGCGCGGCCCGGGCGCGGGTCGAACACGCCCATGCAGCCGTTGTAGAGAAAGCCCATGCCCGGCGTGATGACGCCCGAGGGCATGGCGAGCGAGTGGGTCAGCGAAACGCAATTGCCATCCCCATCCACCACGGCGAGGTGCGTGGTGTCGCGCGGCACGGGCGCGCCGGGATTCACGCGCTCCACGCTGAAGCGCTGGCCCGCGCGGATCTGCGCGGCGGCCTCGCGGGCCAGGTCCTTCGACAGGAGCTGGCCGAGCGGCACGTCGAAGAAGCGCGGGTCGCCGATGTGGCGGTCCTTGTCCGACGTGGCCTTCTTCATCGCCTCGCAGACGATGCGCAGGTACTCGGGGCTGTTGTGCTCCATCGCGCCCAGATCGAAGTTCTCCAGAATGTTGAGCATCTCCAGCAGCATCGCACCGCCACCCGGGGGCTGGTTGGTGGTGATGGTGCGGTCGCGGTAGCTGCCCACGAGCGGGGCGTTGCGCCGCACCTCGTAGCGCGCCAGATCGTCGAGCGTGACGAGCGCGCCCAGCGACTGCAGGTGCGCCACCATCTCGCGCGCCAGGTCGCCCTGGTAGAAGGGGTGCGAGCCCTCTTCGGCGATCCGGCGTAGCACGCGCGCCATGCCTTCGTTGCGCAGCGGCGTGCCGATAGCCTTCGGGCGGCCGTCCGGGCGGCAGTAGAGCGCGCGGCCCTCCTCGCTGTACTGCAGGCGCTCCAGGTTGCCGACGCGGCCCGAGGTGGGCTCGTCGATCCAGAAGGAGTGCATGCCGGGGCGCACGAAGAAACCGTCCTGCGCCCAGCGGATTGCCGGCTCCACCACCTGCTTCCACGGCAGGCGGCCGTGGGCCTGGTGCATGGCCTCCAGCCCCTTGAGCGTGGCGGGCGTGGCGATGGACTGCGGGCCGATGTCGTTCACGCGGCCCTTGAGGATGAAGCCGAAGCCGTCGGGCGTCTCGCCTTCGAGCAGGTCTTGCCACATGTCCTCGCGCGCGGCCAGCGGCGCGGGCGAGTGGAAGTCGAAGTATTCGTGCACGCCCGCGCCGGGCAGGTAGACGGCCGCGGTGCCGAAGCCCGCGATGCCGCACATCAGCGGATCCACCACCGTCTGCGCGAGCGCGGTGGCCACGGCGGCGTCCACCGCGTTGCCGCCCGCACGCAGGATGTCGATGCCCGACTCGGCCGCTTCGGGCTGCGGGCAGACCACCATGGCTTCTTTCTTCATGGCGTGCGGGCTCACTTGCTGCTCAGGTCGAGCTTTTCCAGCGTCGGGCCCCAGGCCTTGGTGTCGCGCGCCGTGGTTTCCATGACCAGCGACGCGGGGCCCGAGACCGGCATCACGCCCATGGTGCGCAGCTTGGCCTGCACTTCGGGGCTCTTGTGGAAAGCCTCGGTGGCCTTGTTGAGCTTGTCGACGATGGCCGCGGGCGTGCCCGCGCGCGCCACGATGCCGCTCCAGCCCATGTTGTCGAAGCCCTTCACGCCCAGCTCGCTGGCGGTGGGCACGTCGGGCAACTCGGGCGTGCGCTGGGGCGAGAGCACGGCCAGCGCGTTGAGCTTGCCGCTCTTGATGTGCGGCAGCGCCGTGCCGTAGACGGGTGCCATCACTTCCACCTGCCCGCCGATGGTGGCCATGACGCCGTCGGCCTCGCCCTTGTAGGGGATGTGCGTCATCGAGATGCCCAGCGTGCTGGACAGCAGCTCCACCGCCAGGTGCGTGGAATTGCCCAGGCCCGCCGAGGCGAAGTTGAGCTTGCCTGGCGCGGCCTTGGCGCGCTCGGTCAGCTGCTTGAGGGTCTTGATGCCCGTGGCCGGGTTGGTCGAGAGCACGAAGGGCACCGTGGTCAGCATGGCCACGCCCGTGAAGTCCTTCTCGGGGTCGTAGGGCAGCGGCTTGTAGGTGAAGCGGTTGAGCACCATCAGCGACACGCTGCCGTAGAGCAGCGTGTAGCCGTCGGCAGGCTGGTTCAGCGCGTTCTGCGCGGCGATGATGCCGCCGCCGCCGGGCTTGTTCTCCACCACGATGGTGCCGCCGAGGGCCTTGCCCGCGTGCTCGGCCCACAGGCGCGCGATGGTGTCGCTGCTGCCGCCGGGCGCCTGCGAGACCACGAGGCGGATGGGGCGCTCGGGGTACGCGCCCTGCGCGTGCGCGGCGGCGGCCGTTGCGGCGATGGCCGCCGCGGCGAGGAACTGGGAAACGGTGCGGATGGCTTTGGACACGGGCTTTCTCTCTGGCTGAAGAAGGGAGGGGAACGTGTTTCATTGTCATGACGCTGCCCCGCCGCGCCTAGTGAAAAGGCAAAATGCTTCCATGAAGGTTTACTCATGATTGAAAACGGCGCGGGCATCTCCTGGGCGCGGCGGCTGAAGATCCGCCACCTCGAATCCTTCCTCGTGCTCGACGAGGCCGGCACGCTCACGCAGGCCGCCGCGCACCTGCACATGACGCAGTCGGCCATGTCGCACTGGCTGGCCGAACTGGAGAGCGTGGCCGGCACGCCGCTCGTGGTGCGCGGGCGCAAGGTGCAGCTCACGCCCGCGGGGCACCTGCTCAAGCGGCTGGCGGTCAACGTGCTGGGCGACGTCTCGCGCACCGGGCGCGAGATGAACGCCGTGGCCGCCGGGCGCGTGCCGCGCCTGAACGTGGGCAGCGTCTGGGCCGGCATCGCGGGCGGGCTGCCCGAGGCCGTGGGCGCGTTCCAGCGCGCGCATGCCGACGTGGCCGTCGCCATCCACGACGGGCCGTTCGACAACCTGCTCAAGGGCCTGGAGACGCGCGCGCTCGACGCCGTCATCGGCGTGCTCGACGCGCGTGCGCACCAGCCGGGGCTGGAGCACGAAGTGCTGTTCGACGACCACGTGGCCCTCGTCGTCGGCCAGGGCAGCAAGCACTGGGCGCGCAGCGATGCGCTGACCTTCCAGGACGCGCTGCATGAGCAATGGGTAATGCCCCCGCCCGGCACGCTCACGCGCATCCAGATGGACGCCTTCCTCATCGAGCAGGAGGCCTCCTGGCTCGTGCCGCGCGTGGAAACCGCCTCGCTCGCGATGGTGCAGGCGCTGCTGCACACGGGCGACTACGTGGGCGTGTGCTCGGAGTCGATGGCGCGCTACCAGGCGTCGCTCGGCCTTTTCCGCCAGATCCGCATCGATTCGAGCATCCGCTTTGGCCCGATCACGGTCATGTGGAACCGCGAGCACGCGACCGCCACGCTGCAGGACTTCATCGGCTGCCTCGTCGCGCATGCGCGTGCGAGGAACTAGATAACGTTCTGCGCTTTCAAGCGCCGCATGTCGCCGGCCGTCAATCCGGCTAGCGCGAAGACTTCTTCGTTATGTTCGCCCGGCGTTGGTCCGATGAACGGTACGGGCAGGGGGTGGCCGGCCACGCGCGGGACGATGCAGGGCGCCGGCAGTGGGCCGCACTCGGCATCGTGGAGGTAGACGATGGCCTCGCGCTCCTTCAGGTGTGGGTCCTGCAAGATGTCCCGCACGGTATAGACCTTGCTGAAGGGAATGCCGCCCTGCTCCAGATGGCGGGCCAGCTCTTCGAAGTCATGCGCCTGGAACCAGGCGACGAGCACCTTTTCCAGTTCGTCGACGTGCTTGACCCGCTGCGGATTGGTGCTAAAGCGCGGGTCGGTGGCCATCCCGGGCTGGCCGACGATCTGGCACAGCCGTTTGAAGATGGGATTGGACGAGGCCACCAGCGAGAAGTGGATGCCGTCGCGGCTGCGGTACATATTCGACGGCGCCGTGTAGCTCGCCTGGTTTCCCGCGGGTCCGCGGATGGTGCCCATCTGCTCGTACTCGACCGCCAGCGGGTCGAGCAGCCGCAGCAGCGCTTCCGTGGCCGACAGATCGACTTCGGTGCCCGGCATGGAGGGATCCCCGCGCAGCCGCGCCACCTCCATCGCGATGGAAAAGGCGCAGAACAGCCCGGCCACGTAGTCGCCCACCGGGTAATTGCTGTGCAGCGGCGTGCCGTCCTTTTCTCCCGTCAGGTTGGTGAAGCCGCTCATGGCCTCGAAGATGCGGGCGAAGCCGGGGCGCGCGGCGTAGGGCCCGGTCTGGCCGAAGCCGGTCAATCGGATCACGATCAGCCGTGGGTTGGCCCGCCGCAGGGTCGCCAGGTCCAGGCCCCAGCGGTCTAGCGTGCCTGTGCGGAAGTTCTCGACCAGCACGTCGAACCGGGCAATGAGCTTGAGAAACACCTCGCGCCCCTCGGGCTGCCGCACGTCCAGCGTGATGCCCCGCTTGCCCCGGTTGGCGACCTTCCACCACAGCGGCGCGCCGTCCTTGACCGGTTGCAGGGCGCGCAACGCGTCGCTGCCGTCGGGCAGTTCGAGCTTGACGACCTCGGCGCCGTGGTCCGCGCACAGCGTGGCGCCAACGGGAGCGGCCAGAACCGTCGCCATGTCGAGGATGCGCACCCCGTGCAGGGCGCCGTTGGAGGAGATGGGGGGATTCATGGGCGGCTCGGCTGCGTGGTTCATGCCGCCGCAGTCTGATGCGTTCGGGCAGAGTATGAAAGCGGCGTTTTGCTGTGCAAAACTGCATTGCCCAATTCATTGACGCCGGCATGCGGCGGCCACGAACATGGTGGCCCATCCCGCTCATCGCAACGCCCCGTGGCCTCCATCCATCTACCCGGATCCATCGATTCGCAAGACCCCAGCACCGACCGCCAGTTCGCGATGAACCTGGCGCGCGGAGTGCAGGTGCTGCGGGCGTTCTCGGCGCGCAGCGCGCTGCTGGGCAACCGCGAGCTGTCCGACATCACGGGCCTGCCCAAGGCGACCGTGTCCCGCCTGACCTACACATTGAGTTTGCTGGGGCTGCTGGAGCGCGAGCCCGCGTCGCAGAAGTTCAGGCTGACCGCGGGCGTGCTGTCGCTGGGCCATCCGCTGCTGGCGAGCATGCCGGTGCGCCAGCTGGCCCGGCCCTTGATGGTGGAGCTGGCGCAGCGGTCGGGCTGCACCGTGAATCTGGGCATGCGCGACCGCTCCAACGTGGTCTACATCGATTCGATCCGGCCCCATGACGACAACGCGCACCTGCCGGACATTGGCGCCACCTACCCGATGGTGGCGAGCGCCATCGGACGGGCGCTGATCTTCGCGACACCGCGGCAAGAGCGCACGGCGCTGCTGAACTTCCTGCGCGTGCAGGACGGCGAAACCTTTGCCAAGTACAAAAACATGCTGGAAGAGGACCGCAAGCTTTGGGAAAAGCACGGCTACTGCCACGGGCCAGGCTACTGGCGCAAGGAGGTCCATGCCGTCGCCGTGCCCATCGCCCAACGCAGCGGCGAACCCGCCCTGGCCATGAACTGCACGCTGTACGCGCACCGCAATGCTGCGGAGTACCTGCCCAAGAAGGTGGTCCCCCTGCTCAAGGACGCCGTGCGCCACCTGGAGGCAGCGCAGGGGCTGCTCTGATTCCGATTCGCCATCCGACAACACAGGGGACTTCCCATGAAACAGTACCGCCGCCGGCGCTTCACGCTGGCTCTATGCGCCTTGACTGCCCTGGGCTGCGGCGCGGCCCATGCCAGCGACGCGTTTCCGGCACGGCCGATCCGCATCATCGTGCCCTACCCGGCGGGCGGCGTGGTGGATGCGCTGGCGCGGGTCGTGGGCGAAAAGCTGTCAGGCAAGTACGGCCAGCCCGTGATCGTGGAAAACCGGCCCGGCGCGGGAGGCAACATCGGGACTGAATACGTCGCCAAATCGCCAGCCGATGGCTACGCGCTGCTGATGGTGTCGCCATCCTTTGCCGTCGCGCGGCTGTTCCAGAAGTCGATCAGCTGGGATCCGGTGCGCGACTTCAGGGGCATCGCCTGCTTCGGCGCCATTCCCAACGTGATCGTGGTGCCGCCGCAAGTGCCGGCCAGGACGTTGCCGGAATTCCTCGCGCTCACCAGGAGCGGCAAGGCGCCGCAGACCTATGCCAGCTCGGGCATCGGCACCTCGTCCTTCCTGGCGGCCGAACTGCTGGTTCAGACCGCGCACGTGCCCTTGACCCACGTGCCCTACAAGGGCCAGCCCGAGGCCACCACCGATCTGCTGGCGGGCCGCGTGGACATGATGCCCATGTCCGCCTCGCTGGCGCTGCCGCATATCCAGGCAGGCAAGCTGCGGCCACTGGCGGTGACGACCACGCAAAGGGCGCAGGCATTGCCAGACGTGCCTACCGTGGCTGAGGCGGCAAGACTGCCCGGCTACGAGGTCGCGACCTGGCTCGGGCTGCTGGCCCCGGGCAAGACGCCGCAGTCGGTGCTGGAGCGGTTGTCGGAAGACGTCGCCGCGGCGCTGGCGCTGCCCGACGTGAAGGCCAGGTTCCGTGATCTGGCCATCGAGGGCGAGCCGATGAAGGGGCCGGACTTCGACCGCTTCGTCGCCAATGATGTGGCGACGTGGACGCGTGTGGTGCAGCAAGCCGGCATTACGCCGAACTGAAGGGGCGCGCGAGATGACGACAAATGCCCATGCCGGCCGCCTCTTCGGCGATCACTTCCTGTCCAGGCTGAATGAGGAGGAGCAGGCCACGGTCGCCAACGTGCGCCGCCTGGCCCGGGACGACATCGGCCCCCGGGCCGCAGAGGTCGCGCAGAAGGACGTTTTCGCCTGGGACAATTTCCGCCTGCTGGCACGGGAGGGCGTCATCGGCACGGCCTTCCCGCGCGAATATGGCGGCACCGATGCGCGGCAGGTGCTGCGCATCCGCATCATCGAGGAGCTGGGCAGGGTGTGCAGTGCGTCGGCCTCGCTCATCACCGGTGCGGATCTGTCCTGCCGGGCCATCGTCGCAGGCGCGTCTGAGGACAACAAGGCGCGGCTGCTGCCCGGTTTGTGCCGGGGCGACATCCAGGCCGCATTCGCGCTGACGGAGCCCGGCGCGGGGTCCGACGTGCGGGGCCTGTCCGCCACGATCCGCCGCGAGGGGGACGAGTACATCATCAACGGCCGTAAGAAATTCATCACCCGTGGCACCACGGCCGATTGGTTCATGGTGGTGGGGCGCGCGGAGCATGATCCGTCGTGCTTCATCGCCGTGCTGGTGCCGCGCGATGCGGCGGGCTTCACCGTCAGCCCCGAAGTAGGCAAGCTGGGCTGGGCTGGCGTGCCGATCTCGTCGCTGCAGTTCAAGGACGTGCGGGCCAGAGTCTCCGACCGCCTTGGCACGGAAGGCGACGGTTTCGACCTCGCGCAGGACGCACTGATCCGTGCCCGCATGGGCCACGCATCGATGGCGCTGGGGCGCGCCATCGGGGCGGTGGAAATCGCGATGGCCTACATGGTCGACCGCAAGCTCTTCGGCAAGGCGCTCGGCGAGCACCAGGGGGCCCAGTGGATGGTGGCCGACATGGTTACCCAGCTTGAAGCCGCCCGCGCGCTGGTGCACCTGGCAGCCGAGAAATACGACAGCGGCGACGCCGACGCGGGCATCTTCGCCTCCATGGCGAAGCTGCAGGCTACCGACCTGGGCATGAAGGTCGTGACGGACGCGCTGCAGCTCACGGGCGGGCGCGGCTACCTGCAGGACTTTCCGCTGGAGCGTTTCTTTCGTGATGCCAAGCTCAACCAGATCGGCGAGGGTTCCAGCGAAGTGCACAAGACGGTCATCGGCCGCGATGCCATCCGCCGCGTGCGCACGCTGGAGCGGCATCCCTGCCTGCGATACGCATCGCTGGAGGATTACTGACCTGCAAGTGCGCACCGCGATGATTTCATCGGGGCAGCCTGGCGGCATGCGCGCGGTGGGCTCGGGTAGTAGTGTCAGTCCAGGAACCGGGGCGCTGGGGCGGGATGCAGGATGCCGCCCCGATCGACCAGGCTGGTCCGGGTGCGCAGATGGGGGTGGGCCGCCAGCTCGCTGAGCGACAGCACGGGCGACACGCAGGCTTCGGTGCCCTCGAACACCCGGCAC
Organism: Acidovorax sp. SDU_ACID1; assembly: GCF_045291395.1. Taxonomy (NCBI): domain Bacteria; kingdom Pseudomonadati; phylum Pseudomonadota; class Betaproteobacteria; order Burkholderiales; family Comamonadaceae; genus Acidovorax; species Acidovorax sp. SDU_ACID1. The sequence continues at coordinate 4,646,934 of NZ_CP152342.1, forward strand.
CAATGCGCCCGGTCGTGCTGGGCGAAGATGCCGGCGAAGCGCTCGCGCATGCGGGTCCAGGAGGCCTGGTCGTGCTGGGGCGCGAGGGTGGGCGCATCCAGCCCCAACCCCGCGAGCAGCGCCGCGTAGAAGCGCGGCTCTATCGCGCCCACGGCCACGGCCTTGCCGTCCGCCGTGGCATAGGTGGCGTAGAACGGCGCGCCGCCATCGAACAGGTTGCGCTCCCGCGCGTCGTGCCACTGGCCTTCCTGCCAGCGGCCCAGGATGGGGGCCATGAGCGCCAGGGCACCATCGACGATGGCGGCATCGACCACGCAGCCCTTGCCGGTCGCGCGGGCCTGGACGAGCGCGGCCAGCACGCCCGACACCAGCAGCATGCCGCCGGCGCCGAAGTCGCCGATCAGGTTCAGGGGCACGGTGGGCGGCGCGTCCGCGCTGCCGATGGCATGGAGCACGCCCGTGGCGGCCAGGTAGTTGATGTCGTGCCCCACGCTCTGGGCCAGCGGCCCGCTCTGGCCCCAGCCCGTCGCGCGTCCGTAGACCAGGGACGGGTTGCGCTCCCGGCAGGTGTCGGGTCCGAGCCCCAGCCGTTCCATGACGCCAGGGCGCAGGCCTTCGAGCAGGATGTGCGCATCCTGAACGAGGTCGAGCGCGGCATCGCGGCCTTGCGGTGTCTTGAGGTCGGCGGTGGCGGTGCGTTTGCCGTGGTTCTGTATCTCGAACCGCGCGTCCCGCGGGATGCCCATGTCGGCGGCGACGGGCCGGCGCAGGCGGGTCACCTCGGCGCCCATGCCGGCGAGCAGCATGCCGGCCCAGGGCACGGGCCCGATGGATTCCATTTCCAGCACGCGCACGCCGGCCAGGGTGCACTCATGCCGCCTCCCCGAACGCCACGAGGGTCCGGCCGCTGGTGGCGCCGGCCAACTGGCGCTGCGCATGCGCCAGGACATTGGCCAGTCCGATCTCATGCACGTCGGGCGCGAGCGCGGCGAAGTCGGGCGCCCAGTCCTGCGCGAGCTTGTGCCACAGGCGCCGCCGCTCTTCCCACGTGGCATTGGCGACCACGCCGAACAGGTGCACCCTGCGCATGATGAAGGGCAGCACGCTGCCGTCGAAGGTGTTGCCGGCTGCATTGCCCACCGAGGCCACCAAACCGCCGTCCTGCATGGAGCGCAGCAGCCAGGCGAGCGTGCCGCCGCCGACGTTGTCGATGGCGGCGGCGAACCGCGCTTTCTCGAGGGGGCGCGGTGGCGTGAGCGCAAGGCCGGCATCCAGCACCTCGCAGGCACCCAGGGCGCGCAGCGCGTCGGCTTGCGCGAGGTCGCGCGTGATGGCCGCCACGCGGTAGCCGGCGCGCGCGAGGATGTGGATGGCCAGGCGCCCCACGGCGCCGCCCGCGCCGGTGACCGCGATCGGGCCGTCATCGGGTTGGAGGCCCCAGGTCTCGAAGCGCTCCAGCGCCATCGCGGCCGTGAACCCGGGCACGCCGATGACCGCGGCCTGCCGTGGCGTCAGCCCCACGGGTATGTGCTGCAGGTGGCGCGCGGGCACGCGCATGACTTCAGAGAGCCCGCCGTCGAAGTCGATCCCGGTCTGGAAGCCGTGCACCAGCACGGCATCGCCGGGGCGGAAAGCCGCGTCGCCGGAGGCGATGACCTCGCCGACCGCCTCGATACCCGGTATGCGCGGATAGCTGGAGATGATGCGGGCCTTGCCCAGCAGGGACAGGCAGTCCTTGTAGTTCATGCCCGCATAGCGGGTGCGCAGCGTGACCTCGCCGGGAGACAACTGGTCGGCCGTGAGGGTTTCCAGGGTCGCGTGCGCCTGTCCGTCCTGCTGGCGCACGACGAGGGCGTGGAAGGGGGTGTGCATGGGTGGGCTCCTTGGGGTCAGAACGTGTGGATGAATCCGGCGTGGCTGAGCGGGCCGCACAAACGTGCGCCATCAAGGCGCAAAGCGCAGCCATAGCGCGGGCTATGACGAGCATTTGCAACGCCGAGGGCGTGCGTTTGTGCGGGACGAGCGGGCATGGCGGATTCGTTCACACGTTCTCAAATCACGCCTTCGGCGCGCAGGTCGGCCAGGTCGGCATCGGAAAGCCCGAACTGCGCATACACCTGCGCGTTGTGCTCTCCCACGGCAGGGCCGGTGCGCGGCGTGGGCAGGTCGCGGCCGGGGATGCGCGGCACGATGCAGGGGGCGGGCAGGCTGCCGTAATCCGGATCGGGCAGGCGGATGATGGCGCCGCGCGCCTGGAAGTGCGGGTCGGCCGCGATGTCGCGGATGTCGTAGACCTTGCTGAAGGGAATCTCGTGCCGCTCCAGCAGGGCCGAGATGTCCGCGAACGGCCGCAGGCGGAACCACTCGGCGATGCCGTTGTCGAGTGCGTCCAGATGGGTGATGCGCTGCGTGGCGGTGCAAAAGCGCGGATCCGCAAGCCACTCGGGCCGGCCCAGTGCCTCGCACAGGCGCACGAAGATCGCCTGCGAGGACGCGACCATCGAGAAGTAGATGCCGTCCTGGCTTTGGTACATGTTGGACGGCGCCGTGTAGGTGGTGCGGTTGCCCACGGCGTGCCGCACCTGCCCCAGTTGCTCATGCTCCACGGCCAGCGGGTCCAGCAGGCGAAACAGCGCCTCCGTCGCGGAGAGGTCCACTTCGCAGCCGGGGGCTTGCGGGTCTGCGCGCAGACGTGCGATCTCGGCGGCGATGGAAAAGGCGCAGAACACGCCCGCGACCGCGTCGCCCACCGGAAAGTTGCTGTGCAGCGGAGAGCGGCCGGCCTCGCCCGTGAGATTGGTGAAGCCGCTCATGGCCTCGAACACGCGCGCGAACCCCGCCCGGGCGCGGTACGGGCCGGTCTGCCCGAAGCCCGTGAGGCGCACGACGACCAGGCGCGGGTTGGCCTGGTGCAGGGTGGCGATGTCCAGCCCCCACCGGTCCATGCTGCCGCTGCGGAAGTTCTCCACCAGCACGTCGAAGTGGGGAAGCATGGACAGCAGCAACGCGCGCCCGCGCGGCTTGCGCACATCCAGCGTGATGCCGCGCTTGCCGCGGTTGGCCACCTTCCACCACAGCGGAGAACCGTCCCGGATGGGCTGCATGTGGCGCAGCGCGTCGCTGCCGTCGGGCAGCTCCAGTTTCACCACGTCCGCGCCGTGGTCTGCGCACAGCGTGGCGCCGCTGGGAGCCGCCAGCACGGTGGCCATGTCGAGGATGCGCACGCCGGCCAAAGCGCCAGTGGTCGAGGAGGAAGAGGTCATGCAAACACGTGAAGAGGCGTGAAGGGATTGCGTTTGTGCCAGCCCGCACCGTGCCCGGCAAGACCATGGTTTGCACAGCGAAACATGGGGCGCAATCCTGTTGACGCTCGCGGAGCCGCGCCGAATCATGGCGCCTCCTGATCGCACACTCGCACCGTGAAATCCATCCCTCTCCCCGGGCTCGTCAACCCGCATGACCTCTCCGCCGACCGCCAGTTCTCGATGAACCTGGCGCGCGGCCTGGAGGTGCTGCGCGCCTTCACGGCCGCCACGCCCTTGCTGGGCAACCGGGAGATCGCGGACCGCACCGGCCTGCCCAAGCCCACGGTCTCCCGGCTGACGTACACGCTCACCCTGCTGGGCTACCTGAGCCGCGATGCCCATGGGCAGAAATACCGCCTGGGGCCGGGCGTGCTGTCGCTCGCGCACCCCCTGCTCGCGAGCATGCAGGTGCGCCAGTTGGCCAAGCCGCTCATGGAGTCACTGGCGCGCACGACGGGCTGCACCGTCAACCTGGGCGTGCGCGACCGCGACCAGCTCGTCTACATCGACTCCGTGCGCGCGGACTCCACCAACCAGCACCTGCCGGACATCGGCACCACCCGCCCGCTGCTGCCCTGCGCCATGGGGCGTGCGCTCATCCTGGGGTGCGCGGCTGGCGAGCAGACGGCCATCCTGAACTTCCTGAAGGTGAAGAACCGTGCGGAGTTCGAGCAGTACCGGCCGGTCTGGGAGGCCGACAGGAAGCGGTTCGCCGCGCACGGCTACTGCCATTCGAAGGGCGACTGGCGCAAGGAAATCCACGCCATCGCGGTGCCCGTGCGCAGCACGTTGGGCGACTCCCCGCTGGCGCTCAACTGCACGATCACCGCGCACCGGGCGCCGCGCGAGCGGCTGAGCCGGGAAGTGGCGCCGCTGCTCAAGGAAGCCGTTCATCAGCTCGAAATCGCCCAAGGGCTGCGCTAGTCACTTACGAGGAAAACCATGATCAGAGACGCCAAGCAACTGGAAGCCATGCTCCAGGAAATCCGCACGTTCTTGCGCACCGAATGCCTGCCCATCGAGGCGCAAGTGGACGCGACGGACGAGATCCCCGAACCCGTGGTGCAGCGCATGCGCGAGCTGGGCCTGTTCGGGCACAGCATCCCCGAGGAGTACGGCGGCGCCGGACTCACCACGGAAGAACTGGCGATGGTGAACATCGAGGTCTCGCAGGTCGCCACCACCTTCCGCGCGCGCTTCGGCGGCAACACGGGCATCGCGTCCGAGTCGCTGGTGGTGGATGGCACGCCCGAGCAGAAGCGCCGCTACCTGCCGCTGCTGGCCAGCGGCGAGGTGACCGGCTGCTTCGCCCTGACCGAGCCCGACGCGGGATCGGACGCCACGGCGCTGCAGACCCTGGCGGTGCGCGATGGCGACCACTACGTGATCACCGGGCGCAAGTGCTTCATCACCAACGCGCCCATCGCCAACCTGTTCACGGTGTTCGCGCGCACCGACCCGCAGTCCAAGGGCGCGCGCGGCGTCACGGCCTTCCTGGTGGAGCGGGGCGCGCCCGGCCTGAGCACGCCGGCGGCCTACCGCAAGATGGGCCAGCACGGCTCGCCCGTGGGCGAGGTGGTACTGGACCAGGTGCGGGTGCACGAAAGCGCCATCGTCGGCGGCGTGGCTGGGCAGGGCTTCAAGACCGCGATGAAGGCCCTCAACAAGCAGCGCATCAATCTGGCCGGCCTGTGCGTGGGCCCCGCGATACGGCTGGTGGACGAAATGGTGCGCCGCGCGCAGACGCGCAGGCAGTTCGGCCAGCCCGTGGGCGAGTTCCAGCTGGTGCAGCAGATGATCGCCGAGAGCAACACCGAGGTGCACGCCGCGCGCGCGCTGGTGCTGGAAACCGCGCGCAAGCGCGACGACGGCATCGACGTGACCATGGAAGCCTCCATGTGCAAGCTGTTCGCCTCGGAAATGTGCGGCCGCGTCGCCGACCGCGCGGTGCAGCTCTTCGGCGGCGGCGGCTACATCGCCGACAACGTGGCCGAGCGCTTCTACCGCGACGTGCGCCTGTTCCGCCTGTACGAAGGCACCAGCCAGATCCACCTGACCAACATCGCCAAACGCACCCTGGCCGCCGCGGCCGCTTGACCCTCATCACTACTCAGGAGACAACCATGAAGAAGTTCATCCCGCTGGCCTGCGCGGCCGTCCTCGCCGCGGCCCCGCTGGCCGCGACCCATGCGCAAGCGCCGTATCCGAACAAGCCCGTGCGCATCATCGTGCCATTCTCCGCCGGCGGCATCGTGGACTCGGTGGCCCGCTTGGTCGGGGACAAGCTCTCCACGATGAATGGCCAGCCGTTCATCGTGGAGAACAAGACCGGCGCGGGCGGCGCCATCGGCACCGACTTCGTGGCCAAGGCCCCGGCCGACGGCTACACCCTGCTGCTCGTGAGCCCGAGCCACGCCGTGGGCCCCAGCCTGCAGAAGGTGGGCTGGAACCCCGTGCGCGACTTCAAGGCGATCGCCGGCTTCGGCATCGTGCCCAACGTGGTCGTGGTGCACCCCAGCGTGCAGGCCGCCACCATGGCGCAGCTGGTGGAGCTGGCCAAGAAGAGCGACCCGCCGCTGACCTATGCGACGGCGGGCCTGGGTACCTCCAACCACTTGTCGGGCGAGCTGCTGGCGCAGGAGGCCCACATCAAGCTGACCCACGTGCCCTACAAGGGACAGACGGACGCGCTCAACGACCTGCTGGGCGGCCGCGTGGCCATGATGCCGCTGACCGCGGCGCTCGCCATGCCGCACGTGAAGACCGGCAAGCTGCGCGCGCTGGCCGTCACCACGGCCAAGCGTGCGAGCGCGATACCGGACCTGCCGACGGTGGCTGAATCGGCCAACCTGCCCAACTACGAGGTCGGCACCTGGTTCGGCCTGGTGGCGCCCGCCAGCACACCCGCGCCGGTGCTGCAGAAGCTGGCGGCGGATGTCGAGCGGGTGGTGGCTCAGCCGGACGTGCAGGCCAAGTTCGCCTCGCTGGGCATGGAGCTGGCGCTGCAGACCCCCGCGCAGTTCGATGCCTTCGTCGCGAAGGAGTACGACAAGTGGGCAAAGGTCATCAAGCAAGCCGGCATCGAGGCGAATTGAAATGAAACACCCCCTGAGTCGCTTCGCGCCTTCCCCTCTCTCACGCTGCGCGTGGGAGGGGGACGCAGCCAGCGCGGCGGGGCGGCCCTTGCGCGGCTGCCTGCGCCTGGGGCGCGCCAGTTTCATGCGGCGCGGGTGGTGCGCAGCGCCGAGGAAAACTGAGATGACTTTGCTGCGCACCCCCATCTGCGACATCCTGGGCATCCGGCACCCGATCTTCGGCTTCTCGCACGAGCCCGACGTGGTGGTTGCCATCGCCGAGGCGGGAGGTTTTCCGGTGCTGGGGCTCGGGCGCGATGCACCCGGGCAGATCCCGGCCATCGTCGAGGACGTGGAGCGCCGCCTGGGCGGGCGGCCTTATGGCATCGACCTCATGCTGCCCGCCAAGGTGCCCGCGCAGGCCGACCCGAGCGACCTGAAGGCAGCGCTGCCGCCCGAACACGTGGCGTTCGTGGAGGGCCTGCGCGCGCGCTTCGCCGTGCAGCCGCCTCATGCGCCGAGTTTTTTCACCATGCATGCGCGCTCCGAGGCGCTTTTCCAGGCGCAGATCGACGCCGTGCTGGCATCGAACGCCCGCGCGGTGGTCACGGCCATCGGCCTGCGCGCCGGGCTCATCGCGCAGGCGCGCCAGCGCGGCAAGCTCACCATGTCGCTCGTGGGGAACGTGCGGCATGCGCGCAAGGCGCTGGACATGGGCGTGGACGTGCTCGTGGCGCAGGGCTACGACGCGGGCGGGCACACGGGGCCGATCGGCACGCTGTCGCTGCTGCCGCAGATCGTGGAGGCCGCGCAGGGCCGGCCGGTGCTGGCTGCGGGCGGCATCGCCACGGGCGCCCAGGTGCTGGGCTGCATCGGCGCCGGCGCGCAGGGCGCTTGGCTGGGCACGCTGTGGATGGCTGCGCGCGAGAACCACACGCCTCCCGCGCTGCTGCAGCGCCTGATCGACAGCGGCAGCGACGACACGGTGATCTCGCGTGCCCACAGCGGCAAGCCCTGCCGCGTGGTGCGCAGTGCGTGGATCGACGCCTGGGAGGAGCCCCAGGCGCCCGCGCCGCTGGGCATGCCCTACCAGCAGGCGCTGACCGGCGACGTGTTCGTCTCCATCCACGAGCACGGCGATGCCGCGCTGATCTACGAGGCGGCGGGCCAGAGCGTCTTCGGCATCCGGAACGAAACCACGGTGGCCGCGCAGATGGCGCAGCTGGTGTCCGAGATGCAGGCGGCCTGGCAGCGCCTGAACGGCTTCGTCGCATGACGGTCCACGCCTTGCGGGCCTCCGTGCTCACGGTCCACGGCGGCATCGCCGAGCTGGTGCACAACCGCCCGGAGGCGAGAAACCCGCTGTCCTCGGAACTTCGCCAGGACTATGTCGACATGCTCGACCGGGTGGAGGCCGACGACAGCGTCCGCGTGCTGCGCTTGCGTGGCGCGGGCGGCAGCTTCTGCGCCGGCGGCGACTTGGCGGAGATGAAGCAGCGCGTGCTGGAGCCCGGGCCGGACGCCGCCGCCGCGACCCGCCGGCGCATCGCCGCGGCCTCGGTGTGGCTGCGCAGGCTGCTGGCGCTGCGCGCCGTGGTCATCGCCGAGGTCGACGGGCCCGCCGTGGGCGCGGGCTTCAGCCTGGCCCTGCATGCCGATTTCGTGCTGGCCAGCGATGCGGCGCGGTTCTGCATGTCGTTCGCGCGCGTGGGCGCCGTGCCGGACTTCGGCGCCCACCACCTGCTGCCGCGCGTGGTGGGGCTGGCCGCCTCGCGCGACCTCCTGCTCACCGGGCGCACGCTCGGCGCGCGGGAGGCGCACCGGCTGGGCATCGTGCACGCGGTCGTCCCATCGCCATCGCTGGCCGAGTCGGGGCAGCGCATGGCCGCGCAGTTCCTGCAGGCGCCCGCAGAGGCGCTGGCCATGAGCAAGGCCATCCTGCTGGGCAGCTTCGAGACCGGCTACGCCGCGGTGTCGGCCATGGAGGCGCAGTCCCAGGCCATCGCCATGGCATCGGCCTACCATGCGGACGCGGTGATGCGCTTCACCGCCCGCCAGCCGCTGCGCTACGACTGGGACCGGGACGGGCTGGCGCTGGAGGATGCCGCGGCGCCCTGATCCGCGGGTGGCAGAATCCCGGGGCCTCGTCTCCTCCCCATCCAGCCATGTTCACAGGCATCGTCCAAGCCACGGCGGGCATCGCCGCCATCACCGACCGCGCGGGCCTGCGCACGTTCACCATCGACTTTCCCGAGGGCTTCTGCGAAGACCTCGCCATCGGCGCCAGCGTGTCCACGGACGGTGTGTGCCTCACGGTGGCCGAGATCCTCTCGCCCACGCAGGCCGTGTTCGACGTGATGCAGCAGAGCCTGAACATCACCACGCTGGGCCGCTTGCGCGAGGGCGACCGCGTGAACGTGGAGCGCGCGGCCAAGGATGGCGCGGAGATCGGCGGCCACCCGCTGTCGGGCCACATCGATTTCACCGGCACGCTCGTACAACGCCGCGAGTTCGACAACAACCTCGTCTGGCGCGTGGCCGTGCCCGAGGCGTTTCGCCGCTACGTCTTCGCCAAGGGCTACATCGCCATCCACGGCGCGAGCCTCACGGTGGCCGAGGTGGACCGTGCCGAGGGCTGGTTCGAGGTCTGGCTGATCCCCGAGACGCGCCGCGCCACGGTGTTCGAGGGCAAGCAGGTGGGCGATGCGCTCAACATCGAGATCGAGCGCAGCACCCAGGTGGTGGTCGATACGGTGCGCGAGGCCGTGCAGGAAAGCCTGGGGCGCCTGCAGCCCGTACTGGAGGCGCTGCTGAAGGAAAAGGGCTTGTCGCTCGAAGACTTCGTGCAGCCACCGCCGTTGCCCAAGCCTTGATCCGAACCCTTGATCCGCGCGACCTGCCAGGCCTGATGGAGGTGCAGCGGGCCTGCTACGGCGAAGGCTTCGTCGAGAGCGCCGAGGTCTTCGCGCGGCGGCTGGCCAGCCCCGCGAACTGCTCGCTGGCGGCGGAGCAGGGCGGCCGCATCGTGGGCTATCTCGCGGCCTACCGCTCGCTGCTCGGCAAGGTCACGCCGCTGCGCGGCGACTTCGAGGCCGTGGATGCGCCCAACACGCTCTACGTGCACGACATGGCCGTGCTGCCCGCATGCGCGGACCAGGGCATTGCGCGTGCATTGCTCGCGCCGCTGCTGCACGGCGCGCGCGGCGAGGGCCTGCGCCACAGCGCCCTGGTGGCCGTGCAGGGCGCGCAGGGCTACTGGGCGCGCCACGGCTATGCACCCTGGGCGCTGCACGACACGGCGCAGTGGCAGCGCCTCGTGGGCTATGGCTCGGACGCCGTCTACATGGCGATGAAGCTACTGAAATAGTAGCTGCTTGCGCTTGCTGCATAAGCGCTGGAGGCCGATTTGATTCAAATTCTCCGTGCCATGGAAGGAGCAATGGCGCACGAATATTGATTGTATATAGACAATAAGAAGTTGTATTTGACAATTATTCGTCGGATTCCGAAACTGGGTGCACCTCAAAGGAGACACGCACCCCATGCCCCGACTCACCGATTACCAGAGCTATGCGGACGCCCAGGCGCATTTCTCGGCCGAGAAACTCTGGGAGCTTTTCGATGGCGACCGCGAGCGCCTGAACATCGCCCACGAATGCGTGGACCGGCATGCTGATAGCGGCCGCGACGCGCTGGTCGTGGCCCACGCGGACGGCACCGACGAGGTCATCACCTACCGCGCGCTGGCCGAGGATTCGTCGCGCTTCGCGCACTGGCTGGAGCCGCGCGGCATCCAGCCGGGGCAGCGCGTGGCGATCATGCTCGACCCCTCGCGCGCCTTCTACACGGCGATGTTCGGCGTCATCAAGCGCGGCGCCATCGCCGTGCCGCTGTTCACGCTGTTCGGCCCCGACGGCATCCGCCTGCGCGTGGATGACTGCCAGCCCGCGCTGATCGTCACGAACGCCGAGAAGCAGCCCGTCGCCACTGCCGTGACGCAGGTGCCGGTGCTGGTCTATGACGACGCCTTCCACGCCGGCCTGCAGGCGCTGCCTGCGCACTACGCGGTGCAGACGAGGGCCGACGACCTGGCGGTGTTCCAGTACACCTCGGGCACCACGCGCGAACTGCCCGACGCCGTGAAGCACACGCACAAGGCGCTGGTCACGCTCACGGTGGCTGCGCTCTACGGCACGGGCCTGCGGCCGGGCGACCGGTTCTTCTGCCCCTCGTCGCCCGCATGGGGGCACGGCCTGTGGCACGGCACGCTGGCGCCGCTGGGCATGGGGCTCACGGTGGGCGCGTACAGCGGGCGCTTCAACCCGGAACGGCTGCTGCAGGCGCTGTCCGTGCACCGCTTCACCAACATGTCGGCCGCCGCCACGCACTACCGCATGATGAAGAACTGCGGCAAGGCGGGCGACTACACCTACGGCTTCGACAAGCTCTCATTCACCGGCGAGCCCATCGACGACGACACGGCCGACTTCGTGCGCAAGACCTTCGGGCTGGAGGTCTGCAGCATGTACGGCACCACCGAGATCGGCGTGGTGCTGGCGAGCTACCCCGGCGCGCCCGATTTCCCCGTCAAGCGCGGCTCGCTCGGCAAGCCGGTGCCGGGCACGCGCATCGAGGTGCACGATGCCGAAGGCCGGCCCTGCCCGCCGGGCGCCACGGGCCAGCTCATGGTGCTGCGCAGGGGCGAATGGGTTCCCACCAAGGACCTGGGCCGCGTCGACGAAGACGGCTACTACTTCCACGCGGGCCGCGCCGACGACGTGATCATCTCCGCCGGCTGGACCATGAGCGCGGTGGAGATCGAGAACGCCATCCTGCTGCACGCCGACGTGCTCGAAGCCGCGGCCATCGGCGTGCCCGACGAGGTGCGCGGCCAGGTCGTCAAGGCCTTCGTCGTCACCCACCGCCAGCCCGGCGAGCCGTTCGTGCAGGAAATCCAGGACCTGGTGCGCTCCAAGCTCAGCCAGCATGAATACCCGCGCCACGTGGCCTTCGTGCCCGAACTGCCCAAGACCCCCGCCGGCAAGGTGCACCGCAAGGTGCTGCGCGAGCGCGAAGCCGCCGCGCACTGACCCGACCCCTTTCGTTCACCCACCACCCTCACAGGAGACAAACATGTCCACGACCACCCAGCGCAGCTTCCCCAAGATCACGGAAAGCGGCCTCGACGAACTGCGCCAGCGCCTTGGCCAGAAGATCGGCAACACCATCGAGCCCTGGTGCTACGAGGCCACGCGCGACAACATCCGCCACTACGCCCACGGCATCGGCGACGACAACCCGCTGTGGTGCGACCCCGACTACGCGGCCAAGACGCACTACGGCGGCATCGTGGCGCTGCCGAGCTTTCTGTTCGCCACCAGCCGCATCGTCTCGGGGTACGTGGGCGGCCTGCCGGGCGTGCATGCCATGTGGTCGGGCGCGGACTGGACCTGGCACAAGCCCATCCGCCGCAACGATGCGATCCACACCGAGGCGCACCTGAAGGACCTGATCGAGCACCAGACGCGCTTCGCCGGTCGCGCCGTGCAGCAGATCTACCACGTGGACTTCTTCAACCAGACCGGCGACAAGGTGGCCGAGGCCGACAGCTGGTGCTTCCGCACCGAGCGCGACCATGCGCGCGAGCAGGGCACCAAGTACCAGGAGGTGCGCGCGCGCGAACCGCGCCGCTACACCGACGAGGAACTGGGCGAGGCCTACAAGCTCTACCGCAACGAGGAAGTGCGCGGCGCCACGCCGCGCTACTGGGAGGACGTGAAGGAAGGCGAGGAGCTGCCTACCATGTTCAAGGGCCCGATGACGGTGACCGGCTTCATCGCCTATGCGCAAGGCTGGGGTGGCCTGTACATCCGCGCCAACAAGCTCGCGTGGAAGCTCATCGACCAGCACCCGGGCGTGGGCATCAAGAACCGCTTCGGCATCCCGGACTGCCCCGAGCGCGTGCACTGGGAGGAAGACTTCGCGCTCGAAGTCGGCGCGCCCGGCGCCTACGACTACGGTCCGGAGCGCACCTCGTGGCTCACGCACCACCTGACCAACTGGATGGGCGACACGGGCTTCCTGCACAAGGCGAGCTGCAAGATCCGCCGCCACAACCCCGAGGGCGACATGCTGTTCATCAAGGGCCGGGTGAAGCGCAAGTTCATCGAAAACGGCCAGCACATGGTCGAGATCGAGCAGGAGGCGCGCAACCAGGACGACGAACTGTCGGTCGTGGGCGGCGGCGTGGTCGTCCTGCCCTCGCGCAGCTGATGGCCATGAACGCCGCGCTGCACGGCCTGAAAGTGGTGGACCTGACCCGCGTGCTCGCGGGCCCGCTGTGCACCCAGATGCTGGCCGACCATGGCGCGCGGGTCGTCAAGGTGGAGCCGCCCGGCGGGGACGAGACCCGCCAGCTCGGCCCGCCGTTCGACCTGGACGGCCATGCGGCCTACTTCTCGGCGCTCAACCGGGGCAAGCGCTCCATCAGCCTGGATCTGTCCACGCCCGGCGGGCAGGAGGTGCTGCACCGGCTGCTGGCCGATGCGGACGTGCTCATCGAGAACTTCCTGCCCGGCACCATGGAGCGCTGGGGTCTGGGCTATGAGCAGGCGCTGGCGGCGCGCTACCCCCGGCTGGTCTATTGCAGCGTGAGCGGCTTTGGCGCAGACGGCCCATTGGGCGGCCTGCCCGGCTACGACGCCGTGCTGCAGGCCCTGTGCGGCGTGATGAGCATCAACGGCGACGCCGCGACGGGCGCGACCCGCGTGGGCATCCCCGTGGTGGATCACCTCACGGGCTACGTGGCGCTGTCGGGCATCCTGATGGCGCTGCTCGCGCGCGGCGCCAGCGGCCAGGGCCAGCGCGTCGAGGCCACGCTGTACGACACGGCGCTGAGCCTGCTGCTGCCGCACGCGTCGAACTGGTTCGCCTCGCAGCAAAGCCCGGCGCTGCTGGGCAGCGCGCACCCCAACATCGCGCCCTACGACAAGTTCCGCGCGCGCGATGGCGAGCTGTTCATCGGCATCCTCAACGACGGGCAGTTCCGGCGCTTCTGCAGCCATGTGGGCCTGGAGGCCTTGCTTGCCGACGCGCGCTTCGCCTCCAACACCGCGCGGCTGGCGCACCGCGCGGCGCTGCGCTCGGCCATCGAGGCGGCCATCGCCGGGCGCGACTGCGGCCCGCTGTGCGATGCGCTGATGCGCTCGGGCGTGCCCGCCGGGCCCGTCCTCTCGGTGCCACAAGCGCTGGCGCACCCGCACTGCGCGCACCGGCAGATGCTCGTGCGCGCCGGCAGCTACACCGGCCTGCGCGCACCCATGCGCCTGGCCGGAACGCCCGGTGCGCCGGGCGCCCCGCCCCCGCCTTCGCCCAGCACGCGGGCGAGGTGCTGGGCGAGCTGGGCTTCACGGAGCCGCAGCGCGAGGCCCTGCACGCCAGCGGCGCGGTGCCCCTGCCCGCCCATTGATTCAAGATAACGACCCAGGAGACAAAAACCATGCGCCAGTTCGTCGCTTCATGCGCGGCCGCCCTCTGCGTTCTCGCCGGTACGCCCATCCATGCCCAAGGCCCCCAGGCCGCGCCGCCGGCCTATCCCGGCAAGCCCGTCAAGGTCGTCGTCGCGTATGCGGCGGGCCAGGGCACGGACATCGCCACCCGCTACATCGCCGACCTGATGGCCAAGGACCTCGGCCAGGCCTTCGTGATCGACAACCGCCCCGGCGCGGGCGGCAACCTCGGCACCGAGATCGCGGCCCTGGCTCCGCCCGACGGCTACACGCTCACCATGGGCACCAACGCCACCCACGTGCTCAACCAGTTCCTCTATGCCAAGGTGCCGTTCGACGCGGAGAAGGACTTCGAGCCCATCGGCCTGGTGGGCACGTTCCCCATGGTCGTGGCGGTCAACAGCGGCGTGCCCTTCGCCTCGGCGGCGGGGTTGCTGGAGGCCGTCAAGCGCAAGCCCGGCTCGGCCGACATCGCCATGCCCAGCACCACGGCGCGCCTGGTGGTGGAGCTGCTCAAGGAGCGCACCGGCGTGGCCCTGTTCGGCGTGCCCTACAAGGGCTCGGGCAACGCCATGACCGACGTGCTCGGCGGCCAGCTGCCCGTGATCGTGGACACGCCCACGGCCTTGCGCCCCCACCTGGCCGCGGGCAAGGTGAAGGCCATCGGCGTCACCTCGGCCCAGCCCAGCGGCCTGGTGCCGGGCGCCAGGCCGGTCGCGGAGCAGGGCATCGAGGGCTTCGAGGTGATCGCCTGGAATGCGCTCTACGCGCCCAAGGGCACGCCGCCCGCCGTGGTCGCCGCCCTGAACGCCGCGCTCAACAAGGCGCTGGCGCGGCCCGAGACGCGCCAGAAGCTGCTGGAGCTGGGCTTCGAGCCCGCAGGGGGCACGCCGGCGCAGCTTGCCGAGTTCGCGCGTGCCGAGCGCAGGAAGTGGGGGCCGCTGATCCAGGCGGCAGGCATCCGTGCGGATTGACCGCGCCCGGCGGGCGGCTCCCGCCCGTCAGACCCCTTCCACCAGCAGTCCGGAAATCTCCCGCGCCTCGCGCATCATCTCCTGCGCCAGCAGATCGGTGGCCACGGTCGTGAGCTGGCTGCTCAGGCCCACCACCACCACGGTGTAGGCCAGCCGCCCGCCCGCCACGAAGACGGGCACGGCGACCACCGTCAGGCCGGCCATGAAGTTGTCCCGGTCGACGCTGAAGCCCTGCGTGCGGGCCAGCTCCACTTCCTTCTTCCAGGCCTCGAAGCGCGGCGCCTTGTCCCAGGGGATCTGCGCGAAGCGCTTGCGCAGCTCCGCCGCGCTGTCGCCGCCGTGCGCCGCGATGAGCCGGCCGGTGGCGCTGACCAGCGTGTCGAAGCGGCTGCCCACGTCCGTGTGCACGCGGAACGGCTGGTTCGAGTGCGACAGCGCCAGCACTACCGCCGATCCCTTGGCCGCTACCTCCACGCCCATGGCCGTGACCCCGAAGCGCCCGGCCAGCCGGTCGAGCGCAGGCTGGATGAGCTGCGGGAAGCCGCTGCGGTCCAGCACGCTGCGCGCCAGGCTGATCATGCCGTTGCCCAGCGCGTAGCGCTTGGTGGCCGCGTCCCAGGTGACCAGCTCCTCGGCCACCAGCACGCGCAGGATGTGCAGGCAGGTGCTGGGCACCAGCGCCAGTTCGTCGGCGATGGCCTTCACGCCCAGGGGCTGGCCGACGCGGCCCAGCAGCCGCAGGATGGCGATGGAGCGGCTGACGGCGGGCACGGGGCGCACGCGCACCGTGCGGCCGGCCGCAGGGCTCTTGTCGGTGGTCTTGGCCTGTTTCTTTGCGGGCATGGCGGAGCTGGGAGAGTGGAGCCGCCCCAGGGGCCCCAGCCAGCTGGCGGTGGCGGCCGTCATGGCCCGGGGCGGCGGGACACCGCCCATCTTAGAGCGCGGGTGCGGCCCGTCACGGCGCCAGCACCTTCATGAGGGCCTGCGCGGCGAGCACGGGACTGCCTTCCACCGCCACCTCGCCGCGCATGAACACCAGCGTGCCGGTGCGCCGCACCACCTGCGCGCGCGCCTGCGCCAGCTGGCCCGCGCGCACCGGGCCGATGAAGTGCGTGTCGAGCTGCAGCGTCAGGCAGGGCTGGCGGGCGCAGGCCTCCCAGGCCACGCTGCTGATGGCGTGGTCCACCAGGGTGGCCAGGGCGCCGCCGTGCACCACGCCGGCGGGGTTGAGGTGGGCTTCCTCCGCGAGGAGGGCGTAGGTCCATGCGTCGCCGTCGCGCCGCGTCCACAGGGGGCCCGCCCGGCCCATGAAGCCCGGCAGCTCGCGCCGTTTCCAGTGCTGTTGGACAAGCTCCTCAGGGGTCATTTCCGTGCTCCGTGGCGGGGTGGCTTCCGGGTGTGCAATGAGTGTATCAATGAAATAATTTTGTATATATACAAAAACTCATTGCACAGCCTGGCCCCGGCGGCGCGGGCCTAGAACGCCACGTCCGCGCGCAGCCAGAGCGTGCGCCCGGGCTCGTGGATGCGCACGCTGCCGGGGTAGCCGAAGCCGGCGTTGCCCGCCAGGTTCAGGTGCTCGGCATAGGTCTTGTCGAACAGGTTGTCCACACCGGCCGCGAGCTTGAGGCGCCGGTTCACGCGGTAGCCCGCGTTGAGCGAGAACACGCCGAAGCCGGCGCTGGCGCCCAGGTCCTGGCCCACCACGTTGCCCTGGCCGTCGGCATGGCGGCGCTGCGCGGCGGCCACGCGCCACAGTGCGCCCGCGCTCCAGGGGCCCTGCGCGTAGTCCAGGCCCAGGCGGGCTTCGAGCGGGGGCATCTGCGGCAGCGGGCGGCCGTCGGTGGTGTTGCGGCCCCAGGCGTAGGCCAGCGTGCCTTGCAGCGTCCAGGCCGCGTCCAGGCGCCGGCTGCCGCCCAGCTCCAGCCCGGCGGTGCGCGCATCCACGTTGCGCACCCGCGCGCCGGCCATGCCCTGGTAGTCGAACAGGATGTAGTCCCGCACCTGCCCCAGGTAGGCCGAGCCCCAGAGCTGCCAGCCCTCGCCCTGCCAGCGCGCGCCCACGTCGAGCTGCGTGGTCTTCTCGGGCTGCAGCGTGGCGAAGGCGGCGGCGCTGTTGGCGGGGGAGATCAGTTCCCAGTAGTCGGGGAAGCGCTGCACGTGCCCCAGGCCCGCGTAGACGGAGGCGCCTTGCGGCGCCAGCGTGCGCTCCCAGCGCACGAAGCCGCCGGGCAGGGCGTGGCGCGCGCGGTGCTCGGCCGTCGCCATTGGGGCCATGCCGCCCATGCCGCCCATGCCGCCCATGCCGCCGCCGGCAGCGTAGCGCCAGGCCTCGGCTCGGTCCAGGCGCAGGCCGCCGGCCCAGCGCGTGTCCTCGCGCGCCTGCCAGGCCAGTTCGGCGAACGCGCCCAGGCCGGAGAACTTCGCGTCGCGCTGCCAGGGCTGGGCGCCGTAGGGCTGGCTGGGCGTGCCGCTGCGCTTGTCGTGCGGGCTGCGCAGGAAGTCCAGCCCCGCCACCAGCGACAGCGCCTCGGCCGGCTGCAAGGTGGCGGCCACGCGCCCCCCGGTGGTCGTGCGCCGCACGTTGCTGGCCATGCCGCCGGCCATCATGCCGGTGGCGGGCGGGGTGCGCAGCGTGAAGTTGTCCATCACGTGGTCGGCCTCGTTGCGGTAGAGCTGCGCCTCCAGCTTGGCGAGCCAGGGCGTGATGTGGTGCTGCTCGAAGCGCAGGCCCCAGCTGTCGCGGCGGAACTGGCTGCCGTCCATGCCCCGGCCGCCGTAGCGGGCCTGGCCGTCGCCGACGCCGGCGCTCAGCTCCAGCAGGGTGTGGGCGTCGGGCGTGAAGCCCAGGGCCACGTCGGTGTTCCACTTGTCCCAGGCCGAGGGCACGCGGCGGCCCTGGCCGTCACGGTAGTCCTGGCTGTGGGAGTGATTGGCCGTGGCGCGCACGTACATGCGGTCGCTGCCGGCCTGCAGATCGGCGGTCTGGTCGTTGCGGCCGGCGCTGGCGCCGAGCAGGCTGGCGCTGAAGCGCACGTTGCCCTCGCTGAAGTCGGGCCGCTCGCGGTCGAAGCGCACCACGCCGGCCGAAGCCCCCGGCCCCCAGACGACGGTCTGCGGCCCCTTGATGACGGTGAGCGCGTCGAAGGTGTCCGGCGAGATGTAGGAGCTGGGCGCATCCATGCGCGCGGGGCAGGCGCCCAGCATCTGCGCGCCGTTGGTGAGCAGCGGCAGGCGCGAGCCGAACTGGCCGCGGAACACCGGGTCGCTGTTGGAGCCGCCGCTGCGGATGGCCGAGAAGCCGGGAATGGTCTTGAGGTAGTCGGCCGCGTCGCTGGCCGGCACGGGCTGGCGCGGCTGCTTGGGGTCGGCCACGACGTGGACGGGCGAGTGGTCGTGCACGGCGGTGACGACGACATCGGGCAATGCGTTATCAAGGGCCAGCGCGGGGCCGGCCAGCAGCAGTGCGCAGAGGGTGGGGCAGGCGCGCGCGCCCGCATGCGAGAGGGTAGGGGTCATGAAAGCATCCACGCCCGAACGCGGCTGCGTTCAGGCAAGCACAAGGGAACCGCGCCGCACTGGGCGCGGGGAGGAACCGTCAGGCGTGGAAGGAGGGCGGCCCGCGCGCGGGCAGCGGGGCCTGGGCGCGCCAGGCAGGCAGGGGCGCGGCGGGGCTGGGGCGCGCCAGGTGCGCCGGCGGCGCGGGTGGACGCGCGGCCGCGAGCCGCAGGGCGGGCGGCGTGGCGAGCGCCACGCACAGCAGACAGCCGGGGTCGAGGTGGTGGGCGTGCTCGGCGGCCGGGGCGTCGTGCCCGGTGTGCGGCGCGGTGGCGCACACGTCGGCGGGCTGGAGCTGCGCCAGCGCCATACGGGTGGGCACGCCCGCGAACAGCGCCGCGAGCCAGGCCAGCACGAACGCCGCGAGCACGGCGGTGCCCAGGTGGCGGCGGTGGCGCAGGCGTTCCAGCATGGGCGTGGATTCTCGCCGCAAATGGCGGCGCTTCCAAAAGAGGAGCTGCTTGCGCTTGCTATTCCTTTGATCCAGGATCAAATCACATGGAAATCATGGAGGAGCAAGCGCAAGCAGCTATGTTTTTGGGAGCATCCTTCAAAGCCCCGCGGCCGTGTACGCCTGCCGTAGCTGCGCGATGTTGTTCAGCAGCGCCGTCGGCCCGCTGCTGCCCATCAGGTACCAGCCCTTGGGGTCGAGGAACACCACCTGCCCCTTGCGGCCCGCGCGCGTGGCCTTGACCTGCGGGTGGTCGAACACCTGCTGCGCTGGCACGATGGCGCCGCCGCCCGCGGCCTGGCCGGTGGCGGTGTTGCGGTCGATCACGTAGATCCACGCGGGGTCGAGCCGGGCCATGTCGTCGAAGGTGTAGGGCGTGCCGCGCGGCGGCACGTCCTGGGCGGCGATGGCCGAGCGTGCGCCCAGCACATCGAACAGGAAGCCGAAGCGCCCGCCCGGCGCCTGCGGCACGAGGGTCTGGTTGATCTGCAGGAGCAGCAGGCCCGGCGCGGCGCGCGCGGCCTGCCGGCGCAGCGCGGCGGCCTCGGCCTCGATCCTGCGCACCAGCGCGCGGCCCTGGGCCTGCCTGCCGTAGAGGCGGGCGATGGCGTCGATGTTGCGCGACACGTCTTCCACGAGGTGTTGCGGGCGCACGCCCATGTCCAGCGTGGGCGCGATCTTCGCGAGCGTGTCGCGGCGCGCGGCCGAGCGTCCGCCGACGATGACGAGGTCGGGCCGCAGGCGGCTCAACGCGTCGTAGTCGGGCTCGAACAGGCTGCCGGCCGGCTCGGCGCGGGCCGCATAGCCCGCGAGGTAGGCGGGCAGCTGCGCCCGGGGCACGCCCGCCACGGGCAGGCCCAGGGCGTGGAAGATGTCCAGCGCGCCCAGGTCGTAGACCACCGCGCGGCGGGGCGCGGCGGCCTGCGCGCCGCCCGCGCCCAGCAGCAGCGGCGCGCCCAGGGCGAAGGCGCGGCGGGTGAGGAGGGCGGGGCGCATCGCGTCAGAACCCCACCGTGAGGCTGACCCAGTAGCGGCGGTCGTCGTACACGGCGCCGTAGGACTCGTCGGTCACGTGCTTGTCGAGCAGGTTGTAGATGCCCGCGCCGAGCTTGACCTGCTTGGAGAAGTCGTAGTTCAGGCCCACGTCCACGAAGGTGTACGAGGGCGTGCCCTTGGCCATGGAGGTGCGGCTCAGGTAGTCGGAGGTCTTGCCGCGGAAGTTCGCGCGGCTCCACACATTCATCTGCGCCGTAGCGCGCCAGTCGGCCGTGGCGTTGAGCATGTGCCTGGGCATCTTGTTGAGCGGCTGGCCCTGGAAGGCGCCGCTCTTTTGCTCGGAGTGCGTGTAGGTGTAGTTGGCGGCCAGGCGCACGGCGTCGGTGGCGCTCCAGGTCGTCGTGGCCTCGATGCCGCGCATGTTGGCCTCGTCCACGTTGATGCGGTCGCTGATGAACTTGTAGGCCGTGCCGTTGATGGTGCAGTTGCCCGCCGAGATGCTGGCGCCGTTGCTGCCCGAGTCCACGCAGCGGCGCTGTTCGGTGATCTTGTCCTTGAAGTCGGTGTTGAACACCGTCAGGCTGGCGCTGAGGTCGCGCCGGTTGTCCCAGACCACGCCGATCTCCTGGCTGGTGCTCTTCTCGGGCTTGAGGTTGGGGTTGCCCACGATCACGGCCGGGTCGCCTCCGCCGCCGGTGATCTGGCCCCAGTCGGCTACGGCCGCGCGCAGGCTGGGCGCCTTGAAGCCGGTGGAGACGCCGCCCTTGACGCTGAGCTGGTCGGTGGCCTTCCACACGCCGTACAGGCGCGGCGTCCAGTGCGTGCCGTAGTTCTCGTCGCGGTTCAGGCGCAGGCCGGCGGTGAGCGCGAAGCGCTCGGTCATGCTCCACTCGTTCTCGGCGAACAGCGCCCACTGGTAGCGCTCCAGCGTGTCGATGGGGTTGGCGGTGACGAGCTGGTTGCCCTTGTCGCCGAGCTTCTCGTTCTTGTACGAGATGCCCAGCGTCGTCAGGTGGTTGCCCAGCGGCATCGTGATCTGGCTGTTGAACTCGGTGTTCTTGATGTTCATGCTGCGGCCGGGGTTGTCCACCTCCTCCTGCTGCAGGTAGGTGCTCGACGTGCCCACGGCCCAGCGGCCCACGTGCGAGAGGCTGTAGAGCGTCTTGTCGTAGCCGCTGGCCGACGCGGTGTTGGGCGTGCAGCGCCCGCTGCGGCAGGTCTCCAGCGCCATGCTCTTGCCGGGCGTGGAGATGCGGTCCTGCAGTGTGCGGCCCAGTTCGAACGTGATGTCGTGGTCCTTGTTGGGCGTCAGGCTCAGCTTGACGGTGCCCGAGGTCGTGTCCTGCTCGTTGAAGCCGTTGAGGAACCTGTCCTCGTTGCGGCGCGACTTCTGGCCGTAGACCTGCAGGCCCAGCAGGTCCGTCTGGACCGGGCCGCCCAGGAAGAAGTTGGTCTGGTAGATGTCGCCCGATTTCGACGCCTCCTGCTGCTGCGTCTCCAGCCGCACCGAGCCCGTCCACGCCTGGGGCACCTTGCGCGTGATGATGTTCACCACGCCGCCCATCGCGTCGGAGCCGTAGAGCGAGGACATCGGCCCGCGCACCACCTCGATGCGCTCGATCGCCTCGATCGGCGGCAGCCAGCCCTGCTCGATGCCGGGGCCGTCGCTGTTGGGGCGCGTCTCGCGCGAGTTCTGCCGGCGGCCGTCCACCAGCAGCATGGTGTAGGCGGACGCCATGCCGCGGATGCTGATGTCGCTGGAGCTGCCGCCGCCCGTGACGACCACGCCGGGCACGTCCTTGAGCGCGTCGGTCACGTCCTTATAGGTCTTCTTCTCCAGCTCGGCGCGCGGGATCACGGTGATCGAGGCGGGCGCGTCCTCCACCGCCTGCTCGAAGCCGGAGGCGGTCACCACCACGGTGTTCAGCGTGGCCTCGGTCTGGGCCTGCGCGGCGCCGGCGGCCAGCAGGCCCGCGGCTGCCAGGGACAGGGCGAGCGCGCGCGGCGCGGCGCGCGGGCGTCGTTGGAGAAGGAAATGGCGCGCGCGGCGGTGCCGCGCACCGCCACGGCGGTAGCAATGGATTGCATGGGAAAAGCCCTCGAAAGAAGAATCACGGGCGGCCGCAGGGCCGCGCAGGCGTTCGCGCTGTTATGAATTTAATATTGCGAATCATTCTTATTATAGTTTTGTAAAGTCGGGAAAGCGGCCGTCACCGGGGCTGGCGATAATCGCGGCCATGCCCAACCGCTGGAAACCCAACGTCACCGTGGCCGCCATCGTCGAACGCGAGGGCCGCTTCCTGCTCGTGGAGGAAGACACCGCCGACGGCCTGCGCCTGAACAACCCCGCGGGGCATCTGGACCCAGGCGAATCGCCCATCGCCGCCTGCGCGCGCGAGGTGCTGGAGGAGACGGCCTACGACTTCGAGCCCACGGCGCTGGTGGGCGTGTACCTGAACCGCTTCACCCGCACGCGCACGGGCGACGACATCACCTACCTGCGCTTCGCGTTCACCGGCCAGGTGGGTGCGCACCATGCCTGGCGCGGCCTGGACGACGGCATCGTGCGCACTGTGTGGATGACGCTGGCCGAGCTGCGCGCCAGCGCCGACCGCCACCGCAGCCCGCTGGTGCTGCAGTGCATCCTGGATTACCTGGCCGGCCGGCGTGCGCCGCTGGCGCTGATCCACACCGACGCTAGCGTGCTGCAGCCGCCGGCCCGGTCCCACCGGGGCGGCTGATCTCCCGGGCGATCTGGACGAAGGCCTCGATGGTTTCCGAGTACAGGTCCTTGTTCCAGACGACGCCCACCGCGCCGAACCGGATCACGCGGTCGATGGCCACCTTGTGCACCATCGCGTGCGCCGACTGGTAGCGCGTCATCTCTTCCGAGCACACGCCGATGTAGTTGCCGCTGTGCAGCAGCGTCAGCAGCGTGGTGATGGCGGCGGTCTCCACCTTGGGCTGCAGCCAGGGGGCGCCCGCGTCGATCAGGGCCGAGTCCCACTGGCCGCGCATGGTCGTGCCCTTGGGCGGCACGATCCACTGCTCGTGCACCAGCGAGCCCAGCGGGTGCAGGCCGGTGTCGCCCCAGAGCGGGCTGCCCCGGCCGACGACCACGCAGATGTCATCCTCGAAGAGGGTCTCGTACTGCAGGCCCGAGTGGTAGGTGCGCGCGTCGATGGTGCCGAGCACCACGTCCAGGTCCCGGCGCGCCAGGCGCTCCAGCAGCGTTCCCACGGGCTGCTCGGTCACGGTGACGGACACCTCCGGGTGCAGGCGCTGGAAATGCGTGACCGCCATGGGCAGCACCCGCGCCACGCCGGACCACACGCTGCCCACGTGCAGGCGCGTGGTCTTGCCCCGGGCGGAGGCGTTCAGCGCCTGGCCCGCGCGGGACACGTCGCCCAGCACGCTGATCGCCAGCCGCTTCATCAGCTGGCCCGCGGGCGTCAGCTCCAGCCGGCGCCCGCCGCGCACCACCAGCGGCGCGCCGACCAGGCTTTCCATCTCGGCCAGCCAGTGCGACATGGCCGACTGCGTCATGTGCAGCCGCACGGCGGCCTCGGTCAGGGTGCCGGCCTGCTCCAGCACCAGCAGCGACTCCAGGTGCCGCACCTTGAGCCGGCGCGCCCAGGTGAATCCGTCCGCCAGATCGCTCATGAGCAAAACCTAATACCAGCAGCAATTAATTTCAGTGGCCCCGCGCAGGGACAGTGGAAATAATGGGCCATATGTCTCCGGCTGCGGCCGGAGCCGCGGCAAGTATTTTCGTGATGGGTATTTCTAAATTCCGGGCGAATACCGTGCGGCGGTTATGTGCGAATCATTTTGATAAAGGCAAGGAATATGGAGAACAAGGGGATTCAGCGCCGCGCGCTCGTCATGCTCGCGGCCGCCGCCGGGGTGCACCAGGCCTGGGCACAGGACTATCCGTCGCGCCCCATCCGGCTGGTGATCCCGCAGGGGCCGGGCTCGGGCGCGGATGCCACGGGCCGCCAGCTCGCGGATTTTCTCTCGAAACACCTGAATGCGTCGGTGGTCGTCGATAACAAGCCGGGCGCCAATGGCATTTTGGCATCGTCCATCGTCGCCAAGGAAAAGCCCGACGGATATTCCATTTTCCTCACCAGCGTTTCCCTGGCGAGTTTCAACCAGCACCTCTACAAGAAGGTGCCGTACGACGCGCTCAACGACTTCACCTACATCGCGCCCGTCGCGGACGCGAGCTTCATGGTGGTCGCCAGCAAGCAAAGCGGCATCCGCAGCTGGGCGGACTTCGTGAAGAAGGCCCAGGCGGAACCCGGGCGGCTGACCTACGCCAGCGGCGGCCTGGGCAATTCCACGCACCTGTACATGGAGAAGATCGCCCGCGACCTGAAGCTGGACCTGCGCCACATTCCCTACAAGGGCTCCGGCCCGGCGCTGATGTCCGTCGTCTCCGGCGAGACCGACCTGATGTGCGTCACCACGGTCACCGCCCTGCCGCAGTACGAGGCCGGCACCGTGGTCGCGCTCGCGCAGTCGGGCGACAGCCGCTCCAGCCGCATGCCCGCGATTCCGCTGGTCAAGGAGCTGGCGCCGCAGATGCCCGCGCTGCCCGGCTGGTACGCGCTGGTGGGCCCGGCGGGCCTGCCGGCCGACGTGGTCAGGAAGCTCTCCGGCGCCGTGATGGCCTTCCTGGACGACGAGACGAACAAGCGGCGGCTGAACGAGCAGTTCCTGTTCCCCATCCCCGGCACCAGCGAGCAGATCAAGGCGCGTGCCGTGCAGGAGGCCAAGGTCTGGGGCGAGCTGATCAAGTCCCTCAACATCAGCCTGGACTGACCCATGTCCGACCACGACACGAACGGCCAGGCCTGGGTGGTGCCGCCGAGCGAATACGCCGCTCGGCGCCCAGCGCGCTGGGCGACGGGCGCGCCGCGCTCGCAGTACCTGACGATGCCCGACGGCTGCCGGCTGGCGCTGGACTGGTACCTGCCCGAGGGCAGCGGCGCCGCCGCGCCGCCCCCCTCGTTCCCGGTGATCGCCGTCATGACGCCGTACTACCGGCGCTTCCAGGTGAGCGCGCCGGGCGCCGAGCCCGCGCCCAACATCGCCATCTATCGCGACTTCTTCGTGCCCCGGGGCTACGCGCTGGTCGTGATGGACGTGCGCGGCAGCGGCGCCAGCTTCGGGCGGCGCGACGCGTTCCGCTCGCCCACCGAGCGCGGCGACTACCTGGCGCTGGCGCAGTGGATCGCGCAGCAGCCCTGGTGCAACGGCAGCATCGGTGCCACCGGCATTTCCTACCTGGGCGCGGCCTCGTGCTTCCTGGGCAGCACGGGGCACCCGGCGGTCAAGGCCATCGCGCCGCTGTTCGCGGTGTCCGACACCTACAGCGACCACGTGTTCCCCGGCGGGATCGCCTGCAAGACCGTCACCGCGCACTACGACGACCTCATCCGCGCGCTGGACTGGGACCGGCGCGACGCGCTCAAGGCCTATGCCTACTTCAGCGACCCGCGCTACGCCGGCCCCGCGCCCGTGGACGACGACCCGCAGGGCGCGCTGGTGCGGCAGGCCATCGAGGAGCACCAGGACAGCTTCCTGCTGCGCGACATGGCGCCCGAGATGGCGTTCCGCGAGGAAGGCAGCCTGCACGACCCCGCGCTGCACAGCGGCGCCTGCAGCCCCTACTGGTACCTGAAGGAGGTGGCCGGCAAGGTGGCGGTGTACTCGGTCTCGGGCTGGTACGACGGCAGCGCCTTCGTGCACGGCTCCGTCTCCCGCTTCCTCACGCTGCGGGGCCCGCACGACCGCCTGCTGCTGGGGCCGTGGGACCACGGCGCGCGCACCAACGGATCGCCCTGGCGCACGCCCGGGGCCAGCGCGCCGCAGTTCTCCATCCTGTCCGAGGTGCTGCGCTTCTTCGACCACCACCTGGCGGGGCTGGACACGGGGCTGCAGGCCGAGCAGCCCGTGCACTACTTCTGCACCCATGCCGAGGCATGGCGCGGCAGCGCCCAGTGGCCGCCGGCCGCCGCGCCCACGCAGTGGCACCTGCAGCCGGGCGGCGCGCTGCGCCCGCAGGCGCTGCAGGAGGCGCAGACCGCCCAGTTCCAGACCCGGTTCGCCGTGTCCAGCGGGCGCCACACGCGCTTCGAGCGGCTGGCCGCGCAGGCCATCGTGGACTACTACCAGGACTGGGCCGCGCACGAGGCGCAGATGTGCTCCTTTCTCTCCGACCCGCTGCCGCACGACATGGAGCTGGCGGGGCACCCGCTGCTGGAGCTGAACGTGGCCTGCAGCGAGGGCGACGGGGCCCTGTTCGCCTACCTGTCCGAGCTGGAAGAGGGCGGCAATCTGGTCTACATCACCGAAGGCTGCCTGCGCCTGGCCCACCGCGCCACGCGCGAGGCGCCCGAGCGTTACCGCACCGTGTGGCCCTTCCGCGACTTCTCGCGCGCCAGCGCGCGGCGCATGGTGCCCGGGGAGCTGGAAACCGTGCAGATCCCGTTGCTGCCCATCGGCTGGCGGCTCTCGGCCGGCAGCCGCCTGAAGCTGTCGCTCTCGGGCGCGGACGCCGAGCACTTCCAGCAGGTGCCGCACGGCCGGCCGCCGCGCTACACGCTGCGGCTCGGTGGGGCCGATGGCTGCGTGCTGCGGCTGCCCGTCGCTGCGGCGGTCACTGGGCCGTGATCTTGCGCTCCTTCACGATCGCGCCCCACTGGTCGTACTCCTTCTTCATGAAGGTGGCGAACTCCTTGCGCGTCGTGGGGTGGGGCGACAGGCCGTGCTTGTTCAGCGCGTCCTTCACGCCGGGGTCGTTCAGCACCTTGACGATCTCCACGTTCCAGCGGTCGAGCAGCGGCGCGGGCGTCTTGCCCGAGGCCATGAACGAGTACCAGTTGAGCGCCTCGAAGCCCGGGAAGCCCGACTCCGCCACCGTGGGGATATTGGGCAGGTAGGCCGGCCGCGTCAGGCCCGTGGTGGCCAGCGGGATCAGCTTGCCCGTCTCCACGTGCGGCATGGCCGTGGGCGGCGCGGCGAAGTAGCTGGTCACGCGCTCGCCCAGCAGGTCCTGCAGCGCGGGCGCGCCGCCTTTGTAGGGCACGTGCACCATGTCGATGCCCGCGCGCTGGTTGAACAGCTCGCCCGCCAGGTGCGAGGCCGAGCCCGCGCCGGTCGAGGCGAAATCCACGCTGCCGGGCTTCTTCTTGGACAACTGCACGAACTCGGCCAGCGTCTTCGCGCCCGCGCCCTTGTGGACCACGAGCACGTTGGGGAAGTACACGCCGCCGGAGATGGGCGCCAGGTCCTTGAACGGGTCGTAGGCCAGCTTCATGAGGTGCGGCGCGATGGTCAGCGGCCCCACGGAGCCCAGCAGCAGCACCGTGCCGTCGGCCACGCCGGCGGCCACCTGCTGGTGGGCGATGTTGCCGCCAGCCCCGCCTTTGTTCTCCACCACCACGGACTGGCCGATGTTCTCGCCGAGCTTCTTGGCGATCAGGCGCGCCGCCGCATCGGCCGCGCCGCCGGCCGCGAAGCCGACGACCAGCGTGACGGGCTTGGCCGGGGGAAGTCCTGGGCCATCGCCGGGCCGGCGAAGGCCAGGGAAGCGGCCGCCGCAGCGGCGGCCTGGATCAGGGTGCGTTTTTTCATCGTGAGGCTCCTTCGCGGACGTTTTAAGTGAAATCGGGCTCTAGCGCATAGAGGGCAAGCGCTAGCAGCTATCTTTTTGAGATGGCTCAGTCGCTGCCCAGGCCGATGGGGTTGGGCTGGCGCCGCTCGGTGTGGTGGCGCAGCAGCGCCGCCGTGCGGAAGATGCCGTGGGCGAACTTGCCGTAGGGCAGCGTGGCGAACAGCGCCATCACCGCGCCCAGGTGCAGGCACAGCAGCAGCGCCATGGCGCCGGTGCCGCGCGCGGCCCACAGGGCCAGGCCGCTGGTGGCGATGAGGAACAGCAGCGCGATGAAGCCCCGGTCCATGGGCTTTTGCGCCGCGTCGCCGTGGGCCGGGTCGCGGCGCAGGTTGAGGCGCCACAGGCCCGCCGTGCCGATGGTGAGCATCACGCCGCCCACCGCGCCCAGCAGCTTCGGCAGGCTGGGCAGGTCGTAGGGCGCGGGCAGGTCGAACAGGTAGTGGTAGAGCGTCGCCACGCTGGTCGCCGCGAAGCACAGCAGAAAGCCGTAGAACGTCAGGTGGTGGCAGCGGCGGCGCGAGAGGGTGTAGGCGTCGTCCTCGTTGGGGCAGCCGTCGCCGTGGCCGCCGTCGAGGTATTTGAGCCGCAGCACGTCGTGCGTGGCCTCCACCGAGGCGGGGGCCTGCAGCGGCGCGCCGCTGGTCACGGGCGTGATGTCGCGCCAGAAGCGCCGCACGCCCAGCGCCAGCGCGAGCACGGCGAACAGGAACACCGGCGCGAACAGGCCCACGAGCAGGTTGTGCGGGAACAGGGCGTAGAAGTCGGCGCCCGGCGCGCTCCAGAGCGAGCCTTTCAGCGCCACGGCCAGCACGAGGAACAGCGCCAGCCCGGCCGCCAGCGCGAGCGAGAGCGTGAGGCCGTTGCGCTTGTACAACTGTCCCAGGGCGGGTGGCCAGGCGTAGTCGTGGTAGGTCTGGCCGCGCACCTGGGCCATGGCCTGCGGCACGTTGACCGCGAATTCGTGCGGCGGCGCGTACTGGCAGGCGTGCAGGCAGGCGCCGCAGTTGTGGCACAGGTTGGCCAGGAAGTGCACGTCGGCCTTGGGGAATTCGAGCCGGCGCGTCATTGCGGGGAACACGGCGCAAAAACCCTCGCAGTAGCGGCAGGCGTTGCAGATCTGGAGCTGGCGGGCCACCTCGGCCTCGGCGGCCGAGGGTGCCGCCATCTCGCCCATCGCCAGGGCCCGGGCGTCGCGGGCAAGGGCCTCAAGCGTTTGCATGTTGTGCTTCCATTTCGGTAGCTACCAGCGCTTGCAGGGTCTGCGCTGGAGCCTGTTTCGATGCCAATGCCGCGTTGGCGCCCGCGATGCGGCCGAAGGCCGTGCCGATACTCATGCCCACGCCGGCGGTGTAGCCCTTGCCGAGCACGTTGCCGGCCATCATTTCGCCGGCCACGAACAGGTTGGGGCTGGCCGCGCCTTTGAATCGCACGGCGGCCGTGTCGTCGGTCTCCAGGCCCAGGTAGGTGAAGGTGACGCCGGGCTTGAGCGCGTAGCCGTAGAAGGGCGCCGTGTCGATGGGGCGTGCCCAGTGCGTCTTGGCGGGCGTCACGCCCTCGGTATGGCAGTCGTCCAGCGCGGTGTGGTCGAAGGTGCCCACGCGGCAGGCGGCGTTGTAGCTGTCCAGCGTGCGCATGAAGGTCTCGACCGGCAGGCCGAGCTTCTGTGCGAGTTCGGGCAGGGTGTCGGCCTTGACGCCCGGGAACACGGGCGGCATGAAGCGGCCGATGGCCTTGCTGTCGATGATGGAGTAGCCGATCTGCCCGGGCTGCTGCGCCACCAGGCGCCCCCAGATCGCGTAGCGCTTGGGCCAGAAGTCCTCGCCCTCGTCGTAGAAGCGCTCGGCGTCGCGGTTCACCACCACGCCGAGCGACACGCAGTCGATGCGCGTGCAGATGCCGCCGTCGTAGAGCGGCGCGCGCGCGTCGATGGCCACCATGTGCGCCTGTGTGGGGTCGCCGATGCGGTCGGCGCCGTGGTCACCCAGCAGGTGGCGCAGCAGCACGCCCTGGTTGAAGGCCGTGCCGCGGATCAGGAAGTTGTCCGAGGGCCACTCGCCGCGCGCGTTCTGGCCCCAGGCCTCGCGCAGCCAGTCGCGGTTGGATTCGAAGCCGCCGGCCGCGAGCACGCAGGTCCTGGCCGTGATGCGCTCGCCGCCCTGGAGGTGCGCGGCGACGAAGCGGCCGTTGTCGATCTCGATGCGCTCCACGGGGGCTTCGTAGCGCACCTGCACGCCGAGGGCTTCGGCGCTGCGGTAGTAGGCATTGACCAGCGCCTTGCCGCCGCCCATGAAGAAGGCGTTGGTGCGCGCCACGTGCAGCGCGCCCGACAGCGGCGGCTGGAAGCGCACGCCGTGCCGCCGCATCCAGGTGCGGCAGGCCGAGGAATGGCGGATCACCAGGCGCGCGAGGTGTTCGTTGGTGATGCCGCCGGTGACTTTCAGCAGGTCCTGCCAGAACTCCTCTTCGGGATAGGCCTCGACCAGCACGTCCTGCGGCGCGTCGTGCATGCAGCGCAGGTTGCGCGTGTGGGCGGAATTGCCGCCGCGCCAGGCGCGCGGCGCGGATTCGAGCAGCAGCACGCTGGCGCCGGCCTCGCGCGCCATGAGCGCTGCGCACAGGGCCGCGTTGCCGCCGCCGATGACCAGGACATCGGGGTCCATGGGCTCTCCTAGGTTTCGTGGGGGATCGGGGTGGCGCGACTGTAGGCAGCGCACCCGCGCGCGTGCAGCGGCCCCCGGTCATGGGGGTATCACGAAGACTGATGGCTACGGGGCCGGAGGCGGCCCAGCGATCAGTTCGGCGCGGGGATGAGCGTGGTGCCCACCCACTGGCCGGCCTCGACCAGCGCGCGCACGCAGTCGGCCAGTACCACGCGCGCGGCCAGCGCGGCGGGCGAAAGCTCGTCGTCCGACAGACTGCACAGCAGGTTCACGCGCCGGGCTGGCTCGCCCTCCAGGCGCGCGGCGCGAAAGCGCTGGGCCGCGTCCGGGTAGCGGCCCATGGCGGCCCAGGGCTGCAGCGTGGAGCCCAGGCCCGCGTCCACGGCGGCCATCACCATGGCGAGCGAATCCACCTCCAGCACCACGCGCGGCGCCACGCGGGCGCGGGCGAAGGCGGTGTCCAGCGTGCTGCGCAGGCCGTGGGGCCCGGTGGGCAGGATCAGCGGCTCGTCGGCCAGATCCTGCGCGGTCACGGTGGCCGGCAGGGCCGGCGCGCCGTGGCCGCGGATCAGGAACAGGTCTTCCTCCAGCAGCGGCAGGATCTCCCAGTGCCGCCCGCCGCCGGTACGCCCGCCGCCGGTCTGCCCGCCGGGGTGCAGCCGAGTGTCGAACAGCACGGCCAGGTCCAGCTCGCGCGCGTTGAGCATGGCCGTGAGGTGGCCGGACATGCCCTCGACCATGTGCAGCCGCACGTCCGGATAGCGCTCGCGCATCGCGCGCATCAGCGGGAGGCCCAGCACCGCCGAGGTGGTGGGCGCCAGCCCCACGCTCACGCTGCCCGACAGCCGCGCCTGCTGGGCCGCGCGCACGGCCTGCTCGGCATGGCGCAGCGTCAGCTGCGCCTCGCGGTAGAAGGCCACGCCGGCCTCGGTGGGCGCCACGCCGCGCGGCGTGCGGTGCAGCAGGCGCGTGGCCAGCTCGCCCTCCAGCCGCGTGATCTGCTGGCTCAGGGCGGACTGCACCATGTCCAGCTCCAGCGCCGCGCGGCTCATGGAGCCGCGTTCGACGACGTGGA
This sequence comes from Acidovorax sp. SDU_ACID1, assembly GCF_045291395.1. Classification (NCBI taxonomy): domain Bacteria; kingdom Pseudomonadati; phylum Pseudomonadota; class Betaproteobacteria; order Burkholderiales; family Comamonadaceae; genus Acidovorax; species Acidovorax sp. SDU_ACID1. Next base: position 4,678,219 of record NZ_CP152342.1, read on the forward strand.
CGAAGTAGCGCAGCTGTCGCAGTTCCATGGTGTTCTTCCCGAATCAGAGTCCGCCCGGCAGAAGGGCTTGGATGGCTTTGCGGATTTCGCGCGCCATCCACTGCTGGCGCTCGCGCGGCATGCGCGCCAGCGTGGTCGCCACGCTGATGCCCGCCACGGGCTCGCCGCGCGCGTCGCGCACGGCCATGCCCACGGCCAGCACGTTGCGCGTGGCGTGGTTGCCGATGATGGACCAGCCGCGCTCGCGCGTGGCGCGCACCAGCAGGCGCATGCGCTCGGGCGTCATGCCGCCGTAGCGCGGCAGCTCGGCGGCGTTGGCGGCCATGATGGCTTCGACCTGCGCGTCGGGCAGCGCCGACAGCAGCGCCAGCCCCGCTGCGCCCACGCCCAGCGGCTGGCGCGTGCCGGGCTGGATCACGAGCACCTGCACCGGGTGGCTGCCCACCTGCCGTGCGAGGCAGTGCGACAGCGCCCCCTCGCGCACGATGGCGAAGGCCGCGTCGCCGCAGGCCACGCTCACGCGCTCCAGCACCGGCTGCAGCCGCACGGCCAGGTTGGGCATGTGGCCGACCTGGGCGGCCAGCCCCAGGCGCGGCCCGGGCACGTAGCGGAAGCGCCCCTGCGCGACCACGTAGCCGGCCTCGCGCAGCGTGGCGAGCAGGCGGTGCACGGTGGCGCGCTCCAGGCCCACGGCGCTGCACAGATCGACCACGCGCGCGCCTTCGGAGCCGCTGGCAGCCACGGCGTCGAGCACCTGCAGCCCCCGCCGCAGGGTGCGGCTGCCGGCGTCTGGACTGGTGTCCGGAACGTCCGATGGGCGGACGTTTCGATTGGTCGGTGTGCTGGGCATTCGAAAGAATTTCTGGGTCGATCGCAAAAGCGCAGTGTGCCCGAGGCCCTTGCCCGGGTGCAGCCCCAAACCAAGGAGACACCATGACACATCGCACTACCTTTACCCGCCGCGCGGCCTGGGCGGCCATCTCCGGCGTTGCCCTCATTCCCGGGATGGCCTTCGCGCAGCAGGCGCCGGCCGCCTGGCCGCAAAAACCCATCAGGCTCGTCGTGGGCTTTTCCGCAGGCGGGGCCACCGACGTGGTGGCGCGCATCATCGCTCCCAAACTCGGCGAACAGCTGGGCCAGCCCGTGGTGGTGGACAACCGGGCGGGCGCCAATGGCAACGTGGGCGCGGAGATCGTGGCGCGCGCGCCCGCCGATGGCTACACGCTCTACGTCTTCACCATCGGCAACACCATCAATGCGTCGCTCTACGCCAAGCTGGGCTACGACCCGGCCAAGGATTTCGAGCCCATCGGCCTGATCGCCAAGATCACCAACGTGCTCGTGGTCAATCCGAACCTGCCGATCAAGAGCCTGGACGACTACGTGCGGTACGCCAAGGTATCGAAGGACGGCATCACCTTCGCCTCCTCGGGCAGCGGCTCTTCCATTCACCTGTCGGGGGAGATGTTCAAGATGCGCTCGGGCCTGAACATGCTGCACGTGCCCTACCGGGGCAGCGCTCCGGCCGTGACCGACCTGCTGGGCGGGCAGGTGGATTCGATGTTCGACAACATCCCCTCGGCGCTGCCGCACGTGCGCGCGGGCAAGCTGCGCGCGATCGCCGTCACCAGCGCCCGGCGCTCCACGCTGCTGCCCGATGTGCCCACGCTGGGCGAACTGGGCTACCCGAATTTCGACGTGCAGGGCTGGTTCTCGCTGGTGGCGCCCAAGGGCACGCCCCGCGCCGTGGTGGACCAGTTGAACGCCGCGCTGAACAAGGCGCTGGCCAGTGCCGACGTGCGCCAGCGGCTGGAGGAGAACGCCGCCACGCCCGAGTCGAGCACGCCGGAGCAACTGCAGGCGCTGACGCTTTCAGAAATCAAGACTTGGCGCGAGGTGGTGAAGGCCTCCGGGGCACAGGCCCAGTAACTCCTGCAAGGTTTCCATGTACCCCATCGATTTTTTCTGGCGGGCCACCCAGCGCTGGCCCGAACGCACCGCCATCGACGCGCCCGAGGGCGCCATCACCTACGCCGCACTGGCCGCCCAGGTGCGCGCGGTCTCCCAGGCGCTGCTGGCGCTCGACCCCGCGCCCGGCAGCCGTGTGGGCATCTGCGCGCACAACAGCGCGGCCCACATCGCCATGCTGCTGGCCGTGCTGGCCTGCGGCAAGGTGTGGGTGCCGCTCAATCCCAAGAGCACGCGTCCCGAGATCCGCCGCATCATCGACGTGACCGAGCCCAGCATCCTCGTGCTGGATGCCGAAAGCGAAGCCTTGCTCGAGGGCGCGCCGGGCGCGCGCCTGGCCTGCGAGCGCGGTGCGCTGGCAGAGCTGGCCGTGCGGCATGCGCACGCGCCCCAACCGGTGTTCGACCTGCCCCAGGACGCCACGCAGGCCATCAAGTTCACGGGCGGCACCACGGGCCTGCCCAAGGGCGTCATGCAGCCCTACCGCGCGTGGATGGCCAACATCGCCAACCAGATCCACGCCTGGGGCTTCGACGAGCACGAGCGCTACGTGGTGGCCGCGCCCATCACGCACGGCACTTCCACCTACATCCTGCCGATCCTGGCGCAGGGCGGCTGCCACGTGCTGCTGCGCGGCAGTGGCGCGGAGGCCGTGCGCGCGGCTTTCCGCGACCAGGGCGGCACCGTGTGCTTCATGCCGCCCACGCTGGTCTACATGCTCATGGCGCTGCCGGGCGCGAGCCGCGCTCAGTTTCCGCACCTGCGCCGCCTGATCTACGGCGGCGCACCCATGCCGGCCGAGAAGATCCGCGAGGTGCGCGCCTTCTTCGGCCCCGTGCTGGGCACGACCTACGGCCAGACCGAGGCGCCGCAGATCCTGACCGTGCTGCTTCCCGAGGACTTCGAGGACGAGCGCAACCTGGCCGCCGTGGGCCGCACCACCTGGTTCAGCGACGTGGCCATCATGGCGCCCGACGGGCGCCTGCTGCCCGCAGGCGAGGTGGGCGAGGTGGTGGCGCGCGGCGACCTGCTCATGACCGGCTACTGGCGCCTGCCCGGCAAGACCGCAGAGACCCTGGTCGGCGGCTGGCTGCACACGGGCGACCGGGGCCTGATCGACGCGCGCGGCTACCTCTACCTGAAGGACCGGCTCAAGGACATGGTCATCACCGGCGGCTTCAACGTCTATCCCGTGGACGTGGAGAACGCACTGGGCCAGCACCCGGCCGTGCACGAGTGCGCGGTGTTCGGCATCCCCGACGACAAGTGGGGCGAAACCGTGCAGGCCGCCGTGCAGCTGCGCCCCGGCCGGCAGGCGACGGAGGCCGAGCTGATCGCCTTCGTGCGCGAGCGGCTCGGGCCCGTGCAGACGCCCAAGCGCATCCATTTCCACGCCAGCCTGCCGCGCTCGCCTGTGGGCAAGGTGCTCAAGTCCGCCGTGCGCGACCTCGCGCTGGCCACCCCCTGAACCTGGAGAAAAACGCCATGCCATCCATCCGCAACGACGCTCCCGTCACCCGCCTGTGCACGCACACGCTCACCAGCCTGCACTACCGCGACGCCGATCTGGTCGAAGACCTGATGGGCCAGAAGACCTTCACCGAGGTCATGCTGATGCAGATCATGGGCCGCACGCCGCGCCCCGTGGACCTGCGCATCACCGACGTGGTGCTCATCGTGCTCATGGAGCACGGCCTCACGCCCAGCGCCATCGCCACGCGCCTGATCTACATGAGTGCGCCCGAGAACCTGCAGGGCGCCGTCAGCGCCGGCCTGCTGGCCGTGGGCAGCTCCTTCGTCGGCACCATGGAAAACTGCTCGCGCCTGCTCGACCGCATCCTCGCCGCCGACGACCCGCAGGCGGAGGCCCAAGCCATCGCGCGCCAGCACCGCGAGGGCAAGCAGGCCATGCCCGGCTTCGGCCACCACCTGCACAAGCCCGTGGACCCGCGCGCCTACAAGCTGCTGGAACTCGCCCGCGCCGAACCCGACCTGGCCGGGCGCCACGTGCGTGCGCTGGAAACGCTGTCCAAGGCCGTGGATGCGGCCTGGGGCCGGCCCATCACCATCAACGCCACGGGCGCCGTCGCCGCGCTGCTGGGCGAGATCGGCGTGCCCACCAACGTGATGCGCGGCTTCGCCGTGATCTCGCGTGCGGCGGGCCTGGTGGCGCACATCGTGGAGGAGCAGCAAAGCCCCTCGGGCCGCTTCATCTGGGACACGGTGGAGCACGCCATTCCCTACGTGGGCGAAGGCGGCGCGCGATGACGCCGCCGGCACTGCCGACCGATCTCACGGGCCGCGTGGTCTTCGTCGCCGGCGGCGGCTCGGCTGGCCCCGGCTGGAGCATCGGCCGCGCGGCCAGCGTGACCTATGCGCGCCAGGGCGCGCGCGTCTGCGTGGCCGACCGCGACGCCGCCTCGGCTGAGGAGACGTGCGAGCTGATCCGCGCCGAGGGCGGCGAGGCCGGGGTCTTCGTGGGCGACGTGGCGCAGGAGGCCGACGTGCAGCGCCTCTTCGCCGAGGCCCGCGCGCGCTTCGGCCCCATCGACGTGCTGCACCACAACGTGGGCATCGGCAAGACCGGCGGCCCGCTGGAAACCAGCGCCGAGGACCTCGACCGCATCCACGCCGTGAACGTGCGCAGCCTGCTGCTGGCCACGCAGCAGGTGCTGCCGGACATGCTGGCGCGCGGGCGCGGCGCCATCACCGCCATCTCGTCCGTGGCGGGCATGCGCTACGTGGGCTACCCGCACCTGGCCTACAGCGTGACCAAGGCAGCCGTGGCGCAGTTCACGCGCATGGTGGCGCAGCAGTACGCGGCGCAGGGCGTGCGCGCCAACACGGTGGTGCCGGGGCTCATCGACACGCCGCGCATCGCCCAGACGGTGGCGAAGATGTTCTCCGAGAACCTGGAGGAAGCCCGCGCCGCCCGCGCCCGCCAGGTGCCCCTGGGCCGCATGGGCACGGCCTGGGACGTGGCGCACGCCTGCGCCTTCCTGGCCAGCGACGCGGCGGCCTACGTCACGGGCACCGAACTGGTGGTGGATGGCGGGCTGACCGGAAAATACACATGAAAATGGTCTCCAGCGCTTATCCAGAAAGCGCTGGCAGCTATTGTTTTCGATATTTCCGTTCTCCCTGCACGGGCGAAGGGCCGCGGCTGAAAAATACAATCCCGGCCCATGACTGCATCCTCCAAGCACCGCGTCGTCGTGGGACTCTCCGGCGGCGTGGATTCGGCCGTCACGGCCCATCTGCTCAAGCAGCAGGGCCACGAGGTCGTCGGCATCTTCATGAAGAACTGGGAGGATGACGACGACAGCGAATACTGCTCGTCCAACATCGACTTCGTGGACGCCGCCGCCGTGGCCGACGTGATCGGCATCGAGATCGAGCACGTGAACTTCGCGGCCGATTACAAGGACCGCGTGTTCGCCGAGTTCCTGCGCGAATACCAGGCGGGCCGCACGCCCAACCCCGACGTGCTGTGCAACGCCGAGATCAAGTTCAAGGCCTTCCTGGACCACGCGATGCGCCTGGGCGCCGGGAAGGTCGCCACGGGCCACTACGCGCGGGTTCGCCAGAACCCGCAGACCGGCCTGTTCGAGCTGCTCAAGGGGCTGGACCCGGCCAAGGACCAGAGCTACTTCCTGCACCGCCTCAACCAGGCGCAGCTCTCCAAGACGCTGTTTCCGGTGGGCGAGCTGCACAAGACCGAGGTGCGCCGCATCGCCGAGGAGATCCGGCTGCCCAACGCGAAGAAGAAGGATTCGACCGGCATCTGCTTCATCGGCGAGCGGCCGTTCCGCGAGTTCCTCAACCGCTACATCTCCCGAGAGCCCGGCCCCATCCTCGACGACCGGGGGCGCACGCTGGGCCAGCACATGGGCCTGTCGTTCTACACGCTGGGCCAGCGCCAGGGCCTGGGGATCGGCGGGGTCAAGGAGAAGGGCGCCCAGCGCGGCGCGGGCGACCACGCGCCGTGGTTCGTGGCGCGCAAGGAGCTGGAGACCAACACCTTGCGCGTGGTGCAGGGGCACGACCACCCCTGGCTGCTGTCGCACACGCTGGTGGCGGGCGACGCGAGCTGGGTGGCGGGCATGCCGCCCGCGGTCACCGCGCTGGCCGCCAAGACGCGCTACCGCCAGCAGGACGCGGCCTGCACCTTCGGCGCGCATGGGGCCAAGGCCTTCGCGCTGCGGTTCTCCGAGGCCCAGTGGGCGGTGACGCCGGGGCAGTCCGCCGTGCTCTACGACGGCGAGGTCTGCCTGGGCGGCGGCGTGATCGCGTCGGCCGACGCCTAGGGCTCCGATGTCCGCGCCGCGCATCCCTGCCGATCCAGGGCCTGCTGGCCTTCGAGGCGCTGGCGCGGCTGCGCAGCGTGACGCTGGCGGCGCACGAGCTGAACGTGACGCCCAGCGCCGTGAGCCACCGCATCCGGCAGATGGAGGTGCTGCTCGGCGTGAAGCTGTTCGCGCGCGGCGATTTCAGCCTGAGCCCGGCGGGCGCGGCCTACATCGCGCGGGTGCGCGAGGCCATCGCCGCACTGCAGCAGCTGCCGGGAGCGACGCCGGCGCCCAGCGCCGCGCGGCTGCGCGTGGCGGTCACGCCCACGTTTTCGCGCGAACTGCTGCTGCCGCGGATCGCGCGCTTCCGCGAGACCTATCCGGACATCGAGCTGATGCTGCAGGTGACGATCCCCGTGCACAACGTGATGGCCGAGGAGGCCGACATCGAGCTGCGCTTCGGCTCCGGCCATTTCCCCGAGCGCGAGTCCATGCACCTGCTGGGCGACGAGGTCTGCCCCGTCTGCAGCCCGGAATACCTGGGCGAGGCGGGCGCGCTGGGCGACTTCTCCTCCGACGAGGCGGTGGCGCGCGCGCGCCTGATCCGCTCGCCGCTGGAGCCCTGGCGCACCTGGTTCAGGGCCTGCGGCATCACGCAGCCCGAGCCCACGGTGGGCAGCCAGTTCAACGACCTGGGCCTGGTGTGGGACGCGGCCGTGGCCGGCTTCGGCGTGGCGCTGCTGCGCCTGCGCCTGGGGCGGGCGTGGCTCGACAGCGGCCGGCTCGTGCGGCTGTCGCCGCGCAGCGTGCCTTCGCCGCACGACTACTACCTGTGCTGGCGACCGGGTGCGCTCGAGCGCTGGGAATGCGCGGCCTTCGTGGACTGGCTGCCGCTCGCGCTGGCCGTGCCGGACGCCGCGTAGTTACCGCAGGTTGCAGGTCCGCCCGCCACGGCGGCGCTGCGGCGTGAAAATGCTTCACGTGCAGGGGTAGCATTTTTCACGCTGCGCGGGCGACGACCTTTCTACAGTCTCACCCGCACTCGGCGAGCGGCTTTCCTGCCGCCGGCTTGCGCACATTCCTCCAAGATCTGGACAACAACACGGAGACAGGGCATATGGCCTGGCAACAAATTTACGACCCGTTCGGGAACATGGTCATCTCCACCGCGCTCGCGGCGATACCGGTGGTGGTGATGCTCGCGGCGCTGGGCTTCTTCCACATCAAGGCGCACATCGCGGCGGGCATGGGGCTCATCGCGGCCCTGCTCGTGGCCGTCTTCGCCTACGGCATGCCGGCCGACATGGCGGGCCGGGCGGCGCTCTTCGGTGGATTCACCGGGCTGCTGCCCATCGGCTGGATCGTGCTGAACATCATCTTCCTGCACCAGCTCACCGAGCAGAACGGCAGCTTCGCCGTGCTGCAGGATTCGCTCTCGGGTATCACCGAAGACCGGCGCATCCAACTGCTGCTGATCGCGTTCTGCTTCGGCGCGTTCTTCGAGGGCGCGGCCGGCTTCGGCACGCCGGTGGCCGTGACGGCCGCCATCCTGATCGGCCTGGGCTTCTCGCCGCTGGCCGCCTCGGGCCTGTCGCTGATCGCCAACACGGCGCCCGTGGCCTTCGGTGCCCTGGGTACGCCGGTGATCACGCTGGCCAAGGTGCACGGCTACGACTTGATGGAAGTGACGGCCATGATCGGCCGCCAGCTGCCCTTCTTCTCGCTGCTGGTGCCGTTCTGGCTCATCTGGGCCTTCGCGGGCCGCAAGGGCATGTGGGAGATCTGGCCCGCCATCCTCGTGACGGGCGTGTCGTTCGCGGTGCCGCAGTACCTGGTGTCGAACTTCATCGGGCCGGAACTGGTGGACATCATCGCCGCCATCGTCTCCATGGTCTGCCTGGTGGCCTTCCTGCGCGTGTGGCAGCCCAAGAAGGTGTGGACCTCGCCCTCGCTGCGCGGCCACGATCCCAGCGCGGCCGACGCCAAGCCCGCGCAGCCGCCCAAGCGGCACAGCACCCAGGCCCTGGTGGCCGCCTGGACGCCCTGGGTGATCCTGTCGGTGTTCGTCTTCATCTGGGGCCTGCCTTCGGTCAAGGCGTGGCTCAACGGCATCTTCGCGCCTGCTTTCCCCATGGACGGCCTGCACAACATGATCGAGAAGGTGCCGCCCGTGGTGCCCCAGCCCACCAAGGAAGGCGCGGTCTACACGCTGAACCTGCTGTCGGCCACCGGCACGGGCATCCTGCTGTCGGCCATCGTGAGCGCGCTGGTCATGAAGTACAACCCGGTGGCCATCGTGCGCACCTTCTTCAAGACGCTGTGGCTGGTGAAGTATTCGCTGCTCACCATCGTGCTGATGCTGGCGCTGGGCACGCTCACGCGCTACTCCGGCACCGACACCACGCTGGGCCTGGCGTTCGCCAACACCGGCGTGCTCTACCCCTTCTTCGGCACGCTGATGGGCTGGCTGGGTGTGGCGCTCACGGGTTCGGACACGGCGTCGAACGTGCTGTTCGGCGGCATGCAGAAGGTGGCGGCCGAGCAGCTGCACCTCTCGCCCAACCTCATGGGCGCGGCCAACAGCTCGGGTGGCGTGATGGGCAAGATGATCGACGCGCAGTCCATCGTCGTGGCCTCCACCGCCACGCGCTGGTTCAACCACGAGGGCGACATCCTGCGCTACGTGTTCTTCCACTCCATCGCGCTGGCCTGCCTGGTGGGCCTGTACGTGACGATGCAGGCCTACGTCTGGCCGTTCACGCTCATGGTCGTGCACTGATCAGCGTGTTTTTGGCCTCCAGCGCTTGCCAGGCAAGCGCTGGCAGCTATCGCAACCAAAGCAAGACGGGCGCCTTCGGGGCGCCCGTCTTGCTTTGGAAACAACGCATTTTGTCAATCTTTGTCATGGTTTGTTGATGTTACATAGCTAAATTCTATTGATTTGTTTCATCGTCATTACACTTTTGTGGCAGTTGCGTTGCGGGGTCTTGCAAGCCCCTTTTTTCCTCCCACGAAAACAGCCATGACCTTGAACACCCCCCTTCTCAAGCCCGCCGCTTGGCTGCTGGCCCTCGGGGCCCTGGGGGGGAGCCAATCCCTGGCGTGGGCACAGAAGCCGCCCGTGCCCCGCAAGCCCCCGGCCGTGGCCGCTGCCGCCGAAACGCCGGCCGCCGAGCCGCAGGCCCTGCGCCGCTGGAGCCCGCGTCTGAAGGACCTGGGCCTGGGCGGCGCCATGCGCCTGCGCGGCGTGGAGAGCTGGTCGGGCGTGGGACTGGGCATCCGGCGTGACGAGATGGTGGAGTCCGCGCGGCTGCGGCTGGTGTTCACGCTGTCTCCCGCGCTGCTGGCCGACCTGTCGCACCTCAAGGTGCTGCTCAACGACCAGCTCGTGCGCACCATCGCCCTGCCCAAGGAGCGGCTGGGCCAGCCTCAGGCGGTGGACGTGGACATTCCCCCCGCCTATTTCACGGACTACAACCAGCTGTCGTTCCAGTTCGTGGGCCACTACACGCTCGACTGCGAAGATCCCAGCCATTCGAGCCTGTGGGCGGAGATCAGCCACGAGAGCGTTCTGGACCTGGCGCTGCGCCCGCTGCAGGGGCGCGGCGACCTGGCCCTGCTGCCCGCCCCGTTCTTCGACCCGCGCGACAGCCGCCCCGTGGAGGTGCCTTTCGTCTACGCGGCGCAGCCTAGCCTGGGCCAGCTCAAGGCGGCGGGCGCGGTGGCCAGCTGGCTGGGGGTGCTGGCGTCCTACCGGGGCAACCGCTTCCCGGTATTCCAGGACGCGCTGCCGCCCGGCCATGCCGTGGTGATCGCCACCAACGACCGCCGCCCCGGCTTCCTCAAGGACATGCCGCCGGTGGAGCAGCCCACGCTGTCCATGGCGGCGCACCCCCAGGTGCCGGGCGCGCGGCTGCTGCTGGTGCTGGGCAAGGACGATGCACAGGTGCAGGCCGCCGCCGCCGCGCTCGCGCTGGGCAAGGCCGCCCTGTCGGGCCAGAGCATGCGCGTGACCGGGCTGGAGCTGCCCCCGCCGCGCAAGGCCTACGACGCCCCGCGCTGGCTGACCACCGAGCGCCCCGTGCAGCTCGGCGAACTGGTGGAGCGGCCCACCGACCTGCAGCTGCGCGGCACCGTGCTGAGCGGCACCATCCAGGTCAACGCGCGCATGGCCCCGGACCTGTTCACGTGGAACGCCAGCGGCGTGCCGCTGAACCTGTTCTACCGCTACACCCCCACCAACCTGTCGGACCGGGGCTCGCTGAACGTCTCCATCAACGACCAGTTCGTCAAGGCCTACCCGCTGCAGGCCAGCGGCGACAGCGAGGCCCGCAAGAGCAAGATCCTGCTGCCGCTCGCGCAGGATGGCGGCGGGCTGGTGCGCTCGGACATGAAGATCCCGGCCTTCATGGTGGGCGGCGACAACCGGCTGCAGTTCGCCTTCAACATCCCGCCCGCGGACCTGGGGCGCTGCCGCTCCACCCAGCCGGTGGAGCTGCGCGCAGCCCTCGACCCGCAGTCCAGCATCGACATGACGGGCTTCGACCACTACATGGCCATGCCCAACCTGGCCGCATTCGCCAACAGCGGCTACCCCTTCACCAAATACGCCGACCTGGGCCAGACCTCGGTGGTGCTGCCCAACCAGCCCACCGGCGCCGACGTGGAGGCCTACCTCACGGCCGTGGGCCGCATGGCGGCGGCCACCGGCTACGCGGGCACGCGCTTCCAGCTGCTGCACGCGGCGCAGATCGAGCAGGCCTGGGACACCGACATCCTGCTCGTCTCCGTGGGCGACCGCGACGGCCTGCTGGCCCGCTGGCGCAGCGGCCTGCCGGCGCTGGTCGAGGCCGGCAAGCGCTCCGTGCAGCCGCTGGAGCGGGGCGTGAACGCCTTCTTCGAGCTGTTCCGCCTGGGCGGCGGCAGCCCCGCCACGGCCGGTGACGGCCGCGCCACGCTGGAGGGCGACGGCCCGCTCGCGGCGGTGGTGGGCCTGCAGTCCCCGCTGCAGGAGGGGCGCAGCATCGTGGGCCTGACGGCCAGCGACGCGCGCAGCATGGGCTGGATCGCCCAGGGCCTGAACGACCCCGGCAAGGTGCAGCTGCTGCAGGGCGACCTGGGGCTGCTGCGCGGGGAGGCGGTGGAGAGCTTCCGCATCCAGCCCGTGTACTACGTGGGCGACCTGCCCTGGTACAAGCGCCTGTGGTTCCACCTGCACAGCCACCCGGTGGCGCTGGCGCTGCTGGGCATTGCCGCCGGCCTGCTGCTGACCCTGCTGGTGTACGGGGCGCTGCGCTCCCTGGCCCGCCGCAGGCTGGAGGGCGGCGATGACTGACGGCGCCGGCAGGCCCACGCGCCGCGCCGTGCTGCGGGGCGCGGCGGGCGCGGCCGCGGGCTGGGCCGCGCAGGCCTGGGCCGACGCGGGCACGGCACCCGTCTGGCCGGCCTGGGAGGCGTTCCACCGCCAGTTCGTGGGCAGCGGCGGCCGCGTGACCTCGGACGCGCAGGGCCAGACCTATTCCGAGGCGCAGGCCTATGCGCTGTTCTTCGCACTGCTCGCGGGCGACCGCGAGCGCTTTGAACGCATCCTGCGCTGGACGGAAGACAACCTCTGCGCGGGCGACCTCACCACCCGCCTGCCTGCCTGGCTCTGGGGCAAGCGCCCCGACGCCACCTGGGGCGTGATCGACGACAACGCCGCCTCCGACGCCGACCTGTGGATCGCCTATGCGCTGGCCGAGGCCGGCCGGCTGTGGAACGACCGGCGCTACCGCGCGCTGGGCGCCGTGCTGGCGGCGCGCATCGTGCGCGAGGAAACCGCCGACCTGCCGGGCCTGGGCCCCACGTTGCTGCCCGCGCCGCGCGGCTTCGCCCCTGAAGGCGGGCCCTGGCGCCTGAACCCGAGCTACCTGCCGCTGCAGCTCCTGCACGGACTGGCCGGCGCCACCGGCCAGCCGGTCTGGAAGCAGCTCGCGGCCAGCTCCCTGCGGGTGATGGTCGAATCCGCGCCCCAGGGCTTCAGCCCCGACTGGACCGTCTATGCCGGCCAGGGCTTCCAGGTGGAGGCCGAAGGCAAGGACAAGGGCCAGGGCGCCTACAACGCCATCCGCGTCTACCTCTGGGCGGGCACGCTCCACCCCCGGGCCGAGGGCCGCGGGCCGCTGCTGCGGGCGTTGGCCCCCATGGCGCGCTTCGTGCGCGAGCGCGGTCATCCGCCGGAGTCCATCGACATCCTGACCGGCCAGGCCGGCGGCCCCGCGCCCCCGGGCTTTTCCGCGGCGCTGCTGCCTTTCCTGCAGGCCAGCGGCGAGGCCGACGCGCTGCGGGTGCAGCAGCTGCGGCTGGAAGCGCGCCCGCCGCGCCCGGATGCCTATTACGAGCAATGCCTGGCGCTCTTCGGCCAGGGCTGGATGGACGGCGCCTACCGCTTCGACGCCGACGGGCGCCTGCTGCCCCGCTGGAAGGCCGGGCCATGAAGCGGCCGTGCAAGGGCCTGGCCGTCGCCGCGCTCTCCTCGGCCCTGGCCCTCCCCATCGTCCCCGCGCTGGCCGACGGCACGGATGCGGGGCAGGAGGCGCTGCTGCGCAACGCCCAGATGTGGGCCTCCAGGAACCGGCTGGACCTGGCGCGCCAGAGCGTGGACAAGCTGCTGGCGCTCGACCCCGACGCGCCTCCCGCGCTGGCCCTGCTGGGCGACATCGCCCTGCGCGGCAACCGGGCCGACGAGGCGCAGCGCATCCTGGCGCAGCTGCGCGCGCGCCATCCCGGCCACAGTGCCACGGCAGACCTGGCCACCCTGGTGCGCGTGCACGGGCCGGACCGCGAAAAGCTCGGCCAGATGCGCCTGCTCGCGCAGATGAACCGCAAGGCCGAGACGCTCGAACGCGTGCGTGCAGGGCACCCGCCCGACAGCATCCGCCAGGCGCGTGCACTGGCGCGCGCCCTCTTTCCCGACGGCCCGCCCGCCATCGGCGGCCTGGCGGCCGAATACTGGCAGGTCATGGGCAACGACGCGCGCACGGCGCCCCAGGCCGCATCGGTCCTGCACCAGCTCTATCAGCGCACGGGCGATGCCGACTACCGCCTCGCCCAGCTCGAAATGCAGGCCGCCCAGGGCGCCAGCGCCCTCGCGCTGGTCCGCGCCTGCGAGGCGCTGGCCGACGACCCTGCCGCCAACCCGCACCGCCTGCGCGACCTGTGGCGCCGCGCACTGGGCCGGCTGGAGGGCGCGGCCGCCGCGCCCCGGCTGCAGGCCTACCTGCAGCGCTACCCCGACGACCGGCCCATGGCTGAACAGTGGGGCGCCGCACGGCAGGCCGTGGCGCAGGCCGAGCGCTGGGCGCGCGACCCCGCGCGCCTCGCACAGGCCGCCGGCCAGCGCGCGCTGGACGCGGGCGACCTCGCACAGGCCGAGCAGCAGTGGCAGGCGGCGCTGGCGCTGCGCCCGCGCGATGCCGCCAGCCTGGGCGGCCTCGGCCTGGTGCGCCTGCGCCAGGGCCGCCACGAAGAAGCCCGGGCGCTGTTCGCCCAGGCGCAAAGCCTGTCCCCGCAGGCGCGGTGGCAGGGGCTGCAAGCCACGGCCCACTTCTGGGGCCTGCTGCGCCAGGCGGACGATGCCGCGCAGGCAGGCCGCCTGGAGGAAGCCGCCCGGCAGGCCCAGCAGGCCGTGGCCCTGGAGCCCGCCCATGCCGAAGCCCTAGCCACGCTGGCAGGCATCCGCGCCCGGCAGGACGACCCGGCGCAGGCCCAGGCGCTCTACGAGCGGGCCCTGGCCGCCGACCCCGCCCACCTGGACGCCCTGCGCGGCCTGGCCGCGCTGCACGCCCGCGCGGGCCGCGCGCCGCAGGCCCTGGCCCTGCTGGAGGCGGCCCAGCGCAGCCGTCCGGACCGCGCGCCGCAGCTTGCAGCCGTGCGCGCGGACCTGCTGGCCGAACAGGCCGAGGCGCAGCGCACGGCCGGGCACCCCGGCACCGCGCTGCGCCTGCTGGAAGACGCCGTGGCGCTCACGCCGCGCGACCCCTGGCTGCGCCACCGCCTGGCGCGCGTGTACCTGCAGCTGGGCCAGCCGCGCGAGGCGCTGGACGCCATGGACGAGGGCATCGCCCTCCAAGGGGACGAGGCCGACATGCGCTACGCCCGCGCCTTGATCCGCAGCGCCACCGACGACGACGCGGGCGCGCTGGCCGACCTGGAGCACGTCTCCCCCGAGCAGCGCAGCGATTCCATGCGCGCGCTGCTGCGCTCGGCCACCGTGCGCGCCACCGTGGCCCGCGCCGCCGGCAGCGACGCGGCGCAGGCCGGGCCGCTGCTGGCCCAGGCCGAGCGCCAGGCGGGCGACGATGCCGACCTGCTTTTCACCGTCGCCAACGCCTGGTTCCAGCGCGGCGAGGGCGCGCAGGGCGTGGCCGTGTTCGACCGCCTGGCCGCCCGCGCCCCGGCCACGCCCGAGGCGCGGCTGGAGCACGCCGCCTTGACAGGCCGGGCCGCGATAGGCCGCGCCGCCATGGACGGCCCCCTGGCCGAGTTGCTGCCCGCCCTGCTGGCCGAGCCGGGCTGGACGCCCGCGCAGGCGGCGCGCCTGTCCGCGCTGCAGGCGGCCCATCTGGAACGCCGCGTGGAAGCCGCCGTGGCCGCTGGCGACCGCGCCGAGGCCCTGCGCCTGGCCCGGTCGCCCCTGTACGGCGGCGATGCACCTGCCTTCCGTGGCCGCCTGCTGCTCGCGGCGCAGGACTATGCGGGCGCCGCGCGGCAGCTGGCGCAGGCGCTGGAGTCGCAAGGCGACGACGCCGGCGTGCGCCTGGCCCTGGGCGATGCGCTGGCGCGCCAGGGGCAGGCGGCCCAGGCGCGCGCGCAGGCGCAATGGCTGCGGCAGCATCTGGACGCGCGCGATGCCGGCGCGCAGCTCGCCCTGCTGCGCCTGTGGCAGCGCGTGCCCGCCATGGACGAGGCGCGCGCCCTGGCGCAGCAGCTGCTGCAGCGCTTCCCGCAGGACACCAGCGTGCTGCTGCACGCGGCCCGGCTGGAGCGTGCCGAAGACGCCTACGCCCCGGCGCTCGCCTACTTCCGCCAGGCGCAGGCGCTGGAAACGAATCCGCAAGAGCAGGGCAGGATCGCGCAGGACATCCACGCCATCGAGGCGCGCCGCCAGGCCTGGGTGGAGGTGGGCATGGAGCGGCTGCAGAAGAATTCCACCGCGGGCATCTCCACCCTGCGCGGCTGGGAGATCCCCGCCGTCGCCTGGATGCCCCGGGGCTACGACGGCCACCATTTCCTGCACGTGGACCAGGTGCGGCTCGACGCCGGCCCGCTGCCCCCTCGGCGCAGGACGCCGCCGGCTACGGGCAGGTGGCCGCGTGGCCCGAGGCCGCCTACCCGGCCGCACCGGGCACGCCGCGCGGCGACGGCGCCAACGTGGGCTTCGGCTACCGCGGCCGCGGCGTCGAGTGGGACGTGGGGGCCGTCGGCATCGGCATGCCCGTGACCAACCTCGTGGGCGGCATCGCGCGCAGCGAGTGGCGCGAGGACTTCAGCTGGCGCGCCGAACTCTCGCGCCGCCCGCTCACGGGCAGCCTGCTGTCCTATGCGGGCGTGCGCGACCCCATCACCGGGCAGGCCTGGGGCGGCGTGGTCGCCACGGGCGTGTCGGGCCGCGTCTCGCGCCCGTGGGCGGGCTACGGCACGTCGCTGAGCGCCGGCTACGCGCTGCTGCAAGGCCGCAACGTGCGCGGCAACACCCGCCTGCAGCTGCGCGCGGCGATCGACCGCGACGTGCTGCGCACGCCGCACCAGACGGTGAACGTGGGCGCGGCGCTGTCGTGGTGGAGCTACGCGCGCGACCTGTCCGAATTCACCTGGGGCCACGGCGGCTACTACAGCCCGCGCCGCTACCTGTCCCTGAGCCTGCCGGTGGAGTGGGGCGGGCGCAAGGGCGCGTTCACGTGGCTGCTGCGCGGCTCCGTGTCCGTCTCGCGCAGCGCCAGCCGCGCGTCGGACTATTACCCCGGCTCCCCCGCGCTGCAGGCGCAGGCCGCGGCGCAGGGCCACGCGCCGGTCTATGCGGGCGGCGGCAGCTCGGGCTTCGGCCGCTCGCTGCGCGCGGCCGTGGAATACCAGGCCACGCCGAACTGGGCGCTGGGCGCGCAGCTGTCGCTCGACCGCTCGGCCTATTACGCCCCCACCACGCTGGCGCTGTACCTCCGGTTCGCGCTGGACCCCGTGCGCGCGCCGCTGGAGAACCGCCCGCGCCCCGTGCAACCCTATTCCAGTTTTTGATGCAAAAAAGGAGCTGCCTGCGCTTGATTGGTAAGCGTTAGCACCGTTTTTTATGAATAAACCATCCTCCGTCACCGCCCTGCTGCGCTCCTGGTGGCACGGCCTGCGCAGCGGCCCCCGGCGCACGGCCCGGCCTGCCGGGCTGGGTGTGGACGGCCTGCCCCACGGCGTGGGCCGCCTGCCGGCAGGCGCGCCCGCTGCGCTGCTGGTGCAGGACGAGGCCTGCTGGCAGGACTGGCCGCCCGCCCTGGTGGCCGACCTGCTGGCTGCCGGGCCGGTGCTGGCGCTGGCCGCCCAGGCCGGCGACATCGACGCGCTGCTGCGCGTGCCCACGCTGGCGCAGGCGCATGCCGCCGGGCGCCTGCGCACCTGGCTGCTGCCGCCCGAGGCCCAGGCACAGCTGCGCCAGGACGGCCTGGGCGCGCTCGCCCAGGAGCTGGCGCGTAACGGGCTCGGGCCGCACACCAGCCTGTGCGTGCTGGATGCCCATGCCATGCTGGCGGGCGCCACGGTCGCCGAGCTGCAGCGCCTGGCGGGCCAGTGGCGCCGCTGGAGCGCCGCGCGGCGCCGGCCCGTGGCGCTGCTGCTGCCCCTGCACCGCGCGCAGGCAGAGGGCGGCAACAACCTGGGCGCGGCGGTGCGCGCACAGGCTGCCTTCCGCCACGTGGCCGAGCTGGGCACGCTCTCCGGGCGGCCGGTGCTCACGCTGTACCGCTGGGACGGCGGCCAGGGCGCCGTGTTCGACGCCCGCTACGACCTGCGCCGGGACGGCGGGCGGCTGTGCTACGACGGCAGCTTCTCCCTGGGAGCGCAGCCCGTGCTGGCGGACGCGCCGGACCAGTTCGCCGTCCACGCCACGCGGGCCAGCGTCGCGGGCCAGCGCGGCGTGCCCGCGACGTGGCAGATCGCCGACTCCCTCGCGGCGCTGGAGGAGGCCGCGCGCGGCGCGGCGGGCGCCACGGTGCTGATCGACGCGGGCGTGCCGGAGCAGTTTGCGGCCGTGGCCGCGCTCGTGCACCGCCTGCGGCAGACGCGCCCGCGCAGCCTGAAGATCATCGTGCGCGAGACCGAAGCCAAGCTGCGCGCGCACAGCGAGCAGGCGCTGCTGCGCCTGGGCGTGACCAGCGTCGTCTACCGCGAGGTGGGGTTCGCGCGCCTGCAGAAGCTCATCGAGGACGGCCGCCACCTCGTCTATGCCGGCGCCATCGGAAGCGACTGCGCGCAGACCCTGGCCGCATGCATGCCCGCCGCCGCGCGCGGCTACCAGCGGCCCGCGCGCTTCGTGCAGCTCGCCGGCGACATGCTGGCGCGCACCGAAGCCGCGGGCCTGTCCCACTGCCTGGTGCGGCTGCAACTGCTGCCGACGGTGGCCCACCTGGACGCCCTGCGCGCCTGCCGTGTGCAGCGCGACGGCGACCTGGTCACGGCCGACGCGCAGGGCCTCTGCGTCTTCCTGTTCGCCTGCCGCGAGTCCGACCTCGACCTGGCCTTGTCGCACCTGTTCACGCTGCCCCTGGGCGCGCTGTTCTCGTCCCAGGCGCAGGATGCCACCGCGGGCGGCATGGCCCTCATGCTGGAGCGCTTGCGCGGCGCGGCGGCGCGCCTGCCCGACTACGGGCCGCTGCTGGAGCCCATCGCCGCGCCTGCGCCGCGCGAGGCGCAGCCCGCCGCCGGGGCGGGCGGGGGCGCCGCGCTGCTGCCCGTCGTGGTTGCCGTGCTGGAGGAAGCGCCGCACCGCGGCGCCGCGGCGGTGCAGGTCAGCGCGCGCCCCATCGGGCGGCGTCCCGTGCGTGAGGAGATGGCCGCATGAGCCCGATCGGCTGGCTGCTCTGCCTGCTCGCCGGCGCGGCCGGCGCCGGGGCGTGCTGGTGGCTGTGGACCGCCCGCGTGCCACGCCGCCTGCGCTACCTGCGGCCCTACCGCCCCGGCCAGGAACGCGAGGAGGGTTGACATGCACCGCATCGCCTTCCTCTCCCCCTGGGCGGCGTGGGCCGCACCACGCTGGCCGCCCACGTGGCCACGCTGCTGGCGCAGCGCGGCCAGCCCACCCTGGCCATCGACCTGAGTCCGCAGAACGCGCTGGGCCTGCACCTGGGCCTGCAGGCGCCGCCCGCCAGCGGCTGGCACCCGGCCCAGGGCCGGTGGTGGGGCGACTGCGCGCTGGAGAATTCCGCCGGCGTGCGGCTGCTGCCCCATGGCGCATGGAGCGGTAGCGCGGAGGCCGCCCTTCACGCGCCCGGCTGGCTGCAGGCGCAGATCGCGGGCCTGGACCTGCCCCCGGGCAGCGCCCTGGTGCTCGACACGCCGCCGCTGCCCGCGCCGCTGGCGCTGCAGGCCGCGCAGTGCGCCAGCCTGGCGGTGCTGGTGGTCGACGCCTCGGTGCGCTCGCTGCGGCTGCAGGACGCGCTGCGGGACGCCATTGCCCAGCTCCCCGCCGGCGTGCGCTGGGCCGTCGCGCTCACGGGCGCGGACCCGCGCAGCGCCGCGCGCCGCGAGGCGCTGCACACGCTGCGCGCGCAGTGGCAGGACCACCTGATTCCCTATCCGCTGCATGCCGACGAGCACGTGCAACAGGCGCTGGCCCAGGCGCTGTGCGTGCACCAGCACGCGCCGCAGTCGCAGGCCGCGCACGACCTGCAGGGCCTGGCCGACTGGATCGCGCAGGCCTGCGGCCTGGACGGAGCGGCGCCGTGAGCCTGCACGCCGCGCTGACCTGGCTGGCCAACCGGCTGCAGGTGGCCGAGCCCCGGCGCTGGCCGTGCTGGCTGCTGCGGCTGTTCGTCAAGCCCTCCGCGCAGGCGCCCTGGGCCGCCCTGGCGCCCGCGCAGGTGCCGGACCCGGCGGCGTGGGCGGCCGCCAGGCTGGGCATGCCGCCCGGCGCGCCGTGGTGGCTGTGGCCGTGGCGGCTGTTCGTCAAGCCGCCCATGCCCTGGGCATGGGCCCTGCCCGCGTGGCTCGCGGCGCTGGGGGGCGGGCTGGCCTGGGCGCTGGCGGCCCTGTGGCGCGCCGCATCTGCCGTGCTGTGGCTGGCCCTGGCGCCGCTGCGCTGGGCTGTGCGCGCGCTGGAGCGGCTGGCCGCACGGCTGGAACGCAACGGCACGGCCGCCGCCTTCGGCCGGGCCACCGACCGCGCGCTGAGGCCCGTGCTGGCCGTGCCGGGCATGCGCTGGCTGGTGCTGGGCGTAGCGCTGGCCGCGGCGGCGGTGGTCATGACCACGCCGTTCAACGGGTTCGGCCAGCTCGTCTTCCTGCTGCTGGCGTGGATGCTGTCCATGGTGCTGCGCAAGCTGCCGGGGCGCTTTCCGTCGCTGGCGCTGGCCACCATCAGCCTCACGGCCATGGGCCGCTATGCGTGGTGGCGCATGACCAACACGCTGCAGTTCGACTCGGCCGTGGAGGCCTTCCTGGGCTACGGCCTGCTGGCGGCCGAGGCCTACACCTGGCTGGTGGTGGTGCTGGGCTTCGTCCAGACCGCCTGGCCGCTGCAGCGCCAGAGCGTCCCGCTGCAGGGCGCGCCGCTGGAGTGGCCGAGCGTGGACGTGTTCATTCCCACCTACAACGAGTCGCTGGACGTGGTGCGCCCCACGGTGCTGGCGGCGATGGCGATGGACTGGCCGAAGGACAAGCTGCGCGTCTACCTGCTGGACGACGGCCGCCGCGAGGCGTTCCGCGCCTTCGCGGCCGAGGTGGGCGTGCACTACATCGCCCGCGCCGACAACCGCCATGCCAAGGCCGGCAACCTGAACAACGCGCTGGGCATGACGCAGGGCGAGCTGGTGGCCATCTTCGACTGCGACCACATCCCCACGCGCTCCTTCCTCAAGACCTGCGTGGGCTGGTTCCAGCGCGACGCGCGCTGCGCCATGCTGCAGACGCCGCACCACTTCTTCTCGCCCGACCCGTTCGAGCGCAACCTGGGCACCTTCCGCCGTGTGCCCAACGAGGGAGCGCTGTTCTACGGGCTGGTGCAGGACGGCAACGACTTCTGGAACGCCACGTTCTTCTGCGGCTCATGCGCGGTGATCCGCCGCGCGCCGCTCATGGAGGTGGGCGGCATCGCCGTGGAGACCGTCACCGAGGACGCCCACACCGCGCTCAAGCTGCACCGGCGCGGCTACACCACGGCCTACATCAACGAGGCGCAGGCCGCCGGCCTGGCGACGGAAAGCCTCTCGGCCCACGTGGGCCAGCGCATCCGCTGGGCGCGCGGCATGGCGCAGATCTTCCGCACCGACAACCCGTTCCTCGGCAAGGGCCTCACGCTGTGGCAGCGCATCTGCTACGGCAACGCCATGCTGCACTTCTTCTTCGGTCTGCCGCGGCTGGTGTTCTTCACCGCGCCCATGGCCTACCTGTTCTTCCACCTGCACATCATCCATGCGCAGGCCGCGTTGCTGGCGCTGTACGTGCTGCCTTACATCCTGCAGTCGAACATCGCCAACGCGCACGTGCAGGGCAAGTACCGCCACACCTTCTGGGCCGAGGTCTACGAGACCGTGCTCGCCTGGTACGTGGCCCTGCCCACCACGCTGGCGATGATCAACCCCAAGCTGGGCAAGTTCAACGTCACCGCCAAGGGCGGCCTGGTGGAGCGCGCGTATTTCGACTGGACCACCTCGCTGCCCTACGCCGTGCTGGTGCTGCTCAACTCCGCCGCCTTCGTGGCGGGCCTGGCGCGCCTGCTGTGGTGGAACGCCGACGAGCCCGCCACCGTGGTGCTCAACCTGGTCTGGACGGCCTACAGCCTGCTCATGCTGGGCGCGGCCATGGGCGTGGCGTCCGAATCGCGCCAGGTGCGGCGCATGCACCGCGTGGACGCGCACCTGCCCGCCGTGCTCTACCTGGACGACGGCCGCGTGCTGCGCGCCACCTGCACCGACTTCTCCATGAACGGCCTGGGCCTGCAGGTGGACGGGGCGGCGCCCCTGGCGGCGGGGCAGCCGGTGCACGTGGGCCTGTGGTGGGACGGCACCGAATGCGCCCTGCCCGCCGAAATCGTGCTCGACAAGGGGCAGGGCGCCATCGGCGTGCAGTACGGCCCGCTCACGCGCGACCAGCAGATCGAGATGGTCCAGTGCACCTTCGCGCGGCCCGATTCCTGGACGCACTGGAACCGCACGCAGGACGTGGACCGCCCCCTGCTGGGCCTGCAGGAGATCGCCAGCCTGGGCCTGCGCGGCTACCGCACGCTGGGCCGCGCCCTGCTGCAGGCGGTGCGCGAGCGGGCAATGCGACGCAAGAAAACCATAGCTGCCAGCGCTTGATGCAAGCCGGTCTCATAGAGAAAACATAGCGAAATCCATGCAAAGCAAGCGCAAGCAGCTATCAAAACCATAGAACCATGAGTTACTGGAGCTTCTACTTTCTCGCCAAGGTCGGGCTGCACTACGCCGGCTACATCGGCTTCCACTGGCTGCCCAACCTGCTGCTGGCCCTGGCGCTGCTGGCGCCACCGCCCGCGGCGCGCGGCCTGCGTGCGCTGCGGCATGCGGCGGCGTGGTCGGCGGCCATCGGGCTGCTGTACTACGACTCCTACCTGCCCTCCCTGGGCCGGGTGCTCTCGCTCTCCCAGGGCCTGGCGGCCTTCAGCCTGGACTACATGGGCGAGCTGCTCGCGCGCCTGTGGAACTGGCAGGCCGTGCTGGGCCTGGCCGCGCTGGTGGCCGCCTATGCCGTACTGGCGCGGCGCATCCGGTTTTCCACCTTCGCGCTGGGCGGCATCCTCAGCGTGCCGCTGGCGGCGGCGCTCGCGCCCCAGGCCGGCGGCGCGCCGCCGGCTGCATCCGCGGCCACGCCGGGCGCCGTTGCCTCGGGCGCCGCCGCGCAGGACCCCGATGCCCAGCTCCAGGCGTTCTACGCCCACGAGCGCCAGCGCCGCCTGGACTGGACCCCTGCCGGCGCCCCGCCCGCGTTCGACATCGTGATGCTGCATGTGTGCTCCCTGTCGTGGGACGACCTGGACGTGGTCGGCATGCGCGACCATCCGCTGCTGCAGCGCTTCGACGCCGTCTTCACCCAGTTCAACACCGCCGCCAGCTACAGCGGCCCCGCCATGCTGCGCGTGCTGCGCGGCAACTGCGGCCAGGAGCCGCACGAGGCGCTCTACCAGGGCGCCGACCCGGCCTGCTACGTCTTCCCCAGCCTGGAGCGGCTGGGCTACGAGACGCATGCGCTGCTCAACCACGACGGGCACTTCGACGACTTCGCCAAGATGCTGCAGAACCAGGGCGGGCTGGCCGGGCGCATCGCCTCGCCCGAGGGCGCGCCCGTCCACATGCACAGCTTCGACGGCACGCCCATTTACAGCGACCTCGCGCTGCTGGAGCGCTGGAGCCGCGCCCGCCAGAGCGCGCCGGCAGGCGCCAGGCCCGAGGCGCTGTACTACAACACCATCTCCCTGCACGACGGCAACCGCGTGCCCGGCCTGGCCTCGCGCTCCAGCGTAGACACCTACAAGCCGCGCCTGTCCAAGCTGCTGGCCGACTTCGACCAGTTCATCAGCGGGCTGGAGCGCGCCGGCCGCCCCGTGGTCGTGCTGCTCGTGCCCGAGCACGGCGCAGCGCTGCGCGGCGACAAGCTGCAGATCTCGGGCATGCGCGAAATCCCCAGCCCGCGCATCACCATCGCGCCCGCCGCCATGAAGATCGTGGGCCTGCCCGCCGGTGCCGGCCACGATCCCGTGGTGGTGGACCAGCCCGTGAGCTACTTCGGCATCAACGCCCTGCTGGGCGACCTGCTGCGCGACAGCCCCTATGCACCCGGCGCCCGTCCGCTGGCCGAGCGCATGGCCCGGCTGGAAACCACCGCCTTCGAGGCCGAGAACGGCGAGATGGTGGTGCTGCGCGACGCCGCGGGCCGCTACCGCATGCGCACGGACAAGGGTGTCTGGGTGTCCTACACACCCTAGCGGACCCGTCCCGTACAGTCACCGCACGCAACAGGCGCCAAGGCGCCTGTTGCGTTTTTTGCAAGCTGCATTTACTTGAAGGTTGTTGAAGATTAAATAGGGAAAAACTATTTTGTTACATGTATGTTTAAATTAAAGTAATTGGAAACCATGGTCACGCCGGCTTTCCAGGCGTGCCATTTGCAGCCGAACGCCGTCATGACCACTTCATCCACCGTTGCGGGCGAGCTGTCCAGCTCCATGGAGCCCGCCTACATCCATCGCCTGCAGTGCTCCCGCCAGTGGCGCGGTTTCCTGGCCGCGCTGGCGGAGGAATTCGTCTCCGCCCTGCCGCCGCAGGAGCTGGCCACGCTCATGGCGCGCATCGGCATGCGCTTCGCCGCCGAGCATCCGTTGCCCGCGAGCGACACCGTGCAGGGCCTGCAGGACGCCATGAACCATGTGTGGAACGCGCTCGGCTGGGGCGTGGCGGAGCTCGGGCAGAGCCCGTCCGGCATGGAAATCACCCACCGCTTCTCGCCGCTGGCGGCCGCGTTCGGCGAGCCGCACGCGCCCTGGGCCACGGGGTTCCTGCAGGGGGCGTACCAGCAGTGGTTCGATGCGGCGGGCGGGGCCGGGCTGCGGGTGGAGGTCGCCGCCGCGGCCGACGCCCTGGGCACGGCCCGGCTGCGCCTGGCCGCGGCCGCGTGACCGGCAAGAAAGGGCATCTCATGCAACAGCCTGAAGACATCGCACATCTGTACCAGGAGTTCGGCGGCAGGCCCGATACATACCGCGAGCTCACGCGCACGCGCGACGCCCAGCAGGCGCGCGAGCGCTGGCCGCTGATTTCCGCGCTGGGGGACCTGTCCGCCGGCGTACCGCCGGTGCACCCCGGCGAGGCGCCGGGAACGGCGCCGCAGGAATGGCATGCCGCCCAGCGGCCCGCGCCGCTCCTGCAGCCCGAGCCGCCGCGCGGGCCCGTGGAACCCACGGGCCCCCTGCACGCCGCGGTGCAGGCCGTGCCGCCGGTGGTGGCGCCCAGCGCGCCCCCGGCCCCGCCGCTGTGGGGCCATGCCGCACCGCCCGCCCCCGTCGCGGCGCCTGCGCCCGTGGTGGCGCCGGTTCCCGTCCCGCCACCTGCGCCGGCGCAGCCGCCCGCTGCGGCAGCCCCCGTGGGCGGCCCGGCGCTCCAGAACCCGTCGCCGCTGTCGCGCCTGGCGCGGCCGGCCCAGCCCGAGGCTGCGCCGTCGGCCGGCCTGCAGCAAGTCTTCGCCCGGCTGCTGGGCACGAGAAACCGCCCATGAAGATCCTGACCATCGCATCGGCCAAGGGCGGGGTCGGCAAGACCACCGTGACCGAGAACCTGGCCGTGGCCCTGGCCCGGCAGACGGGCCGCACCGTGCTCGCCGTCGACCTGGACCCGCAGAACGCCCTCGCGCTGCACCTGGGCCTGGGCCCGCAGGAACTGCGCGGCCTGTCGCGCGCCAGCCTGTCCGGGCAGGACTGGCGCGACGCCTGCTTCGAACGCCAGCCGGGCCTGTACGTGCTGCCCTTCGGCGCGGTGACCGAATACGACCTGGCGGCGCTGGAGGCGCAGATCGCCGCCCGCCCGCGCTGGCTGCTCGACCACCTGCAGGCGCTGCAGTTGCCGGACGACGCGCTGGTGCTGCTGGACACGCCGCCCGGCCCGTCCGCCTACGGCCGCCAGGCCCTGGGCATCGCCCACTGGGTGATGGTGGTGATGCTGGCGGACGCCGCTTCCTACGCCACGCTGCCGCTCATGCAGCGGCTGGTGCAGACGCACTGCGCGCCGCGCCCCGACTTCGTGGACACGTTCTACCTGCTGAACCAGGTGAACTCCGCGCGCCAGCTCTCGCAGGACATCCTGCGCGTGCTGCGCGAGGCCGTGGGGCCGCGCTTCGCGGGCTCCATCCATGCCGACGAGGCCGTGCCCGAGTCGCTGGCGCTGGGCATGAGCGTGCTGGACCACGGGGCGCACAGCCAGGCCAGCCATGACATCCTGGCCTGCGCCGCCTTCGTGGCCGCGCGCATGCGCGCCCAGGCAGGCGCGGAGGTGTAGCCATGGCCACCGACCACAAGACCGTCGCCGACGAGATCGCGGACCGCAACCCGCGCAGCTTCGAGGCGCGCTGGCGCATGCGCGTGCACCGCATCGCCGACCAGCCCCTGTGGAACCACCCGCTGGCGCGGGTGGTGGCCGTGGTGGGCGCGGCGCTGCTGTTCGCCCTGGTGGTGAGCGTGCCGCTGGACCTGACGGGGCAGCTGCTCTTCTCGGCGGGCAGCTTCGGGGCCGCGCTGCTGCTGTCTCGCACGCCTGGGCGGCTGACCACGCTGGCCATGATCGTGCTGTCGATCTCCGCTTCTTCACGCTACATGTACTGGCGCGTGACCGACACGGTGGGCTTCACCAACTGGGTCGATGCCTGCTTCGGCTTCGGCCTGCTGCTGGCCGAGCTGTACGCCTTCCTGGTGCTGCTCATCGGCTATTTCCAGACCGCCTGGCCGCTGCAGCGCCGGCCCGTGCCCATGCCGCAGGACGTGGACACCTGGCCCAGCGTGGACGTGTTCATCCCCACCTACAACGAGCCGCTGGAAGTGGTCAAGCAGACCGTGTTCTCGGCCATGCAGATGGACTGGCCCGAGGACCGGCTGCACGTGTACGTGCTCGACGACGGCCGCCGCGAGGAATTCCGCGACTTCTGCGAGGAACTCGGCGTGGGCTACCTCACGCGCGACAACAACGCCCACGCCAAGGCGGGCAACATCAACGCCGCGCTGGCCGTGACCGGCTCGGACTACGTCGCCATCTTCGACTGCGACCACATCCCCACGCGCTCCTTCCTGCAGATCTGCATGGGCTGGTTCATCCGCGATCCCAAGCTCGCGATGCTGCAGACGCCGCACCACTTCTTCTCGCCCGACCCGTTCGAGAAGAACCTGGACACCTTCCACGTCATGCCCAACGAGGGCGAGCTGTTCTACGGCATCGTGCAGGACGGCAACGACCTGTGGAACGCCGCGTTCTTCTGCGGCTCGTGCGCCATCATTAAGCGCGCGCCGCTGCTGGAGGTGGGCGGCGTGGCCGTGGAGACCGTGACCGAGGACGCGCACACCGCGCTGAAATTGAGCCGCCACGGCTACAACACCGCCTACCTGGAGCTGCCCCAGGCCGCGGGCCTGGCCACGGAAAGCCTCTCGGCCCACGTGGGTCAGCGCATCCGCTGGGCGCGCGGCATGGCGCAGATCTGCCGCGTGGACAACCCGCTGTTCGGCCCGGGCCTGAAGCTGGGCCAGCGCCTGTGCTACTTCAACGCCATGCTGCACTTCTTCTACGGGCTGCCGCGGCTGGTGTTCCTCACGGCGCCGCTGGCCTACCTGTTCTTCAGCGCCCACGTGTTCCAGGCCACGGCCGCCATGATCACGGCCTACGCACTGCCCCACCTGATGCACGCGAGCATCACCAACTCGCGCATCCAGGGGCGCTTCCGCTACTCGTTCTGGAACGAGGTGTACGAGTCGGTGCTGGCCTGGTACATCATGCGCCCCGTGCTCGTGGCCTTCGTGAACCCCAAGCTGGGCAAGTTCAACGTGACGGCCAAGGGCGGGGTGATCGAGCAGTCCTATTTCGACTGGTCCATTGCGCGGCCCTACCTGATCCTGCTGCTGCTCAACCTGCTGGGCTTCGCCGTGGGCATCTGGCGCATGGTGGCCGTGGGGCCGTCGTCCGAGGTGTTCACCACGCTGGTCATCAACATGGTCTGGACGGCCTACAACATCATCCTGACCAGCGCCAGCCTGGCCGTGGCCAGCGAGACGCGCCAGGTGCGCAGCACGCCGCGCGTGACGGCGGCGCTGCCCGCGGCGCTGCGCTTCGCCGACGGCAAGACCCTGGTGTGCGAGACCGACGACTTCTCCCAGAGCGGCGTGGGCCTGCGGGTGCCGCAAGGCCTGAAGCTGGAGACCGGCAGCCAGGTGGAGGTGTCGCTGTTCCGCTCCGACGAGGAGGGCACCTTCCCCGCGCAGGTCACCTTCAGCGGCAACGGCCGCCTGGGCCTGCGCTTCGGGGAGCTGAGCCTGCACCAGCAGGCCGACCTCGCGCGCCTGACCTTCGCGCGCGCCGACGCCTGGATCGGCTTCTGGGGCAACCGCCAGCACGACAAGCCGCTCACCTCGCTCAAGAGCGTGATGGTGATCGGCATGCGCGGCCTCGGCCAGGTGGCAGCCAACACGCTGAACATCCTGCGCGGACGGCGCGAAGTGGTGACCAAGTAATCCATCGAAGACCAGCCATGACCGAGAAATCCCGCACCCCCTGGCGCATGGCGCCTGTCCTCGCCGCCATCGCGCTGCTGTCGGCACCCCTGTCCGGGCCCGGCGGCGCGCTGGCCCAGCCTGCGCCCGCCGCAGCTGCCCAGCCCGAGGCGCCGCCCGCCGCGGGGCGCAACTACCAGGTCACGTTCCGCCAGCTGGGCGCCGTGTTTCCGCTGCAGTTGCGCGGCGTGCAGGGCACGGGCGGCGTGCAGTTCGGGGTGCGCGGCGACGAGGTCGTCACGCGCGCGCGCCTGCACCTGAACTACGCCTATTCGCCCGCGCTGCTGCCCGAGATCTCGCACCTGCGCGTGCTGGTCAACGAACAGGTCGTCGCCACCATTCCCGTGCCCAACGAGCAGGGGGGCCAGGCGCTGCAGAAGGTGATCGACATCCCCACGCGGCTGATCGGCGAGTTCAACCGCCTGAACATCGAGCTGATCGGCCACTACACGATGGACTGCGAGGACCCGGCGCACACCAGCCTGTGGGCCAACGTGGGCAACGACAGCCTGCTGGAGCTGTCGGTGAACCCGCTGGCGCTGGCCAACGACCTGGCCTTCCTGCCCGAGCCGTTCTTCGACCGGCGCGACTCCCGCCCGCTCACCCTGCCCATCGTGTTCGCGGGCACGCCCGACGCCGCCCAGCTCGAGGCCGCGGGCACCGTCTCGTCGTGGTTCGGCGCGCTGGCGGGCTTCCGCGGAGCGTCCTTCCCGGCCGCCGTGGGGCAGATCCCGGCCAAGGGCCATGCCGTGGTGCTGGCGCTGGGCGCGCAGGGCGTGCCGGGCCTGAGCCTGCCCGCCGCCAGCGGCCCCTCGGTCACCATGGCCAGCCACCCGACCGACCCCGCCGCCAAGCTGCTGGTCATCAGCGGCCGCGACGCGCAGGAGCTCAAGCGCGCCGCCACGGCGCTGGCCGTGGGCGCGCCGGCGCTCTCGGGTCCGACGGCCGTGATCTCGGAGTTCAAGCAGATCGAGGCGCGCAAGCCCTACGACGCACCCAACTGGCTGTCCAAGGACCGCCCGGTCAAGTTCGGCGAGCTGGCGCAGGCGGAGATGCTCAGCGTGTCGGGCTATTCGCCGGACCTGATCCGCGTGAACTTCCAGGTGCCGCCCGACCTGTTCGCCTGGCGCAAGCAGGACATCCCCGTGCACGTGAAGTACCGCTACACGCCGCAGAACGGGGCCGACAAGTCCACGCTGAACATCAACGTCAACGAACAGTTTCTGCGCGCGCTGCCGCTGCGCGCGGCCGACTACACCCCGCCCGGCCGGGTGAACAGCTGGCTCGACCGGGTGCTGCCCGCGCCGGCACTGGCCGCGGGCGACCTGCTGCCGGCCGAGGACTTCTTCCGCGTGCCGCTGTTCAAGCTGCCCGCGCGCAGCCAGCTGCAGTTCCACTACTACCACGAGATCAAGAAGGAAGGCGCCTGCAAGGACGTGCTGCTGGACAACGTGCGCGGCACCGTGGAGCCCGACTCCACCATCGACATCACCGGCTTCTCGCACTTCCTGGCCATGCCCGACCTGGCGGCCTTCGGCAACAGCGGCTTCCCGTTCAGCCGCCTGGCCGACCTGTCGGAATCGGCCGTGGTGCTGCCGCCCAAGCCCGAGCAGGGCGACCTGAGCGCCTACCTGTCGCTGATGGGCCTGATGGGCAACGTCACCGGCTACCCCGCGCACGCCGTCACCGTGGCGCTGGGCAACGGCCAGCTCGACGCGCTGGCGGGCAAGGACCTGCTGGTCATCGCCAGCAACGCCAACTCGCCCCTGCTCGAGCAGTGGGCCCGCTACCTGCCGTTCAGCCTGAAGGCCGACACCAAGGGCTTCCGCCTGTCGGACTACGCGTCGCGCCTGCTCAACTGGTGGGACCCGGACCAGCGCGACCGCGCCAAGCCCGGCCGCAACGCGATCACCTTCACCAGCGCCAGCAGCGACGCGGTGATCGCGGGCTTCGAATCGCCCCTGCAAAGCGGGCGCAGCGTGGTGCTGCTGGCCAGCAACCAGCCCGCCGGCCTGCAGCAGGCCATCACGGCGCTGCTCACGCCCGACCTGCTCCAGCACATCCAGGGCAGCGCGGCGGTCGTGCGCGGCAAGCAGGTGGACAGCCTCGTGGCCGAGCAGACCTACCACGTCGGCCACCTGGACCCGGTCACGCGCGTGCAGTGGTGGCTGTCGCGCCACCCGCTGGCCCTCATCGTGCTGGGCGTGGCGGCGGCCGCCCTCATCGCCTTCATGCTCTACATCGTGCTGCGCGCCAAGGCCCGCGCGCGGCTCCAGAAAGGTTGAGACAATGCGAATTTAGGAGCTGGTTGCGCTTGCCTGCAAAGGGTTTTCGATCGTTTTCGTGCCGAAACCCGGGTGCAGCAAGCGCAAGCAGCTCCTGAATTTGATACGAACACGCATGCTGCCCGCCTCCCGCACCCCTGACACCGCCCGCGCGCCGCGCCACGCGCTGCGCGCGCTGGGCCTGTGGTGCGCGCTGCTGCCCGGCGCCATGGCGCAGGACGCCTGCACCACCGCCGCGGCCTGGCCGCTGTGGGACCAGTTCGTGCAGCGCTTCGTGCAGGACGACGGGCGCGTCATCGACTACACCACCGCGCAGCAGCATTCCACCTCCGAAGGGCAGTCCTACGCCATGTTCTTCGCCCTGGTGGCGCATGACCGTGCACGCTTCGACAAGCTCTGGGCCTGGAGCATCGCCAACCTCGCGGGCGGCGACATCGGCGCGCGCCTGCCCGCGTGGCAGTGGGGGCGCCAGGCCGATGGCCGCTGGGGCGTGGTGGATGCCAACCCCGCCTCGGACGCCAACCTCTGGTTCGCCTACGCCCTGGCCGAGGCCGGCCGCGTCTGGCGCGAGCCGCGCTACACGGCCCAGGCGCGCACGCTGCTGGCGCAGGTCGCCATAGAGGAAGTGGCCGACCTGCCCGGCCTGGGCCCCACGCTGCTGCCCGCGTCCAAGGGCTTTGCGCTGCGCGGCCCCGAAAGCCGCACCTGGCGGCTCAACCCCAGCTACCTGCCCGTGCCGCTGCTGCGCGCATTCGAGCGGCTCGACGCACAGGGCCCGTGGAAGGCCGTCGGCGCCAGCTTCCAGCGCGTGCTGGAAGGCACCACGCCCAAGGGCTTCGCCGCCGACTGGGTGGCCTACGAGGTGCCCGAGGGCGCCGCCCGCGGCGCCTTCGTGGCCGACACCGAGAAGGGCGACACCGGCAGCTACGACGCCATCCGCACCTACCTCTGGGCCGGCATGACGCCGCGCGGCGACGCGCTCGCGCCCGTGCTGCGCCGCCGCCTGGGCGGCATGGCCGCCGCGCTGCGCACCGCCGCCGTGCCTCCCGAGAAGGTGCAGACCGCCACCGGGCAGATGGAAGGGCAGGGTCCCGCGGGCTTTTCCGCCGCGCTCTTGCCCTACCTGCGCACGCTGGGCGCCACGGCCGCGCTCAAGGCCCAGCAGGAGCGCGTGCGCGCGCAGCTGCTGGAGGCGCCGCCCGGCGGCCAGCCGCCATACTACGACCAGGTCCTCGGCCTCTTCGGCACGGGCTGGATGGAACAACGCTACCAATTCCTGCCCTCCGGCAGGCTGCAATTACGCTGGGAAAAGGCATGTCCGCAAAGAAGCGCCACCACCAACACACCCTGATCCTGGGCCTCGTCGCCTCGCTCGGCGGCCTGGCCGTTCCGGCCCAGGCCCAGGACGCCGCCACCAAGACGCTGATCGAGCAGGGCCAGTACTGGCAGTCGCGCGGCGACGCCCAGCGCGCCATCGAGAGCTGGCAAAAGCTCCTGCGCGTGGACCCGAACCAGCCCGACGCCCTCTACGGCATGGCCCGCGCGCAGATGCAGGGCCAGCACGTGGAGGAGGCCCAGCGCTACCTGGAGCAACTGCGCCGCGCCCACCCCGGCCACCGCCTGGTGGAGCGGCTGCAGCAGGAGATCGGCGTGCAGCGCAACAGCGCGCAGGTGCAGCAGGCGCGCGACCTGGCCCGTGCCGGCCAGGCCGAGCAGGCCATGGGCAGCTATCAAGCCGCGCTGGGCAACCAGGCGCCCACCGGCCCGCTGGCGCTGGAGTACTACCAGACGCTGGGCGGCACCTCCGGCGGCTGGGACGAGGCCCGCCGCGGCCTGGAGCGCCTGGCGCGCGAATCGCCCGACGACGC
The DNA here is from genome assembly GCF_045291395.1 of Acidovorax sp. SDU_ACID1. Taxonomy (NCBI): domain Bacteria; kingdom Pseudomonadati; phylum Pseudomonadota; class Betaproteobacteria; order Burkholderiales; family Comamonadaceae; genus Acidovorax; species Acidovorax sp. SDU_ACID1. The sequence goes on from NZ_CP152342.1 coordinate 4,710,122, forward strand.
CAAGATCTCCCTGGCCCTGGCCCAGCACCTCACCTACCGCGAAGCCACGCGGCGCGAGGGCATCGCCCAGCTCGCCCGCCTGGCCGGCCACCCCGAAGTGGGCAAGGCCGCCACCGACAGCTGGCGCAAGGCCCTGGCCTGGACGGGCAGCCGCGCGGCCGACATTCCGCTCTATCAGGCCTTCCTGCGCGCCTATCCGGGCGACGAGGCCATGCAGACCCGCCTGCGCGAGATCGAGGCGCGCCAGCGCACCGCGCGCGCCGGTGCCGCCGCCGCGCGCGACCCGTTGCGCCAGCGCAGCACCGAGGGCTTCAAGGCGCTGGAGGACGGCGACCTCGAAGCCGCCGAGGCCGAATTCCGCAGCGTGCTCGAAACCCGCCCCAACGACGGCGACGCGCTCGGCGGCATGGGCGTGCTGCGCCTGCGCCAGGAAGAGTTCGCCCAGGCGCGCAGCTACCTGGAGCGCGCCACCCGCCAGGGCTCGCCCGCGCGCTGGAAGCAGGCGCTGGACAGCGCCACCTACTGGACACTGATCGAGCAGGCCCGCGCCGCGCGCGAGGCGGGCGACCTGGGCAACGCGCGCCAGCTGCTGGACCAGGCCGTGCGCCTGGATGCCCGCGAAGTCACTGCCGAGAACGACCTGGCCGACGTGCTGGCCGAGCTGGGCCAGCTCGAAGCCGCCGAGGCCGCCTACCGCCGCGTGCTCGCGCGCCAGGCCGACAACCCCGATGCGATCCGCGGCCTGGTGGGCGTGCTGTCGCAGACCGGCAAGGCGGCCGAGGCGCTGCAGCTGGTCGAGCAGCTCACGCCCAGCCAGCAGGAAAAGGTGGGCGCCCTGGGCCGATTGCGCGCCGCGCAGGCTTTGGGCCTGGCGCGCGCCGCCGCCGAGCGCGGCGACGACAATGCCGCGCGCGTCGCCCTGGAAGACGCGCTGCTCAACGACCCCGGCAACCCCTGGGTGCGGCTGGACCTGGCGCGCCTGTACCTGAAGATGGGTGCCATCAACGAGGCGCGCGGCGTGATGGACGGGCTGCTGGTGTCCAACCCGCACATGCCCGAGGCGCTGTACGCGAGCGCGCTGCTCGCCTCCGAGGCGCGCGACTGGACCGGCGCGCTGGCCACGCTGGAGCGCATTCCCGAAAAGAACCGCACGCGCGACATCGCCGCGCTGCAAAAGCGCGTCTGGGTGCACGTGCAGGCCGACGCCGCCGCCGCGTTGGGCCGTGAAGGCCGCGTGCAGCAGGCCCAGTCCGTGCTGGCCCAGGCCGAGCCCTTCGTGGGCCAGGACCCGGAGCTGCTGGGCACCGTGGCCCTGGCCTATGCCGACGCGGGCGACCCCAACCGCGCGCTGGCCATGGTGCGCGAGATGCTGGCGCGCACGCCCCGCCCCGACACCGGGCTGCGCCTGCAGTACGCCGCGGCGCTGCTCAAGACGCACCAGGACGTGGAACTGGCCGGCATCCTGCGCCAGCTGCAGGACACGCCCATGTCCGCGCAGGAGCGGCGCGGCTACGAGGACATCCGGGTGGGCTACATCCTGCGCCAGGCCGACGCGCTGCGCGAGGCCGGCGACCTCGCCGCCGCCTACGACACCCTGGCCCCGCTGCTGGCCGAGCGCCCGAACGATCCCGACGTGGTCGGCGTGCTGGCCCGCATGTACGCCGACAACGGCGACCACGCCCAGGCCATGCAGCTCTACCACCGCCTGCTGGAGAAGGACCCGCGCAACCTCAAGCTGCTGCTGCCGGCCGCCTCGGCGGCCACGGCCACCAAGGATTTCGCCTATGCGGAATCGGCCATCCAGGTCGCGCTGCAGCTGGCTCCCAATGATCCCGAGGTGCTGACGTCCGCCGGCCGCCTGTACCGCGCCAAGGGCCAGTCCACCAAGGCTGGGCAGTATTTCGCGGCCGCCATCGAGGCCGAGAACCGCCAGCGCGCGGTGCTGCTCGGAGCGGCGGGGCAGGGTGCCTCCGCCTGGAACGCCGCGGCGCCGGGCGGCAACCCTTTCCGCCGTACCGCCCTGTCGAACTGGGGCGGGCGCACGCCTTTCCCCACGGCCGTGCCCGTGGCCGCCGCGCCCATGGCGTATGCCGCCGCGCAGCCCATGCCCGCCATGGCCGCCGGGCCGCAGCCCTACATTCCCCAGCCCGCGGGGGCGGCGCGCTTCCCCATGGCCGCGCCCGCTGCCGTGCCCCTGGCCACGCCCACCAGCTACTACGGCGCGGTTGCTCCTGCGGCACCGTCCGCAGCTGCCGCAGCGCCCCAGCCGGCCGCCGGCCGCCGGCCGCGCAGCGTCCAAGGCGGCTCCGCAGGCACGCGCCGCGCTGCCGGCGGCCCGGACCGCCGCCGCGGCGGCGCCTGCATACGCTGCACCCGCTGCACCCGCTGCCGCGCCCGCAGGCTACGTGGCCCCCGCTGCCGCACCGGCGCCGCTCTACGTGCCCCAGCCCGCCACGGGCTACGTGACGCCCCAGGCCGCCTATGCCGCCTCCGCGCAGGCGGCGCCTGCACCTTCGCTGTGGGCCGCGGCGCCCATGCCGGCCCCGGCCGGGGTGCCGCAGCCCGCGCGCCCGCGCTCGGCGCTCGACGAGCTGTCCGAGCTGCAGGAGGGCCGCACGCCCATGCTGTCCGTGGGCGTGGTCGGCCGTGCGCGCCAGGGCGAGTCCGGCATGAGCCGCCTGACTGATATGCAGGCGCCGGTGGAGCTGAAGTTTGGCGCTGGCGACGGCATGATGACCCTGCGCGCCACGCCCACGGGCGTCAGCTCCGGCACGCCCGACACCACCTACGGCACCCTCAGCCGCTTCGGCGGCGGCCCGGCCACGGCGCTGGACATGCCGCTGCGCTCGCCGGGCTCGCAGAACGACAACGGCGTGGGCCTGGGCATCGGCTACGAGACGGCCAACCTGGCCGTGGACGTGGGCACGCTGCCGCTGGGCTTCCGCCAGAACGACATCATGGGCGGCGTGCGCTACCGCATGGGCCTGAGCGACCAGACCACCCTCACGGGCGAGCTCTCGCGCCGCCCGGTGACGGACAGCGCGCTCTCCTTCGCCGGCGCGCGCGACGCGCGCACGGGCGAGCGCTGGGGTACGGTGTCCGCCAACGGCGGCCGGCTGGACCTGACCTGGGACGACGGCAGCTTCGGCACCTACGCCATCGGCGCGCTGCACAGCCTGCAGGGCCACAACGTCCAGTCCAACTACCGCGCGGAACTGGGCGGCGGCATGTATTGGCGCGTTCATCGCACCACCGATTCGGCCTTCACCGCGGGCTTGAATTTCACGGGCATGGCCTACGACAAGAACCTGCGCTACTTCACCTACGGCCACGGCGGCTACTTCAGCCCGCAGCAGTTCCTGGCTATGAGCGTGCCCTTCGACTGGGCGCAGCGCAGCGGCCGCCTGAGCTACCAGATCAAGGGCGCCTTGGGCGTGCAGTATTTCAAGGAAGACGCGGCGCCGTACTTCCCCACCAGCCGCACGCGCCAGAGCGCCGCCGCACAGGCCGCGAGCGATGCTGAGGCGTTCGGCGAGGTGGGCGCCAACACCACCGCCATCTATCCGGGCCAGAGCAAGACCGGCCTGGGCTACAACCTGGGCATGGCCATGGAGTACCAGCTCCATCCGCAGCTGTTCATCGGCAGCCACCTGTCGCTGGACAACGCGCGCAACTACCGCCAGTTCACGGGCGGGCTGTACGTGCGCTATGCGCTGCAGCCCTACACGGGGCGCCAGGCGCTGCCGGTGAGTCCGCTGAAGTCGCCGTATTCGTTCTGATCGGCAGGCGGCTTTCCAAAGAACAATCCCTCGCCACGCGAGGGATTTTTTCGCCCGTGGGCAGGGGGCGAGCGCTGCGAGTGGATTCAATGGGCATGTAGGCGGACGAGCTTCATGCCCTTCTGATCGAGGGGCTGGCTGATCGACAGAATGTGCCGGCCGACGCTTCACTGGCGAAACGCTGCTACCGCCCTTCGGGCCCTGGCGGGGGAACGCTACCCCCGAAAGAAAAATCCCTCGCATAGCGGCGAGGGATCTGTCATTTGTCGTGGACGCGTGGCGCTACCGGCAACGTAGCGCCACGGGCCTATGCGGTACTCAAGGTGCCGGAAGTTTCGTGCCCACGAACACCGTGTGCGCGCGCTGGCCGGACTGGAACAGGCCCGCCGTCAGGATGCGCAGGCCGACCACTTCGCCGTTGGCATCGAAGATGGCAGCTGCCGAACCCGATTGCGACGGCCCGGTCGACAGCTCGCAGCCGATGGAGTTGGCCGGCTTCGCGTCATCCAGGAAGCCAAGGGCTTCCACCCGGTACAGGTTCTGCTTGCCCCCGTCCAGGTTGCCCAGCAGCTTGCCCACGATCTGGCACTCGTTGCTGGTGACGCCTGTGATGGAGCCGTCCACGGCGATGTCGATGTCCACCTGGTGGCCGCCGAAGCTGCTGCCGGCCATGCGGTAGCTGCCGACGATCATGTTGATGTCGGCTTGCCCGGCACGGCGGGTGGGCAGCGTGTAGATGGAGTCGGGCTGCATCGTGAATCGTGTCGGATAGCCGCCTGGCTGCGTGGGGTAGCTGTAGGTGCCCGTCAGGCGATTCGCGATGCCGTTCGCCGCGGCGCTCTCCACCGTGGCATCGACCAGCACGCCGCTGACGTAGCCGCCCAGGTAGCCGCCCGTACCGTCGAGCAGGCGGTCGAAGAACACGCCGTCGTTGGCCGTCACGAACCGGTTGGTCGTCTGGTCGTTGTTGTAGCGGATCAGGCGCCCGTAGAGCACGTTGTGGTTGAAGCTGCTGTTCGTGTAGAAGAACATGCCGCCGTCGGGCAATACCGTGCCGTGGATGTCCAGATCGCCCGTCACGCCTGCGGGCAGCGTCAGCGTGCCGGCCCAGTTGCCCGCGGCCGACAGCGGCGTGGGGGAGGGCGTGGTCGGCTGGCGCGGATCGGCCAGGCCGTTGAGCACGAAGGTGTTGTCCGTGCCGATGGAGTTGCGCGTGAACACCCAGATGCCGTTGGGCACGTTGTTGGCGTCGAAGCGCAGCACCGCTACGCCCGACTGCTGCGAACTGCGGTAGCCGCACGAAGTCTCGTCGCCCGTCAGGTTCATCGTCACCGAATACAGCGCCGAGTCCTGCGAGCGCGGCGTGGCTGTGCCCTGCACGTTGCAGCCGCCCACCCGGCCGGACAGCACGCCGCGCTCCGTCACCGTGAAGACCCATTGGCCACCGAATACGCCCGATCCCCGGTAGGTGCCAGCGATCAGGTTGGCTCGGGCCGGATAGTCGTTGAGCTTGCTGTAGTTCAGCTTGAACGAGGTGGGCGTGCCGGTGGCCGCTGCCGTGCCCGCCGGGCTGGTGTAGTTGCCGCTGATGAGCACCGTCTTGCCCGTGGCTGCGTTGGGCGAGGCCGTGCCGCGCAGCGTGATGCCCGGGGCGAACTTGCCGTCCTGCACGGAGAAGTAGGTCACTCCCGTGGCCTGCACCGCCGTCACGTTGGTGCGCAGCAGGCCATAGAGCCCGTCGTAGCCCGCAGCGCCCGCAGCGCCGCGCGCGAGGTAGAACTCTCCGCCCTTGCCGTCTTCGCCGCCGTCGATGAAGCCCACCATCGTGCGCTGGCTCAAGCCCGTGCCCACCGTGCCTTCCCAGAACCCGGCGGGGTACTGCTGCGTGCCCACCGGCGGGCCGACGTCGTCGCCGCCGGAACCTCCGCCGCAGCCCGCGACCAGCGCGGCCAGGCACAGGGAAAGCAGGGAGCGGGGACGGGCGAGGGAGGGAAAGCGCATGGGGTCGGCCTTGCAAGGGGAAGGGCGGCACCCACGCCGCCCGGTTCGGACAGGCGCGCCTTCGCATGCATCGCGGCGGCGCGCCGATCCGATTATGTTATTTCAATAGCTGCTGCAATCGATTGAAATAAACGATGACGCACCGCCTCAGAACGGAATGTCGTCGTCCATGTCGTCGAAACCCGACGCCGCGCGCGGCGGCTGGGCCATCGGGGCCGGCGCGGGGCGGGTTGCCGGGGGCGCTGCGGGGCGCGGCGCAGGCGCGGCGCGGCGCGGGGCCTCGTAGCCGCCGCCGTCTCCACCGCCGCCGTAGCCGCCGTCGTCATAGCCTCCACCCGCACCGCCGCCCGCACCGCCGCGGCTGCCCAGCATCTGCATGGTGTCGGCGCGGATTTCGGTGGTGTAGCGCTCCTGGCCGCTCTGGTCGGTCCACTTGCGGGTGCGCAGGCTGCCTTCCACATAGACCTGCGAGCCCTTGCGCAAGTACTGGCCCACGATCTCGGCCAGGCGGCCGTTGAAGACCACGCTGTGCCACTCGGTGGCTTCCTTGTTCTCGCCGGTATTCTTGTCGCGCCAGCGGTCGGTGGTGGCGATCCGCACGTTGGCCACCTGGTCGCCGCTCGGGAAGGTGCGCATTTCGGGATCGCGGCCCAGGTTGCCGACGATGATGACTTTGTTGACGGATGCCATGCTGCTAGTGCCTTCGCTTCGGGAAATGGGGTTGGCGCCTACTGTAGCGCGCCAAACGGCCGATTGTGCACGCTCCTTCAGTGGCCCCCGCGCCCCACGGGCCGCAGCGGCCAGGTCAGCAGCAGCCACAGCGCCGCCAGCACGGACGTAGCGGCGAACAGCCCCGGCGCCCCCCCCATTTGGCCAGCAGCCCGCCCAGGGCCCCACCCGCGAACAGGCCCAGCGACTGCAGCGTGTTGTAGGCCCCCAGCGCCGCGCCGCGCAGCGGCGCCGGCGCCATGCGCGAGACCAGGCTGGGCTGCGTGGCCTCCAGCGCGTTGAAGCCGCAGAAGAACAGGAACAGCAGCGTGCCCAGCACCGCCAGCGTGGGCGTGGCGCCGCTGGCGGCCAGCAGGCCCAGGCCCGCCTGCACGGCCAGCACGAGGCCGATGGCGATGAGCAGCGCCGCGCGCAGGCGCCCGCGCCGTTCCATGGCGAAGAGGCCGCCCATGGCGGCGAACGACAGCACCACGGCCGGCAGGTAGGCCTGCCAGTGCGCGTCCTTGGGCAGCCCCGCCTGCACCAGCATGGCGGGCACGGCCACCCACATGGCCATCTGCACCGTGTGCAGCGCGAACACGCCCGCATTCAGGCGCAGCAGATCGGCATGGCGCCACACGTCGGCCAGGCGGCCGCGCGGCGCGCCGGCGTGGCGCGCGGGCTCGGGCGGCACCACCCACAGCACCACGGCGATCCCGGCCAGCGCCAGCGCGCAGGTCAGCCCGAACAGGCCGGCCAGGCCCATGTGCGCGGCCAGCGGCGGCGCGGCCACGAGGGCGATGGCGAACATCAGCCCGATGCTCGCGCCCACCAGCGCCATGGCCTTGGTGCGCACCACGTCGCGCGTCTGGTCGGCCAGCAGCGCGGTGACGGCGGCAGACACCGCGCCCGCGCCCTGCACCGCGCGCCCGATCACCAGGCCGGTCACCGAATCGGCCAGCGCCGCCAGCAGGCTGCCCGCCGCGAACACCACCAGCCCGGCCACGATCACGCGTTTGCGCCCGAAACGGTCGGACGCCAGGCCCAGCGGCAGCTGCAGCACTGCCTGCGTGAGGCCGTAGATGCCCATGGCCAGCCCGACCAGGGCCGGGTCGTCGCCGCCCGGGTACTTACGCGCCTCTAGCGCGAACACGGGCAGCACGAGGAACAGGCCCAGCATGCGCAGCGCGAAGATCAGCGCCAGGCTGATGCTGGAGCGGCGCTCCAGCGGGGTCATGGAAGTGGAAGCGGCGGGGGAAGGCACGGGGAGGCGGTGGGGCGGATGGGCGAAAGCGGGGATTTTCGCCCATGGCGCAGGCTATCGAGCCAAATAGGCCTCCAGCGCTTGCCCAGCAAGCGGTGGCAGCTATTTATTTGATAGTTGCGGCCCGCCGCCAGCCCAGCGCTCCCAGCAGGGCCGACAGCAGCGCCAGCGCCCAGGCGCCCAGCGTGGGGATGGCCTGCGCGCCGCCGGGCGCGGCCAGCGGCACCACGGGCAGCAGCGGGTCGGCGATGGTGCCGGGGGTGTTGTCCGCGTCGCCCCGGCCGTTGTCGGTGATCTGGTAGGTCACGGTCTGGCGGTTGTTGGTCAGGGTCAGGCCCAGCGACGTGGCGGGGTCCTGCGGGTCGAACCAGCCGCCCGCGCCGTCGGGTTTGCGAAAGCGCACGCCCACAGGCAGCGGCTCGGGGTACTGCAGCACGATCTGCACCGCGCCGCTGCAATGCTCTGCCGTGAAGCTGAACTGGCCGTTGGGTGCGTCGAAGCCTGGCGGTTTGGCGCCGGCCGCGCCAAAGCCGCCGCTGGCCTGCAGCGTGCAGGCCGTCCCGCCGCCCGACAGCGTGGCCGTGGCCGTGCCCGCCATGCCGGGTACGGCGCCCGCGGGCGCGCTGATCTGCAGCAGGCGCGGCACCACGGCGCCGGACGCGCCGGAGTCCGGCCCCGTGTCGACCGTGTTCGTGGCCTTGACCGTGAAGGTGTAGCTGGTGCCGTTGGCAAGCCCCGTGAAGGCGATGGGGCACACCGTGCCCGTGGGCGAGCCTGCGGGCACGTCGCAATACCCGGTGGCGCCGCCCGGCGCGGCCGTGGCGGTGTAGCGGGTGATGGGGCTGCCCCCGTCGCTGGCGGGCGCGGTGAAGGTCACCGTGGCCTGCCCGTTGCCCGCCGTGGCTTGCGCCCCCGTGGGCGCGCCCGGCGCGGCGAGAACGGCCACCGTGTGCACGCTGCCGCCGGCGTAGCCCGCCGCCGGGTTGCCCACGGCGTCCACGATGCCGGTGCCGCTGCCCTTGAGGTCGAGCCGCAGCGAGCCGTTGCCGCTGATGTTGCCGACGGTGACGGTATAGCTTGCGCCGCTGCCCGTCACCTGGGGGACCGTGCCCGCCGCCGTGCCCGAAAGCTTGGTCAGCGAGAAATCGGTCCTGTCCACGCCCGTCACCGGCTCGCTGAAGGTGACGAGGAAGGCCACGCTCGCATCTGCGGGGCCGGGCGAGCCCCCTGGCGCGATGCCGGTCACCGTGGGCGCAACGGTGTCCACCGTGGCATTGCTCGTGTCTGCCGTGGTGGTGGAGCCGCCCGCGCCCGTGGCCGTGACCGAGACGTTGCGGTTGGCCCCCACCATGCCGTCGGGCAGCGGGTGGCTGGCCGTCCACAGGCCGCTGGTGTTGCTGGCGGCCACCGCCGCGCCGCCGCCGAACGCGCTGAAGTCCACCGTCACGCCGGTGATGCCGCTGTTGTTGTCGCCGCTGGCGGAGTTGTTCCAGGTGGCGCTCACCGTGTCGCCCTGCTTGTAGGCGCCGCTGGTGCCCGTGCCGCCCGAGAGGGTGATGCGCGCGTCGGTCACGGTGGGGGGCGTTCCTACCAGTACGCCGGTCGTGCTGCCAAGGCTGTTCAGCGTGGTGTCGGCGCTGGCCGCGCCGCTGGACAGCGTGCCGCCATTCAGGCCGAGGCCCGTGACGGCGATGCCGTCCATGTCCGCGTCGCCAGCCTGCACGGTGTAGGCAAAGGAGAGCGCCGCAGTGCCCGTGCCGCCGGCATACGTTGCATAACGGATGTTGCTGCCAATGGTCAGCTGAATGCGGGGCGTGCCGCTCACGATGATGGGGGCGTCGTAATTCACCGTGAAGACCAGCACCTGGCCCGCGCCATAGGTGCCGTCGGCGGGCACCGCCACCGATTGCACCGTGGGCGCCTGGGCGATCAGCGTGACATTGCGGTCGATTTGGCACGCGTTCGCATCCATGACGCTGACGGTGTGGGTGCCTGCGGCCAGGCCCGTGGCCGTGAATGTGGTTTGCTTGGACGGTGTCCAGTAGTAGGTATACCCCGGTGTGCCGCCGCTGGGGGAGACGCTGGCGCGGCCGGTGGCGTTGGAGCCCACGGGGTGGGCAACCACGCTCGCGGAGCCCGTCAGGGCAGAGGCGGGCTGCGAGATCGCGATGTTCGCCACGGTGAACGTGCTGCCGGCCCTGTCTGTTACCGTAACGGAGTAGGTGCCTGCGGGCAGGCCGGTTGCTGTTGCTGAGAGTGCTTGGCCGGGCGACCACAAGTAGGTGTAGGGAGGCACGCCCCCGTATGCCTGAGCCGTGGCCGTGCCATTGCTCCCGCCGGTGCAGGAGACTTGCGTGCTGGAAGAAATATTCGCAAAAAGGCCTGACGCCGCCTTCGTCACCGTCACGGTGTAGTCCCGCACGGTGGTGCCGTCCTGCGCCGTCACCCGCACGGTGATGGTGTTGGCGCCAGGGTTCAGCGCAACGGGGCTGGATGCCGGCGCGCCGTTCACCGTCACCGTGGCGTTGGCGTCGGCCAGCGTGGGGGTGACGGTGATGCTGGCCACCATGTCGTTCACCGCCGCCGTGTAGCTTGTGTTGCCCGTTGTGAAGGCCGGGCTCAACGTGCCCGCCGACAGCGCCAGGCCCGACAGGCTGGCATTGCTGGACGGCACCGCGTAGGTATAGCCGTTGGTCAGCGTGGCGTAGCCGCCGGGGGTGGTGACCCTGACGTTCACCGGGCCCGCGGTGTGCGCCGGGGTGGTGGCGGTGAGCGATGTGGCGCTGAGGACGGTGACGCCCGTGGCGCTGCTGCCGCCGAACGTCACCGCCGTCGCGCCGGCGGTGAAGTGGGTGCCGGTGAGGGTGACGACGGTGCCGCCCGCCGTGGAGCCGCTGTTCGGCGTTGCGCCGGTGACGGTGGGCGTGGGTGTCGTCGTGGAGGTGAACGTGAAAACGATGGTGCCTTGGGCCACGGGCTGGGTATTGGAAGGGACGGTGAACGTCAGCGTCTTGCCGTTGAAGGCGGCCGCGTAGCTGCCCGCGTCGCTCGCGGTGCCGCCGGCAGGTGTGATGCCGGTGAACTGGTAGAGGGTTCCGCCGCTGAAAACGACAGAGAACTGCCGGTCGTTGTTCAGCCCACCCCAGACGCGATAGGCGGGATCCGCTTGGTAAACGTCGATCGTGAATGTCCCGGCCGCCGGATCGACGTCGAAACGGAAGGCGCCTGTGTCGAACTCAACGCCGCTGCCGACCGCCAAGGAGGGGTCGGCGTTCCATCGGTAGGGAGTGCCGCTGCTTTCACCCCAGAAATCAACCGTGGTGCCCGCCGTGCTGGCCTGCGCGTTGAGGCTGAACAGGCTGGCAAGGCAGCCCAGGAACAGCGCGGCGGCCCAGCGCTTCAGCAGCGGAAGCAGGGTGTATCCCGATGCATGCGGAAGGGCGTGGTGGGCGGCATGGCGGTGCTTTCGTTTTCAAAAATCATAGCTGCCAGCGCTTGATGGGTAAGCGCTGGCAGCCGGAAAGCCTTTAATGGCCTGTATCCAGGCTATCAGGAGTGTGAATTTTTGTGAATCACTGAAATTGGTGAATTTCACGCCCCCGCGCGAAGGCCGCCACCTCCTGCGCCGGCAGCGCCCGGCTGAAGTGCCACCCTTGCACGATCAGCCCCGCGGGCGACTGCAGCGCACGGCACTGGGCCTCGGTCTCGACGCCCTCGACCACGGTGGGCAGGCGCAGCGCCTCGCACAGGCGCAGCAGGCCGTCCATCACCTGTGCGCCCTTGGGGTCGTCGCGGGCGATGACGAAGCTGCGGTCGATCTTGATCACGTCCACGTCGAACTGGTGCAGGTAGGCGAGCGACGAGTAGCCGGTGCCGAAGTCGTCGATGACCACCTTGGCGCCGATGGCGTGGATGCGCGCGATGGCCTGGCGGATGGCGGGCACGTCGCCGGCCAGGGCCTCCTCGGTGATCTCGATGCCCACCTGCCCGCCGGCGCGGGCGAGGATCTTCACCAGCCGCTCGCAGTGGCCGGGCGAGGTGAGGGTGGCGCCGGTCACGTTGATGCTGATGGGCAGCGCGAAGCCCTGCGCGCTCCACTGCCGGTGCTGCTGCACGGCGCTGCCGGCCACCCACAGGTCCACCTCGCGCATCAGCCCGGCCTCGGCCAGCCACGGCAGGAGGGTGCCGGGCGGCTGCGAGGCTCCGCTGCGGTCGCGTGCGCGCAGCAGCGCCTCGCAGCCGGTGCAGCGGCCGCCGGGCAGCGCCACCTGGGGCTGGTATTCGAGGTGGAAGTCGTATTCGCTGATGCGCCGGATGTGCGCCAGCACGGTCTCGCGCCGTGCCTGCTCGCGGTGGGCCTGCTCCACCGGGTCGCGGGTGGCCAGGCCCGCTTCCTCGGGCAGGCGGGTGAAGGTGGTGTCGAACGCGCGCAGGTGGATGGCGTTTTCCTCGCGCCCGGCTTGGTCGATGGCGCGGATGTAGGGCGCGTACACCAGCGCGCCCAGGCCGACCAGCAGCACCTGCAGCAGCACGGCGGCCGCGTCGCCGCCGGTGCTCACGTAGGCGTTGAGCAGCACGGGCATGGTGAAGGGCAGCTGGACCGTGGCGGCGGCCACCCAGCCCGCCTGCACGGCGGCCAGCGACAGCGCCAGGTTGAGCACCGGCACGGCCACGAAGGGCACGAGCAGGCGCGGGTTGAGGATGACGGGCAGGCCGAACAGCAGGATCTCGTTCACGTTGAGCAGCGACACCGGCAGGCTGGCCAGCGCCACCAGGCGCAGCCCGCGACCCCGGCAGAACAGCAGCGCCGCCAGCGACAGCGACAGCGTGCCGCCCGCGCCGCCGACGAAGACGAACGCGCCCATCAGCCCGCTGGTCAGCGCATGGCGCGGCGCCAGGCCCGCGGCCGCGTCAGCGGCGTTCAGCACCACGGCTTGGTCGAGCACCTGGAAGAACGGCTGCATCGCGTAGTAGCCGTGGATGCCGAAGAACCACAGCACCGAGTTGAGCGTGGCCAGCAGCACGCCGCTGCGGTAGGGCGACTCGGGCGCGGCCAGGGCCAGCGGCAGCTCGGCCTGCGTGAGCGCGGGCACCTGCGCCAGCGCGGCCAGCACGGCCGCCAGCAGCGCGGCGGTGACGATGCCGGGGACGACCAAGTTCATCGCGTCGCGCACACTCTCGCCCACCAGCCCGCCGCGGGCGATGCGCGTCCAGCGCCGGGCATGCAGCCGCGCCATCAGCGGCACGTTGATCAGCGGCGACGCAATGGCGATGAACAGCACCAGCGTGGCCGCCGCGCGCGGATGCCCGCGCAGCACGAAGGCGGCGATCTCCACGTACACCAGGCACAGGAACGCCACGGGCAGGCGCGGCAGCCGGTGGCGGATGGCCAGCATGTAGCCGATCGATGCGGCCACCAGCAGCGGCAGCGCGGCGCTGATCTCGGTATGCAGCCCCGCCAGCCACTGCACCACCGGCGCGGGCAGCCCGGCCATCTGCGCCAGCGCCGAGGCGAGCAGGAAGGCCGCCGACACCAGCAGGCACGGCACTAGCCACAGCAGCCCCTCGCGCAGCGCCCGCATGGTGCCCGCGCCCGCCAGGGCGGCCAGCCGCTGGGTGAGCAGCAGGCGCACGGCGGGCAGGCCGGGGGCGAGGCTTCGTGGCGCATCGAGGAGGGTGGTTTGCTATTGAAAAAATAGCTGCTTGCGCTTGGCAGTATTGGGCTGAAGGCCAAAAAGGCTTGTATTTGTAAGCATCGTATCGGAATCGCCGCGGGATGGGAATGGGGTGATGTGCACGAGGCACGGCGCGCGGCGGGGGGCTCACCTATCATGGTGGGTTCCGCTTTTTTCGCGCCCCGCCGATGCCCGACACCGCTTCTTCCTCTGCCGACGGCCCCTACCTCGCCCGCGCCCTGCGCGAGCAGCGCATCAGCATCCGCGGCGCGCGCACGCACAACCTCAAGAACATCGACCTGGACATCCCGCGCAACCAGCTCGTGGTGATCACGGGGCTGTCGGGCTCGGGCAAGTCGAGCCTCGCGTTCGACACGCTCTACGCGGAGGGGCAGCGGCGCTACGTGGAGAGCCTGTCAGCCTACGCGCGCCAGTTCCTCGGGCGGCTGGACAAGCCCGATGTGGATCTGATCGAGGGCCTGTCGCCTGCCATCAGCATCGAGCAGAAGGCCACCAGCCACAACCCGCGCTCCACCGTGGGCACGGTGACGGAAATCCACGACTACCTGCGCCTCTTGTACGCGCGCGCGGGCACGCCGCACTGCCCCGACCACGGCCTGCCGCTGGCCGCGCAGACCGTGAGCCAGATGGTGGACGCCGTGCTCGCCCTGCCCGAGGACACGCGCCTGATGCTGCTGGCCCCGATGGCGCGGCAGAAGAAGGGCGAGTTCACCGAGCTGTTCGCGCAGATGCAGGCGCTGGGCTACGTGCGCTTTCGCGTCGATGGGCAGATCTACGAGCACGAGAGCCTGCCCCAGCTCAAGAAAACCGAGAAGCACGACGTGGACGTGGTGATCGACCGCCTCAAGGTGCGGCCCGACGCCCAGCAGCGCCTGGCCGAGAGCATCGAGGCCGTGCTGCGCGTGGGCGGCGCGGAAGGCAACGGCCGCGTGCTGGCGTTGGAGATGGACACGGGCCGCGAGCATCTCTACAGCAGCAAGTTCGCCTGCCCCATCTGCAGCTTCTCGCTGCCCGAGCTGGAGCCGCGCCTGTTCTCGTTCAACTCGCCCACGGGCGCGTGCCCGGCGTGCGACGGCATCGGCCAGCAGGAGGTGTTCGACGCGGCGCGCGTGGTGGCCTTCCCCAGCTTGAGCCTCGCCAGCGGCGCGATCAAGGGCTGGGATCGGCGCAACGGCTACTACTTCGCCATGCTGGAGAGCCTGGCGCGGCACTACGGCTTCGACGTGGACACGCCCTTCGAGCAACTGCCCGAGCGCGTGCAGCGCGCCGTGCTGCACGGCTCGGGCGAGGAAGACATCGCCTTCAGCTACCTGCTCGACAGCGGCCCGAACAAGGGCAAGCCCATCGTCAAGAGCCACCCGTTCGAAGGCATCCTGCCCAATATGGCGCGGCGCTACCGCGAGACGGATTCGGTGGTGGTGCGCGAGGATCTGGCGCGTTACCGCAGCACCCAGCCCTGCCCCGACTGCCACGGCGCGCGCCTGCGGCGCGAGGCGCGGCACGTGCTGGTGGGCGAGGGCGATGCCGCGCAGTCCATCCAGGCGGTGAGCCACCAGACGCTGGCCGACGCGCTGGGCTGGTTCCGCGCGCTGCGCCTGACCGGCGCCAAGGCCGAGATCGCCGACAAGATCGTGCGCGAGATCGCCGCGCGCCTGACCTTCCTGAACGACGTGGGCCTGAATTACCTGAGCCTGGACCGCAGCGCCGAGACCCTGAGCGGCGGCGAGGCGCAGCGCATCCGCCTCGCATCGCAGATCGGATCGGGCCTCACGGGCGTGATGTACGTGCTCGACGAGCCCAGCATCGGCCTGCACCAGCGCGACAACGACCGGCTCATCGCCACCCTCCAGCACCTGCGCGACATCGGCAACAGCGTGATCGTGGTGGAGCACGACGAGGACATGATCCGCGCCGCCGACCACGTGGTGGACATGGGCCCCGGCGCGGGCGTGCACGGCGGGCGCGTGATGGCGCAGGGCAGCTACGCCGACTTGTGCGCCGCGCCCGATTCGCTCACCGGCCAGTACCTGAGCGGCGCGCGCAGCATCCCCGTGCCCGCGCGGCGCACGCCATGGCTGCCCGTGGTCAACGCCGGCGAGCCGGAGAAAAATCCAAGTCACGCTTCCCCGAAACCGCCGCCAGCCAGCGCCGCAAGGAGCGCATGGCCGAGCACCGCGCGCGCCAGGGCGACGTGCAGGCGCTGCGGGTGATCGGCGCCACGGGCCACAACCTCAAGGGCGTGAGCGTGGAATTCCCCGTGGGCCTGTTCACCTGCGTGACGGGCGTTTCCGGCTCGGGCAAGAGCACGCTGGTCAACGACACGCTGCACAAGGCCGTGGCGCGCCAGCTCCACCGCGCGCACGACGAGCCGGCCGAGCACGAGGCCATCGAGGGCATCGACTACTTCGACAAGGTCATCAACGTCGACCAAAGCCCCATCGGCCGCACGCCGCGCAGCAACCCGGCTACCTACACGGGCCTGTTCACGCCCATCCGCGAACTGATGGCCGAGACCAACACCGCCCGGGAGCGCGGCTACGGCCCCGGGCGCTTTTCCTTCAACGTGGCCGGCGGCCGCTGCGAAGCCTGCCAGGGCGACGGCGTGGTGAAGGTGGAGATGCACTTCCTGCCCGACGTCTACGTGCCCTGCGACGTGTGCCACGGCCAGCGCTACAACCGCGAGACGCTGGAGGTGCAGTGGAAGGGCCGCAACATCGCGCAGATCCTCGACCTGACGGTGGAAGACGCGCACGCCTTCTTCAAGGACGTGCCGACCATCGCGCGCAAGCTGCAGACGCTGCTGGACGTGGGCCTTTCCTACATCCGCCTGGGCCAGAGCGCCACCACGCTCTCGGGCGGCGAGGCGCAGCGCGTGAAGCTGGCGCAGGAGCTATCGAAGCGCGACACCGGCCGCACGCTCTACATCCTCGACGAGCCCACGACCGGCCTGCACTTCGCCGACATCGACCTGCTGCTCAAGGTGCTGCTGCAGTTGCGCGACGCGGGCAACACCATCGTGGTGATCGAGCACAACCTCGACGTGATCAAGACGACTGACTGGGTCATCGACATGGGCCCCGAGGGCGGCGCGGGCGGCGGCACGGTGTTGGCGCAGGGCACGCCGGAGGACGTGGCCGCGAACGAAGCCAGCCACACGGGCCGCTACCTGCGGCGGTATTTATAAGCCAAATCGGCCTCCAGCGCTTGCTGGAAAGGCGCTGGCAGCTATCAAAACTAAAGCAAAGGGCGCGCGCCCTGCGGCCACAGCGCGTAGGGCCCCGAGGTGAGCTGCTCGCGCAGGAAGCGCACGCATACCCCCACCTTGGCCGACTGCGACAGCCGGCCCGTGGTCACGGCCCAGATATCGGCGGGCCAGCGGTAGGCGGGCAGCACGTGCACCAGCTCTCCGTCGTTCAGGCTCTTGATGCAGTCCCACTCGGCCAGGCGCACGATGCCGTGCCCGTCCAGCGCCCACTGGCGGATGATGTCGTTGTTGTTCGATGACAGGGCCCCCGTCACCTTGACGGACTCCAGGCCCTTCGGCCCCGTGAGGCGCCAGGTGCCGAAAGGCTGGTCGCGCTCGCGGAACACCAGGCAGGAGTGCTGCGCCAGCTCCGCCAGTTGCGTGGGCGCGCCGCGCTCCGCGATGTACGACGGCGCGGCGCACAGGATGCGATGGCTCTGCAGGATGCGGTGGGCGACCAGGTGCGGCTCGGGCACCTCGCCGATGCGGATGTCCAGATCCAGCCCCTCGCTGAGCAGGTCCACGGGGCGATCCAGCACAGTCAGCGAGACCTCCAGGCGCGGGTAGCGCCGGGCCAGCAGCGAGATCGCGGGCGCCACGTGGTTGCGCCCCAGGCGGAAGCTGGAGCTCACGCGCAGCCGCCCCTGCGGCTCGGCGGTGTCTTCGGCCAGCGCCTCCTGCATCTGGCGCACGCCGTCCAGGATGCCGCGCGCCCATTCGTAGGTCTTCTCCCCCTGCGCGGTGGCGCTCACGCGGCGCGAGGTGCGGTGCAGCAGGCGCACGCCCAGGTCGTGCTCCAGGATGCCGATGCGCTTGCTCACGTACGAGGGCGACATGCCCAGCTCGGTTGCCGTGCGCACGAAGTTGCCCTGGCGCACCACGTCCACGAACAGGCGCAGGTCGGAAAGGTTGGGTATATCAGCCACGATTCGTGGATCATGAAGTGCCAATTTGGCAGATTCTAAATCGGATCGTCGTGAATACCATCGTCGCCATACGCCAACCACCGGAGACGACACCATGCACCCCTTGATCCAGACCACGCTGCGGCTCGCCGTGGCGGCCGCCGCCCTCGCGGGCGGCCTGCACGGCGCCCACGCGCAGGAGCCCTACCCGAGCCGGCCCGTCACCTGGCTCGTTCCCTTCGCCGTCGGCGGGCCGACGGATGCCATCGCGCGCACCGTGGCGCAGCGCGTGTCGGCCGAGCTGCCCCAGCCGGTCATCGTGGACAACCCGGCGGGCGCGGGCGGCACCGTGGGCGCCGTGCGCGCCGCGCGCTCCAAGGCCGACGGGTACACGCTCTTCGTCGGCCACATCGGCACCATGGCCGCGGCGCCCTACCTGTTCAAGTCGCTCAAGTACGAGCCGCTGCGCGACTTCGTGCCGATCTTCCGCTTCCCCGATACGCCCATGGTGCTGCTGGTGCGCAACGGCGCGCGCTTCAAGAGCGCCCGCGACCTGTTCGAGGAGGCGCGCAAGCGGCCCGGCCAGTTGACCTTCGGCACGGCAGGGGTCGGCTCCTCGTCGCACCTGGCGGCCGAGCACCTGGCGGCCACGGCCGGGGTCAAGTTCACCTTCGTGCCCTACAAGGGCACCGGCCCGGCCATGACCGACCTGGTGGGCGGGCAGATCGACGCCATGCTGGACCAGACCAACGTCTCGCTGCCGCAGATCCAGGGCGGGCGGCTCACCGCGCTGGCGCTCACCTCGCAGTCGCCGCTGCCCCAGTTCCCCGGCGTTCCCACGCTGGCCGAGGGCGACCTGCCGGGCTTCCTGGCCTCCACCTGGTACGGCCTCTACGCGCCGGCGGGCACGCCGGCCGCAGTCGTCGAGACGATGCGCGGCGCCTACATGAAGGCGCTGGCCGACACCGCCTTCACCGACGGACTGCGCAAGCAGGGCATCGACGTGCTGCCCGGCGACCAGGTGGGGCCCGCCGCGTTGCGCGACTTCACCGCGAGCGAGCAGAAGAAATGGGAGCGCGTGATCCGCGAGGCGGGCATTACGCCGCAACCCTGAAGCCATCGAAAGGAACAACCATGAAGATCAAGCACATTGAAGCCATTCCCCTCGACATGGCGCTGGAGGAGGTGTTCACCGGCGGCACCTACCAGGTGACGGCCCGCCCCACCATCGTCACGCGCGTGTACCTGGACAACGGCATGGTCGGCGAGACCTACGGCGGCGACGAGGTGCACACGCAGCAGGAGATCGTGGCGGTGGTGCGCGACCACTTCGCGCCGCTGCTCGCGGGCCAGGACGTGCGCGACTTCCAGCGCCTGTGGGACGCGATGTTCACGCTGCCTCTCGACCTGGGCAACCGCGGCCTGCACCAGCTCGACATGCACCCGCGCGGCATCCTCATGCAGGCCATCAGCTGCGTGGACAATGCGATGTGGGACGCACGCGGCCAGCTCTACGGCGCGCCCGTCTACAAGCTCCTGGGCGGCGTGCGCGAGCGCGTGCCGGTCATCTCCATCGGCGGCTACTACCCCAAGAACGGCCAGGATCCGCTGGAGGCCATCGCCGAGGAGGTGGACATGGTGCGCGCCGCCGGCTGCATGGGCATCAAGATGAAGGTCGGCCGCGCCAGCCTGGAGCTGGACCTGGAGCGCGTGCGCGCGGCGCGCAAGGCCGGCGGGGCGGATTTCGTCATCACCGTGGACGCCAACCAGGGCTGGGACCCGCTCGACGCCGTGAAATTCTGCGTGGCCATGGAGCGCGCCGACCTGGGCGTGCGCTGGATGGAAGAGCCGGTTAAGTGGTACGACCAGACCGACGGCCTGATGCTGCTGGCCCACAAGACCACCATCCCGATCAACGTGGGCCAGGGCGAGATCAGCGGCCGCGCCTGCCGCGACCTCATCACCAAGGGCGGCGTCTCCATCCTCAACCTGGACTGCACGCTGTGCGGCGGGGTGACCGAGTGGCAGCGCGTGGCCGACATGGCCCGGCTGATGAACGTGGAGATGGCGCACCACGAGGAGCCGCAGGTAGCGATCCACCTGCTCGCGGCCAACCCGCACGGGCTATTCGTAGAGATCTTCGCCAACCGCAAGCGCGACCCGCTGCTGTGGGAGCTGCCCGACGGCTTTCCCGAGATCGAGAACGGCTACATGAAAGTGCCGCAGGCCCGGGGCTGGGCGTGCGGCTGCGGCCGGAGGTCATCGAGCGCTACCGCGCCGATAGGTGAAACGGTCTCCAGCGATGGCCGGTCAAGCGCTGAATGCTATCAATTCGGGAGTGCCGGCCGCGCTCCGCCGCCCTCGCGGAACACCGCCACCGCCTGTACCAGGGCCTGTGCCTGGCTGCTCAGGCTGCCCGCGGCGGCGGCCATCTCCTCGACCAGGGCGGCGTTCTGCTGCGTCACCTGGTCCAGGGCCGTGACGGCCTCGCCCACCTGGGCCACGCCGCTGGCCTGCTCCTGGCTGGCGTTGCTGATCTGGCCCACCATGGCGCTCAGGCGCTGGATGCTCTGCACCACCTCGCCCATGGTGCGGCCGGCGGCGCTGGCCTGGGCGTTGCCGGCGGACACGCGGGCGTTGCTGTCGTCGATCAGCGTGCGGATCTGCTTGGCCGCCTCGCCGCTGCGCCCGGCGAGGTTGCGCACCTCGGCGGCGACCACGGCGAAGCCCCGGCCCTGCTCGCCGGCGCGGGCGGCCTCCACGGCGGCGTTGAGCGCCAGCAGGTTGGTCTGGAAAGCGATGCCGTCGATCACCTGGATGATGTCGACCATCTGCCGCGCCGCCTGGTGCACGCCCTGCATGGTGTCCACCACCTGCTCCACGGCGGTGCCGCCCTGGGTCGCCATGTCGCGCGCCTGCGCGGCGAGCTGGCTGGCCTCGCGCGCGGTGTCGGCGTTGTGGCGCACGGTGGCGCTGAGCTGCTCCATCGACGCGGCGGTCTGCTCCAGCGCGCTGGCCTGGCTCTCGGTGCGGCCCGACAGGTCCTGGTTGCCCTGCGCGATCTGGCTGCTGGCGGTGGCCACGCTCTCGGCGCCGCGCCGCACCTGGCCGATGACGGGCCGCAGCCGCGCGCGCATCTGCTGCTGCGCGGCGATGAGGCGGCCGACCTCGTTGCTGCCGTGGGGCACGTCCTGGCCGCCCAGGTCGCCTTCGGCCACGGCGTTGGCCAGCGCCACGGCCTGGGCCAGCGGCTGGGTGATGGAGCGCACGAAGGCGATGGCCAGCAGCCCCGCGGCCAGCGCCAGCAGCGCGATGGCGCCGGCCATCAGCAGGAGGTGGCGCTGGGCGCCGGCGGCGCGCTCCTGCGCCTGGGCCAGCAGCAGGTCCACGGCCTGGCCGCCCAGGGCGTTGCCTGCGTCGATGCCGGCGGTGAGGGTGTCGAAGTAGGCGGTGGCGTCATCGCGCAGCTCGGCCATGTCCAGCAGGGCGGTGGCCACGCGCTGCAGCGCCTCGCCGGAGCGGGCCTTCATCGTGGCGAGCGGTGCGTCCAGCGCGGCGGCGAAGGCGCCGTTGTGCTCCAGGGCGCGCGCCAGGCTGTCCAGCGCGCCGGTGCGCAGCTCGTCGGCGCGCGCGTGCTGGGCACGCAGCTGGCCGCGCACCTCGCGCGGCAGCTCGCCGCGCGTCAGCGCACCGGCGCCGATGGCGCGCATCTGGCCGAGCTGCTCGCCCAGCATGGGCAGCTGCTGCAGCGTGGCCTGGATGAGCGCCTGCGTGTCGCGGTGGGGGCTGGTGCTCAGGCCGCTGGCGTGCAGCAGCGTCTCGCTCAGCTGCAGCAGCTGCGCTACCAGCGCGGTGTGACGGGCCATGCTCTGGGCGGGTTGGAGGGAGCGATCGTCCACGGACTGGCGCAGCGCCTGCCAGTCCTGGCGCAGGCGGTCCAGGTCGCCGGCATGGGCGGGCGCTGCCGTGGCCACTTGCGCGGCGGCGGCGTCGAACGCCTGGTTCAGCGCGTCGCGCACGCCGGGCCGGCGCGCGGCCAGCTGCTCGTTGCCGCCCAGCATGGCCGCCGACAGGCCGCGGTGCGTCTGCACCAGCCGCACCGTCTGGCTGAGGCTGCGCAGCGCGGGCATGCCGCGCGCCTGCGCCTGCAGGGCCTGCACGTCCTGGCCCAGCTGGCGCAGGTAGAGGGTGGAGGGCAGCGCGGCCATGACCAGGGCCACGCAGCTCAGGATGAGGAACTTGTGCGACAGGCGCAGGCGGTGGAGCAGGGGCATGGCGTAACGCGGGAATACAACTGGTTACGTCAGTATAGGAAGCGCGGCGCGGCGGCGCCGCACCGAATGCGGTGGCATTGACTTGTGTCAAGTGCCGGCCGCGCCGGCGGCGGTGCGCCGAGGTGGTTTCAGATCAAATCGGGCTCCAGCGCTTACTGGTAAAGCGCTGGCAGCTATCGATCGAGGAGCGATTGCCGCTACAGCGGGCGCCGCCGCGCGAAGCGCACCACGGTCACGCCGGCGCGCGCCTGGCGCGTGGAGGGCATGACGAGCACGCAGTCGTCGTAGGGCGTGGCGACCGGTTCGCCGTCGTTGTCGCCGATCACGGTGCCGGCCTGCGGGAACACCTCCAGGCCTGTGTAGGGCGCGGCGAAACGGAAGCGCTCGCTCCTGGCGACCACCGGGCCGGTGACTTCCAGCGCCCACTGGCGCGGGGCGTCGGGCAGGCGCCAGCCGGGCAGCAGGCGGTCCAGGCCGGCGGCATCCACCGTGCCCGCGGCCTGCAGGAAGCGCAGGCACTGATCCTGGGCCACGGCGCGGCTGGCCGGGTCGCCGTGGAAGCCGCATTCGATGAGCAGCGAGCGGCTGCCGCCGGCCTCGGCGTCGGGCAGCCCGAAGCGGCCGTAGTCGCGCATGCGCGTGCCGTCCTGGTGGCCCGCGTCGATCACGATGTGCTCGGGCGCGGCCATGGCGCGCGCCAGTTCCTGGTTGCGAGGGTGCGGGCCGGTGAGCAGCAGCGGCGCGCTGGGCTCGTGCATGGAGTGCAGGTCGAGCAGCCAGTCCGCTTCGCGCACGAAGGGGCGCAGCTGCGCGGCGCGGCGGCGCTCCAGGGTGTCGGCGGCGTCCATGCGTGCGTCGCTCCACTGGCGGTTCATGTCCTGCTCGACGAAGCGCGAAGCGTCGTGGTCGGCCGCATCGAACCGGCCGAACGCGGCGAGGTTGCAGAACGCCAGCGTGAGCGTGCCCTGCGCCGGGCGCACGCCGGCTTCGAGCAGGCCCTTGAGCGCCCAGGCGCCGCACAGCTCGTTGCCGTGGACCAGCGCGGTGATCATCACGTGGCGGCCGGGCGCGCCGGAGTCGAAGCGCCACACGCCCTCGGTGCCGGTGTTGCCGGCGCGCCAGGCGCCGAGGTCGGGCGCGGGCAGCGCGAAAGTCAGGGGAGCGCTCATCATTCCTCGATCTTGGCGAATTCGACGATCTTCTTGTACTTGGCGATCTCGGTGGCGAGGAACCGGTCCACGTCAACGCTGGTGGATGCCACGGTGGAGCCCGAGGCCTCCATCCGCTTGCGGAAGTCGGGCGACTCCAGCGTCTCGTTGAGCGCCTTCTTCAGCCGTTCGGCCACGGGCTTGGGCAGGTTGGCCGGCGCCATGAGGGCGAACCAGGTGCCGATGTCCACGTTCTTGTACTGTGCCGATTCGGCCAGCGCCGGGATGTCGGGCGCGACGGCCGAGCGCTTGGCCTCGGTGGTGCCCAGGGCGACCACCTTGCCGCTCTTGATGTGCGGCAGGCCGCTGGAGAGCACGAACACGCCGAATTCCAGGTTGTTGCCCACCAGGTCGTTGGTGAGCGGCGCCACGCCGCGGTAGGGGATGTGCGTCATGAACAGCTTGCCCTGCTCCTTGATCATCTCGCCGGCCAGGTGCAGCGAGGTGCCCACGCCCGAGCTGCCGTAGCTGAACTTGCCGGGGTTCTTGCGCACGCGCTCGGTGAACTCGGCGAGGTTCTTCACGCCGGTGTTCGTGCCGGCCACCAGCACCAGGGGCTGGGAGGCGACGAGGCCGATGGCGGTGAAGTCCTTGATGTCGTACTTGACCTTCTGGGTCACGAGCTTGTTGATGGCGATCTCGTTGTTGGCGCCCACCAGCAGCGTGTAGCCGTCGGGTGCGCTGCTGGCCACCTTCTGCGCACCGATGGCGCCGCCCGCGCCACCGAGGTTCTCGATCACCACGGGCACGCCCAGGCGGGTGGACAGCTCCGCGCCCACGGCACGGCCCGTCAGGTCGGTGCTGCCGCCGGGCGGGTAGCCCACGACGATGGTGATGGGCTTGCTGGGGTAGGCCGGGGCCTGGGCGAAGGCGGCGGGGCTGGCGGCGGCGAGCAGCGCGGCGCCGGCCAGAAGCGTGCGGCGCAGCGGGGCGGGAGTGCGGGAAGGGTGCATGGCGTTCTCCATGGGCAGGTCAAGGTGGGTGCCTGCATTGTGGGAGGGCCCTGCCGTGGCGTGGTGCCGAAGTAGCACGAAGCCGTGCATTATCGGCACGCAGCCTACGGGTTTGTGCGGGGGCTTACTTGCGCGCCAGCGTGGCCCACAGCGCCTCGGCCCAGGGCGAGAGCCGGCGCTTGGGCCGGTACATGCGCACGTCGAAGCGCACCTCCATGCGCCGGTCGCCCGCGGGGGCCAGCCGGCCGCTCTGGCAGTCGGCGTGCACCATGGACCAGGGCAGCCAGGCCACGCCCAGGCCGCGCAGCACGTATTCGTACTGGGCGTCGGCCGAGTCGCACTCCACCACGCGCACCAGGCGCGGCGCCAGCGGGTCGTGCGCCAGGTGGTCCTCCACCAGCCGGCCGAGCGCCAGCGTGTGCGAGTAGGCGAGGTAGGGCACCGTGTCCGTGCCGCCGAAGTGGTGCAGCGGCGCGCCGCCGGCGCGGGCGCGCGCCACGGGCACCAGGCGGTCGGAGGCGGGCGTGAGGTGGGTGAACTGCCGCGCGTCCAGGCGCACGGCCAGCGATGTGTGGTGGTAGGCCAGGGTGAAGTCGGCCTCGCCGCGCTCGATCATCGCCACCGACTCGGCCAGAGCGCAGGTGCGCACGCGCAGTTCGCCCCCCTCCAGCAGGGGCTGGATGCGGGCCAGCCAGTCGGCCACCACCGTGCGTGCCAGGGTGCGGCCGGTGGCCAGGGTGACGGTGCGCGCCTGCCGCCCGGCGATGGCGTGCATCTCCTCGTGCGAATGGGCCAGGCCCTGCGCCATCTGCTGCGCGGTCTCCAGGAAGGCCTGGCCCGCGGGCGTGAGCCGCACGGGGCCGCCGCCCTGCTCGGTGAGCGGCGTGCCGGCCCAGGCCTCCAGCGCGCGGATGCGCCGGCCGAACGCGGGGTGGGTCACGTGGCGCAGCTCGGCCGCGCGGGTGAAGCTGCGCTCTTGGGCGAGCGCGATGAAGTCCTCCAGCCACTTGAGCTGCATGGCCGGAGGCGGGGGCTAGCCGCGCGCGGCGTTGAGCGCGGCGCGCGTCGCCTGGGCGGCGCTGCGCGCGGCGGCGGCGAAGTCGGCGTCGCCCGAGGCGTAGAGCACGGCGCGGGACGAGTTGACGATGATCGGGCCGTCCTCGCGCAGCCCCGCGCGCACGGTGGCCGCGGCGTCGCCGCCCTGCGCGCCCACGCCGGGGATCAGCAGCGGCAGCGTGGGCGCCAGGGCGCGCACGCGCTCGATCTCGGCCGGGTAGGTGGCGCCCACCACCAGGCCGAGCTGGCCGTTCTTGTTCCACGGGCCCTGGGCCAGGCTCGCCACGTGCTCGTAGAGCAGCGGCTGGCCTTCCACGCTGGCCAGGCGCTGGGCCTGCAGGTCGTCGCCGCCGGGGTTGGAGGTGCGGCACAGCAGGAAGGCGCCCTTGCCGTGGTACTCCAGGTAGGGCGCGATGGAGTCGAAGCCCATGAAGGGCGAGAGCGTCACGGCGTCGGCACCGTAGCGCTCAAAGGCCTCGCGCGCGTACTGCTCGGCGGTGGAACCGATGTCGCCGCGCTTGGCGTCCAGGATCACGGGCACGTGGGGCGCGTTGCAGCGCATGTGCTGCATCAGGCGTTCGAGCTGGTCTTCGGCGCGGTGCGCGGCGAAGTAGGCGATCTGCGGCTTGAAGGCGCAGACCAAGTCGCACGTGGCGTCCACGATGGCGGCGCAGAAGTCGTAGATGCGGTGCGCGTCGCCGCGCAGGCCCTCGGGAAAGCGCGTGGGTTCGGGGTCCAGGCCCACGCACAGCAGGGAGTCGTTGCGCGTGGTGGCGTCGCGCAGCATGTCGAGGAAGGTCATAGGGCGGGGATTTTAGGTGGCCGGCCAGCGCGGGCGGTGGCCGGGCGGCACAATCGCGGCCCATGCCCGTCTTCTCCCGCCGCCAGCTCGTCGTCCTCGTGCTCCTGACCCTGGTGTGGGGCTTCAACTGGCCGGTGATGAAGATGGGCGTGTCGCATTTCCCGCCGCTCACCTTCCGCATGAGTTCGCTGTGGATGGGCCTGCCCATCCTGGCGCTGGTGATGTGGCAGCAGAAGGCGCCCTTCGCCATTGCGCGCGCCCACTGGGGGCGGGTGGTGCTGCTCACGCTCACGAACATGGTGCTGTGGCACGTGCTGATGATCGTGGCGATCCCGCTGCTGTCCAGCGGCCGCGCGGCCATCCTGGGCTACACCATGCCGATCTTCTCGGCCGTAATCGGCGCGCTGTGCTTCGGCGACCGGCTGGCCGGCCGCGCCTGGGGCGGCGTGGCGGCCGCAGCGCTCGGCGTGGTGCTGCTGCTGTGGCACGAGGTGGGCGCGCTGGGCAGCCGGCCCGTGGGCATGGTGCTGATCCTGGTCTCGGCCGCGAGCTGGGCCATGGGCACGCAATTGATGCGCCGGCTGCACGTGCCGGTGCCGCTGCTCACGCTGTCGTTCTGGATGGTGGCGCTGACCTGTGCGGTGCTCACCGTGCTGGCCGTCACGTTCGAGCGGTCCCAGTGGCGTGCTCCCGACGCGCAGGCCTGGACGGCCATCCTCTACAACGGCCTGCTGGTGCTGGGCTTCGCGCAGACGGCGTGGTTCTTCCTGGTGCGCACGCTGCCGCCGGTGGCCTCCACGCTCAGCGTGATGATGATCCCGGTGATCGGCGTGTTCAGCGGCGCGCTCTGGCTGGGCGAGGTCCTGCACTGGCAGGACTGGACGGCCGTGGGGCTGATGGTGGTGGCCATCGCGTCGGTGCTGTGGCCATCACGTTCATCAGTCAAAACGGCCTCTGGCGCTTGATGGGTAAGCGCTAACAGCTCACTTTTAAATAGCAAAAGAAAGGCCGCCGGTATACGGCGGCCTGAGCAGGAGGAGTCGTGCTTCAGCGAGAGACCAGCAGGCGGCGCACGTCGCGGTCGTTGGGCAGCGCGTAGTCGTGGCCGCGGATGATGCGGCTGTCTTCCGTGCGCACGAGCTTGAGGCTCACGTAGGTGTAGTCCGCCGCAGGCGAGAACGTGCCCACGAGCACCATGGAAGCGTTGTGGTGGCGAGCGATGTCCTTGACCTCGCGCGAGAGCAGTAATTCGCCTGCGCCTTCCTTCACGAAGACATCGCCACGCAGCTTGATCTCTTTCACGTCGAAGCCGGTGGCGGCCATGGCGTTGGCGTATTGCTCCGACAGCGTACGCCCCAGCGGTGCCGAGCGGCTCAGGTCATTCACGTCCACCACGGTGGCTACGAGCACCGGGCCAGGGCCCGTGGCGGCCGTGTCGAGGCTTGCCACGAGGCGGCCTACTGCTTCGCGGCTGCTCTGCAGCAGCGGGGCGTTGATCGCCTCCTTGTAGCTCGGCTCCGCGCGCAATGGGGGAGCTTTTTGAGCGCAGCCGGCCAGCAGGAGGGCCGAGGAGGCCAGGGTCAATAGAAATGCGCGCTTCATTGCGACACCACCTTCATGTTGACGGCGCGGTAGTGCGAGGGGCGCAGGAACAGCGGCGTGTCGGCGTTTTCGAGGTAGTACACATCGGTTGTGCGCGACAGGTACTGGCCGCCACGCGAAACGGTGGTGGTCAGGACCAGTTCGGTGTTCGTCGGCCCGCCGGAGTTGATGCTGCTTGCGTAATCGGCCGCTGCCGTGAGGCCCAGTGCGGCCAGCAGCTGCGTGTCGACATGCTCATGGCGCAGGCCGTAGGCGGCCATGATGCCGGCTGCGAGCATGGTGTACTGGCCTGGAATGAAGTGCGGACGGTCGCTGTTGTGGCGGACCACCTGGGCGTGGTAGGTCACATCCAGGCCCGCGCCGGGCTGCTGGTGGACGGTGGCGCCGCTTTGCACGAATTCAGTGATGAGGAAATCACGGAATGCGAGATCGAATGCGGTCGGGTTCGGAGGAGGCGCGACATGCATGGGGGTGCCAGCGCCATAACCCGCCTTTTCCAGGGCCGAGCGGGTCTGGGCCGCAACGTCGCGCGATACCAGCTCCCAGTGGCCGGCCGACCGCACCTTGTACTGAGATGTCAGTTCGAAATTCTTGGCCAATGGAATCGGCGCGTTGCTGCAACCTGCCAGCAGGCACATGGTGCCTGCGGTGACGGTCCACCCGAGAGTCTTGATGAAAGACATGGCTCCCTCCTTCTCACAAAAGACAAATGTGAGATACGAATGTTGCGTATCTCACACGTTTGCGCACGATTCTGAGCGGAGCCCTCGCCAAAAACAAGAGAAATGTCGTTTTTTGGCGCGCCCGACCCTGAGTGCTGTTGTTTTGTCAGGACGCCGCGCGCTTTTCCAGGATCTCGAAGGCCGGCAGCTTTTTGCCTTCCAGCACCTCCAGGAAAGCGCCGCCGCCCGTGGAGATGTAGCCCACGTTTTTCTCGATGCCGTACTTGGCGATGGCCGCCAGCGTGTCGCCGCCGCCCGCGATGCTGAAGGCGCTGGACTCGGCGATGGCCTGGGCGATCGCCTTGGTGCCGCCCGCGAAGGCGTCGAACTCGAACACGCCCACGGGGCCGTTCCAGACGATGGTGCCGGCCTGCTTCAGCTGCGCGGCCAGGCGCGCGGCGGTCTCGGGGCCGATGTCGAGGATCAGGTCGTCCTCGGCCACGTCGGCGGCCTGCTTCACGGTGGCGGGCGCATCAGCCGCGAAGGTCTTGGCGACCACCACGTCAGTGGGGATCGGCACCTCGGCGCCGCGCGCCTTCATGGCCTCGATCACGGCCTTGGCCTCGCCCACCAGATCGGGCTCGGCCAGCGACTTGCCGATGGGCAGGCCCGCGGCCAGCATGAAGGTGTTGGCGATGCCGCCGCCCACCACCAGCCCGTCCACGTTCTTCGACAGGCTCTGCAGGATGGTGAGCTTGGTCGATACCTTGCTGCCCGCCACGATGGCGACCAGCGGGCGCTTCGGATTGGCCAGGGCCTGGGTGATGGCGTCGATCTCGGCGGCCAGCAGCGGGCCGGCGCAGGCTTGCCTTGCGTATTCGGCGATGCCGTAGGTCGTGCCCTCGGCGCGGTGGGCCGTGCCGAAGGCGTCGTTCACGTAAATGTCGCACAGGGCGGCCATCTTCTGCGCCAGTTCGGGGCTGTTCTTCTTCTCGCCTTTGTTCACGCGGCAGTTCTCCAGCAGCACCACCTGGCCGGGCTGCACCTGCACGCCGTCCACCCAGTCGGCGACCAGGGGCACGTCGCGGCCCAGCAGCTCCGACAGGCGCCGGGCCACGGGAGCGAGCGAATCGGCGGGCTTGAATTCGCCTTCGGTGGGGCGGCCCAGGTGGCTTGTCACCATGACGGCGGCGCCGGCGTCCAGCGCCATGCGGATGCAGGGCACGGATGCGCGGATGCGCGTGTCCTCGGTGATGCGGCCGGCATCGTCCTGCGGCACGTTGAGGTCGGCGCGGATGAACACGCGCTGGCCCTGGGCCTTGCCCTGGGCGCAGAGGTCGGAGAAGCGAAGAATGTGCATGGCTGTCTGGGCGTAGGAGTGCTGGAAATCGCGCCGCATTGTAGGCGGCGCACCCCGCTCACCAGCCCAGGCCGATGTGCAGGGGCAGGTACACCGCCATGCCCACGACGATGGTCCCCAGGATGCCCCGGCGCCAGAAGTAGTAGCCGGCGGCGCAGGCCACGGCGGGGATGCGCGCGTCGGCCAGCGTCTGGATCAGCGCGCCCTGGCTCATGAGCAGCTCCGGCGCGATCACGGCCGCCAGGGCAGCCAGCGGCGCGTATTTGAGGCCCCGGCGCAGCCAGTCGGGCATGGGCAGGTCGCGCTCGGGAATCATGAAGAACGCCCGCGTGAGCACGGTGAGCACCGCCAGGCCCAGGATGGCGGCGGCAGGGTAGAGCCAGTCCCAGCTCACGCGCCGCCTCCCGGCGTGTGCGCGCGGGCGCGGCGCAGCGAGCGCTCGGCGGCCTCGGCCAGCAGTCCCGCCGCCACGGCCGCGGCGATGGCCACCAGGATGTTGAGCTTGAGCGGCAGCGCGAAGGTGGCGATGGCCGCCGTGGCGGCCACCAGGGTGGAGAGCCAGGTGGCACGGTCCGACAGCATGGACAGCAGGATGCCCAGCAGCGCCAGCACGCCCGCGAAGCCCAGGCCCCACGAGAGCGGGATCACGTTGGCCAGCAGGATGCCGATGATGGAGGGCAGCTGCCACGCCAGCCAGTTGGACGACGCCGCGCCCCAGAAATAGGGCAGCTGCTCGGGCTGCGATTCCAGCTTGGGGAAGCGCTTCATGAAGCCCACGAAGATCACGTCGCCGCTGAAGTAGCCCAGCGCCAGCCGCTGCTTGCGCGGCAGGTAGGCGAAATAGCTGCGCCACATGCTGCTGAAGATCACGAAGCGCAGGTTCACGCAGGCGGCCGTGAGCCAGATCACCCACAGCGGAGCGCCCGCCGCCATGAGCGGCAGCACGGCCAGTTGCGCGCTGCCGGCATACACCACCAGTGACATGAAGATGGCCAGGGGCGCGGACAGGCCGGTCTTGACCATGGCCACGCCCGTGACCAGGCCCCAGGCGGCGATGCCCAGGCTGGTGCCCAGCATGTCGCCCACGCCCGTGCGGAACCACGGGTCGCGCAGCCAGCCGCGCAGCGTGTGCAGGTTCATCCCAGCACCTGGCCGGGCTGCAGGGGAAACCCGCGCAGGAAGTCCGCAGCCGCCAGGCGCTTGCCTCCGGCACGCTGCAGCACGGTCAGGCGCAGCGCCGTGCCTTCGCCACAGGCCACGGTGATGCCGTCGTCGTCTATATGCAAAATCTGGCCTTCGCGCTTGTCCAGCAAGCGCGGGCAGCTATCGATTTCGCAGCGCCATACCTTGATGGCGTCTGTGCCCAGTGCGGTGGATGCGCCAGGGAACGGGTCGAACGCGCGCACGCGCCGGGCGATCCGCGCCGCGTCCTGGCGCCAGTCGATGCTGCTCTCGGCCTTCTCGATCTTGTGCGCGTAGGTCACGCCCTCGGCGGGCTGCGGCGTGGCGGCGAGGCCGCCGTGCGCGGCCTGCTCCAGCGCCTGCACGATGAGCCGCCCGCCCATCTCCGCCAGCCGGTCGTGCAGCGTGGCCGTGGTGTCGGCGGGGGCGATGGCGGTCTTTTCCACGAGCAGCATGTCGCCCGTGTCCAGGCCGGCGTCCATCTGCATGATGGTCACGCCCGTCTCGGCGTCGCCGGCCTCGATGGCGCGGTGGATGGGCGCCGCGCCGCGCCAGCGCGGCAACAGGCTGGCGTGGATGTTGAGGCAGCCCAGGCGCGGGGCGTCGAGCACCCATTGCGGAAGGATCAGCCCGTAGGCGGCGACCACCATCGCGTCGGCCCCGGCGGCAGCGATGGCGGCCTGCGCGGCGGCGGCCTCGTCGGGGTACTTGCCGTCCAGGCGCAGGCTGCGCGGCTGGGCGACGGCGATGCCGTGCTCCAGCGCGCACTGCTTGACGGGCGAGGCCTGCAGCTTCATGCCGCGGCCGGCGGGCCGGTCGGGCTGGGTCAGCACCAGGGGAACGGTGAAGCCGGCGGCCAGGAGCCGCTCCAGGGCCACGCGCGCGAAATCGGGCGTGCCCGCGAAAATGACGTTCATCGTGCCGGGTCCCGGTCGAAAGTGCGTTCGTCGGTGAACATGACGCGGCGCACCACGCCGGCCGGGTCGATGTGCACGTGGGCCTGGCGCGGGATGCCGTGTTCGAGGATGCGGTAGGTCCAGACGTCGCCCGTGAAGCGGGCCACGTGCTCCACGAGCGCGGGCGGACCGAAGCGCTGCAGCACGCTGGTGCGCGTGTCCTCGCCGTTGCGCAAGGACTGGAACGCCTCCAGCGTGAGCGCCTGCGTGACGCGTGCGAGGCGCTGCTGCGCGTCGAAGTCCAGGTGGTAGACCTGCTGCCCGGCGGGCTGGCGGCTGTAGACCAGGCGCTCGCCGCCGCCTGCGAGCGGCACCGCGAGCGTGGGGCGGCCCATGGCGCGTTCCACCTCGGCGCGGGGCGTGCCGGGCGCCTGCCACTCGGGCACGGCGCAACCCGCCACCAGCACGGTGGCCAGCATCAGGCTGGCCAGGCGCCTGGTCATGCGCGCTCGGCCTGCTTCTGCTGCTTGAGCAGCTTGGTCTTGATGCGGTTGCGCTTGAGCGGCGAGAGGTATTCGACGAACACCTTGCCCATCAGGTGGTCCATCTCGTGCTGGATGCACACGGCCAGCAGGCCCTCGGCCTCGATCGTGCGGGGCTGGCCTTCGCGGTCCAGCGCGCGCACGTGCACGGCCGTCGAGCGTTCCACGCCGTCGTAGATGCCGGGCACGGACAGGCACCCTTCGTCGCCCACCTGCTTTTCATCGCTGGCCCAGGTGATCTCGGGGTTGATGAGAACCAATGGCGTATCGCGCTCCTCGGACACGTCGATCACCACGATGCGCTCGTGCACGTCCACCTGCGTGGCGGCCAGGCCGATGCCGTTGGCGTCGTACATGGTGGCGAGCATGTCGTCCAGCACGGCGCGCACGCGGTCGTCCACCGCTTTCACGGGCTGGGCCACCTTGTGCAGGCGCGGATCGGGGTAACAGAGAATGGGGAGAATGGCCATGGCAGAGCGCTGAATATGTCGCTATTTTCGCCACTTTTGCCGGGGCTTGCAGTATGCCGGAGCAATAATCGTTGCCGAATCAAGGGCTTGAGCACAGAATCTCAAATGGTTTGTAACGTAGTGCGGCAGTTTCTTTTGTAAATCAATTAACTGCGCTGCCAGCGAGAGGGGCGTCTTTCACATGCATGACAAGAGGAACAATATGACGGCAGCCGCCCGCGTGCGCGCCACGGCCTTCAGCACGCTGGCCGTGCTGGCGGGGGCCCTGGCGGCCGGGGCGGTGCAGGCGCAGAACTATCCCATCACGCCCGCGCAGCGCGCCACGGCGCAGCAGGTGGCCTCGCGCGGCGTCCCCTTGTCCGAGCTGGCGCCCAATGCGCCCGACACCTACGTGGTCCAGCGCGGCGACACGCTCTGGGGTATTTCCGGCATGTACCTCAAGCGCCCCTGGCGCTGGCCCGAGCTGTGGGGCATGAACCTGCAGTCCATTCCCAATCCGCACCTGATCTTTCCCGGCCAGACGCTGTATCTGGAGAAGGACGGCGGCTACGCGCGCCTGCGCACCAGCCCCGGCGGTAGCGGCGACGAGACGGTGCGCATTTCGCCCCGCACGCGTTCGGACAGTCTGGTGGGTACGGCGCTGCCTACGCTCAAGCCGCACCTGATCGAGCCTTTCCTCGTGCAGCCGCTGGTGGTGGACGAGTTGACGCTGGAGCAGGCGCCTCGCATCGTCGCCACGCGCGACGAGCGCGTGATCATGGGCAATGGCGACCGCGCCTATGTGCGCGGCGCGCAGGGCCATCCGCTGGAACTGGAGCCCGGCGTCCCGCGCCAATACCGCGTGTTCCGCAACGCCGTGGCCTTGAAGGACCCTGTGACGGGCGAAGTCCTGGGCTATGAGGCGCAGTACGTGGGCCGCGCGGAACTGGTGCGCAGTGAAACAACCGCAGCGGCACCGGACGATGCCTCCCGCGTGGAGGTCGTGCCTGCCACGGTCGACCTGAGCGGTGCCAAGGAAGAAATCCGCCTGGGCGACCGCCTGTTGCCCGCGCCGCGGCGCGGCTTCGTCAACTATGTGCCGCGCGCGCCGCGGGAAGAGGTTGACGCGCGCGTGGTGTCGCTCTACGGCAGCACTACCGTGTCCAACGCGGCGCAGAACCAGGTCATCACCATCAACCGCGGCACCGCCGACGGCATGGAGGCGGGCCACGTGCTTACGCTGCTGACCAAGGAGGAGCGCGTGCGCGACAAGACCGACAGCGAGCGCGCCATGATCCGCCTGCCCAGCGAGGCCAACGGCCTGGCGATGGTGTTCCTCACCTTCGACCGCGTGTCCTACGCGCTGATCCTGCAGTCGCAGCGGCCCGTGCAGGTGGGCGACCGGCTGGTCAATCCCGAATAATTTCCGCGCAGCCTGGAGCATGCAGCGCGACGAACTCGCGGCCTGGCTGCGGCTGACCTTGGCCCCCGGGGTGGGCAACGGTGCGGCGCGTCGCCTGCTGGCCGCCTTCGGCCTGCCGCAGCGGATCTTTGCGCAGGACGAGCAGGCCTGGCAGGCCTGCGTGAGTGCCGCGCAGGCGCGCGCGCTGGCCACGCCGGCGCCGGAGTTGGACGCCCTGCTGGAGCGCACCTGGCAATGGCTGCAGGAGGGGCGCGCGCCCGCCGAGGGCCAGGCCGCGCGCGCCATCGTCACGCTGGGCGACGCCGCCTACCCGCCGGCCCTGCTGGCCACGGAAGACCCGCCGCTGCTGCTCTACCTGCTGGGCGCGCCGCGCTGCGTGCAGGCGCCGCATGCGTTCGCGCCTGCGGGCTGCCTGGCGATGGTGGGCAGCCGCAATCCCACGGCCCAGGGCGTGGACCATGCGCGGCAGTTCGCGCGGGCGCTGCGCGGTGCGGGCCTGTGCATCGTCTCCGGGCTGGCGCTGGGGGTCGATGCGGCCGCGCACGAGGGCGCGCTGCTGGATGCGGCCGAACCCGATCCGTCTACGCCCGCCACCATCGCCGTCGTCGGCACGGGGCTGGACCGGGTCTATCCGTCCCGCAATCGGGAGCTGGCGCACCGCATCGCGCGCCACGGGCTGGTGGTCAGCGAATACCCGTTGGGCACGCCGCCGCTGCCGGCTAACTTTCCCAAGCGCAACCGCATCATCTCGGGCCTGTCGCAAGGCACGCTGGTGGTGGAGGCGGCGCTCGCCTCCGGCTCGCTGATCACCGCGCGCCTGGCGGCGGAGCAGGGGCGCGAGGTGTTCGCCATCCCCGGCTCCGTCCACGCGCCGCAGTCGCGCGGCTGCCATGCGCTGATCCGCCAGGGCGCGAAGCTGGTGGAAACCGCGCAGGACGTGCTGGAAGAGCTGCGCCTGCCGCCCGCAACGCCCGTGCCGGTCGCGCAGGAGCAGGCGCCACAGGCGCACGGCGACGCCGTGCTGCAGGCGCTGGGCTTCGACCCCATGGGGGTGGACGCACTGGGCGCGCGCACCGGCCTGGATGCCGCCGCGCTGCAGGTGCGCCTGCTGGAGCTGGAGCTGGACGGCCAGGTGGCGCGCCTGCCGGGCGGCTTGTTCCAGCGGATGGGGCGTGCCTGAAAAAGTGAGCGGCTTGCGCTTGCTATGCAAGGGTTTCAGGGTATTTTCGCGCTGAAACCCGTTGCTGAAAAGCGCAACCAGCTATGGTTTTTGCGTTACAGCCCCAGCATCAGCCTGAGGTTCTGCACCGCAGCGCCGCTGGCGCCCTTGCCCAGGTTGTCCAGGCGCGCCACGGCCACGGCCTGGCCCGCGTCCTCGTTGCCGAACACGCGGATCTCCAGCTGGTTGGTGTTCTTCAGCGCGACCGCGTCCAGCTTGCCCGATGCGGGCGCCTCTTCCACCGTGACCCATTCGCTGCCTGCGTAGTGCTGTGCATAGATGTCCTGCAGCTTGGCGAGCGTGGGACGGCCGGGCAGCAGATCCAGATGCAGCGGCAGCTCGACCAGCATGCCCTGGTCGAAATTGCCCACGGCGGGCATGAAGATGGGCCGGCGCGTGAGCCGGCCGTAGCGCACGATCTCTGGCAGGTGCTTGTGCTGCAGGCCCAGCGCATACAGCTCGTAGGCCGGCGCGCCGCCCGCTTCGTACGCCTCGATCATCTGGCGGCCGCCGCCCGAGTAGCCGCTGACGGCGGGCAGGGTCACGGGGTAGTCCGGCGGCAGCACGCCCGCGTCGACCAGGGGGCGCAGCAGGGCGATCGCGCCCGTGGAATAGCAGCCGGGGTTGGCCACGCGTTCGGCCTGCTGCACGGCGGCGCGCTGATCGCGCGACAGCTCGGGAAAACCGAAGGTCCAGCCCTCGGCCACGCGGTGGGCGGTGCTGGCGTCGATGATGCGGGGCTTCTTGCCAGGCAGGCTGTCGATGAGCGCCACGGACTCGCGCGCGGCGTCGTCGTGCAGGCACAGGATGACCAGGTCCACGCCGGCCATCAGGGCGCGCTTGGCGTCGGCATCCTTGCGCAGCTCGGGCGCGATGCTGACCAGCTCGACCTGCGGCATGGCCTGCAGGCGCTCGCGAATCTGCAGGCCCGTGGTGCCTGCCTCGCCATCGATAAAGACCTTGGGCATGGGGTGCTCCTCTTCGGTAGTACGTAATGGCCGCCATGGATATGGTGCGCCGCAGCATGATACATTTACCGGCTGCCAGTCCCGAGCCTGCGGTCAGCTTGAGCGTTTCGGCGGCAACGGGTCAACCCATCCTTCCCCTGAGAGAGACCTCATGAAGATTCACGAATACCAAGGCAAGGAAATCTTGCGCAGTTTTGGTGTGCCCGTTCCGCGCGGCATTCCCGCTTTCACGGTGCAGGAAGCCGTGGAAGCCGCTCAGAAGCTCGGCGGCCCCGTGTGGGTCGTGAAGGCCCAGATCCACGCCGGCGGCCGCGGCAAGGGCGGCGGCGTGAAGGTGGCCAAGACCATCGACGACGTCAAGAAGCTGGCCGGCGAGATCCTGGGCATGCAGCTCAAGACCCACCAGACCGGCCCCGAAGGCCAGAAGGTGCGCCGCCTGTACATCGAAGACGGCGCCGACATCAAGAACGAACTCTACATCTCGCTCGTCACCGACCGCGCCACGCAGAAGGTCGCCCTGATCGCGTCGAGCGAAGGCGGCATGGACATCGAGGAAGTGGCCCACTCCACGCCCGAGAAGATCATCACCGAGATGATCGACCCGCTCACCGGCATCACCGCCGACCAGTCCAAGAAGGTCGCTGCGGCCATCGGCCTGACGGGCGCTTCGGTGGACCAGGCCGTGGACCTGTTCGCCAAGCTCTACAAGTGCTACATGGACACGGACGCGTCGCTGGTCGAGATCAACCCGCTGAACTGCGACTCCAAGGGCAACCTGACCGCGCTGGACGCCAAGTTCAACTTCGACTCCAACGCGCTGTTCCGCCATCCCGAGATCGTGGCCCTGCGCGACCTGGACGAGGAAGACCCCGCTGAAATCGAGGCCTCCAAGTTCGACCTGGCCTACATCAGCCTGGACGGCAACATCGGCTGCCTGGTGAACGGCGCCGGCCTGGCCATGGCGACGATGGACACCATCAAGTTGTTCGGCGGCGAGCCGGCCAACTTCCTCGACGTGGGCGGCGGCGCCACCCCCGAGAAGGTGACCGAAGCCTTCAAGATCATGCTCAAGAACCCCAAGGTCAAGGGCATCCTGGTCAACATCTTCGGCGGCATCATGAAGTGCGACACCATCGCCACCGGCGTCATCACCGCCTGCAAGGCCGTGAACCTGCAGGTGCCGCTGGTCGTGCGCATGAAGGGCACGAACGAAGAGCTGGGCAAGAAGATGCTGGCCGAATCCGGCCTGCCCATCATCAGCGCCGACACCATGGCCGAAGCGGCCACGAAGATCGTCGAAGCCGTCCGTTAAGCCCTGGAGAGCAGAACATGTCGATTTACATCAACAAAGACACCAAGGTCATCACCCAGGGCATCACCGGCAAGACCGGCCAGTTCCACACGGAAAAGTGCCAGGAATACGCGAACGGCAAGAACTGCTTCGTCGCCGGCGTGAACCCCAAGAAGGCGGGCGAGTCGATCTTCAACATTCCGATCTACGCATCGGTGAAGGACGCCGCCAAGGAAACCGGTGCCACCGTTTCCGTGATCTACGTGCCGCCCGCGGGCGCCGCCGCCGCGATCTGGGAAGCCGTGGAAGCCGACCTTGACCTGGCCATCTGCATCACCGAAGGCATCCCCGTGCGCGACATGCTCGAAGTGCGCAACAAGATGAAGGCCAAGGAAGCCGCCGGCGGCAAGAAGACCCTGCTGCTGGGCCCCAACTGCCCCGGCCTGATCACGCCCGACGAGATCAAGATCGGCATCATGCCCGGCCACATCCACAAGAAGGGCCGCGTGGGCGTGGTGTCGCGCTCCGGCACGCTGACCTATGAAGCCGTGGCACAGCTCACCGAGCTGGGCATCGGCCAGTCGAGCGCCGTGGGCATCGGCGGCGACCCGATCAACGGCCTCAAGCACATCGACGTGATGAAGGCCTTCAACGACGATCCCGACACCGACGCCGTCATCATGATCGGCGAAATCGGCGGCCCCGACGAAGCCGAGGCCGCCCGCTGGTGCAAGGCCAACATGAAGAAGCCCATCGTCGGCTTCATCGCCGGTGTCACCGCGCCTCCCGGCAAGCGCATGGGCCACGCCGGCGCGCTGATCTCCGGCGGCGCCGACACGGCCGATGCCAAGCTGGCCATCATGGAAGAGTGCGGTTTCACCATTACCCGCAACCCGTCCGAGATGGGCCGCCTGCTCAAGGGCCTGCTGTAATCCCACCGCCGCCCGGGCGCCTGCGCCCGGGTTACGCAGAATTACGCACGCGCGAGAGGGCCTGCTCTCTCTACACTGTCGGTTCCAACACAAAAGAAACGCCAGCTTGGACATCCAGGCTGGCGTTTTCGATTCATAACACTGGAGCCATCATGGAGTACCTGAGCAATGCCGATTTCTGGATCGGCCTGGTGAAGATCGTCTGGATCAACATCATTCTTTCCGGCGACAACGCCGTCGTCATCGCCCTGGCAGCACGCTCGCTGCCTCCCGAGCAGCAGAAGAAGGCCGTCATGTTCGGCTCCGGCGCGGCCGTGGTGCTGCGCATTGTGCTCACCGTCGTGGCCGCCAAGCTGCTGGAGCTGTCCTTCCTGCAGATCGTGGGCGGCCTGCTGCTGCTGTGGATCGGCTACCAGCTGCTGACCGGCGAGGAGGACGAGGACGGCGAATCCAAAGGCACCGGCACCATGTTCGCTGCCATCCGTACCATCCTGATCGCAGATCTCGTGATGAGCCTGGACAACGTGATCGCCGTTGCCGCTACTGCCCAGGGCGACATGCTGCTGCTGATCCTGGGCCTGGCCATCAGCATTCCGCTGGTCATCTTCGGCTCCACGCTCATGATCAAGCTCATGGACCGCTTCCCCGTCATCGTCACGCTGGGCGCGGCCCTGATCGGCTGGGTGGGCGGCGAAACCATCGTGCACGACAACGTGCTGCACGACTACGCCATCGGCCACCCCTGGCTGCACTATGTGGCGGCTGCGGCCGGTGCGGTCCTGGTTGTGGCGGTGGGCAAATGGATGAATTCCCGCGGCGAAGTCCAGCGGGCGTAATGCACTCCGCGCGTCAGCGGATGGCGTGACAAAAATGGTAGATTGAAGCCGGCCCCCGGCCGTTTCAGGGTGCGCGCGCCTCGGCGCGTGAATTGCTAGCCAGGCAGGTTTTCCAACAGCTCGGCGGTCGGTGCAATGGCCAAGACAAGGGCTCTTTCGCAGAAAGTGCGTCCAGGGTGGGGGTGGGCCTTGGCAGCCGCTTGCCTGTTCGTATTGGCGGGAGGGCTGCTGCTGTGGCAGGAATGGCGTTGGGCGTTGCTGGGATGCGTACTGGCGTTGTGCCTGTTGGGCGCATGGGCCTCCGGCCAGCGGAAGGCCGGGCAACGTCCATCGTCCCGTAGTGCTGCGGCGCATGCGAGGCGGTACCAGCGAGGCATGGCCTTGCAGGAACAAGGGCGGTTGGAAGAGGCGTTCGGCCTCTTTCGCCATCTGCCGACAACTCCTGAACTGCTGCAGAGCTTGTGCATGCTGGCAGGAGGCTTCGAGCGTCAGCGGGACCTGGGCAAGGCCCGCAAGGTGTTCAAGCATGTGCTCCAGCGCGATGCGAATCACGAAGCAGCCAGGACAGGCCATCAGCGTGCCAAGGATATCCAGCACGCCCTGCGTGCCCTTCAAGCACCGGCAGTGCAAGCCCTGCCGAGCAGTGGTTCAGCACTGCTTCCACGCCTGGGCCCTTACCAACCGGAATGCATCCTGGGCCGAGGCGCGATGGGGGCGGTCTACCTCGCGCGCGATCCTGCGACAGGGCAGGAGCTCGCCCTCAAGACTCTGTCGCTGGGCCAGGAGTTCGAAGGCACCGCGCTGGACGAGGCGCGCCAGCGGTTCTTTCGCGAGGCCGCTGCAGCGGGTCGTTTGCAGCATCCGTGCATCGTGCGCATCCACGACAGTGGCGACGCGCAGGGCGTGGCCTACATAGCCATGGAGCGGCTGCAGGGGCAGGACCTGTCCGCTGCCTGTGCGCCGGGCCGCTTGCTGCCGGTGCGGCAAGTGTTGGGTATCGCTGATCGCATTGCCGAGGCGCTGGACTATGCCCATGCGCACCAGGTGATCCACCGTGACATTAAGCCCGCCAACATCATGTTCGATGCAGCGACGGACACGGTCAAAGTCATGGATTTCGGTATCGCCCGCATCACCGATGGCCACAAGACCCGCACGGGCCTGGTACTGGGCACACCCAGCTTCATGCCGCCCGAGCAATTGATGGGACAAGCCGTGGATGGGCGTTCCGACCTGTATGCGTTGGGCGTCACCTTGTTCCAATTGCTCACGGGCACTCTGCCACTGCGGGGGCGCACCATGGCAGAGCTGATGCAGCGCATCGTCCACGAGCCCGCTCCCAACCTGCGCGACGTGCGCCCGGAATTGCCGCCGGCTCTGGCGGCCGTCGTGGCGCGCTTGCTGGCCAAGGCGCGCGAGGACCGGTATGAGACCGGCGCCGAGCTGGCGCAGGATCTGCGCGCCTGCGAAACGTACTTGCCTGAACAGATAACCCGTGGAGCAGCCGAAAGCCTCGTCTATGATGCGAATTCCGATGCACCGGGCGATGCCATGGCCGATTTCCAGCAGACGATCATGGACCCGTCCTCCCCACCCGGCCCCTCATCGCGCGGCAGGTTTTCGGATGTTCTATGAAAGCTCTGCCCCAGTTGAGTTACGAGTTCCACGCATTGACGGACACCGGGCGCGTGCGCTCGAACAATGAAGATGCGGTAGCCATCGACGAATCGGCCCAACTGGCCATCTTGGCCGATGGCATGGGCGGCTACAACGCCGGCGAAGTGGCCAGCGGCATGGCCACCACCTACATCGGCACGGAGATGGCCCGCTGGCTGCAGGAGCAAGGCACGAATGCCGATGCTGCCGACGTGCGCCGAGCCATGGAAGCCTGCGTGGACAACGCCAATCACGCTATCCTGGGTGCATCGCTGGCCAACCCTCAATACATGGGCATGGGCACCACCTTGGTCGTGGCGGTGTTCCTTGGTGACCGCCTGATCCTGGGCCACGTAGGCGACTCGCGCTGCTATCGGTTGCGCGCAGGCGTGCTGAAGCAGATCACGCGGGACCACTCCTGGCTGCAGGAGCAGATCGACGCGGGCCTTCTCACCCCAGAGGAGGCTGCGAGATCAGGCCAGCGCAACCTTGTCACGCGAGCGTTGGGCGTGGAAGGCACGGTGCACATCGAGGTCAACGAATTCGCGGTGGAGCAGCAGGACCTGTTCATCCTGTGTTCGGACGGCCTGACCGATATGGTGGACGACGATGACCTTGCCGCCATTGCCCGCCAAGCCATTCCATTGAAGGACAAGGCACAGCGCATGATCGACCTGGCCAATGCCTTGGGCGGGCGCGACAACATCAGCGTGCTGCTGGTGCGGACATCCGCGCCCGGCGGAAAACGCGGACTGATGTCCCGGCTGCTTCGCGCGCCGTGAGCCTGAAACTTGCTTTTGTTTCCGAATAATTGGCTGCAGAAGGAAAAAGAACATGCCCAGACTGGTCGTCTCTATCGACGGAGTCGTCATCAAGGAAGCCCCGCTCGTCAAGGAGCACACGGCCGTGGGGCGACGCCCTTATAACGATGTGGTGATCGACAATCTGGCCGTCAGCGGCGAGCATGCGGTGTTCCATTTGGCGGGCGGTGAAGCCGAGGTCGAGGACCTGAACAGCACCAACGGAACCTACGTCAACGGCAAGGCCGTCAAGCGC
This sequence comes from Acidovorax sp. SDU_ACID1, assembly GCF_045291395.1. Taxonomy (NCBI): domain Bacteria; kingdom Pseudomonadati; phylum Pseudomonadota; class Betaproteobacteria; order Burkholderiales; family Comamonadaceae; genus Acidovorax; species Acidovorax sp. SDU_ACID1. The sequence goes on from NZ_CP152342.1 coordinate 4,752,086, forward strand.
CAGGCGCTGCGCAGCGGCGACACCGTGGAGGTCGGCAAGTACAAGATCCGGTTCCTGAGCGAGGAAGAAGCGCCGGGGTTCGAGAAAACCATGCTTTTCAAGCCGGGCACTCTCGCTCCGCAGAAACACGTGGCCGCCACGTCGGCCCCGGTCGTCCTCAGCGCTGCCGTGCGCGTCCTCTCCGGCCCCGCTGCCGGGCGCGAGGTGGCCTTGTTGAAGGTGGTCACCACCATCGGCAAACCCGGCGTGGCGGTGGCCTCCATTACCAAGCGGCATCAGGGCTTTGTGCTGGCCCATGTGGAAGGCGCGGAGTTTCCGCTGCTCAACGGCAATGCGCTTGGCGGCGAGCCCGTCGTCCTGCAAAGCGGCGACCGTATTGCTCTGGCGGGCACCGAGATGGAGTTTGTCCAGGGCTAACGCATGCGGCCGCAGTTGCTCTAAAAAAGAGAGCATTCGCGCTTGCCAGATAGGAGAAAGCATACAAAATACCTTTGTCTCCTGGTCGGGGGCTCCTCTTTCCCCGGCCGGCCGCTGCGAGCTTTTGAGCGCCAGGGGCGACACCCTGTTGACCGAAAGGGACATCCCTGGGTGACAAATGTGTCGTTTTGTGAGGCTTGCTTCGGGGTGGACGTGGATGCCCGAAGGGACAAAGGGGCGTGTGCTGCAATGCCCGTCCTGGCACGAAAAATGCTGGAAATACAGCACCCTCCCGGTTTCTTCGGGGGGCTTGTCCACAAACTCCCGAGGAGTCATTTATGAAGCGCACCCTGCAACAAGGTTTCACCCTGATCGAACTGATGATCGTGGTGGCGATCATCGGCATTCTGGCTGCCGTGGCGCTGCCGGCGTATCAGGACTACACCGTCCGCGCTAAGGTGTCCGAAGTCATCTTGGCAGCATCCGCCTGCCGCACCACTATCACCGAGACCGTGCAGAGCACGGTCGGCACGACGCTGCCGGCCGCTGGAGCCTGGGGTTGCGAGTCCAGCGGTGGCGTGACCAAGTATGTGGATTCTGTCGCTACGAATAATGCTGGCAAAGTAACGATCACGACCTCCAACAAGGCCGATCTGAAGGATGCTGCAAGTAAGGCCGTCACGTTGGTTCCGATGAAAGACGCAACTAACGCGATCGCAAATGGCGACGTTCAGGTGACGGTGTTTGGCTGGCGCTGCGGCCTTGCTGCCGACGGCACCGACCTCCCGCAGAAGTACCTGCCGGGTTCTTGCCGCGGTCAGTTCTAATACTGTCTAGCCCGATGAAGGGATGGCCTGCTTGAAGGCCATCCCTTTTTTCTGCATGAAAAAACAGTCAATCATTGAAGCGGTGGCGGCGGTCATGCTGGTCATCGCAACACTTGCCTACTACCGGGGTTATGTAGGCATACGCCACGATGCCACGCTTTATGTGGCTCAAATGCTTTATGTGATTGATCCGTCGACATTTTCGAATGACCTCTTTTTTAAATATGGCTCGCAGGCTAATTTCACGCTCTTCCCTCACTTAGCAGCTTTCGCCAACCGATTTTTCCCAGACGTTGGTGCCCTATGGAGGTTCGGCGGCGCTCTTTCGCTGCTGCTTTACGCTGCGGCCTGCGCATACACCCTTTCTGCCTGGTTGCAGGATAGCCGCACGATCTGCCTGTTCGCGATATGCCTCGCCATATTTTGGCCTGGGTATTATGGGCATCACCAGGTAATCACGTATGCCGAACCATATTTTACGGCGCGCGGTCTCGCCGAGCCGCTCATAATATTCGCGTTGGGCGCGCTTATACGGAAAAAATTCTGGCTTGTTGGCGTTTTAGGCTTGCTGGCTGCGGCGCTGCACCCGCTGCAGGCGGTTCCTCTCGCGGGCATATTGGTAATATTCACTACTCCTGAGCGGTTGAGGAAATTTTACTTAATCGGCTTAGTGGCCGGTTTTCTCCTGCTCATTGGAATTCAAGGGGCGGGCTTGCCCTGGCCCGGTCTTGCGACTTATGACGAGTATTGGTGGGATGCCGTCGAGAATTCGAATGGTTTCGTTCTGTTGCAGCAATGGAGTGTCGCTGATTGGATTCGTTTAGGCCTGGACTTCTGGTTGGTTCGGCTCGCACGCGATCATGCGTCTGCACGAGTGCAAAAAGTGCTGGACGCCGTGCTATGGACCGCCGTACTAGGCTTTGTCGTGGCGCTACTATACGCTGACGGACTGCGTCTCGTGCTGGCCACAAGCACCCAATTCTGGCGTGCTCAATGGATTTTGCATTGGTGCGCTGTGGCAAGTTTCGTTGCCATAGTGAGTGCATGGGCACGGTTCGAAAAATCAAATTTTCGAACGCCACCTACACGGCTGATTTTTATTGTGGTCGCCTTTTTGTTATCGGCACCCACTCGCCCTGTTGAGACGGCATATGCGGCACTGCTGTGTGCGCTGCTGTATACCGCTTGGCCGAGCATACAATTTCGCATTGGCACTCGATATGAGGCCATGCTTCGCACGGCAGTGGTCGCCGCCGTGGTGATCATTGTCGTACGCCATGCTTTTTACATAGGAACCGACGAAAGCATCGCTCTGGCCGGCGATGATGGAAGCATCGCAATTTCCAAAGTGTTTCAGCCCGTCGTCGCTGTCGGGCTGTTCGCGGCCGCATTGATGGCCTGGGAGCGGCTGGCCCAATTTTGGCGTTTGCCAGTGACGACTGTGGGTACTGTATTGGCCATATTCCTCGTCTTGCGCTGGGATGGCCGCGCACCGGAAACCCATCTGATCGAATCTATGCCCGCCAATCCCGATATGTTTGGCTGGAAGATCGAACCGGATGCAACCGTCTATTGGTCGAATGAAAATTTGGCGCCGTGGCTGCTGCTGCATCGCGCCGTCTATCTCAGTGGATCACAACAGGGTGGATTATTGTTTAACCGCGAAACGGCGCTGGAGTCATACCGCCGACGCGACGCAATCGCGCCGCTGGAACTGCAGGCGCAATTGTGCATGATTTTCGAGAGCATCCAAAAAGGCGCTCAAATCCGCTCCAATTGCCTGCCGGATGCGGCACTGGTGGGGGACATGTGCGCCATGGCGGGTTCTGCGCTGCAATACGTCATTTTCCCGGGGAGACTCCATGAATCCGGCAATGTTCATCCCGTTGGAAGCTACGTTTTTCGCAGCGTGCGGGGTATCGAGAAAACACACTATCTCTACCGTTGCGCAGATTTGGTGTAGCCCGATACCCATGGTCATTAACCCGCAATTATGTCAATGTACGGGCAGCTAGCATCGCTTCCATTTTGGCTGGCACCGCATTCAGTTGCTGGCTGAACCGTTTTACATGGGCGTGGCCCATGAACTCTGCCACGCTCGAAGTTAATTGACCCGTTGGCGAGAAGTAGAGACTCCAAGGGTGTCAGGTCCCAAGCCGGACAATATGGCGCCGCCGCACGAATGACCTGTGGCCTTTGTAGGGGTGTCGACCATGGAGAGGCTGCCTCTCAAAATTCTATCTCTGCCATCCTGATGAAACAATGGGTGGCGGTGTTGACAAGCGAAGGGTCCGATATTCTGAGGGGCGCTCGATCGTTCTTTCGACCGCGGAGCTGCTGGTACCCAGGTTTACCTATATAAATGCAAGGGTTTCATATGAGACAAGGCCAATCGGGGGAGGCGCCACTGACCAAGAATGCTGGCACGCATGCTGCGCTGACGCTGCAGTTCGTCAAGTATTTTTTGGTGGCGGTCATTGCCTTGCTGGTCGATACGGGGATGCTCTCGGTTGCGGTAAGGATCCTGGCATTGCCCCTGCCGCTTGCTGTGGGGATCGCCTTTCTGATGGGTGCATGCGTGAATTACTGGCTCAGCATTAAATGGGTTTTTGATTGGCGCAGGTTCAAAGGGAACGGAAGGCAAGAGTTCATCATTTTTTTGCTCATTGGGGCTGTTGGGCTGATGCTGACGCAGGCGGTGATGCAGATCGGATTCTTATGGCTAGGCCTCAATCTCGAGTTCGTCAAGTTTTTTGCTGCCGGGTTGACTTTTGTTTTTAATTTTTCCGTGCGAAAAATGCTTCTTTTCTGAGCGTGCTGGGTGCCGCTCAGGGTTTCGTGGAAATTTTTTATTCGATTGATAATATCAAGCATCAAAAATGTCAGATCAAAAGAAACCGATTGTTGTCATTGTGGGTGCAGGCCCCGCAGGCCTGACGGCTGCTTTGGAGCTGGCACGTGACGGCCGTATGAAACCATTGGTCATTGAGGCGTCAGAAAGTGTGGGGGGGATTTCTCGTACCATCGTCTATAAGGGTAACCGAATGGATATTGGGGGGCATCGTTTTTTTTCTAAAAGCGATTGGGTAATGAATTGGTGGCAGGAAATTCTTCCGGTTCAGTCGAATTCTCCAGATGTAAAGATCTCCTACCAGGGAAAGAGCCGGATGGTCAGGCCCGATGACGGCGGGCAGGAGAAGGCCGAAGGCAAGGTCATGCTGGTGCGAGATCGGCTGTCCCGCATTTATTTCTTGAGAAAATATTTTGATTACCCTATCAAGCTGAATTTGACGACCATGGCCAATCTTGGGCCGGTGCGCTTGGTGCGCATTGGTTTGAGTTATCTGTGGTCAATGGTTTTTCCGCGCAAGAAAGAAAAGACCCTGGAGGACTTCTTTATTAATCGCTTCGGGGGGAGTTGTACCGTACTTTTTTCAAAGACTATACGGAAAAAGTATGGGGAACCGCATGCCATCAAATCAGCGCTGAATGGGGCGCGCAGCGCATCAAGGGGCTTTCAATCACCGAGGCAGTACGGCACGCTTGGCGTACCGTGTGGAAGAAAGATGCCGCGGCCACGAAAACCAGCCTGATCGAGCGTTTTCTTTATCCCCGCCTTGGCCCTGGCCAATTGTGGGAGGCGGTCGCGGTGCAAATGCAGGCCAGGGGGGGCGAACTGTGCTTCGGGGTTCGTGTATCGGGGCTGCGCCATGAAAACGGGCGTGTCTGCACACTCATCACCGAAAACGCCGATGGCGAAAAAAATGAGATCACGGCAGATTATGTTATTTCCACTATGCCGATCAAGGACCTGGTGGCGGGCATGCAGCCGCCCGCGCCGATGTCGGTCGCCGCCATTGCATCGGAACTGCCTTATCGCGATTTCATTACCGTCGGCCTGCTGCTGCGGCGCATGCGTGCCAATGCCCAGGCTCGTACCGCGTCTTCGTCCAATATGCCTGCCGACAACTGGATTTATATTCAGGAGCGCGATGTGCGCATCGGCCGTCTTCAGGTCTTCAACAACTGGAGCCCTGATTTGGTTGATGACAAGAGCAAGGTGTGGCTCGGCCTTGAGTACTTCTGTCAGGAAGGCGATCAGTTATGGAGCATGAGTGATGCGGAGATGATTGCTTTTGCCTCGGAAGAGCTTGAAAAAATAGACATGATTGACAAGGCGGATGTTCTCGATGCCACCGTGGTCAGGGTTCCGAAGACGTATCCGGCATATTTCGGGGCCTATAAGGATTTCCCAAGGGTGAGGGAGTGGCTGGATGGATTTGACAACCTTTTCTTGGTGGGGCGCAATGGTATGCACCGCTACAACAACCAAGACCATTCGATGCTGACTGCCAAGCTTGCCGTCGAGTCCATTCTTTCCGGCAAGACCGACAAGAGTGCCATATGGGAAATCAACGTTGATGATGAATACCATGAGGAGCGCTCTGGCAACCCGCGGGAAAATATGGCCTGATCGTGCCTGATTGTCAAGAAAATAGCAGAAATATCATTCGGGGTCATGGCCTGGAATGGATTGACCGTATCACCATCGGCTATCTTGCGTTTCCGATTTTTTTGTTCTTCCTTTGGCTTGAGCCGCTCTATGCGGTGGGTGCATTTTTGCTCATGGTGTATGGGGTTTTTTATACCCTGCAAGGCCCCGCAACGGGTCTTGGTATTTCAAGAAGATGGCTCATGGGTTTGGGCCTCTTTGCTTGTGTATGGGTCGCGCTGTCAGGTATAGGCCACTTTGTATACGCCAATACAGATTGGATCATACGTGATGCCGTTCTGCATGATCTATCGGTTCTGGCGTGGCCGCCCACCTATGCAGACAGTGCCGGCATTTTCATTCTTCGGGCACCCGTGGCCTATTTTCTGCCTGCCGCTGCTGTCGGTTATGCGTTCGGAACCAGCGCGGCAGACATGGCGCTTTACCTCTGGACCGCGTTGGGATGGCTGCTTGTGCTGGTGTCCGCATGCAAATTATTCGATACGCCGCGGCAGTACGTCCTCTGTGCGCTCATTCTCACTTTTTTTGGCGGAATGGATGTTCTGGGCTATCTCTGGAGGTATGGAGAGCCGACGTTGGGTGAGCATATAGAGGGGTGGGGGAGAGGCATCCAGTATTCGTCGAACACCACACTTCTTTTCTGGGTGCCAAACCATGCCTTGCCATCCTGGCTGGTCACTGCCTTTATCATCAGACATTGGCGCCATACAACGTTAGCGCGCACGGCGCCGCTGCTGCTGACCGTCGTTCCTCTGTGGTCGCCACTTGCCGCGATTGGCTTGCTGCCTTTTTTCCTGTTGGGACTGGCATGGCGCAGGGATTCCCGTCTGCTGTTTTCACTGCGCACCTGTCTTCCGTTCGCCCCCCTTGCATTGGTGATGGCCCAGTATTTGGGTATGGATGCATCCTCCGTTCCGCATGGCTGGCAAATGGAGGTGTTTCCCTTCATGTTTTTTGATGTTTTCGCTTTGTGGTATGCGCTGTTTTGCATGCTCGAATTTGGTTTCTTGGTGCTCCTTCTGCTGGGTATCTTGCGCATCAGTTGGCCTCTGGGCATTGCTGTGTGTGTGCTGTTTTTTCTGCCTTTTTTATCATTACGGCCCTAATAATGATCTGGCCATGCGTTCATCTATTCCGTCGCTGATGGTGTTGTCTCTGGCGTCCGTGAAGGCACTTCTGCAGTCGTCGCATGCGTTCATGCGCGCGGCATTGGCGTGCGTGCTTATCATTGGCGCACTGGGTGCTTTGCAGGAGCCTGCACGTGCGCTGCTGGAGCCCCGCTGGCAAGCCAGAAACCAATACCTGCCAGAAGCGATCCGGGCGGAAAATCCACGCGCCAAAAATATTTTCGCCCCACATTATTTTGCCCGTGTCAGTTCCCATGGCGTTCAGGCCCTGTTGCGGAAATCAACGCCTATGAATGCATCCAGATTGGCGGAGCGCAAAGGGCTGGCATTCTGAGGTGCAAAAAGTGGGATGGGTACCAAGGAAAAACATGCGACTGCCTCCCGGAATACAGGCGGACCGTGCCAGGCTCTTCAAGTTCCTGCTGGTCGGTGCGGTGAACACGGCCTTTGGCTACAGTGTGTTCTTGATCGCATTGTGGTCGGGAATGCACTATGCCCTGGCGGCTGGCTTGGCGACGGTGCTTGGTATTTTTTTCAACTTCATAGCCACCGGGTGCATAGTTTTTGGAGGCAGGGAGCTTCGTCGGCTTCCTAGGTTTGTTATGGTTTACGCACTCGTATACGCGGTCAATATTCTCGGGTTGAAAATATTTCTTTTTTTCGGTGTTCACGCATGGGTGGGCGGTTTGTTTTTGATTCTTCCCTGCGCTGTTCTGTCCTACATATTGAACAGGAATTATGTCTTTCGACAAGCCTAAAGTGATCAGCATTGTCACACCCTTGTTCAACGAGGAGGATAATGTAGAGGAACTGTGCCACCGTGTCCGGACGCTGATGCAGGTGCTTCCCTACGATTATGAGCATATTTGCATAGACAACTGCTCACAAGACCGCACGCCGGCACTGCTGCGCGCTCTGGCCGCCAACGACCCGCGACTCAAGGTTATATTCAATGCCCGTAATTTCGGTCATATCCGCTCACCGTATCACGCCTTGCTGCAGGCCAGCGGGGATTGTGCGGTCGTTATCGCAGGCGACTTGCAAGATCCACCGGAGCTGATAGTCGATTTCATAAAAAAATGGGAAGAGGGCTTCAAGATAGTGATGGCCGTCAAGCCGACGAGTGATGAGCCGGCGTTGATGATGCTGGTGCGCAAAGTTTATTATAATTTCATCAACAAGATTTCCGAGATTCCACTTGTCAAGAATGCGACGGGTGCTGGCTTGTATGATCGCAGGGTACTCAATGTGCTGCGTCGTATCAACGACCCTTATCCTTATGCACGGGGCCTCGTATGTGAAATTGGCTACCCGATTGCCACCGTCTCCTTCGCACAGCCACGACGTGCACGAGGCGTGAGCAGTCAGGGTTTCTATAGCTTATATGATCTTGCAATGCTGGGTGTTACTAAGCATTCTCGCATACCACTGCGTATGATGACAATGCTTGGTTTTTTTCTCTCTTGCATTAGTTTTTTGGTGGCAATTGGTTATTTTTTTGCAAAACTGCTGTTTTGGGATAGCTTTACCTTCGGTATGGCCCCTGTTCTGATCGGAATTTTTTTCCTCGGTGCCATTCAGTTGTTCTTCATGGGCCTGCTCGGAGAATACATTGGTGCGATTCAAATACAGGTTCGCAATATGCCGCTGGTGGTGGAGGCGGAGCGGATTAATTTTGCTTCCCCATCGGTTGAGCGGCAGTCTGCGGATGCTTTTGGAAACCCCTAAAAGGTCCGCCTTGGAACAACTCGCAAGCTGTTGATCCGATGCGTAGTTCTGCGGGTTGATGGGCGAAGGATTTGCAAGGTATGGTTTTGCCAGTACCTGTTTTCTTGCAAATTGTTCCGGGGAGTCCGATGGGTCCGAAGCCTTCGCAGCCACAGACAGCCGAACTGTTCCGTCGCCGGCTGGACGAGCAGATCAATATGAAGCCCCCGCTGGTGCGCCTGGCCGGGTTGATCGACTGGGACGAGATCGAGCGCACGTTCGCGGTCTCATTCACTTCGGGCCGTGGCCGGCCCGCCTTGCCACCGCGCCTGGTGGCCGGGCTGCTGTACCTGCAGCACACCTTCGATGCCTCCGACGAAGCCGTGGTGAACACCTGGGTGGAGAACCCGTACTGGCAGTTCTTCTGCGGCGAGACCTATCTGCAGACCGAACTGCCTATCGACCCGTCCAGCCTGACGCGCTGGAGAAAGCGCGTTGGAGAGGAAGGCGTGGAGACGCTGCTGGCGGCCAGCATCGATGCCGCCCGGCGTGGTGGTGTTGTCAAGCTCTCCAGCGTGCAGCAAGTCATCGTGGACACCACCGTCATGCCCAAGGCCATTGCCCATCCCACTGACAGCCGGCTGCTGGACAAGAGTCGCCAGCATCTGGTGAAGGTGGCTGAGGAACACGGCCTGCGGTTGCGCCAGAACTACAACCACGTGGCGCCACGCCTGGCTGCGCAGATCGGGCGGTATGCGCACGCCAAGCAGTTCAAGCGGATGCACAAGGCTGTGCGCACGCTGCGCACTCGTGTCGGCCGCGTGCATCGTGAAGTCGCCCGTCAAGTGCATGGACTACCCGAAGCGGCCAAGGCCCGGGTCCATGACCTGCTGCAGCGCACCGGCCGCATCCTGACCCAAAGGACGAAGGATAAGCACAAGCTGTACGCCCTGCATGCGCCCGAGGTGGAATGCTTCTCCAAAAGCAAGGCCAGGACACCGTACGAGTTCGGCGTGAAGGTCAGCACCGCCACCACGTTGAAGGAAGGTCTGGTGGTGGACATGCGATCCATGCCCGGCAACCCCTACGACGGCCACACTCTGGCCGAGACGCTGGAGCAAGTGGGCATCCTCACCGGCACAGACAGGCTGCCGGCCACGGCCATCGTGGACAAGGGCTATCGGGGCGTGGAGATCGAAGGCGTGCGCATCCTGCGCTCGGGTCAGAAGCGAGGCATCACGAGGACGCTCAAAGCGATGATCAAACGAAGAAGCGCCATCGAACCAGCGATTGGGCACATGAAGATGGACGGACGGCTGGGGCGCAACCCGCTCAAGGGGGCGCTGGGCGATGCGCTGCACGCGGTGATGTGCGGCGCCGGGCACAACCTGCGCTTGATCCTGGCCGCACTGCGGCTTCTATGCGCCCGCTTCGGATTGTCGATGCAGGCGGTCATCGCAGCACTGCTCTTCGCGCCCGGTCGCCGCGAGCCCGCCTGCGGCTGAGAACGGAATTGTTCAGGGCGGACTGGTTATGGCCGATACGGCGCGGATGATGTGTTCCAGTTCAGCGCGCCGCATGCTTGTGCTCCTCGGCCCATTGGCGCAAGAAGGCGAACCGCTCCTTGTGCGTCAATACGCCCGCGAAGGGGATGCTTGGCGCAAGGCTTGTCCTTGCTCGGTGGTTTGGGTGGCGGCATCAAGGCATGCCTCCAGTCCTTGCCGCGCCAATTTCTGCCAGTGTTCCACGTAGGGCTGCGCACGTCTGCGCAGCCTTGCCAGTGGTTCAGGGTGGCCGTGACCTGCTCGAACAAATGCGGTTGTTGGCGCAGCTTGCCAGCGATGAGCTGGTGTAATTGCAGGCTGTGTTCGTCGAGGGCTTGATGGGTTCTCATGGCGAAGGGGGACGGGTTCGGCAAAATATGGATGTCATCGGGCAATGCGGATATAGGGTGGATCGGACCACCTAGCTTTCCCCGTATGATCCGCCCTCACTGCCCGTAGCTCAACCGGATAGAGCAATTGCCTTCTAAGCAATAGGTCGGGGGTTCGAGTCCCTCCGGGCAGGCCACCCACACTCCGTGGCCCGCATCAGGCCACAAAGCTCCCCGACTTGCCCCCGTGCTTCTCCAGCATCTGCACGCCGGTCATCACCATGCGCTTGTCCGCCGCCTTGCACATGTCGTAGATGGTGAGCAGCGCTACCTGCACGGCGGTCAGCGCTTCCATTTCCACGCCCGTGGGCCCTAAGGTTTCCACGGTGGCGGTGCATTGCACGGCGTTTTCCGCATGCAGCAACTCGAAATCCACCGCCACACGGGTCAGGGCCAGGGGGTGGCACAGAGGAATCAGCTCACTCGTTTTCTTCGCGGCCATGATGCCGGCGATGCGTGCCACACCCAGCACGTCGCCCTTCTTCGCAGTGCCCGATGCCACCAGCTCCAGCGTGGCAGGTTGCATGGTGATGCGGCCGGTGGCGATAGCGACCCGATGGGTGGCAAGCTTGGTTCCTACGTCCACCATGTGGGCCTGGCCTTGGGCGTCGAAATGGGTGAGAGGGGAAGCGGGTGTGGGCATGGCGGGTTACAAACGGGCGCGAACATTCATCGGGCCGGGGCATCATACGGCGATGTGCCGCAGGACTGGACAGAGGAGTTTCGTGCAAAGTTTCAAGCCAAAAAGGCCTTTAGGGCATATGGGGCGCGCGCTGGCAGCTTCTTTTTTCGTAGCAATGGGGGCTGTCCAGACACCTTGCGCCCTGGCGCAGACCGCGTTGCCCACGCTGGGTGACGGCGCGGAAATCACGACCAGCGCCGAGCGCAAGCTGGGCGACAGCATCATCCGCGAGCTGTACCGCGACCCTGACTACATCGACGATGCGGTTCTCAACGAATATGTGCAGGGCCTGTTCCGCTCCCTGGTGCAGGCCGCCAAGGCGCGTGGCGAGCTGTCGCCCGAGCTGGAGGAGCGTTTCGCGTGGGACATCCTGCTGGGGCGCGACCGTACGGTGAATGCCTTTGCCTTGCCGGGGGGGTATTTTGGCGTGCACTTGGGCTTGATCGCCGTGGTGGGCACGCGCGATGAGCTTGCCTCGGTGCTGGCGCACGAGTTGAGTCACGTTACGCAGCGGCATATTGCGCGGCTGATTGCGCAGCAGGGCCGGCAGACGCCGCTGATGCTGGGCGCGATGATCCTGGGCGCGCTGGCGGCCAGCCGCAGCCCGGACGCGGCGCAGGCGCTGATGGTGGGCGGGCAGGCGCTGGCGGTGCAGAACCAGCTCAATTTCTCGCGCGACATGGAGCGCGAGGCCGATCGCGTGGGCTATGGCCTGATGGCACCCGCGGGCTTCGCGCCGCAGGGCTTCGTGAGCATGTTCGACAAGCTGCAGCAGGCCAACCGTATCAACGACAACGGCAGCTGGCCCTATTTGCGCAGCCACCCGCTGACCACGCAGCGCATTGCCGACATGCACAGCCGCGTCGGGTCCGATGCGGCCAAGCCCGCGCCCGCCACGCTGGAGCACGTGATGATGTCCGCCCGCGCCCGCGTGCTGATGCGCCCTGGCGTAGATGCGTGGCGCCAATGGGTGGCCGAGCCGCAGGATGCAGGCTTCGCCGCGCGGCCCGTGGCGCAGCGCGTGGCGGCCCGGTATGCGGCCGCGCTGAGCGCGCTACAGCTCCAGGACATGGACGCGGCACGCAAGGCGCTGCGCGGCCTGCAGGCCGATGTGCAGGGCGATGCGGCGGGAGCGCGCCAGGCGCGGCTGCTGGGGGCCGAGGTGGAACTGGCCGCCGGCCAGCCCCAGGCGGCGCTGGCCTATCTGGACGAAGCGGACGCGCAGGCCGCGGCGCGTCCGGAGATGCTGCTGCGCACCCAGGCCCTGCTGCGCACCGGCCGCGCGGCCGAGATGACGGGCACGCTGCAGACCTGGGTGGCCACGCACCCGCGCGATGCGGGCGCATGGCAGGCACTGTCGCAGGCGTGGCAGCAGCAGAACCAGCCGCTGCGCGCGGTGCGCGCCGATGCCGAGGCGCAAGTGGCGCGCTACGACTATGCTGCGGCGGTGGACCGCTTCAAGGCGGGGCAGGACATGGCGCGGCGCGGGGGGCGGGGTTCGACTACATCGAGGCGTCGATCATCGACACGCGGCTGCGTGCCGTGCAGTCACTTCTGAAGGAACAGGCCGCCGAGCGCTGATTCGATGAGCAGGCCCAGCGCCGAGTAGATCAGCGAGCCGATCAGCGCCGCCGTGAACCCCTGGACCTGGAAGCCGTCGCCCAGCACCGAGGCGGCGCCCCAGAACATGAGGGCGTTGATGACGAAGAGGAACAGCCCGATGGTGACGATGGTGACCGGCAGCGTGAGGATCACGAGCACCGGGCGCAGCACCGCGTTGAACAGGCCAATGACGAATGCGGCCAGCAGGGCGGAGCCGAAGCTCCGCACTTCCACGCCGCTGTAGATGTAGGCCACGCAGAGCAGGGCGGCTGCGCTCAGCAGCCATTTGAGCAGTAGTCGCATGGGGCCCAGCATAGCACCGGACCCGCGGGCGACGCTGTCAGTCCGTGGCCAGCATGAACAGCAGGCCCAGGCTGGTGAGTGAGCCCGGCACCGACCAGCGGCGCGGCGGCTTGCGGGTGACGACGGTGGTGCTGGCCGGCTGAGGTGTGGCCACCGGAGCGGGCGCCTGCGCCTCTTGCTCCACCTTGGGCCGGCGGGCATCCACCACCGGGATGCCGGCGCCATGCTCGGCCTGCAACTGGACGAGCAGTTCAGGCAGCGGGCCTTTGGCCAGCACGGTGCTCACGGGGCCGCCAGCGGCTTCCACCCAGGGCTGTACCTGCGCGAAGAGCTTGTCGGCCCACTTGGCGCGCCAGTTTTCCCGCGCGCTGTGGCTCACCCACTTGCTGATGCGGTGCGTCATGCGCGGGGCGCAGGCCACCAGCACCCAGTGGGTCGTGGCGGCTTGCGCACCCGTGACCAGCGGCGCGAGGACCTGCCGCGCGTGGGCAGCGTCGTCGATGTACACGATGGCTTTGTGCATGGCGGCCCCTTGCTCTGCCGTGCCGCTCTTCAACCGTGCTGCGCCGGCTCGGCCGGCGCGCGGCGCGCCATGATGGCCTTGCCGATTGCCAGCACCAGCAGGGCGCCGGCGATGTGTGCGGACCAGTACAGGGTGCGCGAGATCACGGCCAGGCCCTGCTCGTCCACGCTGCCCAGCTTGGGCATCCACTGCCACTTGTCGGGGTTCACGAACACGGGGTCGGTCACCAGCATGCCGCCCGCGATCCAGCCCAGCAGCATGCCGCCGGCCACGATGATGAAGGGGAAGCGTTCCATGAGCTTGATGACCAGCTGCGAGCCCCAGACGATGATGGGAATGGAGATCAGCAGGCCCAGCACCACCAGCAGGGTGGAGTGCTCGCCCGAGCTCTGCGCGGCACCGGCGATGGCGATCACGTTGTCCACGGACATGACCAGGTCGGCCACGATGATGGTCTTGATGGCGGCCAGCAGCTTGTCGCTCTCGGCCACGTTGCCGTGCCCGTCTTCGTCGGGTGCCAGCAGCTTCACGCCGATCCATACCAGCAGGATGGCGCCCACCACCTTCAGGAAGGGCAGGTTCAGCAGCGTCATCGCGAAGATGATGAGGACGACGCGCAGGATGATGGCGCCGGCCGTGCCCCAGATGATGCCCTTGGTGCGCTGGGCCGCTGGCAGCTTGCGGCAGGCCAGTGCGATCACGACCGCGTTGTCGCCGCCCAGCAGGATGTCGATGATGATGATCTGCCCCAGGGCGATCCAGAACGGCGCGTGGGTGAGAAAGTCCAAATCCATGTTGTGAATACCTTGTTGGTCGAATGCCGGTTCGGGGGAACCGGTTGCGTTCAATTACCGGGCACTCTGGAAGGGGGGCGCGCCTGCCTGCTTGCAGGGGAAGGGGGACGCCTTGAGCCGACCATGGGTTGCCAGTGGCTCAAAGGTCTTGCTCGGCGGCGGCGGTGACCGCGCCTGGCAGGCCGGAAGCGCATGGCTTCGTCTTGACGACCTGACATCCGTCGGCATGCGGCCCTGCTTGCGAAGGCGCCTGCCCACGGGGAGCTACTCCCCCTTGAAGGCCGCGATTTGAACACAGTTCCTGATCCATGGCAAAGCGTGTTTTCCGCGATGCGGATTCGCAAAAACACGCATAACCGTGGCTGCGCAAGGGGCGGCGGAGGGCGCACTATCATGCCCCCTCCTTTTCTCCCGCACATGACCGCCGCCATCCACATCACCGACATTGAGGCCGCCATCAACCACTGGCGCGCCCGTGCGCCGTCGCCCGACGGCGTGGCGCTGGCGCCCGGGCTGGCGGCGCTGGCCGAGGTGTATGGGCGCATGGTGTTCGCGCGCGTGCACGAGATCGCGCCGCAGGACATGCCGGCCCCGGCCATGGCGGCTTGGCTGGACTGGTACGCCACCACGCCCGACACGCCCTGCATCGCCATCTGCTCCACGAGCCAGGGCGACGAATGGTGCAAGGGCTGCGGGCGCAGCTTCGCCGAGGTGCAGCACTGGCTGTCCATGGGCCCGGCGGACAAGCGCGCCGTGTGGCGGCGCATCACGCGCGAGGGCACGGCGCTGCGCTTCACGCGCTATGCCGAGCGGGCGGCCGAAGGGATCTGACGGGCCGGCTTTACGCCCTGCGCTTCGCGGCTATCGTGGGCCGCATGCTGCGCTTGACCCAGGCACCCAACATCGCCATCGCCACGCTGTGGAGTGACCTGCTGTGCGAGGCTGGCATGCCCGCGTCGGTGCAGCGCCAGCACCTGGGCGCGGCGGCCGGGCATTTGCCGCCGGGCGAGTGCCTGCCCGAGATCTGGCTGACCCATGCGGAGCATGCCGAGCGCGCCCGCGAACTGCTGCGCGACCTGGAGCGCCTGCCCCAGCGCCAGTGGCTGTGCCCCGGCTGCGGCGAGCGCGTCGAGGGCGGTTTCGAGCAGTGCTGGAACTGCGGCGCGCTGATGCCGCGCTGAAAAAGCCCGGCGCTATTTCCAGCGCAGCGGCTCCACGTGCACGCTGCCGCGCTCGCTGCCGAGCGTGAGCGCGCCTTCCTGCACCGTGGCCTGCAGCTGCATGCTGCGCTCGGCCAGCTGGACGAGCTGCTGCGCCGATTCGCTCGGCAGGCGCCAGACCTGCAGGCGGTCCTGGCGCGTCAGCTTGTTCTCGATGCCCTTCCACCAGACCTCGGCCGCGTGGTGGAAGGCGTAGACCAGCACCGCGTCCGCCTTGCTGGCGGCCTTGGCCAGGGGCTTGTCCTCGGGCTGGCCGACCTCGATCCACAGGCGCTTGCGGCCGGTGAAGTCGGTCAGCGAGATGTCCGGGTCGTCCGGGTCGGACAGGCCCGCGCCGAAGGCGAGCTGGCCGTCGCCCTGGCACAGCGCCTGCAGCTGCCAGGCGTTGAGCGCCAGCGCCGCCAGGCGCACCATCATGCGTTCGTCCGTCTCGCTGGGGTGGCGCGCCAGGGTGAGCTGGTGGTCGGCGTAGTAGCCGTGGTCGATGTCGGCGATCTGCAGGTTCGCCTTGAAGATGGTGGATTTGAGGGCCATGGATGCTTCAAAAACAAGAGCTGCCTGTGCTTGCTATCGCTCGCTTTGGCAGCTCTTTGTATTGCAAATGCCCGGCAGGAAAGCGCAGGCAGCTATGGTTTTTTACACCCGGCGGGCCAGCTCGGCGGCCTTGCCGGTGTAGCTGCCAGGGGTCATCGCCAGCAGGCGGTCCTTGTCGGCCTGCGGGATCTCCAGGCCTTTGACGAGCGCGTGCAGCGCCTCGGCCGTCACCGTCTGGCCGCGCGTGACTTCCTTGAGCTTCTCGTAGGCGCCGGCCACGCCGTAGCGGCGCATGACGGTCTGGATGGGCTCGGCCAGCACTTCCCAGCTCGTGTCCAGGTCGCTGGCCAGCGCCTGCTGGTTGAGTTCGAGCTTGTTCAGGCCCGTCATCAGCGAGGTATAGGCCAGCGTCGCGTAGCCCAGCGCCACGCCGATGTTGCGCAGCACGGTGCTGTCCGTCAGGTCGCGCTGCCAGCGGCTCACGGGCAGCTTGTCCGACAGGTGGCGCAGCAGCGCGTTGGCCAAGCCCAGGTTGCCTTCGGCGTTCTCGAAGTCGATGGGGTTGACCTTGTGCGGCATGGTGGACGAGCCGATCTCGCCCGCCTTGAGCTTTTGCTTGAAGTAGCCCAGGCTCACATAGCCCCACACGTCGCGCGACAGGTCCACCAGGATGGTATTGGCGCGGGCCACGGCGTCGAACAGCTCGGCCATGTAGTCGTGCGGCTCGATCTGGATGCTGTAGGGCTGGAAGGTGAGGCCCAGGCCCTGCGGTTCGGGCGTCTCGACCACCTTGCGGCTGAAGGCCTCCCAGTCGAACTCGGGCCAGGCCGACAGGTGGGCGTTGTAGTTGCCCACCGCGCCATTCATCTTGCCGAGGATCTTCACCGCGGCTATTGCAGCAACGGCGCCCTGCAGGCGCACCACCACGTTGGCCAGCTCCTTTCCCACGGTGGTGGGACTGGCCGTCTGGCCGTGGGTGCGGCTGAGCATGGGCACGTCGGCGAACTGGTGGGCCATTTCGCGCAGCTTGAGCACGATGCGGTCCAGCCCCGGCAGGATCACTTGGTCGCGGCCCGAGCGCAGTTGCAGCGCGTGGCTGGTGTTGTTGATGTCTTCGCTGGTGCAGGCGAAGTGCACGAACTCGGCGGCCTTTTCCAGCTCGGGGCGGGCCTCGAACTTGGACTTGATCCAGTATTCCACCGCCTTCACGTCGTGGTTGGTGGTCTTCTCTATCTCCTTGATGGCGGCCGAATCGGCCTCGGAGAAGTGCCGCACCAAGCCCAGCAGGTAGGCGCGCGCGCCCGTGGACAGCGGTGGAAACTCCGCGAAGCCCGCATCCGACAGCGCGATGAACCACGCCACCTCCACCTGCACGCGGCGGTGCATGTAGCCGTGCTCGCTCATGATGGGGCGCAGGGCGGACAGTTTGGCGGCGTAGCGGCCGTCGAGGGGGGACAGGGCGGTGATGGTGGACAGGCTCATGGGCGCCGATTGTAGGTGCGCGCCCCCGGCGCGAGGTCTGGCTAGAATCGGCCGCCCCCCACCACACAAGCCGCCCGCGCGGCGCGACCCCAGCCATGAAACTCATCGGATCTCCCACGAGCCCCTATGTGCGCAAGGTGCGCGTGGTGCTGGCCGAAAAGAAACTGGATTACCGCTTCCAGACGGAAGACGTATGGTCCGAGGAGACGGCCATCAACGCCTCCAACCCCCTGGGCAAGGTGCCCTGCCTGGTGATGGAAGGCGGCGAGGCGGTGTTCGACTCGCGCGTGATCGTCGAATACCTCGACACCCTCTCGCCCGTGGGCCGGCTCATCCCCGCCCAGGGCCGCGAGCGCGCCGAGGTCAAGACCTGGGAAGCGCTGGCCGACGGCGTGCTGGACGCCGCCATCCTTGCACGGCTGGAAGCCACCTGGCCCCACCGCAAGGACGGCGAGCGCAGCCAGGCCTGGATCGATAGGCAGATGGGCAAGGTGCGCGCGGGCCTGCAGGCCATGGCCCAGGGGCTGGGCGACAAGCCGTACTGCAGCGGCGTGCACCTGAGCCTGTCGGACATCGTCGTGGGCTGCACGCTGGCGTGGCTGGAATTCCGTTTCCCGCAGCTGGCGTGGCGCACCGACCACCCCCACCTGGGCCGCCTGCTCGACAAGCTCATGCAGCGTCCCAGCTTCGCGGACACCCAGCCGCCGCACTGACGGCCCCATGAAAAAAGCGCGCCTTCCGCCGGGGAAGGCGCGCTTTTTTGCGCATATAAAAAAGTTGCGAAGCGCCCTGAAACGAAGTAAGAGAGGGAGGGAGGAGAAGCGCCTCAGGATTGCATCCGGAACAGGTCCGGAAGGCTTCGCAACATGAAAAACAGTGTCTTGCAGTGCCGCGCGAACATTCTCGCCGACGGGTACCTCCTAGAGTGGGGCTGCTTGGCGAAAGTTCCAGCCCTTTTTCTCAAAAAATGTGAAAAACCGGACGGCGCTCAACGCGGCGCCGCCAGCTGCCGCTCGATGGCCTGCACCAGCGCCCCGTTGTCCGGCGCAACGGAGCTGCCGTAGCTGCCCACCACCCGGCCGGAGCGGCTCACCAGGTACTTGTGGAAGTTCCAGCGCGGCGTCTGCCCGTCGGACGCCGCGGCCAGCGCGCGGTACAGCGGCGCCGCCTGCGCGCCGCGCACGTGGCCCTTGGTGAACATGGGAAAGCGCACGCCGAAGGTGTTGGCGCAGAACTCGGCGATCTCGGCGTTGCTGCCCGTTTCCTGCGCGAAGTCGTTCGACGGAAAGCCCAGCACCACCAGCCCCCGGTCGCGGTAGCGCGCGTGCAGCGCCTCCAGGCCCTCGTACTGCCCGGTGAAGCCGCAGTAGCTCGCGGTGTTGACCACCAGCAGCACCTTGCCGGCGTACTGGCACAGCGACTGCGGCGCCTCGTCCTGCAGCCGCAGGACGGTGTGGTCCAGCAGCGCGGGGCAGGCGGCGTCCGGGGCGGCCCGCGCGAGCGGCGAGGCCCCCAGCAGCGCGCAGCAGATCAAGGGCAGATAGAGGCGGCGCATGGCAGTGTGTGGAGCAACGGTGGAAGGTCATTGGAGCGCAGCGGGCGCCCGGCTGCATGGTATGCCCGGGAAGCACCCGCGTGCGCAAGGGTTTCAGATGGTTGCGACCATCACGTTCAGACAAGGGCCAGCAGGCGCGGCAGCTGCACCTGCACCCGCACCTCGTGCCGCGCTACCGGGGCGGACACCTTCCAGCCGGGCTGCGCCGTGTCGCGCGGGATCATCTCGCCGGTGGGCAGGCCGTCGCGGTTGAGCACCACGGCCACGCGCGGCGTGGTGGCGCTGGCGCCGCGCCGCAGCACCACGCCCACCTCCTGGCTGGCCAGCCGCACGAAGGTGCCCGGCGGGTACACGCCCAGCGTCTTGACCAGCGCCGCGCCGGCCTCGTCCACCTGGCGCTCCTCGTCGTAGTAGCTGGCCTGCATGGCCGCCGTCACCGCCATGGGGGGCGCGTGGCGCGCGGGGCGATGCGCGCGCCGAACACGTCGGCGCGCTGGATGAGCCGGGCCATCTGCTGGCCTTCGCTGCGCGCGGCCAGGGGGCCGGGCGTGCGGCGGTGGTGGTGCCGCACGGCCTCCAGCCACGCCGGGTCGGCCACGCCGAGCTGGCGCAGCTGCGCCTCGGAAAGCTCGGCATGGCCCTGGATGGACTGCACCTGCGCGGCGGTCAGCGGCTGGGTCTGCTGGGCGAGCTGGTCCTGCAGCGCGGTCATGGCGACATTCATCGACAGCGCCGCCTGCCCCAGCCGGTCCACCCGCTCCTGCGGCCAGCGCAGCGTCTCGTGCGCCACCACCATGCAGACGCAGGCCACCAGCAGGGCGTGCGTGGCGCTGTAGAGGCGGGTCTCCTGCGCGGACAGGTAGACCAGCGCGAGCAGCGTCGCGTCGGGCGTCTGCTGGCAGTGGCGCGCCAGCGCCTCGCGCAGCGCCTGCAGCCGCCGCGGGAAATCGGCCGCGGAGGGCGCGCGCAGCAGCTGCGTGGCGTGCAGCTGCAGTTCGGCCCAGTCAGGAACCCCGCTCTGCGCGGTGCCCTGCGGGCCCTGCGCGGCGGCGGTGATCTTCATGGAGGCGATCTGCCCCAGCGGGTTCTCCGACAGCAGCATCTGCTGCAGCTGGGCCAGGTAGGCGCGGTGGCTGTCGCCGGACTCGTCCGTGTCCACGCACAGCTGCAGGCCCCGGGCCAGCAGCACGTCCAGCTCCGCGCGGTTGCGGATCACGTAGCCCTTGTGGGCCAGCAGCGCGCCATCGGCCCCGCGCAGCGCGAACGGCAGCGGATGGCCGAGATGGATGGAATCGATGTTCAGCGCGACGAGGTGCATGGCGGCCCATTATCCGGCGCCGTCCGCGCGCCGCAGCACGCGTCGGCGCAGCCAGCGCTCGAAATCGTCCACGTAGGTGAACACGGCCGGCACCACCAGCAGACTGAGCACGGTGGAGGTGATGAGCCCGCCGATCACCGCCACGGCCATGGGCGAGCGGAAGCTCATGTCCGCGCCGCCCAGCGCCAGCGCGATGGGCATCATGCCCGCGCCCATGGCCAGCGTGGTCATGATGATGGGGCGTGCGCGCTTGTGGCAGGCGTCCAGCAGGGCGTCGATGCGGCTCATGCCATGGTCGCGCCGCGCCACGATGGCGTATTCCACGAGCAGGATGGAGTTCTTGGTGGCGATGCCCATGAGCATGATGAGCCCGATCAGCGAGGGCATCGAGAAGCTCTTGCCCGCCAGCAGCAGCGCGACGAACGCGCCGCCCAGCGACAGCGGCAGCGCGGCCAGGATGGTGACCGGCTGCAGGAAGTCCTTGAACAGCAGCACCAGCACGATGTAGATGCACACCACGCCGGTGAGCATGGCCAGGCCGAAGCTGGCGAACAGCTCGCCCATCATCTCGGCGTCACCCACGTCGATCAGGCGCACGCTGGCGGGCAGGCCGCGCACGGCGGGCAGCTGGCGCACGGCCTCCGTCACCTCGCCCAGGCCGCGGCTGCCCAGCTCGATCTCGAAGTTCACGTTGCGCGAGCGGTCGTAGCGGCTGATGACGGCCGGCCCGCCCGCCACCGCGAGCTGCGCCACTTCGCCCAGCCGCACCGGCCCGTGCGCGCCGGGCACGGCCAGGCGCTCCAGCACCGACAGGTCTTCGCGCGCCGCGTCATCCAGGCGCACGACGATGGGCACCTGCCGCTGCGCCAGGTTGAGCTTGGGCAGGTACTGCTCGTAGTCGCCCACGGTCGCCACGCGCAGCGTCTCGGCGATTGCTTGCGAAGTCACGCCCAGATCGGCGGCGCGCGCGAAGTCGGGGCGCACGGCGATCTCCGGGCGCACCAGGCTGGCGGTGGAGCCGATGCCACCGATGCCGGGGATGGTGCGCAGGTCGCGCTCCACCGCGCGCGCCGCGTCGGCCAGGGCCTGCGGGTCTTCGCTGGCCAGCGCCAGGATGTACTTGTCGTTCGACCCGCCCAGGCCCACCTTCACGCGCACGCCGGGCACGTCCTGCATGGCCGCGCGCAGGCGCTGCTCGATCTCCTGCTTGAGCGGGCGCTCGTGGCGCGGCGCCATGCGCAGCGTGAGCGTGGCCTTGCGCGGGTCCGCCGCTCCGCTGCCGGCGAACGGATCGGCGCCGGCCGAGCCGCCGCCGATGGTGGTGTAGATGCTCTCCACGTGGCCCACGGCCATGGCGCGCCCGGTGGCCAGGGCCACGGCGGCGCGCGTGTCGGCCAGCTTGCTGCCGGGCGGCAGCTCCAGCGTCACCTGGGTCTGCGCGTTGTCGTCGGCCGGAATGAAGCCCGAGGGCAGCAGCGGGATCAGCGCCAGCGACCCCACGAAGAACAGCAGCGCGCCGATGAGCGTGAGCACCCGGTGCCGCAGGCACCAGTGCGATGCGCGCATGTAGGCAGCGAGCCAGCGCGGCTCCTTCTCCGCCGCCACGATGGGCTTCATGATGTAGGCGGCCATCATCGGCGTGAGCAGCCGCGCCACGACCAGCGAGGCGAACACCGCCAGCGCCGCCGTCCAGCCGAACTGCTTGAAGAAGCGCCCGGCGATGCCGCTCATGAACGCCGTGGGCAGGAACACCGCGATCAGCGTGAAGGTGGTGGCGATCACGGCCAGGCCGATCTCGTCGGCCGCCTCCATGGCCGCCTGGTAGGGCGTCTTGCCCATGCGCAGGTGGCGCACGATGTTCTCCACCTCCACGATGGCGTCGTCCACCAGGATGCCCACCACCAGCGACAGCGCCAGCAGCGTGATGATGTTGATCGAGAAGCCCAGCAGGTGCATGCCGATGAACGCCGGGATCACCGACAGCGGCAGCGCCACGGCCGAGACGATTGTGGCGCGCCAGTCGCGCAGGAACAGCCACACCACCACCACCGCGAGGATGGCGCCCTCGTAGAGCAGCTTCATGGAGCTGTCGTACTCGTCCTGCGCGATGTCCACGAAGTCCACCGTGCGCGTGAGCTTCAGGTGCGGCTGCTCGGCCTGCAGCGCGTCCAGCGCCTTCTGCACGCCCGCACCCACCTCCACCTCGCTCGCGCCGCGGCTGCGCGAGACCTCGAAGCCGATCACCGGCTGGTCGTTCAGCAGCGCGGCGGTGCGCGGTTCGGCCACCGTGTCGGTCACCGTCGCCACCTGGTCCAGGCGGATGCGGCGCCCGCCGGAGATGGGGATCTCCAGCGCCGCGATCTCCTGCGCCGTCTGCACCGTGGCCAGCGTGCGCAGGGGCTGCTCGGCGCCGCCCAGCTCGGCGCGCCCGCCCGCGTTCTCCACCTGCACCTGGCGCAGCTGGCGCGACACCTCAGCCGCCGTGGCGCCCAGGGCCTGCAGGCGCAGCGGGTCCAGCGCCACGCGCACCTCACGCGTGACGCCGCCCACGCGCGCGACCGCGCCCACGCCGGGCACGGCCAGCAGGCGGCGCGTGAGCGTGTCGTCCACGAACCACGACAGCTCCTGGTTGTCCAGCTTGCTCGACGCGATGGCGAACGCCAGGATGGGCTGGCTGGACAGCTCCAGCTTGGTGACGATGGGGTCGCGCAGGTCGGCCGGCATGTCGGCGCGCACGCGCGAGACGGCCGAGCGCACGTCGTCCACCGCCTCCTGCACGGGCTTTTCGAGCTGGTACTCGGCGGCGATGGTGGCCGTGCCGTCCACCAGCGTGGTGGTGATGTGCTTGAGGCCCTGCGTGGTGGCGATGGCGTTCTCAATCTTGCGCGCTACGTCCGATTCGAGCTGTCCCGGCGCCGCGCCCGGCAGCGCGGCGGTGACCATGACCACGGGCAGGTCCATGTCGGGAAAGTTCTGCACCTTCATGGCGCGGAACGACAGCAGGCCGGCCAGCGTCAGCAGCACGAACAGCATCGCCGCCGGAATGGGGTTCCTGATCGACCAGGCGGACAGGTTCATGGCCGATGCTCCTTATTTCGTAGCTGGTTGCGCTCGACTGGCGGGCGCTGGAGGCTGTTTTTGCTCTGATGCCGCGGCCACGCGCACCACGTCGCCGTCGTTCAGGAAGGCGCCGCCCTGCTGCACGATGCGCGCGCCGGGCTCCAGGCCTTCGGTGATCTCCACATTCGCGCCGGTGCGCTGGCCGGTCTGCACGCGGCGCATGCGCACGCGCTCGCCCTGGTCGAATGCTTCCAGCGCGAAGACGTGGCTGAACCCGTCGCGCACCACCACGGCCGACAGCGGCACCGACAGCGCGTCGCGCGCGCCCAGCAGGAATTCGCCGCGCGCGAACATGCCGGCGCGGATGTCCGGGTGCGCGGGCAGATCCACGTAGACCAGCGCGTTGCGCGTCTGCGGGTCCACCGTGGGCGCGAGCATGCGCACCGTGCCCTCCACCTGCGCGCCGCTGGCGGCGGTGACGGTGGCCCTGGCGCCGGGGCGCAGGCGCGGCAGGTCGCTGGAGGTGACCTCCGCGCGCCATTCCAGCCGGCCCTTGCGCACCATGCGGAACAGCTCCGTGCCCGCGCCCACCACCGCGCCCACGGTGGCCGTGCGCGCGGAGATCACGCCGCTGTCGGGCGCCAGCACCTGCGTGTGCTTCAGGCGCAGCTGCTGCGCGTTGAGCGCGGCCTGCGCGGCCTCCACGCGCGCCTGGGCCGTCTGCGCGGCGGTGGCGTACTGCTGGATCTGCTGCTGGCTCAAGGCGCCCGAGGCGCTGAGCGTGCGCGCCCGGTCGGCGTTGGCCTGGGCCTCGCCCAGCGCGGCGCGCGCCTCCGCCACGCTGGCGCGGGCCTGGGCCACGTCGGCCTGGATGGTCTCGGGCGCGAAGGTGGCCAGCACCTGGCCGGCGCGCACCGCGTCGCCCACGTTCACGCGCACCTCGGTCAGGCGCAGGCCGCTCACCTCGGCGCCGATGCTGGCCTCCTGCCATGCGGCCACGTTGCCGTTGGCCGGCAGGCGCTCGGCCACCGCGCCACGCACCGGCTGCGTGGCGACCACGGTGAGGGCGGGGCGCGGCGCGGCGGCGGGCGCCTCCTGCGCCGCGCGCGACGGGCCGGTGGCCACCAGCGCGCCGCCGGCGGCCAGCGCGGCCAGCACGGCCGCGGCAATGAGGGAGGAGGAAGAAGTCAGGCGTTGCATGGAAGGCATCCGTTGGAATGTCGGGGTGCAAGGGTTCAGGGCGTGGGGGCGGCTTCGGACCAGCCGCCGCCGGCGGCGCGATACAGGGCGATCCACGCGGCCATGCGCTCCTGTTCGAGCGCGACCAGCGCGGTCTCGGAGGCGAGCTGCGTGCGGCGCGCATCCTCCAGCTCCACCAGGCTGGCCATGCCGGCGGTCCAGCGCGCCTGCGTGGCCTCGAACGAGCGGCGGTAGCCGTCGGCCGCGCGGCGCGCATCGGCGCTGCGGCCGGCAGTGCTGTCCAGGCGCACCAGCGCCTGCTCCACCTCGCCCACGGCCTGGCGCACCTGGGCGTGGTAGCGCTGCACGGCGCTGTCGTAGCGTGCGCGGGCCGCGTCCACCTGCGCCGCGCGGCGCCCGCCGTCGAAGAGCGGCAGCGTCACCGCCACGGGGCCGATGGACCAGGTGTTGCTGGTGACCTCCACGCCGCCGCTGCGCACCAGGCCGCGGCCGATGGAGCCGCTGAGCGTGACGCGCGGCAGCCGCTGGGCCTGGGCGTCGCCCACCTCGGCGCTGGCGGCGGCCACCTCGCGCTCGGCGGCGTACACGTCGGGGCGCTGGGCCAGGGTTTGCGCGGGCAGGCTGCCGATGGCGAACAGCGCGTCCTGCGGACGCAGCGGCGGCGCGGCGGCCAGCTGCGCCCGCAGCGCCGGCTCGGTGCGGCCCGTGAGGGCCACCAGCGTCTTCACATCGATCTCGCACTGCAGCCGCTGCTGCGCGGCGCGCCCCAGCGCGTCGGCATGGCTGGCCGTGGCCAGCGCGGCGGTGGCGGGGGCGGTGAAGCCGGCGCGCTCGCTCTCCTGCGCCAGCCGCGCCGTCTCGCCGCGCGAGCGCGCATCGGCCTGCGCCACCGCGAGCTGGCGCATGCAGTGGTGCCAGCCGCTGTACTGCAGCGCCACCTCGGCGGCCACGGAGACGCGCGCCTCGTGCCACTGGGCGCGGGCGCCCGCCAGGCGCTCGCGCGCGGCGTCCTCCACGGCCGCATTGCGGCCGAACAGGTCGATCTCCCAGCCCGCCTGCAGCCCCGCCTGGGCCACGGTGGCGATGCCGCCCACCTGTTCGTTGAAGCCGCGGCTGGCGTTGGCCTGCGCGTCCAGCGCGGGCAGCAGCGCCGCGCGCGCCGCCACCTGCTGCGCGCGCGCCTGCGCCAGCTGCGCGCCTGCCTGGGCCACGGTGGGGCTCAGCGCCTGCGCGTCGCGCACCAGCTCGCCCAGCAGCGGGTCGGCGTGCTGCTCCCACCAGCGTGCCAGGTCGGCCACGCTGCCCTGGTGGGGCACGGGCGCGTGCCAGCCGGCGGGCGTGGGGGCCGGGGCCTGCGCGGGCGGGCGCTGCACGGCGCAGGCGGCCAGCAGCAGGGGCAGGGCGGCGAGCGCGAGACGGGAGGGACGGAAAGGCGTCATGGGGCGGGTGGGCGGCGGCGCGAAGGGGAAGAGGGGGCGGGGCGTGCCGCGCGGGCGCGGCGGCGGCGTTCGGTGGCCACCATGGCCAGCGCGAATTCGGTCAGCTGCTCGGCCCAGCGGTCCACGGCCTCGGGCGTGGCCAGCAGGTGCGGCTGCATGGCGGCCACCACTTCCTGATGGCCCCAGAGCTGGAAGGCCATGCCGGTGAGAGTCAGCGTGAGGCGGTGCAGGTCGTCGTCGGGCGCCGCCAGCCCCAGGTGGCGGCACAGCAGGGCGGCCATGGCCTCGTTGGGCGCGCGCACGTCGCGCTCCAGCTCGATCTGCCACTGCGCGGTGGGCTCCAGCATCTCGCGGATGTGCAGCCGCACCACCTGGCGCGCGATGGCGCCATGGTGCAGCGGCCCCAGGGCGCCCTGGAAGAAGCAGCGCAGCGCGGCGCGCAGGCTCAGGCCCGGGCGGGTGAAGTCGGGCACCAGCGCGTGCAGCGAGCCGAAGGAGTCGGAGAACAGCGCCGCATACAGCGCCGCCTTGTCGCCGAAGTAGTAGCTCACCGCCGCCACGTTGGCCTGCGCCTCGGCGGCGATGGCACGGATGGAGGTCTTGGCGTATCCCTGCTCGGAGAACAGCTTGAGCGCGGCCAGCAGCAGCCGCGTGCGCGTCTGGCTTGTCTCCGGACTGGACGGGGGTGGCGCGATGGTGCTCATCGCCGCGCATTACACCACGATGAATCAAACGTTTGTTTTATTTTGATGAAAATCGGCTCTAGCGCTCTTCTGGTAAGCGCAAGCAGCTATCTTTTTGGTAGTCCACGCAACTTCCCTGAAGCATTCAGGGTTATCCCTGCCGCAAGGGATTTGTGTATGGATGCATTAACGTATACATTAAATCCCGCCATGACTTCTTCCATTCCTTCGCCAACCGCCGGCACGCTCAAGGACTCGGTGTACGACACCATCCGCCGCCGCATCCTCGACAACGCCTGGCCTCCCGGGCACCAAGCCCTGGAGCAGGAAATCGCCCTGGAACTGGGCGTGAGCCGAACGCCCGTGCGCGAGGCGCTGATACGCCTGGAGCGCGAAGGGCTGGTGCAGGTGGTGCCGCGCCGCGGCATGCGCGTGCTGCCGCTGTCGGCCACGGACATGCGGGAGATCTACGAGGTGCTCACCGCCCTGGAAAGCCTGGCCGCGGAAATGGTGGCCAAGCGCCATCCGACGGCCGCCGAACTCGCGCCGCTGCAGCAGGCCACGGACGCCATGGAGGCCGCGCTGGCGCGCGACGACCTCGACGCCTGGGCTGCGGCCGACGAAGACTTCCATGCCCGGCTCGTCACCCTGGCGGGCAACCGCCTGCTGGCCGAATCCGTCTTCGGCCACTGGGACCGCGCCCACCGCGCCCGCATGTTCACGCTGCGGCTGCGTCCCAAGCCCGTCAATTCCACGCAGGAGCACCGCGCCTTGCTGGACTGCCTGCGCGCGGGCGACTCGGCCGGCGCCGCGGCCGTGAACCGGGCGCACCGCCAGCGGGCCAGCTCGGAGCTGCTCGCGATCTTCGAACGCTACCGGCTGCAGCAGGTCTGAAGCCGTCCCGCGGAGTCCGCCGGCTGCGTCCGCGCCGGCCAGGGCCGCCGCATTTCTTCGCCACTTCCACTCCCACCCATCCATCCATGAAGCAGAGTCATCACATCGCAGTGCTCGCCGGAGACGGCATCGGCCCCGAGGTCATGCGCGCGGCCGAGGCGGTGCTGGCCGCCACGGCCCGCCGCATCGGCACGGGCTTCGCGCTCGAATGGCTGCCCGCCGGCGCGCAGCACTACCAGGACACAGGCGAGGCGCTGCCCGACGCCACGCTGCGTGCGTGCGAGTCGGCCGACGCCATCCTCTTCGGCGCCATGGGGCTGCCGCACGTGCGCGGCGCCGACGGCACGGAGATCATTCCGCAGATCGACCTGCGCATGGCCTTCGACCTCTATGCCGGCGTGCGCCCCATCCGCACCTTCCCCGGCCTGCCCACGCCGCTGGCGCACCCCCAGGCGCAGCAGATCGACATGGTGCTGGTGCGGGAGAACACCGAGGGCCTGTTCTACGCGCGCGGCCGGGGCGACGTGCGCGGCGACGAGGAGGTGTTCGACACCATGCGCATCACGCGCGCGGGCACGGCGCGCATCTGCGAGTTCGCCTTCCGCCTGGCCGAGCGCCGGGCGGCGCAGCGGGGCAGCGCGGGCCGGGTGACCAATGTCGACAAGGCCAACGTGTTCGCGTCCATGGCGTTCTTCCGCAAGGTGTTCGAGGAGGTCGCGGCGCGGCATCCCGCTGTCGGGGCCGACAGCGCCTACGTCGACGCGATGGCGCTCAACCTGGTGCTCAAGCCCTGGACCTACGACGTGCTGGTCACCGAGAACATGTTCGGCGACATCCTCTCCGACCTGATCGCCGCGCTCGTGGGCGGCATGGGCATGGCGCCCTCGGGCGATATCGGCGACAAGGTGGGGCTGTTCCAGCCGGCCCACGGCACCGCGCCCGACATCGCGGGCCAGGGCCGGGCCAACCCGACCGCCATGCTGCTGTCCGCCGCGATGATGCTCGACTGGCTGGCCGGGCGCGGCGGCGACGCGCGCCTGTCCGACGGCGCGGCGCTGATCGAGCGCGCGGTGGAGCAGGTGTTCGCCACGGGGCAGGTGCGCCCCATGGAGTTCGGCGGCAGCGACGGCACGGCCGCCATCACCCGCGCGGTGGTCGCCGCGATCGACCGCTGACGGTCCTTTTTCTTCACCACTGCATCCCAAGGAGACGACATGAAACCCCTATGGAAGGCTGCGCTGGCCGCAGCCCTGGCTGCCGCATTGCCCGCCGCGGCGCTGGCCGAGGCATGGCCCGCCCGCCCCGTGAAGATCGTGGTGCCTTCGCCCCCGGGCGGAAGCACGGACCAGATCGGCCGCTCCATCGGCCAGAAGCTGGCCGAGCTGTGGAAGCAGCCCGTCGTCGTGGAGAACCGCCCGGGCGCGGGCCTGACCCTGGGCGCGGACTACGTCGCCAAGTCGCCGCCCGACGGCTACACCCTGCTGATCGGCGCGGTGCACCACTCCATCGCGCAGACGGTCTACAAGAAGCTGCCCTACAACTTCGCCACCGACCTGGCGCCGATCTCGGTGCTGGCCGTCGTGCCCAACGTGCTGGTGGTGTCCAGCAGCAACCCCGCGCGCTCGGTGGCCGACCTCGTGGCCCAGGCCAAGGCGCAGCCCGGCAAGCTGACCTATGGCAGCACCGGGGCCGGAACGGCGCACCACCTCATCGGCGAGAACTTCAACGACATGGCCGGCGTGCAGACGCTGCACGTGCCCTACAAGGGCAGCTCCCCGGCACTGGTGGACCTGATGGGCGGGCAGACGACGATGATGTTCGACACCGTGCCGTCGTGCCTGCCCCTCATCAAGGGCGGCAAGCTGCGCCCGCTCGCGGTGGCGACCGCCAGGCGCTCCTCGGCGCTGCCGGACGTGCCGACCTTGTCCGAGGCGGGCCTCAAGGGCTTCGACATCGCCACCTGGTTCGGCCTGATGGCGCCCGCCGGCACGCCGCGCCCGGTCATCGACAAGGTGCACGCGGACGTGGCCCGCATCCTGGCCGATCCCGAGATGCGCAAGCAGTGGATCGACATGGGCGCGGAGCCCGTCGCCGGCACGCCCGACGAGATGGCGCGGCAGATCAAGGACGAGATCGCCAAGTTCAGCGCGCTGGCCCAGAAGGCGCGCCTGAGCCTGGACTGAACGCAGGCAGAACAAGGAGCCCTCCATGACCCTCGCATTGGTCGTCGACTTCACCGTCCGGACGGAACACCGCGCCGATTTCGAGCGCGCGCTGGCCGAGAACGCGCGACAGACCCGCGCGGCCGAGCCCGGCTGCCAGCAGTTCGACATCTGCCGCGACCTCGCCGATGCGTCGCGCATCTTCCTGTACGAGCGCTACGACGACCAGGCCGCGATCGACGCGCACCTGGCGGCCGCGCATTTCCTGGCCTTCGACGCGCTCACGCGCTCCTGGGTGGAGCACAAGAGCGTTCGGCGTTTGGAATTGGTGGACTGAGCGGGTTCAGCCGAACACCGCGCGCCACAGCGCCAGCACCGCGTCGCGCTCGGCGGCCAGCGCGTCCTGCGGCACCCGCGTGGGCTCCTCGTTGAGGCGCGCGCGGTGCTGCACCTGGCGCAGCGTGCGGTAGGCGTCGGCGGCGGCGCGGCCCACGCCCGCGGGCAGCAGGCCGGCGGCTTCGGCGCGCTGCAGCAGGGCGATGTTGCCCACGTTGCCCTGCAGGCCGGGGTGGGCGGCGGACTGCGACAGCACGAGGTACTGCACGGCGAATTCGGCATCCAGCATGCCGCCGGGGCTGTGCTTGACCTCGAACTGCCCGGCGGGCACGGGGTGGGCGGCATACAGGCGCTGGCGCATGGCCTGGATCTCGCCGCGCAGCGCCGCCGCGTCGCGCGGGGCGGTGATGACGGCCTCGCGCACGGAGTCGAAGCGCGCGTGCAGGTCCTCGCTGCCCAGCACGAAGCGCGCGCGGGTCATGGCCTGGTGCTCCCAGGTCCAGGCGGTGTTGCTGCCGCGCCGCTCCTGGTAGTCGGCGTAGGCCTTGAAGCTCGTGACCAGCAGGCCGGAGTTGCCGTTGGGGCGCAGCTCGGTGTCGATCTCGAACAGGTCGCCCTCGCCGGTCTTCACGGTGAGCCAGTTGATGAGCTTGCGCACGAAGGCGGCATAGACCTCGGAGGCGCGCTCGTCGTCGTCGTCGAAGACGAAGACGATGTCCAGGTCGCTGCCGTAGCCCAGCTCCTTCCCGCCGAGCTTGCCGTAGCCGATGATGGCGAACTGCGGCGTGTCGCGGTGGCGGTTTCGCAGCCGGTCCCAGCACCAGCGGGCCGTGATGCGCAGCACGCTGTCGGCCAGCAGGGACAGGTCGTCGGCCACCTGCTCGACGGTGATGCGTCCCTCCACGTCGCGCGCCAGCGTGCGGAAGGTCTCGGCATGGTGGGCGCGGCGCAGCAGGTTCAGCAGGTTCTCGTCGTCGTCCTCGCCGGTGGACTGCAGCGCGGCCAGGCGCAGGCCCAGCTCGCGTTCGAAATCGACGGGCACGAAGCGCTCGGACAGCAGCGCGCCGCCGGCCAGCTCGTCGATCACGCCCGGGTGCTGCAGCATGTAGCGCGCCGGCCACTTGGCGGCGCCCAGCAGGTGCAGCAGGTGCTCGTGCACCGAGGGGCGCTCCAGCAGCAGTGCCAGGTAGCTTTCGCGGCGCAGCAGGGGCTCCAGCCAGTCCACCAGGCGCACGGCGGCGGCTTCGCTGGCCTTGCCGTCGGCCAGCCAGCGGCCGGTGCGCTGCACGATGCGCAGCAGGCGTGCGCGCGCCTCGTCGCGCAGGCCCTGCACGCGCGGGTGGGTGCGCCACTCGGCCACGCGCTCGCGCAGCCGGGGCGGCAGCTGTTCGAGCAACGCGTCCAGGTCCGGCGCGCCGGCCACGCCCGATGTGGCCGCGCGCGGGCCGCCGCAGCCGCCGCCCGTGCACTGCTTCTTCTCGGGGCCGCCGAGCAGGGTGTCGAACTCCTGGGCCACCAGCTCGCGGTGGGCGTCGAGTTCGCGCAGGAAGTCGCAGCAGCTCAGGCCCAGGGTCTGGGCGATCCAGGCCAAGTCGTCGTCGCGCGTGGGCAGCACATGGGTCTGCTGGTCGTCCAGGTACTGGATGCGGTGCTCCACGCGGCGCAGGAAGGTGTAGGCGTCGGCGAGCTGCGCGGCCGTCTCCTGCGGCATGAGGCCGGCGCGCGCCAGGCGCTGCAGCGCCTCCAGCGTGGGGCGGCAGCGCAGCTCGGGGAACTGGCCGCCGCGCACCACCTGCAGCAGCTGCACGGTGAACTCGATCTCGCGGATGCCGCCGCGCGAGAGCTTCACGTCGTTGGCGCGCCCCGGGTGGCCCGCACTGCGCTTGGCCGCATGGTCGCGGATCTGGCCGTGCAAAGCGCGCAGCGCGTCGAACACGGCGTAGTCCAGGTAGCGGCGGAACACGAAGGGCAGCACCACGCCGCGCAGGGCCTGCACCTCCGGGCTGGCGATGCAGTCCAGCGGCGCCACCACGCGGCTCTTGAGCCAGGCGAAGCGCTCCCACTCGCGCCCGTGCACCAGCAGGTATTCCTCCAGCGCGGCCAGCGAGCAGGCCGGCGGGCCGGAATTGCCGTTGGGCCGCAGCGCCAGGTCCACGCGGAAGACGAAGCCATGCTCGGTGGTGTCGCCGACCAGGCCGTAGATCGTCTTGACGGCGCGGGCGAAGTATTCGTGGTTGGAGATGCGCCCGCGCCCGTCCGGCAGGCCGGCGGTCTCGCCGTCGTGCTCGTAGATGTAGATCAGGTCGATGTCGCTCGACACGTTGAGCTCGCGCGCGCCGAGCTTGCCCATGCCGACGATCCACAGTTGCACCGGCTGGCCCTGCGGGCCCTGCGGCGCGCCGTGGCGCGCGTCCAGCTCGGCGCGGGCCTGGCGGCAGGCGCGGTCCAGCGCCAGCTCGGCCAGCCAGGTGACGGGCAGGGTGATGTCGGCCAGCGGGGCGCGGGCGTCGCAGTCCAGGGAGATCAGCCGCTCCATCACCAGCTGGCGCAGGATGCGCAGGGCCGCGCCCAGGTCGTGCCCGGCGGCCAGCAGCGCATCGCAGGTCGCGCCCAGCACGTCCCGCGTGGGCACGCCGGGCGGCAGCAGCGCGAGCTCCTGCGCGTAGCGGCGCCGCAGGCGCTGGTGGAAGCGCGAATATTCCGAAAGCGGGCCTGCAAGGGCTACGGGTTCAATCGAGGACATCTGAACGGCAAAAACGGCACGGCGCGTCCGTACAGAACGACACCGTTGGGTGCTGAACCCTCAGGAGATGGGCGGGTCATAATTCCTGCCACCCTTTTCGCCCGCCATGACAGAGCCTTTGCCCCACCCTTCCCGCTTGCTGAAATGCGTGGCGGGCTGTGCACGATGGGCGCTGGGCGCGCTGCTGGCGTTCTGGCTGCTGCTGGCGGCCGCCTGGGGGGCTGCATGGCTGGATTGTGCCGCGTATCGGCGACTACCAAGCGCAGCTCGAACGCTATGCCCAGCGGACACTAGGGGTACCCGTGCGCATCGCCGCCATCGCGGCGCGCAGCGAGGGGGTCTTTCCCACGGTGGAGCTGTCTGGCGTGGCCCTGCTGGACGCCCAGGGGCGCGAGGCGCTGCGCCTGCCGCGCGTGGTGGTGGCGCTGTCGCCGCGCTCGCTGCTGCGCCTGGGGTTCGAGCAGCTCTATATAGACAGCCCTGAGCTGGACGTGCGCCGGGCAGGCGACGGCCGCATCTTCATCGCCGGCCTGCCCTTTCGCGACAGCGCGCAGGGCGACAGCGCCGCGGCCGACTGGCTGTTCTCGCAGACCGAGGTGGCCATCCGCGGCGGCACGTTGCGCTGGACCGACGAACTGCGCGGCGCCGAGCCGTTGGCGCTCACGCAGGTGGACCTGCTGCTGCGCAATGGCGGCTGGCGCCACGGCGTGCGGCTGGACGCCACGCCGCCGCCCGAGTGGGGCGACCGCTTCACGCTCCACGGCCAGTTCCGCCAGCCGCTGCTGACCACCCACGGCGGGGCGTGGCAGCAGTGGAGCGGCCAGCTGTTCGCGCACTTCACGCGCGTGGACGTCTCCCGCCTGGAACGGCACGCCGATCTGGGCTCCCTGCGGGTGGCCCAGGGCCGGGGCGCGTTGCGCGCCTGGGTGGACGTGCGGCGCGGCGAGGTGGTGGGCGGCACGGCGGACTTGGCGCTCGCCGAGGTCAACGCCACCCTGGGGCAGGACCTCAAGCCCCTGGCGCTGCGCAGCATCGCGGGGCGGCTCGGGGGGCAATGGCTGGGCGAAGGCTTCGAGTTCTCCACGCAGGGCCTGCAGTTCACCACCGATGACGGCCTGCGGTGGCCCGGCGGCAACGTGGTGCTGCGCCACACGGGGCAGGGCCGCCCGGGCCAGGAGCAGGGCGAGCTGCGTGCCGACCGGCTGGACCTGGCCGCGCTCTCCGAGATCGCCAGCCGCCTGCCGCTGGGCGAGGCGGTGCACGGCGCGCTGGCCACCTATGCGCCGCGCGGGCTGGTGGAGGAGGTGGCGGCGAGCTGGCGCGGCCCGCTGGAGCGGCCGTCCCAATACCAGGCGCGCGGCCGCGTGGCCGGCCTGGCGCTGGCGGAGGTGCCGCCCGGCGGGGCCCCTTCCGCCATGGGTTTGAGCGGTGCGCGCGTGGAATTCGAGCTGACGCAGGCCGGCGGCCGTGCCGTGCTGGCGATGGCCGACGGCGCGCTGCTGCTGCCCGGCGTGTTCGAGGAGCCCGTCGTGCCCGTGCAGCAGCTCGGCGCCACGGTACGCTGGCAGATCGACGGCGAGCGCATCGCCGTGCAGGCGGGCGACCTGCGCTTCGCCAACGCCGATGCCCAGGGCGAGGCGCGCCTGGCCTGGCACACGGCCGATCCGGCCACGTCGCCCGCGCGCTCGCGTTTTCCCGGCGTGCTGGACCTGTCGGGCCAGCTCGCGCGCGCCGACGGCACGCGTGTGCACCGCTACCTGCCGCTGCACATTCCCGCCGAGTCGCGCCACTACGTGCGTGACGCCATCCTCGCCGGCAGCGCGAGCCAGGTGCGCTTTCGCGTCAAGGGCGACCTGCACGAACTGCCCTTCGCCCACGGCGGCCCGGGCCAAGCCAGGCCGGGCGAGTTCCACATCACCGCGCGGGTCAAGGACGTCACCTACGGCTACGTGCCGCCCGCCTTGCAGCCCCCCGGCGAAAAGCCCTGGCCTGCGCTGGTGGGCCTGGCGGGCGAGCTGGTGTTCGACCGCGCCGGCATGGCGGTGCGCGAGGCCTCGGGCAGTATCCAGGGCATGCCCCGGCTGCGCGTGCGGCAGGTGAACGCGCGCATTCCCGACCTGGAGCACACCGTGGTGGACGTGGCGGGCACCGTGCGCGGCCCGCTGGCCGACATGCTGGCGGTGGTGGGTGCCTCGCAGATCGCGCAGCTCACGCATGGCGCGCTGGACGAGGCCGCCGCCACGGGCGCGGCCGAGCTGCAGCTGGCGCTGAAGCTGCCCATCGACGCGATCGAGCGCTCCACCGTGCGCGGCAGCGTCGCCCTGGCGGGCAACGACGTGCGCTTCGTGCCCGATGCGCCCACGGTCACGGGCGCGCGCGGTGCGGTGCAGTTCAGCGAAGAAGGCTTCACCCTGGCCGGCGTGCAGGGCCGCGCGCTGGGCGGCGAGGTGCAGCTCTCGGGCGGCATGCGCGTGCCGCAGGGCGCTGCCGCGGCAGCCGGTGACTCGGGCGTGCGCGTGCGCGCCCAGGGCACGGCCACGGCCGAAGGCCTGCGCGACGCGCCGCAACTGGGCCTGCTGTCGCGCCTGGCGCGGCACGCCAGCGGCAGCGCGGCGTATGCGATGGCCCTGGGCGTGCGGCGCGGCGTGCCGGAGCTGCAGGTCACCACCGACCTGCGCGGCATGGCGCTGGACGTGCCGGCGCCCCTGGGCAAGGCGGCGCAGGAGCCGCTGCCGGTGCGCTTCGAGACGCGCCTGACGCGCGAGGCCGCAGCCTCTGCCAGCGCGCCGCTGCGCGACGATCTCACGCTGGAGCTGGGCAGCATCGGTTCGCTGGCCTACGTGCGCGACCTGGGCGAGGGCCGCGCCGAAGACCGCGCCCGGGTGCTCGCGGGCGCCATCTCGCTGGGGCTGGCCCCCGGAGAGGCCGCGCCGCTGCCCGCGCGCGGCGTGACGGCGAACGTGGCGCTGGGCGCGGTCGACGCCGATGCCTGGAGCGCGCTGCTGCAGTCGCCCGCGGCGCCCGGCGCCGCCGCGCCGGCCGGCCCGGAGCTGGACTACCTGCCCACCCAGCTGGCGGTGCGCGCTTCGTCCGTCACGCTGCAGGGCCGCACGCTGAAGGACGTGGTGGCTGGCGTCTCGCGCGCCGGCGAGGTCTGGCGCGCCAACATCGATGCCGACGCGCTGGGCGGCTACATCGAATACCACCCCGGCGGCGGCGACACGCCCCAGGGCCGCGTCTTCGCGCGGCTGTCCCGCCTGGCCGTGCCGCAGGCGGCGGACCCGCAATCGGACGCGCTGCAGGTGGACGCCCTGCTAGACGCGCGCCAGCCCGGCCAGCTCCCGGCGCTGGACATCGTGGTGCACGACTTCGAGCTGCGCGGCCGGCACCTGGGCCGCCTGGAGATCGAGGCCGTGAACCGCGCCACCGAGGGCGGGCAGCGCGAATGGCGGCTGCAGCAGTTCAACCTCTCGGCGCCCGAGGCCACGCTGACCTCCAGCGGCAACTGGGCCCTGCTGGGCGGCGCGGGCGCGCAGCGGCGCACGGTGATGAACTTCCGCATGGACATCCGCGACTCGGGCGACCTGCTCGCGCGCTTCGGCATGGAGGGCGTGCTGCGCCGCGGCAAGGGCCGCATCGAGGGTCAGGTGGGCTGGCTGGGCTCGCCGCTGTCGCCTGACTACCGCTCCATGACCGGCCTGATGAACGTCAACATGGAGTCGGGCCAGTTCCTCAAAGCCGACCCGGGCCTGGCCAAGCTGCTGTCCGTGCTCAGCCTGCAGTCGCTGCCCCGGCGGTTCGCGCTCGACTTCCGCGACGTGTTCAGCGAGGGCTTTGCGTTCGACTTCGTGCGTGGCGACGTGCGCATCGCCGAGGGCGTGGCCACCACCAACAACCTGCAGATGAAGGGCGTCAACGCTGCCGTGCTCATGGAGGGCAGCGCCGACATCCAGCACGAGACGCAGCAGCTCCACGTGGTCGTCGTGCCCGAGATCAACGCCATGACCGCCTCGCTGGTGGCCACCGCCATCAACCCCGTCATCGGCCTGGGCAGCTTCCTGGCGCAGGTGTTCCTGCGCGGGCCGCTCATCCAGGCGGCCACGCAGGAGTTCCGCATCGACGGCACCTGGGCCGACCCGCGCGTGGAGCGCGTGGAGCGGCGCAAGCCCGCCGCGCCAGTGGGCGCATCCTCTGTTCCGTCCCCCTCAGGAGAGACCTCATGAAAGTCGCCGCAGTGCAGATGGTGTCGGGCGTATCGCTGGCGGACAACCTGGCCCAGGCGCGCAGCCTGCTGGAGCAGGCCGCGCAGGCCGGTGCCGAATTGGCCGTGCTGCCCGAATACTTCGGCGCGATGGGTCTGCGCGACAGCGACAAGCTCACGCTGTGCGAGACCTGGGGCGATGGCACCATCCAGCGCTTCCTGGCCGGCGCGGCGCGGGAGCTGGGCCTGTGGATCGTGGGCGGCACGCTGCCGCTAGCTTGCGACAGCCCTGGGCGCGTGCACAACAGCACGCTGGTGTTTTCGGCCCAGGGCGAGTGCGTGGCGCGCTACGACAAGATCCACCTGTTCCGCTTCGACAACGGCCGCGAGCGCTTCGACGAGGCGCAGACCATCCAGGCCGGCCGCGAACCGGCGCGCTTCACCATGGTTGCGCGCAGCGGCACACCCTGGCGCGTGGGCCTGTCGGTGTGCTACGACCTGCGCTTTCCCGAGCTGTACCGCGCGCACGCCCGCGCCGGTGCCGACCTGCTGCTGGTGCCCAGCGCCTTCACCTGGACCACCGGCCGCGCCCATTGGGAGGTGCTGCTGCGTGCGCGCGCCGTGGAGAACCTGGCCTACGTGCTCGCCCCCGCGCAGGGCGGCCGGCACGAGAACGGGCGGCGCACCTGGGGCCACAGCATGCTGGTGGACCCCTGGGGCACAGTGCTGGCCCAGCAGGACGAAGGCCCGGCCGTGGTGCTGGGCGAACTGGACGCGGCGCACCTGGCGCAGGTGCGCGGCCAGTTGCCCGCGCTGGAGCATTGCGTGCTGTGAAATACTCAAAATTAATAGCTGCTTGCGCTTGCCCAGAAAGCGCTAGGGCCTGATTTGACTTAAAGATGGTGGTGCAACAGGAACCCCGCATGCCGCGCCGCTGGCGCCGCTGGGTGGGCGCATGGCGCCGCTGGTCGCTGTGGATGCTGCTCGTCGCACTGGTGGCCAGCATGCTGGTCACGCTGGTGTGGCTGGCGGGCCGCTACGAGGCCAGCCAGGTGCAGACCCGGCTGGAGCGCGACACGCAGGACGCCGTGGCCGACATCCGCAAGGCTTTCGCGCACAACATCCAGAGCCTGCAGGCCCTGCAGGCGCACAACCCGGACCTGGCCTCGTGGGAGTCGCGCGCGGCCGAGCTGCTGAGCGCGCGCCGCGAGCTGGCGCGCATCGAGTGGCGCGACACGCAGCTGCGCGTGCGCGCGCATTCCGAGACGCCCTACCGCCCGCTGCACTGGGACCCGGCCGCGCGCAGCGGCACGCATTCCGAGATCGCGCTGGCCTGCTCCAACGCGCGCCGCATCAGCGGGCCCTCGTATTCGAGCAGCTACTTCCAGCCCATGCCCGACGGCATGGGCGGCGAGATGCTGGAGGTCTGCCTGCCGCTGATCGACGAGGGCCGGCTGCAGGGCTTCCTCGTTGCCACCTACGCGCTGCAGACCGTGCTGGTGGACCTGGTGGCGCCCGGCCTGCAGCGCACGCAGGAGGTGTCGTTCACCGAGGCCGACGGCACGCGGCTGGCGCTGGTGGGCGCCATGCGGCGCGGCTCGCGCATGTTCACGGCGCAGCAGCTGTTCGACCTGCCCGGCACCACGCTGATCCTGCGCATGGACAGCTGGCACACCGCGCCCAGCGTGTTCCCCAACGTGCTCACGGCGCTGGTGACGGCCATGTCGATCGCGCTGGTGTCGGTGCTGGTGGTGCTGGTGCGCGACAACCGGCGGCGCCTGAGCGCCGAGCGCGACCTGGGCGACGCGCTGGCCTTCCGCAAGGCGATGGAGGACTCGCTGGTCACGGGCCTGCGCGCGCGCGACCTGCACGGGCGCATCACCTACGTGAACCCCGCGTTCTGCGACATGGTGGGCTTTTCGGCCGCCGAACTGGTGGGCCAGATCTCGCCGCTGCCGTACTGGCCGCCCGAGCATGCGCAGGAATACGGCGAGCGCCAGGTGGTGCGCATGTCCGGCGGGCTGCACCCGCCGCGCGAGGGCTATGAATCGACCTTCATGCGCAAGGACGGCACGCGCTTCCCGGTGATGATCTACGAGGCGCCGCTCATCAACGCGCACGGCCTGCACACCGGCTGGATGGGCTCGTTCCTCGACGTGAGCGAGCAGCGGCGCGTGGAGGAGCTCTCGCGCACCTCGCAGGAGCGCCTGCAGGCCACGGCGCGCCTGGCCACGGTGGGCGAGATGGCGTCCCTGCTGAGCCACGAGCTGAACCAGCCGCTGGCCGCCATCTCCAGCTATGCCAACGGCTCGCTGAATCTGCTCGAATCGCCGGGCGGGGCGCCCGATCCGCACGACCTGGACGACGTGCGCGTGGCCGTGCAGCGCATCGCCCAGCAGGCCGAGCGCGCGGGCCGCGTGATCAAGAGCGTGCACGACTTCGTGCGCCGGCGCGACCAGTCGCGCGAGAGCGTGGCCGCGCAGGACCTGTTCGACGCGGTGCTGCCCATCATCCGACTGCAGGCGCGCAAGCTGGACGTGCGCGTGGCGCTGGACATCGAGGAGGACCTGCCCCCCGCGCTGTGCGACCGCACCATGGTCGAGCAGGTGCTGCTCAACCTCGCGCGCAACGCCATGCAGGCCATGGACGATCCGCAGATCCACCCGCGCATCCTCGATTTGCGCGTGCGCCGCGCGGCCTCCAACGTCGCCCGCAGCTGGCTCGAATTCTCCGTGGCCGACATGGGCGTGGGCATCAGCGAGGATGTGGCCGCCCGCCTGTTCACGCCGTTCTACACCACGCGCGCCGAGGGCATGGGCCTGGGCCTGAGCCTGTGCCGCACGGTGGTGGAGCAGCACGGGGGCTTCATGGAACACGCGCCTCGGGCCCCCCGTGGTACGGTATTCACTTTCACGCTTCCGGCCACCCCCTGAGCGGCTGCGCCGCTTCCCCTGGAAGGGGGACGCCACCCGTGCGGCGGGGCGGCCCTTGCACGGTGGCCCTCGCCTGAAGTAGCCCGCCGCATAGACGGCCGACCGTGTTGAGCGCAAATTGATGAACTGAACCGATATGGAACCCGCATCCCACGCCACCGTGTACATCGTGGACGACGACGCCGAGGTGCGCGAGGCGCTGGCCTGGCTGCTGCGCTCGCGCCGCGTGCTCAGCGAGGCGTTCTCCAGCGCCGAGTCCTTCGAGCTCATGCTGCTGGAGCGCCCCCGCCAGCGCCAGCCCGCCTGCCTGCTGCTGGACGTGCGCATGCCCGGCATGAGCGGCCTGGCGCTGTTCGACAAGATGGTCGAGCGGGGCGACACCGCCGCCATCCCCGTGATCTTCCTCACCGGCCATGCCGACGTGCCCACGGCGGTGGCCACCGTCAAGCGCGGCGCGTTCGACTTCTGCGAGAAACCCTTTTCCGACAACCAGCTCGTGGACCGCGTGCAGGCGGCGCTGGAGCTGTCGGCCCAGCACCTGGAGGCCAGCCGCGCGCGGCACGAGTTGCAGGACCGCCTGGCCGAACTCACCGACCGCGAGCGCGACGTGATGCGCCTCGTCGTCGAGGGCCTGCCCAACAAGCTCATCGCCGACCAGCTCGACATCAGCGTGCGCACGGTGGAGGTGCACCGCGCGCGCGTGTTCGACAAGATGCAGGTCAAGTCCGCCGTGGAACTGGCCAACCTGCTGCGAACGGCCCCGCAATAGCCTTGGAATGAAAATAGCTACCAGCGCCTGTCTGGCAAGCGCTGGCAGCTATCGTTTTTGAGGCAAGGAGGGAAATCAGCCCTGCGTGCGCTCGCCCACGTAGATCTCCACGCGGCGGTTGCGTGCGCGGCCGTCGTTGGTGTCGTTGGTGGCGATGGGCTCGCGCGAGCCGCGGCCTTCCACGTGGATGCGCGCGCCGCTCACGCCCTGGCTGGTGAGGTAGTTGCGCGTGCTGGTGGCGCGGTCCATCGACAGCGGGTTGTTGATCGCGTCGCTGCCCGTGGAGTCGGTGTGGCCCACGATGCGTACCTCGGCGTTCGGGTTGTTGCGCAGCCCGTCGGCGAAGCGGTCCAGGATGGGGCGGAAGTTGGACTGGATGTCCGAGCGGCCGGTGGCGAACGAGATGTCGCTGGGAATGTCCAGCTTGAGCTGGTTGTCCGCCGTCTGCGACACGGAAACGCCCGTGCCCTGGGTGGCGGCCTGCATCTCCTGCTTCTGCTTTTCCATGCGCTGCGACCAGATGTAGGAGCCCAGGGCCCCCACGCCCGCGCCGATCACGGCGCCCGTGCCCGCGTGGCCGCCCGCGATGGCACCCACGGCCGCGCCGCCCAGGGCGCCCACGCCGGCGCCGGTGGCGGTGCGGCGTTGCGTGTCCGACATGTTGGCGCAGCCGGTGGCCAGCATGACCACGGCGACCGTGCCGATGAGAAGAGGTTTGCGCATAGAGGGCTCCTTGTGTCCAGTGAAGGAAATGATGGGCACAGCGTAGCGACCGCCGGCAGCCTCTGTCTGTAGGACGCCGTGCCAGCCGCAAGCGGGCCGGCAAACAAATGTCAATCCTTCTTGCCGGCCTTGTCCTCGGGCTCGGAGGGCGGCAGCTCGCCGCGCTGGCGGCCCGAGAACATGGTCCACCAGACGATGGCCACCAGCACCAGCAGCGCCAGCAGCGCTTCAAGCAAAATCAGCCCCATGAATTCGCCCTCCCTGCGCCTGCCGCGCCTGCTTGCAACGGCGCTGATTGTAGGAATCCTGGCAGCCTGCTCCACCCGTCCGCCGGCCCCCGCGCCCGCCCCCGCGGCGCCCCCCACGCCCGCTGCCCAGCCGCCGCTGGCCGGGCCCACGGCCGTGCCGGGCACGCTTGCGCAGTCCAAGAGCCGCTGGGTGCCCGTGGCCTGGAGCGAGCTGCCCGGCGTGGAGGAGGACGCGCTGCACGAGGCCTGGAACGCCTGGCTGCGCAACTGCGAGCGCCCCGCGCCCGCGTTCGCGCCGCTGTGCGGCGAGGTGCGCCAGCTCTCTATCGCCACCCCCGAGGAGCAGCGCGGCTGGATGGAGCGGCGCCTGCAGCCCTACCGCATCGAAACGCCGGAGGGCAGCGCCGAGGGCCTGCTCACCGGCTACTTCGAGCCCTACCTGGAGGCCGCGCGCCAGCCCGGCAACGGCTTCGAGGTGCCGCTCTACCGCCCGCCCGCCGACCTGGGCACGCGCAAGCCCTGGTACACGCGCCAGCAGATCGAGACCTCGCGCGAGGCGCAGGCCGCCCTGGCCGGCCGCGCCATCGCCTGGGTGCGCGACCCGGTGGAGGCCATGGTGCTGCACATCCAGGGCTCGGGCCGCCTACGTGTGCAGGAGGCCGACGGCTCGGTGCGCCTGGTGCGCGTGGCCTTCGCGGGCACCAACGACCAGCCCTACAAGAGCGTGGGCCGGTGGCTGCTGGACCAGGGCCTGGTGCGCGACGCCACCTGGCCCGGCATCAACGCCTGGGCGCGCGCCAACCCGCAGCGGGTGAACGAGATGCTCTGGTCCAACCCGCGCTACGTCTTCTTCCGCGAGGAGCCGCTCGACGCGCTGGACGCCGCCTTCGGCCCGCGCGGCGCGCAGGGCGTGCCGCTCACGCCCGGCCGCTCCATCGCGGTGGACCGCCAGAGCATCCCTTACGGCACGCCGGTGTGGCTGGCCTCCAGCGGCCCCACGGCGCAGCTCGCGCGGCTGGTCATGGCGCAGGACACGGGCAGCGCCATCGTCGGCGCGGTGCGCGCGGACTATTTCGCCGGCTGGGGTGCCGAGGCGGGCAAGCTGGCCGGCCGGCTCAAGCAGAACCTGCGCCTGTGGGCGCTGTGGCCAAAGCAATAGCCAAAATGGCCTCCAGTGCTTATGCACCAAGCGCCAGCAGCTATGAATGAAGGAGCATTGCCCTCTCTGCCGGTGACCGAATCCGAGCTGCGCACCGTGCTGCTCGCGCAGTCCATTGAACAGGCGGGCGCGGTCAGCCCGCCCGAGCTGGATGAAGCCCTGCGCCAGGCCGTCGCCGCGGCCCGCCAGCGCGGCGTGGCGCGCGTGGAGGTGGGTGAGGTGGTGCAGGCGCGCGCCCAGGCCCTCGTGGAGCGCGCCGGCACGCGCGACGCCGCCATCGCCGCCCTGGCCCGGCCCAGCGCGCGCCTGCGCTGGCTGGCCCGTGCCCTGCCCGTGGGCGCGCTGCTGCTGGGGCTGGCGGCCGACCGCATCGCCAACGCCCACCGCGTGGACCTGCTCTCGCCCCCGCTGCTGCTGGTGCTGGCCTGGAACCTGGCGACGTACGCGCTGCTGGCGTGGCGCGCCTGGCGCAAGCCGGCGGCGCCGGAGCTGCCCCAGGCGCTGCGCCGCTGGGCGCGGCCCGCCCGGCGCGGCCTGGCGGCGCGCGTGGCGGCGGACTTTTACAGCCGCTGGTTCGCCGCCACCGCTGCGCCGTTCGCCCAGCGCCTGGCGCGC
Organism: Acidovorax sp. SDU_ACID1; assembly: GCF_045291395.1. NCBI lineage: Bacteria > Pseudomonadati > Pseudomonadota > Betaproteobacteria > Burkholderiales > Comamonadaceae > Acidovorax > Acidovorax sp. SDU_ACID1. Next base: position 4,795,788 of record NZ_CP152342.1, read on the forward strand.
GTGCTGCACCTGTGCGCGGCGGCCTGGGGCGCGGGCATCGCGCTGTCGCTGCTGCTGCGCGGCCTGGTCGTGCGCTACCAGTTCGGCTGGGAAAGCACCTTCCTCGACGCCGCGCAGGTGCACGCCATCGCGGCCGTGCTGTTCTGGCCGCTCACCGCGCTGTTCGGCCTGGCGCCGTTCACGCTGGAGGAGATCGCGGCCACGCAGAACTTCGCAGGGCAGGGCGCGGCCGGCAGCCGCTGGGTGTGGATGTACGTGGGCCTGCTGCTGCTCGTCGTCGTGCTGCCGCGCCTGGCCCTGGCCGCCTGGGCGCGCTGGCGCGAGGCGCGGCTGGTGCGCGGCCTGCGCCTCGACCTGCAGGACTTCGACGCGCTGCGCGCCGCCCTGCCCGGCGACGTGGTGCTGGGCGTGCTCGGCGCCAGCCCCGCGCAGGCCGAGGCGCTGCGCGCCGTCGTCGCGGCGCATGCCGAGCAGGGCACGCAGGACCAGCTGCGCTTCACCGACGCGCAGGGCGAGCCGGTGGACGCGGTCATCGCCCTAGCCGACGCGCCCGTGCCCGCTGCCTGGCAGGGCGCTCCGCTGGCTGCGCTGCCCTGGTCCGCGTGGGGCGAAAGCTGGGTGCTGGAGCCTGTGCTGTTCGAGCGCGCCACCGCCCTGCTGCCCCAGCGCAGTGCCGTGCTGGAGCGGCTGCGCTCGGCCTGGGAGGCACGCAATGAGGAGCGGTTCGAGCAGTCGCTGCAGGCCCTGGCTCGGCATCTGCGCGCCGCCGTCCTGGACCCGGCCGGCTACGCCCGGCACCTGCACACGCTGGACACCGCGCTGCGCGCGCTGCACGGCCAGCCCCCGGCGGCGCCCGAGGCGCCCGCTGCCCTGTCCGCCCCGCGCGGCGACGGCACGGCGGCGCTGGCCGTCGGCACCTCGGCAGGCGCCGCCGCCGGGGCCGCTGCGGGCGCCAAGGCGGGCGCACTGATCGACGTGGGCCTGGGCGGCCTGACCCTGGGCGCGGGCACGGCGTTGGGGGCGCTGCTGGGCGGCACCACGGCCTGGGCCGTGCGCACGCTGCAGAAGAAGAGCGCGGCGGGCGACGTTCAGCGCCATGCGGTCGAGGCGGCCTGCACCCACTACCTGGTGATCGCGCACCAGGCCCGCGTGCCGCCCGAGGACGCCCCGCGCCTGGCCGCGCGCTGGCGCGCCGAGGTCACGGGCACGGTGGCCGCCCATTGGGGTGCGCTGGAGGCAGCGCTGCGGCCCGGCGCGCCGCCCGAGGCGCTGGCGCCGCTGCTGCGCACGGTGCTGCTGGGCGTGCTGCGGCGCAGCTTCGCCTGACTCAGCCTTCGGAACGGAGATGGCGGTAGATGGTTTGCCGGCTGATGCCCAGCCGCCGCGCGGCCGCGCTCACGTTGCCGCCTGTGTCCCGCAGGGCCGCGTGCAGCGCGTGGCGTGACAGCTCCTTGAGCATGCCGGCGGCCTGGGGCGGCTGCGCGGGCTCCTGCAGCGCCAGACGCAGGTCGTCGGCCAGGTGCTGCCAGCCGATGCAGGTCTCGTGCGGCTCGCGCAGCGCGCAGGCGGTGTGCAGCGCGCTGGTGAGCTGGCGCAGGTTGCCCGGCCAGGCGTAGCGCTGGAAGGCGGCGAGCAGGTCGGGGGCGATAGGGCACGGGGTGCCCGCCGCCTCGCGCACGATGGCGGCGGCCAGGGCCGCGAAGTCGGTGCGCTCGCGCAGGGGCGGCAGGTGCACGCTGAACCCGTTGATGCGGTAGTACAGATCGCCGCGGAAGCTGCCGTCCGCCACGGCCTGCGCCAAAGGGCGGTGGGTGGCGCTCATCAGCGCGAAGTCCACCGCCACGGGGGCTCCGCCCAGCGGCACGACCTTGCGCTCCTGCAGCACGCGCAGCAGGCGGGTCTGCAGCAGCAGCGGCATGTGGCCGATCTCGTCGAGGAACAGCGTGCCGCCCTCGGCCTCGCGGATGCGGCCCGGGCTGCCGCCGCGCTGCGCGCCGGTGTAGGCGCCGGGCGCGTAGCCGAACAGCTCGGCCTCGATCAGCGATTCGGGGATGGCCGCGCAGTTGATGGCCACGAAGGGCTTGCCCCGGCGCGGCCCGCTGTCGTGGCAGGCGCGCGCGAAAACTTCCTTGCCCACGCCCGATTCGCCCAGGACCAGCAGGGGGATGGGCTTGTCCAGGATGCGGCGCACCTTCTGCGTGGCGGCGTGCCACTGCGCATCGCCGGTGTCGCGCTCGGCCAGCGCGTCCCGGGCGGGCGGGGGGCCGCGCGCGAAGGTGCGCAGGCCACTACCGTGGCGGCGGGCGCCTGCACGCGCATGTGCAGGCGCCGCCCGTCGGGCAGCTCCAGCGCCTGCGGCGCCTGTCCGGCCAGGGACAGCAGGCGCGAGAGGCGCTGCTGCAGGCGGCCTTCGAGCCGCAGCGCGGAGAAGTCGGCGGGCGCGAGATTCAACAGCCGCATGCCCTCGGGGTTGGCGCCCACCAGCACGCCGTCGTGTGTCAGCACCACGATGCCCTCGGCTGGCGTGTCCAGCCCCTCGGCCTGCGCGTGCAAATGCAGGCGCAGGTGCTGCGGGTAGCGCGCCTTGAGCCAGTTGTTCTCGATCATGCGCGCCGCGCCGTGCACCAGGCCCATCGCATGGCGCTGCGAGGCGTAGCGGTCGCCCGAGATGTCGATGGCACCGGCCACCTCGCCCTGGGCGGTGAAGATGGGCGTGGCCGAGCAGTGCAGGAAGCCGTTCTGCTCCAGGAAGTGCTCGGCGCCGCGCACCTGCAGCGCGGCGCGCTCGGCCACGGCGGTGCCGATGGCGTTGGTGCCGCGCTCGCGCTCGTCCCAGGACGCGCCGCGGCGCAGCGCCACGCGCTGGGCCTTGTCGAGGAAGGCGTCGTCGCCCAGGGTGTGCAGCAGGGTGCTGTGCGCGTCGGCCAGCACCAGCATGCAGTGGCTGCCCTGGATCTGGCCGTAGAGGTAGTCCATGACCGGCCGCGCATAGGCCAGCAGCTGTTCGTTGCGCTGCAGCACGCGGTGGAAGGCGGGACCTTCAATGGGCTCGGGCGCCGGGCCGCGCGAGAGCGGCTGCAGGCCGGCGTGCAGGCTGCGCTGCCATGAGCGCGTGAGCCGCTCGCCCAGCGCGCCGGAGGCCACAGTGCCGCACTCCACCAATTGGCGGCGGGCCTGTTGCAGGGGGTCAAAAGCTCCACGCATGCTTGTCTCCTGGCCTCTGGCGGGCACTGCGGGAAATTATAGGAACGGGGGCTGTCGCAGTCTGCAACACCGTGTTGTCACAGCCTGGCGCAGCGGCTGTGACAGCGCGCGGCGGCCGCAGGCGCGGGGGCGCACTGGCATGCGCCTTGCGTCAGCACTGGCGGCCGGCGCGGTGCCAGGCCGCAACGACAAGGAGACAAGACCATGGACATGTTCGAACTCAAGCGCTTCAACCTCGACATCGCCTACCCCTACAAACAGCAGTACGACAACTTCATCGGCGGCAAGTGGGTCGCGCCGCTGGCGGGCCGGTATTTCGACAACGTCTCGCCCATCACCGGCAAGCCGTTCTGCCGCGTGGCGCAGTCGGACGCCGAAGACGTGAACCTGGCGCTGGACGCCGCCCACGCTGCGCAGGACAAGTGGGCCAAGACGCCGGTGGCCGAGCGTTCCAACATCCTGCTGCGCATCGCCGACCGCATGGAGCAGAACCTGGAGCTGCTGGCGATCGCCGAGACCATCGACAACGGCAAGCCGCTGCGCGAGACCATGGCGGCCGACATCCCGCTGGCCATCGACCACTTCCGCTACTTCGCGGGCTGCATCCGCGCGCAGGAAGGCGGCATCTCCGAGATCGACGAGCACACCGTGGCCTACCACTTCCACGAGCCCATCGGCGTGGTCGGCCAGATCATCCCGTGGAACTTCCCGCTGCTGATGGCCGCGTGGAAGCTGCCGCCCGCGCTGGCCGCCGGCTGCTGCGTGGTGCTCAAGCCCGCCGAGCAGACGCCTGCCTCGATCATGGTGCTCATGGAGCTGATCGGCGACCTGCTGCCGGCAGGCGTCATCAACGTGGTCAACGGCTACGGCAAGGAGGCGGGCGAGGCCCTGGCCACCAGCCCGCGCATCACGAAGATCGCCTTCACCGGCTCCACCGCCGTGGGCCAGCGCATCCTGCGCGCGGCGGCCGACAGCCTGATCCCCTCCACCATCGAGCTGGGCGGCAAGAGTCCCAACATCTTCTTCGCCGACGTGATGGACGCGGACGACGACTTCCTGGACAAGGCCATGGAGGGCTTCTCCATGTTCGCGCTCAATCAGGGCGAGGTCTGCACCTGCCCCTCGCGCATGCTGATCCAGGAGTCGGTCTACGAGCGCTTCATCGAGCGTGCCGTCAAGCGCGTGCAGGCCATGAAGCAGGGCCACCCGCTGGACAAGAGCACCATGATCGGCGCGCAGGTCTCGCAGCAGCAGATGGAGCGCATCCTGGGCTACATCAGCCTGGGCCAGGAGGAAGGCGCGCAGTGCCTGACCGGCGGCGAGCGCAACCGCCCCGGCCAGGAGATGGACGACGGCTTCTTCGTCAAGCCCACGCTGTTGTTCGGCAACAACCAGATGCGGGTGTTCCAGGAAGAAATCTTCGGCCCCGTGGCTTCGGTGACCACCTTCAAGACCGTGGAGGAGGCCATCGCCATCGCCAACGACACCATGTACGGCCTGGGCGCGGGCGTGTGGACGCGCAACGGCACGCAGGCCTACCAGATGGGCCGCGCCATCAAGGCCGGGCGCGTGTGGACCAACTGCTACCACCTCTATCCTGCGCACGCGGCGTTCGGCGGCTACAAGCGGTCGGGCATCGGGCGCGAGAACCACAAGATGGCCTTGTCCAACTACCAGCAGACCAAGAACCTGCTGGTGAGCTACAGCCCCAAGGCGATGGGGTTCTTCTGACAGGGGAGGCCGCACGCCTAGTCGTCCTCCAGCCCTGGCTGGAGGCGCGGGCGTTCTTCCTCGTCGGCTCGGCCAGCGCGGCGGGCGCATGCGACTGCTCGTACCGCGGCCAGGGCGACGGGCCGCTGCTGCGCGTGCAGGGGGCCGAGGTGGTCTTCCCCGACTACCCCGGCAACAACCTGTTCAACACGCTGGGCAACCTGATCGAATGCGATGCCATCGCGCTGCTGTTCGTGGACTTCGACGCGCGCCGCAGCGTGCTGCTGCAGGGCCGCGCGCGCATCGGCGGGGCGCTGCCCGACTGGCCTGGCGCGCCGCGCAGCGTGGCCGTGTGCGTGGAGCTGGTGAGCGAGCGGGACGAGCCCGGGCTGCCGCGCCTCGTGTGGAAGGAGCCGCCATGCGCATCGTGAACGGCACCGAGGCCGTGTTCCACGCGGGCGAGCGCGAGGCACACCGCCGCTTCGGCGTGGAAGAGCTCGCGCGCGAGATGCAGGGCACCATCGCCCCGCAGCTGAGCGCGGGCCAGGCGCGCTTCATGGACGCGCAGGCGTTCTGCTTCATCACCGTGCGCGAGCCCTCGGGCGCGCTCTGGTCCCAGGTGCTGCCGCGCGTGGAGACGCCGCAGGGCATCTACCCGCTGCTGGCCTTCGGCGACGCTCGAACCTTCCACTTCCTGGCCGACACGGAGCGCGATGCGCGGCTGCTGGCTGGCGCGGGCGGGGCGGCGGGCCTCGTCTTCGTGGACTTCGCGCGCGGCGCGCGCCTGCGCGTCAACGGCGATCTGGACGTGGTGGATGACGCGGTGCTGCCGGGCTTTCGCAGCCCGCCGGGCCACCGGCTCATGCAGCTGCGCGTGGCCCAGGCCTATGCCAACTGCCCGGCGCGCATCGTGCGCATGGCGCTACCGAAAGAATAGCTGGTTGCGCTTGCTGCCAGCCGTTTCCATAAGGAAATAGGCTGGAAATGGCTGTTGGCAAGCGCAAGCAGCTCCTTTTTCAGGAGCGCCTCATTCGCCTTCCACCACGTAGCGCGACACCACCGGTGGTGCGTCGCCCACGTGGAAGGCGAACTTGCGGTCGCGCAGCGCCACGTCCGAGGTGGTGACGCGGTCGAAGCGGCGCAGGTGCTCGGTCCACGACTCGTCCACGATGCGCTCCACGTAGCGGCGCGGATCGGCGATGTCGTGCTGCAGCTCCCAGCTCAGCGCGCCCTGGCGGATGCGCGCGCGGCGGCTCTCCTGCATCACGGCGCGGAACTCGGCCGCGCGTGCGGGGTTGATGAAGTACTCGATGCTGGTCACCAGCCGCAGGCCTGCCTGGGGCGTCGTGTCGGCCTGGGGCATCTTGAAGGCGCGCGAGGGGCTCAGGTCCTCGTCGCCGTGGCGGTCGCGCACCAGGCGCTGCACCACCGCCATCACCGCCACGCCGGTGACCGAGGCCACGGCCAGGCTCATGTGCACGCTGGTCAGCGCCGCCACCTGGCCCCACAGCGCCGCGCCCGCGGCCGTGGCACCCATGATGCACATCTGGTAGATGGACATGCCCCGTGCGCGCACCCAGTTGGGCAGCGCGAGCTGGGCCGAGACGGTGAGCGAGTTGGCCGTGGTGATCCACGCCGCGCCGGCCAGCACCATGGCGGGCACGGCCACGTAGACCGTGGGCGCGAAGGCCACCAGCGCCGTGCCCACCGCCTGCGCCAGCGTGCCGCGCGCCACCAGCGCGTCCATGGCCATCATCTGGCGCAGGCGCGGCAGGAACATGGCCGCGCCGATCGCGCCCGCGCCCATGCTGGCCAGCAGCAGCGTGAAGGTGCCCGCGCCGCCGCCCTCCAGGTCGCGCGCCACCAGCGGCAGCAGCGCCAGCAGGGCCGTGGCGTGCAGGAAGAAGATGGAGATGCGCCAGAGCACGGCGCGCATGCGCGGCGACTCGCGCACGAACTGCAGGCCTACGCGCATGGCGCTGGTCAGGCGCTCGCGCCCCAGCGGGTTGGGCGTGGGCGTGCGCCGCCAGCGCATGATGGTGAAGCCCGCGATGAGCGAGAGCACGGCGTTGAGCACGAACACCCAGGCGCTGCCCGCGCCGGCGATGATGGCGCCGGCCACCAGCGGCCCGATGATGCGCGAGGCGTTCATCGCCACGCCGTTGAGCGCCAGCGCCGCCGGCAGCTGGTGGCGCCCCACCAGCTCGGGCACGATGGCCGCGAACACCGGCCAGCGCATCGCCAGGCCGATGCCGTTGGCGAAGGTGAGCGCCAGCAGCATGTAGGCGTTGAGCCCGCCCCAGAGGATGGCCCCGCACAGCACCACGGCCACGGCGGCCACCCAGAACTGCGTGGCCATGAAGTAGCGCCGCCGGTCCAGGATGTCGGCCAGCGCCCCGCTGGGCAGGCCCAGCAGGAACACGGGCAGCGTGGAGGCCGTCTGCACCAGTGCCACCAGCGCGGGCGAGCTGGTCAGCGTGGTCATCAGCCAGGCCGTGGCCACGTCGTTCATCCACATGCAGGTGTTGGCCGCGAGCCAGGTGAGCCAGAGCATGCGGAAGGCGGGGACGGAGAGCGGCGCGAAGGGCGAGGAGGGCGCGCGCTGCGCGGCGCTGTGCTCCAGGCCGGCGGAGGCGGCGGCTTCGGCGGCATCCGCGCTGGCGGATGTGCGGGCGGCTTCGGGGGACGGCTGCGCTGGCGCGGGACCGCTGTCGGGGGTGGGCTGTGGCGGCATGTGACTGCGATTGTGGCGGGGATGCCGGGCGCCCGCCACCGCGGGCCGGGCCGCCCCCTGGCAGCCCTCGGATATCGCAGGAAAAAGCCGCCCGGCGCCCAGGGGGCAAGCGCGGGCAGCTATGGAAACCGCAGCGCGCTAGCCGCGCCCGCTGGCACGCGCAGGCGTCAGGTGCGCCAGCGGCAGCGCGCCGCCGGCCTTGACCTCGCCCAGCGAGAAGCTGGTGTGCATGTCCTTCACGTTGGGCAGGTTCAGCAGCACGTTGCGTGCGAACTGCGAGAAGCTGTCCAGGTCGGGCGCCACCACCTGCAGCTCGAAGGTGCCGGTGCCGCTGATGTAGTGGCAGGAGACGACCTCGGGGATCTTGGCGATGGCCTGCTCCATGGCGCGCGTCAGGTCGCCGGTGCTGCGCTCGGCGTCCAGCCGCACGAAGGCCAGTACGCCCAGGCCGATCTTGTGGCGGTTGATTTCGGCGTGGTAGCCAAGGATGAAGCCGGCTTCCTCCAGCGCGCGCACGCGGCGCCAGCACGGCGCGGCCGACAGGCCCACGCGCTGCGCCAGCTCGGCGTTGGTCAGGCGGGCCTCGGCCTGCAGCTCGCGGAGGATGGCGAGGTCGTAACGGTCAAGATTTTCCATTTGTGCATTCTTTTGGGAAAGGATCTTTCTTGCATCAGGGTTAACTCGGCAAAAAAAGCAAACACTTATCCGAATCGCGCACATACACTGCACTCTTTACAAGCGGTGCCCACCGGCGCCGCGAAGATGCCGCGCCCAAGAGGCTGCGGACCTGCACCCCACGGAGACAAAAACCATGAACGCCCCGCTGCCCGATCACGTTCGCCGCGCGCTCGAAACCGTCACGCTCGACGACAAATACACCCTGGGCGCGGGCCGCGCCTTCATGAGCGGCGTGCAGGCCCTGGTACGCCTGCCCATGCTGCAGCGCCAGCGCGACGCGGCCGCGGGGCTGAACACGGCGGGCTTCATCAGCGGCTACCGGGGCTCGCCGCTGGGCGGCTACGACCAGTCGCTGTGGAGCGCGCGCAAGCACCTGGCGGCGCAGAACATCGTCTTCCAGCCCGGCGTGAACGAGGAGCTGGCCGCCACGGCGGTGTGGGGCACGCAGCAGCTCGACATCTACCCCGAGTCGAAGAAGTACGACGGCGTCTTCGGCATCTGGTACGGCAAGGGGCCGGGCGTGGACCGCTGCTCGGACGTGTTCAAGCACGCCAACATGGCGGGCACGGCCCGGCACGGCGGCGTGATCGCCGTGGCGGGCGACGACCACATCAGCAAGAGCAGCACGGCCGCGCACCAGAGCGACCACATTTTCAAGGCTTGCGGCCTGCCGGTGTTCTTCCCGAGCAGCGTGCAGGACATCCTGGACATGGGCCTGCACGCGTTCGCCATGAGCCGCTTCTCGGGCCTGTGGTCGGGGCTCAAGACCATCCAGGAGGTGGTGGAGTCGTCCGCCAGCATCTCGGTGGACCCCGACCGCGTGAACATCGTCCTGCCCGAGGACTTCGTGATGCCCCCGGGCGGCCTGCACATCCGCTGGCCCGACGCGCCGCTGGAGCAGGAGGCGCGCCTGATGGACTACAAGTGGTACGCCGCCCTGGCCTACGTGCGTGCCAACAAGCTCAACTACAACGTGATCCAGGGCCCGCACGACCGCTTCGGCATCATCGCCAGCGGCAAGGCGTACAACGACACGCGCCAGGCGCTGGTGGACCTGGGCCTGGACGACGAGACCTGCCGCCAGCTCGGCATCCGCGTGCACAAGGTCAACGTGGTCTGGCCGCTGGAGGCCACCATCACGCGCGACTTCGCGCGGGGGCTGCAGGAAATCCTGGTGGTGGAGGAAAAGCGCCAGGTCATCGAATACCAGATCAAGGAAGAGCTTTACAACTGGCGCCCCGACGTGCGCCCCAACGTGCTGGGCAAGTTCGACGAGATCGAGGGCGACAACACCGGCGGCGAGTGGAGCATGCCCAACCCCAGCCAGAACTGGCTGCTGCGCCCCAAGGCCGACCTGACGCCGGCCATCATCGCCAAGGCCATCGCCAAGCGCCTCAAGAAGCTGGGCGTGCCTGCAGACATCGTGGCGCGCATGGACGAGCGCATTTCGGTCGTCGAGGCGCGCGAGCGCGGCCTGGCCGCCACGACCATCGACACGGGCGAGCGCATGCCCTGGTTTTGCAGCGGCTGCCCGCACAACACCAGCACGCGCGTGCCCGAAGGCTCGCGCGCCGTGGCCGGCATCGGCTGCCACTACATGGCCAACTGGATGCCCGACCGCAAGACCAGCACCTTCACGCAGATGGGCGGCGAGGGCGTGACCTGGGTGGGCCAGGCGCCGTTCACCAAGGACAAGCACGTGTTCGCCAACCTGGGCGACGGCACCTACTTCCACAGCGGCCTGCTGGCCATCCGCCAGAGCATCGCCTCGGGCGCCAACATCACCTACAAGATCCTCTACAACGACGCCGTGGCGATGACCGGCGGCCAGCAGGTGGGCGAGCGGCCCGAGGGCCACTCGGTCGCGCAGATCGCGCACAGCCTGCGCGCCGAGGGCGTGGCCAAACTCGTGGTGGTGACCGACGACCCGGCCAAGTACCAGGGCCGCACGCACGCCGTGGGTGCGGCGCGCGCCGGCCACCCCGAGCTGCTCAACGACCTGCCGCCCGGCATCGAGGTCTTCCACCGCGACGAGCTGGACCGCATCCAGCGCGAATTCCGCGAGATCGCCGGCTGCACGGCCATCATCTACGACCAGACCTGCGCCACTGAGAAGCGCCGCCGCAGGAAGCGCGGCACGCTCGCCACGCCCGCCAAGACCGTGGTCATCAACGAGCTGGTCTGCGAGGGCTGCGGCGACTGCTCGGTGCAGTCCAACTGCCTGTCCGTGGAGCCCGTGGAGACGGAGTTCGGCCGCAAGCGCCGCATCAACCAGAGCACCTGCAACAAGGACTATTCCTGCGTGAAGGGCTTCTGCCCGAGCTTCGTCACCATCGAGGGCGGCCAGCTCAAGAAGCCCAGGAAGGAAAAGAAGGGCGACCTTGCCGCGCTGCCGCCCATTCCCGAGCCGGTGCTGCCGGTGGCCGAGGAGGCCTGGGGCATCGTCGTGGCCGGCGTGGGCGGTACGGGGGTCATCACCATCGGCTCGCTGCTCGGCATGGCCGCGCACCTCGAAGGCAAGGGCGTGGTCACGCAGGACGCGGCCGGCCTCGCGCAAAAGGGCGGTTCCACCTGGAGCCACGTGCAGATCGCCAACCGGCCCGAGGCCATCCACACCACCAAGGTGGACACGGCCAAGGCCGACCTGGTGATCGGTTGCGACCCCATCGTCGCCGCCAACAAGGCCACGCTGGCCGCCATGCAGCCGGGGCGCACCTTCGTGGCGCTCAACGTGCACGGCACGCCCGCGGCCGCCTTCGTGCACAACCCCAACTGGCAGTTCCCCGCCGACGGCTGCGAGGCCGCCATCGCCCAGGCCGTGGGCCGCGAGCTGCTGGGCGTGTTCGACGCCGAGCAGGCCGCCTCCCAGCTGCTGGGCGACAGTATCTACACCAACCCGCTGATCCTGGGCTACGCATGGCAGAAAGGGCGCGTGCCCCTGTCGCACGCCGCGCTCATGCGCGCCATGGAGCTCAACGGCGTGCAGGTGGAGAACAACAAGGCGGCGTTCGAGTGGGGTCGCCGCTGCGCGCACGACCTTGCTGCCGTGCAGGCGCTATACGGGGCCGCCCAAGGCCAGGCCGCGCAGGTGATCCAGTTCGTCAAGAAGCCCGGCCTGGCCGAGATGGTGGCCAAGCGCGTGGAATTCCTCACCGACTACCAGAACGCCGCCTATGCCGCCGAGTACCGGGCTTTCGTGGACAAGGTGCAGGCGGCCGAAACGCCGCTGGGCCAGGGCACGCGGCTGACCGAGGCCGTGGCGCGCTACCTGTTCAAGCTCATGGCCTACAAGGACGAGTACGAGGTAGCGCGCCTGCACACCGACCCGGCCTTCACCCGGCGCCTCGAAGGCATGTTCGAGGGCGACTGGCGCATCGTGCACCACCTGGCCCCGCCCACGTTCGCCAGGCACGACGGCGAGGGGCATCTCGTCAAGAAGAGCTACGGCCCCTGGATGCGCCGCGCCATGGGCATGCTAGCCAAGCTCAAAGGCCTGCGCGGCACCGCGCTCGACCCCTTTGGCCGCACCGAGGAGCGCAAGACCGAGCGCGCGCTGATCCAGGAATACCGCGCAAGCATCGACGAACTGCTGGCGGGCCTCTCAGCCGACCGGCTGGCGCTGGCCGTGGAGGTCGCGCGCATCCCCGAGGAAATCCGCGGCTACGGCCACGTGAAGGAGCGCCACCTCCAGGCCGCCCGCAAGAAGTGGTTCGCGCTGATGGACCGCTGGCGCGCCCCCGCCACCCGTCAGGCGGCCTGAGGGCTGACGCCCGCCGGGGCGTCCTCGTCTGGTGCGCCGGGCGGGCCGGCCACCAGCACGCGGTTCACCGGCACCGCCAGGCGCACGCCCAGTGCCTGCAGCTGGCGCAAGAGCGCGAGATTGATGCGCTGCTGCAGGTCCATGTAGAGGTTGTAGCCCGGGTCCTGCACGATGTAGACCACTTCGTAGTCGAGCGAGCTCGCGCCGAAGCCCTTGAAGTGCGCTCGGTCGAAGCGCAGCTGCGGCTCGGCCTCGATGATGGCGCGCATGGCCTGGGCCACGGCCTCGGCCTGCTCGGGCGTGGCGTCCTGCGCGATCCCGAAGCTGAAGACGATGCGCCGCTCGCGCATGTAGCGGTAGTTGTTGATGGTCTGCTTGAGCAGGTCGGTGTTGCTCATCACCACCTGCTCGCCGCTCAGCGCGCGGATGCGCGTGGTCTTCACGCCCACCTGCTGCACCGAGCCGGCGATGTTGCCCACGACGATGAAGTCGCCCACCTCGAAGGGCTTGTCCACCGCGATCGCCATGGAGGCGAACAGGTCGCCCAGCACGTTCTGCACCGCCAGCGCCACCGCGATGCCGCCCACGCCCAGGCTGGCGATGAACGCGGTGATGTTCACCCCCAGGTTGGAGAGGATGGCCAGCAGCACCGTGGCCCACAGCACCGTGCGCAGCCCCCAGGACATGAGCGTGGCCGAGGCGCTGATCTGCCCTGCGCCCGCCGCCCCGTGGTGCTGCCGGTAGCGCTCCACGGCGATGGCCGTGGCCCGCGTGCCCCACAGGCCGATCTGCACCGCCACCGCCAGGAACCAGAGCTGGCCCACGCGGTCGTGCCAGCGCCCGGGCAGGTCCAGCATGCCTGCGCCCACGAGCAGCGCCGCAAGGAGGATGAGCAGGTGGCTGGTGCCCGCCAGCACCTGGGCAAGCAGGCTGCCGGGGCCGCCGGGGCTGCGGGTGTCGGTATGCCGGCGGGTGCGGGCGATGGCCCAGCGCAGCAGCAGCGTCAGCACGATGCAGGTGCCCGCGGCCGCGGCGAGGGCCACCAGCACGCCCGCGGCGGGCATGCCCCAGAACGTCTCGGCGCGAAGCCAGGCGGATGCCGATGCGAAATCCATGGGGAAGGGCTCCTTTCTCGGAAAGCGGTGTCGGGAGGAGGGAGAAGGCAGGGCGGCGCGGGGCGCCCTTGCGGCGGATGCGGTGTCCTATCCTAGAAGTGCCTGCACGGGACGGGCGTAGGCCCAGGCCGATGATGTCCGTGCGCGCCGTGACCATTAACCGGCCATGGTACGGGGCTTTTTTGCTATTGTTTAAGTAGCTTTTTGCGCTTGTGGGGCAAGCGCTCCAAGGCTTTTTTGTTCCCTGTGCCGCACCACCCACTCCATGGGTGCGCGCAGCGCCGGAGCAGGCCCGTCCGCCGGCCCGCCGCATACAATGGCCGGCTCGCCGCCCGCAGGCCCCGGTGCCCCTGGCGGATATTCCTATTCCCACCTCTTCGTGGAGTCCTTCCCGTGTTGATTTCCCCTGCCTTTGCACAGACCGCTCCCGCCGCTGCCGCCGAGGGCGGCATGATGGCCTCGCTCACCGGCATGCTCCCGCTGGTGCTGATGTTCGTGGTGCTGTACTTCATCATGATCCGTCCCCAGATGAAGCGCCAGAAGGAGCACCGCGCCATGATCGAAGCCCTGGCCAAGGGCGACGAAGTGGCCACCGCCGGCGGCATCCTGGGCACCGTGACGCGCCTGTCCGAAGGCTACCTGCACCTGGAGATCGCCAACGGCGTGGAAGTGCAAGTGCAGCGCAGCGCCGTCGCCCAGGTGCTGCCCAAGGGCACGGTGAAGTGAGGCACAACCCCCTGAGCGGCTGCGCCGCTTCCCCTTCTCTCGCGCTGTGCGCGGGAAGGGGGACGCCGCCAGTGCTGCGGGGCGGCCCTTGCACGGCGGCCCCTGCCTGGGGCGCGCCTTTGAAAAAGAAACGCGAACATGAACCGTTATCCGGTCTGGAAATACGCGATCCTGGTGATCGTGTTGCTCATCGGGGCCCTGTACACCCTGCCCAATTTCTTCGGCGAGGCGCCTGCCGTGCAGGTGTCGTCCGCCAAGGCCACGATCAAGGTCGACACCGCGGTGCAAAAGCGCGTCGAGGAAGCGCTGCAGGGCGCGGGCGTGGTGTCGGACTCGGTGGTGTTCGACGGCAACTCCGTGCGCGCGCGCTTCGACACGCCCGACACCCAGCTCAAGGCCAAGGACGCGATCGAGAAGGCGCTGATTCCGGACCCGTCCGACCCGCCCTACATCGTCGCGCTCAACCTCGTGTCGCGCTCGCCCGACTGGCTCACCGCGCTGCATGCGCGTCCCATGTACCTGGGCCTGGACCTGCGCGGCGGCGTGCACTTCATGCTGCAGGTGGACATGCAGGCGGCCCTCACCAAGAAGGCCGAGTCGTACGCGGGCGACCTGCGCACCGCGCTGCGCGAGAAGAACATCCGCCACGGCGGCATCGGCCGCGACGGGCAGGCGGTGGACATCCGCGTGCGCGACGAGGCCATGCTCACCGCCGCGCGCAACCTGATCGCCGACCAGTTCCCCGACCTGCAGGCTACGAGCAGCCCCGACGGCGACGGCATGCGCCTGCGCGCCTCCATAAAGCCCGAGGCGCTGCGCAAGGTGCAGGAGCAGGCGCTCAAGCAGAACATCACCACGCTGCACAACCGGATCAACGAACTCGGCGTGGCCGAGCCCGTGATCCAGCAGCAGGGCCTGGACCGCATCGTCGTGCAACTCCCCGGCGTGCAGGACACGGCCAAGGCCAAGGACATCCTGGGCCGCACCGCCACGCTGGAAGTGCGCATGGTGGACGAGGGCACCGAGGCCCGCGCCGCCGAGATGGGCAGCGGCCCCGTGCCGTTCGGCTCCGAGAAGTACCTGGACCGCAACGGCCAGGCCGTGATCGTCAAGAAGCAGGTCGTGCTGACCGGCGAGAACCTCACCGACGCCCAGCCCGGCTTCGACGGCCAGACGCAGGAGCCCACCGTCAACCTGACGCTGGACGCCAAGGGCTCGCGCATCTTCAAGGACATCACGCGCGACAACGTGGGCAAGCGCATGGCCATCGTGCTGTTCGAGAAGGGCAAGGGCGAGGTGGTCACCGCGCCCGTGATCCGCTCCGAGATCGGCGGCGGCCGCGTGCAGATCTCCGGCCGCATGACCACCATGGAAGCCAACGACACGGCCCTGCTGCTGCGCGCCGGCTCGCTGGCCGCGCCCATGGAGATCATCGAGGAATACACCATCGGCCCCAGCCTGGGCGCCGACAACATCGAGCGCGGCATCCACTCCGTGGTCTGGGGCATGGCGGCCATCGCGGCCTTCATGTGCGTGTATTACATGCTGTTCGGCGTGTTCTCCACCGTGGCGCTGGGCGTGAACGTGCTGCTGCTCATCGCCATCCTGTCGATGCTGCAGGCCACGCTGACGCTGCCCGGCATCGCCGCCATGGCGCTGGCGCTGGGCGTGGCCATCGACTCCAACGTGCTGATCAACGAGCGCATCCGCGAGGAGCTGCGCGGCGGCGCCTCGCCGCAGGCGGCCATCGCGGCAGGCTATGAGCGCGCCTGGGCCACCATCCTGGACTCCAACGTCACCACCCTCATCGCGGGCCTGGCGCTGCTGGCCTTCGGCTCGGGCCCGGTGCGCGGCTTCGCGGTGGTGCACTGCATCGGCATCCTGACCAGCATGTTCTCGGCCGTGTTCTTCTCGCGTGGCCTGGTCAACCTCTGGTACGGCCGCAAGAAGAAGCTCAAGAGCGTGTCCATCGGACAGGTGTGGAAGCCCGAGGACGCATCCGAAATGCGCTCCGTGGCCGGCAAGGCTCAGTAAGGAAAGACGGTCATGGAATTCTTCCGCATCCGCAAGGACATTCCCTTCATGAAGTACGCGTTGGTCCTCAACGCGATCTCCTTCATCACCTTCGCGCTGGCCGTGTTCTTCCTCGTCACGCGGGGGCTGCATCTGTCGGTCGAATTCACGGGCGGCACCGTGATGGAAGTCGCCTACACCCAGACCGCCGACATCGGCAAGGTGCGCGACACGGTCTCGTCCCTGGGCTACGCCGACGTGACGGTGCAGAACTTCGGCACCTCGCGCGACGTGATGATCCGCCTGCCCGTGCAGAAGGGCGTGACCTCGGCCCAGCAGAGCGAGCAGGTGCTGACTGCGCTCAAGGCCGCCGACCCCGAAGTGGCGCTGCGGCGCACCGAATTCGTCGGCCCGCAGGTCGGCGAGGAGCTGGTGCACGGCGGCCTGATGGCGCTGGGCATGGTGGTGCTGGGCATCGTGGTCTACCTGGCCTTCCGCTTCGAGTGGAAGTTCGGCGTGGCGGCGGTGATCGCCAACCTGCACGACGTGGTCATCATCCTGGGCTTCTTCGCGTTCTTCCAGTGGGAGTTCTCGCTGTCGGTGCTGGCCGGCGTGCTGGCCGTGCTGGGCTACTCGGTCAACGAATCGGTGGTGATCTTCGACCGGATCCGCGAGGCCTTCCGCAAATTCCGCAAGCTCTCCACGCCCGAGGTGATCGACCACGCCATCACCTCGACCATGAGCCGCACCATCATCACCCACGCCTCGACCGAGGCCATGGTGCTGTCGATGTTCTTCTTCGGCGGCCCCAGCCTGCACTACTTCGCGCTGGCGCTGACCATCGGCATCCTGTTCGGCATCTACTCCTCGGTGTTCGTGGCCGCGGCCATTGCCATGTGGCTGGGCGTCAAGCGCGAAGACCTGGTCAAGACCGGCACGCGCAAGGAAGGCGATCCGGGCGATCCGAACGCCGGCGCGGTGGTGTAAACACGCGGGCGGCGGATGCGCCGCTGCATACGGGCTGCGGCTAATATCGAGGTCCCATGGATCCCCAGCCTTCCCCCCTTGCCCACCGGCGGCTTGCCCACTTGGCGCGCCAGCGGTTCGTGGACGGCCTGTGCGCCAGCCTGCCGGCGCTGGACAAGAAGATCCAGGATTTTTTGACCGAGCTCATGGGCCAGCCGGGCACGCAGCGCGACATGCAACTGCGCCGCGATGCCTGGATGAGCTACCAGGCCCACCACAAGGGCTGGGTGGAGCGCACCGGCCGCGCCTGGCGCGAGAACCTGGCGCCGCCCACCACCACCTCGCGCGGCGCGCTGGCTTCGGGCGGGCTGGAACTGCTCAGCGACGACGTGGTCGAGAACAAGATCCTCGCCTCGCGCATGGCGCTCACCGTGCTGGAGCACGTGGGCAACCCCTTCGACGAGGCGCGCAAGCGCACCGAGCACCTGGAAGGCCACGAGCTCGACAGCCGCGACATCCTGCGCCCTGAAACCCTCTGCCTGCGGCTGGTGGAGCAGTGGCTGGAGACGGGCCTGCAGCGCAGCGACCTGCAGTTCGTGCTCGATCCGCTGCAGCGCGAGCTGGCGGTGCTGGCGCTGGGGCACTACCAGGGGCTGGTCAAGCTGTACGACGAACACGGGGTGGCGGCGTCCGACGACCTGCGCGCGCGCGTGCGCCGCCCCGCCGCCACAGGCCCGGGCAGCGGGTCGGGTGCGCTGGCCGCGAAGGGCCCTTCCACTGGCGCCCCCGAGCCGGCGGGGCTCGCCTCGCAGGCGCTGCAGCAGTCGCGCGAGGCCATGGCGCGCCAGGCCGCGTTCCAGCCCACGATGGTGGCACCGCCCACGGGCTTCCATGCCCCCCTGCCGGGTGCGCGCCCAGGCATGGCCTTCGGCAACCCGCTCGTGCGGGCGCGCCAGCGCGCCCAGGGCGTGATGGTGCAGCTGCGCCGCCTGCTTACCCAGCCGACCACCGGCTACGACATGGTCAAGGCGCCGCCCGCGTCCGCCGCGCTGGCGCACGCGCTGGCGGCCCACCGCGTGCAGGCCGACACCTACTACAGCGGCATGGCCACCCTGGTGCAGGACTACAGCCCGCAGGCCGTGGTGCAGGTGGCCAACGTGGTGCGCGAGCGCTCGGCGGAATTCAAGAAGAAGGCCAGTACGGCCAGTGAGAAGGCCATCATCGAGGTGGTGGCGCTGATGTTCCAGAGCATTCTGAGCGAGGACCGTATCCCGCCCTCGGTGCGCGTGTGGGTGGCGCGGCTGCAGGTGCCGGTGCTGCGCGTGGCGCTGGCCGAGCCCGAATTCTTCAGCAACCTGACCCACCCCGCGCGCCAGCTCATCGACCGCATGGGCGCCTGCGTGCTGGGCTTCGACGCGAGCAGCATCAACGGCAGCGCGCTGGAGGCCGAGATCCGCCGCATCGTGCAGGTGATCGAGCAGTACCCCGAAACCGGGCGGCGCGTGTTCGAGCTGGTGCTGGGCGAGTTCGAGAAATTCCTCGCCAAATTCCTGACCGAGAAGCAGGGCACCTCACGCATCGTCAGCGTGGCCCAGCAGGTGGAGCAGAAGGAAACGTTGGCCATCCAGTACACGATCGAGATGCGCACCATGCTCAAGGACATGCCGGTGCGCGACGAGATCCGCGAATTCCTCTTCAAGACCTGGGCCGAGGTGCTGGCCATGTCCGCCGTGCGCAACGGGGCGCAGCACGCCGACACCGTGGCCTACAAGCGCGCCGCGGCCGACCTGGTGTGGGCTGCCAGCGCCAAGCCCAACCGCGCCGACCGCGCCCAGGTCATCCAGAGCCTGCCGGCGCTGCTGCAGAGCCTGCGCCAGGGCCTGGCGCTGATTGGCGTGGCGGGCCAGGAGCAGGACGTGCTGATCAAGGGTCTGACCGACACGCTGGCCGATGCCTTCCTCTCCAAGACCGCTGCCATCCCGCAAGCCCACATCGACGCCATGGCCCGGCGCCTGGCGAACCTGGAGGACTACATCGGCGACGAGGCCATGGGCGACATGCCCCTGAACGCCGACAACATCGAGATGCTGCTGGGCATCGACGCCTCGTCCATCCACGTGATCGCCGACAATGGCGCGCCCGTGCAGGAGGAGATGGTGGCCTGGGCGCAGGAACTGCCGCGCGGCACGTGGTTCACGCTGGACCACAGCGGCGCCTCGGCCCAGGTGCAGTATGTCTGGCACAGCGAGCGCAAGCAGCTGCACCTGTTCGCCGCCATGGACGGCAGCAGCTACCTGATCCAGCTGCGGCGCCTGGGCGCCTACCTGCAGGCCGGCCTGCTGGTGGCGCAGGAGGAGGAAAGCCTCACGCTGCGGGCCACACGCGACGCGCTGACCAAGCTGGACGCCAATCCGGAAAGATTGCTGGGATAGACGCTCTTGAAATAAGAGCTGCTAACGCTTTTTGTATAAGCGCTAGAGCCTGATTTCATTCGAATTCTTCATCGCCGCCGCGCACCACTCGGCACACCACCTCGGCTGCGAACCCGCGCGCGGCCAGAAAGCGCATCTGGCGCGCGCGCTCCTGGGGTGTGGCGGGTGGCGGTGCGCTCCCGAAGCGCTGGCACCACACGGCGCGGGCGCGTTCCAGCTCGGTGCCGGCCAACTGCGCCGCCGTGGCGCGCACGAGGTCTTCATCCAGGCCCTTGGCCCGCAGCTCCTGCGCCACGCGCCGGGCGCCGAAGCGCGCGGCGCGCTGGTGCACCACGGATTCGGCCACGCGCTGCGCGCTGACGAAGCCCTGCGCCTCCAGCGCGTCCAGCAGCGCGGGAAGGTCTTCGCCTTCCTCCACGTGGCGCGCAAGCTTGGCCTGCAGTTCGCTACGCGAGTGCTCGCGCTGCGCCAGCAGGCGCAGCGCACGGGCCTTGAGCGAGAGCCGGGCGAAACCCATGTGCTATTGGCTTGATAGCTGCCTGCGCTTGCCTGCCAAGCGCTGGGCTGGATTTCAGGCCTCTTCGGCCTTCTCGGCCTTCTTGCCCCGGGCGGGCTTCTCGGCGGGGGGCGGGGCATCGCCCGTGGCGGCGGGGGCCGCTGCGGGCAGCAGGGCCACGCCCAGGCCTTCGCGCACCTTGTTCTCGATCTCGCGGGCGAGGGCAGGGTTCTCGCGCAGGAATTCGCGCGTGTTGTCGCGGCCCTGGCCGATCTTCTCGCCGTTGTAGGCGTACCAGGCGCCGCTCTTCTCGATGATGCGCGCCTCCACGCCCATGTCGATGATCTCGCCCTCGCGCGAGATGCCTTCGCCGAAGAGGATGTCGAACTCGGCCGTCTTGAACGGGGGCGAGACCTTGTTCTTGACCACCTTCACTTTGGTCTCGTTGCCGATGGCCTCGTCGCCCTTCTTGATGGTGCCGATGCGGCGGATGTCCAGGCGCACGCTGGCGTAGAACTTGAGCGCGTTGCCGCCGGTGGTGGTCTCGGGGCTGCCGAACATCACGCCGATCTTCATGCGGATCTGGTTGATGAAGATGACCATGCAGTTGGTCTTCTTGATGGTGGCGGTGAGCTTGCGCAACGCCTGGCTCATCAGGCGGGCCTGCAGGCCGGGCAGGGCGTCGCCCATCTCGCCTTCGATTTCGGCCTTGGGCACGAGGGCGGCGACGGAGTCGATGACGATCAGGTCCACGGCGCCGGAGCGCACGAGGCTGTCCACGATCTCCAGCGCCTGTTCGCCGGTGTCGGGCTGGCTGATGAGCACGTCGTTGAGGTTCACGCCGAGCTTCTGGGCGTAGCTGGTGTCCAGCGCGTGTTCGGCGTCGATGAAGGCGCAGGTGCCGCCTTGCTTTTGCATCTCGGCCACGACCTGCAGCGTGAGCGTGGTCTTGCCCGAGGATTCGGGGCCGTAGATCTCGACCACCCGGCCGCGCGGCAGGCCGCCCACGCCCAAAGCCACGTCCAGGCCCAGCGAGCCGGTGGAGACGACCTGGATGTCCTCAATCTGCTCGCCCTCGCCCAGGCGCATGATCGTGCCCTTGCCGAACTGCTTTTCGATCTGGGCCAGGGCCGCGGCCAGGGCCTTGGCTTTTTCGGTGTTGGCGTTTGCGTCCATGGAGTGCTCCTTGTCTGGATTGAATGACAGTCTGTATGCCTGAACAGTAGTTTAGGGGTGGGTATTTTTAATTCCAATGATTTTTTAGACAGTTTGGCTGACAATTTGCTATGGACGACACCCCACTGCCCGACGACCGCTGGCGCCAGACCCACCTGGGCCGGCTGCTGGGCCATGCCATGCGCCGTTTCGACGCCCGCGTGCTGCAGCTCATGGCGCGCAGCGCGGAGGCGCCGCTGGCCCTGTCCAACCTGGCGGCGCGCGACCAGGTGAGCGCGGCGCACATCCACATCACGCGCCACCTGTCCCTGCGCGGCGACCGCGTCACCGACCTGGCCGAGCGCGCCGGCATGGCCAAGCAGTCCATGGCCGACCTGGTCCAGCAATGCGAGGCCTGGGGGCTGGTCACGCGCGAGGCGGACCCGCATGACGCCCGCGCGCGCATCGTGCGCTTCACGCCCATGGGGCTGGCCTGGCTGGCCGCCTTCCGCGCCGCGGTGGCGCAGGCGGAGGCCGAGTTCCGCGCCGAGGTGGGCGCGGAGGTGGCCACCGTGGCGGCGCTGGGGCTGGAGGCCTATGCGGGTGGAGACACGCCCTAGAATTTGAGGGACAGCAAGGCGTGCCCGCCGCGCCCATAACCAGGAGACACCCCGCCATGCGCATCCTCATCGCCGAAGACGACCAGGTGCTGGCCGACGGCCTGCTGCGCTCGCTGCGCGGCTCGGGCGCGGTGGTGGACCATGTGTCCAGCGGCACCGAGGTCGATGCCGCGCTCATGACCAACAACGAGTTCGACCTGCTCATCCTCGACCTGGGCCTGCCCAAGCTGCACGGGCTGGAGGTGCTCAAGCGCCTGCGCGGACGCGGATCGTCGCTGCCGGTGCTGATCCTCACGGCGGCCGACAGCGTGGAGGAGCGCGTCAAGGGCCTGGACTTCGGGGCCGACGACTACATGGCCAAGCCGTTCGCGCTCTCCGAGCTGGAGGCGCGCGTACGCGCCCTCACGCGCCGCGGCATGGGCGGCGCGAGCAGCGCCATCCGCCACGGGCCGCTGGTGTACGACCAGGCCGGGCGCGTGGCCACCATCGACGGCAAGATGGTCGAGCTGTCCGCGCGCGAGCTCGGCCTGCTGGAGGTGCTGCTGCAGCGCGCCGGCCGCCTGGTGAGCAAGGAGCAGCTCGTCGAGCGCCTGTGCGAGTGGGGCGAGGAGGTGAGCAACAACGCCATCGAGGTCTACATCCACCGCCTGCGCAAGAAGATCGAGCGCGGGCCGATCCGCATCGCCACCGTGCGCGGGCTGGGCTATTGCTTGGAAAAGATCCCGAGTTGATGCTCATTAATTCATAGCTGCTGGCGCTTGCCATATAGGCGCTGGAGGCCGAAAACCTTGAAAATCTTCCAGCGCGAGCAGCGCTCCCTCTTCGGCGAAATCCTCGACTGGATGCTCACGCCGCTGCTGCTGCTGTGGCCGGTGAGTCTGGCGCTGACCTGGTTGGTGGCCCAGGGCCTGGCCAACAAGCCCTTCGACCGCGCGCTCGAATACAACGCCCACGCGCTGGCCCAGCTCGTCACCGTGCAGGGCGGCAAGGTGCAGTTCAACCTGCCGCAGCCGGCCAGCGAGATCCTGCGCGCCGACGAGTCGGACATCGTCTACTACCAAGTGCTCTCGCCCACGGGCGCCTACCTCTCGGGCGAGCGCGACCTGCCGCCGCCTCCGCCCGAGGAGCGCACCTTCTCCGGCGAGGTGCGGCTGCGCGACGCCGAGCTGCGCGGCGTGGACATCCGCGTGGCCTATATCTGGGTGCGCGTGCCGCTGCCCGATGCCCCCGCGGCACTGGTGCAGGTGGCCGAGACGCGCTCCAAGCGCAGCGTGCTCGCCACCGAAATCATCAAAGGGGTGATGCTGCCGCAGTTCGTCATCCTGCCGCTGGCCGTGCTGCTGGTGTGGCTGGCGCTGGCGCGGGGCATCAAGCCGCTGCACCAGCTGGAGGAGCGCATCCGCGCGCGCAAGAGCGACGACCTCTCGCCGCTGGACCACAAGGCCGTGCCCATGGAGGTGGCGCCGCTGGTGGACTCGGTCAACGACCTGCTGCGCCGCCTGCACGAATCCATGGCCACGCAAAAGCGCTTCCTGGCCGACGCCGCGCACCAGCTCAAGACCCCGCTGGCCGGCCTGCGCATGCAGGCCGACCTGGCGCAGCGCGAGGGCACCAGCACCGACGAGCTCAAGCAGTCGCTCAAGCAGATCGGCCGCTCGTCCGTGCGCGCCACCCACACCGTCAACCAGCTCCTGGCGCTGGCGCGCGCCGAGGGCGGCAGCGCCGTGGTGCAGCGCCAGCCGCTGGACCTGGCGCGCCTGGTCATCGAGGTGGTGCGCGACAGCGTGCCCCGCGCGATGGAGCGGCAGATCGACCTGGGCTACGACGGCGCGGAGCCCGGCGCACGCGGCGTGTGGGTGGACGGCAACCCCACCCTGCTCAAGGAGCTGGTGCGCAACCTGCTGGACAACGCCATCAACTACACCCCCTCCAACGGCAGCAACCCCGCCATGGTCACCGCGCGCGTGCTGCCCGACACCTTCGGCCGCGTGGTGCTGCTGCAGGTCGAGGACACCGGCCCGGGTGTGCCCGAGGCCGAGCGCGAGCTGGTCTTCCAGCCCTTCTACCGCGCCCTGGGTACCGACGCCGACGGCTCCGGCCTGGGCCTGCCCATCGTGCGCGAGATCGCGCGCCAGCACGACGTGGAGGTGCTGCTGGAAGACGTGCACCCGGGCGCAGCCATGCCCGGCGCGCGCTTCAGCGTGCGCTTCGCGGCGCGCGCGGATGCTCCTTGAATGAGAGCTGCTCGCGCTTGATGGGTGGGCGCTGAAGGCCGATTCGGCTTGATCCCAGCCTGCGGGTTCAGTGGTCCAGCAGCGGATTGTCCGCGCCGAGCGCGGGCGACGGCAGTGTGGCGTCGGTTGCGCGGAAGGCCGCGTCGATCGGCACGGGCAGCGCCGCCATGCGCTCGCCCGTGGCCGTGGCCACCGTGCGCGAGAACAGGCCGCGCGCGCCGAAGTGGGGGTCGCGCCGCGCTTCCTCCAGGCCCACCACGCGGCAGGTGCACACGTCCTGCCCCGCGAAGCGCTGCTCCCAGTGCGCCGCCGTCTGCCGCGCGATGGCGGCGCGCACGGCCTCGGTGGCCTGCGGCGGCGGCATGGCGTCGAGCGCGGCGGCGTCCAGGCCGACGAGTTCGGTGAAGCGCTGCCAGAACTTGTCCTCCAGCGGCGCGGCGGCGAGGAAGGCGCCGTCGGCGGTGCGGTAGATCTGGTAGCGCGGCGTGCCGCCGGTCACGAGGTCCGTGCCCGTGCCGGGCCACTGGCCCAGCGCGCCGTTGCCCAGGCCCCAGTACTGGAACGTGAACAGGTTGTCGGCCATCGCCACGTCCAGGTGCGCGCCGCGGCCCGTCTGGTCGCGCTGGCGCAGGGCCAGCAGGATGTTGACGAGGCCCGGATAGGTTCCGCCCGCGATGTCGGCGATCAGCGCCGGCGGCAGCACCGGCGCGCCGTCGCTGCCGGCCGTCAGCGACAGAGTGCCGGAGGCGGCCACGTAGTTCAGGTCGTGCGCGGCCTCCTGCGCGCGCGGACCGTGCTGGCCGAAGCCGGTGATGGAGCAGTACACCAGGCGCGGGTTGGCGGCCGAGAGCGCCGCGTAGCCCAGGCCCAGCCGGTCCATGACGGCGGGGCGGAACTGCTCGATCAGCACGTCGGCCTCGCGGATCAGCGGCATGAGCCGCTCCAGCGCGTCGGGCGCCTTCAGGTCGATGGCGATGGAGCGCTTGCCGCGGTTGAGCAGCACGAAGTTCGCGCTGTCCTCGCCCAGGCGGGGCTCGTAGCTGCGCATCTCGTCGCCGCGCCGCGGGCGCTCGATCTTGACCACCTCGGCACCGGCCTCGGCGAGCAGCAGCGAGCACAGCGGCCCGGGCAGCAGGGTGCTGAAGTCCAGCACCTTCACGCCGGTCAGGGGCTGGCTCATCGCGCTGCCGCCACGCGCGCGCGGCGCGCCGGCGCGTAGTCGCTCTGGCCCAGCGCTTCGTAGAGCGCCTGCGTCACCTGGAAATGGTGCGCGAGCCCCGTGCGTTCGAGCAGCGAGATCGGGCCCTCCGGATAGCCCAGGCCCAGGCAGAGCGTCTTGTCGAGATCGTCGGCACTGGCGAGCTTCTCGTCGAGGCGCCGCAGCGCCGCGTTGAAGTAGGGGCGGATCAGCCGGTCGACGATGCGCCCGGGGAAGTCGCCGCACACGGCGACGACCAGCCCCGCCGACTGGAACGCGGCCCGCGCGGCCTCCAGGGCCTCGGGCTGCGTGCCGGGCTGGCGGACCAGTTCCACGAGCGGGCTCGGGTCGGCATCCCCCAGCCGGAAGCGCGCGAAGCCGACCACGTTCGAGCCTTCGAGGCCCCGGCGCTCGCCCGTGTGCGTGCCCAGGCACTCGGTGCCCAGCTCGATCGCGACGAAGGCGCGCTGCGCATGGCCCTGGCCTTGGGCGAAGGCGCTGCCCGCCTGCGCGCCGAGGTACACGAGGCCGGGCGCGTCGCCCTGCGAGGCCTGTTCAAGGAAGGCATGGGCGGCGGGAAACGACCGGCTCTCGCCGGCCTGGACGATGGAATAGCTGCTCATCTCACGCTCCGAACATCTTGGTGTCGCCGTAGGTGTGGAAGCCCCGGCCCGTCTTCTTGCCGAGCCGCTCGGCCGCGATCATGCGGCGCACCAGCGGCGGGCAGGCCGCGCGCGCCTCGTGCGTGAGCCCGTGCATGGCCTCGCACAGGAGCTTTTGCGTGTCCATGCCCACGAGGTCGAGCAGCTCCAGCGGGCCCATCGGGTAGCCGAGGGCGGTCTTGATCGCCGTGTCGATGTCGGCCGGCTCGGCCACGCCCTGCTCCACGAGGCGGATCGCATCGTTGTTGAACGGGATCAGGAAGTAGTTGAGGATGAAGCCGGGCGTGTCCTGCGTGGCCACGGGCTTCTGGCCCAGCGCCTCGGCGAAGGTCCAGGCGCGGCGGAAGGTGTCTTCCGACGTGCTGAGGCCGGGCGACATCTCGATCAGCTTCATCAGCTGCGCGGGCAGGCAGAAGTGCATGCCCACGAAGCGGTCGGCCCGGCCCGAGCCGCCCGCGATCTCGGTGATCGAGATCGTCGAGGTGTTGGAGGCGAAGAGGGTGTGTTCCGGGCAGATGGCGTGGAGCTGGCCGAACAGGTCGTGCTTGACCGCGAGGTCCTCGAACACCGCCTCGATGACGATGTCGCACGCCGCCATGTCGGCGAGCTGCGTCGTACCCTGCCAGCGCGCCAGGGCGGCGTCGGCCGCGCCGGGCGGCAGCTTGCCGCGCTGCTCCGATTTCTTCAGGAACGCGCCGGTCTGCTCGCGCGCGCGATCCAGCGCGTCCTGGCGCTTGTCGAACACGAGGGTGCGCAAGCCCGCACGCGCCGCCACGATCGCGATGCCCGCGCCCATGGTGCCCGCGCCGGCGATGCCTACGGTCTGGATGTCTGTCGTCACTTGGGTCTCCTATTTCTGCAGGAAGCTGCGGCCGATCAACTGCCGGTGCACCTGGTTGGTTCCTTCCCAGATCTGGGTGATCTTGGCGTCGCGCATGAGCCGCTCGACGCGGTAGTCGCTGCAGTAGCCGTAGCCGCCGAAGAGCTGCACTGCGTCGGTGGTGATGCGCATGGCCGCGTCGGAGGCGCGCTGCTTGAGCATCGAGGCCTCGATGCCGAAGTCCTGCCCGCCCGAGTCCACCATCGCGCCCACGCGCCACAGCCACGATTCGCAGAGCGCCAGCTCCGTCGCCATGTCGGCGAGCATGAACTGGATGCCCTGGAATTCGAGGATGCGCCTGCCCGACTGGCGCCGCTCGTTGATGTAGGCCACCGCGTCCTCGAACGCCGCGCGCGCGATGCCCAGCGCGTGCGCCGCGACGCTGGGGCGCGAGCGGTTGAGCGAGCCGAACAGGATGGACAGGCCCTGGCCCGGCGCGCGCAGCAGGTTGGCGCGCGGGATGCGGCAGCCGTCGAACGCGAGGCTGGCCGTGCTCGATGCGCGCGTGCCCATCTTGTGCTCCGTGCCCAGCACGCGCAGCCCCTCGGTGCCCTTCTCGAGGATGGCCACCGAGATGGCGGCCTTCGGGTCGTCGATTTCCGACCACTTGCCGAACACCAGGTACAGGTCGGCCACGTCGCCGTTGGTGATGAAGGTCTTGCCGCCGTTGATGACGATGTCGTCCCCGTCGGGCGTGAAGCTGGTGCGCATGCCCGTTGCGTCGGAGCCCGCCGAGGGCTCCGTGATCGCCAGCGCGGCCAGCCCGCCTTCGGCGATGCGCGGCAGCAGGCGGGCCTTCTGCTCCTCGCTGCCGTATTCGATCAGCGGCTTGATGGCGTGGAAGTTCGTGGCCCAGACGATGCCCGTGGCGGCGCAGGCCTTGGAGACCTCGCGCACGCAGGCGAGGTAGCTCACGAAGGACAGCGGCGAGCCGCCGTAGGCCTCGGGCACGAACATGGCGTTCAGGCCCAGCGCGTTGAGCGCCTCGACGTTCTCCCAGGGGAATGCGCCCGTGCGGTCGTATTCCGCCGCGCCCGGGGCGATGCGGGTGGCGCACAGGTCCTTGACGCTGTCCAGGAGCATGCGCTCCTCGGGCGACAGCGGCAGCCCTGCGTCCATCCGTTCCAGCATGTTCATGAAGTTCTCCGTGTGGTTCGTGGTCAAAGCGCCATGCCCTGGCCGCCGTCGATGTAGATCGTCTCGCCGGTCAGGAAGCGGCCTGGCAGCTGAAACAGCAGCGCGGCGAGGCGGCCGATGTCGGCGCTCTGGCCGGGGCCGCCCGCGGGGATGCGCTTCCTGAGGAACTCCTTGAGCGCGCCCGCGTTGAGCTCGCTCGCGTTCAGGTCCGTCTCGATGTAGCCCGGCGCGATGTTGACGACCTGGATGCCGTCGCGCGCCCACTCCACCGCGAGGCAGCGCGAGAGCGCGCCGACCGCCGCCTTCGAGGCGCAGTAGGCGGCGTTGCCGCGCACGCCCAGCTTGTCGTAGAACGAGCCGATGTTGACGATCAGCGCCGAGCCCGCCGCGCGCAGGTAGGGGTAGGCGGTCTGGCTCGCGAGCAGCACCGACGAGGTGTTGGTGCGCATCACGCGCTCGAAGTCCGCGATGGGGAAGGTGGCCGTCGGTCCCTGCAGGTGGATGCCCGCGTTGTTGACGAGGCCCGTGACGGGCGTGCCGAACGTGCCCGCCGCGGCGGCGAATGCGGCGGCGATCTCGCCGGCATCGGTGATGTCGCAGCGCAGGGCTGCGAGCCGGGCGCGTGCGTCCGCATCGAGCGACTCTGCTTCAGGCAGTTCGCCCGAGCGCGACAGGCAGGCCACGTTCAGCCCGGTGCGGGCCAGTTCCACCGCGATCGAGGCGCCGATGCCCCGGCTCGCGCCCGTGACGATCACGGTTTCTTGCTGGGTATCAGGCATCCTTGAACTCCGGCTGGCGTTTCTCGACGAAGGCGCGCATGCCTTCGATGCTGTCCTGGGTCTGGTAGGCCAGGGTGGAGAGATCGGCCTCGATCTCCAGGCCCGCGTCCAGCGTGGTGTCCATACCGCGCTCCACGGCTTCGCGCGCGAAGCGCGAGGCGCACAGGCCGTAGCCGATGAACTGGGCCATGTAGGCCTTGCCGAGCTCGGCGGGATCGCCCGCGGCCACGAGGCGGTTGACCAGCCCCCAGCGCTCGGCCTCGCCGGCATCGACGGTTCGGCCGGACATCACCATCTCCAGTGCGCGGGCTTGCCCGACGAGGCGGGGCAGGCGCTGCGTGCCGCCGTAGCCGGGGATCAGCCCGAGCTTGATTTCCGGCAGGCCCATGCGCGCCTTCTCCGTGGCGATGCGGAAGGTGCAGGCCAGCGCGAGTTCGAGCCCGCCGCCGAAGGCGTAGCCGTGGATGACCGCCACCGACGGGATCGCCAGTTGCGCGAGCTTGCCGAACGTGCGCTGGCCGAGCTGCGCGCCCCGGCGCTGCGCCATGAGGCCGCGGTCCATCAGCTCCTTGATGTCCGCGCCCGCGCAGAACGCCTTGGGGCCCGCGCCGGTCACGACGAGAGCGCGCGCATCCGAGGCGGCCACCTGGTCGATCGCCGCGGAAAGTGCTTCGATCATCTCGAACTGCAGGGCGTTCAGGGCCTCTGGCCGTTGGAGGGTGAGGACCGCGTAGGGGCCCTCGAATCGGGTCTCGACGGTCATCGTCATGCTCCTGTGGCAGCCGGCGCCTTGTAGCGCACCGGCTCCGGCTGGATGTCGCCGCGCTGCGCCATGTCGACGAGGTGGCGCTTGAGGATCTTCCCGCTGGGGGTCAGCGGGAACTGCGCGAGGCTGATGAAGAATTCGGGCATGTCGTACTTCGAAAGCCCGCTGTCGGCCAGGTGGGCCAGCAGCGCCTGCGGGTCGATCGCCTGGTTCGCGCGCGGCACGACCGAGAGGCAGACCTTCTCACCCAGGCGCTCGTCCTGCACGCCGAACGCGGCGGCGCGCTCCACGTGCGGGTGGCGCATCGCCAGCTCCTCGATGCGGGCCGGATGGATGTTGTGCCCGCCCCGGATGATCAGGTCCTTCTTGCGGCCCATGATGACGAGGCAGCCGTTCGCGTCCAGCACGCCCAGGTCGCCGCTCATGAACCAGCCGTGCAGGTTGAACGAGGTTTCGGTGGCGACCTGGTTGCTGAAGTAGCCCAGCATCAGCAGGCCGCCGCGCCCGCCGATCTCGCCGATCTCGCCGGGCTCGGCCTCCACGTCCGGGTCGGTCTGCTTCCACAGCCGGATCTCGTAGCCGCGGCAGGGGCGCCCGCAGGTGGCGACGATGGTCTCGGGCGTGTTGGCGGGCACGGTGTAGTTGTGCGAGCCGTTCTCCGTCATGCCGTAGACGTTCTGCGGCGTGATGTCGAGGGAGACGAACTTCTGCGCCACCTCGCGGGGAATGGGCGCGCCCGCCATGTAGAAGGTGCGCACCGCGCCCAGGGCGGTGAGGCCGCGCTCGCGCACTTCCTGGAGGATGTCCATCGCGTGCGTGGGCACGCCCATCACGTAGGTGGCGCCGGTCTCCACGATCCAGTCCAGCGCATGCCGGCCCGGGCGCGGGTTGGTGATGACCAGCTCGGCGCCGGTCACCAGCACCTGCTCCAGCGCCACGGTGCCGATGTGGTGGCTCATGGGGCTGAGCGAGAGCACGACGCTGTCCGCCGTGTGCCCCCAGTCGGCGGCCAGCGCGCGGCCGTTGGCCAGCAGGGTGTTGTCGCTGTGCATCACGCCCTTGGGCAGGCCGGTGGTGCCCGACGTGAAGGCCAGGTAGACGATCTTGTCGGGGTTCAGGTCGGGCGACGACAGCGCGGCGGGCGGCAGCCGGGCGGGGAAGGGCTCGGCCCCGGCGGGCACGGGCTGGCCCGCGCCCGGCAGCGCGAAGGTCGCGGCCAGCGTGGCGATGCTGCCGCGGCGCTCGAAGATGGAGTGTCGGTCCGCGTCCGCGCCATAGCCGGGCATGGCGAACAGGGCGCGGCACTGGATGCGGTCGAGCAGCGTGCAGATCTCGTCGACCGTGTAGTTCTGGTGCAGGGACGGACAGCAGACATACCCGTTGCGCGAGCACGCGAGGAAGACGATGGCGCCCTGCACCACGTTCGGCAGCCACACGCCCACGCGGTCGCCGGGGCGCAGGCCCTGGCGGTGCAGCGCCTCGGCCACGCTGTCGGCCCAGTCCACCACTTCGCGCCAGGTGAGCCGCACGTCGTTGTCGCGCAGCGCGCAGGAGGTGGGCCGCTCGCGCGCGTGGCGGCGCGCCAGCGTGTAGAGGGTGTCCTGCTGCCAGACCCCGGCCAGGTAGTAGTCCCGCGCGTTCTGCGGGTTGTGCAGTGTCAGTATGTTCTGCATGGCCGTCCCCGGCGTCAGTGTCCGAACTTCGAGGCGTCGGGCTTGCGGCGTTCGGCGAAGGCGGCTGCCAGCTCGTCGTGCTCGCCGGTGTTGAGGTAGCCGCGCAGCAGCAGGTCGTGCGCCATGCGCGAGAGGCCGCTCACGCCGCCGTGGCGCGCGTTGAAGGCGCTCTTGAGCGAGGCCAGCGCGAAGGCGCCGCGCTCGGCCACTTCGAGCGCGTATTCGCGCGTGGCGGCGGCCAGCTCGGCGTCGGGCACGACGCGGTTGATCAGCCCGATCTCGAGCGCCTCGCGCGCCGTCATCTTGGGGTTGCGGTACCAGATGTCCTTCGCGCGCTTCTTGCCCACGAGGTCTTCGAGGTACCACGTGCCGTAGCCCGCGTCGAAGCTGCCCACCATCGGGCCCACCTGGCGGAAGACTGCCGACTCCTTGGCGATGGTCAGGTCGCAGACCACCTGCAGCACGTTGCCGCCGCCCACGGCGAAGCCGTTGACCGAGGCGATCACGGGTTTCTGCAGCCGGTCGATGCTCTCGTACATCTCCAGCGTGGGCAGCACGCCGGCGTAGAGGTTCGTGTCCTCCATGCCCTCCTTGCGGCCGCCCGTGCAGAAGAACTTGTCGCCGGCGCCGGTGATGACCACCACGCGCGTGCGCGTCTCGCGGCGGATGGCGTTGATGCAGTCGCGGATCTCGTGGCACATGGTCTCGGTGAACATGTTGCCGTCGTGGGGCCGGTTCAGCGTGATGGTGCCGATGGGGCCGTCTTCCTCGTAGAGGATTTCGGTGAATGTCATGGTGTCTCCTTCTTAGACGATGGCTGAATCGATGAGAGCCGCGATGCGCTCGGGGGACATGGCCAGCACGTCCGCCAGGACCTGCTGCGTGTCTTGTCCCAACTGGGGGGCGGGTGGCGCAGGACGGCGCTTTCGCCATCGAAGCGGATGCCGAGGCCGACCTGCGGCACCAGGCCGCGGGGGCCTTCGGTGGCGAAGAACATGCCTTCCTCGCGCAGCGGCGCGTCCTCTACGAGCTGGTCGATGCCGTTGATGGGGCCCGAGGGGATGCGGTGCTGCGCGAACAGCGCCAGCCAGTGCGCGCGCGTCTGCGTGGCGAGCAGCTCGGCGATGGCGCGCACGATCGCCGGGCGCGCCTGCCGCCGCAGTGCGTTGGTCTCGAACCCTGGCTGCCGGCCGAACCCGGGGCGGCCCACCGCGTCCCAGAAGCGTTGCCATATCGCGTCGTTGCCGAGGCCCAGGGTGATCGGGTGGTCTGCCGTGTCGAAGACCTGGTAGATGGAGATCACCGAATCGGTTCCGCCGGAGCGGCAGGGCGTTTCGCCGGAGCCGAGGTAGGGCACGATGCGGGGGCTCATGAAGCGCGCCATGGTCGCGACCATGGACACGTCGATCTGCCGGCCCACGCCCGTGCGGCCGCGCTCCAGCAGAGCCGCCAGGGTGGCGAGGGCGATGTCCTGCCCCGCCAGCAGGTCCGCGGCCGGCGTGCCGACCTTCTGCGGCGGCCGGTCCGCTTCTCCCGTGAGGTGCATCACGCCGGAATAGCCCTCGGCGATGAGGTCGTAGCAGGGCAGGTCGGCGCGCGGGCCCTGCAGGCCGAATCCGGTCACCGACACGTGGATGAGCCGGGGGTTGAGGGCTTTCAGGGCCGCATGGTCGAGCCCCAGTTTCTTCTGCACGCGCTGTGTCGCATTCAGCACGACCACGTCCGCCGCCTTCGCCAGCTCGCGGGCCAGCGCCTGCCCCTCGGGCTGGGCGAGGTCGATGGTGATGCTGCGCTTGTTGCGGTTCATGCTCAGATACCAGAGCGACTCGCCGTCCAGGAACGGCGGGCCCCAGGCGCGGGTGTCGTCGCCTCCCCGCTTTTTCTCGACCTTCACGACTTCGGCGCCCAGGTCCGCGAGCAGCAGCGTGCCGTAGGGGCCGGCGACGGAGGTCGTGAAGTCCAGTACGCGAACACCTTTCAGGTAGGACAGGCCATCGCCTGTCGCCTGGTATGGAAGTGTTTTCAGTGTGCTCATGTCGAGTGGGTTGGCCGTCTCCGCCACCTTCTTTGCAAGGGGTGTGCCAGAGGCTTGGCGGTATCGCATGCACTCGGCATCCCTATTGCATGCAGAGCCGGGGCCTGGATCCCGTGGGCACGGATGGCCTGTCGTTGCTGTGTCCTTCGGATGTATTCAGAACGGACGGGAAGACACTTGTGTAGTCATCGAAGACACTTGGCCCTGCTGACTGACCGAAGACTGATGGTGGAGACATGAAACGTGAATCAGAGGGCGTCCTGGTGCTGGACGCCGGGGGTGCGCCGGTGTTCGCCTGCGGCCTGGGGCGGGACGAACTGGTGGCCCGGTCGCTGGGCCGGCTGTGGCACAACCGCGACCGCGTCCCCCTCAAGCGCCTCGTCACGCTGACCGAGCTGGAGCGCCCGTTGACCGTGGCCGCCATTCCCTCGCCGGAAGCGGTCTGCTTCCTGGTCTTCGCGCTGCCGGAGGGCGATGAGCTCAGCGAGTTCATCGCCGCCGTGGACGCAGCTCCGGACATCCTGCGGCACTTCGTCACGGACCCCTACAAGGCCATCGTGGTGGTCGACACGTCGGCGCGCATCACCTACATGAGCCCGGTGCACGAGAAGTTCTTCGGGCTGAAGCACGGCGAGAGCTTCGGCAGGCCCGTCACCTCGGTGATCGAGAACACCAAGCTGCAGGAGGTGGTGGCCACCGGCAAGGGGCAAGTGGCCCAGCTGCAGGAGATGAACGGCGTGACGCGCGTGGTCTCGCGGCTGCCGGTCTTCGACCGGGGCGGGCGCGTGGTGGCGGCCATCGGGCAGGTCATGTTCAAGGGGCCCGAGGCGATGCGCGCGCTGACCGGCGAGCTGGCGCAGGTGAAGCAGGAACTGGCCTTCTACCGCCGCGAGCTCTCGGGCCTGCGCAACCGCAGCTACGGCCTCGACCAGATCATCGGACGCAGCGATGCGGTGCGCCGCCTCAAGGAGGACATCCTGCGCGTGGCGCCTCTGGACGTACCGGTGCTGCTCACGGGGGAAAGCGGCACGGGCAAGGAGATGGTGGCCCATGCGATCCACATGCTCAGCCCGCGCAGCGACAAGCCGCTGGTGCTGGTGAACTCGGCAGCGCTGCCGCCCAACCTCGTGGAAAGCGAGCTGTTCGGCTACGAGGCGGGCGCCTTCACCGGCGCGGACCGCAAGGGCCGCAAGGGCAAGTTCGAGGCCGCCGACTCCGGCACGCTGTTCCTCGACGAGATCGGCGACATGCCGCTGGACATGCAGGTCAAGATGCTGCGCGTGCTGCAGGACGGGCAGTTCGAGCGCCTTGGCGGCGACCGGGCGCGGCAGTCCGACTTCCGGCTCATCTCGGCTAGCAACCGGGACTTCAAGTCCATGATAGCGAGCGCGTCTTTCCGCCTGGACCTGTTCTACCGCATCAGCACCGTCACGCTGCGCCTGCCCGCGCTGCGGGAGCGGCTGGAGGACATCCCGGAACTCGTGGAGGCCTTCCTCGAAGCCTTCGCGCTGCGCCACGGCGCGCCCAGGAAGTCCATCTCGGAATCGGCCATCCGGTTCCTGCAGTCGAGCGCGTGGCCCGGCAACATCCGCCAGCTGCAGCATGCCGTCGAGCGCGCGGCGATCTTCTGCGACGGCCGAACGCTCTCTGCCGCGGATTTCGAAGACCTCGAAGGGACCGACAAGATACCGGGCTGGCGGCCCGCCCGCGAGCCGGACAGGCCGAAGGCGGACATGCGGGAAACCCGGGAGCGCGTCGAGTCGGAAATGATCGTGGAGGCGATGCGCCGCACCGGGGGCAACAAGAAGCGCGTGGCGGAAGAGCTGGGCATCTCGCGCTCCTACCTCTACAAGCGGTTGAGCATGCTGGACGAGGAGGAGCCCGGCGGCGTGGACTGAGTGTCCTTCGCGGCTACATGTTTTTCCACGCCGGGTGTATTCGCCTGCAGCCCGAAGACACCGCAGCGGCGCTTTCCCAGGGGAAGAAGCGTGCGCGAACCATTGGCATGGATGTTGCGCCTGGGAGCCGCGAGCGGCCCCGGCATGTCGTTTCCGGTCCGCCACGACAACGAAAGACAGGAGATATCCATGAATTCCTCTGCAGCGCGCCTTGGCGCATTGACTTTGCTCGCCGCCCTGTGCCCCTGGGCGCAGGCCGCCGAGCCCCTGCGCATCGGCGCGATCGTCGACATGACGGGCGTCTACTCGGGCATCGGCGGCCCGGGTGGCGTCACCGCCGTGAAGATGGCGGTCCAGGATTTCGGCGGGACGGTGCTGGGCCGCCCCATCGAGGTCCTGAGCGCGGACTACCAGAACAAGGTGGACATCACCTCGACCCGCGCCCGCGAATGGCTCGACCGGCAGAACGTCGAGATGATCATCGAATCCACCGACTCGGCTTCGGCCCTGGCGCTGCAGAAGCTGGGCGAGAGCAAGAAGAAGATCAGCATCTTCGCGGGCTCGGCCACGACCGAGCTCACGGGCAAGCAGTGCTCGCCCTACGGCATCCACTACGTCTACAACACCTACGCGCTGGCAAACGGCACCGCCCGCGCCATCGTGGACGAGGGCAAGAAGGACTGGTTCTTCATCACCGCCGACTATGCGTTCGGCCATGCGCTCGAGGCGAACGCGGCCAGCGTCGTCGAGGCGTCCGGCGGCAAGGTGCTGGGCAAGATCCGCCACCCGCTGTCGGCCTCCGACTTCGCCTCGTTCCTGCTGCAGGCCCAGGCGTCGAAGGCGCAGGTAATCGGGCTGGCCAACGCGGGGCGCGACACCCAGAACGCCGTGCGCCAGGCCCGGGAGTTCGGCTTCGGCAGCGGCAAGCAGGTGGTGGCGCCGCTGCTGATCTTCGACAGCGACCTCAAGGGCATGGGCCTGAACGCCTCGCAGGGCCTGCAGTTCACCACGGCGTTCTACTGGGACTACAACGACGAGACGCGCGCGTTCGGCAAGAAGTTCTACGGGCAGACCAAGATGATGCCCACGATGGTCCAGGCGGGCATGTACTCCGCCGTCATGCACTACCTGAAGGCGGTGCAGGCCGCGGGCACGGTAGAGGCCGACAAGGTCATGGAGAAGATGCGCGCGACGCCCGTCAACGACTTCTTCGCCAAGGACGGGCGCATCCTCGCCAACGGCCTCATGCTGCACGACATGTACCTGGCCGAGGCGAAGAAGCCCGCGGAGTCGAAGGGCGAGTGGGACCTGCTCAAGATCCTGCGGGTCATTCCCCGGGACCAGGCGTTCGAGCCGCTCGAAAAGAGCGCATGTCCCCTCAAGGGCTGACGCGCGAGCCCTGCCTGCCCGCCCCGTCGCGCGGGCGGGGGCAGGGCTTTTCGCACGGCTGTGCGTGAAACCGAGAGGGTGCACCGGGAGCTGCTTGCGCCAGAATCAGGGTCGATCGAATTCTGAGCATCTGCCCATGCAAGCCATGCTGACCCATATCCCAGGGCGCACGCCCCTGGTGCTGGATTCGCCGCACAGCGGCACCGTCTATCCCGAGGACTTCCGCTCCGCGCTGGCCTTGCCCGTGCTGCGGCGCGCCGAGGACACGCACGTCGAAAAGCTCTACGCCTTCGCGCCGGGCCTGGGCGTGGGCTGGGTGGAGGCGCACTTCCCGCGCATCTACCTGGACGCCAACCGCGACACCACCGAGCTGGACGAGACCCTGCTCGACGCCCCCTGGCCCGACCCCGTGACCACCGACCCTGTCGTGCTGCAGAAGGTGCGCCTGGGCAAGGGCCTGGTCTGGAAGTTCACCGACGAGGGCGAGCCCATCTACGACCGCCAGCTCGCCGTGGAAGAGGTGCGCGCGCGCATCGAGCGCTGCTGGCGCCCCTACCACGCGGCCGTGGCGGCCGAGATCGACGCGGCCCACGCGCGGCACGGCTACAGCATCCACATCAACTGCCACTCCATGCCCGCCGTGGCCGCCAGCCACGCCACCCTGCACCCCGGCCTGCACCATGCGGACTTCGTGATCGGCGACCGCGACGGCACCACGGCCGACCCGGCGCTCTCGCGCGTGGTCTGCGACTTCCTGCGCGCGCGGGGCTACGGCGTGGACTACAACCACCCCTACAAGGGGGTGGAACTGGTGCGCCGCTACGGCGATCCGGCGCGGCACCGCCACGGCATCCAGATCGAGATCAACCGCAAGCTCTACATGGACGAGCAGACGCTGGAGATCCTGCCGGAGGGCTTCGCGCGGCTGCAGCGCGACCTGCAGGCGCTGGTGGAACTGTTGCTCGCCACCGACCCGCGCGGCTGATGCTCCCTTATCGATAGCTGCCTGCGCTTGTCCAGAAAGCGCTGGAGGCTGATTTTGCTCTTAACCGCAGGCGCGCAGCGTCTTGCCCGCCAAGGCCGGCTGCAGCACGTCGAGCCGCGGGCGCAGCGCGTCGCCCACGGCGGGCAGGCGCAGCGTGTAGCCGGGCGCGTCGGCCCGCTCCTGCACCACGCGGGCGGTGCGCACGCCCTGGCTGGCCAGTTGGCCCAGGCCGCGCTGGGCGGCCTCCTCGGTGGAAAACCGCCCCAGCGACAGGCCGGGCTCCAGCGCGGCGCCCGGGCGGTCGTAGCCGATCTTGAGCGCGCGCAGCTCGGCGCGCTTCTTGGCCACCGTCTCCTCGTCGGCGAAGCGGCCCATGTAGACCATCCAGCGGCCCGTGATGGGCGTGGCCTC
The DNA here is from genome assembly GCF_045291395.1 of Acidovorax sp. SDU_ACID1. NCBI lineage: Bacteria > Pseudomonadati > Pseudomonadota > Betaproteobacteria > Burkholderiales > Comamonadaceae > Acidovorax > Acidovorax sp. SDU_ACID1. The sequence goes on from NZ_CP152342.1 coordinate 4,833,444, forward strand.
CATCGCCCAACTGCCCTCGGGCCACGGCGCCAGAGCGGCGCGCAGGGCTTCGGCCTGGCGGGCGTCGAACACGCCGGCCTGCAGGCAGGCCAGGGGCTCGGCGGAGGCCGCTGCGGCCGGGCTGGCCGGGGCAGCGGGGGCGCTCGCGGGCGGGGCCGGGGGCGTTTCCCGGCGCGCGGGTGGCACGATGCGCAGGTTGTCCGGCGCGATCTGCTGCTCCATGCGCTGCGGTTCGGACTCGCTCTCGGGCCCCAGGCCCCAGCCGCGCAGCAGGCCTTGCGACCAGGCGTAGTACCCGGCGTTGGCCAGCAGCAGGACGAGGACGGCGACGCGCAGCATGTTCAGGCCGGCGTGGGGCGCACGCTGATGTCTGCGCTGGTGACGGCCTGCATGCCGCCGGCCGTGTGCACCAGCAGCGCGCCGTCTTCGCTCACGCCGTGGGCCGTGCCGTGCTGGCCGTTGCTCAAGGTGACGCCGCGGCCCAGCAGCAGGTCGCGCTGCGCAAAGCGCGCCTGGAAGGGCGCGAAGCCGTGCTCGGCGAAGCCCAGCAGCGTCTGCACCAGCGGCAGGGCCAGGCGCTGCAGGCTGCTGGCGGCGTTGAGGCTGGAGTCCACCTCGCGCAGGCAGGCGGGCGGGGTGGACAGGTCCGGGGCCAGCACGGGCAGCACGTTCAGGCCGATGCCGATGACGACGTAGCGCGGCTCGCCGGGCGTGGCAGTGAAGCTGGCCGTCTCCACCAGGATGCCGCCGAGCTTGCGGCCGTCATCCAGCCACAGGTCGTTGGGCCACTTGAGCAGGATGCGCGGCTTGCCGCTGCCGGCGGCGGGTAGCACGGGCTGCAGGCTTTCGGCCACGCTCACGCCCACGGCGAGTGACAGGCCCGACCATTCGCGCGGCGCCAGGGGCAGCCCCAGCGAGAAGGTGAGGGCCGGCACCACGCCCGTGCCCTCGTAGGCGCCGGTGAGCCACTGGCGGCCCAGGCGGCCGCGCCCGGCGGTCTGCTCCTCGGCGATGAGCAGCGTGGGCTCCATGCGCCCGGCGCGCGCGCGGCGCATGAGCTCGGTGCTGGTGGAGTCGATGGAGGGGAGCACCTCCACCGTGAAGCCGGGCAGCAGCGGCGCGATGGCCTCCCACAGGGCCTCGGCCGGCCAGTGCGCGGCGGCGTTCATGCGCGGCCTCCCTTCGGGCCGGGCAGGGGCGGCCGCCAGCCGCGCTTGGGCGCCAGCAGCGTGCCCCGGCAGTTCTCGCTGCCGCACCAGCACGGGTATTCGGCCTTGAGCTTCGGGGTGTAGCGCTCCTCGATGATCAGGCCGTAGTCGTAGTTCAGCTCCTCGCCCGCGCGGATGTTGCGCAGCGCGGTGATGAAGATGCGGCCGTCCTGCTCGTCGGCGAAGCAGTTGGGGTCGCAACTGTGGTTGATCCAGCGCGCGGAGTTGCCGCCGAACTTTGCGTCGATCACGCGGTCTTCATCCACGTGGAAGTAGAAGGTGTGGTTGGGCTGCGCGGGGTCGTGCGGGTGCCGGTCCTGGGCCTCCTGCCAGCTGATGACCTCGCCCGTGTACTCGATGACCACCTCGCCCTCGGCGATGTCTTGCACGGCGAACACGCCTTTGCCATGCACGCCCGAGCGCCGCGCCTGGATGCGCCGGCCGGGGGCTGCGGTGGGAACGGCGGGCGGAGCGGTGCGGCGGGGCATGGGGAAACTCTGTTAGTTTGAATATGCACACACATGCGTGCGCGTGCGCGCGTGAGAAGCGGATTGTAGAAGCGCCGTGACAGGCGAGATCGACCCACAAGAAAATGACCAAGACCCTGGTAATCGCAGAAAAGCCCTCGGTGGCGCAGGACATCGTGCGCGCCCTCACGCCCGTGGCGGGCAAGTTCGACAAGCACGACGAGTATTTCGAGAACGAGCAGTACGTCGTCACCAGCGCCGTGGGCCACCTGGTGGAGATCCAGGCACCGGAGGAATTCGACGTGAAGCGCGGCAAGTGGAGCTTCGCCCACCTGCCGGTGATCCCGCCGTATTTCGACCTGAAGCCCGTGGACAAGACCAAGGGCCGCCTGAACGCCGTCGTCAAGCTCGCCAAGCGCAAGGACGTGACCGACCTCGTGAACGCCTGCGACGCGGGGCGCGAGGGCGAGCTGATCTTCCGCCTCATCGAGCAGTACGCGGGCGGCGCCAAGCCCCTGGGCAAGCCCGTCAAGCGCCTGTGGCTGCAGAGCATGACGCCCCAGGCCATCCGCGACGGCTTCGCGCACCTGCGCAGCGACCAGCAGATGCAGGGCCTGGCCCATGCCGCGCGCAGCCGCAGCGAGGCCGACTGGCTCGTCGGCATCAACGGCACGCGGGCCATGACGGCGTTCAACTCGCGCGACGGCGGCTTCTTCCTCACCACCGTGGGCCGCGTGCAGACGCCCACGCTCTCGCTGGTGGTGGAGCGCGAGGAAAAGATCCGCAAGTTCGTCAGCCGCGACTACTGGGAAGTCCATGCGGGCTTCCACGCCGAGGCGGGCGAATACCTGGGCAAGTGGTTCGATCCGAAGTGGAAGAAGACCGACGACCCCGAGGGCCGCGCCGACCGCCTGTGGAACCTGCGCGAGGCCGAGGAGATCGCCCACGCCGTGCGCGGCAAGGCCGCCACCGTCACAGAGGAAAGCAAGCCCACCACGCAGGCCTCGCCCCTGCTGTTCGACCTGACCAGCCTGCAGCGTGAAGCCAACGGCAAGTTCGGCTTCTCTGCCAAGACCACGCTGGCGCTGGCGCAAAGCCTGTACGAGCGCCACAAGGCCCTGACCTATCCGCGTACCGACTCGCGCGCGCTGCCTGAAGACTATTTGCCCGTGGCCAGGAACACCTTCGGCATGCTGGCCACCAGCGGCATGCGCCACCTCGCGCCCTACGCGCAGCAGGCGCTCGACGACAACTACGTGCGCCCCTCCAAGCGCATCTTCGACAAAAGCAAGGTCAGCGACCACTTCGCCATCATTCCCACCACGCAGGCGCCCAGCGGCCTGTCGGATGCCGAGCAGAAGCTCTACGACCTCGTCGTGCGCCGCTTCATGGCCGTGTTCTTCCCCAGCGCGGAATACATGGTCACCACGCGCATCAGCCAGGTCGTGGGCCACTCGTTCAAGACCGAGGGCAAGGTGCTCGTCAAGCCCGGCTGGCTCGCCATCTACGGCAAGGAGGCTGCCAACGAGGTGGAGGACGGCAAGGCCGGCGACAAGGGCCAGCCGCTGGTGGCCGTGAAGCCCGGCGAGATGACGCACACCGAATTCGCCGAGGTCAAGTCGCTCAAGACCAAGCCCCCCGCGCGCTACTCCGAAGCCACGCTGCTCGGCGCCATGGAAAGCGCGGGCAAGCAGGTGGAGGACGAGGAACTGCGCAGCGCCATGCAGGAAAAGGGCCTGGGCACCCCCGCCACGCGCGCGGCCATCATCGAAGGGCTGCTGACCGAGAAATACATGCTGCGCGAAGGCCGCGAGCTGATCCCCACCGCCAAGGCGTTCCAGCTCATGACGCTGCTGCGCGGCCTGCAGGTGGAGGAACTCTGCCGCGCCGACCTCACGGGCGAGTGGGAATACAAGCTCGCGCAGATGGAAAAGGGCCAGCTGAGCCGCGAAGCCTTCATGCAGCAGATCCAGGCCATGACCGAGAAGCTCGTCAAGAAGGCCAAGGAATACGACCGCGACACCGTCCCCGGCGACTACGCCCAACTCGCCGCGCCGTGCCCCAACTGCGGCGGCGTGGTCAAGGAGAACTACCGCCGCTATGCCTGCACGGGCGCGGGCGGCAACGGCGAAGGCTGCGGCTTCTCGTTCACCAAGTCGCCCGCCGGGCGCACGTTCGAGACCGCCGAGGCCGAGCAGCTCCTGCGCGAGCGCCGCATCGGCCCGCTGGAGGGCTTCCGCTCCAAGGCCGGCTGGCCCTTCACGGCCGAAGTCACCATCGCGCGCGACGAGGAAGCGGGCAACTACAAGCTCGAATTCGACTTCGGCGACGACCAGAACGAGGAATCGGGCGAGATCGTCGATTTCACCGGCCAGGAGAGCCTGGGCCCATGCCCCGTCTGCGGCGCGCCCGTCTATGAGCACGGCGGCAACTACGTCTGCGCCAAGGCCGTGCCCACCGCGCAGCAGCCCACGCCGAGCTGCAACTTCAAGAGCGGCAAGGTCATCCTGCAGCAGCCCGTGGAACCCGCTCAGATGAAGAAGCTGCTGGACACCGGCAAGACCGACCTGCTCGACAAGTTCATCTCCAACCGCACGCGCCGCCCCTTCAAGGCCTTCCTGGCCTGGGACGCGGCGGCCGGCAAGGTCAACTTCGAGTTCGAGCAGCGCGAATCCAAATACCCCCCGCGCAAGACCGCCGCTGCTGCGAAAACAGGAGCTGCCAGCGCAGGCAAGGCAAGCGCTGCTGCCAAAAAAGCCGCCAAGCCCGCAGCCAAGAAGACTGCCACGCGCAAGCCCGCCGCCGGCAAGGCGCCCAGCGCGCAACTCGCCGCCGTGATCGGCGCCGAACCAGTGGCCCGCCCCGAGGCCGTCAAGAAGATGTGGGAATACATCAAGGCCCACAACCTGCAGGACCCCAAGGACAAGCGCACCATCCTCGCCGACGACAAGCTGCGCGCCGTCTTCGGCAAGGACAGCATCGGCATGTTCGAACTGGCTGGCGTGCTGGGGCAGCACCTGGGCTGAAGCCCATGCTGAGCCGGGGCGAGCGCATCTTCTGGGGCGGCCTGGCCGCCGCCGCCATCGCGGGCGGCGTGGCGGCCTGGTGGACCGCCGACCAGTGGACGCCCCACGCCGGCCCCTGGGCCGCGCAGCTATGGCGCAAGGCCACCCGCCCCGGCCCCGACACCCTGCCGCAGGGCAAGCGGGCGCCCGCAGCCCAGGGCGCGGCGGGCGCGGCATCGGAGCCCATCGCCCAGCCGCGCAAATGCGTCAAGGGCGATCAGGTGACCTACACCGACCAGCCTTGCCCGCCGGGGAGCCGGGAGATGGTGGTGGGTGGAGCGGTCACCTCCTTGCCTGGCCGCTAAACCGGAGCCCTCACCGCCGCACAGTGCGGAAAATCAAATTTGGTAGCTACTTGTGCTTGCTGAATAAGCGCTAGAGGTTGTTTTTGTTAGGCGGTCTCAAACCTGAAGTGCAACACCTCGATTGAGAGGGAGTTTCCGTCTCAGTGAATGTTCTCGCAGCTGCCGCGCTGCCATGGGCTGTGTGGATCGCAGAAGTACACGCGCACGCCCGTGGCCTGGGCGAGTTCGCGATGGCGGGCCATCTCCTTGCCCTGATCGTAGGTGAGCGTCTGGCGCATGGGCCGGGCCACCTGGTTGAGCTTGGCCGTGAAGGCCGCCAGGGCCGATTCAGCGGTGGCATCGGGCATGCGGCACAGCAGCACCAGGCGCGTGCTGCGCTCGACCAGTACGCCCACGGCGGAGCGGTTGTTGGCGCCCTTGATCAGGTCGCCCTCCCAGTGCCCGGGCATGAGCCGGTGGTCGGCCTCGGGTGGGCGCACGTGGATGCTGACCATGTCGGGGATCAGTCCGCGCCGGTCCTGGCCGGCCGAGCGGGGGCGGCGCCCGCTGCGGCCCTGGCGCAACAAGGCGAGCAACTGCTTCTTCAGCTCCCCGCGGGGATAGGCGTAGATGGCGTTGTAGATGGTTTCGTGGGACACGCTCTGGTGTGGGTCATCGGGATGTCATCTGTGCAAGTTACCTGAGGTTCAGGTGTTGCACTTCAGGTTTGATACCGCCTTATCAATCCGCCCAGCTCCAGCGGTTAACGTACGTGACGCTCACCCGGGGTTAAAGTCAGCTACCCATCAGTTTCACTGTCTATAAAGTGTTTCTGGGTGAAACCAACGGAGTAGCAAGAGGTGGCATGGCGACGTTGGTCCCCTGCCTTCGGTGCATGCGCGGGCCGCATGCAAGGGAGAACGCAGACTGACCGAGCGGTTGGAGCAGAAACTGGAGGACGACTACCTACAGTGGTGGGACGTGCTTATTGGCCCCAAGCAGAGCCGGTCGGCGCCTCTGATGTCAAACGTTATACGGACAACACACATGCCTAGCGCCACGATCAAAATCTACCTGCCCCATGGTGACCCGAAGCGTCTGCGGACTGGTGAGATTTCCAACTGGTCGGGGAAGGCCGTCGCCGGCCCGCGCACGGAGCTCGATCAGCTCCTTATGCGTGAGGAGGCGGCTAATGTCGGCGTTTACTTGCTCACTGGCATAGACCCATTGTCCGGTGGCCCAGCCGTTTATATTGGCGAAGCAGAGTCGATTCAATCGCGGCTCAAGCAGCACGTAGACAAGGACTTCTGGAACCACGTCGTTTATTTCACCAGCAAAGACGAGAACCTCACCAAGTCCCATATCCGCTACCTTGAAGGCCGGATCATCGAACTGGCAAAGCTCGCCGGCCGGACGGGCCTGACGAACTCTCAGGCAACTACATCAAAGCTTCCCGAATCTGATCGCGCGGATATGGAAATCTTCCTTAAGAAGATCGAACAGTTGCTTCCCGCTTTGGGGGTGGAAGTGCTGGTACCCATCGCCGCCCCACCGGAGTCTAAAGAAGAGGCGCGGCTCCTTTTCTGTGAGATCAGTGGTCTCAAAGCCAGCGGACACCTCACGCCAAACGGCATCGTGGTGCTTGCTCAGTCGCAGGCTGTTCCCTCGCTTCGTCCCTCAGCTAAAGACTACCCCTGGGTCATTAACGCTCGTGAACAGCTCCTCAAAGATGGCGTGTTGGCGCTGGCCGAGGGGTACTTTGTGTTCACCAAGAATCACGAATTCTCGAGCCCAAGTGCAGCAGCGGCGGTAATTCATGGCGGCACTGCAAATGGTCGAACCGCATGGAAGGACGCCAATGGGAAAACCCTGAAGCAACTCGAGGCCGTATAACTCAGGCGTTAAGTACACGACTCGTCCCATGGCCATCGGCTGCGAGTGAGGACTGGTCGGTTGACCCCCTCCTTGTAGCTTTTCTGCGCCCCAGCGCTTCCCCCGCTACCATTCTTGCCAGCGACTCATGTGTCGCGCACCTGCCCTCCAGGTGCCCTCCAACGCATTTCACCAAGGAGACCCACCCCCATGTTCAGCCACGTCATGCTGGGAGCCAGCAACCCCGACCAATCCAAGCAGTTCTACGACGCCTTTCTCGGCGCCCTGGGCTGCAAGCCTGGCTTCACTGACCCCAAGGGCCGCACCTTCTGGCGCCACGCGGGCAACACCTTCGCGATCTCCGCGCCCATCGACGGTGCGCCGGCCTGCCACGGCAACGGCGCCACGACGGGCTTCGCGGCCGAGTCGCCCGCGCAGGTGGATGCGGCGCATGCGGCGGGCGTGGCTGCCGGCGGCGTGACCTGCGAAGACCCGCCGGGCTGGCGTGAGAACGCTCCGGGCGGGCGGCTGTACCTGGCCTATCTGCGCGATCCGGCGGGCAACAAGCTGTGCGTGCTGCACCGCCCACCGAAGCCAGCGGCCGCCTGAAGGCGCACGGCCTCTGGTAGTTTTCCCGGCCACGCACAATGGCCGGCGGCGGCGCCCTTGGGCGCCGTCGTGTTTTGGGCCCTGGGGCCCTGTTTGCGAGAGACACCATAGGAGTGCGATTCCATGCTTTTGTCCGAACAATGGGTTCTGGTCACCGGCGGCGCCCGGGGCCTGGGCCAGGCCGTCACGCGCGCGCTGGCGCGCGAGGGCGCGGGGGTCGTCATCAACTACCACCGCAGCGATGCCGCCGCGCAGGCGCTGGCCGAGGAACTGGGGCCGCGCGCCATTGCGCTGCAGGCCGATGTGACCGATGCCGCCGCGGTGCAACGCCTCTTCGCCGTCGCGCGCGAGCGCACGGGCGCCGGCATTAGCGCGGTGGTGAACAACGCGCTGGCGCAGTTCTCGTTCGACGGAGATGCGCGCCCCAAGCTGGGCGACATCGCGTGGGAGCGCTTCAGCCAGCAGATCGAGGGCGCCGTGAAGGGCGCGCTCAACACCATGCAGGCCGCGCTGCCCGCCATGCGCGCGCAGGGCTTCGGGCGCATCGTGAACGTGGGCACCAACCTGTTCCAGAACCCTGTGGTGCCCTACCACGACTACACGGCCGCCAAGGCGGCGCTGCTGTCGCTCACGCGCACGGCGGCGAACGACCTGGGGCCTCATGGGATCACGGTGAACATGGTCTCGGGCGGGCTGCTGCGCACCACCGATGCGAGCAGCGCCACGCCCGAGGCGGTGTTCGACCTGATCGCCAGCCTCACCCCGCTGCGCCGCGTGACCACGCCCGCCGAGTTCGCCGACGCGGTGCTCTTTTCCTCTCGCCCTGGGCGCGCGCCGTGACGGGGCAGAACCTCGTGGTCGACAGCGGCCTCGTGAAGGATTGACCATGGCACTCACCCACCCCATCACGGCCCATCCCATTACCGCGAAATGGCCTGCGCAGCACCCCGACCGGCTGCAGCTCTATTCGCTGCCCACGCCCAACGGCGTGAAGGTGTCGATCGCGCTGGAGGAGATGGCGCTGCCTTACGAGGCGCACCTGGTCAGCTTCGAGACGAACGACCAGTTCTCGCCCGAGTTCCTCTCGCTCAACCCGAACAACAAGATCCCCGCCATCCTCGACCCCCATGGTCCGGGCGGCCAGCCGCTGGCGCTGTTCGAGACCGGCGCCATCCTGTGGTACCTGGCCGAGAAGACAGGGCGCTTCCTGCCCGCAGACGCGGCCGCGCGCTACGAGACGCTGCAGTGGCTCATGTGGCAGATGGGCGGGCTGGGGCCGATGTTCGGCCAGCTCGGGTTCTTCCACAAGTTCGCGGGCAAGGACTACGAGGACAAGCGCCCGCGCGACCGCTACGTGGCCGAGTCCAAGCGCCTGCTGGGTGTGCTGGAGCAGCGCCTGGCGGGCCGAGACTGGATCATGGGTGGCGAATACACCATCGCCGACATGGCCGTGTTCCCCTGGGTGCGCAACCTTGTGGGCTTCTACGGCGCGGGCGAGCTGGTGGGTTTCGATGCCTTCCCCAACGTGCAGCGCGTGCTGGCCGCGTTCGTGGCGCGGCCTGCCGTGCAGCGTGGTCTTGAGGTACCGCCGCGCGGCTGAGGAATAGTAATCAAAACCGGCTGCAGCGCTTGTCTATCAAGCGCGAGCAGCTATGGTTTTGATACTTCTACCAGCGCATCCACCACCACGGCGCCTTCGCCCGCGGCGCCCACCATCACCGGGTTGAGATCCAGCGAGGCGATGGCGCAGCGCGCGCCCGCGATCACCCGGCCCACGGCCACGGCGATGCGCGAGAGGGCGCGCACGTCCAGCGGCGGCTCGCCGCGCACGCCATCGAGCAGCGGCGCGATGCGCAGCGTGCGCAGCGCCGCCTGCACCTGTTCCTCGGAGAACGGCGGCAGCAGCACGGCGCAGTCCTTGAGCGCCTCGACGTACTTGCCGCCGTCGCCCACCACGACCACGGGGCCGAACACCGGGTCGATGCGCGCGCCCACCATGAACTCGCGCCGGGCCTTGCGCGTGGCGGCCACGATCACGCCGTCGCGCTGCACGCCCATCGCATCCATCTTGGCCCAGAAGCGCTCGAACAGCTCGGCGGCCTGCTCGCGCGTCTGCACGCCCAGGGCCACCAGGCCATGCTCCGACTTGTGCGGCACCTCGGCCGAGCAGGCCTTGACGACCGCGGGCGCGCCGATGGCGTCGAACGCGGCGCGCGCTTCGTCGGCCGTGCGGCACAGGTGCATGGGCACGGTGGGCACGCCGTGGCGCGCCAGCAGGCCCAGACTGTCCACCTCGTTGAGGAAGCCCTGCGCGCCGGCGGGCAGCTGCACGTCGGGCAAGGCAGGCCAGGCGGCGCGCGGCGCGCGCATCAGCGCCGTGTGGCCCGCCACCTGGGCGAGCACGGCGATGGCCTCGCCCTCGTTGGGGAAGGTGGCGATGCCATGGGCGCGGAAGGGCGCGGCCACGCTCTCCTGCCACGCGGCCACGGCCACGGGTTTGCCGGCGGCGGCCTCGAACGCGGCGGCGTCGCGCGCGAAGCGGTCCACGTCGTAGCCCGCGCCGGCCACGGGGATGTTCAGGAAGAACAGGTCGGCGGCCGGGTCTTGCGCCACGGCGGGCAGCACGTCGCCGAACAGGCCGCTGTTGGACAGCAGCGCGGCCGTCACGTCGATCGGGTTGCTCGCGGTGGCGAAGCCCGGCAGCTTGGAGGCCACGGCGGCCTGCGTGGCCTCGCTCAGCGGCGCCAGGGCCAGGCCCGCGTCGTCGGCCGCGTCGGCGCCCATCACGCAGCTCGCGCCGGAGTTGCTGATGACCACCAGGCGCCGCCCCTCGGGTCGCCAGCCCTTGAGGTAGGCGTGCGCGGCGCGCGCCTGCTCGTGCGGGTCGCGCACGCGCCAGATGCCGTGGTGCTTGAAGAACGCGTCCACCGTGCGGTCCTCGTTCGCCAGCGCGCCGGTGTGCGACGACGCGGCCTTCTGCCCGCCCGCCGTGCGCCCGGCCTTCACGGCGACGATGGGCAGGTCGCGCTCGCGCGCATAGGCGGCGGTGGCGGCCAGCATGTCGGGCTGGGCGATGTTCTCCAAGTACAGCAGCAGCAGCTTCACGTCGGGGTCGTGGGCCACGGCCCAGGCCATCTCGGCCACGGTCACGTCGGCCTCGTTGCCCGTGGCGTGCACGTGGCGCACGCCCAGGCCGCGCCCGCGCAGCAGGCCGTAGGCCATCGAGCTCATGCCGCCGCTCTGGCTCACGATGCCCACGGGGCCGTCCATCGGCGGCACCTCGATGAACATGGTGGAAAAGCCGGCGATGGCGCCGGTGCCGAAGTTGGCCAGGCCCTGCGTGTTGGGGCCATAGAGGCGCATGCCCGCGGCGCGGGCCTTGGCCACCATGTGGTCTTGCAGCTCGCGCCCGGCGGGGCCCGTCTCGCCGAAGCCCGAAGCGATGACTACGGCGCCCTTCACGCCGCGCGCGGCGCATTCCTCCACGGCGGCCACGGTCTTGTCGCCGCCCAGGGCGATCACGGCGAGGTCGGGCACCTCGGGCAGCGCGGCCAGCGACGCGTAGCTCCTGTGGCCCTGGATCTCCTCGCGCGCCGGGTTGATGGGATAGACGGCGCCCCGGTAGCCGTGGCGCTGCATGTAGTGGATGGGGCGCCCGCCGATCTTGTGGATGTTCTCGGACGCGCCAATGATGGCGACCGAGCGCGGGTCGAGGGCGGAGACGAGCAGGTCTTGCATTGCAGTTACGTGTATCTCAGTTGTCGAAGAGCCATGACGCGCAACCCGTGAAACCGGCGCAACCCGGGCGAGGGCCGCCGTGCAAGGGCCGCCCCGCCGCACTGGCGGCGTCCCCTTCCAGGGGGAAGGCGCGAAGCGACTCAGGGGGTTAGTCAATTTTTGCGCCGGAGGTCTTGACCACCTTGCCCCACTTGTCCACCTCGGCCTGCAGGAATTTGCCGTAGGCGGCGGGGGTGTCCCACGCGGCGGAGAAGCCCTGGGCCTCGAAGCGCTGCTTCACTTCGGGGTTCTCCAGCACCTTCTTCAGCTCCGCGTTCAGGCGGTTCACCACCTCGGGCGGCGTGCCGGCCGGGGCCAGCAGGCCGTTCCAGGCGATGGCCTCGTAGCCGGGCAGGCCCGATTCGGCCACGGTGGGAATGTCGGGCGCGCTGGGCGAGCGCTGGCTGCTGGTGACGGCCAGGGCCTTGAGCTTGCCGGCCTTCACGTGCGGCATGGACGAGAGCATGGTGTCGAACATCAGGTCGGCCTGGCCGCCCATCACGTCGGTGAGCGCGGGCGCGCTGCCCTTGTAGGGCACGTGGGCCATCTTCACGCCGGCCATGGCGCTGAACAGCTCGGCCGACAGGTGCGTGGACTGGCCGTTGCCCGACGAGGCGTAGTTGAGGCCGCCCTGCCTGGACTTGGCCAGCGCGATCAGCTCCTTCACGTTGTTCGCGGGCGTGGCGGGGCTGGTCACGATGACCAGCGGGCCGCTGGTGAGCTGCGAGATGGGCGCGAAGTCCTTGGTGATGGAGTAGTTGAGCTTGGCGAACAGCGAGGGGTTGATGGCGTGCGCCGTGGTGGCTACGACCAGCGTGTAGCCGTCGGGCGCGCTGCGGGCCACGGCCTCGGCGCCGATGTTGGCGCCCGCGCCGGGGCGGTTGTCCACCACGAAGGGCTGGCCCATCTGCTCCTGGAGCTTCTGCGCCACCACGCGCGCCACGATGTCGGTGGGGCCGCCCGGCGGGTAGGGCACGACGAGCTTCACGGGCTTTTCGGGGTAGCCGCTGGCCCAGGCGAGGGGCGCTGCGCACAGCGCGGCGCAGGCGATGCCGATCCAGCGGCGGCGGGAGGGAATGGGGTGCATGTGTGTCTCCTTGGTGTGGTTTCAGTCGATAGGGGAAAAGCGCAGCAGGGCGCGGCCCTGGTGCTCGAAGAATCCGGCGCGCACGCGCTGGCCGATCTGCACGCCCGGCACGGCATGGCCCATGAGGCGCGGGCCTTCGTCCAGCTCCACGATCACCAGCGTGTAGGGCGCGAGCGGGCGGAAGTCGTCGGACGGCGCGCGCGCCACCACCGTGGCGGCGCGCACGGTGGCGGTGCCCGCGGCGTCATGCCAGCGCAGGTCTTCGTGGCCGCAGCGCTGGCAGGCGTGGCGCGCCAGGGTCTGGGCGTGGCCGCAGGCGGCGCAGCGCTGCAAGCGGACCACGCCCGCGCGCAGGCCGTCGTTGAAGGGGGCGGCAAGCATGGTCAGTTCTCCCGCGAAAGGATGAGGCTCACGTGCGAGGACATCACGCCACCGTCGGCATGCACGAAGGCGCGGCGCGGCGCGCGGATCTGGCGCTCGCCCGCTTGGCCTGCCATCTGGCGCCAGGCCTCTACCGCGTGCGCCATGCCGCCGGCCACGCCGCAGTGCCCGAACGACAGCAGCCCGCCGTGCGTGTTCAGCGGCAGCGCGCCCGTGGGCGCGAAATCGCCCGCGCGGGCCCGCGCGGCGGCACCCGCGCGCGGGGCGAAGCCGATCTCTTCGAGCAGCATCACCAGCGTGATCGTGAAAGAGTCGTAGATGCCCAGGTAATCAATGCCCTCCTGATCCACCTCCGCCTCGGCGAACGCCTGCGCGGCGGCTTCGCCCGCGCCGCACTGCATCACGTCGGCCATGGCCGTGAGGTGCTGGTGGCGGTGCGCCTGGCCCGCGCCCGCCATGCGGATGGGCGCGTGCGGGCCGGGCTCGGCGGAGACGACGAGCGCCATGGCGCCGTCCGAGATCGGGCAGCAGTCCAGCAGCGACAGCGGCGCGGCGATGGGCTTGGAGGCCAGCACCTCGGCCTGCGTGATGGGCGTGCGCAAATGCGCTTCGGGGTGGCGCGCGGCGTTGGCGCGCATGAGCACGGCGAACTCCGCCAGGTCGGCACTGGTGACGCCCGTGCGCTGCATGTATTCCGAGGCCATGAGCGCGTAGTACGCGGGCACGCTGGCGCCGTTGGGCACCTCGTAGTCGGCGTCGCCCACCTGGGCCAGGGTCTGGATGGCGCTGTCGCGCGACTGGCCCGTGAGGCGGTTCTCGCCCGCCACCACCAGCACGTTGCGGCAGCGGCCCGCGCGTACCAGCTCGCGTGCGGCCATGAGCATGGCCGCGCCCGTGGCGCCGCCCAGCTGCATGCCGTGCGCATAGCGCGGCGCCAGGCCCAGGCGCTCGCACAGCAGCGTGGACAGCATCAGGTGCGGCAGCGTGGTGGCGTAGCCGCAGAGCACGCCGTCAATGGCGCCGCGCGCGAGCCCGCTGCTTGCCAGCGCCTGCCGCGTGGCGGCGGCCATCAGGTCGATCGGGCTCTGGCCTTCATGGCGGCCGAAGGGGATGCTGCCCGCGCCGCGCAGCCACGCGGTGGGGGTGGGGGATGTCATCGTGCGGTCTCCTTGGTGTGGCGGGTGGCCGCCATGCGGGTGCGCATGGCCTCGGCCCAGCGCACCTGGCAGACGGTGGACTCGTGCAGCAGCGCCTGGGCCAGCGCCGCTTCGCGCGAGAGAATGCGATCGTTCAGCGCGGCGATGCTCAGCGCCGCCACGGGGCGGCCCTCGGGGTCGAGGATGGGCACGGCGATGCCGCCCATGCGCTCGATCACCACGTCCAGCAGCACGACGTGGCCCCTGCTGCGCGCATCGGCGATGCGCTCGCGCAGCAGCGCGGGCGTGATGCGCGGGTAGCGGCCCATCTGGCCGGCCAGGATGTCCAGCGCCGCTTCGCGCTCGGCCTCGGGCATCCAGGCCAGCAGCGCCAGGCTGCCCGCGCCGGCGCCCAGCGGCCGGCGGCTGCCTACGCGCAGGTAGTTGGCGCGGATCGGGTAGGTGCCTTCCTCCACGTCGATGCACAGCGACTCCACGCCGCTGGGGATGGAGAGCACCACACTGTCCTCGAACCGCCCCACCAGCCGCAGCAGGCTGGGGCGCGCGAGCGAGCGCGGATCGAACCGCCGCAGCGCCGCGGCGCCCAGCACCATCAGCTCGGGCCCGAGCGAGAACTGCTTGCTCTGCGCGTCGCGCATCACGAAGCCGCCCTGCACCATCACCTCCAGCAGGCGCAGCGCGGTGGCCTTGTCCAGGTCGGCCGCGGCGGCGATGTCGGTCAGGCGGGCGTTGCCGCCCTCGGACATCACGCGCAGCACGCGCATGGCGCGCTCCACGGTGGACGTGCTGCCGCCGGGCGGGGGGATCACCACGGCTTTGGGACGGGTTGAAGGGGGCATGGGCGTGTTTCTTTGGTTGAAACGTCGTTCGGCGTGCAATTTAGGTGCACGGGCGGCAGAGGGTCAAAAGACGGTATGGAAGTTTCAATGGATAAAACGATTGGCGCGCCGGGTCAGGGCTAACCCGGGGGCGCCGCGTGCGCGACAATGCCCGGCTTTGCGTCCGCCCCATCCATGCTCCCAGCCCCACCCCATGCGGTATCCCTGCTGCGCGACGCGCGCCTGGCCCGCAGCACGCGGCCCTTCCTGGCGCGCGGCGGCTCGCGCCGCGTGCATTGCCCGGGCTGCCGGCTGGTGACCAGCCACTGCATGTGCCTGCTGCGCCCGCAGGTCGCCACGCGTGCGGGCGTGTGCCTGCTGATGCACGACGCCGAGCCGCTCAAGCCCAGCAACACCGGCTGGCTCATCGCCGACGTGGTGGCCGACACCCATGCCTTCGGCTGGGCGCGCACCGAGGTGCCCCCTGCGCTGCTCGCCCTGCTGGCCGATCCACAGTGGCAGCCCTGCGTGGTGTTCCCCGGCGAGTTCGTGGAGCCCGCGCGCGTGGTGCGCACGGTCGAACCCGCCGCCGCCGGCGCAAAAAAACCGCTGTTTGTGCTGCTCGACGCGACCTGGCCCGAGGCGCGCAAGATGTTCCGCAAGAGCCCCTGGCTCGACCGCTTCCCTGTGCTGAGCCTCGAAGGCGGCGAAGCCTCGCGCTACCGCCTGCGCCGCTCCACGCGCGGCGACCATTTCTGCACCGCCGAGGTGGCGGCCCAGTGCCTCGACCTCGCGGGCGAGGGCCTGGCGGCCGACGCGCTCGATGCGTGGCTGGACGTGTTCAGCGAACGCTACCTGCTCGCCAAGCACCAGCGGCCGGTGGACCCCGGCAGCGCCGCTCACGTCCGGTTGCAGGCGCTGGCCGGGTGACGGCCACAATCGGGGCGATGCGCCGCAGACACCTCCTCTCCTTCACTGCCGCCGGGCCGCTCGCGCTGCTCTCGGCCTGCGCCAGCGCGCAGCCCAGCTACACCGTCAGCCTGCGCCAGATGCAGCAGGCGCTCGACGGGCGCTTTCCGCGCAGCTACCCCGTGGCCGGCCTGCTCGACCTGCAGCTGCAGACGCCGCGCCTCGCGCTGCTGCCCGAGCGCAACCAGATCAACGCCGTGGCCGACGTGCAGGCCAGCGGCCCGCTGCTGCGGCGCAGCCACGGCGGCACGTTCGACGTGGACTTCGCGCTGCGCTACGAGCCTTCGGATCGCACCCTGCGGGCGCACGACCTGCGCGTGAATGCGCTGCGCCTGGACGGCCTCAGGCCCCAGGCCGCGCAGGCGCTGGCGCTCTACGGCCAGCAGCTGGCCGACCAGTCGCTGCGCGAGGTGGTGCTGCACCAGCTGCAGCCCAAGGACCTCGCCCTGGCCGACGGCCTGGGCGTGCAGCCCGAGAGCATCACCGTCACGCCCCAGGGCCTGGTCGTGCGTTTCGGCAACAAGCCACGTCCCTGAGAAATCCTGATTTGATAGCTGCCAGCGCTTGATGGACGGGCGCTGGAAGTCGATTCGGCTTGAAACCGCTGGCGCGGCGATCGCCCCCGTCCTACGCGGCAGGGGCGGGAGGTGCGGTTACAAATACGCCATCCCGCCCGCTTCCCCTACCGCGCCATGCACCGCAACCCGCCCGTTTCGCCCTTTCCCGCCCAGCCCGTCGTCGTCGTCACCGGGGCCTCCAGCGGCATCGGCCATGCCACCGCGCTGGCCTTCGCGCGGCGCGGCGCGCGCCTGGTGCTGGCGGCGCGCAACCCCGAGACGCTGGCGCCCGTGGCCCTGGCCTGCAACGCCGCGGGCGGGCAGGCGCTGGGCATGCCCACCGACGTGACCGACGCCGACGCCGTGCTGGCCCTGGCCGACAAAACCGTGCGCCACTTCGGGCGCATCGACGTCTGGGTCAACGCCGTGGGCGTGGGCGCGGTGGGCCGCTTCGACGGCGTGCCGCTGGCGGCCCACCGGCGCGTGATCGAGGCCAACCTGCTGGGCCACCTGCACGGCGCGCACGCGGCGCTCACGCGCTTTCGCGCCCAGGGCCACGGGCTGCTGGTCAACATGATCTCGCTCGGCGGCTGGGTGCCCACGCCCTATGCGGCGGCCTACGCGGCCAGCAAGTTCGGCCTGCGCGGCCTGTCGGAGAGCCTGCGCGCCGAGGTGGCCGGCCTGCCGCACGTGCACGTGTGCGACGTGGCGCCCACCTTCGTCGATTCGCCGGGCCTGTCGCACGGCGCCAACTACACCGGCCGGCGCATCCGCCCGCCGCTGCCCATGGTGGACCCGCGCGCCGTGGCCCAGGCCATCGTGGACCTGGCGGACGCGCCCCGGCCCCGCGCCGTCACTTGGCTGGGCGCGGGCGCGCTGCCGGGCCGCGTGGCGCATGCGATCGCCCCCGGGGGCACGGCGCGCGCCATGCGCTGGCTGAGCGACCTGGGCCTGCGCCACGCCACGCCCGTGCCGCCGAGCGAGGGAAACCTGTTCCGCCCCTCGCTGCAGACCTCCATCGACGGCGGCAACCGCCAGCGCCGCGCCGGCACCGCCGCGCTGGTGGCCGCGCTGGGCGCCGTGGGCCTGGCGGCGGGCTGGTGGCTGGGGCGGCAACGCGGCCGCTGAGGCGGCGGTGCTATTCATCGCATAGCTGCTTGCGCTGGATGGTCGGGCGCTGCAGGCCGATTTGGCTGTTTTTGCAGGCCCGGCGTCGGCCTACACCCGAGCGGCCCGCGCGTGCCTACGATGGGCTGTTCCACCGCCGAAAGGAGCGATGCATGCAAGTCCAGCCCTACCTGATGTTCGACGGCCGCTGCGAGGAGGCGCTGGATTTCTACGCGCAGGCGCTGGGCGCGCAGACCATGGTGCTGATGCGCTTCCGCGACAGCCCGGAGCCGCCGTCCGGCGAATGCGCCAGCGCCGCGCCGCCGGGCGACAAGGTCATGCACGCCGAGTTCCACATCGGCGAGACGGCGCTCATGGCCTCGGACGGCGACGCGGGCGGCAGGCCGATGTTCCAGGGCATCTCGCTGGCACTGTCCTCGCCCAGCGAGGCCGAGGCGCGCGCCCGCTTCGACGCGCTGGCCGACGGCGGCGCGGTGGTCATGCCGCTGGCCAAGACCTTCTTCTCGCCCGCGTTCGGCATGGTCAACGACCGCTTCGGCGTGTCGTGGATGGTGGTTACGGACGCGGGCTGACCATGATCGAGCCGCCCCGCATCGTCGAGATCGCCGCCGCGCGCGACACCGCCGTGATCCACGTGCGCTGCACGCGCGAGGACATCCGCAACACCATGGACCGCGGCGTGGCCGAGCTGCTGGAGGGCGTGCGCGCCCAGGGCGCCAGGCCCGCAGGCCCGCTGTTCACCCACCACCTGCGCCGCCCCACCGACAGCTTCGATTTCGAGATCGGCGTGCCCGTGGACAAGCCCGTCGGCCCGGCCGGCCGTATGCGCCCCAGCCAGTGGCCCGCGATGCGCGTGGCCCGCACCGAGCACCGCGGCCGCTACGAGGACCTGCCGCAGGCCTGGCGCGCCTTCATGGACTGGGCCGCGCAGCAGCAGCTCGACGTGACCGGCGACCTGTGGGAGTGCTACCTCACCGGCCCCGAGACCGGCTCCGACGCCAGCGCGTGGCGCACCGAGCTCAACCAGCCTCTGCGCAGCGTGTAGAGTTGCTCCCAAAAAAATAGCTGGTTGCGCTTGATGGATAAGCGCTGGAGGCCGATTTGGCTGCAGGTGCTGCCATTGTCCCATCCGCGCACCACAGCGTTGCACGCGCGCCGCTGGTTTCCGCGCCGGGCGCCCGCATATGCTGGAAACGGCGCATTGCCGCATTCCCACGCCCTGGAGCACCTTGTCCATGACTTCCTCTCCCATCCTGCGCAGCCAGCCCCTCGGCCCGCTGTGGCCCACGCTGGACCCGTTCCTCTTCTGCGCCCACCACGACGATGCCTACCCCGCCGGCAACGGCGCCATGGGCGTGCAGGCGGTGGCGCTGGAGGAGCGCCAGATCGGCAGCGACTTCAGCCGCAAGGACGGCTTTTCCATGTACCACGGCGACAGCGTGCCGGGCTTCCCCGGCCACCCGCACCGCGGCTTCGAGACCGTGACGCTGGTGCGCAAGGGCCTGATCGACCACGCCGACTCGCTGGGCGCGGCCGCGCGCTTCGGCGGCGGCGACGTGCAGTGGCTCACCGCCGGGCGCGGCATCCAGCACTCGGAGATGTTCCCGCTGCTGCGCGCCGACCAGCCCAACCCGCTGGAGCTGTTCCAGATCTGGCTGAACCTGCCCGCCCGCCGCAAGATGGCCGCGCCGCACTTCACCATGTTCTGGAACGAGCGCATCCCGCGCGTGGAGCAGGACGGTGCCACCGTCACCGTGGTCGCCGGCGCACTGCCGGGGGCCACGCCGCTGCCGCCCCCGCCCGAGTCCTGGGCCGCTGATGCCGAGGGCGACGTGGCCATCTGGACGCTGCGCCTGGAACCCGGTGCGCGCTGGACGCTGCCTGCTGCCCGGGGCGAAGGCACGCGGCGCATGCTCTACTGGTTCACGGGCCAGGGCCTGGCGCTCGCCGGCGGCCGCGTGCCCGGCCATGCGGCGCTGGAGATCGTGGCGGACCAGGCGCTGGAGCTGCACAACACCGGCAGCGACGCCGTGGAATGCCTGCTGCTGCAGGGCCGCCCCATCGGCGAGCCGGTGGCGCAGTACGGCCCGTTCGTCATGAACACGCAGCAGGAAATCATGCAGGCCATGCAGGACTACCGCCGCACCCAGTTCGGCGGCTGGCCGTGGGACAGCCACGACCCGGTGCACGGCCCCGAGGCCCGGCGCTTCGCGCGGCACCCCGGCGCGCAGGCCGACGAGGTGCCGCAGGGCGCCTGAGCGTCAGGCGCTGAATTCCTGCGCCAGGAAGTCCACCACCGCCCGCACGCGCGGCGCGAGCGAGCGGCCGCGCGGGTAGAGCAGATAGAAGCGGTCGTCCTCGGTGCGCTCCTGGTACTGCGTGAGCAGCGGCACGAGCGCGCCCGTCGCCAGGTCGCCCGCGATGTGGAAACGCGCGAGCCGCACCACGCCCAGCCCCAGCAGCGCGAAGGTACGCAGCAGCTCGCCCTGGTCCGCGCCGATGTAGTTCGGGATGTCGATGGTCTTGAGCCCGCCCTCGTCGTGGAACGTCCAGCGGTTCCACTGCGTGCGGATGGTGAAGTTCAGGCACCGGTGGCGCAGCAGGTCCTCGGGCTGCGCGGGCGTGCCGAAGCGCTGCAGGTAGCCGGGCGCGGCGGCGATGACCCAGGGGCGCAGCATCAGCGGGCGGCCGATCAGCGTCTGCTCCGTGGGCCGGCCGCTGTGGATGGCCACGTCCAGCCCCTGGCGGATGAAGTCGCCGCGCTGCGTGCCCAGCACGAAGTCCAGGTGCAGGCGCGGGTGCTTGTCCAGCAGCCTGGGCAGACGGGGCGCGACGAGGTACTTGGCCGTGGTCAGCGCGGTGTGGATGCGCACGGTGCCCGAGACCTCGGCATCGGCCACGCGCGCGCCGGCCTCGGCCTCCTCCATCGCCTGCACCACCTGCTCGCCCGCCGCGCGAAAGCGCTCGCCCTCCTGCGTGAGGCGGATGGCGCCCGCCACGCGCTCGAACAGCCGCACGCCCAGACGCGCTTCCATGCGCGCGATGAGCTTGCTGATCGTCGAGGGCGACTGGTGCAGCCTGCGGCCCGCGCCGGAAAAGCTGCCTTCCTCCACCACGCGCAGGAACACCTGCAGTTCGCCGAACTTGTCCATGAGATTCCTGTGAAATCCGTTCACATGCGCTTTGCCGCCGCATGCGTTGTCTGCCTGGCCGTCACTCTACAGAATGCCCCGCAGACCCAGAACGGAGACAACGCGAATGAGTGAGAACAAGCTGCTGCGCATCGGCTCGGGCGCGGCCTGGTGGGGCGACCGTGTGGAGCCCGCGGCGCTCAATGCCGAGCGCGGCGACCTCGACTATCTGTGCTTCGAGACCATGGCCGAGGCGACGGTCTCCGCCGCGCAGGTGCGCGCGCGGCGCGACCCGTCCTTTCCCGGCTACGACACCTACTTGGACGACCGCATGCGCGCCGTGCTGCCCGCCTGCATGCGTCGGGGCACGCGCATCGTCTCCAACCAGGGCTGGATCAACCCGCAGGGCGCGGCCCGGCGCATCGTGGAGCTGCTGCGCGAGCTGGGCATCGCGGGCGTGAAGGTGGCGGCGGTGGGCGGCAGCCTCATCACCGACCGCGTGCTGGAGCTGGCGCCCACCATCCTCGAAAACGGCCAGCCCACGGCCACGCTCAAGGACACGCTGATCTCCGCCGAGGCCTACATGGGCGCCGAGCCCATCGTGCAGGCGCTGCGCGAGGGCGCGCAGATCGTGGTGACGGGCCGCGTGGCCGACCCGTCGCTGTTCCTCGCGCCCATGATGTACGAGTTCGGCTGGGACCCGCTCGACCACGAAAGGATCGGTGCGGGCAGCGGCATCGGCCACCTGATGGAGTGCGGCGCGCAGGTGACGGGTGGCTACTTCGCCGACCCGGGCCTCAAGGACGTGCCCGACCCGTGGAACTTCGCCTTCCCCATCGCCGAGGTGGATGCGCAGGGCGGCGTCACGCTCTCCAAGGTGGCGGGCACGGGCGGCGCCATCACCGCGCAGACCGTCAAGGAGCAGATGCTCTACGAGGTGCACGACCCCGCCCACTACATCACGCCCGACGTGGTGGTGGACTTCACCCGCGCGCGCATCGAGCCCCTGGGCCCCGACCGCGTGCGCGTCACCGGCCTCACCGGCAAGCCGCGCACGCCCACGCTCAAGGTCTCGATGGGCTGCACCGAGGGCTTCATCGGCGAGGACATGTTCTTCTACGCCGGCCCCGGCGCGCTGCGCCGCGCGCAGCTCGCCAAGAAGATTCTGGAAGAGCGCTTCAAGATCGTGCAGCTCGACGCCGAGGAGGTGCGCATCGACTTCCTGGGCCTGAACGCCATCCACGGCGCGGCCACGCCGCCCGATGCGCCCGAGCCCTACGAAGTCGCCGTGCGCGTGGCCGCGCGCACCCGCACGCGCGAGGAGGCCGTCAAGGTCGGCCGCGAGGTGGACGGCATGGCCGTCTCCGGCGTGGGCCACACCGGCAAGCGCGTGCCGCACCAGGACCGCACGCGCGAGGTGATCGGCGTGTGGTCATCGCTCGTGCCGCGCGGGCAGGTCGCGGCGCACATCGACTATTTCACGAGCTGAGGAGCGACCGCCATGAAGGCACGACTGGAACAGCTGGCCCACACGCGCTCGGGCGACAAGGGCAACACCTCCAACATCGCCGTGTTCGCCTACGAACCCGCGCTGTATCCGCTGCTCAAGGAGCAGCTCACCGCCGAGCGCTTCAAGGCCTTCCACCGCGCGGCCATCACCGGCGAGGTGCTGCGCTACGAGGCGGAGAACCTGCACGCGCTCAACTTCGTCGCGCACGGCGCCCTGGGCGGCGGCGTCTCGCGCAGCCTGTCGCTGGACAACTACGGCAAGGCGCTGTCGGCGGCCATCCTGGGCTTCGAGCTCGACGTGCCCGACGAGCTGGCGCCGCTGCTGCGCGAGCGTGCGCCCGCCTGACACCCCCTACACCACAAGCAAGGAGACACCACCATGAACTTCAGGATGCTTCGCACGCTCGCGGCTGTGGCCCTTTCGGCCTGCGCCGTGCTGGCCCACGCCCAGAACTACCCCGCCAAGCCGGTGCGCATCGTCGTGCCCTACCCGGCGGGCGGCACCACGGACATCATCGCGCGCATCGCCGCCGCGCAGCTCGCCGAGCGGCTCAAGCAGCCCTTCGTGGTGGAGAACCGCGCGGGCGCGAGCGGCGCCATCGGGTCCGTGGCCGTGGCCCAGTCTGCGCCCGACGGCTACACGCTGGTCATGGGCACGGCCAGCTCGCACGGCATCAACTCCGCGCTGCAGAAGAACCTGCCCTACGACGCGGTGAAGGACTTCGCGCCCGTCACCGTGGTCGCCAGCACGCCCAACATCGTGGTGGTGCACCCGAGCGTGCCCGCCAGGACATTGGGCGAGCTGTTGGCGCTGGCCAAGGCGCAGCCGGGCAAGATCAACTTCGGCTCCACCAGCCCCGGCGGCTCGCCGCACATGAGCGCGGAGCTGCTCAAGATGATGGCCGGCGTGGACATGACGCACGTGCCCTACAAGGGCGCCGCGCCCATGCTCACCGACCTGATCGGCGGGCAGATCCAGGTGGGCTTCGACAACCTGCCGTCCACCATCGGCTTCGTGCGCGGCGGCAAGGTGCGCGCGCTGGCCGTGACCACGCCGCAGCGCTGGCCCGGCGCGCCCGACATTCCCACGGTGGCCGAGAGCGGCGTGCCGGGCTACGAGGTCTCCGGATGGTTCGGCCTGCTGGCGCCCGCGGGCACGCCCAAGGCGGTGCTCGACACGCAGCAATCGGCCGTGGCGCAGGCCGTGCAGCAGCCCGAGGTGGCCAAGCAGCTGCGCGACCTGGGCGCCGAGCCCGTGGCCAACAAGCCCGAGGCGTTCGCGCGCGACATCGCGGCCGACGTGGAGAAATGGCGCAAGGTGGTCCAGGCCACGGGCGTGAAGCTCGACTGAGCGCGGGGCGCGTGCGGGACAATGGCGCCTTCGTTTCGTGAACCCATTGCCATGCATATCGCCAAAGACACCGCCGTCACCCTGACCTACAAGATCACCGAACCTGCCACGGGCAAGCTGCTCGACTCCGGCCACGTGGCCTACCTGCACGGCGGCTACGAGAATCTCTTCGCCAAGGTGGAGGCCGCGCTGGAAGGCCAGGCCGCGGGCCATGCCGCCACGGTTGACCTGGCCGTGGAGGACGCCTTCGGCCCGCGCGACGAGAGCCTGGTGCGCACCATCCCCAAGAGCGAATTCCCGCCCGGCGTGAAGGTGGGCGGCCAGCTCCAGGGGCCGGGTGCGGACGGGCAGCCGCAGGTGTTCCACGTGGTCAAGATCAAGGGCCCCGAGGTGCACCTGGACGGCAACCACCCGCTGGCCGGCAAGGCGCTGCGCTTCGCCTGCAAGGTGACCGAGGTGCGCGCCGCCACGGCCGAGGAAATCGCCCACCGCCACGTGCACGGCGGCCACGGCCACCACCATTGACGTGGCGGTGCGGCAGCTCGCTATGTAAAAGTGAGCTGCTCGCGCTTGTCCTGATTGGTCTGGGGTGCTATTTGTCTCATAAATGCCTAAAGCCGGTTGTTGAAAGATAATTGCGAATCTTTCTCAATATCCTTTTCATCATGCATCCGAACACTATCCGCTTCCCGCTGCTGCCCGTCGCGGCGGCCGTGGGCCTGGCGCTCGCGGCGGGCGCCGCCGGCGCGCAGGCACAGGCCTCCGACAGCGCACCCTCCCTGGCCACCGTGACCGTGGAGGCCAGCGCCGACGCGTCGGCCCAGGGCCTGGCCAAGCCCTACGCGGGCGGGCAGGTGGCGCGCGGCGCGCGCGCGGGCGTGCTGGGCACCCAGGACATGATGGACACGCCGTTCTCCGCCACCAGCTACACCAGCGAGCTGATCCAGGACCAGCAGGCCAAGAGCGTGGGCGACGTGCTGCTCAACGATGCCGGCGTGCGCCAGGCACGGGGCTTCGGCAATTTCCAGCAGACGTACTTCGTGCGCGGCTTCACACTGTATTCGGACGACGTGGCCTACAACGGCCTGTACGGCCTGGTGCCGCGCCAGTACATGGCCACCGAGTTCGTCGAGCGCGTGGAGGTGTTCCGCGGCGCGAACGCGTTCCTGAGCGGATCGGGTGCGGGCAGCGTGAGCGGCGGCGGCCTGGGCGGCCTCATCAACGTGGTGCCCAAGCGCGCCAGCAACGAGCCGCTCAGCCGCGTGGCCGTGGGCGTGGCCAGCGGCGGGCAGCTCTACGCGGCCACCGATCTCTCCCGCCGCTTCGGCCCCGACAACGCCACGGGCGTGCGCCTGAACCTGGCGCGGCGCAGCGGCGACACGGGCGTGGACAACGAGGACACGCGCACCACCGTGGGCTCGCTGGGCCTGGACTGGCGCAGCAGCCGCACGCGCCTGTCGGCCGACCTGGGCTGGCAGGAGCACAAGCTGAGCGCGCCCCGGCCCGCCGTCACGCCCACGGCCAGCCTGCCGATGCCGGCCGTGCCCGATGCCAAGGCCAACTACGCCCAGCCCTGGACGTACTCCGACAGCCGCGACTTGTTCGGCACCGTGCGCGGCGAGTTCGACTTCAGCGACCAGTGGACGGGCTGGGCAGCCCTGGGCATGCGCCGCGGCAAGGAAGACAATTCCCTGTCGGGCCTGACGCTCTCGAGCGCCACGGGCAATGCCACGCTCAACCGCTTCGACAACACGCGCGAGAACCACATCAAGACCGGCGAGCTGGGCGTGCGCGGCAAGTTCGAGACCGGCGCGGTCAAGCACACGGCCGTGGCGTCGCTCTCGGCCTTCGACTCCAGCGAACGCAACGCCTGGGGCTACAACTACGCGACCGGCCAGACCAACAACATCTACAACCCCGTGGCGCTGACCCCGCCGGCCCTGACCGGCTTTGGCGGCACGCTGGGCAGCCCGCGCGAGACCGAGCGCATCAAGACCGGCAGCCTGGCGCTGGCCGACACCATGGCCTTCCTGGACGAGCGCCTGCTGGTCACGCTGGGCCTGCGCCACCAGACCATCAAGGTCGACGGCTTCGATGCCACCACCGGCGCCAGCGCCGGCAGCTACGACAAGAGCCGCGTGACCCCGGTGGGCGGCATCGTGTTCAAGCTACGCTCCGACGTGTCGGTCTACGCCAACTACATCGAAGGGCTGGCCAAGGGCGGCTCCGCCCCGGCGACCAGCGGCGGGCAGCCCGTCGCCAATGCCGGCGAGGTGTTCGCGCCCTACGTCACGCGCCAGAAGGAAGTGGGCCTCAAGTACGACGGCGGCAGCATCGGCGCCAGCGCCGCCTTCTTCACCACCGACATGCCCAGCGCCTACGTGATGAACAACGTCTACGGCGTGTTCGGCAAGCAGCGCAACCGGGGGCTGGAGTTCAACGTGTTCGGCGAACCCGCCAAGGGCCTGCGCGTGCTCGGCGGCCTGACGCTGCTGGATGCCAAGTACCTGACCACGGCGGGCGGCGCCTTCGACGGCAACCGCGTGGTGGGCGTGCCGCGCACCCAGGCCAACCTGGGTGCCGAGTGGGACGTGCCGGGCGTCAGCGGCCTCGCGCTCAACGCGCGCGTGCTCTACACCGGCGCCCAGTACGCCAACGCGGCCAGCACCCTGCGCGCGCCGGGCTGGACCCGGCTGGACCTGGGCGCGCGCTACCTGCTGGACGTAGGCGGCCGGCTCGTCACGCTCAACGCGCGCGTGGACAACGTGGCCAACCGCGGCTACTGGGCCTCGGTGGGCGGCTACACCACCTACGGCTACCTGGTGCAGGGCGCGCCGCGCACGTTCTCGCTCACGGCTAGCGTCGACTTCTGATGCGCGCCTTCTGGACGCTCGTGCACCGCTGGGCGGGGCTTACCGTGGCCCTGTTCCTCATCGTCGCCGGGCTCACCGGCGCGGTGATCTCGTGGGACCACGAGATCGACGAGTGGCTCAACGCGGACATCATGCACACCCCCGGCCGAGGTCCGCTGCAGGACCCGCTGCGGCTGGCTGCCGCCGTGGAGGCCGACGATCCGCGCGCCGAGGTGAGCTACATGACGCTGGGGCTGGAGGAGGGCCACGCCGCCTCCTTCCTCGTGCGCCCGCGCACCGACCCGTCCACCGGCGCCAGGTTCGTGCTGGACTACAACACCGTCTACGTCGATCCCGTCACGGCCCGCATCACCGGCCACCGCAACTCGCGCAGCATCGCGCTCAGCAAGCGCAACCTCATGCCCTGGCTGCGCCACCTGCACGAGAGCCTGCACATGCCCGCCTTCTGGGGCAGCGACCGCTGGGGCTTCTGGCTCATGGGCGGCGTGGCGCTGATGTGGCTGATCGACAGCTTCGTGGCGCTCTACCTCACTTTCCCGGTGCGCCAGAAGGTGCGCTCCGCGCGCACCTGGGCCAGCCGCTGGCGCCCCTCGTGGGCGGTGCGCTGGCGTGCGGGGGGCTACAAGCTCAACTTCGACCTGCACCGCGCGGGAGGCCTCTGGGTGTGGGGCATCATCATCGTGGTGTCGTTCACCTCGTTCTCGCTCAACCTCTACCGCGAAGTGTTCTATCCGGTGATGAGCAAGATCTCGACGACCACGCCGGGCCCCTACGAAACCCTCAAGCCCGCACCGCTGGGCACCTTCATCGAGCCGCGCATCGGCTTCGCCGACGCCATCGCCATCGCGCGCCGCGAGGGCGAGCGCCTGGGCTTCGAGCACCCGCCGGGCGGCATCTGGTACGGCGGCGACTTCCCGTTCTACAACATCTCGTTCTTCGACCCGACCCACGAGCTGGGCGCGATGGGCATGGGCCTGTCGAACATCTACGTCAGCTCCGACACGGGCGAGGTGCTGGGCATGCACCGCCCCTGGCACGGCACTGCGGCCGACGTCTTCGTGCAGCTGCAACTGCCGCTGCACTCCGGGCGCATCCTGGGGCTGCCGGGGCGCATCCTCATGTCGTTCATGGGGCTGGTGGTGGTCATGCTCTCGGTCACCGGCATCGTGATCTGGGAGCGCAAGCGCCGCGCGCGGATGCTCCAGAAAACATAGCTGCTCGCGCTTTCTGCACAAGCGTTGGGGGCCTATTTCATTCAAATAGCGGTTCCGCAGGGCGTTCTTTCTCCCGGGCTTGCATGCCATGACTGGCGGTACGCTCCATGGCTTTGCCCACCTGTCCAGGAGACTTCCATGCGTCCCGAAGAAGACGGCCCCGCTTTCAACGCTGGCGATGAATGGCGCAGCGTCATCGCCACCTACGCACGCCCCGGCGTGGCGCAGGCCTGCCTGCTGCTGCAGGAGGCCCTGGGCGTCGATGTGCTGGTGCTGCTGCACCTGGCCTATGCGCAGGGCCGGGGCCAGGGGCCGGCAGGACCGGAGCACGTCGGCCGGGCCGACGCGGCGATCCGCGGGTGGCGCGACACCGTGGTGAAGCCGCTGCGTGCCGTGCGGCGCGCGCTCGGCAAGGACGACCCGGCGGTGCGCGGCCTGCGCGCCGACATCCAGCGCTGCGAGCTGGAGGCGGAGCGCCATGGGCTGGCCCTGCTCTCGGCCATGCCCTGGCCGCAGGGCGGGGCTTCCGCGCCAGGTGCCGTGCAGCACGTCGTGCGCTTCTACGGCGAGCGCGGCGGATGCCTGGCGCGCGCGTCCGAGCCCGAGGTCGCGGCCGCGATACGGCTGCTGGAAAACCACCTGGAATAACCCCGGCGGCAGTGCGGCCGCACGTGCCTGCGCAGGCCGCAAGGGCCGGCGCGGACGTCCGTGCGCACCCGCTTGACAAGCCTTCTTGATCTTATATAGTCCGGACAAATAGACCGATGACCAGGAGACAAGATGCACGCCGTAACCAGCCTGTCGGCCGCCATGGAAGAGGCCCGGGCACATGACGATCTGCTGACGATCACGCGGGAAACCAACCCGCATCTGGAGGTGGCCGCCATCGCGCGCACCACGGACGCGGGCCCGATGGTGGTGTTCGACCAGCTCAGGGGCTACCCGGGGCACCGGATCGTGACCAACGTGTTCAGCGACCGCCAGCGCATCGCGCGCTGGTGCGGCATCGAAGCCATCGACCTGCCGCGCCGCCTGGCCGACGCGGCGCTGAACCCCGTGCCGTCCCGGATCGTGAGCGAGGGGGCGAGCCAGGCGCACGTGACCACGAGCGGCATCGACCTTTTCAAGGCCTTGCCGCTGGCGCAGCAGACCCAGGCCGACGCGGGCTGCGTGATCACCGGCGGGCTGGCGCTGGTGCGCGACCCGGACACGGGCGCATTCAACGGTTCGTACCACCGCATGCGGGTGCTTGGTCCGGACCATACCTGCATCACCATCCAGGCCGGGCGGCACCTGCTGGAGATCGCGCGTAAGCTGCGTGCGCGCGGCGAGCGGCGCATTCCGATCAGCGTCAACATCGGCGCGGGGCCGGCGGTGCTGCTGGCCTGCTCCGGCAGCACGCAGCAGACCCTGACGCCGCTGGGCTACGACGAGCTGGGCATGGCGGGCGCGCTGCAGGGCCAGGCGGTCGAGGTCGTGCCCTGCCGCTCGCAGGAAGGCGCGTGGAGCCTGGCCGAGGCCGAATACGTGCTCGAAGGCTATATCGACACCGACCGCCTGGTGTCCGAGGAGGACTCGGGCAAGGACGGCGAGAAGGGCATGATGCCCGAGGCCGGCGGCTACATGGGCCGCGCCTGGCGCGTGTGGCAGTTCAACGTGACCGCGATCACGCACCGCACCAATCCCGTGTACTGGTTCCCCCTGGCCGTGAATGCCGAGACCACCAACCTCATGGCGCTGCCGGCCGAGGCCTCGGTGTTCGACGCCTGCCGCCGCATCAGCCCGCGCGTCTTCGACAACTGCCACGTGCTGCAGGCCATGCGCGGCTGCCTGGGCGTGGTCATCCGCATCCGGCGCAAGAGCTTCCGCGACGAGGGTTTGCAGAACAACCTGGCGTTCGGTGCGCTGTCGGCGCATTCCGACCTGGGCTGGGTCATCGCGGTGGACCACGACATCGACCTGACCAACGCCGACGACGTGATGTGGGCCGTCATCACGCGTTCGGACATGCGCGAGGGGCTGATGCTCTCGCCCCGGGCCAAGGTGAGCGGCATGCTGGCCGAAGGCGACGCAGCGGGCACGGGCCGCAAGGTCTACATCGACGCGACGGCGCCGTTCAACCGGTCCGACCGCTACGAGCGCGGGCGCTTCGAGAACGTGGCCATCGAGGACTGGATCGGCGCCGAGGCCGCGTCCCGGCTGCGGGCCCGCCAGCCGGACTACCTCAAGTCGATGCTCGCGCGCGGCTACTGACGGCGTTTCCCACCCCACTTTCCGAAAGGCAAGCCACATGAGCGATACCTCGCATCCCTCCAAGCCAGCCAAGCCGTTCAACTGGGACAAGTTCCAGGCGAGCCTGGGGTACACGGACGAGCAGATGGCGGAGTTCCGCGCCGACGAGCGCCGGCGCCGGGCCGCCGAGGCCATTCCCGAGGCCAACCGCCGCACGGTGGTGGCGACGGTCGTCGCCAGCCACGGCTGCGCCGCGGGCTTCAAGATGGGCGACCGCATCGAGGTCAGCGCGGCCGGCGTCGTGAAGTCCTGCAACGTGTGCATCTACGCCGTGGCGCCCATGACCATCCACGCCGCCATGGCGCACGACCGCATCGCCGAAGGACTGGACCCCGACGGTATGTGGTTCAACACCTTCAGCTGCCAGGACGCGGGTTTCTGCAACGGCAGTTGGGGGCAGGTGTGCTTCAAGGTGAGCGTGGAATGAGCGCCCGCGCCGCCGCGCGGCGGAGGGTCGTCGTCGGCATCTCGGGTGCCAGCGGCAGCGCCTACGGCATCCGCATGCTGGAGATGCTGCGCGGCGTGCCCGACGTGGAAACGCACCTCATCGTCAGCCGCTCCGCGCGCCAGACCCTGCAGTTGGAGACGTCGCTGCGCGTGGAGCAGGTGGAAGCGCTGGCCGATGTCGTCCATTCCAGCGCCGACATCGGCGCCTCCATCTCCTCGGGCTCGTTCCGGGTGCATGCGATGGTGGTCGCGCCGTGCTCGATCAAGACCATGTCCAACCTCGCCTGGGGCAACACGGGCGAGCTGATGGCCCGCGCGGCCGACGTGGCGCTCAAGGAGCGCAGGCGCGTGGTGCTGATGCTGCGGGAGACGCCGCTGCACGCGGGGCACATCGAAAGCATGCTGCGCGTCACGCAGGCGGGCGCCATCGTCTTTCCGCCGGTGCCGGCGTTCTACAACCGCCCGCAGTCCGTCGCGGACATCGTGGACCACAGCGTCATGCGCTGCCTCGACCTGATCGACGTGGAATGCGAGGCCGCGCCGCGCTGGGGCGAGACCAGCCGTGCGCTGCTGTCCGCCGCCACGGGCCCGCTGCCGACAACAACCGATGGAGAACCCCATGAGCGAAGCAACAGCCACTGAGGTGGATTACCAGGACCTCGTCGACCGGCTCATGCAGCGCCTGCGCCTGCGCAGCGCGCCGCTGGCGCTGCAGCTGTTCGAGACCGTCGACGAGATGCGTGGCATCAAGGGCATCCGCTGGCCCGTGGAGGGCACGCGTTTCTCCATGTGCCAGCTGGTGGGCCAGGCCCGCTGGCTGGGGTGGACGCTGGGCGCCACGCACGAGCATGTGCCGCCCGACAGCAACTGCGGCGGCGTCATGGGGCTGAATGCGCCGGGGAAGAAATACCTGGACGGCAGCATGTTCCATGGCGTGTGGTTCGCCACCATCGAGGCCTCGCGCGAGCACCAGGCCCAGATGCCGCGCGTGCCCAGCGGCAAGTACGTGGGCGTGGTGCTGTCGCCGCTGGCGAGCGGCCGCCTGAAGCAGCCCGACTCGGTGCTGGTCTATGCCACGCCGGGCCAGATGGTCACGCTCATCAACGCCCTGCAGCACCGCAGCTACGTGCGCTACCAGTTCGCGACCACGGGCGAGTCCGCCTGCGCCGACAGCTGGGGCGCGGGGCTGGCGACGCGCGAGCCCAGCATGTCCATCCCCTGCTTCGCGGAGCGCCGCTTCGGCGGCGTGCAGGACGATGAGCTGCTGATCGCGCTGCAGGTCTCGCACCTGCAGGAAATCGTGCTGGGCCTGGACTGGCTGGCCGGCCACGGCATCCGCTACCCCATTCCGCCCTACGGCATCCAGTGCGACCCCGCCGCGGCCTTCCAGGCCAGCTACGCCGGCAAGCTCTGAAGACGCACGGGGGCGGGACTTCCGCCCGTTGACTGCCATAACGAAACCACGGAGACATCCATGCAGCGTCGTCACTTCATCCACTCCCTTGCAGGCGGCGCGCTCGCGGCCTGCGCGCCCTCGGTGTTCGCGCAGGCCTATCCTGCGCGGCCCGTCCACATCATCAATCCGTTCGCGGCGGGCGGCGCGCTGGACCAGCTCGCGCGGCTGCTCGCGCAGCGCCTGGGCGACACGCTGGGGCAGCCCGTCGTGGTGGAGAACAAGACGGGGGCCAGCGGCAACATCGGCGCGGAATACGTGGCCAAGAGCGCTCCCGACGGCTACACGCTGGTGATGGGGTCGAGCGCCACCCACGGCATCGCGCCCAGCATCTACGGCAAGCGCCTGCCGTTCGATCCGCTCAAGGACTTCACGCCCATCTCCGCCACGGTGGTCCAGAAGAACGTGCTGGTCGTGAACGCGTCGCTGAACGTGCGCAGCGCGCAGGACCTGATCGCGATGGCGCGCGCCCAGCCCGGCAAGCTGTCGTTCGGCTCCTCGGGCGCTGGCACGTCGCAGCACCTGTCGGGCGAGCTGTTCAACAAGCTCGCCAACGTCGACGTGCTGCACGTGCCCTACAAGGGCAGCGCGCTCGCCATGCAGGACCTGCTGGGCGGCCAGCTGACGATGCTGTTCGTGGACATCCCGACGGCGCTGCCCCACATCCGCGCCGGCAAGCTGCGCGCACTGGGCCAGACGGCGGCGGAGCCGTCCCCCACGCTCGCCGACGTCGCGCCGCTCGCCCAGCAGGGGTTGCCCGGCTTCGACATCAAGGCATGGTACGGCGTCATGGGGCCTGCGAAGATGCCCCAGGCCGTCGTCCAGCGGCTCAACGCCGGCATCGTGGAATACCTCTCCGATACGCAGGCGCGCGAGAAGCTGCTCGGCATGGGGATGGAGCCGCTACCGCTGGATGCGGCCCAGTCGGCGGCCTTCATTGCCGGCGAGCTGCAGAAGTGGACCGAGATCGTGCGCATCACGGGGGCGACGGTCTGAGGCGGTGCCAGCCACGAAAAAGCCGGCCAGGGGCCGGCTTTTTTTGTCGGATTGCGGCGGCTATTCCGGCGCGAGCCCTGCGGCCTTGACCATTTCGCCCGTCGCCTTGACCTCTTCCTGGATCGCCGATGCGAACTCCTCGGGCGTGCGGGTGGGAATGGCGTAGCCGCGCTTGGCCATGTCTTCGCGGAATTCCGGCTGGTTGAGGACCTTGTTGATGTCGCGGTGGATCTTGGCGACGACGTCCTTGGGCGTGCCGCGCGGCGCGAAGACGCCGTGCCAGGTCGCCACGCGGAAGTAGGGATAGCCGGATTCTTCCGACGTGGGCACCTCGGGGTGCAGCGGGTCGCGCTTGTCGGAGTTGTAGTTGAGGACCTTGGTTTTGCCCGAGCGGATCGCCGCGTCGCCCGAGCCGCGGCCGGTCAGCGTCATCATGGTTTCGCCGGCCATCACGGACGTGAGCGCGGGGCCCAGGCCCTTGTAGGGAACGTGCGTGATCTGGATGCCTTCACGCTTGTTGAACAGCTCCATGAGCAGGTGCGGCTGGGAGCCGTTGCCATAGGACGCATAGGTGACCTTGCCGGGGTCGCGCTTGGCCAGGGCCACCAGTTCCTTGAGGTTGTTGGCGCCCAGCGATTGGTGGGCGAGCAGCACCATGTCGATGTCCGCGAGCTGCGCCACGGGGATGAAGTCCTTGTCGGGGTCGTAGGGCAGTGACTTGAACAGATAGCGGTTGCTGACGATGGCGCCGTTGGTCGTGACCAGCAGCGTGTAGCCGTCGGATGCGGCCCGGGCGACGCGCTGGGTCCCGATGATGGAGCTGGCGCCGCTCACGTTCTCCACGACGACGGGCTGGCCCCAGATGGACCCCAGGTTGAGCGCGAGCTTGCGCGCCAGGATGTCCGTCCCGCCGCCCGCGGCGAGTGGAACGATGAAGGTGACGCCCTTCTGGGGAAAGGCCGTCTCCCCGAAGGAATACGGGCTGGCCGTCAGGGCGGCCAGTGCGGTGAGCAATGCGATGCGGCGCTTCATACACAGATGTCCTCGTGGAAAACCGTGCCGGCAGGGCTGCAGTTCCGGCCGGGCTCGGTCGTTGTCAGGGAAGTAGTCACATGTGCTGATCCGGACAATACAGTTGCGCCCGACGCGGTGTCAACGAAGAATAGGCGATATGCATGTAGCGATATTCCCTAATGAATATCGGCCGGGCGCTGTTGACAACGTCCAGTGTTCAAAATATTGTCCGGACATATAAAGATTTGACGTGTGTCCCTTTCCGCCATGCAAATCACCGACCTGAAGTACGAGAAAAGCGACGCCATCGCCTGGGTGCGCATCGACCGTCCTGAGCGCCGCAATGCGCTTGGGGATACGACCACGCGCCAGATCGCACAGTTGTGCCAGGACGCGGCGCATGATCCCGCGGTGAGGGTGTTGGTGGTCACGGGCGTGGGCGATGCGTTCTGCGCGGGCGGCGACATGCAGGACACGTTCGAGCGCGGTCGGGATATGTCCGCGCAGCAGTGGAGCGACCGCATCCGCAACGGCCCCAACGTGCTGGCCCGCCTGCTGCAGACCCTGGACAAGCCGGTGATCGCGGCCGTCAACGGCGTCGCGGTGGGCGGCGGGACCACCATCGCGCTGGCATGCGACCTGCGGATCGCCTCGGACCAGGCGCGCTTTTGCCTGCCGTTCGCACGCATCGGGATCACGCCGGAGTTCGGCTGCTCCTACCTGCTGCAGCGCGTGGTGGGCCTGGGGCGCGCGATGGAGCTGCTGCTGCTGGGCGAGTTCATCGGCGCGGAAACGGCAGAGCGCTACGGGCTCGTCAACCGCGTGGTGGCGCACCAGGACCTGCCGCAGGCCACGCTGCAGATGGCGCAGCACCTGGCTGCGCTGCCTGCGGAGGCGCTGGCGCGCATCAAGCAACTGCAGCGCTTCGCGCAGTCGAACGGCCTGGACGCCACCCTGGAGCAGGAGGCGCTATCGCTGGGCCAGTGCTTCACGTCCGAGGAGCACCGCGCGGCGGTCGCCCGCTTCCTGAGCCGCAAGCCACGTTGAACCATACGAAAGGAGACAGCACGATGGAATTCGGATTCACCGAAGAGCAACAGATGTTGAGGGAGTCGGTCCGCCGCTTCATGGCCAAGGAGTGCACGCGCGAGTACATCCGGGCGTGCAGCGACAACGACCGCTTTCCGCACGAGCTCTACGCGAGCATGGCGCGGCAGGGATGGATGGGCATTCCGTTCCCTGAGAAGTACGGCGGCTCGGGGCTCGGCCCCATGGAACTGGCCATCTTCCTCGAAGAGGCGGGCTACGGCTGGTATGGCGCCGGCACGTCCTACTTCACGACGGTGGTTCTGGGCGCCTACAACATCCTGACGTATGGCACCGAGGAGCAAAGGCAGGAGTTCCTGCCCAAGGTGATCGCCGGCGAAACCCGGCTGGCGTTCGCCCTGAGCGAGCCCAACGTCGGCTCGGACGCCGCGGCCGTGGAGCTGTTCGCACAGGAGGAGGGCGACCACTTCGTGCTCAACGGGCAGAAGATGTTCACGACCAACGCGCACGTGGCGAACCAGATCGTGACGGTGACGCGGACGCTGCGCAACCCGCAGAAGAAGCACGACGGCATCACGATCTTCCTGGTGGATGCGGATGCGCCCGGCATCGAGATCCGCCCGCTCAAGCAGATGGGCCGCTCGGCGACGCACACCAACGAGGTCTTCTTCCGCAACGTGAAGGTGCCCCGCGCGCGCATGATGGGCAAGCTGCACGAGGGCTGGGCCAACCTCAACAGCGGCCTGGGCATCGAGCGGCTGAGCGTGGCCATGATGTACGCGGGCACGTCGCAGGCCATGATCGACTATGTCTCGCGCTATGCGAAGGAGCGCCGGCAGTTCGGGCAACCCATCTCCAAGTTCCAGGCGGTGCAGCACAAGCTGGCCGACATGCAGATCAAGACCGACGTGGCCAGGCTGCTCGGCTACCGCGTGGCCTGGATGCTCCAGCAGGGCCTGCCCTGCTTCAAGGAGATGTCGATGGCCAAGCTCTGGGCGAGCGAGGCGATGTTCGAGATCGCGAACCACGGCGTGCAGATCATGGGCGGCTACGGCGTGCTCAAGGAGTACGACATGGAGCTATTCTTCCGCGACTCGCGGATCGGCATGATCGGTGCGGGCGCTTCCGAGATCCAGCGCACCATCATCGCCAAGCAGATGGGGTTGTGAGCATGCAGCGCGATCTGACGGTTTCCGTAGAGGGTGCGGCGGTCTCGCCGATCCGGCCATCGCTCTGGACGCGGCGCGCCGGGCTCGCGCCGCTGGCCTATGACGAGGCCGTGGTGGAGGTGGGCGCGCCGGTCGAACTGGCCGAGGGGATTTTTCTCCTGCGCCTGCCGCTGCCCTTCGCGCTCAACCACATCAACGTCTATCTGCTGCGCGAAAGCGATGGCTGGACCCTGGTCGACACGGGCATCGATACGCCCGCCAGCCGCGATGTCTGGAATGCCGTGTTCGGCTCCTCCCTGTTCGCGCAGGGGCCGCTGCGCCGCATCGTGGTCACGCACCACCATCCCGACCACATCGGGCTGGCCGGATGGCTCTCGGAGCGATTCGAGGTGCCCATCCTGATGACGCCCGGGGAACTCCATGTCGCCGGACGCTATGCGGACCCCGCGCGCGATGTCGTGGCCGAGCGCACGCCCGTCTGGCGGGAGCACGGGCTGCCGCAGAGCGTCGCTGCGGCGCTGCTGCAGCACATGCCGCGCTACGGAACGCAGGTGGGGCGGCTGCCGGAAAACGTCGTTCGCATCGACGTGTCCCAGCCGCTGGTCCTGGGCGGCCGGACCTGGACGCCGATCATCGGCAGGGGGCATGCCCCGGAGCACCTGAGCCTCTGGTGCGCGGAAGAGGGCCTTTTGCTCGGCGGCGACCAGGTGCTGCCCAAGATCACGCCGAACATCGCCGTCTGGCCCGGCGGCGACCAGAACCCCCTGCTGTCCTACCTGGAATCGCTGCGCCAGTTCGAGGACCTGCCTGCGCAGGCCCTGCTGCTGCCTTCGCACCGGCAGCCCTTCCGCGGCATCGCCCGGCGCGTGGAGGAAATCCGCGCGCACCACGAGGAGCGCCTGGCTGCGGTCCTGCAGGCCTGCGACCGGCCCATGACGGGCTACGAGTTCCTGCCCGCGCTGTTCGGGAGGGAACTGAGGAACGAGGAGATCGGCTTCGGGCTCGGCGAGGCCATCGCCCATCTGAACTTCCTCGAAGGCGAAGGGTGGCTCGTGTCGTCGGTGGATGCGCAGGGCTGCAGGCGCTTCGCGCGTTTGCCCGTCCACCCTTCCCATTGATGCCTTTACCAAGAAAGCAGTGAGACATACCGTGAATACCTTTGCCGAGCACACCGCCCTGCAGCATCCCGCTGCCAGCCTCGATGCCTTGTTCCGCCCCCGGTCCATCGCGTTCATCGGCGCGTCCGAGCGTCCCAACACCCCCGCGTCGCGCGGCCTGCGAAACTGCCTGCGCCATGGCTTCCAGGGCGGGCTGTATCCGATCAATCCCAAGTACGAGGAGTTGTTCGGCGTGCGCTGCTACCGCGCGCTGGCGGACCTGCCGGAGGTGCCGGAGCTGGTCACCATCGCCCTCGGCGCGGAGATGACGCTGGCCGCGGTGCAGGAGTGCCGGCAGGCCGGGGTGAAGGCCATCGTCGTGTGCAGCGCCGGCTGGGAGGAGCAGGGCGAGGAGGGCGTGCGGCGGGCGCGGCGGCTGCAGGCCCTGCTGGAGGGTGCGTCCATGCGCATGCTCGGGCCGAACTGCCTGGGCGCCGGTAATCCCGCGCAAGGACTCAGCCTGGGATACAACAGCAGCTTCGAATCGATGGCCCATGCGCGCGCGGGGCGTGTCGGGCTGGTGACGCAAAGCGGCGCCATGATGGGCGGGCTGCTGCTCAACGGCGAGGATGCAGGTGCCGACGTGGGGCTGTACGCACACGTGGGCAACGCCATGGACATCGGCATGGAGGAGATCGTCGAATACATGCTGGACGATCCGCAGATCGACGTCATCGCCCTGATGATCGAGGGGCTGCGGCAGCCCCGGCGGTTCGTGGAAGCGGCCCGCAAGGCGCGCGAGCGGGGCAAGCCGCTGGTCGTGTTCAAGGCCGGCACGTCGGAGCTGGGCCGGCAGGCGGTGATGTCGCACACGGGCGCGCTGGCGGGCTCGGACGAGATTTTCTCGACCGTCTGCCGCGAGCAGGGCATCGTGCGCGTGGCCGAGAGCGAAGACCTGCTGCCCACGGCGTCCCTGCTGTCCCATTGGAAGCAGCGCAAGCCGGTCGGAACCGGCGGCCTGCTCGTCTTCACCCTGTCGGGGGGCGCGGCCTCCATCCTGGCCGACGAGTGCGCGGATGCGCAGGTGCCTTTGCCGGAGCTCTCCCCCACGACGCTGGCGCGGCTGGAGGCCATCCTGCCGTCCTATGTGAAAGCGTCCAACCCGCTGGACGTGGGCGGGGCGGTCTTCAGCGATCCGGAACTGCCCAGGCATGCGCTGGCCATCGCGCTGGAGGACGAGGCCATCGATTCGGTGCTGTGGGTCGGCGTGGGCGCGCCGCGCGACGAGCGCTCGCAGCTCTGGCTGAACCAGGCGCTGGACGTGCTGGGCCCCAGCGACAAGGCCAGCGCCATCATTCCCGTGTCCGGCTACGTGCAGGAGCCGGGCTTCGAGCGCGCGCGGGCCATGGGCATCCCGATCGCCCGCAGCCTGCGCGCGGCGGCCCAGTTGATCGGCAAGGCGCGCGAGCGGCGCAGGCCCGCTGCCGCCGCAGGCGGTGCGGACGGGCGTTTCCCGCCGCTGCCCGCGCGGCAGGGGCTGGTGGACGAGGTGCAGTCGAAGGAACTGCTGAAAGCGCTGGGAATCCGCGTGCCGGCTTCCCAGGTCGCGGCGCGGGTGGACGACGTCGCCCGGTGCTCGGCGGAACTGGGCCGACCGGTCGTGGTCAAGGGCCTAGCGCGCGGCATCGCCCACAAGAGCGAGCATGGCCTGGTGGCGCTGAACCTCCAGAGCCCCGAAGCTGCCGAGGCCGCCGCCCGGACCATGCTGGAGCGTTCGCCGGAGCTGGACTTCCAGGGCTTCCTCGTCGAAGAGATGGCGCCGCGCGGTGTCGAGGTGGTGCTGGGCATCAAGCGCGATCCGGCGTTCGGGCCGGTGCTGATGTTCGGCCTGGGCGGCATCTCCGTCGAGCTGTTCAAGGACGTGGCGTTCGGGCTGTGCCCGCTGAGCCCCGAAGGGGCCAGGGAGCTGATCTCGAGAACCCGCGCCGCCACGCTGCTGCGGGGCTTCCGGGGACAGCCCGAGGCGGACGAGGAGGCGCTCGTCGATGCGATGGTCTGCCTGTCGCGCTTCGCTGCGCACCATGCGGACGCGCTGGCCGAAATGGATGTCAATCCTGTTATCGTATTGCCCAAAGGCCAGGGCGTGCTGGCGCTCGACGCGATGATCGCGTGCGACGTGCCGCCACCCGCGAACACGCATTGAACCGCTGGCTCCGCCGCGCCGCCGGCGGCTGGGCCGCACACCATTCGAGGACCGAGATTGGGCAAGCCCATCTATGTAGAGCTGGCGGAGACGCTGCAGCAGCAGATAGCTTCAGGGCAGTATCCGGTGGGAGGGACGCTGCCCCCCGAGATGGTCCTGTGCGAGATGCACGGCGTCAGCCGCTTCACGGCGCGCGCGGCGCTGGCCGCCTTGCAGCGCCAGGGTTACGTGACCCGCAAGCCCCGCGTGGGCAGCGTGGTGCTGGCGCGCAATCCGCAGGAAACCTACAGCGTGCAGACCAACAGCGCCAGCGACGTGCTGCGCTTTTCGTCGATCTCCGGGCTGCACCTGGTGAACACCGAGGACGTCGTGGCCGACGCTCCGCTCGCGCGCGAGCTGGGGTGCGGCATCGGCGAGGCCTGGATCAAGGTGTCCACCTACCGCGACTCGCCCGATACCAAGGTGGCGGCGTCCTGGACCGACTTCTACCTGCGCCCGGAGCACCGGAGCATCGTTCCCCTCATCGGCCACAAGCGCGGCTCGGTGTGGCAGTTCCTGAGCGAGCTGCAGCAGCACCCGATCGACCGCATCGAGCAGACGGTCGAAGCCTGCAAGATTCCCAAGGATGTCGCCGCCATCCTGGGCGTGCAGCCCAAGAGCCCCGCGCTGCGCGCGGTCTACCGCCTGCACGGCGAGGGCGACCAGGGGCGCTTCTACGTGGCCATCAGCCTCTATCCGGAAGGGCGGTTCCGCCTGTCCCAGACCCTGCGGCTCGACCGCTAGAAGCGCCGCAGCAGGGCCTGCCGCAGCAGGCGCGAGGCCCGGTCGCGGATCTGCAGCGGGCTGTGGCCCGGCCGGGGCCGCGCCCGCGCGTCGGCACACGCGGCAAGGAAGTCGTGCAGCAGCGGCGAGTCGTCCAGCGCCGAGCCGCTTGCGGCGCGGAACTCCGGGTGCCACTGCGTGGCCGCGATGTAGCCGCGCCCATGGCGCGGGTGGCGGCGGATGGCTTCGGGCACGGCGTCGGGGTAGCTCCAGGCCTCGATGTCGAAGCCCGGCGCAAGGTTCTTGATGCCCTGGTGGTGGATGCTGTTGACCGTCACGCGCGGCTGGCCGGGGTACAGGCGCGCCAGGCGCGAACCCGGCACGATGTCCACCTCGTGGAAATGCTGGTCGTAGGTGCTGGCGTTGCGGTGCTGCATGGCGCCGGGGTGCTGCGTCTCGATGTCCTGGTAGAGCGTGCCGCCGAAGGCCACGTTGATGAGCTGCAGGCCCCGGCACACGCCGAAGATGGGCTTGCCCTCCTGCTCGAAGGCCTCGACCACGGCCAGGTCGTACAGGTCGCGCACGCGGTCGCCCAGCCAGGCGTCCTTGAGCGGCACTTCGCCGTAGCTGCCCGGCCACACGTCGGCGCCGCCGTGCATGACCACGCCGTCGAGCCACTCCGCGTAGTGCTTGAGGGTCACGTCGCCACGCGCCGTCTCGCCCGTGGGGCAGGGCACCATGACCACCAGCGCGCCGGCCGACATGATCCAGTGCGCGATGGACTGCTCCACGTACTGCAGGGTCTTGTTGGTGAACAGCGGCCGCGCGGGGTCGGCATGCGAAAAACAGGCCGATAGGCCGATCTTGAGGCGGTGAGAAAAATTCATCGTCAAGGGCACTTTCGTGATCTATTGTGCGGCCGGGCGTGCGGCTCGGCTGTAGGAACAGGCCGCCGCGACGGGATAATTTCACCCAACAGGGCCATGCGGCCTATTCGAACACCAGAGGGGACCCCCATGCCAACCATCGCCCTGCGTCTGAGCGCCTGCAGCCTGGCCTGCGCGCTGGCCTGGCCCTGCACCGCGCCGGCCGCAGTGCCGCCGGGCGCCGCGGCCGAGATCCTGAGCCTGCAGGGCCTGGGCGACCAGCGCCCGGCCGCCGCCACGCAGTGGCAGCCCGCGCGCACCGCGCAGCCGCTGGCGGCGGGCGACTCCGTGCGCACGCGCGAGGCCGCCAAGATGGCCGTGCTGTTCTCCGACCAGACGCAGGTGCGCCTGCACCAGAACACCACGCTGCAGGTCAAGTCGCTCGCCACACCCGCGCAGCCGCTGACCCGCCTGGTGCTGGACGCGGGCCGCGCCTGGGCGCAGACCAAGCGCGCCGACGGCTCGGGGCTGGAGGTGCAGACGCCCGCCGCCGTGGCCGCCATCCGCGGCACCGACTGGGACCTGGAGGTGGGGCCGGACGGCCGCACCGTGCTCACCGTGCTCTCGGGCGTGGTGGAGCTGTCCAACGACCAGGGCCAGGTGCGCGTCGCAGCCAACGAGGCCGCGCTGGCCGAGGTGGGCAAGGCCCCCGTGCGCCTGGTGCTGAGCCGTCCGCGCGACCGCATCCAGTGGGTCAACGCCCTGCGGGCCGACCCCGCGCCGCACCTCGTGGCCGAGCCCTTGTCCGCGCCGCTGCAGCCCCTGCAGCAGGCGCTGCAGGCGGGCGACGCGGTCCGTGCCCGCACGGCGCTGGATGCCGCGCGCACCGCGCTGCCGCCTGCCTGGCAGGCCGCGGCCGAATCCGCCGTGCTGCTGGCCGAGGGCGATACCGCCGCCGCGCGCCAGCGTCTGCTGGCCCAGACCCGCGCTGCGCAGGAGGGCACGCCCGCCGCCGCGTGGCTGATGCTGTCGGATCTGCAGCTCATGGATGGCGACAGCGCCGCCGCCGAGGCCACGCTGCGCGCCGGCCTGCGCCAGCGCCCGGGCCACGGCGCGCTCACCGCGCAGCTCGCCCGTGCACAGCTGCTGGCCGACCGGCTGGACGACAGCAGCCGCACCCTCGCGGGCCACGAGGCCGCGCAGGACCTGGCCCTGGCGCTGGTGCGCGCCGAACTCGCGCGCCGGCGCGGCGACGCGCCCGCCACCCTGGCGCAGTACACCCAGGCCACGCAGGTCGCGCCGCAGGACGCGCGCGGCTGGCAAGGCCTGGGCAGCGCCCAGGCCGAGCGCGAGGACACCGTGCCCGCGCGCCGCCACCTGCAGCAGGCGCTGGCCCTGTCCGCCCGCGCGCCGGGCGCGGCCGGCGAGCTGGGCACGCTGGAGACGCTGGCCAACCGCTTCGACCCGGCCCAGGACGCCTTCGCCCAGGCGCTGGCCGCCAACCCGGCCGACTACGTGGCCTTGACCGGCCTGGGCCTGCTGCACCTCAAGCGCGGCGAGCCCGCGCAGGCGCTGGACGCCTTCCTGCGCGCCGGCGTCATGGAGCCGCGCTACGCCCGCGCCAAGACCTGGACGGCCGTGGCCTACTACCAGCTCGGCCGCCATGCAGACGCCGTGGGCGCGCTGGAGCAGGCCATCGCGCTCGACGACAAGGACCCCGTGCCCCACCTGCTGCTGGCGCGCATCCACACCGACCTGTTCCAGCCCGGCGACGCCGTGGCCGCCGCGCGCGAGGGCGTGGCGCGCATGCCCCACCTCAAGTCGCTCAACCAGATCGCCAACGACCAGCAGGGCAGCGCCAACCTGGGCGCGTCGCTGGCCTTCTTCGGCCTGGAGGACTGGGCGCTGGAGCTGGCCCAGCAGAGCCACTACCCCTACTGGGGCGCGAGCCACCTGTTCCTGGCCGACCGCTATCCGGGCGAGTTCAACAAGAACTCCGCCCTCATGCAGGGCTTCCTCACCGATCCCATGGCCTTCGGCGCCAGCCAGCGCCACTCCTCGCTGCTGCAGCAGCCCGGCGTGCACGGATCGGCCGGGCTCACGCTGGAGAAGGAGTTCCACCACCGCAGCATGCCGGCCGTCACCCTCAACGGCATGGACAACCGGCACGTGCCCGTGTCGTGGTTCCTCAAGGCCCAGTCCCTCAACAGCCGCGAGCCCATCGACGTGGGTGTGTCCGACGCGCCGGCCATGCGCGACGAGTCCGGCCCCGGCGACACCCGCGCCGAGGTCTACACCCTGGGCCTGGGCCTGCAGCCCACCGAGCGGCTGAACCTCTTCGCCTACGCCAGCCATTTCGACATGCGCCTGCGCGGGCGCAACCAGATGGACCTGCTGGGCCTGGGGCAGGACTACGAGCACACGCGCATGGACCACACATTGCGCCAGGGCGCGGCGGGCCTGTCGTACCGCTGGAGCCCGGTGGAGCAGACGTGGTTCAAGCTCGGCCGCAGCCTGGAGCACACCACGGCCGCCAATGCCCCCGCGCTGTTCGTCAACCCGCCCGTGGCCGGCGTGCTGGGGCTGGCGGCCGACCCCGCGCGGCGCCTGTCGGAGCTGCAGGTGCGCCACACGCTGGATGCCGCGCCCGGCACCCGCCTGGGCGCCACGCTGGAGCACGCCGTCGAGAAACAGACCAGCATCGTGGAAGGCTACGGCCCCGTCTACGGCGCGGCCGGCCTGGCCGACGTGATGCTGTTCGCCGGCCAGAACCGCATCGACCGGCGCTACAGCAGCCTCACGCTGGCGCTGCAGCAGGCGCTGTCGCCCGCCGCCACGCTGGACGCGGCCCTGGGCTGGCAGCGCATACGCCACCGCGTGCAGGGCGAGAACATGGTGGCCCTGGTGGCCGCGCAGGCCGTCGTGACCGACACCGCCACGCGCCACGACACCGAGCACACCTTCACCCCGCGCGTGGGCCTGGTGTGGCGCCCGGCGGCCGGGGCCACGCTGCGCGTGGCCTACCAAGACTGGCAGCGGCCCCTGTCCACCGCCACCCTGGCCGGCGTGGAAACCGCCGGCATTCCCGTGGAAGACCGCCTGGTGCAGGCCGGCGGCCGCCAGCGGCGCAGCGTGGCGCAACTGGGGCTGGAGCTGGGCGAGCGCACCTACGCCACGCTGCGCGCCGACCACCTGCGCATCGCCAACCCCGGCACCGTGGGCGTGGACCTGCGCACGCCCTCCATGCCGTTCCTGGAGGAGCTGCGCAACCAGCAGACCGTCAACCTGTCCACCGCCGACGTGCTCGAAGGCACGCCGGACTTCGAGCGCGGCACCCTCAGCGTGCTGGGCGCGGGCGTGAACCACCTGTTCAGCCGCCACTGGTCCGGC
Organism: Acidovorax sp. SDU_ACID1; assembly: GCF_045291395.1. Classification (NCBI taxonomy): domain Bacteria; kingdom Pseudomonadati; phylum Pseudomonadota; class Betaproteobacteria; order Burkholderiales; family Comamonadaceae; genus Acidovorax; species Acidovorax sp. SDU_ACID1. The sequence goes on from NZ_CP152342.1 coordinate 4,877,637, forward strand.
TACGCCAAGTACCTCTACCAGCATAGCCGCAGCAGCTACGTGCAGGGCAGCTCGGGCGACGTGCTCTCGGGCCGGCAGGTGCCCTTCGTGCCGCGCCACACGGCCGTGCTGGGCACCACCTGGGCCGGCGCCCAGGGCTGGTACCTGAGCGCGCGCGCCGTCCACCGCTCGCAGCGCTTCGAGGACAAGGAGAACCTCACCCGCCGCCCCGCCGGCTGGGGCCTGGACCTGCTGGCCTACTGGGAGACGGCGGACAAGCGCTGGATCGTCGGCGTGGCGGCGCTCAACCTGTTCGCGCCCTCGTCGCCGCGCTACTCGGAGCGGTATGTCATCGACGCGCGCTACCGCTTCTAAAACATGGGCGGTGGCTCTCCTGGCCCTGGCATTGGTCTGGGCCGCGAGCTTCACGCGCGTCTGGCATGCGCTGGAGTTCAAGAGCTTCGACCTGCTCGCCACGGTCACGGCGCCCGGCCCCTCGCCGCTGCCCATCGTGGTCCTGGCGATCGACGAGCCCACCTTCCAGCAGCTCGGCCAGGCGTGGCCCTTCCCGCGCAGCATGCATGCGCAGCTGCTGGAGCGCCTGCGTGCCGACGGCGCGGCGGCCGTGGGCTTCGACGTGCTGTTCTCCGAGGCCTCGCGCGAAGAGGAGGACGCCGCCTTCGCCGAGGCCATCGCCCGCTTCACCCGGCAGGCCGCGCCCGTGGTGCTGGCCTCGGCGCGCGAGCGGGCCGACAACGCCAACGCCGACCTGTGGGTGCAGGTGCTGCCGCTGGCGCGCTTCGCGCAGGCCGGGGCGATCGCGGGCGAATCCATGGTGCAGCCGGACGACGATTTCGTCGTGCGCCGCGCGCACCACCACGCGGGCAGCTTCGCCGCGCGAATGGCCGCACTGGCGGGCGGCAGGGCGCCGGACGGCACGCAGGAATACATCGTCTACCGCGGCCCGCGCGGCACCTTCGACACGCGCTCGTACTACCAGGCGCTGCTGCCCGGCCTGCTGCCGCCGGGCTTCTTCCAGGGCAAGACCGTGCTGGTGGGCCGCTCCGCGCTCTCGGCCGTGGAGCTGTCGCACGCGCAGGCCGACCTGTTCAACTCGCCCTTCGCGGCGCTGGGCGGCGAGCGCCTGTTCCCCGGCGTGGAGCTGCAGGCCACGCTGATCGACAACCAGCTCACCGGCGCCGGCCTGCGCGGCGTGCCCGAGGGCTGGTCGCTGGCGTTGGTGGGCGCGGCCTGCGCGCTGCTGCTGGCGGCGGGGCGGCGCCTGCACCCGGGCGCGGCCGCCGCGCTGGCCGCCGCGCTGGCGGCGGGCGTGGCGCTGCTGTCGTGGGCGCTGTTCGCGCGCGGGCTGTGGCTGGCGCCGCTGTTTCCCATGGCCGCCGTGCTCGCGGTCTATGGCGCGATGGCGCTGGCGGCCTACGCGGCCACGCGGCGCCACGCGCGGCTCACGCGGGCCATGTTCGCGCAGTACGTGCCGCCCACCGTGGTCGAGCGCCTGGTCGCCCAGCCCCACCTGCTGCGCCTGGGCGGCGAGGCGCGCGAGGTGACACTGATGTTCACCGACCTGGAGGGTTTCACCACCCTGTCCGAGCTGCTCAGCGCCGAGCAGACGGTGGAGCTGCTCACGCTCTACTTCAACACCATGACGCCACTGATCCACGCCACCGGCGGCACGGTGGACAAGTTCATCGGCGATGCCGTCATGGCCTTCTGGGGGGCGCCGCTGGACGACGCCCACCATGCCGAGCACGCCGTGCGCGCCGCCCTGGCCATGCGCCAGGCCATGGAAGGGCTGGCCGGGCGCCTGCGCGAGCGCGGCCTGCCGCCCGTGCACATGCGCATCGGCCTGCACACGGGCCGCGTGGTGGTGGGCAACGTGGGCTCCGAGCAGCGCTTTTCCTACACCGCCATCGGTGACGCGGTGAACCTCGCCGCGCGGCTGGAGGGGGCCAACAAGGCCTTCGGCACGCACATCCTGATGTCGGGCTCCACGGCCGAGCGGCTGCCGCCCGAACTGGGCCTGCGCGCGCTGGACGACGTGATCGTCAAGGGCCGCAGCGAGCCCGTGCGCGTGTTCACCCCGTGCGACGACGCGCGCGTGCGCGCCCTCAGCCGCGACGCGCTGCAGCACTTCCACGCCCGCCAATGGGCCGAGGCCGGGGCCAGCCTGGACGCTCTGCGCGCGCTGCTGCCCGGCGACCCCGCGGCGACCCGCTTGGCCGAGCGCCTGGAGCAGGCACGCCTCCTGCCTGCCACGGACGCCTGGCAGCCCGCTGTGGCGCTCGACAAGCTCTAATGCTTGACCCCTATCAAGCCTTCGTGCCGGAGCACAGGCATGATGGAGGCGTTTTCACGAAAGGAGAAACCATGCAGATCCAGGTGCACACCAACGACCACATCCAGGGCGGCGAATCGCTCGTCCGCTGGGCCCAGGACGAGGCCGCCCAGCGGCTGGCGCGCTTTCGCGAGCACGTGACGCGCGTGGAGGTCTTCTTCTCCGACGTGGACGGTGGAAAGAGCGGCACGGCCGACAAGCGCTGCGTGATCGAGGCTCGCCCCGCCGGCCGCCAGCCCGTGGCCGCGCACGCCGAGGCCGCGAAGGTGGGCGATGCGTTCGCCGCCGCCGCCGACAAGCTGGTGCGCGCGCTGGGCGACGACCTGGAGCGCGCCAAGGACCGTCAGGGCCGCGATACCATCCGCACGGTGTCCTGATCGATGCTTCTGTTTCGATAGCTGCTGGCGCTTTCCTGTCAAGCGCTAGAGCCTGATTTGGCTCGTATCCGAGGGCTGTAGGCGCGCCCGGCGCCTACAGCCCTTTTTCCACCATGTCGAGCAGCCGCTGGGCCACCGCGTCCATCTGCGGCCCTACGGCACGGCCCAGGGGGCCGTCGATGACGAGCATGGCCAGGCCGTGCACGGCGGACCAGGCGAGGAACTCCGCGCCTGGCCGGCGCTCGGGCGGCAGGGCGCCGCTGGCCACCAGGCGGTCGAGCGCGGCGCCCAGCAACTGGTACGGGTCGAGCCCGCTGGCGCCGGCCTTGTCGTCGCCGCCGGGGGTGTCCGCGCCGAGGTCGCCCGCGGCCGCGAAGGCGGTGTGGAACAGCCCCGTCTCCTCGCGCGCGAAGCGCAGGTAGCCCAGGCCCACGGCGCGCACGCAGGCGCGGGCATGGTCGGCCGCGGGCAGGTCCGGCGGCACGGTGGCCAGCTCCGCCTCCATGGCGCGGGCCACGGCGGCCAGCGCGTGGGCGCGTACGGCCTCCAGCAGGTCCTGCCGGCTAGCGAAATGGCGGTAGGCCGCGTTGGGCGCCACGCCCGCCTGCCGCGTGGCCTCGCGCAGCACGATGGCCTGCGGGCCGCCGGCGCGGGCCTGGGCGATGCCGGCCTCCAGCAGCGCGCGGCGCAGGTCGCCGTGGCGGTAGGTGGTGCGGGTGCGGGCAGAAGTGGCCATCAGAACGCGCTGCCGGGCTGCTGCAGGAAGTCCCGCTCCTCGGGCGTGCTGGCGCGCCCCAGCGCGGCGTTGCGGTGCGGGTAGCGGTGGAAGCGCGCGATGATGGCCTCGTGCTGGTGTGCGTAGTCCAGGCTCTCCGCCGCGCCCAGTGCGGTGAACAGGCGCAGCGATTCCTGCTGCACGCGCAGCGACTCGCTGTGCATGTAGGGCATGTAGAGGAAGGCGCGCCGCTGCGGGGGCAGCTGCGCATCCAGGCCCTGGGCTACGGCCTCCTGCGCGAGCGCGAGCGCCATGCCGTCCTGCGCGAAGGCTGCGGGCGCGCCGCGGTGCAGGTTGCGCGAGAACTGGTCCAGCACGATGACCTCGGCCAGCCGGCCCGGCGCGTCCGTGCGCCAGTGCCACAGCTCGCCCTGGGCGGCCTGCGCGTGCAGCGCCATGAAGCGCGTACGGATGGCGGTGTCGAAGGCGTCGTCCTTGGCGAACCATTGCCGGGGCGTGCTCTCGTCGAACCAGAAGCGCAGCACCTCGGCCGCCGTGGCGGCGATGGGGGCAGGGATGTGTCCATGGGCCAAGTATCGCCTGCCGGCCGGCGCGGCCTGGATGCTTCTGAAAGAATAGCTGCTTGCGCTTGCCCAATAAGCGCTGGAGGCCGATTCGGCTATGAACCCGCGTGGGCGACGAAGCGTTCGAACTCCGGCAGCGGCACGGGGCGCGAGAACAGGTAGCCCTGCGCGTAGTCGCACTGCAGCGCGCCTAGGATGGCACGCTGCTCCGGCGTCTCCACGCCCTCGGCGATGGTCTTGATGCCCAGCTTGTGCGCCATGACGATGATGGCCTCGACGATGATGCGGTCGTTCTCGTCGTGCGCGAGCCCGCGCACGAACGAGGCGTCTACCTTCAGGTAGTCGATGTCGAACTTCTTCAGGTAGGCCAGCGACGAGAAGCCGGTGCCGAAGTCGTCGATGGACACCTCGATGCCCTGCGTGCGGAAGTCCGTCAGGCACTGGCGCACCTGGGGCGAGTCTTCGACCAGCGCGCTTTCGGTGATCTCCAGCGAGATCGACTGCCGCGCGATGCCCAGCGCGTCCAGCCGCGCGCCCCAGTGCGCCACGCCGAAATGCGGCGAGGCCAGCTGCGTGGCCGATGCGTTCACGCTGATCTGCAGCGGCCGCCCGAGCTGCGCCAGCGCGTCGGCCGCCTGGCCGAACACCCAGTCGCCGATCTCGTGGATCAGGCCCGACTCCTCGGCCAGCGGGATGAACTCCAGCGGGCTCACCATGCCGTGCTGCGGGTGATGCCAGCGCAGCAGCGCCTCGGCCTTGGCGACCTCGCCCGTGCGCAGGGTGACGATGGGCTGGTAGTGGACCTGCAATTGCCCGCGCGCCAGCGCCTGGCGCAGGTCGCGCATCAGCGCCTGGTGGTGCTCCACGCGCGCGCGGATCGCATGGGTGAAGTGGGCGAAGCGGTTGCGCCCCTCGGACTTGGCGGCGTACATGGCCTGGTCGGCGTACTTCACGAGGTCTTCGTAGGCCTGCGCGTCGCGCGGGAACACGGCGATGCCCATGCTGGCCTCCACGTGCAGCGGCACGTTGCCGATGAACAGGGGCTCGGCCAGCGCGCGGGTGATGCGCGCGGCCAGCTGCTCGATGGGCGCGCACTCGCCCATGCCGGGCAGGATCACGCCGAACTCGTCGCCGCCCAGCCGCGCCACGAGGTCGCCGTGGCGCAGGCAGCCCTGGATGCGCCGGGCCGCCTCGGCGAGCAGCTCGTCGCCCTTCTCGTGGCCCAGCGTGTCGTTGACCTCCTTGAAGTGGTCCAGGTCGAGCAGCAGCAGGGCCACCGGGAGCTGCGCCGCCTCGGCGCGCAGCATCTCGGCGCGCAGGCGGTCGCGGAACATGCCGCGGTTGGGCAGGCCGGTCAGGTCGTCGAAATTGGCCTGGCGCCAGATCAGCGCATCCTTGCGCTTCTTGTCGGTCACGTCCTTGAGCACGACGGTGGTGCCGATCTCGCGGTGCACCGCATCCTCGATGGGCGTGACGGTGATCTCCACGTGCAGCGCGTGGCCGTTGCGGTTGGTCAGCATGCAGGTGTAGCCGTCGGGCAGCGCGCGGCCGATACGGATGCTCTCGCGGCCGCTTTCGTCCACCAGCGGCACCACCTGCTCCAGCGGCCGGTCGAACGACTCCAGCGCGTGCCAGCCCAGCAGCTCCTCGGCCTTGAGGTTCATGAAGCCAATGCGCCCCTGCGCGTTGGCGACGATCACGCAGTCGTTGATGCTCGCGAGGATGGCCGCGTGCGTCAGCTCGGTCTTGCGCAGGTGCGTTTCCACGTGGTGGCGGTGCATGGCCACGCGCAGCGCCAGGGTCAGGTCGTTCTCGCGGAAGGGCTTGAGGATGTAGCCGAACTGCGCGTTGGTCTGCGCGCGCTGCAGCGTCTCGCGGTCGGAGTGGGCGGAGGCGAACACCACCGGCGTGCCCAGCTGCCCGTAGATCTGCTGCGCGGCCTCGATGCCGGTCATGCGGCCCTTGAGGTGGATGTCCATGAGCACCAGGTCCGGGCGGTGGTCCTGCGCCATGTCGATGGCCTCCCGCCCCGTGTCGGCGATGCCCACCACCTCGTGGCCCATGCGGGTGAGGCGGTCGGCCGTCTCCTCGGCGATGAGCGCCTCGTCCTCGACGACCAGCAGCCGCCATGCGCGATCGGTGATGCTCACTCCTCCTCCTTCTTCTGGCGCAGCGGCGCCGTCAGCAGCGCCTCGGTGCCCGGCGCGGCCGGTCGCAGGACGATCTGCCCGTTGATCTGCTTGGACAGCGAGCGCATCAGGCGCATGCCCAGCGAGGTGCCGCCGCCCATGTCGAAGCCCTGCGGCAGGCCCGTGCCGTCGTCGCGCACGCCCAGCGCGAACGTGCCGGGGTCGACCCGGCGCAGCGTCACGTGCAGGGTGCCGCCCTGCGCCAGGCCGTGCTTGATCGCATTGGTGACCAGTTCGTTGAGGATCAGCCCGCAGGGCACCGCCGTGTCGATGCCCAGCAGGATCGGCTCCAGCGCCGTCGTGAGCACGACCGGGCGGCCGTCCAGCCCGTAGCTGGCGACGAGCCGGGCGCTCAGGTTGGCCACGTACTCGGAGAAGTCCACCTCCGCGAGATTGTCGTGGCTGTACAGGCTCTCGTGCACCATGGCCATCGAGCGCACGCGGTCCTGGCTCTGCTGCATGATGGTCTTCATGCGCTCGTCGTGCAGGTAGCTCGACTGCAGGTAGAACAGGCTGGAGATCACCGCGAGGTTGTTCTTCACCCGGTGGTGGATCTCCTTGAGCAGCACTTCCTTTTCCTTGAGCGAATCGAGCAGCAGTTGCTCGGCGCGCTTGCGGTCGGTCACGTCGCGGATGGCGCTGGACACGAGCAGCCCCTCGGCCGTCTCGATTGGGCTCAGGCTGATCTCGATGGGGAACTCGGTGCCGTCCTTGCGCAGCCCGCGCAGCTCCAGCCCGTTGCCCATGGGGCGCGGGTGCGGGCTGGCGAAATAGCCGCTGCGGTGGCTGGGGTGGCGCGCGTGGAAGCGCGCAGGCATGAGCATCTCCACGTTCTGGCCCAGCAGGTCCTGGCGCTCGTAGCCGAAGAGCTTCTCGGTCTGCGAGTTGACGAGCGCGATGCGGCCGTCGGCGCGCACGATCACGATGGCGTCGGGCGCCGATTCCAGCAGCGCCTGGAACTGGCGCTCGGCGCGGCGCCGGTTCGTCAGGTCGGCCACGATCTTGGACGCGCCCACGATGCGCCCCTGCCCGTCGCGCACGGGCGAGACGGTGAGCCAGACCTCGATGAGCCGCCCGCTCTTGTGCACGCGGCGGGACTCGTAGGGCTCCACGCGCGAGCCGTGGTGGATCTGGCGCATGATGCGCTCCTCCTCCGCCCGCATGGGTTCGGGGATGAGCACCGAGATGTGCCGCCCCGTGATCTCGGCGGCGGTGTAGCCGAACATGCGCTCGGCCGCAGGGTTCCAGCTCTGGATCGTGCCCTGCAGGCTCTTGCCGATGATCGCGTCCGTGGCCGACTCGATGATCGCTGCGAGCCGGTAGCGCTCCTCCTGCGCCCGCACGCGCGAGGTGATGTCGCGGATCGCGCTGACCACCAGCGTGCCGTCCTCGGTCTCCAGCGGGCTCAGGCTGATCTCGATGGGGAATTCCGCACCGTCCTTGCGCAGGCCGTGCAGCTGCATCTCCTCGCCCATCGGGCGCACGCGCGGGTTGGCGTGGTAGCCCTGGCGGTGCGCGGGGTGGTGCGCGCGCAGGCGCTCGGGGATGAGGATCTCGATCGGCTGGCCCAGCAGCTCCTCGCGCCGGAAGCCGAACAGGCGCTCGGTCTGCGAATTCACCAGCACGATGCGGCCCTGCGCGTCGACGATCACCATCGCGTCGGGCGCGGATTCCAGCAGGCCGCGGAAGCGCTTCTCGGCCTGCTGGCGCTCGGTCACGTCGCGCACCACGCACAGCGCCGCCATGCCCGCATCCGTCGCGATGGGGCTGAGCATCACGTCCACCGGGAACTCGCTGCCGTCCTGGCGCCGGCCCGACAGCTCCAGCCCCGCGCCCATGGGCCGCGAGTGCGGCGCCGCGAAGTAGCGCTGGCGGTAGCCTGCGTGGCGCGGCGCGAAGCGGCCGGGGATCAGCGTGTCGACGGGCTGCCCGTCCAGCGCGCCCGGCGCGAAGCCGAAGAGCTGGCAGGCGCGCGTATTGGCCTGCACGATGCGCCCGTCCTCCGCCACGACCAGCAGGCCGTCGGGCGAGGCCTCGAAGATGTGGCGGTAGAAGTCCATCGCGTGCCCTCGCGCCTCAGCGTGGCGGCAGCAGCCGGGAAACAGGAGATGCCTGGGCGGTGACCGGATGGTACGGGCGCATGGGTGACTCGCTGGGACAGGGGCCGCCCAGGGGGCGGGGAGCAAGCAGCCTGCAACGCTTGCTTGCATTGGACACAACTGTAGCGATTTCCGGACCGTTCTGATCCGCGTTAAGGATATTTGACGGCGCTCCGGGGGCTTGCACATGCAAAACGGGGTGGCGCTGCCCAAAAAAAACGCGCCCCGCAGGGCGCGTCTCTAGCAACGGGAGCGTGGGCTCACTTGCTGGCCATCACCCGCACCATCTCCAGGCACTTGTTGGAGTAGCCCCATTCGTTGTCGTACCAGGCGACGAGCTTCACGAAGGTCTTGTCCAGCGCGATGCCGGCCTCGGCGTCGAACACCGAGGTGCAGGTCTCGCCGCGGAAGTCGGTGGCCACCACCTTGTCCTCGGTGTAGCCCAGCACGCCCTTGAGCGCTCCTTCGGACTGGGCCTTCATCTCGGCCTTGATCTCGTCGTAGCTGGCTTCCTTCTCCAGCTCCACCGTCAGGTCCACCACCGACACGTCGGAGGTGGGCACGCGGAAGGACATGCCGGTCAGCTTCTTGTTGAGCGCGGGGATCACCACGCCCACGGCCTTGGCGGCGCCGGTGCTGCTGGGGATGATGTTCTCCAGGATGCCGCGGCCGCCGCGCCAGTCCTTGTTGCTGGGGCCGTCCACGGTCTTCTGCGTGGCGGTGGCGGCGTGCACGGTGGTCATCAGGCCGCGCTTGATGCCCCACTTGTCGTTGAGCACCTTGGCGATGGGCGCCAGGCAGTTCGTGGTGCAGGAGGCGTTGGAGATGATGGCCTGGCCCGCGTAGGTCTGGCAGTTCACGCCGAAGACGAACATGGGCGTGTCGTCCTTGGAGGGAGCGGACATCAGCACCTTCTTGGCGCCGGCGGCCAGGTGCTTCTCGGCGCTGGCCTTGTCCAGGAACAGGCCCGTGGACTCGATCACGATGTCGGCGCCGACCTCGTTCCACTTCAGGTTGGCGGGGTCGCGCTCCTGCGTCAGGCGGATCTTCTTGCCGTTGACGATGAGCGTGTTGCCCTCGACCGACACTTCGCCCTTGAAGCGGCCGTGCACCGAGTCGTAGCGCAGCATGTAGGCCAGGTATTCGGGCTCCAGCAGGTCGTTGATGCCGACGACCTCGATGTCGGAGAAGTTCTGCACTGCCGAGCGCAGCACGTTGCGGCCGATGCGGCCGAAGCCGTTGATGCCGATCTTGATGGTCATGGTCAATCTCTCCTCAAAGTTGCAATGTCGAAACCGGGGGATTCATTTCGCGCGGCGCAGCGCGGCCTGCACCGTGTCGGCCACGTTCTCGGCCGTGAAGCCGAAGTGCTTGAACAGCACGCCGGCCGGCGCCGACTCGCCGAAGGTGTCGATGCCCACCACGGCGGCGCAGCCGTACTTCCACCAGAAGTCGGTCACGCCCATCTCCACGGCGATGCGCGGCACGCCGGCGGGCAGCACCAGCTTCTTGTACTTCGCGTCCTCGCGGTCGAAGGTCGTGGTGCTGGGCATGGAGACCACGCGCACGGCGATCTTGCGCTCGGCCAGGAGCTTCTGCGCGGCCAGGGCGAGCTGCACCTCGGAGCCGGTGGCGATGATGACCGCCTGGGCGCGTTTCTTGAGGCCGATGTCCTTGGGCTCGGAGAGGATGTAGGCGCCGCGCGAGATGTCGCCCAGGTCGCTCTTGGGAGCGTAGGGCAGGTTCTGGCGCGACAGCAGCAGCGCGGTGGGCCTGTCGCGGTTGGACAGGGCCACGCTCCAGGCCACGGCCGTCTCGGCCGTGTCGCCGGGGCGCCACACGTCCAGGTTGGGGATCAGGCGCAGGCTGGCCGCGTGCTCGATGGACTGGTGCGTGGGGCCGTCCTCGCCCAGGCCGATGGAGTCGTGCGTGAACACGTGGATCACGCGCTGCTTCATCAGCGCGGCCATGCGGATGGCGTTGCGGCTGTAGTCGCTGAACGTGAGGAAGGTGCCGCCGTAGGGGATGAACCCGCCGTGCAGCGCGATCCCGTTCATCACCGCGGCCATGCCGAACTCGCGCACGCCGTAGTTGATGTGGCGTCCGCCCATCTTGAAGGTCTGCTCGCCCAGCACCACCTCGGTCTGCACCACGTGGCCCTGCTCGTCGAAACGCAGCGCGGGCGTGCTCTTGGTATTGGTGAGGTTGGAGCCCGTCAGGTCGGCGCTGCCGCCCAGCAGCTCGGGCAGGCGGGCGGTGAAGGCTTCCAGCGCGATCTGGCTGGCCTTGCGGCTGGCCACGGTCTCGGCCTTGGTGTGGGCGGCCACCACGGCGTCCACGGCGGTCTGGGCGAAATGCTTGGGCAGGTCGCCGGCCATGCGGCGCGTGAACTCCGCGGCCTGCTCGGGGAAGGCAGCGGCGTAGGCGGCGAAGCGCTCGTTCCACTCGGATTCGGCGGCGGTGCCGGCGTCCTTGGCGTTCCAGTCGGCGTAGACCTCGGCGGGGATCTCGAACGGCGCGCTGCTCCAGCCCAGCGCGCTGCGCGTCAGGGCGATTTCCTCGGCGCCCAGCGGCTCGCCGTGCGCCTTGGCGGTGTTGGCGCGGTTGGGCGAGCCCTTGCCGATGGCCGTCTTGCAGACGATGAAGCTGGGCTTGTCGGCGCTGGCCTTGGCACTGGCGATGGCCGCGGCCACGGCGTCCGCGTCGTGTCCGTCCACGGGGCCGATCACGTTCCAGCCGCAGGCGCGCAGGCGCGCGGGCGTGTCGTCCACGAACCAGGGGGCCACCTGGCCGTCGATGCTGATGCCGTTGTCGTCGTACAGGGCGATCAGCTTGTTCAGCTTCCACGCGCCGGCGAGCGAGATCGCCTCCTGGCTGATGCCTTCCATCAGGCAGCCGTCGCCCAGGAACACGTAGGTGTGGTGGTCCACGATGGTGTGGTCAACATCACCATCCTTGCGGTTGAACTCGGCGGCCAGCAGCTTCTCGGCCAGCGCGAAGCCCACGGCGTTGGTGATGCCCTGGCCCAGCGGGCCGGTGGTGGTCTCCACGCCGGGGGTGATGCCGTGCTCGGGGTGGCCGGCCGTCTTGCTGTGCAGCTGGCGGAAGTTCTTCAGCTCCTCGATCGGCAGCGGGTAGCCCGTGAGGTGCAGCAGCGCGTACAGCAGCATGGAGCCGTGGCCGTTGGAGAGCACGAAGCGGTCGCGGTCGGCCCACTGTGGGTTCGCGGGGTTGTGCCGCAGGTGGCGGCCCCACAGCGCCACGGCCATGTCGGCCATGCCCATCGGGGCACCGGGGTGGCCGGAATTGGCTTGTTGAACGGCATCCATTGCGAGTGCGCGGATCGCATTCGCCATTTGTTGAGAGTTGGCCATGAAGAGGGGGCGCCGCGCGGCGGGCGCGAGTTGTCTAGCAAAGCCCGCGATTTTACCGGGGCCCCCGCCGCGACAGGATTCTTGACAATCGGAGCCGGTATGCCGCCCGATACTCGGGGCTTCCGCAACGACCTCAGGAAGGGAACCGACCGCCATGAAGAAATCCATCACCCGTGCCCTCATGACCGCCGCCTTCGCAGGCGCCACCCTGGGCCTGCTGGCGGGCTGCTCCGTCGCGCGCAAGCAGGAAACCGTGGGCGAATACATCGACGGCTCGGCCGTCACCACCGCCGTGAAGGCCCAACTGGCCAACGACCCCGCCACGTCGGCCGCCGCCATCCACGTCAAGACCATCGACGGCGGCATCGTGCAGCTGTCGGGTTTCGCCAAGTCGCAGGCCGAGAAGAACCGCGCGGGCGAGGTGGCACGCTCCGTCAAGGGCGTGACCGAGGTGCGCAACAGCCTCATCGTCAAGCCCTGAAGAGTCATTCAGTCAAAAAGGCTGCCCGCGCTTGTCTGGCAAGCGCGGGCAGCTATTGTTTTTGATGCGGCGGCCCCAGGCTACCGCCCGGTGAAGACCGGGCGCCGCTTCTCGGCGAAAGCCCGGGCGGCTTCGCGGAAATCCTCGCTGCGGTCGGCGCGCAGCACCATGGCGTCGAGCGATGCGCGCTCCTGTTCCACGCGGCCTGCCAGCACGGCGTTGAGCTGGGCCTTGGAGCCCGCGATGGACAGCGGCGCGGCCTGCGCCATGCCCGCGCCGAACGCGAAGGCCGCCTCCACCGCATCGCCATCGGCCAGAGCGTCGAGATAGCCCACGCGGTGCGACTCGGCGGCGTCGTACAGCGCGGCTTCGTATACCCAGCGGCGCGCGTTCGACGCGCCGATCAGCCATGCCAGGCGCTGCAGCTGGACCGTGGGGTACACCAGCCCGAGCTTGGCCACCGGCACGCCGACGCGCGCGGTGGCGTCTCCCACGCGGAAGTCGCAGCACATGGCCAGGCTGCAGCCGCCGCCCACGCAGACGCCGGAGATTGCGGCGATCACCGGCTTGGGCGCGGCCTGCACGGCGGCATAGCATTCCTGGATGCGCGCGCGCCATGCGTTCTTTTCCGCCTCGCCGGTGACGGCGGAGAAGGCCACCACGTCGTCGCCGGCGCAGAAATGGCCGCCCGCGCCCGTGAGCACGATGAGCTTGACCGACGGGTCGGCGCCCAGCGTCTCGAATGCCGCCTTCAGTTCGGTCCAGGCCGCGAAGTCGCAGGCATTGCGCCGGTGGGGCCGTGCGATGGAGACCAGGGAGCGGCCCTCGCCGCGATGCTCGATACGGATGTCTGATGCAGAGGCCATGTCGTCAATCCGCCTTGATGGAGCTGCTCTGGATGACCTTGCGCCACTGGGCCAGCTCCTGGCCCAGGCGCTGCGTGGCCTCCTCGGGCGTGGAGGCGGCGCGCTCGATGCCCAGCGTCTGGAAGCGCGCCTGCACGTCGGGCATCTGCAGGATCTTGCCGATCTCCTGGTTCAGCCGCTGCACCACGGGCTGGGGCGTGGCGGCCGGGGCCAGCACGGCATAGACGGACGCGACCTCGAAGCCGGGGTAGCCCGCTTCGCGCGTGGTGGGCACGTCGCGCAGCGCGCCGATGCGCTCGGGCGTGGTCACCGCCAGGGGGCGCAGCTTGCCGGACTTGAGGTTGGCCACGGCCGTGGGCACGGTGGCGAACATCAGGCTGAGCTGGCCGGCCATCAGGTCGGTGATGGCGGGCGCCGCGCCGCGGTAGGGGATGTGCACCATGCTCACGCCCGCCTGTTGCTTGAACATCTCGCCCGCCACGTGCTCGATGGAGCCGTTGCCCGCCGAGCCGTAGTCCATGCCGCCGGGCCGGGCCTTGGCGGCCTTCACCAGGTCGGCCACCGAGCGCGCGGGCAGCGCTTCGTTGACCACCAGCACCAGCGGCAGGTAGCCCACGGTCGAGACGCCCGCGAAGTCCTTGTCGAGGTGGTAGCCCGCCGTGGCGGGGTAGAGCAGCGAGTTCATCGCGTAGGTGGTGACCGGCGCCATCAGCAGCGTGTGCCCGTCGGGAGCGGCCTTGGCGACGAACTGCGCGCCGATGTTGCCCGACGCGCCCGCCTTGTTGTCCACCACCACGGGCTTGCCCAGGGCGTCGCCGAGCTTTTGCGACAGCAGGCGCGCCACCGCATCCACCGCGCCGCCGGCCGCGTAGCCCACGACCATCGTCACCTGGCGCGAGGGGTAGTCCTGCGCGAACGGCGCCGTGCAGGCCAGGGCCGCCGCGCAGGCGGCCACGCAGTGCTTGAGGTACTTCTTCATGGTCAGCTCCGGGGTTGTTCGGCGTCCCAAACGCCGGTGAGGGTGCGGGGCAGCTCGTTCTTGCGGATGCGCTGCGTCGGGGTCTTGGGCAGTTCGTCGACGAAGGCGACGAAGCGCGGCACCTGGAACGCCGGCATGCGCGGCTTGCACCAGTCCACCAGTTCCTGGGGCGGCAGCTGCGCGCCCTCGGCCAGGCGCACGAAGAGCTTCAACTCCTCGTCGCCCAGCTCGCTGGGCACGCCCACCACCGCGCATTCGGCGATGGTCGGGTGCTCGCCGATCACGCGCTCCACTTCCCAGGCCGAGATGTTGATGCCGCGCCGGCGCACCGTGTCCTTCTTGCGGCCGGCGAAGTAGTAGTAGCCGGCTTCGTCGCGCCGCGCCAGGTCGCCGCTGCAGAACCACTCGCCGCGCCGCGCGGCCTCGGTGGCCGCTTCGTTGCGGAAGTAGCCGAGGAACTGCAGGCCCGGCACGCGCGAGCGCACGCAGATCTCGCCCGGCTGGCCCACGGGCACCTCGTTGCCCTCGTCGTCGGTCAGCTTCAGGTCGAAGTACGACAGCGGCTGGCCGATGGAGAACTTGGGGCCCTGCGGGTTGACGGTGACGAAGGTGATCATCTCCGACAGGCCGTAGCCCTCGCGCATCTCCACGCCGAAGCGCTCGGAGAACACGTCCCACACCTCGGGCGGGCAGCCGCCGCCCCAGGCGATGCGCACCTGGTGGTCGCGGTCGTTGCCCTTCGGCGGCTGCTTGAGCAGCATGGGCAAAACACCGCCCAGGTAGTGGATGTGCGTGACGCCATAGTGGCGGCACTGGTCCCAGAACTGCGAGGCGCTGAACTTCTCCACCATCGCCAGCGTGAGCTTCTGCAGGATGGCGGCGATGCACACGGCCACGCCTGCGCCGTGGTGCAGCGATTCCCACAGCAGGAACACGTCGCCCGGCTGCGCGCCCGTGAGGCGCAGCGTGCCCATGGGGCCGGCGCGCAGCGTGCGGTCGGACTTGTTCACGCCCTTGGGCGCGCCCGTGGTGCCCGAGCTGGGCGTGAGGGCGATGATGTCGTCCGGCCCCGGCTCCACCGCGGGCGGGGCGCTGTCGGCATGCGCCAGCAGCGCGGCGAAGTCGTCCTGCGCGCCGCCGCGCCACAGCGTCATCTCCACCGCATTGGTGGGCAGCGCCTCGGCCAGCACCTCGGCATATTCCACGTCGGCGATCAGCGCGCGCGGCGCGAAGGCCTCGAACGGGTAGGCCAGCGACGCGCCCTTGAAGCCGGTGTTGACCGGCACGCGCACCAGCCCCACCTTGGCGAGCGCGAGGATCGCCACCAGGTGGTCCGGGTGGCTGGGCAGCATCAACGCCACGCGGTCGCCGGGCTGCAAACCCCGCGCCAGCAGGGCGTTGGCCACGCGGTTCACCTGGGCGTCGATCTCGCCGGAGGTGTGGTCGCGGTCCTGGAACTTCAGCAGCACGTGGCCGGGGTCTTCCTTGGCCCGGCGGTCCATGATGCGGCGCAGCGTCTCGTCGCCGACCGGCGGCATCTCGATCATGGCTGGGTCCCTCCCAGCGCGTGGCCGCGCGCGGCCATGAAGCTCTCCATCTTGCGCGCCGGCTCGCCCGAGGCGTAGGACTCGCGGTGCGCGCGGATGGCCGCGTCGATGGTCTGGCGGAAGCCCGCCTCGGTCATGTCGGCGAACCAGGCACGGTCCAGGCGCATCGCCAGCGGGGCCTTGGCGGCCAGTTGTTCGGCGATCTCCAGAGCCTTCGGCAGCACCTGCTCGCGCGGCACCAGGTGGTGGATCAGGCCGATCTCGCGGCACTCCTGCGCCTCCATCATGCGGCCCGTGAGCGTCAGCTCGATGGTGCGCGACATGCCCAGGATCTCCTTCATGATCCACGGCCCGGTGATGCTGGCGATGCCGGAGTTGATCTCCGGCTGGCCCATCTTCACCTCGGCATGGCCCACGCGGATGTCGCACAGCAGCGCTACTTGGAAGGCCGAGCCGGCGGCCGTGCCGTTGAGCGCGGCCACGACGGGCTTGGTCAGGCGCCGCAGCGTGCCGTAGAAGTCTTCCCACTCGCGGATCCAGGTCTCGGCCCGGTCGGCGTCGAAGTCGTGCGCCTCGGCGAAATCCTGCCCGGCAGAGAACGCGCGCTCGCCCGCGCCCGTCATGACGACGGCGCCGATCGCGGCGTCGCCGTCGTAGTCGCGCAAGGCCGCCACGATCTGGTCGCGCATGGCCTTGTCCCAGGCATTGAGCTTGGACGGTTTGTTGAGCGTGATCAGGCCCACGGGCCCGCGGCGCTCGAGGAGGACGGCAGGAGAGGTCATTGGATGCGTCGGCTGAACCGGCGTTGGGTGGTGATGCCTCGGAAGAATAGGAAGCGCAGGGCATGTCGTCCAATGACAAGTTATGCAGAATGCATATCCATCTGGATATACTTGCCGCTGCCAAGCAGGAGACACCCATGCGCTGGAAGCTGATCGAAACCTTTCGCGCGGTGATGCTCACGCGGTCGATGACGGTGGCCGCGCACGACCTGCATACCTCGCAGCCCAACGTCAGCCGCGCCATCGGGCAACTGGAGGCAATGGTCGGCTTCCCCCTGTTCGTGCGGCTGGGCGGGCGCCTGACGCCCACGCCCGAGGCCGAAGCGTTCTTCCAGTCGGTGCAGCGCTGGTTCCTCGGCATGGAAGCGCTGGCGGACAGCGCCAGGCAGATCCGCGAAGTGGGCTCGGGCACGCTGCGCATCGGCGCGGTGGCGTCGCTTGCCATGAGCGTCATGCCGGAAGCCATGCACGCGTTTCGCCTGCGGTACCCGGACGCATCCGTTTCCATCCACACGGGCGACTCGGCCACGGTGGCGAAGTGGACCGCGAACCGGTACGTGGACCTGGGCCTGGTGACCAACCTGGATGACACGCCGGGCCTGCAGTCCACGCTGTGGGCCGAGGAAAACGGCGTGTGCATCGTTCCCGAGGGGCACCGGCTGGCGGGCCGGGCCGTGGTGCGCAGCGCCGACCTGGACGACGAAACCTTCATCTCGCTGACCCAGGGCGACGGCACGCGCGCGGTGGTGGACGCGGCGTTCGTGCCCGACAGGCGGCGGCTGACGCTGGACGCGCCCTATTCGGCGGTCATCTGCCGCATGGTGAGCCTGGGGCTGGGCGTGAGCGTGCTCAATCCGCTCGTCGTGCGGCATCTGGACCTGGCCGGCATCCAGGTGCTGCCCTTCGAGCCCCGCGTGAATTTCGTCCGCTACATCCTCATGGCGCAGCAGCAGGCGCCATCCGTACTGATGCGCGTCTTCGTGGAGTGCCTGGACGGCATGTAGCCTGGAACGGGCGCGCCCGCGCCGGATTCAAGCGAAAAGTGCCTCCAGCGCTTTCCCATCAAGCGCGAGCAGCTATGGTTTTGGGAGCGCGTGCGTAAGCATGGCGCGGGATGCATGCCAGCACGCGCAGCAACCGGGCGCGGTGCTCGCGCTCCACCTGCCGCCAGGGCTGACCCGTCAGCACGGCCTCCAGCGACCAGAGGAGGGGCAGGCCCACATGGACGTTGGCCGCCTGGGCGCGCACGTAGGCCTCCACGCTGCCCAGCGCGCGCAACTCCTGCAGCGAATGGATGCCCGCGCGCGCCAGCATGTGCCGCGCGAGCGGGTCGAGTCCGGGCAAGGAGGCGGGGGAGGGGTCATCGGCGGCCGAAGGAATGGAAACGCGGCCGATTCTGGGCAAACGCCCGTGCGCGCGCCATGCACAGCGCATGCGAAGACTCACATTTGAAGGATTTTCACGATTGCGGCGCGCCCTGCTTGCGGCGGCGCGGCGTTCCGTCATGATGCCGCCATGCCCTCCGCTCCCACCCTGGACCATCTGCGCCGCCACGCCGTCGCGCGCACGCTGTTTGCGCCCACCACGCTGCCGCGCGCCATCGCGCGGCTGGGCTTCGTCCAGGCCGATCCCATCCGCGCGCCGGCCCGCGCGCAGGACCTCACGCTGCGCCACCGCGTGCGCGGCTACCGCGCCGGCGACCTGGAGCGGCGCTATGCGCGGCTGGGGCTGGAGGAAGACTTCTTCGTCAACTATGGCTTCCTGCCGCCCCGGCACGCGGCGCTGATGCACCCGCGCACGCCGCGCACGGCCTGGACGCCCGAGCGCGAGCGCCAGGCCGCTGCCGTGCTGGAGTTCGTGCGCGCCAGCGGCGCCGTGCATCCGCGCGAGGTCGAGGCGCGCTTCGCCCACGGCAAGGCGAGCAACTGGTTCGGCGGCAGCACCACCGCCAGTGCCCAGCTGCTGGACGCCATGCACTACCGCGGCCTGCTGCGCGTGGCGCGGCGCGAGGGCGGCACGCGGCTCTACGCCGTGCGGACGCCAGCAGAGGACGAGGGCGCCAGCGCAATGGCGCGCATGGATGCGCTGGTGGACCTGGCCGTCGCCAAATACGCGCCGCTGCCCGCCGCCAGCCTGGGCCGGCTGCTGAGCCACCTGCGCGGCGGCGCCCCGCAATGGGCCGCCGAGCGCGCCGGCGCCCTGGCCCGCGCCCGCCGGCGGCTGGCGCATGCGCGCGTCGATGGCGTGGACTGGTACTGGCCCGCCGGCGAGAACCCCGCCGCCGCGCGCTGGCGCCCGCCGCAGGGCGTGCGCCTGCTCACGCCGTTCGACCCGGTGGTGTGGGACCGGCGCCGCTTCGAGCTGCTGTGGGGCTGGGCCTACCGCTTCGAGGCCTACACGCCCGCGCCCCGGCGCCAGCTGGGCTACTACGCGCTGCCGCTGCTGTGGCGCGAGCAGGTGATCGGCTGGGGCAACCTCGCGGTGGTGCAGGGCGGGGCGGGCGCGCAGCTGCAGGCGCAATTCGGCTATGTGGCCGGCCGGCCGCCGCGCGAGGCGGCGTTCCACGCCGCGCTGGACGAGGAACTGGCGCGGATGCGCGCCTTCCTGGGCGTTTGACGGCTTACTTCTTCTTGCGCGCGCGCATCAGCTCCAGGTTCGCGCGCTGCGCGGGCGTGAAGCCTTGCACCGCCTTGGCCGCGCCGGGGGCCTTCTCCACCGCCAGGGCCATGCCCGCGTGCAGAGCCGCCAGCGTGGCGGTGGCGTATTCGGTGGAAGTGAGGCCATGGCGCGCGAGGATGGCGCGCACGCGCGGGTCGGCGTCGAGCTTGCGGGCGATGTCTTCGACCGACTCGTCGTCGTCGTTGCTGTCCTCGTCCTCGCTCTGTTTCTTCTTGGCCGGGGGCAGCTTGTGGGCCTCGGCAGTGGCGGCTTCCATACGGTCCAGCAGCGCGGGCGTGAGGCGGAAGGTGGCCGGGTCGGCAGCCCAGGCGCTGGTGACGGTGACGACGAGGGCCATGGCGGCGAGGGCGAAGAAGGTGAGCGCGCCGGTGATGAGTCGCAGCATGCGGAAGTTCTTTCAGGAAATTGAAAAAAAACGGCTCCAGCGCTTAGGGAGTAAGCGCTGGAAGCTATCGAATCAGGAGCGATTCGCTTGGCGGCGCACGCCCGCGAACAGCATCATCGCGGCCAGCAGCATCACGCCCCACTGCGACAGCGTGGGCACCGGCTGCACAGGTCCCGGCCCGGGGCCAGGCCCCGGGCCGGCCGTGGGCGTCACGCTGCCCGTGGGCGGGGCCGAGGTACTGCCGCCCTCGGCGTTCGCCGTCACGGTGAAGGTGTAGGCCGTGCCGTTGGTGAGGCCCGTCACCGTGCAGCTTGTCGCGGGGTACTGCACGGTGCAGCTCGCGCCGCCGGGCTGGGCGGTGACGGTGTAGCTCGCGGGCTGGGGCACGCCGGCTGGGTGGTCCCAGGCGACGGTGACCTGCGCGTTGCCCGGCGTGGCCGTCACGTTGCGCGGTGCGCCCGGGGCGCCGGGCGACGGGGCGCGCAGCTCGAAGACGTAGGCGCTCGAAGCAATCGCGTTGCTGAACACCCGCGCCTGGTACAGCCCCGCGGGCAGCCACGTGGGCAGGGCGCGCGATTCGTAGCTGCCCGCGTCCGACAGTTGCGCGTCCAGCCACGCCACCGGGCCGCCGTCCATGCGCTCCAGCCGCACCTGCGGCAGGTTGCCGGCGGCCTGTGCGGTGCCGCCGCCGCTGCCCTCGCTGTCGCTGGTGAAGCCCGTGCCCAGCAGCACCAGCCTCGATCCATGGTTGATCTGCGTGAAGGCGTTGCCGATGACCGGGCGCGGGCGCGTGGTGGTCTGGGGCTGGATGGCGAGGGGCTGGTCGGGCTGGCCCACGCCGCCGTAGTAGCCGCCCGCCACCAGCAGCTCGCCGCTGTCCAGCAGCGCCACCGCGTGGTGGCGGCGGGTCTGCGGCAGTGTTTGAAAGCTCCAGGTGCCCGCGAGCGGGTCGAACAGCTCCATGCGCGCCGACGCCGCCACGCCGCTGCGCCAGCCGCCCACTACCGCCACGCGGCCGTCGGGCAGCAGCGTGGCGGTGTGCCCGTTGCGCGCCTGCAGCATGCCGGCCGCGCCCGCCCAGGTGTTCGCCACGGGGTCGTACAGCGCGGCGCTGGCCAGCTGGCCGCTGGCCGACAGGCCGCCCGCCACCAGCACGCGCCCGTCGCGCAGCAGCGTGGCCGAGTGGAAGGCGCGCGGCGCGGGCATGGGCGCGGCGGCCACCCAGCGGTTCTGCGCGGGCTGGTAGACCTCGGCCTGGGCCAGGGTGGATGCGGCGTCGTTCTCCACGCCGCGGCCCCCGGCCGCCAGCACGCCGCCGCCGGGCAGCAGCGTGGCAGTGTGGTAATAGCGCGCCTGCGCCAGGTCGGGCGCGGCGCTCCAGGCGTTGGCGCCGGGGTCGTACAGCTCGGCGCTGGCCAGCACGCCGCTGCCGCCCAGGCCGCCCGCGGCCAGCACGCGGCCGCTGGGCAGCAGGGTCTGCGTGTGCTGCTGGCGCCAGGGCGCCACGGGCGTGCCCGCGGCGGTCCAAGCATCGGCGGCGGGGCTGTAGCGCAGCGGCGGCGTGCCCACGCCGCTGCGCTGGCCGCCTGCCATCAGCACCGTGCCATCGGCCAGCGGTGTGGCGATGGCGTGTTCCACCGTGGGGCGCGTGGCCAGGTTGCGCGTGGCGGGGGCCGCGGCGGGCCACAGGGTTTCGGGCGCGGACAGCGGACCGCTGGCGCCCAGGCCGCCCACGACCAGCACGCGCCCGCCCGGCAGCAGCGTGGCGGTGTGGCTGGCTCGGGCCTGGGACATGGCCCCGCTGAGAGAGGCGATGTTGGTGGCAGGGTTGTAGTACACGGCGCCCAGGTGCAGGCCGCCGGTGCCGGCGTGCGCGCCGCCGGCCATCAATACGCGGCCGTCAGGCAGCAGCGTGGCGCTGTGGCGCGTGCGCTCGCCGATGCCCGCTGCAGCGGTCCAGGTGCCGGCCTCCGGGTCGTAGATGAAGGGCAGGCCGGGCACGGGCGCGCCCCCCGCGCTCTCGCCCCCCGCGACGTACACGCGGCCATCGGGCAGCAGCGTCGCGGTGTGGTGCATGCGCTGCTCGCCCGGGGGCAGCGGCGTGGCCGCGCTCCAGCTGTTGCTGAGGGGGTCGTACAGCGCGTTGTTCACCGTGGCGGCCTCGCCGTTGTCCATGCCCGCTACGACCAGCACGCGGCCGTTGGGCAGCAATGTGGCCGTGTGGTGGCGTGCCCCCAGGCCGGGCATCTGGCCCGCACTGCTCCAGGTGCGGCTGGCGGGGTCGTAGATCTCGGCCGAGCGCAGCGCCGCCTGCCCGGCGCCGCCCTCGCCGCCCGCGACCAGCACACGGCCGTCGCGCAGCACGGTGGCGGTGTGGTGGCGGCGGGCCACGGCCAGGTCGGGCACGGGGGTGAAGGCGTCGTCCTCGGGGTCGTAGGTGTAGGCCGTGCGCAGCGGCCCGCCGGTGGTGCTGGTGCCGCCCGCGACCAGCACCGTGCCGTTGCGCAGCAGCGTACCGGTGTGGCTGCTGCGCGGCTGCGGCAGCGGGGCGGCGGCGGTCCACTGGCCGCTGCCGCCGTCATGGCGCAGCGTGGTGGCCAGGGCGTTGCCGCCCGCATCCTGGCCGCCCGCCAGCAGCACGGCGCCGCCGGGCAGCAGCGTGGCGGTGTGGTGCGTGCGGGCGCCGCTGAAGTCGGCGCCGGGCGACCACTGGGCCTGGGCGGCGGTGGCCAGCAGCAGGCCCAGGGATACGGCGCTGGCGTGCAGCCAGCGCCGCAAGCCCGTGGTGGGGATGGAGGGCATGGTGGAGATCCTTGTGTTGCAAGAAAAAGGCCGTGGCGCTTATGGGGTAAGCGCTGGCAGCTATCGAATCAGGAGTTCATCGCGCGCGGGGCACGGGACGCCGCCGTGCATCAGGCGGCGAAAGCGGTGGGGTGGCAGTGGTGGCGTGGCGCATGGGGCTCCCTCGGAGGCTGAAACAGCAACGGCCCCGCTGTGCGGGGCCGTTGTGATTCTTCTGAGAGCGGGGTGCGCTGGCGACAGCCGGGCGTGCGGGTTTAGGAGCCCGGCGTGCGCAAGTGCGCGGTGTCAGGGAACCTGCACGGTCACCGCCTCGGACAGCGGCCCCTCGTTGCCCGCCGCGTCGATCATCGCCACCTGGTAGCGGTGGCTGCCGCTGGGCGCCGCCGTGTCGGTGTAGCTGGCGCCTTCGGAGACGGTGGCGATGGCCGCGCCGTCGCGGTACACGCGGTAGCCCGCGGCGCTGGCGTGCAGGAACGACTGCTTGACGGCCTGCATGGGCGGGTTGGCGTTCTGCTCCGGCCGGTAGCCGTAGTTCACCGCCCACACCAGCGTGCCGCCCAGGCCCTGCGCGCGCACCCAGTTGCCTTTCTCGATGATGGAGCGCTCGTCCTCGTAGCTCAGGAAGGTGACGGGCGCGTCGCTCGCGCGCCACCAGGGCTGGCTGTAGCTGATGTAGCTCTGCTTGGCCACGTCGTCCCAGTGATAGGTGGCGCCGGGCTGGCCGAAGGCGTTGTCCTCGAACAGGCGCTGGTAGTTGTTCACGTCGTCGTTGTTGTTGGCCCAGCCGGTCATGCCCTGCGTGCTCTGGCGCGGGCCGGTGACGGGCTGGTTGAAGAACACGCCGTACAGGCCGATGCCGATGCCCAGCTTGGCGCGCGGCACGCCCGCGTTCAGGTACGCCTGCACGGTGGATGCAATGGACGTGGGGTGCTCCGGCCCTTCGCCGAACAGCGGCGAGTGGTGCCACGACTGCCAGCCGGGCCAGTTGGCGCTCATGCCGTAGCTCATGAGGTTGAAGCGGTCCACGGCGGCGGCCACTTCCACGTGCCACGCGGTGGCGTCTTCGGGCCAGTTGGCGTTGACCCAGAAGGCGGGCCAGCTGATCTGCAGCGGCGTGGCGCCCTGGTAGCGCGGGCGCTGCTGCGATGCGGCGCGCAGTTCGCGCAGCAGGGCCAGGGCCTGGGCGCGTTCGGCGGGGGTGTCCAGGTTTTCTTCCCAGTCGATGTCCACGCCGTCGTAGTTCTTCTGCTCGGCCTTGTCGAGGATCTGCTGGATGAAGCGCGCGCGCACCTGCGGGTTGGCCGTGGCGGCGATGAAGCCGGGGCCGTCGCCGTCGCCGCCGACCATCATCACGGTGCGCACGCCCGCTGCGCGGGCCTGGGCCAGCAGCGTGTCTTCCACCTCGTGGTGCGCGTTGGCCGCGCCCTCGACCAGATCGCCCGCGCGGCCGCCCAGCGGGCCGGTGCCCGGCGCGTAGCGGCCGAAGACGAAGTGGGTCATGGCGCTCATGTCGATGGCCTCGGGCGGGTAGGTGCGCCAGAACCAGCCGGCGTAGTAGCCGTAGACCCATTTGCCGCTCTGGGTGACGGCGTTCCAGCCCAGACGCACGCCCTGCGGCGTGGCGGTGGCGTTGACGCCACCCACCTGCGGCAGCGGATTGACGGCATCCACCGTGACCTGGGCCGTGGCGCTGGCGGTCTGCCCGGCGCCGTTGCTGCAGGTGAGGGTGTAGGCCGTGCTGGCGGCGGGGCGCACCAGCTCTTCGCCCGAGGCCGGGCGCGCGCCGCTCCAGCCGCCCGATGCGGTGCATGATGCCGCGCCGGTGGCCTGCCAGGCCAGGCGTACGCTGTCGCCGGGGTTCACGCGCGAGGGCGTGGCGCCGAAGCTGGCGATGGCCGGCGGCGCGGGCGGCGGGCCGCCGCGCACGGTGACGGTGGCCGAGGCGCTGGCGGCGTCGCCCTGTGCGTTGTGGCACGTGAGGCCGTAGGTGGTGGTGGCCTGCGGGCGCACGCTGGCGCTGCCGCTGGGGGCCTGCTCGCCGCTCCAGCCGCCGGTGGCGGTGCAGGCGGCGGCATGGTCGACGCTCCAGGCGAGGATGCTGGTGCCGCCGGCGTCCACCGTGTCGGGCTGTGCGGTGAAGGACTGGAACTGGGGTGGCGTGGGCGGCGGCGGGGCGCTGTCTTCCTCCACCACGAGCTGGGCGAGGCCTTCGCCGCCGGCTTCGAAATACTCCATGCGCACCGTGTGGCTGCCGGCTGGCAGCGGCACGGAAGCCGTGTCCATGGTGATGCCGTGCTCGGTCCAGTTGTCGATGACCTTGCTGCCGTTGACGAAGACACGCACGCCGTCATCGGTGAAAGTGACGAAGCGGGCGTTGCCGCCCGCGAAGGGCAGCGTGGCCGTCCAGCGGGCGGAGAAGCCGTCTACCGGCAGGCGGGCCGGGTCGGGGCTGCCGTGGCTGCCGGCCCAGTAGTGGTCGATGGGGCCGTTCTCGCAGCGCTGCAGCGCGGGAGGCCCCGACAGGGCGGTGTTGGGGAAGTACTCGGCCAGCCACTGGCCGGGCGCGCAGGCCTGGGCGAAGGCGTGCGTGCCCGTCAGCAGCAGCGCGGCGCCTGCCGCGCGCAGCACGTGGCCCGCGCAGCGCGCGAGGGGCCGGCCGGCGGCGCCGGCCGTTCGGGACGAAGGCATGGTGTGGTTCTCCTTGGAAGAAAAAGACGCGGCCGCAGCCGCGTGGAAGTGGCGAATGGGGCCGCGTTGGGGGCGAGTCTGCGCAAGCGGGCATGCGCTGGCGACAGCCGGGCGTGCGGTTTTTCGAGCCCGGCGTCCCACCGGGGCGTCGCGCCAGGAAAAAGGAAGAAAAAAAGCCTGCAGCGCAGGCGTATCAAGCGCAGGCAGCTATGTTTTTTGACAGTCCGGCCTGTCCGCCGCCGCGCACGCGCTTGAATGCCCGCGCCAGGATGGCGCCGCTGGAGTAGCCCACGGCATCCGCCGCCTGCTGCCACGTGGCGCCCTGCTCGCGCAGCAGGCGCGCGGCCAGGTACAGGCGCCAGCGCGCCAGGTAGCGCATGGGGGGCTGGCCCATCTGCGCCTGGAAGCGCTGGATGAAGGAGGTGCGGCTCATGTGGCACAGCGCGGCCAGCGCCTCCAGCGTCCAGTCCTCTGCGGGCCGGGTGTGGATGGCGTGCAGCGCGGCCAGCAGGCGCGCATCGCGCGCCGGGGGAGCCGCGGCGGGTGCGGCCAGGGGCGCCGCCACGCGGGCGGGATCGCGCAGCCAGGTGAGCGCCAGGTGCTGCATGAGCGCGTTCATGGTCTGGGTGAGGCCCACGCCCCGGCCGCCATGGAGGTCGGCCATCCACGCGACGAGCTGGGCCATGGTGGGCAGCCAGCCGGAGGCGTCGTCCCGGCGCAGCACCAGCACCGGCGGCAGCGCGGCCACCACGGGGTGCGCGGCCAGGCGCGAGGCCCAGTAGAAGCTGCCGCTCCAGGTCTGCCGGGGAGCCTGGCCCAGGGTGAGGTTCAGCGTGGCGCCATGGCGCTCGTAGCCGTGGGCGGCGTAGAGGTCCTCGAAGCGCTGCGCGGGGGCCTGGGCGTCGTTGTAGATGCGGTGCCGCCCGGCGCGGGGCAGCCAGGCCACGTCGCCCGCTTCCAGCGCCACGGGGGGCGCGCCGTCCCCGTTGCCCAGCCACTGCAGCCATGCGCCGCCGCTGCCCGCCACGTACAGCGGAGCACGGTTGCGGCTGCCGATCTCCATGCACATGCCGGCGCCGAGCTGGAGCTGGAAGTGCAGCAGGGGCCTGAAGGCGATGGCTTCGATGAGCGCGTCCTGGTGGTTGGCAAGGCAATTCATGGAGGGCGCAGCCTAGCGCGGCGCCACGCGCGGCGCCCCACCCCCAGGGATAGGACGCGCCAGGAAGTGCGCGGCGTTGACGCGCGGCGGCCTGGGCCCTAGATTCGCACCCTCGTTCTCGCCTTCGCCCCGCCGCTGCGCATGTCCCCGCCCCGTTCCGCCCGCCAGGCCCTGGCCCGTCTGCACCAGATGGCCGGGCTGGACCTGCAGGGGCCGCAGCTCATCGCGCCGGTGCTGCAGGCGCTGCACGCGCTGGTGCCGTTCGATGCGGGCGGCTACGTCCACGCGGGCAGCGACGGGGTGCTGCAAACCCATCTGGAAGACCCCGGCATCCGTGCGCGGGAGGTGGACTACTTCGACCCGCGCATCCTGCGCAGCGAGGGCCAGATGTTCCATTGCAGCCTGCGCGACCTGGGGCACACGGTGCATCTGGGCAGCGGGCCGCTGCTGCTGGAGCAATTGCTGAAAGTGCCCCAGTCGCGGCTGCTGCGCAGCGATTTCTACAACGTGGTGCTGCGCCCCTCGGGCGTGACCGACTGGGCCACGCTGGTGCTGCGCGCGGGCGGCCAGCGGGTGGGCACGCTGATCCTCTACCGCTACGCGGGTGCGCCGCCGTTCACGCGGGAGGAGCTGGACGTGCTGGCGCCGCTGCAGGCCCATTTGGCGCAGGTGCTGCAGCCCGGCGACCTGGATGCGCACGACAGCGAGGTGGTCGCCACCGGCCTGGTCATCGCCACGGACCGGGGCCGGCTGCAATGGGTCTCGCCGGAGGCCGAGACCCTCATGCAGCAGGCCTTCGGCTGGCGCTGGCGCGGCGCCGCGGGCGCGCTGCCCGCGCCGCTGCAGGAGCTGCTGCGGCGGCTGCATGCGCCTGCGCTGCCCGGCGAAGCCCTGCCGCTGCCGCAGATGGAGCTCAGCAACGCGCAGGGCTGGTTCTCGCTGCGCGCCACGCGCATGGCCGCCGCCACGGACCCGCAGGGCGCCAGGCAGGCCGTGGCCCTGCACATCACGCGGCGCATGGCGCGCGGCGCGCGCCTGCTGTCGGCGCTGCAGGCGCTCGGCCTGCCCCGGCGCCAGCAGGAGCTGGCCTGGTGGCTGGCCCGCGGCCTGTCCGAATCGCAGATCGCCGAGCGCATGGGCATCAGCGCCAACACGGTGGTCTACCACCGGCGCCAGCTCTACAACCGGCTGGGGCTGCAGGGGCGCCAGGAGCTGCTGGGCAGTTTGCTCACGGGGCGTTGATTTCCTTCGCACGGCGCAGGGCGATGCGGGCAATCCCTTGCTTGACAATGTTTCCGGCGCCAATAAAGTCCGTACAAATAAAAATCATAGATGGACTGTTCTGTTGGCTTTTGAAAAATTGTCCGGTCTATATTTTTGTCCTGCGGTGACTGCTTTCCGAAGCCGGACATGCTGAAACGCCGCAGGTGCCCATTCCCGAAAATGGACAGAGGAGCCACCCCGATGCAGCGTAGAAAGACAGCCACATTGCTTCTCTCCATGGCAGCGATGCTTGCAAGCACTGCCTGGGCCGAGGCGTTTCCCAGCAAGCCGGTGACCATCGTCGTGCCTTTCGCGCCGGGCGGTTCCGCGGACAGCCTGGCGCGCTTGCTGGGCAACGGCATGTCCAGGAAACTGGGCGTGCCCGTGGTGGTGGACAACCGCGTCGGCGCGTCCGGACAGATCGGCGCATCCGCGGTGGCGCGCAGCCCGGGCGATGGCTATACCTTGCTGATGACGACCAGTTCGGTGCAGGTGATCGGGCCTTTGATGGTCTCCAACCTGACGTGGGACCCCGTGCGCAGCTTCACTCCCATCCGGCTGGTCGCCATGCAGCCCCAGATCCTTGTCGCGAGCCATGAGATGAAGGCGGGCAGTCTCGGCGCGGTGCTCGACATCGCGCGCAGGAATCCCGGCCAGCTCAATTTCTCGTCGCTCGGGCCGACGACGAACCAAGCCATCAGCATGATGTACTTGAACACGCGCGCCGGCGTGAAGATGACCCACGTGCCTTACAGCTCCGCAGCCACGATGTACCCCGACATCGTGAGCGGACGCATCGACCTGACGCTGGACACCATTCCGAATGCGCTGCCTTTCCTGCAAAAGGGGTCGGTGCGCGCGCTCGCGGTCACCTCCGCCCAGCGCATCCCCACGCTGCCCGACGTTCCCACCGTGGCGGAGGCTGGCGTGCCGAACTTCCAGGCCATCGCATGGTTCGGCGTGGTCGGCCCGGCTGGCATCGCGCAACCCGTGCTGGACAAACTGTCCGTCGCCTTGAACGAAGCGCTCGACAGCCCGGACTATGCGAACTGGCTGCGCACCAATTCCGCCCTGGCCGACCCCCAGGGCACGCCCGCCAGCTTTGCGCAATTCATCCAGAGCGAGCGGGATCTCTGGAAAAGCGCCATCGCGCAAAGCCAAACCCATTGAGCGGCGGCGCCCTCTCGTGCGGGAGCTGCCGAGCGATGCCCCGTTGAGCAGGGGCGCCAGGAACTGCCGGGCAGTCTTCAAGGCGCAAGCACCTCGCGCACATAGCCATCGGCGCGCAGCCGCGCGGGATCGGCGTCGGCCGTGTGCGTGCCGGGGCCGCCGCGCATGCCGCCCACCAGCCAGCGGCCGCCCTGGCCCTCCAGGCTGCGCACCGGGTTCTGGCCGGGGCCGGCGGGCAGGGCCAGCCGCTGGGCGAGGCGGCCTTGTGCATCCAGCACCGCCAGCAGCGGCGCGCCGTCGTCCGAAATGCTGGCGCCTGCCGGGTTCTGCCGGTAGCCCGTGGCGCCCGCGACGAGGTGGCGCCCGCCGGGCAGCGCGGCGATGTCGAACAGCACGTCGTCCTCTTCCACGTGCAGCACCGCATGGCGCTGCAGGCGTCCCGCGCCGTCCAGCCACGCGGCGAAGCCGTTCCAGCCGCCCTCCCGGCCCGCCACCTTGTGGCGGCCTGCGAGCGCCCAGCCTGTTTCGAGGGCGCGTAGCGCGAACACCTGCGTGGGGCCGCCCGTGTCGACGAAGGCCGCGCCCAGGTTGCGGCCCTGGCCGTCCAGCCGGGTGACGATGGCGCCGTAGTCGGGAAGCTCGGGCGGCACGGGGCCTTCGGGCGCGGCGAAGAAGTGGGCCGCATGCGCTGCGAACGCGTTGTTGTGCGGTGCGGCGGGCACGGCCACGGCGAGGTCGCCGTGCGCGTTGGCGGCGAGCAGCACCTGGAAGTGGTTGGCGAGCTGGCCGTAGGTGTCGTGGCTGCCGCTCGTCAGGTAGCGCGCCATGACCGTGGTGCCCGGCTCCACCAGGCTGCGCCAGCGT
Organism: Acidovorax sp. SDU_ACID1; assembly: GCF_045291395.1. Taxonomy (NCBI): domain Bacteria; kingdom Pseudomonadati; phylum Pseudomonadota; class Betaproteobacteria; order Burkholderiales; family Comamonadaceae; genus Acidovorax; species Acidovorax sp. SDU_ACID1. The sequence goes on from NZ_CP152342.1 coordinate 4,906,972, forward strand.
TGTGTGTAGCCGCCCTGCGCCGTGTGCGCATAGCGGTAGGCCACCACGGCGTGGCGGCCGGTGCGCAGCGCCACGGCCAGGTCTTCGCCCAGCGCGGCCAGGCGCACCGAGTCGCGCGTGTGCAGGGGCAGCATCGCAGTATCGTCCTTGATGCCGCCCTGGTCGTAGTACGGGTCGAGCGGTGCCGCGGGGTCGGTCAGTTCGGCGCGGGTCAGCTCGCGGGCCTGGGCGTCCAGGCGCACCAGGCGCAATGCGCGGTGCGTGGCGAGCACGGCGGAGATCTCGCCCGAGGGGTGCAGCGCCATGTCGATGAGCGACCAGTCCTCGGGCGGCGTGTAGACGTGGCCGGCGCCCTGCCCGCCGATGCGGATGCGCCGGTCGACGGGCGCGCTGGGCAGGCCGTCGCGGTAGGGCCGGGGCTTTTCCTCCAGCGCTACATAGCCCGAGGAGCTGCCCAGGGATGCCACGCGCAGCACGAAGCGGCCCGGCACGGCGTGGTCAACGGGCGGCGGCGGCTCGCCGGTGCTGCTGCCGCCACCTCCGCAGGCGGCCAGCAGCGCGGCCAGCAAGAACGTGGGCAGGGCTTTCATGGGCGCCCCTTCTGGCGTGCGCGCAGCACCTCCACGTTGGCGAGCTGCGCAGGCGTGAAGGCCTGCGTGTTCTTCGCGCCCGGCGCCTTGTCCATCGCCAGCAGCATCCCCGCGTGCAGCGCGGCCAGCATGGCGGTGGCGTATTCGCGGCTGCTCAAGTTCTGGCGCGCCAGCGCGGCGCGCACCTGGGGGTGGGCGTCGAGCTTGCGGGCGATGTCCTCGACGGAATGGGCGTCGTCGCCATCGTCGTCCTGCTGCGGCAGGTGCTTGAGTTCAGCGGCCACCTGGTCCATGCGGTCCAGCAGCGCGGAGGTGAGGCGGAAGGTGGCCGGATCGGTGGCGCCCGCGGCCCAGGCGCCGGTGTGGGTGAGCAGCAGGGCCAGTGCGGACAGGGCGGAAAAGGCCAGCGCGGCGGCCAGGGTGCGCAGCATCATTGGGCAAGTCCTTGGTGATGTGGTTGAAAAACGGCTCTGGCGCTTGTACGGCAAGCGCGAGCAGCTATTGATTCAGGAGTTCTTGCGGCGCAGCCGGCGTGCGCCTGCGGCGGCCGCGCCCACGGCGAGCAACGCGAGGGCGGGCAGGCCCAGGCCAGGCACGGGCTGTGCGTTGCCGGGTGGCGGCGGTGGGGGAGCGGCGTGTCGTCGCAGGCCCCGGTGACGGCGACGGGCGGGCTCCATGCGGCGTAGAAAGCGATGGTGTTGCTGGCGAACCCGCGCTGCCCGCCCCGGTCTTGCAGCACGGGGAAAGGCGGGTTGGACCCCGGTGTCACCCAGTAGCCCCAGCCCACGGGCGCCTCCAGCGCCAAGCCGCTGGCGCTGTACTCACCTGCCTGCACGGCGGTATTGCGCACGCCGCTGAAGATGCGGTGGATCGAACCGTCGGGCAGGGTGGCGAAGGTATTGAGTGCTTCGGGCGTATGAACGCGCAGGTCTTGCCGGAACGCTGCCCCGGCCTGGCCGATGCGCACGATGACGCAAGTCAGGTCGCCGCGCGACCAGGTTTGGCCGGATGCCGTGGTGCCGCCATTGTCGAAGATGAGGGTGAAGCGGAACGGCTCGCCATCGGTAGCGCCGGGCAGGGTGGAACCGGTGATGGTGCCGTTGTGCGTGGTGGCGAACGGTGCGGCTTGTGCTGTACCGACGGCGGCCAGCAGCGTGGCGGCAATGAGTCTTTTCATGGTCAAAATGGTCTTCAGGGCTTATGCAGAAAGCGCAAACAGCTACTTTTTCAGGAGTGGCGACGCAGCTTGCGCATGCCCAGCCCCGCTGCGCCCAGGCCCAGCAGCGCCAACGCGGGCAGGCCGAGCGCAGGCACGGGTTGCGCGCCCCCGCCGGGCGGCGGCGCGCTCACCGGCGTGTCGTCGCACGCACCGGCGACGGCGACGGGGCGGCTCCAGCGCTGCGGGTCGATGGGCACGCCGCCCGCGGCGTCGTCGAAGCTGCCCAGCGCATCGGCGAAGGCGGTGGCCGAGCCGTTGACGTTCCAGCTCACGGGCGCGCCCAGGACGATGGGGCCGGAGACGGTGTAGTCGGTGGCGGGTGCGGCGTAGATGCCGATGTCGAACATGCCCGTCAGTGCCGTGCCTGCCGCGTTGGCCTCGGCCGCCCCGCTGCCGTAGGAGATCTGCGTGGCCGAGCCGGTCAGCGGGTGGGTGAGGGTGGTGCGCTGCCCGGCCGCGCCGAAGCGCCAGATGGCGCAGCGCAGATCGGACAGCAGCCAGCGGCTTCCCGCCGCCGTGGTGCCGCCGCTGTCCATGACGAAGGTGACGCTGTAGGCCTCGCCGCCCTGCACGCCGGGCAGGGAGGGGTTGGCGGCAACGGTGCCGCTGTAGGTGATGGCGAACGGCGCGGCCTGGGCGGCGCTGGCGGCGGCCAGCAGCGCGGCGGCGAGAAAGGCGGGGGCGAGAACAGGCATGGGCGCGTCGGGGCGTTGGAAGACAAGCCGCCAAGGCTAGGCGCGCACGGTGCGCGCCACCCTACCCCCCGGGGTGGTTGTGAAACGCCGCATGCCCGGTAGATTCGCCGCCATGACCGCACAACGCCACCTCGACCGCGCCCTGGCGCAGCTGCGCCGGATGGCCTGCATGGACGCCGGCGGCCCGCAGCGGATCGCGCCCGTGCTGCGTGCGCTGCATGGGCTGATCGGCTTCGACTCGGGCGGCTACCTCTACCGGCGCAGCGACGGCGAGCTAGACATCCACATGGAGAACCCCGCCATGGGATCGGTGATGCCCGCGCTGTTCGAGCCGCGGGTGCAGCACAGCGAACGGCAGGTGATGCGGCGCAGCGCGCGCCTGCTCGACGAGGCCCTGCGCTGCGAGCGCGGCGTGCAGATGCAGCACGACCTGGTGAAGGTGCCGCTGGCCGAGCTGCGGCGCAGCGACTACTACAACGCGGTGCTGCGCCCCGGCGAGGTGGAAATGGCCATGAAGCTGCCGCTGCGCACGGCGGACGGGCGGGGCATCGGCATCCTCTGGCTCTACCGCCGCGACGGCGAGCGGCGCTTCACCGGCGACGAGGCCGCCGTGCTGGGCCGGCTGGCGCCCGGCCTGGCGCGCGCGCTGCAGCCGGGCCGCCTGGAGGGAGCGGAGGCGCACGACGCCGAGGTCTGCGGCCAGGGGCTGCTGGTGGTCACGGCCATGGGCCGGCCGCTGTGGCTCGCGCCGGGCACCGAGGCGCTGCTGGCGCAGGCCTTCGGCTGGCGCTGGCGCGGCTGCGGGGGCGCGCTGCCGGCCGCGCTGCAGGTGCTGGTGCAGCGCCTCTTCCTGCCGAATGTGCGGCCGGGTGTGCCGCTGCCGCAGATGGATTTCTCCAACGCGCACGGCGCGTTCTCGCTGCGCGCCACGCACCTGGCGGGCCGCGCGGGCGAGGCCGACGCGGCGGCCATCCACATCACGCGCCGCGTGCCTGGCGGCACGCGGCTGCTGGAGCGGCTGGGCGCGCTGGGCCTGCCCCGGCGCCAGGCCGAGCTGGCCTGCTGGCTCGCGCGCGGGCTGTCCGAAGCGCAGAGCGCCGAGCGCATGGGCGTGAGCGTGAACACCGTGGCCTACCACCGCCGCCACCTCTACGCGGCCCTGGGCGTGCAGGACCGGCAGGGGCTGCTGCGCTGCGTGCATGAGACCACCCCTGCGGGGTAGGGCGGAAACGGCCGCTGCGCCCTAGATTCGCGCGCCATGTCCACGAACCGCCGAGCGTCCCAGGCCCTCGCGCACCTGCGCCACATGGCCCGCCTCGATGCCGGCGGGCCGGAGCTGATCGCGCCCGTGCTGGAGGCGCTGCACGCGCTGGTCGGCTTCGATTCGAGCGGCTACTTCTACCCCAGCGCGGACGGCGCGCTGGACGCCCACATGGAACACCCGGCCGTGCAGGCGGCCGTGCCAGACCACTTCGATCCGCGCATCCTCGCGAGCGAGGCGCGGGTGTTCCACAACGTGCTGCAGCATGGCGACGACATCGCCCGCCATCCGCACGGCCCCCGCTCGCTCGCGCAGATGCTGCGCGTGCCCGTGGACGGCTGCTGCGCAGCGACTACTACAACGTGGTGATGCGTCCCGCCGGCGTGGGCGACTGGCTGAGCCTGCCGCTGCGCACGCCCGAGGGGCGCGGCATCGGCATGCTGTTCCTGTTCCGCCCTGCCGGGGCGCGGCCGTTCGGCAGCGCGGAGCAGCTGGCGCTGGCGCGGCTGGAGGCCTGCCTCGCCTGCGTGCTCTGGCCCGCCGGCCTGCCCGACGAGGCAGGCGAGGTGCTGCGCGAGGGCCTGCTCGTCGTCACGCCGCAGGGGCAGCCGCTGTGGTCCTCGCCCGAGGCCGAGGCGCTGATGGCGCAGGCCTTCGGCTGGCGCTGGCGCGGCGTGGGCCGCGCGCCGTTGCCACACGCGCTGCAACTGCTGGTGCAGCGCCAGCACAGCCCCGGCGCGCCCGCGCCGGACGTGGCGCTGCGCAATGCCCACGGCTGCTTCCACGTGCGCGCTGCGCCGCTGGCCGCCGCCGCCGGGCCGGGCGAGGCCGTGGCGCTGCACGTGACCCAGCGCATGGAGCCCGGCACCCGGCTGCTCGCTGCGCTGCGCCCGCTGGACCTGCCCCTGCGCCAGCAGGAGCTGGCCTGGTGGCTGGCGCGCGGCCTGCCCGAGTCGCAGATCGCCGCGCGCATGGGCATCAGCGCGAACACGGTGGTCTACCACCGGCGCCAGCTCTACATGCGCATGGGCGCGGCCAGCCGGGATGACCTCCTGGCTGCGCTGGGCGTCACGGCACCTGCACGGTGACGGGCGCGGAGCGCGGCCCTTCCTGGCCCTGTGCATCCACCACGCTCACCTGGTAGCCATGGCTGCCGCTGGGCGCGGCGGCATCGACGTAGCGCGGGTCGTCGGTGGTGGCGATGGCCGTGCCGTCGCGGTACACGCGGTAGCGGGCGGCGCCCGCGATGAACGACTGCTTGACCGCCTGCATCTGCGGGTTGGCGTTCTGCTGCGGCAGCCAGCCGTAGTTCACCGTCCACACCAGCGTGCCGCCCAGGTTCTGCTCGCGCACCCACTTGCCCTTCTCCTGGATGGAGCGCTCGTCCTCGTAGCTGAGGTACGTCACCGGTGTGTCGGGCCCGCGGTTCCAGGGCTGCGAATAGGTGATATAGCTCTGCTTGGCCACGTCGTCCCAGTGGTAGGTGGCGCCGGGCTGGCCGAAGGCGTTGTCGTTGACCAGACGCTGGGTGTTGTTCTCCCAGTCGCCGTTGTCCATCCAGCCCTGCATGCCGTCCAGGCTCTGGCGCGGGCCGGTCACGGGGTCGTTGTAGTACGCGCCGTACAAGCCGATCCCGATGCCCAGCTTGGCGCGCGGCACGCCCGCTTGGAGATACGCCTGCACCGTCGATTCGATGGACGTGGGGTGGTAGGTGTCCGCGCCGAACAGCGGCGAGTGGTGCCACGACAGCCAGCCCCAGTCGCCCGCCATGCTGTAGGTCATGAGGTTGAAGCGGTCCACGGCGGCGGCCACCTCGGCGTGCCAGGGGGTGATGTCCGGATCGTTCTGGTTGACCCAGAAGCCGGGCCAACTGATCTCCAGTGGCGCAGCCTGGTAGCGCGGGCGCTGCTCCGAGGCCGCACGCAGCTCGCGCAGCAGGGCCAGCGACTGGGCGCGGGTGGCGGGCGTGTCCAGGTTCTCTTCCCAGTCGATGTCCACGCCGTCGTAGCCCTTCTGCTCGGCCTTGTCGAGGATGGTCCGGATGAAGCGCGCACGCACCGTGGCGTTGGCCGTGGCGGCCACGAAGCCGGGGCCGTCGCTGTCGCCGCCGACCATCATCACGGCCTTCACGCCGGCCGCATGGGCCTTGGCGATCAGGGTGTCTTCCACCTCGGCGTGCGCGCCGCCCGCGCCTTCCAGCAGATCGCCCGCGCGGCCGCCGGGCAGCGAGCCCAGGGCGGGTGCATAGCGGCCGAAGACGAAGTGCGTCATGGTGCTCATGTCCACGGCCTCGGGCGGGTAGGTCTCCCAGAACCAGCCCGCGTAGTAGCCGTTGACCCACTTGCGGCCCTTGGGCGATGCGGGCCAGTCCAGGCGCACGCCGGCGGGGGTGGCGGTGGCGTTCAGGCCGTCGCCCGGCGGGGGCGGCGGGTCCTGCGGATCGGGCTGCCTGGCCCGCACGGTGACGGTGGCGGATGCGCTCACCGCCGTGCCCGCCGCGTTGCGGCAGCTCAGCGCGTAGGTGGACGTGGCGGCGGGCTTCACGCTGGCGCTGCCGCTCGTGGCCTGCTCGCCGCTCCACGCGCCGCTGGCGGTGCAGGCCGTGGCGTTTTCGGTGAGCCAGGTGAGGACGCTCGTGCCGCCCGCATCGATGGTGCCGGGCTGCGCGGCGAAGGTGCCGATGCGTGGGGGCGGGGGAGGCGGCGGCGCCTCGGCCGATGCGCCGTCGATGAAGAGCTGCGCCAGCCCTTCGCCGCCCGCCTCGAAATACTCCATGCGCACCGTGTGCGCGCCGGCCTTGAGCTTGACGGTGGCCGTGTCCTCGGTGATGCCGTGGCGCGTCCAGTTGTTGATGACGCGCTTGCCGTCCACGAACACGCGCACGCCGTCGTCGGTGTAGGTGGTGAACCTGGCGTTGCCGGCGCTGAACGGCAGCGTCGCCGTCCAGCGCGCCGAGAACGCATCGACCGGCAGGCGTGCATCAGGGCTGTCCGTCATCCAGTAGTAGTCGATGGTGCCCGTCTCGCAGCGCGTGAGCACGGGCGCGCCGGCCAGTTTCGTGTTGGGGTAGTACTCGGCCAGCCACTGGCCGGGCGGACATTCGAGCGCGAATGCCTGGGTGCCCGCCAGCAGCAGCGATGCCGCGAGCGCGCGTGGAATGGGGGGAAAAGGGCGTGGTTTTTCATGGTGCTTTTTGGCCTCCAGCGCTTGTGTGTAAAGCGCTGGTAGCTCTCTTTTCGATAGTTTTCAGAACGCGCGGCGCATGCGCACGCCCGCCAGCAGCATCAGCGAGGCGAGCGCCAGCAGGCCCCAGTCCGACAGCGTGGGCACGCTCTGCACGCCCTGGCCGGGGTTGCCGCCTGGTGCGGGTGCGGGCACCACGCCGCCCAGCGGTGGGGCGGACGCGCTGCCGCCCGCCGTGTTGGCCGTCACGGTGAAGGTGTAGGCCGTGCCGTTGGCCAGGCCGGTCACGGTGCAGCGCGTCTGCGGAGCCTGCACGGTGCAGCTCGCGCCGCCGGGCTGGGCGGTGACGGTGTAGCTGGCGGGCGGGGTGCCGGTGGTGGGCGCTTGCCACGACACGGTGACCTGCCCGTTGCCGGGCGTGGCGGCCACGTTCGTGGGTGCGTCGGGCGCGCCCGCGCCCGGGGGTGGCGGCCCGGCCAGCAGCACGCTGTTGGACGGCATGCCGTTCACGTAGAGCGTGGCGCGGTAGAAGCCCGCGCCCAGGCCGGCCGGGAGAGGGCGCGAGGTGAAGTCCGTCGCGCTCGCATCCTGCGCGGGCAGCCACCGCAGCGGGCCGCCGCTTTCGTGCTGCAGCGCCAGCAGGGGCACGTCGGCGGCCGACTGGGTGGTGCCGCCGCCGCTGCCTTCGCCGTCGCCGGTGAAGCGCAGCCCGGTGAGCGTGAGCGTGCCGCCCGCTGCCAGCGGCGCGGGCCCGGCGCCAGTGATGGCGGGCCGGCCGGCGCGCAAGGGATCGGCGAACAGCTCGGCGCCGCAGCCGGCGACCAGCACCTTGCCGGTGGCCAGCAGCGTTGCGGTGTGGCTGCTGCACGGCTGGGCCAGGTCGGGCGCGGCCTGCCAGGTGTCGTGCGCGGGGTCGTACAGCGCGGTGATGGCGGTGTCCGCGTTGCCGGCCTTGCCGCCCGCGACGAACACGCGGCCATCGGCCAGCAGCGTGGCGCTGTAGAGGGTGCGCGGACTGGGCGCGGCGGCGGCGGCCTGCCAGGTGTTGGAGGCGGGGTCGAAGACCTGGGCATTGGAAAGGTCCGCTCCCAACACCAGTACGCGGCCATCGATCAGCGGCACGGCCCGGTGCCCGGAGCGCTTGGCGCTCATGTCCGGGCCTGCCGTCCATTGGCGTGTGGCGGGGTCGTAGAACTCCACGGTGGCGAACGTGTCCGGTCCGTTGATGCCGCCCGCCACCATCACCCGCCCGTCGGGCAGCAGCGTGGCCGTGTGCCCGATGCGGGGTGTGTTCATGCTGCCCGTTGCCTGCCACTGGTTGGTGGAGGGGTCGTAGGTCTCGGCAGCGCCGGGTGATGCCATGGAGGTTCCGCCCGCCACCAGCACGCTGCCGTCCGGCAGCAGCGTGGCCGTATGCCGGTAGCGGCCGATCTGCATGGGCGCTGCGTCCGTCCAGGCATCGGTGCTTTCGTCATAGAGGAGCGTGGCCTTCGACAGCTCCGTGACATTGGGTGGCTGGACGAGGGCCCAGCCCCCGGCGACGAGCACGCGCCCGTTGGGCAGCAGGGTCTGCGTGTGGTAGCTGCGCGGCGCGGGCAGCGCGGCCGCGCCCAGCCACGCGGCCGGGGCCGATGCCGAATCGGGCCGGTAGCGCTGTGCGCCGGCCAGGTAGGTGTTGGTGCCGCCGCTGGCGCCGCCGGAGATGAGCACGCTGCCGCTGGCCGTCAGCGTGGCGGCGTGGAACGTGCGCGTGCCAGGGAGGCTGGCGGTGGCGGAGCGTGTGAAGGCGGCGGGGTGCGTGATCTCGGCGCTCTGGCGCACGCCCGCCTCGCCCGCGCCGGCCACCACCAGCACGGCGCCGGTGTGCAGCAGCAGCGCGGTGTGCTGGGAGCGGGGGATGTCCAGGTCGCCGTAGGGCGCGACCGTGTTCGTGGCCGGGTCGAAGACTTCGGTGCTTCCCACCAGGCTGCCGCCCAGGCCCGTGCCGCCGGCCAGCAGCACGCGGCCGTCGGCCAGCAGCGTGGCGCTGTGCTGGGTGCGCGTGGCGAAGGGCGTGGCGCTGGCGGTCCAGGCGTCGGTGGCGGGGTCGTAGACCAGCGCGGGCGTGGACGAGGTCTGGCTGCCGTCGGTGCTGCCGGCCACCAGCACGCGGCCGGCGGGCAGCAGCGTGGCGGTGTGGTCGAAGCGCGGGCCGTCGGGCAGGGCGCGGCGGCGGCCCAGGTGTCGCTGGCGGGATCCCAGAGCAGGGCGGTGGCCAGGGGCGAGTTGCCGTTGTCCCGCCCGCCCGTGACGAGTACGCGCCCGTCGGCGAGCCGCGTGGCGGTGTGCTGGCGCCGGCCCTGGCCGGGCATGTCGTCGGCGCTGGTCCAGGTGCGGGTGGCGGGATCGTAGATCTCGGTGGAGGCGAGCGCCTCCTGCCCCGCTGTGCCGCGCCCGCCCGCGACGAGCACGCGCCCGTCCTGCAGCAGCGTGGCGGTGTGCTGGCGGCGGCGCAGCGCCATCTCGGGCGTGTCGGTGAAGGTGCCGGTGGCGGGGTCGAACGTGGCGGCGGCGCGCGTGGAGCTGCCGCCGCTGCTGGTGTTGCCACCGGCGATCAGCACCGTGCCGTCCCGCAGCGGCGTCGCGGTGTGCAGCGCACGCGGGCCGGGCAGGGCGGGGCCGCTGGTCCAGCGGCCGGTGGCGGGATCGTAGAACTGGGTGGTGGACTGCGGCGTGGCGCCGTTGCGCCCGCCTGCGACGAGCACGCGGCCGTCGGCGAGCGGGGTGGCGGTGTGCTGCGCGCGCGCGCCGGCGATGCTGCCGGCGCTCTGCCAGCCGGCGGCCTGCGCGGCGCCGCTGGCGACGCCCAGGCACAGCGCGGCAGCGTGCAGTACGCGGCGGGCCGTGGCAACCCATGCGGGGGTGGTCATGGTGGTTTCCTTGGTGCTACTGAACGAATAGCTGGCAGCGCTTGCGGAGCAAGCGCTGCCAGCCTTTTTTGATGCGTTTTTCAGGCGACGCGGCGCATGCGCAGGCCCAGGAGGCCCAGCAGCGCCGCCAGCAGTGCCACGCCCCATTCGGTGAGGGTTGGAACGGGCTGCACGCCGGCGACGGTGACGGACCGAACGGCGCTGGAGGGCAGGTGGCGCTGGGCGATGTCGCCCGGGTAGGCGGCGGTGAGCTGGTGCGTGCCGGCCGCGGCGAAGCGCAGGCTGCATTGGCCGTGGCCGGTGCCGTCCAGCGTGGCGCTGCACGAAGCGCCGCCGCCGCTGACGGTGACGGTGCCGCTGGTCACAGGCCAGTCGCCGGCCTCCACGGCCACGCGCACGGCCACGTCGTCGCTCACGCGCGGCGCGGTGGGGACCACGCTCACGTAGGCGGTGGTGGTCGACTGGCCCACGGCGAAGTCGAGGGTGACGGTGCAGTCCGCGGTGACGGGCGCCGTGGTGACGGTGTTGCCCGAGACGGCGGCGCCGCAGCCGGTGGCGCCGATCAGCATGTAGCTGGGCTCGGGCACGGCGGTGACGGTGGCGCGGGCGTTGTTCGCCACGCTTTGCGAGGCGGGCGTGGCGGTGCCGCCCAGGCCGTTGACGACGGCGTTCACCGTCCAGCCCGTGCCGGCCTTCTGCGCCGAGCATTGCGCCGTGGCGCCGCCGTTGGTGCCGGCGCAGCTCCAGCCCCAGGGGCCGCTGCCGGTGACGGCGCCGGGCGTGCCGGCGGTGCACAGGCGGGCGGGCGGCGTGCTGAGCACCTGGCCGTTGTCGGGGCCGCAGGCGCCGTCGTCGGGCGAGGCATCCTGGGCGAAGTGCGGGTTCACGGTGCAGTTGGCGGTCAGCGGGCCGGCGGTGAAGACATTGCCGCTGTAGCTGCCGGGGCAGTTGCCTTCCACGGGCGTGACGAGGTGGTAGCCGGGCGCGGCCGTGATCGTGAACTGCGCCGAGCCGCCCTGCGGCAGGATCTGCACCGTGCCGGGCGTGATGGTGCCGAGGGTGCCGTTGGGCACGGGGTTGCCGGCGCCATCGCTCGTCATCGGGGTCACGTCCCAACTGCCGGTGCAGCCGTCGGCCCAGGGCTTGGTGCCGGTGACGATGCCGTCCCACGCGGCGTTGACGGCCGCGTCCTGGCTGTTGCGCAGCGGGTTGGGGCAGGGCACCGCGACCATGGTGTCGTTGGGTGGCATGGGCGGCGAGCCGACGAGCTGGTTGTTCTGCACGTGCAGGAAGCGCAGCGTGGCCAGCGTGGAGAGCGAGGTCGGGATCTGGCCCGTGAGCTGGTTGTCGCGCAGGTAGAGGTCTTCCAGGCGGGCCAGACCCGCGAGGTCGGGAATGGGGCCGGAGAGCTGGTTGTAGTCCACGCGGAAGTCGCGCAGTTGGGCCAGGCCGGTCAGCGGCGGTATGGGGCCGCTGAGCTGGTTGGACGATGCGATGAAGCTGTCCAGGTGGGCCAGGCCCGCCAGCGCGGTGATGCCGGTGAGCTTGTTGTTGTTGACCCAGAAGGTCTTGAGGCTGGCCAGGCCCGTGAGGTCCGGGATCGGGCCGGTGAGCTGGTTGTTCTGCACGGTGAAGCTCTCCAGCGCCGTGGCGCCGGCCAGCGGGCCGATCTGCCCGTCGAGCTGGTTGCCGCTGACGTTGAAGCTCTTGAGCTTGGTCAGTCCGCCCAGGTCGGGCGTGGAGCCCGTGAGCTTGGCGCCCCGCACCTCGAAGTCCTCCAGCTGCGCGAGATCCGTCAGCGGCGGGATGGGGCCGCTCAGGCCGCTCTGGCCCAGGCTGACCGTCACGAGCTGGGTCAGCGCGCCGATCGGCGCGATGGAACCGGTGAGCAGGCCGTTCTGGAACAGGTTGAGCGAGGTGAGCTCCCGCAGGTTGGATAGCGACGCGGGCAGGCTGCCGTTGAGGTTGGTGGCGTTCAGCGTGAGCGCGGTGACGCGCTCGCTGCCGGGGGCGCCGCTGCAGGCCACGCCCTGCCAGGTGCATTCGGTGCCCGCCGCGCCGTTCCAGTTGGCCTTCTTGGTCCAGTTGGCGCCATCGGTGTCGGCGTACAGGTCGATCAGCGCCTGCCGTTCGGCGGCGGGAATGTCGGCCAGCGCGGGCGCGCAGGCCAGGGCCGATGCAAGCGCGGCGGCCAGCGCGGCTGCCTTGTGCCGGGCCGTGGCGGCCCATGCGGTGGTGGTCATTGGGGGACTCCTGCAGGAAAACAGAAGTTCGCGATTCTTGGAACGGCCGTGCTTTCTGCCTATTGGCCACCTGGCCGATGCGTGTGCATTAGTTGGCAAAGCGTTGCTGGAGAGCCGCGGGGTATCCCCAGGGGGAATGGCGCATGCGGGGGCGACTTTGAAAAATCGCGCCCTCGGGAAATGGCCCCCACGCTCCACCGCTGCGCGGGTCGCTGCCCCCCGAGGGGGCCGCCTTTCATCTTGGGGCGGCCCGGCGATGAAAGAAAAAGGAACCCTTGCATCACGCATTGACCGATCTGCTCGGCGCCGTGGCCGACGAAGAACGCTGGGACCAGGCGCTGCACCGCTACGCCGTCAGCCTGGGCGCGGACCAGGTGGGCTGGTTCGTGCTGGGCAGCGGGCCGGAGCAGCTGGCGCAGTGGGGGCCGCGCTTCGCGCAGCACCCGGACCCGCGCTACTGGCTGCGCTCGCCCTCGGCCGACGGCGCGCCCGCGCTGGTGGGCCGCGGCGTGACGGCCGAGGCCACGCTGCGCTACGCCGAGCACTACCGCGCGCAGGACCCGCTGTGGGATGCCGCCATGGCGGGCTATGCGCTGGCGGGGCCGGGCGGCAGCGCGGTGGTGACGGATGCCAACGGCCCGGCGGCGCAGCGCTTTCGCGCGACGGCGTTCTACAACGACTTCCTGCGTCCGCACGACATCGGCACGCGCATGTTCGGCGGCGGGCAGAACACGCGGCATCCGGGCGGGCACCTGTTCGCGTCGGTCTACCGCCTGCGCGACGACGAGGGGTTCACGGCCGACCAGGTGCGGCGCTTCCACGCCGAGTTCGGCGCCTTGCAGCACACGGCCTTCCTGCACCGCGAGATGCTCGCGCTGCGCACGCGCACGCAGGGACTGGAGGCGCTGATGGAGCGCCTGTCCATGGGCATGCTGTTCTTCGACACGGGTGGGCGTCTGCTGCACGCCAATGCCCGCGCGCGGCTGCTGGCCGCGCTGCCCGGGCACGGCGGCCTGCGCAAGCTGCTCGCCGGCGTACCGCGGGCGGACGCGGCGCTGGGCGCGCTGTTCGCGCAGTCGCTCGCGGGCGAGAGCGGCTGCGCCGAGCTGCCGGGCGGGCTGCTGCTGGTGTCGCTCGCGGTGGGCGACCTGGCGGCGCTGGGCCTCGGCCATGGTGCGCCCGGCGTGGCCTGGGTGCTGATGGAGCGTGCGCTGGACGCCGCTGCCGCCGCTGCGCTGGCGCGCCAGGCGTGGCGCCTGAGCCCGGCCGAAACGGCGCTGCTGCTGGCGCTGCTGCGCGGCCAGACGCCGCAGGACTTCGCCGACGCGCGCGGCGTGCGCATCCGCACCGTGCGTGCGCAGATGAGCGCGCTGCTGCTCAAGACCGGCACCCAGCGCCAGCAGGACCTGGTGGCGCTGGTGGCGCGGCTGATGCTGCTGGCGCCCGGGGATTTTCAAAAAGAATAGCTGCCCGCGCTTTACTGGTAAGCGCTGGGGCCGTTTTTTGTTTCAAGCCTGCAGCCGGCGCGACAGGTCGCCCCAGTCGCTGGCGCCCGTGGCCGCGAAGATGGCGCGCAGGTGCTTCTTCAGCGCCGCCTCGCCCACGCCGGCCAGGCGGTGGCTGTCTGCGCGCGCATGGCCCAGGCCGGCCAGCATGGCGATCTCGCGCTGCAGGGGCGACAGCGGCAGCGCCAGCACGCGCTGCACCACGCCGATGCTGTGCGGGCGCTCCAACTGCAGCGTGAGCAGGTGCTGCCCCGCCGCGCCCGGGCCGCCCGCCAGCGGCTGCAGCGTGCGCAGGCCCGCCGCCAGCCACCCGCCCGGCACGGCGATGCGCGCGGCCGCGCCCGGCTGCGCCAGGCCCAGGCGCTGGGGCAGGTCGGGCGGCAGCGCCACCGGGCCCGCGCGCAGTCCCAGCCCCCGCAGGTTGGCCTGGCGCAGCAGTTGCGCGGCGGTCTCGTCGGCGAACAGCGGCAGCCGCCCCTCGGCGTCCAGCACCACGTGGCCCACGGGGCCGGTGCCCTCGGCATGCGCGGGCAGGGCGGCCGGCGGGGCGCCGAAGGCGCGCGCGAGCCAGCCCGAGGCGCGCTCCAGCAGCGCCACCTCGCCCGCGGAAAAGCCCGTGCCCGGCGCGCGGAACAGCATGGCGATGGCGCGCGTGCGCCCTGCCACCTCCACGCGCAGGTCCAGCGTGTGGTGGTGGCCGCTGGCGCGCACCAGCAGGTTGTAGGAGTTGGAGCGGAAGAACTGCGCGCCGGGCGAGAGCAGCCGGCCGATGCGCGGGCCGTCGGCGCGTGCGAGCGTGTGCACGTTGATCTCGCCCGGGCCCGCGAACAGGCGGCTGAACTCGTTGAGGAACAGGTCTTGCGCGCCGGCCGGCGAGTCCTCGTGGAAGAAGCCCTCGGGCAGCCCCTGCGCGTCGAGCCAGAACAGCGCCGCCGCATCGGCGCCCACCAGTGCGCGCAGCACGGCGCAGACCTCGGGCGCGATCGGGGCCAGCCCCAGTCCCAATCCGCAGAGCATGCCCAGCGCGTGCCACAGCCGCTGGCGGGCAGCGGCGGAGGAAGGTGCGGGCGTCGTCATGGCGGCGGGCGAAAGCGAGCGCGCATTATGGGCCTCTACACTGCGCGCCCATGACTGCCTCGACGATTCCCGCCCTGCTGCTCGCCGCCGGCCGCGGCGAGCGCATGCGCCCGCTGACCGACCACACCCCCAAGCCCCTGCTGCAGGTGCAGGGCCGCCCGCTGCTGGAGTGGCACCTGCGCGCCCTGCAGGACGCGGGCGTGCGGCAGGTGGTGGTCAACACCGCCTGGCTGGGAGAACAGATTTCAAGCCATTTCGGCTCCCAGCCCTTGCTGGACAAGCGCGAGCAGCTATCGATTTCGTACTCGCACGAGGGCCGCGACTTCGGCCGCGCGCTGGAGACGGCCGGCGGCATCGCGCGCGCGCTGCCGCTGCTGGGGCCGGTGTTCTGGCTGGCGGCGGGCGACGTGTTCGCGCCCGACTTCCGCTTCGAGCCCGAGGCCGCCCGGCGCTTCGCCGCCAGCGATGCGCTGGCCCACCTGTGGCTGGTGCCCAACCCGCCGCACCACCCGCGCGGCGACTTCGGCCTGTCGCCGGAGGGGCTTGCGCTGGACCTGCCCGAGGGCGACACGCGCGAGCGTTTCACCTACAGCACCCTCGCGCTGCTGCGCGCCGAGCTGTTCGCGCCGCCCTGGTGCGAGATCGCGCCCGGCAATCCGCAGGGCGTTGCCGCGCCGCTGGCCCCGCTGCTGCGCCGCGCCATGGACGCGGGCCGCGTCACCGCGCAGCGCTACGCCGGCCGCTGGACGGACGTGGGAACGCCCGAGCGGCTGGCCGCGCTCAATCGCTGAAGGGCGGGGCAGCCAGGGGCGGGTCAGTGGTAGAACCGGCGGTTTGGTTTGCGGGAGTGCGTGTGGGTATCGTGGAGTATGCGCAGATGGCGCTGTTGGTGGCGGTGGCGTCGTTCTGCCAGAACCTGACCGGGTTCGCCTTCGCGCTGATTTTCGTGGGGGCGGCGGGTGCGCTGCACCTCATGCCCATCGCGGATGCGGCCAACCTGGCCAGCGTGCTGTCGGTGATCAATGGCGCGGTGTACCTGCGCAGCCACCCTGCTGCGCCGCGCTGGGACCTGCTGCGGCCCCTGCTGGCCAGCGGCGTACCCGGCGTGGGCGTGGGGCTGGGGCTGCTGTACTGGCTCAGCGGCCATGCGCTGGACGGGCTGCGCGTGCTGCTGGGCGTGTCCATCATCGCCTGCGCCGTGCTGCTGCTGGCGCGCTCGCGCCCGCGCGCCACACCGTCGCCCGCGCCGGTGCTCTGGGGCGTGGGGCTGCTGTCGGGCGTGCTGGGCGGGCTGTTCTCGACGGCGGGGCCGCCCGTCGTCTACCACATGTACCGCCAGCCGCTGCCGGCGATGGTGGTGCGCCAGTGCCTGGTGGCGCTGTTCCTCGCCTGCTCGGCCGTGCGCCTGGCCGTGGTGGCGGCGGCCGGCGGCATGCCCTGGCACACGGTCTGGGCCAGCGCCCTGGCCGTGCCGGTCGTGACAGGGGTGACCTGGCTGCAGGCGCGCCACCCGCCGCGCCTGCCCGTGGCCGCGGTGCGCTGGATCGTGTGCGGGCTGCTGCTGCTCGCGGGCGGGAGCCTGCTGTCGTCGGCGCTGTAGCCTGCGGCGCAGTACGATGCGGCGCATGACTTCCATCTACGCCCAACGGCGTGCCCGCCTCGCTTCCCAACTCGGCCCGGGCGGCATCGCCATCGTGCCCACCGCGCCCCAGCAGCAACGCAACCGCGACAGCGACTTTCCCTACCGGCACGACAGTTATTTCTATTACCTCACCGGCTTCACCGAACCCGAGGCGTGCCTGGTGCTCACGGCCGAGGGCCAGAGCACGCTGTTCTGCCAGCCCAAGGACCTGGAGCGCGAGATCTGGGACGGCTACCGCCTCGGCCCCGAGGCCGCCGTGGCCGCGCTGGAGGTGGATGCGGCGCATTCCTCGGCCCAGCTCGGCACGCTGCTGCCGCGCCTGCTGGAGAACCGTGCCAGCGTCTGGTACCCCTTCGCCACGCACCAGGGCCTGGCCGCGCGCGTGGAAGGCTGGCTGAACGCGGTGCGCGCGCGCGTGCGCTACGGCGTGCTGTGCCCCGCGCAGCAGCACGACCTGTGCACGCTGCTCGACGAGATGCGCCTGGTGAAGGACGCGCACGAGCAGGACGTGATGCGCCGCGCCGCCGCCATCAGCGCCCGCGCCCATGTGCGCGCCATGCAGCGCAGCAGCCGCATGCTGCGCGCGGGCCAGGACGTGCGCGAATACCACCTGGACGCCGAACTGCTGCACGCCTTCCGCGAGGAGGGCTCGCAGTTCCCCGCTTACAGCTCCATCGTCGCCGCGGGCGCCAACGCCTGCGTGCTGCACTATCGCGCCGACGCCGCCCCCGTGCGCGCGGGCGAGCTGGTGCTGATCGACGCGGGCTGCGAGCTGGACGGCTATGCCAGCGACATTACCCGCACCTTCCCGGCCGACGGCCGGTTCACCGGCCCGCAGCGCGCGCTCTACGACCTGGTGCTGGAAAGCCAGAAGGCGGCCATCGCCGCCACCCGCGCGGGCGCGCGCTTCAACGACCCGCACGACGCCACCGTCGCCGTGCTGGCCCAGGGCCTGTTGGACCTGGGGCTGCTCGGTGCGGACAAGGTGGGCTCGGCGCAGGATGCGATCGCGAGCCGCGCCTACTTCCAGTTCTACATGCACCGCACGGGCCACTGGCTGGGCATGGACGTGCACGACTGCGGCAGCTACGTCGAGCCGTCCGAGGCGGGCCAGTCCAGTGAGCGCAAGGATCCGCTGTCGGGCGAGACCATCACCAACCGGCCCAGCCGCATCCTGCGGCCCGGCATGGTGCTGACGATCGAGCCGGGCCTGTACGTGCGCGCGGCGCCGGGCGTGCCCGAGCGTTTCCACGGCATCGGCATCCGTATCGAGGACGACGCCATCGTCACCGAAGGGGGCTGCGAGCTCATCACGCGCGGCGTGCCGGTCGAAGGCGGCGAGATCGAGGCACTGATGCGCGGGTGACGGCCGATTTTGGAAACCGGTATGTAACCGGTTCTGTGCAAAAATAGAAACTCGATTACATCCACCGCAGAGACAAACCCATGCAGATTCGCCGCGCCACCAAGATCGTCGCCACCCTGGGCCCCGCTTCGAGCGACCCGCAACTGCTGGAGAAGATGATCGCGACCGGCGTGAACGTGGTGCGCCTGAACTTCAGCCATGGCAAGGCGCAGGACCACGTGGACCGCGCCGCCATGGTGCGCGAGGCGGCCCAGCGCGCCGGACGCGAGGTGGCCATCATGGCCGACCTGCAGGGTCCGAAGATCCGCGTGGGCAAATTCGCCGAGGGGCGGGTGATGCTGGAGGACGGCCGGCCGTTTATCCTGGACGCCTCGCGCACCGAGCCCGGCGACATCGCCGGCGTGGGGCTGGACTACAAGGAACTGCCGCGCGACGTGAAGCCCGGCGACGTGCTGCTGCTCAACGACGGCCTCATCGTCCTCACCGTGGATGCCGTGCGCGGCGAGGCCGTGCACACCACGGTGAAGGTGGGTGGTGAGCTGTCCAACAACAAGGGCATCAATAAGCAGGGCGGTGGTCTCACGGCGCCCGCGCTCACGGCCAAGGACATGGAGGACATCCGCACGGCGATGAGCTTCCAGGCCGACTACGTGGCCGTGAGCTTTCCCAAGAATGCCACCGACATGGAGATGGCGCGCCAACTCTGCAACGTGGCGGCCGCCGAATACCGCCACAAGCCGGGCCTGATCGCAAAGATCGAGCGGGCAGAGGCCATCCCGCGCCTGGAGGAGATCCTGCACGTGTCCGACGGCATCATGGTCGCCCGCGGCGACTTGGCCGTCGAGGTGGGCAACGCCGCCGTGCCCGCGCTGCAGAAGAAGATGATCCGCATGGCGCGCGACATGGACAAAGTCGTCATCACCGCCACGCAAATGATGGAGAGCATGATCACCAACCCCGTGCCCACGCGCGCGGAGGTGAGCGACGTGGCCAACGCCGTGCTCGACGGCACCGACGCGGTGATGCTCTCCGCCGAGACAGCGGCCGGCCGCTACCCGCTGGAGACGGTGGAGGAGATGGCCAAGATCTGCGCCGCCGCCGAGGCCGCAGAGGATCCCGAGCGCGATTCCGACTTCACCGGCCAGACGCTGGGCCGCATCGACCAGTCCATCGCCATGGGCGCGCTGTTCACGGCCCACCACCTGGGCGCCAAGGCCATCGTGGCGATGACCGAGAGCGGCTCGACGGCGCTGTGGATGAGCCGCCACCGCATCCACATTCCGATCTACGCGCTCACTCCCAAGGTGGCCACGCAGCGCAAGATGGCGATGTACCGCAACGTGCGCCCCCTGCTCATGGACACCAGCGCCGACCGCGACACGGCGCTGGAGCAGGCCGAAAGCCATCTGAAGATGCGCAACATCGTGCAGCAGGGCGACCTGTACGTGATCACCTGCGGCGAGCCCATGGGCGCGCCCGGCGGCACGAACATGCTCAAGATCTGCCGGGCGCAGTGAGCGCCAGGGTCCGCCGGACGGCGGACCATCGAGGCGATACAAGGGGACACGTCGCCTGAAGAGGGCTTGGGTAGAATCCCGGAGTTACCAAGCGGTTACAGCCGCGTTCTCTCCATTACCCTCGAACGGATCCACCCCCATGCCTCTCGTCTCGATGCGCGAACTGCTCGACCATGCCGCCGACAACGGCTATGGCATTCCCGCCTTCAACGTCAACAATCTGGAGCAGGTGCAGGCCGTGATGGCTGCCGCCGATGAGGTGGGCGCGCCCGTGATCCTGCAGGCGAGCGCCGGTGCCCGCAAATACGCGGGCGAGAGCTTCATCAAGCACCTGATCCAGGCCGCCTGCGAGGCCTATCCGCACGTTCCCCTGGTCATGCATCAGGACCACGGCACCTCGCCGGCCATCTGCCAGGGCGCTCTGAACCTGGGCTTCGGCTCGGTGATGATGGACGGCTCGCTGCGCGAGGACGGCAAGACGCCGTCCGACTTCGCCTACAACGTGGACGTGACCCGCCAGGTGGTCGCGATGGCCCACGAGATCGGCGCCACGGTCGAGGGCGAGCTGGGCTGCCTGGGCTCGCTCGAAACCGGCATGGCCGGCGAGGAAGACGGCGTGGGCGCCGAGGGCAAGCTGGACCACTCGGCCCTGCTGACCGACCCCGAGGAGGCCGCCCAGTTCGTGAAGGCCACGCAGCTCGACGCGCTGGCCATCGCCATCGGCACCAGCCACGGCGCCTACAAGTTCACGCGCAAGCCCACGGGCGACATCCTGTCGATCCAGCGCGTGAAGGAAATCCACGCGCGCCTGCCCAACACGCACCTGGTGATGCACGGTTCCTCGTCCGTGCCGCAGGATCTGCTGGCCATCATCAACCAGTACGGCGGCAAGATGAAGGAAACCTACGGCGTGCCCGTGGAGGAGATCCAGGAAGCCATCAAGCACGGCGTGCGCAAGATCAATATCGACACCGACATCCGCCTGGCCATGACCGGCGCGGTGCGCAAGTTCCAGGCCGAGAATCCCGACAAGTTCGACATGCGCGAATGGATGAAGCCTGCGCGCGAAGCCGCCAAGGCCATCTGCAAGCAACGCTACCTGGAATTCGGCTGCGAAGGCCAGGGTGCCAAGGTCAAGGGCTACTCGCTGGCCGACATGGCCGCCAAGTACGCCAAGGGCGAGCTGGCGCAGATCGTGAACTGAGCGTTTCCCCGCCTTTCGCCCTGCAGACCGGCAGCCTTGCGCTGCCGGTTTTCTTTGTGCTCCTGCCCTGCGTCAGGGCGTGCGCCGGGGTCCGAAGTTTCTTCATGTAAGCTCGCGGTCAGTCGGCCGGTGCCGGCGTGGCGCGCAGTAGCTGAACTTTTTTCTCCATGAATCTGACGATTTCGACAATCAGGTGCCTGCTGCCCTGCACCCTGGCGGCGCTGGTGGCATGCGCTCCCCTCGCGCCCCAGCCGACGGAATACCCGGTGGGCCGGTCGCGCCTGGTCCTGCCGCCCGGCGCATGGGAAGACCTGGGCGCTTCCGACGAGGCCATCCGCCTGCTGCCCGAGCCCGACGGACGCATTGCGCTGCAGACCCGCACGCTGGGGCTGCGCGGCGCGGGCCAGGAACTGCTGGCCGTTGTGCGGGTGCAGACCAACCGGACCAATGAGCGAGAGTGGGCCGTGTATTGGCCGGGCTATTGCCCGCCCCAGCAGGGCGTCACCGTGGAAGACTTCACCCAGGGCAGTCGTGTGCGCATGGATTGCCTGCGCCTCAAGCGGTGGGTGGACGGCCCGCAGTGGCTCGAGCAGAACCAGCCGGATTTTGCCCAGTGGCTGGCCGGACGCAAGCTTGCGGTGAACGCGCCGTATTCGTACATGAGTTACCGCTACGCCACCGAAGGCGGGGCCATGATGGCGGTGGACGTGCTGGCTGATCGGCGGCTGCTGAATCCCAAGGCACGCAACAACCAGGAATTCCTGGCTGCCGGCCGGCCCGCGCTGCGGTGGGGGAACGACCTGGCCCAGGCGGTGCGCGTGAGCACAGGGATGATGGACGGCTACCTGGTCATACCGCCGTTCCCGTTCGCCGCGGCCGTCCCCTAGCGCGCACGCCCCGCCTGCGGCCTTGCACAACGATTACGAAACTCGAGGAGACCTCTCATGCAAGCAAGCACCCCCCCGACAGAGCAGCCGAGCAGCGCCCAGCGTGTTGACGCCCAGCGCGTTGGCGCCCAGCGCATCGGCGTGCCGCGGGAAACCTTCCCTGGTGAAAAGCGCGTCGCCACCGTGCCCGACGTGGTCGAGAAGCTGACCAAGCTCGGCTTCACGGTGGCCATCGAGTCCGGCGCGGGCGAGGCCGCCAACTTCAGCGATGACGCCTACCGTGCCGCCGGCGCCGAGGTGCTGCCCGATGCCGCAGCGCTCTGGGCGGCCTCCGACATCGTGTTCAAGGTGCGCCCGCCGAGCAGCAGCGAAGTCGCACTGATGCGCGAGGGCGGCACGCTCATCGACTTCATCTGGCCCGCCCAGCACCCCGAGCTGATGCAGCAGCTCGCGGCGAAGAACGCCACGGTGCTCGCCATCGACTGCCTGCCGCGCACGCTGAGCCGCGCGCAGAAGATGGATGCGCTGACCTCCACGGCGGGCGTCAGCGGCTACCGCGCCGTCATCGAGGCGGCCAATGCCTTCGGCCGCTACTTCAACGGGCAGATCACTGCCGCGGGCAAGGTGCCGCCCGCCAAGGTCTTCATCGCCGGTGCCGGCGTGGCAGGCCTCGCGGCCATCGGCACGGCCGCCAACCTGGGCGCCATCGTGCGCGCCAACGACACGCGCGCCGAGGTGGCCGACCAGGTCAAGTCGCTGGGCGGCGAATTCGTGAAGGTGGACTACGAGGAAGACGGCTCGGGCGGCGGCGGCTATGCCAAGGTCATGAGCGAGGGCTTCCAGGCCGCGCAGCGCAAGATGTACGCCGAACAGGCCAAGGACGCGGACATCATCATCACCACCGCGCTGATCCCCGGCAAGCCGGCACCCAAACTCATCACGGCCGAGATGGTGCAGAGCATGAAGCCCGGCAGCGTGATCGTGGACATGGCCGCCGAGCAGGGCGGCAACTGCGAGCTGACCGTGCCCGGCGAGGCCGTGGTGCGCCATGGCGTGACCATCATCGGCTACACCGACCTGGCCTCGCGCCTGGCCAAGCAGTCGTCCACGCTGTATGCGACCAATCTGCTGCGCCTGACCGAGGAGCTGTGCAAGGCCAAGGACGGCGTGGCCGTGGTCAACATGGAGGACGATGCGATCCGCGGCCTCACCGTCGTCAAGGACGGCGCCATCACCTGGCCCGCGCCGCCCCTCAAGCAGGCCCCGGCGCCCGCGCCCAAGGCAGCCGCTGCGCCGGTGGAGCAGAAGAAATCGGGCCACGGCCATGGCGCCGGTGCGCCCATGTCCGCCAAGTCGCTGACCATCCTCTTCGCCGTGGCGGCCGTGCTGTTCTGGTTCATCGGCGCCTATGCGCCTGCGGCCTTCCTGGGGCACTTCACGGTGTTCGTGCTGGCCTGCTTCATCGGCTACATGGTGGTGTGGAACGTCACACCCGCACTGCACACGCCGCTGATGAGCGTGACCAACGCCATCTCCAGCATCATCGCCATCGGCGCGCTGGTGCAGATCGCGCCGCCGGAGGCCGGCATGGACGGGCGGCCCGACGGGCTGATCCGCTGGCTGGCCTTCGCCGCGCTGGTGCTCACGGCCGTCAACATGTTCGGCGGCTTTGCGGTCACGCGCCGCATGCTGGCCATGTTCCGCAAGTAAACAACGACAAGAACGACGAGGAGAACAGAACATGTCCCAAAGCCTTGCCACCGTCGCCTACCTCGGCGCCGCCATTCTTTTCATCCTGAGCCTCGGCGGGCTCTCCAACCCCGAAACCTCGCGCCGCGGCAACCTGTTCGGCATGGTCGGCATGGCGCTGGCCGTGCTGGCCACGGTGTTCGGCCCGCGCGTGAGCACCGGCGGCATCGCCTGGATCGTCGCGGCCCTGGTCATCGGCGGCGGCGTCGGCCTGTTCGCCGCCAGGATCGTGAAGATGACCCAGATGCCCGAGCTGGTCGCGCTCATGCACAGCCTGGTGGGCCTGGCGGCCTGCCTCGTGGGCTTCGCCAGCTATGTCGATACCTCGGTGCAGTTCCAGGGCGCGGAAAAGATCATCCACGAGGTGGAGATCTACATCGGCATCCTGATCGGCGCCGTGACCTTCTCGGGATCGCTCATCGCCTTCGGCAAGCTCAACGGCAAGATCGGCGGCAAGCCGCTGCTGCTGCCCGCGCGCCACTGGCTCAACCTCGTGGCGCTGCTGGTGGTGATCTGGTTCGGCCGCGAGTTCATCCGTGCGGAAACCGTGGCCGACGGCATGCTGCCGCTGACCGTGATGACGGTGGTCGCCCTGCTGTTCGGCATCCACATGGTCATGGCCATCGGCGGCGCCGACATGCCCGTGGTGGTGTCGATGCTCAACAGCTATTCGGGCTGGGCCGCCGCGGCCACGGGCTTCATGCTGTCCAACGACCTGCTGATCGTCACCGGTGCGCTCGTGGGCTCCTCGGGCGCCATCCTGTCGTACATCATGTGCAACGCGATGAACCGCAACTTCATCAGCGTGATCGCGGGCGGCTTCGGTTCGGGCGGCGGCGCGCCCGCCAAGAAGGGCCAGAACGGTGAACAGGCCGAGCCGCAGGGCGAGGTGGTGCCGGTGACGGCCGCCGAC
The DNA here is from genome assembly GCF_045291395.1 of Acidovorax sp. SDU_ACID1. Classification (NCBI taxonomy): domain Bacteria; kingdom Pseudomonadati; phylum Pseudomonadota; class Betaproteobacteria; order Burkholderiales; family Comamonadaceae; genus Acidovorax; species Acidovorax sp. SDU_ACID1. Next base: position 4,930,932 of record NZ_CP152342.1, read on the forward strand.
ACGGCCGAGATGCTGCGCGAGGCCAAGAGCGTCATCATCGTGCCCGGCTACGGCATGGCCGTGGCCCAGGCGCAGCACACCGTCAACGATATCGTCAAGACGCTGCGCGACAGGGGCGTGGATGTGCGCTTTGCCATCCACCCCGTCGCGGGCCGCATGCCGGGCCACATGAACGTGCTGCTGGCCGAAGCCAAGGTGCCCTACGACATCGTGATGGAAATGGACGAGATCAACGAGGACTTCCCCGAGGCCGACGTGGCCATGGTCATCGGCGCCAACGACATCGTGAATCCGGCGGCGCAGGACGACCCGGCGAGCCCGATCGCCGGCATGCCGGTGCTCGAGGTCTGGAAGGCCAAGCACTCCATCGTGATGAAGCGCTCCATGGCCTCGGGCTATGCGGGCGTGGACAACCCGCTGTTCTACAAGGAGAACAACCGCATGCTGTTCGGCGATGCGAAGAAGATGCTGGACGAAGTGCTCTCTGCGCTCAAAGGCTGACAGGGCATAATCCGCGCGGCAAAAAGAACGATCGTGCTGAAATTTGCCGGCACGGTGCTTCGGACCTCTCATAAAACAAACCAGGAGACTCAGGTGATGACCGACCGCATTTGGCTCAAGAGCTACCCGCCGGGGGTGCCCGCAGACATCGATCCGTCGCAGTACCCGTCGCTCGTAGCGCTCATGGAGCAGGCCTTCCGCGACTACGCGGACCGCACTGCCTACAGCTTCATGGGCAAGGACATCAGCTATGCCGAGACGGACGCGCTGAGCCGCCAGCTCGCCGCCTACCTGCAGGGCCTGGGCCTGGCGCGCGGCGACCGCGTGGCGCTCATGATGCCCAACGTGCCGCAGTACCCCGTCGCCGTGGCGGCCGTGCTGCGCGCGGGCTACGTGGTCGTGAACGTGAACCCGCTCTACACGCCGCGCGAGCTGGAGCACCAGCTCAAGGACTCGGGTGCCAAGGCCATTGTCATCATCGAGAACTTCGCCGCCACGCTGCAGGCCTGCATCGCCAACACGCCCGTCAAGCACGTGGTGCTGTGCGCCATGGGCGACCGGCTGGGCCTCAAGGGCCTGCTGGTCAACTACGTGGTGCGCAAGGTCAAGAAGCTCGTTCCGCCCTTCCAGCTGCCGGGCGCCGTGCGCTTCAACGACGCGCTGGCCAAGGGCGCTGCCGCCACGTTCAAGGCGCCCCAGCTCCAGCCCGACGACATCGCGCTGCTGCAGTACACAGGGGGCACCACGGGCGTCTCCAAGGGCGCCGTGCTGCTGCACCGCAACGTGATCGCCAACGTGCTGCAGTCCGAGGCCTGGAACGCGCCTGCCACGAGCAAGATCCCCGAGAGCGAGCAGCCCACGGCCGTGTGCGCGCTGCCGCTCTACCACATCTTCGCGTTCACCGTGAACATGATGCTGAGCATGCGCACGGGCGGCAAGACCATCCTGATCCCCAACCCGCGCGACCTGGCCGGCACGCTCAAGGAGCTGTCCAAGCACACCTTCCACAGCTTCCCGGCGGTGAACACGCTGTTCAACGGCCTGGCCAACCACCCCGACTTCAACACCGTCAACTGGAAGAACCTCAAGGTCTCCGTGGGCGGCGGCATGGCCGTGCAGGCGGCCGTGGCCAAGCTGTGGCTGGAGAAAACCGGCTGCCCGATCTGCGAGGGCTACGGCCTGTCGGAGACCAGCCCCTCGGCGAGCTGCAATCCGGTCACGGCCAAGGAGTTCTCGGGCACCATCGGCGTGCCGATCCCGAGCACCCTCATGTGCATCCTCGACGACGAGGGCAACGACATCTCCGCCACCGGCCAGCCCGGCGAGATCGCCATCAAGGGCCCGCAGGTCATGGCCGGCTACTGGCAGCGCCCCGACGAGACAGCCAAGGTCATGACCGAGGACGGTTTCTTCAAGTCCGGCGACATCGGCACCATGGACGAGCGCGGCTTCTTCAAGGTGGTGGACCGCAAGAAGGACATGGTGCTGGTCAGCGGCTTCAACGTCTATCCCAACGAGGTGGAGGACGTGGTGGCCCTGATGCCCGGCGTCATGGAGTGCGCCGTGGTCGGTGTGCCCGACGAGAAGACCGGCGAAGCCGTCAAGCTCGTCATCGTGAAGAAGGACCCCGCGCTCACCGAGGCGCAGGTGCGCGAGTTCTGCAAGGCCAACCTCACGGGCTACAAGCAGCCGCGCGTGATCGAGTTCCGCACCGAACTGCCCAAGACGCCGGTCGGAAAAATCCTGCGGCGCGAACTGCGCGACAAGAAATAGGCCGCGCCTGAGCCCTTGCCACAGCCGGGATAATCCCGGCTTTTTTACGCCTGCCACCGCCATGACCACCGCCATCCTCAGCGCCCTGCCCGAAGAGCAGGGTGGCCTCGTCCACGCCCTGGCGCAGCCCGAGCGCATCACCCATGCCGGCCGTGCCTTCTGGCGCGGCCATCTGCAGGGGCAGCCCGTGGTGCTGGCACTGTCGGGCATCGGCAAGGTAGCCGCCGCGACCACGGCCACGGTGCTGGCCGAGCGCTTCGGCGTGGCGCGCATCGTGTTCACCGGCGTGGCAGGCGGCGTGGGCGAAGGCGTGCAGGTGGGCGACGTGGTGGTGGCGCAGGACTACCTGCAACACGACATCGACGCCTCGCCCATCTTCCCGCGCTGGGAAGTCCCGGGCTATGGCGGTGCCCGCATGGTGTGCGACCCGGTGCTTTGCGCTCTGCTTTTGGAAGCTGCTGGCGCTTGCCTGGCGGGCGCTGAGGGCATTTTCGATGCACAAAATCAGCCGCGCACCCATGCGGGCCTGATGGCCAGCGGCGACCGCTTCGTCTCCACCGCGCAGGAGTCGGGCACGCTGCGCGCCGCGCTGCTGGCGGCCGGGCACGACGTGCTGGCCGTGGAGATGGAAGGTGCCGCCGTCGCCCAGGTGTGCCGCGACTACGGCCTGCCGTTCGCGGCGGTGCGCACCATCTCCGACCGCGCGGACGACAGCGCCCACGTGGACTTCGCGCATTTCGTGCAGAACGTGGCCAGCCGCTATGCCGACGGCATCGTCCGCCGCCTGCTGCAGTTGCTTCCAAAATAGGAGCTGCTCGCGCTTGCTGGATAAGCGCTGAAGGCCATTTTGGCTTGAAACCGGCGCATGCCATGCCAGCGGCGCAGCCGCTCAGGGGGATGGTCTCTACTTCAACCAGCCGCGTTTTCTGAAGTAGAGCATCGGCCCCACGGCGCTCAGGATCATGAGCAGCACCACGTAGACGTAGCCGTATTCCCACTCCAGCTCGGGCATGAAGCGGAAGTTCATGCCATAGACGCTGGCGATCAGCGTGGGCGGCAGCAGCGCGACGCTGGCCACCGAGAAGATCTTGATGATCTTGTTCTGGTTGATGTTGATGAAGCCGACCGTGGCGTCCATCAGGAAGTTGATCTTGTCGAACAGGAAGGCCGTGTGGCTGTCCAGCGAGTCGATGTCGCGCAGGATCTGGCGCGCTTCCTCGAACTGCTCGGCGTTGAGCATCTTGCTGCGCATCATGAAGCTCACGGCGCGGCGCGTGTCCATCACGTTGCGGCGGATGCGGCCGTTCAGGTCTTCCTGGCGCGCGATGGCACCCAGCACCTCGCCGGCCAGCGCGTCGGTCACATCGCCCGATAGCACCTGCTTGCTGGCCAACTCCAGCTCGTCGTAGATGCCCTCCAGCGTATCGGCGGAGTACTCGGCGTCGGCGTCGAACAGCTTGAGCAGCACCTCGCGCGCGTCGTTGATGAGGCCGGGCGCGCGGCGCGCGCGCAGGCGCAGCAGGCGGAATACGGGCACGTCCTCGTCGTGGATGGAGAACAGCACGCCCTTGCTCTTGAGCTCGTCGTTGACGAGGTTGAGGATGAAGGCCACGCGCACGCCGCGCGGCTGGTCGTGGTCGTCGATCAGGAAGTCGCTGCGGATGTGCAGCTCGCCGTTGTCCTCTTCGTAGAAGCGGGCCGACTCCTCGATGTCCTCGTCCATCGCGTCTTCGGGGATGGACAGGCCGTAGTGCTGCTTGATCCAGCGTTTCTCTTCCAGCGTGGGGGACTCCAGGTCCACCCAGATCGGCTGGAAGCGGGCCAGCTCTTCGAGAGATTCGATCTCTTCCTGGACCAGCCGGCCATTGGCGAGCGTAAAGATGTTGAGCATGGCTCACTCCCGGGGTTCTTGCGGCGTCTGCGAGGGATGGGGGCGCTTTCAACCCGCGGCAGGCCGGGAGTTGAAAGCTACCAACTGGGGTAGGTTTCCACGGAGCTGTCTCCTTGCGTTGTCAACCCGAAATTATCGCACCCGGGGTGCGTGGAAATGTGACAGTGCCTGTCACGCGGCCGGGCGGGCGAGCGCCAGCGCGCGGCACAGATCGGCCCAGGCGGCGGCCTTGGCGTCGGGCGCGCGCAGCAGGTAGGCCGGGTCGTGGCTGACCACGACAGGGATCCCGTCGGGCGTGCCGTCCGTAAGCCGGTGCACGGCAGCGCGCAGGCGGCCCAGCGGCTCGCGGCTGCCCAGCACCGCGCGCGCCGCGCCCAGCCCCAGCGCCAGCACCATCGCCGGGCGCAGCGTTTCCAGCACCTGGGGCACCGGCAGGGGCAGGGCGCCCTCGTCCGGCAGGCCTGCCGCAGCGCGTGCCACCGGCGCAACGAAGGCGCGCGGGTGCCGGTGCAGGCGCATGGCGCGCAGCATGTTGTCCAGCAGCTGGCCCGCGTCGCCGGACAGGGGCTGGTGCGGCGTGGCGCTCTCCACCACGATCAGCCAGCACGGCCCCAGCTCGGGCGGCGTGGCCGCAGGGTCCGCCTGCGGGTAGAGCGCCTGGGGCGCATGCAGCAGCGGCGCGCTGGGGGGCGTGGGTGCGAGGGGGGGCGGAGCGGGTTCCGGTGCGGCCTGCGTCGGCGTGGCTCCTGCGCGCACGGGAGTGCGCGGCGCGGCGGGAGAGGCGGCCGGCTCGGGCGGCACAGGTGCTGCCGCAGGGGGCATGGCAGGTGCGGGCGCGGGGGCCCAGACCGTGATGCTCATTTCCTGCAGCATGGCGCGTTGGCGGGCGTCGAGTTCCAGGCTCATAGGGGCAGGCTCATGACTACGGCGTCTTCCCGCTGGCCGTCGGCAGCGGGGTAATAGCGTTTGCGTTCGCCCACGCGGCGGTAGCCGTGGGTCTCGTAGATGCGGCGCGCGCGCTCGTTGCCCATGCGCACCTCCAGCCACAGCCACTGCGCGCCCTGGCCGCGCGCCCACAGGGCCAGCGCGTCCAGCATCACGCGGGCCCAGCCCTGGCCCTGGAAGGCGGGCGCTACGGTGATGTTGAGCAGGTGCACCTCGTCCACGCCGCGCATGGCCACGAAGTAGCCCAGGATCTCCCCGCCGGCGGTGAGCAGCTGTGCCTGGTAGCCAGCGGCCAGCGCGTCGAGGAAGTTGCCGCGCGTCCAGGGGTGGGTGTAGGCGATTTCCTCCACGGCCATGAGCGCGTCCAGGCGCGCCGGCGTGAGGGACTCGAACATGGCCTCGGCGGCCTCCAGGGTCGGGGCGATGGCGCTCATGGTTGGTGCGCAGCCTGCTTCGCCGCTTCGCGCTCGGCGGTGGTTTGCGCCACCTTGTCGCGGATGTAGCGTGGCAGCGCGGCGCTCGCGGGCACGGCGCCGCCTGCGGTCAGCAGCGCGGGTGCCAGGCGCAGCAGGGCTGCGGCCGTGGGCAGGGCATGCACGTGCGACGCTTGCGGCGCCAGGCGCGCGCCATAGGCGGCCTGCGCGTTGCCCGCCACCGTCCAGCCGGGCGGCACCTGCACCGCTTCGGGCGCGCACAGGCCGAAGTCCGGCGAGGAGCGCCACAGCCCGGCCTCGGCCTGCCATTCGAAGGGGGCGGTATAGACCTCGTCCATGCGCGCGTCGAGCGCCGTCACCACGCGGTGGCAGCCGTGCTCGGCGCGCGCCTGCTCGGCCACGGCCAGCAGCGTGTCCACCGGCAGCACGGGCACGCCCCGGCCGCCGCGCGCACCGAAGGCCAGCCCCTGGGCCACCGCACAGGTGGTGCGCAGCCCGGTGAACGAGCCGGGGCCGCGGCCGAAGACCACGGCGTCCAGGCGGTCGAACGGCAGCCCGGCCTGCGCCAGCAGCGCGCGGATGGCTGGGATCAGCGTGGCCGAGGCCTGGGCGCCGCCCGCGCCGCTGTGCCCGTACACCTGGCCGCCGTGCTGCACGGCGATGGACAGGGTGTCGGTGCTGGTGTCGAAGGCGAGCAGATTCATGGAAGGGGGCATTATCCGCCCCCTACACTCGCCCGATGCTGCATTTCCTGTTTGCGCGCCGCTGGGCCTGGGCGGCGCTCCTGGGCGTTTTTTGCCTGCCCGCCTGGGCGAATGGGCCGCTGCCGCCCGCCGCCCTGGCCGCGCTGCAGCGCGCCAAGGTACCGCCCGAGGCGCTGTCGGTGCTGGTGGTGGAGGCCGAGGGGCGCCAACTGCCGCGCCTGGCGTGGCGCGCCGACGTGCCGTCCAACCCCGCCTCGGTCATGAAGCTGGTCACCACCTATGCAGCGCTGGACCTGCTGGGTCCGGCCTTCACCTGGGACACGCCGGTGTACCTGGATGCCGCACCGCAGGGCGGCAGCCTGCGCGGCAACGTCTACATCCAGGGGCGGGGCGATCCCAAGCTGGTGGTGGAGCGCCTGTGGCTGCTCATGCGGCGCCTGCGCGCGCAGGGCATCGAGACGATCGCGGGCGACATCGTGCTGGACCGCAGCGCCTTCGCGGCCGTGCCGCACGATGCGGCCCTGTTCGACGGCGAGCCCTGGCGCCCCTACAACGTGGCGCCCGATGCGCTGCTGCTGAACTACAACGCCGTGGCCATGGGCTTCGTGCCCGACGTGGCCGCCGGCGTGGCGCGCGTGCACTACGAGCCGCCGCTGGCGCACGTGGAGTTGCCCTCCACGGTGCCGCTGGCGGCCGCGGGCGCCGCGTGCGGCGACTGGCGCGCGGGGCTGCGCGCGGGTTTTTCCGACCCCGTGCGCGTCGCCTTCGAAGGGGTCTACCCGGCCGCCTGTGGCGAGCGGCAGTGGTCCGTGGCGCTGGCCGACCCGCGCGGCTTCGCGGCACGGGCCGTGGAAGGCATGTGGCGCGAGCTCGGTGGCCGGCTGACCGGCCGCGTGCGCGACGGCACGGTGCCGCCGGGCCTGCAGCCGGCCTTCAGCGCCAGCTCGCCGGCCCTGGCCGAGGCGGTGCGGGACATCAACAAATACAGCAACAACGTCATGACGCAGCAGGTGTTCCTGACGCTGGCGCTGCAGCAGGGCGGCGTGGGCAGCTTCGAGAGTGCGCGCGCCGTGCTGGCGCAATGGTGGCGCCAGCGCGTGGGCGCCGACGTGCTGGTGGCCGACAACGGCGCGGGCCTGAGCCGCGAGGCGCGCCTGACCGCGCAAGGGCTGGCGCGCATGCTGCAGCGTGCGTGGGCCTCGCCGGTGATGCCGGAGCTGCTCGCGTCGCTGCCGATCGCGGGCGTCGACGGCACGCTGCGGCGCAGCCAGGGCCGTGCGGCGGGCGCGGCCCACCTCAAGACCGGCACGCTGCGCGACGTGGCCGCCATGGCCGGCTACGTGCATGCGGCCAGCGGCCGGCGCTACGTGCTGGTGGCCATCGTCAACCACCCGAACGCGCCGGCGGCACGGCCCGCCATCGAGGCGCTGGTGGACTGGGCCGCGGCCGACCGGTAGCGCCGGCAGCGCAGTCGGTATTTCCCCCGAGAGGCAAGCGAAGGGATAGCCGCTACATTTCATCAAAAACGAACGTTCGTTCTATTTAAAACAGGAGTTCGCGATGAAATTGCGCTTGCACTGGGCCGCAGCCGCCGCGGCGGCCGCCCTGCTCGCCGCCTGCGGCGGCGGCGGCGCCAACACCACGCCGGCAGCGGCCATCACCTCCGTCAAGGTGGTGGGCGACAGCCTGGCCGACAGCGGCACCTTCGGCATCAAGTTCACCGTGCAGGGCTCGGCCCCCACGGGCCCCGGCTCCACGCCCATCTGGCCCGAACGCGTGGCCGGCAGCTACGGGCAGACGCTGTGCCCTCACTACGTGTCCGCGGGCAGCAGCTTCAACACCCAGGCGGGCTGCACCAACTATGCGGTGGGCGGCGGTGCCATCAACTACTTCAAGGCGCCCACCGCGCCCCAGTCCATCGTGCGCCAGCTCAAGGATGCGGGCGCCGCGGGCTATGGGGCGGGGGATCTGCTGCTGATCGACGGCGGGGGCAACGACGCCGGCGACCTGATCAGCGCCTACCTCGCCGCGTCCAAGGACGGCGGCCAGTCCTACGCCGCGCTGCTGGGCACGGTGCTCGATGCCGCCACGGTGAACACCCTGCTGGCCGGCGGAGCCGCGGGCCTGGCCCAGGCGGGCGGCGCCTACATGCAGGCGCTGGCCACGCAGTTCGCCGCCACGATCCAGGCGCAGGCGCTGGACAAGGGTGCGCCGCGCGTGGCCGTGCTCAACATGCCCGGCGTGACGCTGACGCCCAAGTTCCGCATGGTGCTGGCCTCGATCGCCGCCGCCAACGGCGCGCAGGCCGCGGCGCAGCTCGAGGCGCTGTTCGACGGCTGGGTGCAGGCCTTCAACACCAAGCTGGCCGCCCAGCTCGCCGGCGACAAGCGCGTGGCCGTGGTGGATTTCTACGCATCGTTCAAGGACCAGGCCGCGCACCCCGCGCAGTATTCCTATACCAATGTGACCACGCCCGTCTGTCCTGCCACCGGCGTGGATGGCAACGGCCTGCCGACCTACAGCTTTCCGGCCTGTACGGCCGCCGCGCTGTCGGCCATGACGCCGCCGCAGGGCGCCACGGGCGGTGCCGACTGGTGGAAGAGCTATGCCTTCTCCGACTTCTTCCACCCCACACCGTACGCCCACCAATTGATGGGCCAACTGGTGTCGCGCTCGCTGTCGCAGGCGGGCTGGCTGTGAAGGAGAGGACCATGCGACATCCCTTCCTGCGCGCCGGCTGTGCGCTCGCCATCGCGGCCCTGTGCGGCGCGGCCCAGGCCCAGGTGGCAGGCACTTTCAGCGTGCGCGCCGGCTTCACGCACATCTCGCCGCAGACCAAGAGCGGCAACCTGTCCGCGCCGAGCTTTCCCAACACCAAGGTGGACGTGGGCTCGGATACCACGCTCACGGGCGGCATCACCTACATGTTGACCGACCACTGGGCGCTGGACCTGCCCGTGGGCCTGCCGTTCAAGCATGCGTTCTACGGAGACGACGCCATCGCCGGCGTGGGCAAGCTGGGCCAGACCAAGGTGGTCCCCGCCACGCTGTTCGCGCAGTACCGCTTCGGCGAGGCCAACGCCGCGTTCCGTCCCTACGTCGGGCTGGGCGTGACCTACGCCAAGTTCTTCAAGAACCGCAGCACGATGGCCCTGACGGCCGTCACCGGCGGCTCGCCTGCCAACCCCACGACCGCCCGGCTCGACAACAAGTTCGGTCTCACGCCGCAGGTGGGCTTCGTGTGGAATTTCAGCGACCGCTGGTTCCTCGACATGTCCTATGCGAAGAGTTTCCTGAAGACCACGGCCCATCTGTCGAGTGGCCAGAGCATCGCCATGCGCCTGAACCCCGACGTGGTGGCGATCGGGGTGGGATACCGCTTCTAGCGTTCAAGTAGCAGAGGGAAGGAGGCTCCGGTGCACACGCAACCGGGCGCCCCAGGGGGGATACAGATCTCCAAGGCTTGAAAGCCGGCTCCTTGCGGGGCCGGCTTCTTTTTGCAAGGAGTGCAGGCGCCCGTGCGGGCGCCGGGGATCACCAGCGCACGCGCAGCCGGTCGTAGGCGTAGTTGCCGAGCTGGCGGTGGGCCGAGGGGGTGATGTAGACCTTGTCGGCGAAGACGTAGCGCTCGGTGTCCGCGCCCGACTGCAGCGTGTTCGGCGTGCACAGGGCGGAATTCACCTCGCCCGCGCCGATGCCGATGCCCGGGCCCGGATCGACCGACGTGCACACGGGCGTGTCGCCGTTGTTGAAGCCGTAGCCGCCGGGCGAGCCTTCGAACAGGTTCACGTAGTAGGCCATGTCCACGAAGGCCACGGTCTTGTTCAGGGTGGAGATCTTCACCAGCAGGCCGTCGTTGAAGTTGCGGCTGGCCTGGCTGATCAGCGTCTGCTTGTCGATGGCCTTGGCCCAGGGCGTGCGCGACAGGTCGTAGGTGCCGGTCACGAGGATGTGCTTGGCGCCGGCGTCGGACAGGCGGGCCACTTGCGCAGCCATGGTCTCGCCGGCCTGGCGGGCCGCGGCCAGGTACTGTTCCTCGGTCTGGGCGCCGGAGCGCACGCGGGCCATGCCGGCGATGATGTCGCTCACGCCGCCGTTGATCATCACCAGGTCGCCATCGAGGAACTGGCGGCTGGCCAGGAAGCTGTCGATCTGCTGCGCCACCGTGGGCGTGGAGGCGTCGCCCGCCGCATCGGGCGTGTCGGTGACGCGTGCGTTGCCCTGGGCGTAGCTCAGGCCGCCGGCCGAGACAGGCTTGAGCTCCAGGCCGTAGCGCGAAGCGACCTGCAGCGTCCAGTTGTTGAGGCTGCCGTCGTTGACCGTGTAGGCCGAGCCTTTCTGGCCCACGTCGGTGAAGCCGTCGCCGAAGGCGATCAGGCGGTTGGGCGTGAAGGCCGACTCGGTGGTGCTGGAGCCGCAGGCCGCCAGCAGCGCAGCCGCTGCGCAAGCGGCGGCGAGGGCGGTACGGCGCATCCAATTTGCTGCCATGTATTTCTCCGGATTAGGTGGGCGTGAGTGTAACGATTGCAGGGGAGTGCGCTGTTGCGCGATGTACGGCGCCTCAGCCCGCCGCGGCGGCGCGCTGCAGCCGGTCGCGCACGCCTTCCCAGTCGGCGGTGTCGGGCGGGGTCTCGATCCAGATCAGCTTGACCCCCGCGTCGTCGAAGCCGCGCAGCGCGGCGAACAGCTGCTGCGCGGCGGCCGCGGCATCGTCCGGCATGCGGCGCAGGACGATGTGCGGGGACGGCGAGCGCAGCGGCGTGCGGGCGTAGACGGCCAGGTGCGCGGCGTCCGCGCCCAGCACGTCCAGGCCGGCCTGCAGCTGCCGCGCGTCCATCAGGCGCACGCGCGCCGTGGGGGCATAGTGCGCCAAAAGCGTGCCTGACGCCCGAGGGGTCAGCGCAGGGAGCTCTTCTTTCGATAGCGGTCGCAGCCCGCAGGCGCGCTGCACGTCCTCGCGCGAGATGGCGCCTGGGCGCAGCAGCACGGGCACGCCGCGCGTGCAGTCGATGATGGTGGACTCGATGCCCACGGCGCAGGCGCCGCCGTCGAGCACCAGCAGGCCGTCGCCGAACTCCTCGGCCACGTGCTGCGCGGTGGTCGGGCTGACGCGGCCGAAGCGGTTGGCGCTGGGGGCCGACACGCCGCGCACCGGCGGGTCCAGCCGCAGGCAGGCGGCCAGCACCGCCTGTGCCACGGGGTGCGAGGGGCAGCGCAGGCCCACGCTGTCCTGCCCGCCCGTGGAGGCGCGGGCCGCGTGGGGCAGGCGCGGCAGGATCAGCGTGAGCGGGCCGGGCCAGAAGGCGTCGATGAGCTGCTGCGCGAACAGGGGCACTTCCTTGGCGTAGTGCGTGATGGCGCTGCTGCCCGCCACGTGCACGATCAGCGGGTGGTCGGCGGGCCGGCCCTTGGCCGCGAAGATCTGCGCCACGGCCGCGTCGTTGTCGGCGTCGGCGGCCAGGCCGTAGACGGTTTCCGTCGGCAAGCCCAGCAGCTCGCCGCGCTGCAGGGCCTGCGCGGCGGCCTGCACGGCGGCGGCCTGTGTGCCGTCGAGGATCATCAGAATGCCTCGATGCCCAGGATGTCCGCCGCCTGCAGTGCGGTCGCACGCACCTGCTCCGCCGTGCTGCCGGTCACGTTCAGGTGGCCCATCTTGCGCCCGCGCTTGGGCTGCGTCTTGCCGTACAGGTGCAGGTGGCAGCCGGGCAGGGCCAGCACGCGGTCCCAGGCGGGGCTGGCGGGCGCGTCGCCGCCGTGCGCGAACCACAGATCGCCCAGCAGGTTCAGCATGATGGCGGGGCTGTGCTGGCGCGGCGGCGTGAGCGGCAGGCCGGCCATGCAGCGCACCTGCAGCGCGAACTGCGAGACGTCGCAGGCGTCCTGGCTGTAGTGGCCGCTGTTGTGCGGGCGCGGGGCGATCTCGTTGACCACCAGCCGGCCGTCCTGCAGCACGAAGAATTCCACGCACAGCACGCCCACGTACTGCAGCCCGTCTGCTACGGATTTCGCAGCTGCCAGCGCTTGACTGGAAAGCGCTGGAGGCAGATTTCCCTCATAAACCTCGGTCACGGCCAGGATGCCGCCCCGGTGCAGGTTGCGCTGCACCGGCAAGTGCACCACGGTGCCGTCGCGGCCGCGCGCCACGATGACCGAGCATTCGTGCGCCAGCGGCAGCATCTGCTCCAGCACGCAGGGCACGCGGCCGAGCTGCTCCCATGCGGCGGCCAGCTCCCCGGGCGTGCGCACGCGCGCCTGGCCCTTGCCGTCGTAGCCCAGGCGGGCGGTCTTGAGGATGCCGGGCAGCAGGGCCGCGTCCAAGGCGGCGAGCTGCGCGGGGGTCTCGATCACTGCATGCGGTGCCACGGGCACGCCGCACTGCACGAAATGCGCCTTCTCGCGCGCGCGGTCCTGGGCGATGGCCACGGCGCTGCCGGCGGGCGACACCGGCAGGCTGCGCGCCAGCGTGTCGAGCGCGGCAGCGGGCACGTTCTCGAACTCGGTGGTGACGGCGGCGCAGGCCTGGGCCAGCGCGGCCAGGCCTTGCGGGTCGTCGTAGCCGGTGCGGATGTGGTGGTGGCTCACCAGCCCGGCGGGGCTGTCGGCGTCCGGGTCGAGCACGGCGGTGAAGTAGCCCATGGCCTGCGCGGCATGCACGAACATGCGGCCGAGCTGGCCGCCCCCCAGCACGCCCAGCGTGGCGCCGGGCAGGATCACGCCCTCGCTCATGCGGCCACCGGCGGCAGGGCCATGGCACGCGCGGCGGCGGTCTGCTCGGCGCGGAAGGCATCGAGCCGCTCGCGCAGCGCGGGGTTTTCATTGGCCAGCAGAGCCACGGCGAAGAGGGCCGCGTTGGCCGCACCGGCCGCGCCGATGGCGAAGGTGGCCACCGGCACGCCCTTGGGCATCTGCACGATGGAGTGCAGCGAGTCCACGCCCTGCAGGTGGCGGCTGGCCACGGGCACGCCCAGCACCGGCACGGTGGTCTTGGCGGCGATCATGCCGGGCAGGTGGGCGGCGCCGCCGGCACCGGCGATGATGGCCTTCAAGCCCCGGCCTGCGGCGGCCTCGGCGTAGGCGAACATGTCGTCGGGCATGCGGTGGGCCGAAACCACCTGCGCTTCGTGCGCGATACCGAATTGCTGGAGAATCTGCACTGCGTGCTGCATGGTCTCCCAGTCGCTGGAAGAGCCCATGACCACGCCGATCTGGATGGGTTGCATGAGAGGGTGGGCGCTGCCGCCTGCCTAAGTGGAACCCGCGATTTTACTTTTGGTGTGCATGCACGCCGACACAGAGCCCAAGCACATGATGGACGTCACCCTCGAAACCTTTGAAACCGAAGTCGTCGCCGCGTCGATGGAGGTGCCTGTGCTGGTGGACTTCTGGGCGCCCTGGTGCGGCCCGTGCAAGACGCTGGGGCCGGTGCTGGAGAAGCTGGAGGTGGAGTACGCTGGCCGCTTCAAGCTGGTGAAGATCGACTCCGACCAGGAGCAGCAGCTGGCCGCCATGTTCGGCATCCGCAGCATCCCCACCTGCGTGCTGATGATGAACGGCCAGCCGGTGGACGGCTTCATGGGCGCACAGCCCGAGGGCCAGTTGCGCGCCTTCCTCGACAAGCACGTGCCCAGCGCCGAGGTGCTCGAAGCCGAGACGCAGGAGGAAGAAGCCCTGGATGCGCTGGCCGAGGGCGACACCGACGCCGCCCTGGAAAAGCTGCAGCACGCCGTGGCCACCGACCCCGCCAACGACGATGCGCGCTTCGACTACGTGCGGCTGCTGCTGCAGCTCGGACGCGAGGACGATGCCAAGGTGGCCTTCGCCCCCGTGATCGCCAAGGCCGAAACCTCGCGCCGCCTGTCGGCGCTCAAGGCCTGGATGGATGCTCTTGATTTCGTAGCTGCCGGCGCTCATGGGGAAAGCGCTGGAGCCGATTTTGACGCCAAGATCGCCGCCAACAAACGCGACTTCGAGGCGCGCTTCGGCCGCGCACGCTGGCTCATGGCTCGCCAGCGCTGGCAGGAGGCGATGGACGAGCTGCTCGAAATCCTGATGCGCGACAAATCCTGGAACGACGAGGCGGCGCGCAAGGCCTACGTGGCGGTGCTGGAGATCATCGCCCCGCCGCCGGTGAAGGTGGCCGACGGCCAGATTCCGCCCGAAGACCCCGTGGTGGCCACCTACCGCCGCCGCTTGTCCAGCGTCGTGCTGAGTTGACGCGGCGCTGGGGAGCCATCGCGGCGCTGGCCGCGCTGCTGCTGGCCGGATGCGCCGGCGCTCCCCCGCGCCCGACGCGGCCATCACCGGCACCGTCCTCTCGCGCGAGCGGCTCTACGTGCCGCCGGATGCGCTGTTCGATGCGGCGCTCGTGGACGTCACGCGCGTGGGCGACCCGCTCGCCGTGCTGGGCCGCCAGCGCATCGACCCGGCGGGGCCGCTGCCCTACCAGCTGCGCATCCCCTACCACGCGGCGCGCATCCATGCGCAGGGCCGCTACGAGGTGCGCGCCGCCGTCACCCAGCGCGGGCGCCTGCTGCTCGATACGCCGGGCGTGCACCCGGTGCTGATCGACCCCGCCTTCCGGCACGTGGACGTGATCCTGGCCCGCATGCCGCAGCAGGAGGCCACCTGGGACGCGGCCGTGCCGCTGAGGCAGACCTACTGGAAGCTCGTGGAAGTGGTGGACGCCGCACCGGTGTCCGCGCCGGCCGCCGGTGCCAGCCCCGCGCACCTCGTCCTGCAGCGCGACGGCGACCAGGCGGCGGGCTCGGGCGGCTGCAACCGTTTCACGGCCCGCTACGCACAGGAGGGCGGGCAATTGCGTTTTTATGCCCTGGTGTCGGGCCTGCAACTGTGCCTGCAGGGCGGGGCGAGCGAGATGGCCTACCTGCAGCAGCTCGGCGCCGTGGCCTTCTACCGGCAGCAGGGGCGGGAGCTGGAACTGCGCGGCGCGGACGGCAAGCCACTGCTGCGCTTCGTGGCCGAGGAGTGGGGCGAGCCCCGCCTGGACGAGGGCGAGCCGCCCCTGCTGCCCCAGTGACGCGGCGGCGTCAGGCCGTGAGGCGCTGCAGTGCCTCGCGATACTTGGCGGCGGTTTTCTCGACCACCTCGCGCGGCAGGCGCGGCGCCGGGGCCGTCTTGTTCCAGGGCTTGCCGCCCACCTGGGCCTGCTCCAGCCAGTCGCGCACGAACTGTTTGTCGTAGCTGGGCGGGTTCTCGCCCTGGGCCAGCGCCTCGGCGTAGCCCTCCACGGGCCAGTAGCGCGAGCTGTCGGGCGTGAGCACCTCGTCCATCAGCACCAGCGTGCCGTCGGGCGCCAGGCCGAACTCGAACTTGGTGTCGGCGATGATCATGCCCTTCTCCAGCGCGATGGCGGCGGCGGCTTCGTAGAGCTGGATGGAGATGTCGCGGATCTTCGTGGCCAGTTCCAGCCCCACCATCTCCACCGTGCGCTCGAAACTGATGTTCTCGTCGTGCTCGCCCATCGCCGCCTTGGCTGCGGGGGTGTAGATGGTGTGCGGCAGCTTGGCGGCATTGGTCAGGCCCTCGGGCAGCTGCACGCCGCACACCGAGCGGGACTCCTGGTACTCCTTCCAGCCGCTGCCCGCGAGGTAGCCGCGCACCACGGCCTCCACCGGAATGGGCTTGAGGCGCTGCACGAGCATGGAGCGTCCCCGCACCTGCGGCACTTCGGCGGGCGCGACCACGCTCTCGGGGACCTCGCCCGTCAGGTGGTTGGGCACGATGTGGCCCAGCTTGTCGAACCAGAACAGCGCCATGCGGGTGAGCAGCTCGCCCTTGCCGGGGATCGGCTCGCCCATGATCACGTCGAAGGCCGACAGGCGGTCGCTGGCCACCATGAGGATGCGGTCCTCGCCCACGGCGTAGTTGTCGCGCACCTTGCCACGCGCCAGCAGCGGTAGGGAGGTCAGGGCGGAGGTGTGCAGGGCGGAAGAGCTGGTCTGGGTCATGGCGGTCGAACGGAAGGCGCGCGGTGAACGGAGGGAAGGGGCGGCGAAAGCGCCGGGCCAGGCGGGAAATTCTAGCGGCCGCGCCTGCGGCGGGCTGGCTGGGCGGCAGGCGGGGGGTGGCGCGCCCCGCAGGGGAGGCAACCGGATGATTGTGATGCTTTTTGGCGGGTTTGACATCGGCCCGTCATAACCCGTGCGCTGCGGACGGAATCGCGTTGCTTTTCACGGGGGGCGGGCGCATAGTGAACCCAGGCCTGAATGCATTCACGTTCGCTAGCTGCCCTGGACCGGTACGGGGCGGTGTTCTTCAACTGTGTAGTCACAGGAGACTTTCTATGAACTTGACGATCAGCGGCCATCATCTCGAAGTGACCCCCGCATTGCGCAGTTACGTGACCTCCAAGCTGGAGCGGATCACGCGCCATTTCGACCAGGTGGTGGATGTCAAGGTCCTACTGACCGTGGAGAAGCAAAAGGAAAAGGAAAAGCGCCAGCGCGCCGAATGCAACGTGCATGTGAAAGGAAGCGATCTCTTTGCCGAAAGCACCCATTTCGATCTGTATGCCGCCGTCGATGAACTGATCGACAAGCTCGACCGCCAGGTCGTGCGCTACAAGGACCGACTGCAGGATCACCAGGCCGGCGTGCGTCGGGCCACCATCCAGGCCGCCGGCGCGGCCGCATGAAGCAGCCTGCGGCGCTGCAACAACCGCCCTTCGGGGCGGTTTTTTGTTGCTCTTGGATACACTCTCAGGGTTTCCGCTAGGCGTGCATAATCGTCGCTCACTCACCATGAATCGACTTGCTTCCATACTGCCTCCCGCACAAGTGCTCGTGAGCGTCGATGCCACCAGCAAAAAACGTGCGTTCGAAGAGGCGGGCCTGTTGTTCGAAAGCCAGCATGGCTTGTCTCGGGCCTTGATCACCGACAGCCTGTTTGCGCGCGAGCGGCTGGGCTCCACGGGCCTGGGCCATGGCGTGGCCATTCCGCACGGACGCATCAAGGGGCTCAAGTCGCCCATGGCGGCCGTGTTCCAGCTCGCCCAGCCGATCGGGTTCGACGCGCCCGACGAACAGCCCGTGGCGCTGCTGATCTTCCTGCTGGTGCCCGAGGCGGCCACGCAGAAGCATCTGGAGATCCTTTCGGAGATCGCCGAGCTGCTGAGCGACAGCGCCCTGCGCGAGCGGCTCAAGGGCTGCGCCGACGCGCAATTGCTGCACGGCCTGATCGCGGACTGGCTGCCGGCCCAGAGCGCCTGACGCCGCCGCCGTGAAACCCACCGTCGTCAGCGCCGATGTCCTCTTCGAGGAGTTCCGCAGCCTGCTGAAATGGGAATGGGTGGCGGGGCTGGGCGCCTCCGAGCGCCGCTTCGCCGAGGTTGCGGTGCGGGCTGCGCGCTCGGGCGCCGACCTGGTCGGCTACCTGAACTACATCCACCCCTACCGCGTGCAGATCCTGGGCGAGCGCGAGGTCGCTTACCTGACCAACGCCACGCCGGAGGACTGCAAGCGCCGCATCGCGCGCATCGTCACGCTGGAGCCGCCGGTGCTGGTGCTGGCCGACGGGCAGCACGCGGTGCCCGAGCTGGTGTCGATGTGCGAGCGTGCGCAGATTCCCATGTTCTCCACGCGGGAGTCGGCGGCCTTCGTGATCGACGTGCTGCGCGCCTACCTGTCCAAGCACTTCGCCGACCGCACCACCATGCACGGCGTGTTCATGGACATCCTGGGGCTTGGCGTGCTCATCACCGGCGAGTCGGGCCTGGGCAAGAGCGAGCTGGGGCTGGAGCTCATCACGCGCGGCAACGGCCTCGTGGCCGACGACGCGGTGGACCTCTACCGCATCAACCAGACCACCATCGAGGGCAAGTGCCCCGAGCTGCTGCAGAACCTGCTGGAGGTGCGCGGCATCGGCCTGCTGGACATCCGCGCCATCTTCGGCGAGACGGCGGTGCGCCGGCGCATGCGCCTGAAGCTCATCGTGCACCTGGTGCGCAAGGAGACGCTGGAGCGCGACTACGAGCGCATGCCTTACGAGCCGCTCACGCAGGACGTGCTGGGCGTGTCCGTGCTCAAGGTCGTCATCCAGGTGGTGGCGGGGCGCAACATCGCCGTGCTGGTCGAGGCGGCGGTGCGCAACACCATCCTGCAGCTGCGCGGCATCGATACCTACCAGGAATTCGTGGAGCGCCACCGGCGCGCCATGGAGCGCGGCGGCGTCTGACGGGCGCTACTTCTTCGCGCAGAGCGCGCACTGGCCGTACAGCGCCATCGCGTGGTCGTGCACCACCCAGCCCTTGGCCTGGGCCACCATCTGCTGGCGCTTCTCGATTTCGGGATCGTAGAACTCCTCGACCTTGCCGCAGGAGGTGCAGATGAAGTGGTCGTGGTGCTGGCCTTCGTTGAGCTCGTAGACCGCCTTGCCGCTCTCGAAATTGCTGCGGATCAGAATGCCCGCCTGCTCGAACTGCGTCAGCACGCGGTACACGGTCGCCAGACCGATGTCGGAGCGCTCTTCCAGCAGCACGCGAAAGACATCTTCGGCCGTCATATGGCGCTGCGAGCCCTTCTGGAAGATGTCCAGGATCTTCAGGCGGGGCAGTGTTGCCTTGAGGCCGGTGCTCTTGAGTTCGTCGATATTCGTCATGACAAGGTCTTTCGTGTGCCGAATGGCTGCGCGCAAGGCCCGGGAAATCCAGCCGCTACAATGAATCGGATCATAGCCCCTATGCAGAAACCCATGTTTGCTCCCGCCCGTTGGGGCGCCCGCCGGGGCGCCGTTGTGTTGATTGGTGCCGGGATGGCCGCTGCGCTGGCTGGCTGCGCGGGCACCGGCGAACGTGTGGCCAGCATGGTCACGCCCTACCGGGTGGACGTGGTGCAGGGCAACTTCGTCTCGCGCGAGCAGGTCGAGGCGCTCAAGCCCGGCATGGGCCGCCAGCAGGTGCGCGAAATCCTGGGCACGCCGCTCATGACCAGCCTGTTCCATGCCGACCGCTGGGAATACGTCTTCACCCTCAAGCGCCCGGACGTCGAGGTGCAGACGCGCCGGCTCACCGTGTTCTTCAAGGACAACGTGATGGACCGCGTGGAGGGCGACGAGATGCCCTCCGAATCCGAATTCGTGGCCTCGCTGGCCACCAAGCTGGCCAAGCCCAAGGTGCCGCAGCTCGAAGCCACCGAGGAGCAGCTCGCGCGCTTCCCCAAACCGCCCGCCGAGGCCGCCGCCGCGCCCGCCGCGCCGCCGGCCGCGAGCTACCCGCCTCTGGAATCCCCGCGCCGCTGAGGCGACGCCGCGTGCGGCCCTCCTTGCCGCAGGCATTGCACCGAAGACTGCCCCTCACATGACCGTTTCCTCTTCCGCTCCCCGCCGCATCGCCGTGGCCGGTGCCTCGGGCCGCATGGGCCGCATGCTCATCGAAGCCATCGCCGCCGCCGACGGCTGCGTGCTCGCCGGCGCGCTCGACGTGTCCGGCAGCCCCGCCATCGGCACCGATGCCGCCGCCTTCCTCGGCCGCACCAGCGGCGTGGCCATCACCGCCGATCTGCGCGAGGGGCTGAAGAACGCCGACGTGCTCATCGACTTCACCCGCCCTGAGGGCACGCTGGCCCATGCGGCCGCGTGCGCCGAGATGGGCGTGCAACTGGTCGTCGGCACCACGGGCTTTTCCGACGCGCAGAAGGCCGACCTCGCCGCCGCCGCGCAGAAGACCGCCATCGTGCTCGCGCCCAACATGAGCGTGGGCGTGAACGTCACGCTCAAGCTGCTGCAGATGGCCGCCCAGGCCCTGGACACGGGCTACGACATCGAGATCATCGAAGCCCACCACAAGCACAAGGTCGATGCGCCCTCGGGCACCGCACTCAAGATGGGCGAGGTCATCGCCGAGGCGCAGGGCACGCGCCTAGCCGACCGCGCCGTCTACGAGCGCTACGGCCACACCGGCGAGCGCAAGGAAGGCACCATCGGCTTCGCCACCGTGCGCGGCGGCGACATCGTGGGCGACCACACGGTGATGTTCATCGGCGCGGGAGAGCGCGTCGAAGTCACCCACAAGTCCAACAGCCGCGCCGGCTACGCGCAGGGCAGCCTGCGCGCCGTGCGTTTCCTGGCCGGGCAGCGCACGGGCATGTTCGACATGTTCGACGTGCTGAAACTCAAGTAGCCACCCCATGGACGGCCTGCACTGGTTGCGCCAGGGCGATGCGGTCACGCAAGGATCCGCGCTGCTGCTGCTGGCCATGTCGGTGGCGAGCTGGGTCGTCATCTTCTGGAAACTGCGCCTGATGTGGCGCGCGCGCGCGGATGTGCCGCGCGCCACGGCCGCGTTCTGGCAGGCGCCGTCGCTCGCCGCCGCGCTGGAGCGCCTGCCCGCGTTCGACCGCGCGGCGCTGGTGCTGCCGCTGGTGCAGGCTGCGGCGCGGGTCGCGCCGTCCGCCGCGGGCGCGCCGCTGGCCGGCCAGGGCAGCCTGGGCCAGCGCCTCACGCGCGAGCTGCGCGGCGCGCTGCACGGCGTGCTGGGCCACCTGCACTTCGGCCAGGTGCTGCTGGCCACCGTGGGCTCCACCGCGCCCTTCGTGGGCCTGCTGGGCACGGTGTGGGGCATCTACCATGCGCTCACGGCCATGGCCGGCGCGGGGCAGATCACCATCGAGCGCGTGGCCGGCCCCGTGGGCGAGGCGCTCATCATGACCGCCGCCGGCCTCACGGTGGCGATTCCCGCCGTGCTGGCCTACAACTGGTTCGGCCGCGCCATCGGCCGCGTCGAGGCCGACCTGGAAGGCTTCGCGCGCGACCTGCGCGAGCTGCTCACCGACACGGCGGCTTGAGATGGCTTTCGGCCGCCTGGAACGCACCCCGGGCCCGCAACCCATGAGCGAGATCAACGTCACGCCGCTGGTGGACGTGATGCTGGTGCTGGTGGTCATCTTCATCCTCACCGCGCCGCTGCTGGCCAGCAGCATCCGCCTGGAGCTGCCGCGCGCGCAGGGCGCGCAGCCCGGCGCCGCGCCGCAGGCCGTCACGCTGGCCGTGGACAAGGAAGGCCAGGCCTTCCTGGACGACGAGCCCCTGGCGCAGGACGCGCTGGCGCAGCGCCTGCTGGACATCGCAGCGCGCCAGCCCGACACCGAGGTGCAGCTGCGCGCCGATACCACCGTGCCCTACGGCCGGGTGGTGGAGGTCATGGGCGCGGCCCAGGCCGCAGGGCTGTCGCGCATCGGCTTCGTGGCGGAGCCCAGGGTGCTACCAAAGAAATAGCTGCTTGCGCTTGCTGGTATTGCGCTGGAGGCCTTTTTGAATTCAAGCGCTGGCTGTGTGCTCGACCCACGATCAGGGCGAGGCGGACCCAGGCGGGCCTTTCAGGCCTGCGCCAGGCGCGGCACGGCGGCGTAGGGCAGCTGCGCGGGCGCAGCCGGGGCCGCCTCCTCGTTCAGGCGGAAGATGGCGACGGCCTGCCGCAGGTGCTGGGCCTGGGCTTCGAGCGAGCCCGCCGCGGCGGCGGCCTGCTCGACCAGCGCGGCGTTCTGCTGCGTCACCTGGTCCATTTGCGACATTGCGAGGTTGACCTGTTCGATGGCTGCCGCCTGCTCATGCGAGGCGGTGGCGATCTCGCCGACCAGCATGGACAGCCGGCGCACGGACTCGAGGATGTCGTCCATCGTGACGCCTGCGGCTTCCACCTGCCGCGAACCCTCGGCCACCGTGGCGCTGGAGGCGGCGATCAGCTCCTTGATCTCCTTGGCGGCGGCCGCGCTGTGCTGCGCGAGCGTGCGTACCTCGCTGGCCACCACCGCGAAGCCCTTGCCCTGCTCGCCGGCGCGCGCGGCTTCGACGGCCGCGTTGAGCGCGAGGATGTTGGTCTGGAAGGCGATGGAGTCGATGACGGTGGTGATGTCGTCCACGCGCCGCGAGCTGTCGGCGATGCGGCGCATGGTCTCCACCGCCTGCTGCACGGCGCTGCCGCCGCGCTGCGCGGTGGCGGTGGCCTGCTCGGCCATGCCGCGCGCCTGGGCGGCGTTCTGGGCGTTGTTGCGCACGGTGGAGGCCAGCTCCTCCATGCTGGCGGCGGTTTCCTCCAGCGACGACGCCTGCTGCTCGGTGCGCGAGGACAGGTCGGTGTTGCCAGCCGCGATCTCGGTGGCGCCGCCGGTGATCTGCACCACGCCTTCGCGCACCGTGCCCACGGTGGCGATCAGGCTGCCCTGCATGTCGCGCAGGTAGGGCAGGATCTGGCCCACGCAGTTGCCGCCGAAGAGAGCGGTGGGCTGGGTGAGGTCGCCGTCCGCGATGCGGCGGAAGTGGCCCTTGATGTCGTCCAGCGGCTGCTTGACGAAATGCACCACGTAGCGGTCGCCCAGCACCACGAGCAGCAGGCAGACGGCGAGCACCGTGGCCGTGCCGGCCATGGCGTCGGTGCGGTTGGCGTGTGCGGCCTGGGTCAGCCGCTCTTCGTGTTCCTTGGCGTAGGTTTCGTAGCGCGCCATGGACTCGTCCAGCGCACGGCCCGCCGGCAGGGACACCACGCGCACGTGCTGCGCCGCCTGCGTCTCCTCGCCCGCGCCGAGCAAGGCGCGCTGCTTCATGATGCCCTGCTCCAGCAGGATCTGGAAATGCGTCTCCAGCGCCTGCAGCAGCGGCTGCGGCGCGTGCGGGCGTGCTTCGCGCACGAAGACCGCGAACTGCTCGCGCGCGGAGGCCAAGGCGGCGTCGATGCCCGCCGCTTCCGCGGCTGCGGCGCCAGGGTCCTTGGCGGCCGAGGAGTCGTGCTGGCGCGACAGGCCCAGCTGCGCCTGCAGCATCTGGTTGCGCGCCAGGCGCAGCGACGAGACTTCGGTGAGCAGCGCGTGGCTCTCCTCCAGTGATTTTTC
The DNA here is from genome assembly GCF_045291395.1 of Acidovorax sp. SDU_ACID1. NCBI lineage: Bacteria > Pseudomonadati > Pseudomonadota > Betaproteobacteria > Burkholderiales > Comamonadaceae > Acidovorax > Acidovorax sp. SDU_ACID1. The sequence continues at coordinate 4,954,018 of NZ_CP152342.1, forward strand.
GGCGTGCAGCAGTCCGCGTGTGCTGATGAACGCCAGGGCCGCGACCAGCGCGCTGACCAGCAGGAGCACGCACATGACCATGCGGCGGACGGTGATGTCTCTGAGGAACTGTTGCATTGCTTATCGAGCTTCCGATGGGAGGGGATGAAAGGGGAATGGGGCTGCGAGCCACGCTTCCAGCGCCTGCGGCGGCAGCGGCCGCGTGTAGAGGTAGCCTTGGTGCAGCGGACAGCCGTGCTCGGCCAGGAAGCTGCGCTGGGCCTCCGTTTCCACGCCTTCGGCCACCACCTTCATGCCCAGGCTTGCGCCGATGTGCAGCATCGCGGAGGTGAGGGCGCGCGCCGGCGCGCTGTGGCTGATGTCCTGTACGAAGCTCTTGTCGATCTTGATCTCGCTGACGGGCAGGCGGTGCAGCGCTCCCAGGTTGGAGTAGCCCGTGCCGAAGTCGTCCAGCGACAGGCCGATGCCGTGCTCGCGCAGCGCGGCGATGGTGGCGAGCACGGCGGGTTCGGGTGCGAGCATCACGGTCTCGGTGATTTCGGCGAGCAGGTGCTCGGGCCGCAGCCCGTGCACGGCCAGCGTGTGCGAGAGCATCGCGGGCAGGCCGGGGTCGCGGAAGCTCCCGGCCTGGAAGTTCACGGCCACGCGCGGCACGGGCACGCCGCGCGCGTGCCAGTCGGCGAGCTGGCGGCAGGCCTCGTCCAGCACCCAGCGCGTGAGCGCGCCGATGAGCCCGCATTCCTCTGCCAGCTCCACCACCCGCAGCGGCGCGATGGCGCCGAGCTGCGGGTGCTGCCAGCGCAGCAATGCCTCCACGCCGTGCAGCCGGCGCCCCTCGTGCGCATGCACCTGCGGCTGGTAGTGCAGCGCCAGCCCGCAGCCGCCTTGCAGCGCTGCGCGCAGGTCGGCTTCCAGCCGCGAGCGCTCCTGTGCCTGGGCGTTCATCTCGGCGCGGTAGAAGCGCAAGCGCCGCCCGCCTTCGGTCTTGGCCTGGTACATGGCGATGTCGGCGCAGCGCAGCAGGCCCTCGGCATCGCCGCCGTCCTCCGGGTAGATGGCGATGCCCACGCTGGCGCTCGGGTGCAGCGTGGCGCCTGCCACCTCGATCGGCTCGGTGATGGCGGCCAGCAGCCGCTCGGCCGCCTGCGTGGCCTGGTGCGCGCCGCACTGGGGCAGCACGAGCACGAATTCGTCGCCGCCCATGCGCGCGGCGACGTCGCCTGCACGCGCCGTGTCCTGCAGCCGCTGGGCCACCGCGCGCAGCAGTGCGTCGCCGGCCGTGTGGCCCAGCGTGTCGTTGACCTGCTTGAAGCGGTCCAGGTCGATGAACAGCAGCGCCAGCGGCGTGCCGCCGCGCCGCGCCTCGTGCAGCCTGCGCTCGGCCTGCGTGCGCAGCATGCTGCGGTTGGCCAGGCCGGTGAGCGCATCGTAGTAGGCCAGCTGGTGGATGTGGGCGCGCTCGCGCTCGCGCTGCAGCAGCAGGGCGCACAGGTGCAGGCCCACGTCCACCAGCCGCTCGTGCAGCGCGTCGGGGCCGCGCGGCTCGCGGTAGTAGAAGGCCAGCGTGCCGAGCACCGTGCCGTCGCGCGCCTTGACGGGGTTGGACCAGCAGGCCCGCAGGCCGTGGCCGGTGAAGGCCTGCCGCATGGGGTCCCAGCGCGGGTCGGACGCGATGTCGCACGAGAGCACCGGAAGGCCCGTGGCGGCCGCCGCGCCGCAGCAGCCGACCTCGGGGCCGATGGGCACGCCGTTGGTCAGGTCCACGATCTCCGGCGGCAGGCTGGGGGCGGCGAGCACGCCCAGGCAACCAGCGGTGTCCACCTCCAGCAGCGTGGCCGTGACCTCGGGTGCGATGCGCTCGACCTCGCGGCACAGCAGCATGGCCGTGTCGCGCAGCGGCGCGCCGTGCGCCATCGCGTCCAGCACCTTGTGCTGGAGCACCTCGTGCATCTTGGTGTGCGTGATGTCGGTGAGCACGAACACGATGTGCTCGAGCCCGTCGGCGCCGAGCACCGGGTTCATCATGACCGAGGCCCACAGCGGGCGCCCGTCGTCCGCGTAGAGCAGCACCTGGGCCTGCATCTCCTGCCCCGTCCCGGCGCAGCCGCGCAGGGCGCCGATGGTGTGCAGGTCGGTGTGCGGCCCGCAGACTAGCTCCGAGGGCAGCTGCCCGAGCGCCTGCGCGCTGGTGTAGCCCAGCAGCCGCGTGAAGCCCGCGTTCACATAGGTGATGCGCCGGTCGGCGCCGGTCACGACCATCGCGCTGCCGCTGCGGTCCACCACCAGCGAGAGCTGGCGCAGGTGCTGCTGCTGGGCGCGCTGGGCGGTCACGTCCTTGAGAAAGGCGGTGTAGAGCACGCGCGGGCCGATCACCACGCGCGAGATCGACATCGACGCCCACAGCCGCGCGCCGTCGCGGCGCTCCACCGGCACTTCGCGCGAGGTGCCCACGATGCGGTTGACGCCCGTGGCGCGGTTGGCATTCACATAGCCGTCGTGCGCCGCGCGGATGCCGCGCGGCACCAGCATGTCCACGTTGCGCCCCAGCACCTCGCCGCGCGGCCAGCCCCACAGGGCCTCGGCCGCCGCGTTGAACAGCACCACGCGGTTGTGCTCGTCGATGACGACCACGGCATCGATGGCCTGCTCCAGCGTCTGCACCAGCAGTTGCTCGTGCAGCGCCCCCTCTGCGGAGGCAGAGCCGGGACGGAGGGGCGGGAGTGTGTCGGCCATGGGTAACTTCTAGTTACGTGATTATTGATCTCATTTGCTATTAAAGTGGAAAACAGTGGGCCTCAATGACAGTGATTGACATTCCGCTGTAGCGTAATTGTGTCGCGAAGTGGAATCATTTGCTACTTTTTATTGGGAGCAATTGATGGTGATCAGCATGCTACCTTGCTCCGATGGACGAGAGTCAGATTCAGGAGCTGCGCCGCACCCGTCTGGCCGATGCCGTGAAGAAGGTGAGCGGCGGCAACGTGACGGCATTCGGCAGGCTGCTGGGCTACGGCGGCGGCGCGTTCGTGCGCCAGATGCTGCTGGGCAACCGGGCCGTGTCGGACAAGACGGTCAGGCGCATCGAGGCCATGCGCGGCATGCACGCGTGGTTTTCACAGGCGGCCGCGTCGCAGAGCGCGCGCGAGGCCATGGCGGCCTTCGACTTTGAGACGGGGCCGCTGGTGTACGAGCTGTTCCCGGTCGAGCTGCGCGTGAGCCCCGGCACGGAGGGCTACACCGTCTGCCCCGACGAGACGGACGAGGACGCGCCCCTGTCCCTGCACAAGCACTGGCTGGCGCGGCGCGGCTATGCGCCCGGCCAGCTGCTGGCGCTGCGCGTCAAGAACCCCGGCATGGAGCCGTCGCTGTGCGTGGGCGACATGTTCGTCATCAACACCGCCGATGTCACGCTGCGCGAGGGGCGGGTGTTCGCCGTCAACTTCTACGGCGAGCTGCTGGTGCGCCGCGCACAGCGCGACGGCGACGGCTGGTGGCTCGTGGCGGACAACCCCGACCAGGCGCGCTTCCCGCGCAAGGCCTGCTCGGGGCCGGGCTGCGTTCCGCTGGGGCGGCTGGTCTTCAAGCAGAGCGAAAGCATCTGAACTCCTGAAAAAGGAGCTGCTTGCGCTTTGCTTTCAAGGGTTTCACGATACTTCGTATCTGAAACCCAGGATAGACAAGCGCAACCAGCTCCTATTTCTGAAGCGCCAGCCGCAGGTCCCCGCCCGTGGGGCTCTGGTACAGCCGCAGGCCGAATTCCGGCAGCACGGCGATCAGGTGGTCGAAGATGTCGCCCTGGATGGCCTCGTATTCCACCCAGGCGGTGGTGGCGGTGAAGCAGTACAGCTCCAGCGGCACGCCCTCGGCCGTGGGCTCCAGCGTGCGCACGATGAGCAGCATGTCCTGGTGGATGCGCGGGTGCGCGCGCAGGTAGGCCTGCACGTAGGCGCGGAAGGTGCCGATGTTGGTCAGCCGCCGCAGGTTGGCGGGCTGCGCCACGGCGTGTTCGCCCAGGCGCTCGCGCACGGCCTCGTTCGATGACTGCACGTCGCGCCGCTTGTCCTCCAGGTACGGGTGCAGCAGGGCGATGCGCGACAGGCGCTCGATCTCTTCGTCCGCCAGGAAGCGCACCGCGTTCGTGTCCAGCCGCAGCGCGCGGCGGATGCGCCGCCCTCCGGAGCTGAACATGCCGCGCCAGTTCTTGAAGCTCTCGCTCATCAGCCGCCAGGTGGGGATGGTGGTGATGGTCTTGTCCCAGTTCTGCACCTTCACGGTGTGCAGCGCGATGTCCACCACGAAGCCGTCGGCGCCCACCTGGGGCATCTCGATCCAGTCGCCCACGCGCAGCATGTCGTTCGAGGAGAGCTGCACGCCCGCGGTGAACGAGAGGATGGTGTCCTTGAACACCAGCATCAGCACGGCCGACATGGCGCCCAGGCCCGACAGCAGGATCAGCGGCGAGCGGTCCACCAGCGCCGCCACGACGGCGATCGCGCCCACCAGGACCAGCAGCAGCTTGCCCAGCTGCACGTAGCTCTTGATGGAGCGCGTGGACGTGGGCGCGCCTTCGGGCGCGCGCTCGTGCTCGTGCAGCACGGCGTCCAGCAGCGCCGTCAGCGCGCGCACCAGCTGCAGCACCGTGACCGCCACGGCCACGTTGCGCACCACCGCCATGGCGGCCGGGTGCAGGTGCGGCACGGCGGCGATGCCTGCCTGCACCACCAGCGAGGGCGCCACGTGCGCCAGGCGCCGCAGCACCTTGTCGTGCCAGACCACGCGCGCCCAGCGCACGCCCATGCGCTCGCGGATGCGCGGCACCGTGTGCAGCAGCACGTACTGCGCCACGGCCTGCGCGCACCCGGCCAGCACCAGCAGGGCGGCCAAGCCGATGGCGGCCTGCATCCAGGGGTCGAACGAATCCAGCAGCGTGAGGGCGGGCACGTGAAGAAATCTCCTTGCAAAGGGAAAGCGGGCCGGCCCATGCGGCGGGCCGGCAGTGCAGAGGGTGGGGGGATGAACGCCTAGAATCCGGCGTAGCCGCCGATTGTGACCACCGCGTCCCGGCACGGTTCCCTAGATTCCCAGCTTCCATGCAAGACAAATACAACCACACCGAGGTGGAGCGCGCCGCGCATGCCCACTGGACCGCCCTGGACGCCTACCGCGTCACCGAGGACGCGGCCCGGCCGAAGTTCTACGCCTGCTCCATGCTGCCCTACCCCAGCGGCAAGCTGCACATGGGCCACGTGCGCAACTACACCATCAACGACATGCTCACGCGCCAGCTGCGCATGAAGGGCTACAACGTCCTCATGCCCATGGGCTGGGACGCCTTCGGCCTGCCGGCCGAGAACGCGGCGCTCAAGAACAAGGTGCCGCCCGCGCAGTGGACCTACGACAACATCGCCTACATGAAGCAGCAGATGCAGGCGATGGGCCTGGCCATCGACTGGAGCCGCGAGGTCGCCACCTGCGACCCCGACTACTACCGCTGGAACCAGTGGCTGTTCCTGAAGATGCTGGACAAGGGCATCGCCTACCGCAAGACCCAGGTGGTGAACTGGGACCCGGTGGACCAGACGGTGCTCGCCAACGAGCAGGTCATCGACGGCAAGGGCTGGCGCACCGGCGCGCCGGTGGAAAAGCGCGAGATCCCCGGCTACTACCTCAAGATTACCGACTACGCGCAGGAGCTGCTGGACCACGTGCAGGTCGGCGGCGAGAAGGCGACGCTCAACGGCTGGCCCGACAAGGTGCGGCTGATGCAGGAGAACTGGATCGGCAAGTCCAGCGGCGTGCGCTTCGCGTTCACGCACGGCATCCAAGGCGCCGACGGCCAGTTGATCCAGGACGGGAAGATGTACGTCTTCACCACGCGCGCCGACACCATCATGGGCGTCACCTTCTGCGCCGTGGCGCCCGAGCACCCGCTCAGCGCACACGCGGCGGCCGGCAACCCGCAGCTCGCCGCCTTCATCGAGGAATGCAAGAAGGGCGGCACCACCGAGGCCGAGCTGGCCGTGAAGGAAAAGGAGGGCATGAAGACCGGCCTTTCCGTCACGCACCCGATCACGGGCGAGCCGGTGGAGGTGTGGGTGGGCAACTACGTGCTCATGAGCTACGGCGACGGCGCCGTGATGGGCGTGCCCGCGCACGACGAGCGCGATTTCGCGTTTGCGCTCAAGTACGGCATCGAGATCAAGCAGGTGGTGCTGGTCGATGGCGAAACCTTCGACTACCACCACTGGCAGGACTGGTACGGCGACAAGGAACGCGGCGTCACCATCAACTCCGACAACTTCAGCGGCATGGGCTACCAGGAGGCCGTGGCCGCCGTGGCTCACGCGCTCCATGAAAAGGGCCTGGGCGAGCTCAAGACCACCTGGCGCCTGCGCGACTGGGGCATCAGCCGCCAGCGCTACTGGGGCACGCCGATCCCCATCATCCACTGCGAAGCCTGCGGCCCGCAGCCCGTGCCGGAAAAGGACCTGCCCGTGGTGCTGCCGCAGGACCTGGTGCCCGACGGCTCGGGCAACCCGCTGGTGAAAAGCGAGGCCTTCCATGCCGGCGTGGTCTGCCCCTGCTGCGGCAAACCCGCGCGCCGCGAGACGGACACGATGGACACCTTCGTGGACAGCTCGTGGTACTTCATGCGCTACTGCGACGCGAAGAACGCCGCGCAGATGGTGGCCGGCGGCGCCGACTACTGGATGCCGATGGACCAGTACATCGGCGGTATCGAGCACGCCATCCTGCACCTGCTGTACGCGCGCTTCTGGACCAAGGTGATGCGCGACCTGGGCCTCGTCAAGGTCGATGAGCCTTTCACCAAGCTGCTCACGCAGGGCATGGTGCTCAACCACATCTACAGCCGCCGCACCGCCAAGGGCGGCAAGGACTACTTCTGGCCGCACGACGTGGAGCACGTGTTCGATGACGCGGGCAAGATCATCGGCGCCAAGCTGAAGAACCCGGCCGAGAGCGGCGACGGCCTGCTGCCCGTGGGCACGCCCATCGACTACGAGGGCGTGGGCACCATGTCCAAGTCCAAGAACAACGGCGTCGACCCGCAGCACCTGATCGAGAAGTACGGTGCCGACACCGCGCGCCTGTACACCATGTTCACCGCCCCGCCCGAGCTGACGCTGGAGTGGAACGACGCGGCCGTCGAGGGCAGCTACCGCTTCCTGCGCCGCGTGTGGAACTTCGGCGTGAAGCTGGCTGCCATCGACAAGCAAGCGGCCAGCGCCAGCGTGGCGGGTGCCGGCAGCCTGCAAGACGTGCAGTTCGGCAAGGCCGCCAAGGCCCTGCGCCTGGAGATCCACACCGTGCTCAAGCAGGTGGACTACGACTACCAGCGCATGCAGTACAACACCGTGGTCTCCGGCGCGATGAAGATGATCAACGCGCTGGAAGACTTCAAGGCCATGGAGGACGCGGGCGCGCAGGTCGCGCTCATCGAGGGCTTCGGCATCCTGCTGCGCGTGCTCTACCCGGCCACGCCGCACATCACGCATGCGCTGTGGCGCGAGCTGGGCTACGCGGGCACGCTGGGCGAGTTGCTCGACGCGCCCTGGCCACAGGTCGATCCGTCCGCGCTGGAGCAGGACGAGCTGGAGCTGGTGCTGCAGGTCAACGGCAAGCTGCGCGGCGCGATCCGCGTGCCCGCCACGGCCGACAAGGCCGCCATCGAGCAGGCCGCCGTCGCCAGCGAGGATTTCCAGAAATTCGCCGAAGGCAAGACGCCCAAGAAGGTGATCGTCGTGCCGGGCCGTTTGGTCAACGTGGTGGTGTGAGGATGAAAGGGCACCCCCTGAGTCGCTTCGCGCCTTCCCCCGCTCTCGCATTGCTGCGCAATGCGGGCAGGGGACGCAGCCAGCGCGGCGGGGCGGCCCTTGCGCGGCTGCCCTTGCATGACAGGCGCCAGTTTCATGCGTAGCGCTATGGATCAGACATGAATAAACGCACTCTGCTTGCCGCCCTGGGTGTTCTGCCCCTGGCCGCCTGCGGCTTCCGCCTGCGCGGCGCGCCCAGCTTCGGCTTCCGCTCGCTGTACGTGCAGGCGCCCGCCAGCTCGCCGCTGGCGCGCGAGCTGCGGCGCACGCTGCAGGGCGCGGGCGGCGACCTCGCGGTGCTCACCGAGCCCGCCCAGCTCACGCAGGCCGAGGCCATCCTGGACCTGCTCTCCGAGCGGCAGGAGCGCGTCGTCGTCGGCCTGAACGCCGCGGGCCAGGTGCGCGAGCTGCAGCTGCGCCTGCGCGTGCACTTCCGCCTGCGCGGCCAGCAGGGGCAGGAATGGATTCCCGACACCGAGCTGCTGCAGCAGCGCGACATCAGCTACAACGAAACCATCGCGCTCTCCAAGGAGGGCGAAGAGGCGCTGCTGTTCCGCAACATGCAGACCGACCTGGTGCAGCAGCTCATGCGGCGCCTGGCCGTGGTCAAGACTCAGTGAGCTATCAATTTAATAGCTACTCGCGCTTGTACATCAAGCGCTGGAGGCCGATTTGGCTCAAATCCCCCTGAACCAGCTCGCCGCGCACCTGCGCAAGGGCGTGCAGCCGCTCTACGTGCTGCACGGCGACGAGCCGCTGCTGCAGCAGGAGGCGCAGGACGCCATCCGCGCCGCCGCGCGCGAGCAGGGCTACACCGAGCGCAGCAGCCACACCGTCGCCGGCGCGCACTTCGACTGGAGCGCCGTGCTCGCGGCCGGCGGCTCCCTGAGCCTGTTCGCCGACAAGCAGATCGTCGAGATCCGCATCCCCTCGGGCAAACCCGGCAAGGACGGCAGCGCGGCGCTGCAGCAGATCGCCCAGTCCGCGCGCGGCAACGACAGCACGCTCACCATCGTGCTGCTGCCCCGGCTCGACAAGGCCACCCGCACCGGCGCGTGGTTCGGCGCGCTGGAGTCGGCGGGCGCCAGCGTGCAGATCGACCCGGTGGAGCGTGCGCAGCTCCCGCAGTGGATCGCCCAGCGCCTCGCGGCCCAGGGCCAGCGCGTGGTGGCGGGCGAGGAAGGCCAGCGCACGCTGCAGTTCTTCGCCGACCGTGTGGAAGGCAACCTGCTCGCCGCGCACCAGGAGATCCAGAAGCTCGCGCTGCTCCACCCCGAGGGCGAGCTGACCTGGGCGCAGGTCGAAGCGGCCGTGCTCAACGTAGCGCGCTACGACGTGTTCAAGCTCAGCGAGGCCGTGCTCTCCGGCCAGGTCGCGCGCATGCAGCGCATGCTCGACGGCCTGCAGGCCGAGGGCGAGGCCGAGGTGCTCGTGCACTGGACGCTGGCCGAAGACATCCGCGCCCTCAAGCGCGTGAAGGACGCCATGAACGCCGGCAAGCCCCTGCCCATGGCCCTGCGCGAGAACCGCGTCTGGGGCGCGAAGGAGCGCCTGTTCGAGCGCATCCTGCCCCAGGCCAGCGACGCGGCCCTGGCGCGCCTGCTGCAGTCGGCCCACGTGGTGGACGGCATCGTCAAGGGCCTGAAGGCGCCCGACTGGCCCACGGACGGCTGGCAGGCGCTGCAGCGGCTGGCGCTGCAGGTGTGCAAGGTTGCACGTTGAAAATGGCTCCAGCGCTTGCCGGACAAGCGCGGGAAGCTATTTTTTGAGGAGCGCCGTGCGCGCCTTTTCCACCCAGAGTTCCAGGCTGTCCACCAGCTCCTTGTGGCTGAACGAGCAGCTTTCCTCGGTGAACAGCGCGCCGGCCTCCAGCCGGTCCAGCAGGCCCAGCAGCACCTCGCCGTAGCGCGGCGGCAGGGCCGCCAGCAGCACGGCGTGGCCGCGTGCGGCGGCGCTGAAGGCGTGGTTGGTGATGCGCATGTCGCGCAGGGCCTGCAGGTCGCTGTGCAGGTTGTCCAGCTGGAGGGCGGCGAGGTCGGCGGTCATGACAGGCGAGCCTACAGCACCCGCTTGCGGATCTGCAGCACCACGACCTCGGCCACCACCACCACGGCGAAGATGGCAGCGAGCACCAGCGCCACGCGGTTCCAGTGGAACAGGTCGATGGCGGTGTTGAGCACCACGCCGATGCCGCCCGCGCCCACGAGGCCGAGCACGCCCGATTCGCGCACGTTGATGTCCCAGCGCAGCAGCGCCACCGACCAGAAGGCCGGCTTGATGTGCGGCCAATGCCCGTACCAGAGCTGCGCGAAGCGCGAGGCGCCCGCGGCCTGCAGCGCCTCGATGGGGCCGCGCGGCGCCTGCTCCAGCGCCTCGCCCACCAGCTTGCCCACGAAGCCCACCGAGCGCAGCGCGATCGCCAGCATGCCCGCGAGCGGCCCCGGCCCGAAGATGGCCACGAACAGCAGCGCCCACACGAGCGAGTTGACCGAGCGGCTGGCCACGAGCAGCACGCGCGCGACGAGGTTCAGCGTGCGGCTGCGCGTGACGTTGGGCGCCACCATCACGCCCAGCGGCAGCGCCAGGGCCAGCGACAGCAGTGTGCCCAGCGTGGCCATGTGCAGCGTCTCCATGAGCGCGGCATGCACGCCTTCGCGGTAATAGCCCCAGTCCACGGGCCACATGCGCCGCAGCATGTCGGCCATCTGCTCGGGCGCGTCGGCCAGGAACTCGGGGATCACCTCCACCGTGCGCGCGGCCTGCACGATGGCGGCCACGGTGAACAGCCACAGCGCGTAGCGCAGCAGGCGCTGGCCCGGGCTATGGCGCTGCCATTGCATTGCGTGCTCAGACATCGAGGGCCTTTCGCACGGCGTTCACCACGATCTCCCCCACGACGATGATGGCGATCACGGTGGCGAGGATGGTGAACACGAAGCTGTACTCGTAGCGCAGGAAGGCCGCGAACAGCGCGCCGCCGATGCCGCCCGCGCCCACGATGCCGACCATGGTGGAGTTGCGCAGGTTGGAGTCGAGCTGGTAGGTGGAAAAGCCCACGAAGCGCGACGCCACCTGCGGCAGCACGCCGAACAGCACCACGTTGGCGAACGAGGCGCCGGTGGCGCGCATGGCCTCGATGGGCTTGGGCGAGATTTCCTCGATCGCGTCGGCGAACAGCTTGCCCACGAAGCCCACGGTGGCCACCACCAGCGCCAGGATGCCCGCCAGCGGCCCGAAGCCCACGGCCTTCACGAACAGGATGGCGCTGATGACCGGGTGCAGCGCGCGGCAGGCGGCGATCAGCGCGCGGCCGGCCATGCGCAGCGGGGCGGGCGAGAGGTTGGCCGCCGCGAGCAGGCCCACGGGCAGGCTCAGCAGCAAGCCCAGCGCCGTGGCCAGCACGGCGATCTGCAGCGTCTCCTTGATGCCCTGCCAGAGCTCGTCCATCTTGCCCAGCTCGGGCGGGAACATGCGGCCGATGAACTTCGCGCCCTGCTCCCAGCCGGAGGCCAGGCGCTCGGGCGACACGCCCATGCCTGCCAGGCTCCAGGCGCAGTAGGCCAGCATGGCGGCCAGGGCCAGCTTGTGGCCCGTGCTCCAGGCGAAGGGACGGGGAATGGCGGATTTCATTCCAGTTCTCCACGATGCTGTGCGTCGCACGCGCCCCATGCAACCGGCGTGCGCCAGGCGAGGGCCGCCGTGCAAGGGCCGCCCCGCCGCACGGGCGGCGTCCCCTTCCCGGCGAAGCCGAGAGAAGGGGAAGCGGCGCAGCCGCTCAGGGGGTTGTCGTTTCACTCCAGCCATGCCTTGCCGCCGTAGATCGTGTGCAGGTGGTCTTCGGTGAGGCCGCCGGGCGGGCCGTCGTAGACCACGTGGCCGCCCGTCATGCCGACGATGCGGTCGGAGTAGCGGCGTGCCAGCTCCACGTCGTGGATGTTGACCATCACCGGGATGCCGCGCTGCACGCCCTGTTCGCGCAGCAGCTGGATGATCTCTACCGAGGTCTTGGGGTCGAGCGACGAGGTGGGCTCGTCGGCCAGCAGCACGGCGGGCTGCTGCATCAGCGCGCGCGCGATGCCCACGCGCTGGCGCTGGCCGCCGCTCAGCGCGTCGGCGCGCTGGCCGGCGAACGCGGCCAGGCCCACGGTATCGAGTAGCGCGTAGGCGCGCTCCACGTCGTCAGGGTCGAATTGGCGGCGCCACGCGCGCCAGGCCGAGAGGTAGCCCAGGCGGCCGGTGAGCACGTTCTCCATGACCGACAGGCGCTCCACGAGGTTGTATTCCTGGAACACCATGCCGATGTGCCGGCGCGCGCGGCGCAGCGCGCGGCCCTGCAGCTGGGCCATGTCCACGCGCTCGCCCGGCAGGTCCAGCAGGATGCGGCCCGACGTGGGCGCGACCAGCCGGTTGATGCAGCGGATCAGCGTGGACTTGCCCGTGCCCGAGGGGCCGATGATGCTCGTGAGCCCCGTGCCCTCGATGGCGAGGTCGATCGACTTGAGCACCGGCGCGCCGGGCTTGTACTCCTTGACCAGCCGCTCGATGTGCAGCGCGCCGCTCACTTCTTGCCCGCGGCGGCCTTGTCGAAGGCCTCGCGCGTGAACAGTTCGCCGGAGGCGGCGGCCACGGAGCGCACCAGCTCCCAGTCCTTCTGGTAGGTGATGGGCAGGAAGCGGTCGCCGCCCAGGCCCTTGGCCATCTCGGCCGGCACCTTGTAGTCGAAGAAGCACTGCTTGATCTTGTCCTGCAGCGCGGGCGCCAGGTTGTGCGCGTAGGCGTAGGCGTCCGTGGGGAACATCTGGCTGGTGTAGAGCACGCGGAAATCGTCGCCCTTGACCACGCCGCGCTCGGTCATGTGCTGCAGCACGTCGCTGGCCACGGGGGCGGCGTCGTAGTCGCCCGTCTTCACGCCGAGGATGGACTGGTCGTGCTTGCCCGAATAGACCACCTTGTAGTCGGTGTCGGGCGTCAGGCCGATCTTGGGGAACAGCGCGCGCGGCGCCAGGTTGCCCGAGTTGGACGAGGGCGAGGTGTGCGCGATGCGCTTGCCCTTCAGGTCTTCGAGCTTCTGGTAGGGGCTGTCCTTGCGCACGATCATCTTCAGGTACATGCCCACCGGGCCCTGGTCGTTGCCGCGGATGGCGAACGGCACGGCGCCCGACAGGTTCACCGCGAAGTTCACCGGGCCCGGCGAGAACGCGGCGATGTGCAGGCGGCCCGAGCGCATGGCTTCGATCTGCGCGGCGTTGGACTGCACGGGGAAGAACACCACCTTCTTGCCCACGCACTGCGACAGGTGGCCCATGAAGGGGCGGAACAGTTTCTCGTAGATGGAGGGGTCTTCCACGGGCGTGAAGGCGAACACCAGCGTGCCCGGGTCCTTCAGGCGCTTGGGGTCGGTGGGCGTGTCGGCCACCAGGTCGCGGTTGGCGTCGCAGAACTGCGCGTCGAGGTCGCCGCGGTGGGCGCAGGCGTCCTGCGCCTGGGCGCCGGCGGCGGCCAGCAGCACGGCGGCGGCGAAGGCGCCGCGCAGGACGATGGGGGTGGAAGAGGTGTTGGGCATGGCGTTCCTCGCAGGCGATCCAGAAAAATGTGCCCGACTATAGGAAGCCGCCCCGCGCGCCGTGGCGCTATCCTTTCGTCCTGCCTTCAGAGAGCTTTCAATTGCCTTTCAAAACCGACCGGAGTAACCCTAGCCCTGACGGAGCGCAAGCATGAGGGTGCTCGTCGTCGAGGACGACTTCGACCTGAGCGGCGCCCTCACGCGCCTGCTCACGCGGCGGGGCTTCCACGTCACGCACTGCACCCACGGCGCCGAGGCGCTGCACCTGCTGGAGCGCGAGCTGTTCGAGCTCGTCGTGCTCGACCTGGGCCTGCCCGGCATGGACGGGCTGCAGCTGCTGCAGCGCCTGCGCGCGCGGGGCCTGGCGCTGCCGGTGCTCGTGCTCACCGCGCGCGGCGCCGTGGGCGACCGCGTGGCCGGGCTCAACGCCGGGGCGGACGACTACCTCGCCAAGCCCTTCGACCCCGACGAGCTGGAGGCCCGCCTGCGCGCCCTTGCGCGCCGCGCGGGCGTGCAGGACGAGCCGCGCTGCGGCGAGCTGCGCCTGGACCGGGGCGCCGGCGCCTTCTACTGGGGCTCGCAGGCGCTGGAACTCACGCCGCGCGAGAGCGCACTGCTCGCGGGGTTGATGGAGCACCCGGGCCGCGCCATCACCAAGGCCCGGCTCACCGCGCTGGCCTTCGGCTCCGAGCCGCCGAGCCAGCCCGACGCCGTGGAGGTGGTGGTGCACCGCCTGCGCAAGAAGCTGGCCCACACGCAGGTGCAGATCACCACGCTGCGCGGCCTGGGCTACCTGATCCAGGAAGTGCGGTCGCCCCATGGCTGAGCGCCGCGGCGGCCGTGCGGTGCGCCAGAGGCTGATGCTGTGGCTGGCGCTGCCGGTGGCGCTGTTCATCCTGGTGGATGCCTGGGCCTCGTACCGCGCGGCGGCGGGCATTGCGCAGAGCGCGTTCGACCGGCTGCTGGTCACCTCGGCCCACGCGCTGGCCGACCTGATCCACCTGGAGGGCGGCGAGCTGCAGATCACCCTGCCGCACGCGGCGCTGGAGCTCTACGGCGACGAGGCCGAGGTGGCCGGCCGGCGCGGCGACGCCGTCACGCGCAGCCGCATGATCTACCGCGTGAGCTACCTGAACGGCGAATACCTCGCGGGCGAGCGCGCCGTGGCGCCCTATGCGGGCCTGGCGCCCGTGCACCCGCGCTACGGCGTGCGCCTGGCGCTCTACGGCACGCAGCTCGCGGGCGAGCCCGTGCGCATGGCGGCGCTGTGGCAGCCCGTGGAGACGCACGACGGCATGCGCTACGTGGTGGTGCAGGTGGGCGAGCCCTCGCAGTACCGCGACCGCATCGCGCGCGGCATCCTCTGGCAGACGCTGGCGCGCCAGTCGGCGCTGCTGGCCCTGCTGGTGGTGCTGATCTGGTGCGTGGCCACCGTGGCCCTGCGCCCCCTGCGCGTGTTCGCGCGCCAGCTGGAGGCGCGCCCGGCCACCGACCTGGAGCCCGTGGCCGTGCAGCCGCAGACCCCGCAGGAGCTGCTGCCCGCGGTGAGCGCCTTCAACGGCCTGCTGGAGCGCGCGCGCGAGGCGCAGGCGGCGCAGCAGCGCTTCGTGGCCGACGCCTCGCACCAGCTGCGCACGCCGCTGGCCGTGCTGCAGTTGCAGGCCCATGCCGGCCTGGCGGGCGAACTGCCCGCACGCGAGGCCCTGGAGCAGGTGGCCGCCACCACGCGCCGCACCGCGCGCGTGGTGCAGCAGCTGCTGGCATGGAACCGTGCGCGCGCCGGCGTGCCCGCGGAGCAGATCGCCACGGTGGACCTGCGCGCGCTGCTGGAGGAGGTGGCCGTGGAGCTGTCGCCGCTCATCGCCGCACGCCACCAGGACTTCCAGCTCGATGCCGAGCCCTGCCCCTGGACGGGGCCGGCCTGGATGGTGCGCGAGATCGCCATGAACCTGCTGCACAACGCCTTGACCTACACGCCCGAGGGCGGCGCGCTGGGCATGCGCCTGCAGCAGGACGCACAGGGCGTGCGCCTGGTGGTGCACGACGACGGGCCGGGCCTGTCCGCGCAGATGCAGCGCGACCTGTTCGTGCCCTTCGTCAGCGGCGCGGTGGGCGGCAGGGGCGCCGGCCTGGGTTTGGCCATCTGCCGCGACCTGGCCCAGGCCTGCGGCGGCCGCCTGGTGGTGGAGAACCGCCGGGTGGACGGCGCCGTGCGCGGGCTCGATGCCACACTCGTGCTGCCGGGGTGGCCCGGCGCCAGCGCCGGGCGGCCCGATGCGTCAGAATCACGCCCATGAACGCGCTCCACATCGCCGAATACACCCAGACGCTTGGTTTGCAGGCAAAAATGGCCTCAGCGCTTATGGCGCAAGCGCCAGCAGCTATCAAAAACAAAGCGTTGCTGGCCTTGGCGCGCTTGTTGCGCGAGAGCGTCCTGCCGCTGCAGGCGGACAACGCGCGCGACCTGGAGCGCGCCCGTGCCGCCGGCCTGGCCGAGCCCATGGTCGACCGGCTCAAGCTCAGCCCGAAGGTGCTGGAGACCTGCGCCCAGGGCTGCGAGCAGCTCGCGGCCATGCCCGACATCATCGGCGAGGTGCTCGGGATGAAGCAGCAGCCCAGCGGCATCCGCGTGGGCCAGATGCGCGTGCCCATCGGGGTGTTCGGCATGATCTACGAGAGCCGGCCCAACGTGACCATCGAGGCGGCCAGCCTGTCCATCAAGAGCGGCAACGCCTGCATCCTGCGCGGCGGCTCCGAGGCCATCGACTCCAACAAGGCGCTGGCCCGGCTGGTGCAGCAGGCGCTGGCCGAGGCCGGCCTGCCGCAGGACGCGGTGCAGCTCGTGCAGACCACCGACCGCGAGGCCGTGGGCCAGCTCATCGCCATGCCGCAGTACGTGGACGTGGTCATCCCGCGCGGCGGCAAGGGCCTGATCGAGCGCATCAGCCGCGAGGCCAAGGTGCCCGTCATCAAGCACCTGGACGGCAACTGCCATACGTATGTGGACGATCCCTGCGACCTGGACATGGCCGTGAAGGTGGCCGACAACGCCAAGACCCAGAAGTACAGCCCCTGCAACGCCAGTGAAGGCCTGCTGGTGGCACGCGGCGTGGCGGCCGACTTCCTGCCGCGCATCGGTGCCGTCTACGCCGCCAAGGGCGTGGAGATGCGCTGCGACGCCGAGGCGCTGGCGATCCTGCGCGCCGTGCCCGGCGCCCATCTGGCCGAGGCCACCGAGGCCGACTGGGGCGAGGAATACCTCGCGCCCATCATCAGCGTGAAGGTGGTGGCGGGGGTGCATGAAGCCATCGCGCACATCAACCGCTACGGCAGCCACCACACCGACGCCATCCTCACGCGCGACCACCTGCACGCCCAGCGCTTCCTGCGCGACGTGGATTCGGCCAGCGTGATGGTCAACGCCAGCACGCGCTTCGCCGACGGCTTCGAGTACGGGCTGGGCGCGGAGATCGGCATCAGCACCGACAAGTTCCACGCGCGCGGGCCCGTGGGCATCGAAGGCCTCACGTCGCTCAAGTGGATCGTGCTGGGCGAGGGCGAAGTCCGCCACTGACGCCAACGGCGCCATGAAGATCATCATCCTCGGCGCCGGCCGCGTGGGCTACAGCGTGGCCGACAGCCTGGTTTCCGAGAAAAACGACATCACCGTCATCGACACCGACGCGGAGCGCCTGCGCGAGCTGGAGGCGCGCTTCGACCTGCGCGGCGTGGTGGGCAACGGCATCGATCCGCAGGTGCTGGCCGAAGCCGGCGCGCGCGACACCGACCTGCTGATCGCCTGCGCCGCGCAGGACGAGACCAACCTGGTCTGCTGCAAGGTGGCGCAGCTGGTGTTCAACATTCCCACGCGCATCGCGCGCGTGCGCTCGTCGGGCTTCGCGCTGGAGCACGACGACCAGCTGCTGGGCAAGGACGGCTTCGGCGTGGACCGCATCATCTGTCCCGAGGAGTCGCTGACGCGCTACATCGGCAAGCTCGTCGAATACCCCGAGGCGCTGCAGGTGCGCGAGTTCGCGGGCGGGCGCGCCTGCCTGGTGTCGGTGCGTGCGCGCCCCGGCGCGTCCATGGTGGGCATGCGCATCGCCACCATGCGCGAGACCGCGCCCGACGTGGCCATGCGCATCGTGGCCATCTACCGGCGCTTCCCCGATGAGCCTGACCGCTTCGTGCCTTGCGACGGCTCCACCCGCGTGGAGCCGGGCGACGAGGTGTTCGTGCTCTCCGCGCGCGAGCAGATCCCGCAGGTGCTGGCGGCGCTCTACCACCAGAACGGCCATCCGGCGCGGCCGGTGCGGCGCATCATGGTCGCGGGCGGCGGGCGCGTGGGGATGCGGCTGGCGCGGCAGCTCGGGCAGTCGGGGCGCTTCCACATCAAGATCCTGGAGGAGAGCCAGGAGCGCTGCGTGGCGCTGGCCTCCGAGCTGCCGTCCGACATCCTCGTGCTGCAGGGCGACGCCACCGACGAGGACCTGCTGAGCGAGGAGAGCATCGAGGAGGTGGACCTGTTCCTCGCGCTCACCGACGACGACGAGGACAACATCATGTCCTGCCTGCTCGCCAAGCGCATGGGCGCGAGCCGCGTGCTGGCCCTCATCAACCGCCGCACCTACGCCGACCTGATGCACGGCACGCAGATCGACATCGCCCTGTCGCCCGCGCAGGCCATGCTGGGCGAGCTGCTGGCCTACGTGCGCCGCGGCGACGTGCAGGCGGTGCACAGCCTGCGCCGCGGCGTGGCCGAGGCGCTGGAGATCGTGGCGCGCGGCGACCGCAAGAGTTCGCGCGTGGTGGGGCGCAAGGTCAGCGAGATCCACCTGCCGGCCGAGGTGCACATGGGCCTGATCGTGCGCGGCCTGCCCGATGCGGGCGATGCACAGGGCGCCGCCGCCGCTGCCGAGCCGCAGGTGATCATCCCGCGCAGCCACACGGTGATCGAGAGCAACGACCACGTGGTGTTCTTCCTGCCCCACAAGCGCCTGGTGCGCGAGGTGGAGCGGCTGTTCCGCGTGAGCGCGACCTTCTTCTGACGCCGCCATGTCCGATGTGCTGCCCGTCCTGCGCGTGCTCGGAGCGCTGCTGGCCATGTTCGCCGTCTCGCTGTGCGTGCCGCTGGCCGCGTCGCTGTGGGCGCACGAGGGGCTGTGGCCGCAGTACGCGCTGGCGATCTGCGTCACCTGCCTGTCCAGCGCCATCCTCTGGGTAGGCCTGCGCGAGCACCGGCGCGAGCTGCTGCCGCGCCACGGCGTGATGCTGGTGTCGCTGGTGTGGATGGTGATCCCGTTCTTCGCGGCGCTGCCGCTGCTGATGGTGATGCAGGCCATCGGCCGGCCGATGTCGTTCACGCATGCGTATTTCGAGGCCGTCTCGGGCCTGACCACCACCGGCTCCACGGTGCTGGCGCGCCTGGACACGCTGCCGCTGTCGGTGAACGTGTGGCGCACCTTCATGCAGTGGATCGGCGGTATGGGCATCCTGATCCTGGCCGTGGCCGTGCTGCCGCTGCTGGGCGTGGGAGGCAGCCAGCTCTTCAAGGCCGAGGCGGCCGGCCCGGTGAAGGACACCAAGCTCACCCCGCGCATGACCGAGACGGCCAAGGGCCTGTGGGGCGTCTACGTGCTGTTCTCGCTGGCCTGTGCGCTGGCCTACTGGCTGGCCGGCATGGCGCCGCAGGAAGCGCTCATGCACATGTTCGCCACGGTGAGCCTGGGCGGGCTGTCGCCGCACGACGAGAGCCTGGGCTACTACCACTCGCCGCTGGTGGAAGCGATCGCGCTGGTGTTCATGCTGTGCGCGAGCTGCAACTTCGCCCTGTATTTCATCGCCCTGCGCAAGGGCAACTGGCAGGGTTTCTGGCGCGACCCCGAGATGCGCGCCACCATGGCCGCGCTGATCGGCGGCGGGCTGCTGGTGGCGCTGCTGCTGTGGGCCAAGGGCGTGTACGGGCCGCTGGAGGCGCTGCGCTTCGGCATGTTCCACGTCGTCTCCGTCGCCACGACGACCGGCTTCACCACCACCGACTACCTCGCCTGGCCGGTGTTCGCGCCGGTGTTCATGCTGCTGCTGTCGGGCGTGGCCACCAGCGCGGGATCGACGGGCGGGGGCATCAAGATGGTGCGCATGCTCATCCTGCTCAAGCAGGCGCGCCGCGAGATGACGCGCATCGTGCACCCGCGCGCGGTGCAGCCCGTGCGGCTGGGCGAGGGCGTGGTGGACAACCGCATGATCTTCTCGGTGCTGGCCTTCATGCTGATGTACGGCGCCACCGTCATCACGCTGAGCATGGTGCTGCTGCTGACCGACCTGGACATGGTGACCGCGTTTTCCGCCGTGCTGGCGAGCGTGCACTGCACCGGCCCGGGCCTGGGTTTACTGGGGCCGGCGTCGAACTACGCGGTGCTCACCGACTTCCAGCTCTGGGTGTGCACGCTCGCCATGCTGCTCGGGCGGCTGGAGATCCTGAGCTTCATGGCGCTGCTGGCGCCGGCGTTCTGGCGGCGCTAGGGCTGATCCCTACAATCGACCGCAACCTTTTTCCGAGGGCGATACATGGTTCCCCATCTCATCACGGCACTCACCGGACCGATCAACGAACTGGAGCAGCGCATCCTCGACTCCATGCCCGCCATCGAGCGCTGGTTCCGCCTGGAGTGGATGGAGCACACGCCGCCGTTCTACACCTCGGTGGACATCCGCAACGCGGGCTTCAAGCTCGCGCCGGTGGACACCAACCTGTTCCCCGGCGGCTGGAACAACCTGACCGACGAGATGCTGCCGCTGGCGGTGCAGGCGGCCATGGCGGCGATCGAGAAGATCTGCCCCGAGGCGCGCAACCTGCTCATCATTCCCGAGAACCATTCGCGCAACACCTTCTACCTGGCCAACGTGGTGCAGCTGCAGCGCATCTTCAACATGGCCGGGCTCAACGTGCGCGTGGGCTCCATCAGCCCGGACATCAAGAAGACCACCACCGTCACGCTGCCGCACGGCGAATCCGTCGTGCTGGAGCCGGTGATCCGCACCAAGCGCCGCCTGGGGCTGAAGAACTTCGACCCCTGCACCATCCTGCTGAACAACGACCTGTCGGCCGGCCCCCCGGGCATCCTGGAGGAACTGCACGAGCAGTACCTGCTGCCGCCGCTGCACGCGGGCTGGAGCGTGCGCCGCAAGAGCCGCCACTTCCAGAGCTACGAGGAGGTGGCCAAGCGCTTCGGCAAGATGCTGGGCATCGACCCCTGGCTCATCAACCCGCTGTTCACCCGCGCCGAGGGCGTGGACTTCAACGAAGGCTTGGGGCTGGATGCGCTGCAGGGCGCCGTCGACGCCACGCTGGCCAAGGTGCGCCGCAAGTACAAGGAATACGGCATCAACGAGAAGCCGTTCGTCGTGGTCAAGGCCGACAACGGCACCTACGGCATGGGCATCATGACTGTGCGCGACGCCAAGGAGCTTGACGGCCTGAACCGCAAGACCAAGAACAAGATGGCCGTCATCAAGGACGGCCAGGTGGTGCACGACGTGATCGTGCAGGAAGGCGTGCTCACGCAGGAGCGAGTGCACCAGGCGGTGGCCGAGCCGGTGGTCTACATGATGGACCGCTACGTGGTCGGCGGCTTCTACCGCATGCACGCCGAGCGCGGCACGGACGAGAACCTGAACGCCCCCGGCGCCAGCTTCGTCCCCCTGGCCTTCGAGCACAGCACCCGCCTGCCCCAGCCCGGCGCGCGCCCGGGCGCGAGCGCGCCCAACCGCTTCTACATGTACGGCGTGATCGCTCGCCTGGCCATGCTGGCGGCGAGCTACGAGCTGGAAGCCACCGACCCCGAGGCCGAGGTCTACGACTGACGCCGACCGCCAGTTGCTGCGTTGCAACATCGGCGGCGGGGGCATGCACGCCGCGCAGGCGCGGCGCACAATGGCGATCCCGCTTGACCCGCCGATGCCTCCGGGCACCGGCAACCTGCAGTGCAACATTCCAAGTCATCGCTCGCCGCGCTCACCCTGGGCGCCATCGGCGTCGTCTATGGCGATATCGGCACCAGCGTGCTGTACGCGGTCAAGGAGGTGTTCGGCTCCGGGCATGTGCCGTTCACGCACGCCAACGTCTACGGCGTGCTCTCCATCCTGTTCTGGACGCTCACGGTCATCGTCTCGCTGAAATACGTGGTGCTGGTGCTGCGCGCCGACAACCATGGCGAAGGCGGGCTGATCGCCATGCTGGCGCTGGCCTCGCAGGCGCTCAAGCAGCGCCATCCGCGGCTGCGCAGCGGCATGCTGGTGGTGGGCATCTTCGGCACCTCGCTCTTCTATGGCGACGGGGTGATCACGCCGGCGATCTCGGTGCTCTCGGCCATCGAGGGGCTGGAGGTGGTGTCGCCCCACTTCCGCAAGGCCGTCATCCCGCTCACGCTGGTGGTGCTGTTCGGGCTATTCGCCGTGCAAAAGCGCGGCACGGCGGGCATCGGGCGCTATTTCGGGCCGCTGATGCTGGCCTGGTTCCTGTCGATCGCGCTGCTCGCCGTGCCCCACATCGCGGGCCACCCCGAGATCCTGGGCGCCCTGGGTCCGCACCATGCGCTGGGCTTCATC
Organism: Acidovorax sp. SDU_ACID1; assembly: GCF_045291395.1. NCBI lineage: Bacteria > Pseudomonadati > Pseudomonadota > Betaproteobacteria > Burkholderiales > Comamonadaceae > Acidovorax > Acidovorax sp. SDU_ACID1. The sequence goes on from NZ_CP152342.1 coordinate 4,976,023, forward strand.
TGGCACAACCCGGGCGTCAGCTTCATCATCCTGGGCGCGGTGGTGCTGTGCGTCACCGGCGCCGAGGCGCTGTATGCCGACCTGGGCCACTTCGGCAAGCGCCCGATCCGCATCGCCTGGTTCAGCGTGGCCATGCCGGCGCTGACCGTCAACTACTTCGGCCAGGGCGCACTGCTGCTGGCCGATCCGGCCGCGGTGAAGAACCCGTTCTTCATGATGGCGCCCGACTGGGCGCTGCTGCCGCTGGTGCTGCTCGCCACCATGGCCACGGTGATCGCGTCGCAGGCGCTCATCACCGGGGCGTTCAGCGTCACCAAGCAGGTGATCCAGCTCGGCTACCTGCCGCGGCTGAACATCCTGCACACCAGCGTGCGGGACACGGGCCAGATCTACCTGCCCTTCGTCAACTGGAGCCTGTTCGTCGCCATCGTGCTGGCGGTGGTCATGTTCCGCTCCAGCAGCAACCTGGCGGCGGCCTACGGCATCGCGGTGACGCTGGACATGCTGATCACCACCGTGCTCACCTTCTTCGTGATCCGCTACGGATGGGGCTATCCGCTGGCGCTGTGCCTGGCGGCCACCGGGTTCTTCTTCGTCGTGGACCTGGCGTTCTTCTCCTCCAACCTGCTCAAGCTGCTGCAGGGCGGCTGGTTCCCGCTGCTGATCGGCGCGCTGGTGTTCACGCTCATGATGACCTGGAAGCGCGGCCGCGAACTGCTCAACGACCGGTTGCGCGAGGAGGCCATCGGCCTGCCGGACTTCCTGGCCTCGGTGCTGGCCCACCCGCCCGTCCGCGTGGACGGCACGGCCGTGTTCCTGAGCGCCGAGCCGGGCATCGTGCCCAATGCGTTGCTGCACAACCTCAAGCACAACAAGGTGCTGCACCGGCAGAACCTGTTCGTGACCGTGCGCTACCACGAGACGCCCTGGATCGGCCTGGACCAGCGGCTGCAGGTGCAGGCGCTGGGCGGAGACTGCTGGCAGGTCACCGTGAACTACGGCTTCAAGAACGAGCTGGACCTGCCCAGCGCCCTGGGCCTCATGCAGGGCCGCGGCTGCGAGCTGCACGCCATGAGCACCAGCTATTTCCTGTCGCGCGACGTGGTGGTGCCCACCATCGGCAGCGGCATGGCGCCCTGGCGCGAAAAACTGTTCGCGCAGATGCACCACAACGCCAGCGGCGTGGCGGCCTTCCTGCACCTGCCCAGCAATGCGGTGGTGGAGCTGGGCTCGAAGGTGGAAATCTGATTGAGAGCAATTTTGGTCTCTAGCGCTTGCCAGTCAAGCGCAAGCAGCTATGCTTTTTGAATGCCCGTGCCCAGCGCCCGGCCGGGGGAGCTGCCACAATCGGGCGCCATGCGATTCTTCAAAGACCTGAGCCTGTCTGCGTTCACGGCAGGGTTCGTCGCCGTGCTCGTGGGCTTCACCAGCTCGGTGGCCATCGTGTTCCAGGCGGCCCAGGCGTTCGGCGCCACGCC
>NZ_CP152342.1:4982500-5167195 GCF_045291395.1 Acidovorax sp. SDU_ACID1
CTGAGCTAGAGAAAAGTAGGGCGGGGCACGAGAAACCCTGTCTGAACATGGGGGGACCATCCTCCAAGGCTAAATACTCATCATCGACCGATAGTGAACCAGTACCGTGAGGGAAAGGCGAAAAGAACCCCGGGAGGGGAGTGAAATAGATCCTGAAACCGCATGCTTACAAAAAGTCGGAGCCCTTAGGGGTGACGGCGTACCTTTTGTATAATGGGTCAGCGACTTACATTCAGTGGCGAGCTTAACCGAATAGGGGAGGCGTAGAGAAATCGAGTCCGAATAGGGCGTTCAGTCGCTGGGTGTAGACCCGAAACCAAGTGATCTATCCATGGCCAGGATGAAGGTGCCGTAACAGGTACTGGAGGTCCGAACCGACTAGTGTTGCAAAACTAGCGGATGAGCTGTGGATAGGGGTGAAAGGCTAAACAAACTTGGAAATAGCTGGTTCTCTCCGAAAACTATTTAGGTAGTGCCTCAAGTATTACCTGCGGGGGTAGAGCACTGTTTTGGCTAGGGGGTCATGGCGACTTACCAAACCAAGGCAAACTCCGAATACTGCAGAGTACAGCTTGGGAGACAGAGCACCGGGTGCTAACGTCCGGACTCAAGAGGGAAACAACCCAGACCGCCAGCTAAGGTCCCTAAAATTGGCTAAGTGGGAAACGAAGTGGGAAGGCTAAAACAGTCAGGATGTTGGCTTAGAAGCAGCCATCATTTAAAGAAAGCGTAATAGCTCACTGATCGAGTCGTCCTGCGCGGAAGATGTAACGGGGCTAAGCCAGTTACCGAAGCTGCGGATGCACAGTTTACTGTGCGTGGTAGGAGAGCGTTCTGTAAGCCTGTGAAGGTGTCTGGTAATGGATGCTGGAGGTATCAGAAGTGCGAATGCTGACATGAGTAGCGTTAAAGCGGGTGAAAAGCCCGCTCGCCGTAAGCGCAAGGTTTCCTACGCAACGTTCATCGGCGTAGGGTGAGTCGGCCCCTAAGGCGAGGCAGAGATGCGTAGCTGATGGGAAACAGGTCAATATTCCTGTACCGATCAATAGTGCGATGTGGGGACGGAGAAGGTTAGCTCAGCCAACTGTTGGATATGTTGGTTCAAGCCTGTAGTCGTGCCCGGTAGGCAAATCCGCCGGGCTGAGATGAGGGGTGATAACGAGTGTGCTTGCACACGAAGTGAGTGATACCCTGCTTCCAGGAAAAGCCACTAAGCTTCAGCTATTGACGACCGTACCGCAAACCGACACTGGTGCGCGAGATGAGTATTCTAAGGCGCTTGAGAGAACTCAGGAGAAGGAACTCGGCAAATTGATACCGTAACTTCGGGAGAAGGTATGCCGCAAGTAGGTGAACTTGTACAAAGGGAGCCCAAAGCGGTTGCAAAAAATCGGTGGCTGCGACTGTTTAATAAAAACACAGCACTCTGCAAACACGAAAGTGGACGTATAGGGTGTGACGCCTGCCCGGTGCTGGAAGATTAAATGATGGGGTGCAAGCTCTTGATTGAAGTCCCAGTAAACGGCGGCCGTAACTATAACGGTCCTAAGGTAGCGAAATTCCTTGTCGGGTAAGTTCCGACCTGCACGAATGGCGTAACGATGGCCACACTGTCTCCTCCTGAGACTCAGCGAAGTTGAAATGTTTGTGATGATGCAATCTCCCCGCGGAAAGACGGAAAGACCCCATGAACCTTTACTGTAGCTTTGTATTGGACTTTGAACGGATCTGTGTAGGATAGGTGGGAGGCTTTGAAGTGAGGTCGCTAGATCTCATGGAGCCAACGTTGAAATACCACCCTGGTGCGTTTGAGGTTCTAACCTAGGTCCATTAGCTGGATCGGGGACAGTGCATGGTAGGCAGTTTGACTGGGGCGGTCTCCTCCCAAAGTGTAACGGAGGAGTTCGAAGGTACGCTAGTTACGGTCGGACATCGTGACGATAGTGCAATGGCATAAGCGTGCTTAACTGCGAGACTGACAAGTCGAGCAGATGCGAAAGCAGGACATAGTGATCCGGTGGTTCTGTATGGAAGGGCCATCGCTCAACGGATAAAAGGTACTCTGGGGATAACAGGCTGATACCGCCCAAGAGTTCATATCGACGGCGGTGTTTGGCACCTCGATGTCGGCTCATCTCATCCTGGGGCTGTAGTCGGTCCCAAGGGTATGGCTGTTCGCCATTTAAAGAGGTACGTGAGCTGGGTTTAAAACGTCGTGAGACAGTTTGGTCCCTATCTTCCGTGGGCGCTGCAGATTTGAGGAAGCCTGCTCCTAGTACGAGAGGACCGGAGTGGACACACCTCTGGTGTATCGGTTGTCACGCCAGTGGCATCGCCGAGTAGCTAAGTGTGGAAGAGATAACCGCTGAAAGCATCTAAGCGGGAAACTCGTTTCAAGATGAGATCTGCCGGGGCCTCGAGCCCCCTGAAGGGTCGTTGTAGACCACGACGTTGATAGGCTGGGTGTGGAAGGCGTGCAAGCGCTTGAGCTAACCAGTACTAATTGCCCGTGCGGCTTGACCCTATAACTTTGACTGCCCATCCACAGGCGCAGTTCATGACTAGTTATGCCAAGCACGCAATCAAGTTAAAGAGTCGACTCTATGAATTCGCCGCTGTGGCATCGCGCCGCAGCAGCACCAAGTTATGCCTGATGACCATAGCAAGTTGGTACCACTCCTTCCCATCCCGAACAGGACAGTGAAACGACTTCGCGCCGATGATAGTGCGGGTTCCCGTGTGAAAGTAGGTCATCGTCAGGCTCTTACAGCCCAAACCGCCCCCCTGTACCTACGTGCAGGGGGGCGTTTTGCTTTACGGGGCGTATCGGTGCTGTAGCATCGGCGTTGACGTCCACGTCAATACGCCTTCCATGCCCTCCCGCTCCGCTCCCATGGCCACCTACTCCATCAGCGACCTCGCCAAAGAGTTCGACCTCACCACGCGCGCCATGCGCTTTTACGAGGACATGGGCCTCCTGCAGCCCGAACGCGCCGGGTCAGGGGGACGCGTGACTTGTACTGCAAAGAAAGTTGGCTAGCTCTTCCTTATGCGCTGAAAAGCTGCTATACTCATGAATTCTTCGGAGGGGTGCCCGAGTGGCTAAAGGGGGCAGACTGTAAATCTGTTGGCTTACGCCTACACTGGTTCGAATCCAGTCCCCTCCACCAGAATTGTGAGCGATGAAGGCGTTGGATCACGCTTGCGCAGGCATCGGTTTCGCGGGAGTAGTTCAATGGTAGAACCCTAGCCTTCCAAGCTAATGACGCGGGTTCGATTCCCGTCTCCCGCTCCACAATTTTGTTGTTGCGTATTGAGGAGCTTTGCTCCGCATGCCCATGTGGCTCAGTGGTAGAGCACTCCCTTGGTAAGGGAGAGGTCGCGGGTCCGATTCCCGCCATGGGCACCAAATTTCAAGGGTGCGTCTCCGTTAGGGGTGCATCAATATTTGTCGTGTTGGTGTAGATTTTTTCGGAGTCGAAAAGATGGCAAAAGGTAAGTTCGAACGTACCAAGCCCCACGTGAACGTGGGCACGATCGGTCACGTGGACCATGGCAAGACAACGCTGACGGCAGCCATCGCCACGGTGCTGGCCAAGAAGTTCGGCGGCGAAGCCAAGGGCTACGACCAGATCGACAACGCCCCCGAAGAAAAGGCCCGCGGCATCACCATCAACACCTCGCACGTCGAGTACGAGACCGCCTCGCGCCACTACGCCCACGTGGACTGCCCCGGCCACGCCGACTACGTCAAGAACATGATCACCGGTGCCGCCCAGATGGACGGCGCCATCCTGGTGTGCTCGGCCGCCGATGGCCCGATGCCCCAGACGCGCGAGCACATCCTGCTGGCCCGCCAGGTGGGCGTGCCCTACATCATCGTGTTCCTGAACAAGTGCGACATGGTCGATGACGAAGAGCTGCTCGAACTCGTCGAAATGGAAGTGCGCGAACTGCTGGACAAGTACGACTTCCCCGGCGACGACACCCCCATCATCCGCGGCTCCGCCAAGCTGGCCCTCGAAGGCGACCAGTCCGACAAGGGCGAACCCGCCATCCTGCGCCTGGCCGAAGCCCTGGACACCTACATCCCCACGCCTGAGCGCGCCGTCGACGGCGCCTTCCTGATGCCCGTGGAAGACGTGTTCTCCATCTCCGGCCGCGGCACCGTGGTCACGGGCCGTGTCGAGCGCGGCATCATCAAGGTCGGCGAAGAAATCGAAATCGTCGGCATCCGCGACACGCAAAAGACCACCGTCACCGGCGTGGAAATGTTCCGCAAGCTGCTCGACCAGGGCCAGGCCGGCGACAACGTGGGCCTGCTGCTGCGCGGCACCAAGCGCGAAGACGTCGAGCGCGGCCAGGTGCTGTGCAAGCCCGGCTCCATCAAGCCGCACACGCACTTCACCGCCGAGGTGTACGTTCTGTCCAAGGACGAGGGCGGGCGCCACACCCCCTTCTTCAACAACTACCGTCCCCAGTTCTACTTCCGCACCACCGACGTGACCGGCTCCATCGAGCTGCCCGCGGACAAGGAAATGGTGATGCCCGGCGACAACGTGTCGATCACCGTCAAGCTGATCAACCCCATCGCCATGGAAGAAGGCCTGCGCTTCGCCATCCGTGAAGGCGGCCGTACCGTCGGCGCCGGCGTCGTGGCTAAGATCATTGCGTAATCAAGGGATCTAGGGGTATAGCTCAATTGGCAGAGCGTCGGTCTCCAAAACCGAAGGTTGTAGGTTCGATTCCTACTGCCCCTGCCACATAGCGTGGTACAGCAAGCCCGCCAGCCTCTGGCGGGCTTCGGCGTCTTGTGCGGCGCTGATCGAAGTCAGGATTTCTCGTCATATGGCCACTTCTCAGGTTGAAACGGTTTCCACCGGCGCGGACAAGGCAAAGCTGTTTGCTGCCGTGGCGCTCGTTCTTGCATCCGTCGCCGGCTTCTACCTGCTGAGCAAGCAGGGGGTGCTGGTGCAATGGTCGGCGTTGATCGTCGGCTTGGTGGCTGCTGCAGCCGTGTTCCTGGTGTCGGAGCAGGGGCGCCAGTTCATCGGCTTTGCCCGTGATGCATGGCGTGAAGTGAAGAAGGTCGTCTGGCCTACGCGCAAGGAAACCCTGCAGATGACGGGGTATGTGTTTGCGTTCGTGGTGGTGATGGCGCTCTTTCTCTGGCTGACGGACAAAACGCTGGAATGGGTGTTGTATGACCTCATTCTGGGCTGGAGGAAGTAATGGTGGACGGAGTAGAAATGAATAGCGCACTGCCCCCGGCCGATGTGGCGGGTGCATCCGATATGCGCTGGTACATCGTCCACGCCTACTCCGGCATGGAAAAGGCGGTGGAGCGCAACATCCAGGAGCGGATCGCTCGCGCGGGCATGCAGGCGAAGTTTGGGCGCATTCTCGTACCGACCGAAGAGGTCGTAGAGATGAAGAATGGCCAGCGCAAGACCACGGAGCGCAGACTTTTCCCGGGCTATGTGTTCGTCGAAATGGTGATGGACGACGACACATGGCACTTGGTCAAGCACACCAGCAAGGTGACCGGCTTCGTGGGCGGTGCCAAGAACCGTCCGGCTCCGATTTCCGAAGAGGAAGTCCAGAAGATCGTGAGCCAGATGGAACAGGGCACCGACAAGCCGCGCCACAAGGTGGAGTTCATGGTAGGCGAGCTCGTGCGTGTCAAGGAAGGCCCATTCACGGATTTCAATGGCTCCGTGGAAGAAGTCAACTACGAGAAGAGCCGCCTGCGTGTGTCGGTCATGATCTTTGGCCGTTCCACCCCGGTGGAGCTTGAATTCAGCCAGGTCGAGAAGACCTGAGCCTCTACTGCAAAATTTGCGCCCGCACTTGTCCGGCTCGGTGCGGCGCTGAATTATCAAGAGTCGATAAACCCCGGGGAGCTTGGCTGCAAGGCTGGGCGCTGTACCCGTAAGGAGCAACCATGGCGAAGAAAATCGTCGGCTTCATCAAGCTGCAAGTGCCAGCTGGTAAGGCCAATCCGTCCCCCCGATCGGTCCGGCACTGGGCCAGCGTGGCCTCAACATCATGGAGTTCTGCAAGGCTTTCAACGCCCAGACCCAGGGTGTGGAACCTGGCCTGCCGCTGCCCGTGGTCATCACGGCTTTCGCGGACAAGAGCTTCACCTTCATCATCAAGACGCCGCCTGCGACGACGCTGATCAAGAAGGCCATCAAGCTGGAGAAGGGCTCGTCCAATGCGATGAGCACCAAGGTCGGCAAGATCTCCCGTGCCCAGCTGGAGGAAATCGCCAAGACCAAGATGAAGGACATGAACGCTGCCAGCGTGGACGCCGCAGTGCGCACGCTGGCCGGCTCCGCCCGTTCCATGGGCGTGACGGTGGAGGGTCTGTAAATGGCTAAGCTGACCAAGAAGCAAAAGGCCCTGCAGGGCAAGGTCGACAGCACCAAGCTGTATCCCTTCCCCGAGGCACTGGCCCTGGTGAAGGAAGCTGCGACGGCCAAGTTCGACGAGTCCATCGACGTGGCGGTGCAGCTCGGCGTGGACGCCAAGAAGTCCGACCAAGTGGTGCGTGGCGCTGTGGTGCTGCCCAATGGCACCGGCAAGACCACCCGCGTCGCTGTGTTCGCTCAAGGTGCCAAGGCTGAAGAAGCCAAGGCTGCTGGTGCAGACGTGGTTGGCATGGATGACCTGGCTGCCCAGGTGAAGGCTGGCGACATGCCTTTCGATGTGGTTATCGCCGCGCCGGATGCCATGCGCGTGGTGGGCACGCTGGGCCAGATCCTGGGCCCGCGCGGCCTGATGCCCAACCCCAAGGTTGGCACCGTGACGCCCGACGTGGCGACGGCCGTGAAGAACGCCAAGGCAGGTCAGGTGCAGTTCCGCGTGGACAAGGCCGGCATCATCCACAGCACGATCGGCCGCCGCTCGTTCGACAACGACAAGCTGCAGGGCAACCTGGCGGCACTGATCGAAGCGCTGAACAAGGCAAAGCCCGCGACCAGCAAGGGTGTGTACCTGCGCAAGGTGGCGGTGTCGTCGACCATGGGCCTGGGCGTGCGCGTGGACACCCAATCCATCTCGGCGTGATGGCATGAGATCTTGAAGTACCCATAAGGGTGCTTCGGTGGTGGGCCGGCGCAGCGATGCGCCGGGCCATCCAAGACCGTTGGCGGGCAGGAGGAGTGTCCTTAAATCCGCTGGAGCCAACGCAGATGGCGATCCCGCTGCTGATGGAATGGAAGTTCCGAAACAGTTGGTCGCTGCAAACCAAGAGCGCGCACGAAAGGACTTGTCCTGGGGTAGCGCATATGAAGGAGTAGACCTTGAGTCTTAATCGCAGTGAGAAAGAAGCGGTCATCAATGAAGTGACCAGCCTCGCCGCTAAAGCTCAAACGCTCGTGATCGCGGAATACCGTGGCATCACGGTGGCCGACATGACCAAACTGCGCGTGGATGCACGCAGCAAGGGTGTGAGCCTGAGTGTTCTGAAGAACACCCTGGCGCGCCGTGCTGTGGCAGGTAGCCAGTTCGACGTGGTGGCCGACCAGATGACCGGTCCTCTGATCTACGGCTTCTCCGAAGACGCTGTGGCCGCCGCCAAGGTGGTGGCCGATTTCGCGAAGACCAACGACAAGCTGGTGATTCGCGGCGGCGCTTTCGGCGGCAAGGCCCTGGACGTGAACGGCGTGAAGCAACTGGCCAACATCCCTTCCAAGGAAGTGCTGCTGGCTCAGCTGTGTGGCTTGCTGATGTCGCCGATCTCCCGCACCGCCGTGGTGCTGGGCGCCCTGGCGACCAAGAAAGGCGAAGGCGAACCTGCTGCCGCTTAAATAGCGCACGCAGACGTCCCCTCTTAAAACCAATTGTTAGGAAATCAAAATGGCATTCGATAAAGACGCATTCTTGACCGCACTGGACAGCATGACGGTCCTGGAACTCAATGACCTGGTGAAGGCCATTGAAGAGAAGTTTGGTGTGAGCGCTGCCGCCATGGCCGCTCCCGCTGCTGGCGGCGCTGCCGGCGGCGGCGCTGCTGCTGCCGAAGAAAAGACCGAATTCAACGTGGTGCTGACCGAAGCCGGCGCCAACAAGGTTGCCGTCATCAAGGCAGTGCGCGAAATCACCGGCCTGGGCCTCAAGGAAGCCAAGGACCTGGTGGACGGCGCTCCCAAGAACGTCAAGGAAGCCCTGCCCAAGGCCGACGCCGAAGCCGCTGTCAAGAAGCTGGTGGACGCAGGCGCCAAGGCCGAGCTCAAGTAATCAGGCTGGTCCTGCCGGGCTGGAGGTCTTGCGAAAGGCCTCCAGCCTTTGGTGCTTATGGAATCGATATTCCAGAGCACACCAGAAAGCGGCCTTGGGGCTGTTTTCTAGTGTCTTCTGACCCATTCCGACCGCGGAAGACGCCTTGGTCCGGGCGATGTGCAACGCATCGCCGTCCGCCATGGTTGGTAGTGGCCAACCGCCAAGCCCGCAAGGTGGCTTCCTTGTGGGGCAATCGTCGAAGACCCCATTGTCATGTCTTTGCCCGGAGATCTCATGGCCCAAACATCCACGTACAGCTACACCGAACGCAAGCGGATCCGCAAGAGTTTCGGCAGCCGCGACAGCGTGCTCACGGTTCCCTATCTGCTGCAAATGCAGAAGGATGCCTACACCGCCTTCCTGCAGGCTGAAACACCGCCCCAGAAGCGTTCCATCGAGGGACTGCAGGCCGCCTTCAACTCCGCGTTTCCCATCGTCTCGCACAACGGCTTCGTGGAGATGAAGTTCGTCGAGTACAACCTGGCCAGGCCCGCGTTCGACGTGCGTGAGTGCCAGACGCGCGGCTTGACCTTCGCCTCGGCCGTGCGCGCCAAGGTGCAGCTCATCATCTACGACCGTGAGTCCTCGACCTCGCAATCCAAGGTGGTCAAGGAAGTGAAGGAGCAGGAGGTCTACATGGGCGAGGTGCCCCTGATGACCGACAAGGGCTCGTTCATCATCAACGGTACCGAGCGCGTGATCGTCTCGCAGCTGCACCGTTCGCCCGGCGTGTTCTTCGAGCACGACAAGGGCAAGACGCACAGCTCGGGCAAACTGCTGTTCAGCGCCCGCATCATTCCCTACCGCGGCTCGTGGCTCGATTTCGAATTCGACCCGAAGGACATCCTGTACTTCCGCGTCGACCGCCGCCGCAAGATGCCGGTGACGATTTTGCTCAAGGCCATCGGCCTGAACCCCGAGTCGATCCTGGCGAACTTCTTCGTCAACGACAACTTCCGCCTGATGGACAGCGGCGCGCAGCTGGAGTTCGTGCCCGAGCGCCTGCGCGGTGAGGTGGCCCGCTTCGACATCACCGACAAGTCGGGCAAGGTCATCGTGGCCAAGGACAAGCGCGTCACGGCCCGCCACACGCGCGAACTGGAACAGTCCGGCACCACGCACATCAGCGTGCCCGAGGACTTTCTCATCGGCCGCGTGGTGGCCCGCAACATCGTCGATTCCGACACGGGCGAAATCCTGGCCAAGGCCAACGACGAGCTGACCGAGGCACTGCTCAAGAAGCTGCGCGCCGCCGGCGTGCAGGACCTGCAGGTCATCTACACCAACGAACTCGACCAGGGCGCCTACATGTCGCAGACCCTGCGCATCGACGAAACGGTGGACGAGTTCGCCGCCCGCGTGGCCATCTACCGCATGATGCGCCCCGGCGAGCCGCCGACCGAAGATGCGGTGCAGGCCCTGTTCCAGCGCCTGTTCTACAACCCCGACACCTACGACCTGTCGCGCGTCGGCCGCATGAAGTTCAACGCCAAGATCGGCCGCGACGAATCCACCGGCCCCATGGTGCTGTCCAACGAGGACATCCTGGCCGTGGTCAAGATCCTGGTGGACCTGCGCAACGGCAACGGCGAAGTGGACGACATTGACCACCTGGGCAACCGCCGCGTGCGCTGCGTGGGCGAGCTGGCCGAGAACCAGTACCGCACCGGTCTCGCACGTATCGAGAAGGCCGTGAAGGAGCGCCTGGGCCAGGCCGAGCAAGAGCCGCTGATGCCGCACGACCTGATCAACTCCAAGCCGATTTCCGCGGCCCTGAAGGAGTTCTTCGGCGCGTCCCAGCTCTCGCAGTTCATGGACCAGACCAACCCGCTGGCCGAGATCACGCACAAGCGCCGCGTCTCCGCGCTGGGCCCGGGCGGTCTGACGCGCGAGCGCGCCGGCTTCGAGGTGCGCGACGTGCACGTCACGCACTATGGCCGTGTCTGCCCGATCGAAACGCCCGAAGGCCCGAACATCGGCCTGATCAACTCGCTGGCCCTGTACGCGCGCCTGAACGAATACGGTTTCATCGAGACGCCGTATCGCCGCGTGGTGGACGGCAAGGTGACGATGGAGATCGACTACCTGTCGGCCATCGAGGAAGGCAAGTACATCATCGCCCAGGCCAACGCCACGCTGGATGCCGAGGGCCGCCTCACGGGCGACCTGGTGTCGGCACGCGAGAAGGGCGACTCCACGCTCGTCTCCGCCGACCGCGTGCAGTACATGGACGTGTCGCCCGCGCAGATCGTGTCGGTGGCCGCATCGCTCGTGCCCTTCCTGGAGCACGACGACGCGAACCGCGCGCTGATGGGCGCCAACATGTCGCGCCAGGCCGTGCCCGTGCTGCGCCCCGAGAAGCCCATGGTGGGCACGGGCATCGAGCGCGTGGCGGCCGTGGACTCCGGCACCGTGGTGACGGCCAAGCGCGGCGGCGTGGTGGACTACGTGGACGCGACCCGCATCGTGGTGCGCGTGCACGACAAGGAAGCTGTGGCCGGCGAGGTGGGTGTGGACATCTACAACCTCATCAAGTACCAGCGTTCCAACCAGAACACCAACATCCACCAGCGTCCCATCGTCAAGAAGGGCGACGTGCTGGCCAAGGGCGACGTGATCGCCGACGGCGCATCGACCGACCTGGGCGAGATCGCCATCGGCCAGAACATGCTGATCGCGTTCATGCCCTGGAACGGCTACAACTTCGAGGACTCGATCCTGATCAGCGAGCGCGTGGTGGCCGAAGACCGCTACACCTCGATCCATATCGAGGAACTGGTGGTGATGGCCCGCGACACCAAGCTGGGCGCCGAGGAAATCACGCGCGACATCCCGAACCTGTCAGAACAGCAACTGAACCGCCTGGACGAGTCCGGCATCATCTACGTGGGCGCCGAAGTGCAGCCCGGCGACACGCTGGTCGGCAAGGTCACGCCCAAGGGCGAGACCACGCTCACGCCCGAAGAGAAGCTGCTGCGCGCCATCTTCGGCGAGAAGGCTTCGGACGTGAAGGACACCTCGCTGCGCGTGGACCAGGGCTCGTCGGGCACCGTGATCGACGTGCAGGTGTTCACCCGCGAAGGCATCCAGCGCGACAAGCGCGCTCAGCAGATCATCGACGATGAGCTCAAGCGCTTCCGCCTGGACCTGAACGACCAGCTGCGCATCGTCGAGGCCGACGCCTTCGACCGTATCGAGAAGCTGCTCAACGGCCGCGTGGCCAACGGCGGCCCGCAGAAGCTCGCCAAGGGCACGAAGATCGACAAGGCCTACCTCTCCAGCGTGGAGAAGTTCCACTGGTTCGACATCCGCCCCGCTGAGGAAGAGGTGGCGACGCAGCTCGAATCCATGAAGAACGCCATGGAGCAGACGCGCCATGAGTTCGACCTGGCTTTCGAGGAAAAGCGCAAGAAGCTCACGCAAGGCGACGAGCTGCCCGCGGGCGTGCTGAAGATGGTCAAGGTGTACCTGGCCGTCAAGCGCCGCCTGCAGCCCGGCGACAAGATGGCCGGCCGCCACGGTAATAAGGGTGTGGTGTCCAAGATCGTCCCGGTCGAGGACATGCCTTACATGGCCGACGGCACCCCCGCCGATATCGTGCTCAACCCGCTGGGCGTGCCCTCGCGCATGAATATCGGCCAGGTGCTTGAAGTCCACCTGGGCTGGGCCGGCAAGGGCCTGGGCCAGCGCATCGGCGACATGCTGCAGCGCGAGGCCAAGGCGGCCGAGATGCGCAAGTTCCTCGAAGAGGTCTACAACTCCCGCGGCCGCAAGGAAGACCTGTCGCTGCTGAGCGACGAGGAAGTGGTTGCCATGGCGCGCGAGCTGACCACGGGCGTGCCCTTCGCATCGCCCGTGTTCGACGGCGCTTCCGAGGCCGAGATCAAGGACATGCTCAAACTGGCCTATCCGGACGACATAGCCGAGCGCAAGGGCCTGACGCCCACGCGCACGCAGGCCTACCTGTACGACGGCCGCACGGGCGAGCAGTTCGAGCGCCCGACGACCATCGGCTACATGCACTACCTGAAGCTGCACCACCTGGTGGACGACAAGATGCACGCCCGCTCCACGGGTCCGTACTCGCTCGTCACGCAGCAGCCGCTGGGCGGCAAGGCCCAGTTCGGCGGCCAGCGTTTCGGCGAGATGGAAGTGTGGGCGCTGGAGGCCTACGGCGCCGCCTACGTGCTGCAGGAAATGCTGACCGTGAAGTCCGACGACGTGCAGGGCCGTACCAAGGTGTACGAGAACATCGTCAAGGGCGAACACGCCATCGAAGCCGGCATGCCGGAATCGTTCAATGTGCTGGTCAAGGAAATCCGTTCCCTGGGCCTGGACATCGAACTGGAGCGTTCTTAAAAAAAGTGAGCTGCTTGCGCTTGGCTGGCAAGGGTTTGAGGGCATTTTCGCGCTCAAGACCAATGCTGGCAAGCGCAACCAGCTATGAAATTTGACGAAAAGGAAAGAGTCACATGAAATCGCTACTCGACCTGTTCAAGCAATTCACGCCCGACGAGCACTTCGATGCCATCAAGATCGGCATGGCCTCGCCCGAGAAGATCCGCTCGTGGTCCTTCGGCGAGGTGAAGAAGCCCGAGACGATCAACTACCGCACGTTCAAGCCCGAACGCGACGGCCTGTTCTGCGCCAAGATCTTTGGCCCCATCAAGGACTACGAGTGCCTGTGCGGCAAGTACAAGCGCCTGAAGCACCGCGGCGTGATCTGCGAGAAGTGCGGCGTGGAAGTCACGCAGACCAAGGTGCGCCGCGAGCGCATGGGCCACATCGACCTGGCCGCGCCCTGCGCGCACATCTGGTTCCTGAAGTCGCTGCCCTCCCGCCTGGGCCTGGTGCTCGACATGACGCTGCGCGACATCGAGCGCGTGCTGTACTTCGAGGCCTACGTGGTCACCGACCCCGGCATGACCCCGCTGAAGAAGTTCGGCATCATGAGCGAGGACGACTACGACGCCAAGCGCAAGGAGTACGGTGACGAGTTCGTCGCCAAGATGGGCGCCGAGGGCATCAAGGACCTGCTGGAGTCCATCGACATCGAGCTGGAGATCGAGAAGCTGCGCGGCGACCTGACCGGCTCCGAGGTCAAGGTCAAGAAGAATGCCAAGCGCCTGAAGGTGCTCGAAGCGTTCAAGAAGTCCGGCATCAAGCCCGAGTGGATGATCCTGGACGTGCTGCCCGTGCTGCCGCCGGACCTGCGTCCGCTGGTGCCGCTGGACGGCGGGCGCTTCGCCACGTCGGACCTCAACGACCTGTACCGCCGCGTCATCAACCGCAACTCGCGCCTGCGCCGCCTGCTGGAGCTGAAGGCGCCCGAGATCATCGCGCGCAACGAGAAGCGCATGCTGCAGGAAGCCGTGGACAGCCTGCTGGACAACGGCCGCCGCGGCAAGGCCATGACGGGCGCCAACAAGCGCGCGCTGAAGTCCCTGGCCGACATGATCAAGGGCAAGTCCGGCCGCTTCCGCCAGAACCTGCTGGGCAAGCGCGTGGACTACTCGGGCCGCTCGGTCATCACCGTGGGCCCGACGCTCAAGCTGCACCAGTGCGGCCTGCCCAAGCTGATGGCGCTGGAGCTGTTCAAGCCGTTCATCTTCTCCCGCCTGGAGCAGATGGGCATCGCCACGACCATCAAGGCCGCCAAGAAGGAAGTGGAAGCCGGCACGCCCGTGGTGTGGGACATCCTCGAAGAGGTCATCAAGGAGCATCCGGTCATGCTGAACCGCGCTCCCACGCTGCACCGCCTGGGCATCCAGGCCTTCGAGCCGATCCTGATCGAAGGCAAGGCCATCCAGCTGCACCCGCTGGTCTGCGCGGCGTTCAACGCCGACTTCGACGGCGACCAGATGGCCGTGCACGTGCCGCTGTCGGTGGAGGCGCAGCTCGAAGCGCGCACGCTGATGCTGGCATCGAACAACGTGCTGTTCCCCGCTTCGGGCGAGCCCTCCATCGTGCCTTCGCAGGACGTGGTGCTGGGCCTCTACCACGCCACCCGCGACAAGATCAACGGCAAGGGCGAGGGCATGGTGTTCGCCGACATCGGTGAAGTCCAGCGCGCGCTCGACGCGGGCCAGGTGGAGCTGCACGCCAAGATCAACGTGCGTCTGACCGAGTGGAACAGGGACAAGGACACGGGCGAGTTCGAGCCTGAGACCGCGCTCGTCGAAACCACCGTGGGCCGCGCGCTGCTGTCCGAGATCCTGCCCAAGGGGCTGGCCTTCTCGAACCTGAACAAGGCGCTCAAGAAGAAGGAAATCTCCAAGCTCATCAATGCCAGCTTCCGCCGCTGCGGCCTGAAGGAAACCGTGGTGTTCGCCGACAAGCTGCTGCAAAACGGCTTCCGGCTGGCAACGCACGCGGGCTTCTCCGTGGCGATCGACGACATGCTGGTGCCGCCGCAGAAGGCCGAGATCCTGGCCCGCGCCGAGGCCGAGGTGAAGGAGATCGAGCAGCAGTACGTCTCCGGCCTGGTCACGTCGGGCGAGCGCTACAACAAGGTGGTGGACATCTGGGGCAAGGCGGGCGACGACGTGTCCAAGGTGATGATGGACCAGCTCAAGGTCCAGAAGACCGAGGACCGCCATGGCAAGCAGGTGGACCAGGAGTCGTTCAACTCCATCTACATGATGGCCGACTCCGGCGCGCGCGGTAGCGCGGCGCAGATCCGCCAGCTCGCCGGCATGCGCGGCCTGATGGCCAAGCCCGACGGCTCCATCATCGAGACGCCCATCACCGCGAACTTCCGCGAGGGGCTGAACGTGCTGCAGTACTTCATCTCCACCCACGGCGCCCGCAAGGGCCTGGCCGACACGGCGCTGAAGACCGCGAACTCCGGCTACCTCACGCGCCGCCTGGTGGACGTGACGCAGGACCTGGTCGTGACCGAGGAAGACTGCGGCACCTCCAACGGCTCGCTGATGCGCGCCATCGTCGAGGGCGGCGAGGTGATCGAGTCGCTGCGCGACCGTATCCTGGGCCGCGTGGCAGCCGAGGACGTGCTGCACCCCGAGAACCGCTCGGTGGTCGTGGCCGCCGGCACGCTGCTGGACGAGGACACGATCGAGGGCATGGAAGCCGTCGGCGTGGATGAGGTCAAGGTGCGCACCGCGCTGACCTGCGAGACCCGCTTCGGCCTGTGCGCCAAGTGCTACGGCCGCGACCTGGGCCGCGGCGGCCTGATCAACCTCGGCGAGGCCGTGGGCGTGATCGCCGCACAGTCCATCGGCGAGCCCGGCACGCAGCTGACCATGCGCACGTTCCACATCGGCGGCGCGGCATCGCGTGCGGCCGTGGCATCGAGCGTGGAAGCCAAGTCCAACGGCATCATCGGCTTCAATGCCACGATGCGCTACGTGACCAACACCAAGGGCGAGCTGGTGGTGATCGCGCGTTCCGGCGAGATCGTCATCCACGACGAGCACGGCCGCGAGCGCGAGCGCCACAAGGTGCCCTACGGCGCGACGCTGACGGTGAAGGCCGACCAGCAGATCAAGGCCGGCACCATCCTCGCCAACTGGGACCCGCTGACGCGACCCATCATCACGGAATTCGCCGGCCAGGTGAAGTTCGAGAACGTCGAGGAAGGCCTCACGGTCGCCAAGCAGGTGGACGAGGTCACGGGTCTGTCCACGCTGGTCGTGATCGACCCCAAGCGCCGCGGCTCCGCCAAGGTGGTGCGCCCGCAGGTCAAGCTGATCGACGCACAGGGCCAGGAAGTGAAGATCCCCGGCACCGACCACTCGGTGACCATCGGCTTCCAGGTGGGCGCGCTGATCCAGGTGCGCGACGGCCAGGAAGTGGGCCCTGGCGAAGTGCTGGCCCGCATCCCCGTCGAAGGCCAGAAGACCCGCGACATCACGGGCGGTCTGCCGCGCGTGGCCGAGCTGTTCGAAGCCCGCAGCCCCAAGGACAAGGGCATGCTGGCCGAGATCACCGGCACCGTGTCGTTCGGCAAGGAGACCAAGGGCAAGGTGCGCCTGCAGATCACCGACCCGGACGGCAAGGTGTGGGACGAACTCGTGCCCAAGGAAAAGAACGTGCTGGTGCACGAAGGCCAGGTCGTCAACAAGGGCGAGCTGATCGTCGACGGCCCGGCCGACCCGCAGGACATCCTGCGCCTGCTGGGCATCGAGGAGCTCTCGCGCTACATCGTCGACGAGGTGCAGGACGTGTACCGCCTGCAGGGTGTGAAGATCAACGACAAGCACATCGAGGTGATCGTGCGCCAGATGCTGCGCCGCGTCGTGGTCGAGAACCCGGGCGAGTCCACCTACATCGCCGGCGAGCAGGTCGAGCGCTCGGAGATCCTCAACACCAACGAGGCGCTGCAGTCCGAGGGCAAGATCCCGGCCACGTACTCCAACGTGCTGCTGGGCATCACCAAGGCGTCGCTGTCCACCGATTCGTTCATCTCCGCCGCGTCGTTCCAGGAAACGACCCGCGTGCTCACCGAGGCTGCCATCATGGGCAAGCGCGACGAGCTGCGCGGCCTGAAGGAGAACGTCATCGTCGGCCGCCTGATCCCCGCCGGCACGGGCCTGGCCTACCACCAGGCGCGCAAGGCCAAGGACGCCATGGACGAGGCCGAGCGCCGCGCCATCGCCGATGCCGAAGCCGCCGAACTGGCGGGCGTGGGCGCGGACGATGCCACGGCCGAGATCGACGGCAGCGGTGCCGACGCGGCCGCCGACTAAGCCTGCCATGCCACCCGTGCTGCTTGCCAGTACGGGCGCCTGAACGCTCCCGTTGCGCCCTACCGGCGAAGCGGGAGCTTCTTTATTTTGGATTCGTGAAATGGTGACCACCTGGCTCCTGCTGGCACTGCTGCTGTTCTGGGCGGTGGGCGCCTACAACCGGCTCATCCGCCTGCGTTCGGCTGCGCTGCAGGCTTTCGGCGGCCTGGACACCTATATGGTGCGGCTGATCGCGCTGATGGGCGAATACCAGGCGGCGCGCGGCGCCGTGGAGGGGCCGCGTGCGCCGGGGGCCGACACGCATGCGGCCCTGGGCGCGGCCACCACGCAGTTCGGCGCCTCGCTGGCCGTGGCGCGAGCCCGGCCGCTGGATGCCGAAGCCGCCGCCGCCCTGTCTGCGGGCGTCCACGTACTGGAGGCCGCCTGGCAGGCCGTGGTGCGCGAAGCCGCCGCTCCCGATGTGCCCGACGCCCTTGCGCCCTGGATCCGCCAGCGCGAACAACTGGCCCTGCAGAGCGCCACGGCGCTGGAGCAGTTCAACACGGCCGTGGCGCAGTACAACCAGGGCATCGCGCAGTTCCCGGCCAGCCTGCTGGCGTGGCTGTTCGGCTTCAAGAAGGCGCAACCGCTGTGACCGCTTCTCCCTCTCCAACGCCAGCGCCAGCGCTGTGGGTGCTGCTCGACGCCACGGCCGCGGCCCTGCAGGCCGTGCGATCCGGCCAGTCCGGAACGGCGGCACTGGACACTGTGGATGCCGCTCTGCGCCCCGGCGTGCAGGCCCTGTTGTTCCAGGCGCTGCGCCACCTGGGCCGCGCACAGGCCCTGCGCCGAGTGCTGGCGCCGCGCCAGCCCCCGGCCCGCGTGGACGCGCTTCTGTGCACTGCGCTGGCCCTGGCCTGGAACCCGGAGCAGGCGCCCTATGCACCGTTCACGCTGGTCAGCCAAGCCGTCGAGGCCGCCAAGCGCAGCCCGGCCACCCGCGCCCAGGCCGGCTTCGTCAACGCCTGCCTGCGGCGCTTCCTGCGTGAGCGCGACGCACTGGTGGCTGCCACCGACCGCGACGAAGTGGCCCTATGGAACCACCCGGCCTGGTGGATCGCCCGCCTGCGCCGCGACCACCCCCGGCAGTGGCAGCAGATTCTGCAGGCCAACAACGCGCAGGCACCCATGGCGCTGCGTGTTTCCAAGTCAAAAAGCACTCCAGCGCAATACTGTCAAGCGCTGGCAGCTATCAATATGGAAGCTTATCCGGCCGGCGACAGCGGCGTGGTGCTGCGCCGGCCCCTGCCCGTGGCGCAACTGCCGGGCTTTGCCGACGGCGTGGTCTCCGTGCAAGACGCCGCCGCGCAGATGGCCGCGCCCTTGCTGCTCAAGGGCTGGATGCGCGCCAGCCCCTGCGCCTGCTCGACGCCTGCGCCGCGCCCGGCGGCAAGACGGCCCATCTGCTGGAGTGGGCGCAGGCCCTGGGTGCGCCCTGGCAGGTCACGGCGCTCGAAATGGACGCCGCCCGTGCCGCCCGCATCCACGACACCCTGCGCCGCCTGCGGCTGCAGGCCGACGTGCGCGTGGCCGACGCGGGCGTGCCCGCAGACTGGTGGGACGGCCAGCTGTTCGACGCCATCCTGCTCGATGCGCCCTGCACCGCCTCGGGCATCGTGCGCCGCCATCCGGACGTGCGCTGGCTGCGGCGCGAGAGCGACGTCGCCCAGCTCGCCGTGCTGCAGGCGCGGCTGCTGGGCGCGCTCTGGCCCCTGCTCAAGCCCGGCGGGCGGCTGCTCTATTGCACCTGTTCCGTGTTCCGCGCCGAGGGGCAGGAGCAGGTTCAGGCGTTTCTTGCGCACAACACCGATGCGCACCTGGCACCTTCTCCGGGCCATTTATTGCCCGCCAATCCGGACAAGGCAGGTGCGCTTGGGGACAATGCTGCGGGTGAGCACGACGGTTTCTTCTACGCACTGCTGCACAAGGCCGCCTGAGGGGGGCGCACGCCGGCGCCGATGGGTGCCGGCCTTGCTGCTCTGCCTGGCGGCCCTGCTGGTCTTCCTGGCGCCGCCCGTGCGGGCGCAAGTCCATGGGGACATTGCCGACATGCAGCTCGAACACACGGCCGAGGGCCTGTTCCTCACGGCCGCGCTGCCCCTGGAGCTGCCGAACCTGGTGGAGGACGCGCTCTACAAAGGCATCTCCATGTACTTCGTGACCGAGGCCGAGGTGCTGCGCCAACGCTGGTACTGGTCCGACAAGGTCGTGGCGCGTGCGGCCCGCTACCTGCGCCTGAGCTACCAGCCGCTCACGCGCCGCTGGCGGCTGGCGCAATCGTCCACGCCGTTTTCCGCCAGCGGCCTTGGCGTGTCGCTCGGGCAGAACTTCGAGGAGCTGTCCGAGGCGCTCTCGGCCATGCAGCGCATCGCACGCTGGAAGATCGCCGACGAGGGGGTGCTCGACGACGATGCGTCCTACCTGGTGAACTTCCAGTTCCGGCTGGACATGTCGCAGCTGCCGCGCCCCATGCAGATCGGCGCCGTAGGCCGGTCCGGCTGGACGCTGCAACTCGCGCGCAGCATGCGCGCGCCTGCGCTGGAACGCACGGCGGAAGGCGCGCAATGAACGCAGACGAACATCGCCCCGCCGGCTCCGCGCGCAGGGCCGCCAGCCGCACCCGTGCCGTGCGCTGGGCGCTGGGTATGGGCGTGGGGTTGATGTGCGCCATCGGCCTGGTGCTGCTGTTCCTGCTCACCCAGGCCACCAACAACCGGGCCCTGTACGAGCGCAACTTCACCTGGCTGCTGGGCGTGAACGTGCTGGTGGCGCTGGTGCTGTTCACGGTGCTGGTCTGGGGCGCGGTGCGTTTGGGCGTGCGCCTCAAGCGCGGGCGCTTCGGCAGTCGTCTGCTCGTCAAGCTGGCGGGCATCTTCGGCCTGGTTGGCGTAGTGCCGGGGCTGCTGATCTATGTGGTTTCCTACCAGTTCGTGTCGCGCTCCATCGAAAGCTGGTTCGACGTGCGGGTGGAGGGCGCGCTCTCGGCGGGCGTGAGCCTGGCGCGTGTCACGCTGGACACCATCGCCGGCGACCTCGCCTCCAAGACACGCACTGCCAGCAGCCAGCTCGCCCAGGTGCCGGACGCGGCCGCGGGGCTGGTGCTCGAGCGCATGCGCGACCAGCTCGGCGCCACCGACCTCGTGCTCTGGAGCGCGTCGGGCCAGCCCCTGGCCAGCGCGGGCCAATCCCGCTTCAGCCTGAACCCCGAACGTCCTGGTATCCAGCAGTTCCGCAACGCGCGCCAGCAGCGCGCCACGTTCCAGATCGAGGGGCTGGACGACATCACCGACCCGCAGGCCGCGGACAACGCGCGGGTGCGCGCCCTGGTCGTGGTGCAAAGTCCGGGCGTGGGCCTGCTGGCCGAGCCGCGCTTCCTGCAGGCCACGCTGCCCCTGCCGCAGGCGCTGGTCGCCAACGCCATCGCCGTGCAGGAGGCCAACCGCGAATACCAGGAGCGTGCGCTGGCACGCGGCGGCCTGCGGCGCATGTACATCGGCACGCTGACCCTGGCGCTGTTCCTGGCCGTGTTCGGCGCCGTGCTGCTTGCCGTGCTGCTGGGCCACCAGATCGCGCGGCCGCTGCTGGTGCTGGCCGATGGCGTGCGCGAGGTCGCCGCGGGCAACCTGGCGCCGAAGGCCGCGCTGCAAAGCCGCGACGAGCTGGGCGGCCTCACGCGCTCGTTCGCGCTCATGACCCAGCAGCTGGCGGATGCACGAGCTGCCGCGCTGCAAAGCATGGGCGCACTCGACGACGCGCGCGGCCGCCTGCAGACCATCCTGGACAACCTGACGGCCGGCGTCATCGTGCTCGACGCGCAGGGCGTCATCCGCTCCTCCAACCCAGGCGCCACGCGCATCCTGCGCGCACCGCTGGCCGCCTACGAAGGCCGCGCACTGGCGGACGTGCCGGGCCTGGCGGACTTCGCCGCAGCGGTGCAGCGGCAGTTCGACACCTTCCAGCTCGACCGTGACCAGCACAGCCTCGACCACTGGCAACACCCGTTCGAGCTGCACGGCGCGGGTGGCGGCGTCGCGGCGCAGGGCACCAGCCTCGTGGCCCGCGGCGCCGAGCTGCCCGACGACGCACGGCTGCTGGTGTTCGACGACATCTCCGAAATCGTCTCCGCCCAGCGCGCCCAGGCCTGGGGCGAGGTGGCACGCCGCCTGGCGCACGAAATCAAGAACCCGCTCACCCCCATCCAGCTCTCGGCCGAGCGCCTTGCATTCAAGCTCGACGGCAAGCTGCCCGAGGCCGAGC
The DNA here is from genome assembly GCF_045291395.1 of Acidovorax sp. SDU_ACID1. Classification (NCBI taxonomy): domain Bacteria; kingdom Pseudomonadati; phylum Pseudomonadota; class Betaproteobacteria; order Burkholderiales; family Comamonadaceae; genus Acidovorax; species Acidovorax sp. SDU_ACID1. The sequence continues at coordinate 5,003,791 of NZ_CP152342.1, forward strand.
AGGCCATGCTCGCCAAATCCGTCAAGACCATAGTGGACCAAGTGGATGCCATGAAGCGCCTGGTCAACGAATTCCGCGATTACGCGCGCCTGCCGGCGGCGGAGTTGCACCCGCTGGATCTCAACGCCCTGGTGGCCGACGTGCTGCAACTCTATGGCGCGGAAAATGCCACCGTGCCGGTCGAGGCGGAACTCGACCCCCAGTGCCCGTCCATCGCCGGCGACGCACAGCAACTGCGCCAAGTGGTGCACAACCTCCTGCAGAACGCGCAGGATGCCACGCAGCAGGCAGCGGAACAGGGCGGCAAGCCGCCCCGGCCTGTGCGCATCGCCACGCGCTGGAGCGGATCGTCGCAGCGCGTGCGTCTTGCCGTCTCGGATTGCGGGCAGGGATTCCCGGCGCACATCCTGCAACGCGCCTTCGAGCCCTACGTGACCACCAAGCCCCGCGGAACAGGCCTGGGCTTGGCGGTCGTCAAGAAAATCGCCGACGAGCATGGCGCCCGTATCGACCTGGCCAATCGCATTGAAAACGGCGTGGTGATGGGCGCCCAAGTGTCGCTATCATTCGCCCCTGGGCTGGCGGTTGCGCATTGACAACACCGCCGCATAGGCAGCAAGAGCGCACTGAACACATGGCAAACATTCTGGTGGTGGACGACGAACTGGGTATCCGGGATCTGTTGTCGGAAATCCTGAACGACGAGGGACACAGCGTAGACCTCGCCGAGAATGCCACGCAGGCACGCAGCGCCCGCCTTGCCGGCACGTATGACCTGGTGCTGCTCGACATCTGGATGCCCGACACCGACGGCGTGTCCCTCCTCAAGGAGTGGGCCACCGCGGGCGCGCTCACCATGCCCGTCATCATGATGAGCGGCCACGCCACCATCGACACCGCCGTCGAAGCCACCCGCATCGGCGCGTTCTCGTTCCTCGAAAAGCCCATCACCCTGCAAAAGCTCCTCAAGGCCGTGGAGCAGGGCTTGGCGCGCAGCATGCCCAGCCCCCAGCAGGCGGCGCCAGCGCCTGTGGCTGCGTCACCTTCGGGTCCCGCCCCCGTCGGCACCGAGCCCGTGGTGCAGCCCGTAGTGGCCATGAGCGAGCCGGGACCGCTGTCGCACCAGGGCTTCAACCTCGACCGCCCTCTTCGCGAGGCGCGCGACGGATTCGAGAAGGCCTATTTCGAATTCCACCTGGCCCGTGAAGGTGGCTCCATGACCCGCGTCGCCGAAAAGACCGGCCTGGAGCGCACGCACCTCTACCGCAAGCTGCGCCAGCTGGGCGTGGACCTGGGCCGCGGCAAGCGCAGCGGATAAGTCGGGTGATTTCACGAAAATTTTCGTCCTGATTTCGGATGGACTGTTTTTCAGCATATAATTTGAGGCTCTGGCCCGGTAGCTCAGTCGGTAGAGCAGAGGATTGAAAATCCTTGTGTCGGCGGTTCGATTCCGTCCCAGGCCACCAATCACCTATCTGCAGACGTCCACAGGCGTCCAGCAGATGCAAAAATCCCTAAGCGAATCAAGCGCTTAGGGATTTTTTTGTCCATGCGCGTCCATGGTTGTCCATGGCAAGCCAGCCACTTGTGGGGGCAACTTTGGGGGCAACTGCTAGATTCGGGCGAGCTGCCCCCAAAAGTTGTCCCCAATGCCTCTGACAGACACTGCAATCCGTCGCGCTCTTCCTGGTCCCAAAACCCAGAAATTGACCGATGGCCAGGGCATGTACCTGGAAGTTGCCCCCAGCGGCGGCAAGTGGTGGCGCCTGAAGTACCGGCTTGCAGGCGTAGAGAAGCGGCTCTCGCTGGGCACATACCCCGAAACGTCCTTGAAGGCTGCCCGCGAGAAGCGGGATGCGGCGAGGGCGCTGATCGTTCAGGGGATCGACCCGAGCGATGCGCGCAAGGCATCCAAGGCGCAGGCACAGGTCACCGAAGCGGATGCAGCGCGCGAAGCCGCCGGGCTGCCACCGCAGGACAGCTTCGAGCAGATTGCGCGGGAGTGGTACGAGACCCGCCGGGAAGACTGGTCGCCGTCATACGGCCAGAAGATCATGCGCCGGCTGGAGGCAGACGTTTTCCCGTGGCTCGGTGCCCAGCCCATCATCTCCATCACCCCGCCGATGGTGCTGGCGGTACTGCGCCGCGTGGAGGGGCGCGGCGTGGTGGAGACCGCGCATCGAGCGCTGGAGAACTGCGGCCAGGTGTTCCGGTATGCCGTGGCCACGGGCCGAATCGTGAGCGACCCCGCGCGCGACCTGAAAGATGCACTGCGTCGGCCGATGGTGAAGCACTTCCCTGCCATCACATCGCCGCAGCGCTTGGGCACGTTGCTGCGTGCGATCCACTCCTACCGTGGCACTCCCGTGGTAACCGCTGCGCTCAAGCTGCTGCCGATGTTGCTGCTGCGGCCCGGCGAGCTGCGGCAGGGCGAGTGGTCGGAGATCGATCTGGCGGGCGCCATGTGGGCAGTGCCTGCAGCACGGATGAAGCGGGAGAAGGCGGGGAAGCTGTATGGGAAGCCGCATCTGGTGCCGCTGGCGCACCAGGCCGTCGCGATCCTGGAAGAGCTGCAGCCTGTCACCGGCCGCGGCGTCATGGTGTTCCGCGGCGAGCGGACCCATGCACGGCCTATGAGCGATGCCGCCATCAACGCTGCGTTGCGTGCCATGGGGTTCAGCGCGGATGAGGTGACGGGCCACGGCTTCCGGGCGACCGCCCGCACGATGCTGGTAGAGCGCCTGGGCGTCGCGGAGACGGTGGTGGAGGCGCAGCTGGCGCACTCCGTAAAGGACAGCCTCGGCCGCGCTTACAACCGCACCGAGTTCGTCGCGGAGCGCGTGGCCATGATGCAGCGCTGGGCTGACTACCTCGACGAGCTGCGGGCGGACGTGCCTGCGCGGTGACCCCGGTGCCGGCTTGGCCAGGGCGCAGGCCCCGCCAGGGCTTGCCATGACCCGCTGCGACACGGGATGACCGGGTGCCACGCACCCAGGATGCACGTGGTCAGGGCGCGATGCACACTAGGTGCGTGCTGCACGCTGCACGCGTGCCAGTGCGAAAAAACGCACCCCCTCTAGAACGCACCAGAACGCCCGCACAGCGAGGCCCGGTAGCCGGGTCCTCACCCTATGCACTGCTGCGCCGCCCCCTGCTGGCGGGCCTGCAGGCTCGCCCCAGGCGTACAACCACGCAACCCCGCAGCGCGCCACCGAAGCCCCGCCTCGCCTGCTGGCTTCGTGCGTTGATTTCGCCGGGGTTGCCGTATGGGTACACCGCCAAGCCTGGCGCGGGCTTGCGGGGCGCTGCAGGGCCGCTTTCACTGTCGGGAATTGACGGACTTTTGAGGCGCTGGGCGGGGAGGCTCCGGAGCCTGTGACGTAACGGGAAGAACCTTTTTCGAACTAGAAATACTTGGAATCAACTACCTACAAACCCACCAATGAAGACCAGTTTGTAGGCTTTGTAGGTAGTTCTTTTCGGGTATCTCAAATTTGAATTGGTATGGGTTCCAGCAGGGTGCAGGCCGGTGTCTTGGGCAAAACACTTGCTCGCGCTTCGACGGTCGGCAAACCCTTCAAAGCCTACAAACCCCACCAGGCAGCGCGGCCGATGGCACCAAGCCAAAACGAGCGCTTGTTTTCACATGCTCGCGTTTCGTCCAAAAATAACCCCTCAAAACCCACCAAACCCACCAAGCCCACCAAGCCCACCAAACCCACCAAGCCCACCAAGCCCACCAAACCCACCAAGCCCACCAAGCCCACCAAGCCCACCAAGCTGGAGAGGCGCAACGATGATGCGTGCCTCCATGAGGCGCACGCGTGAGATTCGTTGGGGCATTGCACCTGCTGACAAGGCTTGCTGTGATGGCTGTCGAAGGAGGCTCTTGGGCAATGCGACTCCACGAGATTGGGTGTTCAAGCAGGCGGAGACAGTTGTCTCCTCTTGCCGACATGCCCTAAGTTGTGCTAGGCCTTGCCAAAAGGTACAATTAGATGCTTAGCAAAGAGCTGTTAAGTTTTACGGAGAGGCACCATGGACCCCAAAATCGAAGTCTTAGACCTCTTTTTACGCGAGCTTGGAGAAGAACCTTCTATTGAAGGCATTGAAAATCGGTTGCGCCTGCAAAAAGCAGTGTATTTGGGGCAACTTTTCGGTGTTGATTTAGGCTACCGCTATAGCTGGTATGTGAAGGGGCCATATTCTCCTTCTCTTACACAGGACTATTACAAGCTTGCCGAATCAGCTGCGGAAGCAGGCTCTGGAAAAGCATTGCGGAGTGATTTGGCGGAAAGGCTAAAGAGCGCCCGCCAGCTTTTGAAAATTCCTCCTGGTGTGGAATTGACGAAAGCTCATTGGTATGAACTGCTTGCTTCCTTGCACTATCTGTACAAAGTCAGCAGCCTTGATGCGGTACGCGTCAGAGAAACAATTGCTCGGACTAAGGAGCATTTGGTAGGCTGGATCGACCAAGGAGAAAGTAGTCTCCGCAGGCACGGCCTTCTTCAGCAATAAGAATCCATCAAAATGAGCACCTCGAAAGAGGTGCTTTTTTATTGCCAAAATGAAACGTATTACTGACCCGGTTCATGGATCTATTCAGCTGACGTCCCTGGAATCAGATATTGTTGCCACTAAAGCCTTTCAAAGATTGCATAACGTTAGGCAGCTTGGGTTGGCATATTATGTTTTTCCTGCAGCTAATTACTCTCGGTTTTCGCATTCGTTAGGTGCATGCCACAATGCTTCACGAATGATTGATGCTATTGCAGTAAATGGTGACAGCCGCGCAAAGGAAAAGGCAGAAAAATATCGTACCGACTTGCGACTTGCGACTTGCGACTTGCGACTTGCGACTTGGAGCTTTGTTGCATGACTTGGGGCATTATCCGTTTTCGCATGCTACGGAACATGTGGTAAAGAATTTCTATTCTAGGCAGCTATTTCAAAATGCCAGTGAGGGTGGCGCCAAGAATGCGTATGAGGCCAACGGTGCTACAACTGATCTGTCAGAAGTGGAGGGGCCGATGAATCATGAAGTTCTCGGTTCTTTTATTATCAAAGAAGATGAGGAAATCAATAAAGTTCTCGTGCGCCATGGCAAAAATGCTTTGGAGATAGAGAGGATTTTTGAGAGGAGCGACCCAGAAAACACTTTAATGGAAATAATTAGCTCGGATTTGGATTGTGACCGCCTAGATTACTTGAAAAGAACTGCGCACCACACTGGGTTGCCCTATGGCTCTGTAGATACGGACTACCTGACTAGCCAAGCAACGTTGGATGGTTCGGGTGCATTTGCGTATACAGCAAAAGCCGCGAGGGCAGCAGATCATTTGCTCGTCTCGCGATATTATGACTATCTCCAAGTGCCGTTTAACAAGACTGTTGCGGCACTTGAATGGTCATTAACTACCGCAATCGAGAAGTTGTTATCCCTAGGTATGCTGGACTGTAGGCCGAAGACTATTCGGTCACTCCTTGAGAGGGGTACCTGGGCTGACTTTGATGACAGCTATTTCATCGCACAGTTTCGTGAGCTATACCGTGACTCATCGGTTGATGAAATAACAAGGAGCCACCTTGCTGCCATTCTTGAGAGAAAACCTGCCAAGACCGTGTGCGAGCATCAAGTGCTGATACCTCTCAGCGAGGTTGTAAAGGTCAAGGAGTTGACGAAGAGGATTAAGGATATTCTAGATGAAGTTGCTAGCAGGATGGGAGTAGACAGGGCTCGACTGCAAGTTTGGGATCTTCAAGTCGATTTCGCAAAATATCAAATTAGTGCCGAAGACACTGCTGCGGGCGCGGTAAAAGTGCTCCGCGCCGAAGGGAGCACTTCAACCCCTCTCTGTCTATGCGAAGAGACGCTTTTCGGGAAACTTCTTAGATTTAGCCATCGAGGTTTCCGTGTCTTCTATCTGCCTGAAGACACTGCGCAAGAAGGTGGGACTGAAAACGTTCTGCGTGAACTTCGGGCAGCTATTGCCCCGGCGTTGGCTGTGGGATGAGGTGCCGACCTTGTCCTCCTGTGCCAGAGTCTTAAGTTGAATCGAATTCATTTTTTTTGAGCAGTTCGACTCAGCTCAATTTTGTGGCGAGTTAGAGCGTGTTATGAACTCACCCCCGTGCCCAAGGCAGGCAACGCCTTTGGCAGCATGAGGATCACGAAGATCAGGAAATGCAATCCGGCGAGCACTTCGGGCAATCTTTCATAGTCGCGGCTGAGCCTTCTGAATCGCGCCAGCCAGCCAAAGCTGCGCTCGACCACCCAGCGCCTGGGCAGCAGCACAAAGCCCTTCTTGGCCTCGGGCAGCTTGACAATTTGCAGATCAATGCCGTGCTCGCTGGCCTGCCGGTTGGGCTCTTCGCCCGTGTAGCCCTGGTCGGCCCAGGCCAGTCTCACCGTCTCGCCTGTCGCTTCCTGCACCGCCTCGCACAACGGCGCCACTTGCGCTCGCTCCTGTTCATTGGCTGGTGTGATATGGACGGCCAGCAAATGCCCCAGCGTATCGACGGCCATGTGCACTTTCGAGCCGTTGCGCCGCTTGTAACCATCGTAGCCAGCACGCGGACCACTCTCACAGCTCGATTGCAAGGTGCGTCCATCCAAGACTGCCGCACTGGGCTGGCCCTGGCGTCCTTGCGCCACGCGAATGACCGAGCGAAGGTCGTTGGCCATTGCCTCAAAGCATCCTGCTTGCAACCAGCGGCGTGTTTGCTGATAGACCGCCTCCCACAGCGGGAAGTCCCCAGGCAGCCTGCGCCAGGGCGCACCCGCACGGGCCATCCAGCGCAAGGCATTGAACACTTCGCGCAGTTCGTGCTGGCGTTGCGCTGCCTTCTCGTCGATCAGTGCCAGGTACGGCGCCGCGAAGCCCCACTCCTCATCCGTGACATCCGTGGGGTACTGCTTGCGCCTTGCCATGTGGCGAATCTACCGCACGCGCTATCAAGTTCATAACACGCTCTAGTCTCGCCTCCCTTTGTGCGCCATTTGGCGCACATGTACTACCGACCGCTCATCCTGACGTTTAACCCACACCGCGCTCCGCGCGGAGCCACGGCGCGCGCGTCGTTTTGGCGCCCATTTCTTCCACCCCCTGCTGTGGCTGGCGCAGCCACAGCGCAGGTTCCTTGGCTTTGAGCTGTCCCCACAAGACCATAGGGACATGCATGAATCCCTACAGACAACCCACTCGCCAGCCGCAGTGCCGGCGGCGCCCCCGGTCCAGCGCGTGCGGCTGCTGCGCATTGCCGACGTGTGCTTTGCCACGGGCCTGGGGCGCAGCACCGTCTACGCCAGGATCAAGGCCAACAGCTTTCCCCGGCCGGTGCAGCTGCACGGCACCTGCGTGGCCTGGCGCGAAGCCGACGTGAACGCCTGGATCGAGGCGCGCCCGGCAGCAGGGGGTGCGGCATGAGCGGCGGCTACCCGCGCCTGACCTTCTTTTGCCCGCACTGCAAGGGCAAGACCAAGACGCGCAACAGCCGCGGGCTGTCGGCCACGCTGCGCGAGCTGATCTACCAGTGCGACGATCCGGAATGCGGCTACAGCTTCGTCGTGCATGCCGAAGCGGTGCGCACGCTCTCGCCCTCGGGCAAGCCCGACCCGGCCATCAACCTGCCGCAGTCGCCGCAGGCGCTTGCGAACGTGCTGGCGCGAGCCGACAAGCACCTGCGCGCGCATGCAGGCGCGGCGACTTGAGGACCCCCGCCATGGCCCCACTTGCCCCCCAGGCCGGCAGCGCGCTACACTGCGCCGTCACGTCAAAAAAAGGCGTGATCGGGTTTGACAGCCCGATGCACCTCTGCGACGCAAGCCGCAGCCTCTTCCGCAGAGCACCTGCGGCTTGTTTGTTCGCGCCTCCATTTTTTGGTGGCTCGGACGGGGAGCCGCAAGGCTCGCCGGTTCTCGCAAGAGGTGCCCGGTCTGTCAACCCGTTCGAGCCGCCGCCATCGTTTGACAGCGATGACGTCGGTTGTAGCAAACCGCACCTCTTGGAGGCCATCATGGCTGACCGCATCCCCGCACGCGCACTTGCCGCGCGCACCGTCTCGCCCACCTCGTCGCCCGCCACGGGCACCCCCGACCCCATCCGGCTGCACGCCCAGGCGCACAACGCCCTGAACACGGCGCTGCACCACCTGCGCCAGCCGCAGCTCGACGTGGGCCACGCCCGCCGCAAGGTGGCCCAGGCCCTGGCCGCCCTGCGCGGCCTGGACGTTGCCTTGAGCCTGGAGGGGTAAGCCATGCACGCGACCACCCACAACGCTGCCCGTGAGGCAGCGCAGGCGGAGCCTTGCCTGGCGCAGCACGTCCTGCAATGCCAGGACCACACCGAATCCCTGCGCACCGTGCTGCGCGCCTGCCACGCCGTGGCCTCACTGGCCGCAGGGGCCAGCAACCCCGGCGCGGCCGTCGGCATGGATGGGCTGGGCGAGCTGCTGCACCTGCACAGCGAGGCCATGGAGCAGCGCCTGGACGCCATCCACACCCTCATTGAAACCATCCGCGCCACGCTGGCCCGCCGCCCGGAGCGCGGCCAGGACATCAGCCTGGCGCTCGATGCCTGCGACCAGCTCGCCATCCTGCGCCAGGTGCAGCTCGCATGGCAGGCCGTCGCCTGCATGGTGCCCTACGCGGCCGACACCCTCACCGGCGAGAACCTGGCCGCCGCCCTGCGCCTGATGGCCGACGCGATGCACGGGCGCGCCGCAGCCATGGACGACATGCTCGACGCGCTGCATGCAGCGCTGACGGCAGCGCCCGTGCAGGAAGGCACAGCAGCATGAGCGCAGCAGGCGCAAGGCACGCCTACGAGGCCAACCGCGCCCGCATCGCCGGCCTGTGGGCCGAGGCGCGGCCGCTGTCGCCCGGCGACGCTGCAGCGTGCTTCCTCGCGCGCAGCGGCGTGGCGCACGGCACACGGCCGGCCGCCTTGCGCCTGCACCCTGCGCTGGGCTACTGGCAGCAGCGCGGCGGCACGCCCGCCTGCCTGGGCAGCTTCCCCGCGCTGCTGGCCCTGTTCGAGCTGGACACCTACCCGCACGGAGTGCGCTGCGCGCCCGAAGCCCATGCGGTAGCGCTGCAGCGCATCTACCTTGCCACCGACGGCGCGCCGGCCGCAGTGCCGGCCCCCGTGAAGCTCACCGGCACGGCCGGCCCCGCGCTGGGCGCCTGCGCCCGGCTGGCCCCGGTGGACGGCACGCGCGGCGCGCTGGGCATCGCCGTAGGCATCGTGCAGGCCCTGCGCATCGCCCAGGCCGCCCGCATGCCCGTGTGGGCGGTGCCCGATGCGCAGGCCCTGGCGCATGCGCGCTGGCCCCGCGGCTTGCGCCACTTGCATGTGTTCGCGGACGCCAGCGACCCCGCGCAATGGCAGGGCGCCGCCGAGCTGGCCCGCAAGGCCTGCGCCTGCGGACTGCAGGTCTACGCGATGGCGGCCGACCTGGCCGGCACGCCCCGATTCACCGCCACCCGGCTTTAGAGAAGACCCCACCATGGCAACCAAGAAGGCCAGCGCACCAGGCTCGGGCGCGGCAAACCCCGCACTGCAGTTCACCGTCTTCACCGCCACCGTGCCAGAGCGGCTGACCAAGGTGCTCACCCTGGCTCCCGACGGCACGCTGCACAAGGAAAGCGCCGCCAACATGCTGCGGGGCACGGCGGTGCGCACCGTGGTCCACGGCCTGCAGGAACTCGCGGACATGCTCGAAGCGCTCGGCCCCGCGCAGGCCACGAGCTGGGGCGTGTGCGACGCACCCGCAGGCCAGGGCGTGCCCATCGTGCCCGAGCGCGAAGCGGCCGGCATCCCCGGCGCCATCTCCCGCACGCGCAGGCACTTCGCCTACCCCGCAGGCCCCGGCGTGCTGATGCTCGACCACGACGGTGCGCCCGATGGCGAGCTGACGGCAGACGTGTTCCGCCAGCGCCTGGCCGAGGCCTGCCCAGCCCTGGCCGATGCGCCCATGCTCTGGCGCCCGAGCTGCTCGGCCGGCGTGTGCACGGCCGATGGCCGCGCGCTGTCGGCCCTCACGCGCCACCGCCTCTACATTCCCGTGCGCGATGCCTCGCGCATTCCCGAGGCGGGCAGGGCGCTGGCGCAGCTGCTGTGGGCCGCAGGCCATGGCTGGTTCGACGTAGGCCGCGCGGGCCAGGCGCTGGAGCGCACCCTGATCGACGCCAGCGTGTGGCAGCCCGAGCGCCTGGACTTCTGCGCGCCGCCCCTCTTGGGCAAGAGCCTGCAGCGGCCGCACGCCGCGCCGCGCCTCTTTGGCGACCCGCTGGCCCTGTTCGACCTGGCGCTGATCCCGCACGATGCCGACACGCACAAGCAGGCCCAGGCGCTCAAGAAGGCCGCCCGCCAGCAGCTTGCCGGCCAGTGCGCGGCGCAGCGCGAGCGCTGGGCGGCGCAGCAGGCCCCGGGCCTGGCCAAGCGCCGCGGCATCACCCTGGACAAGGCCCGCGACGTGCTGCAGCGCGCCAGCGCCCAGCGGGTGCTGATGGGCGACTTCGTGCTCACCAGCGAACAGGGCAAGCCCGTGTCCGTGGGCGAGATCCTCGACCGCCCCGGGCGCTGGCACAACGCGCAGTTCGCCGACCCGCTGGACCCCGACGGCGACACCCGCGTGGCCGTGGTCAACCTCAAGAGCGGCCAGCGGCCGTACCTGTTCACCCACCGCCATGGCGGCATGCGCTTCGAGCTGCTGCGCCAGAGCGCGCGCATCCAGGTAGGGCGCGGCATGCGCGTGGCCACCACCGATGCGGTGCTGGCCGTGCTGCAGGAACGCGGCGAGCTGTTCGACTACGGCGAGGGCGCCGTGGCCTATGTGAGCGACGGCAAGGCGCGGCCTGTCACGCCCGACTGGCTCGCCGACCACATGGGCCGCGTGTGCGAGTTCTACTCGGTGCGCCACCGCCGCAAGGCCGACGGGGAGGAGGCGCCCGAAGAAGGCCCCGAGGATGCGCCCCTCTCGGTGGCCCGCGCCATCCTGGCCAAGCATGGCGAACGTGGGTTCAAGAAGCTGGTGGCCGTGGTCACCGCGCCCACCCTGCGCATGGACGGCAGCATCCTCGACCGCCCCGGCCACGACGAGGCCTCGGGCCTGCTGTTCTACTGCGAGCACCCGAACCCGCCGCGCGTGCCGGTTAAGCCGACCGTGCAGGACGCCCTGGCCGCGCTGCGCTTCCTGTGGGCGCCGCTGGCGCTGTTCCCGCTGGTCGATGCCGTGGCCAATGGCGTGGCGCTGCACGGCCTGCTGTCGGCCGCGCTGCGCGCCAGCCTGCCCACGGCCCCCGGCGTGGGTTTCGACGCCCCGGCCGCGGGCAGCGGCAAGACCCTGCTGGCGCGCTGCATCGGCATCCTGGCGATGGGCTCGGAGCCGTCCATTCTTCCCCCGGCCGACACCGACGAGGAAACGCGCAAGCGCCTGTTCGCCGTGCTGCGCGAAGGCCAGCGCGTGGTCCTGTGGGACAACGTGCGCGAGCCGCTGGGCTCGGCCTCGCTCGATGCGTTTCTCACGGCCCCTACGTTCTCCGACCGGGTGCTGGGCAGCAGCGAAACCGTCACCCTGCCCAACCGGGCCTTGTTCATCGCCACGGGCAACAACCTGCGCATGACGTCCGACACCTGCCGCAGGGTGCTCACGGCGCGCATCGACGCGCAGAGCGAGACGCCCTACACGCGCGACTTCGCGTTCGACCCCGCGCAGATGGTGCAGGCCGACCGCCTGGCCTACGTGGTGGCGGCGCTGACCATCGTGCGGGCGTACATCGCCGCGGGGCGGCCCAAGATGGCCAAGGGGCGCACGGCGAGCTTCGAGCATTGGGACGACCTGGTGCGCCAGCCCATCTGCTGGCTGGCGCAGCAGGTGGCCGCGATCGCTGGCACACCCGAAGGGGCAGGGCTGCCCACGCTGGCTGACCCCATGGAAGCGGCCGCGCGCGCCTTCGAGCAGGACCCGGAAACCACCAAGCTGCGCGCGCTGGCCGAAGCGTGGTTTGCAGCGTTTGGGCCGGAGCAGGCCACCGTGGGCGGCGCCATCCGGCGCGGCGACACCGACGCGCTGCTGGCCATGGCGATGGACGACATCGCGGGGCAGGCCGGCAAGATCAATTCGCGCATGCTGGGCCGCTGGATCGAGCGCATGCAGGGGCGCATCGTGGACGGTAAGCGCTTCGTGCGCATCGGGCACCGCGCCGGGCTGCTGCACTGGGCGGTGCGCCAGGCGGCGGGCCAGCGGCCGATGCCTGCGCCCGGCGATGTGGCCGTGTTCTGAAGGGCGCAGCATGAGCGACACAAGAACCGACGCCGCCGCGCTGCTGGAGCGCCTGCAATGCAGGGGCCTGCACCTGTCGGCCACGCCCGCGGGCACGCTGCAGGCGTGGCCCGCCGAATGGCTCGATGGGCCCACGCGCGAGGCCATCGCGCAGCACAAGGCGGGCCTGCTGGCGCTGCTGTCGGCCCCGGCCGCGGACGTGCTGGCCGATGACCGCCACCGCTGCCGCGACTGCTACCACCTGCAGCACAGGGGCAACTGCGCCATGGCCGCGCAGGCTCGCCTGCCGGGCGTGCCCGCGTGGTACCTGCCGCCCAAGGATGCGCTGCAGCGCTGCCACCTGTTCTGCGCCTTGCCGTACTGACCATGCGCAGCAAAGCCACCCCTATGACCGGCGCCGAGCGCCAGCGCCGGCACCGCGACAAGCGCCGGGCCGAGCTGCAGGCGCTGCGCGCCGTGGTGCCCGCCACGGCGCAGGAGCGCGAGGGCGCTGCCCAGGCGCAGCGCCTGGCCGCCCAGCTGGACAAGGCCACGCGCACGGCCGCGGCGCTGCAGGCGCGCATCGAGGCGATGCAGGCAGGCGAGGGCGAGCTGCAGCAGCTGCGCGAGGCGGTGCGCACCCTGCTGCCCCAGCTGAGTCCGGCTGCGCAGCAGGTGGCGCGCAGGCACTTGCAGGGCTGCGGGGCGGGGCAGTGGCTGGAGCGGCCGCCGCCGGCCGAGGCCCTTGCCGCGCCATCGCGCCTGTCTTCCCACGTGTTTTTTTAACCCAGTCCTTAACCCAGTCCCAAGGAGCAACCCATGACTGAAACCGAAGCCCGCAAGGCATTCAACGCCGCCCGCGGCGAACTGCAGGCGGCCCTGGCCACGTACCAGACCGCCCGCGCGCAGCTGCACCGCATCACCGGGCAGGCCGTCGGCACCGACCCGGCGCTGAGCCTGCTGTTCAGCAGCGCATGCGCCGGGCTGCAGGCCGTCGATGCCCTTCCACCCCAGGCCCAGGCCGATTGCTGAAAAGGAGAGCAGAGCATGGCATTCGATATCCACGAACACGCCCGCAGCGCCCAGGCCGCGCTGCACGTTGCGCTGGCCGAGCTGGAGCGGGCGCGCAGCGCCTACGAAACCGGCGCCGGCCCGCGGTTCGCCCAGGCCAAGGCCGCGCAGGCGACGCTGGCCGCCAAGATCGAGGCGGCCGAGGGCGAGGCGGCCGCGGCCGATGCGGCGTTCCAGGCGGCGTTCTCGGCCGCGGGCTTCGAGCGCGACGAGGCCACGCGCGCCCAGCTCAACCGCAAGAACGATGCGCAGGCCATGGCCGAGGCGCTGCGCGCGGCGCTGGCCAGGGGCGCCAAGGAGCTGCAGGCGCTGGCGGCCGAGGCCAGCACACAGGCGCGCGACTATGCGGGCACGTATGAGCGCGCCTACGTCGCGCACGCGCAGGCCGAGGGCTATCGGGCGTTGCAGGAAGGCGGGGAGCAGCTGGCGCGGGCCATGGCGCTGGCCGCGCATGCGCCGCGCAGCGACAGCATCCACGAGGATGCGCTGGGGCGGCCTGCCAGCTCGCCGGCCATGCGCGCTGAGATAGCGGCCGCGCGCTGGGCGTTCATCCTCGATGGGCTCAAGGCGATGGCCGAGCAACTGCCGGAGTTCGATGCGCGGCCGCAGGTGCAGGCGCTGGGCGCGTTCGACCTGGGGGCGATGCAGCCACCAGTCAAACAAAAGCGCCGCAGCAATCAAGCTGCGGCGCTTTTTTTATTCCCAGTGCAGGGAATACAGCGCAGTCCTACGCCGGCCGCACACCCGTCTACCTAGCATTTTAAGCTTCTCTTCAGGAGTAGACCATGTCAGACGAAGCGGTGTTTGGAAAGGATTCTGTGGCCGAAAAGCTTGTCGCAGCGCAGCGAGAGCGTGCCCGCGATCGCGGCCATTTCAGCCAGTATGGAATGCGTGACGACCCCCGAGGCGGCGGTGCAGTGGAAGGGGAGAACCCGGGCAACGGCGAAAATGCGCGGAGGTTCGGAGCAGGTGGCGATGTGTCCAGCTATGGCAACCGCGCCGGCGGTTCCTCTGCCGGGCATGTGCAACGGGCAGACGATGCCGTGAACACTTCTGCTGATCCCCATGAGCGACCAGGCCTCAGCCGCTGATACGGTTTTTCGGACCATTGCCCAGGAATTCGCGGACCTGTCGGACATCGAGCAGGCGACCAGGGTCGCCACCCGGCTTTTTCTCGCGGCTTTGTTCGGAGGGGCGCTGGGATTCGAGCGAGAGGCCAGCGGCAAGGCTGCGGGCATCCGTACGCACATGCTGGTGGCTATGGGAGCAGCGATGTTCGTGATGATCTCTCAGCTGATGGGGGCCCAGGCCAATGAACTCAGCCGCGTGATTCAAGGGGTAGTGGCAGGGGTAGGCTTCCTGGGAGCTGGAGCCATACTGAAGTCCTCGAAGGACGGCCATGAGCACATCCAAGGGCTTACCACCGCTGCCGGCATCTGGTTCACTGCGGCTATCGGGGTCGCCGTGGGCGTAGGCAAGGAGTCTGCCGCACTCATTTGCACGGTGTTGGCCCTCATGGTGCTCGCGGTCGTGCCCTGGGTCACAAAAGACGGGCCCTCCGGACAACGCAAGTAGCGCCCGAAGCGTTCTGGGTATTTGGAAGTGGGTGTTGGAGAGGCTGGGCTCAGCCGATATCCAGCGTCAGGTGCCTGTCCTTGAGCAGGGCCAGCGCCTCATGGGGCGTGCTGGAGATCATTTCATCGATGATCGCATCGCCGTCTACATCCGAGAAGGCCATGGACCAGTCGGGATAGCGCCTGCCACCCGGCAGCGGGCCGTGGAGCAGGGTGATCACTGTCTGGTGGCGATCGTCTTGCCGTATGCGCTCCACCAGCGCGTCAAGCGTTGCGGATGCTCCCTCGATGTATTGGCAAAAGCGCTCTCCGTCGAACAGAAGCACGCCTGTGATGCCGTGCGAGGCATTGAAAACTCGCGCGGACTTGATGATGGTTCCTACGCAATTGGCTTTGTGGCCATCGGCCAGATGGCTGTAGTAAGCGAACTGGCTCAGTGCTTCGGTGTTCATGAATGTTTTGGTTAGGCGCGATGCGAGTAGCAGACGCCTGTTGATCGACCTCGAACACTCTAGCACCCCCGTTGATTCATCCAAGCCTTGCTCGGCGGGGGGCGTTGCAGGTCTTTCACCGGCAGAGCGGCACTACTTGGTGGCCCCACGCGGTGGCGGCACCGGGATCGCTGGCGCTTCGGCTCCTGTGGCGGTTCTGCTTTCCGGAAGATACGGATCGGCGTCGGGCGTCAGCAACCGCGCCAAGCCGCCGATCAGCAATGAGATCACGACTGCCGCCACGATGATCCAGCCTGCGCGACGCCGGTCCAGCGAAGCGGGAACCTTGCGTGGATGGATGGGCGGATCGGTATCTTCGATGGGCGGATCTTCTCGGCGGGTCATGGTTGTCTCCAGGCCGCTCTCAGACAGGCTCCTGCATGGGATTGCCTGGCAGATCCACGGGCGGCGTGTGGGCGGGCGGATCGATGGGGATGGGTTTGGGGGGCGACATGTCGCCCGGATCCACAGGCGTTGGCGGAACGGGGGGCGGTGGCGGGGTGGGCATGGTGGAACCTCCTGGGCTGTTTGTACGCCCATCGCCCCGCATGTCTCGTCGGACGATGCCGCGCGCGGCAATGGCCCCACGCCGCCTTTCTGTGACGCAATGTAGGGATGCTTTCGCATACAGTGACCGGCATGGATGATTTCTCTCGTTCCCTTTCTTTGTCGGGTGCCTCCAATTTCCGTGATCTGGGCGGCTATGCAGGGCAGGATGGCCGCGTGGTGCGCTGGCGCCGGATCTTCCGCTCCGACCACCTGGCGCGGCTGACGCCGCAGGACGCGCATGTGCTGCAGGGCCTGGGCCTGGCGCGCGCCGTGGACTTTCGCGGGCAGGCGGAAAGCTCGGCCCTGGCCTACGCGCTGCCCGCCGTGCGCTACCACGCGCTGCCCATCGAGCCCACCGTCGTGCAGCGCGCCAAGGAGATGGCGGCGGCAGGGCAGCGGATGACGGCGCCGATCGCCGTGGGACTGATGCAGGACACCTACCGCGCCTTCGTCTCCGACAACACGCAGCAGTTCGCCGCGCTGTTCGCTCACCTGCTCGATGAAGACACGCCGCTGGTCTTTCACTGCACGGCAGGCAAGGACCGCACGGGCTTCGCGGCCGCGCTGATCCTGCTGGCGCTGGGCGTGTCGCGCGAAGTGGTGATGCAGGACTACCTGCTCACCAACGGCCTCTACCGCAGGCCTGTGGAGCTGGCGAATACGGCGCCCAGCGAAGTGCTGGATGTGATCTGGCGCGTGCAGGAGGACTTCCTGCAGGCAGCGCTGCATGCGGTGGAGCGCGACCATGGCGGCGTCGAGCGCTATCTGGAGCAGCGCCTGGGCCTGCACGCGGCCGCGCGCGAGCGCCTGCATGCGCTGTACCTGCAAGCACCTGCGGGCTGAGAACGTGTGAACGAATCCGCCATGCCCGCTCATCACGCCAAAACACGCCTGCCCGTCGTTGCAAATGCTCGCCATAGCCCGCGCTATGGCTGCGCTTTGCGCCTAGTGCAGCCGCGTTTTGACGCGCTGCTCGGCCACGCCGGATTCATTCACACGTTCTGAGCGGCGTCCATGAAAAAAAGCAGCCCGGAGGCTGCTTTTTTCGAGAGGCTGCACAGCGATCAGAGCGTCGCGTCCTTGAGCTTCTTGAGCGCGCGGGTCTTGATCTTGACCGATGCGGGCTTGGCCGGGAACCAGCGCTCCTCGCCCGTGAACGGGTCCTTGCCGAAACGCTTCTTCTTGGCGGGCACTTGCAGCAGGCCGATCTTCAGCAGGCCGGGCAGCGTGAATTCGCCCGAGCCCTTCTTGTGCACGGAGCCCAGGATGGCCGTCTCCAGCGCGGCCAGCACGGCCTTGGCAGCCTTGGGCTCGACGCCGGATTGCGCGGCCAGGTGGGCGACCAGCGAGGTCTTCGTGAAGGCTTCCTTCACGGGCTTGAGCGCTACGGGCGCAGCAGCAGCCTTCTTCGCCGGCGCGGCGGCCTTCTTGGCGGGTGCCGCAGCCTTCTTGGCGGCGGGCTTCTTCACCGGAGCGGTGGTCTTCTTTGCAGTTGCCATGATGTTGGTTGTTTCTTTTGAAATAGGAATACACGCCAGACGTGCTGGCGGTGGAATTCTAGAGCGTGTTGCCCGCGCAGGGCCTGCATGCGTGCGCAGATGCGTGGCAAATACCACGCGCGGGCCGCGCGTGCAGGGCCTTTGCGCGCCATTGGTGCGGCAGCGCATTGGCAGTAAGCTGTCGGCCACCGATCAACCCACATGCATATCCAGGAGCGGCCATGAGCGACACATCCCCCTTCGGCTTCGGGCGTTTCGTCCCGGGTTTCGACTTCATGCAAAACCTCGCGAAAGGCGCTTCCGCGGGCATGCCCGCAATGCCCTCGCTGTCGGGCTGGGTGGCTCCAACGGTGAGCGTGGAGGAGCTCGACAAGCGCATCGCCGAACTCAAGGCCGTGCAGTTCTGGCTGGAGCAGAACGCGCGCGCGCTCACGGCCACCGTGCAGGCGCTCGAGGTGCAGCGCATGACGCTGTCCACCCTGCAGGGCATGAACGTGGCCATGGGAGACATCGCGGACGCCTTCGGCAAGGGGGCGCAGGCGTTCGCCGCGCAGGCTCCGGCCGCGGAGCCTGCGCCACCCCAGGCCGCGCCGGCTGCCGCAGCGGGCGAGGCCGCTGCAGCAGCGCCTGAGTCCGCCGAGCCGCAGCGCGAGGCGCCTGCGGCGCCGCCCATGGTGGACCCGGTGCAGTGGTGGAGCGCGCTGACCAGCCAGTTCCAGCAGATCGCGGCCAAGGCGATGCAGGAGGCCCCGCCGCCGCAGGCGGCCTTCGAGGCCACGCGCGACATGGCCAGCGGCGCGTTCAAGACCGCAACCGACATGGCCGCGAAGCTCGCAACGCAAGGCATGCCGGGCGTGCCCAAGGCCGCCGCGGCCAAGCAGCCGGCGGCCAAGCGCAAGGCGCCCGCCAAGAAGGCCGCACCGCGCGCCGCATCGCCCCGCGCCAAGCGCTCCGGATGAGATGAAGCCCTTTCCCCACGCGCATGCCGCGCATCCGCAATGGCGGGTGGCGGCAGCGCGCGTGCTGGAGCAGCTCCACGCCCAGATGGCAGGGCCTGATCACGCGGCTGCGCCCGCGCTGGGGCTGCTCTACATCACCGGCCATTACGCCCCGGAAGCCGAGGCGCTGCTCGCCCACCTGGCCGCCGCGCTGCCTTCCGTCACCGACTGGAGCGGCACGGTGGGCGTGGGCGTGGCGGGCAACGGCGTGGAGCATTTCGACGAGCCCTCGCTGTCGGTGATGCTCTGCGACATTCCCCGCGCGCAATACCGCGTGTTCTCCGGCGTGGCGCCATTGCCGCGCGATGCGGCGTTCACCGCGCACACGGCGCTGGTCCATGCCGACGGCCATGCGCCCGAGCTGGCGGAACTGGTGGAGGAGCTGGCGGAGCGCACGCACAGCGGCTACCTGTTCGGCGGCCTCGCAGCCAGCCGCACGCGCAGCGTGCAGTTCGCGCGCAGCGGCGCGGCGGGGCCGGGCGTGTTCGGCGGCGGCCTGTCGGGCGTGGCGTTCGCACGTGACGTGGGCGTGGTCTCGCGCGTCACGCAGGGCTGCCAGCCCATCGGCGCGCAGGCCGCCATCACCGCCGCGCAGGACAACGTGGTGCTGGCGCTGGACGGCCGGCCCGCGCTCGACGTGTTGCTGGACACCCTGGGCGTGACGCTGGAGGGCGACCCTCAGCCCGCGCTGCATGCCGTGCGCGCCACGCTGGCCGGCCTGGTGGAGCCCGATGCACCGCATGCGCAGCGCACCGGCCATTTCGGCGCCGACGTGCGCGTGCGCCACATCGTGGGGCTGGATGCCACGCGCCGCGGCGTGGCCCTGGACGAGCGCGTGCAGGCAGGCATGCGGCTCGCGTTCTGCCAGCGCCATGTGGCCGCTGCGCGCGCCGACCTGGTGCGCATCTGCGCCGAGATCCGCGAGGAGCTGGCCCCTCAGCTGGAAGCCGTGCCCGCGCACGGCGCGGCGGCCGAGCCCGCGGGCGGGCGCCGCATTGCCGGCGCCGTCTACGTGAGCTGCTCGGGCCGGGGCGGACCGCATTTCGGCGGCCCGGGCGCCGAGCTGCAGATCGTGCGCCACGCGCTGGGCGACGTGCCGCTTACCGGCTTCTTCGCAGGCGGCGAGATCGCCGCGCACCGCCTGTACGGCTACACGGGGGTGCTCACCGTGTTCACGGGCGCTACCGCTTAGTTTCAAGCCTTTTTGGCCTCTGGCGCTTGCTGGTAAAGCGCTGCCAGCTATCAAAAAAGCAGCATTGCCTGGCAGTCAGGTGGTCAGCGCCGCTGGCCGCGTGGCGGCTGCGGACCGGGGCATGCCGCAGAAGGCGAAGTCCAGCTCCGGCACCAGCCCGCTCACGATGCGCGCGAGCGACTTGCCCGAGCCGCAGGCATGCGTCCAGCCCAGCGTGCCGTGGCCGGTGTTGAGGAACAGGTTGCCGTACTTCGTCCTGCCGATCAGCGGCACGTTGCTCGGCGTGGCCGGGCGCAGGCCGCTCCAGAACTGGGCCTGGCTCGCATCGCCCGCGCCGGGAAAGAGCTGCTCGACGCGGTGCACGATGGCCTCGCAGCGCACGGTGTTCAGCGCGCGTTCGTAGCCGTTCAGTTCGGCCGTGCCTGCGATGCGCAGGCGGTCGCCCTGTGCGCTGGTGTAGCGCGAGAAGACCAGCTTGTATTCGTCGTCCGTCAGGCTCACCTCATAGGCCGCGGCCGCATCGCGCACAGGCAGCGTCACCGAATAGCCCTTGGCCGGGTAGATGGGCAGGCGCAGGCCCAGCGGCTGCGCCAGCAGCGGGCTGAACGAGCCCAGCGCGAGCACGTAGGCGTCGCCCTGCACGCGCTCGTAGCGGCCGTTCTCGTCGGTGATCTCCACGTGGTCGATGGCGCCACCCGCCTGGTGCAGCGCGGTGATGTGGCAGCCCAGGCGGAACTGCACGCCCGCCGCCCGCGCCACGCGGGCCAGTTCGCGCGTGAAAAGGTTGGCGTCGCCCGACTCGTCCTCGGCCGTGTAGGTGGCGCCGGCCAGCAGCGGGCGGATGTGCGCGAGCGCGGGTTCGAGGCGCACCGCCTCGTCGGCGCTCACCACGCGGCGGTGGCAGCCCAGCGCGCGCATCTGCTCTGCGGGAGCCAGGGCTGCGTCGAACTCCTTGGCGCTGGTGTAGAAGTGCAGGATGCCCTGCGTGCGCTGGTCGTACTGCAGGCCCGTGTCCTCGCGCAGCTGCTGCAGCGTGCTGCGGCTGTAGCTGCCCAGGCTGACGATCTGCTCGATGTTGTGGCGTGTGCGCGCGGGCGTGCATTCGCGCAGGAACTGCAGGCCCCAGAGCCATTGGCGCATGTCGGCGCGCAGGCGAAAAAGCAGCGGTGCATCCTCCTTGCCCAGCCACTGCAGCACCTTGAGCGGCGCGCCGGGATTGGCCCAGGGCTCGGCATGGCTCACCGAGATCTGGCCGCCGTTGGCGAAACTGGTCTCTGCACCGGGCGCGGCCTGGCGGTCGATGACGGTCACCTCGTGGCCGAGTTGCTGGAGGAAATAGGCGGAAGTGGTGCCGACGACGCCGGCGCCGAGAACGATCACGCGCATGGTTTTACAAGCCTTTTTCAAGGTTTGCGCAGACCGGGCGCGCGCGAGCAGCTACTCTTTTGGGAGCGAGCGGGCGCCAGTGTCTGGCTGCCGCTCCCCCTGTCCTCGGTACCTGAGAGATTCACGCCGCGCGGTCCTCGCGCGGTGCTTGCTCCTTCGGTGCGCCCTGCATGGCAGGGCGGCTCTCCAGACGGCTGTGTTGGTGTGCAGTACGGAACCTGAGCGTGTATGGGAGTTTGCGCCTTCGGTGGAACGGCGCGCTGCCGTTCGCTCTCCTGCGGCGCGCATCGTACCAGCGAAAGCGCGCCGCGGGAACGGGGCCGTCAGCGGCGGTAGGGGTTGTCCGGCCGGCGGTCGTAGCGGTTGGGCACGCCGTCGCCGTCGCGGTCCCAGCCGCCGCGCGCGTAGTGCCACTGGTTGCCGCGCTGCTCCCAGTGCGGCTGGCGGTAGTGGTAGCCCTGGCGCACGCGCACCCATTGGCCGGGCACCCACACATGGCGGTTGCCGTGCCATTCCCAGTGGCCTTGCGACCACACCATGCCGCGGCGCGGCGGGGGCACGCGCTCGTAGCGCGGCGGAGGCGGAGGCAGCGGGTAGGTGGACTGCACCTGGTAATGGGGCATGCCGGACTGGATCACGACGGTCGCGTTCGTGGCGGCATGGGCGGCGCCCGCGGCCGCGAGCGTTAGTGCGGCCAGGCTGGCGGCGGTGAAGAGGGTGCGGGCCATGGTGTTCTCCTGGTGGGTGGCGATATGGCGGGAGCCGTGTCGTCTGGTGCCCATGGTGGGGTGCGCTGGTCAACGCTTGGAGGGCATTGGTGGCCGTTTGGCAAAGTGTTGTGAACAGGTGTGTCGGCGGCGGGAATTCAAGCCGAAAACGGCTCCAGCGCTTACCCGTAAAGCGCCAGTAGCTATCGATTCAGGAGTGGGTGCCGGGCGCCGCGCGGCGCATGGCGCCGAAGGCTTCGAACTCCCAGCTGCGCATGGCCAGCAGCAGCGTGTAGCCCTCGCGCTGGGCCTCGGGCAGGCGTTGGTCGGCCAGGTGCTGCTGCGCGAAGTCCTGCGCCACGCGCTGCATGCGCTCGATGAAGGCAGGGGCGAGCGCGCGGCTGATGGAGCCGTGCACCAGCAGCACGCCTTCGCCCGCGCCGTCGAAGCCGCCTGAGAAATAGTCCAGCAGCGCGTGGTCGCGGAAGTAGTGCATCACCGGCCCGTGCGGGCGCCAGCGGAAGGTCTTGGCCAGCTTGAGGCGGTAGCGGTTGAGGGGCTTGAGTTCGATGATGCCGATGCGGTCGAGCTGCACCAGGTAGCGGATGCCCTCGGCCTCGCTCAGCCGGTAGGCGGCCACGACCTGCTCCAGCGTCCACTGGCTCAGCACGCAGATCGCCATCAGCAGCAGCTTCTTGTCGGCCACCACGGCTTTTTCCTGCTCCAGCGTCAGCTCGGTAACGAGCGGCTGGCTGTCGGCCACGCGGCGGGCCAGGTCGGCGAAGTCCAGCCGCAGCGCGCGGCAGATGGCGTCGATGCGCGACAGCGGCATGTCGCCCCTGGCCAGCATGCGCTTGACGCTCGACTCGGCCATGCCGATGGCCTGCGCCAGGTCGGCATAGGTCATCTGGGCGGCCTTCAGTTCCTTTTTCAGCGCGGTGACGAGGTCGGCGGTGGTGCTCATGGCGGCAGAGTATCTGTTGGCGATACCGCCAGTGTGCCTGCGCCACACGTCGCGTGGCACCGCCGCCCGCTTGCGGGTTTGTGCGCACAATGCGCGGCACCTCTCCACCCTTCAGCCCGCGTATGAGTGAGCCACACCCCAACCAATTCGCCCTGCTGCGCCAGCGCCGCTTCGCACCGTTTTTCTGGACGCAGTTCGCCGGAGCGGCGAACGACAACCTGTTCAAGTTCGCGTTCACCGTGATGGTGACCTACCAGCTCAGCGTGTCGTGGATGCCCCCGGCGATGGCGGGCCTCGTGATCGGGGCGCTGTTCATCTTGCCGTTCCTGCTGTTCTCGGCCACCGCGGGGCAGCTCACCGACAAGTATGAGAAGACGCGCATCATCCGTTTCGTGAAGAACCTGGAGGTCGCCATCATGCTGGTGGCGGCCGCCGGCTTCATCGCGGGCAGCGCGGCCGTGCTGCTGGCCTGCGTGTTCCTCATGGGGCTGCATTCCACGCTGTTCGGGCCGGTGAAGTTCGCCTACCTGCCGCAGGCCCTGAGCGAGCGCGAGCTCACGGGCGGCAACGGCATGGTGGAGATGGGCACCTTCGTCGCCATCCTGCTGGGTAACGTGGCGGGCGGGCTGCTGGTAGCGCTGCCAGGCATCGGCCACACCTCGGTGGCGGCAGCCTGTGTGCTGCTGGCGCTGGCCGGGCGACTGGTGGCGCAGTTCATCCCGAGCGCGCCCGCCACCGACCCGGGCCTCACCGTCAACTGGAACCCGGTGAGCGAGACGTGGCGCAACCTGAAGCTGGCGCACGGCAACCCCGTCGTGTTCCGCTCGCTGCTCGGCATCTCGTGGATGTGGTTCTTCGGCGCGGTGTTCCTCAGCCAGTTCCCCAGCTTCGCCAAGGACGTGCTGCACGGCAACGAGCAGGTGGCATCGCTGCTGCTGGTGGTGTTCTCGGTCGGCATCGGCATCGGCTCGCTGCTGTGCGAGGTGCTCTCGCGCCGGCACGTGGAGATCGGCCTGGTGCCGCTGGGCGCCATCGGCATGAGCGTGTTCGCCATCGACCTGTACTTCGCCTCGCGCGCGCTGCCGCCCGCCGACGGCCTGACCCTCGCGGCCTTCGTCGCCCAGCCCGCGCACTGGCGCGTGATGCTGGATCTACTGCTGCTCTCGCTGTTCGCGGGCCTCTACAGCGTGCCCATGTACGCGCTGATTCAGATGCGCAGCCAGCCCACCCACCGCGCGCGCATCATCGCGGCCAACAACATCCTCAACGCGCTGTTCATGATCGCCAGCTCCGTGCTCGCGGGCGCGCTGCTCTCGGCGGGCTTCACGGTGCCGCAGATCTTTTTGTTCACGGGCATCGCCAACGCGCTGGTGGCGTTCTACATCTTCCTGCTGGTGCCCGAATACCTGCTGCGCTTCGTGGCCTGGGTGCTCTCGCGCTGCATCTACCGCTTCAAGGTGCGCGGCGACGAACACATCCCCACCACGGGCGCGGCCATCCTCGCGTGCAACCACGTCAGCTTCGTCGATGCGGTGCTGCTCATGGCCGCCAGCCCCCGGCCCATCTACTTCGTGATGGACCACCGCATCTTCCGCATCCCCGTGCTGGGCGCGCTGTTCCGCCTGGCCAAGGCCATCCCCATCGCGCCGCAGAAGGAAGACGCCGCCACCTACGAGGCTGCGTTCGCCCGCGCGGCGCAGGTGCTGCGCGAAGGCGACCTGCTCGCCATCTTCCCCGAGGGCGGCATCACGCGCGACGGGCAACTGCAGCCCTTCAAGGGCGGCATCATGAAGATCATCGAGCGCGCCCGCGCCGACGGCGTGGAGGCGCCCGTGGTGCCGATGGCACTGACCAATCTCTGGGGCTCGTTCTTCAGCCGCATCGAACAGGGCGGCGCGATGGTGCGGCCCTTCCGGCGCGGCATCTGGAACCGCGTGGGGCTGAACGTGGGCGCGCCCGTGGCGGCGCACGACGTGCAGCCCCCGTTGCTGCGCGAACGCGTGCAGGCGCTGCTGGCCGCTTGAGGCCGTCCACCGCAGCGGGAGCGAGGGGACCGACCGCGGGACGGCCCTCTGTCCCACACCCGCGCGCCGTGGGGCGGGTTACGGTGCAGCTTTGCCAACGCACCGCAAAGGAGACTGACCATGGCATACACCATCACCCAGGCCCGCCCCCTTCTCACCGCTGCAGAATTGGAGCTGTTCGACCAAAGCCGCACAGAGCCCATCAAGGCCCTGACACTGTCCCGCTTGCGCGGCAAGGTCACTCGCGCACGCACGCTGCGCGACAAGTACCGCGACCTGTATCGGCGCCAGACGGTGGCCGTGCGTTCGGCCCCGAATAGCAAAGGCCGCTCTCCTGTGGGCTCCGACAACGAGCGCACGCAGCGCAAGGCCGACATCCTGCAGGAAGTGCTGGGGCGTTTCGAAGCCCGCGTCGCCCAGCTGGAGGCGCGCGATGCCCGTGAATCCGCATCGAAACAAGGTAACGGTGCATCGGTGGCCAGGGGGAAGAGCAGAAGCGCCGGTACATCCAACACCGCGGCTGCCAAACCCAAGGCTGCGGCCAAAAGCAGAAGCAAGGCTGCCTCCAGCCGGGCGCCAGCCCGTGGCTAGGCCCCTAGGCTGCCGACGTAGGGATGGGTGTGCCCTCATCGGCTCCAGGCTCGCCTGACGGCGTGGTGATGATGGAGGTTAGCGCCGGCTCCACGGGCCGCAGGCGGCCGAGTGCGGGGCGGGGCCTGCGCAGCTCGTCCACGCCTGAGAACGCCTGCTCCAGCGCCGCCGCTGTCCCCAACACATGGCGGTCGGCGCGGAAGCGGCCCACCACCTGCAGTCCGAACGGCATGCCCGCAGCGTCGGTGCCGCAGGGCAGGCTGATGGCCGGCAGCGTGGTCAGCGTGACCACGTAGGTCAGCGCCAACCAGCGGTAGTAGTTGGCCTGGGGCTTGCCGTCGATGGTGTCGGCGTACAGCGTCGTCCAGGGGAAGGGCGACACGGGCGTGGTGGGGGCCAGGATGAGGTCGTAGCCGGCCATGGCTGCGTCGAAGCGCGCGAGGATGCGCGTCTGCTCCGCCTGCGCCCAGGCGCTGTCGAGCAGGCTCATGGCCGCGCCCAGCTCGAAATTGGCGCGCGTGTTCGGCCCCAGGCTTGCGGGGTCGCGCTCGTAGGCATCGCGCGTGGCGGCGACGAAGGCCTCGGCGCGCAGCACGTCGAAGCAGCGGTGCGCGTCGCCCAGGTCGAAGCGCACCTCGTCGCAGCGGGCGAACAGGTGCCGCATCGCCGCGATCTTGCGGCGGAAGGCAGCGCGGATCATCGGATCGACGTCGCACACGCCGAAGTCCTCCGTCCAAGCGATGCGCAGGCGGCCGAGGTCTACCGGCGGCGGCTCCAGCCAGCCGTCCTGATCGACCGGATAGCTGAGCGGGTCGCCCACGCTCGCGCCCACCGAGGCGGCCAGTTGCAGGCAGGTATCGGCCACGGTGCGCCCCATGGGGCCGACGACCGAGATGGGCGTCCACCCGAGCAGCTTGCGCGAACTGGGCACCAGGCCCGGCGAGGGGCGGAAGCCCACCACGCCGCACAGCGCCGCGGGAATGCGCAGCGAGCCGCCCGTGTCCGAGCCGGTACAGACGGGCAGCAGGTCGCACGCCAGCGCCGTGGCCGAGCCACCCGACGAGCCGCCGGCGTTGAGCCGGGGGTCGAACGGATTGCCCGTGGCACCCCAGACGGCGTTGCGCGTATTGGCGCCCGCGCCCAGCTCCGGCACGTTGGTCTTGCCCGCCACGATGGCGCCGGCCGCGCGCAGCCGCGCCACGAGCACGTTGTCCTGCGTGGGCACGTGGTTGCGGTAGAGCGGCGAGCCCAGGGTGGTCAGCAGGCCCTCGGTCGCCTCCAGGTCCTTCACGCCCATGGGCAGCCCGTGCAGCAGCCCCAGCGGGCCGCCGTCCAGCACGGCGCGTTCGGCGGCCCGGGCCTCGCGGCGCGCGCGCTCGAAGCAGGTCGCCGTGACGGCATTGACGAAGGGGTTCACCGCCTCGATGCGGGCGATGCAGGCGTCGAGCAGCTCCACCGGCGAGATCTGCCGGGTCTGGATCAGTTGCCGCAGCTCGACGGCGGAACGCTCGGGCAGGCTGGGGTCGTGCGCCATGGTCACTGCGCCTTGATGTTGGCGCGCATGCGCGGCAGTTCGTCGTCGATGCGCGCGGCCACGGCGTTGGCGGGCTCCCAGGCCGCCTGCAGGCCGCTGGCGACGAGCTTGTCACGTGTCTCTCCATCGGCCGCGACCTCGGCCAGCGCTTTCTGCAGCGCGGCCTTGGCATCGGCCGGCAGCCCGCGCGGGCCCACGATGGCCAGCCAGGAGTCGGCCGAGAAGCCGGGGAAGCCGCTCTCCGCCACCGTGGGCACATTCGGCAACTGCGTCGCGCGCGACTCGCCCGTGACGGCGATAGCCTTGATCTTCCCGGCCTTCAACTGGGGCAGCGCCGCCGCCACGGTGTCGATGGTGAAGGGAATCTGCCCGCCGATCAGGTCGCTCATGGCCGGCGCGCTGCCCCGGTAGGGCACGTGCAGCAGCTTGATGCCGGTGGCGGCCCACACCAGCTCCGCGGCGAAGTGCCCCGTGGTGCCGCTGCCGAACGACCCGTAGACATACTTGCCTGGCGTGGCCTGCACGGCGGAGATCAGCTGGCGCAGATTGTTCACGGGCACCTCGCCGTTGGCCAGCAGGACCAGCGGCACACGCGCCACCATGCCGATGGGGTCGAAGCTCTTGACCGGGTCGTAGGGCAGCCTGGCGTTGAGCGCGGGATTGGCGGTGAACGTCGATCCCGAGCTGATCAGCAGCGTGTACCCGTCGGCCGGCGCGTTGGCGACGAAGCTGGCGCCGACGATGGTGCCCGCCCCGGCCTTGTTCTCGATCACGACGGGCTGGCCCAGGCGGTCGCCCAGCTTCTTGCCGACCAGCCGGCCCACGATGTCCACCGCGCCGCCGGGCGGAAACGGGACGATGAGCTGGACCGGCTTGGCGGGATAGGCTTGCGCGTGGGCCGTGTGCAACGAACCCGTGGCGGCGATGGCCGCCATGACGAGGATGGCGCCTGCGTTTCTGCGCGTCATGTGCTGGGTCATTTGGTGCAACCTTTCAGATCAATGCCTGGGACAGGAACCGCGACAGGCCGGCTTCATCCGTTGCGAAAAGAAAGCTGTATGCGTTCAGGGCAGGCACGCCGCCCAGATGCGCATACAGCACCTTCGATCCTGCGGGGAATTCGCCCTTGCGGACCTTGTCGATCATTCCGTGCATGGACTTGCCCTCGTACACGGGATCGGTGAGCACGCCCTCCTGGCGCGCGCACAGGCGAATGGCCTCCAGCGTGCCCTCGTTGGGCAGGCCGTACTCGGGGCCGCCGTAGCGGGTGTCGAGGACCACGTCGGCCTCGGTGATGTCGCGGCCCAGCTCCACCAACTGCGCGGTGTTCTGCGCGATGCGCAGGATCTGCGCGCGTGTCTGCTCCGGCTTGGCCGAGGCGTCGATGCCGATCACGCGGTCGGCACGCCCATCGGCCGCGAAGCCCACCACCATGCCGGCCTGCGTGCTGCCCGTGACCGAGCAGACCACGATGTAGTCGAACTGGAAGCCCAGCGCCTTTTCCTGCTGGCGCACTTCGTCGGCAAAGGCCACGAAGCCCAGGCCGCCATACGGGTGCTCGGAGCAGCCCGCCGGGATCGGGAAGGGCTTGCCGCCGGCCTTGCGTACGTCGTCCATGGCCTGCTCCCAGCTCGGGCGGATGCCGATGTCGAAGCCCGCGGCGTCCAGGCGCACGTCGGCGCCCATGATGCGGCTCATCTCGATGTTGCCCACGCGGTCGTACACCGCGTCGGAATAGTTGACCCAGTTCTCCTGCACCAGCACGCACTTCATGCCCAGGTGCGCGGCCACGGCGGCCACCTGGCGCGTCTGGTTCGACTGGATGCCGCCGATGGACACCAGCGTGTCGTAGCCGCCCGCGATCGCCTCGGGGATCAGGTACTCCATCTTGCGCGTCTTGTTGCCGCC
Organism: Acidovorax sp. SDU_ACID1; assembly: GCF_045291395.1. NCBI lineage: Bacteria > Pseudomonadati > Pseudomonadota > Betaproteobacteria > Burkholderiales > Comamonadaceae > Acidovorax > Acidovorax sp. SDU_ACID1. The sequence continues at coordinate 5,032,543 of NZ_CP152342.1, forward strand.
GAAGGCCAGGCCCGAGTTGCAGTCCTCGCGCTTGGCGTACAGCTCCACCTTGCCGCCCAGGTGGGCCGACAGGCGCGCAAGGGGCTGGATCGGCGTGGGGCCGAAGGTGAGCGGGTGGCGGGGGAATTTCTGCAGGTTCATGAACGACTCCGATGGGTGGTGGATGCCATGCCATCGTAGGAAAATGGACCATTAACAGGGTTGTGAAAAATTCGTGAATAGCAGACAAATAACTGGCAATATGTTTATTCTTGTTATTGAAATTTTGTAGATAAAGCCATGAGTGCAACAAAAGTTCGTGCAAAGAATGCCATTGCCGAGCCGGCCGACATCGACCGCACCGACCGGGCCATCCTGCGGCAGTTGCAGCGCGATGCATCACTGTCCAACGTGGCGCTCGCGGCCAAGGTGCACCTGAGCCCGCCGGCCTGCCTGCGGCGCGTGGAGCGGCTCAAGCGCCTGGGCTTCATAGACGGCGTGGTCGCACGCCTGAACCCGCAGGCGGTGGGTGCGGGCATGCTGGTAATGATCGGCGTGGTGCTGGACCGCTCCACGCCCGAATCGTTCGCGGCCTTCGAAAAGGCGGCGGCCAAGATCTCGGGCTGCATGGAGTGCCACGTGGTGACGGGCGAGTTCGACTACTTCATGCTCATCCGCACGCAGAACGGCGAGAGCTTCAACCGCCTGCATGCCGAGCAACTGCTCTACCTGCCCGGCGTGCGCCAGGTGCGCTCGTTCATGGTGCTGCGCAGTGTGCTGTCGACCACCGAGCTGCCGCTGGCGGTGTAGCTCTGGGAGACAATCGCTACCTGTCACCATGGCCAAGATTTCCGATTCCCTCTATGCCGAGCTGCGCCGGCGCATCATGTCCGGCCGCTACGCGCCCGGCGAGCGGCTGCGCGAGGAATCCGTCGCGCAGGAAATGCAGGTCAGCCGCACGCCCGTGCGCGCGGCCCTGCAGCGCCTGGTGGAAGACGGCCTGCTCGTCGCCGCCGCGCGCGGTGCGACGGTGGCGGGCTGGACGCAGTGGGACATCGCCGAGGCGTTCGAGCTGCGCATCCTGCTTGAGCCGCACGCGGCCGGGCTCGCGGCCGAGCGCGCCACACCCGGGCAGATCGACGAGATGGACGTGCTCAATGACGAGATGCAAGCCTGTGCGCTGGCCGAGGCCGAAGAGCGCGCGGCGCGCGTGCAGGCAGTGAACAACCGCTTCCACCACCTGCTGGTGGAGGCGGCGCATTCGGGCCGCCTCACGGGCCTGCTGCAGAACTTCCTCGACATGCCGATCATGATCGGCTCGTTCTATTTCTACAGCCAGCAGGACATGCTCGACAGCGTGAGCCAGCACCGGCAGGTGGTGGCGGCCATCCGCCGGCGCGACCGGCGCATGGCCGAGCAGGCGATGGCCTTCCACCTGCGCGCGTCGTTCCTGCGTTTCGAGATGCAGCGGGTGCGGCCCGCCGAGGTCATTCCGGCATCTGGCAGTTCAGGCGCTTGAGCGTAGCGTCGATCCAACTGCGGTCGTAGCTGCCGTCGGCGATGCCGGCCACCATGCGCGCCTCGACCTCCTGTTTGGCCTGGGCCGCGGCCAGCAGGTTCGCGGCCTCCGCGTAGGGCACGCACAGCAGGCCGTCTTCATCGCCGATGACGAGGTCGCCCGGCTCGATCACCATGCCGTCGATGGCGATGGGCACGTTGATCTCGCCCGGTCCGTCCTTGTAGGGGCCGCGGTGCGTCACGCCTGCTGCGAACACCGGGAAGTCGCCCGCGCGCAGCGCCCCCGCGTCGCGGATCGCGCCGTTGATGACGATGCCGCCGAACTGGCGCAGCACGGCGTCGCCCACCATGATCTCGCCGATGATGGCGTTGGTGAGGTCGCCGCCCGCGTCCACCACGATCACGTCGCCGGGCACGGCGAGCTGCAGTGCCTTGTGCACCATGAGGTTGTCGCCGGGGCGGGTCTTCACGGTGAGGGCGGGGCCCGCCATGCGGCCGCCGCCGTGCATGGGGCGCAGGCGCGCGCCGCCGGCGGTCATGCGGGACATGCAGTCGCTGACGTTGGCGACAGGAACATCGAGGAACTGGCGTGCGAGGTCGAGGCTGACGGCACGCTGGCGCCGGAGGATTTGAAGGCCGATCATGGTGCGGAACTCCTGGGTGGGATGAGAGGAAGCGACTCAGTCGCTGAAGGGAAAGCGGTACAGCCGGGCAGGGTTTTCCACCAGCACGCGGTGCAGTTCGCCGGCAGTCAGCCAGCGGGCGAGCAGGTTCATGAGCGCGGCATCGTCGGGCTTGGCCGACTCGGTGACGTGGGGCCAGTCCGAGCCCCAGACCAGTTGATCCGGGAGTTCGCTCACCAGCCCGCGAACGAAGCCATCCAGTCCATCTTGGGCTTGCGAACCCGGATTGGCGATGTAGGGCGCGGACAGCTTCAGCGATGCCTTGCCGCTGGAAAGCAGTCGCGAGACGGTGCCAACAACCTGCCGGGACATCGCCGGATCGCAATGAACGCGCGCAAAGTGGTCGAGAACCACCGGGACGGGCAGCGCGAGGAGACGATCCGCCAGGGCCACCAGATCGGCAGGGTGGGCATGCAATTGCACGTGCCAGCCGAAGGGCTGGATCAGGCGGGCGACCTGTTCGAGCATTCCTTCGTGCGTCGCGCCCGCCTGCACCAGGTTGAACCGCACGCCCACGACGCCATGGGCCTGCAGTTCCTCGAGCTCCTGCGCAGATGACGATGGGTCGATGACGGCAATGCCTCGCGCACGGTTGCCCAGGTGCTGCAAGCCGGCGAGAAGAACGCGGTGGTCTCTTCCATAGCTCGAAGGCTGCACGAGCACGCAGCGCTCCGTTCGCAGGCGGTGCTGGAGCTGCCGGTACTGCGCCACACTGGCTTCGGCATGGCGCAAGACCGGGCCGGGTGCGAAGGGCAGCGCCGGGTCGAACAGGTGCATGTGGCAATCGCACGCACCAGGAGGCACTTCGAACTGCGGACCTTCTGTCCCGGTGGAGTGCGGCGCGGCCGTCATCACTTCTTCCGAGGGGTGTGCCAGAAGTTATAGGACTTGGAAAGCTCGGCCGCTGCCTGGTCCAGGTCCGTGGGCGCGAGCTCCAGGGACATGTCCTTGATCCGCTCCTGCACCTCCGGGTCTTTCAGGACGGTTCGCAACGCCCCGTTGAACTTCTCGGCCAGCGGGCGCGGCAGCCCCTTGGGCGCGAAGAAGGCATTGAAGCTGTTGACGTTCACACCGGTGAAGCCCAACTCCTCGAAAGTGGGAACGTCAGGCAGCAGGACCGAGCGCTTGCCGCCCGAGATGGCCAGGATGCGCACCTTGCCTCCCCGGTGCATGGTGACGCCCTCGGGCTCTCCGGTCACGCCCGAAGCCAGTTGCCCGCCGATCAGCTGCGGCATCATCTGCCCGGAGCCTCCGAAGGCGATGGGCTCCATCGTCACGTTGGCCTTGCGGCTGATGGCCGCGCCGATGATGTCAGGAACGCCGCCGATGAGCGGCACGCCGTAGTTGCCCAGCCGGGGATCCTTGCGCACTGTCTCGACGAACTCGGGCAGCGTCTTGGCCGGGCTGCTCAGCGGCACGGCGAAAGTCCACTGGAAGCGGGCCACCTGCCCCACGGGGACGAAGTCCCTCACGGCGTCGTAGCCGGCGCTCGGCGTGATGAGCGGGACGATCACCACCGAGTGGTCGAGTGCCAGCAGGAAGGTCGAGCCATCCGGCACGGCGGCCTTGACGGCTGCGGTGCCGATCTGCCCGCTGGCGCCGGGCCGGTTGTCGATGATCACGGATTGCGACAGCTCCTTGCCCAGGCGCGGGGCCAGTAGCCGGGCCAGCGCATCGGTCGCTCCGCCCGGGGCGAAGGGAACCACGATCTTGATGGGGCTCTTGAAATCCTGCGCCGCGGCGCCTGCCGACAGGACCGCGAACAAGGCGCCGGTGAAGAAGGTGCGTACTTTCAGCATGGTTGTCTCCAGGTAGTGTGATCAGTCGAGCTTGGTGCCGGAGTCGCGCACCACAGGCGCCAGGCGCTGCCGGTCGCTGGCGTAGAGCGCGCCCATCTCCTGCGGCGTGCCGCCGAGCACGCCGGCACCGCTGGCGAGGATCTTTTCGCGCATGTCGGGCTGCTGCAGCGCCTTGTTGAGCTCGGTGTTGATGCGCTGGATCACCGCATCCGGCGTGCCGGCGGGCGCCATCACGCCCCAGACGCTGGCCAGCTCCACGCCGGGGATGCCCGACTCGGTATAGGTCGGCACCTGCGGCAGCACGGGCGAGCGCTTGGCGGTGGTGACGGCCAGCGCGCGCACCTTGCCGCCCTTGATGTGGCCCTGCAGCGTGGGAATGGAGCCCATGTACATGTCCACCTGGCCGCTCAGCACGTCGGGCAGCGCCTGCGACAGGCCGCGGTAGGGCACGTGCGTGAGCTTCATGCCCGAGCTTTTCTGCCACAGCTCGCTGATGAGATGCGACACCGTGCCCAGGCCGGGCGAGGCGAAGGTGAGCTTGCCGGGCTCGGCCTTGGCGGCGGCCACCACGTCGGCCAGCGTCTTGTAGGGCGAGTCGGCGCGCACCACGAGCACGGCGGGGCCGCTGGCGACGAGGCCCACGGGCACCAGGTCCTTGACCGGGTCGTAGGTGAGCTTGGAGTAGAGCAGTGGGTTCAGCACCACGTTGTCGGTCTGCGCCATTACCAGCGTGTAGCCGTCGGGCGGGGCCTTGGCCGTGGTGTCCAGCGCCACGTTGCCGCCGGCGCCGGGCTTGTTCTCGACGACGAAATTCCACTTCAGGGTCTCGGTGAGCTTGTTCGCCACCAGCCGCGTCAGACTGTCGGTGCCGCCACCGGGCGGGAAGGGCACGATGAAGCGGATCGGCTTGTTGGGATAGTCCTGCGCCAGGGTGGCCGTGCAGGCCGCGAGCAGGCTGGCGCCCAGGATGAGGCGGCGTGAAATGCGCATGGGTGATGTCTCCGGTAGGGGAAAGGGAAGGAAAGGACGGGTCAGGGCCGCGCGGGGCCGCCGAGCCAGGCGAGTGCATCGGCCGTCGTCTGGCCTGCGTAGGGCGTGGCCTGCTGCTGCGCCAGCGTGTGCTCGAAGCGCTGCTGCACACCCGCGAGCACGATGGCGGGCACGCCCGCCTGCGCCATCTGCCGCTGGGCTTCCACGACTTCGTTGCGGCGCCGACCGGCGTGGACGATGTGCGTGCGGACCATGGATTCCATCGTCTCGCGCAGGGAGCCCTGGTCGATGTCCGCGAGCACGCGGAACAGCGTCTCGCGCAGGCCCTTGCGCTCGGCGGTCACCAGGCATTCCACCGACAGCGCTTCCAGGCCCTTGGTGAAGATGCTGCGCAGCAGCTTCAGCTCGGCGGCGTCGCCGGGGCGCTCGCCCACCACCTGCACGGGTGCGCCGCACGCCGCCAACAGACGCGCGGCCTCTTCGGCAGCGGCGCCGGCGCACAGCAGCGGTGTGCGTGCGCCGCTCAGGTTGACGGCGCCGGTGATCGCCACGTCCACGAAGCGCACGCCGCGTTCGTGCGCCAGCGCCTCGGCGTCGCGCATAGCCTGCGGATCGGCGGTGGTCATGTCCAGGTACAGGGCGCCGGCCTGCAGGTGCGGGAAGGCGGCGCGCGCCAGGTCGAGTGCTGCCGTGCCGAAGACCGCGCTCACGACGAGCCCGGCCTCCGCCAGCCAGGGGCCGGGCGCCGCATGGATGGATGCGCCAAGCTCCGCGGCCAGCGCGCGCAGAGCATCAGAAGGCGCGTGGTCGCAGAACGCCACGATGTGGTGGCCCTGGGCCTGGAGGGCTTGTGCGTAGCACTGTCCCACCATGCCGCCGCCAAGCAGGATGGTTTTCATGGAAAAGAACAAAAAAAGTACGAATCGGATTGGATTCTTTCCGGAATTTGCCGTCAATAGGGCTGGATTAGGGTTTGTTTGTATTTTTGTTGTTCTTTTTCTGGTTGAGGAGTGAAAATCTTGGGGTGGCCTGCATGCTCTCCGGTTGGTATCGCAGTCGGATACCTCGGAGCCCGGAGATGGATACCCGGGTGATCCATTCGAGACTTTGCGAACGCGCGGCCCCACCATGCGGGCCATGTTCAACAGCGGCCCCCGGGCCTTACGCACCATGCAAGCCTCCTCTACGCCCCTCCAGCGCGACACCCGCGCCTGGCAGCTCCAGGTCTGGGTCTCGTTCGGCATCGCCGTCTTCCTGTGCGCCACGGGGCTGGCCTGGCTGCCGGGCGAGCGGCTGGAGGTGGCCTTCATGTTCATGGGCTACGTGTTCTGCCTCTCGGCCGCGTTCGTGCTCGCCAAGTTCGTGCGCGACAGCCAGCAGGCGCGGCGCAGCGCGGGTGACACACCCCTCTGGAAGCTCGTCGTCTGGGGCGGCTTCGCCGTGGCCATGGGCCTGACGGGCTGGGGCCTGTGGGGCATGGCGGTCAGCGCCACGTACAAGGCGTTCCTGGGCGTGAGCTGGCTCTACCTCATCACCACCGCCTTCACGCTGGCCAAGATGCTGCGCGACCGCCATGAAGCCGATCTGGCCGAGGCCGGCCGCGCCAAAGCTGGCCAGGAATAAGGAGACCGCCATGATCCGCAAGACTTGTCTGTGCGCCCTGCTGTCGCTGGGCATGCTCGTAGGCGCGGCCCGCGCGCAGAGCGAGGCATCGGCCGCGCTGTCGCTGATGCCCGTGGCGTCCGCCTTCGTGGCTTCGGGTGCCGCGTCGGCCACGGCGGGCGCCGTGGCGGCCCTGCCGGTGGCGCTGTCGGTGGGCGGCGCGGTGCTCACGGTGAAGGCCGTGGAGGCTTCGGCCACGGGCACGGTGTACCTGCTGGAGCGCGCGTCGGACGGCGCGCAGGCCAGCGTGCGGTTGGCCGGCCGCGCCGCGCATGGCGTGGGCACGGTGGTGGCCTGCAGCGTGATCGGCACGGGGGTGGTCCTGTCGGCCGCGGGCGAGGTGCTGGCCTTCGTGCCCAATGCACTGGGCCGCGCGCTGCTGCACAACGAAAGGCTCTGAACCATGCGCAGCTCCATCCTCTGGTCGGCCGTATGGGCGGCCATGGCCTGTCAGGCACATGCGGGCCGCTCGTGCGAGCAGCACAGGCCCACGGTGCAGACCATCGAACGCGGCATGCAACTGGCCGAGCGCACGGCGCGCGCGCTGGATGCGAGCGGCGCCAGCGTGGTGCTGCTGGCGCGCGCGGGGCAGGATTTGTCGAAGTACGGCCTGCGCTATTCGCACCTGGGCTGGGCCTACAGGACACCCGAGGGCCCCTGGCGCGTGGCGCACAAGCTCAACGAATGCGGTACGGCCGTGGCCGCGGTCTACCGCCAGGGACTGGGCGAGTTCTTCCTCGACGACCTGTGGCGCCACGAGGCCGTGTGGGCCGTGCCCGCGCCCGAGGTGCAGCAGCGCCTGTTGCCGCTGCTGCAGGACCGCGCGCGCACCACCGTGCTGCACCAGCGGCCCTACAGCATGGTGAGCTACGCCTGGGGCACGCGCTACCAGCAGTCCAACCAGTGGGCGCTGGAGACGCTGGCCGCCGCGATGGAGCCCGCCAGCGTGCACACCCGTGCGCAGGCCCAGGCGTGGCTGCGGTTCAAGGGCTATGAGCCCACGGCGCTCGCCATCGGGCCGCTCGCGCGCCTGGGCGGGCGCATGACGGCGGCCAACATCGCGTTCGACGACCATCCCAACGACAAGCGCTTCGCCGACCGCATCGAGACCGTCACGGTGGATTCGGCGCTGGCCTGGCTGCAACGCGCCCAGCTGGCCGGCGCGCCGCAGGTGCTGGGCGGGTTTTGAGTCAAAATGGCCTTCAGCGCTTGTCCAGCAAGCGCAAGCAGCTATTAAAAACGTAGTATTTCCTTACAAGTGGAGAGCAGCATGAGCAAGGCACTGCGCCTGTCCGAGAAATGGTTCCGCCGCGGCCTGTGGCTGGTGGCGCTGGTGTTCGCGAGCTTCCTGATCGGTCTGGGCGGCACCATCGTCGGCGACCTGCCCAAGGTGGAGACGCCGCTGCGCCTGGACGACTTCGTCGACCAGTCCGCCGCGCAGCCGCTGCGCGCGCAGGCCAAGGCCGCGCGGCAGGCCGAGGAAGAAGCGCAGGCCGCGCTGGAGCAGGCGCGGCTGCAGCACGCCAAGGCGCGCGGGGAGACGCAGGCCGCGCGCGAGACCTTCGGCAACTGGCTGGCCGCGCGCAGCGCCACGCAGCGCTCCGAGCACGACCCCGAGGTGATCGCGCGCACGCAGGCGCTCGACGCGCTCAAGGGCCAGGAGCGCCGCGCGCAGCAGGCCGTGCAGGCGCAGCAGCAGGCCCAGCTCGATGCGCGCCAGGCCCTGGGCAGCGCGCAGCAGCGGCTGGATGATCTGGAGCAGGCGGGCTACGAGAAGATGGCGGCCGAGCAGCGCCGGGTGGAGCTGCGCGTGTTCCTCTACCGACTGGCGCTCACGCTGCCGTTGCTCGTCGCCGCGGGCTGGCTGTTCGCGAAGAAGCGCAAGAGCACGTACTGGCCTTTCGTCTGGGGCTTCATCTTCTTCGCGCTGTTCGCGTTCTTCGTGGAGCTGGTGCCTTACCTGCCGAGCTATGGCGGCTACGTGCGCTACGTGGTCGGCATCGTGGGCACCGCGCTCGTGGGGCGCTACGCCATCCTGGCGCTGAACCGCTACCTGGAGCGCCAGAAGCAGGCCGAGTCGCTGCCCGACCAGGAGCGCCGCAAGGAGCTGAGCTACGACGTGGCCCTGGCGCGCCTGGCCAAGGGCGTGTGCCCGGGCTGCGAGCGCCCGGTGGATCTGAAGAACGAGCAGATCGACTTCTGCCCGCACTGCGGCATCGGCCTGTTCGACCGCTGCGGTGCCTGCCGCACGCGCAAGAGCGCGTTCGCACGCTTCTGCCATGCCTGCGGCACCGGGACGCACGCCCGGCCGCCAGCGCCCCCTATGGCGTGATACAACGGCTGGCGGCGCGCCGGGCTTGGCCCCGCGCCGTGTGATCCAGCCATCTCAACCTCACCTTCGGGAGCAACCATGGGCTTTTTCTCCAACATCTTTTCCAAGATCTTTCCGTCGGCCAACGCCGCCGAGGTCGTGCCCGCGCCGCCGGCTGCAGCGTCCGCCACCGCCGCCAGCGCACCCGCCGCCGCGCCGGCGCCAGCGCCGATCCCGCTGGGCGACGTGGCCCCCATCCTGGACGCCATGCCCGGCGCCAGCGGCCTGAACTGGCGCACCTCCATCGTCGATCTGCTCAAGCTCCTGGGCCTGGACAGCAGCCTGGCCGCGCGCAAGGAGCTGGCGGGCGAGCTGTTCTACCAAACCAGCGACGAGCCCGGCTCGGCCGGCTGGAACATCGGCCTGCACAAGCAGGTGATGCGCAGCATCGCCGCCAACGGGGGCACGCTGCCGCCGGATCTGCGCGGTTGATATTCTTCGGTGATTCAAGGCTCCAGCGCTTTTGTATCAAGCGCTGGCAGCTATACAAACAGGAGCGGCGGAGGCCAGGCTCCTCGGGGTTCGTCAGACCCCGCGCGCCCGGTCGGCCTTGAAACGGGCGCGGAAGGCGGCGAAGGTGCCCGCGTCCAGCGCCTCGCGCACCTCGCGCATCAGGTTCAGGTAATAGTGCAGGTTGTGGACGGTGGTGAGCATGGGGCCCAGCATCTCGCCGCAGCGGTCCAGGTGGTGCAGATAGGCGCGCGAGAAGCCGCCGCGCCCGCCGTCGTTCCACGAGACGCCCTCGGCGCCGGCGCAGGCGTGGCAGGTGCAGCTGGGGTCGAGCGGCTGGTGGTCGCTCTTGTGCCGCGCGTTGCGGATCTTCAGGTCGCCGTAGCGCGTGAAGAGGGTGCCGTTGCGCGCGTTGCGCGTGGGCATCACGCAGTCGAACATGTCCACGCCGTCGGCCACGCCCTGCACCAGGTCCTCGGGCGTGCCCACGCCCATCAGGTAGCGCGGCTTGTGCGCGGGCAGCCGATGGGGCGTGTGGGCCATGATGTCCAGCATCTCGTCCTTGGGCTCTCCCACGCTCACGCCGCCCACGGCGTAGCCGGGGAAGTCCATCTCCACCAGCGCCTGCAGCGATTCCTCGCGCAGGTGCTTGAACATGCCGCCCTGCACGATGCCGAAGAGGGCGTTGGGGTTGCCCAGGCGCTCGAATTCGTTCTTCGACCGCGTGGCCCAGCGCAGGCTCATCTCCATGCTCTTGCGCGCCTCGGCCTCGGTGGTCTTGTGGCCGTTGGTCTCGTAGGGCGTGCACTCGTCGAGCTGCATGACGATGTCGGAGTTGAGGGTCGTCTGGATCTGCATGCTGACCTCGGGCGACATGAACAGCTTGTCGCCGTTCACGGGCGAGGCGAAGTGCACGCCCTCCTCGGTGATCTTGCGCATGGCGCCCAGGCTCCAGACCTGGAAGCCGCCCGAGTCGGTGAGGATGGGCTTGTCCCACTTCTCGAAGCCGTGCAGCCCGCCGAAGCTCTGCATGATGTCCAGCCCCGGGCGCATCCACAGGTGGAAGGTGTTGCCCAGGATGATCTGCGCGCCCATCTCCTGCAGGCTGCGCGGCATCACGCCCTTGACGGTGCCGTAGGTGCCCACGGGCATGAAGATGGGGGTCTGGACCACGCCGTGGTTCAGCGTGAGGGTGCCGCGCCGGGCGTGGCTGTGGGGGTCGGTGGCGAGAAGTTGGAATTGCAGCATGGCCGCCATTGTCCCAGTGTCCCGGAGCGTGCTCAGCGCGGCAGCCGCACCCCGCGCCCGCGGCCAGGGCCGTGCGGTAGGCCAGGCTGGCGATGGCCAGGTCGGCGACGGCGAACCCGGGGAACAGGAACAGGATGCGCTGCGCATCGCTGGTGCGCCCGCTGCCGGGCGCGGCGACCAGCCGGGCCAGGTCGGCATCGAAGCGGCCCTGGTAGGCGAGCTTGCGGCGGTTCTGCGGGTCGTCGGCCTGGGCGTGGTCGTCGGTGACTTTGAGGTCGAAGGCCTCCAGCGTCTGCGGCAGCCACGAGCGGCCCAGGTCCACTGCCGTGGCGAAGCACCCCGGCTGAACCTGGCGCGCATCGAGGAAGGGCTGCAGCGACGGGCCGCCGGCGACCGAGGTCACGACCACGTCGCAGGCCAGCACCTCGTCCGGCGCGCTCACCGCGCGGGCGGTCAGGCCCAGGGTATTCGCGTCGGCGGCGAAGGCCTGGGCCGTCTCCAGCCGGCATGAATAGGCCACGGCGCAGGAGAGATGCGGCAGCACGTCCCGCAGCGCGCGCAGGTGCCCCCGGGCCTGCTGGCCGCAGCCGATGAAGCCGATGCTGCGGCTGTCCGGCCGTGCCAGGTGGCGCGCCGCGAGCGCCGACATGCCTGCCGTGCGCATCACCGTGAGCAGGTTCGCATCCATCACGGCCAGGGGCTCGCCGGTGTCCGTGTCGCTCAGCAGGATCAGCCCGTTCACGTTGGCCAGGCCCCGGCCGGCGTTGGCGCTGGCGATGCCCACCCACTTCGTGGCCGCGTGCGGCTGGCCCGCCGCCGCGACGGACAGCGACTGGAAGAAATGGCCCGGCCCCAGCGCCAGCGTCTGCTTGGGCGGGGCGATGAAGCCGCTGGCCGCGTGGCGCGCGAACGCCTCGGCCAGTGCGTCGCACACCGCGCGCGGTGTCAGGTCGAGTGTTTGCAGCGCCTGCGCGCCCAGGTACAGCAGGGAGGCATCCATGCGGGCCTCACTCCAGCCGGATGTTGGCCGCCTTGATCACCTTCTCCCACTTGGCGGTCTCGCGTGCGATGAGCTGGCCGAAGGCGTCGGACGACATGGGCTGCGTCATCGCGCCCAGGTCCTGGAAGCGCTTCACCAGCTTGGGGTCCTTGAGCGCCTCGTTGATTTCGCAGTTGAGCCGCTGCACCACCGGGGCCGGCGTGGCGCCGGGCGCCACCACGCCCCACCAGGGGTTGACCTCGTAGCCCGGCAGCGTTTCGGAGACCGATGGCACGTCGGGCAGCAGCGGGCTGCGCTGCACGGTCGTCACGCCCAGGGCGCGCAGCGTGCCGCGCTGCACGTGCGGCAGCGCGGTGGTCACCGAATCCACCAGAAATTCGACCTGCCCGCCGAGCACGTCGGCCAGCGCCGGCGCGTTGCCGCGGTACATGATGCTCTGCATCTGGATGCCCGCCATGTTCTCGAACAGCGCCGACGACAGGTGCGGGCTGGTGCCGTTGCCGGGCAGCGCGATGTTGATCGGCCGTGCCTTGGCCTTCACCGCGGCCACCAGGTCCTTCATGGACGTGACGGGCGAGTCGGCGCGCACCAGGAACACGTTGGGCGCCGTGCTCACGTAGGCCACGGCCTTGAAGTCCTTGAGGTGGTCGTAGGGCAGCTTGGGGTAGAGCGAGGCGTTGATCGCCTGCGTGCCCAGGGTGCCGAGCATCAGCGTGTAGCCGTCCGCCGGTGCCTTGGCGACCGAGGCCGCGCCGATGGTGCCGCCCGCGCCGCCGCGGTTGTCCACCACCACGGGCTGCCCCAGCCGGGAACCCAGCGCCTCGGCCACGAAGCGTGCCACCTGGTCCGTCTGGCCGCCCGGCGGGAAGCCCACGACGAGCGTGACGGGGCGCGCGGGATAGCCCTCGGCGGTCTGCTTGCATTGGCTTTCCGCGGCGGCTGCGTGGGTGCCGAGCACGCAGCAGGCCGCGGCGAGGGACAGGGCCAGCCGGCGGCGCAGCCGCAGCGCGGTGGGGGTGATGGAGGTCATGCGGTTGTCTCCTGGGTTGTTTGCAACAATCTTATCCCGATTAAAAGTAATTGCATAACACTAATCACTATTGCAGAAAGAATTTTCAATAGTGGGGTGTTGGCGCAAAGCCCCGGCCAAGGCCCGCACATGCGCGGACGGCCACGTCCGCTGTCTACACTGGGGGCATTGACGTTTCTGAAGAAAAGAGGTGACCGATGCTCCGAATCCTGATCGCCGTCGATGGCTCCGAACTCGCGCTGGACGCCGTGCGCCACGGCCTGGAACTGGTGCGCCGGGGTGGCCTGCAGGCCACGCTGGTGCTGGGCCACGTGCAGGAAGAGGCCTCGCTGATCGAGCTGGCCACGCAGGGTGCCGATGCCGTGGCCCAGGCCAGCGTGGAGGCCGGCCAGCACCTGATGGCCGGCGCCGTGGCCCTGGTGGAAGCCGCGCGCGTGCCCTACGAGACCGAGATCGGCCTGGGCCCCGTGGCCGCCACGCTGGTGGACATGGTGGAGCGTTGCGGCTGCGACGCGCTCTTCATCGGCGCGCGCGGCCTCGGGGGCTTGCGCGGGGCGCTGCTGGGCTCGGTGTCGCAGGCGCTGGTGCACCAGAGCCCGGTGCCTGTCACGGTGGTCAAGCACGCGGAGCCACAGCAGGCGGAAGACGGCGAAGCCTAAGCGTCGCCGCCCAGCCGGGCCCGGACCACGTCGGCCAGCCAGTCCATCACCAGGCGCACGCGCCGCGACAGGTTGCGCTGGTGGGCATAGATCAGCGTGAGCGGCATGTGCGGGGCCGCATGCGCGGGCAGCACCTCCACCAGCAGGCCGCGTGCGAGCAGGTCTTCCACGCTCAGGCGCGGCACCTGGATCAGCCCCAGGCCCGCCAGGCCGGCCGACAGGTAGGCCTCGGCGTTGTTGACGGTCACCGCGCCGGCCATGGCGTGGCGCGCCACGGCGCCGCTGCCGTCCTGTACCTCGAAGCCCGCCGGGCGCGCGCCCAGCGTGCCCGCGTAGTGCACGAGCCGGTGGCGCGGCAGGTCTTCCAGCGTGCGCGGCGTGCCCATCGCCTCCACATAGGCGGGGCTGGCGTAGTTGCCCTGGTGCAGCACGCCCAGGGGCCGCGCGACGAGGTTCGCGTCGCCCACCGGGCCGGCGCGCAGCACGCAGTCGAAACCCTCGCGCACCAGGTCCACACGGCGGTCGGTGCTGCTGAGCTCCACCTCCAGCGCGGGATGGCGGCGCAGCAGCTCGGGCAGGCGCGGGATCACCACGTTGCGCGCCAGCCCCGTGGTCATGTCGATGCGCACCCGCCCGCGCAGCGGGGCGCCCCCGGGGTGCTGGAACATGGCCTGGAATTCGTCCAGGTCCGCCAGCAGCCCCTTGCAGCGCTCGTAGCAGACCTGGCCGTCCTGCGTGAGCTGCACGCGCCGGGTGGTGCGGTGCAGCAGCCGCGTGCCGAGCTGCGCCTCGAGCTGCTGCACGGCCAGCGAGGCGCTGGCCTTGGGCAGGCCCAGCGCCTGGGCGGCCTGCGTGAAGCTGGCCAGCTCGGCCACGCGGGCGAAGACCTGCATGCATTCGACGGGGTTCATGATTGATCGGAATATTTGAACAAACAAACCAATTTTGGATTGTTTATCAAAATCTCATCGCCCAATACAGTGCAGGCATTCCCTCTACCAAGGACACCTGCCATGACTTCTTCCACCCCCGCTACTCCCATCGCGCTCGTCACCGGCGGCAGCCGGGGCCTGGGCCGCAACGCGGCGCTCCAGATCGCGCGCCAGGGCATCGACGTGGTCCTGACCTACCGCAGCCGCGCCGACGAGGCGCAGGCCGTGGTCGCGGAGATCGAGGCCCTGGGGCGCCGTGCCGTGGCACTGCCGCTCGACGTGGCGCGCAGCGGCACGTTCCCGGCCTTCGTGGAGCAGTTGCGCGAGGCGCTGGCGCGCGTGTGGGCGTGCGACCGCTTCGACTTCCTCGTGAACAACGCGGGCATCGGCATTCACGCGGCCTTCGCCGATACGACCGAGGCGCAGTTCGACGAGCTGGTGGCGATCCACCTCAAGGGGCCGTTCTTCCTCACCCAGGCGCTGCTGCCGCTGCTGCGCGATGGCGGGCGCATCGTCAACCTGTCGTCCGGCCTGGCGCGCTTCGCGCTGCCGGGCTATGCCGCCTACGCGGCGATGAAGGGCGGGGTGGAAGTGCTCACGCGCTACCTGGCCAAGGAGCTGGGGCCGCGCGGCATTGCGGTGAACGTCGTGGCGCCGGGGGCGATCGCCACCGATTTCGGCGGCGGCGCGGTGCGCGACAACGCCCAGGTGAATGCCTTCATCGCCTCGCAGACGGCGCTGGGCCGCGTGGGCGTGCCGGAGGACATCGGCGGCGTGGTGGCCTCGCTGCTGCTGCCCGCGAGCCGCTGGGTGAATGCCCAGCGCATCGAAGCGTCGGGCGGGATGTTCCTGTGATTTTTTGGGGAGGTTTGCTATTCAATCAGGAGCTGCTTGCGCTTGGTGGGTAAGCGATCAAGCCGCTTTTCTCCATTGTTCCGCCGCACGCGGGAACTTGCCGTGCGGCAGGCTGGCCAGGCGCTGGAGCATGCGGCGGCAGTAGCCGGTGATCCACAGGCACTTGTTGAGCTCGTCCACGGGCAGCGGGCCGGAGACGACGACGATGTCGTTGGCCGCCTGCTGCGCCCCGGCCGCGCGCAGGCGCCGGCGGGTGTGCGTGGCCCAGGACTGGATGCGCGCCGGGTTGCCGTGCTGGTGCACCTCGCCGGTGTGCACGTCGAAGGCGATGGCCACGGTGTCGGTCTTCAGCTTGAACCTGCGCTCGCCGGTGACGGCGCTGGGCGCCTCACGCATGTCGTACAGGTAGTAGCTGCCTGCCTTGAGCTGGTATTGCATGTCCATGGTCGTCGTCCTCCGAGGGGGCATTCTCCGGGGGGAGGCGGGCGGCAATGGCGCGGAAAGCGGTGTGAAACAGGCGCTTTTCCCGTGGCGGGGCGTGCCGCCGGGGCCTCGGGTTGCGTGCGATTGTGTCGGCCCCGGGTGGGGGCTTCAAGCCACGGGGCCGTTCAAACGGTAACCGGATGTGATGCGGATCAGAAATCGACCAGACTCACGCCCACGCTGAACACGGTGCGCTTGCGGTTGTAGTCGATCAGGCTGTCGCCGTAACCGCTGAAGAGCTGCGTGTGCAGGCGCAGGTTGGTGCGGTTGCCCACGAGGCTGGTGCCCAGGCTCTGCAGCCATTCCAGGCGCACCGAGCCGCGCCCCGCGGAGTCCAGCGAATGGCGCGCGGTGAGCGTGAGCAGGTTGTCCTTGTCCACGTTCCAGCCCAGGCCCAGCTCGGCGCGGCCCACGTAGCCGCTGATGCCGGGGTTGTTGTCGCTGTCGGCGCTTTCGTGCAGGCGCTTCCAGATGCGGCCGGTGACGGTCCAGCGGTTGTCCAGCTCCATGCCGGTCATGAGGTAGACGCGGTTCCAGCTGCGCGAGAGCGGGTCGCTCTGGCCGTTGGACTGGTGCACCAGGCCCAGGCCGCTGTAGCGCCAGCGCCAGCCGAAGGGCAGCTTGGCGTCGGTGGGGTAGACGTAGACGATCTCCGGCTCGTGGTCGGTGTTGCGGAAGGGCCGCGAGATGTTGGCGGAGAACAGTTGCCAGTACGACTGCTGCGTGTAGCCCACCCACAGCGAGTCGCGCAGCTGGGGATCGCCGCGCGTGAGCAGGCCCTGGGCGAGCTTGGTGCGCACCGAGAGCTGCACGCGCATCTCGGTGCGGCGGTAGGCGACGGGGTCTTCGGCGCTGTTGTTGGGGTTGCCCGAGGTGGGCAGGCGGTTGACGTTGCTGGCACCCACCACGGACACGTTCATGGGCCGGTAGCCGCGGAAGCGGAACGCGCCGCAGTCGGTGCCGCTCTCCAGCTCCCAGAACCGCGACAGGGTGCTGTACTGCCCGTCGCGGCAGCCATCCACCTGGGCCACCTCGATGATGCGGGTGGCGGGCAGCGTGGCGTCCACGGGCGGGGGCGGCGCGCTCGCGGCCGCCTCGGGCTGCGCGCTGGCCGCGGCGGCAGGCGCCTGCCAGGCCTGGTTGCCGGCCCACTGGTCGAAGCAGGCCAGGCGCGCCTGGCTGTCGCCCGTCAGGGCGGCGCACTGGCGCCAGCCGGCGTTGCCGGCGGCGGTGTCCTGCGCATGGGCGGCCAGCGGCAGCGCGGTGCCCATGCAGGTGGCGCCCAGGGGGGCGATCAGGGAGGCGAGCAGGGTGCGTTTCATGGATGGACGGGGCCGAGTTTGCGCAGGGTGAAGCGGAAGGGGCGGTCGGCTTCGTCCGTCCACTCGCCGCGGATCTCGCGGGCGCAGCTGCCTTCGACGACGTCGCCGAACCAGTTGCCGGTCACTTTCTTGCCGTCGCGCGATTCTTCCAGGGTGAGCGCGCCCTTGTTCACGTCGCCCACCACGATGCTGCTTCCGCCGGGCCGCAGGATGCGGCCCTTCACGGTGCCGTCCCACTCGGGGTGGGGCCCCAGCTCCAGCACGATGGGGCCGCTCTGGCCCGGCATGTCGGCCTGCCAGCGGCCGACCAGCTCGGGCTGGTCCATTTGCGCGGCGGTGGGGCAGGCGGGACGGTTCTGAGAGGGGTTTTGGGCGCAGGCGCTTATCAGGCAAGCGCTGGCAGCTATCAAAAGAGGAGTAATGCGCATGGGTGTGTTCAGGGGGTGGCGGCCTGCGCCTTGCGCGCCGCGAATTCGGCGCGCAGCGCCTTGAGCTTCTCGCGCGGGTCTTCGCGCATGGTGGTGGCGTCGAGCTTCATCTCGGCGATGAAGCGGCTGGGCTGGCAGGCCACCATCTCGCGGCCCTTCTTGCGTTTCTTGGTCCAGCCCACGGCCAGCGTGCGCTGGGCGCGGGTGATGCCCACGTACATCAGGCGGCGCTCCTCCTGCAGGCGCTGCAGCACGTCGTCCGCGACCTTCTGCTGGCGGCCCTCGTCGTCGTCGAGCTTGAAGGGCAGCATGCCCTCTGTCACGCCGGCCAGCACCACGTGGGGCCATTCCAGGCCCTTGCTGGCGTGCAGGGTGGAGAGCACGACCATGTCCTGCTCCTGTTCGCGCTCCGAGATGGTGGAGAGCAGCGCGATGGTCTGCGCGACTTCGAGCAGGCTCTTGGTCTCGCTTTGCAGGCCCTCCTCGACCTGCCCGCCCGCGCGCTGGGCCATCCAGTCGCAGAACTCCAGCACGTTGCTCCAGCGCGCGGCGGCCACCTTCTCGCTGTCCTCGCCGTCGTAGAGGTGCTGCTCGTAGCCGATCTCCTGGAGCCAGTCGGCCAGGAACGCGCGCGCGGCCTCGTGGCCGTGCGTGTGGCGCGCGCGGTGCTCCAGGTCGTTGATGGCGCGGCCGAATTCCAGCAGCCCGTCCATGCCGCGCTTGGGGATCACCGCGGGCAGCATGGCGTTGAAGAGCGCGCCGAACATGCTCTGCTTGTGCTGCGTGGCGAATTCGCCCAAGGCTCCCAGCGTGGTGTGGCCGACGCCCCGGCGCGGGTTGGCGACGGCGCGCAGGAAGGCGGGGTCGTCGTCGTTGTTGATCCACAGGCGGAACCATGCGCACAGGTCCTTGATCTCGGCGCGGTCGAAAAACGACGTGCCGCCCGAGACCTTGTAGGGGATGTTGGCCTTGCGCAAGGCCTTCTCGAACGGCTTGGCCTGGTGGTTGGCGCGGTAGAGGATGGCGAAGTCCTTCCACGCGGGCGGCGGGTTGCTCGCAGCGCGCAGGCCCTGGATGCGGGCCACGGCGCGCTCGGCCTCGTGCTCCTCGTTGTCGCAGTCCACCACGCGCACGGGCTCGCCCTCGCCGAGTTCGCTGAACAGGGTCTTGGGGTAGAGCTTGGGGTTGGGCTGGATGACGTTGTTGGCCGCGCGCAGGATGGCGCTGGTGGAGCGGTAGTTCTGCTCCAGCTTGATCACCTTGAGCTGGGGGAAGTCCTGCGGCAGTTTTTTGAGGTTCTCCAGCGTGGCGCCGCGCCAGCCGTAGATGCTCTGGTCGTCGTCGCCCACGGCCGTGAAGCGCGCGCGCTCGCCCACGAGGAACTTCAGCAACTCGTACTGCGTGGCGTTCGTGTCCTGGTATTCATCGACCAGCACGTGGCCCAGGATGCGCTGCCATTTCTCGCGCACCTCGGGGTGGTGGCGCAGCAGGCGCATGGGCATGCCGATCAGGTCGTCGAAGTCCACGCTCTGGTAGGCGGAGAGGCGCTCCTCGTAGCGCTGCATGACGAGGGCGATGCTGCGCTCGTTGTCGTCCTTGGCCATCGCCAGGGCCTTGCGCGCATCCCAGCCCTGGTTCTTCCAGGCGCTGATGGTCCACTGCCACTGGCGCGCCGTGGCCAGGTCGGTGGTGCCGCCCGCGCAGTCCTTGAGGATGCCGGTCACGTCGTCCTGGTCGAGGATGCTGAACGAGGGCTTGAGTCCGAGCACGTGCCCGTCCTCGCGCACCATGCGCACGCCCAGGGCGTGGAAGGTGCAGACCAGCACGTCCTTGGCCTGGCGGCCGATGAGCCCGGCGGCGCGCTCGCGCATCTCGGCCGCGGCCTTGTTGGTGAAGGTGATGGCGGCGATGCGCCGGGGGGCGAGGCCCGTCTCGATGAGCCGCGCGATCTTGTGCGTGATCACCCGCGTCTTGCCCGAGCCCGCGCCGGCCAGCACCAGGCAGGGGCCTTCGGTGTAGTGGACAGCCTGGAGTTGCGCGAGATTGAGACCGGACATTGAAGGGCGAGCAGGGCGCGAAAGCGCGAGAGGGCCGCCGATGATACCGGCCTACCCCTTCCCGTACCCCAGCGCGGCCCGCCAGCGCAGGATGAAGTCGCGGTAGGCCGCGTTGGCCAGCGGCGCCGCGAGGCCGGGGCCCAGCGCCACCGGGCGCGCGCGGCTGCCCAGCAGCTGGCGCAGGGCGGCGCCGGTGGTCTCGCCCGTGGCGTCCTCGCGCAGCGCGTACAGGCGCGCGGCGGTGGCCATCACCGTCTGGCCGCGCCGCGAGAGCAGGTAGTCCAGCCACAGCCGGGCCGCATTCGGGTGCGCGGCGCGGCTGTTGATGAGCAGCACGCGCGAGGTGACCAGCGTGTAGTCCTCGGGAAAGACCACGCCGAGCGCGGGCCGCTCGCGCGCCTGGGCCACGGTGTAGGCGCCCAGCAGGTTCAGCCCCAAGCGCGCGCGGCCGTCGGCGATCTGGCGCACCATGGCGTCGGTGGTCAGCAGCAGGCGGGCGCGGCCCGCGCCCAGGGCCTGGGCGGTGGCCCAGAAGGTGGCCTCACTGGCGGCGGCGTCCTGCGCGGCGAGGAAATAGCCCACGCCGGATTTCTGGATGTCGTAGCTCACCGCGCCGCCCTGCGCGCCGGCGAGCCAGCGGGCCAGCGCGGCGTGGCTGCGCGGCACCTCGCCTTCGGGCAGCGAGGGTTTGTGGTGCGCGAACACCACGGGCTCGTAGGTGGTGGCCCACAGGCGGTCCTGCCACTGTGCCCAGGCGGGCAGGTGCGCCTGCTCGGGCGAGGCGTAGGCCAGCGCATGGCCGGCGGTGGCGAGCGCCACCATGTGGTCCATGGCCGAGCTCCAGAGCACGTCGGCGGCCTCGCGGCCGAGCTGGTTCTCTGCGATGAAGCGGTGGTACAGCTCGGTGCTGCCCAGGTCTTCGTACGCGACGGCGATGCGCGGGTACAGCCGCCGGAAGTCCGCCACCAGCGGCGCGGCCACGCGCTCGTCGGTGGTGGAGTGGATGGACAGGCGCCCTTCGTCCTCCGCCGCGCGCACCGTGGTGGCGTAGGCGGCCGGATAGCCCTCGGGCGGGCGGGCGCGCGGGGCGTAGTCGAGCAGCTCGTCGGCCGGCTGCGCCAGCGCGGGCGCGGCCGCCAGGCCGCCCAGCTGGCACAGCGCGGCGCGGCGGGAGAGCGGGCGTTCCGTCATCACTCCCCCACCGGCACCAGCAGCAGCGGCTTGCGCGTGCGGCGCAGCACCTCCTGCGTGGCCGAGCCGAACAGCAGGCCGGCGAGCACGCCCTTGCCGCGCGAGGCCATCAGCACCAGGTCGGCCCCGCCGCGGTCGGCCGCGTCGAGGATGGCCTGGGGCACGTCGTCGCCTTCGTGCACGATCAGCTCGGTCACGGGCTGGCGCGGCGCACTGCCGCCGCGCGCGGCGTAGAAGCCGGCGACCTGCGCCTCGATGTGTGCCAGCGTGCGCACGGCGCGGCGGTCGTGGTACTGGTCCAGCGCCTGCTGGGGCACGTGAGAGTCGATGTCCACGAGCGAGCGCTCGCGCTCGTCGCTGATCACCGTGAGCACCTGCAGCCGGGCGCCCAGGCGGTCGGCCAGGCCGATGGCGTAGGCCAGCGCGGCCTCGCAGCCCTCGCCCAGGTCCGAGGCGTAGAGGATGGTGCGGATGTCGGGGTTCATGCTGCGCTCCCTACCAGTGGAATGACGCCCAGCACCAGCATGGCCGCCAGCATCACGAAGGCGGCGGAAAGCGCCCACAGCAGCGTGAAGCGCTGGTGGTCGCCGAACTCCACCTTGACCAGCCCGACCAGCAGGTAGGTCGAGGCCACGAGCGGGCTGAGCAGGTGCACCTGCTGGCCCACGAGCGAGGCGCGCGCGATCTCGGCCGCGCCGATGCCGTAGACGGCCGCCGTCTTGGCCAGGATGGGCAGGATGCCGAAATAGAACGCGTCGTTGGAGATGAAGAAGGTAAACGGGATGCTTAGGACCGCCGTGACCACCGCCATGTAGGGGCCCATCCAGTCCGGCACCATGGCGATCACGCTGGTGGCGATGGCGTCCACCATCCTGGTGCCCGAGAGAATGCCCACGAAGATGCCGGCCGCGAAGATCAGCGACACCACGGGCACGATGTTCACCGCGTGGGCCTCCAGCCGCTCCTTCTGCTGCTGCAACTGGGGATAGTTGATCATCAGCGCGATGGCCGAGGCCACCATGAACAGCACCTGCAGCGGGAACACGTCCATCACCAGCAGCACCATCAGCGCCAGCGTGAGCAGCGCGTTGACCCACAGCAGCCGGGGCCGCGCGAGCGTGGGGTCGCCGCCCGTTACCTCGGCGATGGACTGGCTGCCGCCGCGCGTGCCGTCCAGGCGGATGGCGCCCAGGCGCCGCGCCTCGCGCCGCCC
Organism: Acidovorax sp. SDU_ACID1; assembly: GCF_045291395.1. Taxonomy (NCBI): domain Bacteria; kingdom Pseudomonadati; phylum Pseudomonadota; class Betaproteobacteria; order Burkholderiales; family Comamonadaceae; genus Acidovorax; species Acidovorax sp. SDU_ACID1. The sequence goes on from NZ_CP152342.1 coordinate 5,054,413, forward strand.
GAGGATGAAGGCCACGAAGGTGCACCACGCGCCGGTGACCACCATGGGCGCGATCATCGGCACGAAGACCTGGCCCATCTCCACGCCTAAAGCGCTCACGGCCCGCGCGGTGGGCCCGCCCCAGGGCAGGATGTTCATGAGCTGGCCGGCCATCATCACCACGCAGGCCAGCACCAGCCGGTTCATGCCCAGCCGCTGGTAGAGCGGCAGCATGGCGGCGCAGGTGATCATGTAGGTGGTGGAGCCGTCGCCGTCGAGCGAGACGCCCGCGGCCAGCAGGAAGGTGCCCACCACGATCTTCGTCGGGCTGCCGCCCACCAGGCGCAGCACCAGCTTCACGACCGGGTCGAACAGGCCCGCGTCGATCATGATGCCGAAGTAGAGGATGGCGAACATCAGCATCACGCCCGTGGGCGCGAGCTTCTTGATGCCGTCGAGCATCATCGGCCCCAGCCCCATGCCGAAGCCGCCGATCAGGCCGAACACGATGGGCACCAGGATCAGCGCCACCATGGCCGACAGGCGCTTGGTCATGATCAGCGCCATGAAGACGACGATCATGGTGTAGGCGAGGGCGGTCAGCATCGTCGTTGTCTCCTTGGGGTAGCGCTTCGATGGTAGCGGATGCCGGCCGGAGCTCAGGCGAGAATGCCGTCCGTGCTGTCCGTCCTGCTCGTCACCTTCCCCTTCTTCGCCCTCGTGCTCTGCGGCTACCTCGCCACGCGCGCGGGCGCGCTGCCCACGACGGCGATCGGCGGGCTCAACACCTTCGTGCTGTATTTCGCGCTGCCGTGCATGCTCTACCGCTTCGGCGCGGGCACGCCCATCGCGCAGCTGCTGGACCCGGCCGTGGCCGGCGTCTACCTGCTGTGCGCGCTGCTCGTGGTGGGCGCCACCATCGCGCTCACGCGGCGCGGGTCGATCGGCTGGAACGACGCGGCCTTCGGCGCGCTGGTCACCGCGTTTCCCAACACCGGCTTCATGGGCGTGCCGCTGCTCGTGGCGCTGATGGGCGAGCGCAGCGCGGGGCCGGTCATCCTGGTGCTGACCATCGACATGGTCATCACCAGCTCGCTGTGCATCGCCCTCTCGCGCCTGGACGGCGCGGGCGCGCACGGCGTGGCGGTGGCGCTGCGCAACGCGTTCAAGGGCATGGCGACCAACCCCATGCCCTGGTCCATCGTGCTGGGCGGCGTGGCCTCGGCGCTGCAGTGGCGCCTGCCCGGCCCCGTGGACCAGACGCTGGCCATGCTCGCGGGCGCGGCCTCGCCCGTGGCGCTGTTCACCATCGGCGCGGTGCTGGCGCGCTCGCAGATGAACCAGCACGAGCGCGTGCCGGCGCGCCTCTATGTGCCGCTGGCGCTGGCCAAGCTGGTGCTGCACCCGCTGCTGGTGTGGTGCGTGGGCCGCGCGGCCATGGCGCTGGGCGCGCCGCTGCCGCCCTTCGCGCTGACGGTGATGGTGCTGGTGGCAGCGCTGCCCAGCGCGAGCAACGTGGCGCTGCTGGTGGAGCGCTTCGGCGCGCACGGCGGGCGCGTGGCGCGGGTGATCCTGGTGTCCACCGCGCTGGCGTTCCTCAGCTTCTCGGCGGCCGTGGCGCTATTGATCGAGTAGCTGCTTGCGCTTGCTGGACAAGCGCTGGAGGCTGTTTTGGCCTCAAATCGCCTGCGGGTCCACGTCCACCAGCCAGCGCGCCAGCCCCTTGTGCCGCGCACGCTCGGCGTGCAGCAGCGGCTGCCATGCGGCCAGGAAGCGCTGCAGCGCGGCGCGGCTGGGGGATTCCAGCAGCATCTGGGCGCGCTCGACGTTCGCCACGCGCTGCACGGCCAGGGGCACGGGCGGGAACAGGAAGATGGCGTCCATGCCCGGCAGCGCGGCGGCGCGGGCCGCGCCGGCGGCGGCCTGCAGGAAAGCCTGCGCGGCCTCCTGCGTGCGTGCGTCGGCGCGCACCAGGGCCTGGTGGGCGAAGGGGGCATGCCGGCCTCCTGCCGCTCGGCGAGCTGCCGGGCGGCGAAGGCCGGGTAGTCGTGGCGGCGCAGCGCGGCGTACACGGCGTGGTCGGGGTGCCAGGTCTGCAGCCACATCTCGGGCGGCTGGCCACCCTGGGCGGCCACGTAGCGCGCGTCGCGCCCGGCGCGGCCGGCCGCCTGCAGCAGCAGCGCGAACAGGCGCTCGGGCGCGCGGAAGTCGCTGCTGAAGAGCGCTCCGTCGGGCTGCACGGCGGCCACCAGGGTGATGCGGCGGAAGTCGTGGCCCTTGGCAATCATCTGCGTGCCCACGAGCACGTCCACCTCGCCGGCGTGCACCTGGGCGAGCTGCTCCTCCAGCGCACCCTTGGCGCGGGTGGTGTCCGCGTCGATGCGGGCCACGCGCGCGGCGCGGCGCTCGGGCGTGATGACGTTGCGCAGCAGCGCGGCCAGTTGTTCCTCGAGCTGCTCGGTGCCGCGGCCGACGGGGGCGATGTCCGGGTTGCCGCACGCGGGGCAGGCGCGCGGCACGCGCTGGGCGAAGCCGCAGTGGTGGCAGCGCAGCGTGCGGTCGCTCTTGTGGAACACCTGGTGGGCGCTGCAGTGGGGGCAGTCGCTCTTCCAGCCGCAGTCGTGGCAGTGCAGCACGGGCGCGAAGCCGCGGCGGTTGAGCAGCACCAGGCACTGCTCGCCGCGCTCCACGCGCTCGGTGATGGCGGCCACGAGCGGCGGCGCGAACACGGCGCCGCGCGGCTGCTGGGCCATGTCCACCAGGCGCAGGCGCGGCAGCTCGCCTTCTCCGATGCGGCTGGGCATGGCCAGCCGTTGGTAGCGGCCCACCTCGGGGCTGCTGGCGTGCCAGCTCTCCAGCGACGGCGTGGCGCTGCCCAGGATGACCTTCGCGCCCTGCTCGCGCCCGCGCCACACGGCCAGGTCGCGCGCGGAGTAGCGCGCGCCCTCCTGCTGCTTATAGCTGGCGTCGTGTTCCTCGTCGACCACGATGAGCGCCAGCCCCGGCAGGCTGGCGAACACGGCCATGCGCGTGCCCAGCACGATGCGCGCCGCGCCGGTGTGCGCGGCCAGCCAGCTCTTGAGGCGCTGGGGGTTGGTCATGCCGCTGTGCAGGCTGACCACGGCGGCCTCGCCGTAGAGCGGCGCGAAGCGCTCGCGGAAGCGCGCCTCCAGCTGGGGGGTGAGGTTGATCTCCGGCACCATCACCAGCGCCTGGGCCTCGGGGGCGGCGGCCAGGGCCTGCTGCACGCAGTGCAGGTAGACCTCGGTCTTGCCGCTGCCCGTGCTGCCGTACAGCAGGAAGGGGCCGGGTTGTGAGTCAATTTGGCCGCAGGCGCTTGCCTGCTCTGCGGTAAGCGCTATGGTTTTTGCAAGTTCTTGCGCGTCTGCGGGCGGGGCGGCGGGGCGGCGCAGGCGGCGCGCCATCTGCGCGGGCGTCAGGTCGCGCAGCTGCGGCGGCAGGGCGGCCAGCGCCACCTCGCCCAGGGCGCGCTGGTAGTAGCGCGCGGTGAAGGCCACCAGCCGGCGCCAGGCGGCCTGCAGGGGCTGCACGCCGTCCAGCACGCCCGCCACCGCGCGGGGCGCCGTGCCGGGCGGCAGGGCGGTGGCGTCCGCGGGCGCATCCCACGCCACGCCCAGCACCTCGCGCGTGCCCAGGGGCACGCGCACCAGCGTGCCGGGCGGCAGGGGCTGGGTGCTGGCATAGGTCAGCAGCTCGCCCACGGCGCTGTGCGCAGGTGTGTTGACGGCCACGTGCACCAGGCAGTCGGCAGCGGCGGGAGGGGCGGGTGGAGCGGAATCGGGCATCGGTCGGTCAGCGGCGGGTTCGCATGATTCCACAGTCTTGTCCCCAGAAAATGGCCGTTCTGTGGATAACTTTGTTGATAGCTGCCCTCCATGCCCCGCTACGTGCCGTGGATGCGTGCGCGGGTGCTAGCACATTCGCAGGGGTTGGCGCCAAAAAAAGCATATGAATCAATGATCTTTGCTGCACCGCAAGATAGCCGGCGCGCACCCCCGGGCGTCGCGGCGGGGTGGTCTCCGCTCGGCCAAGCATGTGTACAACTGGCCTGTCAAGCGCTGCGCATGGCTGGAAATATGCTAGGAGAAATGCCGAAAAAGAGACTTCGCATGTACAGCATCCGGCAAGTGTTTGATTTTGCAAGGAATTTGAGAGAAGTTCAGCTTTTCTGTGGATAACTTTGTTGATATCCCGGCTGGACCCGTCGCAAAGCCTTGTCACTGCGCGCTCTTCTTATCCTGCACACAAAAGCGGCATGAACAGGCCGCTTATATGAATCAACGGCTTGCGCGCCATCCGTGGGATTTCGCGGCCTGCGCGGCGGGTGTGCCGCCGCGCGCTGCGGCGCCGCGCGGCTAGCGCGGCAGTGTGCATAAGTCAAGCCGGCAGCGCGGGGCGCCGGCGTCTTTTTCAGCGTGCGCGCAGGCGGCGCGAATGGCTGTGCACCGTCTCCACCAGCGCGGCGACGTGCTCGGGCGGCGTGAACTGGCTGATGCCGTGGCCCAGGTTGAAGATGTGCGTGGGGCCCGTGGTGGCCGGGTCGGTGTGCGGCGCGCCGAAGCTGTCGAGCACGGCACGCGCCTGGGCCGCGATCTGCTCGGGCGGGGCGAACAGCACGTTGGGGTCGATGTTGCCCTGCAACGCATGGGTGGCGCCCACGATGGCGCGGGCCTTGCCCAGGTTGGCCGTCCAGTCCAGGCCCAGCACCTCGCAGCCGAGGTCCTGCATCTCGGGCAGCCAGATGCCGCCGCCCTTGGTGAAGACGATGCGCGGCACGTCCTGGCCGTCCACGCCCGTGCGCTTCAATGCGCTCAGCACGCGGCGGGTGTAGGCCAGGCTGAACTGCTGGAACGCGCCGTCGGCCAGCACGCCGCCCCAGGAGTCGAACACCATGACGGCCTGCGCGCCCGCGTCGATCTGCGCGTTGAGGTAGGCGGCCACGGCGTCGGCGTTCACCGCCAGGATGCGGTGCATCAGGTCCGGGCGGGCGTACATCAGGCTCTTGACCAGGCGGTAGTCGTCCGAGCCCTTGCCCTCGACCATGTAGCAGGCCAGCGTCCAGGGGCTGCCCGAGAAGCCGATCAGCGGCACGCGGCCGTCCAGCGCGCGGCGGATGCTGGTGACGGCGTCGAACACGTAGCGCAGCTTGTCCATGTCGGGTACGGCCAGTCGGTCGACCTCGGCTTCGCCCCGCACCACCTGGGCGAAGCGCGGGCCCTCGCCCTCGGCGAACGACAGGCCCAGGCCCATCGCGTCGGGCACGGTGAGGATGTCGGAAAACAGGATGGCCGCATCGAGCGGAAAGCGCTCCAAAGGCTGCAGCGTGACCTCGGTGGCGTACTGGACGTTGGTCGCCAGGCCCATGAAGCTACCGGCCTTGGCGCGCGTAGCCTTGTACTCGGGCAGGTAGCGCCCGGCCTGGCGCATGAGCCACAGGGGCGTGTAGTCGGTGGCTTGGCGGCGGCAGGCGCGCAGGAAGGTGTCGTTCTGGAGGGGGGCGAAGCTCATGGGCGGGGATTGTCGCAGGCTGCCCCGGCCGCGGCGCCGGCAAGCCCGCCGGGCTTGTCGTAGATCAAGAGGCGGTGGCCCAGGCCCACTGGTCGCGCCCCGCGTCCTTGGCGCGGTACAGCGCCCGGTCGGCCCGGTTGTAGAGCTGCGTGGCGCTTTCGCCGGGCTGGTGCAGCGCCAGGCCGGCGCTGGCGGTGTAGCCTTGCGCGGGCGCGCCGGCCAGCGGGCGGGACGCGCGCACGCGCGCGAACAGGCGGGAGGCGATGGCCTCGGTCTGCTCCCGGCCGCAGTCGGGCAGCACCAGGGTGAACTCTTCCCCGCCCACGCGTCCCGCGCCGTCCTCGCGCCGGATGCTGGCCTGCAGGTGCCGCGCGAAGTCGCGGATCACCTCGTCGCCCGCCGGGTGGCCGTAGCGGTCGTTGATGTGCTTGAAATGGTCCAGGTCGAGCAGCACCAGCGCGAAGGGGCAGCCCTGGGCGATGAGCTGGCCCGCCTGCTGCACGATGTGCGTGCGGTTGGACAGGCCCGTCAGCGCATCGGTCTGAGCGGTGCGCAGGGCCTGGTCGTAGGCCTGGCGCAGGGCGCGCCCGTCCTGGTGGACGGCGGTGATGTCGCTGGCGACGCACAGCATCCAGCCATTGCCCAGCAGGGTCTCGGTCATCCAGATCCAGCGCCCGTCGTAGAGGTCGGCCTCGAAGGCGCGGAAGGGCAGCTTGCCGCGCCGCGACTTGGCGGCGGCGAGCCAGGCCTCGACATCCTCCGCGCTCACCACCGAGCCGCGCCGGTGCGCATGGTTCGCGCGCATGAGGTCCAGCCAGGTGCTGCGGCCGTCGGGGCGCAGGTGAAAGGCGTTTTCAAAGGCCGTGTTGGCGAAGCGCAGCACGTCCCGCTCGTCGAAGACGCCCACGATCAGCTCGCTGGCGGCGAGCAGGTCGAGCACCATGGAGGGCAGGGCGGCGTCGGGCATGGCGGGTCAGCCTGCGGCGCGCTCCAGCGCCTGGTCGATGTCCCAGAGGATGTCCTCCACGTCCTCGATGCCCACCGACAGCCGCACCATGTCCGCGCCCACGCCCGCGCGGGCCAGCTCCTCCTCGCTGAGCTGCCGGTGTGTGGTCGATGCGGGGTGGATCACCAGCGTCTTCGCATCGCCGATGTTGGCCAGGTGGCTCAGGAACTCGCAGGCGTCGATGAACTTCTCGCCCGCCGCGGCGCCGCCACCCTTTCCACTTTTGACGCCGAAGGTCAAGATGCCCGACGCGCCGGGGCTGCCATCCACCGCGCGGAACTGTTTGCGCGCCAGTTCGAAATACGGCGAATCGGGCAGGCCGGGGTAGTTGACCCAGGCCACCTGCGGGTGCTGCTGCAGGAATTTCGCCACCGCCAGCGTGTTGCGGCAGTGCTCGCGCATGCGCAGGTGCAGTGTCTCGGCGCCTTGCAGCAGTTGCCACGCATTCATGGGGGAGAGCACGCCGCCGAAGGTGCGGTTGACTTCCATGCGCGCCTTCATGGTGTAGCCGAAGTCGCCGAAGGTCTCGTAGAACTTCACGCCGTGGTAGGCGCGGCTGGGCTCGACCATCTCGGGGAATTTGCCGTTGTCCCACGGGAACTTGCCGCCTTCCACCACCACGCCGCCCATCGTGGTGCCGTGGCCGCCGATGTACTTGGTGGCGCTGTGCACCACGATGTCGGCGCCCAGGGCGAGCGGGTTGCAGAGGTAGGGGCTGGCGACGGTGTTGTCGATGACCAGCGGCACGCCGTGGGCACGGGCCACCTCGGAGATGGCGCCGATGTCGAGCACGTTGACCAGCGGGTTGCCGATGGTCTCGCCGTACACGGCGCGCGTGTTCGGGCGCATGGCGCGCGCGAAGTTCTCGGGGTCGGCGGGATCGACGAAGGTGGTCTCGATCCCCAGGCGCGAAAAGCCCACGCCGAGCTGCCCCACCGTGCCGCCGTAGAGCGTGCTGGCCGCCACGATGTGGTCGCCGGCCTTCAGGATGGCGAGCAGCGCCGCCATCTGCGCCGCCATGCCGCTCGCGCAGGCCAGGGCTGCGCGGCCGCCTTCGAGGCTGGCGATGCGCTCCTCCAGTACGGCCACCGTGGGGTTGCTGATGCGGCTGTAGACGTTGCCGAAGGTCTGCAGGTTGAACAGGCTGCTCGCGTGCTCGGCGTCGTCGAAGACGAAGCTCGTCGTCTGGTGGATGGGCGTGGCGCGCGCGCCGGTCACGGGGTCGGGCTGGGCGCCGGCATGGATGGCGCGGGTGCCGAAGCCGAAGGCGCGGTCGGTGCCGGAGGGGGTGTCGTCTCGCATGGTGTTCTTTGAGTGGAATATGCCTCTAGCGCTTGCAATTCAAGCGCAAGCAGCTATCAATAAGGGAGCTGGCGCAGGCGCTTGGCCGAGATCACCTGGGTGTTCACGCCCATCCAGCCCAGGCCGCCGAAGAGGCGCGCATGCTCGATCTTCACGCAGCGGTTCTGCACGGTGCGCAGGCCCGCGCTTTCCGCGCGCCGCACGGCTTCCTCGTTGAACACGCCGAGCTGCAGCCACAGGCATTGCGCGCCGATGGCGATGGCCTCTTCGGCCAAGGGCGGGATGTCCTCGCTCTTGCGGAAGCAGTCCACCATGTCGATCTTCGCGCCCTGCGCGGCCAGGGCGGCGGCGGCCTCCGCCACGCTGGCGTAGGCGGTCTCGCCGAGGATCTGCCCGCGCTCGCGCGCGACGAGCGGGTTCACCGGAACGATGCGGTAGCCGTGCGCCTGCATGTACTTGGCCGCGAAGTAGCTGGGCCGGTGCCATTGCGGCGACAGGCCGACCACGGCCAGGGTGCGGCAGCGCGTGAGGAGGTCGCGCAGGGTGCTGATGGTGTCGGGAGTGCGGCTCATGTCCCGGAGTGTAGGTGCGCCTTGCCGGGGTGGCTGCCTCATAATAGGAATCATTCCCAATACCGTCATTCCTGCGTTCGCCGCCCCTGCCGGCGAATCACCTCCGCCCATGCCTGCCGTCCAGAGCGTTCACGACCGCGCGATTGCCCACCTGTACACCGCCCACCACGGCTGGCTGCTGGGCTGGCTGCGCCGCAGGATCGGCAATGGCTGGGATGCGGCCGACCTCGCGCAGGACACCTTCGTGCGCCTGCTGGCCGCCCCCGACACCACGCCCGAGAAGCAGCGCGGCTGGCAGTTCGACGAGCCCCGCGCCTATCTCGCGCTGGTCGCCAAGCGCCTGCTGGTCAACCTGCACCGCCGCCGCGCGCTGGAGCAGGCCTATCTGGAAACGCTGGCCCGGCTGCCCGAGTCGCTCGCCCCCTCGCCCGAGCAGCGCGCGTTGCTGCTGGAGGCACTGCAGCAGATCGACGCCGCGCTCGACGGCCTGCCCGCGCCCGTGCGCACCGCCTTCCTGCTGGCCCAGCTCGAAGGGCTGGGCCACGCCGCGATCGCCGCGCGCCTGGGCCGCAGCGAGCGCACCGTCAAGCGCTACATGGTCCAGGCCATGGCCTGCTGCATCGTGCACCTGCCATGAGCGGCGTGGTGGACGAAGCCGTCGCGCTGCAGGCGGCCGAATGGTTCTTCCTGCTGCAGTCGGGCGGGGCCACCGAGGCCGACCGCCAGCGCTGGACGCGCTGGCGCGAGGCGCACCCCAGCCACGCGCTCGCCTGGGAGCGCGCCCAGCGCGTGGGCCAGGCCTTCGCGCAACTGCCGCCGGCCGTGGCTCTGCCCGTGCTGGGGCGCGAGCGGCGCCGCGCCGCCGTGCGGGCGCTGGCGCTGCTGCTGGTGGCCGCGCCCGCCGGCTGGCTGGCCTGGCGCCACGCGCCTGCGGCCGGCCACCGCACCGCCACGGGCGAGGGCCGGACGCTGGCGCTGGCCGACGGCAGCCGCCTGCAACTGGACACGGCCAGCGCCGTGGACATCGAATTCGATAGCGCCCAGCGCTTGATTCGCCTGCGCTCGGGGGCGATTCACATACAAACCGCCCCCGACACGCAGGCGCCGCCGCGCCCCTGCGCGTGGCCACCGCCCAGGGCGTGCTGCAGGCCCTGGGCACGCGCTTCACCGTGCGCCAGCAGGACGGCCACACGCGCGTGGCAGTGTTCGAGGGCGCGGTGCAGGCGCAGCCCGCCGCCTCCGGGGCCGCCGCGCTGGTGCTGCGCGCAGGCCAGCAGGCGCGCATGGCGCGCGAGCGGGCGGGGCCGCCGCAGCCCGTGGAGCCCCAGGCCGACAGCTGGACGCGCGGCGTGCTCCACGTGCGCGACATGCGCCTGGCGGAATTCACCGCCGAGCTCGACCGCTACCGCCCGGGCGTGCTGCGCTGCGACCCGGCCGTGGCCGGCCTGCGCATCTCCGGCGTGTTCCAGCTGCGCGACACCACGGCGGTGATCGAAAGCCTGCCGCAGCTGCTGCCCGTGGCCGTGGCCTACCGCACGCGCTACTGGGTGGTGGTGACCGCGCCCGGCCCCTGAAATTTCCTCGCGCCGCCGTGTCCCTTTTCCGCGGCTGGCGTGTGAAACCTGAAGAAATGTCGCTCAACCCTCTTCAGGAGAATTCCCATGGCCCGCTGCCATTCCCTCATCCGCCCAGCGGCCCGCGCTGCCTTGCTGGCCCTGGCCTGCGCCGCCACGGGCGCGCCGGCCCAGCCCGCCGAGGGCGCGCCCCAGCCGGCCCAGGCCGCGCAGGAATACCGCATCGCCCCCGGCGCGCTGGATGATGCGCTGGCGCGCTACGCCACCCAGGCGGGCATCAGCCTGGACATGCCCCAGCCCCTGGTACGGGGCCGCAGCAGCCCGGGGCTGCAGGGGCGCTTCGGCGTGCGCGAAGGACTGGCGCGGCTGCTGGCCGGCACCGGCCTGGAGGCCGTGGTGCGCGGCCCCGGCGTGTACCAGCTGCGGGCCGTTCCCGAAGTGCATTCCGCCGCGCCTGCCACGCTGGATGCCGTGCGGGTGACCGCCCAGGCCGAACGCGGCGACACGACCGAAGGCACGGGCAGCTACACCACGCGCAGCATGGGCACCGCCACGGGCCTGAACCTGTCCATGCGCGAAACGCCGCAGTCGGTGACGGTGGTGACGCGCCAGCAGATGGACGACCAGGGGCTCGGCAACGTGGCCCAGGTGCTGGAGCGCACCACGGGCATCACCACCAGCGCCAGCGAGACCGACCGCGTGGTCTTCCGCGCCCGCGGCTTCGACATCAGCAAGATCCAGTACGACGGCATTCCCCTCGTGGAGGACAACCGGTACGACACGGACTTCGTCTCCGACACCGCCATCTACGACCGCGTGGAAATCGTCCGCGGAGCGACGGGCCTGCTGTCCGGCACGGGGCAGCCTTCGGCCGCCATCAACCTGGTGCGCAAGAAACCCACGGCCGAACTCCAGGGGCATGTCCAGCTGAGCGCCGGCAGCTGGGATGCGTACCGCACGGAGCTGGACCTCTCGGGCCCGCTGGCGGCCGACGGCCGCATCCGGGGGCGCATGGTGGCCTCGTACCTCGACCGCAAGTCCTACCTGGAAAGCTACAGCAAGGACATCTCCGGGCTGTACGGCGTGCTGGAGGCGGACCTGGCCCCCGGCATGCTGCTGACCGCCGGCATCGACTACCAGAACCGGCATGCCGGCGGCACCACGTTCGGCTCCACCGTGCCGCTGTTCTATTCGGACGGCAGCCCCGCGCGGTTTCCCCGCTCCACCAGTTCCAGCCCGCCGTGGACCTACGCCGATGTGCGGCGCGTGGTGGGTTTCGCCACGCTGGAGCAGCGGTTCGGGAACGGATGGCAGGCCAAGCTGCACCTCGCGCACCGGGATACGCGCGGCAGCGTGCGCGTGATGGGGCTCGACGGCTATCCGGACCGCGCCACGGGCGAAGGCGTGTCGCCCTGGTTCAACAGCTACGACACGCGAGGCCGCCAGCGGGCCGTGAACGTGCACGCCAGCGGCCCGTTCTCCCTGCTGGGCCGCACCCATGAGCTGATCCTGGGCTATGCGCGCAGCAGCCAGCCCTATGTGGCGAGCTACCACACGCTGCTGCGCTCCAGCGCATTGGCGAGCTACAACGACCGCCAGAGCTACCCCGCGCCGGAGTACGGCACGGCCTACAGCCACTTCAACCGCGAGCAGCGCAAGGAAGAGGCCCTCTATGCCGCCACCCGCTGGCACCTGGCCGAGCCGCTCAAGCTGATCGCCGGGGCCCGCCTCACGCATGCCGACTATGCGCAGGACTGGCGCGGCACGGTCACCACCGCCTCGTACCGCAACGAGCTGACGCCCTACGCGGGCATCGTCTACGACGTCTCGCGCAACGTCTCCGCCTATGCCAGCTACACCGACATCTTCCAGACGCAAACGCTGCGGGACCGGCACAACGCGCTGCTGAAGCCCCTCGTCGGCACGAACGTCGAGGCGGGCCTGAAGGGCGAGCTGTATGGCGGGCGGCTGAACGTCTCCGCCGCCATCTTCAAGGTGAGACAGGACAACCTGGCCGAACTGGACGAGATCATCGAGGGCGAGTACCGCTACAAGACGGTGGACGGCGCCACGACGCGCGGCTACGAGCTGGAGGTTTCGGGCGAGCCCCTGCGCGGATGGGAACTGTCGGCCGGGTTCACGCGGCGCATCTTCAAGGACCGCATGGGCGTGCGCGTGCAGACCACCGAGCCGTCGAGCCTGCTGCGCCTGACCAGCGCCCATCGGCTGCCGGGCGCCCTGCACCGGGTCACGCTGGGCGGGCACCTGAGCTGGCAGAGCCGGATCTACGCCACGGGCCGCAACGGCAGCCCGACCGGGGCGGACGTGGAGCAGAGCGGTCATGCCCTGGTCCATCTCTTCGGGATCTACCAGGCCACGCCCAGGCTGGACTTCCAGCTCAACGTCAACAACCTGTTCGACAAGACGTATTACGCCGCCGTGGGCGGGTCCGGCCGCTACGGCGACTCGCGCAGCGTCACCGTGAGCATGAAGTACCGTTTTTAGGACGGCTTGTACTTGATCGTGCAGCCATACGCTTGGGTGGTGGCCGCCGCGATGGGCTTGCCCCCCGCCACGTCGGCCAGCGCCGCCTTCACGTAGTTGGTGGCCTTCTCGATGTCGGCCACGCGGGCCGAGGGGATGCTGTCGATGCCGCCCGCATACACCAGCACACCTTGCGGGTTGACGATGTACATGTGCGGCGTGGTACGCGCGCCGTAGGCATGGCCCGTGGCGCCGTCCTCGTCCATCAGCACGGCCGTGGGCTGGGCCTTGCGCTCGGCCAGCCAGGCGGCGAGCTGGGGCGGCGCCAGGTAGTCGCCGCTGGCCTTCTCGGTGGAGTTGATGGCGAGCCACACCCAGCCCTGCTCGCGCGCGGCCTTCTGCGTGGCGGGCATGTTGCCGCTGTCGTAGTGCTTGCGCACGAAGGGGCAGCCGGGGTTGGTCCACTCCAGCACCACGTACTTGCCCTTGAAATCCGACAGGCGCACCGTCTTGCCCGCCATGTCCTGCAGCGTGAAGGCGGGCGCGGGCTGGCCCACGGCGGCGGTCTGGGCCGATGCGCCGGCGGCGAAGGCCAGCAGGGCGGCGGTGGCGATCAGGCTGCGGCGGCAAAGCGTTGGCATGGCGTTTCTCCAGTCAGAGGTTGGCGATGGCCGCGCGCAGCTCGCGCGCGCCGAGGATTTCGCTGAACACCACGGGCGCCCGGCCCGGGGCGTGCAGCACGTACACCGGCACGCCGCTGCGGCCGAGCTGCGCCAGCGCGGCGGTGATGGCCGGGTCGCGCCGAGTCCAGTCGGCGCGCAGCAGCGCCACGTTCTTCGCGGCGAAGTCGCGCAGCACGTCGGTGTCGGCCAGCGTGGTCTGCTTGTTGTACTGGCAGGTCACGCACCACGCGGCGGTGTAGTCAACGAAGACCGGCTGGCCCTGGGCCAGCAGCTGACCGGGCAGGTCCGGCTGCCAGGGCTGCCATGCTCCTGATGCGATAGCTGGCTGCGCTTGTTCCGCCTGGATTTCAGTGATCTTTGGGCCCCAGGTCCAGACCAGCCAAGCGCAAGCAGCTATCGAAAGCGGAGCAAGCACGGCCCGCCCGCGCCCGCGCAGCGTGAGCGCCCAGACCGCCATGGACAGCACCACCAGCAGCGCCAGCAGCACCGCCGCGCCGTCGATGCCGCTTTGCTGGCCCAGCACCCACACCAGCCAGACCACGGTGGCGAACATGGGAAAGGCCATGGCGCGGCGCAGTGTCTCCATCCATGCGCCGGGGCGGGGCAGGGCGCGCGCGAAGCCGGGCAGCCAGCTCGCCAGCAGGTACGGCAGCGCCAGCCCCAGACCCAGCGCCGCGAAGATGGAAAGCGCCTGCGCCCCCGGCAGCATGGCCGTGAGCCCGAGCGAGGCGCCCATGAACGGCGCCGTGCAGGGCGAGGCCACGGCCACGGCCAGCACGCCGGTCAGGAAGGCGTCGGCCACCGGGTGGCGCGCCTGCAGGCTGGCGAGCGACGATGGCAGCATGCGCCCGAACTCGAACACGCCGCCCAGGTTGAGCCCGATCAGCGTGAACAGCGCGGCCAGGCCCGCCACCACGGCGGGCGACTGCAGCTGGAAGCCCCAGCCCACGGCCTCGCCCGCCGCGCGCAGCGCGAGCATGCCCGCGCCCAGCAGCAGGAACGACAGCACCACGCCCACCGTATAGGCCAGCCCGCCGATGCGGTGCGCGCGGCGGTCCTGCGCGTGGCGCGCGAAACCCACCACCTTGATCGCCAGCACCGGGAACACGCAGGGCATCAGGTTGAGCAGCAGCCCGCCCAGCAGCGCGCCACCCAGCGCCGCCAGCCACAGGCCCGCAGGCACCGGGGCGGGGGCTGGCGCGCCAGCGGCAGCATTCGCGCGCAGCGCCGCCTCCAGCGCGGGCGAGACGGTGGCCGGAGCCGCCACCTGCGGCCAGCCGCTGGCCACCGGCAGTGCCACCCGCCAGCCCTGGCCGCCGTGGGCCAGCACCACCGGCATCGGGTCGGGGCTGGCGCTGCGCTGGGGCGACAGCGGCAGGCGCGCCACCCAGGTATCGCCCTGCCACTGCTGCGCCACGTCGGCGGCGGTCTCCACGACGCCCGTGGTCTCGGCGAACACCTCCAGCGTCTGCCCGTGCAGCGCGGGCGGCAGGCCTGCCACCTTCACCGCGAGGGCGTTGCCCTCCACGTGCGCGCTGCTGCCCTCATCCGTGGCCGGCGCGGCCAGCGGCCGGGGATGGGCCTGCGCGGCCGCCGCGAACGCCGCCGCGTGCAGCGCCGTCGTGCCCTGGATGGGCAACTGCAGCGTGAACGTGCCTTCCTCCGGAATGCATTCCTTGCGGCACACCAGCCACGAGGCCTGCAGCTGCACCGTCACCTCCTTGGCCAGCGGCCCGGCCTGGAAGGCGGGCGACACGGTGACCGGCACGGGCAGCAGCACCGTGCCCTCGTAGCCGTAGTTGGCCAGGTTGCCGATGGGAATCTTGCGCGGCACGGGCCAGGCCACCTCGCCCGCATCCATGCCGGGCGGCAGCGTCCATTCGAGCTGCGTGGGCAGGCCGGAGTCGCCAGGGTTCTTCCAGTAGGTGTGCCAGTCGGGCTGGTGCGTGATCGACAGGCCCAGCCACAGCGGCTTGCCCGGCCCCACGCCATCGGGCGCCTGCGCGACCAGCTCGGCCTGCACGTGCGGCGTGACCACCGTGCTGCTGCCTGCGGCGGCCGAGGTTTTGAGGTGAAATTGGGCTGCAGCGCCTGTGGATAAAGCGCTGGCTGCTATGAAAAATAAAGCGTGCAGCAGGCGCTGCGGCAGGCGGTGGGGCATGGCTGGGGTGGGAGCAGCAGGGCGATGGTTTGGTTCCTGCAAGGCTTATCGACTTCGGGAACTGGCCAATGGTAGGGGAGGCTAGGGAGTGTGATGGATTGTGAATAATTGTGAGTTCGGTTTAAATCACCCTCTTGCTTTTTTGACGCCCTCCGTTCACGGACGCTTGCCATGCCTGCTGCCCTCACCCGCTCGACGATCATGTCCACCGCTCTGTGCGCGGCTGCTGCCTGGGTCCATGCCCAGTCACCCGACCCGCTGTTTACCGTGCGCGATGGCGGCGGCACGGCGCGGGCCAGTGTGCATGGCACGGGCGCCCTGTACGTGGGCGGGGCTTATGACAACACCGTATTCACTCCTGTGGCGCCGGTGGAGGGGGCGGGCACTCGCCTGGTCTGGGTTCCCGAAAAAGCGGCCTTTCGAGTAGGGCAGGTCACTGGCACGCAGTGGGACAGCGCGAACTTGGGCGACTACTCGTTCGCCGCCGGGCTGGATACGCGGGCCCTGGGCGCCCATGCAGTGGCATTCGGCAACGGCTCCGTCGCGGCAGGTGGCGCCTCGTTCGCCGCCGGGGACACGAATACCGCCAGCGGTGCAGCCTCCGTTGCGCTGGGCTACCACGCGCATACCAATGCCCGGCAGGGCAGTTTCGTGTTTAGCGACCGCTCCAGCATGGACGAGGTACGGGCAGGCGTGAACCACTCCGCCAACTGGCGCGTCAGTGGAGGCTTTCGCATCTTCACCTCGTCTAATCTGTCCACCGGTGTGACCATCCAGTCGGGCGCCTCGGTAAGCAACTGGGGGCAGGCGAGCGCGGTGATCTCCACCTCTACCGGGGCCATGCTCACCACTGGTGGGGTGTGGCAGAACGTATCGGATGTGAATCGCAAGCACCTGTTCGCACCGGTGGATGGCGAGGCGGTGCTGGCCCGCTTGCGCTCAGTGCCCATCCAGGAGTGGAGCTATCGCGCCGAACCGGACGAGGTGCGCCATCTGGGACCCACCTCGCAGGACTTCCGCGCGGCATTCGGTCTGGGCCAGGACGACAAGAGCATCGGCACGGTAGATGCCGACGGCGTGGCGCTTGCCGGCGTGCAGGCGCTGGACGCGCGGACGCTGCGCCAGGGCGACGAGATCGCCGCGCTGCGCGCCGAGAACCAGGCGCTGCGCGAGCGGCTGGCCGCCATCGAGCGCGCGCTGGGCGCGGCTGGTCAATGAAGGCCCTGGCTGCTGTAGCGCTGCTGGCCGTGGGCGCGGCGCAGGCCGCTGTGGAGGTGGCGCCGGGCGCCACGGTCGAGATCGCGTCGCCGGGCGCGGTCGCCCTGCATTGCGGCGCGCTCGACGTGCACGGTGCGCTGGCCCTGCTCGGTGGCAGTGTGGAAGAGGCGGGTGACGTGGCCATCGCCGTGGGCGCTTCGGTGGCCGTGACCACCGGGACTCTGGAGGTGGGTGGTAGCTGGAGCAATGCGGGCAGCTTTGGCGCGGGAGCCGGCACGATCGCTTTCTCGGATGGCTGCTCGTCCGCGCCGGCCGTGCTGACCGGCGCCAACGCCTTCCATCACCTCGTGCTGACCAGTGCGGCGGGGCGCAGCTTCGTCTTCCCGCCGGGAGCCGACACCACAGTCTCTGGTTCGCTGACCCTGGCAGGCACGGGTGGAACGCCGATCCAGGTCGAGTCTTCTGGCGGGGGCGATGCGACCATCGCCCTGGGCCCTGCGGCATGGCGCATGCAAACGAATGCGCATGTGGCAGCGGACGTGCACTTCACCGGCGGCGCCGCTCCAGGCGCGCCCGCGAACGTGGTTGCCACGCCCGTGCCGGGCGGCGGCCAGGCCACCGTGTCCTGGTCGGCTCCCTCCATCAGCGGCGGCAGCGCCATCACGGGCTATACCGTCACGGGGTCGCCTGGCGGCTCTTGTACGGCCGGGCCGGCCGACACCAGTTGCCTCGTCGCAGGCCTGACCAATGGCGTGGCCTATACCTTCATCGTCGCGGCCAGCAACGATTCCGGCCCGGGTACGCCTTCCGGCCCCAGCAGCCCTGTCACAACCCAGGGGGCGCAGGCCATCACCTTCCCCAACCCCGGCAGCCAGACCTTCGGCACTGCGCCTGTGCTGTCTGCCAGCGCCACTTCGCTGCTGCCCGTGGCGTTCGCCTCCGTCACGCCCGCCGTATGCACGGTGTCGGGCAGCACGGTCACGCTGCGGGCATCGGGTACCTGCACCATTGAGGCCACCCAGCCCGGCAACCCGGCCTGGGCCGGTGCCGCGCCGGTGCAGCAGAGCTTCCCGGTCCAAGCCATAGCACCCGGCGCCCCCACGGGTGTGGCGGCAGTGCCGGGTAATGCCCAGGCATCCGTGCACTGGACGGAGCCCGCTGCCAATGGCGGCGGTATCACCGGCTATGCGGTGCAGGCCGTGCAGGACCCCGCCAGAACCTGCGCCGTTGCGCCGCCGCTCACCCAATGCACCGTGCACGGACTGGAGAACGGGCGCACCTACACCTTCACGGTGCGGGCCATCAACGACGCGGGCGGCACCGGATCGGCCCCGTCCAACCCCGTCACGCCGCTGGCCGATGCCAAGGCGTTCGCGGCCGAGTCCCCTACGGGCACGGGCTCCGTGTCGGTGAGCGTGGCCGGCGGCGGCGCCTGCGCGTTCGAGCGCGTGCAGCTGCTGCCCGCTGCCAGCGCCAGCACGCCGCTGCCGCAGGGCCTGGAACTGCCGCACGGCTTGCTGGACTTCGTGCTGCACGGCTGCGACGCGACGGCCGTCACGGTGACCGTCGCCTACCCCAGCGCGCTGCCGCAGGGCGTGCGCTACTGGAAGCTGCATGGCGGCGCCTGGGCCCCGTTCAGCGGCGCCCAGGCCAGCCCTGGCTCCACCACGGCCATGCTCACGCTGTACGACGGCGGCCCTGGCGACGATGACGGCGTGCCCACACCCAACGGCCGCATCGTGGACCCCGGCGGCGTGGGCGCGATGGCGGCCGGCGGCGCAGCCAGCATCCCCGCGCTGTCGCCGTGGGCGTTGGCACTGCTGGCGCTGCTGCTGGGTTGGCGTGGTCGCCGCCGACTCCGTTCGGGCGGCCGGGTTTGAAGTGAAATAGGCCTGCAGCGCTTGACTGGAAAGCGCAGGCCGCTATGAAAAACGGGGTGGCCCACCGGCCGTCAGGCCATGCCCAACACCACGCGCCGTGCCATGGCGCCCTTCTTCTCGATCTTGGCGACCACCACCGCGCCGATCTCGCCCGTGCGCGCCACGTGCGTGCCGCCGCAGGGCTGCAGGTCGATCTGCGTGCCGGCGCTGCCCACGCGCACCGTGCGCACCACGCCCGTGCCGCGCGGGGGCTGCACGCTCATGCTCTTGACGAACTGGGGGCTGGCGTCCAGCTCGGCGTCGGTGATCTCGCCGATGGCCACGGCGTGGTCCTCGGCCACCAGGCGGGCGATGGCGGCGGTGAGCTGGTCCTTGTCCAGCGCGCCGTCCATGTGGAAGTCCATGCGCGCGTAGTCCGGCGTGATCGAACAGCCGTTCACCGGCTGCGCGACGATGTGGCACAGCAGGTGCGTGGTGGTGTGAAAGCGCATGAGCCGATGGCGCCGCTCCCAGTCGATGCGCGCCGTCACCGCGTCGCCCACAGCCAGGCCCGGGGCCTGCCCGGGCGCGGCCAGGTGCACGATGCCGGCCGTGGGCTGGCCGTCGGCATCCTTGCCCTTGCGCGTGTCGGCGATGGGCAGCAGGCTGCCGTCCGCGCGCACCAGCACGCCGGCGTCGCCGGCCTGGCCTCCGCCCAGGGGGTAGAACACGGTGCGGTCCAGCACCACGCCGCCGTCGGGCGTGAGCGCGGTGACGCGGGCGCTGCATTCGCGCAGGTAGCTGTCTTGGCGGAAGAGGTCGTGGGTCATGGAGAGCGATGGTACGCCGGGGCCCGGCGCGTGCCGCGCTCAGGCCTGGAGGGTCCGCACCAACTGCACCACGTCCAACTGCCGGTGGCAGCCCGTCTTGCGCAGCAGGTTGCGCAAATGCGTGCGCGCCGTGTGCCAGTTGCACCCCTGGGCCAGCGCGAAGTCCTTCACCGACAGCCCCCGGCTCAGCGCCAGCGCCAGGTGCGCCTCGGTCTGCGACAGGCCCAGCCGCTGCGCCAACTGCGCGCACGCCATCCCCGGATCGGGCGGCAGCCACGCCAGCAGGGCCATCGGCTCGCCCCGGTGCCACGCGGCCAGCGCATGCGTGGCCTGCAAGGGCAGCACGTTCATCCACAGCGCGGGGCCCGTTTGCGGCACGCTCACGCTGCCCGCGCCGGGCAGCGGCGCGCAGGCCGCCGCCACCCGGGCCGCCAGGGCCTGCTGCGCGGGTGGATGCACGGCCTCCAGCCGGCCATGGCGCACCGCCAGGCCGTGGCCCGCGTCCTCCAGGGTGCGGCGGGCTGGAGCGTTCAGGTAGTGCAGTTTGCAGGTGGCATCCACCACCGCCACGGCCTGGGGCAGGGCGTCCAGCCCCGCGATGCCCAGGGCGGCCTGGCCGGCCGTGGCTGCCATGCGGTGGCGCAGCCGCGTGGCCCGCAGCAAGTCCGGCATGATCCGTTCGATCAACTGGCGGTCTTTTCTGCCCCAGGCCTTGTGATCCACGGGACGCACGATGGTCAGGAAGTCGCGCGTTTCGCCCGTGTCGAACAGCGGCACGCTGAATGTGTTGCGGTAGCCGATGGAGGGCAGCCACTCGTTGTAGATGAAGCTGCGCGAAAGCTCCCTGGGCGTGAACCGCTCGTTGTCGAACATGGGCTCGCCCACGGCTAAGCCCATGACCAGGGGCAGGCGCTCATCGTGCTGCGCATGGTGCCGCTCGTATTCGAGCACCGCATCGGGCGGCAGCGCCTCGTTCTGGCAGCTTTGCACCACTGCCATGCTGCGCGTATCCACCGTGAAGTGATAGAACAGCCCGCCCTCGGTGGCGCGGCGGATCGCGTCCAGGCCCTGATACCAGCCATCGGGATGCAAGGCGCCTTCGTACAGCAGCGCGGCAATGGATGGTGCGTCGTGCCGCATGGAGCTCATCCCAGCGCCAGCACCCGCTGCACCAGCTCGGCCTGGCCGCTGCAGCCCGTCTTGCGCAGCAGGTTGCGCAAATGCGTGCGCACCGTGTGCCAGCTGGTTCCCCGCTGCGCGCCGAAGCCCTTGACCGTGCCGCCCTCCACCAGGTACAGCGCCAGGCGGGCCTCGGTGAGGGTCAGGCCCAGGGCGACCTGCAGCCGCGCGACGCTGGCATCGCCGCCGCGCCACGTCACCAGCGCCAGGGGCACGGCCCGCCAGGCCGCCGCCAGCGGGTGCGTGGCCTGCAGCGGCAGCACCTGCAGCACCGGCCCGCCGCCGTCCGCCTGCAGGCGCAGCGTGCCCGCCATGCGCGGCAGGCCGCCCGCGCCGCAGGCCGCCGCCACCAGGCGCGCCAGTTGCTCCTGCGCGGCCGGTGCGGCGCAGCGCAGCCGGCCATGCGCCACCGCCAGGCCCAGGGGCAGCGCCAGCGCCGCCTCGGCCGCCGCGTTCAGGTAGCGCACGTGGCACTGCGGCCCCAGCACCGCCACGCAGTGGGCCAGCGCATCCAGCGCGGCCATGCCCAGCGCCGCCTCGGCAGCCAGCCGGCGGGATGCGTGGCGCATCCGGTTCGCGCGCACCAGGTGCGGTGCCCAGTGCCGCAGCAGCGCGTGCTCCCGCTCGCCATAGGGCCGCTGATCGGCGTGGCGCATGATGCCCATCACCTCATGCGCGTCTTCGCCGCTGCGCATGCCCACGGCGGCGGTATGCCGCAGGTCCACGCTGGCCAGAAACTCCGCATAGATGGGCGCGCGCAGGAACGTGCCGCCATCGAACCGTTCGTGGTCCAGCAGCAGCCCGCCCTCGCGCAGGTCCAGCATCCCGGGCATGCGCACGTCCAGCGCGGCGAAATGCGTTTCGTACTCCCGCTGCTTGGCGGGCAGCAGCGCCTCGTCGGACAGCCATGCCGCCACGGTGCCCACGCGCATGTCGTCGCGGCACACGGTGATCTGGTGAAACGCATGCGCATCCACCGCCTGGCTGACCGCGCGCAGTGCCTGCCCCCAGTCCTGGGGCATCAGCACGCCGTCGTACAACTGGTCGGTGATCGATTCGATCGACAAGGAGCCTCCCCTCTCCCGTTGGCGTTTTCATGGCGCCGCGCCTACCTCATTTGCGGTATGGCGCTCGGCGCGTGTCTTGGCGATAGTTGCACAAACGTCAGTAGATGCAACCAATGGTGAGGGAAATCCATGAGAAACGCGTCCGTTGCCAAGGCAATGCATTTCCAGCAATGGGGCGCTGATGGGCCTGCCGCGAAAAGTGGCCGATGTGTCCGTCGATGGAGCGATTTGGAGGGCCTATGCACGACATCGGCTTGAAGGATGCTTTCGACATCTACCAGAAGCAGAGCGACAGCCTGCACAAGCTCTGGACCTATTTCCAGGTGGTATCGCTGGCGGTCGTGGGCGTAGCCGTGGGCAGCGAGAAGGCCCAGTGGGTCGACAACGCCTACGTGCTGATAGGAGTGAGCTACGCCGTGTTTGCGGCAGCCAATCTGACCGGGGTCTTCTATTCGCAGCAGGAACTGCAGCGGTATGGAGATGCCGTCAACTCCGCCGCGGCCGCCAGCGGGCCGCTGGGCCGGCAACTGCACATCCGCGCGATGAAGCCATGGATGGTGGCGGCGTTCCATATCGCGGCCGCGCTCATCGTGCTGGCGGCCCTTTGCATGGCATCGGTGGCAAAACCCGCCGACCGCGGCGGCTGCAAGGCGGCGGCGGTTTCGCGCCCAGGTGTTTTTCCAGGAGATGCACCATGACGGTACTGGTCTTGCAGGTTCCCGATCCGAGAAATGACACGGACGGCATCAGGAGCGATGACATACAGCCCCTCGGCGCGAAACAAGACCTGGCACGATTGCGCTCGCTTTTGGGGCTGCCGGCCGCTGCTCCGTTGCAAGAGGTCTTCACCCGGCTGAGCCAGTTCCACACCGGGCGAGGCATGGTGGCCGACGGAGTGGCTGGCCCCTTCACCTGGAACCTGCTGGAGCGGCGCGACAAGGACAGCGGCGTGCTGACGCGGCAAGAAGGCTGTACCTGGCTGGCATGCCTGCCGCCCGAGCGGCTGGTCAAGATGTTCCCGTACACCCAGCCCAGGAACCTGCAGATATACGCCCCCTACGTGTTCGCCGCCCTCGACGTGGCGGGCTACGGTCCCGGCAGTGCCAAGGGCCGCGCCATGTGCAGCATGGCGCTGGCGACCATCCGCGCCGAAACGGAGGGTTTTGTTCCCATCTCCGAAGGCGTGTCGCGCTTCAACACACCGCCGGGCGGCCCGCCTTTTGCGCTGTACGACAAACGCCGCAGCCTGGGCAACACCCAGGCGGGCGACGGCGACCGCTACAAGGGCCGGGGCTTCGTGCAACTCACCGGCAGGAACAATTACACCGAACTGGGTAAGTGCATCAACCTGCCGCTCGACTACTTGCCCTACCTGGCCAACCAGCCCGAAGTGGCTGCCGTGCTGCTCGTCGCCTACTTGCAGCAGAGCGAGGCTGCGATTCTGGCGGCGCTCGGGCAAGACGGCGAGGCCGGCTGGAAGGCCGCCCGCAAGCTCGTCAACGGTGGCACGCACGGGCTGGACCGCTTCAGCAGCGCCCTGCGGCTGTGGAACCAGCATATCGCCCCCGCGATGAGCGAGAGCCAGGCTCGGGCGCAAGGCACCGCGTCCTACGCCCGCCGGGGCCTGGAAGGCCCTGCCACCCTGGGCGGCTTCATGCTGCCCGTGCGCAGCGACCCCGTCGACCTGCGCGACCTGCCCTATCGCCCCTCCGTCGTCAGCCTGCCCTCGCAATTCCCGCCCGACCAGGATATCGCCAAGTTCTTTCCCGACTACGTCGAACTCGTGCGCGACCAGGGCCGGGAAGGCTCCTGCACCGGCTTCGGGCTGGCGGGCGTCATCAACTACCTGCGCTTTCGCGCCTGCGGGACGCAGGCCGAACGCAGGCAACTGGCCTCCGTCAGTCCCCGCATGCTGTACGAGTTCGCGCGCCGGTACGACGAATTCGAAGGCCATGACGAAGAAGGCTCCAACTGCCGGGGGGCGCTCAAGGGCTGGCACAAGCATGGCGTGTGCATGGAGAGCGACTGGAAGTACCACGATGATCCCGTGCCCTCGCACCCCCAGTGGGCGCAGCGCGCCGCGGGCATCAGCCTGGGCGTGTACTACCGCATCGACAAAGGCAATCTGGTGGACATGCAGGCCGCCATCCGCGACGTAGGGGCCATTTTCGCCTCTGCCTATGTGCACGCGGGGTGGGACAAGCAACTGCACGCCAGCCCCGTGACCGCCGCGTGGTGCCACAAGAACCTGCCCGTCCTGGATTACCGGCGCCACCGCACGCCGCGCCATGGCGCTCACGCCTTCGCGCTGGTGGGCTATAACGAAGATGGCTTCATCGTGCAGAACTCCTGGGGCCGATGCTGGGGACTGCACGGCTTTGCGGTGCTGCGCTACGAGGACTGGCTGGACAACGGCATGGACGCCTGGGTGGCCGCCACCGGCGTACCCGGCGTCGTCAACAACGTGGGCGGCAGCGCAGCGGGTGCGGGCATGCCGATGGCCGGCCACCAGGCCGGGGCCGGGCTGGATCACTGCCTGGTGCTCGACAGGGGCATTGCCACACCGCAGGGCAGCGCCGACAGCCTGTCCGGCCGCGGGCTGGGGGAACTGGCCGAGCAGCGCCCCCGCCAATGGTTCGAGAAGTGGCGAAAAGAGCACCCGGACGAACCCGCCCGCCTGGTGATCTATGCCCACGGCGGCCTCAATAGCAAAGAAGACGGCCTCAAGCGCGCGACCCACATGCTCGACGCGTTCCTGGCCAATGGCTGCTACCCCATCTTCCTCGTCTGGAAAACCGGTTTTTGTGAAACCCTGGGCCACTTGATGTCCAACCTCGTGTGGGGCAAGCCTCGCGCCGAGATGGAGCGCGCTGGCAACGGGTTCACCGATGCGCTCAACAAGCTGGCCGATAACGCCACCGACCCCGTCCTCGAAACCGCCCTCCGGTACCCAGGCAGGGCGTTCTGGAGCGACATGAAGCATTCCGCGGCCCTCGCCGCCAGCCGATCCGGCGGCCTGACCGATCTGGCCGAAAGCATCAAGACCCTGCGCGCCCAGGTGCCCGGCTTGCAAGTGCACCTGATCGGCCATTCGGCGGGGAGCATCCTGCTCGGGCGCATGCCCGCATTGCTGCGCGAACGCAGGGTGGACGTACACGGCGCCCACCTCTACGCGCCCGCCTGCACCGTAGAGTTCGCCAACGAAACCTGGCTTACCCACGCCGGCAGATACAAGGAAGGCAGCGGCAACTTCCCCCTGCATCTGAGCATGCTGCACGACACGCTGGAGCAAAGCGACAGCGTGGCCAAGGTCTACCGTAAATCCCTGCTGTACCTCGTGGCCCGCTCCTTCGAGGAAGTCGAGCGCACCCCCCTGCTGGGCATGCACGGCGCGTGGGACCGCTCCGCGCTGTTCCACAGTTGGAGCTCCGACGAACGCACGCAGCAAGTGCTGGGCGACTTCGACCGATCCGTGCAATACCTGCGCCGTACGGGCGGTCTGCTCTGCTACCCCTGGTTGACCAACCAGAAGACCTTCAAACGGACGGATGCAAACGGCCACCCGGTCAAGGCGAACAGCCATTCGATGAAGCAATGCGAAATCGACACCACGCACGGCTCGTTCGACGAAGACGCCCTGGGCGTGCTGCGCACCATCCAGGCCATTCGCGGCACGGATCTGCTCCATCGCGAGATCGACCTGTCGGAGGTGCCGTGATGCAGGAGATGAAAAAAACAGACGGATGGGGCAAGCTGGAAATCGCCGGGAAAATCGTCGCGGCCATTTTGATATCGCCTGCCATCGCCTATCTGGGATACGAAGTCTCCCGGCTGAACAAGCAGCGAGAGGGCGAAATCAAGTTCGTGGAACTGGCCGCCAATATCCTTGCAAAGGAACCCGACCCTGACCAGAGCAAGGGCTCCAAGGGCGTGCGGCAGTGGTCTGTCGACGTCATCGACAGATATTCAGGGGTGCCCATGCCGAAGGAGGTCGCGGATGCCGTGGTCAATGACGTGGCGCTCCCGATCAAAACGGTCGAAGCGTCTGGAGCGAACGCCTGGGCCGTGGTTTTCGGCGCGGACAAGTCGGTGAAAGAGGCCCAGGATGAAATTAAAAGAGCCAATGGCGCGGGTATCACGGGCGGCCAGATATTTTTCAGGGCCGGCTCCTACCGGAGCGTGAAAGTCTATGACTTCCGCCCTGATGCGCAGGAAGGGCTGAAAAAGGCGAGGGCAATACGGTCGGATGCATACCTCGTCAACATGGCGACATGGTGCCCTGTCAGCAAGGATAACGGCGGCTACCTTGTGTGCGAGGGTCGCTAATTATTGGCGAATCAATAAGGGGCAGAAAGCCATGGCGTACTTGCCGTTGGTGAACCTGCCTCCCGGTCTTCCATTAATTCCATGAGTAATTTTTCATGAACCATTTTCTGACAAGCCTCTCCCAGGACCGCCCCGCAGCTTGGCTGCACCGCGTGACCATGGCCGCCGCCGTGGCAGCCCTGCTCCCCGCCTGGGCCGCAGCCCAGGCCACGGCCCCGCTCAACGACACTGGTGTCCCGTGCCACGTTGCGTGCAATGATGCCAATTACCCCGGTCAGGACGGACGCTACGGCCGCGATGCCGCACAGGCCCGAGGCGTCTTGTCCAAAGCTGGTGATGGCGTGGCTGCCTTTGATTTCACCGCCTTGGATGCCAGTGGCACCGTCACGACCACGCTAGGGAGTCACAAATGTGTTTATGACAATGTCACCGGCTTGCTATGGTCTTCCGAGAGAAATTTAACTAGTAATTGGACTGACGCTGTGAATGCGGCGAGTATTCATGAGCGGTGTGGTCGAAATTCCGGGTGGCGCCTTCCTACACGACGCGAATTGCTATCTATTGTATATCGCGGGGTTCTGAATCCTGCTATTGATGGAGATTACTTTCCCAATACAGGTACGGGAACCGGCAATAGATACTATACGGCTGATGAATATGCTCCTGATACATCTGAGGTGTGGACTGTGGAATTTTATAGTGGCGGTGCGGGCTGGCGTCCAAAAAATCTTCAGGACCACTCTCGTTTTGTGAGAAGTGGGCTTGATTGATTGTGGGGCTTTGTCAATGGCAGGTGATGGGATTTATGTGATATGGTTATGTCTATTCGCACTTATTTTTTACTGATTTTTGCTGCGGTTTGCTCAAATTTCTCGTGGGCAGCCCCTTTTATAGATAACGGAGATGGCACCGTCACTGATTTGGCTACCGGCCTTGTCTGGGACCAATGTGCTTGGGGGCAAAGCGGCAGCACTTGTATTGGCACTGCCAGTCCTCACAATTGGGGGGAAGCACTTGCCGTTACTCAGGGTGCCAATGCCAGTCATTACAAGGGATTTTCTGATTGGCGTCTGCCTAATGTCAATGAGCTGGAGTCATTGGTAAAAATAGAAGCCCATGCTCCAGCCATCGATTTGGCGGCTTTTCCAAATACTCCTCCCGATGTGTTTTGGTCATCCACTAATTATTGGATTCAATCTGCTTGGGCGATCGATTTTAATAATGGTGGGATGACAGCCTGGGGTTCTGCTGATCCCTATCGGATCCGCCTTGTGCGAAAGGGTCAGCCTTTCGCTGCCTTGGATTCCTTGGATATCACGGCACCTGCAATCACCGCAGGCCCCACGGTGACGCCCGGCACCAATGGCACCACGGCCAACGCCAGTGTGACGGTGAACGAAGACGGCATCGGCTTGTGGCAGGTGCGCGCCGCCGCCGACACCGCCCCCGATGCCGCCACGCTGCTGAATCTGGGTGTGGAGCAACAGGTGGAACTGACGGCAGGCGTGCAAGCCGCCATCAGCGCCAGCGGCCTAACAGCGGGCACGGCCTACGCGCTGTATTTCATCGCGCGCGACGTAGCGGGCAATGCGACGGATGTGGTGCAGGTGGACTTCACCACACCCAATGTGCCCGATGCCCCCACGGGCGTGACCGCCACGCCCGGCGCTGCGGGCAGCGGAGAGGTCACGGTGAACTGGACGGCCCCCGCCGACAACGGCAGCGCTATCACCGGCTTCACCGTCTCGCCGGCGGGCACGGGGTTGCCTTGCACGGCATCGCCTTGCGCCATTTCGGGCCTTGCCAATGCCACGCAGCACAGCTTTACCGTGCAGGCGGTCAACGGCGTAGGGGCTGGCGCGGTGTCCAACGTCAGCACCGCCGTGTGGCTGCAAGGCGTGCAGGCCATCACCTTCCTGGCACAGACCGCGGCAAGCCGGGCCTACACGCAGGGCGGCACCTTCGCCATCGACCCCCAGGCCAGCACCACGTCGCCCCTGGCGGTGAGCTACGGCAGCCAGGATGCTGCGGTTTGCACGGTGTCGGGCACTACTGTCACCATGGCCGGCGCAGGTGCCTGCGTGATCGAGGCAACTCAGGCGGGCAGCGATGCCTGGGCGGCCGCCGCGCCGGTCACGCAAACCGTCACCATCGGCCAGGGGGTGAACGCCATCACTTTTCCGGCGCAGGCGGGCCAAACCTTTGTGGCGAGCGGCACGTTCGTCATCGGCCCGGCAGCCACGGGCCTGTCCAGCGCGGCGGTCACATACAGCAGCTTGACCCCCGGCGTCTGCTCGGTGGCTGGCGCGACAGTGACCATGGTCAGCGCGGGCACTTGTACGTTGGCCGCGAACCAGGCGGGCGATGCGAACTGGGGCACTGCGCCGCAGGCCACGCAAACTGTGCAGATCGTCCCCACCGCCCCCGGTGCCCCCACCAACGTGCAGGCCACGCCCACCGCCAGCGGCGCGGTCACGGTGAGCTGGACGCCGCCCGCCAACGACGGCGGCGGCATCACCCAATACACCGTGACGGCGCTGGTGAACGGCCAGCCCAGCGGCCAGGGCTGCACGGCCGCGCCGCCCGCCACCAGTTGCACGGTGACGGGGCTGCAGGACGGGGTGACCTACACCTTCACCGTGCAGGCCGAGAACGGCGCGGGCAGCACCGCGTCGCCCGCGCCCACCAACCCGGCCACGCCGCTGGTGGATGCCAAGGCATTCTCGGCCTTGTCGCCCACGGGTTCGGGCACCGTGTCGGTAGCCGTTGCGGGCGGCGGCGCCACCTGCGCGTTCGAGAGCGTGCAACTGATATCCGCCGCTGGCGCCGGCGCGCCCGCGACCCGCAGCTTCCCGCACGGGGTGGTGGACTTCGTGCTGCATGCCTGCGACACGACGCCCGTCACGGTCACCGTCACCTACCCCGGCGCGCTGCCCCAGGGCGCGCAGTACTGGAAGCGCCAGGGCGGCGCCTGGGTGCCGTTCGCGGGCGCCGTGCTGGGTGCGAATACGGCGGTGCTGACGCTGGTGGACGGCGGCGCGGGCGATGACGACGGCGTGGCCACGCCCAACGGCCGCATCGTCGATCCCGGCGGGGTGTCGGTGCTGGCGGCGGCGGGGCCGGGCGGGGTAGCGGCCATTCCCACGCTGTCGCAATGGGGGCTGGTGGTGTTGGCAGTGGCGCTGTCCCTGCTGGCATGGCGGGGCCGCCGGGGCCCGGGCTGCATGCGCTCGCATGAAGTATCAAAAAGATAGCTGCTTGCGCTTGAAACGCAAGGGCTAGAGGCCAATAACACTTCAATCTTCCGTTGGGAAATTTTCACCATGCAGCACACAAGTGGCAGCCCGCGCCGGGCTTGCTGGACCAAGGCCGTGGCGGGGGCGGGCATCGTGCTCGGCCACTCGCTTGCGGGGGCGCAGTTCTCGGAGTTCTCGGATGCACAGGCGCAGCCGCCATCCCCATCGCAAGGGCCGGGCCTGGAGGCCGCGGTGCAGGAGATAGGCACGGCGGTGCAGCGCGCGTTTGGCGCGTTGGGGCGCTTGCTGGGCGGGCAGGACGCGGCGCTGGCCGCGCTGGTGAAGGAGGGCAAATGGGAGGAGGCGCAGCAGATGTACCTGTCGGGCCAGGCCGACTACGACCAGTCCGAGGAGGCGCGCGCATCGGTGCTGCGCATCGCGCAGCACCTGCATGCGGCGTCGGCTTCGGCGGACGAGGCCCTGCTGGCCGATCTGAATGCTGTGCCTGCCCGGGCGGCCGATGCCGCGCGGTGGCCAGCAATCTCGGACGCCTTGAAGACGGCATCGGAACGCGTGCGCGAGGTGGAGGCGCACCCCGTGCTGGGCCAGCCGCCGTACCAGCCGCCGGGTCTGGGGGCACTGCGGCAGGCGAAGCAGGCGGCCGAGGTCGCGTTGCAGGCCGCGCGGCCCGCACAGTTCGCGGCCTATGACCATGCGGCGGCGGTGCCGTTCTTCGATGCCTACCCCTTGGCCACGGACGCGGGTGAGCGCCAGCGGCTGCTGGTGGAGCAGTTCGGCGCGCTGCGCCAGCAGGTGGAGTCCGCGCCGCTGGAGCGGGCTGGGCGGTTGCTGAAGGCCTTGGGGCCGCAGGTGGCCGACGGCGGGCAGCGCGACCTGCTGGCGCGCGCATGGCAGGCTGCCTACGTGCGCGAGCATGGCGGCGGGCCGCTGCGCCTGCGCCAGCGGATGGAGATGGCTGCGGCGCTGGATGCATGGCTGCCTGGCCACGGGCTGCGGCCCCGCTGGGCCGTGGCGGCGTGGCAGGGCAGCGGCTCGTCCAGACTGCAGGTGCTGAAAGGCACGCTGGATGCCCAGGTGCTGGAGGCTGCGCCCGGCGCCAGCGTGGCGCAATGGGCGGAGCGGGCGCGGGGGCAGGGCTTCGACGTGCTGGTGCTGGAGCGCGCCGCGCCGGTCGTGCACCACGCGGCGCCCACGGGCTACGGGGCGCAGCCGGGCCGCTACGTGGAGCGGCACGATTCCCGGCCCAACCCCGAGGTGGCGCAACTGCGCGCGCAACTGGCGTCGGCCGAAAGCGATCTGCGGCAGGCGCAGCAGGCCCAGCGCGATGCCGAGGCGCAGATCCGGCAGATGTCGCGCAGCGCTACGTCCGGCGGCATGGCGGCGCTGGCCCTGCTGGGGGCGGGGGGCGTGGCCTTTGGCACGGCCGCTGCGGAAAGCCGGGTCAGCGAGCTGCGTTCGGCCCTGGCGCGCACCCCTGCCACGGTGACCGAACCCGTTTACCGCGACTACCAGCGCAGGACGATGGTGGAAAGCCTGGTCGTCGTCGCGCCGCTGGCGCTGTACACGGTGGACGTGCAGGGCGGCCAGGCGGCGCGCCTGGTGGCGCTGGATGCGCAGACGGGTGACCGCGAGGCCGTGGTGGAGTGGGCGCCGAAGGACGATTCCGTCCGCCCGCCCGGCCCCCAGGACCGGACGGGCTGGATCGACGCGCGCGTGGCGGCGGCCACGGCGCTGCCCGCCGCGGTCACGCGGCAAAGCCTGGCCGATGGCCTGGACAAGGCACCCATCGCCCTGGACGGCCTGGACGCGGCCATGCAGGAGGACGAGCGCGCCGCCAGGGCATTTGCCGAGCAGCAGGTCGCCGCGCTGCAGCAGCGCGCGGCATCTGCGCAGGCCAGCGCCCCGGCGGCCAACGCCCCGCGCCCATGGGAGGCCGGGGCGGGCGCTGCGCGGCAGGATCAGGCCAGGGGCGGTTCCGCTGCCGTGTCGTGTACGGATGCAGGATTGATGGCCCGCTTCGGGCCGGAAATCGAGCGCATTGGGGCGAGCGCCAGCGGCATGGGGATTTGCCAGGCCAGCCGCGCCGCCGCCGATCTGTTTGGGCGCATAGCGCAGACCCTGGCGCGGGAATGCACGAATGAGCCTGGCATCGCCGAGTTTCGGCAGAGCATGGAGCAGTCGCGCAAGGAGGCGCTGGAGACAGCGGCGGGAAGCTGCGGCTGATTTCGAGCGCGTGCCGTGGAAGGACGGTGGCGCCTGCCGCTACCATCCGCGCATGCCCCATCCCTCCCGCTTCTGGTCCGACCTGTCCACGCACGATTTTTCCGAGGCCATGGCTTCGGGCCTCGCGGCGCGGACGGTGGCGGTGCTGCCCGTGGCCGCCGTGGAGCAGCACGGCCCGCACCTGCCGCTGCACGTGGACGCCACGCTGCTGCAGGGCGTGATCGACGCGGCGCTGCCGCTGCTGCCGGTCGATCTGCCGGCGCTGTTCCTGCCGCCTATGACCGTGGGGCTGTCGACAGAGCATCTCTCTTATCCCGGCACGCTCACGCTCTCGCCCGCCACGCTGATCGCGCTGTGGTGCGAGCTGGGCGCCTGCGTGGCGCGCGCGGGGGTGAAGAAGCTGCTGCTGTTCAACGGCCACGGCGGCAACGTGGCGGCCATGGACATCGTGGCGCGCGAGCTGCGCCAGCGCCACGGGCTGCTGGTGTACAGCGCGAGCTGGTTCAGCCTGCCTCTGCCCGAGGCCGTGCAGGGCCTGTTCAGCGCCGCGGAGCACCGCTTCGGCATCCACGGCGGGGAGATCGAGACGTCGATGATGCTGCACCTCGCGCCGCACACGGTGCACATGGAGCGCGCACGCGACTGGCGCTCCACCTCGCAGGACCGCGCCGAGGCGCACGCCATCCTGGGCAACGGCAAGAGCGCCAAGATGGGCTGGGCCATGGAGGACTACCACCCGGCGGGCGCCGTGGGCAACGCGGCTGCGGCCACGGCCGACAAGGGCCGCGCGGTGGTGCAGGCGGCGGGCGAGGCACTGGCGCGGCTGTTGGGCGAGCTGCATGCGCTGCCGCCCGGGACGGTGGCGAAAATCTAAGAGAAATTTGCCTCCAGCGCTTACCAGTCAAGCGCATGCAGCTCTCCTAATGAGAGCGTCAGGCGTGCGTCGCCCAGCCCCGGTGCTCGTCCGTGTCCAGGTGCGGCAGGGTGTTGAAGGTCTGCAGCATCAGGCGCTTGGGCGAGATGGAGAACTCCGTCACCGCGCTGTTGCGGATGCGCATGTTCAGCGCGATGGTGGCCTCGGGCGGGGTGGAGAGCACCAGGCCCACGGCGGTGGAGATGGGGCCGCCGCTGGAGACCAGCAGCACGTTCTGCCCCGCATGGCGCTGGCGCACGTGCTCCAGCGCGTCGCGCACGCCGCCGGAGAATTCCACCCAGCTCGGCATGCCGGCGGGGCTGATGGTGCCGGCCATCCACTGCGCCAGCGCGTCGCACAGCAGGCGGAAGTGCTGGCGATACAGCTCGGGCGTATCGGGCCGGGGTAGCGGCGCGGGGTGGATGGCGTGGATCAGGGCATGGCTGTCGTATTCGTTCAGGCCGGGCAGGCACAGCGGCTCGGGCGCGGCCTGCAGGCCTTCGGCGATGCCCTCGAACGTCTGCGCGTGGCGGCGCAGCGTGCCGCTGAGCACGGCGTCGAAGCGCAGGCCGCGCTCGCGCCAATAAGTGCCCAGGCGCACCGCCTGCTCGCGGCCGCGCGCGCTCAGCTGGTCGTAGTCGTCCGCGCCGAACGAGGCCTGGCCGTGGCGCACGAGGTAGAGGGTTCCCATGGGCCGCGATTGTGGTCAAAAGGGCCGCCAGCGCTTGTCACGCGGGTGACCTGAGCTATGGTTTTGGTAGCTACCCGGCGCGCGCCCGGGCCGCGTCCGGCAGCAGGCGGCGCTCCTGCAGCCGCCTGAACCACTTGCGGAACATGTCCTCGGTGTCGATGCAGGCGTGGAAGCCCGCCTGCCGGATCTTCACCGAGCTCATGATGACCGGCGCCAGCGGCCCTTCGCGGCCGTGGTTCATCTGGAAGTCGGCATAGGCCGCGCCCTGGCCGATGAAGGACGCGAGGTCGCGCGGCGCAGCGAGCTGGTATTTGTCCACGATGCGCTCCCACGCCGGCTGCTGCGTGGGCAGCAGCGCGGCGAGCGACTGCGGCTCGGGCGCGCCCGCGGCCATGCCCAGCGCGTCGGCGATGGCGGGCCAGACGTTCTGCCAGACGAACACGTCGCCGTTGTCCAGGTTGAAGGTCTCGCCCCGTGCGTTGGGCGATTCGGCGGCCCAGGCGCAGGCCTGGGCGATCAGGTCGGCGTCGATGGCCTGGTTCACGCGCGCCGGGCCGCCGGGGTAGGCCAGCGGCAGGCCCTGCTCGTGGCGCAGCCAAGCGTAGACGCCGATCGCGGGGATCGGGTTCATGTGGCTGCCCATGGCGTCGCCGAAGACGATGCGCGGGCGCATGATGCTGAAGTGCCACGCACCGCCCGAGCGCGCCTGCCGCTCGCGCAGGAAGTCCTCCTGCAGCCAGTAGAAGTTCTCGTGCGCGTCGCGCGGCCAGCGCTCGCGCGCGGGCACGGCGATCTGCGGGTGGATGTGCACGCCGTAGGCCTTGCCGCCCTGCATGATGGTCACGTGGCGCAGCGGGCCGCCGGGGCGGTCCAGCGGCTCGACCACGTTGCGCAGCATCGCCAGGTTGATGCGCATCTGCTCCTGGTCGCGCCAGCCGCCCACCAGGCCGCCGGGCTGCTCGTAGACGGCGGCGTAGACCACGTGGGTGATGTCGTCGCGCCCGCCCAGCGCGGCGGCGCAGGCGGCGCCGTCCTGCAGGTCGAGCTGCAGGGCTTGCGCGCCGGGCGGCGGCGCGATGGCGCGGCGCGCCACGCCGATGGCGTTCCAGCCGGGCAGGCTGGCGAAGTGGCGCAGGCAGGCCTGGCCGACGACGCCCGTGGCGCCGACGATGAGGGCCGTGCTCATTTTTTCACCAGCGGGCACTTGGACTGCGGCAGCGGCAGGAAGGCCTTGTCGCCCGGCACGGTGGCGACAAGCTTGTAGTAGTCCCACGGGTACTTGGACTCGGCCTGGGATTTGACCTCGAACAGGTACATGTCGTGCACCATGCGCCCGTCCTCGCGGATGCGGCCGTTCTTGGCGAAGAAGTCGTTGATGGGCGTGGCCTTCATCTGGGCCATGACCTTGGCGGTGTCGTCGGTCTTGGCGGCCTGCACGGCCTTGAGGTAGTGCATGGTGGACGAGTAGGCGCCCGCCTGGCTCATGTTGGGCATCTTCTTCATCTTCTCGAAGTAGCGCTTGGACCAGGCACGCGTCTCGTCGTTCATGTCCCAATAGAAGCCCTCGGTGAGCATCAGGCCCGCGGCCGTGCGCAGGCCGATGGCGTGCACGTCGTTGATGTACATGAGCAGGCCGGCCAGGGTCTGCTTGTTCTTGCCCTGGGTCAGTCCGAATTCGCGCGCGGCCTTGATGGTGTTGACCGTGTCGCCGCCCGCGTTGGCCAGGCCCACCACCTGGGCCTTGCTGCTCTGCGCGCTCAGCAGGAACGAGGCGAAGTCGGTCGCGCCGATCGGGTGCTTGGCCGCGCCCAGCACCTTGCCGCCCTGGGCCGTCACCACGGCGCTGGCCTGCTCCTGCAGGCTGTGGCCGAAGGCGTAGTCGGCGGTGACGAAGAACCAGTCCTTGCCGCCGCGCTGGGTGATGGCGCTGGCCGTCACGTTGGCCAGGGCGTAGGTGTCGTAGACGTAGTGCACGGTGCTGGGCATGCACAGGTCGTTGGTCAGGCGGTCCAGGCCCGGGCCGTTGAAGATGATGACCTTCTGCTTCTGCTTGGCGATCTCCAGTGCCGCCAGCGCAGGGGCGGAGACGGCCACGTCCATGATCGCGTCCACCTTGCCGGTGTCGAACCACTCGCGCGCCTTGCTCGACGCGATGTCGGCCTTGTTCTGGTGGTCGGCCACGATCAGCTCGATCTTCTTGCCGAGCACCTGGCCGCCGAAGTCGTCGATGGCCATCTGGATGGCGGCGGCGCTGCCCGGCCCGGTGATGTCGGCGAACGGCCCGTTCAGGTCGGTGAGGATGCCCAGGCGCACGACGTCGTCGGAGATCTGCGCGTTCTGCGCGCCGGCCGCCGTGGCCAGCAGGGCGAGGCCGGCGCACAGCGCGCGGCAGGCGCGGCGGACGGGGGTGGAAGAGGGGTGCATGGTTGTCTCCTGATAGTGGTGAGGGTCAAAGCGTGGCGATGGGGGTGACGGGCGAGCCCACGGCGCCGGGCAGGCGCAGCGGCGGGGCGGTGAGCAGGAAGCGCGTGCGGCCGCTGGCGTGCAGCCGGTCGGCCAGCTCCTTGAGGTACCAGAGCTCGCCGAGCGGCAGCCCCAGCTTGAACAGGCAGTGCTCGTGCAGCGGCAGCACGGGGTAGGGCGAGCCGTCTTCGGGCACGCGGCGGGGCGGGTGGCGCTCCACGGCGTAGTTGTCGGCGATCAGGGCGGCGATGCCGCTGTCGGTGATCCATTGCAGCAGCTTCTCGTCGCCGCCATCGAGCGCCGCGCAGCTGTGGTGCAGCCGGTGCGCGTCGGGCTGGCGCTGCATGGACAGCACCAGCTCGGCGAAGCCCGTGCGCAGCAGCAGCATGTCGCCGGGCTCCACGGTGGCGCCGCTGCGCTCCATGGCGCGCATGAGTTCGTCGTAGCCGATGTCGCGGAAGTCCATGCCGTAGGCGCGCTCCAGGTCCACGAGCACGCCGCGCCCCTGCATGCCCTTGACGGCGAGGTGCTCCACGCCCAGCGCGCGGGCCACGCTTTCATCCGGCGGGCGGCCCTCGCAGCACACGGGCTGGTAGCGCGCGGGGGCGCCGTCCTCGCCGCGCGCGGGCAGGCCGTGGTCTTGCGGGCCCAGGATGTGCTCGTGGCCGCGGTAGCCGTTGTAGTACGTGGTGTGCAGGCGGCCGTCGCCCTCCGGGTCGAACAGCGCGCCCACGTGGGCCAGCGAGTCCCACTGCGTGGAGTACTGCAGCGACAGCAGCACCTGGTCGTCGCTCACCACGTCGGTGGCGCCCGCGTACACGTGGCCCAGCGGGAAGTTCACGTAGGGCACGTCGCCGCGCCGCGTGGGGCGCAGCACGGGCGGGTGGCGGCGCGGGTTCAGGCCGTTGCCGCCGGGGTAGTCCAGCGGCAGCGACAGGCACAGGCTCACGCCTTCGCGCACTTCCCAAGCGCCCTTGCGCACCTGCTCGGGGCCGATCAGGTTGGCGCGGCCCAGTTGGTCGTCGGGCCCGAAATCGCCCCAGTTGGAACCGGCGGGGCGTTGTCTCCATCGCTGCATGCGTTTGCCTCCTGCGCCGCATGGACGTGCGGCGGCGGAGGCAATGGTGTTGGCGCGGCGCACCGCGCGTCAAACGCCGCGCGGGAAATTTTGGTCAATGAAATCGATTGCCGGGAAAACCCTGGCGCAAGCGGCTTACACGGGGGCAGGAGTTTCGCCTGCCAAAACCTGTGCGAACAGCGCGGCATCCACATTGCCGCCCGTGAGCGGCACGCCCACGCACTGCCCGCGCAGCGCGTCCTTCTCCTGCAGGGCTGCGGCGAAGGCAGCGGCCCCCGCGCCCTCGGCCACGTTGTGGGTGTCGGTGAACAGGGCGCGCATGGCGGCGGCCACCTCGTCGTCGCCCACCTGCACCAGGTGATCCAGGTGGGGCATGAGCAGCGCCAGCGCCTGCGGATCGGCCACGCGCACGGCCATGCCGTCGGCGATGCGGGTGCTGACGGGCGCGGCCACCACCTGGCCGGCGGCGAAGGAGTCGGCATAGGTGGTGGCGTGCCGGCTCACCACGCCGACCAGGCGCACGCGGTGGCCCAGCGCGCGCTTGGCGGCCACGGCCGAGCAGGCGCCCGAGCCCAGGCCGATGGGCACGTAGGCCACCTGCATGTGCGGCACCGCGCGCAGGAACTCCCACCAGTACGTGGCCACGCCGCGCAGCAGGTCGGCATGGAAGCTGGGCACCATGTGGGCGCCGCGCTCGGCGGCGAGGTGCAGGGCGTGCTCGCGCGCGGCCTGGAAATCTTCGCCGTGCTCGACGAGCTGCACGCCCAGCGCGCGCATGGCGGCGTTCTTCTCCACCGAGTTGCCGTGCGGCACGACGATGGTGCAGGCCACGCCGTGGCGGCGCGCGGCCCAGCCGATGCTCTGGCCGTGGTTGCCGCGCGTGGCGCTGATGACCTCGCGCGGCAGCGCGCCGCGCTGGGCCATCTGGCCGAAGTAGGTCAGGCCGCCGCGGATCTTGAACGCGCCCACGGGGTTGTGGTTCTCGTGCTTGACCCAGCATTCCGTGCCCAGGCGTTCGCCGAGCAGGCCCCAGCGGTACTGGGGCGTGGGCTGGAATTCCTGGTAGACGGTGCGTGCGGCGTCTTCGATGTCGGCCAGTGTGGGCAGGGAGGTGTCGGTCATGGGTGGCATTCGGTGGGATGGCTGGCGATGCACACGGGCCCCAGCGGCGTGTGCAGCGTGGCGGCCAGGCGGGGCGCGCCGGCCCAGTCCACGGGCACGTGCCGCAGCCCGGCGCTGGCGCAGGCGTCCGCCAGGGCGGCGGCCTGCGGGTGCTGCAGGCGCAGCGACTGCAACTGCACGCCGCTGTCGGGCAGGCCGTGGCAGGGGTGGCGATCGTCCCATTCGATCAGCGTGGGCAGGCAGCCGTCCATGAGCCGCTGGCCGTCCTCGCGCACGGTGATGCGCCATTCCAGCAGGCCAAGCGAGGTGGGGCGGCTGGCGGTGATGACCTCGCCGCGCTCCACGCCGCGCGCGGCCAGCACTGCATGGCAGGCGGCGATGTCTGGCACGCAGGCCACCCAGTGGATGAGCTGCGGGCCGCTGCGGGCCACCTGCGCGTGCAGGGCCGGGTCGTCCATGTCGAACCAGCGTCTCGCGCCCATGAGGCGTGCGCTGGATGCTCCTGGTTTGATAGCGATGATCTCCAGGTAGCTGCGCGGGTGCGCGGGGCTGGAGAGGTTGAGCAGCCGGTTGTGCGTGCCCATGAGCGGGTGCTCGCCGCCCTTGGCCGGGTCCACGCCCAGCGTGCGGCGGCACCAGTCGGCGCCTTCGCGCAGGTCGGCGGCCAGCACCACGAGGTGGTCGATGCCGGGGCAGCAGGATGCATCGGTCACAGCCAGACCTCCCCGTGCACGCAGGGGGCCACGTGGCCGCCCACCCACACGGTGGCGCCTTCCTGCTCCACCTGCACCAGGCCTTCCATTCCCAGGGCCACGCCCTGGCTGGCGCGGTAGGGCGCCTGGATGTGGCCTTCACCCAGCAGCCACTGCGCCAGGCTGGCGTTGAAGCTGCCGGTGATGGGGTCTTCGCGCACGGTGGCGCCGGTGCGGAAGAACACGCGCACCTCCAGGTCGGGCTGTGCTGGCGCTGTGGGCGCG
The DNA here is from genome assembly GCF_045291395.1 of Acidovorax sp. SDU_ACID1. Classification (NCBI taxonomy): domain Bacteria; kingdom Pseudomonadati; phylum Pseudomonadota; class Betaproteobacteria; order Burkholderiales; family Comamonadaceae; genus Acidovorax; species Acidovorax sp. SDU_ACID1. The sequence continues at coordinate 5,092,906 of NZ_CP152342.1, forward strand.
GCCTGCGCGAAGGCGCGCGCCTCGCGGCTGGCGCGGCCGATCAGGGCCACGGGCGGGCGCGGGTAGAGCGCAGCCAGACCCACTTCCACCCCCAGGGCGTGCAGCGTGGCCAGATCGGGTTGCAGGGCGAGCAGGCGGTCCGGGTCGTCCAGCAGCAGGGCCCAGAAGTTGGGGCCGTTGTCGAGCTGCTGGCAGGCCCGCACGTCGCTGCGCTCCAGGCCCAGTGCGCGCAGCACGGGCGCCAGCTGCTCCTCGGTGATGGGGCGGCGCAGGCTGGGAGGGGCGGCGAAGGCCAGGGCGCCCTGCGCGTCCACGCGCAACGGCACCAGGCCCTTGGCGCATTCCTGCACCACGCGGCCGGGCTGCATCGGCTGGCCGCCCGCGGCCAGCCAGGCGTGGCAGCTGCCCAGCGTGGGGTGGCCGGCGAACGGCAGCTCGCCGCCGGGCGTGAAGATGCGCACGCGGTAGTCGGCGCCGGGCTGCGTGGGCGGCAGCAGGAAGGTGGTCTCCGACAGGTTGGTCCAGCGCGCGAAGCGCTGCATCTCGGCGTCGGCGAGGCCCTCCCCGTCCAGCACCACGGCGAGCGGGTTGCCGAGGTAGGGCGTGGGCGAGAAGACGTCGACCTGCATGAAGGGGCGTTGTTTCATTTCAATTTTCCAGAGCACTATGCATGACCCACCACCTGTGAAACTGGCGCGCCCCAAGCCAGGGCCGCCGTGCAAGGGCCGCCCCGCCGCACGGGCGGCGTCCCCCTTCCCGTAGCGCGCAGCGCGTAGAGAGAGGGGAAGCGGCGCAGCCGCTCAGGGAGTTGTTGCGCGGATAGCGGCGGCCAGCGCGGCAATGCCCGCGTCGATCTGCGCCGGGCTGGCCGTCACGAACGACAGGCGCAGCGTGCGCGTATCGGCCTCGTCGGCATAGAAGGCCGCGCCGGGCACGAAGGCCACGTTGCGCTCCACGGCTGCGGGCAGCAGGTCGATGGCGCTCATGCCCTCGGGCAGGCGCACCCACAGGAACATGCCGCCGTCGGGGCGGTTCCAGGTGACGGAGAGACCCGCCATCTCGCGCTCCAGCGCGGCCAGCATGGCGTCGCGCTGCTGCTTGTAGAGCGCGCGGATGGTGGGCACGTGGTGCTCCAGGAAGCCGCCCTTCATCACCTCGGCCACCATGCGCTGGTTGAAGCCGGGCGTGTGCAGGTCGGCGGCCTGCTTGGCCTGCAGCAGCTTGGGCAGCACCGCCTTGGGCGCGACGATGAAGCCCAGGCGCAGGCCGGGCGCCAGCACCTTGGAGAAGCTGCCCAGGTAGATGCAGCCCTCGGGGTTGCGCGCGGTGAGCGGCGCGGGCGGGGGCTGGTCGAACCAGAGTTCGCCGTAGGGGTTGTCCTCGACCAGCGGCACGCCCAGCTCGGCCGCCTTGGCCACCAGCGCGGCGCGGCGCGCGTCGCTCATGGTGCGGCCCGTGGGGTTCTGGAAGTTGGGCAGCACGTACATGAAGCGTGCCCTGTCCGCGCCCGTGCCGGCCTGGGCCGCGAAGTCCTCGACCACCACGCCCTCGTCGTCGCTCGCCACGCTCACCACGTGGGGCTCCATCGGCGTGAAGGCCTGCAGCGCGCCCAGGTAGGTGGGCGTTTCCACCAGCACGCGGCTGCCGGAATCGATGAGCACCTTGGCCACCAGGTCCAGGCCCTGCTGCGAGCCGGTGGTGATCAGCACCTGGTCGGGGTCGACCTGCCAGGGCAGGAAGTCGGCCACGGCCTGGCGCAGGGGGCCGTAGCCCTCGCTGGCCGCGTACTGCAGGGCCGAGGCGCCGTCCTGCCCCAGCACGGCGGCGCAGGCCTCGGCGAACTCGCGCACGGGGAAGGTCTTGGGCGAGGGCAGCCCGCCCGCCAGGCTGATGATGCCGGGCTTCTCGGTCACCTTGAGGATTTCGCGGATCACCGAGGGGTTCATCTTCTCGGCGCGTGCGGCCAGGGTCCAGTTCGTCATTCAGTCATCTCCATCAACAATCCACTATTTTCCGCGGGCCACGGGCATGCGCCGACCGAGGGCAACGGTGGCCAGCACCGCCAGGCCGAAGCCCACGCTCACCGCGTCCAGCGATTCGCCGAGCAGGGGCACGGCGAACAGCATGCTCATGAAGGGCTGGGCGAGCTGCACCTGGCTCACGCGCACGGTGCCGCCCAGGGCCAGGCCCCGGTACCAGGCGAAGAAGCCCAGCCACATCGAGAACACCGCCACGTAGGCGAACCCCACCCAGGCCGCCGCCGGCAGCGCCGTGCGCGGCCACGACAGCGCGCCCAGCGGCAGCGTGACAGGCAGCGACAGCACCAGCGCCCAGCAGATCACCGCGTCGGCGCGCATGCGCTGGGACAGCCGCGCGCCATAGCCGTAGCCCACGGCGGCGCATGCCACGGCCGCCATCAGCAGCAGGTCGGCCGGGTGCAGCGCCAGCCCGTCCTGGCCCGAGCGCAGCAGCGCGAAGACGACGACCAGCGCCGAGCCGAGCAGCGCACAGGCCCAGAACGCCGTGCTGGGCCGCTGGCGGTGCAGCAGCGCGCCCACGGCGGCGGTGGCCAGCGGCAGCAGGCCGATGATGACCGCTGCGTGCACCGCGCCCACGTGGCGCATGGCCACCGAGGTGAGCAGCGGGAAGCCGAACACCACGCCCAGCGCGGTGACCGCCAGCGGCCACCAGTCGGTGCGCGCGGGCAGCGGGGCGCGCTGCGTCAGCAGCAGCGCGGCCGACAGCAGCCCTGCCACGGCCGCGCGGCCCATGGCGATGAACAGGCCAGACATCAGCGGCGCCTCGGGCGTGCCCACGGCCAGCCGCGTCATGGGCAGCGTGAGGGCGAAGATGGCCACGCCCAGCAGGCCGAGCAGCAGGCCACGCGATTCCTGGGCGGAGGGTTCCGTCGCAGCGGCGCGGGCCGTCATGCGGCCACCATCCACACCGCCGTCGCCACCAGCACGGCGGCCATGGCGCGGTTGAACCACAGCAGCCGCCGGCCGTGCGCCAGCCAGTGGCGCAGCAGCGCGCCCATGGCGGCATAGGTGAGGTTGCTGGTGAAGGCGAAGGCCACCATCACCGGCACCACGATGGCAAGGCGCTGCAGGTGGTCCTCGCGCCCCACGATCCAGCCGGCCACGATGGTCAGCGCCAGCAGCCAGGCCTTGATGTTCACGAACTGCAGCGCCGCGCCTTCCCAGAAGCCCACGGACAGGCGGGCGGCGTCGGCCTCCGACAGGCGGGCCGAGCGCGCCAGCCGCAGCGCCAGCCACAGCAGGTAGCCGATGCCCACGGCCTTGATCGCCCAGCGCAGCGCGGGCACGGCCATCACCACCGCGCCCAGCCCCGCCGCGCACACCAGCAGCAGCGCGCTCCAGCCCACGGGCACAGCCACCACGAAGCGCATCGCGGCGGGCAGGCCGCGGTTGGCGGCCAGGGCCGTGGACAGCGTGGTGTTCGGGCCGGGCGTGAAGCTCATCGCGGTGGCCAGCACCAGCAGGGCGGTGAATTCAACCAGTGGCATGGGAGCGTCGGCGGTAGGGTGGAAGCCGCACTGTAGGGTGAATGCCATTACAGAACCGGTACAGTTAACCCCACACACGCACCAACTGTACAGGCCAACCCACTGACACAGCCATGCTGACCCTGACCGAACAGCTCGCCGAGCGCTTCGCCGAGCGCATCCGCACCCGCCTGCTGCCCGCCGGGGCGCGCCTGCCCTCGGTGCGCGAGTGCGCGCGCCAGCAGGGCGTGAGCCCCTACACCGTGGTGGCGGCCTACGACAAGCTGCTGGCCCAGGGGCTGGTGGAGGCGCGGCGCCAGCGCGGCTTCTATGTGCGCGACATCGTGCAAAAAACGGCTCCAGCGCAGGAGGGGCAAGCGCTGGCAGCTATGCCTTCAGGAGCAAGGGCGGCCTCGCCGCTGGGCACCATCGGCGTGCGCCTGTCGGGTTCGCGCATCAACGCCACGGCGCTGATGCGCGGCATGTTCTACCAGGCGTCGGACAAGCCCCAGCCCGGCTCGGGCGTGCTGCCCGTGGGCTGGCTGGAGGAGGCGCGCTTCCTGCCCGCCGCCGTGCGCAAGATCACCGCCAGCCCGGCGCTGCAGGGCGGCTCGCTGAGCTACGGCGAGCCCATGGGCGATGCCGGCCTGCGCGAGGCGCTGGCGCGGCGCATGGCCGACATCCGCATCTCCGCGCAGCCCGAGCAGATCATGACCACCGTGGGCGCCACGCACGCGCTGGACATCGTGAGCCGCACGCTGCTCAAGGCGGGCGACCCGGTGATGGTGGAGGAGCCCGGCTGGAGCGTGGAATTCGCGCGGCTGGACGCCCTGGGCATGCGCGTGTTGCCCGTGCCGCGCGGCCCCGAGGGGCCGGACCTCGCCGTGATGGCGCGCTACTGCGAGCTGCACGCGCCCAAGCTGTTCGTGAGCGTGAGCGTGCTGCACAACCCCACGGGCTACAGCCTGTCGCCGGCCAGCGCGCACCAGGTGTTGCAGCTCGCCCAGCGGCACAACTTCCACATCGTCGAGGACGACACCTACGGCCACATCGCGCCCGACCACGCCACGCGCCTGTCCACGCTCGACGGGCTGCGCCGCACCATCTACGTGAACGGTTTCGCCAAGATCCTCGCGCCCAACTGGCGCGTGGGCTACATGGCCGCGCCACCCGAGCTGGTCGAGCGCATGCTGGACACCAAGCTGCTGACCACCCTCACCACCCCCTCCATCCTGGAAAAGGCGCTGGCGCTGTGCATCGACCAGGGCCAGCTGCGCCGCCACGCCGAGCGCATCCGCCAGCGCGTGGCCCAGGCCCGCGCGCGCAGCGTGCAGCTCGCGCTGGAGGCGGGCTGCACCTTCGCGGCCGAGCCTGCCGGCATGTTCGGCTGGGTGGAGACGGGTGTGGACACCGACATGCTGGCCCACCGCATGCTGGACGAGGGCTACCTGATCGCTCCCGGCGCGCTGTTCCACGCCACGCGCCAGCCCTGCACGCTCATGCGCATCAACTTCGGCAACACGCAGGAGCCGGCGTTCTGGCGCTCCTGGCAGAAAGTGGTCAAAACGGGCTGAAGCGCTTGTCTGAAAAGCGCGAGCAGCTACTCTTTCCGTAGCTGCGCGTTCACCTTGTCCAGGTTCTCCTCGTGCGAGCGCAGCATCTCCTGCAGCCCGGCGCGGATGCCCGCGTCCTCCACCAGCGGCAGCAGCTCGCGCAGCTTGCGCGCCACCCAGCCCTGGCCCCGGTTGAGGAAGGCCATGCGCTCGCGCAGGTCGGCCACGGCCATGGCCTTGTCGTAGAAGTCGCCGGTGCGCGCGCTGGGCGTGCCCTGCAGCGTGCGGATGGCCTGCATCAGCAGGCCGCACCAGCGCACCTCGTCGCGGTGGATGGCGTCGATCAGCGCGCGCAGCGCCTGGTCCTGCGCCTCGGCGCTGCTGCGCAGCGTGACGCGGGCGCCGGCGCGCTCGGCCTCCAGCAGTTCGTCCAGGCGTGCGATGACCGGGGCGTTGCGCTCGCGCTCGGCATCGGCGGCGTAGCAGACGGGCGAGGCCACCGCCACCGGCGCATCGTCCAGCAGCCGTGCGTGCGCGGCCGCCTCGGCCAGGATGCGGCGCACGGTGCCGGCGGCGGGCTCCACGGCCTGGACCTGGCCCACGCCCTGCCCGGCGTAGAGCGCCATGGCCTCGAAGTCGCCGGTCATGGAGCGCAGCGGCGAATCGGTGCTGAACAGGTAGATGGGCCGGCCCTCCTCGTCGCCGACCACGGTGCGTGCGCCGGTGAAAGGGTCGCCGCGTTCGCGCCGCGTCACGCTGCTGGCCAGCACGCGCGCGGCGGCGTGGGGCGGCCAGTTGATGTGGAAATCCTCCGTCAGCACCGTGTCGCCCGCCTGGGCGGCCACCAGGCGCTGCTTGTGGAAGTCGTGGGCGAAGGATTCGTGCGTGGCGATCAGGGCCGTGCCCAGCACGGCGGCCTGCGCGCCCTGGGCCAGCACGCGCGCCACGCCGCGCCCGTCGGCCAGCCCGCCGGCTGCGGCCACGGGCACGCTCGCCACGGCGAGCACCTGGGCCAGCAGCTCGGCCAGCGGCAGGCGGCCGCGCACGTGGCCGCCCGCTTCCACGCCCTGGGCGATGAGCGCCTGCGCACCCGCCTCCTGCGCCTGCAGCGCGTCCTGCACCGTGCCCACCTGGTGCACCACGGTGATGCCCGCCGCGCGCAGCCGCGCGATCACATCCGCGTCCACGTCCCAGAACAGGCCGACGACGGGCACGTGCAGGGCGATGCACAGGTCGATCTGCCCTTGCAGCAGCGGCGCGGGCGTGGCGGCGGGGATCAGGTTCACGCCGAAAGGGGCATCGGTGCGCGCACGCACCTGGGCCACCTCGCGCTCGATCAGGGCCAGCGGCTCGCGCACCATGCCCAGGAAGCCGAAGCCGCCGGCCTCGCCGACGGCGGCGACCAGCTCGGAGCGCGACACGCCGCCCATGCCCGCGAGCAGCAGCGGGTGGCGGCAGCCGAGCAGGCGGCACAGGGGCGTGGCGGGGAGGCTGTCGTGCATGGGGCCATGATGCGGCGGCGGTTCAGTGCAGGCAAACGAAATATCATGGGATTTGCCTGCAAAAGTTTTGCATTCATCGCATGGACATCGACCTGGCGCGCACCTTCCTGGCCATTGCCGACTGCGGCAGCTTCGCCGCGGCGGCCGAGCGGCTGCACCTGACGCAGACGGCGGTGAGCGCGCGCGTGCGTTCGCTGGAGCAGCACCTGGGCCGGCCGCTTTTCGTGCGCAACAAGGCCGGGGCGCGGCTCACTCCCGCGGGCGAGCGCTTCGTGCGCCACGCCACGGGCCTGGTGCAGGGCTGGGAGCGCGCGCGCCAGCAGGTGGCGCTGCCGCCGGGGCGCGCGCACGGCATCGGCGTGGGGGCGGAGCCCAGCATCTGGCAGCCGCTGCTGTCCGACTGGCTGGTGTGGATGCACCACGTCTGCCCCGAGGTGGCGCTGCGCGCCGACGTGGAGCCGCGAGAGCGCCTGCTGGAGCGCGTGGAGGACGGCACGCTGGACCTCGCCGTGCTCTACAACCCGCCGCCGCGCCCGGGGCTGGTGTGCGAGCTGCTGCTGGAGGAAAAGCTGGTCATGGTGACCACCGCGCCCGACGGCGGGCTGGACCCGCGGCGCTACCTCTACGTGGACTGGGGGCCGAGCTTCGCGGCCAGCCACCAGGCGGCATTCGCGGAGCTGTCGAATGCGCCGGTGTCGGTGTCGCTCGGGCCGCTGGCGCTGGGCTACCTGCTGGGCGTGGGCGGCGCGGGCTATTTCCGAGCGGCCATCGTGGCGCCGCACATCGCGCGCGGGGCGCTGTTTTTGGTGCGCGGGGCGCCGCAGTTCTCGCACGCGGCCTGCGTGGTCTACGCGGCGGCGCATGGCGGCGAGGTGCTGGCCCGCGCGCGCGAGGGGCTGCGCATGGTGGCGGGGCAGGCAGCTGTTCAAAAAGAATAGCTGCTCGCGCTTTACCAGCAAGCGCTGGAGGCCGAAAAGGCTTGGGAAATCAGTGCGGCCGTTCCACTGCCAGCTCGCTCAGCACGCGCAGCAGCGAGCGGTTGACGTGCTCCAGTCCCAGCTCGTGCGTCTCGCAGAGCTGGCGGATGGCGGCCGCGTCGTCGCTCTCCAGCGCGCAGGCCATCTCCAGGCTGGGCGCGTAGGGGCCGGTGCGCAGCACCACGGCGTCGTAGATGCGCTCGGACAGCGGAAGGCGGCGCAGGATGGCGCCCAGCGGCTCGCGCAGCAGCTCGTCGAGCTGGGAGAACAGGCCGCTCAGGTAGACCTCGCGGCGCAGGTCCTTGCCCACGCCCGCGTCCATGAGGCGCTCGGTCAGGCGCGCGCGCAGCACCATGGATTCGCGGATGGGGCGCAGGTCGGGCTCGGTGGCGGCATGGGGCAGTTGGTCCGACAGCCAGCGCGAGAGCGAGCCGTAGCCCATCATGACCAGGCCGCGCCGCAGCGAATCCACGCCCGTGCGCAGGCCCAGCGCGGCGGAGTTGGTGTAGACCAGGAAACGGTAGGCCAGCAGCGGGTCTTCGCCCAGGTGCTGCTCGAAGCTGTCGATGGACTGCTCCTCGTCGATGGCCTTCATGAGCGCGAACACCACGTCGTGCGCCGGCTGCAGCGGCTGGTGGCGCAGGCTGTGCAGCACGTCCTCCAGCGGCCAGCCGGCCACGGCGAGCGCGCCGCTGCCGTCCAGGCAGTGCGCCAGCAGCGCACGGCTGGCCACGTTGTCGTAGAGCTGCCCCGCGATCAGCGGGCTGCCCTGGGCCGCGCGGGCGGCTTGCAGGGCCAGCACCGCGTCGGTGCTGGACAGGTGCAGCAGGCTGTTGTCGAACAGGCGCGCGGTGTCGGTGTCGGGCAGGTGGTCCAGCGCGCCGCTCCAGACCAGGCGCAGCCCGCGCGCATGCGCCTGCTGCGCGCGGGCGCGCAGGCCGGGGTCGGCCAGCCAGGCGCCGGGCACTTCGATCCAGGGCGTGCCGCGCGGCGCATGCTCCAGCAGCTCGCCCAGCAGCGCCTGCGAGCGCGGCGACAGCAGCAGCGGCGGGGAGCTGGCCGTCCACAGCTCCTGCAGGGTGCGCAGCAGGTGCGGCGCATCCACCAGCGCCGCGCCTTCGCTTTGCACGTAGAGCTGCACGCCGGCCAGCCTGCGGGCGGCGTTCCAGAGGGGGCGGTAGCCCAGGACGAGGCTGCCAAGAACGGATTGGACCATGGCGGGATTGTCAACGAAGCGGCAGCGCTGTCAGTGCCATCAACGCATGAAATCGAACAGCGAGAGCCGCTGCACCTGCGCGTAGGACTGCAGGGCCGCCTGGTAGCCCGTGTGGGCGTTCTGGAAGTCGGAGATGCCCTTGAGCATGTCCAGGTCCTCGGCGCGCGAGCGGTCGGCCTCCAGCTGCACGGAGCGCTGGCCCTGGTCGTCGCTGATGCGGTCGGCGCGGTTGAGCAGCTCGCCCGCGTAGCTGCGCACCTGCAGCACGCGCTCGAGCCCCGCGTCGATGTTGGCGAGCGCCTGTTCGACGGCCTGCGTGGCGTCGGTCTTGTTCGTCGACTCGCCGATGCCGCGGATGGCGCTGTCGATGGTGCCCATGAGGCTGGTGCTGGGCGTGAGGCCTACGGTGTCGCCCACGGCGGGCGAGCCCTTGAGATCGAAGGCCATGACCGTCTGGCCGCCTTCCTGGATCTGGATGGGGACGGGCTGGCCGTTCACCGCCGGGCCGGCGGACAGGCCGGGGGTGGTGGTGACCACGCCGTTCCTGTCGGTCTTGGTGAGCGTATAGGTTACCGTGGTGCCGTTGACCGGGTCCACGGTGAAGGAATCGACCTGCAGTGCGTAGCTCGCACCGTCGAGCAGCTCGCGGTTGGAGGTGGTCACGGCGCTGGTGGTGAGCGTGCTGCCCGCGCCGCGCGGCGCAATGTCGGCCTGGTAGACGCCGTCGCGCACGGGGTCGAACATGAAGGCCGCATGGCCGTCCAGGATGCTGGCGATGTCGGTGCCGGTGCTGCCGGCCTGGCCGGGCAGGCCGTTGAAGGTGTAGTCGGGCGAGGACAGCAGCGGCCCCAGGAAGGGCTTGAGCGCGCTGCCCAGCGCGCCCAGCAGCGGCTGGCCGTTGGTGTCCTTGCGGTTGACGACCTCGGTGAGCTGGTCGCGCAGGCTCTGGATCTGGTTGGCCTGGATCTTCTGGTCTTCGGGGCTCTTGAAGGAGCCATTGCCCGCGCCCACCACCAGTCCGCGGATCTGCTGCACCAGGTCCACGGCGTCGCCCAGCGTGGCTTCGGCCTGCGCGACGGAGTTGCGCTGCGTGTCCAGCGCGCGCTGCTCGGCCTGGATGCGGCTGATGCGTGTGAGCGCGCGCTCGGCCTGCGCGGCGGCCACGGGATCGTCGCTCGCGCGCACCACCCGCTTGCCCGAGGTCATGTTCTCCTGCAGTCCCGACAGCGTCGATTGCCGTGTCTGCAGGTTGCGCACGGCGCTGTCGTACATGTTGGCCGTGCTCACGCGGTAGAAGGTGCTGGTCATGGTCAGCGTCCCATCGTGGAGATGAGGTTGTCGAAAATGGTCTGCGCGATCTGCAGCATCTTGGCAGAAGCCTGGTAGGCCTGCTGGTACTGGATCAGCTTGGCGGCTTCCTCGTCCAGGTTCACGCCGGAGACGGCCGTGCGGTCGGCTTCCAGGTTGCTGGCGATGGAATCCGAGAGCTTGGCGGCGTACATGGCGCTCTGTGTGCGTGTGCCCACCTGGGCCATGAGGCCGGCGTAGCCATCGGCCATCGTGGATTCGTCGAACATCTTCACGTCGCGCAGGTCCTTGAGTGCCGTGGCGTTGCCGGCGTTGCGCGTGTACATGTCGCCGTACTGCGGGTCCAGCGCGTTGCCGATGGTGACCGTGTCGCCGTTCTTGGGCGTGCCCTGCAGGGTGATGGACCAGCCGTCGATCTCGATGGGCTCGCCGGGGGTGTAGGGCAGTGTCGTTCCCGATGGCGGCGTGGTCGAGCCGGACACGGTGAAAGTCGGCGGCGAGCCGGCATTGAAGGCCAGCGTCACGCCGCCCGGGATGGGGGGCGGGGTGAAGCTGCTGTCCGTGGCTTTCAGGCTTGCCAGTTGCAGCGTGCCTGTGTTGGACGTGCCCATGGCCGCGTTGATGGGATTGGCTGCCGCCAGGTCGCGCGGCGAGTAGACCAGCATCTGCATGTTGGCTGCTGCGTTGGCGAAGGGCTTGAACAGTATGCGCTCACCCGTGGCACCCGCCGTCGTGAGGTTGAACGAGAGGCCGTCGATGTCTTGCAGCGCCGGATCGGCCAGGCTCGTGAATGCCGTGGATTTGCCGTCCGACAGGCGCACCACCTGGCCTGCGGGCGGAGTGGTGAAGCGCACCTCATAGTCGGAGGCGGCGAAGCGCGTGGCGTCGGTGAATGTGACTGTTCCTGCCGCCGCTCCGCTGGAATAGCCTGTGGCGCTCATGGGGACGGAGAACAGGTCCTTGCCCATGGTGCCGTCGAGCGTGAGGCCCAGGTTCTGCTGGGAGTTCATGGTGATGGCGATGGCTTGGGCCATGCGGCCGAGCAGGTTGCGGCCTTCCGCCAGATCGTTGTTGGCGAAGCGCAGCAGACCCGAGACCTCGCCGCCGCCGAGCATGCCCTCGTTCAGTTCCACCGGAGCGCTTCCGGCGCGGTTGAAGTAGATCGCCATCTGCTGGCTGCCCGGAAACTGCGCGGATTCGCTGACCGACAGCGACGAGGCCGTGCTGCCCAGCACCAGCGCCTGGCTGCCACCCACGAAGATGCCCATGGTGCCATCGTCGGCGGGAATCTGCGTGGTCTGCACGTACTGGTTGAGTTCGCGGATGAGCTGGTCGCGCTTGTCCAGCAGATCGTTGGGGCTCTGGCCGTTGCCTTTGACGCGCGCGATCTGCTCGTTCACATCGGCAATGCTCTTGGCGATGCTGTTGATGTGGTCCACATCGGTCTTGAGCTGCTCGGTCACCGATTGCTCGATGTCGCGCAGCCGCTCGGCCGACGAGCGCATGCGCGCGGCCATCTCGTCCATGCGGGTGAGCGTGACGGTGCGCGCCGAGATGTCGGTGGGCGAGGCGATCACGTCGCCCAGCGAGTTCATCATGTCGGTGATGGCCGCGCCCAGCCCGCTGCTGCCGCCGCTGAACACGTCCTGCATCTGCGTGAGGCGCTCGGCGCGCGTCGTGTCGCCCGCCTGCATGGCCTGCGCCGCCGCGGCCTGGCGGGTGAGCAGCTCGTTGTGGTTGCGCAGGATGGTGGCCACGTTCACGCCCTTGCCGATGTAGCCGCCGCCGGTGAACTGGCCCTGCACGGTCTCCATGACCACGCTCTGGCGCGAGTAGCCGGCCACGCTCACGTTGGCGATGTTGTGGCCCGTGGTCTGCAGGGCCACCTGGTTGGCGAGGAGGGCGCGAGCGCCGACGTTGAGGAGGCTCATGGTTCAGTGCTTCAGGCCTGGGTGCCGGGCGCCTGGGCCACGACGGGGTTGCGCGCCACGGCCTGCGTGCTCTGGATGGCGCGGCTGAGCTTGGCGGCGTACTGCGGGTCGGTGGCGTAGCCGGCCTTCTGCAGCTCGGCGGCGTAGGCCAGGGCCGAATGGGTCTTGGCGCGCGCCTTTTCGTAGCGCGGGCTTTCGGTGATCAGGCGGGCGTAGTCCTTGAACGATTCCTCATAGGAGCCGTAGGCGCGGAACTTGGCCGTGACCTTGCGCGCCGCGCCGTTGATGTATTCGGTGGTGGTCACCTCGGCCACCTTGCCCGTCCAGCCCTTGCCGGCCTTGATGCCGAACAGGTTGAACGAATTGCTGCCGTCCTTGTTGCGGATCTCGCCCTTGCCCCAGCCCGTTTCGTGCCCGGCCTGGCCCAACATGAAGCTGGCGGGAATGCCGCTCTCGCGCGCCACGCGCTCGGCGGCGCTGCGGTGGTGCTGCACGAAGTTGTCGCGGCCCTTGGGTGAAGGCGCCTGCGCATTGTCGGCGCGCGCCGGCTTGCGCAGCGTGGCGTCCAGGCTCAGCGTGGAGCCGGGCACCAGCGTGGCCTCGCCGTCGCCGCCGAGCTGGCGGGAGAGCTGGCGCTGGATGGCCTCGGACAGCCCGCCCGGCAGGCCCGCCATCTGCACCGAGAGCTGCTGGTCGAACAGGTCGTTGGCCAGGTTGCCTTCGGCGCCGTCGAGCAGGCCGGACTTCATGGTGGCCTCGCGCATGCTCTTGATCAGCTCGCGCATGAACAGCGATTCGAGCTGCTTGGCGGCTTCCTTCGTCGCGTCCTTGGCGGCCTGTGCATCGCCTTGCGTGGCCTGCAGCTTGAGCGCGTTGAGCGAGCGCCCGTCCACGGCCAGCGCCTGGTTCATCGCCGAGCGCGCGGACGCGGTGCCGCTGGTGGACAGGTCGAAGGTCATCAGATCACCTCCAGCTCCGCGTTCAGCGCGCCTGCGGCCTTGATGGCCTGCAGGATGGCCAGCAGGTCCTGCGGCGTGGCGCCCAGGGTGTTGAGCGCGCGCACCACGTCGGCCAATTGGGGCGAGGCGGGCATCTCGATCACCTTGCCGCCGTCCTGCTTGACCTCGATGTCGCTCTTTTGCGCCACCACGGTCTGGCCCTGCGACAGCGGCGCGGGCTGGCTGATGACGGGCGTGCTGCTGATGGTGATGGCCAGGTTGCCGTGCGCGATGGCGCAGGGGCCCAGCGTCACCGCCTGGTTGAGCACGATGGAGCCGGTGCGAGCGTTGATCACCACCTTGGCGGCCGGCGTGGTGTTGGGCAGCTGCAGCTCTTCCAGTTCGGCGATGAAGTTCACGCGCGCGCCGGGGTCCTGCGGCGCGCGCACCTGCACGGTGCGCCCGTCCAGCGCGGTGGCCGTGCCGCCGCCCAGGCGGCCGTTGATGGCATTGGCCACCTTGCGCGCGGTCTGGAAGTCGGAGGCGTTCAGGCCCAGGTTGATGGTGTCGCCGTCGTGCAGCGGCGTGGGCACGGAGCGCTCGACCTGCGCGCCGTCGGGCACGCGGCCCGCGCTCAGGTGGTTGATCTGCACCTTGCTGCCGCCGGCCGACGCGCCGGCGCCACCCACGACGACGTTGCCCTGGGCCAGGGCGTAGATCTCGCCGTCGGCGCCGCGCAGCGGCGTGGCGATCAGCGTGCCGCCCTTGAGCGACTTGGCGTTGCCCATGGAGGACACGCTCACGTCGATCATCTGGCCCGGCTGGGCGAAGGCGGGCAGCTGCGCGGTCACGATCACCGTGGCCACGTTCTTGAGCTGCGGCGCCGTGGTGCCCGGCGGCAGGCTGATGCCCATCTGCAGCAGGTAGTTCTGCATGGCCTGCGTGGTGATCGGCATCTGCGTGGTCTGGTCGCCGGTGCCGTCCAGCCCCACCACGAGCCCGTAGCCCGTGAGCTGGTTGCTGCGCACGCCCTGCACGGCGGCCACTTCCTTGATGCGCAGCGCATGCGCCGGCAGCGCCGCAGCGAGCGCGAGCGCCCCGAACGCCGCCAGCCGCCGCAGCGTGCGCAGAGCAGCCGATGAAGGGAGCAGGGCAAAGGTGGTCATGGCAATGATTGTGGGCTGCCACGCGCCAGGCGAATTACCGAAAAGCCGCCCGAAAAGCCGCCTATTCGCGGAACACGGATTTCAATGAAAAACGCTTCCAGCGCTTGACAGGAAAGCGCTGGAAGCTATGGTTTTTGATGGCTAGAACGGGGCGACGGAATTGAAGGCCCGCGACAGCCAGCCCATGGCCTGCGCCTCGCTCTGCGCACCGCGCCCGCGCGACTGCAGTCGCGCGTTGGCGACCTGGGTGGAGGCGATCACGCTGCCCGGGTGCAGCGCGCGTGGGTCCACGGTGCCGGAGAAGCGCAGCACATCCACGTTCTCGTTCACGCCGATCTGCTTTTCTCCCGCCACCAGCAGGTGGCCGTTGGGCAGGACCTCGATAACGGTGGTGGAGATGGAGCCGGTGAAGGTGTTGTTGCTTTCGGTGCCGCCCTTCCCTGCAAAAGCGTTGCTGCTGGATGCGCCCAGGTTGAGCTTGCCCAGCTTGCCTGCACCCACGAAGGGGAAGGCGGAGATGCCGGCCGATGTGTCCGAGCTGCGGTCGATGCTGGAGCTGGAGTTCTGCTTGGCCGTTACCTGCTCCACGATCTGGATGGTGACGATATCGCCCACCATGCGGGCGCGCCGGTCCTCGAATGCAGGGCGGTAGCTTGCCGCATGGAACAGGCTGCCGGTGGCAGGCCCGGTGGGGCGCGGCATGGCAGCCACGGGCGGGGGGCGGTGGGCAGCAGGTCCACGGGCGGCGGCGGATTGAGCGTGGCGCAGCCCGTGGCAAGCATGGCCAGGGCGGAGGCTGCGAGCAGGCGCAGGGCGGGGGGCATCATGGCGTCCTTCCTATCTTTCACAGCTGCGACAGCTTGGCCAGCATCTGGTCCGAGGTCTGGATGGCCTTGGAGTTCATCTCGTAGGCGCGCTGGGTCTGGATCATGGTGACCAGCTCCTCGACCACATTGACGTTGGACGACTCCAGGAAGCCCTGGCGCATGATGCCCAGCCCATTGGTGCCCGGCTGGCCCTGCTGCGGCGGGCCCGAGGCGGCCGATTCCTTGTACATGTTCTGCCCCACGGGCTCCAGGCCGGCGTTGTTGACGAAGCTGGACATGGCGAGCTGGCCGATCTGCTGCGGCTGGGGGTTGCCCGGCACGGTAGCGCTGACGACGCCGTCCTCGCCGATGCTCACCTTGGTGGCGTTGGGCGGCACGGTGATGCCGTTGGCCACTGGCAGGCCGCTGGACGTGACCATGCGCCCCTGCGCGTCGAGCTTGAACGAGCCGTCGCGCGTGTAGCCGATGGTGCCGTCGGGCAGCTGGATTTCGAAGAAGCCGTTGCCGTTGATGGCCACGTCCAGGCTGTTGCCCGACTGCTGCAGCGGACCCTGCGTGAAGTTGCGGCTGGTGGCCACCACGTTCACGCCCAGGCCCAGGTGCAGACCGGTGGGAAGCTGGTTCTGCTCGGTGGTCTGCGCGCCGACCTGGCGCAGGTTCTGATAGATCAGGTCCTCGAACACGGCGTTGTTGCGCTTGAAGCCCGAGGTGGAGACGTTGGCGAGGTTGTGGGAGATCACGTCCAGCTGCGTCTGCTGGGCGGTCATGCCGGTCTTGGCGATCCACAGGGAATTGATCATGGCGTTCTTCCTTTAGCCGTTGGTGCTGAGCAGCCGGGCGGCGGCCTTGTCGTCGTTCTCGGCGGTTTGCAGCAGGCGCATCTGCTGCTCGAACTGGCGCGCGGCGGCGATCATGCCCACCATGCATTCGACGGCATTCACGTTGGAGCCTTCCAGCGCACCCGAGGCCAGGCGCGCATTGGCGTCGTTGGGCATAGGCTCGCCCGAGGCGGTGCGGAACAGCGCGTCGTTGCCGCGCTGCAGCGGGTCTTCGGCCGTGGGCGTGGCGAGCTTGATGCGCCCGATGGCCTGCGGCACCTGGCCGGGCACGCGCGCAGTGATGGTGCCGTCGCTGCCCAGCATGGCCTCGGCGCCCTGAGGCACCTCGATGGGGCCGCCGCCGTCGGAGAGCACTGTCAGGCCGTTGTGCGTGACGAGCTGGCCCTCGGCCGTGACGGTGAAGGCTCCGTTGCGCGTATAGGCCTCGGTGCCGTCCAGGCCCTGCACGGCGAACCAGGCGTTGCCCAGGGCCATGCCGTCGAGCGGGCGGCCGGTGCGCTGCACGGGACCGGGCGTGTCCACATGACCGGAGGTGGCTTCCAGCGCGAACACGCGCGTGCTGGAGCCGTCGCCCTGCAGCGGCACCGAGCGGAAGTTGGACATTTCCGCCCGGAAACCATTGGTGGAGACGTTCGCCAGGTTGTTGGACAGCACCGCCTGCCGGTGCGCAGCGGCGCTGGCGCCGGTCATGGAGGTGTAGATGATGCGGTCCATGGCGTGGTCTCCAGGTCAGGCAGCGTCAGCGCAGGTTGACGAGGGTGGACATCACTTGGTCCTGTGTCTTGATGGTCTGCGCATTGGCCTGGTAGGCGCGCTGTGCAGTCATCATGTTCACGAGCTCGGCCGTGAGGTCCACGTTGGAATCTTCCAATGCGCCCGAGCGCAGCTTGCCGAAGTTGCCGTCGGTGGGGGAGCCCAGCATCGGCTGGCCCGATGCGCTGGTTTCCACCCAGTTGTTGCCGCCCACGGGCTCCAGGCCCTGGCTGTTGCGGAAGCTCGCCAGCGCAATCTGCCCTTCGGCACGCGTCACGCCATTGGAGTAGCGTGCAAGGACCAGGCCGTCGTCGCCGATGTTGATCCCGGTGAGCTGCCCCGAGCTGTAGCCGTCCTGCGTGAGTTCGGAAGGCGCGAACTTGGAGCCGAACTGCGTCATGCCGTCCAGCTTCAGTTCCACCTGGAAGTCGGGGAGGCCGTTGGGATTGGGTGGCGAGGGGCTGATGGTCAGATCCATCGTGAACCCCGTTGCTGGCGGCGTCGCGGCGGGACCGGTGATGTTGCCGTTGTTGTCGAAGGTGATCTGGCCGATGGGGGTGGCGACCACGGGCGGCGTGGCGCTGGGGTCGTCCAGCTCTGTATAGACGTCCCAGGTGTTGGCACCGTTCTTCTCGAAATACAGGTTCAGAGGCTTGGCTACGCCCTGGCTGTCGTAGACATTGATCGACGTGCCATAGGTGGAGCGCGGTGTGGCGGGGATGGGCGGAGTGGCGGCCGGGTCGCCCGCGGCATCCGGCGCGCGCGCGTCCAGATTGAAGGCGGCATTGATTTCCGTGGTTTGCTTCGCTGGGATGGGCGCGCCGGTGGGCAGTGTCAGCGGCCCTGCCGTGCTGGAGGTGCGCTGGCCCGTCAGAGGATTGGTGGGGTAGCCCAGCACGCGGGCCCCATCGTTGGTGATGATGTCACCCGTGTTCGCGTCCAGCTTGAAATTGCCTGCCCGGGTGTAGGCGCGCGAGCCGTCAGGCATCTGCAGCGTGAAGAAGCCATTGCCATTGATCGCTACGTCCAGGCTGTTGCCCGTAACGCTGATGTTGCCCTGGCTGAACTGCTGGGCGATCGCCGCCGTTTCTACGCCGATGCCGGCGCTGCTGCCCCCCGAAGCGCCGATGGATGCGGCGATCATGGCGGCGAACTCGGAGCGCGACGCCTTGAACCCCGTGGTGTTGGCATTGGCGATGTTATGGCCGATCACGTCGAGGTTCCTGGCCGATGCATTGAGGCCGGAGAGGCCCTGTTGGAAACCCATGGTTTTCTCCTGGTGCGTATTGAGGTGCGTGGAGTCAGACCACGCCGCGGATGTTGGCGTAGTTGACGGTTTCTCCGTTTTCCAGCGTCAGGGTCAATGCGCCGGCGTTGGTGCCGGTGGCCACCACCTTCGACTGCATCAGCGGCGTGGCGGTGACCGCCCCTTCCTTGTTCGATGCGACGACCCGGAAGCGCAGGTCGGCGGCGTTGCCTGCGGTGTATTTGCTGGCATCCCATTCGAATTCGCCGCGGCCCTTGTCCAGCGCTCCCAGTTCCACGGTGTCCACGACCACGCCGCCTGGCGTGACCACTTCCACCTTGACGCTGGTGGCGGCATTGGCGAGGTCGAAGTAGCCTTTGCCCTTGGCGTCTTCCATGCTCATCTGATTGCCTTCCGAGAGCACCGAACGGCCGATCATGGTGATGCCTTGCAGTGTCTGCATCGTGGCGAATTGCTCGGCCATGGTCTGCATGGTCAGATTCAGCGTTTGCAGGCCCGTCACCGTGTTGATCTGGGCCATCTGCGTCGTCATCTGGGCGTTGTCCAGAGGATTCATCGGATCCTGGTTGGTCAGCTGTGCCACGAGCAGCTTCAGGAACCGGTCCTGCATTGCGGCGGGATCGTTGTTGTCGCCCGTCTTGGACGTGGTGGCGGCACCGGCGTCGAGTGTGCTGGTATCGATGGGGCTCATGAACATGGCGGTGTCTCCGGGCGGTTACTGGCCCATCTGCAGGGTCTTGAGCAGCAGCGTCTTGGCTGTGTTCATGACCTCGACGTTGTTCTGGTACGAGCGCGAGGCGGAGATCATGTTGACCATCTCCTCCACCGCGTTCACGTTGGAGTGGGTGACGTAGCCCTCGGCGTCTGCCATGGGGTTGGCCGGGTCGTGCACGCGGCGGCCGGGCACGTCGCTTTCCTGGATGGTCGACACGCGCACCCCGGCCGAGCTGTCCGCGCCCATGGGCGTGGTCTGGAACACCACCTGGCGCGCCTTGTAGGCCTGGCCGTCGGGGCCGGCCACGGCGTCCACGTTGGCCAGGTTGCTGGCCACGACGTTCAGGCGCTGCGACTGCGCGCTGATCGCGCTGCCCGAGACGTTGAAGATCGAGAACATCGACATGGCGTTGGCTCCTTATCGGCTTACTGGCCCTGGATGGCGCTCAGCATGGTTTTGGCGCCGCCGTTGATGAAGCGCAGCGTGGCCTCGTAGCGCACGGCGTTGTCCACGAAGGCGGCGCGCTCGCGGTCCATGTCCACGGTATTGCGGTCCAGGCTGGGCTGGGTCTGCAGGCTGTAGCCCAGCGCACTGTCCGACGTGCCGCTACCGGCGGCGGGCAGCGGGATATGGCGCGGGTCGCTCACGCTCTGCTGGCGCATCGCGCCGGGCGCCTGGGCCTCGCTGGCGGCGCGCATGGCGTCGGCGAACTTGAAGTCGCGCGCCACGTAGCCTGGCGTGTCCGCGTTGGCGATGTTGCTCGCGATGGCGCGCTGGCGCTCGGAACGCAGCAGCAGCGCGTTGCCGTGGAAGTCCAGTCGCTGGGTCATCTTGTCGAGCATGGGGGCCTCGGGCGGTGAAGGGATTCGGTGGAGCGATTGTGGAATCTGCCCTGGTTTTCTAAAGCGCGAAGAACGCGGTGATCGGGCGGCTGTTCGGTGCTTTCGGGCGGCGGCGGCGGCCTACAGTGGCCGGTGTGGAAAAGTGCCCCCGGGGCCTGCCTTTTGGAGAAACGCCATGCCTTCCTTCCCCTTCATCCGTTCGCTGGCCGCGGCCCTGGGCTGCATGGCGCTCGCGGGCCCGGCACTGGCCCAGGAAGACCTGGGCTCTGTCGGCCAGCGCTGGCTGAACGACGTGCTGCAGGCCCAGTCCGCCACGCTGCCGCTGCGCATGGAGGTCAGCGTGGGCGTCCTCGACCCGCGCCTGCGCCTGGCGCCGTGCAACCATGTCGAGCCCTACCTGCCCACTGGCGCGCGCCTGTGGGGCCGCACCCGCCTGGGCCTGCGCTGCATGGACGGGGCCACGCGCTGGAACGTGTTCCTGCCCATCACCGTCAAGGCCTTCGGCCCCGCCTGGGTGCTGGCGGGCAACGTGGCCTCCGGCGCGGTGCTGACCGAGCAGGACGCGGTGGAGGCCGAGGTGGACTGGGCGGCCGAGACGGCCCCCGTCGTGGCCAATCCCCAGGCCTGGGTGGGCCAGGTGGCGGCGCGCCACCTCGTGGCCGGGCAGGCGCTGCGCCAGAACATGGTCCGCCCCCCCGAGGTCTTCAGGGCCGGCACTTCCGTGCGGGTCGTGGTGCAGGGTCCGGGGTATTCGGTAACATCTTCCGGCCAGGCCATGAGCGCTGGTGCCGTGGGCCAGAATGTGCGCATCCGCATGGCGAATGGACGGGTGATCGCAGGTATTGTGTCAGATGATGGGACGGTAGAGGCCGCCTTGTAGCCAACAAAACCCTCAAGTCCGCCGCGCACCGGCCGAAAACATGGCTACTGGCCCCACACTGACAGGGGTGGTGGAGAGTGCGATGAAGATAGGACACAACCCGGATACTGCCAATGCGCTGACGCAGGCGGCCGCTGCCAAGCAGCAGGCCAAGGCGCCTGCGCCCGCAGCCCAGGACGCGGCCAAGGACGCGCCGCGCACGGCGGCCGCAGGCGTGCCCGTGACCCTGTCGCAGGCAGCGCGCAGCATGGACGTGGCGCGTGGCGCCTCCGATTTCGACGCCGGCAAGGTCAAGGCCGTCAAGTCCGCCATCGAAAAGGGCACGTTCAAGGTGGACGCCGAGGCGGTCGCCGACAAGCTGCTGGCCAACGCCTCCGAAACCCTGCTGCGCTCCCGGGGCTGAACTTCCGCGCACGCCGGGGCGAACGGCCATAGACTCGCCCCATGTCCCTCGACACTCCCCTCTCCGCCATCGAAGCGCAGCTCCAGGACGTGGAGACTGCCCTGATGGCCACCGATCCCCTGACCCTGGAAGAGGCCGCCCAGCGCTTGCGCGAGGCGGCCTTTGCGTTGTCGCAGGCCCTGGAGCGTTCCGGCGGGCAGGGCACATGGCCCGAGGGCACGGCCGCCCGCATCCAGGCCATCGGCACCCGGCTGGGCCTGCTGCGCGAGCAGCTCGCGCGCGTGCTGGCGCTCACCGAGCGGCAGACCGCGTCGCTGCTGCCGCCCGTGCAGGGCGTGACCTACGGCAAAGCCGGCAGCGCCCCCGCCGCCCCGGGCGCGCGCATCTACCGCGCACCGGGTTGATTTGCTATTGAAAAAAGAGCTGCTTGCGCTTGCCTGGAGCGCGCTAGAGGCCGATTTTGCCAAAATTTCAGCCTCGGCTCATTGTTCCGAGGGCCGCGGAGCAGGCCATGCCAGCGGACGCCGCGGAGCTGGCTCCGCCAGGCCGCCGGCGTCGTCCCCCTTCCCGTAGCGCGCAGCGCTACGAGAGAAGGGGGAAGCGGCGCAGCCGCTCAGGGGGATGCCGTCTAATGCCCGCGCATCTTGGTGCGCAGGCGCGCGATGGCCTGGCTGTGCAGCTGGCACACGCGCGACTCGGTCACGCCCAGCACGGCGGCGATTTCCTTGAGGTTCATGTCGTGCTCGTAGTACATGCCCATGATGTACTGCTCGCGCTCGGGCAGGGCCTGGATGGCAGCGACCAGCGAGGACTTCAGGCGCTGGTCGCGCAGCATGGACATGGGGTCGGCGCCCTCGTCGGCCACGTGGCGGTCGAGGAAGCCTTCGTCGTCATCGTCGCCGTGGTGGAAGTCCTCCAGGTACACGAGCTGCGTGCCCCGCACCTTGGAGAGCAGGGACTGGTAGTCCGCCAGGCTCATGCCCAGCTCCGCGGCGATCTCGGATTCGATCGGGCTGCGCCCGAGCTTTTGCTCCAGGCGGTGCAGTGCGTGCTCGATCTCCTTCTGGCTCTTGCGCGAGCTCCGGCTCATCCAGTCGCCCTCGCGCAGCTCGTCGAGCATGGCGCCGCGGATGCGCTGGGTGGCGAAGGTCTCGAACTGCACGCCCTGCGTGACCTCGTAGCGCGAGAGCGCGTCGTTCAGGCCGATCATGCCGACCTGGATGAGGTCGTCCAGCTCCACGTTGGGCGGGAGCTTGGCGATCATGTGGTGGGCGATGCGCCGCACCAAGGGCACGTGCTGGTGGAACAGCGCGTCCCGGTCGAGCTGGCCTTTCGCGGTGTACATCGGGTCAGTGGCTCCGGTCCATCAAGGGTGCGCTGGAAGCGGCGAGGCTGTGCGCGGGCAGCATTGGCATGGTAGCGTCAATCGTGCATGCGTTTTCCAGCAGTTGCAAGGCCAGGCGCTGCACGTCCTGGGGCCGCGCGGCCCAGACCGTGGTGGTGTGCACCTGCATGCCCAGCAGACGCTCTGCGTTGCGCCGTAGCGCGCCGAGGGCTTCCTGCGTCTGCTGTGCGCGCACGGGGGTGCCCGGGGGCTGGATGGAGGCCACGGCGCAGCGCACGCCCGCGTGCAGCGCCATGTGCTTGAGCTGCAGGTAGCCGCGCACCATGCCCTGCGCGCCGGGCCCGGTGAGGACCAGCGGAACGCTGGCGCTGCCGCGCAGCAAGGGCGCGGCCAGCTCCGGCGGGGCGAACAGCACCACTGCCGCGTAGGCGCGGAACAGCGGCAGCAGGCACTGCAGCGCATCGTGTGCAAGGCCTTCCTGCTGCGCCAGCCGCTGCAGGCCCAGCGCGGCGGGCACCACGGGCAGCGAGGAGGACGTGGCACTGGCATCCAGCGCCGCCGCGGCGGCCGTGGACGCCAGCAGGTGCAGCAGGCCGGGCGCGCCGGCGCTTTCGTGCGCGGTGCCGTCGAGCACGACCACGGGGTAGCCCAGGCGCTGCAGGCTGGAGCACACCTGCCACAGGGTTTCCAGTGCGATGGAGGGGGCAGGATGGCTGAGCACGGGCAGCAGGCGCAGGTCGCGCTGCGGCGTGTAGCCGTGCAGGCCGGCGCCCTGGTGGAATCCGGTGTCAAGCAACATCGGCCAGCCCCTGCTCGTCCGCGGTGGCGGTAGCGGGCGAGAAGAAGAAGTTGAGCTCCGCCGCCTTGGGGTCGAAAGCCGATTTCACGCTGGTGCGCATGGAGGTGCCCACGAGCTTGTGCGCATCGGCGGCTTCCCAGTCCTCGGGCACGCGCTGGCCATTGGTCACGCCGCGCAGCACCATCTGGTGGCGGATCAGCGCGTCGATGGCGGGGCCGAGCTTCACGGCTTCGTCCACCTTGGACAGGATGGCCTGCTGCGAGCCCGTGGTCTTGAAGCCGGTGAGCACGTCGTCCAGCGTGTCGCCGTGGGCGCTGGCATTGAGCACCAGCAGGCGGTTCACGCCGGGCAGGTCGAGCACGTCGAGCAGGTCGCGCTTGCGCGGATCGCGCGGTGCGATGCCCGTGGTGTCGATGAGCACCATCTTCTTGGACGACAGCAGCCCCAGCAGGTCCTGCAGCGCCGCGCGGTCATGGGCCAGGTGAGCCACCACGCCCAGCATGCGGCCGTAGGAGCGCAATTGCTCGTGGGCGCCCACGCGGTAGGTGTCCAGCGTGATCAGGCCCACGCTCTGCGGGCCGTGCACGCGCGCGCACAGCGCGGCCAGCTTGGCGGTGGTGGTGGTCTTGCCCACGCCGGTGGCGCCCACCATGGCGTAGATGCCGCCTTCCTCGTACAGCGGCAGCGCGTGCGCGTCGGTCTTGAGGTTGCGTTCCAGCACTTCCATGAGCCAGCGTACGGCGTCCGGTGCGGGCAGGTGCTCGGGCAGGTGTTCCAGCACGGCGCGCGCCAGCGCGGGCGAATATCCCGCGCGGATGAGCTTGAGCATCAGGTTGGACTGGATCGGGTTCTGCCGTGCCTGGCCGAGCCAGGCCAGGGTGTTGAAGCGGTCCTCGATCAGGTCCTTCATGGCCTGCAGTTCCTTCATCAGGTTCTGCTGGCTGGTGCCCGCGGCCAGCGTGGGCGCGGCGGCGGCCGGCGCCGGGCGGCGCGGTGCTGCGGGCGTGAGCTGCTCGGCGCCCAGGTCGGCGTGCATGGGGCGCAGCGGGTTGTGGCGCGCCACGGGCGCGCTGGCGGGCAGTGTGGAGGGGCGCAGGGGCACGCGCTCGGT
Organism: Acidovorax sp. SDU_ACID1; assembly: GCF_045291395.1. Classification (NCBI taxonomy): domain Bacteria; kingdom Pseudomonadati; phylum Pseudomonadota; class Betaproteobacteria; order Burkholderiales; family Comamonadaceae; genus Acidovorax; species Acidovorax sp. SDU_ACID1. The sequence goes on from NZ_CP152342.1 coordinate 5,116,783, forward strand.
GGCGCGCTCGGGCAGCGGCAGGGCAGGTGCGTCGCCGTTCAGCGCCTCATGGCGGCGGCGCAGCATGCGCTCGCGCACATAGTCCTGGAACGACAGGGTGCTCATGGCGAGCTGCTCGGTGTCCTTGGCGACGGCGGTGCGGGCTGTATCGGCGCGCGGTTCCGCGCGGGCCTGCTGCAGGCGCACCGGGCTGGCGGCCAGGTCGTCGGCGCGCTCCTGCAGGCGGCTGCCGGCGAGCGCAACCGGCGGGGCGGCGGCCGGCTCCAGCGTGGACAGGGTTTCCTCCGCCGTGGCCACCACCTCGACGCCGCCGGCCGTGGGGCGGTTGGACAGGATGAGCGTGCCTTCACCAAAAGCCATGCGCGCCTTGGCCAGGGCCTCCCGCGACGTGGGAGCGTGGAAGCGTTTGATGTTCATGACGTTGCACCTTTGAGGATCGGGCCGATGCGGATGGTGTGGGTTTCAGGGATCTCGCTGTGCGCGAGCACCTGCAGGCGGGGCGCCACGCGGCGCACCAGGCGCGCGATGGCGCCGCGGATCTGGTCGGGCACGAGCAGGCAGGCGGGCATGCCCAGCTCCTCCTGCTTCATGGCGACTTCGGCGGCCTTGTGGGTGAGCAGGTCGGCCACGCCGGGGTCCAGCGCCGGACCGCCGGCATTGCCCAGGGCCTGCATCAGGAGGCGCTCCAGGCCGGGTTCGATGGCGATCACGCTCAGCTCGCGCGTGGGGCCGTAGATCTGCTGCACGATGGCGGGCGAGAGGGCGATGCGCACGCGCCGCGCCAGCTCCACCGGATCCTGCGTGCTGCCGGCGTGCTCGGCCAGCGTTTCGATGATGGTGCGGATGTCGCGGATGTGGACGGACTCCTCCAGCAGCAGCTGCAGCACCTTCTGGAATGTGGTGATGGAGACCATCTTGGGCACGACTTCTTCGATCAACTTGGGAGCCAGGCGGGCCACGTGCTCCACGAGTTGCTGCGTCTCGGTGCGGCTCAGGAGCTTGGAGGCCTGTACTTGCATCAAGTGTGACAAATGGGTCGCCATCACGGTTTCCGGATCAACGACGGTAAAGCCCGCCATTTGCGCGGCTTCCTTCTGCGCGGCGTCGATCCAGTGCGCGGGCAGGCCGAAGGCCGGGTCGGTCGTGGGCGTGCCGATCAGCGGCGTGCTGATGCCGCCGGGGTTGATGGCCAGGAACATGCCGGGGAAGGCCTCGCCCTCGCCCACCACCACGCCGCGCAGCGTGATGCGGTAGGCGCTGGGCTTGAGTTCGAGGTTGTCGCGCACGTGCACGGCTGGCGGCAGGAAGCCCACCTCCTGCGCGAACTTGCGGCGCACGCCCTTGATGCGCGTGAGCAGGTCGCCCTGGCGGTTCTTGTCCACCAGCGCGATCAGGCGGTAGCCCAGTTCTAGGCCCAGCAGGTCCACAGGCTGCAGATCGTCCCAGCTCGCTTCGCCGTCGGCGACGGGCCCGGGGGCTTCCTCCACGGGCGGGGGCCGGTTCTGGCGCTGCATCAGCACCCAGGCGCCGTAGCCGATGCCGCTGCCCATGACCAGGAACACGGCGTGCGGCATGCCGGGAATGAGGCCCAGCAGGATCAGGATGCCCGCCGTCACGCCCAGCACGCGCGGCGACATGAAGAGCTGCTGCACGATCTGGCGGCCCATGTCCTCTTCCTTGCCCACGCGCGAGATGACCATGGCCGCGGCCACGGAGATCAGCAGGCCCGGGATCTGCGCCACCAGCGCGTCGCCTACCGCCAGCAGGATGTAGCTGTTGGCCGCGTCGCTGGCCGACAGGCCGTGCTGCAGCATGCCGATGGCGAAGCCGCCGATGATGTTGATGACCAGGATCAGGATGCCGGCGATGGCGTCGCCGCGCACGAACTTGCTCGCGCCGTCCATGGAGCCGAAGAAATTGGCCTCCTCCTGCACCTCGGCGCGGCGGCGCTTGGCCTCCTTGTCGTCGATCAGGCCGGCATTCAGGTCGGCGTCCACCGCCATCTGCTTGCCGGGCATGGCGTCCAGCGTGAAGCGGGCCGAGACCTCGGCGATGCGCTCGGCGCCCTTGGTCACCACCACGAAGTTGATCACCACGAGGATGGCGAACACGATCAGGCCCACGGCGAAGTTGCCGCCGATCAGGAAGTGGCCGAAGGCCTCGATCACCGCGCCCGCCGCGCCCGGGCCGGTGTGGCCTTCGAGCAGCACCACGCGGGTCGAGGCCACGTTGAGCGACAGGCGCATCAGCGTGGTCAGCAGCAGCACCGAGGGGAAGGCCGCGAAGTCGAGCGGCTTGACCATGTAGGCCGCCACCATCATCACCATCAGCGCCACGGCGATGTTGAGCGTGAAGAAGGTGTCGAGCATCCACGGCGGGATGGGCAGCACCATCAGCGCCAGGATGGCCACCACGAGCAGCGGGGCCGACAGGCCCTGCAGGGCCGAGCGGTTGTCGCCGGCCCATTGCCGGACGGAGTTCATCGACGGGGTCATGCGTTACCTCGGCGGGCGCGTTGCGCCTGGGGCGAGTGCGGATCGAGTTCGGGCGGCACCTGCGGGTCGGGCTGCGTGCCGGGCATGGGGCCTGCGCCGCGCAGCGCGGCCTTGAGGCGGTAGACGTAGGCCAGCACCTGCGCCACGGCGGTGTAGAGCTGGGCGGGGATGGGCTGCTCCAGCTCGGCGTGGGCGTACAGCGCCCGCGCCAGCATGGGCGACTGCAGCACCGGCACGCCGTGCTGCTGCGCCACCTCGCGGATGCGGAAGGCCAGCAGGTCCGTGCCCTTGGAGACGACCTGCGGTGCGCCCATGGCGGCCTCGTCGTAGCGCAGCGCCACGGCGTAGTGGGTGGGGTTCATCACCACGAAGTCGGCCTTGGGCACGGCGGCGATGCTGGCGCGGTCGGCGATCTCGCGCTGCTTCTGGCGGATCTTGCTCTTGATCTGGGGGTTGCCGTCGGCCTCCTTGTGCTCGTTCTTCACTTCCTCGTGCGACATCTTCAGGCGCGACTTGAAGAGGACGGACTGCAGCGGCACGTCCACCAGCGCGAACAGGAACACCACGAGCAGCAGCAGGCTCACGCCCGAGACGACCCACTCGCCTGCGTGGCGCAGCGACAGCGGCGAGGGCTGCAGCACCAGCAGGGCCATCTTCTCGGTGCTGTGGCCCATGAACTTCCAGGCGACGAAGGTGAGCACCGCCGTCATCAGCACCATCTTGGCCACGTTGGTGAGCTGCTGCTTGGAAAACAGGTTGGCCACGCCCTGGATCGGGTTGAGCCGGTTGAACTGCGGCGAGATGGGCTTGAGGCTGAAGACCCAGCCGCCCGCGCCCAAGGCACCGATCAGGGCGGCGCCGGCGGTCAGGGAGGCGAACGCGGCGCTGGCGAGCACGCCGACCGTCGCCAGGGCCTTGAGGCGTTCCAGCATGTGGCCCGGGGCACGCACGGTGGCGGCGTCGAATACCAGGTTCTGGCGCAGACCGCGCTCCAGGTAGTCGATCAGGGAGGGCGCCAGCACCAGCAGGGCCACCGCGCCCACGCCCAGGATGGCCAGGTGCGACAAGTCCCGCGAGCGGGCGGTCTGGCCGTCATCGCGCGCCTTCTGGAGCTTGCGCGCGGTGGCGGGGAGGTTCTTGTCTTGGCTCGAGCTCATGGTGGCGTGACTTGCGGGTCACGCCATTGTCGGGAGCGGGGGGAAAGCTAAAGCCCGAATAAAGGGGTGGTGGCCCCTCTATTCGGCTGGCAGCGGATGCTATTGTTTGAATAGCTGCCAGCGCTTTCTGGATAAGCGCTGGAGGTCAATTCCACTAGAAACCCAGGCTGGCCAGCAGGTCGTCCACCTGCGACTGGCTGGTCACGACGTCGGCCGTGGCCTCGGGGTTCACCACCGGACCCTGCAGGTGCTCGCGGCGCGGCTCGGGCGCGGCCGGGGGCGCCGTGTGGGGCGGAGCGGTCTGGATCAGCAACTGCACGAGCTGCTGCTCGATCGTGGAGGCCAGGTTCACCACGCGCGCGATCACCTGGCCGGTCAGGTCGTGGAAGTCCTGCGCCATCATGATCTCGGTGAGGTGCGTGTCGGCCTCCTTGGTCACGCGCTCCACGTCGGTGAGGAAGTTGTAGATCTCGCCCTTGGCCACGGCCGCCACCGGGTCGGCCACGAGCGAGGTGACCACGCGGCGCGTCTCGCTGGCGATGTAGTCGTGCTGGGCCTTGGCCTGCTCCACGCGGCTGAGCACCTTCTCGGCCGCCTCGCCCGTCAGCCGGGCGATGTAGGACAGCCGGCTTTGCGCGTCCGGCAGCTCGCCCATGGTGCCGCGCAGCTGGTCCGCATAGCCCAGCTCGGTCAGCGCGCTGTGGAGCTGGCGTGTGAGCTGGCCGATCTTCAGGTGAACGTCGTCCGCATTGGCGGGCGGCGCGGGGGAATCCGCTGCCTCCATGGTCACAGCCCCATTTTCTTGAGGATCAGGGTCACCTTCTCTTCGAGCGTGGCCTTGGTGAAGGGCTTGACGATGTAGCCGGCCGCGCCGTTCTGGGCGGCCATCACGATGTCTTCCTTGCGCGCCTCGGCCGTCACCATGAGCACGGGCAGGTGCTTGAGCTTGTCGTCCTTCTTGATCTCGCTGAGCAGCTGGAAGCCGTTCATGTTCGGCATGTTGATGTCGGTGACCACGAAGTCGAAGCGGCCGTTGCGCAGCTTGTTCAGCGCGGCCACGCCGTCCTCGGCCTCGTCGGCATCGGCGAAGCCGCTTTCCTTGAGCAGGTTGCGGACGATGCGCCGCATGGTGGAAAAGTCGTCAACGATCAGAAAACGAAGGGCGGAAGACACAAGGGACCCTTTCGGTCGAAATTACGGGGCTATTGTCATGGGCCCCCGGCAACGTGACAAGGTGTTACTGGGGGGCTGCGGATGCGGGATTGTCCTGCTTTTCGGCTGAGGGCGGAGGCAAGGGGAATGCAACATTGCGCTTGCCTATGAGCCGCTCCTCGGCCTCGTGCGTGAGTACGGTGATGGTAATGCGCCGGTTCACCGCGGCGCGCGGATTGTCCGGCTCCAGCAGATCGCTGGCCGCCAGGCCCACCACGCGGCCGAGCTTGGCGTCCGGCATGCCGGCGGAGACCAACTCGCGGCGCGAGGCGTTGGCGCGGTCGGCCGACAGCTCCCAGTTGCTGTAGCCCCGGTCACCGTTGCCGTAGGGCACGGCATCGGTGTGGCCGGCCAGGCTGATGCGGTTTTCCACGCCGCCCAGTGCCGCGCCGATCTCGCGCAGGATGTCGCGCATGTAGGGCTTGACCAGGGCGCTGCCGCTGTCGAACATGGGCCGGTTCTGGTCGTCCACGATCTGGATCTGCAGGCCGTCGGGCGTCAGGTCCAGCCGGATCTGCGAGCGGAACTCGTTCAGGCGCGTGTTCTCGGTGATCATCGCGTCGATCTTGGCCTGCAGCGCCTTGATGCGTTGCGCGTCCTGCCGGGCGCGCTCGGCGCGCGCGTTCTCGATGCTCGTGCGCATGCTGGTCGACGCGTCGGCGTCGGAACGCCGCACCTGGCCGTGCACCTTCGACAGGTCGTTGCCTCCGCCCGGAATGATGCTGGAGCTGTTGCCCGCGCCGTCGCCGCCCTGCATCGCCACCTTCAGTGGCGAGGCGAAGTACGAGGCGATGCCTTGCAGTTCGCCCTTGGCGGTGGAGCCCAGCAGCCACATCAGCAGGAAGAAGGCCATCATGGCCGTCACGAAGTCGGCGTAGGCGATCTTCCAGGCGCCGCCGTGCGCGGCGTGGGGGCGCTTCTTGCCGCGCTTGATGATGATCGGCTGGAGCTTCTTCTCCGCCATTTACTTCTTGCCCTTCACGTGGGCTTCCAACTCGGCGAAGCCCGGCCGGTCGCCCGAGAACAGCACCTTGCGGCCGAACTCGATGGCCGTGGCCGGGTTGTAGCCCTGCATGCTCGCCAGCAGGGTGGACTTGATGCACTGGTATTCCTTGGCGGCGTCCTCGGCCTTCTGCTCCAGCAGGCCGGCCAGCGGCTCCACCGCGCCGTAGGCCAGCAGGATGCCCAGGAACGTGCCCACCAGCGCCGACGCGATCATGCCGCCCAGCACCGCCGGCGGCTGCCCCACCGAGCCCATGGTGTTCACCACGCCCAGCACGGCCGCCACGATGCCGAAGGCCGGCAGCGCGCCGGCCAGCCGGGCGAGCGCCGCCACGGGCGCGTGCGCCTCCTGGTGGTGGGTCTCGATCTCGTTGTCCATCAGCGCCTCGATCTCGTGGGCGTTGAGGTTGCCCGAAACCATCATGCGCAGGTAGTCCGTGGTGAACTCGATCACGTGGTGGTCGCTGCCCACGGCGGGGAATTTCTTGAAGATCTCCGATTCCTGGGGCGCGTCCACGTCCTTCTCGATGGCCATCAGCCCTTCCTTGCGCGCCTTCTGCAGAATCTCGTAGAGCATGGCCATCAGCTCCATGTAGCGCGCCTTGGTGTACTTGTTGCCCTTGAGCACCTGCGGCAGCGCCGCCATCGTGGCCTTGAGCACCTTGGGCTGGTTGGTGACGATGAACGAGCCCAGCGCCGCGCCGCCGATGGTGATCATCTCGAACGGCAGCGCCTCCAGCAGCACATGGATGTTGCCGCCGTGCGCCACGAACACGCCGAAGACGCAGCCGAAGGTGATGATGTAGCCGAGGATGACGAACATGGTGCGCGGATTGTGTCAGAGTCTTTCAAACGCCTAAGGAACGATCAGCGCCGGCAAAGCGCGCCTTTTCAGGGGTGATTTACTATCATAAGGATAGCTTCTTGCGCTTGATGGATAAGCGCTAGGGCCTGTTTTCATGAGGGAGTCCAGGCGTCCACCCATTCCGAGAGCGCCCGCCCTTCCAGCATCCAGTCCGCCAGCACGGCATCGCGCAGGCGGTCGCCCAGGCGGGCGCTGGCGTCCAGGTCGCTGGTGTGGGCGCGGATGGCCTCCATCCAGTCGTCGAAGCGATTGGACACCCGCGTGACCGGCAGCGTGCCCCGGTAGGGCGCCAGGTCGCTGCACACCACGGGAACGCCGCAGGCGCCGTATTCCAGCAGGCGCTGGTTGCCCTTGCATTCATTGAACAAGCCCGGCGCCAAAGGCGCCACGGCCAGGTCGAGGTTCAGGCCGGAGAGCTTGCGCGGGTACTGGTCGATGGAGACGGCGTCGTGCAGCTCGTGCACGAAGGGCCGCAGCGGCGCGGGGCAGGCGCCCAGGAACACCCATTCCACCTCGCCGGCCAGCGTCTGCACCACCTCGGCGATCTGCGCCAGATCCTCTGCGTGGACGGCCTTGCCTGCCCAGCCGATGCGTGGGCGCCGGCCTGCGCGGCGCTGTCCGCCCAGCCCGCGCCACCAGACGGGCGGCAGGCGGGTGGGCAGCACCCGGGTGTCGGGATGCAGGCCTGTGAAGGCTTCGGCCAGCGCCGCGGTGGGCACCACCAGCCGGTCGGCCAGCGCCACGGAGCGCCGCAGCGCGCCCAGCACGTCCTGGGGCAGGTCGGGGCGGTGGGCGTGCGCCGCCGGCAAGCCGGGCAGGTAGTCGTCCAGCTCCGCCACCTTGAACGCCTGCGTGAACTGCGCCTGGCGGCGCAGCATGGCGATCTGCGGCTCGCGCACCTGGCTTTGCAGGATCCAGGCGTCGGGCCGCAGGCGCTCCATCTCCGCGGGCAGCCAGTGGCGCTGGCTCAGGCGCACGTCCGCCAGCCCCGCCGCGGACAGCGCCACCGCGGGGTGGATGACGCGGTAGTGGCCGCTGCCCTGCCCGTCGGCCGCCAGGGCCAGCACCGTCGGCAGCGGCCGCCAGGGCAGCGGGTTCCAGTTCAGGTCCTGCGCCGTCTCCAGCGCGAAGCCCTGGCCCAGCAGGGACAGGTTCTGGTTGTAGGCCGGGTCGCGCGCGATCTCGGGCAGCCATTTGCGGTACATGGCGTCCTGCGCGGACACGATGGTGGCGCTGTGCTGCGGGGCCGTGCCCGCCTCGTTCAGCAGCACCGCGTGCGGCGTCCAGACGACCAGGTGCCCTGTCTTTCCTATCTTCAGGCACAGGTCCACGTCGCCGTAGCCCGCCGCAAGGTCCTGCGTGTCCAGCCCGCCCACCTGCTCGTAGAGGGAGCGGCGCACCATGAGGCAGGCGCCGGTCACGGCGCTGTAGTTCTGGTCGATCTGCAGCCGCTGCATGTAGCCCGGATCGTTCACATCGGCGCCCATGAAAGGATGCTCCGCCGGGCCGCGCAGCCCCAGCACCACGCCCGCGTGCTGGACGGTGCCGTCCGCGCGCAGCAGCTTGGCGCCCACGACGCCCACCTCGGGCCGCAGCGCATGGTTGAGCAGCGCGTCGATCCAGCCCTCCTGCAGGACGGTGACGCCATCGCCGAGCAGCACCAGGTAGTCGCCGCGCGCCTCGCTGGGCGTCCGCACGATTTCGTAGTTCGGGTAGCCGGTCTTCTCGCGGATGGAGCGCACGCAGCGCTCCGCCAGGGCCGGCTGGTCCTGGGCCACGACGATGGACACCAGGGGCTCCGCCGCGTGCCCGTACAGCAGGCGGTAGCGGCCGGGCAGGCGGGTGTCCACGACCGCCTGCTCGTAGCCGCGGGTGCGCAGGTGCCTTTCGATGGCGGCCACTTCGTGCGCGTTGTTGGCAAGCGGCGGGGGGCGGCGATGAACAGGGGCTCGTGCACATGGCCCAGCCCGGCCAGGCCTCCCGTCTCGATCAGGCGCAGCAGCAGCGCGAACTCGCGCGCGCCGGCAAAGGCTGCGTCGAAACCGCCGGCCTCCAGGAAGGCGTCGCGCCGGAAGAACCAGTGCCGCGCCATGCCGGCGGGCCAGGACAGGAGCATGTCCAGGTTGAAGTCCGGCCGCAGCAGGGTACTGATCTCGCCTGTGGGCTCGTGGACGATCTCGTCCGCGCAGGCTGCGCGGCAGCCGGGCGCATCCATCAGCTCCAGGGCCAGGTGCGTGATGCCCGCCGGCGTGAGCTTCGTGCCGGCCTGCACGAAGCACAGCCACTGGGCCGCACTTTGCGTGGCCAGTGCGTTGAGCGCATCCACGTCCGTGCTGGGAGCGATGTGGATCCCCACGTGGGGATAGCCTTGGGCCTTCAGGCTGTGCAAGGTGGTGCGCGCGGCCGAGGGGTCCGTGCCAGGCAGGACGATGAAGTCGATGCGCGGTGCGCAGGGCGCGTGTGCCTCAAGGCGCTGGGCGATTAGTCGGGACTGGGCTTCGCCGAGCTGGCGCTGGTCCAGCCAGTGCTGGATGGGCGCATTCTTTTGCGCGATGCTTTGCTCCGGGCGCGAGGCAGCCACGGGCGTGTAGGGCATGGCCTGGGTGTCGCGGATGAAAACCTCCAGCTGGTCCCAGAAGCGGCTTTCCGCGGCCGCGTACTTTTCCTGGGCGATGGGAATGCCGGCGATGGCGTCCTGGAGGGCCTGTGGTGTGTCGTCGAATGCCAGCCCATGCGTTCCCAGCTCCTCGATGCCCAGCGGCGTGCCATTGAACAGAGGCGAGGGCAGGATGGTGGCCGGGCAGCCGCACAGGACGGCCTCCAGCGCGATGGACGTGGATTCGAAGCAGAAAACCCGCTCGCTGCGGCGCAAGACCTCGGCCATCTCCTGCGGCGAGGCGGGCCAGGTGCTGGTGATGAGGGTGCACCGCGCGGCCAGCTCCTGGCGCTCTTCCAGCGCGGCGGCGTGCCGCCCCGGGTACATCAGCCAGCCCTGGCGCTGCTCTTCGTGCGGGTTGTCCCGGTTGTGGAAGATGGAGCTGTCGATGGGCGGCATGAACAGGACATGCTCCGGGTTTTCGCCAGCGGGCAGCAGATGCTGCGTGTAGGCGAAGATCAGATCGGAGGCGGGGAACTCCGCATCGCCCCCGATCAGCCCCGGCCGGTTCAGCAGGTAGCGCACCACCGAGCCGCCATGGCGCGGGTTGCCGGGGATCACCTCCGGGTACACCGTGATCGGCTGGCGCCCCGCCTGGGCGTGCTGCTGCGCGAGTTGGGGCGTGAGAATGGGCGTGTGCCACAGCGGATTGGTCGCGGCCGTGGGGTACAGCCAGGCGTCATGGCCGCTACGGTTGAGCAGGTGGCAGAGCAGGTGCATGACGCGGATGCCCGCCGACGTGCGGCGGTACGCCGGGGCCTCGATGTAGTAAGGCCGCTGGGGTGGGGCGTGGAGCGGGCGGCTCATTGCAGCGCCTCCAGGCGACATTGCGCCAGATGCTGGGGGAGCGCAGCACGCGGTCTGCAGGCACCTCAACGCTGTCCCCGCCATAGCCCCAGGGCGCCCACAGGAACGGCATGCCGCTGGCCTGAGCGGCCTCGGCGTCTTCCGCGCGGTCGCCCACGTAGATGGGGGCGGGGTCGGCCAATGATGCGCGCAGGCGCTGCAGCATGGCAGTCTTGTGCGCCAGGGCCGGGGTGTAGAAGTCCAGCGCGTAGACGCCGGTGAAGAACCCGCCCCAGCCCAGGTGCTCGACGATGCGGCGCGTGGGCGCGATGCGCTTGTTGGTGGCGATGTGCAGGCGCAGCGGCATGCGGCCCAGCGCGGCCAGCATCTCGGGCACGCCGGGATAGACGTGCGACGCGCGGTAGCCGGCGTCGTCGTAGTGGCGCTTGAACCCTTCGACGAGCTCTGGCAGCGCGTGCGCCTGGGCATCGGGCAGCAGCGAGCGCAGCGTCTGCGCCAGCGGCGGGCCGATGAGCGCGGGCGTGAGCGGCGCGCCGGGCGCGATGCCCGCCGCGTCGAACGCCGCCTGCATGGAGGCGAGGATGGATGGCGCGGAGTCGATGAGGGTTCCGTCCAGGTCGAAGACGATGTCGCGCACGGTCATGGTTGGGTTTCTTTGGTGAGCAGCATGCCCATGACCTCGCCCTGGCGGGCGCCGTTGTCGATGGGCAGGAACAGCGTATCCGCCACGCGCAGCCCGGCGCGTGCCGCGAGCCGGTGCAGGGCGGCGGGGGTGAAGAAGTTGACGTGCTCGTGCCAGTGGCGCTTGTGTGGCGCCAGGCCGGTGCCGGGCGGGTGCTGGCGCACCAGCGCCTCGTGCGGTACCTCCAGGTACAGCAGCGTGTGCGGGGCCATCAGGGGCAGCAGCTCCTGCAGCACGGCCAGGGGATCGGCCACGTGCTCCAGCACCTGCATGCACACCAGCAGGTCGTGGTCTGGCGCGGCGTGAAGGGCGGCGCGTTCGGCGCCTTCGGCCAGCGCGGCGCCGGAGATGTCGTGCACCCGCACCCGCGCGCGGCCCAGGAAAGGCGTGTTGCTGCCGTCGCCGCCGCCCCAGTCCAGCACCCGCGGCCGTGCGGGCAGGCGGGGCGCGAGCCAGGCCTCCACCTCGGCGATGTAGGTGTGGCGGCGCGTGTAGTCCCGCGCCACCGTGGCCGCGTAGCCGGGCTCGAAACGATCGCGTTGCTGCGTATACGCCGGGCCGCGATAGCCTTCGTAGAGCGCCGCCATCTGCGCGGGCGTGAAGCGCATGTCCAGGAACAGCGCGCCGCAGTCGCGGCATTGCAGCGAATGGCACAGGGTGTAGGCCATGCCGGGCCGCAGGTCATGCAGGCCCCAGTCCGCCGTGATCTCCAGCGGCGCCTGGCCCAGCGCGCGGCTGGCGACGAAGGGCATGAGCACGGCGGGCGACGACGCCAGATCGCGCCCGCCGCAGCAGATGCAGGCATCGGCCAGTTGCAGCACCTTCATCGCACGGCCTCCGCATGGCGCGCCGTCTCCAGCACCGCGTCCTGCAGCGTGTGGCGCAGGTCCAGGCCCAGCTCGGCGCGCGCCTTGGCGATGCAGGGCACGTAGCGGCTGCGCGGGCCGCCCGTATCCTGTGCGGCGATGTGGACGGGCTTGCCCGGCGCGAGCAGGTCGCGTACCTCGTGCGCCAGCTCGGCGATGGTCAGGGCCGCGTCCGATCCGACGTTGTAGGCCTGGCCCGCGCGCCCGCGCTGCAGCAGCGCCTCCAGCCAGCGGGCCAGGTCGCGCTGGTCCATGTAGGAGCGAACGGGCGTGCCGTCGCCGTTCACCCTGATCCTGGGCCGGGCGAGCGCGTCGCGGATGAAGTTGCCGATGGCGAAATGGACATCCAGCGGCAGGTCGCGCCCCACGAAAGCGAAGCAGCGCGCCGCCACGGTCTGCAGGCCGTGCTGCTGCGCGTACAGCGCGCACAGGTGCTCGGCGCAGCGCTTGGCGACGCCGTAGGCGCTCTGCGCGTCCAGCGGGTCGGGCATGCCGTGGTAATCCTCGGGCATATGGGACATGTCCTGCGGCTGCGCGCCATAGACACCGCCGGAGCTGGCGAGCAGGAAGCGCGGGATGCCGTGGGCGACGGCGTAGTCCAGCAGGTGGCGGGTGCCATCGACGATCTGCGTGTAGCGCTGCAAGGGCGTCAGCTGGGGCCCCAGCGTGGAATCGGCCGCCGCGTGCAGCAGGTGCGTGAACGATGCGGTGGCGGGCAGGCTGGCGGGGTCGAGGATGTCGCCCGCGTGAAAGCGCAGCCAGCGCAGCGCGGCGAATTCAGGGTGCCGCGCCAGGAAGCCCTCCGGGTCGCGGCTGAGCACGGTGACGCGCGGCGCGGCAGGCGTTGCCTGCCAGTGCCGCAACAGAGCCTTGCCAAAGAATCCGGTGCCTCCCGTCAGCAGCAAATCCATGGGTTGTTACTCTTGTTTTGATAGCTGTTTGCGCTTGATACATAAGCGCTGGAGGCCGATTTCATACAAAACCCTGGCGGGGCACGGCGTACAGCACGGACTCGAACGAGTTGAACCCATGCTGGCGGATGTGGAAGCGGTAGCCCTCGCCGCACAGCGCGAACAGCAGTTCGGGCAGTTCCCAGAGATCCTGGGGGTTGTGGTAGAGCGACACCGCCAGCACCGGGCGGCAGCGCCGGATGAGCTGCCGCGCGCCGCGCAGCGCCTGGGCCTCTGCGCCCTCGATGTCGAGCTTGATGAGGTCCACCGGGGTGCCCGGCAGCAGCGCGTCCAGCGCCACGGCGGTGACGGTGGTGCCCGCCCCCTCTTGCACGACGGTGCAGGCTTCGCCCTGCCCGGCGTTGAACGTCAGGCTGCCATGTGCGTCCGCCGCCGCCAGCGGCAGGCAGACGGCCTGGGCGGCAGCGCGTTGCGTGAGCCGCGCGTAGTTGGCAGGGTCTGGCTCCAGCAGAAAGGCTTGCGCACAGGTAATGCCGGGCTGGGCGAGCAGCTCGCCGAAGCTGTCACCGTCGTAGGCGCCGCAGTCCACGTAGGTGATGGTGCGGCCCTGGAGGGCGGGCAGGGTCAGCGCATTGAAATACTGCCGATCGGCGGAGCGGAAGCTGGCGTAGCCCATGTCCAGCCCCAGTCGGAAGGCGCAGATGCGGTAGAGCGTGCGCACGCTCTCGGCGTCGGCGAGCTGCTGCGCCACCTGGGCGATGCGCTCCAGCCCGTCCAGCAGCACGGCGCGGGGGCTGAGCCAGAAGCGCCAGCCCAGCGCGTGGGCCAGCGGTTCGTAGAGCGTCCACGGCATCAGCGGCGGGGGAGCCCCGCCGCTGCGGGCAGGGCCAGCAGCTGGTCGTAGGGCGTGTCGCGGTTGAAGATGCCCAGGGCCAGCTGGGCCTGGGGCGCCTCGCGCGCCAGCGCGCTCCAGTCGAGCACCGGCAGGCCCAGTGCCGAACCGGTGCGCGGGGCGGTTTCCACGAACCCGGCGACGGGAATGCCCTGCGCCTGCATGGCGCTGGCAAGGCTGCGGCCGAAGCTGCCCGCGCCGAAGATCCAGCAGGGGCGGCCGGGGTCGAGGCCGGGCGCGGCGGCTTGTTCGCGCAGGCTCGGGAAGTCCGCCGTGTCCGTCATGGCGATGAGCGGATCGCCAGCGCTTCTCTGCGGATCTGCTGCAGCGTGGCCGGGTCGAGGAAGGGGTGCATGTCGTCCAGCTCGGGCGTGACGAACTTGCCCTGTTCGTCCACGCGCGACTTGATGCGCGGCGCGAACTCCTGCCGGGGATCGACGTGCAGGTCGATCAGCAGCGGGCCGCCGCCCTGCAGCAGCGCGTCGAGCCGGGGCAGGTCGGCCTCGGTGGCGATGCTTTCGGCGCGCAGGCCGTAGGCGCGGGCCACGGCGGTGAAGTCGGGGAAGTCCACACCCGATTCGGGCGTGGCGCCGATGACGCGGCCGAAGAAGTTCTCGTGCGTCTGCCAGATCGACAGGTAGCCCCGGTTGTTGAGCACGACGACGATCACGTCTAGCCCCGTGGTCTTGAGGGTCTGCAGCTCCTGGATGTTCATCTGCAGGCTGCCGTCGCCCGCGAAGCAGATCACGCGCCGCGCGCCCTGCGCTGCGGTGGCCGCGCCCAGGGCGGCGGGCAGGTCGTAGCCCATCGAGGCCGAGCCGGAGTTGCTGAAGAGGCGCTGGCCCGTTTGCAGCGCGCCCACCTGAAAGGGCAGGATGCAGGCCGATGCGTTGCCGCAGACCACGATGTCGTCGGGCCGCATGCGCGCGAAGATGCGGCTGACCATGACGTAGGGGTTCAGCGGGGCGCCGGGCTGCTGCTGGTGTTCCTCCGCTGCGTCGTAGCGCTGGCCCGTCTGCTGGCACCACGTCGCCCAGGTCTGGTAGCCAGGCAGCTGGGTGCGCGAGAGCTCGTCCTCCAGCACGTCCAGAAAGTCGTTCAGGTCTGCCGCCACGCCCAGGTCGGGCCGCAGCGTGGGCTTGCGCAGCTCGGCCTCGTCGATGTCCACCTGCGCTAGCCAGGCGTTTTTGGCGAAGGCGTCCCAGTTGTAGCTGGTCTGGCGGATGTTCAGGCGCGAGCCCAGCACCAGCACGCAGTCGGCGGCCTGCAGGCAGAAGTTGCCCGCGCGCGTGCCGATGGTTCCGGGGCGGCCCGCGAACAGCGGGTGGTCGGAGGCGATGAGGTCGTGCGTCCAGGCCGTGGCGAGCGGGATGCCCAGGCGCTCCACCAGCGCCAGCAGGCGCCCTTCGGTGCGTGAGAGCCGCACGCCGGTGCCGCCCAGGATCAGCGGGCGGTGCGACTGCCGGAGCCGGTCGATGATGGCGCGGCAGGCGGCGCGCAGCGCGTCCGACGGCGGCTTGGCGGCGGGCGCCGGGGGCGCAGGGATTTGGATCGCTTCGGTGGACTGCTGGATGTCCAGCGGAATGTCCAGCCACACGGGCCCGGGGCGGCCGCCCCTGGCCTCGGCATACGCCTGGGGCAGCAGGGTTTCCAGCTCCTTCTCCGACCGCACCAGCCGCGCGAACTTGCACACGGGGCTGGCCATGGCGATGGTCGGGCCTTCCTGGTCGCCGAGCTGGCGCAGGCTGGGCACGTCATGGAAGTCGATGCAGGTCTCGCGCTTGATCTGGCCCGAGAGGACGATCATCGGGATCGAGTCGGTGAAGGCGCCATACACGCCGTTGAGCGCGTTTACCGAGCCCGGCCCGGTGGTCAGCATCACCACGGCGGGTTTGCCGGTGATGCGCGCGTAGCCTTCGGCCGCCATGGCGCAGGCCTGCTCGTGGTGCATGAAGGTGCAGCGCAGTTGCCCGTGCCCGCCCAGGGCCTGGTTGAGGAACATGGCGCCGCCGCCCGTGACGGTGAAGACCTGCTCCACCCCTTGGGCGGCAAGCCAGTCGGCGATCTGTTCGGAAATGCGCTTCACTTCACAGGCCCCGGTTCAGGATCAGGCTCTTGAGCGCGGGGCTTTCGCTGTAAGGGCCGTCGATGTGGTCGATGGTCAGGCGTTCGTGGGCCTGGATCGGCTGCAGCAGCCGTTCGCCGTTCATCACCTCCCGGCACGACAGCTGTCCCTTGTGCAGCGGTATGGCGAGGTAGAAGTCCTTCTCGAACTGGTCCTTGTCGAAGACGTAGCCGGGCGCCAGGTCGCGGCGCGCATAGGCGCCGCGCACCAGGGCGTTGAGGTATTCGGTCTCCTTGCGCGAGATGTTGCGCCGGCGCGTGCTGACGCCGCCGCACATCTCCTTGGCTTTGTGGAAAGCCTTGAACCAGGCGTCGCACTGCTCGGGTAGCGAGCAGTAGTTGGACACCGGCACGTCTTCGTACTGGATGTCGATGTGGCGCTCCCAGGTGCGCGCGCCCTTGCCGTAGGAGATCAGCATGGACGAATGCCAGTCGTGGTACTCGTGCGTGGACAGGCCGATGATGTGGCGCGGATAGCGGCTCTTCAGGTAGTCGATCTGGTCCAGATGCAGTTCGTCGTCCTCGCTGGGGTAGAGGGATACGCAGTGGTTGATGGCCAGGGGAATGTCGCGCTTCTCGAAGAAGCGGACGATGTCGTCCAGGTCTTTCTCCGAGGCGCCGCCGGTGGAGATGATGGTGGGACGGCGCGTGGAAGCGATCTTCTCGATCAAGGGCCAGTCGTTCATGTCGGAACTGGCGATCTTGATGATGGGCATGTCGAACTCCACGCACAGGTCGACCGATGCCTCGTCGAACGGCGTGGCCATGGGGATGCAGCTCAGGTTGCGAATTTCCTCGACCATCCGCGCGAAATCGGCCCTGGAGAGCTTGGTGTCCTCGGTCTTCTTGACGTAGCGCAGCTCCGTGTTGCCTTTGAAGTCAGGGTGGATGAACTCGTCCACGTCGCGGAACTGCAGCTTGATGGCGGCCTTGACGTTGTTGTAGCGGGTCACGGCCCCGTGGTCGCGGATGATCTTGAGGCCGCGCTCCAGCTTGCCCCAGTGGTTGTTGGCCAGTTCCAGAACGAACAGGTTCTCGAACAGGTCCTTGTCCCGTTGGCTGATGGGTCCCATCACATTGCTCCTAATCGAAATCGACGCCCAGGAAGGCTCTGATCCTGGCCGCCGAGAAGTCCATCATGTCCTGCGTCAGTGCGGGCTGCACCCCGATCCAGAACGTGTCGTTCATCACCGTGTCGGTGTTGTCCAGGCTGCCGCTCACGCGATAGTTCCTGCCGACCATATACGGTTGGCGCGTCAGGTTTCCGGCGAAAAGCAGGCGGGTTCCCACCTTGTTCTGGTCGAGGTAGGTCAGCAGGTCGAGGCGCGAAACCGGGGCGCCTTCGCGCAAGGTGATGGGAAAGCCGAACCAGGACGGGTCGGCATGTTCCGTGGCGCGGGGCAGGATGAGGAATTCCTCGCACGCCGCCAACTGCGCGTGCAGGTAGGTGAAGTTCCGCCTGCGCTGCGCGACGAACCGCTCGGCCTTGTCCAGCTGCGCCAGCCCGCAGGCGGCCTGCATGTCGGTGATCTTGAGGTTGTAGCCCAGGTGGCTGTAGGTGTACTTGTGGTCGTAGCCCGCGGGCAGGCGGCCCAGCTTCTGGCAGAAGCGCTGGCCGCAGGTGTTGTCCTTGCCGGGCGCGCAGTAGCAGTCGCGGCCCCAGTCGCGGAAGCTCTCGGCGATGGCCTTCAGCTCGGCGTCGTTGGTGAACACCGCGCCGCCTTCGCCCATGGTGATGTGGTGCGCGGGGTAGAAGCTCAGCGTGCCGATGTCGCCGAAGGTGCCCACCATGCGGCCCTGGTAGGTGGAGCCGAGCGCGTCGCAGCAGTCCTCGACCAGCCACAGGCCATGCTTTCTGCACAGCGCGGTGACGGCCTCCAGGTTGAAGGGGTTGCCCAGCGTGTGGGCCAGCATGATGGCCTTCGTTCTGGGGCCGATGGCTGCTTCGATCCGGCTGGCGTCGATGTTGTAGGTGCCCAGTTCCACGTCCACGAACACCGGCACGGCGCCGAACTGCAGGATGGGGTTGACGGTGGTGGGAAAGCCCGCGGCCACGCCGATCACCTCGTCGCCCGGCTGGATGGCGCGCTCGCCCAGGCGGGGGCTGGTCAGGGTGCTGAAGGCGACCAAGTTGGCCGACGAGCCGGAGTTGACGGTGATGAGGTGTTTGACGCCGATGAACTGCGCCAGGCGGCGCTCGAATTCGGCGTTGAAGCGCCCGGTGGTCAGCCAGCCGTCGAGCGCGGCTTCCACCATCAGCTTGAGCTCGCTGGCGTCGATCTGCTTGCCCGAGGGCGGCACGGCGGTCGTGCCCGGCACGAAGGGCGCAGGCGCCAGGGCCTGCTCCGCGTACTGCTCCACCAGGCGGGCGATCTGCTCTCTCAGCATGTGTGCGTTGTCCATGGAGGGATATTAGCCAAATTGGACTGCAGCGCCCATCCATCAAGCGCAAGCAGCTATTAAATCAGGAGTTTCCGGCCTGCCCGGCATCCTGGAGGAATCCGGCGAGCTGCGCGCGGCAGGTGTCCAGGGCCGGGGCTTGGGACAGGTGCCACTCCACGGTTCTTTGCAACGCGGCGCGGGCGTTCCATACCGGGCGCCAGCCCAGCCGCTGGCGCGCCTTGCTGCAGTCCAGGCGCAGTTGCTGGGCTTCGTGGGCATGGGTGCCGGGCGGGTCGGCGCTCCATTGCACCGGGCGGGGCCAGTACTGCGCGAGCAGGCCCACGACCGTTTCGACGCTCAATGCATCGTCGGCCTGCGGGCCGAAGTTCCAGCCTTCGGCCCAGGCCTGCCCGTGCTGCGGCTGGCACAGCCGTTCGGCCAGCTGCAGGTAGCCGTGCAGCGGGTCGAGCACGTGCTGCCAGGGACGGGTGGCCACGGGGTTGCGCAGGTGCAGTGCGGTGTTGGCGGCGAAGGCCGCGAGCGCATCGGGGACGAGGCGCGAGGGGGTGTTGTCGCCGCCGCCGATCACGTTGCCCGCGCGCGCCGTGGCCACAGCGACGCCCTGGGCCGCGAGGAAGCTGCGGCGGTAGCTGGCGGCCACCAGCTCGGCGGCGCCCTTGCTGGCCGAATAGGGGTCGTGCCCGCCCATGGGGTCGGTTTCGCGGTAGCCCCAGGGCCACTCGTGGTTCTCGTAGCACTTGTCGCTGGTCACGACGACGATGGCCGCCAGCGCGCGGCACGCGCGCGCGCACTCCAGTACCTGGGCCGTGCCCATGACGTTGACGGCGAATGTCTCCACGGGCTGCCGGTAGCCTGCGGGCACCAGGGCCTGCGCGGCCAGGTGGAAGAGGATGTCCGGATCGGCCGCCTGCAGGGCTTGGTGCAGCGGAGCGCTGTCGCGGATGTCGGCCAGGGTGGAGCGGGCGATGCGCTCGCCCAGCGCCAACCGCTCGAACAGGCTGCCGGGGTGCTCGGGCGGCAGCGCGTAGCCGTGCACCTGCGCGCCCATGCCCGTGAGCCACAGCGCCAGCCATGCGCCCTTGAACCCGGTGTGCCCGGTCAGGAACACCCGCTTGCCGGCCCAGAACGCGGGGTTCACCAGGTTTTCCATGGCGCCTGCCCGCTGCTCCAGAGGTCTTCCAGCGTCATCTTGTCGCGCAGCGTGTCCATGGGGCGCCAGAAGCCGTCGTGCTGCCAGGCCATGAGCTGGTCTTGCGCGATGAGGCGCTGCACCGGGCGGTCTTCCCAGGCGCTGGCGTCGCCGTCGATCAGGTCGATCACCCGGGGCGAGAGCACGAAGTAGCCGCCGTTGATGAGGCCGCCGTCGCCCATGGGCTTTTCCACGAAGGCGGTGACGGATTGGTCCGCGATGTTCAGCGCGCCGAAGCGCCCTGGCGGCGCCACGGCGGCGATGGTAGCCAGCCGCCCGTGCGCGCGGTGGAAGGCGAGCTGCGCGCCGATGTCGATGTCGGACACGCCGTCGCCGTAGGTGAAGCAGAACAGCTCCTCGTCCTCGACGTAGCGGCGCACGCGCCTGAGGCGCCCGCCGGTCTGCGTTTCCTCGCCCGTATCGACCAGCGTGACCCGCCAAGGCTCCGCATGGCGTTCGTGGATTTCCATGCGGTTGTGGGCGATGTCGAAGGTGACGTCGGAGGTGTGCAGGAAGTAGTTGGCGAAATACTCCTTGATGATGTAGCCCATGTACCCGCAGCAGATGACGAAGTCATGCACGCCGTGGGTGGAGTAGCTCTTCATGATGTGCCACAGCAGGGGCTTGCCGCCGATGGTCACCATGGGCTTGGGCCGGGACATCGTTTCTTCGCTGATGCGGGTGCCGAGGCCGCCCGCCAGAATGACCGCTTTGACCATGTGTTGCCTCGTTGCTGGGCCCGATTATTGGCCGGCCGGCGGCGCGAAGATCGCGCGGAACCAGTCCTCGGCATGGCGTTCGAGCGTGTAGCGGGCCTGCAGCCAGCCGTGCAGCGCCTGGCCCTGCGTGTGCCGGAAGCCGGCATCGGCGATCAGGCGGCCCAGCGCGTCGAGCCAGGCGCCGTCGTCGTCGGGCACACGCAGCACCGGCGGGTCGTCGGTCTGGTAGGGGTAGACGTCCGAGCACACCACCGGCCAGCCCATCGCGCCGTACTCCAGCAGCCGCAGGTTGCTCTTGCAGGCGTTGAAGGGGTTGTTCTCCAGCGGCGCGATGGCGATGTCCAGATCCAGGCTGGCGAGCTTGGCCGGGTAGTCCTTGTACGAGACGAAGCCGTGGAATTCCTTCACGTAGGGCCGCAGCTCGTCCGGGCACATGCCCATGAACACCCAGTCCACCTCGCCCGCCAGCGCCTGCACCACGCGCTGCACCAGCCGCAGGTCGCCCAGGTGCTGGGCCGCGCCGGCCCAGCCGATGCGGATGCGCTCGCCGGTGCGCGCAGGGCGCTGGAGCCCGCTCCAATGCCGCATGTCCAGCGCGTTGGGCACCAGGCGGATGTCCTTGCAGTAGGGCGCGTAGTAGTCGGCCAGCGGCTGGGTGGAAACGATCAGCCGGTCGCTCAGCGCCAGCGCCTGCACCGTGCGGGTGTGGCCCTCGCGCTGGCCGCTGCGGTAGGACGGGTGCGAGGAGGGCAGGTCCGACGCCAGGTCGTCCATCAGCTGCACGATGAAGGCCTGCGGGTGCGCCCGCCGGATGGCGCGCAGGTTGTCGATGTCCTGGTCCGAGGTGGAGTGCTGCACCACGATGCGGTCGGGCTGGAAGCGCGCCACGTCCAGCGGCGTGAGCACCCGGCGCGTGGTCTGGCCGGGCTTCTCGGGCTCGACCACGCAGGTTTCGGCCAGGCTGTGCAGCTGCACCGCGTCCAGCGGCTCGATCACGCGATACTGGCCCGAGCCGCTGCGCAGCGGTAGCGCCAGCACGCGCGGGCGGGCCGGGATGTCCAGGCTCCAGGTGTTCACCATGTCGGTGTCGAGCGCGTAGGGCCGGTGGCCCGACAGGTGCTTGCTGTAGAGCGGGTGCTGGCCGGCGAAGCCAACCCAGCGGGTCTGCATGTAGCGCGACTCGTCCACGGCGGCCTGCGACAGCGCCAGCGCCTGCACCGGGTCGCGCCGCAGCGCCTTCAGCGTCATGCCGCCCATGTGCGCGGCGTTGGCGTGGGGCGTCCAGACCAGCCGCCAGCCGGCCTGCTGCAGACGGTAGCCCAGGTCGGCCACGGGCTGGAACAGCGGCGTGTGCACCTCGTCCAGCCCGCCGACGGCCAGCACGGCCGAGCGCCGCGCCATCCAGCACGAGCCATGCACGCCGGCCACGTCCTGCGCCATTTGCAGACGGTTTAGGCAGCCGCGCTCGGGCACGCCCTGGCGCTCGCCGGTGTAGTTCAGCAGCAGCCCGTCGGCCCCGGCCAGGTGGGGCCCGGCCACGACGAGCGGGTTGTCCTCCTGCTGCACCACCAGGCGCGGCGCGGCGATGGCGACGCTGCGCTCGGCGAACAGCCGGCGCAGCTCGGGCACGGCGTCGGCATCCATCCACTCGATGTCGTCGTCGCAGACCAGCACCAGGTCATGGGCTGCGGCAGCCATCCCCAGGTTGATGCCGCGCGCGTGGCTGTAGGCTCCGCCGCCGCTGGCGATCAGGCGCAGCGGCAGCTCGGCGGCGTGGGGCCATTGCCGCACGAACTGCTCCATCGAGGGCAGGTCTTCGTCCTGCACCACCAGCAGCGCCTCGCCGATGCTGCCGGGGGCGCGCTGCACGCACGACAGCAGCAGCGAGCGCAGGTAGCCCTGCTGCTTGCCCGTGGGCACCAGCAGCGAGACGGGAGCGCCGTCGTCGGGGTAGCGCACGCGCCAGCAGCCCAGCAGGTCGCCGGCTTGCAGCGTGGTGCCGGGGTGCAGCAGTTGCAGCTCGGCCTGGGCGGCGGTGAATTCTTCTTCTTCCTGTCCTTCAGCCAGTTGCGGGGCCGCGTGGGAGAGCACCTTGTCCACGTAATGCACGCTGGCCGCGCCCTGGCGCGCGCCCAGGCGCAGCGCCAGGCGGTAGGCGCTGGCATAGCGGCCGTGGCCGGGCACGTCCTGCCAGGCGGCGGCGCGCACGGCCGCCACTCCGCCCAGGTAGTTGGTGCCGCGCAGCCATTCCACGTTGGCGCCGCCGGTGAATTGCGGCAGCGTCCGGCCGGGGGCCAGCGCCACGTCGTGCGCGGCATACACCATCTGGGCCCCGGGGTGGCGGCGGGCGGCCGCCAGCAGCTCGATCAGCGAATAGGGCTCCAGCCGGGTGCCGGCTTCGAGCAGCACCACCCATTCCTCCTTGCGCGGCGCGGCAGGCCAGGCATCGCCGGGGCCGACCCACTGCATGCCCTCGCCCAGTTCGCCGGGGGCGGGCAGGTCGGCGTGGATCACCACGCGGCCGGGCGGCAGCCAGCTCTTGCCCAGATCGTCCATGGCGTCGGCCAGTGCATCGGTGGGACGCCCGTGGCCGAAGATGTGCACGGTGGGCGGGCGCACCTGGCCCTTGGCCACCAGCTCGGCGCAGATGTCGCTGTAGATCTCGGTCGGCGTGGCCTTGGCTTTCCAGGCTTCGTAGTCGCGGCATATCCGGTCGATGGCCAGTTCGTCGGCACGGGCGGCGCGGCTGTGCGGCGAGGTGGGCAGCCAGGGCTCCACGGAATGCAGTTGCTGCGCGTTCCACGACTGCCGCTGGGGCAGCGCGGCGGCGGCGGCCTGCGTGGTCTCGATCAGGCGGGCCAGCAGCGGGGGGCCTGCGGCGTCAGCGCGTCCAGCGCATCGCGGAACGCCTGCGTGCCGTAGGGGCGCGCATCCAGCGGCGCGCCCAGGGTGTTCAGGTGCGTGCCCCAGGTGTCCATCGGGTGCTGGGGCGGGGTTTGCAACTGGTGGTCGTTGGCCACGTAGACCACCTGGCAGCCCAGCAGCCGCGCTTCGGTGGCGACGCTGCCGCCCGCGTAGGCGTAGACCACCTGCGCCTGGCTCAGCAGGTGCCAGCGCTCGTGCGTGCCCACGGGCTGCTCGGCGAAGGGGGAGATGTCCTGCAGCGCCACGTGTTCCGGCCGCAGCCGGTAGTGGCGGCTCGGGAAGTGGCCCGAATACACCAGCGCGGCGATGGGGCGCGGGCCCTGCCATGGCAGCGTCAGCAGCGCCGGGTCGAACCACGGCAGCGCGGCGCCCAGGGTCTGCGCCTCGCCCGTGGGCAGGGTGAAGTCCAGCCGGGCGAGCAGGTCCGGCGCATCCGGCTGCTGGATGGTGGGCGTGAAGCGCACCTGCAGACCGGGCAGCGAGCGTTCGCCCGCCTGCATCTGGATGCTGATCGGCGTCAGCCCCGCGAGGTAGTGCGAGGCCATCGCCGGGGGCGTGAGCAGCGGCGTCCACCACCCGCCATGCATCGCCACCGTATCCACCAGATACGCCGGGTAACCCGCCCGGTTGAGCTGGTGGCACAGCATGTGCAACTGTGCCGCATGCGGGGCGCCGTCGGTGAGCAGGTGCGGCGCGTGGATGTAATAGGGCGAGGGCAGGGCGGATGCGGGTGGATGCATGGCGTGGGGCGTGCCCTGGCGGAACACGGGTCGGTGAGTGGTATTGCTCCTGGTTTGATAGCCCCTTGCGCTTATCCATCAAGCGCTGGATGCCATTTTGGCTTGTATCAACTCTGGAGCAGTCTCAGCACATTCTGGGGCAACTGGTTGGCCTGGGCGATCATGGCGGTGCCGGCCTGCTGCAGGATCTGCGTGCGGCTCAGGTTGGCCGTCTCCTGAGCGAAGTCGGCATCCATGATGCGGCTGCGGGCCTGCGACTGGTTCTCCACCGCCGTGCGCAGGTACGAGATGGTGTTCTCGAAACGGCTTTGCAGCGCGCCCAGCGTGGCGCGGCGGCCGTTCACGGCGGACAGGGCGCCGTCCAGCGCCGAGATGAGGGCGATGTTGCCGCTGGCCGCGCTGGTCACCAGGCCGGAGTTGGCGCCGCCCGCCGCCACGCCGCTGAAGGCGGCGTCGCCGTCCAGGCTGATGTCCGCGCTGCCGATGGTGATCTGGTTCTCGGCGCCGGCGTTGGCGCCCACCTGGAAGGTGTAGTCGGTCGTGGTGCGCAGGATGGACTCGCCGTTGAACTGGGTGGCGCTCAGCATGCGGTTGAGTTCCTTGCCCAACTGCTCGTATTCGTTGCTCAGCTTCTGGATGTCGCCGCCGGAGACGGCGCCGGAGCCGGTGGAGTTCGGCGCGTTCGACGCCTGGATCGCCAGCTCGCGCATGCGCTGCAGCATGTCGTTCATGGCCGAGAGGCCGCCTTCGGCCACCTGTGCCATGGAAATGGCGTCGCCCGCGTTGCGGATGGCGACGTTCATGCCGCGGATCTGGGTGTTCATGCGGTCGGCGATGGCCAGGCCGGCGGCGTCGTCCTTGGCGCTGTTGATGCGCAGGCCCGAGGACAGGCGCTGCATCGTCGTGCTCAGGCTGTTGGAGTTGGCGACGGTGTTGCGCTGGGCGTTCAGCGACGGGATGTTGGTGTTGATGATCATGGACATGGGCGGATTCCTTCAGATGCGAAAGAGGTTTTTTCCACTCGGGCGCATGCGCTGTGCGGCTGCAGTGCCATGCACCATGTCTGCCGGGTGTTGGAGCAAATTCTGAAGGGGGCCCAAAAAACAAAAGCCCCGATGAACGGGGCTTTTTGGGGCTAGTTCGGCTGCGGCATCACTTGTTCCACTGGCCGACCTGGGCGCTCAGGAAGGAGCTGAGCGAGCTCATGCTGGACATCTTGGCGTCCAGCGCCTGGTACTGCTTGAGCAGGTTCTGCTCGCGCTGCGTCAGGCGCAGCTCCATGGCCTCCACCGCGCTCTCGTTGCTCTTCTTCAGCGCTTCCAGCCCCTTGGTGCGGGTGGTGATGTCGCCGTTGACGCCGTTGGCGGCGAAGGCGAAATCGCGGATGCGCGTGATCAGGCCGTCGGTGGCGCCGTCGCCGGTGAGCACCCGCTCCAGCTTGGGCAGGTCGTTCAAGGCGGCATCGAGCTTGGAGTCGTTCAGCGACAGCGTGGGGTTCTTGAAGCTGCTGTCGAGCTTCATCTCCAGGCCCAGCGAGGCGAGGGTCGCGCCATCGAGCCCGGATTGCTGCATCAGGCTGCTCATCGCGTTTTGCAGGCTGCGCACGGTGCTGTCGCCCTGCAGGGGCTGGCTGGTCTTGCTGTCCGTGTCGTAGGCCGTCAGGTTGCGCAGCAGCGAATTGAGCTTGTTGAAGGCTTCCTGGAAGGACTTGAGCTTGCCCTTGATGGCGTCCTTGTCGGAGCCGACCGAAATCTCGACGGGGGATGTGGTGGGCTTCAGCAGGTTCAGCGTCACGCCCGGCACCACGTCCTTGACCGTGTTGGAGGCAGAGGTGACGGTCATGCCGTTGATGACGAATTCGGCATCGACGGCTGCGGTGCGCTCCATGGCCTGCCCGTCCAGGCTGGACAGCGCGCCGCCGCCCGATGCCGACATGGAGAAACCGTTCTCCTCACCCGTCTCGGTGCTGCGCACCAGCAGCCGCTCGCCCTGCCCGTCCTTGACCACCACGGCGGTGATGCCCGCGCCCGACTGGGTGATCTTGGCCGCCACGTCACCCAGCGTGTCGGTGGCGGAGATGGCGATGTTCACCGCGCCGCTGCTGTCTGCTGCGAAGCTGGTGCCCGCCGCGTCCCAGCGGCCTTTTTGCAGGGTGATCTGCCCATCGGCGCCCATCGCGCTGCCGCTGGCGAAACTGCCCGACGCCAGCGATTGCGCCTTGGCAAGCCTGTTGACCTCCAGCGAGAAGCCGGCCGCCGTGGCCGCGCTCGTGGCCGAGCCGGTGACGAAGCTCTTGTCGCCGGTGGTGAACTGCTTGCCGCGCCAGGTGTCGAGATCGGTCAGGCCCTTGGCCGCGTCGTACAGCGCCGACATGGCCGACTTGATCTGCCCGTAGGAGGAAATCTGGGTGCTGGTGCCGTTGATCTTGGCCTGGAGCAGGTCCAGGGGGCGGCGCTCCAGCTTCATCGTCTGCGTGATGATGCTGTCGACATTCAGACCGCTGCCGATGCCGAGGGATGAAAAGCCTGCCATGTCCTGGTCCTTTGCCGGTGGTTGGATGTGATTTTGCCGTTATGCCACACGTTGAAGAAGGCCAAAAGCCCGAAAAGCGGAAAAAACCGAAGGGCCTGCTGGCCCCCCGGCTTCTTCGGACTGCGCGGCCCGGAGGGCGGCGGTCAGCGCAGCAGCGACAGCACGCCTTGGGGCAACTGGTTGGCCTGGGCGATCATGGCGGTGCCGGCCTGCTGCAGGATCTGCGTGCGGCTCAGGTTGGCCGTTTCGGCGGCGAAGTCGGCGTCCATGATGCGGCTGCGGGCTTGCGACTGGTTTTCCACCGCCGTGCGCAGGTAGCTCACGGTGTTCTCGAAGCGGCTTTGCAGCGCGCCCAGCGTGGCGCGGCGGCCGTTCACGGCGGACAGGGCATTGTCCAGCGCCGAGATCACTGCGATGTTGCCGCTGGCCGCGCTGGTCACCAGGGCGGAATTGGTGCCCTGCGTCACGCCGCTGAAGGCGGTGTCGCCGTTCAGGCTGATGTCTCCGCTGTTGATGGTGATCTGGTTCTCGGCACCGGCATTGGCACCCACCTGGAAGGTGTAGTTGCCGGTGGTTTGCAGGATCTGCTCGCCGTTGAACTGGGTGGCGCTCAGCATGCGGTTGAGTTCCTTGCCCAGCTGCTCGTATTCGTTGCTCAGCTTCTGGATGTCGCCGCCGGAGACGGCGCCGGAGCCGGTGGAGTTCGGCGCGTTCGAGGCCTGCACGGCGATGTCGCGCATGCGCTGCAGCATGTCGTTCATGGCCGAGAGGCCGCCTTCTGCCACCTGCGCCATGGAGATGGCGTCGCCCGCGTTGCGGATGGCGACGTTCATGCCGCGGATCTGGGTGTTCATGCGGTCGGCGATGGCCAGGCCGGCGGCGTCGTCCTTGGCGCTGTTGATGCGCAGGCCCGAGGACAGGCGCTGCATCGTCGTGCTCAGGCTGTTGGACGACTGGATGGTGTTGCGCTGGGCATTCAGCGAAGCGATGTTGGAGTTGATGATCATCGACATAAAAAGCTCCTTGGCAGTGGATCAGGGGTTTGCCCGGTGCCAGGGGTGCTTCTCTGCGCCTCTGGCGACGAGCCGTTGAGCTCGTTGTTCCTGTTATCGGGTGTTACAGGAAAAACTTTAGTCCCGCTCCAAAGCGTGGACTTGTCGGCGTTTTGGCGGGCTTATCGTCCCCTTGGAAGCGGCCCGGATAGGCCATCATTGGGGATGCCTTCGATGCCCGGGCATGCCTTGCTCACTTTTTTGCTTTGCGGGGCTTAATTTGGAAGCGAGATGGCCGATAAGAGACAGAACACGGACAAGACAATGGAAGGATCTCGCATGTACACCCCCCGGCGCCAGGGCCTCCGCCGCCGCTTACCGGCAGGTGGACTTGAATTCCCAGGTCTTGAGCGCATCGCCGCATGGCCTGATCGGTCTTCTGTATGCCGAATTGCGCTCCTGCCTGGTCGGCGCCAAGGGTGCGATCGAGCGGGGCGACGTGAACACCAAGGTGCGCCTGATCGACAAGTCCATGCGTCTGCTCGACGAGGGGCTGCTGGCCGGGCTGGACATGCGCGCCGGCGGCGAGCTGGCCGCCAACCTGCACCGGCTCTATTCCTACTGCCTGCTGCGCCTGACCCAGGCCAACGCCCAGGGCGACGCCGCCATCGTCGAGGAAGTGCTGCGGGTGCTCCAGCCGGTCATGGATGGCTGGAACGAAATCGGGGGGCAGGCGCGTGCCTGACCGCACAGATATGGAAATGACCACCAGGAAGGCAGACCCCGGGATGCTGATCGACTTCTACAAGGCCATCGAGGAAAGCAGCGCCAAGATGCTGGAGGCCGCCAAACTGCGCGACTGGGACGGGGTGGTGCGCTACGAGGGGGCCTGCGCAGTGCTGATCGAGCAGCTGCGCTATACCTCGCAGCAACAGGAACTGTTGCCCGAGCACCGCAAGGAAAAGGCGCGCATCATGCAGCGCATCCTGCGCAACGACGCGCAGATCCGCATCCTGGCCGAGCCGTGGATGGCGCAGTTCGAGCACATGTTCGACGGGCAACCGCAGGTGATGCACTGAGGGCGCCCGGGCGTATGCCTGTGAAAAAAGCCGGCACCGCGAGGTGGCCGGCTTTTATTTTATAGATGAAAAATGGCTCTGGCGCTTATGTGGCAAGCGCTGGCAGCTATCAATAAAGTAGCATCAGACCTGCATGTTCATGATGTCGGTATAGGCCTGCACCATGCGGTTGCGCACGTGCAGCGTGGCCTGGAAGCCGATCTGCGCCTTCTGCATGGCGACCATGGTTTCCTCGATGCTCACGTTGGGGTTTTCCAGCTGCACCTCGCGCTGCAGGTCGCTGGAACGGTCCTGGGCGGCGCTCACGGACTGCAGGGCGCTCTTGAAGGCGTGGGAGAAGCCGACGTCCTGCGTGCCTCCTTCCTGCGGCGCGGTGGCGCGGCGCGCCACCTGCGTGCCCGTCAGGGGGAGGTTGGTGCTTGCGATGCGCAGATCCATGGCGGTGGTGTGGCAAGGGTTCAGGAATGGTGCGATCGTAGGCGGGCGGGCCGCGGCGCGGCCGGGGGAAATGATGGACAAAGGCGCGCCTTATCCGGTGAACGGGGGAGGGGGGCTATTCAATAATCGCCGCACCGCCGCCATCCTGCCCGGCGTCCGCCTTGCATGGAAAACACGATGTCCTCCGCCGTTGCCGAACTTCCCGTCGCTCCGCCTGCCGCTGCCGCGCCGTCCTGGCCGCAGCGGTTCGCGTCCCTCGACCGGTCCGCGCGCCTGCGCCTGGGCGCCGCAGCGGCGCTGCTCGTGGCCGGCGTGGTGGCAGCGATTTTCTTCAGCCGCCAGCCCGACTACCGGGTGCTGTTCGCCAACCTGAACGACAAGGATGGCGGGGCCATCGTGGCCCAGCTGTCGCAGATGAACGTGCCCTACAAGTACGCCGAGGGGGGCGGCGCCATCCTGGTGCCGTCCGAGCGCGTGCACGACGTGCGCCTGCGCCTGGCCACGCAGGGCCTGCCCAAGGGTTCGGTGACGGGCTTCGAACTGATGGAAGCCAACCGCTTCGGCATGACGCAGTTCCAGGAGCGGCTCAACTTCCAGCGCGGACTGGAGGGGGAGTTGACCCGCTCCATCCAGGCGCTGGCCTCGGTGCAGAGCGCGCGCGTGCATTTGGCACTGCCCAACCAGAACGGTTTCTTCCGGGAACAGCAGAAGCCTTCGGCCTCGGTGCTGGTGAGCTTGTATCCGGGGCGCTTTCTGGACCGCACGCAGCTCGCCGGCATCGTGCACCTCGTGGCCTCCAGCGTGCCCGAGCTCGCACCCTCGGCAGTGAGCGTGCTCGACGACACGGGCAAGCTGCTGTCGCAGTCGCCCGACGGCGCCGCCGGCGCCAGCGCGGACGCGCAGCAGCTCGCCTACGTGCAGCAGATCGAGCAGCAGTACACGCGCCGCATCCTGGACATCCTGGAGCCCGTGGTGGGCAAGAACAACGTCAAGGCGCAGGTCACGGCCGAGGTGGACTTCAGCCAGACCGAATCCACCGTGGAGCAGCACCGTCCCAACCTGACGCCTGACTCCAGCGCCGTGCGCAGCCAGCAGATCGTGGAGAGCACGGGCGTGCAGGGCGCGCAGCCGCCCGCCGGCGTGCCTGGCGCCGTGAGCAACCAGCCACCGCAGAATTCCACCGCGCCCATCAACGGCGCCAACCCCCGCCTACCGCCGTGAACGGCCAGCAGCAACAGGGTGCGCAGGGGCAGCCCTTGGGCAAGCGCGAGTCCATCACCAACTACGAGGTGGACAAGACCACGCGCGTCACGCGCGGCGGCAGCGGTGCCATCCGGCGCGTGAGCGCGGCCGTGGTGGTCAACTACCAGCCCGCGAGCGAGGGGCCGGGCAAGCCGACGGTGAACAAGGCGCTCACGCCCGAGCAGGTCGAGCAGATGACGGCCCTGGTGCGCGAGACCATCGGCTTCAGCAAGGAGCGCGGCGACTCGGTGAACCTGATGAACGCGCCGTTCCTGGTGGAAGAAGTGGTGCAGGCCGACCTGCCGCTGTGGAAGCAGCCCGAGGTGGTCGAGCTGGCCAAGACCCTGGGCTGGCCCGTGGGCATCTCGCTGGCGGTGGCGCTGCTGCTGCTGGGCCTGGTGCGGCCGGCGCTGAAGTCGCGTGCCCCCGCCGCGACGGCGCAGCAGCCGGGCGGCCAGGTGAACGCTATCGAGTCCGAGGAACTGCAGCGCCCCGCGCTGCCCGCCCCGGCGCAGGTGCAGGAGCTGCCGCCCACGGTCGAGCAGCAGCGCCTGGACGAGGCGCGCGTGCTGGCCAAGGAAAACCCCGTGGCCGTGGCCAACATTCTCAAAACCTGGGTCAACGGCGATTGATGCCGGCCCGCAACCGAGAACGAGTCTGGTATGGATGAGCAGGGCCTGAACGACGCCGCCATTTTGCTGATGTCCCTCGGCGAGGAGGAAGCGGCCGAGGTCTTCAAGCACCTGTCCCCCAAGGAGGTGCAGAAGCTCGGCGAGACCATCGCGCGCATGCGCACCATTTCCAAGGACAAGGTGGACGAAGTCATCAACCGCTTCACCAACGACGCGGCGGCGCAGAGCCTGCTGGTGTCCGACACCAGCAACTACGTGCGCGCGGTGCTCAAGCGCGCCCTGGGCGACGACAAGGCTGCGCTGCTGATCGACCGCATCCTGCAGGGCGGCGACGTGTCGGGCATCGAGAGCCTCAAGTGGATGGACCCGCTCTCCGTGGCCGAGCTGCTGCGCAACGAGCACCCGCAGATCGTGGCTGCCATCCTGGTGCACCTGGACCCGGAGCAGTCCTCCGCCATCCTGATGCAGCTCACCGACCGCCAGCGCAGCGAAGTGCTGCTGCGCATCGCCACGCTGGAGGGCATCCAGCCCACGGCGCTCAAGGACCTGAACGAGGTGCTTTTCAAGGTGCTGGCCGGCGGCGACAAGATCCGCAAGAGTTCGCTGGGCGGCGTCAAGGCGGCGGCCGACATCATCAACCTGCTGGGCTCCGGCGTGGACGGGGTGGTGCTGGAGAGCATCCGCGGCTACGACGTGGACCTGGCCCAGAAGATCATGGACAAGATGTTCGTGTTCGACGACGTGATGAAGCTCGACGACCGTGCCATCCAGACGGTGCTGCGCGAGGTGGCGTCCGAAACCCTGGTGGTGGCGCTCAAGGGCGCGCAGCCCGAGCTGCGCGAGAAATTCCTCTCCAACATGTCCAGCCGGGCCGCCGAGGCGCTGCGCGAGGACCTGGAGTCGCGCGGGCCGATCCGGTTGTCCGAGGTCGAGGCGCAGCAGAAGGAAATCCTCAAGACGGTGCGCCGCCTGGCCGACGAGGGCCAGATCGCATTGGCCGGGGGAGGCGACGATGCGTTCGTCTGAACATGAAGGGGCGCGGCCATGACGGCGCGCCATTACACCCGCTTCATCCCGAGTGAGGAGATCGGCGACGTCACGCGCTGGCAGTTCGGCTCCGTCGATGGGTCCGAGGTGCTGCATGCCGCCATCGCCGAGCCCGACGCGGGGCCGTCCGAGGTGCCGCCCGCACCGCCGGGCGTCGACGAGGCCGAGCACCAGTCGCTGGTGCAGCAGGCGCGCGAAGAAGGCTATGCGCGCGGCCTGGCCGAGGGGCAGGAGCAGGCCCATTTGCAGTGGCAGCAGCGCATGGACGACTACGTGTCCGGCCAGGGACGCGAGACCGCCGAACGCCTGGCGGGCCTGGCCCAGGCCGTGGAAGCCAGCCTCGCAGGCCTGCAGCAGGGCCTGGCCCAGGAAGTGCTGCAACTCGCATGCGACATCGCGCGCCAGGTGGTGCGCCAGGAAATCACGGGCAATCCCCGGGCCATGCTGCCCGTGGTGCGCGAGGCGCTCGACATGCTGGTGAGCGAGGGGCGGCCGGCCACGGTGCGGCTGAACCCCGCCGACTGGGCCGCCCTGGAGCAGCCGCTGCGCGGCGAGTTCGGCGCGGCGCGCATCCAGTGGCTGCCGGACGCCACCGTGCAGCCCGGCGACTGCAGCGTGGAGTCCGGCGGTGCGGTGGTGGACGGCTCGCTCGACAAACGCTGGCGCCGCGCCATCGCGGCGCTGGGACTGGCGTCGGCCTGGGCGGAGAGCGGCCATGGCGATTGAAGGGCGCGACGCCTGGGGTGGCTTCGTTGCCGAGGCGCGTGGGCGCCTGGCGCAGGACCTGCCGCTGGAGTCGCGCGGCACGCTCACCCGCCTGACCGGTCTGGTGCTGGAGGCCGCCGGCTTGCGCGTGCCCGTGGGCTCGCAGTGCCAGGTGCGCATGGACGGGCAGGAGCCGGTGCTGGCCGAGGTGGTGGGCTTCGCGGGCGACAAGGCCTTCCTGATGCCCGCGGGCGACATCCATGGCCTGTCCAGCGGTGCCAGCGTCACGCCGGCGGAGGCCTATGTGCCCCCGCTGCGCCTGGGCGGCGGGCCGGCCGCGGGCACGGCATCGGGCGCGGGCGTGCTGCGCCTGCCGGTGGGCGACGGCCTGCTGGGGCGCGTGGTGGATTCGCAGGGCCAGCCGCTGGACCATGGCGGCCCGCTTGCGCAGGTGAGCGCCGAACCGCTGGACCGCAGTCCCATCAACGCCATGGAGCGCGACCCGGTGCGCGAGCCGCTCGACACCGGCGTGCGCGCCATCAACGCGCTGCTCACCGTGGGCCGGGGCCAGCGCCTGGGACTGTTCGCGGGCTCCGGCGTGGGCAAGAGCGTGCTGCTGGGCATGATGGCGCGCTACACCCAGGCCGACGTGATCGTGGTCGGCCTCATCGGCGAGCGCGGCCGCGAGGTCAAGGAGTTCGTGGAAGACATCCTGGGCGAGAGCGACCGCGGCCGCGCCGTGGTCGTGGCCGCGCCGGCCGACGCGCCGCCGCTCCTGCGCATGCAGGGTGCGGCCTACGCCACGGCCATCGCCGAGCATTTCCGCGACCAGGGGCGGCACGTGCTGCTGCTCATGGACTCGCTCACCCGCTACGCCATGGCGCAGCGCGAGATCGCCCTGGCCATCGGCGAGCCGCCGGCCACCAAGGGCTACCCGCCGAGCTGCTTCGCCAAGCTGCCCGCGCTCGTGGAGCGCAGCGGCAACGGGTTGAACGGCGTGGGCTCGATCACCGCGTTCTACACCGTGCTGTCCGAGGGCGACGACCAACAGGACCCGATCGCCGATGCGGCGCGCGCCATTCTGGACGGGCACATCGTGCTCTCGCGAGCGTTGGCCGAGAGTGGGCACTACCCGGCCATCGATATCGAGCAGTCGGCCTCGCGCGTCATGCACAACGTGGTGCAGCGCGAGCACTTCGACCTGGCGCGGCGCTTCCGCGCGCTCTATTCGCGCTACCAGAAGAGCCGCGACCTGATCCAGGTGGGCGCCTACATGAGCGGCTCCGACCCGCAGCTCGACGAAGCGATCCGCCTGCAGCCCGGCATGGAGGCCTTCCTGCAGCAGGACATGTTCGAGGCCGCGCCGATGGAATCGAGCATCGAGGCCATGGACGCGGCCCTGGAGCCTGCGGGCTGACGGAGGCAAGGGCGCCATGGCCTCATTGAACGCCTTCCTGGTCGCGGTCGAGATGGCCGAGCGCCGCCGCGACGCGGCCCGCCAGACCCTGCAGGACGTGCGCGGTGCGCGCGAAGCCGCGCAGGCGCAGCTCGACCAGCTCGAAGGCTATGCCGCCGAGACGCAGGGGCGCTGGGGCATGCGCGCCGACACGGCCGTGCAGCCCGAGGTGATGTTCCACCACTACCACTTCATGGGCCGCCTGGAGCACGCCATCGGCCTGCAGACCGGCGTGGTGGGCGGGCAGGAGCAGCGCGTGGAGAAGGCCGCACAGGCGCTGCTGGAGGCCGAACTGCGCCTGTCCAGCCTGCGCAAGGCGCTGGAGCACCGCCGCCGCGCGCTGGAATTGCAGCAGCAGCGCCGTGAACAAAAGGAAACCGACGAGCGTGCCTCCCTGCTCTTTGGCCGCATGGGCCGTGCGGGCATGGGGGAAACGCATCAGGAGCAATGACCATGGAACAGAACCGCATTTCTTCCCCGGGCCAGCACGGCACCCATGAAGCGCGCGCAGCGCGCGGCGCCGGGGCCAAGTCCGCAGCAGGCCAGGATGGCGCGCAGCACGCGGCGGCGCAGGGCGCCGGCTTCGCGCTGCTGCTGGCGGCCTTGGGAGAGGTCGAGGGGCTGGTTGCGGCGCCAGCCGAGGAGGATGGGTTGGCGGAAGAGGTGTTCACCGCGCTGCCCGACCCGCAGGGGGAAGCCCCTGATCCGGCGGGAACGGTGGAAGCGGCAGAGACGGCCGCGTGGCTGGCAAGCCAGCAGCCGGGAGCCGTTCTTGCAGAGCGCTTGGCGGCGCTGGCCCAGCCCGCCAATGGCCCGGTGGCACGCCAAGGGGCGTCAACCCCATGGGGCGAAGGCCTGCAGGGACGCTGGACCAGCCTGGCCAAGCCGGGCCTGGACACCTTGGTCGGAGAGACGGCCATGCTCGACGGAACGCTTGAAACAGCCGGTGTCAACGGCACGCTGCCTACCGCCAGCACGCCTGCGACGGGCCGCGGCAGCGCGGCGCGCATCGGAATTTCGTCACCGCAGGAAGCCGGACGGGCAGGCCTGGGTGCCGTGGGCACGCTCCTGGCTCGCGCAGGTGCGGCAATGGCGGAGATGGCTGCGCCGCAGGCGGCAGCCCATGCTGCTCCCGCCTCTTCCGCGATCGCCATGCCGCAAGCCATGGCGGAGCGGCGCGACGGTGCGCAGCTGCTGCCCTCCGCCGGCTCCATGGGGGCGGAGATGCAGGCCGCAGCCGCTGCCGCTGCCGCCGTCGCTCCCGCCGGCGCGATGGCGCAGTCCGGCAGCGGCCAGGCGGCGTCCCAGGGGCAGGGTGCGGACAATCTGGCGGGCTTGGGGGCGTCGGATACATCGGCGCCGCAGCCGGCAGAGGCCGACGCTGCTTTCACCGACGCCGCGCAGGCCGCGGCCGAGGAACTGCTCGCCGACCAGGCGGCAGAGCAGGTGGCCTACTGGGCGCACCAGAAGACCCAGAACGCCGAGCTCACGTTGGACCGCGATGGCCGCCCGGTGGAGGTCAAGGTGTCGCTGACGGGCGATGAGGCCCACGTGACCTTCCGCAGCGACCATGCCGACGCGCGCCAGGCCCTGGACGGCGGCGCAGCCCAGCTGCGCGAAATGCTGCGGGGCGAGGGCCTGCACCTGGCCGGAGTGACCGTGGGCACGGCCGGTGCCGGCGGCGGCCAGGCGCGCGAGGGAAGCGAGCGCGAAGGCCAGCGCGGAGGGCGCCAGGCGACGGTGCAGGCCGCGGCTCCTGCCGAAGGCGCACGCCGAGGCGCCACGGGCGAACGTTCGGTGGACATCTTCGTCTGAAGCCGCCGCGGGGCAGGGCGGCGCTGCCCCGGCAGGCGCCTGAAAGCCATGGTTTTGGGGTTTTATTCTGGCTATTATCGGCCGCCGGGGCGCCCAATAATCAGCCATCAGCCCGGTGGTGCGCCTGCGGTGCCCGCCTGCTGCCCCATCCTTTTGCGCCTCCGTTGCGCCAGAAAGCCCCAAAGTGTCTGAGACCACCGCTGCACCGGCCAAGAGCAAGAAGCTGATCGTCATCCTGGCGGTCGTCGCCTTGCTGGTGGTGGTGGGAGGCGCCGCGGCCTGGATGCTGCTGGCGGGCCGCCACGCGGACGAGGAGGAGGGCACGCGCCCTGCGCGCGCCAGCCAGTCCGCCGCGTCCAAGACACCCCCCACCTTCCTGCCCATCGAGAACATGGTGGTCAACCTGGCCGACCCTGGCGGCGACCGCTTCGCCCAGGTGGGCATCACGCTGGAGCTGGCGGATGCCAAGACCGCCGAGCAGGTGAAGGCCTACATGCCCAGCATCCGCAGCGGCGTGCTGCTGCTGCTGTCGCAGCGCACGACCGACGAGCTGCTGACCCGCGAAGGCAAGGAGAAGCTGGCGCTGGACGTGCGGCGCGAGGTGTCGCGCCCGCTGGGCTACACCGTGCCCAAGCCGCGCAAGCGCCCTGCCAGCCGCAATCCCGATGACGAGGACGACGAGGACGACGAGCCGCGCCGCCCGCGCGTGGACGACAACCCGGTACGCCAGGTGCTGTTCTCCAGCTTCATCATCCAGTGACCATGCCAGGAGCGTGCCATGAGTGATTCCTTTCTCTCCCAGGAAGAAGTCGACGCCCTGCTGGAAGGCGTCACCGGCGAGAGCCAGAAGACCGTCCAGGAGGAGATCGATGCCGGCGCCGTCCGCGACTACGACATCTCCAGCCAGGAGCGCATCGTCCGCGGCCGCATGCCGACGATGGAGATCGTCAACGAGCGGTTCGCGCGCAACTTCCGCATCGGCCTGTTCAACTTCATCCGCCGCAGTCCCGAGATTTCCGTGGGCACGGTGTCGGTGCAGCGCTACAGCGCCTTCCTGCGCGAGCTGGTGGTGCCGACCAACTTCAACATCGTGGCCATCCGGCCGCTGCGCGGCAGCGGGCTGGTGGTGTGCGAGCCCTCGCTGGTGTTCGGCATCATCGACACGCTGTACGGCGGCGTGGGCAAGTTCCAGACGCGCATCGAAGGCCGCGACTTCTCGGCCACCGAGCAGCGCGTGATCAACCGCCTGGTGGACGTGATCTGCGAGGAATACAAGAAGGCCTGGCAGGGCATCTACCCGCTGGAGCTGTCCTACCAGCGCTCGGAGATGCAGCCGCAGTTCGCCAACATCGCCACGCCCAGCGAGATCGTGGTGTCCACCGCGTTCCAGCTGGAGATCGGCGACCTGGCGGGCGCCATCCACATCTGCATGCCCTACGCCACGCTGGAGCCCATCCGCGACGTGTTGTATTCGTCGGTGCAGGGCGATGCGATCGAGGTGGACCGCCGCTGGGTGCGCGTGCTCACGCGCGAGATCCAGGCAGCCGAGGTGACCCTGGTGGCCGAACTGGCCCGTGCCGACGCCACCGTGGAGCAACTGCTGGCCATGAAGCCGGGCGACTTCATCGAGCTGGACCGCGAGCCGCGCATCCGCGCCTCCATCGGGGGCGTGCCGGTCTTCGAGTGCCAGTACGGCACGCACAACGCCAAGTACGCGATCCGCATCGAGGAATGCCTGCGCAACAGCGACGCCAGCTGGCTGGGAGAAAAGAATGTCAACTGAATCCAACAACGACGATCCGGCAGGCGGCGGCGCGGCCGACGATCCGTTTGCCGGCTGGGCCGAGGCGCTGGAAGAACAGAAGCGCGCCGACGACAAGACCATCGACGCCGAGCAGGGCGGCCCGCTGTCGGGCGAGCCCGTGCGGCCCTACGCCGCCCCGGGCAACGACCCGGGGGTGCACGACATCAACATGGTGCTCGACATCCCGGTGCAGCTCTCGGTGGAGCTGGGCCGCACCAAGGTGCCGATCAAGTACATCCTGCAGCTCGCCCAGGGCTCCGTGGTGGAGCTGGACGCGCTGGCCGGCGAGCCCATGGACGTGCTGGTCAACGGCTACCTCATCGCCCAGGGCGAGGTGGTGGTGGTGAACGACAAGTTCGGCATCCGCCTGACAGACGTGGTCACGCCTTCGGAACGCCTGCGCCGTGTCAGCCGGGGCTAGCGGCGGCATGGGGCTGGGCATGACGCAGACGCTGCTGCTCATCGTGCTGTTCATCGGCGCGCTGGCGGCGCTGCCGTGGCTCATCCGCCGGCTGCAGCAGCGCCAGGCGGGGCTGCTGGCGGCGCCCGGCGGCGCGTCGCGCGTGCTCTCGGCCGTGGCCGTGGGGCCGCAGCAGCGCGTGGTGACCGTGGAGGTCGGCCCTGCGCACCAGCGCACGGTGCTGGTGCTGGGCGTGACGGCGCAGCAGATCAACTGCCTGCACGTGCTGCCCGCTGCCTCTTTCGCGCAGGAGATGGCCTCCGAAATGGCTGCGGCCCATGTGGAGCCGCCCCGTGGCTGAGCGGCGCGCGCTTCTTGCGGCCTGCGCGGGCCTGGCGGCCCTGCTGTGCGCGGGCGGCGCGCTGGCGCAGGGCCAGGCGCCGGGCACGCTGCCGCTGGTGGTGGGCGCGGGGCCGGGGGGCACCAGCTATTCGGTGCCCATCCAGACGCTGCTGTTCTTCACGGCCCTGTCGTTCCTGCCGGCGGTGCTGCTCATGATGACGGGCTTCACGCGCATCGTGATCGTGCTGTCGCTGCTGCGCCAGGCCATCGGCACGCAGCAGGCGCCGCCCAACCAGGTGGTGGTGGGCCTGTCGCTGTTCCTTACGCTGTTCGTCATGGGGCCCACGCTGGACAAGGTGTACCAGGAAGCCTATGTGCCCTACACCACCAACGCGCTCAGCTTCGAGCAGGCCGTGGAGAAGGCCGAGGCGCCCATGCGCTCCTTCATGCTCAAGCAGACGCGCCAGTCCGACTTCGCGCTGTTCGCCCGCCTGGGCAAGCTGGCGCCCGAGGTGACGGCCGAGACCGCGCCGCTGCGCGTGCTGGTGCCCGCCTTCGTGACGAGCGAGCTCAAGACCGCGTTCCAGATCGGCTTCATGGTCTTCATCCCGTTCCTCATCATCGACATGGTGGTCTCCAGCGTGCTCATGTCCCTCGGGATGATGATGCTCTCGCCGGTGCTCGTGGCGCTGCCGTTCAAGCTCATGCTGTTCGTGCTGGCCGATGGGTGGAACCTCTTGATCGGCTCGCTCGCGGCGAGCTTCGGGACCTGACATGACCGCGCAATTCGTCCTCACCATGGGCCGCGACGCCCTGACCCTGCTGCTCATGGTCGCCCTGCCGGTGCTGGGCACGGTGATGGCCGTGGGCCTGCTGGTCAGCATCTTCCAGGCCGTCACGCAGATCCATGAGGCCACGCTGGCCTTCGTGCCCAAGCTGGTGGCGGCCGTGGTGGTGTTCGCCATTGCCGGGCCGTGGATGCTGACCACGCTGGTGGACTACCTGCGCCGCACCATCGAGGCCATTCCCACGGTCGTGGGATGATCACCTTCACCGAGGCGCAGATCATGGCCTGGCTCTCGCCGGTGCTGTGGCCCTTCCTGCGCGTGCTGGCCATGTTCACGTCGGCGCCGGTGTTCTCCATGCGCGCGATTCCGGTGCGCACGCGCATCGGCCTGGCCTTCCTGGTGGCGCTGTGTGCGCAGGCGGTGCTGCCCGAGCAGCCCGTCATCAGCCTCAACGGCCGCGAGGCCGCGGGCGCCGTGCTGCAGCAGGTGGGCGTGGGGCTGGCCATCGGCTTCGCGGTGCGGCTGGTGTTCGTGGCGGTGGAGCTGGCGGGCGAGGTGATCGGCCTGCAGATGGGCCTGAACTTCGCCTCGTTCTTCGACCCGGTGCGCAACGCGCAGGTGAGCGCCGTGGCGCGCTTCTTCGGCAACATCGCCATGTTGCTGTTCGTGGTCATCAACGGCCACCTGATGGTGCTGATGGCCGTGGTCAAGAGCTTCGAGGCTTTTCCGGCGGACGGCCATTTCCTGCAGGCGGCGGGGCAGATGCAGATCTACACGCTGGGCGCGGGACTGTTTTCGAGCGCGCTGTGGATCGCGCTGCCCATGATCGCGCTGCTGACCTTCGTGAACCTCACCCTGGGCATCATTTCGCGCGTGGCGCCGCAGATGAACATCTACGCCGTGGGCTTCCCGGTCACGCTCACCGTGGGCATGCTGGGGATCACGGCCACGCTGCCGATGCTGGAGCAGCCCATGCTGACGCTGCTGCAGCAGTCCATGGACGTGTTCGCGCCACGCTGACCGTTTCAGAAAAGTGAGCTGCTTGCGCTTGCCGGCCAATGGTTTCTCTATGAAAACCATTGGAGACTGGCTGTGAGAAAGCGCGACCAGCTATGATTTTCATACCAGCTGGTTGCGGATGGCGTACACCGTCAGCTCCGCGTTGTTCGCCAGCTTGAGCTTGTCCAGCACGCGCGCGCGGTACACGCTCACGGTCTTGGGGCTGAGCATCAGCTCCTCGGCGATGTCCGATAGGCGCTTGCCCGAGGCGATCTTCACCAGCGTCTGCAGTTCGCGCTCGGAGAGCTGCTGGTGCGGCAGCTCCTGCGCGGGCTGGGCCAGGCTGTCGGCCAGCAGCTGCGCCACCTCGGGCGTGAGGTATTTGCGGCCCTGCATCACCGTCTTCACCGCGGCGATGAGCTGCAGCGGATCGCCCGCCTTGTTCGCGTAGCCGTGGGCGCCCGCACGCAGGCAGCGCAGCGCGTACTGGTCCTCGGGGTACATGGAGACGATGAGCACCTTCAGGTCGGGGTGCGTCTGGCGCAGGCTCTCCAGCGCCTCCAGGCCGCTGCGGCCGGGCAGGTTCAGGTCGAGCAGCAGCACGTCGCAGGCGGCGCCGCGCAGCACCTCGCGCAGCTCTGGGTAGCTGCCCGCCTCGCCGGTCACGCGGATGTCGGGCGACTCGGTCAGCGTGTCGCGGATGCCGCGGCGCAGCACGGCGTGGTCGTCGCAGAGCACTACGTCAATCATCGGCCGATCCTAACGGTATGGACACAACCACCAGCGTGCCATGCCCCGGCCGGCTGCTCACGTCCATCCACCCGCCCACGCGGCGCGCGCGCTCCTGCAGGCCCTTGAGGCCGAAGGAGCGCGGCTTTTTCAGCGCCTCGGGCGCCATGCCCTGGCCGTCGTCCTGCACTTCGAGCGTCAGCACGCCCTCGTGGTCCGACAGGTCGATGCGCACCTGCCGCGCCTGGGCGTACTTGCCCACGTTGGTCAGCGCCTCCTGCGCCGTGCGGTAGGCCACGAGCTGCACGGCGGGCGGCACATGGAGCGTGTCGCCGCTGCTGGCCACGCTCACGCGCACGCCGGTGCGGCGCTCGAAGGTTTCGGCCAGCCAGCGCACG
The DNA here is from genome assembly GCF_045291395.1 of Acidovorax sp. SDU_ACID1. NCBI lineage: Bacteria > Pseudomonadati > Pseudomonadota > Betaproteobacteria > Burkholderiales > Comamonadaceae > Acidovorax > Acidovorax sp. SDU_ACID1. The sequence continues at coordinate 5,157,826 of NZ_CP152342.1, forward strand.
GCGGCCACCAAGCCTTCGTCGAGCACCGGCGGGCGCAGGTTCATCATGAGGCGCTGCGCCGCGTCGATGGCGTGCTGCAGCATCTCGGTGGCGGTGGCCGTGTGGCGGCTCAAGGCCTCTTCCTGCGCGTGGCGGCCGATCCAGGCTAGGTCGAACTTCACCGCTGCGAGCGCGCCGCCGATGTCGTCATGGATCTCGCGCGCGATGGCCGCGCGCTCCTCCTCGATGGAGGTCTGCAGGTGCTCGGCCAGCGCAGCCAGGCGCTGCTCGGACTCGACCAGCTCAGCGGCCGCCTGCTCGCGCGCGCGGCGGGCCTCGGCCACCTCCATGGCGCGGGCCAGCACGTGCGGCAGGCGCGCCATGTCGTCCTTGAGCAGGTAGTCGGCGAAGCCCGCGCGCATGGCGTCCACCGCCGCCGCCTCGCCGATGGCGCCGGACAGCAGCACGAAGGGCGGGTGGCCGGGCCGCTGCTGCACCAGGTGCCAGGCATCCAGCGCGGTGAAGCCCGGCAGGCGGTAGTCGGCGAGGATCAGGTCGAAGGGCTCGCGCTCCAGCCACTCCTGCAGGCCCGCCAGCGTGTCGGCATGGCGCATCGCGTACGCCACGCCCGCGCGGCGCAGCGTCAGGCGCACCAGTTCATGGTCCGCGGGCGAGTCCTCGAGATGCAGCACTCGCACGGGTCTATTCTGAGCGCCAAGGTCGGCGGGAGTAGGTATCATAGGATACATATTGGAACAAATCGGGTGGGGCCTGGTGGCCTCCGGTCGGTCGTGTGGTGCGAACGGGCGCGGCGTTCGGGCATCATCGCTCCATCGGTGGCGCGCGCCGCCTCGCAATGGCTTTTCTTGCGTGCCGGTGTCAGCCTGCAGCGATGGAGAAACGATGCAATCTACGCTCAACACGCCAAGCGGCCCTGCAGTACAGGTGCCCGTGATGGTGGCGGCCGAGTTGCAGGACTCCCTGCTCATGGCCATGCACGACCTGCACCGCCTGGAAGGTTTGCTCAACCATGCCACGGACAACCTCATCGAACGCTTCGGCGAGGCCAACGATGCGCTGACGGACACGGTGGTGGACGGCTCCTGCGAACTGGCGGCCCTGCGCACGGCGCTGCGCAGCGCCGTGACGGAGCTGCAGTTCCACGACATGGCCACGCAGCTCATCACCCATACGACCAAGGTGCTGCAGGCCTGTGCCTTCCGCCTGGGCGCGGAGGCCATGGGGGTGGAGGAAGGCGAGGACGCGGCGCCGCTGGAGGGCGTGGCACCCGAGCGGCCCAATCCCGTCACCCAGAGCGAGATGGATGCGGGGTCGGTGGAGCTGTTCTGAGGAACGCGGGCCCGCTACTGGTTCAATTTTTATATTCAAGTCTTGGAGCTTTACATGCAGTCCATTCTTGCGGTCGATGATTCTCCTTCCATGCGGAAAATGGTCTCGTTCACGCTCACGGGTGCCGGTTACCACGTGGTGGAGGCGGTGGATGGCCAGGATGCGCTGGAGAAGGCGGAGACCCATGACATCCACCTGGTGCTGGCCGACCAGAACATGCCGCGCCTGGACGGCATCGGCCTCACGCGCAAGCTGCGCGAGCACCCGCGCTTCAAGACCATCCCCATTCTCATCCTCACCACCGAGTCCAGCGACCAGATGAAGCAGGCCGGCCGCAGCGCGGGAGCCACGGGCTGGCTGGTCAAGCCGTTCGATCCCACGCGGCTCATCGAGGTCATCCAGAAAGTCATCCGCTGAGGGCCTGCGAGGCCCCACGCGAACACCGAAAAGCACAAGAAGGACCCCGGACAATGGCGGACACCTACCAAGAAGGCGCGGGAGCAGGCGCGGACTTCGACCTCAGTCAGTTCTATCAGATCTTCTTCGAGGAAGCGGGCGAGAACCTGGACCAGATGGAGCAGATGCTGCTGGTCCTGGACGTGAGCGCCGCCAACGACGAAGAGCTCAACGGCATCTTCCGCTGCGCGCACTCGATCAAGGGCGGCTCGGCCACCTTCGGCTTCGCCGACGTGGCGGAGCTGACGCACCAGATGGAGTCGCTGCTCGACCGCCTGCGCCGGCACGAGCTGCAGCTGGTCCCGCAGATGGTGGATGTGCTCCTCGAATCGGCCGACGCCTCGCGCAGCCTGCTCGCGCGCCACCAGGCCGGCGGCCAGGGCGAGGCCGTCTCCACCAGCGACCTGGTGCGGCGCATCAGCGAGCTAGCGGCAGGCGGCGCGCCTGCGGCGCCGGCTCCCGCCCCCGTGGCGGCGCCCCAGCCCGCGCCCAGCCCGGCGCCCGTGGCGGCACCTGCGCCCGTGCAGGCAGCGCCCGCGGCTGCCGGCGGCGAGCGCGCGCTGGAGATCCAGGTGGGTCCGCTGCCCAACCCCGAATCGGCCGACGCCATCAAGGAGCTGTTCCGCGACATCCCCGGCCTGGGCACCATCAGCGACGTGGCGGACGACCGCCCGGGCATGCGCTCCTTCGCGGTGCGCACCACCTCGTCGGACGACGACCTGCTGGATCTGTTCGTCTTCCACGTGGCCAAGGAGCAGGTGACCATCCGCGCGGCGGGCGCGCCCGCGGCCCCTGCCGCCGAGCCGGCGCACGAGGAGCTGGCGCTGTCGGCCGCCGCCGTCGCCGAGCCCTACGGCTTCTTCAGCGGCGCGCCGGGCATGCCCGCGGACATGGTGGCAGGCGGCGCCGCTGCGCCGGCGACCGCGCCGCGCGCGGCCCCGGCCAAGGCGCACGGCCGGGCGGGGAGCCCAAGGCCGCGAGCCAGGCCTCTATCGAATCGTCCACCATCCGCGTGGCGGTCAACAAGGTGGACCAGCTCATCAACCTCGTGGGCGAGCTGGTCATCACCCAGGCCATGCTGGCGCAGAACAGCCGGGGCCTGGACGCGGGCGTTTACCAGCAGCTGCTGGCCGGCCTGGCGGACCTGGACCGCAACACGCGCGACCTGCAGGAGTCGGTGATGTCGATCCGCATGATTCCCATGTCGATCGTCTTCAACCGCTTTCCGCGCATGCTGCGCGACCTGGCGGGCAAGCTGGGCAAGAAGGTGGACTTCGTCACCCACGGCGAGGCGACCGAGCTGGACAAGAGCCTGGTCGAGAAGATCACCGACCCGCTCACCCACCTGGTGCGCAACAGCTGCGACCACGGCATCGAGATGCCGGCCGAGCGCCTGGCGGCGGGCAAGCCCGAGCACGGCACCATCACCCTGTCGGCCTCGCACCAGGGCGGCTCCATCGTCATCGAGGTGCGCGACGACGGCAAGGGCATGAACCGCGAGAAGATCCTCAAGAAGGCGCGCGAGCGCGGCCTGGACGTGTCCGACTCCATGCCCGACAGCGAGGTCTGGAACCTGATCTTCGCGCCGGGCTTCTCCACCGCCGAGGTGGTGACCGACGTGTCCGGCCGCGGCGTGGGCATGGACGTGGTCAAGAAGAACATCGCCGCGCTCAACGGCACGGTGGAGATCGACTCCGCCGAGGGCTACGGCATGCGCGTGTCGGTGCGCCTGCCGCTCACGCTGGCCATCATGGACGGCATGTCCGTGGGCGTGGGCGACGAGGTCTACATCCTGCCGCTGTCGTCCGTGGTCGAGTCGTTCCAGGTCAACCTCGACGACGTGAACACCGTGGCCCAGGGCTCGCAGCTCGTGAAGGTGCGCGACGAATACATGCCGGTGGTAGCGCTGGAGAAAATCTTTCAGGTGCCGCGCCCCGACGCCGTGCGCCCCAATGACATCATGGTGGTGGTGGAGGCCGACGGCAGCCGCGTCGCCGTGCTGGTGGACGAACTGCTGGGCCAGCACCAGGTGGTGGTGAAGAACCTGGAAACCAACTACCGCAAGGTGCCCAACGTATCCGGCGCCACCATCCTGGGCGACGGCACCGTGGCGCTGATCCTGGACACCGCCGCCCTCGTGCGCCGGGCGCGCCATTGAAGAAGTTATATGCAAAATAGGCCTCCAGCGCTTACTGGTAAAGCATAGGCAGCTATTGAAATGGGAGCAATGGAATGAGCGTGGTGATGAACAAGGGCGCCGACACCGCGGCCGCCGGCGCGAGGGAATACCTCACGTTCCGCCTGGGCCAGGAGGAATACGGCATCGACATCCTCAAGGTCCAGGAAATCCGGGGCTATGAGCCGCCCACGCGCATCGCGCATGCGCCGGCCTTCATCAAGGGCGTGACCAACCTGCGCGGCACCATCGTCCCCATCGTGGACATGCGCCTGCGCTTCGACTGCGCGCAGGCCGAGTACAACAGCTTCACCGTGGTGATCATCCTCAACCTGCGCGAGCGCGTGGTCGGCATCGTGGTGGACTCGGTGAGCGACGTGATGGAGCTGACGCCCGAGCAGGTGCGCTCGGCGCCGGACATCGAAAGCGCCATCGACGCCCACTGCATCCGCGGCCTGGGCTCGGTGGGCGAGCGCATGCTCATCCTGCTCGACATCGAAAAACTCATGGCCGGCGTGGACATGGGGCTGGCTTCGCAGGCGGTCTGATGCGCGCACGGGCGTCCTCTCCCCTGCCGGCGCAGGCCTCCCCGCAGGACGAGGGCGGCCAGGGACGCGAATTCGCCTGGACCGGCGCCGACTTCTCGCGCGTGCAGGCGCTCATCTACCAGCGTGCCGGCATCAGCCTGCACGACGGCAAGCACGCCATGGTCTACAGCCGCCTCTCGCGGCGCCTGCGCGAGACGGGCCACACCAGCTTCAACGACTACCTGGGCTGGCTGGAAGGGCACGACGGGCCCGAGTGGCAGGAGTTCGTCAATGCCCTCACCACCAACCTGACGGCATTCTTCCGCGAGCAGCACCATTTCGAGATCCTGGCCTCGCTGCTGCGCATGCGCGCCGCGGGGCCGTGGAGCATCTGGTGCAACGCGGCCTCCACAGGCGAGGAGCCCTATTCCATCGTCATGACGGTGCAGGAGACGCTGGGCGCCAGCGTGCCCTTCAAGCTCGCCGCCAGCGACATCGATTCGCGCGTGCTCGCCACCGCCTCGCGCGGCGTGTACCGGCTCGACAGCCTCAAGGGCCTGAGCCAGGAGCGCCTGCAGCGCTTCTTCCTGCGCGGCAAGGGGGCCAACGAGGGGCTGGTGCGCGTCAAGCCCGAGCTGCGCAAGCCCATCGACTTCCTGAGCGTGAACCTGATCCGGGACGACTGGCCGTTCCGCGAACCTTTCGACGTGGTGTTCTGCCGCAATGTCATGATCTATTTCGATGCGCCCACCCAGCGGCGCGTGCTCGAACGCATCCACCGCGTGCTCAAGCCGGGCGGCATGCTGTTCGTGGGACATGCGGAGAATTTCAGCGACTCCCGCGACCTTTTCGCCCTGCGCGGAAAGACCGTCTATGAGCGGCTGTGACCGTGCGGCCGCCGAACCGTTGAGGTATCGCTTCCATGAGCATCGCACGACCTGAACCCCCGCGCATCCCCGCTCCGAGCACCGGGGACCGCCGCCGCGTGCCGCGCGTCGCCTCCCTGGGCCCCGACCCGCTGGCGGGCGGGCGCGCCGAGGCGCCCGCGGCGTCGCTGCAGGAGCTCAAGGCGCGCGCGCGCCGTCCGGGCGAGGCGTCGTTCTTCTTCTTCGACCACCACTTCCAGCACAACGCCGTCAAGGTGCTGCCGGGCGAATACTTCGTCGCCCAGGAAAGCCTGGTGATCATGACCGTGCTGGGCTCGTGCATCGCGGCCTGCCTGTGGGACACCCGTTCGCGCGTGGGCGGCATGAACCACTTCATGCTGCCCGACGGCGACAGCGCGGACACATCGGGGCGCTACGGCTCCTACGCCATGGAGCTGCTCATCAACGAGATGATGAAGCTGGGTGCGCGGCGCGAGACCATGCAGGCCAAGATCTTCGGCGGCGCGCAGGTCATGCACAACTTCACCACCCTCAACGTGGGCGAGCGCAACACCGGCTTTGTGCAAAACTACCTGGCCACGGAGCGCATTCCGGTGGTGTCCGAGGACGTGATGGACATCTACCCGCGCAAGGTGGTGTTCTTCCCGGTGACGGGCAAGGTGATGGTCAAGCGCCTGGCGCATGCCCATCCCGAGACGCTGGCCGAGGAAGTGGCGCGCGGCAATGCGGCAACGGTGGCGCGGACCACCAAGGGCGGGTCGGTCGATCTGTTCTGAGGACCGGCCGCGCGAAGCGACAACGAGGGGAAACAAGGAAAGCAATGAGCCGCAAGATCCGGGTGATCGTGGTGGACGATTCGGCGCTGGTGCGCAGCCTGCTGGCCGAGATCATCAACCGCCAGACCGACATGGAGTGCATAGGCACGGCCAACGATCCGCTGATCGCGCGCGAGATGATCCGGGAGATGAATCCGGATGTGATCACGCTCGACGTGGAAATGCCGCGCATGGATGGCATCGACTTCCTGGGCCGCCTCATGCGCCTGCGGCCCATGCCGGTGGTGATGATTTCCACGCTGACCGAGCGTGGTGCCGAGGTGACCATGCGCGCGCTGGAGCTGGGCGCGGTGGATTTCGTGGCCAAGCCGCGCGTGGGTCTGGCCAGCGGCCTGAACGAACTGGCCACGCAGATCGTCGACAAGATCCGCGTGGCCGCGGTGGCCCATGTGCGCCGCGCGCCCGTGCGCAGCGCCGCCAGCATCGTGCATCCGGAGGCGGCCGGCGCGCCCGCGCCTGCGCCTGCGCCCACGGCGGCCCTGCTGGGGCGGGTGTCCACCGAGAAGCTGATCTGCATCGGCGCCTCCACCGGCGGCACCGAGGCCATCCGCGAGGTGCTGGTCCACATGCCGGCCGACTCTCCGGCCATCGTCATCACCCAGCACATGCCGCCGGGCTTCACCACCAGCTTCGCGGCGCGGCTCAACGGCCTGTGCCAGATCACCGTGAAGGAAGCGGTGAACGGCGAACGCATCCTGCCCGGCCATGCCTACATCGCCCCGGGCGGCAAGCAGTTCCACATCGCCCGCAGCGGCGCCAACTACGTCGCCGTGGTGGACGACGGCCCGCCCGTGAACCGGCACAAGCCGTCGGTGGAGGTGCTGTTCAAGTCCGCCGCGGCCGTCGTCGGGCGCAATGCCTACGGCATCATGCTTACCGGCATGGGCAACGACGGCGCGGCCGCCATGCGCGAGATGAAGGACGCGGGGAGCTACAACTACGTGCAGGACGAGGCGAGCTGCATCGTCTTCGGCATGCCGCGCGAGGCCATCGCGCACGGTGCTGCCGACGAGGTGCTGCCGCTCACGCAGATCGCTGCCGCGCTCATCGCGCGCCTGCGCGGCGCGACCGACCGGCTGCACCACCGCATCTAAAAAAGGAGCTGCTTGTGCTTGCGGGGCAAGGTTTTCGGCATATTTCCATGCTGAAAGCCTTGTGCTAAAAGCGCAAGTAGCTCTCTTTTTTGAAGATCACGCCGAAAGCAGTTCCCAGCGCTCCAGCGCCTGCATCAGCAAGTCCTCGATCTCGCCATCGCGCGTGTGCAGCGCCGCCGCACGGGCGCCGTCGCGTGCATACAGGCTGCCGTCCGCCAGCTCGCCCCGGATCGCCTGCTGCTCCGTCTCCAGCGCCTCGATCTGCGCGGGCAACTGCTCCAGCTCGCGCTGCTCCTTGTAGCTCAGCTTCTTCTTCTGCATGGGCGGCAGCTTGTCCTGCGTCCGCTTGGGCTCCGCCTTCGGGGCGGACTTGGCCGCTGGCGCGCCCGCCAGCGCGCGGCTGCGCTGCGACTGGGCCAGCCAGTCCTGCACGCCGCCCTCGTATTCGCGCCACAGGCCATCGCCCTCGTAGGCGATGGTGCTCGTCACCACGTTGTCGAGAAAGGTGCGGTCATGGCTCACCAGGAACACCGTGCCGTCGTAGCTCTGCAGCAGCTCCTCCAGCAAGTCCAGCGTGTCGATGTCCAGATCGTTCGTCGGCTCGTCCAGCACCAGCACGTTGGCCGGGCGCGCGAACAGCCGCGCCAGCAGCAGCCGGTTGCGCTCGCCGCCCGAAAGGGAGCGCACGGGAGAGCGCGCCCGCGCCGGAGAGAACAGGAAGTCGCCCAGGTAGCTCTTGACGTGCTTGCGCTGCGCGCCGATCTCGATCCACTCGCTGCCCGGGCTGATGAAATCCTCCAGCGCCGCATCGAGGTCGATGCCGTGGCGCATCTGGTCGAAATACGCCACCTGCAGGTTGTTCCCACGGCGCACACTGCCGCTGTCGGGCGCCAGCTCGCCCAGGATCATCTTCAGCAGCGTGGTCTTGCCGGCGCCGTTGGGCCCGATCAGCCCCACCTTGTCGCCGCGCAGGATGGTGGCGCTGAAGTCGCGCACGATGGTGCGCTCGCCGAACGCCTTGTTCACATGCGCCAGCTCGGCTACGATCTTGCCCTGGTAGCCGTTCTGGCTGCCCGAGGCGATGTCCATCCGCACGCTGCCCAGCGCTTCGCGCCGCGCCGCGCGGTTGGCGCGCAGGGTCTCCAGCCGGCCGATGCGGCTTTGGCTGCGCGTGCGTCGCGCCTCCACGCCCTTGCGGATCCACACCTCCTCCTGCGCCAGCAGCTTGTCGGCCTTGGCGTTGATCACTGCCTCCTGCGCGAGCTGCTCTTCCTTTTGCAGCACGTATTGCGCGAAATTGCCCGGGTACGAGCGCAACTGGCCCCGGTCCAACTCCACGATGCGCGTGGCGATGCGGTCCAGGAACGCGCGGTCGTGGGTGATGGTGACGATGCCGCCCTTGAAATCCAGCAGCAGTTCCTCCAGCCACTCGATGGAGTCCAGGTCCAGGTGGTTGGTAGGCTCGTCGAGCAGCAGCACGTCCGGCCGCGCCACCAGGGCTTGCGCGAGCGCCACCCGTTTCTTGGTGCCGCCCGACAGTGTGCCGATCACGGCCTGCGCGTCCAGGTGCAGGCGCTGCAGCGTCTCCTCCACGCGCTGCTCCCAGTTCCAGGCGTCGTAGGCTTCTATCTGCGACTGGAGTGCATCCAGGTCCACACCCGCTGCGGCGGACAGGTACTGCTCACGCAGCGCCATGGCATGCGCCAGCCCCTGCGCTGCCGCCTGGAATACCGTGGCCTCCGGGGCCAGCAGCGGATCCTGTGCCACGAAAGCAGTGCGCAGCCCCTGCTGCACGCTCAGCGTTCCATCGTCGGGCTTGGCCAGGCCGCCCAGAATCTTCAACAGGGACGACTTGCCGGCGCCATTGCGCCCGATCAATCCCACCCGCTCGCCGGGCTCCAGCGCAAAGCCCGCGTGGTCCAGCAGGGCGACATGCCCAAAAGCCAGTTGGGCGTCCATCAAGGTAATCAGTGCCATGGCTCGAAATTATGGAGGGCGCCTGGAGAAGTTCTCCAAACAAGGGAAAAACCGATGTATACTCCAAGGCTACGCTGCCCGGTCAGCT